>NZ_CBCOPI010000001.1:0-5015637 GCF_965111915.1 Pseudomonas sp. Marseille-Q8238 | reverse complement strand
TGAAATCCCCTAATTCGCCATCGATGGCGACGAAAAAACAGCCCGCATTGTAGCCCTCGCAACCCGAGTTATCCACATGAAAAAGTGTCTTCCCCCAAGCAAAATCAAGGATTTATTACGTTAATAAGGAATAAGTAAATGACGCCAGGAGGGCTGTGGATAACGGCCGTATAGAGGCCTGTACAACGTTGGTAGTAACCTGCTGAAAAAACCGTCTGTGGGTAAAACGGCATTCCACACACAGGCTATGCTCACCTGCCACACATTCACTGAAGAGGTTAATGACAGCCTTTCTAATCGCTGAATGCTTTGCTCTGCCTGGTCTACAGAACGTTATCCACAGATAGGGGCTCCCTTAAGCGTTATAAACACATCTAGTCTTTTTAAGTATTTCTATCTTTTTATCTTCTTTAAGTACGTAAAGGCTGTCTGGAAATTGACCTGCGCCTGCGGTTTCACTAGAATCGCCGGTCTCTTTAAACGGGGGCCATTCCGGCCCGCAGTGGATCACCCAGGTAAGCACCATGAAACGCACTTTCCAACCCAGCACTATCAAGCGCGCTCGTACCCACGGTTTCCGCGCCCGCATGGCCACCAAGAACGGCCGTGCCGTCCTGTCGCGTCGTCGCGCCAAGGGCCGCAAGCGTCTGGCTGTCTGATCAACCGGAACGGGTAGTGAGTCAAGACTTCTGTCGGGAAAAGCGCCTGCTGATACCCCGACAATTCAAGGCAGTCTTCGACTCACCCAGCGGTAAGGTTCCTGGCAAGCACGTCCTGCTCCTCGCTCGCGACAACGATCTGGATCATCCCCGCCTGGGTTTGGTCATCGGCAAGAAAAGCGTCAAGCTTTCGGTCGAACGTAACCGTCTGAAACGCCTGATTCGGAATTCCTTCCGGCTCAATCAGGCCTCACTGGCAGGTTGGGATATTGTCGTGGTAGCACGCAAAGGTCTTGGCGATCTGGAGAACCCGGAGCTGCATCAGCAGTTCAGCAAACTCTGGAAACGCCTTGCTCGCCAGCGACCTGACCCTGAGCTCGAAACCGGATCAGGGCCGGGCGACAGTCCCCATGCGTAAACTGGCGATCCTTCCGATCCAGTTCTACCGCTATGCCATCAGCCCTTTGATGGCCAGTCACTGTCGCTTCTACCCCAGCTGTTCCTGCTACACCCAGGAAGCCATCGAGCTACACGGCGTGTTACGCGGTGGCTGGCTTGGCATACGCCGCCTGAGTCGCTGTCATCCCTGGAATCCCGGTGGTTACGACCCGGTTCCGCCCCTTTCCTCCCCTTCGATGACCGAGTAATCCATGGATATCCAACGCTCGATCCTGTTCGTCGCCCTGGCAGTCGTGTCCTATTTGATGGTTCTTCAATGGAACCAGGACTACGGCCAGGCCGAGTTGCCCACCCAGAGTGCGGCCGTCACGACCTCCAACAGTGTTCCTGCGTTGCCGGATACACCTGCGGCGAACCACAACAGCGATGTGCCCTCGATCAATGCCGAGCCGACAGTTCCTCAGGCTGAAGCCGTATCGGCCAGTGCAGGCCTGATCAAGGTCAAGACCGACGTCCTGGACCTGGCTATCGATCCGCGTGGTGGCGATATCGTGCAGTTGAGTCTGCCGCAATACCCGCGCCGCCAGGACCGACCCGATGTTCCGTTCCAGCTGTTCGACAACGGCAATGAGCGTAACTACCTGGCCCAGAGCGGCTTGATCGGCAGCAATGCGCCGGACAAAAGCAGCGGCCGTGCCCTGTGGAACAGCGACAAGAAGGCGTATGAACTGGCCGAGGGTCAGGACAGCCTGGTCGTGGACCTGACCCTGAATGAAGGCGGCGTTCACTACATCAAGCGTTTCAGCTTCAAACGTGGCCTTAATCCGACCTGCTCGGCCAAGGAGCAGATGCTGAAGAAACCGGGCTGCGTCGACCCAGCCGCGTATCAGGTAACCGTCAGCTACCTGATCGACAACCAGAGCGAGCAGGCCTGGAGCGGTAATGTCTACGCCCAGCTCAAACGCGACAGCAGTGCCGACCCGTCGTCGACCACTGCCACCGGCGTCTCCACCTACCTTGGTGCCGCGGTCTGGACTCCTGAGAAGGCCTACACCAAGGTCTCGATGAAGGACATGGACAAGGAAACGCTGAAGCTCAGCGTTGAAGGCGGCTGGGTAGCCTGGCTGCAACACTACTTCGTGACCGCCTGGGTTCCGGCCAAGGGTGAAACTCACCAGGTCATGACTCGCAAGGACACACAGGGCAACTATATCGTCGGCTTCACCGGCCCGACCCTCAGCGTCCCTGCAGGTGGCAAGCTGGAAAGCGATCTGGTCCTGTATGCCGGCCCGAAACTGCAAGGCTACCTAGGCCAGCTGTCGCCTGGCCTCGAGCTGACCGTCGACTACGGCCCGCTGTGGTTCCTGTCCCAGCCGATCTTCTGGCTGCTGGAACATATCCACAGCCTGCTGGGTAACTGGGGCTGGTCGATCATCGCCCTGACCATCCTGATCAAACTGGCGTTCTTCCCGCTGTCCGCAGCCAGCTACAAATCGATGGCGCGCATGCGTGCGGTATCGCCGAAGCTGCAGGCCCTGAAGGAACAGCATGGCGACGATCGCCAGAAGATGTCCCAGGCGATGATGGAGCTGTACAAGAAAGAGAAGATCAACCCGCTGGGCGGCTGCCTGCCGATCCTGGTGCAGATGCCGGTCTTCCTCGCCCTGTACTGGACCCTGCTGGAAAGTGTGGAGATGCGCCAGGCACCCTGGTTGCTGTGGATCACCGACCTGTCGATCAAGGATCCGTTCTTCATCCTGCCGATCATCATGGGCGCCACCATGTTCATTCAGCAGCAGCTCAACCCGACACCACCGGACCCGATGCAGGCCAAAGTGATGAAGCTGATGCCGATCATCTTCACCTTCTTCTTCCTCTGGTTCCCTGCCGGTCTGGTCCTGTACTGGGTGGTCAACAACTGCCTGTCGATCGCACAGCAGTGGTACATTACCCGCAAGATCGAGGCGGCCACGGCGAAAGCCTGACACCTGCGCCGCTGTACAAAACGCCCCCTTGTGGGGCGTTTTGCTATCCGTCATTTACCCTGGGGTCCGCCATGCAAGCTGTCCGTGAAACCATCGCTGCCGTTGCCACTGCCCAGGGTCGTGGCGGGGTTGGCATCGTGCGGGTCTCCGGGCCGCGTGCCCGAGCGCTGGCCATCACCCTCAGTGGCCTTGAGCCCAAGCCACGCCACGCCCATTACGGCCCCTGGCATGACAATGATGGCGAGGTCATCGACCAGGGCCTGCTGTTGTTCTTCCCCGGGCCGCACTCCTTCACAGGTGAGGATGTCCTGGAGTTGCAGGGCCACGGCGGTCCCGTGGTGCTGGACATGCTGCTGCAGCGTTGCCTGGAGCTCGGCGCGCGCCAGGCGCGACCGGGCGAGTTCAGTGAGCGCGCCTTTCTCAACGACAAACTCGACCTGGCCCAGGCCGAAGCCATCGCCGACCTGATCGAAGCCAGTTCGGCGCAGGCCGCGCGCAATGCTCTGCGTTCGCTGCAGGGCGAGTTCTCGCGCCGGGTGCATGACCTGACCGAGCAGTTGATCGCGCTGCGCATCTATGTCGAAGCAGCCATCGACTTCCCCGAGGAAGAAATCGACTTTCTTGCTGATGGCCATGTTCTCAATCTGCTCGATGGCGTTCGTGGCGACTTATCCACAGTGCTCCGCGAAGCCGGGCAAGGCGCACTGCTGCGCGACGGCATGACGGTGGTGATCGCCGGTCGCCCGAACGCCGGCAAGTCCAGCCTGCTCAACGCCCTCGCCGGGCGCGAAGCGGCCATCGTGACCGAAATCGCCGGCACCACACGCGATGTCCTGCGCGAACATATCCACATCGACGGCATGCCGCTGCACGTGGTGGACACCGCCGGCCTGCGCGATACCGATGACCAGGTCGAGCGGATCGGCGTGGAACGTGCACTCAAGGCCATTGGCGAGGCGGATCGCATCCTGCTGGTGGTCGACTCGACTGCCGCCGAATCCGCCGACCCCTTTGCTTTATGGCCGGAGTTTCTCGACAGCAGGCCAGCGCCAGAACGGGTCACCCTGATCCGCAATAAAGCCGACCTCTCCGGTGAACCCGTGCAACTGGAAACCTGTGCCGATGGCCACGTGACCTTGAGCCTATCGGTCAAATCCGCCGAAGGTCTGGACTTGCTGCGCGAGCACCTCAAGGCCTGCATGGGCTACGAGCAAACCGCCGAAAGCGGCTTCAGCGCTCGACGCCGGCACCTGGAAGCGTTGCGCCAGGCATCTGGTCATCTGGAACACGGACGTGCGCAACTGACTCTGGCCGGCGCTGGCGAGCTGCTGGCCGAGGACTTGCGCCAGGCTCAGCAAGCGCTGGGCGAGATCACCGGCGCTTTCAGCTCCGACGACCTGCTCGGGCGGATCTTTTCCAGCTTCTGCATCGGTAAATAACCTTTCTGTTGTCCCCAGGCTTCCGACTTGAATCGGCGCCTTCGGCTGCCTTTCATTCCGCTAAACGAGCACATTCTGGGGAGCAACAGACTTATACCGGCCTGGATAAGCCCTGTGGACAACCCCGCCTGAGCCCAGTCGATAAGCCGGCTTGAAAGCTGAAGATAAATGCGCCTGTGCATAACCTGCGGTTTAGTCCACAGCTATCTGCCAGCTTCCCAACCGGAAACCGCCAGCTTCAGCACAGGGTTTTCAATCGCTGAATCGCCTGCCAGGCATGGCTTACAGAAGCTTATCCACAGAAAGTGGCTTCACCATACATAAACATAAAAATAAGGCTTTATAAAAATTCATTCTTTTATTCTTTGTAAGTCGATACCCCGTGCGCTGCGAGTAGTGCTGGCTATTTTTTGTGCAGAAGGCTTCATTCACCCTGCTTAACTGCCTATACTTGCGGCCTTTCCAGATTCCCTAATCAATCTCCCTATTCAGGCACGAGGTGCGTGGTGGATTTCCCTTCCCGTTTTGACGTGATCGTGATCGGCGGTGGTCATGCCGGTACCGAGGCTGCGCTGGCAGCCGCACGCATGGGCGTGAAGACGCTATTGCTGACCCACAACGTGGAAACCCTGGGGCAAATGAGCTGCAACCCGGCCATTGGTGGTATCGGCAAAAGCCATCTGGTCAAGGAAATCGATGCGCTCGGCGGTGCCATGGCAACCGCCACCGACAAGGGCGGCATTCAGTTCCGCGTCCTCAACAGCCGCAAGGGTCCCGCCGTAAGGGCTACCCGCGCTCAGGCTGATCGGGTGCTGTACAAGGCAGCTGTACGGGAAATCCTGGAAAACCAGGCCAACCTGTGGATATTCCAGCAAGCAGCAGATGACCTGATCGTCGAGCAGGATCAGGTGAAAGGCGTCGTCACCCAGATGGGCCTGCGTTTTCTTGCCGACTCGGTGGTGCTGACCACCGGCACCTTCCTGAGCGGACTTATCCACATCGGTCTGCAGAACTACTCCGGCGGCCGTGCCGGCGACCCGCCTTCCATCGCCCTGGCCAACCGCTTGCGCGAACTGCCACTGCGCGTCGGGCGCTTGAAGACCGGTACGCCACCGCGCATCGACGGGCGCAGTGTGGATTTCTCGGTGATGACCGAGCAGCCCGGCGACACACCGATTCCGGTGATGTCCTTCATGGGCAACAAGGAACAGCATCCGCAGCAAGTCAGTTGCTGGATCACCCACACCAACGCCCGTACCCACGAGATCATCGCCAGCAACCTCGACCGCTCGCCGATGTATTCCGGGGTGATCGAAGGCATAGGTCCACGCTATTGCCCGTCGATCGAAGACAAGATTCACCGCTTCGCCGACAAGGAAAGTCACCAGGTATTCATCGAGCCGGAAGGTCTGAATACCCATGAGTTGTACCCGAACGGCATTTCCACTTCGCTGCCCTTCGATGTGCAACTGGACCTGGTGCGCTCCATTCGCGGCATGGAAAACGCGCATATCGTGCGTCCCGGTTACGCCATCGAGTACGACTACTTCGATCCGCGCGACCTCAAGTACAGCCTGGAGACCAAGGTCATCGGTGGCCTGTTCTTCGCCGGGCAGATCAATGGCACCACCGGTTACGAAGAGGCCGGCGCCCAGGGCCTGCTGGCCGGTACCAATGCCGCGTTGCGCGCCCAGGGCCGGGACAGCTGGTGTCCGCGTCGTGACGAGGCCTACATCGGCGTGCTGGTCGACGACCTGATTACCCTGGGTACTCAGGAGCCCTACCGCATGTTCACCTCGCGCGCCGAATACCGGCTGATCCTGCGCGAGGACAACGCGGACCTGCGCCTGACCGAGAAAGGCCGTGAGCTGGGCCTGGTCGATGACACTCGCTGGGCGGCCTTCGAAGCCAAGCGTGAAGGAATCGTCCAAGAAGAGCAGCGTCTGAAGAGCACGTGGGTACGTCCCGGTACGCCACAGGGCGATGCCATTGTCAGCCGCTTCGGCACCCCGCTGACCCACGAGTACAACCTGCTCAACCTGCTCAGCCGCCCGGAAATCGATTACGCCAGTCTGGTCGACGTCACCGGTGGTGGTGTCGAGGATCCGCAAGTGGCCGAACAGGTCGAGATCAAGACCAAGTACGCCGGCTACATCGACCGTCAGCAGGAGGAAATCCAGCGCCTGCGTGCCAGTGAGAACACGCAACTTCCGGATGACCTCGATTACCTCGGCATTTCCGGGTTGTCCCGAGAGATCCAGGGCAAGCTGAACCAGGCGCGCCCACAGACGTTGGGTCAGGCGTCGCGTATCCCCGGGGTTACGCCGGCGGCGGTGTCCCTGTTGTTGATTCATCTGAAGAAACGCGGTGCCGGCCGGCAGTTGGAGCAAAGCGCCTGATGTCCGAGGTGACCCAACGTCATGCCGAAGAACTGGCACAAGGCGCGCGAACGCTGGGCGTCGCGCTCTCCGCTGAGCAACAGGAATTGCTGCTCGCTTACCTGGCGCTGCTGATCAAGTGGAACAAGGCCTACAACCTCACCGCGGTGCGCAATCCGGACGAGATGGTCTCGCGTCATTTGCTCGACAGCCTCAGTGTGGTGCCATTCGTCGCCGAGCGTGGTGACAGCTGGCTGGACGTCGGCAGCGGTGGCGGCATGCCGGGCATTCCGCTGGCCATCCTGTTTCCACAGCGGCGGTTCACCCTGCTCGACTCCAACGGCAAGAAGACGCGCTTCCTCACCCAGGTGAAACTTGAGCTCAAGCTGGGCAACCTCGAGGTTATCCACAGCCGGGTCGAGGCGTTCCGTCCCGAGCAGCCGTTTGCCGGGATCTGCTCGCGGGCATTCAGTTCGCTGGAAGACTTCAGTACCTGGACCCGTCATCTGGGTGATGGCCAAACCGAGTGGCTGGCGATGAAAGGCGTGCATCCGGACGATGAGCTGCAAGCGCTGCCCGCGGACTTTCGTCTGCAGGAGACGCACGTGCTCAAGGTTCCCGGTTGCCAAGGCCAGCGCCATCTGTTGATACTGCGTCGCTTGGTTTAGGGAGAACGGCAGCATGGCTAAGGTATTCGCGATCGCCAACCAGAAAGGCGGGGTCGGCAAGACCACCACCTGTATCAATCTGGCGGCATCCCTGGTCGCTACCAAGCGCCGTGTGTTGCTCATCGACCTCGACCCGCAAGGCAACGCCACCATGGGCAGTGGCGTGGACAAGCAGACCCTCGAGCACTCCATCTACGACGTCCTGATCGGTGAAGCGACAGTTGGCGAAGCCATGCAGTTTTCCGAACACGGCGGTTACCAGTTGCTGCCGGCCAACCGTGACCTGACTGCTGCCGAAGTCGCCCTGCTGGAAATGCAGATGAAGGAGAGCCGCCTGCGTAATGCGCTGGCGCCGATCCGCGAGAACTACGACTACATCCTCATCGATTGCCCACCGGCGCTGTCCATGCTCACGGTCAACGCCCTGGTCGCCGCCGATGGCGTGATCATCCCGATGCAGTGCGAGTACTACGCACTCGAAGGGTTGTCCGACCTGGTCAACAGCATTCAGCGCATCGCCGAACTGCTCAACCCGACCCTGAGAATCGAAGGCCTGCTGCGCACCATGTACGATCCGCGCATCAGCCTGACCAACGATGTCAGCGCACAGCTCAAGGAACATTTCGGCGACAAGCTCTACGACGTGGTGATTCCGCGTAACGTACGCCTCGCCGAAGCCCCCAGCTTCGGCATGCCCGCGCTGGTCTACGACAAGCAATCCCGTGGCGCCATCGCCTACCTCGCTCTGGCCGGTGAACTGGTGCGCCGCCAGCGTGCAAACGCTAGAACCGCTACTGCATAAGGAACCCCATGGCCATCAAGAAACGAGGGCTCGGCCGCGGGCTTGACGCTCTACTGGGCGGAACGACCGCCGCCGCGCTGGAAACCGAAGCGGTCCAGGCCGATACCCGTGAGCTGCAATACCTGCCGCTGGACCTGATCCAGCGTGGCAAGTATCAGCCGCGTCGCGACATGGACCCTTCGGCCCTGGAAGAATTGGCTAACTCGATCAAGGCTCAGGGCGTGATGCAGCCGATCGTGGTCCGCCCGGTCGGTGGCGGACGCTTCGAGATCATCGCCGGTGAACGCCGCTGGCGTGCCAGTCAGCAGGCCGGCCTCGACAAGATCCCGGCCATGGTTCGCGAAGTGCCGGACGAAGCCGCCATCGCCATGGCGCTGATCGAAAACATCCAGCGCGAAGACCTCAATCCGATCGAAGAAGCCGTCGCCCTGCAGCGCCTGCAGCAGGAATTCGAACTGACCCAGCAGCAGGTCGCCGATGCGGTGGGCAAATCGCGCGTGACCATTGCCAACCTGCTGCGCCTGATCGCCCTGCCGGAAGAGATCAAGACCCTGCTTTCCCATGGCGATCTGGAGATGGGCCATGCCCGCGCACTGCTCGGTTTACCGGCCGAACAGCAGGTCGAAGGGGCGCGACACGTTGTCGCACGAAATCTCACGGTACGGCAGACCGAGGCCTTGGTTCGGCAATGGCTGAACAGCAAGGAGAAACCGGCTGCAGCGCCCAAGGCCGATCCGGATATCAATCGCCTGGAACAGCGCCTGGCCGAGAAGCTAGGCGCTCCGGTGCAGATCAAGCATGGCCAGAAGGGCAAAGGCCAACTGGTGATTCGCTACAACTCGCTGGACGAGCTGCAAGGCGTTTTGGCGCACATCCGCTGAAACCCGGAAACAATTGCACATTGTTGGTGCTGTAGCGGACGGTCGGAATTCACTACCTGCCAGTTGAACGGGGGTAGAACCGCCCCTATACTCTGCGCGCATTTTGTCGGCACAAAGTATGCCAAGTCATTGATTTGAGGCGCCGACGCCAGAGGACAGTTGTGATGGATGCCCGCACGCCAAATCGCCTGCCATTCCATCGCCTACCGGTTTTTCCGGTGCTGCTGACCCAACTGGCCGTTTTGCTGTTGGCTGCTGCCGCTCTATATGGCTGGCGCGGCCCGGTAAGTGGTTATTCGGGACTCTGTGGGGGGCTGATCGCCTGGCTTCCCAATCTTTATTTCGCCCACAAGGCATTCCGGTTCAGCGGAGCGCGGGCAGCCCAGAACATCGTCCGGTCTTTTTATGCCGGTGAAGCGGGCAAACTGATTCTGACGGCAGCGTTGTTTACGCTGGCGTTCGCAGGGGTGAAACCTCTGGAGGCACCAGCACTGTTCGGTGTTTTCCTGCTGACCCAACTGGTCAACTGGTTTGCACCACTGCTGATGAGAACAAGACTTTTGAGACCTTAGGGCGTTTGAGGCAAACATGGCAGAACAAACCGCTTCGGGCTATATCCAGCACCACCTGCAGAACCTGACTTTCGGGAAACTGCCGAGCGGTGACTGGGGCTTTGCCCACACCGCACAAGAAGCAAAGGAAATGGGCTTCTGGGCCTTCCACGTCGATACCCTCGGCTGGTCGGTATTCCTCGGTCTGGTGTTCATCCTGCTGTTCCGCATGGCTGCCAAGCGTGCCACCAGCGGCCAGCCAGGCGGTCTGCAGAACTTCGTCGAAGTGCTGATCGAGTTCGTCGACGGCAGCGTCAAGGACACCTTCCACGGCCGTAACAACCTCATCGCTCCACTGGCCCTGACCATCTTCGTCTGGATCTTCCTGATGAACCTGATGGACCTGATACCGGTCGACTTCCTGCCGGTCCTGGCTGCCACCATCGCCGGTAACGAGCACCTGTCGTTCCGCGTGGTTCCGACTACCGACCCGAACGCTACCCTGGGCATGGCCCTGTCGGTGTTTGCGCTGATCATCTTCTACAGCATCAAGGTCAAGGGCATCGGCGGCTTCCTCGGCGAACTGACCCTGCACCCGTTCAGCAGCAAGAACATCGTCATGCAGATCCTGCTGATTCCGGTCAACTTCCTGCTCGAGTTCGTCACCCTGATCGCCAAGCCGATCTCGCTGGCCCTGCGACTGTTCGGCAACATGTATGCCGGCGAGCTGATCTTCATCCTGATTGCCGTGATGTTCGGCAGTGGCCTGTTCCTGCTCAGTGCACTGGGCATCGTCCTGAACTGGGCGTGGGCGGTGTTCCACATCCTGATCATCACACTGCAAGCGTTCATCTTCATGATGCTGACTATCGTCTACCTGTCGATGGCGCACGAAGATAACCACTGAGATGCATGAGGCGCCGCAAGGCGCCTGCTGAAACGAAAACCGCTTTACCGCTTCAACAACCTTTAAACAAATACGACGTAAAAGTCGGGAGGAAAAATGGAAACTGTAGTTGGTCTCACCGCGATTGCTGTTGCCCTGCTGATCGGCCTGGGCGCTCTGGGTACTGCCATTGGCTTCGGCCTGCTGGGCGGCAAGTTCCTGGAAGGCGCTGCTCGCCAACCGGAAATGGTTCCGATGCTGCAGGTCAAAATGTTCATCGTCGCCGGCCTGCTGGACGCCGTGACCATGATCGGTGTTGGTATCGCTCTGTTCTTCACCTTTGCTAACCCCTTCGTTGGTCAGATCGCCGGCTAATCACTCGTTCCACGAGTGGATTGGTTTGACGAAACAACGAACAGCGAGGTGTTGGCGTGAACATTAATGCAACCCTGATTGGCCAGGCCGTTGCGTTCTTCATTTTCGTGCTGTTCTGCATGAAGTTTGTATGGCCTCCGGTCATTACAGCTCTGCGTGAACGCCAGAAGAAGATCGCTGATGGTCTGGACGCCGCCAACCGTGCGGCTCGCGATCTGGAACTGGCCCATGAGAAAGTGGCCCAGCAACTGCGCGAAGCCAAAACCCAGGCTGCTGAAATCATTGAGCAGGCCAAGAAACGCGGCACTCAGATCGTCGACGAAGCCCGTGATCAGGCTCGTGTCGAAGCTGACCGTGTGAAGGCTCAGGCTCAGGCCGAGATCGAACAGGAACTGAACAGCATCAAAGATGCCCTGCGTACCCAAGTGGGTGCTCTGGCCGTCGGCGGTGCCGAGAAGATCCTGGGTGCGACCATCGATCAAAACGCGCATGCGGAGCTGGTTAACAAACTGGCAGCCGAAATCTAAGCGAGGGCGATCATGGCAGAACTGACCACGCTGGCCCGACCTTACGCCAAGGCTGCTTTCGAGTACGCCCAGGCCCATCAGCAACTGGCCTCCTGGTCAGCCATGCTCGGCCTGGCTGCAGCGGTGTCGCAAGATGACACCATGCAACGCGTGCTCAAGGCCCCGCGTCTGACGAGTACAGAAAAGGCCGCCACTTTCGTTGAAGTGTGTGGTGACAAGTTCGATGCCCAGGCACGCAACTTCATTTCCGTGGTAGCCGAAAACGGTCGTCTCGACCTGTTGCCGGCCGTCGCCGCCGAGTTCGAGCTGTACAAGGCCGAGCAAGAAAAATCGGTGGACGTGGAAGTGACCAGTGCCTTTGCATTGAGTACAGAACAGCAAGACAAACTCGCCAAGGTTCTCAGCGCACGGCTCAGCCGAGAAGTGCGTCTGCACGCTACGGAGGATGCCACGCTTATCGGTGGTGTCGTGATCCGTGCGGGCGACCTGGTTATCGATGGCTCGGTTCGCGGCAAAATCGCGAAACTGGCCGAAGCGTTGAAATCTTGAGTTTGAAGGGGCAGCAGAGCAATGCAGCAACTCAATCCTTCCGAAATTAGTGAAATCATCAAGGGACGTATCGAGAAACTCGACGTCTCTTCCCAGGCCCGCAACGAAGGCACCATCGTGTCCGTCTCCGACGGTATCGTGCGCATCTTCGGTCTGGCCGACGTCATGTACGGCGAAATGATCGAGTTCCCGGGCGGCGTTTATGGCATGGCCATGAACCTCGAGCGCGACTCCGTCGGTGCTGTCGTACTGGGTGCCTACCAGTCGCTCGCCGAAGGCATGAGCGCCAAGTGCACCGGCCGCATCCTGGAAGTCCCGGTTGGTCCGGAACTGCTGGGTCGCGTAGTCGACGCACTGGGTAACCCGATCGATGGCAAAGGCCCGCTGAACAACGTCGCCACCGACGCTGTTGAGAAGGTTGCGCCGGGCGTGATCTGGCGTAAGTCGGTCGACCAGCCGGTACAAACCGGTTACAAGTCGGTCGATGCCATGATCCCGGTAGGCCGTGGCCAGCGCGAGCTGATCATCGGTGACCGTCAGATCGGTAAGACCGCTCTGGCCATCGACGCCATCATCAACCAGAAGAACAGCGGCATCCGTTGTGTCTACGTAGCTATCGGTCAGAAGCAATCGACCATCGCCAACGTGGTGCGCAAGCTGGAAGAGTCCGGTGCTCTGGCCAACACCATCATCGTGGCTGCCAGTGCGTCCGAATCGGCTGCCCTGCAGTTCATCGCGCCGTACGCCGGTTGCACCATGGGTGAATACTTCCGCGATCGCGGTGAAGACGCCCTGATCGTGTACGACGACCTGTCCAAGCAAGCCGTTGCCTACCGCCAGATCTCCCTGCTGCTGCGCCGTCCGCCGGGCCGCGAAGCGTATCCGGGCGACGTGTTCTATCTCCACAGCCGTCTGCTGGAGCGCGCTTCCCGCGTTTCGGAAGAGTACGTCGAGAAGTTCACCAATGGCGCCGTGACTGGCAAGACTGGTTCCCTGACCGCTCTGCCGATCATCGAAACCCAGGCTGGCGACGTTTCCGCGTTCGTTCCGACCAACGTGATCTCGATCACCGACGGTCAGATCTTCCTGGAATCGGCCATGTTCAACTCGGGTATCCGTCCGGCCGTCAACGCCGGTATCTCGGTATCCCGCGTGGGTGGTGCTGCGCAGACCAAGATCATCAAGAAGCTCTCCGGTGGTATCCGTACCGCTCTGGCTCAGTACCGTGAACTGGCGGCTTTCGCCCAGTTCGCTTCTGACCTGGACGAAGCCACCCGCAAGCAGCTCGAGCATGGTCAGCGCGTTACCGAGCTGATGAAGCAGAAGCAGTACGCGCCGATGTCGATTGCCGACATGTCGCTGTCGCTGTACGCCGCTGAGCGTGGTTTCCTGGTGGACATCGAAGTCGCCAAGATCATCAGCTTCGAGCAGGCCCTGATCGCCTACTTCAACCGTGATCACGCCGCACTGATGGCGAAGATCAACGAGAAGGGTGACTTCAACGACGACATCGATGGCCAGCTGAAAGCCGGTATCGAGAAGTTCAAGGCCACCCAAACCTGGTAAGCCGCAGTGGGGGCCGCGAGGTCCCCGCTTGCTAACCTGATAGGTGTTACATGGCAGGCGCAAAAGAGATTCGCAGCAAGATTGCGAGCATCAAAAGCACGCAGAAGATCACCAGCGCCATGGAGAAGGTGGCGGTCAGCAAAATGCGCAGAGCACAAACGCGCATGGCGTCGAGCCGTCCCTACGCGGAGCGTATCCGCCAGGTAATTGGTCATCTGGCCAACGCCAACCCGGAATACCGCCACCCGTTCATGATCGAGCGTGAAGTCAAACGCGTTGGTTATGTGGTGGTGAGTTCGGATCGTGGTCTGTGCGGTGGTCTGAATACCAACCTGTTCAAGGCTCTGGTCAAGGACATGGCGAGCAATCGCGAGCAAGGCGTAGAGGTTGACCTCTGCGTGATTGGTTCCAAAGGTGCGGCATTCTTCCGCAGCTTCGGGGGCAATGTTGTTGCTGCGATCAGCCACCTGGGCGAAGAACCGTCGATCAACGATCTGATCGGTTCCGTCAAGGTCATGCTCGATGCTTACCTCGAAGGTCGCATCGATCGTCTGTCCGTGGTCTCGAACAAGTTCATCAATACCATGACGCAAAAGCCGACAGTGGAGCAGCTCGTTCCCCTGGTGGCGACTCCGGAAGCTGAGCTCAAGCACCACTGGGACTATCTGTACGAACCCGACGCCAAACAGCTGCTCGACGGCTTGATGGTACGTTACGTGGAATCGCAGGTGTATCAGGCGGTGGTCGAGAACAACGCAGCTGAACAAGCGGCCCGGATGATCGCGATGAAGAATGCCACCGATAACGCTGGCGACCTCATCAAAGACCTGCAGCTGATTTACAACAAGGCGCGTCAGGCAGCGATCACCCAGGAAATTTCGGAAATCGTCGGCGGCGCTGCCGCGGTTTAAGAACGGTTCAAATATTCAGAGGAACCAAAGATGAGTAGCGGACGTATCGTTCAAATCATCGGCGCCGTTATCGACGTGGAATTCCCGCGTGATCAAGTGCCGAGTGTTTATGAAGCGCTGAAAGTAGTCGGCGCCGAGACCACCCTCGAAGTTCAGCAGCAGCTGGGCGACGGCGTGGTTCGCTCCATTGCGATGGGTTCGACCGAAGGCCTGAAACGCGGCCTGGACGTCACCCGTACCAACAAGGCCATCTCCGTACCGGTCGGTAAAGCGACCCTGGGCCGGATCATGGACGTGCTGGGCAACCCGATCGACGAAGCTGGCCCGATTGGCGAAGAAGAGCAGTGGGAAATCCACCGCCCTGCGCCGTCCTACGCCGAGCAAGCCGGCGGTAACGACCTGCTGGAAACCGGCATCAAGGTTATCGACTTGGTCTGCCCGTTCGCTAAGGGCGGTAAAGTCGGTCTGTTCGGTGGTGCCGGTGTCGGCAAGACCGTAAACATGATGGAACTGATCCGTAACATCGCCATGGAACACAGCGGTTATTCCGTGTTCGCTGGTGTGGGTGAGCGTACTCGTGAGGGTAACGACTTCTACCACGAGATGAAGGACTCCAACGTTCTCGACAAAGTGGCCTTGGTCTACGGCCAGATGAACGAGCCGCCAGGCAACCGTCTGCGCGTAGCGCTGACCGGTCTGACCATGGCCGAGAAGTTCCGCGACGAAGGTCGTGACGTTCTGCTGTTCGTCGACAACATCTACCGCTACACCCTGGCCGGTACCGAAGTATCCGCGCTGCTGGGTCGTATGCCGTCCGCTGTGGGTTATCAGCCGACTCTGGCCGAGGAAATGGGCGTTCTGCAAGAGCGCATCACCTCCACCAAGAACGGTTCGATCACCTCGGTTCAGGCCGTATACGTACCTGCGGACGACCTGACCGACCCGAGCCCGGCGACTACCTTCGCCCACTTGGACGCCACCGTCGTACTGTCGCGTGACATCGCCTCCCTGGGTATCTACCCGGCTGTGGACCCGCTGGACTCCACCTCCCGTCAGCTCGATCCGCTGGTGGTTGGTCAGGAGCACTACGAGACCGCACGTGGCGTGCAGTACGTGCTGCAGCGTTACAAGGAACTGAAGGACATCATCGCGATTCTGGGTATGGACGAGCTGTCGGAAGCCGACAAGCAGTTGGTATCCCGCGCGCGTAAGATCCAGCGCTTCCTGTCCCAGCCTTTCTTCGTGGCCGAAGTCTTCACCGGTTCGCCGGGCAAGTACGTCTCCCTGAAGGACACCATTGCCGGTTTCAGCGGCATTCTGAAAGGTGACTACGATCACCTGCCGGAGCAGGCGTTCTACATGGTTGGCGGCATCGAAGAAGCCATCGAGAAAGCCAAGAAACTGTAATCACCCATGCGCCCGGCAACGGGCGCTCACGTGAGGCTAGATATGGCTATGACAGTCCATTGCGACATCGTCAGCGCAGAAGCGGAGATTTTCTCCGGTCTGGTCGAGATGGTAATCGCGCACGGCAACCTGGGTGATCTCGGTATCGCTCCAGGCCACGCCCCGCTGATCACCGATCTCAAGCCGGGTCCTATCCGCCTGATCAAGCAAGGTGGGGAAGCCGAGGTGTTCTACATCTCCGGTGGTTTCCTCGAAGTGCAGCCGAACATGGTCAAGGTTCTCGCCGACACCGTGCAGCGTGCTGCCGATATCGACGAAGCTGCAGCCCAGGAGGCCCTCAAGGCCGCCGAGAAGGCCCTGCATGAGCAAGGCGCGGAGTTCGACTACGGTTCCGCGGCCGCTCACCTGGCCGAGGTCGCAGCCCAGCTGCGTACCGTACAGCAGCTGCGCAAGAAGTTCGGCGGCTAACGCCAACGGCTTCAACGTAGATGTGAGAAAGGGTAGCCTTGGCTACCCTTTTTCTTTTCCGTCATTTACCGGGTCATTCTTCATGTCGCTCGATATCGTCATTCTCGCCGCCGGCCAGGGCACCCGCATGCGCTCGGCCCTGCCCAAGGTTCTGCATCCCATTGCCGGCAAGCCCATGCTTGGTCACGTTATCGACACTGCCCGGCAGCTTTCGCCACGCAAGATCCATGTCGTGATCGGTCATGGTGCCGAGCGGGTTCGCGAACGCCTGGCGGCTGACGATATCCACTTCGTTCTGCAGAGTGAGCAGCTTGGCACCGGGCATGCAGTGGCTCAGGCGCTACCGGCGCTGGAAGCAGACAAGGTGTTGATCCTCTATGGCGATGTACCGCTGACCCGGGTGGAAACCCTTACTCGTCTGCTCGAACAGGCCAACGACGCTCAGCTAGGGTTGCTGACGGTCAATCTGGCCGACCCGACGGGTTATGGTCGTATCGTGCGTGATGCCGCCGGCGTGGTTCAGGCCATCGTTGAGCACAAAGACGCCAGCGAGGCGCAGCGGGCGATTTGCGAAGGCAACACCGGCATTCTCGCCGTGCCCGGCAAGCGCCTTGGTGACTGGCTGGGGCGCTTGTCCAATAGCAATGTCCAGGGCGAGTACTACCTCACCGACGTCATTGCCATGGCTGTGGCCGACGGCCTGGTGGTGGCCACCGAGACCGCCGCGGACGAGATGGAGGTGCTGGGTGCCAACGACCGCATCCAGCTGTCGCAGCTCGAATGCCACTACCAGCAGCGTGCGTCCCGCCAGTTGATGGCCCAGGGAGTCACTCTGCTCGATCCCCACCGTTTCGATGTACGCGGAGAGGTCACGGTAGGGCGCGACATCACCATCGATATCAACGTGATTCTCGAAGGCAAGGTCGTCATCGAGGACGACGTGCAGATCGGCCCTAATTGCGTGATCAAAAATTCCACCCTGCGCAAAGGCTCCGTCGTCAAAGCCAACAGCCACCTGGAAGGTGCCGAGCTGGGCGAGGGTGCCGATTGCGGCCCGTTCGCTCGCCTGCGTCCGGGTACCGTGCTGGGCGCCAAGGCCCATGTGGGTAACTTCGTCGAGTTGAAGAACGCCGTGCTGGGCGAGGGTGCGAAAGCCGGCCACCTCAGCTACCTGGGCGATGCCGAAATCGGCGCGCGGACCAACATCGGCGCTGGCACCATCACCTGTAACTACGATGGCGCCAACAAGCACCGCACGGTGTTGGGCGAGGATGTGTTCATCGGTTCCAACAGTTCGCTGGTGGCGCCGGTGAGCCTGGGCGACCGAGCTACCACGGGCGCGGGCTCGACCATCACGCAGGACGTGAGTGACGGTAGCCTGGCGGTGGGACGTGCCAAGCAGCGCAACATCGAAGGCTGGAAGCGCCCGACCAAGGGCTGATCCAGTCACCCATGAAAAAGGGCCGCTTAGCGGCCCTTTTTGTTTCTCAAGCCTTGCGGCTGGGTGGCGCCATGAACTCCGGGCCGACCGGATCCTTGATGCATTCAGCGAGAATCGCATCGATGCGTTGCAGGTCTGTGCTGTTCAGCTTCCAGCCGTAGGCCTGATCCACACCCTCAAGCTGCGACGGCTTGCGTGCACCCCACAGGGCGATGGTCGGGCCGCGATCCAGTACCCAGCGGATCGCCAGGGCCAATACCGATTTACCATGTTCGCTGGCCAGCTCTTCCAGGCGAGCGACGGCCGCCAGGTACTGGGCAAAACGCGGTGCCTGGAATTTGGGATCGGATTTGCGCAGATCATCCCCTTCGAACACCGTCTGCGCATTCATCCGCCCGGACAGCAGGCCCCGGCACAAGGCACCATAGGCCAGCACGACCAGCCCGTTCTGCTCGGCATACGGCAGTACATCGGCGTCGATGGCACGCTCGAACAGGTTGTACGGTGGCTGCACGGTGGCCAGTTGTGCATGTTGGCGGAAGCCATCCATTTGCTCGGGCGAATAGTTGCTCACACCAATCGCCAGGATCTTGCCTTCGCTGCGCAGCCGTTCCAGCTCCCGAGCAGTCTCCTCGTGCGCAACCAGTGGGTCGGGCCAGTGGATCTGGTACAGATCGATGTAATCGGTCTTGAGTCGACGCAGGGAGTCTTCCACTTCGCTGCGGATGCGCTCGGCTGTGGCATTGCGGCGGATGCCGTCGCCCCATTGCAGGCCTGCCTTGGTGGCGATAACAGCCTGATCACGGATGCCTTCCAGCGCTTTGCCGACCAGCTCCTCGGAATGGCCGAAACCATAGACCGGGGCCGTGTCGATCAGGTTGATGCCACGTTCCACGGCATGGCGAATGGTTTGTACTGAAGCGGCATCGTCAGGACCACCCCACATCCAGCCACCAATGGCCCAGGTGCCCAGGCCGATGCGTGAGACGGGTTTGTCGATTCCGGAAATACGGATGTGTTCAACGCTCATGCAAGCAACTCCTGAGGGACAGTAGAAAGTTTGAACAATCTATCTCATGCAGTGTTGAATAGGGCTCAATGAGCCGTTCACTTTACGGCAAGCATGGAGGTGTCCGATGCCCGCGTTCACCCGCTCAGAACTGGCGGATCTCAATGTATTCATGACCATCGTGCGGCGGCGAAGTTTTCGTCATGCGGCCCATGAGCTGGGCGTCAGCACCTCGGCCCTGAGCCATTCCATGCGCAATCTGGAGACGCGCCTGGGGGTCAAGTTGCTCAACCGGACCAGCCGTTCGGTGGTACCCACTGCCGCCGGGCAGGCGTTGGCGGACAAGCTCGACACGGGCTTTCAGAGTATCCGCGAGGCATTGAGCGAGCTGGATGTGCACCGTGCGGCGCCAGCCGGACGCCTGAGCCTGAATGTTCCGCGAGATGCTGCGCGCCTGCTGCTCAGGCCTGTGCTCAAACGCTTTTGCCAGAGCTACCCGGATATTCAACTGGAGATCACCGTCGAAGATCGCCTGCTGGATATCGTCGCCGATGGTTTCGATGCCGGCATCCGTTATGGCAGCACCGTGCCTCAGGACATGGTCGCGGTGCCGCTTACCGAGGAGCTTCGCTGGATCGTCGTGGCAGCCCCGGAATACCTCGCCCGCCATGGCACCCCGCAGCATCCGGCCGATCTGCTGCGCCATCGCTGTATCCGCATGCGCCTGGGCGATAACACCCATTACAAGTGGGAACTGGGCAATGGCGTGGATGCCGTGCATGTCGATGTGCCTGGCCCGCTCAGTACCAATGAAACCGACGCAACAGTGGCCGCTGCAGTCGACGGTGTCGGGTTGGCCTATTGCCTTGAAGTACGCGTGGCGGATGAATTGCGCAACGGCACTCTGCGCGCGGTCTTGTCCGAGTGGGCCTCTCTCGGGCCACCGCTGTGCCTGTACTACCCAAGCCGCCATCAGGCGCAGCCGGGCTTGCGGCAACTGGCGGACATGATTCGCGAGCAATGGCGAGCTATCTGATGGCTGGCTGCCGTTTTTGTCTTGCCGGACTTGACGCGGGAGGCGAGTAAGTTTTGAATTGCGCAATTATCTTTCGAATCGAAACTTAAAGATGATCAAACGCAACACGCCACAACGTCGCCACACCATCCTTTCGCTGCTGAGCGAACAGGGAGAAGTGAGCGTTGATGAGCTGGCCAAGCGCTTCATGACCTCCGAAGTAACGATCCGAAAAGACCTGACCGAACTGGAACGCAATGGCTTGCTCTTGCGTCGTTATGGCGGCGCGATCTCCATGCCGCAGGAACTGATCGCCGATGGCCAGCCGATTTCCCGCCACAAGCAGGCCATTGCTCAGGCTGGGGTGGCATGTATTCGCGAGCATGCACGGATCATCATCGACAGCGGCACCACCACGGCGGCAATGATTCCACTGCTTGGGCACAAGCCCGGCTTGGTGGTGATGACCAACTCGCTGAACGTGGCCAATGCCTTGCGCGATATCGAGCACGAGCCAGTGCTGCTGATGACCGGCGGCACCTGGGACCCGCACTCCGAATCCTTCCAGGGTCAGGTCGCCGAGCAGGTGTTGCGTTCCTATGATTTCGACCAGTTGTTCATTGGTGCCGATGGCATCGACCTAAGCCGTGGCACCACGACATTCAATGAACTGCTCGGCCTGTCCCGGGTGATGGCCGAGGTGGCCCGTGAAGTGGTGGTGATGGTCGAAAGCGACAAGATCGGCCGCAAGATTCCCAACCTGGAACTGCCCTGGAGCAGCATCCATACCCTGATCACCGATGACCGCCTGGACGAGCAGGCGGCCGAACAGTTGAAGGCGCGCGGGATCAACCTGATCTGCGCGTCTGTCCCAGCCTGAGGAGAAACACCCATGTGTGGCATTGTTGGCGCCGTTGCCGAACGTAATATCACCGCGATCCTGGTCGAAGGCCTCAAGCGCCTAGAATACCGGGGCTATGACAGCGCCGGCCTGGCGGTCTTCGACAACAGCGGCACGCTGCAGCGCGTGCGCCGTGTGGGCAAGGTCGCCGAGCTGGATCAGGCCCTGGCGGGTGAGCCGCTGGTTGGCCGCCTGGGCATCGCCCATACGCGCTGGGCCACGCATGGTGCGCCCTCCGAGCGCAATGCTCACCCTCACTTCTCCAGTAATGAGTTGGCCGTGGTGCACAACGGCATCATCGAAAACCACGAAGCCCTGCGCGCGCAGCTCAAGGGCCTGGGTTATGTGTTCAGCTCCGATACCGATACCGAAACCATCGTTCATCTGCTGCACCACAAGCTGGCCGAGTTTGGCGACCTGGCCACCGCGCTGAAGGCCGCAATTGGCGACCTGCATGGTGCCTATGGCCTGGCGGTGATCAGCGCCAGGCAGCCGGATCGCCTGCTCGCTGCACGCAGTGGCAGCCCGCTGGTGATCGGCCTGGGCCTGGGCGAGAACTTCCTCGCCTCCGACCAACTGGCCCTGCGCCAGGTCACCGACCGCTTCATGTACCTGGAAGAAGGCGATATCGCCGAGATCCGTCGCGACAGCGTGCAGATCTGGGATGCCAGCGGCGCCCCGGTGCAGCGCGAGCAGGTGCAATACCACGAAGGCGCGGAAGCCGCCGACAAGGGCGAATACCGTCACTTCATGCTCAAGGAAATCCACGAGCAGCCCAAGGTCGTGCAGCGCACCCTGGAAGGCCGCCTGGCCAGCGATTACGTGCTGGTACAGGCTTTTGGCCTGCAAGCCGCCGAGCTGTTCGCCAAGGTGCGCAATGTGCAGATCGTCGCCTGCGGCACCAGCTTCCATGCCGGCATGGTCGCCCGTTACTGGCTCGAAGGGTTGGCCGGGATTCCCTGCCAGGTCGAAGTCGCCAGCGAGTTCCGTTACCGCAAAGTGGTGGTACAGCCCGATACCCTGTTCGTCAGCATCTCCCAGTCCGGTGAAACCGCCGACACCCTGGCCGCGCTGCGCAATGGCAAGAGCGGCGGCTACCTGGCCAGCCTGGCGATCTGCAACGTCGGCATCAGCTCGCTGGTGCGCGAATCCGACCTGACCCTGCTGACCCAGGCAGGCCCGGAAATCGGCGTGGCCTCGACCAAGGCCTTCACCACGCAACTGGTCGCCTTGATGCTGCTGACCCTGTCCCTTGGCCAGGTGCGTGGCACCCTGGAGGATGGTGTTGCCGCTGAACTGGTGGAAGAACTGCGCCGCCTGCCGACCCGCCTGGGCGAGGCGTTGGCCATGGACAAGACCGTGGAGAAAATCGCCGAGCTGTTCGCCGAGAAACACCACACCCTGTTCCTCGGTCGGGGTGCGCAATACCCGGTGGCCATGGAAGGGGCGCTCAAGCTCAAGGAGATTTCCTACATCCACGCGGAGGCCTATCCGGCGGGCGAACTGAAGCACGGCCCGCTGGCCCTGGTCGACGCCGACATGCCGGTGGTCACCGTGGCGCCGAATAACGAGCTGCTGGAAAAGCTCAAATCCAACCTGCAGGAAGTGCGCGCGCGCGGTGGCGAGCTGATCGTCTTCGCTGACGAACAAGCGGCCATGAGCAACGGTGAAGGCACTCACGTGGTGAACATGCCGCACATCCACGATGCACTGGCGCCGATCCTCTACACCCTGCCGCTGCAACTGCTGTCGTATTACGTCGCGGTGTTCAAAGGCACTGATGTCGACCAACCGAGGAACCTGGCCAAGTCGGTGACGGTGGAGTAAGCCGGGTTCGAAAAACCAATAAAAAAGCGGGCCAAGGCTCGCTTTTTTATTGGCTGGAGGAATGGGTAGCTTTAGAAAATAAGAACTGTCGCATCCAGGGCCAGGCTCATTGCCCGTGCGATGCGGGGCTGATGAAATAATGGCTGTAGTGGACTGGGTTAATCAGAGGTGAAGGCGTGGTGCAGTGCGCTTCGGCCAAGTCCCACAAAAGCCGAAATGGGCGATGCGTCGAGAGAAGCTCAGTCAGCGCTAAACCGTCTGCTGGGATGAGGTGATTGGGGGTCGTGGCTAGGTGACGCTGAGAAAATGCCTGGGCCAGAAATGACAAATGCGATCTCGAAAGATCACCTCAAACCAAGTTTCGTCACCGATATAGGATGCCGGGAGAGGAAGCTCTTGGGCAGCATGCAAAGGATAAGTCTGCCAGAAGTGGGCGGTCTTAGAGGGCTGAGCAGACCATCCTTGAGGTTTGGCATCAATAAAATCAGGGGCGATTCCGTCATCTGGTCGCCATCCATCAGGCGATGCTCTATAAACCTAAAACTGATACAGCCGCGTTACACATTGAGCCTAGAACAATGCCAGGTAAACCGGATGGATGACCTGTCATGACATAAGGAATTGCGCCATGAAGTACAGCGCTGCAACATTCCCGCCTCGCCACTCCCTGATTCTCTCCGCCGCGATTGCCGCTTGCATATGGGGGGCAGACAGTGCCCGGCTGGCGAGTGCGCAAGTGACCTTCACGGGTGATGTGAATCCCACGCCGCTCCCTGGCATTGACTGGGTCGTCGGTGGCGATCTTGTCGTGGGTGATGGTGCCGCCGGAACCTTGCTTATCGATGCGGGTGGAACCGTCAGCGGCACCGTAGACGCCTATGTCGGCAACTTCGACAGCGGCACGGTGACCGTCCAGGGGCAGGGCGGGGCAGGCAATGCATCCACCTGGACGATAGACGGTGATACCTATATCGGCGTCGAGATGGGCAGCACTGGCCGGCTGGATATCCTCGATGGTGGCGTGGTGAGTAGCGAGGGCAGCGTTTCTATCGGTCGAGAAGTTGGCAGTACCGGCAACGTCACCGTGTCGGGGGCCGACTCCTTGTGGGACGCCAGGTCGGCCGCGAATCCAAGTCCCAGCTTTCAGATCGGTGTCGGCGGTATTGGCACGCTGGATATCAACGATGGTGGCGTGGTACGCAGCCAGCAAGGGCTGATAGGCGTCATTGGTGGGGGCGATGGCCGTGTCACCGTCAACGGTCTTGGGTCGAGCTGGGCTCCGCTCGACAACATCTATGTCGGTTTCGAGGGCACGGGTCTGCTGCAGGTAGAGGACGGTGCCGCGGTCAGTACCGAGCAGGCCGGCGGTGGCGCTGCGACCATCTACATCGGCTATCGCGCAGGCAGTGACGGCACGGTGAGCGTATCGAGCACCACGGGCGATGTCTCGACGCTGAGTGCGACCGACGACCTGCGGGTGGGCGTCGAGGGCAGCGGCTCGATTTCGATCGACAGCGGCGGCCTGGTGCAGATCGCCGACAACGTGCATATCGCCGATACCGCCACCAGCAGCGGCACGCTACAGCTCAACGGCAGCGCCGCTGGGCGCGGCGTCCTCGAAACCGGGGCGGTGATCGCTGGGCTCGGTACTGCCGATCTCGATCTCGATGGCGGAATCCTGCGCGCCAACCGTGACGAGAGCGACTTCCTGAGAAACTTCACGGCGGGCTTGGCCGTCGGCGCGGAAGGCGCATGGTTCGATAGCAATGGCTATGACATCGGCATCGACACGGCCTTTTCCGGCACCTCGAGCTTCAACAAGCTGGGCACGGGAACGCTGACCCTGATGGGCAACAGCGCCACCTTTACCGGTGACGCCCTGGCACAGGCCGGAACCCTGCAGGTCGATGGCACCCTGGGCGGCACCATGGACGTGCTGGCTGGGGCGCGTCTTACCGGTATCGGCCAGGTCGGCGTCACCACCAACCGTGGGGTGATCGCACCGGGGCAACCAGGCAGCCTGGGAACGCTGACGATTGCCGGGGATTACACGCCAGCCGGCGGCAGTATCGAAATCAGAACCCAACTGGGCGACGATAGCTCACTGACCGACCGCCTGGTGATCACCGGCTCGACCTCGGGCAGCACACCCATCACCGTCATCAACGTCGGCGGTGTCGGTGCACAGACCACCGAAGGGATCAGGATCATCGAGGTGGGTGGTGCGTCCAATGGCGTATTCACCCTGGCGAGCAGCACGACCTACGAAGGTGACCCGGCGGTGGTGGCTGGGGCCTACGCCTATCGGCTGTATCAGGGCGGTGTATCGACGCCCCTGGATGGCGACTGGTACCTGCGCTCGGTCATTCAGAATACCTCCGCGCCGCCTGGCACGCCGCTTTACCAGCCGGGTGTTCCCAGCTACGAGGCTTATCCGCAGATACTACTCGGGCTCAATGGCGTGCCGACGCTGTATCAGCGCGTGGGCAATCGTCTATGGGAGAAGGGCAGTGCAGCGTCGTCGGCAGAGGATGCCAGTGGCCGTTTTATCACTCCAAGTGGCGTCTGGATACGGGTGGAAGGCGGGCACAATCGTGTCGATCCGCAGCGTTCGACCTCCGGCAGCGAGTATCGCTATGACATGAGCAAGACGCAGATCGGTCTCGATGCGCTGTTGCTGCAGAACGACGGCGGCCACCTCGTTGGTGGCCTCTCCCTGCATTACGTCAACGGCAGCGCTGACACCAAGTGGCGCTATGGCGCGGGTGACTATGGCTCTGGCGACATTTCCACCGATGGCTATGGCCTCGGTGCCACGTTGACCTGGTATGGCAACGACGGCTTCTATGTCGACGGTACCGTGCAGGCGACCTGGTACGACAGCGACCTGTCAGCGCGTCCGGTGCGTGGCCTGGTCAGCGACAACGATGCCTTCGGCTACGCCTTCTCGCTGGAAAGCGGCAAGCGCATCACCCTGGAGCGCGGCTGGGTCATTACCCCGCAGGCTCAGGTGACCTATTCGAAGGTGCGCTTCGACAGCTTCAGCGATGTATTCGGCGCCTCGGTTCGCCCCGGTCGCGATGACAGCTTGCAAGGGCGTGTGGGTGTCAGCCTGGAGCGTCAACTCGACGGTACGCGTCTCTACACCATCGCCAATCTGTACAACGAGTTTCTCGACGGCACCTCGGTGCGTGTCGACGATCAGGTGTTTCGCAGTCGCGACGACCGCGTGCGTGCCGGCATCGGCATCGGTGGTTCGCATGACTGGAACGGCGGCAAGTACTCGCTCTACGGTGAAGGCAACTTCAGCCGCAGCCTGGCCAACAGCGACTCCTACGGCTATGGCGCCACGGTTGGTTTTCGTGTCAGGTGGTGAGCACGAGCCACGACCTTCAAGAAAAGTGGGGCGGATTTACGGATCGGCGCACAACACCAGCCCACCAAAAACAAATCTGAACCAGCCCCGCTTCACGGGCACCGACCTAGGCAATACGGGGGCTGTGTCGACGGGAGCGTTGTGAACTGGCTGTTATCGGCTAGTAGCGGCCGTTAGGGCTGCGCTACCTGAAAGCTACCGTAAAACTAAAGCGCTGCTTTGCTCGGGTAGCTGGCCGATGGACCGTCTTGGATCATTGTGTGTGCGGAGTAGGCTGCTTGCTACTGCACTGGTATGCATCCGGCAGCACCCCAATGCCTTACCACAGCATGCTAATTAGTGGCCCTTAACAAGTTTCGTACTGGTTTTTTATCCAGTTATCTGCGGGTATAGTTGATAGCCTCTATACGCTTAGGTCGCCTCCCTCATGAATCGCTGCTTCTGGTGCTCCGACGATCCGCTCTATCAGGCTTACCACGACGAGGAGTGGGGGGTGCCGCAACGCGACCCGCAGTGGCTGTTCGAGATGTTGTTGCTCGAAGGGTTCCAGGCAGGGTTGTCCTGGATCACCGTGTTGCGCAAGCGCGAACGTTATCGGCAGGTGCTGTTCGGCTTCGATGTGGAGCGCCTGGCGGTGATGACCGATGAGGAAATCGAAACCTTGATGCAGGACCCCGGCATCATCCGCAATCGTCTCAAGCTGCAGGCGGCGCGACGCAATGCCCGGGCCTGGCTGGCATTGGAAGATCCGGTGACATTGTTGTGGTCCTTTGTCGGCGGTGCGCCGAAGATCAACCACTTTTCCGGACGCGGTGACGTGCCGGCGGTGACGCCCGAAGCCGAAGCGATGAGCAAGGCCCTGAAGAAGCGTGGCTTCACCTTCGTCGGGCCAACCATCTGCTACGCCTACATGCAGGCTGCCGGCATGGTCATGGACCACACCGTCGACTGCGACCGTCACCGAGAACTGGCGGGCTGAACCGACCGGGCAAGGCGGTTACAATGACGCCTTTCAAGTCTGCGGGAGTGGTTCGTGGAAAAGCTCAAGGGCGCTCTGGTTGTCGGTTTTCTGCGCATGTTTGCCTTGTTGCCCTGGGGCGCGGTGCAGGCTGTCGGCAGCGCCATTGGCTGGCTGATGTGGAAGCTGCCCAATCGTTCGCGCGAAGTAGCGCGCATCAATCTGCTCAAGTGTTTTCCCGAACTCGATGCGGCAGCGCAGGAACGCCTGTTGCGCCAGAGCCTGATTGGCATCGCCAAGACGCTGGTTGAAAGCGCCTGTGCCTGGATCTGGCCCGCGCAGAAATCCATCGAGCTGATTCGCGAAGTCGAAGGCCTGGATGTGCTGCAGGCGGCGCTCGCCAGTGACAAGGGGCTGGTGGGCATAACCAGCCACCTGGGTAACTGGGAAGTCCTCAATCATTACTATTGCAGCCTGTGCAAACCGGTGATTTTTTACCGCCCGCCGAAGTTGAAGGTGGTAGACGAGCTGCTGCGCAAGCAGCGTGTGCAGTTGGGCAATCGTGTGGCGCCATCGACCCGTGAGGGCATTCTCAGCGTGATCAAGGAAGTGCGCCGAGGTGGTGCGGTGGGTATTCCGGCTGATCCGGAGCCGGCCGAGTCTGCCGGGTTCTTCGTGCCGTTCCTGGGTACGCAAGCGCTGACCAGCAAATTTGTCGCGGGCATGCTGGCTGGCGAGAAGGCGCACGGTGTCTTTATCCATGCGCTGCGCCTGGAGGACGGCTCGGGCTTCAAGGTGATCTTCGAAGCGGCACCCGCCGAGATGTACAGCACGGATGCCGAGACCTCGGTACGGGCCATGAGTCAGGTGGTGGAGCGTTATGTACGCCGCTATCCCGATCAGTACATGTGGAGCATGAAGCGCTTCAAGAAACGCCCGGCCGGTGAGGCGAAATGGTATTGATGCCGACACATTAAGGCAGTACCGTCAGGCGACTTCCAGACGTAAAACAATAGGTCAAAGCATGGAAAACAAGCGTGTGCACCTGCGTACCCCGCTCAAGGTTCAGCTGCGTATCGATCACCCGGTGCATGGCCAACTGATGGTGACCACGCGCGATATTTCCGAGACCGGTGTCTACGTGGTGGTCGACGATGCACAGAGCCTGTTGCGCGTCGATGAAGAGGTCAATGGCCAGGTCCAGGGCCTGCCCATCGAGGCGCCCATCCTGGCGATGAAGGTAGTGCGCGTCGAGCCTATGGGAGTGGGCCTGACGTTCCTTGGTAATCACTGAGGGCGCTGCGGCGCGAGATTAGTTGGGCGCCTGTACCGGGTGTTGCTTGTCGAGCTTGCGCAGGAACACCAGCATTTCCTTTTCCGTCTGCTTGTCGCCACGCTGGCGCGCCACTTCCAGGCCGTTGTGCCAGGCCTGGCGTGTTTCTTCGATCTTCCCCTGAGCCTGGCAGGCCTTGCCGAGCAGTTTCCACGCCGCCGAATAGTTGGGGTCGAAGCCCAGGCACTTCTGCAGGTGCTCGGCCGCCAGCGCCGGTTGCCCATCATCCAGGTAACTCTTGCCCAGACCAAAGCGCAGTAGGGCGTTGTCGACACCTTTGGCCAGCAGCTTTTCCAGGGAATCGAGCATCGGGGTTTCCTTCAAGGGCAGGGCTAGAAGAATGTGAGACCGACCTGGAACAGGCGTTCCACATCGCGAATGTACTTCTTGTCGACCAGGAACAGGATGACGTGATCACCGGACTCGATCAGGGTGTCGTCATGGGCGATCAGCACTTCCTCATCGCGGATGATAGCGCCGATGGTGGTACCGGGCGGCAGGGTGATTTCGCCGATCATTCGTCCCACGACCTTGCTCGATTTCGCGTCGCCGTGGGCGATGGCTTCGATGGCTTCGGCAGCACCACGGCGCAACGAGTGCACGCTCTCGATATCGCCGCGGCGCACGTGGGCGAGCAGGGTGCCGATGGTGGCCAGCTGCGGGCTGATGGCGATGTCGATATCGCCGCCCTGGACCAGGTCGACGTAGGCCGGGTTGTTGATCAGTGTCATCACCTTGCGTGCGCCCAGGCGCTTGGCCAGCAGCGAAGACATGATGTTGGCCTCATCGTCGTTGGTCAGGGCCAGGAAGATGTCGGCATCGTTGATGTTTTCTTCCACCAGCAGGTCGCGGTCGGAGGCGCTGCCCTGCAGGACGATGGTGCTTTCCAGGTTATCCGAGAGGTGCCTGCAGCGCGCCGGGTTCATCTCGATGATCTTTACCTGGTAGCGGCTTTCGATGGCCTCGGCCAGGCGCTCGCCAATATGACCGCCGCCGGCGATGACCACTTTCTTGTAGTTGTCCTCGAGGCGGCGCATCTCGCTCATCACCGCGCGGATGTGTGCACGGGCAGCGATGAAGAACACTTCGTCATCGGCTTCGATGATGGTATCGCCCTGCGGCATGATCGGCCGATTACGGCGGAAGATGGCGGCCACGCGGGTGTCGACATTGGGCATGTGCTCACGGATCTGACGCAGTTGCTGACCCACCAGCGGGCCGCCGTAATAGGCCTTCACCGCGACCAGCTGCGCCTTGCCCTCGGCGAAGTCGATCACCTGCAGCGCACCGGGGTATTCGATCAGGCGCTTGATGTAGTTGGTCACGACCTGTTCCGGGCTGATCAGCACGTCGACCGGGATGGCTTCGTTGTTGAACAGGCCGCTGCGCGTCAGGTAGGCCGACTCGCGCACACGGGCGATCTTGGTCGGCGTATGGAACAGGGTATAGGCGACCTGGCAGGCGACCATGTTGGTCTCGTCGCTGTTGGTCACCGCGACCAGCATATCGGCATCATCCGCGCCGGCCTGGCGCAACACTGTGGGGAACGAACCGCGACCTTGCACGGTGCGGATATCCAGGCGATCACCCAGGTCCCGCAGGCGGTCGCCGTCGGTGTCGACCACGGTGATGTCGTTAGCCTCACTGGCCAGGTGTTCGGCCAGTGTGCCGCCGACCTGCCCGGCACCGAGAATAATGATCTTCATCGAATAACTCCGTTTAGACCCTTTTTACGATATTGCGAGCTAGAGCCAGGCAAGGCGAAGGCGGGCGAGGAGGCGCAGTTTACAGCTGGTAAATGAGCATTCCGAGCCCGCTTTCAACACAGCCTGGCCGACGCGTAGCAGATCGTAGACAGGGTCTAGCCGCGGGGCGTCGCGGCGATCTTCATCAGCTTGGCATAGTAGAAGCCGTCGTGGCCGTCCACCTGCGGGAACAATTGTCGTCCGTGTGCCTGTTTGAGGCCGGCTTGCGTGTCGAGATCCAGCTCGCGGGCACCTGGGGTGCGGGCGAGGAAGGCGGCGATGCCGTCGCTGTTTTCCGGCGGCAGGACCGAGCAGGTGGCGTAGAGCAGCACGCCGCCCACTTCCAGGGTCGGCCACAGAGCATCCAGCAGCTCGCCTTGCAGCACGGCCAGGGCGGCGATGTCGTCAGGCTGGCGGGTCAGCTTGATGTCCGGGTGGCGGCGTATCACCCCGGTGGCGGAGCAGGGCGCGTCGAGGAGGATGCGCTGGAACGGCTTGCCATCCCACCACACCGCGGTGTCGCGACCATCGGCGGCGATCAGGGTGGCGTGCAACTGCAAACGCTCGAGGTTTTCGCGCACCCGCGTCAGGCGGCTGGCCTCCAGATCCACGGCAACCACTTCGCTCAGGCCAGGCTCGGCTTCGAGCAGGTGGCAGGTCTTGCCGCCCGGCGCGGCGCAGGCATCGAGCACGCGCTGGCCAGGGGCGAGGTCGAGCAGGTCGGCGGCCAGTTGTGCGGCTTCGTCCTGCACGCTGACGCGGCCTTCGGCGAAGCCGGGCAGGGTCTTCACATCCCGGGCTGCGAGCAGGCGGATGCCATCGCGGCTGAAGGTGCAGGATTCGGCTTCGATGCCAGCGTTGCGCAGCTCGGCGAGGTAGGCCTCGCGGCTGCCATGGCGGCGGTTGGCTCGCAGGATCAACGGCGGGTGGGCGTTGTTCGCAGTGCAGATGGCTTGCCACTGCTCTGGCCAATAGGCCTTGAGTGCTTTCTGCAACCAGCGTGGATGGGCGGTGTGCAGCACCGGGTCACGGTCCAGGCTGGCGAAAATCGCCTCGCCGTCGCGCTGGGCATTGCGTAGCACTGCATTGAGCAGGCCCTTGAGCGAGGACTTCTTCAGTTTGTCGACGCAGGCGACGGTTTCGCTGATGGCTGCGTGGGCTGGAATTCGGGTGTGGAACAGCTGGTACAGGCCGACCAACAACAGCGCCTCTATGTCACGGTCTGCGGCCTTGAACGGCTTTTGCAGCAGCTTCTCGGCGAGCAGGGCCAGACGCGGTTGCCAGCGGGCGGTGCCGAAGGCGAGGTCCTGCGCCAGGCCGCGGTCGCGCTCGTCGACCCGTTCCAGCAGGGGCGGCAGGCTGCTGCCGAGCGAGGCCTTGCCATTCAATACGCTGGCCAGGGCGCGTGCAGCTGCCAGACGCGGGTTCATCGGCATGGCTCCGTGTTCATCACTGCAGCACCGTGCCGACGGCGAATTGCTCACGACGGCTGTTGAACAGATCAGCGAAGGCCAGCGGCTTACCACCAGGCAACTGCAGGCGCGTCAGGCGCAATGCCCCTTCGCCACAGGCCACGGTGAGGCCTTCCTTGCTGGCGGCGAGAACCGTTCCGGGCGTGCCGCGGCCTTCGCCCAGGCTGGCGGCGAGCACCTTGAGCGGCTCATTGTTGAGCGTGCTGTGGCAGATCGGCCAGGGATAGAAAGCGCGCACCAGGCGTTCCAGCTCAACAGCCGGGCGGTGCCAGTCGAGGCGCGCTTCGTCCTTGTTCAACTTATGCGCATAGGTGGCGAAGCTGTCGTCCTGCACTTCGCCTTGCAGCGTGCCGGTGGCCAGGCCGTCGATGGCTTGCAGCACGGCCGGCGGGCCGAGTTCGGCGAGACGGTCATGCAGGCTGCCGCCGGTGTCGTCGGCGCTGATCGGGGTGGTCACCTTGAGCAGCATCGGCCCGGTGTCCAGGCCGGCTTCCATGCGCATCACGGTTACACCACTCTCGGCATCACCGGCTTGCACGGCACGCTGGATCGGCGCCGCGCCGCGCCACCGCGGCAGCAGCGAGGCATGGCTGTTGATGCAGCCCAGGCGTGGGATATCCAGCACCACCTGGGGCAGGATCAGGCCGTAGGCGACCACCACCATCAGGTCCGGCATCAGCGCCGCCAGTTCGGCCTGGGCCTCGGCATCGCGCAGGGTCTGCGGTTGATACACCGCGATGCCATGTTGTACGGCGAGCTGCTTGACCGGGCTGGGTGTGAGTTTCTGTCCGCGACCGGAGGGGCGATCCGGTTGGGTGTAGACGGCCACCACCTGGCGTCCGGCGTCGAGCAGGGCCTGCAGGTGCTGGGCGGCGAATTCGGGAGTACCGGCAAAAACGATGCGCATCGGTGGCTCGCTGTGGTTCTGGGCTGCAAAGAAAAAGGCTTGCCGAGGCAAGCCTTTGGATTCGGCGATCAAGCCTGCTGGCGGTGCTGCTTTTCCAGCTTCTTCTTGATCCGGTCGCGCTTGAGGTTGGACAGGTAGTCGACGAACAGCTTGCCGTTGAGGTGATCGCATTCATGCTGGATGCAGACGGCGAGCAGGCCCTCGGCGTGCAGTTCATAGGGCTTGCCATGGCGGTCCAGCGCCTTGATCAGCACCTTCTGCGGGCGGTCGACGTTTTCATAGAAGCCCGGCACCGAGAGGCAACCTTCCTGATACTGGTCCATCTCTTCGGTGAGGGATTCGAACTCGGGGTTGATGAACACCCGTGGCTCGCTCTTGTCCTCGGACAGGTCCATCACCACCAGGCGCTTGTGTACGTTGACCTGGGTCGCGGCCAGGCCGATACCGGGCGCGGCGTACATGGTCTCGAACATGTCGTCGATCAGTTGCTGCAATGCGTCATCGAATACAGTGACCGGCTTGGCAATGGTGCGCAGGCGCGGATCGGGAAATTCGAGGATGTTGAGAATCGCCATAGATGTTTGTGATGCACTTGTGGAATAAAGTCAAAAACCGCTGCTAATATGCTGAACAGCTTTGAAAAAGGGCTATGAAGTCGCATCTGCCGCGGCTTCCAGGCGTCTGCCACATAATAAAGGGATTCACCGCATGAGGAAATCACTACTCGCCCTGCTGCTTGTGGCCGCCGGCGGGCTGGCCCATGTCGCTACGGCCCAGACCGCTATGGTCCAGGCGGAAGTTCGACTCAAGGATGGTCACCCAGACCGCTACACGGTCGTCAAAGGCGACACCCTCTGGGATATTTCTGGCAAGTTCCTCAGCCAACCGTGGAAGTGGCCGGAGATCTGGCATGCCAATCCCCAGGTCGAGAATCCCCATCTGATCTACCCGGGCGATACCCTGAGCCTCGTCTACATCGATGGCCAGCCACGCCTGCAGCTTAACCGTGGCGAGTCGCGCGGCGTCATCAAGCTGTCGCCGCAGGTGCGCAGCACCCCGATGGCCGAAGCCATTCCGGCGATTCCGCTGGAGGCGATCAACAGCTTCCTGCTGACCAACCGCATCATCGATACACCGGAAGATTTCGCCAGTCGCCCCTATATCGTGGCGGGTGATTCCGAGCGCGTTGTCAGTGGTGCCGGTGACCGCCTGTACGCCCGTGGCCAGTTCAACGAACAGGACCCGGTGTATGGCATCTTCCGCCAGGGCAAGAAATACATCGACCCTGAAACCAAGCAATTCCTTGGCATCAACGCTGACGATATCGGCACCGGTGAAGTCGTGGCCCAGGAGGGTGATATCGCCACCGTAGCCTTGAGCCGTACTACCCAGGAAGCGCGAATTGGCGACCGCTTGTTCCCCACTGAACATCGCGCGGTCAACTCCACCTTCATGCCCAGCGAACCACAAACCGAGATTCGTGGCGTTATCCTTGATGTCCCGCGTGGGGTAAGCCGTATTGGTCAGCTCGATGTGGTAACCATCAACAAGGGCAAGATCGATGGCCTGGTTGAAGGTAACGTACTAGCCATCTACAAGACCGGCGAAACCGTACGTGACCGCGTTACCGACAAGCCGATCAAGATTCCGGATGAGCGTTCCGGCATGCTGATGGTGTTCCGTACCTACGAGAAGTTGAGCTACGGCCTGGTGCTTTCCGCCAGCCGCGATCTCTCGGTCATGGATAAGGTTCGCAACCCCTGAGCAATCCCCAAGCCCCGCACTGCGGGGCTTTTGCTATTCCCGTGTTACCAGGCCATCGTGGGTGGCCGTCGATCAAGGATGATCGCCATGACTGCTTGTTCTCCTGCCGAACTCGAGGCGCGCCTGCGTCTCCATACCCTGCCTGATCTGGGGCCTCGCCGGTTTCGTCGCTTACTTGATGCCTTTGGCTCTGCGTCCGCTGCGCTGAGTGCGCCATCTGCTGCCTGGCGTTCGCTGGGGTTGCCAGTGGCGTGTGCGGAGCCTCGGCGCAGTGCACCGATTCGCGAGCGAGCAGCCCAGGCCCTGAGCTGGCTGGATCAGCCCAACCAGCATCTGCTGATGTGGGACGACCCCGCCTACCCGGCTCTACTGGCTGAGCTGAGCGATGCACCGCCTCTGCTGTTCGTGGCCGGCGATGCATCGATCCTGGAGCGGCCTCAGCTGGCTATGGTTGGCAGCCGGCGAGCGTCACATGTGGGGCTGGATACGGCGCGCGCGTTCGCTCGCAGTCTGGCCGGTGGTGGCTTTGTGGTCACCAGCGGATTGGCGCTGGGCATTGATGGCGCGGCGCATCAGGGAGCGCTGGCGGTGGCCGGCAAGACAGTGGCGGTGCTGGGGACTGGCTTGCTGCGGCTGTATCCGCAGCGTCATGCCGGGCTGGCTGACGCAATCATCGAGGGCGGTGGTGCGTTGGTCTCCGAACTGCCGCTGGATTGTCCGCCGCATGCGAGCAATTTTCCGCGGCGCAACCGCATCATCAGTGGACTTTCATTGGGCGTGCTGGTGGTCGAGGCGAGTCCCTCCAGCGGCTCATTGATCACTGCGCGGCTGGCCGCTGAGCAGGGGCGCGAGGTGTATGCCATTCCCGGCTCGATCCATCATCCCGGTGCGCGGGGTTGTCATCAGTTGATCCGCGATGGAGCGACGCTGGTGGAAAGCGTCGAGCATATCCTCGAAGCCCTGCGTGGCTGGCAGACGCCATCCGCGACTCCAGAAGCGCACGCCTGTGACGATCATCCCCTGCTGGGGCATTTGCGTGCCGCCCCCATGACCAGCGAAGGCCTGGCGAAGGCCAGTGGCCTTGGCATTGCTGAAACCCTGACGGCATTGACCGAGCTTGAACTCGAGGGGCGCGTGGCGTGCGAGGCAGGGCGCTGGCTACACCGCGTCAGGTGAGGGCTGTACACTCGCGCCAGATCGTTTGGTGGGGGCGTCGTGATGTACAGCAACTGGCAGGTAAAACGTGTGGCACAGGTCGTCCGTGAAGGCGGTGTGATCGCTTATCCAACCGAGGCCGTTTGGGGCCTGGGATGCGACCCCTGGAACGAGATCGCAGTGGACCGCCTGCTGGCGCTCAAGGAGCGGCCAGTGGACAAGGGCCTGATCCTGGTGGCGGACAATATTCGCCAGTTCGACTTTCTTCTCGAAGACCTCCCCGAGCCTTGGCTCGATCGTCTTGCCAGCACCTGGCCAGGGCCGAATACCTGGCTGGTGCCGCACCAGAACCTGCTGCCTGAATGGATTACCGGCCGCCACGACAGCGTGGCCCTGCGTGTCAGCGACCATCCACTGGTGCGCGATCTCTGTGCCCTGGTCGGCCCCCTGGTCTCGACCTCAGCCAACCGCACCGGCCGCCCTGCCGCGCGTACGCGTTTACGTGTTGAGCAGTACTTCCGTGGCCAGGTAGACGCGGTATTGGGCGGCGCACTCGGTGGGCGGCGCAACCCGAGCACCATCCGCGATCTGGTCAGCGGCGAGGTGGTGCGACCGGCCTGAATGCGCGGGTGGCAGGGAAGGCACGCCATTTCGTACAGGAGGATTGAGGCCTGGGCCGGTCAGATCATGGCCAGTGAAAGGAGCGGATTCCTCGATGCCTGGACTGTCTTGTACGGTGCAGGACGGAGCCAAATGGGTCCGACCATACTTTTACCCCTTATTTTCAGCACTGAAACAGAGCCTTTAAAATCAATGACTTGAAGAGGACATAAAAAAGAGGGTTTTTCATGGCTGTCGAGCAACAGGACCTTCTATAACGCACCTCTTGGCGTTAATGTCTCTACTTCACTGCCGTATAGGCAGCCTTCTTGATGCCATTGAGTTTGGCGCAAACTATCAATTTCTGGCAGTGACTGTCACTGAAACCCGGAGGGGATACCTCTAATCTGGCCCTGTCATTCACTTCTTCATGACGAGGCTTGTCCCATGTATTCAAAGTTTGGCTCACTGCTGGGCGCGGTATGGTTATCACTGGTGTTTTGCGGCAATGCGAATGCAGAGCGCAACGTCAATGAACAGTTCTTTGCGGCCGATATTACCGATGTCTACGACTATGTAACTCAACCAGATCGCTGGCATGAGTGGCACCCGGTTTCATTGGGCGCTGAGACCGGCACCGTCGGCACATTGCCTAACGGGCATAAGTTCAAGGAAAGAATAAAACTGTTCGGGCAGGAAGTTGAGATGAACTATGAGGTTGTTATCGCTTCGCCGCCCAATGAGTTCAAGACCGTATTCACGTCGCCAATGATCGACGGCAGCATCCACTATCAGTTGGTAAAACAAGGCAACGGTACAGTGTTCAAAAGAACCCTGGATTATTCGCTCGATAAATATATCCAGCAATTGAAGAGTGGCATGGTGAAGATGTCCGATATCGCCCTGAACAATCTCAAGAACAAAGTCGAGAGTCACCCGTAATCCATTTAATTGCGTGAGAGAGCGACATGTCCCTTTTACCCATCACGTTATTGCCCGTGACGCGTTCATTGGGTCTGCTGGTGCTGTCGCTCTTTATCGCCGGGTGCGGTTCGAAGCCAGTGGTGTCGGCTGCACACGTAACGACCCTGACCGTAGCGCTGGCCAACACGCATATCGTCGATACGCAGGGCGTGCGCATCATGATCGACTCCGGCAAACACGGTGATGAGCCGAAGTTGCTCGAGGAGATGGCAGCCGCTGGCATTGCTCCGGAAAGCATCGATTACCTCATTCTCACCCATGGGCACACGGATCATGCGGGTGGTGCTGCGTTGTTCCAGCGCCAGTTCGGGACGAAAGTCATCGCGAGCCGGGCCGAGCAGCAGATGCTGGCGGCCGGAAAGAACGGCGTTCTCTGCCCCACAACGCTGCTTGCGCGTTTTCTTCAACCCTCCATTGAGCGCGAGTCCTACCCACCTGTGGTGGCGGATATCTGGGTGGACGATAGCTTCGATCTGCAGGCGCTGGGGATTGTTGGCGAGGTGGTGGCGGTGCCGAGTCATACGGCCGGCTCGCTGGCGGTCATCATCGGTGAGAATGCGTTTGTCGGGGATTTGCTGCGGGGAGAGCTGCTGAGCAAGACCCAGCCAGCGCGGCATTTCTACATGTGCGACCTGCAAACGAATGACCGGGATATTCAGCAGATTCTTGCCTACCCCAACGTACGCAACTGGTACACCGGGCACATGGGGCCTGTATCCGCCGAGGCGGTCAGGCAATCATTCCAGCCCTAGGCGGGCGACCTCGCATACCTAACCTGGAACGCCAGGGATCTGCTCAGTCGAGCGCCTTGTGCGTTCTTTTCCAATGCCCGGGGTTCTGCCCGGTCCAGCGTGCGAATGCCCTGGAAAAACTCGCGGCTTCGGCATAGCCGAGGTGTTGGGCGATGCTGTGCATATCCAGGGTCGATGCGCTGAGCATCTGCTTGGCCAGACGCTGTTTAATCTGGTCGTTGAGCTGCCTGAAGCTCAGGCCTTCATCCGCCAGGCGCCGATGCAGCGTACGATCCGAGAGGCCGATGCAGGTGGCGACGTCCTTGCTGGTGAGGAGGCTGGAGGGGTTTTCAAGCAGCACTTGCTGAACCCGGTGCACGAGCGATGAGCCGTTGGGCGACAGCTGGATTTCCTGGATCAGGCGTCCGCACAGTTGCTCGCCCTGAAACCGGGAGGCCAGGTTGGCCTGGGGCAGAGGGTGATGCAGGTCGTCATTGGCAAACAGCACGCCATTTCGCGGCGCCGCAAACTGGAGGGGTGTCGGTAGCTCGGAATAGCCCGTGTGCGCATCGGGCGGGGCGTCAAAACGCACCTGGACTTCCAGTGGCACAACATCGCGCTGCATCAGCTCTGAAACCACCGACATGACAGCGCTCAGCCCGCGTTCGACGACAAAGCGGCGGGTATCTTCAGGCAGGACGCGCTCATCAAAGATTACCCACACGCCGCGTGGTTCGACTTCGGTTTTGACCGGGCAAATCGCCAGGGCCAGGGACTGAAAGCGATCCAGCGTGCTCAGCGCATTCATCAGGGTTTCGCTGGCCAGCATGGTAAAGCCGAGAATCCCCAGCGAGGTGAGGTGGTAACGCCGACCCACAGCAATGCCCAGGCCGGGATGATCGATTTGTTGAAGCAGATTCCGAATGACTGCCAGTTCCTGCCAGGCTTCGATCTTGCCATTGAATGCGCTGAACGTGTCCGCTGCTATTGCACTGCCGGCCAGGCAGGCCGTAATAGAAACCGCATGTTCCTCGGCTATTTCCAATACATAGCGAACGCCGGAAGCATCACGTTTTTGCCGCCAGTCCACGCACGCCTCCAGAGGCCATCATTGTTTTTATAAAGTGTGGGTAGGGTAAATCGGCTGGATGTTATCGAGACAGCCGACTGTTCAAGAAGAGGGTGGCATTAAGTTTCCCCATGTTACTTGTTTATCGGTTGCCGAGTTCAGCCGTTCGAGGCAGTGGCAGGATTAGCATTGAAGAATTAAATAAAGAAATGACTGCGCTGTTGCCCTGCGGCGAATAAACAGCATTTCTGCCGCGACATGGTTAAACCGCTTATCGAGCCCGGTGCCTGATTGCTTGCCTTCAGGGTTTGGCGGCAGGTGTTGAGGTCGAGTCAAAAGGACTGCTGGCGTATAGTTGCGTCCCGTCTGACCTGCAGAAAAGAGCTGCCATGCATTACGCCAACATTCTGTTCGACCTGGACGGCACGCTGACCGATCCGCGTGAAGGCATCACCCGTTCCATCCAGTTCGCCCTGGCTCGTCTCGGCATCGACGAGCCCGACCTGACCCGCCTAGAGCCCTTTATCGGCCCGCCGCTGAAGCAAGCGTTCATGCGCTTCTATGGCTTCGACGAAGCCCGCGCCTGGGAGGCGGTGGAGCACTACCGCGAGCGTTTCAAGGTCACCGGTTTGTACGAGAACCGGCTGTTCGACGGTATTCCGGCCTTGCTGAGTGGCCTGCGCGAGCAAGGTCGTACCCTGTACATCGCCACGTCCAAGCCGGTGGTATTCGCGCGGGAAATCGCTCGGCATTTCGCCTTCGACCAGCACTTCAAGGTGATCTACGGCAGCGAGCTGGACGGCACGCGCAGCGACAAGGTCGAGTTGATCGCGCACCTGCTGGCCGAGGAGCAACTCGACCCGACGCAGACGCTGATGATCGGTGACCGCGAGCACGACCTGATCGGCGCGCGGCGTAATGGACTGGATTGTGCGGCGGTCGGCTATGGTTTCGGCAGCCAGCAGGAGCTGGCGGCGCATGCGCCGACCTACCATTTCGACACGCTGGCGCAGCTGCATGAGGCATTGCTGCCGGCGTAGCGACGATCAGTCGTTGTTCTTCTGGTAGATGATCTTCTTGCTGCCGTTTTCACAGGAGCCGACCACCATGTTCGGGTCGGTGACATCGGCAGTGGGGACGATCTCCAGGGTGTAGCTGGCGACCCCGGCTGCCTGGATCTTCACTTCGATTTCCTGTTTCAGCTCGGCGCAGGGTTTGGGCGCCGCCAGTGCGGTGCTGCCGAGCAGGCCGAGCAGTACGGCCAGAGTCCATTTGTGCATCGCACACCTCCACGGTTGGTCTCTCGTTTGACTGGTGGTTTGCCTGGCTGGTTCGCTCAGTTCGTGTCCTGCAGTGCCTGCAAGGTGGCCTGGCGCTGGGTGGCCGGTTGTTCGCCGATGGCCTTGGCGCGGGCATAGAAGGTCGGCCAGTCGCCGTGGGCCTGGCGGAACAGGTTGGCGAAGGCCGGCACCCAGTGATCGTAGAGGCCGAAGGGCAGTAGCCGGGCGTTGTTCAGCGGAGCGGCCATCCAGGCGTCGTAGCGGCCGTCTCCGTGCCAGTCGCGGTCACGCGCTTCCCGATAATCGTGGCGCAGGCGCTCGAACTCGGCGGCCTTGCCAGCCCGCTTGTGGTTGTCGTCCAGCGGGCTGTCATAGAGCTGCTGCAGGCGCTCGCGGCTGGCCAGGATCAGTTCGACGAACTGGGTGCGCTGGCGTTCGTCGGCGTCGTCCTGCACGCGCAGGCCGCGGCTCAGGCGCCACTGCCGCAGCCCCTCGTGTTCGACGAAACTGGCGAAGGACTCGTTGAAGGCGGTGTCGTCGGGGACGTACAGCTGCTGGTGCGCGAGCTCATGGAAGAGCGTGGCGGCCAGGCGGTCGTCATTCCAGCGCAGCATGGTGTTGAGGATCGGGTCGTCGAACCAGCCGAGGGTGGAGTAGGCCTCGATGCCGGCGACATAGGTATCCAGGCCATCCGCCTGCAGCAGCGCGGCGGCACCTCGGGCACGGCCCTGCTGGTAGTAGCCGCGGTAAGCCACGCAACCGGCAATCGGGAAGCAATGGGTCAGCGGTTGCAGCGACAGCTCGGCCGTGGCGAAGACATTCCACACCACGTAGGGACGTTGCAGGTCGGCATACAGGCGATAGCTGCGGTTGTCCGGCAGGGCCAGATGTTGGCTGGCAAAATCCCGTGCCTGCTGGGCCAGTTGCAGGCGCTGGCGCAGGATGGCGTCTTGCGCGGGGTCGGCAAGCAGTTGCTCGACCGGCTGGCGCGCGCGCAGCAGGGCGAGCTGGCCCTGGCCGAGCTGGGCGTAGTACTCCAGCGATGCGCAACCGCTCAGCAGCAAGCCGAGCAGCGGCGGAACCGTGTGGCGCAGGACGCGGTCGGGTAAGAACCGGTTGATGGGCAGAGGCGGCAACATGCCCCAGAGCCTATTGCATCGCCCCTGTCATGCGCCACCTGTTCGGGAGTTCCCATGCGTCGTCTGCTGCTGTGTTGCCTGCCTTTTGTCCTGGGCGGTTGTGCGTTGCTGGGGCCCAGCCATGATCCGAGTCAGGCCTGGATCGACCTGTACAGCGACAGGGGCGAGACCGTGGAAGCCGTGCGCGTGGACGAGCGATCACTGGATGACGATGATTACTTCCAGGTCAGCCCTGGTGCGCATGCCTTGCAGATGCGGGTGCGCTTCGAGGTAGCGCCGGGCAATGTCGGCACCGATGACGAGCCCTTGCCGCGCACCTGTCTCATGACCCTGGACTATGCCGATTTTGCCGCCGGCAAGCGCTACCGGGTACGCACCGGCAGCCGTGGCTTCCGGCCTTGGGCGCAGTTGTATGGCGCCGATGGCGAGCGCCTGGCGCGGGCACGCGAGGGGCGCTGCGGGGATGTCTGATCGACTATGCTGGCAGTCTGTTTTACGAGGTATCTGCCATGCGCGTGCTGACGGTGTTGCTGTTTTCCCTGTTGGGCCTGACGGCCTGTGCCGGTACGCCGGTACCCGAGGCCGATCCGCAGCAGGCCTGGATCTCCTTGCACAGCGCACCCGGTGACAGCCTGCTGGCCAGCCGCCTGGATGGCCAGCGCCTGAGCGACGGGCGCTACTTCCAGGTGACGCCGGGTGAGCACAGCCTGGAGGCGCGCTTCCAGTTCGAGCGCAGTGCCAGGGGGGGTGGCGATTTCGGCACGCAGACCACGCAGGTGACCTGCTACGTGCGTGTGCGTTATGCCGACTTCGCCGCCGGCCAGCGCTATCGCATGGAGGCGCGACCTTTGCTGATGAAAGCTCAGGTCTGGCTCTACGATGACCAGCGCCAGGTGCTGACGCGAGGTGACGTGCTGCGCTGCGGGCCGTACTGAGACTTGCCGTAATCACGGGCGTAGGGTGCGCCGTGCGCACGGCGCACCCAACGACTGGGCACCCGTGCAGGCTGAGCCTGAGTGCAGCGGGTCAGTTTTCCAGCGTGGCGTCCAGGGTGATCTCGGCATTCAGCAGTTTGGATACCGGGCAGCCGGTCTTGGCGGCGTCTACCGCCTTCTCGAACTTGTCGCGGTCGGCGCCGGGGATCCTGGCCTTGAGGCTCAGGTGCACGGCGGTGATGGTGAAGCCACCGGCGTCCTTGTCCAGGGTCACTTCGGCGCGGGTATCGATGCTGTCCGCGGTCATCCCGGCTTCGCCCAATTGCAGGGACAGAGCCATGGAGAAACAGCCGGCGTGAGCGGCCCCGATCAACTCCTCGGGATTGGTACCGGCCTTGTCTTCGAAGCGGGTGTTGAAGCCGTAGGGCGTGTCCTTGAGTGCACCGCTCTGGGTGGAAATGCTGCCTTTGCCGTCCTTGATGCCGCCTTGCCAGTGCGCGGATGCGGTTTTCTTGATGCTCATGAGCTTCTCCTCGTCAGGGGGCGTGTTGCCCGTGTCTAGTTGAGAGAAGCCCTGAGCTGACAAGTTCGACCGGTTTGTCTCTGCGCTTGCTCAGCGCAGCCCGGCGAGGATGTCGAAGGCGCGCAGGCGGTGTTCGTGATCGTAGACGTCACAGGTGAAGATCAACTCATCGACCCCGGTCTGTTCCAGCAACACCTCCAGGCGCGCTCGCACCTTGTCCGGCCCGCCAATCACCGCCAGGCCGAGGAAATCACCAACGGCCTGCTGCTCGTGAGGTTGCCAGCGCCCGACCATCGACTCCACCGGTGGCCGCAGTACCAGGCTCTCGCCGCGCATCAGGTTGAGCACACGCTGGAACACGGTGGTGGCGAGGAACTCGGCCTCTTCGTCGGTCGGTGCAGCGACCAGTGGCACGCCGATCATCACGTAGGGTTTGTCGAGCACCGCCGAGGGCTGGAAGTTCTCGCGATAGATGCGGATCGCCTGATGTAGGTAGCGCGGCGCGAAGTGCGAGGCGAAGGCATAGGGCAAACCTTTCTGCGCGGCCAACTGGGCACTGAACAGGCTGGAGCCGAGCAGCCAGATCGGCACATTGGTATCGGCGCCGGGCATGGCGATCACCCGCTGGCCAGGCTGGCGCGGGCCGAGCAGGGCTTGCAGCTCCTCGACATCCTGGGGGAAGTCATCGGCGCTGCCGAGACGGTCGCGGCGCAGGGCGCGGGCGGTGTACTGGTCGGCACCCGGAGCGCGGCCCAGGCCCAGTTCGATCCGGCCTGGATAGAGGCTGGCCAGGGTGCCGAACTGCTCGGCCACCACCAGAGGCGCATGGTTGGGCAGCATGATGCCGCCGGAGCCCAGGCGCAGGGTCGACGTGCCGGCGGCCAGGTAGCCAAGCAATACAGCGGTGGCCGAGCTGGCGATGCCATCCATGTTGTGGTGTTCGGCTACCCAGTAGCGCGAGAAGCCCAGCTTCTCCGCGTGTTGGGCCAGGGCCAGGGAGTTGTGCATCGCCTGGGCCGGGCCGCCGTGATCGCGGATCGGCGCCAGGTCGAGAATGGAGAATGGGGTTGTGGCCAGTGCGCTCATACAGCCTCCTCGGGTTATCCATCCTATATGGGGCTGCTCTGGCGAAAGGCAACCGTACCGCGGGTCCGACGTGTTATCTGGCCCTGGCAGCCTTGCGCTCCGGGCCTTTAGGCGTAGGCAGTGGTCGACCAACGCCCGTCAGGCACAGCGATCTGGATACGTCCTTTAGTTCAATACCAGCTATTAAATTCATTTAATATAGCTTTTAGGAATAATCTTAACGCAACACGGTATTTTTCCTAATTAATACGGAAGTGATGTAATTCAATTCACCTTAGTGCCTTGCCTGTATGGGGAATTAATTATGTCATTGAACAACCTTAATAAGGTTGACGGGCTCTTTTTGCCCTCCTTATTAGCTGTATTTATAGCTTCTATTATTTCTCCTACGGTAAGCGCTGACGAGAAAAATGCTGATTCTACATTGGATGTCGTGGTTGTTACCGGAACTAAGCGTACCGATGTAACACCGCTTAAAAGTTCTGCGCCTGTTGATGTTATCAGCAGCTCGACTATTGAAAAAAGTGGCGCAACCCGGGTCAGTGACTTACTGCAGAAGATATCGCCTTCGTTCAACTCGCCGACCGGTGGCTTCGTTAATAACGGAGTCAAAGCGGCTACCTTGCGTGGCTTGTCGGCCGACCAGGTGCTGGTGCTGGTCAATGGCAAGCGTCGCCATACCATTGCCGGCCTGAGTGCCAACAACTCACAGCCGGTGGACCTCAACACCATTCCGGTCAGCGCCATCGATCACATCGAAGTGCTGCGGGACGGCGCATCTGCCCAGTACGGTTCGGACGCTATTGCCGGGGTTATCAACATCGTTCTGAAGAGCGAGAAGGAAGGCGGCAACATCTCCAGCCAGTATGGCGTCTACAACTCGCAGAACAGCCGCTATGGGGCATCCACCAGTGCCTGGAAGGGCTTTGAGCTACCAAACGACGGTTTCCTCACCCTGGCCGCCGATGCGTTCCGTGAGCGCCATCCGATTTCTGGCCCGGCCGACCCGCGCCAGTGGTACTTCGCAGGTGATTCCCGTGAGGCCACCGCGCGCAAGGACAAGGTGCAGTGGGCCCAGCCGCCAGATCGTGATACCTGGAACCTCCTCGCCAACACCGAGTTCGGCCTCAACGATGCGGTGCGCCTGTACGGCACCGCGTCCTACACCGACAGCCGTAACCAGGCCCTGCAGAACTTCATTCCACCCAATGACAAGGGCAATGTTCGGGAACTGTTCCCCGATGGTTATCAGCCGCGCGCTACTTACCACAATAATGACTTTTCCATTATCAGTGGTTTGAAGTACGACAATGAGCAATTGGGCAGTTTGGATTTCTCGGTTTCTTATGGCTGGAACAAGTTGACCCAAGGCGTTTCGCCATCGTTGAACGCCACCTTTGGTGCGGACAGCCCGACTGCATTCAATGATCTCTATGCGCGCAAGAACAGCCTGTTCAATACCAACCTTGATTATGTAAAAGAACTTCCAGTTTCCTGGCTGGAAAAGCCGCTGAATATCTCGGCTGGTATTTCCTACCGTAAGGACCGCTATGAAACCCATGCCGGTTCCTACGAAAGCTGGGCGAATGGCGGGCAGTTGATTCCTGATGGTCCGAACGCCGGGCAGGTGCCGCTGATCGGGTCACGCGGCAACACCGGCTTGCATCCGCAGGATGAGGTCGACCTGAAGCGTAACGTGAAAGGCGTTTATGCCAGTCTCGAATTCGAGCCTGTCGAGAAGCTCGAGATCGGCCTGACGGGGCGCTACGACGAATACAGCGATGCGGGTTCGACCAGCAACGGCAAGGTATCGGCACGATATGCACTGACTGACAGCCTGGCGTTCCGAGGTTCGGCTAGCACCGGTTTCCGTGCTCCTGCACTGGCGCAGACCGGCTATGCCGTCACGGGCCTGAGCACACGTACCGGCACATTGGATTTCACTTCGACTCGCGGCCTGCCGGTGGGCAGCCCTGAAGCCCAGGCACTCGGTGCCAAGGCGCTGAAACCGGAGAAGTCCACCGACTACTCGTTCGGCCTGGTCTTCACCCCGATCCGCAATGCGTCGCTGACGGTCGACGTGTATCAGATCGAGATCGATGACCGCATCGTGCTGACCGATCAACTCGGTGGTCCGTTGGTGACCAACATCCTGACCAATGCGGGCTTCCCCGATATCCAGTTTGCTCAGTTCTTCATCAACGGCGTGGACACTCGCACCCGCGGTGTCGACGTGGTGGGCAAGTACCGCTTCAACCTGCAGCAGGACAGCCGTCTGGACCTGAGCGCGGCCTACAGTCGGGCGAAGAATGAGATCGTTGGTATCGCGGCGAATCCCGGGCAACTGCAGGGCAGTGGTCTGCAACTGGTTGGCCGGCAGAGCCGGGCGATCATCGAAGACTACGCGCCGAAGGACAAACTGATCCTCAGCGGTGCCTACGTCCTGGGTGATTGGGACGCGACCCTCAGCGTCGTGCGCTATGGCGAATTCAGCGTCGCTCACCCGACCAATCCCGCTTACGACCAGACCTATTCGGCGCAGTGGGTGACCGACGCGGAAGTGGGCTACCGGGTGACCGAGGCCCTGCGTGTGGGCCTGGGTGCGAAGAACCTGTTCGACAGCTACCCCGACAAGCAGATCCCGCAGCAGCAGACCCTGGGTCAGACCTGGTACTCGGCGGCCTCGCCAGCCGGTTATGACGGTGCCTTCTACTACGCCAATCTCAGTTACGACTTCTGATCAGTGCGGCGGGCCAGGCCCGCCGCCTTCAGCATGCAGTGAGGACGAATCATGAGTGACAGTGCTACCCGGGTGTATTACACCCGCTGCCCGATCCCGACCGGACTGGGGATTGCCGTGCATCAGGGCTTGTTCGAGCAGGAGTTTGGCGAGGACCGTAGCGTCGATTTCCAACTGCTGCAGGCCAGTGACGATCCCGAGCGGCTGAAGAGCCATTTCTCCCATCAGTTGGACAATCTGATCCGCCATGGCGGCAACATTCCGGCGATCTGGACCCGCTCTCGTGGGGCGAACACCAAGGTCATCGGCCTGAGCTTCGTACGTGGCCCACAAGCGGTGCTGAGCCTGCCGGACTCCGGCATCACCACCCCCGCCGACCTCAAGGGCAAGCGCCTGCTGCTGCAACGCAACAACGGCGGTCAGCTGGACTTCCAATACGCCACCTCGCGGCGCACCTACGAAGGTGCGTTGCGCCAGGCCGGGCTGACCTTCGACGACGTGACCCTGGTCGAGCCGGACCTGACGCCGGCCAGCGCCGGACGCAACAACCGCAGCGGTAGCGGTGTGATCCAGCGCGCCTGGTACACCGATGGCCTGGCTCCGCTGCTGCGTGGCGAAGTGGACGTGATCACCTCGCGCACCATCGGCTCGCCGGCGCCGCAGCTGGAGTTCCTGTTCGGCCTGAACCGCGTGTTCGACCTGCTCGACCTGCCTGACGAAGTGCAGCGCGCCAACAACAGCACACCGCTGACCCTGACCGTCGACAGCGGCTTCATCGAGCACCACCGCGACCTGCTGGTGCGCATCCTGCGGCGCATTCTCCAGGCCGAGCGCTGGGCCCGCGACAACCATCAGGAAGCCGTGCGCTTCATCGCCCGCGAGCAGGCCGTATCGGAGCAGGTCGTGGAGGCCGCGTTCGGCACACGGCTGTACGACAGCATCGCCCTGGGCTTCGACGACAACTATGTCGCTGCGCTGAAGAACCAGAAGGACTACCTGCTGCAACGCGGCTTTATCGAAAACGACTTCGAGGTCGACGACTGGCTGGATTTCAGCCTGTTGGAAGAAGCCCGAGCCTCGCTCTGAACCCCTTACCGTGAGAGGAAACCGAACATGAGCAAACAAGCCGAGCACGAAGGCGTGGACCTGTTCCGCTTCGCCCAGATCGTGGAAAACCAGTTGGCCGGCACCCCGGCCATCATCCAGGGCGCGGCCAACGGCGCCTGGCGCGTACCGGGCAGCGACAACCTGTTCGTTATCGGCGGTGCCGCCCGCCACCCGGACCGTGGCGTGGTGGTGGTCGATTTCGATGGCAACATCGTGCATGGCCAGGCCTATCCGAGCGTGCGTGAGTACGCCCCGTTGTACACCGGCATCTTCACCTCGCGCCCGGACGTACAGGCCGCGTTCCATGCCCACACGCCTTACCTGATGGCCTTCTCCACGGCCCACCGGCCGCTGCGCAACACGCATATTTCCCTGCCGCGTTTCGGTGTGCGCAAGGAAATTCCGGTGACTCGTTATAGCGCCCGCGACGATGGTTCGCCGCTGCTGGAAACCCTGCGCGACTACCCGGATATCCCCGGCGTGCTGCACGGCAACCACGGCATCTTCGCCTTCGGCGACAGCATCACCGAAGCCGCTACGCGGGTGAAGTTCTTCGAGGCCGCTGCCCAGCTGGAAGCGATCGCCGAGCAACTGGGCGGCGCCAAGCTGCTGCCCGATGACGCCTACGACGACATCCAGCGTGCCATCCGCAAGAGCGGCGCCATCAGTCATTTCAAGTAAGGCCAGAACGATGAAAGTGCTTTGGTACATGAGCCCGGTGGACGGGCGCCGTCCCTGGGTTCCCGAGGGGCGTTACCCGGTGGATCACGCGCGCTTGCGTCGCGTGGCGCAGACCGTGGATCGCGGTGGTTTCTATGGTGCCCTGTTCGGCACCTATGCCCACGATGTGTTGATCACCGTGACCTCGCTGATTTCGGTGACGGAGAAGATGCGCTTCCTGATCCCGATCTACCCCGGCGTCACGCCGCCGGCATTGCTCGCCCAGCAGGCGCTGACCTTCGACGACTACTCGGGTGGGCGCCTGCTGATCAACGTGGTCAACGGCCAGGACAAGACCCTGGCGCGCTATGGCGTCAACCTCGGCCACGACGAGCGCTACGACATGAGCGCCGAGTATTGGGACCTGTTCAAGCGGTTGTACGCCGGCGAGAACGTCGGCCATCGCGGCACATATTTCAACATCTCCGGGCGTGACCCGAACGTGCTGATTTCCAGCAACCTGCCGCTGGGGCCGATCCAGGTGCCGCGCATTCCGTTGTGGGGCGCGGGCGCCTCGCCGGCCGGCATCGAGCATGCGGCAAAGACCCTGGACGTGTACCTGGCCTTCCTGCGCGAGCCGGAAGAAGTGCGCCAGCAGATCATCGATGCCAAGGCCGCCGCCGGCGAGCACGGCCGCGAACTGCAGATCGGTGCGCTGGCCAGCGTGATCGTGCGCGAGACCGAGGAGGAAGCGCGCGCGCACTTCCGCCAGTTGCTGGAGAACACCGGTGCCGAGGTGCTGGCCAGGTCGGCGCACGAAGGGCTGATCGCCCGTGGTGTGCACCCGGAAGGGCTGTATGGCATCTCCCACGCCAACCCGAAGATCCAGGCACGTATCGATGCGTTGAAAGCCGGGCGTTTACCGACGCTCGAGGACCTGGAGTTTTCGCCAGGGCTGTTCTCCGGCATGACCGGGTGGGGTGCCTTGCTCGACCTGACGGGCGAGGGCGGCGGCACCTACCTGGTCGGTAGCGCCGAGCAAGTGGCGGAGCGGTTGAAATGGCTGCAGAGCGACCTGGGTATCGACACCTTCATCCTCTCCGGCTGGCCGCAGGCGACAGAGGCCGAGTATGTCTCCGAGCTGCTGTTGCCGCTGCTGGATCTGGATCATGAACCACCGGTGCTTGCGCACTAAGAATCCGCTCACGAGGTCGTGAGCGGATTCTGAAGGAGCGGACGTTGTCCGTTCCAACTTGACGCCCCGCGTGTTCATCCATGAGCACGCGGGGCGACGTATTCGAGAGACGATGCTATGCAACTCAGTCAGGCTCGCCCCGTGACGCTACCGTTTGGTCTGCGCCTTTCGGCACGCTTCACGCCGCGCTTATTCCTCTACACCATTCTGCTGGTCATGATGGTGTGGCCGGCCATCATGCTCGCCGTGGGCTCCTTTCGCTCGGTGCCACCGGGCTTCGAGGGCGGCTGGACGCTGGACGCATGGCGCACGACTTTCAGTGGCCCCGGGGTGTCCAGCGCGATCTACAACTCGCTGCTGATCTCGGTGATCACCACCGCTTTGGCGACCTTCTTCGCTGCGGCGCTGGCGTTCCTGTCGGAGCGTACCGATGCACCCGCCAAGCGCCTGATCCTGCCTGGCCTGCTGATCACCTTCGCCACGCCGCCGCTGTTCTACGGCCTGGGTTATGCCTTCCTTGGCAACCAGTACACCGGCTGGCTGAACAACCTGGCGCAGTGGGCAATCGGTGGTTCCGGTCTAGTGGATATCGAGACTTGGCCGGGCCTGGTGATTGCGTCGGTGTTCAAGAAGGTGGCGATCATCTACCTGTTCCTGATCGGCCCGTTCCGCGCCCTCAGCTCGACCCATGACGACGCCTCGCTGGTGTCCGGCGCCAGCCAGCTGAAGACCTTCTTCAGCATCAGCCTGCCCTCGCTGACCCCGGCCCTCAGCGGCGCCGTGCTGCTCGGCCTGGTCGGCGGCCTACAGGCCTTCGACCTGGTGCTGATCCTCGGCTGGCCCCAGAGCATCGACGTCATCGCCACGCGCATCATGACCTTCATCACCGGCCTTGGCGGCCCGGATTACGCCAAGGCCAGCGTGCTGTCGATCTTTCTCGTGGGCATCGTCGCCGTGCTGTGCCTGCTGCAGGCCAAGCTGCTGGGGCGGCGCAATTTCGTCACCATCGTCGGCAAGAACAGCGCCCCGCGCCTGGTGCACCTGCGTGGCAGCCGGCCGTTTTTCGGCACGGCGATCCTGCTGTTCCTGTTGCTGGCGACCGTGCTGCCCATCGGCTCGGTGCTGTTCACTTCGTTTCAGCCGATTCCCGGGGTGTACGAGAACTTCTCCTGGCGCCATTACCAGAACATCTTCGCCCTGCCACGGGTCACCAGCGCGATCTCGTTGACCTTCGCCATTTCCATCGGCGTCGGCTTCGTCTCGATGTTCCTCGCCATCCTCATCGCGCAGATTTCCAAGAGCCTGAGTGCCCGCGAGTTTTCCCTGGTACGCTTCATCACCTATATCCCGCTGGCCATGCCTGGGGCGGTGACGGCGGTGGCCATTTCCTGGGCGGTGATCAGCTTCCCCGGCCTCAAGCAGCTGTACGGAACCTCGGCGCTGTTGGTGCTGGCGCTGGTGATCGGCGTGGTGCCGTTCGCCATCCAGGTGGCCAATGCCGCCGTGGTACAGGTGTCCAACGAGCTGCAGGAGGCGGCCTGGATGTCGGGCGCTTCGCGCAGCCGCAGCTTCCTCGACATCACCTTGTGGCTGTTGGCGCCGAGCTTCTTCGCCGGCTGGTTCATGGCGGCGGTGCTGGTCAGCGGCAACCTGGAAATCCCGCTGCTGCTCAAGGCGCCCGACCTGAACCTGATTGCCACGGTGGTCTACAACCTCAACTCGACTTCCGACTACTCGGCGGCGTCTGCCTTGCTGGTGGTGTTGCTGCTGGCCGAATTCGCCGTGCTGCTGAGTGCCTTCTTCATCTGGCGCCTGCTCGCCAAAGTTTATCTGCACCGCAAGAACTCGCTGCACGCGCTGGCACTTGGCGGCTGACCTTATTGAACAAAGAGGCGGTGCCTGTAGCCGCCTGGGAGACACAATCGTGAACGGTGTAAGCATCCAAGGCCTGCGCAAGCATTTCGACCGCAAGGAAATCAAACCGGACGGCACCATCCGTGGCGCCATCAATGGCCTGGACCTGGACATCCGCCAGGGCGAGTTCTTCGTCCTGCTCGGCCCCAGCGGTTGCGGCAAGACCACCACGCTGCGTTGCATCGCCGGGCTGGAAAGCCCCGACGAGGGCATCATCGGCATTTCCGGTGAGATCGTTGCGGCGCCGCAGGAGCGGGTCTTCGTGCAGCCGAACAAGCGCTCCATCGGCATGGTGTTCCAGAGCTACGCGCTGTGGCCGCACATGACCATTTATGACAACGTCGGCTACCCGCTCAAGCAGCGCAAGAAGGCCCTGGACAAGCTGGCCGCCGACCGCGAGATCAAGGCCGCGCTGGCCCTGGTCGGCCTGCAAGGGCTGGAAGGGCGCAGCCCGGCGGACCTCTCCGGTGGTCAGCAGCAGCGCGTGGCGCTGGCCCGCGCCATCGTCGCCAAGCCCGACCTGCTGCTGTTCGACGAGCCGCTGTCCAACCTCGATGCGCAGCTGCGCCTGCGCCTGCGTTCGGACCTGCGCAAGGTGCACGACCAGGGTGGCCATACGTCGATCTTCGTCACTCACGACCAGGCCGAGGCGTTGGCCCTGGCCGACCGCGTGGCGGTGATGCGCGAAGGGCAGATTGAGCAACTGGGCACGCCGGAAGACATCTTCCTGCGCCCGGCTTCGCGCTTCGTCGCCGAGTTCGTCGGCTTCGACAATATCCTCGCTGGCGAGGTGCTGGCGAGCGATGCCGAAGGCCTGCACTTCCAGCCCGATGGCTGGCCCGTGCCCGTACTCGCGCCGGCCAATCCGGCATTGCCTGTGGGCAGTCGCGGGCACCTGGCATTCCGCAGTTCCAACCTGAAGATCCTTGCCGAGCAGCCACTGCGAGGTAACGGCTTTGCCGCGACCCTGCAGGCGATCAACTACCTGGGCGAGTACTTTCAGGGCGAGCTGTCGGTGTTCGGCAGCGAGTTGCTGGGCCGTTTCCCCGATCATCCAGGCGCCTGGCTGGGCGTCAGTGGCGGCCGTGTGGCGGACCACCCGTTGTTCGTCGGCATCGAGCCGACGGACCTGGTCATCCTGCCCGAGACCCAGGCCGAGCGCGTTGCGCCTCAGGCCCGCGAGGTCGCCGCATGAAGCGAGTCGAACGATTGCGTGGCGTGCTGCGCCAGGGCGCCTTGCTCGGCGCATTGTTGCTGGCAGGGTGCGGCAGTGGCAACGAACCCGCGGTGGGTAATCCGGCGGCCGGCAGCCCGGCAACCGCCAGCCGCGCTCCGGCTGAACTGGATGCGCTGTACCAGCAGGTCAAGGCCAGCGGGGAGAACCGTGTGGTGGTCTACAGCTCGACCGTGGATACCGAGTTCGAACCCCTGTGGCTGGAGTTCCAGAAGGACTACCCCGAGCTGCGCGTCGTCTACATGATGGTCGCCTCGTCGCAGATCATGTCGCGCGTTGCCGCCGAACGGGCTACCGGCAACCACATGGGCGACGTGCTGATGCAGACGGCGGATGTGTTGCCCGAACTGAAGAAGGGCGATTACCTGAGCGCCTATGTACCCCCTACCGCGGCGGCACTGGACGAGCATCTGCGTGACCCGGACGGCTACGTGCACTACGGCCTGTACAAGCTCTATGGCCTGGCCTACAACACCCGCCTGGTACAGGAGCAGGACCTGCCCGAGCACTTCACCGATGTGTTCGCGCCGCGCTGGCACGAGCGTTTTTCTTACGTGCAGCCATTGGGGCCGGTGGCCAATACCGACGCTGCCTTCGCCACCCTGTGGCGCGATGGTGTGGTCGACCGTGACGCGCTCTATCAGTTGCGCCAGGCCGGCACTTACTCGTTCCCCGAGGCCGGCATCAGTTACGTGGCCCAGGGCCGTCAGTTGCTCAACCTGTGGGCCTACCTGCCGCCATTGGCGCGTCAGCTCGAGCTCGGTGCGCCGGTGGCGATACGCTTCACCCCGGAGTTCTCGACCCTGGTGCCCTATGGCCTGGCGATCACCGCGCAGGCGCCGCACCCGAACGCCGCCCGACTGCTGACCGCCTGGTTGTTCAGCGAGCGCGGCCAGCAGGCGCTGGCGGAGCGTTCGTACATGCTCGGCAGCATGCCGGGCGCGCCGGCACCGGCGTTCTTCCCGCGCGAGCTGCTGGACGATCCCGCGTTCCACCGCCCCTCGTCACCGGCTGAACTGCTGGAGCAGATGAAGGCCTTGCGACCGGTATTCGCCGACGTGTTCCTGACGCCGAAGCAACCCTGAAGCGCTCATGACGGCCCCGTGACGCGGGGCCTTTTTCCAACCAGAGACCCCGGTGCATGGACGCGTTGCGCGCCATTATCCGGTTGGGATGGATGCGTGTGATGAGTCACTACTGGCGCCATGTGCGCCCCCTGCGCTGGCACTTCGTGATCGCCGCGCTGTGCCTGGCCGTCGAGGTGGCGGTCGATCTGTCGTTACCGCGCCTGATGACCCAACTGGTCGATGGAGTCCTGCTTCGCCGCGAACCTGCCGACCTGTATACCCTGGCCACGTTGATGCTTGCCGTGATCGCGGTCGGTTGGGTAGGTGGCGCGGGTTGCACCCTGTTCGCTATCCGCGCGGGTGTCACCTGTGCCACGGCACTGCGCCAGAGCCTGTTCGTGCGGGTGTTGGCCATGCCCCTGGGCCAGCACCCCGAGTTGTCCCAGGGTGGCCTACTCACCCGACTGACGGCGGATGTGGCGCAGTGGCAGCAGATGCTGATCCTGCTGGTGCGTGGTTCGTTACGTTCCGGCCTGTTGCTCGTCGGCAGCCTGATCATGGCCTTTTCGATGAATGCCCGGCTGGCCGCTGTGGTCCTGGCCAGCGTGGTGTTGTGCCTGCTTGCGCTGCTGGTGCTGACCCGTTGTTCCAACCGCGCTTTCAGCCTGGCGCAGCACACCCTGGACCGCCTGAACGAGCATATGCAGGAGGTGTTCAGCGGCATGGCCACGGTCAAGGTGTTCGCTCGCGAAACGCCCGAGGCGCAGCGCTTCGATCAGCTCGACCGGCGCTATACGCGTGCTTCGATCCGCGTCTGGCGGCTGTTCGCCTTCAATACGCCGCTGCTGTTGTTGCTGCTCAACCTGGCCATCGTCTCGGTGCTGTGGCTGGGCGGCTCGACCTGGTCGGTGGGTTCGGCGTCTGCGCAGTTGGTGGCGTTCATCAATTACCAGGTGATCATCCTCAGCTCGCTGACCTCCATCGGCATGCTGCTGACCCAGTTCTCCCGCGCCCGTGTGGCGGTGCAGCGCCTGGATCAACTGTTTGCCCTGAGTGCAGAGCCGACCTCGGCCAGCGGCTCACGCGAGCGCTTGCGCGGTGCCATCCATGTCGAGGCGGTCGACTTCGCTTACCCCGGTGGTCCAACGGTATTGCATGGCCTGTCGTTCACCATTGCCGCTGGCGAACAGGTGGTGGTGACGGGCGCCAGCGGATCGGGCAAGTCGACGTTGCTGGCGCTGCTGGCGGGGCAATTCGTGCCCACCGCCGGCTGTATTCGCTTCGACGGTCGTGAGGCCTCGGGCTTCGACCCGCAACACCTGCGCAGACAGATCGGCCTGGTGCCGCAGGAGACCCTGCTGTTCTCCGCCAGCCTTGAAGACAACCTGCGCCTCGGCTGTCCCGATGCGTCTGCGCAGGCCCTGGCGCGCGCGGTGAACATCGCCCAGTTGCAACCGGTGATCTACAGCCTGCCCAATGGCTATGCCACGCAACTCGAGCGGGGTGGCGCGGTGTTGTCGGGCGGGCAGCGGCAGCGGGTGGCGATTGCCCGGGCATTGCTCGGCGAGCCCCCTGTCGTGCTGCTCGATGACTGCGCCAGTGCGCTGGACAACCACACGGCGACGGCCTTGCAGCGTGCCTTGCAGGTGGCAATGCGCGGCACCACGCGCCTGATCGTCAGCCAGGACCCGGCGGTGGTACAGGCGGCGGACCGCGTGCTGGTGCTGGAGCAGGGGCGCCTGGTCGCCCAGGGCAGGCCGAATGAACTGCTGCACAGCTCGGCCAGCTACCGCCAGTTGCTGCACCCGGCACTGCACGAGGAGCTGTCATGAGCCAGGCCCCGTTATCAATCAGTCGGCGCCTGCTCGGTTACCTGGCAGGGGGCGGCAGTTGGCGACTGTCGGCGGTGCTGGTCTGTATCCTCGGGGCGACCGTGTTGCTTGCCAGCGGACCTTTCCTGATCGGGCGGATCATCGATGAGCACATCGTTGCGCAACGCCCCGATGGCTTGGCCCAGCAGTGCCTGTTGTTGCTGGTCATCTATGGGCTGGCGGCGCTGTTCGGTTTCGTTCAGGCGCGGCTGATGGCGGGTATTGCCCAGGGCACGGCCGGCGCTTTGCGACGGGCGCTGTTCAGCCATGTATTGCAGCTCCCGCCGGCACTGTTTGCACAGCGTTCGTCCGGCGAGCTGATCAGCCGCATCAGCCTGGATATGGATGTGCTGGCGGTGAGCCTCAACCAGGGCCTGGCCCAATTGCTGTCCAGCCTGGTGCTGGTGCTGGCGGCCCTGCTGTTCATGTTCAGCCTCAGCCCGTGGCTGGCGTTGCTGACCCTGGCCTGCCTCAGTCTGATGTTCGTCACCACCCGCTACCTGGCCCGCCGGGCGCGCCATCATGTAGGTCGGCAGCAGCAAACGTTGAGTCTGCTCACCGGTACCTTGCAGGAGAGCATCGCTGGCCTCGGCATCATCCGTCTGTTCAATGCCCATGCGCGTTTTCGCGACGGTTTCGTCCAGGCCAACCAGCAACTGTGCCGTGACGCCAGCCACGCCCAGGTGCTGGCGGGCATCGTCGGCCCGACCATGAATACCTGCAACAACCTGGGCTACGCGCTGATCGCCCTGGCCGGCTGCTGGATGGTCTGGGGCGGCTTCGCCACCCTCGGCCTGGTCGCGGCCTTTCTCAGTTACTCGCGCCAATTGGAACGACCGGTCAGCGAGTTCGCCAACCAGTTCAGCCAGATCCAGAGTGCCTGGGTGGGCGTGGAGCGCGCGTTCGCCTTGCTCGACCAGCCTGCGGAAACCGACGCAGCCTTTGCATTCGCTGCGGAGACGCTGGCTGGCGAGTTGCAGTTCGATCAGGTGCAGTTCGCCTATCGGCCGGAGCAGCCGGTGCTGCGTGGCGTCAGTTTCACCGTCGGGCGTGGCGAGCATGTGGCGCTGGCGGGTGTTACCGGGGCGGGCAAGAGTACATTGTTCAACCTGGTGCTGCGCTTCATCGAGCCCACTGCGGGGCGCGTGCATCTGGATGGTCGGCCGCTCGGTGAGTTCGAGCGCCGGGCGCTGCGGCGGCGGATTGGCGTGGTGCTGCAGGAGCCGTACCTGTTCGCCGCGAGCGTACTGGACAACATCCGCTACGGGCGTCCCGGTGCCAGCCTGGGCCAGGTGCGCCATATCGCCGAGCTGCTCGACATCGATGATTTCATCAACCACTTGCCTCAGGGCTATGCGACGGTGCTGCAAGCGGGTGGGCAGGACCTGAGCCGGGGTCAGCGCCAGTTGCTCGCCATCGCCCGAGCCTTGCTGGCAGAGCCGTCGCTGTTGTTACTCGACGAGGCGACCAGCAATCTGGATCGGCACAGTGAACGCTGCGTGCGGCGTGCCCTGGCGATCCTGATGAAAGGCCGTACCTGCCTGATCATTGCCCACCGTCTGAGCACCGTGCGCAATGCCGACCGCATCCTGCTGCTCGATCAGGGCCGTGTTATCGAGCAGGGCAGCCATGCACAGTTGATGGCGCTCGATGGTGGCTACGCCCGTTTATGGCGAGCGGGGGAAGACCATCAGGACAGGAAGTTCTGATCCTGCAGGTCAGTGGAGACTGGCCCGTAGATATCCTGGGCGGCCTCCAGGATCAGGTCGCGCAGCCACATGCCGGCAGGGTCTTCGTTGAGGCTGGGGTACCACTGCAGGAGAAAGTTCTGCACCGGGATCGTCATCGGCAATTCGAGAATACGCAGCGGGAAGCGGCTGGCCATTTCCCGGGCGAAACGTGACAGCACGGTCGCCACATAGGGCGTGCCCTCGATCAGGAAAGGCAGATTGGCGGTAGCCTCGACCATGGGCCCTTCATTCGGGCGCAGGCCCTGACGGCTCAGCCAGCGGCTGATCCAGTCCGGTGAACCGTCGCGTGGATTGCGCCGCAGGATATGCGTGGCAGCACGGTATTCGTCCAGGGTCAGGGTCTCGCCGAAATGCGGGTTGTCCTTCCAGATCAGGCACACGTAGCGATCCTGATACAGGTGGGCGTGGTGCATTTCCTCCACCTGCATTTCCACCGGCACGATGGCCAGGTCGGTGTGCTTCAGGCTGGGTGCGCTGACCGAGATGACGGTCTGGATACCGGGCGCTTCTTCGAGCAGGCGCAGGTTCACTTTCGACAGCAGGGTAATGGTCTCGATCTCACCCGCCTGGATGCGAAAGCGCCGTTTGGTGCTGCGGTGATCGAAGCTGTTGCGTACCGCCAGCAACTGCTCCGCGCGCTGCATCAGGCTGTCTACCGGGGCAGCGAGTTCGCTGGCGAAAGCGGTCGGCTCCATCCCGCGGCCGGAGGAAACGAACAACTGGTTTTCGTAGTGCTTGCGCAGCTTGGCCAGCTGGGTGCTGACCGCTGCCTGGGTCACGCCCAGACGAACCGCAGCCCGGCTTACGCTGCGTTCCTCGAACAGGATCTTGAACGTGGCCAGCAGGTTGATATCCAGCGAGTGTTTGTCGAGCGCCATAGCGGGAATCCGGGGTTATCGATACAACGTATTGATCCGGATGCGCCGGATCGGGAACGGCGATCTATAAGGCGGGGCGTGCATGGCGTGCGTCGGCCGGGTCGTACAGAGCCTGTCTAGCCCGTGCAGTGTAAGGCTTGTGTCTGCGCATGCCGAGCGGCTTTTGCTGCGCGGGGATGTCGGTCGTCTGGTGTTATGACGCGTTACCAGCAAAGCGCGCTGAGGGGATTGCTATATGTCAGGGCAATAAAAAAACCGGGGCAGGGCCCCGGTTCTGGTCACGTCCTAGCCGCGCTCGTAGACGATGTCCTTGGTGCCGCCTTCGCAGCTGCCGACCACTTTCTTGTCGGTCACGCTGCCCTTGTCTACGACCTCAAGGGTATAGGCAGGGACACCATTGGCTTTGATCTTTGCATCGATCTCGTCTTTCAGTTCACTGCAGGGTTTGCCGGCGGCCAGCGCCGAGCCGGCGAGGGAAAAAACGGCAACTGCCAACATCAGTCGTTTCATGGTTAACGCTCCTTCGTACACACGGTAAAAGTCTAAAGGCAGAACAAAAGGATCATCCGATCCCGGGTTAAAAGGTGCGTGGCTACCTTCCACTCACATCCCACGCACCGTACAGGCGACGTCAGACTCAACTGTCGCCGATGCGGAAGCCGACCTTCAATGTGACCTGATAATGGCCCACTTTGCCGCCGACAATATGACCTCGTGTTTCCACGACCTCGAACCATTCGAGGTTACGCACGGACTTGGCCGCTTCGGCCAAGGCGTTGTTGATGGCGTCTTCAATGCTGGTTTTCGACGAGCCAACGAGATCGATGAGCTTGTAGGTGTGATGATCCGACATGGCGGTTCTCCTCATGGCCGTAAAGGTGCTTGTAGAACTGAGTCCTGCCTGGGCACGGATAAGTTCAGATTAGCTGCACTTCCTGCGCGTGTCGGAGTCGGAGGTTTTACGACCACTATCTACAGGAGATTCACGATGGCCGTCCTTTCCAAGCGCAACACCCAGAAAAAAGCCCTGCACAGCATCGAGACCGAGCTTGAGCACCTGCTGAGCAGCATCGACAGCCTGAAAGGCGAGGTCGGCGAGGAGTCGCAGAAAACCTTGAAAGCCCTGCGTGCAGGTGCGGAAAAGATCCTCGGCCATTCGCGCAATCTGCTTGGCGACGCCTATGAAGAGGTCAAGGAGAAGACCGTGCAGGCTGGCATCGCTACCCGCGACTACAGCCGCGAGCATCCCGTGGCCGCTGCCAGCGTGGCGGTGGGCGTGGTCGCATTGGTCGGTTACCTGCTGTTCCGCAACCGCGACTGATGCGTGAGCCGCTGTGCGGTGGGCCAGGCAGCTGTGCCCACCGCTGCAGCTGACAACTCCCACGAGCCAATTGCCTGCCTGCTTTTTCCTGTGTCTGCACGGTGCTCAAGTCACCTTTCCAGCAGAAGTGTGCAGCATCTGCCTAGCTCGATGTCGCCGGCTCCACCAGTGTGCCCCGCAGCCAGGCAATGAATGCATCGGCCTGGGCGGTGCGTATACGCCCCACAGCGGGCACTGCACGCAAACCACCGGCAAATGGCGTGAAGCCATAGGGCGCGACCAGGCAGCCTTCCTGCAGTTCGCGTGAAATCAAGCGCTGCTCGACCAATGCCATGCCCAGCCCTGACAGAGCGGCTTCGATGCACAGGTGCGTATGCGGAAACGCCAGCGCCTCACCTTGCGCGGCCTGCTCACCGGTAATTGCCTCCCACTGGTTCCAGGCACTGGTGGTGTATTCATGGCCGGTACACGGTCTGCAGGCTGCTTGCGGGCGTAGTCGGGCGTGCAGACTGCACCGAAACGCACGGGCGCCAGCACGATCGCCTGGCGCTGATCGGCCTCGGTATAGCCGGACAGATCCCAGGCCAGAATCAGGTCCGCACCTTCGTCGCGCATTTCACGCGCCGAGGTCATGGATAGACGAATGCGGATGTCAGGGTGCTGGCGATAGAACACCGCCAGCTGCGGTACCAGCCAGCGCATGGCGAACGTCACGCTGCATGCCACATGTAGCCCCGGTGCCTGGGCGTCGCTAACCAGGCGCCTGTAGGCACTTTCCAACTCGTCGAGCGCAGTACGCACCGATGCATGGAAGGCCGTGCCGGCAGGTGTCAGGCGCAAGCCGGTCCCGTCCTTTTCGAACAGCGCCGCGCCCGCGTGATCCTGCAGCAGGTGCAAATGCCGGCTGATTTGGATGGTTCCCATGCTCCGCGTGGGAACGCTGCCAGTGGCGCTGTGCGATAGCGTTACAACAACGCGCCGGTCGCCTCCTTTACCGCCAGGCATTCCCAATCCCGCGTTGTGCTCGTAGAATTGAGACAAATTCTTATTTGCAACTCACTACTCGGGAGGGTGGATGTCCACGGCATTCCCCGGCACCGCTTCGGCGCAGCATCTGCACGAACTCTACCGCGACCATCATGGCTGGTTGAACGGCTGGCTGCGCAAGCGTCTGGGTGATCGCGAGCGCGCGGCGGACATCGCCCAGGACACCTTCCTGCGCCTGCTGGTCAGTGGCCGCCTGCCGAGTGTGGACGAGGGGCGCAGCTACCTGGCGCAGATTGCCCGTAACCTGGTGATCGACCAGTGGCGCCGGCAGCGGATCGAGCAGGCCTACCTGGACAGCATCGCCTCGTTGCCCGAGCCACAGAGCCCGTCGCTGGAGACCCGCGCGATCATCATCGAAACCCTGCTGCAGATCGACGCGATGCTCGATGGCATGCCAGCCAAGGTGCGTGAAGCCTTCCTGCTGTCGCAGTTCGAAGGACTGACCTACGAGCAGATCGCCGAGCGCCTGCAGGTCAGCCTCAGCTCCGTGCAGAAGTACATGACCCGCGCCATCCAGGCCTGCTACCTGGTGCTCTACAGCGAATGAGCCGAGCCGCCGATGCGCCTATCGCGCCTGCCATTGTCGAGCAGGCCAGTCACTGGCTGATGCTGCACTGGGGCGGCCAGCTGGATGCCGCCCAGCAGGCTCGCTTCCAGGCCTGGCAGGCGGCCGACCCCGAGCATTACCGTGCCTGGCAGCGTCTACAACGCCTGCAGGGCACCCTGGCCGGGGTGCCGGCCGGTACCGCCAGCCAGGTATTGCGCGAGCAACCAGATCGCCGCCGGCGGCAGACCCTCAAGCTGCTCGCCACGCTGCTGCTGGTTGGCGGCACGGGCTATACCGCCCAGGCGCAATTGCCCTGGCGCGAGGCCATGGCCGACCTGCGCACCGCGCCTGGCCAACGTTCGCGGCACACCTTGGCCGATGGCAGTCGCCTGGCGCTCAACAGCGGCAGTGCCGTGGATATCCGCTTCAGTGAGCATGAACGGCGCATTCGCCTGCTGACGGGTGAGCTGCTGCTCGATAGCGGTCAGGACCGGGCGCGGCGGCCGCTGATCGTCGAAACCGCCGCCGGTGAGATCCAGGCGCTGGGTACGCGTTTTTCGGTGTACGAGGTCGAGGGCGGCAGCCGGGTCGAGTTGTACGAGGGTGAGCTGGAGCTGCGTCCGCGCCAGGCCACTGCGATGCGCTTGCAGGCTGGCCAGAAGAGCTGGTTCTCGGCGGTGCGCCTGGGCCCTACCGAATCGGCGGATGCCAATGCCATCGCCTGGAATGACGGGCGCCTGGTGGCCGAGCGCATGCCGCTGGGGCAGTTCCTTGGCGAGCTGTCGCGTCACCGTCGCGGGGTGCTGCGCTGCGACCCGGACGTTGCCCATCTACCGCTCACCGGCGTGTTCCCGCTGGCCGACACCGACCGCGTGCTGGTCGCGCTGCAGCAGTCGCTGCCTGTCGAAGTCCACAGTCTGACCCGCTATTGGGTCACGGTCGGGCCTAGATAGTCGGCGGCTGTTGGCGGGCTGGATCGAGGCAATTGCGGACGCTCGGCCTTTGCGTCTCATGACGCACTGGTTGGTGGGCTAAAGCCCACCCTACGCGGGGTGCCAGATCTGTAGGGTGGGCTTCAGCCCACCAACTCCGGTGTCCGCAATTGCCTCGATCCGGCCATCCATGCCTATACGTCAACGGACCCCAGAAACTTTTTTCAAAAAAGCCTTGTCGGTTTTTTCGGCTCGCTCGGGATACCTCTTGAATTGATCAAGAAGCATTCTCAAGAGGATGATCCAGAATGCCATACCTGCCCGCTTCGCAACGTTCCCGGTTGAGTCTTTCGGTTCGCCATGCCTTGTTCGCCGGCCTGCTGGCCGGTACGCCGTTGCTCTTCGCGCCCTCCCTAGCACAGGCGCAATCCGCTGCCAGCGAGCAACTGCGCGCCTACAACATTCCCGCCGGCAACCTCGATCAGGTGCTCAACCGCTTCGCCAGCGAGGCTGGCATCCTGCTGTCGGTGGATGCCCAGCTCACGGCCGGCAAACAAAGCCCCGGCCTGGGCGGCAGCTACTCGGTCGACGAAGGCTTGACCCGCCTCCTGGCCGGTAGCGGTCTGCAGGCGATCAATGCGGGCGGCAGCTATGTGCTGGAAGGGACGACCGATAGCGGTGCGCTGGAACTGGGGGCGACCAGCATCACCAGCAACCAGCTCGGCACCATCACCGAAGGCACGGGCTCCTACACTCCGGGCTCCATCGCTACCGCGACCCGCCTGGTGCTGACGCCACGGGAAACCCCGCAGTCGATCTCCGTGGTCACGCGCCAGCACATGAACGACTTCGGCCTGAACAACGTCGATGACGTGATGCGCCATACCCCGGGCATCACCGTATCGGCCTACGACACGGACCGCACCAACTACTACGCCCGTGGTTTCTCCATCAACAACTTCCAGTACGACGGTATTCCTTCCACCGCCCGTAACGTTGCCTATTCGGCGGGCAACACCCTGAGTGACATGGCGATCTACGATCGGGTCGAGGTGCTCAAGGGCGCCACCGGCCTGCTCACCGGCGCCGGCTCCCTGGGCGCGACCATCAACCTGGTGCGCAAGAAGCCGACCGCGGAATTCCAGGGCCATGTTTCGCTGGGCGCGGGCTCGTGGGACAACTACCGCAGCGAGGTGGATGTCAGCGGCCCGCTGACCGACAGCGGTAACGTGCGTGGTCGTGCCGTCGCGGCCTATCAGGACAAGAACTCGTACCTCGATCACTACTCGCGCAAGACCGCGACCTACTACGGCATCATGGAATTCGACCTGTCCCCGGATACCCTGCTGACCGTGGGTGCGGACTACCAGGACAACATTCCCCAAGGCTCCAGCTGGTCCGGCACCTTCCCGCTGGTCAACTCCAACGGCAGCATCAACAAGATGGGCCGCTCCTACAACAACGGCACCACCTGGAGCGCCTGGGAGCAGTACACCCGCACCGCCTTCGCCATGCTCGAGCACGAGCTGGGCGACGGCTGGGTCACCAAGCTGCAACTGGACCACAAGATCAACAGCTACCACGCCGAACTCGGTTCGATTCAGTTCGTCGAGCCGCAGGCCGATGGCACGGCTGAGATCAACGGTCAGAAGTACACCGGCGACACCAAAAGCACCTCCGCCGACCTGTATGCCAGCGGCCCGTTCAGCCTGTTCGGCCGTGAGCATGACCTGGTCCTGGGCGGCTCGATCAGCACCGCGCGCTGGCAGGGCAAGGGCTACTGGCTACCGGACTGGCCGCAGGGCAACGTGGTCGACTTCTATAACTGGAACGGCAAGCTTGCCAAGCCGATCTGGAAGGCACCGGCGCAATACTCCGACACCACCACCCGGCAGACGGGCGTCTACATGACCTCGCGCCTGAACGTGCTCGATGACCTGCATGTCATCCTCGGCGGCCGGGTGGTCAACTACCACACGACCGGCCTGGCACCGTCCTACCGGGAGAGCGGGCGTTTCGTGCCCTACGCCGGGGTGGTCTACGACCTCAATGAAAACTTCTCGGCCTACGCCAGCTACACCGATATCTTCGAGCCCCAGGAAAGCTACAAGAAGGACAAAGACCAAAAGCTGGTGGACCCGGACGAAGGACAGAACTACGAGCTGGGCCTGAAGGGCGAATTCTTTGACGGTCGTCTGAACAGCAGCCTGGCGTACTTCGAGATTCATGAATCCAACCGCGCGGTCTCGGACGATGCCTGGAACAACCAGACACCGACGCCACAGAATTACGCGTTCAAGGGCACCAAGGCTGTCACCAAGGGTTATGAACTGGAGATATCCGGTGAGCTGAGCCCGGGTTGGCAGGTGCAGGCCGGGTATACCCACAAGGTTGTCCGCGATCACGAGGGCGAGAAGATCTCCACCTTCGAACCCGAAGATCAGATCAACCTCTACACCACCTACAAACTCAAGGGCAGCCTGGACAAACTGACCGTTGGCGGCGGTGTGCGCTGGCAAGCCAAGGGTTGGTACTCGATCTACAACCGACCTCTGAGCACCTACCAGGACATCACCCAGGAGAGCTACACACTGGTGGACTTGATGGGTCGTTATCAGATCACCAAGAACGTGTCGGCGACGCTGAACGTCAACAACGTCTTCGACAAGTCCTACTACACCAACGTCGGCTTCTATGAATCCGCTGCCTATGGCGAGCCACGCAATGTGATGGTTTCTACTCGCTGGGATTTCTGACCCCACTTCCGGCAGCCTGATTGGACTGAACCGGGATCGTTCCCACGCCCTGCGTGGGAACGCATTTCAGGACCTGCCCCAGGTTTACCGCACCTTACAAAGGCTGATGACCGTGGGTTCCGTTGAGGCTTGCCCGGCCTCACGGCGACTCCTTTTCCGACAGGCATTCCCAATCCTGCTTGGTGACCGTAGAATTGAGACGAATTCTTATTCGCAACTCAGTATTCACGGAGGGCGAATGTCCACGGCATTCCCCGGCGCTGCATCCGCCCAGAGCCTGCATGAACTCTATCGCGACCATCACGGCTGGTTGCGTGGCTGGTTGCGCCAGCGCCTGAACAACTCCGCCGATGCTGCTGATCTGGCACAGGACACCTTCGTGCGTGTGTTGCTCGCCCGTACCGCCGGCACGTTGCAGGAGCCGCGTCACTACCTGGCGACCATCGCCCGTGGCCTGGTGATCGACCTCTACCGCCGTCGCAGCCTTGAGCAGGCCTATCTCGAGGCGCTGGCGCTGCGTCCCGAGGTGTACGCGCCGTCCGCCGAAACCCGCGCGCTGATCCTCGACAGCCTGTTGGCCATCGATCGTCTTCTCGATGGTCTCGGGGCGCGCACGCGGGCGATTTTCCTCGCGGTGCAGCTCGACGGCCTCAGCTACGAGAAGGCGGCCGAGCGGGTCGGGGTGTCGGTCAGCACGGTGCGCAAGCACCTCGCGCGTGGGTTGATGCACTGCCTGTTGCTGGACGAAGCATGAAGGTCATCCTGGCCCAGGCGGTGGACTGGTATGTTCGCCTGCACGACAGCGCGGTCAGCGACACGACCCGCAGCGAATGGCAGGCCTGGCTCGCCGCCGACCCGCAGCACGCTCAGGCCTGGGGCCGTATCGAGCAATTGCAGCAGCGCCTGGGGCAGGCCCCGGCTGGCGTCGCGACCGTGACCCTGGAGCAGGCCCGGCAGCAGCGCCGCCAAGCCTTGAAGATGTTTGCGGTGCTACTCGGTGTTGGTGTGGTCGGTTGGCAGGGGTATCGCACCTCTCCGTGGAGCGCGGACTACGCCACGCGGGTCGGTGAGCGGCGTCAACTGACCCTGGCCGATGGCAGCCGCCTGGACCTCAATACCGATACCCGCGTCGATATTCGTTTTGACGCAGGGCAGCGCCTGATCCACCTGCGCCACGGTGAAATCCTCGTGGAAACCGCCAAGGATTCACGCCCCCTGAGTGTGCAGACCGACCAGGGTCGCATCCTCGCCCTCGGTACCCGCTTTGTCGTACGCCAGGATGATGGCACGACCCGCGTCACGGTCGAGGCGCATGCCGTGGAGGTGCGTCCGCGCCTGGCCACCCAGCAGGTGGTGCGTATCGATGCCGGGCAGACCGTGAGCGTTGCCGCCGATGTCGTCGGCCCGTTGCAACCTGCCCCGGCTCAGGCGTCGAGCTGGACGCAGGGCATGCTGGTGGCGGTCGACTGGCGCCTGCAGGACGTGCTCGCCGAGCTGTCCCGCTACCGCCCCGGTTATCTCGGCTGTGCGCCGGAGGTGGCCGACCTGTGTCTGTCCGGCGCCTTCACCCTGGATGACAGCGATGCCGTGCTGGCCAACCTGGAGGATTCCCTGCCGGTGCAGGTCCGTCGCCTGACGCGCTACTGGGTCAGGCTTGAGGCGCGGGCCACCTAGCGTGTGCTCGGTTGGCGTGAGGCGTTCAGGCCATCCGCGACCTGCTGCATCGCCAAAGCACAAATAATTTCATCCCGGGGGTAACAGATTTTCATTCCTGTTTCGGCTCCACCTGCACGCGCGCATCAGATGACGCCCATGCCACCCCCAACAGGAGCCTTTTCATGCCCACATCCCCCTCCGTTCTTGCCCGGCGCGTTCGCCTCTCGGCGCTGGCCCTGAGCCTTGCCGGCCCTTGTCTGCTGGCCGCCACACCGACCGCCGCCTGGGCCCAGACGCAGCGTTATGACATTCCGGCCGGAGACCTGGGCGCGGCCCTCAGCCAGTTCGCTGCCGCCAGCGGCGTGATGATTACCTTCGGCGCAGAGGAAACCGCCGCGCTGCAATCGCCAGGCCTGCACGGTGAGTTCGAGGTGGAGCAGGGCTTCGCCCGTTTGCTGCAAGGCAGCGATCTGCACGTACGCCAGGCGGGCGACAAGCGTTACGTGCTGGAGAAGCACGCGGCGGGTGGCGCGCTGGAGCTGGGCGCCACCACGATCATCAGCAATCAGCTCGGCACCATTACCGAAGGCACGGGCTCCTACACGCCTGGCACCATCGCCACGGCGACACGTTTGGTGCTGACGCCGCGGGAAACACCGCAGTCGATCTCTGTGGTCACACGCCAGACCATGGACGACTTCGCCCTCAGCTCGATCGATGACGTGATGCGCCACACCCCTGGCATCACCGTCTCCACCTACGACACCGAACGAACCAACTACTACTCTCGCGGCTTCTCCATCATCAACTTCCAATACGATGGTATTCCGACGCTGCGTGACGCCCAGTATTCGGCCGGGCAGACCCTGACCGACATGGCGTTGTATGACCGTGTTGAAGTGCTCAAGGGCGCCACCGGCCTGCTGACCGGTGCCGGCGGCCCTGGCGGCACCATCAACCTGGTCCGCAAGAAACCGACCTCCGAGTTCAAGAGCAGCATCGAATTGGGTGCGGGGTCCTGGGACAACTACCGTTCACAAATAGATGTCAGCGGGCCCTTGAGCGAAACCGGCACTGTGCGTGGCCGTGCCGTGGCGGCCTATCAGGACAAGCACTCGTTCCTGGACCACTACTCACGCAAGACTGGCGTGCTCTATGGAATCCTTGAGTTCGACCTCGACGAAAACACCCTGCTGACCGTAGGGGCGGACTATCAGAACAGCGACCCCAAGGGCTCCAGCTGGACCGGAACGCGCACCATCTTCGATGCGACTGGCAACAAGCTGGACCTGCCGCGTTCGTTCAACAACGGCCCGAAATGGGGTTCATGGGAGCAGTACAGCCGCACGCTGTTCGCCACCCTGGAGCATACGTTCGACAACGGCTGGGTCACCAAGGGCCAGTACAACCATCAGGTCAACGGCTATGACGCGCCCCTGGGCTATATCTCCCAGGACAGCGCCACCGACAGCTCCATCTATGCACGCAAATACGTCGGCGATACCACCAGTGACAGCCTCGACGTCTATGCCTCGGGACCGTTCGAACTGTTTGGCCGTGAGCACGAACTGGTGATTGGCCAATCCCTGTCCATCTCCAAGTGGAAAGCCAAGGACTACACCGCGACCACCTACTTCGACAACGCCTATGACTTCTATAACTGGCATGGCCAAGCCATTGAGCCACTGTGGACCGCAACCAAGATCAACGACGAGACCACGCGCCAGACAGGCACCTATGTGACCGGCCGCTTCAGCCTGACAGATGAGCTGCACCTGCTGCTCGGTTCGCGTATTGCCAACTATCAGGTCACTGGCACCAGCGACACGCGGGAAAGCGGCAAGGTAGTCCCGTATGCCGGCTTGACCTATGACCTGAGCGAAAACTTCACCGCGTATGCCAGCTATACCGAAATCTTCCAGCCGCAAACGCAGTACCGCGACCGTACGCGCACGATGCTCGAGCCTAACGAAGGCAAGAATTATGAGTTCGGCCTAAAGGGCGAGTTTTTTGGCGGCCGCCTGAACTCCAGCATCGCCTACTTCGAGGTGCATGAAGGAAACCGTCCTATCTCGGACGTGGTCTGGAACTCCCAGCCCGGTGTTGATACTGCCTATATCGGGACCAAGACCAAGACCAAAGGCTATGAAGCGGAAATCTCCGGTGAGCTTGCCGAAGGCTGGCAACTGCAAGCGGGCTACACCCACAAGATCGCGCGCAATGACGACAACGAGAAGGTCGCCACCTGGGAGCCGGAAGATCAGGTCAGCTTCTACACCACCTATAAACTCCAGGGCTCCCTGGACAAGCTCACCATCGGTGGCGGCGCGCGCTGGCAGAGTGCGGGCTGGCAGACAGTCAGAAACTGGGGCCATCCCGGTGGCAGCCGGCAGGAAAAATTCACTCAAGCTCCGTACTGGCTGGTGGACGTGATGGCGCGCTACCAGATCACCGACAATCTGTCGGCAGCTCTCAACGTCAACAACCTGCTCGACAAGCACTACTACACCAACATCGGTTTCTATGACTCGTCCTATCCGGGCGACCCGCGCAATGTGATGGTCACCACTCGCTGGGACTTCTGACGTTTCGATAGGGATGGCCGGATCGAGGCAGTTGCAGGCGTTCGCCTTTTGCGTTTCATGACGCGCCGATTGGTGGGCTGAAGCGGAGCGCCGCCTGCAACTGCTCAATCATCTTCGCTTTGTGCTCTTCACTGAGCACGATCCCATCCTTGCTCTCCACCAGATCCCGCGCATTGAAGCGCGCCTTGAACCAGTCTTCGACGAAGCCCGGCGCATAGCCGCCGGTGCTGAACCCGTGACCGCCGAAGGCGATCATTGCGGGGTAGGCGTCGAGGTAGTCCTGGCGTTTGTCGACGCGCTGGTGCTGCTGGTGGAGCCAGAACTGCACGTCGTACAACAGGTAGGACAGCGGGTCGGCGTGCAGGGCGAAGTAGCGCTTCTCCTGCGTCAGTTGCAACGCCACGGCGCGGATCGCTTCGCCGAGGCGCGGGAAGGGCGGGAAGTTGGCCACCAGCGGCGCCAGCGCTGCGGAAAACTCACCACGGGTCACGCTGAGTAGATCCTGCTGAAAGTCGTCTTCCGAGGTGTCGAACGCCTCTTCGTCGACCAGCCCGCGCACGAAGCTCTCGAAGTCCTTGGCCAGGAAGGTGATGTGGTAATCGCCTTCCTGATCGATGTGCACCACCTGGGGTTCGCCCTCGGGACCGCACGCGCGATAGTCGAGGGCGATCATGTCGTGGCCTGCCGATGGGCAGTCGCAGATGTAGATGCCGAGGTCCGGGTAGCCCCATTCCTCGATCATGAAGCGACTACCCAAATTGCCGCCCAGGGAGTAGGTCTTGTCGCGGCCGATGCTGAGGAAGCTGGTGATCGCTGCGTGGTCTTCGGCCCAGGAGGTCGGTTCTTCGCTGGGGAAACAGGTCTTGCGTGGCGTGCCGCCGTTGTGGCGTTTCATGAAGGCGACATAGGACGCCGGGAAGCGATAGCCCAGCTCGGTTTCCAGCTCGGCGATCAGCGCATCGCTGGGCGGCTCGTCGGTAATGTTGTTGCGCGCGTAGACGCCGTCGTCCCAGAAGTCGTTGAGGTCGATATCGTCGGGAAAGTTCGCCATAGGGACTCTTTTCAGCTGCTCAGTTGGTCGCGCAACCACTGCGCCAGTTGTTCGGCGCGACGGTCATTGCGTCGTGTGGGTACCCACAGGGCCAGGCGGGCCGAGGTTTCGACAAACCCCCAAGGCGCGACCAGGCGACCGGCGGCAAGGTCATCGGCCACCAGGTGTTGCGGGGCAATGGCCACGCCCAGGCCGGCGGTGGCGGCTTCCAGCAGGTAATACAGGTGCTCGAAGCCCTGGCCGAGGCGCAGGGCCGCGTCGTCCAGGTGGTGGGCCGTCGCCCATTGGGGCCAGGCTTGCGGGCGCGACACGGTGTGCAATAGCGGTTCGCCGAGCAGGGCGCTGGCAGGTGCGTCGGCCAGTTCGGCGTGGCGGGCGTAGCGCGGGCTGAGCACGGCGCCGATGCATTCGGTGGCCAGCTCGAAGACCTGCATGTCAGCCGGCCAGGGCGGTGTGGCGAAACAGAGGGTGGCGTCCACACCGGGGCGGCGCGGGTCCAGTTCACCTTCGCTGGTCGAGAGCTGCAGGCGCAAGTCCGGCAGCTCGCGGTTGAGGCGATCCAGGCGCGGGATGAACCAGCGCGCCAGCAGGCTGCCGGGGCAACCCAGGACGAACGGCGCATCGGCGGTCTGGCGCTTCACCTCCGCGCAGGCCTCGCGCAAGCGACCGAAGGCGTCACCGGTGGCATCGCGCAGGCGCAGGCCGGCATCGGTGAGTTTCACGCCTCGGCCTTCCTTGGCGAACAGCGCCACCCCGAGCTGTTCCTCCAGCGCTTTGATCTGCCGGCTGACGGCGCCGTGGGTGACGTGCAGTTCATCCGCCGCGCGGCTCATGCTGAGCAGCCGTGCACTGGCCTCGAAGGCATGCAGGGCGTTGAGCGACGGCAGGTCCTGGCTCATGGTCAGTCCGCCAGCTCGGGCAGGAAGCTGATGTCCATGCTGTAGCGCTTGGGGTTCTGCGGGTCGATCAGCACGCGCACCTGTTGCTCTGGCAGGTAGCGCGTGGGATCGAACCAGATGTTCTCGCTGCTGAACATGTGCAGTTTGCCGGTCGCCGGGTTCTGCCACTGGGCATAGATGCGCCAGGGGCTGCGACCGTTGACGCTGAGCGAGTCGTTGAGGCGAACCTCGGCGAGGTCGGCGAACACGGCCTGACCGGTGACCGCCAACGCGGCGGCGCGACGACGAGAGAGCAGAGAGGGCAGGACGAACAGCGAACCGAGCAGGGTGAATACCGCGCCGATGCCGCCGACGATCAGGCTGCCCAGCCAGTTGTCGACGAAGCTGTTGAGGCGCGCATCACTCGGCTTGTCGGGGTTGTAGAACATCGGCACGGCATCGCCGATGTCGAAGCGTGGTGGCGTGCTGCAGGTGTTGGAGCGGTATGTCCGGGTCTGCCCACTTTGGGTTGAAAACTCAACGGTTGGGCAGCCACCCGCGATATCGATAACCTGACCGGTGGTACGGCTCATGGCGCTTTCATCACGTAATCTGACCACTTGAATCACCACCGCAATGGCGATAAGCAGGATGCCGATGGCCGGAAACAGCCAGAGCCAACGCATTTTCATCGGGACACTCCGTTGCTTGTGTTGTCGCTTAAAAGTTGATTAAAACTCACATGTTTGTGCGCAATTATCGGTTTTTTCACTGCGCTGTCCAGTCGTAGACTGGCCGCCATTGTCAGCCCAACCCCACGGATGCCCGCCATGCCTGGTTCACAGAATTCCTATCGCAACGGTCCCGACGCCACCGGTCTGTTCGGTTCGTTCGGCGGTCAGTACGTCGCCGAAACCCTGATGCCGCTGATCCACGACCTAGCCGCCGAGTACGAGAAGGCCAAGGCCGACCCGGCGTTCCTCGAAGAGCTGGCCTACTTCCAGCGTGACTACGTGGGCCGGCCCAGCCCGCTGTACTTCGCCGAACGCCTGACCGAGCACTGCGGCGGGGCGAAGATCTACCTCAAGCGCGAAGAGCTCAATCACACCGGCGCGCACAAGATCAACAACTGCATCGGCCAGATCCTCCTGGCCAAGCGCATGGGCAAGCAACGCATCATCGCCGAGACCGGCGCCGGCATGCACGGCGTGGCCACCGCCACCGTGGCCGCGCGGTTCGGCATGGAATGCGTGATCTTCATGGGCACCACCGACATCGACCGGCAGCAGGCCAATGTGTTCCGCATGAAGTTGCTGGGCGCCACGGTGATCCCGGTCACCGCCGGCACCGGCACCCTCAAGGACGCGATGAACGAAGCGCTGCGCGACTGGGTGACCAACGTGCACAACACCTTCTACCTGATCGGCACCGTGGCCGGCCCGCACCCGTACCCGGCGATGGTCCGCGACTTCCAGGCGGTGATCGGCAAGGAAACCCGCGAGCAGCTCGCCGAGAAGGAAGGCCGCCTGCCCGACAGTCTGGTTGCCTGCATCGGCGGTGGCTCCAATGCCATGGGCCTGTTCCACCCGTTCCTCGATGACCAGGACGTTCGGATCATCGGCGTCGAAGCCGCCGGCCATGGCATCGAGACCGGCAAGCATGCGGCCAGCCTGAACGGCGGCGTGCCGGGCGTGCTGCACGGCAACCGCACCTTCCTGCTGCAGGACGACGATGGCCAGATCATCGACGCCCACTCGATTTCCGCCGGCCTCGACTACCCCGGCATCGGTCCGGAGCACGCCTGGTTGCACGATATCGGTCGCGTCGAATACACCTCGGTGACCGACGATGAAGCCCTCGCTGCCTTCCACCAGTGCTGCCGCCTCGAGGGCATCATCCCGGCCCTGGAAAGCGCCCACGCCCTGGCCGAAGTGTTCAAGCGCGCACCGACCCTGCCCAAGGATCACCTGATGGTGGTCAACCTGTCCGGCCGCGGTGACAAGGATATGCAGACCGTGATGCACCACCTCGACCTGTCCAAGTCGGAGAACAACTGATGAGCCGTTTGCAGAGCCGCTTCGCCGCGCTGAAAGAGCAGAACCGCGCCGCCCTGGTGACCTTCGTCACCGCCGGCGACCCGCATTACGATGCCTCGCTGGCGATCCTCAAGGGCTTGCCGAAAGCCGGCGCCGACGTGATCGAACTGGGCATGCCGTTCACCGACCCGATGGCCGATGGCCCGGCGATCCAGCTGGCCAACATCCGTGCCCTGGCCGGCAAGCAGAACCTGATCAAGACGCTGCAGATGGTCCGCGAATTCCGCAAGGACGAGCAGGCCACGCCGCTGGTGCTGATGGGTTACTTCAACCCGATCCACAAGTACGGGGTCGAGCGCTTCGTCGCCGATGCCAAGGAAGCGGGTGTCGATGGCCTGATCGTGGTCGACGTGCCGCCGGAGCATAATGCCGACCTGTGCGACCCGGCCCAGGCCGCGGGCATCGACTTCATCCGCCTGACCACCCCGACCACCGACGACAAGCGCCTGCCCACTGTGCTCAACGGCAGCTCGGGCTTTGTCTACTACGTCTCCGTGGCGGGTGTGACCGGCTCCGGTTCGGCGACCCTGGAACACGTGCAGGAAGCGGTGGCGCGCCTGCGTCGCCACACCGATTTGCCGATCAGCATCGGCTTCGGCATCCGCACCCCGGAACACGCGGCAACCATCGCCCGCCTGGCCGATGGCGTGGTGGTCGGCTCGGCGCTGATCGACCAGATCGCCAAGGCCGACACCGACCAGCAGGCCATCGACGGCGTGCTCGGCCTGTGCGCCGAACTGGCCGAAGGTGTGCGCGGCGCTCGCCGTTAAAGCACGTTGACGGGGTGCCGGTGTGGTGGGCTGAAGCGGGGCGCCGCCCGGCCCACCCTACGGCTCATGGTGGGCGGGCGTAGGGGGGCGTAGGGTGGGCTTCAGCCCACCGATCCACCGCGCCCCCGCCCATCATCCCCACGACCTCACTCCCCCAGGTCTTCATCAACATCCCCATTCCCGCACCAATCCGGCTCAAGCACCCCGCGCTCGACATAGCGGTGGAAACTGGAATACGGCCAATCCCTAGCCCGCGCCACCAGCCCGTGTTTGACCGGGTTGTAGTGGATGTAATTGGCATGCCGCGCGAAGTCGTCATCGTCACGGAGGCGGTGTTCCCAGAAGCGGCGCTGCCAGATGCCCTTCTCGCGTTTCCTGGCCTTGCTTGCGTCACGCTGCGTGGCTGCCGGCAGTGCCCGGGAAAAGCCACTTTTGATCAGGCTCCAGCGTTGCGAGTAGGCGCTATCGCCCTCCGGTAGTGTCCAGATCGCGTGCAGGTGGTCGGGGAGCACGCAGATCGCGTCGGTGGTGAACGGCAACTGCCGCATTGCCGTGGCATAGGCCTGGCGCAAGTCGTGGATGGCATCCACCAGCAGGGTGGAAGAGCGGTCGGCGAGGGTGACGGTAAAGAAATAGCTGCCGCCTGGCAGCCGATCGCGTCGGTAGTTGGACATGGGCAATCCTTTGCCTAGTAGGTCAGTGAGTGGGAAGTGTAGGTCGTGTGAAGATGTTTGGAACGATGTATCGATACATCAATGACACGGTGGGCTGAAGCCCACCCTACGTGAAAGGCGGGTTGTAGGGTGGGCTTCAGCCCACCGTATCGCTCATGAACAGTTCGGCGATCAGGCTACGCAGCCAGACGCTGCGCGGGTCCTTGTGGAAGCGCGCGTGCCAGTAGTGCTTGAGGTCGTACGGCGGCATGTCGATGGGCGGCTCGACGATGCTCACGCCCAGCCGGTGCGTGTACAGGTTGGCCACCGTGCGCGGCAGTACCACGACCAGGTCGGAGCGTTCGATGATCGACGGCACGCTCATGTAGTGCGAGGTCTGCAGCACGATGTTGCGGCGGATGCCGGCCTTGGCCAGGTGTGCTTCGAACATTTCCTGGCGGCGGCTGCCGTCGCGCACCTGCAGGTGTTCCAGGGCACAGAACGCCTCCAGTGACAGGGGCTTGCCGGCCAGCGGATGGTCGCTGCGGATCAGGCACGCGAGGTTGTGGGAGAACAACCGCTGTTGGTAGATGTTGGGGGCCGTGAGGTCGGGGAAGTAACCCAGGACCGAGTCGACCCGGCCTTCGTGCAGGCTCTCGGTGAGGTCCTCGGGTGCCAGGCTGATGGTGCGTACTCGCGCATGGGGCGCGGCCTGGCGCAGGCGCTCGAAGAGCGCCGGCAGGAACACCACTTCGCCCACTTCGCTCAGGCAGAAAACGAATTCATGTTCGCTGGTGGCTGGGTCGAAGGTCGGGCTGGTGAGGATGTCGCGGTCGATGATCTCGATCACCTCGCGGGTGCGCTCGATGATGCCCTGGGCCCGTGGCGTGGCCTCCATCGCCGTGCCCGTGCGGATGAACAACGGGTCGTCCAGGGAGTGGCGCAAGCGTGCCAGGGCCGCGCTGGCGGCGGGCTGGCTGATGCCCAGTTGTTTCGCCGCCGCCGTGACGTTGCCGGTCTCGTACACGGCCAGGAGGATGCGGAGCAGGTTGAGGTCGGTGCGCATCGGTATAACCAAATCAGATAGTGTGAATAAAGAAAATTTGCTTCTGTTATTTATCGCCCGCCGCGAGGATGCCGTCCAGACAAAAATAAATCCCAAGGCAACTCCTCATGATCAACCTGCACGATATTCGCTATGTGCGCCTGGGCACCGCGAACCTCGATGAAGCCCGCCGCTACGCCACGCAGATCCTCGGTCTGCAGGTCGTCCGCGAAGCCCATGGCGCCGTCTACTTCCGTTCCGACAGCCGCGACCACACGCTGTGCTACTACGAAGGCGACCCGCGCGAGACCACCACAGCCTTCGAGGTCACCTCGTCGGAAGAACTGGAACACGCCGCCGTATTGCTCGAGAGCAATGAGTTCAAGGTTATCCAGGGCTCCCGCGAAGACGCGGAAGTGCGCTACGTCAACGACCTGATTCGCTTCCAGGACCCGAGTGGCAACAACATCGAGCTGGTGTTGCGCCCACGGGCCAGCGGTCCGCGTTATTTCCCGAGTCGCGATGCCGGCATCACCGGTTTCAGCCACATCGGCCTGCGCACGACCAATGCCGCGCGTGACGAGCTGTTCTGGACCCGCCTGGCCAACGCCAGGGTCAGCGACCGGATCGGCGAGGCGCCGCTGCTGCGCATCGACGAGATCCACCACAAGATCGCCCTGTTTCCGTCGGCCCATCCGGGTGTGCAGCACATCAACCACCAGGTGGAAAGCATCGACGACGTGATGCGCGCGTATTACTTCCTGCGCGATCGCGGCATCAAGATTCTCTTCGGCCCTGGCCGCCACCCGACCTCCGGGGCGATGTTCCTGTATTTCGAGGGACCGGACGGCATGACCTACGAGTACTCCACCGGGGTCAGCCATATCCGCGCCGAAGACGAGGCGACTCATCAGCCGCGGCAGTTCCCGGCGATTCCGGAAGGCTTCTGCATGTGGGGCTCGAAGCCCGATATCCCGGAGTTCAAATGATGAACGCCCTGCCAATCCCCAGCGCCGCGCAGCAGCGCGAGGTGCGCCTGGCGGCGCGAGCCCTGGGCCGTGCCGGCCTGGCTCATGCCTACGGCCACTGCAGCCTGCGCCTGGACGCACAGCACTTCCTGGTCTGCGCGCCGCAACCGATGGGCCTGATCACGCCGGGTGAGCCGGGCATCGTGGTGCCGGTCGACGGCGAGCTGCCCGAATGCGTGCTCGGCGAAGTGCGCATCCACCAGCAGCTCTACCGTCGTCGTGCCGATATCGGCGCGGTGATCCGCAGCATGCCGGCGCAGGTCATGGCGCTGTCCTGCGCCGGGCTCACGCCGCAGCCGCGGCACGGCATGGGCAGCTATTTCCAACCGTCGATCCCGCTGTGGGACGACGTGCAACTGCTGCGCAGCGACGCCCAGGCCAGCGCCCTGGCCGATCTGTTCGGCACGGGCAAGGCCCTGGCCATGCGCGGCAACGGCGCCATCGTCGTCGGTGATTCGCTGGTCGAGGCGCTGACCCTGACCTGGTACCTGGAAGACGCCGCACGCATCGAACTGCAACTGCGCAGCGCCGGCCTGGCCGAGCAGGGTCCGCTGCTCGACGCCGACGCCTGTGCCCAACGCGCGACCCGTAGCGGCCGGATCTTCGAACGCATGTGGGAGTACCTCACGGCGGGCGATCCGGAAGCCGGCGACCCAACAAACTAGAAAAGAGAAACAGAGGAACACAGCCATGCCTGCGCAAGAATTCCGCCACTTCATCAACGGCGAGTGGGTCAGCAGCACCCGTACCTTCGAGAACCGCAACCCGGCCGACAACAGTGTCATCGGCCTGGTCCACGAAGCCGGCGAAGCCGAAGTCGACGCCGCCGTGCGTGCCGCGCGCGCCGCGCTGAACGGCCCATGGGGCTCGATGACCGTGGCCCAGCGCATGGCGTTGCTGCACAAGGTGGCCGATGGCATCGAGCGTCGCCATGCCGAATTCGTCGCCGCCGAAGTGGCCGACACCGGCAAGCCCAGCCACCTGGCCGGGCACCTGGACATTCCGCGTGGCGCGGCCAACTTCAAGGTCTTCGCTGACCTGTTCAAGAACGTGCCCACCGAAAGCTTCGTCATGGACACCCCGGACGGCGGCAAGGCCGTCAACTACGCCGTGCGCGCCCCACGTGGCGTGATCGCCGTGGTCTGCCCGTGGAACCTGCCGCTGCTGCTGATGACCTGGAAGGTCGGCCCGGCCCTGGCCTGCGGCAACACCGTGGTGGTCAAGCCGTCGGAAGAAACCCCGGCCACCGCGACCCTGCTCGGCGAAGTGATGAACGAAGCCGGCGTACCGCCGGGCGTATACAACGTGGTGCATGGCTTCGGCGCGGACTCGGCCGGCGCCTTCCTCACCTCGCACCCGCAGGTCGATGGCGTGACCTTCACCGGCGAAACCGGTACCGGTGAAGTGATCATGAAGGCCGCCGCCAAGGGCATCCGCCCGGTGTCGCTGGAGCTGGGCGGCAAGAACGCCGGCATCGTGTTCGCCGACGCCGACCTGGAAAAGACCGTCAAAGGCCTGGCCCGCGCGGTCTTCGAGAACAGCGGCCAGGTGTGCCTGGGCACCGAGCGCATCTATGTGCAGCGTCCGTTGTTCGAGCGCTTCGTCGCCGCGTTCAAGGCTCACGCCGAAGGCATCAAGGTCGGTGACCCGAATGCCCACGACACCACCATGGGCCCGGTGATCTCCCTCGGCCACCGCGAGAAGATCCTCTCCTACTGCCGCCAGGCAGTCGCCGATGGCGCCACCGTGGTGCATGGCGGCGGTATCCCGCAGGTCCCCGAGCACCTGGCCGAAGGCGCCTGGTTCGAGCCGACCATCTGGACCGGTCTGGCGGAAAGCTCGGCCGTGGTGCGCGAAGAAATCTTCGGCCCGTGCTGCCACATCGCGCCGTTCGACACCGAGGAAGAAGTGGTGCGCCTGGCCAACGACACGCCGTACGGCCTGGCCGCCAGCGTGTGGACCAGCGACCTGCAGGTCGCCCACCGCCTGGGCAGCGCGCTGGATGTCGGCATCTGCTGGATCAACTCGTGGTTCCTGCGTGACCTGCGCACCGCCTTCGGTGGCGCCAAGCAGTCGGGCATCGGCCGTGAAGGCGGTGTGCACTCCCTGGAGTTCTACACCGAGCTGCGCAACGTCTGCGTACGCCTGTAAGGAGCGCCCTGATGAACCCACAAGATATCCAAGGCATCGGCCAGCAACTGCACCAGGCCCTGAGCAACCGCCAGGCGCTGGCGCCGCTGACCGACGCCAACCCGGACATGACCCTGGAGCAGGCCTATCAGGTGCAGCTGGCGATGATCCAGCCGCGTCTGGATGCTGGCGAGCGCGTGGTCGGCAAGAAGATCGGCGTCACCAGCAAGGTGGTGATGGACATGCTCGGCGTCGACCAGCCGGACTTCGGCCATCTGCTCACCGACATGCTCTATGCCGACGGCGCGAGCATCGCCATCGACAGCCTGATCGCACCCAAGGCCGAGGGCGAGATCGCCTTCGTGCTCAAGGACGACCTGCGCGGCCCGGGCATCACCGTGGCCGACGTGCTGCGCGCCACCGCCTACGTGATGCCGTGCTTCGAGATCGTCGACTCGCGCATCCGTGACTGGAAGATCCGCATTCAGGACACCGTGGCCGACAACGCTTCGGCCGGCGCCTTCGTCCTCGGCGACCAGGGTGTCGACCCGCGTGACGTCGACCTGGCCTGCGTCGGCATGACCCTGGAAAAGAACGGCGAGGTGGTCGCCACCGGCGCCGGCGCCGCGGCCCTCGGTCATCCGGCCAACGCCGTGGCCTGGCTGGCCAACACCCTCGGCCAGCTCGGCATCGGCCTGAACAAGGGCGAAGTCATTCTCTCCGGTTCCCTGGCGGCCATGGTGGCGGTGCAGGCCGGTGACCAATTGCGTATCAGCCTCGGCGGCATCGGCTCTGCCTCCGTCCGCTTCGTTTGAAGGAAAACCCCATGAATCTTTCTGCAGCAACCATCGCCGAACTGGCCGAACACCTGGAAAACGCCGAGCTGAACCGCGTTGCGGTGGCCAAGATCACCGACGCCTACCCGGACATGGACTGGGAAGACGCCTACGCCATTCAGGACGCTATCCGTGCACGCAAGGAAGCCCGTGGCGTGCGCATCGCCGGCCTGAAGATGGGCCTGACCTCCTTCGCCAAGATGAAGCAGATGGGCGTCACCGACCCGATCCACGGCTTCATCACCGACTACGGCTCCTGCCTGGACGGCGCGGCCATCGACGTCGACGGGCTGATCCATCCCAAGGTCGAGGCGGAGATTGCCTTCGTCCTCAAGCACCCGCTGAAAGGCCCGGGCTGCCACATCGGCGACGTGCTGGCGGCCACCGACTTCATCCTGCCGGCGGTCGAGGTGATCGACTCACGCTACGAGAACTTCCGCTTCGACCTCAAGAGCGTGATCGCCGACAACACCTCTTCGGCACGTTTCGTCACCGGCGGGCAGATGGCCAATGTGCAGGGCATCGACCTGAAATGCCTGGGCGTGGTGATGGAGAAGAACGGCGAAGTGGTCGCCACTGGCGCCGGCGCCGCCGTGCTCGGCCACCCGGCGCAGAGCGTGGCCATGCTGGCCAACATGCTTGGCGCCAAGGGCCGCGAACTGCCGGCGGGCACCTTCATCATGACCGGCGGCATCACCGAGGCCATCGCGGTCGAGGCTGGCGACAACGTCACCGTGCGCTACCAGCACCTGGGCAGCGTCTCCATGCGCTTTACCTCGTCCAGCCAAGGCTGATCAGGAGATCACGAGCATGCCTATCGCCATGATCCACATCACCGAAGGCCGCAGCGAAGAGAAGAAACACGCGCTGCTGGTCAACGTCACCCAGGCCATCGCCGACAGCCTCGAGGTTCCGGTCGAGAGCGTGCGCGTGCTGCTCCAGGAAATCCCCGACACCCAGTGGGCCGCTGGCGGCAAGACCCTCGCCGAACGCCGGCGCGGAAACGCCTGACCCCACGTCGCGTGCAACGACAGGACGATAACAATGAGTAATCCAATCAGCGTCGCCATCATCGGCTCGGGCAATATCGGCACCGACCTGATGATCAAGATCCTGCGCCACGGCAAGCACCTGAAAATGGGCGCCATGGTCGGCATCGATCCGGCTTCCGACGGCCTGGCCCGTGCCGAGCGTCTCGGCGTGGCCACCACGGCCGGCGGTATCGAGGGCCTGCTGGCCCTGCCCGGGTTCAAGGACATCCGCATCGTTTTCGATGCCACCAGTGCCGGCGCCCATGCGCGCCACAACACGCTGCTGCAGGAGCACGGCGTCAAGGTCATCGACCTGACTCCGGCGGCCATCGGCCCCTACACCATCCCGGCGATCAACCTCGATGCCGAGCTGGATGCGCCGAACATCAACATGGTCACCTGCGGGGGCCAGGCAACCATCCCGATGGTCGCGGCGGTGTCGCGTGTGGCCAAGGTGCATTACGGCGAGATCGTCGCCTCGATCAGCAGCAAGTCTGCCGGTCCGGGCACCCGCGCCAACATCGACGAATTCACCGAGACCACCTCCAGCGCCATCGAGAAACTTGGCGGCGCCGAGAAGGGCAAGGCGATCATCGTCCTCAACCCGGCCGAGCCGCCGCTGATCATGCGCGACACGGTGTTCGTGCTGTCGGAGAACGCCGACCAGGCCGCCGTCGAGCGCTCGATCCTGGACATGGTCAAGGCCGTGCAGGCCTACGTGCCGGGCTATCGCCTCAAGCAGCAGGTGCAGTTCGAGGTGATCCCCGAGGACCAGCCGGTCAACGTGCCCGGCCTCGGCCTGCGCAGCGGCTTGAAGACCTCGGTATTCCTCGAAGTCGAAGGCGCCGCCCACTACCTGCCAGCCTACGCCGGCAACCTCGACATCATGACCTCGGCAGCCATGGCCTGCGCCGAGCGCATCGCCGCTACCCGGCTCGTGGAGGCCTGACCATGACCCATAAGAAGCTCTACATCTCCGACGTGACCCTGCGTGACGGCAGTCATGCCATCCGTCACCAGTACACGCTGCAGAACGCCCAGGACATCGCCCGCGCGCTGGACAAGGCCAAGGTCGACTCCATCGAAGTCGCCCACGGCGATGGCCTGCAAGGCTCCAGTTTCAACTACGGCTTCGGCAAGCACTCGGACCTCGAATACATCGAAGCCGTGGCCGACGTGATCAGCCACGCCAGCATCGCCACCCTGCTACTGCCGGGCATCGGCACGGTGCACGACCTCAAGGATGCCTACAACGCCGGTGCCCGCACCGTGCGCGTGGCCACCCACTGCACCGAGGCAGACGTCTCGCGCCAGCACATCGAGTACGCCCGTGAGCTGGGCATGGACACCGTCGGTTTCCTGATGATGAGCCACATGCTGCCGGCGGAAAAACTCGCCGAGCAGGGCAAGCTGATGGAGAGCTACGGCGCCACCTGCATCTACATGGCCGACTCCGGTGGCGCGATGAGCATGCAGGACATCCGTGAGCGCATGCGTGCCTTCCGCGCCGTGCTCAAGCCGGAAACCCAGCTCGGCATGCACGCGCACCACAACCTCAGCCTCGGCGTGGCCAACTCGATCACCGCCGTGGAAGAGGGCTGCGACCGTATCGACGCCAGCCTCGCCGGCATGGGTGCCGGTGCCGGCAACGCGCCGCTGGAGGTATTCATCGCCGCCGCCGAGCGCCTGGGCTGGAACCATGGCACCGACCTCTACACCTTGATGGACGCCGCCGACGACATCGTCCGCCCGCTGCAGGACCGCCCGGTACGCGTAGACCGCGAAACCCTGGCCCTGGGCTACGCCGGTGTGTACTCCAGCTTCCTGCGCCATGCCGAAATCGCGGCCAAGCGCTACGGCCTCAACACCGTGGACATTCTCGTCGAATTGGGTCGCCGCAAGATGGTCGGCGGCCAGGAGGACATGATCGTCGATGTGGCCCTGGACCTGACTCGACGCTGATACCGAAGGGGATCTGCCCGCGTCGGCAGGACGCCGATGAAACGGCCTCGGCATGTGTGGTTACAGCTCGTAAACTGCGCACCGCTGCCGTTTCACCTCGCGCGCGAGATCCCCACTAGGCCCTGAAAAATGCACCGCCTTGCACTGCCCTTACAACCCCAGACAAGCCTAATAAAAGGGGATACACCATGACTCAGAACACCGCCAGAATTGGCGAGATCATCGACAACGCGAAGATATCGCCGTACCAGATCATCATCCTCACCCTGTGCTTCCTGATCGTCCTGGTGGACGGTTTCGACACAGCGGTCATCGGTTACATCGCACCGTCCCTGCGCGAGGAATGGGGCCTGCTGCCGGCCCAGTTGTCCCCGGCCTTCGGTGCCGGTCTGTTCGGCCTGCTGGTCGGCAGCCTGGTGTTCGGCCCGGTGGCCGATGCCATCGGCCGCAAACGCGTGCTGCTGGTTTCGGTACTGGTGTTCGGCGCCGGCACCCTGGCCTCGGCCTACACCCACTCGATCGAGTCGCTGACCATCCTGCGCTTCATCACCGGGATTGGCCTGGGCGGCGCGATGCCCACCTGCATCACCCTCAGCTCGGAATATTCGCCGGCGCGTCGACGGATGATCATGGTGACCCTGAGCTGGAGCGGCTTCACCGCTGGCCTGGCCCTGGGCGGCATGCTCGCCGGGCAGATCATCCCGGCGTTCGGCTGGCGTGGCGTGCTGATCCTCGGTGGCGTCGTGCCGCTGGCGATGCTGCCGCTGCTGGCCTGGCTGATGCCCGAGTCGGTACGCTTCATGGCGTCCAGCCCGAAACACGCCGATGCCCTGCGCAAGGTGGTCGAACGCATCACCGGCAAGAGCTGGGCCGGCGTGACCATCATCGATGACGAGCGCCCGGTCGAGGTCAAGTCGCCGATCTCGCACCTGTTCATCGAAGGCCGTGCGATCCGCACCCTGCTGCTGTGGGTGGCGTTCTTCTGCTCGCTGTTCGTGTTCTACCTCCTGACCAGCTGGCTGCCGACCATCCTCAAGGATGCCGGCTACGACATCGTCCATGCCTCGCGCATCGGTGCCATGGTGCCGCTGGGCGGGACCATCGGCGCGATCCTCATGGCCCTGCTGATGGACCGTGTCGGCCCGTACCGCGTGCTGGCCCTGTCCTACCTCGGCGCCGCCGTGGTGATCGGCGCGACCGGCTACCTGATGGGCGATATCTACCAACTGGCCGCCGCCGTGTTCCTCATTGGCTTCGGTGTGGCCGGGGCGCAGAACGGCCTGAACCTGGTCTCCGCCACCATCTACCCGACCGCCGCCCGCGTCACCGGGGTGAGCTGGGCGATGGCCAACGGCCGCTTCGGCTCCATCGTCGGCTCGATGCTCGGCGCCTGGTTGATCGCCGCGGCGGGCACTTCCCAGGTGTTCTTCACCTGGCTGGCGCTGCCGGTGCTGGTGGGCTCTGCCGCCATCTTCGTGCTCTACCGGCTCAGCGTGAGCCGCCGCAAACCGGTCGCCGGCGCACCCGCCACCAGCGCCTGATTCCGCCTTGCCAACCCGCCGCTCCCACGGGAGCGGTGTCGGGAGCGGCTTGTCCGCGCCCGGCTTTTTTTACCGCGACAACATCCGCGACAACTACAAGAAAGCCACGGAGAACATCATGTCCCGCAATCGTCAGCCGCTCATTCTCGGCGCCTTCGCCCTTGCTGCACTGCCCCTCGCCACCCAGGCCGCCGGGCTGATCGAGGATGCCCATGCGCGCCTGGAAGCGCGCAACATCTACTTCAACCAGGACAACCGCAGCGGCAGCGCCAAGCCGTCGAAGATGGAAGAGTGGGGCCAGGGGTTCCTGTTCGACTTCACCTCCGGCTACACCGAAGGCACCGTGGGTGTCGGTGTCGATGCCCTGGGCATGCTCGGCCTGCGCCTGGACTCGGGCAAGGGTCGCCACTACAACCCCGAGAGCACCAACCGGGCCGGCATGGTCTTCCCGACCGATAGCGACGGCCGTGCGGTGAGCGAATTCAGCACCCTGGGCGTGACCGCCAAGGTGCGCGTGGCCAAGACCGAAGCACGCCTGGGCACGCTGCGCCCGCGTATGCCGGTGCTGGTGCTCAACGACGGTCGCCTGTTGCCGGAAACCTTCGAGGGCCTGCAGGTGACCTCGCGTGACTTCGACAACCTGACCCTGACCGGTGGGCAGATCCAGCGGGTCAAGAGCCGTAACTCGTCGAGCAACGAGGGCATGGCGATTGCCGGTGCCGGCGGGCCGGTGGGCAAGCGCAGCAACGAGTTCAACTTTGCCGGCATCGACTACAGCCTCAGCAAAGCGCTGACCCTGCAGTACTACTACGGCGAGCTGAAGGACTTCTACCGCCAGCACTTCGTCGGCCTGGTGCATCAGTACCAACTGCCGGTGGGCAGCCTGAAGAGCGACCTGCGCTTCTTCGACAGCGGCGCTTCGGGCCGCAGCGGCAGCACCGAAGGACGCCTGGCGGGCTACCGCAGCGCCGGCTTCAACAACGATGGCAAGATCGACAACCGCGTACTGTCCGGCCTGTTCACCTACAGCCTGGCCGGTCATGGCTTCGGCATCGGCTATCAGCACATGAGCGGCAGCAGCGACTTCCCCTTCGTCAACCAGGGCGATGGTTCGGCCACCTACCTGATCACCGACCGCCAGACCGGCGCGCGCTTCCAGAAAGCCGGCGAGCGCACCTGGGTTGCCCAGCACACCTATGACTTCGCCCAGGTCGGCATTCCCGGGCTGACCACCCTGCTGGCCTACCAGCGTGGTGATCACATCAAGTCGGTGCGGGGCGATGCCCATGAGTGGGAGCGCAACTTCTGGGTCAACTACGCCTTCCAGGGTGAAACACTCAAGGGCCTCGGTGTGTCCTGGCGCAACGCCTCGCTGCGCAGCACCTACGCTGCCCAGCGTGACCTGGACGAGAACCGCCTGTACATCACTTACACCCTGCCGTTGTTCTGACGGACGTGCGTAATGAGAAAGCCGGCCGATGCCGGCTTTTTCATGCCTGGTCGTGGCGGGTCCATTGGCTGCCTCGTGGCATGGGCCACGCGCTGTGCGCTGCGGCCTGCTTGGTGCACACGACAACCTAGAGGCGGTTGACGTTTATCTTCAACTCATTGAATCGGAAGGGAATCTATTGCCAATCCAGCCCATAAAACGGGCTTCTCTGAGGCAATTGCGAACACCGCAGTTGGTGGGCTGAAGCCCACCCTACAGAACCTGAACCCCGCGTAGGGTGGGCTTCAGCCCACCAATCGGCGCGTCATGAAGCGCAAAAGTCGAACGTCCGCACCTGCCTCGATCCGGCCCTCCATATCGAACCGTCGATAGCCCCTGGGTCCTATGCCTGCTGGCTGGTTTGTTACAACCGCTTCATCAGGTACTTGGGCGATTCCTCGTAACCCTGGCGAAAGTAGAAACGGTGCGCATCGCTGCGGCGGCTGGCGCAGTGCAGTTCGATGCGGTCGCAGCCGCGCTCGCGGGCCAGGCGCTCGGCTGCCTGCTCCAGGGCCGCGCCGATGCCCAGGCTGCGGGCTTCGTCCGCCACGCAGAAGTAACTGATGCGGCAGAAGTCGCCGGGCAACGCCAGTTGCACGATGAAGTGCAGGGAGATGAAACCCAACACCCGGCCCTCGTCTTCCGCCACCAGCAGGCGTTCGTCCGGGTGGGCCAGCAACTGCGCGAGGCGGGCTTCGATGAAGCGCTCGGTACCGGGGTAATCGAGGGCGGCGAGCAGGGCGTTCAGGCTATGGGCATCCTGTGGGCGGGCATCGCGAATGGTCGGCATGCGGGCTGTCCTTGAGGGCTGTGGCCCATACCCTAGCGCACGGCTCAGGCTGCGCCCAGCACCCGCAGGCGCACGGCGATCACCCAGTCCGCCACCTGGCGGTGGTAGGCCTGCATGTGCGGCGTGGCGAGGTGTGCATGCAGGTGTTCCAGGCTCTGCCATTGCTCGAGGATGACCAGGCTGTCGGTGTCCTGGTGCTGGCTGTCGAGACCGCTGGCTAGGTCCAGGCTGGGCCGGTAGGCCAGGCAACCGGCTTCGGCGAGCACGGCGGGCAGGTTGGCGTGGATGGCATCCAGCACGTGCTGGCGGGTGCCAGGGGCGGTACGAATTTCAGCAATGACGTCGATCATCGGGCAGTCTCCGGGGTGGGCGTGGGGTCATGGAAATGGGGCTGGACGAAGGCGGCGAGCGCTTCCAGGGTTTCTGCGGCGGTATGCTGCACGCCCGCGTCGTGCATGGCCAGCAGCGCCTCGAACAGGCCGCCGCAGCACGCCACGGCGGCGGGGATGATCAGTCCCAGTGGGGGGCGAAATCCGGGTTGGCCAGGCGCTCTCCGCGTTCGAGGGTGGCGATGGCGGCCATGTCTTCCGGGCTCAGGCGCAGCGCCTGGGCAGCCAGGTTGCTGGCCAGGTTGGCGCGCTTGGTCGAGGACGGAATCACTGCAATGCCACGCTGCAGCAGCCAGGCCAGGGCGACCTGCGCCGGGGTGACGCCATGGGCGGCGGCAATGCGTTGCAGCAGCGGCTCGCTCATCACCTTGCCGTAGGCCAGCGGCATGTAGGCGGTCAGGTGAATGCCCTGCTGCTCGGCGAACGCCACCACCTTGCGGTTCTGCAGGAAGGGGTGGATTTCCACCTGATGGGTGGCGATTTCGGCTGCACCGACTGCGTCGATGGCTTGCTGCGCCTGGGCATTGGTGAAGTTGGAAATGCCGATGGCGCGGGTCAGGCCCTGTTGCTTGGCTTGCAGCAGCGCCGCCATGTATTCGGCCACGGGAATGGCGTCGTTCGGCGCCGGCCAGTGGATCAGCGTCAGGTCGAGTTGTTCCAGGCGCAGCTTATCCAGGCTCTCGCGCAGGCTGGGGATCAGGGCGTCGTGATTGAGGTGGTCGATCCAGATCTTCGTGGTGACGAACAACTCGCTGCGCGGCACCGCGCTTTCGGCAATGGCTTGGCCGACGTCGGCTTCGTTGCCGTAGATCTGCGCAGTGTCGATGTGGCGATAGCCCAGTTCCAGGCCAGTGCGAACCGAGTCGATGACCTGCTGGCCCTGCAGGCGGAAGGTACCAAGGCCGAAGGCGGGAATCTGCATGGGGGTGCTCCTGTGATGAGGGATCGGTGGCCGCCGATGTCGGCCGACGTGCTTTGGACAGTGTTGTCGTTGATGAGGCGCAGTTTCCTCGCCAGACTCATGCGGAAAAAGACAGTATCAAGCCAAAGATAATTGACGCAGGGTCACGAATCCGTCGGCGGCCCACACAGGTATCCCCATGAAAACCACCCTCGATGAGTTACAGGCGTTCGCTACTGTGATCGACAGCGGCTCCATCAGCGCTGCCGCCGAACACCTCGGGCAGACCGCTTCCGGTGTCAGCCGCGCGTTGAGTCGTCTGGAGGACAAGCTCGACGTCACCCTGCTGCAACGCACGACGCGCCGCTTGGAGTTGACGGAGGAGGGCCGCGTGTTCCTGACCCAGGCCCGGCGCATCCTGGCCAGCGTCGCGGAGGCCGAAGAGCAGATGGCCCTGCGTCGGCAGCGGCCGGCCGGGCGGTTGCGGGTCAATGCCGCCTCGCCGTTCATGCTGCATGTGATCGTGCCGCTGGTGGCGGGCTTTCGCGCGCTGTACCCGGAGATCGAACTGGAACTGCACAGCAGCGACCAGATCATCGACCTGATCGAACAGCGCACCGATGTCGCCATCCGTATCGGCACCCTGCGCGATTCGACCCTGCATGCCCGGCCACTGTGCAGCAGTCGCCTGCGCGTGCTGGCCAGCCCGGACTACCTGCAGCGCCATGGCGTGCCGACCACGGTCGAGGCCCTGGGCGGGCACAGCCTGCTCGGCTTCACCCAACCGGATTCGCTCAACCAGTGGCCGCTGCGCCATGCCCTGGGCGAGCGCTGGTCGATCAACCCCAGCCTGTCTGCGTCCAGTGGCGAGACCTTGCGTCAGTTGGCCCTGGCGGGCGAGGGCCTGAGCTGCCTGGCCGATTTCATGACCCTGGCCGACCAGCAGCAGGGCCGGTTGGTACAGGTGCTGGAGGCGCAGACGGTGGAGGTGGTGCAGCCGATTCACGCGGTGTATTACCGCAACACCGCGCTGGCGGCGCGCATCACCTGCTTCCTCGATTACGTCAGCGAACGTCTGCGACCTGAGCGGCACTGAGCGTTTGGATACGGTCTGGCGAATCGGGGAGAGGGCGACGGATACGTATCGATTCGCGGCGTCATAGCGTGAGCGCGATTGGCCTTATGAAATAAATGGTGTAGTTTTTCATGAAATCTATAAGAAGAATTTTCATGGAGCGCCCATGTTCAAGCAGTCAGCCCAGCATGTCGGCACCTATTACGCCGGCACCTACGGTCAGATTCCGCTACGGCCGCGCCTCGAGGGCCGCGAAGATCGCGACATTTTGATCATCGGTGGCGGCTTCAGCGGCCTGCACACCGCCCTGCGCCTGGCCCTGTCCGGCAAGAGCGTCACCGTGCTGGAGGCCAGCCGCGTGGCCTGGGCCGCGTCAGGGCGTAATGGCGGGCAGGCGCTGCCGGGCTGGTCGTGCGACATGCCGCCGCTGGAAAAGGCCCTGGGCCTGGAGGGCGCCCGCCAGTTGTGGGACAGCATGGTCTGGGCCGCCGAGGAAATGCGCGATCTGCCGCAACGCCATGGTTTCGATATCGATTACCGACGCGGTGCGATCTACACCGCCGTGTTGCCGCGCCGGGTGCGCCTGCTCCAGGAAAACCTCGACGACGCCGTGCACAAGTGGGGCTACGAGCACCTGCGCTTCATCCCCCGCGAAGAGTTGCCGCAGTGGATCGCCAGCCCGCGTTACCTCGCCGCCCTGTACGACGCTGGCGCCGCGCACCTCAACCCGCTGAAGCTGGCCCAGGGCCTGGCCAGCGCCATCGAACAGGCCGGGGGGCGCATCTACGAACAGAGCCAGGTGCTCGACTACCGTGAAACGGCCGAGGGCTTCGTTGCCCGCACCACCCAGGGCGAGGTCCATGCTGACGTGCTGGTGCTGGCCTGCAACGCCTACATCGATGGCCTCGACCGCAGCCTGTCGAAACGCCTGCTGCCGGTCGGCTCCTATCAGGTCGCCACCGCGCCGCTGGACCCGCAGCTGTCACGCTCGCTGTTCCCGCGCGGCACCTGTGCCATCGACAACCAGTTCGTGCCCGATTACTTCCGTGTCACCCCGGATAACCGCCTGCTGTTCGGCGGTGGCTGCACCTACCTGGGCGGCATTCCCAAGGATGTCGCCGCCGCTACCCGGCCTTATCTGGAGCGCGTGTTCCCGCAGCTGCGCGGGGTACCGATCGACTACGGCTGGGGCGGGCATATCGACTGCACGATGCACCGCACGCCAGATGTTGGGCGCCAGGGCCAGCGTTACTGGCTACAGGGTTTCTCCGGCCACGGCATCCTGCCGACCCTGGCCGCCGCCCGCGCGGTGAGCGATGCGATCCTCGGCGAGGATCGCCTGCTCAACCTGTACCAGGCCCTCGACAACCCTCGCTTTCCCGGCGGCGACGTATTGCGGGCGCCCATCGAGGCGGTGGGCAAGGCCTGGTACCGCTTGCGTGACAGCGTCTGACAACGAGGCCGACGGGTGGGATCACTGGTCGGCGAGAACAGCGGTGGCGGGCCAAGGTGTCTTCCACCCATGGTTATCGACAAGGATTCACGATGGACAAGCAGGACGAAATCGAAGGACTGGCGATCCTGGTGCGCGATCTGCGCAAGCACAAGAACGTCACCCTCGGTGAGCTGGCCGAACGCATCGACCGTTCGGTGGGCTTTCTCTCCCAGGTCGAGCGCGGTCTGTCGCGCCCGACCGTGGCCGATCTCACGGCGATCAGCGAAGCGCTCGGCGTGCCGACCACCTATTTCTATAGCCTGAGCAAGCCGCGCGAGGTGCGCTGGGTGACCCGGCCCCAGGAGCGGCGCACCTTGTACTACGCCGGTGGCATCACCGACATGCTGGCCTCGCCGACGTTATCCGGCGGCTTCTCCATGCTCGACAGCCTGCTCGAACCCGGTGCCACCAGTGGTGATGGGCACCTCGATGACAGCTCGGAGCAGGGCGGCTTCGTCCTCGAAGGCGAACTGACGGTGTGGTACGGCGAGGATGCCGAGCCGGTCGTGCTCGGCCGCAACGACAGCTTCCAGCTGCCGCCGCATGCGCAGTTCCGCTACGCCAACCTTTCCGATTCACCGACCCGGGTGCTCTGGGTCTTCACCTGACGTTCGGCCAGATTCCGCTGCGCACGGTCCTGGCCTGGCGCGGCTTGCGACCCGCCCGGCATTGATGACAAGGACAAGAACATGACCGCCGCTTTCCCCGACCTGCTCAGTGAAGTTCGCGCCTTCCGCGCCCAGTACCCCGACGTGCGTTACGTGGAGCTGATTTGCCTGGACATTCCCGGGCATTTCTACGGCAAGCGTTACCCGGTCGATATGCTGGAAAAGGTCGCCAGCGGCAGTCCATTGAAGTTGCCGCAGAACAGTGTGCTGCTCGGTGCCCAGGGCGGCCTGCACCCGATTGGCGACTACTGCTTCAACGACGGTGACCCGGACGCGTCACGGCGGCTGATTCCTGGCACGCTCAAGCCGGTGCGCTGGGAGAAGCCGTTGCTGGGGCAGATGCTGATCAGCACCGATGGCACCGACGCGCCCATCGAGTTCGAGCCGCGCGAAGTACTCGCCCGCGTCCTGCAACGCCTGGAACAGCGCGGCATCCACCCGGTGGTGGCCTTCGAGCTGGAGTTCTACCTGTTCGACCGCAAGCTGGAAAACGGCCTGCCGCAGTTCCCGCGAGACCCGCTGACCGGTGACGAAGACGACCAGCCGAACATGCACATCGAGCGCCTGACGCGTTTTTCCGGGGTGCTCCACGATATGGTCGAGACGGCCCGTGAGCAGGGCGTGGATGCTAACGTGATCACCGCCGAGATTGGCCCCGGCCAGTTCGAGATCAACTTCGCCCACTGCGCCGATGGCCTGCACGCCGCCGACCAGGCGGCCCTGTTCTGCCGCAGCACCCGGGGCGTGGCCATGCAGCACGGCTACCGTGCCAGCTTCATGAGCAAGCCTTACCTGCAGGCGCCGGGCAGCGGCATGCATGTGCATGTCAGCCTGTATGACGCCGCTGGCAACAACCTGCTCGATGGCGACCAGCAGCGCCCGCTGCGCCATGCGGTGGCCGGTTGCCTGGAATTGCTGCCGCACTGCATGCCGATCTTCGCCCCCAACCACAACGCCTATCGCCGCTACGGCTCGCGGGTCAACGCGGCGAGCCAGGCCAGCTGGGGTTTCGAGGACCGCGACGCGTGCATCCGCATCCCCGAGTCCGATGGCCGCAACCTGCGTATCGAACACCGCCTGGCCGGTGCCGACGCCAACCCGTATCTGGTCCTGGCGGCCATTCTCAGCGCCATGGAGTACGGCCTGGACAACGCCCGCGAACCCATCGCCTCACTCAACGATGATCGCCACAGCGGCGTGCCCTTTGCCAAGGACATGCTCACCGCCGTGGCGGCCATGGAGGCGCACCCGGTGGTACGGGAGAAGCTGGGTGGCGAGTTCGTGTTCGTCTACTGCGAGAACAAGCGCCACGATCACCTGGACTTCATGAACGAAGTCAGTGCGCGCGAGTACCGCTGGTTTCTGTAGTCGGTGCTTATGGTGCGGGCTCTGCCTGCCTATGCGTCGCCGTCGGTCGTCGGCACAGACACCAGCAGGATCAGTTCGCTCAGGTCCTTGTGCGAGTAGGTTTCGAACACGGGGAACCGACGCAGATGCTCGATGGCGGACTCCAGGCGCACGCCCTGGTGGGTGCCCTGCGTCGCCAGGTACATGGCGGCGTCGTCTTGGGCTGCAACGATCTTTTTCTCTGCGCCCGCGAAAATTTCCGTGGTCCACTCGCCGCTGAGGTGCAGGCAGATGTAACCCGACAACACGAGATCCAATACCGTGCCTACTGGCAGTAACGTGGTTTGCCAGCCCTCACCGTGGTTAAAGAGACTCTCTACAGTAGTCTGCGCAGTTATCGGAATGTTGGTGTCATAGCCGAGAAACTCTCTCGGTATGGTGGCCTGCGCATGCAGGCTGGCAGACAGGGCAAGCAGCCCGGCCAGGTGTCGCAGCGTGAGTAGTCGTGATGCTGTGGCCATAAATGTTCTTCCTGAAGGCATGGCAAAGGGCGCCTTCCTGGCGCCGGTGCGGAATCTAAAGGAACGTGGCCAACAGAACGCAGCGCCCGGTCACATCCCGGGCCGATGACCCACAGAAATGAAAAGCCCGGCATCGAGCCGGGCTTTTTGTGCGGCTAGCCGACGCTTACTGCGAGGCCTGCATGGTGCGCGCACGCTCGGCCAGTTTCTGCTGCTTGTAGGCCAGGGCGGCGGGGGCCACGGGTTGCACGCGACCGGTTTCGAGCCACTTTTTCAGGCGGCTGGCGTCGGCCATGTGGGTGTATTTGCCGAAGGCGTCGAGCACCACGAAGGCCACCGGGCGGCCGTTCATGGTGGTACGCATCACCAGGCAGTGACCGGCGGCGTTGGTGAAGCCGGTCTTGGTCAGCTGGATGTTCCAGTCGGCCTTGTGCACCAGGGCGTTGGTGTTGCGGAAGCCCAGGGTGTAGTTGGGTTTGCGGAAGGCCTGGGTGTGTTCACCGGTGCTGCTGAACTGGCCGATCAGCGGGTACTGCTGGCTGGCCTTGAGCAGCTTGACCAGGTCGCTGGCGTTGGACACGTTCCTTTCCGACAGGCCGGTGGGTTCGGCGTAACGGGTCGAGGTCATGCCCAGGGCGCGGGCCTTGGCATTCATCGCCGAGACGAACGCCGGCACGCCGCCTGGGTAGTGGTGGGCCAGGCTCGAAGCAGCGCGGTTTTCCGAGGACATCAGGGTCAGCAGCAACATGTCGCGGCGGCTGAGTTCGCTGTTCAGGCGCACGCGCGAGTAGATGCCGCGCATTTCCTTGACGTCGCGAATCACCACGGGCAGCTGTTCATCCATCGGCAGCTTGGCGTCGAGGGTGACCATGGCCGTCATCAATTTGGTGACCGAAGCAATCGGCACGACAAGATTCGGATTGCTGGAGTAGAGAACCTGATCGGTCTTCAGGTCGATCAGCAAGGCACTGCCGGAGGCGAGTTCCTGTTTGCTGGCGGGGATTTCCTTGGCCTGGGCCGAAGCGCTGAAAACCAGGCAGGCCAGCGCAAGGCTGACGAGGGGGCGACGAATATTCATGATGACGATTCACTGAATAAAAGGTGATTGACGAGGCACTCCCTGCCAGTGAAGAACCTGCCGTCCATGAATATGACTTGTAAAACAGGCTATTGCGAAAGCAATTGAAGGTTGAAGATGAGCTCTCGTCAAGGACAGTTCTCATCTCCCGATGAATGGGTCAGGCGTTGATCGGCCGTTGTCGCCCCAGCCGGCTCAGCCACAGCGAGGCGAGAATGATCGCGCCGCCCATGGCCAGGCGTGGCAGGTCGGCGTCGCGGTTCCAGATCAGCAGGTTGACCAGCAGCCCGGCCGGCACGTGCAATTCGTTGAGTACCGCGAGGGTGCCGGCGTTGACCTGCACACTGCCCTTGACCCACCAGAACATGCCCAGCGCCGTGGCGAACAAGCCCATCCACAGCAGCACGCCCCACTGCACGGCCGTCTGCGGCAGCTTGCCGGCATCGCCGAACAGCAGGAACGACGGCACCACCAGCACCATGGCGCCGAGGAAGAAGTGACCGAAGAAACGGTACAGCGGCTGCCCCGGTTGGTAGTGCAGCAACAGGCGGCGGCACAGCACCTGGCCGGCGGCGAAGGTGATGTTGGCCAGTTGCAGGAGCAGGAAGCCGACCAGGTATTCGCCTTCCAGCGGCTCGAAACGAATGATCACCCCACCGCCGACCGCGACCAGCGCGGCAATCAGCGCCCAGGGGTTGAGGTGACGGGCGAGGGCATCGTCGAGCAGGGTCACGTAGATCGGTGTGAGCACGGTGAACAGCAGCACCTCGGGCACGGTGAGCACCTGAAAACTGCGGTAAAGGCACAGGTAGGTCACGCCGAATTGCAGCGCCCCAGCCAGCCAGAACCCGGCGAGCATCCGCCATGGCAGGCCACGCCAGAGGGTGAATGGCAGGAACACCAGGGCGGCGACCGCCACGCGGGCGAGCACGGCGAAATCGCTGTCGACCCGCCCGGCCAGGTACTCGCCGATCAGGCTGAAGGAAAAGGCCCAGAGCAGGGTGACGATCAGCAGGTAGCGCATGGGGCGGGGCTCGTTGCAGGCAGGCGCGGATCATACCGCAGCTGCCTGCGCGAGGTGATGCCGGCACGCCTGTTCTCCGGGGCATCCTGCGATCCAGCTGACCCGCAGGATGTCCCGGACAGGTCACCAGCGGTAGCTGACATTCGCCGATAGCGTGCGCGCCTTGCCGTAGTAACAGCCCAGCTCCCAGTTGCAACTGGCGACATAGGTCTTGTCCAGCAGGTTATCGGCATGCAGGCTGACCTCGGTGCCACGCAGGCTGGCATCCAGCTTGCCCAGGTCATAACGCACGGCAGCGTCAACCACGGCATAGCCGGGCAAGCGCTCCGTATTGTTGGCATCGCCGTATTGTTTGCCGGTCCAGCGCACTCCGCCACCCAGGCTCAGGCCGTCGAGCAGGCCCAGCGGTTGGTAGTTGGCCCACAGGGAGGCGGAGAAGGGCGCTTGCTGGAGCAGTTGCTTGTCCTTCTGATTACGGTAATTGCTTTTGGTCGTACGCGTATCGACATAGCTAAGGCCTGCGATCAGGTCCCAGGTCTGCGTGATCTTGGCCTTGGCCTCCAGCTCGGCACCCCGCGAACGAACTTCGCCCTGTTGGACGGAGAAGGCCGGATCGGCAGGGTCCTGGGTGGTCAGGTTTTGCTGGGTGATCTCGAAAGCCGACAGGGTAATCAGTGCTTCGCTGCCCGGCGGCTGATATTTGATGCCGGCTTCGATCTGCTGCCCGGTGGTGGGGTCGAAGGCTTTGCCGGCCCTGTCGGTGCCAATCAGTGGTTTGAAGGACTCGGCGTAGCTCAGGTAAGGCGCAAAGCCATTACCCATCAGCCAGGTCAGCCCAACGCGCCCGGTAAAGGCTTTGTCATCCTGTCGGGTACGTGTATCGGCGATCAGATCCTTGTTGTTGACCTTGGCCCAGTCCTGGCGACCACCCAAGGTCAGGACAATGTCACCCAAACGGATCTGGTCCTGCAGGTAGAGACCGATTTGGCTGACGGTGTTGTCCCACTGGTAATCCATCGGCGGGTTGGGAGAGATAACGCTGTAGTCTGGGTTGTACAGGTCGATCGGTGCGGCGAAGTAGTTGTTGTAGCCATCGTACTGGCGCGAGAAATACCGATAGTCCACGCCACCTAGCAGGGTGTGCTGCAGCTCGCCGGTCTTGAAGGTGTACTGCAGGGTGTTGTCCGCACTGATGGTGCTGTTGTGTTGCTGCCAGTCCAGTTTGTTGCGTGTGGCAGTACGGTTGTCGGGATCGGCATACCAGCGCAGGTAGAAGCCTTTGTAATCGTCGTTGAGGTCGACGTAGCGCAGGCTTTGGCGCAACAGCAGGGCATCACTGAATTCGTGGCTGAAGTCCAGGCCGAGTACATATTGCTCGCGGTTGTAATCGTTGTAGCCCGGCTCGCCCTGAAAAAAATCACGGTCGATCTTCTGTCCGCCGGGACCGCGCTTGAGTGTGCCTTTCATCGGCAATGGCTGGTAGTCCGGTACGCCATCGTCGCGTTGGGCCTGCAGGTAGACCGTCAGTGCGCTGCTGTCGCTGAGGTTCCAGGTCAGGCTCGGTGCCACGAACAGACGCTGGCTTTCGGTGTAGTCGATCTGTTCGTTACCACTGTTGGCGACCAGTAGGAAGCGATAGAGCAGACTCTTGTCGTCCAGCACTGGCCCGCTGACATCGAGTGCGCCGTTGACCCTGTCGTAGCTGGCAACGCCGAACTTGAGCTCTCCGCGGGCATAGTCCGTGGGTTTCTTGGTGACCATGTTGATGATGCCCCCCGGCTCGTTCTGGCCGAACAGCACTGAGGCCGGCCCCTTGAGCACTTCGATCCGCTCCAGGCTGTAGGGCTCGACCTGGGGCGCGCCACCCAGGCTGCCGGCGTAGGGCAGGTAGGCACCGTCCAGATAAAGCGGTGCCGGGGCGAAACCACGTGAGGTGATTTCATCGGTTAGCATGTGCGAGGCGGTGAAACCCTGGCTGGAAACCCCAGGCGTATACAGCAACGCCTTGGCGATCGTGCTTGATCCTCGGGCTTCGATTTCATCGGCGGTGACCACGTTGACCGTCTGTGGGATTTCGATCAGTGGGGTATCGGTTTTGGTCCCGGTGGCGCTGCGCGTGGCGACATAGCCGTCTACATGGCCCCAAGCGCTTTCACGCGTGTCATTGATATTGGTGGCACCCAGCTCCAGCTCCGTTCCATCCGCTTCGGCCCGACGCAGAGTCAGGGTGCGCTCATCGACGAACTGAAAGCCGTAGCCACTGCCTTGCAGCAGGCGCGAGAGGGCTTCGGCCACCGGGTAACGACCCTCCAGCCCGGCACTGCGCAGTCCGGCTACGTCATCTGAGGTGAACAGGATGCGAAGCCCGGCCTGGTCGGCGAATTGGGTCAGCGCACTGTCCAGTGCCTGGGCGGGGATCGAGAATGCCACGCTGGCAGCCTGCTCGGCGGCCATGGCCGGAAGGGCAATTGGCGCGCTGACGCAGCCGAACGCGGTGGCGAGTAAGATGGCCCGACGCAGCGCGCCAGAGCGGGAAGGGCGGAAGCAGATGTGCATGGAAGAACGCCTTCGGAATAGGGTTGGCTGCGCGTTATTAATGCGAATAATTCGCGCTTCATGCCTACGACGAAACAGCCCCGCCGACCTTGCCACGGAAAATGAACATTATTTTTATCCCGTAGCCTGGGTTGAGCGCAGCGATACCCGGGAACTGATGGCGCTCATCGTCGAAGCCTGCAGGAGCCCGTTTGCGGGCGATCCTGTTGGGCGGGGGGCAGATCGCCGGCAAGCCGGCTCCCACAAGAGAATGGCGCGAACCTGTGTGGTCGTGGAGCCACGCCATACGCGCGAAGGCTGTGTGAATCCGTGCGATTGCCACAGGCAGAAACTCCGCTCGCGCGCATGGCGCGCTCCTACACGGCGAATGGCCCGGGACTAGGACTTCGGCCGCACCAGGGTCAGCAGCGGCAGACGGGTGATCTGCACCGGCTGGGTTTGCGCCAGGGTATCGAGCATGCCCTGCGGGTCATCCAGTTCGAACACACCGCTGACCAGTTGCGCGCGCAGGGTGTCGTCAGTGAGGTAGAGCTTGCCCGGCAGGTAGCGCTCCAGTTCGCCAAGCACCTCGCCCAGTGGCTGGCGATTGAAGATCAGCTTGCCGCGCTGCCAGGCATCCGCCGCACGCAGGTCCACCTCGTGTACCGCGCCAGGTGCCTGCCCCTGCTGATAGTGCAGGCCCTGGCCGATGGTCAGCCGCGCCGGCGGCGCACCGGCCGAGTCGACCTGCACCACACCTTCACTGACCCGTACCTCGACCTGGTGATCGCGCAGGTCGACGTCGAAGCGGGTGCCGACGGCGCGTACTTCACCCTCGGCTGCATGCACGACGAACGGTCGCGTGCTGTCCTTGGCTACGGCGAACAATGCTTCGCCGCGATACAGGCGGATATCCCGACGTGCGTCGCTGAAGTCCACCGACAGCGCCGTGCCGCTGTTCAGCCAGACCTGGCTGCCATCGGCCAGGTGTATTTCACGGCGCTCACCGGTCGTGGTGCTGTGATCGGCATAGAGTGCCGGGCCCTGGTGATAGAGGCCCAGCGTCAGGGCGATCATGGCCAGGCTGGCGGCAATTGCGGCCCCTCCGCGCCAGCGCCGCGGCGGGATGCCGGTCGGTTCTGCCATGTCGTGGCGTTGTGCGGTTGCGGTGTGCGGCAACGCGCCCCACAACGCCTCGGCGTCCCGCGCCGCCGCGTGATGCGCGGGGCTGAGCTGGCGCCAGTTGTGGAACGCCAGGCGATCGGCCGCGCTGGCACGCCCGGAATGCAGGTGCACCAGGCGTTCGATGGCCTCGTCTTCGAGGTCGCTGTCGAGGGGCAATGATTCGTTCATGCGCAGTGCGGGCCGTGGTTGCGCAGCAGTCTGGCGGAGTGGGTCATGGCATGTCCACCCGGCGCAGCCAGTCGCGGCAATGGCGCATGGCCTGGACGATGTACTTGCCGACCGTGCTTTCGGACACGCCGAGGCGCTCGGCGATCTGCGCGTGGGTCAGGCCTTCTAGACGGTTGAGCAGCAATGCCAGACGGGCCTTGTCGGGCAGTTGCCCGAGGGCTACGTCGAGCTGGGCCAGGGCTTCGCCGGCCAGCAGCGAGGTTTCCGGGCTCGCCGCCGGGTCGTGCAGCTCATGGGCGGCATCCTCTTCGGCGCGCAGGGCAGACAGGCGGTTTTCACTGCGCAGGCGATCGATGGCCAGGTTGCCGGCGACCCGGAACAGAAAGGCGCGCGGCTCCTTGATTGGCTCGCCGGCGGGCAGGGCGGCGAGGCGCAGGTAGGTATCCTGGGCGACATCGGCGGCATGCTCGACATCACCCAGCCGCCGCGCGAGGAAGCGCAACAGATCCGCGTAGTGTTCCTGGAAGCTGGCCAGCAAGTCGGATGAACCGCTGCGCGACATACCGTGCACCGATGGCGGCTGAATCGCCGAAAGCCCGGCATGCTACAGCAATTGAGAAGTATTATCACTAAGTGCCTGGGTACATTTCCCCGGCGATACAGCCCCAGGGCCTTCGGTAGGCTTCAGCCCAACTGGCGGCGCAGTTCGGCCAGTACCGGCGCGCTGTCCGGGCGTACACCGCGCCAGAGGAAGAAGGCTTCGGCGGCCTGCTCGACCAGCATGCCCAGGCCGTCGATGCAGCGCGCCGCGCCGTGCTCGCTGGCCCAGCGGTTGAAGGCGGTCGGCTCCTTGGCGTACATCATGTCGTAGCAGACAGTGTGCCCCGGCTGGATCAGGCTGGGGTCGAGCGGCGGCAGTTCGCCGGCCAGGCTGGCCGAGGTGCCGTTGATGATCAGGTCGACCGGTTCGCTCAGCCAATCGAAACCGCTGGCGGCGACCGGGCCGAGTTCGGCGAATTCCTGGGCCAGTTGTTCGGCCTTGGCCACGGTGCGGTTGGCGATCACCAGGGCGCGTGGCTGGCAGGCCAGCAGGGGTTCCAGTACCCCGCGCACGGCGCCGCCGGCACCGAGCAGGAGAATACGGGCGTTGGCCAGATTCAGGCCGGCGTTGACGGTCAAGTCGCGCACCAGGCCGGCGCCGTCGGTGTTGTCACCGAGCAGGCGGCCATCGTCGAGTTTCTTCAGGGTATTCACCGCGCCGGCACGGCGGGCACGTTCGCTGAGTTCGTCGGCCAGGCGATAGGCCTCTTCCTTGAATGGCACGGTGACGTTGCCACCACGGCCTTCGGCGAAGAAGGCGCGGGCGAAACCGATGAAGTCGTCCAGCGGCGCCAGCAGCGGTTCGTAGCTCAGGGCCTGGTCGGTCTGTTCGGCGAACAGGCGATGGATCAGCGGTGACTTGCTGTGGCCGATGGGGTTGCCGAATACGCCGTAGCGGTCCATGAATCACCTTGTGTGTGGCCGCCAGCAACGAGGCGGCAGGCGTGAATGGGGGACGTCGGCAGCGCTGGAGCCTGCCGGTCAACCGATTACCGTGTCCAGCCGGCGAGCAACCTGTGCTTACTGGAGGTTGGACAGCTCGATGAGGTTGCGGTCGGGATCGCGAATGTACACCGAGATGAGCGGCCCGGTCGCGCCAGTGCGTGCGATTGGGCCTTGTTCGATGGCTACGCCGCAGGCATCCAGGTGCTCGATGACCTGCTCCAGCGGTGTGCTGACGATGAAGCACAGGTCGGCCGAACCGGGCACAGGGTGCGCGGCCTTGGGTTCGAATTCGGCGCCGTGCGGGTGCAGGTTGATCTTCTGTTGGCCGAAACTCAGCGCGGTGCGTCCCTCACCGAAGCTGATGGCGCGCATGCCCAGCACGTGGCTGTAGAAGTCACAGGTGACCTCGATGTTCGCCACGGTGAGCACCAGGTGATCGAGCCGTTCGATGTGCATCTCAGGCCGACTCGCCGAGCCAGTCGCGGTCCTGCAGGAAGTGCTCGGTCAGGCGTGCTTCTTCGCTGCCCGGTGCTGGCTTCCAGTCATAACCCCAGCGCACGTGCGGCGGCAGCGACATGAGGATCGATTCGGTACGCCCGCCCGACTGCAGGCCGAACAGCGTGCCGCGGTCGAACACCAGGTTGAACTCGACGTAACGGCCACGGCGGAAGGCCTGGAACTCACGCTGCTGCTCGGTGAACGGCGTGGCCTTGCGGCGCTGCACGATGGGCAGGTAGGCGTCGATATAGGCATCGCCGATGGCGCGGATGAAGGCGAAGCAGGTGTCAAAATCCCACTGGTTGAGGTCGTCGAAGAACAGCCCACCGATACCGCGCGGCTCGCCACGGTGCTTGAGGTGGAAGTATTTGTCGCACCAGGCCTTGTACTGGTCATACACCTCGGCGCCGAAGGGCGCGCAGGCGTCGCGGGCCACGCGGTGCCAATGCACGCAATCGTCCTCGTTGCCGTAGTACGGGGTCAGGTCGAAACCGCCACCGAACCACCACACCGGCTCTTCACCTTCCTTCTCGGCGCTGAAGAAACGCACGTTGGCGTGGGAGGTCGGCACGTGCGGGTTTTCCGGGTGGATCACCAGCGACACGCCGAGGGCCTCGAAGCCACGGCCGGCCAGTTCCGGGCGATGGGCGCTGGCCGAGGGCGGCAGGCTGCTGCCGAATACGTGGGAGAAGTTGACCCCGCCCTTTTCGATCAGCGCGCCGTTCTCGATCACCCGTGTGCGGCCACCGCCGCCGGCCGGGCGCTGCCAGCTGTCTTCGAAGAAACGGGCGCGACCGTCCTCGGCTTCGAGGGCGGCACAGATGCGGTCCTGCAGATCGAGCAGGTAGGTCTTCACGGCCTGGGTGCGGTCACTCACGGCATTACCTTGGCTGAGCAAAAAGAGGGCGCAAGCATACCATCGTCGCCCGTGGCCGAGACTTGACGGCGATCAGTTCGGGGCGTTGGATAGGCCTCTTTGTACTGGGAGCACAGCATGGCCAAACGTATCCAGATAGCCCGCCACGGCGGTCCTGAAGTACTCGAGTATGTCGACCATGTAGCGGCCGAGCCCGGTCCGCTGGAGGTGCGGGTACGCAATCGCGCCATTGGCCTGAATTTCATCGACATCTACCAGCGCGATGGCCTGTATCCGCTGGCCAACATGCCCAGCGGGCTGGGCAGCGAGGGAGCTGGTGAGGTCGAGGCGGTGGGCAGTGAGGTGCGCGACTTCAAGGTTGGCGATCGTGTGGCCTATGCCACGGGGCCGGTCGGTGCCTACAGCGAACAGTACCTGCTCCCCGCCGAGAAGCTGGTCCATCTGCCGTCGAACATCACCTTCGAGCAGGCCGCTGCCGTCATGCTCAAGGGGCTCACTGTGCAGTTCCTGCTGCGTCAGGCCTATGCCGTGCAGCCCGGGCAGACCGTGTTGTTTCATGCGGCGGCGGGTGGTGTCGGGCTGATCGCCTGTCAGTGGGCGAAGCTGCTGGGAGCGAAGCTGATCGGCACCGTGTCGTCGCCCGCCAAGGCTGAGCTGGCCCTGGCCAAGGGCGCCTGGGCGACCATCGACTACAGCCACGAGAAGGTGGCGCAACGCGTGCTGGAGCTGACCGACGGACAAAAATGCCCGGTGGTCTACGACTCGGTAGGCAAGGATACCTGGGATATTTCGCTCGACTGCGTGGCGACGCGCGGCCTGCTGGTCAGCTTCGGCAATGCCTCCGGCCCGGTCAGCGTACCGAGCCTGGGCATTCTCACGCAGAAGGGCTCGCTGTACGTGACCCGACCGAGCCTGGCCACCTACGCCAGCACGCCGGCTGCATTGCAGAGCATGGCCGATGAGCTGTTCGGGCATATCGGCAGTGGTGCGATCCAGGTCGAGATCGGTCAGCGCTTCGCCCTGGCTGATGCTGCGCAGGCACAACGGGCACTGGCGAGCCGGCAGACCACCGGCTCGACCATTCTCCTGCCATAAGAAGAGCTGCGATCAGGGCTGTTGGCGCCTGGCCAGCAGCCCGCCGTATCCACTCTGATCGGCTTGGCCGTCGAGTTGCAGCTGCCCAGCAGCGGCTAGCTCGCGGGCGCGCCAGAAGAGAAAGAAGTCGGTGGCGAAGAAGCCGTCGCAGCTCGCCATCACGCTGGCCATGACCCGTGCCAGCGGCTGCCATTCAGGGCTGCTGCTCGCCAGCAATTGCGCGTCGATGGCCGTGTAATCCTCGCCATGGAACGCGCCCTCGCGCCAGCGGCGGATCGAGGCATCGTCGCGTAAAGCCGCCTGCCACTGACTGGCCAGGTGCTGCTGCCGTTGGGCATCGACCCGTTTCGGCTGGCACAGCGCCCGCAATGCATCAGGCGCATGCATGGACACGGCGCGGCGAGTGGCCACGCGGCTGTCACCGCTGCCACAGGCGACTTCCCAGAGGGGTACATCGCTGAGCTGGAGCGCGGCGGCGACGCGCGCCAGCAGCAGTTGTTCGGATGCACTGTCGCCATGCCACAGGGTGACCGGCTCGGCGTGCTGGGCCAGGCTGGCGAGCCAGCGGGCGTCGGCATCCAGCTCTTGAGCAAAGTCCGGTACCGGCTGCACCGCCTGGGGCCAGACGGCTTGCCAGAAGGCCGCGCGGCGCGGGCAATGGGGTTGCTCGACGTCGCTCAGCGGCCCGACAGCCAGGTCGTCGCGCAGCACCCGCAGGCACGACGTGGCAACCGCCTCGCCGAGCACGAAGCTGACGCCTTCTACCGCTGCATCACCGCAAACCAGGTGCCACACAGGATTATTCGCCGGGTTTCTTCAGTTTCGGATTGGGGAAGAACTGCACGCCCTGCACCTTGGGATCGGCCGGTTTCGGCGTGGCCTTGTTGACCCGCGTGCCCAACTCTCTGGGCACCGACTGGCCCTGGGCGTTGAGCGTGTCGGCGTAGCCGCAGGTCACGCACTCGCGGTGCGGCACGCCGTCGACGTTCCACATCTTGATGCTGTCCATGCCGCTGCATGCCGGGCACACGGCGCCGGCGATGAAGCGCTTGGGGCTGACATTCACAGGTGCATCGCTCATGCCGCCTCCGCACTCAGGCCGAGGTGGCGCAGCAGGGCGTCGATGCTCGGCTCGCGGCCACGGAAGTCGACGAACAGCACCATCGGCTCCTGGGAGCCGCCGCGGGCGAGGATCGCCTCACGGAAGGCACGGCCGGTGTCGGCATTGAGCACGCCGTCTTCCTCGAACCTGGAGAAGGCGTCGGCGGACAGCACTTCGGCCCATTTGTAGCTGTAGTAACCGGCCGCGTAACCGCCGGCGAAGATGTGCGCGAAGCTGTTGGCGAAGCGGTTGTAGGCCGGCGGGCGCATTACCGAGACTTCGCTGCGGATGCCTTCGAGCACATCCAGCACGCTGCGGCCGTCGCCATGGGTGGCGTGCAGTTCGAAGTCGAACAGGCTGAATTCCAGCTGGCGCACCATCATCAGGCCGGACTGGAAGTTCTTCGCCGCCAGCATCTTGTCCAGCAGGTCCTGCGGCAGCGCTTCACCGCTTTCGTAATGGGCGGAGATCAGGGCAAGGCCTTCCGGCTCCCAGCACCAGTTCTCCATGAACTGGCTGGGCAGCTCGACGGCGTCCCAGGCCACGCCGTTGATGCCCGAGGCGCCGGCGTGTTCGACGCGGGTCAGCAGGTGGTGCAGGCCGTGGCCGAATTCGTGGAACAGCGTGGTGACTTCGTCGTGGGTCAGCAGCGCCGGTTTGCCCGGGGCGGCGGGGTTGAAGTTGCACACCAGGTTGGCCACCGGGCTGACCAGCTCGCCCTGCGCCGTGCGGCGCTTGTCGCGCGCGCCGTCCATCCAGGCACCGCCACGCTTGTTGGCGCGGGCGTAGAGGTCGAAGAAGAAGCGGCCGACGTGCTGGCCGTTTTCGCGGATCTCGAACAGGCGCACATCCGGGTGCCAGCTGTCGAAGCCGGACAGCTCGGCGATCTGGATGCCGTAGAGCTTCTCGACGATGGCGAACAGGCCGGTCAGCACCTTGTCGATGGGAAAGTAGGCGCGCAGGGTTTCCTGGGAAATGCTGTAGCGCTGTTCGCGCAGCTTCTCGCTGTAGTAGCCGACGTCCCAGCTCTGCAGGTCGCTGACGCCCTGCTCGCTGGCGAAGGCGCGCAGCTCGTCGAGGTCCTGGGCGGCGAACGGCTTGCTGCGTACGGCCAGGTCGCGCAGGAAGTTCAGCACCTGCTCGGTGGACTCGGCCATCTTGCCGGCCAGCGACAGTTCGCTGTAGTTGGCGAAGCCGAGCAGGCGCGCCAGCTCCTGGCGCAGGTCGAGGATTTCGGCCATCACCGGGCCGTTGTCGTTCTGCCCGGCATTCGGGCCCTGGTCGGAGGCACGGGTGCAGTAGGCGGTGTAGAGCTCTTCGCGCAGGGCGCGGTCGTCGGCATAGGTCATCACCGCGTAGTAGCTGGGGAATTCCAGGGTAATCAGCCAGCCATCCAGGCCTTTGGCCTGCGCGGCCTGCTGCATTTGCGCCTTGGCGGAATCGGTCAGGCCGGCCAATTGCGCTTCATCGGCGATCTGCTTGGTCCACGCCTGGGTGGCATCGAGCAACTGGTTGGAGAATTTGCTGGTCAGCTCGGACAGGCGCATCTGGATTTCGCCGTAGCGCTTCTGTTCGGCTTCCGGCAGGTCGATGCCGGACAGGCGGAAGTCACGCAGGGCGTGCTCGAGGATGGTTTTCTGCGCCACGTCGAAGCCGCTGGCCTCGGGGCCGTTCGCCAGGGCCTCGTAGGCCTGGAACAGCGCCTTGTTCTGGCCCAGTTCGGTCCAGTATTCGGAGAGCGTAGGCAGGCAGGCCTCGTAGGCGCTGCGCAACTCGGCGCTGTTGCACACCGCGTTGAGGTGGCTGACCGGGCTCCAGGCGCGGCCGAGGCGGGCGTTGAGTTCGTCCAGTTGCAGTACCAGGCCGTTCCAGCTCGGTGCGCTCTGCTGGGTCTTGAGCAGCTCGGCGATGGTCGCGCGGCTGTCGGCGAGGATCTCGTTGACCGCCGGCTCGACGTGCTCGGGCTTGATGGCGGAGTAGGGGGGCAGGTCGAAATCCTGGAGCAGGGGGTTGCTGACGGTCACGGCAAGGCACCTTCGTTACGCGAATACATGGATAGGTTATGGGGCCACGGCAGGCTTTTCACAACCGCAATGCCTGGCATGTTAATTACAATCGGGGCAAACCGCAGCTTGAGAGGCTCTATCGTGACGATTCGTACCTACCAAGGTCATACCCCCCGGCTTGGCGAGCGAGTGTTCGTCGATGCCAGCGCTGTGGTCATCGGCGATGTCGAGCTGGGCGAAGACAGCTCGGTGTGGCCGCTGACGGTGATCCGTGGCGACATGCACCGCATCCGCATCGGTGCGCGCACCAGCGTGCAGGATGGCAGCGTGCTGCACATCACCCATGCCGGCCCGTTCAACCCCGATGGTTTTCCGTTGCTGATCGGCGACGACGTGACCATCGGCCACAAGGTGACCCTGCATGGCTGCACCCTGGGCAGCCGCATCCTGGTCGGCATGGGCAGCATCGTCATGGACGGCGCGGTGGTGGCGGACGAGGTGATCATCGGTGCCGGCAGCCTGGTGCCGCCGGGCAAGGTGCTGGAGAGCGGCTACCTGTACGTCGGCAGCCCGGTGAAGCAGGCGCGTCCGTTGACGGACAAGGAGCGCGGCTTCTTCACCTATACCGCCGGCAACTATGTGAAGCTCAAGGAGCTTCATCGTACTGAGGGTTACGACCGCGACTGAATGCGTCCGGCGGGCAGGGCGGGTATCATCAGGCAACTTTTTTCCGGCGCCCGGCAGGCCTTGATGTCCACCGGCAGCGCGCATTCGTCCGAAGGTCACCGATGCACTACCTCGACTTGCAACCCTCCACCAGCGCCCGGGGCCTGGTGCACCTGCCTGGCTCGAAGAGCATTTCCAACCGCACCCTGCTGCTTGCGGCCCTGGCCAGCGGCACCACCGAGATCCGTGGGCTGCTGCATTCCGACGACACCGAGCGCATGCTCGAGGCCCTGACAACTCTCGGTGTGAGCATCGAGAAAACCGGCGATACCGACTACCGCCTGGTCGGCACTGGCGGGCATTTTCCGGTGCTGGAGGCTGATCTGTTCCTCGGCAACGCCGGCACGGCTTTCCGCCCGCTGACCGCGGCCCTGGCGCTGAACGGCGGCACCTACCGCCTGCATGGCGTGCCGCGCATGCACGAGCGGCCCATCGGCGATCTGGTCGATGCCCTGCGCCAGGTCGGCGCGGACATTACCTATCTTGGCGAGGAAGGCTTCCCGCCGCTGCTGATCAAGTCGGCGCGGATTGCTGCCGATGCAGCCATCCGCATCCGTGGCGATGTTTCCAGCCAGTTCCTCACCGCGCTGCTGATGGCCCTGCCGATGACCGGGCGACAGACGTCGATCCAGTTGGTCAGCGAGCTGATCTCCAAGCCCTACATCGAGATCACCCGCAAGCTGATGGCACAGTTCGGCGTGCAGGTGAGTGCCGAGGGCGAGGACCGTTTCACCGTGCCGGCGGCGAGCTATGTCACTCCGGGCACGGTATTCGTCGAGGGTGATGCGTCGTCGGCTTCGTACTTCCTCGCTGCCGGCGCACTGGGCGGCGGGCCGCTGCGGGTGCAGGGCGTGGGTGCCAACAGCATCCAGGGCGACGTGGCCTTCGCCGAGGCGCTGGAAGCCATCGGCGTCAGCGTCACCTACGGCGAGAACTGGATCGAAACCTCCGCGCCCAACGGCTTGCCGTTGAAAGCCTTCGATCGCGACTTCAACCACATCCCCGACGCGGCGATGACCCTGGCGGTGCTGGCGTTGTTCTGCGATGGCCCTTCGCGGCTGACCAACATCGCCAGTTGGCGGGTCAAGGAAACCGACCGTATCGCGGCGATGGCCACCGAATTACGTAAATTGGGCGCAATTGTCGACGAAGGCGAGGATTGGCTGCGTATCACGCCAGTGCCGGAGCTGATCCCTCATGCGGCCATCGACACCTATGACGATCACCGCATGGCCATGTGCTTCTCCCTGGCCACCTTCGGCGGTGTGCCGGTGCGGATCAACGATCCGCAATGCACGGCCAAGACCTTTCCCACCTATTTCGAGGTGTTCGCCTCGGTGGTCACGCCAGGCGCCGCCTGATTCCAATACGCCGCGCAGGGGTGACCCCCCCGCGTGGCCGTTCCACGTGAAACCATCCGGCCTTTTCCTCTGTTTTGCGCCTTGGCAGGTCTCTGCCTGGGCGTTTTGTCGTTCGGCTGTCGGCTGTATTTTATTTCGATAATGTTATGTTATAACTAATTAGTCGAATACAACGATGTCCCGCCGATGACCGCCGATGACCTTCTGGCGATGCCCGCCTCCGCCTACATGAATGCTGCCCAGCAGGCGTTCTTTCGCGACCTGCTGCTGGCCGAGCGCAGTGCTCTGCAGCTGCGCATCGCCAGCGAGTTCGAGCAGTTACGCGAGCAGGAACCGAGCAGTGATCCCGCCGATATCGGCGCGGCCGAGGAGCAGCGGCAGTGGCAATTGCGTCTGCTGGAGCGGGAGAAACGCCTGCTGGACAAGATCGACCAGGCACTGGAGCGCCTGGCACGCGGCGAGTACGGCTGGTGCGCCGACACCGGTGAGCCTATTGGCCTGCGCCGCCTGTTGCTGCGGCCGACCGCGTCGCTGTGCATCGAGGCCAAGGAGCGCCAGGAACAGAAAGAGAAACACCAAGCCTGAGGAAAACCGTGATGGACAAGAGACTCCCCGTAACCGTGCTGTCCGGCTTCCTGGGGGCCGGCAAGAGCACCCTGCTCAACCATGTGCTGAAGAACCGCGAAGACCTGCGCGTCGCGGTGATCGTCAACGACATGAGCGAAATCAACATCGATGGCAGCGAGGTGCAGAAGGGCGTTAGCCTCAATCGCGCCGAAGAAAAACTAGTGGAGATGAGCAACGGCTGCATCTGCTGCACCTTGCGCGAGGACCTGCTGGAAGAGGTCGGCCGCCTGGCGCGCGACGGCCGTTTCGATTACCTGCTGATCGAGTCGACCGGCATCGCCGAGCCGCTGCCGGTGGCCGAGACCTTCACCTTCCGCGACGAGCAGGGCCAGAGCCTGGCCGACGTGGCGCGCCTGGATACCCTGGTGACGGTGGTCGACGGGGTCAATTTTCTTGAGGACTTCCATGCGGCGCAGAGCCTGGCCAGCCGTGGCGAGACCCTTGGCGAGGAGGATGAGCGCTCGATCACCGACTTGCTGATCGAACAGGTCGAGTTCGCCGATGTGATCCTGATCAGCAAGGCGGACCTGATCAGCCAGGACGCGCGCGAGGAGTTGAGCGCGATCCTGCGTGGGCTGAATACCCATGCCGAGATTCTGCCCATGGCCATGGGTGCGGTGCCGCTGGCGAAGATCCTCGACACCGGGCGTTTCGATTTCGAGCGTGCTGCGCAGGCGCCCGGCTGGCTCAAGGAGTTGCGTGGCGAGCATGTCCCGGAAACCGAGGAATACGGCATCGCGGCCAGTGCCTATCGCGCGCGCCGACCATTCCATCCGCAGCGTTTCTTCGACTTCCTCAGCCAGCCCTGGAGCAACGGCCGCCTGCTGCGCTCCAAGGGCTTCTTCTGGCTGGCGAGCAAGCCGCAGGATGCAGGCAGTTGGTCGCAGGCCGGCGGGCTGATGCGCCACGGTCACGCCGGGCGCTGGTGGCGTTTCGTGCCCAGGGCGCAGTGGCCGCAGGATGAGGATGGTCTGGCAAGCATCCACAAGCACTGGGACAAGCAGATCGGCGACTGCCGCCAGGAGCTGGTGTTCATCGGCCAGAACATCGACTTCGAACGCCTGACTCAGGCCCTCGATGCCTGCCTGCTGGACGATGCGGAATTGGCCGGCGGCCCGGAAGGATGGTTGGCGCTGCCCGATCCGTTCGGCCCGTGGTTCGAGGAGGTGGCCTGATGCTCAGCCTGCGCTTGCCGCCGGTGGCGCGCCAGGTCTCTGCCGAGGTGCCGGCGATTCTCAGCGACGTGCTGCGCGATGGCGTCAACCTGGCCGTCTGGCAGCGCCGGCTGCCGGTGCAGATCGAGGATTTCGCCAGCCTGCTGCTCGCACGTGGTGAGCCGCTGGCTGAATCGCTGAGCGTAGAGATGGCGCGGCTCGACGAAGACGCGATGGTGCCCGGCTTGCTGGGTGCCTATGCCGACTTGCACGGTCATGCGGCCTTTATCGCCGACGTGACCTGGCTACTGCGAGCGTTCGCTTGCCTGGTCGATGCGACATGCATCGGCCTGCGCCTGCGCATCCTAGACAAGGCCATGTGCCCGCGCTTTCACGTCGATCATGTGCCCCTGCGTCTGATCACCAGCTATGCCGGGATCGGCACGCAATGGCTGCGTGAGGGGGCGATGTCGCGAGGCAGGCTGGGTTCTGCCGATGCCGAACCGCAGGACATGACGGCCATCGAACAGGCCGGAACGGGCCATGTGCTGCTGGCCAAGGGCGAGAAGTGGCATGGCAACGAAGGAGCGGGGTTGATTCACCGCTCACCGGCTCCAGCTCAGGGTGAAGGGCGCCTGCTGCTCACGCTCGACTGGCTGGCGTAGCGGTGGTCGGGCAGGTGAGGGTAGATCGCTGGCTGTTCAGTAGGGCATCCACACGCCTTTGCTCTGCCGCTCGCAGGCGGGCTTGAGGTAGCGTGCGTCGCTGTCCACGCCGTAATAATGAATGTCCTGCTTGTAAGGCATGCCGCCGACCTGGGCACCCCGGCACTCGCCGAAGGAGCCCATCGGGCAGCGCTCGACGAAGGTGACTTCGACCTTCTGGCCTTTCAGTTGAGGCTGGCAGAAGCCACTGCGGAACATGTTGGAGGGGATGCTGCGGTTCTGCTGGCAGATCTTCACGTCGACCTGGTTACCCTGGCTGTGGATCACGCAGGCTTCACCCCAGGCCTGGCCGGCCAGCCCCAACAGCATCACGATGGCAATTGCACGCATCGATGTACCCTCTATGCCCAAAGGCGCGACTTTAGCCTTTTCTGCACCCTGGCAAAACCGCACCATAGGCGCATGCTGAAAAATATCCCGACCCATGTCATCGCCGGCCCGCTGGGTGCGGGCAAGACCAGCCTGATCCGCCACCTGTTGCAGCACAAGCCTGTCGATGAGCGCTGGGCGGTACTGATCAACGAATTTGGCCAGATCGGCCTGGATGCAGCCCTGCTGACTACCGATGCCGATGGCATCAGCCTGGCCGAGGTCGCGGGCGGGTGTCTGTGCTGTGTCAACGGCGCACCTTTTCAGGTTGGCCTCGGGCGCCTGTTGCGCAAGGCCCGGCCGGACCGCCTGCTGATCGAGCCGTCCGGCCTTGGCCACCCACTGGAGCTGTTGCGCCAGTTGCGTGAGTCGCCCTGGACCGAGGTATTGGCCGTGCAGGCACCGGTGCTGGTGCTGGATGCGGCGGCGCTGGCCGCCGGTGAGTCACTGGCGCCGGCGCAGGGCGATGTGCTCGATGAGGCAGGGCTGCTGGTGCTGAACAAAGTCGAAGGTCTCGATGCGGTCGCCCGGGCGCGTCTCGCCGCTTACCTGCCCGATGTGCCGCAATGCTGGACCAGCCAGGGGCGGGTGGATTTCGACAGATTGCCGGGGCATGCCTTCAAGGCGGGCGACGCGCTCAACCTCGACGGACTGGCGCCAGGCGCCGCCCCATTGAGCGCGGTCTGGGGCGACCCGCAGCAACCGATCTGCCAGATCAGCGACCAGGCCGAGGGTTGGAGCATCGGCTGGCGCTGGCACCCTTCGCAGCGTTTCGAGCTGATGCGCCTGCAGCACTGGCTGGCGGAGCTGGCGTGGCGACGGGCCAAGCTGGTGATGCAGACCAATGCCGGCTGGTTGTCGGCCAATGCCTTGCAGGGTCAGGCGCTGCACTGGCAGAACAGCGAATGGCGGCGCGATTCGCGGCTGGAGCTGATTTTCCAGGAGCGACAGGATGCCGCCAGTCTGCAGCGGGGTTTGCGCAACTGCCTGGTAACGGACTAGCCCCGTGCCGCGGCGCTGGCGTGAACCTGTTCAAGGTCCTGAATGATGCGCGTCGCGTAACGGTTGACCAGCGAGGGGATGGCCGCGCTCTGGTAGTTGCGCAATGACGGTTCGATGTAGCGCCACGTGTGGCCGATAGCATCGAGCAGGCGCAGGTATTTCTCGGTCTGCCCGGTACGTTGTTGCAGGCCCTGCAGGCCATTGCTGAACTGCCCGGCCAGCTCGTCGATGCTCTGCTCGTCCGTGCCGAGGGTATTGGCGCCGATGCTGTAGGCGATGTAGCGGGTGGCGATGGTTTGCAGGAGCAGGGCTAGCTGGCGTTCCTGGGCCATGGGTGTGGTGGCGAGTTGTTCGCCTGCTTCGAGCAACTGATCATGCAACTGGATCAATTCGGTAAAGGCACTGCCCGGCAGGTTGTGCTGTTGCAGCAGCTCCCCGCTCAGTTGACGCAGCAGCGCGGCATAGGTGCGCCAGTGCTGTTCGAAGCGTTGCAGCGGCTCGCCATCAAGGCTGTGTTTGAGTTCAATCAGGTGTTTGTCTACCTGGGTAATGCGCCTGTCGATCGACTCGGCGTGCCGTGGATCGCTGTCGACCCCGTAGAGCAGATAGAAATCACCCAGCGTGCCTTGTACCGCCAGGCGCACGCTATGCAGGTGCGTGTCTGCGGGTTCTTTTGCGGGCGCGGCGGCGTGGAGCAGCGTGGCGAGGACGCCGAGCAGCAGGGGAAACAATCGACGAGACACAAGAACTCCATGAGCGCGAAGGCCTGCGACGGATCGCAGGCGTGGGATGGGGGCGGGGGCCGGCATGCAGAGTCCTGCATGCCGGAGCACTCAGGGGTGGCTGTTGAACCAGGCGAGCACCTTGCCCGGCGACACGGCGAACCACTCATGCTTACCCAGTGGCTCGGTGTAGCGCTGGGTCTCGATGCCTTGTTGGAGCAGGCGGTCGTAGTACATGTCCATGCTCCACCAGGGCACGACCATGTCTACGAAACCATGCAGCAGCAGGGTTGGCGGATGATCGGCCGGCAGCGTGCTGGGGACCGAGCACAACGGGCCGCTGCAGGTTGCATAGGAGCCCGATTGCACCGCCAGGGCGCGGAATTGCCCCGGGAAGGAAACGGCCATCCGGCTGCTGTTGTAGCCGCCGCTGGAGATTCCCGTGGCGTACTGGCGCTGGCTGTTCAGCGGGCCGAAATGGCCACTGGCGATGGCGTTCAGCACGTTGCCGAGGAAGTCGTAATCGGTGGTCAGCTCATAGTTCTGAGCCAGGCCGGGGATGTTGGTCTGCCAGAACAGATCAGCCGGCGCGCTGGGGGCGACCACCGCATAGCCGTTGTTGAGCAGGGTCTGTACCAGCTTGCCTTCGTAATAACCGCCGAACGGCATGTTGCTGTAGTAGGTGAAGTCGTTCAGCGGGAAGAACGAGCCCTGGTAGATCATTACCACCGGCCAGCCACCCGCAGGCGGGGTGCCAACGGGCGTCTGGTAGATCACCTTGCGCTTGCCGACGATCCCGGAATCGATCCAGGTCGACTGGAAGGTGCAGCTGACCTTGGCAGGCAACAGCAGGGTTTTGCTGCGCTCGCTGCAGCGTGAATCGGCCCATGCCGGGCTGTGCAGCAGGCAGGTGAAGAGCAGTGACGCGATAAGTCCTTTGCGGGTATTGCGAGTAGTGAGCATGGCACTCGTCTCCGTTTTTATTGTGATACCGCTGCACAAATAGAAACAGGAATTCCGATTCCGTCAAGTGCCTGAGCGTCAGGAAGGACGGGCGCTGCAGCATTATTCATGCTGCAACGGGCGTGCTAGAGCCGCTCTGTGCAGGGATAAAAATAGCTGCGAAAGATCACGCGAAAAAATTACGTGGGGCGTGCTTGCCAGCGTGTTGGACTCCGGTTAACTTATATCGGAACCGATGTTCCGATTCCGATAAAAACAACAGCTGGAGGTCATCGTGACCCATCACGGAAAAGGTCTGGCATTCGCCGGCCTAGCATTGCTCAGCACGTTACCGCTTAGCGTGGCACACGCCTTTCAGGTGCGTTCAGATGACTGGACGGCGTCCCTGGATACCACCGTGTCGTATGGCGTCAGCTACCGCATGGAAGCACAGGACAAGAAGCTCATCGCCAAGGCCAACGGCGGCAAGGGCGACAACACTGCGCTGATCAACTCCGACGACGGCAACCTCAATTTCCGTCGGGGCGATCTGTTCTCCCAGGTGGTCAAGGCGGTTTCCGAACTGGACCTGCGTTTCCAGGACCAGTACGGCGTGTTCGTGCGGGGCCGTGCATTCTATGACTTCGAGCTCAAGGACGATGAGCGCCGTCACCGGCAGATCAGCAATAAGGGTCTCAAGGAGGCCGGTTCCAGCGTCGATCTGTTGGATGCTTTCGTCTATGGCAGTTGGACCGTCAACGACCGCGCCCTCAATGCCCGCCTTGGTCGTCAGGTGATCAACTGGGGTGAAGGCCTGTACTACCAGAACGGTATCGGCTCGACCAACCCGGTGGACATCAATGCCCTGCGCGCGCCGGGTTCCGAGCTGAAGGAAGCGTACATGCCGACCTTCATGATCTCGGGCTCGTTCGAGCTGCGCGACAACCTCAGCGTCGAAGGCTACTGGCAGCCAGGCAAGGCCTGGGAAGCATCGCGTATCGACCCTTGCGGGACCTACTACTCGACCCTCGACGTGATCGGCGAAGGCTGTAACTACCTGTCCGTTCCGCCTGTGCAGGAGCTGCTTACGGGGGGGATGGCATTCGATAATCCTGCCGCTGCCCAAGCCTATGCCGATGCATTGGCGGCCGGTGGGATGAACAACATACTCAAGGGGCTCCTGCCGACCACCTTCATTCCCCGGGCGCAGGATATCGATGCGGACCACGCGGCCCAGTATGGTGCGGCGGTGCGCTGGTTCGTGCCGCAGTTGAACGACACCGAGCTGGGCTTCTACTACATGCGCTACAACATGCAGGTGCCGATGCTTGGCCTGACTGTAGGGCAGCCTCGGATTATTCCTGGTGTGGGGCCCGTACCGATCGCCAACAGTTCGACCTACTACGCCGAGTACCTGGAAAAGCGCGACCTGTATGGCATCAGCTTCAACACCTCGGTCAAGGGCGACACCATTTTCAACGGCCTGTCGCTGGCCGGTGAGCTGAGCTACCGCCCGGATACACCGATTGCGCTGGGCCTGGCCGAATACCTGCCGCAAGCGCTGGGTCTCTCGGGTGGCTTTGCCCCAGGCACCCGCCTGGACGGCTACCGCGAAAAGGACATGTACCAGGCCTCGTTGGTCGCCATCTACAACTTCACCAATATCCTGGGTGCCGATTCGGCGACCTTCTTCTCCGAGGTCGTGGCCAGCCGCGTGCAGGGGCTGGAGTCGAACGTCGATTACTACGAAGCCACCCGCAGCGCCTACGGTGCTCAGGCCAGCATGAGCTTCAACTACAGCAACGTGTTCAACCTGTTCAATCTGGTGCCCAACATCAGCTACCAGTACAGCATCAAGGGCACGGCACCACAGCTTACCAACGGTCTGGATGAAGGCGCGCAGAGCTACTCGCTGGGTGTCGATGCCATCTACAAGGAGTCCCTGACGCTGGGCACCAAGTACGTCGCGTTCAGCGGCGGCGGTCTGACCAACAAGCGTACAGACCGCGATTTCCTCAGCTTCAACGTCAAATACAGCTTCTGAGAAGGGACGTCCCATCATGTATAAATCAGGATTGCTTCACACGGGTCTGCTGGCCGCCACATTGCTGGCCGCACCCCTGTTGCAAGCTCAAGTGAGTGCCGATCAGGTTGCCCGTCTGGGCGCCGACCTGACCCCGATGGGTGCGGAAAAGGCCGGTAACGCTGCCGGTACGATTCCCGCCTGGACCGGCGGTTTGCCCCAGACTGCCGACGCGTATGACCCGGCCCTTGGCTACAAGGACCCCTACGCGGCAGACCAGCCTCTGTTCAGCATCACCAATGCCAATGCCGCGCAGTACGCCGACCACCTGAGCCCCGGCCAGGTGGCCATGCTCCAGCGTTATCCAGACACCTGGAAACTGCAGGTCTACCCGACGCATCGCTCGGCCTCCTACCCGGACAAGGTCTATGCCGCGGTCAAGGAAAACGCCCGCAGCGCCCGGCTGATCGAGAACGGCAACGGCATCGACGACTTCAAGATCGCCACCCCGTTCCCGATCCCGCAATCGGGGCTCGAAGTGCTGTGGAACCACCTGGTGCGTTATCGCGGCGACGCGGTGAAGCGTTACTACGCCCAGGCGGTACCGCATGCCAGCGGCGACTACTTCATGACCCGCATCGAGGACCTGTTCCTGTTCAACCAGGATGCCGGAGACGCGAGCAAGAACAACGGCAACATTCTCTTCTACTTCCGTCAGTCGGTACTGGCTCCCGCGCGCCTGGCCGGCACTGAATTGCTGGTACACGAGACCGTCAACCAGGTGAAGGAGCCGCGCCTGGCCTGGCTGTATGCCGCAGGTCAGCGTCGTGTAAGACGCACCCCGAACGTCGCCTATGACTCACCCGGTACCGCTTCGGAAGGCATGCGTACCACCGACAACTTCGACATCTTCTCGGGAGCACCGGACAAGTACGAATGGCAACTGGTCGGCAAGAAAGAGATGTATGTGCCGTACAACAGCTATCGCCTGGCCTCGAAGAGCAACACGTACAAAGACATCGTCAATGCTGGCCATGTAAATCCGGACCTGCTGCGCTATGAGCTGCACCGGGTATGGCACGTGCGCGCGACGCTCAAGGCCGGGCAACGGCACCAGTACAAACAGCGCGACATGTACTTCGATGAAGACAGTTATCAGGTACTGGTGGTCGATCATTACGACAACCGCGACAAACTGTGGCGCGTCGGTGAGTCCTATTCGATCAACTTCTATGATCAGCCGCTGGTCTGGACCAAAGGGGATGCGATATATGATCTGATCGGTGGCCGTTATGTCATTGGTGTATTGTCCAATGAAGAACCGGCTGATCAGTTTGGTATTACGCTTAAACCGTCGGACTTCACACCTGCACAATTACGTCGTGACAGCAGACGTTAATGTTTGGGAACTTCCAGGTAATTGCAGACCAACCGCGAAAGTTCCTCAGGGATAACTTCCGCGGGGGTCGCGCCCATACTTCCAATCATGGTGTAGTAGTTCATGCCGGCCAGCAGCATATGGGCACTGAGGTCGGCAGCCTGTTGCGGGTTCGGATGGCCGAGTTCATCGGCTCGCGCGAGGGCGATGCGACAGAAGGTTTGGCCGATGTAGGCGTTGAGCTGGTGGAAGCGCGAGCGAAACTCTACGTCGACCGAGCTGCGGCGAATCAGGGCGCGGAGCAAGCCTTCGCTGCCGGCGAAGAGACGGATGACACCCTGGATGAAGCCCTCGATCTGCGCACGCAGTGGCAGATCGCTGCGGCTGAGTTCATCGGTGAGTGCATCGATGGCACCGCGCCCTTGTTCGACGAAGCGGTCATGCACGGCGTACAGCAGCACGTCCTTGTCGGCGAGCAGGCGGTAGAAGGTGCCCACCGAGGATTCGGCGAGCTGGGCGATCTGGGAAATACCGGTTTCTTCGAAACGATTGTCCGCCAACAAGTCGGCGGCGACATTGAGGAAACGTTCCAAGGCTTTTTTGCTGCGTGCCTGGGTGGGACTGACAATGCTGTACATAACTCGATACTCGAACCGGCGCTGCCCGATTCTAGGGGGTTTGCCCAAGCAAGGCAAATAACCATCCAGTAATAAGCGTCGTATAACAGCGGTGACAAAGAGTGCGGTTTTATACGGTCATTATTTAATTGATTGGCACTTTTTATACCCCCGATTCATTATGGGAAGCATATAGCAGTGGATTATATTAATTTGCCTGGAGGGCGTTTCGCCTATATTCGTCAGGGCCAGGGTCCTGCTGTCTTGTTATTGCATGGATTGGGTTCTTCACTGCTCGATTGGGAACCCCAGATCGAGCACCTGGCACGCTTCTGCGAGGTATTCGCCCTCGACGTCCGCGGCCATGGCCAGAGCGAGCCACTGCGGTCACCGGTCGACATGCATGGGTTGGCGGCGGATGTTGCCGACTTCATTCGTGCATTGGGTATCCAGCCCTGCATTCTGGTGGGCATTTCCATGGGCGGCATGCTGACCTTCCAGCTCCTGGCCGATCAGCCTCAGTTGGTGCGTGCGGCCGTGATCATCAACAGCGCCCCGAGTTTCCCGCTGGAATCCTGGAAAATCCGTGCGCAAATCGCTGTGCGCCTGTTGCTGGTGCGTCTGCTCGGCTTGCGTGGGTTGGGCCGAGTCCTGGCCGGCAAGCTGTTCCCCAAACCGGAGCAGCAAACGCTGCGCGAGCTGGTGGCCGAACGCATCGCAGGCAATGATCGGGTTTCCTACCTGCATGCCATGCGCGCCATTCCCGGCTGGTCGAGCCTGCCGGCGGTGCAGTACGTGGACACGCCGCTGCTGGTGGTGGCCGGGGACCGTGATTACACGCCGTTGTCGCACAAGGAGGAATATGTACGCCTGCTACGCAATGCGCATCTTGAGGTGATAGCCGACTCCGGGCACGCCACGCCGCTGGACCAGCCAGAACAGCTGAATCGCCTGCTTGAGGCCTTTATCGTCGAACATTCGGCGAATTTGCCCGCCTGACGTACGGGTGGTGCACCGGTACACTTGCCGCAGACTTTCTCTGCGGCTCTTTCCATGCATCTGCTTCCCTGGTCCCATCCCACGTCCGCTGGCTTCACCCTGACCGGCTGGCATTCGCCACCCTCCGGCAAGCCGCTGCTGCATTTTCTGCATGGCAATGGCTTCTGTGGCCGTACCTATGAGCCGATGCTGGCGCACTTGAGCGAGCATTTCGACCTGTGGCTGTGCGATGCCCAGGGCCATGGTGAAACCGAACATGGTGGGGATTTTCGAGGTTGGAACCGCAGCGCCGAGTTGGCTGTGGAGGCATTCGAAGCCGGGCGTGGTGCATTTGGCGATGTGCCTCGCTACATCCTGGGCCATAGCTTCGGCGGGGTGTTGAGCAGCCTGATCCTGTCTCGTCACCATCAGTTGTTCCGCCGCGCGGTGCTGCTCGACCCGGTGCTGTTTTCGCGCGGCATGATCATGGCGATGGCAGTAGCCCGGTTGTTCGGCGTGCATCGGCGCAACACCATGTCGCAGAAGTCCGTTAAGCGGCGCCAGCGCTGGCCGGACCGCGCCTCGGCATTCGCCCAGTTGCAGGGGCGTGGCATTTTCAAGGGCTGGGTGGATGAGGCGCTGCATGCCTATGTCGATAATGCGCTGAAGGATGTCGAGGGCGGGGTAGAACTGAAATGCCGGCCGAGTCGCGAAGTGGATATCTTCAGCTCCTTTCCCCGGCATCTCTGGTCATCGCTGCCCAAGATTCGCACGCCGACGCTGCTGATCCACGGCCAGGCAACCTACCCCTTCGTCGGGCAGTCGGCGCGCAAGCTGGCACGCATCAATCCGACAGTGATCGAGATGGAAGTGCCTGGCGGGCACTGCTTCATGCAGGAGTTTCCGGCGCAGAGTGCTGCCCAGGTTGTGGCGTTTCTGTTACCGGAAGGCTGAGACGCTTTAGAGATCCAGACGATCATGCTGCCGCTTCCAGTCTTGCAGCTGGATGACATTGCCGGGGGGCTGCTGCGTGGCTACGGGTTCGCGCGGCGCTTCGTCTGAGGCGGCAAAAGGGTGAGCGTCCAACTCGATCGCGCCTACTTGCTGGCCGAACATGCTGATGCTGCCGGTCAGGCGTTGCTCGCCGTTCACGGTGAACTCGAAGTCGAAAATCCGCGCCAGCCGCTTATGTCCACGAGCATCGCGCAGTATCGCCAGGCGGCGCAGAGCGACATTGCCATCGAGCAACTCCACTTCCATCTTCGCGCAGTGCTGCTTGGCCAGCAGCAGGGCGCGTTCGCGTATGCCATGCCCGCGCCACAGCCAGGCCGTGGCGGCGAAGAACAGCATCAACAGAAACACATCGAACAGACTCAGCATGGCGACTCCGGTAGCAGATGTTCAGCTTAACCGATCCATTGCTTCTGTCTCAGGTCTTGGCTTGTCGCTCGGCGAATTTCTGGTTAGCGTCCGCGCCAGTCAATGGGAGTGAAGGGATTGCTCATGCGTGCGCCGATGTTACTGGTAGTGGGGGCGGCGGTTTTATTGCTGGCGGGCTATGCGTGGCTACGTGACGAGCCCATCAGCCCGGACGCACAGGCCTGGTTGGCGCCTGCCGAGCACCAGGTAACGCACAGTGAAGCGTACCTGCTCTTGCTCGGTATCCATGCGCCAATCGGGCAATCTCCCCGTGAGCTGGGCGCTCAGACCTTGGCGGCCTACCAGGCCTGGCGAGTGGCGCATTCCGTCAGTGAACCGTTCAGCCCCGATCAACACGCCATGCTGCCACTGCCCGATGGCGAGTTTTTCTGCCCCATTACCCTGGCAGCGTGTTTCGCCAGGCTGGTCGAGCGCAGTCCTGAGCTGCCTGCCATCCTCGGGACGCATGGCGAGTTGCTTGAGCGCTACCGGCAGTTTATCGCCCTTGATGATTACCTCACGCTGGCCCAGCCAGGGCCCGACGAGCCCATACCCGCGCTCAGTTATCTGTTGAGGGGCGCCCACCTACTGGGGCTGCAGGCGCTGCAGCAGGCCCTGGCTGGCGAAAAGCATGCAGCCAGCGCCCTGTTGCTGGAGGAGCGCAGTGCTTTGCGCCAATACCTGGCCCGCGCCGATCACCTGGTGCTGAAGATGGCCTTGGTCGCACTGCTCAACCGCAACCTGGAATGGCAGGCACGGCTGCAGCGAGCGGGGTTGGTCGCGGTGGCGCAGGACACGGCGGCGCTCACCCTGGAGGAGCGCTCGTTATCACGGGCATTGCAGCATGAGTTTCAGGCGCAGGCGGCGGTTTACCACGGTCTCGGTGCCGAGAGGCGCGTTCGCGGGAGTCTGGACATGTGGCTGGGGTACAAGCCGCAGATGAGCATCAATGCGAGCCTGGCGCGCTATCAGGTCGCGGCGCAGCTTTCCGAACTGCCTCCGCAGGAGTTCAGCCAGGCCATGGCGCACGTGCCGGCGCAGCAGGTGCCGCATACCGGTGTGCGCAACTGGGTGGGTGACGTGTTGCTGGCCATTAAAGTGCCTGACTGGAACCGCTATGCTGCGCGTATCCACGACCTCGACGCCAAGTTGCGGTTGTTGGCCCTCAGCGCTGCACTGCCGCAGGAGGTTGTCGAGGCGGGTGTGGCGAGTCTGAATGGGGCGCAGAACCCCTATGAGCCCACACAGCGCCCTTTTCTCGATGATCAGGATCGCCTGTGCTACAACGGCCCCTTTGATGCCAAAGAGGCCGGTCGCTGCGTGCCGTTATGAGCGTTTAGCCAGCCAGGCCCAGACGCTGGCACATGCCGTTGGCGATTTCGCGTTCGCCCATGATCACCAGATCGGCACCGTTCTGTTCCAGGTAATCGACCTCGGCATCGAAGTGCGCGCGGGCGATGATCTCCAGGTTCGGATTGATGGCCCGGGCCTGTTGGGCAATCTGCCCGGCTTCGAAACCATTGGCGATGGCGATCAGCAGCCAGCGGGCATGCTCCACCTGCGCCAGCTCGAGAACACCCGGTCTGGCCGCGTTGCCCAGCACCGTACTGATGCCGTTGGCGCGTAGCTCATCGAGGCTGGCGCGGTTGTCTTCGGTCACCACCAGGGGAATCCCGGCGGCTTGCAGGCGGTCAGCAACCCGATGGCCGACGCGGCCGTAACCAATGAGAATAGCGTGGTCGCGCTCGAGGATTGGCGGAGGGATATCTGCTTCGACCTTGCCACTGGGCTGGCCCACACCCTCGCGGCGATCCAGCCACGGCTGCAGGCGCTTGATGGCGACGAACAGCAGCGGATTGACCATGATCGACAGGATGGCGCCGGCCAGCAGCAGATCGCGGCCCTGCTCCGGCAGCAGTTCCAGCCCGACGCCCAGGGTGATGAGGATGAAGCTGAACTCACCGATCTGCGCCAGGCTGGCGGAAATCGTCAGCGCGGTACTCAGTGGGTGGCCGAAGGCGCGCACGATGGCCAGTGCCGCCAGCGACTTGCCGAAGACGATGACCAGGAAGGTGGCCAGAACCGGCAGCGGCTCCTTGAACAGAATCAGCGGGTCGAACAGCATGCCCACCGAGACGAAGAACAGGACGGCGAAGGCGTCGCGCAGCGGCAGGGTTTTTTCTGCGGCATCGTGGCTGAGTTCCGACTCGTTGAGCACCATGCCGGCGAAGAACGCGCCCAGGGCGAAGGACACATCAAAGAGGATCGCCGAGCCATAGGCGATGCCCATGGCAATGGCCAGGACCGACAAGGTGAACAGCTCGCGTGAGCCTGTGGCGGCGACCTTGGTCAGAATCCATGGAATCACGCGGCGACCGACTACCAGCATCAGGGCGATGAACGCACCGACCTTGGCCAGGGTGATCAGTAACTGGAAACCGAGGCTGATTTCTTCACTGGCAGCCTTGCCGCCGAGCATGCCGGACAGCGCCGGCAACAGGACCAGCGCCAGGACCATGACCAGGTCTTCGACGATCAGCCAGCCGATGGCGATGCGCCCGCGCTGGGTGTCGAGCAGGTTGAGTTCTTCGAGGGCGCGCAGCAGCACCACGGTACTGGCGACGGACAGTGCCAGGCCGAAGATCAGGCCCGCGCCGAGCGTCCAGTCCATGCTCCAGGCCAGCAGCATGCCGAGCAGGGTGGCGACGGTGATCTGTACCACGGCGCCGGGGATGGCGATGGCTTTGACCGACATCAGGTCTTTGAGCGAGAAGTGCAGGCCGACACCGAACATGAGCAGGATCACGCCCAGTTCTGAGATTTCCATGGACAGTGCCTGGTCGGCAACGAAACCCGGGGTAAACGGGCCAGCCAGCACGCCAGCGAGCAGGTAGCCGACCAGCGGCGAGATGCGCAGGCGATGGGCCAGCGAGCCGAGGACAAAAGCCAGGACCAGGCCAGCGGCCAGGGTGGCAAGCAGGGGTGTGTGATGGGGCATCCGGGCTCCTTTGAGGCACGCAGGGGACAGCCTGATGAAGACGGCAAGAGTGCGTGTAGGCTGTTCGATGGTGTATCACGGGGCCAGGCCCGTGCTGGAAGCGGTGTCTGCCGCGGCCAGTAGAGTAACCTGAAAAATATCATCAAGCCTGGCAGTTTTTTTGTCAGGAAATGTCGGTGTGGTCAGCCCTCCGCGCGCAGTGCTTGATAGCGCTCGTCCAGTTCCTGGCGTATGGCGCGTCGTTGTTTGGCCTGGGAAAAACGCCGTCGTTCTTCCGCAGTTTCCGGCTGCAGGGCTGGCACGGGCGTCGGTGCGCCACGTTCATCCACCGCAACCATGGAAAAGAAGCAGCTGTTGGTGTGGCGTACCGACTTCTCGCGGATGTTCTCGGTGATGACCTTGATGCCGATTTCCATGGAGGTACGCCCGGTGTAGTTGACCGAGGCGAGAAAGGTCACCAGCTCGCCGACATGAATCGGTTCGCGGAAGATCACCTGATCCACCGACAGGGTCACCACGTAGCTGCCGGCATAACGGCTGGCGCAGGCGTAGGCCACTTCGTCGAGGTACTTGAGCAGGGTGCCGCCGTGGACATTGCCGGAGAAATTGGCCATGTCCGGGGTCATGAGAACGGTCATCGTCAGTTGGGCGTTACCGGGTTCCATGGCGTGCTCTGCAGAGGGATTCGATCAGAAAACGATAGCTGGGCTTGGTTCGGCTTGCCTGCGGGTTTCGGCATGCGATCAACGCGTTTCTTGCCATTCAAATGCAGGTGAACAGGTTCTAAGCTGACCACCTGGCTCATCAGAAGGTCCCTCTAATGAAATACCTGATCTGTTACAGCCTGTTGACCCTGCCATTGTTGGCCGTGGCAGCAGCGCCCTGTGAAACCACCCAGCAGTGCAACGCGCAAGGCACGCAGGCCTACAAGGCGGGGCATTACCCTGAGGCGGTGGAAGCGTTCGAGCGTCAGCTGCGGCGCGCCGAGCTCGCGGAAAATGCCACGGAGCGTGAGCTGGCGCTGAACAACCTGATGCTGGCCACCCTGAAGGCTGGCCAGCCCGGCATGGCCAGGGCCTGGCTGGAGGTGGCGCTGGAGGCACAGATGAACGGTGTCGCCACACGGCACAATCTGGCCAAGCTGGGTGCGCAGGATCTGTCCGCCCTGACGGCGTCTGCCGAGGGGCATTACCTGCGCTATGGCGGTCAGGCCGTATGGAGCACGCTGACGATCAACCGGGCAAAGGATGGCAGCTACCGCGCCGAGTTTTCGCCGCTGCGTGTAGAGGCGAAGGTTGAAGAGTATGGGCCTGCTGCCATTGGCGAACTGGAGGGACGTCTGTCCGGCGAGGGTGACTACTTCAGCCTGGAAGAGGCGGGGCTGGCTCCGGGCTGTGCGGTACAGGTGCTGCGCGATGGCTTGCGCCTGCGCGTCGTGGAGGTCTTCGCCGAGGGTTGCCAGGACTATGGCGGCGCCAATATCAGTGTGGGTGGCCGCTACTACAAGGCCCGGTAACCGGTTACACGACGGCACACCTTAGAGCCTGTTTACGATCTCCTGGCTCGCGGCCATACGGCGTTAAAAACGCCCTCGGAATGCTCATTTACCACTTGTAAACTCGAGTGCGAGCCCAGTCCGCTTCCTCGGGCGTTTTTGCCTTGTCTGGCTCTAATCCAGAAGATCGTAAACAGGCTCGTAGAGGTGTGCGCCTCTACGGTTCTCGACTGACAGGCCTAGCCGTGGTTCAGGTACCAGCGCCAGTCCTGTTCGCCGACTTCACCCATGAACTGGCGATACTCCGTCCACTTGATCGCCAGGAACACCTTGAGGAAGTCCTCGCCCAGCGCTTCTCGGGCCCAGTCCGACTGTTCCAGCGAACGCAGCGCCGTAAGCCAGTCGGTGGGCAGGAACTCGGTAGCCTGTTCGTAACCGTTGCCGACGATGGCCAGGCCTGGATCGATCTGCTCACGAATCCCCTTGTGGATGCCGGCAAGGATGGCGGCCGCAGCCAGGTAAGGGTTGGCGTCGGCGCCGCAGATGCGGTGCTCGATATGGCGGCTCTTGGCGGGCCCGCCGGGCACGCGGAAGGACACCGTGCGGTTGTTGACGCCCCAGCTCTTGGCCAATGGCGCGTAGCTGTTGGCCTGGAAGCGTCGGAACGAGTTGGCGTTGGGACAGAAGATCGCCAGGGCATCGTTGAGCGTGGTCATCATGCCGCCGATGGCGTGGCGCAGCAGCGGCGTGCCCTGTGGATCTTCCGAGGCCATCAGGTTGTTGCCCTCGGCATCGGCCAGGCTGACGTGCATGTGCATGCCGCTGCCGGCCAAATCGCCGAAGGGTTTGGCCATGAAGCAGGCCTGCAGGCCATGCTTGTTGGCCACACCTTTGACCAAGCGTTTGTAGCGGATGCCTTCATCGATGGCCTGCAGCGCATCGAAGCGATGCTCCAGGGTCAGCTCGACCTGGCCTGGTGCGTACTCGGAAATCGCCGTGCGCACGGGCAGCCCCTGCGTTTCGCAGGCGGCATAGAGATCGTCGAGAAACGGCTGCAGCTGCTCCAGCTCATACACGCCATAGACTTGCGGCGCCTGCGGGCGCACACCATTCATCTGTAGCGCTGGTTGCGGACGGCCGTTGGCATCACGTTGCTTATCCAGCAGATAGAACTCCAGCTCCACCGCCATCACCGGATGCAAACCATCGGCCTTGAGGCGGTCGATTACGCGGACCAGGGTGTGTCGTGGATCGGCTGGCGTGGCGGGCAGGCCCTGGGTCGGGTGCATGCTGACCTGTAACTGGCCGGTTGGGGTGCTGCGCCAGGGTTGCAGGGTCAGGCTGCCGGGTAGCGGGTAGGTCCAGCAGTCGGCATCGGCGACTTCCCAGACCAGGCCGGTGGCCTCGACGTCTTCACCTTGCACGGTGAGGGCGAGAATCGAGCTGGGCAGGGGGCGGCCATTCTCATAGATGGCCAGCAGCTCGTCGCGGTGCAGCAACTTGCCGCGGGGGATGCCGTTGGCGTCGATCAGCATCAGCTCGATGCTGCGGACCTCGGGGTGGGCGCTGAGGAAGTCGCGGGCTTCCTGGGGATCGGCAAACTGCATGATGGTTGTCTCTGTAGGGTGGTTGGCGATTTATCCATCCACCGGAAATATCGGGTGTCGGTGCAGCCTGTTGGTGGATGGAAAGAGCGCCAGCTACGCGCCCGATCCACCCTGTGGATTATTCGCGGGCACCGGGAATGGCCAGCAGCTCGGTCAGGGCCTGGTCGAGCGTGGCGATCAGGCGGTCCACGTCGGCCTCGCTGGTGTCCGGGCAGCACAGGGTCATGTTGTGGAACGGGGTGATGAGGATGCCGCGGTTGATCAGGTACAGGTGCAGCGCCATCTGCAGGCTGTCGTGGAACGCGGCTTCGGCCTCGGCGCCGGTTTTCGGCGGCGTGGCGCAGAACTGGAACTCGCAGCGCGCGCCCAGTTCGGTCACCGACCAGTGCAGGTTGTGACGGGCGATCAGCGTGCGAAAGCCTTCGGCCAGGCGGGCGGCCAGCGGCAGCATGTAGTCGTAGGCGGCGGGGGTCATCACCTGTTCCAGATTGGCGCGCATGCAGTGCATGGCCAGGGCGTTGGCTGACAGGGTGGTGCCCATGCCGCTGTGGCCATGACCATGGCTGGCTTCGCTGGCATGTTGCCGGGCCAGTTGCATGTCCTGCGCCATCTCGTGGCTGCAGCCATACACCGAACAGGGCACACCGCCGGCAATCGGCTTGCCGAGGGTGATGAAGTCCGGTTTGAGGTCCCAGGCGCGTGTGCATCCGCCAGGGCCGGTGGAGATGGTGTGGGTCTCGTCGATGATCAGCAGGCTGCCGTAGTGGTGGGTCAGCTCGCGCACCTTCTGCATGAAGCCTGGTTCGGGCAGGACCATGCCGATATTGGTCATCGCCGGTTCGCACAGTACGGCCGCCACATCACCCTGGGCCAGCGCGGCTTCCAGAGCGGCGACGTCGTTGAATGGCACAGCGCGGCTGGTCTTGGCCAGGTTGCGGGCCTGGCCGATCAGCCCGCTGCGGTGCACCGTCTGCCCTTCTCGGCAGCGCACCATCACATCGTCGACGGTGCCGTGGTAACAGCCGTCGAACACCAGCAGCACCTTGCGTCCGGTGATCGCGCGGGCCCAGCGGATAACGAAGCGGTTGGCGTCGGTGGCGGTGGTTGCCACCTGCCAGTAGGGCAGGCCGAAGCGCTCGGCCAACAGCTCTCCGGCGATTACAGCGTCTTCGCCCGGGAGCATGGTTGTCAGGCCGTTGGCGCCTTGCTCGGCGATGGCTTTGGCGATGGGATCGGGCGAGTGGCCGAACATGCTGCCGGTGTCACCCAGGCAGAAGTCGACGTATTCATGACCGTCCACGTCGTAGAAACGGGCGCCTTTGGCGCGACTGACGAACAGTGGGCTGGGGGTCGACCAGTCGCTCATCCAGTGCATCGGTACGCCGCCGAACAAGGAGTGGCGGGCACGCTCGGCCAGGGCGATGGACTTCGGATTCTGTGCGATGAAATGCTGCCGTTCACGCGCACTCAGGGTGGATACGGCCTGTTCGCTGATGCCACTGGCGGTCATGTTGCACACCTCGTTTGTTTTTTCGCACATCTTCCATTTGTGATCACAAAAAAGTCAATGCGCTCCGTTCATCCGCTGATAATCTGCCGATCATCCAGCGGTGATCACAAGCGAGGTTGCTGTGAACGAGGTATGGCGTGGCCAGGTTGCCTTGGTAGCGAGCCCGGTATGGGCTTGGCTATCGCCACCCTAAGCCAGCTGTGCCGCGGTGCAGTGTTGGTGGTGCGGCGATAACTGTTTGATCGAAACAAGGGATAGTGAAACATGAGCAATTGCAGCCTGACGTTCGCCCAACTGCCGGCTCCCCCGGCCTGTGTGGAGTGATCCACGGTGGCCGAAAATCTTCAGGAACAGCTGTACCAGAACTTGCGCCAGGCCTTGTTGGCAGGGCGCTTCCAACCCGGCGAGCGTTTGAAGATCCGAGATCTCGCCGAAGAATGGGGCACCAGCCCGATGCCCGTGCGTGCTGCCTTGCAGCGGCTGGTCGCCGAGGGCGCACTCGAGGGCGAGCCGCAGCGCTCGGTGCGGGTGCCGGTGATGACGCGCGAGCGTTTCCAGCAGATCTTCGAGGTGCGCCTGAGCCTGGAAGGGCTGGCGGTGGAGCTGGGGGCGCAGCGTCTCGATACGGCTGGCCGTGCGGCGCTGGGCGAGTGCGTAGCACGGATGCAGCAGGCCATTGCCCAGCGGCAGGTACAGGCCTACCTGAGCGCCAACAGTGCCTTCCACCTGACGCTCTACCGCGCGTGTGACAACCCGGTGTTGCTGCGCATGATCGAGTCGCTGTGGCTGCAGGTCGGGCCCATCTTCAACCAGTTGTTCAGCGAATCGAACCTGTCGCCACGTCTCAACGATTTCCACCAGGAAGCCTATGCCGCCCTCGATGCGGGCGACGGCAAGCGGGCGCGCCGGGCCATCGAGAAAGACCTGATGTATTTCGCGCGTTTTCTAAGCCGGATACTGGAACAGGAAAGACCCTGAACAGAGCGGCTCGTGAGCAACTGTTTCCGAATATTGCTGCCACACAGCAGTATCGGGCCGAGTGTTAACCTGCTGCGGTCGTGCTGCCTTTCGGGCAGCGCTGCCCCCTGATCAAGCGGCTCTCGGAAGCCAAGCGAGCCATCCGCCCGCAGGCCTTTTGCCTGCCCAGCAATAAAGGAGATTCACCGCCATGCATGCCATCGATTTCATCCAGGACTTGGCGGTCATCATGCTGGTGGCCGGTGTGGTCACGGTGCTTTTCCACCGTTTCAAGCAGCCGGTGGTGCTCGGTTATATCCTCGCCGGCTTTCTGATCGGCCCGCATACCCCGCCGTTCGGCCTGATCCATGATGAGGACACGATCAAGACCCTCGCCGAGCTTGGCGTGATCTTCCTGATGTTCTGCCTCGGCCTCGAATTCAGCCTGCGCAAGCTATTCAGCGTGGGAGCCACGGCCTTCCTCGCGGCGTTCATGGAAATCCTCCTGATGGTCTGGCTGGGCTGGGAAATCGGCCAGTTCTTCGGCTGGGGCAAGATGGACTCGATCTTCCTCGGGGCGATCCTGGCGATGTCCTCGACCACCATCATCATCAAGGCGCTCAGCGACCTGAAGATGAAGAACGAGCGCTTTGCCCAGCAGATATTCGGCGTGCTGATCGTCGAGGACATTCTCGGCATCGGCATCATCGCCCTGCTGTCGGGTATTGCCGTCAGCGGTTCGGTGGAGACCGGCGAGGTGTTTTCCACCGTCGGCAAGCTGACCCTGTTCATGATCGTTGCCCTGGTCATCGGTATCCTGCTGGTGCCGCGCCTGCTCGCCTACGTGGCCAAGTTCGAGAGCAACGAGGTGATGCTGATCACCGTGCTGGGCCTGTGCTTCGGCTTCTGCCTGCTGGTGGTCAAGTTGCAGTACAGCATGGTGCTCGGTGCGTTCCTGATCGGCGCGATCATGGCCGAGTCGCGGCAACTGGTGCAGATCGAGAAGCTGGTCGAGCCGGTACGCGACATGTTCAGCGCGATCTTCTTCGTTGCCATCGGCCTGATGATCGACCCGGGGATCCTGCTCGAACACCCCTGGCCGATTCTGGTCATCACGCTGACGGTGATCCTCGGCAAGATGGTCTCTTGCGGCCTCGGCGCCTTCCTGGCCGGCAATGACGGACGCACCTCGCTGCGCGTGGGCATGGGCCTGTCGCAGATCGGCGAGTTCTCCTTCATCATCGCCGCGCTCGGCATGAGCCTGGGGGTGACCAGCGATTTCCTCTATCCCATCGTGGTCGCCGTTTCGGCCATCACCACGCTGACCACGCCTTACCAGATTCGCGCCGCCGACCCGCTGAGCGAGCGGCTCGCCCGGCTGGTGCCACAGCGTGTATCACGGGTGTTCAGCCTGTACGGTGACTGGCTGCGGAATATCCAGCCACAGGGACAAAGCGCGATTCTGATGGGGATGATCCGCAAGATCATCCTGCAGGTCGGGGTCAACCTGTCGTTGGTGGTGGCGATTTTCCTGGCAGGTGCCTACTTTGCCGGCACGTTGTCTGAACACCTGAATACCTGGATCACTCAGGAGAATCTGCAGAAGGGCGTGATCTGGGGCGGCGCGCTGGTGCTGTCGCTGCCGTTCCTGATCGCCGCTTACCGCAAGCTCAAGGCGCTGGCCATGTTGCTGGCGGAAATGGGCGTGCGGCCCGAGAAAGCCGGACGTCATACGGTGCGGGTGCGGCGGATCATTTCAGAGTTGATTCCGCTGTTGTCACTGGTGGGCATCATGCTGCTGATGATGGCGTTGTCGGCGAGCATCCTGCCTACCGGCGAGTTGCTGGTGATCATCGCCCTGGTTGCCTCGGCGCTGATCGCGCTGCTCTGGCGCTGGTTCATCCGCGTGCATTCGCGCATGCAGATAGCGCTGATGGAAACCCTGGAAAACAACAGCCCGGATAACCATCACCGGTAGTGCCTGTGCAAGGCGGCTGTGCGTTGGTTATGCGCAGCCGCCTCCAGCTTGCCGGCCTAGAGCAATCACTCAGCTTTCCAGCCAGACGTCACGCGCCCAGTGCCACACCGAGTCCCAGGTTTCATCGGTGAGTGCTTCTTCGTCGCCGTCCCACAGCAACACTTCGCCTTCGACATCGACGACGTAGTAGTTGCGGCCGTCCTGGCACAGCGGCACCAAGTCACGGGGTACGCCGAGGTCCCAGGCCACCGAGGCGACTTCCGGCAGGTAGGTGTGCGAGTGGGGGTCGCTGGCGGTCACCGGCTCCAGACGGCCATAGACCACGTCGCTGACCTTGAGCAGGAACTCGCGCAGCTCGAAGGGCAGGTGGATCAGCAACTGCTCCTGGATTTCCACCAGGGTTTCCTCTTCCGGTAGCTCCAGCGGCACAGGTACGGGTTCGTTGACTTCACGCAGTTGTTCGATGACTTCTTCCATAACCGGAACCTCACGAGGGGATGGCGCGCTTTATACCGTAGCTGCTGGCACTTGGCACTGGCCAGCCGACTGTCAGTTTGAGAGCATGCGCGTTTTTTCGCGAAAGTAGGCCAATAGGTCTACGACGGGTATTCCAGGTTCGTCTATGCCATTGATTTCTCCGGAGCAACAAGCCAGTGAATGGCGCCAGTTACTGGCTCGGTTTCCCAAGGAGCTGATCGGTCAGCTCGCGGCGTTGGCTGCCGAGCATCAAGTCGAGTTGGCCACGCACTTCTATACGCAGATGCTGGCGGATTCCGCCGCCTCGCACTACTTGTCTCACGAGCAGGTCAAGACGCGCCTCAGCGGCTCGCTGCAGCGTTGGCTGGTGATGCTGTTCAGTGCCTCGCTCAATGACGAGCTGGCACCACTGATTGCCCTGCAGCGTCAGGTCGGCGATATCCATGCGCGCATCGATGTGCCGGTACATCTGGTGTTGCGTGGGGCTCGCTGTCTGAAAGAGCGGTTGTTCGAGCTGATCATCGAGCAAGGCTGGTCGTCGGATACCACCGCTCAGGCGCTGGTGCTGGTGACGTTCCTGCTGGACCAGGCCATGGAAATCATGAGCCGGGCCTATGCCAACTCCCATGACCGCAATGCGCGTACCGAGGAGGCTTACCGGCTCTTCTCGGTGGTGCAGGACATCGGTGTGGAAAAGGAGCGCCAGCGCGCGGCACTGCTGGACTGGGAGAACCAACTGATGTTCGACCTGGCCATGGCGGTGGAGCCGGCGCGTCTGCCGCGCCTGTCAGCGTCGGAGTTCGGCCTGTGGTTCCGTCACAAAGGCGCCTATGCCTTCAAGGGCGCGCCCGAGAGCGAGCAGGTGCTGCGCAGCATGGAACACATCGACGAGGTGCTGCTGCCCCTGTTCGTCGTGCCGGTCGACCCTGCGCAACGTCAGCGCGAACTGCGGGAGTTGCGCGAACAGACCAAGAGCCTGGTGTTCCACCTCGACACCCTGTTCGTGCAGATCAACGAGCTGGAAAGCGGTCGTGATGTGCTGACGCGCATGCTCAACCGCAAGTTCCTGCCCGTGGTGCTGGGCAAGGAAATTGCCTATGCCCGCGAGCACAAGCGCTCATTCGCGGTGCTTGCCGTGGATATCGATCACTTCAAGCACATCAACGACACCTTCGGCCATGAGTCCGGTGATCTGGTGTTGCAGCAGGTTGCCACGCTGTTGAGCAATCAGAGCCGGGGCGGTGACTACGTGTTCCGCCTGGGTGGCGAGGAATTCCTCGTGCTGCTGGTGGATATCAACCAGTCAGCCGCACTGATCGCGGCAGAGAAACTGCGGCAGGTGGTCGAGCAGGAAGTCTTCCGTCTGCCCCACGACAAGAGCTATCGGCTGACGGTCAGTATCGGCGTGACCTTGCACGATGGGCATCCGGACTACCAGCAAATGCTGCGTCGGGCCGATCAGGCGCTGTACGACGCCAAGCATGGCGGGCGTAACCAGGTCGTGCTGCTTCAGGCCCAACCGGCGGCAGCCAAGGACTGAAACGAAAAACCCCGGGCTAGCCCGGGGTTTTCGTATGCGCTGAGTGGTGCCAGGTCGATCAGCCGTTCTGGCGGATACCGGCGACCAGCCATGGCTGGTTGTCGCCATTGGCCCGCTCCATGCGCCAGCTCTCGCTGAAGGGCTCGCCCTGGTCGAAGCGCGAGGTCTTGGCCACGCCACGGAAGGTTAGGGTGGCGACAGTCTTGTCGGCCAGTTCGTCGATGCCATCGAGCTGGGCGTCGAGGTCGTCGATGTAGGTGGACTGGAAGCCATCACCCAGGCTGGCCCGTTCTTCCTTGAGGAAGCTGAGCATCTGCGGCGTGACGAACTCGGCGATCTTGTCCATCTCGGCGGCGTCCCAGTGCTGCTGCAGCGATTGGAAGTGCTCGCGACCGGCGGCGATGAAGCGCTGCTCGTCGAACCAGGCCGGGGCGTTGATGACCGGGGCCGGTGCGCTGGCAGTGCTGCTGCCGAAGATTGGGGCCTGCTGTGGCATCTCGCGGAACATGCCACCGGCCGCCGCTGCGCTTGGTTGGCCTTGAGCCCGGCGACGGGCGGCAAGCAGACGGAAGATGACGAAGGCGATCAGGCCGAAAATCAGGATGTCGAAGAACTGCAGGCCTTCGAAGCCATCACCCATGAACATCGAGGCGAGCAGACCACCGGCGGCGATACCGGCCAGCGGGCCGAGCCAGCGCGATGCACCGCTGGCGGCAGGCGCGGCGCGTCCGGCGGCACCCGGTGCAGCCTGAGCGGCGTTGGGTTTGGGCGCATCGGCCTGGCGGGTCTGGTGGGTCGGCGAGGAGCCGAAGGTCTTGCCGCCGCCCATGCGCTTGGCACTGGCGTCGAGGCTGAAGGTCAGGCCGATGCAGAGGGCCAGAGCCATGCTGAGAAAGCGTTGCATATCAGGAATCCCGGATTGTGGTTATACGCGCGCCATGCTGCCGAGTCCGGCAGGCAAAGGCCAGCTACAGAGTGTTTCGGGATTTATGGCAACTGTATCTGTTCGCCGTTCGTGGGATGCGGTACATCAGCGGATGATGACAACCGAGGTACGCCATGTACGTTCCCAAGACTTTCGCCCAAGACGATCCCGCTACGTTACACGGGTTTATCGAGCAAACGCCGCTGGCCATGCTGGTGACCCAGGGCGAGCAGGGCCTGCTGGCCAGTCACCTGCCGCTGCTGCTGGTACGCGACGAAGGGGAGTACGGCACCTTGTACGGGCACTTCGCTCGCGCCAACCCGCAGTGGCGTGTCTTGCAGGGCGGTGATGAGGCGTTGGTGGTGTTCCAGGGTGCCAACGCCTATGTCAGTCCGAGTTTCTATCCGGCCAAGGCCGAGCATGGCAAGGTGGTGCCGACCTGGAATTATCAGGCGGTGCATGCCTATGGCCGGGCCGAGGTGTTCGACGAGGGCGAACGGCTGCTGGCGTTGGTCAGTGCGCTGAGTGACCACCATGAGCAGGGTCGTGAGCGGCCGTGGGCGGTCAGCGATGCGCCGCGCGAATACCTCGACAGCATGCTGCGCGCCATTGTCGGCTTCGCCCTGCCGATCAGTCGACTCGAAGGACAGTTCAAGCTCAGCCAGAACAAGGATGCCGCCAACTTCCACGGTGTGCAGCAGGGCTTGCAACGATCTGAGCGGCCGGGTGATCAGCACCTGGCCCAGGTGATGGCGAGTCTCACGTCCTAGCTTCGTGCGCAGCAAGGACTAATAGGGTGCGCCGTGCATGCCCTCCGGAACGGCAGTCACAGCGTACCCTGTGGAGTCGCAGCGAGTCGCCTTACAGCGCTTCCAGCTTGGCGTAGCTGAGCATCAGCCACTTGCTGCCTTCGTTCTCGAAGTTGACCTGCACCCGGGCCTGGGCGGCACTGCCTTCGAAATTGAGGATCACCCCGTCGCCGAACAGCGCATGGCGTACGTGCTGGCCGAGGCGGAAGCCGGTGTCCGGTACTTCGGCGTTGGCGAACATGCTGCTGGTCGAGCTGCTGGCACCCGCGCCGCTGTAGGGGCGGCTGACGCTGTTGGACAGGCGCACTTCCTGGATCAGCGTCGGCGGCACTTCGCGGACGAAGCGCGAGACCTTGTTGTAGGTCTCGCTGCCGTACAGGCGGCGGGTCTCCGCGTAGCTCAGCACCAGGTGCTGCATGGCACGGGTGATGCCGACATAGGCCAGGCGGCGTTCTTCTTCGAGACGGCCGGGTTCCTCCAGGCTCATCTTGTGTGGGAACAGACCTTCTTCCATGCCGACCAGGAACACCATGGGGAATTCCAGGCCCTTGGCACTGTGCAGGGTCATCAGTTGAATGCTGTCTTCGTTCTCGCTGGCCTGGGTGTCGCCGGCCTCCAGTGAGGCGTGGGTAAGGAAGGCTTGCAGCGGGCTGAGTTCCTCATCCTCGTTGTTCTCGAAGGCGCGCGCGGCGCTGACCAGTTCCTCGAGGTTTTCCACCCGAGCCTGGCCTTTCTCGCCCTTTTCCGCCTCGTGGAAGGCGATCAGGCCGCTCTGCTCGATGACAGTCTGGGTCATCAGGTGCAACGGCATGTTGAGCACCTTGGCGGCGAGGTTCTCGATCAGCTCGCTGAACGTCGCCAGGGCACTGGAGGCACGCGCCGGCAAGGCCTTGTTGGCCAGCATCAGGCGGATCGCTTCCCACATGTGCACGTCGTGGGCGCGGGCGTATTCACGGATGGTCTCGACGGTCTTTTCACCAATGCCACGTGCCGGCACGTTGATCACGCGCTCCAGCGCGGCGTCGTTGCCACGGCCGTCGAGCAGGCGCAGGTAGGCCATGGCGTTCTTGATCTCGGCGCGCTCGAAGAAACGCTGGCCGCCATAGATGCGGTACGGGATCTTCTCGCGCAGCAGCGCTTCCTCCAGCACTCGCGATTGGGCGTTGGAGCGGTAGAGGATGGCGATCTCGCTGCGCTTGAGGCCCTCTTTGCGCAGGGCGTCCTCGATGCTCTCGACCACGTAGCGCGCTTCGTCGTGTTCGTTGAAGGCGGCATACAGGCTGAGCGGCTCGCCGTCGCCGACATCGGTGCGCAGTTCCTTGCCCAGGCGCCCCTGGTTGTGGGCGATCAGCGCGTTGGCGGCGTTGAGGATGTTGGCGGTGGAGCGGTAGTTCTGCTCCAGGCGGATGATCTCGGCGCCGGCGAAGTCGCTGGTGAACTGCTGGATGTTCTCGATCTTGGCGCCGCGCCAGCCGTAGATCGACTGGTCGTCATCGCCCACCACCATCAGGCTCTCACCGCCCTGGGCGAGAAACTTGAGCCAGGCGTACTGCACGGCGTTGGTGTCCTGGAATTCGTCCACCAAGATGTGGCGGAAGCGCCGCTGGTAATGCTGCAGGATGCCGCCGGGGTTGTTGCGCCACAGGTCGAGGGCGCGCAGCAGCAGCTCGGCGAAGTCGATCACCCCGGTGCGCGCACAGGCGGCCTCGTAGGCTTCGTAGATGCCGCGCATGGTGGCGAGGAACAGGTCGCCGCTGGCCTGGATGCTCTGCGGGCGGATGCCCTCGTCCTTCTGCCCGTTGATGAACCACTGCGCCTGCTTGGCCGGCCAGCGCTGCTCGTCCAGGCCCAGCTCGCGGATCACCCGCTTGACCAGGCGTTGCTGGTCGTCGGAGTCGAGGATCTGGAAGTTCTCGGCCAGCCCGGCCTCCTGCCAGTGCGCGCGCAGCAGGCGGTGAGCCAGGCCGTGGAAGGTGCCGACCCACATGCCAGCGGGGTTGTGCCCGAGCATGTCTTCGATGCGGTGGCGCATCTCGGCGGCGGCCTTGTTGGTGAAGGTTACCGACAGAATGCTGTGCGGCGAGACGTCCAGGCGCTGGATCAGGAAGGCGATGCGGTGCACCAGCACGCGGGTCTTGCCGGAGCCGGCGCCGGCCAGCACCAGTTGATGCCCAGGCGGCGTGGTTACCGCATGGTGCTGGGCTGGATTGAGGGTGGTGAGCTGTTGGTCGAGGTCATTTTGCATCGCGGCATTCTACGGGCCGGGACGGGGGTGGGCAAACCGCCGCTCGGCATATGGTTGCAGTGGTTGCACGGGGTTGGAAAAAGGTGACCCGCAGGTCGTATAACGGTCAACTTCTCCTACTTTGGAACTAGATGACAACGGTCGGCATAATACTTGGGCGAGCCGTCTAGCTCGGGTATGCTGCGCAAAAGTCGGGCACACCATTACAAGAACATCGCCTATGACCACCCCCGTACAGAATTCGTCGGCCAGCTTGCCGCAAAACGAATCGCGCGCCATTCGCCAACAGTTCGCCACCCAGATGGCGGCCGAGCAGACGCGCCTGCTTTACCAGGGCTCCCAAGTCCCTACTTTTCTCATGTTGCTCAATGCATTGGCCTGCGCCGGTCTGCTGTGGGGCGGCAAGCAGAGCGCATTGCTCGCCGGTTGGCTGGTATGGGTCGTGCTGCTCGCGGTGCTGCGCCTGATCCAGATGACCGCGTTCAAGGCCGCCCTGCCTTCGCACCAGGCCCGACCGCAATGGCAGCGCATGTTTCTGGTGGGGGCCGCGCTTTCAGGTCTGACCCTGGCTTTCGCCGCAATCTTCCTCGTACCGCCTGACCAGTTCCTGTTGCAGGCGCTGGTCTACGGGCTGATCGGCGCGGCGATTCTGTCCGCCAGCGTGGCCTATGCGGTCAACCTGTCGGCGTTCCTGGCCTTTTCCCTGCCATCCCTGCTGCCGTCGGTGGCGTACCTGTTGCTCAGCGCCGACACCCGCCAGCAGGGCTGGGGCGTGCTGGGATTGATCCTGTTGCTGAGCCTGTGGGTGGTGGCCTGGCAGGTCAATCGCCTGGTTCAGAGCGGCCTGCTGCAGCGCTTTCAGAACCAGGCGCTGATCACTGGATTGGAGCAGGCGCGACAAAGCGCCGAAGGGCTGAATCTGGAGTTGGCGCGTGAGGTCGAACAGCGTCGTCGCGCCGAGCGTGATTTGCGCCAGGCGCACGATGAACTGGAGATTCGCGTGGCCCAGCGCACCCTGGAGCTGGATGATGCCAGCCATGCCCTGGGCAAGAGCGAAGAACGTCTGGCCCTGGCCCTGGAGGCCAGCGAGCTGGGGTTGTGGGACTGGAACCTGCAGACCGATGAGGTACACCACGGCCAGTTGGAGGCCATCTTCGGGGTTAGCCAGAACGAGGTGAAAGGGGTGCTCAGCCACCTCAAGCCGCGCCTGCACCCGGATGACCTGCCGCTGCTGCGGCGTTCGCTGGTCGAGCACCTCAAGGGGCTCACCGACGGCTACACCGTCGAATACCGCGTACGCCATGCCGATGGCCGATGGCCGCTGGGTATGGGTCGAGGACCGTGGCCGGGCTGTCGAGCGGGACGAGCAGGGCCATGTGCTGCGTATGCTGGGTACTCGTCGTGACGTAACCGAGCGTCGGCAGCGCGAAGAACAACAGCGCCTGGCGGCTACGGTCTTCGAGGCGGCCAGCGAGGGCATCGTCATTCTCGATGCCGACTACCTGCTGCTATCGGTCAACGAGGCGTTCAGCCAGGTCACCGGTTATCGCAAGGATGAAGTGCTCGGGCGCAGTGTGATGAGCCTGGCCAGCAGCCGCGAGGCGCGTCGCCAGTACCAGCTTATCCGTCAGGAACTGGATGAGCACGGTAGCTGGCGTGGCGAGCTGATCGACACGCGCAAGAACGGCGAGCTCTACCCGCAGTGGCTGCAACTCAGCGTGGTGCGTGATGCCCGCGGGCGGGTCAGCCATATCGTTGGTTTCTTCGCCGACCTGTCCGCTCGGCGCGAGGCCGAGGAGCGCCTGCGCTACCTGTCGCACTACGACGAGCTGACCGGCCTGGCCAATCGCACGTTGTTCCGCCAGCGCCTGCATGAGGCGGGCGAGAGCGCACGGCAGGAAGGCCGCAGCCTGGCCTTGCTGCACATCGACCTGGACCGTTTCAAGTTGCTCAACGACAGCCTCGGCCATGAGGTCGCCGATCAGTTGCTGCGGCAGATGGCGCGGCGCCTGACTCAGTCCGCGCCCGAGGCCAACACCATCGCACGGCTGTCCGGTGACGAGTTCGCCATCCTTTTCGATGCCTACGGTAGCCTGTCCAGCCTGGCGCGGTTGTCCAGCCGCCTGCTCGGCAAGCTGCGCATGCCGATGGATGTCGGCGGCCACGAACTGGTGGTCAGCGCTTCGATCGGCATCAGCCTGCTACCGGACAACGCCCGGGAAATCCCGGCACTGATCAGCCAGGCCAACATGGCCATGCAACACGCCAAGCACCTGGGCGGCAACACCTTCCAGTTCTATACCGACAACCTGCAGGCCTGCACCCTGGAGCGCCTGCAGCTGGAGAACCAACTGCGCAAAGGCATCGCCGACGGCCAGCTGGAAGTCTTCTATCAACCCAAGCTGTGCCTGGCCGACGACAGCCTGAATGCTGCCGAGGCGCTGGTGCGCTGGCGTCACCCCGAACTTGGCCTGGTGCCGCCGGGCGACTTCATCCCGTTGGCCGAAGAGACCGGCCTGATTGCACCAATCGGCGAATTCGTCCTGCGCCAGGCCTGTCGCCAGGCCCGTGAGTGGCAGGTGCAAGGGCTGTGCGACCTGCGGGTCTCGGTCAACCTGTCAGTGCACCAGTTGCGTCAGGGCAATCTGGTCAGCCTGGTGCGCCAAGTGCTGGACGACACCGGCCTGCCGGCACATATGCTGGAGCTGGAGCTGACCGAAAGCCAGTTGCTCGACAACGTGGAGAACGTCATCGCCACCTTCCAGCAATTGCGCGAACTCGGGGTCAAGCTGGCCATCGACGACTTCGGCACGGGCTATTCATCGCTGAGCTACCTCAAGCGCTTCCCGGTGGATTACGTGAAGATCGATCAGACCTTCATCCGCGACCTGTCAGCCAACGGCGAGGATGCGGCGATTACCCGTGCGATCATCGCCATGGCCCATGGGCTGGACCTGAAGGTGGTCGCCGAAGGGGTGGAAACCCAAGGGCAGATGGATTTTCTCAAGGCCCAGCGCTGCGACGAGATCCAGGGCTTTCTGATCAGCCGCCCGCTGCCCGCCGAGCAGTTTGCCCAGTTGCTTCGCGATCAGGCTGCACCGATCTGAGTTGAGGTCTTTCTGCACGAGCAGCGGGGCGCCCAAGGTCTGTTGACGTTTCGACATGGATGGCCTGATCGAGGTAGTTGCGGACGCTCGACTTTGCGTTTTATGACGCGTCGATTGGTGGGCCAAAGCCCACCCTACGCGGGGTGCAAGACTTGTAGGGTGGGCTTCAGCCCACCAGTCGCAGTGTCTGCAATTGCCTCGAAGAGGCCCGTGCGAAGGGCTGGATTGGAAATACATCCCCATCCGCCTCCATGAGTTAAAGCGAAACGTCAACAGCCCCTAGCCTTGCTCGCGATACGGTCTTGGGTGGACGCTACTGGCCATCTAAATAGCGCATCAGCAGGGCATGGCGCAGGTCGATGTCCTCGGGCAGCGGCAGGTACAGCACGTAGCCGTCGCCGGGCGCCACGCTGGTCGCTTCGCCAGTGGCGGTTTCCAGCGCGCCGAGCACGAAGTTCAGGTTGCCTTGCGGGGTCATCAGCTCCAGGCGGTCGCCCACCATGAAGCGGTTCTTCACCCGCACCTCGGCCATTTCGCCACGGCGGTTGCCGGTCAGTTCGCCAACGAACTGCTGACGCTCGGAAACCGAGTTGCCGCGCTGGTAGTTCTGGTAGGCGTCATGCACGTGGCGGCGCAGGAAGCCCTCGGTGTAGCCACGATTGGCCAGTGATTCGAGGGTGTGCATCAAGCTCGGGTCGAACGCTCTTCCGGCCACCGCATCATCGATGGCCTGGCGATAGACCTGGGCGGTACGCGCCACGTAATAGTGGCTCTTGGTACGCCCCTCGATCTTCAGCGAGTGCACGCCGAGCCGGGTCAACTGCTCGACGTGCTGCACGGCGCGCAGGTCCCTGGAGTTCATGATGTAGGTGCCGTGCTCATCCTCGAACGCCTCCATCAGTTCGCCGGGCCGGCTGTTGTCCTCGAGCAGGAACAGGCGTTCGCTGCTCGGGCCGAGGCCGAGCGTCGGCTCGACCTGCTGTACGCCGCAGGACGATGGCTGCGCTGGTGTGTCACGGACGATGGCGCCCAGTTCGTCCTCGCGGCCCTCGTGGGCCTGATACTGCCAGCGGCAGGCATTGGTGCAGGTGCCCTGGTTGGGGTCGCGGCGGTTGATGTAGCCGGACAGCAGGCAGCGTCCGGAATAGGCCATGCACAGGGCACCGTGGACGAAGACTTCCAGTTCCATATCCGGCACCGCCGCGCGGATCTCACCGATCTCCTCCAGCGACAGCTCGCGCGACAGGATCACCCGGCTCAGGCCCTGGCTGCGCCAGAACGCGACGCTGGCCCAGTTCACCGCGTTGGCCTGCACCGACAAATGGATCGGCATCTGCGGGAAGTGCTGGCGCACCAGCATGATCAGCCCGGGGTCGGACATGATCAGTGCGTCCGGGGCCATTTCGATCACCGGTTGCAGGTCCTTGAGGAAGGTCTTCAGCTTGGCGTTGTGGGGCGCGATATTGACCACCACATAGAAGCGCTTGCCCTGGGCGTGGGCTTCATCGATACCGAGCTTGAGGTTGGCGTGGTCGAACTCGTTGTTGCGCACGCGCAGGCTGTAGCGCGGCTGCCCGGCGTACACCGCATCGGCGCCATAGGCGAAGGCATAGCGCATGGCCTTGAGGGTGCCGGCGGGGCAGAGCAGTTCGGGGCGCAAGGGCTGGTTCATGGTGAATCGCACGCAGGAAAAGACGGGCGGCGATTCTAGGCAGTCGCGGGCGCGGTGTTATTGATCTGGAACAGGCTGCTGGCAGCCTGTCAGTCCTGCCAGTAGCGCCCCTGCAGTTCGAGCAGGCTCTGTGCCTGTTCCGGGCCATCGGTGCCGGCCGGGTAGGGGCGTGGCGCCTGGTAGTACTCCAGCCAGCCTTCGAGGATCGGGTCGACCCAGGCCCAGGCGGCCTCCACTTCGTCACGGCGCATGAACAGGGTCGAGTCGCCTTCGATCACGTCCAGCAGCAGGCGCTCGTAGGCGTCCCAGCGGCGTTTCTGCGGGAATACCTGGGCCAGGTTCAGGTCCAGCTCCATGGGGGTCAGGCGCATACCCTTGCCCGGGCTCTTGCCCATCAGTTGCAGGCTGATGCGTTCTTCCGGCTGCAGGCGGATGACCAGGCGGTTGGCCTGGCTGGCCTCGAACAGGCGATGGGGCACGGGTTTGAACTGGATGACGATTTCCGAGCACTTCCTGGCCATGCGTTTGCCGGTGCGCAGGTAGAACGGCACGCCCGCCCAGCGCCAGTTGTCGATTTCCACCTGCACGGCGGCGAAGGTCTCGGTATTGCTGTCGTTGTCGACGTTTTTCTCGAAGTAGTAGGCCGGTACTTCCTGGCCGCCGATCTTGCCGGCGGTGTACTGGCCGCGCACGGTCTTGTCCTGCACGTCGAGGCCGGAGATGGGCTTGAGTGCCTCGAGGATGCGTACCTTCTCGTTGCGCACGGCTTCGGCATCGAAGCGCACCGGCGCTTCCATGGCCACCAGGCAGAGCAGCTGCAGCAGGTGGTTCTGGATCATGTCGCGCATGGCGCCGGCATGGTCGTAGTAGGCGCCGCGGTTTTCCACACCGAGGGTTTCGTTGACGCTGATCTGCACATGATCGATGTGCCCGGCGCGCCAGATCGGCTCGAACAGGGCGTTGGCGAAGCGCAGTGCCATCAGGTTCTGCACGGTCTCCTTGCCCAGGTAGTGGTCGATGCGGAACACCTGGGTTTCGCTGAACGCCGCGCCGATCGCCGCATTGATTTCCAGGGCTGAGGTCAGCGAGTGGCCGATGGGTTTTTCCAGGACGATGCGCGTGTTGTCGCCGGCCAGGCCGACCATTGCCAGGTTGTCGGCGATGGCCTCGAACAGGTCGGGCGCGGTAGCCAGGTAATAGATTCGCGCGCGCTGGCAGGCGCTGGCGCCGAGGAATTTGTTCAGCCGCCCGAACTCGGCACTTTGCGAAGCGTCCATGGCGAAATAGTCGAGGCGCTCGGCGAAGCTGGCCCAGGTCTCGTTGTCGAAGTCGTTGCGCGCCACCTGGGCGCGGCAACGGCGCTCCGCCAGGGACTGGTAGTCGGCACGTTCGAGCACGTTGCGCGCCACCGCGAGGATGCGCATGTCGGCGGGCAGGCGGCCGTCACGGTGCAGGTGATAGAGGGCGGGCAGCAGTTTGTGCAGGGCGAGATCGCCAGTGCCACCGAAGACCAGCATGTCGCATGGGGTGTTCACTACGAGGTACTCCGAGCGGGTTTGCCTGTGCGGTACAGGCAGTCATGTAGTATAACTACAAGGTCACTACAGCCTGATCATAACAGGCTGCGTGAAAACCTCGCGAATGAGGGTTGCCGTGGCATGGGCAGGATGCAAAGACGTTTTACTCCCGTAGAACGGCTCTGCATCCGCAACATGCCGGGTTATCCGCCCCGTTGGCGATTTGCCTTCCATGCGTCTGACAGCCCGAGTCCTGCCTGTGAATCTTCTGCAGCATATTGCCCAGTCCCGCCATCTGCTCCGTAAGTCCGAACTCAAGGTCGCCGACCATGTCCTGCTGGACCCGTCCGCGGTGATGCACAGCTCCATGGCTGACCTGGCCCATGAAGTGGGCATCAGCGAGCCGACCATCGTGCGCTTCTGTCGCGCCATTGGCTGTACCGGCTTCCAGGACCTCAAGCTGAAACTGGCGCAGAGCCTGGCCGCCGGCGCCAGCTTCGGCCAGTTCGCCATCCACGAGAACGACTCGGTCACCGATTTCAGCCTGAAGATCTTCGACACCACCCTGCACACCCTGATGGAAGTGCGTGAGCGGCTCGATACCCAGGCGCTGCAGCGGGCGATCAACGCCATTGCCCATGCCCAGCGCATCGAGTTCTACGGCTTCGGTGCCTCAGGCGCGGTGGCAGCGGATGCCCAACACAAGTTCTTCCGCCTGCTGCTTACCGCGGCGGCCTATTCCGACCCGCACATGCAGGCGATGAGCGCGGTGACGCTCAAGCCCAATGACGTGGCCATCTGCATTTCCCAGTCGGGGCGTTCCAAGGACCTGCTGATTACCGCCAACCTGGTGCGCGAGTCCGGCGCCACGCTGATCACCCTGTGCCCGAGCCAGACGCCGCTGGCCGACCTGGCCACGGTCAACCTGGCCATCGACGTGCAGGAAGACACCGAGATCTACACCCCGCTGACCTCGCGCATCGCCCACCTGGTGGTGATCGACGTGCTGGCGATGGGCGTGGCCATGGCCCGCGGGCCGAGCCTGGTCAACCACCTGAAGAGCGTGAAGCGCAGTTTGCGCAGCCTGCGCCTGTCACCGAAGTCGGTGCGCGCCAGCGAGGATTGAGGTCTAGCCGCCTCTGGCTTCACCGGATCGTCACGACCTGGCCGTCAAATCGTCATGCAAGGGCTCCACGCTGATGCTTCCCGCATCTGCACTGGAGTCGTGTCATGTCTCGTCACCATGATGATCTGCAAGCCCATCCGGGCAAGAGCCGCCGCCAGCAGGAAGACCTGCGCCGCATGCAGTTCCGCCGCGCCATCGAAGACTATTCCGAGCAACGCCGGTTGAGCCTGCAGATCGCCGATTTTCCCGAGCTTATCGCCGCCAATGCCGCCGTCATGCAACAGGCTGCTGGCCGCCGAAGCGCTCGCCCAGCGCGCTGATCTGTGCTCGCTCGTTACGGATGAAGTCGAGGAACGCCTTGGCCACAGGCGACAGGTGCTTGCCGCGTGCATGCACCGCGCACCAGCTGCGGTACAGCGGCAGTTCATCGACGGGTAGCTCGCGCAGCAGGCCGGTTGCCAGTTCCAGGCGTGCCGCATGGCGCGGTAGCAAGGCCAGGCCGAGGCCAGCGATTACTGCTTCGACCTGGGACTCGGTCGAGCCCACCTCCAGGGTCTGGGCAAAGTGCGCACGCTTCTGGTGGCAATACTCCTCGCAAGCCTTGCGCGTGCCCGAGCCCGCCTCGCGGACCAGCAGCGGGTAGCACGTCAGGTCCTGCAGGCGCAGGTCTGCGTGTGCGCCCAGGGGGTGATCCGCCGGCGCCACGGCGATGATCGGGTTGTTGAGGAAGGGGAAGAAATCCAGCGCCAGCTCACTCGGTACCTGGGACATGATCAGCAGGTCGTCGCGGCTCTGCGACAGGCGTTTGACCGCCTGGGCGTGGTTGACCACCACCAGTTGCAGGTTGACCTCCGGGTGTTGCGCGCGAAAGGCGGCGAACAGGTGCGGCACCAGGTACTTGGCGCTGGACTCCACCGCCAGGTTGAGCTGCCCCTGTAGCGTGCCCTGCAGGTCGGAAAGCTGCATATCCAGGCTTTCCAGGCGCCCGAAGATGTCTTCGCTGGTTTTCAGCAGGGCCTCGGCGGCCTGGGTCAGGTAGAGCTTCTTGGCAACGTAGTCGAACAGCGGCTGGCCGATCAGCTCTTCCAGTTGGCGCACCTGCAAGCTGATTGCCGGCTGGGTGAGTGCCATTTCTTCCGCTGCGCGGCTGTAGGAGCGCGTTTCACAGACCGCCCGGAAAATCTGCAGTTGGCGAAATGTTATTCGCATCAATGACTTGCGCATCGATAAGGGGACCGTATGGCGTATGGATCGAATAACTATAAGGTTTAACTAATAGATATCCCAAAAATTATTGATTTTCGGTAATCGATCGAGCGGCGTAGGGTATTTCGCAGGCCGCTACATCCTTGCGGTCACACGTCGCCCGGCCTTGCCGGGCGCCTGTTCACGTGATCGAGGAAGCTGGCTCGTGATCAAGAAAATCCTGATTGCCAACCGTGGCGAGATTGCTGTTCGTATCGTGCGCGCTTGCGCCGAGATGGGCATCCGCTCGGTGGCTGTCTATTCCGACGCCGACCGCATGGCCTTGCACGTCAAGCGCGCCGATGAAGCTCACAGCATCGGTGACGATCCGCTGGCCGGTTACCTGAACCCGCGCAAGCTGGTGAACCTGGCGGTGGAAACCGGCTGTAATGCCCTGCACCCCGGTTATGGGTTCCTCTCCGAGAACGCCGAGCTGGCCGATATCTGCGCCGAGCGTGGGATCAAGTTCATCGGCCCGAGCGCCGAAGTGATCCGCCGCATGGGCGACAAGACCGAGGCGCGACGCAGCATGATCAAGGCTGGCGTGCCGGTCACGCCGGGCACCGAAGGCAACGTCGCCGACCTGGCTGAAGCGCTGCGCGAAGGTGACCGCATCGGTTACCCGGTGATGCTCAAGGCCACGTCCGGTGGTGGTGGCCGCGGTATCCGCCGCTGCAACAGCCGCGAGGAGCTGGAGCAGAACTTCCCGCGGGTGATTTCCGAGGCGACCAAGGCCTTCGGTTCCGCCGAGGTGTTCCTCGAGAAGTGCATCGTCAACCCGAAGCACATCGAGGCACAGGTGCTGGCCGACTCCTTCGGCAATACCGTGCACCTGTTCGAGCGTGACTGCTCGATCCAGCGCCGCAACCAGAAGCTCATCGAGATCGCTCCCAGCCCGCAGCTGACCCCCGAGCAGCGCGCCTACATCGGCGACCTGTCGGTGCGTGCGGCCAAGGCGGTGGGCTACGAGAACGCCGGTACCGTGGAGTTCCTGCTCGCCGAGGGCGAGGTGTACTTCATGGAGATGAACACCCGGGTGCAGGTGGAACACACCATCACCGAGGAAATCACCGGCATCGACATCGTCCGCGAGCAGATCCGCATCGCCTCCGGGCTGGAGCTGTCGGTCAAGCAGGAAGACATCCAGTACCGCGGCTATGCCCTGCAGTTCCGCATCAACGCCGAGGACCCGAAGAACAACTTCCTGCCCTCGTTCGGCAAGATCACCCGTTACTACGCGCCCGGCGGCCCCGGCGTGCGCACCGACACGGCGATCTACACCGGCTACACCATTCCGCCGTACTACGACTCGATGTGCCTGAAGCTGATCGTCTGGGCACTGACCTGGGAAGAGGCGATGGACCGTGGCCTGCGTGCGCTGGATGACATGCGCCTGCAGGGGGTGAAGACCACCGCGGCCTACTATCAGGAAATCCTGCGCAACCCCGAGTTCCGCAGCGGCCAGTTCAACACCAGCTTCGTCGAAGCCCACCCGGAACTGACCAACTACTCGATCAAACGCAAACCGGACGAACTGGCCCTGGCCATCGCCGCCGCCATCGCCGCCCATGCCGGCCTGTGAGGAATTGAATCATGGCTAAAAAGATCACGGTCACAGACACCATCCTGCGCGACGCTCACCAGTCGGTGATCGCCACGCGCATGCGCACCGAAGACATGCTGCCCATCTGCGACAAGCTGGACAAGGTCGGCTACTGGTCGCTGGAAGTCTGGGGTGGCGCCACCTTCGACGCCTGCGTGCGCTTCCTCAAGGAAGACCCATGGGAGCGTCTGCGCAAGCTCAAGGCCGCGCTGCCCAACACCCGCCTGCAGATGCTCCTGCGCGGGCAGAACCTGCTCGGCTACCGTCACTACAGCGACGACGTGGTGCGCGCCTTCGTGGCCAAGGCCGCGGTCAACGGCATCGATGTGTTCCGCATCTTCGACGCGATGAACGACGTGCGTAACCTGCGCGTGTCCATCGAGGCGGTGAAGGCCGCCGGCAAGCACGCCCAGGGCACCATCAGCTACACCACCAGCCCGGTGCACACGGTCGAGGCATTCGTGAAGCAGGCCAAGGCCATGCAGGCCATGGGCATCGATTCCATCGCGATCAAGGACATGGCCGGCCTGCTCACGCCGTTCGCCACGGCCGATCTGGTCAAGGCATTGAAAGCCGAGATCGACCTGCCCGTGTTCATCCACTCGCACGACACCGCCGGCCTGGGCTCGATGTGTCAGCTCAAGGCCATCGAGGCTGGCGCTGATCACATCGACACCGCCATCTCCAGCTTCGCCTGGGGCACCAGCCATCCGGGCACCGAGTCGATGGTCGCCGCCCTGCGTGGCAGCGAGTACGACACCGGCCTGGACCTGGCGCTGATCCAGGAGATCGGCATGTACTTCCACGCCGTGCGCAAGAAGTACCACCAGTTCGAGAGCGAATTCACCGCCGTGGATACCCGCGTGCAGGTCAACCAGGTGCCGGGTGGGATGATGTCCAACCTGGCCAACCAGTTGAAGGAGCAGGGCGCGCTCAATCGCATCAACGAAGTGTTCGCCGAGATTCCGAAAGTGCGCGAAGACCTCGGCTTCCCGCCGCTGGTGACGCCGACCTCGCAGATCGTCGGCACCCAGGCGGTGTTCAACGTGCTGGCCGGCGAGCGCTACAAGACCATCACCAACGAGGTGAAGCTGTACCTGCAGGGCCGCTATGGTCAGGCGCCGGGCAAGGTCAACGAGCAGCTGCGCAAGCAGGCGATCGGCAGCGAGGAAGTCATCGACGTGCGTCCGGCCGACCTGATTCCGCCGGAGCTGGCCAAGCTGCGCGCCGAAGTGGGCGCCCTGGCCAAGTCCGAGGAAGACGTGCTGACCTACGCCATGTTCCCGGACATCGGTCGCAAGTTCCTCGAGGAGCGTGCTGCCGGTACCCTGACTCCGGAAGCGCTGCTGCCGATTCCGGAAGCGGGTGGTGTGGCGCCGGTTGGCGGTGAAGGTGTGCCGACCGAGTTCGTCATCGACGTGCACGGCGAGAGCTACCGCGTGGATATCACCGGTGTGGGCGTGAAGGGCGACGGCAAGCGGCACTTCTACCTGTCCATCGATGGCATGCCGGAAGAGGTGGTGTTCGAGCCGCTCAACGACTTCGTCGGCGGAGGCGGCAGCAAGCGCAAGCATGCCAGCGCACCGGGCGATGTCAGCACCACCATGCCGGGCAATATCGTCGATGTACTGGTCAAGGAAGGCGACACGGTGAAAGCCGGCCAGGCCGTGCTGATCACTGAAGCGATGAAGATGGAAACCGAAGTGCAGGCGCCGATTGCCGGTACCGTCAAGGCCATTCACGTGGCCAAGGGCGACCGCGTCAATCCGGGCGAGGTGCTGGTGGAAGTCGAAGCCTGATCGCGCTGTCCGTAGATGAACATCGGGGCCCACAAGGGCCCCGATTTCGTTTCAGCGCCGCAGGCGCTGGTTGGAGCGCAGGTCGACCATGTCCTGATGGGTGCAGGTTTGCGGCTCGGGACCGGTCAGGTCGTAGCAGCGCTGACCGAAGCCCATCGGCCAGTAGGCAATGGCCACTGGCGGCCAGAACAGGGACGGCACGCGGAAGCGGCTCCTCAGCTTGCCGGCGTTGACGGTGCCGGCCTGCTTGTCTTCGATGCGATAGGGAATCCCCGCAGCTGCGCCCCACGCGAAGGGACGGCTTTTCACCAGGCCCTGCGAATACTGGGTCGGGCGTTCACCAATGACCAGGGTGCTGTTTTCCGGCAGTTTGAACCAGGAAGAGGTGGAGCAGCCGGTGGTGGTCAGGGCAAGCAGGAGCAATACGGCGGCGCGTAGCGAGGGCATGTCTTCGTCCTTGTAGGCATTGGGATGAGCGAAAAATCGCCGACGACTCGTCGAGCGGGGCGCAAATATAGCTATTTGCCACCAGCGGTGCAGAAGAATTTTCGCGATACCGCGCCAAGGCGCAGCGCAGACATGTGCCTGTGCTGCGACCTGCCCTTGGGTCAAGGACCAAGACTGGAAAGAAGCGGTGCGTGCGGGTGCGTTAGCGCCAGAACGGCTTGCGGACTTCCTGGGAGCGTTGCATCAGGCTGATGCCGGCATCGGCTAGCAGGCGCTCATCCAGCCGGGCCAGTTGATGGCGGCTGACGATGCGGCGTTTCCATAGCAGCAGGGTGGAGAGGAGGCTCGGCGACGAGTGGTCGTGAGTCGATACGGGGGACTGTTCGGCGAACAGATCGGAACCGAGGGTACGGTCCATGGTGGTCTTCCTTCCGCTTGTGGCGGCATCAGAGGGTGTTCTACTGGAAGCCTATTTTCCTGATCGAATGGGCAGATTTACAGGCACAGCTGGACGAAATTCTCGGGCTATTGATCGAGTCACACGACAACTGTTCTGCTTTTATGCCTGCAACTGTATGGGTCATAAGTGAATAGCCATGCGGTTACCTGAAAGGCAGCGATAATCACTGGCTGTATAGGTTTTGGCATGATTTTATCACTGGTACAGTTCTGATCTTTTTGTGAATAAGGCAGGCACTGTTACGCTCGCAAGGCAGCGCAACGGCATATCGGGTTGGCGTACAGTAAGGCGCATTCACCTGCCACCGACGGTGGGATTGGAGGAGCCCGAGCATGACCGATCAGACCCAGCAATTTGCCAGCGACAATTATTCCGGAATCTGCCCGGAAGCCTGGACCGCCATGGCCGAGGCCAATCAGGGGCACCAGCGTGCCTACGGCGAAGACCAGTGGACGGCGCGTGCCGCCGACCACTTTCGCGCACTGTTCGAGACCGACTGCGAGGTGTTCTTTGCCTTCAATGGCACGGCTGCCAACTCCTTGGCGCTGGCCTCGCTGTGCCAGAGCTACCACAGCGTGATCTGCTCGGAGACCGCTCACGTCGAGACCGACGAGTGCGGCGCGCCGGAGTTCTTCTCCAACGGCTCAAAGCTGCTTACGGCGCACACCGAACAGGGCAAGTTGACTCCGGCGACCATCCGCGAGGTCGCGCTCAAGCGCCAGGACATCCACTTTCCCAAACCGCGCGTGGTTACCCTGACCCAGGCCAGCGAGGTCGGCACCGTGTACCGCCCGGAGGAAATCCGCGCGATCAGCCAGACCTGCAAGGAGCTCAAGCTCAACCTGCACATGGACGGGGCGCGTTTCTCCAATGCCTGTGCGTTCCTCGGTTGCAGCCCCGCAGAGCTGACCTGGAAGGCCGGCGTCGATGTGCTGTGTTTTGGCGGCACCAAGAATGGCATGGCGGTCGGCGAGGCCATCCTGTTCTTCAACAAGGCCCTGGCCGAGGATTTCGATTACCGCTGCAAGCAGGCCGGGCAACTGGCCTCGAAGATGCGCTACCTGTCCGCTCCCTGGGTCGGGTTGCTGCAGGACGGCGCCTGGCTGCGTTACGCCGACCATGCCAACCGCTGCGCACGCCTGCTCGCCGAGCTGGTCGATGATGTGCCGGGCGTCAGCCTGATGTTCCCGGTGGAAGCCAACGGTGTGTTCCTGCAGCTTTCGGAGCCTGGCCTCGCGCGTCTGCGCGAATGGGGGTGGCGGTTCTACACCTTCATCGGGGCGGGTGGCGCACGCTTCATGTGTTCCTGGGACACGGAAGAGGCGCGGGTGCGTGAGTTGGCGGCGGATATCCGCAGGGCGATGGCCTAGGCTTCCAACGCGGGGATCGATGGGGCGCGTACAGCGAGCATGTTGTGAATGCTCGTGGAGCATGCGGCGCACCCTAGGGTCGAGCTGGGCTGGTTGGTGCCACTCAATACAGCAGTGCGATCCGCGTGGACCTGTAAAAAAGAACCGGCCAATGGGCCGGTTCCGGGTTCAGAGCAGGCGAATCAGTTGCCCGATTTCACTTTTACCCAGGCGCGGGTGCGTACCCGTTCGATCTTCTGCGGCAGCGGCTGCAGCACGTAGAGGGTCTTCTGCGCTTCGGCGGTCGGTGTCAGGTTGGGGTTGTCGCGGATCTCCGGGCCCACCAGCGGCATGGCGTCCTTGTTGGGGTTGGGGTAGCCAAGGAAATCGCTGACCGGAGCGATGACCTTCGGGTCCATCAGGTTGTTGAGGAACTCGTGGGCTTCCTCGACATTCTTCGCGCTGGCCGGAATGGCGAAGGAGTCGTACCACAGCGGCGCACCTTCCTTGGGCAGGCGCCAGTCGACCACCACGCCGTTGCCGGCTTCCTTGGCCCGGTTGGCGAACTGGTAGAAGCTGCCGGAGTAGCCGATGGCCACGCAGATGTCGCCGTTGGCGATATCGGTCATGTATTTGGCGGAGTGGAAGTAGGCGACGTAGGGGCGGATCTTCAGCATCAGTGCAGTGGCTTTCTCGTAGTCCTCGGCCTTGGTGCTGTTGGGGTCCAGGCCCAGGTAATGCAGGGCGATGGGCATGATGTCACCGGGCGAGTCGAGCATCGCCACGCCGCAGGACTTGAGCTTCTCCATGTTCTCCGGCTTGAACACCAGGTCCCAGCTGTCCACGGGCGCATTGTCGCCGAGGGCGGCCTTGACCTTGGCCGGGTTGAAGCCGATCAGCACGGTGCCATACATGTAGGGCACGGCGTACTGGTTGCCGGGGTCGTTGGTGGTCATCAGTTGCAGCAGGCCCGGGTCAAGATGCTGCCAGTTGGGCAGCTTGTTCTTGTCCAGCTTCTGGAACACACCGGCCTTGATCTGCGTGTCGAGAAAGGTATTGGTCGGCACCACCAGGTCATAGCCGGAGTTGCCGGCCAGCAGTTTGGCTTCCAGTGCTTCGTTGGTTTCGAAGGTGTCCCAGGTCAGCTTGATGCCGGTCTTCTGCGAGAAGTCCTTGGGCACCGCTGGCAGGATGTAGTCAGCCCAGTTGTACACGCGCAACTCGCGCTGCGCCGCGTTCGCTGCGCCGGCCAGCAGGGTGACGCCGCAGAGCGTGGCGCCGAGTAGTCGGTTGATCGCTTTCATCGTTTCGCTCCCTTGACTCGTTATAAGCGTTGGCGGGTGGATGGCGGTTTATCCATCGCCCCGGTCTTTCTGGAATGCTAGCGGTGGACGGAAAGGGCGTCGTTCACCCTACGCGCCCTCGAAACCTTCCAGCACGTTCACCGCATTGATGCCGATTTCCTCCACCGCATAACCGCCTTCCATGACGAACAGGGTCGGTTTGCCGAGACGGGCAATGCGCTGACCCATGCGCAGGTAGTCGGGGCTGTCGAGCTTGAACTGGGAGATCGGGTCTTCCTTGAAGGTGTCCACGCCGAGCGACACCAGCACCACATCGGCGTCGTAGGCGGCGATGCGTTCGCAGGCGGTGTCCAGGGCCGCGCCCCACACATCCCAGGCGCTGCCGGCCGGCAGCGGCAGGTTGAGGTTGTAGCCCTCGCCGGCGCCTTCGCCGGTTTCGTCGGCATGGCCGAGGAAGAAGGGGAATTCGAACACCGGGTCGCCATGGATCGAGGTGAACAGCACGTCGTTGCGCGCGTAGAAGATCGACTGCGTGCCGTTACCGTGGTGGTAGTCCACATCGAGGATGGCCACACGCTTGGCGCCCTGGTCGAGAAAGGCCTGGGCGGCGATGGCGGCATTGTTCAGGTAGCAGTAGCCGCCCATCACATCGGCAGCGGCGTGGTGGCCAGGTGGACGGCACAGGGCGAAGGCACTGTGGGCGCCGTCGGCGATCAGCTTCTGGGCGGTAAGGGCGACCTGGGCGGCGCTGTAGGCGGCCTGCCAGGTGCCGGCGGTGATTGGCGCGCCGGCGTCAAAGCTGTAGTAGCCGAGCTGGCCGTGCAGGGTGCTCGGCAGGGTGGCGCGCAAGGTCCGGGCCGGCCAGGTGTAGGGCAGCAGGTCGGATGTGTGGCCGTCGGCGGCCCAGCGTTGCCAGGCGCTGGCGAAGAAGTCCAGGTAGGCGCGGGTGTGGACGCGCTCGAGGGGGCCGCGGCCGAAATCGGCCGGCTCGCGGACTTCGCCGATGGCGCGGTCCTTCACGCGTTGCAGCACGTGGTCGGCGCGCGACGGCATCTCGAAGCAGGGCTTGAGTTCACCGTCGATCAGCTCGCAGCGCCCGTGGTGCAGGCGGTGATCGTCACTGTAGATGGTCAGCATCTTGTTGTTCTCCGGTCGATCAGACTGTCCGCATTGTTGGCAGCGGACGGCCGTGGCGAGAACGTTCGGGATGGCCAGTAGGGGATAGATGTGGCCATTTTGTTGGTTATTTGCCCACCAACTGGTGCATGCAACGCGGCAGGGGCGGGTCCTGTATGCCTGTTTTTCAGGCTGGTGGGTGCAGCGACTCAGGCGCGGAAACGGCTGGGTGACAACCCGCTCCAGCGCTGGAACGCATGCCGGAAGCTGGCGGTTTCGCTGTAGCCCATCACTTCGGCGATGTGATTGATCGGCAGAGCCTGGCCGAGCAATTGGCGCGCCTGCTCGAAGCGTAGCTCGTCCAGCAGGGTCTGGTAGCTGGTGCCGGCATCCTGCAGGTGGCGGCGCAGGGTGCGGGGCGAACACTTCAATTGCCGCGCCAGGCTGTCCAGGCCCGGCGGTGCCGGCAACTGGCTGGCGAGGGTCTGGCGGCAGCGGGTGACCCAGCCCTGGTGGTGGACGAACTCGCTGTTCTGCTGGCGGCAGCGTTCGCGCATGTCGCGGTGGGTCACCGGATCGGCCAGGGGCAGGCGCTGGGCCAGCCAGGCGGCGTCGAAGCACAAGGCGTTACGCCCGGCATCGAAGCGCAGCGGCGCATCGAAACTGGCGGCGTAGGACGCGCGGTAGTCCGGCTCGGGGTGTTTGAATTGCACGTCGCGCAGTGGCAACGGACGACCGAGCAGGTCGTCGCAGACCAGCTTGAGCGAGGCCAGGCAGAACTCGGTATTGAAAGTTTCCAGTTCATGCAGGTCGCGGTAGCCGTCTGCCTGCAGCCAGACGCTGTCACCTTCATGGTGCAGGCTGAGCTCGAAGTAGGTGCCGAGCAGGGCGGGGTAGCTCAGGGCCAGTTCGAGGGCGTCACCCAAGGTGGCACTGGAGAGCAAGGTGTAACCGAGCAGCCCATAGGACGATACGTGCATGCGCTGGCCGAGCAGCAGGCCGAGCTCTTGCCGCCGTGCGCGGGCGTTGGCGCAGACGCGCATTTCCTGTGCGGTGGTGATGCGAATATCAGGGTGCTGCAGGTCGTTCAGACGAATGCCGCTGCCGGCCAGCAGGTCTTCGGCGCTGTCCTCTCCCTCCTTGTCGAGCAACTGGAGGATCAGGGAGATGGTGTGCAGGGTGGTCAGGTGCGAATGCAGCATGGGCGTTATCGGCAGTGACAATGCCAATAAGCAAAGCAAGAACCATACCTCGTCACGGCGAAAGGCTCATGGCCGTCGCCGTGGCACGATGTTCAGCTGTCCCAGCGACCTGGCTCGTAGGAGAACACCGGCAGCGACCACGACCAGCGGATCGCCGCCAGGCGCAGGCTCAGGCCGGCGGTGAACGAGGCCAGCAGGTTGAGATCCTCGTCCACACCGAGGTGGCGCAGCCCCAGGTAGAGCAGCGCGACCAGCAGCGAAACGCTGGCGTACAACTCTTCGCACAGCACCAATGGGGTGCGGTTGCACAGAATGTCGCGCAGGATGCCGCCGAAGATACCGGTGGTGATACCGGCCATGACCACCACGGGCAGCGAGTAGCCCAACTGCAGGGCGACGTTGCAGCCAATCACCGTGAAGGCGATCAGGCCCATGGCATCGAGCAGCAGGAACAGGCGATGCAGGTGGTGCATGAAGCGCGCGATGAGCATGGTGAACAGCCCGGCGCAGATGGTCAGGTAGATATAGGCGGGGTGTTGGGTCCAGGTAACCGGGTAATTGCCCAGCAGCATGTCGCGGACGGTGCCGCCACCGAGGGCGGTGACGAAGGCGATCAGGCCCACGCCGAACATGTCCATGTTGCGGCGTCCGGCGGCGAGTGCCCCGGACATGGCTTCGGCGGTAATGGCGATCAGATAGACATAGAGCAGCACACAGAACTCCTGCGTTCGAATGCCTCTCCCCCTGTCCGGTGTACCTGAGAGTTTGTGCAGCGCGATGCCGCTTGCCCCTTCGGTGGGTTGCTCGAAGCAACCGCTCTCCAGTCGGCTTGAATGGACGTCCGCAGTACTGAGCCTGAGCGATTATGGGAGTTTGCGCCTTCGGCGGAGGACCTTGCGGTCTTCACTCTCCTGCGAGGTGGCGGAGTATAGGGGAAAAGCGGGGTGGTTGCCTGGCCATCCGATGTGGGTTTGGATGAGTGGGCTTGTAGGGTTTTTGATTCTTGGCGTGGCTGTTTGCCGAACTGGCTGAGGAGCTGTTGATGTTCCGATTTAACTCATTGACCCGGATGGAAATATATTTCCGGTCCAGTCCTTCAAACGGGCCTCTTTGAGACGCAAGCGGACACTCGACTTTGCGTTTCATGACACGCCAGTTGGTGGGCTGAAGCCCACCCTACAGAGTCATACCCCCGCGTAGGGTGGGCTTCAGCCCACCAATTGCGGTGTCCGCTTGTGCCTCGATCCAGCCATCCATGCCGAAACGCCAGCGGACTCTAGCCCCCAAGGCCAAGGAATATCGCTCTGATACCAACCTTTCCCCAGAGCTAACGCCTTCAAGACGTGGGCCGAAGCAGCCTCGCATGGCTTAGGGAAGCGGCGTGTCCGTGTTCCAGCCCCCACCCAGCGCCCGCGCCAATGCCACGCCCGCCTGCAAACGAGCCAGGCGCAGTTGCACGCTCTGGTCCTCGGCAGCGTAGAGCGTACGCTGGGCATCGAGCAGGTTGAGCAGGTCATCGGCACCCGCCCGGTAGCGTCGCTCGGCCAACTGCAACGCCCGCTCGGCCTGGGCCTGCACTTCGCGCTGGGCTTGCCACTGGGCATCCACGCCAGCACTGGCATTCAGCGCCACCTGCACATCGGCAAAGGCCTCGACGATGCGCTGGCGGTACGTGGCCAGCAATTCCTCGCGCCGCGCGGCACTGCGGTCGCGCTCGGCAGCCAGGGCGCCGCCGTCGAAGATCGGTGCAGTCAGAGCCGCAGCCAGCGAATACACCGGATCGGCGAATACCCGGTTCAGTCCCCCGGCGGCACCACTGGCACCCGCTGACAGGTTCAGGCGCGGCAGCAGGGCGGCGCGGGCGGCACGCAGGTCCGCGTCGGCGGCGCTCAGCTGGGCTTCGGCGCGGGCCAGGTCGGGGCGGCGTAGCAGCAGGTCGCTGGGCAGGCCGGCGCTCAGCGACGGTGCGGCGAGGGTGGCGAGTGCCGCACCTGTCGCGTCGGCCGATGTGCCCTGGCCGAGCAGCACGGCCAGGTTGCTGCGGATGTCATCGGCCTGCTGTCGCAGTTCTTCGCGGGTGCGCCGCTGTTCCGCCACCAGGCCGCGTTGCTGGGCCAGTTCCAGCGGCGTTGCCGCGCCGGCGGCCTGGCGGGCCTGCACGGTGGCCAGGACCCGTTCGGCGTTGGCCAGGTTGAGATCGGCCAGGCGCAGGCGTTCGGCCAGCGCGACCTGCCGCAGCCAGGTCTCCACCAGGGTGGCGGTGAGGGTCAGGCGCAGGGCGTCGCGGTCGAAGCGGCTGGCGGCCAGCTCGGCCTGGGCGGCATCACGGTCGGCGGCGAGGCGGCCCCACAGGTCCACTTCGTAGCTGGCGGCGAGGCCACCGCTGTAGCGGTTGCCGGCGGTGTCGGGATTGTCACCAAGGCGGCCATCGCGGTTGGCGCCGAGGTTGCCATCCAGGCGCGGCAGCAGGGGCGCACCGGCGGCGCGGGCGGAGGCTTCGGCCTGGCGCAGGCGGGCGGCGGCAGCGGCCAGGTCCTGGTTGTCGACCAGGGCGCGCTCGATCAGCGTATCCAGCTCGGTGCTGGCGAAGCCACGCCACCAGGTATCGGTAACGGTTTCACCGGCCTGCGCATGGCGCCACTGCGTCGGCGCGGCGGATCGCTCGGCAGGCGCTTCGGGCTTGTGGCTGCAAGCGCTCAGCAACAGGGCGGCGCACAGTGCCGGAGCGAGGTAGCGAGTCATGGGAAGTCCTGTCATTGCGCGGCCAGCGCCACGACTGGATCGAGCCGCGCGGCGGTCTTGGCTGGCAGGTAGCCGAACACCAGGCCGGTCCCTACCGAACAGGCGAAGGCCAGCAGCATGGCTGAAAGCGAGAACACCAGCGGTACCTCCCAGAGAATCAGCAATGCGCCGAACAGCAGGCCGCTGGCCACGCCGACGCTGCCGCCGAGCAGGGTGACCAGCACCGATTCGGTGAGGAACTGACGCATGATGTCGCGCTGACGCGCCCCGGTGGCCATGCGGATGCCGATCTCGCGGGTGCGTTCGCGCACGGTCATCAGCATCACGTTCATCACGCCGATACCGCCGACCAGCAGTGAAACGGCGGCGATCAGGCCGAGCATCAGGGTCATGCTCTGCCGCGTCTTGGCTTCGGCCTGCAGTTTGGCGGCGGAGTTGTACACGCGGAAATCCTGGCGACCGTGGCGCTGCTGCATAAGCTCTTCCACCTCGGTCTGCGCCTGGCTGACCAGGTCGCTGCTCTTCACCTCGATGACGCCGTAGCTCTCGTCCCGTAATTTGGGGAATACCCGCACTACGCCCGTGCTGTGGGGTACCAGCACCTGTTCGTCGGGGTAGTTGCCACCGGCCTCGCTGCCTTTCTCGCTCATCACCCCGATCACTTCGAACGGTGAGCTGTTGATCAGGATGATTGCGCCCAGTGGGTTGCTGCTGTCGGGGAACAGGCTCTTGTAGACCTCATGGCCGAGCACTGCCACGGGGGCGATTTCGCGGTTTTCCGCAGCGCTGAAGAAGCGGCCGCGTGCCACCGGCCAGTGGTGGATCTGCGGCAGTTTCTCGCCCACGCCGAGCACCTCGGTCTGCAGGGCCTCCTGGCCATGGCGAATCAACGCCGGATCGCGTAGCACCGGCATCACTCGAGCGACTTCACGCAACTGGCTGATGGCGGCGAGATCATCCAGTGTCAGTACACCGATTGGGCCGCCGCTGCGTGGCACGCTGCTACCGATGTACATCATGTTGGCGCCCATCACGCCCATTTCGGCGACCACCTTCTGCCGCGCACCTTCGCCGACGGCGAGCATGACAATCACCGAGGCCACGCCGATGACGATGCCCAGCAGGGTCAGCGCGGTGCGGAAGCGATGGATCAGCAGCACGCGCAGGGCGCCGCGCAGCATGTCGCCCAGTTCGCTGAAAAACGGCACACCGCTGCTGCGGCCAGCCTGGCGCATGTCGGGGGCGGGCAGCGCCTTGCTTGGCACGGTGGCGCCGCTGTCGCTGATCACTTCGCCGTCGCGTATCTCGACCACCCGCCGCGCCTGGGCGGCGACGTCGCGGTCGTGGGTGATGAGGATGATGGTGTGCCCGGCATCGGCCAGTTCGTGCAGCAACGCCATGACCTCCTTGCCGCTGCGGCTGTCCAGCGCGCCAGTGGGTTCGTCGGCGAGGATGATGCGGCCGCCGTTCATCAGCGCCCTGGCAATCGACACGCGCTGCTGCTGACCGCCGGAGAGCTGGCTGGGGCGATGCTCCAGGCGTTCGTCCAGGCCCAGGCGACGCAGCAGGGCGCAGGCGCGCTCGTGGCGCTGCTCGGCCGGCATGCCGGCATACACGGCCGGCACTTCGACGTTCTCCCGCGCTGACTCGGTGGCGATCAGGTTGTAGCCCTGGAAGACGAAGCCGAAGGCCTCGCGGCGTAGCCAGGCCAACTGGTCGGCATCGAATGCCGCCACATCCTCGCCAGCGAAGCGATAGCTGCCGGCGCTGGGCCGATCCAGGCAGCCGAGGATGTTCATCAGGGTCGACTTGCCAGAGCCGGAGGTGCCGACGATGGCGACGAATTCACCCGCTTGCACCGACAGCCCGATGCCGCGCAGAACGTCCACTGCCGGTGCACCGTTGTCACCGCCGTAGGTGCGGCGGATGCCCTGCAGTTCGATCAGTGGTGTTACCACTGGAACCTCGAAATCCCCGCTTCTGCCGGCGCCTCACCCGTTACCAGGCGTTCGCCTTCTTCTATGCCATCGAGGATTTCCGCAACCTGACGATCACGCGCACCGACTTTCACCGAACGCAGTTCAGGCTGTTCGTCCTTGCTCAGAATGCGCACCTGGTAAGCGCCCGGGCTGCCTTGCAGGGCGTCTAGCGGCGCCGTGAGCACGTTCTTGGCCGAGTCGGTGACGAATACCACCTGGGCGGTCATCTGCGGCATCAGTTCGCCGTCGTCGTTGTCCACCTCGAACAGCACGGTGTACTGCACCACCTTCTCGCTTTCGCTGCTGCTGGCCGACTCGCCCTGGCTGCCGGCTGGCACCGGCGGTGCCGGCAACACCTGGCGCACCTTGCTGTGCCAGCGGCGCTCGTCGCCACCCAGGGTGGTGAAGTACAGCGGCAAGCCGGCCTTGACCCGGCGAATATCGGCCTCTGAAACCCGCGTCCAGCCGGTCATGCTGGAGAGATCGGCGATACGCATCACCGTGGGCGTCTGGTAGGTAGCGTTGAGGGTCTGGCCCTGTTTCACGTCGACACCCAGCACCGAGCCGGCGATGGGGGCGTAGAGGCGGGTGTAGCTGAGCTGCGCCTCGTTGCCGCGCAAGCGGGCCTGGGCTTCGGCGATCTGCGCGCGCAGTTGTTGCAGGCGGGCCTGGGCTGAATGCAGGGTGGCGACGGCAATCTGCACGTCTTCCTCGCGGGTCGCTTCGTCGGCCAGCAGGCGCTGTTGGCGGCGATGCTGCTGCTGCGCCAGGTCGAGCTGTGCCTGTTGCTCGGCCAGTTGCGCGCGCAGGCCGTCGAGGGCGGCGCGGTCGGCTTCCACTGTGGCTTCGTGCAGGCTGGCGTCGATCTCGGCGAGCAGTTGGCCTTTCTCGACCCGATCACCGGGCTCCACATGCAGACGCATGATCTGCCCGGACACCTGGGCGCCGACATCCACCGAGTGGCGTGGCTGCAGGGTGCCGATGGCCACCACCGTGGCCTCGACATCACCGCGTCCGAGGGTGACGGTGGTGTAGCCGGCGGCGGGTTCGCTACCCAGCCACCAGGCGGCCGGCACGACGAGCAGGGCCAGCGCCGCGAGCCACCAGCGGCGTCGCAGCGGTCGTTTAACGCCCGGCATTACAGACCGCTGCCCTGGACGAGCAGCAGGGGCAGTGACACCAGCGCCGAGAGGCCGGCGAGCGCCGCCGCGGGGCGTGGTCGGTACGCCAGCAACAGCACCAGCAGCAGGGCGCCGGCACCGATCAGGCCGATCCAGGCGACGATGCCGACGCTGACACCCCAGGTCCACAGGCAGGGCAGCAGGGCCAGGGCCAGCAGCAGCCAGCCGCCGAGACGCAGACCTCGTTGACCGAACGGGGTGAGTTTCTTCTTCGGCCAGACCTGCGCCGCATGGCGGTTCATGCCCAGGCTCAGGCCGGCCATGCCGGCGTAGGACAGGGCCAGGCCCAGGGATAATGCAAATCCGATGGTCATCAAAGCACCTGTGCAGCTGTGCGATTACGGGCCGGGCGGGTGGCCGGGGCCTGCTGGCGACGGTGCAGCTTCCACGCGCACCAGGCGCTGAGCAGGCCGAATGCCAGGGCAGTCACTTCCAGCCAACCGCGTTCGAGGTCACCGCGTTGCAGGTAGAGCACGAAATGCTCGCCCACCGTGGCCCAGTTCAGCAGTGGCAGGGCCAGGCAGAGCGCGGCACAGGCAGTGAGCTGCTCGATCCAGGCGCGGCCTGCCGGGCGCAGTGCGGCGTGGCCGTAGGTCAGCGCCCACACGGCGAAGAACGCCGCCAGTTCCCATTCGGCACGGTTTTCGATGCCCACCGGAATCAGCCGGTTGCCCCAGAAGAAGGCGATGCAGGCCACGCCCAGCCCGGTGATGGAGCCAATGTTGAGCACTTCGATCAGGCGGTAGATGCGCGGTGTCTGCGCGCCGAACTCGTTGAGCGAGCGCTGGCGCCGCTTGACCATGAACAGGATCGCGCCGGTGGCCATCATGGCCGCACCGGCCAGGCCGCAGACGAAGTACAGCCAGCGCAGGGCCGAGCCGCCGAAGGCCGCGAAGTGCAGGTTGCGCATCACCGTCTGCACGTCCTGGGTTTGGCCACCACGGCGCTCGGCGGGCATCTGGACGTCCCACTGCTCACCGGTGATGCCGTCGAAATGCACCAGGCCATTGCCTTCGCCGCGCAGGGTGTACTCGCCTTCCTTCTCGATGAAGCGGCCGAACACGCGCACCGAGGCGCTGCTGTCGCCAGGGTGCTCGACCGCGACGAAGATCGCCGGGCGGCCGATCTGTTCTTCGCTGCGCAGCAGCAACTGGTCCAGCGGGACGACCGGCGCGGCGATGTGGGTCTGCTCACGGTGCGGCGGGGTGGACAGCAGCTCGGAGAAGTAAGTGTCGCTGTCGGCATAGTGGCCGATGATGCCCAGCGGCATGTACAGCGCGTAGAAAGTCGCCAGGCCGGTGTAGGCGATCATCAACTGGAACGGCAGGGTCAGTACCGACACCGCGTTGTGCGCATCCAGCCAGCTGCGCTGGCCCTTGGCCGGGCGGAAGGTGAAGAAGTCCTTGAAGATGCGCTTGTGGGTGATCACCCCGCTGACCAGCCCGACCAGCATGGCCATGGTGAAGAAGCCCACCAGCCAGATGCCCGCAGTGCCGGCGTGGAACTCGAAGTGCATGTGCACGAAGTGGTGGCCACCTTCGGTCTCGCGCTCGTTCTTGCTGGTGATCGGTTGGCCGCTTTCGATATCGAGCTGGCCGCGGTGGAAGACTTCCTGCTCGTCCTCCCAGAACACGCGCAGAGTCGGGTTTTCCTCGTTGGGCAGGGCGACGCCCCAGAAATGGCCGACCGGCGACACCTGCTCCAGGTAAGCCTGGGCGCTGCGCACCAGAGCCGGGCGGTCGAGGTGCTCGATGACCTGTTTTTCGCCGGCTTGCGGCATTTCCGGCTTCATCCAGCGGGTGATGGCGTCGTCGAACACGCCCAATGTGCCCGTGAGGAAAATGACGAAGAGAATCCAGCAGGCCCACAGCCCGCCCCAGGTGTGCAGCCAGGACATGGACTGGCGCAGGCCGCCCTGTGCGGCGCCGTTCGGCGTTGCCGTGCTCATCGATCACCCCCGATCAAGACGATGCCCATGCCCAGGGCGGTGAATACCAGCGCCGTTACCAGCATGCCGATCCATACCCGTTTCAGACTTTTCTCCGCAAATGCCCAGATGATTGCCGCGGTATACACGGCAAAGCTGGCCAGCGAACCCGCCAGCACAGCCTGGCCCTTGGGCAGTGGTAGCACCGCGCCGAGCAGAATGGTCACCGCCGTGGCCAGCAGGTAGCCGCCGAAGATCGCGGCGGCAATACGTGAGAGCAGCGCGAGCGAATTCGCGCGAGAGGAAGTCGATGGTTTCATGGATAAGGGGACATCGTGGCGAAGAAAAAATACGCGCAGTCGCGAAGCGTCAGACACGTGAAAACTGTGTGTCTGTACATCCAAGACGGACGAGCCTCGGAAAACCCGCACCCACTGGTCAGACTATTTGCAACAGAGTGTGTCCAGAAGCCGGTATTGCTGCGTCCCGTTGCGCCGTGAAGGTGCAGATCAGAGGCCCTGGAGCGTGATGCAGCACACGCGCCGCGGTGTGCCGCGTGCGTTTGCCGGATGGCGCAACGTATTCTTGCCCACTGCCCCAGACAAGGACTGCATCCCATGCACAGCAACCCCTTCGACATCCCGACGAGCGAGGCATGTGCCGAGCCCGTGCAGTCAGGATTGCGTCCGGCGTCGCGCTTGCCCTACGCCATCATGGGTGTGGCGGCGCTCAGCAGCCTGCTGACGATGCTGCTCAGTGCGCTCTCGATCTGGTTCTGGGGCGAGTCTGACGTCTTCAGTTCATACCTCGAAAACCTGCCGTTCATGTTTCCGGGCTGGATCAGTGGCGTGCTACTTGCCTGCCTGGGCACGTTGCTGCTGAGCCGCAGTTACCTCGAGCGTCATGGTATCGCCGCGTTCCGCCAGCCACTGACGGTGCTCGGGATGTATGCACTGCTGAGCGTGGTGTGTTCCCTGGTGCTCTGGCAGGCCACGGTGCCGTTATTTGGCGCGTCCCTCGAGTGGTCGAATGAGCTGACGGGCAGCTACACCCTGGCCCTGTTGCTCAATGAGCCCATGCATTGGCTGAATTTCGCCCTGAGTTCGTTGGTGCCGTTGTGGTTGATCATGCATGTGCTGCGCACAGGCGCCCAACTCGACAGCCAGGCCCGCGTGATTCCGCGCTGGGAGGCGGCACTGGCCTACAGCCTGTGCGTTGAGGTGGTGTTCATGAGCATCCTGGTGATGATGCCGATGCTCTTCGGCGTGCTGTACGACATCGATTGGCTATTCGGGCTCTACGTAGTGGGTGTTCTGGGGCTTTTGCTGCTGGTGTTCCTCAGTGCCTGGCTGGTCTTGCCGGTGCGCCTGGCCCGGCTCAATGCCGGTCGGCTGGTGCTGGCCAGCCTGCTGAGCCTGGTGTTGTGGGGCATCGTGGTAGCGGTGGTGCTGGCCGTGCTGGTTATCGCCGTTGTAGTGGGCGCGGACATCGCGCCAGTTTTGCTGGGGTTGATCGGCTTCGGGCTGCTGGTGCTGCTGTGGTTTTTTACCCGCCTGGGCCTGCGCTGGGTCTACCGGGCTGAGCCGGCCTGATCCCAGCGAAAGTTCAAACTCCTGCGTGCCTCAACAGTCACAGTCGAATGCCGTTGCTGTAGCGCAGGATGTCCCTGTTTTTGCGGCTGAATTGACTAGTTGCGAATTCAGGAGTGACACATGAGCAAGAAAATACTGGTGGTACTGACCAGCGTTGCCAAGTACCCGAACCTGGCTCGCGCCACTGGCCTGTGGCTTGGCGAAGCAGTGCATTTTGTTCGCAAGGTGGAGGCGGCCGGTTTTCAGGTCGACTATGTAAGCCCGGAAGGCGGCTATACGCCGATCGATCCTCACAGTCTGGCTATGGCCGAAGAAGGTGACTGGGACTGGTACCAGGACAAGACGTTTATGGATCGGCTGGGAGCGACTCTCAAGCCGAGCCAGGTCAGCCCGGATGATTACGTTGTCATCTATTTCGCCGGCGGCCATGGCGTGGTCTGGGATTTTCCCGACAATACGGAGCTACAGGTGCTCAGCCGTGGCATCTACGAACGCGGTGGGATCGTTTCCTCAGTCTGCCATGGCGCAGTTGGCCTGTTGAATATCACCCTGTCCGACGACTCCTTGCTGATAAAAGGCAAGACTGTCACCGGCTTTTCCAACGCTGAAGAACAACTCGCTGAACTCGATCAGTACGTGCCGTATCTCACCGAAGACGAACTGGTGAAACGTGGTGCCGTGTACCAGAAAGCGGATGAGCCCTGGGCACCTTTCGCTGTCGCCGACGGGCGCGTTATTACCGGGCAGAACCCGGCATCCGGCGGTCCGGTGGCTGATCTCGTTCTGAAAACACTGGCGCGCTAGTGGCGCAATCAGCCGGATGCCACTGCCCGGCTGAGCCGGGCAGGTCTCAGGCTGCTTTTTCGTAGTGAAGTAGAGTGATTCGACCCTTTTGGATCGATATTTCCGGTACTTCCTGGATTTGCCTTTTGCAGTCTGTGGGCGCGTCATTGCTCGCCCAGTCATGGCAACCCCATACCGCCACGGTGGCAGCGTTGGGGGCTGAAAAAACAAACCCCAGTGCCTTGGGCAAGGCACTGGGGTTGTTCGTTTTCGGCGGGGTGAATCAGGGCTTCAGAAGCGCGCCTGCCATTGGGCGACCAGGGCGTGGTTTTGCGCGTGGCTGCCGTGCTCGCCGCTGTAGCCCAGGCCGATGCTCTGGCCGGTGCTGATGCCGAGGTCCAGGCCGGCTTCGAGGAGCAGGCTGTTGCGGTCCAGGGCGCTGCCTTCGACGCTGAACGCGCTGCCGCCGCTGAGGAAGGACTGGCGCACGCTGCTGTCGAGGGTGCCGTAGGTGTGACGCCAGGCCACGCTCAGGCGCGGGGTCAGGCTCATGCCGTTGTCGAGCATGCCGAGGTGGGCCAGGCGTACACCGAAGGTGCTGCTGAAGTTGTCCTGGTCCTGCTGGTCGACGTGCAGGGCCGCGGCGCCGCCTTTCTCGTTGTACGACTCCTGGCTGTAACGCTGGTAGCCGAGGCTGGCGAACGGTTCGGCGGCCAGACGCCCGCTGCCGAGTTGATAGCCCAGTTCGGCGAAGGCCTGCTGGCTGTCGGCGTTGAAGTCGCCACGCAGGCGGTCGCTGAAGCCATTGAAGGCGATCTTGCGGGTGCTGCTGTTGTCGTGCCGGCTGTAGGCCGCGCCCAGGCGCAGGGCCAGCGGGCCGTTCTGGTGCTGGGCGTAGACGCCGAGGTGCAGGCTGTCGACATCACCGGAGGCGCCGGAGCCGGCATCTATATCGGTCTTGGCGTAGCCACCGAGCACGCCCAGGCGCCAGGCGGAGCCCAGGCCCCAATCGGCACCGAGCACGGCGCCACGGGTGTCCTGGCTGATGTCCTGGCCGCCGCGCGGGCCGTCCAGCTTGCCGTGGCTGCCCAGGCCTTGCAGCCAGAGGCGGCCCTGGGCCTGTGGGTCGTTGAGGTTGCGCGCGCTGCTGGGGACGCCGCTGGCGGCGAGCAGCGGGCCGTTGTCATGCAGCAGGGCGGCTTGCAGGTTGTTGGCGCCGCCCATGGGGCGCATGGCGCTGCGCATGCTGTTGCCGAGCTGGGCACCGCTGGCCAGGCTGACACTGGCCAGGCTGGCGTTGCTGCTGGCGGCCAGTTGTTCGAGGCCGCGGCTGGCATCGGCATTGCTGCTGGTCAGCAGGGCCTGGTACAGCGGGCCGCCGGCCTGGCTTTCGAGGGCGTTGGCAACATTCTGGCCATTGCCGCTCTGGGCGACGTCGGCGAAGGCGCTGCCGTTGCGCAGCAGTTCCAGATCCACGCTGTTGCTGCCGTAGGTCAGGGTCGGAGTGAGGAACGCCAGGTTGCTGCTGACGTTGGCGAAGGTGCCGCTGACACCACCCGTGGCCTGCAACACATTGTACAGGCTGCTGGCCGGGTAGCCGCCGGGCAGGGCGTCGATGCGCAGGTTGGCGCCGGCGAGGCTGGCGCTGCCATCGACGGTCACGCCGTTGCCATGGCCGCTGGGGTCGACCTGCAACACCAGTGTCGCGCCGCTGGCCAGGTCCAGATTGCCGCCGATGTGGCCGCCACCGTAGGCGCCGCCGTCGTCCACCTGGACGTTGCCCTGGATCAGGCCGAGGTTGCGCAGGCCGGCGCCGGCGAAGATGTGGGCGTTGTCGCTGAAGTCATTGGTATCGAGGGTCCAGTTGCCGGCTCGCACGTCGAGGCGTTCGAAGTTGATGCTGTTGCCGAAGCGGCCGCCGGCGCTGTTGTCGAGTACCAGCAGGTCGTCACCGCTACCGCCGTCGACCAGGCCGATGAAGCGCCCGCTGCTGCGTACGGTGAGGCTGTCGTCGCCGTCACCGAGGTCCACGGCCAGGCCGTTGAGGCCTTCGATCAGGCCGGCGTTGATCAGGCTGTCGTTACCGCCGCCCATCTGCACGGCCGCAGCTGCGGTGGTGCTGTTGTCTTCGTCGACGCGAGTGGTGTCGAGGCCGCCACGGATGACCCCGCCGGCATGGTTGATCAGCACGTCGTCGAAGTTGCCGACCAGGCCGATGGCCGCTTCGTCGGCGCCGATGATGCTGCCGGCGTTCTCGATGCGCACCACGCCGCCAATGGCCGTGCTGGTGCCGCGTCCGCTCGCCACGGCGGTACCCGCCGCGCCGTCGTCGATGAGGATGCCCTTGGCCTGGCCGAAGATTTCGCCACCGGCATGGTTGATGAGGGTGCCGCCGCCGGCCGCGATACCGTCGGCGCCGTTGGGGTTGCCGTCGGAGTCGAAACCGCCTGCGCCGGTGCCTTCGATGCGCCCGTAGTTCTCGACGTAGGCGATGCCGTCGATATCGACGCCGTCACCGTCGCCATTATTGATGGTTTGGCCTTGGCCTTCGTGGTCGTAGACGTTGCCGGCGCCGGCGTAGTTGCCGCTGATCAGCCCGTAGTTGAACACCACGCCGTGGCCGTCGAGGCCGACACCGGAGCCGTTTTTGCCCCTGATCTCGCCATCGGCGTAGTTGATCACCACCGGGTTGAGGATCTGGATGTTCTCGGTGGTGATGCCGTCGACCACCTTGTCGAAGGTCACGCCGTTGCCGTCGGCGCTGCGGATGATCAGGCGCTCCAGGCCGATCAGGTTGCTGTCCGCATTGGCGGCCAGGGGGTCGCCGCCGTCGATGCCATGGCGCGGGCCGGTGATGGTGCCGTGGTTGAGGATGGCGACGTTGGAGCGTTTGTTCTCGATGGCCACGCCATCGGCGGCGGATTGGCCGTTGTCGCACAGCGTGCCCATGTAGCGCGGGCAGCTGGTGTTGACCAGGCCGGTGGAGAAGATGTTGCCGTAGTTGACCAGGGTGAAGTTGTTACCCAGGCGCAGGGCGTCGTTGCCGTTGGAGCTGATCACTGCGTTACGGTTGTCGGCGGCGCCGTTGATGATCTGGTTGTGCAGGCTGGTGTATTCGGCATCGGCCTTGATCGCCCGTTCACCGCCAACGCTGACGCCGACCTGCGCGATGGTGCCCTGGTTGTTGATGATGTATTGCCCGGCCGGCCGATTGAGGCGGATGGCGACGTTGCCGGTGGCGGTGATCACCCCGCCGATTTCGTTGTTGATGGTCAGCGTTGGTGTGCCGCTGTCGGAGTCGATGGCGCGGCCGGTGCCGGTCTGGCTGATGGTGCCGGCGTTATTCAAGACAGTGGTGCCGGTCTTGATGTCGACCGCCACGATTTTGGCATCTGTGACCAGGGTGCCACCGGCTGCAACCGTGCCAGTGTTGCCGTTGTTCAGTGTTTGCCCGGCGGTCTGGGTGGTGCCCGCACCAACGGTGAAGTCGGCGCCGATGGCTTGCCCGGCGAGCGCGGCTTGCAGGGCGAGTACCAAAGGAAGGGGGCGCAACAGCGGATTCAGTCGAGGCATGGGGCACCAGGCGTTGGAATAATAAGGCCAGCGACTATGCCCAGCGGGTATTACAGAACGTTGACGAACGGGTGACGGAATTGCGTTCAGGTATCGGCCTGTTCGCCGCACAGGTCGAGGGTGAACCAGTGCTCGGTCTGTTGCTGATCGAGACCGGCGCCGAGCAGGGCGAACAGCTTGCCCAATGCGGCTTCGCGGGTCATGCCGTCGCCGCTGATGACGCCGGCATCGGCCAGCAGGCTGCCGGCGGCATACAGGCCGAACTCGACATGCCCCTGCGGGCACTGGCTGATTGCCGCGAGCACCACGCCGGCGGCATGGGCATCGCGCAATACCTGGACGAAAGCCTGGTCGGCAGTGGGCCCGGTGCCGCTGCCATAACACTCCAGCAGCAAGCCGCGTACACCGCTGGCCAGCACCGCGCGCAGTTGCTCGGCGGCGAGTCCGGGAAACAGCGGCTGGATGGCCAGGGCAACGGTTGTACGTGGCTGGCGGTAGTCGAGCTGGGCCGGCAGGTGAGTGGCGCGCATGCCCCGACGCGGACGGCGGGCTTCGACGAAGGCATCGACGGCATCGCTCTTGAGCTTGCTGGTGCAAGCGCCGTGCAGCAGCTTGCCGTTGAAGTACAGGTGCACGCCCGACGCCACGCCCTGGGCCAGCACTTCGAGGGCGCCGAACAGGTTCGGCCAGGCATCGCTACCTGCTGCCCCGGCCGGCTGCATGGCGCCGGTCAGCAACACCGGCACGGGCAGGCCAAGCAGCAGGAAGGACAGGGCGGCAGCGCTGTAGGCCAGGGTGTCGGTGCCGTGCAGCACCAGCACCGCGTCGTGGCCGTCTTCCACACCCGTGACGATGGCGTCGCGCATGGCCAGCCAGTTGGCCTGGGTCATGTTGGCGCTGTCCAGCGGCGGCAGCAGCTCGCGGAACTGCCAGGTAGGCACCGTGCGTTGCGGCTGGTTGAGTTGCTCGGCGCGCAGGCGGGCCTCGAAGCCGGAGGCGGGGGCCAGGCCGGCGTCGGTCATCTGCATGCCGATGGTGCCGCCGGTGTAGAGCACCAGCAGATTCTGTACGGGCTGCATGGTGGACCTCACGGGAACAGGTGGCGGTACTGGATGAAGCCGGAACGGCTGGCGATGCGCTCGTAGAGCAGGCGGGCCTGGGCGTTGTCCTCCTGGGTCAGCCAGTGCACGCGGCTGGCGCCGGCGGCCTGGGCCTCGGCGTAGACGTGCTCGATCAGGGCGCGGCCGACGCCACCCCCGCGCACGTCGTCAGCCACGTAGAGATCCTGCAGGTAGCAGTAGTCGCCGGTGGTCCAGCAGGAGCGGTGGAAGATCCAGTGCACCAGGCCGATGGCGACGCCGTCGCGCCAGACCAGGGCGGCATGCATCGGTTCGGCCGGGTCGAGAAAGCGTTGCCAGGTGGTGGCGCTGACCACCTCGGGAATGTCGCTGTGGTAGAAGCGCTGGTAGCCCTGCCACAGGGGCAGCCAGGCAGCGTGGTCGGCAGCGGTGACGGGGCGGATGTCGAGTGGCATGGGTGGCTCCTGAAGGGCGAGTGATCATCCTGCCGCCGCGCAGGGCTCCAGGCAACCGGCATCTGCGTGCCGACCAGCGGTGGTGGGCGAAACGGCTGGGGCGGCGGTCTAGACCCTATCGCTGTGACTCAAGGAGACTTGCCCATGTTGCTCGAAGGTTCCTGCCATTGCGGTGCGGTCACGTTCAGCCTGACCAGCGCCCATCCCTACCCGTACCAGCGTTGCTATTGCTCGATCTGCCGCAAGACCCAGGGCGGTGGCGGCTATGCGATCAACCTCGGCGGCGATGCCGGTAGCCTCACGGTGCGGGGGCGCAAGCACATCAGCATCTACCACGCGCGGCTCAAGCCCAAGGGTGCCAAGCGTGCCCACGCCAGCAGCGCCGAGCGGCATTTCTGCCAGCACTGTGGCAGTGGCTTGTGGTTGTTCAGCCCGGAATGGCCAGAGCTGATCCACCCATTCGCCTCGGCAATCGACACCCCGTTGCCGGTGCCGCCGGAGCACACCCACCTGCTGCTGGATTCCAAGGCGTCCTGGGTCGAGATCGACAAACGCCCTGGCGATCAGGTGTTCGAGGGGTATCCGCAGGAGGCCATTGCCGAGTGGCATGAACGTCTCGGCCTGGCGCGTTGAGCGCTGACGCGCATCAGCGGAATAAAAAAAGGGATGGCCGGAGCCATCCCTGAGGGAAAGAGGCTGGGGGCAGCCTCTGGTCGATAACGCGCGGATCAGGCGTTGGCGCTGAGCGGGATCAGGCGCGGGGCGATCATGTTTTCCGGGCGCAGGATGTCGGCCAGGGTGATGTCGTCCAGCAGCTTCTCTTCGCGCACCAGTTCCAGCACACCACGGCCAGTGTCCAGGGCTGTCTTGGCCAGGCGGGTGGCGTTCTCGTAGCCGATGTAGGGGTTGAGCGCGGTGATCAGGCCGATGGAGTTTTCCATCAGCTCGCGGCAACGCGCTTCGTTGGCGGTGATGCCGTCGATGCACAGCTCACGCAGCATATCCATGGCGCGGGTCAGCAGGCGGATCGAGTCGAAGATCTTGTAGGCGATCAGCGGCTCCATGACGTTGAGCTGCAACTGGCCGGCCTCGGCGGCGAGGGTCAGGGCCAGGTCGTTGCCGATCACTTCGAAGGCGACCTGGTTGACCGCTTCCGGGATCACCGGGTTGACCTTGCCCGGCATGATCGAGCTGCCCGGCTGGCGCGGTGGCAGGTTGATTTCGTTGATGCCGGTGCGCGGGCCGCTGGAGAGCAGGCGCAGGTCGTTGCACAGCTTGGACAGCTTGACCGCGGTGCGCTTGAGCATGCCGGAGAACAGCACGAAGGCGCCCATGTCCGAGGTGGCTTCGATCAGGTCGGCTGCCGGCACCACCGGGTGTCCGCTGATGATCGCCAGGCGCTGCACGGCGAGCTTCTGGTAGTTGGGGTCGGCGTTGATGCCGGTGCCGATCGCCGTGCCGCCGAGGTTCACTTCGGTGAGCAGGGTCGGGGCGAGCAGGCGCAGGTGCTGCAGGTCTTCGCCGAGGGTGGTGGCGAAGGCGCGGAATTCCTGGCCGAGGGTCATTGGCACGGCGTCCTGCAGCTGGGTGCGGCCCATCTTCAGGACGTGGCTGAACTCCAGGCCTTTGCTGGCCAGCGCCTGGATCAGCTTGTGCAGGCTGACCAGCAGGGCGTCATGGCCGAGCAGCAGGCCGATGCGGATGGCGGTGGGGTAGGCGTCGTTGGTCGACTGCGCCATGTTCACGTCGTTGTTCGGGTGCAGGTGGTTGTACTCACCCTTTTCATGGCCCATGGCTTCGAGGGCGATGTTGGCGATCACCTCGTTGGCATTCATGTTGGTCGAGGTGCCGGCGCCGCCCTGGATCATGTCGACCACGAACTGGTCATGGAACTCGCCCTGGATGATGCGTGCGCAGGCGGTGCTGATCGCGGTGTGCTTGGCGGCGGACAGGTGGCCCAGCTCGCGGTTGGCGTCGGCGGCCGCCTGCTTGACCATGGCCAGGGCGATTACCAGTTTCGGGTAATGCGACAGCGGCACGCCAGACAGTCGAAAATTCTGCACGGCGCGCAGGGTCTGGATGCCGTAATAGGCCTCGGAAGGGACTTCCAGGGTGCCGAGCAGGTCTTTTTCGATACGCGATGATGCAACAGGGGACATGATCGAGATGTTCTCGCTGGATAAGCGGCACACGCCGCGATGTGCATATCCTCGGCTTTTTATTGGTCTTTCGACCAATGCTGTTAAACGCTATGGTATGCATAATCGGCATAACGTGGGCGTGACTTCCTTTTTGGGGTGGTCGTGCGGAATTTCGAACGAAATCGGGCGGGTACGGCGCGTGTGCCCGCAGCAGGGTGGAGGGCGCTTTCTCCATCCACCACAACCGGGCAGCAGGGCGGCCGCGGATGAAAGATCCTCAGCCACGCGCCCCGATCCACCCTAGGAAAAGCGGGAGCATCGATGAACCTGGAAAGCAAATGGCTGGAAGACTTCGTCGCCCTGGCGGCCACGCGCAGTTTTTCCCAGGCGGCGGAAAAGCGCTTCGTCACCCAGCCGGCCTTCAGCCGCCGCATCCGCAGCCTGGAGGGCGCGCTGGGGCTGACCCTGGTCAACCGTTCGCGCACGCCGGTGGAGCTGACCGAGTCGGGCCAGTTGTTCCTGCTCACGGCGCGCAGCGTGGTCGAACAGCTCGGCGAGGTGGTGCGTCACCTGCACCATGTCGAGGGCCAGCAAGGCGAGGTGTTGCAGATCGCTGCCGCCCACTCGCTGACCCTGGGCTTCTTTCCCGAATGGATGGCGCGCCTGCGTCGCGAAGGCCTGCCGCTGAATACCCGGCTGGTGGCGGCCAACGTCGGTGAGGCGGTGCACTCGCTGCGCGAGGGCAGTTGCGACCTGATCCTCGCCTACTACGACCCGGACGCCGCCCTGCAGCTGGCGCCGGAGCTGTTCCCTTCCCTGCACATGGGCCGTACCGAGATGCTGCCGGTGTGTGCGGTGGATGCCGATGGCCGTCCGCTGTTCGAGCTGGAAAGTGGCCAGAGCGTGCCCTTGCTGGCCTATAGCGCGGGGGCGTTTCTCGGCCGCTCGGTGAACCTGCTGCTGCGTCAACGGGCGCTGCGTTCGACCACGGTGTACGAGACGGCGATGGCCGACAGCTTGAAGAGCATGGCCTTGCAGGGCATGGGCGTGGCCTGGGTGCCGCGCCTGTCGGTCAGCGCCGAGCTGGCCCGTGGCGAGCTGGTGGTGTGTGGTGGCGAGCAGTGGCGCATCCCGCTGGAAATCCGCCTGTACCGCAGCGCGATGACCCGCAAGGCTGCGGTGCGCCTGCTCTGGCGCAAGCTCGGAGAAGGAGTGGGCAGTGCCGAGTAGTCTTGGAACCTGTTTACGATCTCCTGACTGTCGGCCATACGGCGTTAAAAACACCCTGGATCGCCAGTCCGGACTGGGCGTCCCCGACGGAATGCTCATTTACCACTCGTAAACCCGAGTGCGGGCCTAGTCCGCTTCCTCAGGCGTTTTTGCGGGGGCGCCTAGCCCTTGTCTGGCTCTAATCCAGAAGATCGTGAACAGGTTCTTGGGGTGTATCGGGCGTGTTAGCCGCCCTGTAGCCCGTACTTCTTCACCTTGTCGAACAGGGTGGTCTTGGCCATGTGCAGGGCCTGAGCGGCCTGGCTGAGGTTGCCGTCGTGGCGCTCGAGGGCGGCGACCAGCAGGTTGCGCTCGAACGCTTCCACCGCTTCGGCGAAACCCGGGCCTTCGCCGTCGCTGGCCAGGCCGCTCTTCTTGAACACCGGCAGGCCGAGGGCAAAACGCTCGGCGACGTTGCGCAGTTCGCGCACGTTGCCCGGCCAGTCGTGGGCCATGAGGCTGGCGAGGGTCTGGCGGTCGAGCTCCGGCGCCGGGCGGTCGAAGCGCAGGGCGGAGAGTTGCAGAAAGTGCTCGAACAGCAGGTTGATGTCTTCGCGGCGCTCGCGCAGTGGCGGCAGTTCCAGGGTGACCACGTTGAGGCGGTAATAGAGGTCGCTGCGGAACTGCCCGGTGCGGCCCAGCTCGTCGAGGTCGGCCTTGGTCGCGGCGATCACCCGGCAGTCGACTGCGACGCTCTGGTTCGAGCCCAGGCGCTCCAGGCTGTGTTCCTGCAGCACGCGCAGCAGCTTGATCTGCAGGTTCAGCGGCATGCTTTCGATTTCGTCGAGGAACAGGCTGCCGCCGTTGGCGTGCTCGATCTTGCCGATGCGGCGTTTGCCGGCACCGGTGAAGGCATGGGCCTCGTGGCCGAAGATCTCGCTTTCGAACAGGTTCTCCGGCAGGCCGCCGCAGTTGAGGGCGACGAACTGCTTGTTGTGCCGCCGGCTGAAGTCGTGCAGGCAGCGGGCGACCAGTTCCTTGCCGGTACCGGTCTCGCCTTCGATGAGCACGTTGGCGCCGGTATCGGCGACGTTCTCGATCAGCGCGCGCAGCTCCTGCATGGCTGGCGAGCGGCCGATGATGCGTTGTTCCAGGGCCTGGCGCCCGGCCAACTGGCGGCGCAGGGCGGAGACCTCGCGAGCCAGGGCGCGCTGTTCGAGGGCGCGGCGGGCGACATCCACCAGGCGTTCCGGGGAGAAGGGTTTTTCCATGAAGTCGTAGGCGCCATCGCGCATGGCGCCGACCGCCATGCTGATGTCGCCGTGGCCGGTGATCAGCACCACCGGCAGGCTGGGGTCGCGCTTCTTCAGCTGGGCGAGCAGCTCCAGGCCGTCGATGCCGGGCAGGCGAATGTCGCTGATGACGATGCCGGCGAAGTCATCGCCGATGCAATGCAGGGCTTCCTCGGCGCTGCCGACGCCGTCGCTGGGGATATCTTCCAGGCTGAGCGCCTGCTGGCAGCCGAGCAGCACATGGGGGTCGTCTTCGACGATCAGCACGCGGAGGGATTCATTCATCGGCGGGTCTCGCGGCGGGGCCCGGGCCGATACGCCGCAGGCTGAGAATGAAGGCGGTGCCGCCGTCCGGAGGATGGCGCACGCTGAGGCTGCCACCGGCGGCGGCAGCCAGGCTGGCGGAGAGGGTCAGGCCGAGGCCCAGGCCCTGCTCGCCGGGTTTGGTGGTGAAGAACGGCTCGAACAGGTGCACGCGGGTTTCCGGGGCGATGCCGGGGCCGTTGTCGCGTACTTCCAGCTGGTAGTGGTCGTCGTGCTCGCTGCCGGTCAGCCAGAGCTGGCGGTCGCGCTGGTCGCGCATGGCGTCCAGGGCGTTGGCGATGAGGTTGATGAGGATCTGTTCCAGGCGTGTCTGGTCGATGGCCAGGTGCTGGTCGAGGCAGGTGCGGGTGATGCGCACATCGGTCTGCTTCAGGCGCGGGTGCAGGAGCATCAGGGCGGCGTCGATGGCCTTGTCCAGGCGCGCTTCGCCACGGTCGTCGGAGCGGCGGGCGAAGGCGCGCAGGCTGGCGGTGGTCTTGCCCATGCGGTCGACCAGTTCGTTGATGGTCTGCAGGTTGGTGCTGGCCACGTCGTAGGCGCCGCGAGCAAGGAAGCGCATGGTGTTGCCCGACAGGGTGCGCAGGGCGGCTAGCGGTTGATTGAGTTCGTGGGCGATGCTGGTGGACATCTGCCCGATCACCGCCAGCTTGCCGGCCTGGACCAGGCCGTCCTGGGTCTTGCGCAGGTTTTCCTCGGTCTGCCGGCGTTCGCGGATCTCGGCCTTGAGCCGGTCGTTGCTGGCGCGCAGGTCGGCGGTACGCTCGGCGATCTTGCGTTCCAGGTGGTTGTTGGCCTGTTGCAGGGCTTCGCGGGCGGCCAGGCGGGTGGCGATGACCTTGCGCCGCTCGTTCCAGGCGATCAGCAGGAAGGCCAGCAGGGCGGCGGCGACGGCGGCCAGCATGCCATGGCTCATGGCTTCGCGGCGTTGGTCCTGCAAGGGGGTGAGCAGGGTCAGGCGCCAGGGCGTGTCATCCAGCGGCCGGGTTTGCGACAGGTAGCGGATCGGCTCGCCCTGCCGGTCGGCACTGGCGAAGCTGACTTCTTCGATGTTCTCGCCCAGCGGCACGCGGGCCAGGGACTTGAGTTCTTCCAGCTGCTGCCAGTGATAGCGCAGGCTGCGCGCCAGTTCTTCGCGCGTCCGGCTGTCCAGTGGCTTCGTGGCCTTGAGCCGGCGCTCCGGGTTGCCGGAGAGGATGATCACGCCGTTCTCGTCGCTGACGTAGGCTTCCAGCTGGGCTCGTTGCCAGCGCTCTTCCAGCGAGTCGAGCCGTGCCTTGACCACCGCCACGCCGATGACGCGGCCGTTGGCCTTGAGGCCATGGGCCAGGTAGTAGCCGGGTTCGCCGCTGGTGCTGCCGATGCCATACATGCGCCCCGGCCGGCCACGCACGGCGTCCTGGAAGTAGGCCCGGAAGGACAGGTCTTCGCCCAGGTAGCTGTCGGGTTTGCGCCAGTTGCTGGTGGCCAGCACGCGGCCGTCGATGTCCATCACGTAGATGGCCAGGCTGCCGCTGCGCAGGTTGAGGCCTTCGAGGTAGTCGTTGACCCGTTGCCGGCGGTAGGGAGAGGGCGTCAGCAGCAGGCGGCTGACGTTGGATTCCAGCTCCAGCAGGCTGGGCAGGTAGGTGTACTTGGTGATTTCGCTTTCCACCGCCCGGGCGTTGAGTTCGAGCTGGCGTTCGCCGTTTTCGCTGACGGCGCGGATGCCCGCCCGTTCGCTAAGCCGATAGCCGACATAGCCGCAGCCGAGTACCAGCGCGAGCATCAACAGTATCAGCAACAGGTGGCGGGCGAGGCGTGGTTTCACGGTCAGGGCATGCGGCATGGTGCGGCTGCTGGGAGTGCCCTGCATCATAGACGCTGGGTTGTCCCTCGCGGTAGCCGCACGCCCTCCGCGCACCCGATCAGTACTCCCAGAAGATGCGTTGCAGCGCCTTGCTGTCGACGTTGGCGGTCAGCGCCACCATGGCCAGGATGCGGGCTTTCTGCGGGTTCAGGTCATGGGCCACGACCCAGTCGTTGGCGTCATCCGGCTGCTCGGCGTTGCGCAGGACGAAGCCGCCCTGGTTGACGTGGCTGGAGCGGATGATCTGCAGGCCGTCGGCGCGCAGGGCCTTGAGGGTCGGCACCACGTTGGCGGCCACCGAACCATTGCCGGTGCCGGCATGGATGATGGCTTTGGCGCCTGCCTTGGCGAAGGCCTGGTAGGCGGTGTCATCGAGGTTGCCGTGGGCGTAGGCGATGTCCACGCGCGGCAGGCTGTCGATCTTGTCGATATCGAACTCGGAACCGATGGTGTGACGCTTGGCCGGCAGGCGGAACCAGTAGGCCTTGCCTTCGACCACCATGCCCAGCGCGCCCCACGGGCTGTTGAAGGCATTCGGGCGGATGTTGATGGTCTTGCTCACGTCACGACCGGACTGGATCTCGTCGTTCATGGTCACCAGCACGCCCTTGCCGCGCGCGCTCGGGGTGCCGGCCACGGCCACGGCGTTGTACAGGTTGAGCATGCCGTCGGCGGACATGGCGGTACCCGGACGCATGGAGCCGACCACGATCACCGGCTTCTCGCTGTGGATGACCAGGTCGAGGAAGTAGGCGGTCTCTTCCAGGGTGTCGGTGCCGTGGGTGATCACCACGCCGTCGACGTCCGCCTGCTTGACCAGCTTGGACACGTGCTTGCCGAGGGCCAACAGGTTGTCGTTGCTGATGCTTTCCGAGGCGATCTGCATGGCCTGCTCGCCGCGTACCTTGGCGATGTTCTTCAGCTCCGGCACGCTGGCCAGCAACTGGTCGACCGGCACCTTGGCAGCGGTGTAGGTGGCGCTGTTGGCAGTGCTGGCGCCTGCGCCGGCGATGGTGCCGCCAGTGGCGAGGATGACCACGTTGGGCAGTTTGACGGCTGGGGCTTCGGCCGATGCCTGTACGGGCAGCAGCAGGAACAGGCCGAGGGCGGCTGCCGGAACGAAGGATTGAAGCAAGGTTTTCATGGGTGGTGCTCCTTTTGTTGTCGTTGTGTTGAAGCGTGTTGATCCACCGCGTCGTCTTGAGGAGACGGCACGGGTCGTGCTCGGTGCAGTGGCTTGAAAGACCTGTTCACGACCTGGCGAGCCAGATCGTGGGCAGGCTTTAGTGCTGGAGAATCTTCGCGAGAAAGTGCTGGGCGCGTTCGGAGCGCTGCGACACGTCACCGAAGAACTCGTCCTTGGCGCAGTCCTCGACGACCCGCCCGGCGTCCATGAAGATCACCCGGTCGGCGACCTTGCGGGCGAAACCCATCTCGTGGGTCACGCACATCATGGTCATGCCTTCATGGGCGAGCTGGACCATCACGTCGAGCACCTCGTTGACCATTTCCGGGTCGAGGGCCGAGGTCGGTTCGTCGAACAGCATCACCACCGGGTCCATGGCCAACGCACGGGCGATGGCCACGCGCTGCTGCTGGCCGCCGGAGAGCTGGCCGGGGTGCTTGTGCGCCTGCTCCTTGAGGCCGACGCGTTCGAGCAGGGCCAGGCCCTTTTCGGTGGCTTCGGCCTTGCTGCGGCCGAGTACCTTGACCTGTGCGATGGTCAGGTTCTCGGTGATGGTCAGGTGCGGGAACAGCTCGAAGTGTTGGAACACCATGCCAACCCGCGAGCGCAACTTGGGCAGGTCGGTCTTCTTGTCGGCGATGGAGGTGCCGTCGACCACGATGTCGCCCTGTTGGAAGGGTTCCAGCGCGTTGACGCACTTGATCAGGGTGGACTTGCCCGAGCCGGACGGCCCGCACACCACCACGACTTCGCCCTTCTTCACCTCGGTGCTGCAATCGGTCAGCACCTGGAAGTCCCCGTACCACTTGTTGACGTTCTTGATGGAAATCATACGGCTAACCTTTTTTGCAGGTGCTTCACCAGGCGCGAGGCGATGAAGCTGATGGTGAAGTAGACCAGACCGGCGAAGATCAGGAACTCATGCGGCTGCCCCAGGATATCGCCCCGTGAGCGGGAGGCGTTGAGGAAGTCGATCAGGCCGACGGTATAGACCAGCGAGGTGTCCTGGAAGAGGATCACGCTCTGTTGCAGCAGCAACGGCATCATCTTGCGGAAGGCCTGCGGCAGGATGATCAAGCGCATGGTCTGGCCATAGCTCATGCCCAGGGCTTGCGCGGCGCCCATCTGGCCCTTGGGAATGGCCTGGATGCCGGCACGGACGATCTCGCAGAAGTAGGCCGCCTCGAACATCACGAAGGCCACCAGGCACGAGGTGAAGGCGCCCACCGGCGTGTCTTCGCCGGTGACCCAGCGCAGGATGAACGGCACCGCGAAGTAGAACCAGGTGATCACCAGCAGCAGCGGGATCGAGCGGAAGTAATTGACGTAGAGCGCGGCGATGTTCGACAGCAGTGTGCTGTTGGACATCCGCATCAACGCCAGCAGCGTGCCCAGCACCACGCCGCCGAGCACGCCCAGCGCGGTGAGCTGCAGGGTCATCGCCATGCCTTCCCAGAGGCCCGGCAGGGCGGGAACGATCTGACTGAAGTCCATCATTTACCCCCTACGGAAATCAGCCCGGGCACCGCGACCTTGCGCTCGACCAGGCGCATGAGCAGCATCAGGCTCATGTTCAGGGTGAAGTAGATCAGCGTCGCCAGGGTGAAGGCTTCGAACAGGTTGGCGCTGAATTCGGCGGTCTGCTTGGTCTGCGCCAGCAGCTCCATGAGGCCGATCAGCGAGGCCACCGAGGAGTTCTTGAAGATGTTGAGGAACTCGCTGGTCAGTGGCGGAATGATGATGCGCATGGCCTGGGGCAGCACCACGTAGCGGTAGATCTGCGGCAGGCGAAAGCCCATGGCGCGGGCGGCAGACGCCTGGCCCTTGGGCAGTGCTTCGATGCCGGTACGCACCTGCTCGCAGACGCGGGCAGCGGTGAACAGGCCCAGGCAGACGATCACGCTCAGGTAGGCCGAGGTAGCTGGGTTGAGGTCCTGCTTGAACCAGATTTCCAATGGCTCGGGCAGCAGATCGGGCACCAGGAAGTACCAGAGGAACAGCTGCACCAGCAGTGGCACGTTGCGGAAGATTTCCACGTAGGCGGTGGCAAGGCCCGACAGCAGGCGGTTGGGCAGCGTGCGCATCACGCCGAGCACGGTGCCCAGTGCCAGGGCGATGACCCAGCCGGCCAGGGCGATGGCGAGGGTCCAGCCCAGGCCGGTGATGAACCAGTCCAGGTAGATTTCGCTGCCGATGCCGGTGGACTTGAAGTAGATACCCCAGTCCCAGTTGTAATTCATGCGGGTTTCCCCTTGGTGTAAAGAATGCGGGCAGCCGTCGGCCTGGCGAGCACGAGGCTGGCCCGGATAGGAGCGGTTACAGTTAATGGGGGAGGCTGAGCGCCTCCCAGGTTCCCCGCGAACGCCGCGCCTTGTGAGTGCGGCGTCGCATCACCGTCAGTGCTCTTCTGCAGCCTTGTCGGTGGGGTTGGCGATCAGCTGTTTCAGCTCGTCGCTCATGGGGAAATTCAGGTTCAGGCCCTTGGGCGGGACCGGTTGCATGAACCACTTGTCATAGAGGGCGTTGACCTCGCCAGAGGTGAAGGTGGCAGTCAGTGCCTTGTCGACCACCTGCTTAAAGGCGGGGTCGTTCTTGCGCATCATGCAGCCGTAGATTTCGAAGGACTGCGGGGTGCCGGTCACGTGCCAGTCAGCCGGTTTCTTGGCCTTGGCCATTTCGCCGGCGAGCAGGGCGTCGTCCATCATGAAGGCCACGGCACGGTTGGACTCGAGCATCAGGAAGGACTCGCCGTGGTCCTTGGCGGAGATGACGTTCATGTCCATCTTCTTCTCGGCGTTCATGGCCTTGATCAGGCGCTCGGAGGTGGTGCCGGCAGTGGTCACCACGTTCTTGCCCTTGAGGTCGTCGAAGTCCTTGATCGGCGAGTTGACGCGCGTCAGCAGGCGAGTGCCGACCTCGAAGATGCCGACCGAGAAATCGACCTGGCGCTGGCGTTCGACGTTGTTGGTGGTGGAGCCACACTCCAGGTCCACGGTGCCGTTCTGCACCAGCGGGATGCGGGTCTGCGAGGTGACCAGGTTGTAGCGTACCTTCAGCTCGGGCAGGTTCAGTTCCTGCTTCAGGGCTTCGACGACCTTGAGTTGCAGGTCGTGGGAGTAACCGATCGGTTGGCGTGCATTGTCCCCGTAGTAGGAGAAGGGGATGGATGAGTCGCGGTGGCCCAGGGTGATGGTGCCGGAGTCCTTGATCTTCTTCAGGGTGCCGGTGAGTTCGGCGGCCAGTACGGGCGTGGACATCAGGATGGCGGTGACCGCTACGGCCAGGGCACGGGGAGCAATACGCATGGATCGATTCCTCGGTGTTGTTTTTATTCATACAGAGGTCGCTGGGTAGCGTCTCTGTTCCGGAAGGGCTATCGCATTCCTGTCGGTGTATAGAGCAGGATGTGTGCCAGGGATCTCCGCGTATGATTTTTCAGGGCAATTCATTGATAAATAAGGGCTTATTTATTTTTATCGGTGGCGTGACGAATCTTGGCTATTCGGTTTCTCGACCATTGGCGGCTTTGGCGTTCGGAATTCCGAATGCCGGGCTGCCGGGTCGCCCCGTGATGGCATGCCGGGCTTCAAGACCCGTTTCTGGGCGTGCGATGCAAGGTACAAGCGACCTCGTTCACGGACGCCAAGCCGGGCCATCGCTACACTTCCGGCCTTCACATCGCATAAGGACATCGTCATGCAACGCCTGTTTTTGCTGCTCGCCAGCGCCGTGTTTTCCGTCAATGCTGCCGCTCTGGAGCTGGCCAAATACCCACAGGTATTCGACGCCGGTCAGGGCGTGAGCGTACAGCTCGCCCCAAGTGTCGATGGCAAGCAGGCCCTGATTCAGGTCAGTGGTATCAACCATCCGGTGGACGGCGTGGTATTCCTCACCGACGTGGCCGAGCGTGGCAACGATGAGCGTGACTATGGCACCACCCTTGATGGCCGTTCTTTCAATCTGGTGGTCAAACGCCAGGGATGGAGTGGTGAGAGCTACCAGCTATATCTGCCGGGTACCGAAGGTTTCACCCTCAGCTTCAATGAGGCTCGCAGCAAAGCCAGCAAACCCGCTGACCTGCAGGCGCAGTACGACAAGCAGAAGGCCAAGGGTGTGCAGGCCAAGCTCGCCACCTTCGACCGTGACAAGCGCCTGAAGAGCACCCAGAGCGAATTGCAGCAACTGGACCAGGCTGCTTCCAGCGCGTGTGGCGTCAGCCTGACCACCCAGGTTGATTGGCCGAAAGTCACCGATCAGCAACTGCTGGAACTCAGCGTTGCCAGCTTCTGTGGCGAGGTGGCCAGTCAGGTGGGTCGCCTGTGTCAGGACGACAGCGCTTTCAAGCGCCAGGCACGCACCATCAAAGGGTTGGAATGCCGCTTCGACCGGGCGATGAAGCTGCGCGAGGAAGACGGCGTCATCCGCTTCGCCACCGAGAAGGACGCACCCAACCAGGGCGACTTCATCCGCGCCTTCCTGCTCAACCGTTGAGTCCTGCCGTAGGGCGGTGAATTCACCGCCCTCGCTGCTGGGCTGACAGTCAGGAAATCGTAAGCAGGCGTTCAGGGGCTTTTGAACAAGCTCCAGACAAACGCCAGCAACGCGCTCAGGGTGGCCAGCCCCGCGATCCAACCAACCACGGAAAGCCCCTGCCATGTCGGGCCGGCGGCGGCGATCTGTGGGCCGAAGGCGATCAGCAGGGCGCTGATCAGCAGCGCCAGGGACAGCCGAGTGGAGGCCAGGCGCAGGGATTTTTCCAGGCGTTCGATGCCTGGCATGTCGAGGCGCAGGTCGACCACGCCGTGTTTCAGGCGGTTGATCAGCAGGCGTGTCAGCTGCGGCAGTTCGCTCAACAGGCCGCTGCCCAACTCCAGGCCGTCGAGGCCCAGGCGCCGAGCCAGTTTCCAGTTGAAGCGTTCCCTGAGCATCTTGTTGATCGCGGGCCGCGCGGTGACCACCAGGTCCAGTTGCGGGTCGAGCCGGGTCAGCACGCCATCGGCGGTGATCAGCGCCTTGAACAGCACCAGCAGGTCCGCCGGTAACAGCAGCCGGTATTCGCGCATCAGTTCGAGGAAGTCCTGAATCATTGCGCTCATGTTCAAGGCCTGGCCGCCATGGCGGCCCATGAATTCGCGCGCGGCCTGCTCGATGGCGGACAGGTCGCGCACCTGCTCGTCGCTCCAGTCGATCAACACCGCCACCAGGGCTTCGGTGCTGCCTTCGGTCATGGCGCGCATGAAGCTCATGACTTCCAGGCGGCGGCGTTCGTCCAGGCGGCCGACCATGCCGAAGTCGATGAAGCCGACCCGGTTGTCGTCCATGGCGCGCAGGTTGCCGGGGTGCGGGTCGCCATGGAACAGGCCGTCCTCGAGAAGCATCTTGATAAAGGCTTCGGCACCGCGCCGGGCCAGCAGGCTGGGGTCCAGGCCCTGCTCCAGCAGCGCTTCGCGTTCCAGTGGCGTGTGGCTGGGCAGGAAGTCCTGCACCAGCAGGCGCTGGCTGCTGTAGGCCCAGTAGATGCGGGGAATGACGATCTGCGGGTGTTCGGCAAAATTCGCCGCCACCGTGTCGCAGTGCTGGCCTTCCTCGGTGAAGTCCAGTTCTTCGAGCATGGCGCGGGCCAACTGCCGGACCATCTGCCGTGGCTGGTAGTGGGCCAGGGCGGCATTTTCCTCCACCAGCAGGGCCAGGCTTTCGAGCAGTTGCAGGTCGGCGGTCATCTTACGCCGCAAGCCTGGGCGCTGGACCTTGACCACCACTGCCTCTCCGCTGAGCAGGCGAGCCCGGTACACCTGGGCGATGGACGCGGCGGCCAGCGGTTCGCGGTCGAACTCGGCGAACACCTGATCCAGTTCGCCGCCGAGGTCTTCCAGCACCTGCGCTTCCACGTCGTTCCAGGCCAGGGTCGCGGCACTGCTGTGCAGCCGTTCCAGCTCATTGATCCAGGGCGCCGGGAGAATGTCGCTGCGGGTGGCGAGAATCTGCCCCAGCTTGATGAAGGTCGGCCCCAGCTGCTCCAGCGCCAGGCGCACCCGCTGGGGTGTGGAGCCCTGGGTCGGGTTATCGTCGGTTTGCGGCGAGTCAGCCAGCAAGCGTCCCAGGCCCAGGCGCAACAGCACATCCTGGGCGCCGAAGCTCGCGAGTACGGTGACGATCTGGCGAATGCGTTGATGGTGCTTGAGTGCCGTCCAGGTCGATTCCAGCATGGTCGTGTCAGTCCTTGGGCCAGTGGATCCTTGCGGGATCGTCACCTCAGCGTAGACGCTGTGCCTGACGATACCCGTGCCTCAAGGTCCGACCATGGGACAGGCCGATGATTCGAGTGATGTGCTCGGAGGGCGGTGCGGTGTGGTGAAGAGGCCTGCGTAGGGTGCGCTAAGCGCCTGATCAGCCCAGCGCACCCTGAAGGTCATCAGAACTGCATGACGATGCGCCCTTCGATCTGCCCGGCGCGCATCTGCTCGAACACCTGGTTGATGTTTTCCAGCTTGTCGGTGTGGATGGTCGCCTTGACCTGGCCTTCGGCGGCAAAGTCGAGGGCTTCCTGCAGGTCCGCACGGGTGCCGACGATGGAGCCGGTGATGCTGATGGCCTTGAGTACCACGTCGAAGATCGGCGTCGGGAAATCGCCTGGCGGCAGGCCGACCAGCGCCACGGTGCCGTGACGACGGGCCATGCCGATGGCCTGGCCGAAGGCGCTGTTGGACACGGCCGTTACCAATACGCCGTGGGCGCCGCCGATGTCGCGCTGGATCACCTCGACCGGGTCTTCCTTGAGGGCGTTGACGGTCAGGCTGGCGCCGAGCTTGCGTGCCAGCTCCAGCTTGGCGTCGTCGACATCGATGGCTGCTACATGCAGGCCCATGGCGCGGGCGTATTGCACGGCGACGTGACCGAGGCCGCCGATCCCGGATATCGCCACCCACTGGCCGGGGCGGGCGCCGGTGACCTTCAGGCCCTTGTACACGGTGACACCGGCGCAGAGGATCGGCGCGATCTCGTTGAAGCCGACATGCTGCGGCAGCAGGCCGACGAAATTGGGATCGGCCAGCACGTATTCGGCGAAGCCACCGTTGATCGAATAACCGGTGTTCTGTTGCCCGGCGCAGAGGGTTTCCCAGCCGGTCAGGCAGTGTTCGCAGCAGCCGCAGGCGGTATACAGCCAGGGCACGCCGACGCGGTCGCCTTCCTTGACCCGGGTGACACCGCTGCCGACGGCGGCGACATAGCCGACCCCTTCATGGCCGGGGATGAACGGCAGGCTGGGTTTCACCGGCCAGTCGCCTTCGGCCGCGTGCAGGTCGGTATGGCAGACCCCGGAGGCTTCGATCTTCACCAGAATCTGCCCGGGTCCGGGCAGGGGTACCTGCACTTCCTCGATGCGTAGCGGTTCGCCGAAGGCGTGCACAACGGCGGCTTTCATCGTTTTGTCCATGACAGTGCTTCTCTCGGTGCGACAAGGGAACCTTCAGTCTGGACCCGTCATGCGCAACCGTATTGAGCTGGGACAAGAAAGCCGCCGTCGTGGCGCTATTTGCTGCTCAGGCGTTCGCTGCTGATCAGTGGGCAGGCGAACATCTGGTAGCACGACATCGCCTCTTCCTGCGCGTCGGCGACGTAGAGGGCGCGGTGTTCCCGGGTAGCGAAGGGCTGGTCGTGCAGGGCGGCGCAGCCACCGAGAGCGGTGCTTGCCAGCAGGGCGATACAGGAGAGGGGGCGGAGCATCTTGAAAGTCCTTTTCAATCCGTCGAGGGGCGGCGATTGTACGCGGACTCCGTCGAAATTGAAGCACCGGGATTGCGATTCGCGCTGTCCTTTCCTCTCTCTCGTCGCGTGATCGCTCAGCAACTGAACGGGTAGAAGCGCTCTTCAAGGACACGACCATCACTCATCAGGGACAGCCATCGACCCTGGTGCTGCACCTCCATGAAGCCGCAACCCAATGCCTGGAAGCCGCTGTAGTTCGTTGGGCTGGCGAGGCTGCCATCCGCGCGATGGATGCGGTACACCTCGCCCTGCTTCGATGGGGTTTTCACCACAACCAGCCCCGTGGCTTCTTGGCCCATTTCGATCCGCCCGGGAATGCTGCTGACGAGACGCAGGCGGGCATCGGGCTCTATGGCATAGACCTGCACCGTCTGGTTATCGGCGTCGGTAAAGAGGTAGCGGCGGTCCGTGCTGTTCTGCCCGGTATCGCAATGGCCCTGGCGCAACGGCAGCAGGTGCGGCATGAGTGGCCGCAGTCGCATATCCAGCAGGCGGCATCCGGCTTCGCCCTCCAGGCGCACGACCAGCGCGGCACGTTCTGTTGCCTGACGCCCCGGCGCATGGGGGAACAGGTTTTCCCATTTATCCAGCGAGGCGATATCCCGGATCAGTGGGGTTCCTCCATCGAGCGGAAACAGCGTGCTGCGGGCATCGCGTGTCGCCAGCAGATAACGCGCGGGCTGGCTGTCTTCCACGAGCCCGATGGCCGCTATGTGTTGCCAGTGCGGCGCGAGGACCTCCCCGAGATCGCGGAGATCGATGATGCCGTGACCGCTGCTGTGCTCGGTCTCGACGTACACCTCGCGCAGGTGCTCTGGCCAGAATGCCCTGGATGAGAAGGGGGCCGCGGTATAGTCCTGCTGCGAGGCCGCCAGCAGGCGGCCTTGCCCGAAAAGCGCCAGCCTGTAGCGGGAGCCGGTTACCAGGCGCAGCAGTACCTGGCCTGGCGTAACGGCGCTGTCGTATTCGAGCATCTCGAACGCAGGGGTGGGGTACGCGGTGCCTTCCGGGTCGAGCAATTGCAGGCAGCCATGGCGCAGCGCCACGAAACCCACCGCGCCATCACCCAGTCCGATGGGCTCGATCGAATCGAAGTGCTGGCCGGGGCGGGTGATCAGCTCGAACTGCGGGCTGCCGTCATCTCGAGTGAGGGTGCGTACGGACGCATGCCAGGTTTCGTCCTCCTCGGGGGCGCCTTTGTCTCCTGTTGTGTAACCCAAATAGGGTTCTTGCGAGCTCTGGCTGCCAGGCACGCAGGCTGACCAGGCGGGAAAAAGGACGAACAGCGATGACAGCAGTATCACCACGCGGCAAATTCCAAGACGCGCGCTCGGTGTGGCGTGCAGGTACCTCCAGGCTGAGAAGCGGCTCCCTTCGGTCGGTGGGAAGTGGGTAGGCTGCATTCGGCTGTGCATATCCAGCATGGGAAATGCCGGCAGTCTGCGGTGCGGCATGGTCTTTCTCAAGGCAATGGTCCCTGCTGCAAAGGCGTTGAATGGCCGGTTTCGGGTGGCTCTGGATAAACGGTCGCGGCCAATGCTCGCCAGCGGCGGCTTTGCGGTATACTGCGCGGCTATTTTTTAGCCGGCAGCGCACGCCGGCTTAACATCGCAGACAAGCCACGCCATTCGCGTGGCTTGTTGGTTTTTGTCGCGCCACCCGGCGCACCTTGATGAGGCAAGACGATGAGCGCACTGGTAGGCGTGATCATGGGCTCCAAATCCGACTGGAGCACCCTCAGTCACACCGTCGAAATGCTCGACAAACTGGGCATTCCCAACGAAGTGCAGGTGGTCTCCGCGCACCGCACCCCGGACCTGCTGTTCCAGTACGCCGAACAGGCGGCGGACCGCGGCATCCAGGTGATCATCGCCGGCGCCGGTGGCGCCGCGCACCTGCCGGGCATGTGTGCCGCCAAGACCCACCTGCCGGTGCTCGGCGTGCCGGTGCAGTCTGCCGTGCTGTCGGGTGTCGACTCGCTGCTGTCGATCGTGCAGATGCCGGCCGGTATTCCGGTCGCCACCCTGGCCATCGGCAAGGCGGGTGCGGTCAATGCCGCGTTGCTGGCGGCGAGTATCCTCGGTCACCAGCACCCGCAGTTCCACGCGGCGCTGAAGCAGTTCCGCCAGGAGCAGACCGAGACTGTGCTGAACAACCCAGACCCACGCGAGGCCTGAGCCCACTCAGTAGGAGCTGCGACACGGCGCCGTCGAGTGCCGTCCGCTGCTCGGAATGCTCATTTACAGCCACGTAAACTCAGCGCCCTGCGCTGCGACGGCACTCAACGACTTGGTCTCGCTGCCTACTGAAAGGGGCTCATGTATGAAAATCGGCGTAATCGGTGGTGGTCAACTGGGCCGTATGCTGGCCCTGGCTGGTACTCCCCTGGGCATGAATTTCGCCTTCCTCGACCCGGCGCCGGATGCCTGTGCCCAGGCCCTGGGTGAGCACATTCGTGCCGATTACGGCGATCAGGATCACCTGCGTCAACTGGCCGACGAAGTCGATCTGGTGACCTTCGAATTCGAGAGCGTGCCGGCCGAAACCGTGGCCTTTCTCTCGCAGTTCGTGCCGGTCTACCCGAGCGCCGAAGCGCTGCGCATCGCCCGTGACCGCTGGTTCGAGAAGTCGATGTTCAAGGATCTCGGCATTCCCACGCCGGAGTTCGCCGATATCCAGTCTCAGGCGGATCTTGACGCGGCAGTGGCCCGCATCGGCCTGCCGGCGGTGATGAAGACCCGCACCCTCGGCTACGACGGCAAAGGCCAGAAGGTGCTGCGCAAGGTCGAAGATGTGCTGGGTGCTTTCGCCGAGCTGGGCAGCGTGCCGTGCATCCTCGAAGGCTTCGTGCCGTTCACCGGCGAGGTGTCGCTGGTGGCCGTGCGCGGTCGTGACGGCGAAACGCGCTTCTATCCGCTGGTGCACAACCGCCATGACAGCGGTGTGCTGGCCCTGTCCATCGCCAGCACCGACCACCCGCTGCAGGCCTTGGCCGAGGATTACGTCGGCCGCGTGCTCAAGCAGCTGGATTACGTGGGCGTGCTGGCGTTCGAGTTCTTCGAAGTCGACGGTGGCCTCAAGGCCAACGAGATCGCCCCGCGTGTGCACAACTCCGGGCACTGGACCATCGAAGGCGCCGAGTGCAGCCAGTTCGAGAATCACCTGCGTGCCGTTGCCGGCCTGCCTTTGGGTTCGACTGCCAAGGTCGGCGAGAGCGCCATGCTCAACTTCATCGGCGAAGTGCCGGCGGTGAGCAAGGTGGTGGCGATCGACGATTGCCACCTGCACCATTACGGCAAGGCCTTCAAGGCCGGGCGCAAAGTTGGCCATGCCACCCTGCGCAGCGCAGACCTGGCCACGCTCAAGGCCCGCATCGCCGAGGTCGAGGCGCTGATCAAAAGCTGAACCGCTTCGCTTGCTGCTAGTCTGAGACAAAGGCGTGCCATCCGGTACGCCTTTCCTTTATGCAGTGGAGTTGCGTATGGGCATTATCGGTACCATCTTGATCGGCCTGCTTGTCGGGCTGGTGGCACGTTTTCTCAAACCCGGCGACGACAGCATGGGCTGGATCATGACCATCCTGCTCGGTATCGGCGGCTCGCTGGCGGCTACCTACGGCGGCCAGGCACTGGGTATCTACCAGGCCGGGCAGGCGGCGGGCTTCATCGGTGCGGTGGTCGGCGCGATCATCCTGCTGGTCATCTACGGCTTGATCAAAAAAAGCTAAGAAGCTGTTTACGGTCTTTTGGACTAGAGCCAGACAAGGCAAAAACAGGCGAGGAAGCGGAGCTTACGAGCTGTAAATGAGCATTCCGACTGGGCTCGCATCCGAGCCTGTTTTTAACGCGGTATGGCCGACGGGCAAGAGATCGTAAACAGCTTCTAAAGCAGACGAAGCTCGCGGGCCAATGGGAACCAGGCGCTGGAGCCGTTAGTCTTAGCGCCTGTCCCTTCTCGTGAGTGTTGTCATGCGTGGCTTCCTGCTGCTGGTCCTGCTGTTGTGTTCCACCCTGGTCCGCGCCGAACTGGCGGAGACCGACTGGCTCGAGCTGATGCCGATTGAGGATCAGCGCGCGCTGGAGGCGATGCCGGAGATCAGTCACGACAGCCCCGAGGGCGATGGCACCTTCAGCAACAAGGGTGGCCTCAAGCAGCAGGATCACGACCTGCCAGCGGTGATGTATTCGGCCAAGACCGTGGCCGCGCTCGACGGCAAACGCATTCGTCTGGGCGGCTATCCGGTGCCGTTGGAAGCCGATGCCAAGGGCAATAGCACGCTGTTCTTCCTCGTGCCTTATCCGGGCGCCTGCATCCACGTGCCGCCGCCCCCGCCAAACCAGATCGTGCTGGTGCGGTATCCCAAGGGCATTCTCCTCGACGACATCTATTCCCCGCTCTGGGTCGAAGGCCCGCTGAAGATCGAGACGGTGAGCAATGACCTGGCCGATGCGGCGTATGCCATCGATGCCAGTGGCGTACGTCTGGTCGAGGATGAAGACCTGTAGCGGGCGGCCGCTTGCCCGCGTTGCTGCGGTATGCGCCCTACAGGGCGCTACTCCACAGGCTCAGGGCCAGGCGATGGCGTTCACCCGGCGCCAGGGTGATGCAGTCATCCCAGATGTTCGCCGTCTCGATGCACAGCATGCCTTGCCAGGCATCGTCGGCGAAGTGCGATAGCCGCGCAGCCTTGTCGATCCACGGGTTCCACACCACGGCCGAGCGCGAGCCCTGGGCGTTGAGGTGGATACGGCGTTGCCAGCCGCTGTCGACGATGGTCAGCCGGGGCGGCGTATCGAGGTAGATGCGGTCGGTTTCTCCGCTGAAATGCAGCTCGCCCTGCTGGGTGCGTTCCTCCCAGCCGGCCAGGGTTTCGATATAGCGACAACCGTCCAGACCGGCCACGTTGACCGCATGGATATCACTGACGGCGAAATAGGTATGCAGCGCCTGGCTCAGTGCGACGGGCACGGTGCCCAGGTTGTGGCTGGTCAGTTCCAGATGCAGATGCTGGTCGAGGCGAATGGTCAGGCGCAGTTCTACCGCGTGGGGCCAGTCGGGCAGTGGCTGGTGACTGCTGTCGAAGGCGAACTCCAGCGAAACCACGCCATCCTGCTCATCGATGCCCAGCAAGCGCCAGTCGAGGCCGCGTACCCCGCCGTGGGCTGGTGCACTGTCGACCTGCTGGTGCAGGGCCCGGACGGCAGGTGGATTGCGGCGCAGGTCGCCAAACCAGGGCCAGCACACCGGTATGCCACCGCGCACCGACTGGCCGGATTGGTAGCCGGCTTCGTCGCTGAGCCAGATCAGCGGGGGTTGATTGCCGTGCTGGTAGTGCAGCACCTGCGCACCCTGCTGGGCGACCAGCAGCTCGGCATCACCATTGTGCACGCGCCAACAGGTCAGTTCGCCCAGCTCCACGCGTTCGATCTGCGTCTGGCTCATGTTCGGTCTCCTCGATGCTGATACAGGGTGGACCGCTGTAGGGCAGCAGGGTGCGCCATGCACCGACAAACGATGCATAGGTTGTGGGATAAGGGCAGAAGAGGGCGGGCACGACCTCGGTCGTGCGGCCTGAGTCTCAGCGGCGGGGCGGTACTGGGCGGGTGCGTCCGCTGCCGTCGATGGCGACGAACACGAACACCGCTTCGGTGACCTTGCGCCATTCACTGGACAGCGGATCGTCGCTCCACACCTCGACCAGCATCTGGATCGAGCTGCGGCCGATCTCCAGGGCCTGGGTATAGAACGACAGCTGCGCACCCACGGCCACCGGCACCAGAAAGGCCATGCGATCGATGGCTACCGTGGCTACGCGTCCGCCAGCGACCTTGCTGGCCATGGCAGTACCGGCCAAATCCATTTGCGATACCAGCCAACCGCCAAAAATGTCGCCGAAACCATTGGTTTCACGCGGCAGGGCGGTGAGCTGCAGGGCCAGATCGCCCTGTGGTATCGGGTCTTCCTGTTCGAGTTCGATCATTGTTGTGGAACCCTGAGCTGCTTTCTTGTCATGGGCGAGCGCGGTGCTCGGCTATCCCGCGGAGCATCTTGATCCGACCCTACAAGCCGCAAGGGCTCTGACTCCGGGCTGGCGGATGCTTCGGCAGTATATCGGGCGCGGCGTCAAACGACGACCGTTGGGTCTGCATTTCTCGTGCGCGGTATTGCCGCATTTTGCTATCGTGCCGCTGCTGCGATGCAGTGCCTGCCTTCACACCCTTATATAGAACCGCTGATCATGTCTTCCGTGCCCTCCAGTGCCGCGCCCGTCCAGCGCCCACTGACTCGTCGTGACTACAAAACGCTGTCGCTGTCCGCTCTGGGCGGTGCCCTCGAGTTCTACGACTTCATCATCTTCATCTTCTTCGCCAAGGCCATCGGTACCTTGTTCTTCCCGGGGGATATCCCCGAGTGGCTGCGCCAGTTGCAGACCTTCGGGTTGTTCGCCGCCGGTTACCTGGCGCGCCCGCTGGGCGGCATCATCATGGCCCACTTTGGCGACCTGCTCGGGCGCAAGCGCATGTTCACCCTGAGCATCTTCATGATGTCGGTGCCCACGCTGCTCATCGGGTTGATGCCGACCTATGCGCAGATCGGCATCTGGGCGCCGTTGCTGCTCCTGCTGATGCGCATCGTCCAGGGCGCGGCGATTGGCGGCGAGGTGCCGGGGGCCTGGGTGTTCGTCGCCGAACACGTGCCGGCGCGCAACGTCGGCTATGCCTGCGGCACGCTGACCTCGGGGCTGACCTTCGGCATTTTGCTTGGTTCGCTGATGGCGACCCTGCTCAACAGCCTGTACACCCCGGCAGAAGTGCTGGACTGGGCCTGGCGTGTGCCGTTCCTGGTCGGCGGTATCTTCGGCCTGTTCTCCGTGTACCTGCGCCGCTGGCTGCACGAGACGCCGGTGTTCGCCGAGCTGCAGCAGCGCAAGGCACTGGCGGCCGAGGTGCCGCTCAAGACCGTTTTGCGTGAGCACCGCGAAGGCATCGTGCTGTCGATGCTGCTGACCTGGGTACTGACCGCCGGCATCGTGGTGGTGATCCTGATGACGCCGAATTTCCTGGAGACGGTCTACAAGTTCGATGCGGTGACCGCGTCCAAGGCCAACAGCCTGGCGATCATCTGCCTGACGTTCGGCTGCATCGCGTCGGGTGCGCTGGCCGACCGTTTTGGTGCGGGGCGTACCTTCGTGGTTGGCGGCCTGTTGCTGGCGGCCAGTTCCTGGACCTTCTACACCAGCCTGGCGGCCCATCCGGACTGGCTGTTCCCGCTGTATGCCCTGACCGGGCTGCTGGTTGGCACCATTGGTGCAGTGCCGTACGTGATGGTCACGGCGTTCCCGGCGGAAGTGCGTTTCTCCGGGTTGTCGTTTTCCTACAACCTGGCCTATGCGGTCTTCGGCGGGCTGACGCCGATGGCGGTAGCCCTGCTGATTGCCTGGGACCCGCTCGGGCCGGCCTATTACGTGGCTGCGCTATGCGGGGTCGCGGTGCTGAGCGGCTTGTACCTGCTGAAGAAGGGGCGCTAAGAGCTTGCTCACGATCTCCTGGCGGATAGTTATGCGGCGTGGCAACGACCAGCGGGAGTAACAGGCAGTTGCGGACACCGCAACTGGTGGGCTGAAGCCCACCCTACAGGAACAGAACCCCGCGTAGGGTGGGCTTTAGCCCACCAATCGGCGCGCCATGAAACGCAAACGTCGAACGTCCGCAACTGCCTCGATCCGGCCATCCATGCTGCAACATCAACAGCCCTGGCTCTGCCTGGTCTGGCTCGGACTCAGGCCGTGAGCAGGTTCCTGGCTGCGTGCGTGCTGCAGGGCCTGCTTTCAAGAGCGGTGGCCCCGCGGCCCGCTATCACTGCGCCGGCGTTACCCGCCAGACGGTGTTGCCGACATCGTCGGTCACCAGTAGCGCGCCCTGCTTGTCGAGGATTACGTCCACCGGCCGGCCCTGGGCCTTGCCATCGGCATCCAGGAAGCCGGTCAGCACGTCCTGCGGCAGGCCGTTCGGCTTGCCTTCGGCGAACGGCACGAAGATCACCTTGTAGCCGCTGTGCGGTTTGCGGTTCCACGAACCATGCTGGCCGACGAACAGGCCGTCGCGGAACGCCGGCAGCGCGCCGCCCTGGCCGAAGGCGATGCCCAGCGAGGCGGTGTGCGGGCCCAGCGCATAATCTGGCACCAGGGCCTTGGCTACCTGCTCGGGTTGTGGCGGCTGTACGCGCACATCGACGTGCTGCCCGTAGTAGCTCCAGGGCCAGCCGTAGAAGCCACCGTCTTTCACCGAGGTGATGTAGTCTGGCACGAGGTCACTGCCGATCTCGTCGCGTTCGTTGACTGCCGTCCACAAGACACCGCTTTGTGGCTCCCAGGCCAGGCCATTGGGGTTGCGCAGGCCGCTGGCGAACAGGCGTTTGTTGCCGCTGGCGCGGTCGACTTCCCAGATCGCCGCGCGGCCTTCTTCTATATCCAGGCCGTTTTCGCCGACGTTGCTGTTGGAGCCGACGGTCACGTAGAGCTTGCTGCCATCGGCGTTGGCGATGACGTTCTTGGTCCAGTGGTGATTGATCCCGGCCGGCAGGTCGGTGACCTTGACCGGTTCCGCGTCGATCCGCGTCTGGCCTTCGCTGTAGGGCACACGCACCAGGGCATCGGCGTTGGCGATATAGAAGTCGTTACCAACCAGGGCCATGCCGAAGGGCGAGTGCAGGTTGTCGAGGAACACGCTGCGTACATCGGCTACGCCATCGTTGTCGGTGTCGCGCAGCAGGGTGATGCGGTCGGCGCTGGGCACGCCGGCGCCGGCGCGGGACATCACCAGCCCGGCGATCCAGCCCTTGAAGCTGAAACCCTTGTCGGCCCGTGGGGCATTGCTCTCGGCCACCAGTACGTCGCCATTGGGCAGCACGTACAGCCAGCGCGGGTGGTCCAGGCCATCGGCGAATGCATTGACCTGGGTGCCCGGTGCCGCCAGTGGTTTGCCACCCTGTGGCCAGCCGGTAGCCGGGGCGATGTTCACGGTGGGCAGCAGGGTCTTGTTCGGCGCCGGCAGTTGCGGGTTGGGGCCGGTGCCATCCTGTACGTTCAGCGCGGCCTGTTCGCCGCAGGCACTGCAGAGCAGGACCAGGGCGGTAAGGGGCAGCAGGCGCAATGGCGTCATGGGTGTTCTCCTGAGTGGAAAAGAGTATGGACAGTCATGCTGGCCTTTCATCCAATTGTCACATTGTCTTCATAGAGTGTTCATACGGCCTACAGATACTTGGCCCCGATCCAACCAACACCACTTCCTGCTAGGAGCAAGGCATGAAACTCAAGCGTTTGATGGCAGCCCTGACCTTCGCCGCCGCTGGCGTGAGCGCCGCATCTGCGGTGGCCGCTATCGACCCGGCTCTGCCGACCTATGAAAAGACCTCCGGTGTGTCGGGCAATCTGTCCAGCGTCGGCTCCGATTCCCTGGCCAACCTGATGACACTGTGGGCCGAGGAATACAAGAAACTCTACCCGAACGTGAACATCCAGATCCAAGCCGCCGGTTCGTCGACCGCGCCACCCGCGCTGACCGAGGGTACCGCAAACCTCGGCCCGATGAGCCGTGCCATGAAGGACAACGAGCTGCAGGCCTTCGAAGAGAAGTATGGCTACAAACCGACCGCCATCCCGGTTGCGATCGACGCCCTGGCCGTATTCGTGCACAAGGACAACCCGATCAAGTCGCTGGATATCGCCCAGGTCGACGCGATCTTCTCCAACACCCGCCTGTGCGGTGGCGAGAAAGACCTGAAAACCTGGGGTGACCTGGGTCTGACCGGCGAGTGGGCGAGCAAGCCGATCCAGCTGTTCGGTCGTAACTCGGTATCCGGCACCTACGGTTACTTCAAGGAAGAAGCCCTGTGCAAAGGCGACTTCAAGGCCAACGTCAACGAGCAGCCGGGTTCGGCTTCCGTGGTCCAGTCGATCTCCAGCACCGTGAACGCCATCGGTTACTCGGGCATCGGTTACAAGACCGCCAGCGTCCGTGCCGTACCGCTGTCGAAGAAGAATGGCGAGATCGAAGAAGCCAACGAGAACAATGCCCTGTCCGGCAAGTACCCGCTGGCCCGCTTCTTCTACGTCTATGTGAACAAGGCGCCGAACAAGCCGCTGAGCCCGCTGGACGCCGAGTTCGTCAAGCTGGTCCTGTCCAAGCAAGGTCAGGAAGTGGTGGTCAAGGATGGTTACATCCCGCTGCCGGCTAAAGTGGTCGAGAAGACCCGCAAAGAACTGGGCCTGTAAACAGCCCGCCGTCCTGCCGGGTCACGAGCCTGGCAGGTCACCGCACACGCCCGCCCTTGCATGCCTGCATGTGGCGGGCGTTGTTGCGTCAAGCGACTGTAATTTTTCTGTCACACAAGATCGCTAGATTTAGGCTCCTGCTCAATCCAGGGGCGCGAGTGCGCAACCGCCCAGAGATCCTCGCATGAACGACTTGGCCAACGACTCCATGACCGCTTCCTCGAACAGCAACCAACGGTTGGACTTCAATACGCCAACCCTGCAGCGCAAGCGTCGCGTGCGAGCCTTCAAGGATCGCCTGACCCGCTGGTATGTCTCCATTGGTGGCCTGGCCGTACTGGCCGCCATTACCCTGATCTTCTTCTACCTCGCGCATGTCGTGCTGCCGATGTTTTCCGGTGCCGACCTCGAGGCCCGCCAGGCGCAACAGCCGGCGTGGCTGGCGGGCGAGGGTTCGCCGCTGTTGCTGGCGATGGAAGAACAGAATCGGGTCGCCATGCGCCTGAACAGCGATGGCAAGGTGCAGTTCTTCGCCGTCAGGGACGGCGCTGCCCTGAACGCCTACGACCTGCCGCTGCCGGCCGGGGCGCGCATCAGTTCGATCAGCCAGGACCAGCCCGGCAGCCGCCGTGTGGTACTCGGCCTGTCCAATGGCCAGGCGCTGGTGTTCGAGCACGACTACAAGGTGACCTACCCGGACAACGTGCGGGTCATCACCCCCAAACTGGTCTACCCGTTTGGCCAGGAGCCGTTGAACCTGGATGAGCAGGGGCGTGCCCTGGAGCACGTGTCGATCAGCCAGAACGGCAATACCCTGCTGGTCGGCGGCTCTACCGGCGCCGACGTGCACCTGCTGTCGATCACCCGCGAAGAAAACCTGATGACCGGCGAAACCAGCCTGGAGCAGCAGGCGATTGCCCTGCCGCAGATCGCCGAGCCGATCAAGGCACTGGTCATCGACCCGCGCCAGCAGTGGCTGTACGTGGTCAACGGCAAGGCCACTGCCGATGTCTTCAACCTGCGCAACAACAGCCTGAATGGTCGCTACAAGCTGATCGAAGGCGATGCCTCGGTCAGCACGGTGAACCCGCTGCTGGGGGGGATCTCGCTGATGGTCGGCGACAGCAAGGGTGGCATCGCGCAGTGGTTCATGGTGCGTGACGGTGACGGCAAGGCCGTGCTGACGCGCATTCGTGACTTCAAACTGGGCAACAGCCCGATCACCCAGATTCTTCCGGAAGAACGGCGCAAGGGTTTCCTGGCGCTGGACGCCGACGGCACCCTGGGCATCTTCCACAGCACCGCCCACCGTACCCTGCTGATCCAGAAGGTTGCCGACGCCGGTGCCGTAGCGGCGCTGTCGCCACGCGCCACTCGGGTCATGGTCGAGTCCAAGGGCCAGCTGCAACGCTACGTGGTCAATAACCCGCACCCGGAAATCTCCTGGAGCGCGTTGTGGGGCAAGGTCTGGTACGAGAGCTACGACGAGCCCAAGTACGTCTGGCAGTCGACCTCGGCCAACACCGATTTCGAGCCCAAGCTGAGCCTGTCGCCACTGACCTTCGGTACGCTCAAGGCGGCCTTCTACGCCATGTTGCTGGCCGCTCCGCTGGCCATCTGCGCGGCCATCTACACCGCCTACTTCATGGCCCCGGCGATGCGCCGCAAGGTCAAGCCGGTGATCGAGTTGATGGAAGCATTGCCGACGGTGATCCTCGGCTTCTTCGCCGGTCTGTTCCTCGCGCCTTATGTCGAAGGGCACCTGCCGGGGATATTCAGCCTGTTGCTGCTGATGCCGCTTGGCATCCTGCTCGCGGCCTTCGCCTGGAGTCGCCTGCCGGAGAAGATTCGCCTGCTGGTACCGGATGGCTGGGAAGCGGCGCTGCTGGTACCGGTGATCCTGCTGGTCGGCGCGTTCTCGCTGAGCATGAGCGGGCACATGGAGAACTGGTTCTTCGGTGGCGACATGCGCCTGTGGCTGAGCAATGACCTGGGCATCGCCTTCGACCAGCGCAACGCCCTGGTGGTCGGCCTGGCCATGGGCTTCGCGGTCATCCCGAACATCTTCTCCATCGCCGAAGACGCCGTGTTCAGCGTGCCGAAGAGCCTCACATTCGGCTCCCTGGCCCTCGGCGCCACGCCCTGGCAGACGCTGACCCGCGTGGTCATCCTCACTGCCAGCCCGGGCATCTTCTCGGCGCTGATGATCGGCCTGGGCCGCGCGGTTGGCGAAACCATGATCGTCCTCATGGCCACCGGCAATACGCCGATCATGGACATGAACATCTTCGAAGGCCTGCGCACCCTGGCTGCCAACGTGGCGGTGGAAATGCCGGAGTCGGAAGTCGGCAGTACCCACTACCGCGTGCTGTTCCTCTCCGCGCTGGTGCTGCTGTCGTTCACCTTCGTGATGAACACACTGGCGGAGATGATCCGTACCCGCCTGCGCAAGAAATACGCGTCGCTCTAAGACTCGGGAAGGTAAACGTCCGTGAACGTAAAACAGCAAAGCGTAAAAGCCTGGTTCAAGAGTGGTACGCCCTGGGTGTGGATGACGGCGGGTGGCGTGGCCATCGCCGTGATCATGACCATCGGCCTGCTCGCCGTGATCGCCACCCGTGGTCTCGGCCACTTCTGGCCGGCCGACGTGATCGAGTCCGACTACCAGGTGCCTGGCGAGGCGCCGCATGTCTTCGCCGGTGAGCTGGTGCAGAAGGAAGAGGTGCCCCGTGCGCGCCTGGCGGCCGCTGGTCTGCCGGTGGATGTGAAGGGCGGCGAGTTTATGACCCGTGAGTTGCTCAAGGTGGGTAACCGCGAGCTGTTCGGCGCGGACTTCCACTGGGTGGTCGGCGAATGGATGAGCAATCCGCGCACGCCGGTCAACCTGATGGTCATGGAGCGCCGCGAGTGGGGCAACTTCTATGGCTACCTGGTCAACGTCAAGCAGGACGGGCAGGTGGTTGCCGAGGGCGATACCGCCTGGGGCGAACTGCAACAGCGCATCGCCCGTATCGATGACCTGCATGCGCAGATCAAGGCCCTACAGAAGCGTGACATCGGCCGCATCAACCACGGCCTCGAGCGCCTGCGCCTGGAAACCCGCAAGCACGAGCTGAAGAACAACCTGGATGCCGCCACCCAGGCCGATATCGACGCTCGACGTGCCGAATGGGACGCCGAGTACAAGGTCCTGGAAAAGGAACTGACGGCGCTCAACACCGCCTTCAACCGTGACAGCGTGACCGTACGCACGGTCGACGGTCGCGAGGCGGAGATCAGCCTGGGCAAGGTGGTCCGCGCGTTCCAGCCGAACGCCATGGGCACCTTCGACAAGCTCGGTTTCTACTTCGCCAAGCTGTGGGAATTCGTCAGCGACGAGCCGCGTGAGGCCAACACCGAGGGCGGTATCTTCCCGGCCATCTTCGGTACCGTGATGATGACCCTGATCATGGCGGTGATCGTCACCCCGTTCGGCGTACTGGCGGCCATCTACCTGCGCGAGTACGCCAGGCAGGGTCCGCTGACCCGGCTGATCCGCATCGCGGTGAACAACCTGGCCGGCGTTCCCGCGATCGTCTACGGTGTATTCGGCCTGGGCTTCTTTGTCTACGTGCTGGGTGGCTCGCTCGACCGGCTGTTCTTCGCCGAGGCGGCGCCAGCGCCGACCTTCGGCACGCCGGGGCTGTTGTGGGCCTCGCTGACCCTGGCGATCCTCGCCGTACCGGTGGTGATCGTCGCCACCGAGGAAGGCCTGGCGCGCATCCCGCGCTCCCTGCGTGAAGGTTCGCTGGCCCTCGGTGCGACCAAGGCCGAGACCCTGTGGAAAGTGGTGCTGCCGATGGCCAGCCCGGCGATGATGACCGGCCTGATTCTCGCCGTGGCCCGCGCCGCTGGTGAAGTGGCGCCGCTGATGCTGGTGGGCGTGGTCAAGCTGGCGCCGGCGCTGCCGGTGGACGGCAACTACCCGTACCTGCACCTGGACCAGAAGATCATGCACCTGGGCTTCCACATCTACGACGTCGGCTTCCAGAGCCCCAACGTCGAGGCGGCGCGCCCGCTGGTGTACGCCACCGCGTTGCTGCTGGTGCTGGTCATTGCCTTGCTGAACCTGTCGGCCGTGTTCATCCGCAACCACCTGCGCGAGAAGTACAAGGCGCTGGATCATTGATTACCTGCGTCGCCGCGGCATGGGCCGCGGCGGCTTGAACGAATTGTCAGCGTAGGGAGTACCCCATGCAGCACGAAACACACACTCACGGCATCAACATCGCCGCCCTTGGCCGCGAGAAGCAGGGCCTCAACCTGGCGCAGGAAACCGTGGCCCTGGAAGTGCCCGGTCTCAACCTGTTCTACGGCGAGAAACAGGCGCTGTACGACGTCAAGATGAACATCCCCAAGCAGCGCGTGACGGCCTTCATCGGCCCGTCCGGTTGCGGCAAGTCGACCCTGCTGCGCACCTTCAACCGGATGAACGACCTGGTCGACGGCTGTCGCGTGGAAGGCGAGATCAACCTCGACGGCCACAACATCTACAGCAAGGGCGAAGACGTCGCCGAGCTGCGCCGTCGCGTCGGCATGGTGTTCCAGAAGCCCAACCCGTTTCCCAAGAGCATCTACGAGAACGTGGTCTACGGCTTGCGCATCCAGGGCATCAACCAGAAGCGCGTGCTCGATGAAGCGGTGGAGTGGGGCCTGAAAAGCGCGGCGCTGTGGGATGAGGTCAAGGACCGCCTGCACGATTCCGCCCTAGGCCTGTCCGGTGGTCAGCAGCAGCGTCTGGTGATTGCCCGTACCGTGGCCGTGCAGCCGGAAGTGCTGCTGCTCGACGAACCGTGCTCGGCACTCGACCCGATCTCCACCCTCAAGGTCGAAGAGCTGATCTACGAGCTCAAGAGCAAGTACACCATCGTCATCGTGACCCACAACATGCAGCAGGCGGCGCGCGTCTCCGACTACACCGCATTCATGTACATGGGCAAACTGATCGAGTTCGGTGACACCGACACGCTGTTCACCAACCCGGCCAAGAAACAGACCGAGGACTACATCACCGGTCGCTACGGCTAGCCCCTGGCTATGTGAAATCGCGCTGGGCGTTGTCGGCGCCGCTTGCCGTACGAGTTGTACTGTCTGCGCGGCGCCTCCTAACCCAGCACGATTTCCCAAAGGCCAGGACGATTCAATCTCAAGAACCTACTTCGCTTCGCAAGGGCTCGACCATGATCAACAAAGACAGCCTCACCCATCACATTTCCCAGCAGTTCAACGCCGAGCTGGAGGACGTGCGCAGCCACCTCCTGGCGATGGGCGGCCTGGTCGAGAAGCAGGTCAATGATGCCGTCACCGCGCTGATCGAGGCCGACTCCGGCCTGGCCCAGCAGGTGCGCGAGGTCGACGACCAGATCAACCAGATGGAGCGCAACATCGACGAGGAGTGCCTGCGCATTCTCGCCCGCCGCCAGCCGGCTGCCTCCGACCTGCGCCTGATCATCAGCATCTCCAAGTCGGTGATCGACCTGGAGCGCATCGGCGATGAAGCCACCAAGATCGCCAAGCGCGCCATCCTGCTCAGCGAAGAAGGCGAAGCCCCGCGCGGTTACGTCGAGGTGCGCCACATTGGCGACCAGGTGCGCAAGATGGTCCAGGAGTCGCTGGATGCCTTCGCCCGCTTCGACCCGGAGTTGGCCCTGTCGGTCGCCCAGTACGACAAGACCATCGACCGCGAGTACAAGACGGCCCTGCGCGAGCTGGCCACCTACATGATGGAAGACCCACGCTCGATCACCCGCGTGCTCAACATCATCTGGGCCCTGCGTTCGCTGGAGCGCATTGGCGACCACGCGCGCAACATCGCCGAACTGGTGATCTACCTGGTGCGCGGTACCGATGTCCGTCACATGGGCCTGGCGCGTATGAAAGAAGAAGTCGAAGGCGGCAAAAGCCAGTAACGCTGCCGTTTCGGGCCGCTGACAATGCCCGGCGAGCGCGCGCCAATCGAGGACGCGCGCTCGCGGTGATTGCCGGTTGGCCTTTGGCCATCAGGCAAGGCTATGCTTATCGCCATTCGTGCAGGAGCGGTCGATGAGCAAAGTCAGCGTGCTGGTGGTGGATGACGCAACCTTTATCCGGGATCTGGTGAAAAAGGGGCTGCGTGATCACTTCCCCGGTATCCATATCGAAGAAGCGATCAACGGGCGCAAGGCCCAGCAGATGCTGGCGCGCCATCCGGTCGACCTGATCCTCTGCGATTGGGAAATGCCCGAGCTCTCCGGCCTGGAGCTGCTGAGCTGGTGCCGCGAGCAGGACGCCCTGAAAACCACGCCCTTCATCATGGTCACCAGCCGTGGCGACAAGGAAAATGTGGTCCAGGCCATCCAGGCTGGCGTTTCCGACTATATCGGCAAGCCCTTCTCAAACGACCAGCTGGTGACCAAGGTCAAGAAGGCCCTGCAGCGTGCCGGCCTGCTGGAAAAACTGACCGCCAGCGCACCCCTGAAGATGCTCAGCAGCGGTGCCTTCGCCAACGATTCGCTGGCCGCGCTGACGGGCGGCAAGGCCGAGGTGGTCAAGAGCAACGCTCCCACTGCGCCACGCCCGGCACCCGCTCCCGCCGTTCCTACGCCAGCAGCCACGCCAGCGGCCAACCCTGCCAGCGGCCGTGGCCAGGGCCAACTGCGCTTGCCCAATGGCAACATGGCCTGCGTGATCAAGGCGCTGAGCCTCAAGGAAGCGCTGCTGGTGGTCAAGCGTACCGAGCACCTGCCGCAGGTGCTGGAAAGCGCCGTGCTCGACCTGGAGCAGGGTGAGGCGGCGGAAACCGCTCGCCTCAACGGCTACCTGCATGCCGTCGCCGCCTTCGAGCCGAAACCCGACAGCGACTGGTTGCAACTGACCTTCCGTTTTGTCGACCGCGACCCACAGAAGCTCGACTACCTCTCCCGCCTGATCGCCCGTGGCACCACGCAGAAGCATTTCGTGCCGGGGGCTTGAGCCTGCTATCAAGCCATTCGTGACAGGAGTGCAGCCGTTGCGCCCGTTTACCTATGTCGTTCTCGCCGTTGTGGGGTTCCTGGCGGTGACCTTTTCGATCACCGTGGTTCAGAGCCCCTACAAGGCTGAAACTCTTTTGGCATCGGCCTACGAGGAAGGCCTTGTGGTCAATGTCGACACCGCAAAGGCCGCACAGTGGTATCAGCGCGCAGCTGAGCGTGGCGATCAGGCAGCTCAGTACAAACTGGGGCTAATGCAGTATTACGGACGTGGCCTTGAAGAGGATCGTCCGGATGCCCTCCTCTGGATGGCCCGCTCTGCCGAGGAGGGATACGCGGCGGCCCAGTATTTCCTCGGCCTTTCCGCTGATGCAGGTCTGGATGAGCCCCATGATCCTGTGCGAGCCGCATCTTGGTATGCCCGTGCCGCCGAGCAGGGGCACAGTGAGGCGCAACAAAAGTTGGCCTCGTTCTATTGGTCCGGTTTGGGTGTCGAGCAAAGTGATCAGTTGGCCTTCAATTGGGCGAGCAAGGCCGCTGCGCAGGACAATGCCGAAGCATTTGTGTTGTTGGCCAAACTCTATTTCTCAGGACGTGCCGGTGCGGTCGATTCGAAGCATGCCGTAGAGCTGCTTGCCCGGGCGGCGGAACTGGGTAATAGGCAGGCTGAGGAAATGCTTGGCGCCGCAGCACTTGAAGGTCGCGGTATGCCCAAGGACGTTAAGGTCGCCATTGATTGGTACTCACGTGCTGCCAAGCATGGCGCGCCCATCGCGCAATACATGTTGGCCACGCTCTACAGTGGGGATGAGTCAGCGGTTGATGAGGGGCGTGTCAGTCACTGGTTGTTGCAGGCAGCCATTCAGGGACATGCAATCGCGCAGGTGACTCTGGCTGCTCGCCTGGATAATGGTCAGGGCATTGCCCGCAGCAAGGTCAAGGCTTGCGCGTTGCTACGGGCTGCACTCAAGAAACCGCTTCCTGATGAGGTTGTACCGTTACTGCGGGAACAGCTTGGGCAAGAAGAGGCGACATTGACGCCTCAGGAGCTCGTAGATGTAACCCGACTGGAAGAGCTGTACGCAACGGGTGCAGGTATCGGCCAGTTGCAAGAGGATCTACTCAGGCTCTAACCATCTATCACAGATGACCTTAATCCTCCTCTGCTGGAAAGAGGCAGAGGAGGGGCCATACGCTGTGAGACTCAGTGCATCCCGGTCGGCGGACGCTTGATGGTCTTGAGCAGGTCGTCCGGGGTGATGTAACCGACCATGCTGGCCTGGCTACCCGGTTGTGGCTGGTTGAAGATGTGGCCCTTCATCTTGCCGATGATGTGCATCTCGCAGGGCTTGCAGTCGAACTTGAGGGTCAGCACTTCGTCCTGGTGGATCAGCTGCATCGGCGCGACCTTGGTGCGTACGCCGGTCACACCCTTGGCCTGCTTGGGGCACAGGTTGAAGGAGAAGCGCAGGCAGTGCTTGGTGATCATCACCGGGACTTCGCCGGCTTCCTCGTGGGCCTCGTAGGCGGCGTCGATCAATTGCACACCGTAGCGGTGGTAGAACGCACGGGCCTTCTCGTTGTAGACGTTGGCGAGGAAGGTCAGGTGCGCTTCCGGGTACACCGGCGCCGGCTCGCTGACGGCCTTGCGCGCGCCACGTGGGTGAGCCGCCACACGGGCAGTGGTCAGCGCGTCGATGGCTTCGCGGCGCAGGGCCTTGAGCTGCGAGTTGGGCACGAAGAACGCCTGCGGTGCATCGAGGGCAACGCCTTGAGCGTGGTAGCAGGTGGTGCCGAGCTGGGTGAGCAGGTCACGCAGTCCGTCCAGTGCCTGTTCCGGTTTGTTGGCGGCGCCGAAAGGGCCGTCCAGGCTGACGCTTACGCTGACGCCTTCCTCGCTGCGGGCTTGCAGGGTCAGGCCGCTCTCGCGCAGCACGGCCTTCCATTCGACACCGATACGGCGCTCGGCGCTGGTTTTCTGCAGCGCCTGTTGCCAGTTGTGGTCGAGGTTGCGCGACAGCGGATGGCTGGGGCGCAGGCGGTGCAGGCCCTCGGGCATCTCGTTGGGCTCGACGCGGTAGCGCCAGCGCTTTTCGCCATCTTCCTCGAACTCAGCCTTGAGTTCGGCGATGTTGGCGCGAAAACCCACGACTTCACGTTTGACCAGCACATTAAGGCCGTCGCCGTTGGACAGCGGCTCGTGGGTGACGGCGATCAGGTCACGCTTGTTGACCTTCTCCACCTGGCCGACCAGCAGGCCGGTGAAGGTCGGCGAGTCGAAGGCGCCAATGTCCACCTTGCGGTCGGTGACGAAGTAGTCGGTGCTGCCGCGGTGGAAGGTCTTGTCCGGGTCGGGCAGGAAGAAGTGAGCGGTGCGGCCGCTGGACGCACGGGCCAGGTCCGGGCGATCCGCGAGGATGTCGTCGAGCTGCTGCCGGTAGAACGCCGTGATGTTCTTCACGTAGCTCATGTCCTTGTAGCGTCCTTCGATCTTGAACGAGCGCACGCCGGCATCGACCAGGGCGCGCAGGTTGGCGCTCTGGTTGTTGTCCTTCATCGACAGCAGGTGCTTGTCGAAGGCCACCACGCGGCCCTGGTCGTCCTTGAGGGTGTAGGGCAGGCGGCAGGCTTGCGAGCAGTCACCGCGGTTGGCGCTGCGCCCGGTTTGCGCGTGTGAGATGTTGCACTGACCGGAGAAGGCCACGCACAGCGCGCCATGGATGAAGAACTCGATGGTCGAGTCGACGCTGCTGCTGATGGTGCGGATTTCCTGCAGGTTCAGCTCACGCGCCAGGACCAGTTGGGAGAAACCGGCCTGGGAGAGGAAGCGGGCCTTGTCCAGGGTACGGATGTCGGTTTGCGTGCTGGCATGCAGCTCGATGGGCGGAATGTCCATTTCCAGTACGCCCATGTCCTGAATGATCAGTGCGTCGACGCCGGCCTCGTACAGTTGCCAGATCAGTTGCCGGGCCGGCTCCAGCTCGTCGTCATGCAGGATGGTGTTGATGGTGACGAAGATGCGCGCATGGAACAGACGGGCGAACTCCACCAGCTCGGCGATATCCGCCACGCTGTTGCTGGCATTGTGTCGCGCGCCGAAGCTGGGGCCGCCGATGTAGATGGCATCGGCGCCATGCAGGATGGCTTCCTTGGCGATGGCGATATCGCGCGCAGGGCTGAGCAGTTCGAGGTGGTGCTTGGGCAAGGACATGGCTGAATTCTGGTTATGAGCAGGATAGGCACGGGCAGCCGTGTATCTTAGCCGGAAAGCACGGCCCTCGCTCGGGTGGGCGACGTGGGGCGCTCTTGCGCGGAGCGTGGGGGTAAGCCAGTGCGCGCAGAAATGACAAAAGGCGCCAATGGCGCCTTTTGCGTTAGAACCTGTTCACGATCTTCTGGATTAGAGCCAGACAAGACAAAAACGCCCGAGGAAGCGCAGTTTACGAGTGGTAAATGAGCATTCCGAGGGCGTTTTTAACGCCGTATGGCCGCGAGCCAGGAGATCGTGAACAGGTTCTTAGGGAAGGCCGCAGCGGCTTGTGGCTGCTACGGCCAACTGGGCGTGCAGGGCAGCGGTTAGCTCGCCAGCATGCGCCCGGTTTCCTCCAGATTGATGTGCCATTGCATCGCTTCGCGCAGGATGTGCGGGGTGTGGCCGCCACGGGCGCAGGCGCGTTCGAAGTAGTCGTTGAGTGCGCCGCGAAAGTCCGGGTGCACGCAGTTGTCGATGATCGCCCGCGCCCGCTCGCGTGGTGCCAGGCCGCGCAGGTCGGCCAGGCCCTGTTCGGTGACCAGGATATCGACATCATGCTCGGTGTGGTCGACGTGGCTGACCATCGGCACCACGCTGGAAATCGCGCCGCCCTTGGCGATCGACTTGGTGACAAAGATCGCCAGGTGGGCGTTGCGCGCGAAGTCGCCGCTGCCGCCGATGCCGTTCATCATTTTCGTGCCGCCAACATGGGTCGAGTTGACGTTGCCATAGAGGTCGAACTCCAGGGCGGTGTTGATGCCGATGATGCCCAGGCGGCGGACGATTTCCGGGTGGTTGGAAATCTCCTGCGGGCGCAGCACCAGCTTGTCCTTGTAGTGCTCGAGGTTACCGAACACGCGTTCGTTGCAGCGTGCCGACAGGGTGATCGAGCAGCCCGAGGCGAAGCGCATCTTGCCGGCGTCGATCAGCTCGAAGGTCGAGTCCTGCAGCACCTCGGAGTACATCACCAGGTCTTCGAACGGCGACTCGATCAGGCCGCACATCACCGCGTTGGCGATGGAGCCGATGCCGGCCTGCAGCGGGCCGAGGTTCTTCGGCAGGCGCTTGGCTTCGACTTCCTTCTCGAAGAAGGCGATCAGGTGGTCGGCGATGCCCTGGGTCTCGGCGTCCGGCGGGGTGACGGTGGAGTAGGAGTCGGCCTGGTCGGTGATGACGATGGCGACGATCTTCTCCGGCGGGATCGGGATGGCGCCGCTGCCGATGCGCTGGTCGGCCTGGACCAGCGGGATCGGTGTGCGGGTCGGCCGGTAGGTGGGGATGTAGATGTCGTGCAGGCCTTCCAGGTTCGGGTTGTGCGCCAGGTTGATCTCGACGATCACCTTCTCGGCGAAGATCGCGAAACTGGCCGAGTTGCCCACCGAGGTGGTCGGCACGATATGCCCCTGCTCGGTGATGGCCACCGCTTCGATCACCGCGATGTCGGGCTTTTTCAGTTGCAGGTTGCGGATCTGCTCGACGGTGTCGGACAGGTGCTGGTCGATGAACATCACCGAACCGTCGTTGATCGCCTTGCGCAGGGTGCTGTCGACCTGGAACGGCATACGTCGCGCCAGCACGCCGGCCTCGGTGAGTTGCTTGTCGAGGTCGTTGCCCAGGCTGGCGCCGGTCATCAGGCTGATCTGCAGCGGCTGGACCTTGGCCCGCTCGGCCAGCGCACGCGGCACGGCCTTGGCTTCCCCGGCGCGGGTGAACCCGCTCATGCCGACGGTCATGCCGTCTTCGATCAGGGCGGCGGCATCGGCCGCACTCATAACCTTGTCCAGCAGTGCAGGCAGGCGCACGCGATCCTGGTACATGGGAGAAACCTCGGGGAATGGGGGAAAACGAAGGGCGCAAGTCTAGGCGGTGGCCCGTGATGCGCCTGTTCGACCAAAGTCGAATTGAGCGCTCTGCGTCGCACCTTTCGTCGGCAAATTGGGAGGGCGGGCGATTGTGCAACGCCGATTGCCGCACAGCGCGACGGATGGCGGCTCGCGCAGGCCGGGTCACGCTGCTAGTCTTTCCAGCCCGGATACCAAATAAACCATTAAATCCGAGACGTTATGCTAGGGCGTTCATTTCTTTTCTGCGTACTGGTGCTGGCTGCTGGCCAGGCCAGTGCGCTGACCATCTACAAGTACGTCGACAAGAACGGCGTGGTGACCTACAGCGATCAGGCTGTGGCCGGCGCGCAGGTGTTCGTCTTTCGCGACCGCATGGTCGAGCGCCTGGACAACCAGGTGAAGCTGGAAACCAAGAAGCATGATGCCGGCGAGACCCTGCTGGTGCGCAACGACCTGTATGCGCCGGTGGAAATCGAGCTGAGCCTGAGCAAGCTGGTCAATGCCAGCGGCGCACCGGAGCAGCCGATTCGCTGGGTGCTGCCGCCACGCAGCCATATTCGCCTGGCCACCCTGGCGCCCCAGGTGGCAGGCAAGCCGATGCGCTACAAACCCCGCCTGCGCTATGCCCTGGGCGACCCGCGCTTGTTGCCGAAGGTCTACCATTATCCGTTGCCCTGGCGCGGCGGCCCGTTCCGCCAGACCCAGGGCGCCAATGGCGAATACAGTCACTACACGCCCAAGGGCCGCTACGCCATCGACATCGCCATGCCCGAAGGCACGCCCATCGTGGCTGCCCGCGCGGGCATGGTGGTGAAGACCGAAAACCAGCAAAGCGGACGCGGCAACAACCCCTCCGGCAACTTCGTGCGCATCCTGCATGACGACGGCACCATGGGCGTCTACCTGCACCTGATGCGTGGCTCGGTGAGCGTGCGTGAAGGCCAGCATGTGTATGCCGGCGAGCACCTGGCCAATTCCGGCAACACCGGCAACAGCACGGGCCCGCACCTGCACTTCGTGGTGCAGCGTAATGTCGGCCTGGCGCTCGAGTCGATCCCCTTCAACTTCGCCCAGCCCGTGGACAGCCTGCCCAATTTTGCGGTGGGTGGGGACTGAGAACCTGTCTCGGATCTGCTGCGCGTCGGCCAAACTGCGTTGTAAAGCAGCCTGGATCGCCAGCCCGGTCAGAATGCTCATTTACAGCCCGTAAACCCGAATGCGGGCTCAGTGCGTTCCTCAGCTTTTTCGCGGGGGCGCCTAGCCCTTGTTTTGCTCTAGCTCGCGAGATCCGAAACAAGTTCTGAGCGCTTCACGCGCCAGGTACCTGTCTGAGCAGGCCGGTTATTTCCCGATAAGCGTATAGTTGCGCCTGGCTGCTTTGGGGGTAACCGAGTGGCTGTGAGCCTTCGTTTGGGAAGGCATATCGCTCCAGACTCCGCTCAAACAGTGATGAAAGCAAAACGTGGATGCGTTCTGGTACTGCCTGTGCAGAACCAGAGCGTGGGTCTGTGGATTAAAGGTCTTGAGGAATAAATGAAGGCGCTCAAAATCGTTAATACGATCTCGATTTACATTCTTTATCTGGCTGCAGCGGTGTTCGTCGTGGGTGGCACGCTTACTGTCGCTTTCAGAACGGGGCATATGACGAATGTGCTGCTCGGCTCGCTGTTCATCGCACTGACCTCCATTCCCTTTACGTTAGCCAACCTGATTCAGGCATATCGGCGTGGCGTGATAAGCCTGAACTACATCGTATTCTCGGTGCTTATTTCCTGTTTCGTGGCCGGACTGGGCTGGTTCGTCATTCCGTTTTCTCTGCGGCGCGATATCGCCGAGATGATCCAGGCGCGGGAAGCGGCCGATGCTTCGGCCACGGAAATGACAGGTTGATACAGGGGCGTTTTTCAATGAAGGGATTGATCATCGCGTGCTGTCTGGCTGTCATCTCGGGTTGTGCCGCGCACGGCAAAACGGATCAGCAGATCTATCAGGAAGCCCTGGGAGCTGTGGCTGAACAGGCCGGGCGTGCGGATGTGGGCCTATCGGCCGTGGTCATCCAAAGCCACGGCATGGTCGCAGACGGCCTGACCGTAGCGGCCGGAGGAGGCCAGAACGCCGCGCAACTCCGGCAGGCGCTGCATCAGGTCCGGCAGGCCGGAGAGCCGGGTTTTCTGATCATGGGTGGCAATGGCGCGCTGGATGCTGCCGTCATGAAGGGCGCTTGCACGGGGCAGGACTTCAGCGGCCTGACGATCGTCTTCGCTGGCAAGCCCGAGCAGCACTCGACCATCCAGGACATTGTCCAGAAAACCCAGGCGGATTTTCGTTTCATCAGCCGCCAATAAGGGCGGTCGGAATCGAAAATAGCAGTCAGCTGCTGGTGCATGTTCACAAGCAACTGAGGCGCAGCAGCGGCTCGGATTTGCCCGTGCGAGTGTCAGACCCGGCTGGCCAGGCGGTATTGCTCTGGGGTCGTTCCCGCTTCGCGGCGGAACATGGCGATAAAGGCCGAGGCGCTGCTGTAGCCGAGATCGAAGGCGATCTGTTGCACGCCCTGGCCAGCCTCCAGTGCCTCCAGCGCGGTAAGAAAACGCAGGCGCTGGCGCCATTCACCGAAACTCATGCCCAGTTCGCGTTGGCAGCAGCGGGCCAGGGTGCGCTCGGTGCTGTGAACCTGATGGGCCCAGTCGGCGAGGGAGCGGCTGTCGCCGGGGTTTGCCTGCAACGCGTCGAGCAATCCGCCGAGCAGTTCGCTCTGGGCGAACGGCAGGTAGTCGTCGAGTCGTGGTGAGGCCTGGAGTTGGTCCAGTACCACCAGGGCCAGGCGCTGGTCGGCCTCACTCTCGGGGATGTTCACGCCGCGAGTGGCGAAGTCGGAGAGGATGGACTTGAGGATATCGCTGATGGCCAGGGTGCAGGGTTTGTCCGGTAGCACAGCGGACAGCTCGGCGCTGACATAGAGCGAGCGGTAGACGATGGCTTCGCGGTTAAAGCAGCCATGCTCGATATTCGGCGGCATCCAGACTGCGTACTGCGGCGGTGAGAGAAATCGCTGGCCGCCGACCTCCAGTTGCATCACGCCATGGGAGGCGTAGTTGAGCTGGCCCCATGGATGGCGATGTGGCGCCGAATGGGTGCCGGCGCCAAATTCGTCGTAGCGAAAATACAGCGCTGCCGGCAGTCGCGGGTGGTCAGGCAGGGGGAGTGGCAGGGATTTGTTCGCGGGCATGTCCGAAAGGCGCAGTGAGTTGTCCGGAATCGAGTATAAGCGCCGTTTGCGACGGGCGGACAATGGCTCACTGGTTTTATCGAGTGCGCTGCCATGACGTATTTCTTCCCGCTCTTTGCCGTGGTCATCTGGTCGGGCAACACGGTGGTCAACAAACTCGCGGTCGGGTTGATCGCGCCGGCCGAGATCGGCTTCTTCCGCTGGCTGCTCGCCGGCGTGCTGCTCACGCCGTTTTTCCTGCGCCCGGTACTGGCCCGTCGCCGCGCGATACGCGCGCATGTCGGGCGCATCGTGGTGCTGGGCCTGTTGGGCATGGCGGTTTACCAGAGCCTGGCCTACTACGCCGCACCGCTGACCAGCGCGACCAACATGGGCATCATCCTCGCCCTGATGCCATTGATGTCGATGGGGTTGGCCAGCGTGCTGCTGGCTCAGCGGCTCACCGCTGGCGGTCTGCTCGGCTCGCTGTTGTCGCTGGTCGGGGTCATGCTGGTGATCGCCCAGGGCGACCTGCAGAGTCTGCTGCACCATGGCATCGGCCTGGGTGACGGCATGATGCTGTTGGCCACGTTGGCCTATGCGCTGTATGGCGTGCTGCTGAAGAAGTGGCAGATTCCCTTGCCGGCACTGCAGCTGCTGTACCTGCAGGTGTTGGTAGCGATCGTCGCCTTGTTGCCGCTGTACCTGCTCTCACCCCACCAGGGGTTGAACCCCGGTAACCTGCCGTTGGTGGCCTATGCCGGCCTGCTGGCCTCCATCGCCGCGCCGCTGGCGTGGATGCATGGCGTGCAGGTGATGGGGCCAAACCGCATGGCGTTGTTTTTCAACCTGCTGCCTATCTTCACGGCGGCCATTGCCGTGGTCTTGCTGGGGGAACGCTTGAGCATTCATCACTGGCTCGGTGGTGTGCTGACCCTGGCGGGTGTGTTCCTCGCCGAGCGCTGGCGGCCACGGGCGAGCACCAGCCCGGCTGGACGTTAACCCTATTCAACCCGCGCCGGGGCGGGCAGCGGGACTCAGTGTTCGCCTTCAGCCGCCGTGTCCGCAGTGGTCCTCTGGTAGGCCGCTGCGATGCACATGCCGGCGTCCGAGGGCAGGGTGGCGGCCATGACGCACTGGTAATCGGCGCGGTTGAGAACCTTCAGGCTGGTGCACTGGGCGAAGGCCATATCGCTGAGATCTTTGAAATCGTCGCGCTTGGATACGCTGTCGAGCGCGTCGAAGTTATCCCCGGATATGGCCAGCATGTAGAAGGCCTGCCGATCGGCAATGGAGCGGCACTCGCGCTCGGAGAGCGAGTCGGTCGCGTTGGTGCAGGCCGGCAGGCTGGAAAGGGCGAGGGCGATAAACAGCGTGCGCATGGTTCTGGTTTCCTGAAGCGGCCAATGCGGGCCTGCGTGGTTCGTTGTGGGCGCCCGGATTCTATCCTTCCAGGCGCTTTTGCACTGAGCGGGGCTTCCCGCTTTTCTCCTGCCTTCACCTTCCCCGGATCGTCATCAGCTCGGCTGCACCGAAATCAGGCGTGACGCCTGCCGCTGGTGCATCACCGGTGGGTGAAAGGGCGGCCAGCCCAGCGCCCGGCCTGGCTGATGTCGACCCAACACCTTGTATCGACTGGGCTTTATCAGCATCCACGTCGTCGCCTGCGTGGCCTGGCACCGGACTTGCTATGACCTCAGCAGACGGGATGAGTCAATGCGTCGGCCAAGCCGGTACGTCAGTGCTCATGACGCTTGGCACAGTGGAGTTTTACCAGAGGCGAACTAGGGTTCCGGTCCACGCGAGTGGATGCTGGTCCGAGAGTTTTCCGGCCCTAGGGAGCAGGGCTACACGGCGGGATAAAAGCCCGGGAGACGCGTTGTCATCCCGTGCCGTTTTTCCCCCATCGTGTAGGAGTGTTTGCCATGACCTCGTTGTCCTGTTTCAAGCTGCCTTCCTTGCGCAAGAGCCTGCTCGGGGCCTGCCTGGCCACCGCCACACTGGTTCTGCCGTTTTCCGCTCATGCCGTCGAGAAGCTCAAGCTCGGCACCGTGGTCTGGGCGGGCTATGCACCGTTCTATGTCGCCGACCAGCTGGACCTGTACAAGGCCCATGACCTGAAGGTGGAGCTGCAATTCTTCAATGACCCGGCGCTGATTCCCTCGGCGATGCTCGGCAGTGCACTGGATGGCGGCATGCTCACCTACGATCAGGTGGTCAGCAGCGCGGCCAAGGGGCTGAAGCACAAGGTGGTGATGCCCATCGATTTCTCCAACGGCGGTGATGCCATCGTCGCGGACAAGTCGATCACCTCGGTTGCCGATTTCAAAGGCAAGAAGATCGGCTTCAACCCGCTGTCTCCCTCCGATTTCCTGCTCGCCTATGCATTGAAGATCAATGGCCTGAGCGACAAGGACATCAGCCCGGTGAACATGACCCCCGAGGGTATTCCTGGCGCGATGGCGTCCGGCAGCCTGCCGGTGGGCGTGACCTATGAGCCCAACGTGTCGCAGATCCTCGGCATGCCGGGCGACAAGTTCCATGTGGTGTATTCGTCCAAGGATGCGCCGGGCCTGATCACCGACGTGCTGGTGTTCGACGAGAAGGTGATTGCCAAGAAACCCGCTGCGATCAAGGCCCTGATCCAGGGTTACCTCGATGGCCTGGCCTATATCCAGAGCCACCCGGACGAGTCGGCCAAGATCATTGCCAAGGTGCTCGGCGTCAGCCCCGAGGAAGCCAAGGAGCAGATGAGCGGCGTGTACAACATTCCGCTGGCCGAGATGGGCAAGAACTTCACGCCATCCGAAGCCACCTCGTCGTTCTTCGGCAGTGGTGCGGTCATCGCCAAGCTGCTCAAGGACAACGGCCAGATCGCGGTCATTCCTGACTTCGCCAGCACGTTCGACGCGCAATTCGTCGAGGCCCTGACCCAGTAAGCGGCGCTCACCCGCCAGGCCGCGCGGGAGGTGGATGGATATAGCGCCATCCATCCTCCGCAGCTCGCCACGCCCTATTCGGAGGAATCCATGTCTACTCAGCTTTATCGCTATGCCGACGGCCGTGTCGCCAACAGCCTGGCCATCGCCTACGCCCTCGGTGGCTTCGCCACCGGCCTGGGCCTGCTGTTCGTCGACAGCTGGCTGGTCAACATTGCCGGTACGCTGCTGCTTGGTCACGCGATGATTATCGCCGCCTACCTGATTCACGAGTTCGCTCACGGCACCATCTTCGCCAAACCCAAGCACAACGAATGGGGCGGTGAAGTGGCGAGCTGGCTGTGCGGCAGTTGCTACGCCGGCTTCCAGGATCTGCGGCGCAAACACATGCGGCATCACGTCGACCGTGCCGACGTGATCACCTTCGACACCAAGGCTTTCCTCAACCGCTGCCCGGGCTGGTTCCGCAAGCTGGTGTTGGCGGCCGAATGGGCCTATGTGCCAGCGGTCGAGCTGATCATGCATTACTACGTGATCCTGCTGCCGTTCATTACCGACAACCCCAAGCACCGCGCCAACCGGCGCAAGGTCGCCGTGACGCTGTTGATTCGTGGCGTGTTGTTCGCGCTGATGGCGGCGGTGTCGTTCAAGGCCGTGGTGCTGTACTTCATCGCCTGGTCGATCATGCTCACCGTGCTGCGTTTCACCGACGCCTACCAGCACACCTACGACGCCTTCGCGGTGCTCGAAGACGGCGGCAAGATCCCCGACGACAAGCAGCGCGACCGCACCTACGAGCAGATGAACACCTTCAGCAACGTGGTCTCCGTGCGCTGGCCGGTGCTCGATCTGCTGCTGCTCAACTTCGCTTACCACAACGCCCACCACGAGAAGCCGGTGGCGCCCTGGTACCGCCTGCGCAAGCTGCACCATGAGCTGTATGGCGATCAGTACGGCCAGGTGCTGCCGATGCACCTGCTGTTCAAGAGTTTCCACCAGCATCGCCTGCGCCGCGTGATCGATGACCACTACGGCGTGGTCGAGCCCGAGGGCGAGCGCCGTGCCGATGGCTTCTACGGGGCGGTTGGCGTGTCCTTTCTGACGGCGGTGTGACGATGATCGACTATCGCGGCAAACAGGTGCTGCTCACCGGCGCGGGCAGCGGCATTGGTCGTGGCCTGGCGCGTGCCTTCGCCGAGCAGGGCGCGACGCTGGAACTGCTCGACCGCAACGCCGAGGCATTGGCCCGCGTGGCGGACGAACTGGCACCACTGACGGCCAGTCGCATCGCCACCGTCGACCTCGGCGACAGTGAAGCCATCGCTGCTTATGTCGCCCAGCGCGGCGAGCGGCCGGTGGATGTGTTGATCAACAATGCCGGCGTCGAGTACGCCACGCCGCTGGCCGATACCGGCAGCGCGGCGGATGCGTACTGGCAGGCGCTGCTGGATAACAACGTGGCGTCCATGCTGCGCCTGACCCGCGCCCTGCAAGGTCGGCTCAAGGCCGGCAGCAGCGTGATCAACCAGGCCTCTATCTGGGGCCTGAAGGGCGTGCCCGGTTTTTCCGCCTATGTCGCCAGCAAGCATGCGGTGATCGGCCTGACACGCTCCCTGGCCTGGGAGCTGGGGCCGCGGCGTATCCGCGTCAACGCCGTATGCCCGGGCTGGATCGGCACCGAGGCGGCGATGCGCTCGCTCAAGGTGATGGCCGAGAGCAACGGGCGCAGCGAGGACGAAGAGCTGGCGCTGATCCTCGGCGCCCAGGCGGTGCCGGAGCTGCTCACCCCGGCCGATCTGGCCGGTACCTTTCTGTTTCTCGGCAGCGCCCTTGCCGCGCCGATTACCGGGCAGGCGTTGTCGGTCAGCCATGGCGAGGTGATGCATTGAGCCCCTTGACGCAGCAACTGCCATTGGCCGGACAGACCGCGTTGGTCACCGGTGCCGCGCAAGGCATCGGCCGGGCCACGGCCATCGCCCTGGCTGAAGCGGGTGCGCTGGTATGGATCAATCACTTGCGTCAGGACGAGGCTGCCTCAGCACTGGTCGCCGAGATCGAAGCCTTCGGTGGCCGCGCACGCACGGCACAGGCCGATGTCGCCTCGCCGCTGCAGGTGGACAGCCTGTTCGAGGAAGTGCTTGCCGCCGGCCCGCTGGACATCCTGGTCAACAACGCCGGGGTGATTCTGGAGAAGCCCTTTGTCGACACCGATGAGGACGACTGGGCTCATGTGCTCGGTGTCGACCTGCATGGCGTGTACCGCTGTTGCCGCCATGCCCTGCGCCACATGCAGGCGCGGCGCAGTGGCCGTATCGTCAACATTGCCTCCGAGCTGGGTCACCTGGGCCGTGCCGACTATGTCGCCTACTGCGCGGCCAAGGCCGGCGTGATCGGCCTGACCCGTTCGCTCGCCCGCGAGTTTGCTCCGTGTATCCGTATCAACGGCGTGGCGCCCGGTCCGGTGGATACGCCGATGGTCTCGGCCGAACACATGAGCGCCGAGATGATCGCCAAGGAAAGTGACATTCCGGCGGGCCGTCTCGGGCGTCCGGAAGAGATCGCCGCGGCGGTGCTATTTCTCGTTTCGCCCGCTGCCAGTTTCTTCCATGGGCAGATGCTCGGCGCCAATGGCGGCGCCTGGATGGGCAGCTGAAATGATCAGGCTGAAGCCGGAACTCGTCCTGCTCGTAGGGGCCGCCGTCTGGGGGCTGGGCTGGATCCCGCTGCACTTCTTCGCCGAACGTGGTCTGGCCGGCATGCCGGTGGTACTCGCCAGTTACGGTTTGCTGTGCCTGCTCGCGGTGCCGGCGATGCTCTGGCAATGGCGGGCCTGGTGGGTGCAGCGGCGCTGCGTGCTGGCCATGATTCTGTTCGGCGGGTTGTCTACGGCGGGTCTGGTCGGGGCGCTGTCCGAGGGCGACGTGGTGCGCATCATGCTGCTGTTCTACCTGGCACCGGTGTGGTCGACCCTAGGTGGTTGGCTGTTGCTTGGCGAGCGCCTGGGCAGCCTGCACATCGGCGCGCTGGTGCTGGCGATGCTCGGCATCGTGCTGAGTCTGGATATCGACAGCAGCGTGCTGCACGCGCTCGATGCCACCGATTGGCTGGCCCTGATCGCCGGGTTGACCTTCGCCCTGAACAACCTGGCGACCCGTGCCGCTGACCGTGTACCGCTGCTCAGCAAGACCATGGCGGCCTTCGTCGGCAGTGCCCTGTTCGGCGCGTTGTTCTGCTGGTGGCAGGGCGTCGGTGTCCCGGACATGCCCGCCCTGCGCTGGGGCCAGGTCGCGCTCTTCGGCCTGTTCTGGCTGCTGGTGATGGCCGCTGCCCAATACGGCTTTACCCATATCGATGCCGGTCGCGCCGCCGTGCTGGTGGTGATCGAACTGGTGGTGGCGGTGCTGTCCGCGGCCTGGCTGGGTGACCGCAGCCTCGGCCTGGGTGAGTGGTGCGGCGGCCTGCTGGTGCTGATCGCTGCGCTGATCTGTGCACGCCCGGCCCGTGAAATTCCTTCTTCCCCCTGTGAGGTACGCCCATGAACGCTGTCCGCATGGATCAGATCAGCTGGATCGAATACGAGCGCCGCGTGCGCGAAGAATCCCCCGTGGTGTTCCTGCCCTGCGGCGCGACCGAACAGCACGGCCCGCACCTGCCTTTGGGCACCGATGCGCTGCTGGCCAGCGCCTTGTGCGAAGACGTCGCCGCACAGGTCGGCGGGCTGGTCGCGCCGGCGCTGTCCTACGGCTACAAGTCGCAACCCAAGTGCGGTGGCGGCAACCATTTCTGCGGCACCACCAGCCTCGATGGGCAGACCCTGATTGCCCTGGTGCGCGATGCCGTACGCGAATTCGCCCGTCACGGCGTGACCCGCCTGGTGCTGGTCGACGGTCATTACGAGAACCAATGGTTCGTCACCGAAGGCATCGAGCTGGCGATGCGCGACCTGGGCCCGAACGCCAAGCTGGAAGTGATGCGCCTGGAACATTGGGACTTCTGCACCGAGCAGACGTTGGCTGACGTGTTCCCCGACGGCTTCCCTGGTTTTGCCCTGGAACATGCGGCGGTGATCGAGACCTCGCTGATGCTGCATTACCTGCCGCATCTGGTGCGCATCGACCTGATCCCCGACGACGCGCCGGCTGACTTCCCACCTTATGACATGTACCCGAGCCGCACCGAGTGGGTACCGCCGTCTGGCGTGTTGTCCTCGGCGAAAGGCTCGACGGCGCAGAAGGGCGCACGCATGGCTGCCGATATCGGCCAGGGTATCGCGGCCGCTGTGCGCAAGGAGTTCCGTCTGTGAGCACAGCTCTGATCATCATCGACATGCAGCGCGACTTCTGTTCGCCGGGCGGCTATGCCGACCAGGCCGGGCTGGATATCAGCCTGCTGCGTGCGCCGATTCCGGCGATCCGCCGTTTGCTGGACGCGGCGCGTGCCCGTGGCCTGCTGGTGCTGCACACCCGCGAAGGCCACCGGCCTGACCTTTCCGACCTGCCCGAGCCCAAGCGCCTGCGCGCGGCGCATTCCGGGGCGCCCATCGGCCATCCCGGCCCGCTGGGCAAGCTGCTGGTGCGCGGTGAATATGGCCATGACCTGATCGATGAACTGCAACCGCTGCCGGGCGAGCCGGTAATCGACAAGCCGGGCTACAGCGCATTCGCCAGCACCGACCTCGACCTGCTGTTGCGCAACCGCGGCATCACCGAGCTGATCGTCACCGGCGTGACCACCGAGGTGTGCGTACACTCGACCCTGCGCAGTGCCGTGGACCGTGGCTATGCCTGCACCCTGGTCAGCGATGCCTGTGGCTCGGCCTACCCGCAACTGCATGGCGCCGCGCTGGTGATGGTCGAGGTGGAAGGCGGGCTGTTTGGTCGCGTGCTCGACAGCCATGCGCTACTGGCCGAGTGGGAGGGCGCATGACCCAGGTTACCCGGCTCTGGCCGCTGCTCACGGCGACCCATCGCTATGACAAATCGATCTCCACCTGGCAACGGGGCTATGGTCAGTTGATCGATGCGCCGATCCTCGCCTACCTGATCGAGACCAAACAGGGGCGCATCCTGTACGACGTTGGCTGCGACTACGCCAAGATCGCCGACCCGACCCAGCGCGAGCGTTGGTACGGCGACTTCGCCATGGGTGCGCCGCAGATGCGCGAAGAGCAGCGCCTGCCCGCGCACTTCGCCCGTCTCGGCCTGACCCCGGCGGACATCGATGTGGTGTTTCTCGGCCACCTGCACTTCGACCATGCCGGCGGCCTGTGCGAGGTCTGCGGTGCCGAAGTGCATGTGCATGCCGCCGAGCTGGACGCGGCGAGGGCGCAAGCTGACGATGCCTATTTCGTCGACGACTTCGCCGGTGACTACCGCTGGAAGGTGCAGACCGGCGAGTACGATCTGCTGCCCGGCGTGCGCGCGATCAACACGCCCGGACACACCGCCGGGCACATGTCGCTGCTGATCGAATTGCCCACGGGAAAGCCGGTGATCCTCGCTGGTGATGCCGCCGACCTGACGGAAAACATCGAGCAGGAAATCGCCCCCGGCACCCTCTGGCAAGACCGCGAAGACCTCGCCCTCGACAGCATTCGCAAACTCAAGTCCCTCGCCGCCGAAACCGGCGCCGAGCTGTGGCCCAACCACGACATGGCCTTCTTCAAGCGCCTGCGGCAGTTCCCGGAGTTCCACGCATGAAAGCCGTACCCGACGCCTACCTCGGCGTGTGGCAGCGCACGTTGCTGACCACCACTGCCGGCCTGCGCGATACCACCACCCAGGTCTACTGGTTGCAGACCGCGTACCTGTTCGCCGACCTGCGCATTCCGCAGCCCGCGCCGACACAGCCTGCCGAGCTGGCTGCGCAGGCCGGGTTCGCCGGTGTCACCGCCATCGATGGCGAGCGCTGCCAGTGGCACCGCGCTATCGACTTCCAGCCGCCGAGCGGCCGTGACGATATCGGCCGCATGCGCTTCGAGCGCCCCGATTACCTGATCGAAGACGGCCTCGATGACAGCTATCACGAAGTCTGGGAACGCCTGCCGGAATCCCTCGGGCGCAATGCCGGTGTGTGGCTGACGGCGGCGGACGGGCGCCAGGGCTGCCTGCTGCTGGCGGGCGATTGCTTCCTGTTCGCCGCCAGCCGTGCCCAGGCCCTGCCTGCGGCGGGCTCGCTGAATGAGCTGCTGGCCGAGGCCGCACACCCGGAGGCTTTGCTCGACTTCGAACTGTCCTTCGGTCGACACGGCGCCGGACAACACCCCTGGCGCATCGAGTTGTCGACCCTGCCCGAGCGCAGCGGAAAACGCCTGCTGCCGGCGCATATCGATCCTGATCAACCGGAGCAGTGGCGTGACCCGGCACTGCTCGCCAGCCTCGGTGCCACACCAGCCACCTCGGGCTGGCAGGTGCGTGACGAGCCTCTTTTCTACTGCGCAGGAGTACGCCCATGACTGCCCATCAACCCCTGCCCACACCCACTGCCACGGCGCCTGCACGGGCGAGCTGGTGGGTGATTCGCGGTGAGCTGCCGCGTGGCGCCATCTGGGGCCTGGCCGCTGCCGGCCTGTTGCTGCCCATACTGGTCTGGTGGGCGTGCAGTGCCTTCGGCCTGACCAATCCGATGTTCATGCCCGGCCCTGATGCGGTGCTGGCGCGCGTCGGTCGCTGGTGGAGCGAAGAAGGGCTGCTGGCTGATATCGGCATCAGCGTGTGGCGAGTGATGGGCGGCTTCGGTGCGTCTGCACTGTTGGCCCTGCCGTTGGGCCTGTACATCGGCACCTACCGCCCGGTACAGGCATTTCTCGAACCGCTCACCGACTTCATCCGCTACATGCCGGCGGTGGCGTTCATCCCGCTGATCATGCTCTGGGTCGGTATCGACGAAGGCTCGAAGATCCTCATCATCTTCATTGGCACCTTCTTCCAGATGGTGCTGATGGTTGCCGAGGACGTACGCCGCGTGCCCATGGCGCAGATCGAGGCGGCGCAGACCATGGGTGCCTCGCGCAGCGAAATCATCAAGCTGGTGGTCTTGCCCTCGGCACGCCCGGCCCTGCTCGATACCCTGCGCATCACCTGCGGCTGGGCCTGGACCTACCTGGTGGTGGCCGAGCTGGTAGCGGCCAACTCCGGCCTCGGCTACGCCATCCTCAAGGCACAGCGCTACATGCACACCGACAAGATCTTCGCCGGCATCCTGTTGATCGGCATCATCGGCCTGCTCACCGACCAGGCGTTCCGCTGGCTCGGCCGCGTGGCCTTCCCCTGGATGAAGAGGTAATCGCCATGACTGACAGCAAGATCCAGATTCGCCACGTCGACAAGGTATTCAACAGTCAGGGGCGGTCCGTGCAGGCGCTGCAGGATGTCAGCCTGGATATCCGCGCGAACGAATTCATCACCTTCGTCGGTGCCTCCGGCTGCGGCAAGTCCACCCTGCTGCGCAGCATCGGTGGCCTGGAGCGGCACAGCGCCGGCGAGATCCTGGTCGATGGCCGCGCAGTCAACGGCCCCGGCATCGACCGGGCGATGGTGTTCCAGCACTACAGCCTGTACCCCTGGCTGAAGGTCATGGACAACATCAAGTTCTGCCGCCAGCTCAAGGTGGTCAGCGACACCGTGCGCGGCGACGCCGATGTGGAGGTGGCCAGCGGCCGCGCCGATGCATTGCTCAACCTGATGGGCCTGTCGGCCTTCGCCCAGGCTTATCCCAACCAGCTTTCTGGTGGCATGCAGCAGCGCGTGGCGATTGCCCGTGCACTGATGCCCAAACCGCAGATCCTGCTGATGGACGAACCGTTCGGCGCCCTCGACGCGCAGACCCGCGAGGTGATGCATGACCTGATCCGCCATGTGCACCGTCTGGAAAAGAGCACCATTCTGTTCGTCACCCACGACGTCGAAGAGGCGATCTACCTCGGTGGGCGTGTGGTTTTGATGGCGCCACGCCCTGGTCGCATTGACACCATCTACGATGTACCGCTGCCGGCCGAGCGTAACCAGGACATGAAGCTGTCTGCCGAATTCCTCACCTTGAAAAAGGAAATCCTCGCGCGCATCCGCGAAACCTCAGGCATGAACACCGACCTTGAGCTGCTGGAGAAACTGACCCGTACCGCTCAGGCCTGAGCGATTGCGGCGCGCTGAGACGCACCCAGGCGACTGCTTGGTCACCTGAGCAGGCCCGCACGTTTGCAAGAACGGAGAACCTTTGCCAGATGGATCGCATTCCTTGGTTTTGGACTTAAGCCTGACGCCAAAATAGTGTCTAATTGCTACGGCTTTGCCTTTGGGCAGCAGCGCCCCCTTGCTGCTGCCCGACATACTCCGGGGACAAGGAAAGGTATAAAAACATGAACTGGTATCTCAACGTTCTGAAGCAATATGCAGTGTTCAGCGGCCGTGCCCGCCGCAAGGAATACTGGATGTTCGTTCTGTTCAACTTGATCGTCAGTGTTGTGCTGTCGTTCGTCGACGGCGTGGTCGGCACCTTCAGTGTTGAAGCAGGTATTGGTCTGCTCAGCGGTATCTATGCACTGGCTGTGCTGATCCCGTCGCTGGCCGTGGCTGTACGTCGCCTGCACGACACCAACCGCAGCGGCTGGTGGTTGCTGATCGCACTTGTTCCGCTGGTTGGCGGTATCGTGCTGCTGGTGTTCCTGGTGCTGGACAGCACCCCGGGCGACAACCGTTTCGGTGCCAACCCGAAAGGTTCGCTGGCCGGCGCCGTCGCTTAAGTCGACCGCTGCCGCATCGGTGGTGCCCCTTGCGGGCGCCACCGATTCTTCTCTTCCGCTCGTCTCCCTCCACAGCCACCGCTACCGGCATAGTGCCCCATAGCCCAGTGTCTGCACGCTGCGTTCTTCCTCAAATCCCCTTTGCCCTATTGGCTGCTCGTCGAGGGCAGTGACTGAAGCTTGCCGAATCGCAAGTCGACCCTTCGTCGGTTGGCTGCCGCACCTGGCCTGGCTGTTTTATGGTGGAGGCACATGCCTGCGAGGTAGTTGCCATGACCAGCCTGCACTGCATCCATCGTGACCATGCCATTCATGCCGATGTCGTCGAACACCCGGGAATCCCCACGCCCTGGGCCGGCGGCTGCCACATCACCACGCCCGACGGGCGGACCACGCGGCGCTTGTCGTTACCTGTGGACTACCGCTTTCTCAGCGAGCTGGACAAGGCCCAGCGCGCTTCGATTGCCCACGGCAAATGGCTGGTGGACCAGCATCTGGACAAGGGAATGGCGCTGACCTGAGTCGCGCTCGTGGCGCTACGAAGGAGGACGTGCTCAGGTTCTAGACGCGGCGCTGGCCGGCGCGGCCAGCGCGTGCTGCTCAGTCCAGCTTGAGCACCTTGGCCAGGACGATTTTCGGGCCTTTCATCTTCTTGATGATGATGCGCAGGCCTTCGCCGTCGACCACTTCTTCCTCTTCCGGCACGCGGTTGAGGGTTTCATAGACCAGGCCGGCGAGGGTTTCCGCTTCGATGTGGTCGAGGTCGACGCCCAACAGGCGTTCGATCTTGAACAACGGCGTATCACCGCGCACCAGCAGCTTGCCGGGCTGGTAGGCGAGCAGGCCGCGTTCAGCCTTGTGGTGTTCGTCCTGGATATCGCCCACCAGTGCTTCGAGCACGTCCTCCATGGTCAGGAAGCCGATGACCTTGCCATCGGCCTCTTCGACCAGGGCGAAGTGCGCACCGCCCTGGCGGAACTGTTCCAGCAGGCGCGGCAGCGGCATGTGCTTGGATACGCGCTCCACCGGGCGCAGCAGTTCGCTGAGTTTGAGCGCCGAGGGCAGCATTTCCAGGAGTGACAGGTGCAGCAGCAGGTCCTTGATGTGCAGGATGCCGACGAAGGTATCGGCGCTTTCGTCATAGACCGGGAAGCGGCTGTACTTGTGGCGGCGGAACAGGCTGAACACTTCGTCGAGCTTGGCGTTGCTGTTCAGGTAGACCAGGTCTTCGCGCGAGTTGGCCCAGTCGACCACTTCCAGTTCGCCCATTTCCACGGCGGAGGCGAGCACGCGCATGTCCTGGTCGCTGGGGTCGCGGGCGCGGCTGGAGTGCAGGATCAGCTTCAGTTCGTCGCGACTGTAATGGTGTTCGTGGTGCGGCCCCGGCTCGCCCTGGCCGACCAGGCGCAGGATGCCGTTGGCGCTGGCGTTGAGCAGCCAGATCGCCGGGTACATGGCCCAGTAGAACAGGTACAGCGGCGCGGCGGTCCACAGCGACAGCAGCTCGGGCTTGCGGATCGCCCAGGATTTCGGGGCCAGCTCACCGACCACGATATGCAGGTAGGAAATGATGAAAAAGGCGACGAAGAAGGCGCTGGCGTGGACCAGCTTGGGCGACTCGAGGCCGAAGTAGCTGAAGACCGGCTCCAGCAGGTGAGCGAAAGCAGGCTCGCCGACCCAGCCGAGGCCGAGGGAAGCCAGGGTAATGCCCAACTGGCAGGCCGAGAGGTAGGCGTCGAGCTGGTTGTGTACGGTGCGCAGGATATGCCCGCGCCAGCCGTTTTTTTCGGCAATGGCTTCGACCTTGGTGGCGCGTAGCTTGACCATGGCGAACTCGGCCGCGACGAAGAATCCGTTGAGCAGCACGAGGAACAGGGCGAACAGGATGAGGCCGAAATCGGCGAAATAACTGGCGGCGGTGTAACTAGGGGAAGGGTCCATGGAGGGTTCGGGTGATGGATAAAGTCTGAAGGTTGGCGGCTCGCGCGGGTGATTGCAAGTCGTCAGCCGCGCATGGACACCTGTTGGGGGGGGAAATGGCAGGTGAAGGTGCTGCCCTTGCCCGGCACGCTGGTGATATCCAGGCGGGCGCGGTGGCGCAGCAACACGTGCTTGACGATGGCCAGGCCCAGGCCAGTGCCGCCGGTGTGGCTGGCGCGGCTGGAGTCGACCCGGTAGAAACGCTCGGTCAGGCGTGGCAGGTGCTTGGCTTCGATACCGATACCGCTGTCGCTCACCGAAAAATGTGCGCCCGTGTCGTCGTGCCACCAGCGGATACGGATCTCGCCTTCATCGGGTGTGTACTTCACCGCGTTGAACACCAGGTTGGAGAATGCGCTGCGCAGCTCCGCCTCGCTGCCCTTGAGACGCACGCTGGCGTCGGCTTCCAGGCTGATGCGGTGATTGCGCGTGGCGGACAGGGCCTGGGCGTCGTTCTTGATGCTCAGCAGAAGCAGGTCGACCGGTACCGGCTGGTTGTCGGAGGGGTAGTCGGTGGCCTCCAGCTTGGCCAGCAGGAGCAGGTCGTTGAGCAGGTTCTGCATGCGTGCACCCTGTTGCTGCATCTGCTGCAGGGCACGCACCCAGCGCGGGTTCACGTCCTCGACGTTGTCGAGCAGGGTCTCCAGGTAGCCGGCGATCACGGTCAGTGGTGTGCGCAGTTCGTGGGACACGTTGGCGACGAAGTCCTTGCGCATCTGCTCCAACTGATGGATGCGGGTGACGTCGCGCACCAGCATCAAGTGGTCGGCATTGCCGTACTGGGTGATCTGCAATTGCAGGCGCTGGTGATCATTGACCGGCGAGGGCAGCTCCAGAGCCTCCTGGTAATTGCCCTGCTCGAAGTATTCCTTGAAGCGTGGATGGCGGACCAGGTTGGTGATCGGCTGGCCGCTGTCCTGTGGTGTTTTCAGGCCCAGCAGGGTTTCCGCGGCGCGGTTCCACCACTCCAGATTGCCGTCGCTATCGAGCATGATCACCGCGTCGCGCAGGGCGGCGGTGGAGTCCTGCACGCGGTCGATCACGGCTTGCAGGCGGCCACGCACACGCTGGTCACGGCGTTGCAGGTGGTAGATGTTGTCGAACACCTCGCCCCACAGGCCGTAGCCTTCTGGCGGTGCTTCATCCGGCTTGCGGTCGCGCAGCCAGATATACAGGCGCAGCAATTGCTTGATATGCCAGGCCAGGTAGGCACCCAGGCCGAGCACCAGGGACCAGGCATATTCGCCGCTGATCAGGCCGAGCAGCCCGCAGGCGGCTAGCAACAGCAGCAGGTGACGCACCACGACGCTACGCCAGTTCTGATTCACCATACTTCCTTAATCGGGTGTGGCCAGCTCAGCTTTTGGTGGAGAAACGATAGCCGGTGCCACGTACGGTCTGCACCAGGTCTTCGTAGACCTCGCCCAGCGCCTTGCGCAGGCGGCGGATGTGCACGTCGACCGTGCGCTCTTCGACGTAGACATTGCCGCCCCAGACCTGATCGAGCAACTGGCCACGGGTATAGGCGCGTTCCTGGTGGGTCATGAAGAACTGCAGCAGGCGGTATTCGGTCGGCCCCATCTCGGCCGGCTTGCCGTCGATGGTGACGCGGTGGCTGACCGGGTCGAGCAACAGGCCGCCCACCTCGATCGGCGACTCACCATCGTTCGGCGCGGCGCGGCGCAGCACGGCCTTGAGCCGGGCGACCAGCTCACGGGGCGAGAATGGTTTGGTGATGTAGTCATCGGCGCCGACCTCAAGACCCTGGATCTTGTTGTCCTCTTCGCCTTTGGCGGTGAGCATGATGATCGGGATGTCGTCGGTCATCTCGTCGCGCTTGAGACGGCGGGCCAGCTCGATGCCGCTGGTGCCGGGCAGCATCCAGTCGAGCAGGATCAGATCCGGCTTGCGGTCGACGATCAGGGCGTGTGCCTGCTGAGTGTTTTCCGCCTCGATACAGTCGTAGCCGGCCATCTCCAGCGCGACGGCGATCATCTCGCGAATCGGCGCTTCGTCATCAACGATCAGAATGTTCTTGCCAACCATGGTCTGGCCTCGGGTTGTCTGTCTTGCGCCGCATTAGATAACGGAATTATTGCAGCGATGTGACAACTGCGCGGCAGCGTGGTTTTGATACGTGAACGGTAGGGCGTATCGCAACGTGAATTAGGCCATGGATGCGCACGAGGCGCCCGGTTCGTTACACCACCGGGCGCACGGCGTAATCGAGCACGATGCCGAGAAAGATCGACAACCCCGCCCAGTGGTTGTGCAGGAATGCGGCGAAGCACTTCTGCGGATCGCGCTCACGGGTGCTCCAGAACTCCCAGGCGAAGCACAGTGCCGCGCCAAGCAGGCCGAGCAGGAAGTAGATGCCGAGGCCGAAGCGCACACCCGCCAGTGCCAGGCAGAACAGGGCCATGCCCTGCAGGGTGAGGATGATCACGCGATCGGCATCGCCGAACAGAATGGCGGTGGATTTCACCCCGATCTTCAGGTCGTCTTCGCGGTCGGTCATGGCGTAGTAGGTGTCATAGCCGACAGTCCACAGCAGGTTGGCCAGGTACAGCAGCCAGGCCGCGGGCGGCGGCAGTTCGCCGGTGATCGCGGTAAAGGCCATCGGCATGCCCCAGGAGAAGGCCGCGCCGAGCACCACTTGCGGGTAGAAGGTATAGCGCTTCATGAACGGATAGCAGGCGGCAAGGGCCAGGCCGCCGATGGAGAACACGATAGTCAGCCAGTTGGTGAAGAGCACCAGGACGAAACTGAGTCCGATCAGCACGGCGAACAGGATCAATGCTTCGCGCGCTGTGACCTTGCCGCTGACCAGCGGTCGATTGCGGGTGCGTGCGACATCGCCGTCGAAGTTACGGTCGGCGTAGTCGTTGATTACGCAGCCGGCAGCGCGCATCAGCGTGACGCCGACGACGAAGATCAACAGATGCTTGAGGTCCGGCGTGCCCTTGCTGGCCACCCACAGCGCCCACAGGGTGGGCCATAGCAGCAGGTAGACGCCGATGGGGCGGTCCAGGCGCGTCAGCTGGATGAAATCGAAGAGGCGTGGGTGCAGGCGATTCAGCGATTGCAGCAGGGTGGTGTACATCGACGGCTCTCCGGACACAGTGGGCGCGATTATACGGAGACGAGTCGCACCGTGCAGGACGAAGGCCTCACGCCGGTTGTTCGGCCTGCTGCCAGAAGGCTGGCAGGAAGACTTCGGCGACCAGTACACCAAGCCCATCGCGGCGGAAACACGAACGTCTGCCCCACAGGCGCTCCTCGCGCACAGCGGCAGGCAGCCAGATGGCCGGGTAGCGGCAGACCTGCAGCTCGCCGCGCTGAAAGGCCTGATCACTGAACAGCAACTCGCCCAGCGAACGGCTACCCAGTTTGCCCAGGTCGAAGCCGGAGCCTTCCAGGGCGCTACGGGCTGCAACGCTGCGGGCGAATACCCAGGGTTGCTCGGCGCCACGCAGGAACACCTCGCGCACCCAGCCCTGACTGCCGACCGGCACCTGCAGGCTGTCGCACTCATCGGCGCGCAGCACCTGCCAGCCTTGCAGCAGCGGCAGCACACTGAACTGGCCGGCGCTCAGGCCCGTCAGGCGGCGGGTCAGCGAGCCCTGGTCAAAGAGCCAGTCACGATGCAGGGGAGTGGGTACGGGATGCAGTTGCGCGCTGGTGAGCCAGCGTGGCGGATGGGCGAGTGACACGATGTCAGGCTTCAAACGGCACAATGAGGCCGCGAGCTTAACATGCGAAATGGCGTCGTAGACCGCCGGCAGGTACTTGCGCCAGGGCGCGCTGACCAGTACAAAGCCTGCTGATTTTATGGCCAGCAAATGCCCACACGACGCCTGACGCGAACGACCGACTCCTCCATGCCTAGTTGCCTGGGCTGGGGAGCACTGCCTTGAGGCGGTCGGTTTCAGGCTATCAGAGGTATATCGGTCCGGTCTGTCCGATGAGGAGGTAACGACAATGAAGAAGTGGCAATGCGTGGTCTGCGGACTGATCTATGACGAAAGCCTGGGTTGGCCAGACGATGACATCGCGCCTGGCACCCGCTGGGAAGATGTACCCGCCGATTGGCTGTGCCCGGATTGCGGCGTGGGCAAGGCTGATTTCGAGATGATCGAAATCGGCTGAGGCGTGTTCCTGAGCTGATATGAGCGGCGACCTATAGGGTCGCCGTTTGTGCTTTCAGTGTTTGTATCTCTGCATCTATGCGTGACGGTGCGATAGTCACCGACCTCACAAAATCGCACTTATGCTGTGGCATATGGCTGGTTTGTCACTCGATATGGCATAAAAGCCTTGCTAAAGGCGATGTAAACCGCCCAGCAGTACTGGCGCGGTGCCTGATGGCGTGCCATTCTCCCTCGGTCTGCCGCAGCGCAGAGCTGTTGCGGCGCCTTGGGCGCTGTTCCGGATGGACAGCACGGACACAAAAACAACAAACCGTCAAAGAGGCATTTATGCGCAAACCCGAACTCGCCGCGGCTATCGCCGAAAAGGCAGACCTGACCAAAGACCAGGCCAACCGCGTACTCAACGCCGTTCTCGAAGAAATCACCAATGCGCTGAACCGCAAGGACAGCGTGACTCTGGTTGGTTTCGGCACCTTCCTGCAGCGCCACCGCGGTGCTCGTACCGGTAAAAACCCGCAAACCGGTCAGCCGGTGAAGATCAAAGCCAGCAACACCGTGGCGTTCAAGCCGGGCAAATCCCTGAAGGATGCGGTCAACTGACAGCCTTCGGTCCGGGGCCGCAAGGTCCCGGATTTGCCAAAGTTTGTGCTCATTTCGTCGCGTTCGCGCGCGAAACGGTAACAAACGCCAGGATGTAGTCCCTGGCGCAAGTCGCTACAATGCACCGCCGATTGACACACTTCGAGGCTGTGCACCATGAAATTCCGCTTTCTCCTCTGGATGCTGGGCCGGCTGATGGCCAAGGCCAGCCGCACCAATCCTGACTTCCAGAAGCAGCTGGAAGGCAAGGACATGGTTTTCCAGATGCATACACTGGACGGCAAGATCGCCCGTCACTACATCATCAGTCAGCAGCGCGTCACCAGCCGTGCCGGCAAGGCCGAGGCACCGGCGTTCGCCATCGGTTTCAAGGACGCGCTCTACGGCTTCGCCACCCTGCAGGCGAAGAACAAGCAACTGGCCTTCATGCAGGGCATCCAGAACAAGGACATCCAGATCCAGGGCAACCCGGCACTGGTGATCTGGTTCCAGGGCCTGCTCAAGTACGTTGTGCCGAAGAAAGCCAAGACCCAGCCGAAGAAGGCTGCTTGAGACACGCGCAGGGCGCTATCGGTTAGGCTTGGCGTTTTCAGGGAAGTTGTCACCATGCGTTTGCTGAGCGTTTTTCCTCTTCTGCTGCTCTTGAGTGCCACGGTGCAGGCTGCACCGGTCGATCCGACGCTTACCCGGGTGCTGGAGCTGTCAGGCGTTGCCTTGCTGTGCGAGCAGACCGCACCGTTGTTGCAGCGGGGGATGCCCGCTAATCAGCAGAAACGCCTGGACAAGACCTTTGCCGCGTCTGCCTTGTGCGATGACCTAGCCAAGCGCCTGGCGTCGGAACTGCCCAAGGCCCAGTTGGAAGAGGCGTTGCAGTTGCTCGATAGCCCCCTGGCGCAGCAATTTACCGAGGCCGAACGGGGAGTAGCGGAGGCCGGTGGCCTGGCGGATTACCGTGCTCAACTGAGCCAGCGTCCGCCGCGTGCCGAGCGGGTTGAACTGGTACGTCGTCTCGACAAGGCCGCGCACACGACCGAACTGGCTACCCTGTTGCGCTATGAAGTGGGCAAGACTCAGGCGTTGCTGACGTTGAAGGCGCGGGGTGAGACGCTCAGTGAGAAGGCACTCGGCGAGCAGACCGCCGGCCAGATTGCAGCCTTGCGCAGCTCCAGTGCCAGCGGTGTTGAGGCCTTCATGTTGTATGCCTATCGGCAGACGCCCAGTGCGCAGTTGACGGAGTACGCTGCCTTGTACGAACAGGCGCCCGTGCATGCGGTGCTGGAAGCCACGGTTCGGCAACTGCCCAAGGTCTTTGCGGCACGCCGGGCGCAGCTCAAGTAGCGCGTATTCGGTGTCCATGAAAAAAAGGGGCCTTGCGGCCCCTTTTTCATGGGTGTTGCTCAGTGCGGCAGATTGAGTTGCGACGCCAGCTCTCGCAGTGCCGCTTCGGCCTGGAGCACCTTGTTCAGGGCATCGTCGGCTTTTTCACGGGTCAGGCCCAGGCGCTCGAACAGGGCATCCGGAATCTCGCTCTGCGGGCCGCTGCCAATCCCGTGATTGCGCAGCAGGCTGACCGCCAGGCACACCAGGTTCGGGTAGGCGGCATGTGGGCCGTCGTAGTCCGGGTCGTGCTGGAAGCGCAGCGCGGTGGCCAGTTCCTCCGGCATGTCCCAGAAGCGCATCAGCCAGGCGCCGATCTGCTCGCGGCTGATGCCCAGCAGGTGCTGCTCGATGTAGCTGGGCGGCAGGTGCGGATTGACCTCCAGGTGCCGGCAGATCAGCGAGAAGTGCGGCGGGAAGACATGGGCCAGGACCAGGTAGCCGAAGTTGTGCAGCAGGCCGGCCAGGTAGGTCAGGCCAGCCTCCGGACGTTGCGCGCGGGGCATGGCACGGGTCAGGCCTTCGATCACCGCGGCGCTGTAGATCGCTTGTTGCCAGTACGGTGTGGCTTGCTGCGGCTGGTCTTTGGGCAGGCTGAGGCTCTTGCCCAGTGCCAGGCCGAGGGCGAGGTTGATTACCAGGTCGAAGCCCAGGACACGGACAATGGCATCTTCCACCGAGCGGATCTTGCCCGGCGCGGCGTAGTAGGGCGAGGCGGCCCAACTGACGACTTGCGCCGCCAGTGCCGGATCGGTCTCCACCACGCCGGTGATGTCGTCGACGGTGGCATCCGGGTCGACGCGCAGCTTGATGATTTTCTGCGCGGTCTCCGGCAGCGGCGGGATCTCGATGGTTTCCTCGAGGCGCTGCTGGATGCGCCGGGCGGTGAAGGCCTGGACCGCCTGGGTGATTTCGGCGCGGTCGTCGTCTGGACGGTCGAGGTTGAGCTGGATGCTCGCCAGTGGCTCACCAAAGCGGGCCGCGCTGGCCTTGCTCAACAGCACGGTCTTGTAGGTTTCGCTGGCGATTTCCAGCAGCACGCCGGGTTGTCCCGACTCGATCAGCAGGCTGTCGCCACGCAGCAGGCGCTCGTCGTACAGGCAGGGTGAACTGGTCAGTGGCGGTAGTCCGGGCAATTGACCAAGCTCGTGTTTGGCCAGCATCCGCTCCAGGCGCTCGGGTTTGACGGCGGTCAGCTTGCGTCCGGTGAGTTCGGCAAGGCGGTTGAGGTCGAGCAACTGGTCCTGAGGAAACAGCACCAGCAAGGCGCCGACCGCATCGTCGAGCAGGGCGGCCTGGACGCGGCGCTCGGCTGGCAACGCGGGATGATCCAGCCGTACCTGGCACGCTACACCGAGTTTTTCCAGAAGCTGAAGAATCATCGCCGGTGGGCGTGGCGCGGAATCAGGTGCAAGGGCTACATCGGTCATGGGCGGAGTCCAGCTGAAAAACGACTGCGGAGGAGTATAACCAGCGGTGCTGCCAAGGGGCGCTGCCATCGTGCAAGCGACCCGCTAGCTGTGCGCGTGCTCACACTTGGCCATATTGCTGGCCATGGCGCAACCAGCGTTCGAGCAATGGGCTGGCATGTTGCGGCCACTGTGCCAGCAGTGTTTGTGCGGCATCGCGTACGGCGGGCAGCAGGTCGGCATCGCGCATCAGGTCGGCGACCTTGAATTGCAGCAGGCCGGTCTGGCGGGTGCCGAGCATTTCGCCGGGGCCACGCAGTTCGAGGTCTTTCTCGGCGATGATGAAGCCGTCGCAGGTCTCGCGCATGATCGCCAGGCGCTCGCGGCCCATCTGTGACAGCGGTGCGTGATAGAGCAGCACGCAGTGGCTGGCGGCGCTGCCTCGCCCGACTCGCCCGCGCAACTGGTGCAACTGGGCCAGGCCCAGACGCTCGGGGTTCTCGATGATCATCAGGCTGGCGTTGGGCACGTCAACACCGACTTCGATCACCGTGGTGGCGACCAGCAGTTGCAGCTCGCCGCGCTTGAACTGCTCCATCACGGCGGCTTTTTCTGCCGCCTTCATGCGTCCGTGGATCAGGCCCACACGCAGCTCGCCGAGCGCGCTGGAGAGTTCTTCGAAGCTGGTCTCGGCGGCCTGGCAGGTCAGCTCCTCGGACTCTTCGATCAACGTGCACACCCAATAGGCCTGACGGCCTTCGCGGCAGGCGATGCGTACGCGTTCGACCACTTCGATGCGGCGGCTGTCGGCGATCACCAGGGTGTTCACCGGGGTGCGCCCAGGCGGCAGCTCATCGAGGATCGAGGTATCGAGGTCGGCGTAAGCACTCATCGCCAGGGTTCGCGGAATCGGCGTGGCGGTCATGATCAACTGGTGCGGACACAGGCGGCCGGCAATCCCTTTCTGGCGCAAGGCCAGGCGTTGCTGCACGCCGAAGCGGTGCTGCTCGTCGATGATCGCCAGGGCCAGACGCTTGAACTGCACCTCTTCCTGGAACAGGGCGTGAGTGCCGACCACCATGGGTGTGCCGGTGGCGATCTGCTCCAGGGCTGCCGCGCGGGCCTTGCCCTTGAGTTTACCGGCGAGCCAGGCCACATCGATGCCCAGCGGCTGCAGCCAGCGACTGAAGTTGAGGAAGTGCTGCTCGGCGAGGATCTCGGTGGGCGCCATCAGCGCGACCTGGTAGCCGGCTTCCAGTGCTTGCAATGCGGCCAGGGCGGCGACCACCGTCTTGCCGGCGCCGACATCGCCTTGCACCAGGCGCAGCATCGGCTCGTCCTGGGACAGGTCATAGGCGATCTCGGCGCCGACCCGTTGCTGTGCGCCGGTGGGCTGGAATCCAAGGTTCTGTAGAAACAGCTGTGGCAGGCGCTTGGCCACGGGCAGGCGCGGGGCCTGCTGGGCGCGGACCTGTTCGCGCAGGCGTTGCAGCGAGAGCTGGTGGGTCAGCAATTCCTCGAAGGCCAGGCGATGCTGGGCCCAGTGGCGGCCCTCGGCCAGTTCCTCCAGATCGGCATCCGGCGGTGGCCGGTGCAGGTAGCGGATCGCTTCGTCCAGCGGCCCCAGGCGATAGTCGCGCGCCAGTTCGGCAGGCAGCCAGTCGGGTAGGCTGTGTGGCCCGAGACGTGCCAAGGCTTGCTGGCAGAGCTGGCGCAGACGCTGCTGGGTCAGGCCTTCGGTGGTCGGGTAGATCGGCGTCAGGGTCTGTTCCACCGGTGCCGGCTCATCACTGTTCAGAGCACGGTATTCCGGGTGGTAGATTTCCAGGCCCGAGGCGCCGGGGCGCGCTTCGCCGTAACAGCGCAATTGGGTGCCACGCTTGAGGCCATCCTTCTGCGCCTGGCTGAAGTGGTAGAAGCGCAGGCTCAGGGTGCCGCTGCCATCCTGCAGGCGTACCAGCAGGCTGCGACGGCGACCCATGACGATATCGGCGCCTGCGACTATGCCTTCGATCACTGCATCCTGGCGGGGACGCAGGGCTCCGATGGGCACCACGCGGGTGCGGTCCTGGTAGCGCAGGGGCAGGTGGAACAACACGTCCTGCAGGGTTTCCAGGCCGACCTTGGCGAGCTTTTCCGCCAGTGCCGCGCCAACGCCCTTGAGGGCAGTGACGGGCACTTGTGCCAGTTCGGTCATGCCGGCAGGGCTTCACCTTGTGGGCGCGCGGCGACCGAGCACAGGCGGATCGAGTCGGCCAGCAACTCGATGGCCTTGGGCCGCGGGAAGCTGGCGCGCCAGGCGATGGCCACGGTGCGGAATGGTACCGGTGGGGTCAGCGGGCGGACCTCGATGATCCCTGGCGCATAGTGGTGGCTTTCCACTGCAGAGAGCGGCAGGACCGAGATGCCCAGGCCCGAGGCGACCATGTGGCGGATGGTTTCCAGCGAGCTGGACTCGATGGTGGTGTGCTTGTTCTCTTCGGTCTTGCGGGTGGCCGGGCAGGCTTCGAGGACCTGATCGCGGAAGCAATGGCCTTCGCCGAGCAGCAGCAGGCTCTTGTCGTTGAGCAGGGCGGCGTCGATGTTCTTTTTCGCGGTCCACGGATGGTTGGCGGGCATCAGCACGAAGAACGGCTCGTCATACAAGGGTTTGGTCAGTACGTCGGCTTCCTGGAACGGCAGGGCGATGATGATCGCGTCCAGCTCCCCGGTACGCAGCTTGTCGCGCAGCACGTGGGTGAAGTTTTCCTCGATGTACAGCGGCATTTCCGGAGCGACCCGGTGCAACTGCGGAATCAGGTGCGGGAACAGATAAGGACCGACTGTGTAGATGGCGCCGATCTTCAGCGGTGCGGCCAGCTGGTTCTTGCCAGCCTGGGCCAGCTCGCGGATGCCCTGTGCCTGCTCCAGCACCTTCTGCGCCTGGGTGACGATACCTTCACCGACCGGAGTCAGGCGCACGGCGCTCTTGCTGCGCTCGAAAATCAGCACGCCCAGCTCGTCTTCGAGTTTTTTCACACCGACCGACAGGGTCGGTTGGCTGACATGGCAGCGCTCGGCGGCACGTCCGAAATGCTGTTCCTGGGCCAGGGTGACGATGTAGCGCAGCTCGGTGAGGGTCATAGTCTTTATCCATTGAGATGCGCCCAAGCATAGCGGCTGTCTTCAATGGAACCAACACCTGAAATGCAGCGCCGTGGCGGCTCCGGGACCGTGTGCTGACACGGCCCCGGCAGGTCAGCGACGGTCCAGCGAGTAGACGAACGGCGCGACGATTTCCAGGCTGCCATTATTGAGCAGCTCGGGTGGCGGCTTCGGCAGGGGCTGCGCACGGCGGATCATCTCCAGCGTGGCGCGGTCCAGCGAGGCGCTGCCCGATTTGCCGGCCAGCGAATAGGACAGCACCTTGCCGTCGGCATCGACGACGAAGCGCAGGCGATTGACCCCTTCGAAGCCACGGCGGCGGGCATCTTCCGGGTAGCGCTTGTATTTTGCCAAGTGGCTGAGCAGCTTGCTCTGCCAACTGATTTCGGCCTGGCTCGGCGTGCTGACCGGTGCTTGCAGCGGGGCCGCAGCTTTGTCTGCAACCTGCGGGCTTGGCGGCGCTGGCGGCGCGTCTTCCTGAGGCTGATCCGGCTCCTGTGGCTTGGGCTCAGGCGGCTTGGGCTTCGGCGGTTTGGGCTGTGGCTTGGGCTTCGGCTTGGGCGGAGTGACCGCAATGGTCGGCTTCGGCGCTTCGGCCAGCTTCGGCATGGGCTCGGGCTCTTCCGGCTTCACTTCCGGCGGCGGTGGCGGAGCCGGCTTGGGCGCGGCAGGCGGCAAGGGCTCCAGCTCGATGACCATCGCTGCCGGTGGGATTTCCAGCGGCGTGAGCGTGGGGTGCCAGAAGAACGCCCAATAGAACAGGCCGGCATGCAGCGCGAGCACGACGATGATGCTGACGCTCCACCGCGACAGCTTGGCTGGCGTTGAACTCATTGCTTACCGACCGTTTCCAGACCCACCAGGCCAATCTTCAGATAACCGGCGCCACGCAGGTTGTCCATCACGACCATCAGGTCGCCATAGTCGACGCCCTTGTCACCGCGCACGAAGATGGTCTTTTCCCGATCGTTGTGGGTCAGGTTATCCAGCGCCGAGCCCAGCTTGGTCGGGTCGACCTGCTGGTTATCGAGGTACAGACTCTTGTCGTCCTTGATGCTCAGGTAGATCGGTTTTTCCGGGCGTGGGGCCGGTTTGGCGCTGGAGGCCGGCAGATCGACCTTGACGTCGACGGTGGCCAGTGGGGCTGCGACCATGAAGATGATCAGCAGCACCAGCATGACGTCGATGAAGGGCGTTACGTTGATCTCGTGGCTTTCCTGAAGATCATCACCACCTTCGTTCAGATGCAGGCCCATGGCATCAGACCGCCTTGACCATGTGGGGCTGTTGGCCGCGCTCGCCGCTCGACTGGTGGTCGAGGTCACGGCTGACCAGCAGCAGGACCTGTGCCGAGGCGTCGGCGACTTGTGCGCGGTAGCTGGCGATGGAGCGGGCGAAGACGTTGTAGATGATGACCGCAGGAATCGCCGCGACCAGGCCCAGAGCGGTAGCCAGCAGTGCTTCGGCGATACCGGGGGCGACGACGGCAAGGTTGGTGGTCTGGGTTTTGGCGATGCCGATGAAGCTGTTCATGATGCCCCACACGGTGCCGAACAGGCCGACGAAGGGCGCAGTGGAGCCGATGGTGGCCAGCACGCCGGTGCCTTTGCTCATCTCGCGACCGCAGGCAGCGACCAGGCGCTCCTGGCGGAAGCTGATGCGTTCCTTGAGGCCTTCCTTTTCCTTGGTGCCGGCGGACAGTTTCAGCTCTTCGCGGGCATCTTCGATCAGTACGGTGCTGAAGCTGTGCTTGGTGCGGGCTTGCTCGGCGGCCTGGTTGAGAGTGCGGGTGCCCTTGAGGTCGAGCAGTTCCCGCTTCAGGCGGCGGCGGGCGCCAATCAGCTCGATGCTCTTGGCGATCCAGATGGTCCAGGTCAGGATCGACGCCAGTACCAGGCCGATCATTACACTCTTCACCACCACGTCGGCACTCTGGTACATGCCCCAGGGCGACAGGTCATGGAAGGCGGCGTCGGCGTCATCCAGCGCGGCTTCGGAGAGCTGGTTGCCCAGTTCTTCCGCCATGCTCAGGACTTCCAGTGCCTTGGCGATGTCTTCAGCCGACGCGCCTTGCTCTTCCAGGGTCTGGCGAGTGGTTTCGCGGATCTGCTCGGCGCTCGCATCCGGGCCGAGGGCTGCGAGCTTCTCGCGCAGCGCGGCAGCGGCAGGCGTTTCTTCAGTGGCCGGAGCGACCGGCGCGGTTTGCTCGGCAGTGGCGGCGCCTGGTGTTACGGCTGGCTCTTCGGCAAATGCGCTGGAGGGCACCAGCAACAGGCTGAAAAGCAGGACGCCCAAGGCGCGCAGGGCGCGCGACGGGAAAACGGTGGTTGGCTGAACGCGGAATGCGATGGTGTTCATGCTGGCCGGACCTAGATTGGGAAGAGCGGTGACCATGGCTGCATACGGCAGCCTGGCTAAAAGGGTGGCCATTATTGCAAGTAATTCTTGTTTGTGAAAGAAACGCTGTAACTTTATTGCCCTGGATTGCAGCTGTTACCCTGTTTGGCAATTGTCACCGGTAACGCGTTATCCAATGAGGAGCTGTGCATGTCTGCTGTTCGAAGCCTGTTGATTGCGGGATGTGGCGATGTAGGCGGGCGGCTGGCGGTGCGCATGGGCGAAGCAGGCTGGCAGGTGTATGGCCTGCGGCGTACGGTCGCAGCCTTGCCGGCGGGAACCTTGCCGGTAGCAGCTGACCTGAGCGAAGCGACCTGCCCGGCGCAGTGGCCGAGCGGTACGCTGGATTATCTGGTGTACAGCGCTGCTGCGACCCAGCACGACGAGGCTGGCTACCGGCAGGCCTATGTCGAGGGCTTGCGTCACGTACTCCAATGGTTGGCTCAGCATGGGCAACGGCCCAAGCGTGTGCTGTTCGTCTCCAGCAGTGGTGTATACACGCAGGCTGATGGCAGTTGGGTCGACGAAGCATCACCAGCCGAAGCGCAGAGCTATTCCGGGCGCATCATGCTCGAAGCCGAGCGCCTGTTGCTGGACAGTGGACTGCCCGCTAGCACGGTACGCCTGACCGGTATCTACGGGCCAGGGCGTGAGTGGTTGTTGAAGCAGGTGCGTATGGGGTACCGGGTGGTCAGTGAGCCGCCGCTGTACGCCAATCGCATCCATGCCGATGATGCCGCTGGCCTGTTGGCGTTTCTCTTGCAGGCCGATGCCGCCGGCACGGCGCTTGAGGACTGTTACATCGGTGTGGACGATGCCCCGGCTCCCTTGCATGAAGTGGTGGCCTGGCTGCGCGAGCAGATAGGCGTAGAGCATTGGGCCGAGGAGTCCACCGTGCGTCGCTCCGGTAGCAAGCGCTGCAGCAACGCCCGTGCACGGGCACTGGGCTGGGTGCCGCAGTACCCGAGCTATCGAGAAGGCTATGCGGCTATTTTGAGTGCCGATCAGTCGTCAGAACGGCCGGTATAGCGCCCGCTCGAGTCATATTGCCGACCGTCGCGGTCCTGTCTGCCTTCATAGCGTCCGGCGGAGTCGTACTGACGGCCTTCCTGGTCCTGGCGCCCGGTGTAGCGCCCACTGGCGTCATACGTCTGGCCGTTTTCGCTCTGCCGGCCGAGGTAGCGTCCGGCGTCATCGTAGCGCTGGCCATTGGCATCGGTTCTACCGGTATAGCGACCGCTGCTGTCGTAGTGGCGGCCGCTGTCGTCCGTGCGGCCGAGGTAACGTCCGCTGCTATCGTAGTGGCGCTGGTCAGCCTGGGCGGTCAGGGCAACTAATAGCAGTCCAAGCAATAAGTTGTGGCGCATGTGCGGACTCAGTCTCGTTCGAGCAGCCAGGCTTGGTGACCTGGTCGATATTCGGGCATCTCGGTCGATTGGGCCTGGTTGACCGCTTCGAAGATGCGTAATTCATCACCATCGCGTTCGAATAGCCACGGCGCGCCCTGTTGCCCGAGTTGCAGCCAGAGGCTGTCGTGGTCGCCGGCCATCGAGGCGCAATCGCCAGCTAGGCACAGCGCATAGCGTTCGCTTCCTGGCAGCCCCTCGACACGGCCGTCCGGATGGAAGATCACCAGCCCGCCTTGGCCAAGGCCTTGGCTGATGGTCCACTTGCCGCCCAGGTAGGCCTGGTACAGCGCCCATTCAAAGCTGCTGCCCGGTGGCGCATCGGCAGCCATGGCTGTAGCGGGTTTGCTGAAGTGCTGTTCCGGCCCGTTGGCGCTGGCAGCTTGCACCAGTTGCTTGCCATCGAGGCTGAGCTGTTCCTGGTAGTCGCCGTGGTAGTCGACCTGCCAGTGCCCGGGCTGCTCGGCACTCAGTTGCCCTTCGCCCAGCTCGAAACCGTTGCTGTACGTGGCGATGCCCCGCGCACTGTCGATGCGCCATTCCAGATTCGGCCCATGGGCGAGGAGTGCCTCACGCAACGGGCCGCCTTCGCGCGCGGCGTCGATCAGCGGCTGGTTGATCCAGATGCCATCCGGACTGCCCGGCTTGCCGGCACAGCCGACCAGCAGGGCAGAGGCGAGCAGGGCCGTCAGGGTGTGGCGCATGGGCGGTCTCAGTCGATAACCAGGATGCCGTCCATTTCCACTTGTGCGCCGCGCGGCAGGGCAGCTACGCCGATGGCGGCGCGGGCTGGATAAGGCTGCTCGAAGTAGCGGCCCATGACTTCGTTGACCTTGGCGAAGTGGCTCAGGTCGGTGAGGAAGATGTTCAGCTTGACCACGTCCTTGAAGCTGCCGCCGGCGGCTTCGATCACGGCCTTGAGGTTCTCGAAGACCTGTACGGTCTGCTCTTCGAAGCCCTCGACCAGTTCCATGGTTTTCGGGTCGAGCGGGATCTGGCCGGACAGGTAGACGGTGTTGCCGCTCTTGATGGCCTGGGAATAGGTGCCGATGGCGGCTGGGGCCTTGTCGCTGGTGATGACGCTCTTGCTCATGGGATTCTCCTGAGTGAGGGGCGCGGGCAGGCTGCCCGGCGCAAGGGGTCAGGCGCGCATGCGGGTGATGCGAATCACCCCGGTCAGCGCCCGCAGTTTCTTGATCACGCGTGCCAGGTGCACGCGATCATGCACGCTGACGACCAGTTGGACCACGCTGATGCGGCCATCGCGCTCGTCCATGCTGATCTTCTCGATGTTGCCGTCGGCGGCATTCACGCTGCTGGCCAGCAGGGCGATCAGGCCGCGTTGGTGTTCCAGTTCGACGCGCAATTCGACGTTGAATTCGCCGGTGACATCCTTGGCCCAACTGAGCTGGATGCACTTTTCCGGATTGTGGCGGATTTCGCTGATGTTCTTGCAGCTGTCCAGGTGCACCACCATGCCCTTGCCCGCCGACAGGTGGCCAACGATGGGGTCGCCGGGGATCGGCGTGCAGCACTTGGCGTAGCTGAGTACCAGGCCTTCGGTGCCGCGAATGGCCAGCGGGCCCTCGGCGCTCGGCAGCTCGTCGCCGTCGCTGGCCAGCAGGCGACGGGCGACGACATAGGCCATGCGGTTGCCCAGGCCGATGTCTTCGAGCAGGTCTTCGATGACCTCCAGGCGATATTCGCCGAGAGCCTGCTGGATGCGCTCCGGAGAGATCTTTTCCAGGTGGCTGTCGAAGCCGGTCAGCACCTTGTTCAACAGGCGCTCGCCAAGGTTGATCGACTCCGAGCGGCGCTGCAGTTTGAGGGCGTGGCGAATGTGCGTGCGTGCCTTGCCGGTAACCACGAAGTTGAGCCAGGCCGGGTTGGGCCGCGCGCCAGGGGCAGTGACGATTTCCACCGTGGAGCCGCTTTCCAGCGCCTGCGACAACGGCGCCAGGCGCCGGTTGATGCGGCAGGCGATGCAACTGTTGCCGACATCGGTGTGCACCGCGTAGGCGAAATCGACCGCCGTGGAGCCCTTCGGCAGCTCCATGATGCGGCCCTTGGGCGTGAACACGTAGACCTCGTCCGGGAACAGGTCGATCTTCACGCTTTCGATGAATTCCAGCGAGTTGCCGGCGCGCTGCTGCATTTCCAGCACGCCCTTGACCCACTGCCGGGCGCGGGCGTGGGTGCCCTTGGGCTGCTCGTCATCGCCGGACTTGTACAGCCAGTGCGCGGCGATGCCGTTGTTGGCCATCTCTTCCATCTCGCGGGTGCGGATCTGGATCTCGATGGGCACGCCATGCATGCCGAACAGGGTGGTATGCAGCGACTGGTAGCCGTTGGCCTTGGGGATCGCGATGTAATCCTTGAAGCGTCCGGGCAGTGGCTTGTACAGGTTGTGCACGGCGCCGAGCACACGGTAGCAGGTGTCGACTTTGTCGACGATGATGCGGAAGGCGTAGACGTCCATGATCTCGTTGAACGCCCGACGCTTGCCACGCATCTTCTGGTAGATGCTGTACAGGTGCTTCTCGCGGCCGGTCACTTCGCCCTGCATGCCTTCGCGTTCCAGGCAGGCGGTGATCGACTCTTCGATCTTGGCGACGATTTCCTTGCGGTTGCCCCGGGCGCGGCGCACCGCGGCGCGAATACGCTCGGAGCGCATCGGGTGCATGGCCTTGAAGCCGAGGTCCTCGAATTCCACGCGCATGCTGTGCATGCCCAGGCGATTGGCGATGGGCGCGTAGATTTCCAGGGTTTCCTTGGCGATGCGCCGACGCTTCTCGCCGGACAGCACTTCCAGGGTGCGCATGTTGTGCAGGCGGTCGGCCAGCTTGACCAGGATCACGCGGATATCGCGGGCCATGGCCATGGCCATCTTCTGGAAGTTTTCGGCCTGGGCCTCGGCCTTGGTCTCGAAATTCATCTGGGTCAGCTTGCTGACCCCGTCGACCAGTTCCGAGACGGTTTCGCCGAACTGCGCGGTGAGTGCTTCCTTGGCGATGCCGGTGTCCTCGATGACGTCATGGAGCATGGCTGCCATCAGGCTCTGATGGTCCATGTGCATGTCGGCGAGGATGTTGGCGACTGCCAGCGGGTGCGTGACGTAGGCTTCGCCACTGCGGCGGCGTTGCCCGTCATGGGCTTGCGCGGCGTAGAAATAGGCGCGGCGGACCAGATTGACCTGGTCCGGGCCGAGATAGGCCGAGAGTCGTTCTGCGAGTGTGTCTATGCTCGGCAAGGGTTTGCCCCCTGCCGCTCCGGCTGCATGCGAGTCGCGCGACGTCGGCCCATCGCTTTACAGGGGCTCGTTGGCCTCGTCTTCCAGCGCTGCGAAGAAAGGTTCTTCTTCAACCAGGTCGTCTTGGGCGATCACGTCATAGTCGACCAGGCCGGCTGCGATTTCGCGCAGGGCAACAACGGTCGGCTTGTCGTTTTCCCAAGCCAGCTTGGGCTCTTTGCCGCCGGTGGCCAGTTGACGGGAACGCTTGGTGGCGAGCATGACCAGCTCGAAGCGGTTATCGACGTTGTCCAGGCAATCTTCAACGGTAACGCGGGCCATGGTGTTCCTCGTGGCAATAGCAAAAAGGCTGGGCCCGAATGGGCGAGCGGACTGAATAGTCTAAAAAATCACCAGCATTAAGGGAAGCGCTGTTTTGAGCGGTCAGACCAGCAGTTCGCTGAGCAGGCCGGCATGGCGCTGTTGCTGCGTACTCTGGCCCAACTGGTTGGCGCGGAAAATGGCCTTCAGGTCGTCCAGGGCATGCTGGAAATCGTCGTTGATCACCAGATAGTCATATTCGACGTAGTGGCTCATCTCGCTGACCGCCTCACGCATGCGCCGTTCGATGATGTCGCTGCTGTCCTGCCCGCGGTTGGTCAGGCGATGGCGCAGGGCCTCCTGGGTCGGCGGCAGGATGAAGATGGACTTGGCCTGCGGCATCAGCTTGCGCACTTGTTGCGCGCCTTGCCAGTCGATCTCGAGGATCAGGTCGTAGCCCTCGGCCAGTGTTTTCTCCAGCCAGGTCTGCGAGGTGCCATAGAAGTTGTCGAAGACCTGGGCGTGTTCCAGGAAGTCGCCGCGTTCGATCATGGCGGTGAAGGCGGTGTGGTCGACGAAGTGGTAGTTGACCCCGTCTTCTTCGCCCGGGCGCTTGGCGCGGGTAGTGTGCGAGACCGATACGCGGATGCGCGGCACGCTGTCGATCAGGGCCTTGACCAGGCTGGTCTTGCCGGCACCAGAAGGAGCCGAAACGATGTAGAGAGTGCCGGTGGTGACGGTCATGGTTGCATCCTGAGCAAAAGGAAATGATGCCTGGCGGGCACCGGTAACTTATTCGATGTTCTGTACCTGTTCGCGCATCTGTTCGATCAGCACCTTGAGATTGACCGCTGCCTGGGTGCTGCGGGTATCGAAGGCTTTCGAACCAAGGGTGTTGGCTTCGCGGTTGAGTTCCTGCATCAGGAAGTCCAGGCGCCGGCCAGCTGCGCCGCCCGCCTTCAGTACGCGGCGCACTTCACTGACGTGGGTGGTCAGGCGATCAAGCTCCTCGGCGACGTCGCTCTTCTGCGCCAGCAGCACCAGTTCCTGCTCCAGGCGTTGTGGCTCCAGTTCGGCCTGCATGTCGGCGCAGCGGTCGAGAATTTTCTGCCGTTGCCCGGCGAGCATCTGCGGCACCAGCTCGCGCAGGGCGACGACTTCGTCCTGAATGCTGTCCAGTCGCTCATTGAGCAGCTTGGCCAGTTCGGCGCCTTCGCGGCCACGGCCTGCTTTCAGCTCGCCGAGGGCCTGGTCGAACAGGGCCAGGGCCGCGGCGTTGAGGGCTTGCGGGTCGGCCGCGTCGGCCACCAGTACACCGGGCCAGGCCAGTACTTCGAGCGGGTTGAGCGGGGCTGGCTGCTTGATCAAGCCGGCCACCTGCTCGGCAGCGGCGATCAGTTGGCTGGCGCGCTCGTTGTCCACTTTCAGGCTCTTGCCACTGCTTTCCTCGGCGAAGCGCAGGGTGCATTCGACCTTGCCACGCGAGAGTCCCTGGCGCAGCGCTTCGCGCACGGCGCCTTCGAGATCGCGAAAGGCATCGGGCAGGCGCAGGTGCGGTTCCAGGTAGCGGTGATTGACCGAGCGCAGTTCCCAGCTCAGGGTGCCGTGGGCGCCGGCCCCTTCGACGCGGGCGAAGGCCGTCATGCTGTGCACCATGGGAATACCTCTCGGATCAATGAACAAGGGCGCGGGATTGTAGCGCAGTGCGTCGGTCGGCCCAATCCGGCATGTCGCGCGCGCGATGGCGGCCCTATAATGCCCGGCAGATTTCCCCGCTCTCTTATCAGGTATTAGCAGATGAAACGTCCCAGTGGCCGTGCCTCCACCCAGTTGCGCGCTGTTCGCATCACCCGCAACTACACCAAGCATGCCGAGGGTTCGGTGCTGGTCGAGTTCGGCGACACCAAGGTCATTTGCACCGCCAGCGTCGAGTCCGGTGTGCCGCGCTTCCTCAAGGGGCAGGGCCAGGGCTGGCTGACTGCCGAGTACGGCATGCTGCCGCGCGCCACCGGCGACCGTAACCAGCGTGAGGCCAGCCGCGGCAAGCAGGGTGGTCGTACCTTGGAGATCCAGCGCCTGATCGGCCGCTCCCTGCGCGCAGCGCTGGATATGAGCAAGCTGGGCGAGAACACCATCTATATCGATTGCGATGTCATCCAGGCCGATGGCGGCACCCGCACGGCCTCGATCACTGGCGCCATGGTGGCCCTGGCCGATGCGTTGAAAGTGCTGAAGAAGCGCGGCGCCCTGAAAGGCGAGCCACTCAAGCAGATGGTCGCTGCCGTTTCCGTGGGCATCTACCAGGGCGAGCCTGTGCTCGACCTGGACTACCTGGAAGACTCCGCTGCCGAGACCGATCTCAACGTGGTGATGACCGATGCTGGCGGTTTCATCGAGGTGCAGGGCACGGCCGAAGGTGCCCCCTTCCAGCCTGAAGAGCTGAATGCCATGCTCGCCCTGGCGCAACAAGGCATGCGCGAGTTGTTCGAACTGCAGCGTGCCGCACTGGTCGACTGACAGAGAGGAGAGCCCTATGAGCGAGCAGAATCTGGTTCCCATTCCAAGCCAGGAGGCTCGCCAGTGGGCGATGCTGTGTCACTACGCCGCCTTCTTCTGGGTATTGGCGCCACTGATTGGCAATGTCATCGGACCGCTGATCGTCTGGCAGTTGAAGAAGGAGTCCGATCCCTTTGTCGATGACCAGGGGCGCGAAGCGCTGAATTTCCAGATCACCTACAGCATCGCCATGATGGTCTGCGGGTTGCTGGCCTGGGTACTGATCGGTTTTCCGCTGATGCTGTTGGTCAGTGTAACGGCGCTGGTGCTGACTATCATTGCCGGTATCAAGGCCAATGAGGGCAAGCCTTACCGCTATCCCCTCTGCTGGCGCCTGGTCAAGTAAGCGTTCCATATCGCTGCTACAAGGAGTACGTGCGTGGCCGGAGCCAGTCTACTGACCTTGTTTGATGACATCGCCACCGTGCTGGACGATGTCGCTCTGATGACCAAGCTGGCGGCGAAGAAAACCGCTGGCGTACTGGGCGATGATCTGGCCCTGAACGCCCAGCAGGTTTCCGGTGTCAGAGCTGACCGTGAATTGCCGGTGGTGTGGGCGGTGGCCAAGGGCTCGCTGCTGAACAAGGCGATTCTGGTGCCGGCGGCCTTGCTGATCAGTGCCTTCGTACCCTGGGCGGTCACGCCGTTGCTGATGCTGGGCGGGGCTTTCCTGTGTTTCGAGGGCTTCGAGAAACTTGCGCACAAGTTTCTGCATGGCAAGGAGGCGGCGCGCGAACAGCACGATCAGCGTGTGCAGGCGCTGGCCGACCCTGACGTGGATATCCAGACGTTCGAGAAGGACAAGATCAAGGGGGCGATTCGTACCGATTTCATCCTCTCGGCGGAAATCATCGCCATTACGCTGGGCGTGGTAGCGGCTCAGCCATTCATTCAGCAGGTTGCCGTGCTGTCCGGCATCGCCCTGGTCATGACCATTGGGGTGTATGGCCTGGTCGCGGGTATCGTCAAACTGGATGATGCCGGGCTCTACCTGAGCCAGCGTGACAGCGTCCTGGCGCAAAAGACCGGGCATGGCATCCTCTGGTTCGCGCCCTGGCTGATGAAGGCGTTGTCGGTGGTGGGTACCGCCGCGATGTTCATGGTTGGTGGCGGCATCCTGACTCACGGTATTCCGTTCGCCAATGCGCTGATTCACCAGGCTGCCGAGGCGGTGGTGTCCGTTTCAGTGGTGGGCGGCGTGCTGGGTGCGCTGACCCCGACGCTGCTCAATGCCGTATTCGGCATCGTCGCGGGTGGGGTTGTGCTGGTGCTGGTCAGTGCCGTGGCAAAGGCCTGGCGCGCGCTGCGTGGTGTGCGCGGCTGATGCAGGCAGCTGGAGCTGCTCAGACGCTGAGCAGCCAGTCGTAGTCGACGATCAGCGGTGCATGCTGCGAAAAGCGTGGCTGGCGCGGAAGCTTGGCGTTGCGCACGGTGCGGCGCATGCCGGGCGTCAGCAACTGATAGTCGAAGCGCCAGCCAAGGTTGAGCATTTCTGCCTGCTCGCTATCCGGCCACCAGCTGTACTGGTCGCCTTCACGGCTGACTTCACGCAGGGCGTCGACATAGCCCATGTTGCCGATGACTTCGTCCATCCAGGCACGCTCGGGCGCCAGAAAGCCGGGCATCTGCTGGCAATCGCGCCAGTTCTTCACGTCGATTTTCTGGTGCGCGACGAACAGCGAGCCACAGTAGATGTAGTCGCGTCGCTTGCGGCGCTGTTTGTCCAGGTAGCCGCTGAAGTCGTCGATGAATTTGAACTTCTGGTTGAGGTTCTCATCGCCGCCCTGGCCCGAAGGCAGCAGGATGGTAGCGATGCTGACCTTGTCAAAGTCCGCCTGCAGGTAACGCCCGTAACGATCGGCCATCTCGAAGCCGAGACCGTGGATGACCGCCTTCGGTTGCAGGCGCGAATACAGCGCTACGCCCCCTTGGTCGGGTATCTCGGCATCACACGCATAGAGAAAGTAACCATCCAGCTGGAAAGCCGGATCATCCAGTTCAACGGAGGAAGCACGGGTGTCTTGCAGGCAGATCACGTCGGCATTCTGGGCTTGCAGCCAACTGAGCAAACCACGCTCGACCGCACCCTGAATACCATTCACGTTCACACTGATGATCCGCATAAATGGCCCCCAAAAACACCTGCGTGTATGATACCTGAGCTCATCCCTAATTAGCCAAATTCATAGCTACAAGCGTGTCGTTCGGGGCTTTTCATGCAGGCGTATCAGCGCGAATTCATCCGTTTTGCCATCGAACGCGGCGTGCTGCGTTTCGGTGAGTTCACCCTAAAGTCCGGACGTACCAGTCCCTACTTCTTCAATGCCGGCCTGTTCAACAGCGGCCTGGCCCTGGCCAAGCTGGGGCGTTTCTATGCCTCGGCGCTGGTCGACAGCGGTATCGATTTCGATGTGCTGTTCGGCCCCGCCTACAAGGGCATTCCCCTGGCAGCCGCGACGGCCGTGGCGCTTGCCGAGCAGCACGAGCGCGACCTGCCATGGTGTTTCAACCGCAAAGAGGCGAAGGCCCATGGCGAAGGTGGCACGCTGGTCGGTGCGCCGTTGAATGGCCGAGTGATGATCATCGATGACGTGATCACCGCCGGCACGGCGATTCGCGAAGTGATGCAGATCATTCAGGCGCAGGAAGCCCAGGCGGCAGGCGTGCTGATTGCCTTGAATCGCCAGGAGCGGGGCAAGGGCGAGCTATCGGCTATCCAGGAAGTCGAGCGCGACTATGCTGTTCCCGTGGTGAGTATTGTGTCGCTGGAGCAGGTGCTGGATTATCTGGCGGGCGATAGCGAGTTGAAGAAGCATCTGCCGGCGGTGGAGGCTTATCGCGCGGAGTATGGAATCTAGGCGCTGCCGAGTTCTTTCTGAGGCAAGCCTAACATCACGACCAGGACAAGAAGGGTGCGGCTCATGCTCAAGTCGGGCGCAATGCGCTGGATACTGTTGATGACCTTTTGCCTGCCACCGCTGGCAGGCGCTACGGAGCTGTACCGTTACCTCGATGATCGCGGCGAGATCGTGATCAATCGCCTTGGTGTGCCGCCAGAGTACGTGGGCAAGGGCTATGACGTGCTCAATGAGAAGGGTCGTGTGGTGCGTGTGGTGCCGCCCGCACCTAGCGAAGAAGAGCGCGTGCGTCAGGCAAGCGAGAAGGCCAAGGCCAACTCCGATGCTCAGCTTCTGCGGCTATACAGCAGTGTCGAGGACGTGGACCGGGCGCGTGATCGCAAGCTGGTCGAGCTGGACGGTGTGATCAGTGTGGCACGCAGCAACCTGCAGTCATTGCGTACTCAGCAAGCCAATCTGCAGGCTCAGGCAGCCGATACCGAGCGTGCTGGTGGTGAAGTGCCGCAGCACCTGCTGGTGCAAATCGATAACCTGCGTGCTGAGCAGGCGGGGGCGGAAAAGGATATTCAGCGTTTTCTCAAGGACAAAGAGAATGCAGCGGCCTCGTTCGCAGCCGACCGCACACGCTTGCTCGAGTTGTTCAATCGACGTAAATGAAACAGGCCGCCGTCTCACGGCGGCCTGTGGCTCGATCAGAAGTGCTGCTTGCGGTTGCTGATCAGCGTGCCCACGCCACTGTCAGTGAAGATCTCCAGCAACACGGCATTCGGCACGCGGCCATCGATGATATGGGCGCTGGTCACGCCACCTTGCACGGCCTCCAGGGCGCAGCGGATCTTCGGTAGCATGCCGCCGTAGATGGTGCCGTCGGCGATCAGTTCGTCGACCTGCTCGGTGGTCAGGCCGGTCAGTACTTCGCCCTGCTTGTTCATCAGGCCGGCGATGTTGGTCAGCAGCATCAGCTTCTCTGCTCGTAGCGCTTCCGCCACCTTGCCGGCGACCAGGTCGGCGTTGATGTTGTAGGACTCGCCATCCGCGCCCACCCCGATCGGGGCGATCACCGGGATGAAGTCGCCCTTGACCAGCATGTTCAGCAGGTCGGTATTGATGCCGACCACCTCGCCAACGTGGCCAATGTCGATGATTTCCGGCTGGGTCATTTCCGGGGTCTGGCGGCTGACGGTGAGTTTCTTCGCGCGGATCAGCTCTGCATCCTTGCCGGTCAGGCCGATGGCGCTGCCGCCGTGACGGTTGATCAGGTTGACGATGCTCTTGTTGACCTGGCCGCCGAGGACCATCTCCACCACGTCCATGGTGGCCGTATCGGTCACGCGCATGCCGTCGATGAAGTGGCTCTCGATGGACAGGCGCTTGAGCAGGTCGCCGATCTGCGGGCCGCCACCATGCACCACCACGGGATTGATGCCGACCGCCTTCATCAGCACGATGTCGCGGGCGAAGCCTTCCTTGAGCTCTTCGCTTTCCATGGCGTTGCCGCCGTACTTGATCACCAGGGTCTTGCCGACGAAGCGCCGGATATAGGGCAGTGCCTCGGACAGGACTTTGGCGACTTGGGTAGCGGCATCACGGTTGAGGGTCATTGCAGCGAAAGCTCCAGGGCAGATCAGAACGACAGGTTGAGTTCAGGGGCGACGGTGTAGAGCTGGGCGCGGAAAACTTCCTTGATGCGCGCCAGCTCTTCTTCGGTCTCGGCTTCGAAGCGCAGTACCAGCACCGGGGTAGTGTTGGAGGCGCGGACCAGGCCCCAGCCTTTCGGGTAGTCGACGCGCACGCCGTCCAGGGTGGTCAGGTTGGCTTCACCCCAGACGCCGTCGCGTTGCAGTCTGTCGATCAGACGGAATTTATTCTCGTCGGTCACGGTGATGTTGATCTCCGGCGTGGAAATATCGCTCGGGAAGGCGGAGAACACATGTTCGGCGTCGCGTTTGTCCTGGCTGAGGATTTCCAGCAGGCGCGCAGCGGCATAGATGCCGTCGTCGAAGCCGAACCAGCGCTCCTTGAAGAAGATATGCCCGCTCATTTCGCCGGCCAGCAAGGCGCCGGTTTCACGCATTTTTTTCTTGATCAGCGAGTGACCGGTTTTCCACATCACCGGGCGGCCGCCGTAGCCGCTGATCAGCGCGCCTAGGCGGCGGGTGCATTTGACGTCATAGATGATGTCCGCGCCGGGGTTGCGTGATACCACGTCCTTGGCGAACAGCATCATCAGGCGATCCGGGAAGACCATGTTGCCGAGGTTGGTGACCACGCCGACGCGGTCGCCATCGCCATCGAAGGCCAGCCCCAGGTCGGCGCCTTCGGCTTTTACGCGGGCAATCAGGTCGACCAGGTTTTCCGGCTTGCCCGGGTCCGGGTGGTGGTTGGGGAAGTTGCCGTCGACATCGCAGAACAGCGGGATCACGGTGCAACCCAGGGCATCGATCAGACGGGGGGCGATCACCCCGGCGACGCCGTTGCCGCAGTCGACCACTACTTTCAGTGGCTTGGCCAGGGCGATGTCGCCGACGATCTGCTTGAAGTAGCGCTCGAGGATGTCGACTTGCTCGACGGTACCGGTACCGCTGGCCAGGTCGTTGTTGTCGATGCGGGTTTTCAGTGCCTGAATCTGTTCATTGGCCTGAGTGTCGCCGGCAATGACGATCTTGAAGCCGTTGTAGTCCGGCGGGTTGTGGCTGCCGGTGAGCATGACCCCGGACTTGCCTTCGAGTACATGGGTGGCGAAATACAGGGCCGGTGTCGGCACCATACCGATATCGGTGACGTGGCAGCCGCAGTCGAGCAGACCCTGAATCAACTGTTGGACAAGTTGTGGGCCAGACAGGCGGCCGTCACGGCCGACAGCGACATTGGGCTCGCCCTTGGCCAGGCTTTCCGAGCCGATGGCGCGCCCGATCCAGTAGGCGGCTTCGTCGGTCAGGGTGTCGCCGACCACGCCGCGAATGTCATAGGCGCGGAAGATGGTAGCGGGCAGGTTGGGGGGCGTCTGTGTGGCGTCAGCCATGAAAGTTTGCTCCAGTCCCAGGAGATCCTGGTCTTCGTCAAGAATGTCGATATCGAGTATGTCGGTGTCTTGGAACAGCGGGTCTGCCAGTTGCGCGGGCTTGAGTGGCGTCTCCGTCTTGACCGTGGCGCTGTGGGCGCCGCCGTCGGTGCTTGGGCTGTCCTGCTTGCGGCGTGGCAGGCGGGCCATGGCCTGGCCCAGTCCATCGAGGGCGGGCAGGCGCAGGCTGAAGGCTTTGACCGACTTTCCGGCGGAAAGCTCCTTGAGCATCTGTGCTAATTGGTGCACGTCGCCGCGCAACTGCCCGAGCAGGTGATTGCGGGTCAGGTACAGGCCAAGGAGGGCGCCGCCCAAGGCAAGGATGATGGCCAGTGCGAGCATGGCCGGTGCAATCGGCGGGGCGGACAAGGTGCTGCCGACACTAAAGGTCAGCGTCCAGTTCGGGTTGCCTGTGGCAAATTGCACGGGCTCGCCCGAGGCGGCCTCACCGCGTAGCGCGAGGATTTGCGGGGTGCCCTTGTTGAACTGCTGGCTCAGTTGGAGCTGGCCGACACCGGGCGCCAGGGGCGGCAAGGCATTGAGCAGTCGGTCGATGTCGACCACCAGCAGCAGGGTGCCCTGCAGCGGACCGTTGTCCGAGCTGCGCAGTGGCGCCACGCTGTAGACCAGCCAGCGCTCACCGACCTTGTAGGCTTCGGGGGCCGGCTGCTGGCCGTTCTCCAGGCGCCTGACCAGGTCGAGCGCGGCGAAGTTCATAGGGCCGCTACGGCCGACATCCAGCGCGGCCCGGCCTGGGGCGTTCAGGTGAGCGTCGACGATGCCCTGCCAGTGTTGCAGGCTGCGTTCCGCTGCGCCGATCAGGCTGCGATCTTCGCTTTGCAGGGCGGTTTGCAGGGATGGGTCGCGTGCGGCGGCAAGCGTATCGGCCTGCAACTGCTGCAGCGCCTGCTTGAGCGCGCCGGCCTGGCTGCCACCCCAGGCCTGGACCAGGCGCTGCTGTTCCTGGCGACTGCTGCCGTCCAGGCTGAACCAGAGGATCAGTGCGGCCGCGAGCATGCCCGCCACCACGGCGATACCGCCAGGCAACAGGGCCTTGTGGTCACTCCTGGGTTTGGCGGCCTGGGGTTGTTCACCGGCACTTACCAGTGGGGAAGTGTCATTGTCCTTGGCAGTGCGCTTGAAGAGTTTCACGAACGTCTCCCGGGCAGTTCATCCTGAAAAAATTGAGCTTAGTGGCTACCTGAGTGGCCGAAGCCGCCCGCGCCGCGCTGGCTGAGGTGCCCCCGACTTTCATCGAAGGTGTCGACCAGCTCGAAATGCGCTTGCACCACGGGCACCAGTACCAGTTGGGCAATGCGCTCGCCGACGGCAATGGTGAATGGGGTTTGCCCGCGGTTCCAGCACGACACCATCAGCTCACCCTGGTAATCCGAGTCGATCAGGCCGACCAGGTTGCCCAGCACGATGCCGTGTTTGTGGCCCAGTCCCGAACGTGGCAGGACCAGCGCCGCCAGGCCCGGATCGCCGATGTAGATCGACAGGCCCGTGGGAATCAGCAGCGTCTGGCCCGGCTCCAGTACCTGGTCCTCTTTCAGCATGGCACGCAGGTCGAGGCCGGCCGAACCCGGCGTGGCGTACTGCGGCAGGGGGAATTCATTGCCCAGGCGGGGATCGAGAATCTTGGCTTGCAAAGCGTGCATGGCGGGCCTTGTAGATGAAAGGTAAGTCAGGCGCGGTTCAGGCGCTCGGCGATGAAGCTCACCAGTTGCCGGGCGATCTTGCTCTTGCTGGTCTGGGCAAAACTGCTGGCCTGCAACTCGCGGTCGATGATGGTGATGGCGTTCTCTTCGCTGTTGAAGCCAATGGTCGGGTTGGCCACGTCGTTGGCAACGATCAGGTCGAGGTTCTTGTCCTTGAGCTTGCGTGCAGCATAGCCGAGCAGGTTCTCGGTTTCTGCGGCAAAGCCGACGCTGAAGGGGCGGTCCGCGCGTCCGGCGAGCGTGGCGAGGATGTCCGGGTTGCGTACCAGTTGCAGGAGCAGCCCGTCACCGGTGCTCGGGTCTTTCTTCAGTTTGTGCTGGGCCACCACTTCCGGGCGGTAGTCGGCGACGGCAGCAGAGGCGATCAGCAGGTCGCAGGGCATCGCCGCCTCGCAGGCTGCAAGCATGTCGCGCGCGCTGACCACATCGATGCGCTCGACCCGGTCTGGCGTCGGCAGGTGCACCGGGCCGGTGATCAGGGTGACGCGTGCGCCTGCTTCCACCGCAGCTTCAGCGAGGGCGAAACCCATCTTGCCGGAGCTGTGGTTGGTGATGTAACGCACCGGGTCGATGTTTTCCTGGGTAGGGCCGGCGGTGATCAGCACATGCACGCCGGTCAGGGCCTGGCCGACGAAGCAGTCGGCGGCGCGCTGGGCCAGTTCTTCGGCTTCAAGCATGCGGCCTGGGCCGACATCGCCACAGGCTTGGCTGCCGGCCGCTGGGCCGAACAGGCGGATGCCACGTTGCTCAAGGAGTTGGGTATTGGCCTGGGTGGCCGGATCACGCCACATGGCTTGGTTCATCGCCGGCGCGAGGGCGACGGGGGCGTCGGTGGCCAGCACCAGGGTGCTCAGCAGGTCGTCGGCAACGCCTTGTGCCAGGCGCGCGATCAGGTCGGCGGTAGCCGGCGCAACCAGAACCAGGTCGGCCCAGCGGGCCAGCTCGATGTGGCCCATGGCGGCTTCCGCTTCCGGGTCGAGCAGGTCGAGGTGTACCGGGTGGCCAGACAGTGCCTGCAAGGTCAGTGGGGTGATGAATTCGCGTCCACCGCGGGTCATGACCACGCGGACTTCGGCGCCCTGGTCGCGCAAGCGGCGTACCAGCTCCGCGCTCTTGTAGGCGGCGATGCCGCCGCCGACGCCCAGGACGATGCGTTTCCGATACAGCCGCTGCATAGGCCTGCCTTAAATGAAGGGTGGGTTGCGCTGCGGCGACGACGCCTCCCCAGGCCAATCGCCGCGCAAAAAAGTTGGGCTAAGATAGCACAGGGCCCGCAGGGGAACAGCGGGCCGCAACGACAGGGAGATGTCATGAGTATTCGCGATTGGCCTGCGGCGGAGCGTCCGCGGGAGAAACTGTTGGACCTGGGGGCAGCGGCACTGACCGATGCCGAATTGCTGGCGATTTTCCTGCGCACCGGGGTTACCGGGCAGAGCGCGGTCGATCTGGCTCGGCACCTGCTGAATGACTTCGGCAGTTTGCGGGCGCTGCTTGAGGCGGACCTGCCAGGATTCAGTCAGCGCCTTGGCCTTGGGCCAGCGAAATACGCCCAGTTGCAGGCGGTACTGGAGATGGGCCGGCGCCATCTGGCCGAGCGGCTGCGCCGCGACTCCGTACTGGAAAGCCCGCAAGCGGTGCGCGACTACCTCAAGGCGCGCCTGCGCCATGAGCCCCACGAGGTGTTTGGCTGCCTGTTCCTCGATGCCAAGCACCGGGTGATCGAATTCGAAGCGCTGTTCCATGGCAGCATCGACGGTGCCAGTGTCTACCCGCGCCAGGTGGTTAAACGTTGTCTGGCGCAGAATGCGGCGGCGGTGATTCTGGTGCACAACCACCCCTCTGGCGTGGCGGAACCGAGCCAGGCAGATCGACTGCTTACCGAGCGGCTCAAGGAGGCACTGGCATTGGTCGAGGTGCGAGTGCTCGATCATTTCGTCGTGGGAGATGGCGAGCCGCTGTCCATGGCAGAACGAGGGTGGGTCTGAGGGGCTTCGTGCAGGATGTAGGTCAGCTGTTGCAGGTTGTGCGCCCCTGTAATCCAGCCACGGTGGGCATGGCGCGCTCTACGGGTAGAAAACGCTACCTGCGCCCGGGGTAAGCCGACTAGCGTTCTTGCTTGAGCTGCACGCGGGAGAAGTCCTGGCGGCCGAATGGGTTGGCCTGATAGCCCTCGACCCGCGTGCTCAGCAGTACGCTGGCGGTCGGGTGGGCCAGTGGTAGCCACAGCGCCTGCTCTTCGATGATCTGCTGTGCGGCGTGATAGGCGGTGCTGCGTTGGGCCTGGGCGCTGCGGGTCTTGCCCTCGGCAATCAGGCGGTCGAGGCTGGCATCGCAGTAGCGGGCAAAGTTGGTGCCCGTCTGCACGGCGGCGCAGGAAAATTGCGGACTGAGAAAGTTGTCCGGATCGCCGTTGTCACCGGCCCAGCCCATGAACAGCAGGTCGTGTTCGCCCGCCTTGGCGCGGCGGATCAACTCCCCCCACTCGATCACGCGGATCTGTGCGCGGATGCCGATCTGCGCCAAATCGGCCTGCAGCAATTGCGCGCCGAGGCTGGGGTTGGGGTTGAGCAGGCTGCTGGAGGGGCGCGTCCAGATGGTGGTCTGGAAACCCTCTGCCAAACCAACCTCGGCCAGTAGCTCGCGGGCTTTTTGCGGGGCGTGCGGGTAGCGCGGGAGGTCGCTGGCAAAGCTCCACGTGGTGGGCGGGAACGGGCCGCGGGCTGGCTGGGCGCTGCCTTCGAAGACAGCCTTGAGGTAGCTGGCGCGGTCGAAGGCCAGGTTAATCGCCTGGCGCACCTGGGGCTTGTCCAAAGGCGGATGCTGGCTGTTGATGGCGACGAAGGCGGTCATGAATGCTGGCGTTTCGCTGATGGCCAGCGCCGGGTCGAGGCGGGCGCTGCGCACGTCCAGGGGCTTGGGCGAGAGTGCGATATGGCACTCGCCACGCCGCAGCTTCTGCAGGCGCACGGTGGCTTCCGGGGTAATGGCGAATACCAGGGCATCGACACCTGGCTTGCCGGCGAAGTAATCGGGGTTGGCGGTATAGCGCACCACCGCGTCGCGCTGAAAGCGCTTGAGCACGAAGGGGCCGGTACCGACTGGCTGGCGGTTGAGTCGCTCCGGCGTACCGGCCTTGAGCAGTTGGGCGGCGTACTCGGCCGAGTAGATGGAGGCGAAGCCCATGCTCAGGCTGGCGAGGAAAGTGGCGTCGGCCTGCTTCAGGGTGAAGCGTACGGTGTGTGGGTCGGGCGCACTGATCTGGGTGATCAGCGTCGGCCATTGCATCGATTGCGCATGGGGATAACCGCTGGGCGAGGTCTTGTACCAGGGATGGTTGGGATCGAGCATGCGCTGGAAGCTGAACAGCACGTCTTCGGCATTCAGGGGGCGGCCGGGGGTGAACCAGGGTGTGCTGTGGAAGCGGACGCCGGTGCGCAGGTGGAAGTCCCAGGTCAGGCCATCGGCGGAAACCTCCCAGCGTTCGGCCAGGCTGGGCCGCAGTTGCCCGCTGGTGGCATCGAATTCGACCAGGCGATTCATCAGCACGTCCGCCGAGGCGTTGGTAGTGGTCAACGCGTTGTAGCGGACCACATCGAAGCCTTCCGGGCTGGCCTCGGTGCACACGCTGAGTGTGGTGGCATGGCCAAGGATGGGGATGAGCAGCAGGAGCAGGGCAGCGAGGCGCATATATAAAAGGTGTCTCCAGATCGGGGTCGCCAAGGCTGGCCTGTGGGATGAGGCGTGCGAGATGTTCGGGCCGAGCGCGATACCCTGAGCGTCCGGCCAGCGCCTAACCTAGACCAACATGGCGGGCGCGACAATCGCCGGTGGCGACGAGCGGTCGTCTTCCGCTGGCCTTGCCAACGCTGGCGAGCCGGGGTTCCGATGGCAGGGGTGGCTGTTGGCAGCACGTATCTCGCCTTGCGGCGATGGGGGTGTTCTGGTATAAAGCAGCGCTCTTTTCTAGGGGCCCGGTACTGCGCCAGCAGATGAGGCCGGTAAGACCCCCCGAGAAACGCGGCGCAGAGCGCCAAATGACTTTATTAGTTCAAGCGGCCAACCCATGCCGGGTTGGGCATGTGGTTTTAGAGGGCTGAGGCATGTCGAGAGTCTGTCAAGTTACCGGTAAGGGTCCGGTAACCGGGAACAACGTTTCCCACGCGAACAACAAAACCCGTCGTCGTTTCCTGCCGAACCTGCAGCATCACCGCTTCTGGGTCGAGTCTGAAAAGCGTTTCGTGCGTCTGCGCGTTTCTGCCAAAGGCATGCGCATCATCGACAAACGCGGCATTGACGTAGTGCTGACCGAGCTGCGCGCTCGCGGCGAAAAGGTTTAAGGAGCAAGTCATGCGTGAACTAATCCGTTTGGTGTCCAGCGCCGGTACCGGCCACTTCTACACCACTGACAAGAACAAGCGCACCACCCCGGACAAAATCGAGATCAAGAAATTTGATCCGGTTGTTCGCAAGCACGTGACCTACAAGGAAGCCAAGATCAAGTAATTGATCCGGCCCTTGCGAAAAACCCGCCTGATGGCGGGTTTTTTTATGGCCGGCTATTCATGGCGGTCACCCTTCGGCTGCCGCGATGCGCCGCTAGACATTTCTCCCGGAAATTCTTAACGGCGGTGATTTAGCGGTTGGGCGCGCAGGTTCAGTCAGCGGCCTGTTCGAAGATCACATAGACCTTTCTGCACGGCTCCAGTACTTCCCAGGTCCCGGAGAACCCGGCTGGAATCACGAAGCGGTCACCGGCGCGTACGGTACGGGCGTTGCCCTGCTGATCGCGCAGTACGGAAACCCCCTGAAGGATTTCGCAGTATTCATGCTCGGTGTAGTTGACTGTCCACTGCCCGACCGCGCCCTCCCAGATGCCGGTGTTGAACTGACCGCAGGGGCTGGCGTAGTGATTGCGAACGCTCTGCTCGGGGTCGCCCTTGAGGATCTTTTCCGCGGCGGGGCGATAGTGCTCGGGTGTGCTGGTGCTGCTGGCGAAATCGACGATCTGCTCGATGTTCATCGTTCTTTCCGGGGGCTGGCTGGGGCGGTTGGTCTGGAGTCTATGTTTGATAAAACGCACATTGCAAGGCGATAAACAGGCGTTTGTCAAAAATATTGAAAAGGCACCTGCCGGTGGTTTAGTGTTGCCGGCACGGTGGCCGCTGCCCGGCCTGACAGACTATTTGCCCGTGCGTGTGGTCGATTCACTACACGCTCCGACCCGAGGATACCGCTATGAGCCTTACCCGTGCCGATTGGGAGCAGCGCGCCCAGAACCTGAAGTTCGAGGGCCGTGCCTTCATTCATGGCGAGTACCGTGCGGCCGCCTCCGGGGCGACGTTCGACTGCCTGAGCCCGGTTGACGGTCGTCTGCTCGGCCCGGTTGCCAGCTGTGACCAGGCCGATGCCGACCTGGCGGTGCAGGATGCCCGTGCCACGTTCGACTCCGGTGCCTGGTCGCGCTTGGCACCGGTCGAGCGCAAGAAAATCATGATCCGCTTCGCCGACCTGATCGACGCCCACACCGAGGAACTGGCGCTGCTGGAAACCCTCGACATGGGCAAGCCGATTGGCGACTCCACCGCGGTCGACGTGCCGGCTGCCTCGCGAGCGATTCGCTGGAGCGGTGAGGCCATCGACAAGATCTATGACGAAGTGGCCGCCACCGCTCACAACGAGCTGGGCCTGGTCACCCGCGAGCCGATTGGCGTGGTCGCGGCCATCGTGCCATGGAACTTCCCCCTGCTGATGACCTGCTGGAAGCTCGGTCCAGCGCTGGCGACCGGCAACTCGGTGATTCTCAAACCGTCGGAGAAGTCACCGCTGACCGGTATCCGCATCGCCCAGCTGGCCATCGAGGCGGGTATTCCGGCAGGTGTGTTCAACGTGCTGCCGGGCTTCGGCCATACCGTGGGCAAGGCCCTGGCCTTGCATATGGATGTCGACACCCTGGTGTTCACCGGGTCGACCAAGATCGCCAAGCAACTGATGATCTATGCCGGTGAGTCGAACATGAAGCGCGTCTGGCTGGAGGCCGGTGGCAAGAGCCCGAACATCGTCTTCGCCGATGCGCCGGACCTCAAGGCCGCTGCCGAGGCTGCCGCCAGCGCCATCGCCTACAACCAGGGCGAGGTCTGTACGGCTGGCTCGCGTCTGCTGGTGGAGAATTCGATCAAGGACACCTTCGTGCCCATGGTGGTCGAGGCGATCAAGACCTGGAAGCCGGGCAACCCGCTGGACCCGGCAACCAATGTCGGCGCGCTGGTCGATACCACGCAACTGAACAACGTGCTGGCCTATATCCAGGCCGGGCATGACGATGGCGCCAGGCTGGTGGCCGGCGGCAAGCGCGTGCTGGAAGAGACCGGCGGCACCTACGTCGAGCCGACGGTGTTCGATGGCGTGAGCAATGCCATGCGCATCGCCAAGGAAGAAATCTTCGGCCCGGTACTGGCCGTGATCGGTTTCGATAGCGCCGAGGAAGCGGTACAGATCGCCAATGACACGGTGTATGGCCTGGCGGCTGCGGTATGGACCAGCAACCTGTCCAAGGCGCACCTGACCGCCAAGGCGCTGCGTGCCGGCAGCGTGTGGGTCAACCAGTACGATGGCGGTGACATGACCGCGCCGTTCGGCGGCTTCAAGCAGTCGGGCAACGGTCGCGACAAGTCGCTGCATGCCTTCGATAAGTACACCGAACTGAAGGCCACCTGGATCAAGCTGTAGTCATTCTGGGCGACCTCCGGGCCGTCGGTCATGCTGCGTTGTGTCCTCGCTTTTAATGCTCACGTACTGCAGTACGCTGCGCTTAAAAGCTGCGGGGCGCCTGGCCTGACCTTAGTCCCGAAGCTCTGGATTGATGGTGGATTCGACAACAGGATCGTATAGCGTTATTGAAAGGTCCGCTCCTCCGGGAGCCGGCTCTCGCGAGCCAAACCTGCGGCCGGGTTTCTGCAAGGAAACCCGGCCGTTTTGCATAGAGGGCCGTCCTGGCTGGAGACGATGATGACAATGCGTTGGGGCACCTATTTCGCCGTCTGCATGGCAGTGATCAGCATCGGCCTGGCCCTTGGGGTCACCATGCCACTGGTATCGCTACGCCTGGAAAGCTGGGGGCATGGGTCGTTCGCCATCGGTGTGATGGCGGCCACGCCGGCGATTGGCGTGTTGCTCGGCGCTTCCATTGCCGGACGGCTGGCTGCGTGGCTCGGCACCGCTCGCCTGATGCAGGCGTGCCTGCTGGTAGGGGCGATGTCCATCGTGCTGCTGGCGTTGATACAGAACTATGCGGTGTGGCTTGGCTTGCGTCTGTTCATCGGCGTGGCGCTGACTGTGGTGTTCATCCTCGGCGAAAGCTGGATCAACCAACTGGCCGTCGAACACCTGCGCGGGCGCCTGGTGGCCCTGTATGGCACTGGCTATGCCCTCAGCCAACTGTCCGGGCCACTGTTGCTGACTGTGCTGGGTACCGACAGTGATCTGGCGTTCTGGGTTGGTACTGGCCTGCTGGTGGGCGGTTCGCTGTTGCTGCTGGGGCGCACCGGCGCACCGAGTGTGGGCGGTCACAGTGCGTCGGGGCGTGACCTGCTGGTGTTTTGCCGGCGTATGCCGACCATTGCCTGGGCGGTGATGCTGTTTGCCGCCTTCGAGGCAATGATGCTGACGCTGTTGCCGATCTACGGCCTGCGCCAGGGTTTCACCCAGGAGGTCGCGCTGCTGATGGCCAGCGTGGTGGTAGTCGGTGATGCCGCCCTGCAACTGCCCATTGGCTGGCTGGCCGATCAGATGTCGCGGCGCACGCTGTTCCGCGGCTGTGGCGTGGTGCTGTTGCTGTCCAGCCTGGGGGTTCCGCTGTTGCTGCATACGCCGCTGATCTGGGTGCTATGGGTGCTGTTCGGCGCCAGTGCCGGTGGCCTGTTCACCTTGTCGCTGATCCTCATCGGCGAGCGTTTCCGCGACGATGAGCTGGTGAGCGCCAATGCCCATGTGGCCCAGCTCTGGGGTATCGGCTGCCTGGTCGGGCCGCTGGCCACGGGCGCTGCCAGCCAGTGGATAAGTGGGCATGCGTTGCCGCTGTTGATGGCGGTGGGTGCGGCGGGCTTTATCTGGCTGGCCTGGCGTTCCGATGATGAGTTGCTGACTTCCGGTGCTACCCGCTGAGCGTCATAGCAGGCGCTCCACCCCGATAACCCGGGCGAACCAGGCGTTGAACTGGCGCCAGGCACCGCCCGGTTCCTGTTCGATAACGTGCTCCTGGCCGTTGTCCTCGGCAATCCACACCAGGCGTTTGCCGTCATCTGTCAGGCGCACCTCGTAACTGAGGGACGGCTGCATGCCCTGCAAGGCCAGCTCACGCACGCGCTGGCTGAGGAGCGGGCTGTCGATCAGTACGCCGACCTCGGTGTTCCACAGCACCGAGCGCGGATCGAAGTTGAGCGAGCCGATGAACACCTTGCGCTGGTCGATGATCATTGCCTTGCTGTGCAGGCTGGAGTTGGAGGCACCGCTGAAGCTGTAGGGTGCGCCAGAGCCACCGACCGGGCCTTCGCCGTCGGGTTGGCGGCGCATCTCGAACAGACGGATGCCATGTTCCAGCAGCGCCTTGCGATAGGGCGCGTAGCCGCCATGTACGGCGGGTACATCGGTGGCTTCCAGCGAGTTGGTCAGCAGGCGCACATCGACTCCGGCATCGGCGTGGGCGGTCAGGTAACCGAGGCCTTCGGGGGCTGGCACGAAGTACGCCGAGACCAGGATCAGCTCTTCGCTGAGTTGCTCTAGGTCCGGCTGCAGCTGGCTGGTCAGCAGCAGGTGGGCGTCTGGTATGCCGCTGGCCAGTACCTTGCTGGGTGCGTCCCACAGGGCGCTGCCATGGGCCCAGGTCAGCTCACTGAGCCAGGTTTCAAGCTGAGGCGTGTGGCGGTAGGCGAGTAGGCGTTCATAGAGGGTTTTCTGTTCCAGTCGGGCGCGAGCCAGGTAGCCCCGCAGGCGCTGCCGGGACTGCTCCACCTCGGCGGGTTTCGCCTGGCGCCAGACAAACTGCTGCACGGGCTTGCTCAGGGCGCTGTTCCAGTACTGGTCGAAGCTATGGGCCAGCTGTTCCGCCACGGGGCCGACGGCGAGCAGGTCGATATCGGTGAAGTTCAGGTTGGGCTCGGCATCGAAGTACTCGTCGCCCAGGTTGCGCCCACCGACGATGGCCGCGCTGCTGTCGGCCAGCCACAGCTTGTTGTGCATGCGCCGGTGCTGCTGGCCGAGGTTCAGCGCGCGACCCAAGAGGCGGGTGATGCCCATGGTCCGTCCCAGGTGCAGCGGGTTGAACAGGCGTACCTGGATATTCGGGTGGGCGGCGAAACGGGCGATCTGGTAGTCGCGCCCATCACTGCTGGTGTCATCGATCAGCAGGCGCACGCGAACGCCACGGTCGGCGGCGGTGAGAATTTCATCGAACAGCGCGCGGGTGCTGAGGCCGTCGTGAATGATGTAGTACTGCAGATCGAGGCTGTGCTGCGCGGCGCGAATCAGTTCGGCGCGGGCGGCAAAGGCTTCGTTGCTGGCCGGCAACAAACGAAACCCCGACTGCCCGGGATGCGCGGCGGCCAATGCCTGCAAGCGCTGGCCAAAGCTGGAGCGTTCAGCGGGGATGGCCTGGCTGGTCTGGATCTGCGGCGGCGTGGCACAGGCGCCCAGGCAGAGCAGCAGGGCGATCAGCAGGACGCGGTGCACGGCAGCCTCCGGTGACGGGTGGGATGGTCGAGCTTGGACGCTGATGCTCGGTGATGATTCAGGTTGTAGGGGCTGCCAGCAGGCTGGCAATGGTTTCGCCGACTCGGCGCACGGCGTTTTCCACCTGCGCGCTGGGCTTGGCGGCGTAGTTCATGCGCAGGCAATTACGGAACTTGCCGGACGCGGAAAAGATGCTGCCCGTGGCGATCTGCACCCCATGTTGTTGCAGCTCGCGATTGAGGCGATGGCTGTCGAAGCCATCCGGCATCTCCACCCAGATCATGAAGCTGCCTTGCGGTTGGCTGACCTTGACCGTAGTCGGAAAGTAGCGGGCAATCCACTCGAGCATCATGTCGCGGCCGCGCTGGTACTGCGCGCGCATGCGCCGCAGGTGCGGCTCGTAGTGGCCGCCGGCGATGAATTCGGCGAGCGCCATCTGCGGCAGCTGGGCGGTCGAGCCGGTGCCCATGTACTTCATGTGCAGCACACGGTCGCGGTAACGACCGGGCGCGATCCAGCCGATACGCAGGCCGGGTGCCAGGGTTTTCGAGAATGAGCTGCACAGCAGCACGCGACCGTCCTCATCGAATGACTTGATGGTGCGCGGCCGCGGGTAGTGGTACGCCAGTTCGCCATACACATCGTCCTCGATGATCGCCACGTCATAGCGCTGTGCCAGGCTCAGCAGGGCACGCTTGCTGGCCTCCGGCATGATGTAGCCGAGCGGGTTGTTGCAGGTGGGCGTGAGCTGGATGGCCTTGATCGGCCACTGTTCGAGCGCCAGCTCCAGCGCGCTCAGGCTGATGCCGGTGAGCGGGTCGCTGGGCAGTTCCAGAGCCTTCATGCCGAAACCCTTGAGCGCCTGCATCACGCCATGAAAGCTCGGCGAGTCGACTGCGACGATATCGCCGGGCTCGCACACGGCACGAATCGCGGCCGACAGCGCTTCGTGGCAACCGGTGGTGATGATGATGTCGTCAGCGGGGATATGGCAGCCGGAATCCAGCATCAGGCGCGACACTTGCTCGCGCAAGGCGGGGTCACCATGGATGCTGCCGTAGGTCAGGGTGCTGACATCCTGGCGACGACTGAGTCGCGACAGCGAGCGCAGCAGCGGTTTGAGAGTGGGGCCGCTGATGTCCGGGCGGCCACGCCCGAGCTGGATCAGATCAGGGGAGGGCGCGTTGCTGATCTGCTCCAGCACCTGATCCCATTGCGAAACCTCTACGGGGCGCTGGGGTGTGCGACTGACATTGGGCAGCGCCGGCGCCCGGCGCGTCATCGGCACGAAGTACCCGGACTTGGGGCGTGGCACGGCCAGGCCCTGGTCCTCAAGGTGGCGATAGGCTTGCTGCACGGTGCTCAGGCTGACGCCGTGCTCGAGGCTGAGCGCGCGCACCGACGGCAGGCGATCACCGGGCCGGTACAGGCCCTGCTCGATGCGGGCGCTGAGGGCGTCGGCCAGCAGGCGGTAGCGGGTCATGGTGGTCTCCCGGCTGAAGCGAAACTCAAAACCAGTACAGATGGCATTTCAATATTCAATTCAGAGAGAAATATGGCTCATCTGTATGGAAATAATAGCGATCTGCTGGATCTGTAATGGTTCTATTGCGTTGTTCATCATCTATTTCCATACAGATGAAGGCAAGGAGAACGGTTATGAGCGACCTGAGCGAGAGGGTGATCAGCCCATCCCTGCAGGGTTGCGAGGTCGGCGATAGGGCGAAGCAGGCCCCCGGAGGCTGGGGTGTTTTTCTGCGGCGCTGGCGCACCCGCAGGGCCCTGGGCGAACTCTCGGACAGCCAGTTGCGCGACATCGGCCTGACCCGTGAGCAGGCTCAGGCCGAAGCACAAATGCCTTTCTGGCGCTTGTGGCGTTAGCGCGCAAAAGCAGCGGAAGGCCCTAGGTCGCGGCTGGGACCGTTCGTCGATCAACCCGAATCAATGGGAACACTTCGAGTCCACGTCATGAGCGGTCCATTTCGGTGCATCACCGGCATGGCCACTTCATGAATCGATCGATAAGGAGTTAACCCATGCGTTTGAACGGACTGACCACGACCACCGCCCTTGGCCTCTGCCTGGCTGGAGCCTCCCACGTCTACGCCGACTCGGTGACCGACCCGATTTCCAACCTGGGCCTGATCGGCTCGCACAACCAGTACAAGCTCAGCGTTTTCGATGAAAGCGACAAGTCCCGGGTCAACCAGGGCGGCCTGTACTACAACTTCGGCAACAAGCTCACCGGCCAGGAAGGTTTCATCTACCAGATCGGTGCCGAAGGGCAATACGGCAAGAAGGATGACACCAAGTACAAGTCGGCTCGCGCCGAGTTCGACCTGGGCCTGCGTGCCGCGCTGAGCACCAACAACTACATCGATGGGATCATCGGTGGCGGTTACGACTGGGGTCGTGTCCAGCATGACGATGTGCGCATCGGGCTGGGCAGGGAAGACGTCAAACTGACCACCAAATCGCCATTCGCCAAGGCCGGCCTTGGCTACAACTACCTGACCCCGGACTACACCGTGCGTCTGGAACTGGGTGCGCGTTATTCCATCGAGGGCCGTAGCAAGCTCGAAGCGGGTGACTCGGACACCGTCGACCTCAAGGACAAGGTCAACCCTTACGGTGAGCTGACCGTGCTGTGGAACAAAGGCATCAACAACCTGCCGATCAGCACCAGCCTGTACTACACCCAGACTCGCTATCAGCTCGATAGCAGCAGCACCTTCGCCGAGCGCAGCAAGCTCAAGCAGGAACAGGTCGGCCTGAAACTCGGTCTGGCATTCTGATCCTGATGTAGCGGACGTGAAGCCGTCCCCGTTGCGGGGCGGCTTCACGGTGGTGCGTCACATTCCCAGCTTCTCTTTGACCTGATACCAGAGCATGCCCAGCGCCAGCAGTGGCGAGCGCAGCAACTTGCCGCCGGGGAAGGTCATGTGGGGTACCTGGTTGAACAGGTCGAATCCCGTGCTCTGTTCGCCACTGATGGCGTCGGCCAGCAGCTTGCCGGCCAGGTGCGTGGCATTCAGGCCATGCCCGGAATAGGCCTGGGCATAATAGACATTGGGCTGCTCGGCGAGCCGGCCGATCTGCGGCAGACGGTTGGCACCGATACCGATCATGCCGCCCCAGTGGTAATCGACGGCGACATTTTCCAGTTGTGGGAACACCTGCAGCATCTTCGGCCGCATATAGGCGGTGATGTCGGCCGGGTCGCGCCCGGAGTAATGGCAGGCGCCGCCGAACAGCAGGCGACGGTCCGCGGAGAGGCGGTAGTAGTCGAGCGCCACGCGCTGGTCGCACAGCGCCATGTTCTGCGGGATCAGGCTGCGCGCCTGAGCCGGTGACAGCGGCTCGGTGGCGATCACGTAGCTGCCAGCAGGTAGCACCTTGCCGCCGATTTCCGCATTCAGATCATTCAGGTAGGCATTGCAGGCCAGCACCAGGGTACGCGCCCGGACCTGTCCGTTGGCGGTATGCACCTTCACTTCCGGGCCGTAGTCGATGCGGGTTACCGCTGAGTCTTCGAACAACCGCACGCCCAGCGAGGCTGCTGCCGCGGCTTCGCCCAGCGCCAGGTTGAGTGGGTGAAGATGCCCGGAGCCCATGTCGATCAGGCCACCGACATAGCGGTCGGAGCCAACCACTTCATGCATTTGCTCGGGTTGCAGCAAGCGTACCTCGTGGCGGTAATCGAGCTTCCACAGGTCTTCCAGGTCCTCGGCGAAACCGGCCAGGTCGCGGGGGGTGTTGGCCAGGTCGCAGTAGCCCCAGGTCAGGTCGCAATCGATGCGAAAGTGCTCGACCCGTCGACGGACCAGTTCCACCGCTTCCAGGCCCATCAGCTTGAGCGCGCGCACGCCGTCTTCACCGAGCACGGGGGCGAACTGCTCGACATCGTGGCCAACGCCGCGAATCAACTGCCCGCCATTGCGACCGCTGGCACCCCAACCGACCTTATGGGCTTCCAGCAGCACCACCGAGAAGCCGCGCTCAGCCAGTTCGATGGCCGTATTCAGCCCGGAAAAACCACCACCGACGATGCACACGTCGGCCACTGTTTCGCCTGCCAGTGCCGGATAGCTCAACGCCCGGTTGGCGGTGGCGGCGTAATAAGAGGCAGCGTGCTGGTCGGAATGCACGGCGTGTGGTTGCGGCTGGCGAACGCGAGCGTTCATGTGCGGAATCCTGTTTTTTGTGTTTGGAAAATTTGACGCAGCATAAGCGCGTCACTCACCGCTAGCCAAGAGGGCGCGCCGGAAAACTGCGTGAAGTGATCATTTCTCCCGCTGACGCTAAGATGCGCGCCTTCTTTCAGGGCGCCGCCGATGAGTTGTACCAATCGCAAGATCGATCACCTGCGTCGGCAGATCCCGCGTTTCGACTGCGTGCCCGGTTGCCACGACTGTTGCGGCCCGGTAACGGCCTCGTCGGAGGAAATGGCGCGCCTGCCGGTCAGGAGCGACGCCGAGCACGACGCGGCGCTGGCCGAGTTCAACTGCGTGCACCTTGGCCCCCAGGGCTGCCAGGTGTATGACCAGCGCCCGTTGATCTGCCGGCTGTTCGGCACCACGGCGAGCCTGCCGTGCCCGCGTGGGCGTGGGCCCGAGACGCCGACCGAGCCACAGGTCGAACGCCAGGTGCATCAGTTGATTGCCAGTACCCGGCAGGTGCTGGTCTAGGCGGGGCATTTTTCTTGGATATAATGCGACTCACTTTCAATTGGAAGCGATAATCCGCAATGTCCAAGTCCTCACCCGACGTCGAACTGATCGGCGCCCTGGCGCTGCATTATGACGACCTGGTCGACTACATTCGCCGGCGCTTCCAGGGTGGCCAGTTCGCCCGCGAGGTGGTGCACGACGTGTGCGTGCAATTGCTGGAAAAGCCACCGCAGCAACCGGTGCACCTGCCGTTCGCCTTCCTGCGTCGTGTCACCTTCAATCGGGCCATCGATCGGCGTCGTGCCGACAACACCCGCAATGCCTATTTCGAGCGAACGGCCGAGGTGCCGGACTGGCATGTGCACGAACTCGATGGCGCGGCGACGCTGAGCTTCGAGCAGCAACTGGAGGCGCTGCTGGCAATCATCGAGGCGTTACCGGCGCGAGCCCGCCAGGTGTTTCTCCTGCACCGTATCCATGGCATGCCGCAGCGTGAGATCGCGGCTGAGCTGGATATCTCGGTCAATATGGTGACTCAGCATTTTTCCCGGGCCATGCGCACCATCGCCCGGGACTGGGAGCCGGCGCGCCAGGTCCTGGCTGGCCGGTACCGCACGCAATGAGCAGTCCTGTTCGCCCGGAGAGCAACGCGTCGGCTGCCGACCCTCTGGCGCCTTTCGAGCAGGCCTTGCGCACGCGCGTACCCTCCCGCGATGCGCTGTTGGCCGAGGCCAAGGCGCAGAGCGCGCGGCAACGGCGGCGCAAGCAGGCGCTTGGTGGCGGGCTTTCGGCCTTGCTGCTCGCTGCGGGCTTGTGGACGCTGGACCCGGCCTGGCATAGCGAGGACATACGGACCGCCACTGGCCAGCGCGAGAGTTTGCAACTGGCCGACGGCAGCCAGGTCGTGCTCAATAGCGCCACGCACCTGCGGGTCGAGCGGCGCCTGCGCAGCCGGCAGATCGACTTGCTGGACGGCGAGGCGACCTTCACCGTGGAGCACGCAGACAAGCCGTTCATCGTGCGCAGCCAGGGTGTGGCGGTGCGTGATATCGGCACGGTATTCAACGTGCGCAGTGACAGCCGGGGCGTCGCGGTCGCGGTGATCGAGGGCGCGGTCGAGGTGTCTAGCCAGGAATCGCCGGCGCAACGTCTGGATGGTGGTCAGCAAGTGCTGGCCAGTGCCGGGCGGGTTGGCCCTATAGAAGTGGCGGACATGGGGCGGGTCACTGCCTGGCAGCAAGGCAAGCTGCGTTTCGACGGTATGCCGTTGCGTGATGTGCTCGTCGATATCCAGCGCTATCGCCAGGCACCGGTTCGCCTGGCCGATGCGCGCCTCGGCAGGCTGCGGGTATCCGGTGAGTTCGACAGCGACTCGGTTGAATCGTTGATCGACCTGCTACCGGCGATCCTGCCGGTGGTCATGGTGCGGGGCGGCGATGGTAGCGTGCTGATCAGCGGGCGCTAGACGCGGCATTTCATCGCGAGGGGCGCGGTGCAGGTTTCGTGGGAGCACGCTGCGGCAAGGCGTTGCTGCTCGTCCCCCCAGACCGGTTTGCCAGCCGCCACTCTTGTCGAACAGGCGGCTGGTGGTGACGCAAAAAATAACGAGAATTTTTTGCATCACCACCTCAACATTCCCCGGCGTCGATCCGCCACTCCCTGTGAATGTCATTTCTGATTCGTGTCACGGGGAGCTTCATGAACACCAACGCACCATCGAACCGCTCGCGGCTCAGCCGTCTCTCATTGCTGGCTGCCGGCATCATGCTGGCTCAGACTCTGTATGCGCAGGACGCCACCCACGCGCTGAACCTGCCGGCGCAACCGCTGGACCAGGCGCTCAACGCCCTGGCCGGGCAGACCGGCAGCCGCATCCTGTTTGCCACTGATGTTGCCGCTGGCCAGCAGGCGCCGGCCCTGAGTGGCGAGCTGAGCCTGGATCAAGCTTTGCAGCGCTTGCTGCAAGGCTCTGGCCTCAGTGTCGAACGGACGGCCGATGGCAGCTATGCAGTGACCCAGCCGGTGGTATCCGGTGGTGCGCTGAATCTGGGTGTGATCAGTGTGCAGGGCCAGGGCATGGGGCAGATGACCGAGAACACCGGCTCCTACACGCCCAGCCTGACCAGTGTCGGCTCCAAGACCCCGACCAGCCTGCGCCAGACGCCGCAGTCGGTTTCGGTGGTGACTCACCAGGTGATTCAGGACAAGGGCATGGTCGATTTGACCGATGCCATGAAGATGACGCCAGGTATCACTGTGCGCAACTCGAACGAGCGCATCAACGACTTTTACTCCCGCGGCTTTGCCATCGAGAACATCCAGATCGATGGTGCAGCCCCCATGGCGCTGGGCACTACAGCGGGCAGCTTCTATTCAAGCAAGGTCTACAACTTGGCCGAGTTCGATCACGTCGAAGTCCTGCGTGGGGCCTCGGGTCTTTTCGGTGGCACTGGCGATCCGGGCGGCATCATCAACCTTGTGCGCAAGCGTCCTCTGGACACCTATCAATTGAAGTTCGAGGCGTCTGCAGGTTCATGGGACAACTACCGCAGCCAGGTCGACATCACCGGGCCGATGGGCTTCGACGGCAAGCTGAGGGGGCGACTGGTAGCGGCCTATGCCGACAGGCAGTACTTCATGGATGAGCGCAGTTCGCAGAGCCCTACGCTTTACGGCATCCTGGAGGCGGATGTGCTGCCCAGCACGCGCCTGACCATTGGTGGACGTTCCGAGCGTATCAATGAGAACGGTGCCAGCGCCGGCCTGCCTCGCTACAGCGACGGCAAGGATCTCGGTTTGCCGCGTCATACCAACCTGAGCGAAAGCTGGGCGTTCCAGGACGGTCGGTCGGATGAGGTGTTTGCCAAGGTCGACCACGAGCTGTCGGATGACTGGAAGCTCAACGTCAGTTACACCCAGACTCAGGACTCCGGGCTGCAGAAGCGCGCATTCAACGTGGGCAGTGTCAACCCGGTGACTGGCACCGGGGCAACGCGCTACGGCAGTGTTGCGCGCTACCGCAGCGATCAGCAACTGGCGGACGTTAACCTGGCGGGTAAATTCAACCTGTTCGATCGCCAGCATGAGTTCCTGATGGGGGCAGATCATCAGCGAATTACCAGCCAATGGCGGGGCACCGGGCAACTGGCAGGCGCGTTCGATCCAATCAACGTGTTCGACCCCGGTTCCACGCCGTGGCCAAAGCCACCCACCACCAAGGATTGGCTGGCTGATTACAACCCCAATACCCAGATCCAGTACGGCCTCTACTCGACCCTGCGGCTGCAACTGGCCGAACCTCTGCACCTGATCGTGGGTGCTCGTGCGCAACGGTACAAGTTCTATCAGACGTATCAGGAAAGCGGCGTTGCACCGGCTTATCTTTCCACCCGAGAGCCGACCAAGGTTGTTCCATATGGTGGCGTGGTATACGACCTGAGTGATGAGTGGTCGGCGTATGCCAGCTATTCGGAGATCTTCAAGCCACAGCAGAACAAACTTGCAGGCCCAGCGCCTGCACCGGGTACCGAGTCCAGCAACTCGATCGAGCCCATGACCGGCAAGACCTACGAAACCGGTATCAAGGGGGAGCTGTGGGGCGGTGCCGTCAACACTTCCTTCGCTCTGTATTACACCAAGCGTGAGTACGAGGCTGTACTGGACCCTGCTTATCCGGTAACGACCGTTCCGTTTGGCGGCAGCTGCTGCTATGTGACGCAGGGCGAAGTGGTCAGCAAGGGGGTGGACATGGAGGTCAGCGGCGAGCTGCTTCCTGACTGGAGCCTGATGGCGGGTTACACCTACAACCACAACCAGAATCGTAACGACAACACGGTGTTCAGCAGCCTGACCCCCAAACACCTGTTCAAGCTATGGTCGACATATCGTCTACCAGGCGAATTCAATGACTTGAAAGTCGGCGGCGGGGTGAATCTGCAGAGTGCCAACTATGTCAGTGGAGCCGCAGCGGTGCTGGACAACACAGGTGCGGTCATTCGCAACGAAAGCTATGAATATCGCCAGGCGGGCTACGCCGTGTGGAACGCCATGGCCGAGTATCGTCTCGATGATCACTGGGCTCTCACCTACAACCTCAACAATGTGTTCGACAAAACCTATTATTCGACAGTAGGTTCTTCGGTTGCCGCCAACTGGTACGGTGAGCCACGCAACCACATGCTGACCCTGCGCGGTACCTTCTGGTAATCGGCAAAGCCGCAAGAAAGCCCGCAACGCTGCGGGCTTTTGCATGGGCGCGACCTGTCTCGATTGCAGCGAGATCACCCAGCGGTCCGTCGCCGCATAGAGGCGACGCCCCCGCCCATGCGCAGCAAGTCATGGCTCAGCCCATGCTGCCCCCTGCAAGGTCACCGCCCTCCAGCACGCCCGGGGCGACCGCCAGCTAAGGCGCAGCTTGTCCACCCATCGAGGCGCCAAGACCCAGCATTGCCAGGGCGGAAAACGCCTCGCGGCTGTGCACGAGCCGATCTCGCCCGCAGACAGCAGAACACCCGCAATCGCGGGCGTTGTGCTTTTTAACCTGAGCGTTTCCACCTGCAAGGCTCAGTTCGCTTTATTCCGGCACCGGCAGGGTCAGGCTCTCCTTCACCTCTTCCATCACGATGTAGCTCTTCGACTCGCGCACATGTGGCAGCTTGAGCAGGATGTCACCGAGCAGCTTGCGGTAGCTGGCCATCTCGTTGATGCGCGCCTTCACCAGGTAGTCGAAGTCGCCGGAGACCAGGTGACATTCCAGCACGTGCGGCAGCTTGAGCACGGCGCGGCGGAATTCCTCGAAGGTATCGCCGGACTTGTAGTCCAGGCTGATCTCGACGAACACCAGCAGGCTGGCCTTGAGTTGCTGCGGATTGAGGCGGGCGTGGTAGCCCATGATGATGCCTTCGCGCTCGAGGCGGCGGACGCGCTCGGTGCAGGGCGTGGTCGACAGGCCGACCCGCTCGCCCAGTTCGGTGAAGCTGATGCGCCCGTCTTCCTGCAGGATGCGCAGAATGTTGCGGTCGATCTTGTCCAGTTCGCGGCGGCTCTGGTGTTGGGTTCTCATGGGAGATATCTCTGCATACAAAGCGTTAGTCCATTAATCATCGCTAATATAGCCTCCTGGCCAGGTGAAAACACTGGTTCTGCAAAACGCCTTGATCTTCCTCCGCCCGACGGCCACCCTGAACCTTCGACTGCCTGCACGAGGTCCCGCGCATGCCGCCACGCCGCACCGGAATCCGGGTGATGCGGATTCTGCTGCTTGTACTCATCCTGCTCATCGCCGCGAGCGTGCTGCTGTACGACCGTTTGCTGGCGCAGCAGGGCATCCGTCATCTCGATTGGAGCGGGCTGAGCCTGTCGCGCAGCGGTGTCGCGCTGGACAGCCTGACCCTCGAGCGCCTGGGCGATGACGGCAGCCTGTTGGACCTGCGCGCCGAACAACTCAACGTGGCCTGGCCCGGTTACCACGACGGCCGCCCACGTCTGCCGGCCGTGCACAGCCAGCACCTGATCCTGCGCTGGCAGCCCGGCAGCCAGGTGACTGCCGATGCAACGCCGCCAGACCCGCAAGCCTGGCGGGATGCCCTGGCCTGGATACCCGAGCGCCTGACCCTCGATGCCTTCGAACTTGATCTACCTTGCGCCGTCGGGCGCTGCACCCTGACGGGCAGCGCGAGGCTGGTGCGCGGGCAACGCCTGACCGAGCCGGCCGAGTTGCACCTGGAATTGCAGCAGGACGGGCGTTTGGCGCAAGTGCAGGCGCAGGTACAGCGACTCGATACGGATTGGCAATTGAACGCTAGCGCCACCATCGACCAGCAACCGCTGCTCGAACTGAACAGCACCTGGCAGGCCGATAGCGCCACGCCGCTGTGGCGTGGCCATGTGCAGGTGGCGCAAGTGGCCGACACGCGGGGTCTGTTCGCCTGGCTGCAGCAATGGCAACCCGCGGATGAACGTCTGTTGCACGCCCAGGCTGCTCTGCGCGTGCAGGCGGACTGGCAGGTGACTGTGGCGAGCGGTGATGGCGCGCCAGACCTGCAGCGCATCCTCGATGGCACGGGCGACTTCACCACCACGCTGCACCTGGCCAGCCCCCAGTTGCGCCATGAGGGTGTGCGTGGCGATGGGCTGGCCCTGGCGTTGGCGCTACAGGGGCGGTTCGGCGACGGCCAGCTGCAGCTCGACGCCTTACCAGATTCGCGCGTGAGTGCGGCCAGGCTGGATACCGGCCAGGCCGTCGACTTGCGTGACGTGGTTGTCGAGCTGGCGGGCCTGAACCTCCAGCTCGGCTCCGGAACGGCCAACGTTTCCGGCCCATTGAGCGTTAATGTCGGGCGCGTGCAGCAGGCCAATGTGCACCCGCTGGGCTGGCGTTTCGTCGGTCAGGTGACGGCCGATCCGCAGCGCCAGCAACTGCGCGGCAAGCTGAGCAATACGGCCGACCTGGCGCTCGAGGTGGAGGCCCGGCGCGATCCCCAGGGCGCGCTGGCCCTGGATGCCACGTTGGCGGAGGTGTTCTTCCGCGCGGCTAACCCGTTGAGCAAGACGGCGCTCGACTGGCCGGCGTTGCTGGAGTTTGCCAATGGCTGCATGCAAGGCAAGGCCACGTTGCAGATCACGGCGGATAACCAGCCTCTGGCGCTCCAGGTCGGGCTGCAGTTCAGCGGCCTGGATGGCATCTATGACCGCAGCGAGCTGCGTGGGGTGAGTGGCCGGCTTGACCTGGCCCTGCGTGGTCAGGCGTTGACGCTCGATGTGCCCGATCTGCAGATACAACTGGCCAACCCGGGTCTGCCCATCGGGCCGTTGCAGTTCCAGGGCCGCTACAGCGCCAAGCTGGATCGCCCTCAGGCGGGGCAATTGCAGTGGCAAAAAGCCCAGGCCGGGTTGTTCAACGGGCAGGCCTGGCTGGCGCCGGGGCAGCTCGACCTGAGCCGGCCGAGCCAGCAAGTGCCTTTGCAACTCAAGGGTGTGCAACTGGCCGAGGTTTTCCGGGTCTATCCCGCCGAGGGCCTGGCTGGTCGCGGCACCCTGGATGGCGAGCTGCCGCTGTTGATCGACGCCAAGGGTGTGCGGGTCGAGCACGGCAGCCTGGCGGCGCGTGAGCCGGGCTACCTGCAATTTCGCTCGCAGAAGATCCAGGCGCTGGGCCGCAGCAACCCGAGTATGCAACTGGTGGTCGATGCCCTGGATGACTTCCACTACCAGGTGCTCGACAGTGCCGTTAGCTATGATGAACAGGGCAAGCTCACGTTGGCCCTGCGCCTGCAAGGGCGCAACCCGGACCTGGAAAAAGGCCGGCCGATCAACCTCAACGTCAACCTGGAAGAGGACATTCCCGCCTTGCTGACCAGCCTGCAACTCACCGACAAGGTCAGTGAAACCATCCGCCAGCGCGTGCAGGAACGTCTGCGCCAGCGCAATGTACCCGCCCCATGACCCGGGAGATCGCCATGCGCTTACCCGCCATGCTCACCATTGCCCTGCTTGGCTGCCTCAGTGCGGCCTGCACCCCCACGGTCCAGTTGGCCGTGCCCAACGAGCCAATCAACATCAACCTCAATGTGAAGATCGAGCATGAGATCTACATCAAGGTCGACAAGGCTCTGGACTCCATCATCAACGAATCCAGCGGCCTGTTCTGAGTCGCTACAAGGAGTACGCATGAAACTGCGCAGCAAACTGGCCTACGGCCTGTTGACCCTGTGTCTCAGCCTGCCAGCCATGGCCCTGAGTCTCAACGAAGCCATGTCGGCCCTCGGCCCGGCCAAGGCCGCCGGTCAGTTGGGTGAACAGCCTGATGGTTACCTGGGCGTGGTCAGCAACAGCGGCCAGGCCGGCGAGGTGGCCCGCCTGATCAACCAGGCCCGCCAGGCCGAATACCAGCGCCTGGCCAAGGATAATGGTCTGCAACTGGGCGACGTCGAGGCGCTGGCCGGGCAGAAGGCCCTGGAGAAAACGCCGTCCGGGCAGTACATCCAGGTCAACGGCAAGTGGGTGCGCAAATAGTCGCTGACGCGATAATCCACTGCTTATTGCCCCGCACGGCAGCGTCTTACGCTGCCGTGCCCCTGAAAACTCCCTCTGCGACGCCGCTAATCGCCAAATAGCACCGCGTAAACAGTGAAAATCACTGGCTATGTCTTCCTATACTGCGCTGCATAACGCTCAGTACAACAAACGCCAGCGAATACTCGCGGCGAGGGAGGCAAAAAATGCGTGTTCTGGTGCTTGGCAGCGGTGTGATCGGTACCGCCAGCGCGTACTACCTGGCTCGTGCCGGTTTCGAGGTGGTTGTCGTTGATCGCCAGGATGGTCCGGCGCTGGAAACCAGCTTTGCCAATGCCGGCCAGGTCTCCCCCGGTTATGCCTCGCCCTGGGCTGCGCCCGGCGTCCCGCTCAAGGCCATCAAGTGGCTGCTGCAAACCCATGCACCGTTGGCGATCAAGGCCACTGCCGATATCGACCAGTACCTGTGGATGGCGCAAATGCTGCGTAACTGCACCGCGGCACGCTATGCGGTGAACAAGGAGCGCATGGTGCGTCTGTCCGAGTACAGCCGCGACTGCCTCGATGAGCTGCGTGCCGAAACCGGCATCGCCTACGAGGGTCGCCAACTCGGCACCACGCAACTGTTCCGCACCCAGGCTCAGCTCGATGCCGCCGCCAAGGACATTGCCGTCCTTGAACAGTCCGGCGTGCCTTATGAGGTGCTCGACCGTGCCGGCATCGCCCGCGTAGAACCGGCCCTGGCCGGGGTGACCGAGAAGCTTGCCGGTGCCTTGCGCCTGCCGAACGACCAGACTGGCGACTGCCAGATGTTCACCACCAAGCTGGCCGACATGGCCCGTGCGCTGGGTGTGGAATTCCGTTTCGGGCAGAACATCCAGTCCCTCGACCATGCCGGTGATCGCATCAATGGCGTGTGGATCGACGGCAAGCTGGAAACCGCCGACCGCTACGTACTCGCCCTCGGCAGCTACAGCCCGCAACTGCTCAAGCCGCTGGGTATCCGCGCGCCGGTCTACCCGCTCAAGGGCTACTCGCTGACCGTGCCGATCACCAACCCGGACATGGCCCCGGCGTCGACCATTCTCGACGAGACCTACAAGGTCGCGATCACCCGCTTCGACAACCGTATCCGTGTGGGTGGCATGGCCGAGATCGCCGGTTTCGACCTGAGCCTCAATCCGCGTCGCCGTGAAACCCTGGAGATGATCACTGCCGATCTCTACCCGCAGGGCGGCGACCTGAGCCAGGCCAGTTTCTGGACCGGCCTGCGCCCGGCTACCCCGGACGGCACGCCAATCGTAGGGGCGACTGCCTACCGCAACCTGTTCCTCAATACCGGACACGGTACCCTTGGCTGGACCATGGCCTGCGGCTCCGGTCGTTTCCTCGCCGACCTGATGGCGAAGAAGCGCCCGCAGATCAGCGCCGAAGGCCTGGATATTTCCCGTTATGGCAACACCAAGGAGCGCCAAGCCCATGCCCGTCCAGCGTCTGCACATTGAGAAACGTTACAGCGAAGTCGTCATCCATAACGGCACCGTCTACCTGGCGGGACAACTGGCCGATGACTACAGCGGTGATGTGCGTGCGCAAACCCGCGAAACCCTGGCCAGCATCGACCGCCTGCTCGGCGAGGCCGGTACCGACAAGTCGCGTATCCTTTCGGTGACCATCTACCTCAAGGACATGGCCGACTACGCCGGTCTCAATGCCGAGTGGGACGCCTGGGTCGCCGAGGGCAATGCGCCGGCACGTGCCTGCGTCAAGGCCGAATTGTACGACCCGCGCGTGCTGGTCGAGATGACCGTGATCGCCGCCCAGGCCTGATTTCCCGTTCTTGCCCGGCAACCCCCGCCGGGCTTTTTTTATTCACACGTCCTGCTGAAGAAGTCCGAGCCATGCGTCCTGCCCGTGCCCTCATCGATCTCGACGCCCTGCGTCACAACTACCGGCTGGCCCGCGAAGTCAGCGGTGCCAGAGCCCTGGCCGTGGTCAAGGCAGATGCCTATGGCCATGGCGCGCTGCGCTGCGCCCAGGCACTGGCGAACGAGGTCAACGGCTTCGCCGTGGCCTGCATCGAGGAGGCGTTGGCATTGCGCGACACCGGGATCGAACAACCGATCCTGCTGCTGGAAGGATTCTTCGAGGCCGATGAGCTGGTCCTGATCGAGCGCCACCGGCTGTGGTGCGTGGTGCATGCCACCTGGCAGATCGAGGCCATCGAGCGTGCGGCGTTCAGCCAGCCGCTGACGATCTTTCTCAAGCTCGACTCGGGCATGCACCGGGTTGGCCTGCACCCGAGCGAATACCGCACAGCGCACCAGCGTTTGCTGAGTAGCGGCAAGGTGGAAAAGATCGTGCTGATGAGCCACTTTTCCCGCGCCGATGAGCTGGATTGCCCGCGCAGCCAGGAGCAGGTCGCCGTGTTCAATCAGGCCCGCGCCGACCTGCGTGCGGAGGTCAGCCTGCGCAACTCGCCGGCCATTCTCGGCTGGCCGCAGCTGTTTCCCGAGCAGACGGCGAACGACTGGGTTCGCCCCGGCATCATGCTCTACGGCGCCACGCCCTTCGAACAGCCACTGGAGCTGGCCGGCCGCCTGCAGCCGGTGATGACCCTGGAGTCGAAAGTCATCAGCGTGCGCGAATTGCCTGCTGGCGAGCCGGTGGGCTATGGCGCGCGTTTCATCAGTGACCGGCCGACGCGTGTCGGCGTGGTTGCCATGGGCTACGCCGACGGTTATCCGCGTCATGCGCCGACCGGCACGCCGGTGTTCATCGACGGCCAGCCGTCGCGGCTGATCGGCCGGGTATCGATGGATATGCTCACTGTTGACCTTACCGATCTGCCGCAAGCCGGACTCGGCAGCCGCGTCGAGCTGTGGGGGCGCAATGTGCTGGCCAGCGACGTTGCAGCCAGCGCCGAGACCATCCCATATCAGCTGTTTTGCAACCTGCGGCGGGTGCAGATGCTCTATTCCGGGGGCTAGCCGATGAGGTGCCAAGGATTTGCAGTCAGCGTGTTGTAAATACTGAACACTGTTGCCATGATACGGCCACTTTCCCCCGTATCAGCTACCTCCAAGGAGGACTCCAGCATTGGACGTCGGTGCTCGACTGCAATCCATACGCAAACTCAAGGGCCTTTCCCAGCGTGAACTCGCCAAGCGGGCGGGCGTCACCAACAGCACCATCTCGATGATCGAGAAGAACAGTGTGAGCCCCTCGATCAGCTCGCTGAAAAAGGTGCTTGGTGGCATTCCCATGTCGCTGGTGGAATTCTTTTCCCTCGATATCGAGCAGGAAAACACCACGCAGGTGGTGTACCGAGCCGACGAACTGACCGACCTGTCCAGTGGCGCCGTCACCATGAAACTGGTGGGCAAGGCGCATCCCAGCCGAGCGATCACCTTCCTCGACGAAACCTACCCGCCCACCTCCGATACCGGCGAAGAAATGCTCGCCCATGACGGTGAAGAGGCCGGCATGGTGGTGGAAGGTCAACTCGAACTGACCGTGGGCGCCGATGTATTCGTGCTTGAGCCGGGTGACAGCTACTACTTCGAGAGCAGCAAGCCGCACCGTTTCCGTAATCCTTACGACAAACCGGCGCGACTGATCAGCGCCACCACACCGGCAAATTTTTGAGAACCGGTTCAGGGGCTTCTGACTTTCTGCCTCAGGGCCGTTGCGCTTGTCCGGCGCCAATCCAGAAGACCCTGAGCCGGTTCGAGTCGGTCGAGTCCAAAGTCGAAACCTGATCCGACCTCTGGCGGATACAGGTGTACCGCGGGCCGGAGCAATATCCCTGCGACAACTTGGGTTGTTTCCGGGTAGCTGTTCTAACCGTTATACTGGCGCCCGCTCGCGAAACCGTGGCCGCGGGCGTGACTAGCCACAATGAGGGTGTACCGTGAACCTGATCAAAAAAATGCTGGTAGCCAATGCTGCCGTATTGGCCCTGTGGGCTGTGAGCGCTCAGGCTGCGACCAACGATGAAATCGCCGAGCGTATCAAGCCGGTTGGCGAAGTCTGCGTGCAGGGCCAAGAGTGCAAAGGTGTGGCAGCAGTAGCTGCTTCTGCTGGTGGCGGCGCTAAAACGCCGGACGACATCATCACTGCTCACTGTGGCGCCTGCCACACTGCAGGCATCCTGGGTGCGCCGAAAATCGGCGATACCGCTGCCTGGAAAGAGCGTGCCGATCACCAGGGCGGCCTCGATGGCATCCTGGCCAAGGCAATTTCCGGTATCAATGCGATGCCGCCGAAAGGCACCTGTGCCGATTGCAGCGATGAAGAGCTGCTGGGTGCGATCAAGAAGATGTCCGGCCTCTGATTCAGAGAAGCTGAACACCCACAAAGCCGCCCTCGGGCGGTTTTGTCGTTTCTGGGTGGTTGAATCAGTGTGAGCAAAGCGGCCTGCTGGTCTGTCCAACGCCTCGACAGTCGTGTGTCGAGGAGATTGCCAGGTGCCGAGTTGCTCACTGGAACAGGCCGTGGATGCGGTACTGGCCCGTATTGAAGGTCCCATCCGCCTGGGTTTGCCTCTGGGGTTGGGCAAGCCCAATCGCTTCGTCAACGCGCTTTATCAGCGGGTCAAAACCCTGCCTGAACGTTCGTTGTTCATCTATACCGCCTTGTCGCTGGGTAAACCGCAGGCTGGCAGTGAGCTGGAACAACGTTTCATGGGGCCGTTCCTGCGCCGCGTGTATGGCGACTATGTCGAGCTGGATTACCTGAGCGATCTGCGCTGCGGCGAGTTGCCGGCCAATGTGCGCATCGAGGAGTTCTACCTGCAGCCCGGTAGCCAGTTGAGCAATCCGCTGGCGCAGCAGAACTACGTCAGCCTCAATTACAGCCAGGTAGCGCGTGACCTGAACCGCAAGGGCATCAACGTCATCGCCCAACTGGTTGCTGGCGATGCGCAACGCCCGGGCCACCTGAGCCTGAGCTGCAACCCGGATATCACCCTCGATCTGTTGCCGCTGTTGCGGCGGCGCCGGGAGCAGGGCGAGCCGATTCTGTGCATCGCCCAGGTGCACGCCGATTTGCCCTATATGGCCGGCGCGGCGGAAATCGGCAGGAACGATTTCGACCTAGTGCTCAATGGGCCGGACCGCAGCCGCTTGTTTTCTACCCCCAACATGCCGGTCAGCCTGCAGGACCATGCTATCGGCCTGCACGCCAGCAGCCTGGTGCGCGACGGTGGTACGTTGCAGATCGGCATCGGTTCGATGGCCGATGCGCTGGCGGGTGCGCTGATCGCACGGCATACGGATAACGCCCGTTATCGTGCCCTGTTGGCAGCGCTGCAGGCGCCGGACAAATGGGGCGAGCTGGTTCAGCGCGAAGGGGGTATCGAGGCCTTCGATCGTGGTCTGTACGGTTGCAGCGAGATGTTCCTGCTCGGGCTGCTGGCGCTGATCGAAGCTGGCGTAGTGCGGCGTGCCGTGTACCCGGATATGGCCTTGCAGCGCCTGGCCGATGGCGGTGGCTTGGATGCCGAGGGTCGCTTGCACAGCGATCTGGGCGGGCTGCCGCAGAGGCTCGACAGCACCACGCTGGGCTGGCTGCAGGAGCATGGCCTGTTGTCCGCCGTGCTGAGCCTGGAAGGTGAGCAGGTGCGCCTGCCTGATGGACAGCGGGTGTCGGCCGATTTGGGGGATCCGGCCAGCGTGGCAGCCATCAGCCCGTATCGCGGGCAGGCCCGTGGCGGGGTGTGGGTGCATGGCGGTTTCTTTCTCGGGCCGCAGGCGTTCTACCAGCGCTTGCGCGCGTTGCAGGACGACCAGCGCACGCGCATCGGCATGACCGCGATCAGCTACATCAATCGCCTGTATGGCGACGAGCCGCTCAAGCGTCGGCAGCGGCGGGATGCGCGCTTCATCAACAGCTGCTTCTGCGTCACCCTGCTTGGCGCCAGCGCCGCCGACCAACTGGAAGACGGACGCGTACTCAGTGGTGTGGGCGGGCAATATGACTTCGTCGCCCAGGCCCAGGAGCTGGAAGGTGCGCGGGCGATCCTGATGCTGCGCAGCTGGCGCGAGTCGGGCGGTGAGGTGCAGTCCAACATTGTCTGGCAATACGCCCACGCCACCATTCCGCGGCACCTGCGCGACCTGGTGGTGACCGAGTACGGCATCGCCGACCTGCGCGGTAAGCCGGATGCCGAGGTGATCGAGGCATTGCTGAAGATTGCCGATTCACGCTTCCAGGACTCATTGATCGCGGCGGCGCAGCAGGCCGGCAAGCTGGCCGATGATTTTGTGCTGACGCCCGAGTACCGGCAGAACACTCCCTGGCGCTTGCTGGCGTTGCAGGGCGAGTTTCCCCAGCTGTTCGCCGAGTACCCGTTGGGCTGCGACTTCACCGGCGAAGAACAGCAATTGCTGCGGGCACTGCGCTGGCTGAAGAGCAAGCTCAAGCTCAGCGAGATCCTCGAGTTGGGCATGGCCACCCTGTTCGACCTACCCGATCCGGCGCTGTATGCCGAGCACTTGCAACGCATGGGGCTGGCCCAGCCTGACGGTCTGCGCGAACAGTTGTATCAGAAGCTGTTGCTGGCCGGACTCAAGGCCACGGCGAGCAGTTGAGCCATCGCCGTTGGGGAAGGGCCGATCGAGTAGGGCGCGCCTTGCGCACCAGAGACCTGTTCGCTGCTCCGGCGTGCACGTACAGATGACGTAGTTACTTCTTCAACATGGCGCGCATGTTGGCCAGGGCGTCGTTGCCCCGGGCGGCCTTGACCTCCACGGGAGCGTCTTCCTGGCCTTCCCAGACCAGGTCTTCCTGCGGCAGTTCGTCAAGGAAGCGGCTCGGCGTGCAGTCGATGATCTCGCCATACTGCTTGCGCTTGGCGGCGAAGGTCAGGGCCAGGTTGCGCTTGGCGCGGGTGATGCCGACATAGGCCAGGCGCCGTTCTTCCTCGATGCTGTCGGCCTCGATGCTGGAGCGGTGGGGGAGAATTTCCTCCTCGAAACCGATGATGTACACCGATGGGAACTCCAGGCCCTTGGAGGCGTGCATGGTCATCATCTGCACGCCTTCGGCGCCGTCTTCCTCTTCCTGCTGGCGCTCGAGCATGTCGCGCAGGACCAGCTTGCCGATGGCCTCCTCGATGGTCATCTCGCCGTCTTCGTCTTTTTCCAGGGTGTTCTTCAGCGCTTCCACGAGGAACCAGACGTTGCCCATGCGCGCTTCGGCCACCTTGTCGCTGGAGGCGTTCTGCCGCAGCCACTGCTCGTAGTCGATGTCCATGATCATGCTGCGCAGGGCGGCGATCGGGTCGCTCTGCGCGCACTGCTGGCGAACGCCATCCATCCAGCGCTTGAAGCGCGCCAGGCGCTCGGTATAACGGCTGTCCAGGTGCTCGCCCAGGCCGATTTCATCGGTGGCGGCGTACATGCTGATCTTGCGTTCGGTGGCGTAGTTGCCGAGCTTTTCCAGGGTGGTCGAGCCGATCTCGCGGCGTGGCACGTTGATCACGCGGAGAAAGGCGTTGTCGTCGTCCGGGTTGACCAGCAGGCGGAAGTAGCTCATCAGGTCCTTCACTTCCTGGCGGGCGAAGAAGCTGGTGCCGCCACTCAGGCGATAGGGGATCTGGTGGTGCTGCAGCTTCAGCTCCATCAGCTTGGCCTGGTAGTTGCCCCGGTAGAGGATGGCGAAGTCGCTGTACGGGCGCTCGGTACGCAGGTGCTCGGTGAGGATTTCCAGGGCCACGCGCTCGCACTCGGCGTCTTCGTTGCGGGTGCGGATCACGCGGATCTCGTCGCCCATGCCCATCTCGCTCCACAGCTGCTTCTCGAAGGCGTGGGGGTTGTTGGCGATGAGGGTGTTGGCGCATTTGAGGATGCGGCTGGTGGAGCGGTAGTTCTGCTCCAGCATCACCACCTTCAGCGAGGGGTAATCCTCTTTCAGCAGCATCAGGTTTTCCGGGCGCGCGCCACGCCAGGCGTAGATCGACTGGTCATCGTCCCCGACCACGGTAATCTGGTTGCGCATGCCCACCAGCAGCTTCACCAGCAGGTACTGGCTGGAGTTGGTGTCCTGGTATTCGTCGACCAGCAGGTAGCGGATGCGGTTCTGCCACTTCTCCAGGATGTCCTTGTGCTCCTGGAACAGCTTCACCGGCAGCAGGATCAGGTCGTTGAAGTCCACCGCGTTGTACGCCTTGAGCGTGCGCTGGTAGTGCAGGTAGACGATGGCGGCAGTCTGCTCCTTGGGGCCACGGGCGCCCGCCAGGGCCTCGTCCGGCAGGATCAGGTCGTTCTTCCAACTGTCTATGTAGTTCTTGATCTCGTCGGCGCCATCATCGCCGGCGTATTCCTTCTGCATGATGTCGGTCAGCAGGGCCTTGATGTCGCCGTCGTCGAAGATCGAGAAGCCCGGCTTGTAGCCCAGCGCCGCGTATTCCTTGCGGATGATGTTCATGCCCAGGTTATGGAAGGTCGACACGGTCAGGCCGCGTGCTTCGCTACCCTTGAGCAGGGTACCGACACGTTCCTTCATCTCGCGCGCGGCCTTGTTGGTGAAGGTCATGGCGACGATATGACGAGCCTGGATGCCGCATTTCTGCACCAGGTGGGCGATCTTGCGGGTAATTACGCTGGTCTTGCCGGAGCCAGCACCGGCGAGCACCAATAGAGGGCCGCCGACGTAGTTCACGGCTTCTTGCTGCCGGGGATTGAGTCGGGACATGCGCGGGAGTATCGATGGCGAAACGGACGCGCATTCTATCAGGCCGGAGCCTGGCTGCCTTCGACGATAAAAAGCCTCAGGAATGTGCGCTAAGTCGCTATTTTCAGAGAGCGAGTACAGGTGTACTGCTTGTGCACGGTTGTCCCGGCCCGGCCTTTGCCGCAGGATGCGAAACCTGTGTAAGAACAGCCAGATAGAGACGCCGACACGGCGCGTGTAGAGATTCATGTTTATTGGGGGAGGTCGTTTGTCTGCGCCTGTTGAACCATTGCGCCTGATCCTGCTGGCTGAAAACCCAGCATGGGCCGCTTTGCTCCGTACACAGCTGGCAGCGCTGGGCAACGGCTATCCCCTGATCACCGCCCCCAACTGGCAGGCCGCCAGTGGCTTGTTCGACAACCCGGATAGCGGCCTGTTGCTGAGTACGCCGGCTTGTCTGCCGGCCCCTGGCACCTGTCCCCTGCCTGTGGTGCTGCTGCTCGAGCACGACCCGCAGCTGCCGCCGGCAGATGCTTACGACTGGCTGGTGCGCGACCAATTGACGGTCGACCAGTTGCGCCGATGCCTGCGCTACGCGCGTGAGCGCAGTCAGTTGCAAGGCACGCTGCAACGCCTGGCCGAACAGGACTCGCTGACCGGTATCGCCAATCGCCAGGGCTTCCAGGCCCTGCTCGCGAATCGGCTTGCCCGGCATCAGGGGCGCGGCCTGGCGCTTGGTCATCTCGATCTGGACAATTTCCGCCACGCCAATGATGCCCTTGGGCACCAGGCCGGCGACCGCCTGATCCTGCAGGTGGTGGGGCGGCTCAAGGCGCAACTGGAGCCTGGCGACTACCTGGCCCGGTTGGGTGGCGACGAATTTGCCCTGCTCCTGGATACGCGCCGCGATGTGCGGCGGGCCGAGCAGGTGGCCGAACGCATCATCGAGGCGCTGGCCGAACCGTACTGGGTGGATGGCGAGAGCCTGCTGATCGGCTGCAGCCTGGGCCTCGCCCATATTCGTGCGGGTGTGGATGCCGACTCGCTGCTGCTGCACGCGCACATCGCCATGCAACAGGCCAAGGCGGTTCAGGGGTGTGCGATGCATGTCTACGACGAGCGCCTCAACCGCAGCGCACGTCACCTTGCCGACCTGGAAGGCGAGCTGCGCCGCGCTTTGCGTCGCGACGAGCTGGAGCTGCATTACCAGCCGCGTCTATGCCTGCAAACAGGCGGCATCGCCGGTATCGAGGCGTTGGTGCGTTGGCAGCACCCGGAGCGTGGCCTGCTGGGGCCGGATGAGTTCATTCCGCTGGCCGAGGAAAGCGGCCTGATCGTGCCACTCGGTTATTGGGTGATCTCCCGTGCGCTGCGCGACATGCAGTGGTTGCGCGGGCGTGGCCTGCCGGCGTTGCACATGGCGATCAACCTGTCGTTTCGCCAGTTCCAGGACAGCCAGTTGCTCAACACCCTGCAGCGGTTGATCGAGGAACGTGGCGTCGAGGCGCAATGGCTGGAGTTCGAGCTTACCGAGACCGCCGTGATGCGCCGCAGTGAGCAGATTCGCCAGACCATGCAGACGCTTGGTCAGTTGGGCGTACGCTTCTCGCTGGACGATTTCGGCACGGGCTTTTCCTCCTTCGTGCACCTCAACAACCTGCCGATTACCCTGCTGAAGATCGACAAGAGCTTCGTCGCCGGCATGAGCGAGCGGGCGGAGAACCGCCAGTTGGTGCGGGCGATGATCAACCTGGCGCATAACCTTCATCTGGAGGTGGTGGCCGAAGGGGTGGAGACCACCGAGCAACTGGCGCTGCTGCGCCAGTTCGGCTGCAACCAGGTGCAGGGCTATCTGATCGCCAAGGCGCTGCCACTGGCCGAGCTGGCGCGCTTCCTGGTATTCGGCATGCGCCAGTCGCTGTTGTCCTGAGCGCGTCCTACGCGGTGCCTGGGCTCGCTTTTGCGATCAGCTGAGCGGGCACCTGCTGGCGGCGCAACAGGCGGGCGATCTTCCACTCGAATCCCACGCTCAGGCCGATAGCGGCGCAGGCCAGCCCACCCGCCAGTCCCCACCAGACACCATGGGCACCCCAGCCAAGCGGGAAGGCCAGCAGCCAGGCCAAAGGCACGCCAATCACCCAGTAGCAGGCCAGTCCGACAAGGAAGGTGGTCTTGCCATCCTTGAGGCCGCGGATTGCACCCATGGCGATGTTCTGCACCCCATCGAACAGTTCAAACCAGGCGGCCACGGCCAGCAGGCTGACGGCCAGGGCGGCAATTTCTGCGAAGGCGGGATCGTGCCGGTCGACGAACAATCCCACCACCACGCCGGGCGCGAGCCAGAACAGCAGGGCGAAGCCGAGCATGCAACAGGCACCGCTGACGATGCCCAGACGCCCGGCGCGGCGGGCCGCGAGCAGGTTGCCGGCACCGTAGTGCTGGCCGATACGGAAGGTGGTGGCGTAGGAAATGCCCACCGGCACCATGAAGGCCACGTACACCGACATGATCGCGATCTGGTGCGCGGCCAGGGCCTGGCTGCCGATGGCGCCCATGCACATGGCGGCGAAGACGAACATGCCGGACTCGACCGCGTAGGTACCGCCGATGGGCAGGCCAAGGCGCAGCAGTTCCTTGATGTCCTCCAGGCGAGGCCGCGACAGTCCCGTCAGCAGGGGATAGGCCATGTAGGCGCGATGGCGCATGAGGTACCACGCCAGGACCAGGGCCATGCAGTTGCTGACCAGTGCCGTGATCAGGCCGATACCGGCCAGACCCAGTGGCGGCAGGCCGAACCAGCCGTGGATCAGCGCATAGTTGAGAACGAAGTTGGCCAGCGCCCCGACGATGCTGATCGCCATGATCGGCCCGGGGCGGCCGATGGCGGCGGTGAAGCCGCGCAGCGCCATGAACGTCATATAGCCAGGCAGGCCGAATACCAGGGTGCCGAGAAACTGCATGGCCCCACTGATGTTGTGGGCCTCCTGGCCGAAGTGCCGCAGCAAGGGTTCCAGGTTCCACAACAGGGTGCCGGCGCCCAGTGCCAGCGCCCAGCCCAGCCAGAGCCCGCTCTGGGCCAGACGGGTAACCCCGTCGATGTCTTTGGCGCCATGACGAATGGCGACCAGGTTGCCAACGGCGGCCAGCACGCCGACGCAGAAGATCGAGACGAACGCATAGCTGGCTGCGCCCAACCCGCCCGCGGCCAGTTCTGCGGGGCCGAGCAGGCCCATCATCAGGGTGTCGGTGAACACCATCAGCACGTGCGCCAACTGGGCGGCGATCAGCGGGCCGGCCAGGTGGAAGATGGCGGCAAGCTCCTGACGATTACGACCGTAACGGGTGTGGCTAGACATGAGTAAGGCTCAGTAGGACGGTTTGCCATGCTGGTTCGAAGCAGCGGAGAATGGCGCTATTCTCCGCAGCAAGACGGCCCTCCACAAAAGGAAAAGTTCGATGCCTGGCATGATTAAAACTCATGGATTGAGCGCATGAGTCGGCGCCTGCCCCCGCTGTATGCCCTGCGTGCTTTCGAGGCGGCTGCGCGGCATGCTTCGTTCACCCGCGCGGCTGAAGAACTGGCCATCACCCAGAGCGCCGTGAGCCGGCACATCCGCACCCTCGAGGAGCACTTTGCCTGCCGCCTGTTCGAGCGCAAGGGCCGAACCCTGCAACTGACTGATGCCGCTTGGCTGATCCTGCCGGGTCTTCGCGATGGCTTCGATGCGCTGGAAAGAGCCTGCCTGACGTTGCGCATCGAGGATGCCACGCTGCGCCTGAAAGCGCCGTCGACCCTGACCATGCGCTGGTTGCTCGCGCGCTTGTCACGTTTTCGTCTGCTCAATGCCGATTGCGAAGTGCAACTGACCAGCGCTTGGATGGACGTGGACAAAGTCGATTTCCACCACGAGCCCTTCGACTGCGCTGTGCTGCTGAGCAAGGGTGGGCGTTTCAGCGAGGAATGGGAAAGCACCGAGCTGTTCGCCGAGTGGCTGATCCCCGTGTGTGCGCCTGATGCTGTGGGCGACGCCCCCTGGAACCTCGAGCGCCTGCAGGCGGCGGAGCTGTTGCACCCGACGCCGGACCGTCGCGACTGGCGCCGCTGGCTGCAGCGCATGGGGCTGAGCGAGCAGGTACCGCTCAAGGGCGGCCAGGTGTTCGATACCCTAGAACTGGGCATCGTTGCGGCAGCGCGCGGTTATGGCGTGTCCGTGGGCGATCTGGTGATGGTGGCCGAGGACGTCAACCAGGGCCGTCTCGGCCTGCCTTGGCCCAATGCAGTCGCCAGTGGCGACAGCTACTACCTGGTCTGGCCCAAGGCCCGCCGCGGACAGGAGCGCCTGCGGCGGCTGCGGGACTACCTGGTGAACGAAGTAGCGGCCATGCAATTGCCGCAGGTGGCCCTGCTGAAATAGCGGCGCCTCTGTTCCCGATGAAATCCTGTTGCCGGAGACGCCGCGCGCACTGGGCAGCGGCGTTGGTGCGTATGCACTGGGCGGCGGCCCACGCACCCACTCCTCATCGGGCTTACCGCGTCATGTGCAGGAAGTGCATGTGTCGTTCGTACTGGTCGAGGATGTCGCCAATGACCTCCTCGCGGCTCCAGCCCATCAGGTCGTAGTCCTGGCCACCCTCGCTGAGGTGCACCTCGGCGCGGAAGTATTTGCGCTCCTCGTTGCTGTCATCGCGGGTATCACGCATGACGAAGCTGGGCTGGATGAACGCGCGCGGGCGTACCTGATAGCGGAAGTCGACTTCGTCGCCATGGCCCACGGACAAGGTCACGCGGCCATCCTCGCCACTCTCCACGTCTGCCTTGAGCCCCTGTTTGTGCAGCTCGGCGCTGACCTGCTGGCAAGCCGGCAACACCACGTCGCTGATGAAACGACTGACATGGGCCCGGCGCGGGAACATGCCGATATTGCGCAGGCGTCGCTGCCAGCCGCCGTGGCTGCTGCTCATCCGCGGGCTCAGCGCCACCTGCTGGCGCAGGCCGCGCTTGGCCGCATCCAGTTGCAGGGCACGCAGCAGGCCCCACATCGAGGCGAGCAGGGCGATCACGAAAGGCAGGGCGCTGGCGATGGTTGCCGTCTGCAGCGCCTTGAGGCCGTCCGCCAGCAGCAGGGCGATGGCCACCGCAGTCATTACGGCAGCCCAGAACACCCGCTGCCAGACGGGGGTACGGTCCTTGCCGCCGGAGGCGAGCATGTCCACCACCATGGCTCCGGAGTCCGCCGAGGTGACGAAGAACACCACGATCATCAGCACGGCGATCTGCGACAGCACGGCGGAGAACGGGAAGTGTTCGAGGAAGGCGAACAGGGCCAGGGCGCTGTCCTTGTCGACGGCGGTGGCCAGGTCCTGGAAGCCGTCGATCATGATCATGTGGATCGCTGTGTCACCGAACACCGTCATCCACAGCAGGGTGAAGCCGGCTGGCACCACCAGTACGCCACTGATGAACTGGCGAATGGTGCGCCCGCGCGAAATGCGTGCGATGAACAGGCCGACGAAGGGCGACCAGGACAGCCACCAGCCCCAGTAGAACAGTGTCCAGCCGCCGATCCAGTCGGTGGGTTCGTAGGCATAGAGGTTGAAGGTCTTGCTGACGATCTCCGACAGGTAGCCACCGGTGTTCTGCACGAAGGTCTGCAGGATGAACACCGTCGGGCCGAGCACCAGCACCACCAGCAGCAGGCCGACGGCGAGGATCATGTTCAGCTCGGACAGGCGGCGGATGCCCTTGTCCAGGCCGCTGAGCACCGACAGGGTGGCCAGCAGCATGGTGCCGATGATCAGGCAAACCTGCACCGTGCTGTTGATCGGCAGGTCGTACAGGTGGTTCAGACCGCTGTTGATCTGCAACACGCCATAGCCGAGCGAGGTAGCGACGCCGAGCACCGTGCCGATCACCGCGAAGATGTCCACGGCATGGCCGATGGGTCCGTAGATGCGTTCGCCAATCAGCGGGTACAACGCCGAGCGCAGGGTCAGCGGCAGGTTATGCCGGTAGCTGAAGTAGGCGAGGATCAGCGCGACGATGGCGTAGATCGCCCAGGCATGCAGGCCCCAGTGGAAGAAGGTCAGCTTCATCGCTTCGCGTGCGGCCTGCACGGTCTGCGGGTCGCCCACGGGCGGGGCGATGAAGTGCATCACCGGCTCGGCCACGCCGAAGAACATCAGGCCGATGCCCATGCCGGCGCAGAACAGCATGGAGAACCAGGTGGTGTTATTGTACTCCGGCTCGCTGTGGTCGGGGCCGAGCTTGATATCGCCATAGCGGCTGACGGCGAGAAACACGGCGAACAGCAGGATTAGGGCGACGGCCAGGACATAGACCCAACTGGCATTCTCGATGATCCAGGACTGGGTAATGGCGAACACGTTCTGGGCGTGTTGCTGGAAGAACGAGCTGTAGACCACCAGGCAGGCGATCAGCAGGGTGGAGCCGATGAAGACCGGCGGATTGAGGGTGGAACGCGAAGACGAAGATGCCTCCATTGAGCTAGCTCTCCTTGTTATCGGATGGCCGCCAAGGGCGGAAGGCGCGCCATCCTAGCATAGTCCGATAGTCAATATCTTTTCAGAGGCTAGCTTCGATAGCTTTCCCGGTGGTTCGTTCAGGTGATTTTACTCAGCGTAGTTCAGCCAGGACGGTATTGCAGGGCCTCACCCAGATGACGCCGGTCGATGGCATCGACCTCATCCAGGTCGGCCAGGGTGCGTGCCACCTTGAGCAGGCGATGGGCCGCGCGCAGCGAGAGGTTCAGGCGCTCGCAGGCCTGTTCCAGCCACTGTTGGTCGGTGCTACTCAAGCCGCAATGCTGGCGCAGCCCCGGCAGATCGAGAAAGGCATTCGCACAGCCCTGGCGCTGGACCTGGCGTTGACGGGCCTTGGCGACCTGCGCCGCAACGCGGGCACTGTTTTCGCCTGGTTGCGGCGTGGTGTGCAGAACGGTGCTCTCGCGGGCCACGGTCAGGTGCAGGTCGATGCGGTCGAGGAGCGGGCCGGAGAGCTTGCTGCGGTAGCGCTGGATCTGGTCCGGCGCGCAGCGGCAGCGCCCGCTCGGATCGCCCAGGTAACCGCAAGGGCAGGGATTCATCGCTGCGACCAGTTGGAAGCGTGCCGGGAAACGTACCTTGTCACGCGCCCGGGCGATCACGATGCAGCCTGATTCAAGGGGCTCGCGCAGGACTTCCAATACCTTGCGGTCGAACTCGGGAAGTTCATCGAGGAACAGAATGCCTTCGTGGGCCAAGGTAATTTCGCCGGGTTGCGGACGACTGCCTCCGCCGACCAGTGCCGGCCCGGATGCACTGTGGTGCGGTTGGCGAAAGGGTCTCTGTGGCCAGTGTTGCAGCGGGGCATGGCTGGCCACTGAGTGGATAGCGGCGACCTCCAGGGCTTCCCGCTCATCCAGTGGTGGCAGCAGGCCGGGCAGGCGACTGGCGAGCAAGGTCTTGCCCGTGCCGGGAGGGCCGGTAAAAAGCAGGTTATGTCCACCGCTGGCGGCGATCAGCAGGGCGCGTTTGGCGGCCAGTTGGCCTTGAACCTCGGACAGGTCCGGGTAGGGCTGTGTTTCTCGTAATAATCCTGTGGCCTGGTAAGGCTGCAACGGTGTATGGCCATTGAGGTGGGCGGCGATCTCCAGCAGATGATCGACGGCCAGTACGGGCAGGCCCGAAGCCAGGCAGGCTTCCTCGGCGTTGGCCTTGGGCACCACCAGCATGCGCTTGGCTGTACGGGCGGCGAGGGCAGCCGGCAAGACCCCCTGCACTGGACGCACCGCGCCAGACAGCGCCAGCTCGCCGAGGCATTCGAGGGTATCGAGGCCTTCTGCTGGAATCTGCCCGCTGGCTGCAAGAATGCCCAATGCAATGGCCAGGTCGAACCGGCCACCGTCCTTTGGCAAGTCTGCAGGGGCCAGATTCAATGTGATACGCCGCGCTGGAAAGTCGAAGCCGGAGTTGAGGATGGCGCTGCGCACGCGGTCCTTGCTCTCTTTGACGGCGGTTTCCGGCAGGCCGACCAGCGCCATGCTCGGCAGGCCATTGGCCAGATGGGCTTCGACGGTAACGGTGGGGGCTTCCACGCCGACCTGGGCGCGGCTGTGGACGATGGCCAGGGACATTGATCACTCCTTTGATCAGGTCACCGGCCGCTGATCGGAGGATCAGTCGGCAGGCGGTTTTTGCTGGGCTTCCAGTTCGGCGACCTTGGCTTCCAGCGCTTCGAGGCGTGCACGGGTGCGCGCCAGGACGGTCATCTGACTGTCGAATTCATCGCGGCTGACCAGGTCGAGCTTGCTGAACGCACTTTGTAGCAAGGACTTGAACTGGGCTTCGAATTCGCCGCGTGGCAGTGGCGTTTCCCCGTTGAACAGGCGCGAGGCATGGCTACTGAGGGCGTCGAGAAGGGCTTTGGGCGGCAGCATGTTGAAGGTTCCGATTACAGACGCGGCAGTGTAGCACGCAGCTTTTCTGGCTTTGCGCGGGTGGATTGCACGCTTTTCGCACATCCCCGTGGATCGCCGTGCACCATTTTTGTGCGTTGCAGGATGAGGGAGAGGGCTTGAAAAACCTGTTTGCTGGCTAAGTGCCTGAAAAAATCCACTTTTGCGAGAGCTGGCAAGGTTTCTGCTTAGTTGCCTGTGACGGGTGCACCGATGCAGTAACGGTTCACCAGGTGAGGCGGGGAAATGTTTCACCAGATGCGGTTGGTTGGCATCGGAAATAGCCGGCGTCATGGCGTCCGGTGCGTTTCAAAAGCCAGGCACTGCGCTTAGACTTGTTCGGGGTTCGTTTTTTCCTGGGGCAAGTCAACCAATACGGGAGAGAGTTTCATGAAGCTAGTCACTGCCATCATCAAGCCGTTCAAGCTGGACGACGTGCGCGAGTCACTGTCGGAGATCGGCGTGCAGGGCATTACCGTCACTGAAGTCAAAGGCTTCGGTCGGCAAAAGGGCCACACCGAGCTGTATCGCGGTGCGGAGTACGTGGTTGATTTCTTGCCGAAGGTGAAGATCGACGTGGCCATCGCTGATGACCAACTGGATCGTGTCATCGAGGCGATCACCAAGGCGGCCAACACCGGCAAGATTGGTGACGGCAAGATCTTCGTTGTCAATCTGGAACAGGCGATCCGTATCCGTACCGGCGAGACCGGCACAGACGCGGTTTAAGTAAGCCCCCGAACCCAACACGCCCCAGGAGAAAAACACATGACTCTGCGTAAGATCGCAGGGCTAGGAGCCCTTTTGTCTCTCGTTACCCCAGGCTTGGCCATGGCTGACGAGGCTGTTCTCAACTCTGGCGACACCGCCTGGATGCTGACTGCCACCGCACTGGTGCTGTTCATGACCATCCCGGGTTTGGCGCTGTTCTATGCCGGCATGGTGCGTTCCAAGAACGTGCTGTCGGTCATGATGCAATGCTTCGCCATCACCGGTGTGATGAGCATCCTCTGGTTCGTCTACGGCTACAGCCTGGCGTTCGATACCACCGGGATGGAAGCGGGCGTCACCAACTTCAATTCCTTCGTTGGCGGCTTGAGCAACTTGTTCCTCGGCAAGTTGACCAAGGACGCGTTGATCGGTGCCTTCCCGGAAAGCGTGTTCATCACCTTCCAGATGACCTTCGCGATCATCACCCCGGCCCTGATCGTCGGTGCCTTCGCCGAGCGCATGAAGTTCTCCGCGATGCTGATCTTCATGGTCGTCTGGTTCACCCTGGTCTACGCACCGATTGCCCACATGGTCTGGGGCGGTGAAGGTGGCCTGATGTGGGACTGGGGCGTGCTGGACTTCGCCGGTGGCACCGTGGTGCACATCAACGCCGGTATTGCCGGTCTGGTGGCGTGCATCGTGCTCGGCAAGCGTAAAGGCTACCCGACCACCGCCATGGCGCCGCACAACCTGGGTTACACCCTGATTGGTGCCGCGATGCTGTGGGTCGGCTGGTTCGGCTTCAACGCCGGCTCCGCTGCAGCAGCTGACGACACCGCTGGCATGGCCATGCTGGTCACCCAGATCGCCACCGCTGCCGCTGCCCTGGGCTGGATGTTCGCCGAGTGGATCACCCACGGTAAGCCGAGTGCCCTGGGCATCGCCTCCGGTGTGGTGGCCGGCCTGGTCGCCATCACCCCGGCTGCCGGCACTGTCGGTCCGGTTGGTGCGCTGATCATCGGTCTGGCTGCCGGCGTGATCTGCTTCTTCTGCGCCACCAGCCTGAAGCGCAAGCTGGGCTATGACGACTCCCTGGATGTGTTCGGTGTGCATGGTATCGGCGGTATCGTCGGCGCCCTGTTGACCGGTGCGTTCGCAGCCCCGGCGCTGGGTGGCTTCGGTGAAGTGACCAACATCGCCGGCCAACTGTGGATCCAGTTCAAAGGCGTTGCCTTCACGGTGATCTACACCGCGGTCATCACCTACATCATCCTCAAAGTGCTGGATCTGGTGATGGGCCTGCGTGTCAGCGAAGAGTCCGAGAGCGTTGGCCTCGACCTCTCCGAGCACAACGAACGCGGCTACAACCTGTAAGCCCTGCTGATGTGCAAAAAAAACGCCCGGTTCGCCGGGCGTTTTACTGTCTGCGCCCTTGCTGGCGCGATGCATTCGGTATCCCGGAGTACGTATGGAAAGCACGGCACTGATTCCCTTGCAGTATGCGCTGGACACCTTTTACCTGTTGATCAGCGGCGCCCTGGTGATGCTCATGGCTTCCGGTTTCGCCATGCTCGAGGCCGGTCTGGTGCGGGCGAAGAACACTGCGGAAATCCTCGCCAAGAACGTCACCCTCTACGCCCTGGCCAGCGTGATGTACCTGCTGGTCGGCTATTACCTGATGTACAACGGCCCGGCAGGGGGCGTGTGGCCGCATGTGGGCTTCCTGATCGGCAATGAGCATGCCGTCGAAGCGGTCAGCGCGGCGGGCAAGGACGCTCCGAGCTTTTCGGCGCGGGCGGATTTCTTCTTCCAGGTGGTGTTCGCCGCGACCTGCATGTCGATCATTTCCGGGGCGGTGGCAGAGCGTATGCGCCTGTGGGCCTTTCTCGCCTTTGCCGTGGTGATGTGTGGCGTGATCTATCCCATCGAGGGCTACTGGACCTGGGGCGGTGGCTTCCTCAAGCAGGTCGGCTTCAAGGACTTTGCCGGCTCGGGTGTCGTTCACCTGGCCGGTGCATCCGCGGCGTTGGCCGGCGTCATCCTGCTCGGTGCGCGGCGCGGCAAGTACGGCAACCATGGGCAGATCAATGCGATTCCGGGCGCCAATCTGCCGCTCGCGGCGTTGGGCACCTTGCTGCTGTGGGTCGGCTGGTTCGGCTTCAACGGCGGTTCGCAGCTGAAGATCAGCTCCATCGAGGATGCCAACGCGGTGGCCTCGGTGTTCGTCAACACCAACATGGCGGCGGCCGGTGGTTTGCTCGCCGCGCTGGTGGTGGCACGCATCCTGTTCGGCAAGGCTGACCTGACCATGATCCTCAATGGAGCGCTCGCCGGGTTGGTGGCGATCACCGCCGAGCCGTCGACGCCCACGGCAGTGCAGGCTTCCCTGATCGGTGCCGTGGGTGGCGTGCTGGTGGTGTTCAGCATTCTGCTGCTCGACAAGCTGCGTATCGATGATCCGGTCGGTGCCATCTCGGTGCACGGCGCGGGCGGCATCTGGGGGCTGTTGGCTGTACCCCTGACCAATAGCAGCGCCAGCCTCACCTCGCAGATGCTGGGTGCGGCCTGCATTTTTGCCTGGGTCTTCGTCGCCAGTCTGATCGTGTGGGGATTGATCAAACTAATCATGGGCCTGCGTGTCAGTGAGGAAGATGAGTACGAGGGCATGGATATCGTCGAGTGCGGTATGGAAGCCTATCCGGAGTTCACCCGCAAATAGTCCCTGAGCAGGTGTTGGCAAGGGGCGCTGCGGCGCCCTTTGTTTTTTCTGCGGGCGCCAAGGAGGCGTTGAATGTTCCATCGCAAGTCTGAGGGCCGTGTCTGTTTTGACGCGACGTGTTGCCGCGTTAAAACAGGCTCCGGTGCGGTTGTGATGACCCCGCAACAGACCCTAGAATGCGCGCCCAACGGGACACTGCAGGTGCGTGGGTGATGTGGCTACAACGGCTGATTACGCTTCGCCCTAGGGCACGTGGCTTTCATCTGGTGAGCGAGGAATTGCAGGCGGGTTTGCCGGAGTTGCGCCACTACCGTGTAGGCATATTACATCTGTGGCTGCAGCACACATCGGCTTCGCTGACGATCAACGAGAATGCCGATAGCGCAGTGCGACGTGACTTCGAACGCTTCTTTGATCGTCTTGTGCCGCAAGACGAGCAGGGCTACGAACATAACGACGAAGGTGCGGACGACCTGCCTGCACATTTCAAGTCCAGCCTGCTGGGCTGCCAGTTGAGTCTGCCGATAACCTCGGGACAACTGGCGCTGGGCACCTGGCAAGGAATTTATCTCGGTGAACACCGGGACAGGGGAGGCGCCCGCCGTGTGCTGGCGACTCTTCATGGCGAGACCAACTGAGGCATTGCTGCACGGTGTGTGGCGGGCCCGTGGATTTTTCCGGCGGCGTTTTGCAAAACGCGCCACTGGGCTATAACTAAACTGCTTTGCGCACGTCATGAGGTAGAACATGAGCGACGAAGAACTGGAACAAGACGAACTCGAAGTCGGTGATGAGGACGACGGCGAGGAACTGGCGGCGGCCGACGATGGTGCGGTCGATGACGATGACGACGGTGATGCCGGCGATGCGCCGAGCAAGCCTGGCAAGAAAGCCAAGGCCGCTGTCGAGGTCGATGAACTGCCGAGCATCGAAGCCAAGCAGAAAGAACGTGACGCCCTGGCCAAGGCCATGGAGGAGTTTCTTTCGCGCGGTGGCAAGGTGCAGGAAGTCGAGCCCAATGTGGTTGCCGACCCGCCCAAGAAGCCGGACAGCAAGTACGGCAGTCGCCCTATCTGAGCCCTGCCGTTACTGAAAAAGCCCGCCCCTTGGCGGGCTTTTTCATGCCTGGGTGGGCCGTTGCCAGCGTTCGAACAGCGCCGGCAATTCGGCCAGATTACGGACCTGGGCATCCGGCGCGGCGTCGCCGTTCCAGGTTTTGCCCTGCGGGTTGAACCAGACCGCGCGCATGCCGGCGGCACGGGCTCCAGCGATGTCGTCACTTGGGTGGTCGCCGATGTGTGCCGCCTGCCCGGCCTCGATGCCGGCGCGTTGCAAGGCGCTCTGGAAGGGCAGGGGATCGGGTTTGCCTATGCCCAGTTCCTCGGCGCACAGGGCGAAGCGGAAGTAGTCCGCCAGGCCCAGTCGGCGCACGTCGGCGTTACCGTTGGTGATCACGCCGAGCATGAAGCGGTTGGCCAGTTTCTCCAGTGTTTCATGCACTTCGGGAAACAGGGCCACCTGATGGCGCGCTTCGAGGAACACCTCGAAACCGGCGGCGGCCAGGTGTTGTGCCTCGTCATGGGCATAGCCGGCGTCTTCCAGGGCGTGGAACAGCAGGCGGCGGCGCAGTTCGCTGAGGCGGTGCCTGAGCGCCGGCTCGGCACTCAGCAGGCGGCTGCGCACGGCCCACAGGTGTTCCACCGGAACCGGGCCGAGGCGGGGGGCCTGGTCGGCCAGCCAGTCGCGCAGCACGGCTTCGGCGCTGTGCATCACGGGCGCCACGTCCCACAGGGTGTCATCGAGGTCGAAGGTAATCAGGCGCAGGCTCATTCGTCGTTTCTCGTACTGCGTTTGGCGCGAGGGTGGGCCTTGTCGTAGACCGTGGCCAGGTGCTGGAAATCCAGGTGGGTGTAGATCTGCGTGGTGGCGATGTCGGCGTGGCCGAGCAGTTCCTGCACGGCGCGCAGGTCCTGCGACGACTCCAGCATGTGGCTGGCGAAACTGTGCCGCAACATGTGAGGGTGCACATGTTGGCCCAGCTCGCGCACGCCGGCCTGGCGCACGCGCAATTGCACGGCGCGGGCACCGATGCGGCGGCCTTGCTGGCTGACGAACAGCGCGGCATCCGGCGGGTTGCTCAACTGGCGCAGCGGCAGCCACTGCTGCAGCGCTTCGCGGGCCTTGCTGCCGATGGGCAGTTCACGGGTCTTGTTGCCCTTGCCGCGCACACGCACCAGCCCGGCGGCCAGGTCGAGGCCGTCGAGGTCGAGGTTGACCAGTTCGGACAGGCGCAGGCCCGAGGAATAGAACAGCTCGAGCATGGCGTGGTCGCGACGGGCGATGAAGTCGTCTTCCACTGCGCCATCGAGCAGTTGCTGGGCGCGGTCGGCATCGAGGGTGCGCGGCAGGCGGCGCTCGCCCTTGGGCGGTGACAGCCCGCTGGCCGGGTCGTGCCGGCACAGGCCTTCACGAGCCAGGTAGTGATAGAGCCCGCGTACCGCCGACAATAGGCGAGCCAGCGAACGGCTGGCCTGGCCCTTGGCGTGCAGGCGGGCAATGAAGCCCCGCAGGCTGCGGCTGTCGAGGTCAATCCAGTGGTGGATGGCGTTCTTCTCGCAGAGGGCGAGAACGGTCAGCAGGTCACGGCGGTAGCCGTCGAGGGTGTGCGCCGACACCTGGCGCTCACTGCGCAGGTGTTCGAGGTAAGCATCCAATTGGTCGTGCATGGAGGCTCCTGGCGTGATGATTCGGGTCGGGCCGCGATCAGCGCCAAGCCCGTTGCTCGCGAAATCTCGGCGCTGGCCGACTCGCGAGCATGGCTCGCTTCTACAGGTCAGCGGACCGAGCGCAGCGGCGTGGCGAAGCGCGGCACTATCCGGGCGACCACTTCGGCGATGTAGCCGAGGAACAGTGTACCCAGCGAACTCTTGTAGTGTTGCGGGTCGGGACTGCCGATGGCCAACACGCCATGCAGGCCCTGGTGAGTGAGCGAGACCACGGCCGCCGAGCCAACCTTTTCTTGCTCGGCTTCGCCGAAGAGGAAGGCCAGTTCATGAGGGCGCAGCACGCCGCAGGTGGTCTTGCCGCCGCTGAGCAGCCCGCCGATTACCTGGTGCGCTTCCGCGCTGCTCACCGTGCGGCCCACGCCGAGTGGGCTGTCGCTGAACAGGATCAGGCTGACGAAGGGCACCTGGAAGGCATGGCGCAGGCTGTCTTCCACGGCGCTGACCACTTCTTCCAGGCTGCCAGCATCGAGCAGGTCGAGAATCAGGCGGCGGGTCTTGTCGAACAGGCGGTCGTTGTCGCGGGCCACGTCCATCAACTGCGACAGGCGATGGCGCATCTCGATGTTGCGCTCGCGCAACAATTTGACCTGGCGCTCTACCAGTGACACGGCTTCGCCCGGCAGGTGCGGGATGCGCAGTTCGGGGATCAGCTCTTCATGGTCGACGAAGAATTCCGGGTGCTGGCGCAAGTAGGCGGCCACGGTCGCGGAATCGAGCGGAACGGGTGGATCCTGGCGCTGATCGGTCATAAACGAACCTGTCCTTCGTACACGCGAACGGCGGGGCCGGTCATCATAACTGGCTGGCCGGGGCCTGCCCACTCGATGCACAGCTTGCCACCGGGCAGTTCCAGCTGCAGTGGCGAATCCATCCAACCCTGGCGAATCGCAGCCACCGCGGCAGCGCAGGCGCCGGTACCGCAGGCCTGGGTTTCCCCGGCGCCACGTTCCCACACGCGCAGGCGTGCGTGGTGGCGATCCTGCACCTGGAGGAAGCCGACATTGACCCGCTGCGGGAAGCGCGGGTGGTGTTCCAGTTTCGGGCCCAGGGTATGCACTGGCGCGTTGTCGACCGTGTCGACGCGCAGCACGGCATGCGGGTTGCCCATGGAGATCGCGGCCAGCTCGACGGTTTGTCCGTCCACGTCGACCGGGTAGCTCAGTGCCTCGTTGTCGGCCTGGAACGGGATGTCGGCCGGCACCAGGCGCGGTGGGCCCATGTCGACCGTGACCTGGCCATCGGGACGCAGGTTGAGTTCGATGATGCCGCCCTTGGTTTCGACACGAATGCGCTTTTTCACCGTCAGGCGCTTGTCGACGACGAAGCGGGCGAAGCAGCGGGCGCCGTTGCCGCACTGCTCCACTTCCGAGCCGTCAGCGTTGAAGATGCGGTAGCGGAAGTCGACATCCGGGCTGCCTGGTGCTTCGACGATCAGCAACTGATCGAAGCCGACGCCCGTGTGGCGGTCGCCCCACTGCTTGGCGTGCTTGGGCTGGATATGCGCGTGCTGGCTGATCAGGTCGAGGACCATGAAGTCGTTGCCCAGGCCGTGCATCTTGGTGAAGCGCAATAACATGATCGCGCCCTCACTGCGGCGGCAGGCTTTCGCCGGCGTAGAGTTCGGCCAGGGTTTCGCGGCGGCGCACCTCGAAGGCCTGCTCGCCATCCACCAGCACTTCGGCGGCGCGGCCACGGGTGTTGTAGTTCGAACTCATGACGAAACCGTAAGCGCCAGCCGAGCGCACGGCCAGCAGATCGCCTTCGGCCAGGGCCAGCTCGCGGTTCTTGGCGAGGAAGTCGCCGGTCTCGCAGATCGGTCCGACGATGTCGTACGTGCGCGGCTCGGCATCGCGAGGCTGCACCGGCACCACGTCCATCCAGGCCTGGTACAGGGCCGGGCGGATCAGGTCGTTCATCGCCGCGTCGACGATGGCGAAATCCTTGTGCTCGGTGTGCTTGAGGTATTCCACACGGGTCAGCAGCACGCCAGCGTTGGCGACAATGGAGCGGCCCGGCTCGAACACCAGGGCCAGGTCGCGACCCTGAATGCGTTCGCGCACGGCGGCGATGTAGTCGCCGGCCAGCGGCGGTTGCTCGTCACGGTACTGCACGCCCAGACCGCCACCGAGGTCGAGGTGGCGGATGCGGATGCCTTGCTCGGCCAGGTTGTCGATCAGCGCCAGCAGGCGATCGAGGGCATCGAGAAATGGCGGCAGGGTGGTCAGCTGTGAGCCGATATGGCAATCGACGCCAACGATTTCCAGGTTCGACAGGGCTGCAGCACGGGCGTATACGGCCGGCGCATCGGCGATGGCAATACCGAATTTGTTTTCTTTCAGGCCGGTGGAAATATACGGGTGGGTGCCGGCGTCGACGTCCGGGTTGACCCGCAGCGAGATCGCCGCGGTCTTGCCCAGTTCGGCGGCGACCACTTGCAGGCGCTCCAGCTCATCGGTGGACTCGACGTTGAAGCAGTGCACGCCGACTTCCAGCGCGCGACGCATGTCGTCACGGGTCTTGCCGACGCCGGAGAAAACGATCTTGCTCGGCTCGCCGCCGGCGGCCAGGGCGCGTTCCAGCTCACCCCGCGACACGATGTCAAAACCGGCGCCCAGACGTGCCAGGACGTTGAGTACGCCCAGGTTGGAGTTGGCTTTGACAGCGAAGCAGACCAGGTGGGGCATGCCGTTCAGGGCGTCGGCGTAGGCGCGGTACTGCGCCTCGATGTGGGCACGGGAATAGATATAGGTGGGCGTGCCGAAGCGTTCGGCAATTGCGGACAGGGCCACGCCCTCCGCGAACAGTTGCCCGTCGCGGTTGGTAAAGGCTTGCATGGAACCCCCTTAGAGGAAGATGTCTCTGTCGCGTTCTTTGGTCGTTTTCTCGTCGTCCGGGTGGTACAGCGGACCTTTCTGACCGCAGCCGGTAAGGGCGGCACAGAGAACGGCCAATGCGATGAAGGGCAGCAGCAGGCGCTTCATGGTGAATTCCTTTGCAAAATCATGAATGGGCAGGAGTATACCCACCCCCCGGCAGCTTGCCTATGCGCCAGGGCTCCCGCCCGACGGGGCCTGCAACCTGGCGTGCGGGGCCACGGCTTTGCAGATAGCATGCGCTTAAAAAATGGAGGTGCGATGGACAACTCGACCCCGCTTGCCAGCTCCGTGTCGGTCGCCTATCTGCAAGGTTTGCTGGACTACCTCGGGCGCCTGGGGTTCGCCAGCAACGCGTTGCTGGCGCATGTCCAGCTGAGTCCGGAGATCCTGACCCAGCGTGATCAGCGGGTAGCGGCCAGCGCCTACCTCGAACTGCTGGGCGAGGGTGTGCGCCTGACCGGCGATGAGCAGCTTGGGCTGCACCTTGGCGAGGCCATTCGGCCCGGCTACTACGGGGTGCTCGGTTACCTGATCATGAGTTGCGCGACCCTGGCCGATGCGCTGCACCGGCAAGCGCGCTATGCCGCATTGGTCGGCAACCTGGGCCGCGTGGAGCTGGACGACGAACCGCCGCGTCCGGGCATGGAGGCCTTGGTGGCTCATCGCTGGCACCCGCTCTTGGTGCAGCATCAGCGTTTGCATTGCGAGGAAACCCTGGTGGGCTGGATGACGTTCGGGCACTGGGTCAGCGGCCTGCAGATTCCGCCCACAGAGGTGCGGTTCCAATACCCGGCGCCGGCTGACATCACTGAATACCAGCGGGTTTTCGGTTGCCCGGTGCTTTTCGGTCAGGCCGATAACGCCCTGGTTTTCCCCAAGCGCCTGCTGGCTACACCGTTGGGACAGGCCGATGCCCAGCTGCGCCATCTGCTCGATGCGCATGCCGACCGCCTGCTCGGCGAGCTCAACCAGGGGCACCAGGTGCTCGACCGCGCCCGCCGTGAACTGGCACGACAGCTGCCCGAGCAGGGCGCTGATTTGGAGTCGCTGGCGCAGACCCTGCAACTCAGTCCGCGCACTTTACAGCGGCGTTTGCGCGAGGCCGGGTTATCCTTTAGCCAGTTGCTCGACGAGACGCGCGAGCAGCTGGTGCTGCATTATCTGCGCGACCCGGCGCTGGAGCTGGCGGAAATCGCCTTTCTCGTCGGGTTCAGCGAGACCGGTTCCCTGGCCCGCGCCTTTCGGCGCTGGACCGGACAAAGCCCCGGTGCCTACCGGCAGAACCAGGCCGACCCCGCATCCTTTTCCTGAGGTAGTTGTACATGAGTTTGAGCGAAGCCCGTTTCCATGACCTGATCGATGCCGCCCAGGAAATCGTGGAGGACGTATTCGATGACAGTGGTCTGGACATCGACCTGGAAAACTCCGCCGGCGTGCTGACCGTGCGTTTCGAGAACGGCACCCAGGTGATCCTCAGTCGCCAGGAGCCGCTACGTCAGCTGTGGGTGGCGGCTCGTTCCGGTGGCTTCCACTTCGACTATGACGAGGCGCAGGGTTTGTGGATCTGCGACACCAGCGAAGAGCCGCTGGGTGAGTTGCTGGCGCGGGTAACCCAGGAGCAGGCCGGTGAGCAGCTCGAGTTCGAAGAACTCTGATTCGACCGGCGTAGATGTCGTCGCATCACCCTGTCGGCGTCAGTGTTGCCTGGATGACGAGGATCAGTGCCTGGGCTGTGGCCGTCTGCTCAGCGAGATTCTCGATTGGAGCCGCTCGGACAGCCAGCAGCGCCGGGCCATCTGCCAGGCCGCACAAGAGCGGCTGAAGGCCCGCCCGCGGTTCTGACCGCCTGGTATTGCTTATTTGGCTGCCTGTGGTACGGTCAGGCCTTGTTTGCAAAACCCTGCCTTCGGGCGGGGTTTTGCTTTTTCTGGACTAACAGGAGATTGCCGGACGCCATGATCAGTACACCCCCGATCACTATCACCCGCCTCGACCTGCAGCGCCTGGAGCGTCTGCTCGACAGTCTGGAGGACTACGGCCCAGCCGCCGAAGCACTCGAAACAGAGCTGACGCGGGCCCAAGTGGTGGGCCACGATGAAGTGCCGGCCGGTGTGGTGACGATGAACTCGCGGGTGCATTGTCGTGAGGAGAGCAGTGGCAAGGACTATCACCTGACCCTGGTCTACCCGCAGGATGCCGGCCCCGAAGGCACCGTATCGATCCTGGCGCCGGTCGGCTGCGCCCTGCTGGGGTTGACGGTCGGTCAGCACATCGACTGGCCGGGCCCGGGCGGCAAGCTGCTCAAGCTGACCCTGCTGGACATCGAATACCAGCCTGAAGCGGCAGGTGATTTCGAGCGTTGATCCTGTGCTGCGGTGGTGTCTGCGGTGTGTCTCATACCGCCGCAGGCAGCCCGAGGCCTTTCCCATAAGCGTGCGTGGCTGAAGCCCCTGTCCTAGTCGCCGCCGCCTCCGCATCCGCTGCTGCACCCACTGCTACCACTGTCGCTGCTGCAGCCTGTGCTGCTGGTGGAGCTGGTATCGCCTCCCGAACTGCAACTGAAATGGCTGACGCAGAATGCGTTGTCGGCACCGATGCTGCCTGGCGCGGCGCCGCAATCAGGTCGATAGCTGAAGCCGTCGGCGATACTCAGCTCGGTATCCAGGGTGAACAACCAGGGCAACACGCGTGTTGTGTGGGGAGCAAGGCCGACGCGGGCACAAGCCAGCCGCCAGGTGCGCGTCATCGCTTCGGCGCTGGCGCTGGCGCTGGCATTGCGCAATGCATCATTCGGTGTGTGATGCAGGAATCGCCCCAGGCCTTTGCGGCAGAACTGGGCATACTGCTGGGTGTACAGAATGAATTCGTGCCACGCCACATCCACCGCCTGTGAAGGCATCGCAACCCTCTTATTTCCCGCCAGTCGGCACAACTGAAAGTACTCGCGTAGGCCGCGCAGCACCTTGTTGCCCTGTTCGGTTGTCAGGTGCGGGTAGCGCTGCAGCAGTTTGCTGTGCAGCCGCTCGGGAAACCGGTAATGGTCGAGGAACGCCTCGCGCTGGCGCTGCTTGGCTTTGCGCCATGCCCTGATGGCGAAGGCGATGCCTGCACCAATCAGTAACGTGGCAATCAGGCTCATGGGTGTTCCTTGTTTATGGCTGACGCAGGATCAGGCTGTCTGCAGCGCACGGTTGAGGGCGCCTTCCAACTCTGCCTTGTAGCGCAGGTAGTGGATGGTCTGGGTATGGCCGTCATCGAGAATGCGCGACAGGTCGAGGTCGGTGATGTAGCAGGGGTAGCGCTCGGCTTCCCGGCGCTGGGCGAGAATGTGGCGGGCCACGGCGCTGAACAGTTCGCTGCCATATTCCAGTTCGGAAAATTCGCGGTGGTTGCAGTACAGGGTGACATGCACCTGGGCCTGATCCGAGCGCTCGACGATGGCTTGTACGTCGTAGAACGGATGGCTGACCGACGCCTGCGGCGCTGCCCGGCGCTCCAGGTGGCGAGCGCGTTGCGGCGGGGCGGGCAAGACCTCGTAGTAGAGGACATCCAGTGCCGCGGGAGGCAGGGGTTCATCCAGGGGTAGCAGGGCATTGCGCCGGTACAACACCGATTGCAGAAAGCGCTGCAGGGGCGTCAGCAGGCTCTGTTCGTCCCGGTAGGGGAGGCGCTGACGCCAAAGCGCGTTGTACTCGTCGAGCACGCTGATCTCGGCCTGCTCGCCGTCGATCCGGTAGAACACCTGGATGCACTCCGGGCGCCCGGCCGGGAGGATCAGGGCCAGGTCCTCGCCTTCCAGGGCGTAGCGGTCCAGGCGTAGCGGGCTGTATTGCGCCTGTTCGTCGCCCAGGTGCTCGACCAGCATGGGCAGGTCGGACAAGGCGCAGTGGCTGACCTGGCCGGGGCGCAGGTCGAGCATGTGGTACTGCTGCTGGATCTGCAGCAGGTAGCGGCTGGCGCCGAGCGGATCGTCGAGGGAGCCCAGTACATCGCGGAACAGTTCTTCGACCCGCTGGGCAATGGCATTGGCCCGGTTGCGGCAGAAGCAGCGTACACGCAGGGTGGGCGGCGGCCGGTGGGCGGGCAGGCTGTTGAGAAAGTCGCGCAGGCAATCGAGCAGCGCATGAGGGCCGTCGTAGCGACTGACCAGCAGCTCGTTCCAGCTGTTCAGGCTGACCTGGTCGAGAGTCAGCACCAGGTTCTCGCGCACCCCGGCGTAGCCCAGCGAGTCGGTGCGCTCGGTGGTCATGTGCACGTTGAGCTGGCTGTGCGCCTTGAGCGGGTCGATGCCGACGTTGATCAGCAGCACCACTTCAGCCGGCTCGGCGCTGTGCAGCAGGGCTTCCTCGGCGACCGGTGGCAGTGGCAGCGGCAGTGCCTGTTGCAGGCTGGTGAGCAGGTTGGACAGCTCGAACTCGCTGAGGTCACTGCCGCCTGGGTGCAGCGACAGGCGGGTGCTGCTGTCGATCACGCTGTTGCGGTGGCACCAGGCGAGCAGTTCGATCAGTTCACGGGCCCGCTTGAGCGGGGCGAAGTCCGGCCATTCCTGGGTCGTCAGGCTGCCGTTATACAGCGCCCACTGGCTCTCGGTGCCGCTTTCGCCGCCACTGTGTACCAGGGTCAGGGTATCTTCGGCCAGGTCCGGCGCGATGCCCGGATTGATGAATTCGATCTTGCCGGCCTTGCGTTCGAACGCCGCGTACAGGCGCCGGCCGAGCACGCCGAGGTCGCGGCTATTGAGCGGGCTGGCAGCCTGTTGGGTGCGCGCGAAGGCGGAGAGGAAGCGGTAGCTGTAGGTCAGCTCGTTGACCAGGGCGCGGCGCTCCGCACTGACCTGGCGTACTTTCCATTGGCTGCGGCTATCGAGCATGGTCAGTGCGCGGGGCGTCCAGTTCCACTCTTTGGTCAGGCGTTCGAGCAGCAGGCGTTGCCAGCTTTTTGCCCGGTTGCGCGGTGGGCTGCTGAGCTTCTTGTTGACCTTGAGGTACAGGCAACGGCGGATCAGCTCCAGGCGTTCCAGCTCGCCACGGGCGGTGAGGTATTCCTCCAGGCGCCGGTACACGACGATGTACGGGTCGAGCTCGTCGAGGTCGAGCTGGTTGGCAAACACGGCCTGCTTGTAGCGCAGGCTCAGGCATTCCACCTGGGGATGTTCACTGGCGTAGACCTCGGTCAGCAGCAGTTTGAGCACCGATTTGTACGGCGATTCGATGCCCTTGAACAGCTGCCACATGCCGGCGCCGATGAACTCGCCAGGCGGGATGTGGGCCATGTGGCCGAGGTCGAGCACCTCGTCGGCGCGGATGAAACGCTTGCTCAGCAGGGCGTGGGTGTAGGCGCTGTAGTTGCTTTCCTCGTACACCGGCACCAGCCACCACAGCGGGGTGCGGCCGCCGAGCCAGATGGCCGTGCGGTAGAACTCGTCGAGCAGCAGGTAATGCTGGGTGGTGCCGCAGTCGTCCGAAGTCAGCTGGGCTTCGCGGTCGCCCAGGGTGAAGCGTGCCGGGTCGATGAGAAAGAAGTGGGTTTCCGCCCCCTGGGTCGCGGCCCAGGCTTCGAGCAGATCGCACTTCTTGCGCAGTTCCTGCAGGGCGCGGGCGTCGAGGTCGGGGGCATGGCAGACCCACAGGTCCATGTCGCTTTGCTCGGCCTGGGCCACGGTGCCCAGGCTGCCCATCAGGAACAGGCCGTGGATCGGCATGTTCGGTTTACCGCCCGTCGTACTGCTGCGGCGGGCCTTGTAGGAGAACGAGCGGGTCAGGCGCTGCGCTTCGGCCAGCAGGTCGTCGTCCGGCTCGAATCCGCTGAGCCCGGCTGGCGTGCTGCCGGAGACATAACCGGGCAGCAGCGGATGATTGACGTGCAGCAGCAGGGGTAGCAGGCGCAGGACCAGCTGCTGGCGTGTCGACAGTGCCTGCATGGCCCGCGCCAGGCGGCCATCGTTGATCTTGAGGAAGCGGGCGCGCAGTTGGCTCAGCACCTTGCGGTCGATGCCATCATTGATATCCGGGCGGATTTCCTGGGTGCGCGTCATGGCCTGCTCGAAACGGGGAATGAGCCAAGCCTACCAGCCGCAGACGGCCTCCGGCAGGGGGGGCTGGCCGCGGTCTGGCAGAAGAAATCATATCGCTCGGGCCGGATGCAGCCGATCCGGTGCGTAGCGGGTGCTGGGTCGGTGCTCAGGCAGGTTGCGGCGTAAGGATGGTCAGCAGAGCCTGGGCGTGCTCGGCGGCATCCAGGCCGAGGCTGGTGAGGTAGCCGCCGTCGGCCTGGGTGACCAGCCCTTTTTCGTACAGGCGGGTAATCGCCCCCTGGGTTTTCGACGTGGCGTTGTTATGCACCTTGAGCCCTTCCTGCACGTTTTCCAGGTTGTACAGGGCGAGGATTTCCAGCTCGGCGATCAGTTCGGGGGTGTAGGCCATGGGAAACTCCGGTTCTTGTTGTTCTGAGCTACCAGCCCGAGCCGGTAGCGGGTGGGTGAGTGGGTGTCTGGGCAGTGTAGCGAGTGTGGCTCACTGCAGCGTTTGAGTATGCTGCCACTGTTTGAGGATTTCCCGATAGCGGCCATTTTCCTGTATCCGGCGAATGCCTTCATCGAAGCGTTGCAGCAGGACGGCGGCCTGGCTGTGCTGGCGTGAAAAGGTCAGGTACAGCTGCGGCCGGTGCACGGTAGCAACCGGCACGAACTGGTTGGCCAGCTCCGGGTATTCGTCGAACAGGGCATGGGCCGTGCCCTGGAAGGCAACGGTGAAGTCGACCCGTCGGTGCAGCAGCATGCGGAATCCATTGAGGTCCTTGCGCACGGCCACCCGGCGGATGTTTTCCATTTCGTCGAAGGTGCTGCCGTACTCGTAGCCGATGGTCACGGCCACCTGGCGTTGGCCGATCTGTTCGAGACGGTTCAGTGGCCGGGCTTCATCGCGGCGTGCCCAGAGCAGGATGTCATCGCTGAATAGCGGCGTCTGGGGCAACTGGTATTGCGAGGCGATGCGTGCATCTGGCGAGGTATTGAAGCAGGCGACCAGTTGACCATTGCGGGCCATTTCCATGCAGCGCGCATAAGGGTAGGGCTGCAGTTCGATCTGCACGCCGCTGGCGTCGAACGCGGCCTGGACAATGTCCACGGACATGCCCTGGACCTTGCCATCCTTGTAGGCGGTGTAGGGGAACCAGTCGTCTTCGGCGCCAATGCGATAGACCTCGGCCCGGGCAGGTGGCATGCCCAGGCACAGGAGGAGCGCAAACAGGGTGGCGAGCACGCCAGGCCGAAGGCCGTTGTGACACAGTTCGGGCATCCGCTGAAGTGTCCATCCACGGCAGAGTTGTCCCCACCATAGCAGCGCTGCCCGGCACGCTGGAAGGCATACAGATCAATATTCGGTACAGGTAATCAGTCTGCCGAGGCGTCTTCAGGCAGCGTCGGCAGGGCGCGCAGTGCCTGTTCGTACCAGGCCTGGTCGAATGGGCGATCGGCGCGCAGCATGGCGTCGATCTCATGGGCCAATACCAGTGCCATCAGTTCGAGGATTTCCTCGCGCGGGTAGCCCACCAGGGTCAACTTGTTATAGGTGGCCTTGGCGGCTGGCGGGCTGTCGGCCTCCAGCTGGTTTTCGATGGCCTGGATCAGGGTCGCTTCGGTGAAGGCCTCTTCGTCGTTGTCGTCGTGTTCGCTCATGCCAGGTTCCTCATGCAAAGGTCGCCAGTTTGCCACGGCGGAAACGTTCGCTGGTCATTCAGGTCGCTGATAGACGCCACAGCACATCCTCTATCCGCTATAACCAGGCTTTCCCCCGTCCTGGATATCACCATGCTCAGACTCCATGGATTTGCCGTCAGCAACTACTACAACATGGTCAAGCTGGCTCTGTTGGAAAAGGGCATCCCGTTCGAAACGGTTACCGTACACGGTAGCCAGACCCCTGAATTCCTGGCCATCAGCCCGCGTGGCAAGGTGCCGGTGCTGCAGACCGAACACGGCTATATCAACGAAACCAGCGCGATTCTGGAGTTCCTCGAAAGCTATTCCCCGGACAGCCCCCTGCTGCCTGCCGACCCGGCGGCGCGGGCGCAGACCCGTGCACTGATGCGGGAAATCGAGCTGTACATCGAACTGCCGGCCCGCGCCTGCTACCCGCAGGCATTCTTCGGTTTCGCCCTCGATGAAGCAATTACCCGCAAGGCGCGGGACGAGCTGCTCGCCGGTGTGGCGACACTGAAGCGCCATGGCAAGTTTGCCCCCTACGTCGCGGGTGACCAGTTCAGCCTGGCGGACCTGTATTTCCTCTATAGCCTCGACCTGGCCTGTGGCGTTGGCCAGAACGTTTTCGGCCTCGATCTGCTGGAGGATTTTGCCCAGGCGCGCGAGCTGCTCGACTTGCTGGGGTGTAACCCGAATGTGCAACGCATCGCCGCCGATCGCGAAGCCGAGATGGCCGACTTTATCGCGCTGCGCAGCGCTGGTCGTACCTAGGATCTGTCGCCGTTTCGACACGGATGTTGGGATCGAGGCAATTGCGGACGTTCGACCTTTGCGTTTCATCACGCACTGGTTGGTGGGCTGAAGCCCACCCTACAGAGTTATACCCCCGCGTAGGGTGGGCTTCAGCCCACCAATTGCGGTGTCCGCTTGTGCCTCAAAGAAGTCCTTTCGAGGGCCTAGTTTGAAATAACCTCCATAACATCCAATGATGTTGTATCGAATAGGCAACGACGCCTAGGTTCGCCAGCAGAACCTAGGGGCAAGGCGTCCCGATGCCATCGAGTGCCAGGGCGAAGAACTGCAGGCGGTAACCGGAGCTGGCTGCCTGGCGGCAGAGCTTCTCGTCGTAGTCGCCGTACTCGGCGATGAATACCGGTTTGCCCTGGCGACGCAGTGCCTGGTAACGGTCGCACTCCTTGTACTGGTAGCAGCTCTCGTTCACCGCGAAGTCGACGTGCTCGGCCAGTTGCGGGAGCAGTTCGACGGCATTCTTCAGGCCGACCAGCAGGCCACGCTGGTGTGCGGCATCGGTCAGCCAGTGGATAAAGTCGAGCTGCTGGCTTTTGCTCAGGTGCAGGCCGTTGTCATTGCTGTAGCCGTCGATATTATCCGGGTCCACGCCATCGCAGCCTTTGCGTTTGGCCAGGTCCAGGCGGGCACTGAGCAGGGTGCGTACGTCATTGCGGCGGATATCCAGCCAGCGCTCGCCGGGCCAGTCGGGCAGTGGCTTGCCCAGTGCGACGCGCGGGTAGCGGGCGGCATCACTGCGCCAGTCTTCCCAGGTGCCGGCGCTGAAATAGCACAGCACGATGCGGCCCTGGCGCTGCAGATCGGCGATGGTGTCCTGGTGGGTGTCGTACAGGTCGACGTTGTACACCTGCCGTGCTGGCGTCTCCAGTGGGCCGCTGAGTTGCATGTGCCAGCTGCTGTCGGCGGGAATCGCCTGCGGCGTGGCGTGGGCGCCGGAGAAAACGAGCAGAACGGTCAGGGCTAGTAGAGGGCGCATGGCGGGCTATCGGATGGCCAGGATCGGCGCAGCATACGCGAGCGCTGCCCGATAGCGTGACAGTGCCCGCCCGGCGGCTCAGCCGGCCGCGAAGTCCGTCAGTGCCTGACCGGTCATGCGGTAGATGATCCACTCGTCCTGCGGCTTGGCGCCGATGGATTGGTAGAACTGAATGGCCGGCTCGTTCCAGTCCAGCACAGACCATTCGAAGCGCCCGCAGCCCTTGGCCACGGCAATCTGCGCCAGGTGACGGAGGATTGCCTTGCCCGCGCCGAGACTGCGTTGCTCCGGGCTGACATAGAGGTCTTCGAGGTACAGGCCGTGCTTGCCCAGCCAGGTCGAGTAGTTGAAGAAATACACGGCATAGCCGATTGGCACGCCGTCGTATTCGCAGATCAGCCCATGGGTGGTGCTGGCTTCGCCGAACAGGCTGGCTTCGATGCCGGCCACGTCGGTCTTCACTTCATGCTCGGCCTTTTCATAGATCGCCAGGTCGGTGATGAAACGCAGGATCAGCGCGGCGTCTTCGCGTGTGGCGGGGCGGATGTTCAGGGACATGGCGATGACTTCCGTAAGAAAACAATGAGGGTTAGCGAACCGCCAGACTGGCCAGGAAGGCTTCGACGGCCTCGCGTGAATCCAGGCGCAGGTAACGGCATTGCGCCGGCGCATTGCGCATCTCGTCCCCATAGCGTTGCCGATAGATGGCATGGCGCGTCCAGGTCCAGGCGAGAATGGATTGCCTGGGGTTGAGCTTGAACAAATTGCTCCAGCGTTCGCGGTTGCCGTTCCACAGCTCCTCGCGGGTGGTCAGGCGCCGCAAGGTGCGCCACAGCACCTGGCGCATGACCTTGGGCCGCGGCAGGTCGAGCCAGATCACCATGTCGGAGCGTTCGCGCACCAGGGGACGTACGGCCGAGTAATTGCCTTCCACCACCCAGCCATCGCCGTGCAACGCTTCACGCGTCACCTGCTGGAATTGTTCGGTGGGCAGCGGCTGCCAGTTGGGCTGGTGAAACAAGGCATCCAGCTCGATATGCCGATAGCCCAGGTGCTGCGCCAGGCGGCGCGACAAGGTGGTCTTGCCGGCGCCTGAGCAACCCACCACCGAAATGCGGCGGCCGGGTGGGGTCATCGGGAAGCGAGCAGGGCTTTACCGCGTGCCACAGCTTCGCGCACCTGGTTTGGCGCCGTGCCGCCGATGTGATTGCGCGCGTTCACCGAGCCTTCCAGGGTCAGCACGGCGAAAACGTCGTCACCAATCTGGTCGCTGAACTGACGCAGTTCGGTCAGGGTCATCTCGGCCAGGTCCTTGCCGGAGTCGACGCCGTACTTCACTGCGTGGCCGACGATTTCGTGGCAGTCGCGGAACGGCAGGCCCTTGCGCACCAGATAGTCGGCGAGATCGGTGGCGGTGGAGAAGCCACGGCGCGCCGCTTCGCGCATCATTTCGCGCTTGGGCTTGATCGCCGGAACCATGTCGGCGAACGCACGCAGCGAATCACGCAGGGTGTCGGCGGCGTCGAACAGCGGTTCCTTGTCTTCCTGGTTGTCCTTGTTGTAGGCCAGCGGCTGGCCCTTCATCAGGGTCAGCAGGCCCATCAGCGCGCCGAATACGCGGCCGGATTTGCCACGCACCAGTTCCGGCACGTCGGGGTTCTTCTTCTGCGGCATGATCGAGGAGCCGGTGCAAAAACGATCCGGCAGGTCGATGAACTGGAACTGCGCGGAGGTCCAGAGCACCAGTTCTTCGGAGAAGCGCGACAGGTGCATCATCGCCAGCGAGGCGGCGGCACAGAATTCGATGGCGAAGTCGCGGTCGGACACGCCGTCCAGCGAGTTGCCACCAACGGCGTCGAAACCGAGCAGTTCTGCGGTGATCTCGCGTTGAATCGGGTAGGTAGTGCCAGCCAGGGCGGCCGAGCCGAGCGGCAGGCGGTTGACCCGCTTGCGACAGTCGACCAGGCGCTCGTAGTCGCGGCTGAGCATCTCGAACCAGGCCAGCAGGTGGTGGCCGAAGGTCACCGGTTGTGCGGTCTGCAGGTGGGTGAAGCCGGGCATGATGGTGTCCGCTTCCGTTTCGGCCAGGCCGACCAGGCCCTGTTGCAGGCGGGTGATCTCGGCCAGGATCAGGTCGATCTCGTCACGCAGCCACAAGCGGATATCGGTAGCGACCTGGTCGTTGCGCGAACGGCCGGTGTGCAGCTTCTTGCCGGTCACGCCGATACGGTCGGTCAGGCGTGCTTCGATGTTCATGTGCACGTCTTCCAGGTCGACGCGCCAGTCGAAGCTGCCGGCTTCGATCTCGCCCTGGATTTCCTTCAGGCCTTTTTCGATGGCATCGCGCTCATCGCTCGTCAGCACACCGACCTTGGCCAGCATGGTGGCGTGGGCGATGGAGCCCATGATGTCGTGGCGATAGAGGCGCTTGTCGAACTCGACGGAGGCGGTGAAACGGGCGACGAAGGCATCGACTGGCTCGCTGAAACGGCCACCCCAGGACTGGTTGGTTTTCTCGGTGCTCATGACAGAACTCGTGCGAAAGACAGGCGCGGTGCCTGCGGAACGGAAAAAGTGTGTCGATAATAACAGCGTTGCCAAGAAAACCGGCCACCTGAGGCGCGGTTGATGTTTACTCGCACCTTTGGCGTGGCTATGCAGCCAGGTCAGTCCATGCGGTACGAGCGCACCTGGTCACCCTGCTCGCGCTCCCGTGGTGGTCGGCTCTCATTTTTCCTTGCTGAAACGTAAAGCCTCGTTGTCAGCCTGGTGCACAAGGACATTGCCCCGATGCGTATCGAATGGTTGAACCGTAGGCCCGCTCCTGCCCGCCGTGACGATTTCTTCCTGCCCGAACTGTGCCTGCCCGAGGCGCTACTGAGCCTGGTGTTGCTCGCCGAGTTACTGGTGCTGGTGCTGGTACTGGCGGAGCCGATGCAGCCGGGCTTCAACTGGGTGCGCCTGGCGCTGACGTCGCTGTTCGTGCAGTGGATCGTGCTGCTCTCGGCCGCCCTGTTGTGCCGGCTGCGACCGTTGCTGTCGAACCTGCATGCGGCCGCTGCCGGCGTTCTGTGCTGCGCCGTGGTGGTCAGCCTGACCCTGGTTTGCACCGCCGTGGCGGACTACTACGAACTGGCCGGCCCGCTGCCCCGTAGCGGCGAGGTCAATCTGTACCTGCGTCACGCGCTGATCAGCCTGATCATGTCGGCGCTGCTGTTGCGCTACTTCTATCTGCAGAGCCAGTGGCGACGTCAGGAGCAGGCCGAACTCAAGGCACGCATCGAGTCGCTGCAGGCACGCATTCGTCCACACTTTCTGTTCAACAGTCTGAACAGCATCGCCAGTCTGGTGGTCATAGATCCCAGCAAGGCCGAACAGGCGGTGCTGGATCTGTCCGATCTGTTCCGCGCCAGCCTGGCCAAGCCCGGAACCCTGGTGCCATGGAGTGAAGAATTGGAATTGGCGCAAAGATATTTGTCGATCGAACAATACCGGCTCGGCGACCGGCTACAGTTGGACTGGCAGGTGGACACCGTGCCAGGCGACTTGCCGATTCCCCAACTGACCCTGCAACCGCTGCTGGAAAATGCCCTGATCTATGGCATCCAGCCGCGTATAGACGGCGGGTTGGTGCAGGTAACGGCGCAGTATGAGGACGGGGTGTTCCAGTTGTGCGTCAGCAACCCCTATGACGAGGGTGCCGAAATGAAACCTTCGCGCGGTACTCAACAGGCATTGGTGAATATAGATGCGCGAGTTGCGGCACTTTTTGGGCCGCGCGCGAGTCTCAGCGTGGATCGCCGTGACGGGCGCCACTTCACCTGTCTACGCTATCCTTGTGCGAGACTCACGCAGGAAGCCAGAGCAATATGAATGTGCTTATCGTCGATGACGAACCCCTTGCCCGCGAGCGCCTGAGCCGTCTGGTCGGTGAGCTTGATGGCTATAGAGTCCTGGAACCCGCAGCCAGCAATGGCGAAGAGGCGTTGGCGTTGATCGACAGCCTCAAGCCCGACGTGGTGCTGCTGGATATCCGCATGCCCGGCCTCGATGGCCTGCAGGTGGCGGCCAAGCTTTGCGAGCGCGAAGCACCGCCTGCGGTGATCTTCTGTACGGCCCATGACGAGTTTGCCCTGGAAGCCTTCCAGGTCAGCGCCGTTGGCTATCTGGTCAAGCCAGTGCGCCCAGAGGCTCTGGCCGAGGCGCTGAAGAAAGCCGAACGCCCCAATCGCGTTCAACTGGCGGCCCTCACGCGCCCCAATGGCATCGATGGCGCCGGCCCGCGCAGCCATATCAGTGCCCGTACGCGCAAAGGCATCGAGCTGATTCCGCTGGAGCATGTGATCTTCTTCATCGCTGATCACAAGTACGTGACCTTGCGCCACGAGGGCGGCGAGGTACTGTTGGATGAGCCGTTGAAGGCGCTGGAAGACGAGTTCGGTGATCGCTTCGTGCGTATCCACCGCAATGCCCTGGTGGCCCGCGAGCGTATCGAGCGTTTGCAACGCACGCCGCTCGGGCATTTCCAGCTGTACCTCAAAGGGCTTAACGGCGAGCCGCTGACGGTCAGCCGCCGGCATGTCGCCGGGGTGCGCAAGTTGATGAACCACCTCTAGGGCCTGCCCCCGTGCCACGGGCGCGCCGCGACCACGCGTCCCGGCGCGCTTGAAGGGGGAGGCCTGTTATCATTCCGGCAGTCCTTTGTCCGGAAGTCATCATGTCCCGCGAAATCCGCATTGCCACTCGCAAGAGTGCCCTGGCCCTGTGGCAGGCCGAATACGTCAAGGCGCGCCTCGAACAGGCCCATCCCGGGTTGAGCGTCAGCCTGGTGCCGATGGTCAGTCGTGGCGACAAACTCCTCGACGCGCCGCTGGCGAAAATCGGTGGCAAGGGCCTGTTCGTCAAGGAACTGGAAACCGCGCTGCTGGAAAACGAAGCCGACATCGCCGTGCATTCGATGAAGGATGTGCCGATGGACTTCCCCGAAGGCCTGGGCCTGTTCTGCATCTGCGAGCGCGAAGACCCGCGCGATGCCTTCGTCTCCAATACCTACGCCAGCCTCGATGAGTTGCCTGCCGGCAGCATCGTTGGTACCTCCAGCTTGCGGCGGCAGGCGCAATTGCTGGCGCGCCGCCCGGACCTGAAGATTCACTTCCTGCGCGGCAACGTCAACACCCGCCTGGCCAAGCTGGATGCCGGTGAGTACGACGCCATCATCCTTGCTGCCGCCGGCCTGATTCGCCTGGGTTTCGAGGCGCGTATCCGCTCCTCGATCAGTGTCGACGACAGCCTGCCGGCCGGTGGCCAGGGCGCGGTCGGCATCGAATGCCGGACAGCAGACGCGGAAATCCATGCCCTGCTGGCACCTCTGCATCACCACGCCACGGCGGTACGGGTGAATGCCGAACGGGCAATGAACAAGCATCTCAATGGCGGTTGCCAGGTGCCCATTGCCTGCTATGCCGTGCTGGAGGGTGAGCAGGTGTGGCTGCGCGGCCTGGTCGGCCAACCCGATGGTGGTTTGCTGCTGCGTGCCGAGGCACGTGCCGCGTCCAGCGATGCTGAGTCGCTGGGTGTGACGGTCGCCGAAGACCTGTTGCAACAGGGCGCCCAGGCGATTCTCGCGGCGGTGTATGGCGAGGCCGGGCATCCGTGACAGGCTGGCGCCTGCTGCTGACCCGTCCCGCCGCTGAGTGCGAGGAACTCGCTGCGGTACTGGCGGCGGCGGGAATCCATAGCAGCAGCCTGCCGCTCCTGGAAACCGAGGCGCTGCCGGACACGGACGCGCAACGCGCGATCCTGCTCGAGCTGGATCGCTACCAGGCGATCATCGTGGTCAGCAAGCCGGCCGCTCGCTTGGCGTTGGAGCGCATCGGGCGCTACTGGCCGCAGGTTCCTGAACAGCCGCGTTGGTTCAGCGTTGGCGCCGCCACGGCAGGCGTGCTCAGTGACTATGGCCTGGCCGTCAGCTATCCCCCGCAAGGCGATGATAGTGAGGCTTTGCTGGCACTGCCCGAGCTCGGGCAGGCACTGGCCACATCGGCAGCGCCGCGTGCGTTGATCATCCGTGGCGAAGGTGGGCGCGAGCTGATTGCGCAGACCTTGCGCGAGCGTGGGGTGGCGGTCGACTATCTGGAACTCTATCGTCGCTATTGCCCGGTCTACCCGGCAGATGCCTTGCGGCAGCGAATAAGCGTGGAACGTCTCAACGCGCTGCTGGTCAGCAGTGCTCAGGGGCTGCAACATCTGCAGCAGTTGGCGGCAGATGCCTGGCCGGCTGTGGCTCGGCTACCCTTGTTGGTACCCAGCCCGCGAGTGGCCGCTCTGGCCCGCGAGGCGGGAGCCCTGAACGTTATAGATTGTCGCGGCGCCAGCGCTGCGGCTGTTCTGGCAGCGTTGCACGCACGTGCAGCGCCGCCCCTCTGATGCAAAGGATGGACATGTGAGCGAAACAGCCCCGCAGATCATCGAAACGACCCCGCAAACCGAGACGCCCGTCGTGGCCGCGCCAGCCAAAGCCCCTGGGCGCGCCCTGGCTGGATTTGCTCTGCTGATTGGCCTCGTCGGCCTGGGCGCGGGTGGCTGGAGCAGCTGGCAGTTGTACCAGCAGCGGGCCGCTGCCGCCGAAGACCTGGCCCAGCTCGAGCACAGCAACGAGGCAGCACAGCAGCAGTTCAAGGCCATCGAGCAGCGTGTACTGCAACGCCTTGCCGGCTTGCCCACCGCCACCGAACTGGGCGAGCAGCGCGACCTGCTGGTCGGTCTGCAGGGTGAGCAGCAGCGTCTGGCGCAGAGTTTGAGCAATGTCCTGGGCAAGAGCCGCGAGGACTGGCGCCTGGCTGAATCCGAACATCTGTTGCGCCTGGCCATGCTGCGCCTGACCGCCCTGCAGGACGTCAACAGCGCCACGGCACTGGTCGAAGGCGCCGATGAAATCCTGCGTGCCCAGAATGATCCACAGGCATTTGCCGCGCGTGGAGAGCTGATCAAGGTGCTGGAAGCCTTGCGTAGCCTGCCGCAGGTCGATCGCAGTGGGCTGTTCCTGCAACTCGCGGCACTGCGGGGTCAGGTCAACGACCTGCAGAAGCTGGCGCCCGAATACGTCCTGTCGCCCGAGGCGCCCGCCACCGCCAATGCCAGTGATGGCAGTCGCTGGGACGAGATCTGGGCCAAGCTGTCGCGCTACGTACGCATCGACCTGCATGCCGATCAGGACGTGCGCCCGCAGCTGGCCGGGCAGAGTCTGGCCCAGGTACGCCTGACCCTGGCGTTGGCGCTGGAGCAGGCGCAATGGGGCGCGCTCAATGGTCAGCCGGAGGTCTATCGGCAGGCCCTGACGGCAGCGGACGATGTACTGGACACCTATTTCGACCGCGACAACCAGGCGGTCAAGGCAATGCAACAGCGTATCGGTGACCTTTCCGGGAAACCAGTGGCGGTACAGTTGCCGACCTTGGATACGGCCCTGAATACGCTGCAGGTCTACCTCAAGCGCCGTGAGTCGGCCGACCTGCTGCCACCGGTCGAGGAGGGTGGGCAATGATCCGCGCCATTCTCCTGCTGGTCCTCATTGCCGTTGCCGCCACCTTCCTCGGCCTGGCCATCGCCGAGCACAGCGGCTATGTGCTGATTTCCTGGAAAGGCTTCCGTTACGAGTCCGGCCTGTGGGTGTTCCTGCTGTTACTGGTCGCGCTCTGGCTGGTGCTGTGGACGCTGCGCTGGATCACCCGCGTCGTGCTGGTATCCGGTGGCCTGGCCAATCCCTGGTCGCGGCGCAACCGTGAGCGTCGCCAGGAAGTGGCGGCAGAGAAGGGCCTGCTGGACCTGGCCGAGGGGCGCTGGGAGCAGGCCGTAAAGCATTTGCAGCGCGCCGCCGAAGGTGAACATCAACCGCTGCTGCATTACCTGGGCGCAGCGCGAGCAGCGAACGAGCTGGGTCATTACGAGCAAAGCGACGGCTTTCTCGAAAAGGCGTTGCAGCGTCAGCCTCAGGCTGAGCTGGCAATTGCCCTGACCCATGCTGATCTGCAGCAGGATCGTGGCGAAAGCGAAGCGGCGCTGGAAACTTTGCAGGTGATGCACCAGCGCCACCCTCATCAGCGTCAGGTGTTGCGGCAGCTGCAGCGCCTGTTGCTGGCGCAGGGTGACTGGTCGGGATTGCTCGGTCTGCTGCCGGAGCTGCGCAAGAACAAGGTGCTCGATGCGGACGCGCTGGCCAAGCTGGAACTGCAGGTCTGGCGTGGTCGATTGATCGCCGCGGGTGAGGCCGGCCTGGACCAGGGCGAAGTCGCCTTGCAGCCCTTGACTACCGCCTGGCAGCAATTGTCGTCGGCGCAGCGCAGCCAGCCTGAACTGGTGGTGGCGTATGCCAGCCAGCTCAATCGCCTGGGCGCTGCGGAAGAAGCCGAAGAAGTACTGCGCAAAGCCTTCAAGCATCACTACAGCGAACGCCTGGTGCATGCCTACGGCCTGGTGCGTGGGCGTGATCCGGGCCGTCAGTTGCAGACCGCCGAAGCGCTGCTCAAGGAACATCCGGACGATCCGGCGCTGCTGCTGTGCCTGGGGCGCCTGTGCCTGCAGAACAGCCTGTGGGGCAAGGCGCGGGAGTACTTCGAGCTGAGCCTGAAGTTCGGTCGTAACGCCGATGCTTGCGCCGAGTTGGCACGCCTGCTCGCTCGCCTGGGTGAGGTGGAGCAAAGCAATCGTCTGTTCCAGGAGGGGCTCAACTTGCTCGATCAGCGCTTGCCAGCGCTGCCGCTGCCAGAGGCTCGTCCGGTCTGACTGGAACCTGCGGCGCCCCGTCACGGTTGATGGGGCGCGCATTTTCTTGAAAGCCGGGGTGGCTTTCCTCTACCGTACCGCCTTTGCTGCCCCGCTTCGGAGTTCCCATGGCCCCGGCCAATCCGCGTACCCTGTTTTTTCTGGCTGTTATTGCTTGTCTGGGCCTGATTGGCGGTGCGCTGTATCTGGAGCATGGGGTCGGCCTGGAACCCTGCCCGCTGTGCATCGTCCAGCGCGTTTGCGTCATGCTGTTTGCGCTGGTTTGCCTGGTCGCGGCCCTTCATGGGCCGGCTCGTCTGGGGCGACGCATCTATGGCGGGCTGACGTTGCTGATTGCCCTGGCCGGTGCCGCAACGGCCTGGCGGCAGATCTGGCTGCAGAGTGTGCCGGTGGATGAGGGGGATGCCTGCCTGCCGCCGCTGGAACACCTGATCGACGCCCTTTCCCTGCGAGAAGTCCTCAGCCTGGCATTCCATGGCACGTCCGATTGCACCGCCCTGAGCTGGTCGCTGTACGGCATGAGCCTGCCGGAATGGAGCCTGTTGGCTTTTGCCGGAATGATCCTGTTCAGCCTGTTTCAGATCCTGCGTCGCGGCTGAATTCCTATCCGATCCGCCCTGCACGATTCGCGTGCAGGCGCTTCAGGCTGTGCGCAGTTCTGGCAATTTAACCGTTCGTTGACTTGATGCTAACGGCAGGCGGGCATACTCTGGCCCAACGCTTCGCCGGTAAGTTGCCATTGTGGCGCAGTGCTTATGGCCAAGGCGGCAATTTGACAGACGTCGTCCGCAGAGCTGTTTCACCCGTATTCACCCGTAGGGAAGAGAACATCATGCTCGAGAGCTGCCAGAACGCCCAGGAACGTTGGGGAGGAGTGCACCAGTTGATCGACCGCTGGTTGCAGGAACGTCATGAGTTGGTGAGGGCTTATGGTGCTCTCAATGACAAGCCTCAAGCCGAGGTAGGCAGTGCGCCTGACCTGCATCGCTTCTGCGAAATTCTGGTCGACTACGTGTCGGCAGGGCACTTCGAGGTCTACGAGCAACTCACTGTCGAGGCCAAGGCTTTCGGTGATCAGCGTGGCCTGGAACTGGCCAAGCAGATCTACCCGCGCATCGAGTCCATCACCGAAGTCGCACTGGCGTTCAATGATCGCTGCGACAAGGGCGATTGCGCTGACACGGCTTCTCTGGGGGCAGAACTCAAGCGTCTGGGGCAGTTGCTGCACGAGCGCTTCGAGCTGGAGGACTGCTTGATCGAGGTGTTGCACAACGCTCATCAGGAACAGGTCGCTCCTTCGCTCTGAACCACCCGCTCGACGTGGCTCAGTCGGCCACGTCGAGCAGCTCCACCTCGAATACCAATGGCGCATCCGGTGGAATCAGATCACCGGCCCCTTCGCTGCCATAGCCCTGCTCGGACGGAATCACCACGCGCCACTTCGCACCGGTCGGCATTGCCTGCAAGGCCGTTTGCCAGCCGCGAATCAGGCTGTCGAGGCGAAACCACTGCGGGCTTTCACTCTGATCGAACACGCTGCCATCCGCCAACTCGCCGCGGTAGCGCACCTGCACTCGGTTACCGGCCTGCGGATGTTTTTCGCTACCCGCGCGTAGCTCCTGTACCAGTACACCGCCGGTCAGTTCGCGAGTCCCCGGTCGGGATTTTTCGCGCTCTAAAAATTGCTGTTGAGCACGCTGTGCCTGCTCCTTTTGCGTACGCGCTTCGCGCTCTTGCAGACGTTGCTCATGCTGTTCCAATTGGCGTTCGATCTGTTCCTTCGACAAGCGCAGCGGTTCATTGCGATAGGCCTGTCCGAGGCCGTCCAGCAAGGCTTGCACATCGAGCCCGGGGACTTCGTTATGCAATCGTTCACCCAGTCGGGCACCCAGACTGTAGGCCAGATCATCCTGCTGCTGAGTCGCCGATAACAGGCCGGAAAACAGACAGAGGAACAGCAGTGTGCAACCCCGCATGAGGGGGATCTCCATTGGAAAAATAGCGATGATTATGCCAGTGCCTGGCATTGTATTGATGCAGGTGCTAGCGACTGTTGAATCAGGCGTCTAGTATGGGGTCACCACCCTCGCCAGGAGGCATGCCATGCCGACTAACAAGAAGTCCGTTACCACCCCTTTGCACTTGCTTCAGCAACTCTCCCATAGCCTGCTCGAACATCTTGAAAGCGCATGTTCGCAAGCGCTGGTCGACGCAGAGGATTTGCTCACCAAACTGGAAAAACAACGTGTAAAAGCGCAGGAAAAACTGCACGGCGCACGACTCAAGTTGCAAGACGCGGCCAAGGCAGGAAAAGCCAAGGCGCAGGACAAGGCAAAGTCGGCCATCGCTGAGCTGGAGGCATTGCTGGATGGTCTCAAGGCACGTCAAACCGAGACCCGTAACTACATTCTGCAACTCAAGCGTGATGCTCAGGAAAGCCTGAAACTGGCGCAAGGCATTGGCAAGGTTCGGGAAGCAGCAGCGAAGGCACTGACCTCGCGTACAGCGGCTAAACCTGCTGCCAAGCCAGCCGCGAAACCGGCAGCCAAACCCGCTGCGAAGAGCGCTCCCAAGGCGGCCACCAAGCCCGCTGCGAAACCTGCCGCAAACAAAGCTGCAGCGAAGCCCGCCGCCAGTAAGCCCGCCGCAAAACCCGCTGCAAAACCAGCAGCCAAGGCTCCGGCAAAATCTGCCGCCAAGCCGGCAGCTAAACCGGCAGCTAAACCTGCGGCATCCGCTGCCAAGCCCGCTGTGAAAAAGCCAGTTGCTAGCGCGAGCAAGGCACCTGCCAAGCCGGCTGCAAAACCGGCTGCCAAGCCGGCCGCCAGCGCCGCTGCCAAGCCTGCAGTGAAGAAAGCACCAGCCAAGCCAGCTGCCAAACCCGCTGCGAAACCAGCTAGCAAGCCAGCGACCGCCGCTGCCAAGCCGGCTGCTGCCAAGCCCGCCGCAAAACCTGCCTCAGCCAAGCCCGCCGCTAAACCCGCGACCGCCGCTGCCAAACCCGCTGTTGCAAAGCCAGCGGCCAAAGCCCCGGCCAAACCGGCCAGCAAGCCGGCTGCGAAGCCCGCAGCCAAGCCAGCTGCAGCCAAGCCAGCGGCGAAGCCAGTGAGCAAGCCCGCTGCCGCCAAACCTGCTGCGAAAAAACCGGTAGAGAAAGAAGTGGTTGCTACCCCGGTTGCACCTGTCGCGCCTGCCAGCAACGGCAGCACACCTCCAGGCGCCTAATTCAGGCGGCGGTTGTAGCCGCGGCGCGCAGCAGGTTCAGCGCGTCGCGGTTCGCTTTCTCAACAGGGCCGAGCAATGGCTCCAGCCAGCTCGGCTTGTTGTGCGATGAATCTGCCGGCCAGGTTTCCATCTGCGCTTCCAGGCGCAGCAGCAGTTCACGTTCGCTTTCCAGTTCCAGTGCCTTCACCTGTTCGCGCAGGGCATGCAGTCTTGCATCGCTTGTCGCACCGGCACGCCAGTTCTGACGCAATGCTCGCAGGGGGCGCACGACCTGGTCTTGCCAGGGTTTGGCGATAGCGTGCAAATGATGCAGGCGTTCGGCATTGCACGGCACGCCGCGCTGTTCCAGCCAGAGTCCGCTCAACAGCAGGCAGACATCTGCCCCCGCGTCCTGCAACTGCAGGCAGGCGTGTTCAACGCCGGGTTGGCCATAGCAGTGTGTGGCGAAACTCCATAGATCAGGCTGCATGTGGCTCTCCGGGCGATTGCGCGGCGAAGCTGGTAGACTCCGCGCCCTATGATTCGACTACAAAACCTCACTTTACAGCGTGGTCCGCAGCGCCTGCTAGAAAGCGCTGAACTGACCCTGCACGCCGGCCATAAAGCCGGTCTGATTGGCGCCAATGGTGCCGGCAAATCCAGCCTGTTCGCCTTGCTGCGCGGCGAGCTGGGGCCGGATGCTGGCGACTGCCATTTGCCACCCGACTGGCGCATCGCGCACATGCGCCAGGAGATCGACACCCTCGACTGCCTGGCGGTGGATTACGTACTCGATGGTGACGTACACCTGCGTCAGGTACAGCATGACCTGGCGGCGGCCGAGGCCGCGCATGACGGTGGCGCCATTGCCCGCCTGCACAGCGAGCTGGACAGCGCCGACGGCTATACCGCCGATGCGCGTGCACGAAAACTGCTGGCCGGGCTTGGTTTTACCGCCGAGCAGATGGACCGCCGCGTCGGTGATTTTTCCGGTGGCTGGCGCATGCGCCTCAACCTGGCCCAGGCGCTGATGTGCCCGTCCGACCTGCTGTTGCTCGACGAACCGACCAACCACCTCGACCTCGACGCCATCCTCTGGCTGGAGGAGTGGCTGAAAAGTTACCCGGGCACGCTGCTGCTGATTTCCCACGACCGTGATTTTCTCGATGCGGTGGTCGACCATGTCGCTCATCTCGATCAGCAGAAACTGACCCTCTACCGGGGCGGCTACTCGGCCTTCGAGCGCACCCGTGCCGAGCGTCTGGCGCAGCAGCAACAGGCCTACGAGAAGCAGCAGGCGCAGCGCGCGCACATGGAAAAGTACATCGCCCGCTTCAAGGCGCAGGCGACCAAGGCCCGTCAGGCGCAAAGCCGGATCAAGGCGCTGGAACGTCTGGAAGAACTGGCGCCGGCGCATGTCGACTCGCCGTTCGATTTCAGCTTCCGCGAGGCGGACAAGATATCCAGCCCGCTGCTCGACCTGTCCGACGCGCAACTCGGCTACGGCGACAAGGCCGTGTTGCAGCAGGTCAAGCTGCAGCTTACTCCGGGCGCGCGCATCGGCCTGCTGGGTCCAAACGGCGCGGGTAAGTCGACCCTGATCAAGACCCTCTCCGGTGAGCTGACACCGTTGAGCGGACGTCTGCACTGTGGCGAGAACCTGGCCATCGGCTACTTCGCCCAGCATCAACTCGACTCGCTGGATGCCAAGGCCAGCCCGTTGCTGCACCTACAGCGACTGGCACCGAGCGAGCGCGAGCAGACCCTGCGGGATTTCCTCGGCGGTTTCGATTTTCGCGGCCCGCGTTGCGACGAGCCGGTGCTGAATTTTTCCGGTGGCGAGAAGGCCCGCCTGGCCCTGGCGCTGATCGCCTGGCAGAAGCCCAACCTGCTGTTGCTCGATGAGCCGACCAACCATCTCGACCTGGAAATGCGCCTGGCGCTGACCATGGCCTTGCAGGAGTTCGCTGGTGCGGTACTGGTGGTGTCGCACGACAGGCACCTGCTGAAAAGCACCACGGACGAATTCCTCCTGGTGGCGGATGGGCGTATCCAGCCGTTCGACGGCGACCTCGACGATTACACCCGCTGGCTTTCGGATTACCGCATTCGCCAACAGCCGGTGTCGGCGCCGAGCCTTGCGCCAGACAGGACCGACAAGCGTGCGCAACGCCAGGCCGCTGCCGCGTTGCGTCAGCAACTGGCACCGCACAAGAAGCAGGCGGACAAGCTCGAACAGGAACTGGGCAAGGTGCAGGAAAAGCTCGCCAGTGTGGAAACCCGGTTGGGCGACAGCGGCCTGTACGATGCGGCACGCAAAGATGAGTTGCGCGAGCTGCTGGCCGAACAGGCACGGCTCAAGACGCGTGAAGCCGAGCTCGAAGAGGCCTGGTTGCAGGCCCTGGAAATCCTGGAGGACCTGCAACAGCAACTGGAGGAGAGTGACTGATGGAACACCTGGAGTTGCTCACGACCTGGCGCGATCCACTGGTACGCGCGGGCCAGGTGCTGTTGATCCTGCTGTTGGCATGGATCGCCCAGCGCATCCTGACCCGCGCCATCAGCCGCCTCGGCACGCGCTACAGCATGCTGCCGCAGGAGGTTCTATTGCCGCTGCGCGGGTTGGTGCGCTGGTTGATCATGGGCAGCGCGGTGATGTTGGTGCTGGAGCGCCTGGGCGTGTCGGCGACGGTGTTGTGGACGGCGCTGACCGGCTTCACTGCAGTCGCAGCGGTAGCCTTCTTCGCCATCTGGAGCGTGCTGTCGAACATGTTCTGTGCGCTGCTGATCTTCACCATGGGGCCACTGCGGCTGGGCGACACGGTGGAAGTCATCGACAGCGCCGACAAGCCGGGGGTCAAGGGGCGGGTGATCGCCATCAACCTGTTCTACACCACCTTGCAGGACCTCGACGAGAACGCCGCCGGTGCTCTGTTGCAGGTGCCCAATAGTCTGTTCTTCCAGAAGTCCGTGCGCCGCTGGCGCTGATCTTTGCTCCCGGGCGGTACTCGCCGCCGTGTCTGCGCGGGAGTAGGCTGTGGGCCTGCTCCTGTTCTTTCTTCTTGAGGTAATTCGCCATGGCCGTGGAAACCTGGCTCGCTTTTTTCGTCGCCTGTTGGGTCATCAGCCTGTCGCCGGGGGCGGGGGCTATCGCCTCGATGTCCAGCGGTCTGCAATACGGCTTTTTGCGTGGTTACTGGAACGCGCTTGGGCTGCAGATCGGCCTGGCGCTGCAGATCGCCATCGTTGCGGCGGGGGTCGGCGCCTTGCTCGCCACGTCGTCGTTGGCGTTCAGCCTGATCAAGTGGTTTGGTGTGGCCTATCTGGTCTGGCTGGCCGTGGCACAGTGGCGCGCGGCACCGACGGACCTGTCGGCGAGTTCGGGCGAACGACCGATTGGTCGGCCATTGACGCTGGTATTGCGCGGCTTTCTGGTCAACGCCAGCAACCCCAAGGCGGTGGTGTTCATGCTGGCCGTGCTGCCACAGTTCATCCACCCGCAGGAACCGCTGCTGCCGCAGTACCTGATCATGGGGACGACCATGATCATCGTCGACCTGATCGTCATGGCCGGTTATACCGGGCTGGCTTCGCGTGTCCTGCGTGCCTTGCGTACACAGAAACAACAGCGCGTGATGAACCGCACCTTCGCCGGTCTGTTCGTTGGCGCTGCCGCGTTGCTGGCGATGGTGCGCCGCGCACCGGTGGCTTGACGCGATGCGGGTATGGATCGACGCCGATGCTTGCCCTCGTGGCGCGCGTGATCAGGTGGTGAAGTTTGCCTTGAAGCGTGGCTTCGAGGTGGTGCTGGTGGCGGGGCAGGCGGTGGCCAGGCCGACCTTCGTCTGCGTGCGGTTGATCGTCGTGCCCAGTGGCCCCGACGCGGCTGACGATTACCTGGTCGAACATGCCGTGCCTGGCGAGCTGGTGATCTGCAGCGATGTACCGCTGGCTGATCGGCTGGTGAAGAAGGGGGTTTCGGCACTCGACCCGCGGGGGCGCGAGTTCGACGAACGCAACATGGGCGAACGCCTGGCCGTGCGCAATCTGTTCACCGATCTGCGCGAGCAGGGGCAGGTCGGTGGTGGTCAGGCCGCCTATGGCGAGAAGGATCGGCAGGCATTCGCCAATGCGCTGGATCGCATCCTGGTTCGTCTGATGCGGGCCCGCTGATACTGGTCCGCCCATCTACGGGCCTATGCCCCGCGTGCAATCAACCGCAGAAATACGTGCCGGTTCCCACGGCTACCAAGGTGCCATCGTCGCTGTGCAGTTCGCTTCGGACCACCGCCACCTTGTTGCCGGCGCGCAGTGGGACGGCGGTGGCGGTGAAACGCTGACCACGGCCAGGGCGCAGGTAGTCGACCCGCAGGTCGATGGTGCCGAGTTTGGACAGCCGCTGCATGCGTTCCTGGCTGGACAGGTGCTGGTGCTTGTCGAAGGCACCAATCAAGGCCATGGCACCGCCGGTGACATCCAGCAGCGAGGAGATCACCCCGCCATGCAGAATGCCCTGGACGAAGTTGCCGATCAGCTCGGGTTTCATTGGCAGGCTCATCACCACCTGTTCGCCCGACAGTTCGACGATCTCGATGCCCAATACCTGATTGAAGGGAATGCGCTGGAAGAAGCCGTTGACGGCATCGCGGAGTTCGGGCGTGAGGGAAAAGGCGGGCTGGGTCATGGACGTTATCTGCGGCAGAGGGAGCTTCACGCTGCCGCAGTTCAGTTGGCTTGACCAGAGTGGCGGCAAAGCTGCTGTGTGGAATGGCCGGATTGGCCTGTTGTCGCGGTCGCAGGGTGCGCGGTTGATGCGCAGGGCGCACCCTGCTGAGCAGGGCGGCACATGACCGGGTGGCACAAGGGCAACATGGCAGTGCCGGCGCGCGAAGAACGCTTAGTGGGGATGGGCCAACTCGAGAACCCGGTCGACCAGCTTATTGATGCCGGCAGCGGCTTCGGCAATCGACTGGGCGCGCATGTAGGCCGGGGTGCTGACCAGTTTGTGCTGGGTGTCTTCGATGATGTCTTCCACGGCGCATTCTTCATGCACACCACCCATGGCCTGCAGGGCTTCGGCGGCTGAGTCTTCGGCGCTGCCCAGGGTGCAGACCACGCCTTGACCGAAGATTTTCACCGCCAGGGCTGGTGCGATGCAGATCAGGCCGATCGGCTTGCCTGCGGCGGCGAAGGCCTGGGCGGCGGCCAGTACGTCCGGTTGTACGCGGCACTCGCTGCCCGCGGTGGCGAAGTTGGAGAGGTTCTTGGCCACACCGAAGCCGCCTGGCAGGAGCAGAGCGTCGTACTGCTCGGCTTTCAGCTCGCGCACATCTTCGACATTACCGCGGGCGATGCGCGCGGATTCGGTAAGCACATTGCGGCTTTCCGGCATTTCTTCGCCAGTCAGGTGGTTGATCACATGCATCTGCGCGATGTTCGGCGCAAAGCACTGAACCTGTGCGCCACGCTGGTCGAGACGCAGCAGGGTAATGACGCTTTCGTGGATTTCCGCGCCGTCATAGACGCCGCAGCCAGAAAGAATGACGGCTACCTTTTTAGTCATGGTGTGCTCCTGATAAGAACGGTGTCGCCAAATGCCGGTCGCCCTGGCATCTACGGCTTTCGGTGAGGCCGCTGGTGTGGCTTAGCATGGTTATGACGCATCCTAGCAGGCTATTGAGAAACGTAGGCGAGGCAGGAAAGACCAGGCAAAAACAGGCGAGGAGGCGGAGTTTACAGCTGTAAATGAGCATTCCGAGCCTGTTTTTAACGCAGGGTTGCCCACGCAGGTAGTTTCTCGATGGCCTGCTAGCCCCGAACCGCCGCAACAATATGGGTGCCCCGTGAATTACATTCTTTATGCCGTCCCCCTGTTCTTTCTGCTGATCGGCATCGAGCTGCTGGTTGATCGCTGGCGCGGGGTGCGGACCTATAACCTGGCCGATGCGCTGAACAGCCTGAGCGCCGGGGTGTTGTCCACCACCAGTGATCTGCTGACCAAGGTGGTTGGCCTGTTGGCCTATACCTATGCCTGGCAGCAATGGGCGCTGTTCGAGCTTTCTGCCAGTGATATTTGGGTGTGGATAGCGGCCTTCGTCTTTTACGACTTCTGCTACTACTGGCTGCACCGCCTGGGGCACGAGCGCAACATTCTCTGGGCCGCACATTCGGTGCATCACCAGAGTGAGGAGTACAACCTCACTACCGCCTTGCGCCAGACCAGTACGGGTTTTCTGCTGGCCTGGATCTTCTATCTGCCCATGGCCCTGGTCGGTGTGCCGCCGCTGGTGTTCTTTACCGTGGGGGCGCTCAACCTGTTGTACCAGTTCTGGGTGCATACCAAGCACATCGGCAAGCTGGGCTGGTTCGAGTGGTTGTTCATCACGCCGTCCAATCATCGTGTTCACCATGCGCAGAACCCTCTCTACATGGACCGTAACTATGGGGGCGTGTTCATCCTCTGGGACCGCCTGTTCGGCACCTTCCAGGATGAGTTGGAGGAGGAGCCGGTGGTGTTTGGCGTGACCACGCCGCTGGCCAGTTGGAACCCGCTATGGGCCAACCTGCAGTTCTATGCCGTGCTCTGGCAGGATGCGGTACGTGCTGAGTCCTGGTGGGACAAGCTGCGTATCTGGTTCATGCGTACGGGCTGGCGTCCGGCCGATGTCGACGCGCGTTACCCTCGGGCCAAGCCGGACCTGTCACGGTTCGTCAAATTCGCCGTGCCCCTGAGCGGCGCCCGGCAGTGTTATGCCGCGCTGCAGTTCGTGGTGTACGTGGCCGGTGGCAGCTACCTACTGGCCAATGGGGCGCAACTGAGCCTGCCCGTGCTGGTGACGGGGTGGGCCTGGATGGCATACGGCCTGTATGCCATCGGTGCCTGGATGGAAAACCGGCCGTTCGTGTTGTGGCTTGAATTGGCACGTCTGGCCCTGAATCTGCCGCTGTTGTGGTGGTTGCAGGCGCAGGGCGTGCTGGCGTCCTCCGTGCCGGCATGGGGTGTACTGGGCGGCTACAGCCTGCTTACTCTGCTGGCGCTCGTGGCACTGCAGCGGCAATGGGTCACGCCCGTTCGCGCCTGATTCCGCCGGGCTGGCGATGCTCTGGCGTCATCAATTGGTCATAATGGGGGTCTATAACCGTCACACTGTGCCCGTGTTCGCGGGCTCCGGAGTCTGCCGTGAGTTTTACCCCCGCCAATCGCCTGTTCCCCGCCACCCGCCTGCGCCGCAACCGTCGCGATGAGTTTTCCCGTCGCCTGGTGCGCGAGAGCGTGCTGACCACCAACGACCTGATCCTGCCGGTGTTCATCCTCGATGGGGAAAACCGCCGCGAGCCGATCCCGTCGATGCCGGGCGTTGAGCGTCTGTCCATCGATCAGTTGTTGAAGGATGCGGCGTACTGGGTCGAGCTGGGGATTCCGGCGATTGACCTGTTTCCCTACATCCCGGTCGAGCGCAAATCCCTGGATGGCGCTGAGGCCTGGAACCCGGATGGTCTGGTCCAGCGGGCGGTTCGCGCGTTGCGCGAGCGCTTTCCGGAACTGGGCGTGATGACCGACGTGGCGCTGGACCCGTACACCACCCATGGCCAGGACGGCATCATCGACGAGGACGGTTACGTTCTTAACGACATCACCATCGATGCTCTGGTCAAGCAGTCGCTGTCCCATGCCGAGGCTGGCGCTCAGGTGATCTCGCCGTCGGACATGATGGACGGGCGCATCCTGTCCATCCGTGAGGCGCTGGAAGTGGCCGGACACGTGAACACGCGCATCATGGCTTATTCGGCGAAGTACGCCAGCGCCTACTACGGTCCGTTCCGCGATGCTGTCGGCTCGGCCGGCAACCTTGGCAAGGGCAACAAGTTCACCTACCAGATGGACCCGGCCAATGGCGACGAGGCACTCCACGAGGTGGCCGCGGACCTGGCTGAAGGCGCCGACATGGTCATGGTCAAGCCGGGCATGCCCTACCTGGATGTGCTCTGGCGCGTGAAACAGGAATTCCGTGCGCCGACCTTTGTCTATCAGGTCAGCGGCGAATACGCCATGCACATGGCGGCCATCCAGAACGGTTGGCTCGGCGAGGCGGTGATCCTGGAGTCATTGACTGCTTTCAAACGTGCGGGTGCCGATGGCATCCTCACCTACTTCGCCGTACGTGCGGCAGAATTGATCAAGGCGGGGCAGTAAGCCCCTGGGAAGAGGTATGAACACCGAGGGACTCAACAAGAACGCAGTAGCGGATGCCACCCCTGTCGCCGAGCAGGACCTGACACCCGTGGACGTAGCCGAGGCAGTGGTTGCGCCGGAGGTGGAGCCAGTCGCTCCAGCGCCCGCCCCGCCGCCCATCCTGTCGGTGGATGACAGCAGCCTGTACATCCATCGCGAGCTGTCCCAGCTGCAGTTCAACATCCGCGTGCTGGAGCAGGCGCTGGACGAGTCCTACCCGCTGCTCGAACGTCTCAAGTTCCTGCTGATCTTCTCCAGCAATCTCGACGAGTTCTTCGAAATTCGTGTCGCCGGATTGAAGAAACAGATCAATTTTGCCCGCGAGCAGGCCGGTCCCGATGGCTTGCTGCCGAGCCAGGCGCTGGCGCGGATTTCCGAGATCGCCCACGAACAGGTCGATCGCCAGTACGGCCTGCTCAACGACGTGCTGCTGCCTGCGCTGGCCAAGCACCAGATCAACTTCATTCGCCGCCGCTACTGGACCGCCAAGCTCAAGGCCTGGGTGCGCCGCTATTTCCGCGAGCAGATCGCGCCGATCATCACCCCCATCGGCCTCGATCCGACGCACCCGTTCCCGTTGCTGGTGAACAAGAGCCTGAACTTCATCGTCGAGCTGGAAGGCGTGGACGCCTTCGGCCGCGATTCCGGCCTGGCGATCATCCCGGCACCACGCCTGTTGCCGCGCATCATCCGTATTCCGGAGGATGTGGGCGGCCCTGGCGACAACTACGTATTCCTGTCCTCGATGATCCACGCCCACGCCGACGACCTGTTTCACGGCATGAGCGTGAAAGGCTGCTACCAGTTCCGCCTGACCCGTAACGCCGACCTGTCGGTCGACGCCGAGGATGTCGACGACCTGGCCCGTGCGCTGCGTGGCGAGCTGTTCAGCCGCCGTTACGGCGATGCCGTGCGCCTGGAAGTGGCGGACACCTGTCCCAAGCACTTGGCCGACTTCCTGCTCAAGCAGTTCAGCCTGAGCGAGAGCGAGCTGTACCGGGTCAACGGGCCGGTCAACCTGACCCGCCTGTTCAGCATCACCGGGTTGGACAGCCACCCTGAGTTGCAGTACAGCCCCTTCACGCCGCTGATTCCCAAGCTTCTGCAGAACAGCGAGAACATCTTCAGCGTGGTCGGCAAGCAGGACATCCTGCTGCTGCACCCGTTCGAATCGTTCACACCGGTGATCGATCTGCTGCGTCAGGCGGCGAAAGACCCGCATGTGCTGGCGATCAAGCAGACGCTGTATCGCTCCGGGGCCAACTCGGAAATCGTCGACGCCCTGGTGGATGCCGCGCGAAACGGCAAGGAAGTCACCGCGGTGATCGAGCTGCGCGCGCGCTTCGACGAGGAGTCCAACCTGGCCCTGGCGAGCCGCCTGCAGGCAGCCGGTGCCGTGGTGATCTACGGCGTGGTTGGCTTCAAGACCCACGCCAAGATGATGCTGATTCTGCGTCGTGAGAACGGCGAGCTGCGCCGCTATGCCCACCTGGGCACCGGTAACTACCACGCCGGCAACGCCCGCCTGTATACCGACTACAGCCTGCTGACCGCCGATGTGGCGCTGGGTGAGGACGTGTCCAAGCTGTTCAGCCAACTGATCGGCATGGGCAAGACCCTGCGCATGAAGAAGCTGCTGCACGCTCCCTTCACCCTGAAGAAGGGCATCCTCGACATGATCGCCCGCGAGGCCCAGGCGGCCAGCGAAGGCAAGCCGGCGCACATCATGGCCAAGGTCAACTCGTTGACCGACGCCAAGGTCATTCGCGCGCTGTACAAGGCCAGCCAGGCCGGGGTGAAGATCGACCTGGTGGTGCGCGGCATGTGCTCCTTGCGTCCAGGTGTGCACGGGGTATCGCACAACATCCACGTACGTTCGATCATCGGCCGCTTCCTCGAGCACAGCCGGATCTACTATTTCCTCAATGGCGGTGACGAGCAACTGTACCTGTCCAGTGCCGACTGGATGGAGCGCAACCTCGACAAGCGCGTGGAAACCTGCTTCCCGGTCGAGGGCAAGAAGCTCACCCTGCGGGTGAAGAAGGAACTGGAGTCCTACCTGACCGACAACACCCAGGCCTGGGTGCTGCAGTCTGATGGCCGCTACGTGCGCATCAGTCCGACCGGCAACGCCAACCCGCGCAATGCGCAGGCAGCCCTGCTGGAGAAACTCACCGCCCCGCCTGTGGTGCGCTGAGCCTGCAACACCATGAAAAAGCCCCGCATCTGCGGGGCTTTTTCGTTCCGGTGACGATCAGCGTACGCTGAGGGTGAAGCCGATGCGCTTCAGCCATTCGGCTTCCTGTTCGAAGTCGGCCTGGGTCAGCGGGTTGGCCTCTAGCCAGCCGTCGGGGAAGGTCAGGTCGAGGCTCTGCGCGCCAGCCTGCATCTGCACGCGCGGCATTTCCTGCGTGCCACGGATGTGATGGAAAAGAATGGCGAAGCGCAGCAGAACGCACAGGCGCAACAACTTGACGCCTTCTTCGCCGAATTCGGCGAATTTGTCCTTGGGAATGTTGCGACGATGGCCGCGCACCAGCAGGGCCAGCATCAACTGATCCTGACGCGAGAAACCGGCCAGGTCGGAGTGCTCGATCAGGTAGGCGCCGTGCTTGTGGTAGTGGTAGTGAGCGATATCCAGGCCGATCTCGTGCACGCGCGAAGCCCATTGCAGCAGGTCGCGGTGCAGGTCGTCGTCGAGCTGCCAGGCATCGGCGACCTTCTCCAGCGCCTGCAGGGCCTTGGTTTCCACGCGCAGGGCCTGATCGGCATCGACGTGGTAGCGCTCCATCAGTGCACTCAGGGTGCGTTCGCGCACGTCCTCGTGCTGGTGGCGGCCGAGGAGGTCGTAAAGCACGCCTTCACGCAGTGCACCATCGCAGTGGTCCATGCGTTGCAGGTCGAGGGCATCGAAGATCGCTTCGGCAATGGCCAGGCCAGCGGGGAAGATCTGCCGGCGATCGGGTTTGATGCCCTCGATATCCAGCTTGTCCACGTCGCCCAGCTTGAACAGCTTGCGTTTGAGCCAGGCCAGGCCTTCGACGTTGATTTCGCCGTTGCCCAGGCCGCCAGCCTTGATTGCCAGGCCGATGGCGCGGATGGTCCCGGAGGCGCCTATGGCCTCCTGCCAACCCAGGCGCTGCAGGCCCTGCTCGATGGCCATCAGCTCCAGGCGCGCGGCGGTGTAGGCCTGGGCGTAGCGCGCGGCGGTGATCTTGCCGTCGCGGAAATAGCGTTGGGTGAAGCTCACGGAGCCCATTTGCAGGCTCTCGCGCAGCAGCGGCTCGAAACGCTGGCCGACGATGAACTCGGTGCTGCCACCGCCAATGTCTGCGACCAGGCGTTTGCCCGGGTTGTCGGGCAGGGTGTGCGAGACCCCGAGGTAAATCAGGCGGGCTTCTTCGCGACCGGAAATCACCTCCACCGGATGGCCCAGCAACGCCTCGGCACGGCGGATGAATTCGCCGCGGTTGCGTGCTTCACGCAAGGCGTTGGTGCCGACGATACGCACCGCACCATGGGGTAGGCCCTGGATCATCTGGGCGAAGCGCCCCAGGCAGTCGAGGCCGCGCTGCATGGCTTCCTCGCTGAGTAAGCGTTGCTCGTCGATGCCGGCAGCCAACTGAACCTTGTCACCCAGGCGGTCGAGAATACGGATTTCGCCTTGGTCGGCCTTGGCCAGAACCATGTGGAAACTGTTCGAGCCAAGGTCGATGGCGGCGATCAGAGAGAACGACTTGGCAGGGGTTTGCGGCATGGGCAGTGATCTCGAAACGTAACGGGTGCGTGCTGCCATGGCAAAGCAGCCGGTCCAATCAGCCCATGTTAACCTCCTGATTATGTACTGCCGTATTCTTTCATCGATTTTTCTCGACGGACCGATAGTCAAGCTTAATGGCCTGCGTCTTTCGGCGGCGTTCAAGCCGGGCTATGATGGCGCCACTTTTTTGCTTCAGATCACGGAGACTATCCATGAGTGAATTCATCACCAACGTCAGCGATGCCAGTTTTGAAGACGACGTGATCAAGGCCGACGGACCGGTTCTGGTCGACTACTGGGCCGAATGGTGCGGCCCGTGCAAGATGATCGCGCCGGTGCTCGACGAGATTGCCCAGACCTACCAGGGCAAGCTCAAGGTGTGCAAACTGAACATCGACGAGAACCAGGACACTCCGCCGAAGTACGGCGTGCGTGGTATCCCGACGCTGATGCTGTTCAAGAACGGCAATGTCGAAGCGACCAAGGTCGGCGCGCTGTCCAAGTCGCAGTTGGCCGCGTTCCTCGACGCCAACATCTGATTGCTGGCGCGCGTCCTGCGCGCCACGTAACGGATGATGCAAAAGCCCCGCATAATGCGGGGCTTTTTGTTGCCGCGGGGTGGACGTGCTGCCAGACCGGTGTTACATTCCGTCGGGTAGCGATTTCTCCGCTACCCTCCAAGCCGTCGCCGACGCTTTCCTATTTCGATAAATTCGAGCGATCCAGTCGCCTTCTCGCGGCGCGGCTTCCAAAGCCCTAGTGCTTTCATCCCCCTTCCTCAAAGCTACGTCATTCTATGAATCTGACCGAACTCAAGCAAAAGCCGATTGCCGAACTGCTCGACCTGGCCGACCAAATGGGCCTGGAAAACATGGCCCGTTCGCGCAAGCAGGACATCATCTTCGCCCTGCTGAAAAAACACGCTAAAAGTGGCGAAGAGATTTCCGGCGACGGCGTGCTGGAGATCCTCCAGGACGGCTTCGGCTTCCTGCGCTCCGCGGACTCCTCCTACCTGGCCGGCCCGGATGACATCTATGTCTCGCCCAGCCAGATCCGCCGTTTCAACCTGCGTACCGGCGACACCATCATCGGCAAGATCCGTCCGCCGAAAGAGGGCGAGCGTTACTTCGCCCTGCTCAAGGTCGACTCGATCAATTTCGATCGCCCGGAAAACGCCAAGAACAAGATCCTGTTCGAGAACCTCACGCCGTTGTTCCCGAACGAGCGTCTCACCATGGAAGCCGGTAACGGCTCCAAGGAAGACCTCACCGCCCGTGTGATCGACCTCTGCGCCCCTATCGGCAAGGGTCAGCGCGGTCTGATCGTCGCGCCGCCGAAAGCCGGCAAGACGATCATGTTGCAGAACATCGCGGCCAATATCACCCGCAACAACCCCGAGTGCCACCTGATCGTCCTGCTGATCGACGAACGCCCGGAAGAAGTGACCGAGATGCAGCGCACCGTGCGCGGCGAGGTGGTCGCCTCGACCTTCGACGAACCGCCGACCCGCCACGTGCAGGTCGCCGAGATGGTGATCGAGAAGGCCAAGCGCCTGGTCGAACACAAGAAGGACGTGGTCATCCTGCTCGACTCCATCACCCGTCTGGCGCGTGCCTACAACACCGTGATCCCGAGCTCCGGCAAGGTGCTGACTGGTGGTGTCGACGCCCACGCCCTGGAGAAGCCGAAGCGCTTCTTCGGTGCTGCGCGTAATATCGAGGAAGGCGGTTCGCTGACCATCATCGCCACCGCGCTGGTCGAAACCGGCTCGAAGATGGACGAAGTGATCTACGAAGAATTCAAGGGTACCGGCAACATGGAGCTGCCCCTGGATCGTCGTATCGCCGAGAAGCGCGTGTTCCCGGCCATCAACATCAACCGCGCCGGTACCCGCCGCGAAGAGTTGCTGACCGCCGAAGACGAGCTGCAGCGCATGTGGATTCTGCGCAAGCTGCTGCACCCGATGGACGAGATCGCCGCCATCGAGTTCCTCCTCGACAAGCTGAAAGACACCAAGACCAACGACGAATTCTTCCTGTCCATGAAGCGGAAGTAAGTCGGGCGTTGTCGCAAAGGCCGGGGAAACCCGGCCTTTGTATTTGCACTGCCTTCTGAATAACCGACTTCGGCGCTACACTTTGCGCCCCACCTGCACGCCCCACACATGAGGCTCAAGCATGCAGTATCGCGACTTGCGCGACTTCATTCAGGGACTGGAAAAGCGTGGTGAACTCAAACGCATCCAGACCCCGATTTCTCCTGTCCTGGAGATGACCGAGATTTGCGACCGCACCCTGCGCAAGGGTGGCCCGGCGCTGCTGTTCGAGAACCCGACCGGCTTCGACATGTCAGTACTGGGCAACCTGTTCGGCACGCCCAAGCGCGTGGCGCTGGGCATGGGCGCCGAGGAAGTCAGCGAGCTGCGCGAAATCGGCAAGCTGCTGGCCTTTCTCAAGGAACCCGAACCGCCGAAGGGCCTGAAGGACGCGTGGTCCAAGCTACCGATCTTCAAGAAGGTCCTGAGCATGGCGCCCAAGGTGCTGAAGGATGCGCCGTGCCAGGAAGTCATCGAGGAAGGTGACGACGTCGACCTGACCAAACTACCGGTACAAACCTGCTGGCCGGGCGATGTCGGGCCGCTGATCACCTGGGGCCTGACCATCACCAAAGGCCCGAACAAGGACCGGCAGAACCTCGGCATCTACCGCCAGCAGGTCATCGGTCGCAACAAGGTGATCATGCGCTGGCTCAGCCACCGCGGTGGTGCCCTGGATTTCCGTGACTGGTGCGAGAAATTCCCCGGCCAACCCTACCCGGTGGCCGTGGCCCTCGGTGCGGACCCGGCGACCATTCTCGGCGCAGTCACGCCGGTGCCGGACAGCCTCTCCGAGTACGCCTTCGCCGGCCTGCTGCGCGGCAACAAGACCGAACTGGTCAAGGCCCGTGGTAGCGACCTGCAGGTGCCTGCCAGTGCCGAAATCGTCCTTGAAGGGGTAATCCACCCCGGCGAGATGGCCGATGAAGGCCCGTATGGCGACCACACCGGCTACTACAACGAAGTCGATCGTTTCCCGGTGTTCACCGTCGAGCGCATCACCCGCCGGCAGAAGCCGATCTATCACAGCACCTACACCGGTCGTCCACCGGATGAACCGGCGATCCTTGGTGTGGCGCTGAACGAAGTGTTCGTGCCGATCCTGCAGAAGCAATTTCCCGAGATCACCGACTTCTACCTACCGCCGGAAGGCTGTTCCTACCGCATGGCGGTGGTGACCATGAAGAAGCAGTACCCCGGGCATGCCAAGCGGGTGATGCTCGGCGTGTGGAGCTTCCTGCGCCAGTTCATGTACACCAAGTTCGTCATCGTCACTGATGACGACATCAATGCGCGCGATTGGAACGACGTGATCTGGGCCATCACCACGCGCATGGACCCCAAGCGCGACACGGTGCTGATCGACAACACGCCGATCGACTACCTCGACTTCGCCTCACCGGTCTCCGGCCTGGGTTCGAAGATGGGCCTGGACGCCACCCACAAGTGGCCAGGCGAAACCACCCGCGAGTGGGGGCGTGCCATCGTTCAGGATGAGGCGGTCAAGCAACGCGTGGATGCGCTGTGGAGCGAGCTCGGGATCGATTGATGAACGTCACATTACAACCGTCCGGCGCGGTCCTTGCCGTGCGCGCCGGCGAGCGCATTCTCGATGCGGCGCGCCGCCTGGGTTACGACTGCCCGCAAAGCTGCCGCAACGGCAATTGCCACGTGTGCAGCGCGTTGCTGGTGGAAGGGCGCATTCGCCAGAACGGCGAGGAGCGCGACCACGGTGAGCTGTACACCTGCCTGGCCGAGCCATTGGAAGATTGCGTACTGCACTGGGATGGCGTGCTCGCCCCCGGCGAGTTGCCGGTGCGCAGCCTGACCTGCCAGTTGATCGAATGCACCGACGTTGGTGGCGATGTATTCCGCGTGCGCCTGCGTGCGCCAGCGGGCAAGGTGCCGCGTTACCACGCCGGGCAGTACCTGCTGTTGCAACGCGAGGATGGCGAATTGTCGGCCTTCTCGCTGGCGTCGGCGCCGCACATGGGGCGCGAGCTGGAGCTGCATGTGCTCGCCCGGGAAGAGAGCGCCATCCGCTTGCTGGCGTTCCTGCGTCGCGAGTGCTTCGCCAAGGTGCAGATGCCCTTTGGCGATACCCACCTGGCCGAGTTGCCGGACGGCCCGCTGGTGTTGATCGCGGCCGGCACCGGCATGGCGCAGATGCACAGCCTGATCGAGCATTCGCGTGCTGCTGGTTTCGCTCATCCGGTGCACCTGTACTGGGGCGTGCGCCAGCCGGACGACTTCTATGACCTGCCGCACTGGGCGGACTGGCAGCAACAGCCGGGCCTGTTTCTGCATCGTGTGGTCAGCGACCTGTGCGACTGGCAGGAACGTTGCGGCCTGTTGCACGAAGCCGTGTGCGAGGACTTCCCCGACCTCAAGCCACTGCATGTCTATGCCAGCGGTTCCCCGGCGATGATCTACGGCACCCTGGATGCGCTGGTCGAGGCGGGCATGGATGCGCACCAGATGCGTGCCGACGTGTTCGCCTACGCCCCGCGCGAGTCGTAACGCCTCCTGCAGGAGGCGCAGGCGTTACAGCAGCAACAGGTTGAGCGCCACCAACAGTGGCAGCAGGATGGCGCACGACCAGAGCATGTAGCCGAAGAAGCTCGGCATCTTCACCCCTTGCTGCTCGGCGATAGCCTTGACCATGAAGTTCGGCGCATTGCCGATGTAGGTCATCGCACCCATGAACACCGAGCCCGTGGAAATTGCCAGCAGGGTCTGCGGCAGGCGCTCCATCAGCACCTGCGCGTCGCCCGCAGCGAGGTTGAAGAACAGCAGGTAAGTGGGCGCGTTGTCGAGAAAGGCCGATAGCGTGCCGCTCATCCAGAAGTACATGCTGTCGATGGGCTGGCCCGTCGGGCCGGTGACATTGGCGACCACTGCCGCCAATGCCCCGTCGCTGCCCGCACGCAGGATGGCGATCACCGGGGCGATGGTCAGGAAGATGCCGGCGAACAGCTTGGCCACTTCGATGATCGGCCCCCAATTGAATTCGTTGCCCGTGCGGATCGCACGCGGGGTGATCCAGAGCGAGACCAGGGCCAGGCCGATCAGGGCCAGATCGCGCAGCAGGTTTTGCAGTTCCACCGGCGTGCCGAATACATCGACGCCAATACCGGGTTTCCACAGTCCGGACATGAGTACGGCCAGCACCACGCCACCGAGCAGCAGGAAGTTCAACTTTCCGCGCAAGCGCAGAGGTTGATCGGGTGTCGGGTCTTCCTCGTTGAGCTCGTGTTCGCGGCTGAACAGATAGCGGTCGATCAGGTAGAACAGGCCCAGCAAGGGCAGGGCCAGCAGAATGACCGGCAAGGCCATGTGCTGCAGGGTCCAGAAGAAATCCACGCCCTTTAGAAATCCGAGAAACAGCGGTGGATCGCCCAGCGGTGTGAGACCGCCTCCCACGTTGGCCACCAGGAAGATGAAGAACACCACGACATGAGCGTTGTGCTTGCGGTTGTCATTGGCGCGCAGCAACGGGCGGATCAGCAACATCGCCGCGCCGGTAGTGCCCATCACCGAGGCCAGCAGGGTGCCCAGCGCCATCAGGCCGGTATTGAGGTGGGGCGAGCCGTGCAGGTTGCCCTCCAGGAGAATGCCGCCGGAGATGGTGAACAGGGCGAACAGCAGAATGATGAATGGCAGGTACTCGCCGAGCAGCACGTGCGCGCCCAGGCTCAGGCCTGGTTGCCAGCCGAAGGTGAACAGGAACGGCACGAGAAACAGCAGCGTCCAGCCGGCGGTTATCTTGCCGAAGTGGTGATGCCAGAGCGCGCCAGCGAACAAGGGCAGCAGGGCGATACTGAGCAGAATGCCGGCGAAGGGCAGTGCCCAGAGCAGGTTCATGCTGGCGCCGTCGACCTCGGCTGCCGTGGCAATGCCAGGAAGGCACAGCAGCAGGACGAGCAACGCTCGCAACACGGTGCGGACGGTGTGGCGCAGGGTAGGAGACAAGTGCATCGACGGGACCGTTAGCTGAGCAGGGCGTGGCGCATTGTTCCATGAACGGTAGCCGCAGTGCAGGTAGAAGTCGTCGCCATGAAAAAGCCCCGCCGGAGCGGGGCTTGATCGGCCGAGAGCCGGGTGGTCAGTCGCGTACCTGGACCACGACCTTGCCAACGGCCTTGCGCTGGCCGAGGGCATTGATCGCCTCGGCGGTTTTCTCGAGCGGAAACACCTGCGAGACCAGGGGCTTGAGTTTGCCTTCGGCATACCACTCGAACAGTTGCTGGAAGTTGGCCAGGTTGTCCTGCGGCTGGCGTTGGGCGAAGGAGCCCCAGAACACGCCCACCAGCGACGCGCCCTTGAGCAGGGGCAGGTTGGCGGGCAGCGAGGGGATGGCGCCACTGGCGAAACCGACCACCAGCAGGCGCCCGTTCCAGGCGATGGAGCGGAAGGCTTCTTCGAACAGCTCGCCGCCGACCGGATCGTAGATCACGTCGACACCCTGGCCGCCGGTGAGGCGTTTGATTTCTTCCTTGAGGCTGCTTTCGCTGTAATTGATCAGCTCATCGGCGCCAGCGGCCTTGGCCACGGCCAGTTTTTCTGTGCTGCTTGCAGCGGCAATCACCTTGGCGCCCATCGCCTTGCCGATCTCCACGGCTGCCAGGCCGACACCGCCGGATGCGCCGAGTACCAGCAGGGTCTCGCCCGCTTTCAGGTTGCCGCGTTGTTTCAGGGCATGCATCGAGGTGCCGTAGGTCATGCTGAAGGCTGCCGCCGACTGAAAGTCGATGCCTTTGGGGATCGGCATTACGTTGTAGCCGGGTACGGCAACCTGCTCGGCGAAGCTGCCCCAGCCAGTCAGTGCCATGACCCGGTCACCGGGGCGTACATGGGTGATCTTCTCGCCCACGGCGGCAACCACGCCGGCTGCCTCGCCGCCTGGCGAGAACGGGAAGGGCGGCTTGAACTGGTATTTACCCTCGATGATCAGGGTGTCGGGAAAGTTGACCCCGGCAGCATGCACGTCGAGAACAATCTCGTTCTTCTTCGGTTCGGGGCTGGCGACTTCTTCCAGGACCAGGTTTTCGGCCGGGCCGAAGGCTTTGCACAGAACAGCTTTCATCACGAGATTCCTCCGCGGATTGGTGGGGAGCAGTGTAGGTGGCGCTCCCCCTCGGTCAATCAGCATGGTCTTGCCTGATGCCCCCCTATAAGCGTCGGGCTTGGGCGCAAGGCCGGCAATGGCTATGCTAGCGGCTATCCCATTAAGGACGTCTTCCCTGTGAAAACCTGGATCGCTCTGCTGCTGGCACTCTCCCTGCCATTCACTGCCCTGGCCAACGAAGAAAACAAGGACGGCGATGCGGCGGGGCCGCAGGTGGCCTACTACAACCTGGTGCCGGCGCTGGTGGGCAACTTCGGTTCGGGGCCTCGCTTGAAATTCTACAAGGCCGATATCGCCTTGCGCGTTAGTGGCAGCGAGGCTGAAGGGCGCGTTCGCCACCACGAACCGCTGATCCGCAATCAACTGGTGATGCTGTTCTCCGAGCAGACCGAGGACAGCATGAGCAGCCAGGAGGCCAAGGAGGCCTTGCGCCAGGAGGCGCTCAAGCAGGTACAAGCGGTATTGCTGCAGGAAGAGGGCAAGCCGCTGGTGGAAGACCTGCTGTTCAACAACCTGATCATCCAGTAAATCCGCTTACGCCGACTGCGGGGCGACACCGCTGTTGTCGCCCCGCGCCCACAGTTGGGTGCGATTGCGCCCCTGGTGTTTGGCGCGATACAGCGCCTGGTCGCTACGCGCGACAAGCGTGGCGGGATGTTCTTCGCAGACCGGATCGGTCTGCGCCAGGCCGATGCTTACGCTCAAGCGTCCGACCGGGCTGGCTGGGTGCGGCAGGTCGAGTTCGGCGAGCATGGCGTGTACGCGCGCGGCAAGGTGTTCGCCGCCTTCCAGCGTGGTGTTGGCGAGGAGGATGACGAATTCCTCTCCGCCATAACGGCACGCCACATCCCCTTCACGTTGCAGGCATTGCCGGAGAATGGCGCCTACCTTCTGCAAGGCATCGTCGCCGGCCAGGTGGCCGAGTGCATCGTTGTAGGCCTTGAAGTGATCGATATCCAGCATGAGCAGCGTCAGTGGTGCATCGATGCGCCGCAGGCGGCGCCATTCGGTCTGCAGGCACTGATCGAAGTAGCGGCGGTTGTACAGGCCGGTCAATCCGTCCAGTTGTGACAGGCGCTGCAACTGTGCTTCCAGCTCCAGGCGTTCACTGTTGTCGCGCGCTACGGCGATCAGGTACTCGCGTTCATTCAGGCGGACCAGTTGAGTATTGATCTCGGCGGCCTGTCGGCTGCCGTCATGGCGACACATTTCATGCTGAAATATCCGCGAAGTGCCCTCGCGCTGGGCGGTGCGCACCTGTTCGAGCCACTGCTGGTAGCCGGGCAGCAACTGCTCTGGATGCTCTCGCAGCAGTTGGGCGAATTGGTCGGCGTGATAGCCCAGGCTGCTGTAGGTGACCTGGTTCATGTGTAGCAATTCGCGGCTCTGGGTATCGAAGATGAACAGGCTGTCATGGCTGGAATCGGTGAGGTCGAGCACCAGTTGCAGGCGCTCACGGCTGTCGCTCAGGTTGCGCTCGATCTGCGCGCGGCGTTCGGCTTCTTCGCTCAGGCGCTGATTGGCTCGTTGCAGGGCGTGGCTGCGTTGGGCATTGCTCAGGGCCAGTGCCAGGGCGGCGACGAGCAGCAGGCTGATAGCCAGGCTGGCACCTAGGACGACCTCCGGCAGCGGCGTACTGAGGCGCTCGATGAGCAGATCCGTGGGGCTCAGTTGCAGGCTGAACGAGCGGTTATTGAGGAGCTGCAACGGCACCCGCTGTTCGAATGCCTGACGGCCAGCGTTCTGGGCATTGCTGTAGAGGGGCGCGCCGTTCTCCATGAGCTGCACGGCAAACTCGTTGACGTCGAGGTCACGCAACAGGGCGTTCATCAGTGGTTCGACACGAAACACGCCTTGCAGGAAGCCGTCGAATTGCTGGTCATCCTGGCTATCGCGCAGAAATAGCGGCGTGTACAGGATGAATCCCTTGCCGCCCTGTACCAGCTCCACGCTATTGGAGAAGCGCTGCTGGCCGGTCGCCTTGGCTTCCATGGCTGTAGGGAAATTCGGGTGCGCAGGGGAAAGGCGGAAATGTGCGGCTGCTTCGTTACTTTTCAGCGGAAGCAGCCAGCGCATCTGCAGATCGGGCCCGACCCACTGGATCGACTGATAGGCTGGGAAGCCCTGCAGCGCCAGGTTGGCCTCGGTTTCCCAGTCATCATGGCTGAGGCGATTGAGGTTGTTCCACAGGCGGGCAATGCGATTGAGGCTTTCCACCTCGTTGAGCAGGTTGCTTTCCAACTGGCGAGCGAGCGCGCGGGCCTGGTAGCTGACGCGCTCCTGCAGGCGCACCTGCTGCTGGTTTTCCAGTTGGCGCCAGAGCAGTGTGCTGGCCGTGCACAGTGCAATCAGCAAGAGGATCAGGGCCAATCGTGCTGACCAGATAAAACGTGGGCGCATGCCTGCACTCCGAAGTGCGTAGCTGAGTTGATAGCACAGCGGCCGGGTCAGCGCATACCGCAGACGATCTGCCATTCGTCTGCGCTGACCGGCATCACCGACAGGCGACTGCCCTTTTGTACCAGCGCTAATCCACTCAACCCGGGTGCGGCCTTCAGGCGTGCCAGGGAGACCACCTGGGGAAAGGCCTCCACGTATTCGACGTCCAGGGCGCTCCAGGGGTTTTTCTCGGCACTGGCTTTGGCATCGAAGTAATGGCTGCTAGGGTCCAGAGCTGTAGGGTCAGGGTAGGGCGCACCAATGATGCGCGCGATTCCGGCGATGCCGGGTTCCGGGCAACTGGAGTGATAGAAGAAGAACAGTTCGCCGATCTGCATGCTGCGCATGAAATTGCGTGCCTGGTAATTACGCACGCCATCCCAGCGGGCGCGACCGAGGCGGCGCAAGTCGAGAATGGATAGTTCGTCGGGTTCTGACTTCATTAGCCAATAAGGCATGAACTTTGCTCCTGTTTTGCGGTCCTTGCTGGCGGACTGTTAATCGTTCCCGCAATGGACTGTCGATTGGCGTCAAGAAAAGCGATCGGGTCGTCATCCTCCGCAGAGAGGGAATGGCCTGATTTTGACGCTGTGGTGGCAAAGACCATCGCGTGCGACCCATATAAAAGCAATGCACCTGGGAAGGGGGAAGGGAGTTGTATGAAGAAGCGTAAACCCGATCTGTTGTGGGTTCTGGTAATTCTGTTCAGCCTGGGAGTGGTTACCACGGGTTACACCCAGAGCATGTGGGAGCGCTCGAGCGCTCAGACTACCAGCCAGGTACAGCAACCCTAACGACCTTGGCGTTGCAGGCTTTCAGTCGTACCAGCGCTTATCGGTTACAACGGCTTCGAGTCTCACATCCCAACTCGCCAGTGCCAGGCGATCGACCTTCTGGCACTCATGGGCTGCGCCCAATAACGTCGGATTCTGCCAATTTTTGCGCAATTGCCGGTAGGCCAGGCTGCGGTCATAAAAACCGCCGCCCATGCCCAGGCGACCACCATACTCATCGAATCCCACCAATGGCAGCACGATCAGATCGAGCGCCCAGGGTTTGCGTTGGCGCGCCTGGCAGACCTTGGGCTCGGCGATACGAAAGCGGTTGGCGATCAGTTGCTCATGCTGCCGCAAGCGCTGGAAGCGCATATGCGTGCGTGGCCAGGCGCTGAGTACGGGCAGGTAGACGGCCTTGCCGCGTCGCTGAGCCGCCTGCAGCACCAGGCGCGGGTCGATCTCGCCATCGTTGGGCAGGTACAGGGCAATGTGTCGGGCGCGGCGAAACAGCGGGTGCTGGGCAAGCTGGCGATACAGATTGCGAGCGGCTTGTTTCTGCTGGGCGGGGGAGAGGGCGCGGCGGGCCTGACGAAGCTGGCGGCGTAAGGCCGGGCGTGAAAGCGTGCCTGCTTCGATCATGAAAATGAAGACTCCCCAGTCGTGCCGCTGTCGGTTTAGCCCTTGAACCCGAAAGTTCAAGGTGGAGATTGCAGGAGGCGTTAAGGCTTTCCGTCAGGCGGACATGCACACCGGCCCCACTTGCAACCCCCGTGGTTGTGCGTATCGGCTCAGGGACATCACCGACTGGCCAACACACCAGGGAGCTGGTGCCGAGTATACCCCAATCAGCCGCTCTGCAATCAGCTTCTGCTATTGATCCTGATCGGTGGTGAGCGCGGTATCGACACGATCAAGAAGGTCGCGCACACGCTCGCGGGTGCTGCTGACTTCCTGGTCCAGGCGTTGTTGTTTGTGCAGCAGGTCGTGGGTGATGTTGAGGGCTGCCATCACGGCGATACGGTCACCACCGATGACTTTGCCGCCGGAGCGGATTTCGCGCATCTTGCCATCCAGGTAGCGCGCGGCGCTTTCCAGGTTGGCGCGTTCGTCTGTCGGACAGGCGATGCAATATTCCTTGTCGAGGATATGCACGGTTACGGTATTGGGTTGGGTCATGTGTCCTGCTCCAGGGCTTTCAGGCGCGAAATCATCGATTCGACCTTGTGCCTGGCCAATTCGTTCTTTTCGATCAGATGAGCGCGCTCTTCGCGCCAGGCCTTCTCGCTGGCCCGTAGGCCGCGGTTCTCGGACTTGAGCTGCTCCACGCGCTGGATCAGCAGGTCCAGTTTGCGCGTAAGGGCTTGCAGTTCGGCGTCTTCCATGGGCTCCTACCTGGGGCGATGAGTGGCGAAACTATAAAGGATTGTCCTGCCTCGCAGGGAACCGCGCGTGCATTCTCTGACCGGCGTCGCACGCAGGGCTTCGATGGTCTTGCCGCCTCTGCCGGTGCTAGGATACGAGGCCTCATTCTAGACATTGCGCTGCCTAGCGCCTAGCTGCCCATGCCCACCTCGAATTCGCCTTACACCGCTTTCGCCGCCCTGCTCGCCAGCACTGGCAAACCCGTTTCTCCTGCCGAGTTGCACGGCCTGTTGCTGGGGCGCAGTTGCGCCGGTGCCGGCTTCGACCCCGAGCCTTGGTTGATCGATGCCGCCGACGTGCTGGGCGCCGAGCCGCAAGATAACGTCCGCCAGGCGCTGATCGGCTTGCAGGAAATGGTCAAGGGCGAGCTGTCCGGTAGCGATATCGCCGTGGTGCTGCTGTTGCCGAGCGACGATGCACCGCTGGCCGAACGGGCCACGGCGCTGGGGCAGTGGTGCCAGGGCTTCCTCGACGGCTTTGGCCTGACCCTGCGCGATGGCGCGCTGAGTGGCGAAGCCATGGAAGTGCTGCAGGATCTTTCCGCCATCGCCCAGGTGCAGAGTGCGCTGGAGGAATCCGAGGACGGCGAGAACGATTACATGGAGGTCATGGAGTACCTGCGCGTGGCCCCGTTGCTGCTGTTCACCGAGTGCAACAAGGCACCGGTCGACGCCGCGCCGAAACCCTCCCTGCACTAAACCTTCTCTGTATTAAGGTCGGAATCGCCCATGGCCAGCATCCCCAAGTCGGAATACGCCCGTCGGCGCAAGGCGCTGATGGCGCAGATGGAACCCAACAGCATCGCCATCCTGCCGGCCGCGCCGGTGTACATCCGCAACCGCGATGTCGAGCATGTGTACCGCCAGGACAGTGACTTTCAGTACCTCAGCGGCTTCCCCGAGCCGGAAGCGGTGCTGGTGCTGATTCCTGGGCGTGCCCATGGCGAGTATGTGCTGTTCTGTCGCGAGCGTGACCCAGAGCGTGAGCTGTGGGACGGTCTGCGTGCCGGCCAGGATGGGGCGATCAAGGCCTACGGTGCCGACGATGCGTTTCCCATTGGCGATATCGACGACATCCTGCCTGGCCTGATCGAAGGCCGCGAGCGCGTGTACTACGCCATCGGCAGTAATCAGGAGTTCGATCACCGGCTGATGGACTGGGTCAACGTGATCCGTTCCAAGGCACGTCAGGGCGCCACGCCGCCCAATGAATTCGTCGCGCTCAACCACCTGCTGCACGACATGCGCCTGTACAAGTCGGCCAATGAAGTGAAGGTGATGCGCGAGGCCGCCGAGATTTCCGCGCGGGCACATATCCGCGCCATGCAGGCCAGTCGCGCCGGGCTGTTCGAGTATCACCTGGAAGCCGAGCTGGACTACGAGTTCCGCAAGGGTGGGGCGAAGATGCCGGCCTACGGCTCGATCGTCGCCGCCGGGCGCAATGCCTGCATCCTGCATTACCGCGAGAACGACGCAGCGCTGAAGGACGGCGACCTGGTGCTGATCGACGCCGGATGCGAGATCGACTGCTACGCCAGTGACATCACCCGCACCTTCCCGGTCAGCGGTAAATTTTCACCCGAGCAGAAGGCTATCTACGAGCTGGTGCTCCAGGCCAACGAAGAGGCGTTCAAGCACATCGCCCCCGGCAAGCACTGGAACGAAGCCCATGAGGCCACCGTGCAGGTGATCACCGCCGGGCTGGTCGAGCTGGGCCTGTTGCAGGGTGACGTCGATGAACTGATCGCCAGCGAAGCCTACAAGCCGTTCTACATGCACCGCGCCGGCCACTGGCTGGGCATGGACGTGCACGATGTCGGTGAATACAAGGTCGGCGGCGAGTGGCGCGTGCTCGAGCCGGGCATGTCGATGACCGTCGAGCCGGGCATCTATATCGCCGTGGATAACCAGAACGTCGCGAAGAAATGGCGCGGCATTGGCGTGCGCATCGAGGACGACGTGGTGGTCACCAAGACCGGTTGCGAAATCCTCACCACGGGCGTGCCCAAGTCCGTTGCCGAGATCGAGGCGCTGATGGCCGCTGCACGTAGCCAGGCGGCCTGAGGCCATGCAACGAGCAAGCCTGGCGATCATTGGCGGTGGCCTGGTTGGTGCAAGCCTGGCGCTGGCGCTGCAGGCCGGGGCCAAGGCACGTGGCTGGCAGATCGCGCTGGTCGAGCCTTTCGCCCCCGGTGACAGCTATCAGCCCAGTTACGATGCCCGCTCCACGGCGCTGTCCTATGGCAGCCGGCAGCTTTATGAGCGCCTGGGCGTGTGGCCGGCGATCAGCCAGCGCGCCGAGGCGATCACCCAGATCCATGTATCCGACCGTGGCCGCTTTGGTGCTGCACGCCTGTCCGCCGAGGACGAAGGCGTGCCGGCGCTGGGCTATGTGGTGGAGAACGCCTGGCTTGGCCATTGCCTGTGGCAGGCGCTGGATGCCGACGTGGTCAGTTGGCGCTGCCCCGCGGAAGTCAGCCGCCTGGAGGCGCTGGATGACGGCTACCGGCTGACGCTCAACGATGAAAGCGTTCTTGATTGCGACCTGGCCGTGCTGGCCGATGGCGGGCGTTCCAGCCTGCGCGAACAGCTCGGTATCGCGGTACGCATCACGCCTTATGGCCAGACTGCGCTGATTGCCAACGTCAGCACGGCCGACGCGCACCAGGGACAGGCCTTCGAACGCTTCACCGACGAAGGACCGATGGCCATGCTGCCGCTGTCGGGCAACCGCAGTGCGCTGGTCTGGACCCGCCCCGGTAACGACGCCGAACGGCTGCTGGGTCTGGACGACAAGGCTTTCCTCGCCGAACTGCAGAACGCTTTTGGCTATCGCCTGGGGGCGCTGCGCCAGGTCGGCGGCCGGCATGTCTACCCATTGGCGTTGAGCGAGGCGCAGGAGCAGGTACGCCCGCATCTGGTGCTGCTCGGCAACGCCGCGCACAGCCTGCACCCGGTTGCCGGACAGGGCTTCAACCTGTCGCTGCGCGACACCCTGGCGCTGGCCGATTGCCTGCTGGCCAGCCCGGCTGCGCCAGGTGATTTCGCCACCCTGCAGCGCTATCGGCAGAGCCAGCAGCAGGACCAGGCGCTGACCGTCGGCTTCTCCGATCAGGTGACTCGCCTGTTCGGCCGTGGCGAGTCGCTGCTGGTCGCTGGGCGTACCCTGGGGCTGCTTGGTCTGGACCTGTTGCCGCCGGCCAAGCGCTGGTTCGCCCGTCAGGCCATGGGCCTGGGGACCCGTCACTCATGAGTGGTTTTTAATGTCCGATCGCAAACTGGCCAGACGCGCGCGCATGCTGCGCTTCGGCCTGAATATCTACCCACCCTACATCGGTGCTGGCGTCAGCGTGCAGCACATCAGCCCGGACTGCCGCGAGGCGCGGGTGAAGATGGTGATGCGCTGGTACAACCGCAACTTCGTTGGCACTCAGTTCGGTGGTTCGCTGTACAGCATGGTCGACCCGTTCTACATGCTGTTGCTGATGCAGTTGCTGGGTAATGACTACATTGTCTGGGACAAGGCCGCCAGCATCGACTTCGTCAGCCCGGGCAAGGGCCCGGTGTTCGCCGACTTCCGTATCGACGATGGGCTGCTCGAGACTATTCGCGCGCGCACCGCCAATGGTGACAAGTACCTGCCCGAGCTGCAGGTGGACATCCGCGACGCTGCCGGCACACTGGTGGCCAGCGTCAACAAGACGCTCTACGTACGCCTCAAACCGCGTGCGCGGCAGGCTTCATAAGGAACGCGACATGCAAGCGGATCTGATCATCGTGGGTGCGGGGATGGTGGGCAGCGCACTGGCGCTGGCGCTGGAAAACAGTGGCCTGGACATCCTCGTCGTCGATGGCAGTCCGCTGAGCTTGCAGCCCTTTGCCGCCGATGCGCCCTTCGAACCACGGGTCAGCGCGTTGTCCGCCGCCAGCCAGCGCATTCTTGAGCGTATAGCTGTCTGGCCGGGCATCGCTGCTCGGCGTGCCGGGCCGTATGCCGAGATGCAGGTGTGGGACGGTTCCGGCACCGGCCAGGTGCACTTCAGCGCTGCCAGCGTGCACGCCGAGGCGCTCGGGCATATCGTCGAGAACCGCGTGGTGCAGGATGCCCTGCTCGAACGCCTGCACGATTCCAGCCTGGGCCTGCTCGGCAATGCCCGCGTCGAACAACTGCGTCGCTCCGGCGATGGTTGGCTGCTGACCCTGGCCGATGGCCGCGAACTGCGCGCGCCATTGCTGGTGGCCGCCGATGGCGCCAATTCGGCAGTGCGTCGCCTGGCGGGTTGCCCGACGCGCGAGTGGGATTACCTGCACCACGCCATCGTCACCAGCGTACGCTGCGCGCGCCCGCACCAGCGCACCGCCTGGCAGCGTTTCACCGATGATGGGCCGTTGGCTTTCCTGCCTTTGCCTGCCGTAGCCGGCGAGCAGCCGGGCGACGAACACTGGTGCTCGATCGTCTGGTCGACCGTGCCGGCCCAAGCCGAACGCCTGATGGCGCTGGATGAGGTGGCCTTCCGTCATGAGCTGGGCAAGGCCTTCGAGTGGCGTCTGGGCGAGGTGACCCAGGCTGATCCGCGACTGTGCATTCCACTGCGCCAGCGCCACGCCAAGCGCTATGTGGAGAGTGGCCTGGCGCTGATCGGCGATGCGGCGCACAGCATCCACCCGCTGGCGGGCCAGGGCGTCAACCTCGGTTTCCTCGACGCCGCTGTCCTGGCAGAAGTCCTGCTTCACGCCCTGGAGCGCGGCGAGCAACCGGGCGATGTGCGCGTGCTCAGCCGTTATGAGCGCCGACGCATGCCGCACAACCTGGCGATGATGGCGGCGATGGAAGGCTTCGAGCGCCTGTTCCAGGCCGATCCATTGCCGCTGCGCTGGTTGCGTAACAGCGGCTTGAACTGGGTCGACAGTCTGCCGGAAGCCAAGGCGCTGTTCATGCGCCAGGCCCTGGGTCTGGTGGGCGATCTGCCTGAGTTGGCAAAAGCTTAAATCTTCGTCGAGTTCGCCCCGCGCACCGGAAATCTGCTGCTACGTCCCATTGGCGTGCGTCGCCCAGCGATGGGGCGGATGACCGACGCCATCCGGCAATCAGCCCCAGGCTGGAGTCGTTTCCTTGAAGCCCTTGTTGGTGCGCATGGCGCATCCTGCCGGGCAGCGTTTGATGAAGCGAGCTGCATGAGTGGCTTGCCAGCGGCTGGTTTTACCCTGACAATGCGATCAATTATCATTTGTAATTTTTATCGCCATGTCTTTCTTCGACTCCCGTGCTCTGCATACGCTCTACAGCGAGCATAACGGCTGGCTGAAGGGCTGGTTGCGCGCGCGCCTGGGCAATGCCAGCGATGCGGCCGACCTGGCTCAGGACACTTTCGTCCGGGTGCTGGCCGCACGCAATGTCGAGGCCATTCGTGAGCCGCGCACCTACCTCAGTGCGATCGCCCGCGCGCTGATGATCGACAAGTTTCGCCGCCAGGCCGTCGAACAGGCCTACCTGGATGTACTGGCGTTACGCCCCGAGCCGCTGGATATTTCCCCGGAAACCCGACTGCTGATCCTGGAAACCCTGACAGCCGTCGATGCGATGCTCGACGGTCTGGGTGAGCGCACGCGACGTATCTTCCTCGCTGTGCAGCTCGAAGGGCTGAGCTACGTGGCCACGGGCGAGCGACTGGGTGTTTCGGTGACCACGGTGAAGAAGTACATGATCCGCGCCATGACCCAGTGCCTGTTGCTGGTGGACGATTGAATGGCTGGCCCCCTGGACCGCAAGACTCTTGAAGCAGCCGCCACCTGGTACGTGCAGCTCAATGCCACGCCGCCCACCGAAGCCGAACACCAGGCTTGGCGCACCTGGCTGGGCGAGAGCGTGGCCAATGCCCAGGCCTGGGCGCGGGTGGAGAAGCTGCAGCGCCAATTGGGCGCGCTGCCGCAGGACGTGGCTCTGCCGACCCTCGCCGGCATGCGTGCCCGTCGCCGTGCGGTGCTCAAGACCCTGGGCATTCTGCTGGCGGTAGGCGCCACGGGCTGGACGGCGGGCGAGCTGGCACCGACCGATGCCTGGCTGGCCGCGCACCGCACCGCCAAGGGGCAGCGGAGCAGCTTGCGGCTGGAGGATGGCAGCCAGCTCGAACTGAACACCGACAGCGCGGTGGATATCGCCTATGACGACACCTTGCGTCGGGTGTACCTGCGACGTGGTGAAATCCTCATCGAGACCGCCACCGACCCCGCTGGCCGGCCTTTTGTCGTGCACACCCGCGAAGGCAGCGTGCGTGCCCTCGGCACCCGTTTCAGCGTGCGCAGCGAGCATGGCCGCAGCGAGGTTGGCGTGATGCAACATGCCGTTGAAGTGCGCCCGTTGCTCCAGCCGGCGGCGGTGCTGCGCCTGGATGCCGGCCAACAGGTCGACTTCGATAGCCGTCGCTTCTCTTCGCCGACGGCTCTGAACGCCAGCAGCGATGCCTGGACCCAAGGCATGCTGACGGTCATCGAATGGCGCCTGGCGGATTTTCTCGCCGAGCTGGGACGTTATCGGCCCGGTTATCTGCGTTGCGCCGATGCGGTCGCCGGGTTGCGCCTGTCTGGTGCCTTCCGCCTCGATGACACCGACCTGATTCTGGAAAACCTCGGTGCCTCGCTGCCGATTCGCGTGCGTTACCTGACACGCTACTGGGTTCAGGTCGAGCCCGCCTGAAAATAATATTGCTCCAGGGTTGCCGATTTTCATTCTCATTCGGCCAAGCAGTGAAGCGGTGAAAACGACCGCACCTTTGCTATGCCCAACCGAAGGAAAACCGCATGACCCGTCTTTCTCTGCGAGCGGCCAGACCGCTGGCTCGAGCCATCCATCTGGCGCTGTTCGGCCTGACCGTCACCTCGCCAGCCCTTTTGGCTGCCCAGGCTGTCGCCCAGACCGCTGAGGTAGCACCGGCCACAGTGGCCACCTACAGCATTGCCGCCGGCCCGTTGGGCACGGCGCTGAGCCAGTTCGCCACGGCTGCGGGCGTGACCCTGTCCTTCGCTGCCGAGCAGACCCAGGGACATCGCTCGCCGGGGCTGCAAGGTGCCTATTCCGTGGACGAGGGGCTGAGCCGATTGCTTACTGGCAGTGGCTTGCTGGCGCAGCGCCAGAGCAACGGCGGCTATGTGCTGGTGCCGGCCCCTGTCGTTGGAGAGATGGCGCTGGAACTGTCGGCGCTGAGCATTTCCGGCAAGGCGCCGGGCTCGACCACCGAGGGCTCCGGGTCCTATACCACCGATTCCTCAAGTAGCTCGACGCGCCTGAATCTGTCACTCAGGGAGACACCGCAGTCGGTCACGGTGCTGACCCGGCAACGCATGGAAGACCAGAAACTCGACAACCTGACCGATGCCCTGGATGCCACTACCGGTATCACGGTGATCCGCGAAAGCATGGGCGCTGACAGTACTGTGTATATGTCGCGCGGTTTCGCGATCCGCAATTTCGAGATCGATGGCGTACCGACCTCGGCGAACATGGACAACTACACCCAGAACACCGCGATGTATGACCGGGTGGAAGTGGTACGCGGAGCGACCGGGCTGATCAGTGGCCTGGGTAACCCGTCGGCGACCATCAACCTGATCCGCAAGCGACCCACCAACGACCCGCAGGTCATCCTCAGTGCCGAAGCGGGCAGTTGGGATCGCTACGGCCTGGGGGTGGACATTGGTGGCGCATTGAACGACAGCGGTACGGTGCGGGCGCGCTTCGTCGCCGACCACAAGGACCAGCATGCCTGGATTGACCGTTTCAGCCAGGAGTTGACGACCCTCTACGGCATCAGCGAGCTGGACCTGACGGATTCGACCCTGCTGACCCTGGGTTTCAGCCACCAGATCACCCACACCAATGCGCCGATGCGTACCGGTTTCCCGCTTTTCACCACCGACGGCGGGCTGACCGATATCAAGCGTTCCTTCAATACCTCGCCGAACTGGAGCTACTACGATCGCCAGCAGAGCACATTGTTCACCTCTGTCGAGCAGCACTTCGCCAATGGTTGGAGTGGCAAGCTGGAGTACAGTCACGCGCGCAACGACTACGACACGGTGATCAGCTACATGTCGGGCGATATCGACCCGGCTACCGGTGCTGGTGCCTTGATCATGCCGACCCGCTGGGCTTCGGCGCCGCAGCAGGACAGCCTGGATGCCTACCTCACCGGCTCGTTCCCGCTGTTCGGGCGTGAGCACGAACTGATCGGTGGCGTCACCTTGTCGCGCCTCGAAGAGCGCGGCACGCCGAACTATGGTGGCTGGCTGCGGCCAAGCTCGGGTTACCAGGGCAGCATCCCGAACATCTATGACTGGGATGGCAAGACCCCCAAGCCGCACTTCAACAAGGTCGGGGAAAGCGATGTAACCGAAACCCAATACGCCGCTTACCTCACCTCGCGTTGGCACCTGACCGACGCCGCCAGCCTGATCCTCGGCACCCGGGTGGTGGACTGGAATCGCGAGAGCAAGAGCCGGCTCTACAGCGGTACCAGCAGCAAGACCGAGCGTACCGAGACCGGGATCGTCATCCCCTATGCCGGCTTCGTCTACGACCTGAACGACATCTGGACGGCCTACGCCAGCTACACGCAGATATTCAATCCGCAGTCGTCCAACGTGCGTGATGTCAGCGGTTCGCCGCTCGATCCGTTGGAGGGCACCGGCTATGAGGTGGGCCTGAAGGCCGGCTTCTACGACGGGCGTCTCAACACCAGCCTGGCATTGTTCCGCGTCGAGCAGGACAACCTCGCCGTCGCCGATGGCAACAGGCTGCAGCCCAACGGCTTCCAGGCCTACAGAGCCGAGAGTGGCACCAGCAGCGAGGGTGTCGAGCTGGAGGTCAACGGCGAGATCAGCGACGGCTGGCAATTCAGCGGCGGCTATTCCTACAGCGTCAGCTTCAATGATGATGACCGACGCATCGTCACCGAGATCCCGCGCAACAGCGTCAAGCTGTTCACCACCTACCGCCTGCCGGGCGCGTTGGACAAGGTCACCATTGGTGGTGGGCTGAACTGGCAGAGCCGCTCCGGTTATGACCTCTACTATGCCACCACCCAGAGCAGCTACACCCTGGCCAGCCTGATGGCCAAGTACCAGATCACGCCGGCGCTGTCGGCCACGCTGAACGTCAACAACCTGTTCGACAAGGAGTACTACACCACCACGGCCGCGGGGCTCTATGGGGCGCCACGCAACTTCATGACGACGTTGCGTTACGCCTATTGAGGTGTGCCTGGCGCCAGCGCGTGGGCTGCACTCACGCGCTGGTGCGGGTCTGTCCAGTCTGGGCGAGAGGCGTGTCCATGCGGAGCGTGGCTACGGTCTGCTGTGAGGCGATCGGACAAGCCACCCCGCAACATCTGGAAACGGCGCAGGGCGGTCTTGTCGTTGAGGGTGAAGATGAGAGTCACTATCATCTCGGCCTCGCATCCACGCAGAAGGCAACTCCCATGCAGGTACGCAACGCGCTCTTGGCCGCCGTGGCTTTCACGCTCGTAGCCGGTAATGCCCAGGCTGCCGACGAGGTGGTGGTCTACTCCTCGCGCATCGACGAGCTGATCAAACCGGTATTCGACGCCTATACCGCCAAGACCGGGGTCAAGGTCAAGTTCATCACCGACAAGGAAGCGCCGCTGATGCAGCGCATCAAGGCCGAAGGTGAGAATGGCGTGGCTGACCTGCTGATCACTGTCGATGCCGGCAACCTCTGGCAGGCCGAGCAGATGGGCATCCTGCAACCGTTCGCCTCGACCACCGTCGATGCCAACATCCCCGCGCAGTACCGTTCCAGCACCCATGCCTGGACCGGCCTGTCGCTGCGGGCGCGGACCATCGTCTACTCGACCGAGCGGGTCAAGCCGGAAGAATTGTCCACCTACGAAGCGCTGGCCGATGCCAACTGGGAAGGCCGCCTGTGCCTGCGCACCAGCAAGAAGGTCTACAACCAGTCACTTACCGCGACCCTGATCGAGACGCACGGCGCGGACAAGGCCGAGCAGATCGTCAAGGGCTGGGTGAACAACCTGGCCACCGATGTGTTCGCCGATGACAATTCGGTGATCCAGGCCGTGGACGCCGGTCAGTGCGACGTCGGCATTGTCAACACCTACTACTACGGGCGCATGCACAAGGCCAACCCGGGCCTGCGCGCCAAGCTGTTCTGGCCCAACCAGAACGACCGTGGCGTACACGTGAACCTGTCGGGTGTTGGCGTGACCAAACACGCTCCGCATGCCGAGGCGGCGAAGAAACTGGTGGAATGGATGACCACGCCGGAGGCGCAGGGTCTGTTCGCGGAGATCAACCAGGAGTTTCCGGCCAACCCTCAGGTCAAACCGTCGGCGGAAGTCGCGGCCTGGGGTAGCTTCAAGGCCGACAGCCTGCCGGTGGAAGTGGCGGGCAAACGCCAGGCTGAAGCCATCCGCCTGATGGATCGTGCCGGCTGGAACTGAGTCGCTAGGGGAGGGCGGAGTTTTCGTAGGGTGGATGGCGCTTTTCCCATCCACCGCTACGCGGCTCTACCCTGCGATGGGGTGAAGCGGTAAATCCCTAGACCCCAGCGGATCCTACACCCGCCGTTATACTCGACGCCCCGGCCTTCCGGGGCGTCGTATTTTCACCACCGAGGAGTCTGCGTGGCCCACCCCGCTCAACGCCGCTGGTACCCCATCGCTTTTGCCGTTGCTGCGCTGGTGCTGCTGCCGCTGTCTGTCCTGCTGCTGTCCTGGCACGAGGTCGACCGGGAGATCTGGGCACACCTGTGGGACACGCAGATGCCGCGCCTGCTCGGCAATACCCTGGTGCTGGTGCTCGGCGTCTCGGTTGGTGTGGTCGGCCTTGGGGTCAGCCTGGCCTGGCTTACCAGCCTCTGCGAGTTTCCCGGGCGACGCTGGCTGGACTGGGCGCTGATGCTGCCGTTCGCGATTCCCGCCTATGTGCTGGCGTTCGTCTTCATCGGCCTGTTCGACTTTTCCGGCCCGCTGCAGAGCCTGCTGCGTGAGGGGTTCGGCAGCAGCATCCGTTTCCCGCGTGTGCGTTCTACCGGCGGCGTGATCATCGTGCTGGTACTGGTGTTCTATCCCTACGTGTACCTGCTGGCGCGCAGTGCCTTCCTGGCTCAGGGCAAGGGGCTGATGGAGGCGGCGCGGGTGCTGGGTCAGTCGCCATGGCAGGCCTTCTGGCGTGTGGCCCTGCCGATGGCGCGCCCGGTCATCGGTGCCGGCCTGGCGCTGGCGATCATGGAAACCCTGGCGGACTTCGGCGCGGTGGCGGTCTTCAACTTCGACACCTTCACCACGGCCATCTACAAGACCTGGTACGGCTTCTACAGCCTGTCCAGCGCGGCACAGTTGGCCAGCCTGCTGCTGTTATTCGTGATGCTGGTGCTGTATGGCGAGCGTCGGGCGCGGGGAAGCAATCGCCCGGCCAACGAGCGTGCACGCGGGCAGGCGCTGTATCACCTGCGCGGCTGGAAGGCGGCGCTGGCCAGTGGCTGGTGCGGCCTGGTGTTCGCCTGCGCGTTCGTCATCCCGCTGCTGCAACTGCTGGTGTGGTTCTGGCAGCGTGGCCGGTTCGATCTGGACGAGCGTTATGTCGGATTGATCCTGCATACCCTCTATCTTGGCGGGTTGGCGGCGCTGATCACGGTGGCGGTGGCCCTGCTGCTGGTCTTCGCCCGACGCCTGGCGCCGACCCGCCCGGTGCGTACGGCGGTGGCCCTGGCCAATCTCGGCTACGCCTTGCCCGGCTCGGTGCTGGCGGTGGCCATCATGCTGGCCTTCAGCAGCCTGGACAGCCACCTGGTGATTCCGTTGTCCACCTGGTTGGGCGGCGCCGGCAAGCCGTTGCTGCTGGGCAGCCTGGCGGCGTTGCTGCTGGCCTATCTGGTGCGCTTCATGGCGGTGGCCTTCGGGCCGCTGGAGAATGCCCTGGCGCGCATCCGCCCGTCGCTGCCGGAGGCCTCGCGCTGTCTGGGCGTCGGCGGGCCGCGCCTGTTCTTCCGTGTTTATCTGCCATTGCTGACACCTGGCGTGCTCACCGCGGCGCTGCTGGTGTTCGTCGATGTGCTCAAGGAAATGCCGGCCACCCTGCTGATGCGTCCCTTCGGCTGGGACACCCTGGCTGTGCGCATCTTCGAGATGACCAGCGAGGGCGAATGGGCTCGCGCGGCGTTGCCGGCGCTGACCCTGGTGCTGGTCGGCCTGCTGCCTGTAATCGGCCTGATTCGCCGTTCGGCGCGCCAGCTCGGACATTGATCCGGTGAGGTGTCCAGTTACCGCGCGCGGGGCTACAATGCGCGCCTGCTGACGCAGCCCGACCATGAACCCCGCATCCGCTGCAGGCCCCGGCCAGCGCTGGCGGGCGTCTAGCACAAGGAGTTTCCAATGGGACAGCGTACCCCTCTGTACGAACAGCATCTGGCGCTCGGCGCCAAGATGGTCGATTTCGGTGGCTGGGACATGCCGCTGCACTACGGCTCGCAAGTCGAGGAGCACCATCAGGTACGCCGCGACTGTGGTGTGTTCGACGTGTCCCATATGACTGTCGTCGATGTCACCGGCGCCCAGGCCAAGGCCTGGCTGCAGCACTTGCTGGCCAATGATGTCGAGCGTCTGCAAGGACCGGGCAAGGCCCTGTACAGCGGCATGCTCAACGAGCGTGGCGGCGTGGTCGACGACCTGATCGTCTACCTGACCGACTGGGGCTACCGCGTGGTGGTCAATGCCGCCACCCGTGACAAGGACCTGGCCTGGATGCAGGCGCAGAGCGCCGGTTTCGATGTGCAGCTGACCGAGCGGGCCGAGCTGGCCATGCTTGCCGTCCAGGGCCCGCAGGCACGCCGCAAGACTGGCGAACTGGTGTCCTCGGCGCGTGCCTCGCTGATCAATGAACTCAAGGTGTTCCAGGGCCTGCCCGAAGGTGACTGGTTCATCGCCCGTACCGGCTATACCGGTGAAGACGGCCTGGAAATCATGCTGCCGGCCGAGCAGGCCGCCGATTTCCTCAGCGAGCTGGTCGGTGCCGGCATCGCCCCCATCGGCCTCGGCGCGCGTGACACGCTGCGCCTGGAGGCCGGCATGAACCTCTACGGTCAGGACATGACCGACGACGTATCGCCCCTGGCCGCGAACATGGCCTGGACCATCGCCTGGGAGCCGGCCGAGCGCCAGTTCGTTGGCCGCTCTGCCCTGGAAACCCAGCGCGCTGCGGGCGACCAGCCCAAGCTGGTCGGCCTGGTGCTGGAAGAGCGCGGCGTACTGCGGGCACACCAAGTGGTGCGGGTCGAGGGTGTTGGCGAAGGTGAAATCACCAGCGGCAGCTTCTCGCCCACCCTGGGCAAGTCCATTGCCCTGGCCCGCGTCCCGGCAGCGACCGGCGAGCGCGCCGAGGTGGAGATTCGCGGCAAGTGGTACCCGGTGCGGGTGGTCAAGCCGAGCTTCGTGCGTCACGGCAAGGCCGTAATTTGATTCACGATTGGCTGCGCGTCGGCCAGGCTGTGTTGACAGTGAGATCAGCGTGCTCATTTACCCCCGTAAACTGCACGTCTACTCGCCGCCGCCTTGCCAGGCTCTCGTGCGCAAAATCGTAACCGACTCTCTCTTAACTGCTAAATTTTCCAGGCGGGCTTTCCGCCAACGATCCTGAGGACATCCTGATGAGCACTCTACCCGCCGATCTGCGTTACGCCGCCAGCCACGAATGGGCCCGCCTCGAAGCAGACGGCACTGTCACGGTCGGCATCAGTGACCATGCCCAGGAAGCCCTGGGTGACGTGGTTTACGTTGAACTGCCGGAAGTCGGCAAAAGCCTCGCCGCTGGCCAGGAAGCCGGTGTGGTCGAGTCGGTGAAGGCCGCTTCGGACATCTATGCGCCGGTCGCTGGTGAAGTGATCGCCATCAACGAAGCGCTCAGCGACAGCCCGGAGCTGGTCAATGGCGAACCCTACGCGGCCTGGTTCTTCAAGCTGAAGCCGACCAACACTGCCGATCTTGAAGCCCTGCTCGATGCCGCCGGTTACCAGGCGTCCTGCGACGCCGAAGCCTGATCGCACCGGCTGTCTGAGTCACTGAGCCTCGACCTGTCGGGGCTCTGTCATTTTTCGAGAGTCCCGCCATGTCCCAGTCGCCTCGTTTGTCCCAGTTGCACCAGCCCGATGCTTTCCTGCGTCGTCACCTTGGTCCCGATGCCGATGAGCAGCGCGCCATGCTCGCCAGCCTGGGCGTGGCGGACCGTGACGAACTGATCGTGCAGACGGTGCCGCCGTCCATCCGCCTCAATGGCGCGCTGGCATTGCCAACGGCACTGGACGAGCGGGGCGCGCTGGCCAAGCTCAAGGGCTATGCCGAGCAGAACCAGCAATGGACCAGCCTGATCGGCATGGGCTACCACGGCACCCTGACGCCGACCGTGATCCTGCGCAACGTGCTGGAAAACCCGGGCTGGTACACCGCCTACACGCCGTACCAACCGGAGATCGCCCAAGGTCGTCTGGAAGCGCTGCTGAACTTCCAGCAACTGACCATCGACCTCACCGGCCTGGACCTCGCTAGCGCCTCGCTGCTCGATGAAGCCACCGCCGCCGGCGAAGCCATGGCCCTGGCCAAGCGCGTGGCCAAGTCGAAGAGCAACCTGTTCTTCGTCGACGAGAATTGCCACCCGCAGACCATCTCCGTGGTACAGACCCGCGCCGAAGGCTTCGGCCTCGAGGTGGTGGTCGGCCCGCTCGATGAGCTGGGCCAGCACCAGGTCTTCGGTGCGCTGCTGCAGTACCCGGACACCCACGGCGAGATCCGCGACCTGCGTCCGATCATCACCGCCCTGCACGCGCAGAACGCCCTGGCCTGCGTCGCCGCTGACCTGCTCTCGCTGCTGTTGCTGACTCCGCCGGGTGAGTTGGGCGCCGACGTGGTGTTCGGCTCGGCCCAGCGCTTCGGCGTGCCGATGGGCTACGGCGGCCCGCACGCGGCATTTTTCGCCACCAGCGACGCCTACAAGCGCGCCATGCCCGGCCGCATCATCGGCGTGTCCAAGGACGCTCGCGGCAACACCGCGTTGCGCATGGCGCTGCAGACCCGCGAGCAGCACATCCGCCGCGAGAAGGCCAACTCCAACATCTGCACCTCGCAGGTGCTGCTGGCCAACATCGCCAGCTGCTACGCCGTCTACCACGGCCCGCAGGGCCTGAAGCAGATTGCCCAGCGCGTGCACCGGCTGACCGCCATCCTCGCTGAGGGCCTGGCGCAGAAGGGCCTCAAACGTGACAACCAGCATTTCTTCGACACCCTGACCCTGGAAGTCGGCGGCGCGCAGAGCGCGATCATCGAGTCGGCCAAGGCCGCGCGCATCAACCTGCGCATCCTCGGTCGCGGCAAGCTCGGCGTCAGCCTGGACGAGACCTGCACCGCACAGACCGTCGAGCAGCTGCTGAGCATCTTCCTCGGCGCCGATCATGGCCTGAACGTCGACGAACTGGACGCCGGTGACGTGCCGTCGGGCATCCCGGTCGACCTGCAGCGCAGCTCCGCCTACCTGACCCACCCGGTGTTCAATACGCATCACAGCGAAACCGCGATGCTGCGTTACCTCAAGCGCCTGGAGAACAAGGACCTGGCGCTGAACCAGTCGATGATCCCGCTGGGCTCCTGCACCATGAAGCTCAATGCCACCAGCGAGATGATCCCGATTACCTGGCCGGAGTTCGCCAGCCTGCACCCCTTCGTGCCGGTCGAGCAGGCCCACGGCTACAAACTGATGATCGACGAGCTGGAAGAATGGCTGCGCGCCATCACCGGTTTCGACGCCATCTGCACCCAGCCCAACTCGGGCGCGCAGGGCGAGTACGCCGGCCTGCTGGCGATCCGCAAGTACCACCAGAGCCGCGGCGACGAGCACCGCGATATCTGCCTGATCCCGGCCTCGGCCCACGGCACCAACCCTGCCTCGGCGCAGATGCTGAGCATGCGCGTGGTGGTGGTGGCCTGCGACGCCGCCGGCAACGTCGACATGGATGACCTCAAGGCCAGGGTCGTCGAGGCCGGCGACAAGCTGTCCTGCCTGATGATCACCTACCCGTCGACCCACGGCGTGTACGAGGAAGGCATCCGCGAGATCTGCGACGTGGTGCATGCCCACGGCGGCCAGGTGTACATGGACGGCGCCAACCTCAACGCCCAGGTCGGCCTGGCGCGTCCGGCCGACATCGGCGCTGACGTGTCGCACATGAACCTGCACAAGACCTTCTGCATCCCACACGGCGGGGGCGGCCCAGGCATGGGCCCGATCGGCGTCAAGGCGCACCTGGCGCCCTTCGTCGCCAACCACCCGGTGATCGAGCTGCAAGGGCCGAACCCGCAGAACACTGCGGTCAGCGCCGCGCCGTGGGGCAGCGCGAGCATCCTGCCGATCAGCTGGATGTACATCGCCATGATGGGCCCGCAACTGGCCGACGCCACCGAAGTCGCGATCCTCAACGCCAACTACCTGGCCAGCCAGCTGACCGGTGCCTTCCCGGTGCTCTATACCGGGCGCAATGACCGTGTTGCCCACGAGTGCATTCTCGATTTGCGTCCGCTCAAGGCGGAAACCGGGATCAGCGAGGAAGATGTGGCCAAGCGCCTGATGGACTATGGCTTCCATGCGCCGACCATGAGCTTCCCGGTGCCGGGCACGCTGATGATCGAGCCAACCGAGAGCGAGTCCAAGGAAGAGCTGGATCGCTTTATCAGCGCCATGCTCAGCATCCGTGCCGAGATCACCAAGGTCGCCAACGGCGAGTGGCCCGCCGAGGACAACCCGCTCAAGCGCGCGCCGCATACCCTGGCGGATGTCACCGGGGTGTGGGAGCGGCCGTACAGCATCGAGGAAGCCGTAACGCCATCGGCCCACACCCGTGCGCACAAGTACTGGCCGGCGGTGAACCGCGTCGACAACGTGTTCGGCGATCGCAACCTGTTCTGCGCCTGCGTGCCGATGGACGACTACCGCGAGTGATCCAGGTGTGACCGCATGAAAAAGGCCGCCCTTGGGCGGCGGCCTTTTTCATGGCTATCTCCTCGCTATCTATTGCTCACGTAGGCTGTGTCATTTGCATCGAGAGCAATAGCGAGGCCCGGCGCTAGCGAGCAGCGACATCCGGCTCGGCGATCAGAATGGCTTCGGCCAGCTGCTCGTCCGTGGCCTTGAGTCCTGGATTCTCGCTGCGTACGCGTTGCAGGGCCGCCTCCAGGTAGGAGCCGCGGATCTGCCCACCGCTGGCGATATAAGCGCCCGCGTCGTCCTGGGCGGCGATCACCAGCTTGTGGTCCTTGAACGTCACATAGGTCGAGGCGGTGGTAGCCCCTGATGACAGGATATTGCGAACGGTGCCATCGGCCATCGCCTGGCCAACGGGAAGGCAGAGCAGGGCGAGGGCAAAGCAGACTGAACGGCGCATGGTAGTGGCTCCTTGGGTGGTCCTACCTGTATGGAGGCCCTGGCAGCAACAGGAGTTCAGATTATTCGCCAGCCTGGATCGACCACCTGCTCCGGCATGCGTTGGTCGAACACGCCGCAAACAGGGCTGGGCAAGCCGCCCCGATTTGCGTGAGGATAGCTCTACGGCGGGCTTCTGCTCCGCAAAACCGGATAACGAGGAGAGCCGCATGGGCGCGCGAAACATCCTGCAGGTAGGGCCAGTGACGGAGCGTTTCAACACGCGCCTGACGCAGGACTATCAGGCCGAACGACTGTGGACGCAGGCGGACAGGGAGGCTTTTCTCAGCCAGCATGGCGCGGATGTCGAGGTGCTGGTGACCTCGATCCGCTTCGGTTGCGATGCCACGTTGCTGGAGCGCTTGCCCAACCTGCGGGCCATCTGCAACTTCGGCGTCGGCTATGACAGCGTCGATGTCGGCGCGGCGAAGCAGCGGGGCATCCAGGTCAGCAATACACCGGATGTGCTCAACGACTGCGTGGCCGACCTGGCGCTGGGGCTGATCATCGACACGGCGCGGCGCCTGTCCGAGGCGGATCGCTTCGTGCGCCGAGGTGCCTGGCCGCAGGGCAACTTCCCGCTGGCGCGCCGGGTCACGGGCAAGCGGGTGGGTATCGTCGGCCTGGGTCGGATCGGCAAGGATGTGGCCACGCGCTGCGCCGGCTTCGATATGCAGATCCGCTACCACAACCGCAAGCCCGACCCGCACAGCCCCTATGGCTACGAGGCCGAGCTGACGGCGCTGGCGCGCTGGGCCGATTTCCTGGTGCTGACCTGCCCCGGTGGCGCACAGACCCGCCACTTGATCGATGCGCCTGTGCTCGAAGCCCTGGGGCCGCAGGGGTTGTTGATCAACGTCGCGCGTGGCTCGGTGGTCGATGAGGTCGCGCTGGTCGCCGCATTGCAGAACGGCACGCTGGGCGGCGCCGGCCTGGATGTGTTCGAGGACGAACCACGTGTACCCGCCGCATTGCTGGCGCTGGATAACGTGGTGCTGTTGCCCCACATCGCCAGCGGCACCGAGGAAACCCGCCTGCAGATGGAGGAACTGGTGTTCAGCAACCTTGACGCATTCCTTGCCGACGGCCAGGTGCTGACCGCCGTTTGAGGGGAGGGTGGTAGGCGATAAAGGCGTCGCCCACCCGACGGATCAGTCCGGGCTGGCTTCCACGCGTAGCAGTACACCTTCCTGGCCGACCACGCGGACGGTGGTGCCGGCGGGAAGGTCCTGGCCGATGACCAGCCACAGGGTATCGCCGGCCTTGATCTTGCCGCGTCCGCCAGCGATGGCTTCATGCAGCACGAAGGTGCGACCGATGAACTCCTGTCCGCGCTGGTTCAGGCCAGGCTGGTCGGAGACCTTCTTGTTCCCGCGCTGGCGCAGCCACCAGAACACCGCTGTGAACACCGAGAGCACGCCGAACAGGACGAACTGCCAGACCCACGGCAGCTCCGGGAACAGATAGGTGATCACCCCCACGCTGGCGGCTGCTACGCCGATCCACAGCAGATAACCCGCAGCGCCAAAGACCTCGACGATCAGCAGCAGCGTGCCGAAGGCCAGCCAGTCCCAGAAGGACAGATTCTGCAGGTAGGCGATCATGCTTTCTTGTCACCGGAGCCGAAGGTTGCCTTGACGATTTCGCCGATACCGCCGACCGCGCCGATCACCTGGCTGGCTTCCAGTGGCATCAGGATCACCTTGCTGTTGTTGGCGCTGGCCAGGCTGCCCAGGGCCTCGATGTACTTCTGCGCGACGAAGTAGTTGACCGCCTGCACGTTACCGCTGGCGATGGCCTCGGACACCATGCGTGTGGCTTCCGCTTCGGCCTGGGCCGCACGTTCGCGGGCTTCGGCTTCGAGGAAGGCGGCCTGGCGCTGACCTTCGGCCTTGAGAATGTCGCCCTGCTTCTGCCCTTCGGCGGTGAGGATGGCGGCGGCGCGTAGGCCTTCGGCTTCGAGGATCTGGGCGCGCTTGATACGTTCGGCTTTCATCTGCCCGGACATGGCGGCCATCAGGTCGGCGGGCGGGCTGATGTCCTTGATCTCGATACGGGTGATCTTGATGCCCCAGGGCGCGGTGGCTTCGTCCACGGTCTTGAGCAGGCGCTCGTTGATCGCATCGCGCTGGCCGAGCATGGCGTCCAGCTCCATGGAGCCGAGCACGGTACGGATGTTGGTCATCACCAGGTTGCGGATGGCGTGTTCGAGGTTGTTGACCTCATAGGCCGCTTGCGCCGCGTTGATGATCTGGAAGAAGCAGATGGCGTCGATCTTCACCGTGGCGTTGTCGGCGGTGATGACTTCCTGCGGCGGGATATCCAGCACGCTTTCCATGACGTTGAGCTTGCGACCGATCTTGTCGACCACCGGGACGATGATGTTCAGGCCCGGCTTCAGTGTGTTGGTGTAGCGCCCGAAGCGCTCCACCGTCCACTCATAGCCCTGCGGGACGAACTTGACGCCCATGACGACGATGGCCACGGCCAGGCCGACGAAGAGAACGATTACGCTGCCGATTTCCATGTGCTGAATCCTTGTTGGAGATGATGCTGAATGGCGAGTTACCGGGATTCTATAGGAGTTGTCCGCTGAGCAGAGGCTGGGCCGGGTTTTGGTAACAAGTCTCTGCTCATGGGTCGGGGGACCCAGACGAATCCGAAAACCTTACCCGAGCCAGATGGAAATATAGCTGTGCGATTAGCGCCAGCTATAGCTGACGCCGGTGTACACAGCGAAGCCTTCGCCGGGTGTCGCACGGGCAATGTCGCGCCCCTGGTCGTTGTAGCCGGGGGTGATGGTGGAGGCATAGCGCTCGCCGGTCAGGTTGCGCAGCTCCAGCCAGCCTTGCCAGTCCTCGGCGTGGTAGCCCGCACTGGCGCCGAACACCTTGTAGCTGCCGGCGTGGCGGCTGTTGGCGTAGTCGACGGCAACGCGCGAGGCCAGTTGGGCGTTGAGCGCGAGGAACCAGCCGTCGGGACGCTGGAAGCGCAGCTCACCCTGGTAATAGTGCTGCGGGAGGCCCGGCAGGCGGTTGTCGCCGAAGGCTGCGTCATCGCGGTAACGGAATTCGTTGAGGGTGTAGGCCTGGCGCAGCAGTAACTGGCCGGCCTGGCCCTGCCAGAGGGTGCTGTGCAAACCGGCTTCGATGCCCTGGTGCACGGTCGGGCTGGCATTGGCCTCGGCGTTGTAGAGGTTGCCCAGGCCATCGGCCAGTTCAACGCTGAGCAACTCGTGGCGGACCCACGAGTAGTAGTAGCTCAGGTCCCAGCTGCCGAGGATGGAGTCGCCCCGGCCACCGAACTCCAGGGTGGTGGCGGTCTGGTTTTCCAGTTCGACTGGCGTGCGGATCATTCCTGTTGCGGGGCCGCTGCCAGCCGGGAACTTGTCGTTGGAGCCCCACAGCATCGACCAGGCATGTGGCGCCTCCACCGAGCGGCTGAGGTTGCCGAACAGTTGCAGGTCGGGTGCAAGTTGGTAGCGCAGGCCCAGGCGCGGGGCGTAGTCCCAGGTGCTGAGGCTGAGGGCGTCGCCGCCTTGCGGGTAGGTCACCTGCACTTCGCGACGGGTGTAGATCAGCGCCAGCCCGCTGGACAGCCAGAGGTCGGGCGCCAGTTCCAGGTCATTGCTGAACTGCAGCACCGAGTCCGAGCCGTTGTGCTCGTAGTCGCGGGTGTGGGTGCCGACCGGGTAGGCGCCGGCGACGCGCACGTACTCTTTGGCGCCGCTGCCCGGCAGGAACACGGTGGCACGCAGGGCCACGGCGCTGTGGCTGTCATGGCCGAACAACTGGTGCGGCTTGCTGTAGCGCAGCGAGGTGCTGACGTCGCTGTAGTCCAGCTTCACCCGGTTGGTGCTTTCGTGCAGGTCCATCGGGTAGTCGTGGTAGGCGAGGCCGGCCTCGAACAGACCGCCATCCTCGAAGCGCCAGGTGGTCTTGTTGGCCAGCCAGGTGCTGCCGTGCTGTGGGCGGCTGGAATCACGGGCGACGAACGTCGGGTTGGCCATGCGCGGGTGGTGCTTGATCTGATCGAGGGTCAGGCGGCCGGGCGTTTCGTGGTCGGTTTCGCGATAGCGCAGGTAGAAACGGGTCTCCAGTTGCGCATTGAAGCGATAGCCGACGTTGGCCATGACCCCTTGGCTGTTGCCGGATGCATGGTCCTGATAACCGTCGTAATCGGAGTCGGTCAGGGCCACGAAGTAGTCGGCGTTGTCGTTGTGCCCACCGCTGCTGACATGGCGTTTGCGCCAGCCGTAGCTGCCGGCTTCGTAGCGCAGGGTCAGCGGTGCGGCGGTCAGGCCGGTGGGGCTGATCAGATCGACCGCGCCGCCCAGGGCCAGGGCGCCCTTGTCGAAGCCATTGGCGCCACGCAGTACTTCGGCGCGATCGATCCACAACGGTTCCTGCAGTTCATAGGGCGTGCCGCCAGGGCCGGTCAGTGCCAGGCCATCGAGTAGGACGAAGGTGCCGGAGCCGTGACCACCCGAGCCACGGTTGATGCCCGAACCCCGGATCGACAGGCGGACGCCTTCGTTACCCGCTGACTGGGCGTAGATGCCGGGTTGGTAGGCCAGCACCTCCTGCATCGTGCTGCTGCGCGATGCCTCGATGTCCCTGGCTTCGATCAGGTTGCTGCCGCCGGGCACCCTGGCCAGCTTCTCGAGTGCCTGTGTCGTATCGTCGAGCGAACGCTCTTCGATGCGCACCACGTCCAGCTCAAGAGGTGCCGCAAGAAGGGGCAGGGGCAACAGGCTCAGGGCCGTGGCGGTCAGGCGGCGAAGGGGCATGGCAACGCGATCCGAAATGCGGGGGGCGGGCATGATGCCATTGAGCGGGGTATCCGGCACAGACTCCTTGGCCTGTGCCGCGCCTTCCAGCCTTTACTTCTGCTCGCTCTGCGGCGTGACCCGCAGGACTTCTTCGATGGTGGTCTGGCCGGCGGCGACTTTTTGCGCACCGGACAGGCGCAGGCTGCGCATGCCTTCCTTGAAGGCCTGGCGGCGCAGGGCGATGAGGTCGGTATCGGCGGTGATCTGCGGCTTGATGCCGTCGTTGAGCAGCATGATCTCGTACACACCGGCGCGGCCGCGGTAGCCGGTCTCGCGGCACTCCGGGCAACCCACGGCGCGGTGCGCCTGGGTCGGCAGCGGGGCATTCCAGGGCTTGGTCAGGTTCTGCCAGTCGTCCTCGTCGAGGTCTACCGGCGCCTTGCAGTGCGGACACAGGGTGCGCACCAGGCGTTGGGCCATGACCCCGAGCAGGGTGGCCTTGAGCAGGTAGTAGGGCACGCCGAGTTCGAGCAGGCGGGTGATGGCGCTGGGCGCGTCGTTGGTGTGCAGGGTGGAGAGCACCAGGTGGCCGGTCAGCGCGGCCTGGATGGCCATCTCGGCGGTCTCCAGGTCGCGGATCTCGCCGACCATGATGATGTCCGGGTCCTGGCGCATCAGCGCGCGCACGCCGCTGGCGAAGGTCAGGTCGATGTTGTGCTGCACCTGCATCTGGTTGAAGGCGCCCTCGATCATCTCGATGGGGTCTTCGATGGTGCACACGTTCACTTCGTCGGTCGCCAGTTGCTTGAGCGTGGTGTACAGCGTGGTGGTCTTGCCCGAGCCGGTCGGGCCGGTGACCAGGATGATGCCGTTGGGCTGGCTGGTCATGCTCTCCCAGCGGCGCAGGTCGTCCGGGGAGAAACCGAGCTGGTCGGGGTTCTTCAGCAGCACTTCCGGGTCGAAGATACGCATCACCATCTTCTCGCCGAAGGCGGTGGGCAGGGTCGACAGGCGCAATTCCACTTCGCCGCCATCGGGGGTCTTGGTCTTGATCCGGCCGTCCTGCGGCTTGCGCTTTTCCGCCACGTTCATCCGCCCCAGGCTCTTCAGGCGGCTGACGATGGCCATCGTCACCTGCGGGGGGAACTGGTAGACGGTGTGCAGCACACCGTCGATGCGGAAGCGCACGCTGCCCTGTTCGCGACGCGGCTCGATGTGGATGTCACTGGCGCGCTGCTGGTAGGCGTACTGGAACAGCCAGTCGACGATATTGACGATGTGCGAGTCATTGGCGTCCGGCTCCTGGTCGCTGGCGCCGAGGTTGAGCAGTTGCTCGAAGTTGCCGACTCCGCTCATCTTCTGATCGGTGGCGCTGGCTCCGCTGACCGAGCGGGCCAGGCGGTAGAACTCGGTGGTGAAGCGTTGCAGGTCCGCCGGGTTGGCCACCACGCGCTTGATCGGGCGCTTGAGCACGTGGGTCAGGTTGGCTTCCCAGGCGTGCACGAAGGGCTGCGCGCTGGCGATGGTCACCGCTTCGCTGGTGACCGCCACGGCGAGGATCTTGTGGCGCTGGGCGAAGGCGTAGGACATCACCGGGGTGATCGCCGCAACGTCGATCTTCAGCGGGTCAATGCGCAGGTAGGGCTGGCCGGCATGGTTGGCCAGCCAGACGGTGAGGCCTTCGAGATCGTGTTTCTTGCCCGGCCGCATGAGGTCGTCGACCTGTTGTGCGGCGAGGAATTCCAGGGGATGCAATTGCGCATTGCCCGAGGCACGCCGCAGTACCAGGCACTGCTCGGCGTTCTCCTCGCTGATCCGGCCCTGGGCGATCAGCTCGCGCAGGATGTCGTTGAGATCGAGCCAGCGATCCTGGCTGGACGGCGCGAGTGCGGACATAGAGCTCCCTTAGGGTGGTCGACGATTTCGCCAGCTTATTTCAACAGCAGCTTCCAGGGTTTGAGCGTGGCCACAGTATGGGCCTGCGCCACGCGTGCGGCCAACACCTCGGCATCCAGCGGCTGGTTGGCCAGGGCGTGCAGCTTGTTCAGCTCGCCATACAGGCGGTCCAGTTCGGGCAACTCCAGCAATACCTGCCGCGCCAGGTGCAGCCAGACCTGGATGCGCTCGATGCGCGGCAGTTGCTCGGCCAGGTCCTCGGGTTGCTGTTGATAGCGCTTGAGCTGCAGGTCGCGGGCTTCCTCGCCGAGCAGGTGGGTGAGCCAGTTACCCAGGGGCGCCGCGCCCTGGCGATTGCCACGGTTGTTGCGCGCGACGGTCCAGCTCCGGTTGAGCAGCCAGCGCGACAGGTTCAGCGAGAACAGCCCCCAGCGCGTGCCGTGCAGCTCGGCGGCGAACAGCGCCGGTGCGTTCTGCCGCAGGCTGTCGTCGTGCTGGCCGGCCAGCAGGCGTGGGCGCCAGTCGGCGAGCAGGCCGTCGAGGGCTTCGCGCAGGTCATGGCTGGAGGCGCGTGGCGCGGCCTGGCCCAGGCTGCCGAGCAGGGCGCGCAGTTCGATCAGTTGTTCCAGCCAGTCGGCGAGCAGGCGCCAGTGACCATTGAAACGGTATTGCTCGGCCAGACGCTGGCTGCTGCCGAGCAGGTACCAGCCGAGGGCCACGACGGCGTCGTCCAGGCTCTGTTCGGCATCCAGTTCCGGCACGGGCAGGTTGAGGTTGTAGCTGCTGGCATCGAACAGGCGATAGCCACGCTCGGCCTTGCTGATATCACAGGGCATCAGCGGCAGGTCGGCGGCCAGCTCGGCGGCCAGTTCCAGCAGCGCGGCCGGGTCGCCCTCGCGCAGTTCCAGCTCCAGCTCGCAGATTTCTTCCTCGCCTTCACCGGCGATGACCTTGCCCAGGTCCAGTGCCGCTTCGATCACCACCTTGGCCTTGCCACGGCCCCAGGCGATTTCGGCTTTCTGGCGCACGAAGTCGGTGGTGAAGATCGGCTTGAGCTGCTTCTTGTCCAGCTCGGCCAGACTCGCCGGCCAGCAGTCGTTGGTGAGCTTCTTCAGGTCGAGCTTGGCCTTGGGCAGGTACCAATCCCACTCGTTGCGCTCGGACAGGCCGGCCACGCTCTGGCCACGGCTCTTCAGGGTCTGGATGACCTGTTCGCCGTCGCGGCGCAGGCGCAGGGCGACCCGGGCGGCGGACAGTTGGCGGTCATCGGTGTCGAAGTACTGATTGAACAACTCATGCTGCGACCAGCCGGATTTGTTGCGCTTCTTCAGCAGCGGATGGTCGCGCAGGGCGGCGAGGGTTTCGCGACTGGCGCGCAATTTTATTTCGGTTTCTTTGTTCATGGCCGGAGCGTTCATTTCAGGCGCAGCGTGGACCAGCTGCCAAGACGGCGAAGTCTACAGGAGCCGGAGGTTCCCTGCCGGCTCAGCGGGATAGTTGACGTGTCGCGCGGCGCGGAGGATGGTCGCCCTCAATCGCGCTGATTTCATCGACGAGTATCTGCATGCGCCTGACTCCTGCCGTTGTGCACACCCATCCCCGATTGATCATCGCCGCTACGGTGGGCGTTCTGGTGGCGCTGCTGGCCTGGCAGGCCGCGCCGTTGCTGCGGGTGTTGATCGGTTGGAACGTGATGGTCTGGCTCTATCTGTTGCTGGTCGGCTGGCTGGTGGTCCGCTCCAGTGCCGAGGATGTCCAGCGCAAGGCCGACATCGAGGACGAGAATGCCCAGGCGGTGCTGGTGATTGTCAGCATCGCCGCGCTGGCCAGCCTGGTCGCGATCATCTTCGAACTGGCGGCCGCGGGCGGCTCGCAGGTCGATGACAAACTGCTGCGCTATGGCTTCACCGTGCTGACGGTGCTGGGCTCCTGGTTCCTGATCGGCACCATCTTCACCCTGCACTACGCCTACCTGTTCTACATGACCGACAACCCCAGGCCCGCGCTGATCTTCCCGGGTAACGAGCAGGCGCCCGACTACTGGGAGTTTCTCTACTTCGCCTTCACCATCAGTGTGGCGGTGCAGACCTCGGACGTGGTGATCACCACACCGGCCATGCGCAAGGTGGTGCTGGCCCATTCGATCATCGGGTTTCTGTTCAATACCGCGATCCTCGGCCTGTCGATCAATATTGCTGCCGGGCTGATCGGCTGAGAACCATGCTGTCGTAAGCGTGCTGCTTCAGAACACCTGGCAAGACGCTGCGGCAGAGCGCCATTTACCTCTATGATGGCGCTCAGTCTCTGGAGGTTTCCCATGTCCCTGCCGTCACTCAAGGATCAATTCGCCGCGCTGATTGCCACGCCCTCGGTGAGCTGCACCCAGCCGCATTGGGACCAGTCCAATCGTGCGGTGATTGATGTCCTGGCCGGCTGGCTGAGCGAGCTGGGTTTCACCTGCGAAATCCAGGACGTCGCGCCGGGCAAGGCCAACCTGTTGGCCAGCTACGGCAGCGGTCCCGGCGGCCTTGTCCTGGCAGGGCACAGCGATACCGTACCGTTCGATGCCGCGCTCTGGCAGAGCGATCCGCTGCGCCTCACCGAGCAGGGCGACCGTTGGGTTGGCCTCGGCGTGTGCGACATGAAGGGCTTCTTCCCGCTGGTTATCGAAGCTGTACGCGGTTTGATCGACCAGCCGTTCAAGCAGCCATTGCTGATCCTTGCCACCTGCGACGAAGAAAGCTCGATGTCCGGCGCCCGTGCCCTGGCCGATGCCGGCCGGCCGCTGGGGCGTGCGGCGGTGATCGGCGAGCCGACAGGCCTGAAGCCGATTCGCCTGCACAAGGGCGTGATGATGGAGCGCATCGATATTCTCGGGCAGAGCGGTCACTCGTCCGATCCGAGTCTCGGTCATAGCGCGCTGGAAGCAATGCACGATGCCATTGGTGAACTGCGTGGCCTGCGCGCGCAGTGGCAGCGCGAATTCAACAACCCGCAATTCAGCGTGCCGCAGCCGACCCTCAACCTCGGCTGCATCCATGGGGGCGACAACCCTAACCGGATCTGCGGCCAGTGCTCGCTGGAGTTCGACCTGCGTCCGTTGCCGGGGATGAATCCGGAGCACCTGCGCGCGGCGATTCGCAGCAAATTGCAGCCGCTGGCCGAGCGGCACCAGGTGAACATCGACTTCGCCCCGCTGTTCGCCGAGGTGCCGCCCTTCGAGCAGCGCGCCGACAGCGAACTGGTGCGCCTGGCCGAACGCCTGACCGGTCACAGCGCACAGTCGGTGGCATTTGGCACCGAAGCGCCTTATCTTCAGCAACTTGGCTGTGACACCATCGTGCTGGGGCCGGGTGATATCGACTGCGCCCACCAGCCCGGCGAGTTTCTCGAGCTGGCGCGGATCGAACCGATGCTGCAGATCCTGCGTCAACTGATCCAACACTACTGCCTGTGAGCCCACAAGGGGACCCTGATGTTGCTGCGACGACGCTAAACCGACTTCCCCCGTTCCGGGGCAGGGATGAGCGCACTCATCCGGCGCCACGCGCCTCTTTTTACCGGTGTACGCACCATTCGTTTCGTCACGCTCGACAGGCTTTTTCATGCACGACTACGTCAACTGGCTTCGCCATGCTTCGCCCTATATCAACGCCCATCGGGACTGCACCTTCGTGGTCATGCTGCCCGGCGAGGGTGTTGCGCACCCCAACTTCGGCAATATCGTTCACGACCTGGTGCTGCTGCACAGCCTCGGCGTGCGCCTGGTGCTGGTGCATGGGTCGCGCCCACAGATCGAGGCGCGTCTGGCCGCGCGTGGGCTGACACCGCATTTCCACCGTGACCTGCGCATCACCGATGGACCGACCCTGGAGTGCGTGATCGAGGCTGTCGGCCAACTGCGGATCGCCATCGAAGCGCGCCTGTCGATGGACATGGCCGCCTCGCCGATGCAGGGCTCGCGCCTGCGCGTGACCGGTGGCAACTTCGTCACCGCGCGTCCAATCGGCGTCGTGGATGGCGTCGACTATCACCACACCGGCGAAGTGCGTCGGGTCGACCGCAAGGGCATCGGCCGCCAGCTCGACGAGCGCAGCATCGTGCTGCTGTCGTCGCTCGGCTATTCGCCCACCGGGGAAATCTTCAACCTGGCCTGCGAGGATGTGGCGACGCGTGCGGCCATCGATCTGCAAGCCGACAAGCTGCTGCTGTTCAGTGCCGAACGCGGCCTGCTCGACGAGAGTGGCAAGCTGGTGCGCGAACTGCGTCCGCAGCAGGTGCCGCACTACCTGGAGCGGCTGGGCAACAGCTACCAGGGCGAACTGCTCGACGCCGCGGCGCAGGCCTGCCGGGGCGGGGTCAAGCGCAGCCATATCGTCAGCTACAGCGACGACGGCGCGTTGCTCACCGAGCTGTTCACCCGTGACGGTGGCGGCACGCTGGTGGACCAGGAACAGTTCGAATCGCTGCGCGAGGCGACCATCGAGGATGTCGGCGGGTTGATGGACCTGATCACCCCGTTGGAGGATCAGGGCATTCTCGTGCGTCGTTCGCGCGAGGTGCTGGAGCGCGAGATCGAGCAGTTCAGCATCGTCGAGCGCGATGGCCTGATCATCGCCTGTGCGGCGCTGTACCAGATCGCCGACTCCGATTCCGGCGAGCTGGCCTGTCTGGCAGTGAATCCCGACTACCGCCATGGCGGCCGTGGTGACGAACTGCTCGAACGCATCGAAGAGCGTGCCCGCGCCAAGGGCCTGAAGACCCTGTTCGTGCTCACCACGCGCACCGCCCACTGGTTCCGCGAACGCGGCTTCGAACCCAGCGGCGTGGAGAAACTGCCAGCCGCACGGGCCTCGCTGTACAACTACCAGCGCAATTCGAAGATTTTCGAAAAGACGCTGTAGCCCGCGTTTGAAGGTGGGCGTGGCCATACAGCCACGCCTATCGAGAATCGTCAGCAGGCTTTCATCACGGTAGTGCGCTTGGTTTTACTGGAAGTGGAAGTTGCCGCTGAATACGACTTTTCCATCCAGGCTGACGGAGCACTGGCGTGCGGTTTCCACGGGGACGACTTTTCCGAGTAGGGGAAGCAGACCTGGATAGAAGGCCTTATCGCACTCGGGTGTTTTCTCAAAAGCCATTGAGCGCCCTTGGCTATCGGCCTTGATCGCACATCCCTGAATCAGATCCGAAGATAGTTGGGCCAGTTCGACATTGCTCTCGCTTGTGCCGCTTCTAAGTTCAATCAACTCATAGCAGCTACCGCTTGCGGTGCCGTTCTTCAGCGTTTTATGGAAGACCACGCGTTGGTAGTCATCGCCTTGGAATGCCGTTTCGTCATTTACACGGACAAGATACTGCGAGGGTTTGAACGGAATTGCACGGATACAAAAGTCGGTTGTGATGACTTGTCCGGCAATCTCACGGGTTTCACTCTGGCAGCCAGGTTTGGCTGTTGCGAAAGCGCTGGTGGGTTGTCCCTGGCTGGCACAGCCGGATAATAGGGCGAGGGCAATAACGCTGTAATAAATGCGCAGCATGCAGAAGTCCTTTTCATGGTGAGAAGGTGCGCATGGTCGTTGACGATGTTGTTTCTGGCAATAGATTGGATGAATTAGGCGCTGCGGCGCTGGTGCTGTTTGAACTGCTCGTTGCCGTCGTCCCACCCGGCTTCCCAGGCGGCGGCGAGGACATCGGCGGGGTAGGGTTGCTGGTGCTGCGGCTGGCCGGTGAGGCCGGCCATGTAGCCTTGCTGGTAGGCCTTGTTCAGGCTTTCCAGGCTCCAGTCTTCGAGAGCGGTGTCAGCGGGCGACGTCATCGCATGTGCCAGTGCGGGATTTCCCGTCAGGCTAGCTGGCCTCCCGCTCGGGCGGAAGGTCATTGGTCCGCGCCGAACGGTACGATTGACGGTTTTGTGACGGGCTGCCCTATTCCGGGGCCGCCCGGTGCGTGTGCCAGAACCTGTGCAAAGCCCGCGAGCCAGAGGTATGCCAGGCAAATGCAGGCGAGGACGCGCGGTTTACGTGCTGTAAGTGAGCATGACCCGCTTCGCTCGCCCCTTTGGGGCCGCACTGAAGTACGTTAGCCGCAAACGGCTTGCTGAGCCTGCTTTTAACGCGGTAACGCCGACGCGCAGCAGGCTTTGAACGGGTTAGACGCTGATACCGAGAATGCTGGCTTGATAGGCCGCGACGAAGGTGTCGAAGTCGCCTGGCTCGGCGCTTTCCAGTTCCGCCTGTTCGGCCAGGGACTGACGGGCCAGGCCCTCGAAGAACTGTTGCTCCTCTGCACTCAATGGGCGCGCCTTGAAGTCCTCGGCGTGGGCGCGGCTGTAGCGCATGGCAAAGTCGCGGAAGCTTTCGCCACGGGCCTGCAGTTCGGCGAGCACCTGCGCCGAGGGCGTCAGGCTGGCATCGTCGATTTTGGCTTGCTGCTGCACGAGCGCCTGCTGGAAGCTTTCGCCGCCATGCGCGCGGTCGAGCAGTTCGGCGATGGGCGCGAAGTCCTGTAGCAATTGCGTGGCCCAGGCCTTGAGTTCCACCGTCTGGCCATCGCGCTGCAGGTGCAGGCCCGGACGGCGGCCTTCCTTGACGGTCTTGAGGAAGTTGTCGGAGCAGGAGCGGCATTCGCCGCCTTCGAACAGTGGGCTGTCCTGCAGGGCACAGAACAGCACGAAGACGTCGAGGAAGCGCGCTTCGGTCAGGTCGATGCCCAGTGGCAGGTAGGGGTTGATGTCCAGGCAGCGGACTTCGACGTACTGCACGCCGCGGGCGATCAGGGCCTGGATCGGCCGTTCGCCGGAGTAGGTCACGCGCTTGGGACGGATGTTCGAGTAGTACTCGTTCTCGATCTGCAGCACGTTGGTGTTGAGCTGCACCCATTCGCCATTCTGCTTGGTGCCGACGTCGGCATACGGCGCATAGGGCGTGGACACGGCCTGGCGCAGGCTTTCGGTGTAGCTGGCCAGGTCGTTGTAGCAGGGTGTGAGGCCGGCCTGGGCGTTGTTCTGGTAGCCCAGGTCGCTCATGCGCAGGCTGGTGGCGTAGGGCAGGTAGAGGGTGTCGGCGTCGAGTTGCTGCAACTGGTGCGGGCGGCCACGCAGGAAGCTGCTATCCAGTGCCGGCGAGGCGCCGAACAGGTACATCAGCAGCCAGCTGTAGCGGCGGAAGTTGCGGGTCAGGGCGATGTAGCGGGTCGACTGGTAGTCGCGCACGCTGCCGGTGTCGCCGTCGAGCTTCTGCAGCAGCGGCCAGATACGTTCCGCCAGGCTGAAGTTGTAGTGAATGCCGGCAATGCATTGCATGGTTTTGCCGTAGCGCAGGGCCAGGCCCTTGCGGTAGACGTGCTTGAGCTTGCCGATGTTGGAATTGCCATAGCGGGCGATCGGGATGTCTTCTTCTTCCGGCAGCGGGCCGGGCATCGACGGGCTCCAGAGGAACTCGTCGTCATTGGCCAGCTTGCTGTAGGCGAAGCGGTGGATGCGATCCAGATCGTCCAGGGTCTGCACGGCGTCGGCTTCGGCCGGGGTGATGAACTCCAGCAGCGCCTCGGAATAGTCCGTGGTGATCTGCGGGTTGGTCAGCGCCGCGCCCAGGGCGTGCGGGTGGTCGCTGTGCGCCAGTTGGCCGTCGGCGGTGACGCGCAGGCATTCGCGCTCGATGCCATGCAGGCTTTGAGTCAGCAGGGACAGGGCAGGGCTTTCGCCGAGCAGGGCCAGGCGGCGGGAGAAAAGCTCGCTCAAGATTGTTGTTCCTTCACGCATCGGTCGCCCGGATATGGGGGTGGACATGGCGCACTGCAAGGGGATGAAAGAAAACGACCACGGGCCGGTGGGGCCGAAAGTCCTGCCAGTCTAGCCGAGCGGCCTGGCTGGCGGCACTCGAGAAAAGCGCCGCGCAGTGTACTTCATCGGTTTGCGCACGGTGATAGTCCGCCGCAGGCGGGGCAACGGCACAGGGCGGCCGAGGCCGCCCTGTTGTTGAAGAAGGCAGGCCAGCCCCCGCCAGGAGGCCTGGCCCTTTACTCAGAAGCCCACGCTGGCCTGGATGAACAGGGTGCGTGGCTGGCCCATGTAGATGCCGGCGTTGTTGTCGCTGGAGCGGGTGTAGTAGCGGCGGTCGAACAGGTTTTTCACCCCGGCGCCGATCTTCAGGTTGGACAGTTGCTCGCCGAAGTCATAGGCACCGCGCACGTTCCAGGTCACGTAGCCGGGAATGTCGCCGTACTGGCCGTCGGCCGTGGGCTCGGTGATGTAGACGCCGGTGAAGCGGTTGTTGGCCATGCCAGTGCCTGGCGCTCGTTGCATGGACTGGGCGTAGCCATCGAAGTTGTAGGTCCAGCGGTTGACCTGGTAGCGCAGGCCGAGGTTGGCCACCTGGCGCGAGTAGAACGGCAGGTCTCGGCCCTTGAACGCCGGGATCTCGCCTTCGTAGGTCGCGCGGGTGTAGGTCAGCCCGCCGTTGATGCTCAGGCCGCTGAGCAGCGCATCGAGGTTGTACTGGCCGGACATTTCCAGGCCCTGGTGCTTGGTCGCCCCGAGGTTGGTCCAGCCCACGGCGTTGCTGATGTACTGCAGCTCATCGGCGAAGTCGATGTAGAACGCGGTCAGCTCGCCGCTCCACAGGTCGTCGCTGTAGCGGGTGCCGATCTCGTAGGTCTTGGCTTTCTCCGGTTCCAGGCCGTTGGCAGTTTCGTTGCCGCTGCCACCTTGGCCGAGCTGGAAGTACTGCAGACTGCCGAAGGAGGTCTCGTAGTTGGCGAACACCTTCCACGCATCGGAGATGTGGTACATCACGCTCAGGGCTGGCAGGGGCTCGTTGTACGACTTGTTGCGCTTCTTCTCGGGGACTCGTGCGCCGGTCTCGCTGATCACGGGGCGATCATGCCAGTCGGTGTCGATGCGCTCGAAGCGGATGCCCGGGGTGAGGGTCCAGTTGCCGATGTCGATCTTGTCGTCGATGTAGAACGAGCTGGCTTCGGTGCCGCCATCGCGGTCCTGGTAGACGTGGCCGTCGGCGGTCGGGCCGGTGCTTGGCGTCGGGACGTTGTTGACCAACTGCAGGCGGCTGCCCTGCTCGCGCATGGCTTCCTTGAGGTAGCGATAGCCGACGCCGACTTCGTGGGTGGTGTCGCCCAGGAAGAACAGGCGTGAGACGCGCGGCTCGATGCCGAAGGTGTGGTAGCTGCGCGGGAAGGAGCCCAGCGTATCCATCGCTCGGGGGGCGAGGTTGCTGCCCCGGAAGCTGTCGCTGTAGTAGGTCAGCACTTCGAACTGGGTCAGGTCGTCAATCTGGCGCAGGTACTTGAGGGACACATCCTTGCGCCGGCCACTGAAGTTGTCCCAGTCACGCACCGACTGGTACGGATTGTCGTCGTACTGCGCCTGGGTCAGGCCGCCGGGCATGTCTGCGGCGGCGTCGTAGTAGTGGAAATTGAGGCTGAAGTCATCCTGCTCGGTTGGCGCCCAGTGGGTCTTGAGGATGACGTCGTCGATGTCGTTGCGGTTGTTGCGATCGCGGTAGCCCGAACCTTTTACCCCGGAATACAGCAGCGCGGCACCGATGCCGTTGTCGGCGGTGCCGCCAACGAATGCGCTGTTGAGGGTCTTCCAGCCGCCGTGGGAAGCGTGCTCCATGGTGGTGGAGACTTCGCCGCTGAAGGTCTCCGGGATGGCGCGGGTGACGAAGTTGATCACCCCGCCGACGTTCTGCGGCCCGTAGCGCACCGAACCGGCGCCGCGGACGACGTCGATGCTGTCCAGGTTACCGACGGAGATGGGGGCCATCGATAGCTGCGGCTGGCCGTAGGGCGCGAACGCGGCCGGCACACCATCGATCAGCACGGTGGAGCGGGGCGACAGACGCGAGGTCAGGCCGCGTACCCCGAAGTTCAGCGAAATATCACTGCCGCCGGTGCCGTTGGATTCCTGCACCTGCACCCCCGGCACGCTGCGCAGCACGTCACGCACGTTGCTGGCGGCCTGCTCGACCATCGCTTCGCGGCGGATCACGGTGCGCGCACCGGGATGGTTTTGCACCACGCGTTCTTCGGCGGTGCCCAGCCAGTTGCCGACCACCGAGACGGTGGAAGTGGGCAGTTCCAGCGAGCCTTGCTGGTCGTCGGCCGTCGGGGCGCGCAGCACGAACGAATCGTCGACCTGCTCGTAGCTCAGCCCGCTGCCGCGCAGCAGGCTGTCCAGTGCAGCCTGGGGCGACAGGTCGCCGGATACTGCAGGCGCTTGCTTATTGGCCACCAGCTCCGGACTGAAGAACAGTTGCAGCGAGGTCTGCTGGCCCAGTTGGGTCAGGGCGCTGGCCAGGGGCTGGGCGGGGATCTGGATGCTGTAGCGGGATTCGGCGTATGCGCCGCCCGACAGGCTGGCCAGGCTGATGGCCAGGCTCAGGGAAAGCACGCGCAGGGAGCGTTCAGTAGTGGCAGAAAATCGAGGATTTCTCACGTTCATCCGGTCCTGTAATGGGAGGCCATGCTGGTTCGAGGAAAAACAGCTGGGCAAGAAGACGAACGGCGAACGAAAATCCTGAATCTAAAAAGGAATTATTTTCATACTGCCGTCGGCGAGGGTTTCGATACGCACGGGTAACACCCGTGGTAGAGCGCTCAGCAGGGCATCGGTGTCGTTGGCGCGGAATACACTGGAGAAGCGCAAACCGGCCACGGCCGGGGCCACCAGCAAGGGCTTTTCCCGGTAGCGCGAGACTTCTGCCACCACGTCGACCAATGGCGTGTCATTGAACACCAGACGCCCCTGGCGCCAGGCCGTGGCGGCAGCGATGTCGATCGGCTGGATCGCACTGACCACCCCCGCCGAGTTGACCCGCACGCCATCGCCTGCAGTGAGAGGACGGGTGGCGGCGTTCTGGCTGCCGTGCACCAGTACCGAGCCGGACTCCACCGCCACACGGACCACGCCGGCCTGGTGGCGTACATCGAAACGGGTACCGGTCACGGTGATGGTGCCGGCGCCGGCCTGGACCACGAACGGCCGTTGCGGGTCGCGGCTGACGCTGAACAGGGCTTCGCCCTCCTGAAGGGTCACGTCGCGACGTTGGTCGTGCAGGCGCACGGTAAGCCGTGTACGGCCCCCCAGTTCGAGCTGCGAGCCATCGGCCAGAGTGACCTGGCGGTGCTCGCCGGCCCGGGTGGCGTAGGTTTCGCCGCGCCAGGCCAGGGGGTCGAGCAGGTAGACCAGGCCGATAGCCAGGACCGCGCTGGCGGCCGTGGCCAACAGGGCCGGGCGCCAGCGTCGCGGCGATGGCTCGCGGCTCAGGGCGCGCAGGCGCTGTTCCGTGAGCAGGCCGGTAACCTGCCAGAGCTGTTGCAGGCGCGCATATTCCTCGCGGTGCTGCGGTGCTGCGTCCAGCCAGGCGTCGAAGTGCTGTTGTTCCTGCGCGCTGGGCTCGGCATCCTGGCGCCGGCTGAACCAGCGCGCGGCCTGCTCGCGCACGGCATCGTCGGCGGGCAGCTGGGCGTGGATCGGGTCGGGGGTCATGGCGGGCTCAGGTCCAGTCGGTCGCGCAAATGACGCAGGGTGCGGATCATATAGCGTTCGACCATGTTGCGGGACAGGCCGAGGCGTTCGGCGATTTCCGCCTGGCTCAGGCCATCGAGCTTTTGCCAGATGAACACCTGGCGGCACTTGAGCGGCAGCTCGACCAGCGCCTGTTCGATCGACTCGGCCAGTTGCAGGGCGTGCATCAGGGATTCGGGGTCGCCGCCACCGGCCTCGTCCATGCCACTGGCACCCTGTTCCACCAGCGCACGTCGCTCATCACGGCGGAATTGATCGACGGCGATGTTGCGGGTGATCTGGTGCAGGTAGGCGCGCGGTTGCTGGACCTCCTGCTGGCCCTGCTGCTGTTCCCCTTCGAGCACGCGCACGAAGGCATCGTGGGCGAGATCTTCGGCGCGCTGACGGTTTCTCAGGCGACGCGTCCAGGTGCCAACGAGTTCTTCGTAGTGCTGGAAGAAACCGGGTTTGCGGGTGGACATCGGAGGCAGGGCTGCCAGAAGGAAATAGTTGCTAATGATAATTGTTATTTTATGAAGGGTGCAATTCAGCCGCTCGGTGGTCGCCCAGCCGGCAGGAAGGAGGCGTGCTGCCGCCGAGACGGCAACACGGGGCATCAGGTCATTTGCAGATGAAGGTGGATTGCGCGGTGGCGATCAGCTTGTCACCTTGCAGCACCTTGGCTTCCAGCACGTGCACCTTGCGCCCGGCGTTGAGCACGCGGGCGTGGCAGACGATCTCGCCTTCGCTGACGGCGCGGATGTAGTTTATCTTGCACTCCAGGGTCATGCTGCCGGCCTCGCCGCCGAACAGGCTGTGGCTGGCCTGGCCGAGGGCGGTGTCGATCAGCGAAAACAGCGCGCCGCCGTGCATGCGGCCATGCAGGTTGAGCAACTGCTCTTGCATGCTCATGCGCACCTGGGACTCGCCGTTCTCGGCCTTGTCGATGGTCATGCCGAGCAGCTTGCTGAAGTTGCTGCTCTGGCCGGCGGCGGAGGTACTGCTCATCGTTTACTTCCTCAATTGCTTGGCGTTGGCGAATAGCGAGGCCATGCCGGCATTCGCCGGGGCCGGTTTGTCCTGGCTCGAATGGCGCTCGCTGCGCGGTTGCGCGGCGCGGTTCTGACCGCCGTTGCGCGCACCACCACGGGTACCTTCGACTTTCTCGCCCGGGGTGTCGCTCATGCGCATGGACAGGCCGACGCGGTTACGCGGGATGTCCACCTCCATGACCTTGACCTTGACGATGTCGCCGGCCTTGACCACCTCGTACGGGTCTTTGACGAACTTCTCCGACAGCGCGCTGATGTGGACCAGGCCGTCCTGGTGCACGCCGATATCGACGAAGGCACCGAAGTTGGTGACGTTGGTCACCACGCCTTCGAGGACCATGCCCGGTTGCAGGTCCTTGAGCGTCTCGACGCCATCCTGGAACTCGGCGGTCTTGAATTCCGGGCGCGGGTCGCGGGCCGGTTTGTCGAGTTCCTTGAGAATGTCGGTGACGGTCGGCAGGCCGAAGGTCTCGTCGGTGAACTGCTTCGGATCAAGGCGCTTGAGGAAGCTCGAGTCGCCGAGCAGCGAGCGGATGTCACGGCCAGTGTCGGCGGCGATGCGCTGCACCAGCGGGTAGGCTTCCGGGTGCACGGCAGAGGCGTCCAGGGGGTTGTCGCCGCTCATCACGCGCAGGAAGCCGGCGGCCAGTACGTAGGTCTTCTCGCCCAGGCGCGGGACTTTCTTCAGCTCGTCGCGAGTCTTGAAGGCGCCGTTGGCGTCGCGGTGGGCGACGATGTTCTGCGCCAGCGTGGTGTTGAGGCCGGAGATACGCGCCAGCAGCGCCACCGAGGCGGTGTTGACGTCGACGCCGACGGCATTTACGCAGTCCTCGACCACGGCATCCAGGCTACGTGCCAGCTTGAGCTGCGACACGTCGTGCTGGTACTGGCCGACGCCAATGGCTTTCGGGTCGATCTTCACCAGCTCGGCCAGCGGGTCCTGCAGGCGGCGGGCGATGGACACGGCGCCGCGCAGCGACACGTCCATGTCGGGGAATTCCTTGGCGGCCAGCTCCGAGGCGGAGTACACCGAGGCGCCGGCTTCGCTGACCATGATCTTGGTCAGTTTCAGGCCTGGCAGTTTCTTGATCAGGTCGGCGGCCAGCTTGTCGGTCTCGCGGCTGGCGGTGCCGTTGCCGATGGAGATCAGGTCCACGGCATGCTTGGCGCACAGCTTGGCAAGGATCGCCAGGGTGCCGTCCCAGTCATTGCGCGGCGCGTGCGGGTAGACGGTGGCGGTTTCCAGCACCTTGCCGGTGGTGTCGACCACGGCAACCTTGCAGCCGGTACGCAGGCCCGGGTCCAGCGCCAGGGTGGTGCGCGGGCCGGCGGGTGCAGCGAGCAGCAGGTCGTGCAGGTTGCGGGCGAAGACGTTGATCGCCTCGTCCTCGGACTTCTCGCGCAGTTCGCCGAGCAGGTCGGTTTCCAGGTGGGTGTAGAGCTTGACCTTCCAGGTCCAGCGCACCACTTCGCCCAGCCACTTGTCGGCGGCGCGACCCCGGTTGTCGATGCCGAAACGCTCGCCGATCATCACTTCGCACGGGTGCAGGGTGCCGGGGGCCTCGTCTCCGACCTTCAGGGTGCTGCCGAGGATGCCTTCGTTGCGCCCACGGAAGATCGCCAGGGCGCGGTGCGACGGCACGTTCTTCAACGGTTCGTCGTGCTCGAAGTAGTCGCTGAACTTGGCGCCTTCGGCTTCTTTGCCAGCGACCACGCGGGCGCTGAGGGTGGCGTTGTCCTTGAGGAAGGTGCGCAGGCGCTCGAGCAGGGTGGCATCTTCGGCGAAGCGTTCCATGAGGATGTACTTGGCGCCTTCGAGCACGGCCTTGACGTCGGCGAAGCCTTTCTCGGCATCGACGAAGCGCGCGGCTTCGCTTTCCGGGTTCAGGCTCGGGTCGTTGAACAGGCCGTCAGCCAGCTCGCCGAGGCCGGCTTCCAGGGCGATCTGGCCCTTGGTGCGGCGCTTCTGCTTGTACGGCAAATACAAGTCTTCGAGGCGCGTCTTGGTGTCGGCGAGGTTGATCTCGCGGGCCAGCTCCGGGGTCAGCTTGCCCTGCTCCTCGATGCTGGCGAGGATGCTGGTGCGGCGCTCGTCGAGTTCGCGCAGGTAGCGCAGGCGTTCTTCCAGGTTACGCAGCTGGGTGTCGTCCAGGCTGCCGGTGACTTCCTTGCGGTAGCGCGCGATAAACGGCACGGTAGAGCCTTCGTCGAGCAGGGCCACGGCGGCGGCCACCTGTTGCGGGAGGACACCGAGCTCTTCGGCGATACGCTTGTTGATGCTGTCCATACACCTACCTAGAAAATGAACCGTACTGAACAGTGGCCGGTCTCAGAACCTGTCCAACGTTTGCCGCACGGGGCTTGCGATACGTTGGGTGAGCGCTTGGCCGACCGCAAAGCGCGGCATTATAACCACCGGTTTTTACCGACATGGGCAACCGGTCGGGAAAAATCTGCTAACAATGGCTGGAGCGGGGCGCACGTCGCTTACGCCATAATGCCGCTTCTCTCTATTGGGGACCTGCCATGAGCACAGCTGTCGCGCCGGAAGGCGAAAAGATCCTGATCGTCGACGATGACCCCGGCCTGCGCCGCCTGCTGGAACGCTTCCTCAGCGAGCAGGGCTATCGCGTGCGCGCCGTGGAGAACGTCGAACAGATGGATCGTCTGCTGGCACGCGAGTTGTTCCAGTTGCTGGTACTCGACCTGATGCTGCCAGGCGAGGATGGTTTGTCCGCCTGCCGCCGTCTGCGCGAAGGTGGCAACCAACTGCCGATCATCATGCTCACCGCCAAGGGCGACGAGGCCAGCCGTATTCAGGGCCTGGAAGGCGGCGCCGACGATTACCTGGCCAAGCCATTCAACCCGCGCGAGCTGCTGGCGCGGATCAAGGCCGTGCTGCGTCGTCAGGCTCCGGTGGTGCCGGGCGCGCCGGGCAGTGAAGACGAGAGTGTCAGCTTCGGCGAGTACGAGTTGTCCCTGGCCACCCGCGAGCTGAAGAAGGGCGATCAGGTGCACATGCTCACCACGGGTGAGTTCGCCGTGCTCAAGGCGCTGGTGCAGCATGCCCGCGAGCCGCTGACCCGCGACAAGCTGATGAACCTGGCTCGAGGCCGCGAATGGGATGCCCTGGAGCGCTCCATCGACGTACAGATTTCCCGTCTGCGCCGGTTGATCGAGCCGGACCCGTCCAAGCCGCGCTATATCCAGACGGTCTGGGGCGTGGGCTATGTGTTCGTTCCGGACGGCAGCAAGTAACCCGTAGGGTGGATGACGCTGCATCCATCCGCCATGACCCGTTCGGTGGATGGCCACCCCGTGTAGGGCCACCCCGTGGATCGATACGGCGCGATCCACCCTACGCCTACGGAATGCGTAACACCCGATGAAAACCCCGCTCTGGTTCCCGCAAAGCTTCTTCTCGCGCACCCTGTGGCTCGTGCTCATTGTCGTGCTGTTTTCCAAGGCGCTGACCCTGGTCTACCTGATGATGAACGAGGATGTGCTGGTCGACCGCCAGTACAGCCACGGTGCGGCGCTGACCTTGCGCGCCTATTGGGCGGCCGATCCCGAGGACCGTCCGCACATCGCCAAGGCGGCGATGTTGCGCCGGGTGCCGCGTGCCGACGTGCCGCCGCCCGAGCAGCACTGGCCGTACTCGGAAATTTTCCTGCGGCAGATGCAGGCCGAACTCGGTGCCGACACCGATGTACGGGTGCGCCTGCAGAGCCCACCGTCGCTCTGGGTGCACGCGCCGAGCCTGGGTGAGGATTGGGTGCGCGTGCCGCTGTATCCGCACCCACTGCGGGGGCAGAAGATCTGGAGCGTGCTGGGCTGGTTCCTCGCCATCGGCGTGCTGTCCACCGCGGCTGCGTGGATCTTCGTGCGCCAGCTCAATGCGCCACTCAAACGCCTGGTATTTGCCGCTCGCCAACTGGGCCAGGGGCGCAGCGTGCGCTTGCCGATCAGCGATACGCCCAGCGAGATGACCGAGGTCTACCGGGCGTTCAACCAGATGGCTGAGGATGTCGAGCAGGGCGCCCGCGAGCGTGAGCTGATGCTGGCCGGGGTGTCCCATGACCTGCGCACGCCGTTGACCCGACTGCGCCTGTCACTGGAGTTGCTCGACAGTGACTCGGAGCTGACCGAAGACATGATCCGCGATATCGAGGACATGGACGCCATTCTCGACCAGTTTCTTGCCTTCATCCGCGATGGTCGTGACGAGAAACCGGAGCTGATCGAACTGGGTGAGCTGGTGCGCGACGTGGTTGCACCCTACAACCAGCACGAGGAGCGCGTGCGCCTGTGTCTGGAAGATGTGCCGCCGTTCCCGCTGCGCCGGGTGTCGATCAAGCGCCTACTGGTCAACCTGATCGAAAACGCCCTGCGCTATGGCGGGCAAGGCGTCGAAGTGGCCGCCTATGTGGCAGGTGACCAGGCGGCGCCCTATGTGGTGCTCAGCGTGCTTGACCGGGGGGCTGGCATCGATCCGGCGGAACTGGGCGATATCTTCAACCCGTTTATCCGTGGCGACCGGGCCCGGGGCGGCAAGGGCACTGGCCTGGGCCTGGCCATCGTCAAGCGCATTGCCTCGTTGCATGGCGGTAGCGTCGAGCTGCGCAACCGTTCCGGTGGCGGGCTGGAAGCGCGGATATGCCTGCCCCTGGGGCTGTTGCTGCCGCGTGATGCGGCCTGATCAGGCCTGGGCGCACGGCGAAAGACGCCACACGCTAGGCATTGCGCGATTTCTCGGTGCGCATTGCGCACCCTGCGGGCCGGGCCGGATCAGCCTTTGCCTTTGGTGCGGGTCAGGCCGTGTTCGGCATTCTTTTCCAGGTAGCCGATGATGATCCCGGCGACGTCCTTGCCGGTGGTGGTCTCGATGCCTTCCAGGCCCGGTGAGGAGTTCACTTCCATCACCAGCGGGCCGTGGTTGGAGCGCAGGATGTCGACGCCGGCCACCGACAGACCCATGACCTTGGCCGCGCGGATGGCGGTCATGCGTTCTTCCGGGGTGATCTTGATCAGGCTGGCGCTGCCGCCGCGGTGCAGGTTGGAGCGGAATTCGCCAGGGGCCGCCTGACGCTTCATCGCGGCAATGACCTTGTCGCCGACCACGAAGCAGCGGATGTCGGCACCGCCGGCTTCTTTTATATATTCCTGCACCATGATGTTCTGCTTGAGCCCCATGAAGGCCTCGATCACCGATTCAGCGGCCTTCTCGGTCTCGCAGAGCACCACGCCGATGCCCTGGGTGCCTTCCAGTACCTTGATCACCAGCGGCGCGCCGTTGACCATGTGGATCAGATCGGGAATATCGTCTGGCGAGTGGGCGAAGCCGGTCACCGGCAGGCCGATCCCTTTGCGTGACAACAGTTGCAGTGAGCGCAGCTTGTCGCGCGAGCGGCTGATCGCCACCGACTCGTTGAGCGGAAACACGCCCATCATTTCGAACTGGCGCAGCACGGCGCAGCCATAGAAGGTAACCGAGGCGCCGATGCGCGGGATCACCGCATCGAAGCCTTCGAGCGGTCGGCCCCGGTAGTGGATCTGCGGCTTGTGGCTGGCGATGTTCATGTAGGCGCGCAGGGTGTCGACCACCACCACCTCATGGCCGCGCTGCGTGCCCGCCTCCACCAGGCGGCGGGTCGAGTACAGGCGAGGGTTGCGCGACAGGATGGCGATTCTCATTGGGCACCGGGGGCAGAAGGAAGCTGAGGTTTGTCTTGTACGTAGGTCAGGGCAGGGTTGACCACCAGATTGCCCTGGACCAGCGCCTTGGAGCCGAGCAGCACGCGGTAACGCATGGTCTTGCGGCAGGCCAGGGTGAACTCCACCGGCCAGGAGCGATCACCCAGGGTCAGCCGGGTGCGAATCACATAACGGGTCTGGCTCTGGCCGTTCGAGCTTTTGATGGTCTTGACCGATACCACCAGGGCTTCGCAGCGATGGCGGCGCTGTACCAGCGTGCCGAGGTGGGCGGTGAAGCGCACCCATTCCTGGCCATCGCGCTGGAACGGCTGGATATCGCTGGCATGCAGGGTCGAGGTGCTGGCGCCGGTGTCGATCTTGGCGCGCAGGCCGACCATGCCCAGCTCTGGCAGGTTGATCCACTCGCGCAGGCCAACCACCGATAAATGATCGAATGTCTTCAAGGTGGTGTTCCGTCGGGCCTGAACCGGAAAGGTTCGGGCATTCTAGTTGCCCCATGTGACAACTGCATCAGGCAAGATTCACGCTGAGTTTCAAAGGTTAGGGTGCCATGAGCGACAAGAATGATGACAAGGTGCGTCTGGACAAGTGGCTGTGGGCCGCGCGTTTCTACAAGACCCGCAGCCTGGCCAAGGAAGCCATCGAGGGCGGCAAGGTGCATTGCCGGGGCGAACGCTGCAAGCCGGGCAAGGAGCCGAGGATTGGCGACGAGTATGTAATCCGCACCGGTTTCGAGGAGCGCACGGTGGTGGTCTGCGAATTATCGATGGTGCGCCGCGGCGCCCCCGAGGCCCAGGCGCTCTATCGCGAGAGAGAAGAAAGCATCAGCCGCCGTGAAGAGGCTGCGGCCCAGCGCAAGGCAGGAGCACTGGGCGTGCAGACTGACGGCCGGCCGAACAAGAAACAGCGCCGGCAATTGCTGGGGTTGCGCGGCGACTGAACCGTCAGTTGGCCTGTAGAACGCTCATGCGACCGATCACGGGGAGGCGCCGCACCAAGGGCAGGAACGGTTGGCACAGGCGTTCGAGGCCTGCGGCAATCAGCCCGGCCAAGGGTGTGCAGTAACCCCAGGCGTAGGTGAACAGCGCCAGGAAGACCCCGCCAACGGCCACATCCACCAGCCAGTGGGCGCCCGTCACCAGGCGCGGCAGGCAGAAGAACAGCACCACCAGCAGGGTCGCTGCCAGTTTCCAGCCACGGCTGAAGCGTGCCATGAACAGGCCCCAGATCATCAGCACCGAGGCGTGGTCACCTGGGAAGCTGCGGCTGGAACGGTCCTTGAGTTCGAAAACATGTTCAAGCCAGGGGAAGTGGTCGCTCAGGTGAATTGCGCCTTCGATCTGGATCGAGGGGCTCGCATGCTGCCAGCCGAGGTGCTTGGCCAGCTTAGTGAATATCACCCGGATCACCAGCAGCAGCGCCAGCAAGGCAAGGAAGTGCAGCAGAGCAGGGCGCACCTCGTTGCTCGCGAACACCCAGCCGCTGTGGATCAGCAGAACCAGCATGAGCACGCCGACCATGGCATCCGTCGGGCGCAGGCTGGCGATGGCCCAGAGCGTGTCCCAGGCCGGGCTGTGCAGCAGGGAGCCATTGAGCGTGTGGAAGACCCACAGGTTACCGGCCTCCCACAGGGCGCGAGTACCCGGCAGTTGCCAGCTCAGCAGCACGGTGAATGCAATGGCGTTGAGGACCAGCAAAGCCGGCCATCGCCAGGTGGCTTGGATGCGAATGGCTTTATCCATAGAATCTCCTCCCTTCTTCCTTCCTTGAGTTGAAATCGGCGGCGCACCTTATAAGGGCGTGAAGCCATTTTGTCATTCTCATCCGACGCCTGGCCTGCCTAATGCACGATTTTGATCACACTCAGCGCTTTCTGTTCGATGACACCGATGTTCGTGGCGAACTGGTCAGCCTCGGCGAAAGCTATCAACACGTGCTGGCCAAGCATCCCTACCCGGAGCCGGTTGCCCAATTGCTGGGCGAGTTGCTGGCCGCGGCGGCGCTGCTGGTCGGCACCATGAAGTTCGACGGCCTGCTGATCCTGCAGGCACGCTCGTCCGGAGCGGTGCCACTGCTGATGATCGAGTGCTCCAGTGAGCGCGAGGTGCGTGGCATCGCTCGCTATCATGCCGAGCAGATCAAGCCGGGCGATGGCCTGCGCGAGCTGATGCCCGATGGCACCCTGGCACTGACCGTCGATCCACGTCAGGGCCAGCGCTATCAAGGCATCGTCGACCTGGAAGGCGACAGCTTGGAGCAAAGCCTGTCTGCGTACTTCGCCACCTCCGAGCAGTTGCCGACCCGTTTCTGGCTGCGCGCCGATGGCCAGCGCGCACGCGGTCTGCTGTTGCAACAGTTGCCGGCCGATCGCCTGCGTGAGCCCGAGGAGCGTGAAGCCAGTTGGCAGCACGTGCTGACCCTGGCCAACACCCTGACCGCCGAAGAGTTGCTCGGCCTGGACAATGACACCCTGCTGCATCGCCTCTACCACGAAGAGACCGTGCGACTGTTCGAGCCGCTGCCGCTGCAGTTCCGCTGCAGTTGTTCGCGCGAGCGTTCGGCGCGGGCGCTGATCAGCCTGGGCCACGAGGATGCGCGGCAGTTGCTCGGCGAGCAGGGCGGCGAACTGGTGATCGATTGCCAGTTCTGCAACGAGCGCTATGCCTTCGATGCCGCGGATGTCGATCTGCTGTTCGCGGGTGGCGGTACGGACAACCCCTCGGCCACCGTGCATTGACGATAGCGTGCGTCTATCGATCGGGTAGATGGAACGCATACTGCCAAGGCGCGTGCTTTTCTGGCATACTCCCGCGACTTTTTTAGCGCTGTAGTTGAATCCTGTTTTCACTACAGCGTGTCAAGCACACGTTTGGAAGACTCGGCCATGGCCGACGGGGACCCTCATGACGCAAGCCAATACCGCCGTTTACACCGATATCAGTGCTGCCCAACTGGTCGAAGAGGCCATCCGTCGTGGCGAAGGTGAACTGGCCGCCAACGGTTCTCTGGTGGTACGCACCGGTCACCGCACCGGCCGCTCGCCAGTCGATCGCTTCATCGTTCAGGAGCCGAGCACCGAGGCGAAGATCGCCTGGGGTGCCATCAACCGTCCGTTCCCGGCCGACAAGTTCGACGCCCTGTGGGCGCGTGTCGAGGCGTTCAACAACGCTCAGGACCATTTCGTTTCCCATGTGCATGTCGGTTCGGCCGATGCGCACTACCTGCCGGTCAAGATGACCACCCAGACTGCCTGGCAGAACCTGTTTGGCCGTCAGCTGTTCATCAATCCGCCGCAGTACAACCCGTCCGCCAAGGACGAGTGGCAGGTGCTGAACGTCGCCAACTTCGAGTGCGTGCCCGAGCGTGACGGCACCAACTCCGACGGTTGCGTGATCCTCAACTTCGCTCAGAAGAAAGTTCTGATCGCCGGCATGCGTTACGCCGGTGAAATGAAGAAGGCCATGTTCTCCGTACAGAACTTCCTGCTGCCGGACGTCGACGTGCTGCCAATGCACTGCGCCGCCAACATCGGCGAAGACGGCGACACCACCCTGTTCTTCGGCCTGTCCGGCACCGGCAAGACCACCCTGTCCGCCGATCCGGCGCGCTACCTGATCGGCGACGACGAGCACGGCTGGGGCGTGGGCGTGGTGTTCAACATCGAAGGCGGCTGCTACGCCAAGTGCATCGACCTGTCCGAGAAGAACGAGCCGGTGATCTGGAAAGCCATCCAGTTCGGCGCCGTGCTGGAAAACGTCGTGCTCGACGAGAACCGCGTTCCAGACTACAGCGATGACAGCCTGACCCAGAACAGCCGTGCTGCCTATCCGCTGGAGCTGATCGAGAAACGCAGCGAGAAGAACCTCGGTGGCGAGCCGAATGCCGTGATCTTCCTGACCTGCGACCTGACTGGCGTGCTGCCACCGGTGTCGATCCTCAACGAAGAGCAGGCCGCGTACCACTTCCTGTCCGGCTACACCGCGCTGGTCGGTTCCACCGAAATGGGCTCGGGCGGCGGCATCAAGTCGACCTTCTCCACCTGCTTCGGCGCACCGTTCTTCCCGCGTCCGGCTGGCGAATACGCCGAGCTGCTGATCAAGCGTATCCGTGGCTTCGGTTCCAAGGTCTACCTGGTCAACACCGGCTGGACCGGTGGTGGCTACGGCGTCGGCAACCGCTTCAACATCCCGACCACCCGTGGCGTGATCGCGGCGATCCAGAGCGGTGCGCTGATCGGTGCTGAGACCGAGCAACTGCCGATCATCAACCTGAGCGTGCCGAAAGCCGTTCCAGGCGTCGAGACCAACCTGCTCAACCCGCGCAACACCTGGGCTGACAAGGCTGCCTACGACGAAGCGGCCAAAGGCCTGGCCAAGCTGTTCGTCGAGAACTTCACCAAGTTCGACGTTTCCGACGCCATCCGCAACGCTGGCCCACAGCTGTAAGCGTCGTGCGATGAAAAAAGCCGCCTTCGGGCGGCTTTTTTGTGTCCGGTGATTCCTGGTAGATCACCCGGCGGTGCCACCTGCCCTGCAGGGTGCGCGGTGCGCGCTGCCAGTGCCCCTATTTTGCCGGGGTGGCATCCGCTCATTTGCGGTCGGCCAGCACACCGATAAGAAAGAACACCAGCAACAGCACCGGCGACAGGGTGAAGTTGTTGAAGTAGCCCAGGCCCTTGGCCAGCCAGGGCGTGAGGAAGACGATGGCCAGGCCGTAGCCGACCGCACAGACCAGCACGAAGATCAGCGTGCGCAGGAAGAAGTTGAGGTTGCCGATGGTGCGTTGCACCCAGGCGTTGATACCAGGCCCGAACAGGACAAGCAGCGTGGCCATGATAGCCAGCGAGATGTCGTACAAATTGCCGCGGCACCAGCGCGACAGGGTGGCGATCAGGTCCAGTAGCAGATCCATTGAAGCTCCTTCGAATGATGGGGCGCAGTCAGCCCTGCGCCACCAGGTTGCGGCCAGCGCGCTTGGCTCGGTAGAGCGCGGCATCGGCACGGTGTAGTAGCTGTTCGAGGTTTTCCCCGGGATTGGCGGTGGCGCAGCCGATGCTCAGGGTGATCGGTCGGGCTTCATCGCCGTGTTTATAGGGCGTATTGGCAACCTGCGCACGCAAGCGCTCGGCCACCAGCAGCGCCTGGCTGGCGGTGGTGTCGCGCAGCAGCAGGATGAACTCTTCACCGCCGTAGCGCCCGAGCGGCTCGTCGGGGCGCAGACTGGAGGACAGGGTGTCGACCACATGACGCAGCACCGCGTCCCCAGCCTGGTGACCGAGGGTGTCGTTGACCTGCTTGAAGTGGTCGATATCGAGCAGCAGCAGCGATACCGGTGCGCGATCCGCCGTCAGCGCGCGCTGGCTCATGTCGATGAGCATGGTGCGCGAATAGGCATTGGTCAGCGCGTCATGGCTGAGCTGGTGCTCGAGCATGGCGTGCAGGCGCTCGTTGAGCATCAGGATGAAACCCACGGAAATACAGATGGCCAGCAGGCTGTGGGTGGAGAAGTAGAGGATGTTGATTGGCGTTGGGGCGAGAAACTCGCTGCCGGTGGCGGGAAAGCTGATGGCGTTGATGATGCGCAGCCCCGAGACCAATACGTCGAAGAACACGGTAACGGCGGTGAACAGGTAGGGGAAGCTGGTGCGGCCCGCCTGGCGTGGACGCAAGCGGGTGACATCCAGGCCATAGAGCAGCAACAGGAAGCCGGAAACGAGGGAGAAGATTGCCACCCGCACGGAGAACAGATCGACCACGTAGGTACACAGGGTCATGATCAGGCAGGCGCTGATCAGGCCCAGGGCGAGCAGGCCGTTGCGTGGGCGCAGCCCGAAGAACGCCCGGCTGCCGGAGTAGATCATCGCCACCGACGCCAGGCTGGCGATATTGGCCACGGTCATCGACAGCAGATCAGGAATGATGTCGCGCAGGCCATAGAGCGAGGAGGCGCCAGCGAGGACCAGCATTGCCAGGCTCCAATGCCGGGCGCCACCGATGCGTTCGCGAATCGAGGCCGGCATCGCGAACAGCACGAAGGACATCAGCAGGCTGAGGGCCGCCAGAATGAAGATGATGCTGCGCGGGTCGAGCACAGGGGAGTCGCCGGTTCACGGGGAATTGCATAGCCTACCGGAACAGGGCTGCGGCTGTCAGTCGAGGAACATCTGCAGCAGATCATTGAGGAACAGTTGCCCTTCGCGGCTGGCCGCCAGACGTGCCGGATCGGTCAGTAGCAGCTTGCGCTGCTCGGCGTTACGGCGGGCCTCGGCCAGTCGCGTCAGCGGCAATCCGGTGCGCTGACTGAACAGCTCGGCAGCGACGCCATCGTTCAGGCGCAGGGCATTCATCAGAAACTCGAACGGCAACTCGTCTGTGCCCAGCAAGCGTTCGCCGGCCTGGAACGCCTTGTGTGGATCAAGGTAGTCCTTGGGCAGGCGAGTCTTCCAGGTGCGGATGATGCGCCCCTCCGGCGTGCTCAGCTTGGCGTGGGCACCCGCGCCAATGCCGAGGAAGTCGCCGAAGGTCCAGTAGTTGAGGTTGTGCCGCGCCGCCTGGCGGGGCTGGGCATAGGCGGAAATCTCATACTGCGCGTAGCCCTCGGCGGCCAGCAGGGCTTGCCCGGCTTCCTGGATATCCCACAGCAGGTCGTCTTCGGGCAGCTGTGGCGGCTGGCTCCAGAACACCGTATTCGGCTCCATGGTCAGCTGGTACCAGGACAGGTGTGTGGGCTGCTGGGCGATGGCGGTGCGCAGGTCGAACAGTGCGTCGTCGATGGACTGCTCGGGCAGGCCGTGCATCAGGTCCAGGTTGAAGTTGTCGAAGCCGGCATTGCGCGCCATGTCGGCTGCGCGAATCGCCTCGTTGCCGTCGTGGATACGCCCGAGGGCCTTGAGCTTGGCTTCCTGGAAACTCTGCACGCCGATGGACAGGCGATTGATGCCCAGGCTGCGGTAGTCGCGAAACTTGGCCTGCTCGAAGGTGCCGGGGTTGGCTTCCAGGGTGATCTCGATATCGGGGGCGAACGCCACGCGACGCTCCACGCCTTCAAGCAATCGTCCAAGGGCCCTGGCCGAGAACAGGCTGGGGGTGCCGCCGCCGAAGAAAATCGAGGTCAGCGAGCGGCCATGAACATGAACGAGGTCAGCCTCCAGGTCGGCCAGCAGCGCATCGACATAGGCGTCTTCCGGCAACTCGGGGCCGGCAGCATGCGAGTTGAAGTCGCAGTACGGGCATTTGCGCACGCACCACGGAATGTGGATGTAGAGCGCCAGTGGCGGGAGTTCGAAGCCCCCGGTCGCCAACACCAGGCCCTCGCCTGTGCGGCCGGGGGCGTCGTTCATAAACCCAGGCGCTGCTTGAGCAGGGCCATGGCGCGGGCGCGGTGGCTCAGCTGGTTCTTTTCGGCAGGTGCCAGCTCGGCACTGGAACAGCGGCTTTCCGGCACCCAGAACAGCGGGTCGTAGCCAAAACCATGTTCGCCGCGAGCGGCATGCAGGATGCTGCCGTGCCACAGGCCTTCGCAGATGATCGGCAGCGGGTCGTCGGCGTGACGCACCAGGGCCAGGCAGCAGACGAACTGGGCCGTGCGTTGTGCGTCCGGAACGTCCTTCAGCGTGGCCAGCAGCTTGGCATTGTTCGCCGCATCGCCCTGGCCGTCGGCGTAGCGTGCCGAGTAGATGCCCGGCGCACCGCCGAGGGCGTCGACCGCCAGGCCGGAATCATCGGCCAGCGCCGGCAGGCCGGAGACGCGGGCGGCGTTGCGCGCCTTGAGAATGGCGTTCTCGATGAACGAAAGACCGGTTTCCTCCGGCTCCACCGAGGAAAATTCACCGACCGAGCGTACCCGCACGGCATTGCCGAGCATGGCTTGCAGTTCCTTGAGTTTGCCGGCGTTGTGGCTGGCGAGTACGAGTTCTGTGAGCGGCATCATTCGTCGGGGAACACTTCCTGGTTGAAGGTGAAGCTGTGCGGGGCGGCATCACCGACCTGGACATTCAGGGTAAAGGTCAGCATTTCGCGCTGGCGCAGCGGGAACTCGGCGAGGTAATACACCGCGCCATTTTCCAGGACCTGTTTGAAGGTCAGGGTGGTGGTCTGGCTGAGCAGGTTCTTCACCTGACCGCTGACTTGCGCGGGCGTGCCCTTGCCGGCCTTGAGTACGGCGACGTTGAGCACGCCACCGGTCTTGCTGCGTGTCAGGCCGGCGGCAGCGGCGATATCGGGTTGCAGGAAGCTGGAATTGAACACGCTGTAGTGCACATCCAGGTCGGCGAAGCTCTGCTTGCGTTCAGCGGCGGCGGGCAGGGCGAACAGGAGGCAAGCTAGCAGGCAGGCGATACGGGACATGAGGATTCTCCGGTGGCGTCAGGCGGTTAGACGGCTATGCGGTGATCGGCCAGGCCGGGACCGCTGACGCGATAAATGCCGATCTCACCCAATAGATTAGGCCATAGCCGGCTGCCGAGGTTGTGGCGATGTTCGTGGTCCACGGCCAGGCGCTCTTCGACCTTGGCGCTCTGCTCGCGGCACAGGCGCTCGAAGTCGGCGAAGGTGCAGAAGTGGATGTTCGGCGTGTTGTACCAGGTGTAGGGCAGAAAGTCCGACACCGGCATGCGCCCGTTGCGCGCCAGGTACCAGCGGCAGCGCCAGTGGCCGAAGTTGGGGAAGGTAATGATGCAGGTCTTGCCGACGCGCAGCATTTCCGCGAGCACCTTGTCCGGGAAGTGCAGGGCTTGCAGCGATTGGGTCATTACCACCACATCGAAACTGTTGCTGGCGAAGTTGCCCAGTCCCAGGTCGAGGTCCTGTTCGATGACATTGACCCCGCGTTCGATGCAGGTGGCGATCTTTTCCGGGTCGATTTCCAGGCCGTAGCCACTGACCTGCTTGTTTTCGTGCAGCCAGGCCAGGAGTTCGCCGTCGCCGCAGCCGAGGTCGAGCACGCGGCTACCGGCGGGAATCCAGTCCTGAATGATTTCGAGGTCGGCACGCATGGTTACACCACAATCCTGTTCATGTAGCTGCTGAACGCCTGGCGATAACGTGGAATCGGCATGAGGAAGGCGTCGTGGCCTTGTGGGGCGTCGATTTCCAGGTAGCTGACGTTTTTCTTGGCGGCGACCAGCGCCTTGACCACTTCCTGCGAACGCGCAGGGGAGAAGCGCCAGTCGGTGGTGAAGGACATCAGGCAGAAGTCGGCCTTGACTCCCATCAGCGTCTTGACCAGATCGCCGTCGTGGGCGGCGGCTGGGTCGAAGTAGTCCAGCGCCTTGGTCATCAGCAGGTAGGTGTTGGCATCGAAGCGGCCGGAGAACTCCTCGCCCTGATAGCGCAGGTAGCTTTCGACCTGGAACTCGACGCTGTGGAAGTCGTAGTTGAGCTTGTCGGCCTTGAGTCCGCGGCCGAATTTCTCGCCCATGGCTTCGTCCGACAGGTAGGTGATGTGGCCGACCATCCGCGCCAGCATCAGACCGCGCTTGGGGATGACGCCACGCTCCTGGAAATGCCCGCCGTGGAAATCCGGGTCGGTGAGAATCGCCTGGCGCGCCACTTCGTTGAAGGCGATGTTTTCCGCCGACAGGCGCGGTGCCGAGGCGATGGACAGGCAATGGCGGATGCGCTCGGGGTAGCTGATGGCCCATTGCAGCGCCTGCATGCCACCCAGGCTACCGCCGACCACCGCAGCCCACTGCGCGATGCCCAGCAGGTCGGCGAGGCGGGCCTGGCTGTGCACCCAGTCCTCCACGGTCATCACCGGGAAGTCGGCGCCGAACACCTTGCCGGTGGCCGGATTGAGGCTGGCAGGGCCGGTCGAGCCGTTGCAGCCGCCCAGGTTGTTCAGGCTGACGACGAAGAACTTGTTGGTATCGATAGGTTTGCCAGGGCCGATGCAGCTGTCCCACCAGCCGGGCTTGCGGTCATCCGGGCTGTGATAACCCGCGGCATGGTGGTGGCCGGACAAGGCGTGGCAAATCAGCACGGCGTTGCTCGCCGAGGCGTTCAGCGTGCCGTAGGTCTCGTAGACCAGTTCATACTGTTCGAGGGTGCGGCCACTGACCAGGGCCAGGGGCTCGGCAAAATGAGCGGTCTGCGGGGTGACCAGACCGACGGAGTCTTCGGGGAAGGCAGTCGACATCGATGCTGCTCGTGATCAAACAAGTGCAGCAGTCTAAAGAGCGAGGCCCCCTGCGGCAAGCACGCAGGTCATGGGCAAGGCCTTGAAATGCCTGCATTCCAGAGCGGGGCGATGTGATCAGGCGCATCGGTACTGGCCTGTGCTGCAAGCCCGCCAGCGGTGTGGCGGGCAGGCGTCAATACGGCTTAGCGCGACGCCGCCGGCAGGGTGACGACTTTGCCCTGACGCTGGATGGGCGCGGGGCGGCGCAGGGCGCGGAGCATGTCGCCTGCCTGGAGCAGTTGCGCCTCCAGCTCTTCGACATAGCGGCCCAGTTGTTGCCCGCGCTGACGCGCCTGCTGGGTTTCCTGGGTCAGCGACTTCAGCCGCAGCATGTGGGTTTCCAGCAGTTGCTTGTGTTCCAGGGTGTGCTGCATCAAGGGCATCAGGGCATCGTTGGCCCACTGGGCGACCTCGGTGTGCAGGCGCTGATGCAGCCCGATGACCTCCTGGACCAGCGTGGCGAAGAAGCGTCGGGTCAGTGCCCGCTGCTCGGTCAGCAGGGTCTTCAGGTGCAGGCGGAACTGATCGGCCTTGCCACGCAGTTGCTGCAACTCACGCAGGTAGCGCTTGCTGTTGAACTGAGGCGCGTCGACCCCGTGTAGTGGGTTCTCTTCGTTGTGGCGCCGGTAGATGGCGGCGACCATCTTGTTGGCCATCTCGGCTTCGTGGGCGAGGTTGCCGAGGTCGTGCTCCACCGACTGGAAGAACTGCAGGATGGATTGGTTGATGCCCAGCGTCGTCCAACTGCCGCTCAGACCCTGGCGTACCTTGGCCAGGTGCTCGTCGAGGTTCTCCTGGCGCACGGCGCTGAGTAGCAGGTCGCCCTGGCGCTTGAGCAGGCGCTGGTTGGTCTTCAGGCCAAGCAGGCGCTTGTGGTGCTGGCTGTGGTCCTCTTTGGTCCTGGCGGTCAGTTCGAAGAGCATCTGGCCATTGTCCTGCTGGTGCGTCGACAGCAGCTCCTGCTGTTCGCGGACCTTTTCCAGGCGCAGGTTGAGCACGTGCTGGCTGTTGTTGAGCAACGCCAGGACCTGCCTGACCACACGTTCTTCGAGGAGGCGCTCCTTCTGCGTGACGATGCGCTCGCACAGCAGGTTTTCCAGGGCGGCCAACTGGCTGCGCTCGAGCAGCTCCGGGTCTTTGCGTACCTTGGCCAGCATGGCCTGCTTGGCCGAGAGGGGCAGCACGCTGTCGGTGTCGATACCGAGTTGCAGGGCGGTCGCGTTACGAATCTGGCTGATGGCCTGCTGCACGAAGTCTTCGCCGGCGAGGTCGTCCCACAGCACGTCGATTTTGTTCAGCACGGCGAACAGGCTGGACTGGGTGTCTTCGTCGAGCTGGCGAATATGCTGCTGCCAGATGGCCATGTCGCTGGCGGTGACGCCGGTGTCGGCCGCGAGCAGGAAGATGATCGCCTGGGCGCTGGGTAGCATCGACAGGGTCAGCTCGGGCTCGCTGCCCAGTGCATTGAGGCCGGGTGTATCGAGGATGCGCAGGCCCTGGCGCAGCAGGGGGTGGTCGAAGTTGACCATGGCGTGGCGCCAGGCCGGCACCAGCACCTGGTCCGGTTTGCCGGCACTTTCCAGCATGTCGGGGTGGAAGCCGAGCTGGATTGCCTGTTCCACCGCCATGGGCTTGGTCTTGGCCACTTGGGCGAAGGCTTGCACCATGTTGTCCGGGTCGCTGGTGTCCAGCGGGATGTTCACCCAGTGCCGCGGGATGCGCTTGAACTGCGCCACGCTGGCAGGCGCGGTGCGGGTCTCGATGGGCAGCAGGCGGATGAAGGAGCGCTCGGAGCTGGGGTCGAAGAACAGCTCGGTAGGGCACATGGTGGTGCGCCCGGCTTGAGATGGCAGCATGCGCTGGCCGTATTCGGAGAAGAACAGGCTGTTGATCAGCTCGGTCTTGCCGCGGGAGAACTCACCGACGAAGGCCAGGGTGATGTGGTCGGTGCGCAGCAGGCGCAGGGCGCGTTCCAGGCGAGTGTCCACAGCCTCCGAGCCGAGGCGGTTATGCGCCAGCCAGCTGCGGTAGCGGGTGATCTCGCGCATCAGCTCGCGCTTCCAGGTCACGTAGGCATCGACCTGTTGAGTGAGACGTTCCATGCTCATCCAGCGACCCTCTCGGCTGTGCATCCTGCAATGTCGGGGGCGGTTGTGCAGAAGGACTGCAGGGCGCGCCGTGCTCACTCCGCGACAATGCCGATGGCTTTGCCGAAGATCCCCGCATTATGCGGGGGTTAGGCCCGCCGTCAATTGGCCTGATGGATTGTTCGCACCGTACGGTTGTCCGGTGTGACTCAGTGGTCAATTTGGGCGAGTCAGGTCGGGCAGAGGCGGGAGTGTCTGCGGGCGTTTGATGCGCACGCGTTTTTGTCGATTCAGTTCGCCGCTTTCCAGGCTGACCTGGCTCTTGGCGACGCCGAACGCCTTGCCGAGGAAGGCCATCAGGTGCGCATTGGCCTTGCCTTCCACTGGCGGCGCGGTGAGGCGAATCTTCAAGCGCTCACCGTGCAGCCCGGCAAATTCGTCGCGGCTGGCCTTGGGCTGCAGATGGCAATCGAGGATCAGGTCGTCGCCATCCCAGCGATACCAGGGCATCTCAGAGGAAAGGGCTGATGATGCTGGGCATCTGCGCCATCGCTGCCAGATTACCGATGACGAAACGGTCGATCAGGTGCAACGCCATGAAGGCGAAGATCGGCGAGATATCCAGGCCGCCGAGGTTGGGCAGCAAGCGTCGGAACGGCGCCAGCATCGGTTCGCAGATCTGGTTGACCAACTGCGCGCCCGGGTTGTGGCTACCGGGAGCGACCCAGGACAGGATCACGCTGATGATCATGGCGAAGAAGAAGATCTTCAGGAACAGTGAGGTGACTGCGATGACTGCCCATACCAGCAGTTGCAGGCCGATGCTGGCCGGGTTGACGCCAGCGATGGTGACGATGACCACCATCAGCAGCAGTTGCACGAGGATCGCCAGCACCAGGGACGCCAGGTCCAGCCCGCCGAAGCCGGGGATGATCTTGCGCAGTGGCTTGAGCAGCGGCTGCGTGGCCTTCACGGTGAACTGGCTGAGCGGGTTGTAGAAGTCGGCACGTACCAGTTGCAGGACGAAGCGCAGCAGAACGATCAGCAGGTACAGGCTGCCAATCGTCTGGATGATATAGATGAGGGCTTCCGATAATCCGGACATGAAGACTCCTGTTATTTACCAAGCTGTTCAGCGAGTTCCGCAGAGCGGTGTGCGGCAGCGTCCAGCGCCTGTTGGACCAGCGCCTCGAAACCGCCGGCCTGGAATGCCTTGATCGCCGCTTCGGTGGTGCCATTCGGCGAGGTGACGCGGCGACGCAGTTCGGCGGCGTCGACATCGCTGCTGGTGGCCATGCGTGCGGCGCCCAGTGCGGTGTGCAAGGTGAGCTGTTCGGCGATCTCACGTGACAGGCCGAGTTTCTCACCCGCCGCAGTCATGGCTTCGATCAGCAGGAAGAAGTACGCCGGGCCGCTGCCGGAGACGGCGGTGACTGCGTCGATCTGTTGTTCGTTCTCCAGCCACAGTGCCAGGCCGACGGCGGACAGCAGCTGCTCTGCCAGTTCACGCTGGGCGGCGCTGACAGCGACATTGGCGTACAGGCCACTGGCACCCTGGCGCAGCAGCGCCGGGGTATTGGGCATGCAGCGCACGATGGCGCGCTCGGCGCCCAGCCAGTTGGCCAGGCTGGCGCAGCTGATGCCGGCAGCGATGGAGACGATCAGTTGCCCGTCGTTCAGGCTCGGTGCCAGGGCCTGGCTGACCTGCTTGAGTACTTGCGGCTTGGTTGCCAGCACCACGACATCGGCACCGGTGACGGCTTCGGCATTGCTCTCGAACAGCGCGATGCCATGTTCGGCGGCGACTTTTGCCCGTTGCTCGGCGCCTGGATCGCTGGCGCGGATGTGGCTGGCCGGGATGCCCTGGGCGAGCAGGCCGCCGATCAGGCTGGCGGCCATGTTGCCGGCGCCGATGAAGGTGATGCGTGGGTGACTCATCTCATGATTCCTTCGATTCAGGGTGTCCGTGCCGTTCAGGCCGGGTCTGCGTTGCGTGTCTCAAGCGGGTTGCGTGCGCCGAACAGGGCCGTGCCGACGCGCACCCAGGTCGCTCCTTCGGTGACGGCGGCCTCCAGGTCATGGCTCATGCCCATGGACAGGGTGTCGAGGTCCAGGCCCAGGCTGTCGCGCAATGCCCGCAGGCGGGCGAAGGCGGCGTGTTGTTCGGCGGGGTCGTCGGTCGGTTCGGGAATTGTCATCAATCCGCGCAGTTTCAGGTGTGGCAGTTGTGTAACCGCCTGTGCCAGTGCAGCCAGCTCGTCCGCCGTGCAGCCCGATTTGCTGGCTTCACCGCTGACATTCACCTGCAGGCAGATGTTCAGCGGCGGCAGACCGGCGGGGCGTTGCGCGGCCAGGCGTTCGGCGATTTTCAGGCGATCCACCGAGTGCACCCAGTGGAAGTGCTCGGCGATCAGCTTGGTCTTGTTCGATTGAATGGGGCCGATGAAGTGCCAGATCAAGTCCAGATCGGTCAATTCGCCCTGCTTGCCCAGGGCTTCCTGCAGGTAGTTCTCGCCAAAATCACGAACACCGGCAGCATGCGCCTCGCGCAGGGCGGCGGCGGGTTTGGTCTTGCTCACGGCGAGCAGGCCAATGCTTGCATTCTCTCGCCCCGAGGCATGCGCCGCCTCACGGATACGTGCGCGAACCTTTGCAATATTCTCTGCTATCGTGGACATTACTCGCGCTCTATAGCCCGCCCGTCAGGGGTTTGCGGCATTCTACCTGCTTGCATGTGATTGGGGAGTCCCATGGATATTACCGAGCTGCTTGCCTTCAGTGCCAAGCAAGGCGCGTCGGACCTGCACCTCTCGGCGGGCTTGCCGCCGATGATTCGGGTTGATGGCGATGTACGGCGGATCAACCTGCCGGCGCTGGATCACAAACAGGTCCACGCGCTGATCTACGACATCATGAACGACAAGCAGCGCAAGGATTTCGAGGAGTTCCTCGAAACCGACTTCTCTTTCGAAGTGCCGGGCGTGGCGCGCTTCCGGGTCAACGCCTTCAACCAGAACCGTGGCGCCGGTGCGGTGTTCCGGACCATTCCTTCCAAGGTGCTGACCATGGAAGACCTGGGCATGGGCGAGATCTTCAAGAAGATTTCCGACGTGCCGCGTGGCCTGGTGCTGGTGACCGGGCCGACCGGTTCGGGTAAGTCGACCACCCTGGCGGCGATGCTCGACTACATCAACAGCAACAAATATCACCACATCCTCACCGTCGAAGACCCCATCGAATTCGTTCACGAATCGAAGAAATGCCTGGTCAACCAGCGTGAAGTGCACCGCGACACCCACGGCTTCTCCGAAGCCCTGCGCTCGGCACTGCGTGAAGACCCTGACATCATCCTGGTGGGTGAGATGCGCGACCTGGAAACCATCCGCCTGGCGCTGACTGCCGCGGAAACCGGTCACCTGGTATTCGGCACCCTGCACACCACCTCCGCGGCCAAGACCATCGACCGCGTGGTCGACGTGTTCCCCGCCGAAGAGAAGTCCATGGTCCGCTCGATGCTCTCGGAATCCCTGCAATCGGTTATCTCGCAGACACTGCTGAAGAAGATCGGAGGTGGTCGGGTAGCGGCCCATGAAATCATGATCGGCACCCCGGCGATCCGTAACCTGATTCGCGAAGACAAGGTCGCGCAGATGTACTCGGCGATCCAGACCGGCGGCTCGCTGGGCATGCAGACCCTGGACATGTGCCTCAAGGGGCTGGTTGCCAAAGGGTTGGTCAGCCGCGAACAGGCACGAGAAAAAGCCAAGACACCGGAAAACTTCTAATCACAGGCCGGAAATATTCCGGCCATTTGCCCGCGCGAAGATAGTGTTGCGTGGGCCTTCCCTGGCGGGCGATAGCTGAAGTGTGTCGAGCCAGGGCTTGCATCCGATAGGTGAGAAAACCATGGAATTCGAAAAGCTGCTGCGTCTGATGGTGGAAAAGGGTGGTTCCGACCTGTTCATAACCGCCGGTGTGCCACCGTCGATGAAGGTCAATGGCAAGATCATGCCGGTCACCAAGAACGCCATGTCGCCGGAGCAGACGCGGGAAACCGTGCACTCGGTGATGAACGAGGCGCAGCGCCGCGAATTCACGGAAAACCATGAGTGCAACTTCGCCATCAGTGCCCGTGGCGTGGGCCGCTTCCGCGTCAGTGCCTTCTATCAGCGCAACCTCGCCGGCATGGTGCTGCGTCGCATCGAGACCAACATTCCGACCCTGGAAGACCTCAAGCTGCCGGAGATCCTCAAGAAGCTGGCGCTGACCAAGCGTGGCCTGGTGCTGTTCGTCGGCGCCACCGGCACCGGCAAATCGACCTCGCTGGCAGCGATGATCGGCTACCGCAACAAGAACAGCAGCGGCCACATCATCTCCATCGAAGACCCCATCGAGTACATCCACCAGCACCAGAGCTGCATCGTCACCCAGCGCGAAGTGGGTATCGATACCGAGTCGTTCGAGGTGGCCCTGAAGAACACCCTGCGCCAGGCGCCGGACGTGATCCTGATCGGCGAGATCCGCACCCGCGAGACCATGGACCATGCCGTGGCCTTCGCCGAAACCGGCCACTTGTGCCTGGCGACCCTGCACGCCAACAACGCCAACCAGGCGCTGGACCGGATCATCAACTTCTTCCCGCCAGACCGCCACAACCAGGTGTGGATGGACCTCTCGCTCAATCTCAAGGCCATCGTCGCCCAACAACTGGTGCCGACCCCGGATGGCAAGGGTCGTCGCGCGGTGATCGAGGTGCTGATCAATACCCCGCTGGCCGCTGACCTGATCCGCAAGGGCGAGGTGCACGAGCTCAAGTCGCTGATGAAGCGCTCGACCGAGATGGGCATGCAGACTTTCGACCAGGCGCTGTACAACCTCTACAGCCAGGGCGAGATCACTTACGAAGATGCGCTGCTCTACGCCGACTCGGCCAACGACCTGCGCCTGATGATCAAGCTGGGCTCGGAAACCGACGGTGACCACCTGACCAGCATGAGCCAGGGGCTGTCGCTGGAGGTCAGTGACGAGGAACCGGGCGGGCGTCGCTTCCGCTGATTACCTCATTCGCCGGAGTCGGCTGCGTACGAATGCGCTTGCCGGCCCTGGCCGCCACGGCTTCGGCCTGACCATCGACCTGCGCGCCCGCTCGTGCCTGACTCATCAGGCGCGGGATCAGTGGCCCTTCCGGCAGGTGTTTCCAGAAACGTACCGGCATGCTGCGTTCCAGCACGCTCGGGTTCAGCCGTGCCGGATTGAAGGTGCTGCTGTAGTAGGTCTGCCACAGGGTCGGTGAGGTGTCGGGTGACTGTTGCGCCAGTACCCTCAGTTCCTCTGGGCAAGGAAACAGCAGGCGTATCTGCTGGCCATCCCAGAGCGCCGCGCCATCCGGTGTGGCGATCAACCAGGTGCTGTTGCCCATGCGTTCGGCGAAATGCTCGACTGCAATATCCAGCACGTCATGGGCCGGTTCGTGCCAGGCGACGAAGGCGGGCACCTCGGTGCCGGCCCCACGAGGCTGGAAACGCAGGAAGGCATGCAGATGATGTACCTCGCGGTGCACGGCCTTGATGCGCCGGTGCAGCACGCTACCGTCCATATCCCCCGACAGCATGGCGGCCCGCTCGCCCTGGCTGACGCGCCAGAGAATCCGGTAGAGCAGCGCCCAGCGGTCATCGGCACGAAAACGCGCGGCGAGTTCAAGCAATGCCGGCAATTCCCTGGGGACGGCAATCGTCACCGCCGTGCCGGAGCCCTGTTCGTCAGCCAGTTGGTCGAACAGGTCCGGAGCGGCCTGCTGGTGTTGCCAGTTGACCGCGTACGGAGGAATGCCTAGGTGCAGCAATCGACGTGCGGCAGCGCGCCAGCCGGTGAAGCTGCCGTCGAAATGGATGTTGTGCATCACCACAGGGCCATTTGCGCGGGTGTTTCGCTGAGCTGGCGACGTAGCGTCGCCGACTCCACCGTGGCCTGCTGGGGGCGGTAGTCCTGGGTGACGATAAAGGGCCGGGCCTTGTCCATGGCGCAGCGCAGGCGCACCACGTCGGCGTAACGGATGCGCCGTTCGCTGCGCAGTGCCACCAGGCGTTTCGCGCTGAGCACGCCGATGCCCGGTACGCGGGCGATCAGGGCCGGCTCGGCCTGGTTCAGGTCCAGGGGGAACAGCGCGCGGTTGGCCAGCGCCCAGGCCAGTTTGGGGTCAATATCCAGCGGCAGGTTGCCTGGCAGGGCGATCAGTTCCTGCACGCTGAAACCATAGCCACGCAGGAGGAAATCGGCCTGGTACAGGCGATGCTCGCGCAACAGCGGCGGTGCCTGGAACGGCACGCTTTTCGGGCTTTGCGGGATCGGGCTGAACGCCGAGTAGTACACGCGTTTGAGGCGATAGGCACCGTACAGCGTCTGCGCAGTCTGCAGGATGGTGCGGTCGTCGGTGTCGTCGGCACCGACGATCATTTGGGTACTCTGCCCGGCTGGCGCGAAGGCTGGTCCGCGTGTCTCCTCGCGAGCTTGCTCGACGCCTTGATGGATGGTGCCCATGGCCTGGCGGATCGGGGTGAGGCGTTTTTCCGGAGCGAGGCGGATCAGGCTGCTTTCGGTGGGCAGCTCGATGTTCACGCTGAGCCGATCGGCGTAGCGACCGGCCTGCTCGATCAGCTCCGGCGCCGCATCGGGTATGGTCTTGAGGTGGATGTAGCCCCGAAACTCGTGCTCCTCGCGCAGCAGGCGCGCGACCCGCACCAGTTGCTCCATGGTGTAGTCGGCCGAGCGGATGATGCCGGAGCTGAGAAACAGGCCGCTGATGCAGTTGCGCCGGTAGAAATCCAGGGTCAGCGTCACCACCTCTTCTGGGGTGAAGCGGGCACGCGGTACGTCGCTGGAGCGGCGGTTGACGCAGTATTGGCAGTCGTACAGGCAGAAGTTGGTCAGCAGGATCTTCAGCAGGGCGACACAGCGCCCGTCCGGGGTGAAGCTGTGGCAGATGCCCATACCGTTGGTCGCGCCCAGCCCGGATTTGCCCCGCGAATCGCGCTTAGGCGCGCCACTGCTGGCGCAGGACACGTCATATTTGGCAGCGTCGGCGAGCACGCTAAGCTTGTCGATGAGTTCCATGATTGCTCAAATACTGTATTTACATACAGTATTTGATGATTGATCAACGAGCGCAAGAGGCCTTGCGATCAGTGGTTGCGGTTTGCGGATTTGAATACAGAGACAAGGAGTTCACATGCAGCAGCACGACACGCACAGCAAGATCATCGGTTACCTGTTGTGGATCTTCGGTTTCCTCGGCGCGCACCGTTTCTACTACGGCAAGCCGGTGACCGGCACCATCTGGTTCTTTACCTTCGGCCTGCTGTTCATTGGCTGGATCATCGACCTGTTCCTGATCCCCAGCATGGATCGGGAAGCCGACCTGCGCTTCAACGCCGGGCCGCTCGACTACAACATCGCCTGGATTCTGCTGACTTTTCTCGGCGCCTTTGGGGTGCACCGTATGTACCAGGGCAAGTGGATCACCGGGATCCTCTATCTGGTGACGCTCGGCTTTTGCGGTCTGGGCGTGTTGTACGACTTCTGGACGCTGAACAACCAGGTGTCCGTATGCAATGCGCGCTATGGCTGAATAGGTGGTCAGGCCTGGTTATCGTGCGAGCGGCCATGGGCGGTCAGCCAGCGTCGCTCGCGGCAGGCGTTGTCGAAGTGCCGTTGCGGCGGCTCTATGGTTGCGCCCTGCGGGTGCTGCAGGACCGTGTAGGAAATCCAGCACTCGCCACACGCAGCGTCAGAGGGCGCGCTGTCCTGCTCGATGGCGCGCTGGACCACGGCGCCATTGTCGAAGTGATAGGTGATGGACTGCCGATAGACCTCGAAACCCTCGTCCGGCCAATGCTGCTCTTCGCTCGTCTGCGCAACGATCTGCACGCGGCTGTGGGTGCGCAGGATGGCACTGGCGTAGGTATAGAGGTTGTTCATGGCTGAGCTGGCACGGGCCTGTCGAGTGCTCCATCTCAACGCGAACGACGGGCCGATTCCATCAGACCAACGTGGTGCCGGAGTGCATCCGTGGTAGCGGTTGGGCGATAGGTCGAAAGTGCTGGTGTCACGACACGAATCAAATGTCGGCCCGGCTCTGGGGCTTAGTGGGAGCGGGCCATGCCCGCGAAGCCTTTGTGCTCTTGATTTCGCTGGCAGGAACTAGGCATCTCCGCCCGCTCCCACGAAAAGACGACACAAGGCCCGGCCAGCCAGATGTACTGGCCGGGCCTTGGAGCTCAGCCCTGGAAGCTGATGCGTCCATCCACCAGGGTGTAGCGCACCCGACCTGGCAGGCAGTGGCCGATAAAGGGGCTGTTGCCGCCTTTGGAGTACCAGGTTTCGCCAGCCAGGGTCTGGCCTTCGGCATCGAACAGCAGCAGGTCGGCGGGGGCGCCGACGGCCAGACGTCCGGCTGGCAGGCGCAGGGCCTTGGCCGGGCCGGCGCTGAGGCGAGCGAGCAGGGTGGGCAGGTCGAGCAGGCCGTCCTGAACCAGGGTCAATGCCAGTGGCAGCAGCAGTTCGACGCTGCTGATGCCTGGCTCGGTGGCGCCGAACGGCGCCAGCTTGGCGTCGGCCTCGTGAGGCTGGTGGTGGCTGGCGATGGTGCCGATCACGCCGCTCTTCACTGCGTCGCGCAGGCCATCGCGGTCGAAGGCGGTGCGCAGCGGTGGCTGCACGTGGTAAAGGCTGGAGAAGCCGAGCAGCGACTCGTCGGTGAGGATCAGTTGGTACATCGCCACATCGGCGGTGACCGGCAGGCCACGGGCCTGGGCGGCGGCGATCATCTCGGCGCCGCGGGCGCTGGTCAACTGACTGAAGTGGGCGCGGACGCCGCTTTGTTCGACCAGCAGCAGGTCGCGGGCCAGGGCCACGGTTTCTGCGGTCTCGGGAATCCCGGCCAGGCCGAGGAAGCTGGCGGTGGCGCCTTCGTGGGCCAGGCCACCGTCGGCGAGGTCGGCATCCTGGGCGTGGAAGATCACCGTCAGGTCGAAGGTCGCCGCGTATTCCAGTGCGCGGCGCAGGGTGCGGTTGTTGGCGAAGGGCGCCAGTTCGTTGCTGAATGCCACACAGCCAGCGTCACGCAAGGCAACCAGCTCGGCAAGCTGCTCGCCGCCGAGGTTCTTGGTCAGGGCGCCGATGGGGAAGACCTTGGTATGCCCGGCCTCCTGGGCGCGGTCGAGGATCAGCTCGACCACTGCCGGGGTGTCCAGCACCGGCTTGGTCAGCGGCGGGCAGCACAGGCTGGTGACGCCACCGGCGGCGGCGGCCAGGGTCTCGCTGGCTATGTTGCCCTTACGGCTGTAGCCCGGCTCGCGTAGGGCCACGGCGAGGTCGACCAGGCCCGGGGTGGCGATCAGACCACGGGCGTCGATATCGCGGTCGGCGACGAAGCCGCTCGGTGCCTGGTCGAAGGCGGCGATCTTGCCGCTGTCCAGGTAGAGGTCGCGGACCTGGTCCTGGCCGCTGGCCGGGTCGATCACGCGGGCTCCGAGGATACGGGTACGCATCAGTTCTGCTCCTCGGCATTCAGTTGGCGCTGGGCGGTCTGCCCGCTCATGGCCATGGACAGCACGGCCATGCGGATGGCGATGCCGTAGGTGACCTGGTTGAGGATCACCGACTGTGGGCCATCGGCCACGGCCGATTCGATTTCCACGCCACGGTTGATCGGCCCCGGGTGCATCACCAGGGCGTCCGGTTTGGCCAGTTTGAGGCGCTGCTCGGTGAGGCCGTAGAGGCGGTAGAACTCACCCTCGCTGGGCAGCAGGCCGCCCTGCATGCGCTCGCGCTGCAGGCGCAGCATGATCACCACGTCGACATCCTTGAGGCCTTCGGCCAGGTCGCTGTAGACCTTTACTCCGTACTGTTCGATGCCCACCGGTAGCAGGGTCTTCGGCCCGATCACGCGAATGTCCGGGCAGCCCAGGGTTTTCAGCGCGAGCATGTTCGAGCGCGCCACCCGCGAATGCAGGATGTCGCCGACAATCGCCACCGAGAGGTTTTCGAAACCGCCCTTGTGGCGGCGGATGGTGAGCATGTCGAGCATGCCCTGGGTCGGGTGTGCGTGGCGGCCGTCACCACCGTTGATGATCGCCAGGTTGGGGCATACATGTTCGGCGATGAAGTGCGCGGCGCCGGAGTCGGCATGGCGCACAACGAAGATGTCGGCGGCCATGGCTTCGAGGTTGCGCAAAGTGTCGAACAGGGTCTCGCCCTTGCTGGTCGAGCTGGTCGAGACGTTGAGGCTGATCACGTCGGCGGACAGGCGCTGGGCCGCCAGCTCGAAGGTGGTGCGGGTGCGCGTGGAGTTCTCGAAGAATACGTTGCACACGGTCTTGCCGCGCAGCAGCGGGACTTTCTTCACTGCGCGGGCGCCGACCTCGAGGAAGGAGTCGGCGGTGTCGAGGATTTCCGTCAGCAGTTCGCGAGGCAGGCCGTCGAGCGAGAGGAAGTGGCGCAACTGGCCCTGGTCGTTGAGCTGTAGCGAGCGCTTGGCATCGGTAGGCATGGGGCGGGCCTTGGCTAGGAAGCGGAAAGGGTTTGCAGCTCGAGGGCGAGCGGCGCTGGGCCGAGCAATTTTACCCGTTCGTTGCCGGCCAGGGCGAGGGTTGCGCCGAGGATGTCGGCATGGATCGGCAGTTCACGGGCGTCCAGGTCGAGCAGGCTGACCAGGGTCACGCTGGCCGGGCGGCCGTAGTCGAACAGTTCGTTGAGTGCGGCGCGGATGGTGCGTCCGCTCATCAGCACGTCGTCGATCAGTACCAGGTGCTGGCCTTCGATCTCGAACGGCAGCTCGGACGGGCGCACCTGCGGGTGCAGGCCGTTCTGGGTGAAGTCGTCGCGGTAGAAGGACACGTCCAGGGTGCCCAGCGGTACGTCCAGCCCCAGTTGTTCGAGCAGGGCCTGGGCGACCCAGACGCCGCCGGTGCGGATGCCGATGAAGTGGGGCTGGTCGATGCCACGGCGCTGCAGCAGGCTGGTCAGCTCGCTGGCCATGCGTGGCAGCAGTTCGGCAGGGTTGGGCAGGGCCATGTCAGGGTCTCTCGCAATCAGGTCGAAGGGTGTTCGGCCAGCCAGCCTTCCAGCAACAAGGCGGCGGCCAGGGCGTCGACCGGGTTTTCCCGGTAACCGCCGCGCTGGCCCTGGGCCAGGCGCTCGCCCTTGGCTTCGAAGGTGGTCAGGCGTTCGTCGTGGGTATGCACCGGCAAGTTGAAGCGGCCGTTAAGGCGCCGGGCGAATTTTTCCGCACGGTCGCTCATCTCGCTTTTGCTGCCGTCCATATTCAGCGGCAGGCCAACGACGATGGCGTCCGGCCGCCATTCCTTGATCAGGCGTTCGACCTTCTGCCAGTCCGGCACGCCATTTTGCGCCTTGAGCACGCACAGCTCGCGGGCCTGGCCGGTGATGACCTGGCCGACGGCAACGCCGATCTGCTTGGTGCCGTAGTCGAAGCCGAGCAGCAGGCGCAGCGGTTTGGTGGTGCTCATGCGTGCCCGGCCTGGGCGGTCAGCAGGCTGAGGTTGATACCGAGCAGGGCGGCAGCGGCGTTCAGGCGCTGGTCGAACGGCAGATCGAAGAGGATGGCGTTGTCCGCCGGGCAGGTCAGCCAGGCGTTATCGCCGAGTTCCTGCTCCAGTTGCCCGGCTTCCCAGCCGGCATAGCCGAGGGTAATCAGGTGTTTCGCCGGACCGCTGCCTTCGGCAATGGCGAACAACACGTCCTGCGAGGTGGACAGGGCCAGTTCGCCGAGCTCCAGGGTCGCCTGGAAGGTCGGGCCCGCAGGGTGCAGGACAAAGCCGCGATCAGTCTGCACCGGGCCGCCGGAAAAGATCGGCAGGCTCTGGCACAGGGCGGGCGGGGTGTCATCGGGGCGCAGCTGTTCGAGTACTTCGGCCAGGTTGAGGCCCGTGGGACGGTTGATCACCAGGCCCATGGCGCCCTGTTCGTTGTGCTCGACCAGGTAGGTTACGGTTTGCGCGAAATTCGGATCGGCCATGTGCGGCATGGCAATCAGAAAGTGGTGCTTGAGGGAGGTAGCGACGTCGTTCATGGCGGTAGTGTCATGGAGCTAGACGGAAGCTACAAGCCATAAGCGTCAAGTCAGGGTGAAAACTCAGGCCCAATGCCTGCGCCGGAGGGTTGCATGCGCCGGCTTTGCCTACTGGCTGGAAAGTCGGTCGCCGCGTTCGAAGCGCCAGGTACGAATGATTTCCAGACGATCGAACTCGGACAGATCGCCGCTGAACGGCGCGAATGGCGCTGCCAGGCGGACGATGCGCAGGGCGGCCTGATCGAGGGTCGGCTGGCCGGAAGACTCCAGTACCAGTACTTCATACAGGCTGCCGTCGCGGTTGATCGACACCAATAGACGCAGGCTGCCGTAGATGCGCTGGCGCCGAGCCTCATCCGGGTAGTTGAGGTTGCCGATGCGCTCGACCTTCTTGCGCCATTCGTCCTTGTACCAGGCGCCCTTGTCGCGCATGGTCGAGGCGGCGTTGAGGCGGTGGATCTTCGGGCGTTTGGCGTAGCGCTGCTGTTCCTGGGCCAGTTCGGCCTCCAGGCTGGCGATTTCCGAGGACAGTTGCGAACTGTCGAATACCGGTGCCGGCGGCGCTTCTAGGGTAGCCTTGGTTTCCTCGCGCTTGGTCGGAGTCTTTTCCTTTTGCGGCGCGTGGGTGGCGATGGCGGCCTTTGGCGCTTCCTTGCGTTGTGCGGGCGGTGGCGCGGTGGGCGGGGTGACGCGCTTGACCTCGGTGTCCTGAAACACGGCCTGCTCGGTGGTCTTCGGCGCCGCCTTGTGCTCCAGCGTGCCGCTGCCCTGCTGGTTATCCTGGGCCAGGAAGTCGGCTTCTTTCGGCTTTTCCTGGCTCTTGAAGGTGGACAGGGTGATTTCCAAGGTCTTGCTCAGGTCGCCGGGTTTGATCACGGTGAAGCTGACCCCGAGGATCAGTGCCAGGTGCAGCACGCAGGCGATGAGCAGGGTGAAGCCCAGCCGGTCCGCTGGGCGGACACCGGCGCTGAGCCGTTCGGGCGGGGTACTGGCTGCGTTCATCGTGGGTCGACAGAATTTGGGTCGGCAGGGTTCGAAGTGCCGCGCAGTCTGCCGACTCCGGCCTTCACGCTGCAAGCCTCGCGTCCAAAGCTGCTAGCTGCTTCAAACTTGTGGCTTGGCCTGGCGGGCCTTGAGCTTGCCGTCGATGGCGTCCATCAGGCGTTCACCAATGCGCGTGTCGAAGGCCTTGTCGATCTCGCGGATGCAGGTTGGGCTGGTCACGTTGATTTCCGTGAGGTGCTCACCGATTACGTCGAGGCCGACGAACAGCAGGCCCTTTTCCCGCAGTACCGGACCGACCTGGGCGGCGATCCAGCGATCACGCTCGGTCAGCGGTCGCGCCTCGCCCGTACCGCCAGCGGCCAGGTTGCCGCGGGTCTCGCCCTGCGCCGGGATACGCGCCAGGCAATAGGGGATCGGCTCACCATCGATCATCAGGATGCGCTTGTCGCCGTCCTTGATGCCTGGAAGGTAGCCTTGCGCCATGCATTGCTGGGTGCCGTGGGCGGTCAGGGTTTCCAGGATCACTGAGAGGTTGGGGTCTCCGGCGCGGTGGCGGAAGATCATCGAACCGCCCATGCCATCCAGGGGTTTGAGAATGATGTCACGCTGCGCTTCGGCAAACTCGCGCAGAATGTCGGCCCTGCGGCTGACCAAGGTGGGCGGCATGCAGTGGGGGAACAGCGTGGCGAAGAGCTTCTCGTTACAGTCGCGCAGGCTCTGGGGGCGGTTGACCACCAGGACGCCGTCGGCTTCGGCACGTTCCAGCAGGTAGGTGGAGTAGACGAACTCGTTGTCGAAGGGCGGGTCCTTGCGCATCAGGATCACGTCCAGTTCGCCCAGCGGGCTGTCCTGCTCGGCGTCCAGTTCGAACCATTGCTGGGGGTTGTCGAAAACGCGCAGTGGGCGCATGCGGGCGCGGGCCTGGCCGGCGTTCTGATACAGGTCGCGCTGCTCCATATAGAAGAGCGACCAGCCACGGGCCTGGGCGGCGAGAAGCATGGCCAGCGAGCTGTCCTTCTTGAAGCTGATCTGGGAAATGGGATCCATGACGATCCCCAGGCGAACGCTCATCGGGGTAAAACCTCCGCACCGTGATTCCGGCAAGAAAGGGCCTTGGCGGCCATACTGAGATGCGCAAGGGTGGCGCTGGCGACCCTGCCGGTCAAGAAAAACCCTACATGTTCGGGGCTTATGGCTTGCATCTGGAGAGTGTGCTAAAAAGGCCCGATGATTGGGTCGCAGCCCGTCGGTGGCAGGGCCTCAGGCACACTGTATAACGTAAGAACAATGACTCACCGAGGCGATGGTAGGGCACACATGGAACAGCATTCCGAGGGTTTGAGGGTGATGGTGATCGACGATTCGAAGACGATTCGTCGCACTGCCGAAACCTTGCTGAAGAAGGTCGGTTGCGAGGTCATCACGGCAGTTGATGGCTTCGATGCACTGGCCAAAATTGCCGATACTCATCCGAGCATCATCTTCGTTGACATCATGATGCCGCGTCTCGATGGCTATCAGACTTGCGCCCTGATCAAGAACAACAGTGCTTTCAAATCCACACCGGTGATCATGCTGTCCTCCAAGGACGGTCTGTTCGACAAGGCCAAAGGCCGAATCGTCGGTTCTGACCAGTACCTGACCAAGCCCTTCAGCAAAGAAGAGCTTCTCGGTGCGATCAAGGCGCATGTCCCCGAGTTCACTCCGGTGGAACAAGCCTCCTGATTTCCGGCCTGGCCGGTTAAGCCTTTTTGCGTATGGGGAACACCATGGCTCGTATTCTGATTGTTGATGACTCGCCGACCGAGATGTACAAGCTGACCGCCATGCTGGAAAAGCACGGCCATCAGGTGCTCAAGGCGGAAAATGGCGCCGACGGCGTCGCGCTGGCGCGTCAGGAAAAACCCGATGCCGTCCTGATGGATATCGTCATGCCGGGCCTCAACGGCTTTCAGGCAACCCGCCAACTGACCAAGGATGCCGACACTGGCCATATCCCGGTCATCATCGTTACCACCAAGGATCAGGAGACCGACAAGGTCTGGGGCAAACGCCAGGGCGCGCGCGATTACCTGACCAAGCCGGTGGATGAAGACACCCTGATGAAAACCCTGAATGCGGTGCTGGCCGGCTGATGCCGCGCCAGTCCGTAGTTCGATAACAACAAAGGCCAGGGCCGGCATGTCGGACGCTCAGTCTCCCTTTCAGCTCCTCGTGCAAATCGATCAGCGCTGCCGTGTGCTGGCTGCCGGTTTGCCATCGCAACAACAAGCGGTGCAGTTCTGGAGCGGCATCGGTTTTCGCATGGGCGAGCGATTCTTCGTCGCACCGATGGGCGAGATTGGTGAGGTCCTGCACGAGCCACGCTATACCTTGCTGCCGGGTGTAAAGAGCTGGGTCAAGGGTGTTGCCAACGTACGTGGCCGGTTATTGCCGGTCATGGATCTGTGTGGATTCTTCGGCTCCGAGCTGTCGCCCCTGCGCAAGCAGCGGCGTGTGCTGGTGGTCGATCACCAGGACGTGTTCGCCGGGCTGACGGTCGATGAAGTATTCGGCATGCAGCACTTCCCGGTGGATACCTTCACCGAACAGCTTCCAGCGCTCGAAGCGTCCATTCAGCCTTTCATCCATGGCCTGTTCCAACGTGAACAACCATGGTTGGTGTTCAGTCCGCATGCGCTGGCTCAACATCAAGGCTTTCTGGATGTGGCTATATAAGATTTTCGGTTGGGTCGGCAGTTGCCGGCCTTTTGGCGTTACATGGGAACCGTAGTGCGGTAGGTCCAGGCGGGGGCCACATAATGAAGAAACTAAACGCAGGCAATCTTTTGGCAGGTGCGCGTAGTAACACGCTGATCGCCGGACTGTTCATCGTCCTGATCATCTCCATCGTGTTGCTGTTCGCCAACTTCGCCTATCTCAACACCCAGTCCAACTACGACAAGGAATACATCAGCCACTCCGGTGAGCTGCGTGTGCTTTCCCAGCGGATCGCGAAGAACGCCACCGAGGCCGCAACCGGCAAGGCGGCAGCCTTCCCGCTGCTCAAGGAAGCCCGCAATGGCTTCGAAGAGCGCTGGGGCTACCTGACCCAAGGTGACGAAAGCACCGGCCTACCTCAGGCACCCGAGTCGATGCGCGCGCACATGGACGCGGTGCAGACCGACTGGGACAGCCTGCGCAAGAACGCCGACGCCATCCTCGCCAGTGAGCAGACCGTTCTCTCGCTGCACCAGGTCGCCGCGACCCTCGCGGAAACCATCCCGCAGTTGCAGGTCGAGTACGAAGAAGTCGTCGACATCCTCCTGCAAAGCGGCGCACCCGCTGCCCAGGTCGCGGTTGCTCAGCGTCAGTCGCTGCTCGCCGAACGTATTCTCGGTTCGGTGAACAAGGTACTGGCCGGTGACGAAGACTCGGTACAGGCCGCCGACATGTTCGGTCGCGACGCCAGCCTGTTCGGTCGCGTCCTGAAGGCGATGACCGAAGGCAACGCTGCCATGGAGATTTCCAAGGTCACCGACACCGACGCCCTCGAGCGTCTGGCCGAAATTTCCGAACTGTTCCAGTTCGTTTCCGGCTCGGTGGACGAGATTCTCGAAACCTCGCCAGAACTGTTCCAGGTACGTGAATCCGCCAGCACCATCTTTACCGACTCGCAGACCCTGCTGGACAAGGCCTCGGGCCTGGCCGACGGCTTCGAGAACCTGGCCGGTGGTCGTTACTTCAATACCATTGCCGGTTATGTGCTCGGCCTGCTCGCCCTGGCCTCGATTATCCTGATCGGCCTGGTGATGGTGCGTGAAACCAACCGCCGACTGGGCGAAACCGCCGAGAAGAACGAACGTAACCAGGCAGCGATTCTGCGTCTGCTCGATGAAATCGCCGACCTCGCCGACGGTGACCTGACGGTAGCGGCCACGGTAACCGAAGACTTCACCGGTGCCATCGCCGACTCCATCAACTACTCCATCGACCAACTGCGCGACCTGGTACTGACGATCAACTCGACCGCCGTTCAGGTGGCTGCCGCAGCCCAGGAAACCCAGGCCACGGCGATGCACCTGGCCGAGGCCTCCGAGCACCAGGCGCAGGAAATCGCTGGTGCGTCGGCCGCGATCAACGAAATGGCCGTGTCGATTGACCAGGTATCGGCGAACGCCTCGGAATCCTCCGCGGTAGCGGAACGTTCCGTAGCCATCGCCAACAAGGGTAACGAGGTGGTGCACAACACCATCACCGGCATGGATAACATCCGTGAGCAGATCCAGGACACCTCGAAGCGGATCAAACGCCTCGGTGAATCGTCCCAGGAGATCGGTGACATCGTTAGCCTGATCAACGACATTGCCGACCAGACCAACATCCTCGCACTGAACGCCGCGATCCAGGCCTCCATGGCCGGTGACGCCGGTCGAGGCTTCGCCGTGGTAGCGGACGAGGTACAGCGTCTCGCGGAACGTTCCTCCGGCGCGACCAAGCAGATCGAGGCGCTGGTTAAAACGATTCAGACCGACACCAACGAAGCGGTTATCTCCATGGAGCAGACCACCTCCGAAGTGGTGCGCGGTGCCCGCCTGGCACAGGACGCCGGTGTGGCGCTGGAAGAGATCGAGAAGGTATCCAAGACCCTCGCGGCACTCATCCAGAACATCTCCAACGCCGCTCGCCAGCAGGCTTCGTCTGCCGGCCACATCTCCAACACCATGAACGTGATCCAGGAGATCACCTCGCAGACCTCCGCAGGTACCACCGCTACCGCCAAGAGCATTGGTAACCTGGCCAAGATGGCCAGTGAGATGCGCAAATCGGTATCCGGCTTCACCCTGCCGGACGGTCAGGTCTGATCAGGAGAGGCGCGGCGGCCTGAACCGGTCGCTGCGCAGGATTCCTGGCCATGAGCAAGGGACACGGCATGCAGCCAAGCAGCGTCTGGGCCTTGAAACCCCTGGCCGATATGTCTCACGCGGAATTCCGTGACTGGCAGGCTCTGCTGGAAGAGCGCACCGGCGTGGTGGTCAACGAACAGCGCCGGGCCTTCCTGCAGACCAACCTGACCGCGCGGATGCGCGAGCTGGATATCAGCGACTACGCCAGCTATTTCCGCCAGGTCACCGATGGCCCACGCGGCGCGGTGGAGTGGTCGACGTTGCTGGACCGGCTGACGGTGCAGGAGACCCGTTTCTTCCGCCATCGCCCGTCCTTCGATGTGCTGGAGCGCTACCTGCGCGGGCGGTTGGCCACGGATGCCGTTCCGCAGCCCTGGTCGCTGTGGAGCGTAGGTTGCTCGAGTGGCGAAGAGCCTTATTCGATGGCGATCTGCGCGGCCGAAGTGCTGCGCGAAGCCGGGCAGATCCAGCCGTTCGGGGTGACCGGTACGGATATCAGCCTGAATGTATTGAACAAGGCGCGCGAGGCCGTATATGGCGCGCGGCGCCTGGAACAAGTGGATTTTGACCTGTGCGAGCGCTACTTCATCGCCCAGGCGGATGGACGTTTCAAGATAGTGCCGGATCTGGCGGCGCGTATCTGTTTTGCCAGATTGAACGTACTGGAACTGGGCAAGGCGCCCATGACCGGCACGGACGTTATCTTCTGTCAGAACCTGCTGATCTATTTCCGCCGTTGGCGGCGCCGCGAAATCCTCAATCGCCTGGCTGAGCGCCTGGCACCAGGGGGCTTGCTGGTCGTCGGCGTGGGGGAGGTAGTCGGTTGGCAACACCCGGACCTTGAGCCGGTTGCCGACGAGCGGGTGCTGGCGTTTACCCGCAAGGGCTAAGACAAGAATGACTGGAGTCGGTATGGGTGATCGGCACGATTATGTCGCCCTGGAGTGGGTCAAAGGCGAGATCGCGGAAACCCTGAAACAGGCCCGCCAGGCCCTGGAGGCGTTCGTCGAGAACCCGCAGGACCCGACGCGCATGCGGTTCTGCCTGACCTACGTGCACCAGGTGCATGGCACGTTGCAGATGGTCGAGTTCTACGGCGCGGCCCTGCTCGCCGAGGAAATGGAGCATCTCGCCCAGGCCCTGATGGAAGGCCGTGTCAGCAACCAGAACGAAGCGCTGGAAGTGCTGATGCAGGCCATCCTGCAACTGCCGGTCTACCTCGATCGTATTCAGAGCGCCCGCCGCGACCTGCCGATGGTCGTGCTGCCCCTGCTCAACGACCTGCGTGCCGCGCGCGGCGAGAAGCTGCTCTCGGAAACCAGCCTGTTTTCCCCCGAATTGCCGGCCCAGCAAGCGCCGCTGTCCGAGGAATCGCTCGACCGCCTGCGTACCGCCGAGCTGCCCGTGCTGTTGCGCAAATTGCGCCAGATGCTGCAGGTGGCACTGGTCGGGGTAATCCGCAATCAGGACCTGCCAACCAACCTGGGCTACATGGCCCGCGTATTCGGCCGCCTGGAAACCCTGTGCCAGGACGCACCGCTTGGCCCGCTGTGGCAGATTGCCTCGGGCATGGTCGAAGGCCTGGCCAACGGCAGCGTGACCAATGGTGCCTCGGTTCGCACCCTGTTGCGTCAGGTGGACCGCGAGCTCAAGCGCCTGGTCGAGCAGGGCGCCGATGGCATCAACCAGCCGGCTCCCGAGGACCTGGCGAAGAACCTGCTGTTCTATGTGGCCAAGGCACCGGCACAGTCGCCGCGTTTGCGTGCACTCAAGGAACAGTACCGCCTGGATGACGCGCTGCCGGACACCGAGGTGGTCGACGAAGAGCGCGCGCGCCTGGCCGGACCGGATCGCGATGCGATGCGCTCGGTGGTCGCCGCCCTGTGCGAGGAGCTGGTGCGGGTCAAGGACAGCCTCGATCTGTTCGTGCGTAGCGACCGCCAGCACGTTGGCGATCTCGATGGGTTGTCGGCTCCGCTCAAGCAGATTGCCGATACCCTCGGTGTGCTGGGCTTTGGCCAGCCGCGCAAGGTCATCGTTGACCAGATCGAAGTCGTGCACAGCCTGGCCCGTGGCCAGAGCGAACCGGGCGATGCGGTGTTGATGGATATCGCCGGTGCGCTGCTGTACGTCGAGGCGACGCTGGCCGGCATGGTCGGCCCCAGTGACGACCGGCAGAGCGAACAGAGCCACCTGCCCACCACCGATGTGACGCAGATTCACCAGTTGGTGATCAAGGAAGCGCGCACCGGACTGGAGCAGGCCAAGGACGCGATCATCGAGTTCATCGCTTCGCAGTGGAACCATGACCACCTGGCCCGTGTGCCGGAGCTGCTGACGCAGGTTCGCGGTGGCCTGGCGATGATTCCGCTAAGCCGTGCGGCGACCCTGCTGCAAGCCTGCAATCGTTACATCGAAGAACAGTTGCTGGCGCGCAAGGCCGTGCCCAACTGGCAGAACCTGGACACCCTCGCCGATGCCATCACCAGCGTGGAGTACTACCTCGAACGCCTGTCCGAGGACCACGCGACCCAGGGCGACCTGATTCTCGACGTGGCGGAAGAGAGCCTCGAAAGCCTCGGTTATCCGTTGCAGGAAAAGCCCTCGATTCTTGATCGGGTCGCGCCAGATCGCGCCGAACCACCAGCCGTGTCGCAGGCACCGCTGGACGATCCGCTGGATGAAATCGAGGTGCTGGCCGACGAAGCGCCAGCGCCGGTTTTTCAGGAAGCCGAGCAGACTGCGGATTTTGCGGTGCTGGACCTGGACCCCCTGGAGCTGGAGCCGTTGGCTGATGGCGGCGTCGATGAGCTGAGCAGCGACGTTGTGTCGCTCGACCTGCCTGCTGCCGATGGCCAGCCGCTGGTCGCGGACGACGACTGGAGTTTCGCCGAGTTCGACGCTTCGCTGGTCGAACTGGCCCCGGCTCCGGCTGAGCAGCCTGCCGAATTGCTGCCCGCACTGGACTTCGATGAGCTGCAACCGCTAGACGAAGCACCTGCCGTTATCGACTTGGGCGAGCTGGACGAGCTGAGTGTCGAGTCGCCCGACGATGAACCGCTCGAGTGGGATGCCGAGCAAATCGTCGACCTCGACCTGCCGGACGTCGAGCTATCGACCGAGCCCTTTGCCGTCGAGCTTCCCGAGCCGGTTGGCGAAAAGCCACTGTCCATGGCCGATGTCATGGCGGCTCCCGTGCAGGCCATCAACCCGCCTGCGCAAGATGTGCCGCCTAGCCTGTTGCCACCTCCGGCGGACGAAGAGCCGGTCGATGAAGAACTGCTCGAAGTCTTTGTCGAGGAAGCCGCCGAGGTACTGGAAACCATCGGCGAGTACCTGCCGCAATGGGTAGCCGATACCCGCAACAAGGACGCTTTGATCGAAGTCCGCCGTGCTTTCCACACCCTCAAGGGCAGTGGGCGTATGGTGCGTGCCTTGGTCATCGGTGAGCTGGGCTGGTCGGTCGAGAATCTGCTCAACCGAGTTCTGGATCGCAGCATCGAAGCCGATGCACCAGTGTTCAAGGTGGTCAACGATGTAGTGGCTCTGATGCCCGCGCTGGTCGAAGAGTTCGCCGCCAAGGCGCAGCGCCAGCGCGACGATGTCGACCTGCTGGCGGCTACGGCGCATGCACTGGCTCGTGGCCTGCCTACGCCTCAGGTTGCTGCTGTCGACGAGACGCCGACACTTTCTTTCGAAGCCGAAGCCGAAGCCGAAGCCGAAGCCGAAGCCGAAGCCGAAGCCGAAGCCGAGCCAGTCTTGGCTTCGCTCGAGCTGGATGACGAGCTCGATGGCGAGCCCCTCGATCCACAGCTGCTGGAAATTTTCCGCAACGAAGCGGAAACCCATCTGGATGCACTGGTCGGTTTTCTTGCCGATTGCGCCCAGGAACTGCCGCAGCCGGTGACCGACTCGCTGCAACGTGCACTGCATACCCTCAAGGGCAGTGCACACATGGCGGGCATCCTGCCGATTGCCGAGCTCGCCACGCCGCTGGAGAAACTGGTCAAGGAGTTCAAGACCAACCTGATTCTTGTGGACATGGCCGACGCCGAGTTGCTGCAGCGCGCCGAGCAATTGTTCCGTATCGGTCTGGATAACCTCGAAACCCAACCGTTGGCAGTTATCGACGGGGCCGAAGCATTCCTGGCTGACGTGCAGAAGCGCCATCAGGAACGTCTCGACACCAGCGAACAGGAACGTCAGGACCAGCAGGGCGAAGTGCGTGATCCGCAACTGATCTCGATCTTCCTCGCCGAAGGCATGGACATCCTGCTCGACGCCGAAGACCTGCTGCGCAAATGGCGCGAACACCCCAGCGAACAGCAGGAACTGACAGCGCTGCTGGATGAACTGACGACCCTGGGTCGCGGTGCCGAGATGGCCGAGCTGCCGCAGATCGATGAGCTGTGCCAGGCCTTGCTCGAGCTGTACCAGGCTGTGCAGGAAGGGCGTCTGGCAGTCAGCGAGCGCTTCTTCAGTGAGGCCGAAGCGGCCCATGAAGTGCTGATCGACATGATGGATCAGGTGGCGGCAGGCCTGCAGGTGAGCCCGCAGCCGGAGCAGGTCGCGTCGCTGCATCGCCTGCTTGAGGAAGTGCTCAACCCAGAAGCGCTGTCATTGCTCGACCTCGATGTGCCGAACGGTCTGGAGGTCATCGAGCTCGATGAGCTGGAAGCCGGTCAGCTCAGTGACAGCGAGCTGAGTGCCTTCGGCTTGCCCGAGGCCCCGCACGACGAAGAGCCTGAAACCAGCCAGCCTGCTCCTCTGCCATCGAGCATGCCGGAGAGTCTCGACCAGGAAATGGTGGAGATTTTCCTCGAGGAAGCCGTGGATATTCTCGACAGTGCCGGCCAGGCACTGGACCGCTGGTTGGCAGAGCCGGAGAACAACCTGGTCCTGTCGTCGTTGCAGCGTGACCTGCATACCCTCAAGGGTGGCGCACGCATGGCCGAAATCAGTGCCATCGGCGACCTGGCCCATGAGCTGGAGTCGCTGTACGAGGGGCTGGTCGACCGGCGCTTCAGCCATTCGCCTTATCTCGCAGACTTGTTGCAGCAAAGCCATGATCGCCTGGCTCAGGTGCTCGAGCAGTTGCAGCGCAACCAGCCACTGGCTGACTCCTCCGCGTTGATCGAGGCGATTCGTCAGTTCCGTCATGGCGGCGGCACGCCCGGGCCGGATGGCGGTGAGCCGGTCGACGAGCCACCTGTCCAACCGAATGAGCCGGAGCAAACCAGTGAACTGACGCCCGCCGCAGACGAGCTGTCGCCCGGTTCAGCGGAAATGGACCTGGGTGAGTTGGCAGAGGTCGATTTCGTCGCCCCCGATTTGCCGATTCCCGATGACGAGAGCGAGGCCACTGCCGAGGCCGACGCACAGCCGTTCGTGGCAGAGGCGCCGCAGTTGGAAGACCTGCCGGCACTGAGCAATGACGAGTGGTCGCTCGACGGCGCCTTGCCTGAACTGGGCAGTGAGCCATTGGGCGACGACGTAGAGCCTGAGGCCGTTTCCGCCGGTACGGACCTGCAGCAGCCGGACTATTCGCAGGCCGCTGTCGACAGTGAGCCATTGGAGCATGAATCCGATTCGCCTCTGTTTGCTCAGCCCGAGGCTGAAAGTGCTGTCGAAGATCTGCAAGCCGCGGGTGAACTCCCGGAACTCGATGCCTGGCTCGAACCCGATGCGGATGCCGTACCGGTCGTCGAGCATAAAGAGCCTGTTTTAACCGCTCCGGCGCCGGTCACTCCTGCCCCTGTCGTCGCACAGGCGCCGGCAGCGGAGGACTACGATCAGGAACTGGTGGAGATCTTCCTCGAAGAAGGTTTCGACATCATCGAAAGTGCCGGTGCGGCTCTGCAGCGCTGGACCGGTGATATCAACAACACCCTTGAGGTCGAGTCGCTGCAGCGCGACCTGCACACCCTCAAGGGCGGTGCACGGATGGCCGAGATTCGCGAGATCGGCGATCTGGCCCATGAGCTGGAATTCCTTTACGAAGGTGTAGGCGATGGACGTCTGCGCGCCAGCAGTGATCTGCTGGTGCTGCTCCAGGCCTGCCATGACCGCCTTGCCGAAATGCTTGAAGCCGTACGCGACCAACGTGCGGTCCCGCAAGGCGCGGCGCTGATCGACACCATCCGCCAGTTTCGCGCCAACCCGGACGAACAACTGAGCATTCCTTCCAGCGTGCACCTGCAGCCGGTGGACGATGTCGAGGCCGAGGCGGACATCCTCGACATCTTCCTCGAAGAGGCGGATGACCTGCTGGAGTCCATGGAGTCAGCGCTCGGCAACTGGGAAGCCGAGCGCACCGATGCCAGTGCCCTCGACGAGATGCTGCGCATTCTGCACACCCTCAAGGGCGGTGCACGGTTGTCCGGGCAGAAGCGCCTGGGCGACCTGACCCACGATCTCGAACAACACCTGACCGAAGCTCAACAGCAGGATGCGCCCTGGCCGGAAAGCCTGTTCCTCGATGTGCAGTCCGGTTTCGAGGGCTTGCAGAAGGAACTTGACCAACTGCGCCAGCGGCTCGACGAGAGCCAGGTCGCGGATGCGGGAACACTGGTTTCAGCGCCTGAAGAGCCTGCGGCATCGGCTCCCGTTACCCTGACTACACCGATTGTCGCCGCCAGCGCTGCACCTCAGCGCCAGCAGGAAAACCGCGTGTTGCCTTTCGTCCAGCGGGCTGCCGAGGCGGCGCTCGAAGCGGCCTCGCGGCGCGCTCCGCAGGAGCTGGTCAAGGTGCCGGCGGACCTGCTCGAAGGGCTGGTCAACCTGGCGGGGGAAACCTCGATCTTCCGTGGCCGGGTCGAGCAGCAGGTCAGCGATGTCACCTTCACCCTGGGCGAGATGGAAGCCACCATCGAGCGGGTACGCGACCAGTTGCGCCGCCTCGATACCGAAACCCAGGCGCAGATTCTCAGCCGTTACCAGGCCGAGGCCGAGCGTTCCGGCTACGAAGATTTCGACCCGCTGGAAATGGACCGTCACTCGCAGTTGCAGCAGCTCTCGCGCGCGCTGTTCGAGTCCGCGTCCGACTTGCTCGACCTGAAGGAAACCCTGGCCGCGCGTAACCGCGATGCGGAAACCCTGCTGTTGCAGCAGGCGCGGGTCAACACCGAATTGCAGGAAGGCCTGATGCGTACGCGCATGGTGCCTTTCGACCGGCTGGTCCCACGCCTGCGCCGCATCGTTCGCCAGGTGGCGGCCGAGCTGGGCAAGCAGGTCGAGTTCCATGTCGGCAACGCCGACGGGGAAATGGACCGTACCGTGCTGGAGCGTATCGTCGCGCCGCTGGAACACATGCTGCGCAACGCCGTCGACCATGGTATCGAACCGGCCGATGTACGCCGTGGCAACGGCAAGTCCGAGGTGGGCAATATTCGCCTGACCCTGGGTCGTGAAGGCGGCGATATTCTCCTCGTGCTGAGCGATGACGGCGGCGGTGTGCGGCTCGAGGCCGTGCGGCGCAAGGCCATCGAGCGCGGCATGATGGATGCCGACTCCGACCTGACCGACCACGAGATTCTGCAATTCATCCTCGAGGCCGGGTTCTCCACCGCCGAGAAGGTCACGCAGATTTCCGGGCGTGGCGTCGGCATGGACGTGGTCCACTCCGAGGTGAAACAGCTCGGTGGTTCGATGAGCATCGAATCGACCGTGGGCGAGGGCACGCGCTTCCTGATCCGCCTGCCCTTCACCGTGTCGGTCAACCGCGCGCTGATGGTGCTGTCCGGCGAAGACCTGTACGCCATCCCGTTGAACACCATCGAAGGTATCGTGCGGGTGTCGCCGTACGAGCTGGAGGCCTACTACGCCCCCGACGCGCCGCGTTTCGAATACGCCGGCCAGGCCTACGAACTGAAATACCTCGGCGACCTGCTGAACAACGGCCAGCAGCCCAAGCTGATCGGCCAGAGCCTGCCGTTGCCGGTGATTCTGGTGCGTTCCAGCGAGCACGTGGTGGCGGTGCAGGTGGACAGCCTGGCCGGTTCGCGCGAGATCGTGGTGAAGAGCCTGGGGCCGCAGTTCGCCGGGGTGCACGGTATTTCCGGGGCGACCATCCTGGGTGACGGTCGCGTGGTGGTGATTCTCGACCTGCTGGCGACCATCCGGGTGCGTCACGCGCACCTGCTCAGCCAGCAGCCGCGCCTGGCTGGGCATCAGGCCCAGACCGCCGCCGAGATCGAAGCAGACCGGCCGACGCTGGTCATGGTGGTCGACGATTCGGTCACCGTGCGCAAGGTCACCAGCCGCCTGCTTGAACGCAACGGCATGAACGTGCTGACCGCCAAGGACGGGGTCGATGCGATCTCGCAACTGCAGGAACACAAGCCGGACATCATGCTGCTGGATATCGAAATGCCACGCATGGACGGCTTCGAAGTGGCCACTCTGGTGCGTCACGATGAGCGTCTGAAGGACCTGCCGATCATCATGATCACCTCGCGTACCGGTGATAAGCACCGCGAGCGGGCCATGACCATTGGCGTCAACGAGTACCTGGGTAAGCCCTACCAGGAATCCGATCTGCTCGAAAATATCCAGAAGTTGGTCAAGCGCCATGAGTGAAACGCGAACCTCTGCCCGTATTGCGGTGATTGCCGATACCTCGTTGCAACGCCATGTGCTGCAGCAGGCGCTAGCCGGCAATGGTTACCAGGTGGTGCTCAATAGTGACCCGGCGCGCCTCGACGAAGAGACCCTGAGCGCCTGCGAGACCGATCTGTGGCTGGTCGACCTGGCTCAGTCGGATGATTCGCCCCTGGTTGACAGCCTGCTCGAGCGGGTCAGCGCGCCGGTGCTGTTTGGCGAAGGCCATGCGCCGGAGCGGCATTCGGAAAATTACCCGCGCTGGGAGCGCAGCCTGTTCGGCAAGCTCAAGCGCCTGGTTGGCGATCCGGCCCAGGCCGTGGGCCCGAGCCTGGAGGCCCTGCTCGCCGAGGCGCAACGCCCCAGCCGCCTGGAGTTGCCGAGCGCGCTGGCCAGCACGCCGCTGGTGGCCGGTGAGCCGGCACGCCAGGTCTGGCTGCTGGCTGCTTCGTTGGGTGGCCCCGAGGCCGTAAAGGCTTTTCTCGATGCGCTGCCGGGCGGTTTGCCGATTGGCTTCGTCTACGCCCAGCACATCGGTGCGAGTTTCGAGAGTGCCCTGCCGCAGGCTGTCGGTCGACATAGCCAGTGGCACGTCAATCCGGCCCGGCAGAACGACCCGGTACGCTGCGGTGAGGTCATCGTCGTGCCCGTATCCTTCGAGCTCGGCTTCGCCGAGGACGGCGCGATGCAGGTGACCGAGCGCAGCTGGCCGGAGCCCTACAGCCCATCCATTGATCAGATGATGCTCAACCTGGCACAGCAGTTCGGTGCAAACTGTGGCGTGATTGCCTTCAGTGGCATGGGCAGCGACGGCAGCGCTGCCGCCGGTTACGTGCGCCGCCAGGGCGGTGTGATCTGGACCCAGCGCGCCGACAGCTGCGCCTGCCCGAGCATGCCGGACAGCCTGCGCGAAGGTGGTTACAGCTCATTCAGCGGTGACCCGCGCGAGCTGGCCGAAGCGCTGGTCAACCATCTGGCCGGCCAGTTCGCCTGATGCGTTGCCAAACTCTCCACAGGATTGCCCCATGAGCCAAGCCCCAAGCATCGTTTCCAGCGTCAACAGCCTCACTGCTCTGCTGGTGCCGCTCACCGACCGTACCCTGCTGCTGCCTAACGTGGCTGTGGCCGAGCTGATTCCCTACCGTGCGCCACAGGTTACGCCCGGGTTGCCTGCCTGGTTCCTGGGGCAGGTTGCCTGGCGCGATCTGCAACTGCCGCTGCTGTCGTTCGAGGCGGCCTCCGATGGCCAGGCGCAGATCGGCCAAAGTGCCCGCGTTGCGGTAATCAACGCCCTGGGCGGGCGCGATCAGGTCAAGTTCATCGCCTTGCTCGTGCAGGGGATTCCGCGCTCGCTGAAGGTCGACGGCAACCTGGCCCGCTCCAGCGAGGCATTGGCCCCCCTGGAGCTGGACGCGGTGCAACTGGGCGACGCCGTGGTCAAGATTCCTGATCTGGTCGGGCTGGAACAGAAACTGGCCGATGCCGGGTTGATCTGAGCGCCCCATGGCCGCCATGCAGCATGGTCTGATCGGCGAGATCGAAGTCGCCAGCAGCCAGGGATACGGCCATCGTTTCGAGAAGCACAGCCACGACGAGTTCGTGATCAGCGCCAACCTGTTCGGCAATGAGCAGGTATGGCTCGATGGGCGCAGTTTCAGTGCCGGTGCCGGCACCCTTACCACCTACAACCCTGGACAGATCCAGGGCGGTGGCGTGCCTGAAGACCAGCCCTGGCACTTCGTCAGTCTGTATGTCACTGCCGATTTGTTGTCCCACAGCCTGGGCCTGGCCCGTGTCGAGTTTGCCCGTGCGGCCACCTATCTACCGGGCCTGACACAGCGCATGGCGCAGGTGGTCGATGGCAGCCTGGCGGATGATCGCTTTCTGCGTGAGCGCGGCGAGGAGCGCTTGATCCTGCTGCTCGGCGATATCGTGCAAGCGTCCGGTGTGCGCTTGCCAATGGAGGCGCGCCTGGCTCGGGGCGCTGTGCTGCAGTTGCAGGAGTTGCTCGCCGCGCAACTGGATGCTGCGCCCAATTTGGAGCAGATGGCCACACCGCTGGGGCTGTCGAAATTCCAGTTGCTGCGTGCGTTTCAGCAGGACACCGGCATGAGCCCTCGGCAATGGGCCATGCAACTGCGCACACGTCGGGCGCAGGGTTTGCTGCGCGCCGGCCTGGCCGTGACCGAGGTGGCGCATACCCTCGGCTTTGCCGATCAGAGTCACCTTACCCGTCATTTTCGCGCGGCCTATGGCCTGCCGCCGGGCCAGTATCAGCGGGCCGTGCGACGCTGACCGCTGCAATCGGGTTCAAGTTTTCCTGCCGCTATTGCCTGACACTGACGCCCAGTCTTGTTCTGGAGTACGTCGATGTTGGCCATTTTCCTTGCCGCCATGCTCTTTGGTCTGGCGTTCTGTGCCTCGCCCGGGGCGGTATTCAGTGAAACCTTGCGACGTGGGCTCGGTGGTGGTTTTCGCCCGGCTTTGCTGGTGCAACTTGGCTCGCTGATTGGTGATGCGGTGTGGGCGGTGATTGGCCTTACGGGCCTGGTCCTGCTGCTCGGTCAGGAGAGCGTGCGGCTTCCTTTGACCCTGGCCAGCGCGGCTTATCTGGCCTGGCTTGGCGTGCAAGGGCTGCGCGATGCCTGGCAGCCGCCAGAGCAGGAGGCTGCCAATGGGTCGCAGGCGCGCAATGCTTTCGGCGCTGGGGCACTGCTGTCGCTGTCGAACCCGAAGAACATTGTGTTCTGGGGCGCCCTGGGCAGTGCCCTGGCGGGAATCGTCGAGGGCACGCCGAGCCAGGTGCAGATGCTGGTGTTCTTCGCCGGCTTCATGTTCGCGGCGTTGATTTGGTGCTTTATCTGCGCAGCGCTGGTGGATTGGCTGCGACGTCATACATCGCTGCTCTGGCATCGGGTCAGCTATGCCGCCTGTGGGGTCATGCTACTGGTGCTGGCGGCGCTGACGTTGCGTGCCCTGTGATGGCTAGCGCGACAGGCGTTCGCGCAGGGACTCGAAGTTGCCCAGCGCGACATGGCGCTCATGATCGCCGACGAGGATCTGGCCATCTGGCAGCTCTGTCCAGTGCAGCAGTCCGCCCGGTAGATCCAGCATGCCGTAGCGGATGCGCAGCACCTGACCAGATGCTGGATGCCAGAGTTGGCCGAGGTCGCGTGAACGGTGTGGCTGCAGCCAGCAGGCCAGCAACAGCCAGTCATCATTGACCTTGTGCAGACGCAGGTAGCGACCTTCGGCAAGGTTGCTCAGGGCATGCCGGGTGATGTGGCCACTGTCGAGGCTGCCGTGGCAGAGGGCGTCCTCTTCCAGCCAGGTGATCGAGGCCGGCGCCACCGAGGTGGCATGGGCCGGGTCGGCGGGCCCACCTGCATCCCCCGTTAGAACCAGGGGCTGGATCTGGCCATTACGCCATTCGAAGAACTGCCCACGCAGCACAAGGCAGACCCGCCCATCGACGGTGTCGAACACGGCGGGTGGGTTGTCGATGGCGCGCCGGGGCTGCGGTGCCTCGAATACCGGTTCGGCGCTGACCTCGCTGTCGGCCTTGGTGAAGTCTCGATAGATGAAGAGCATGCCGCGATCACTCAGCAGCAGGTCGTCGCCGGCGAAGCCCAGGGCAAACTCTGGTGCGCGGCGTTGCCGACTGGAGGGCGCGGGCGGCAGCGGCGACGCGGGCATGGCCAGAGTCAGTTCGTGCGGGATGTCGGAGCCGCACAGCCAGGCATACGGCTGGCCTGATGGATTGCTGCGAACCCAGGCATAGCGCCCCGTTGGGTTGGTTGCTGTGCAAAGTACGGCGCCGTGTGGCTGCTCGGCGAGTGGCTTGATGCACGGCCATTGGCGCAGATCGACCAGCATGCGCGTGGCCATGGTTCCCTGCTGGGCGATAGCCAATCCGGGCAACAGGTGTTCGGCTTGCTCCAGTTGCTGGTAGGCCGTGCCTGGCACCAAGGCCGTTGCGCCTGGCGTCTGTTTGCCGAGCGCTGTTGCCGACTGGCGCTGAACCTTGGCTTGCTCGCCCTGCTTGAGCAGGCTGGCGAGAATGCCGGCAGCTCGATCGGATTCGATGATGAACAGGTCGATGCTGTCGTCACCCGTTTCACGCTCGATAAGCGCGAGCCCCAGTTGGTGCAATACCTGTCCCAGAGGCGGCAGGAAATCCTCGGCAGTATCGTCACGCAGGTGCTGCAATAGCTCGTCCAGCTCGGAGGAGCCCAGTTGTGGGAAGGGCTCTGCATACACCTGACGGATCACATCAAGCACGTCGTGCAGGGGCGCTTTCCAGTCGAAGGTGATGAAACGATGCATGCGTGCTGCCTGGCGTGATGAGGTCCGCTGACTCTATTCAGTGACCGGCAAGCCTGTAAAGCCGGTGAGGCACGTCAGGCGAAATCGCCCCACAGCTGCTGGGCGACGCTGAGTGCCACCACCGGAGCGGTTTCGGTGCGCAGCACACGAGGGCCGAGTCGCGCAGAGTGGAAGCTGGCGGCCTGGGCTTGGGCGACTTCGGCATCGCTCAGGCCACCTTCGGGGCCGATGAGGAAGGCCAGGGTGGTCGGCCGTGCGTGGCTGGCCAGCGGCTCGGCAACCGGATGCAGCACCAGCTTGAGGTCGGCATCGGCCTGCTGTAGCCAGTCGGTCAGCAGGATGGGCGGATGGATGACCGGCAGTACCGAGCGGCCGCATTGCTCGCAGGCGCTGATCGCCACCTGGCGCCAGTGGGCCATGCGCTTGTCGGCGCGCTCATCCTTGAGGCGCACTTCGCAGCGATCGGAGACGATCGGGCTGATCTCGGCAGCACCCAACTCGGTGGCCTTCTGGATCGCCCAGTCCATACGTTCACCACGTGACAGGCCCTGGCCGAGGTGTACGCGTAGCGCTGATTCGGCCTGGCCGTCGAACTGCTCGCGCAGTTCGACGCGCACGTTCTTCTTGCCCACTTCGATCAGTTCGCCGAGGTACTCCTGGCCGCTGCCGTCGAACAGTTGCACGGCATCGCCCACTGCATGGCGCAGCACGCGACCGATGTAGTGGGCCTGGGCTTCGGGCAGCTCGTGCTGGCCGAGGGAGAGCGGGGCATCGATGAAGAAGCGGGATAGGCGCATGGGACAAGAACCTGGAACAGAGGCGTGCATTCTAGCCGTAGGTTGCGGCCTGCGCACCGTGGCGCGTGCGGGGCGGGGCTGCGGAGGGAGGAATAGGGTGGGGCGGCGCTCCATGCGTCCACCAGCTAGCGCTGCGACGGATGAGCCGCGCGTCCTCCACCCTGCATTTACCCGGATGGCGACGGTGATGGTTCCCCCGCTCCGGCGTTAGAGTCCCTCCGGGGACGCTCCGCGTCCCGCCGACGCGGAGCATCGGTTGGCTGCATTCCCACGCGGAGCGTGGGAACGATCAGCGTGAGCTTACCGCGGCCTTCAGCCCGGGTCGCGGTGGTTGGGGTAGAGGTCGCCGTGTACGGCGACGCTGACCGAGGTGCGGGTGGCGATGTCGATGCCTTCGCTGGCCACTTCGGCAAGGAAGTCGATCTGCTCCGGGGTAATCACGTAGGGCGGCAGGAAGTACACCACACTGCCCAGCGGGCGCAGCAGAGCGCCGCGCTCCAGAGCATGCTGGTAGACCCGCAAGCCGCGACGCTCTTGCCACGAGTAGGCCGTCTTGCTGGGTTTGTCCTGCACCATTTCGATGGCCAGGGCCATACCGGTCTGGCGCACTTCGGCCACATGCGGGTGATCGACCAGGTGCGCGGTGGCGCTGGCCATGCGTGCGCTCAGGGCCTTGTTGGCCTCGATCACGTTGTCCTCGGCGAAGATGTCCAGCGTCGCCAGGGCAGCGGCGCAGGCCAGCGGGTTGCCGGTGTAGGTGTGCGAATGCAGGAAGGCGCGCAGGGTGGCGTAGTCGTCGTAGAAGGCCTGGTACACGGTGTTTGTGGTGAGCACGGCGGCCATCGGCAGGTAGCCGCCGGTGAGCGCCTTGGACAGCACGAGGAAATCCGGGGAAATGCCGGCCTGCTCGCAGGCGAACATCGTCCCGGTGCGGCCGAAGCCGACGGCGATTTCGTCGTGGATCAGGTGCACGCCATAGCGGTTGCAGGCCTCGCGCAGCAGGGTCAGATAGACCGGGTGGTACATGCGCATGCCACCGGCACCCTGGATCAGCGGCTCGACGATCACCGCCGCGACTTCGTGGTGGTGGTCGGCCAGGGTCTGTTCCATGGCCGCGAACAGGTTGCGCGAGTGTTCTTCCCAGCTCATGCCCTCGGGGCGCAGGTAGCAGTCCGGGCTGGGCACTTTGATCGTATCGAGCAGCAGCGACTTGTAGGTGTCGGTGAACAGGGCGACGTCACCTACCGACATCGCCGCCACGGTTTCGCCGTGGTAGCTGTTGCTCAGGGTGACGAAGCGCTTCTTCGCCGGCTGCCCGCAGTTGAGCCAGTAGTGGTAGCTCATCTTCAGCGCCACCTCGATGCCCGAGGAGCCGTTGTCGGCGTAGAACACCCGGTCCAGCCCAGCTGGGGTGATCTGCACCAGGCGCTCGGAGAGTTCGATCACCGGCGGGTGGGTGAAGCCGGCCAGCATCACGTGTTCGAGACTGTCGAGCTGGTCGCGGATGCGCTGGTTGATGCGCGGGTTGCCATGGCCGAAGACGTTGACCCACCAGGAGCTGACCGCGTCGAGATAGCGCTTGCCGTCGAAGTCTTCCAGCCACACGCCGTCGCCGCGCTTGATTGGCACCAGCGGTAGGCGCTCGTGATCTTTCATCTGTGTGCAGGGATGCCACAGGACCTTCAAGTCACGCTGTATCCACTGGTCATTCAAACTCATGGCGGGTCTCCCAATTGCCGGCCGCACAGGCTAGCAGATGCGAGCGCTGGATTCGTACCGCGTGCAGCCGCCTGGCGGCAGACAGATGTTTGGGCAGAGGCAGATTTGCCGTTCGTCCCTGTAGCCGCTCGTAGGGCGAGCACGTTCTCTCAGGCTCGACCGGTTGGCAGTTTGCCTGCCCAGCCCTCGTCTACTATTGCCTGACGATTTTCATACACGAGCGATTCCCAAAGAGTGTGCACGAGGCACGACTCGTTTTTCCGCGTAGAGGTAAGGATATGAAGGGGTTATTGTCTGCGGCTGCCATCGGTGGGCTGCTCTCAGTGGCGGGTTGTGGCCCGCTTCCGCCTACGCAGGATGATGTCGAGGCCCAGGCCCTGCAGTTGAAGCAGGCAACCGATGAATTGATTCAGTCGGCAGTGCAGAGCGGGCAGGCTGTGGTGGTCACCACCACGATCAATCTGGATGCCGACCCGATGGGGGATTTCAACGACCCTGATGTCGCCGCCGAATTTCAGCGCATTCGCTGGTCTGCAACGCAGTGGACGAACATCAATGATCCTGAAGCGCATCTGACCGTAGGCAATTCGCGGCGCGCCTTCGATATCGGTCCAACCGGCAACTTCTACCAGACGGTATTCGGGCGCGTGCTTTATCAGGTCTATATCGTCTCGCCCGGTACCTACCGCCTGTCGGGCGCGAATTATCAATTGCCGCGTACCGAGATACCGAACCCGCAGTTGAGCCTGCCCAAACCGATCAAACCTTCTGCCTTGGGTCAGGTCGTCCTGACCAAGACCAACTTTGCCGAGTTCAACAAGGCGGTTGAGTGGCGCGATGCATCATATGGCACCCGCACCGAGAGCTGGACGGGCTGCACGGCGGTGCATGTCATGAGTGGTGCCTGCGTAAGCTCCCAGAAATTCAAGCAGGAGGTGACCGAGCTCAGGGACCCAGCGGGCTATCGCAGCGTCACCCAGAAGAAGGACGTGGCCGGCGCCATGGTGACCGTTAGCCTGAAAAAGGATTTTGCCCGTTTCACCATCAAGCCTGGCGAGGTTCTGCTGGTCGATGGTTTCTATGCCGACCCGCCGATCAGCAATTACTCCGCCGACAGTTGCAAGCAGGTGGCGGCGAATGATGTCCGCTGCGAGTTGGACAGCGTCACGTTTACCCGGATGTCCACCTCGCTCGAGGATTGGCGCAATGCGTCCGACCCGGCCAAGTATGGGTATACCGGCATGAGTGCCGTGCTGAAAGCGATGCGCTATCAGGAGCCGGAAATCCTGGCCAAGCCTGTCAAACAGCCATCGCGCTGGGGAATTCCTTACCAACTGAAGTAAGGGTGTTTGGATGGGCAGGTGCGATTTTTGCGCGCACCTGTTCCTGTGATCCGGAGCGGCAGGGAGCCGCTCTGGTTCGCCTGCTGCACTCGGTGCAACGGTTTTTCTTCTTGTTTTTGATATATCTGTTTACTCGATATTTCGAAGCGAAAAATTCCGCTTTAATTCGATGAATTTGCCGCTAGGCTTGAGCCATCGTTTTTCTCGGAATTCTTATCCATGCAATGGCGTAATTCGACCTCCCGCTACGGCCTGACCAGCATCGTGTTGCACTGGGTTGTGGCGGTGGTGGTATTGGGTCTGTTCGGGCTCGGCCTGTGGATGGTCGGCCTCGATTACTACAGCAGCTGGCGTCACACCGCGCCGGAGCTGCACAAGGGCATTGGCCTGACCCTGTTCGCGGTGATGTTGTTACGCCTGCTCTGGCGCTTCCTCAGCCCACCACCGCCAGCGCCCGCCAATCACGGCCCGCTGACCCGCATCGCGTCGAAAGCCGGGCATGCCTTTCTCTACCTCGGTTTGTTCGTCCTGATGATCTCCGGTTACCTGATCTCGACCGCTGATAATCGTGGCATCAGTGTCTTCGGCCTGTTCGAGGTGCCGGCGACCATCACCAGCATTCCTCAGCAGGCCGACGTGGCTGGCCTGGTGCATGAATACCTCGCCTGGGGGCTGGTGATTTTCGCTGGCCTGCATGCCCTGGCCGCTCTCAAACACCATTTCATCGACCGTGATGCGACGCTTGTGCGCATGCTCGGCCGTACCCGCAAGTAACCTCAAGGAGATAGACGATGCTCAAGAAATCCCTCGCGGCTCTGACCCTGGGCGCAGCCCTGTTCGCCGGCCAGGCCATGGCTGCCGACTACGCCATCGACAAGGAAGGCCAACACGCGTTCATCAACTTCAAGATCAGCCACCTGGGCTACAGCTGGCTGTACGGCACCTTCAAGGACTTCGACGGCAGCTTCAGCTTCGATGCCAAGGCACCGGAAGCTAGCAAGGTCAGCGTCAAGATCAACACCGCCAGCCTTGACTCCAACCATGCCGAGCGTGACAAGCACCTGCGTGGTCCTGACTTCCTGAACACCAGCAAGAACCCAACCTCGACGTTCGAGTCTACCGCCGTCAAGTCGACCGGCGAAGGCACTGCCGACATCACCGGCAACCTGACCCTCAACGGCGTGACCAAGCCCGTGGTGATCCAGGCCAAGTTCCTCGGCGAAGGCAAGGACCCATGGGGCGGCTACCGTGCCGGCTTCGAAGGCAGCACCACCCTGCAACTGAAAGACTTCAACATTCAGGGCCCGGGCCCGGCTTCCCAGTCGGTCGAGCTGATCCTGTCGGTTGAGGGCGTGCGCCAGTAACTGACTCATCGCTGCATGAAAGAAGCCGGCCTAGCGCCGGCTTTTTTCATGGTGTTCATTGATTGGCGCGTGGGCGCAGACAGGCAATGCGGGATGCCGGGTACGGATCTTTTCAGGGGCATGACATTACGAGCAGGCATGAAAAAGCCGGGCATGCCCGGCTTTTCGTTCAACATCGACGCAGGCTTATTCGGCTGGCGTCTCGGTACGACGTGTCAGCAGGGCAGGCTTCTCGCCACGTGGGCGGTTGTCCGACAACTGATCGAGCTGTTCAGCGGTAGGCAGGCGTTCACCCTTGCGGATGATCAGCGGCTGCTTGACCGTACGGCTGTCCTGCACGGCAGGTTCCTGACGGTCACGCGGCATCGAGTCGATGCGGCGACCACCACCGGCGCCACGGCCTTGGCCGGAGCCATTACGTCCCTGCCCCTGGCGTTGCCCGCCACCTGGCTTCGCCTTGCCATTGCCCTGGCTAGCACCGCCCTGGCGTGGCTGACCACCTTGGCCACGGTTGTTCGGTGTGCGCCCTTGGGGTGCTTGTCCCTGGCCCTGACCTGGGCGACGCGGATTGCGCCCCTGTGGCTTGGGCGGTTGCGCAGGTACGTAGTCCGCACGGTTGCCGAAGTTGTCGAAATCGTCGTCGAGGAATTCTTCCGGGTCGCGATTGGGGTTGGGTTGCACAGGCGCTGCCGAGGCCTGTTGCTGGCGCGGCTGACGCGCGGGCTGGTTGCCTGGTGCCTGGCCTGGTACGCGTTCCTTGTTCTTGCCGCCGCGACGGTTGCGCGAGCGTTTTTCCTTGCCTTCACCGCCCGCGCTGTCGGCGGCTGCATTGTTACTGGCGCCGTTGTTGCGCTCACGTTGCGGGCGGTCGGCACGAGGCTGGCGCTCTGGGCGCGGGCCGCGAACTTCGGGCTTTTCCACTTCCACGGTGCTTGGGTCGAAGCCCATGGTGTCGCCGTCCGGGATCTTCTGCTTGGTCATCCGTTCGATGCCCTTGAGCAGTTTCTCCTCGTCCGGTGCGACCAGCGAGATCGCCTCACCACTGCGGCCGGCACGACCGGTACGGCCGATGCGGTGTACGTAGTCTTCTTCGACGTTGGGCAGCTCGAAGTTGACCACATGGGGCAACTGGTCGATGTCCAGGCCGCGCGCGGCGATGTCGGTGGCGACCAGGATGCGCACCTGGTTGGCCTTGAAGTCGGCCAGGGCCTTGGTGCGGGCGTTCTGGCTCTTGTTGCCGTGGATTGCCACCGCTGGCAGGCCATGCTTGTCGAGGTATTCGGCCAGGCGGTTGGCACCGTGCTTGGTGCGGGTGAAGACCAGCACCTGTTCCCAGGCGCCCTGGGTGATCAGGTGAGCGAGCAAGGCGCGCTTGTGGCTGGCCTGCAGGCGGAACACGCGTTGTTCGATACGCTCGACCGTAGTGTTCGGCGGCGTGACTTCGATGCGTTCCGGGTTGTGCAGCAGCTTGCCGGCCAGGTCGGTGATGTCCTTGGAGAAGGTCGCCGAGAACAGCAGGTTCTGCCGTTGTGCCGGTAATCTGGCGAGGACCTTCTTCACGTCATGGATGAAGCCCATGTCGAGCATGCGGTCGGCTTCGTCGAGGACGAGGATTTCCACATGGGAGAGGTCGACGCTGCCTTGGCCGGCGAGGTCGAGCAGGCGACCGGGGCAGGCGACGAGGACGTCGACGCCCTTGGCCATGGCCTGCACCTGCGGGTTCATGCCGACGCCGCCGAAGATGCAGGCGCTGACCAGTGGCAGGTCACGGGCATAGACCTTGAAGCTGTCGTGCACCTGGGCCGCCAGCTCGCGAGTCGGGGTAAGCACCAGGACGCGCGGTTGACGCGGGCCATGACGCTGGGATTTATCGGGATGACCGCCTGGAAAGAGACGTTCGAGGACCGGAAGGGCGAAGCCGCCGGTTTTGCCAGTGCCCGTCTGGGCGGCGACCATCAGATCGCGACCTTGCAACACGGCGGGAATCGCCCGCTGTTGCACCGGAGTGGGCTGGGTGTAGCCTGCAGCTTCTACGGCACCGGCTAAAGCCTCGGAGAGACCGAGGGAAACAAAGGACATGAGTCATCCTGTCTGTGTGGGGCGAAAGCCCGATGGGAATGTGCCTTGCTCGAATCGCTTGTGGGGGGCGATCCCGTCCGGTCCTGCAAGGCAATTAGGTAGCCGTGCATCCGGGCGTAAGCGTAGCGGGTTGGCGGAGTATAACAGACCCGAAGGTCTGCGCAGCTACCGTCGAGAGGATGAATCGACACCGGCTCAGGCGCCCTCGGTGTCGGCATCCTCACGCTTGGCGACCTTGTGCTGGTCTTCGCTGCTGCCCAGTTTCCAGTAGCTGGAAATGTACAGATCCTTCCTGTCGACCTGGCGTTCATCCTTCAGGTGCCGGCGCAGGGCGCGCATGCCGGAGAACTCGCAGGCGGCCCAGATGCTCGGGCGGCCAGGCAGCCAGTCGAGCTGGCGCACGTGGTCGGCGAGCACCTCGCTGCGTTCGCCCGACTGGGCATTGACCAGCCAGTGAACCTGCAGGCCGGCGGGATGCTCCAGCGGTTGAATGTCGTCTTCGCTGATCACTTCGATCACCGCATGGCCCTGGGCATTGGCCGGCAATTGTTCGAGGTTGACGCTGATGGCCGGCAGGGCGGTCATGTCGCCTGCGATCAGGAACCAGTCGGCACTGTTGTCGACCAGCTTCTTCGGGCCGGGACCGCCGATCAGGATGCTGTCGCCGGGACGGGCGTGCTTGGCCCAGTGGGAGGCCGGGCCGGCTTCTTCATGCAGCACGAAATCGACATCGAAGGCATCGGCGCGCTGATGACGCACGGTGTAGGTGCGCATCAGGCCGCGCGGGTTGTCGGCCAGCGGGAAGATCAGCTTGATATAGGCGCTTTCCTGGTCAGCCGGGAACTCGCTGATGTTGGGGCCGCCCAGGGTAACCCTGAGCATGTGCGGGGTGACGTACCGGGATGCGATGACATGCAGGGTGCGTGGCGCGGGACGGGACATGGGTTACTCCTGATCGTCGTTCAGATTGTCGGCCATGCGGCGGGCCAACTGGATGAAGGTGTCGACTTGCTCGGTGCTCAGGCCGGTAGTCATACGCCGGGCGGCCGCGGCTTCGAGCTTCATGACCTGCTGCATGACGGCTTCCCCTGCTGGGCTGAGGGTCAGCCATTGGCTGCGGCGGTCTGTCGGGTTGTCATGCTTGATGATCATCGCGGCCTCGAGCAGGTCGTTGAGAACGCGGGTGATCTGCGCCTTGTCGCGGCGCATCCGCGAGGCCAGGGCCAGGGCCGTGCAGTCGGGAATAGTGGCGATGCCCTTGAGGGCGCGAACATGGGTGACTGGCAAGGCAATGCCAGTTTTCTGGATCGCCCGGCGCAAATGAGCCTTATAGGCATGTGTCAGTTGCTGGAGGGGGTCGGCCAGGTAGCGAGCGTTCATTGCAGCGTCCATTAAGTTGACAGTATCAACTTAATTTTATCTGTTGATACTGTCAACTATATTGCGTGAATTCGTGGTCCTGCTGCCGCTGCCAGCTACCGGAACAGAGACGTCCTGGGCTTCTGGCGGCAGGGCTGCTCGGGAAAGAGATAGGCAGAAGGTGCAGGCATGGCGCCGCGAAAGGCTAACCCATAAGCGTTGATATGAGAATTATTATCAATTATCTTTCGCGCTTCATTTGAGGGCCTGCTCGTGAGCGATGATCGTCTTGGGCTTCTGTATGCAGAGCACAATGGTTGGCTGAAAAGCTGGTTGTACCGGCGGCTCGGCTGCACCACCCAGGCTGCCGATCTGGCCCAGGACACCTTTGTGCGCCTGCTCCAGGCACAACGCAAAACGGGTGAGAGCCTGAGCCTGCAGCGCCCGCGCGCCTACCTGGCGACGGTCGGTCGGCGGTTGGTCTACGACCATTTCCGCCGTCAGTCGCTCGAACAGGCCTACCTGGACACGTTGGCGCTGATGCCCGAAGCCTTTGCGCTCTCGCCGGAAGAGCAGTGGCAGATGCGCGAAACCCTGCTGGCACTGGATGAACTGCTCGACGGGTTCAAGCCCATGGTGCGCACGGTATTCCTGCTGGCGCAGCTGGAGGGGTTGAACTATGCACAGATCTCCCGCCAGTTGGGCATCAGCGAACGAACGGTCAAGCGCCATATGGCGTGTGCCTTCGAAGCCTGCATCCTGTTCGAGGGCGCGCTCTGATGCCAGCTGGCGAAGCGCCGATCAGCCGTGAGGTTGCCCGCCAGGCCGCGCATTGGCTGATGCTGATGCACGGCAATCAGGCCAGTGGCGTTGAGCAGCAGGCCTGTTCGAGCTGGCGTGCCGCCGACCCCGAGCACGAACGGGCCTGGCAGCGGGTATTGCGCGTACAGGACAAGCTCGGCCTGCTGCCGCCGGACGTGGCCATGGGCACCCTCAACCGGGAACGCCGCCAGGCGCTCAAGGGCCTGCTGGTGCTGGCCGCGTTGCTGCCGGTCGGTTACGCGAGTCATGCATTACTGGAGCGTCAGCAATGGCTGGCTGATCTGCGTACCGGCGTAGGTGAGCGTCGCGAATGGGTACTGGCCGATGGCAGTCGCCTGCATCTCAACAGCGACACTGCCGTCGACGTGCTGTTCAGCGACGAGCAGCGACTGATTCGCTTGCGCCGAGGCGAGCTGCTGCTCGACAGCGGGGCGGACGCTGGCCAGTCCCATTATCGGCCTCTGCGGGTGGAAACGGCGCAGGGCATTCTGCAAGCGCTGGGCACACGCTTTGCCGTGCGCCGCCTGGACGAGCAGGCGCTTACTCATCTGGCAGTGTTCGACGGCTCCGTCCGTATCCAGCCGCATCGTGGCCAGCCTGCCACCCTGGTTGCGGCGCAGCCGGCGAGTTTCTCCAGTAGCACCGTCGGGCCGCTGGCTGCGCTGGATGAAACGGCCGCCAGTTGGACGCGCGGCCTGCTGATCGCCGATGAAATGCCACTTGGCCAGTTCGTCGAGGAACTCGGTCGTCACCGTGCCGGCTGGCTGCGCTGTGCGCCGGAGGTGGCTGGCCTGGCTATCAGCGGTACCTTCCAGCTGAACAACACCGAGGCCATTCTCGCGGCCCTGCCACACACCTTGCCTGTCACCGTCGAACGGCATACCCGCTATTGGATTACGCTGCGCGCACGCTAAGTGGGCCTGCTCGTCTCTTAGAACCTGTCTCGGATCTGATGCGCGTCGGCCCAACTGCGTTGAAAGCGGCTTCGGAATGCTCATTTACAGCGCGTAAACTGCGCTTCCTCGGCCGCTTTCGCCTTGTTTGGCTCTAGCTCGCGAGATCCGAAACAGGTTCTTGTGCGAACGAGAAATAGTTTGGCCCTTTTTCCCATCTCGTCAGTCCTGAACAGGGAAATCTGCCCACCAATCAGGATGTCGATTCGATGAAACGAACCACCAGCCCCCGGCAATTGCTGGCGCTCTCTTTACTGGCTGTCGCGCTGGGAGCCCAGCCGACGTTCGCCCAGGCCGAACAGGCTGTCAGCTATCAGATCGGTGCCGGTAGCCTGACCCAGGCGTTGAATAGCTTTGCAGCCGAGGCAGGCGTAACCGTCCAGTTTTCCCCAGCGCTGACCCGCGGCCTCGACTCGCCCGGATTGCGTGGCACATACAGCGCCGAGCAAGGGCTGGCCGCATTGCTGGCGGGCTCCGGCTTGGAAGCACTGCGCCGTGGGGACGGTGTGTATGTGCTGAGCCGCCGTGTGGACACCAGCGGGAACGCCATGGAGCTGGGCGCCACGACGGTCACTGGCGCGGGCCTGGGCACCACGACAGAACGCACGGGCTCATACACCACGGGTGCGGTGACCATCGGTAAATCGGCGCACTCCCTGCGGGAAACCCCGCAATCGGTGTCGATCATGACCCGCCAGCTCATGGACGATAAGAACCTGATCACGCTGGACCAGGTGCTGGCCAAGACCCCGGGCCTTTCCTTCACTCAGCGCAATTTCGGCTCTCACCAGTACCAGTCGCGTGGTTTCGTACTGGGTGAAGAGGCCTACATGATGGATGGCGTTCCCGGCCTGTCCTATAACCTCACCGGCTGGATGCCGGCCGACATGGCCATCTATGACCGGGTCGAGGTGCTGCGTGGCGCGGCAGGCCTGCTGGTCGGTGCTGGCAGCCCGGGTGGTGCGGTCAACCTGGTGCGCAAGCGCCCAACGGTCGAGCCGATGTTCTCGGTGACGACCCGTGCGGGCTCCTGGGACAACTATCGCCTGGACCTGGATGGCAGCGGCCGGCTCAATGACGCAGGCACGCTACGTGGTCGCCTCGTCGCTGCCTACGAGGACAAGGGCTCCTACATCGACGGTCTGAATGCGAAGACACCGTTGCTGTACGGCATCCTCGAGGCGGACGTGACGGATGACACCACGCTGACCCTGAGCCTGCGCCGCCAGCGCACCGATATCAGGGGCTATTCGATCTTCAACCTGCCGCGCTACAGCAATGGCAATGCGCTGGGCATGTCGCGTTCCACATCGCTGTCGCAAAACTGGAACCGCAATGAAACGGAACTGGACGAGGTCTTCACCGAGCTCACCCATCGCTTCAATGACAACTGGACCAGCCGAACCTCGGTGGCCCATACCGAAGGCGGTTTCGATCAGAAGATCGCGTATGCACAGGGCACCATCGATCCGCTCACCCAGGCCGGTTCGTTCTTCCGCATGGTCGAGTTTCGTGACACCCGCATCAGCAACACCGGTGTAGACAGCTTCCTGGAGGGTAGCTTCGATGCCTTCGGTCTGTCCCATCAGCTCACCGTGGGGGCCAGCTGGTCCAGGCAGGATGTGACCGAGAAGCGCGCGCCGGTAAGACTTGCCACGCCTGTGCCGGTCAACATCTTCGATGTCGACCACCATGCCTTCGCCGAACCTGCCCGCCCCGCCTGGACGCAGATCACCGAGTATGTGGAGGAACGCAAGGGCATCTACGCCAGCACCCGCCTGCGTCTGGCCGAGCCATTGAGCCTGGTGCTGGGTACCCGGTTGAGTTGGTACGAATATGATTTCGACGCCAAGCTCGGCACTGGTGACTATACGAACAGGCAGAACCGGGAGTTCACCCCGTTCGCCGGCCTTATCTACGACATCGACCAGCACTGGTCCTGGTACGCCAGCTACGCGGATATCTTCAAGCCCCAGGCCAATTACCGCGACGTCGGTGGCACGCCTCTCGACCCCGCTATCGGCACGAACTATGAAACCGGTATCAAGGGTGAGTTGTTCGACAAGCGCCTGAATCTGTCCATGGCGCTGTTCTACGTCAAACAGGAAGACGTGCTTGCCGAAGACAAGGCCAACGCCGGCAAGTGCGCCAGCAATGATGCCTGGGGCACCTGCTACACCAACGCGACGATTCAGCGCAGCAAGGGTGTCGACATCGAGGCCAGTGGCGAAGTACTGCCCGGCCTGCAAGTGATGGGGGGCTACACCTACAACATGACCAGCAGCAGCTCCGCCACGGCGCTGACAGTCGATACGCCGAAACATATCGCGCGAGTCAGCACCAGCTACACCTTGCCCGGCAATTGGAGTCGCCTGACCCTCGGCGCCGGTGTTTCCGCACAGTCAGGCTTTGGCAGCAAATCCCTGACCGGTGTGGAGTACGGAGCAGCCGGCCGTGCGATCTGGGACGCACGCGTGGCCTGGAAAATCGACGAGCACTGGAAAGTCAGCCTGACCGGCGAAAACCTGCTTGATCGCAATTATTACGTATCAGCCCCGGCACTCGATCGCGGAAACATCTTCGGTGATCCGCGCAGCTACATGCTGACCCTGCGCGGCGACTTCTGATCGACCGTGTCCGCTCCCACAGAAGGTGTGGGAGCGACTTGTCACTCAGCGGGTTTCATCGTCTCTCAGCTCACCACCCGATAGCACGGCACATAGGCGCTGCCGCCCGGCAGCTTCATGCGGTGCTGTTCGACGAAGGCCTGCAGCAGGCGATCCAGTGGTTGCATGATGCTCTTGTCACCGCGCAGCTCGTAGGGACCGTGGGCTTCGATCAGCCGGATACCCTGTTCCTTGACGTTGCCGGCGACGATGCCGGAGAAGGCGCGGCGCAGGTTGGCGGCCAGCTCGTGGGCGGGTTGTTCGCGGGTCAGGTTCAGGCTGGCCATGGCCGCGTGGGTCGGTTCGAAGGGGCGCTGGAAGCCCTCGTCGATCTTCAGCAACCAGTTGAAGTGGAAGGCGTCATTGCGTTCGCGGCGGAAGCGTTCGACGGCCTTGATGCCCTGTGCCATCTGCCGGGCGACCTCGGCCGGGTCATTGATGATCATCGTGTAGCGTGCCTGCGCTGCTTCCCCGAGGGTCGCGCCGATGAACTCATGCAGCTGTTGCAGGTAGGCGGCGGCGCCTTTCGGCCCGGTGAGGATCAGCGGGAAGGGCAGGTCGGCGTTGTCCGGGTGCATGAGGATGCCGAGCAGGTAGAGGAATTCCTCCGCCGTACCGGCGCCGCCCGGGAAGATGATGATGCCGTGGCCGACACGCACGAAGGCTTCCAGGCGTTTTTCGATATCCGGCAGGATCACCAGTTCGTTGACGATGGGGTTGGGCGCCTCGGCGGCGATGATGCCGGGCTCGGTCAGGCCCAGGTAGCGTGCACCGATGATGCGTTGCTTGGTGTGGGAGATGGTTGCGCCCTTCATCGGGCCTTTCATCACGCCGGGGCCGCAGCCGGTGCAAACGTCGAGTTTGCGCAGGCCCAGCTCGTGGCCGACCTTCTTGGTGTACTTGTACTCATCGCTGCTGATCGAGTGGCCGCCCCAGCACACCACCATCTTCGGCTCCACGCCGGCACGCAGGGCGTGGGCGTTGCGCAGCAGGTGGAAGACGTAGTCGGTGATGCCTTGCGAGCTGTCGATGTCGACGCGTTTGCTCTCGCGTTCGCTCTGCGTATAGACGATGTCACGCAGGGCGCTGAACAGCATTTCGCGGGTGCTGGCGATCATCTCGCCATCGACGAACGCGTCGGCCGGGGCGTTGATCAGCTCCAGGCGAATGCCGCGATCCTGCTGATGAATGCGGATCTCGAAGTCGGCGTAGGCCTCGAGGATGGTCTTGGCGTTGTCGCTGTGCGCGCCGGTATTGAGGATCGCCAGGGCGCACTGGCGGAACAGGGCGTAGACACTGCCGGAGCCGGTTTCGCGCAGTTGTTGGACTTCACGCTGGGAGAGGGTTTCCAGGCTGCCCCGGGGAGAAATGGTGGCGTTGGTTCTGTTGCGTATGGCCATGATGTTCCTGGCAGGCAGCCGGTTCAGGTTGCGCTGCGGTGAGGTGAATCGATGGCCTGGGAAGGCATATGCGCGGGTCGGCAGGCCGTACGAAAGGTCGCGTAGTGTCCGTTGCCAGGCTGGGGCGGTCAATGTTGCCTGGCTGAGTGGTGCGTCAATTTGGTGCGAATGGGCCGAGTGGGGTGCTGCGTTCTGCTGCCGTAAACTGCGCTGTGTGCATCAGCAAGCCCGTGCAGGACTTCGGCATGCATGACGTACCCTGCTGCGCCTGCTTTGCCAAAGAAAAAGCCCCGGCATGCCGGGGCTTATCCAGACCAGAAAACGTGACGCTTAGCGCGGCAGTTTCAGGTTGTTCCAGATCGCTAGGCTCGGCTCGGCCTGGTTCAGGGTATAGAAGTGCAACCCTGGTGCGCCGCCTTGCAGCAGGCGCTCGCACATCTCGCTGACCACCTCGGTACCGAAGGCCTGAATGCTGTCTAGGTCATCGGCGTAGGCTTCCAGCTGCTTGCGAATCCAGCGTGGGATTTCCGCGCCGCAGGCATCGGAGAAACGCGCCAGCTTGCTGTAGTTGGTGATCGGCATGATGCCCGGCACGATCGGGATGTCCACGCCCAGCTTGCGTACGCGCTCGACGAAATAGAAATAACAGTCGGCGCTGAAGAAATACTGGGTGATGGCGCTGTCGGCACCGGCGCGGGCCTTGCGCACGAAGTTGCTCAGGTCATCCTCGAAGTGGCGTGCCTGCGGATGCACTTCCGGGTAGGCGGCGACTTCGATGTGGAAGTGATCGCCGGTTTCGGCGCGGATGAACTCGACCAGTTCGTTGGCGTAGCGCATTTCACCGCTGGCGATGCCCATGCCCGATGGCAGGTCGCCGCGCAGGGCGACGATGCGGCGGATGCCGGCGTTCTTGTACAGGTTGAGCAGGCTGCGCAGCTCTTCCTTGCTGTCGCCGACGCAGGACAGGTGCGGCGCGGTGGGCACCTTCACGTCGCCGTCTAGCTGCAGCACGGTGTTGAGCGTGCGGTCGCGTGTCGAGCCGCCAGCACCGTAGGTGCAGGAAAAGAAATCCGGATTGTAGGTGGCCAACTGGCGGGCAGTGCCCAGCAGTTTTTCATGCCCGGCTTCGGTCTTGGTCGGGAAGAACTCGAAGCTGTAACGGCGTTCTTGACTCATAAGGTTATCCCGTAGGGTGGGCTGGCCGAAGGCGTGGCCCACCGCAGAGTGGCTTGGCTGGCGGGTTGCGCCGCAATGCAACGCAACCCGCCCTACAGGGCATTAGTAGCGGTAGCTGTCCGGCTTGAACGGGCCTTCGACACTCACGCCGATGTACTCGGCCTGTTTCGCGGTCAGTTGGGTGACCACGCCACCGAAGCCCTTGACCATTTCCAGGGCGACTTCTTCGTCCAGTTTCTTCGGCAGCACTTCCACGGTCAGGCGCTCGGCCTTCTTCTCGGCGGAGAGCTCGGCGAACTTCTGCTCGAACAGGAAAATCTGCGCCAGCACCTGGTTGGCGAACGAGCCGTCCATGATGCGGCTCGGGTGGCCAGTGGCGTTGCCCAGGTTCACCAGGCGGCCTTCGGCCAGCAGGATCAGGTAGTCGTCATTGCGCGGGTCGAAGGTGCCAGCGCCGGTGCGGTGGATCTTGTGCACCTGCGGCTTGACCTCTTCCCAGGCCCAGTTCTTGCGCATGAAGGCGGTGTCGATCTCGTTGTCGAAGTGACCGATGTTGCACACCACGGCGCGGGCCTTGAGCGCTTTGAGCATGCCGGCGTCACAGACGTTGGCGTTGCCGGTGGTGGTGACGATCAGGTCGATCTTGCCCAGCAGGGCGGCGTCGATGCTGGCGTCGGTGCCGTCATTGATGCCGTTCTTGTACGGCGAAACCAGCTCGAAGCCGTCCATGCAGGCCTGCATGGCGCAGATCGGGTCGATCTCGGAAACCTTGACGATCATGCCTTCCTGGCGCAGCGACTGAGCCGAGCCCTTGCCCACGTCGCCGTAGCCGATCACCAGGGCCTGCTTACCGGACAGCAGGTGGTCGGTGCCGCGCTTGATGGCGTCGTTGAGGCTGTGGCGGCAGCCGTATTTGTTGTCGTTCTTGCTCTTGGTCACCGCGTCGTTGACGTTGATCGCCGGGACTTTCAGGGTGCCGGCCTTGAGCATGTCCAGCAGGCGGTGTACGCCGGTGGTGGTTTCCTCGGTCACGCCGTGGATCTTGTCCAGCATGGCCGGGTATTTCTTGTGCAGGATTTCGGTCAGGTCACCGCCGTCGTCCAGCACCATGTTGGCGTCCCATGGCTGGCCATCCTTGAGGATGGTCTGCTCGATGCACCACTCGTATTCTGCTTCGGTCTCGCCTTTCCAGGCGAACACCGGAATGCCGGCGGCGGCGATGGCGGCAGCGGCCTGGTCCTGGGTGGAGAAGATGTTGCAGCTGGACCAGCGCACTTCGGCGCCCAGTGCGGTCAGCGTCTCGATCAGCACGCCGGTCTGGATGGTCATGTGGATGCAGCCGAGGATCTTGGCGCCTTTCAGCGGTTGGCTGGCGGCGTACTTGCGACGCAGGCCCATCAGTGCCGGCATCTCGGATTCGGCGATGATCAGCTCTTTGCGGCCCCAATCGGCCAGGGAAATATCGGCGACTTTGAAATCGTTAAAAGCAGCGCTCATACAAAAGCTCTCCATTCGTTGTCTGCGAATGGGCGCCGTTGATGCGTATGGTTAACGCCCCGTTCGAGCCTGACAGGTCGTCATCGCTGGATGACCCTGCTGCAGCGCCCCTCGAACGGGTGGCGGGCGCACCGTGGCAGTGCCAGGTGCGTGAAACCCGGCGATTATAGCCGGGCCAGCGGGCCAGCCCAAGGGTTTCCGTGCGCGTCTATCATGCCGATTGAAAGGCTTGTCACGACACCTCGGGGTTGGCCTGCGATGATGGCCGCCGAACCGACACGCGAAAAGGAGTGGGTATGAATTTCCACACACGCAAATGGGTGAAACCAGAAGACCTCAACCCCAACGGCACGCTGTTCGGCGGTAGCCTGCTGAAGTGGATCGACGAGGAGGCGGCGATCTACGCGATCATCCAGCTCGGCAGCCAGAAAGTGGTGACCAAGCTGATTTCCGAGATCAACTTCGTCAGTTCGGCGCGCCAGGGCGACATCATCGAGCTGGGCATTACTGCCAGCGAGTTCGGTCGTACCTCGCTGACCCTGCGTTGCGAAGTGCGCAACAAGATCACCCGTAAAAGCATCCTGACCATCGACCGCCTGGTGTTCGTCAACGTGGGTGAGGATGGCCAGCCGGTGCCGCACGGCAAGACCGAAATCAGCTACATCCGCGACCAGTTCAAGGACTGATGCGCACTGCGACAAACTGCCGCTCGGCTTGGTATTTGCCGGTCATGTGCGGATACTGGCCGGCGCCGTGAACCAACCGCGATGTATGCCATGACCTGCAAAGCCGTGATTGTCCTGTTTGTCGCCCTGAGCCTGAGTGCCTGTGGCGGTGTCGATCCGAACTCGCCGCAAGGCAAGCGTCAGACGCTGTTCAAGCAGATGTTGAAAACCAGCGAAGACCTGGGAGGCATGCTGCGCGGACGCATTGTGTTCGATGGCCCGCGTTTCAGTGAGGGTGCCAGGCAGCTCGACGAATTGTCTCGCCAGCCCTGGCAGCACTTCCCGCAGCTCTCGGACAGCGAGAGCGCCAAGCCGGAGGTGTGGCAGCAGCACGAGCGCTTCCAGCAACTGGCGCGCGAGTTGGAGTCCGCCACTGGTGCACTGGCTGCGGCCAGCGCTGCGCCTCCCCTGGATCCCGCTGCATTGGCGCCGCTGGTGCAGCGCGTCGAGGACGGCTGCGAGACCTGTCACAAGGCGTTCCGCGCCTACTGATCGGCAATGGCCACCGCGCTGTCAGGCGGATTGCCGAAACCGGCGACGCCAGCAGTGCGCAGGTGTTCGCGCAGGGCCAATACCTCGGGATGACGAAAGAATTCGACCAGTTGCCGAGCGCGGCCTGCGCCGATGCCAGGCTCTTGCTGCCAGTCGGCGCTGCTACGGCGGGCCAGATCGTCCCAGTGTCCCGGCAGTCGGGCGCCTGCGCTGGGCGGCATGCCCAGCGCCTTCAGCCAGCGTGAGAAGGGACGTTGGCGCGCGCTATCGAAACGCTGCAGCAGGTCTGCGGCGCTGCGTTCGCCCAGGCCGGGCAGGCTGACCAGCTCGGCCTGATCCAGGTCCAGCCAGCCGAGCAGATGCTGCAGCTTGCCGGCCTGTTGCAGGCGTTCCCAGGTGCCGGGGCCGACGCCGCTCAATGCCAATCCCTGCTTGCTGCTGAGCCAGGCCAGGCGTGCCTGGAACTGCCCCTCGCAGCCGGGCGTCGGCTGCCAGCAGCTCAAGGCGTGGTAGCGCGCGCTGTCCGGCGGGATGACCGGCTCGCGTTGTGCGGCTTGCCAGACCACGCTGTCCAGACGCGGGATGGTCAGTCCGGCCAGCGTCACCGCGACCTGGTCGCCTGGGCGGATGTCGAGTGCCTGCCAGCGTTTCAGCGAGCCGACACTCACGCGTGACACCGTGCGGTCGTCCAGGCGCAGTGGCTGCAGTTCCAGCACGGGCGTGATGCGCCCGCTACGGCCAATGTTGAAACGGACCGCGCGTACCTCTGCCAGCGCCTGCGCCAGCGGGTATTTCCAGGCTACCGCCCAGCGGGGCGGCTCGGCTCGCCAGCGGTTGGCAGGCGGCCTGGTGCTTTGGCGCAGCACCACACCATCGGTGGCGAAGGGCAGGCCCGTGCGGTACCAGTGCTCGCGCCAGTGGCGTACCTCGGCCAGCGTGGTGACCGGTTGACTGAATGCGAGAGGCTCAGTGAATCCCAGCGCGTGCAGGCCTGCCAGGCGCTCGCTCAGCGTGGCTGGGCCATCGGGCCAGTCCCAGACGAACAGGCCGATGGCGGCTGCATCCTGGTCAGTCAGCGTGCGTCGGGCTAGCAGGCCGGCGACCTTGCTGCGGGCGCCGGCTCCGCCCTGTGTGGCCTGCACATGATCGGTAAGGCTCCAGTAGAGTTCGCCCTGCAGGATCAGGTCACGTTGGCTGGATAATTGGTCAGGAATCGCGGGGATGCGTTGGGCGTTGCGGGTCCAGTCCTCGCCGCTGCGACCGTCGCCGCGGCTGATGGCCTGGCTCAGCCGGCCCCGGCGATAGACCAGGGTGACCGCTACGCCGTCGACCTTGGGCTGTACCCAGACGTTCTCGCGTGTCGCCAGCCAGGCGGCAACGGCGTGTTCGTCCGGCAGTTTGTCCAGGCCGGTTTGCGACACCGGATGGTGCAGGGGATGGCTGAGGTGCCGGGTAGTGGTGACCAGCGGTTGAGTCGCAGGAGGCGCCTGTTCCGGGAAACAGGTGGCCCACGTTTGCTGGCGTGCACGGGCCTGGTCATAAAGCTCGTCGCTGATCGGCGAGCGGCCCTGGCGATGGTAGGCGTCGTCCCATTGCGCCAGTTGCGCGGCGAGGTGATGCAGTTCCTGTTGAGCTTGCCCGGTGGACCATTCAGGGCAGGCCAGGGTGGTTTGGTTCAGGCAGACGAACAGCACTAACGCAATCCGGCGTTTCATCGAGGAGCATCCTTGCTCGGGCGAATGATCTGGGCAGTCTAGTCAGTGCTCGGCCGGGTGCATTGTGGCATGCGCATAGTGCGACGGAGGTCTCGATGTCGACGCCATGCAGGCGATGAGCGGGCTTCGAATGGAGCGGTCTTGGCGGATTCCTGCGCCGTGCTCTATACCAAGAAGCGAAGCTGATCCTTGTCACGGTATCTGCAGTTTCTGTGTGACCTTCTTCCTCTCCCCTGACCCGGCGTCAGGCCAGGGGACCTTGCAAGATTTGCTTCGTGCTCATCCGTAGCGCCTTCCTCCGTGGAAGGACAGGCAAACTTCGAGGGTCATCATGATGAAATACCTACCCATGCTTGGGGTGATCGTGTTGCTCGGCCTCTCCGGCTGTGCCGGAAACAAGGTCGATAGCCGGGACTATTCCGGTTTTCTCGGTGACTACAGCCGGCTGACGCCGCAGCAGTCACCGTCCGGCGCCCCGGTGATGCGCTGGATCGACCCGGCTCTGGATATCTCCCGCTATCACAGTGTTTACATCGAGCGCAGTCAGTTCTACCCGAAACCACAGCCGACGGCGCGCATCTCGCAGAAGACCCTGGATGACATCACCCGCTATTACGATGGTGCCCTGCAGCGCGAAGTCGCCAGGACCATGCCGCTGGCCCGTTCACCCGGCCCGGGCGTGATCGTGGTGCGCCCGGCGATCACGGCTGTATCCAGCGCCAAGGAGGGTTTGCGTGCCTATGAGGTGATTCCGGTTGCACTGGTCGTGGCTGCCGTCGGCGCGGCGGCTGGTACGCGCGATGAGGAAACGGTGATTGCCACAGAAGCGGCCTTTATCGACGGCGGCACCAATCAGGTATTGGCACAGGTGGTACGCAAGGGCACGGGCATGACCCTGGAAAACGATTCGCAGATGATGACGGCTGAGGACTTCAAGGCGGTGCTGGATGGCTGGGCGCGCGATATGCATGCGTCCTACCTCAAGCTCAAAGCCCAATAGGGGTGTCCTGTACGGCAATGAAAAAGCCCCGCTTGTGCGGGGCTTTTTTGTACCGGGGTAATTACAGGCCGGCAGCGGCGCGCAGGTCGGCGGCCTTGTCGGTCTTTTCCCAGGTGAAGGTGGTGAAGGTGTCGTCACCGACGGTCTTCTGCTGCGGCGTGCGACCGAAGTGACCGTAGGCCGCAGTGGCCTGGTACATCGGGTGCAGCAGGTCGAGCATCTTGGTGATGGCGTACGGACGCAGGTCGAACACCTCGCGCACCAGCTTGATGATGGTGTCGTCGCTGACCTTGTTGGTACCGAAGGTGTTGATCGAGATCGACGTCGGCTGGGCTACGCCGATGGCGTAGGACACCTGGATCTCGCAACGCTCGGCCAGGCCGGCGGCAACGATGTTCTTCGCCACGTAACGACCTGCGTAAGCAGCCGAACGGTCGACCTTGGATGGGTCCTTGCCGGAGAACGCGCCACCACCGTGACGGGCCATGCCACCGTAGGAGTCGACGATGATCTTGCGTCCGGTCAGGCCGCAGTCGCCCACCGGGCCGCCGATCACGAAGTTGCCGGTCGGGTTGATGTGGAACTGGGTGTTCTTGTGCAGCAGTTCGGCCGGCAGCGCGTGCTTGATGATCAGCTCCATCACGCCTTCACGCAGGTCGGACAGCGAGACTTCCGGGTTGTGCTGGGTGGACAGCACCACGGCGTCGATACCGACCACCTTGCCGTTCTCGTACTGACAGGTGACCTGGCTCTTGGCATCCGGGCGCAGCCAGGTCAGCAGACCGGTCTTGCGCGCTTCGGCCTGGCGTTCGACGAGGGCATGGGAGAAACGGATCGGGGCCGGCATCAGCACATCGGTCTCGTTGCTGGCGTAGCCGAACATCAGGCCCTGGTCGCCGGCGCCCTGGTCTTCCGGCTTGGCGCGGTCGACCCCCTGGTTGATGTCGGGGGACTGCTTGCCAATGATGTTCATCACGCCGCAGGTGGCGCCGTCGAAGCCGACGTCGGAACTGGTGTAGCCGATGCCGCAGATCACGTCGCGGACGATCTGTTCCAGGTCGACCCAGGCAGTGGTGGTGACTTCGCCGGCGATGATGGCGACCCCGGTCTTGACCAGGGTTTCCACGGCCACGCGGGCGTGTTTGTCCTGGGTGATGATGGCGTCGAGGACGGCATCGGAAATCTGGTCGGCAATCTTGTCCGGATGGCCTTCAGATACGGACTCGGAGGTAAACAGGGAGTATTCGCTCATTTAAAAATCCTATTCCTATTCATACCTGGTTAGGCGGGTTTGCTTCGCATCCGGCTTGGCGAAGTGCCGTACCTGAATCTGAAAGCCGTTCTTGAGGCCCACATAGAGGCTCTCGCCGGGCGTGAGCCCCGCGGCATCGGCCCAGCGGGCCAGGTCTTCCTGTTCAAAGCCCAGCCAGAGATCGCCGCAGGCCTCCCTGGCCCAGCTCTGGTTGTGGCTGCATAACTCGGTGATCAACAGGCTGCCACCGGTGTTGACCAGGCGGGCCAGACGTTCAAGGGCGTCGGCCGGGGCGGCGAAATGGTGCAGGACCATATTCACCACCACACAGTCGGCAGCCTCGATGTGATCATTCAGCGCATCGGCCAGTTGCAGTTCGACATTGCCCAGGCCGTCTTGCGCACAGCGCAGGCGGGCCAGTTCGAGCATGGCCGGGCTGTTGTCCAAAGCGCGCACCTGGTTGAAGCGCTGCGCCAGCTCCGGCAGGAACCCGCCGTCGCCGGGGCCGACTTCCAGGGCTGTGGCATCCGTGGTGAAGCCCAACGCATCGAGCAGGGCCAGCACGCTGTCGCGGTACTGCGGCAGGCCGGCGATCAGGTCCTGCTGGGCCTGGAAGGTATCGGCGATCCGGGCGAAAAAGTCGCGGCTGGCCGTGGCGCGCTGCTCGTGCACGGCGGCAATGCGGCTGCTCACGGCCTCCGGCAGGGCCAGGGCATCGACTTCCTGCAGCAGTGCGGCATGTAGCGCACCGCCCAGCAATTCGGTCTGGGGCAGTGCGCGGCGATAGAAGATGGCATTGCCTTCCCGGCGGGTGGCGACCAGGCCCGCCTGGGCCAGCACCTTGAGGTGATGGCTGATGCCGGACTGGCCGGTGGCGAAGATCTGTGCCAGTTCCAGCACGCCGAACGAGTCATTGGCCAGCGCGCGCAGGACGTTCAGGCGCAGCGGGTCACCGCCGGCCTTGCACAGGGCCGCCAGCTCATCGGTGGGTTCGACGTGGAGTCTGGGCGCACGCATATTCATAAGGGCGGCAGTCTAGCCCTCGGCTTTGTGCGTCGCAACGCCAATATCAATAAGTTTTGATATTGGCCTGTGTGGTCAGTGCCGTTCCTGGGCCAGGGCAAGAAAGGCAGTCGGGGCAGGGCTCAGGCTGCGTCCGGTGTGCCAGAGCACATGCAGTTCCCGTTCGATCTGCAGATCGTCCAGCTGCAGTTGCACCAGTGACCCGTTGCTCAGTTCGCTGCCTACCGCACGCTGGGACAGCCAGGCGATGCCCTGGCCATCCTGCACCAAGTGCTTCAGCGCTTCGCTGCTGGCGACGGACAACCGTGGGCACAGGTCCAGGCCATGGTCGTGGTAGGCCTGTTCGATGGCCGCGCGCGTGCCGGAGCCTTGTTCGCGCAGGTACAGGTCTTGTCCGCTGAGATCGGCCGCATGCAGGTCGCTGCGCCGGGCCAGTGGATGCTGGGGGCCGCTCACCGGCAGCAGGCGGTCGCGTTCCAGCAGGTGGCTGGCATAGGCATCGCGGGGGAAGGGCCCTTCGACGAAGCCAAGACTGGCGCGTTCGTCGTCAAGCAGCTCGGTGACCAGCCGGGTGTTGCTGACCTGCAGGTCGATATGAATGCCGGGGTGCAGGGCGCGGAAGCGGCTGATCAGCGCAGGCAGCAGATAGGTGCCCAGGGTGGCGCTGGCGGCCAGGCGCAGTTCGCCCTCGGCGAGCCCGGCGAAGCCGCGCATTTCACGCTCGGCAGCGTGCTCGAGTGCGAAGATGCGTTCGGCGTAGTGATGCAGGCGTTGCCCGGCCTCGGTCAGCGCCACGCCGCGGGGCAGACGATCGAACAGGATCAGGTCGAGGCGCGCCTCCAGCTCGCGGATCTCACGGGTGACGGCGGGCTGGCTGATATGCAATTGCTCGGCACCGGCACTGATGCTGCCGGCATCGGCCACGGCGAGAAAAACCTTGAGGTGATGAAGATTCATAGAGAAAAGGCATGCCAAAAATACTGAATATGTATTTTTTATATAGCACGGCCCTCCCTACTCTTGTAACCACGGTTCCGCCAACGGAGCCATTCGACAGGAGTTTTCTCTATGGCCCGCCCCCTGCGTTATCTCGATGCCCCCCGTGACCTGATTCGTCATTTCATTCCCGGCTGGTTCGCCGTGACCATGGGCACCGGCGTGCTGGCGCTGGTCGTAGCCGGATTGCCCTGGGCGCTGCCGTTCAAGCATGAGCTGGGCGAGGTCCTGTGGCTGTTCAACGGCCTGCTGTTTCTGGTCTTCAGCATCCTGTTCGTCGCACGCCTGGTGCTGCACCGGGACACGCTGGGGCCGATGTTGCTGCATCCGGTCCAGTCGATGTTCCTCGGTGCCATCCCCATGGGGCTGGCGACGCTGATCAATGGCCTGGTGCTGTTCGGTGGCGCGCGTTGGGGCGAATCCGCCTATGCCCTTGCCTATGGGTTGTGGTGGCTGGATGTGCTGCTGGCGCTGGGCGCGGCCCTGCTGGTGCCTTACCTGATGTTCACCCGGCAGAGCCACGCGCTGGAAAAACTCACTGCCGTCTGGCTGTTGCCCATCGTCGCCCCGGAAGTGGCTGCGAGCAGTGCAGGCGTGCTGGCGCCGCACCTGGCGCCGGAGGCCGCGCAATTGATACTGACGGTCGGGTACCTGCTGTGGGGGTTGTCCATGACCCTGGCCTTCTCCCTGATCACTCTGGTGCTGCTGCGCCTGGCCCTGCACAAACTGCCGGACACCGATTTTGCCGCCACCAGCTGGTTGCCGCTCGGGCCATTGGCGACCGGTTGCCTGGGCCTGTTGACGCTTGGCCATGACGCGCCGCAGGCATTCGCCGGCTCTGCGCTGCGGGTAATCGCCGACCTAGCACCGGCGTTGGGGTTGATCGGCGGGCTGGTTCTGTGGGGGGCGGGGCTCTGGTGGTTGGTGATCGCCAGCCTGTTCACCCGGCGTTATATCCGCGACCGGATGACCTTCAACCTGGGCTGGTGGGGATTCACCTTTCCGCTGGGAGTGTTCACTTTGGCGACGTTCGAGCTGTATCGGCAGACCGAGTTGACTCTGTTCGCCGTCGTCGGCGCTGTGCTGGCGCTGCAGTTGGCGACCGTCTGGCTGCTGGTGATGCGCCGCACAGTGGCCGGCATCTGGCGTGGCGAGTTGTTCCGGGCACCCTGCCTGTGCACGCCGATGAGTCCGGCGCAGGGCGTTTTCCAGCGCTGATCACCTGCATGAAATGACGGCGCTGCAAGCGGCTTGCAGCGCCGTTTGGCTGATGTATTCAGGCGCTTGAAACGAATTTGCCGACGCCCCTCGACCATCTCTGATTGCTCATGCCTGCTCGCTGGGCGAAAATGGCCGCCTTTTTTCGTTCAGCGTCTTTTCAGACCCGCAGGAGATCAGCGATGCCCAGCCGTCGTGAGCGTGCCAATGCCATTCGTGCCCTCAGCATGGATGCCGTGCAAAAAGCCAACAGCGGCCACCCCGGTGCCCCGATGGGCATGGCGGATATCGCCGAAGTGCTCTGGCGCGACTACCTCAAGCACAACCCGAGCAACCCGAACTGGGCCGACCGTGATCGCTTCGTGCTGTCCAACGGCCACGGCTCGATGCTGATCTATTCGCTGCTGCACCTGACCGGCTACGACCTGTCCATCGATGACCTGAAGAACTTCCGCCAGCTGCACAGCAAGACCCCGGGCCACCCGGAGTTTGGCTACACCGCCGGCGTGGAGACCACCACGGGCCCGCTCGGCCAGGGTATCGCCAACGCCGTGGGCTTCGCCGTGGCGGAGAAGGTGCTGGCCGCACAGTTCAACCGTGATGGCCACAACATCGTCGACCACAACACCTACGTGTTCCTCGGCGACGGCTGCATGATGGAAGGCATCAGCCATGAAGTCTGCTCGCTGGCCGGCACCCTGGGCCTGGGCAAGCTGATCGCTTTCTACGACGACAACGGCATTTCCATCGACGGCGAAGTGCACGGCTGGTTCACCGATGACACCCCGGCGCGCTTCGAAGCCTACGGCTGGCAGGTGATCCGCAATGTCGACGGCCACGACGCCGACGAAATCAAGACCGCCATCGATACCGCACGCAAATCCAGCGACCGTCCGACGCTGATCTGCTGCAAGACCATCATCGGTTTCGGTTCGCCGAACAAGCAGGGCAAGGAAGAGTCCCACGGCGCCGCGCTGGGTGACGCCGAGATCGCCCTGACCCGCGAAGCCCTGGGCTGGAGCCACGCGCCGTTCGATATCCCGGCTGACATATACGCCGAGTGGAGCGCCAAGGACACCGGTACCGCTGCCGAGGCCGAGTGGAACCAGCGCTTCGCCGCTTACTCCGCCGCCTACCCGGAACTGGCCAATGAGCTGGTACGGCGCATGGCGGGCGAGCTGCCGGCCGATTTCGCCGAGAAGGCCTCGGCGTTCATCCGCGACGTCGCCGAGAAGGGCGAGACCATCGCCAGCCGCAAGGCCAGCCAGAACAGCCTGAACGCCTTCGGTCCGCTGCTGCCGGAGCTGCTCGGTGGTTCGGCCGACCTGGCCGGCTCCAACCTGACCCTGTGGAAAGGCTGCAAGGGCGTGTCCGCCGAGGGCGCTTCCGGCAACTACCTGTTCTACGGTGTGCGCGAGTTCGGCATGAGCGCGATCATGAACGGCATCGCCCTGCACGGTGGCCTGATCCCCTACGGCGCGACCTTCCTGATGTTCATGGAATACGCTCGCAACGCCGTGCGCATGGCCGCCCTGATGAAGCAGCGTGTGCTGTTCGTCTACACCCACGATTCCATCGGCCTGGGCGAGGACGGCCCGACCCACCAGCCGGTCGAGCAACTGACCAGCCTGCGCAGCACGCCGAACCTGGACACCTGGCGCCCGGCCGATGCCGTGGAGTCCGCCGTGGCCTGGAAGTACGCCATCGAGCGCAAGGATGGCCCGTCGGCGCTGATCTTCAGCCGCCAGAACCTGCAGCACCAGGTGCGTGATGCCCAGCAGCTTAGTGATATTGAACGTGGCGCCTATGTGCTCAAGGACTGCGACGGCGAGGCGGAACTGATCCTCATCGCCACCGGTTCTGAAGTCGGCCTGGCCGTGCAGGCCTACGACAAGCTGAGTGCCCAGGGGCACAAGGTGCGTGTGGTATCGATGCCGTCGACCAGCGTGTTCGACCAGCAGGATGCCGGCTATCGCCAGGCCGTGTTGCCGCTGCAGGTCAGCGCGCGCATCGCCATCGAGGCTGCCCATGCCGACTTCTGGTACAAGTACGTCGGCCTCGAAGGCCGTGTGATCGGCATGACCACCTACGGCGAATCGGCTCCGGCTGGCGCGCTGTTCGAAGCGTTCGGCTTCACCCTCGACAACATCCTGGGAACCGCCGCCGAACTGCTGGAAGCCTAAGCAAGAACGACACCGCAGGGTGGGCCGGGGCTACGCGCCCCGATCCAGCCTACGGTTCATCCGAGACCTCCCATGTCCAAGCCTCGCTACAAAGTCGCCCTCAACGGATACGGCCGTATCGGTCGTTGTGTGCTGCGCGCGCTGCATGAGCGTGGCGCGGGCGCGGGGCTTGAGATCGTCGCGTTGAATGATCTGGCCGACCAGGCCAGCATCGAATACCTGACCCGTTTCGACTCGACCCACGGCCGTTTTCCGGGCGAGGTGCGCGTCGATGGCGATTGCCTGCACATCAATGGCAACTGTGTGAAGGTGCTGCGCGAAAGCACGCCGGAAGCCATCGACTGGGCCGGCCTGGGCATCGACCTGTTGCTCGAATGCTCCGGGCAGTACACCAACCGGGCCCAGGCCGAGCGTTTCCTGCGGGCCGGCGCACCACGCGTGCTGCTCTCGCAGCCGATGGCCAGCGAGGCGGATGTCGACGCGACCATTGTCTTCGGCGTCAACCAGGATCGCCTTAGCGGCGCCGAGCGGCTGGTCTCCAACGCGTCCTGTACCACCAACTGCGGGGTGCCGCTGCTCAAGTTGCTGAACGAGGCGGTGGGGCTTGAGTACGCCTCGATCACCACCATCCATTCGGCGATGAATGACCAGCCGGTGATCGATGCCTATCACCACGAGGATCTGCGGCGTACCCGTTCGGCCTTCCAGTCGGTGATTCCGGTGTCCACTGGTCTGGCGCGTGGCATCGAACGGCTGTTGCCGGAACTTGCCGGGCGCATTCAGGCCAAAGCCATACGAGTGCCGACGGTGAATGTGTCGTGCCTCGACATTACCCTGCAGACCACCCGTGACACCTCGGCCGAGGCGATCAACTGCGTGTTGCGCGAAGCCACGCAGAGTGGCCCGCTCAAAGGCCTGGTGGCCTATACCGAGCTGCCGCACGCCAGCTGCGACTTCAACCACGATGCCCATTCGGCCATCGTCGACGGCAGTCAGACCCGGGTTTCCGGCCCGCGTCTGGTCAATCTGCTGGCCTGGTTCGACAACGAGTGGGGATTTGCCAACCGCATGCTCGATGTGGCCGGCCATTTCCTCGACGTTTCCACTGCTTCCACCTGATTCAGCCCCTTAAGGACTGCTCCCATGACCGTTTTGAAGATGACCGACCTCGACCTCAAAGGTAAACGCGTGCTGATTCGCGAGGACCTCAATGTCCCGGTGAAGGACGGCGTGGTGAAAAGCGATGCGCGCATCATCGCCGCCTTGCCGACCATCAAGCTGGCCCTGGAGAAAGGCGCCGCGGTCATGGTCTGCTCGCACCTGGGCCGCCCGACCGAAGGCGAGTTCAGCGAAGAGAACAGCCTCAAGCCGGTGGCCGACTACCTGAGCAAGGCGCTCGGTCGCGAGGTGCCGCTGGTGGCTGATTACCTGAACGGCATCGACGTCAAGAACGGCGAGCTGGTGCTGTTCGAGAACGTGCGCTTCAACAAGGGCGAGAAAAAGAACACCGACGAGTTGGCCAAGCAGTACGCGGCCCTGTGCGACGTGTTCATCATGGACGCCTTCGGCACTGCCCACCGCGCCGAGGGTTCGACACACGGAGTCGCCAAGTTCGCCAAGGTGGCGGCGGCCGGTCCGCTGCTGGCGGCCGAGCTGGATGCCCTGGGCAAGGCCCTGGGCGAGCCGCAACGACCGATGCTGGCCATCGTCGCCGGCTCCAAGGTATCGACCAAGCTCGACGTGCTGAACAGCCTGAGCCAGCTCTGCGACCAGCTCATCGTCGGCGGCGGCATCGCCAATACCTTCCTTGCCGCGGCGGGCTACAAGGTCGGCAAGTCGCTGCACGAAGCCGATCTGCTCGATACCGCGCGTGCCATCGCGGCCAAGGTCAGCGTACCGCTGCCGATCGACGTGGTGGTGGCCAAGGAGTTCGCTGAAGGCGCCGAGGCCACCATCAAGCTGATCGCCGATGTTGCCGACGACGACATGATCCTCGATATCGGCCCGCAGACTGCCGTGCAATTCGCCGAGATGCTCAAGGCATCGAAGACCATCCTGTGGAACGGCCCGGTCGGGGTATTCGAGTTCGACCAGTTCGGTAACGGCACCAAGGTGCTCGCCGAGGCCATCGCGCAAAGCTCGGCGTTCTCGATTGCCGGCGGTGGCGACACCCTGGCGGCGATCGACAAATACGGCGTGAGTGAGCGCATCTCCTATATTTCCACCGGTGGCGGGGCGTTCCTCGAGTTCGTCGAGGGCAAGGTGTTGCCGGCGGTGGAGGTACTGGAGCAGCGGGCCAAGTAAAAACCTGCTCACGATCTGCTGCGCCAGCGCTTATCGCTAGGTCGCCAGGTCGTGAAGAGCGTCAAGCCTGCTAAACCAATCGCCGCTCCCCATGGTCACTTGCACAGGACCCCGGAGAAAAGGAGTGGCGAGATGCGTAACGTAACGATAGTGATGATGGTGCTGTGTGCCGGCTTGGCCGGTTGCGCGGCAGATGGTTCACGGCCGAGTACCTGCGAGGTGTTCAGCCCGTCGGAGATCATCCTGCCGACCACGCAGGATGATCAGCGCGTCGAGGCCCAGAGCAGCGGCGATCCAACCATCTCCAGCGCCCCGGAGCAGCAGGACTGCCCATGAGCGTTGAAGGGTGATAACCGTCTGAATGGGTGGCGAGGGAACGGATATGACGTATCGGACAGGGACGCTGCTGCTTCTGGCTGCGTTGATCGCGCTGGGTGGGTGTACTGCGCGCCCGGCGGCGAACGGCGAGGCCTGGACACGCTGGGTCTGTGACAGCCAGGCCGAAGTGCTGTGGCGATTCGTCGATGACAGCCGTGAGGCTGTCGACGTGCGCCTTGGTGGAGACGATATCGTCCACCGCCTCAGGTTGGAGCCTTCCGGCTCTGGCGCGCTGTACAGCGACCAACTGCTGGCCTTTCACACCAAGGGCGAAGAAGGATTGATATACCGGGTAGCCGACGATGACCTGATCGGTCGCGGCTGCAAGGCGCAGTAACGTTATGGATTGAGCCCGTGCCGCCAGGCGGTATGGGAGAAATGGGGCGAACCACCCCGCAACACTTGAACAGAGCCTGCCCCTGCGGCAGGCTTGCACGATTAACGACCCCCAAACCGGGAGACAGGAAACCATGGCACTCATCAGCATGCGCCAGATGCTCGACCACGCCGCCGAATTCGGCTACGGCGTGCCGGCCTTCAACGTCAACAACCTCGAGCAGATGCGCGCCATCATGGAAGCCGCCGACAAGACCGATTCGCCGGTCATCGTCCAGGCTTCCGCGGGTGCTCGCAAGTACGCTGGCGCGCCGTTCCTGCGCCACCTGATCCTGGCCGCCATCGAAGAATTCCCGCACATCCCGGTGTGCATGCACCAGGATCACGGCACCAGCCCTGACGTCTGCCAACGCTCGATCCAGCTGGGTTTCAGCTCGGTGATGATGGACGGCTCGCTGAAGGAAGACGGCAAGACCCCGTCCGACTACGACTACAACGTCCGCGTGACCCAGCAGACCGTGGCCTTCGCCCACGCCTGCGGCGTTTCGGTGGAAGGTGAGCTGGGTTGCCTGGGCAGCCTGGAAACCGGCCAGGCCGGTGAAGAGGATGGCGTTGGTGCCGAGGGCATCCTCGACCACAGCCAGATGCTGACCGACCCGGAAGAGGCGGCCGACTTCGTCAAGCGTACCCAGGTCGACGCCCTGGCTATCGCTATCGGCACCAGCCACGGCGCGTACAAGTTCACCAAGCCGCCGACCGGTGACATCCTCGCCATCGACCGCATCAAGGAAATCCACAAGCGCATCCCCAACACGCACCTGGTGATGCATGGCTCGTCCTCGGTGCCGCAGGACTGGCTGGCGATCATCAACGAGTACGGTGGCGACATCAAGGAAACCTACGGCGTGCCGGTCGAGGAAATCGTCGAAGGCATCAAGTACGGCGTACGCAAGGTCAACATCGACACCGACCTGCGTCTGGCCTCCACCGGTGCCATCCGCCGTTTCATGGCGCAGCACCCGAGCGAGTTCGACCCACGCAAGTTCTTCGCTCAGACCGTGACTGCCATGCGCGACGTGTGCATCGCCCGTTACGAAGCCTTCGGCACCGCCGGCAATGCCTCCAAGATCAAACCGATCTCCCTGGAAGGCATGTACCTGCGCTACGCCAAAGGCGAGCTGGCCGCCAAGGTCAACTAAGCCATAGGTTGTGAATGAAGCCCCGCCATGCGGGGCTTTTTCATGGGCGCGAAAAGGGCAGGTGGTCAGGCGGCGCCGTGCGTGGGGTGTCGAGCGGTGTGCATGGCGGTAGACTGATGGCCCGATCCGCGTCGTAGCACCCATGGCCACTGCTCTCAAATACCTCCAGTCCTATCCGCCGCATCTGCAGCAGCAGGTGATGCAGATGATCGCGGACAATCGCCTCGGCGATTACCTGGCCACGCGTTATCCGGCCCGCCATCAGGTCCAGAGCGACAAGGCGCTGTACGGTTATACGATCGGTCTCAAGCAGGAATACCTGCGCAGCGCACCGGCCATCGACAAGGTGCTCTACGACAACCGCCTCGACCTGACCCATCGTGCCCTCGGCCTGCACACGGCGATCTCACGGGTGCAGGGCGGCAAGCTCAAGGCGAAGAAGGAAATCCGCGTGGCGGCGCTGTTCAAGGATGCGGCACCGGAGTTCCTCAACATGATCGTGGTGCATGAACTGGCGCATCTGAAGGAGGCCGAGCACAACAAGGCCTTCTACAAGTTGTGTGAACACATGCTGCCGGGCTACCACCAGCTCGAGTTCGATCTGCGCCTCTACCTGACCTGGCGCGAGCTCTCTGCCGCTTAGCTCGTGCTGCTAATGTCCTACGCCAGTGCGCAGGGGGCGCACCAGGACGCAGATAGTTATTCAGACCCTCTTGGCCTGTATGAAAAGTGATCAGCTCGGCCTGGGCCACGCCTTCCGTGGGCTCTGGCCAGTCATCCTCGGGTTATCCACAGAAGCATCCCCGGCCTTTGTGCACAACCCGTTGAGCGGGAAGACTTTTTATCTGCTCAGTGAACCTGGTCGATGGTCCAGCGCAGTGCTCCGCTGCCCACCTCGTCACCGATGCCCTGGCCGAGCAGTTGTTGGCCCAATGGCGCGCGGGGCGTTATCAGCATGATCTCACCGCCGTCTCCCTGAACCTTGAGGCCGGCGCCATCCGGGCCGAGCAGCAGGCATTGGCGTTTGCCGTTGTCGCTGCTCAGTTCGACCAGGGCACCGAGCTGGATACCGGCCTGCTCGTCGAATGCGCGCAGTTGCACGGTGCGCCAGGCCTGCAGTGCCTGGCGGATTTCTTCGACGCGCCGCGCTTGCCCTGCCGCCAGGTAGGAAGCCTCCAGGCCGAGGGTGTCGTACTTGTTTTCGGCGATGTTCTCTTCGTGGGTTGCCGCCTCATGCGCGGTTTGTGCCGCGCGAATGGCGGCCGCCAGATCGTTTTCGAGCAGTTGGATGATCTGTTGCTGGAGGCGCTGTTTATCCATCGATGCAGAATCTGTGCTGAGCAGTAGGGCGCGCAGCGTAGCCCATCTGCGGGCATCTGGCTGCAGGGCTCATGTCACCCGATCCTCGACATGGACACGGTTGCGTCCGGCGGCCTTGGCCTTGTACATGGCGGCATCGGCCTGGCGGATCAGCAGGGTACCGTCCTCTTCGCCATGGCTGAGGGCAATGCCGATGCTGGCGCCGACCTGTACCCGCAGGGCGCCCAGGCTGATTGGCTGGGCGATGGCTTTCAGCACCCGTTCGGCTACTTCGTTGGCACCTTGGGCGGACTGCACGGTTTCGCAGATCAGGATGAATTCGTCGCCACCCAGGCGTGCCACCAGGTCGGTCTCGCGGGCGCAATGCAGCAAGCGCCGTGCGATTTCACTGAGCACCTGATCGCCCAGGCCATGGCCGTGCTGGTCATTGATCGGCTTGAAGCCATCCAGGTCGATCAGCATCACCGCCAGCAGCTCCTGGCGGCGCTGCGTACGGCGAATGGCCATGTCCAGTTGCTGCTGCAGCGCGGTGCGGTTGGCCAGGCCGGTCAGCGGGTCTTTCAGGGCCAGGTTGCGCAGGCGCTGATTGGCAATCTCCAGCGCTTCGGTGCGTTCGGCCACATGCTGCTCGAGCTCTTTCTCGTGAAGCTGCAGGGCTTTTTCCTTCTGCCGTTTGTGCTCGTTGAAGCGTGCAGCCAGGGCGAGCGACAGCAGGATCATTTCCAGTGAGGAGCCAATCTGCATCGCGTACAGGGTGATGGTGTTGGTGGGAATCAGGGCGAAGTTGCGCAGGGCCAGCATCAGGGCGCCGGTGAGCAGCATCAGCCAGGCCAGCACGAACAACCGGGCGCCGGGCACGCGATGGCGGACGCTGAGAAAGCCGGTGATCAGCAGCATCAACGACAGCGCCAATCCGCTGATGGACATGGTTTGCAGGGCGCGTTGCACGGGGAGCAGCAAGGTCGCCACGGCGGCGCAACACATGATCACCAGCAACAGGCGCAGCAAACGGTCCCAGCGTGGCAGCCAGCTCGGCGTGTCGAGAAAGCTGCGGGTGAACAGGATCGAGGCAGCCGAGGCCAGCGTCAGGCCAACTGGCAGGGCCCGATTGGTCCACCAGCCGGCGTTCGGCCACAGGTACTGCGGACCGAAGCCATTGAGTGCGACGACACCGATCCCGAAGGTCAGCATGAACAGGACATAGAACAGGAAGGGGCGTTCGCGCAGGGCGAGGAACAACAGGAAGTTGTACAGGCCCAGGGCAATGAGCACGCCGCCATATAGCGCGTGCACCACGTAGCCATTGAGGCTGTGTTGTTCGAAGGCGCGTGCCGGCCACAGGGTGCTGCTCAGCGTCATGCTGCCTTCGGAACTGGCGCGCAGGTACAGGGTGCGGCTCTCGCCAGGGTGCAGGCGCGTTTCGAAGACGGGCGTGCGGTTACCGATACTGCGTTCGGCGTAAGGCACCATGTCGCCGGCCAGGGACAGGTGGACGCCATCGCTGCCGACATCGTGCAGTTGCACACGGTCGAGTGAGGGGTAGCTGATTTCCAGGCGCCAGAGATGCAGGCGGCTGGCTTCCGACTTCACGTGCAGGCGTAGCCAGATCGCGCCGCTGACATAGCCGAAGCTGAGGTCGCGCCGCGCGGCGCTGTTCTGGAAACGTTCGGGCGTGGCGCGCACGTCATCCAGCGTCAGGTTGCCCTCGGGGTCGGCAAGGTAATCGACCTGGCCAAGCAGCTCGATGGCGGCCGTGTCATCGCGCAGCACCAACTCGGCTTTGACGGGCCACGCCAGCGCACAGAGAAGCAGACACAACCACGTAGCCAACCGCATTGGGATGGGAAATGCAGGGACGCCAGACATCTAAAGAACTCTTGCTGCGTGCGCCCTCCTGGCGCGGTGTGCCAATACTGGCAGAGTGCTGGCTATTCTGACCAGCAGCTGGCGCAGCGGCCTGGTTCTGCTTGCCGGGCCTTACCGAGACAACAGCCTCTCCGGTTCACGTTCAAAGTCTCCGACCCGCGTTCAAGTCACCTAGACGAACTGTGCCGCCGCATAGGCCGAGGCCCAGGCCCACTGGAAGTTGAAGCCGCCGAGGTGGCCGGTGACATCGAGAACTTCACCGATGAAATACAGCCCCGGTGACTTCAGCGACTCCAGGGTCTTGGACGAGACCTCGCGGGTGTCGACGCCACCGAGGGTGACTTCGGCGGTGCGGTAGCCTTCGGTGCCGGCCGGCACCAGCGTCCAGTTCGCCAGCTTCTGCGCAACGGCCTCGAGTTCTGCGGCGCTGTATTGCTTGAGCGGTTTGGAGACGAACCACTGCTCGGCCAGCAGCCCGGCCATCTTCTTGGTGAACAGCTCGCCCAGCAGGGTTTTCAGCTCGCTGTTAGGGCGCTCGCGCTGCTGGCTGGCCAGCCACTCGGGCAGGTCGATATGCGGCAGCAGGTTGATCTGCACGCTGTCGCCCGGTTGCCAGTACGAGGAAATCTGCAGGATCGCCGGGCCGCTCAGGCCGCGGTGGGTGAACAGGATGTTTTCCTTGAAGCGCTGGCCATTACAACTGACCACGCAATCTTCCACCGATGTCCCGGACAAGGCCGTGCACAGCTCTTTCAGGTTCGGCTCGGTGATGGTGAAAGGCACCAGGCCGGCGCGCGTCGGTAGCAGTTCGTGACCGAACTGGCGAGCGACCTGATAGCCGAAGCCACTGGCGCCCAGCGTGGGAATCGACAGGCCACCGGTGGCGATGACCAGCGACTGGCAGGTGAAGTCGCCGGCACTGGTGTGCAGGTGGTAGCCGCTGTCGGTTTTGCCGACCTGCTCGATGCGGGTATCCAGGCGCAGGTCGACACCATGCTCACGGCATTCGGCGAGCAGCATCTCGAGGATGTCGCTGGCCTTGTTGTCGCAGAACAGCTGGCCGAGTTTCTTCTCGTGATAGGGCACACCGTACTGGCCGACCAGGGCGATGAAGTCCCATTGCGTATAGCGGGCCAGGGCCGACTTGCAGAAGTGCGGGTTGTGCGAGAGGAAGTTGCCCGGCTCGGTGTACATATTGGTGAAGTTGCAGCGCCCGCCGCCGGACATGAGGATCTTCTTGCCGGCCTTGTTGGCGTGATCGAGCAGCAGCACCTGGCGCCCGCGCTTGGCGGCCTGGGCTGCGCACATCAGGCCGGCAGCGCCGGCGCCGATGATGATGACCGGAAAGAAGGACACGGCAAAAACCTCGGGTGAGTCGAAGGCGCGCATTCTAGCGGAAAGCGTGGCTTTTCTGAGTTTCAGTGCTGGCGCAGGGTGGATCGGCGCGTGTGCCTGATGCTCGCCCATTCAGCATGCGAGGTTGTGAGTCTGTGGGCGTGCGCCATGCGTGCGAATCGCGGGCATGGACACGGTCTGGTGGGGTTTCTGCATGCAACGCCTGGTCGAGGCCATTGCAGGCAATCGACTTTTTTACGTCTCATGACGCGCCGATTGGTGGGCTAAAGCGGAGCGCCGCCCGGCCCACCCTACGCGGAGTTCAGTGTCTATAGGGTGGGCCGGGGCCGTTTCAGCCCGCAAGTTGCGAGGCCCGCCAGCATCCCACTCGCTCCCAGAGTCCGCTGTTCTCAACGCGAGCGAAGCCGGGATCAGGCGGTCTTGGCCACTTCCGGCTGTTTCTGCAAGTGCGCGACCAGGGTGCGCAGCGGCGCCAACTGGCGGCAGATCAGGCTGAGCTGGACCTGCACCAGGCGATGGCCTTCGTCCATGTCCTCGGGCAGTTGTTCCAGTTCCTCGGCGAGCAATTGGTCGGTCTCGTCATAGACCTCCACCGGGCGGTTTTCGCGCAGGCTCTCGGCGATGGCGTCGAGGGTCGCACTGATGTGCGCGGCGGCGCGCTCGTGCAGGGCATCGCTGGCGTCGTCGGCGAGCGTTTCGCGATGCGCGCCGAGGCCGGAAAGGTAGCTGAGCAAGGTGTGCGACAGCACAAGGAAGCGGAAGCCGGTCTCGGCGTCCTTGCGGAAGTGGCCGGGCTCCATGAGCATGTTCGACAGGGTGGTCGACAGCGCCGCGTCGGCGTTGTGCGCGTTGCGCCGGGCCAGGCGATAGCTGAGGTCGTCGCGCTTGCCGGATTCGTACTGCTGCATGATCTGGATCAGGTAGCGGCTGTTGCACACCAGGGTATTGCTCAGCACCTGGTTGAGCTTGCGGCCCTGCCAGTCGGGCAGGATGAAGAACACCGCGAGCCCGGCGATCACCGTGCCCAGCACGGTATCCACCAACCGTGGCCAGATCAGTGCGTAGCCGTCGCTGACCTGGTTGAAGCACAGCACCACCACCAGGGTCATGGCCGTGGTGGCCAGGGTGTAGCGGTCGACCCGGTTGATGAAGAAGGCCACCCCGGCGAGCACGGCGAACAGCGATTGCAACAGCGGGTCGGGGAACAGGCTGATCAGCGCCCAACCGAGCAGCAGGCCGACCAGCGTGCCACTGACCCGCTGCACCAGGCGCAGGCGCGTGGCGCCGTAGCTTGGCCGGCAGACGAACAGCGTGGTCAGCAGAATCCAGTAACCTTGCTGCGGGTGGACCCAGTGCAGTAGGCCATAGCCCGCGGCCAGGGCGATGGACAGGCGCAGGGCATGGCGGAACACCAGCGAGGTTGGCGAGCAATGCTGGCGCAGGCGCTCGAAGGCTTCCTTGAGGCTCTGTGGCGAGCGGTCGAGCAGGGTGTTGTCCTGCTCGTCTGCCAGGGCGTCCGGGTTGCTCGCGCTGGCCAGCTTGCGCTCCAGCGTCGCCAGGTTGCCGGCCAGCGCAGCCACCGAACGCAGCAGGCGGCGCCAGGCCGGGTTGTTCTGTTCACGCAGGTAGTTGAGCGAAGCGTCGAGGTCGGCCATAGCCTGGCTGTTCTCGCCGTAGTCGAACGGCTGGCGCATGCGGATGGCGCGCCCCAGGGTCTGGCAGGCCTTGCCCTGTTCGCTGAGCAGGCGCTGGCAGCGGAACATCACGTCACTGTGGAAGAACGCTTCGGCCAGGGCGTTGTAAGGGTAGTGCGAGGAACTGGCGCGCTCGTGGATGTCCTGGGCGATGAAGTACAGCTTCAGGTAGCGATTGGTTTTCTGCCCGCTGCGCTTGCGGCTCATGCGGTTGAGGATGATTTCCTTGGCCTGGTTGAGGGCCGTCACCACTCGGCCATTCTGCTGTGCCAGGGCCAGGCGGCGTTCTTCGATATCCATCTGCCGTAGCGGCTCGAACAACGAGGCCTTGAGCCGCAGGTAGCCGCCCAGTTCGCCGAACACCCGGGCCAGCGCCTGTTGCACCGGCTGTTGGCTGAACAGGGCGCTCCAGATCACCGCGAGCAGGCCGTACCAGGCCGCACCGGAGATCAGCAGCAGCGGTTCCTGCCAGAAACTGCCGATCTGCCCACCACGATGCTCCAGGCCGATGGCCGTATAGATCGCCAGGATCAGCGTGGCCTGGGCCACCGCCGCGTAGCGTTCGCCAATGCCGCCAAGCAGGGTCATGCCGAAGGCGGACAATGACAGGCCGAGCACGAACAGCCAGGGGTAAGGGAACAGTAATTGCACCGAAATGGCGGTGGCGGCGAAGCACAGCAGGGTGACCAGCAGTGCCTGCAGGCGCCCGCGCCAGTGGTCGTCGCTTTCGGCCAGGGCGGCGGCGATGCAGCCGAGGAACAGCGGAATGACCAGGGCGATCTGGTCGAGGAACCAGCACAGGGCCATGGAGCCGGACAGGGCGATGAACACCCGGATACCGTAGGTGAACTTCTCGCGTGCCCAGAGGCGGCGCAGGGTATTGTTCAATGACGAAGACATGGGCGAAAGGCTACCCGCCGGTCGTGCTCCGCGCAGGCGTCGGAGCTGAATAAGTAATGTACTGGGAGCAGACGGTGCAAACCCGAGCCGAGGCACCATTCTATCGGCGTTGTGACCAGGGTGATCGTACACCGGGTGGTTTTCTGACTACCATCCTGCCATCAGGTACGGATGGAACCTCCGGTGCTTCTATGCTGTACGCACCACTCGCTGTGGGAGTCAGGCATGAAACGAATGTGGCGTATCACATTGCTGGTCATCGGGCTGATTGCGCTGCCGGTTGCCGCGCAGCCGTTGCGTCTGGTCGCCAACGCGTGGCCACCCTTCACCGGCAAGGAACTGCCGGAGAATGGCCTGGCGGTGGACCTGGTCAGTACCGCCTTGCAACGTGCGGGTTATCCCAGCGAGTACATCGAGGTGCCCTGGGCGCGGGTGCTGAGGGGGCTGGAGCAGGGCGACTACGATGTGATCATCAGCGCCTGGTACAGCGAGGACCGGGCGCGCTATGGGCTGTTCTCCGCCCCTTATCTGGTCAACCGGATCCGTTTCCTGCGCCACAATCGAACACCGGTCGACTTCAATGAGCTGGCTGATCTGCGCCCCTTCAGCATTGCCGTGGTGCGCGGCTACAGCTATGGCGCGGCGTTCGACCAGGATCGGACGCTGACCAAGGTGCCCGTGCTCGATTTCGGCCAGGGCGCGCGCATGCTTGCCGCAGGGCGGGTGCAATTGGCGTTGGAGGATGAGCTGGTGGCGCAGTACTACCTGCGGCGCGATCTCGGCAAGGCGGGCACGGCCCTGGTGTTCGTGCCCAAGCCGTTGCAGGAGAACGGTTTGCACATCCTGGTACGGCGCAGTCATCCGCAGTACCGCGAGATCGTCAGTGGCTTCAACCGGGCGATTATCGAGATGCGTGCCGATGGTACCTACCAGCGTATCTACGAGCGGCACGGCTTGTCGTTGAACTGATCCTGCCGCCGAGAGCGCTTCAGGCGTAGAGGGTGCGCCCGCGTCCTGCGCGCTTGGCCTGGTACAGGCGCTGATCGGCTTCGTGCAGCAGGCTTTCCAGGTCGTCCGGCGCGCCGTGGTACACCCCGGCGCTGAACGACAGCGGTGGTGCGCCGTTGGCATACTTCAGTGCAGCACAGGTATGGCGCAGTTGGTCCAGCAGCACAGCCAGGCTGGCGGCGTCGAGGTGGCTGACCAGGGCGAACTCCTCGCCACCGAGCCGGCCGAGCAGGGTGTCCGGCAGGGCCTCGCGCAGGCAGCGCGCGAAGGCGATCAGTGCGGCGTCACCGCTGGCGTGGCCATGGTCGTCGTTGATGGTCTTGAAGAAGTCCAGGTCGATCATCGCCACGCTGAGCGACTGGCCGGCGCGCTGTGCCTGGCGGAACTGCTGCACGCCCTGCTCGTAGAAGGCGCGGCGGTTGTACAGCCCGGTCAGTGAGTCGAACAGCGCCGCCTGTTTCAGCGCACGCAGCATGTCGCGGCGCTCCAGGGTCGACATGACCCGGCAGTTCAGCTCTTCCGGGCAGAACGGCTTGCGCAGGAAGTCGTCGGCGCCGTGCTTGATGAACAGGGCGCTGAGCGAGCCCTTGGCATCGGCGGACAGGCCGAGAATGATCAGGTCGTGGCGGCGCATTTTCTGCCGCAGCAGTTTGACCAGCTCGAAGCCACTCATGCCGGGCATGCTGTGGTCGACCAGGAACAGGTCGATATCCGGCTGTTCCTGAAGGATGCGCAGGGCTTCGTCGCCATCGCAGGCATCGATGATCTGATACAGGTGTGGGGTCAGCACGCGGCGGATGAAGTGCCGGGTGGCCTCGGAGTCCTCGGCGACGAGAATCTTCACGTGGCTGTTGCTTTCCAGGCGGTGCAGCAGGCGGAAGGCGTATTCGTAGGAGTGCTGGCTTTCCTTGAGCACATAGTCGACCACGCCCTTGAGCAGCAGCTCGTCGCGTCGCTGCTCGTCGTAGGAGCCAGTCAGCACGATGCACGGCAGGCTGTAGCGCATCACCAGATCGACGACTTCACCGCGTGGCGCATCGGGCAGATTGAGGTCGACGATGGCGGCGAAGAACAGCGCCGACGAGGTTTCCAGCATTACCTGGGCTTCGCTCAGGGAGGCGCAGAACACCGGCTGAAGCTGCGGCTCCTGGCGGAACAGGTGCTCGAGAATCTTCAGGACCAGCGGGCTGTCTTCGACGACCAGGATATTGCGCACGGCGCTCTCCTCGGATGCAAGCGCGAATAATTGCACAGCGCAGGGGCCGGAATCACCCCGCAATACACAGTGTTGCGCTTGTCGCGGCATTGGCGCCCTGCGTGAGCAGCGCTCTTCAGGGCGATCGAGGCCGTTTTCAACACAGTTCGACCGCTGCGCAGCAGATCCGAGACCGCTGTTCAGAGGGTACGGACGCGAATGGAGCGGCCCTTGATCTTGCCCTCGCCAAGGCGTTTCAGTGCCTGCTTGGCCACACTGCGCTCCACGGCGACATAGGCCTGATGGTCGAACAGGGCAATCTTGCCGACCTGGGTGCCGGGAATGCCCGCTTCGCCGGTCAGGGCGCCGAGGATGTCGCCAGGGCGCACCTTGTCCTTGCGTCCGGCGGCGATGCACAGGGTCACCATCGGCGGTTGCAGTGGCTCGCCGCTGCGCGCCTTGAGGCTGCTCAGCGGGTGCCAGGCGAGTGGCGCTTTCTGCAGGGTTTCGATGGCCTGTGCGCGGTGGGCTTCCGGTGGCGCGACCAGGCTCACGGCCAGGCCTTTGGCGCCTGCGCGACCGGTACGGCCGACGCGGTGGATGTGGATTTCGGCGTCACGGGCCAGCTCGACGTTGATGACCATGTCCAGGGCATCGATATCCAGGCCGCGTGCGGCGACGTCGGTGGCCACCAGCACGGACAGGCTGCGGTTGGCGAACATTGCCAGGACCTGATCGCGGTCGCGCTGTTCCAGATCACCATTGAGCGCGGCGGCGGAAATGCCGTGGGCAGTCAGGTGGTCGACCACGTCCTGGCACTGCTGTTTGGTGAAGCAGAAGGCCACGCAGGAGTCCGGGCGGAAGCTGGCGAACACGCGGAGCACGGCATCCAGGCGCTGGTCCGGGGCGATCTCGTAGAAGCGCTGCTCGATCTGCGCATCGTCGTGCAGCGCCTCGACCTTGACCTGCTGCGGGTCGCGCATGAAGGTCGCGGAGAGCTGCTTGATGCCGCTCGGGTAGGTCGCGGAGAACAACAGGGTCTGTCGCTTGGCCGGGGTGTAGCCGATGATCTCGGCGATACTGTCGTAGAAACCCATGTCGAGCATGCGGTCGGCTTCGTCGAGCACCAGGGTGTTCAGGCCGTCGAGCTTCAGGGTGCCTTTCTTCAGGTGTTCCTGTACGCGCCCCGGGGTGCCGACGATGACATGCGCGCCATGCTCCAGCGAGCCGATCTGCGGACCGAACGGCACGCCGCCGCACAGGGTCAGGACCTTGATGTTGTCGGCGGCGCGGGCCAGGCGGCGCAGTTCCTTGGCCACCTGGTCGGCCAACTCGCGGGTCGGGCACAGCACCAGCGCCTGGCAACCGAAGAAACGCGGGTTGAGCGGGGCGAGCAGGCCGATGCCGAACGCCGCCGTCTTGCCGCTCCCGGTCTTGGCCTGGGCGATCAGGTCCATGCCCTTGAGGATGACGGGCAGGCTCTGCGCCTGGATCGGCGTCATCTCGGCATAGCCGAGGGACTCCAGGTTGGCCAGCATGGCGGCAGAAAGGGGCAGCGAAGCAAACGCGGAAGTGGTCACGGGAACGGGCCTGGGCATGCGGAAATGCTGCGCAGTGTAGCAGGCGCGAGCCTTTGGCCGGCGCCCGCTTTGCGCGCGAGCATCCGGCTACGGGCGCGACGCTTTTGGTGTCTCTGATATTCGCGGGCCATGCCCGCGAAACGGTCGTTCAGGGCAAGCGCGCCCAGGTGCGTCTAACCTTCCACCTCGATCTTGTGGTCGATATCCCGGGCACTGCCGCCGTCGCCATCTTCCAGTTGCAGGAAGATGGCGGCGGCCAGCACGGTCATCAGGCCCACGCAGAGGAACGTCCACTGGAACGCGGCGAGCACCGCGCCGGGTTCGCTCTGTTCCAGGGTGAATCCCCCCAGAAGGGCAGCCGCTGTCGCCACGCCAAGGCTCATGGCCAGTTGCACCACCACCGAGAGCAGGCTGTTGCCGCTGCTGGCTTCTTCATCACGCAGGTCGATCAGGGTAACGGTGTTCATTGCGGTGAACTGCAGCGAGTTGACCGCGCCGAGCAGGCCAAGCTGGATCAGCAACACGACGGGCGCATGCTGGCCGCTGGTCAGCGCCAGGCTGGCGAGCAGGGCACCGAGCAGGAAGGTGTTGCCGGTGAGGATACGGCGGTAGCCGAGCCGGTCGATCAGCGGCTTGGCCAGCGGTTTCATGGCCATGGCGGCCAGCGCCAGCGGGATCATGCTCATGCCCGCCTCGGCAGGCGAGTAGCCCAGCGCTACTTGCAGCAGCAACGGGACCAGGAACGGCAACGCACCGCTGCCCAGGCGGGCGAACATATTGCCGAGAATGCCCACGGCGAAGGTGCGATTGCGGAACAGGCTCGGGCTGAACAGTGGTGCCACCACGCGGCCGGCGCGCAACCAGTAGGCCGCCAGGCAGGCCAGGCCGATCACCAGCAGGAGCATGACCCGCACATGGGGCAGTTGCAGTTCGCCCAGGCCTTCCAGGGCCATGGTGATCAGCACCATGGCGGCGCCGAACAGGAGAAATCCAATCGTGTCGAAGCGGGTGCGCTCGCCGCCGCGCAGGTCGGGCATGAAGCGCAACGCGGCCCAGCAACCGAGGGCACCGACCGGCAGGTTGATCAGGAAGATCCAGTGCCAGGAGGCGTACTCCACCAGCCAGCCACCCAGCGTCGGGCCGATCAGCGGGCCGAGCAGCCCCGGCAAGGTGATGAAGCTCATGATGCGCACCAGCTCCGAGCGCGGGTAGGCCCGCAACACGACCAGGCGCCCGACCGGCATCATCAGCGCCCCGCCAAGCCCCTGCAGGACCCGTGCGCCGACCAGTTGGCCGAGGTTGCTCGCCAGGGCGCAGCACAGCGAGCCCAGGCTGAACAGCAGGATGGCGGTGAAGAAGATGCGCCGGGTGCCGAAGCGGTCGGCGATCCAGCCCGAGGCGGGAATCAGCAGGGCCACGGTGAGCATGTAGGAGATGATCACCGCCTGCATGCGCAGCGGGTTCTCGGCCAGATCGCGGGCCATGGCGGGGAGGGCGGTATTGAGGATGGTGCCGTCCAGCGTCTGCATGAAGAAGGCGATGGCGACGATCCACGGTAACAGGCGAGCGGTGCGGGGCGAGAGTGACAGCATGGCGACTCTTCAATGACGAGACACGATTGAGAACAGGGTGGATTGCTCATGCGACCGCAGAACGGCGCGATTGTCTCCCCACGATGGCGGACAGGCCGCCTGGGTCATGCTCAGAACTGCTGTTTCAACTGGGCGATGCGCGCGTCCTTCTCGTGCCACAGCTGGCTGACCCAATCCTGCACCACCTGGCGGAATTCGGCGTCACGCTGGTAGTCGCCGGCCCACAGCGCCGGGTCCAGTTCGCGGGTCTGGATGTCGATGATGACCTTGGGCAACTGGCCGCTGATCAGGGCCCAGAATCCTGGCGGATGATCCCCCGGGTAGACCACGGTGACATCCAGCAGGGCATCGAGCTGCGGACCGAGCGCGGCCAGCACGAAGGCTACGCCGCCTGCCTTGGGCTTGAGCAGGTGCTGGTAAGGCGAGCCCTGCTGGGTCTGTTTGGCCGGGGTGAAGCGTGTGCCTTCCAGGTAATTGACCACGGTGACGGGGAGCGATTTGAAACGCTCGCATGCGGCCTTGGTGATTTCCAGGTCCTTGCCCTGCATGTGCGGGTTCTTGCGCAGGTAAGCCTTGGAGTAGCGCTTCATGAACGGGTAATCGAGCGCCCAGAAGGCCAGACCGAGGAACGGCACCCAGATCAGTTCCTGCTTGAGGAAGAACTTGAAGTAGGGCGTCTTGCGGTTGAAGGTCTGCACCAGCGCAGGGATATCCACCCATGACTGGTGGTTGCTCACCACCAGGTAGGAGCGGTCCTGGCGCAGGCCTTCGCCGCCGCGGATATCCCACACGGTGGGTGTGAGCAGGGCGAAGATCAGCTTGTCGATTTCCGCCCAGGTTTCCGCCACCCACATCACCCCGCGCGAACACAGGTCGCGCAGGTACTTGCCCGGCAGGATCAGTTTGAGCAGGGCGATCAGCATCATGGGGCCGATCAGAATCAGGGTGTTGAGCAGGAGCAGCACGATGATGCTGCAGGCAGTCAGCAGTCGACGCATTGGCACGTCCCGGTCGCCAGATAGGTGCGGTCATGATAAACCGCAGGGGCATGTTCGAGGGAAGCGCCGATGTGTATTGAGGCAATACCATGGGTCGCTTCGCGCGGCATCACCTATGATGGCGGAACAATAACAAGCGCTTGCGGGAAGCCCCCAGTGTGTTGAAACGTATTGCAGTGTCCGAGCTTCGCATTGGCATGTACATCCATGAGTTCTGTGGCTCGTGGATGGATCATCCGTTCTGGAAGGGACGTTTCCTGCTCAAGAGCGAGCACGACCTGCGCCGGGTACACGAGTCCGATATCCGCGAAATCTGGATCGATGCGAGCAAAGGACTGGACATCGCGCCGGGTCAGGCCAGCCATACGGTGATAGAGGTCGAGGCTGAAGTGGAGGCGCGCCTGCTTGCCGCCGAGAGCAAGCGCCTGCCGGCACGGGTTCGGCTCGATGAGGAGGTAAACCGCGCGCAGAAACTCTGTGCCCGCTCCAAGGCCGCCATCGTCGAGATGTTCAGCGATGCCCGCATGGGCCAGGCGATTGGCCTGGAACACGTTGCCGAGCTGGTCGAGGAAATTTCCGATTCGATCCTGCGCCATCCCAATGCCTTGATCAGCCTGGCCCGGCTGAAGACCTCCGACGAATACACCTATATGCATTCGGTGGCGGTGTGCGCGCTGATGATCGCCCTGGCCCGGCAACTGGGGCTGGACGATGATCAGGTGCATGAGGCGGGAATCGCCGGGCTGCTGCACGACATTGGCAAGATGGCCATACCCGATGCCATCCTCAACAAACCGGGGAAACTCACCGACGCCGAATTCGGCACCATGCGCGGTCATCCCGAGGCAGGCACCCGCATGCTGTTGGACAGCCGGCAGGTCAGCGCACTGGTGCTCGATGTCTGCCTGCATCACCACGAGAAGGTCGACGGCAGTGGCTACCCGCATCACCTGATTGGCGAGCAGATCAGCCTGTTCGCGCGGATGGGCGCGGTGTGCGATGTGTATGACGCAATCACCTCGGATCGCCCCTACAAGAAAGGCTGGGACCCGGCCGAGTCGATCCGCAAGATGGCCGAGTGGAAGGGCCACTTCGATGACAAGGTGTTCCAGGCCTTCGTCAAATCGGTGGGCATCTACCCGGTCGGCGCGCTGGTGCGCCTGGAAAGCGGGCGCCTGGGCGTGGTCATGGAACAGCACGAAAAGTCGCTGCTTACGCCACGGGTCAAGGTGTTCTTCTCGGCCCGTTCGCGGGTGCCGATCCCGCAGGAAGTCATCGATCTGGCCAAGCTGGTCGGGCGTGATCGCATCGTCGGCCGTGAGTCCGCCGAAGAGTGGGGCTTCAAGCAGGTCGATGAGCTGTGGTCGGGGCTGGAGCGGGGCACGGGTTCATTATTCTGAGCGTGCCCTGACCGGGGTGATTGACGCCTGCCCAGGCATGCTGCACCGTTGCCCGACCCTGTTCCCGTCAGCACGGACGCCATGCCGCATATCCTCATAGTCGAAGACGAAGCCGCCATTGCCGATACCCTGATCTACGCCCTGCAGGGCGAGGGGTTCACCACCACCTGGCTGAACCTGGCCGAGGCGGCGCTTGATTTCCAGCAACGCACGCCTGCCGACCTGTTGATTCTCGATGTCGGCCTGCCGGACATCAGTGGCTTCGAACTGTGCAAGCGGCTGCGGCGTTTTTCCGAGGTGCCGGTGCTGTTCCTCACCGCACGCAATGCGGAAATCGACCGAGTGGTGGGCCTGGAAATCGGCGCTGACGACTACGTGGTCAAACCGTTCAGCCCGCGTGAGGTGGCGGCACGGGTCAAGGCCATCCTCAAACGCATGGCACCGCGTGCGGAGCCGGTGGCTGTCGAAGGTGGACCGTTTCGTGTCGATGCCGAACGTGTGCAGATCCACTACCGTGGCCAGTTGCTGGTGCTGACCCGCCACGAATTTCGCCTGCTGCAAACCTTGCTGGCCCAGCCGGAGCGAGTGTTCTCCCGCGAGCAACTGCTCGACGCGCTGGGGGTGCCCGCCGAGGCGGGCTACGAGCGCAACGTCGACAGCCATATCAAGAGCCTGCGCGCCAAGCTGCGCCAGGTCGCCATGGATGCCGAGGCGATCCAGACCCATCGTGGCCTGGGCTACAGCTACAACCCCAACCTGGCTTGAACGAGGAACCTGGCCATGCCATTGGGCGTTCGCATTTTCCTCGTCTATTTCCTCTTCGTCGGGCTGGCCGGCTGGTTCGTGCTGAGCACGGTGATGGACGAGATTCGTCCCGGCGTGCGCCAGTCCACCGAGGAAACGCTGGTCGATACAGCCAACCTGCTGGCGGAGATCCTGCGTGACGAGGTCAAGGCTGGCAGCCTGTCGCAGAGCCGATTGCCGGAGCTGCTCAAGGCCTATGGCAAGCGCCAGCCGCAGGCGCAGATCTGGGACATCAAGAAGAGCTCGGTCAACCACCGCATCTACGTCACCGACGACAAGGGCATCGTCCTGCTCGATTCCACCGAGCAGGCACTGGGACGGGACTACTCGCACTGGAACGACGTCTATCTGACCCTGCGTGGCCAGTACGGCGCGCGCTCCACGCGTGAAGATCCACAGGACGACGACAGCTCGGTGATGTACGTCGCGGCGCCGATCAAGGATGGCGAACGCATCATCGGCGTGGTTTCGGTGGCCAAGCCGAACAAGACGTTGCAGCCCTATATCGAGCGCTCGCAACGGCGCCTGGCCTGGCTGGGCGCGGGGCTGATCGGCCTCGGTCTGTTGATCGGCGGGATCCTGTCCTGGTGGCTCAGCGGCTCGCTGCGCAAGCTCACTCGTTATGCCCAGGCCGTCAGCGAAGGGCGCCGTGCCGAACTGCCGGAGTTGCGCGGTGGCGAGCTGACGCAACTGGCCCAGGCGGTGCAGAAGATGCGCACCGAGCTGGAGGGAAAGGCCTATGTCGAGCAGTACGTGCATACCCTGACCCACGAACTGAAGAGCCCGCTGGCGGCGATTCGCGGTGCTGCTGAACTGCTTGAAGGCGAGATGCCGGCCGAGCAGCGCCAGCGCTTCGTCGGCAATATCGCCAGCGAGGGCGAGCGTCTGCAGCAACTGATCGAACGCCTGCTCAACCTGGCACTGGTCGAGCAGCGCCAGGGTCTGGAGGAGCATGTGGCGATCGATCTGCACGAACTGGTCGAAGGGCTGTTGCAGGGGCAGACGGCACGTATCGAATCCATTGGCCTGCGCGTAGAGAACCTGATCGCACCTGGCCTGAGCGTGACGGGCGAGCGTTTCCTGTTGCAACAGGCGCTGGCCAACCTGCTGGATAACGCCCTCGATTTCACCCCGGCGGGTGGCTTGCTGCGTTTCACTGCCGAGCCGCAGGGTGGGCACGTGCGGGTGAGCCTGTTCAATCAGGGAGAGGCGATTCCCGAGTACGCGCTGGCGCGCCTGACCGAACGCTTCTATTCGTTGCCGCGCCCTCGCAGCGGGCGCAAGAGCACCGGCCTCGGCCTCAACTTCGTGCAGGAGGTGGCCGGCCTGCATGGCGGTAGCCTGCAGCTGGCCAATGTCGATCAGGGCGTCGAGGCCAGCCTGTTGTTGCCGCGCGACTGAACACACAAAGCAATGTTACCGGGATGAAATTTGTGGTGATTCTGCTAAAACAAACAGGTCCCTGATGCAGAGCACAATAACGAATGAAAACCGTCGCCGAGATTCTCCGCAATAAACCCCATGCCTCCATTTACAGTGTCGGCCCTGATGATTCGGTGCTCGATGCGGTCAAGCTGCTGGCCGAAAAGCGCATCGGTGCGCTGGTGGTGCTGAGCAATGGACGCCTGGTCGGCATCGTCAGCGAGCGCGACTATGTGCGCAAACTGGCTCAACTGGAACGCGCTGCGTTCGACAGCCAGGTCCGCGAGATCATGACCGCGGACGTGATCACGGTGGGCCTGCGCGACACTGCCCAGCAGTGCATGCAACTGATGACCGACGGCCACTTGCGCCACCTGCCGGTATTGGCCGAGGGCGAGCTGATCGGCCTGCTGTCGATCGGTGACCTGGTCAAGGAAACCATCGCCGAACAAGCCAGCCTGATCCAGCAACTGGAGCAGTACATCCGCGGCGAATAGGTCATGTATCAGGTGGCCGTGTGCATGTCGGTGCTCACGGCCCCCTGTGGTTGGCAGACAGCCACGTTGCTCTCCACACAAACTCCACATGCTCTCCACATAGGCTCCCTGCTGTGTGCATGCACGGTGCCCAGACTCTCCTCATGTTCATCCCCTGGAGAGTCAAACCATGCACCGCAGCCTTGCCATCAAACTGGGCCTTATTGGCCTGCTGATCATCCTGTTGATGATCCCCATCCTCATGATCGACGGCATGATCGAGGAACGTCAGGGCCTGCGTGATGGCGTCCTGCAGGACATCGCGCGCAGCTCCAGCTACAGCCAGAAACTCACCGGCCCGGTGCTGGTGGTGCCGTTCCGCAAGACCGTGCGCGAGTGGAAGACCAACAGCAAGACCGGGCAGCGCTACCTGGAAGAGAACGAGCAGCGCGGGCGCCTGTACTTCCTGCCGGATCGATTCGCCCTGCGTGGTGATGTCAGTACGCACCTGCGCTCTCGTGGCATCTACCAGGCCCGGTTGTACGAGAGCAGCAACCAGATCAGCGGCCATTTCGAATTGCCGGAGCAATTGGGCATCAGTGAAGACTTCGCCGATTACCGCTTCGAGCAGGCCTTCCTGGCTGTTGGCATCAGCGATATCCGTGGCATCCGCAACGACCTCAAGTTGCAGCTCAATGGCGCCAGTTTCGGTTTCGAGCCGGGCACGGGCGACAGCCTGCTCGGTGATGGCGTGCATGCGCCCTTGCCGACGCTGGACACCGACAAGGTTCAACGCCTGGACTTCGCCTTCGATCTGCAATTGCAGGGCACCAGCCAGTTCAACGTGACGCCGGTGGGCCGTGAGAGCGTGGTCGACCTGAAGGCCAACTGGCCGCACCCGAGCTTCGTCGGCGAGTACCTGCCGGTTGACCGCGAAATCAGCTCCGAGGGCTTCACCGCCCACTGGCAGACCAGTTTCTTCGCCACCAACCTGGAAGAGGCGCTGGGCGACTGTGTGGCTCACAACAGTTGCTCCGCGTTCGAGGGCCGCAACTTCGGGGTGAGCTTCGTCGATCCGGTGGACCAGTACCTCAAGAGTGACCGGGCGATCAAATATGCGCTGCTGTTCATCGCCCTGACCTTCGCCGGCTTCTTCCTCTTCGAGGTGCTCAAGCGCCTGGCGGTGCACCCGGTGCAGTACGGGCTTGTGGGTATGTCGCTGGCGTTCTTCTACCTGCTGTTGCTGTCGCTGTCCGAGCACATGAGCTTCGAACGGGCCTATGCGCTGGCGGCCTCGGCCTGTGTGCTGCTGATCGGCTTCTACGTCAGCCACGTGCTGCACAGCTGGCTGCGTGGGGCGGGTTTCACTGCCGGCCTGGCGGCGCTCTACGCCATGCTCTATGCACTGCTCAATGCCGAGGACTATGCCCTGCTGATGGGCTCGCTGCTGGTCTTCGCCCTGCTCGCCAGCGTGATGGTCCTGACCCGCAAGCTGGATTGGTACGGCGTCACCAAGACCAGCCCTGCACCCGCCGAGTGAAGCATCCGGGCGCGGCCGGTGCCGCGCCCTTCGAGGAGTTCATCATGATTCGTATACTGATGCGTGGCTCTGCCTGTTTCGGCCTGGGCCTGGTACTGGCTGTTCTGGTGCTGGTCGGCCTGATGTTCTTCGGCCAGTTCGATGTGATCCATGGCCTCAATCTGACCGGCAAACCCTTGGCTCATCTGCTGTTGATGCTGATGCCCGAGTCGCTCTGGGGTTACCTGACCGGGGTGCCGCATGCCGGGGATAACCCGCACGTGCAGTCGTTCCTGCAGTTGTGCGTTGCGCTGGGTCAGATGGGGCTGCTGCTGGGCGCCGGTTTCTTCCGTCTGTGGTACGCACGATGAGCGGGCGCGTGGGGTTGCGCGAGGATGCGCGCGTGGGGCATCTGCTGGCGCAGCGTATCGCCGATCTGTTCCGGCAGGCGCGCAGTCCACGGCTTGCGCATGCACCGGCGGCACGTGGTAACGACGGTTGAGAACCGCGGGGCAGACACCTGGCGGCAGACGCTTCAAACTGGCAGGCCTTTTCATTCGTGGAGTTCTTCGATGCGCATCGTTCCTCGCCTGCTGCTGGCTGGCATCACCCTGTCGGCAGGTCTTGTGCAGGCTCAGGATTGCCGTGAGCAATTGCCGCAGGTGCTGCAGGCCACCTACGGCGCCGCGCATGGCGTGCAGCTGGATGATGTGCAGTGCAAGGTCTGGCCGGCGCGTCCGGAGCTGACGCTGATCGCCGTGCCTGTGCCACAGGTGAAAAACGAGGGTTATGGTGAGACCGATCTGGAGGTGCTGGTGACGGACAGCGCGAGTGGCCAGCTTCGCGCGCGGCGCCTGGAAAAGCACCTGCTCGATTGGGATGCGGTCTATGTCAGCGCCTTGATTCTGGATACCGCACCGTACCGTGTGCGCGCCGACCAGTTGGCCTTTGCCGTGCGCGTCGAGCGCCGTGTCAACTCTCGGGCCACCTTGTTCAGCGAGCGCTTCCTCATGCTCTATGCGCTTGAAGACGGCCAGTTGCGCCCGCTGCTGGAACGCATGGTCATGGAGACTTTACAGGGTGAATCCGACACCAACTGTGCCAGCCAGTGGAGCGAGGTCAAGCGCACCCTGGCGGTGGCCGAGAAGCCAGGGCGCTACGGCTACCGTGATTTGATCCTGCGCGAGCAGGTCGAGGCCAACCGCACCGAAGCCCATGGCGACGACTGCGACAAGGTGGAGCAGCGGCACAGCCAGCAAACCTATCGGCTGGTCTACGATGGCCAGCGTTACCCCGTTCCGGACGCTCTACGCGCTATACAGTGATCAATTGGTCGGCGGTGTCGCCAGCATCGACGGCCGCTGGCTGACTTGCGCATACCAGTCCGCGAGGCCGGGATGGCGCTCACGCCAGCCATGCTCGGGCTGGCGGAAGTCGAGGTAGCCAAGGGCGCAGGCCAGGCCGATGGCGGCCATGTCGAAGCGCTGGCGCAGGTCGCTGAGCGCATGCTGCTCGAAGTAGGTCAGGCTGCGCTCGATCTTGTCCTGCTGGGCGGCGAGCCAGGTTTCCCACTGGCGGTCGGCGGGGCGCAGGAATGTTTCATAGCGGATCAGCACAGCGGCATCGAGGATGGCATCGGCCAGCGACGCCAGGGTCAGGCTGCGCCAACGGGCCGCGCCTTGGCGAGCGAGCAGCGGTTCACCGTCGTGCAAGTGGTCGAGGTATTCGCAGATCACCCGGCTGTCGTGCAGCACATTGCCATCGGCCAGGCGCAGGGCCGGCAGCTTGCCAGCAGGGTTGCCGGCATTGAGTGCCAGGTTGGGCTTGGTGGGCGCGACCAGGATGCTTTGCAGATGAACCCGTTCGAGCTGCGCGGTTTCATGCAGCACCAGCATGACCTTGCGGACGAAGGGCGAGGCAGCGGCGTGGTAGAGGGTCATGGTGGCGGCAGACATGCTCGGCTCCGGCTGGCAAAAGAGGCGCTCAGCCTAGCAGCGCTTTCGGCGGCATTCCACGGGCTGCAGCCGCCACCTGGACGATGGCGGTTGGCAGGTCGAACTGGCCCTCGGGCAAGACACCGACCGTGTGACCGAGGCGGGCAGCACGCGTCAGCAGTTGCTGGCGTCGCAGCGTGAACTGCTGCGCTGGCAGGCCGAGACGCATGGCTGTGACTCGCTGGGTACCTATGTCCTAAGTGCCATCTGAGGCGAGCCTTCAGCGGCGGCGCAACAACGGCCAGCAACCAATCACGGCGGGCAGGCCCAAACCGAGCCAGGCGAGGGCATCCCACCAGCCATCACCGAGCAGGGCGGCGAACAGGCCGGCGGCGCCGAGCAGCGCCAGCACGCCGGGGATGGCGAAGGTCGACTCACGCCAGCGCCTCATGCCGCTACCTCATCGCGCAGCACGGCACGGGGCGCCCGACGGCGTACCCACCACAGGTACAGGCCGCTGCCGAGGACGATGATGGTCAGCACATCGAGCAGCGCCCAGAGAATCTGCATCGGTCGCCCGCCGTAGTCGCCGAAATGCAGCGGCTGCGACATGGCCAGCGCGTCCATGTACCAGGGGCGCTCGCCGATGGCGGTGACGGCCAGGGTGCGTGCGTCGATCAGCACCGGCGTCCACAGGTGCGAGGTGAGGTGGGTGTCGCCCTTCATGAACACCGAGTAGTGGTGCTCGCTGGAGAAGCGGGTGCCGGGGAAGGCGATGAAGTCCGCCTGCATGCCTGGTGTGGCGGTCTGGGCAATCTGCAGCAGGTCGCTGGCCGGTGCGCGCTCGGTCAGCGGTGGCGCATCGCGGTAGGGGGCGACCATGGCCGTCAGGCTGTCGTTGCGCCAGGCGGCGATCAGCAGGTCGGCGGTGGCGCTGATGACCCCGGTGATACCGACCACCAGAGCCCAGGTCAGGGTGACGATGCCGAGCAGGTTGTGCAGGTCGAGCCAGCGGGTGCGGCTGGATTTGTGCCGGCGCACTTCGCCGAAGCGCAGGCGGCGCATGAACGGCGCGTAGAGCACCACGCCGGAAATGATGGCAACCACGAACAGGATGCCCATGAAGGCCAGCAGCAACTTGCCTGGTAGCCCGGCGAACATATCCACATGCAGGCGCAGCATGAGCATCATGAAACCACCGTTGGCCGAGGGCATGGCCACGGCCTCGCCAGTGCGCGCGTCGAGCATGAAGGTGTGCGATGAGTTGGGTTCGGTGCCGGCGGTGGCGGCCATGATGGCGACCACGCCATTGGGCTCGTCGTCTTCCCAGCCGAGGTACTGCACGACGTCACCGGGGCGATGGCGCTCGGCGGCCTGCACCAGTTGCTGCAGGTCGAGGTGAGGGGTATCGGCCGGCAGTTCACGCAGCACGGGTGCATCGCCCAGCAGGTGGTCGATCTCGTGATGGAAGATCAGCGGCAACCCGGTCAGCGCCAGCAGCAGGAGAAACAGGGTACAGATCAGGCTGGTCCAGGTGTGGACGAGAGACCAGCGGCGGATGGTGGTGGCTTTCATCGATTATCCCAATGCAGAGACCGGTCGCAGGACCGGTCTCTGTTATCGCGGCAGTGGCGAGGGCTCAGAACTCCAGCTGGGCCGAGAACGTCAGGGTGCGCGGGTCGCCCAGGTAGGAGCTGTTCAGCCAGTAGGACTTGTCGGCCAGGTTGCTGACATTGGCACGCAGGGTGACGGTGTTGTCGGCAACCGGCAGGCGATAGCGCGCGCCGGCGTCGAAGGTGGTGAACGAGGGCAGGCTGTGCGCGTTGGCCTCGTCGCTGTACTGCTTGCCGGTGTAGTAGGCGCCACCGGTCAGGGCAAGCCCAGGCACGGCATTGATGTCGTACTCGGCGTACACCTTGGCCAACTGGGAGGCGACGTTGGTTGGCTTGTTGCCTTCGTTGGCGGCGATGCTGCTCTTCTTGATTTCAGGGTCGAGCAGGGTGAAGCCACCTACGATGGTCAGCTCCGGCAGCACCTTGCCGGTGATGCCGAATTCCAGGCCGTTGTTTTCTTGGCGGCCGTCCTGCACATAAATGTTGGCGCTGTTGGTGTAGGCATTGGGCTTGTCGATATTGAACAGCGCCAGAGTCAGCAGCGTTTCGCCGATGCTGGCCTTGACGCCGATTTCGTACTGTTTGCTGACTTCCGGGGACATTGCCGCTCCGGCGTTAAGCGCCGTGTTCGGCGCAATACCCCCCGCCTGCAGACCCTCGATGTAGGTGACATAAGTGGTCAGCCAGGGTTGCGGTTTGTAGATCAGCGAGATATTCGGTGAGGTTTCGCTCTCGTTGTAGGTGGTCTCCGCCAACGGTGTGCCGAAGGCCTCGTTCCAGACGAAGTTGCTGCTGTAAGTCTTGATGCGGGTGTGAGTCAGGCCGAGGATTGATGACCACTGTTCATTGAAGGTGATCACGTCACCGATCAGAACGTTGTCCGATTGGGTGCGTGACGACAGGCGCTGGTCGCCATGGCCGATGGAGTAGGCGGGCTTGTCCACCTGCGGGGTACGGCTAAACGGTGTTGCGCCGCAAACCACGTCCTGATACTGAGGGCCGGAGCCTGCCACGCCGCAGTATGTGCCGGGGGTGTAGGGGATGTAGTCGGTGTAGTCACGGCTGCGCGCGACGTTACCCTGGTAGCCGACGGTGGCCTTGTGGCGGATACCGCCGGTGGCAAAGGTCGCGTCGAGGAACAGGTTGCCCGAGGTTTCTTCGGTCTCGACCGGGGCGAAGGCGTACAGCGGCTGGGTGTAGCTGCCGGCGCTGTACACAGTCGGGCCGGTATAGGTGTATTCCTGGGTGTACTGGCTGTAGCCAAGGGCGCCACGCAGGCTGAAAACATCGTCCAGTTTCCAGTTGAAGCGGCTGCCGACGCGGTCGTGTTCGCTGTCGGAGAAGGCCCACTTCTGGCTGTACAGTTTGTCATTGTCGAGGTCATTGGCGTCCGGGCGGAAGGACTGGTTGCCGAAGTACCAGTAGCTGGTCAGGCCACGGGTCTCGCTCTTCTTGTGTGAGGCATCGAACTGGATCAGCAGGTCGTCGCTGACGTTCCAGTCCAGCGCCAGGCTGACCATCTGGCGGCGGCGCTTCTGCAGGTCGATGGCGGTCTCGCCGTCCTGGGTCAGCAGGTTGACGCGGTAGGCGAGCGTGCCTTCGCTGTCGATCGGACCGCCGAAGTCACCGTGCAGGTAGTAGTTCTCACCGCCGGCGTTGCCCAGGGTCACACTGTTGTAGCGCTCGTAGGTGGGGCGTTTGATCACGTAGTTGACCAGGCCGCCGGGGCTGGCCGGGCCGTAGAGGAAGCCGGACAGGCCGGTGAGGATTTCGATCTGCTCCATTTCCTCGATGAAGTTGCCCGCGTCATAACCCGTCGAGTAGCGCAGGCCGTCGTTGGCGATGCTCAGGTTGCCGGCACCGCTATAGCCGCGGATGGACACGGCGGAGGCATAGCCGGCGTTTTTCGGCGAATAGATCTGGGTGAACGGATTGCGCTTGAACACGTCGTCGAGGGAGGTGGACTGGGTGTTCTTCAGCAAATCCTTGGACACCACACTGATCGAGTAGGGCGTGTCCTGCAGGCTCATGCCGCCCAGGGCGCCGACGTTCCTCACGGCTTCGCTGCGATAGCCGGCTTCTGCGCTGCCGTCGGCCTGGCCGCGGGCATTGATGCTGGTACTGGGCAGGTTCACGGCGTCCTGTGCCAGCGGTGCCAGGCTGTAGGTGCCGGCGCTGCTCTGCACCAGTTGCAGGCCGCTGCCTTGCAGGGCCTTGCCGAGGGCAGTGAGGGCGTCGAAGTCGCCGCTGACCGGTTGCGCAGTCTTGCCGGCAGTCAGTGCCGGGTCGATGCTCAGCACGATGCCGGCATCGCTGGCAATGCGGTTTAGGGTGCTGGCCAGCGGTGCGGCGGGCAGTTGGTAGCCCTGGGCATTGGCGTGAGTCGCCAGGCTGGAGAGGACGATGGCGGCAGCCAGCAGGCTGGGGCGGAACCGGGGCAGGCAACGAGGCATTGCGACTATCTCCTAAGCGAAAATGTATCTCAATGACCTGTTGCCGAAGCAAAAATGAAAAGTGACAGGGCCGCGCGAAAATATTTTCAGCGACGGTCTGAGGCCCGCGAACCGGACGGTTTATGCAGAGCTAACAGAGGCGCCCAGGATGGGCGCACGTTCTCTGTGCGCATGGCTAGCGGCTACACAATCCTGTGCAGCCGAGGGCGTCAGCGTGGCGAGTCAGCGGGCAGCACGCGCACCCACCAGTCGGTGTAGCGCTCGATGCGCACTGGCAGGCTGGGTGGCAGCGCGGCCAGGGCCAGGTCGCTGTCACGCAGTGGGAAGCTGCCACTGATGCGCAGGTCGGCGATACGCGGGTCGACGCTGATATGCCCGAGGCGGTATTCGCCGATGCTGGCCAGCAGGTCTGCCAGGCGCTGGTTTTCCACCACCAGCATGCCGCGGCTCCAAGCGTCGGCCGAGGCTGGGGCGGGTTGGGTGTCGCTCAGGCTGCTGGTGCCCATCAGCGTTTGCTGGCCGGCTTCGATGATGCGTTCCTGGGCGACATCGAGCGGCCGCGCGGCCACGGCCGACTGCAGGACGATCAGGCGCGTGCGCTCGCCTTCGCGGCGAACCAGGAAGCGCGTGCCGAGTGCACGCAGGCGACCTTGCGCGGTGTCCACCACGAAGGGGCGCGTGTCGCTGCCATGGGCGGTTTCCACGAGGATTTCACCGCTGCGCAGGAACAGCCGGCGTTCGCTGCCGGAGAAGTCGATATCCAGGGCGCTGCGGCTGTTGAGTTGCACCTGGCTGTGGTCCGGCAGGGTCAGGTGGCGTTGTTCGCCAGCTCGGGTCATCTGGTCGGCCAGGTAGTCGCCCAGTGGCCGCTGGGTGCCGAGCAGGCCCAGGCTCAGGCCGGCCAGCAACAGGATGCTGAATAGCCCGGTGCCGAGCCGGCGAATACGCCGTTTGAGGGCGTGGTCGCTGCGTAGCAGGGCGCGCCGTGCCGGGGCGGCATTAACTTCACTGAGGCGCTGGTCGAGGCCGTTGAGCTGTTGCCAGACCAATGCATGCTCCGGTTGGGCCGCCAACCAGGCAGCGAAGGCCAGGTGGTCCTGGGGCCTGGCTTCACCGGAGCCGAGGCACAGTTGCCAGGCGATGGCTTCATCCAGCACGCGAGCCGATACGGCGCTCATGTCGGCTCTCCGTACAGGGCGATGTAGCACTGGCGCATGCCCTGGGCCAGGTACTGGCGCACGCGAGAAACCGACACGCCGAGGCGCTCGGCGATTTCGGCATGGCCCATGCCATCCAGGCGGTTATGCAGGAAGGCGGCGCGTGCCTTGCTGGACAGCTGGCCGAGCAGACGGTCGATTTCGCGCAGGGATTCGAGGATTAGCGCCTGCTCTTCGGGGCTTGGCTGGGCGCTTTCGGGCAGCAGGGCCAGTTCGTCGAGGTAGCTGCGCTCCAGGGCGCTGCGGCGGAAGTGATCGATCAGCAGGCCCTTGGCGATGGTGGTGAGCAGGGCGCGGGGTTCACGAGGTTGCTGCAGGTCTGGGCGCCCGAGCAGACGGACGAAGGTGTCCTGGCTGAGGTCTTCGGCACGGTGCGGGCACTGCAGGCTTTTGCGCAGCCAGCCGAGCAGCCAATCGCGGTGATCGCGATAGAGCAGGCCCACCAGTGCATGGTTCGTGGAGTCCCCAGCCGACACAACAACCTCCGCCTGACAGCAGAAAAGGCATGAAAGAAATCGAGAATTATTCGCATATGATTGCAAATAGTGCAGGTCGACTGCAATCCACCCCACGCAGCGGGGGATAAAAGGTGGTTTGCCAGGGAGGCTACGGGGGGTGACGCTAGGGGCTGTTGAGGTTCCGCTTTAACTCATTGGCTCGGATGGGAATGCATTTCCACCTCGAACGGGCGTCTTTGAGGCAGTTGCGGACGTTCGAGCTTTGCGTTTCATGACGCGCCGGTTGGTGGGCTAAAGCCCACCCTACGTAGGGTTTAGGCTCTGTAGGGTGGGCTTCAGCCCACCAGCTGCGGTGTCCGCAATTGCCTCAATCAGGCCATCCATGTCGCAACGGTCGTCAGGTCCTAGATGGACGGCACCAGCTTGCGCCGGCGCCAGCCGTGCAGACGTTGTTCGAGCATGCCCAGGCTGACCAGTTGTTGCTGGCGCGCCTTGCTGAACAGGATCAGCGCCAGTTCTGCCGTGGCCAGGGCATCGGCGCTGGCGTTGTGGCGCTCGCTGGCTTGCAGGTGGAAGTGCTCCAGCCAGTCGTCCAGGCCGTTGTGCCGTGGTTGCGCGTCGGGGCAGAGCAGGGGGGCCAGTTCGGCGACGTCGAGAAAAGGGTGGCGCAGGCGGTAGCCCAGACTTTCCTTGAGCGCGCGCGCCAGCATGTGCTGGTCGAAGGCGGCGTGGAAGGCCAGTAGCGGGCTGTCGTCGAGAAACTCCATGAAGGCCAGCAGTGCTTCTATCGGCTCGGTACCGGCAGCAATGGCACTGGGGGCGATGCCGTGGATCAGAGTGCTGGCGCTGGCCTTGTGGTTTTCACGCAGCAGGGTGCATTCGAACTGTTGGCTGAAATCAATGGCGCCGTCTTCGATCACCACCGCGCCGATGGCCAGCAACTGGTCGCGTTGCAGGTTGAGGCCGCTGGTTTCCAGGTCGAGCACGACGAGGCGCTGGCGCTGCAGTGGCGTTTCGTCGAGCACGGCCGGGGCGGCCAGGCGGGCACGACGCTGCTGCTGCAAGGGCGTCAGTTCGGGGAGGTCGCGGCGAAGCCAGTGGAACAGGTTCATAGTCTGTCGGTAACGTCAAAGTTGATAGCGTAGTGTCAGGCTGGCTTGCAGGCGTTGGGCCTGACGGAAGGATTCGCGCAGGATGCGCCGGTCCAGGTGGTTGAGGCTGTCCGGGTCGAGGCGGTTGGAGAACGGCTGGCCTTGCAGGGCCTGTTGCTGGTGCAGTTGCAGGCGGGTCTGCTGGATGAAGTGGTAAGCCTCCTCGTAGGCGGCGCCGTCCAAGGGTTCGATGACTCCGCGGGCGACCAGTTCGGCGAAGCGCTGCAAGGTGTTGCAGGGGCGTACGCCATGGGCCAGGGCCAGCAGGCGGGCACCGTCGACGAAAGGGGTGAGGCCTTCGGTCTTGAGGTCGAGGGTGTCCTTCTCCACGCCCTTGCGCGCCACCACGAAATCGCGAAAGCGCCCGACCGGTGGCCGGTGCTGCAGGGCATTGGCCGCCAGCATGCGCTGGAACAGGCTGTTGCCGGCGACATCGGCGAACAGTTGCTGGCGCACCTGCTCGCAGCCCTGTTCCGCGCCCCAGACCACGCGCAGATCGAAGTAGATGCTCGAACCCAGCAAATTCTCTGGCGTCGCCTCGCGCACGAAGGTGCTGAAACGCCGCGCCCATTCCTGGCGCGACAGGCACAGCTGCGGGTTGCCGGCCATGATGTTGCCGGGGCACAGGGTGAAGCCGCAGGCGGCCAGGTGCTGGTTGATGCGCCGGGCCAGCGGTAGCAGGCGCAGGCGGATCGCCTCGGCCTCGCTGGCGTCGCGGGCCTCGAACAGGATGCCGTTGTCCTGGTCGGTGTGCAGGGTCTGTTCGCGCCGCCCTTCGCTGCCGAAGCACAGCCAACTGAATGGCACGCCAGGATCGCCCATTTCCTCCAGGGTCAATTCGATCACCCGGCATACGGTGTGGTCGTTGAGCAGGGTGATCAACTGGGTGATCTGCGTCGAGCTGGCGCCATGGGCGAGCATGCGTTCGACCAGCAGGCTGATGTCGCTGCGCAGCGCCGTCAGGCTGTCGACCCGGGCCGCATGGCGAATGGTACGCGCCAGGTGCACCAGATCGACCCGCTGCAGGGAAAACAGATCGCGCTCGGAGACCACACCGACCAGACGGCCATGCTCGACCAGGCAGACGTGGGCGATATGCCGCTCGGTCATCGCCAGGGCGGCATCGAAGGCGCTGGCGCCGGGCGGCAGGTGGAAGGGCGTCTGGGTCATCAGTGCGCTGATCGGCTGGTCCAGCTCGCCCCCGTCGGCGACCACACGGCGCAGGTCGCGCAGGGTGAAGATGCCCAGCGGGCGTTGCTGGTCATCGACGATGACGATGCTGCCGACGTGCTGCTCGTGCATACGCTTGACCGCTTCGCGCAGTGGTGTTTCGGCGCTGCAGCCGACCGGCTGCTGCATGGCCAGTTCGCGCAGCGAGGTATCCAGCGAATACTGCGCGCCCAGGCTTTCCGCCGCGCGCAGCTGGACCTGCTGGTTGACCTGGTCGAGCAGGCTGCTCACCCCGCGCAGGGCGAAGTCGCGAAATACCGCGGACTGGGCGAACAGGCGGACGAAGGCGTCCTTGGCCAGCAGCAGGCAGAAGGTGTCCTCGGCGGCCAAGTGCTCGGTGCGCGTGGCCCGTTCACCGAGCAGGGCGGCCAGCGGGAAGCATTCGCCCGTGGTGATCTCGAAGGTGGTCTCGGTGCCCCGCTTGGCCGAATGCGGGCGCTCGCCGACCACCTGGCCCTGCTTGACGATATAGAAGTGCTGCACCGCGCCATCGGCCGGTTTGATGATGCTCTCGCCGGTGGCATAGAAACGCAGTTGGCAGTGCTCCACCAGATAGGCCAGGTGGGCGTTTTCCATCTGGTTGAACGGCGGGTGCTTGCGCAGGAACTCCATGGTGCCGTGGATGTTCTGCATCACGGCAGTTTTGCTGGCGGCGTTGCTTTCCTTGGAGTGCATGCGGGCAGTCCCTGCTGGCGGGGAGGTGCTTGCATGGTGGGCGCATTCGTCCCGCGCTGCCAATAGGACCTAGGTCGCACGGCTGGCCGTTGCGCTGCACCTGTTTGGCAGGATTCGCACGCTGCTGCCGATTGAGGACAAGCGCCGGCGGGTAGACAATCGGCCAACCTCCCTGCCGGTCGTCATCATGCCGCCGAACCAATTGCCTGCCCTGCGCTTCGCCTCTGCATGTTGGCGTGCGGAGGCGTTTTCCTCTTGTGGGAGAGGGCCATGTCCGCGGCATAGACATTGTCTGCGCCCTGGAAGATTTTCCTCATGAAGACCGTTGGCCTGCTGCTGTTTGCCGGTGTGCAATCCCTGGATGTTGCCGGCCCGCTGGATGTGTTCGCCGAGGCCAACGGTTTCCTGGCACCCGGCACGGGCTATCGCATCGTCACCATCGGCGTGGATGCCATGCCCTTGAGGGCTTCCAACGGCCAGTGGCTGGGGGCGGACCATGAGCTGGCCACGGCGCCCTGTGATTTCGATGTGCTGCTGGTGCCCGGCGGTCCGCAATTGGCGGCGGCAGCGGTGGATGAGCGCCTGTGCGCCTGGCTGCGTAGCGTGTGCCCGAAGCTGCCCCGCTTCGGCTCGATCTGCACCGGCGCCTTCCTGCTGGGACGTGCCGGCTTGCTCGATGGCAAGCAGGTCACTACTCATTGGGGGGATGCGGCACAACTGGCGATGCAGTTTCCCCAGGCTCAGGTCGAGCACGACCGTATCCATGTACGTGATGGGGCGTTGGTGACCTCGGCCGGGGTGACGGCCGGTATCGATCTGGCGTTGTCACTGGTCGCCGAAGACCACGGGCCGGCGGTTGCACTGGCGGTGGCCAAGCGCCTGCTGGTGGTGGCGCAACGGCAGGGCGGGCAGTCGCAGTTCAGCCCGTATCTGCAGGCGCTGGCCGATCCGCAATCACCGGTCGCGCGGGTGCAGGCGCATGTGATGACGCACATCGCCGAGCCGCTCTCGGTGGAACGCCTGGCTGATGTGGTGGCGATGAGCCCGCGTAATTTTGCCCGGGTCTTCGTGCGCGAGGCGGGCATCACCCCGGCGGAGTTCGTGCAACGGGCACGCATCGATGCGGCTCGGCACCTGCTCGAAGGCAGCCAGCTGGCACTCAAGGCGGTGGCCTATCGCTGCGGGTTTGGCAGTGCCGGACGCATGCGCCAGTTGTTCGTGACGCGCTTGGGCGTGACACCCAGCCAGTACCGTGAGCGGTTCCAGCGCCAAGCCTGAGTAACCGGCTGTAGGGTGGGCTTCAGCCCACGCTGCCCCTTAACAACGCCTGACAGCCAGCCATAAAAAAGCCGCCCCGGAGGGCGGCTTCTTCATTGCAGCGGCGAATTACAGACCGTTGGCGGCCTTGAACTCGCGGCGGCGGCGGTGCAGGACCGGCTCGGTGTAACCGTTGGGCTGCTTGGTGCCTTCGATCACCAGTTCGACGGCCGCCTGGAAAGCGATGTTGTCGTCGAAGTTCGGTGCCAGCGGACGGTACAGCGGGTCGTTGGCGTTCTGACGGTCAACCACCGGTGCCATGCGCTTGAGGCTGGCCAGGACCTGCTCTTCGCTGACGATGCCGTGGCGCAGCCAGTTGGCCAGCAGTTGGCTGGAGATGCGCAGGGTCGCGCGGTCTTCCATCAGGCCGACGTCGTTGATGTCCGGCACTTTGGAGCAGCCAACACCCTGGTCGATCCAGCGCACCACGTAACCGAGGATGCCCTGCGAGTTGTTGTCCAGTTCGTTCTGGATTTCCTCGGCCGACCAGTTGGTGTTCGGCGCCAGCGGGATGCTCAGGATGTCGTCGATGGAGGCGCGCTCGCGCTTGGCCAGCTCGGCCTGACGGGCGAACACGTCGACCTTGTGGTAGTGCAGCGCGTGCAGCGCGGCAGCGGTCGGCGACGGCACCCAGGCGGTGTTGGCGCCGGCCAGCGGGTGAGCGATCTTCTGCTCGAGCATGCCGGCCATCAGATCGGGCATGGCCCACATGCCTTTACCGATCTGCGCGCGGCCTTGCAGGCCAGTGGCCAAGCCGATGTCGACGTTCCAGTTCTCGTAGGCGGCGATCCACTTCTCGGCCTTCATGGCGGCCTTGCGCACGACGGCGCCGGCTTCCATGGAGGTGTGGATTTCGTCACCGGTACGGTCGAGGAAGCCGGTGTTGATGAACACCACGCGCTCGCTGGCGGCCTTGATGCACGCCTTGAGGTTGACGGTGGTGCGGCGCTCTTCGTCCATGATGCCGACTTTCAGGGTGTTGCGCGGCAGGCCGAGGATGTCTTCGACGCGACCGAACAGCTCGGTGGTGAAGGCGACTTCTTCCGGGCCGTGCATCTTCGGCTTGACGATATAGACCGAGCCGGTACGGGTGTTCTTGCGGCTGGTGTTGCCATTCAGGTTGTGGATGGCAATCAGGCTGGTGAACAGCGCGTCCTGGATGCCTTCCGGGATCTCGTTGCCCTGGGCGTCGAGAATGGCCGGGTTGGTCATCAGGTGGCCGACGTTACGCACGAATAGCAGGCTGCGGCCGTGCAGGGTCAGTTCGCTGCCGTCAGTCTTGGTGTAGACGCGGTCCGGGTTCATGGTGCGGGTGAAGGTGCTGCCGCCCTTGCTGACTTCTTCAGCGAGGTCGCCCTTCATCAGGCCCAGCCAGTTGCGGTAGATGATGACCTTGTCGTCGGCATCGACGGCGGCGACCGAGTCTTCGCAGTCCATGATGGTGGTCAGCGCCGCTTCCATCAGCACGTCTTTGACGCCTGCGGCATCGGTCTGGCCGATCGGGCTGGAGGCGTCGATCTGGATTTCGAAGTGCAGGCCGTTGTGCTTGAGCAGGACGGCGATCGGCGCGTCGGCAGCGCCCTGGAGGCCGACCAGTTGCGCATCGTCACGCAGGCCGGTGTTGCTGCCGCCCTTGAGGCCAACGACCAGCTTGCCGTCGACGATCGTGTAGCTGGTGGAGTCGACGTGGGAGCCGGCAGCCAGCGGCGCGGCTTCGTCGAGGAAGGCGCGGGCGAAGGCGATGACCTTGTCGCCACGGACCTTGTTGTAGCCCTTGCCCTTCTCGGCGCCACCTTCTTCGCTGATCGCGTCGGTGCCGTAGAGGGCGTCGTACAGTGACCCCCAGCGAGCGTTGGAGGCGTTCAGGGCGAAGCGGGCGTTCATTACCGGCACGACCAGCTGCGGACCGGCCAGACGGGCGATTTCTTCGTCGACGTTCTGGGTCGTGGCCTGGAAGTCGGCAGGTTCCGGCAGCAGGTAGCCGATTTCCTGGAGGAAGGCTTTGTAGGCGACGGCGTCATGCGCCTGGCCGGCACGAGCTTGGTGCCAGGCGTCGATCTTGGCCTGGAAGTCGTCGCGCTTGGCCAGCAGAGCGCTGTTTTTCGGGGCCAGCTCGTTGATCACGGCGGCGGCACCCACCCAGAACTTCTCGGCAGCGAGGCCGGTACCGGGGATGGCTTCGTTGTTGATGAAGTCGTAAAGGGCTTTGGCGACCTGCAGGCCACCGACTTGAACGCGCTCAGTCATTGCTTGCCTCACTTGATTCCAGGACAGCTCTAAATCCAGGCCGGACGGCCATGTAGTAGGAGCTGGCGGATACTACATGAGTCGCCGGAAAAAATCAGTGGCGGCCTGTCAGCGCGCGTCGGGCGTGGCCTGCGGCATGACTATACTGGGCACACACTCAGCGGGAGAGCGACATGCGTGTAGCACGTGCCGAAACAAGTGATCTGGACGAGTTGGTCGAGCTGTTTGCCGGTTACCTGACCTTCTACGAGGTGCCACGGGCAGCCAACGAAATTGCCTCTTTTCTCACCGAGCGTCTGCAGCGCGCCGAGTCGGTGATCTACATCGCGCGTGATACGCAGGGCCATGCTCAGGGCTTCGTGCAGCTCTATCCGTTCTTTTCCTCGCTGGCGATGGCGCCGGCTTGGCTGCTCAGTGACCTGTATGTCAGCGCCACGGCGCGGCGCCAGGGGCTCGCCGAGGCGCTGATGAATACGGCCCGTTCCCACGCCGAGCAAGCAGGTGCCTGTGGCTTGCAGCTGGAAACGGCGAAAACCAACCTGGCAGGGCAAGCGCTGTACGAAAAGTTGGGGTATGTACGCGATGAGGTGTTCTATACCTACTGGCTCGGCCTGCCCGGTCGGGCGTGAAATATCGTAGGCGCACCCTGCGACTGAGCCATTACCACGCATCGATTAGAGCAAGGGGTTATCCATGAATCATCTGGTACTCACCGTCATCGCCCCGGATCAACCCGGCTTGGTCGAACGTATCGCCCAATGCATCGCCGCCCACGGCGGCAACTGGCTGGAGAGCCGCATGTCGCGAATGGCCGGTCAGTTCGCCGGCATCCTGCGGGTCGCGGTGCCGGCCGAAGGCTACGACGAGCTGGTCGAGGGGCTGCAGGAGCTCAACAGCCAGGGCATCCGGGTGTTGTTGGCGGAAAGCGGTATCGAGCCATCCTGCACCTGGAAGCCGATTCACCTCGACCTGGTCGGCAATGACCGTCCGGGGATCGTGCGCGATATCACGCGCTTGCTCTCCGAACACGGCATCAACCTGGAGCGCCTGCATACCGATGTGCGGCCTGCTCCGATGAGCAGCGAACCGCTGTTCCATGCCGAGGCGTTGTTGGCGGTGCCGCTGACCCTGTCGCTGGACCTGCTGCGCGACAAGCTCGAAGACCTCGCCGATGACCTGATGGTGGAGCTGAACCTGCGACCCGAGGATTAGCAGGCCGGTGAAAAACTACCTACGTTGGCAATACTGCGTTTAAAACAGGCCCGGAATGCTCATTTACAGCTCGTAAACTCGCCTGCGAGTCCAATCCGCTTCCTCATTTGTTTGTTCGGGGCCGCCATCGGCCTTGTCTTGCCGGCCTCGTCTACGTTTTTCAACGGCCTGTTAAGAGGGGGCGCAGGCGCCGTGGGGGAACATCAAGCGGGCACGCCAACTATCCCCGATTAATGTGGAGCGGGCTGTGGATAAACTGGGGAGCCCCGGTGCACGCGCTAGTGCCCCGGGGCTTTTCATTGGTTGGCTAAAAAACACGCAGAATCAGTAAGTTGTGTACAGCTGGCGGGGATGCATCTGTGGATAAGGCGTGCATGCCTGGCCGCAAGCCACGGACTGCGCGGGATACCCGCCATTGCTCGCTTTTTGTCCAGTTTTCCGGGGCTTACCGACGCTGTGAGCAGGCAGCTATGGCAGAACGGGAATATCCCCGATTGATGGGGATGGCGCTGTGGATAAGCTGGGGAGGCAAGCGTTTTCCCCTAGTTGTGCGCGGTTCTTCGTTGTCTGGCTAAAAAACGAGCACGCTCAATGGCTTGTGCACAAAGCACGGGGATGCTTCTGTGGATAACACGGGGATGGCTGGCTTGGCCCCACGCACCGTGGGGCTTGCAGGGCGTTGGTTGTTTTTTGCTCAGTCGGCTGCTGTCAGCTTGCTCTGCCCCCGGCGACGCAGGCTGAGCCAGATATCCACGCTGTACACCACCAGGCCGGCCCAGATGAACACGAACGCCAGCAGCTTGCTGGCCTCCAGGGTTTCGCCATACACCAGGACCGCCAGCAGCATCACCAGGGTCGGGGCGATGTACTGCAGGAAGCCCAGCGCGGTGTAGGGCAGGTGACGTGCAGCGGCGTTGAAGCACAGCAGCGGAATCAGGGTGACCGGGCCGGCGGCGATCAGCCACAGCGCTTCGGAGGTGCCCCAGAACGCTACCTGGCTGCTCACCGCTGCCGGATGCAGGAACAGCCAGATCAGCGCCACAGGCAGCAGCAACCAGGTTTCCATCACCAGGCCGGGCAGGGCGGCTACCGGCGCCTTCTTGCGGATCAGGCCATAGAAGCCGAAGGTCAGTGCCAGGAACAGCGAGACCCAGGGCAGGCTGCCGACCTGCCACAACTGCTGCAGGACACCGACTGTCGCCAGCCCGACCGCGACCCATTGCAGGCGGCGCAGGCGCTCGCCCAGCAGGAGCATGCCGAGCAGCACATTGATCAGCGGGTTGATGTAGTAGCCCAGGCTGGCTTCGAGCATGCGCCCGCTGTTTACCGCCCAGACATAGACCAGCCAGTTGCTGGCGATCAGCAGGCCGCTGACGGTGAGGATCGCCAGGCGCTTGGGGTTGTCGCGCAGCTCGCGCCACCAGCCAGGGTGTTTCCACAACATCAGCAGGATGGTGCCGAACAGGGCGGACCAGAGCACGCGGTGGACGATGATCTCCACCGATGGCACGGCGGCCATGGCTTTGAAGTAGAGGGGGAACAGGCCCCAGACGACGTACGCGATGATGCCGAGCAGGTACCCGCGTTGCGGGTTGGCGGTGGCCATTTCGAATCCTTGGTTAGGCAGCTAACTAAACCGTGGATTCTAGAGAGGCGCGACGGACTTGTCTGGCCGTACAGCTTTTTCCGTGTGCGCTGCGCTGCGATTCCCGTCAGGCTTTCTTTACAGCGCACGGCTGATGTTGCACTCCGCGTCGGTCTGTCACGCGGGGTGACAGACCGACGCGCCACTCAAGCGCTTTTGCAGTGCGAGCCTGAGAGCTGAGGCTCAGCGAGGTTGGCGCAGACGACGCAGCGTCAGCGCCAATGCGCCGACCAGCAGCAGAATGGCAATCGCGCCCAGCGTGCTCATGGTGCCCAGTGCCGGCACCATCGGCGTATAGCCGGCGACCATTTTCGAGTACAGCCACTTGGGTACCGTGGAGTCGGCACCGGCGGTATACAGCGACAGCGGGAAGTTGCCCCACGACAACAGGAAGGCGAACAGGCCGCCCGACCAGATGCCCGGCCACAGCAGCGGCAGGGTGATCTCGCGGAAGATCTGCCAGCGGCTGGCGCCCAGGTCGGCGGCGGCATCTTCCAGGGTGGCGTCGTAGCTGTAGACCTTGATCGCGATGACCAGGGTCACCACCGGCACGATCCACACCAAGTGAGCCAGCACGGCGGTCTTCCAGCTGGGCATCAGCCCCAGGGTGTTCATCCACAGCAGGAGCGCCAGACCGAGGACCGCCTGCGGGAAAAAGATCGGCAGTAGCAACAGCTTCTGGTACAGCTTGCGACCTTTCCATTCGAAGCGGGCAAACGCCAGGGCACCAAAGAACGCCAGGGTGACCGAAATGACCGTCACCAACAGGGCGATGTTGATCGAGTTGCTGACCAGGGTGTGCACCTCCACCGAGGCCAGGGTTTTCTCCCACCACTCGGTGGAGAACGTGCGGACCGGGAACACGAAGTAGCGGCTCTTCGACAGGCTGGCCAGGGCGCTGCAGGCAATGGGCAGGTAGATGGCGAGGAGCACGAAGGCGACCCAGCAGCGGACGAAGAAGTTATTGCGGCGTTGGGCTTGATCGAGCATTTCAGCGGCCTCCCAGCATGCGGTCGAGGTCGATCTTCGACAGTGCCCAGAGGGTCAGGCTGCCGATGATCAACACCAGAATCAGGGCCAGTGCGGCGCCCATGGGCCAGTTCTGGGCGTAGGTGAAGGCAATCTCGATGTCATGCACCACGGTGATCACCGACTGGCCACCGAGGATCTTCGCTTCGGCCACCGCGCCGACCGAGAGCACGAAGGTCAGCAGCATGCCGATCAGGATGCCGGGCATGGCCAGTGGCAGCTCGACCTCGCGCCAGATCATCAGGCGTCCGGCACCGAGGTCGGCAGCGGCGTCGATCAGGTCGCGCGGCACCATCGACAGGCCCAGGGTCATGGGGAACAACATGAACGGCAGGTACACGTAGACCATGCCGAACAGGGTGATCTCCGGCGTGTAGAGCAGGTTCGGGTTGAAGTCGATGCCCAGGGCTTTCAGCAGCCCGTCGACCACGCCGCCCTTGATGAAGAACTGCACCCAGCCGTAGAGCCGCACGTTCTCCGAGATGAACAGCGGAAATACGAAGAGGATGCTGACCACCGACGACCATTTGCCGAAGACATGGTTGAGCCCGTAGGCGATCGGGTAGGCGATCAGTGCCAGCAACACGGTGCAGGCCAGTGCCAGGCCGATCGACCAGACGAACGAGGTCCATACCGTGCCGGAGGGGTCCAGTGCCGTGGCGAAGTTGGCCAGGCTGAAGGAGCTGAACACGTCGAAGCTATTGGGCGTGGCGAAGGCGTAACCGACCACCATGACCAGGGGGGCGACGAATCCCGCCAGCAGAAACAGCATCACCGGGCCGGCGCAGCGCACGCCGGCGGGTAATTTCAGCAGCGAATGGAACATGCTCAGACTCCTGCTACCAGTGCGTCGGCCCGGTTGAAACCGACGCTGACCTTGTCACCCGTCTGCAGCTTGCCGCCCCAGGTACGCGGCACCTCCACCAGCACGCTGGTGCTGCCGCAATGCACCTGGTACTGGATGCGCGAGCCAAGCGAATACTCATTGAACAGGGTGCCGCTCAATTCGTTGTCGTAGCGCTGGCCGGGTTCGACGAACTGCATGTATTCGGGACGGACCACCACCACGGCTTCGGTGGCATCGCTCAGGTGCTCGGGCAGGTCGATATGCAGGTGCTGGCCGGTCTCGGCGCAGCGCCAGCCGCTGGCGTGGGAGAAGCTGACCTTGAACTTGTTCACCTCGCCGAAGAACTCGGCCACGAAGTCATCCGCCGGCGTGGCGTAGATGGTTTCCGGGGTGCCGACCTGGACGATGCGACCGCCACGCATCACCGCGATGCGGTCACTCATCACCATCGCTTCCTCGAGCGAGTGGGTGATGTAGATAAAGGTTTTGCCGCTGCTGCGGTGCAGGTCCTTGAGTTCCTTCTCGAGCACCTTTTTCAGCTTGTAGTCCAGCGCTGACAGTGGCTCGTCGAACAGCAGCACGTCCGGGTCATAGGCAAAGGCGCGGGCCAGGGCCACGCGCTGGCGTTCGCCGCCAGAGCATTGCATGACGTTCTTGCTGTAGTAGTGCTCGGGCAGGCGCAGCATGCGCAGCAGTTCCAGAGCTCGCGCCTTGCGATCCTCGGCCGGCATGCCTTTGACCTTCAGGGGAAATTCGATGTTCTCGCCGACGCTCTTGTGCGGGAACAGCGCCAGTGACTGGAAGACCAGTGCGGTCGGCCGCTTGCGCGCCGGCACGTGGTTGATCAGCTCGCCGCGCAGGGTGATGTTGCCGCTGGAGGGGGCATCCATGCCGGCCAGCATTTTCAGCATGGTTGTCTTGCCCGAGCCGGAAGGGCCGACGATGGTCAGGAACTCCCCCTCACGAATGTCCAGGGTGATGCCGGCGACGGCGGTGAAGTCGCCAAACTGGCGATGTACATCCACCAATTGCAGCACCGGAGGACGGGTTTTGCTCGAGGTGTTCGAAGTTGCGGTGTTCATGGTCGTGCCCTACCGATTCGGATTGACTTAGCGCATGCGCTTGGCGGTGCTGATGATTTCCAGTGCTTGGTCGTATTCGGGAACGATGTCGTAGTCGACGCAGCGCGACATCTCGTCCTCCAGGCTGTCCCACTGCAGGATGTCCAGCTCTTCCTTGCTGAAGCGCTTGAAGCACTCGGGGTTGCCCATCTGACTGACCGGGTTGAAGGTGCCTTCGGCGAAGGCCACGCGGTGCGCGACTTCCGGGTCCTGCACGTATTTGAGGAAGTCGTAGGCCAGGGGCGAGATGTTGGGGTTGTTGACCACCGAGGTGACCTCCACCCAGGACACGCCACCCTTGCCGTTGACCGGGCCGCGCAGCGGGGTGATGCCGCGGATTTCGCTGTAGCCGTCGGCGCGCGCTGGCGAGGCGGTGTAGGTACCGCCGGTGAGGTACAGGTCGATTTCGCCGGCGACCATCGCCTGGTTCAGGCTGGCCACGTCGCTGACCATCTTGGCGCCCTTGAACACCTTGATCGCGGTTTGCTGGAACGTGGCCATTTCCTCGGCGGTGTGCACCACGAAGGGGTTGATGCCGGCGATCAGGAAGATGTCGAAGACGTTCCAGTCGTCCGACTCCTGGATGCCGTACTTGCCGACCAGGGCCGGGTCGTTGAACAGGTCCCAGCCGGTGTCTTCGGCGGTGGCGCGGCTGATCTTCTTGGTGTTGACTACGTAGTTGAACGGCCCGAAGCGCTGCGCCATGCCCAGCAGGTCGTTGCCGTCCTGGCTCAGTGCCCATTTATAGGGGGATTTGAACTGCGGCAGCATGGCGTCGAAGTAGGGTTCGAACTCGGCGCGGGGCAGCGGCTTGATCAGCCCGGCGGGTGCCATGATCTTGCGCGCCCAGGGATTGTTGACGTTGATGAGGTCCCAGACCTTGGTTTCGCCGCCGCGCAGGCGGTTGATCATGGTCGGGTCGTTGGTCAGGCTTTCGGCTTTGACCGTCGCCCCGGTCAGTGCGCGGAAGGGGTCCAGCACCTCGGCGGAGTTGTAGCCCTCCCAGCACAGGATATTCAGCTCCTTGCTCCGGCTGGCCGCAAAGGCGGGCATCGAACCCAGCATGGAGCTGGCGGCGATGGCGCCGGCACTGGCGCCCATGATTTTCAGCATGTTCCTGCGGGATACATTTTTCATCGTTTCTCCTGCCGTGTCGGCGAATGACTGGATGGCTGGTGCTGCAGGGTTATGTGAGGTGAGTTCAACATTATTTTGTGGTGGCAAGCCGAGCTTGTGTCGCACCAAAACAAAGCTGTATTCCCTGTTTAATCCCTGTCTTATTGGTCTTTAGCAATTAGCGTGCACATTTTGAGCTGGTCTGAAAATTGCTGTGTTCACAACATCAAAAACACAGGAGTCAGTAAAAATGTTTGAGTCGCTACAGGGTCGAGTTGCCATCGTTACAGGGGCTACCCGCGGGATCGGTCTGGGTATCGCCCAGCGTTTCGCGGCGGCAGGGATACAGGTGCTGGTGGTGTCGCGGGTGCAGGAGGATGCGGATCGCGTGGCCGCCCGGATAGGCGCCGGGGCTACCGGCTTTGCCGCCGACGTGAGTGACAAGGCGGCGTGCCAGGCGATGGCCGAGGCGGCCATGCTGCGTTATGGGCAGATCGATATTCTGGCGGCCAATGCGGGGATTTTTCCGTCGGTAGCGTTGGCCGACATGACGGTGGAACAGTTCGATTCGGTCATGGCCACCAATGTCCGCTCGACCTTTTTGTGCACCCAAGTGGTGCTGCCTTACATGAAGGCGCGCCAGTTTGGCCGGATCGTGCTGACCAGTTCGATCACCGGACCGGTCACGGGTTTTCCTGGCTGGAGTCACTACGCGGCGAGCAAGGCCGCGCAGCTGGGGTTCATGCGCACGGCGGCGCTGGAGGTGGCGCGCGATGGCATCACGGTCAATGCGGTGATGCCCGGCAATATCAGGACTGAAGGGCTGGATGGCATGGGCGCGGAGTATCAGGCGCAGATGGCGGCATCGATTCCGACCGGTGTGCTGGGGGAGGTTGCCGATATCGCCAACGCGGCGTTGTTCTTCGCCAGCCTGGAGGCGTCCTTCATCACGGGGCAGGGCCTGATCATCGATGGTGGGCAGGTATTGCCGGAGTCGGCGGCGGCCCTGGTCTGAGCCAGCCGGGAAGCAGGGCGGGATAAACCGCCCTGTCAGGATCAGATGCGCTGGAGCAGGCGTTGCAGAGTGCCGATCAGTTGATCGGCATTTTCCTGGTTGAAGCACAGCGCCGGACGTATCTTCAGCACATTGCCGTAGGCGCCGGCCGCACCGATCAGGATGCCTTCATCCTTCATGGCATTGATGATCCAGGTCGCCAGTGCGGCGTCCGGTGCCTTGTCGGCCCCTGAGAGCTCCACGCCAATGAACAGGCCGGCGCCACGCACGTCGCCGATCCGGGCATCGTTATCCCCGAGTTTGCGCAGGCCGTTGCGCAGGTATTCACCCACCGCGTTGGCATTGGCGATGAGCTGTTCCTGTTCCAGTACCTTGAGTACGGCATGTCCTGCTGCGGCCGCTACCGGGTTGGCACCGAAGGTATTGAAGTAGCCGGTTTCGCGGACGAATCCATCCAGCAGTTCCGGGCGCGTGACCACCCCGGCCATGGGATAGCCATTGCCCATGGGTTTGCCCATGGTGACCACGTCCGGGACGATGCCATGCAGGCCGAAGCACCAGTGGCCCTGGCCGGTGCGGCCGAAGCCGGGTTGCACTTCATCGGCGATAAACAGCCCGCCATTCTTGTGCGCCACTTCCAGGGCCGGCTTGAGGAAGCCTGCGGGTGCGGCGAAGACCCCGTCGCTGGAGAACACCGTATCCACCAGTACCGCGGCAAAGCGGATGCCGTTGGCGGCCAGGTCATCGATGGCGGCCTGCAGGTCGGCGGCGAACACCGCGCCCACGTCGCTGCCTGCGGGCAGGTCATAGGCGCTGGGCGCGCGGATGGTGCGTACATGCGCCGGCAGCGGCGTGCCTTTCTTGTACGACGACGGTGAAACCGCCATCACGGCGCTGGTGTTGCCGTGGTAGGCCGCTTGCGTCACCACGATGCCGGTGCCGCCCGAATGCATGGCGGCGATGCGCAGGGCGATGTCGTTGGCTTCGCTGCCGGTGCAGGTCAGCACCAGGTTGGACAGCGCCGAGGGGTAGGTGGCCAGCAGGGCTTCGGCATAGTCATTGAGGTTCTGATAGAGGTAGCGGCTGTTGGTCGCCAGCTTGCCAGCTTGCTCGGCAATGGCTTCGACCACTGCCGGGTGGCAGTGACCCACACAGGGCACGTTGTTGTAGACGTCCAGGTAGGCGCGGCCATTGCGGTCGTACATGTATGTGCCCTGGGCGCGGAGGATCTCCAGCGGCTGCTGGTAGAACAATACCGAGGATTGGCCGAACGACGTGAAGCGGCGCTGGACCATTTCGCGGGTGCGCTCATCCAGTTCGTTGCTGCTCGCATCGAAGCGGTTGAGCTGCAGGATCTGCTTGGTGTCGCTCATGCGGCCGCCTCCTGAAAACGATTGAGAAAGGCCCGGCCCATGGCGACGGTGCCCTGCACATAGGCTTCGCCCATGCTTTGCGCGGTGGGCGTCTCGGCGTGGCTGGCGATCCAGGCGGTGAGCTGCATGCGGCGCATCATCACGAAGTTGGGGATCATCGCGGTCTCCTCGTCGCTCAGCGGGCTGACACTGCGATAGCCCTCGAGCCAGGCTTCGAGAAATTGCGGGACGCGCGGGTCCTGCTCGAGAAAGCTGATGCAGGCGGCGAAATCGTAGAGGTACCAGGAGAAGCCGCAGTCATCGAAGTCGACCACGTAGAGGTTGTCGCCATCGACCAGCAGATTGGCCAGGCGCATGTCGCAGTGGACCAGGCCATAGCGTGAGGGATCATCGCCGTAGTCCGCACAGAGCGTCTGCAGTTGAGACTGGACGGTCTCCAGCAGGGCAATGTCCTGGCTGCTCAGCCCCGCTGCCTGTCGCCAATCGCCCCAGTGCGGGGTCGGGCCGATCAGGGTGTCGAAGTTCCACTGCTTGCGGGCGAAACCCTCGGGTTGCTGCCAGGTACGGCTGTGCTGGTGCAGGCGCGCATTGGTGGCGCCGAGCACCCGGTACCAGCCGGCCAGGTCTTCATCGAGCGCAGGTTCCGCACCCTGGACGAAACTGAAAGCCGTGATGCGATGGGTGATGTCGCCATCGACCACTTTGTTGATCCACTGCCCGCTTGTGGTGCGCAATGGCTCGGCGGTGTGCACCAGGCCAGAGCTGCGCAGGGCACCCACCCAGGCCAGTTCCGACTCGATTTCCGCATCGCTGTGGTACTCCGGGCGTTGCATGCGCATAACCAGGCGTGCGCCGTCGGCAGGGTTCTCGACCAGGTAGGTGGCGTTCTCGGAGATCGACAAAAGCGTGAGGGTAGCGTCGGATGGCATGTTCCAAGCAGGTAATGCGCTGCGTAGCGTGCTCTGCAGGCGGATCATGAACTCGGGCTCGTATATCATGGCGGGCACCTTTCGGGATTATTAATGTTGAAGCCTCAACATTTTTACGGTGCAACAACCATGCCTTTTTAAGTTTTTATGCCTCTCATGCCACATATGTGTGTGGGCTTTCTGGGTATTTGGCGAATTTTCAGAGTTTTTTGTTGTAACTGCCACGCCAGTGTTGCTGGCAGATGATCGGGAGGTTGCATGTCCAAAGCCAAGCGTGCCCGGCACGCCAAGATCCTTGCTGAACTCTCCAGCAGTCCCAGCCTGCGGATTGCCGATCTGGCGCGCTTGCACGAGGTGTCGGCGGAGACCATTCGCCGCGATCTCGACGAGCTGACCCGCACCGGCCACCTCAATCGCACCTACGGCGGGGCGGTCAAGGCGGCGCCGTCGGAGCCTGTGATCAGCGAGCGGCACCTGTTGCATGTGCGTGAACGCGAGCAGATTGCGGTGCGAGCGGTGGCGGAGTTGAGCGGGGCGAAAACGCTGTTCATCGGCTCAGGCGCGACCACCATGCATGTGGCGCGGCGGATCGCCACCGAGCTCAAGCAGATCACCGTGCTGACGCACTCCTTCGGCGTGGCGACCGTGCTGTCGCTCAACCCGACGATCAAGGTCATCGTTCTGCCTGGGGACTACAACGCCACCGAGGGCGCGATGGTGGGCGCGCACTGCCTGGATTTCATTCGCGGCTTCAATGTCGACTGGACGCTGCTCGGCGCCAGTGGCATAGGCGCCGAAGGGCCCAGCGAGGCGCTACTGGAATGCAGCGCGGTCTATAGCGCCATGGCCGTGCGTGCGCAGCGGGTGATGGTGGTGGCCGATCAGTCCAAGTTCGGCCTGATCTTCCCGGGGCAATATACAACCTGGTCGGGCGTGGATTGCCTGGTCAGCGATTGCCTGCCGCCAGCTGAACTGCTGGGCTGCATTGGTGCGCACAAGGTGCTCGTCTAGCCATGTTCGTGCGGGCGCAAAGCCAGGCTGTACCCTGGTACGCCCTGCGACTGGTTATCTGGCGCGCAGGCTTTCAGAACAGCTTCAGCGGTTCTTCATCCAGTGCCGCCAGTTGCTCGCGCAGCATCAGGATCTGCTCGCCCCAATAGCGCTCGGTGCCGAACCACGGGAAACTCATGGGGAAGGCCGGGTCGTCCCAGCGTCGTGCCAGCCAGGCGCTGTAGTGCATCAGGCGCAGGGCGCGCAGGCCTTCGATCAGCGGCAGCTCGCGGCTGGCGAAGTCGTGGAACTCCTGATAACCGTCGACCAGTTCGGCCAGTTGGCTGAGCCGTTCATGGCGCTCGCCGGCCAGCATCATCCACAGATCCTGCACCGCCGGGCCCATGCGGCAGTCGTCGAGATCGACGACATGGAAGGCGTCGTCGCGGTGCAGCAGGTTGCCGGGATGGCAGTCGCCGTGCAGGCGGATCGGCGTATAGCGCACGCTGGCGAACAGCGCGTCGAGGCGCTTGAGCAGGTCACGTGCCACCGACTCATAGGCAGGCAACAGGCTGCGCGGGATGAAGTTGCCGTCGAGCAGGGTGGCCAGTGATGCGTGGCCGAAGTTGGGCACTGCCAGCGCTTCGCGGTGCTCGAACGGGCGGCTGGCGCCCACTGCATGCAGGCGTCCGAGCAACTGGCCGAGGCGGTACAGCTGGTCCAGATTGCCCGGCTCCGGTGCCCGCCCGCCACGGCGGGGGAACAGGGCGAAGCGAAAGCCGGCGTGCTCGAACAGCGTCTCGCCGTCGCGCACCAAGGGTGCGACGACAGGCACGTCGCACTCCGCCAGCTCGGCGCTGAAGCTGTGTTCCTCACGGATCGCCGCGTCGCTCCAACGCGCAGGCCGGTAGAACTTGGCGATCAGCGGCGTCTCGTCCTCGATACCGACTTGGTAGACGCGGTTCTCGTAGCTGTTGAGCGCCAGCACGCGGGCGTCGCTGAGGTAGCCGAGGCTTTCCACGGCATCCAGCACCAGGTCGGGGGTGAGCGTGGCAAAGGGATGAGACATGCTGAGCTCCTTGTATAGGGCGCAGAGTGTATCCCTTGGCGTCGCTCACCATCCGATTTGATCGCAGCGCCCTGGCAGAATCAGCTGCGCAGGCGGAGCTTCAGCGAAGTGGCGCGGCGGCGCTGGTCGAGTTGCGCCGCGGGTCGCCCAGGCCGTAGACCAGCAACAGCAGCAGGAACGACAGGCCGAGCATGCAGGCGGCGAGGCGATGGGCTTCGGCATAACGCAGGGCTTCGACATGCTGGAACAGGGCGATGGACACCACCTGGGTTTCCCCGGGAATGCTGCCGCCGAGCATCATCACCACGCCAAACTCGCCCAGCGTGTGGGCAAAGCCCAGCGTTGCCGCGACCAGCAGGCCACGGCGCAGCAACGGCATGATCACCCGCAGCAGACGCTCCCAGCGGTTGGCGCCGAGGCTGGCAGCGGCTTCCAGCAGGCTGGGTGGAATCTCCCGAAACGCCACGGTCAGCGGCTGTACCACGAAGGGCAGCGAGTAGATCACCGAACCCACGATCAGCCCGTAGAAGCTGAAGGCCAGGCCGTGCCCGGTCAGCCACTGCCAGCCGGCTCCCAGCGTGGTTTGCGGAGCGAACAGCACCAACAGGTAGAAGCCGAGCACGGTCGGTGGCAACACCAGCGGCAAGGCCAGTACGGCATCCAGCACCTGGCGCAGCCGCGTCTGCTTGCGCACGCGCCAGGCCGCCAGGGGCAGGCCGATGAGCAGCAGCAGGCCGGTGGAAATCGCCGCCAGTTGCAGGGTGAGCCAGAGCGCCTGCCAGTCGCTGGCCGTCAGCCCCATCACTGTGCTGCGCAGCCCGTCTCGCCGGGCAGGGCGTAACCCGCTGCCTTCAGGGTGTCCTGCTGCTTGTCGAAGAACTCGACGAAGGCCTCGGCATCGGCCTTGCGCGCGTCCCGTGCCAGCACCACGCGCTTCTGCACCAGCGGGTCATACAGGGTGGCATCGACCTGCGCGTACTGGTCGTCCGGCACGTCGGCAGCGGTTAGTTGGCTGAGGGCGACGAAGCCGCTGGGGGCGTTGCCGGTCTTGATGAATTGGAAGGCCTGGCCGATGTCCTGGCCGAAGACGATGCGCGGTTGCAGGGCCGGCCATTGGCCGCTGCGTTCCAGCGCCTGCTGGGCTGCTTTGCCGTACGGTGCGGTGTCTGGCTGGGCGATGGCGATCTTGCCGTCTGGCAGGGCGTTCAGGGCGGGTTTGGCACGTGGCGACCATAGGGCCAGTCGGCCGCAGGCGTAGGTGGCGGCAGCCGCACCGGCGCCACTGGCGGCGAGTTTCTCCGGGCGTTCGGCATCGGCGGAATAGAACAGGTCGAAGGGCGCGCCCCGTTGGATCTGCTCGAAGAAGGCGCCGCTGGAGCCGCCGACCAGTTGCACGGTGGTGCCGCTGTGCTGTTGGTAGTGGCTGGCGATTTCCTCCATCACCGGCAACAGGTTGGCCGCCACGGCGATGCGCAACGGTTCGGCCGCCTGGGCCTGGCCGGCAGCCAGCAGGGCGAGGAGGGTAAGTGGGCGCAGCAGATGACGCATGGTGAACTCCTTGTCGATCAGGTCGGAACACCCAGCAGAACCTGGGCTGGAGAAAAACGGGCAAGCACGGGGCTGCCCAGCGCGAGGTCGAGCGCAGGGCGCGTGTCATGGGGCAGCAATGCACACAGGGTCTGGCCGGTGCGCAGGGTGATGCGGATTTCGTCAGGGCCGTCGGCGTCTTCGAGCACCTGTTCGATATGGCCTTGCAGTTGATTCAACTGGGCGTCGGGCGGACTGTCGACAGGGGCCAGATGCAGGGTGCCAGCCTTGAACAAGGCGACGACCTGGCTGCCGGGCAGCAGTTCGAGCTGCTCGGTGCTGTCCCGGGTGATCTGCGCCTGGATATGTTGCCCGTCGCCCAGGTCGATCATGATCAGGTCGTTGCGGCCCTGGGCCGTGATTGCCCGGACCTGGCCGCTCAACTGATTGCGCGCGCTGGTGCGCAGCATCAGGCGTCCCAGCAGTTGCATGTCGCCTTCCAGCTCGGCGGCGCTGAACAGCTGCGCCTGCAGCGCTTCGAGGCGCTGGTAGAGCTGTAACAGACGCTCGCCTGTGGGTGACAGGCGCGCCCCGCCGCCGCCCTTGCCGCCGACACTGCGTTCGACCAGCGCCTGCCCGGCCAGGTTGTTGAGCTCGTCGATGGCATCCCAGGCGGTCTTGTAGCTCAGGCCGGCAGCCTTGGCGGCAGCGGTGATCGAGCCCTGTTCGGCGATCTGTTGCAGCAGGGCAATGCGCTGTGGGCGGCGGGCAATGTGCTGGGCGAGGGTGGACAGCAGGCTCATGGCGAGTCGTCGTATGGTTTTTTATATAGCGCTGCACGATGCGTGATCCTGGCGCGGTGGTCAATCGTGTCAGTGCTCGCCAGGCTTTGGCGTGCGCGCCAGGCAGTAGATGTCGACGCGCTCGGCGCCGGCCTTGCGCAGCAGGCGGGCGATGGCCTCGGCTGTGGCGCCGGTGGTCAGCACGTCATCGACCAGTGCCAGGTGGCGGCCCTGAACCTGTGCCCGGCTGCTCAAGGCAAAGGCGCGACGCAGGTTGCGCTGACGGGCGATGGCGTCGAGATCCTGTTGGTGCGCAGTGTCCTGTGGGCGCAGCAGCCAGCGAGTGTCATGCGCCAGGTTCAGGCTGTGGGCCAGCCAGCCGCTGAGCATCTCGGCCTGGTTGAAGCTACGCTCGCGCAGGCGTTTGCGGCTCAGGGGCACGGGCAGCAGCAGGTCGGGCTTGGGCAGTCCTTCGCTGTAGGCATGTTGCAGGTGCTGGGCGAGCAGGTCGGCGAGCAGGCGCCCCAGTGGCCAGCGCGCCTGGTGCTTGAAACGGGTGATCAGGCCATCGACCGGGAAGCCGTAGCGCCAGGGTGCTTCCACTCGTGCGAATGCTGGTGGGCGGCGTAGGCACTGGCCGCAAACCAGGCCGCGCTCGGGCAAGGGAACCGCGCAAATCTCGCAGTGGGCGCCCAGCCAGGGCAGTTCGTTTTCACAGGCGTGGCAGATCGGCAGCGAGCCGTCGCCGGCGCCATTGCACAACAGGCAGTCAGGGATGCCGCGCAGGCGGCTGAGCAGGGCGAGCATGGAGATCCTTCTCCGTGTGGATGATCAGTGAATCAGCCAGCTCATCACGATCAACCCCAGTACGATCCAGATGATGCCGCTGATGATCCCGCGGCGCAGAAAGGCGCGGATGCCGGCGTACAGCAACAATAGACCGAGAATCAGCAGGATAAAGCTGAAGATCGACGTATCCATACCAATGGCGCCGGCCAACCCGTGAAGGAACTGGTCCATTGCGCCCCAGATGCCATCGAGCACGGTGCTCAACAGGTCGACGATGAAACGAATGGCGGTGCCCAATGCCTGGCCGAGCCAATCGAAAAAGCCTTCAGTACGCATGCGCATGTCCCAGACGAATGATGCTGTTTGGAGTTCGGGCGTAGGGGGGAGGTTCGCTCAATGTGCTGGTTAAGTGGATTGTACTAAAAATGATCAGATGTAAACCGTGGTTATTTATTGGGTTGACAGTATTGGGCGAAAATTTATGATGCAGCCATGCCTGATCCCGCCGTTCGAGCGGGCTTTTCGAACCACACGTGCGTCAAGGATGTTTCCCGATGAGTGCGACTCTTGCCCCAACCCTGCGTCACGACTGGTCACTGGCCGAGGTCAAGGCCCTCTTCGCGCAACCCTTCAACGACCTGTTGTTCCAGGCGCAGACCGTGCACCGCGCGCATTTCGACGCCAACCGCGTGCAGGTCTCCACGCTGCTGTCGATCAAGACCGGCGCCTGCCCGGAAGACTGCAAGTACTGCCCGCAGTCCGGCCACTACAACACCGGCCTGGATAAACAGAAGCTGATGGAAGTGCAGAAGGTGCTGGAGGCCGCCGCCGAGGCCAAGGCCATCGGCTCGACCCGCTTCTGCATGGGCGCGGCGTGGAAGCATCCGTCAGCCAAGGACATGCCCTATGTGCTGAAGATGGTCGAGGGTGTGAAGAAGCTCGGCCTGGAAACCTGCATGACCCTCGGCAAGCTCGACCAGGAACAGACCCGCGCCCTGGCCGAGGCCGGCCTCGACTACTACAACCACAACCTCGACACCTCGCCGGAGTTCTACGGCAACATCATCACCACCCGTACCTACAGCGAGCGCCTGCAGACGCTGGCCTACGTACGCGAGTCGGGGATGAAGATCTGCTCCGGTGGCATCCTCGGCATGGGCGAGTCGCTGGACGACCGCGCCGGCCTGCTGATCCAGCTGGCCAACCTGCCCGAGCATCCGGAGTCGGTGCCGATCAACATGCTGGTCAAGGTTGAGGGCACGCCGCTGGCGCAGGAGAAGGACGTCGACCCGTTCGACTTCATCCGCATGCTCGCCGTGGCGCGGATCATGATGCCGCAGTCCCATGTGCGCCTGTCCGCCGGCCGCGAGGCGATGAACGAGCAGATGCAGGCCCTGGCCTTCTTTGCCGGCGCCAACTCGATCTTCTACGGCGAAAAACTGCTGACTACCGCCAACCCGCAGGCCGACAAGGACATGCAGCTGTTCGCTCGTCTCGGCATCAAGCCGGAAGAGCGCGAAGAGCACGCCGACGAGGTGCACCAGGCCGCCATCGAGCAAGCGCTGGTCGAGCAGCGCGATTCCCGGCTGTTCTACAACGCCGCTTCGGCCTGAATGCCTGTCCGGTGGACGGGTACGCGCCAGCTGCGCGACCCAATCCCCCTGCGCTGAACCCAGATTTTCCGTAGGGCGGATAACCCGTTTGCGGCTATCCACCAGCTACCGGTACCTGTGCCCATGACATTCGATCTATCCGCCCGCCTCGCCGAGCGCCGTGCTGCCCACCTGTTCCGCCAGCGCCCGTTGCTGCAGAGTCCGCAAGGCCCACTGGTGCAGGTCGATGGCCGCGAGCTGCTCGCCTTCTGTTCCAACGATTACCTGGGCTTGGCCAACCATCCCGAAGTGGTTCGGGCGATGCAGCAGGGGGCGCAAGCATGGGGCGTCGGTGGTGGCGCCTCGCACCTGGTGATCGGCCACAGTGGTCCGCATCACGATCTGGAGGAGGCGCTGGCGGCATTCACCGGCCGGCCGCGCGCGCTGCTGTTCTCCACCGGCTACATGGCCAACCTGGCAGCGGTCACCGCGCTGGTCGGGCAGGGCGACACGGTGCTGGAAGACCGCATCAATCACGCCTCCCTGCTCGATGCCGGGCTGCTCTCCGGCGCGCGCTTCTCGCGCTACCTGCACAACGATGCCGACAGCCTGGCCAAGCGCCTGGAGAAAGCCGAAGGGAATACCCTGGTGGTGACCGACGGCGTGTTCAGCATGGACGGCGACCTCGCCGACCTGCCGGCGCTCTGTGCTGCAGCGCGCAGCAAGGGCGCCTGGGTAATGGTCGACGACGCCCACGGCTTCGGCCCGTTGGGTGCCACGGGTGGTGGCATTGTCGAGCACTTTGGTTTGGGCATCGACGACGTGCCGGTGCTGGTCGGTACCCTGGGCAAGGCCTTCGGCACCGCGGGTGCGTTCGTTGCCGGCAGCGAAGAGCTGATCGAGACGCTGATCCAGTTCGCCCGCCCGTACATCTACACCACCAGCCAGCCGCCGGCGGTGGCCTGCGCCACGCTGAAAAGCCTGGAGCTGCTACAAAGCGAAAGCTGGCGCCGCGAGCACCTCAATCGCCTGATCACACGATTCCGCCAGGGTGCGGCCGAGATCGGCCTGACCCTGATGGACAGTCCGACACCGATCCAACCGATTCTGGTCGGTGACAGCGAACGTGCCTTGCGCCTATCAGCCTTGCTCAAGGAGCGCGGCCTGCTGGTCGGTGCGATCCGCCCGCCTACCGTACCGGCTGGCAGTGCGCGCCTGCGCGTGACCTTCTCTGCGCTGCACAGCGAGGCGCAGCTCAAGCGCCTGCTGGATGCCCTGGCCGAGTGCTGGCCGCTGGTGGCTGCCGATGCGTGATCGCCTGATTCTGCTGCCCGGTTGGGGCCTCGGCCTGGCTCCGCTGCAGCCGCTGGTTGCCGCGTTGCAAGGCCTCGACCCGCACCTGCACGTCCAGTTGGAACCACTGCCCGACCTGGCCAGCGCAACGCCGCAGGATTGGCTCGCCGAGCTCGATACCCGTCTGCCGCAGGATTGCTGGCTCGGCGGCTGGTCGCTGGGCGGCATGCTCGCCGCCGAGTTGGCCGCGCGTCGTGGTGAGCGTTGCCGCGGATTGCTGACGCTGGCCAGCAATGCCAGTTTCGTTGCCCGTGAGGATTGGCCAGCGGCGATGCCGGCAACCACCTTCGCCGACTTCCGTGCAGGTTGCGCGGTAGATGCGCCGGCCACATTGAAGCGTTTCAGCCTGCTCTGCGCCCAGGGCGCCGCCGAGCCGCGCGTGTTGGGACGCCGGTTGTTGGCCGATGCGCCGGGGCAGGATGCGGCGCACCTATTGGCCGGACTCGACGTGCTGGCCGCGTTGGACACACGCGCGGCGCTGCTGGCATTCGGCGGAGCGCAACTGCACCTGTTCGCCGACGCCGACGCGTTGGTACCGGTCGAGGTGGCGGGCGAGGTGCAGCGCCTGCTCGGCGATGCCGAAAGCGGGATAGTCGATTCGGCCAGCCATGCCTTCGTCCTCGAGCGTCCGCATGAAGCGGCGGCCGCCATACTGGCCTTCCTGCGCGAGGTAGCCGATGTCTGACTGGCACGAACAGGGGCCGTTGCCGGATAAGCGACGGGTGGCGGCTTCCTTCTCCCGCGCCGCCGCCAGCTACGACAGTGTCGCGGCCCTGCAGCGTGCGGTCGGCGTCGAGCTACTGGCACGCCTACCGGCGCAACTGACGCCGCAGCGTTGGCTCGACCTGGGCTGCGGCACCGGACATTTTTCCCGCGTGCTGGCGACGCGCTTTCCCGGCGCCGAGGGTATTGCCCTGGACCTGGCCGAAGGCATGCTGCGCCACGCCCGACCGCTGGGTGGTGCGCAGCGTTTTATCGCCGGTGATGCCGAACATCTGCCGCTGCGCGATGGCAGTGTCGACCTGATCTATTCCAGCTTGGCGGTGCAGTGGTGCGCGGATTTCCCTGCCGTGTTGGCAGAGGCTCACCGGGTGTTGCGCCCAGGCGGCGTGTTCGCCTTCGCTAGCCTATGTGTCGGCACGCTGCAGGAGCTGCGCGACAGTTGGCAGAGCGTCGATGGCTTCACTCACGTCAATCGCTTCAGGCGTTTTGTCGAGTATCGGTCGCTGTGTGCGGAAAGTCCGCTGCTGGTGCTGATCCTGGAGCGCAAGGCCGAGCGGCTGCACTTTGCCGAAGTGCGTCACCTGACTCATGAGCTGAAGGCGCTCGGTGCGCACAACCTCAATCCCGGGCGTCCGGGTGGGCTGACCGGGCGAGCGCGGATTCGCGCGCTGGTCGAGGCCTACGAGCGTTTTCGCCAGCCACAGGGACTACCGGCCACCTACCAGGTGGTTTACGGCGTGTTGCAGAAACCGTTCTAGGGTCTGTTGACGTTCAACAGGGATTGCTGGATGGAGGCAATTGCGGACACCGCAGCTGGTGGGCTAAAGCCCACCCTACACAGCCTGAACCCTACGCAGGTTGGGCTTTAGCCCACCAATCGGTGCGTCATGACACGGAAAAGTTGAATGCCCGCAACTGCCTAAAAGAGTCCCGTTCGAGGACTTGCTGTGAAATACATTTTCATCCGATTCATTGATTTAAAGCGAAGCGTCAACAGACCCTAGGGAGTCGCGATGAGCCAGGCCTTTTTCGTCACCGGCACCGACACTGAAGTCGGCAAGACCACCATCGCCGCTGGACTGCTGCATGCCGCGCGAGCTGCCGGTCTGAGCACGGCGGCAGCCAAGCCGGTGGCTTCTGGCTGCGAGCTGACCCCGCAAGGCCTGCGCAACAGCGATGCGCTGGCGCTGCTGGGTGAATCCACGGTGGCGCTGCGTTACGAGCAGGTCAATCCATTTGCCTTCGCCCCGGCTATTGCCCCGCATCTGGCGGCGCGCGAGGCGGGCGTCGAATTGGGTGTGGCGGCGTTGGCCGAGCCGGTGCGCCAGGTGTTGGCGCTCGGTGCGGATTTCACCCTGGTCGAAGGCGCGGGCGGTTGGCGGGTGCCGCTGGCGGGCACGAGCAACTTGTCCGACCTGGCCATCGACCTGCAGTTGCCGGTGATTCTGGTGGTCGGCGTCCGCCTGGGGTGCATCAACCATGCGCTGCTCAGTGCCGAAGCTATCGAGCGTGATGGGCTGCTGCTCGCCGGGTGGGTAGCCAATATCGTCGATGCCCATACGTCGCGCCTGGAGGAAAACATCGCGACGCTCGTCGAGCGTCTGCCGGCTCCCTGTCTCGGATGCGTACCCTTCTTGCCCGAGCGCAGCCCGGCGTCGGTCGCAGCACATCTGCAGATACAACTTTTGGGGCTGAAGGTATAAGCAGTGGGTCGTCGATAGCCTTTTGCTTGTACGTTTTTTGAGCGTTATCTGCTTCAATGGTTAACTATCCGTGTTCTCCACTGGGAGCCGCTGTATGGAAATCTCCGGTAGTGCCTTCAACTCAGGTCTGAGTACCATCCAGTCCGGGCAGCGTCGCGTCGATCAGGCCGCTGCTGATATCGCCAGTAATACGGTCTCTTCGTCCGCTACGCCGCAGCCGGCTGCCCAGCCGCCGGCCACTCAACCCCAGGCTACCGAACAGGGCTATCGCCCGGACCTGGCAGAAAGCCTGGTGTCGCTCAACATCGGTAAAGTCGAAGTGCAGGCAGGGGCTCGCGTGGTGGACACCGCTGATGAAGTGCTCGGCACGCTGATCGATACCCGCGCCTGAGCGCAGGTCGATTCCCGCTCGGTGACATGAGCGAGGAGAAATCTGATGCAAATCGGCAGCGCTATTCCTTTTATCCCTCCGCAACCGGCCTCTGCGCCGGCTCGTCCGCTTACGCCTGAGGTTTCACCTGATCTGATACGGGCCGATTTACCACCTGCCACACCGACGCAATCTTCCTCATCCAGCGAACAGCGCGACCTGCGTGATGAAAACGGCCGACCCGATGGGCTTGCCAGGGAGGATCAGGCTGGGCAGGTGGCAGACCGTGAAGAGGCCGCCTTGCGCGAGCAGCAAGTGGAACTCGCCGAGTTGGCAAGCCGTGATCGCGAAGTGCGTGCCCATGAGCAGGCGCATGCGGCAGTCGGTGGTGTGCATGCCGGAGCGCCGAGCTACACCTATGACCGTGGCCCCGACGGCAAGTCCTATGCGGTCGGTGGTGAGGTGGGTATCGATGTCAGTCCTGTCTCGGGAGATCCCCAGGCAACCCTGCGCAAGATGGACATCGTGCAACGCGCGGCACTGGCGCCCGCAGAGCCTTCGGCGCAGGATCGCAGTGTTGCTGCTCAGGCCCAGTCCCGGGCGGCCATGGCTCGTGTCGAGCTGGGACAGATGCAGCGTGAAGAGGCGGCGCAGGAGGCGCAAGAACGGAACCTTCGCAATAGAGAGCAAGCGCAAGAAGGCGCGACAAGTGCCCCGCCAGGGGCTTCGGCGTCATCCATTCTGGAGGCCTATCGCAACCTGTCTGCGCTGCATGAACCAGAGGCTCGTGTCGACCTGCGTGCTTGAGGGGTTGCCGGCGAGATGCTTGACAAGAATAGGGCGTAAACGTATGTTTCAAACGCCTGTTTGATTGCTGCGCCAGCTCATGGCTGCCGGGCTATGGGAGAAATCCCACAAGCGACCGCGAATGCTCGGTCACACAAAACTAAGGAATCCACCGTAGAGGTTTACCGCTATGCCTGAGTACAAGGCCCCCTTGCGTGATATCCGCTTCGTTCGCGACGAACTGCTCGGCTACGAAGCGCACTATCAAAGCCTGCCTGGCTGCCAAGATGCGACCCCGGACATGGTTGACGCCATCCTGGAAGAAGGCGCCAAGTTCTGTGAACAGGTCATCGCCCCCCTCAACCGCGTGGGTGACCTGGAAGGCTGCACCTGGAGCGAGTCCGGCGTTAAGACCCCGACTGGTTTCAAGGAAGCCTACAAGCAATTCGTCGAAGGCGGCTGGCCGAGCCTGTCGCACAACGTCGACCATGGCGGCCAAGGCCTGCCTGAGTCCCTGGGCCTGTCCCTGAGCGAAATGCTGGGTGAAGCCAACTGGTCCTGGGGCATGTACCCCGGCCTGTCCCATGGCGCGATGAACACCATCGAAGCCCACGGCACCGACGAGCAGAAACACACCTACCTGACCAAGCTGGTATCCGGCGAGTGGACTGGCACCATGTGCCTGACCGAACCGCATTGCGGTACCGACCTGGGCATGCTGCGCACCAAGGCCGAGCCTCAGGCTGACGGCTCCTACAAAGTGTCCGGCACCAAGATCTTCATCTCCGCTGGTGAGCACGACATGGTTGATAACATCATCCATATCGTTCTTGCCCGCCTGCCCGATGCGCCGGCTGGCACCAAGGGTATTTCCCTGTTCATCGTGCCGAAGTTCAATGTGAACGCAGACGGCAGCGTCGGCTCGCGCAACGCGGTGAGCTGTGGTTCCATCGAACACAAGATGGGTATCCACGGTAACGCCACCTGCGTCATGAACTTTGACGAAGCGACCGGTTACCTGATCGGCCCGGCGAACAAAGGCCTGAACTGCATGTTCACCTTCATGAACACCGCTCGTCTGGGTACCGCACTGCAAGGTCTGGCCCACGCTGAAATCGGTTTCCAGGGTGGCCTGAAATACGCTCGCGACCGTCTGCAAATGCGTTCCCTGACTGGCCCGAAAGCGCCGGACAAGGCGGCCGACCCGATCATCGTTCACCCGGATGTGCGTCGCATGCTGCTGACCATGAAGTCCTTCGCCGAGGGCAACCGCGCGATGGTGTACTTCACGGCCAAGCAGGTCGACATCGTCAAGTACAGCCAGAACGAAGAAGAGAAGAAAGCCGCTGATGCGATGCTGGCCTTCCTCACTCCGATCGCCAAGGCGTTCATGACTGAAGTCGGCTTCGAAGCTGCCAACCATGGCGTACAGATCTATGGCGGCCACGGCTTCATCGCCGAGTGGGGCATGGAGCAGAACGTGCGTGATGCCCGTATCTCCATGCTGTACGAAGGTACCACTGGTATCCAGGCTCTTGACCTGCTGGGTCGTAAGGTCCTGATGACCCAGGGCGAAGCGCTGAAAGGCTTCACCAAGATCGTGCACAAGTTCTGCCAGAGCAACGAAGGCAACGAAGCCATCAAAGGTCTGGTCGAGCCACTGGCCAAGCTGAACAAGGAGTGGGGCGACCTGACCATGAAAGTGGGTATGGCCGCGATGAAAGACCGCGAAGAAGTGGGTGCCGCTTCGGTGGACTACCTGATGTACTCCGGTTACGCCTGCCTGGCCTACTTCTGGGCTGACATGGCTCGCCTGGCTGCCGAGAAGATCGCTGCCGGTACTGGCGACGAAGCCTTCTACAAGGCCAAGTTGCAGACCGCGCGTTTCTACTTCGCTCGTATCCTGCCGCGTACCCGTGCTCACGTCGAAGCGATGCTGTCCGGTGCCAACAACCTGATGGAAATGGACGAAGCTCACTTCGATCTGGGCTACTAAGCCCAGCTGTTTCCTCGGGTCAGAAAACGCAGCCTCCGGGCTGCGTTTTTTTTCGCCGGCTGAAAGTCGTTTGTCGCCTGGCTGAGACATTCCACGTAATTGCTGATGCTGTTACTGCACGGTGCAGGCAAAATGCCAGACTTTCGGCGCCGCATGCTGCCGGATCGGAGAATTTGCCTTGCTGCGCCTTGCCCACGTCCGTCTGAGTCACTTCCTGCTGCCGCTCGCGCTGTTGGGCGGTGGTGTGCTGATTGCTCGGCATGGCGTGCTCAATGAGTTCTTCGAGTCGCTGTTCAATGTGCTGCCGACTCTATTGCTGCTGCTCGGCGGCGCCTTCTGCGTGGTGTACAGCCGTCAGCGCGAGTTTTCCCTGCTGGTCGTGGTCTACCTGACCTATTTCCTGCTCGACACGCAGACCGACTATTTTCGCGAGCAGGGCGTAGTGCGTGAGGATGCCGCGCTGGTCTTCCATCTCAGTAGCCTGTTGTTGCCGCTGATGTATGGCTTGTTCGGCGTCTGGCGCGAGCGCAGCCACCTTCTCCAGGATCTGATCGCCCGCGCAGCCGTGCTGTTGGCCGTAGGTGCTGTGGCGCTGGCGATGGCCAGGCGTTTCCCGCAAGGCGTCCAACAATGGTTGGTAGAAATCCACTGGCCACTGCTGCACGCCAGTTGGATGAATCTGGTGCAATTGGCCTATCCGTTGTTCTTCGGTGTCTTCTTGCTGCTGGTGGTGCAGTACCTGCGCCAGCCGCGACCGTTGCATGCGGCATTGCCGTTCGGCCTGCTCGGGCTGCTGTGGATGCTGCCGAAGACCTTCATCCTGGTGCATGGGCTGCATGTGATGAGCAGCCTGGTCATGCTCATGCTGATTGCCTCCGTCGCTCATGAGGCCTACCAGATGGCCTTCCGCGATGAGTTGACCGGCTTGCCGGGGCGGCGTGCTCTGAATGATCGGCTGGACCGGCTGGGGCGCAACTATGTGATCGCCATGGCGGACGTCGATCACTTCAAGCAGTTCAATGACACCCATGGTCATGATGTGGGAGATCAGGTGCTACGCCTGGTGGCCAGCCAGTTGCGGCGTATCGGTGGTGGCGGCAAGGCCTACCGTTACGGCGGGGAAGAATTCACCCTGGTGTTTCCAGGCAAGACGCTGGATGAGTGCCGTCCTTACCTGGAGGCAGTGCGCCTCGAGGTGGAAAACTACCGCATGCAACTGCGTGACAAGAGCAGCCGACCGCAGAGCGATAAACAGGGGCGGCAGCAGCGCAGGGCGGCCGGGGCTGGCAGTGTGTCGGTCACCATCAGCATTGGCATGGCCGAGCGCGAGGCCCACCAGCGCAGCGCTGATGAAGTGATTCGTGCCGCCGACAAGGCGCTCTACAGCGCCAAGCGTGCCGGGCGCAATTGCATCATGGCGCAAGGCGAAAACCGCCGCGGGGCGGTTCGGGTGGGGGCATAGCGGTACTGGCGACCTCCCTGAAGATGGTCGCGCTCTTCGCGTCATTTGTAGAACTGATATTGTCTTATCGGTCATAACAAGACTCTATGTCCCTTTCTCGTTGTTCGGCTAAACTCGGCGGCCTATGTGATTGCGGTCTGCGGACCGTTCAGTTGGCTCTCCGAGGATCGTTTCATGGCGGATTACAAAGCTCCCCTGCGCGATATGCGCTTCGTTCTCAATGAAGTCTTCGAGGTATCGAAACTCTGGGCTCAGTTGCCAGGGTTGGCCGACGTCGTCGACGAAGAGACTGCGGCTGCCATTCTCGAAGAAGCGGGCAAGGTCACTGCCGGCACCATCGCCCCGCTGAACCGCAGCGGCGACGAAGAGGGTTGCTCGTGGACGGACGGTGTGGTGAAAACTCCGGCTGGGTTCCCCGAGGCCTACCAGACCTATGCCGAAGGCGGCTGGGTCGGCGTGGGTGGTTCCCCGGATTTCGGCGGCATGGGCATGCCGAAGGTAATCGGCGCCCAGGTCGAGGAAATGGTCAACTCGGCCAACCTGTCCTTCGGTCTGTACCCGATGCTGACGGCCGGTGCCTGCCTGTCGATCCTCAATCACGCCAGCGAAGAGCTGAAGCAGCAGTTCCTGCCGAACATGTATTCCGGCGTCTGGGCCGGCTCCATGTGCCTGACCGAGCCGCATGCCGGCACCGACCTGGGCATCATTCGCACCAAGGCCGAACCGCAGGCCGACGGCAGCTACAAGATCACCGGCACCAAGATCTTCATCACCGGTGGTGAGCACGACCTGACCGAGAACATCATCCACCTGGTGCTGGCCAAGCTGCCGGACGCGCCGGCTGGCCCGAAAGGCATCTCGCTGTTCCTGGTGCCGAAGGTCATGGTCAATGCCGACGGTTCCCTGGGCGAGAAGAACAGCCTGGGTTGTGGCTCGATCGAGCACAAGATGGGCATCAAGGCCTCGGCCACCTGTGTGATGAACTTCGACGGTGCCACCGGCTGGATCGTCGACGAGCCGAACAAGGGCCTCAACGCCATGTTCACCATGATGAACTACGAGCGTCTGGGCGTGGGTATCCAGGGCCTGTCGCTGGGCGAGCGCTCCTATCAGAACGCCATCGAATATGCGCGTGACCGCATCCAGAGCCGCGCGCCAACTGGCCCGGTGAACAAGGACAAGGTTGCCGACCCGATCATCGTGCACCCGGACGTGCGTCGCATGTTGCTGACCATGAAGGCGCTGAACGAAGGCGGTCGTGCCTTCTCCAGCTACGTCGCCATGCAGCTGGACACCGCCAAGTACAGCGAAGACGCCGCCACCCGCAAGCGCGCCGAAGAATTGGTTGCGCTGCTGACGCCGGTAGCCAAGGCCTTCCTCACCGACATGGCGCTGGAAACCACCACCCATGGCCAGCAGATCTTCGGCGGTCATGGCTACGTGCGTGAGTGGGGCCAGGAGCAACTGATCCGCGATTGCCGCATCACCCAGATCTACGAAGGCACCAACGGTATCCAGGCGCTCGATCTGGTCGGCCGTAAGGTCGTCGGCAGTGGCGGTGCGTTCTACAAGCATTTCGCCGAAGAAATCAAAGCCTTCACTGATAGCGCCGACGCTTCGCTGGCCGAGTTCATCGAGCCGCTGAAAGGCGCGATCGCCAACCTGGAACTGATGACCGCTGACTTGCTCGAGCGCGCCAAGGCTAATCCGAACGAAGTCGGCGCCGCCTCGGTCGAGTACCTGCAGGTGTTCGGTTACACCGCCTATGCCTATATGTGGGCACTGATGGCGCGTACCGCACTGGCCAAACAGGATCAGGACGACTTCTACGTGAGCAAGCTGGGCACCGCGCGGTTCTTCTTTGCGCGCCTGCTGCCGCGTATCCACTCGCTGACCGCTTCGGTCAAGGCCGGTAGCGAGTCGCTGTTCCTGTTGGATGCTGCGCAGTTCTAAGCTGTGTAGCTGGATGAAGAAGCCCCGCTAATGCGGGGCTTTTTCGTGTCTGGTACACGGGTTTGCCTGGGCCAATTGTCCAGCCTGTGCGCTGGGCAGCATTCACTCGTGTCTGCGTGTACGGGCCTGCCGATATACTCCCTACGCTGCGGGCGTTTCGCTCGGTTGTTTTTATTCGTGCAGGGATATGACGCATGCAATGGATTTTCATGCTGGTGGGTCTGCTTCTTGGTGCCTTGGCCGGTGAGTCGGTAACGGGGGCCTTGCTCGGTGGTTTGCTGGGGCTGGGCATTGGCCAGGCACTGCGGATGCAGAACCTGGCAGATGAGAACACGTCGTTGCGCAAGGAGCTGAGCGGCTTCGCTCAGCGTTTCGAACATGGCACCACCGTCATGCACGAGCGGTTGCTCAAGGTTGAGCAGGCACAGCCTGTTGAGCGTCCTGCGTCTGTCGCGGAGGCTGCCTCCACACCTATACCCGAAGACGCGCCGCCAACCACGGATACGCTTTCGACTGCTGCCGCAGCGGATGCCTTGCCGCCTCAAACCGCAGAGCCGGCGTTCGAGGCGGATCTGGTCTGGGACCTGCCTGACCAGCCCGAGCCAGCCCTCGCTGAGACCGTTGCGGATATCGTCCATGAATTGCCCGAGCCCCAGCCAGCGGTTGCACCTGAGCCGGCTTACGTACGCCCAGCCGCTGCAGTTCGCCCAACCGAGCCGTCTCTGATCGAGCGCGGCATTGCCTTGGCCAAAGACTGGCTGTTCGGTGGTAATACCGTGCTCCGCGTGGGCGTGGTGTTGCTGTTTCTCGGCCTGGCCTTTTTGCTGCGTTACGCCACCGAGGGCATGGTCATCTCGACCGAGGCGCGTTATGTCGGCGTTGCCGCCAGTGCTATTGCCTTGCTCGGTCTTGGCTGGTGGTTGCGTCTGCGCAATCCCAACTACGGCTTGATCCTGCAGGGCACTGGTATTGCTGTGCTGTATCTCACGGTGTTTGCCGCCATGCGCCTGCACCCCTTGCTCGACCCGAAGCTGGCCTTGGGGCTGCTGGTGTTCGTCACCCTGTTCTCGGCCATTCTCGCCGTCATGCAGAATGCCCTGGGACTGGCGGTAGCCGCTGCGCTAGGCGGATTCGCCGCGCCAATCCTGACGTCGACCGGCAGCGGCAATCATGTGGCCCTGTTCAGCTATTTCATTCTGCTCAACAGCGGAATCTTTGCCATTGCCTGGTTCAAGGCCTGGCGCTTGCTCAATCTGGTCGGTTTCCTCGGTACGTTCGGGATCGGCCTGGCATGGGGCATGCGTTCCTACACGCCGGAGCTGTTGTGGAGCACCGAGCCGTTTCTGATTCTGTTCTTCCTGATGTACGTGGCCATCGGCCTGCTGTTCGCCCGGCGTAAATTGCGTGAGGCAAGCGAAGCGCCACAGGAGCGTGATGCGTTGCTGCGCTGGTCGGCTGGCAAGACCGACTATGTCGACGGCACCGTATTGTTCGGTCCTCCGTTGATTGGCTTTGGTCTGCAGTACGCGGTGGTCCAGCATATCGAGTTCGCGGCTGCATTCAGCGCGCTGGGCCTGGGCCTGTTCTACCTGCTGCTGGCGCGTGTGCTCAATGGCCGCGCACCGGGACGTGCCCTGTTGCTGGTGGAGACCTGCCTGGCGCTGGGCGTGGTGTTCGGCACCCTGGCGATTCCGCTGGGGCTGGACGCACGCTGGACCTCGGCGGCCTGGGCGGTGGAGGGGGCAGGTATCTTCTGGCTGGGGCTGCGCCAGGGGCGACCGCTGGCGCGGGCCTTTGCTTTGTTGCTGCAGTTCGGTGCGGCGCTGGCATTCCTCGGCCAACTGGATGCGGGGGATGGCACGGTGCTGCAAGGTTCGCCGCTAGGCGCCCTGATGCTTGGCGTGGCCTTGCTGTTCAGCTTCTGGCAATTGCGTGAAGCGGCGGACACAGCCAGCAAGGCCTGGGAGCGCAAACTGCTGCCTGCCCTGGCGACTGCCGGCCTGGCGTTTCTGTACCTGATCGCGCCGCTGCTCTTTGCCAGCGAAGGGACGGCTATCTGCTGGGCTGCAGCCGGGTTGGCAACGTTGTTTGCCGGGTTGCGCCTGCAGTCGAGAACCTTCCTGTTCTGCGCCTTCGCCGTGCAATTGCTCGGTGGCGTGCTGTTCCTGATCCAGTTGCGGGGTAGCGGCCATGACGGTGCGCTGCTCGATGGTGGCTGGCGCGCACTGATGACCTGCTCGCTGATCGGTCTGGCGCTGGTTGCCGGCATCCTGGTTGCTCTGCGTGATGACAGGGTCAGCCAGGACCAACGTTTGATGCGCGGTCTTTCGCTGGTACTGCTGGTTGGCCTGGTGTTCATCAATCTGGCCGTGCTGTTCGTCTTGCCTTGGCAAAGCGCCAGCGCGGTGTGGGCTGGCAGTGGCCTGCTGGTGATCTGGCTCAGCCTGCGCCTGCAGCTACGGGCCAGCTTCCTCTTCGGCCTGTTTCTACAGGTCGTCGGTGGCATTGCCTTTCTCGCCGCCAGCCCGCTGTTGTTGGGGCAGTTGCCCAGCGAGGGCCTGCGGCCCCTGGGCCATGCTGGGTTCTGGACACCTCTGGTGTTGGGGCTGGCCGCGCAGATCGGTGCCTGGCGTTTGCGGCATGTGTTGTTGCATGGCCAGGCAGGTGCTCTTGGCGATGTGAACCTGCAGCGCCTGTCGCAGTTGCTGCTGGCCTGGGGCGCCGCCTGGTGGGCATTGGCATTGGCCAGTGAGATCGTGCGCTTCGCGGCGCCAGCCCTGCAGGGCAGCCTGTTGCTGTTGGCAGCCACGCTCAGCGTGTTGCTGTGGATGCTGCTGGCCGTGCGCTTGCGCTGGCAGGCAATGGCGCTGCTGTGCACCTTGCTGGTGCCGGTGGCCGGGGTAATCCTGCTGCAGCGTTTCGAGCTGACCTACCACCCGGCTGCGGCATTTGGCTGGTTGGCCTGGAGTGCCCTGTTTGTCGTGAATCTGCTGGCCTTGCGACGCCTGGCGCAACTGCTGCCGTCGGGCGCCTTGCGCGCGGCGCATGTGCTGGGTTGCTGGCTGCTGCTCGGTGTTCTGGCGCTGGAGTTGCGCTATCTGCTGATGCTGTTGTCCGAGCACTACAACGCCTGGCGCTGGTTGGGCTGGGCGGTATTGCCGAGCGCCTATCTGCTGGCGATGGCCGTGCCGCGCGCCTGGCCGTGGCCGGTGGCTGCCTACCCGCGCGAATACCGGGTGCTGGCGGCCGCGCCTCTGGCGGCGCTGATGCTGGCCTGGTTCTGGCTGGCCAATATCGCCAGCGATGGCCGCGCCGATCCGCTGCCCTATCTGCCATTGCTCAACCCGCTGGAGCTGGGGATGCTGTTCGCCCTGTTCGGCGTCTACAGCTGGCTGCGCAGCCAGTTGGGCGCGCTGGGTGTTCCCGATACGGAGCGTGTCGCGCAGCTGGTAGCCGGCAGTTCGTTGTTCGTCCTGCTCACTGCCGCGGTATTCCGCACTGCACACCATTGGGGCGGGGTAGCGTACGAGCTCGACAGCCTGCTCGGCTCGATGCTGGTGCAGGCAGGCCTGTCGATCGTCTGGACGCTGATTGCCCTGCCGCTGATGATCGTCGGTCACCTGCGGGCTCGTCGTGAGCTGTGGCTGGTCGGTGCGGCATTGATCGGCGTGGTGGTGGCCAAGCTGTTCTTCGTCGAGCTCGGCAATCGCGGTGGCCTGGAGCGCATCATCTCGTTCATTGGCGTCGGCGTGTTGCTGCTGGTCGTCGGTTATTTCGCACCCTTGCCGCCGCGCAAGGAGGCATCGGAGCCCCAGGCATGAAAACGTGTATTCGAATACTCCCACTGTTGGCTGCGCTGGCAGGCATCACAGGTGTGGTCGCTGACGAGCGCCCCGAGGATTTTGCCGTACAGGTTCCTCTCACCGTGAAGGGCGAGGGGCCGTGGTATCGGCTGGAGCTACCTCTGGCGCTGCATGTAACGGCGCGCCACGCCGATCTGCGTGACCTGCGCCTGTTCAACGCCGAAGGCGAGGCATTGGCTTATGCGCTGACACTTGGCGCAGCGCAATCCAGTGAGAAGCGTCGGGAGATGGCGGTCAAATGGTTCCCGCTCAGGGGCGAAGCGAGCACCACGGCTGCGCCCTCGATACGGGTGCAGCGCAGTACCAGTGGCACGCTGGTAGAGGTGACGCCGGATGAGCCGACCACCAGCCAACAGGTACTGCGTGGTTGGTTGCTGGATGCCAGTGCGCTGGACGCGCCGCTGCACCGGCTGCAGCTGGATTGGAGCGCGGATGGCGAAGGCTTCCAGCGTTTCTCCATCGAGGCCAGTGATGACTTGCAGCATTGGCGTAGCTGGGGCGATGGCCAGATCGCCCGCCTGAGTTTTGCCGATGAGCGTATCGACCAGCGTGATATCGAATTGCCCGGCCTCAAGGCGCGTTACCTGCGCCTGCTCTGGCTGGCGCCGCAACAGGCGCCTGCGCTGACAGCTGCCAGGCTGACCAGCATCGACAGCGAAACGACACCCGCGCCATTGGCCTGGCTGACAGCCAGGCCAACCAGCAGCAAGCCGGGCGAGTACACCTGGGAACTGCCGTTGGCATTACCGCTGGAGCGGTTGCGGATCGATCTGCCGCAGGCCAACGCGTTGGTGCCGGTGAGCTTCTCCAGCCGCCGTGAGGGCAAGCTGGAATGGCAGCCACTAACGCGCGGTCTGCTATATCGGCTGCCTCAAGATGGTAAGGAAGTGCTGCAGAACGAGGTCGAGCTGTATGGCACTCCTGTGCAGCAACTGCGCCTTCAGGTCGATCCGCGTGGTGGTGGTCTGGGCACTTCGGAGCCGCAGTTGCAGGTGGCCATGCGCAGTACGCAAGTGGTCTTCCTCGCTCGCGGCTCGGCGCCTTACCAGCTGGCGCTGGGCAAGGCCGGGCTGCAATCGGCAGCGCTACCGCTGACCACGTTGATCCCCGGTTACGAGGCGGCCCGTCTGGCCCAACTTGCCGAGGCCGTGGTGCCAACGGAAATTCCTGCGATGGCGGCGGGTGCGTCGGCAGAGGCACCGCAATCCTCAGGCGACTGGAAGCGCTTTGGCTTGTGGGCGGTGTTGCTGGCGGGCGTTGGCATGCTGGGCGCCATGGCTTGGAGTCTGTTGCGCAAACCTGTGCGGCGTGACTGAGAGCAGGGGCTGAGTGGGGAGTCCGTCTGCCGGTCAGCGCCAGGTAAGGCGCTTGCGCCGGCAAACGGGTAAACTTGGCCGAATTTTTCCGACACCCCCCGCTGGAGCCATCCCCATGTCGCGCGTCACCCTCAGCCGCTATCTGATCGAACAGACCCGCAGCCACAACACTCCAGCCGACTTACGTTTCCTTATCGAAGTCGTCGCGCGCGCGTGCAAGGAAATCAGCCATGCCGTCTCCAAGGGCGCCCTGGGCGGCGTGCTGGGCAGCATGGAAACGGAGAACGTCCAGGGCGAAGTGCAGAAGAAGCTCGACGTGCTGTCCAACGAAATCCTGCTGGAAGCCAACGAGTGGGGCGGTCACCTGGCGGGCATGGCGTCGGAAGAAATGGACAACGCCTACCAGATCCCCGGCAAGTACCCAAAAGGCGCCTACCTGCTGGTGTTCGATCCGCTGGATGGTTCCTCCAACATCGACGTCAACGTCTCGGTCGGTACCATTTTCTCGGTGCTGCGCTGTCCGAGCGATGAGATCTCGCAGAACGATGCTCTGCGCGAGAATGCCTTCCTTCAGCCGGGCACCAAGCAGGTCGCTGCCGGTTATGCCATCTATGGCCCGCAGACCATGCTGATGCTGACCCTCGGTGATGGCGTCAAAGGTTTCACCCTGGACCGCGAGCTGGGCAGCTTCGTGCTCACCCACGACAACATTCGCGTGCCGGAAAGCACTGCTGAATTCGCCATAAACATGTCCAACCAGCGTCACTGGGAGGCGCCGGTTAAGCGCTATGTAGACGAACTGCTAGCCGGCAAGGAAGGTTCGCTGGGCAAGAACTACAACATGCGCTGGATCGCTTCGATGGTGGCTGACGTGCACCGTATCCTCACCCGTGGTGGCCTGTTCATGTACCCGCGTGATTCCCGCGAGCCGGAGAAGCCGGGCAAGCTGCGCCTGATGTACGAGGCCAACCCGATGTCCTTCATCATCGAGCAGGCGGGCGGCGCGGCCACCAACGGTACCCAGCGCATCCTCGATATCCAGCCCGAATCCTTGCATCAGCGCGTGGCGGTGTTCCTTGGCTCCAAGGAAGAAGTCGAGCGCGTCACCACGTACCACAAGGCTTGATCCATGCCGGCCTGGCAACCGCTTCTCGACTGGTGGTTCGGTTCGGCGAGCAGCGCTGCCGAGGTGGCGGCGCAGCGCTCCGGCCTCTGGTTTGGCTACAGCGACAGCCAGGATGACGAGGCGCGGCGGCGTTTCGGTGATCAGATCAAGCAGGCGTTGGCGGGCGGGCTGCAAGACTGGGCTGATGATGCCCAAGGCTGGCTGGCGCTGATTCTGCTGCTGGACCAGTTGCCGCGCATGATCGGGCGCAATACGCCCAGGGCCTTTGCCGGCGATGCCCGCGCCCTGCAACTGGTACGCCAGGGGCTGGCGCGGGGCATGGACCGGAAGCTCGACTCGATTCGCCAGGTATTCGTCTACCTGGTGCTGGAACATACCGAAGACCTGCCCACGCAGAACCAGGCGGTGGAGCGCTTCCGCGCACTGCGCGATGCCCAGCCTGAGGGCGAGCGCGAGCCTTTCGACGGCTTTCTCGACTTTGCCGTGCGCCATCAGCAGGTGATTGCCCGTTTCGGGCGTTTCCCGCATCGCAATGCGATTCTGGGTCGCCCGTCCAGCGCGGCTGAGCAGGTCTATCTGGATGAACCCGGCTCGGGCTTCTGACGTCCAAGGCGCACAAGTGGCGCCCGTGTGCCAAGCTCATGTCTTCGTCCCCTGCATCAGGAGCTGTTCCATGTCGTTGCGTACCCTTGCCGTATTGTCTGTCTGTGTCCTGCTTGCCGCGTGCAGCAAGGTCAATCAGGAAAACTACTCGAAGCTCAAAGCTGGCATGCCCAAGGCCGAGGTCGAAAGCCTGCTTGGCAGTCCTGTCGAATGCTCCGGTGCAATCGGCCTGACCAGTTGCACCTGGGGCGATGAGAAGTCCTTCATCAGCGTGCAGTTCGCCGGTGACAAGGTGATGATGTTCTCCGGTCAAGGCCTCAAATAAGGAGCCAACGCATGCCGCGTCTCGCTCTGCTCACGCTGTTCCTGCTGCTCGCCGGCTGCTCGGCTTCGGGAAGCGGCAAGGCACCGCCGACCACGGTTGGCCATGTCGATCTGCAGCGCTATCAGGGCGTCTGGTACGAGCAGGCGCGACTACCGATGTTCTTCCAGCGACGCTGCGTGCAGTCGGAAGCCCATTACACGTTGCGTGAAGATGGCCGAGTCGGTGTGCTCAACCGGTGCAGCACAGCCAAGGGGGAGTGGATCGAGGCGACCGGCCAGGCCGAGCCTCAGGTCGCCGGGCAGACCGACAAGCTGTGGGTGCGTTTCGATAACGGTTTCAGCCGACTCTTCCCCAGCCTGAGCAAGGGCGATTACTGGGTGCTGTATGTGGATAAGGATTACCAGACGGCGCTGGTCGGTACCCCTGACCGTGAATACCTTTGGTTGCTGTCGCGCGATAAGGGGATTTCTGCCGAGACGCGCAACCTGCTGCTGGAGCAGGTGCACAAACAGGGCTATGACACCGGTGAGTTGATCTGGCGTGATGGCGCAGGTCGTTAACAGGGTTTGTGGTGGGCGGTCTGCCTATGTACATCGGGGATCAGTTGGGTGCGCAAAGTGCCCCGATGTTCGGCCTAATTTTTCCGCGGCTTGGCCTTGGGATTGTGCAGGCGGATGTTCAGCTCGGTATCGGCGGTGCCGTGCTCGAACAGGCATTTCAGGGGCGAGGGCTTGCCGGTGAACAGCGATGGATTACCGGAGAAGCCGATGGGCTCGAGGGGAATGCCGCGTGGGCTGAGGTCGAGCAGGCCATTGCCGTTGCTGTCCTGATAGACCTGAATCGCATAGCGACCGGGGGGAACGTCCCGCAGACGCAACACCCCTTCATCGCTGTGAGCCTCGCGCAAAAGCTGCTCGGGCCAGTGCTTCTGGTCGGCGTTCACCAGGGCCAGATGCACGGTGCCGGTGGCCTGTTTGCCTTGCAGATGGACCAGAATGTCACCTGCCCAAACGGGCTGGCCGACGAATAGTAGTGTCAGCGCACAGCCAGTGGATCGCTTGATTAAGGTTCGAAGAATTCTCTGTGGCATAATTCGCGACATTTTGCAGGGAATTGGCAAGGCATGCGTCAGGTTCTGGTGGTCCATTATTCGCAAACCGGTCAGTTGAACCGTCTGGTTCAATCGGTCTGCGCGCCACTGTTGCAGCGTGACGATATCCACGTCGATTTTCTCGCCTTGGAGCCGGCGCAACCTTACCCGTTTCCCTGGCCCTTTCTGAGTTTTTTTCGAATTTTCCCTGAAACCGTACTGATGCGCCCGCAGCCGCTGCTGCCCTTGGCTGTCGATGCTGACAAGCGCTACGACCTTGTGATCCTCGCGTATCAGGTATGGTTCCTTTCACCTTCATTGCCGGTCACCAGTTTTCTCGCCTCCGCCGAGGCAAAGCGCCTGTTGCGTGACACGCCGGTGGTGACGCTGATCGGCTGCCGCAACATGTGGCTGATGGCGCAGGAGAAGATCAAGGTTCAACTGCACGCTCTGGGCGCCCGCTTGATCGACAACATTGCCCTGACCGATGCCTGCGGTACCGCTGCAAGCTTCCTTGCGACCCCTTTGTGGTTGTTCACCGGCCGGCAGAAACCTTACAGCTGGGTACCGCGTGCCGGTATCGCCGACGCCGAGATCGCGGCAGCGAGTCGTTTTGGCGAGGCTATGGCGCATCGCCTGTCCGCTGACGATCTGCCGCTGGAACTGCCCATGCTCAGTGGTCTTGGTGCGGTACGCATCGACGAGAAGCTGATTGCCAGCGAGAAAGTCGGCAATCGCAGCTTCAAGGTGTGGAGCCGCTTGCTCACGGCCCTGGGCCCGCAGCAGAGCCGGCGCCGTGCCGCAGGGCTGGTGGTGTACATCGTTTTTCTGATTTGCCTGATCATTACTGTCGTGCCGATCAGCGCACTGTTGAAGCGGCTGCTGGCGCCTTTTTTCAAGGCGCGGATACAGCGTGAGAAGGCCTACTTTGCCGGTCCATCCGGCGAGTGAAGTGACCCGAGGAATACCCGTGGTACAACCTGTTTTCATCAATCGCATCAGCGCCTGCCTGCCGTTCGACCCAGTCGATAACGAGCAGATGGAAGAGCGCCTCGGCCTGGTCGGTGGCAAGCCGTCACGTGCGCGCAAATTAATTCTGCGGCGCAATGGCATCCAGCAGCGTCACTACGTGATCGATCCGGCCAGCGGCGAGCCGGCCATGAGCAATGCGCAGCTCAGTGCCGAAGCCATTCGTGGTCTGGAGGGACCAGGTTTCGACCTGGCCGACCTCGATTGCCTGGTGGCCGGGACTTCGTCGCCGGACCAGGTGATGCCAGGACACGCCGTGATGGTGCACGGCGAGCTGGGCAACCCTTCCTGCGAAGTGACGACCACCGCCGGAATCTGCCTGTGCGGCATGACGGCGCTGAAGTACGCGTGGATGAGCGTGGCCAGCGGCGAAAGTCGCAATGCCGTGGCCTGTGGCTCGGAGGTCGCCTCCGTGCTGATGCAGGCACGCAACTTCAACGCCGAATATGAAAGCCGCGTCGAGGAACTGGAAAGTCACCCGGAGATCGCCTTCGAGAAGGATTTCCTGCGCTGGATGCTCTCCGATGGCGCGGGCGCCGTATGGCTGCAGGGCCAGCCCAATGCCCATGGTCTGAGCCTGCGTATCGACTGGATCGACATCTATTCCTTCGCCGACCAGATGCCGCCGTGCATGTATGCCGGGGCCGAAGTGCAAGATGGACGCCTGACCGGCTGGAGCCGTTACGACAATGATGAGCGGGCGCGGCGCTCGGTGATGGCGATCAAGCAGGACGTCAAACTGCTCAACGAGAACATCGTCAAATACACCGTGGAGCACGCCCTGCAACGCATCATGCAGCGCCGCGAACTGCATGTGGCGGACATCGACTGGTTCCTGCCGCACTATTCGTCGGGTTTCTTCCGCGAGCCGTTGGCCGCCGGCCTGGCCAATGCCGACCTGCCGATTCCGCAGGATCGCTGGTTCACCAACCTGAGCAGCAAGGGCAATACGGGCGCGGCGTCGATCTTCATCATCCTCGAAGAGCTGTTCAACAACGATCGCCTGCGCAGTGGCCAGCGTTTGTTGTGCTACGTCCCGGAAAGCGGTCGCTTCTCCAGTGCCTTCATGCACCTGACGGTGGTGGGCGAACCATGAAGCTCGACGAAGTGCCGCAGGACCACAGCTCCACCTACGGCGGCCACAGCAAGCTGGTCTATGCGGTGGACGCCAGCGGTCATTATCAGGGCGCGCAGAGCGATGGCTGGGAGCCGGAGGCCTATGCCACCCAGTTGGCGGTTGCTGAGCTGGAGGAGCAGGAGGCCGACGCGCTGGCTGCCTGGCAGCGCGGCGAGCTGTCGCCGCTGAAATGCCTGATGTACCGCTACCGTCTGGATGAGCCGGCTCTGGCGCAGATCACCGGGCTGTGGCAATGGCGCATTCGCCGGCATTTTCGCCCGGCCATCTATCAGCGCCTCTCGCAGGCATTGCTGGCCCGTTATGCGGAGGCTTTCGGCCTGCCGACCGCAGACCTGGTCCGCTATCAAAAGGAAGTGAAATGAGCGAATTCCAGCACCGCCAGAGCGCCCATTGCGAAAGTGGCGTGATGGCCAGCCTGCTCAGCCATGCCGGCCTGCCGATGAGCGAGCCCATGGCCTTTGGCCTGGCATCCGGCCTGGCCTTCGCCTACCTGCCGATCGTCAAGCTCAGCGGCATGCCGCTGATCGCCTACCGCATGCCGCCGCGCTACCTGATCAAGACCTTGAGCAAGCGCCTCGGCGCTCGCCTGCACAGCCGCACCTTCGGCAATCCCGAGCAGGGTCGCCTGGCGCTGGATAGTGCGTTGGACGCTGGGCGTCTGGCCGGTCTGCAGAGTTCGGTGTTCTGGCTGCCGTACTTTCCGCCGGAGATGCGCTTCCACTTCAATGCCCACAACCTGCTGGCTTATGGCCGCGAGGGCGGCGAGTACCTGATCAGCGATCCGGTGTTCGAAGCGCCGGTACGTTGTGCGGCTGCAGACCTGCAGAAGGCCCGCTTTGCCAAGGGCGCGCTGGCAGCAAAGGGGCTGATGTACTGGCTCGATGACGTGCCGCTGGAGCAGGACTGGGAGCGCCTGATCCGCAAGAGCGTGCTGTCGACCGCGCGGATTCTCGACGGCATGCCATTGCCCTGGATCGGTATTCGCGGCATCCAGCACCTGGCCTCGCGTATCGACCGGCTCGATCCGGCGCAGACCAAATACAACCGCCTGTACCTCACCCATATCGTGCGCATGCAGGAAGAGATCGGCACCGGCGGTGCCGGTTTCCGCTTCATGTACGCCAGCTTTCTGCAGGAAGCCGGGGAGAAGATTGGCGATACCACCTTGCAGCAGGCCTCGGCGCAGTTGACCCGCATCGGCGACGATTGGCGTCAGTTCGCCTCCGCATGCGTGCGCGCCAGCCGCAACAAGGGCGAGCCGGCCAATTTCGCACCAATTGCCGAATCACTGCGCGGCATTGCGCTGCAGGAGCGCGTGCTGATGAAGGAGCTCGGCGCCTGGGCCAAGCGCAAGGGCTGATTGTCGGGAGGCAATTCTGTTCTTAAGCCAAAGCCCCTGGACAGCGTCGAATATTGTGGGAGCGGGCCCTGCTCGCGATTCATGCGCATGGCGCACTCCTACAAGAACCTGAGGTGGATGGCCACCCCAGGGATCGCGCTTTATCGATCCACCGGGGCGGGTGGCTGCCAAGGCGTTATTCGCCCGAGAGATCCAGGCGATATACGTCGACCTGTGTCGTCAGGGCGGCGAAGTCATCAGCTGACGTAACGGGCACCGTTCCTTCCAGCAGCACCGCTTGCACGCAGAAGTCCTCCACTTCGTCGACCGCCAGTAGCAAGGCTTGGCTGACTACGCCGTCGTTCAGATCGAGTGCAGCCAGCGCCTGCAGGTGCGACCAGACCCGTTCACCTGCGCCAATGAACAGATTGGGACCTTCGAGCCCCAGCTGCTGGGCGACATGGAAGCCTGCGGCGTTGCTCACGCTGTTGACGAACTCGAACGGCTTGGGCTGCTTGTGCTGCACGCAGACGGCATCGAGCAGGGCGCCCATGGTTGGTCGGGCTGGATGGCGGGCGGCCAGGTACAGGCCGCAGTCGCTGCGCACCTGTTCCTTCAGCGCAGCGGCACCGAGCAGGGCCTGGAAGATCAGGCGGTCGATGCGACGTGGCGGGCTGCTCAACCATTGGCTTAGAGCAGTTTTCAGTGCTTTGTCGCTGGTCGCGGCGTTGCCACGTATTTCACTGGCGGCGATAACCGTCATGCCGATACTCCTGTGCTGCACACCTGCAGTACCAGGCTGGCGTTGTTGCCACCGAAGCCAAAGAAGTTGGCCAGTAGTCGGGCATCGCTCGCCACGGGTTGGCGGTGTGTCGGCAGCGGTAGCAGCGCTTCGGCGGCATAGTCGAGGCCCGGCAAAGAGCCGGCTTGCAGGCTGCGCGCCAGCAGCAGGGTTTCACTCAGGCCGCAGGCGCCCAGGGTGTGGCCAAGCCAGGGTTTGAGCACGCACAGCGCGGGCAGGGCGTCGGCGTATAGGCGGCGCATGCCGTTGTGTTCGGCATGGTCGTTGGCGCTGGTGGCGGTGCCGTGCAGTTTGACCAGGTCGATCTCGCCCGCTGTGAGCCCGGCGCTGCGCAGCGCACCTTGCATGACCCAATCGATATGGCTGCCATCTTCGCGGGTGGTAGTCAGGTTGCTGGTGTCGCAGGCGCTGAACCCGCCGAGCAGGCGGGCCAGGGGTGCATTGCCGGGCTCAGGAGCGAGCAGGGCGGCGGCATAGGCCTCGCCGAGGATCAGGCCGTCGCGCTCGGGGTGGAAGGGGCGATAGCGGCCGCTCGGGCTGGTCAGGTCCAGCGCGCCGAAGCCCTGCATGGCCAGGGCATTGGGCGTTTCGAAGGCCAGCACCAGGGCGCGTCGATGCACGCCTGCGTTTAGCAGGCGTGCGGCATAGAGCAGGCCGTTGGCGGCGCTGGTGCAGGCGGTGTTGAGGGTGAACGCATCGGCGAAGTCCCAGCGCTGGCGAAGCTGGCTGGCCATCAGGTCGAGGGGCGTCGAGTGTTCGGGGCGAAAACCCTGTTCGGCGCTGACCAGGGTTTCGAGCTGGCTGATGTCCAGGCTGGTGCTGGCGATGATCAGCAGACAGTCGTCGAGCGCCTGTGATGTATCACCCAGGGTTTCTCCAATCAGGCGATCCAGGCGCTGGTCGAGGGTTTCCGATGTGGTCGCTGCCAGATACGGACGTGGCTGCTGCAACTCATGCAGGAAAAACTGTCCGGGTTGCGGCTGGCGGCCTTCGCTGAGCGCCAGGACCGCTTCATCCAGGTCGGCTCCCAGCGCGCTGTGCAGGGCGCCGCGTTGCAGGTAAACCGGTGTCACTGTTGCTGCCTGATGAACGCGGCAATGCTGGCAATGGTGCCCAGGATGCGACGGCCATCCTTGGCGCCTTCGATGCGTACGCCATAGTGCTGCTGCAGGGCGAGCGAGACTTGCAGGGCATCGAGGCTGTCCATCTGGATGCGACTTTTCTGGCCGAACAGCGGCTCGTCGTCAGTGATGCTCTGCCAGTCGATGTCGTCTTCCTTGTCGCACTCGCGAATCAGCAGTTGCTTGAGTTGTTGTTCTAGTAGTGAGTGGTCCATTGCGTTTGCTGTACTCGTTTGTGGAACAGGAGCAACCCGATGCTGCCGAGCAGGGCGGCGAACAGCAGCAGGCGCGCACAGTAGGGCACGATATCGGCGAGCGAGCCGTGGCCTACCAACAGGGTCAGGAAGGCGTCCAGCGCCCAGCTCATCGGCGAGACTTCCGCCAGTTGGCGCATGGCGTCGGGCATTACGCTCTTGGGCACCATGATGCCGCCGATGGCGGCGAGGATGATATTCAGCCCGCCGCCGAGCAACAATGCCTGTTCGCTGCTACGGGCCAGCGCCGCCAGCAACAGGCCCAGGCTGCAGGTGGCCATGGACACACTGATGGCCAGCAGCAGGTAGGCAGCAAGGCCGCCAGGCAGCTCCAATGCGGGTGGGCCAAGCAGCGGCAGGCCGTAGACGCCGAGGGCCAGCAGCAGGCCGAACTGCAGCAGGTTGATGGCCAGGTACGGCAACAGTTTGCTCAGGGTCAGGGTGCCGAGGCTCAGCCCCAGGCAGCGGAAGCGCAGCAGCGCGCCGCTCTGTTGTTCGCGCTGGAAGCTGCCAGCCATCGGCAGCATGACGAAGAACATGCCGAAGATCAGCCAGGCCGGCACGCTCATCTGGGTAGCGTTGGCGCGTCCGCTGAGGTCGCCGCTGGCCAGTTGGTCCTGTTCCTTCATGTCACTTTGCGTACGTGCCTGGGCCAGCTCCAGTCGCTCTGCGGTCGGCATTTGCGCGTCGATGACATCGCTGTCTTCGAGGTAGGCGAGCAGTCGGCTCTGGGCCAGGGCGATGCGCACGGCGCTGCGCAGGCGTTCGCGGGAGATGTTGTCGAATTGCGCGGGGAACACCAGGTCCGGGCCTTGGTGCGGGACGTCGAGCAGGGTGTCGGCGAAGTTGGGGGCCAGTTTTACCCGGGCTAGCGATTCGTCACTCCGGGTAGCGATCTCGCTATCCGGCAATTGCGCCTGCAGCGCGTCGTGAAACAGCTGGCTGGCTGCGCTCTCCTGGGAAACCTCCAGCACGATATGCAGGGGCGGCAGGCGATTTTGCAGGTAGCTGGACATGGCGAAGGCCATGAGGATCAGAAACAGCGTCGGCATGAGGAACAGCACGGCCAGGGCGTGCGGGTCGCGCAGCAGCAGGATGAGCTCCTTGCGAACCAGGGCGCGCAATCTCATAGCCGGCCTCCGTTGAGGCGCAGGTACAGCTGTTCCAGCGATGGGCGGCCGAAGCGCAGCAGGCTTGGTAGTTCCGGCTGAGCGACGACGAACTGGCTGATCTCCAGCAGGTGCTGACCCGACAAGGCGGGAATGCGGATGCCGCCAGGCAAGGTTTCCGTCGTCAGTTGCAGGCGGGCCAGCAGGGCGTCGAGGCCGGCGGGCGGGGCGCCCGACCATTCCAGGGACAGGCCGTGGTCATCGCCCAGCAGGTGGCGCTTGTCGAGGTCCAGGCGCACCTTGCCTTCATGCAGCAGCAGGATGCGCTGGGCCACGCGTTCGACTTCGTCCAGGTAATGGCTGGTGTAGATCACCGCCTTGCCGGCGGCGGTCAGGTGTTCGACTGCATCGAGCAGCAGGTGTCGGCTCTGGGCATCGACGCCCACGGTAGCCTCGTCGAACAGGTACAACTGGGCTGGTTGCAGCAGGCCGATGGCAAAGTTCAGGCGTCGCTGTTCGCCACCGGACAGGCGCTCGCTGCGGCAGTCGAGTTTGTCTTCGAGTGCCGTGCAGGTGATGCACTGCTGCAGACGCTCGCGGCGTTCCGTGCCACGCAGGCGGTAGAGGTCGGCGAACAGCTCAAGGTTTTCCCGTACCTTCAGGCCCGCATAGAAGGCCAGTTGCTGGGGCACCAGGCCGAGGCGGCGCTCGCCGTGCCAGATGATCTCGCCCTGCTGTACCGGCATCACGCCGCTGATCAGCGACAGCAGGGTGGTCTTGCCCGCGCCATTGCTGCCGAGCAGGCCCAGGCATTCGCCAGCCTTCAACTGCAGGTCGATACCTTGCAGGGCCGGGGCAGGTGAGCCCGCATAACGGAAAGTCAGGTTGTGTAGTTCAAGCATGAACCAGCACCAGCAGCAGCTTGCCGTCGAGCAGCAGTTGTTCGTCGGCGTGCACGCTGAAGGCGTACAGCGCGCCCGCCGGGCTCAGCACTTCCTGGGTCGCGGCAACCTGCAGGGCGCCCTGGCGCCGAGCGGGCTCATGATGCACCTGCAGGTGCGAGAGCTTGCCGACCAGGGCCATTTCGATGGCACTGTCGTCGCCGTATAAGGCACCATGCGCAGCACACAATTGTGCCGCAGCCTCATACAGCAGGCAGGGCGATGCATCATTGCCGAACGCGTCGAGGTGGTGCCAGGCACTGAGGCCGCGGATGTTCTGCGGATCGTGGTCGAGCAGGCCATCCAGCCAGAGCGCGGGGCCCTGATGCGGCAGCAGCGTGTGCAGTTGTGTACGGTCCATCGTGTGCGGTCAGTGCAGGTGGGTCGGCAGTGTAACAGAGGGGCTGCAGATGGCGCAGTGCCTGGGTTTGCAAGTCAGGAGGCAGGTAGATGGTGTGGTGGCAGGGATTGTTGTTCGTAGTGGGTTCGGCGGTATTTGTCGGTATTTCGTGGGAGGCTTTGCGCCGGCCACATTCCCACGGGTTTTATCGTTTCTTCGCCTGGGAACTGATGCTCGCGCTGCTGGTGCTGAATGCGCCGGTGTGGTTCGTCGACCGCTATGCGTTGCATCAGGAGGTGTCGTGGGTATTGTTATTCCTGTCGCTGCTGGTGCTGTTGCTCGGCGCTTATCAGCTGCGCCGTTATGGCCGCCCCGACGCGCAGCAGCGTGACGATGCCGAGCTCTTCACCTTCGAACGGACCTCGCAACTGGTCACCGGCGGCATCTACCGCTTCATTCGTCATCCGCTGTTCTGTTCGTTGCAGTTATTGACCTGGGGCATCGCCTGCAAACAGTTGAACCTGCTCAGCATTGTGCTGGCTGTGGGGGCCAGCGTGTTGTTGTACCTCGCCGCCAAGCGCGACGAGGCCGAATGCCTGGAGTATTTCGGTGAGGCCTATAGGGCCTACATGCGGCGCAGCCGGATGTTCGTGCCATTCATCTTCTGAGAGCCTGTTTACGATCTCCTGGCTCGCGGCCATACGGCGTTAAAAACACCCTCGAATGCGAGCCCAGTCAGAGTGCTCATTTACCACTCGTAAACCCGAGTGCGGGCCCAGTCCGCTTTCTCGGGTGTTTTCGCGGAGGCGCCTAGCCCTTGCCTGGGCTCTAATCCAGAAGATCATAAACAGGCTCTGAGTGCTGCCGGCAGGGCGCGGCTTATTCCCAGTCGAGCCGCGCCAGCTGCCACTCGCCATCTTCCAGCCACCATTCCAGCTTGACGCTGTAGTGCCCGGCGCTCTCGGGGATCAGCCCCTGGGCGCCGGTGAGGGCCACCTGGGCCTGGGTGTAGCCCTTGTTGCGGTAGGTCGGGTCGATATGGCTGTTCTTGGACAGGGCGATCACCTTGACCTGCTTGTAGCGCATGAACAGCAACGTCATGGTGCGCGCGGCCCAATCCCGGTCGTAGTGCTGCTGCGCGCCGAACTGCGCATGCAACTGCTCGATCACCGCGCTGGGACGCTTGGCTTCAAGGTTGTCTTGCAGCTGTTGCACGGCCGCTTCAAGCGCGGCCTGCGGGTCGTTGCGGCTGCAGCCGGCGAGCAAGGCAAGGCACAGCAGAAAAGGCAGGGCAAAACGCGGGGTAGACATGCTTCAACTCCACTTTCATGGTTATGATGCCCGACACACTAGAGGGCCGGCACCCATTCGCAGGTGACCAGTTAACAGACTCGGGAGCGCATCATGCAGACTTTGTATCCGGAGATTAAACCCTTCGCCCGCCATGAGCTGGCGGTGCAGGAGCCGCATGTGCTCTATGTGGACGAAAGCGGTTCACCGGAAGGCCTGCCAGTCGTGTTCATCCATGGCGGTCCCGGTGCAGGCTGCGATGCTGCCAGTCGTCGTTATTTCGACCCCAACCTCTACCGTATTGTCACCTTCGACCAGCGTGGCTGTGGGCGTTCGACTCCCCATGCCAGTCTGGAAAACAACACCACGCAGGACCTGATCGCCGACCTCGAACGCATTCGCGAGCACCTTGGCATCGACAAGTGGGTCCTGTTCGGCGGCTCCTGGGGCTCGACCCTGTCGCTGGCCTACGCCCAGGCTCACCCGGACCGCGTGCATGCGCTGATCCTGCGTGGCATCTTCCTCTGCCGCCCGCAGGACTTCGACTGGTTCTACCAGGAAGGCGCCAGCCGCCTGTTCCCTGACTACTGGGAGGATTACCTGGCACCGATCCCGCTCGATGAGCGGGACAACCTGATGCAGGCCTTCCACAAACGCCTCACGGGTACTGACCAGATTGCCCAGATGCACGCGGCCAAGGCCTGGTCGACGTGGGAAGGACGCACCGCGACCCTGCGCCCCAACCCGCTGGTGGTCGATCGTTTCAGCGAACCGCACCGCGCCTTGTCGATCGCCCGCATCGAGTGCCACTACTTCCTCAACGAGGCGTTCCTCGAACCGAACCAGTTGCTGCGGGACGTGCCGAAGATCGCCCACCTGCCAGGGGTGATCGTGCATGGTCGCTACGACGTGATCTGTCCGCTGGACAATGCCTGGGCGCTGCACCAGGCCTGGCCGAACAGTGAGCTGCAGATTATCCGCGATGCCGGCCATGCCGCCTCGGAGCCGGGCATTACCGATGCGCTGGTGCGTGCTGCCGACCAGATTGCCCGGCGCCTGCTCGATCTGCCCTTGGAAGAAGCATGAAGGCACTGATCCAGCGCGTGCGCCATGCACGTGTCGAAGTAGAAGACGAAGTGGTGGGTGCGATCGATCAGGGCCTGCTGGCTCTGGTCGGCGTCGAGCCTCAGGACACCCCGGCCAGCGTGGCCAAGCTGCTGCACAAATTACTCAACTACCGGGTGTTCGGTGATGCCGAGGGCAAGATGAATCGCTCGCTCAAGGATATCGACGGCGGCCTGCTGCTGGTGTCGCAGTTCACCCTGGCGGCCGATACGCGCAGCGGTTTGCGGCCGAGCTTTTCCAGCGCCGCCACGCCGGCATTGGGTGCGCAACGGTTCGATGAGCTGGTTGTGCTCGCTCGCCAGCAACATGGTCAGGTGGCGACCGGGCGTTTTGGTGCGGACATGCAGGTGCACCTGCTCAACGATGGGCCGGTGACCTTTCTGCTGGAAGTCTGATGCAAAGGCTCTAGACAGCGCTGATGGCGCAATAGTAGCGTCCGCTATCCTGCCGAGTATCTACGGCAAGAATGATTGCACGAGGCTAGGGCGATGGACGCTCTACCGGCAAACCCAATGAGGAAGACACGCAATGTCTAGCATTTCCGACCTGAAAGAGCGCGTTGATACCAAGACGCTGAACCTGGTACTGCTCTCTATCGCGACCGTGGGCCTGTATCCCATTCTTTGGCTGTGGCGTAACGGCGAGAAAATCAGTGAGGTGACCAAACAACGTGTCGGCAGCGACCTGTTCATCATCTGGATCGCGGTGTGTGCCGGTTGGAGTGGCGCTCTTGCTGGCAGCGGTGAGGTGTTGTTCGACGTTCTCAGCCTGGGCTTCTCCATCGCTCTGGCGGTGCTCTACATCGTCTGGGCCTTCCAGGCGCGCACAGCGCTGCAGAAGTATGCGCTCACCGAGCATGGTGTAGACCTGCGCATGAACGGCTTCTACACGTTCATCTTCACCCTGTACTACATCAACTACTGCATCAATGACCTGCCGGAAGCGAAAAAGAAGCAGGACATCCTGGCGGGCCATCGCGCGCAAACGCCAGCCGCCTGATAGCGGCTCTGCCCGGAAAAGCCGAAGCCACCTGCTTCGGCTTTTTCATTTGTGCAGCAGCCGAATGGGCCGGTGCCGGGTGCCGACCGTCCATTGGCCCCGCACTTGCTTTCTCGCTACTCGCCATCTTTGCTGATGGCGGTTAGCATGCGCCCCTATTTTCCGGTGGGCGCGGCTCACACGACGCCCATCTGCCAATCGAGGATTTGCAATGAAGAAGTTTCTCGCCACGCTCCTGCTGTCGGTTTGCGCCCTGAGCGGCGCCGCTCACGCGGGTGTCATCGACGACGCGGTCAAGCGCGGCACGCTGAAAGTCGGCATGGACCCGACCTACATGCCATTCGAAATGACCAACAAGCGCGGCGAGATCGTCGGCTTCGAAGTTGACCTGCTCAAGGCCATGACCAAGGCCATGGGCGTCAAGCTGGAGCTGGTCTCCACCTCCTACGACGGCATCATCCCGGCGCTGCTGACCGGCAAGTTCGACATGATCGGCTCCGGCATGACCCTGACCCAGGAGCGCAACCTGCGCATCAACTTCTCCGAGCCGTGGATCGTCGTTGGCCAGACCCTGCTGATCCGCAAGGAACTGCAAGGCGAGATCAAATCCTACAAAGACCTCAATAACGCCAAGTACCGGCTGACCTCGAAAGTCGGTACCACCGGTGAGCTGGTCGCCAAGAAATTGATCGCCCAGGCCAAGTACAGCGGCTTCGACAACGAGCCGGAAGCCCTGCAGGACGTGATCAACGGCAAGGCCGATGCCTTCATCTATGACGCGCCCTACAACGTGGTGGCCCTGGCCAAGGTCGGTGGCGGCAAGCTGGTGCACCTGGAAGAGCCCTTCACCTTCGAGCCCCTGGCCTTCGGTCTGAAGAAGGGCGACTACGACAGCATCAATTGGATCAATAACTGGCTGCACCAGATCCGTGAAGACGGCACCTACGATCGTATCCATGCCAAGTGGTTCAAGAACACCGCCTGGCTGAAGGATATGGAATAAATGCAGCGTCAGGCTTCAAGCACCCGTGTGCGCGTCGTTTGAAGCCTGTAGCTCGGAGCTTTGTCCGTGATTAGAAAACACCGCCGCAACTGGCCCTGGCATGTGCTGACCGGTGCGATCCTGCTCGTGGCTGCCTATGCCTTCTGGTATTCGGCCTCGCTGATCTCCTACGAGTGGCGCTGGAACCGCGTGCCGCAGTACTTCGCCTATCACGCCGAGCAGGCGCAGCGCGCGGCAGACTACGCGCACGTGGAGTCGATCGTCGAGACGGGTAGCGATGCCCGGGTGACCTTGCGCAGCGATGCTGGCGAGGAGCAGGAACTGCTGGTCGCCCGTGACAGCCTGCTGGTGTCCGAGGGCGATGACGTGGCCGAAGGCGACGTCGTCGGGGTGACTCGTCACTGGGCGGCGGGGCCGTTGCTCTGGGGCCTGTGGACCACCCTGTGGATCTCGGTCGTATCCGGGGCCATGGGCCTGGCGATTGGCCTGGCGACGGGCCTGTGCCGGTTGTCGAAAAACCCGACCTTGCGTGACCTGTCGACCATCTACGTCGAACTGGTGCGTGGCACGCCGCTGCTGGTGCAGATCTTCATCTTCTACTTCTTCATCGGCACGGTGCTCAACCTGTCTCGCGAGTTCGCCGGGGTCGCGGCGCTGGCGCTGTTCACTGGCGCCTATGTCGCCGAGATTATCCGTGCCGGGGTGCAGTCCATTGCTCGTGGCCAGGATGAAGCGGCGCGCTCGCTGGGGTTGAATGCTGCGCAATCGATGCGCCATGTGATCCTGCCGCAGGCGTTCAAGCGCGTGTTGCCGCCGCTGGCCGGGCAGTGCATCAGCCTGGTCAAGGACACCTCGCTGGTCTCGGTGATCGCCATCACCGAGTTGACCAAGAGCGGCCGTGAGGTGATCACCACCTCGTTTTCCGTCTTCGAGATCTGGTTTTGCGTCGCGGCGCTTTATCTGGTGATCAACCTGCCGCTGTCGCAGATTGCCAATCGTCTGGAACGGAGGCTTGCGCAAAGTGATTGAAGTCCGTGAGCTGGTAAAGGTATTCGACGCCCGCGGCCATGAGGTGCGCGCCGTGGATTCGGTGAGCACGCAGGTGGCGCGTGGCGAGGTGCTGGTGGTGATCGGCCCGTCGGGTTCCGGCAAGTCGACCTTCCTGCGCTGCCTCAACGGCTTGGAGGAGCTGGACAGCGGTTCGGTGAGCATCGACGGGGTCGACCTGGCCAACCCGAAGACCGACGTTAACGCTTACCGCCGTGAGGTTGGCATGGTGTTTCAGCATTTCAACCTGTTCCCGCACATGACCGTGTTGGAAAACCTCTGCCTGGCGCAGAAGGTCGTGCGCAAGCGCGGCAAGGCCGAGCGTGAAGCCAAGGCGCGGGCGTTGCTGGAGAAGGTCGGCATCGCCCAGAAGGCCAACGAGTTCCCGTCGCGTCTGTCCGGTGGCCAGCAGCAGCGCGTGGCCATTGCCCGTGCCCTGTGCATGGACCCCAAGGTCATGCTGTTCGATGAACCGACCTCGGCGCTGGACCCGGAAATGGTCGGCGAAGTGCTCGACGTGATGAAACAACTGGCCGTCGAAGGCATGACCATGGTCTGCGTGACTCACGAGATGGGCTTCGCCCGCGAAGTGGCGGACCGGGTGCTGTTTTTCGATCACGGCAAGTTGCTGGAAGACGCGCCACCGGCACAGTTCTTCGACCAGCCGCGTGATCCGCGTGCCCAGGCGTTTCTGCGGCAGGTGCTCTAAGCGCTAGCGCTTCCTTCCCATGAATACATCCGCACACCCTGCGACCATTCAGATTGGGGCAGGGGGCGCGGATTGTTGTGGGTGCCGTAAACAGGTCTTGTGCGCTACGGACATGCTCGGGTGCATCAGAACAGCCGGGCCAGTAGCGCGGTAACGGCCGTTTCCACTCGCAGAATGCGTTCACCGAGCTGTATCGGCTGTAGGCCGGCAGCCTGCAGCTTTTCCACTTCGTAAGGAATCCAGCCGCCCTCGGGGCCGATGGCCAGCGTCACCGGCTGCTCGACGGCGCGCGGGCAGGCGGGGTAGTCGCCAGGATGGCCGATCAGGCCGAGGGTGCCTGCGCCGAGCGCGGGTAAATGATCCTCGACGAAGGGCTTGAAGCGCTTCTCGATGCGCACTTCTGGCAGCACCGTATCGCGGGCCTGTTCCAGGCCGAGAATGAGCTGCTCGCGGATCGCCTCGGGCTCGAGGAAGGGGGTCTGCCAGAAGCTCTTTTCCACCCGGTAGCTGTTCAGCAGGATCAGCCGCGGTACGCCCATGGCGCTCACTGTCTGCAGCACGCGGCGCAGCATTTTCGGGCGGGGCAGGGCGAGCAGCAGGGTCAGTGGCAGCTTGGCCGGTGGCGGCTGGTCCAGGGTGATCTGCAAGAGGGCATGGGCGGCATCCAGCTCCAGCAGGGTGCCGCTGCCCATGGCGCCGCCCAGCCGGCCGACGCGCAGGGTGTCGCCAACCGTCGCGCGGTGCACGTCGTTGAGGTGTGTGAGGCGCCGCCCCTGGAGGGCGACGCGATCCGCCGCGACGAAGTCGGCGTCTTCCAGCAGTAGCAGGTTCACGGCAGCGGGGCGGGTGGCTGGTCGTCGCTGGTTGGCTCTTCCCGATCACGTCGCTCGTTCTTGCGCACCATGCTGCCGAACAGCAGGCCGACTTCGAACAGCAACCACATGGGGACGGCCAGCAGGGTCTGCGAGAAGATATCCGGCGGGGTGAGGATCATGCCGACCACGAAGCAGCCGACGATCACGTAAGGGCGGCTTTTCTTCAGGGTGGCGATGTCCACCACGCCGACCCAGACCACCAGGAAGGTCGCCACCGGGATCTCGAAGGCGACGCCGAAGGCGAAGAACAGGGTCAGGACGAAGTCCAGGTACTCGTTGATGTCCGTCATCATCGCCACGCCTTCGGGGGTGACGCTGGCGAAGAAGTGGAAGATCAGCGGAAAGACGAAAAAGTACGCGAAGGCCATGCCGGCATAGAACAGCAGAATGCTCGAGACCAGCAGCGGCACGGCAATGCGTTTCTCATGACGGTACAAGCCTGGTGCGATGAAGCCCCAGGCCTGGTGCAGGATGATCGGGATGGCCAGGAACAGGGCGCACCAGGCGGTCAGCTTGAACGGCGTGAGGAACGGCGAGGCGACGCCGGTGGCGATCATCGTCGCGCCTTCCGGGAGGTAGGCCCGCAGCGGCGCGGAGACGATGGTGTAGATGTCCTGGGCGAAGTAGAACAGGGCGAGGAACACGATGAAGATCGCGATCACACAGCGCAGCAGGCGGGCCCGCAGCTCGGTGAGATGGGCCACCAGTGGCATTTCGGCGCCTGGCTCGTTGTCGGGCTCGGAAGGATTCGGGCTCATGGTTGGCGCGGCGGCTCCGAAGGCGGTGTGGAGGGTTGCTCGGCTACAGGCAATTCGCTGCTGCCATCTGCAACGGGAGCGGCAAGCGGATCGGGCGTGCTGGTCGCGGTAGGCGTCGGGTTCTGCAGCGACTGCTTGAGCTCACGCTCCATCTGCAGGATCTGCTCATTGTGCAGCTGTCGGCGGATCTCGTCGGCGCCCAGCTCGCGCTCGACCTCGTCCTTGATCGACTGGAAGCTGCGCTTCAAGCGGCCGATCAGCAGGCCAGCGGTGCGTGCGGCACCGGGCAGGCGCTCGGGACCGAAGACGATCAGCGCCACCAGTCCGACCAGCAGCAGCTCGGAAAAACCAATACCGAACATCAGGGTTGCCTCATGGCTGCAGAGAGCGGCACGGCCTGACGGCGTGCGTGGAGCGCGCTGTCAGCCGGCATCATGTGTACGTGGGGAATGATCAACGCATTGTCCTCATTCCGGATCAGGCCTGTCGCTGCTCCATGCTGGAGCCGGTATCCGCTGGTTAGTCCTTGCGTACCGGCTCTTCGACCTTCTGCGCCTGAGCGTCGATGGTCTGCGGCTTGTGCAGGGTGTCGTTGGCCGCGGTGGTGTTCGACTCGCCAGCCTTGGGCTCGTCTTCGGTGTTCATGGCCTTGCGAAACCCCTTGATGGTTTCGCCCAGGTCGGAGCCGAGGTTCTTCAAGCGTTTGGTGCCGAATACCAGCACCACGACGATGAGAATGACGACCCAGTGTTTCCAGTCAAAAATGCCCATGTATCAATCCTCGCAAAGTGATTCAGTCAGAGGTAAGGCGCTCCGCTTTCTCGGTATGCCCGGATAGTCCAAAGCGTCGTTCCAGTTCATCCAGTACGGCTTGGGGGTGCTGGCCAAGCGCGGCCAGCATGACCATGCTGTGGAACCAGAGGTCTGCGGTTTCGTAGATCAGGTCGCTGCAGTCGCCGCTGATGGCAGCGTCCTTGGCGGCAAGAATGGTCTCGACCGATTCTTCGCCGACCTTTTCCAGAATCTTGTTCAGGCCCTTGTGATACAGGCTGGCCACGTACGATGTGTCGGCGGCGGCGCCCTTGCGCGATTCGAGAACCTCGGCCAGGCGGCTGAGGGTGTCGTTCATGCCCGTGTCACTCATGGGAATGTCCTGCGTGGTAGATGGCGTTCGGGTCTTTCAGCACGGCATCGACGGTCTTCCATCCGCCGTTCTCGAAGACGCGGTAGAAGCAACTTTCACGCCCGGTGTGGCAGGCAATCCCGCCAATCTGCTCGACCATCAGAATGACCACGTCGGCATCGCAGTCCAGGCGCAGCTCGTGCAGCTTCTGCACATGCCCGGACTCTTCGCCCTTGCGCCACAGTTTACCGCGCGAACGCGACCAGTAGATGGCGCGCTGCTCGCTGGCGGTGAGCGCCAGAGCTTCGCGGTTCATCCAGGCCATCATCAGCACACGGCCGGTCTGGTGGTCTTGGGCGATGGCCGGCACCAGGCCGTCTTCGTTCCAGTTGATCTCGTCGAGCCAGTCGTTCATTTCGTGTTCCACAACCTGAGCCGCCCAGTCAGGTGGCGGCGCGTAGGTCGGCTAGTTTGCCAGTGTGCAGGCGGAGTGGCTATCGGCGCAGCACCAGATAAAGACCGCTGACCAGTGCCAGCCAGGCTGGCCACGATTCGATCTCGGCGCTGAAACCCAAGGTCGTGGCGCCCAGGAGCAGACCTGCACCAATCAGGCGCACCAGCCATTGATCGTTACGCTCATGCCAGGGCGGCGGTGGATTGTTGGCGTGCGGCTGGCTCATGCGTTCGAGCAGGTCGCGGGTCATGTTGGCCAGGTGCGGTACTTGCTCTACCTGGGTCTGCAGGTTGCTCAGCAGGCTGCGTGGGCTGACGCGCTCCCGCATCCAGCGCTCCAGGTAAGGCTGGGCAGTAGCCCACAGGTCGAGGTCCGGGTACAGCTGGCGGCCCAGGCCTTCGATGTTGAGCAGGGTCTTTTGCAGCAGCACCAGTTGCGGTTGCACTTCCATGTTGAAGCGGCGGGCAGTCTGGAACAGGCGCAGCAGCACCTGGCCGAAGGAAATGTCTTTCAGTGGTTTCTCGAAGATCGGTTCGCACACGGTGCGGATCGCCGCTTCGAAGTCGTTGACCTGGGTGTGCGCCGGCACCCAGCCGGAGTCGATGTGCAACTGGGCGACCTTGCGGTAGTCACGCTTGAAGAACGCCAGCAGGTTGCGCGCCAGGTAGTCCTGGTCCTCGGCGGTCAGGCTGCCGACGATGCCGCAATCGATGGCAATGTATTGCGGGCTCCACGGCGTGCGTGTGCTGACGAAGATGTTGCCGGGGTGCATGTCGGCATGGAAGAAGCTGTCGCGGAACACCTGGGTGAAGAAGATCTCCACGCCGCGTTCTGCCAGCAACTTCATGTTGGTGCGCTGGTCGGCAAGCACGGCCAGGTCGGTCACCGGTACGCCGTAGATGCGCTCCATCACCAGCACCTTGGGGCGGCACCAGTCCCAGTACACCTGTGGCACGTAAAGCAGGTCGGAACCGTCGAAGTTGCGGCGCAGTTGGCTGGCGTTGGCCGCTTCGCGCAGCAGATCGAGCTCGTCGTAGATGGTCTTCTCGTAGTCGCTGACAACCTCGACGGGGCGCAGGCGCCGCGCATCGGCCGAGGCCTTCTCGGCGATGCGGGCGAGGAGGAACAGCCAGGCCAGGTCCGAGCGGATGATCGGGCGCAGGCCGGGGCGAATCACCTTGACCACCACATCTTCGCCAGTTTTCAACTGGGCGGCGTGAACCTGGGCCACCGAGGCCGAGGCCAGCGGCTCGACGTCGAAGCGTGAGAAGACTTCGCTGATGCGTGCGCCGAGCTGTTCTTCGATCAGCGCCACCGACTGTTCGGCAGGGAAGGGCGGCACCTGGTCCTGGAGAAACGCCAGTTCATCGGCGATGTCCTGGGGCAGCAGGTCGCGCCGTGTGGAAAGCAATTGGCCGAACTTGATGAAGATCGGGCCGAGGTCCTGCAGGGCCAGGCGCAGGGCCAGACCCCGGCTGAGTTTCAGCTCGCGTCGAGGCAGCCAGCGCCAGGGCAGGGCGAAGCGCAGGGCACGCAGCCAGACTGGCAACGGCAGGGCCAGCAGCAGGTCGTCGAGGCGGTAGCGAATGACCACGCGCAGGATGCGAAACAGACGGCGAACGGCAAGCAGCTTCATGCTGAGGGTTTTACCTTGCGAGCGAGGTGTTCGATGCGGGCATCGAGACGGTCGAGGGCGAGTTTGAGCTGGTCGAGTTCGGCGAAGCGGGCGTCGGCCTCGCGCTGGCCGACCAGGCTGCGGGTTTCCTCGCTCAGGTAATCGGCGAGGTTATGACGCAGGCTGCCCAGGCCGTCACCGGCCCATTGTGCGCGGCTGCGCAGATGGCCACCGAGCAACTGGCTGCCGACCGGTCCAAGCCAGCGCGACAGCTCGTACTCCCAGTCCAGCTCCAGGTCCTGGAGGATCGCTGCGAGCTCGAGCAGTACGGCGCTGTCGCCGTTCAACTCGACCTCGGGGCGATGCAGGATGGCTGTCTTGTCCTTGGCCAGCGCCAGGCGAAGCAGGCTGGAGGCCGGCGCGCGCAAGGTGCAATCAGCATCGCCCCATTGGCTGGCCAGTTGCAGGCCTTCGCCACTGGGCAGAAGGAACAGCTGTACAGCGGGCGTCTGGCAGTCGATGGCAATGACCTTGCCTTCCAGGCGTGCCAGGCGTGGCAGCGCAGTGCTGTCCATCGCCAGCACGCGATTGAGGCCGAGTTCGACGCCAGCCAGCAGCCCGGTGATTAGGGTCTGTGGTCCTTTCATTGCGAGCCGCGTTGCTGCGAAAAGTGACGCCCGGCAAGACGCGGGACGCAGGCAATGGTCGCCCCCTTACCAAGTCCTGCAACGCCGCAGGGCGTCGTTTTTCGCGCAACCCGAAGGGCCGGGCCGATTTTTGCGCGATGCGGCGTTACTCGTCGTTCATTTGGAATAACCAAATTTCTCTCCTCATGCCTTGTCTCGCGCAAAACTCGGCTCCGGCGCGGCCGCGATGAAAGGACCACAGACCCTATCATCAGGGCTTGATGCCGCGGTGCAGGGCGACGATGCCGCCGGTCATGTTGTGGAAGGTCACGCGTTCGAAGCCGGCCTCGACCATCATCGACTTGAGGGTGTCCTGGTCGGGGTGCATGCGGATCGATTCGGCCAGGTAGCGGTAGCTGTCGGCGTCGTTGGTGATCAGCTTGCCCATCAGCGGCATGAAGGCGAAGGAGTAGGTGTCATAGGCCTTCGACAGCAGCGTGCTGGACGGCTTGGAAAACTCCAGCACGAGCAGGCGGCCACCCGGCTTGAGCACGCGCAGCATGGAGCGCAGGGCGTCTTCCTTGTGGGTGACGTTGCGCAGGCCGAAGGCGATGGTGACCACGTCGAAATGGTTGTCCGGAAACGGCAGCTTCTCCGCATCGGCCTGGACGAACACCACATTGCCAGCCACGCCCTTGTCGAGCAGGCGGTCACGGCCGACCTTGAGCATCGAGTCGTTGATGTCGGCCAGCACCACTTCGCCGGTCGGGCCGACCAGGCTGGAGAACTTGCGGGTCAGGTCGCCAGTACCGCCAGCGATATCCAGCACGCGGTTACCTGGACGCACACCCGACAGTTCGATGGTGAAACGCTTCCACAGACGGTGCATGCCGCCGGACAGCAGATCGTTCATCAGGTCGTACTTGGCGGCTACCGAGTGGAATACCTCTGCGACCTTGTCTGCCTTCTGGCTTTCCGGAACGTCCTGGAAGCCGAAATGAGTGGTCGGTTCGCTGTCGTGGGCCTTGCGCGGATCGTTCATGTCGCCGTCACCGAAATCAGAGTGGCGGCCATTCTAAACCCGTGGCCTGCCTTTGTCTTGGCGTGGGGGCGGGCTGTATAGTCACGCGATATCAGCTCGCGGCTTGAGGTAAACATGGCCCGTATCAATATCGAACGCTCGCATTCCCTTGGCCGTGAGGCTGCCCGTGAGAAAGCCGAGGTGTTGGCTGAGCGCCTGGCCAGCGAGTACGACGTGAAGTACCGCTGGGCCGGTGACACGCTGCAGTTCAAGCGCAGCGGCGCCGATGGCACCATCGAGGTGAGTGACGAGCACGTGTGCGTCAAGCTCAACCTGGGTCTGCTGCTGTCCGCCTTGAGCGGCACGATCAAGCGTGAAATCGAAACCACCCTGGACAAACACCTGCAGGCGTGAGGCGACAGCCCTGCGACTTTTCGTCACTAGTATGTGAATTCTAATTTTTCTCTCTACCTTCAGCTCAAGTCCTGAGAAAGGACGAACTTTCCATCACTTTGAGCGTGAGGTTCACATGACTAAAGTCGTCGCCAAGAAAAACGCCGTTGTTGAAAGCAAAGTCACCGTCCTGACCGATGTGAAGGCCTACGCCCACAAGGTCTGGCTCGCCGGCCTGGGTGCCTACGTCAAGGCAGGCCAGGAAGGTGCTGATTACTTCAAGGAGCTGGTCAAGGCCGGCGAAAGCGTTGAGAAGCAAGGCAAGAAGCTGGTCAACGAGCAGGTCGAGGCGGCCAACAGCCAGATCAACACTCAGCTGCAGAGCGTCAAGAGCAGCGTATTCGGCGTGAAAGAGAAGGTCGAAGTGCAGCTCGACAAGGTCGAAAAAGCCTTTGATGGTCGCGTTGCCAGCGCGCTCAATCGCCTGGGTATTCCCTCCAAGCATGATGTTGAGGCACTCTCTGCTAAGCTGGACGAGTTGAATGCATTGCTTGAGCGTGTCGCGCGTACTCAATAAGGAGAAGAGCAGGATGGCTGTTAAAAAGACTACCGCAGCAAAACCCGTCGCCAAGAAAGCCCCGGCGAAGAAGGAATCCACTTCCTGGATCGGCGAGATCGAGAAGTACTCGCGTCAAATCTGGCTCGCCGGCCTCGGCGCCTACTCCAAGGTCAGCAAGGACGGCACCAAGCTGTTCGACGGTCTGGTCAAGGATGGCGAAAAAGCCGAGAAGCAAGCCAAGACTGAAGTCGACAAGCAAGTCGGCGCGGTCAAGAACAGCGTTGGCTCCACTGTCGGTTCGGCCAAGTCGAAGGTCGATGAAGTCAAAGGCAAGGCGCTGGGCAAATGGAACGAGCTGGAAGAGGCGTTCGACAAGCGTCTGAACAGTGCTATTTCGCGTCTGGGTGTACCGAGCCGTAATGAAGTCAAATCGCTGCAGGCCAAGGTTGATACCCTGACCAAGCAGATCGAGAAACTGACCGGTCAGACCGTCAAGCCTGTTGCCAAAGCCGCTGCCAAGCCAGCCGCTAAACCTGCAGCCAAACCAGCTCCGAAAGCAGCCGCCAAACCGGCTGCCAAGGCCGCTGCTAAACCTGCAGCCAAGCCTGCTGCCAAAGCCGCTGCCAAGCCAGCCGCGAAGCCTGCTGCCAAACCGGCCGCCGCCAAGCCTGCTGCTAAACCAGCTGCCAAGCCAGCCGTTGCCAAACCTGCTGCGAAGAAGCCGGCCGCCAAGCCTGCTGCCAAACCCGTAGCAGCCAAGCCGGCGACCCCGGCTGCCGCGCCCGCTGCTGCTCCGGCCCCAGCTGCTGCACCGGTAACACCTGCTACACCGTCCTGATTGCTGTTGCAGGATTGAAAACGCCCGGCCTTGTGCCGGGCGTTTTCGTTTCAGGTCTGCAGGTAGCGTAGCGCCAGGTGTTCCGCAGCACTGCGTGATTCCGTCGCCAGGTGAGGGGCGACCAGCATCATGACCTGGTACACCACCAGGCTGACCTCGCCCTCGACGCCGATGATGCGCTGGTAGTCGAGTGAGAACAGCAAGGTCAGGGTGATCTGCTCGACCAGTTGTCCCAGTGACTGCGTTTCGCTGAGTAGATGGCCCTGTGCTTTCAGGCGTGCCAGCAGATTGGAGAGGGTACGTTTGAGCTGGTTGAGCCACAGGCGGATGCCTCGGGCCAGCTTGGGCAGGCGCCCGGCCAGGTTGGACAGATCCTGGAACAGGAAGCGGTACTGCGCCAGGCGCTCGACGATGAGGTGCAGGAACAGCCAGTAGTCCTCGACATCCAGCTCCACCTCGCCCGGTGGTTCGAGCAACGCTGCCGTTTCGCCCTGAAAACGCTCGAAGAGCGCCATGATCAGGGGTTCTTTGCCGTGGAAGTGGTAATACAGGTTGCCTGGGCTGATGCCCATTTCGGTGGCGATTTCGAGGGTGGAAACGTTGGGTTCGCCCTGCTGGTTGAACAGGTCGAGGGCGCATTCGAGAATGCGGTCGCGAGTCTTCATTCCATGAGCATTCAGTGGCCGCGGGAGTGCCGACGATAACCGGCTGGCCGTCGTGCGGCCAGCGGTTTCAGTGTTCAGCGTATGTGCACGTAGGTGCCGGGTGCCGCTTCCATGGTGGGGTACTTGTTGCTACCGATGGCCAACACCGTTGGCCGGGCCTCGCCCGAGCGTTGCTGAATCCACTCCAGCCATTCCGGCCACCAACTGCCTTCTTTCTTTTCGGCGTCGTAGTACCAGGCACGATGGTCGCTGCTGAGCTTGCCGTTCTCCAGGTAATTGGCCTTCGGGTTGCCAGGTGGGTTGAGGATGCTCTGGATATGGCCGCTGTTGGACAGCACGAAGCGGCGGTTGCCGCCGAGCAGCAGTGTCGAGCGATAGACCGCATCCCAGGGCGTGATGTGGTCATTGATGCCGGCCACGCTGAAGCTGTCCAGGCCGACTTTGCTCAGGTCTATCGGCGTGCCGCAGATTTCCATGCCGCCCGCGCGTGGCAGCGGGTTGTGCTTGAACAGATCGAGCAGGTCGCCATGCAGGGCAGCAGGCAGGCGCGTGTTGTCATTGTTCCAGTAGAGGATGTCGAAGGCCGGCGGCTCTTTGCCGAGCAGGTAGTTGTTGATCCAGTAGTTCCAGACCAGGTCATTGGGGCGCATCCAGGCGAACACCCTGGCCATGTCGCGGCCATCCAGCACGCCATTCTGGTAGGAGCGGCGCTTGGCGGACTCCAGTGTCTGTTCGTCGGCGAAGAGCATGGCCGGGCTGTCCATCTGGCAATCGAGCAGGCTGACCATGTAGGTGGCGCTGCTGATCTTGCGCAGTTGGCGCTTGGCTTGCAGGTGGCCTTGCAGGGCTGCGATGGTCAGGCCGCCAGCGCAGGCGCCCAGCAGGTTGACGTCCTTGCTGCCGGTGATGGAGCGGCACACGTCGACGGCTTCCTCGACGGCCTGAACGTAGCTCGACAGCCCCCACTCGCGATGACGACCATCGGGATTGCGCCAACTGATGACGAAGGACTGCAGGCCGTTCTTCAGGCTGTATTGCAGGAAGCTCTTCTCCGGGCTGAGGTCGAAGATATAGAACTTGTTGATCTGTGGCGGCACGATCAGCAGGGGCTTGGCGTACTGCTTTTCGCTCATCGGTTTGTACTGGATCAGCTCCAGCAGTTCATTGCGGAAGACCACGGCGCCGGGTGTGGTGGCCAGGTTGCGGCCTACCTCGAAGGCGTGGGTGCTGACCTGGCGCGGCATGCCGTTGTTGTGCAGCAGATCATCGACGAGTTGCCGCGCACCGCGGATCAGGCTGGTGCCGCCGCTGTTGAACAGCTCCTTGACGGCCAGCGGATTGAGCGGGCTGTTGGAGGGCGAAACCGCATCGTTGATCAGGGAAAACAGGAAGTGGGCGCGGGTACGGTCGTCCGGCGACAGGTCGCTTTCGTCGATCCAGGCCTTTAGCTGCTTCTGCCACGCCAGGTAAGCCTGCAGGCTGCGCTGGTAGAACGGGTTGAGGCGCCAGGCCGGGTCGTTGAAGCGGCTGTCCTGTGGGTGTGGCTTGAGGGGCGTATCGCCCAGCAGGACACGGCCGAGTTGGCGGCCCAGGGCAAGTGCGTGACGGCCGCTGTGTACGGGTTGTCGCAGGCCCTGGAAAGCCAGTGTGCGCAAGGTCGAGAGCAGGTCTCGGCCACGAACGCCGACCACGGCGTTTTGCGCATTCATGAAGGTAGCGGGTACCGGCAGTGATCCCGGTGCAGTCTTTTCGCGCATGGGGCGGGCTCCCTCGTCAAACCGTCATGCACAGATGACAGCAAGGCTTGTACCAAAGCGCGCCGGAGGGCATTCCAGACTGCCGCGCAGAATGAAGCTCAGAATCCGGCAGGTTCGTCAGTGGAGCGAACCTGCCGGGGTTGCACCTTCATGGTGCGGTCAATTACTGCGTATTGGAAGGGGCTGCGGGTGCATGACTGCACGATGCCGCTCTTCTTCGAGAAACTTCATGATGATCGGCGCAACAGCTTCGGCGCGGGTCACGAGAAACAGGTGGCCATCGTCGATGATATGGAATTCCGAATTGGGAATGCGCCATGCCAGCAGACGCATGTTGATCAGCGGGATAAGCGGATCGTCATCGCCTGCCAGGACCAGCGTAGGCTGTTTGATCCGATGCAGCCAGTGGATGCTGGTCCAGCCGAGGCCGGCGAACAGTTGCCAGTAGTAGCCCATCTTGCCACCCGAGCGGACCTTGCTGGCATGTGCCAGGGCCAGCTTGGGGTCGCGGCGGAAGGCGCCGCCGTAGATGTCCGGAGCAATGTGCACGCCGTATGAGGGCTGGATGTAGCGCCGTGGGCTGGCCATGCGCCAGAGCACCTTGGGCTTGCCAGGTACCATCACCGCGCCTGCGGAGGTGGCGGCGAGCACCAACTTCTTGCAGCGCTCGGGGTAGTCGTGGGCGAACTGCTGCGCCAGCGCGCCACCCCAGGACACGCCAATGGCATTGACCTGCCCGTAGTCGAGGTAGTCGAGCATGCGCGCGGCGAGCTTGGCCAGGCCGGGAAAGCGATAAGGCGTGTTCGGCGTGGAGGAGCCGCCAACACCGGGAACGTCGAACGCGATGATTTCGAGGTCAGGGTCCAGCGCCTGCACGAATGGCATGACCAGTTCGAGGTTGGCGCCAATGCCGTTGAAGATCAGCAGCGGCGTGAGCACGCCATTGCCAGGGCGGACGGCGGTCCGAATGGTCTGGCCGTCCAGGTCGATGGTGCGAAATACGAAAGGTTGCGGCATGCGCTAGGCCCTAAGGTTTGGTCCGTGGAAAGCAGCCATCCGGCGCTGCTTTCCAGTCTCCCGCACACACGGTGCGGGCGCGGCTCAAGTCGAGAGCCGCGTGGCACGTCCTGGTGCCACTATCAGAGTTGCGCACACGAGGGTGTGTTCAACCATTAACGCTCATGCACATAGGTGCCGGGTGCTGCTTCGCCTTCGGCGTAGGTCTTGTTACCCAGGCTGGTAGGCGCTTTCTTCAACTTGCCGGAGCGCTCCGCCAGCCACTTCTGCCAGTGCAGCCACCAGGAATCGGTGTGTTTGGTCGCATTGTCCAGCCAGGCCTTGGGTGTTGCCGCCTGCTCGGGGTTGGTGGAGAAACGCGACTTGGGATTGCCTGGCGGATTGAGGATGCTCTGGATATGTCCGCTATTGGACAGCACGAACTCGACCTTGCCGCCGAACAGCAACGAGGACTTGTAGCAGGCTTCCCATGGCGTGATGTGGTCGGTGGTGCCGGCCACGCAGTAGATGTCGCTGGTGACCTGCTTGAGGTCGATCGGCGTGCCGCAGACTTCGAGGGCGCCCGCGCGGGTCAGCGGGTTGGTCTTGAACAGCTCGATCAGGTCGCCATGGAAGGCGGCAGGCAGGCGTGTGGTGTCGTTGTTCCAGTACAGGATGTCGAACACCGGCGGCTCGTTGCCCAGCAGGTAGTTGTTGACCCAGTAGTTCCAGATCAGGTCGTTGGGGCGCATCCAGGCGAACACCTTGGCCATGTCCTTGCCTTCCAGAACACCGGCTTGGTAGGAGCGGCGGCGGGCTGCTTCCAGGGTCAGTTCGTCGGCAAACAGGGCGACCTGGGTGTCCAGCTTGGTGTCCAGTACGCTGACCAGCAGGGTCAGGGCGTGGACCTTGTTCTCGCCGATCGCGGCATAGTGGCCCAGCAGGGAGGCGGTGGTGATGCCGCCGGAGCAGGCGCCCAGCATGTTGACGTCCTTGCTGCCAGTGATACTGGTGACGACGTCGATGGCTTCCTTGAGCGCTTCGATGTAGCTCGACAGGCCCCATTCGCGCTGCGCTTTGGTCGGGTTGCGCCAGCTCACCACGAAAGTCTGGATACCGTGGCGCAGGAGGAAGCGGGCCACGCTTTTTTCCTGCGACAGGTCGAACACGTAGAACTTGTTGATTTGCGGCGGCACGACCAGCAGCGGGCGCTCTTGCACCTGCTCGGTAGTGGGCTTGTACTGGATCAGTTCCAGCAGGTCGTTGCGGAAGATTACCGCGCCCTCGCTGGTGGCCAGGTTCTTGCCGACCTCGAAGGCGTCCATGTTCACCTGGCTGGGCATGCCGCCATTGTGAATCATGTCCTTGGCCAGGTGAGACAGGCCGTCGAGCAGGCTCTTGCCGCCGGTTTCGAAGAATCGTTTGACCGCCGCCGGGTTGGCCATGCTGTTGGTTGGCGCCATGGCCTCGGTCATCAGGTTGATGACGAAATGGCCGCGGCTGGTGTCCTGCTCGCTGAGGTTGCTGTTCTCGATCCAGCCGTGCAGCTCCTTGCGCCAGGCGAGGTAGGTCTGCAGGTAGCGGCGATAGAGCGGGTTCTGACTCCAGGCCGGATCGGCGAAGCGGCGGTCGCCGTCTTCGGGGGTCAGGCTGGATTGGCCAAGCAGGACGTTCTTCAGTTCGAAGGCGAAATGGGTAACGTGCTTGGCGCTGTGAAGAGGTTGTTTGATGGCTTGTGCCAATACCATGCGGGCAGAGGTCAACAGGTCCTTGCCACGAAGGCCAATCACCGGATTCAGGCCCAGTGTGTTTTCCGAGGCCTGGCGTTGCAGGTCTTCATTATTCTTTTGGGTCATCTACGACGCTCCATTGTCCAGAGACGGATACCTGTAGGCGGCTGTGTGGCTGACACAGGGCGAAGGACAAGTACTGCTCGGGTTGCCGGGGTGCGGAAAAAGCTCCGCGCTTACTTCGCATCTGGCTTAGCCAAATGCATGGAACCTGCCAGCTCCTTGGTTACCCGAGTTTGTGCGTTTGCGCAAGGTTCTGCGTGTGGGGCAAACAGCGCGCGGCAGTATGCCGAGGGCGATTAGAAAGTGCGCCCTAACCTTGTTGTATGGGGGTGAAAGGTGCGAGCTAGAGCATCAGCTTGATGATCGATTCGCTCGGGTCGCGGGACTTTCCGGCCTTGGATAGCTCATTGAGATAATCTGCCCAGAGTTGCTCGTGGCGGGTGGCGAGTTGGTACAGGTAGTCCCAGGTGAACAGGCCGCTGTCATGGCCGTCATCGAAGCACAGTTTCAGGGCGTAATTACCGGCAGGTTCCAGGCGTTCCAGACCGACACCGAGCTTGCCGGTCTGCAGGATCGGTTTGCCATGCCCCTGCACCTCGGCCGAGGGCGAATGCACGCGCAGAAATTCGGCGCTGAGGCTGTAGGCATGTTCGCCGTAGCGCAGCTCAAGGGTCTTCGAGGCCTTGTGCAGTTTGATCGACGTGGGGATGCGCATGGAGGCTCCACACCATCAGGTCGCCGGGTTCATGGGCTGAACCCGGCGCCCGTGGCGGTTAAAGGATGTAGCGAGACAGGTCTTCGTCCTGCGCCAGTTCGCCCAGGTGGCTGTTGACGTAAGCGGCGTCGATGCGAATTGGCGTGCCATTCTGCTGGCCAGCCAGGTCGCCGGCGCTGAAGGAGACTTCTTCGAGCAGGCGTTCGAGCAGGGTGTGCAGTCGACGGGCACCGATGTTCTCGGTCTTCTCGTTGACCTGCCAGGCAATCTCGGCAATGCGCTTGATACCGTCTTCGGCAAAGGCGATATCCAGCCCTTCGGTTTTCAGCAGCGCGGTGTATTGCTCGGTGAGGGCGGCGTGCGGCTCGGTGAGGATGCGCTCGAAGTCCTCTGGCGACAGGGCCTTGAGCTCGACGCGAATCGGCAGGCGACCCTGCAGCTCCGGCACCAGGTCACTTGGTTTGCTCAAGTGGAAGGCGCCCGAGGCGATGAACAGGATGTGGTCGGTCTTGACCATGCCCAGCTTGGTGTTGACCGTGCAGCCTTCGATCAGCGGCAGCAGGTCGCGCTGTACGCCTTCGCGTGAAACATCGGCGCCGCCGACGTTACCGCGCTTGGCGACCTTGTCGATCTCGTCGATGAAGACGATACCGTTCTGCTCCACGGCTTCCAGTGCGCGGGCCTTGAGCTCTTCCTCGTTGACCAGGCGTGCGGCTTCTTCGTCGCGCACCAGCTTGAAGGCTTCGCGGACCTTGAGCTTGCGGCTCTTCTTCTTGCCTTTGCCGAGGTTGGAGAACAGGTTCTGCAACTGGCTGGTCATCTCTTCCATGCCCGGTGGGGTCATGATTTCGATGCCGGCTGGCTGCTCGGCCACTTCGATCTCGATTTCCTTGTCATCAAGCTGGCCTTCGCGCAGGCGCTTGCGGAACAGCTGGCGGGTGTTGGAGTCCTGGCTTTGCGAGGCGTCTTCGTTGAAGCCGGTGCGCGCTGGCGGCAGCAGGGCGTCGAGGATGCGCTCCTCGGCGGCGTCTTCGGCGCGGTGTTGCACGCGGACGATTTCCTGCTCGCGCAGCAGCTTGATCGCGGCGTCGGCCAGGTCGCGGATGATCGACTCGACGTCACGGCCGACATAGCCGACTTCGGTGAATTTGGTTGCTTCCACCTTGATGAACGGCGCGTTGGCCAGCTTGGCCAGGCGACGGGCGATTTCGGTCTTGCCGACACCGGTCGGGCCGATCATCAGGATGTTCTTGGGGGTGACCTCTGCGCGCAGATCGAGCGGCAGTTGCATGCGCCGCCAGCGGTTGCGCAGGGCAATGGCTACGGCACGCTTGGCATCGTCCTGGCCGATGATATGGCGGTTGAGTTCGTGGACGATCTCGCGGGGCGTCATGGACATTCGGGGGCTCCAGCAGGGGCCTGCGCTCATTCGGCGCAGTCCTGCTCCTCAATGGTCAGGTTCTGGTTAGTAAAGACACAGATCGAGCCGGCAATGTTCAATGCGGTCTCGGTAATCTCGCGTGCGTTCAGGTCGGTCTTCTGCAGCAGCGCCATGGCGGCAGCTTGGGCGAAGCCGCCACCGGAACCCATGGCGATCAGGCCATGCTCGGGTTCGACCACGTCGCCGTTGCCGGTGATGATCAGCGAAGCGTCCTTGTTGGCCACGGCGAGCATGGCCTCCAGGCGGCTCAGCGAGCGGTCGGTGCGCCAGTCCTTGGCCAACTCGACGGCAGCGCGCACCAGATGCCCCTGGTGCTTCTCCAGCTGGCCTTCGAAGCGTTCGAACAGGGTGAAGGCGTCGGCGGTGGCGCCGGCGAAACCGGCCAGCACCTGGCCGTGGTAGAGGCGGCGCACTTTCTTGGCGTTGCCCTTCATGACGGTATTGCCAAGGGATACCTGGCCGTCGCCGCCCATGACGACTTTGCCATTGCGGCGCACTGAAACGATGGTGGTCAAGGGAAGAGTCTCCACACAGCGGGGCAAATCGCCCGGATGAAGACTCAGATGGGGCGCTGTTGCCGGCTTTTCAACCGGCGGCGGGCAAATTGGCCGTCAGCACGGCGTGATTCCGTGGGGGCGCCGTACGCACCAGGGGCGTGTGCGGCGTATTCCCCGGTGCGCATGGCGCCCCCTGCATGAGCGCGCGTAGCGGAGGTGGCTCAGCGGCCCTGGCGTTGTTGCAGCAGGAGATTGCTGAAGCCGCTGGCGGCCAGCTGCTTTTGCGCCGAGGCCAATTGCTCGCGGCTGGCGAAGGGGCCGACGAGCACGCGGTACCAGGTTTCCTCACGCACGGTGCCGGACTCCACTTGCACGTTCTGACCGAGCAGGATGATCTGCGCGCGGACCTTGTCGGCGTCCTGCTGCTTGCGGAACGAGCCGGCCTGGAGGAAGAACTGCGTGGTGACGGGCGCCTTTGCCAGCACGGGTGGAGCTGGAGGTGGCGTCTGGCCGTTGAGCAGGGCTTCGGCGCGTGCCGCATCGATCTTCGCCGCTTCTTCCGGGGTGACCGGTTTGCTGGGCGGTGGCTCTGGTGGTGTCTGCGGCAGGGCATCCGGCGGCACGATGACCTCGGACTCCGGCAGCAGGGTGTAGAAGTCGTATTTGGGCTTGACCGGGCCGGTAGTGGCTTGCGGCTTCTTCTGCTCTTCGCTTGATGTGCTTGTGGGGCGGCGCTCGTCCGGTTTGCTTCGTTTGACGTCGTCACGACCTGGCTCGAGGCTGAACAGGAAGACCATGAAGCCGCCAATTACCAGGCCGCAGGCCAGCCAGACCCAACCCGGCACCGGCTTTTTCGCAGGCGCCTGGTAGCGGCTGGCGCCGCGTTTGGGGGCGGGTTTCTTCTTCGCCGCCACTTACATGCGCTCCAGGGTTTCCAGGCCGAGCAGCTCGAGGCCCTGCTTGAGCGTGCGGCCGGTCAGCGCGGCCAGGCGCAGGCGGCTGTTGCGCACGGCCTCGTCCTCAGCGGAGAGGATCGGGCAATTCTCGTAGAAGCTGGAGAACAGCCCGGCCAGGTCGTACAGGTAGGCGCACAGCAGGTGCGGCGTGCCCTTGTCGGCAATGCCGTTGAGCACGTCGGCGAACTGCGCCAGCTTGCCGGCCAGAGCCTGCTCCTGCTCGGCGACCAGTTGGATTTGCCCGCCGATGTCAGCTACGTCCTTGCCCAACTTGCGGAATACGCTGGCCACGCGGGTGTAGGCATACAGCAGGTAGGGTGCGGTGTTGCCCTCGAAACTGAGCATCAGCTCGAAGTTGAAGCTGTAGTCGCTGGTGCGGTGCTTGGACAGGTCGGCGTACTTCACTGAGGCGATGCCGACCACGCGACCGATCTCGCGCAGCTCGGCTTCGTCGAATGGCGTTTCGCCGCGTTCGGCGCGCTGCTCGTTGCGCTCCTTGACCAGGTTGTAGGCGCGCTCTTCGGCTTCGTTGATCAGGTCGACCAGTTTCACCGTGCCGCCGTCGCGGGTCTTGAACGGGCGGCCGTCGGCGCCGTTCATGGTGCCGAAGCCCATGTGTTCGAGCTGCATGCTGGCAGGCACGAAACCGGCCAGGCGTGCAGCGGCGAAGACCATCTGGAAGTGCAGGGCCTGGCGCTGGTCGACGAAATACAGGGCGCGGTCGGCCTTCAGCACGTTGGCACGATAGCGCGTGGCGGCCAGGTCGGTGGTGGCGTAGAGGTAGCCGCCGCCGGCCTTCTGCACGATCAGCGGCAACGGGTTGCCTTCGGCGTTCTTGAACTCATCCATGAACACGCACTGCGCGCCATCGCTCTCGCTGAGCAAGCCCTTGGCCTTGAGGTCGGCTATCACGTTGGCCAGGTCATCGTTGTAGGCGCTTTCGCCCTTGACGTCGGCCATGGTCAGCTTGACGCCCAGGCGGTCGTACAGGGCCTGGCAATGGCTCAGGGAAATGTCATTGAAACGGTGCCACAGGCGCAGGCACTCGGCGTCGCCGGCCTGCAGCTGCACCACCAACTGGCGGGCGCGGTCGGCGAACTCGGGCGACTCGTCGAAACGTTTCTTCGCGGCGCGGTAGAAACCTTCCAGGTCGGCCAGTTCGGCGTCGTTGTCGACCGGTTGTTCCTGCATGTACGCCAGCAGCATGCCGAACTGGGTGCCCCAGTCGCCCACGTGGTTCTGCCGGATCACGTCGTCGCCGAGGAATTCCAGCACGCGTGCCACGCCGTCGCCGATGATGGTCGAGCGCAGGTGGCCGACGTGCATTTCCTTGGCCAGGTTCGGCGCCGAGAGGTCGACCGCCACGCGTTGCTGCGGGCCAGCCTTGCGCACGCCGAGTTTGGCATCGGCCAGCGCCGCTTCCAGGCGTTGTGCCAGGGCGTCGCTGTTCTGGAAGAAATTGAGGAAGCCGGGGCCAGCGATATCGACCTTGCTGATGCCCTCATCGGTGGGCAGGGCCGCGACCAGTTTCTCGGCCAGGTCACGCGGCTTCATGCCGGCCGGCTTGGCCAGCATCATGGCGATGTTGCTGGCGAAGTCGCCGTTGCTCTTGTCCTTGGTGTTCTCCACCTGGATGGCCGGGCTCAGGCCTTCGGGCAGAACGCCCTCGGCGACGAGGCGGCTCAGGGCTTGCTGGATCAGGTGGCGAATCGTGTCTTTCATGGTCTGCTCGGTCGGCCGTGGCGGGTCGAAAACTGGGCATTATCCGTGGCCGTTCCGGCCTTGCCAACCGCTGTGGCCGATTAGCCGCGCGCAATGCGCTCAAAACAGATCGATGGGGTCGACATCCAGCGACCAGCGCACGGCACGGCCGCCGGGCATCGCCTCGATGACCGGCAGCCAGTGGGTGAGCAGCTTGTGCAGCGGCGCACGGCTGCTGGCCTGCAGGAGCAGTTGTGCGCGGTGGCGTCCGGCGCGGCGCTCCATGGGGGCAGGCACTGGGCCGAGCAGCTCGATGCCGCTCAGGCGCAGGTCGCGCAGCAGGTGTTCGGCGTAAGTGCAGGCGTCGTCGAGGAAGCCTTCGGCTTGCCCCGGTTTGTGCGCCTCGGCGCGCAGCAGCGCGAGGTGGGAGAAGGGCGGCAGGCCTACGCCGCGCCGTTCGCTCAGGGCCTGCTCGGCGAAGGCCGGGTAGCCCTGTTCAGTGAGCTGGACCAGCAGCGGGTGATCGGCGAGATGAGTCTGGATGATGACCTTGCCCGGCTCTTCCGCCCGTCCGGCACGGCCGGCGACCTGAACGATCAGCTGGGCCATGCGCTCGCTGGCGCGGAAGTCGGCGGAAAACAGGCCGCCGTCGGCATCGAGGATCGCTACCAGGGTCACGCGCGGAAAATGGTGGCCTTTGGCGAGCATCTGCGTGCCGACCAGGATGCACGGCTCGCCGCGCTGGATGGTGGCGAACAGCTTGTCCATGGCGCCCTTGCGCGAGGTGCTGTCGCGGTCGACGCGCAACACCGGGAACTGGGGAAAGAGAATGCCCAGGCGCTCTTCGGCGCGCTCGGTGCCGGCGCCGACCGGGCGCAAGTCGACCTTGGCGCAGTCCGGGCATTGCCGCGGCGGGCGCTCGACATGGCCGCAGTGGTGGCAGCGCAGTTCGCCGGAGCGCTGGTGCAAGGTCATGCGGGCGTCGCAGCGCTGGCACTGGCTGATCCAGCCGCAGTCGTGACACAGCAGGGTCGGGGCGAAGCCGCGGCGGTTGAGGAATACCAGCACCTGCTGGCCGGCTTCCAGGGTCTGGCCGATGGCCTGTTGCAGCGGCCCGGATATCCCGGAGTCGAGCGGGCGGCTCTTCACGTCCAGGCGCAGGAAGCGCGGTTGCTGCGCACCACCGGCGCGCTGGGTCAGCTTGAGCAGGGCGTAACGGCCGGCGTGGGCGTTGTGCAGGCTTTCCAGCGAGGGCGTGGCCGAGCCGAGGACGATCGGCAGGTTCTCCTGGCGGGCGCGCACCAGCGCCAGGTCGCGGGCGTGGTAGCGCAGGCCTTCCTGCTGTTTATAGGAGGCGTCATGTTCCTCGTCGATGATGATCAGCCCCGGGTTCTTCAGCGGGGTGAACAGCGCCGAGCGGGTACCGATGATGATATCGGCATCGCCGTCACGCGCGGCCAGCCAGGCGTCGAGGCGCTCGCGATCGTTGACCCCGGAATGCAGCAGGGCGATGCGCGCGTTGAAGCGCCGGGCGAAGCGCTCCAGGGTCTGCGGCCCCAGGTTGATCTCGGGGATCAGCACCAGGGCCTGCTTGCCGGCCTCCAGGCAGTGGTGGATCAGTTGCAGGTAGACCTCGGTCTTGCCGCTGCCGGTTACGCCGTACAGCAGCGAGGCGTTGAAGCTGTCCATGCCCGATTGCACGGCATTGAAGGCGGCGCGCTGCTCGGCGTTCAGTGGCAGCTCCGGCTGTGCCAGCCAACTGCCGTGGCGCTGCGGCGCTGCGCTGCGGCGGATCTCCACCTGTACCAGATGCTTCTCCAGCAGCAGATCAAGGCTGTCCTTGTTCAGTTGCAACTTGCTCAGCAGCGTATGCGGCACGCCATGAGGGTGTTGGGCGAGCGTGCGCAGCGCCTCGCGCTGGCGCGGGGCGCGGGCCACGCGCGGGTCGTCGAGGCTGGCATCGGCGGCGATCGACCAGAAACGCTCCTGTCGCGCCTCTGCCGGTTCGCCCTGGCGCAGCAACACCGGCAGCGCCCAGCTCAGGGTGTCGCCGAGGCTGTGCTGATAGTACTGGGCGGTCCATAGGCATAGCTTGAACAGTGGCGCGGGCAGCGGCGAGGCGCGGTCGAGCAATTCCAGGGCGGGTTTGAGTTTGTCGGCGGGGACTTCGCTGTGCTCGACCAGTTCGATCAGCACGCCAACCATTTCCCGGCGGCCAAATGGCACGCGCAGGCGCATGCCCGGCTGCAGGGCGCTGTGCGGCACGCCGGCAGGCGCCCGGTAGTCGAACAGACGGCGCAGGGGGGAGGGCAGGGCAAGGCGCAAGATCGGGTCGGGCACGAAATACTCCACGTCGAGGCGGCGATGCTAGCATGGCCGCACGTCGCCGATATTCAGGGTTGACTTGCAAGGTCGCCGTGCTCTGGTATGATCCACGGCCTATTTCCGTGCGGTACCCGGCAAAACGCCTGGTGGCGGCACACCAACCGAGGAAAGTGCGATGAAAGCCGATATCCATCCCCAGTACGAAGAAATCACTGCTACCTGCAGCTGCGGTAACGTGATCAAGACCCGCTCCACCCTGGGCAAGCCGCTGAGCCTGGACGTGTGCTCCGAGTGCCACCCGTTCTACACCGGCAAGCAGAAAGTGCTGGATACCGGCGGCCGTATCGATCGTTTCAACCAGCGTTTCGGCGTGTTCGGTTCCAAGTAAGCCGACGAGCTGTTCAGGAAGGCCCTGTGGGGTATTCCGCGTTGATGAAAAAGGCGTCCCTTGTGGGCGCCTTTTTCGTTTTCGGCTTCTCTGCTTTTTCGGTGCAGGCGTTCTGTCCTGCGCCTGGTCCGCTACCGCCGGTCAAGGTCGCGCGGGTGGTGGATGGCGATACCCTGCGCCTGGTTGATGGGCGCAGCGTGCGCCTGATCGGGGTGAATGCGCCGGAGCGTGCGCGCAATGGGCGCCCGGCGGAGGCTTTCGCCGAGTCGGCTTATAAGCGTTTGCACGCATTGGTCAATGCCTCGAATGGCCAGATCGGCCTGCGCCTGGGTCAGCCCACGCGTGATCACTATGGTCGCACCCTGGCGCATACCTATGACGCCAAGGGGCAGAACCTTGAGGCGCAGTTGCTTGCTGAGGGGCTGGCCTATCAGGTGGCCTTCGCGCCCGACAGTGGCCTGGTCGACTGCCAGCGTGAGGCGGAGAGCCAGGCCCGTCAGGCCGGGCTGGGGGTGTGGAAGCGTTCGCCAGTGCTGGCCCCTTCAGCCATCAGGGCGAGCGGGTTTACCCTGCTGCAGGGACGAGTCACTCATGTCGAGCGTAATGCGGGCGGTCTCTGGCTGGATCTGCAGGATGGTGTGGTACTGCGGATCGAGCCAAAACGGCTGCGCTACTTTGTCATCGAGGATCTGCAGGTATTGGTTGGCCGGCGTATCGAGGTGCGCGGCTGGCTGATCGATCGGGCGCGACGAGGCGGTCTGAAACCGGGGCAGGCGCGTTGGCTGTTACCGTTGACGCATCCTGCGATGATCGAGGTTGTGCGCTGAGTTTTTCGCATTGACCTGGTGGCCTTAGCGGTAGGACTGCAATCCGTTTTTCGTCTGAAGCGTGACCCTGGTTCTGCTTGTCGGTCATATCCTGCAAGTGCCTGCAAATCGTGCGCTGATTTGTCCCTGCAGCCTGGCCCGGCCTGATCTTGTGAGCGTCTGCCATCTTGCGTATGCTCCGGTCCCTGCGTTTCACAGCAACAGCGGGAATAGCCCTCATGTCTGACCTTAAAACAGCCGCTCTCGAGTACCACGCTCACCCGCGTCCAGGGAAACTGAGCGTCGAACTGACCAAGCCCACCGCCACTGCTCGTGATCTGGCCCTGGCGTACAGCCCGGGTGTGGCTGAGCCGGTGCGTGAGATTGCGCGTGATGCCGAGTTGGCGTATCGCTACACCGGCAAAGGCAACCTGGTGGCGGTAATTTCCGATGGCACCGCGATTCTCGGTCTGGGTGACCTGGGGCCGCTGGCCTCCAAGCCGGTGATGGAGGGCAAGGGTGTCCTGTTCAAGCGCTTTGCCGGTGTCGACGTATTCGACATCGAAGTCGATGCAGAGAGCCCGCAGGCTTTCATCGATACCGTCAAGCGTATTTCCATCACCTTTGGTGGCATCAATCTGGAAGACATCAAGGCGCCCGAGTGCTTCGAGATCGAGCGTGCGCTGATCGAGCAGTGCGATATTCCGGTGTTCCATGATGATCAGCACGGTACCGCCATCGTTACCGCTGCCGGCATGCTCAATGCTCTGGAAATCGCCGGCAAGACCCTGCCGGAAGCGAAGATCGTGTGCCTGGGTGCCGGTGCTGCTGCCATCTCCTGCATGAAGCTGCTGGTGAGCATGGGTGCCAAGGTCGAGAACATCTTCATGATCGACCGCAAGGGCGTTATCCACGCCGGTCGTGACGACCTGAACCAGTACAAGTCGGTGTTCGCTCACGAGACCGAGAAGCGCACCCTGTCTGATGCGCTGGATGGTGCGGATGTGTTTGTCGGCCTGTCGGGCGCCAACTTGCTCGACCCGGAAGACCTCAAGCGCATGGCGGTGAATCCGATCGTCTTCGCTTGCTCCAACCCTGACCCGGAAATCAAGCCGGAGCTGGCCCATGCCACGCGTAACGACGTGATCATGGCCACCGGTCGTTCCGACTACCCGAACCAGGTCAACAACGTGCTGGGCTTCCCCTTCATTTTCCGCGGCGCGCTGGACGTTCGCGCTACCCGCATCAACGAAGAAATGAAGATTGCCGCCGCACTGGCGCTGCGTGACCTGGCCAAGCTGCCGGTGCCGCAGGAAGTCTGTGATGCCTACGGTGGTATCTCTCTGGCATTCGGGCGTGAGTACATCATTCCGAAGCCGATGGATGCCCGCCTTATTACGTTGATCTCCGATGCCGTGGCCAAGGCTGCCATCGAGAGTGGTGTGGCGACGCTGCCGTACCCGGCGCATTATCCGCTGCAGTCCGTGGATGACGTGTTCGGCCGCTGATCTCCAGCCAATAAAAAGCCCCGCCAGTGCGGGGCTTTTTATTGGGCGACATGTGTACCGTCAGAACAGGTCGATTGGCGCGGATTCGTCTGCCGGAAGCGGGCTGCCAGGAATGCTCATGCCGTCCAGTTCGCTCATGGGCGGTGGCGAATCTTCACTCTTGAACAGCTCGAAGTAGGCGTCTGGTGCGCCTGGGGATGCGGCACGGCCGCTGACCGGGTCGATGCGCAGGGTCAGGAGGCCGGATGGTTCGCTTGGCGCATGTTCCGGTTTGCCTTTCAGGGCGGCGCTCATGTAATCGATCCAGATGGGCAGGGCGACGGTGCCCCCGTACTCATGCCGGCCCAGGCTGACGGGCTGGTCGAACCCGGACCAGACCGTGGTGACGTAGTCGGCGTTGTAGCCGGAGAACCAACTGTCCTTGGATTCGTTGGTGGTGCCGGTCTTTCCTGCGATGTCGCCGCGCCCCATGCTCAGTGCGCGACGACCCGTACCGCGCTTGATCACATCCTGCAGCATGCTGGTGAGAATGTAGGCTGTACGTTCATCGATGATCTGCTCGCCGATAACCGGCTTCACCACGTTGGCGGCGGGATCTTGCGCCAGCAGCATCGCGTTCTGTTCTTCCAGGTTGGCGGCGCTGACTGCGGTGCGGGCTGGGTTGGCGTTGAACAGGGCGGTGCCGTCCCGACTGTCGATTCGCTCGATCAGATACGGCTGGACCTTGTAGCCGCCGTTGGCGAAAGCTGTCCAGCCGTTGGCGATTTCCAGTGGCGTCAGGTTGGCGGTGCCGAGTGCGAGCGACAGGTTGCGGGGCAGGTCCTGGCGGTTGAATCCGAAACGGCTGACATAGTTGAGGGTGTAGTCAATGCCGATGGTCTGTAGCAGACGGATCGAAACCAGGTTGCGTGATTTGTACAGGGCTTCGCGCAGGCGGATCGGGCCGAGAAAGGTGTTGGTATCGTTCTTCGGTCGCCAGGCTTCTTCCATGCCTGCTTCCTGAAACACGATGGGGGCATCGTTGACCAGGCTTGCTGCAGTGAATCCGCTGTCGAGCGCTGCGCTATAGATGAAAGGTTTGAAGCTGGAGCCGGGCTGGCGTTTGGCCTGTACAGCGCGGTTGTAGTTGCTTTGCTCGAAGGAGAAGCCGCCGACCAGGGCGCGAATGGCGCCGGTTTGTGGGTCAAGCGAGACCAGGGCGCTTTGGGCGGCCGGGGTCTGGCGGAACAGCAGGTTGTTGTTTTCAGCTTCGCGCTCGACGCGAATCAGGTCGCCAATCTTTACTACGTCGGCGGGTTGTTGCGGCCGGGGACCCATGCTGTTGGTGTTCAGGAAAGGGCGTGCCCATTTCATGCTGTCCCAGGCGACGGGAAGCTCTTCGCCATTGCGCAATATGACCATGATGCCGCTTTTCTCGACCTGGCTGACGATGGCAGGCTCAAGGCCGCCCTGGGGGCGGAATTTGCTCAGTTCTGTGAGCCAGGCTTCTCGCGTCTGGCCGGCTAGGCGTGTTTCCGGGCCTCGATAGCCGTGGCGCTGGTCGTAGCTGATCAGGCCGTTGTGCAAGGCCTGGTTGGCGGCCTGCTGCAGTTGTGCTGGCACCGTGGTGGTGACGCGGAAGCCTTCTGTATAGGCATCGCTACCATATCGGCCGACCATCTCTGCGCGTGCCATTTCTGCAATATAAGGTGCGTTAAGCTCCGGTGGCTGCACGTGGTAGTGTGCGTCAACGGGTTCGGCCAGGGCGGCTTCGTAGCGTTCCTGATTGATTGCGCCGAGCTTGAGCATGCGCCCGAGGATCCAGTCGCGACGCTGCTTGCTGCGTTCCGGGTTGACCAGAGGGTTGAAGCGAGAGGGGGCTTTGGGTAGTCCGGCGATCATGGCCATCTGGGCGAGGCTGGTGTCGCGAATCGACTTGCCGTAATAAATCTGTGCGGCAGCATCGATACCATAGGCGCGGTTGCCGAGGTAGATCTTGTTGACGTAGAGCTCGAGGATTTCGTTTTTGCTGAGTTCTCGTTCGATCTGCAGGGCAAGAAGGATTTCGCTGATTTTGCGTGAGAAGCTTCGTTCATTAGTAAGAAAGAAGTTCTTTGCTACCTGCATGGTGATCGTGCTGCCGCCGGACTGAATATGGCCGCTCGACAATAACTGAGTGGCAGCGCGCATTAGGCTGCTAAAGTCGACGCCATAATGGTTGGCGAAGTTATCGTCTTCAGCGGCCAGAAGTGCGCGAATGAAGTCTGGTGGGATGTCATCGAAGCGAATGGGAGAGCGTCGCATTTCGCCAAACTCGGCGATCAGCTTGTCGTCGCTGCTGTAGACCCGCAGCGGGATCTGCAGTTGGATGCTGCGCAGTGAGTCAACGGAGGGGAGGCCGGGACTCAGATAGAGAAAAGCCCCGCTGAAACTGAGGATTAGCCCGCAAAAAGCGGCGACGCATGACCACCAGAAGAACTTCAGCAGACGCATTGGGATTCTTGGATTTCCAGATAAAAGAAAGAGTTAAGCGTTGTGCTTAGTGAAAAGGGAAAAACTGTTCACATTATAAGCGGTTTTTTTGCCAGGTAGCCATTTGCGCTTCTGTCAAGACTGTTATTTAATGTGGAAAAACATAAATAGTCCGTAAGTCTCGGATGCAGATAGGAAATCGGTCGTGCTAGGGCTCTTCAATAAGAAAGCGAATACGCTTCTGGGGATCGACATCAGTTCGACCTCGGTCAAGCTCCTCGAATTGAGTCGCTCAGGAAGCCGCTACAAAGTAGAGGCCTACGCTGTCGAGCCGCTCCCACCTAATGCTGTTGTTGAAAAGAACATCGCCGAGATGGAGGGGGTGGGGCAGGCACTTTCTCGTGTGCTCGCCAAGGCCAAGACCGGTATCCGCTCCGTTGCAGTGGCGGTGGCGGGTTCCGCGGTCATTACCAAAACGATCGAAATGGAGTCCGGCCTTAACGATGACGAGCTGGAGACCCAGCTTAAAATCGAGGCAGATCAGTACATTCCTTACCCGTTGGAAGAAGTCGCTATCGATTTCGAAGTGCAGGGCGTGTCTGCGCGCAACTCCGAGCGTGTAGAGGTGCTTCTGGCTGCATGCCGTAAGGAAAACGTCGAGGTCCGTGAGGCGGCTCTTGCTTTGGCAGGGCTGACAGCCAAGGTCGTCGATGTCGAGGCCTATGCTCTGGAGCGCGCATACGGACTGTTGGCTGCCCAATTGGGTAGCGGACACGATGAATTGACGGTGGCGGTTGTCGATATCGGGGCAACGATGACCACATTGAGTGTGCTGAACAACGGTCGCACGATCTATACCCGTGAGCAGATGTTCGGTGGGCGCCAACTGACCGAGGAGATTCAGCGTCGTTACGGGTTGTCCGTGGAGGAGGCAGGCCTTGCCAAGAAGCAGGGTGGGCTACCGGATGACTACGAGAGTGAAGTGCTGCAGCCTTTTAAAGATGCTGTGGTTCAGCAGGTCTCACGCTCGTTGCAATTCTTCTTTGCCGCAGGGCAGTTCAATGATGTCGACTACATCCTTCTTGCAGGAGGTACGGCATCCATTCCTGATCTCGATCGTCTGATCCAGCAGAAAATCGGTACTCCAACTCAGGTCGCCAATCCGTTCGCCGATATGGCGCTGGGTAGCAAGGTGAATGCCGGGGCGCTCGCGAGCGATGCGCCGGCGTTGATGATTGCCTGTGGCCTGGCGATGAGGAGTTTCGACTGATGGCACGGATCAACCTTCTCCCGTGGCGCGAACAACTTCGCGAAGAGCGTAAGCAGCGCTTTCTGGTCGCATTGGGTGGCGTTCTGATCATATCTGCCGGCCTAATCTTCTTGGCTGGGCAGTATTTTGATAGGGCTATTGAGCAGCAGGATGCGCGTAACGATTTCGTACGTAAGGAAATTGCTGTTCTTGATGCGCGCATCAAGGAAATCAGTGAGTTGCGTACTCGACGCCAGCAGCTGCTTGAACGGATGAAAATCATTCAGGACTTGCAGGGTAATCGCCCGATCATCGGCCGTGTATTCGATCAGTTGGTTCGTACGCTACCGGACGGTGTTTATTTCTCCGAATTGAAAATGGTCGGTAAGACAATTTCGATTGCCGGTGCGGCCGAGTCTAATAATCGGGTTTCCAACCTGATGCGTAACTTGGAATCCTCCGACTGGCTTACTGCTCCCAATTTGACTGAGGTTAAAGCGATCACTGCAGGCGCTGTGGATCAGGCCAACGTATTCCTGTTGACCGTTCAGCAAACTCAGCCAGGCGCTGATGGTGGAGATAGTCCGACTACCACGTCTGGTAGCGCTGCTGGAAAGGCTCCAGAAAAAGTAGGGAGTAAGAACTAATGAGCTTTGCTGACTCTCTAGAGGCCTTGCGCAAGGTAGAGCTTTCTGAGCTCGATGTGAATAATCTTGGTGCCTGGCCTGTTGCCGTTAAGGCGATTGCATGCGCCCTCTTGTTGGTGCTGATGCTGGTGCTTGGATACAACTTCTACCTGAAAGACCTCCAGGGTCTTCTTGAAGGGCGTCAGGCTGAAGAGGTAACCCTGAAGGAGCAGTTTTCCGCTAAGGCTTTTCAGGCGGCCAATCTGGATGCATATAAGACCCAGATGAAGGAAATGGAAGAGTCTTTTGGTACGTTGCTGCGACAACTACCAAGTGATACTGAAGTGCCTGGCTTACTAGAAGATATTACACGTACTGGTTTGGGTAGTGGTTTAGAGTTCGAAGAGATCAAACTCAAACCTGAGGTTGCACAGCAATTTTATATAGAGCTGCCTATTCAGATAGCAGTTGTGGGTTCCTATCATGATTTGGCGACATTCGTTAGCGGTGTAGCAAGTCTTCCCCGAATCGTTACATTGCATGATTTTGATATAAAGCCAGCCGAAAATGGAAATATGTCGAAGTTGCGTATGAATGTTTTGGCCAAGACATACCGCTACAACGATGAGGGCTTGAAGAAATGACGATAGCCCGATGGTTTTCTATTGTGGCGACCACTCTCACATTGGTCGGCTGTGTCGGTGGTGATGATTTTTCGGATTTGCAGTCTTTTATGGATCAGGAACGGGCGCGTCCAAAGGGGTCAATTGAACCTTTGCCTAAGTTTCAGCCTTATGAGGCTTTTACATACAGTGCAGCGGCTCTGCGCAGCCCTTTTCAGCCACCGGTTAAGATAGACCTGGCCAGCCAGCAAAAGGGCTCGAAAGACGTGAAGCCTGATGAATCCCGCGTTCGGCAATTTCTAGAGGGTTTCAATATCGAAACTTTCGAAATGGTTGGCGTATTGGGTAATCAAGGCATCAATTATGCGTTGGTTCGAGGTGCCGGTGGCGTACATCGGGTCAAGGTTGGTGACTACTTGGGGCGCAATCATGGGCGGATCACTTCAATCGATGAAGCGAAAGTCGATGTGGTCGAAATCGTTCCTGATGGTGAGGGCGGCTGGCTTGAGCGTCCCCGCAGTCTCACTCTTAAGGAGCGCTCCTAATGATGGGGTCAGGCATGAACAATAACTACAGATCTGCTAAATGGAACAGGCTGATGAATAGCTCTTTGTCGCGTCTTAGTGTCTCGCTGTTTGTCGCCATGTTCGCGCCGTCCCTATTGGCGGCGAACCTGAAAAATATCGATGTGGCTTCATTACCGGGCGACAAGGTCGAGCTCAAGCTGGTATTTGACGAGCCTGTTGGCGCTCCCCGCGGATATACCATCGAGCAGCCTGCACGAATTGCCCTGGATCTGCCGGGAGTCACCAATCAGTTGGGCTCCAAGAACCGCGAGCTGGGTGTAGGTAATGCACGAAGCGTTACGGTAGTTGAGGCCAAGGATCGCACGCGTTTGATTGTAAACCTCACGACGTTGGTGCCCTACAGTACGCGTGCTGATGGCAATAATGTTTATGTGGTGGTCGGCGAGGCGGGATCTGCGCAGCCAAGTTCACAGCCGGTGGTTGCGCAACCCAAACCTGTAGCCCCCATTGCAGCGCGTGCGATCAAGAATATCGACTTCCAGCGTGGCGAGCAGGGCGAGGGCAATGTCGTTATTGAGCTTTCGGACTCGGCAATCAGTCCTGATATTCAGGAGATTGGCGGCAAGATCCGATTGGATTTTGCCAAGACCCAATTGCCAGAGGCCTTGCGTGTAAGTCTGGATGTGAAGGACTTCGCAACACCTGTTCAGTTTGTGAATTCGTCTGCGAGTGCCGATAAGGTCAGTGTTGTCATTCAGCCTACTGGTTTCTATGACTACCTCGCTTTTCAAACGGATAACAAACTGACGATCAGTGTGAAGCCGTTGACGCAAGATGATGTTGAAAAGAGAAAAGGTGAACGCTTCGCCTACACAGGTGAAAAGCTCTCGCTGAACTTCCAGGACATTGATGTACGCTCGGTACTCCAGTTGATTGCGGATTTCACGGATCTCAACTTGGTTGCAAGTGATACGGTGCAAGGCAACATTACTTTGCGCTTGCAAAACGTTCCGTGGGATCAGGCGCTGGATCTGGTGCTGAAGACGCGTGGGTTGGATAAGCGCAAGGTGGGTAATGTCCTGCTGATCGCGCCTGCAGACGAAATTGCTGCACGTGAACGTCAGGAGCTTGAGGCCAAGAACCAGATTGCCGAATTGGCACCTCTGCGGCGTGAACTGATTCAGGTTAACTATGCCAAGGCTGCGGATATTGCTGCGTTATTCCAGTCGGTTTCCGGGTTGGAAGAGGGTGAAAAAGCTGGCCGCGGCTCTGTGACAGTCGATGATCGGACTAACAGCATCATCGCTTATCAGACGCAAGACAATATTGATGAGCTGCGCCGTATTGTTGCTCAGCTCGATATTCCGGTCCGGCAGGTCATGATCGAGGCTCGGATCGTTGAGGCGACTGTTGGCTATGACAAGAGTCTAGGTGTTCGCTGGGGCGGTAATTTTTCCAGTAGCAATGGGCGCTGGATGGGGTACGGAAAAGATGGTGCGCGCACTGTGGATGAAGGACAGCTCTATTTGCCAGGCACCAGTACAGTAGGTACTTGGGAGGCTGAAACCGGTGTTGCACCAGTGCCTTTTGTAGACATGGGTGTTGTTAATAGCACATCCGGCATCGGTATCGGATTTCTCACCGATAACGTCATGCTGGATCTGCAATTGTCTGCCATGGAAAAAACCGGTAACGGCGAGGTTATTTCCCAGCCCAAAGTAGTGACATCTGATAAAGAATCGGCGCGTATTCTCAAGGGCTCGAAGATTCCATACGAAGAAGCAAGCTCCAGTGGTGCAACGACAACGGGTTTTGTTGAAGCGGTACTGTCTCTTGAGGTGACACCACAGATCACTCCAGATAACCGAATCATCATGGAGGTTAAGGTCAATAAGGATGAGCCTAACTTCGAGCGTCAGGTTCGTGGTGTCCCCTCGATCTTGACCAACGAAGTGAATGCCAAGGTTCTGGTCAATGACGGTGAGACCATCGTGTTGGGCGGAGTCTTCTCCAACGTTCAGTCCAAGGCCGTTGACAAGGTGCCTTTCCTGGGGGACCTGCCTTACTTGGGGCGGATCTTCCGCCGCGATGTGGTTCAGGACTCGAAGAGCGAGCTGTTGGTGTTCCTCACGCCGCGGATCATGAACAACCAGGCTATTGCTGTGAGTCGTTGAGACTGTGAGCAATTTGATTCTGGTTGGCCCGATGGGGGCTGGCAAAAGCACCATCGGGCGTCTGCTGGCCAAAGAATTGAGGTTGCAGTTCAAGGACTCTGACAAGGAGATTGAGCAGCGTACCGGTGCCGATATCCCTTGGATCTTCGATGTAGAGGGCGAGCAAGGATTTCGTGAGCGCGAACAAGCTGTCGTAGCTGACCTAAGTCGCTTGAATGGCGTTGTGATTGCTACGGGCGGTGGCGTGGTGCTGCGGGAGGAGAATCGCAAGGCGCTCAGTGCGGGTGGTCGTGTGGTCTATTTGCATGCCTCGGTCGAGCAGCAGTTGGATCGAACCTCTCGTGATCGAAATCGTCCTCTTCTACGTAACGCTGAGCCTGGCAAGGTGCTGGCTGGCCTTATGGAAATACGTGATCCGCTTTACCGCGAAATCGCTGATGTCATCATCGAGACGGATGAGCGGCCGCCTCGAATGGTCGTACAGGAAATCATCGAGCGTCTTGAGGCGCTTTCTTCGCGTTAAAGCGGTTGCATAACTGCGCTATCCTAGTGCCCTTTCATCTCGGGGGCTTCATGCAGACTCTCACTGTCAATCTAGGCGAGCGTAGTTATCCCATTTATATCGGTGCAGGTCTGCTCGCTCAGGCGGAGCTGTTCAAGAGGCACCTTGCCGGTCGGCAGGTCGCTATCGTCACGAACGAAACAGTCGCTCCTCTCTATCTTGATTCACTGATTGCCAGCTTGTCGGGCTGTGAGATCACTTCGGTCGTGTTGCCGGATGGTGAGTCCTTCAAGAATTGGGAAACTCTGCAGCTGATCTTCGACGGAATGCTCAGTGCCCGGCATGACCGCCGTACCACGGTTGTTGCACTAGGTGGTGGTGTGGTGGGGGATATGGCGGGTTTTGCCGCGGCCTGCTACCAGCGCGGCGTGGACTTTATTCAGGTTCCAACCACCCTGCTATCACAGGTCGACTCGTCGGTGGGTGGCAAGACGGGCATCAACCATCCGCTGGGCAAAAACATGGTGGGGGCGTTCTACCAGCCCAAGGCGGTGGTGATTGATACCTCCGTACTGAACACATTGCCGGCTCGCGAGTTGTCGGCTGGGCTGGCGGAAGTCATCAAGTATGGCCTGATTTGCGACGAGCCCTTCCTGGGTTGGCTCGAACAGAACATGGTCGCGTTGCGCGGGCTGGATATGCCACTGCTGGCTCAGGCGATCGAGCGCTCCTGCGCTGCCAAGGCTCGTGTGGTTGGTGTTGATGAGCGCGAGTCGGGGCTACGCGCCACGCTCAATCTTGGTCATACCTTCGGGCATGCCATCGAAACGCACATGGGCTATGGCGTCTGGTTGCATGGTGAAGCCGTAGGTGCGGGAACGGCCATGGCGCTTGAGATGTCTACTCGATTGGGTTGGATCACGGCACAAGAGCGTGATCGTGGCTTGCGCTTGTTGATTCAGGCCGGTTTGCCAGTGATTCCTCCTGAAGAAATGAGCCAAGAGAATTTCCTCGAACACATGGCCGTAGACAAGAAAGTGCTCGACGGTCGTTTACGCCTGGTGCTGTTGCGTCGAATGGGGGAGGCCATTGTTACCGACGAATTCCCCCGTGAAGTACTCGATGCGACCCTGAATGCCGATTACCGCGCCCTTGTGGCCAGACTTGAATCATAACGAGAGCTCCATGACCAGTTTGCATGCCGACGAGGCCTACCTCGGCCACTACCAGTTCAGTCACGATCCCTTCGCTGCGCGTGTGCCCGGCTTCCGTTTCTTTCCGGCCCAGCGCAAACCGGTTCTCGGTCAGTTGCACCATTTGGCGCGCTATAGCCAGCTTTTGCTGGTTGTGACGGGGCCGGAGGGTAGTGGCAAGACCTTGTTGCGTCAGGCTCTGGTGGCGAGTACCAACAAGCAGTCCGTGCATAGTGTGGTCATTTCGGCGCGTAGCGCCGGGGATGTCGCCGGGGTCATGCGTCAAGTGGCTCAGGGGCTTGGGATTCAGCAAGTTGATGCGCGAAGCATCCTTGCTCATGTCGGGCAGTTGGCGCTGACAGGGCAGGAAGTCTATCTGCTGGTCGATGATGCCGAGGCGCTGGCTGATGCCGCGCTTGATGGCTTGTTCGCCTTGGCTGCGGGTACGGCTGATGCTCGGCCGCACGTCTTCCTGTTTGCCGAGACAGCATTGTTGCCGCGCCTGGAATTGCTGGCTGATGGCGAAGAGCGGTTTCACGCCATTGAGCTGTTGCCTTATAGCGAGGATGAGACGCGTGAGTATCTGGCTCAGCGCCTTAATGGTGCAGGGCAGGGGATCGAATTGTTCTCGGATGATCAAGTTGCGGACATCCATGAGGCTGCAGGCGGCTGGCCTGGCGGGATTAACCAGGCTGCACGTGATGCGTTGATCGATTCCATGTTGGTGCACAAGAATTCTGGCAAGCGCCAAAATGGTGCAATTGGCTTGCCGAAGAAGCATTTACTTGCCGTGGCTGTGGTCATCTTGGGCTTGGGTGCTGCCTGGTTGATGCAGGGGCGCAAGGATACTTCCGTGCAGGATGCCCCGCCCCAGGTGCAGGAGCTGCCGCCAGCATCGCCGCCTGTTGCTGCTGTTCCGGGGTCTGCTGGGCAGGCATCTGGTACTGCTATCGAGTTTTCAGGCTCCAGTCAGCCCTTGCCTTTGCCGCTGGTTGGTCAGGCGCAGCCGGTCATTCGTGAGCCGTTGGCGCAGGCCTCGGGCATGGCGGAGCTGGATGAAGGCGCAGGTGACAGTGGCGCTGCCTTGCCGCCGGTGCAGCCTGTTGTGCCGGTTGTAACGCCAGTCGTGCCGCAGGTCGCTCCGGTTCAGCCGGTTGCCAAGCCTGTTGCCCCTGTCGCGGCTGCCGAGCCAAAGCCGCAGCCCAAGCCGGCGGCGCCGGTCAAGCCTGTCACTGCGAGCCCTGCGACACCAGCCAAGCCGACGGTGGCCAGTGCGGCCTCTTCGGCTTCGGGGTGGTATGGCGCGCAACCCGGTAATCAATTCGCCTTACAAATCCTGGGGACCCGCTCGGAGAGCAGTGCTCAGGCATTTGTCAGCAAGAATGGCGGTGAGTACCGCTACTTCAAGAAGCTGCACCAAGGGCAGCCGCTGTATGTGGTCACCTATGGCCGCTTCTCCACGCGAGCGTCAGCCCAGGCGGCTATCAAGTCTCTGCCGGCCAGCGTTCAGGCTGGAAAGCCATGGCCGCGAACCTTTGCAAGCATTCAGCAGGAAGCCGTGCAGACTCGATGATGGTCCGCTAATTGCTTAAAAGATCAGGCCTTTAATCCGGATTTCATGGATTTAAGGCCGATGTCTTACATCTCCGCGACATAACATTTCATTTTTCCGACGTCTGCAATTTGTGGCGTAGGAAGCAGATATGTACAATGGCCGCCCTTTGCCTGCCCATGCCGGAGCGTTCCCGTGCGCGCTTTGCAGGTAGACCGATGAATTAGAAGCAATTTGCCTGAAAAGGCAGCCTGGTGAGAGTCCCTATGAAAGCAGGTCTGTACCATCCTGATGAGTTCAAGGATAACTGTGGCTTCGGCTTGATCGCCCACATGCAAGGCGAGGCAAGTCACCATCTGCTGCAGACGGCGATTGAAGCCCTGACTTGCATGACCCACCGCGGCGGCATCAACGCCGACGGCAAGACCGGCGATGGCTGTGGTCTGCTCATGCAGAAACCCGATCTGTTCCTGAGGGCCATGGCCAAGGAGCATTTCGCAACCGAACTACCAGCGCAGTACGCGGTAGGCATGGTGTTCTTCAATCAGGACAGCACCAAGGCCGAAGCGGCACGCGAACATATGAACCGCGAGATCGCCGCTGCCGGTCTGACGCTGGTGGGCTGGCGCAAGGTGCCGATCGATACCAGTGTTCTGGGGCGCCTGGCTCTGGAGCGTCTGCCACAGATCGAGCAAGTGTTCATCGGTGGTGACGGCCTGAGTGATCAGGACTTCGCGATCAAATTGTTCAGTGCCCGTCGCCGTTCCTCGGTGGCCAATGCCGACGACAGCGAACATTACATCTGCAGTTTTTCGCACAAGACCATCATCTACAAAGGCCTGATGATGCCGGCCGACCTGCAGCAGTTCTACCCGGACCTGGGTGACGAGCGCCTGCAGACGGCTATCTGCGTCTTTCACCAGCGTTTCTCCACCAACACCCTGCCGAAATGGCCGTTGGCGCAGCCGTTCCGCTTCCTCGCCCACAACGGCGAGATCAACACCATCACCGGCAACCGCAACTGGGCCCAGGCCCGGCGCACCAAGTTCGCCAACGAGTTGATTCCCGATCTGGAAGAACTGGGCCCGCTGGTCAACCGCGTGGGCTCCGATTCTTCGAGCATGGACAACATGCTCGAGCTGATGGTCACCGGGGGCATCGACCTGTTCCGCGGCGTGCGCATGATCATTCCGCCGGCCTGGCAGAACGTCGAAACCATGGACGCCGACCTGCGCGCGTTCTACGAATTCAACTCCATGCACATGGAACCGTGGGATGGTCCGGCAGGCGTAGTGCTGACCGATGGCCGCCACGCGGTGTGCCTGCTCGACCGTAACGGCCTGCGTCCTGCGCGCTGGGTCACCACCAAGAACGGCTACATCACCCTGGCGTCGGAAATTGGCGTATGGGACTACAAGCCCGAAGACGTGATCGCCAAGGGACGTGTAGGTCCGGGGCAGATTCTCGCGGTGGATACCGAAACCGGCCAGGTGCTCAACACCGACGATATCGACAACCGCCTGAAGTCGCGCCATCCGTACAAGCAGTGGTTGCGCCAGAATGCCTTGCGCATCCAGGCGACACTGGCTGATGACCAGGGTGTTGCCAGCTACGACAGCGACCAGCTCAAGCACTACATGAAGATGTTCCAGGTCACCTTCGAGGAGCGTGACCAGGTGCTGCGTCCATTGGGTGAGCAGGGGCAGGAAGCGGTCGGTTCCATGGGGGACGACACACCCATGGCGATCCTGTCGCAGCGCGTACGTTCGCCTTACGACTATTTCCGCCAGCAGTTCGCCCAGGTCACCAACCCGCCGATCGACCCGCTGCGCGAAGCCATCGTCATGTCGCTGGAGATCTGCCTCGGAGCCGAGCGCAACATCTTTGCCGAGTCGGCCGAGCACGCCTCGCGGGTGATCCTCAGCTCGCCGGTTATCTCGCCGGCCAAGTGGCGTTCGCTGATGGCCCTCGAGCGTCCAGGTTTCGAGCGTCATTTCATCGACCTCAACTACGACGAGAGCGTGGGCCTGGAAGCGGCCGTGCGCACTATCGCCGATCAGGCCGAAGAGGCCGTGCGCTCCGGCAAGACACAATTGGTACTCAGCGACCGGCACATCGCCCCCGGCAAACTGCCCGCGCACGCGTCGCTGGCCGTTGGTGCGGTGCACCATCGCCTGACCGAAAAAGGCCTGCGTTGCGACAGCAACATTCTCGTCGAGACCGCTACTGCGCGTGACCCGCACCACTTTGCCGTGCTGCTTGGCTTCGGCGCGTCGGCGGTCTACCCGTACCTCGCGTATGAAGTGCTGGCCGACCTGATCCGCACTGGCGAAGTGCTCGGTGACCTGGACGAAGTGTTCAAGTACTACCGCAAGGGTATCTCCAAGGGGCTGTTGAAAATCCTCTCGAAGATGGGCATTTCCACCATTGCCTCGTACCGCGGTGCGCAGCTGTTCGAAGCCGTTGGTTTGGGCGAGGACGTGGTCGAGCTGAGCTTCCGTGGCGTTGCCAGCCGCCTCAAGGGAGCGCGTTTCGTCGATATCGAGAACGAGCAGAAGCTGCTCGCAGCCGAGGCCTGGAACAACCGCAAGGCGATCCAGCAGGGCGGCCTGCTCAAGTTTGTCTATGGCGGCGAATACCACGCCTACAACCCGGATGTGGTCAACACCCTGCAGGCTGCCGTGCAGCAGGGTAACTACGAGAAGTACAAGGAATACGCGACGCTGGTCGACACCCGCCCGGTGTCGATGCTGCGTGACCTGCTGCAGGTCAAACTGGCCGAGCAGCCACTGCCGCTCGATCAGATCGAACCGTTGCAGTCGATCTTCAAACGCTTCGATGCCGCGGGGATTTCCCTCGGCGCCCTGTCGCCCGAAGCCCATGAGGCCATCGCCGAGGCGATGAACCGCATCGGCGGACGCTCCAACTCCGGTGAGGGCGGTGAAGACCCGGCTCGCTACGGCACCGTGCGCAGCTCGAAGATCAAGCAGGTGGCGACCGGCCGTTTCGGTGTGACCCCGGAATACCTGGTCAATGCCGAAGTGCTGCAGATCAAGGTCGCTCAGGGCGCCAAGCCTGGCGAGGGCGGCCAGCTGCCGGGCGGCAAGGTCAATGGTCTGATTGCGCGCCTGCGCTATGCCGTGCCGGGCGTGACCCTGATCTCGCCACCGCCGCACCATGACATCTATTCCATCGAAGACCTGTCGCAGCTGATCTTCGACCTCAAGCAGGTCAACCCGCAGGCGCTGGTCTCAGTCAAGCTGGTGGCGGAAGCTGGTGTCGGCACCATCGCCGCCGGTGTGGCCAAGGCCTATGCCGACCTGATCACCATCTCCGGCTACGACGGCGGCACGGGTGCCTCGCCGCTGAGCTCGATCAAGTACGCGGGCAGCCCATGGGAGCTCGGTCTGGCCGAAACCCATCAGACCCTGCGTGGCAACGACCTGCGCGGCAAGGTCCGGGTGCAGACCGACGGCGGCCTGAAAACCGGCCTCGACGTGATCAAGGCCGCCATTCTAGGTGCCGAGAGTTTTGGCTTCGGTACCGGGCCGATGGTTGCCCTGGGCTGCAAATACCTGCGCATCTGCCACCTGAACAACTGCGCCACCGGTGTCGCAACCCAGAACGACAAGCTGCGCAAAGACCACTTCATCGGTACCGTGGACATGGTGGTGAACTACTTCACCTTCGTTGCCGAGGACACCCGCGAGTGGCTGGCCAAACTGGGCGTACGCAGCCTGGGCGAGCTGATCGGGCGTACCGATCTGCTGGACCTGCTGCCCGGTGACACCGAGAAGCAGGGCTTCCTTGATCTGTCGCCGCTGCTGGGTAGCGATCACATCCCGGCCGACAAGCCGCAGTTCTGCGAGGTCGACCGCAACCCGCCGTTCGACCAGGGCCTGGTGGCCGAGAAGATGGTCGAGATGGCCAAGGCCGCGATCGCTGGCAAGACCGGTGGCGAGTACGAACTGGACCTGTGCAACTGCGACCGTTCCATCGGTGCGCGCATCTCGGGTGAAATCGCCCGGGCACACGGCAACCAGGGCATGAAGGACGCGCCGATCACCTTCCGCTTCAAGGGCACGGCTGGGCAGAGCTTCGGCGTGTGGAACGCCGGTGGTCTGAACATGATTCTCGAAGGCGACGCCAACGACTACGTGGGCAAGGGCATGACCGGCGGCAAACTGGTCATCACTCCACCCAAGGGCAGTCCGTTCAATACCCAGGACTCGGCCATCATCGGCAACACCTGCCTGTACGGCGCCACTGGCGGCCGGTTGTTCGCCGCAGGTACTGCGGGTGAGCGTTTCGGCGTGCGTAACTCCGGTGCGCATGCGGTGGTCGAGGGGACGGGCGACCACTGCTGCGAATACATGACCGGTGGCTTCGTCTGCGTGCTGGGCAAGACCGGCATCAACTTCGGCTCGGGCATGACCGGTGGTTTCGCCTATGTGCTCGACCAGGACAACTCCTTCGTCGACCGCGTGAACCACGAACTGGTGGAAATCCAGCGTATTACCGGCGAGGCCATGGAGGCCTATCGCAGCCACCTGCGTGGCGTGCTGGCCGAATACGTTGCCGAGACCGCCAGCGAGTGGGGTGCCAATCTGTTGGAAAACCTGGACGACTACCTGCGCAGGTTCTGGCTGGTCAAACCGAAAGCGGCAAGCCTGGGGTCGCTGCTCAGCAGCACTCGCGCCAACCCGCAATAAACAGCCGCAGGCCGCAGTCCCTGGCGCAAGTTGCCCAGGGCCTGCTGGCCACCGTGATGTGTCATGCAGTGAGCAGCGTGTAGCTTGCCACTGCTGTTGAGAGGTTTTGAAATGACTGAACGTCTGAACAACGACTTCCAGTTCATCGAGGTCGGGCGCAAGGATCCGAAGAAGAAGCTCCTGCGTCAGCGCAAGAAGGAGTTCGTGGAAATCTACGAAGCCTTCAAACCGGCCCAGGCCGCTGATCAGGCCCACCGTTGCCTGGGTTGCGGCAACCCGTATTGCGAGTGGAAGTGCCCGGTGCACAACTTCATCCCCAACTGGTTGAAGCTGGTCTCCGAGGGCAACATCCTGGCTGCCGCCGAGTTGAGCCACCAGACCAACACGCTGCCGGAAGTCTGCGGTCGTGTCTGCCCGCAGGACCGTCTCTGCGAGGGCGCCTGTACCCTCAATGACGGCTTCGGCGCGGTCACCATCGGCTCGGTGGAGAAGTACATCACCGACACCGCCTTCGCCATGGGCTGGCGCCCGGACATGTCCAAGGTCAAACCGACTGGCAAACGCGTGGCCGTGATCGGGGCGGGGCCGGCTGGTCTTGGCTGCGCCGACGTGCTGGTGCGCAATGGCGTGACCCCGGTGGTGTTCGACAAGAACCCGGAAATCGGTGGTCTGCTGACTTTCGGCATCCCCGAGTTCAAGCTGGAGAAGAGCGTGCTCAGCCGCCGCCGTGAAGTTTTCACCGGCATGGGCATCGAGTTCCGCCTGAACACCGAGATCGGCAAGGACGTGACCATGCAGCAACTGCTGGATGAGTACGACGCCGTGTTCATGGGCATGGGCACCTACACCTACATGAAGGGCGGCTTCCCCGGTGAAGACCTGCCGGGCGTGCACGATGCCCTCGACTTCCTGATCGCCAACGTCAACCGCAACCTCGGCTTCGAGAAGGCGCCGGAAGACTTCGTCGACATGAAGGGCAAGCGCATCGTCGTCCTCGGTGGCGGCGATACCGCGATGGACTGCAACCGCACCTCCATCCGTCAGGGCGCCAAGAGCGTGACCTGCGCCTACCGCCGCGACGAAGAGAACATGCCGGGTTCGCGCAAAGAGGTGAAGAACGCCAAGGAAGAGGGCGTGAAGTTCCTCTTCAATCGCCAGCCCATCGCCATTGTCGGCGAGGACAAGGTCGAAGGCGTCAAGGTGGTCGAGACCCGTCTCGGTGAGCCGGATGCGCGTGGCCGTCGCAGCCCCGAGCCGATCCCGGGCTCCGAGGAAATCATCCCGGCCGAAGCCGTGCTGATCGCCTTCGGTTTCCGTCCGAGCCCGGCCGCCTGGTTCAGCGATTTCACCATCGAGACCGACAGCCAGGGCCGCGTCGTAGCACCGGAGCAGAGCCAGTTCAAACACCAGACCAGCAACCCGAAGATTTTCGCCGGTGGTGATATGGTCCGTGGTTCCGACCTGGTGGTGACGGCGATCTTCGAGGGCCGTAACGCCGCCGAAGGCATCCTGGACTACCTGGGCGTCTGATTCACGTGACGCCGCACCCTATGGGTCGCGGCAAATCGTCGCGATAGACAAAAGGCACGGCACTCGCCGTGCCTTTTGTTTTGCGGTCTGCGAAAATGCCCGCACTTTTTTGTGGCCTACCCTCCCAGGCGGCCACCCTTCGGGCCGTCGCTATGCGATGTGACAAATGAATCTCGGCAATTTTTGCCGACTACTTTCTCGGGAATTGCCATGACCGCCCTGAAGAACGACCGTTTCCTTCGCGCCCTGCTCAAGCAGCCCGTCGATGTCACCCCGGTGTGGATGATGCGCCAGGCCGGTCGTTACCTGCCGGAATACCGCGCCACTAGAGCCCGCGCCGGTGACTTCGTCAGCTTGATGAAGAACCCTGAGCTGGCCTGTGAAGTCACCATCCAGCCGCTGGATCGTTACCCGCAACTGGACGCGGCAATTCTCTTCTCCGATATCCTCACCATTCCCGACGCCATGGGCCAGGGCCTGTATTTCGAGACTGGCGAAGGCCCGCGTTTCAAGAAGGTGATCAGCAGCCTGGCGGATGTCGAAGCGCTGCCGATTCCCGATCCGGAGCAGGATCTCGGCTACGTGATGGACGCGGTGCGCAATATCCGTGGTGCGCTCAACGGTCGTGTACCGCTGATTGGTTTCTCCGGCAGCCCCTGGACCCTGGCCACTTATATGGTCGAAGGCGGTTCGTCGAAGGATTTCCGCAAGTCCAAGGCGATGCTCTACGACAATCCACAGGCCATGCATGCCCTGCTCGACAAGCTGGCGCAGTCGATCACCGCCTACCTCAACGGGCAGATCCGTGCTGGCGCTCAGGCCGTGCAGATCTTCGACTCCTGGGGTGGTGCACTGTCGGCGGCGGCCTATCAGGAATTCTCCCTGGCCTACATGAAAAAGATCGTCGAAGGCCTGATCCGCGAGCATGACGGGCGCCGTGTGCCGGTGATCCTGTTCACCAAGGGTGGTGGCTTGTGGCTGGAGTCGATGGCCGATACCGGCGCCGAGGCTCTGGGCCTGGATTGGACCTGCGACATCGGCAGCGCCCGCGCCCGCGTAGGCAGCAAAGTGGCGCTGCAGGGCAACATGGACCCGAGCGTGTTGTACGCCAACCCGGCGGCGATCCGTGCTGAAGTCGCGCGCATCCTGGCCAGCTATGGTCAGGGCAGCGGCCAGGTGTTCAACCTTGGCCATGGCATTACCCCGGAAGTCGACCCGGCGCATGCCGGCGCGTTCTTCGAGGCTGTGCATGAGTTGTCTGCGCAGTATCACCGCTAGGGTCTGTTCCCGTTTCGTTCGCGAGCCGCGTTGCTGCGCAAAATCGCGCCAGGCGAGGCGTGGGACGCAGGGAATGGCGTTCCCTTGCCAAGTCCCACAACGACGCATGGCGCGATTTCACGCGCAACCTAGGCGGCCCCACCCGTAGGGCCGGGCCTGTTTTTGCGCGGATCGTCGTTACTCGACGGCTCATTTGGACCACCAAACTTCGCGTCTCGCGCCTAGTCCCGCGCAAAAACAGGTTCCGGCGCGGCCGTGAGCGAAACGGGAACAGACCCTAGGGCTATGCGCAGTTCCGGCGAGGGCATTCGCCCGGCGTCGTGCCTCTACAAAACACCCGGCCAGTGCCGGGTGTTTTGCATTCAGGTTCAATTCAGGCCGTTTGCCTATGCTGGCTCCATCACCCCATGACTGGAGATCACCATGAAACCTCATTACCTTGCCTTTCTGTTCGCTCCATTGTTCAGTGCCTCGGCTCTTGCTGCCGGTTATACCGGGCCCGGCGTTGAGCCCGTGACCACGGTTTCTGCCGCGCATGAAGCCGCTGATGACACGCCTGTGGTGTTGCAGGGGCACATCACCCGCAAGCTCAAAAGTGAGTCTTACGCGTTCAAGGATGCCACCGGCACCATCACCGTGGAGATTGACGACGAAGACCTGCCGCCGGTGGCATTCGACGACAAGACTCGCGTGCGGCTGACGGGTGAGGTCGACAAGGGCCTGATGACGCGCGAGGTCGATGTGGACTTATTGGAAGTGCTCAACTGAGCCAACGGCCAATCCGCCTCAGAACCTGTTTACGATCTCTTGTCCGTCGGCCATACCGCGTTAAAAACAGGCTCGGATGCGAGCCCAGACTGGGCGTCCCCGACGGAATGCTCATTTACAGCTCGTAAACCCGAATGCGGGCCCAGTCCGTTCCTCGCCTGTTTTTGCCTTGTCTGGCTCTAGCCCAAAAGATCGTAAACAGGTTCTCAGGCGTTCGTCTGCGGGGCTATCGGCGGCAGCCGGCTCAGGTGCTGGGCAACCAGCAGTGCGACCAGTAGCAGGCTGCCGATGAACAAGCCGACGCCGGCCCAGCCGAAGTGGTGCCAGAACACCCCGCCCAGGGTGCCGGCCACACTTGAACCTAGGTAGTAGCTGAACAGGTACATCGACGAGGCCTGGCCCTTGGCAACCTGGGCACGGCGGCCGATCCAGCTGCTGGCCACCGAATGCGCACCGAAGAAGCCGAAGGTGAACAGCAACAGGCCGATGAGGATCGCGGGCAACTGCGGCAGCAACGTCAGCAGCAGGCCGCCGAGCGTCAGCACGATCACTGCACGAAACACTTTGCGCCGTCCCAGGCGGTCGGCCAGTGAGCCGATCCAGGCAGAGCTGTAGATACCCGAGAGGTAGACCACCGAGAGCAGGCCGACCACGGCCTGGCTCAACTGATAGGGCTCGCTCAGCAAGCGGTAGCCGATGTAGTTGAACAGGGCGACGAAAGCCCCCATCAGCAGGAAGGCCTCGAGGAACAGCCAGGGCAGCCCCTTGTCCTGCAGGTGGACACGGTAGCCATTGAGCAGCCCCTTGACGTTCAGCGGGGTGGCCTGGAAGTGCCTGGACTCCGGGAGGATGCGCCAGAAGATCAGCCCGGCGAGCAGCGCCAGCACGCCCAGGCTACCAATGGCGATGCGCCAATCGACAAAGTCCACCAATACCCCGCTGATCAGGCGTCCGCTCATGCCGCCAATCGCATTGCCGGCGATATACAGCCCCATCGACAGGCCAATGAAGCGCGGATCGATTTCCTCACCCAGGTAGGTCATCGCCACCGCCGCCAGACCGCTGAGTGACAACCCCAGCAGACCACGCATCATCAGGACGCCTTCCCAGCTTGGCATCAGCGCGCTGAACAGGGTGAACAGCGCCGCCGAGAGCAGCGACACCACCATGACTTTCTTGCGTCCCAGCGCATCCGACAGCGGGCCGGTAATCAGCAGACCGATGGCCAGCATGATGGTCGAGCTCGAGAGCACCAGGCTGCTCTGCGCGGCATTCAGGCCAAAATCCTGCGACAGGATCGGCATCAGGGGCTGTACGCAATAGAGCAGGGCAAACGTGGCGAAGCCGCCGGCGAACAGGGCCAGCGAGGTGCGCACGAATTGCGGCGTGCCCTTTTCGATAAAGGCCGGTTGCCCTTCGCCGGGCAGCGTCTCGGTGACAGCAGGAGAGGACTCGGAAAGAGTGGGAGTTGACGCAACCAGTGGACGCACAACGGACCTCGGTATTCGGTAATGAGAACCTTGAGGCGTGTCCCGCCTTGAAGCGGCATGCCTCATCCACAATCCCTGGAAGATGGAGCAAGAATAAGGAGGCTTATTTATATTCTCCAATACATTAATCGACCTGTTTAATATGTTTGGCGACTTAATCACTGAGGCCAAACGACCATGGAACTCCGCCACCTGCGCTACTTCGTGGCTGTTGCTGAAACCCTGCATTTCAGTCGTGCCGCCGAGCAGTTGGGCATTTCCCAACCACCCTTGAGTCAGCAGATTCAGGCGTTGGAAGAGGAGGTTGGCGCGCGCTTGTTCGAGCGCACCAATCGACGGGTAGAGCTGACCGATGCCGGTCGACTGTTTCTCGATGAAGCACGCCTGGCGCTAGCCCAGGTTGAAAAGGCGCGGCAGGTGGCGCGACGAGCCCAGCAAGGCGAGCTGGGTGAGCTGAAGATCGGCTTTACTGCATCGGCGCCGTTTACCTCGACCATTACCGGCAGCATTTTTGCCTTCCGCCAGGCCTATCCCGACGTGCACCTCAACCTGCAGGAAATGAGCAGTGGCGAGGTGGTCGAGGCCTTGCAGGAGAAAGCGTTGCAGGTCGGGGTAATCCGCCCGTTCACTGTGCCCGATACGGTCAGGTCCGTGGAGTTGTTCCGTGATCCGCTGGTGGCCGTGTTACGCGAGGATCATCCCCTGGCGGTGGGCAGCGAGGAGGGCCTGTCCATCGCTGCATTGGCGCAGGAGCCGTTCGTGTTCTTTCCGCGTACGTTCGGCACGGGTTTGTACGACCAGTTGATTGCCTTGTCCCGGCAGGCCGGGTTCAGTCCACGAATCGTGCAGGAGGCCAGCGAAGCGATGACCATCATCGGTCTGGTGGCGGCTGGGCTTGGCGTGTCAATGCTGCCGGCATCGTTCCGGCGCACACGGGTGGAGGGCGTGGTCTATCGCACCTTGCTCGACCCTGGCGCGACGTCGGCGATCTGGCTGGTGCTGAACCGGGATGAACGCTCGCCCCTGGCGCTGTCGTTCGTCGAGATGGTGACGCGGGAAGCCGCTGCGCTGCAAAGCGCGAGGCGCAGCGGCTCCGGGCTTACTTGACGTTAGCCAGGTCGCCCTTGACGGCAACGCCGGCCATGATGGCGCCAGCGTGGCATTCGTAGGTCTTGGGATCTTTGCGTTCGATGTTCTTGTAGTTGCTGGCGATGTTGACCACGGCATTCGCGCCAGCGGCCTTGGCGGCGTTTTGCAGGCGGATCAGCGCGGACTGCATGGCCCAGCTGCAGGCACCTTCATCGCTCTTGTTGAAGGCGTTGGTCTTCTGGCTGGTGGTCACGCCGGACTTGATGATGCTGGCGCGGACCGGGTTGCCGGCCAGGTAGAACTTCACCGTGCCATCGAGGCGGCCGGCGTTGATGGCTTCCTGCACGGCGGCATCGAAGGACGGGAACAGGGTCGTATCACGGGCTTGGCTGACACCGGGCAGGCTACCCAGGCAAATCATGGCGACGATCCAGGCTTTCATTTTCATGGCGTTCTCCTGAGGGGGATTTACTGTGGGGCTATTGCGGGATTGGTTGCGAGACGTCTCATGGGCGTTCCCGTGGAATGGTCGCGAGGCTTTGGGCCAGGCGCACTTCCTGCTGAATGGTGCGGTCCAGCTTCTTCACCAGGGCGTTGTAGCGCTTGTGAATCTTGCCGTTCTTGTAGCCAAGCTCCTCACTGTCACGGTAGCGGATGTCATAACGATCAGCTACGTAGTCGAGGGTGATGGAGGCGCTGTGGCCGCGAAAGTCTAGACGTGCCAGCAGGCGATTAGGTTCATCCTGTTCGATGGTCCAGCGGTTGCGCAGCAGAGCTTGGATCAGCGCGGGGCGCAGGCTGCTGGTGGTCAACGGCGCCTGGCTGCTGGCGGGTACCTTCTGGTGGATGACCTCGACCGGTTGCAGGCGGCTGCAAGCGCTGACGCCTACGGCGGCCAGAATGAGGAGGGCGATCTTGATGCGGCGGTTCATGGGGACTCCCTGTCTGTCTTTCAGATCCAGCGCCGGAATATCAGTGAGGTATTGACCCCACCGAAGGCGAAATTGTTGTTCATCACGTAGCGGTTGCTCATCTGCCGGAATTCACCACGCAGGTAATCCAGATCCCCGCAGGCTGGATCGAGATCGTCCAGATTGAGGGTGTATACATAGTGGCCACTGTTCATCATCTCGATGCTGAACCACGACTCTAGCGCGCCGCAGGCGCCCAGGGTGTGACCGAGGAAGCTCTTCTGCGAGCTGATTGGCATGCGCGGTCCGAACAGGCTGCTGGTGGCCTGGCTTTCGGCGACATCGCCCTGCTCGGTGGCAGTACCGTGGCCGTTGACGTAGCCGATGGCATCCGGTGTCAGGCCGGCATCGGCCAGGGCCAGTTCCATCGCCCCGCGCATGGTCACCTGCTCCGGTTTGGTCGCGTGGATGCCGTCCGAATTGCAGCCGAAGCCGACAATCTCGGCGTGGATGGTCGCGCCGCGTGCCAGCGCGTGTTCCAGCTCCTCGAGCACCAGGATGCCGGCGCCTTCGCCAATCACCAGGCCGTCGCGGCCGCTGTCGTAGGGGCGCGGTGAGGTGTGTGGCGCATCGTTCTTCAGGCTGGTGGCATAGAGCGCGTCGAACACCATGGCCTCAGTCGGGCAGAGCTCTTCGGCACCGCCGGCCAGCATCATTTTCAGGCGGCCGAACTTGATCGCCTCGTAGGCATAGCCGATGCCCTGGCTGCCGCTGGTGCAGGCGCTGGAGGTGGGAATCAGGCGACCCTTGAGGCCGAAGAAGATGCTGATATTGGCCGCCGTGGTGTGCGGCATCATGCGGATGTAGGAGTTGGCATTCAGGCCGTCGGCCACCGAATTCAGCAACATGTTGCCGAACGCCTTGATCTCCTCGGTGCTGCCCGTGGACGAACCGCAGGCGACGCCCATGCGCCCGTCCTGAATGCGCTCGTCACCGAGCAGGCCGGCATGCTCCAGCGCGCGCTCGGCAGCGTACACGGCGAGCTTGGAAACCCGGCCCATGCTGCGTGTCTGCTTGCGGCTCCAGTGCTTGGGCGCGACGAAGTCGTCCACCGGGCCACCCAGGCGGGTGTTCAGCTCGGTGAAACGGTCCCACTCATCCATACGGCGGATACCACTCTTGCCGGCCCGGAAGTTGGCCTCGATGGTGGGCCAGTCACTGCCCAGCGATGTCACGCCGGCCATGCCGGTGACCACGACTCGTTTGAACCCGCTCATCAGCACAGCCCGCCATTTACAGCGAGGACCTGGCGAGTGATATACCCCGCCTCCTCGGACATCAGAAAATTCACCGCACCGGCCACTTCGTCCGGGGTGCCCATGCGGGCTGCCGGGACCATCTTGAGGATCTCCTCCACCGGCACCAGTTCGTCGAGGATTTCGGTATCGATGAGGCCGGGCGCCACGCAGTTGACGGTGATCTTGCGTTTGCCCAGCTCGATGGCCAGGGCCTTGGCAGCGCCGATCACGCCGGCCTTGGAGGCGCTGTAGTTGACCTGGCCACGGTTGCCGATCAGGCCGGAAACCGAGGTGATGCAGACGATACGCCCGGGTTTGCGCCGGCGGATCATCGGCATGCACAGCGGATGCAGGACGTTGTAGAAACCATCGAGGTTGGTGCGCAGCACGCTGTCCCAGTCGTCCTCGGTCAAGGCCGGGAAGGCGCCGTCACGGGTCAGGCCGGCATTGCAGACGACGCCGTAGTAAGCGCCGTGCTGCTCGATGTCGGCCTCCAGGGCTTCGCGGCTGGCGGCGCGGTCGGACACGTCGAACTGCAGGATGCGCGCCTGCTTGCCAAGGGCGAGGATCTCGGCCTGTACCGCTTCGGCCTCATCGCGGCGGGAGCGGCAGTGCAGCACGATATCGAAGCCGGCCCGCGCCAGGCGCAGGGCGATGGCGCGGCCGATGCCACGGCTGGAGCCGGTTACCAGAATCGGGTCACTCATACGTCGGGTTCCTGTAGATAGCTGGCCACCTGCGGCGGGCGAAACACGTTGAGGCGGGCGAAGGCTTCGATGCCGGGGCCACAGAGCTGGCATTCGAACACGCCCATGCCGTTGTCGTCCTGCAGCGAGCGTACCGCCTTGATCTGCAGATCGGCACCTGCCGGGAAGCGTTCGACATTGCACTGGAAGTTGCGTGTGCCGAGGAGGAAGCCCAGCTCCACCGGTTGCTCGGCCTGGCGTGCGTGGCACCCGGCGTAGGCGGCCACGCTCTGCGCCATGATCTCGATGCCGACCCAGGCTGGCAGGCTGCCATCGGCCTGGCTGAACAGGCCGCCGGGGCGCACCTGCAGGCAGGTTTCCACGGTCTCGTCATCGAAGCGCAGCACTTCATCGAGCAGGATCATGTCGCCAGCGTGTGGCAGCAATTGGGCGATGGGCCACAGGCTCATGGCACGTCTCCGATGATCAGGCTCAGGTTGCTGCCACCGAAGGCGAACGAGTTGCTCATCAGGCGCCGGCCCTGGGCGCGGTGCAGGCGAGTGTCCGCGTCCACCAGGGGCAGCCTGGGCAGGGTCGGGTCGGCCTGGCCGTCCCACAGGTGCGGGGGCAGCAGGCCGTCGGGGTTGTATGGGCTCAGGCTCAGCCAGCAGAAGGCGGCTTCCAGCGCGCCGGCTGCGCCCAGGGTGTGGCCGGTCAGCGGCTTGGTCGAGGAGCAGGCCACGCCCTGTGGGAACAGTGCCTGCACGGCCAGGCTTTCCATGGCGTCGTTGTGCTGGGTGGCAGTGCCGTGCAGGTTCAGGTAGTCGATCTCTTGCGCTGCGACGTTTGCGCTGGCCAGCGCCTTGCGCATGGCCACCTGGGCGCCGGCACCAGTCGGTTCCGGAGCGGAAATATGGTGGGCGTCGGAGCTGGCTCCGCCACCCAGCAGGGCGATGGAGGAGGCGTTCGCCACGGGCTCTTTCGTCATCACGAACAGCGCGGCGCCTTCGCCGATATTGATGCCGTGACGGTTGGCCGAGAACGGGTTGCAGCGTTCCGCGCTGATCGCGTCCAGTGCCGAGAAGCCGTTCAGGGTCAGGCGACACAGGCTGTCCACGCCGCCACACAGCACGGCGTCGCACAGCCCTTGCTGCAGCAGGCGATGGGCACTGAGCAGGGCGCGGGCGCTGGACGTGCAAGCGGTGGACAGGCTGTATACCGGGCCGCTGAGGCCAAGCCAGTCGGCGAGGAAGCTGGCCGGGGCGCCCAGTTCCTGCTGGCGGTAGTGGTAATGCGCGGGCAATTCGCCGTCGTTGACGTAGGCGGCGATGCTCAGGCTGGCCTCGTGGATGCCCGAGGTGCTGGTGCCGAGTACCACGCCGACCCGGCCTGCGCCGTAGCGGGCAATGGCGGCCCGAATGTCGTCTTCGATCTGCAGAGCGGCGGCCAGCAACAGCTGATTGTTGCGGCTGTGTGGCTGGTCCAGCCCGCTGGGCAGTTCGGGCAGCTCGCCGCGCACGGCACCGACGGTCAGCTCGCGGTCGTCGACCCAGCCCGACTCGGCGCGCATGCCCGAGGCATCGCCGGCGAACAGGGCGTCGGCCACGGCTTGCTTGCCCTGGCCGAGGGCGCAGAGCAGACCGAGTGCGTTGAGATAGCTGGGCTGGCGAGAGCTGGGCATCAGGAGCCGTCTTCCGAGGTCAGTGCGGTCACCCGGTAGGTCAGGGCGTCCGTGGTGTACAGGGTGAAATCCAGCGGCGCACGATAATCGATGCGCCACTGTGGTGCGAGTTGGCGCTGACCTGCGGTGAGCTGCCAACTGCCGGCCGGGTAGCGGGTGGCGAGTTGCGCGTCGGGCGTCAGGGCGAACAGCAGGGCGGCAAACAGTTCGCGGGCCTCGCTGTTGGGCGGCAGCAGGCCGTCATTGTGCCAGGCGCCGGCCTCCAGCAACTGGCGGGACAGCGGCATGCCCAGCGGGTCGAGCAGCGACCAGCGCAATGCGCCGCCTTCGGCCTGCAACACCAGCAACCAGTCACGCTGCTCGCCGGCCTGCTCACGCTGGATGTGCAGGGTCAGCGGCAGCGCGGCGACCAGCGTCGGCGTCGTGTCGGGCAGCGGCGTGCGCGCGGCGCAGGCGCCGAGCAGCAGACACAGGCCGAGCAGGCAGGCGCGCCACATCAGGCGTGCTGCTCCGGTTTGCGTACGGCGGCATTGACCAGGGTTTCATCGCGCTGGCCAACCGGCTTGGCCTTGCAGATTCCCCAGCGTTCGAGCAGGCCGAAGTCTGTCGAGCGACTCCACCACAGGTACGGATAGGAGACGTTGCGCTCGCTGAACGCGAAGCCCTGGTCGCGCAGCATGGCCAGGTACTCGTCGGCGGATTTCTGCACGTGCATCGGATGGCGGAACAGCCAACGGATGACCCAGGTGTCGATGTAGAACTTGGTCGACTCGGCGAACAGCAACAGGCCACCGGGCTTGAGCACACGCCAGAACTCGGCCAGGGCCTTTTCCTGCTCGACCAGGTGGTGGAAGGTCTGGTGGCAGAACAGGATGTCGACGCTGGCGTCTTGCAGGTCGATGGCGGCGCAGTCACTGGCGATCAGTTGCACGTCCAGGCCCAGGCGCTCGGCTTCGGCACGCGAGCAGTCGAGGCTGTGTGGGTCGGCGTCCAGGCCGATCATGCGCGCTGGCTTGAAGGCCTCGGCGAGCAGGCCGAAGGACTTGCCCTGGCCGCAGCCGGCATCCAGCAGCACCGGCTCGACCGGCAGCGGGCCGTCGATCAGGCCGCGCAGGTCGTTGATCGCCACACGCAGGACGTGGTGCTGCCAGACATGGCTCTGCAGGAACCAGAAGCCGAAGCCGGTTTCCTCGACATAGGTGTTGGATACCGGGGCGTTGGATGCCGGGGTGGTGGGCGAGCTCATGGTCAGTCCTGTGCGCAGAGTTCGGCGAGCACGCGCAAGCGGCGCTTGGGCTCGGCGACATAGGGGTTCTTTTCGTCCCAGGCGTAGCCGGCGAGGATCGAGCTGATCATGCGGCGGATATCGTCCGAGGCATGCTCGTAATAGATCACGTCCTGGAAGGAACCGTCGTACCAGCCTTCGACGTACACGCGGAAGGTGTCCACGCCGCGCTTGAGCGGGATGGCGAACGCGTTCTCCCAGTCCACCACCTCGCCGCTGAGCTGGCGGTGCAGCAGGCCGGCGGCCATGCTCGCCGAGCGCATGGCGATGGTCACGCCGGAGCTGAACACTGGGTCGAGGAATTCGGCGGCGTTGCCCAGCAGGGCATAGCCCGGGCCGTGCAGGCGCGTGACGTTGGCGGAATAGCCATTGATCTCGCGGGCCGGGGTATCCCATACCGCGTTCTTCAGCACCTTGGCCAGGCTCGGGGTTTCGGCGACGAAGCGCTTGAGGTTGGCGTCCAGATCGGTCTCGCGACCTTCATGATGCTTGGCATCCGCCACCACACCCAGCGAGCAGCGGCCGTTGCTGAACGGGATGGTCCAGAACCACACGTCACGCATTTCAGGGTGAGTGGTGATGAGGATTTTCTCGCGGTCGAAGGCCGGGTCGTCGATGCGGTCTTCGATGTGGGTGAATACCGCGCGGCGCACCGGGAAGGTCGACGGCAGTTCGAGGTCGAGCAGGCGCGGCAGGACGCGGCCATAGCCGCTGCCATCGAGGACGAACGTGCACTCGACCTGGTACTCATGGCCGTCGGCCAGGCGGCGCACGCTCAGGCGTGGACGCTCACTGGCGAAGTCGGCAGCGATGATTTCTTCCTCGTAGCGGATTTCCACGCCCTGGCGCTCGGCTTCATCGGCCAGCACCTTGTCGAAATCGGCACGCTGCACCTGGTAGGTGGAGTCCTTGCCGGGGGTGAATTTCTCGCGGAAGTCGAACTCGGTGTAGCGCTCGTTCCAGGCGAAGGCTGCGCCATGCTTGGTCTGGAAACCAGCGGCCTTGACCGCGTCGAGCATGCCGGCTTCTTCGACGAAGTCCAGGCAGTGCGACAGCAGGCTTTCACCGATGGAGAAGCGCGGGAAGCGCTGGCGCTCGAGCACCAGCACATCGTGGCCATTGCGCTTGAGCAGAGCGGCGGCGATGGCGCCCGACGGGCCGGCACCGATGACTACGACCTGACGTTGTTCTACTTCAAGAGACTTCATAGCGGTTTTTAGCCTCGTTCATGGCGTTGAGGGTGGGGCGCTTGCCGAGCAGGGCCGGCAGTAGCGTGGAAAACAGGCTCATCAGCAACAGGCTGAAGTACACCAGCGAGTCGATCAGCTGCAGTTGCAGGAGCAGGTTGAGGAAGACGATTTCGGTCAGGCCGCGAATGTTCAGCAACAGGCTTTCCTGCCACTTGATCTGGCTCGAAGCGGCCGGGTCGGCCCAGTGCAGGCCCAGCCAGCTGCCGACTACCTTGCTCACCACTGGCAGCACCAGCAGGGCGCCAAGGTAGAGCCAGGAGTACTGTTCGCCAACGCCGTGGAAGTCCACGCGCAGCACGCCGCAGGTGAGGATCAGCGGTACGGCCAGGCCGTTGAGCAACAGCTTCCAGTGACGCTCCGGCAACGGCAGGCGGAACGGCTGGCCAAGCCAGGCCAGGCACAGCATGTAGGCGATGCCAAACACCAGGGCGTTGAGCTTGAGTTGCTGGAACAGCAGCATCAGGGCGAAGAACGGCAGGCTGTAGAACAGGCCGTGGCGCAGGCGCAACACCTTGTGCAGCACCAGCGGCAGGCCGGCGGCCAGCAGCGGCCAGAGCAGGCTGGCCGGGTGGCTGCTGCCCTGGGCCAGGCCGAACAGGCTCCAGCACATGAAGTCCATGAGGATCGCCGCGTGTAGCAGGCGCTTGGTCGCGGCTGCCGGGTAGCCGATGCTCTGCAGGAACAGGTACAGCACCGGGATCGCGGTGATCGAGAACAGCAGGCCGATGCCCACCGAACTCAGCCAGCTACGCTCGCCGGGCAACAGCCAGACCGAGCAGGCCAGGCCAGCGAGCAGCGGCACGAGGAAGCTCGGCAGGGCGATCTTCAGGCTGGCGGCGTTGATCTCCAGGTCGATCACATCGCTGAGGATGTAACCCAGCAGCAGGGCAAAGCACAGGCTGTAGAGCAGGTTCAGCCAGCCGGGGGCGAGCAGGTCGCCGGCGCTCAGTTGCCAGTGTGGCTCGACCCAGGCCAGCAGCAGGACGGGGATCGCCAGGCTGGCCACCAGCAACTGGCCGACGATGGGGATCAGTCGACGGCCGCCGACGATGGCGACCAGGGCATAGATGAGCAGGGCCAGCAGCCAGAAGCCGATGACGGTCATGGACGTACTCCCGTGCCGGACGGTTCCGGCTCCTTGTGCTGGGCGCCTGCCCAGGGTGACAGCAGGAAACTGAAAGTCAGGCCGATGCTGATGGTCAGCCCGAAATTGCTCACGGCGGGCGTGCTGGAGAGGGCCAGTACGCCGAAGGACAGCCAGGTGGTCAGTGCCGCCAGCAGTGTGCCGAGCAGGCTGGTGGCGGCACCACCGACCCGTTCACGCATGAGAATCGCGTAGTCCACGCCGATGGCCGTGACCAGCAGCAGGCCGAACAGGCTGAACAGGGTCAGCGGCTGTCCCAGCCAGCCGAGGCAGGCGAGGCTGGCCAGGGCGGCGAGCAGCGAGACGGCGAGAATCCGGGCGGCGCCACGCGGGCCGAAGGGCACGCACAGCACGACGAAGATCAGCAGGCAGGACAGCAGCTTGAGCTCGGCAGCGCTGACCTGGGTCGCGGCGAACAGACGGTTCAACTCGCCCAGGCGGTCGATCAGCTTCACCCCAGGCAGGCCGTCGGCCTGGGCGGCCAGCAGGCTGGTGTCGCTGAGGCCCTGCAGGCTGATCAGTCCCGTGGTTTCTCCTTGTGTGCTACCCAGCCACAGCGGGCGCCAGGCCTCACTGAGCGGGCCTTGCAGGACCTGGTCGATGCCGAGAATCGGCGCCGCCTGCAGGGCTGCGACTTCCTGCAGCACGGTGTCGCGGCTGACGCCCAGTGCCAGTAGCGGCTGGCTGGCCTCGACGAGGCGTGGCAGGGCGGCCTGCATGGCCCGCTGCGCGCTGGGTGGGGCGATGATCTGGCTCAGGCTCAGGTAGCTCTTCAGCTTGCCGTCGGCGACCAGCTTGTCCAGACGCTCGCTGAGCTGCTGCTGGCGCTGGAGCAACTGCTCTTCATCGGCGGCGCGAACCAGGAAAAACTGGCTGGTGGGCTGCACCCCGACGATTCGGCTGACGGCGAGGGACTGTTCCAGCAACTCGGGCGGCGTACTGGCCCATTGGCGCAGGTCGTCCTTGAGCGACAGCTGGGCCGCACCACCGGCGCAGAACAGCAGGAACAGCAGCAGTAGCCAGGGCGTGGGCACGCGGCGCAGCAGCGCCTCGCGCCAGACCAGCAAGCGCTGGGCCACACGGTGCGGGCCAGGCCAGGGTACGATCGGCGCCCGGCCGAGCAGGCTGGGCAGCAGGCACACCGAGCACAGGTAGGCGCCCAGCAGACCGGCTGCGGAGAAGATCGCCACTTGGGTCAGCGCCGGGAAGGGCGTGAAGGCGAGGGCCAGGTAGCCGATGACATTGGTCAGCAGGCCCAGGCTCAGGCCGAGCAGGGTCGCGTGCAGCGCCCGCCAGCTGTTCCAGGGTTGTAGGGTCCAGCTTTTCGATAGCAGGTGCAGCGGGTAGTCGATGGCCACGCCGATCAGGCTGGCACCGAGCACCAGGGTCATCACGTGGACATGGCCGAACACCGCCACGCAGGCAGTCAACCCGGCCAACACACCGACGGCGGCCGGGAGAAAGGCCAGCAGCACGCGCACGCGGCGGAACACCAGCAACATCAGCAGCAGTGCGCCGATGCTGGCAACGCTGCCCATCAGGCTCATCTCGCGCGTGGCTTGGCGCTGGCCATAGGCGGAGAACAGCAGGCCGCTGCTGGCGATGAACTCGCCGCCTTGCGCCTCGACATCCTTGCGCGCCTGGGCGACCAGGTCGTCCACCACCAGCGGCAGGTTGCCGTCGAAGGCATCGGCGGTGGTGCGGGCGTGGAGGAAGGCCCAGGTCTTGCCATCGCGCTCGGCCAGCAGCGCACCGCTGAGGTCGAGCTGCATGTTGTGATCGTTCGGCAGGCCTTTTTCGATCAGGGCGCTCAGGCCCAGCCAGTCTTGTTCGGTATTGACCAGGCCGCGACTGCGGAACGGATCGAACAGGTCCTGGGCGCGGCGCTCCATGAACGCCTGCGGGTCGTCGATCAGTTGCTGACGGTCCTTTCTGGGCAGCAGCGCCAGGCGGTCATCGAGCAGTTGCTGGCGGAATCCGTCCAGATCGAGTTCGACATCCCACTGCACCTTCTCGAAGGATTTCTCCTGCTTCCAGCGCTGGCCCACTTCGGCGGCCAGGCGCAGTGCCTGCTGGCGGTCCGGGTGGCTGATCAGCACTACTAACTCGCGGTTGAGCGGCTCCTGCATGCGCTGTTCGGCACTGCGCTCCAGTGCATCCGGGGCGCTGCTCGGCACCAGCTCCAGCAGGTTGGCGCTGACCGGCGGGCCATTGCGCCACTGCCAGCCGGCGGCGGCGAGCAACAGGATGAGGGCGAGGCTGAACAGCCAGGGACCCCAGCGTTCAATCGGCGAAGTCATGCTGCTCCGTGTCGCTGAGAGGCTGGTCGGTCTGGTTGTCGCTCAGGCGCATCACGGTGCTGTCGCCCTGGGTTTCCAGCAGTTCGATGCGCTGCACCAGGGCGCCGCCGGAGATGCGGATGCGGGTGAAAATCTGCTTGAGCAGGACGCCGCGCGGAGTCAGCTCAAGTTGCCAGGCCTCGGCCGTGCCGCTGAGGCTCGGCTCGAAGTCCTGGCGCAGGCCCGTGCTGTCCCCTTTGAGTACCGCGAGGAACAGGCGGCTCTGCTGCGCCGTGGCGTTCTGTTGGGCGACCAGTTGCCAGCCCTGTGGCGTGCGCCGGGCAATGCCATTGCCGTTGATGCGGTAGTCCTGCTGCAGGGGTGACTGCAGCAGCCAGAGCAGGCCGTGTTCCTTGGCCAGGACGAAACGGCCCTTGCTGGTCAGTGGCTGCGGCAGGGAGCGCAGGTGTTTTTCCTGGACGAAGTCGCCATGGATCACCTCGGCCTTGCCCAGTTGCGCACTCAGTTGGTCGAGGTCGAAGGCCTGCGCCGCGGTGGTCAGTACCAGGCCCATGTGCAGGCACAGCAGCAAGGCGGCGCGACGCAGGTTCATACCAGCACCTTCTCGACCGCGTCGACGAACACCCGGGGCGAAGCCAGCAGCATTTCCCGGCTGGCGATATCCACGGCCACCTGCACGCTGCTGCCACGGGTCATGCGCTCACCGGTGGTGGCGTCGCTGATCAGGTAGTGGATCTTCAGGCGGTTTTCCCACTCGATCAGGTCGGCGCTGATGCGAATGGTCTGGCCGAACTCGGCGCCACGGATATAGCGCGCCTGCAGGTCGATGATCGGCCACGCATAACCGGCTTCACGCATCTGCCGGTAGTTGTGGCCGATGCGGTCGAGCAGGGCGCAGCGGGCGACCTCGAAGTACTTGATGTAATGGCCATGCCAGACGACGTCCATCGAATCGACATCGAAGAACGGCACGACCATTTCGATTTCGGCCTGCAGGACACCTTTGCTACGCATGGGAATTAGCCTTCGTCAGGTGGCGATGGAGCGCTATACCGCTTGTGGGAACGCGCCATGCACGCGACGCATGGGCATGGCCTGTTCCCACGAGAAGGCAGGTGGTCCTACGCATACAGCCTCCAGGCCTGGGCACGGATGCGCTCCAGGCACAGGCGCAGTTCACCTTCCAGGCCACGGTCTTCGATCAGCGGCGGGAAGTCCGTGGCGAGCTGGTCATGCATGCTGGCCAGTGGGGCGGGCAGGTCGCGCTTGCCGTCGCGCAGGCGCAGCCACACGCCCTGGTTGGCGGCCAGCAGGGTGGCGGCGGCGACCTGCTCGGTCAGCTCCAGGCTGCGCAGGGCGTCGCGTGCGGCAATGGTGCCCATGCTCACCTTGTCCTGGTTGTGGCATTCGGTGGAGCGCGAGAACACGCTGGCCGGCATGGTGTTCTTCAGGGCTTCGGCGGTCCAGGCGCTGGTGCCGATCTGCACGGCCTTGAAGCCGTGGTTGATCATCGCCGTCTCGGCTGGCGCACCGGACAGGTTGCTCGGCAGGCCGTGGTTGTAGCGCACGTCGACCAGCAGGGCGAGCTGGCGGTCGAGCAGGTCGGCGACATTGCCGACCAGGTTCTTCAGGCTGTCCATGGCGAAGGCGATGTGGCCGCCGTAGAAATGCCCGCCGTGCAGCACGCGTTCTGCCTCGGCATCGATCAGCGGGTTGTCGTTGGCGCTGTTCAGTTCGGTTTCGATGAACTGACGCAGCAGGCCCAGGCTGTCGGCCAGCACGCCGAGCACATGCGGGGCGCAGCGCAGCGAGTAGCGGTCCTGCAGGCGGTGCAGCGGTGCGGTCGGCGCATTGATCGCCAGGTCCTGGCGCAGCCAGGCGGCCACCTGCATCTGCCCTGGGTGCGGCTTGGCGGCGAACAGGCGCTCGTCGAAGTGTTCCGGGTTGCCTTCCAGCGCCACCACGTTGAGCGCGGTGATGCGCGTGGCCAGCTTGAGCAGGTAGTCGGCGCGCGAATAGGCCAGGCAGGCCAGGGCCGTCATCACGGCGGTGCCGTTCATCAGCGCCAGCGCTTCTTTCGGGCGCAGGGTTAGGGGCGTCCAGCCCAGTTCGGCGTGAACATCGGCGGCGCTGCGGCGCTCGCCCTTGTACAGGACGTCGCGCTCACCGCTGAGGGTGGCGGCGACGTAGGACAGCGGCGTCAGGTCGCCACTGGCACCGACCGAGCCTTCTTCCGGGATCAGCGGCAGCACGTCATGGTCGAGGAAGGCCTGGATACGCTCCAGCAGCTCCACGCGCACTCCGGAGACGCCGTAGCACAGCGACTGCAGGCGCGCCGCGAGAACGGCGCGGGTGCTGGCCTCGTCGAGCAGCTTGCCCAGGCCGCAGCCGTGGAAGGTGAACAGGTGTTTGGGCAGTGCCTCGACCTGATGCAACGGCACAGCCACCACGCAGGAGTCGCCGTAGCCGGTGGTGACGCCGTAGATCACGCCTTCCTTGTCCAGCAGGGTGTCGAGGAAGCGCGCGCCCTTGGCGATCTTCTCACGGTAGGCGTCGTCGTCCTGCAGGTGCGCACGGGCCTGGCGCTGGGACAGGACCACGACCTGTTCGATGCTGAGGTGGGCTTCACCGAAAACGATGGGATTAGTCGTCATGCTCGTTCCAGAACGGGTAGAAGTTGAACCATTGCAGCGGAGCGTCCAGGCAGCGTTGGCCCAGGCGTTCGGCGTAGCGTTGTACCCAGTCGCGGATCACCGCGTCCCGCTCACTGCGCTTCCACTGGATGCGCTCGGCGAAGGGTTCGATGATCACGTGATAGCGGCCATCGATTTTCAGGCAATTCATCAGGCTTACCCGGCATTGCAGCAAGCCGGCCAGCAGCCACGGCCCTTGCGGAAAAGCCGCCGGGCGACCGAGGAAGTCCACGCTGACGTTGCGTCCGCCGTGCAGCGGCACGCGGTCGCCGGCAATCGCCAGCCATTCGCCCCGTTCCAGACGCTCGGACAATTGCAGCATGGTCGCCGGGTTCAGCTCACTGACCTGGATCAGGCGCAGGTGCGTGGCACCGGCTTCACCGAGCAGGCGGTTGAACTGTTCGGCATGTTTGGTGTGCACCAGGACGTTCATCTGCACTTTCTCGCCCAGCTCGGCGAGGGCGCGGCAGACTTCGAGGTTGCCCAGGTGGGCGGCCACCAGCATCTGTCCACGGCCCTGGCGATGCAACTGCCCGCGCACGTCTTGCGGGTCGACCAGCTTCACCTGCTCCAGGCCGAGCTTGCCGTTCCACACATCGAGCTTGTCGAGCAGGGTGTCGGCGAAGCACATGAACTGGCGGAACACCGAACGACGGCTGGGACGCAGGTCGTGGCGCCCGCTCCAGGTCGCCAGGTTGTGCTGGTAGTGCCAGATGCTGCGGCGCGCCTGGCGGCCGCAGACGAAGAAGTACAGGACGATGGCATACAGCAGCGGGCTCAGGGCGCGACGACCGAGCAGGCGCACGGCACTGGCGGTGAATTTCATCAGCACGAAGCTGCCGCGCTCGCGCTGGCCGGCCCAGTGCTGGCCCTGGCTGCGACCATTCATCCGAGCCACCGTCGCCAGAGAATGGCAGGGAAGCGCAGGAGCATGCCGAAGAACAGCTTGGCGTGCATGGTCGAGATCAGCGCGTTATCGTGCAGCAGGCGAAAATGCGAGAGGCCATCGAGCGGGTAGTGCACCTTGGTCGGCAGCCAGACCATCGGTTGGTTGCGCCAGGCCAGGCGCACGAGGATTTCCGGGTCGAAATCCATGCGCCTGCCCAGGTCGGTCGAGTCGATCAGCGCCACGCTGGCGGCCAGTGGATAGACGCGGAAACCGCACATGGCATCGCGGATCTGCAGCGACAGGCTGTTGATCCATACCCAGACGTGAGTCAGGTAGCGTGCGTACAGGCGGCTTTTCGGCACGCTGGCGTCGTATTGCGGGTAGCCGCAGATCAGCGCCAGCGGGTGTGCCTGCGAGGTGCTGATGAAGGTGGCGACATCGTCCAGGTCGTGCTGGCCGTCGGCATCCACCTGCAGCGCATGGCTGAAGCCCAGGTGCGCTGCTTCACGCAGGCCGGCCATGACCGCGCCGCCTTTGCCCTGGTTGACCGTGAGCCGTACCAGGTAGGTGTCCGGCTCGGCGGCCAGTTGGTCGATGACGGCGGCGCACGCGGCGCTGGAGGCGTCGTCGACCAGCACGCAGGGCAGGCCGGCGACACGCAATGCCGCGACCACCACGGGCAGCGCGTGCTCGTGGTTGTACACCGGGATCACCGCGCAGGGCTTATGCATGGCCAGGTTCCAGGCGGATGCCAGGCACGAGCAGTGAGCAGGCCGGCACCATGCTCATTGCGCCGCCCCCAGCAGAATGCGCCCGGAGGAGCAGGGCGCCTCTCCATTGCGGAAGGCGAAGTAGAGTTTGCCGCGCTCGGCGTCGAAGCGCAGGCTCAGTTGCAAGCGGTCGCCGGGGCGCACCAGTTGCTGGAACTTGAGCACTTCCATGCCGGCGAAGCGGGCAGGCAGGTCCGCGATGTAACGCCGGGCCAGTTGTTGCGCCCAGTCGATCTGGACCACCCCGGGCAAGACCGGTGTGCGCGGGAAGTGCCCGGTGAAGTGGGCCAGGTCCAGCGGCACGTCGAGTTCCAGTTGCCATTCCTGCTCGTGCTGCACGGCAGACAGCGGCTCGACCTGGGTCGGCCGTGGTGCGGCAACCAGCGTATCGACCGTGGCCTGAGCCAGCTTGCCCTGGCTGCTGTAGGGCAGCTCGGCGACCAGGCGCCAGCGGCGCGGCAGGGCGATGGTTTCGCAGTGCCCGGTAAGTTGCTGGCGCAAGGTATCGGTAACGCTGCGGCGGCCCTGGTTGCGCAGGGCATGGATGCCGGCGGGGCTGAGGGCGACCAGGCCACCGAGAAAGGCGCGGCCTTCCTGGATCATGCCCAGGCGTGCATCGCTGACCCACTCATGTTGAGTCAGCACCTGCTCGAGCATGGGCAGGGAAATACGTTTTTCTTCCAGTTTGACGATGCGGTCCAGGCGCCCGCGCAGCACGAAGCGGCCGTCTGCAGCGATCTGCGCGGCGTCGGCGGTCTGTTCGACATGGCCGGCGGGCAGGTAGGGCGAGGTCAGGCGCAGGGCACCTTCTTCGTTCAGCGTCACGGCTACATCAGCGAACGGCTGCCACTGCTCGCCACCCTGGCGCCAGGCGATACCACCGGTTTCCGAGCTGCCATAGATTTCCGTTGGCCACTGGCCGAGCTGGTCGTGCAGCAGCCGGGCGGCGTCTGCCGGCAGGGCGCCGCCGGAGGAAAATACCCGGCGCACCTGACGCAGGGCGTTCCAGTCCAGATTGTCGCCCATGCGTTTGAGCAAGGCCGGGCTCGCTACCCAGGCAACGCCAGGGGCACTGGAAGCTACTGCGCTCGATGCTGCTGCGTTGAGAAGCGGCTCGGCCTGCTCATTTACGGCTTGTAAACTGCGCGGCATCGCCGTTTCTCGCCTTGCATCCTCTTCGCTCGCTACGCTTCCACCACCCCTGGTAATTGCCAGGCTCTCGCGCTGCAAATCCTCGGGGAACGGCACGGCACGGCGCAGGAAGGGCCGGCCCGCGCACAGCGGCCACAGCACCCGGAACAGCAGGCCATAGATATGTTGCGCGGCGACACTGCCGATCAGTGTGGCGTTGCCCAGTTCGGCGCCCCAGAGTTGCTCCAGGGCGTTCACCTCGTTGGCCATCTGGCGCAAGGTCTTGTCGATCAGTTTGGCTTCGCCACTGGAACCGGAGGTGCACAGCGTCAACCAGCACTGGTCGAGATCCAGCGGGGCTGCCATCAGAGGGGCTGCCGTCAGCGGGGCCGCGTTGCCAGGCACGTCATCGATGCTGTCGAGCCAGAGGTCACATTGCGCGGCGAGGCGCTGGCGGGTGTGCGGCTGGGCGTCGGCCGGTAGCAATACATGCACGCCGGCACGCCAGGCACCCAGCAGGGCAATGGCCAGTTCGCCGGTGTCTTCCAGGTGCAGGGCCAGGCGTTTGACTTGGCGCGCTTGCAAGGCACCCGCCAGGGCGAGGGCCTGTTGGCACAGCGCTGCATGGTCGAGGGCAGGGGCCTGGGTTACCGGGCGGCCGGATTGAGGGGCGAGCAGCAGGTGCTCGAGGCTTATCCAGTTCATGCCAGTTCCTTTGCTTGTCGCCGTACGCGTCGGCGGGTCAGCCATTCACCGGCGAACAGCAGGCCGATCAGCAGGTAGGAGATCAGCCCGGTATACAGGGTCCACCAGCTCAGGGGCGCCCAGAAATTGAGGGCAGTGACCACCAGGCCGTTGGCGAGGAAAAACAGCGCCCAGACCCAGGTCACCTTGCGCGTGTAGCGCACGGCAATGGGCGGCAGGTCCGGGTCGTGCAGACGGGCCATGCGCTCGGCGAGCGGCGGGCCGTAGATCAGGCTGAGTCCGAACACCAGGAGCAACATGACGTTGAGCAAGGCTGGGTACCAGCGCAGCAGCGCCGGCTCGCCGGCCAGGCCAAGCAGCAGGCAGAACGCCAGGGCTGCCGCCGCCATCCACAGGCTGCCCGGCTGGCGCCACTGGCTCAGGGCGCGGGCCAGCCACAGCCCGCCGAGCAAGGCGGCGAACAGGCGCGGCGACAGGTGCTCCATGCCGTAATACACGGCAAACGGATAGAGCAGCCCGGCAGCGATCAGCAGCAGGCCCAGCAGGCGGCTCATGGCTCAGTCTTGGACAGGCGCATTGACCACCTGCAGGACCGCCTCGACCACGTCGCCGACCGTGCGCACCGCCTTGAATTCCTCGGCGGCGATTTTCTTGCCGGTCTGGCGCTTGATGTGGTCGATCAGGTCGACGGCGTCGATGCTGTCGATTTCCAGATCTTCATAGAGGTTGGCCTGCAGGGTCACGCGCTCGGCATCCAGCTCGAACAGCTCGACCAGCGCATCGCGCAGGGTGGCGAAAATCTCTTCACGGGTTTGCATGGCGGGCGTCCTCAAGCGGCCTGTTTCGCAGCAACGAAGGCCGCCAGGCTGGCCACGTTGGCGAAGTGCTGACGGGTGTCCTTGGCGTCGGCGTCGATCTTGATGCCAAAGCGCTTCTGGATCGCCAGGCCCAACTCGAGTGCGTCCACCGAGTCCAGGCCCAGGCCTTCGCCGAACAGGGTGAGGTCGGCGGCGATGTCTTCGGCCGCCATATCTTCAAGGCCGAGGGCCTCGATGATCAGGTTTTTAATTTCCAGCTGCAGATCGCTCATCTTTTGCGAGCTCCTTCATGAAGTGTTGATGCAGATGCTCATTGAGTTTGCGCGACGCTATCGGGAGTGGCGCCTGCGCGGTGTAGTGTCCCGGGTCGATATCCTCGCCGACCCGCAGGCGGAAGTGGAAACGACGCGACGGAATGCTGTACCAGGGTTCGGCCTTGGTCAGCGTGGTTGGCGTCACGCTGATCACGACCGGGGTCACCACCTTGGCGCCGCGCACGGCAATTGCCGCTGCGCCCCGGTGGAATTCCGGGTTGTGGCCCGGTGTGGTGCGGGTGCCTTCCGGGAAGATCACCAGCGTTTGCCCGTCTTGCAGCGCCCCTGCTGCTTCGTCGAGCATGTCCATGCTGCCGCTGTTGCTGATATAGCCGGCGGCGCGAATCGGCCCGCGCATGCAGGGATTGTCCCACAGGCTCTGCTTGACCACGCAGTTGGCATCACGAATGAAGGCGATCAGCACCACTACATCGATCAGAGACGGGTGGTTGGCAATCACCATCTGCCCGGGGCGGCCAAGGCGCTCGATGCCTTCGACCTCGTAGGTCAGCACGCCGGTGCGGAACATGAACTGGACGAACTGGCGGAACGTCCAGCTCACCGTGGCCCGTGCGCGGCGGCGGTGCGTTTGTGCGTCGCCGGGTAGCAGGGCCAGCAGCGGGAATACCAGGATGCGCAGCAGGACGCCGCCAATGCCGAACAGGCTGAAGCTGGCTGCGGTCGCGATCAGGCGCCACCAGTAGGGCGCACTGCGCTGGCTCAGGCCTTGTCGAGTGACCAGTTCCATTGCCGATTCTTCCAGTGATGTTGCAGGGAGGTCTGTCCGCCACTCAGCGCACGGACCAGGTTCAGGGCATGCGGCCATTCGCTGCGCGGCCCGCTGCCGGTTTGCAGTTGCACCTTCCAGTCGGTTCCCGGGGTCAGCAGCAGGGCGACCGCATAGGAAAAGGGCACGTCATCGATAAAGGGGGCGTAGAGCGCAGGCGGCGTTTCTTCGGCGACGACCAGTAGCACGGCCGGAGCGCCTTCGCCAAGCAGAGTGACGGCTTCCAGCAGGCCCTGCTCCAGGCCATCAGCTTCGCCCGCCAGGGCGGTCATCTCGCTGGTGTCGCCGCGCTGGATCGACCACAGGCCGATGATTGCGTTGTGCACCGACAGGCTGAACTGGGTCGGAGAAAGCGGCTCGTTGCGCGCCAGATCGCTGAGGATCGCCAGGGTGCGCGGTGTTTCGCCATGGCGGCTGACGAAGACCATGGGCAGGTGGGGGTGCTGTTCAGCCAGCGGCCAGGCAACGTGAAAGGCCATTCGCGCCAGGCGACTGAGGCGGCGGCGCTGCATGGCGGGAAGGAAGCTGACATCGGGCTGCTCGCCATTGTCGACGAGGCGCACAGGCGCTTGCTGCCAGGTCCGCCAGTCGTCCGGGCCGTCCAAGCCAGGGGCCCACGCACGCCATGTGTCGATATTGAAATGTGTCACGCGGCGAACTCTTCCCGGCCTCTTTGGCCTTCCTTGTCTACAACGACTCCCCTGGCAGGCAAGGTATGCGGCAGGGGCTATGGCGAGGAGGTGGCATTATCCAGACCGTACGGGGTGGGTGCAAATCTTGATACACATTGCCCGGACGGGAGGTCTTGAAGGTTTTGTCGATTTTCTCGCCCTTGTCATGCGCTTTGCATAGAATCGCCTCACATTTGTGGCTTAAACCGGTCCATAACCTGGCATTTCTCGCCAGATAGCGACAGGTTCTTCAGGGAGGTGCGACATGCGGCGAGTGGTTTTCAACCAGAAAGGCGGGGTGGGCAAGTCGAGCATCGCCTGCAACCTGGCAGCGGTCAGCGCGGCCGAGGGGTATCGAACCCTGCTGATCGACCTCGACGCCCAGGCCAACTCGACCCACTACCTGACAGGCCTCACCGGTGACGACATCCCGGTGGGCATCGCCGACTTCTTCAAACAGACGCTGTCGTCCTTTAACAAGAAGGGCACCGTCGATATCTACGAAACCCCGTTCGACAACCTGCACGTGGTCACCGCGACGGCCGAACTGGCCGACCTGCAACCCAAGCTCGAGCAGAAACACAAGATCAACAAGCTGCGCAAACTGCTCGAAGACCTCAGCGAAGACTACGAGCGGATCTACCTGGATACGCCGCCTGCGCTGAACTTCTATACGGTTTCTGCGCTGATTGCTGCTGATCGCGTGCTGATTCCCTTCGATTGCGACAGTTTCTCCCGCCAGGCGCTATACGGGCTGCTGCGCGAGATCGAAGAGCTCAAGGCTGATCACAACGAGGATCTGGAAGTCGAGGGCATCGTGGTCAACCAGTTCCAGCCGCGCGCCTCGTTGCCGCAGCAGCTGCTGGATGAGCTGGTCGCCGAGGGGTTGCCGGTACTGCCGGTCAACCTGATGAGTTCGGTGAAGATGCGCGAGTCGCATCAGGCATGCGTGCCGCTGATCTTCCTGGACCGCAGTCACAAGCTGACGCAGCAGTTCGTCGAGCTGCACAACCTGCTGGAAGAGCGCGGCTGAACAAGCACGGATGAAAAAAGGGCGCCTGCAGGCGCCCTTTTTTATTCGGGTGGATTAACGCACCACGAACACGTCGCAAGGCGCCTTGTGCAGGAAGTGCTGGGCCAGGCTGCCGAGCAAGGCCTGCGACAGGGCACTGCGACCATGGCTGCCGAGGACCAGCAGTTGCGGCTGCCGTTGGCTGAGGCTCTGCTGCAGGGTGTGCAGCAGGCCGCCCTGATGCACCGCATGGCTCAGCGTCGGGCCATTGGCGGGCAGATGACGGGTTTCATCTTCGATCAACTGGTCGATCAGGGCTTTCTGCGTCGCCAGTTGGGTGTCGGCATGGCCGAGGTTCTTGGCGGTCTCGAATACGTGCACGGCGTGGATGTTCGCGCCTTCCGGCAGCAGGCGGCTGGCATGGTTGAGCGCCGTGCAGGCACACAACGAGAAGTCCAGCGCCGAGAGCGCCGAGTTGTAGGCCTGGTCTTCGTCACGTGCGACCAGCAGCAGCGGTACCGGGCAGCGCCGGGCGATGCGGTCGAGGCTGGTGCCGGAGAACAGTTCGTGGCGCTGGTGATGGGCGCCAAGTACCAGCAGGTCGGCGCCGAGCAGTTGCACCTGCTCGAGTACCGCCTCAGCCGGTTTGCCCTGGCACAGGCGCAGTTCGCTGCCGCTGGGTGCGAACTGGGTCAGGCTGTTGTCCAGCTGCTGCTGGACCTTTTCCTGTTCGGCCTGGGTCAGTCGGCTGTCGAGAACATGCAGCAGTGTGAGGCGAGCCTTGTGCTGGCGGGCGAGTTGGGCAGCCCGGCGCAGTGCCGGATCGGCAGTGCTGCGCAGGTCATGGGCAATGAGAATGTGCTTGATCATTATTGTGTCCTCTGCGCCGCGAGGGGCGCGGGGCGTGAAACCTCTGGGGTGCTTATTTGACTCCGTTAGTTTGACTTCATTAGATAGCCCGGCTTTTGATCCGCAGCAAGTTCCACACATCAGTGTTTGCGTAATTGATACACGCCTCTACTTTCCGCAACGATTTCCCCGCTGGTATCGCGCAATTGCAATTCCAGCAGGTACTCGGCCTTGCCGTCCTGTTCGGCCTGTTGCTGGATGCGCTCGATATCTTCGGCGCTCAGGCGGGCTTCGACGGTGACGTCGCTGGTGGCGGGGCGCCGAAAACGCAGGTTCATTTCCTTGATGATCGGGTAGAAGCGCTGGGCATCGAAGCTGGTGAGGAACAACGCGCCACCGGGAATCTCGGCGAGGGTGAACAGTGCGCCTGCGTAGGCGGTGCCGATATGGTTCTCGTTGCCTGCCAGGGGGATGTGCAGGCGCACGTAGCCGGCTTCGAGCGCGTCGGCCTTCAGCCCCATGCGTTTGACGAAGGCGATCTTTTCTTCGGTGAACAGGCGGGCCATTTCGAGGGGGAGTGGCATGTCGGGCTCCTGGGTAGGGGAAGCCCTCAGCCTAGCCGGCTGTCCGCCGGGCACAATGACCGGGCGGCTCGCCAGCGCTGACCAATCCGCTCATGCAGCGTGGGTGTCAGGCAATGCCCTGGTTGCGTAGCCAGCCCAGCAGCTGTGGCAGGGGCAGGGCGCCGCTTTGCCGGGCGACCTCGATCCCGCCCTTGAACAGGATCAGGCTGGGGATGGAGCGAATGCCGAGCTGCGTGGACAGTTGCGGGTTGGCTTCGCTGTCCAGCTTGCCCAGGCGACAGCGCCCCTGCAGTTGAGCGGCGGCTTGTTCGAAGGTCGGCGCAAAGCTGCGGCAGGGGCCACACCAGCTTGCCCATACATCCACCAGCAATGGCAGGTCGCCCTTGAGCTGGCTGGCAAAGCCGGCCTGGTTCAGGTCGAAGGGTTTACCCGGCAGCACCTCTTGCTTGCAGCGTCCACAGCGTGGCGCATCACCCAGGCGTTGCGCCGGAATGCGATTGAGGCCGCCGCAATGGGCGCAGGGAATCAGCAGGGGTTCGCTCATGATCGTCTCCTTGTGTTCCTGCAAGGTGGAGGCGGGCACGGCGCGCAATGAGGGCGTGACACCGTGCGGACGCTAGTGGGCATTCACACGGTGTCTCCGTTAAGGCCTACTGCGCAGCAGCCTGCAGCGCTTGCGCCAGGTCGGCGAGGATGTCGTCGCTGTGCTCGATACCGATCGACAGGCGCACCATGTCACGTGGCACGCCAGCCTTTTCCAGCTCTTCGTCGTTGAGCTGGCGATGGGTGGTCGAAGCCGGGTGGCAGGCCAGCGACTTGGCGTCACCGATGTTGACCAGGCGCACGACCAGCTTGAGCGCGTCGATGAAGCGCGCGCCGGCTTCCTGGCCGCCCTTGATGCCGAACGACAGGATGGCGGCTGGCTTGCCGCCGGTGTAGCGGACAGCCAATGCATGCTCCGGGTGATCCGCCAGGCCGGCGTATTTGACCCAGGCCACCTGCGGGTGCTGTTGCAGGTATTCAGCGACCTTGAGGGCGTTGTCGCAGTGGCGCTCCATGCGCAGGGCCAGGGTTTCCAGGCCTTGCAGGATGAGGAAGGCGTTGAATGGTGATAGCGCGGCACCGGTGTTGCGCAATGGCACCACGCGGCAGCGACCGATAAAGGCCGCCGGGCCGAAGGCGTCGGTATAGGTCACGCCGTGGTACGACGGGTCCGGGGTGTTGAGCAGCGGGAAGCGCGCCTTGTTGTCGGCCCAGGGGAATTTGCCGGAGTCGACCACGATGCCGCCGATGCTGGTGCCGTGGCCGCCGATGTATTTGGTCAGCGAGTGCACGACGATGTCGGCGCCGTGTTCGAACGGGCGGCAGAGGATCGGCGTGGCCACGGTGTTGTCGACGATCAGCGGCACGCCATGGCGGTGGGCGGCGTCGGCCAGGGCCTGGATGTCGATGACGTTGCCGGCCGGGTTGCCGATGGACTCGCAGAACACCGCCTTGGTGCGCTCGTCGATCAGCGCTTCGAGGGCGGCGATGTCATCGTGCGGGGCGAAGCGCGTCTGGATGCCGAAGCGCGGCAGGGTGTGGGCCAGCAGGTTGTAGGTGCCGCCGTAGAGCTTGGCCACCGAGACGATGTTGTCACCGGCCTCGGCGACGGTCTGGATGGCGTAGGTGATGGCGGCCATGCCGGAGGCCACGGCCAGCGCGCCGACTCCGCCTTCCAGGGCAGCGACGCGCTGTTCGAGCACGTCGTTGGTGGGGTTCATGATGCGCGTATAGATGTTGCCGGCGACCTTCAGGTCGAACAGGTCGGCACCATGCTGGGTGTCATCGAAGGCATAGGAGCTGGTCTGGTAGATCGGCACCGCGACGGCCTTGGTGGTGGGGTCAGGGCTGTAGCCGGCGTGGATGGCCAGAGTTTCCAGTTTCATGCGAACGTTCCTTCAGGGCAGGTGTGAAGGGTCGCAGCATGGGCAGAGCGTCGCGCCGGGTCAATGCGCTGGAGCAACGAAACGCCCACTCTTTTAGAACAAGGCGTTGGAAGCTTATGCCGCCGGTGTGCTCCTCAGCTCAGTGCCTGGTAGATGTTGTAGGCGCTGATCAGGGTGATCAGGCAGCCGACGATGGTCAGCAGGGTGCGTGCCGACAGCTTCTTGCACAGCAGCGCGGCGAAGGGCGCGGCGAACATGCCGCCGAACACCAGGCCGGCGACCATCATCCAGGTATCCGGCTGGCCGGCGAGGAGGATGAACGAGGTGGCGCTGGTGATGGTCAGGAAGAACTCGGCGAAGTTAACCGAGCCGATGGTGGTGCGTGGGTCGCTGCCCGAGCCCAGCAGGCTGCTGGTGACTACCGGGCCCCAGCCACCGCCGCCGGCAGCATCGACGAAGCCGCCGAACAGGGCCAGCTTGGCCACGTGCCTGGGTTCCTGGCGTTGCTTCTGCACATGGCGGTAGGCCTTGCGCAGGATGTACAGACCCATCAGCAGCAGGTAGGCGGAAATGAAGGGCTTGAGCACATCACCATCGAAGCTGGTGATCAGCACCGCACCCAGCACCGCACCGATGATGCCCGGCAACAACAGGCGCAGGAACAGCGACTTGCTGACGTTCCCCAGCTTGACGTGGGAAATGCCCGATAGCCCGGTGGTGAAGACTTCGGCGATATGCACGCTGGCACTGGCGGCGGCCGGCGAGGCACCGGCGCTGAGCAGGAAGGTGGTGGCTGTGATGCCATACGCCATGCCCAGCGCGCCATCGATCATCTGGGCGAAGAAACCGACGGCCACGGCACTCCAGAAGACCGGGCTGCGCAGGGTACTTTCGATGATTTCCATGCCGCTGCTTTCGTTGTCACCGAAGAACAGGCTCCAGGCAAGGAAGGCCAGCAGGCAGAGCAGGGTCGACACCGCAAACCACATGGCGAGGCGCAGTACAGGGTGGTTTTCCGGGTGCGAGACGTAGTCTTCGACGGGCGGTAATCCCAGCGCCTGGTGCTCGTCGTTGAGTGCACTCGGGCTGAGATCGAGATCGCGGATTTTCATGCAGTTATGCGCCTGACAGCTGGTGGTAGAACAGGCTGGAATAAAACAGCGGGCGACGATAAGCGGATTCGCTTAGTGAGTCTAAGAATGTTTAAGAAGGTTTATATTCCATTTCGAATTAAGAAATGCCCGGTCTGACCTGCTTGAATTCAGACCATTTGCAGAGCGAGACGCGGATGCCGTGCGAATTCCAGCCTGACTATTCAACCCCGGATGGGCACTATCGGATTGGCTTGGCGGTGCCTGAGCACCTGGCTTGTCTACCGGCCATCGAGCGGGCGGCGGCCAGCCTGTTTCCGGATGCCGTGCTGCCGGCACCCCTGCGTGCGCAGGTGACGACACAGGAGGCGTTGGCGCGCATGCACGCGGCTGGACGCGTGTGGGTGGCCGTGAGTGCATCGGGTGAGCCCGTGGCATTTGCCCTGGCCGAGCTGGAGGGCGCGGTGGCGCATCTGTGCGAGGTGGATGTGCATCCGCACCATCAGCGCCAAGGCCTGGGTGCCTGCCTGATCGATGCGGTCGTGCGTTGGGCGCGTGACGGCCAGGCCTCGACGCTGACCCTGACAACCTTCAGCACGCTGGCGTGGAATGCTCCTTACTACGCGCGTCTGGGATTCTGCCAGGTGCCGGAGGGCGAATTGTCGGCTGCACTGCGCCAACGCCTGCTGGCGGAGCATGAAGCCGGGCTGCGTGATCGGGTGGCGATGGTGTTGTCACTCTAGGTCGATCTACGACGAACAACTGATCTCCAGGTGCTTGCCCCACTCCGGTGGGCGCTGGGCGTATTTCTCCATGCCCGGTTGCTCGGTGAACGGCTGACTCAGGACCCGGTGCAGTTCGCGCACGGGGGCGTCATCGCCCTGTTCGGCCGCCTCGATGGCCTGCTGGGCCAGGTAGTTGCGCAGCACATACAGCGGGTTGACCGCGTGCATGCGCTGGCGGCGTGCGTCCGCGCTGCCGGGTTCGCGGGCACTGCGCGCGCAGTAGTCGGCGGCCCAGGCGTCGAAGGCCGGCAGGTCGACGAAATCGTCACGCACGTGGCGCACGGCTGCTTCGGCGGGCTGCTCGCCCAGGTGGCGGAAGAACAGGGTGTAGTCGACCGCACCGCCCTGTTGCATGAGTTGCAGCAGGCGCTGGATCAGTGCGTCGTCGCCCTCTTCGGCGAGGGTGAAACCCAGGCGTTTGCGCATCAGGTCGAGGTAGTGCGCCTGGTACAGCGGCAGGAACAGCGCGAGGCTGTCGCGTAGCGGCTCCACGTCGATGTACGGCGTCAGCGCCTGGGCCAATGCGGCGAGGTTCCACTGGGCAATGGGCACCTGGTTGCTGAAGCTGTAGCGGCCAGCGTCGTCGGAGTGATTGCAGATGTGGTTGGCGTCGAAGTCGTCGAGGAAGGCATAGGGGCCGTAATCGAAGGTGATGCCGAGGATCGACATGTTGTCGGTGTTCATCACGCCGTGGCAGAAGCCGTAGGCCTGCCAGCGGGCGATCAGCTCGGCATTGCGTTCGACCACCTCGCGGAACATCGCCAGCCAGGGCTCGTCCTCGGCGAGGCATCCGGGGAAATGGCTGGCCAGCACGTGTTCGCCAAGCTGCTTCAACTGCTCGTGCTGGCGGGTGTAGTAGAAGTATTCGAAATGGCCGAAGCGAACGTGGCTCGGCGCCACGCGCAGGACCATGGCGGCGGTTTCCTGCTTTTCGCGCCACACCGGTGTGCTGGAGCCGGTGACGCACAGTGCGCGTGAAGAGGGGATGCCAAGGGCGTGCAGGTGCTCGCTGGCGAGGAATTCACGGATCGAGCTGCGCAGCACGGCGCGGCCATCACCCATGCGCGAGTAGGGCGTCATGCCGGCGCCCTTGAGGTGCAGGTCCCAGTGCTCGCCGGCGTCATTGCGCACCTCGCCCAGCAGTAGGCCACGGCCATCGCCCAGGCGCGGGTTGTAGCTGCCGAACTGATGACCGGAGTAGACCATGGCCCGAGGCTCGGCATCGCTCCACAACGTGTTGCCACTGAACAGCTTCGCGAACACCTCGCTGTCGGCCTCGGCCGGATCGAGGTCGAGCAGGGCCATGGCGCTCGGGCTGGCCACCACCAGGCGTGGCTCGTCGATGGGGTCGGGCATCACGGACGTGGAGAAGTCATCGCCGAGTCGGGCGAAGCGGTTGTCGAAGATCAGGTCGGCGAGGGTTTTCAACGGGGGGGCTCCGGGGCGCAGGAACGGCATTGTGCGCATTGGCAGGCGATAGCGTCCAATCGCGCCCGCGTGATGTCGATTTGCTATCGCTGTATTGGCTGATACATTCTGCGCCCCCACGGATGGGATGGCCCTGCAGCTGCGGGACGTTCTGCCGGGGATTCCATCCTTTCCAGCTGGCCGTTGATGAATGAAAAAACTGATTGTTGTAGCCCTGCTCAGCCCTTTGCTCGGCGCGTGCTCGAGTGTGCAGAAGATTGACCCTGTCGCCAGCCGTGCAGGCGAGAAAGTCTGCATCGTGGAGAACCCCAAGGTGCGCGAGGGATTCCTCTCGTCCTACCAGCGTGCCGTCGAGGCCAAGGGCATGGCGGTGCAGGTCGTGCCGGCCACGGCCGGTACGCAAGCCTGCACGCTGACCTCGACCTACACCGCCAGCTGGAACTGGGATCTGGCGCTGTACATGCGTTACGCCAAGATCTCCATCTACCGTGATGGCCAACTGGCGGGCGAGGCCCTGTATGACGCGCACACGGCAGGCATGAGCAAGTTCATCGATGCGGACAAAAAGGTGCAGGAGCTGGTCGGCCAGTTGTTCGTGACCAACGCCTACTGAGCAATGGCTTGCGGTCGCTCACGGTAGTGTCGAGCGACCGCAAGTCCAGCCTCAGCTTTTCCCTTCCTCTTGCGCGCCGTCGTCTTCCGGCGGCGGCAGGGTTTGCGACTGGCCCTGATTGTTGGCCAGGGTGACTTCCATCTTCGGCACGCCGATCAGGTTGATGCCGTGTTCCTGGAACAACTGGTCGACGCGACGGTTCAGTTCGTCGGTGGCCAGGCCGCGATCGCCCAGTTCGCGCACGTAGACCTTCAGTTCGTGCTCCAGGCTGGCTGCGCCATAGGTCTTGAGTTGCACGTTGGCCGCCGGCTCGCGCAGCACCCGGTGGTTCTCCTGGGCGGCCTGCAAGAGCAGCTTGCGCACCAGCTCCAGGTCCGCGCCCCGGTTGACCGTGAACACCAGCACGATGCGGGTGATGGTGTCGGTCAGGGTCCAGTTGATCAGCTGGCTGGTCAGCAGGATCTGGTTGGGTACGATCACCGCCTTGCGGTCGCTGTCGGTGATGTGGGTCGCGCGGATGCGGATGCGGTTCACCGTGCCGGTAACGGTGCCGATGGTGATCAGGTCGCCGATGCGGATCGGGCGCTCGAACAGCAGAATCAGCCCGGAAATGAAGTTGGCGAAGATCGCCTGCATGCCGAAACCGATACCCACCGAGAGCGCCGCCACCAGCCATTGCAGCTTGTCCCAACTGACGCCCAGGATCGACAGGGTGCTGACGAAGCCGAGGCCGGCGATGGCGTACGAGAGCAGGGTGGTGGTGGCGTAGGCGCTGCCTTGGGCCAGCGACAGCCGCGACAGCACCAGCACTTCGAGCAGGCCTGGCAGGTTGCGGGCAAGGACGACGGTGATGGCGACCACGATCAGCGCGCCGAGCACGTCGAGCACGCTGATCGGCGTCATGGCGATCGCGCCGCCGGTGCCCGTGCTGTAGTTGTACAGAGTGATGTCGTCGAGGTAGGTGAACACGCTGAGCAGATCGGCCCACACCCAGTACAGGCAGACGATGAAGCCGCCGAGCAGGGCCAGGCGGATCAGGCGCATCGACTGCTCGTTGACCTGGTCGATATCCAGGGTCGGTTCCTCGACGGGCAGCTCGGTGCCTTCCGGGCCTTCCTTGGTCTGCGCCTGGCGTTTGGCCAGGGCGCGCTGGTAGGCCAGGCGGCGGGCCGCCACGGCCAGGCCGCGGGCGAACGCGCCTTCGAGCACCAGCCACAGGATCAGCAGGTACAGCGTGTCGATCAGCCGATCGGTGAGCTTGAGGGCGGTGTAGTAGTAGCCGAAGCCGACAGCCAGCATCAGCATCACCGGCAGGGCGGTAAAGGCCATGCCGATCAGCATGCGGAACGAGGACGCGTGTTCGCGCATCGGGCCGGACAGCAGCAGGCGGCTCATCAGCCAGGTCATCAGGCCGAAGCACACCAGCAGCACGACGATGCCGATCACATCCTCGGCGAGGGCCGCCGGCTGGTGTTCGGCCACGGTAACCACGGCGACCAGGGCCAGTACCACCAGGCCCAGGCTGCGGATCTTGCGGCTGAGGTAGGCGACGTGCGGGCGAGCCCAGCGGAAATGCAGCTCGGCGACGCCATCCGGCTCGAGAATCCGGTACAGGGTGTAGAACACCAGCCAGGCCTGGGCCATCTGCAGCAGGGCGCTGCCGAGCGCGGCGTTCTGGCCGCGGGCATCGATCTGCAGGGCCAGGCCGCAGAGGGCAAGGAACAGGGTGACCGGCAAGCCCAGCAGGATATTGATGAAGATCGCCAGCGGGGTATGCAGCTGGCTGTCGCGTTTGTAGTGGCCGATGTCTTCGTGCAGGTGCTGGAGCTTGTCGTGCAGCCAGCGTCGGCGCCAGAGCAGCGCGGCAATCAGCAACAGCAGAGGAATGAACAGCCAGGGCCGGTCGACCAGGCCTTCCCCCAGTTCGCTGATTGCCGAGCCCCACGGCACGGCATTCAGCTGGCGTTCCAGGTAGGTCGGCGCCTGGCGTAACCAGGCCAGGTCCAGCGGCTTGTTGCTGGGAATCCAGAACATCTGTTCTTCAAGGGTCTTGCGCAGGGCGCCGGTGGTGTCCTTCAGCTGCTTCTGGTTGAGCTGCAGGGTGATCGATTCGTTGAGCAGGGCGTTCAGTTCGCGGCTCAGGCGGTCCAGCAGTTCGTTGCGGGTGGTGACCAGTTGCAGCAGGGTTTCGCGCAGCTCCGGGGTGACCTGATCGGCGGGTTGCTTGGCCAGCAGGCCGTCGACGTAATCCGGCAGGCTGCTCAGGGCGTCGCGGCGTTGACCCAGTTCGAACTGGTACAGGCGCAGGTCGGCAATTTCGTCGGCCAGGTTGTTGTCGGACTTCAGGCGCGGCAGGGCCTGTTTCTGTTTGTAGAGAATCTTCGACAGCAGCAGGCTGCCCTTGAGCACGTCGATCTGTTCGTCCAGGGCCTGGGTGGCCTGGCTGACGCTATCCAGTTGCTGCTTGGCTTCGAGGTTCTGCCGGGTCAGTTCGTTGAGGCGGTCGGTGGCGCGCAGCAGGTAGTCGGAGAGTTTCAGGTTCTCCGCGCTTTCCTGGGCCACCAGGCTGTCCGGCGTGGCCTTCTCGGCTTCGCGGGAGAGTTCGGCGACCGTCTGCTCCGAGCTGGCGCGGCGCTTGTCGTTGATCAGCGACTGCAGGTCGAGGCTTTCCTGTTCGAGGCGGCGAATGCGTTCGGCGAGCAGGTCGTGCCGGGCGTTGCCCAGGTCCTGCAGCAGGCTGTTGCCCTGCAGCTCCTGGCGGCGCAGTTCTGTCCTGGCGGCCAGTGCGGCGAGTTCGGCGTTGAGCTGGTCGCGCTGTTCGGCGCTCAGGGTCTTGCCGGTGTCCTTGCCGGTCTTGAGCAGGGCGTTGATCTGCTGGGTACGGGTCTGGTTGCTGCTGATCTCGGCCTGGGCGCGCTCGGGGCGGGTTTGCGAGGTGATGATCAGGCTGTTGGCTTCGGTCAGTTCCTGTTGCCAGGTGGCCAGCTGCGCGGTGCGTTGGCTGAGCAAGGTGTCGAGCTGTTGCGGGTCGGTGTTGCCGTAGCGCTGCTGGACGTTGGTCGGCTCGCTGTCCTTGAGGCGGGCGGATTCGCGCTGGGCATCGCTTATCTGCTGCGGGGCGGCATCCAACTGCTGCTTGAGGTCGGCCAGGCGTTGCTCGCTGTCGGCCTTGTTGGTGAGAAAGGCCAGGGTCTGTTCCAGCGCCTGTTGCACGACCTTGAGATCGGCCTCAGGCAGCTTGCGGGCGGCCAGGCCATCGAGACTCTGCTGCACGGCAGCGCTGGTAGGCACTTCGGCGGCAGGCAGGTCGAAGGTGAGCAGGCTGAGCCCGAGCAGGGCGGCGGTACACAACGGGCGCAGGAAGGACATCGGATCGAACGCTCAGGTGAATGAATGGGTCATGACAGGGGCGCCACCGTGCGAGCGGTTGGCCAGTGCTTACCCTGTCGATACTTCCTCAAGGGAAAGGCCGATGGGCGGTAAGTTCCCGCAACATACTACTTCGATGCTGGCGCTGGACAGGTGCGCGCGTGCGCAAAGGCGATTCATGGCGAGGGGCCGGCGTCGGCTGCTTCGCCATTCATCGCGCCATAGCGGGCGGCGAAGTACTGCCGGAAGAACTCCACGGTGACGCGGATCTTCGCCGAGCTGGCCAGCGGCGCGGCATACACGGCCCAGATGTTGGCGGGCTGGTGGTAGTCCGGAAGGATCTGTACCAGGCGGCCGCTGGCCAGGCTGTCGTTTATGTCCCACTGCGAGCGCAGCAGGATGCCGCGGCCATCGACGCACCACTGGTGCACCACTTCGCCGTGGTTGGCGGACAGGTGCCCCGTGACCTTGACGCTCTCTTCGCCGTTGGGCCCCTGCAGGCGCCACAGGCCGAAGGGGTGGTCGCGCTCCTTGATGATCAGGCAGTCGTGGCCAGCCAGTTCGCTGAGGTTGCGTGGCTCGCCGTGGCGCGCCAGGTAGTCCGGCGCGGCGCAGAGGATGCGTCGGTTGGCGGCCAGTGGTTTGGCGATCAGGTTGGGCGCGATGTTGTCGCCGATACGGATATCGAGGTCGAAGCCCTCGGCGATCAGGTCCACCAGGCGGTCGTACACGTCGAAGCGGATGTCCAGTTGTGGGTAGCGCGCGGAGAGTTCCGACAGCGCCGGGGCGACGTGTTTGCGGCCCAGGCCGAAGCTGCTGACGATGCGCAACTGGCCGCGCGGCTCCTGGTGCAGGGCCGAGACTTCGTCGCTCATGCGCTCCACGGCATCGAAGATGTGCTGTGACCAGTGGTAGACGCGTTCGCCGTCTTCGGTGACGGCCACGCGTCGGGTCGTACGGTGCAGCAGGCGCACGCCAAGGTTTTCCTCGAGCAGGCGCACGCGCTTGCTGACGAAGGCCGGCGAGGTGCCCAGCTCGGTCGCTGCGGCCACGAAACTGGAGCGGCGGGCGACCAGAACGAAGACCCGCAGGTCTTCAAGGTTCGGCAGACTGTTCACGATTTGTGTCTTATAAATCAATGGATGGGTGGATTATTTGTTCTGTTGCCACTTATAGCATGGCTCGCGACTGAACTTCTTTATCCGCAAGAGCGAACCCATCTCCATGACTAAGACATACAAGATCGCAGCGATTCCCGGTGATGGCATCGGCAACGAGGTGCTGCCCGAAGGCTTGCGTGTGGTCCAGGCAGCCGCACAGAAATGGAAGCTGGATCTGGCCATCGAGACCTTCGAGTGGGCCAGCTGCGACTATTACGAACACCACGGCAAGATGATGCCCGACGACTGGTTCGAGGTGCTGCAGGGCTTCGATGCCATCTATTTCGGCGCGGTCGGCTGGCCGGACAAGGTGCCGGACCACATCTCCCTCTGGGGCTCGCTGCTCAAGTTCCGTCGCGAGTTCGACCAGTACGTGAACCTGCGCCCGGTACGTCTGTTCCCCGGCGTCCCTTGCCCATTGGCCGGTCGGGAGCCGGGCGATATCGACTTCATGGTGGTGCGCGAGAACACCGAGGGTGAGTACTCCTCGCTCGGTGGGCGCATGTTCGAGGGCACCGAGCATGAGTTCGTGCTGCAGGAGTCGGTGTTCACCCGTCGGGGTGTCGACCGCATCCTCAAGTACGCCTTCGACCTGGCGCAGAGCCGCGAGCGCAAGCAGGTTACTGCCGCGACCAAATCCAACGGCATGGCGGTGAGCATGCCGTATTGGGATGAGCGCGTGGCCGCTATGGCCACCCATTACCCGGACATCCGCTGGGACAAGCAGCACATCGATATCCTCTGTGCGCGCTTCGTGCTGCAACCGGATCGCTTCGATGTCGTTGTGGCCTCCAACCTGTTCGGCGACATCCTCTCCGACCTTGGTCCGGCTTGTGCGGGCACCATCGGTATTGCACCGTCGGCCAACCTCAACCCCGAGCGGCGCTTCCCGTCGCTGTTCGAGCCGGTGCACGGTTCGGCGCCGGACATCTATGGACAGAACATCGCCAACCCGATCGCCATGATCTGGTCGGGTGCGCTGATGCTTGAATTCCTCGGCCAGGGCGACAGCCGTTACCGCGATGCGCATGACGGCATCCTGCGGGCGATGGAGCAGGTGATTGCCCATGGGCCGAAGACGCGGGACCTGGGCGGCAACGCTTCGACCCAGGAGGTGGGCGAAGCCATTGCGGCGGCGCTGTAGGTTCAACGCCCGCGTGTCGCGCGGGTAATGAGGTGAGAGGCTCGGGCGCGTTTTGGCGCCCGAGCAGAACCGGTGGCGCGATGGCCCCGAGAGGGCACGCGGCACACTATTTTTGCGACCCCGAAAGCCCGTGCCAGATAGGTGCTGGCGTTCATTGATTGGCGGAGCGACGACTACACAGGGCGTTTGTGTACTTCCGGCGGGTCAGGCCTGGCCGGGACAATTCAACTCACTCTCTCCACAGGAGAAGATGATGACCAACAACAATAAAAAAGATGTATTCCTGATAACCGCGAGCCTGATCACCGTGCTGGTCACCGTGGTGGGGCTGGCCCTGTTCCCCGGGCCATCCGAGCATATCGCCGGGCAGCTGTTCGAATGGTCGACCCGCACCTTCGGCACGGCCATCCAACTCTTCGTGTTTGCCTGCGCGCTGCTGGTGTTCTTTCTGGCGTTCAGCAAGTACGGCCATATCCGCCTGGGCAGTGGTCGTCCGCAGTATTCGACGACCTCGTGGATCTTCATGTTCATCCTCTCGGGCCTCGGTTCCTCGACGCTCTACTGGGGCTTTCTCGACTGGGCCTACTACTACCAGACCCCAGGTCTGAACCTGGCGCCGGAGTCCCAGGAAGCCCTGCGCTTCAGCGTGGCTTATTCGTTCTTCCATTCGGGCCTGAGTGCCTGGGCTATCTACGCGATTGGCGCTGTGGCCATGTGTTACCACTACCATGTGCGCAAGAACAAAGGCCTGAGCCTGGCGGCGATGATCGAGGCGATCACCGGCTTTCGCGCTGCGGGTCCGGTTGGTCGCGTGGTCGATCTGCTGTTCATGCTGTGCATGTTTGGCGCGCTGACCATCTCGCTGGTGCTGACCGCCATCACCTTCGCCAAGCTGCTGTCCAACCTGACCGGTATCCCCGATACCTTCGTCACGCAGCTGGCCATCATCCTCGCCGTGTCGGTGCTGTTCACCCTGTCTTCGTACGTGGGCATGGACGGCGGCATGAAGCGCCTGAGCAACATGGTGTGCTGGGGCGTGGTGCTGCTGGCCCTGTATATCTACGCCTTTGGCCCGACCCAGTTCATCACCAACAATTCGCTGTCCAGCCTGGGCCTGATGGTGACCAACTTCGTCGACATGAGCCTGTTCACCGATCCCATGGGCGATGGCAAATTCACCCGCGAATGGACGGTGTTCTATTGGCTGTGGTGGATCTCCTACGCACCGGGCGTAGCCCTGTTCGTCACCCGCGTGTCACGTGGCCGGACCATCCGTGAAGTGCTGATGGCCATGGTGCTGGGCGGTTGCGGTGGCCTCTGGTTCGTCTTCGGTGTGCTCGAGAACTACAGCGTGCACAGCTTCATCACCGGGGCAGTCAACGTCCCCGACGTGCTGAGCAGTCAGGGTGGCGAAGTGGCCATCAGCCTGCTGCTCGACCAGCTGCCGGCGGGCCGTGTGGTGATGGCGTTCTTCCTGGCGGTGATGGCGATTTTCCTCGCCGCGCACATGGATGCCGTGGGTTATGCGGTGTCGGCCACCTGTACCCGTGACCTCAAGGCCGGCGAGGACCCGTCGCCATTCGACCGCCTGTTCTGGTGCGTGATGCTGACCCTGCTGCCGCTGGCAATGATCTTCTCCAAGGCGCCGCTGAACACCATGAAGACGGCGGTGATCGTCACGGCGATTCCGTTCGCGGTGATCATCCTGATCAAGGTCTACGGTCTGCTGCGCTGGTTGCGTGAGGACTACGGCCACATCCCGTCCCACAAGATCGAAGAGATGCACCGGGTGCTTCCGGAAGAGACGCAGGCGGACGAGCCCCCGGCGATGCGGGCCGTGGCCAGCAAGCAGGCAGTCTGAGGAGCGGCCGATGAGCAAGCGCTATCCCCTGGCAGCTGCAATGCGCGCCTTCGTTGAAACCAGCAATACCTTCACCGCCGCCGATGACAGCATCGGCGCCGGGCGGGTGGCCTACGATGCGCTGTGCCGGCACTTCACCCCGGCTCGCAGCGGCGATCCGCATATCGAGGACAGGCTGTTGCAGGCGCCAGGGCGGAACATCGGCCTGCGCCTGTACCGCCCGCTGGGCGATGCCCCGGCTGGTGGCTGGCCCTGTGTGTTGTATCTGCATGGCGGCGGTTGGGTGGTTGGCGGGCTCGACTCCCATGAGTTCGTGGCGGCGCCACTGGCACGCGATGCCCGGGCATTGGTTGTCGTGGCCGACTACCGGCTGGCGCCGGAGCATGTCTTTCCCGCCGCGTTCGACGACAGCCTGGCGGCCTGGGATTACCTGCAGGAGCAGGCCGCAGAATTGGGCCTCGACCCGGCGCGCGTGGTTGTCGCGGGCGACAGCGCCGGTGGCAACCTGGCGGCGGCTGTGTGCCTGGCACTGGTCGGTCGAAACGGCCACGCACCGGCCGGGCAGGCGTTGATCTACCCCGCGCTGGGTATCGAACAGAACCTGCCGTCGTACCGCGAAAACGCCGATGCGCCGCTGCTCAGCAGCGCCGATATCGCGCTGTACCTGAAACTGTATGCACCTGATCCCACCAGCCATCGTGATCCCCGGCTGGCACCGCTGGCGGCGCATTCGCTGGCCGGCTTGCCACCGGCGTTCGTGGCGGTGGCGGAGTTCGATCCATTACGAGATGACGGTCGCGTGTATGCCGAGCGGCTGCGAGAGGCTGGTGTGCCGGCGCACTACCACCTCGGCGCCGGCTTGCTGCACAGCTGCCTGCGGGCGCTTGATGATTGCCCGGAAACCGCGCGGCTCTATCGGGCCTTTGTCGACGCCATCCGCACCATGCACATACCCGCCGATACCCCGTAGCCGTAGGGCTGCATACGACGAAAGGGATTTGACAAGCGCTGTGCGCTGAGGCCAAATCGCACCACTGTTGTTAACCAATAGTATTGTGTTAACCAATAGATAACAAAATTTGGCGGGCAAACCCGCTTTCAGCCAGAGGAAAAAACGATGAGTGCCTACTCCAAACTCCATCCCGACTTCTGCAATGACCCGGACAACGCCTGGACCATCCCGGCCGAGTACTACACCAGCGACGCGGTCTATCAGTTCGAGAAGGAAAAGGTCTTCGCTAACAGTTGGATCTGCGTGGGTCACCGCAGCGAACTGGCCGAAGCCAACGACTACATCACCCGTGAGGTGATCGGCGAAAGCATCATCGTCGTGCGTGGCCGCGATCTGGTGTTGCGCGCGTTCTATAACGTCTGCCCGCACCGTGGGCACCAGTTGCTGCAAGGCAACGGCAAGGCCAAGAACGTCATCACCTGCCCGTACCATGCCTGGACTTTCAAGCTCGATGGCGAGTTGGCTCATGCGCGCAACTGCGACAACGTGGCCAACTTCGACAAGGACCAGTCCTCCCTGGTGCAACTGAAGGTCGAGGAATACGCGGGCTTCGTCTTCATCAACATGAACCCCGAAGCCGGTACCGTCGAAGACCAGCTGCCGGGCCTGGAAGCACGCATGCGCCAGGCCTGCGCGGTGATCGACGACCTGCACCTGGCCGCGCGTTTCGCCACTGAAACCCCGGCCAACTGGAAGTCGATCGTCGACAACTACATGGAGTGCTACCACTGCGCCCCGGCCCACCCGGGGTTCTCCGACTCGGTGGACGTTGGCCAGTACAGCCACACCCTGCACGGCAACTGGAGTCTGCAATACGGCCTGGCCAAACCGTCGGAGAAATCCTTCAAGTTCGACGAGTCGGTCAAGGACCCCTCCTTCGCCGGGTTCTGGGCCTGGCCGTGCACCATGTTCAACGTGCCGCCAGGTGGCGACTTTATGACCGTGATCTACGAGTTCCCGGTCGACGCCGAAACCACCCTGCAGCACTACGACGTGTACTTCCTCAACAAGGAACTCACCGAGGATCAGAAAGCGCTGGTCGAGTGGTACCGCACTGTGTTCCGCCCCGAGGACCTGCGCCTGGTGGAGAGCGTGCAGAAAGGCCTGCGTTCGCGCGGCTACCGCGGCCAGGGCCGGATCATGGCCGACCGTCAGCGCAGTGGCATGAGCGAGCACGGCATCGCCCACTTCCACAGCCTGATCGCCGTCGCGCACCAGGACTGAGCCCTGCCACCGCCGGCGCATTGCGCCGGCGGACTATCCACACGAGGAGTTTCCCGCGTGAACCTGAATGATCCCCGACTGCTGCGTCAGCAGGCCTTCATCGATGGCGCCTGGCGCGATGCCGATGAAGGCCGCACTGTCGCTGTAACCGACCCGGCCAGCGGCGAACTGCTGGCCCATGTGCCGCTGATGGGCGCCGCTGAAGCCGTGCGTGCCATCGAGGCGGCGGATGCCGCGCTGCCCGCCTGGCGTGCGCGCACTGCCAAGGACCGCGCGCAGATCCTGCGCCGCTGGTATGAGCTGATGCTCGAACACGAGCAGGACCTGGCCCTGCTGATGACCCTGGAACAAGGCAAGCCTCTGCACGAGGCGCTGGGCGAAATCCGCTACGCCGCTTCGTTCATCGAGTGGTTCGCCGAGGAAGGCAAACGCATCTATGGCGATGTGATTCCCAGCCCGGCAGGCGACAAGCGCCTGGTGGTGATCAAGCAGGGCATCGGTGTGTGCACGGCCATCACCCCGTGGAACTTCCCGGCGGCAATGATCACCCGCAAGGTTGCTCCGGCCCTGGCGGCCGGTTGCACCATCGTGGTCAAGCCGGCCAACGAGACACCGCTGTCGGCGCTGGCGCTGGCCGAGTTGGCGCAACGTGCCGGCATTCCGGCAGGGGTGCTGAACATCGTCACCGGCGATGCTGTGGCCATCGGCGCGCAGTTCACCGGCCACCCGCTGGTGCGCAAGCTGAGCTTCACCGGCTCGACGCCGATCGGTCGGCTGCTGATGGCGCAGTGCGCCTCGACCATCAAGAAGGTCTCGCTGGAGCTGGGCGGCAACGCGCCGTTCATCGTCTTCGATGATGCCGATATCGAGGCCGCCGTCGAAGGCGCGCTGGCAGCCAAGTACCGCAACGCCGGGCAGACCTGCGTGTGCGTCAACCGCTTCTATGTGCATGACGCTGTCTACGAGCGCTTCACTGAGCGCTTCAGTGCCCGTGTGCGCGAGCTGCGCGTGGGCCACGGCACCGAGCAGGGCAGCGAGATCGGCCCGCTGATCAGCGCCAAGGCGGTGAACAAGGTGCAGAGCCTGGTCAACGACGCCCTGGGCAAAGGGGCCAAGCTGGTCGTGGGCGGACAGGGTCATGCTCAGGGCGAGTTCTTCTATGAGCCGACCGTGCTGACCGACATCGCGCCGGGCATGGAACTGCTCGAGGAAGAGATCTTCGGCCCGGTGGCGGCGCTGGTGCGTTTCTCCAGCGACGAGGAAGTCGTGCGCCTGGCCAACGACACCCTGTATGGCTTGGCGGCCTATTTCTACAGCCGCGATATCGCCCGCGTGTGGAAGGTTGCCGAGGCGCTGGAGTACGGCATGGTCGGCATCAACACCGGGCTGATCTCCAACGAAGTCGCGCCGTTTGGCGGGGTCAAGCAATCGGGCCTGGGTCGCGAAGGTTCGCGCTACGGTATCGAGGATTACCTGGAACTGAAGTACCTGTGCTTCGCCGTGTGAACGGCGGGCATTGTCCCTATGAACCGGGCGTCAGTGCGTGCCGCCCGAGTAACAAGAGCCGAGGTTAGCCATGGCCAACAACTATGAAATGATCGCCGCGCGTGTCACTGCCGTGGAGCAGGCAACACCCCTGATCAAACGCTTTACCCTGGTGCGCCAGGATGGCCAGCCCCTGCCGACCTTTACCGGTGGCAGCCATATCATCGTGCAGATGCAAGGTGCCGATGGCCGCCGCTTCAGTAATGCCTACTCGTTGATGAGCGACCCGGCGGACACCCGCGCCTACCAGATCGGTGTGCGTCTCGAGGAGCAATCCAAGGGCGGCTCGGCGTTCATGCACAACCAGGTGGAAGTCGGCACCGAGCTGACCATCTCCACCCCCAACAACCTGTTCGCCATCGATCCGAGCGCCGGCCGCCACGTGCTGATCGCCGGCGGCATCGGCATCACCCCGTTCCTCGCCCAGCTCTATGAGCTGCAGGCACAGGGCGCGGCGTACGAACTGCACTATGCCTTCCGCGCGCCGGAGCATGGCGCTTTCCAGGATGAGCTCAGCACAGGGCCGCATGCCGAACATGTGCAGCTGTACATCGACAGCCTGGGTCGCATGCTCGACCTGCGCCAACTGTTCAGCGGCCTGGCCACCGATGCCCACGTTTACGTCTGCGGGCCCAAACCGCTGATCGACGCGGTGATCGCCACTGCTCGGGACCTGGGCATCGCCGACGCGCGCGTGCATTGGGAGCAGTTCGCCGCCACGCCCGCCAGTGGGGGAGCCTTCACCGTGGTGCTGGCCAAGTCCGGCACCGAGCTGCGCGTGGAGGAGGGTGTGACCATTCTCCAGGCTATCGAAAAGACCACGACCGTCGAGGTTGAATGCCTGTGTCGCGAGGGTGTCTGTGGCACCTGCGAGACGCGCATTATCGAGGGCGAGGCCGAGCACTTCGACCAGTACCTGAGCGACGACGAGAAAGCCTCCCAGCGCACCATGATGCTGTGCGTCTCGCGTGCCCGAGGCGAGCGTCTGGTCCTGGATCTCTGAGCACCTGAGCACCTGAGCCCTCCCGTCCGGGAGGGCCTTCGTAGCAGAACAGTCTCCCCGGTGATGGCTTGACTGCCGCCACCGCGGCGGCTTGCATCCAAAATGTGGAGAACGCCTTTGAACAACAACAAGAAACAACCTCTCCTGACCCTGTCCCTGATGACCCTTCTCGGCAGCCCACTGGCGTTTGCCGGACAAGCCGATAGCAACGGTTTTCTGGAGGACAGCCACCTGGATTTCCTCGCCCGCAACCTCTACTGGAACCAGAACGCCACCCACGGTGTGCAGGACAAACGCGAGTGGGGCCAGGGGCTGCGCCTGGAATACAGCTCTGGCTACACGCAAGGTACGGTCGGTTTCGGGCTCGACCTGCACGCCTATTCGGTCTTCAAGCTCGATGGCGGCCGTGGCTACGCCGGACGGGCCAACGTGTTGGTGCCCGATACCGAGGGCGCGCGTGACGAGGCCGGCTCGATCGGTGGCGCGGTGAAGCTGCGGGTCGGTGAAACCGAACTTCGCTACGGCCAGTTGCGGCCCTACAACCCGGTCTTCGCGCCGGCGGATGCACGGCTGATGCCGGCCACGGCCACGGGCTTCTGGCTGACCAGCGCCCAGGTGCCGAAGATGAACCTGGAGGCCGGACACTTCACCGCGGGCAAGGACTTCAACAGCACCGACAGCCATGGCAATTTCTATGCGGCGTATGCAGGCGTATCCAGCAGCACGGTGGATTTCGTCGGTGGCAGCTATGCCGTCAATGACCAGCTCAAGCTCAGCCTCTATGGCTCCGAGTACAAGGACATCTGGCGCCAGTACTACAGCAACGTCAATTACACCTTTCCCTTCGGGCCGACGCGTAGCCTGAACATCGACTTCAACCTGTATCGCTCCAGCGATGAAGGCCGTGCCCTGGCCGGCAACATCGACGTCACCGCTTGGTCGCTGGCTGCCGCCTATACCCTGGGTGCCCATACCTTCCGGCTCAGCCACCAGCGCAACGAGGGTGACCAGCCCTTCGATTACCTGGGGTTGGGGCCAGGCACCTACCATGATTCCATCTACCTGGCGCACTCCTCGCAACTGGCCGACTTCAACGGTCCGCGCGAGCGTTCCTGGGGCGGGGTGTACACGCTCGACATGACCACCTATGGCGTGCCGGGGTTGAGCATGAGCTTGCGTTACATTCGGGGTGATCACGTCCAGGGCGATCGGGTCGAGTCGGGCAGCCGCTACGACTTCTACGCCGACAGCGAACACCACTGGGAGCGCGACGTCGATCTCAAATACGTGGTGCAGAGCGGGACAGCCAGGAACCTGGCGCTGCGCCTGCGCTACGCCACACACCGCATCAGCGGCGCGTCGGATACGGATGCCGACCAGCTGCGGTTGATTGCCGAGTATCCCTACAGCTTCTTCTGAGTCAGCCTGATGAAAGGCGCTCAGGGATGAGCGCCATGGTTCGGCATGTATACTGGCCAGCCATTCGTCACCACCGGTCGACCTGCCCCGTCATGATGGAAAACACCTTCGCCTTCCGCCTCAAGGAACTGCTCGAGCACCACAAGCTCACCCTGCAGGCAGTGGCCAGCGTGCTCGGTATTTCCCGCACGGCGGTGCACAAATGGACCCGTGGCGGCGAGATCGACTACGACAACCTGCGCGCCCTGGCGGCCTTCCTCAAGGTCAACTGGATCTGGTTGCGCTACGGCGAGGAAGCCTTGCGCGATGTGCAGGGTGCCGAGGTGGTCGAACTGCCGATGACCGATGTGCGGCGGCGCTACACCACGGAAATCATGGCGAGCGAAGCGCGCATGCAACTGGCCCAGGAAAACGCGCGCATCGTGACCTGGGAGTGGAACCTGATCACCGACGAGATCACCTATTCGGCCAACGTCGAGGATGTCTACGGCTGGTCGTTCACCTGCAACGAGGATTTCTGGCCGCACCTGCATCCCGATGATGTGGCGGCAATGGCCCCGCTGTACCGCGATGTGATCGCCAACGGCACCAGCAGCGACTATGACTTCCGCATCTTCCGCCCCGACGGGGAAATGCGCTGGATCGCCTCGCGAGCGACCATCGTCAAGGATGCTGCCGGGCGGGCGGTGAAGATGGTCGGCATCAGCATGGACGACACCGAGCGCAAGAGCGCCGAGGAAGCCTTGCGGGCCAGTGAGGAACGTTTCCGGGCGATCTTCGAGCTGGCCGGCGGGGCGATGGCCTACATCGGCCTGGATGGCACCTGGCTGCGCGTCAACGACACCCTGTGCGCCCTGTTGGGCTACAGCGCCGAGGAGCTGGCCGGCCTGACCTTCCAGGCCCTGACCCATCCCGACGACCTGGAAACCAACCTCGAGCAATTGCAGCGCCTGCTCGACGGCAAGGTGGATAGGTACGCGGTGCACAAGCGCTTCCGGCGCAAGAGTGGCGAATACGTCTGGGCCAATGTGCGCACCTCCGTGCAGCGCAATGCGCAGAGCGGCAGCCCCGAACACCTGATCAGCGTGATCGACGATATCAGCGAGCAGCGTGCCCATCTGCAGGCGTTGCAGGCACGCATTGATGAACTGCAGGCCGCCCTGGAACAGGCGGGTTCCAGCGTATAAACGCTGCGGGGTTATCGAACTGCGTGGGGCGTACTTGCGCGTGCGAGGTTACGCGAGCGAGCCTCGCAACCGCTCTCGCCGCTAGAGGAAAAGACCAGGCTTGGCCTGCCCCTCGGGGAACCTGACGCCCACCTTGCGCACCTTGTTGCCTTCCATCAGGGCGACAGTCCAGGTCAGGCCATTCCACTCGACCTGGTCGCCGAGAATCGGCTGGCCGCCAATCTCGTGGGCGATGAAGCGACCCAGCGGCAGGTGCCCATCGATGTCGTGCAGGTTCAGGCCATAGAGGGCCGCGATGTCGGCCATCTCGGCGTCCCCTTCGAGCACGAAGTCACCGAAGAAACGCAGGTCCTGGCCGCGCAACGGCGCCTGGCTGAACAGCTTGCCCAGCGCCGACAGGTCATGCTCATGGCCTACCACGCAGAGCGTGTCCGACGCCTCCAGGCGGGTACTGCCCGAGGTGTGCAGCAGTTCATGGCCGCGGAACAGCGCGGCGATACGCGTGCCTTCGGGCATCTTCAGTTCGCGCAGCTGCGCCCCGATGCACCACTTCTCCGCGCCCAGGCGATAGATGAACAGCTCCCACTCGCTGGTGGGGTGAATCTCCAGGCCCGCGCGCGAGATCGGTGCCGGCTCTGGCGGTACGGTCACGCGCAACAGCTTGGCCGCCAGCGGCAGGCTGGCACCTTGCAGCAGCAGTGACACCAGCACGATGAAGAACGCCACGTTGAAGTACAGCTGCGAGTGCGGCAGGCCAGCCATCATCGGGAACACGGCGAGAATGATCGGCACTGCGCCGCGCAGGCCGACCCAGGCGATGAACATCTTTTCCCGGTCGTGAAACGCGCGGAATGGCAGCAGGCCGACCAGCACCGACAGCGGGCGGGCGAACAGGATCATCCACAACGCCAGGGCCAGGGCCGGCACGGCGATGGGCAGCAGGTCGTGCGGGGTGACCAGCAGGCCGAGTACCAGGAACATGCCGATCTGCGCCAGCCAGGCCATGCCGTCGAGCATGTGCAGGATGCCGTGGCGGCTGCGGATCGGTCGGTTGCCGAGCACCAGGCCGCACAGGTACACGGCAAGAATGCCGCTGCCATGCAGGGTGTTGGTCAGGGCGAAGACCATCAGGCCGCCGCTGACCACCAGCAGCGGGTAGAGGCCGCCCGGCAGATTGATGCGGTTGACCAGTTTCAACAGCAGCCAGCCGCCCCCGAGGCCGACCAGTGCGCCGATGCCGAACTCGCTGAGCAACTGGCCGAGGAAGGCGAAGCTGAATTCGCTCTGGCCCTTGGCGAGCATGTCGATCAGGGTCACGGTGAGGAACACTGCCATCGGATCGTTGCTGCCGGACTCGATTTCCAGTGTCGCCGTGACCCGCTCGTTGAGGCCCTTGCCGCCGAGCAGGGAGAACACCGCGGCGGCATCGGTTGAACCCACGATGGCGCCGATCAGCAGGCCCTGCATCAGGTTCAGGTCGAACAGCCAGGCGGCGGCCATGCCGGTCAGCCCGGTGGTGATCAGCACACCGATTGTGGCCATCGACAGCGCCGGCCACAGGGCCACGCGGAAGCTCGACACCCGGGTGCGCATGCCGCCGTCGAGGAGAATGATCGCCAGCGCCAGGTTGCCGACCAGGTAGGCCATCGGGTAATTGCTGAAGCCGATGTGGCCGGGACCGTCGACCCCGGCGACCATGCCGACCACGAGGATGATGACCAGGATCGGTACGCCGATGCGCGATGACAGGGAGCTCACCAGAATGCTCGTTCCCACCAGCAACGCGCCGATCAGGAACAGGCTATTGATGGTGACTGCATCCACGGGCAAGACTCCAGGCGAGAAAGGGCGATGGCGGGTAGTGCGGAGATGGCATGCAGTGCACATGCCAGATCGCCCGATTCTAACCTGTCACCTGCGATTTCCTGCAAGCGCCTTGCGTGAATTAATCGGGGTGGAATGGGCCGCTTGTCGTAATGGCTGGTTGAGGGTGAGTGGTGTGTTGCTGGGGATAAAGCGACGCGAGCTTGTCGCGTTTGTTCTAGCTGTTTATGGCGTGTTCTGGAACCTTGGGTTTCGCCCAGCAGGGCGAAACCCAAGGCTTGGTATTCGATACATAGCCTGGGCACATAGGCGCCAGTGGGGGCTGTGCCAGCCCGCCTGGCTGTCTGCCCAGACCATAAGCGCACGCGCTGCCCAGTCGACAGGCAAAAAATCCCCGCACTAAGGCGTAATGCTGTTCACATAAGCATTTGCGGCTTGCCGGGACACTCCAGGAACCCGCTGCCAGTCATCTGGTCGCGGGTTATTTGGATATTTTCCAGCCGCGCCGAGGGGGCCTCTTTGAGGCAATTGCGGACGTTCGACCTTTGCGTTTCATGGCGCGCCGATTGGTGGGCTAAAGCCCACCCTACGCGGGGTACCAGATCTGTAGGGTGGGCTTCAGCCCACCAGCTTCAGTGTCCACAACTGCCTCGATCCGGCCATCCATGTCGAAACGTCAACAGACCAAGAAAAACGCCGCGACTCCCATTGGGATCGCGGCGTTTTTCTTAAATGAACAGCATTACGCACTAAGGCGGGGTCGGGAAGGGGATTCGAGGGCTCAGAACCAGGCGTCGCGCATGTTCAGGCAGGTGTCGTCGCGGGCCTCCAGAATGGCCAGGTCATGGTGGCAAGCCGGCACTTCCCACGTCAGGAAGTAACGCGCAGCTTGCAGCTTGCCCTGGTAGAAGTCGGCGTCTGCCGCATTGCCGCGAGCCAGGCCTTCTTCGGCGCGGATCGCCTGTTCCAGCCAGCGCCAGCCGATCACCGTGTGGCCGAATACCTTCAGGTACAGCGCCGAGTTGGCCAGGCTTTGATTGACCTTGCCGGCCATCAGATCACCGAGCAGGGCCAGGGTCACCGCCTGCAGGCGGGCCACCAGTTGCTCCAGTGGCTGGCGCAGTCTGTCCAGCGAGTCGTGCTGCGTCGCGCGCTGGCAGCAGTCCAGGATCAGCTTGAGCAGTTGCTTGAGCGCCGCGCCGCCATTCATCGACACCTTGCGTCCGAGCAGGTCGAGCGACTGGATGCCGTGGGTGCCTTCGTGGATCGGGTTGAGGCGGTTGTCGCGGTAGTACTGCTCCACCGGGTACTCGCGGGTGTAGCCGTGGCCGCCGAGGATCTGGATCGCCAGTTCGTTGGCCTTGAGGCAGAACTCCGACGGCCAGGATTTGACGATCGGCGTAAGCAGGTCGAGCAACTCCAGCGCAGTCTTGCGTTTTTCCTCGGTGGCCAGGGTCTCGGTGTCGTCGAACAAGCGCGCCGCGTACAGGCCGAGGTCGAAGGCGCCCTCCACATAGGCTTTCTGGGTCAGCAGCATGCGTCGCACGTCGGCGTGGTCGACGATGGCCACTTGCGGGCTGGTCGGGTCCTTGCCGTCGGGCTGGCGACCCTGTGGGCGGTTACGGGCGTAGTCCAGCGAGTACAGGTAGCCGGCGTAGCCGAGCATGATCGCGCCCATGCCGACGCCGATGCGTGCCTCGTTCATCATCTGGAACATGTACGACAGGCCGTGGTGCGGTTTGCCGATCAGGTAGCCGACGCAATCACCGTTGTCGCCGAAGTTCAGCGCGGTTGAGGTGGTGCCGCGCCAGCCCATCTTGTGGAACAGGCCGGCGAGCAGGGCGTCGTTGCGCTTGCCCAGCGAGCCGTCGGCATTGACCAGGAACTTGGGCACGATGAACAGGCTGATGCCCTTCACCCCGGCCGGTGCGTCCGGCAGGCGCGCCAGAACCATGTGCACGATGTTCTCCGAGATCGGCTGGTCGCCGCCGGAGATGAAGATCTTGTTGCCCTTGATCCGGTAGCTGCCGTCATCGGCGGGCTCGGCCTTGGTGCGGATGTCCGACAGCGACGAACCGGCATGGGGTTCGGTCAGGGCCATGGTGCCGAAGAAGCGGCCGTCGATGATCGGCTGCAGGAACAGGCGTTTCTGTTCGTCATTGCCGAAGGTGTCGATGAGGTTGGCCACGCCCATGGTCAGCATCGAATAGGACGAGGTGGCGATGTTGGCCGACTGGAAGTGGGCGAAGCAGGCCTGCGACAGCAGGTTGGGCAACTGCATGCCGCCGACTTCGAAGTCACGGGTGGCGTTGAGGAAGCCCGCCTCGTGGAAGGCGCGCAGGGCCGGCTCGACCTCGGGGATCAGTTGCGCGGCGCCGTCCACGTACTGCGGCTCGTGCTCGTCGTTCTTGCGATTGTGCGGCGCGAACAGTTCCTCGGCGATGCCGCGTGCGGTGCTGATGGCCGCCTCGAAGGTCTCGCGGTTGTGGTCGGCGAAGCGCTCGCGCTGGGTCAGGGCTTCGGCATCCAGCACTTCGTAGAGCTCGAAGGCCAGGTTGCGGGAACTGAGCAGGGACTCGGACATGATCTACCTCCGGTGGAATAGGTCCGAGTCTAAGCAGCCGGGAGGCGTACTCCCAGCACTATCCATGAGCGTGATGGCGCCTCAGAGATCGAAGCCAGCCACCAATTCACGGGTCAGCTCGGCGGCCCCAAGGGGGCGACACAGGCTGGCATTCTGCCCCGCCCAGAGTGGCGAGAAGTCGCCGCTGCCCTGGGCTTCCGCCTTGCTGCGCAGCGGGGCGATGGCCGTGGTGGCCAGCGGGAAACCAGGCGCCGCCGGGCTGATCGGCCCCAGCTCGCGCATCACCCGGTTGACGATGCCGCGTGCCGGACGACCGCTGAACAGGTTGGTCAGGGCTGTGTAGCGCGCCGCCGGGCTGGCGAGCATGGCGCGGTGGATGGCGCTGGTGCGGGCTTCCGGACAACTCAGGTAGGCGGTGCCGACCTGCACCCCGGCTGCGCCCAGCGCCATGGCGGCGCGTACGCCCTGGGCCGTGGCGATACCGCCGGCGGCGAGCACCGGGACGTTCACGGCCTGGACGATCTGCGGCAGCAGGGCGAAGGTGCCGAGCTGGTCGCTGATATCCATGTTTAGGAAGTGGCCACGATGGCCGCCGGCTTCCAGGCCCTGGGCGATGATCGCATCGACGCCGTTGGCTTCGAGCCACAGCGCTTCTTCGACGGTGGTTGCCGAACTGAGCACCTTTGCGCCGGTGGCTTTGACCCGTGCCAGCAACTCGCGCTGGGGCAGGCCGAAGTGGAAACTGACCACGGCCGGGCGATGGGCCTCCAGCACCTCGGCCATCTCGGCGCTGAACGGCTGCCGACCCGGGCCGGCGGCGATGCTGCTCGGGTCGATGCCGAACTCTTCGTAGTACGGCGCCAGCGTTTCGCGCCAGGCGGCTTCCTGGCTTGCGTCAGCCGCTACCGGGGTGTGGCAGAAGAAATTGAGGTTGAACGGGCGCTGGGTCAGGCCCTTCAGTGCAACCAGTTCGGCATCGAGTGTGGTGGCATCGAGCAGGGCGCAGGGCAGCGAACCGAGCGCGCCGGCATTCGACACGGCAGCGGTGAGTCGATGGTCCTGGGAGCCGGCCATGGGTGCCTGCACCAGCGGATGGTCGATATCGAGCAGGGACGTGAGGTTCATCGGTTTAAGCTCCCGTTGAGTGAGTCGAGTGGGCGGGGGTGAGCCAGCTCCAGATCAGCGCCCAGAGAATCGCCAGTGCGCCGAAGGCAAAACTTTGCTCCAGGCTGCCACCGTGCTGGATCCACAGGCCGGCAAGCCAGGGACCGGCCAGTTGCGCGCCGCCATACAGGGCGATCAGTGCGGCGGACAGGCGCGGCCCCTGGTGTGGCTGCAGGGTGCGCGCCAGGCGCTGGGTCAACAGCACGCTGCCGGTGAAGGTACCGCCGACCAGTACGGCGCAGAGCAGGATGCCCAGGCTGCCCGGCCAGAGCAGCGGCGCGGCGCAGCCGACGGCCTGCAGCAGGTAGGTGCCGAGCAGGGCGCGGCGGTCACCCAGGCGGGCGCCCAGGCTGTTCCACAGCGGGATCGACAGCAGGCAGGCCACGGCGGTCCAGCGCCACGCGCCGCTGACCAGCGAGTGACCGGCGGGCAGTTGTGCCTGGGCCAGGGTCGGCAGGAAGGTCATCGGCAGGATGTAGCCCAGGCCTGCGCCGGCGTAGGAGAGAAACAGCGGGGTACTGGCCCGGTCGAACAGGGGCGTGGCCGGTGGTCGCGTGCTGGGTTCCGCATGGGGGCGTACATGCAGCTTGCTGAGTTGCCAGGCGCTGAACACCGCCAGGGGCAGGGCGACGGCGGCGACCGGCCACCAGCGTGAGGCGCCGCTGAGCCAGGCCGACGGCCGGTCCGCGAGCCAGCCGGCCAGCAGCAGACCCGCGGCAAAACCCATGTAGACCAGACCACTGAGTTGGGCGCGCTGACGTTCGGCCAGCCATTCGAGCACCAGCGCCGGAGCCAGGACGAACACCAGGCCATTGCTGATGCCGTTGGCCAGGCGCAATGCCAGCAGCACCAGGTAATCACTGGTGAAACCCTGAGCCAGTATGATCAGGGCGTTGAGCAGCAGGGCACAGGGCAGGGCAATGCGCAGGCGCTCCGGGCGATAGACCGCCAAGGCCAGCAGCGCGCCGCACAGGTAGCCGATGTAATTCCAGGTGGCCAGTTGCGCCCCTTGGTGCAGGGTGAACAGACCGTCGTCCAGCAGGTAGGGCAAGAGCGGGGTGAAGGCGAAACGCCCGAGTGAGTGCACCACGACCAGTGCAACGCTGCCGGCCAGCAAGGCCTGCAGGATTTGACGTGTAGAAACCGGGAGCATCATTGCCTCCTCCTATGATGACGCTACGGTAACGGTTACCATGCTTTTACTGTTAGTGAAAAATAGTGATTGTTTTTCACTTTTGGTGATCATGGAGGTGGCCGATGGCGCCCTGGGAACGACTCAATCCACACCTGCTGCGCCACTTTCTGGCCGTCAGCCGAACCGGCTCGTTGACCGCAGCCGCGCAGCAGTTGCACTGCGTGCCGTCCAACGTGTCCGCGCGCTTGCGCCAGTTGGAAGAACAGCTGGAAGTCGACCTGTTCCAGCGCCAGGCGCAACGGTTGCACCTGACGGCAGCGGGCAAGCGCCTGATACCCCATGCCGAAAACCTGGAGCAGATCTGCCGCCAGGCCTGGGCCAGTGTGCAATCGGACCTCTGGGCGGGTGAACTGTGCCTGGGTTCGATGGAAACCACCGCTGCAGTGCGCCTGCCCGAGCTGCTGGCGGCGTTTCATCAGGAGGCCCCGAAGGTCAACCTGACCCTGATCACCGGCACCAGTGCCACCCTGATCGAAGAGGTGCTGGCCGGGCGAATGAGCGCCGCGCTGATCGGCGGTCCTTATCAACATCCGCGTCTGATCAGCGAGCTGCTGTGGCCCGAGGAACTGGTGCTGGTGCTACCGGTAGGGCTGTCGCCTGCCGCGCTGGGGCAGGCGCCCGTCACCTTGCTCGGCTTTCCCAGTGGCTGCCACTACCGGTCTCGCCTGGAGAGCTGGTGCGAGCAGCAGGGTCTGCAGGTGGCGGCACGACAAAGCTACGGTTCCATCGACGCGATCCTGGCCGGTATTGCTGGCGGCATGGGCATCGGCCTGCTGCCGCGCAGCCTGCTCCAGGCGCACCCGCGTGCACGCCTGGTGACGTCGCATGCCATCGACCCGGAACTGGCTGCTGCGCCGACCATGCTGGTACGTCGCCGCGATGCTGCGGTGCCACCGGCCCTGCAACGCCTGATCGATGTGCTGTGCCGGAGCACCCGCACAGACGATGCATTGTTGGCGACCTGAAGCGGGTAAACTGTGCGGCCACAGGAGCCGCCTCATGAACTACCGTCACGCCTTTCACGCCGGCAATCACGCCGATGTGCTCAAACACATCACCCTCAGCCGCATCATCGCCTTGCTGTCGCGCAAGGAGGCCCCTTTCGTCTGCCTCGACAGCCATGCCGGCGTCGGTCTGTACGACCTCAAGGGCGACCAGGCCAGTCGCACTGGTGAATGGCTGGAAGGCATCGCCCGGCTCTGGCAGGCCGAGGATCTGCCGGCCCTGACCACGGATTATTTCGGTGTGCTGCAGGCGCTCAACCCCGATGGTCAACTGCGCTACTACCCCGGCTCGCCGGAGCTGGCGCGCCAGTTGACCCGCCTGCAGGATCGCGTGCTGCTCAACGAGAAGCACCCGGAAGACGGGCGCCTGCTCAAGGACAACATGCGCGGCGACCCACGCGTGGCCGTGCACCTGGGCGAGGGCTGGCACGTGCCGCGCGCGCTGCTGCCTGTGGCGGAAAAACGCGCCCTGCTGCTGATCGACCCCCCGTTCGAGAAGGCGGATGAGCTGGAACGCTGCGTCACCGCGCTGAACGAAGCCATCGGCCGCATGCGCCAGACCGTCGTGGCCATCTGGTACCCGATCAAGGATGAGCGCCAGCTGCGCCGTTTCTACCAGGGCCTGGAGAAGTCATCGGCACCCAAGTTGCTGCGTGCCGAACTGTTCGTCCACGCCCCGGACGATGCCTCGCGCCTGTCCGGCTCCGGCCTGGCCATCGTCAACCCGCCGTGGGGGCTGGAGGACGAACTGAAGCAACTGCTGCCCTGGCTCGCCGACACGCTGGCGCAAAGCCGTGGCGACTGGCGCCTGGATTGGCTGATCGCCGAGTAGTCGCTCCTTTGCCGCACTGCTCGCTGGCGGCGTGCCAGCCGCTCATTTATGCCTATAGTTCTGGTACGCCGTCTGCCGGCAGATGCGTTTAAAAGGTTTAAACCTTGTACGCATCTCGTCGGTCAGACCGGTGTTGCCACACCTCCCACGGGAATGAGGAGGTGGGCCAGCCGGGACAGATGAGGTGAAGGGTATGCAAATAACGCGTCGCGATTTCTTGAATGGCGTGGCCATCAGTGTGGCCGCAGGGTTGGTGCCCAGTGCACTGTTGCGTGCCGAACCTGCGTTGCAGCACAAGGCGCTTTACTACCCGCCGGCTCTTACCGGGCTACGCGGCAGCCATGATGGCTCGTTCGAGAACGCCCACGCGTTGGGGCGTGGCGGCAAACATTTCGACATAGGCTCGGCGAAGCTCGCTGGCGAATACGACCTGGTGGTGGTTGGCGCCGGCATCAGCGGGCTGGCGGCGGCGCTGTTCTATCAGCAACTGCATGGCGCTGATTCGCGCATCCTGATTCTCGACAACCATGACGACTTCGGAGGCCACGCCAAACGCAACGAATTCACGGTCGACGACAAAATGATCCTCGCCTACGGCGGCAGCGAATCCCTGCAGTCGCCGCGCTCGATCTGGAGCGAGCGGGCCTTGGGCATGATCCGTGATCTGGGTGTCGACCTGGACCGCCTGGAGGCCCACTTCGACCTGGATTTCTACCCGGACCTGGGACTGTCACGCGGGGTTTATTTCGATCGCGCCAATTTCGGTGTGGACAAGGTGGTGTCCGGCTCGCCGACCCGCAAGGTCGCCGACGACATCCCGCCAGCCAGGATGAACGCGCGCAGCTACCAAGATTTCATCAATGATTTTCCGCTGCCCGAAGATGAGCGCAAGGCACTGATCCGTTTGCACGTGGAGCAGGTCGACTACCTCAGCGGCATGAGCGTCGAGGAAAAGGTGAGCTGGTGTGACCGCAACAGCTACACCACCTTCCTCAAGGACAAGGTCGGCCTGGCCGAGTCCGCAATCCGCTACTTCCAGCAGCAGACCAACGACTTCCAGGCGGTGGGCATCGACGCCACCTCGGTCACCGACGCGCGTCTGTGTGGCCTGCCAGGTATCGAAGGGCTGGGCCTGCCACCGATGGACGAGGAGGCCCAGGCTGAACTCGACGACCCCTACATCTTCCACTTCCCCGACGGTAACGCGACCCTCGCGCGGCTGCTGGTGCGCCGCCTGATTCCTCAAGTGGCGCCGCCCGGCACGACCATGGAGGACGTGCAGTTGGCGGTGTTCGACTACAGCAAGCTCGACCAGGACAGTGCAGCGGTACGCCTGCGGCTGAACAGTACGGTGGTGCAGGCCGCCAATATCGAGGAGGGCGGCAAGGCCCTGGTGGATGTCGGTTACGTGCGTGAGGGCACATTGTCGCGAGTACGTGCGCGGCATGTGGTGATGGCCGGCTACAACATGATGATCCCCTACATCGTGCCGGAGATGCCGCAGGAGCAGAAGGACGCCCTGGCGCAGAACGTCAAGTTGCCGCTGGTCTACACCAAAGTGGTGATCCGCAACTGGCGGGCCTTCCAGAAGCTCGGCGTGCACGATGTCTACTGCCCGACGGCGCCGTTCTGCGAGATCAAACTGGACTTCCCGGTGAGCATGGGCGGCTACGAGCACCCGCGCGATCCGGACAAGCCCATCGGGCTGCACATGATCATGGTGCCGACCCTGCCCGGCAGCGGCCTCAGTGCTCGCGACCAGGCGCGCAAGGGTCGTGCCTACCTGCTCGGTACGCCGTTCGAGGTGTTCGAGCGGCAGGTGCGCGAGCAACTGCAGGGCATGCTCGGCAGCGCCGGCTTCGACCATGAGCGCGACATCGCCGAGATCACCGTCAACCGCTGGGCTCACGGTTATTCGTACTTCGCCAACGGCCTGTTCGATGACGAGGATGAAGTCGAACGCATCATCGACCAGGCGCGCAAACCAATCGGCAACATCACCATCGCCAACTCCGATTCCGACTGGAACCCCTACGCCCATGCCGCCATCGACCAGGCCTGGCGTGCCGTAGGCGAACTGACTGGCAAGGAGGCCTGAGATGAGACTTCTCGTATTGCTGATGGCAGGACTGCTCACGCCCCTGTTCGCCTTCGCCTCGGCGGACGGTGAATACCTGGCTCGCGCGGGTGACTGCACCGCCTGCCATACGGCGCCCGATGGTGCGTTCATGGCGGGTGGCCTGCCCTTCGATACGCCGATTGGGCGCATCTATTCCACCAACATCACGCCTGACAAGGAACACGGCATCGGCCGCTACAGCTTCGAGGATTTCGAGCGGGCCATGCGTGACGGTGTGGCCCGTGAGGGGCATGCGTTGTACCCGGCAATGCCCTATACCAGCTACGCGCGCCTGAGCGACGAGGACATGCGTGCGCTGTACGACTACTTCATGAACCAGGTGCCGGCCCAGGCCGTGGCCAACCGTGACAGCGACATCCCCTGGCCGCTGTCAATGCGCTGGCCGCTGACCGTGTGGAAATGGATGTTCCATGACGACGAGCGCTTCACGCCGGTCGCCGACAAGAGTGACGGCTACAACCGTGGCGCCTACCTGGTGCAGGGGCTCGGCCACTGTGGCGCGTGCCACACCCCACGGGGTTTGGCCATGCAGGAGAAAGGCGGTAGCGAGCAGGACGATCAGTTCCTCTCCGGCGCGCTGCTCGATGGCTGGTATGCCAGCAACCTGCGCCAGGGTAGTTTCTCCGAGGAGGATCTGGTGCAGCTCCTGAAGACCGGGCGCTCGAAGTCCTACGCGGTGAGTGGGCCGATGGCCGATGTGATCAGCCACAGCACCCAGTTCCTCAGTCAGGGCGACCTGGGCGCTATCGCCGAGTACCTGGTGGCCATCGGTAACCAGGGCAAGGTGCCGCCGGCGGCGCGCACCATGCCGGAAAGCTCCAGGCAAACCGCTGGCACCTATGCCAGCCTGTGTGCGGTCTGCCATGGTCGTAACGGCGAGGGTGAGGATTACGTGGTCCCGGCGCTGGCGGGCAACCCGACGGTCATCGCCAGCAACCCGGAAAGCCTGCTACAGGTGTTGCTCAACGGCGCGCACGGGCCACGTACCCAGGCGCATATGGGCTACGCCATGCCGGGTTACGGCTGGAAGCTCGATGATGGCCAGCTGGCCGATCTGGCCAACTACCTGCGCGGCAACTGGGGCAACCAGGCCGGCGAGGTGAGTGCCAGTCAGGTTGCTGCGCTGCGTGGAAGTCAGCGCGCCCACTGACCCGGAAGCTCGAAAAAAGCCCCGGTCACCATGATGGCGGCCGGGGCTTTTTAGCGTCAGCACTTTGCCCCAGGCAGCGATTGGCGCTTTGGACTGCTTCACGCTCTTCTGGCTTAGAGCCAGGCAAGACAAAAACGTCTGAGGAAGCGCCATTTACGAAGGGCGTTTTCAACGCCGTATGGCCGCGAGCCAGGAGAGCGTGAACAGGTGCTTAGGCCGGCAGGCAGACCCCTGTGCCACCCAGCCCGCAATAGCCATTGGGATTCTTTGCCAGGTACTGCTGGTGATAGGCCTCGGCATAGTAGAACGCCGGGGCCAGGCGGATCTCGGTGGTGATCGGGCCGAAACCGGCCTTGTCCAACTCCGCCTGGAATTGCGCCTGGCTGGCGGTGGCGGCAGCCAGTTGCTGTTCATCGAGGCAGTAAATGGCCGAGCGATACTGGGTGCCGGTGTCGTTGCCCTGGCGCATGCCCTGGGTCGGGTTGTGGGCTTCCCAGAAGACCTTGAGCAGGTCCTCGTAGCGGGTCTGTTGCGGGTCGAATACCACCAGCACCACTTCGGTATGCCCGGTCAGGCCTGAGCAGACTTCCTCGTAGGTGGGGTTGGGGGTGAGGCCGCCCGCGTAGCCGACCGCGGTACTCCACACGCCGGGTTGTTGCCAGAAACGCCGCTCCGCGCCCCAGAAGCAGCCAAGGGCGAACACCGCCTGCTGCAGGCCGGCCGGGAAGGGCGCTTGCAGGGCGTTGCCATTGACATGGTGATGAGGCGGAACAGGGACAGGTGTGGTGCGTCCGGGCAGTGCCTGCTCGGCGGTCGGCAGGGCTTGTTTGTGCACGAGAATCTGGGAGCGCAGGACCATGGTTTTTTCCTCGGTAGGCCAGGGCAATGCGTATTAGCTTACCCCTTTTGCCGAGGCATGACGGCCCACCGGGCGGTGTTCAGTTGTCGCTGGCGGTGAGGTGCCGGTAGCGGCGCAGGCGCTCGACCAGGTCGCGGCCTGGGATGGGGCGGTCGAACAGGTAGCCCTGGCCGACATCGCACTTCTGCTTGCGCAGGAAGTTCAGTTGCGCGGCGGTCTCGATGCCTTCGGCGACCACCTTCAGGCGCAGGTTGTGGGCCATGGCGATTACCGCGGCGGTAATCTCCATGTCGTCCTGGTTTTCCGGAATGTCCTTGATGAAGCTGCGATCGATCTTGATCACATCGATGGGGAATTTCTTCAGGTAGCTGAGTGAGGAATACCCCGTGCCGAAATCATCCATCGCCAGGGTCAGGCCCAGGGCCTTGAGGCTGGAGACCTGCTGCCGGGTTTCTTCCGTGGCTTCGAGCAGCAGGCTTTCGGTTAGCTCCAGCTCGAGCAGGTGGGCCGGCAGTTGTTCTTCCTCGAGAATGGCGGCAATCGAGCCGACCAGATCCGGGTCGGTGAACTGCTTGGGCGACAGGTTGATGGCGACCTGCACCTGACCCAGGCCCAGTGCTGCGAGTTCTTGGCTGAGGCGGCAGGCCTGGCGTGCTACCCATTTGCCAATGGGGATGATCAGGCCGGTTTCTTCGGCGACGCTGATGAACTGGTCCGGGTTGATCATGCCCTTTTCCGGGTGCTGCCAGCGCAGCAGGGCTTCCAGGCCAGTGAGCTGGCCGGTCTTCAGGCACAGCTTGGGCTGGTAATAGACCTCCAGCTCGTTCTGAGTCAGCGCCCGGCGCAGGTTGTTCTCGACGAACAGCTTGTAGTGCGCCTCGGCATTGAGTGCCTCGGTGAAGACCTGGACCTGGTGTTTGCCGTTGGCTTTGGCTTTGTGCAACGCCAGGCCGGCATGTTTCATCAGCTTGTGCGGGTCATCGCCATGGCGAGGTGCGCAGGCCAGGCCAACCGAGCCGGTGACGTTGATCAACTGGTTGTCGACGAACAGTGGCTTGTTCAGGGTACGCAGCAATTCGCCGGCCAATTGCAGGCCTTGGTCTTCGTCGGCGCCATCGAGCAGTACGGCGAACTCGTTACTGGCGAAGCGTGCCAGGCTGGTGCTCTTGTTCAGGCTGTTGCGCAGGCGCCGGGCCAGGCTCATCAGGAGTTTGTCACCGGTCTGGTGGCCGAGGCTGTCGTTGATTCGCTTGAAGTTGTCGATATCCACCAGCAGCAAGCTGAACGGCCGGCCCTGGTGGTGAGTGAAGCGTTCTTCGAGGTTGCGGATGAAGTAGGGGCGGTTGCCCAGGCCGGTGAGGTTGTCGTTGTAGGCCAGGCGTTCGATGCGCTGTTGTGCCAGCTTGGCCTGGGTGATGTCTTCGTAGATGCCGATGTAGTGGGTCAGTTCGCCATCGTTGTTGTACACCTTGGAAATCGACAACTGGCCCCAGTACGGCTCGAAGTTCTTGCGCCGGCTGCGGAACTCACCTTGCCAGCTGTTGCGGTCGGCCATGCTCGACTGGGTATCGAACAGCAGGTCGCCGAGATTCTCCAGGGCCGGTAGCTCCGAGATGCGCCGGCCATGCACCTCCTCGACGCTGTACTGGGTGATCGAGGTGAAGCTCGGGTTGACGTACTCGACCAGGCCATCGCGATCGATCAACAGAAAGGCGCTGGCGCTTTGTTCGACCGCACGCTGAAACAGATGCAGGGCGCTGGTGGCATCGCGCCGCTGCTGGTTGCTCATGACCTGGGCGAACTGATCGGACAGCTCACCGGCAAAGGCGATCTCATCGGCCTGCCACACCCGGGGTGCGCCAACGTGTTCCAGGCACAGCACGCCAACCATTTCGCCGCCCAGGCGAATGCTGGCATCGATGGCGGCGACGATGCCGAGCGGCTTTAGGTAGTTGTCCAGCAATTCCAGCATGCGTGGATCGTGTTGGGCATCGTGGGCATCAATGGCCCGGCCGCTGTGCAGTGCGTCGAGGTAGATCGGGTAGCGACTGGCATCGATCTTTTCCGGCAACTCATGGCGATCGATATCGCGACGATAAAGGGCGACCGGCTCGAGGTGCTGTTCATTCACCAGCCAGATACTCGCGCGGGCTACATCGTAGGCGTCACAAGCGGCCTGGGTGATCAGCTCGGCCGCTTCGCGCAGCGGAGCGAGCGTGCCGTAGCGATGGCGTGCCAGGCGCACGATCAGGCTCTGCTGGGCGCGAGAGCGGATCAGGTGCTGCAGGTGGTCTTCCTGCGAGCGCTGGTACAACTCCAGGGAGGTCTTCAGGCGGGCGTTCTGTGTTTCCAGTTCGTTGTGCCGTTGCTGCTCAGCGACATCCACAATGAGGGTGGTCGCCAGTAGATAGCCGCGTAGCAGTTGGCGGCCATGTTGCTGATAGGCCTCGCCGATTTCCGTCAGGCTCAGCGCCCCTTTGGGCGTGTGCAGGGTGTAGCGCACCCGGTAATGCGGGGTTTCGCCGAGCTGGCGCTGGATATCATCATGCAGCTGATAGCGCGCCTCGGGCTCCATCAGGCTGGCGTAGGGCGAGTCGATCAGGGCGCAGAGATCGCTGGCGGCAACGCCGAGTTGGCGCTCGCAGGCGGGGTCGAGGAATAGCAGGGTCCAGCTTGGTTCGTTCAAACGCTCGAAGCGCAGCATTCCCAGCCGTGATGGCACTGGCAACTGCGTCACAACCTCGGCCGCTGTACGACTGGCGGCATCGGGATGGCTTTTCATCAAGCGGGTGGCTTCCAGTATGCTGGCACGGTGCAGGCCTCGGCCTGTTTCATCAATCAAGGTTCGGCAAGGGTGCATTATGCAGCTGGGACTGACAAGAAGACTGAGTGGGTTATTGCTGTTGCTGGCGTTGGGCGGTGGCGGACCGTCTGTAGCGGCCGAGGCTCAACTCAGCGGCGATGAGCAGGCGCGTTACCTGGCCGAGCTCAAGCGCCTCTATTTGACCAATGACGAACGCAAGGCGTTGCTGACGCACAGCAATGCCTTGCTCGATACCTATGCACTGCGTGCGGCCTATCAGGTTGGCAAGGCGCAGCGTAGCGATCTGCGTTATCAGCTCAGCGTGTCTGCGCCGGGCGAACTGCTGGTACGTGAGGAATCGCGCGCGGAAAAAGGCACAGCCCTGACCGTGCGCAATTCCAAGCTGTCGGTATTCGGGCTGGACCCGTATATCCGCTATGACTGCCCACCCAGCGGCATCGTTTGCGTGCTGAACAATCCTGCTGATGGCAGCCCGTGGTTGCAGGTGCTGCGCGACCATCAGGGCGCCGAGGAGCTGGCCAAGTCGCTCAGTTTCCTGATTCGAAATCTGCAGAAAAACTAGCCGCGATTCGAGCGTTGCGTGTCAATAAAAGGCCCGGGTTTCCGGGCCTTTTACAGGTTGGGTTCTGCAGCGTTATTAACGCATTGAAGGGCATGTGCTTGAGCGCTTGCGCAGTGCGCTCCAGATTATTGCGCGCCGGCCATGGTGTGGGGCGTCACTGGTCACCCGCCTGCAGTCCCTGGTTGCGCAATTTATTGCGCACTTGTTCGTGGATAAGCCTGCGGAAATTGCTTCAAGAGTGGTACCTCATACGGGCCTCAGCGCATTGAGCCGTTTCTTGCACAGTGCTGCGCAAGAAGTTGCTCAATTTTCAGTGACCCACCACGCATATTGTTTGTTCTGGTGTTTCTCTGAAATATAACTTACTGATTTTTATCAGATTAATTTTTATGGCGCGTTTATCGCTTTAGGTGGGGCTCCCGGATCACGGCTGATCCATGATCCCAAAAGCAAGGAGAGCTCCCATGCCAACACCCGCGTATCTATCCCTCGAAGGCACCAAACAAGGCCTGATCACCGCTGGCACCTTCACCGAAGACTCGGTCGGCAACATCTTCCAGGAGGGTCATGAAGACCAGATCCTGGTCCAGGCCTTCAATCACCAGGTCATCATCCCGCGTGATCCGCAATCCGGTCAGCCGACCGGCCAGCGTGTGCACAAGCCGCTGATGATCACCAAGGTCTTCGACAAGTCCTCGCCACTGATCTTCAACGCCCTCACCTCGGGCGAGCGCCTGAACAAGTGCCGCCTGGAGTGGTACCGCACCTCATCCACCGGTACCCAGGAGCATTACTTCACCATCGAACTGGAAGATGCGGTGATCGTCGATGTGCAGTCGCGCATGCCCAACTGCCAGGACCCGAACATGTCGCACTTCACTCACCTGGAAGACGTCTACTTCACCTACCGCAAGATCGTCTGGACCCATGAAGTCTCCGGCACGTCCGGCTCAGACGACTGGCGTACGCCGATCTCCAGCTAAGCACCTAGTGCGTTCACGGCTTTGCGCATCGGCTAGGAATTATCCTGGCCGCTGCGTTTGCAGTGAGACCGGCGTCACCAAGCGCTGAAAGGTGTCATGCCAGATCACAAGTGTGCACGGACGCCGGTTTTAGCTTGGGTTCGGCATGTGCAGTGCGTTGATTCATGGATGAAACAAGAGGAACAAGGAATGTTCGCCCCCGGCAACCAGACCCATTTCAGTCTGAGCATAGAAGGGCTCAGCCACGATCTGCAGGTCCTTGAGTTCAGTGGCCGAGAAGCGATCAGCCAGCCCTTCGAGTTCGAGCTGGAGCTGGTTAGCGAACGCCCTGATCTGGATTTGGAAAGCCTACTACATCAGTCTGCTTTTCTTGCGTTCGATCAGGCCAGCCATGGTATCCATGGGCAGATATACCGGATTGGGCAGGGCGAGTCCGGCAAGCGCCTTACCCGTTATCACCTGAGCCTGCGTCCGCAACTGGCGTACCTGGCTCACCGCATCAACCAGCGCATCTTCCAGCACCTCACTGTGCAGAAGATCATCAGCCAGGTGCTCGAAGAGCACGGCATCCAGGCCAATGCCTACCAATTCCATCTCGGCTCGATCTACCCCGAGCGCGAGTACTGCGTGCAGTATGACGAGTCAGACCTGCATTTCATTCAGCGTCTGTGTGAGGAAGAAGGTATCCACTACCACTTCCAGCACAGCGAGCAGGGCCATGTAATGGTATTTGGCGACGACCAGACACCGTTCCGAAAACTTACTCCCACCGCCTATCAGCAGGACAGCGGTCTGGTCGCTGACGACCCTGTGATCAAACGCTTCGGTGTGCGTGTGGCAACGCGCAGCAGCCGGGTGACCCGCCGCGACTACGACTTCGAAAAGCCCAAGCTGTTGATGGAGGCAGAGGCCAAGAGCGCGGCCAGGCCTGACCTCGAAGATTACGATTACCCAGGCCGGTTCGTGGACCGTGAGCGCGGTAAGCATCTCAGTCAGCGCGCTTTGGAGCGTCACCGTCATGACGTCGAACTGGCTCAAGGGGATAGTGATCAGCCGCTTCTGGTCAGTGGCCACTTTCTGGCGTTGACCGAGCACCCGCGCTCCCACTGGAATGACCTGTGGCTGCTTACCGAGATCCATCACCAAGGCAAGCAGCCACAGGTGTTGGAAGAGTCCGTCACCAGCCAATCCAGTGCCGATGGTTTCCAGCAGGGCTACCGTAATCACTTCAGTGCTACCCCCTGGGTGGTGCCCTATCGCCCTGCGCTGCATCATCCGAAGCCACGCATCCTTGGCAGCCAAAGTGCCGTCGTTACCGGCCCGGCGGGCGAGGAAATCCACTGCGACCAATACGGTCGGATCAAGGTGCAATTCTTTTGGGATCGCGAAGGTCAGTCTGACGACAAAACCAGCTGCTGGCTGCGAGTTTCATCCAGTTGGGCGGGGGACCATTACGGCGGCATCGCCATCCCACGTGTAGGCATGGAAGTGCTGGTCACCTTCCTCGAAGGCGACCCTGACCAGCCCCTGGTTACCGGCTGCCTGTACCACGCTGAACATGTCGTGCCCTACGACTTGCCCGCGAACAAGACCCGCAGCGTTTTCAAGACACTCAGCTCACCAGGGGGAGGTGGCTACAACGAACTGCGCATTGAGGACAGAAAAGGGGCCGAGCAAATCTACATCCATGCCCAACGTGACTGGGATGAGAACATCGAGCACGACCAGAAGATCCGCATCGGCAACGAGCGCCACGACACGGTTGAAGCCAATGCCTACAGCGAGTTCAAGGCCGAAGAACACCGCACGACCCATGCCGACCGCAAGACCGAGGTCAAAGCCAACGACCACCTCACCGTTGGCAACAACCAGCACATCAAGATCGGTACCGGTCAATTTATCCAGGCCGGCAATGAAATCCATGTATCCAGCGGCCTCAAGGTGGTGCTCGAAGCCGGCAGCGAACTGACATTCAAGGCCTCTGGCAGTTTTATCAAACTGGATGCCAGTGGCATCACCATGGTCGGCCCGACGGTCAAATTCAACTCTGGCGGCGCGCCGGGGAGTGGCAGTGGGGCGTCTCCTATTTTGCCAGGCAAGGTCAAAGCAGCAGATACGGATAAGGTGGGGAAGCTCTTGATTCCGGCTCAAAGACAGGCGCTATTACAAAAAAAACCGTTATGCGCCATCTGCGAAGCTGCAAAGATGGAGGCTCACAATGAATGACCTGCCAATGCCTGCATTGCCAGGAAACCTGCCATGGGAAACAAACAGCTACCTGCTCCTTGATGGCGTCAGTGTAGAAACACTCCCTCAAAAGCTCTATCAATGGTCGGCAAGTCCTGTATTCGAGCCATTGTATCTTGGAGCCGACTGGCAGGAGTTGGCCGATCTTTCACCTTGCCTCATCCTCCTGAATGGCAAACATGATCCAATCATGCAGGCATTCATCGACAACGCCGCGTGGGAGTGGGGTTACCTGATCTTCACCCGCTCCGGATTCGACGAAACACTGCGGCATCTGCGCTGGCTGCTTCGGGTTGAGCCCCAGGAGACCGAGAGCGTCCTCCTGCGCCTGGCCGACCCTGCCGTTGCCCATCAACTGCTTGCCATCGGCAATCCAAGGCTTTTCGGGCCTATCGAACAGGTGTGCGCACCCGATGCAATCGAAGGAGTTTGGCATCGGCACCAACGCACTGGCTCAATACCCGATCCGGATCAGACTCACCTCTATTGTTTGAGTGACCAGGAGCTGACGGCGCTGGGGGAAGTGAGCTTTCGCCAGATGATCATGGTCTTGGACGAGCACATGCGGGCATTCTTTCCCACCTATCAGCCAGCTTTGCGTGGCCGCGAACGCCTCTGGCACCTGCGCGCGCTGGCCGAGCGAGCTTACCAGAGCGGAATGTGTTCCCAGCGCGAGATACTTTTGTTCGCCAATGTGTTCGGTTTCCTAGGTGATCAGTCGCTGGAAAACCATCCAGACATAGCCTGCCTGCTCGATAAGTTCTCAGCACAACCGCCCGGCCAGCGTGTGGAACTCGCTGCATGCTTAGCTGAACAACGCGCCACAGAGTTAGATGGGATGCTCTCATGACTGTGCAGACATCTCCCCGCAATAATGCCAACGTTGCAGCTAACGCTGCATCCTGTAGCGATAGCCGCTCAACGACCAGTACCTGCCCACTGATGAAACTGAGGGTACAACTGATCCCTCTGCGCTATGGCCTGACCGAGCGAGTTGATCCCTCGTCCGACCTCTCTATGCCCTTTTCCCTGCAAAGTCGGCCACTGGGTATACGTCTAGTGCGCGACGGCTTTCTCTACATTATCGACAACAACACGGGTTACCTGTACGAGTACGAGATCACGCAGGGCACCATCACCAAGCTGCTATGGAAGGCAGCCGAAGTTCGCGCAGATACCCGCACCAACGGCGTTGGCGAACCGCACCTGGTCTTCCCGAAGCGCAGCAAACTGCATGTTGCCTACTCCGAACTGCAATGGACCGCGCGCAAGTGCACCCAGGTCCTGGCCAGTCAAAAGGACCGCGAGCATTTCATGCAGGCTGTCGATCTAAGTCAGGTTGACCCGCAACGAGGTGGCACACACCTGCTGACTCGCCAGCAAGCCGAAAAGTGGTTGGCAGAGGTCGTGCAGAACAAAGTCCATGTGGGCGAGACGGGGCAGCAGACCTTTCCGGAGCACCAGCGCCGGCCGGTCGACGCCGGCGACCTCCATCCTGAAGAATTGAAAGCCTATACTTGGGAAGACCCGCCCCTGTTTAGCGATACCCAGATAGGTGCATTGACCGGACAAATTCTCCCTGCGCACGAACACGACGCCCTATTCCTGGTGGTGCGCGACGATATTGGTGTGATGCGCGATCTAGCCAACTACCAGGACAAGGTAGTTGGCTGGATTGAAGAGTGGATTGAAGGTGGCGCACAACCAGGGGCGAATGAGCGTGACTACGTGATCGCCTGCTATATCGAATCACTCTCGCAGATCACCGAGATAGACTTCGACAAGCTAGCCGAGCACTCCGAGTCCCCCGCAGTACAAGCAATGCTGAGCAAGCTTGAGGCGCTGCCCGACGCTGATCGTGTGCGGACCCGTAGCGCTGTGTTGACCTTCCTCAACAACAATGAGCCTTATCCCTCTGTCGATAGCAAAAGTCATCCAGCAGAGCTGCAGGCCGAACTGGACGCTATCCGCTTATCCAGCAGGAGCTCTGGAAAGGTCGGCTTCGGTCTGCAGAGTACCCTGCGCCGCGCTACCGAACGCTACTACACCCGCACCAAGCTGCTCGACCTTGGCGCCCAACGTGCATTCGTCGAAAGTGAGCTAGACGCGTTGATTGCACTCAGGAAAGAGCAGGGCGGGCGGATCAAGGAAAAATTGCGAGGCGCTAGTTTTGGGCAGCGCGGCATCGACGACCTGATCGATCGGCCGGCCATGGATGCCTTTCTGGCTAGCCATAGGCCTAATCTGGCACGTTGGAACATGCTGTTAGATCGCATCTCCGCTGACCGCACGCAAATGGTCACAGCGGACCGCTTCCACCGCGCTGCATGGTACTACGACCCCCAGCAGGCGGAGCAGGTGGGGCTGGCATTCGTCACTCAATATGCCTGCCTGAAAGATATATGCCGAAGTGATGTCTCTAGCGAGGAGTTATACGCCTGGATCGAGAGAAAACCCCAGTACGACCGCCCGCTATTCCATACGCTACCGCTTAACGAACAGAGCACGTTGGCCGTGCAGTATGCTCAGATGGGTGTAGCGGGCTACTCCGTAGCTAAGGGACTTGCTGAGTGGGCACAGAAGCTGAAAACGCTAGAGCAAGGCAAGCTACCAGCTATCGACAACCTGCCGGAGTCGACCCGTGCAGTTGCTGCCAGTGCCCAGGCTGTTCTGGATCCAGCCCTAACTCTGGGTATAAGCCGCGCGATGGAAGCCTTCTACCAAGGCGTCGGTCAGCAGAAAGTGCCTGAACTCGATGAACTGTTCCGCAAGCTACCCAAGGTGCTGCCCGCCCGCCTGCTGGATGCAGTTCGGAGGGAAGGGGTGACCTTCAGCTTCGCTACTGACGCAGAAAAGACAGCCCTGCAGCGCAATCTGCGCGACATCATCGACAGCCGTGCCGAACTCCATGACCTTGTTAAAAAGCGCAAGAAAGTCAAGGCAACCTCAGGGCATAAATCACCAGCCGCCCGAGCGTTATTTGCCGACATTCAGCGCGTTCGGGCGCAGCTCGACATACTAGAACCTCGGCTGGCGGCAGCCCTCAGTCCGATCGCCGAATTGCCAGAAAACAGCGTTCGTGTGGCCGGCGTCGCTCCAGGGCGTGCCGGTATGACACTGATCCTGCCGCCTGCTCAGTTACAGGAGGTGGCGAGCGGCCTGCGCAACCTGCGTAATGGCTACAGTACCGTCGGCAGCTTCAACAAGCTGGGGGATGGCGTGGGGGTGGCGGTGTTTGTTGCGCAGATGGTCAATCTGGTGCAGACATGGCGCGAGACCATGGCAACATCGGGGGGGCAACGTGAGCTGATGCCGTTGTTCGGCTCCATTTTCGCTACTGGCGCTGCAGGTTTCGCAGCAGCCCAAGCTATCGCCGATACGGCCCTCAGTGCACGCAGCGCCCAACTGGTGCTGGGCTTGCAGAATCATGTGCTGCAAGCGGTGCATGTGCAGATGGGAAAGATGCATATCGGCCTTGGTGTCGTGGGGTATTTCGCAGGTACCGCCGCCGCCGTCATAAGCAGCCTGGCCCACCATGGCGAGTGGCTGGGCGCAGTGCGTAGCGGCAATGCCCGCGCCCAGCAGGGCGCAGCCATGGCGTTGGCCGGCTCCAGCGGAATGCTGGTCAGCAATGCTTACGGTTTTGGTCACACAGTGAAAGCCGCTGAAAGCGTATGGCGTGCCAGCACTCCTGCGGTTCGCCGTACAGCCTGGGCGGTAGCCGGCACCCGATTATCCAGCGTATTCCTGCGCTTCAATATCGCCGGCGCCTTCTTTACCGCCCTGGAGCTGGGTGGTACCTGGTGGTACAACCGCAACAACACGACCTCGCATGACGACTGGCTGAGCTGCACCCCCTGGAGCCGCGATGCCGCCAAGCGACAGGACTATCCCCTGGCTACCTACCAGCAGCGCCTGCGCGGGGTAATCCAGTCGCCCTCGGTGCGGGTCGAGCATGGTAGCCACGGCAGTTGGTGGCGCGACCTGCTGTCGTCGCCCGCCAGTACCAATATCACCCTCGTCCTGCCGGGGCTGAGTCGGGAGGTTCTGGCACCGCCGCTGGCCGGCCGGCCAGTCGCACGTCTTGGCCTGGGCGCCTATCGCATTCGTTCTATCCGTTACGATAAAGGGCCGTCTCTGGTGCGGTGGCACCCCATCAGCGAGCTGATCGCCGACGACCTGCAACTCGCCACAGCTGGCCCCCTGACTCTGCGAGTACCGCGTCCAACACCACTGGAAGGCATCACCGGTGGCATACCTCATGAGGACCTGCTGCTGGATATCGTGGTCGAATGGCTGGACAAACAGGGCCGCTACCGACCGGAACGCCATACAATCCGCCTTTCCCCGCACCGGGAAGGCGACTACACCCCCGCCAAACAGGCGATCCAGGGTCAGGCCGCGCCCGCGCTATTGATCGACCCACTGCTGCTGCCGGATGCCGACGATGCCAACCGATAAGCCCATGGAAGTGCCCTCTCTGGAACTGGACAAGCATCATCGAGCGGGTGATGTGATCGGCTTCCCCGGTGGCCAGGTCAGCTACCTGGCTCCCTTGCCGTTGCCCACCGGCCAGCCGGCCCGGGACTATGCCCATGCTGTGGGGGAGGTCAACGATACCTACCTGGATTTCGGTACGGGTCTGCCTAATGTATTTGCTTGGCAGACAAAACTAGGTGGACCATTTACAGGCTGGATAATGTCCGTTGTTTTATTTCCTTTGTTGATGCTTGTGGGCACTCCCCTGCTGGGGGGGGGGCTTACTGTTGCAGTAGAGTTGGCTGTAGGGATTTTTGAACTGGGGATCTGGATTGGATCAATTGTTGCCTTGTTTACACTAGCTCTTGGCTTGGGTGTCTGGCTCCATGGTTACAGCCAACGGAAAGGGATACTGCCCACCCGCTTCAACCGCCAACGCCGTGAAGTCTGCTTCGTCCCGGAAGGCCATACCGAACCAATCTTCGTCCCCTGGGAGTTCCTTTCAGCTTGGGTGATCCAGGCTCAGGGCGCTACCCAGTACGGTATCCAGCGCCAGTACGGTATGGGTGTTGGCTTTCATCATGCCGACAGCGGCCAGGACTTCTCCCTGGAGTTTCCCTGCGCCGGCCTGCCCCTGGCCATCGCCAACTGGGAGGCGGTTCGCGCCTACATGGAACACGAGGTGCACAGCCTCAAGGAGATTCAAGACCCGCTCGATCTGCAAGGCCCCGATGACCCGCCCCACGAAGGCCTGCACACCTTCCGCAACGCCCGCGAACGCATGCGCCGCCGTTACCGCGAAGGGGAGGTGAACGCAGCTTATGTGGTTGGTTGGTACCTCTACCACGTGATGACTCTGTGGACGATGCCCTTCCATCTCACCGAATGGGAAGTCGGCAGGGTCAAACGCATGCATCGTCAGGATATTCCCGAAGCCATGCGCATTTGGTCACAACCAATACCGCCAGAGCAGTGGGCCAGGCCCAGCGAGGAGCTGCTACGCCAGAGCCAGCGAGTCGCAGCACTGCGCCAGCGCGACCCGCAACGTTCGATCATCGATATCTTTGCAGAGGTACAACATAGCCCTGCTGCTGTACGCCAAGCCTGAATGCTATTCGCATACCCCGGCGCCTCAACCTCTCTGCTGATCGACCAATTGCGGCGGCCAGTTGCTGAACATGTCTATCGATTACCCAATTGGTGCGACTCTCTTGGCGAAGCGCGAGTACGCACTTGCTACACCAGCAAGGCCTCTGCGATGACTGGTAGGCCCGACGAGCCTGCCTTGACCAAAGGATGGAAATGGGAAGGGCCTGCAGAGCAGGGAGTAGCGGCAATGGGGGCCGAGGGCAGGTGAAAACTCATGAAGCTCTGAGCGACTCAGCGCTTTTAGCGTAGAGGCACTTACGCGAACGGGCACGGCTACTTTAGAGCACGTCTGAGGTTGAGAAAGTCTGTGGCTGGGATGTAGGGACATCAGGGGGGCGACACCCTTGCCCTGCGGGGCAAGGGTGTGGCTGAGGAGTTACAGCAGAAGGGTGCGGATGTCTTCCAGGACTTCGCCCAGGCGCTTGGTGAAACGTGCTGCTGCGGCGCCGTTGATCACGCGGTGATCGTAGGACAGCGACAGCGGTAGCATCAGGCGTGGCTGGAAGGCCTTGCCGTCCCATACCGGCTGCATGGCTGCCTTGGATACGCCCAGGATTGCCACTTCCGGCGCGTTGACGATCGGCGTGAAGCCAGTGCCGCCAATGTGGCCGAGGCTGGAAATGGTGAAGCAGGCGCCCTGCATGGCTTCGACCGAGAGCTTCTTGGTGCGCGCTTTTTCCGCCAGCTCGGCGGCTTCGGCGGCCAGTTGCAGCAAGCTCTTCTTGTCGACATCGCGGATGACCGGGACCAGCAGACCGTCCGGAGTATCAACAGCGAAGCCGATATGCACGTACTTCTTGCGGATGATCGCCTTGCCGCTCGGAGCCAGCGAACTATTGAAGTCGGGCAGTTCCTTGAGCAGGTGGGCGCAGGCTTTCAGCAGCAGCGGCAGCACAGTGAGCTTGACGCCCGCCTTCTCGGCCACGGCCTTCTGCGCCACGCGAAAGGCTTCCAACTCGGTGATGTCGGCGCTGTCGAACTGGGTTACGTGCGGTACGTTGAGCCAGCTGCGATGCAGATTGCTGGCGCCGACCTGCATCAGGCGAGTCATCGCCACTTCTTCGATTTCACCGAACTTGCTGAAGTCGACCTCCGGAATCGCAGGGATGCCGGCACCGCCGGTTGCGCCAGCAGCCGGAGCGGCTTTGGCTTTCTGCATCATGGCTTTGACGTGAGCCTGCACGTCTTCCTTGAGGATGCGGCCCTTGGGGCCGCTGCCAGGTACAGCCGCCAGTTCGACGCCAAACTCACGAGCCAGTTGGCGCACGGCCGGGCCGGCATGAACTTTGGTGCCGTCACGGACGGGGGCGGCAACAGGAGCAGGCTCGGTGGGCGCAGGTGCCGAGGCGGTAGGCTGTGCAGCAGGTGCCGCTACGGAGGCCGGTGCAGCCTTGGCAGGCTCGCTCTTTTCCGCCGTGGGTGCCGGTTCCGCGCCGGCAACCTTCAGGCGCAGGATCAGGTCGCCGGTGCCTACCTCGGCGTCCAGTTTGACCAGCACTTCCTCGACCACGCCGGAGGCCGGCGAAGGGATTTCCATGCTGGCCTTGTCCGACTCCAGGGTCAGCAGGCTCTGCTCGGCCTCGATGGTATCGCCGGCCTTGACCAGCAACTCGATGATCTTGGCCTTGCCGGAGGAGCCGATGTCCGGGATGTGGACGTCCTGCACACTGCTGCTTGTCGCAGCTGCCGGGGCAGGTGATTCCGTTTTGGCGGCCACTGGTGCCGCTTCAGGTGTGGCGCTGGATGCCGCTGGCTGTTCCTCGGCGGCAGGTGCAGCTTCGGCCGCCTCTTCGCTGTCCAGTTCGAGCAGTTCATCGCCGGTTTTCAGTGTGTCGCCCAGTTTTACCTTCAGGCTTTTGATCACCCCGGCCTTGGGCGCGGGGATCTCCATGCTGGCCTTGTCCGACTCCAGGGTCAGCAGGCTCTGGTCGGCTTCGATGCGGTCGCCGACCTTGACCAGCAATTCGATGACTTCACCTTCACCACCGCCGATGTCGGGTACGCGAATCAATTCACTCATTTCTTCGCTCCTCAGCAATCCAGCGGGTTGAGTTTGTCGGGATTGATGCCGAACTTGGTGATGGCATCCGCCAGTACCTTGGCCTCGATCTCGCCACGGTCGACCAGCGCTTCGAGCGCGGCCAGCACCACCCAGTTGCGGTCCACCTCGAAGAAGTGGCGCAGCTTCTTGCGGGTGTCGCTGCGGCCGAAACCGTCAGTACCCAGCACTTTGAACTCCTTGCTCGGCACCCACTGGCGAATCTGTTCGGCGAACAGTTTCATGTAGTCGGTGGAGGCAACGACCGGACCTTTGCGGCCAGTGAGGCATTCTTCGACGTAGGTCTGCTGGGGCTTCTGTCCTGGGTGCAGGCGGTTGTGGCGCTCCACGGCCAGGCCGTTACGGCGCAGTTCGTTGAAGCTAGTGACGCTCCACACATCGGCGCCGACGTTGAACTCGTCACGCAGGATCTTCGCCGCCTCGCGCACTTCACGCAGGATGGTGCCGGAACCCAGCAATTGTACGTGGTGGGCAGCCTCCTTCTTGTCTTCCTCGAGCAGGTACATGCCCTTGATGATGCCGTCTTCGACGCCTTCCGGCAGTGCCGGCTGCTGGTAGGACTCGTTCATCACGGTGATGTAGTAGAAGACGTTCTGCTGCTCTTCCGTCATCTGGCGGATGCCTTCGCGGATGATCACCGCCAGCTCATAGCCATAGGTCGGGTCGTAGGTGCGGCAGTTGGGGATGGTCGAGGCCAGAATGTGGCTGTGACCGTCTTCGTGCTGCAGGCCTTCGCCGTTGAGCGTTGTGCGCCCGGCCGTGCCGCCGATCAGGAAGCCACGGGTGCGGCTGTCGCCAGCGGCCCAGGCCAGGTCGCCGATACGCTGGAAGCCGAACATCGAGTAGAAGATGTAGAACGGCAGCATCGGCTGATTGTGGTTGGAGTACGAAGTCCCGGCAGCGATGAACGACGACATGGCGCCCGCTTCGTTGATGCCTTCTTCGAGGATCTGGCCCTTCTTGTCTTCCTTGTAGAACATCACCTGGTCTTTATCGACCGGCTCATAAAGCTGGCCGACCGAGGAGTAGATGCCCAGTTGGCGGAACATGCCTTCCATGCCGAAGGTGCGTGCTTCGTCCGGGATGATCGGTACGATGCGCTGGCCCAGATCCTTGTCCTTGACCAGTTGCGCGAGGATGCGCACGAAGGCCATGGTGGTGGAGATGTCGCGGTCACCGGAGCCGTCGAGGATGGCTTTGAGGGTGTCCAGCGGCGGCGTTGGAATGCTGAAGCTGTTCGGGCGGCGTTGCGGGATGTAACCGCCAAGGGCCGCACGGCGTTCATGCAGGTACTTGTATTCGGCACTGCCTTCGGTCGGGCGATAGAACGGCAGTTTTTCCAGTTCTTCGTCGTTGACCGGCACGTCGAAGCGGTCGCGGAAGCTCTTCAGGCTTTCGACGTCGACCTTCTTGGTGTTGTGCGCGGTGTTTTTCGCTTCACCAGCACCGGTGCCGTAACCCTTGATGGTCTTGGCCAGAATGACGGTCGGCTGTTCTTTGTGGTTAACCGCCTCGTGGTACGCCGCATAAACCTTGTAGGGGTCATGGCCGCCACGGTTGAGTTTCCAGATCTCGTCGTCGGACAGATCGGCAACCATGGCCTTGAGCTCTGGCGAATTGAAGAAGTGCTCGCGCACGAAGGCGCCGTCTTTGGCCTTGTAGTTCTGGTACTCGCCGTCGATGACTTCGTCCATGCGGCGTTGCAGGATGCCGTCGACGTCCTTGGCCAGCAGTGGGTCCCAGAAACGGCCCCAGACCACCTTGTTGACGTTCCACTGGGCACCGCGGAATACGCCTTCGAGTTCCTGGATGATCTTGCCGTTGCCACGAACCGGGCCATCGAGGCGCTGCAGGTTGCAGTTGATGACGAAGATCAGGTTGTCCAGCTTCTCGCGCCCGGCGAGGGAGATGGCGCCAAGGGATTCCGGCTCGTCGCACTCGCCATCGCCCATGAAGCACCAGACTTTCTGTTTGCCGGCTGGGATGAAGCCACGGGCTTCCAGGTACTTCATGAAGCGTGCCTGGTAGATCGCCTGGATCGGGCCAAGACCCATGGAAACGGTCGGGAACTGCCAGAAGTCCGGCATCAGCCAGGGGTGTGGGTAGGATGACAGGCCGTTGCCATCCACTTCCTGGCGGAAGTTGTTCATCTGGTCTTCGCTGATGCGGCCTTCGAGGAAGGCGCGGGCGTAGATGCCGGGGCTGGCGTGGCCCTGGTAGAAGATCAGGTCGCCGCCATGCTCATCGGTGGGCGCCTGGAAGAAATAGTTGAAACCGATGTCGTACAGCGTCGCCGAGGAGGCGAAGCTGGAAATGTGGCCGCCCAGGTCGGGGTCGTGCAGGTTAGTGCGCATGACCATGGCCAGTGCGTTCCAGCGCACCAGCGAGCGGATCCGCCGCTCCATGAACAGGTCGCCGGGCATGCGTGCCTCGTGACCTACCGGGATGGTGTTACGGTAGGGCGTGGTGATGGCATACGGCAGCTGGGTGCCGGTACGGGTGGCGAGTTCACCCATGCGGGTCAGCAGGTAGTGGGCGCGGTCTTCGCCCTCTTTGTCGAGAACCGATTCGAGGGCGTCCAGCCATTCCTGGGTTTCGACGGGATCGAGGTCTTGCATGGCTTGCTCCAGGGCGGAAAGGCTTCCAGAATCGAAAGCCTTGGATCGTGCCCACTTTTTGAGCGGGCGACGTGAAGTCATTGTTAGCCGGGTTCGACCGGCGTGTTCTTGTGTAGTTTTACTACAAAAAGACGAATGACGCAGCACCTGGGACACAATATTTAGTAGTAAAACTACAGCAATCTGACAGTGAAAAACGTCGCGCGTTACGTGTTTCGCTGCGTTTTCCGTCTTCAAGGATAGACCATGAGCCTGCCGTCACTCGTTGCTCTGCCGCCTTCGCTTCAGTCCCTGGCCATGCGTGCCGAAGCCTTGCAATTACCGGCTGACTGGCCGGTAGCGCGGCACGAAGCGCTGTTGCGCGTGTGTGCCGCCAGTGACTTCGTTTATGAGCAGGCGGCGCGTGATGCCGAGCTGCTGCCGAGCCTGGCGACCAGCGGTGAGCTGGAGCGCTCGTTTACCCCAGGCGAGTTGCGCAGGCAGTTGCAGGCCCTGCTGGAGGCGTGTGCGGACGAGGACGAGTTGGGCCGACGCCTGCGGCGCTTCCGCAATCGTCAGCAGGTGCGCATCGTCTGGCGCGACATCACCCGCCAGGCCGATCTGGCCGAGACCTGTCGTGACCTGTCCGACCTGGCGGATGCCAGTATCGACCTGGCGTTGCACTGGTTGTATCCCCAACACTGCGCGCAGTTCGGTACGCCCATCGGCCATCGCAGCGGTACGCCACAGCAGATGGTGGTGCTGGGCATGGGCAAGCTGGGTGCGTACGAGCTGAACCTGTCGTCGGACATCGACCTGATCTTCGGCTACCCGGAAGGCGGCGAGACCGAAGGCGCCAAGCGCTCGATCGATAACCAGGAGTTTTTCATCCGTCTGGGGCAGCGCCTGATCAAGGCGCTGGATGCGATTACCGTCGATGGCTTCGTTTTTCGCGTGGACATGCGCCTGCGCCCCTATGGTTCCTCGGGTGCGCTGGTGCTGAGCTTCAATGCGCTGGAGCAGTACTACCAGGACCAGGGCCGTGACTGGGAGCGCTACGCGATGATCAAGGCGCGCGTGGTCGGCGGCGATCATGCGGCGGGCAAGCAGTTGCTGGAGTTGTTGCGGCCCTTCGTCTATCGGCGCTACCTGGACTTTTCGGCGATCGAAGCGCTGCGTGCGATGAAGCTGCTGATCCAGCAGGAGGTGCGGCGCAAGGGCATGGCCGACAACATCAAGCTCGGTGCGGGCGGTATCCGCGAGGTCGAATTCATTGCCCAGGCCTTTCAGCTCATCCATGGTGGGCGCGATCTGAGCCTGCAGCAGCGGCCGTTGCTCAAGGTGCTGGCGACCCTGGAGGGGCAGGGTTATCTGCCGCCTGCGGTGGTCGAGGAGATGCGCCAGGGTTACGAGTTCCTGCGCTATACCGAGCATGCGCTGCAGGCCATTGCCGACCGTCAGACGCAGATGCTGCCGGATAACGAGCAGGACCGCGCCCGCGTGGCGTTGATCATGGGTTTCGACACCTGGACAGCCTTTCATGAGCAACTCATGGTATGGCGTGATCGCATCGATTGGCACTTCCGTCAGGTGATTGCTGATCCGGGCGAGGAGGAGGGCGCCGAAGCGGAAATGGGCATTGGCAGTGAGTGGCTGCCTTTGTGGGAGGAGGCGCTGGATGAGGAGGCTGCCTGCCGGCAACTCGCCGACGCCGGGTTCACTGATCCGGCCACGGCGCTGCAGCGGCTGATCGCACTGCGCAGTGCCTCGCAGGTGCGGGCCATGCAGCGCCTGGGGCGTGAACGTCTGGATGCTTTTATCCCGCGTCTCATCGCGCAGACGGTCGAGCATGCCGATCCGGATCTGGTGCTCGAGCGCGTCTTGCCGCTGGTCGAGCGCGTGGCGCGCCGCTCGGCCTATCTCGTGCTGCTCACCGAAAACCCATCGGCACTGTTGCGCCTGCTCACGCTGTGCGCGGCCAGCCCCTGGATTGCCGAGCAGATTGCCCGCTTCCCGTTACTGCTCGATGAGCTGCTCAACGAGGGGCGCCTGTTCAATCCGCCGCTGGCACCGGAGCTTGCGGCGGAGTTGCGTGAGCGCCTGACGCGTATTCCCGAGGATGACCTGGAGCAGCAGATGGAGGCGCTGCGTCACTTCAAGCTGGCCCACCGCCTGCGCGTGGCCGCTTCGGAGATCACCGGCACGCTGCCCTTGATGAAGGTCAGTGATTACCTGACCTGGCTGGCGGAGGCCATCCTCGAGCAGGTGCTGGCATTGGCCTGGCGGCAGTGCGTGAACAAGCACGGCACGCCACGTCGCGCCGATGGCAGTCTGTGCGATCCGGATTTCATCATTGTCGGCTATGGCAAGGTCGGTGGCATCGAGCTGGGCCATGGGTCGGACCTGGATCTGGTGTTCATCCACGACGCCGATTCGCAGGCCGAAACCGACGGTGCCAAGCCTATCGATGGCGCGCAGTTCTTTGCCCGCCTGGGGCAGCGCATCATCCATCTGCTGACCACCCAGACCACCTCCGGGCAACTCTATGAGGTGGACATGCGCCTGCGTCCGTCGGGCGTGTCGGGGCTGCTGGTCAGTTCGCTGGCATCGTTCCAGCGCTACCAGGAAAACGAGGCCTGGACCTGGGAACATCAGGCATTGGTGCGCGCGCGTGTGCTGGTCGGCTGTGCGCGGGTTGCGGCGGGTTTCGAGCAGGTACGTGCCGCCGTGCTTGGGCGCGAGCGCGACCTGGCGGTGCTGCGTACTGAGGTCAGCGAGATGCGCGCCAAGATGCGCGACAACCTCGGCAGTCGCGAAACCTCGGCCGGGATGTCGGCCAATGCCTTCGATGCAGCCGGCACCTTCGACCTCAAGCAGGACGCCGGTGGTATCGTCGATATTGAATTTATGGTGCAATACGCGGCCCTGGCGTGGTCCCGTCAGCACCCGCAACTGCTGCGTTTCACCGATAACATGCGCATTCTCGATGGCTTGCGTGATGCCGGCCTGATACCCACTGCCGACGTGGCTTTGTTGCAGGATGCCTACAAGGCCTATCGCGCGGCCGCCCACCGGCAGGCCCTGCAGAAGCAGCCTGGCAAGGTCGCCGGCTCGCAATTCCAGGATGAGCGCCGTGGCGTGATGCGTATCTGGGGCGAGCTGGGGCTGAGCTGAGGCACCGAATATCCCGCTGGCGGGCATGCCTGACATGCTTCGCCAGTAGTAAAACCGATTAACGAAGCGAACACTTGAGGAGCTGGCAACGATGTCGATGGCCGATCGTGATGGCGTGATCTGGTATGACGGCGAACTGGTGCAGTGGCGCGATGCGACCACTCACGTGCTGACCCATACCCTGCACTATGGCATGGGCGTGTTCGAAGGTGTGCGTGCCTACAACACCCCGGATGGCACGGCGATCTTCCGCCTGCAGGCGCACACCGATCGCCTGTTCGATTCGGCGCACATCATGAATATGAAGATCCCGTTCAGCAAAGACGAGATCAACGAAGCCACCCGCGCTGCCGTTCGCGAGAACAACCTGGAAAGCGCCTACATCCGTCCGATGGCCTTCTATGGTTCGGAAGGCATGGGTATTCGTGCCGACAGCCTGAAAGTCCACGTGATCGTCGGTGCCTGGCACTGGGGCGCGTACATGGGTGAAGAGGCCCTGCAGAAAGGCATCAAGGTGCGCACCAGCTCCTTCACCCGCCACCATGTCAACATCTCGATGACCCGCGCCAAGGCCAACGGCAACTACATCAACTCGATGCTGGCCTTGCAGGAAGCGGTATCCGGTGGCGCCGACGAGGCCATGCTGCTGGACCCGGAAGGCTACGTGGCCGAAGGTTCCGGTGAGAACATCTTCCTGGTCAAGGACGGCGTGGTGTACACCCCGGAAGTGACTTCGTGCCTGAACGGCATCACACGCAGCACCATCCTCACCCTGGCCAAGGAGCTGGGGATCGAGGTGGTCGAGAAACGCATCACTCGTGACGAGGTGTACATCGCTGACGAGGCCTTCTTCACCGGTACCGCCGCTGAAGTCACGCCGATTCGTGAAGTCGATGGCCGCGCGATCGGCATCGGCAGTCGCGGTCCGGTTACCGAGAAGCTGCAGAAAGCCTATTTCGATCTGGTCACCGGCAAGACCAGTGCACACGCCGAATGGCGTACGCTGGTCAAATAAGCATCAAGCCGCGCGTGCCAGGCGATAAGCGCTCAAGGTCGCTTTGGCTTGGTGCGATTGGTTTGGGCGCTAGAGCCTGTTCAAGGGCTCGCGAGCCAGGTGTAGGCAAGATGAGGCCCGGTAAAGGTGCGCAGCACGCGCGTCGATCCGGGCTTCAACGTCACATGGCCGACGCGCAGGCATTGAACGGTTCTAAGGCTGCTTTTTGATGAGAATACTGATCGTAGGCCCCAGTTGGGTGGGCGACATGGTGATGGCGCAGACGTTGTTCGTCTGCCTCAAGCAGCGCCATCCCGACTGTGAAATCGATGTGTTGGCGCCCGAGTGGAGCCGCCCGATTCTCGAGCGCATGCCCGAAGTGCGTGCCGCCCTGAGCTTCCCGCTCGGGCATGGTGTGCTGGATCTCGCCAGCCGCCGGCGTATCGGCAAGTCCCTGGCTGGTCGCTATGACCAGGCCATCCTGCTACCCAATTCGCTCAAGTCGGCCTTGGTGCCGTTTTTCGCCGGCATTCCCATACGTACCGGCTGGAAGGGTGAGATGCGTTACGGCCTGCTCAATGACCTGCGCAAGCTGGACAAGGCGCGTTACCCGCTGATGATCGAGCGCTTCATGGCATTGGCCTATGCGCCGGGCGCGCCATTGCCCCAGCCTTATCCGCGGCCGAGGTTGCAGATCGACGAAGACAGTCGTGAGCGCGCACTGGCCAAGTTCGGCCTGACCCTGGACCGCCCGGTACTGGCGCTGTGCCCAGGCGCCGAATTCGGCGAGGCCAAGCGCTGGCCGGCGGAGCACTATGCCAAGGTGGCCGAGCTGAAGATTCGTGATGGCTGGCAGGTCTGGTTGTTCGGCTCGAAAAACGATCATCCGGGTGGCGAGACCATTCGCGAGCGCCTGATCCCGGGTCTGCGCGAAGAGGTCACCAACCTCGCCGGGCAGACCAGCCTGGCCGAGGCCATTGACCTGATGTCTGCCGCCGGCGCTGTGGTGTCCAACGACTCCGGCCTGATGCACGTGGCCGCCGCACTGAATCGCCCGCTGGTGGCGATCTACGGCTCGACCTCGCCACAGTTCACGCCGCCGCTGGCCGAGCAGGTGGAGATCGTACGCCTGGGGATCGAATGCAGTCCCTGCTTCGAGCGCACCTGCCGCTTCGGTCACTACAACTGCCTGCGCGAACTCAAGCCACGCCCGGTAGTCGAGGCGTTGGCGCGCTTGTCGGCCGACCCTGTCGAGGTCGCTGGATGAGGGTGCTGCTGGTCAAGACCTCGTCACTTGGCGATGTGATCCATACCCTGCCAGCGCTTACCGATGCGGCGCGCGCGATTCCCGGTATCCAGTTCGACTGGGTGGTGGAGGAGGGCTTTGCCGAGATCCCGGCCTGGCACCCCGCTGTAGCGCAGGTGATCCCGGTGGCCATTCGGCGCTGGCGCAAAAATCTGTGGCAGACCATCAGGAATGGTGACTGGCGCCGTTTCAAGGCGCGCTTGCGGGAAGCCCGCTATGACTTGGTGATCGATGCCCAGGGGTTGTTGAAAAGTGCCTGGCTGACCCGCTACGTCAGTGCGCCAGTGGCCGGGCTGGACCGTGAATCCGCGCGCGAACCGATGGCCTGCCGTTTCTATGACCGTCTCTACACGGTGCCGAAAGATCAGCATGCCCTGGAGCGTACCCGGCAATTGTTCGCCCAGGCCCTGGGTTACGCACTGCCGCAGGGCCTCGGTGATTATGGCCTGGACCGGGCGGCGATGGCCGACCATGTGACCCAGCCCTACCTGTTGTTCCTGCATGGCACCACCTGGGCCAGCAAGCACTGGCCGGAGCAGGAGTGGCGCGAGCTGGCGCAACGCATGTCCGAGCTGGGCTGGGCCATTCGCCTGCCGTGGGGTAACGAAGCGGAGCGTGCACGCGCCGAGCGCATCGTCGCTGGCGTCGACAATGCCGCCGTGTTACCGAAACTCAACCTGGCGGGCGTGGCGAAGGTGATCGCCGGCGCTCAGGCCTGCGTAGCGGTCGATACCGGTCTCGGCCATCTGGCTGCGGCGCTGGATGTGCCGAGCATTTCCCTCTATGGTCCAACCCTGCCCGGGCGTGTGGGTGCCTACGGCCGTGGGCAGATACACCTGTGCGCCAGCGGGCCGAATGCCGGCAGCGGTGACCGACACAAGGCCTGCTTTGATGGCCTGGATGCCGAGCGGGTCGCCACCGAGCTGCAAGCATTGTTGCTGGCCCCGGAGACTGTCTGATGCCTGTTTTGCGTATGGGGTTGCCAGGTGCCGAAGCATCTGTGCTGACGGACATGATCTGCGCTGTGCGCCAACCTATTTTTCGACAGGGCGCGTGATGCAACTGGCCTTCATTCTGTACAAGTATTTCCCGTTCGGTGGCTTGCAGCGCGACTTCCTGCGTATTGCCCTGGAGTGCCAGCGTCGCGGGCATGCCATCCGCGTGTATACGCCGATCTGGGAAGGCGAGGTGCCGAGCGGTTTCGAGGTGGTCGTGGTCCCGGTCAAGGCGCTGTTCAATCACAAGCGCAACGAGAAGCTCACGGCCTGGGTCGAGGCCGATCTGACCCGACGCCCGGTGGACCGGGTGATCGGTTTCAACAAGATGCCGGGGCTGGATGTGTACTACGCCGCCGACGGTTGCTTCGAGGACAAGGCGCAGACCCTGCGCAACCCGTTGTACCGCAAGTGGGGGCGCTACAAGCATTTTGCCGACTACGAGCGGGCTGTGTTCGCGCCGGAGTCGAAGACAGAGATCCTGATGATCTCCGAGGTGCAGCAGCCGTTGTTCGTCAAGCATTACGCCACCCCGGCCGAGCGCTTCCATTTGCTGCCGCCGGGCATTTCCCCAGACCGCCGGGCGCCCGCCAATGCCGCGGAGATTCGCGCGGAGTTTCGGCGTGAGTTCAAGCTGAAGGCCGACGACCTGCTGCTGGTGCAGATCGGCTCGGGGTTCAAGACCAAGGGCCTGGATCGCAGCCTCAAGGCGCTGGCCGCGTTACCGCGCGAGCTGAAGCAGCGCACGCGCCTGATCGCCATTGGCCAGGATGACCCACGTGCGTTCCAGTTGTTGGCCAAGACGTTGGGTGTCTCCGACCAGGTGCAAATCATGAAGGGCCGCAGCGATATTCCGCGCTTTCTGCTCGGCGCCGATTTGCTGATTCACCCTGCGTATAACGAGAATACGGGCACGGTGCTGCTGGAGGCGCTGGTGTCCGGTCTGCCGGTGTTGGTCACTGATGTGTGTGGCTATGCGCATTACATCGCCGATGCGGATGCCGGCCGGGTCTTGCCGAGCCCGTTCAGCCAGGAGCAGCTCAATCGTCAATTGGCCGGCATGCTGGCGGACGATAAGGCTCGAACCCGTTGGCAGCACAACGGTCTGAGTTTTGCCGAGTCGGCCGACCTCTATTCCATGCCGCAGCGTGCGGCCGATGTCATTCTGGCGGAACGCCGATGAAAGTCATGCTGCACGAACCATTCAAATCCCTCTGGGCTGGGCGTGATGCCTTCGTCGAGGTGGAAGCGCTGCAAGGACAGGTCTACCGCGAGCTCGAGGGGCGCCGGACCTTGCGCACCGAGCTGGCCGGCCGCGGCTATTTCGTCAAGATTCACCGAGGCATCGGCTGGGGCGAGATCGGCAAGAACCTGTTGACCGCCAAGCTGCCGGTGCTGGGTGCAACCCAGGAGTTGCTGGCCATCGAGCGGCTCACCGCTGTTGGCGTGCCTACCATGACGGCCGTGGCCTACGGGCGACGTGGCCGCAACCCTGCGCAACAGCACTCGTTCATCATCACCGAAGAGCTGGCACCGACAGTCGACCTTGAAGTGTTTTCCTCTTCCTGGGGGCGCGAGCCGCCGCCAGTGCGCCTCAAGCGTGCCCTGATCGATCGTGTGGCAGAGATGGTGGGCGCCATGCACCGCGCCGGAGTCAATCACCGTGACTGCTACATCTGCCACTTCCTGCTGCATACCGACAGGCCGATCAGCGCGGATGATTTCAAGCTCTCAGTCATCGATCTGCACCGTGCGCAGACTCGCAAGAGCACTCCGACTCGTTGGCGCAACAAGGACCTGGCCGCGTTGTATTTCTCGGTGCTGGATATCGGCCTGACCCAGCGCGACGCGCTGCGGTTTTTACGCCGTTATTTTGGCCTGCCCTTGCGCCAGATCCTGCGCGATGAATCGAGCTTGTTGAGCTGGTTGCAACGCAAGGCAGACAAGCTGTATGCGCGCAAGCAACGCTACGGTGATGCACTCTGATGGCGGGCTGGAACCTGGAGCCGGCCTATGCCCACCTGGCCGAAGACTTCGCCACGCTGGAGCGCGTGTTCGCCCTGGAAGGTGAGCGCCTGACGCGTGATCCGCTGTCCGAGGTCATCCGTATTCAGCGCGACGGTGTGTACTACTACGTCAAGCGTTACTGGGGCGCGGGTAAGGGCCTGCGGCGTTACATCGGGCGACCGCGCATCAAGGCCGAGTGGCAGAACCTCAAGTCCTTCGCCAAGTGGGGAATCCCTACCGCTTCCATCGTGGCTTACGGTCTGGAGCGCAAAGGCTATGCGTTCGCCCGGGGGGCGATGATCACCCGCGAGATTGCGCGCACCGAAGACCTCGCCCAATTGGCCAATCAGGATGATGCCCGCCTGCATGACCGGCGTTGGGTGGAGGGCATCAGCCGGCAACTGGCCCAGGCCACGCGCATCATGCATGACCGCCACTTCACCCATAACGACCTGAAGTGGCGCAACCTGCTGGTCGACGATCAGGCACAACTGTTCTTCATCGATTGTCCGACCGGGGCTTTCTGGTGGGGGCCATTGCTACGGCGACGGATCGTCAAGGACCTAGCCTGTCTGGACAAGGTGGCCAAGCTGACGCTGTCACGGTCCCAACGGCTGCGCTTCTACCTGCAATACCGTGGCCGCGAACACCTGAATGCCAGCGACAAGCGGCGTATCGCCCAGATCGTCCATTACTTCGAGGGGCGCGAGTGAACGATTTCATTGCCAGTGAGGATCGCGCCTTGCTGGAACAACATGGCCTGGCCAGCTACGACGCCTTGTGGGCGCTGCAGTTGGATGCGGTCGACGAACCGAATACCGAGCGTGGCGGCTGGAGCAGCGTTTATCGCCTCGATCTGGGCGACGTCGCGTATTACCTCAAGCGCCAGAGCAATCACCTGACTCGAACCCTGTCGCATCCATTTGGCGAACCGACTTTCGCGCGTGAGTTCCGTAATATCCAGCGTTACCGCGCACTGGGGATTCCGGCCTTGCAAGCGGCATTCTTCGCCGAGCGGCGGATGCCGGGTGAGCGCAGGGCCATTCTGCTGACCCGCGCCCTGGAAGGCTGGCAGGACCTCGAACACTGGCTGCGTGAGTGGGTCGATATTGCGCCAGCGACCCGCGCGGCGCTCGTGCGTGCCTGCGGTGAATTGGCCAGGCATCTGCATCAGGCCGGACAGATGCACGGCTGTTTCTATCCCAAACATATTTTCCTGCGCCCCAACGCCCAGGGCTTCGAGGCGTGCCTCATTGACCTGGAGAAAACCCGTCCGCTGTTGTTCGGCGAGCGCGATCGGATCAAGGACCTGGAGCCTTTGTTGCGTCGTGCTGGTATCTGGTCCGAGGATGACGTGCGTCAGTTGCTGGCGGCCTACCTGCCGGCCAATGCCGATGGCGAAAGCTGGCTGAAACGGCTGACTGCCCGACGTCGCAATAAAGAGGCGCGGCAATGAATCTGGCCGAGCTGGGGCGCAGTGGGCGCACGCCGGAGCTGCCGCTGCAGGTTGAGCTGGCCGATGCTGCAGGCCCCTCGACGCTGGAGTTGGTACGTCTGCTGCGTGTGCTGCCTGGGCAGCGCTATGTCGGTGTCGCCTGGTGGCGTGGCCGGCAGGTGTTGGCCAAGTTGCTGGTGGGGGACAAGGCCGCGCGGCATTTTCAGCGTGAGCTCGAGGGGGTGCGTCTGTTCTCTGGCCAAGGGCTTACCACGCCGTTATTGCTGGCTGATGGTTTACGCCGGGACGAGGGCGGCTGGTTGTTGTTCGAGTACCTGGACGGTGCGCAAAGTCTGGGGGATGCCTGGCATGCGGTGGAGAGGTTGCCCGCGCTGGCCGATGGTCAACAGGCCGTGCTGGGGGAGGCCTTGACGACGATTGCCCACATGCATGCCAAGGGCTTGTGGCAGGCAGATCTGCATCTGGACAATTTGCTGCGCCATGACGGCCACCTGTACCTGATCGATGGCGGCGGTGTGCAGGCGCAAACGCCAGGGCAGCCGTTGTCGCGTGACAAGGTGCTGGCCAACCTGGGCGTATTCTTTGCCCAACTGCCGGCGGAGCTGGAGCCGTTCATCGAAGAGTTGCTGGTGCACTATCTGCTGGCCAATGGTGAGCATGCCCTGCCCCTGGAGGCCTTGCTCAAGGAAGTGGCGCGGGTGCGTCGCTGGCGCTTGCGCGATTACCTGAAGAAGGTGGCGCGTGATTGCAGCCTGTTCAGTGCTCGCATCGGGGCGTTTGGTTTGCGTGTGGTGCGTCGTGAGGATGAAACGGCACTGCAGCCCTTGATGAACAATCTGGAGGTGCTTGTAGAGCACGGCCAGGTTTACAAGGGCGGTGGTACCGCAACGGTGGTGCGGATTGAGTTGGGTGAGCGCTCGCTGGTCGTCAAGCGCTACAACATCAAGGGTGTGTGGCACTGGCTGACCCGCTTCTGGCGGCCCAGCCGCGCCTGGCATAGCTGGCGCGAAGGCAATCGCCTGCAGTTGCTCGGTATCCCGACGCCGCGGCCGTTGGCAGTTGTCGAGCAGCGTTGGTGTGGGCTGCGCGGGCGTGCCTACTTGGTAAACGAGTATTGCCCCGGCCCGGACCTGATTGCCCGTTTTGCCCCCTATGTGGGCAGCGCTCCGCCGGAAACTGATCTGCTGGCGCTGGATCGTCTGTTCGCGTCGTTGTTGCGCGAGCGGATCAGCCACGGCGACTTCAAAGGGCACAACCTGTTCTGGGACGACGGGCGCTGGAGCCTGATCGACCTCGATGCGATGCGCCAACACCGCTGTGCGCGACGTTTTGCCCGCGCTTATGGTCGTGACCGTGCGCGCTTCCTGCGTAATTGGCCGCAGGACTCCGCCCTGCATCAGTTGCTGGATGCACGTCTGCCCCGCCTCTAAGAGCCTGTTTGCGATCTCCTGGCTCGCGGCCATACGGCGTTAAAAACGCCCTCGAATGCGAGCCCAGTCAGAATGCTCATTTACCACTTGTAAGCCCGAGTGCGGGCCCAGTCCGCTTCCTCGGGCGTTTTTGCGGGGGCGCCTAGCCCCTTGCCTGGCTCTAATCCAGAAGATCGTAAACAGGCTCTAAGTCGTAGGGCGCGTGGCGTGCGCCAGCAGCTTGCTGTTTCTGGTTGTCTGATATGGGTCGCCAGCAAAGCCTAGGTAACGGGTTTTTCTGACACGCCAGCACCGCCGTTCCGCAGGTAGCTCGCGGTGTGCAGTTCGATCAGAAGCGATAGCTGGCGCCGGCGCCGGCATACCATGAACGCCCGGGTGCTGCTTCGTAGAAGCGCCCATTGCCATCCCCGACGATCACCGAGCCGACGTACTGGCGGTCGAACAGGTTGTCCAGGCGCAGGGTCTGGTGGGTGGTCCAGGGGCCAAGGTTCTGTTCGAAACGGGCACGCCAGTTGAATACGGCGTAGGCCGGTGCGGCCTTTTCGCTGTTGCTGTCCTCGACGTAAACCTGGCTGCGGTACTGACCTTCGATGGCGGTACTCATGCCCTCGCGGGGTTGCCAGTTCAGCTCGGCGAACAGGCTGGTGCGCGGTACGCCCGGCAGGTTGTTGCCACTGTCGATGATCTTGTTGCCAGCTCTGAAGCTCGAATCGTAGACCGCCTGCAGGTAGGTGTAGGCCAGGCTGGCGCTCCACTGCTCGCTGAGCTGGCTTTGCAGGCCCAGCTCGAAACCTCGGCGTTGGGTGCGGCCGGCATTCTGGTAGGTGGTGCGTCCGCCGGTGTTGCTGGAGACGACGATTTCATCGTCGGTATCGATTTGGAACAGTGCGGTATTGAGGCGAGTGTTGCCGCCCAGCAGGGCCTTGAGGCCGATTTCATACTGGGTGCTGGTGGACGGAGCCAGGTCGTAGTTGAAGCCAGTGGCGGGTGAGGGCGCATAGGCCAGCTCGCCCTGGGTAGGTGTCTCGAAGCCCTTGCCGGCACTGATATAACCATTCAGCTCGGGTGTGAAGGCATAGCCGACACTGAGCGTCGGCGTGGCTTTCTCGTAGCGGCGCTTGCCGCTTTCATCGCCATTGTTCAGGTAGTGGTCGTCGACATCGATCTGTACGGTGCTGTAGCGCAGGCCGCCCTGCAGGGTCCAGTCGCCGAGCTTCCAGGTGGCCTGGGCATAGGGGTCGAGGCTGGTGACCGTATCGATCTCGTCGCGACGCAATGCGCCTTTCACGCCGAGCTGGTTGCCGCTGAAGTTCTCGTAACCCCTGCGGTCGTCGCGGCTCTGGTCGTAGTCGAGGCCGACTACCAGGTCGACCGTACCCAGTGGCTGTAGCCAACGCAGGCTGCCGCCATGGAAGTCGCGGTCGAAGTCGATCACGCCGCCGTTATGGCTGGCCGGGTTCTGTGCTGCCCGGGGGATGGCCTGATACTGGACGACGCTGCGCCGCCCCGCGTAGGCATTCACCTGCAAGGTGCCCGAGCCGATATGGCGTTCGTAGTTGGCGCCTAGCTGTTGGTGGTCAATGCTCTTGCGCGTGTTGTAGGTCAGGGCGTTGATGTTGACCGAGCGCGGGTCGGCCTTGTAGGCCTCCCAGGCCTGGCCGAGGGGATCTTGCGTGCCGTTCTGCTCCAGGCTGCTGTAGATCAGCGCCAACCGGCTGTCGTCGTCCGGGAGCAGGTGCAGCTTGGCGAACGTCTGGTCGCGGCGGGCCGAGCTGTGGTCACGATAGCCGTCGGTGTCGAGACGGGACGCATCGAGGATAAAGCCGGCCTTGTCGTTACCGCCCTCGGCGTTAAGCCGATTGCGGCGCAGGCCATCGCTGCCGAACAGCGTCTGCGCACCGACAGTGGGGGCACCCTGACCATCGCGGGAAAACAGCTGAATAACGCCGCCGGCGTTGCTGCCGTACAGGGCCGAAGCCGGGCCGCGCAGCACTTCGATACGTTCGGCCGTATCCAGGTTGAACGTCGCGGCTTGGCCCTGGCCATCAGCGGTGCTGGTGGGAATGCCGTCGGTGATCAGCTTGATCCCGCGCACGCCAAAGGCCGAGCGGGCACCGAAACCGCGGGAGGATATCTGCAGGTCCTGGGCGTAGTTCTGACGATTCTGTACGACCAGGCCTGGCACCCGGTTGAGCGCCTCCGAAGCATTGATGCCCAGTTGGCCGTCGCGGATCTGCCGTCGATCGACGCTATCGACGGAGAACGGCTGATCGAAACTGGAGTCTGCTGAGCGGGTGCCGGTGACAACCATCGGGTCGAGGGTCAGTGATGTCTCGGCAGCCACGGCTGAGTTGGCAATCGCCAGGGCAAGCAGGCTGAAGGGTAGCGTCCGAAGGCTCGGCAAGGTCGTTGTGCGGGTCATTTTTCTTGTCTATTTCAGGGGGCGCCGTACGGTATAACCAACCCGACACGGAAACGCACGCATAAATACTGCGACATAAACTCGCACTGTTATGGGGCGAGTTGGCATGTTAAGCGTACGGCGTCAGGCCACGAACAGCGTAATTGAGCCGTCCGATGCCTGGTGTGTGTGCCGGATTACCTTCGCTTCCAAGCAATGGCTATAATCCCCGCCTTTGTTTGGGCGTATTCGGCCATTGGCCGAGCGCTTTCCATTTCCTGGGGTGGCTGCGCTGCCCACAGTTGTAAGAGGCTTTCCCGTGGCATTGACCATTCTCGGCCTGTCCGGCGCACTCAGTCATGATCCATCCGCTGCCCTGTATATCGATGGCAAGCTGATCGCGGCTGTTGAAGAAGAACGCTTTGTGCGCGACAAACACGCGAAGAACCGCATGCCCTACGAGTCGGCCAAATTCTGCCTGGAGCAGGCCGGCATCAAGCCTTCCGATGTCGACGTGGTGACCATTCCATTCGCCCCGATCAGCCTGTTCGGCAAGGCCCGCTGGCACTACGCCAAGCGCTACTGGTACGCGCCGGATCGCGCCCTCGATGCAATCCTGATGGGTAACCGTCGCTACAAGCGCTACCGCAAGAAGATCGTCTGGTGCCTGGAGCAACTGGGTTTCGACGCCAAGAAGATCAAAATCGAACCAGTCGAACATCACCTGGCTCACGCGGCCAGCGCCTACCACTGCTCGGGCTTCACCGAGAAGACCGCGGTCATGGGCATCGATGGCAAGGGTGAGTACGCCACCACCTTCTTCGGCTATGGCGAGAACGGCAAGATCCACAAAATCAAGGAGTTCTACGATCCGGATTCGCTCGGCGGCCTGTATGGCGCGATCACCGAGTTCCTCGGTTTCGAGATGCTCGACGGCGAGTTCAAGGTCATGGGCATGGCGCCCTATGGCGATGCCGCCAAGTACGATTTCTCGCGTTTGGCCAAATTCGAGAACGGCGAGCTGACCATCAACACCGATTACGCCAACGTCATCGGCTTTCGTCGCTACAAGGAAAACGGCAAGGGCTACTACTTCTCGCCCAAACTGATCGAATGGCTGGGGCCGAAGCGCCAGGGCGATATCGCCGATGACCCGTACATCCACTACGCCGCCAGCATGCAGGCATTGTTCGAGAAGCTGGCGCTGGAGATGATGGAGTACTACCTCGGCGACATCATTCGCGAGACTGGCAAGATCGCCTTCGCTGGCGGCTGTGCGCTGAACGTCAAACTGAACCAGAAGATCATCGCCCGTCCAGATGTGAAGGAGCTGTTCGTCCAGCCGGCATCTGGCGACGCCGGCACCTCGGTTGGCGCTGCCGCCTACGTCTCGCACCAGCGTGGCGTGCCGGTGGAGAAGATGGAGCACGTCTACCTCGGCCCTTCGTACTCCAACGAAGACGTGATCGCCGCCTGTGCTCGTCACCCGAGCCAGCCGGTGTGGAAGAAGATCGACAACATGCCGCAGCGCATCGCCAGGATCATGGTCGATGCCAACCCGGTGGCCTGGTTCCAGGGCCGCATGGAGTTTGGCCCGCGTGCCCTCGGCGGTCGCTCGATCATTGGTTGCCCGAGCGTTGCCGGCGTGGCCGACCGAATCAACGAACAGATCAAGTTCCGCGAGCGCTGGCGCCCCTTCTGCCCGTCGATGCTCGACACCGTCGGCCCGCAGATGCTCAAGGTCGACCACCCGAGTCCGTTCATGACCTTCACTTTCGAAGTTAACGAAGAGTGGAAGACCCGCGTTGGCGAAGTGGTGCATGAGGATGGCACTTCACGCGCCCAGGTACTCAAGCGTGAGTACAACCCGCGCTACTACGACATGATGCTGGAGCTGGAAAAACTCACCGGCAATGGTGTGTCGTTGAACACCTCGCTCAACCGCCGCGGCGAGCCGATGATCTGCTCACCGACCGATGCGCTGAACATGTTCTACGGCTCGGACCTGCAGTACCTGATCATGGAAGACGTTCTCGTGGTCAAGGATGGGAAGGATTGGTATGACAATGTCTGAGGTTTTGATCTCGGTTGTCATTCCAGCCTACAACTACGCCAAAACATTGCCTCGAGCGGTTGAATCAGTGCTCGTGCAGTTGGACGGGCAGTCTGAATTGATTGTCATTGACGATGGGTCGACCGATAACACTCCTCAGGTTATTGGTGAACTACAGCGTGCTAACCCGGCTAAGTTTCACGCATTACGCCAAGAGAACGCTGGGCTTGCAGCGGTTCGCAATAAGGGTATCGATGAAGCTCGTGGAGAGTATCTGGTCTTCCTGGACGCTGACGACGAAATGGTGGCTGGCGCTCTAGAGCTGCTCAAGCAGCATATAGTCGCCAAGCCAGATACTCGCCTTGTCATAGGTGGCCATATTTCGGTCCATCCTGATGGTCGAGAAAGCCTGCATGAGGCTGATCCACTACCTGACACCCCTTTGGGCAGAGTAAAGGGATATTTGCTGGACAAGACCTTGAGCGTGTCGAATGGCGCTTGTGCTATGCATCGGGAGGTTTTCTCTTCCGGGCGATACCCTGAGAACTTTCGTAATGCAGAGGACATACCGGTATTTGCTCAAGTGTTTGCCCGTTATCGCTGTTCAGTACTTAATAAGCCGTTAGCGCGTATTCACAAATATGATGACAGTCTGCGTCATAACCTGAGCTACAGCGTGCAAGTCGGTGCTCGCCTGGTTGATGAGGTTTTTGATAGTGGCCGCCTACCTGCCTCGATGCAGTTTCTGAGGCGCGCGTTTACTGCGCAGCGTTACTTGTCGCTCTTTCGTTCCTTTTTCACGGCTGGTGAGGCGAGTAAAGCGCGAGAGTTCTATCTTTTGGCGTTGAAGGCTGATTGGCGTGCTGCATTGCGTTGGTCTTATACCCGTAAAGCCGTCAAGCTCTGGTTGAGATCAAGCAGGTAGATATCATGGATAGCGCCATGCAGCGGAAACCATTGAAATACTATTGGCTTGTCGAAATCCTGGGGGGGGCTGACAAGCGCTTTTCCTGGTTGCGCTTGTGGCGTCGTGTTCGGCGCAGCCGTTCTTCTCATTTTCTCTTTTGGTTTCGCCTCTCTGAGCACTTGGCTTTGCAACGTAATCGCATGTTGAAGTCTCTGGCCAAGGGGATCAACAACAGTCTTATTCGGCGACATGGAATTGAGATCATGCTGGGGGCGATTATTGCTGAAGGACTGACACTCAGTCATATGCAGGGTATCGTGATTTTCAAGAATGTGGTTATTGGCCGTAATTTCACCATTCGACAGAATACGACTATTGGTACTGACTTCAAAAGTGAAGCGCTATTGGTCATTGGAGATAATGTCGATGTAGGGGCGAATAGTTGCATCATTGGCAGTGGTATTTCTATTGGTGACAATGTCACGCTTGGCGCAATGAGCTTTGTTAATAAAGACATCCCTTCGGATCATGTCTATATGACCGAGAAGAAGTCGAGACTTTATTCGAAGCTATAGTGTTTCCCGGATTAGCTAAAAGGTTTTTTGTGCGGGCTATTATTATTTCTATTTCTCGGTATGTAGTGTCGTTCCCTGTGCGGTGCGCGTTCATGTGCAGCTTGATGCTGTCGTTGATTGCGATTATGGGGGTGGTGACTATTGGTAAGGATGCGGCATTTTATCTGGATATCGCCCGTCAAGTCTCTGAGCACGGAGTGTCCGTTGCTAATGAGCGGTTCAACTGGCCCGCATTTATTTTTCTATTGGCAGGTACGCATACTATTACCGGATTGCCCCTTGAATTGGTGGCCTATCTATGGTGCGCGCTCTTCATGGCGGGTACTTGTGCGCTCATAGTCGACGCTGTTCGTCGGCAAGTACCGCCTGCTGCTGGTTGGGCTTTCCTTGTTGTACTGGCTATACCAGCTTTTAATCAATTCCGTAGCGATATCATTCGGGAGTTCGGGTTCTGGTTTTTCAGCGTTCTTAGTATATGGCTTGCCCTGCGCTGGCGGGAGCGCCCAGGATTTTGGCGTGCCATATCCATTCATGGCGCCATTTTTGGCGCTGCTTTGTTCCGGCTTGAGGCTGTGGCGCTACTCATTGCATTGGTGCTCTGGCAACTGCCTGGTTTGAAAAGTCGAGAAGGGCGTTGGAATGCTGCGCAGTTATGGGGAGTGCCATTCCTGGTTGTGTGCTGTGGTATGGCCTACATCGCTTGGCACGGAGGGTTGTCTTCTACGCGCATGGCCTATTATTTGGGTTTGATTACTCCTGGCCGGGTGTTGGAGTCTTTCAGGGTTTTTTCTGAGCAGTTCGGTAATAGCATGACCTACAAGTACTCTAGGGATGCGGCGGGGCAAATTATTTTCTTCGGAATGCTGGCTGTTGTTTTGATCAGATTTGCCAAACTTTGTGGTCCATTTGTAATTCCCTTTTTCTACCGGGGTGGTTGGCAGGCGCTGAATGTTTATCGCAAGAAATTTTCTCTGTTCGCGTATGCCGCTATTCTATACCTGTTGGTGTTGATGTTGTTCTTCGTGAGAGAGCAATTCATTAATTCACGTTATCTTAGTTTCCTTAATTTGCTTGCGGTGCCGATGTTGGCGGTAGGGACGATGCTTTTTGCTGAGCGCTTTCCGCGTTTTGGCAAGTGCTTAGTTGTAATTGCCTTGCTGGTGATGCTTAGTAATGTTCTCTCTTTTGGAGCTAAGAAGACTCATTATGTTGAGGCAGGGCGGTGGGTGGCCGAGAATGTTGCGGCTGATGCACTGGTTTACTATGAGGATTCGCGTATTGCTTATTATGCCGGGCGTGGGTATCCGTTCATTGTGATTGGGTCTCAGCAAGCAATGAGTGAGGCTCATGCACATGAGTATGGCTACTTTCTAATAGAGGCTAACGGGGACGAGCCTTGGCTTGGCGAGTGGCTGACGAAGCATGACAAGCGCGTGTTGGCAGCGTTTACCAATCGCAAGGGGGAGCGGGTTCTGGCTATTGGGGATTAACCCTTTCGCTATTCATGCGCTCTGGCCGGCTGAGGCAAGTGCTTTTTCAAGAGTGCTGACTTCGAGATTTTTGCTCTGCTGATGGTAACCTTCGACGAAGGAGCCAAATTCACGACTTTGAAGCCATTGGCGGTCCTGCTTATCGCGGAAGATATGCCGAAGATTACGTAGTCGCATCCACTGGCCGAGGCTGCGCCTTTTGATTTTCAGGTCCGCGATGTCAATCAGCCCCAATTCACCCTGAGGGGTGAGGACAATATTCCCCAAGTGGGCTGAGCGAAAGTAGATGCCACTGTCGTGCAGTTGGGCTATGAAGCTGCCGAGTTTATTGTGCAAGTCCTTAGGGCATTTTTGGGGCGGCTGGCGTAATTGGCGTAGGGTCAGCCCAGCGAGCGGTCGGTAATGCACGATGTCGCGCTGCAGCTGCGTTTGGCGATAAACGCCGATAATGCTTGGGCAGGGAACGCCTTTCTTGGTAAGCCCACGGGCGTTGCTGGCGAAACGCTGAGCGTAAGGCCATAGCGCTGCAGATGAAATCAGACGTTTGCGTCGAAACAGCTTGATAAAATTACCGTCGCTCAAGTGCAGCACTTTATCACCGAAGCCGTCTGACTCCAGTACCGTGGCGCCTTTCACCAAGCTCCGATAGCGGTCTTCGTCAATGTATTCCATGCTGGAGATCCTCATTGGGGGTGGGGATTTTATCGGGTCTTGTGTGCTTTGTGGCCGTGATACACTTTGCAGCCGCCAAGAAGGGTTCGATCCATGAGTCAATCATCCGAGCAGTCGTCAAGTCTGAAGGTTTATTTTCGCCTGCTTACCTACGTGAAGCCTTATATCGGAATCTTCCTAGTCAGTATTCTGGGCTACATAATTTTTGCTTCTACTCAACCCATGCTTGGCTACATGCTGAAGTATTTTGTTGATGGCTTGGCTGACCCCCAAGCAAGCCTGTTTCCTACTGTCCCTTTTCTGAAAGATCTGCATTTACTGCAGGCGGTTCCATTGCTGATTATTCTGATCGCTGCATGGCAGGGGTTGGGTTCTTATCTAGGTAATTATTTTATTTCCAAGGTCTCCTTTGGGCTAATTAATGATTTGCGTCTTGCTTTATTCGACAAGCTGCTGGTGTTGCCCAACAGCTACTTTGACCAGAACAGCTCAGGGCATCTGATTTCCCGGATCACATTCAACGTGACAATGGTTACCGCAGCTGCCACTGATGCGGTGAAAGTAGTCATCCGAGAGGGGATGACGGTTCTTTTTCTATTCGCCTCTCTACTCTGGATGAACTGGCGCTTGACCTTGGTCATGGTTGCTATTCTGCCGGTTATTGCCTTTATGGTGAGCAGTGCCAGCAGGAAGTTCCGCAAGCAAAGCAAGAAGATCCAGATGGCCATGGGCGACGTCACGCATGTTGCTTCTGAAACGATTCAGGGCTACCGGGTAGTCCGCAGTTTTGGAGGAGAGGATTACGAGCGCAAACGTTTCGAGGAGTCGAGTGTCAGTAATACCAACAAGTTTTTACGCATGACCAAAACGGCTGCGATATACACGCCTATGCTGCAGCTTGTTATTTACTGTGCCATGGCAGCGCTCATGTTTCTGGTTCTGCTGATGCGTGGCGAGTCCTCAGTTGGCGATTTGGTTGCCTACATCACTCTGGCTGCCCTGTTGCCCAAGCCGATCCGGCAGTTATCGGAGGTCAGCTCCACGATCCAGAAAGGTGTGGCAGGAGCCGAGAGCATTTTTGAACAGCTCGATGCGGTACCTGAGGTTGATCTTGGTAGCGTAGAGCGGGAGCGTGTCGATGGCAGGCTGGAGGTTCGCAACCTGAACTTCCAATATCCAGGGAGTGATCGTCCGGTCCTTCAGAATGTCAGTTTCTCAGTGGAGCCGGGGCAGATGGTTGCCTTGGTAGGACGCTCCGGTAGTGGCAAGTCGACCCTGGTCAGTCTAATCCCGCGTTTCTATCAGCATGCCGAAGGCGAAGTGCTGCTGGATGGTGTAGGTGTTGAGCAATACACCCTGCGCAACTTGCGTCGCCATATCGCCCTGGTTACTCAACAGGTCACACTTTTCAACGATAGCATTCGCAACAACATTGCCTATGGTGACCTGGCGGGAACGCCACAGGATGAAGTCAGGCGCGCAGCGGAGTCGGCCTATGCAGCAGAGTTTATCGACAGGCTGCCGCAAGGCTATGACACGCAGGTCGGGGAGAACGGGGTACTGCTTTCCGGTGGACAGCGGCAGCGCCTGGCTATTGCTCGGGCGCTTCTGAAGAATGCCCCGGTGCTGATTCTGGATGAGGCGACCTCGGCCCTTGATACCGAGTCGGAGCAGCATATCCAGGGTGCGCTGGACGAGGTGATGAAGGGGCGCACCACGCTGGTGATCGCTCATCGCTTGACCACGATAGAAAAGGCGGACCTGATTCTGGTCATGGACCAAGGGCAGATTGTCGAGCGTGGTACGCACATCGAATTGCTGGCGATGAATGGTTACTACTCGAGGCTGCATGCCCGGCAGTTCGAGGATGATGTCGACGTGGCGGTGGAGCCGAATGCTTGATGCTGAGCCATCTTCGTATATGGCGTGAGCAGGGGTGGACGCCAATTGATGCTTGCACCTATGCCGAGGCCTGGCAGCGCTTTGGTGGCAGTGTTGCTACTCATCCGGAGGTGCTGGAGCGTCTAGCTGGCTTGGCCGGTATTCCTGTGCGTTATCTGGGGTGGCTGGTTGATGGTGAGCTGAAGGCCGCTCTGCCTACTTGGGGAAGACATCTTGCATTGTCCAAGGATGTGCTCAAGCGCCAGGGCAAGCGAGGTTTGTTTGACTTGGGCAATGCTGAAGTCATCATTCCGATCGCTGAGGAAGCGCATGTGCCCGTGCGCCACCGCATGCGTTATGTGTCTGCGCTGAATGCAGGGCGTATCACGACGTTGCAAGTACAGTCTGAAGGCTTGGCCTTGGCTCGTGAGCCTGAGGAGTACAGCAAGAAGTTCCGCTACAACCAACGTAGAGAACAGCGGCTGCTCGAGGAGGCAGGCGGTATTATTAGATCCATGCAAGAGTTGAGCGCTGCTGAGCAGGCGCATATTTATGCCGATCTGTTCCGGCGCCGCTGGGGATTCGAGGCTGCAGGCGTGAAGCACTTGCAAGATGTATTCGGTCTCTTGCGGGAGTTCATGACGGGCTCTCTGATCTACTTGGGAGAAGAGCCTGTTGCCATTCAGATTCTTTACCGCGTGGAAGCGCCGAAGTGGCTCAGTGTCGAATATATCAATGGGGGGGTTGATCCACGTGGGCGCGATTTCAGCCCGGGTAGCGTATTGAGCTATGTGAACACGCAGCAGGCATGGTCGGATGCGCGCGCGTTGGGTAAGCCTCTACGATATTCCTTCGGGCGGGCTGATCGTGAATACAAGGATCGGTGGTGTAGCCGAGTTGCGGTTTACCGAGTTTGAAAAATGAATGGACGCAAGCAGCTTCTATTGAGGCGCCATCGGCGCAATAAACGGCTACTGCTATCGATTGGCCTGATTGCTACCTTAGGCCTGGTCGTCATATGCGGAAGCTGGTGGGTTGTCCCAGTTTTGTTCTCGGTGGGGTGGATTGCCCACGAGGCCTGGTTCTCCGACCATCTGTTTTACTCCCCCCACGATGACTATATCTATCGCTTTCCCGAGGGGACGCCGAAATTCGATGTGTATCTCGGTCAGGGAAGCATTCGGGTTGAGGGTGACTGGCAGCCTGCCGATACATTGATTCTTGAGTTGACTATCCGCAGCAGTTGGCTGGGTCGCTGGGTCGATCCCTACGTGATCATAGGCTGTGACCGTCAGGACTTCGAGCGTGGTGTACAGGGGCGTCGCTACCTGAATCTGTCTGGGCAAGGGGCTGAGCTGGCCTTCGGCACTCTTGCTGTGCATGGGCGCCTCTGTAGTCTTTCTGAGCATGCTGTCCTGCATGTTTTTCGACAGCCTGATTTTTCTCAGCAGAGTTTGATGGTCATTGCGCCGCATGCCGATGATGCTGAGTTGGCTGCGTTTGGGTTGTACCGTGCTGCATCTGACGTGAGTGTCATCACGTTGACCCAGGGCGAAATCGAGGCTGATGCCTATAAACGGTTTGGTCTGAATGGAGTGCAGGCGGCGCGGCTCAAAGGACGTTTAAGAGCCTGGGACAGTCAGGCCATTCCCTTGTGGGGAGGGGTTCCACTGCATCGCTGTGTGCAGCTTGGCTACTACTGTCTTCAGTTGCCCCTGATGGCGGGTCGCCCCGAGCAGGGATTCGGCTCGCGCGAGTCAGGTGAAAGTGATATCCGCACGGTTCGCCGATACAATCCGCTGACCCTGCCCGCTGATGGCGATGGTGTGCCGAGTTGGTGCAATCTTGTAGCAGACCTAGCCGCTTTGCTTGAGCATTTTCAGCCTGAGGTGCTGGTTACGGCCCACCCTGAGCTGGATCCGCATGGTGATCATGTCGCTGCGACACAGGCATTATGCGAGGCTGTCCAGGCTAGTACCTGGAAGCCGCAGACGCTGCTGCTGTATGCCAACCATTTACATGATAATGATCGCTGGCCGATGGGCCCTGCCGGTGGCGGGGTCGCCTTGCCGCCTGCGATCGAGGCGTTGCCGGCCGATGGTTTGTGGAGCCTTACGCTGAGCGCGGAAGCGCAGATGGACAAGGCCATGGCTCTGGGAATGCAGCATGACCTGCGTGAGCCTTTGTCGGCCAAGAAGCGATTCCGGCGTCTGCTCCAGCGCCTGTTGGCCGGGCGATGCTGGCCGGCTACGGGCGAGGATGAGTTCTTTCGCAAGGCGGTGCGTCGGCACGAGCTTTTCTGGGTGCGCGAATTGCCTGCCAACGGCGGCAAACAAACAATAGCAGAGCAATCCTCTACAGGGTCCGCATAGTGTCAGGGAAAACAGCTGCATCGACTGGCCAGGCATTTCGGCCGGATATCAATGGTCTCCGGGCGTGGGCCGTGGTGGCTGTGGTGCTCTATCACTTTGGGGTGCCTGGCATTACAGGTGGATTCGTCGGTGTTGACGTGTTCTTTGTCATCTCCGGGTTCCTGATGGCCGGCATCATTGTGCGTGGGCTGGAGCGACGGAGCTTCTCTTTGTGGCAGTTCTATCTGGCGCGGGCCCGGCGGATCATTCCCGCATTAGCCGTGCTGGTCGCTGTTGTGCTGTTAGTCGGCTGGTTCATTCTCATGCCGCGTGAGTACCAGACGCTGGGCGGGCATGCCCGGGAAAGCCTACTGTTCACGTCGAACCAGCGCTATCTGAGCGAAGCTGGCTATTTCGATAGCGCCTCGCACGAGAAGTGGTTGTTGCATACGTGGTCCTTGTCCGTCGAATGGCAGTTCTATCTGGTCTTGCCATTGGTATTGCTGCTCGCCTGGAAGCTGCGTCCTGCCCGTACGTCGCAGGTGGCTGTTCATCTCCTGATCCTGCTGGGCTCATTGCTGGCGTGCCTAGTGCTGACGCGCAGCGATCCAGTCAAGGCGTTCTACATCCTGCCGACCAGGGCATGGGAGTTACTGGCGGGTGGGTTGGTGTTCTTCTGCGTCAATCGTATCGACCTGGGGGGGCGCGGGCGTCGCCTTCTCGAAGGCGTAGGCCTGGCCCTGATCATCCTGGCTATCGTGCTGTTCGATATGTCCTCGGTATGGCCGGGTTGGCGTGCTGCCGTGCCGGTGCTGGGAGGCTGTCTGGTTATCCTGGCCCAGCGAGAGTCGTCGCTCTTTACCGGCTCGCCGGTGGCGCAGTGGCTAGGCGAGCGCTCTTATTCGATTTACCTCTGGCACTGGCCTCTGGTTGTAGGGTTGGTGTATCTGGAGCGTGCCGGCGACCCGCTCTGGATCGCTGGTGGGCTCCTTGTCACCGTGCTGCTGGGGCACATGTCTTTCCGCTGGGTTGAACGGCCCAGTCAGCGTTACCTTTCCAGATGCTCGACCAGGCGTGCGCTTACCAGTCTGATCATATTGCTGCTGATCGTGATCGTGGCTGCTCAGGTGGTGAGGCGCAACGGTGTGCCGAGCCGTCTCCCGGAAGCCATTGCGTCGATTGAGGCTGAGCGGCAGAACCGCAACCCGCGCCAGGATGAATGCCTCTCGGCTGACTCCAGCTGTATCTACGGGGGGGAGAAGGTCGAGGCGATTCTGCTCGGCGATAGTTATGCCGATGCGGTGGTGACCGCCTTCCAGGCTGCCGTGCCTGCCCCTGACATAGGCATCTACTTCAAGGGTGAGAGTGCCTGCCTGATCGTCTTTGGGGCGCGCTCACAACGCGGCGTAGAGGATGCTTGCTCGCGTCTGCGTGAGCAGTTGAAGGCTTCGTTGGCGACGACCTGGCCGGATAAGCCGGTTGTCATCGTCAACCGAACCTCCTTCTATGCCTTCGGTGGTGTGGCCGGCGATACGGAGCAGCCGCCCGGGCGCCCTCTGGTCGATTTCAGCACGCATTACGCGACGCCCGAACCGGCGTTTCTAGCAGAGTTCCGTCAGGAATATCTGGCAACGGCTTGTGCTATTGCGGCGACTCGACCGCTCTACTTGGTTCGTCCGATCCCGGAAATGCATGAGTCGGTGCCCAATGCGATGGGGCGCGCATTGCTGTTGGGCAAGGAGAAAGTCATTGCGGTATCTCGGGCCGATTATGAGCAGCGCAACCAGTTCATCTGGCAATTGCAGGATGAAGCGAGCAAGCAGTGCGGTGTGCGTATTCTCGATCCGCTGCCCTATCTGTGCGATGAGAAGTTCTGCTACGGCAGTAAGTCGGGGCGCCCTCTTTACGCGGACGGCACTCACTTGAGTGAGCACGGTAATCGGCTCCTGGTGCCCATGTTCGAGAAAGTGTTTCAGGCCAATGCCTCTGAGGCCGTTCTACCCGTAGAGCCGGCGGTTCATCAGTGATGCGAGTGAGGTGTACATGTTCGAGCGCGTTTATCTGCAGGTGCGTCACTGGGTTTACAAGAACCGTTTCAAGCTCAAGAAAGGCAGCGAGTTGCAGTTGCCCGCCAGCGCTGCGCGGTTATTGAAGAAGACAACGATAAAGCTGGCCGGACGCAATAATCGGCTAGTCATTGGCGAAGGGGCGCAGATCAATCATTGCGAGATTCGTCTGGATGGAGAGAACAACCTGATCGAGGTCGGTGCGAATGTGCGTTTCAGTTCCGGCAAGATCTACCTGCGCGATACGAGCGGGCAACATATCCGTATTGGTGCCGACACTACGGTTGAGGGGGCCTACTTGCTGGTCGACGAAGCGGCGAGTATCGATATTGGCTGCGATTGCATGTTGTCCACCGGCATTCTGATTCGAGTGGGTGACAAGCACTCGATTCTCGATGCGCAGACGGGAGAGCGGATCAACCAGGCGCGTGATGTACGGATCGCTGACCGGGTGTGGATTGGGCGTGATGTGCAGATACTCAAGGGAACGGTGGTGCACCAGGAGTCAGTGGTAGGTACGAGAGCCGTCCTGAACTCGGCGTTCACCGAGGGTAACTGCGTCGTTGCGGGAATGCCGGGACGCATTGTGCGTCGAGGTATCCGCTGGGACCGCGATCTTCTATGAACTGCCCTCGCCGGCTTTGGGCCCCTTGCTTGTACTGTGGCCAATAAAGGTGTGTTTTCTTGCGTGATATGATTTACAGCGTTTTTGCCATCCCGGAGTTCCCATGAAACTGTCCATGCCCCGTTATGACCAAGCCCCCGTCCTTGTGGTGGGTGACGTCATGCTCGATCGCTATTGGCATGGCGGTACGTCGCGCATTTCTCCGGAGGCACCGGTGCCGGTGGTGCGAGTCGAGCAGATCGAGGATCGCCCGGGGGGCGCCGCCAACGTCGCACTGAACATCGCGGCGTTGGGCGCCCCGGCCACGCTGATCGGCGTGACCGGGGATGACGAGGCCGCTGAGAGTCTGCGCGACAGCCTGGCTGGTGTTGGTGTGCAGACCTGTTTCCAGCGTATCGATGACCAGCCGACCATCGTCAAGCTGCGGGTCATGAGCCGCCATCAGCAGCTGCTGCGAATGGACTTCGAAGAATCCTTCAATACCGACACTGAAGCGCTGGCTCGTGAAGTCGAGCGCCTGCTGTCCGGAGTCAAAGTTCTGGTGTTGTCCGACTATGGCAAGGGCGCACTGAAGAATCACCAGGTGCTGATCCAGGCCGCACGCGCCAAGGGCATTCCGGTGCTTGCCGATCCCAAGGGCAAGGACTTCTCCATTTACCGTGGCGCCAGCCTGATCACGCCCAACCTGCATGAGTTCGAGGCCATCGTCGGACGCTGTAATGATGAGGCCGAGCTGGTCAGCAGAGGCGCCAAGCTGATGCGCGAGCTGGACCTTGGCGCGCTGCTGGTAACCCGCGGTGAGCATGGCATGACTCTGCTACGCCCCGAGCATGCGCCGCTGCATCTACCAGCGCGTGCCCGCGAAGTATTCGACGTCACGGGGGCTGGCGATACGGTGATTTCCACCTTGGCAGCGTCGATTGCTGCAGGGGAAGAGCTGCCACAGGCGGTGGCACTGGCCAATCTGGCAGCGGGCATCGTGGTGGGCAAGCTCGGTACGGCGGCAATCAGCGCTCCTGAACTGCGCCGCGCCGTACAGCGTGAGGAAGGTTCCGAGCGCGGCGTGTTGAGCCTCGATCAACTGTTGATCGCTATCGAAGATGCCCGCGCCCATGGTGAGAAGATCGTCTTCACCAATGGCTGCTTCGATATTCTCCACGCCGGCCACGTGACCTACCTGGAGCAGGCACGCGCCCAAGGTGATCGCCTGGTGCTGGCGGTCAATGACGATGCGTCGGTCAGCCGCCTGAAAGGGCCGGGCCGACCGATCAACTCCGTGGACCGTCGCATGGCCGTGCTGGCCGGTTTGGGCGCCGTGGATTGGGTGGTGAGCTTCAGCGAGGACACACCGGAGCGCCTGCTCAAGCAGGTGCAGCCGGATATCCTGGTGAAGGGCGGCGACTATGGTGTCGAGCAGGTCGTGGGTGCCGACATCGTCAGGGCCTACGGTGGTGAGGTTCGCGTCCTCGGCCTGGTGGAGAACAGCTCGACCACCGCCATCGTCGAGAAAATCCGGGGCAAGTAGCGGCTCTCAGCCCGCCATGCGGCGGGCTTCATCTTCGACCTGAACCAGGCGCGCCATCCAATCCTTCCAGCGAATGCGCTCGTCGCGCACCAGCCAGCCGTCCTGCTCGGCAAAACTTTCCGATAGCCATATTCCGCGTGTGCTGGCCGGTTTCAGGCTACCTTGCTTAAGGGTCAACAACTCTCCATTCGGGCGGCCATCCTGCAGGGGTAGCAGGTAAAGGTCGGGGCGGCGACGATCGAGTCGGGCTACCAGAGCACCCTCTTCCAGGCACTCGTCGACATGGAACAGGCTGGGTAGGCGACAGTCCTTGGGTAGCTCCAGACCCAGGTCATACACCAGTTGTAATGAGGCGGTGGGCAGGTGCACATAGGCCCGGGGCCGCTCCATCAGCATCAGGTTGCCGCATTGTACCGGGCGGGCCGAGCCGGATAGAGGGTTGAGCCGGAAATGGCTGGTTTCTCGATAGCGCAAGGCGGAATGGTAAGGCGTCGGCAGCCAGGTTTCGGCGAAGCGCCCGCCAAGCCAGCCATCGGCGGTTTCGATGAGGCACTCCTCGGCGACCTCCTGAATGGCGGTGAGCAGGGGCAGGTTCAACTCATGAGCCGGGACATAGCCGGAAATCAGCTTGAGAACCACATCGCCCCGGTCAGGTCGGCGCTGGCGAACCAACACCCAGTAATCATGCCCTTGCCAGCTCAAGGTAAGGCGCACTGACACCCCGAGATTGGCCAGCTCTGCACTGAAATGCTGGCTGTCTGCTATCTCCATCGGTCGACGTCGCTCCAGTAATTGAGCGAAATTTATTGGCAAGCCAGTGCTGTGGTAGTTGAGGCCATCCGTCCGGGCTTCGACCTTTACGGGCAGGGTTTTGAAAATGCCAGGGGCTTTGCGGGCGAGAAGTCTCGGCATGGCAGTTCCTTCGTCGGGGCTGGTCGCTTGCGGCCAGCGGCAAACTACTGGGGACTTGCAGTGTAGCCCTGGAGTACTGCTGCCGCGGTCGCGACATTCGCCGCAAGATGTTGCGGATTGATAGTGCCAACGATGGCGCTGCCGACTCCAGGATGGGCAAACAATAATTCGAAACTGGCGCGCACGGGGTCCCGTCCGTCACTCAGGCAGGCATGCCCGCTGGCCAGGGCCTTCTTGATGAGAATGCCCTTGCCATGGGCGGCAGCATAATCGATCACCGCACGCTCGCCCTGCTCGGCGAGGTTGTAGGTGACCATGGCGCAGTCGCCTTGCTCTAGCGCCAGCAGGCCGCCGGCAACAGTCTTGCCGGACAGGCCGAAGGCGCGGATCTTGCCAGCCTGCTTGAGCTCGGCCAGGGCCTGGTAGAGGCTACCGTCCTGCAGGATGGCCAGGTCGTTGCCGTCCGAGTGCACCAGCAGCAGATCAATGCAGTCGGTCTGCAGGCGCTTCAGGCTGCGCTCAACGGAGAAGCGCGTATGGGCCGGTGAAAAGTCATGCCGCGACAGACCGTTCTCGAACTCTTCGCCCACCTTGCTGACGATGATCCAGTCCTGGCGTTGCCCCTGCAACAGCGGCCCGAGACGCTGTTCGCTGAGCCCATAGGCTGGAGCCGTATCGATCAGATTGATGCCCAAGTCCCGCGCCTGAGCCAACAGGCTGCGGGCACTGGCATCGTCAGGAATGGTGAAGCCGCTGGGGTACTTCACGCCCTGGTCACGGCCAAGTTTGACCGTTCCCAGGCCCAGTGGCGATACGATCAGGCCGGTACTGCCGAGTGGACGATGCAGGCCATGCAGGCTCATGGCAGCAGCTCCTCCCAGACAGGTCGAGCCAGCGGCGGACGGGGCAGGCCCTGCGTCACGCTCGCATTGCCGGGGCGAATGCCGTCACGCGCCAGGGCGGCCAGCACACGGTCACTGAAGTCCGGCGCCAGCGCCAGCTTGGTGGGCCAGCCAACCAGCAGCCGGCCTTGTTCGGCGAGAAAGGCATTATCCGGGCGGACCAAACCGGACTGCGCCGGCTCGGCACGGTTCACGCGCAGAGTGGCCCAGCACACACGGGAAAGGTCGAGCCAGGGCAGCAAGGTTGCGACCTCCTGCTGGGCGACCTTGATCTGCTCGGCTTCATCACGGGCCACACCATCGGCTTCGGCAAGGTCGCCGCCGAGGTACCAGACCCACTGACCATCGGCGCCTGGGTGTGTGGTTACGGTAATCCGCGGCTTCGGCCCGGCACCCAGGCAGTGGGCATACAGCGGCTTCAGCTCCGGCCCCTTGGCCAGCACCATGTGCAGGGGACGCAACTGCTGTTGCGGTTGATCAATACCGAGGGCTGCGAGCAGGTCGGCATTACCCTGGCCGGCACTGAGCACGATGCGTTGGGCGCGAACTTCACGGCCATCCACGCGCAATCCGATCAGCTCTCCCGACTCATGCAGTGGCTCGATCTGTTGCGCGGCAAGCAGGCTTTCTCCGGCCAATTCGGCCAGGCGAGTCACCAGGCTGGGCACGTCGACTACCAGCTCCGCCAGACGGTAGACCTTGCCCTTGAAGCGCGGATGCTGCAGCGCGGCAGGCAGTTGCTCGCCCTTGACCTGGTCGACCCGGCCGCGCATGGCCTTGCTGGCGAAGAAACTGGTGATATTGCCCGCGAGGCTGCCCGGCGACCATAGGTAGTGCGCGTCGGAGAGCAGGCGTACGCCGCGCAGGTCCAGCTCGCCAGTACCGTCCAGAGCCTTGCCCCAGCGTCCCGGCATGTCGGCGATGGCCTCGGACGCGCCGGTCAGAGCGCCGTGCAGGGCGTATTTGGCGCCGCCATGGATGATGCCCTGGGATTTCACGCTCTGTCCGCCGCCCAGGCTGGCGCTTTCTACCAGTAGAGTAGAGAAACCCTGCTGGTGCAGGCGCGCATTGAGCCAGAGGCCGGCAACACCGCCGCCAACGATCAGGACATCAGTAGAGAGAGCTTGAGGCATGCAAAGGGCTCGCTAAAAGACTGGCGAGCAGTATAACCCGCCGCTCTACAGCGTTTGGCAAGAGCGTATCGGGTACGCTTGGGAATGGGGCTTTGCTAAGCTGCGCGCCCATGAACCGACACCTTTATACCCTGCTGCTGCACCTGCTCTTGCCCATCATCGTCCTGCGCCTGTTCTGGCGGGCCTGGCGGTCGCCTGCCTACGGGCGCCGGATTGGTGAGCGCTTCGCCTTCGGCCTGCCACCGATGCGCCAGGGCGGGATCTGGGTTCACGCTGTTTCGCTTGGTGAAAGCATCGCCGCCGCACCGTTGATTCGCGAGCTGCTAGCGCGTTATCCGCATCTACCAATCACTGTCACCAGCATGACGCCCACCGGCTCCGAGCGCATCCAGGCACTGTTTGGCGAACGCATTCAGCACTGTTATCTGCCGTACGATCTGCCTTGGGCCTGTACCCGCTTCTTTCGCCACGTACAGCCGCGCCTGGCGGTGATCATGGAAACCGAGTTGTGGCCCAACCACATTCATCAATGTGCAAAACATGGTGTGCCGGCAGCACTGGCCAATGCGCGGCTTTCCGAGCGCTCGGCGCGTGGCTATGCGCGATTCCATAAGCTGACTGCACCGATGCTGGCGGAGTTGTCACTGATCGCCGCGCAGACCGACGTGGAGGCCGAGCGCTTTCGCCAACTGGGTGCGCGGGACTCGTGCGTCCAGGTGACCGGCTCGATCAAGTTCGACTTGAGCGTAGATGCTGAGCTGCCACGACGTGCGACGGCTTTACGTCAGGAATGGTCGGCTACGGAGCGTCCGGTCTGGATTGCCGCCAGCACTCACGCGGGCGAGGATGAGGTTGTCCTTGCCGCACATCGCCGGTTGCTGGTCGACTATCCGCAAGCGCTGCTGATTCTGGTTCCTCGCCATCCGGAGCGCTTTGTTGCGGTCTTCGATTTGTGCCAGCGTGAAGGTTTCAGCACGGTCCGCCGCTCGCGTGGCGATGCTGTAACAGCGCAGACCGCGGTTCTGCTTGGCGATACCCTGGGCGAGCTGCTGTTTCTCTATGCCTTGGCCGACCTGGCCTTCGTCGGCGGCAGTTTGGTGGAAAATGGTGGCCACAATCTGCTGGAGCCTGCCGCACTGGGCAAGCCACTGCTAAGCGGTCCGCACCTGTTCAACTTCCTCGAGATTGCTGCCCAGTTGCGCGCGGCAAGCGACCTATTGGAAGTGAGCGATGCAGAGATGCTTTATCAGCATTTGGCGAATCTGTTTGGAGAGCCTGACAGGGCTCAGCAGATGGCTGCAGGTGGGTTGGCGGTGTTGCAGGCCAATCAGGGTTCGCTGGAACGGTTGCTGGTAGGTCTGGAGCTGCTTCTGGCTAGAGAGTGAGCGAATCTGCGCAGCCCCATGCCAGCGAGCGCGAGCAGCAGGCAGGGCCACCAGATCCAGCGTGCTTCCGAGAGCAATACCTCAATACCACGCTGGGTGAAGAAACCGTGAATGAATGGCGAGACTTCGATAGGGCGCCAGGGCAGGAAGAAGCGTTGTTCGCTCCATGGCCATAGCCAGGCAACGCCCAGGCCACCGTCGGTGGCGGCATCCAGCAAGCTGTGCGAGGCAACGGCCAGGCTGATCCAGCTAAATGCCTTGAGCGGGCCGCAACCCAACAGGCGGCATGCGAGAGCGGCGAAGGTGCCGCACAATCCAGCGAACAGCAATGAATGGCTGAAGCCGCGATGGCCGAATGCATCGGCATAGGCAATGCCGAGCTTGAAGGCGAGGACGTCGGCGTCCGGGAGCAGGGTGAACAGCAGGCCGACGAACAGCAGGCGTGGGGGGATGGTACGTGCGCCCAGAGCCAGTCCCACTGCCAGCAGCGGCAGTGGGTGAGTGATCAGGGTGGTCATGCCTGGCTGTCGTGCATGCGCGCCAGTTGGCGCTCCAGCAGGGATGGATAGGGTTCCAGCAGGCGCTCTACGCAACTGGCCCCTTCCGGGCTGGCAATCGGGCGGATGCGTGCCCGCTGGCGCACCAGGCTGTCGTCGGCAATCGCGCGCTGCACCAGCAGCAGATTGCGGCTGTGCTGGGACAGGGCCAGGGCATCCTGGGCGGCCTCACTGAGTAGCAGATCGGCCTGGCTGGGCGCGACCAGTTCCTCGCAGGCGGTCAGGCCCAGCTGCAACTGCAGGGTGATGCCGCTGTCAGCCACCTCGATCTGCAGGGCATGGCTCAGCGCTCGCAGCAGCTCGCCGCAGCACAGTGCATGGGTCAGGTAGTCTTCGCCGCTACGTTCTGTGCCGAACAGCAACAGACTGCTGCCGTCATTGAGGGTGTAGAGCGTGCCCTGGTAAAGCGCGGCAGCCTGATCCAGGCAATCCCGGTAGCGTTGTAGCAAGTCGAGCAGGCGTGTGCGGGGCAGATGGCGCAGTTGTTCCTGGGCGCCAAGCTGGATGGCCAGGACTGCACTGCGGCCTGGCTCACGGGGTGGTGCCGGCGGGATGATGGGCGCTTGCGCAAAGTCTTCGTCATGCTCGTCACGCAGATCGGCAAATGGGTCGTCGTCGTGATCGGCTGCGCGTGCAGGGCGGTCCCAGTGTTGATCGTCGTGAGCGTCGTCAAACTCCGGGTCGTGCTCATCGAAGGATGAGGGTTCTTCGGTGAAGTCGTCGGCGTAATCGTCACTATAATCGACGGGCTCCGGTTGCGGCTTCTCGGGAACCAGGCGTGCCTGTAACTGGCGCGCAAGGTCGCCGATCTCGTCCTGGCGGCCAGCACCGGGGGCGGGATCGTCGGGATCACGTAGCCATACGCGCAACTGCAGGATGGGCGTGGAAATGTAGCGACCAAGGCGCAGGCTGAGCGAAAGGGTCAGGGCCAGAAGAATCAGACTCAGCAGCCCCATGCTTTGCAGGCTGATGGTCATTGGTTGCTGGAACTGCTGCATGTCGAGGCTGATCTGCAACTGCCCGGCCATCACTTCCTGGAAGGTGATCTGGGTCGAGTAAAGGCCGTCGTTGTCGCCGCCAAGCAGGCTTTGGCTCGGTCGTGAGCCGGCTTCGGCAAGAATGCGATTGTCCACGCTGTAGATCGCGGCATGGGCGACCAGCGGATTTTTCACCAGGTTGCTGAGCAGCACGTTGAGGCTGAGGATGTCGTTGGACACCAGCAGCTCGGTCGCCGACGCAGCAGTTTGTACGATTAGGCTCTGGCCCAGCGCATCGGCTTGTTGCTGCATGGCCTGCTTGAACTGCATGCCCATCACCCAGGCATAGATGACCAGCGCCAGCGCTACTAGAAGCAGGCTGTGGCTGGCAATCCGCAGGGCCAGAGGCACGCGTCGCTGACGCAGGGCATGAAACAGCAGGAGGAAGAAATTATCGGGTTTGACCTGAGCGGGCCGGTTCACAGAGCGCGGCTCTTCTTGAATGGAATTGCCGCGCAGTATAACCAGCGGCCTTGGGCGGGCAAAGCGCCGTACACGCCCCCTCATCGGTGAAACTGGTTAGAATGTGCGCCTTTTCATGGGCTGATGGGCCTATGTCGACTTTACATGCGAGTCTGGAGTGAACGCCTTGCGCGAAATCGTCCTGATCAATATCACCGGGGAAGATCGCCCGGGACTGACTGCGGCCGTCACCGGTGTGCTGGCCCAGGGTGGTGTGAACATCCTCGATATCGGCCAGGCGGTGATTCACGACACCCTGTCGTTTGGCATCCTGGTTGAAATTCCCGATACCGAACAAGCCTCCTCGGTACTCAAGGACGTGCTGTTCACGGCGTATAAGCTGGACCAGCAGGTGCGCTTCACACCGGTTTCCGAATCGGACTATCAACAGTGGGTCGGTGGCCAGGGCAAGCCGCGCTACATCGTCACCCTGCTGACCCGCAAGGTCACTGCCGAGCAATTGCAGCGGGTCAGTTCGATCACCGCCAAGTACGGCCTCAATATCGACCATATCGATCGTCTGTCCGGGCGTATGCCATTGGACATGCCGGACGATCAGGGCAAGGGCTGTATCGAGTTTTCAGTGCGCGGCGAACCGGCTGACGCGGCGGCGCTGCAGGCCGAGTTTCTCAGCGTGGCCCAGGAGCTGAACGTCGACATTGCGTTCCAGCGCGACTCGCTGTTCCGCCGCAACCGTCGCCTGGCCGTATTCGACATGGACTCGACGCTGATCGAGGCGGAGGTCATCGATGAGTTGGCCAAGGCCTATGGTGTGGGCGAAAAGGTCTCCGAGATCACCGAGCGGGCGATGCGTGGCGAGCTGGATTTTCGTGCCAGCTTCAAGGAGCGCATGGCGCTGCTGCAAGGCTTGCCGGAAACCGTGCTGGCCGATATCGGCGCCTCGCTGCGTTTGACCGAAGGCGCCGAGGTGTTGTTCGCTGAACTCAAGCGCCTGGGCTACAAGACGGCAATCCTGTCGGGCGGCTTCAGCTATTTCGCCAAGCAACTGCAGGCCAGGCTGGGCATCGATTACGTATTCGCCAACGAGTTGCAGATTGTCGATGGCAAGGTCACTGGCGTGGCGGTTGAGCCCATCGTCGATGCTCAGCGCAAAGCGGACCTGCTGCGTGAATTGGCGGCCAAGGAAGGATTGCGTCTGGAGCAGACCATTGCCGTCGGCGATGGCGCCAACGACTTGCCAATGCTCGCGCTAGCCGGGCTCGGAGTGGCATTCCGGGCCAAGCCGCTGGTCAAGCAGTCGGCAAAGCAGGCGATCTCTACGCTTGGGCTGGATGGCATTCTCTATCTGCTGGGCTTCCGCGATCGCGATGGCCGCGACTGAGCCGTTGAGCAGACATAAAAAAACCGCCTTTCGGCGGTTTTTTTATGGGGCTACTCATCTCCAGAGGAGAAGTCATAGTCCATTGCCTGGCTGGGGCCCTGCAGGTAGTGCCCCTGGATGTAGTTGACCCCGGCCTGCCAGAGTGTGGCCAGAATGCTGGCGCTTTCAACGTGCGGCACGATAGTCAGCTTGGCCTGGGCATGCAGGCTGGCCAGCAATGTCTTGAGGGCTTCCTGGTTTTCAGCTTGCGCCAGGTCCTGGGCAAAGGAGCTGTCGACCTTCACAAAGTCCACGTTGAGGAACTTGAGTGTATTGAAGGGGTTCAGTGCGCAGCCAAACTGGTTGATGGCGGTTTTGCAGTGCAGCTCTGCGAGCCCCTGGACCAGTGATTTGGCCTGCTTGAGGTAGGCGATCGCATCGGTCTCGTTGAGCTGGAATACCAGCGCATCCGAAGGCAGGCGCGCGGCTTTGAGGGCGACGCTGAGCCATGGCAGCAAGGTCTGATCCTGCAGGCTGCTGGCGGACAGGTGCACGAACAGGCGGGTCTGATGCCCTTTGCTGCGATGTTCGGCGAGCTGCTTGATCGCGTTGAGGATGACCCAGCGATCAATCTTCTCGGCCAGGCCGGAGTCACGCGCCGCAGCGATGAAGTCACCGGTTGGGACTTCTTCACCGTGTGGGCTGAGCAGGCGCAGCATGACTTCGTAATGTTCGTCGCTATCGCCACGCAGGCTGATAATCGGTTGGAACAACAGGCGGAAGCTGTTGTTGTCCAGCGCCTGCTGGACCATGGCGACCAGGTTGCCGCGGCTGGCAGCCGCAGCCAGTTCGTCGGCGGGGTTGTACAGCTTGAGCGCATTGCCGTCCGCCAACTCGTCGGCGCAGCGGTGTGCGCGATCCACCACTTCCTGGGCCTTGGCAGTCGTTTCATTGAGGCCGGCGACGCCGATCGATAGCGTGGCCTGAACCGTACGGCCGCTGACATCGAACAGATGGCTTTCGACGATTTTCAGCAGGCTGTGCAGGCGCTCGGTGGATTGCTCCGGGGCGATGCCGGGCTGCAGGACGGCGAACACGTCATCGCCGAAACGTGCCAGTTGGGCTTCGGCAGGGAAGTGCTTGCGCAACAGGCCGGCGAGATCGGTCAGGAGAATATCGATGCCGGCCAGGCCAACTTCAACCAGCAGGTGCGAGTAGCGGTCGAGGCGGATGTAGGCGAGGGTGGCGACCTCACCGGTGGTGATCGCGCGCTGTGCGGCGCTATCCATCAGTTCGAGAAGGTGTGTGCGGTTGAACAGGCCGGTGACCAGATCCTGGCTGCTGATTTCGCGCAGGCGTTCTTCCAGCTCGGCGTTGTCGGCTTCGGCGCGGATCACCACCTGGATGCAGGGTTCGCTGTCATAGGTGGCCGGGGAAAAGCCCATGCGCGCCTGGAAGCGTTGCCCATCGGCCTTGACGCCGCCACATGTCAGTTCGGCGCTGCCGTCGGTGCTGGAGTAGTTGCGCAGGAAGTCCTTGAAAGCAGCCTGATCTTCGCTGGCAATCAGGTCGATCATCGGCATGCCTTCCAGTTCGTCGGCATCTTCGTAATCGAATAGCTGGAGGTAGGCGCGGTTGGCATAGATATGCATGCCATCGTGAACATAAGTGATGGCATCCACGGAGCTTTCCAGCAGTAGCTGGCAGCGTTTTTCCGACTCGCGCAAGGCAACCTCGGCGGCGCGGCGAGCCCGGCGCTCCTCCAGGTTGGTCAGCTCGCGGTTGGCGACCAGGATCAGGCGCTCATCCTCGCCAAGCGGCAGCGCATCCTGGGCGCCGAGGCTCAGCGCTTCGGTGATGTCATCGGAATCATTGCCGTCGATCAGGCGGATGACGGGTATGTCCTTGGCCAGGCGCCGGATAGCCGAGATGGCTTCGTTAGGATCGAGGTTTTCACTGGTTGGCGCACTGATCAGCAGATCCCAGCTCTGTTGCAGGGCTTCGAGCAGGTCGTCACTGGAAGTGATGCGGTGAACGCGGGTGGCGTGCCCGGAGTTACGGAAGAGGCTGACCAGTCGCTCGGCCTCGTTTTGCGAATCCTCAAGGATCAGCAGCCTAATAGTCTTTTTTTCGATGGCCATGAGTACTTGCTTGAACAGCGCCGAAATAGAGGCGCAAAAGGCGGAAAAAGCTCGGTTCTGGCAATCTACAGCGACTTCCAGAGTGAGTCAAAGTCTTCATCGCCGTCCTGGCTGGTGCTGCTTCGGGGTGTGACGGAGGTTCCAGCAGGTGGGGTGTCCTGGTCCAGTTTGCGGTATTCGAACTGGCTGAAACTGCCAGTGCTGGTCTGGCGACGACTCAGGATCGCGCGCAGTTCCTGGCCATTCAGATTGATGCTGACCTTGTTGCTTTCCTGGAAGGGCAGCCGTGGCGTGATCAGGGTCGGTGGCCGCGAAATGGCGCTGATAGCGGGTAGCAGCAGCGCGCGCAGGTAGTGGCTGTTCTGCTCATTCTTGCGTAGCAGTTGCAGGCCGCAGGGTTGTGCCTGTGGTGCGATCAGTTCGATGCCCATCTGCGTGCCGCCACCACGTACTTGGCGTACCCAGCGCACGACTGCAACGCTCCAGGCCTGGCCGGGTGTGTCCTGAACGCCAAGCAGTTCGCCTGCTTGCAACTGCCCCGGGACATCTTTGGGCCAGCTCAGGCAGTAACCACCAGGGCTGTGGTTGACGATGCTCAGTTCGAATAGCGGGTAGGTTTCCGTTTTCTCTTCGCTCTTGTCTTCTTCGCCAGGTTGGGTGCGCTTGTACTGAATTGTCTCGAAAGGCAGACCGTTTTCCCAGGTGTTGTTGGGTTGTGCGTCGAAAGCATTCGACCAGATGTCCGACTGGTCTTTGCTGATCGGCTTGAACTGCGCAGTTTTTGGCACTTCGGGGTGTTTGAGCAGTTCGCTGAAGGTCTTTTGCCCGCCCAGATAGAAATGCACGGCACTCATGCCGATGCACAGCGTCAGGCTGCCTCTGCCTGTGCTGCGTGAAAACGTGCGCTCGGAGATATCCCCCCAGGCGGCTTCCACGTGTTGCAGCAGGTCGACGCTCATGTTTTCAGGGACGGATAGGCGCTGTGCGTCACGGCTCTCGGGTGGCAGCAGCAGGTATTCCTTGATGGTGTCGACCAGCGCTTGTGTATCGAGTCCCAGCATGGGGTGCAGGTCGCTGTCCTTGAACAGGGACTTGTAGCGAGGAGGGCCATCCTGAAGAGGCGCGATGATGAACAGGCTGCTGGAGGCTTCAGCGGGTTGCAGCGTGACGAGTGCGCTCCAGTCCTCCAGTGCCTCGGCCAGGCGGGCGATGGCGTTCTGGCGAAGCTGGTTGCAGCGAGCGCAGCCCAGCAACAAGGCTGCCAGGTAGGTCTGCTCGGAGCTCAGGCTCTTGCCGTTGTGCGCCAGGCTGTCGCGTACCTGGGTACGGCCCAGGTCGTACTGTTGGGCAATCAGATTGAGCTGGTGCAGTTCCAGCCATAGCCCTTCTGGAATCGGACAGTACAGTTGGCTGGCGCGCACCAGTGGGCCGTAGAGGCTATGGCTGGCGCGTTGCAGGGCAACGGCAAGGATCGTCGCACGGTCCTTGCTGAAACGGTTCACTTCGCGGGTGATGATCAGCTTGTAACCAATGGCCAGGTGGTTTTGCAGGGCCTGGCACAGGTTGGCGACTTTGCGTGGACGCTCATCCAGAACGATGGACTGGTTGAGAAAGTGCCGTTCCAGGTTGCGGCAGACGAAGTAGACCTCCGGGCGCAGGAGCTCGAGTAGCTGCAGGCGGTTCTCTGCTGGGGTGATCAGTTGATTGAGCTCGACCAGGCTTTGATACAGCTGGCGTGCAGTCTCGCCGATGTTGGCCTTGGGGAGGCCGGCGATCCAGCGTTTCAAATCGCGCGGGCTGGCATCACAGAATGACAGGCCCTGTTTGTCGGGAATCGGGACACGCAAATGTAGATGCGGGCTCTGTTTATCCATGCTGATAAGTGTGGTCCGTGAGGCGCGGCTGATTCGTGCCAGAGGCTCGCCAGCTCGATATTTTTCGGAACTCTAACAGTATCGCAGCAGTGGTGCAGCTGATGGATAGCCTGGGTCGGCGTGGTGCATCTGACCCGTGATCAGTGCCCATGTTCCGCGGGTGGCGTGTTGAGTTTAGGTCGGAATTGGTACGCGTGAAATGCGGTGATGTCAAATTGACATGACGCGTGGTGCGAGTCGTGCAATTCGGTGGGTGACAGTGGGCCTGGGTAGTGTGTTGACCGACGCCAGGAACTGGCGCCGGTCGACTGCTGCTCAATTCTGCCGTGGAGCGGCCAGTGCTTCACCCATGCGCACCGGGCTGCCGGCGGCCAGGCCTTCTGCCCACTGTACTTGCTGAGGGCCGAACAAGACGATGGCAGTCGAGCCTAGCTTGAAACGACCGAGTTCGCCGCCTTTCTCCAGGCTGATCGGCGCTCGTGCGGTTTCGTCGTAGCGGGTGCTTTTCAGTTGCCGCTTGGGTGGCGTGACCAGGCCGGCCCAGACGGTCTCGATGCTGGCTACGATCATCGCGCCCACCAATACCACAGCCATGGGGCCGCGCTCGGTATCGAACAGGCAGACGACGCGCTCATTGCGGGCGAACAGGCCTGGCACGTTCTCGGCGGTGGTCTGATTGACCGAGAACAGGCGGCCAGGGACGTAGACCATTTCTTTCAGCGTGCCAGCCAGGGGCATGTGCACGCGGTGGTAATCCTTTGGCGACAGGTAGATGGTCGCGAAATCCCCACCCATGAACGGTGCAGCAACTTCGGCGTCTCCACCGAGCAGCTCCAGTACGCTGTAGCTGTGGCCCTTGGCCTGGAAGATACGCCCTTGCTCGATAGGCCCGAGCTGGCTGACGGCGCCGTCGGCGGGGCAGAGGATGGTGCCTGGTGTCGTGTCCAATGGGCGAGCGCCATCCTTCAGGGCGCGGGTGAAGAACGCGTTGAAGTGCTCATAGGCAGTCAGGTCTTCGACCTGAGCTTCACTCATGTTGACCTGGTATTGCTTGGCGAACCAACCGATCAGGCGGTCCTTGAACCAGGCGGCCCGGCATTCGGCAGCAAAGCCGATCAGGCGCGACAGCAGATGGTGAGGCAGCAGGTACTGGCTGAGGATAAACAGGCGATCTTTCATCGAATTTCCTTGCAGACGGCGGAGCTCAGTGCTCGACCGGGGTATCGGGGTGATTACCCCATTCGGACCAGGAGCCGGCATAGGCCTTGACCCGCGGATAGCCAAGCGCCTTGGCGGCCAGGTAGGTAAACCCTGAGCGGCGATGGGTTTGGCAATGGGTGATGATTTCCTTGTCTGGCGTGATGCCAAGTTGCCCAAGTGCTTGAGCCAGGTCGTTACGAATGCGTAGCTGGCGCTGGGTGTCCATGCCGGCGGTCCACTCGAAATTGACTGCGCCAGGGATATGGCCGCCTTTGCTGGCCAGTACCTTTCCACCACTGAACTCGGCTGGCGAGCGGGCATCCCAGATGGCGAGATCGTCAGCGCCCAGACGGCTTTGCAGGTAGTCGAGGCTGGCAGTGGGCTCGTCGTGCAGTGTCAGGTTCACGCTGCGCGAGAGTGCAGGCGGGACGTCTTGAGTGACGCTATAGCCATCTCCGAGCCAGGCCTGAAGCCCGCCATTGAGAAAGTGGTAATGGCGATGGCCGATCACGTCGAGCAGCCAGATAAAACGTCCGGCCCAGCCCCCGCCTTCGTCGTCATAGACCACGTAGACCGCATCGGGATGATGGCCTAGCTCGCCAAACAGCGCTTCGAGTTGGTCTTTGCCTGGGGCCAGGCCGGGTGCCGGAAGGCTGGCCTGCGTGCGCTTGGTGTCGAGTGCGCGCGCGCCGGGGATGTGTCCTTCGGCGTAGCGGGCTGCCGGGCTCAGATCGACCAGGATCAGCTCGGGTGCGCCCAGGCGGGTAGCCAGGTCGGCAGGTTCTATGACCAGCGGCAATGTGGCGAAGGCAGACATGGTGGCCTCTGGAAATACGCAAAGGGCGGATTGTAGCGGAAAGACCAGGCGACTGTTCAACGCCCGCTGCGCTGCATGGCGGTGTGTCAGGCTCTGGCGTGATTGCTTGCCGCGCTAGGCTTGGCGTTGAGTGAACGTAACGAGGGCGCGCTCAATACATTGCACGGTTTTACTGAATGCCTGCAGGCGAATATCGCTGATGGGGGCGCCTTGCTGATCGGCGATCACCAGCATCACCACGCGGCCTTTGGTCGCTAGTGAACGTAGCAGCAGGTTTTCACCCGCGAACAGCGTCTTGAGTGTGCCTGGCAGTAGCGCGGAAAACTGCGCGGTGTTGGCGGGTGTCAGGTGCAGTTGCCCTGGTTGGGCGAGCAGGCGGCGTAGAACCTGACTGTGGTTCGGGTCCAATTGCAGTTGTATGGCATGGGCAGGAAGACCGGCTGCCTGCTGGGTGCTGAGGCGCGTGTGGGTGCGGTCGGCGAGCAGCAGCAGGATGCGGGACAGGCCGCTGGCTGCGAGAGCCGAGCGCGCGCAGTCGGTCAGCTGCAGGACATTGGCAAACGGGGAGGGTGTCGCCAGCAGGCGGGCGCACTGTTCCTTCCACAGGCCGGGTTCGGCTTTCGTGGGCGCGCGTACAGACACGCTCAGTCGGCAGGCGTCCCAGGGCCAGACAAGGGCGATAGCGGGGTGCCAGAGCCCGGGTTTGGCGTGCAGGCGGGCGCTCAGCGCTGCCTGCTGATGGATCAACTGTTGTGTTTCCCCCAGCGGTGCCTGCAGGTAGAGGCCTGTCAGGCGCTGCCAGCGGGCCGTGTGTGGGCAGCTCCAGTTATGGTGTGCCGAGATGGCCAGGCCGTTGGCCAGCACCACGCTGTTGGCGGGTAGTGTCAGCCAGCGACGCAGCGTCGGATCGGCATCGAGTTGCTGCTGTTGATGAAGAGGGTGCTCGTTGTCGTGGGCGATGTGCAGGGCCTTGACCAGCAGGCGGCGGTCTTCGACCAGCACGCGATAGCCCTGGACGATCCAGTCCGGCAGGCGCCAGTGGCGTGCCAGTGCCAGGCACAGCTCCAGCAAGGGCACACCGAGCAGCTCTCGCTCCAGGGATGCCGCTGGTTTGCCCTTGCCCAGTACGTGTTGCTCCCAGGTATCGAAAAAGTCCGGGTGGGCATACACGAGGTGCCACAGCGGCGCGAGAAACAGCAGGCTGCCCCAGTGGATTTCCTGCCAGAGGCGCGCCAGGCGTCCGGCAAAGAGGCCGCTGGCCTGTTGCGAGGCATGTCGGCTGATCAGCTGCAGTTGCTGCAGGGCAACGGGTATCTGCTCGTCGGGAATGGCATCCAGTTGGGTGACGAGTGCCTCTGCCTGTTTCAGACCCAGGCGGTTGAGCGCCATTTCCAGGCTCTCGGCCGGCTCGTTGAAACCGCTGTTGCTGCGGTTGGCGGCGCGTAGCAGGGCCAGGGCAATCGTCGGGACATCCTGAATCTGTTCGGCGAGTTCGCGCAATGACCGGCGACTGTCCATCAGGGCGCGGCGTATCTGTTCCCGCTGGCTGACTGCGACCGGCAAACGGACGCCGTCCAGTTCCTTTATCCAGGCATCGAGAGTGTGTGGCACGGGCTTTGTACTGGGCATGGGCGTGTGGCCAAACTGGATTTTCAGCGGAACTGGCTATAGTCTGGCGCAATACTTCCGATAAATAGAAGGGTTGTTTTTATCCACCCCTTCCGACTGGCTGCTCAAGTTCATATCCATGGCAAAAATCATCGGCATCATCGTCGTAATCGCCAGTGTGCTTGGTGGTTATGTGCTATCCCACGGCAAGATTGCCGCCCTGATCCAGCCCTTTGAGGTATTGATCATCGGTGGTGCTGCACTGGGTGCATTCCTGCAGGCAAACCCGGGCAGTGCATTCATGCACACCATGAAGAAGTCACTGAGCATGTTCAGCTCGCGCTTCAATCACACCTTCTACCTCGAGGTTCTCAAACTGCTCTACGAGATTCTCAACAAGAGTCGCCGTGAGGGCATGATGGCCATCGAGGCCGATATCGAAGAGCCTAGTGCCAGCCCGATCTTCAGCAAGTACCCCGGCATTCTCAAGGATGAGCGGATGACGGCATTCGTATGCGATTACCTGCGCATCATGTCGTCCGGCAACATGGCGCCCCATGAGCTGGAAGGTCTGTTCGACATGGAGATCGCCAGCCTCAAGGAGGATCTGGAGCACCCGGCCCATGCGGTGGCCAAGATTGCCGACGGCATGCCCGCGTTCGGTATCGTGGCGGCGGTACTCGGGATCGTGGTGACCATGGCGATGCTCGGCGAGGCTGAGCAGGCGGCTCTGGGGCAGCATGTGGGCGCGGCCCTGGTGGGGACGTTCCTCGGTATTCTCGCTGCCTACGGATTCTTTGGTCCGCTGTCGGCCAGCCTGGAGCATGATGCCAAGGAAGAGCTGAACGTGTACGAAGCCATCAAGGCCTGTCTGGTCGCCTCTGCTTCCGGCATGCCGCCAACTCTGGCGGTGGAGTTTGGGCGCAAGGTGTTGTACCCCGCACACCGACCGAGTTTCAGTGAGCTCGAACAGGCGATGCGCGGTAACTGACGGCGATGGAAAACAACCAGCCGATCATCGTCAAGCGCGTCAAGAAGACGGCTGCAGGCCACCATGGCGGCGCCTGGAAAATTGCTTTCGCCGACTTCGCTACCGCAATGATGGCGTTCTTCCTGGTGCTCTGGCTGATGTCATCGGCGACACCTGAACAGAAGAAGGCCATCTCCGGCTACTTTCAGGACCCCATCGGCTACACCGAAAGCGCCAGCCCTTATGTGATCGATCTGGGGGGTACGCCCACGCCGGCCCCTGATCGCACCCTCAACCCCGAATTGAAAGACGCGCCTTCTGCCCAGGAGTCGGCGGTCGATTCGGTGGATGACATGCAGGACGTCGATGCCAAGCAGGCCGAGCAACTCGCCGAGCAGATCGAGCGCGAGCGCCTGGAAATGTTGTTGCAGGAGCTGCAGACCAAGGTCGACGAGAACCCGCAGCTGCAGAAGTTCAAGGACCAGATTCTCTTCGAGATTACTCAGGATGGCCTGCGTATCCAGATCATGGATGCCGCGAACCGGCCGATGTTCGATCTGGGGAGTGCGCGTCTACAGCCCTATTTCGAGGATATCCTGCTGATCCTCGCGGACACCATCAAGGCGGTGCCGAACAAGATCAGTGTCAGTGGTCACACCGATGCCAAGCCGTTCGCCGGTACGGGCGAGTTCGGCAACTGGGAGCTCTCGGCCAACCGTGCCAATGCGGCGCGCCGCACTCTGGTGGCAGGCGGTTATCCGGATGAGCGTGTGGCGCGTGTCGTTGGTTATGCCTCCTCGGCACTGTTCGACCGCAAGGACCCTCTCAATCCGGTCAACCGCCGCATTGACATCATCGTGCTGACCAAAAAGGCGCAGCGCACCATCGAGGGCGAGCAGGGTGGTGATAGTGCGCCTGCCGATGAGGGGGACGCAGTGCCGGGTGATCCATCGCCGGCTACGCCCGATGCGCCTATGCAGCCACGTGAGTTGCGGCAGAAGATGAATATCTTCGAGCAGGGCGCGTTGCAGTTCGACGAGCCGAAAGAGTAAGCGCTACCGCTACAGGCACAAGGCCGCGGTGATCGCGGCCTTGTCGTTTTCAGTAGTCCGGTTCGGCGAGGCTGGAAAGAATGTGGCGATAGCTGGCCATACGTTGTGGCTGGATGCGTCCGTCTTCCAGAGCCTTGAGTAGCGCGCAGCCGGGCTCCCGATCGTGCTTGCAGTCACGGAAGCGGCAGGTGCCGAGCAGGTCGCGGAACTCGATGAAGCCGGCTTCGACATCGTCACGGCTGACGTGGGCCAGGCCGAATTCGCGAATACCGGGGGAGTCGATCAGCTCGCCGCCGCCCGGGAAATGGAACAGGCGTGCGGTGGTGGTGGTGTGTGTGCCCTTGCCGGTCAGTTCCGAGAGCGGGCCGACGCGGGTGTCGACGCCCGGCAGAAGGCTGTTGACCAGCGAGGACTTGCCGACGCCAGACTGGCCGACGAACACGCTGACGTGCCCATCCAGGCGTGCGCGTAGCGCGTCCATGCCGGCACCGTCATGGGCCGACACTTCCAGCAGGGGGTAGCCGAGCTGGCGGTAGGTGGTGAGCAGGGTGTTGAGGTGCTCGACATTGTCCTCGGCGATCAGGTCGGCCTTGTTCAATAGCAGCTGCGGCTGGATGCCGGCATGTTCGGCGGCAATCAGGTAACGGTCGATCAGGTTGGCGTGCGGGTGCGGCAGCGGGGCGAAGACGATGACAATCAGGTCGACGTTACCAGCCACGGGCTTGAGTTGGCCGCGCATGTCCGGTCGACACAGCTCGGAGGTGCGTGGCAATTGAGCGACGATCACGCCGTTGCCCTGATTGCCGGCACGCCAGGCCACGCGATCCCCGGTGACCAGCGTCGGCAAGTTGGTGCGCAGATGGCAGCGACGTGTCTGGCCGATCAGCTCGCCTTCCAGCGCTTCGACCTCGACCTGTACGCCAAAGTGGGCGATGACCAGGCCGGTTTGCTCCGGGCCCAGGTCGCCCCCTTCCAGCTCATCCTGCAGGCGTGACTCGCGCTTGGCAGCTCGCGCGGCGCGCTCTTCCTGAACCTTGTCGATGCGCCAGCTCTGGCGGCGTGTAAGTTGGCGTTTGGCCATGACCTTTCCGGGGTGAGTGAAACGGCGGCGAGTTTAGCACGCGCTGGCGAGCGCCCGTTCCGGCTGGTACAACTGGGCGCGCTCGATGGTTGTGGATCACTTTCATGTTTGATTTTCTGCGCGTGCGTTACCCGGCTGTACGCGCCTTGTTTGCCCAGATACTGGCGCTGGCTGTCGTGGCGCTGATGTTAATCGTCTTGCTGCAGCTGGCAGGTTGGCGCGCGCCGTTATGGCTGGCAGCTCTGTTGCAAGGGCTGTGTGCCGCTGGTATTGGCCAGTGGTTAGGGTTGCGCCGCTGGTGGCTGCTGCTCAACCTTGCCTTTGTTCCGGCGCTGCTGGCTTTGCAGGCACGCGAATTGCCGTCCGCCTGGTTTTTCGGTGCCTTCCTGTTCCTGCTGCTGATCAACTGGAACAGCGTTCGCGAGCAGGTGCCGCTGTACCTGAGCGGTGCGCGTGCTCGGCGGCGCCTAAGTGAGTACCTGGCTGACCAACCTGCGGACTTTCGCCTTGTCGACCTGGGCTGCGGCCTAGGCGGTACGCTCGTGCACCTGGCACGTGATTACCCACAGGCGCGCTTGATCGGGGTGGAAACCGCGCCGCTGGTGTTCCTGTGCGCCTGGCTGCGCTGCCTGCCGCGGCGTAATTGCCAGGTACGCTACCGCAGCCTGTGGCACGAGGACCTGGCGCCCTACGATGTGGCGTACTGTTTTCTGTCGCCGGCACCCATGGCCAAGTTGTGGGCCAAGGTACAGGGACAGATGCGCCCTGGCAGCCTGCTGATCAGCAATACATTCGCGGTTCCCGGCGTGCCGGCCGATGAGGTCATCGAACTGCATGACTGGCGACAGGGCCGATTGCTGATCTGGCGACGCTGAGCGCTGCTAAACTGTCGCGCACTATTCAGGAGTGTTCGTTCATGCCGCAAAATCCCAATAACCTGATCTGGATCGACCTGGAAATGACGGGTCTCGAGCCGGACAAGGACGTCATCATCGAGATGGCGACCATCGTCACCGACAGTGATCTCAATGTGCTCGCCGAGGGCCCGGTGATCGCCGTGCACCAGAGCGACGACTTGCTGGCAGGCATGGACGAGTGGAACACGCGGACCCATGGCGAAAGTGGCCTGACCCAGCGCGTGCGCGAGAGCACCATCGGTCCGGCCGAGGCGGAGGCGCAGACCATTGCCTTCCTCGAGCAGTGGGTGCCCAAGGGCAAGTCGCCGATCTGCGGTAATAGCATCGGCCAGGACCGTCGCTTCCTCTATCGCTACATGCAGAATCTGGAAGCCTACTTCCACTACCGTTATCTGGACGTGTCGACCCTGAAGATCCTTGCCGGCCTGTGGGCGCCACAGGTCAAGGACGGCTTCCAGAAGCAAGGCACGCACCAGGCGCTGGACGACATCCGCGAGTCGATCGCCGAGCTGCGCTATTACCGCGAGCATTTCCTCAAGGTTTGAGTCGTTCAAGAAAGCCCGCGCGATGCGGGCTTTTTCATGCCTGACCGTGGCGCTGCAAGGCCCAGTCGACGTGCTCGCGGACCAGTTCCGACGGATAGTCGCGGCGAGCCTGTAGCGCTTCCAGTACCGGGATGCTCGATGGGGCGTTGCCCAGGCCGACGGCCAGGTTGCGCAGCCAGCGCTCGTAGCCGGCGCGGCGCAGGGGCGAACCCTCGGTACGGCTGAGAAACTCTTCTTCACTCCACAAGAACAACGTGCTCAGCTCGGCGTTGTCGAGGCCATGGCGCGGCTGGAAGTCATGCTGGTCGGTGGGGCGGGCGAAGCGGTTCCATGGGCAGACCAGTTGGCAGTCGTCGCAACCGAATACGCGGTTGCCGATCAGCGGGCGCAGCTCCAGCGGAATGCTGCCCTTGTACTCGATGGTCAGGTAGGAAATGCAGCGCCGCGCATCCAGCACGTAGGGGCCGACGAACGCATTGGTCGGGCAGATATCCAGGCAGGCCGTACAGCGCCCGCAGTGTTCGGTGCCGTGGGCGGTGTCCACCGGCAGCGGCATGTCGACGAACAGCTCGCCGAGGAAGAACCAGCTGCCGGCTTTGCGGTTGAGTACCAGGGTGTTCTTGCCGATCCAGCCGAGCCCGGCTTGTTCGGCGATGGCCTTTTCCAGTACCGGCGCGCTGTCGACGAAGGCGCGATAGCCGAATGGGCCGATGGCTTGCTGAATGCGCTCGGCCAATTGTTGCAGGCGTTTACGGATCAGCTTGTGGTAATCGCGACCCAGGGCGTAGCGCGAAACGTAGGCTTTTTCCGGCTGGGCCAGGCATTCGCTCATGCGCGTATCGCCGGGCAGGTAGTCCATGCGCAAGGACACCACGCGCAATGTGCCGGGTACCAGCTCATCCGGATGGGCACGCTTGCTGCCGTGGGCGGCCATGTAATCCATCTCGCCCTGATAGCCGGCGTCCAGCCAGCGCTGCAGGTGCTGCTCGTGCTCGCCCAGTTGCACATCGGTGATGCCGACCTGCTGAAAGCCCAGCTCGCGGCCCCAGTCCTTGATGGACTGCGCCAGGTGCGCGAGATCGGGAGAATTGGCGTGCATGTCAGGGCAACCGGAGGCGAGGTGCGTATAATTCTGCCAGACCTCGCCGGAATCACCGAACCATGTCGCTCGACGCCGCTTCTTTACCTTTGCCTTTGTACACCGCCGCACAGGTGCGTGAGCTGGATGCGCGCCTGATCGCCGCGGGTACACCGGGCTTCGAACTCATGCAGCGCGCTGCCCAGGCGCTCTGGCGTGCCTTGCAACAACGCTGGTCGCAGGTGGGTGCGATCACCGTGCTGGCCGGCGCGGGCAACAATGGCGGGGACGGTTACCTGCTTGCCGCACTGGCCCAGCGTGCGGGCTGGACGGTACAGGTGCTGACGGTCAGCGAGCCGGCGCAGCTTCGGGGCGATGCCGCGCAGGCATACGCACAGGCGCAGGCAGCGGGCGTGGTGATCGAGCCATTGCGCGCTGACAGCACGCTGTGGGGCGTTGTGGTCGATGCATTGCTGGGTACTGGGTTTCATGGCGAGCTGCGTCTGCCCTATGCCGAGGCCATCGAGCGGATCAATGCCAGCGGCCTGCCGGTGCTGGCGGTGGATATTCCGTCAGGTCTGAATGCCGACACCGGTGTGGTGGCTGAGCAGGCGGTGCGGGCGGATCTCACCCTGTCCTTTATCGGGTTGAAGCTGGGCCTGCTCACCGGCGATGCGCCTGACTGGGTAGGGGCGCTGCAGTTCGATGACTTGCAGGCTGATCCGCAGCAGGTCGCGCAGCAGGCGTATACGGCGATACGTCTGGCTGGGGAGGTCGTGCCGGCGCTGGCTCCGCGTTCGCGCATCAGTCACAAGGGGCGTTTCGGTCATCTCCTGGTCATCGGCGGGGATCGTGGTTTTGGCGGGGCATCGCTGTTGTCTGCCGAAAGCGCGTTGCGCAGTGGCGCGGGCATGGTGTCGCTGGCGACCCGTGGTGAGCATGTAGCGGCTTCGCTGATGCGTCATCCCGAGGTGATGTGCACGGCCACCGAGTCGACGTACCAGTTGGCTGGGCAGTGTGAGCGGGCGGATGTATTGGTGGTCGGCCCCGGTCTGGGCCAGGCATCCTGGGGGAGGAGCTTGCTCAGCGCCGCGGCAGCGAGCCCGATTGCACAGGTCTGGGATGCCGACGCGCTGAATCTTTTGGCGGCGGGTGTGGTCAAGTTGCCAACGGATTCGGTGTTGACGCCACATCCTGCCGAGGCGGCCCGTCTGCTTGGGTGCAGCACTGATGCGGTGCAGGCGGATCGACCTGCTGCGGCCATCGCACTGGCCAGTCGCTATCAGGCCGTGGTGGTGCTCAAGGGCGCCGGCAGCCTGGTCGCCGCGTCGGATGGGCGCTTGCTGCTGTGTGATCGCGGTCATCCAGCCATGGCCGGCGCGGGATTTGGTGATGTGCTGGCCGGTGTGATTGGCGCACTGCGGGCACAAGGGCTGCCGGCTTTCGAGGCAGCGGCGCTGGGTGTCTGGCTGCATGCGAGTGCCGGGCAGTTACTCGGGGCAGGCGGTCGCGGTCTGGTGGCCAGTGATCTGGCCCCTGTCATTCGAGAATTACTGGAGACTCATTCGCCATGCCTGAACTGAACCTGTATGCCGCCGATGAAGAGGCCATGCTGGTGCTGGGCGCACGCCTGGCGGCCCTGACCGAGGGGCGAGGTATCATTTATCTGCATGGTGATCTGGGGGCGGGGAAGACCACCTTGTCGCGTGGCATCGTGCGTGGCCTGGGGCATTCAGGCGCAGTGAAGAGTCCGACCTTCACCCTGGTCGAGCCCTACGAGCTGGGTGACAAACAGGTCTATCACTTCGACCTGTATCGTCTGGCCGATCCGGAGGAACTGGAGTTTCTCGGCATCCGTGACTACCTCGATGGCCGTGCGTTGTGCCTGATCGAGTGGCCGCAACGTGGCGCGGGCGTTTTGCCAAAGGCCGACCTGGACATTACCATTAGCCCGCGAGACGCTGGCCGTACATTGCTGCTACAGCCGCATAGCGCTCGCGCCGATGCGTGGTGTGCGGCCATACAAGAATCTGTCTAATAAAAGTGGGGAAGGCTATGCGCATGCGTGCGCTATTGAGCACGGTGGGGTTGATCTTGGTGGCGCTGACCGCCGACGTGCTGGCCGCGACCGAGGTGCGCAGCGTGCGGCTCTGGCGTGCGCCGGACAACACGCGCCTGGTTTTCGACCTCTCCGGTCCCGTGCAGCACAGCGTGTTCACGCTGACCGCCCCCAATCGCTTGGTCATCGATGTCAGTGGTGCACAACTGGCCACGCGGCTGGACCAGCTGTCCCTGAGCAATACCCCGATCACCGCCATTCGTTCGGCGCAACGTACGCCTACCGATTTGCGTCTGGTGCTGGACCTGTCGGCCATGGTTTCGCCGAAGAGTTTCACCCTGGCGCCCAACCAGCAGTACGGCAATCGACTGGTTGTGGACCTTTTCGATGATGTGTCGGCTGCGGTCAACTCGACCACCACGGCGGCGGCCGGCAGCGCACAGAGCGGCACGCCGACTCCGCCGGTGGTCGCGCCCGTCACGCCACCGCCTTCTGTGCCCGCTACCGCGACCAAGCTGCCGCCTGTGCCGGGTGGCAAGCGCGATATCGTGATTGCCATCGATGCGGGCCATGGCGGCGAAGACCCGGGCGCCCTTGGGCCTAACCGCAGCGTGTTCGAGAAAAACGTGACCTTGGCGATCGCCAGGGAACTGCAGCGGCAGATCAATGCCGAGAAAGGGTTCCGTGGCGAGTTGGTGCGCACGGGGGACTATTTCATTCCGCTGCGTAAGCGTACCGAGATCGCCCGCAAGAAGGGCGCCGACCTGTTCATTTCCATCCACGCCGATGCCGCGCCGCGTTCCTCGGCATTTGGCGCGTCGGTGTTTGCCCTGTCCGAGCGCGGCGCGACCTCGGAAACCGCGCGCTGGCTGGCCGATAGCGAGAACCAGTCCGACCTGATCGGCGGGGCCGGCAACGTCAGCCTGGATGACAAGGACCGCATGCTGGCCGGGGTGTTGCTCGACCTGTCGATGACCGCCTCGTTGTCCTCCAGTCTGAATGTCGGGCAAAAGGTGCTGAGCCACATGGGCAGCATCACACCCCTGCACAAGCGACGCGTGGAGCAGGCCGGGTTCATGGTGCTGAAGTCGCCGGATATTCCGTCGATCCTGGTTGAGACGGGCTTTATCTCCAACCCGAATGAAGCCAAGAAGCTGGCCAGCAGCAGCCATCAGCAGGCATTGGCACGCTCGATCACCACCGGTGTGCGGCAGTTCTTCCATCAGAATCCGCCGCCGGGTACCTATATCGCTTCGCAGCGTGATGCGGGTCGGATCGCTCCGGGGCCTCGTGAGCACGTGGTGACCTCGGGCGAGAGTCTGGCGTTGATCGCCCAGCGTTACCAAGTTGGCCTGGCAGCCTTGCGCAGTGCCAATTCGCTGAAGACCGACACCATTAAGGTGGGGCAGGTGCTGAGTATTCCGGCGACTGCCCTGGCGGCCCAGCCGTGAGTGGCGGTTCGCGCATCCAGCTGCTGAGTCCGCGGCTGGCCAACCAGATTGCTGCGGGCGAGGTGGTCGAGCGCCCGGCGTCGGTGATCAAGGAGTTGTTGGAAAACAGCCTGGACGCCGGTGCCAGGCGTATCGATGTCGATGTCGAGCAGGGTGGCGTCAAATTGCTGCGAGTGCGCGACGATGGCGGCGGCATCCCGGCCGACGACCTGCCGCTGGCCCTGGCTCGCCATGCCACCAGCAAGATCCGCGAGCTGGAAGACCTGGAAAGCGTGATGAGCCTGGGTTTTCGTGGTGAAGCGCTGGCTTCGATCAGTTCGGTGGCGCGCCTGACCATGACTTCCCGCACTGCCGATGCCGAGCAAGCCTGGCAGGTGGAAACCGAAGGCCGCGACATGGAGGCGCGAGTGCAGCCGGCGGCGCACCCGGTTGGCACCTCGGTGGAAGTCCGCGACCTGTTCTTCAATACCCCGGCGCGGCGCAAGTTTCTGCGGGCCGAGAAAACCGAATTCGATCACCTGCAGGAAGTCATCAAGCGTCTGGCATTGGCGCGTTTCGACGTGGCTTTCCACTTGCGGCATAACGGCAAGACCGTGTTTGCCTTGCACGAGGCGCCGGATGAGATTTCCCGTGCGCGGCGTGTCGCCACCGTTTGTGGTCCGGCGTTTCTCGAGCAGGCTCTACCGATAGAGATCGAGCGCAGTGGCTTGCGTTTGTGGGGCTGGGTCGGCCTGCCGACCTTCTCGCGCAGCCAGGCGGATCTGCAGTATTTCTATGTCAACGGGCGCATGGTGCGCGACAAGCTGGTCGCCCATGCCGTGCGTCAGGCGTATCGGGACGTGCTGTTCAATGGCCGTCACCCGACCTTCGTGCTGTTCCTCGAGATCGATCCGGCGGTGGTGGACGTCAACGTTCATCCGACCAAGCACGAAGTGCGCTTTCGCGATGGCCGCATGGTGCATGACTTCCTCTATGGCACCTTGCATCGCGCATTGGGTGAGGTGCGGCCGGAGGATCAGTTGGCCGCTCCGGCAACGATCAGCCAGATGGTACGCCCGAGTGGGCAGGCTGCCGGCGAATTCGGCCCGCAGGGTGAAATGGGGCTGGCGGCCAATCTGCTGGAGCAAGTGCCGGTGGTGCAGGCTTCTGTCTGGCGCTCCCCTGGCGCTGGTTATCAGGCGCCGCGCAGTGAGTCTGGATTCCCTGCGGCTGAGTCGCAGGGCGTATACCGTGAGTACTTTTCACCGCTGGCCGAGCCTGCGGCGGCTTCGCTGCCTGATACACAGGGCGACATCCCTCCTCTGGGCTATGCCTTGGCTCAGCTTAAAGGCGTGTACATTCTTGCCGAGAATGCCCAGGGCATGGTGCTGGTAGACATGCATGCCGCGCATGAGCGTATTACCTACGAGCGCCTGAAGACCGCCATGGCCAGTGAAGGCTTGCGCGGCCAGCCGCTCTTGGTTCCGGAGTCCATTGCGCTGAGCCAGCGTGAGGCCGACTGCGCCGAGGAGCATGCCGACTGGTTCCAGCGGCTGGGCTTCGAGTTGCAGCGTCTCGGCCCGGAAACCCTGGCGATCCGCCAGACGCCGGTGTTGCTCAAACAGGCCGAGTCCACTCAGTTGGTCCGGGATGTTCTCTCGGACCTGCTCGAGTACGGCACCAGTGACCGTATCCAGGCGCACCTGAACGAATTGCTGGCAACCATGGCCTGTCATGGCGCAGTGCGCGCCAATCGGCGATTGACCATTCCCGAGATGAACGGGCTGCTGCGCGATATGGAGCACACCGAGCGCAGTGGCCAATGCAACCATGGTCGTCCGACCTGGACGCAGCTGGGGATGGATGACCTGGACAAGCTTTTCCTACGCGGCCGCTGATCGCCGCGCTGCGCGCGGAGCGCCAATTTCCGATGTCTGCATTGCCCCCTGCTATTTTTCTGATGGGCCCGACCGCCGCCGGCAAGACCGACTTGGCCTTGGCCCTGGCCGAGGCATTGCCGTGCGAGCTGATCAGTGTCGATTCTGCGCTGATCTACCGGGGCATGGACATCGGCACGGCCAAGCCGGAGCCTGAGGTGCTCGAGCGTTTTCCGCATGCCCTGATCGACATTCGCGATCCGGTGCAGAGCTATTCAGCGGCCGAGTTTCGCGCCGATGCGCTGGCCGCGATGACGCAGGCTACGGCCCGCGGGCGTATCCCGCTGCTGGTTGGCGGCACCATGCTTTATTACAAGGCATTGCTGGAGGGCTTGGCTGACATGCCGAGCGCCGATCCGCAGGTGCGCGCCGAGCTGGAGGCGCGTGCGGCGGCAGAGGGATTGCTCGAACTGCACCGCGAATTGGCCCGTATCGACCCGGAATCGGCCGCGCGCATTCATCCCAATGACCCGCAACGGTTGGTGCGGGCGCTTGAAGTCTATCGGGTCAGCGGCATGACCATGACGGCTCACAGGGAGCGTCAGGCCGCGCAAAATAGCGGTTTAGACGCCCCTGGGGTGGCACATTTGCCTTATACTGTGGCCCACCTCGCCATTGCGCCCCTGCAGCGCTCCGTGTTGCACACACGAATCGCCACGCGTTTTCAGCAAATGCTGGAACACGGCTTCATCGACGAGGTCGAAGCATTGCGTCAGCGGGGCGATTTGCACGCTGGGCTGCCGTCGATTCGTGCGGTTGGTTACCGCCAGGTATGGGATTACCTGGATGGCCAGCTGAATCGCGATGAAATGACGGAAAGGGGAATCATCGCCACACGCCAATTGGCCAAGCGACAGTTCACCTGGCTACGTAGCTGGAAGGATCTGCATTGGCTGGACAGTCTGGCCGACGACAATCTGACTTGCGCCTTGAAATACCTGAACTCGGTCTCCATATTGGCGTGAGACCTCTTCGGTGGCCGTCTATCCTTGTTCTCAGGCGTGATACGGCATAAGCCATTTTTGCTTTACTACTATTTGACCCCTACAGGAGTGCGGCACATGTCAAAAGGGCATTCGCTACAAGACCCTTACTTGAATACCTTGCGTAAGGAACGCGTACCGGTCTCCATCTATCTGGTAAACGGCATCAAGCTGCAAGGCCAGATCGAGTCCTTCGACCAGTTCGTCATCTTGCTGAAGAACACTGTCAGCCAGATGGTTTACAAACATGCTATTTCCACCGTTGTCCCGAGCCGTCCCGTACGTCTGCCTAGCGCAACCGAAGGCGAGCAATCCGAGCCGGGCAACATTTGACGGGAGTCCACCTTGTTCTTTGAGCGCCACGGTGGTGGTGAGCGGGCCATTCTCGTTCACCTGGATGGTCAGGATCCCGAGGCGCGTGAAGACCCGCAGGAATTCCGGGAACTGGCCCTGTCTGCGGGCGCCGACATGGTGGCCTTCTTCAATGTGCCGCGTCATCGGCCGACTGCGAAATACCTGATCGGCAGCGGCAAGGTCGAAGAGTTGCGTGATCAGGTCAAAAGCGAACAGGCTGATCTGGTCATCTTCAACCACACGCTAACGCCCAGCCAGGAGCGAAACCTGGAGCGCGTCCTGGAATGCCGTGTGCTGGACCGTACCGGTCTGATTCTCGATATCTTCGCCCAGCGTGCGCGCACGCATGAAGGCAAGCTGCAGGTCGAGTTGGCCCAGCTTGAGCACATGAGTACGCGTCTGGTGCGTGGCTGGACCCACCTTGAGCGGCAGAAGGGTGGCATCGGTTTGCGTGGCCCTGGGGAGACCCAGCTCGAGACCGACCGCCGGTTGTTGCGCGTACGCATTCGTCAGATCAAGCAGCGCCTGGATAAGGTCCGCAGCCAGCGTGAGCAGGCTCGTCGTGGGCGCAAGCGCGCCGATATTCCCTCCGTTTCACTGGTCGGTTATACCAACGCCGGCAAGTCGACGCTGTTCAATGCACTGACGACCTCCGAGGTGTACGCGGCAGACCAGTTGTTCGCCACGCTCGACCCGACGCTTCGTCGTCTCGAGCTCGATGACCTGGGGCCGGTGGTTCTGGCGGATACCGTCGGTTTCATCCGCCATCTGCCACACAAGCTGGTCGAGGCGTTTCGTGCCACGCTGGAAGAGTCGAGTAATGCCGATCTGCTGCTGCATGTGATTGACTCCCATGAGCCGGAACGTGATGAGCAGATCGAGCAGGTACTGGCGGTACTTGGCGAGATCGGCGCGGACGAGTTGCCGATACTCGAGGTGTACAACAAGATCGACCTGCTTGAAGCCGTCGAGCCGCAGATTCAGCGGGATGGTGATGGCAAGCCGGTGCGCGTCTGGCTCTCTGCGCAGGATGGCAGTGGCCTGGGGCTGTTGCGTCAGGCGGTTGCCGAATTGCTCGGCGATGATCTGTTCGTGGGTACGTTGTGCTTGCCGCAGCGGCTCGGGCGTATGCGTGCTCAGTTCTTTGCGCTGAATGCGGTGCAGAGCGAGGAACACAACGAGGAAGGCGATATGCTGCTGGCTATCCGCTTGCCGCGTGTCGAGCTCAATCGGCTGGTCAGTCGTGAAGGTTGGCAGCCGCAGGAATTCCTCGAGCAACACACTTTGCAATAAAGCCTGCCCTATCGTTTTTGCGGCGAGGGGCGGGCATCTGTAGCATTGGGCGGCGCGCCGCGGGCGCGTCTTTGCTTTGTCAGATGGAGAGCGCTATGGCTTGGAATGAGCCGGGTGGCAATTCGAATAATCAGGATCCCTGGGGTAACCGCAAAGGCGGTGGCCGCAAGGGGGGACCGCCGGATCTCGATGAGGCCTTCCGCAAATTACAGGAGAGCCTCAACGGTATCTTCGGTGGCGGCAAGAAACGTGGTGGCGATGGCGCCAGTAGTGGGGGAGGCTTTGGCCTGCTCGGCATCGGGCTCGGCTTGCTGTTCCTGGTGTGGCTGTGGAATGCCGTTTACATCGTTGATGCCCAGGAGCAGGCGGTTATCCTGCGTCTCGGTAAATACCACGAGACAGTCGGTCAGGGTCTGAATATCTACTTCCCGCCAATCGACAGGAAGTTCCAGGAGAACGTGACCCGGGAACGCTCGTTCACCAAGCAGGGGCAGATGCTCACCGAGGACGAGAACATCGTCGAGGTGCCGCTGACCGTGCAGTACAAGATCAGCAACCTGAAGGACTTCGTGCTCAACGTCGACCAGCCGGAAATCAGCTTGCAGCATGCGACCGAGAGTGCGCTGCGTCACGTTGCCGGTTCCACGTCGATGGATGAAGTCATCACGCTGGGTCGTGAAAAAATGTCGGTGGATGTGAGTCGGCGTCTGCAGGACTTCCTCGACAACTACGGCACCGGTATCACCGTTACTCAGGTCAACATTCAGCGCGCCACGGCTCCGGCCGAGGTCAAGGATGCGTTCGATGACGTGATTCGTGCCCGTGAAGACGAGCAGCGCGAGAAGAACCAGGCGGAAAGCTATGCCAACGGCGTGGTGCCTGAGGCGCGTGGTCAGGCGCAGCGCATCATCGAGGATGCCAACGGTTATCGTGATGAGGTTGTATCGCGTGCAGAGGGTGAGGCGGATCGCTTCAGCAAGCTGCTGACCGAGTACAGCAAGGCGCCGGAAGTGACGCGCCAGCGTCTGTATCTGGACACCATGGAGCAAGTCTTCTCCAACACCAGCAAAGTGCTGGTGACGGGCAAGGATGGGCAGAGCAATCTGCTTTACCTGCCGCTGGACAAGATGATAGATGGTCGCGGCGGTAATAGTGCAGCTGGCAGCAGTGGTCCTTCTGCTGCCGGTAATAGTGCGACTACGCGGATCATTGGCGATCTGGAGCAGCGTGACCTGCGTTCGAGGGAGAGCCGCTGATGAGCAATAAAGCGTTGTTTGCCCTTATCGGGGCCGTGATTATCGCTGTGCTGGCCTGGAACAGCCTGTACATCGTCAATCAGACGGAAAAGGCTGTGCTCCTGCAGTTCGGTAAGATCCAGGTGGCCGATGTGCAGCCTGGTCTGCATGTGAAGATTCCCATGGTCAACCAGGTGCGCAAGTTCGATGCGCGCCTGCTGACACTGGAGTCTCCCATCCAGCGCATCCTGACCCAGGAAAAGAAAGCAGTGATGGTCGATGCCTACGCCAAATGGCGTGTGGCGGATGCCGAGCGTTTCTATACTGCGACCTCGGGCATGAAGCAGATCGCCGATGATCGTCTGTCGCAGCGTCTGGTTTCTGCGCTGGCCAACCAGTTTGGTACTCGCACCCTGCATCAGGTGGTATCCGGTGAGCGTGACAGCCTGATGGCGGCGATCACCAACTCGTTGAATACCATGGCGCAGAAAGAGCTGGGTATCGAGGTGGTGGACGTGCGGGTCAAGGCTATCGATCTGCCGAAAGAGGTTTATCGCAGCGTATTCGACCGCATGGGTTCCGAGCGTGAGCGTGAGGCTCGTGAGCACCGCGCCAAAGGTAAGGAGCTTGCTGAGGGCATTCGTGCTGACGCGGATCGTCAGAAGCGTGTGCTGCTGGCCGAGGCTTATCGTGAGTCGGAGGAAGTTCGCGGTGATGGTGATGCGAAAGCAGCGGCCATCTACGCCAAGGCCTACGGGGCGAACCCGGAGTTCTATGCGTTCTACCGTAGCCTGGGTGCCTACCGCGAAAGCTTCTCCAGCAAAGGTGATGTATTGGTTCTGGACCCCAATAGCGAATTCTTCCGCTACCTGCGCCAGTCCAAGCCCTGATAACGGGGGCCGTGTGATTGTCCCGGCATGGCCATTCGGCCTGTCGGGGTGATCATCAGGGAAAACGTGTTATCATGAGCCAGCCGGGTAACAAGCCCGGCTTTTTTGCGTCTGCAGGATCATAAGTGGGTGCTGGGCACTTCGAATGAGGTGTATCGCGCCGACAGACAGGCTGGCCGCTCGCCAGGTTGTCTCCTGTATCTGCTTCATTGAAGGCTTGCCGCCCGTACCGAGAGGGGAATGGCGAAATGGCAACGGTAGACCGCTGGCTGCTGCCAGATGGCATCGAAGAAGTACTGCCGCCGGAAGCGGCGCGTATCGAGGCGGCGCGCCGCCAGGTGCTGGATCTGTTCCAGTGCTGGGGTTACGAGCTCGTCGTGACGCCGCACATCGAATACCTTGAATCCCTGCTCACCGGTGCTGGCCAGGATCTGGATCTGCGTACCTTCAAGGTGACCGATCCCTTGTCGGGTCGCCTGATGGGGTTCCGGGCCGATATCACGCCGCAAGTGGCGCGCATCGATGCGCACACGCTGCGTCGCGAGGGGCCGAGCCGTCTGTGTTATGCCGGTAGTGTGCTGCATGCGCAGCCGCGTGCGCTTTCTACCTCGCGTAGTCCCATTCAGCTGGGCGCCGAGCTCTATGGTGACGCCAGTCCGGCCAGTGATGTCGAGATCATCAGTCTGATGCTCGATATGCTGGAGTTGGCGCGTGTACCTGATGTGCACATGGACCTCGGTCATGTTGGTATCTATCGCGGCCTGGCGCGGGCTGCCGGGCTGTCCGGCGAGGTCGAGCAGCAGTTGTTCGATGCCTTGCAGCGCAAGGCGGTCGATGAGGTTGTTGCGCTGACGGCTGATCTGCCTGCTTCGCTGGCGGGCATGTTGCGGGCGTTGGTGCAGTTGTGCGGCGGGCGTGACGTGCTCGTGCAGGCAGGGGTCTTGCTGGTCGAGGCGCCGGCTGACGTGCGCGCGGCCCTGGCGGATCTGGTGGCTGTGGCGGATGAGTTGGCGCTGCGCTACCCGGCGTTGCCGTTGTATTTCGATCTGGGTGAGCTGCGTGGCTACCACTATCACACCGGGGTGGTGTTCGCGGCGTTCGTTCCCGGAGAGGGGCAGTCGATTGCCCAGGGTGGGCGTTACGACGATATCGGCGCTGACTTTGGTCGGGCCCGCCCGGCGACCGGCTTCTCCACGGATTTGAAGGCGCTGGTCAGCCTTGGTGACATGCAGCTTGCGGAGCTTGCTCCGGGTGTATGGGCGCCGAATGTCCAGGATGTTGCCCTGTGGCAGGCCGTGCAGCGTCTTCGTCGCGAGGGTGTGCGTGTGGTGCAGGCGCTTCCTGGTCAGGATGATGCCGCCGCGCGTGAGGCTGCCTGTGGTAGCCGGCTGGAGTTGCGTAACGGGCAGTGGCATGTGGCGCCTCTGGCGTCCTGAAAGATTTCCGCCGGTCGGACCGGCATCGAGCTTCCGCAAAGAGGAAAAGTGTTATGGGTAAGAATGTCGTCGTCCTGGGTACCCAGTGGGGTGATGAGGGCAAAGGCAAGATCGTTGATCTGCTGACCGAGCATGCTGCCGCCGTCGTGCGCTACCAAGGTGGCCACAATGCGGGCCACACCCTGGTGATCAATGGTGAGAAGACCGTTCTGCACCTGATTCCTTCCGGCATTCTGCGTGAGGGCGTGCAATGCCTGATCGGCAACGGCGTGGTCGTCGCTCCTGATGCCCTGATGCGGGAAATCACCAAGCTGGAAGAGAAGGGTGTTCCGGTGCGTGAACGGCTGCGTATCAGTCCGGCTGCTCCGCTGATCCTGTCCTACCACGTGGCGCTGGACCAGGCGCGCGAGAAGGCACGCGGTGAAGCCAAGATCGGTACCACTGGTCGCGGTATCGGCCCGGCCTACGAGGACAAGGTTGCACGCCGCGGCCTGCGCGTGGGCGACCTGTTCCATCGCGAGCGTTTCGCTGCCAAGCTGGGTGAGCTGTTGGACTACCACAACTTCCAGCTGGTCAATTACTACAAAGAGCCGGCTATCGACTTCCAGCAAACCCTGGACGAGTGCATGGCCTACGCCGAGCAGCTCAAGCCGATGATGCTCGACGTCACCGCCGAGCTGCACAACCTGCGTCGCGCCGGCAAGGACATCATGTTCGAAGGCGCTCAGGGCTCGCTGCTGGACATCGACCACGGCACCTACCCGTACGTCACCAGCTCGAACACCACTGCTGGCGGCATCTCCACCGGTTCTGGCGTTGGTCCGATGTACCTGGATTACATCCTGGGCATCACCAAGGCCTACACCACTCGCGTGGGTTCCGGTCCGTTCCCGACCGAGCTGTTCGACGAGACGGGCGCCACCTTGGCCAAGCGTGGCCATGAGTTCGGCTCCACCACGGGGCGTGCGCGTCGTTGTGGCTGGTTCGATGCCGTCATCCTGCGTCGTGCCATCGACGTCAACAGCATCTCGGGCATCTGCCTGACCAAGCTGGACGTGCTGGATGGCCTGGAAACCATCAGCATCTGTGTTGGCTACAAGGATGAGAATGGTGCGGTAGTGGTCGATGCGCCGACCGATGCCGACAGCTATCTCGGCCTGCAGCCGGTGTATGAGGAAATGCCGGGTTGGAGTGAGTCGACCCTGGGCGCCAAGACCCTGGAAGAGCTGCCGGCAGCTGCGCGTGCTTACATCAAGCGCATCGAAGAGTTGGTGGGTGCACCTATCGATATCATCTCTACCGGGCCGGATCGCAACGAGACCATCGTTCTGCGCCATCCGTTTGCCTGAGTAGGCGTGATTGAGTGCAAAGGCCGCCTAGTGCGGCCTTTGTTTTTTCTGGGGTATACGTTTTGCGTTGGCGTGATGGGTTTCGGCGGGGGCGGGGCGAAGAATTGTAAGGCCCAGAAAAGACAAAACCGAGCCAGGGGCTCGGTTTTGTTTGAAGAGTGGTGCCCAGGAGAAGACTCGAACTTCCACGGTGTTGCCACCGCTAGGACCTGAACCTAGTGCGTCTACCAATTCCGCCACCTGGGCACATTGCGATGATTGCTCACCGACTTTTTGCAGCTTTTTACCGAGTTAACGATACGGCATGCTGCGCCGTTAAAAACGAAACCGAGCCGTCGGCTCGGTTTCTGAAGAGTGGTGCCCAGGAGAAGACTCGAACTTCCACGGTGTTGCCACCGCTAGGACCTGAACCTAGTGCGTCTACCAATTCCGCCACCTGGGCACAGGAAACAATGATTGCTCAGCGTTTCCGTGGTACAACGTCTCAGCAACGTTGTGGGCGCGAATAATACGGTTGGTGTTTTTTCTTGTAAACCCCTGACGGCAAAAAAATTATTGTCGCTTGAAAAGCTGACCCAAATGGCTATTTCGCGCTTCAATAGGCATATGGCAAACACATCTATATAAGCGTAAAGGTGATTTCACTTAATGGCCGATTGGCAATCCCTCGACCCTGAGGCCGCCCGCGAGGCGGAAAAATACGAAAACCCCATCCCCAGCCGCGAGCTGATTCTGCAGCACCTGTCCGAGCGTGGTTCACCCGCTGCTCGCGAAGAGCTGGTGGCCGAATTCGGCCTGACGACCGATGAGCAGCTGGAAGCCCTGCGTCGTCGTCTGCGCGCCATGGAGCGCGATGGTCAACTTATCTATACCCGCCGTGGCACCTACGCACCGGTGGACAAGCTGGACCTGATCTGTGGGCGCATCAGCGGTCATCGTGACGGTTTCGGTTTCCTCGTGCCGGACGACGGCAGTGACGACCTGTTTCTCAGCCCGGCGCAGATGCGCCTGGTGTTTGATGGTGATCGTGCTCTGGCACGGGTTTCCGGCTTCGACCGTCGTGGTCGTCGTGAGGGTGCCATCGTCGAAGTGATCCATCGCGCCCATGAGGTGATCGTCGGGCGCTACTTCGAGGAAGGTGGCATCGGTTATGTCGAGTCCGACAACCCGAAGATCCAGCAGGAAGTTCTGGTTACGCCGGGACGTACCGGCAACGCCAAGATTGGCCAGTTCGTTGGTATCAAGATCACCCATTGGCCGACGACGCGTTTCCAGCCGCAAGGCGATATCGTCGAGGTGATCGGCAATTACATGGCGCCTGGCATGGAAATCGACGTTGCCTTGCGCAGCTACGACATTCCGCATGTCTGGCCCGAGGCGGTGGTCAAGGAGGCGCGTAAGCTCAAGCCAGACGTGGAAGAGGCGGACAAGGAGAGGCGCGTCGACCTGCGTCACCTGCCGTTCGTCACCATTGATGGCGAAGATGCGCGCGACTTCGATGATGCGGTCTACTGCGAAAAGAACAGCAGTGCCTGGAAGCTGTTTTCCGGTGGTTGGAAGCTCTACGTGGCGATTGCCGACGTATCGCACTACGTCAAAGTCGGTTCGGCCCTGGATGAAGAGGCGCAGAAGCGCGGTAACTCGGTGTATTTCCCCGAGCGCGTGGTGCCGATGCTGCCGGAAGAGCTGTCCAACGGCCTGTGCTCGCTGAATCCGCATGTCGATCGCCTGGCCATGGTCTGCGAAATGACCATGTCCAAGGCTGGCAAGCTGGTGGATTACCAGTTCTACGAGGCGGTGATTCACTCCCATGCGCGCCTGACCTACAACAAGGTCAGTTATATGCTGGAGCAGCCGAAAAGCGCCGAAGGCAAGGCGCTGCGTACCGAGTACAAGGAAGTCCTGCCGCACCTCAAGCAGCTCTACTCGCTGTACCAGTCGTTGCTGGCGGCTCGTCATGAGCGCGGTGCCATCGATTTCGAGACTCAGGAAACCCGCATCATCTTCGGTGCCGAGCGCAAGATCGCCGAGATTCGGCCGACCCAGCGCAACGAAGCACACAAGCTGATCGAGGAATGCATGCTGGCGGCCAACGTGGCAACGGCGCAGTTCATGCTGAAGCACGAAATTCCGTCCCTGTACCGTGTGCATGATGGTCCGCCGCCGGAGCGTCTGGAGAAGCTCAAGGCATTCCTGACCGAGCTGGGGCTTGGCTTGCACAAGGGCAAGGAAGGTCCGTCGCCGAAGGACTACCAGAAGCTCCTGCACAGCATTCAGGGGCGGCCGGATTTTCACCTGATCCAGACCGTGATGCTGCGCTCGTTGAGCCAGGCGGTCTACAGCGCCGACAACAATGGTCACTTCGGGCTCAACTACGAAGCGTATACGCACTTCACCTCGCCGATCCGCCGTTATCCGGATCTGCTGGTGCACCGTGCCATTCGCAGCGTGATCCGCTCCAAGCGCGAAACCACTCATGTGCAACGTGCCGGCGCGGTCAGCATGCCCAAGGCGCGTATCTATCCGTACGACGAGGCGGCGCTGGAGCAGCTCGGTGAGCAGTGCTCGATGACCGAGCGGCGTGCCGACGAAGCCACGCGCGACGTGGTCAACTGGCTCAAGTGCGAATTCATGAAGGATCGCGTCGGCGAAACCTTCGGCGGTGTGATCACGGCGGTGACCGGTTTTGGCCTGTTCGTCGAGCTGAAAGATATCTACGTCGAAGGCCTGGTGCATGTGACGGCCCTGCCGGGCGACTACTACCACTTCGACCCTGTGCATCATCGCCTGGCTGGTGAGCGCAGTGGGCGCAGCTTCCGGCTTGGTGACAGCGTCGAGGTCAAGGTCATGCGCGTCGATCTCGACGAGCGCAAGATCGACTTCGAGTTGTCCCAGGCTGCGGTGGATGCGCCGGTCGGGCGCAAACGTCGTGGTGCGGCGGGCGAGCCGGTGGCGGAAAAGGCAACTGCCGAGCGAGGCGGGCGGCGTACCAAGGCCGAGCCGGCGACCAGCAATACCGACGTGCAGAAGAGTCGTGACCTGAAGAAGGCGTTGCTGGCTGGCGCCAAAGCCGGCAGCAAGCCGGCTCCATCGCGTAGTGGTGGCGGGCGTTCGGGTGAGGGGGCGGCGAAGAAGCCGTCGACCCATCGCAAGGGTGCGCCGAAGGCTGACGCTGCGCCGTCGGCGAGCAAGCCACGCAAGCGCAAGGCGAAGTCATGAGTCAGTTGGAAAAGGTCTACGGCGTGCATGCTGTAGAGGCGCTGTTGCGTCACCATCCGAAGCGGGTCAAGCAGCTCTGGTTGGCCGAAAGCCGCCAGGATCCGCGGATCAAGACCCTGCTGGATCTGGCTGGGCAGAATCGCGTGCCGGTTGGGCAGAAGGATCGCCGCGAGCTGGATGAGTGGGCCGAAGGCGTGCACCAAGGTGTGGTGGCAGAAGTCAGCCCCAGCCAGGTGTGGGGCGAGGCCATGCTCGAAGAGCTGCTCGACCGTCGTGAGGGGCCGCCATTGCTGCTGGTGCTGGACGGGGTGACCGACCCGCACAACCTCGGTGCCTGCCTGCGTACCGCCGATGCGGCGGGCGCTTTGGCGGTGATCGTGCCGAAGGACAAGTCCGCCACGCTCAATGCCACGGTGCGCAAGGTCGCCTGCGGTGCTGCCGAAGTGATTCCACTGGTTGCCGTGACCAACCTGGCGCGCACCCTGGAGAAACTCCAGCAGCGCGGGCTGTGGCTGGTCGGTACGGCGGGCGAGGCCGAGCAAGAGCTGTATCAGCAGGACCTGACCGGGCCAACGGTGTTGATCATGGGTGCCGAAGGCAAGGGCATGCGCCGCCTGACCCGCGATCATTGCGACTATCTGGTGAAGTTGCCGATGGCAGGCAGTGTCAGCAGCCTCAACGTTTCCGTGGCGACTGGCGTCTGCCTGTTCGAGGCGGTGCGGCAGCGCAGGGCTGTGGCCAAGGCCTGAGCTCCTGTGCGACAACAATTGCGCGCCCTCCGTGGGCGCGCCGTCGTTTCTCAAGCTGTTCAAATAATCACCAGTTCGCCTTGCGCCTGGCGGGGGGCTTCTCTAGAATGTCGCCCCTTGCCGTGATGGCAGGCGTTTTCGCGCCTATCTTCCGGCAAGTTCAGAACGAGTCATTCACTCCTTGCCTGACCATCTTTTGTTGGCAGGCTACAACCCGTAAGGAGCATTCATGCGTCATTACGAAATCATCTTTCTGGTTCACCCGGACCAGAGCGAGCAAGTCGGCGGCATGGTCGAGCGTTACACCAAGCTGATCGAAGAAGACGGCGGCAAGATCCATCGCCTGGAAGACTGGGGCCGTCGCCAACTGGCTTACGCCATCAACAATGTTCACAAGGCTCACTACGTGATGCTGAACGTTGAGTGCAGCGGCAAAGCCCTGGCCGAGCTGGAAGACAACTTCCGCTACAACGATGCCGTGATCCGTAACCTGGTCATCCGTCGCGACGAAGCCGTTACTGGCCAGTCCGAGATGCTCAAGGCTGAGGAAAACCGCAGCGAGCGTCGTGAACGTCGCGATCGCGTTGAAAGCACCGATGGCGCCGAAGGCGACGACGGCGACAACAGCGATAGCAACGACAACGCTGACGAGTAATCCACAGATCTATTGAGGAGCCACTGTCATGGCACGTTTTTTCCGTCGTCGTAAGTTCTGCCGTTTCACTGCCGAAGGCGTGAAAGAGATCGACTTCAAAGATCTCAACACCCTGAAAGCCTACATCTCCGAAACCGGCAAGATTGTTCCTAGCCGTATTACCGGTACCAAGGCCAAGTACCAGCGTCAGCTGGCGACCGCTATCAAGCGCGCCCGCTACCTGGCCCTGCTGCCCTACACCGACAGCCACGGCCGCTGAGACCGGAAGGTCGACAAGTAGTAAGGGATAGATCGCATGCGCGCCATTGCTGAGTTCATCATGCGCGGTCGCGTGCAGGCCACCCTGGTGGTGGTGATTTCGGCGGCATTGCCGCTGTTGTTCTGGTTGAGTGCCGCCGCTAGCTGCCTGGTGCTGCTGCGGCGGGGTCCGAGGGATGCCATTGGCATTCTTGCCTGGGCGATACTGCCGGCCTTGGTCTGGTGGTATTTCGGTGATCCGCGCATCTTGTTGGTGCTGCTGAGTTCGATGGGGCTGGCGTTGATGTTGCGCGCCGGTCATTCCTGGGTTCGCGTGCTGCTTGTCAGCATGGCGGTCGGTCTGGTGTTCAGTGTGGTTCTGGGAGCGGTGTTCCGCGAACCCATCGCAGAGATTGCGGCGCAGTTGCAGAAACTCATGCCGCAAATGCTCGATGGGGCCTACCAGCAGTTATCGGTAGATGAGCGAGGGCGCCTGGAGTCACTGATTACACCGGTACTCACCGGTTTGATGGCTGCACTGTTGCAGATCGTCAGCTTGCTCTGCCTGATGCTTGGGCGGTACTGGCAGGCGTTGTTGTACAACCCAGGTGGTTTCGGGCGCGAGTTTCAAGCCCTGCGACTGCCGCCGATGCTGGCTTTCGGCTTGCTCACGGCGATGCTCATCGGGCCGAATTTCGGTGCAGAGCTCGCCATGCTGACGCCGCTGTGCAGTGTGCCACTGGCGTTTGCCGGGATGGCGCTTATGCACGGACTGGGTCTTCCCAGGTTTTGGTTGGTCGGGCTGTACGTACTAATGCTTTTGCAGTTGCAGCTGGTTTATCCGTTACTGGTGGCCTTGGCCATCGTCGACAGTCTGATTGATTTTCGTGGCCGCCGAGCGCCGAAGAACGACGCCGGCTCCACGAACGGTGAAGGTTAAAAGTTAAGAGGTAAGACCCAAATGGAAGTTATCCTGCTGGAAAAAATCGCCAACCTGGGCAACCTGGGCGACAAGGTCAATGTAAAAGCCGGTTACGGCCGCAACTACCTGCTGCCGCAAGGCAAGGCTACTGCCGCTACTGCTGAGAACGTTGCTGCGTTCGAAGTTCGTCGCGCTGAGCTGGAAAAGGCCGCTGCCGAGAAGAAAGCATCCGCTGAATCTCGCGCTGCCCAGCTGGCTGAGCTGGAAGTGACCATCACGGCCACTGCCGGTGACGAAGGCAAGCTGTTCGGTTCCATCGGTACTCACGACATTGCTGACGCCCTGACCGCCGCTGGCGTTGAAGTGGCCAAAGCTGAAGTTCGTCTGCCGAACGGCACCATTCGCCAGGTAGGCGAATTCGACGTAGCTGTGCACCTGCACACCGACGTTGAAGCAACCGTCAAGGTTGTTGTCGTAGCTGCCTAAGTCAGCCGACCTGCGGGCTTGCGCTCACGCGCCGGCCTGCTGACAATCGGGCACGGCATCGCATCTGCGGTGTCGTGCCCTTTGTTTTTCAGAAGAGCCTTTTGCAAAGCCGGTATTTGTAAAAGCCTCTGCGCGTTGGAACCACAGGTGCCATGAACGACATCAGCAGCCCTCAGCAATACGATCTGGAAACCGCCGCCCTCAAGGTGCCGCCGCATTCCATCGAGGCCGAACAGGCCGTGCTGGGCGGTCTGATGCTGGACAACAATGCCTGGGAACGTGTGCTGGACCAGGTTTCCGATGGCGACTTCTACCGCCATGATCATCGCCTGATCTTTCGTGCCATCTACAAGTTGGCCGAGCGCAATGCGCCGTTCGACGTGGTGACCTTGTCCGAGCAGTTGGACAAGGAAGGGCAGCTCAGCCAGGTCGGTGGCCTGGCCTACCTCGGCGAGCTGGCGAAGAACACGCCGTCGGTGGCCAACATCAAGGCCTATGCGCAGATCATTCGCGAGCGGGCGACCTTGCGCCAATTGATCGGCATCAGCTCGGAGATCGCCGATAGCGCCTATGCCCCTCAAGGGCGTACGGGCGAAGAAATCCTCGATGAGGCCGAGCGCCTGATCTTCCAGATCGCCGAGGCACGGCCCAAGACCGGTGGTCCGGTGGGCATCAACGACATCCTGGTCAAGGCCATCGACCGTATCGACTCGCTGTTCAATGCCGGCGATGCGATCACCGGTCTGTCTACCGGCTTCACGGATCTGGACAACCTGACCAGCGGCCTGCAGCCGGCGGACATGATCATCGTCGCCGGTCGTCCGTCCATGGGTAAGACCACCTTCGCCATGAACCTGGTGGAAAACGCCCTGATGCGCAGCGACAAGGCGATCCTCGTCTACTCGCTGGAGATGCCGTCGGAATCCATCGTGATTCGTATGCTCGCCTCGCTCGGGCGCATCGACCAGACCAAGGTGCGTGCAGGCCGCCTGGACGACGACGATTGGCCGCGCCTGACCTCGGCGGTCAACCTGCTCAACGACCGCAAACTGTTCATCGACGACACGGCCGGCATCAGCCCGTCGGAGATGCGCGCACGCACCCGGCGCCTGGCCCGCGAGCACGGCGAGATCGGCCTGATCATGGTCGACTACCTGCAGTTGATGCAGATTCCCGGATCCAGTGGTGACAACCGGGTCAACGAAATTTCCGAGATTTCGCGCTCGCTCAAGGGCCTGGCCAAGGAATTCAACTGTCCGGTTATTGCCCTGTCGCAGCTCAACCGTGGCCTGGAGCAGCGACCGAACAAGCGCCCGATCAACTCCGACTTGCGCGAATCCGGGGCAATCGAGCAGGACGCCGACATCATCATGTTCGTCTACCGCGACGAGGTTTATCACCCCGAGACCGAGTACAAGGGGGTCGCCGAGATCATCATCGGCAAGCAGCGTAACGGCCCGCTGGGTACGGCGCGCCTGGCTTTCCTCGGCAAATACTCACGCTTCGAGAACCTGGCGCCGGGCAGTTATCAGTTCGACGACGAATAACTCGTCACCCCCGCAGTCCTGCTGCGACTCGCGCCGGCCGCGCCGCATGGTGCTCGCCTCCTCACGCGCTGGTGCTCGCTCCGGGCGCTGCGCTCCAGACTTCCTGCCGGCACGACGTTCGCGACGGATCGCCGGGCGACGCCGTATCTATGTGTTCGGCTGGCACAGGTCAATGAAAACGGGCGCCCAGCGGTTAAGATGGGCGCCCGTTTCGTTTGTCTGGAGCCCGCCGTATGCGCCCCCTCGTCGCCACTGTCGATCTGGCCGCCATTCGTCATAACTATGCCGTGGCCAAGCGCTGTGCGCCGGGGCGCCAGGCGTTCGCGGTGGTCAAGGCCAATGCCTATGGTCATGGTGTGCGCGAGGTGGTGACCGCGCTGCATGACGAGGCCGATGGGTTTGCCGTCGCCAGCCTGGAAGAAGCCGCCGAAGTACGGGCCATGCATGCCCAGGCGCGGATACTGCTGCTCGAAGGCTGCTTCAGCGCCGAGGAATTGCCGATGGCCGCTCACTTGGCATTGGACATCGTGGTGCAGGGCGCGCAGCAAGCCGAAGCGCTGTTGGCGACGTCGCTGTCGCGGCCATTGAATGTCTGGCTCAAGCTGGATTCGGGTATGCATCGCCTGGGCTTTGCGGCTGCCCAGGTGCGTGATTGGCATGCGCGCCTGCGCGCTACCGACCAGGTGGCAGAGCTTAATCTGCTCAGCCATTTCGCCTGTGCCGATGAGCGTGGCCATCCCTTGATCGAAGAGCAGGTTGAGCAGTTCCTCGGCCTGCTCGATCTGGATTTCGATCAGCGCAGCCTGGCCAATTCCGCTGCGCTGCTGACCATTCCTGCTGCGCACATGGATTGGCTGCGTCCGGGCATCATGCTGTACGGTGCCACGCCGTTCGCCGAGCTGGATGCCGCCACCCTCGGCCTGCGCCCGGTGATGAGCCTGGAAGCCCAGTTGATCGGGCTTCGCGATATCGCGGCGGGTGAATCAGTGGGCTACGGCGCGACCTGGGTCGCCGAGCGTCCTTCGCGTATTGGCACGGTCAGTTGCGGCTATGCCGATGGCTATCCGCGGCATGCGCCGAGCGGCACCCCGGTGATCGTGCGCGGGCAGCGTGTGCCGCTGGTCGGGCGGGTGTCCATGGACATGCTGACGGTCGACCTGAGCGATGTTGCGGATGCCGCGCTGGGCGATACGGTGGAACTATGGGGCGCGTGCTTGCCGGTCGACGAGGTGGCGCGCGCTGCTGGCAGCATCGGCTATGAGCTGCTGACCAAGGTCACGGCACGGGTGCCGCGACGCTACCGTAGCTAGGTCGACATCTAGCAGGCCGCTTCCGCCTCGTGCACCAGGAAGCCTGAGCGACCCTGCTGCTTGGCCTGATACAGCGCTTCGTCAGCGGCTTTGTAGAGGTTGGCGAACTGCTGGCCATGCCGCGGGTACAGGGCCACGCCGATGCTGATGGTCACCGTCAACTGGCTGGCTCGGTAGAACACCGGCTTGGCGAGGGTTTCCAGCAGGCGCATGGCGACGTCCCGGGCATGCTGTTCTGCATCTGCTCCCGTGACCAGTACGGCGAATTCGTCACCGCCCAGGCGCGCGACCATGTCGTTGGCGCGCACATTGTCATGCAGGCGCTGACCGATGCTGTGCAGCATCAGGTCGCCGGCGTCGTGACCATACTGGTCGTTGATCGGCTTGAAGTGATCGAGGTCGAGCAGCAGCAGGGCCAGAGGCTCCTCACGGCGCTTGGCGTCGGCCAGGGCTGCCTCCATTCGGTTGATCAGATAACGGCGATTGGGCAGCTCGGTCAGCGGGTCATGGAACGCGGCGTGCTGCAGTTCCTGTTCACGCTGGCTGAGTTGCTGGTTGGCCAGGGCCAGTTCCTGCGTGCGGAGTTCCACGGCCAGGGCCAGCTCATCGGCGCTGGCCTGGATTTGCGCCAGGCGGGCGGTTTTCTCGCGATCGGCCTGTTGCTGTGCCACGCCTCGTTCCTGCTTGAGCGTCTGGATGCGATAGGCCAGGGCGAAGGAGAAGAGAATCGATTCGGCGGCTACCGCCACGGGGAATATGTAGGCATTCCAGGCCGCTGGCTGGACGACGCCGGTAGCGCGCAGCAACAGCAGGTTGACGCTGCCGAGGATCACCCCGAAGCCGCACAGGTACAGCAGCGCCGGAACGTAGCCCTGGCGCCAGCGTACGACCGAGGCCCAGATCGAGGCCGGGATGGCGGTGACCGACAGCGCCACGAACACCCAGGCGCCGAAACCGCGCCAGCCGAGGGCATCGAGCGCGACCGCGATGATGTAGAGCGCGCACGACAGGTTCAGCAGGTGGTGGGTCCAGCTCACATGGCGCTTGGTCTGCAGCAGGGTCTGGGTGAAGCGGCAGGCGCCGAAGCCCCAGAGTGCCGGCAGGCTGATGCGATCGAGCCAGAAGGGTACGGCGTTGCCGGGCCAGAGGTACTGGAAGCCGTGGCCGGTCATCGACAGGATCATCAGCAGGGCGCCCGTGGTGGCGATGACGTACCAGAAATAAGCCGAGTCGCGCAGGCTGAAAAAGATGAACAGGTTGTACAGCAGCAGCGCCAGGATGATGCCGTAGATCAGCCCCAGGGCGAGGTTTTCATGGCTGGCCTGGGTGGTGAGGTCGTCGCGCTGCCACAGCTTGAGCGGGAAGGAGTTGCCTGCTGGGTCGTAGGTGCGCAGGTACAGGGTCAGTGGCTGCTGGCCCAGTTCGGGCAGTTTGAACAGTGGGCGGCGGTACTCGTAGTCACGGCCGCTGGCGAAGTCGATCACCTCGCCGGATTGGCGTTCACGCCAGCCCTTGCCGGGCTCCTCGGTGAACAGTTGCAGGTCGAGCAGGGTGACGGCGCCGACTTCCAGCCACCACTGGGCCGGGGTGTCGGGCGCGGCCTGGAGGGTAACCTTGATCCACCAGGGGTTGCGGCTCTGGCCGACGCTGGCCTTGCCGTCTGCCGGCTGGAATCGCGTCTGGTGAGCGGGCTCCACGATCTGGTCGATGGTGAGCTGGCCGCTCACATCTTCGAGCAGTTCGATCTGCCCGTTGAGCTGCAACCCACTGCTGTGTGCGTCGATTCGAATGGGGGTGGCGTGCGCCGTGCCGATCAGCAGGCAGCACAAAAGGACCAGCGAAAGTAGGGGCCGCACCGTTCACGCTCCTTGTGTCCTACCAGGTGGCCAATGGCCGAGTGCCATATTTGATCACAAATGCTTGGGCGCTGCGTCAGCCGCGCGAGCAAATTAACTGAGTGGGATGCTCGGGAGTTGTACGTTTTTTGTGCTATATTTCGCGGCCGCTTTTCACCCAGCTATTCATCGGTCCCCGCCATGCACGCCGCCAAGCCGTTGTTCGACTATCCCAAGTACTGGGCCGAGTGTTTCGGTCCTGCGCCCTTCCTGCCGATGAGCCGGGAGGAGATGGATCAACTGGGCTGGGATTCCTGCGACATCATCATCGTCACGGGGGACGCCTACGTCGATCACCCGTCGTTCGGCATGGCGATCATCGGCCGCCTGCTCGAAGCCCAGGGCTTTCGCGTCGGCATCATCGCCCAGCCCAACTGGCAGTCGAAAGACGACTTCATGAAGCTTGGTGAGCCCAACCTGTTCTTCGGTGTCGCCGCCGGCAACATGGACTCGATGATCAACCGCTACACCGCGGACAAGAAGATCCGTTCCGATGACGCCTATACGCCGGGTGGCGTGGCGGGCAAGCGCCCGGACCGCGCCAGCCTGGTGTACAGCCAGCGCTGCAAGGAAGCCTACAAGCACGTTCCGATCGTACTCGGCGGCATCGAGGCTTCGCTGCGTCGCATTGCGCATTACGACTACTGGCAGGACAAGGTTCGCCACTCGATCCTGATCGACGCCTGCGCCGACATTCTGCTTTACGGCAACGCCGAGCGCGCCGTGGTCGAGATCGCCCAGCGCCTGGCCTTCGGTCAGAAGATCGAGGACATATCCGACATCCGTGGCACCGCCTTCATCCGTCGCGACACGCCGCAAGGCTGGTTCGAGATCGACTCCACGCGCATCGACCGTCCGGGCAAGATCGACAAGATCATCAACCCCTACGTCAATACGCAGGACACCCAGGCTTGTGCCATCGAGCAGGAGAAGGGGCCTGCCGAGGACCCCAACGAAGCCAAGGTCGTGCAACTGTTGCCGAGCCCGAAGCTGACCCGCGACAAGACCGTGATCCGCCTGCCGTCCTTCGAGAAGGTACGCAATGACCCGGTGCTCTACGCCCACGCCAACCGCGTGCTGCACCTGGAAACCAACCCGGGCAACGCCCGCGCGCTGGTGCAGAAACATGGCGACATCGACGTCTGGTTCAACCCGCCGCCCATTCCGATGACCACCGAGGAAATGGACTACGTGTTCGGCATGCCCTACGCGCGCGTGCCGCACCCGGCGTATGGCAAGGAGAAGATCCCTGCCTACGACATGATCCGCTTCTCGGTGAACATCATGCGCGGCTGCTTCGGCGGCTGTACCTTCTGTTCGATCACCGAGCATGAAGGTCGAATCATCCAGAACCGTTCCCACGACTCGATCATCCGCGAGATCGAGGAGATGCGTGACAAGGTGCCGGGCTTCACCGGTGTGGTCTCCGACCTCGGCGGGCCGACGGCCAACATGTACCGCATCGCCTGCAAGGACCCGGAGATCGAGAAGCACTGCCGCAAGCCGTCGTGCGTGTTCCCCGGTATCTGCGAGAACCTGAATACCGATCACTCGTCCTTGATCGAGCTGTATCGCAAGGCCCGTGCGCTGCCGGGCGTGAAGAAGATCCTGATCGCCTCGGGCCTGCGCTACGACCTCGCCGTGGAGTCGCCGGAGTACGTCAAGGAGCTGGTCACCCACCACGTGGGTGGCTACCTGAAGATTGCGCCCGAGCACACCGAGCGTGGCCCGCTGGACAAGATGATGAAGCCGGGCATCGGCAGCTACGACACCTTCAAGCGCATGTTCGAGAAGTACTCGAAGGAAGCGGGCAAGGAGCAGTACCTGATCCCGTATTTCATCGCCGCGCACCCGGGCACCACCGACGAGGACATGATGAACCTCGCCCTGTGGCTCAAGCGCAACGACTTCCGAGCCGACCAGGTGCAGGCGTTCTATCCCTCGCCGATGGCCACCGCCACGGCCATGTACCACTCGGGCAAGAACCCGCTGCGCAAGGTCACCTACAAGAGTGACAGCGTGGATATCGTCAAGAGCGAGGCGCAGCGTCGCCTGCACAAGGCCTTCCTGCGCTATCACGATCCCAAGGGCTGGCCGATGCTGCGCGAGGCGCTGGAGCGTATGGGCCGCAGCGACCTGATCGGCAATGGCAAGCACCAACTGATCCCGACCTACCAGCCGAAGGCTGACGAGTACCAGAGCGCCCGGCGCAAGAACTCGACACCGGCTGGGAGCAAGAAGGTCGCCGGCAATGGCGGCGGTCAGGGTGCGGGCGGCAAGATCCTCACCCAGCACACCGGGTTGCCACCACGCGGGAGCAACGGCAGCAATCCGTGGGACAAGCGCGAAGAAGCCAAGGCCGCCGCACAGGCGCGCAACCAGGCTGCGGCCAAGGCACGTGCGGGCGAGAAGGGCGGCAAGAAAAAGCCCGGCAAACGCCCCGTCGCCCCGCGCTGAGGTCGGGCCTGGCACCCCGGGCAGGGCCCGTCGCGTCACACATCACCTACCGGCTCAGCACAAGGTCTCGTGGGAGCGGGCGTCCTCGCCCGCTCCCACTACGACCCAGAGCCGAGCCATCTGATTCGTCTCTTCACCCTAGCCGGCACCGTGATTGCGGATGTGTTCGACATAGGCCTTGTCGACCTTGAGGATATGGTGAATCAGCCACGCCTTGAGCAGTTCCAGAGCTTCAAGGCCCACGGCCTCGCCGAGGTCGTGGCGGCTGAGCAGTGACATCACCTGGCCGCTGAACAGGTTGTGCTGCGCCAGGTGCGCCTCGCTGTGCGGGTAGTCCGAGCGGATGAACAGGTTCTCTTCGACGATGAAGTGATTCATCGTGTAGTCCATCAGGCCCTCCAGCAGTTCGCCGACCAGCTCGGGGCGGGCCGAGGCCTGCAGGGCGTCGTGCAGCGCATTGGTCTGGTCGACCAGCCAGCGGTGCTGTTCATCGATCTCGGCGATGCCGACCTGCAATTCCTCCGTCCACGGCATGAAGGTCATGCTGCACGCTCCTTGTTGTTGGTGATGTCGCGGCATCTTCCCGGCTGGCGCAGAAGCCTTCTTGATCGGCATCAACGATTGCGTGCATTGCCGTTCGGCAGGTGGCGCCATTTTCGTGCGGATGATGGTGCGGGCTCTGCGGGCAGCCCTGTTATGGTGCGTGGGTGGCTGGCAGGGCGCGGGAAACCGTGAGTAAGGCGCTGGCATAACTCTTGCGCTGCCCTTGTATCGCCCTGGCTTGCAGGAGGCCCGCCGTGTCGATTCATGTCGCACTGCATCACGTTACCCATTACCGCTATGACCGCCTGGTCAACCTCGGCCCGCAGATCGTCCGTCTGCGCCCGGCGCCGCACAGTCGTACGCGCATCCTCTCCTATGCCCTGAGCGTCGAGCCGGGCGAGCACTTCATCAACTGGCAGCAGGACCCGCAGGGCAACTACCTGGCGCGCCTGGTGTTCCCGGAAAAGACCCGCGAGCTGAAGGTCGCTGTCGACCTGGTCGCCGAGATGGCGGTGTTCAACCCGTTCGATTTTTTCCTCGAGCCCTATGCGGAGAAGATTCCCTTCGCCTACACCGCCGGCGAGCAGCGCGAGCTGGCGCCGTACCTGGTCAAGCTGCCGGCCGGCGCGCTGTTCGCCGACTACCTCGCGGCTATCCCGCGCGAGCCGCTGGCCAGCGTGGATTTCCTGGTCGCCCTGAACCAGCGCCTGTCGACCGATATCGGCTACCTGATCCGCCTGGAACCGGGCGTGCAGACGCCCGAGGAAACCCTGGAGAAGGCCTGCGGCTCGTGCCGCGACTCGGCCTGGCTGCTGGTGCAGCTGTTCCGCCACCTGGGCCTGGCCGCGCGCTTCGTCTCCGGCTACCTGATCCAGCTCACCGCCGATGTGAAATCCCTCGACGGCCCCAGCGGCACCGAGGTCGACTTCACCGACCTGCACGCCTGGTGCGAGGTGTACCTGCCCGGCGCCGGCTGGATCGGCCTCGACCCGACCTCCGGGCTGTTCGCCGGCGAAGGCCACATCCCCCTGGCCTGCAGCCCGGAGCCGTCCTCGGCGGCGCCAATCAGCGGCGGCGTCGACGAATGCGAAGTGGAGTTCGGCCACGAGATGCGCATCGAGCGCATCTGGGAAGCGCCACGGGTAACCAAGCCCTACAGCGAAGAGCAGTGGCAGGCGATCGTTGAACTCGGCCAGCGCATCGACGATGACCTCGAGCGCCAGGACGTGCGCCTGACCATGGGCGGTGAGCCGACCTTCGTCGCCATCGACTACCCCGACGACGGCGAATGGAACACTGACGCCCTGGGGCCGAACAAGCGGCGCCTGGCCGGCGAGCTGTTCCATCGCTTGCGCGAGCACTACGCGCCGCACGCGCTGATGCATTTTGGCCAGGGCAAGTGGTATCCCGGCGAGCAGTTGCCGCGCTGGTCGCTGAACTGCTTCTGGCGCAAGGACGGCGAACCGATCTGGCAGGACGCCGCGCTGTATGCCGACGAGTCACGCTACTACGGCGCCGACGCGCGCCTGGCCGGGCGCTTCCTCAACACCCTGGCCGGGCACCTCGGCCTGTGCGCCGAGCACGTGTTCCCCGCCTACGAGGACTGGCTCTACTACCTGTGGCGCGAGCGTCGCCTGCCAGCCAACGTCACCCCGGACGATCCACGCCTGGCCGATCCGCTGGAGCGCGAGCGCCTGCGCAAGGTGTTCAGCCGTGGCGTCGGCGATGTGGTCGGGCACATTCTGCCGCTGTCGCGCAGCGAGAACGGTGAGCAATGGCTGAGCGGGCCGTGGTTTTTGCGTGACGAATACTGCCGGCTGATTCCCGGCGACTCGCCGCTGGGCTATCGCCTGCCGCTGGATTCGCAGCCCTGGGTCAGCGAGTTCGACTACCCCTACGTGCAACCGCAGGACCCGAACCAGGCGTTCGCCCCCTTACCCGCGCGCCAGCAGATCCAGCGTCAGCTGCGTACGCCGCTGTTTCCCCATGCGCGCCAGGAGGTGGCCGAGCAAACGGCGCCCGAGCCGTTCGAGTCGGCCGCCGGCGTAGTACGCACCGCGCTGTGCGCCGAGCCGCGTGACGGTCGGCTGTACCTGTTCATGCCACCGCTGACGCGTCTGGAGGATTACCTGGAGCTGGTCGCGGCCATCGAGGCCACCGCCAGCGAGCTGCGCTGCCCGGTGGTGATGGAGGGCTACGAGCCGCCGAGCGACCCGCGCCTGCAGTACTTGCGCGTGACCCCTGACCCAGGCGTGATCGAGGTCAATATCCACCCGGCGGCGAGCTGGGACGAGCTGGTCGAGCGCACCGAATTCCTCTACGAGGCGGCCCGGCAGACACGCCTGTCCAGCGAGAAATTCATGATCGACGGGCGCCACACCGGTACCGGTGGCGGCAACCACTTCGTCCTCGGTGGCGCCACGCCGGCGGATTCGCCGTTCCTGCGCCGTCCGGACCTGCTGCGCAGCCTGATCAGCTACTGGCATAACCACCCGTCGCTGTCCTACCTGTTCAGTGGCCTGTTCATTGGCCCGACCTCGCAGGCGCCGCGCGTCGACGAGGCGCGCAACGATGCCTTGTACGAGCTGGAAGTGGCCTTCGCACAGATGCCCGAGCCGGGCCGCGAGTGCCCGCCCTGGCTGGTCGACCGCCTGCTGCGCAACCTGCTGGTGGACGTTACCGGCAACACCCACCGCGCCGAGTTCTGCATCGACAAGCTGTACTCGCCGGACAGCGCCAGTGGCCGGCTCGGCCTGCTCGAATTGCGCGCCTTCGAGATGCCGCCCCATGCGCGCATGAGCCTGGCCCAGCAGGTGTTGCTGCGCGGTCTGGTCGCGCGTTTCTGGGACGAGCCCTACCGTCCGGCCAGGCTGGCGCGCTGGGGCACCGAGCTGCACGACCGCTTCCTCCTGCCGCACTTCATCGAGCAGGATTTCAACGATGTGCTGCATGAGCTGAATGCGTTCGGCTACCCCGTGCGCGCCGAGTGGTTCGCGCCGCATTTCGAGTTTCGCTTTCCCAAGGTCGGCGACTACCAGGTCAAGGGCATCGAGCTGGAACTGCGCCAGGCCCTCGAGCCCTGGCACGTGCTGGGCGAGGAGGGCGCGCCGGGCGGCACCGTGCGTTACGTCGACTCGTCGCTGGAGCGCCTGCAGGTACGCCTCGACGGCCTGGCGCCGGACCGTTACGTGCTGACTTGCAACGGCGTGCCGGTGCCGTTGCAACCCACCGGCAAGGTGGGTGAATTCGTCGGCGGCGTACGCTACCGCGCCTGGCAACCGCCGAACTGCCTGCAGCCGACCATCGGCGTGCACGCGCCGCTGGTGTTCGACATTGTCGATACCTGGATGAGTCGCTCGCTGGGCGGATGCCAGTACCATGTCGCTCACCCGGGCGGGCGTAACTACGAGACGCTGCCGGTGAATGCCTATGAGGCGGAGAGCCGGCGCCTGGCGCGCTTCTTCCGTCTGGGCCACAGCCCGGGCACACTCACTGTCACCCCGCCCAGCCATAATAATGAACTGCCGATGACCCTGGATCTGCGTAGAAGCTGATTTGCCACCTTGTAGGGGCCGCTGGCTGCGGCCCGGCGCATCGCGCTGTGAGCCCGTAGGGTGAGCTTCAGCCCACCAATACACGCCCAGTGCAATCCATTGTGGGCTAAAGCGGAGCGCCGCCCGGCCCACCCTACAAGAAAGAGCTGCTACCAGCGCCTGATACCGAGCCCTGCCATGCCTGACCTGCTTGCCGATTACCCGCAGACCGATGCGGCCTATCACGAACTGCTCGACGCCCGCGGGGGCATTCGTCCGCACTGGCGGCGCCTGTTCGAGCAATTGCAGCGCAGCAGCCCGGCGCAGTTGCAGCAGCGTCAGGACCTGCTGACCCGGCAGATCCAGGAAAATGGCGTGACCTACAACGTCTATGCCGACCCCGAGGGCGCCGACCGCCCGTGGGAGCTGGACCTGCTGCCCAACATCATCCCCGCCGAAGAGTGGCAGCGAATCGCCGCTGGCGTGGCCCAGCGCGCCGGCCTGCTGAACAGCGTACTGGCCGACCTGTATGGCCCGCAGCAACTGATCGCCGATGGCCTGCTGCCGGCCGAACTGGTGTTCGGTCACGACAATTTCCTCTGGCCCTGCCAGGGCATCCAGCCGCCGGGCGGCACCTTTCTGCACCTGTACGCCGTCGACCTGGCGCGCGCGCCGGATGGCCGCTGGTGGGTCACCGCCGACCGCACCCAGGCCCCCTCGGGCGCCGGTTATGCGCTGGAGAACCGGCAGATCGTCTCGCGCGCCTTTCCCGAGCTGTACCGCGATTTGCACGTGCAGTACCTGGCCGGCTTCTTCCGTACCTTGCAGGACACCCTGGCGCGTCAGGCCCCACTGCAAGGCGACGAGGCGCCGCTGGTGGTGCTGCTGACGCCGGGGCGTTTCAACGAAAGCTATTTCGAGCACCTGTACCTGGCGCGCCAGCTTGGCTACCCGCTGGTCGAAGGCAGCGACCTGACCGTGCGCGACGCCACCGTCTACCTCAAGACCCTGGCCGGCCTGCGCCGTGTGCACGCGATCTTGCGGCGTCTGGATGATGACTTCTGCGACCCGCTGGAGCTGCGCACCGACTCCGCCCTCGGCGTGCCCGGCCTGCTCGAGGCGGTGCGCCAGGGCCGTGTACTGGTGGCCAACGCGCTGGGCAGCGGCGTGCTCGAATCGCCCGGGCTGCCAGGTTTCCTGCCGGCCATCGCGGATAAGATGCTGGGCGAAGAACTGCTGCTGCCGAGCATCGCCAGTTGGTGGTGCGGCGAGCCACCGGTGCTGGAAGAGGCCCTGAGCAAGCTCGACGAGCTGCTGGTGCGGCCGAGCTTTCCGTCGCAGAGTTTCGCCCCGGTGTTCGGCCGTGATCTCGACGAAACACAGCGTGCGGAGCTGGCCGAACGTCTGCGCGCACGGCCCTACGCCTATGTGGCGCAGGCGCTGGCGCAGCTGTCGCAAGCGCCGATCTGGCAGGCCGGGGCTGGCCGCGCCGAGACTGGCCGTGCCGAAGCGGGCCGCGTGCAACCTCGTGCCATCGGCATGCGGGTGTTTGCCGTGGCCAGCGCTGAAGGCTATCGGGTACTGCCGGGTGGCCTGACCCGCGTGGCGGCTGAGGCCGATGCCGAGGTGGTGTCGATGCAGCGCGGCGGTGCGAGCAAGGACACCTGGGTGCTCGGCGAGCGGCATGCCGGCGGCGAGCCCTGGCAATGGCTGCGCCCGCTGGGCGTGGCCGACCTGGTGCGCAGCGACCCCTACCTGCCGTCGCGGGTGGTGGAAAACCTGTTCTGGTTCGGCCGCTACAGCTCGCGCTGCGAGGATGGCGCACGGCTGCTGCGGATCATGTTGGCGCGCTATGTCGATGATGACGATGACCCGCAGGCCCTGCAGACCGCCCTCGGTCTCGGCGAGCGCCTTGGCTTGCTGCCCGACGCCAGCGAAGGCGAACTGGAAGAGCGGCTGCTACAAGCCGTGCTGGGTGCCGACTGGCCAGCCAGCCTGCGCGCCAACCTGCAGCGCCTGCAATGGGCGGCGGGCAGCGTGCGCGGCAAGCTCTCGCGGGAAAACTGGCAAGCGCTGATCGAGCTGCAGCGCGAGGCCCAGGCCCTGGAAGCGCAGCAGGCCGACCTCGGCGAGCTGCTGGACTTTCTCAATCGCCTGCTGATGTCGCTGGCGGCGCTGTCCGGCTTCGCCCTCGACGACATGACCCGTGACGACGGCTGGCGCTTTCTCATGCTGGGGCGTTGCATCGAGCGTCTGCAGTTTCTTGCCGAGAGCATCGGCGAGTTCCTGCGCAGCCAGGCGGTGCACGACCAGTCCGCGCTGGAGTGGCTGCTGGAGCTGGGCAACAGCAGCATCACCTACCGCACCCGCTACCTGGCTTCGGCACAACTGATCCCGGTGCTCGATCTGCTGCTGCTCGACGAGCAGAACCCACATGCCGTGCTGTTCCAGTTGCGCATGCTGCTGCGTTCGCTGCGGCGTCTGGACGAGCGCTTCGACTTCGTCGCCACCAGTCACCTGGCGCAGTTGGAACGCACCCTGTGCGCTTTCAAGCTGGGCAGCCTGGAGAACCCGTTGTTCGGCCCATCCGGCATCCGTGCGGTGCTCGGCGGCCTGGCCGATCTGTTGCAGCAGATCGCCACCGGTGCGGGGCAGGTTTCCGATCAACTGGCGCTGCGTTTCTTCGTGCACGTGGATGCCAGCCAGCGGACGCAATCGTCATGAGCCGGGCGACTTACCAGATCTTGCATGACACCCATTACCGCTATTCGGCGCCGGTCTCGCTGGCCCAGCAACTGGCGCACCTGTGGCCACGCGAATGCGCCTGGCAGCGTTGCAGCGAGCGCCACCTGAATGTCAGCCCGCAGCCAACCTGCCGCACCGACAGCCTCGATGTATTCGGCAATCCGCTGACGCGCCTGGTCTTCGAGCGTCCGCACGATGAGCTGCGGGTCAGCGCGCGGTTGCGGGTCGAGGTCCTGGCGCGGGCGCCCCTCGACCTGGGCGACTCGCCGGCCTGGGAGGCGGCGAGCGCGGCGTTGAGCTATAGCGGCCAGCCGCTGGATCAGAAGGTGATCGAGGCCATGCGCTATCGCTTCGAGTCGCCTTACGTGCGGCTCAAGCATGCCTTCGTCGCGTTCGCTGCCGACTGCTTCGCGCCTGGTCGTCCGTTGTTACTGGCGGTGCGTGCGCTGATGCAGAAGATCTTCGACGAGTTCACCTTCGACGCCGAGGCGACCCAGGTGGCGACCCCGCTGTTGCAGGTGCTGGAGGCGCGTCGTGGTGTGTGCCAGGACTTCGCCCACCTGATGCTGGCGTGCCTGCGGTCGCGCGGGCTGGCGGCGCGCTATGTCAGCGGTTACCTGCTGACCCAGCCTCCTCCGGGGCAGCCCAGGCTGATCGGCGCGGACGCTTCGCATGCCTGGGTGGCGGTGTTCTGCCCCGGGCTGGGCTGGGTGGATTTCGACCCGACGAACAACCTGCTGCCGGCGCTGGAGCACATCACCCTGGGCTGGGGACGCGACTTCTCGGATGTCTCGCCGCTGCGCGGGGTGATCCTCGGTGGCGGCAGCCATGACCCTGAGGTCAAGGTCACGGTGCTGCCGCTGGGCGAGGCGCTGACGGTTGCTGGTTGAGCCGCTCGAGCCGAGCCGGCTCAGGCGCCGGTCAGCTCGGCCAGCAGTTCCTTGCGCAATGCCTGCAGGACGGGCGAGTTGCGTTCACGCGGGTGCGGCAGGTCGACTTTGACTTCGTGGCGAATGCGCCCCGGCCGCGCGTCCATGACGATCACCCGGTCACCCAGGTACAAGGCTTCCTCGACATCGTGGGTGACCATGATCATGGTGCTGCGCTGCTGCACCCAGATGCGCTGCAATTCGCGTTGCAGGTGCACGCGGGTCAGCGCGTCGAGGGCGCCGAACGGCTCGTCGAGCAGCAGCACCTTGGGGTTGGTGATCAAGGCCCGGGCAATTGCCGCGCGTTGCGCCATGCCACCGGACAGTTGATGCGGGTAGGCGTGTTCGAAACCGGTGAGGTTGACCAGCGCCAGGTGCTCGGCCACGCGCCGGGCTTTTTCGGCCTTGCTCAGGCGCAGGTTCTTCAGGGCCAGCTCGACGTTCTGCGCCACGGTCTTCCAGGGGAACAGACGGTGGTCCTGGAACACGATGCCGCGCTCCAGGCTGGTGCCGGCGACGGGCTCGCCGTCGAGCAGGATCTGCCCGTCGTACTGGTTTTCCAGGCCGACGATCAGACGCAGCAGGGAAGATTTGCCGCAGCCGCTGGCGCCGACGATGCTGACGAACTCGCCGGGCAGTACGCGCAGGTTGATGTCGTCCAGCACGGGCAGCGGCTTGCCGTCGATGCTGTAGGCCTTGCTCAGGCTGCGGATTTCCAGCGCGCTGGGCTGGCTCAATCCGTTGTCGATGAGTTGCGGGGCGAGAAGGGCGGTCATCGGGTTCACCTATCGAAGATTGCGCCAGCGCAGCAGGTAGCGGCTCAGGCGTGAAAACAGTTGGTTCATGGTGTAGCCGAGCAGGCCGATGCAGAGGACGCCGATCACCACCACTTCCATGCGCGATCCGGTCTCGGCGTTCATCATCAGGTTGCCCAGGCCCATGCCGGTGGAAAGGAACAGCTCGCAACCGACCGAGCTGACCCAGGCGAAGGCCAGGGCGTGCAGGACGCCGTTGCTCAGGCTGGGCAGGGCGCTGGGCAGCAGTACCTGGGTGAACTGCTGCACGGGTGTCAGGGCATAGATGCGACCGACTTCGCGGTAGCGCGGGTCGACATGGTTGAAGCCCTCGAAGGTGTTGAGCACCATCGGGTAGAACGCCGCCAGGCTGACGATCAGCACCTTGGAAAACTCACCGCTGCCGAACCACAGTGCCAGCAGGGGAATCAGGCCGAGAATCGGCACCTGGCGCAGGGTGTGGTACAGCGGCCCGAGCAGGCGTTCGGCGACCCGCGACAAGGCCATCAGCACGCCGATGGCGAAGCCGGCGAGCAGGCCGTAGGCCAGGCCCAGGCAGGTGCGCTTCAGGCTGGCGGCGGTGCTCAGCCAGAGTTCGCCGCTGTTGATCAGTTCGAGCAGGCCGGCGCCGATCTTGCTCAGGGGCACGAAGGCATAGGCATGGCTCGCGCTCTGGCGCGAGGCGATTTCCCAGGCGGCGATCAGCAGCAGTGGCAGGAGCAGTCCGCGCAAAGGCAGAAGGATGCGACGCAGCAGGATAGTCATGGCGTGGGTTTCCAGCGGAACAGGTGTTTTTCCAGCAGGCGAAAGCCGTAGTCGAGGATGAAGCCAATCAACCCCGTCACCACCACGCCGACCATCACGATGTCGATGCGCATCATCTGCCGGCTCATTTCGATCATCTGCCCCAGGCCGGTGTCGGCGGCCAGCAGTTCGGCGGCGACCAGCACCATCCAGGCGCGGCTGAGGCTGATGCGCAGGCCGGTGACGATGGGCGGAGCGGCCGCCGGAAAGGCCACGTCCTTGAGCAGACTGAACAGCGGCAGGCGATAGACTTCGGCGACCTCGAAGTGGCTGCGCGGAATGCCCTTGACCCCTTCGCTGGTGGCCAGCGCCACGGGGAAGAACGCGGCCTTGGTGACGATCAGGATCTTGAAGGTTTCCTCGACGCCGAACAGCAGGATGAACATCGGGATCAGCGCGATGGAGGGAATCTGCCGCAGGGTATGGAACAGCGGCGAGCAGTAGGCCTCGACGGATTTCGACAGGGCCATGGCGGTGCCGAACAGCAGGCCGGCGCCGGCGCCGATGGTGAAGCCGATCGCCAGGCGGCTCAGGCTGTTCTGCAGGTGTTCACGCAGTTCACCACTGCCGAGCAGGTCGATGAAGGCTTCCCACACATGCTGCGGTGGCACCAGCAACTGCGCGGGAAACAGACCAGCATTGGCCACCAGCGCCCAGACCAGCAGCACGGCGAGGGGCGAGGCGAACCAGCTGAGACGGTACAGCGTCGTGCCGATCATTCAGGCCTCCCTGTCCGCCGGGCGGGCATGGGTGAGGACGTGTTCAGATAGCCACATTGATCTTCTCCAGCAGGTGTTCCAGCGGGCTTGGTTCGATCCAGGTGCGCACGTCGAAACCGGCGGGGATGAACGCCCAGCGTTCGAGGAAATCGGTCAGGTCCTGCAGGGCCGCCACCGAGCGCTCGGCCAGGTTGGTCTGCAGGCGCAGGTGGGCATCGTCGCCATAGGCGCTGGCGACCCAGTACTCGCTGGTGTTCAGCTCGCGGGCGAGGAAACGCCGGGTTTCTTCCGGGTGAGCCCAGGCCCACTGCTCGGCACGCAGCACGGTTTCGAGAATCAGCACCGCCGATTCGAAGTGCTCGTCGAGCAGGTGCTGGTCGACGGTCAACGTGCGCGGGGTGCCGATGTTGGAACGGGTCAGCGGGTCGGGATGCGAGCCGACGTCCACCACCACGCGCAGGCCGAATTCGTCGGCCAATTGCAGGCCGTGGGCACCCTTGAGGAAGATCGCATCGATGTCGCCACGCAGCAGGCCGATCAGCTCGTTGTTGCGCCGCCGCACGCGGTTGCCGCGCAGGGTGACCTGGGCACCGTGCAGGTGGCGCACTGGGTCATCGCTGTAGGTGCCGCCGTAGGGGTAGTCCACCAGCTCCACGTCGCTGACCTGCATGCCTTCCAGGCGCAGAGCGTTTTCCAGGCCGCGAATGGCCTGGGCGCGGGTGAAGTCGATCTGCACGTTGGCCCACTTGGGCACACCGAAGCGGCGGTTCTTCAGGTCGCGGATGGTGTGCACGTCACTGTCGGCGTTGGTGACGATCAGTTGGACTTCATCGCTCCAGGACAGGCCGATCAGGCGGGTGGCGCGGCCACTGGCGCGGGCCCAGATGGCCGGGATATTGCCGCCATGGCGCACGGAATTGCGCAGGTGGTGGTCGTAGTGCGCTTCGCGGACCTCGCGTTCGGAGGATTCGCGCAACGCTTGAATGCGTGTGCCGAAAGGGCGGAAGGCTTCTGCCAGACGGCCGGATTCGACAGCGATGCCGAGCCCCGTGGGTACCGGGCTATGGGTGTACCAGAGGGTATCGAGAGGTTTGCTCATAAAGGTTCCACATGACACGGGAACCCCCGCTCCCGTGCCGGGAGTGGGGGGCGATTACGACTTGGGCTTTGTACGAAAGCGCCTGCGCTCGGTGATGTGTCGTTAAAAACGGATTCGGAATGCTCATTTACAACGCGTGAACTCTGCTTCCTCATCCGTTTTTGCCTTGCCTGACCTTCGCTCGACGGCTTTTCGCAAAGAGCCTAGCCAGCTAGCGCGGTACGGCTGCGCAGGGTTTCCAGCGGGCGCTCGTCAATCCAGTCGCTCACGGAGAAGCCCTTGGGAATGAAGTTCCAGCGGTGCAGGAAGTTGGTGAAGTCCTGCAGGCCTTGTTGCGAACGCTCGTCGAGGTTGGTGCGCAGGCGCTGATGGGCATCGTCACCGTAGGCCTGGGTGACCCAGAACTCGCTGCTGTTGGTTTCACGAGCCAGGTAGCGGCGGGTGTCGTCCGGGTGCGCCCAGGCCCACTCTTCGGCACGCAGGACCGAGGCGAGGATGGCCACGGCGCTGTCGTAGTGCTGGTCGAGCAGGTTGAGGTCGACGCTCAGGGTGCGTGGCGTGCCGTTGTTGGCGCGGATCAGCGGCTCGGGGTGCGAGCCGGTGTCGATCACCGTGTGCAGGCCGAACTGCTGGGCCAGTTGCGCCGCGCTCGCGCCCTTGAGGAAGATCGCGTCCACTTCGCCGCGCAGCAGGCCGACCAGTTCCAGGTTCTGGCCACCGCGACGGCGGCCGCTGAAGGTGCTGATGCCATTGCTGGTGCTGGCCGCTTCATCGCTGAAGGTGCCGCCGTGGCGGTAGTTGACCAGCTCGACGTCGCTGACTTCCAGGCCTTCCAGCTTCAGGGCGTTTTCCAGGCCGCGAATGGCCTGGGCGCGGGTGAAGTCGATCTGCGCGTTGGCCCAGTCGGGCAGGCCGAACTTGCGACCCTTGAGGTCCTTGACGGTCTTGATGCCACTGTCCTGGGTGGTGAGGATCAGTTGCACCTCGTCAGCCCAGGACAAGCCGATGACGCGGGTCTCGCGACCGCTGGAACGGGCCCAGATGGCGGGAATGTTGCCACCATGGCGGACGGAATTCTGCAGGGTGTGGTCGAAGTGCGATTCACGCACGGCCTGGTTGTCCGATTCGCGCAGGGATTTGATGGCAGTACCCTGGGCGCCCAGGCTTTCTTCCAGCCAACCTTTCTGCACGGCGATGCCGAGTCCGGTGGGTACAGGGCAACGGGTGTACCAGAGCGTATCGAGGGGTTGACTCATGGCGTGTCTCCAAAGGTAAGGATAAAAACGCTGGGCGGCATCCGCGATGCGCTCATCGTTCGGACTGCGGCCAGTGCCGCATCCGTCTGCTGGGGTAATTGCAACGGCCATGCCACGCCTGCGGAAAATGACGCGGGCCTTGCTGGTGCTGGGTTTTGTGGATTGCCGCCGTGGCGGGCTGGCAGGCGACTGCTGCTGTAGCAGCAGTCGATCAGCAGCATTGCCGGACCTGCTGCTGCAGGCCCGGCAATGCCGGGGTCAGGCGGGGAGTGGCGTGTCCTGGAGCTGATATTCGTCGCCGGCGCTCTGCTGATAGGCCTGGTAGAGCGCCGCGTAGGCCCCGGCACTCTGGATCAGGCTGGCGTGGTTGCCCACTTCGGCCAGGCGCCCGTTGCGGATCACGGCGATGCGGTCGGCGTCGCGAATGGTCGCCAGGCGGTGGGCGATGATGATCGCCGTGCGCCCTTCGCACAGGCGCCGCAAGGCGCGCTGGATACGCCGCTCGGTGTGGATGTCGACCGCCGAGGTGGCTTCGTCGAGCACCAGCACCGCCGGGTCGGCCAGGTAGGCGCGAACCAGGCAGACCAGTTGCCGCTGGCCATGGCTGAGGTGCGCGCCGAGCGGGCCGACCTCGGTGTGGTAGCCATGGGGCAGGCGTTCCAGCACTTCGTCGGCACCCAGCTCGCGAGCGGCGGCGATCAGCGTGGCATCGTCGGCCTGAGGCGACGCCAGGCGCAGGTTGTCGAGGATGGTCCCGGAGAACAGCACGTTGTCCTGCAGCACCACGCCGACGTTGCGGCGCAGCTCGTGCTGGGCCAGGTCGCGCACGTCGATGCCATCGATCAGCACCGCGCCGTGCTGCACCTCGTAGAAGCGCGTGAGCAACTGCACCAGGGTGCTCTTGCCGTGCCCCGAGGGGCCGACGATGGCGAGCACTTCGCCGGCCGGAATGTGCAAGTCGAGGCGGTCGATCACCGGGCGCTGCGCATCGGCGACATAGGCGAACTGCACGTCCTTGAAGTGCACGTCGCCACGGGCCTTGGCCAGTGAGCGCGGCGTCGCGCTGTCGACGATTTCCGGGCGGGTGTCGAGCAGCAGGAAGATGCGTTGCGCCGAGGCCGAGCCGGTGGCGTAGCGCTCAAGCAGGTCGGACAACTCCTGCAACGGGCCGAGGAACAGCATGACGTAGAACAGGCTCTCCGCCACCTGGCCGACCGTCACCGTGCCATCGGCCATGCCGCGTGCGCCGACCAGCAACAGCACGGCCATGCCCACGGCAGAGAGAATCCCGGTGAACGGCGCGAACCAGCCGGAGCGCAGGTTGCCGTTGATCAGCGACCAATTGAAGTCCAGCAGCAGGCGCCGGTAGCGCGTGCGGTTGGGCGTTTCCTGCACGCACTGCTGGATCATCCGCGCCCCGGCCACGGTTTCCACCAGGTGCGCGGTGAAGCGGCTGCGGTTCTCCGCGACCTTCGCCCAGTTGCGCTGGGAGATGCGCTTGAAGCTCCAGGTGGCGAAGAACAGCAACGGCACCACGCCGGCCAGGCTGAGGAAGAACACCGGGGCGATCAGCCACAGCATCACCGAGGCGACCACGCAGCGCAGCAGGGCGCCGAGCAGTTCGGGCGGGCCCTGGATCAGCAACGCCTCCAGGCTGTCGACGTCACGGTCGGCGCGGGAAATGATGCGCCCGGCCTTGGTCCGGTCGAAGTAGCCGATGCTCAGCGCCTGGACGTGGGTGAAGACGCGGATACGCAGGTCGTTGAGCACGCGGATCGCGGCGCTGCCGGCGATGTACTGGGAGACCCCGGCGAGCATGAAGCGCGCGGCCCAGGTGGCGGCGAGGCCGATCCCCAGCCAGAGCACCAGGCGCTCGTCGAGCAGCCAGGAGCCGTCCTGTTCGATCAGGCCGTGGTCGAGCAGTTCGCGGACGAACCAGGGGCGCAGGAACACGGCGAATACCAGCACCAGCTCCAGGCCGATGACCGCGAGGATGCGCTTGCGCACGGGGCCGAGCAGGGGCAGCAGGCGGCTGAACATGCTGCGGTCGAGGGCTTTCTTGGCAAGCATCTCCTCGATTTCGATGTCACTGAGTGCCTTGCCGGGTAACGGATTAGCCATGGTCGATCCCCAGCAGGTCGCGGTAGGTGGCGTTGCGCTCGACCAGTTGTGCGTGGCGGCCGCTGTCGGCGATGCGGCCGTCCTGCAGCAGTAGCACGCGGTCGGCGAGCAGGATGGTAGAGAGCTTGCTGGAGATCACCAGCAGCGCCGTGGCGTGGCCGTGGGTGCGGTGCAGGTCGCGGATGTTGTCGAGCACGCGGCGTTCGCTGAGGGCGTCCAGGGCGCTGGTGGCGTCATCCAGGCAGAGGATGTCCGGGCGCGCGAGCAGGGCACGGGCCAGGTTGATGCGCTGGCGCTGGCCGCCGGAGAGGGTCACGCCGCGATCGCCCAGGGCGGTGTCGAGGCCGCGTGGCAGGCGTTCCAGCACATCGTCGGCAGACGCCGTGCGCAGGGCCCAGAGCAGGTCTTCTTCGGTGGCCTGGGGCGCGGCCATGCGCAGGTTGGCGGCCAGGGTGTCGGAGAACAGGAAGCTTTCCTGTGGCACGACATGCACGCGGCGGCGCAGTTCGCCGAGGTCGAGTTCGCGCAGGTCATGCCAGCCGTGCGCGGCGGAGCCGACTTCGACGCGGCCCTGCTGCGGATCGGCCAGGCGCGGCAGCAGGCTGGCCAGCAGGCTCTTGCCCGCGCCGGTGCCGCCGACCAGGGCGACCACTTCGCCGGGCTCCAGGGTCAGCGAACAATGTTCGAGAATGCTGCGACCACCGCCCGGCGCGCTGACGCCCACATCGCTCAGGCGCAGGCCGAGCGGTGCCGGCGGCAGTGGCGCGGTGCCGCCAACGATGGCCGGCTGGGCGTCGAGCAGTTGCCAGATACGCCCGGCGGAGGAGCGGGCATCGGCGAAGACCTGCATGACCCGACCCACCCCTTCGACGCGGAAGACCAGGGTGGTGACGATCAGCAGCGAGGTCACCAGTTCACCCACGCCGAGGCGCCCGTCACGGACCAGCAGGGCGCCATAGCCCAGCACCCAGACATGCCCCAGCGCCACCACCACCTGCGGCAGGGGAATCCGTGTGCTGGCATAGGCCAGGGCCAGACGCGCCTGCTCGGCGAAGAAGCCGACCTGCTGGGCGAAGCGGTCGATGCGGCTGGCTTCAAGGGCGAAGGACTTGATCACCCGGACACCGCCGATGCCTTCGCTGAGGTCCTGATTGACCCGGTCGTAGGCGGCGCCGACTTCGCGGTCGAGAACCACCAGGCGCCCGGTCTGCGCCACGAAGATCCAGAAGCCGAGACCGGTCAGCAGCAGTGGCACCAGGCCCAGCAGCGGGTTGTACCAGATCAGCAGGCTGACCGTGGCCAGCACCACCAGCGGCGTTTCCACCACCTGGCGCCAGAAGTTGATCAGCGCATCGCGCAATTTGTCGGCATCGCGGGTGGTGCGGGTGATCATCTCGCCCATGCCGTGTTGCCAGTGGTAGCCCAGGTGCAGGCCCTGGACCTGTTGCAGGATGCGCTCACGCAGGCGGGTCAGCAGCTCCTGGCTGAGCACCAGGGACAGCACGCCGGAGGCGTATTGCAGCACGCCCCGCACGGCGGCCACGCCGAGGATCAGCCAGAGCCAGGACCAGGCCACATGGCTGTCCAGGCTGCCGTCGGCCTGGCGGACCACGGCGGTGCCGCTGTGAACGTCATTCAGGGCGTGGCCGATCAACCATTGCTGGACGGCCAGGCCGGCGCTCACGGCAATGAACAGCAGCGCCGTGAGCAGGAAGCGCCAGGGCATCTCGCGGTAGATCGCCAGGCTGCGCAACAGGGGGTAGTTTTTCATGGAGGGCTCTTGAGGAATCAGGGGCGAGGACTGCGACACGGCCCCGCGCGCCGAAGCGCAAACGGGGCCGTGCAAGGGGCGGCGCTGTCCTCGGGTCAGACGACAGCCTTCAGCGGGTCACCGGCCACGTCACTCAGGGGCTGCCTGGCGTGCACCAGCGGCAGGACTTCCTGGCCGATGCGCAAGGCTTCTTCCAGGTGCGGATTGCCGGCCAGGATGAAGGTGGAGAAGCCGGCGTCGCGGTACTCGGCCAGGCGCTCGGCGACGTTCTCGTGGCTGCCGACCAGGCCAATGGTGGGGCCGGGCTTGGCCTTGCCGAAACCGGCCCACAGGTTCGGCCCGATGATCAGGTCGTCGAAGCGTTCGCTGTTCTGGTGGTAGGCCGTCTGGCGGGCCGCCCCGACCGAATCGGAGCCGCTGGCGAAGTGCTTGATGAAGGCGCTGGTCTTGGCGTCGATGCGCTCGTACTGGCGGCGCAATTCGCTCCAGGCGGCCTCTTCGGTTTCGCGGGCGAACAGGTCGATGCGGATGCCGAAACGCACCTCGCGGCCCTGCTTGGCGGCCAGCTCGCGCACGCGTTCGAGGTGCGGCTTGAGCTTGTCGACCGGCTCGGCCCAGTTGAGGTAGACATCGGCGTGCCTGGCCGCGACATCCAGCGCCGGGTCGGAGAAGCCCGAGAAGTACACGCCGGGCTTGCGTTCATTGCGCAGGCCGAGGGGCAGGGAGCCGTTCTCCATCTGATAGATATCGCCCTGGTAGCTGAACTGCTCGTTGCTCCACAGGCCCTGGATGATGTCGAGAAACTCGCCGGTACGCTGGTAGCGCTTGTCGTGTTCGAGGAAGTCGCCATTGGCACGCTGGCTGGCCGGGTTGCCACCGGTGATGATGTTCCACTCCAGGCGGCCACGGCTGAGGTTCTGCAGGATTGCCGCCTGCTGGGCAGCATAGGCCGGCAGGGTCCAGGTGGCCTGGAAGGCGATCAGGAACTTGATCCGGCGGGTTTCGCGGGCCAGCGCGGCGGCGGCGATCCAGGGCTCGGGGCCGGTGGGCAGCAGCGCACCTTCGAAGCCGGCCAGTTCGGCGGCCTTGGCCACCTGGGCGACGTAGTCGATATAGGTGAAGCCATCCGGCTCGCCATTGGGCAGGCGGCCGGGGGCGATGTTGCCCGGGCGGTAGTGGGCGGCGCCACGGTTGTTCTTGTCCGAGGCGATTTGCGGACCATCACTGCCCAGCGGCAGGCGCCAGAAGAATTCGGTGCTCATGAGCGACTCCAGGGTGCTGATATCGGGGATCGACCGCGTCCTGCGCGGTCCATGGCGACTCAGGTGCAACGCCTGTGCCATGCCCTGCAAGGCGCGTGCTTGTGGGCTTTCAGGCGCCGTGGGGAGGGGGTGTTGCCTGAGCAGCAGCAGCGGGGAGGCAGTCATTGCTGGTGACGCAGCACAAGTGCTGGCTGAGCAGCACTGACGGTCGGTCGATTTTCTGGCTATCGGTATAAATCTATTTAAATCAATGGGTTGTGATTCTGGCACAGGAGCTGCTGAAGGAACGGTAACACCAGGGCCGAGGCCCTCGGTTCATCCATTCCGTCACAAGGATCTCGCCATGACCGCCATTACCCTCGATTCCCAGCAGACCACCTTCGTCGAACAGGCCAAGCGTGATTTCGCCAAGGCCTACCGCGTGCTCAAGGACAGCCGCACGCTGACCGCCACCAACACCTACCAGGCCTACCTGCGCGTACCGGACAGCGACCTAGTGGTGGCCCTGCATGCACCGAGCCCCTGGGCCGATGACGAGCAGATCCGCGCCGTGGTGGCCAGCTATGACGGTGTGATTGCCCTCGACGAAACCATCGAGGGCAGCTCGCCGCTCAGTGGCAGCAAGGCCGGCGGCAATGGCCGCCGTTATGCCGCGGTGTTCCAGCAGCGCCCCGAGGTCAACGTGGTGATCCACGTGCACACGCCGTATCTGGGGGGCTGGGCCAGTGCGCATCGGGTACTGCCTATCCGCTATGCAGCTTCGCAACGGGTGACGCTGGCGCGTGAATTGCCGATCTACATCGACCGCCGCCAGCAGGAAGCCGACTTCATCGTCGACAAGATCGTGGAAAACCCGCACACCCCGGCGATCCTCGAAGCCAATGGCGGCGCGACCTTCTGGGGGACCGGCATCATCCAGGCCTCCAAGCTGATCCTGCTGATCGAGGAGGGGGCCTACTTCCAGGGCCTGGCGGAAATCTTCGGCGGCTCCAAGGAGTTCGGCCCAGGCGTGCTGGAGCAGCAGTGGAAGATGACCGGCCTGTGGCCACAGGGTCAGAAACTGCTGGAGGCGGTGGCCTGATTCCACCCACCGCCGGGCTGCGTCGCCAGCCCGGCCTTGCCTGCAATACCCCTGAGCCTGGTGCGCATCCCGCGCTGGCACTGCGAGTGCCGGTCGTGCCCAGGCCTTCCTTCTTTTCGTATTGATCGTCGTTGCTAGAGGCCTGCCCCATGTCCATTCATGCCCCGGGATTCCGGGATGTCGTTTCCTTGTGCTCTCGACACCTTCTACACCTGGCCATTGCCGGCGCCAGCCTCGGCCTGGGCAGTTCCGCGTTGGCTGCCGGCAGCGATGGTGAAACCCTGAAGCAACAGGTGATCGCCGGTGTCGAGTCGCGGCAGAAGCTGGCTCAGGTAATCAATGACAGCCTGTTCAGTTTTGCCGAGCTCGGTTATCAGGAGCTGGATTCGACCCAGTACCTGACCAGCCTGCTGGAAAAGAACGGTTTCACCCTCGAACGCAACATCGGCGGCATGCCCAGCGCATGGACCGCACGCTGGGGCAAGGGGCATCCGGTGATTGCCCTGGGCAGTGATTTCGATGGCCTGCCGGGCCTGTCGCAGAAGCCTGGCGTGGCCTACTACGAGCCGATCGTGGCGGGTGCGCCGGGGCATGGTGAAGGTCACAACTCCGGCCTGGCGGCCACGGTGGTCGCGGCGTTGGCGGTCAAGGATGTGCTGGCCCGGGAGAAGCTGCCGGGCACCCTGGTGATCTGGCCCGGTGTTGCCGAAGAGATCGGCGGCGGCAAGCCGTACATGATCCGCGCGGGCGCCTTCAAGAATGTCGACGCCGTGCTGTTCAGCCATGTCGGCAGCAACCTGGGTTCGTCCTGGGGGCAGTCCAGCAGCAACGGCACCATCTCGGTCCGCTATGACTTCCAGGGCGCCAGTGCCCATGCCGGTGTCGCACCCTGGCTGGGGCGCAGCGCGCTGGATGCGGTGGAGATCATGAACGTGGCCTGGAATTTCCGCCGCGAGCACCTGCGCCCCACGCAGCGCTCGCACTATGTGATCACCCATGGCGGCGACCAGCCCAACGTGGTCCCGGCCAAGGCCTCGGTGTGGTACCAGATTCGCGAGACGGATTTCGAGAACACCCTGAAGAACTTCCAGATCGCCAATCGCATCGCCGATGCCGCGGCATTGGCTACCGATACCCAGGTCAGCCACCAGGTCATCGGCACGGCCGCGCCGGGGCACTTCAACAAGGCCCTGGCGCAAACCCTGGCGCGCAACAGTGAACGGGTCGGCCTGCCGACGTGGAACGATGACGAACAGCGTTTCGCCAAGGCCGTGCAGAAACTGGTCGGCTCGCCGCAGAACGGCCTGGCGCAGCAGCAGGAGGCCCTGACACCGCCACCACAGCGGCCGGGTGAGGGCGGCTATTCGGACAACATCGGTGATGTGTCCTGGGCGGTACCCACGGCGGTGCTGGGCTATCCGGCGAATATCCCGGGCGTGCCGTTCCATACCCCGGCGGCGGCCATGTCCATGGCCACGCCGATTGCGCACAAGGGCGTGGTGGCCGGGGCCAAGGTGCTGGCCCTGACGACACTGGATCTGGTGCGTACGCCCGAGCTGCTGGTCGAGGCCAAGCGGTACTTCACCGAGGTGCAGAACAAGGAGCAGAAGTACCTGCCCTTTATCAGCGACAGTGACCAGCCCGCTGTCGAGCTGAACACGGAGGTGATGGCTCGCTTCCGCCCTCTGCTCAAACCGTACCACTACGATCCGACGCGGTATGACACCTACCTGGAACAACTGGGTGTCAGTTTTCCCGGTCTGGAGAAACCGACGAAGTAGTTTGCGGATTCGCTTGCTCGGCACCCTGAAAAAACCGGCTCTAGGCCGGTTTTTTCAGGGGGTGTGTTCATGGCGTCTGGGTTTTGTTTAGGGCCTGTTGACGTTTCGATATGGGACGGCCAGATTGAGGCAGTTGCTGACATTCCGCCTTTGCGTTTCATGAAGCCGATTGGTGGGCTAAAGCGGAGCGCCGCCCGGCCCACCCTACGCGTAGGTTCAGGCCCTGTAGGGTGGGCTTTAGCCCACCAATCGGCTTCATGAAACGCAAAGGCGGAATGTCAGCAACTGCCTCAAAAAGGCCCGTTCTATGAGCTGGATGGAAATATATTCCTCTCCGATTCAATAAGTTCAAGCGAAACGCCAACAGCCCCTGGCCGGCCTGTGCGCCTAGGCACGTGCTGCAGGCAGCAGCCCCCATCAGTCCTTGTAGATAACGCCGCCTTTCATCACCCAGCCGACCCGTTCCAGGGTGTCGAGTTGTTCCAGCGGGTTGCCGTTGACCGCGATGATGTCGGCGAACTTGCCGGCCTCGATGCTGCCCAGGTCGTTGTCCGCGTTGAGCCAACGTGCCGCGTTGACGGTCGCGGCCTGGATCGCCTGCAGGTTGCTCAGCCCGGCTGCGACCAGATAGGGAAACTCCGCGTAGTTCTCGCCCGCCGGGCCGTCGGTGCCATAGACGATGGGAATGCCGGCCTTGATGATCTTCTCGATATTGCGCTTGTGCACCTTGGAGGTCTGCTCCAGCACGGCCAGGGTGTAGGGCGTGGCGCCTACTTCCTTGGCCCGTTGCAACCAGCGGCTGGCGGGAGACAGGGTCGGTACCACCACCGCGTGTTTGTTGGCCTTGATCAGAGCGATGCCTTCATCGTCGACCAGCGATGCATGTTCGATGGAGTCCGCACCCAGGCGCGCGGCCGTGCGAATCGCGTCGGCACCATGGGCGTGCACCGCGACCTTCTTGCCATAACGGTGAGCGGTGTCGATGACCGCGCGGATTTCCTCTTCGCTGAACTGCGAGATGGTCGGGTCGGTGCCACTGACGAAACCGCCGGTGATGCAGATCTTGATGAAGTCGGCGCCGTACTTGAACTGCTCGCGCACCTTCTGCACGAAGGCGGCGGGGCTGTCGGCGACGCCGCTGGCCTCGTAGCGGAACTCCGGAGCCAGGACCGGGCCACTGCAATGGCCTCCCGTCACGGCGAGCAGGGTGCCGGCATCGTAGAGGCGTGGGCCGATGACATCGCCGTCGGCGATGGCGTCGCGCAGGGCGATGCCGGCGAAGCCGCTGCCGGCCATGCTGCGGACGGTGGTGAAACCGGTCAGCAGGGTCTTGCGGGCATTGGCCGCGCCCTTGAGGGCACCACGGGCCACGCTGGTATCGAGGCCGCCACCGGCAGCGATATGCACATGGCCGTCGATCAGGCCAGGCAGCAGGGTGACATCGCCCAGGTCGAGGATGCGGTCGGCTTTGGCGCTACCGGAGCCGACCGAGAGAATGCGTTCGCCCTGAACCACCACCACCGGATCATCGATGATCTTGCCGTTCTTGACGTCGAGCAGGCGCGTCGCCTTGATGGCCAGGGTTGGGCTGGTCTCGGCCAGGGCCCAGCAGGGGGCCAGCAGACTGGCGAGCAGAAGCGGCAGCCCGAGGCTGCGGAAACGTGTCGTGCGCATGGTAGGAATTCCTTGGCAGGGCCCTGCGGCCGGCTGCGGAAAGACAGGCTGCTGCGCGGCTGTTGGCCACGCAGCAGCTCGGCGTCAGAAGAGTTGCTTGGTCACGGAGAGGCCAAAGGTGCGGGGCTCCGCGTAACTGATGTTGCGCGTCTGGTAGCCGCCCGGCGAGGCGTTGGACTTGTACTTCTCGTCGGTGACGTTATCGGCGTAGACGGTGATCTTCAGGTCACCGCGATCCACCCAATAGGACAGGCTGGCCTGGCCGAGCAGGCGCGAATCATCGCGGTAGAAGCTGTCGGTGTGATCTGCCGATAGCCATTGCGAGCTGCGCCAGTTCCAGTTGGTATCCAGAACGATGGTATCCGCGCCGCCACGTACCGGGATACGGTAGTTGGCACCGAGAATCGCGCTGTACTCGGGCGAGCGCCCGAACTCGTCACCGGTGTAGTCGGTGGTGCCCGAGACATAGTCGGTGTACTCGGTGTGCAGCTTGGCCAGCGCCAGGTTGACCCGCAGGTTGTCCAGCGGGATCGCGGCGATTTCCAGTTCGGCACCCCATACCTTGCCTTGGCCACCGTTGGTGCGGCGCGAGACATAGCGGTTGTTGTAGACGTACTGGATGTTGGTCTGGATGTCCTCGTAGTCGTAGTAGAAGGCGTTGGCGTTGATGTTTAGACGCCCATCCAGCCATTCGGACTTCAGGCCGATCTCGTAGTCGGTGAGGTACTCGGGGTCGACCAGGCCCACCGCGCCCTGGTTGGTCGCGCCGCCGTTGAAACCGCCGGAGAGAAAACCACGGGCATAGCGCAGGTACACGCGCAGGTTGTCGTCGATCTGGTACTCGGGCGTGATGTCCCAGCTGAAGTCCTGCCAGGTCTTCTTCTCGTTCTGCTGTGCGGTGACCTGCAGGGGCGAGGTGACCGACTCGAACTCCCACCAGCGGCTGGTGTTGCCGAAGACCACGGGGGCGACGCCGCCACGACGTTGCAGGTCGATGTCCTTGGTTTCCGAACTCCAGCGCAGGCCGGCGGTGACGCTGAGTTTGTCGGTGAAGTTGAAGGTGTTGCTGCCGAACAGCGCGTAGCTGCGTGTGGTCTGCTCCCAGCCGCTGCGGTCGAAGGCCGTGGCGGTGTAGGGGTTGACCAGCGAGGCCGTGGCGCCGGTCTGGGCGGCGTCTTCGTAGAAGTAGTGCAGGCCCAGCAACCAGTTCCAGCGGTCTTCGCGCGGCGAGGACAGGCGGAACTCCTGGGACGCCTGTTTGCTGCGCTGGATGCCGGCCCAGGAACGGGCGAGGTCGTAGGGGCCGCCATCGCTGTCGGTCTCGCCACGGGCGCCGGAGCGGTAGTCATCGAAGGCGCTGATCGATACCAGCTCCAGGTTGCCGAGTTGCCAGTTGAGGCGCGCCGAGACACCCTCCTGAATCACCTTGGGCGCCTTGCCGCTGATGTTCAGGCTGGCATTGCCGTTGGTGGGGCCAACATAGCCGAACTGGTCGGAGCCGTTGGGGCGGGTGCCGAAACGGGTGGCGCGGGCGAGCACGCCCTCGGTCTTGTATTCGCGGTGATGAACACTGACCAGGGCATCGAGGTCGTCACTGATGGCGGCCAGGACCTGCAGGCGGATGGCCTGGTCGTTCAACTCGCCGCGCTCGCTGCCACCGTTGTAGGTGTTGCGGCCGAAGCCATCGAGGCTTTCATCGTAGAGCGACAGGCGAGCAGCCAGGTGGTTGTCCACCAGCGCACCGCCGATGGCCGCCTCATATTTGCGGCGGTTGTAGCTGCCGACATCGACTTTCAGGTAGCCATCCGGGTTGAAGGTCGGTTTCTTCGAGATGAAGTTGAGCGCCCCGGCAGTACTGTTCTTGCCCCAGAGGGTGCCTTGCGGGCCACGGGCGATTTCCACCCGTTCCAGGTCGAACAAGGGACGGTTGGCGGCCGTCACGTTGGAGATATAGATATCGTCGTAATACACCCCGATCGGCGAGACCGTGGTGCCCGTTGGGTCACCGGTATATAAGCCGCGCAAGTTCCAGCGGGGCAGGCCATGGCCATTGTTACGCTCCACCGAGAAGTTAGGCACATAACTGCCAACTTGAGAGGCGGAGGAAATACCACTTTCGCGGACTTTGTCGCCGCCCAGAACGGTAATCGGAATAGGGACTTTCTGCACACTTTCATTGCGCTTCTGTGCGGTGACGACAACCGTTTCGAGTTTGTCGCTGCCTGCATCTTTCTCGGACGGCGTGGTGGCCGCAGAGGATGCTGGCGTCGTTGCCTGGGGTGTCTTGTCGTCGGCAGCGAACGCGTCTATGGCGAGTGTTATGGAGAGGATAGGAAGCAGTGCGCGCAATAGTTGATGCGGCCGCTTGCTCCTGTCTCCCGGGGATGAAAGTGGTTGTAGAGGTGGTTTGGTGTGGGCAGTAAAGTGGTTAACGCCAGGCATTATATTCTCCCTCGGCCAAATGGCCTGAAACTGCAATAGGCAGCCGGTGAGAGAGCAAGCTATATGCCACTCTTGTGAAGGTGGCGAATGGCGTGGGTTGTGTAGCTTGAAGGCGTTGTTCTATTTAAGTGGTGTGGTTATTTGTGTTGGGTGTGCAGCATATAAGTGCGGGCTTATTGCTGGTGCAGGAACAGTGTTATTTATTAAATAAAATGAGTGTGTAAGTTCGGTTATAAAAACCGCCATCCTGATTCGGATGGCGGTGATGCCGTTGCATCAGTTGGCGATGGCGGCTGTCTGCCCACGGGTCTGCAGGGCGAACAGGTGAGCGTAGAAGCCGCCCGTGTGCTGGATAAGGTGCTCATGCCGGCCCTGTTCGAGCACTTCGCCGCTGCTCATGACCAAGATCAGGTCGGCGCTGATGATCGTGCTCAGGCGGTGCGCGATGATCACCGAGGTGCGGCCGCTGACCAGGCGTTCCAGTCCCTGCTGCACCAGGTGCTCGGACTCCGAATCGAGGGCGCTGGTGGCCTCGTCGAGGATGATCAGTTGCGGGTCCTTGAGAATGGCGCGGGATATGGCCACACGCTGCTTTTCGCCACCAGAGAGTTTGATGCCGCGTTCGCCGACCAGGGTGTCGTAGCCATCCTCCATGCGCAGGATGAAGTGGTCGGCATGGGCCGCGCGGGCCGCGTTCTGCACATCGGCGAAGGTGGCGTCGGGGCGGGCGAAGGCGATGTTCTCGCCGATGCTGTCGTTGAACAGCGCGACGTCCTGCAGCACCACGCCCATGGCCGCCCGCACGCTGCGCTGGCGGTAGTCGCGCAGGTCGCGTCCGTTGATCAGGATGCGGCCCTCGCTGGGGTCGTAGAAACGCATCAGCAACTTGACGATGGTGCTCTTGCCGCTGCCACTGCTGCCCACCAGGGCCAGGGTCTGCCCGGCCGGCAGGTGGAAGGAGATGCGCCGCAACGCGTAGTCCTCCTTGCCCGGGTAGCGGAAGCTGACGGCCTCGAAGGTGATGCTTTCCAGGCGCTCCAGGGGAATCGCATCGGGCTTGTCGGCGTGCTCGGATTCCACATCGAGCAATTCCACCAGACGCTCGGCGGTGCTTTCGATCTCGCCGGCCTGGTTGATCTGCCGGGCGATGGGGCCGATGGTGTTGATCAGGTTCTGTGTCAGGGTCAGGATCAACAGGATGTCACCCGTGGTGAAGCGGCCTTGCAGCGCGGCATGCGCCGCCAGCGACACGGCTACGAACACGCCGAAGGTGTTGATCACATTGAGCGCCTGCTCGGAGCGCCATTCGGTCTTGTGCAGGTTGCCACGCGCCACCAGCCATTCGGCCTGGGTGTCGTCGTAGCGGCGCTTGACCGCCGGTTCGCCGCCGAAGCTGCGCACGGTGGCGATGTTGCCGACCATCTCCGCGAGCAGGCCGCTCATCTTGCCGGCCAGGGCTTGCCAGCCGCGCCGATAGGGCTTGGTCCAGCCCACGGTGCGGTAGGAAATCCAGAAGTTCAGCAGCAGCACGACGGCCATCAGCAGGCCGATCAGCGGCGCCTTGATCAGCAGCACCGTGACGATGAAGAACATCTGCAGGATGCTCGCCAGGGTGCCGTCGGTGAGCGACGACAACCACATGGTGATGCTGGTGATATTGCCGAAGCGGTCCATGATCTCGCCGACCCGGGTCCGCTCGAAATAGTCGATGGACTTGCGGGTCATGTTGTCGAACACCCGCTGGCGGAACGTGCTCACGGTGTCCAGCCAGAGATCGTCGGCCTGCTTGTTCTGCAGCGCGCCGAAGCCCACCACGCCCAGACGCAGGGCGAAGAAGATCAGCAGCAGCACGATGACGCTTTCGCTGGCCTCGGCCTTGCTGAGCGTGCCGGAGAGCATCTGCGCGATGGCGTCGACGATGAACTTGTACAGGTAGGGTGTGGCGGTGCCGATGAAGCCGAGGGCGGTGCCGACGGCGATCACACCGATGACCCGGCCCCGGTATTCCGGGATGAACTGAATGATGCGCCAGATGTTTTTCATCGTTGCGGGGTAGGGCTCTGGAGTGAAGTGGGCGTGGTCGGGCGGCTCATGCGTCGGCGAACGCGAAGCGGCCTTCGGCGACCAGTGACGGCAAGGCGTGGCGCGGGGTGGGCTGCTCGCGGGCCTGCAGCTCTTCGGGCAGGTAGCTGCGGTCGGCCTGGCGACCGATGGCGATGGCGATCTCGACCTTGTAGTCCTCGGGTACGCCGAGCAGCTGCCGCGCACGCTCACGGTCGAAGCCGCCGATGGCGTGGCTGCGCCAGCCGCTGTGCTCGGCTTGCAGTGCCAGGTTGGCCCAGGCGGCGCCGGCATCGAGGGAGTTGCTGAACAGCGGCGTCGGTTGGTCGTTGCCAGGGCGCAGGTGGGTGGTCTTCGACAGCAGGATGATCAGCGCCGAGGCGCGGCTGGCCCAGCGCTGGTTGCTTTCGATCAGCAGATCGAGGAAAGACGCCCAACTGGCCGAGTCACGGGTGCTGTAGACGAAGCGCCAGGGTTGCGAGTTGTTCGCCGAGGGCGCCCAGCGCGCGGCCTCGAACAGGGCGAACAGTTCTTCCTGGGTAATCGGTTCGCCGCTGAAGGAGCGTGGGGACCAGCGTTCGATGAACTGGGGGTGGACGGCGTAATCGGCTTGACGGCTCATGGGAGCTCCTTGGATCGGTGGCGGATGTAGAGGTCGTTAACGAACGGAATCCGGACAGGGAAACTGCCCGGATTCCGGTAGCGCGGTTGCCTGGGAGGGTGGCGATCAGCGGTCGGTGATGGGCAGCAGGCCCAGTTCTTTGGCCTGTTCGGTGAGGCCGCTCATCTTGAATTGCTGGGCCAGCACGCCGGGGCCGAAATCACGCGAGCCACCGATGGCTTCGGCGGCGATCTGGATGCTCGCGCCTTCCTCGAGGATCTGGATGAACTCGGCGGTTTCGCGCAGGCCCTGGGAGCCCCATACCGTGGCGCCGCCGTTGGCCTCGAGGATGGCCTTGACCTGCGGGTTGAGGCGCACCTGGTCGATGATGAAGTCGACTTCCTGCTGGCGCCGGTCGATGTAGATCGGCAGCTCGCGGAACAGCTTGTAGCGTTGCACCGGCACATAGCGGATCGGCAGGGTGCGGTGGGTTTGTGCCCAGGCGCCGAGGCTCGGCGTGTGCACGTGGGAGATGGTGGTGACCTCGGGAAATTCCTGGAACAGCTTGTTGTAGCGACCCGGGCCGCTGAGCACGCTGAAGGAGTAGCGTGCGGGCTCGTTGCGGCGGAATGGGCCGGGGTAGTTGATGCTGACCAGCAGGTCTTCGCCGGGAATGCGCTCGACGAAGCCGACGGTGCCGTTGGCGGTGATGGTGTTGGTTTCGCGGAAAACATCGAAGGCCAGGGTGGCTTCTGCGATGGCTTTTTCCACGAACTCGCGGGCGTGTGGGGTGAGGTCGCTGAGGGTGATGCTCATGGGTGTCCTGCCTGTAATCACGGGTATCTGAAGGCCCGCAGGGCGGGCCGGTTTATCGGGTCAGCGGCCCTGCTGGCGACGTTCGGCGCGCAGCTTGAGGGCGGCTTCGAGAGGGCGTGGGTCGACCCAGTCGGCGAAGTCGAAATCGCGTTCGAGGAAGCCGAACAGCCACAGGTTCTTCTTCTGCGCTTCGAACAGGTGCAGGCGTTCGGCGGACAGGTCCGGGTGCAGCGAGCGGTGGAAGTCGTTGCGGTAGGCCTCAGCCACTGCCGCGCTGCTGCCACGGGTTTCGCTGGAGAGAATCTCGTGCACGCCGGCCAGGTTGTCGGCGGCCCAGTCGGCGGCACGCAGGGTCTGGTCGAGGAAGCGCACCAGCTCGTCGAAGTGGTTGTCGATCAGGTTCTGGTGCACGGTGATCGGCCGTGGCGTGCCGTTGTTGACCCGGTATTTGCGGTCCGGCAGGGCATCCAGGTCGATGCCGACCACCGCGCCGGCAGCCTTGGCTGCATCCACCGCCGCCGCGCCCTTGACGTAGACCGCATCGACGCGGCCATCCGCCAGGTAGTCGAGCCCCGACCACAGGTTGCGTGGTCCGGTGTCAGTGTTCGAGCCGCCCAGTGGACGATTGGACGGCACCTCCACCACCTCCACGTCATGGAAGCCGAGGCCGGCCGCTTCCAGCACGCCGCGATAACCTTGCAGTGACATGCCGCGCGCGATGCTGCTGCCACGGGCATGACTGGGAATACTGTGCTCGCTCCACTCCGGCAGGGCCAGGCGCTTGCCTTTCAGGTGGGCGGGCTCGGTGATGCCGGAGTCCGGGCGAACCAGGATGGTCTGCCATTCGTCGATCCAGGTCAGGCCGATCAGGCGGGTCGGTGCGCCCTGGGCGCGTGCGGCGAGGGCGAGGATGTTGCCGCCTTCGCGGATCAGCGTGTCGAGCTGGTGATCGTAGTGGTGACGACCGAGTTCACGGTTGTCCTGCAGGGTATCGACGCTGATGCCATCGGCGGCGAATTCCTCGGTCAGCCAGCCGAGCTTGTAGGCCAGGCCGGTAGCCGTCGGCACCGGGCAACGGGTGAACCACAGTTGTTGCAGTGCCGCGTTGTCGGCTGGGGTGAGTTGAGCGTTTGCACTGAGCGACATGGTTAACTCCTGTTAACACGACGTGAGAGGTGTGGTGTGCAGAGCACGAACCATTCCAAGTTTTGGATCGATTGTTTTTTCCTTGTTAATCAGTCTCTTACGGTTGTTTCTGAGGCGACGTGCGGCGTGCCTGGACGGGTTGCTGCCAGAGCAGCAGTGGCGTCACACCCAGTTGCTGGGATTGCAGCAGTCGGCCTACAAGAAAGGTGGAGCCCCGCGACCGTGAGGCGTTGGGCTCCGGGTGCCGCGATCAGCGGTGGCCCCTGACCAGTGGCAGGACTTCCTCACCGACCCGGTAGGCCTCTTCCAGGTGCGGGGTGCTGGCCAGGATGAAGGCGTCGGCGCCGAGCTGAACCAGGTCGTCCAGGCGTTCGGCGACCTGCTCGTAGCTGCCGACGATGCCGTTGGTCTGGCCGCCGCGTAGCAGGCTGAAGCCGGACCAGACGTTGGGTTCGATGATCAGGTCCTTGTAGCTGTTGATCGTCTGCGGGCGGTTGGCGCCCTGGCGGCTGGCACCGACCGAATCACCACTGCGGCGCTCGTTGAGGCGGGCGATGGCAGCCGGGTCGAGGCGCTCGAAGCCCTTGCGCACTTCGGCCCAGGCTTCCTCCTCGGTGGCGCGGGCGATGACGTCCACGCGCACGGCGCATTTGATCTTGCGCCCGAGGACATCGGTGCGCTGCTTGACCCGGTCGAACTTCTCGCGCAACTGGGCGAACGGCTCCAGCCAGGACAGGTAGTAGTCCGCGTGCTTGGAGGCCGAGGTGAGGGCCGCGTCGGAGGAGCCGGAGAAATAGATTTCGGGGAAGTCCTGCTGCGACAGCGGCTCGGCCAGGCCGGCGTCGCTGACCTGGTAGAACTTGCCGTCGTAGCTGAACGGGCCGCCTTGCCAGACGCCGCGCAACACGTCGAGGAATTCGGTGGTGCGGGTGTAGCGGTCGTCGTGCGGCGCCGAGTCACCCCACCACAGCTGCGATGGGCCACCGCCACCGGTGATCACGTTGAACAGCGCGCGGCCGTTGGTGGCGCGTTGCAGGGTGGCGGCCTGGCGGGCGGCGGTGACCGGATTGAGGAAGCCCGGCTGGAAGGCGATCATGAAGCGGAAGGTGCGGGTCTGCCGGGCCAGAAAGGCCGACACGGCCCAAGGCTCGTCGGTGGACGGAAAGGACGGGATCAACCCGCCCTGGAAGCCGGAGATTTCCGCGGCGCGGGCAATCTCGCCGAGGTAGTCGATATAGCTGAAACCGTCGTCACGACCGCTCAGGCCGTGGCTGCCCGGCTGGCCATTGCCGAAGAACCAGTCGCCACGGTAGGGCTCGCGGTTGCGGTGGGTGCTGGGTTCGCCATGGGTGGGCAGGCGCCAGTGGAAGTCGATTGCCATGTCTGTGTTCTCTCTGAAAGGGCGATGAGTCAGGCGACGTGCGCGTCGCGGGAAAGCTGGGCGCGCAGGCGCGGCAAGAGGTTTTCACCGACCCGGTAGGCTTCTTCCAGGTGCGGTGCCGCACCGAGCAGGAAGCTGTGGATGCCGGTGTCGGCATAGGCGAGCAGGGCGTCGGTTACCTGTTCGTAACTGCCCACCAGGGTGCCCTTGGCATCGCCATGGGCGCTGCCCAGGCCGAGCCACAGGCCCTGTGCATCGGGGCTGCCTTGCCAGCCGGTCTGCTCGGCCAGGCGGCGGGCATCGAACTCGGCTTCCTCCTGGCTTTCCCGGGCCAGGACGTCGATGCGCAGGCCGAACTTCAGCTCGCGCTGGTTGGCCTTGGCGATGGCGTGCACTTCTGCCAGCAGGGGTTGCAGTTGCGCGGCGGGCTGGGCATCGAAGACATGCACGTCGGCCTGCGCGGCCGATAGCTGATAGGCCTCGGCGCTGTCACCGGACAGGTAGATGGTCGGCACCGGATGGCCGCCCAGCGGGCCGCTGAAACCACCTTCAAGCACCTCGAAGAAACGTCCCTTGAAGGTGAAGCCGGCCGGGTGGGTGATCACGCCCTTGGCGACGGTGAGGAACTCGTCGATGCGTGGCAGCAGGTCGGCATCGGCCACGTGGTCGGCGAGTTGGCGACGCAGGGTGGCGTCGGCGACGCTGCTGATCTGCCAGGCGAAACGGTTGTGGGTGAAGCGCTGGAAGCTGACGGCGTTCTTCGCCGCATACACCGCCGAGCCGCGCGAGGCATCGAACTCGGTGAGCAGCTTCAGGTGCCGGGTGGACGGTGCCAGGTAGCCGGCGATGATCCAGGGCTCATCGCCCTTGGGATCGTTCTGGATGCGGATGCCGTCGAAGCCGGTGAGATCGGCGGCGCGGGCGGTCTGCAGCAGGTAGTCGAGGTAGTTGAACCGAGTGCCGCGCGGGTCGCTGACGCCGGCGGTAAACGGCGCACGATCACCTTCCAGGCGCTCGCCACGTTTGCGGGGTGTCGCATCGGCATAACGGGCGTCCCGGTTGTTCGGCAATTGCCAGATGAATTCGGTCATTGATGGGCTCCATTGGATGGGGGGCCGAGGCGAGGCGTCGGCGTTCCCGGGTAGCAGAGCAGGGAGCGTGCCAGGCCTCGGCGAGGGGCCGGCAAGGTGGTCGCGGCTTGATCTGGATCAGGTAAATGGCGCGTATTGGCCACTTCCGGCCGCCGGGCTCAGGTCACCCGGTGGATGCGTCTGCTGCCGGGGTGCTGCCAGAGCAGCAGTGGGTTGCTGGGGTGTTGCTGGAGCAGCGGCAGGGATGGACACCCTGCGGAGTGCGCGAGGGCTTCGGCGCAGGGTGGAACGGCGCGCAGCTGACGCCGTTTTCATCCACCGTGGGGTTCAGCGCGGCGCTGCGTTCTGGTGGATGGGGAAAGCGTCAGCTGCGCGCCCCGATCCACCCCACCGATTGATTGCGCAGGCGGTTTCGGCGCTGGGCTCAGGGCTGGTTATGGGCCACGGCTGGCGGCTGCTCGACGTTGCCGTCCCACCAGTAGCCGATCACCCATTCGTTGGCGCCGTAGTACAGCGGCAGTTGTGCCGGGTAGCGCAGGCGCTGGTTGTAGATCAGGTGGTGGTTGGTCAGGTAGCGCCAGGGCTGGATGTAGTACCCATGCATCAGCACCCGGTCGAGGGCGTGGGCCGCGGTTTCCAGTTCCTCCTGCGAGCCGGCATCGAGCAGCTTGAGCAGCAGGGCATCGATGGCCGGTGACTTCACCCCGATGATGTTGTTGGAGCCGGGCACATCGGCGTCCTTGCTGTTGAACGCACGCCATAGCTCCGGACCGGGCATGCGTGATTCGCGCAGGGCGATGGGGGAGAAGTCGTAGTCGAAGTCCTTCATCCGGCTGTAGTTGGTCGTCGGGTCGGAGAGTTTCTGTACCACCTGGATACCGAGCTTGCGCAGGTTGAGGTAGTAGGGGTCGAGCAGCATGTTGTCGCCGCGCCCACCGCTGACTTCGATGACGAAGGGCTCACCCGCCGCATTGCGCAGGGCGCCGTCGCGGTTGTGCCAGCCGGCTTCGGCAAACAGCTCCAGCGAACGCACTAGGTTGTTGCGCAGGCTCGACGGCGGCAGGGTGTTGGGCAGCTTGACCATGGGGCCGAATACCGCCGCCGGCAACTGGTCGCGCCAGGGCTCCAGCAGGGCCAGTTCGGCCTCGCTGGGCAGGCCCTGCGCGGCCAGGGTGGTGTTGGAGAAGTAGCTGTAGAGACGCTCGAAGTAGTTGTCGAAGATCTTCTGGTTGATCCACTCGAAGTCCAGGGCGTTGAGCAGCGCCTCGCGCACCCGTGGGTCGCTGAAGCGCTCCTTGCGGATGTTGAAGGCGTGGCCGGTCATGGCGGGCGGGTTCTGGTGGGGGAAGAGCTTCTTCACCAGGTCGCCGTCGTCGAAGCGCTTGCCGATGTACTGGCAGCACCAGTAGCGCATCTGCAATTCGTTGAACACGTCGTAGTTGCCACCGCGCAGGGCGGATACCTGGGTGTCGCGGTCCTTGTACAGCTTGTAGGTGACCTCGCCGAAGTTCAGCGTGCCGCGCCGCACCGGAATGTCCGTGCCCCAGTAGTCGGCGCGTCGGGCATAGCTGACATCGCGGCCTTCCACGGCCTTGGTGATGACGTAAGGGCCGCTGGCGATAGGCGGCTGCATGCGCAGCTTGTCGAAGGTCAGGCGAGTACCGTCGGCCTGCAGGCCCCACTTCTGGGAGAACACCGGCAGGCTGCCGGCGACGAAGGGCAGGTCACGGCCGGGGCGGGTGAAGTCGAAGCGCAGGGTCTGCGTGTCGAGCACCACCACGTCCTTGATCTCGGCGAAGTAGGCGGCGAAGTTGGGGCTGGCCAGTGGCCCGGAGAGCGTGTCGAAGGAGTGCTTCACATCGGCGGCAGTGACCGGGTCGCCATTGGAAAAACGCGCCCTCGGGTCGAGGCGAAAGCGCACCCAGGTGAAATCCGGGGCGACCTCGATGTCGTCGGCGAGCAGGCCGTATTGGGTATTGCGCTCATCCAGGCTGTAGACGGTGAGGGTCTCGAACATCAGCTCGAGCAGGCCGGGGGCGGCGCGTCCACGCAGGCTGAACGGATTGAGCTTGTCGAAGCTGCTGTTGATCCCGGTGTTCGACAGGTTGAGCGTGCCGCCCTTCGGCGCATCCGGGTTGGCGTAGGCGAAATGGCTGAAGCCGCTGGGGTATTTCGGCTCGCCGAACTGGGCGTAGGCATGGGCGGCCTGGGCCTGCAGTGGCAGCAGGAACAGCGCACTGCCGATGGCGGCTGCGAGCACGGGAAACACGTGGCGAAGGGATGACGTCATGGTGGGCTCTGTCTGGCGTTACAGCGTGGCGTGGACCAGGCGTTGAGTGTAGGGATGGCTCGGGCGGGCGATCACGTCGGTGGTCTCGCCCTCTTCGACGATCTCGCCGTCCTTGAGCACGTAGACGCGGTGCGCCAGGGCGTTGATGACGCTGAGGTCGTGGCTGATCAGCAGGTAGCTGAGGCCGTATTTGCGTTGCAGGCGTGCCAGCAGTTCGAGGATCTGTTTCTGGATCGACACGTCCAGCGCCGACGTCGGCTCATCGAGCACAACCACCTTCGGCTTGAGGATCAGTGCCCGCGCGATGGCGATACGCTGGCGCTGGCCGCCGGAGAATTCGTGGGGATAGCGCCGCAGTACCGAGCGTGGCAGGCCCACCTCGGCGATCACGTCGAGAATGCGCAGGTAGCGTTCCTCCTGCGGCAGCTCGGGGAAGTGCAGGGCCAGCCCTTCGCCGATGATCTGTTCGATGGTCTGGCGCGGCGACAGCGAGCCGAAGGGATCCTGGAACACCACCTGGACCTGCGAGCGGAACGTCAGTTGTTCGCGGCGGCTCTGCTCGCGCAGCGGCTGGCCGGCGAATGCCAGGCTGCCGGAGTGCAGGGGAATCAGGCGCAGGATGGCCTGGACCAGGGTCGACTTGCCCGAGCCGGATTCACCGACGACGCCGACCGTTTCACCGGCCCGCAGGAACAGGTCGGCACCTTCGACGGCGGCGAAGCTGCCACTGCTGAACCAGCCCCGCCAGCCAGGCAGGCGTTTCGGGTATTCCACGCGCAGCTTGCGCGCTTCCAGCAGGACCGGGCTGTCAGGCACCACGCTCTCGACCTCGCGCACCGGCAGGCTGTTGAGCAGCTTGGTGGTGTAGGGGTGCTGCGGCGCGGCGAACAGTTGCTCGGTCTCTCCGGTTTCGACCAGGTGGCCCTGCTCCATCACCGCCACGCGCTGGGCGAAACGACGGACCAGGTTGAGGTCATGGGTGATCAGCAGCACCGCCATGCCGAACTCTTCCTGCAGGTCGAGCAGCAACTGGATGATGCGCGCGCGAATGGTCCAGTCCAGCGCGGTGGTGGGCTCGTCGGCGATCAGCAGCTTGGGCTTGCAGGCCAGGGCCATGGCGATCATCGCGCGCTGGCGTTGGCCGCCGGAGAGCTGGTGCGGGTAGCTGTCGACACGTCGTTCGGGCTCGCGCAGGCCGGTGCGGGCGAGGAGCTGGATGGCCTTCTCGCGAGCCTGGCTCGGGCTGATGTCGCTGTGCAGCAGCAGGGTTTCGATGATCTGCTGGCCGATGCTGTGCAGCGGATTGAGCGCGGTCATCGGCTCCTGGAAAATCATCGCCACGTCGCGCCCGCGGACCTCGCGCAATTCCTCGATGGGCAATGCCAGCAGGTCGCGGCCTTGCAGGAGGATGCGCCCGCTCAGGTTGACCCGTTCGAGCAGGCGCAGGATCGACAGCGCGGTGACGGTCTTGCCCGAGCCGGACTCGCCGACCAGCGCCAGGCGTTCACCGGCACGGATCTCCAGGTCGAGGTTATGCACCGCCTGGCGCTTGCCGAAGCTGATGGACAGGTTGTCGATTTTCAGCAAAGGCTCGCTCATGAGACCTCCAGCAATTTGGCGGGGGCGGCGACGGGAGCGCTGGCGGCGGCCTGCACCTGCTCCAGCTCGCGGGACAGGTAGACCTGATCGTCTTCTTCCTCTTCCGGTTCGTCGTCGGCGATGCGGTTGTCCAGGGCATCGCGCAGCGCCTCGCCCATGAAGGTCAGCATCAGCAGGGTGCCGACCAGCACGGTGAAGGTGGCCAGGGAAATCCACCAGGCATCCAGGTTCTGCTTGCCCTGGGAGAGCAGGTTGCCAAGGCTCGGTGCGGGCGAGCTGACGCCCAGGCCGAGGAAGTCGAGGCTGGCCAGGGCCATGATCCCGGCGCTCATGCGGAACGGCAGGAAGGTGATCACCGGAGTCATGCTATTGGGCAGCACATGGCGCCAGATGATCTGCCGGCTGGACAGGCCCAGCGCGCGGGCGGATTTGACGTACTCCAGCTGGCGGTTGCGCAGGAACTCGACGCGCACGTAGTCGGAGAGCTGCATCCAGCTGAACAGCGAGAGCAGGATGAAGATCAGGATGAAGCTGGAGTTGAACATCGAGGCGAAGATGATCAGCAGGTACAGCTCGGGCATCGAACTCCAGATCTCGATCAGGCGCTGGCCGAGCAGGTCGACCTTGCCGGCGAAGTAGCCCTGCAGCGCACCGATGAGGATGCCGAGCAGGGTGCCGATCAGGGTCAGGGCCAGGGCGAAGGTCACCGAGATACGGAAGCCGTAGAGCAGGCGGGCGGTCATGTCGTAACCGGCGGTGTCCAGGCCCAGCCAGTTTTCCGCGCTGGGCGGGCCGGGGAAATGCTCGGCGCTGGAGAAGTAGTTCAGCGTGTCGTAGTAGTACGGGTTGGGCGGGTACAGGGCGAAGTTGCCGGATGCGTTGAGGCGCTCGCGGATGAACGGGTCCAGGTAGTCGGTCAAGGTCGGCAACTGCCCGCCGAACACCGATTCCGGGTAGTCGATGAACAGCGGGAAGAACCAGTCGCCCTCGTAGTAGGCGAAGAGCGGTCGGTCGTTGGACACCAGCTCGCCGATCAGGCTCAGGCCATACAGGCTGAGGAATACCCACAGGCTCCAGTAGCCGATGCGATGACGTTTGAACCGTCGCCAGATGCGGGTGCCGGGCGATTCGGCATGGGACGCTGCACTCACTTCACTTCTCCTGGGCCGAAAACTTGATGCGGGGGTCGACGAGGGCGTAGGCCATGTCGGCCGCCAGCTTGATCAGCAGGCCGATCAGGGTGAACAGGTAGAGCGTGCCGAGTACCACCGGGTAGTCGCGGTTGTTGATCGATTCGAAGGACAGCAGGCCCAGGCCGTCGAGGGAGAACAGCGTTTCGATCAGCAGGCTGCCGGTGAAGAAGGCACCGATGAAGGTCGCGGGGAAGCCGGTGATCAGCGGCAGCAGGGTGTTTCGGAACACGTGCTTCCACAGGATGCGTCGCTCACTGAGGCCCTTGGCGCGCGCGGTGAGCACGTACTGCCGGCGGATCTCGTCGAGGAACATGTTCTTGGTCAGCAGCGTCTTCATGGCGAACAGGCTGACCACCGAGGCGATGACCGGCAGGGTCACGTGCCAGAGGTAGTCCAGCACCTTGTCCACGGGGCCCAGTTCGTTCCAGTTGTCCGAGGTCAGGCCGCGCAGGGGGAAGATGTCCCAGAACGAGCCGCCGCCGAACAGGACGATCAGCAGCACGCCGAGGATGAAGCCCGGCATGGCGTAGCCGGTCAGCACGATCAGGCTGGTCAGCACGTCGAAGCGGCTGCCGTGGCGTACGGCCTTGGCCACGCCGAGAGGCACCGAGATCAGGTAGGTGAGGAAGAAGGTCCACACACCCAGCGACACGGTGACCGCCAGTTTCTCGCGGATCAGCGAGGCAACGCTCTGGTGGTGGTAGTAGCTTTCGCCCAGGTCGAAGCGCAGGAAGTTGCCGAGCATCTGCACATAGCGGGTCAGTGCCGGCTCATCGAAGCCATAGAGTTTATTGAGCTGCTCGACCTGCGCGGCATCGATGCCGACGCGCCCGCTGTAGGTCCAGCCGGCGCCGCTGCTGGTCGCTTCCGAGCCCGCCTGGAGACTGCCGCCTTCCAGTTGCGACATGACCTGGTCGACCGGGCCACCGGGCATGAACTGGGTAACGAGAAAGGTCAGGGTCAGCACCCCGAGCAGCGTGGGCACCATGATCAGCAGGCGCTTCAAGAAATAAAGCCACATAGCAGGTTTCCAGAATTGAACCGGGTGATTTCGCCGGGGCGAAAACGGTGTGGAATTCTGCAAAGGCATGGATCGTGCCATGCGCGGATTTCACGCTGCAGGCGCGAGGAATGCGCTGGCGCGCCACCTGCCCGGGGATGCTTGAGAGGGGAATCCTGCTTCCTGTGCAGCAAGCCAGCAGCAGGTTGCTGATGCTCCAGCAGGAAAAAGGCAGGCGTCGGGAGGGTGTTCCTGAAGCCTGCCGGGTTTGATTACGGCGCTTGGAGCCTGTTTACGATCTTTTGAATTGGCGCCAGCCTTAACGCCGTATGGCCGACATTCGAGAGATCGTAGATAGGCTTTTAGAGAGCGGCTGGCGTGTAGGTGCCGGTCAGCTTCCCCTTGGCCAGCACATGGCCGTCGATGGCCTGCAGCAATGCCTCGCGCGTGGCGCCTGCTGGCAGGCTGGGCAGGTTGTCGAGGGCGAACACCTGGAAGTGGTAGCGGTGCGGGCCATCCCCGACGCGTGGGCGGGGGCCGACATAGCCTGGCGTACCGCGAATGGTCAGCCCCTGCAGTAGGGTCACCGGTGCCGTCAGCGTGGCATCGCTGGCGAGGCCGGCCGGCAGTTCGGTGACCGCGGCGGGGATGGCGTAGGCCACCCAGTGCACGATGGGTTTGTCGTCACGAATGCCGTCTTCATCTTCCAGGAGTAGGGCATAGGACTGGGTGCCGGCCGGTCCCTTGCTCCAGGCAAGTTGGGGCGAGATGGATTTGCCGTAGCTGGAGTTGTCTTCGGGGATGGGCTGCTGGTGTTCGAAGGTGGTCGAGTGCACCTGCAGTTCTGCTGTCGTTGCCGCGTGCAATTGATCGATGGCCAGTTTGGCTGTCTCCGGGGCTGCGGCATACGCGTTGCCGTGCAGCAGGCCGACGAGCAACAGCGTGAATAATCCTTTTTTCATATCGGGCTCTTTCTGGTGAATGGGATCGGGCTAAAAGCAAGATGCAAGCCACTGCCATGGCGGGGTGCCGGTACCGATCCTGGGGCGCCGGCGTGTGCGGGGAAACCGTGTGATTGTCTCTATATGTTGCCTGCCGGCTTGCTCGGCACGGGTTGGCAGAGCGCGTTCAGCGCTGCTTGTGGTGGGCTGGAGCGGAGTACCGCCCGGCCACTCTGCGAGGTGAGGCGAGCGCTTCTGCGGGATAGGTGAAATGCATCGGTGTCTGCTGTGCAGGCAGCAAACCTGCTGCCTGTAACGCACGTCCCAGAGCGGTTTTGCTGGCCTGGCAACACTCGCCTGTTTTTCCCTTTCTTCTGCCATTGCCCGTCAGTGCTGGTGTTCCGGGCCGTTGTTGGTGGTTGGCATGCTGATTGCTCCCGGTGGCTCAGCGTCCACTGCTCAAGCCACTCTCCACCAAGCAGCGCAGAACGTCAGGGACACGTCAGAAAAAGATCTGCAATCAGGAACAACAAATGAAAGCGAAGTATGGGGTCCAGCCATTGGGGCGTGGGTCGTTGGCAGCGTTTGGTTTTTTATTGGCTCATTCGGTGGGGGTGGAGGCGCAAGAGACACGTCTGGACCAGGTGTCCGTAACCGCCGATCGACTGGCTGCAGCGCGCGAGGAATTCGTCGGTGACAGCAAGGTGGAAGTGGCACCCAGTTCCCGGGCCTCGCTGACCAAGAAGCAGCTGGAAAAACTGGCCGGCATCAGCTCGGTCTACGACTCGCTGAAGTACCTGCCGGGCGTCAACTCCCAGGGCGGGAACTCCTATGGCTCTGGCGGTGCATCCTTCACCGTGCGCGGTTTCAATGGCGGGCAGATCGGTATCGTGCGTGATGGCCTGCCGCTGAACGACCCGTTGTTCCAGACGGCCGTGGGCAGTGTGATCGGCGACCCCGAGGACTACGAGTCCATACAGCTGATCTACGGTGCCTCGGCCGCGTCGCTGCCCAGCGTTACCGCCAGTGGTGGCAGCATCCTCCTCAAGACCGTGGCACCGACCGTCGAACCGGGCGTGTTGCTCAAGCAGAGCTTCGGCAACTACGACGTTTCCAAGAGCTATGCCCGCGCCAACTTCGGTGAGCACAACGGCTTCTCCGGGTGGCTGTCGGCGTCCACCAGCGGCTACGACAACTGGCGGGGCGATGCGCCGCATGCCAGGACTGACCGCTACGGCGCCAACCTGCAGTACCGCTGGGACGAGAACCAGGTGAACCTGATTATCTCCACCCAGGAGATGTTCAACTACGGCAACCCGGCGCGCACCAAGCAGCAGTTCCGCACGCTGCCCTATGACCATGGCTATCCCGCGCTGGTCTACCCGACCCAGGGTGGCACCAATGGCGTCAACGACCGGGTCACCCCGCAGGCCAGCCAACTGGTCAACTCCACCAGCTTCCATGTGCAGAACTACATGCTCAATGGCCGCTTCAAGCTGGCGGACAACCTGCGTCTGAGCATCGATCCGTACTTCCAGCGCATCCGTGGTGGCACCAGTTCGTCCGGCCCGGTTACCTTGAATGAAGTGGCCCTGAACACCGATCTTAATGGTGACGGCGACAAGCTGGATACCGGCGTTCCCTTCGCCTTGCAGATGCTGCCCGCGCAATACCGCCCCGGCGGGACCGCCAAGCTGGATTGGCAGGTATCGGATACGCACAAGCTGCAATTTGGCGGCTGGTATGAGCGGATTCATTCGCGGCAGACATTTGCCTACGTGCCGATTGGTGCCAATGGCCGTCCGGTGACCACCAACGGCGAGTCGAAAATCGCCGTGGACGGGCGCGGCAACAAGATCTACCGCTCGGACCAACGCACCGACATGCCGACCTTCAAGTTCTGGGCAGAGGACGTGTGGAACTTCAACCCGGAGCTGACCATCACCTCGACACTGGCCTACCACCAGACCGAAGTCGAGGCGCATAACGTGGGCCTGGTGCTCAACCGCCTCGGCGGGCTGGACTACGGCAATCCGGGCTACGAGCGCGACAAGACCTACCGTCGTTACCTGCCGGCGCTGGCGCTGGACTACCAGTACGACGAGCACAACCAGTTCTACTACAGCATCAGCTCGAATATCCGTATCCCGGCGGCGGCCGCGCTGTATTCGGTGGTGGAGCGCAGCCAGAAGCCCGAGACCACGATCAACCAGGAGCTTGGCTGGCGCTACAAGAACGCGGGCTTGTCGAGCAGCGTGGCGCTGTTCAATGCCGACTTCAAGAATCGCCAGGTGTCTTACCTGACACCGGAGAACATCACCGCCTACTACAACGCCGGCAAGGTAAAGACCCAGGGCGTCGAGTTCGCCCTGAACGGCCTGTTGCCGCGCGACTTCAACTACTCCCTGTCCTACGCCTACGTGCTGGCTGAGCAGCAGGAGAACTTCGACGTGGAAGAGTTGAATGGCTTCTCGAGCCTGCCGACCAAGGGCAAGCAGTTGTTCAATACGCCCAAGCACTTGGCCTCGGTCGGCTTCGGTTATGACGACGGCAACCTCTATGGCGATATCCGCGCGCTCTATAAAAGTTCCATCTATGGCGACCTGACCAACAAGGAAAGCATTGCCGGGGTCACGACGGTAAACCTGGCACTCGGTTATCGCTTGCATGAACTGGGTAATTTCGCCAAAGAAGCAACCCTCAGCCTCAACGTCAATAACCTGTTCAACAAGGAATACTTGCAGGGTGTATCTGCAGGGCAGTTCTCTTCTGATCGGGCGGATGGGCGGCTGGCGGGCACGCCTACTTATGTAGTAGCCGAGCCAAGAACACTGATTGCCAGTCTGCAATTGGAATTCTGATTATCAGTCGGCTGAACGTTTTCCAACGTCCAGTTATTTGAAGCTTATTAATTTTTCGGGTTAATTCATGAATATCAAACTGAGTGTGAAGTGTGCAGGTATTGCTGCGTTTATTGCCTTGCAAGTTGCGTTGCCTGTCCAGGCTGAAACATTGCCGCCAGCGGCCATTGCGGCGTTGACGCCGCCGACCTTCGACAAGGGCAAGGTCATCACCGGTGGCAGCCAGTTGGGCCCCATCCAGATCACCAAGGTGGCGCAGGGGCTGGCCAATCCCTGGTCCATTGCCTTCCTGCCCGATGGCGATTTCCTGATTACCGAGCGGGTCGGCACGCTGCGCCGGGTTTCGCCGGCGGGCGTCGTTTCCGAGCCTATCAGCGGTGTGCCAAGCGTGTTCGTGGGTGGGCATGGCGGCTTGCTCGACGTGGCCTTGTCGCCAGACTTCAAGCGCAACCAGACCATTTACCTCTCCTACTCCGAGTCCACTGATGGCAAGGACCCGGTAGGCCTGGCCGTCGCGACGGGCAAGCTGGTCGGCGGCGCCCTGAAGGATGTGAAGGTGATCTACCGGCAAACCCCCAAGCAGGCGCTCAGCCCGTACTGGGAGTTCGGTTCGCGTTTCCTGTTCGATGGCAAAGGCCACGTGTTCATCACCCATGGCGACAACCGCGTGAACAATGCGCCGCAGGAGCTGGACAAACTGGCCGGCAAGATCGTGCGCCTCAACCTGGATGGCAGCGTGCCTGCCGATAACCCGTTCGTGGGGCAGAAGGGCGCGCGCCCGGAAATCTGGTCCCTGGGCCATCGCAATGTCCAGGGTATCGGCTTCAACCCGCTGACCGGCGATATCTGGGCAACCGAGCACGGGCCTCGGGGTGGCGATGAGTTGAACCTCATCCAGCCCGGCAAGAACTATGGCTGGCCGATCATCAGTTACGGCATCGACTACAGCGGCAACCAAACGCCGGAAACCATTGGCACCCACAAGGAAGGCCTGGAGCAGCCGATTTACTACTGGGCGCGTTCGCCTGGCACGAGCGGATTCGCCTTCGTCACGGCTGACTCGCCCTGGAAAGGCAATCTGTTGCTCGGTTCGTTGGCTGACCGCCAGTTGCTGCGTCTGGTGATCGACGGCAACAAGGTGGTTCATGAGGAGCGCCTGCTGTCCCAGGTTGGCCAGCGTATTCGCGATGTGCGCCAGGGCCCGGATGGCAATATCTATGTGGTCACGGATTCGCCCGATGGCGGCCTGTTCCGTGTAACCCCGCCGCAGGCTAAATAAGGCTCGGATTATTGCTGAATATGCTGCATGAGCAGCAATCGTCCAGCAGGTTGCTGTGCAGTCAGCAATAGCCTGGGTAAGTTGTATTGCTTATTGTGTGTCGGGTAACTATTCATCGGTTGTTCTCAGCGGCTGGCCTGTTATAGGTCGGCCGTTTTTTTATTCTTATGTTGATGGAGTGCTGATGGCTATTACTTATGCAAAGTTGTTCGAGTTGCTGCGGCATTTGTTATAGCGGGTAATTTTTTATTTTCTCTTTTGGCATGCTGGCTGCAATCGTTTCCCTGTTGAATTAAGCGCCACTCCAATAATCGGCGCGCTTTTATATATTCGAGTATGGGGATAGACCGTATGCAGCAGTTTCAGCGTACTTGCATCAATACGGCCGTGCTTATTGCACTGGCCGGCAGCGTATACAGTTGGCCGACGCTCGCGAGTGCCCAGACGGCGACCAAGCCGAAGGATTCCACCCTGGGGGTGGTGACGGTCACGGCGCAAAAGCGCAGCGAGTCGGTCCAGGAGGTGCCGTTGACGGTCAATGTCGTCGACGGCAAGACCCTGGAGGATTCGGGTGCAGGCCTGACCGCCGGCGAGATCACGCGCTTCATTCCCAACGCCTCCGCCGCGACCCTGGATAACCACGGTTTCCCCCGCTGGTTCCTGCGTGGCATCGGCACCGGCCAGCCGACGCTGGATAACGTCAGCCCGATTGGTTACTACGTCGACGAGGTGTACCTGGGGCCGATCTTCCTCAGCGGTGGCCCGCTGTATGACATCGAACGGGTCGAAGTGCTGCCGGGGCCGCAGGGCACCCTGTGGGGCAAGAACAGCCCGGGCGGCGCGATCCACGTGGTCTCGCGCAAACCGACCTTCGACAACAGCGGTTACGTCAAGGCCGGCGCCGGCAACTTCAACAAGCGCCTGCTGCAGGGCGCGCTGAACGGTGTGCTGGTCGAAGACAAGCTGGCGACGCGGCTGTCCTTCACTTCGGAGAATCGCGACCAGTACGCGAAGAACCAGACCAAGGACAAACGCGGCGAGCTGGAAGACCAAGGCGTGCGCTGGCAACTATTCGGCACCCTGAGTGACAGCCTGGATGCGCACCTGAGCGTGCACCACCGCGAATACACCCAGGACGAGAACACCTCCTACATCACCTTCGGCCCGCCCGGCTCCCAGGATGCGCGCGGCAACCCGTACCCGCAGTTCCCCAAGCGCAACTACTCGTTCAACGCGCCGACCGAGAGCAAGCACATCCAGAGCGGTGGCGTGCTGACCTTCAACTGGGATCTGGATGGCTACACCCTGACCTCGATCAGCGGCTACGAGAAGGGCCGTTCCACCAGCGAAAGCGACGGTGACAACTCGCCCCAGGAAGTCAGCCGCAGCTATGGCCGCCAGGAGGTCGACCTGTTCTCCCAGGAACTGCGCCTGGCCTCGCCGCGCAGCGACCGGCTGAACTGGATCACCGGGGTGCATTACTACTACCAGGACATGGAGAACTTCTCCGCCGGTGGTTCGCTCAACGTGCCGGATCTCTACCCGGGCACGGTGCCGAACTACAACAACAACGAATGGACCGGCGAGAACGAAAGCCTCGGTGTGTTCGCCAGCGCCACCTACAACTTCACCGATGATTTCAACCTGACAGCGGGTGTGCGCTGGACCGACGAGCGCAAGGAAATCCAGATCCGCCGGCAGCGCGCCAACAACGCCAACTACACCGACACCAACCATTGGTGGAAGCGCGGTTCCGTGAGCAACCCACTGACCACCTATGTCAGCTACGACGATGATCGACGCTGGCGCGAAGTGACCTGGGACGTGACGCCGGAGTACCGCATCAACGACAACCTGCGCACCTACCTGCGCGTGGCCAAGGGCTTCCGTGGTGGTGGCTACATCTCCGCGCCGACCAGCCAGGCGGCCACCGGCAACTTCGATCCGGAGTTCATCACCTCCTATGAGCTGGGCCTGAAATCGGAATGGTTCGATGGCCGTCTGATCGCCAATGCCTCGGTGTTCTACTACGACTACGACGACATCCAGATCAACATCTACCGCTGGGACCCCGCCCTGAATACCGGCACCTCGCGCATGCAGAACGCCGCCAGTGCGTCGGTGCAGGGCGCCGAGTTCGAAATCCAGGCACTGCCGATCGAGAACCTGCGTGTGCGGCTGTCGGGGGGCTTCCTCGACACCGAATACAAGGACTACCGCGCCGACGGTGCCGGGGGCGCGCCGGGGGCGGATTACTCGGGGACCTCGTTCGCCCGCTCGCCGCGCCTGTCCGGCGTACTGGGCTTCGACTACAGCGTGCCACTGCCGTACGGCAAGGTTGTGCTGGGTGGCGATATCAACAGCCGCAGCCGCTTCCACTTCAGCGCGCCCGAGAGCAAGAACCCGGCGCAGCAGCATCCGGGCTACACCCTGACCAACCTGCGTGCGACCTACGTGTTCCCTGGCGATAACGTCGAGGTTTCCGCCTACGTCGATAACGTCACGGACAAGGACTACTGGCAGGCCACCTCGCCAGTCGGCCCGGACATCGTAGGTTACGCACTGGGTGCACCGCGCACCTTTGGCACCTCCGTGCAGGTCAACTGGTAAGGACTTTCCAGGGCACTCCAGCGCGGGTGCCCTGCCATCGAATCGAGGAAAAACATGATGAATGCCTGTCTCAAGGCCGGGAGCCTGTTGTTGCTCGCTGGCAGCCTGTTGGCGCTGCCGGTGTATGCCGCCGACCCTCAGCTGGTTGCACTCAAGGCCGGACGCCTGATCGATGTCGAGCGCGGCAAGTGGATCGAGTCGCCGGTGGTGATCATCGAGGGCGAGCGCATCAAGGCTGTGGGCAGCCGCCTGGACGTGCCGGAGGGAGCGCGGGTGATCGACCTCGGCGAGCGCGTTCTGCTGCCGGGGCTGATCGATGCCCACGTGCATATCGCCAGTGGCGGTGTGCCCAATGGCAGCGTGGCGCGTAATGCGCTCAAGGGCGTGGCCAATGCCAGGAAAACCCTGGACGCCGGCTTCACCACGGTACGCAGCATGGCGGGCGGTGCGTTCGCCGGGATCGCCCTGCGTGATGCGATCAACGATGGCGATGTGGTCGGCCCGCGTCTGTTCGATGCCGGTACGCTGCTCGCCGTAACGGGCGGACATTGCAGTGGCCCACGCTATGCCCCGGAAGTGAAGATCGAGAGCCCGGGCGTTGCCGATGCGCCAGCCGACTTCGTGCGCAAGGTGCGTGAGCAGGTCAAGTACGGCGCCGACTTCATCAAGATCTGCATCACCGGCGGCTTCGTCAGCGGTACCGATCCGACCACCACCCAGTTCACCGAGGACGAAGTGCGGGCGGTGATCGAAACGGCGCATCGCTACGGCAAGAAAGTCGCGGTGCATGCCCACGCCACCGATGGCGTGAAGCTCGCCGCACGCCTTGGCGCGGACTCCATCGAGCACGCGTCGTTGATCGATGACGAAGGCATCCGCCTGATCAAGAGCAACCCCAAGCAGGTCGTGGTGCCGACCTTGTCGGCCTATGGCTCGTCGCTGGATCGGGCCAAGGCGGTAGGCGCTTCGCCGAGCACATTGGTGCAGCTGGAAACCGTGCTGGCGGTGTACCAGACCAATGTTCGCAAGATCATCAAGGCGGGCATCCCGGTCATCTACGGCACCGATGGCCCGCCCGGTAACAACGCCTCCGAGTTTCCCCTGCTGGTCGAAGTCGGCCTGACGCCCTTGCAGGCTCTGCAGGCCGCAACCATTCGCTCTGCCGAGTTCCTCGAGGCGGCAAACGATATCGGCAGTGTTTCCGCCGGCAAGTACGCCGACATCATCGCCTTCGACGGCGACCCGCTGAGCGACCTCGGCCAGTTCCGCCAGGTTCAGTGGGTGATGAAGGGTGGCGTCGTGCACAAGGACACCGCTTCACGCTGAATGCTCCTGCCTTTGAGGGACCGCTTTATCCCTGAGCCCGACCTGGTGTCGGGCTTTCTTTTGCCGGGAGGAAACCCGTGTGTTGGTGCTCCAGCCGCAGGTTGCTGCTGTCCAGACAGGCGTTGTGCTGGGCTGTCAGCAACCTGTCCGAGAGGGACTTTTCAGGTCAATAAAACTCATTTTAAAACAAGGGCTTGGGTTTTATTTGGGCGAACGGGAAGACTGGCATATGACGTGCAATTTCCCTGGGGCAGATGGCCAGCGATCTGCTGGCCACGCCAATTCAGGGAGAGTGTCATGAAGCTGTTCAAGGACAACGCGCTGCACGCCGCGATTGCGGCGGCGATTGCCGGCCTGGCATGGAGTGCGCAGGTCTTCGCCGCCGAGGAGCCGGCGACGAAGAAATCCGATCATGCCTTGCAGACCGTCGTCGTGACGGCGCAGAAACGTGAGCAGGATGTGCAGAGCGTGCCGCTGGCAATATCGGTGGTGGACGGTGAGGAAATCATCGACCGGGGGATCTTCAGTTCCAACGATGTGCAGCGGTTGGTGCCGGGGCTTTCCGGCCAGCAGAGTGGTTTCTCGCGGCCACGCTGGTTCATCCGCGGCATCGGCTCCAACGACCCGAGCCTGACCACCGAAAGCCCGCTGGGGGTCTACCGGGATGAGGTCTTCACCGCCCTGACGTCACTGCAGTCGTTCGCCATCTACGACCTGGAGCGGGTCGAGGTGCTGCGCGGCCCGCAAGGCACGTTATGGGGCAAGAACACCACGGCTGGCGCGGTCAACTTCATCTCGCGCAAACCCAGTTTCGAGAGCGATGGCTACCTGCGTCTGGCTGGCGGCTCGTGGGGTTCCAAGTCGGCGCAGGGCGCGGCGGGCGGCGCGATCAGTGATGACCTGGCCGGGCGCATCTCGTTCTTCCATCAGGCCTACGACGGCTATGCGAAGAACCTCTACACCGGCGACGACGGCCCCAGCTACGAGGAAAACGCCCTGCGCTTGCAGTTGCTGGGTAACCTCGGCGAGAACCTCACCGCGCTGCTCAACGTGCACCTCGGCAAGACCGAGCCCAATGGCGGCTATTCCTATGCCGTGCACAGCGAAGCCAACGGCGCGGACCGCTATGGCTTCATTCCGAGCTATGGCGCGAAGCCCAAGGCAGGGGACGACTACTACGCCGGTGAGTCGAACAACCGCACCGACGAGTACGGCAACCTGCTCAAGCTCGACTGGCAACTGGGCGATTACACCCTGACCTCGATCAGCGCCTATGACGAAAGCGACGGCAAGACCCGCAGCAGTTCGGGCAACCCGCCGACTTACATCGGCACCCGCGACATCATCTCCAGCCGGGGCGAGAACAGCAGTTGGCAGATATCCCAGGAGTTGCGCCTGGTCTCGCCGCTGGAACAGCGCATCAGCTGGATTGCCGGGCTGCATTACTTCCGCTACCGCTTCCACACCGACTCGGCCAGCGCGACCTTCGCTCCGGCGGCACGGCAGACCTACAGCCGCACCTGGCTCGACCAGGATGCCGAGAGCTATGCGGCATTCGGCAGCCTCAAGTTCAACCTGACCGAGCGCTTTGCCGTGACCACCGGCCTGCGTTGGACCGACGAGAAGAAGGACATCAACATCCACACCATCCGCAGTACGCCGGCAACGTTCAACAACGTGTCGGGTTGGTGGAACCCTGGATCGTTGAACTCGCCACTGAGCTACAACCAGGACATCTCGGACAGCGACAGCTGGAGCGAGCTGACGGGGGACATCACTCCGGAGTTCCAGTTGAGCGACAACGTGCTGACTTTCTTCCGTTATGCCCGGGGGTATCGTTCCGGTGGTTTCAACAGTTCCATCCCGGTGCTGAATGCCGGACAGATCGCGGCGGGCGTGCAACCCTACATTCCCGCCGTGGCGCCGGAGTATCTGGATGACTACGAGTTCGGGCTGAAGAGCACCTGGCTGGATGGTCGCCTGCAACTCAATGCCACCCTGTTCTACTACGACCACAAGGACATCCAGCTCAATGTCCAGGCGCCCAACCCGCTGAACCTGCAGAACCCGCCGACCGGCTCCTTCTCGCAGAACGCCGCGCGTGGCGAGGTCAAGGGCTTCGAGCTGGAAGCGCAATGGCAGCCGACCGAGCATCTGCGGCTTGCCGGCTCGCTGAATATCATCGATGCCACGTACAAGGACTTCTACCCGGTGCTGTCGGTCAGCGGCGTGACCCAGGAGGTCGACCGCAGTGGCAACGTCTACTTCCGCACGCCCAAGTACATGGCCAACCTCGACCTGGAATACCGCATTCCGCTCAACGGCAAGGGCACGGTCATCCTGGCCACCGACTGGGTCTACCGCAGTCACCAGTTCTACGACGCCGCACGCCAGGGCGCGAAACAGGGTGAAGTGGCGCGGGCGCTGGACGGCACTGTCTACCAGAGTGGTTGGCAGGAGCAGGGGGCTTACTGGCTGGGCAATGCCAAAGTGGCTTACCTGACGCCGGACGAGAAGGTCGAGTACTTCGTCACCGTGAACAACGTGGCCGATGAGAATTACGTGGTGAACTCCACGGCGGCCTCGCCGAGTTACCCGGTGTCGCTCGGTTCGCCGCGTTTCATCAACGCCGGCTTTACCGCGCGCTTCTGAGACTGACTGAACGCATGAAAAAACCGCCCCGGCTTGAGCCGGTGCGGTTTGCTTATGGAGGGAACGTGCTTCAGACCCGGCGTTTGTCGTTCGGGTTTTCCGGCCGATCCAGGCCCAGGTTTTCGCGGTAGGTCTTGCCGGTGTATTCGGTGCGGAACAGGCCGCGTCGCTGCAACTCCGGCACCACCAGGCGGGTGAAGTCCTCGAAGCCGCTCGGCAGGTAGGGCGGCACCACGTTGAAGCCGTCCGCGCCACGTTCGACGAACCACTGCTCGATCACATCGGCGACCGTCTTCACCGAGCCGATGGCCTGCAGGTGGCCACGGGAAACGCGGAAGCGCAGCACCAACTGGCGGATCGACAGGTTCTCGCGACGGGCCAGTTCCAGTTGCTGCTGGAAACGACCACGGCCATTCTCGCCCGGGTCGTAGGGCAGGTCGGGCAGCGGGCCGTCGAGGGGATAGCCCGACAGGTCGAAGCCGCCGAAGCTGATGTCGCTGAGGTCGACCAGCTCCTGCAGTTCGCCGAAGCGGTCCTGGGCTTGCTGATCGGATTCGGCGACGACCACGGACAGGCCGGGGGTGATCTTCAACTGGTCCGGGTCACGGCCGTACTTGGCCATGCGCCCTTTCACATCGTTGTAGTAGGCCTGGGCCACGTCCAGCGATTGTGCCGAGGCATAGGTCATCTCGGCGACCCGGGCGGCGAACTCGCGGCCGGTGTCCGAGTTGCCGGCCTGGACCAGGACCGGGTAGCCCTGGATGGGGCGCGGCAGGTCGAGCAGGCCCTTGCTGTGGAAGTACTTGCCCTGGAAGTCCAGAGGGTGTGCCGAGTGCGGTTCGTAGAACACCCGCTCGGCGCGGCGCGGGTTGTCGAAGGCGTCGTCGTCCCAGGTGTCCCACAGGGCCTTGGTCAGGCCGACGAATTCCTCGGCGCGCTCATAGCGCTGTTCATGGCTGCGCGGCTGGTCGATGCCGAAGTTCTGCACCGTGTGTTCGCCGAAGGACGACACCACGTTCCAACCGGCGCGACCGCCGCTGAGGTGGTCGAGCGAGGCGAACTGCCGGGCCACGGTGTAGGGGTGGGTGTAGTTGGTATTGACGGTCGCCACCAGGCCGATGTGCTTGGTCACGGCGGCGATTGCCGACAACAGGGTGAAGGGTTCGAACTGGTGGCTGATGCCGTTGCGTCCGGTCTGCGGGGTGATCTCGCCGGAGCGGCCGATGAAGTCGGCGACGAAGAAGGTGTCGAACTTGGCCTGTTCGGCCAGCTTGGCGGCGTTCAACCACCACTGGATATCGGGGCGGCCATTGCCGGTGGAACTGGCGTGGCGCCAGGCTTCGGAGTGATGGCCGAAGCGCATGAAAAAGACGTTGAGGGCTAGTTGCCGTTGCGAGGTGCTCACGGTGCGTATCTCCGGGATAAGGCACAAAGGCCGGCGTGGTGCCGGCCTCTGCGGGACAGGGTGGGTCAGACCGTGGCGTGGCACGGCTGACCCGATGGAACTCAGCCTTCGTAGTGCTTGGCTTGTTCCAGCAGGCCGGTGCGCTTCCACTGCAGCTCGAGTGCGCCGGGGGTGTAAACCTGGGCGCCACCGATCTGCTCGGCAATGGCCTGATAGCGCGCGGCTTCTTCGACGAAGAGGATGGTCTCGGCGGTCTTGATGATGCCCTTGCCCCAGAAGTTTGCGCCGCCGTTGGACTCCAGCAGAGCGGGCGGTGGCGCCAGCTCGGGACGGGTGTCCAGGCGCTCGCGAATCACTTCCAGCACGCTGCGGGTGCGCTCCAGGTGGTTGGGAATGGTGCGGGCCAGCAGGTGGCGCGCGGCGGCCACGTAAAGGATCGGGAAGTCCTTGTGAGCCAGCGACCAGGCCGACAGCCAGGCGGTGTGCACGTGGATCACGGTGTCCGCGCCCAGGCGGCTTTCATGCAGGATCGAACCGCTGTTCTCGCTGAACGACGAGACGCTGATCTTCGGCGACTGGTCGCGCGCCAGGCCGCCGGGGAAGCGAATGCCCAGCAGGTGGTCGGTGCCCGGGATGTGGTGGGCGATGTGGAAGGTCAGGCTGGCGGACAGGGTGCCGTTGCTGCGCAGGGTTTCGAAGGCGTGCACGGCATCGTCGCGGGCCTGTTCGATGTAGGCGACCAGTTCGGCGTCATTGGTAATGTCAGTCATTGCAGAATCCTCGTTGGGATGAATCGAAGGTCAGGCGGCAGCGGCTTGGTTGCGTTCTTGCTCGACCAGGCGACGGGCCTGCTCCAGCGGTTCGTGGACGATCCAGTCGTTCACGTCGAAATCGTTGGCCAGGTAGCCCCAGTCCCGCAGGAAGTTCTTCTGGGTGGTCAGGCCGTCGATGTAGGCCTGGGTCAGCTTGGGCGTGAACGACAGGTGCACGTCCGCGCCGTGGGAGGCGAAGACATCCGCCACGGTGGTGCCACGGCTTTCCGGCAGCAGCAGGTTGGCCACTTCATCGCGGTGCTTGGCGGCCCATTCGGCGGTGCGCAGCAGCACGGCCAGGTAGCGCACGACGACGTCTGGATGGCGTTCGAGGAAGGCGCGGTCCACGGTGATCGGGCGGGGGGTGCCGTTGCCCACGCGCAGCAGCGGGTCGGACAGGTCGTTGAGGTTGAGCAACTGGCGCAGGCGCGGCTCCTGGGCGATGCGGTAGCCGCGGGCGAAGCGAATGAAAATGGCATCCACCTCGTCGTTGTCCAGCGCTTCCAGGGCTACGTCAGGACGCTCCTGCTGCGCGTCGCGCTGATCATCCTGGCGGTCATAGCTCGGCGCCGGGATATCCACCAGCGTGACGTCGTCCGTGCTCAGGCCCACCAGCGACAGCGCGGTGACGAAACCGTGCTGGGCGGCGCCGCGCTGGAAGTCGATCAGCGCGTCCTGGTGCAACGGAATGCCGAGGCGCTTGCCCTTGAGATCGGCCAGGTCATGGATGTCGCTGTCGGCGCGCACCAGGATGCCCTGGTACTCGTCCAGCCAGGTGATGCCCAGCACCACGGTGTCCTGGCCACTGCCCTTGGCCCAGATTGGCGGAATGTTGCCGCCTTCGCGGAACATCCCGCTCTGCCCGTGGTGATAGTGGGAGTTGCGAAGCTCCTGGCTCTGCGCATCACGCAGGGAGTGCAGTTGCGTACCGGGACGGTTGAATTCCTCTTGCAGCCAGTTCTTGCGAATGGCCAGTGCGGAGGCAGTGGCCGCGCCGCAACGGGTATACCAGAGTTGAATATCGGATGTGGATGACATAACGGACCCTCGAACTATTCGGGATGAGTGTCCGCCAGCAAGAGCAGCTTTCATGCCATAAGAAGTAGGTCTTCTTTGAATGTTTTTCAGCGCGCTTGGAAATACTCGGAATATAAGGATTTTGCGTGGTTTTCGAGAGGCGTGGGCTCATTTATATGATGGGTGAGGCGCTATGGAAGTTATGTGGAAGTGTTCTGAAGCACCTGCTGGATGATGTATTTGCATCAGGGTTGCTGATCCGCAGGCATTGATGCTGCTGGGCTGCTGCTGGATCAGCAATGCCTGGTCTGCCTGCGCCAGATGCTCGGTTTGGTGTGCGCTCGAATGCAGCAAGTTATTGCTGATAGGGAAGCATTCAATAAGCAAGTTTGTTTGTATGGCAGCACGTTATGTCTGTTTTTTATTGTGCGAGCGTATGCGTCATTGGTTAATAGGTGATTTTTATAAGTGGCATGCTTGTTGCGCTAATACGGGTGACTACACGTCATGAACAGAGTTGTTCAGTGATCTGTTATTACCTTATAAGGAATTCCAACTATGGCGTTGCGCGCTTTTATTGTTTCAGGGGAGGGGGCTTCAACCAAGCCGCATTCATTACGGCCAAGCTGGCGGTTGGCGTCGGCGGTATCGCGGGCCTGCCTGACCGGATTGGCCACCGGGCTCGTGGCCAGCACGGTCTGGGCGGCGGAACCCGCGAGCAACGCCGCTGCGAAAAAGGAAGGCACGCACGAAGGGCAACTGGAAACGGTCGTGGTGACCGCCGCCAAGCGTGAAGAAAAGATCCAGGAGGTGCCGATTCCAATCACCGCCGTCAGCGGTGATGCCATTCGTGACAAGAACATCACCACCTCGTCCGATGTCGAGCGCCTGGCGCCCAACCTGTCCGGGCAGTCCAGCGGCAACACCGGCGGGCGTAGTGGCAAGCCGCGCTGGTTCCTGCGTGGCATCGGCACCAACGACCCGAACGCTAATCAGGAAGGTCCGCTGGCCATCTACGTCGACGAGGTGGTGGTCGGCCTGCAGGGCGATCAGAGCTTCCCTCTCTTCGACCTGGAGCGCGTCGAGGTGCTGCGTGGCCCGCAAGGCACGCTATGGGGCAAGAACAATACCGGCGGTGCGATCCACTTCGTCTCGCGCAAGCCGACCTTCGACACCACTGGCTATGCCAAGGCCGGGATCGGCAACTATGGCAGCCGCCTGACTGAAGCGGCGATTGGCGGTGAGCTGGTGCCGGAAAAACTGGCCGGCCGCGCCGCCATCTATTACGAGAAAGGCGAGGGTTGGGCGAAGAACATCGTCTCCGATGAAACCGGCCCGCGCTTCGAGGATTTCAACGGGCGCTTCCAGTTGCTCGGCAACCTGACCGAGAACCTCGACGCGTTGCTGATCCTCAACCTGCGCAAGCTGAACACTGGCAACACACCGAACTACATCATCGGCGCCACGAGTACCAACAACGTGACCACGCCCAATCCCGGTGGCGGCATCAACCAGGGTGGCGGTACCTACATTCCGCCCTATGGCGATGATCCGGACAACAAGAGCGATTTCTTCCTGCCGTTCGCCAGCGGCTCCAATGACTATGTCGGCACGACCCTGAAGCTGAATTGGTACCTGGGGGCTAATACCCTGACCTCGATCACCGGGTTCAATGTGGGTAATGGCGATACCTGGCTGTCTCCGCGCACGGTGCCGGGTACCACGCTCGATCTCAACGCCTCCAAGGGCGATTCCTCATCCCGGCAGTTCTCCCAGGAAGTACGCCTGAGCTCGCCAACCGACCAGGCGCTGAGCTGGATCGTCGGTGCGTACTACTACAACCTGCAGGCCGACCTGAACAACGCCATCCTGCGCTACAAGACGGGCACGACCCAGGAGCAATACTCGACCAGTTCCTGGGACCAGGACGCGAAAAGCTGGGCGCTGTTCGGCAATGTGAAATACCGCTTCACCGACCGCGCCTCGCTGACCCTGGGACTGCGCCAGACCTGGGAAACCAAAGACATCACCGAGACCACCCTGACCGCGACCGATACCGCCGGCAACCAGAACATCGTGATCATCGGCCCGGGCGGGATTGGCTCCGTCAGCGGCTCTGGCGTGGTCGACCCGCTGAAGCTGAGCAAGGATGCCAGCTGGACCAAGACCACCTGGGACATCACGCCGGAGTACCGCTTCACCGACGACATCCTCGGCTATGTGCGCATCGCCTCGGGCTTCCGCTCCGGTGGTTTCAACCAGGCCATCGTGCGTGGCGACATCATCGAGACCGATCCGGAAACCCTGATCGACTACGAGCTGGGCCTGAAGACCAGTTGGCTGAAAGGGCGCCTGACCGCCAACGTCTCGGCGTTCTACTACGACATCAAGGACCTGCAACTGAACATCCAGCAGCAGGTGCCGGGCACCACCATCACCAGCACCGCCGGCAGCTCCGACGGCAACGTCAAAGGCCTGGAGTTCGAGGTCGAGGCATTGCCGCTGGACAACTGGCGCCTGGCGGCCAGCCTCGGCCTGTTGCGGGCCGAGTACACCAACTTCACCTACACCGTGGGGCCGACCACCCTGGATGCGAGTGGCAACAAGTTCTACCGCACCCCGGAAACCTCGTTCCGCCTGGACACCGACTACCGTATCCCGCTCAACGGCTACGGCCAGTTGCTGCTGGGCACGGACTGGTCGTACCGCAGCCACATCTACCACAACGCCACGGTGCAGGATGACCCGGTGCAGGAAACCCCGTCGTACTGGAACGGCAACGCCCGTGTCAGCTACTTCACCCCGGACAACAAGGTCCAGGTCACGGGCTTCGTGAAGAACGTCACCGACCAGTCGAACAAGGTGCTGTCGCAGATCGTCAACCAGCGCGGCGTTTACCCCACCGGCTACGTCGCACCACGTACCTATGGCGTGCAGGTGACCTACAACTTCTGACAGGTTGGCTCGTTGCAACAAAGACAAGCGCCCTCGTGAGAGGGCGTTTGCGTTTTCGGGTAGGCACCGATGACGGCCGTTAGTCGAACCCTGGTCTATGCTGGGGCCTGGAGACAGCAATGGGCATCGTCTGCTCGCAGGCGTGCACCGGATGAAGAGTTCAGCAGGGAGGCGGAGCACGTGAACCGATATGCAGTGGCCTTTGCCTTGTCCCTATGCGGCGTACAAGCCGCTTACGCCGAGGCGTACACCACGTCATCGGCAGGCAGCGGCGACTGGCGCTGGCAAGTCACGCCCTACCTGTGGGCCGCGGGGATCAAGGGGCAGGTTTCCCCCTTTCGCCACGCGCCGACGCTGGATGTGGACAAGTCGTTTTCCGATGTCATGCATGATTTCAATATCGGCGGCTTCATCAATGTCTGGGGGCGCCGTGATCGGCTCGTACTCTCGGCCGATCTGATGTACGTCAGCACGACGGACAGTCACGGCAAAGGCCCGCTGTCCGCTTTCCAGATACCCGGCCTCGGCGTGGTGATTCCCGCAGGTGCCAGCATCCGGGCCAAGGTCGACAGCAAGCAGTTCATGGCAACCTTCCAGGGCGGCTACCGCGTCCTCGACACCGGCCAGGCCACGCTCGATGTGCTGGGCGGCCTGCGCTTCTGGCAGATCGCGACGGATGTATCGGTCACGGCGGGCCATCCTGCCATCGGCGTGCGCAGTGCCAGCCACGATGAGCGTTTCACCTGGGTCGATCCATTGCTTGGCATGCGCGCCTTCGTGCCTGTTGGCGACGCCCTGTCGCTGCAGATGCAGGCGGATGTCGGTGGTTTCGGTGTCGGCTCGAAGCGCACCTGGTCGGCGCTTGCGACGGCCAACTATGTCTTCACCGACAGCCTGTCCACCTCACTGGGCTACAAGCTGCTCGATGTCCATTACGACCGGAGCGGCCACGTCTATGACGTACGCACGAGCGGCCCGGTCCTGGGCCTGACCTATCGGTTCTAAAGGAGTGTTGTTCACCATGTCCCGATCCTTGCGCCTGTTCACCACCCTGACTGCCGCCGCCGTCCTGATGGCCGTGGATGCCCAGGCCTGCACCCGCGTCATCTATCACGGCCCGAACGACACCTACCTCACGGGCCGCTCGATGGATTTCAAGGACCCGATCGTTAGCAACCTGTGGGTATTTCCCCGAGGCATGAAGCGACACGGCTCCGCCGGGCCGCGCTCGGTCGAATGGACCTCGACCTACGGCAGCCTGATCGTCTCGGGCTATGAAATCTCGGCGGTGGACGGCATGAACGAAGCAGGCCTCAATGCCAACCTGCTGTGGCTGGCCAATGCCCAGTACCCTGAAGACGATGGCGTGACCCCGCGTCTGTCGCTGGCGATCTGGGCGCAATACTTCCTCGACCAGTTCGCGACGGTCGAGGAGGCGGTCAAACATGTCAACGCCAAGCCGGTGCAGGTGGTCAGTGGTGAAGTGCCCGGTCGCCCCGGTAGCCTGGCGCCTCTTCATCTGTCGCTGTCCGATGCATCGGGTGACAGCGCGATCCTTGAGTGGATCGACGGCAAGCTGCGCGTCCATCACAGCCGAGCGTATCGGGTCATGACGAACGAGCCCTCCTACGACGAGCAACTGGCCGTTACCCGCTACTGGCAAGGGGTGGATGGACGCATGTTCCTGCCCGGCACCAACCGCGCGTCCGACCGCTTCGTGCGGGCCAGCTACTACGCCGATGCCGTGGTGCAGAGCGACGACCCGCGCATCGCTGCAGCGGCAACCTTCAGCATCGTGCGCAATGTCTCGGTGCCCTACGGCATCAGCCTGCCGGATGCCCCCAACCTGTCCACCACACGCTGGCGCAGCGTGGCGGATCACAAGAACAAGCGCTTCTATGCCGAATCCGCCACCTCGCCCAACGTGTTCTGGGTGGACCTCAAGAACCTCGATTTCTCCCAGGGCGCCCAGGCCCGCACCATCGACCTGGGTACCGACATGAACCGGACGCTTGCCGGCGAAGTGTCAGGCCAGTTCGTGCCGGCCAAGCCATTCACCTTCATGGTGGCGGAGTAGGCAGTAGTGGTTCTTCGGGAGAGGCTGGGCATGCGGACGCATTCGTCTATTGAATCAGGCCCAGGCGCTTGATAAGGTTGCCTCTCTTTCAAAACGCCCTCCCGGTTCGCCGGGAGGGCGTTTTCGTTTTGGTTCCCCTATCCACAAAGGAACCATGCCATGAACCTCTGCGTTGAAGCCCGCTTTGCCACCGCCACCACCCTTGGCTATGTGCAGTACGGCAATGGCCCTGCCCATGTGCTGGTCATGCACGATTGGTTGGGTGATCACTCCAGCTATGACGCGCTCATCCCCTGCCTTGATGGCCACGCGTTCACCTATGTTTTCGTCGACCTGCGTGGCTACGGCCAATCCATCACCTTGACGGGCGCGTTCACGGTAGAGGAGGTCGCTGCCGATTGCCTGGCGCTTGCTGACCAGCTTGGCTGGACGCGCTTCCATGTAATCGGCCATTCGATGACCGGAATGATCACGCAACGTCTCGCCGCGGACGCTCCGTCTCGCATCGCGAGCGCTATTGCGGTGTGCCCGGTTTCTGCCGCTGGCAATAAGCTGAGCCCGGAGGCGCTGGCCTTCTTTGCCAGCACGACAGAGGACGACGAGGCTCTTCGCCGCCTGTTCACGTTCGTCACCGGAGGTCTCAGCGATGCCTGGGTTGAGCGCAAGGTCCAACAAAACCGCGATCTGATCGCCCCCACGTGCCGAGCGCGCTATCTGGACATGCTGGTGGGCGCAGATTTTGTCGAGGAGGTTCGTGGCCTTGAAACACCTTATCTGGTGATGGTCGGTGACAAAGATCCCGGACTGGATGCAGACGCCATGGAACGTACTTTTCTGGCATGGCACCCCAATGCAGAACTGTGCGTTCTTCCCAACTGTGGCCATTACCCGATGCAAGAGTGCCCGCCTTATTTCGCCACACTGATCGAGCGCTTTCTGACACGTCATAGCGCTTGAGCCGATAGCCCCACGCTCCTGCGTGGGGCTCCCCTGCCTGACTGGCAATCCGGGCTGATAGCGGCGGGCCCGGCATTACAGGTGAACGAAATAGCCGCAGTCGCAGTCGGAACCGCAGACCCTCGCCAAGGAGGCCTGCCCCGTGTCATTAGGCCATGTCCTGCTCGCCACTTTCTTTGCACTGGCTGCCAGCCCTTTCGCCAGTGCGGATGAACCCATGCGCCTGGAAAGCCTGAAACGTTGTGGCGACCTGCTGGATGACAAACGCCAGGACTGGTGCCTGAAAGTACGTGGCCTGGGCAACAGTACGCCCAAGCTGCTACTGGGGGGCAAGGCGTTGTCGCCTGAGGACGTCCAGCGCGACGGTGATCATCTGCGTGTGCGGCTGACCCGGGGCGATCACCAAAGCGGCCCGCTCTGGCTGGAAGATGGCCCGCGAGCCAGCAACGCCGCCTGGCTCACCCTGCACAACAGCCATGTAGTCGCCGCCGGGCCGGAGGAGGTGGCGCAGAACATGGACGGCCTGACCACCTATGTCGACCTCGTGAGTCTGCTGATCGAAGAGAGCCACGACGGCGGCAAGGAGGCCGAGCGCCTGGCTCGTAAGTACGGCGCCAAGGTGGTGGGCAGCATTGCACCGCTGAACATCTATCAGCTTCGCCTGCCGGCCAAGGACCTGGTGCAGCGTGACGCCCTGGTGTTGCGCCTGGGTAGCGAGGCCAGCGTGGACGCCGTGGTGATCGAGGAATCGGCGGCGGAGCGGAGTGAGGAAGCTGCCGCGCGCAAAGAACCGAAGAAGCCCGCGCAAGACTCTGACGAGTGGGCGGCCAACCGCTTCCTGGATGCAGTGAACTATTACCAGCGGCGCATTCCCGCGCCCCAGGCTCCGATCCGCCCGCAGCCGGTACGCATCGGGGTGATCGAGCGTGATGTGGATTTCGACACGGCTGACTTCGCCGACTACCTGGGGGCCTGCGCGATGCCGCGCACGTGTGTCTATGCCCGCGACGGCGCCAAGCCGGACGCCCATGGCACCACCGTGACCGGCATTCTTGCCGCAGGCTGGGACGATGGCGGAAATACGGGTTTCCTGCGCGGCTTGGATAAGGCCAGCGGAGGCTTCGAGGTGATCGTAGAGCGCAACTCCGACGCGGGTATCACGGCCAACATCGCGGCGTCGGTGAACCTGGTTGAGGACGGTGTGCGCGTCCTCAACTGGAGCTGGGGCATCCATCGCGTAGGCGCGAAGAATGTGGCGGGCGACGAAGTGGATTCATTGTTGCGCTCGAACATCGCCATGAGCGGCTACGAGGAACTGTTGGAAGAGTTCTTCCTCTGGCTGCGCAAGGAGCACCCGGATGTGGTCGTGGTGAACTCTGCCGGTAATGGCTCATCCTTCTCCGGCACCGACGAATACCGCCTGCCTTCCTCGTTCATCACCGAGCAGTTGCTGGTGGTCGGTGGGCATCAGCGTAGCGAGCGCGCCGGCGTCGCGGTCGACGATCCGGCCTATGCCGTCAAGCGCAGCTCTTCCAATATCGACATGCGCGTGGACATCACCGCCGCTGCGTGCACCCATGCTTCGACGAAGGAATCCGGCAAGGTCGGCGATGTGCATTGCGGCACCTCGTACGCCACCCCGATGGTGGCCGGGCTGCTGGCGGCAATGCTCTCCATCAATCCGGAGCTGCAACCCGAGCAGTTGCGAATGCTGCTGCGCCGCAGTGCCATGACCATCGGCGATAACTACGATTTCGAGCCGATGGACGCCGAGGACCTCACCGCCCCGATCCTGCCATCCGAACGCAACTACCAACTCGACGACAAAGACGTCGGCCGCTCGGCGCGGCTGGACATGCAGAAGGCGCTGGATCTGTCGGTACGCAGCCGTGATCGCACGCGCTGATTGAGCGCGGTGGGTGGCGGCTGCGCCGCTGTCGACAATGCCGGATGCAGCGCTCAGGCCTGCCGGGCAATGGTTCCGTGGTTGATACCCATGACCCTTCCGTATTCATCGTGCAGCCAGGTCAGGGCCGACTCGAAGCGCCCGAAGTGGATTTCATTCACCACACCGCTCCGCATGTTGGCCTGAATGGTTTCTCCCAGAACCCAGTCTTCCATGAGGATTCTGTTCACCAGGTTGTGGTTGGTCTCATGCAGCGTCAGCTCGTCTGCGGACCACTCTGCACGACCATCTTTGGGGCCATCGACCAGTAGTACTTCTTCGATACGCGTGGCGCCGGCTGACAACGGCACCATTCGCAGCAGAGAAACGTTGTCCGGTTGGGCGAGCAGCAGGGCTGTGGGCGACAACGTGTAGATGATGTTGGCCATCTTGCGCAGGTCCCACGCTTCTTCGGGCAGCTCAGGTGCCTCCAGGATGGGTTTCTTCGGCAAGATCATGCGCATGTACAAACCGCCCCAGCTTTCCCAGGTAGACAGGTTGCCGAGGAAGAAGGGCGCCAGGGTGTTCTTGTGTGCAACGTTGAAGTGATAGGCCTCGATGCCGCCTTCGAGAAGGACTTTCCAGTTAGCGTTGATCACATAGCTGCGGCGCTTGTAGACCTGCAGCTTTGCAATCTGCAGGTACTGGAGGCCAGATAGCATTTCTTCGGCGAGCAAGTCCTCGGGTACCTGCTGCGTGCGATCCAGGTGGATAAACACGATGCCGCCGATCACCCGGCTAGGGAACTCGATCAGGCCGAGCCTTTCCTTGTCCAGCCCGGCGAAGCCGCGTTCAAAGTCAGGTGCTCCGGCCAAATTACCCTCGGTGTCATAAGTCCAGGCGTGATAGGGGCAGGCAAGTCTCTTCTTGCAACCACGTTCGCCATTGGCCACCAGGCGCGCATTCCGGTGGCGACAGACATTGGCAAAGACCCGCACCTGATTGTCTTCGCCGCGGACCATCAAGAGGGACACGCCGTCCAGCCACTCCAATGCCTGGTAGTCACCTGGGTTGGGGACTTCAGTGGCTGCCCCCACCGCCAACGGCTGATCGCGAAAGATTTTCTCGTTCTCGCGCTGGAACCATTCGGGAGAGATGTAGCGCTCGGTTGAGTGGGTTCGGCTCGACTCGTGATACTGCGTCTCGCCACGCGCCTTGAGTTCCAGCACGTGTTTGATCAGGCGGATTTCGGTCGTGCGATTCATGCCTCGGCCCTCTTCCGGCAGTAGGTTCCAGGGGCGCTCTACTGCACAAGGTTGCTAATTGTGGCCGTCACTCTAGCAACTGGGAATCAACCGAAATCAACCATTACTGACGTACTATCAACGAAAATGGACAATTCTCCGATCTCTGCAATGCATAACGCCTGCAGAGATCGGTAGCAAAAAAGTGGAAGGGTTGGATGACCAGCACGCCGCGCGCCGTCGAGATCGCCTATCTGATCCCCGATCAGTTCTGGAGCAGCACCATCAGCAGCACCGTGGAGGTGTTTCATGGCATGACGCTCAACCCCAAGCTGTTTCAGAGCAGTGAGTTCCGCGGTTTCACAATGACTTTCTTGCGTTGCACCCGCACCAAGGTCACCGGCTTTTCCGGGCTGCGCTTCGATACTCAGTACTTCGCCAGTGCCGCCAAGCAGCAGCGTTTCGATGTGGTGATCGTGCCCTCGGTCTGGGGCTTGTCGATGGAAAGCCTGGAGCGCAGCAAAGCTGCACTGGCCTGGTTGAATGGCCAGCATGCACAGGGCAGCCTAGTGGTCGGGCTGGTGACCGGGGTGTTCTTTCTGGCTGAGGCCGGCATCCTCAACGGCCGAGAAACCACCATTCACTGGGCCTCGGCGAGCATCTTTCGCCAGCGCTACCCCAAGGTGAAGGTCAGCCCGAAAATACAGATGGTCGAGTCGGACAACATCATCACGACCTCGACCACACCGGCAACCTTCGACGCTCTTTTACTGGTCATTCAACGTTTTCTCGGCGATCGTTCGGCAGAGTTTGCCTCGCACTACTTCACCATTCGTGACAAGGACGCGCCGTTGCCCTTGTTCCTCGAACCCAGCTGTAACGACAAGCTGGTCGATGCTGCCCGCGATAAGATCCGCCTGAGCTTTGCTCAGCGACTGTCGCTAACGGACCTGGCCAGGCAGTTCAACGTCACCCCGCGAACGCTGTCGCGCCGGTTTGTCAGCGTGACTGGAATGACCCCGATCCACTATCTCGGCAAGCATCGCCTGAACATCGCGAGGCGCTTGCTGCAGTCTACCGACCTGCAGATTCAGCAGATTGCCGAACAGGCCGGTTTCACCTCGGCTACAGTGTTCTGCCGCAACTTCAAGCAGGCTTTTGCACAAACGCCCAGGGCGTTTCGCCAATCACTTCCCAACACCAGGTAGCTGAAACGTTCTGGAAAACCAGGACCTATGCATCTCGATCGTGTCTGCCTCTGGTGGAAAAGGACAGCGGGACAAATCCATCCGCTTTGGCCGGCGGATCTGGCCAAGACTGAATACAATGTGCGCCCCGGTACCCTGGGCCATGAACATGGCCGGATCGAACAAGGAACTCGCCTCCATGGCCTCCCCAGATAAGCAGCAAAAACGTGCCCAGCGGGCCAAAGCCAAGGCCAAGCAGAACCGCTCGGGCAAGTCCAAAGCCACTGTCGTGCACCCGGTGCTGGCCAATCCGTTGATCAACGAGCCATTCGATGACGTCGGCATCGACCTGAGCACCTTCGATTTCAAAGACATCGAAGAGAACGGTTTCGACCCGGCGCACTTCGACGATCTGTTCCAGGCGATGAAGGTTGGTGAAGGCATCAGCCTGTTGGCGATGTGCCTGGTGTTCCTGCAATACCCGGTGTTGGAACTGGTGGTCGCTGAGGAAGCGGAAGACGCGGCCACCGACTTCATGATGGGGCTGCTGATCACCTATCGCGGGATTTTCCACGATGAAGACGAAGACACGGCAGTGGAATGGATTGGCGACGATGCCTTCCAGAATGCCTACAACGAAGCCTCGATGATCCTGCAGAAGAAGAACGCTCGCAGCGCCACAGGTACTCGCGTATAGCCGCACGCCGGGTGCACCGGTCGTCAATCAACGTTGCAAGGAAAGGGTTCGATGAGCGAAGCGGAGATTTGCCCCCAGTGTTCGGCGCGTTTTTCCGCGCGTAAGGCGCTGGTGTCCAGTGGCGTTGGCGTCAACCAGAACGTGTTCCCCGGCAAAAAGGTAAAGATGAAGGTGCGGTGCCCCGAGTGCCTGCATATCTTCCCGGCGAGCACGTTGCCTGTTTGGGTTTCTATCTGCCAATGGCTTGCGCTGGGTGGTCGTGGCCATCCTCGTGGCGTGTGTCGTCCTGGCTAAATTCTTGCCTGCGCACTAGAGCGTTGTCGCAGGCTCTTCTGCTGGGCAACTCAAAAACAAATCAATAAAACCAGCCAAAGAAAGGGACGCCTTATTGCAGCGTCTTAACGACGCTTCTGGCCGATAGCGATGGAGCACGACCAATCGCTATTGGCCAAACAGTGAGAAGGGTGCTCGCCTGTTGAGGCACTTCATCGTCGAGCAGTTCGTTTGCCAGGAAGTAAGCGAGGCAAGCAATTGATTGCGGGCATTACGCATGCACGGCGGCCACCTGGAGCCGGTGGCCATCGCGCGTAGCAAGGGGCTGTCGAGGGAGGGATCAGTCGGCCTTCCAGTAGTCCTGCAATTGCAACTGCTTCAGGCCTTGTTCGACGAAGCGCGTATCCAGCAACTGCTCGACATCCACGTCGCTGCGAATCAGCCCGGCCTTGCGGCTGTAGGTGACGGCGTCGGCGTAGTGTTGCTTCAGTGCCTGGTCATAGAGCGGGGTGAAGTGGCTGGGCCAGGGTTCGCCTTCCACCTCGCGTTGCAGCACGCTCAGGGGTTGGCCCGACTTCGACAGGTAGCCCTGGTAGGTGTCCTTGTTCTCATCCTGGGCGGTCCAGTAGGCGGCCTTCAGGTAGGCGGTGACCACCAGTTGGGTCAGCTCTGGCTGCTGCTCGACGAAGTCGCTGGCGGCCCAGAGTTCGGCGCGCATTTTCCAGTCCTTGGGCGATTGCTTGCTGGACCAGATGATCTTGCCGACGTGCTTGTCTTCCAGCAGGTAGGCGTCGCTGAGGGTGAAGAAGGCATCCACGCGTCCCGCGCTGATGGCGGCGCTGCCGGCCTGCGGGTTGAGGTTGAAGATGCGGAAGTCCTTGAAGTCCAGGTTGTTGGCTTCCAGCAACTTGGCGAACGACAGCTCCCACGGGCGGCCACGGTGCAGGGCGATGCGCTTGCCTTTGAGGTCGGCAATCGATTGCGCCGTGGAGTCGTTCGGCACCACCAGGTAGACGTGGTTGCCGCTGCCGCCGGGGGCGATCAGGCGGGTTGATACACCAGAGGCGTTGGCGATGATCGACGGCAGGTCGCCGTAGAAGGCGAAGTCGATGCGTTTGTTGGCGAACTCCTCGTTGACGAAGGTGCCGACCGAAGCGGTGGCCGCCGGGACCCATTCGAGCTTGATGCCCTGCTTGGCCAGTTCCTGCTCCAGCCACTTGTCGCGGTCCATGACATACGCGGGGCCGTTGAAGGTGATCTGCCCGGCGTTGGCATAGGCCACGGTGGCGATGCGCACGGTTTTCGGGGTGTCGGCTGCGCTGGCGTGGGTGGCCAGCAGTGCCACCGGAATCAGCAGCAGGTGCTGAAGCAGGCGGCGGATGGGGGACGCGAGCATGACGAGTACCTCGTGTGGCCCGCGCCACTGTGGGCGCGGGCCGATTAGGGTCAGAAGTCGGAGGTGACGGAGACGCCGAAGGTGCGTGGGTTGCCGTACATCACGGCGGCCGTCTGGAAGCCGCCCGGCAGCGTGTGGTTGCGGTATTCCTTGTCGGTCAGGTTGTTGACGTAGGCGGTCACCCGGGTGGTGTCACCCGGCAGCTCGTAGGTCACCCGCGCATTGCCCAGGGTGTAGCCACCGCTGCGCATGCTCTGGCCCTGATCGTTGGAGAAGAAGTACTGGCGGCTGCGGGTGTCCCAGTCGGTGCCGAGGACGAGGGCGCCACCGACCTTGAGCGGGATGCGGTAGTCGGCGCCGATCACCGCGGATACGCTCGGGGCACGGACGAACTTGTTGCCCGAATAGTCGTTCGTCCCGGAGGTGTAGTCGGTGAACTCGGTGTGCAGCAGGCCGACCGCGAGGTTCAGGTGCAGGTTCTCCACCGGAATGGCTTCCAGCTCGAACTCGGCGCCGTAGGCCTCGCCCTCGGCGCCATTGGCCAGGCGCGAGACGGTCTGGTTGTTCACGGCGGTCACGATATTGAGCTGGATGTCTTCGTAGTCGTAGTAGAAGACGCTGGCGTTGGCATTGAGGCGACCGTCGAACCATTCCGATTTGAGGCCCAGCTCATAGGAGGTCAGGTATTCCGGGTCCACCGTGGCCACGGTCGCCTGGCTCACCGCGCCGGTGTTGTAGCCACCCGAGCGGAAGCCATAGGCGTAGCGGAAGTACACCCGCGCGTTGTCGCTGAGGCGGTATTCCGGGGTCAGGTCATAGGTGTAGTCGCTCCAGGTATTGCTCTCGTCCTGGGTGGCGTTGAGCACCAGGGGCGAGGTCACGCCGCCGTTCTTCCACCAGTCGCCCGGGGCGAAAATGGCGGGGCCCTGGTTCTGCACGCGGGCGAGGTCGATGCCCTTGCGCTCACGGGTCCAGCGCAGGCCGGCGGTGACATTGAAGCGGTCGGTGAAGCTGTAGGTGGTGCTGCCGAACAGGGCGTAGCTTTCGGTGCCCTGGTCATAGCCGATGTTGTTGAAGGCACGCGGGATGTAGGTGTTATCCAGGGTCGCGTTGGCGCTCTGCGATTCCAGGTCTTCCTTGAAGTAGTGGAAGCCGACCACCCAGTTCAGACGGTCCGTGCGTGGCGAGGCCAGGCGGAATTCCTGGGACCACTGCTTGCTGTCGGCGTAGCTGTAGCCGCGCTGTAGTTCGAGGGGCGTGTTGTCGCTGTCACCCAGGCTGTCGCGCTTGAAGTGCTCGAAGGCGGTGATCGAGGTGAGCGCCAGCTCGCCGAGTTGCCAGGTCAGGTTGAGGTTGGCGCCGGCCTGGTCGATGTTGGTCTTGTAGTCGGCGTTGTAGTTGACCTTGCCCTTCTTGGGATCGATGCGATAACCGAACTGGTTGGTACCGTCCGGGCGCAGGCCATAGCTGACCGTGCTGTAGCCACCGGTGTCGTGGTAGCTGCGGGCGTGCAGGTTGAGGTTGGCCTCCAGGTCATCGTTGATCCGCGCGAGGAATTGCAGGCGGACAACGTCGTCTTCCAGGGTGCCCTTGTCGTTGCCGTCGTTGATGTTTTCGCTATAGCCATCTCGGCCCTGGTGGCGCAGCGATAGGCGGGCGGCCAGGCGGTCATCGACCAGGGAATCGCCGATGGCTCCCTCGACGACCCGGTCGGCATAGCTGCCGACGTCCACCTTGAAATAGCCCGAGCGATCGAACGTCGGCTTGCGCGAAATGAAGTTGATTGCACCGGCGGTGGTGTTCTTGCCCCACAGCGTGCCTTGCGGGCCGCGCAGGACCTCGACGCGCTCCTGGTCGAACAGCGGGAAGCCGGTGGCACTGATGTTGGCGATGTACACGTCGTCGACATAGATGCCCACCGGGCTGACCGTGTTGGCGCCCTGGTCACCCGTGCCCAGCCCGCGAATCCACCAGCGTGGACGTCCATGGCCCTCGCTCGTGCCAGCCGAGGCGTTTGGGATGTAGCGGGTGACTTCGTTGGCCGATTGCAGCGAGGCGTCGCGGATCTTGTCGCCGCCGAGTACCGAGATGGACGAGGGCACTTCCTGTACCGACTCTTCACGCTTCTGCGCGGTCACCGTCACTTTGGCCAGGGTGGGGGTGCTGCTGGTTTCTTCGGCTTCCGGCGCTGCGGCCGGCTTTTCAGCGGCCAGGCCATTGAGCGAGTGGAGTCCGGCAAGCGCGCCGAGGCTCCAGGCAATGGCAACGGAAAGGGTGGTGCGTTTGAACATGATGCCCCCGAGGTTTTCGGTCTGCTGCCTGTCTGTTGGCTGGGCAGCAATGACTGGTGTGATGGCTAACGTGAGCAGTAAGGGAATGTTGTTGGCAGAACACCGAACCGCGCTGATGGAGCAATCGCAACAACCGTACCGAATCGCCTGAGGTACTTTGTTTTTCATGTATCAAGTTGATTTTTAATGATTTTATTTTTTATCGAGCGGGGATCGGCTGCTGCTGCACGTCTGCTCAGGCAGCAGCCGTTGCTGCTCGACTGCTGCTGTGGAAGCAGTGGGGGCGATTATTTTTAAATGGAATAAGCAAATGATTAATTGTGATTTTTTAATTATAAAAATTTTCGGGCACTATCGAGACCCAGCCTTCTACACGCCTATGAAATGGATCTGCTGCCATGTCGCTGCTCACTCACCCTCATGCTCGTGAACTGACCAAGTCGGTACGTGCCACCGTCCTGGTGTTCGAGGATCCACGCTCACAGGAATTGTTGAACCGCATCGAGCGCCTGGCGCCCAGTGAAGCCAATGCCTTGATCATTGGTGAGACCGGTACGGGCAAGGAGCTGGTCGCTCGGCACATTCACCACCTCAGCCGCCGGGGCACTTCACCCTTCGTGGCCGTCAACTGCGGTGCGTTTCCGGAAAGCCTGGTGGAGAGCGAGCTGTTCGGGCATGAGAAGGGCGCCTTCACCGGCGCGGCAAGCAGCAAGGCGGGCTGGTTCGAGGCTGCCAATGGCGGCACGCTATTTCTCGACGAGATCGGTGACCTGCCGCTGAACATGCAGGTCAAGCTGCTGCGCGTGCTGCAGGAGCGTGAAGTGGTGCGCCTTGGCTCGCGTACGCCGATTCCCATCGACGTGCGCCTGGTGGCGGCCACCAACGTCAACCTGGCCGATGCGGTGGTGGCCGGGCATTTTCGCGAGGACCTGTTCTACCGTTTGCATGTCGCGACGATTCGCCTGCCGCCGCTGCGCGAGCGTCCGGGCGATATCCTGCCGCTGGCCGAGTTCTTCCTCAACGAGCATTGCCAGCGCCTGGGTTACCAGCGCGCCACGCTGAGCGAGGATGCCGAGCGCAAGCTGCTGAGCCACACCTGGCCCGGCAACATCCGCGAGCTGGAAAACGCCATCCACCACGCCTTGCTCGTCTGCCGGAACCAGAAAGTGCAGCCCAACGACCTGCAGCTCGCCGACATGCGGCCCACGGCCTGGCGCCAGGAGATCGGTGGTCCCGTTGCCGCGCCGGCCGAGATCAGCCTGGAGGCGGCGCTGACGGCGCTGTATGAAAAGAATCAGCCGGAGCTGTACGAGCACATCGAGGAAACCATCTTCCGCAGTGCCTACCGGTTCTGCCATGGCAATCAGTTGCAGACCGGACGCCTGCTCGGCATCAGCCGCAACATCGTGCGCGCTCGGCTGGAGCGGATTGGCGAGCTGGAGCCTTCGGCGCGAACCGTGCTCCTGGCTCGCTGAAAGCTGCGAGTCTCTTCTCCCTTACCGGGCGGCCCACCGTGGCCGCCCGTTTCATTTCTGCTGCCTGAATAGCGCTGAGCGCAACGCCAGCCTCCCGTACAGCCAGGGGGATGCTTATCAGGTGGGATTTCAAGTTGCCTGTATTCTTTTCAACTTGAATAGCAGGTAACACTATTCGTCTACGGGATTTATAAAAAGTCCTTGTTAATCAATGCGTTAATTTTTGTGATTGTTGTGGCATCGGTCTTGCTCAAGAGAGGGAAACAACAAAAGCCGTGTCCAGCACGGTGACTTCCTCCGGGAGATACGCATGACCCACCGCATCAAGGTAATCATCCCCATTCCGATGGACCAGGCAGGCGCCGACAATCGTGCGTCGCAACTGCCGGCCACCATGATTCTTCCCGGGTTCCACCCCGAGTTCGTGCCGGTCGCCAAGGGCGCCTCGCTGGGCGATAGCGCCTACGACGTGCTGCTGATGGACTTCTCCGTGGTGCAGGCCGGCCTGCGCGCGCAGGAAGAAGGCTACAGCGCCGTGTGCATCGACACCGTCAGTGACTCCGGCCTGGCCGCACTGCGTTCGCGTTTGGATATCCCAGTGATCGCCCCCGGCATGGCGTCGTTCCACACCGCCTGCATGCTGGGCAAGAAATTCAGCATCATCACCATGTGGGATGAGTGGTTCCCGCTGTACGAGAAGACCCTGACCGAATACCAGCTGTGGCCACGCGTGGCGTCGCTGCGTTCGATCAAGACCCGCCCCGATCTCAAGGAGCTGCTGGAAGGCAAGGAAGAGGTGGTGTTCGCCAAGCTCGAGGCCGAAGCCCGCAAGGCGATGGAAGAAGACGGCGCCGACGTGATCGTGCTCGGCTCGACCACCATGCACCAGTCCCATGCCTACCTGGCCGAGCGCCTGCCGATTCCGGTGATCAACCCCGGCCTGGTTTCCTACAAGATCTGTGAAATGCTGCTGAGCCTGGGCCTCAAGCAGAGCCGCAAGGCTTATCCCGCCCCACAGAACCTGAACGACGCCGCCTATCACGGCTTTGCTGGTCAATAAAATCAACAAGGAGAACAAGCACCATGAGTCGTCTTTCCCGTGAGCAACTGATCGATCTGGCTACCCAGAAGTACTTCGGTAACGTGGACAACAAGAACATGCAGGCCGTGCTGGACTGCTGCCACGAGGACGTGGCGTTCACCATCCAGACCGACAACCTCACGCACAACGGCCACACCGGCGTGCGCAAGATGTTCGACAACCTGTTCAACAACTTCGAGGAAATCTGGCACGGCGATTTCGAAGTCGCCGCCGATGCCGAGACGCAAACCGTCTGCGCGCGTTTCAACGTGTACCTGAAGGATGCGCAAGGCAACGAAACCCGCCTGCGCAACTGCAACTTCTGGTACGTCGAAGACGGCAAGTTCCGCCGTGTGTTCGTCTTCATGAGCGGCGAGAACGTGCTGCGCTGATCCACCCGCATGTGCGGCCCGGAGGCATTGCCGTGATGCGCTCCGGGGCTCTGTACACCACCTTGTACAGAGGCTAGAGACCCGCCCCACGAGGGCGGGCAACTCACCAGAACAAGAACAAAAGGATGAGGACAATGACCCAGCCCACGACGCCGGGGGAGCTTCGCTATCCCTCGATTTTTACTCCGCTGAAAATCGGCAACATCACCATTCGCAACCGGCTGATGCAAACCGCCCATGCCAAGGGCTTCGCCTCGGCCGAAGGGCTGACCAACGACCGTGACATTCACTACCAGGCCGAACGGGCCAAAGGTGGCATCGGCCTGATAGTCACCGGCGCGCGCCACGTTCACCCCAACTCCACCGGGCCCAACCGCTCCCTGGCCCGTGGCAACCGCGACGAGATGATCGAGCGCGATGCCGAGATGGTGAAGGCGGTGCACGCCTTCGGTGGCCGGATCATCGCCCAGTTGATTCACTTCGGCCCGCAGGGGCGCAGCGGTGCGCTGGACGATTACCGCGTGCTCTGGGGCCCGTCGACCATGAAATCGCCGGCCTACAACGAGTGGGCCAAGGAGATGACCAAGGCGGAGATGGACGAGGTGTCCGACTACTTCGCCGAGACGGCGCTGAAATCCAAGGCGGCCGGCTTCGACGGCGTTGAGCTGCACTATTCCCACGGCTATCTGCACCAGCAGTTCCTGTCCTTCGTCTACAACAAACGCACCGACGAGTACGGCGGTAGCCTGGACAATATCGTGCGCTTCCCCATCGAGACGATGCAGCGGGTACGCGAGGCGGTCGGTCCGGATTTCGTGGTCGGTATCCGTGTGTCGCTGGATGAGTGCACCGTCGACGGCATGCACGCCGACACGGCGATCCAGATGACCCGCAAGCTGGTCGAGACCGGGCTGATCGACTACGTCAGCGCCACGGCGGGCACCTATGCCGCCCACGCCGACCAGATCCCACCGGGCGACTACCCGGAGAACTGGCTGGTGGACGACGGCGCGCGCCTACGGGCCGCGCTGCGTGAAGTCAGCGAGATTCCGGTATTCATCGTCGGCCACATTGTCGATCCGGCCAAAGCCGAAGCTCTGATCGCCAGCGGGGCCACCGATATGGTGGCGATGACCCGCACGCAAATCGCCGACCCCGAGTTCTGCAACAAGCTGCGTGAAGGGCGCGAAGACGAGATCAACCACTGCATCCGCTGTAACCAGGCGTGCATTGCCAGGCTGATGGCCGGCAATGCGATTTCCTGCGTGGTCAACCCGGCGGCCGGGCGTGAGCAGCGCTTCGGCCTGCACACCGTGCAACCGGCGCAGACACCCGGCAACTGGCTGGTGGTGGGCGGTGGCCCGGCCGGCATGAAGGCGGCGCTGACCCTGCGCGAGCGCGGTCATCGGGTCACGCTGGTGGAGAAGGGCGACCGCCTCGGCGGCATGCTCAACCTGGCCGCACGCCTGCCGCGCCGACAGAAGTTCGGTTTTATTCCCCGCGACCTGGAACGGCAACTGCGCAAGGCTGGCGTGGAGATTCGCCTGAATACGGCGATGAGTGCCGATGAAGTGGTGGCATTTGGCGCCGATGGCGTGATCCTGGCGACCGGTTCGACGCCGCTGAAAACAGCATTTACCTCGACCCGCCCGGCCGTGGATCGCGTGCCGGGCACCGAGCAGGACAACGTGCTCAGCGTGGTCGAAGTGCTTGAAGACCCGTCGCGCGTCGGCAAGCGCGTGGTGCTGTTCGACGAGGACGGTGGCCGCTATGCGCTCGGCACGGCGGAGTACCTGCTCGACCGTGGTCATCAGGTGCACGTGGTCAGCCGCTTCATCTCGCTGTCGCCGAACCTGGCGTTGACCCTGGACCTGCCGGTGAACTATCAGCATGTGTTCCGCAAGGGCCTGACCTACACCCTCAACAGCTGGGTGCGCAGCATTGACGGCAAGCAGGCGCAGTTGCTCAACCTGTTCACCGACCTGGATGGCGAATGCCTGGAGGCCGACACCTTCATCATCGCCGCTGGCCACAGCCCGCACGATGCGCTGTACCACGCGCTGCAAGGACGGGTGGAGAACCTGCATTGCATCGGTGATGCACGCCTGCCGCGCCCGCTGCAGGACACCATCTACGAAGGCATGCTGGCGGGGCGCGAGCTGTTGGACGACCCGAAACGCTTCATCGAGCAGGGGGAGCTGGAAGGCTTCGGCGCCGATTGGCGCAGCGCCATGGGTGCGCCCGCGCACTGAGTCGTTCCCCGTCCTTTTCGTCGCATGAACCCGGCTGGTGAAGTCCTTCACCAGCCGTGGGAGAACCGTTATGACTGTCGAACGTTATCCGCATCTGTTCCAACCGTTGCGCCTGCGCGGGATCACCCTGCGCAACCGCATCATGCAGTCGGCCCACGCCATGGCCTTCAACTCGCCCGACGGGCTGACCAACAATCGCGACATCTACTACCACGCCGCGCGGGCCAAGGGTGGCATCGGCCTGATGGTCACCGGCAACCGCCTGATCCACCCGACCTCCAACACCTTCTGCCGTGGCTACCCGTATGGCTACCGAGAAGAAATGGTCGAGCGCGACACGGCGCTGACCGAAGCCGTGCATGGCTTTGGCGCGCACATCTTCGCCCAGCTCAACCACTTCGGTGTGATGGGCGAGACCCACGCCATGGATGACTACCGGGTGCTCTGGTCGTCGTCCAACATCAAGTCACCGGTGTTCGGCGAAATGGCCAAGGCCATGGAGCGCTCGGACATGGACGAGATCGTCGAGGGCTGGGTGCGCTCGGCGGAGTACTCGCGACTGGCCGGCTTCGATGGCGTCGAGGTGCACCTGGCGCACAGCTACCTGCTGCACCAGTTCATCTCGCCGCTGTTCAACAAGCGCACTGACGAATACGGCGGCAGCTACGAGAACCGCATGCGCTTCCCGCTGGAAGTGATCAAGGCGGTACGCGACAAGGTCGGTCCGGACTTCGTGGTCGGCATTCGCCTGTCGATGGACGAAATGGTCCCCGGCGGCATGGAGATCGCCGACTGGATCAAGGTGGCGCAAACCGTCGAGGCCACCGGCCAGATCGACTACATCATGGCCACCGCCGGGGTGTACCAGTCGGCCACCTACATCATGCCGCCCTATGACGTGCCCAATGGCTGGCTGGTCGATCCAGTGGCGCGGCTCAAGCGCGCGGTGAGCATTCCGGTGTTCTGCGTGTCAGGCATCGGCAGTGCCGGCGAAGCCGAGGCGATCCTCGCCCGTGGCGACGCCGACATGGTGGCCATGACCCGCGCGCAGATCGCCGACCCGGAGTTCGCCATCAAGACCGCCGAGGGCCGCGAGGACGAGATCTACCACTGCCTGCGCTGCAACCAGGGCTGCGTCTCGCGACTGTTCCACGGCACCTCGATGACCTGCCAGATCAACCCGGCCACAGGGCGTGAAGAGGTGTTCGGCCCGCAGACCCTGGAGCTGGCGCCTGACGCCAAGCATTGGGTGGTGGTCGGTGGTGGTCCCGGCGGGATGAAGGCGGCCGAGGGCCTGGCCAAGCGCGGTCACCGCGTCACGCTGCTGGAGAAGGGCGCCGAACTGGGTGGCCAGGTCAACCATATCGTCCGCCTGCCACGCCGTGATTCGTTCGCCTGGATCACCGAGGACCTCAAGGTGCACATGGCCAAGGCGGGTGTGCAGGTACGCCTGAATTGCGAGGCCAGCGTCGAGTCGATCAAGGCCCTGCAACCGGACGGCGTGATCATCGCCACCGGCTCGCTGCCGGACCGTAGCGGCTATTCCGACATCAACCCGCTGGTCGATCAGGTGCCGGGGCTGGAGGCCGACCATGTGTTCACTGCGCTCGACGTGCTGGCGCACCCGGAGCGGGTCGGTAAACGCGTGCTGGTGCTGGACGAGGAGGGCAACCGCTATTCCGCCGGCATCACCGAGCTGCTGGTGGAGAGCGGTCACGAGGTGCATGTGGTGACGCGCTGGAACGCGTTGTTCCATCGCCTCGGCACCACCCTCGACCAGCCGGTGGTGTACGCCAACCTGTTCAGCCGCGGGCTGACCTACACGCTGAATGCCTGGGTCAGCCAGGTGCGTGGTTCGGCGGTGGATCTGTTCAACCTGTACAGCGCCGAGGAGGAAACCCTGGAGGGGTTCGACAGCATCGTCCTGGCGGTGCGGCACTTGCCGGTGGATGGGCTGTACCACGCGCTGAAGGCCGAGCTGGACAATGTGCATCGGGTGGGGGATTGCGTGGTGCCACGCAAGACCGACCATGCGATTTTCGAGGGGTTTCTTGCCGGGCGGGAGATCTTCGATAACTGGAAGCGCTACATCGAGCCGGGTTCCATCGAGCAATTCGACGGGCCGATCGAGCAACAACGTTTTCTCTGAACACTGCTCCCTAGTGTGACTTTCGCCGGCACCTTGTGTGCCGGCTTTTTTTGGGGTTTTTACGCCACGTGTAGGGGCGTGCGCACTGGTGGGATGTGTGTGGTTGCTGGTGGTCTGTGGCGCGGCTGATTAGCGAGGGGATTTAGGCTTTTGGTTTTGTCCGCCCCCGCCGGACGAGCCACTTTTTCCTGGTTCGGGCGGCGATCCGCAGCAACGAGAAAGTGACTCGGCCAGAAGGGTGAAATCAGACGCTGCAAACCACCCCAATAACCCGCCATCCACAGAACACGTTCAGAGAAAACCTGCAGCCCAGAACTCAATGCAGTGCTGTGAATTCTTCCATCATCCTGACTCCCCACGCCCAAGCGACCAACGGCCATCCATGCAGAATGAAATAACCATTTCAGGTTGCAATGGAATTCCCCGGCCAGCATTTTTTCCTTATCGAAAATATCTGAAAAATTACTTATAAAACAATGGCTTAAATTTAAACAAAGGACTTGGCAAGCACCTTGCTATCCCTCTTGTGCGGGCATTTCTAACAAGTACAAGAGAACGATCATGAGTAAACCGCTAGAGGGGATTCGTGTCCTCGATCTGACCCATATGTTGTCCGGCCCTTATGCCGGAATGATCCTTGCTGATCTCGGGGCGGAAACAATCAAGGTCGAGCCGCTGGCTGGCGAAGGCACACGTGCCCTGTTGGCCAAAGACCCTCGGCATTCATTCAAAGGGATGGGGGCCTATTTCCTCACCCTCAATCGCAACAAGCAAAGCGTCTGCATCGACCTCAAGAGCGAACAGGGCCTGGCCGTGTTCCACGACCTGGTGCGTGAAGCCGATGTGGTGCTGGACAACTTCAGCGCCGGCGTTCCGCAGAAGCTCAAGATCGACTACCCCCATCTCAAACTGATCAACCCACGCATCATCACCTGCTCGGTCTCCGGCTTCGGCCAGGACGGCCCCAATTACCTGCGTCCGGCATTCGACCAGGTGGTGCAGGGCATCGGTGGTGGCATGTCGATCACCGGCGACAACGCGGAGACGCCAACCCGTGCCGGTATCCCGATCGGTGACCTGGGCGGCGGCATGTTCGCGGTCATGGGCGTGCTTGCCGCCATCCAGGCGCGGCACAGCAAGGGCCATGGGCAGCACGTCGACATCAGCATGCTCGACTGCCAGATCAGCATGCTCAACTACATGGCCACCATGTATTTCCTCAGTGGCGAGAACCCCGAGCCGCTGGGCAACGGCCACTTCGTGCATGTGCCGTACAACACCTACCGCACCGCCGACGGTTTCATCATCGTCGCGGTGATCTTCGACAGCTTCTGGGACAACCTGGTCAGCCTGCTCGATATCGATGCCCTCAAAGACCCCAAGTACAAGACCCAGCCCGCTCGCCTGGCCGACAAGAAGCTGATCGACGGCGTGCTCAACGACCTGTTCGCCACCCGCGACACCGCGCACTGGGTCGAGAAGCTGTCTTCGGTGCGTGTGCCCTGTGCCCCGGTCAACCGTTTCAGCGAAGCCCTGGCCGACCCGCAGGTGCGTCATCGCAAGATGGTGGTGGATATCCCGCATCCGCAGGGTGGCACGGTGGAAGCACCGGGCAACCCGATCAAGCTCTCTGCTGACAACGAAGACAGCTACAGCGCACCGCCCCTGCTGGGCGAACACACCGAAGCCGTGCTCGAGCGCGTACTGGGCTATGGCCCGGAGCGTATCGCCGAGTTGAAGAACCAGCGGATCGTGGGGTGAGGCATGAGTGATTTCGTCACCGTCAATGAAGTCGGCCCGCGCGACGGGCTGCAGAGCCAGGGCAAGACCCTGAGCATCGAGGAGCGTCTGTTGATGATCGACGCGCTGCTCGATAGCGGTATTCGCAGCATCGAGGTTGGCAGTTTCGTCTCGCCCAAGGCCGTGCCGCAGATGGCCGGGACCGGTGAGCTGTTCGGTCTGTTGCCGATGACCGAGTCAGTCGCCTACTCGGCGCTGGTGCCGAACCTGCGTGGCTACGAGCTGGCGCGCGCCGCTGGTGTGCAGTCGGTCGCGGTGGTGCTGTCGGCCACCGAAACCATGAACCAGCGCAACATCAACATGAGCCTCGAGCAGACCACCGATGTGTGCGGCGAGCTGATGCAGCGCGCCCGTCAGGACGGCATCCAGGCGCGTGCCTATGTCGCCGTGGCGTTCGAGTGCCCGTTCGAAGGCCTGACCCCACCCTCGGTGGTCGAGTACCTGAGCCAGCGCATGCTCGAAGCCGGCGCGGACAAGGTGATCATTGCCGACACCATCGGCGCGGCCAGTCCACGTGCCGTGCGCCAGGTGCTGGAGCGACTGGATTCGGCGTGCATGGCCGGGCAGTTGTCCTGTCACTTCCATGACACCCGCGGCATGGCTCTGGCCAACGTACTGGCCGCGCTGGAGTGGGGCGTGCGTGAGTTCGACAGCTCCATCGGCGGCCTTGGCGGCTGCCCGTTCTCGCCCGGCGCCACCGGCAACCTGGCTACTGAAGACCTGGTGCTGATGCTCGATGCCATGGGCCTGCGTAGCGGTATCGAACCGCTGGCGCTGGTCGATGCGGTGCAGCGTGTGCAAGCGCTGACCGGCACGCCGCTGGGCGGCCATTCGTTCCGTTGGCTCGACCGTCAGGCCAGCAAGCGCCAGGGGGTGAACCATGCTTAATCGTCTGCTTAGCTGGGTCGCCCGTCTGGCGCCCTGGATGGTCATCGGCAGCCTGGCTTACGCCGCCGTGTTCATCAAACCCTCGGTCAATCCGGTGCCACTGGACCAGCCCTTGCTCGAACGCCGTGATGCCTTCTTCGATGGCGCGGTGCTGGGCGAGCGCGTGTGGATCGTCGGGCAGAACGGCGCCCTGCTGTCGAGCCTGGATGCCGGCGCCAACTGGGTGCGGGAAGAGCTGCCAGCACGCGGCAACCTGCAGTCCATCGCCGTTTCCGATCAGGGCCGGCAAGTCGTGGTGGGCAACCAGGGCCGTCTGTGGACGCGCCTGGGTGCCGAGCCCTGGCAGAGCCAGGACCTGCTGGTCTCCGACCTGGCGGGGAAGCTCCTGAGCGTCAGTTTCATCAACGGCCATTTCTGGACCGTCGGTGAGATGGGCGCTCTGTTCCGCGGTGATGCCGATGCTGCGCACTGGGAGCCGATGGGCACCGGTGATGACGTCACCTTCAACAGCATCCGTGCTGGCGTCGAGGGCGATCTGTGGATCACCGCCGAATTCGGCCGCCTGCTGCGCAGCCGCGATAACGGGGTGACCTGGACCACCCAGGAACTGGGTAGCGAAAGCCTGCGCTCGCTGGTCTTCGCAGGGCACACCGGGCTTGCCGTGGGCAACCAGGGCCAGACCTTCCTCAGCACGGATGGCGGCGACAGCTGGCAAGCCGTGAAGCCCTTCACCCGTGAGCACCTGTTCGACGTGGCCGTGCACCGTGGCGAGTGGCTGACCACCGGCGACCGCGGTGCGCTGTTCCGTACCCAGACCCCTTCCGGAACCTGGCAGGCCTGGACACCGGACGGGCTCGACAAGAGCTATCACAGCCGTCTGCTCGACACCGCTGATGGTGTGGTGCTGATCGGCCATCAACTCGGCTTGCTGCGCCAGGACGACCTGCAACTCTGGCCTCGGGAGCAACAACAATGAATGCCGCAATGAGTTTTGTCGCGCGCCTTTCGCTGTGGGCGATCCGTCATCGCCTGCTGGTGTGCGTGGTGGTCGGGGTGATCACCCTGGGCTTCGCCATCAGCCTGGTTCACCTGGATATCCGCACCCGCTTCAGCGACATGGTTCCCCACGACCATCCCTATGTGAAGGTGCACCAGAAGTATCAGGACAGTTTTGCCGCGAGCAACCGCGTGACCATTCTGGTCAAGGCCAAAGAAGGCGACATCTTCCGTGAGGATGTGCTCGGTGAAGTGCGTCGGATTACCTACGACCTGCAGCAGGTCGATGGCGTCAACCCGATGCAGATCACCTCGCTGGCGTCGAAGAAGCTCAAGCGCGTCAACGCCTCCAGCGAGGGCATCGAAACCCGTCCGCTGATGTGGCCTGACCTGCCCAAGGATGCGCAGCAGATGCGCGAGCTGCGTCAGGCGGTGCTGAACAACCCGCTGGTCTACGGCCTGTATGTCGACCGTGACCTGGGCTCGGCGCTGATTCAGGTCGACTTCTACGACCACCTGGTGGACTACTCGAAGATCTTCCCGCAGATCGAGGCCATCCTCGACGCCTCGCCGGTGAAGGACGCGGTGAGCCTGCACCTGGTCGGCGAGCCGATCCTGTACGGCTGGGTCTCGCATTACCTGGGCGAGACCGTGAGCATCGCGCTGCTGTCGCTGGCTGCCATGCTGGTGCTGCTGTTCGTGTTCAGCCGGACCTGGCGCGGCACCCTGCTGCCGTTGATTGCCGGTATCGTCTCGGCCATCTGGGCGCTGGGTGTCGGCAGCCTGCTGGGCTACAACTTCGATCCGCTGGTGATCGTGGTGGCCTTCATCATCACGGCGCGGGCGTTCTCCCACTCGGTGCAGCTGATCACCCGCTTCGATGACCTGGCGGTGGGCGAGTCCATCGAGCCGAAGAAGGCTGCCGAGCAGACCATGCGCGAGCTGTTCCGCCCGAGCATGCTGGGGCTGTACGCCGACGCCGGGGCGATCCTCTGCGTGATCCTCACGCCGATTCCGCTGATGCACAAAGTAGCGATCATCGGTGCGATCTGGGTGATGACCATTGCCGTGTCGGCGGTGCTGCTGACGCCGGCGCTGCTGTCCTACGTCAAGCGCCCGGAAGGCTACGTGCACCCGGTCAACCTTGACGGCTTCATGCAGTTCGTTCTCAACGGGGCGAAGTGGATGGTGCGCAGCCGGGCGCGCTACTGGGTGGCCCCGGTGACCCTGGTGCTGCTGTGCGGCTTCATGTTCGAGGCCACCAAGATCAACGTCGGCGATGCCAGCGACGGTTCGCCGATCCTCTGGCAGGACTCGTCCTTCAACCGCGACAGCGCGCTGATCAACCGTCTCTATCCCGGCTCCGAGCAGATGTTCGTGGTGCTCGAAGGCAAAGAGCTGGACGCGATGAAGACGCCCGAGGTGCTCGACTGGATGCTGCGCTTCTCGCGCTACATGGAGCGCCAGCCGGAAATCGGCGGCACCGTCTCGCTGGCCGACATCGTCATCGACATCCGCCGCAACCTCTATGAAGGCAACCCGCGCTACGGCGAACTGGGCTCCAGCCGCATGGAAAACGGCGAGCTGATCAGCTTCTACATGCAGGGCGCCGACCCGGATGACCTGACCCAGTTCTCCGACGTGCAGTTCCGCAATGCCGCCGTGACCCTGTTCTTCCGCGATCACAAGGGCGACACCCTGCGCAAGGCGACCCACTACGCCAACGAGTTCATCCGCGACAACCCACTCGAAGGGGCGGACGTGAAGCTGGTGGGCGGCGTGCTGGGCATCATCGCGGCGGTCAACGAGATCCTTCTCGGCGACCAGATCGAAGCGACCGCGCTGGCCTTCCTGGTGGTGGTGCTGTGCTGCCTGATCGTCTACCGCTCTTCGGTCAGCGGGATCTTCTTCATCATCCCGGTGCTGATCTCCAACGTGGTGACCTTCGCCTTCATGGCCTGGCAGGACATCGGCATGAGCATCAGCACCTTGCCGGTGGTGGCCTTGGGTATCGGGCTGGGCGTGGACTACGCCTTCTACATCGTCGATTCGATGAAGGAATACCTGGAGAAGCACCCCGACGCCGACCCGCTCGACGCGGTGCTGCAGTCGCTCGGCTCGGCGGGCCGTGGCGTGCTGCTGACGGCCTTCACCCTGGCGGCCGGGGTGCTGTTCTGGTCGTTCTCTTCCCTTCGTTTCCAGGCGGAGATGGGCATGCTGATCGGCCTCTGGCTGATGGTTTCTGCACTCACCTCACTCTTCGTCATGCCTTCGCTTGCGCTGGTGTTCAAACCGAAATTCATCTTTGAACACGGCCAGACGAAAGACGTCCCGATCTGCGGGCGTATCCACCAACCTGAACACATCAGGAACTAAAAATGAGCGCACAAAACAACAATACGAAAGTGTGGTCTGGCAAAACTCCACTCGCCTGCGCAGTCCTGCTGGCGGGTCTGGGAGTGCAGGCTGGCGTCCAGGCGGAGGAAGGGTTTCTCTCCGACTGGGAAGTCAGCGGCTACCTGCGCCAGCATATGTCCTGGAACCTGGAGAACCCTTACCTGATGGACACCGATGACCCGAACGGGCTGGTCGGTGCCAAGCGCAAGGGCAACTATCGCTACGACCTGTCGATGGCGCGCACCACCCTCAAGCTCAACCTGTTCAAGGACTTCGGCAACTCGCAGTTCAACATCTCCGGGCGCGTGGCCCGTGAGGTCGAGACCAACTACCTGAAGGACCTGCAGAAGGCGATGGACGGCAACGCCGCGTCCGACCTGTTCAGCAACCGCACCAAGTCCTCGGTCAACCTGATGGACGACGTCTACAACAGCGAAGAAATTCGCGAGTTGTGGTGGCAGACCGGGGTAACCCCAACCACCACCCTGAAGCTCGGCAAGCAACAGGTGGTGTGGGGCGAGACCGACTTCTTCCAGTCCCTGGACGTGATCCACGGCTACGACATGCGTATTCGTTCGTTCCTCGAGCCGGAAAACGAGGACGTGCGCAAGCCGCTGTGGATGGTCAACCTGATGGAGCGCTTCGACAGCGTCGACGGCACCCTGCAGATGCTCTACATCCCCGGCCGCATGAACCGCGCCAAGGACCGTGGCAACAGCTACGACCTGGAAGGCGGACGCTGGGCGAACAACCCGAACAAGGGCATCACCTTCGAGTCGGCGACCTTCGGTGCGGACGTGCCGTACAACTACAACCACAAGGCCGCCGACATGGACGATCCGTCCTATGGCGTGCGCTGGAAGGGCATGGCCGGCGACTGGGAATACTCGCTGGGCTGGTTCCACGGCCCCTCGCAGAACCCGGTGATCAACTCCAACCCGAACAACCCGCTGGGCGTGGGTAACGCGGCGAGCGGGCGGACCTATGTCGGCCCGTACAAGGGCGACTACCGTTCCGATCCGGGCTCCACCGTGGGCGAACTGATCTTCCCGTTCATCGACGTGTTCGGCGTGACCGCCAACCGTTACCTCGAGTCGCTGGATGCGGTGTTCTCCACCGAGATCTCCTACATCCCCAACGCGCCGTACAACATCGGCGTGCAGGCAGGCGAGAGCGGCGGTTGCTCCTTCTTCCCGGGCTTTTGCGGAATCATCGAGAAGGACGTGGTGAAAACCATGGTGCGCATGGACAAGCAGCTCGGCCTGCAGAACTACCTTGGCACCAGCCGTCCGTCGTTCTTCTCGGTGCAGTTGTTCAACACCTGGATCACCAACTACGACCGTGACGACGAAGTGGTCAACACCGCCGGCTTCAGTGGCCGTGGCAAGGAGTTCTCGACCATCGCCACCGCCATCCTGGCGACCAACTACGACAACGACCGGATCAACCCGACCCTGGCAGTCGGTACCGACCTGACCTACGGCGGCAGCTTCATCGTGCCGAGTGTCGAGTTCGCCTATGGCAACAACTGGCGGGTACGTGTCGAGGCGGATCTGTTCTTCAACGACGAGCGGCAGAAACGCGCGCTGCAAGGCTTCAACAACACCAACCTCTTCGGCTATTTCGATGGCAACGACCAACTGGCTGTCCGTGTGACCTACCAGTTCTGATGCAGGAGATAACAACAATGACATTCCTCAAGAATCACCTCGTCGCTTCCCTGGCGTTGACCTTCTCGGTCACGCTGGCGGCCCAGGCTGCCGAGCTGACCCCCGGCACGCGAATCGATGCGAAAAGCCTCGCGCAGCACATGGGCGATACGTTCGAAGGCCACGCCATCGGCGACCTGCTGACCGAACGCATGCAGATCCTGATCAAGGATGAAGGCCTGGCCATCACCCTCAAGACGTCCGAGCCGATCACCCTGGGCAAGGACTACATGGCGGCCACCAAGGCCAACGAAGGCAAGGCGGTGTACAACCGCGATACCCGTCAGGTCGATGGCTGGGTCGCCGGCATTCCGTTCCCCAACGTCAGCCAGGATGACCCGGATGCAGCGGCCAAGCTGATCTGGAACCACCACTACGCGCAGCCGACCAAGAACCTGCAGGACTATCCGAAGTTCGGCTACCTGTTCCTCAACGACAAGGTCGGCCTGGAACGTCGCCAGGAGTGGGCGTTCAAGCGCTACTACATGAAGGGCCGCCTGGGGGCTGCGCAAACCGTCGAGGGCGATGGCAGCATCCTGACCAAGACCCTGCTGTACGCGACATACCCCAACGACATCCGCGGTCTGGGCCTGTTCACCGTGCGTTACGACTCACCGAAGCTCGAGGACTCCTGGGCCTACGTGAAGTCGGTACGGCGTACCCGTCGCCTGTCCGGCGGCACCTGGATGGACCCGATCGGTGGCACCGACCAGCTCAGCGATGACATCGAGATCTTCAACGCCCACCCCAGCTGGTACCCGGACTACAAACTGCTGGGCAAACGCTGGATTCTCGCCGTGGCCAATTCCACCGGCGAAACCTGGAACCAGAAGGCCAGTGGCAATGCCGAGTTCCCGGTCATCGACCTGGACAACGCTCCGCACTGGAACCCCAAGGCCGAGTGGGAGCCGCGTGAAGTCTGGGTCGTGGAAGCCACGACGCCGCCGGAGCACCCGTACAGCAAGAAAGTCATGTACATGGATACCCAGTTCCCTCGCTTCTATCAGGCCGAGGCCTATGATCGCAAAGGGCAGTTCTGGAAATGGATGAACTATCACCTGAAAACCATCAAGACCGAGGATGGTGATGTGGGGATTATCTCCGCTGCGGGCTTCACCATCGACTACCAGCGCCGTCACGGCACGGTATTCGTACTGGGCGGCCCGCGCCTGAACACTCCGGGTGTCACAGCGGACGACGTCAACCTGCGCGAACTCGAAAAAGCCGCGCGTTAACAGGACGTGTGAGAGCGTCATAACCGAGCGCAATAGTTCTCACAAGACCTGATAAGCCGAATCAGCCGGGGTGCCGTTGCACCCCGGTCCAAGATGCACAACAAAGCCAAGAAAGTGCTTGGAGGCAACATGAGTTTTCGTTTGGGTGCTGATGTAGGCGGAACCTTTACCGACCTGCTCCTGATCAACGACGTGACGGGCGACAGCTATACCGCCAAGGTGCCTTCCACGCCGCACAACCCCTCCATCGCCGTGCTCAACGGCATCGAGAAGATTTGTCAGACCTCGGGCGTCGAACCGTCCGAGATCCGCTCCGTGATGCACGGCACCACGGTGGCCACCAACGCCATCCTGACCCGTCGCGGCGCCAAGGTCGGCCTGGTGACCACCAAGGGCTACAAGCAGGTGCTGCACATCGCCCGCTCCTTCGTGCCGGGTGGCCTGGGCGGCTGGGTGACCTTCAACAAGGGCGAGCTGCTTGCCCCGCTGGAGCTGACCGTCGAAGCTGACGAGCGCATCGACACTAATGGCGCCGTGGTGCGCGAGCTGGATCGCGAGGCGATCCGTAGCGAACTGCTCACGCTCAAGAATGCCGGCATCGAAGCGCTGACCATCAGCCTGATCAATGCCTATGCCAGTGGCGCACACGAGCAGGCCATCCACGAGATCGCCCGTGAAGTGATGCCGGGTGTACCGGTGTCGCTGTCCTCGGAAGTGGTCCCGGAGATGCAAGAGTACGAGCGCACCGAGACCACCGTGGTCAACAGCTATGTGCGCCCGGAAGTGGCCAACTACCTGGAACACCTGCAGGGCGAGCTGTGCAGCCGCCTGCACCCGGATGTGCAACTGTCCATCCTGCGCTCCGACGGTGGCTTGGCCACCAGCCAGTCGGCAGCCAGCACGCCGGTCAACCTGCTGCTCTCCGGCCCTGCCGGCGGTGTGGCCGGGGCGATCTGGTTCTGCTCGCGCGGTGGCTACAGCAAAGTCCTGACTTTCGACGTTGGCGGCACCTCCACCGACGTGGCGCTGATCGACAACAACCAGGCGCGCATCCGTCGCGAAACCCGCGTCGGTGACGTGGCAGTCCGCGCGCCGTCGGTCGACGTACGCACCATCGGTGCCGGCGGCGGTTCCATGGCCTCGGTACCCGAGCTGACCAAGGCCCTGCGGGTCGGCCCGGAAAGCGCCGGTGCGGTCCCTGGCCCGGCGGCCTACAACAAGGGTGGCACCGTCGCCACCGTGACCGACGCCAACGTGGTGCTCGGCTACCTGCCGGCCGAACAGAAACTCGGTGGTGACTTCCAGGTGCGCAAGGACCTGGCGACCACGGCCGTGCAGGCCATCGCCGACGCCATGGGTGTGTCGCTGTTCGAGGCCGCCGAAGGCATCGTGCGCATCGCCAACGAACACATGTTCGGTGCACTGCGCCTGATCAGCGTCGAGCAGGGCTATGACCCGCGCGACTTCGCCCTGTGCGGTTTCGGGGGGGCCGGTCCGTTGCACGCCAACGCCCTGGGTATCCTGATGAACGCCTGGCCGGTGATCATTCCGCCGGGTCCGGGCGTGCTCTGCGCCTACGGCGACGCCACCACGCGCGTCAAGGACGAGGCCTCGCGCTCGCTGGTGCGCCGCGTCAGCGACATGAGCGTCGAAGAGGTCGCGCAGATTCTCCAGCAGCTCGGTGACAGCGTGCGCAGCTCGCTGGCCTCGCAGAGCATTCCGGCCGAGGTGCAGCAACTGACCTGGCAGGCAGACGTGCGTTACCAGGGCCAGGCCCTGTTGCTGACCCTGGATATCGACCCGGACAAGCTGGCCAGTGAAGGCATGCAGGCCATCACCGCCGCCTTCGATGCCGAGCACGAGCAGCTGTTCACCTTCGCCCTCAGCGAAGCCCACGAACTGGTCAACCTGCGGGCCATCGCCCGTGCCCCGCGCCCGGACATCACCGAGCGTGCCTTCGAAGGTGCCGGCAACAGCCTTGCGCAAGCGCAGGTCGGCGAGACCCCGGTGCATTACGCCGGCCAGGACTACAGCGCGGCGCTCTATGCGCGCGGCAAGCTGAGCCCGGGCCTGGTCGTGCCGGGTCCGGCCATCGTCATGGAAATGGACTCCACCACCCTCGTCCTTCCGGGTTACGAAGCGGCCGTGGACCGCGTCGGCAATCTGTTGATCCGCCCGCTGGGCCATCAGGAGTAAGCGTCATGGTTGCGCGCATCAAACAAGAAAACAGCAATCCGTTCCAGCGCGTCGACGTCGACGGCATCACCATCGACATCGTCGAGAACGCCCTGGGCAACGCCCGTAACGAGATGGACGCGGTGCTCTTTCGTACCGCCATGAGTCCGGGCATCCGCGAGCAGGGCGACGCCTTCCCGATGATCGCCACCAGCGAAGGCAAGATGATCGTCGGCCAGTTCGGCTCGTTCATCACCGGCTTCCTGAAGAACTACGAAGGCGATATCGAAGAGGGCGACGTATTCCTCACCAACGACCCGTACCTGTGCGGCGGCGCGGTCAGCCATCTGCCGGACTGGCTGGTGCTGATGCCGATCTTCAAGGACGGCCGGGTGATCAACTACGCCGCGATGTTCGGCCACATGTCCGACGTGGGCGGCAAGGTGCCAGGCAGCCTGCCGACCAACGCCAGCTCGATCTGGGAAGAAGGCATTCGCATCCCGCCGGTGAAGCTGTACCGCCGTGGCGAGATGAACAGCGACATGCTCGATGTGATCCTGCACAACGTGCGCATGCCGCGTTGGAACCGTTCTGACCTGAACGCCATCGTCGCCGCCTGCCGTACCGCCAGCAAGCGCTGCGTGGAACTGGCCGAGCGCTTCGGTGACGACGTGTTCTACAGCGCCCAGCAGGAAATGCTCGAACGTACTCACCGGGCGATGAAGGAAGTCATCGGCCGCGTGGTGCCCGAGCACCGCCAGGAGTTCGAGGACTACATCTGCGACGACGGCGCCGGTCTCGGCCCGTACACCCTGCGTTGCGCCCTGTGGCGCGAAGGCGACAAGGCGATCTTCGACTTCGAAGGCACCGACCCGCAGGCGCCTTCATCGGTCAACTTCTACGTCAACGAAGAGATGTTCAAGATCTTCTTCGGCGCGTTGACCATCAGCCTGTTCGACCCGGCGATCCTGCTCAACGACGGCTTCTACGACCTGGTCGAAGTGCGTATTCCGCAGGGCTCGATCCTCAAGCCGAACTTCCCGGCCGCACTGTCCTGCCGCACCCACCTGCTGGGCCGCATCTTCGACATGATGGGCGGGCTGCTCGGCCAGGGCACGCCGCAGGCGATGAACGCCGCCGGCTTCTCCGACTCGCCGCACTTCATGTACTCGGGTTACGACCAGCAGGGCGAGTGGTTCCAGCTGTTCCAGATCGGCTTCGGTGGCATTCCGGGACGCCCGGTGGGCGACGGGCCGGATGGTCACTCGCTGTGGCCGGGCTTCACCAACGTGCCCAACGAGTTCGTCGAGGCGTACTTCCCGCTGCGCATCGAAACCTACGAGACCCTCACCGACTCCGGCGGCGCGGGCCTGCACCGTGGCGGCAACGGCCTGCGCGTGGCGTACCGCTTGCTGGTCGACGGCGAAGTATCGATCCACGACGACCGCTGGCTGACCTACCCCTGGGGCGTCAACGGTGGCGCGCCAGGCGAGCGCAGCCGCAAGGAACTGATCCGTGCCGATGGCACCCGGCAGATGCTGCCGGCCAAGTGCGACAACATTCAGGTCAAGGCGGGCGACCTGGTGCTGTTCGACACCTGGGGTGGCGGTGGCTGGGGCGACCCGCTGCAGCGCGATCCGGCGAAGATCCTCACCGACATCCGCAAGGGCCTGGTCAGTGCCGAAGGCGCTCGTCGCTACGGCGTGGTGATCACCGATGGCGTCGTGGACGACGTGGCGACCCGTGCCCTGCGTGAGGTCATGGCGGCCGAGCGCGGCGAGATCCAGCTATTCGACCGTGGCGGCACCCTGGACGAGCTCAAGGCGCGGTGCCTGGCCGAAACCGGCCTGCCGGCACCGACCACCCCATCCTGGACCTGAGGAATCGCCATGGCTCTGGATTCTCGCTCCCTGTCCCCGGCCCAGCGCTATGCGCTGGTGCTGGTGGACCTCTCGGTCGGTTTCACCGATCCGACGAAAAGCCCGCTGGCCAGTGAATGCCCGGCGGTAATCGAGGCCAACCGCAAGTTGCTGGAGGCGTTCCGTCGTCGCGGCTGGCCGGTGTTCTTCACCACGGTGGCCTATGACGACGCGGCGCAGGCACACGTCTTCCGCGAAAAGATCCCGGCGCTGAATGTGCTGGCGGCGGGCTCGGAGCTGGTCGAAATCGACCCGCGCCTGGCTCCGCAGGAAGGCGAGCCGGTGCTGGTCAAGTTCTGGGCCAGCGCCTTCTTCGGCACCGACCTGGCCCAGCGCCTGCGCGATGCTGGGGCCGATGGCGTGATGGTCACCGGCCTCACCACCAGCGGCTGTGTGCGGGCGACCGCACTGGATGCCTTGCAGCACGAATTCCGTGTGCTGCTGCCCGAGCAGGCGGTGGGTGACCGCGATGCGGAAGCGCACCGGGCCAACCTGCGCGACCTGCAGATCAAGTACGCCGACGTACGCGACCTGGAGGATTGCCTTGCGCTGCTGGGCTAGCGCGCTGGCGCTGGTCGCTGTCGCCGGGTGCTCGGCGCCGGCGCCGAGCCACGGTCCGTCGCCAGCGGCGGGTGTGGCTGGCGGCGCGCTGTGTGAAGTGTTCGTCGAGGCCTGGGTCGGTCATTTCCAGGCCAACGTGGCGAAGCTCGATGGACAACAGACGGCCTCCCTCGACCAGGCGTTGGCGCAGGCACGCCAGGCGCTGAACGATGCCGGACAGGATGAGGCCACCTGCCGGCGGCCGTTCTGCATCGTGCAGCCGAAGGCCGGTGGCCGGCTGGACAGTTATTGCGGCTACCGGATCGCTGATCCCGGTGGCAACGAGTTGTATCGCTGGGTGCCCTGGACACCCGTCAGGCGCTGAGAACCTGCCCACGACCTGCTGCGCGTCGGCTAAACGGTGTTGAAAACGGCTTCGGAATACTCGCTTGCCACTCGTAAACCCGAGTGCGGGCCCAGTCCACTTCTCAGCCATTGTCGCCACCGTTTGGCTCTAGCTCGCGAGGTCATGAACAGGGTCTGACAGAACAAGAACAGCAATTCAATTGCCGAGGTAATCACCGTGAGAGCACAAACGCTCTACGACAAGCTCTGGGATCGTCACCGGGTCGAGGATCTGCCCGATGGCTCCACACTGCTCTATATCGACCGCCACCTGCTGCACGAAGTCACGTCGCCGCAGGCCTTCTCCAACTTGCGCCTGACCCAGAGGAAACCCTGGCGCGTGGACACCAGCCTGGCCACGCCTGATCACAACGTGCCGACCATGAGCCGCGAACAGGGCCTGGGCGGTATCAGCGACCGTATCGCCCGGCAGCAGATCGCCGTGCTGGAAAGCAACAGCCGCGAGTTCGGCATCCCGCTGTTCGCGCTCAACGATATGCGCCAGGGCATCGTCCATGTGGTCGGTCCCGAGCAGGGCCTGACCCTGCCAGGCATGACCCTGGTCTGCGGCGACTCGCACACCGCCACCCATGGCGCGCTGGCGGCGCTGGCCCATGGCATCGGCAGCAGCGAGGTCGAGCATGTGCTGGCGACCCAGACGCTGCGCAGCCGCAAGCTGAAGAACTACCGCATCCGTGTCGAAGGGCAACTGGCGCTCGGCGTCACCGCCAAGGACCTGGCCCTGTACATCATCGGCCTGATCGGCAGCGCCGGAGGCAGCGGGCATGCCATCGAGTTCTGCGGCCCGGCCATCGAGTCGATGTCGATGGAAGCGCGCATGACCCTGTGCAACATGAGCATCGAGGCGGGCGCGCGCGTCGGCCTGATCGCCTATGACCAGGTCACCGAGCAGTACGTGCGTGGCCGCCCGCTGGCACCGACGCCGGAACATTGGGAGGCGGCGGTCGCCTACTGGCGCGAGACCCTGCATTCGGACAGCGACGCGCAGTTCGACCAGGAACTGCTGATCCAGGCCGATGACATCCTCCCGCAGGTAACCTGGGGCACGTCGCCGGAAATGGTCATGCCGATCAACGGCCGGATCCCGACCCTGGACAGGGCGCGCGATGCCCTGCAGCGCCTGGACTGGGAGCGTGCACTGGCCTACATGGACCTGCAACCGGGCCAGCCGCTGGCTGGCGTGGCGCTGGACCGCATCTTCATCGGCTCCTGCACCAACGGCCGTATCGAAGACCTGCGTGCGGCGGCCGAAGTGCTGCGCGGCCGCCGCGTGCATGAGCGTATTCGCCAGGCACTGGTGGTGCCGGGCTCCGGCCTGGTGCGTTTGCAGGCCGAACGCGAAGGGCTGGACCGCATCTTCAAGGCGGCCGGCTTCGAGTGGCGCTCACCGGGCTGCTCGATGTGCCTGGGCATGAACGCCGACCGGCTGAGCCCCGGCGAGCGCTGCGCGGCGACCTCCAACCGCAACTTCGAAGGTCGCCAGGGCAAGGGCGGGCGTACGCATCTCATGTCGCCGACCATGGCCGCCGCCGCTGCCGTGGCGGGTGAACTGACCGACTTCAGGAATCTATGAGCATGCAGCCGCTGATCACTCACCAGGGCATCATCATTCCGCTGAACCGGGCCAACATCGACACCGACATGCTGCTGCCCAAGCAGTACCTCAAGAGCCTCGAAGCCTCGGGGTTCGGGGGCTTCCTGTTCGACGACGAGCGCTACCTCGACCCGGGGGAAATCGACACGCCGCTGGACAAGCGCCGCGAGAACCCGGATTTCATCCTCAATCAGTCGCCCTATCGCCAGGGCAGCGTGGTGCTGGCGCAGGCCAACTTCGGCTGCGGTTCCAGCCGTGAGCACGCGGTCTGGGCGTTGCGCGATTTCGGCGTGCGCGTGGTCATCGCGCCCAGTTTCGGCGATATCTTCCGCAACAACTGTTTCAACAACGGCGTGCTGCCGCTGGTGCTGGAGCAGGGGGTGGTGGATGAGCTGTTCGTCCAGGCCGAGGCGCAGCCTGGGCTGCAGGCCGAGGTAGACGTCGAGCGGCGCTTGCTTTCGGTAGGGGGCGGGGTATGGTGTTTCGAACTCGATGAAGGGCGCCGCCAGCGCCTGCTCAACGGCCTCGATGAGGTGGGCGAGAGCCTGCACTACGGGCCGCAGATCAGTGCGTACGAGGAACGCCGCCGGCTCAGTGAGCCCTGGCTGTTCCGCAGCTGAGCGTCCCGAAGCCTGTTCATGTTCTCCAGCGCGTGAGCAGGCTCCAGGTTGTGTACGGCGTTTCGTATATGAGCTGGGCCCGTGCATTATAAAAATAAGAGGGTTAGCAAGCCGTGGAATTCGCCAACGCGGAACTCGACCGTGTCAGGATCTGCCTGATCGGCAACTCGAAACTGAGCCAGGTGGTGCATAGCCTGATTCCGGAGTTCGAGGCGCTGGCCAGCATCACCATCATCGACAATATCTTCAACGATGCGGTCAAGGCCGCGCGTGACCTGATCGAACGGCAGCAGGTGGATATCTTCATCAGCGCCGGGGCCAACGCCTTCTATCTGCAAGATACGCTGCCGATCCCGGTGCTGGCGCTGAAGGTGGAGCAGGCCGACCTGATCCAGGCGGTGCTCACCGCGCGGCGCATCTCCTCGAAGATCCTGCTGCTCAGCTACGAGCGGCAGGAAACCAACGTCGAACTGCTCAGCCTGTTCGATGGTGTCGAGCTGACCCACCACACCTACAGCACCGCCGAGCACGCCAAGGAGATCTTCCACAGCGTGCGCAACGAGGGCTTTGGCGTGGTCATTGGCTCCAGCTACGCCTGTGACCTGGCCGAGCATGCCGGGCTACAGTCGGTGCTGCTGTACTCGCGCGAGTCGTGCCGTAACCTGCTGCGCAAGGCGATTCGCCAGGCCGGCCAGCACAAGCGCGAGCAGCAGCAGATGGCCATCGGCCAGTTCCTGCTGGAGCAGAACCAGCAACCGCAGATTCTCACCAACCGCAGCGGCGGGGTGGTGGCGTGGAACGCGGCGGCCAGCACGCTGATCCCTACCATCGGCCGACGCCGGCGCCTGGACGGCGTGCTCGACAGCAAGATGCTCGAGGCGCAGAACCTGCGCGCCGAAGGCCTGCTGCTGGGCGACCGCCTGTGCAGCCTGAACAAGCAGCCGTTCGAGCTCGACGGCGAGCTGGTCGGCTTTCTCTACAGTTTCCAGCTCAGCCCGCTGGCCTTACCCCAGGACGACAGCCGGCGCCTGGTGTTCCAGTCCAGCCGCATGGCGGAAGTGCAGAACCAGTTGAGCGTGTACGGCGCAACGCCCGGTACCGTGCTGATCCGTGGCGAAACCGGTACCGGCAAGGAGCTGGCGGCGCGCCAGGTGCACGTCTCCAGCGCCAACGCCAAGGGACCGTTCGTGGCGATCAACTGCGCGGCGATCCCGGCCGAGCTGTTCGAGTCGGAACTGTTCGGCTATGCCGAGGGCGCGTTCACCAGTGCCAAGAGCGGCGGCAAGTCCGGCCTGCTGGAGAGTGCCAACAACGGCACCTTCTTCATGGACGAAATCAACTCGCTGCCCCTGCCGCAGCAGGCCAAGCTGCTGCGTGTGCTGCAGGAGCGCGAGGTGAGCCCGGTGGGTGCGCGCCGGCCGATCTCGCTGAACATCAAGTTCGTCGCGGCCTGCAACGTCGACCTGATGGACGAAGTGCGCGCCGGGCGTTTCCGTGAAGACCTGTACTACCGCATCAGCACCTTTGCCGTGCACATCCCGCCGCTGCGCGAGCGGGCCGAGGACATCCCGTTGCTGACCAGCTACCTGATGCGCCGCGAAGGCCTGCGCTACGCCCTCGAAGTGGAGCCGGACGCGCTGATCAAGGGCGTGGCCCCGGTATTCCGCCGCTACCACTGGCCGGGCAACGTGCGCCAGCTGGAGAACGTGGTGGAGCGGCTGATCGTCTCGCAGCGCCTGTACGGCAGTTGCGAGGCGCTGCTCGACGCGCTGCCGCGGGTGGTGCCGGAGCTGTATGCGCCGCTCAGCGAGGGCGAGAACGGTGGTCACCTGCATCACGTCGAGCAGGAGGAAATCGTCAAGGCGCTGCAACTGTTCGGCGGCAACAAGAGCATGGCCGCCGAGTACCTGGGCATCAGCCAGACCACCCTGTGGCGACGCCTCAAGCGCCTGCAGAGCGGGGAGGGCAACGCATGAAAGCCTGGCAGGCTACACCGCCGTTCGGTTTCGCGGCGCTGCGATTGATCGACGTGCCGCGCCCGACGCCCGGCCCGCATCAACTGTTGATCAAGGTGCACGCGGCGGCCCTGAATTACCGTGATCTGGAGATGGCCACCGGCACCTACCAGGGCCAGCCGCAGCAGGCGTTCACCCTGCTTTCCGATGGCGCCGGTGAAGTGGTCGAGGTGGGGGCGGCGGTGACGCGTTTCTCGCCGGGTGAGCGGGTCATCGGCTGTTTCTGGCAAGGCTGGGAGGCCGGACGCCTGGGCGACAGCAAGGGCGCGCTGCCCTTGGGTGGCCCGCTCGACGGCATGCTCAGCGAATACGTGCTACTCGATGAGCGCGGCGTGGTGCCATGCCCCGCACACCTGTCCTGGGAAGAGGCGGCGACCTTGCCCTGCGCCGCATTGACGGCCTGGCAGGCGCTGGTGGTCGAAGGTCAGTTGAAGGCCGGTGACTGGGTGTTGCTGCAAGGCACGGGCGGGGTCTCGCTGTTCGCCCTGCAATTCGCCTTGCTGCACGGGGCGCGGGTGATCGTCAGCTCCAGCCAGGATGCCAGGCTGCAGCGCCTGGCTGAGCTGGGCGCGACCGGGCTGATCAACTACCGCCGCACGCCCGACTGGCATACAGAGGTCATGACCATTACCGCCGGCTATGGCGTCGACCATGTGCTCGAGGTGGGCGGTCCGAACAGTTTCGCCCAGTCCCTGCTGTCCCTGCATCCGAGCGGGCAGGTCAACGTGATCGGCTACCTGGGCGGCCAGCAGGGCGAGATCAACCCGCTGCTGATCCTGCAGCGCAATGCCCGGGTTCGCGGCATCGCCGTCGGCCCGCGGCAGTCGTTCGACGCCATGAACCGCGCCATCGAGGCCAGCGGCCTGCGTCCGCTGATCGACAGCGTGCACGACTGGCTCGACCTGCCCGGGGCGCTGGCGCACCTGCAGTCGGGGCAGCACGTCGGCAAAGTGGTGCTGCGCATCACGGCGGATTGAATCCACTTTTCATCAGGAGTACGTCATGCAGCAGCCTGTGCAGGCCATGCAACGGGTACGCACCGAGCCGGACCCCTTCGAGCCCTTTGCCCTGTCCCAGGCAATTACGGTGGGGGACTGGTTTTTCGTCTCGGGCCAGGCCGCCATGGACGCCCAGGGCGCGGTGGTCGGGGCCGGGGATTTCCTGCGCCAGGCCGAGTGCGCTTTTGCCAACCTGGAGCAGGTGCTCAAGGCCGGTGGCTCCAGCCTGGATGACGTGGTCAAGGTCACGCTGTTCCTCACCGACATGCGCCATTTCCCCGAGGTCGTGGCGCTGCGTCGTCGGTTTTTCCGTCCGCCCTATCCGGCGGACAGTATCGTTGAAGTCAGTGCGCTGGCGTTGCCCGAGCTGATGTTCGAAATCGAGGCCGTCGCCGTACGCGGTGCCGGCGCTGGCAAGGCGACCGGTTAGGCCCTCTCACCCTTCGCGTCCTGTACGCGAACCATTACGAGTAGTCCGTTATGCCCGAATACAACGCTCCCCTGCGCGACCTGCGCTTCGTTCTCCACGAGGTGTTCGATGCACCGAGCCTGTGGGCCCGCCTGCCGGCCCTGGCCGAGACCGTCGACGCCGAGACCGCCGACGCCATTCTGGAGGAGGCGGCCAAGGTCACCGGCGGCCTGATCGCTCCGCTCAACCGCAGCGGTGACGAGGAAGGCGCACAGTGGGTCAACGGCGCCGTCAGCACCCCGGCCGGGTTCAAGCAGGCCTACGCCACCTATATCGAAGGCGGCTGGGTCGGCCTCTCCGGCAATCCGCAATACGGCGGCATGGGCATGCCCAAGATGCTTGCCGTGCAGTTCGAGGAAATGCTCTACGCCGCCGGCTCCAGCTTCGCCCTGTATTCCGCGCTGAGTTCTGGCGCCTGCCTCGCCATCGACGCCCATGCCAGTGAAGCACTGAAACGCACCTACCTGCCGCCCATGTACGAAGGCCGCTGGGCCGGCTCCATGTGCCTGACCGAGGCCCATGCCGGCACTGACCTGGGCATCATCCGCACCCGCGCCGAACCGCAGGCCAACGGCAGCTACAGCATCAGCGGCAGCAAGATCTTCATCACCGGCGGCGAACAGGACCTGACCGAGAACATCATCCATCTGGTGCTGGCCAAACTGCCGGATGCCCCGGCCGGGCCGAAAGGCATCTCGCTGTTCCTGGTGCCGAAGATCAAGGTCAACGCCGATGGCTCGCTGGGCGCCAGCAATGCCGTGAGCTGCGGTTCCATCGAACACAAGATGGGCATCAAGGCCTCGGCCACCTGCGTGATGAACTTCGATGGCGCCGAAGGCTACCTGATCGGCGAGGAGAACAAGGGCTTGGCGGCGATGTTCACCATGATGAACTACGAGCGCCTGTCCATTGGCATCCAGGGCATCGGTTGCGCCGAGGCGTCCTACCAGTGCGCCGTGGCCTACGCCCGCGAGCGTATCCAGAGCCGTGCGCCGAGCGGCCCGCAGGCCAGGGACAAGCTAGCTGACCCGATCATCGTGCACCCGGACGTGCGGCGCATGCTGCTGACCATCAAGGCCATGACCGAAGGCGGCCGCGCCTTCGCCAGCTATGTGGGCCAGCAGCTCGACCTGAGCAAGTTCAGCGAGGACGCCACCGAGAAACAGGCCGCCGAGAACCTGGTGGCGCTGCTCACCCCGGTGGCCAAGGCGTTCTTCACCGACAGCGGTCTGGAAAGCACCGTGCATGGCCAGCAGGTGTTCGGCGGCCACGGCTACATCCGCGAGTGGGGCCAGGAGCAACTGGTGCGCGACGTGCGCATCGCGCAGATCTACGAAGGCACCAACGGCATCCAGGCACTCGACCTGCTCGGGCGCAAGGTGGTGGCCAATGGCGGCGCCGCGCTGCGCCAGTTCACTGGCGAGATCCGCGCTTTCGCCACGGCGGACGTGCCCCATCGCGACGCGTTGCTGGACGCCGTGCAGCGCCTGGAAAACACCACCGACTGGCTGTTGCAGCAGGCCACGGGCAACCCCAACGAAGTCGGCGCCGCCTCGGTGGAGTTCCTGCACCTGTTCGGCTACGTCGCCTATGCCTGGCTGTGGTCGCGCATGGCTCAGGTAGCGGCGAGCAAACGCAGTGAAGACGAGGCGTTCTATGGCGCCAAGCTGGCCACCGCGGATTTCTACTTCCGCCGCCTGCTACCGCGCATTCTGGGCCTGGAGGCGAGTATCCGTGCCGGCAGCGAGCCGTTGTTCGGCCTGGACGCGGAGCAATTCTGATAACTGGACGAAAGCCTGGTACCGACGATTGAGCGTTGCGCGGCACCGTCCTGGTGACCGCGCTTTTTTGCTTGGGGCAGCTGCGCAGGTGACGGCTGCGTGACCTGCAAGGCGCCTATCAGCAGGTGTCAGAAGCTCTTCTTGACGCCGGCCACGAGGGTGGCAGAGCACAGGTCGTCATAGCCCATCAGGTTGCTGCACTCGGCTTTCGAGATGTCGGTGTCCACGTAGCTCAGGGACCAGGTGGCGCCGATGAAGTCCTTGCTGATCTTGGCGACCCACTCGTCGTAGCGCTGGCGCGTCTTGCCGCTGTTGGAGACCAGCACATCGTCCTTGTAGTCCACCACGCCGTAGTGGAGGCTCACGTCGATGTCGTAGGGCAGTTTGGTGTCGTAGCCGACCCAGTTCCACAGGTAGGACTGATTGCCCTCGTAGTTGTCGGCGTACTGCGTGGCGGCCTTGAAACCATAGGCGCTCAATACCGCGTAGGTTTCGTTGTAGTTCAGCTGCGAGGAGCGTGGATAGGTGTACTTGGCGTGGCCAACATCCAGGCTGATGTCATCGTTGATCTGCCAGAGGTAGCCGCCCAGGTAATCGAGTTCCTGACGGGTCTTCAGGCCATTGCCGAAGTCGAGATTCGATGTCCAGACCATGACGTAGAGGCCGGAGGAATGGAACAGCGTGGCACCTGCCTGCAGGGCCGGATCACCGAGGGTTTGCGACTGGCCGCGAGAGCGATAATCCGACACCACTTCCACATCGATCAGGAGGGACAGGTTGTCGTTGAGTTCGATGGCCTGGACAGTGGAGGCCGCAACAAGGCCGGCCACCAGACTTGCTCTGGAAGTTATTTTTTTCATTATGGAATCCCGCAAGGAATATAAGTTATAGGTGAGTAGCCAGGCGCCAATTATTCCGCGTGGAAAGTTGGCGTGCTTCGAATGTATCCATGGCAGGTAAACGTTATCGCAGCGCTGTCAGGCGGGATATCCGTATTCGGCAACTGGGTGCCGGATGGAGGCAGGCGTAATGGCGACACTTATCCTGGCGGTTGTCAGGAAATACGACGTCGACGAATTACAGACTCTTCAATTGGCGGCCGAGTGTTTGCGACGGCAGTTCACCATAGAAGTCATGGTAATACTTGGAGAAACGCCCGAGGTGGCTGAAACCAGCGCCCAGCGCGGCGCCCTGGATCTTGTCGAGCGGGGAGAGGAGCAAGATTTTCCTGGCTACATTGAGCCGGACATTGCGAATGTAATTGGATGGGGAAATACCCAGTATCGATTCGAAACTGTATTGCAACGTGCGCCGGCTGACGCGAAGGTGATTGCACAGTTCAAGAACACCAAGTTCCTGATTGTCGAAGTTGTTGAAGAAGAACTCGCAACTCTTGTCGACAATATAGGCGCGCGTAGTTTGCGACAGTGCGGCGTGAACATGGGCGCCGTCATTGCTTGCCAGCATGATTTCGGAGATGGAGCCAACGACTTTGTCGAAACTGTGCTGGATATGGCTGTCGTTCGAGAAACCGATGTTGCCTTCAACGAAGTGTTCCGAGGCGAAGTGCTCGAAATCGATGACCGAGCCGTTGGCAGGTGTGATGTACGTTTCGAACGGAAGGCGGCTGGAAATGATCTTGGATTCCGGCGCCATGTTCTCGAAGAAGTAGTCCTTGTCGATGGTGACGATGAAGCAGCGGATAGGGCTTCGGGCCACGGCATGAATCGGTCTGCCGGAGGACACGTGAAAGGTGCCGGAGTTGACGAACCTGCCGTTGAGCAGGATGTCGCTGTCGGACTGGATGTTGAGGAACAGCACCTTGTCCGCAGGCACCCTGCCGATCTGCTCGATCAAGGGGGTGTCGATGGTTTCCTTGGTGATCCGCACCTTGTCGCGAAAGGAGTAGTCGAGAATCGAGCCCTGGAAATTGGCCTTGCGCTCGAGCTGGTGATAGCGGTTATCAACCCACTCGTCGAGGCTGTTGGCGTGTTCGAATATGTCGCTCGAGAACGAGTAGCGGAAGCGGTTCTCTGTGCACGGGGCCATTGGGGTCATGATTCAGGCTCGTCAGGCTGGGCGATAGCATCCGGTTTGCCGCAGCGCGGCGGGGTTTTTATCCGGTGTTATGGCGCTGCTCTTCTTTTATTGGTTCTTGTAGGTTTTATGTCGAAAAACTGATGGCATGAAAAGCATTGATCCTGGGTTTTCCGTGCGCTCGTAATGCCTTGCGTCCTGCTGTTGTAGCGCGCCTGTTCGCGGTCCACATGGTAACGCCAATGGCTGCGCGTGTTAGGCGCCGGCTGTCCGATTCGGCCCTGTGACACGGCGCATCGCGCGGTGTTCTCACAGGTGCCCGGCGGTCACCCCACCATCGATGTTGTACACCGCGCCGTTGGTGTAGCTGGCGTCCTCCGAGCACAGGTGGAATATGGCCTTGCCGACTTCCAGTGGGTCGGCAAACCGACCGTTGGGCACTTCTTTCATGTAGGCCTGCATCTCGGCCTGTGGATCGGCTGATGCCGAAAACAGCTCATCCATCATCGGGGTCTGCACGAAGCCCGGGCAAACGGCATTGGCCCGGATGCCCTGTTGCCCATAGTCCAGGGCCAGGCAGCGCACCAGGCCGATAACCCCATGCTTGGAGGCACAGTATGCGGCATACCCGGAGGCGCCCCGCACGCCGGCATCGGAGCTGACTGCCACGAAGGCGCCTGCTTGCTGTTCGATGAACGTTTGCATGGCGTACTTCGCCAGCAGGTAGGTGCCGGTGAGGTTCACGGCGATCTGCATGTCCCAGTCGCGCCGGGGTGCTTCATGAACCTTGCCCGTGCGTGCCACGCCCGCGCAGGAGACGACTGCCGAGAGGTGGGTGAAACGCTGCCGGGCTTCGCTGAAGAGTGCGCTGACCTGCTCTTCATCGGTCACATCGGTGGTCACCGAGTGGAAGGTCGAGTAGGGCTGGACCCGGGCGGCTGTCGCTTCCAGGCCTTGTCGGTCGAGATCGCAGCCGAGCACCGCATAGCCGCGCTGGGCGAAGATCACGGCGGTCGCCTGGCCAATCCCGGACGCCGCGCCGGTGATCACGACCGTTGGACGTTGAGGGGGGTTACGGGTGTCAGGGGTCATGCTGCGGTACTCCACCGGTGCGCGTGAGCGCGTTGTTCGCCAAGAGCGCCTTGCTGGCACTGCCGTCCCCGCACACGTCGGGGGCGGCTGGCGCTGCGAGGCGCATGTGTGCCTTCGTGCTCAGTGGAGCAGCGCCAGGACCTTGTCGGCGACGGCAGCGGACGAGGCGGGGTTCTGCCCGGTGATGAGCAGGCCGTCCTGAACGCTGTGGTCGGCCCAGTCAGCCGCTTTGCTATAAACGGCACCGAGTTGCTTCAGCTCGGTTTCCACCAGGTAGGGCACATGGTTTTCCATGGCCACGGCGGCTTCTTCGCTGTCGCTGAAGGCGGTGACCGCGCGGCCTTTCACCAGTGGGCTGCCGTCTGGGTTCTTGACGTCCAGCAGGGCGCAGCCCGCGTGGCAGATGGTGGCGACCGGCTTTTGCTGGTCGAGCAGCGAGCGGATGAGGGCAATCGATGCCGGGTTGTCGCGCAGGTCCCAGAGCGGGCCGTGGCCGCCCGGGTAGATCACGGCCGACACACTGCTGGCATCGACGTCGGCAAGCTTCACCGTACGGGACAAGGCGTTCTGCAGCACCTGGTCAGCGAGGAAGCGGGCGTAGACCGGCGACGCCTTGAAAGCCTCGATGGAGGCGGGGTCTATCGGTGCTGTACCGCCCTTGGGCGAGGCCAGCACAACGGCTTTCCCCGCGTCGACGATCTTGAAATAGGGCACGAGAAATTCTTCCAGCCACAGGCCGGTTTCTCGTCCGGTGTCACCCAGCGTTTCGTGGGAGGTGAGTACGAACAGAACGCTCATGATTCATCATTCCTGGTAATCGGTGGGGCTCTCCCGGCAACAGAAGAGCAGGGGCCGGGGCTCAGTGAGTCTGCTGGTTCCACAGGTCTTGAGCGTCAGTCCAGGTCTGGTTGACCTGGCGGCCGTCCTCGAGAATCCAGGTCAGCGGGCCGACCATCTGCAGGATGAACGTGGTATCGGCCAGCATCTTGGTGGCGTCGTGTTCGGCACCGGTGGCTTCGTAGAGGAATCCATCCTTGATGCACAGCGCGCCGCCTTGTTCCGGGCCGCCACGTAGTTCGAGGATGCCGTCGAAGACATAACCCTCGGCCGGGCCGTGGTGGATGTGCGGCGCCAGGGTGGAGTCCTTCGGGCAGAAGAACAGAACGGTCCAGATGCCGAAGTCGGGGGAGACGTGGAGCAGCTTCCACTTCACGCCACCGCTGTGGAAATCGGCGGGGAAGTCTTGCCACGCCACCTCGTTCACTTGGACGTATGCATCCTGGTTTTTTTGTACGTGCATCATCAGGCCTCGTAATCAGGTCAGAACCATTTCTGATGCAGTCGAAGCTAACACCCGTTGAAAATGCGCCCTATCCGGAATTGGCAAGCCGGTTTTTTCCTTGCCGCAACGGGCGATGAATGGCGCGGCAATACTGGGAAATGGCACGCAGCGGATGGGCAGGAACAGGCGTGCTGGCCGGCAGCGCAGGTGCGGCTGCCGGCCGGGCGTGAAGGGGTTACAGGTGCTGCCTGAACCAGTCGATGGCATGCGCGGAGGAGGCGGTGAAACCGTCCAGGTAGGGGGTGAAGTGGCCACCGTCGAGCAGTTCCAGGCGCTTGGGCTGCAGGGCTTTCTCGTAGGCCTTGAGCGCCAGGTCGGTCACGGTCAGGGTGTCATGCCGGGCCACCAGCATCAGCAGGGGCGTGGGGCTGATGCGGGCGATCTCGTCACCGGGCTCGTACTCGTTGAGCAGCTCGATGCTTTTCAGGGTCACTTCGTTGCGCCAGGCGGGCGCGCGTTCCAGGTGGCTGCCCATGAAGAAGTCGTAGGAATCCTGGCCCGGCAGGGCGCAGTCGCTTTTCGGGTCTTGGTTGACCACTTCGACCAGCTCTGGCGCCGCGCCGGCGTAACGGGCCGCGCGGTCTGCGTTGAACGCCGCGAACATGTCGGGCAGCAGGTCCGGGCGCACGGCCAGGCGCAGGTCCATGGAGCCGCTGATGTCCGGCACCTGGGCGACCACGCATTTCACCCGGCGGTCGAACGCGCCGACCTGGAGCACGTGGCCGCCACTGTAGCTGGAGCCCCAGACGCCGATGCGTTGCGGGTCGATCGCTGGCAGGGTCATGGCGAAGCTGATCGCATCGCGGTAGTCGCGGATCTGCAGCAGCGGGTCGACCTCCTGGCGCGGCAGGCCTTCACTCGCGCCGAAGTTGCGGTTGTCGTAGATCAGCACGGCAAAGCCGGCCTGGGCGAAGGCCTCGCCGTACTTGTCCAGGTATTGCTCCTTGACCGCGCTGAAACCGTGGGCCATGACGATGGCCGGGTGGCGGGCGTCGGTGTTGTCCGGCAGGTACAGCCAGCCGGCCAGCGTCAGGCCGTCCTGCGTGCTGAAGGAAATATCGCGTCTCATCGGTGCGCTCTCATCGGGTTCACAGGATGTCTTCGGCTTTGGTATTCAGGGTGTCCGACGAGACCAGGTAGTTGGGGTCGCGCATTTCGATCCAGCCACAGAAGGGCGGGTTGGTGCCCCAGCCGAGCAGGCGCTGTACGTGTTCGGGGAACTGGCGAACGCGCTCGCGCGGCACGGCGATGTACTGGTTCTCTTCCTGGCGCAGGTAGCCCAGGACCAGGGTCGTGGCGATTGCCGTGCGCGGTTTGTCCTTGGTCACGTTCTGCCCGCCACCGTGATAGGTGGAGCCGAGGTAGAGCAGGCCATCGCCGGGGTTCATTTCCGCAGGCACGGACTCTTCGGCACGCGGCGCGCGGTCATCGTCCCATTTGTGGCTGCCGGGGATCACACGGGTGGCGCCGTTGGCCTCGGTGTATTCGCTCATGGCGTAGAGGATCTGCACCTGGCTGTCCGGGCCGGGGTGGCGGCGGTGGTGGGCGATGTCGTCACGGTGCAGCGGCTGCAGGCCCTGGCCCGGCATGATCATGATCGCCTGGGTCAGGGACATCTGCAGGACGGGAGTGGCTTCGAACGACTCCTGGTTCAGCCAGTACTTGAACGGCTTGCAGAGCCACTTCTCGGCGGCGCCATAGAACTGCGGCTGGGTGATCAGCTCCTGCATGTGCAGGGAGCGATTGAACAGGCCCGACAGGCGCCGGGTCTGGTTGCCGACGAAGAACCCTTCGCCATTGGGCGTGGCATCGAACTCCGCGCGCAGGTCCGCCCAGATGCCGTCCACCGTGGACGGTTTGAGCATGTTCTCGACGATGCAGCCTCCGTCTCGTTCGAAGCACTCGAGGATGTCATCGATGGTGGCGCTGCTGGGAAGTTTAACCAGGGATTTCTTAGTCATGGGGGGCACTGCCGAGAGGTAATTGAGACGCCTCTTTATACAAGTGCTGCCTTGAAGCGCTTAGCCATTATCGGCAACCGCTTGGTGCTGCCCGTCTGCCTCTTCCAGCCGCTGAAAGCCCCATCTGGCGGGATCTGGTGGTGCTTGCCGATTCTGGATACGTGCCTCGCGGCGTTCGGGAGTAGGTTGTATTCATGCCGTTTCCGGCTGCGCCCTGCCAGGCGCCTTGACCGCGCAGAACGACGTGGCCGGATGACGATGAGCACCTATCAAGCGTTTGGTCTGTCTGAGGTTTGCAAATTGATTAGTGGATTTGATTCTCCCGTCTCCGAGGGTATCGCGATGTCGATCGACGCTGGGCGATTGACCGTGCAGACGCCCCTGCGTCATGCGATCACGATGGCGTATCGGCAAGACGAGCAGGCGACGGTGGAGCGCCTGATGGGAGAAGTGGCCAGTCTGCGCACCCAGGAAAAGGACACCCAGGCCCTGGCCCATCGCATTGCCAGTGCCCTGCGTGGCGCGAAGGCGTCCGGCATCAAGGCCGGGGTGGTACAGGAGCTGTTGCAGGAGTTTTCCCTCTCGTCACGCGAAGGTGTGGCGTTGATGTGCCTGGCAGAAGCCTTGCTGCGCATTCCGGACAGCCATACGCGTGACGCGCTCATTCGTGACAAGGTGGCTGCCGGCAACTGGCAGCTGCATGTTGGCAGCGGCGCCTCGCTGTTCGTCAACGCAGCCTCCTGGGGCTTGCTGATTACCGGTCGCCTTACGTCCACCCGCAATGAGACGGGGCTGGCCGCGGTGCTGACCCGGCTGATCGCCAAGGGTGGCGAACCACTGATTCGCAAGGGTGTGAGCATGGCCATGCAGGTCATGGGTGGGCAGTTCGTCACCGGCGAAACCATCGCCGAGGCGCTGACCCATGCGCAGCGCCTGGAGAAGGAGGGGTTCCGCTATTCCTATGACATGCTGGGCGAGGCGGCGCTGACGGATGCGGATGCGCGCCGCTACATGGCGTCCTATGAGCATGCGATCCACGCCATCGGCAAAGCCTCCCAGGGGCGCGGCATCTACGAAGGCCCCGGCATCTCGATCAAGCTGTCGGCGCTGCACCCGCGTTACAGCCGGGCGAAGATCGACAGGGTGCAGACCGAACTGTACGCCCGCCTCAAACACCTGGCCGTGCTCGCCCGCCACTACGACATCGGCCTGAACATCGATGCCGAGGAAGCGGATCGCCTGGAGATATCCCTCGACCTGCTGGAGCGGCTCTGCTTCGACGAGGACCTGGCTGGCTGGAATGGCATCGGCTTCGTCATCCAGGCCTATCAGAAGCGTTGCCCGTATGTGATCGACTATCTCCAGGACCTGGCGCAACGCAGTGCCCACCGCCTGATGATTCGCCTGGTCAAGGGCGCGTACTGGGACAGCGAGATCAAGCGGGCCCAGGTCGATGGCCTGGATGGCTACCCGGTCTACACCCGCAAGTCGCACACCGACCTGGCGTACCTGGTGTGCGCGAAGAAATTGCTGGCCGCTCCGGAGGCCTTCTACCCGCAGTTCGCCACCCACAATGCGCACACCCTGTCTGCCGTCTACCAGATGGCTGGCAAGAACTACCAGCCTGGGCAGTACGAGTTCCAATGCCTGCACGGGATGGGCGAGCCGCTCTATCGCCAGGTCGTCGGCGCCATTGCCGATGGCAAGTTGAACCGTCCGTGCCGTATCTATGCGCCGGTGGGCAGCCATGAAACCCTGCTGGCCTACCTGGTCCGACGCCTGCTGGAGAACGGGGCGAATACCTCGTTCGTCAACCGGGTGGCCGACGAGTCGCTCTCCATCGAATCGCTGATCGAAGACCCGGTGGCCACCATCGAGAGGACGGCGGCGCACGAGTCTGGACGCGGCCTGGCCCATCCGCAGATCCCGCATCCCGAGCAGCTGTTTGCCCGGCGCGCCAATGCGCGCGGTCTCGACCTCAGCAACGAGCATGTCCTGGCCAGCTTGCTGCAGGACGTGCAGCTCGACAGCGAGCGACGCTGGAGCGCTTCGCCCATCGTCGACGGGCAGATGCTGTTCGAGGCCCGGCAAGCCATCTGTAACCCGGCCAACCGCAACGAGGTGGTCGGCCATGTGGCCGAGGCCTCGGTGGCGCAGGTCAGCGCTGCCGTTGCCATTGCCGTCGACGGCTTCGAGGCATGGTCGCAGACCCACCCGGAAAAACGGGCCGCCGTGCTCGAGCAGGCGGCAGATAGCCTGGAAGCCAGTACGCACCTGCTGATCGGCCTGCTTGTACGGGAGGCGGGCAAGACCTACGCCAACGCGATTGCCGAGGTGCGTGAAGCGGTGGATTTCCTGCGTTACTACGCCCTGCAGGTCAAAGGTTCCTTCGCGAACGATACTCACAGCGCCCTGGGGCCGATCGTCTGCATCAGCCCGTGGAACTTCCCCCTGGCCATCTTCACCGGTCAGATAGCGGCGGCCTTGGCCGCAGGCAACACGGTGCTGGCCAAGCCCGCCGAGCAAACCCCGCTGGTGGCCAGCGAGATGGTGAGGATTCTCCTGGCATCCGGGGTGCCGCCGTCCGCCCTGCACCTGCTGCCGGGGCGCGGCGAGGTCGTTGGTGATGCGCTGGTCGGCGATCCGCGGGTCAAGGGCGTGATCTTCACCGGCTCGACCGAGGTGGCGCGGATCATTGCCGCGCGCATTGCCGGTCGGGTCGATCAGCAGGGACGTTTCATCCCGCTGGTGGCCGAGACCGGCGGCCAGAATGCCATGCTGGTCGACTCATCGGCCCTGCCGGAACAGGTGGTCGGCGATGTCGTGGCATCGGCGTTCGACAGTGCCGGCCAGCGCTGCTCGGCGCTGCGCGTCCTGTGCCTGCAGGAGGAAATCGCCGGGCCGGTGCTGGACATGCTGAAGGGCGCCATGAGCGAGCTTGCCATCGGCTCGCCGCTGCTGCTTTCGACGGATATCGGCCCGGTCATCGATGACGAAGCCAAGGGCAATATCCTGCAGCATGTCGTGCGCCTGGAAGAGCAGGGCTTTCCCGTCTTCCGTGCCCGCGCGCAAGCCGAGGTGGACCAGCTGGACGGCACCTTCGTCGTGCCGACGCTTATCGAGCTTCCGGATATTTCCCATCTGGCCAAGGAGGTGTTCGGCCCCGTGCTGCACGTGGTGCGCTACAAGAGCAAGGACCTGCCGCGCCTGATCGGCCAGCTCAATGACCTCGGTTTCGGCCTGACCCTGGGCGTGCACACGCGGATCGACGAGACCATCGCCAAGGTCATCGACCTGGCCAAGGTGGGCAACCTCTACGTGAACCGCAATATCGTCGGTGCCGTCGTCGGTGTGCAACCTTTCGGCGGCGAAGGCCTGTCCGGCACCGGGCCCAAGGCCGGCGGCCCGCTGTATACCTATCGCCTGCTGTCTCGCTACCCCCGTGGCGCCATCGTTGCGGCACTGGAGTCAGCGGATGTCGCGCTGTCCAGCGACGCCTGCATCCGTACCGCGATGCAGGATGACCTGCTGGAGCTGGGTGCCTGGGCAACGTCCAGCCGTCGCAACGGCCTGGCCCTGGCGTGTTCCCGTTTCGCCCAGGCGACGCCGAGCGGGGTGACCTGCACGCTGCCGGGGCCGACGGGTGAGCGCAACCTGTACACGGTGCACCCGCGTGACGCGGTGCTGTGCATCGCCGACGAGGAGGAGGATCTCTTCGTGCAACTGGCGGCCGTCGTTGCCGTGGGCGGTGCCGCTGTCGTCGAAGGGCGACATGCCGGGGCGATCGCCCGCTTGCCACATTTCCTGAGTAGCCGCGTGCGGGTGGTGCAAAGCTGGCAGCACGAGTCCGTCGATGCCGTGCTGTTCCACGGCTCCAGCAGCGCTGCCGCGGCCCTGGCCAGGTCGGTGCTGGAGCACTACCGCGCAATCATCTCCGTCACGGCAATGGCGCCCGGATGCCTCGACGTTCCTCTGGAACGCTTGGTCTTCGAACGCTCCGTAAGCATCAACACCACGGCTGCCGGCGGCAATGCCAGCTTGATGACCATGGACTGAAACGATCTGGACGGGGCCGCGCAAGGCGCTGCCCCTGACGTGAAAGGGAGGGCGAAAGGTGGCGCGCTCCGTGAACCACTCATTTGCACGTCCACCGGCGCAGATGTGCCCGTAGGGGATCGAACGGGGCGCTGGTGTGGCGAGTGCGTGCGTTGAACAACAATAACTAAAGAGGTGCTGAGAAGATGGAAGAGTTAGGGAACTACGTGATCTACGTGATCATGTTCTTTGTCGCAATCGGGGCGATTGCCGCCATACGCGATGATCGCCAGGGGCTCGGTGCCGAGTTCGTGGCCGGCATCCACACCATCGGCCAGCTGTTCATTCCAATTGCCGGGGTGATGGCGGCGGTGCCTTACCTCACTATCCTGGTCGAGAAGTCGGCAGGCCCGCTGTTCGGCGCGGTGGGTGCCGACCCGGCCATGGCGGCGACCTCGATCATGTCGATCGACATGGGTGGCTATCAGTTGACCCATGCCCTGGCGGCCAACAACGAGTCCTGGATCATGGCCTCGATCAATGGCTTCCTGCTCGGCCCACACATCGTCTTCACCATCCCCGTGGCATTGGCGTTGCTGCCCAAGTCCGAGCACAAGTACCTGGCCCTGGGGATGATGGCGGGCATCATTTCGATCCCGATCGGCCTGGTCGCGGTTCTCGGTCTGATCGACCTGTTCGAGCCGCTGATCCGCAGCACGATCTCCACCACGGCGGAAGCGGACTACCTGCTCGATTTCGAAGTTGCCGCGGTAGCCGCCAACCTGGTGCCGCTGCTGGTCATCGTCGGCTTCCTGGCCGTCGGCCTTCGCCTGTTCCCCAATGCGATGATCAAGGGCTTCATGGCCTTCGGTCGCGTGGCGGATGCCGGCATGAAGCTGGTGCTGGCCATGTCGATCATCGAGTACTTCACCGGCGCCTTTGGCACGCTCTTCGGCGCCTGGGGTTTCGACCCGATCATCGCCGACGAGAAGGATCAGTTCCGTGCCCTGGAGATCTGCGGGTATATCGCCGTGATGCTGTCCGGCGCCTTCCCGATGGTCTATTGCATCCAGAAGTACCTGAGCAAGCCGCTGACTGCGCTGGGCGCCAAGATCGGCCTTTCCGGTATCGGCAGCGCGGGCATCATCGCCACCACGGCGAACCCGCTGGCGCTGTTCCGCCTCATCCCGCACATGCCGGCCAAGGACAAGGTGATGACCATTGCCTACACCTGCTGCGGTGCATGGATTCTGGGTGACTCCCTGGCGTACATCGCCAACTTCCAGCCGACCCTGATCATTCCGCTGATGCTGGGCAAGATCATCGGCGCAGCCTTTGGCCTGATGCTGGCGGTATGGCTTTCGGTGCCGCGTGCGATGGAGTTCGAGCGACAAGGGCAACAGGAGCAGAAGGCCCAGGAGCCGGAAGGAAAGCTCGCGATCGCCGAGTGAGGTGCAGGGCCGATCCAAAGGCCGGGTGCGGCCTTTGGATGAACCTCATCTGTCTGATTTTATTGAGTTATTCATCTATTCAAGGCGGTTTCCCTATTGCCGAAATCGGATAGGTACCGCCCACCACCCCTCACATAATGAAACGGTGATCCTGCCTGGCGCCCGCGACTGATTGGTGGTGCCGCACTGGGCAGGGTGGGCCCATTCTGCTGGCATACAAGAGGCTAATAACATGAGCAAAACAGTAACTGTCATCGGCACCGGGCTGATGGGGTCTGCCTTCGCGAATACCCTGCTGAAAGCAGGCACTCGGGTCACCGTCTGGGATGGCCGTGCCGAGGCCGCCGCCGGGGTCGTCGCCAACGGTGCCACGCTCGCCCCGTCCTTCATCGATGCGGTGCATGCCAGCGATATCGTGCTGTCCATCATCAGCAGCGCATCGGATGGCGCGGCCCTGTTCGAGCGCAATGCCGCGTCACTCGACCTGGCCAATCGCTATGTGGTCAACCTCAGCACCGCCATGCCTGAAGACGGCGAGCGTTTCCGCGCGGCCATCGAAGGGAATCGCGGGCTGTTCATCAACGCCGCCATTTCCTCCTACCCCGACCTGATCGGCGGTCCGTACACGGCCATTCAGTACTCCGGCAACCCCGAGATCTGGGCGGCCATCGAACAGACCATGAAGCCACTGGCGCCGGAAGGCACCCTCTATACCGGCGACGTGCTCACGGTGCCGTGCATCGTCGATGCGGCCATGACCGGGAGCTTCTACGCCGTGGGCCTGGCTGGTTTCCTCGAGGCTGCGGCATACGCCCAGACCCAGGGCGTGCAGGCCGGCCAACTGGCGGCGTTCGCCGACAAGATGCTCGACCTGCTGCGCTACAAGGTGCACAAGAGCATCAAGGAAATCGAGTCGGGCAACTTCGAAACCATCCAGGCCACGGTGGATGTCTACCTGGACGCAGTGATCCAGTGGCGCGACGCCCTGCAAGGCGCCGGCCTGCGCGCCAGCCACATTGCCGCCCTGGCGGATGACCTGGCCGTTACCCAGAAGGCCGGCCACGGTGCCCTCGGTTTCTGCGCGCAGTACCTGACCGCGAAGCGCTGAGTGGGAGCGCCGCCCGCGTCAGCCGTCAGCATGGTGGGCGACTCGGGGCTGGCGCAGTGGGCAAACAACGGTTCACCGGCCTGCCGCGTTGCCGGCAGGCACGGGGAACCGATCAGCGGTAAATGCCGAACAGAGTAAGACTTCCTGCTGGAAACCCGGATAATGCCGGCCCATTCGTCTTGCTCGTTATTCTGGTGTGCCCGCATGGAAATCAAGGTCAACTTTCTCGATAACCTTCGTCTCGAAGCCAAGTTCGATGACTTCACGGTGATCGCCGATCAGCCGATCCGCTACAAGGGCGATGGTTCGGCGCCGGGGCCTTTCGATTATTTTCTGGCGTCTTCGGCGCTGTGTGCGGCGTACTTCGTCAAGCTGTACTGCCAGACACGCAACATCCCCACGGAAAACATCCGCCTGTCGCAGAACAACATCGTCGACCCGGAAGACCGCTACAAGCAGGTGTTCAAGATCCAGGTCGAATTGCCGGCGGACATCTCGGCCAAGGACCGCCAGGGCATCCTGCGCTCCATCGACCGCTGCACGGTGAAGAAGGTGGTGCAGACCGGCCCCGACTTCATCATCGAAGAAGTGGACAACCTCGACGCCGACGCCCAGGCGCTGCTGATGCTGGATGTCGATGCCAACGCCAGCACGCGCATCCTCGGCAAGGACCTGCCGCTGGAACAGACCATCGCCAACATGTCCGCCATCCTCGCCGGCCTGGGCATGAAGATCGAGATCGCCTCCTGGCGCAATATCGTGCCCAACGTCTGGTCGCTGCACCTGCGTGACGCTCACTCGCCGATGTGCTTCACCAACGGCAAGGGCTCGACCAAGGAGAGTGCGCTGGCCTCGGCGCTGGGCGAGTTCATCGAGCGGCTGAACTGCAACTTCTTCTACAACGATCAGTTCTGGGGTGAGGACATTGCCAATGCGGCGTTCGTGCATTACCCGGAGGAGCGCTGGTTCAAGCCCGGCCCGAAGGATGCGTTGCCGACGGAGATCCTCGACGAGCATTGCCTGGCCATCTTCAACCCGGATGGCGAGTTGCGCGGCTCGCACTTGTACGACACCAACTCCGGCAACACCCTGCGCGGCATCTGCTCGCTGCCGTTCGTGCGCCAGTCGGACGGCGAGACGGTGTACTTCCCGTCCAACCTGATCGAGAACCTGTACCTCTCCAACGGCATGAGCGCCGGCAATACCCTGGCCGAGGCGCAGGTGCAGTGCCTGTCGGAAATCTTCGAGCGCGCGGTCAAGCGCGAGATTCTCGAAGGCGAATTGGCGCTACCCGATGTACCGCAGGCGGTGCTGGCCAAGTACCCGGCCATCGTCGCCGGCATCCAGGGCCTGGAAGAGCAAGGCTTCCCGGTGCTGGTCAAGGATGCCTCGCTGGGCGGTGAATTTCCGGTGATGTGCGTGACCCTGATGAACCCGCGCACCGGTGGCGTGTTCGCTTCGTTCGGCGCTCATCCGAGCTTCGAAGTGGCGCTGGAGCGCAGCCTCACCGAACTGCTCCAGGGGCGCAGCTTCGAGGGCCTCAACGACCTGCCGCAGCCGACCTTCGAGAGCCATGCGCTGACCGAACCGAACAACTTCGTCGAGCACTTCATCGACTCCAGCGGTGTGGTGTCGTGGCGCTTCTTCAGCGCCAAGGCCGACTTCGAGTTCGTCGAGTGGGACTTCTCGGGTGAAGGCGCGGACTCAAACGAGCAGGAAGCCGCGACCCTGTTCGGCATCCTCGAAGACCTGGGCAAGGAGGTGTACATGGCGGTGTACGACCACCTGGGCGCCAATGCCTGCCGCATCCTGGTGCCGGGCTATTCGGAAATCTATCCGGTCGAAGACCTGATCTGGGACAACACCAACAAGGCCCTGCTGTTCCGCAAGGACATCCTCAACCTGCACCGCCTGAGTGATCGCGAGCTCAAGTCACTGCTGCGCAACCTCGATAACACCGAGCTCGATGACTACACCGACATCACCACGCTGATCGGTATCGAGTTCGACGACAACACGGTCTGGGGCCAGTTGACCATCCTCGAGCTGAAGCTGCTGGTCCATCTCGCGCTGAAGAAGTTCGACGACGCCAAGGAGCTGGTCGAGGCCTTCCTCCAGTACAACGACAACACCCTCGACCGTGGCCTGTTCTACCAGGCGCTCAACGCGGCGCTGGAGGTGGTGCTGGATGATGAGCTGGAAATGGCCGACTACGAGGTCAACTTCCGCCGCATGTTCGGCAACGAGCGGATGGATGCAGTGCTCGGCTCGCTGGAGGGCAGCGTGCGCTTCCACGGGCTGACGCCAACCAGCATGCAGCTGGAGGGGCTGGAGCGTCACCAGCGCCTGATCGACAGCTACAGGAAACTGCACGCGGCGCGCGCCAGGGCCGCAGGGCTCTGACTGCCCACGCAGGGTAAGGCAGGTGCCCTGCAACGAGACTGAAGACCAGTGGGGCGGTTCTGGCAAGTCGCCGCCAGGTCGCTGTCAGGCGGTTGCGGTAGCAGGCGCAGGGGGCTTGATATGGAGCACCTGTTCGATGCGATTGCGTCCCGCATCCTTGCCCCGATAGAGCGCAGCGTCCGCCTGTTGCAAGGCCAGGTCGAAGGCGTGCGAGCTGGTAAAGGCGTCTGAAACGCCAATGGTCACCGTACAGCGAATCGGCGGATGCAGAGCAGGGCTGGCCAGGTCGGTTTGCTCGATGGCCAGACGCAGGCGCTCGGCCAGGTGCATGGCGCCGAGTCCATCGGATTCCAGGCAGACGATCACGAACTCTTCCCCACCCAGCCGGCATTTCAGATCGCTCAGGCGGGCGGTGGCCTGGATGATTTCGGCAACACGGCCCAGCACGAGATCGCCGACCTTGTGGCCATGGCTGTCGTTGATGCGCTTGAAGTGATCGATGTCGACGATCAGTAGATAGGCCGGCTGCGCCGTTCGCGAGCGGAAATGCGTTTCCAGGCCGCTGACCATGCCGCGCCGATTCAACAGGTGCGTGAGCGGATCATGGATGGCCAGGTCGTGCAGGGCGTCGGTGAGGCGGCGCAAGACGAGCCAGACAGCGGCGGGCGGCAGCACGGTACCGAGGAACGACATATAGATGTAGAACGCCATCTGGAACGAGCTGTTCATGTCGAGCGCGGCCAGCCCGCCGGTAAGAATCATCACCAGTTTGGCCAGGTTCAGCGCACAGATGCCACCGATCAGGATGGCGAATACGCTCATTTCGACGGGAAGATCCCTGGCAAAGGTATGCGTTCCGAGCAGAGCGGCAACCGTCATCAGCAGGAAGAGCAGGGCACATGCGCCCGCCAGCAGGGCATGGCGCGCCTCCGAGCCCAGCGTCCACTCCACCAGCACTTGGGCGCCGGTGTAGAAGATGGCCAACGCCAGCAACGGGGTCCACACAGGTGTCGGGCGATTGAAGAAACGCATGGCACCGAGCGCATAGGCGACCGGCGCACAGAGCGTCAGCGTGTGGTTGACGACACTGCTGAGACTCCAACCCGAAGGGCCATCCACCAGTTGCAACATATATGCGCAACCGAGCAGGAGATTGCCAAGGGCAAAAATGCCCATGCCCATTCGCTTTCCATGCAGCCGGGTACTGATCAGCAGGAACATCACGCTGAAGCAGAACAGGTGCACGCAGAGCATGCTGAGGATAACGGTGGCAACCATGGAAGGCTCAGGTGGGAAGTGTGCTGACATCCGCTGTCCTGCACTCAACGACACTGACACGTAGCAGAAGAGGGGCAGGCTGATCATGGCTGGTTTTTTGTGCAGCCAATCACATTCAGATGGATCGTAAGGGCTCGTAATCTTTTCCGTCAACAAACCTGTCCGGTAGGTCGTCTTTTGCGAGAGTGGGTGCAGGGTAACGATTGAGGGGCGGAATCATTCATGCGTTGCCACGCTCAGGTCGTACGAGAGACCACAGGGTAGCGGGGCTTGGGTGGCTACAAGCCTGTCGAGAACTGCTTGGTGACTGTGCTGTAGGTGCGGTAGGGGGATGTCAAAAAAAGTGGTGTAAATCACCCGCTGCTGTGCGCCTGGCTATCGACGCATGTCCAGCACAGATACGGGTGCTCAAGTGTCGTGGGGGCCTGGCTGCTGTGCGCCCGATTCCGGCCATCTGGCAGTGAGTTGAATATGCTCTGGGCCTGCATTCTTCGGTCCCAGCTGGCGATGAACGGTGTGTTGCGCCAGTGCGCTGATCGCGAAGCACTCTTGGTGTTGCTCGTGTGCTCGTCGCCACGCCGCGTTCTGCAAGCACTCAATCCGGCTGCTCGAGCGCTCGGCCTGAAGCCTGGACAATCACTCACGGCAGCCCAGGCGCTGACGAACGAGTTTGTCTCCGTCGATTGCGACCTGGCGGAGATCGAGCGCTGGCAAGGCTTTCTGGCGGCCTGGGCCTATGGCCTCAACGCTCAGGTCAGCCTGCAATATCCTCGCTGCCTGTTGCTGGAGGTGCAGTTCAGTCTTGGTCTATTTGGCCCTTGGCCACGCTTCGACGCCCGGTTGCGCCAGAGTATCGGCCCGCTGTTGCAGGTTTCTAGCACAGCCGCCAAGACTACTCAGGCACACCGCGAGAGCCAGATAGCACAGCGTGCTTAGGGGGTACCATACATCATCCCCTCGCGGGGAAGGGCTGGCCGCATCAGGCCGTGACCTTTAATTCTTTCAATGCCATGGCAACATTTTGTATGACGGTTTGCCATTGCCCATAAGCAGGTTGGCGAAACAGGCGCAGGCTGGGATACCAAGGCGAGTCGTCACGCTGCAGCAGCCAGCGCCAGCAAGGCACGAAAGGCAGTAAAACCCAAGCAGGGCGACCAAGCGCCCCGGCCAAATGGACCGGAGAGGAGTCCACTGAAATTAGTGTGTCAATTAAGCTCAGAATGGCAGCGGTGTCGTCGAAATCTTGAATTTCGTCGCTTAGTGATAACAGCGACATGCCCGATGGCGGCGTGGCGGCTTGTGCTGCTGCGGGCCCCTTTTGCAGTGCCAAGAAGGTAATGCCCTCTTGCGCTAGCGGCGCAAGGTCGGCAAGCGTCATCGAGCGGCGTTTGTCGTTGCTGTTTTCAGGTCTGCCAGCCCAGACCAAGCCTACCAGTGGGCGCGGTAGGTCGGCCAAACGTGCCCGCCATTTTTCCAGCCGCGCTGGATCGGCAAGCAGATACGGCATGGTTCCCGGCAGTTGCTCCAGCTGCAAACCGAGTGCCATCGGCAGGCTCATGAGTTCGCAATGGAAGTCGAAGGGCGGCGGCAGAGTACCTTGCTCCAGCAACTGATCATGGCCGCTAAGCCTGCGCGCTAGCGGATAACACTCAGGATTCACTTCAAGAATAATCTGTGCGCCGCTTTGCTGGCGTGCGCGCTCCACCAACCGCAAGAACTGAAAGGTGTCACCAAAACCTTGTTCACTATAAATCAGCAGGGTCTTACCTTCGATTTGCTGCCCTTCCCAGCGAGGCTTGTGGATATGGCGTTCGAGCATGCGGGTGTGCTCAAGCCTGTAGCGGAAGCGGTATTCGCTCCAGCCCCGGGTGAATTCGCCCTGCAGCAACAGCATCTCGGAGAGATCGAAGCGTGTATCTAAGTCGCCAGGTGTGGCCTGCGCGATCATGTCCAGCACCTGAGTCGCCTCAAGGATTTTGCCCTGCTGGCGAAACGCAACATACAACTGGCGCCACAAGGGAATGGGCCCAGAGCCGGAGGCCATCGCCTGGCGCAGCATGACTTCGGCCTCGGGCCAGCGTTCGGCTTGCAGCAGCAGGTTGGTTTGCTGGTGAACGGCTTCGAGATCTATTGTTGCTGGGTTCATACCTGCTCCATGCCCAGTGCGGCTAATAAGGGGGCTAGGTGGGCTGTGTGCTGGTGCCAGCGGCCTTTAGATGAGGTGTAGATTGGCTGGCGTACCTGAGCCACGCTGGCTGTGCGTATCATGCGGCGGGTTTCGTGGAAGGCTAAGCAGGTATCGTTCCAGGGCAGATCAATGAAGTCGATCAGCCGGCGCGCCTGGCCTTCTAGGTCGTCAACCACCGCTTCATAGTCAACCTCGATGAACTGATCCAGCGGCAGTATTTGGCGCAGGTGCGCCATCAGCACTTGATAGTCACGGTAGAACTGACCCAGCTCATCCAACTGATAAGCGAATAACTGCTCGCCGGCAAAATTCTTGCTGTAGCAAGACAAGCACGTATCAACTGGATCGCGGCGGCAATGGATGATGCGCGCGCCGGGCAATAGCAGTGGAATCAATCCGGCATAGAGGAAGTTTCCCGGCAGCTTATCGATCACCCGCAAGGCATCCGGCGCTAAGCGATCTATCTGCTCAAGGTAATCACCGGCGATTTGAGCAAGGTCTCTATTGCTCCAATGCGTCAGGCCATTGGGGAAACTGCCTGCACGTGCCACTGCCTGGCCCAGTGCGTGTAATTCCCCAGCGCCGTAAGCGTCGGGATGTGATGCCAAAATCTGCTCAATCAATGTCGTGCCAGAGCGTGGCATGCCGATAATGAAGATCGGTCGTTTCGAGTCCACGCCAGCGCCCTTGAATCGATCGATCAATGCCGGTGTGAAAGCCGCGGCAATATCTTGCATCCATGCGCTGGTTTGTGCGGCATCGTAACTGAACGACGCCCGTTTAAACGCATTACCACGGTTCATATGGGAAAAAGCGCGATCCGAATCACTGATATCCAGATACGCTTTGCCAAGCGAAAAGTGCAGCATCATTTGTTCATGAACCGGTGGTGTTGGTTCGCCTGCTAACGCCGCTTCCATGATCGCAATATCGGGGTCTCCCTCCCGATAGAATTTGTTATCGCAACGCGCAGCTATAACTCGCGGCGAATCAGGAAAGCGCGCCAACGCTTGCTCAAAAGCAGCCGTTGCTGCGTCCTTATCACCGATTTCCAGCAGTAAAATGGCGCGCGCAACCAAGGCTTCCTCGGCGACCGTGCCAGGTAACTCGGCGGCTCGGAGGTACGCTTGCTCTGCCTCTGCATGCTGCCCTAGCGCATGCAATGCGCTGCCCAGAGTCTTATGTGTACTGGCCCTGTCTGGGGCAATCGTCAAGGCCTGGCGGGCACTGGTGACGGCTTCCTGATAACGCTCACTGACTACCATCAGATGGGCTTGTGCCGTGAGCGCGCCGACATGCTGTGGTGAAAACCCCAAGATTGAATTGACCCAGTGCTGGGCCTCGGCATAACGCATGCGCGACAACTCGATCTGCGCCAGATTTAAGTAGGCATCTGCCAGTTGCGGGTTGAGATCGATCGCCCGCTTGGCAGAAGCCACAGCTTCATCAATCTGGCCCAAGTCGTTGAGCAGAACCGCGAGATTGCTGTGCACCACCGCGTAATCTGGGCGCAACTCTAAGGCGCGTTGATAACTGTGCTTAGCGTTGCTCAGATCCCCCAGGAACTTGTAGGTGTTGGCCAGATTGTTGTGCGCTTCAGCATTGTCCGGCTGCAAGGATGTAACACAGTTAAGGCACTCGAGGCTGGCACCGAACTTTCCAGTCTCTTGCAAGATAATCCCTAGATTGGTCCATGCCGCAACAAATGTTGGCTCTTTCTCTACGGCTCGGCGCGCGGCTTGTTCGGCGTTGACCAACAAACCTTTTTGACGGTAAAGCTCGGCCAAGTTGCTATGAATGGCTGCCGGCGCATCAGGTGACTGGCTGGCTTTACCTATATAGTCGAGCGCCATATCCAGCTTGCCGTAGGCAAGCATCATCATCCCCAAAAGGTTCAGGGCATCAGCTTGTAAGGGCGCCACTTGGAGTATTTGTAAACAGAGCTGTTCGGCCTGCGCCGCTTGCCCTGCATTCCAGTGAGCATTGGCCAGTTCCAAGGCTTGAGCAATCGTCAGTGGTTGCGAAACAGTTGGGTTGTTAGTACTCAAGATGCGCCCCGGAAATGAAAATCAAATTACCTACAGACTGGATTATGTGGCCTGCGCCTGAAGAGGGTGATAGGCCTTAATTTTGCAGTTGCAAACAGCGTCTGAGTCAAGCGCCAAACGTGATGACTCGATGTTACGCAAGGCCTAAACACGCAGGCTGCCTTTACTCCATCTGCAAATAGAGGCTGCAACGCTCGGTGAGTGGCCGCAGCACATCGCAATTGTTACGGCGGAGCGGCTTGTGCTTGTTGGCCTATTTCACGTCGGTAGCAGCAGCGGGCTTATAGGTTGCTCGAGTCTGGCCGAGAGCCGTGTACGCGCTCGGAGAGTATCTAGGTTAGGCCCAATCGCCCAGAGGTTTGTCGGTAGGCGCTATTGGTGCAGTGTGGTGCCTGCCTTAGACATAAAAGGGGCGAAGGCATACCCCAGCACCCAGCCACCTGTGCGGTATGCAACTGTTGTTGGCTCATTAGCTTGAACGCCTCAATCTTAAGTTTTCAGGGTGGCGTGAAAAGGCTTCATGGCTGAGTCTATAGCGTGAGCGCTACGATGTGCTGGCTATGTGCTATTTGAGGTTTGTTTGTTGACTGTATTTTTGGCATGCTTATGTACGTGTATACCCGGCCGCCAAAGGCCTATGCCCATCAAGTGAGGGGTCGGGTTTGTATCTACTTTATCGTTGACGAACTTCTTAAAGAAAACACAGGCTTCTAGGTGCATAACCAGTAAGCCCTTATTAAGTAGCACTGCCGTCTAGGCAAACAGCTGGTGCAGTTGTTGCAAAATAAGAAAATATCAGGAAGCAAGGATGTCAAAAAAAATAAAACCAGTTGCAGTTGCAGTTGCAGTTGCAGCGAGGAAGCGTGACATTCTGGGCTTATCGGTAGGGGCGGCGATTTCGTTGCTAACTACTACGGATGCCTACGCAGCTTGTATTCACCTTAATACCAACTCAACCGTGACCGGGACGACAGGGTGTGTAACTTGGACAGGCGGAGATCTGACGCTGACCAGTGCTGGAACACTCTCGTCAACCGGTTCTGCGCCCGTAACGGCACTTAACTCTGCAGCTATCTTGACCAACAACGGCCTGCTTGAGGGCACAGACGCGCCAGCCTTGTTAAACAGTGCAAGCTCACTGGTTGTTGTGAATAACAATAGGATTATCAGTAACACAGAGGGAATCAGTAACAATGGCACTATCAAGTCGCTGACCAATAATACCGCCGGAACTATTTCTGGAACAGTGGCGGGCATTCAGAACAATGACTTAATCACAGCGCTGACTAACAGCAATGTAATCTCTGGCGGAATCGGCATTAGCAATGCTGGCACTGTATCGACGCTGACCAACAGCAACACAGGCCGCATCACTGGCGCGAATATTGGCATCAAGAACACTGGCACTATCGCAAGCCTTACGAATAGCGGGGCTATTACCGGCACCAGTTATGGCGTTCAGTCCGATAACAACAGTGGCATCACAACATTTGAGAACACCCATACCGGTACCATTGAAGGTGGCACCGCCATCCTGCTTGGTAATCTGACCCCCTCTGGCACGGTGAGCGTTAACACCTTGACCAATGCTGGCAGCATCACAGGAACGACCAACGTCGGTGTCGGCGCCAGCACTAATGGCACCATAGGCAGCCTGATCAATACCGGCCTCATCACTGGAGCTACAGGTGGTATCGGCAACGCCGGCACTATAAGTGCGGTGGATAACAGCGGAACCATATCCAGTAGCGGTTATGCGGTTTACAACGCGGGCAGTGGCACTCTAGGCCCGATTGCCAACAGTGGCTTGATTGCTGGCACGATCTATAACGGCAGTAGCAGAGATTTAATCATCAATGGCGGCAGTGGCTCGACATTTGGTATTCTGACCAATGTTAGTGGCAATATTGACAGCGCCAGCGTCGGGAATATCTCCAGTAACAATGCCAGCGTGCGCTTCAACTCCGGCAACCTGTTGCTCAATGACAACGTCAGCGTTGGCTCCAATACTGTCAGCAATGCCGGTGCGACGCTGCAAGTCAATAATCAGATTAATATCACTGGCAATTACGCTCAGGCGGCGCCGGCAACATTGTTGATCGGTGTTGGCGACTCGGCTGTGAGTAACGGGGCGACTTCAGATACCGGCTACGGCCGTCTGGTTGTGAGTGGTGCAGCAACTATTGCGAGTGGTTCGAGCGTCTCGCTCAAGGCGCTCAATAGCTACGGTTTTGCTGTCGGGCAGCGCTATGTGGTGGTGCAGGCCGCTACCAACGGTACAAACTACAATGCCTCCGATTTGCTCTATTCGGCTTCCGGCTATGGCGGCAGCGTCACAGGCAGCACGCTGATCGAGGGTAACACCAGCAATCTGTTGCTGACACTTGAGTCAGGCGGTAGCACTTCACCATCAATTCAGGCAACCACGCCGAACGCCATCTCGGCGATTTCCGGACTGTTCAACTACAACGGCACCGACGCTAGTCTGCTCAACGTTTTCAACGCGTCTGCAGCGATCGGCTCGACTGTCGAAGCCAACCGCGCCGGTGCGCAGTTAAGCCCGGCCTGGGGCGCGATGGCGGGGAGCCAGGCGTCGACGGCGCCCACACAGATGGTGCTCAATGTGTCTAGCGCACGCCTGGATGGCTTGCGAACTGCGCAGGCGCTAGGGGGCAGCGGTGTGGCTACCGGCGAAAGCGCCAGCGATACTGCGTTGTGGGGCCAGGCATTCGGGGGTAAAGCCACTCAGGATCAGCATGACAGCACCTCCGGCTATAGCGCCGACTACAACGGCCTGCTGTTCGGCAGTGACCACCAGATCAATGATGCGTGGCGTGTCGGTGGCCTGATCAGTTATGCCAATACGTCTGTCGACGGCAGGGATGACAACTCTGGCAGTTCGGTCAACGTGAAGTCCTATGGCCTGATTCCCTATGCCAGCTACACGGCCGACGACTGGTATCTGAATCTATCGGGCGGTGTGGTACAGCATAAATACGATACCAGGCGTCTGATTAACTTCACTGGGGTCAATGGTGTCGCCAATGGCGATTACAACGGCTTGCAATCTGTGCTGTCGACGCAAGTCGGTTATCCGATCCGCCTGGATGAACAAACCGTGTTGACGCCGATTGCCGGCCTCAATTACAGCAGGCTCAAGCAGGATGGCTATACCGAAAGCGGTGGTGCGGGTGCTGCGCTGTCAGTGGAATCAAGCAAGAGCTATTCATTGACCAGCGATCTGGGGGCTAAGCTGGAACGGTCATTTGATACATCCTATGGCCGTATAGAACCGTCTGTGCAACTGACTTGGCGTCATGAACACAGGGATACGCGACTGCGTTCAGTTGCCAATTACGCAATCGACACCAGCGGCAGCACCAGCTTTACGACGCGCAGTTCAATCCCGAACAGCGATACGGGCATCATGGCCCTGGCGGCAACCCTCACGAGCAAGGACAACCTTTCAGTGGCTGCGCGATACACCGTCGAGGCGGCTTCCGGTTATACGGCGCAGACGGCGGAATTACGCTTGCGTTATGAGTTTTAGGTGTTCAGTTCCGGCGCTGGTTTGGGGCAATCCGAAATCGCATAGGCTTGGATACCTACTGTTTGCAGATTGATGCTGGGTATCGGCCGCTGTCTGCACGTTGTAACCGATGATTCCGCTGCCGCGCGTCATCATCGAACGGGCATCCGGGTCGGTAAGAGAGGCCTGTTTGTCAGGCGAATCGTTGAGCTGAGATTCAATCCCCTGAAGCTCTTTCATCTGTGCTTTGAGGTTTTCGATCTTCTCTTCCAAGCGTGCCGTATCTGGCTCAGAGGCAGCTGGCATTTGCCGATCAGCCGCATCAAGCGAGGCTAAGTAGCGGTTAATGCTCGACTCGATTTCCTTCATGCGCCGCTTCAGTTTGGCACTCGTGGAGTTGCGGTCGCGATTATTTACCGCTTTGAATTTGCTGCCATCGATGCCATCAGGTCTTCGCTAAACAACCCCAGTTGCTGGCACAGCACAACGAACTAGCGGCACACGCCACGAATAGCTTTGCTGGAAAGTTGGCGATGGCCTTGAAGTCGGGCATCAAACACCCGGTTAGCCACATCAGCTCGACATTGCGCTGAGCTTCTCGCTCAAGGCGTCGGCTGGATTGGATGCGGTTCAGATAGCCGTAAATATAGATCTTCAGCAGGGCAGCGGGATGGTAGGCAGGTCGGCCAGTGTCGGTGGAAATTGCGCCATCAAACCCTAGCGTTGCTAGGTCGAGTTCATCGACGAAGACATCAACTACGCGCACCGAATTGGTATCACTGACGTAGTCGTCGAGGCTTTCAGGCAGTAAGGTGCTTTGGCTCCGGTGTTCACCCTGGATAAACCGTTTCATGGGTTTCCCTTGCGATGAAATTCTCAGAAATCATAGTAAGGGCTCTGGGCGTTTTTACACACTCTGGGCCGGTAGCTGCCTTTCACTGACGTCCGTTTCCGGGAACTGCGGAAAACTCTGCATCGCTTGAAAATTGGCTGTCCTAGGTGCGGGCAAACTGGTAGCCAGGTTCTAATCGCAGCGATTACATGAATGGCTGTCCACTTTTACCTGTTGAAACTTCCCAATCCACCCGCGCTCATCTTTTTCCGGATCGCTGCAACAAATGTAGTGGTCTACTGATTCCCGACCCACACCCTGAGGTGGGATTTAGTGGGTTCTCGTTGGATGTAATGAGACGGGTGGTACGCTTGGATGCCCGTAGAATCTAGCTTATGGGGCTTCTACGGATTTCTTCGGGCAATAAAAAAGCCGGCTTGTGGCCGGCTTTCAGGGGGTGGTATTGGCTTATTTTTGATAAGCCGCAACCGCCTTCAGAATTGCTGCGCGGGCTTCGTCGGCGTTGCCCCAGCCTTCGACCTTGACCCATTTGCCTTTCTCGAGATCCTTGTAGTTCTCGAAGAAGTGCTTGATCTGCTCCAGCAGGAGGGCGGGCAGATCGGTGTATTCCTTGATGTCGACGTACAACTGAGTCAGCTTGTCGTGCGGTACGGCGATCAGTTTGGCGTCGCCACCGGCTTCGTCGGTCATGTTCAGTACGCCAACCGGACGGCAGCGGATGACCGAGCCCGGCGCGACCGGGTAGGGCGTCACGACCAGCACGTCCAGGGGATCGCCGTCGTCAGCCAGGGTGTGCGGGATGAAACCGTAGTTGGCCGGGTAGAACATTGGCGTGGCCATGAAACGGTCGACGAACAGGCAATCGGTGTCGTGATCGATCTCGTATTTGATCGGCGCGTGGTTGGCCGGAATCTCGATGGCGACGTAGATGTCGTTCGGCACGTCTTTGCCGGCCGGGACTTTGCTGTAGCTCATGGTGGGCACCCCAGGTTGGGCCAAAAAAAGTGGGCGGATTATAGGCGCATTCCGGCGTGGTTACTACGGCCGCTCACTCAGCCTTTGGTCGTGCTTTGTTCTGCGTTCAGCGGTTCCTGGTAGGCCGGGTGTTTGGCTTGCAGGGTGCGCAGGCGGCTCAGTGGGTCCTGTCGGTAAAAAGCGGCGAGTTGGCTGTACACCGCAGGAAAGGCCTCGTTCAGCAAATCCGGCGCACTGAAGAAGTATTCGCTGGTCACGGCGAAGAACTCGGCCGGGTTCTCGGCAGCGTAGGGATCGAGCGCGGTCTGTGCCTCGGGATCGGCATCGAGGAGGCTGTTCATCTGCTCGTAGGCTGACTGCATGGCGCTGGCCCAGTCTTCGATGCGCATGTTGCGGTGCAACGGCGGCAGGCCATTGGCGTCGCCGTTGAGCATGTCCAGCTTGTGCGCCAGTTCGTGGATCACCAGGTTGTAGCCATCCCATCCACCACTGGCCTGCACGCCCGGCCAGGCCAGGATGACCGGGCCTTGCAGCCAGGCTTCGCCACTGTGTTCGCCGTCCCATTCATGCTCGACGCCGCTGGCATCGCGGTGGCGCTGCGGGCTGACGAAATCGTCCGGGTACAGCACCAGTTCGTGAAAGCCCTGGTACCAGTTGAGGTCGGCGAGGTGCAGCAGGGGCAGCTCGGCCAGGGCGGCGAGGGTCAGGCGGTCGCTGTCGTCGAGGTGAACGCCGGGCAGGGCGGTCAGGTGCTTGTGATGCAGGAACAGCACGGCGCGCTGGAACAGGCGCTGATCCTCATCTGCGTTCAGGCCGTCGAGGATCGCCAGCCGTTCGCGCACCTGAGCCCAATGATGCCGGGTGTAGGGGGCGCGAGCGAGGATGCGGGCCTGACGCCAGGCGCGGAATGACCACATGGTTCAGCCCGCCGAGTTGGCGTCCCGACGGTCGGCCATCGCTTGCAGGCGGTGGCGGACGAACCCGATCAGCATCGGCAGGATCGACAGCAGGATGATGGCGATGACCAGCAGCGACAGGTTCTGCTTGATGAACGGCACGTTGCCGAAGAAGTAGCCCAGGCCGACCAGGCCGCCGACCCAGAGAATGGTGCCGAATACGCTGAACGCCAGGAAACGCGGGTAGTGCATGTGACCCACGCCGGCCACGAACGGGGCGAAGGTGCGGAAGATCGGCAGGAAGCGCGCCAGGCAGATGGTCTTGCCGCCATGCTTGGCATAGAACGCCTGAGTGCGCAGCAGGTAGTCGCGGCGGAAGATCTTCGAGTCCGGGTTGCGGAACAGCTTTTCGCCGCTGGTTCGCCCGATCAGGTAGTTGAGGCTGTCGCCGCTGATCGCCGCGATCATCAGCAGGCCGCCAAGCAATAGCGGATCCATGCTGCCAGTGGCACACATGGCGCCGGCGATGAACAGCAGGGAGTCACCCGGCAGGAAGGGTGTGACCACCAGGCCGGTTTCGCAAAAGATCACCAAGAACAGGATGGCGTAGATCCAGACGCCGTAGGTACGTACGAGCATCTCGAGATAGGTGTCGAGATGCAGGATAAGGTCGATCAGGTTGAGTTCCATTTATCACCCATAGCGTAAAACGAGCCGGGATTATACCGGGCATGGCAGCGTTTCGGCGGACGGGTGTCGGGAAGCAGATGTGGAGATGTTACGGCGCCCCGAGGATACGGGGCGCCGGCAGGGCTCAGTCTTCGCCCAATTCCAGGACGAAGTTCTTGAACTGGGTGTCCTCGCGGAACCCGATCGATTCGTAGGTTTTGTGCGCGGCTTCGAAATTGACGCTGGATGCCGTGCGCATACGCACCGCGTTGGTGCTCTTGGCCATCTGCTTGGCGGTTTGCAGCAGGTGGTCGGCGACCAGCATGCGGCGAGCGTCTTCGGCGACGAAGATATCGTTGAGAATCCACACGCGCTTGAGCGACAGCGAGGAATAGCTGGGGAACAGCTGGCAGTAACCGAGGGCCTTGTCTTCATCGTCGGCCAGCGCCAGGTAGATCACCGATTCCTTGCGCTTGAGGCGGTTGTGCAGGAATTTGCGTGAGGAGTCCGGCAACGGTAGTTCGCCATAGAACTCGCGGTATTTGATGAACAACGGAGTCAGCAGGTCCAGGTGCTCCAGAGTGGCTTGGACGATGCGCATGGTAGGCCTCGGAGAGTAGTGACGTGACTGGGTAGCACTGCAGATGCTGTGCCAGTGGGTTACCCGGATGCTGCCTAAAGCGACTGGAAAGCGCAATCCAAGCAAGCGTTTGATTGAGTCTACGGGATAACTATTGCGTCCCCGAGGACCATTTTCGCGGTTATCTGAAGGCTAAAAATCACCTGTCTTAGGCTCGTGTCGCTGACAGGCCTCGGCAGCGATGAAAATTCCCGCAGCTGGCGCCGAGTAAGGGGTTGAGCGACTGCGGAGCTGTACAAAACGCTCTGCAATGCGGCTCTCCGGCGAGGCTCGAAACGTGGTGACTTAGTGGTCGCGAAAGGAATGCGTATTCAAGTTGTGGGGTGATATCAATCTGCCATTTTTCTGATGGATTTTGTGATGGCAGGGGGATAGGCTCGGGAAAACAAGGGATGGGATCGAGCGGTTGCCGGCGCCTTCAAGTTTGCCCGCACGCAGCAGATACCTATCCATAGTGGTACCAGCCAGGCATTCGTTTTGGCATGCAGACCGAACGAATGTCGAATGCGCGGAGACGCAGAGGCATAAGGGATGATGTCGGCTGGAAGTGGTCGGTGGTGGTTCACACCGAACCGAACTGAATGCATGTGCCGAGATCACCTATGTCGTTATCGCTCAGTGCTTCCTCTTTCAGTCTGCCTTCTCTGAACAGCGCCGTGGGCACGCTTGCCGTTACCGGTTCAAGCGTTACCGATGGCAATGCCCTGTTCAACGTGATCAACCTTGTTCTTCTGTCGCTGGTGCTCGGCGTGGTGCTCTGGGTGCTACGCGGCCGGCATGCTCGAGCCTTGGCGGCGCTGCAGCGGCAACTGGATGACAGCGAAGCATTGCGGCGTACGATGCTGATGCCCGAGGTGCTCGAGGAGTACCAGCAACAGAGCCGTGAGCAGCTCGCCGTGCTCGAGCAGGCACAGGCGCAGCATCAACAGCAGGCCGCGCAGGAGCTGGATGCGCAGGCGCAGGAATACCAGCACACCCGCCAGGCGCTGGAGCAGGAAATCGCCCAGCTCAAGGGCGCGCGCCAAAGCAGCTTGAACGAGATGGCCAAGCGCCTGAATCTGGTCGAGAAAGCCGTACAGGAACTGCTGGATATCACCGCCACCATCGACCGTTGGCATGAAGGCATGAACGGCATCATGGTGCACAACAAGATCATGCAGAAGCAGATCGGCGACTTTAAGGGCATCGTCGGGCAGATCGCCATTCTGTCGCTCAATGCGGCCATCGAGGCGGCCCGTGCCGGTGAGTCCGGGCGTGGCTTTGCCGTGGTCGCCGATGAGGTACGCAAGCTGTCGACCAGCGCCGAGACGCTGAACGAGGACTACCGCACCAACCTGAACAAGAACGCCCTGATCGCCACCCTGGCGTTTCAGGATGTGCAGGCGGGCGGCAACATGATCGTGACCGCCATTCACGGCGTGCAGAGCCAGATCAGTAACCTCGGCAACGTACTGGAAGGTGCCGATTGGTGACGCGCACAGCCCACTACGAGCTTGAGTCGACCCTGTACAAGCTGGTGCAGGCGGCGCTCGAACAGACGCTCAAGTCCTGCTCGCCGTCCTTGCCCTGGGTGACCAGCAAGGCCGATGCGCTGGACGATCTGCGCCACGAGACCTGCATCGTCCTGACCATTTCCTCGTTCAAGTTCAAGATCATGTGCCTGCTCCACCTGACGCTGGATGCCGCCAACCGCGCATTCGTCGCCGAGGCCACGGCCACGCGTGCGGAGGAGTTGGACGAGGCGGCGTACACCGATTACCTGATGGAAATGAGCAACAGCTTCTGCGGCAACTTCAAGCGCCACCTGCAAGGTAGTTGCCCGCCGCTGGGCATGTCGACGCCGAACTTCCTGGACCGTGGCAGCCTCGATTTCGACAACATCAAGCTCTCCCATACGGTGCATGTGAAGGCGCAAACCGCATTTGGCGAACCGTCGCTGTTCGGCGCCAGTGCCCTGGTCATCGTGCGCAACGACGGGGATTTCACCCTGCAGCACTACCACGAAAACATCAGCGAGATTGATAGCGCAGCCGAGAGCTCTGGAGAACTGGAACTGTTCTGACACCAGCAGTGCTTCTGCAAAGCCCCATTCCATAACAAGAGGGTAGCGACACGATGATTGGTTTCGAAAGACGATTGGTCAGCAAGGTGCTGATCTTCGAGGATGCACCTGCTGTTCAGGGTACCTTGAAGGCATTCTGCAGCGACAACGGGTTGATCGGTCTCAAGCCAGCCAGCCATTCGGCGATGAACATGCTGGAGAGCAACATCGACCTGGGTGCGGTGCTGATTTCCGAGGGGTTCACCGACAGCGCCGAGGGCGTCAGCAACGGTTTCGAATTGGCCCGGCAGATTCATCAACTGCGCCGCGAGTTGCCGATCTTCATTCGCCGCGAAGGCCGCAGTGATCTGGATGACCTGAGTGCCGTGCAGCGCGAAGGCATCGCTGGCGCTTATGACATCGTCGATCCAGATAGCCTCAAGACGTTGCTTGATCAGTACCTGGCCGACACCGAATACCCGATTTCGCTGATCCGGCGGATCGAGGAGGTCACCCACAGCTCCCTGACGGCGCTGTTTCGTGACATCGAGGTGAGCAACGAGCTGCCGTATCTGGTCAAGGACAAGCTCACCTACGGCGACATCCTCAGCCTGCTGCCCGTGGAGGCGCCCTGGTTCAGCGGCTACATGATGGTGCAGAGCGAAGAGCAGCCGATGATCGAGCTGATTCGTGATGGACGCACCGCCATCGACAGTCAGTCGGTCGACTTCCGCGATGTCATGGGCTTGCTCAGTGAAATCACCAACCTGGCCTGGGGCGGCTTGCGTACCCGCCTGCTGGCCTTGCATCCGCCAACCATCGACGACAGCACGCGTATCAGCGTGCCGATCACGGTCAATCAGTTCAAGGAGTACATCTCCTTCGGCACCGACCGTTCCCAGCTGTGTTTCAAGTATACGCTGCACGATGTGCGCGGCACGCTGGCCCCCGTCACGCTTTACCAGAAGTTCATCTTCAACATCCGCTGGTCGCCGGAGGATTACTTGCAGGCTGACGAAAACAAGGTCGAGGACCTGGTGGAAAGTGGCTGCCTGGAGCTGTTCTGACAAACCAGGCGCGTGAGCAGATTCATCAACAGCAGTTTGGGCTGCATCAACAGGTAAGGGTTGAATTCAATGGCACAGATACTCGTCGTAGATGACAGCGCAGCGATTCGCAATGAAGTGGCTGCCTTCCTCAAGTCCAACAATTTCAGCGTGGAAACCGCCGTCGATGGCAAGGATGGACTGGCCAAGCTCAAGGCTGACCGGGCCATCAAACTGGTGATCTCGGACGTCAACATGCCGAACATGGATGGCCTGACCATGGCCGAGAAAGTGCGCGGTGAGCTGGGTAACCAGAGCGTCAACATCATCATGCTGACCACCGAGAATGACCCGAACATGAAGAACCGTGGCAAGGCCGCCGGGGTCAAGGGCTGGATCGTCAAACCCTTTAACGGGGCCAATGCGCTCGGGGCGATTCAGAAGCTGGTGGCTGGCTGAGTGCGCAAAGGCACCGCGTCGGTTGTTCGCGGTGTACTGAGGTAAGAGCGTGGACGACAGGGAGCGCAGACGCCGCCCGATGCAGGCGGCCCTGCGGTATCACGCTCAGCATGAAAGGGATGCAGTTTTTCTTTTCATATCGATTGCTTGGAAGTGCACGTCAACAGATGCCCTGGGCGTCTGGATATAAAAATAAAAACCTCAAAGGGTGATTGCATGCCAACGCTCAAGCTCAGTTTCAATCAAAAAGTGGCCGTCGGGTTCGCTGTCATTCTGCTGTTGCTGGCGATTTCCGGAGCCATGTCGCTATGGACGCTGAGTGATATCAGCCGCTCCAATCAGCGCGTTCACGAGACGGCAGTGCCGGTGGTCAGCGAGGTCAACAAGGTGCAGATTCGCCTGTTGAAGCTCGCCAACCTCAGTGCCCTGGGTTTCAACGCCCTCAGCGAGGAAGACATTCGCCCCTATCGCGATGACTTCGAGAAAGGTGCCGAGGAATTCGCCGAGGGCTTCACGACCCTTGAGGCGCTGGCCCAGGCCGACCCGCAGCGCGCGGCACTGGTGGCGCAGATCAAGAGCGACTACGACACCTATACCGTGGCGGTGCGCCAGATGTTCGATGCCAAGCTGGCGGTGCTGGTAGCCAAGCAGCAGGCTGAGGATGAGGTCGGTGTGGTCATGGAACGCTCCGACGATGTCGGTTTCGCCTTTATGGAAATCGTCAACTTCAGCGCGCCGAACAAGGCCATGGAAGCCGACCTGAAGCTGGCGCAGGGCTTTGCCAACCAGGCCGATGCCCTGATGGCGGGCGTGGCCAAGGCCGCGCAGGAAATCCAGAACAGCGAAGACACCGAGCGCCTGGACAGTGCCCAGGATGACTTCGAGTTCATCATCAACGGTTCGATGTTCTGGTTCGAGAAAGCCGTGCCGCTGTTCCAGCCGATGGACACCGACAACATCATCGGGAGCGCACGCGACAGCGTCGAAGCGCTGCGGGCGCGGCTCAAGGCCCAGCCCAGCCTGGTGGATTACAAGCGTGAACAGCTGACCCAGGCGCAGACCGCCCGCGAGCAACTGAGCGCATCCAAGTCGGCCGTGCAGAAAGCGGTGGGTGGCCTGGACGAAGTGCTGGTCTCTGCGGACGCGCAATTCAACCGGCTGCAGACCGAGCTGGGTGACAGCGTCAGCTTCGGCTTCAAGAGCACCATCGTGATCCTGATTGTGTTGCTGGCGCTGGCCACGCAGAACTTCAACTCCATGCGCCTGGCCATCCGCAAGAAGATGATCGACCTGGCCAAGCTCAATGGCATTGGTGGCACGCTGGCGGCCGCCCGCGACCAGGACACCGCGCTGGATCTGGTGCTGCATGCGATGTACGACAAGATCGGCATCGAGCGCGGCTCGGTCTACCTGTTCAACAAGGACAACGAGCTGGAGGCCAAGGCCTTCCTGCCGCCCAAACAGATGGAAGGGGCGCCGTCGGCGATCACCTTCACCCTGGGCGAGGGTGTCATCGGGCGGGCTGCTGCCTCCAAGCAGGCGCTGTTCGTACCGGATACCAGCCGCGCCCCGTCCTATGTCGGCAGCGAGGGCGAGAAGGCCAAGGCGCTGCTCTGCGTGCCGCTGGTGGACAAGGACATCCTGATCGGGGTGATGAACTTCTCCGGCGAGGTGAACAAGGTGGCCTTTGCCGACAGTGACTATGAGTTCGTCGCCTCGGTGGCGCGCTCCCTGGTCACCACCATCAAGAACATCCGCATGGTCGAGGTGATCGAGGAACACAACCGTACTTTGGAGCGCAAGGTCGAGGAGCGTACCGCCGCGCTGAAGCAGAAGAACGACGACATCGCCAACATGTTCTCCACCATGCACCAGGGGCTGTTCACCATTGTCGACAATGGGCTTATCCACCCCGAGTACGCGGCGTACCTGGAAACCATTTTCGAGACCAAGGAGATCGCCAACCGCAACTTCGTCGATTTCATGTTCCGCCGCTCGACCCTGAGCGCCGATGCCACCGATGCTGCCGCCACGGCGGTGGCATCCATCGTCGGCGAAGACGCGATGATGTACGAGTTCAACTCGCACCTGCTGGTCAAGGAGCTGGCCCTGGAGTTCGACGACAAGCCGAACAAGCTGATCGAGCTGGACTGGGACCCGATCGTCGACGAGCAGGATGTGGTCACCAAACTGATGGTCACCGTGCGCGACGTCACCGCCTTGAAAGCCCTGCAAGCCGAAGCCGAAGGGCAGAAACAGGAGCTGATGATCATCGGCGAGATCCTGTCGGTGGATGCCGACAAGTTCAGCGACTTCATCGAGGGCTCGTCGAGTTTCGTCGACCGTTGCCGGACCATCATCGAACAGACCCAGCAGAAGGACCTGGGCAAACTGGCCGAGCTGTTCCGCAATATCCACACGGTCAAGGGTAACGCTCGTACCTATGGGCTCAAGCACATTACCGACACCGTGCACCGCATCGAGAACACCTACGATCAACTGCGCAAGAACGATGACATGCAGTGGCAGCCGCAAGAGCTGCTCGGTGAACTGGCCTTCGCCGAGCAGGCGATCAAGGTCTACAGCGGCATCTTCAAGGACAAGCTGGGGCGCGACGGCAAGCAGGGCATTGGGGGGACGCAGGTCGACCGCGAGCAGATCAGCCGCCTGCTGGACAGCATCGCCGCATTGTCCGATACCGAGCTGCCGGCCAATGTGATCAGCATCGTGCGTGACACCTATCACTCGCTGGCGGCCATCGATGCCGCGCCGCTGGAAACGGTGATCGGCGATGTGCTGAAGTCGGTGCAATCACTGGCCCGTGAGCTGGATAAACCGGCGCCGCGCGTGGAGATCGACGACAGCGACGTTTATACCCGCAAGGCCGCGCACGGCATGCTCAACAACATCTTCATGCATGTGCTGCGCAATGCCGTGGACCATGGCATCGAGGCGCCGGCCGAACGTCTGGCCAAGGGCAAGGCCGAGCAAGGGCGGATTCGTATCGAGGCTCTGGAAGAGCAGGGCGGCATCACCTTCAGTGTGCGCGACGATGGGCGTGGCATGGCCCTCAACCGGATCTTCGCCAAGGCCGTCGACATGGGGCTGTACGCCGCCGACGCACCACGCCCGGCAGCCAGCGAAATCGCCAACCTGATCTTCACCTCCGGGTTCTCCACGGCCGAACAGGTCACCGAGGTGTCGGGGCGCGGGGTCGGCATGGACGCGGTACGCGAGTTCCTCACGGCGCAAGGTGGCAGCATCGACGTGCTGCTGGATGCGGGTGATGAGCAGGCCGACTTCCGGGGTTTCACCACCCTGATTCGCCTGCCCGCGTCACTGTGCGTGATTCCGCCGCCGTTCGCCCGGGCCAGTTGAACTCGTGAGTTGTCGACTCGTGTCGCGTTAACCGTGGGGGCGGGCCATGCCCGCGAAAATCAAGAGCACAAAGGCTTCGCGGGCACGGCCCGCTCCCACAGATAAAGCCCGCAACTGCCTCGCTCCGGCCATCCATGTCGAAACCTCGACAGAGCCTGGCGACGACGGGGCTGGCTTTCCGCTCCTCGGCTGTCAGCGCCCGGCGCAGGCGGCTGTGCTAACCTGCGGCCAATTTCCGGGCCTGCGGGTGGGCATGCCGGGTATCCACGCTGCGATACCCCAGACGGCTGTCTACCGCTTGCCCGTTACCTGCCGGCATGAGCGGTCGGCGAACGTTTCTGGGGTTATCCATGCACATCCATATTCTCGGTATCTGCGGCACCTTCATGGGCTCCCTGGCCGTGTTGGCCAAGGAGCTGGGCCATCGCGTGACCGGTTCCGACGCCAACGTCTATCCGCCCATGAGCACCCAGCTCGAAGCCCAGGGCATCGAACTGATGCAGGGCTATGACCCCGCGCACCTGCAGCCGGCGCCGGACCTGGTAGTGGTCGGCAACGCCCTGTCGCGCGGCAACCCGGCGGTGGAGTACGTGCTGAACCAGGGCCTGGCGTATGTCAGCGGCCCGCAGTGGCTGGCCGATCATGTATTGCAGGGGCGCTGGGTGCTGGGCGTGGCCGGTACCCATGGCAAGACCACCACCAGCAGCATGCTGGCCTGGGTGCTGGAGCACGCCGGCATGAGCCCGGGCTTTCTGATCGGTGGTGTACCGCAGAACTTCGCGGTGTCGGCCCGCCTGGGCGGTACGCCGTTTTTCGTGGTCGAGGCCGACGAGTACGACAGCGCCTTCTTCGACAAGCGCAGCAAATTCGTCCACTACCGCCCACGTACGGCGATCCTCAATAACCTGGAGTTCGACCACGCGGACATCTTTCCGGACCTGGCCGCGATCGAACGGCAGTTCCACCACCTGGTGCGTACGGTGCCGAGCGAAGGCCTGGTGATACACCCGGCCGCCGAACAGGCGCTGGGCCGGGTGATCGGCATGGGCTGCTGGACGCCGGTGCAGACCACCGGCGATGGCGGCCAGTGGCAGGCGCGCCTGCTCAGCGCAGACGGCTCGCGCTTCGAGGTGCTGTTCGATGGCGTCGTGCAGGGCACGGTGGCGTGGGAGCTGACGGGTCGCCATAACGTCGACAATGCCCTGGCCACCCTGGCTGCGGCGCGTCATGTCGGTGTGGTGCCGGAGCTGGGCATCGCTGGCCTGAGCCTGTTCAAGAGCGTCAAGCGGCGCATGGAGAAGGTCGCCGAAGTACAGGGCGTGACCATCTATGACGATTTCGCCCACCACCCGACAGCCATCGCCACCACCCTGGACGGCCTGCGCAAGCGCGTCGGCAGCGCCCAGGTGATCGCCGTGGTCGAGCCGCGCTCCAACTCGATGAAGCTCGGCGCGCACCGCGATGGCCTGGCGGATTCCGTGGTGCAGGCCGATCGCGTGTACTGGTATGCGCCGGCCAACCTCGGCTGGGACCTGGCCGCCACGGTAGCCGGCTCGACCGTGCCGACCGACGTGTGCGATTCGCTGGAGGCGATCATCGCCGGGGTCAAGGCGCATGCCGCGCCAGGCACCCAGGTGGTGGTGATGAGCAATGGTGGTTTCGGTGGCTTGCACGGCAAACTGGCCCAGGCCCTGGAGGCGTGACATGAGCGGTCCGCAACGCATCACCCTGGCCATGACCGGCGCCTCGGGCGCCCAGTACGGGCTGCGCCTGCTCGACTGCCTGGTGCAGGAAGAGCGCGAAGTGCACTTCCTGATCTCCAAGGCCGCGCAACTGGTGATGGCCACCGAGACCGACGTCACCCTGCCGGCCAAACCGCAGGCGATGCAGGCCTTTCTCAGCGAATACACCGGCGCCGCGCCAGGGCAGATCCGCGTGTACGGCAAGGAGGACTGGATGGCGCCGGTGGCCTCCGGTTCCGGCGCGCCCGCGGCGATGGTGGTGGTGCCCTGTTCCACCGGCACGCTGTCGGCGATTGCCACGGGCGCCTGCAACAACCTGATCGAGCGTGCGGCCGATGTCGCCCTCAAAGAGCGCCGACAGCTGATCCTGGTGCCGCGCGAGGCGCCGTACTCCAGCATTCACCTGGAGAACATGCTCAAGCTGTCCAACCTGGGCGCGGTCATCGTGCCGGCGTCGCCCGGCTTCTATCACCAGCCGCAGACCATCGACGACCTGATCGACTTCGTTGTCGCGCGGATCCTCAACCTGCTGGATATTCCCCAGGACATGCTGCCGCGTTGGGGCGAGCATCATGTCGGTGGCGATGAGTAAGGCCTGGTCGTTGCTGGCCGTGGCGTTTGCGCTGCTGGCCAGTGGTTGTGCCAGCGTGCGCACGCTGGATGCGGCCCAGCCCGGAGCGCCGATCATCTATTCGGGCACCCGCCTGGATTGGTATTCACTGCAGGGCGGCTGTTGCCCTATGGATCGCTTCGGCGCCGAGGCACCCCGGTATGCCGGCCTGGACCTACCGGCGAGCGCATTGCTCGACACCCTGTTGCTGCCCTTTGCCCTGGCGGCAGAGCTGGGGTTCGGCCTGGGCGTACAAGGCGGTCGCTGAGGCATGGTACGTGGCTAAGGTCTGCTGTCGTTTCGCCTCAACTCATTGAGTCAGATGGAGCGATACTTCCTGTCCAGCCCTCATAAGGGCCTCTTCGAGGCACAAGCGGACACCAAAATTGGTGGGCTAAAGCCCACCCTACGCAAGGGTATAACTCTGTAGGGTGGGCTTCAGCCCACCAACTGGTGCGTCATGAACCGTAAAGGTCCAACGTCCACAACTGCCTCGATCCAGCCATCTCTATTGAAACTTCAGCAGACCCTGGGGTCGTTGAGATTACGCTGCTGTCTCAACGGCCTGGCAGACATCCACCCAGTGCGCATGGACCAGTTCGGCCAGGCGCTGCGGGGCGATGTGCACCGCGCTGTTTATGGAGCCGGCGGCCGGCACCACTTCAGTGAAGTCCAGCAAGGAGCGGTCGCAGTAAACCGGTAGCGGCGTAGCCAGGCCGAAGGGGCAGACGCCACCGACGGGGTGGCTGGTCAGCGCCAGCACCGTCTCGGCGTCGAGCATCTTGGCCTTGGTGCCGAACGCTTCTTTCATCTTGCGATTGTCGATGCGCGCGTCACCACGGGCCACGATCAGCACATTCTGCTCGCCAACGCGGAAGGCCAGGGTCTTGGCGATCTGCCCCGGTTCGACACCATGCGCCTGCGCAGCCAGGGCCACAGTCGCGGTGCTGGTTTCCAGCTCCACGATCTGCAGGTCCGGCGCGTGAGTGGCGAAGAAGGCGCGAACGGATTCGAGGCTCATCGCTGGCTCCTCAGGCGCGCTCGACAGCCAGGGCTACGCCCTGCCCGCCACCGATGCACAGGGTCGCCAGGCCTTTCTTGGCGTCACGACGCTGCATTTCGTGCAGCAGGGTGACCAGCACGCGGCAACCGGATGCGCCGATGGGGTGGCCGAGGGCGATGGCGCCGCCGTTGACGTTGACCTTGTCCAGGCTCCAGCCCAGCTCCTTGGCCACCGACAAGGCCTGGGCGGCAAAGGCCTCGTTGGCTTCGACCAGGTCCAGATCGTCGATGCTCCAGCCGGCCTTGCTCAGCACGCGGCGGGTAGCCGGGACCGGGCCGATGCCCATGTAGGCCGGGTCGACACCTGCACCGGCGGCTGCGGCGATCTTCGCCAGCACCGGCAGTTGCAGTTCAGCGGCTTTCTCGGCGCTCATCAGCAGCACCGCTGCGGCGCCGTCGTTCAGGCTGGAGGCGTTGCCGGCAGTGACGCTGCCTTCTTTCTGGAACGCAGGCTTGAGCTTGGCCAGGGTTTCGGCCGTGGTGCCTGCACGTGGTTGTTCGTCACGGGCAAAGGACACCGGGTCGCCCTTGCGCTGCGGGATCAGGACCGGGGTGATCTCGGCATCGAAGCGGCCAGCTTCCTGTGCGGCGCTGGCGCGTTGTTGCGAGGTGGCGGCGAACGCATCCTGCTGCTCGCGGCTGATGGCGTATTTGCTCGCCAGGTTCTCGGCGGTAATACCCATATGAAAATCGTTGAAGGCATCCCACAGGCCGTCCTGGATCATGGTGTCGACCACCTTGCCGTGGCCCATGCGCAGGCCGGTGCGGGCCTGGGGCAGGACGTACGGGGAGAGGCTCATGTTCTCCTGCCCGCCGGCGATGATCACCTCGGCATCGCCACAGGCAATCGCCTGGTAACCCAGTTGTACGGCCTTGAGGCCCGAGCCGCAGACCTTGTTCAGGGTGAACGCCGGAACCTGTTGCGGCAGGCCGGCAAGAATCACGCTCTGCCGTGCGGGGTTCTGCCCGGCGCCAGCGGTCAGCACCTGGCCGAGGATCACTTCGTCGATCTGTTCGGCCTTGACGCCGGTCTGCGCGAGCAGGCTGCGGATCACCGTGGCACCGAGCTCCACGGCGGGAATCTGGCTCAGTGCGCCCTGGAAGGCGCCGATGGCGGTACGGGTGGCGGCGACAATCACAACTTCACGCATGGATGCTCCGGTATCTGGCAGTGGTTGGCCCGTCGTCGAACGATGGGCGCGGCCTGCCAGAAGTGCCGAGGCGACTCGGCAGGCGCGGGGAGGTCAGAGTGTAATGGGCTTGACTTGAAACTGGGTAGTGCGGTTTCTGCTGGTCTTTTTGTGACTGATTGGTCAGCGCCCGAGCCGGCGCAACTCGTCGGACTCGACCACGCGCAAACCATCACCTTCTTCCAAGGCCAGACGCCAGAGCGCGAAGGCGAGCGTGGTTGCGGCAATTGCCCGGTATTTGCCTGGCAACCAGCGCATCACGCCGCTGAGCAGGCGCTCACCGAGTCGGAATTCCTGACGCGAGCCCAGTAGTAGGGAAGGGCGTACCAGGGTCAGTTGCGGCCAGTCCTGGGCGATCAGGGCTTGCTCCGTTTCACCCTTGACCCGGTTGTAGAACACGCCGGAGCGGGCATCGGCGCCGAGTGCGCTGATCACCAGCAGGTGGCGGGCGCCGAGGGCGCGGGCACGTTCGGCGAAGGCCAGCACCAGGTCATGGTCGACAGCGCGGAAGGCCTCCTGCGATCCGGCCTGGCGGATGGTGCTGCCCAGGCAGCAGAAGGCGGTATCGACGGGGCCTTGCAGCGTCGGCAGCAGCGCGGCGAGTTCACCCACCGGGTTGTCCAGGTGCGGGTGCTCGGCCAGCGGGCGGCGGCTTGGCGCGAGCACGCGGGTGATGGTCGGCTCGTTGAGCAGACGATCGAGCAGGTGTTCGCCGGTCAGACCGCTGGCACCGGCGATAAGGATGTGCTGAGGCGTCAGGTACATGCTGTGTTCTCCGCAGATAGTCCCAGCTTAGAAGTTTTTCGACGCGTGCGTCTGCGTTCTATGCCGCTTTCTTTGCATGGCGCTGGGATCAGTAATGGCACTAGTTGTCGCCCTGTGCCGTCAGTGCCTGCTCGGCCTGGCTGGCGCGCAGGGTATGCCAGTGCTTGAGCACGGCAGGTGGTGCCCAGAGTTGGGGCTCCGAGGGCTCGAAGCCATCTTCCTGCTCGCGTTTGGCAATGCTGGCCTTGGCCAGTTCGAAGGCGCGTTGCAGGTCATCGGTTTGCGTGAGGGCCTCGGCGAACAGGGCGCGGCCGAAGTAGGTGAAGTCGTTTTCTTCCGAGCAACCGAAGGACACCCGGTCGGCACGTGCGGCCGTCATGACCAGGGTCTTGTCGTCTTTCAACGGGGCGATGAATCCCCCCGAGTAGCAGGCTGATATCACTATTACCTTGTGGCGATCATGCAGGGGTTGCAACAGCGTGGCCAGCTCGGTGGCCGGCAGGTTGTCCAGCTCCAGGCGAGGCTGGTTGAGGCTGAGCTGGTGGTCAGGCGAGCCATGGCTGGTCAGGTAGATGAAGATCAGGTCTTCCTTGCCACTGCGTTCGGCCAGGGCGCGTACCGCACGGGTCAGGCTCTCGCGGGTGGCCAGCGGGCGATCGCTGATGTGGTCGCGGTGGTTGCTCAGGGTGATGGCGCCGTGTGCGCCGAAGCGTTCGCGCAGCAGGGTGGTCACGTAATCGGCTTCGCGCAGGAATACGCTCTGGGTGCCGTCACCGGCCAGCGTCAGGCTGTACAGCTCGGTGGCCGGGGTCGAGGCGGGGATGGCGGCAATGGCCTGCTCCAGTAGGCGCCCCTGTTCCAGCAGGCCGACTTCAAGCGGGTCGGCCACCGGCTGGCCTTGGCTGTCACGCACCAGTTGGCCAGCGTTCCAGATGCCGCTGCGCTGGCTGCCATCGGCGAGTGTCAGGGTGCCGCTGCCGTTGTACTGGTCATCGGCAAACTGGCCTTTATAGACGCTGCCGTCGGCCAGGCTCAGGATGCCCGCACCGTCGTAGCGCCAGTATTTGAACTCGCCCTGATAGTGGCTGCCATCGGTACCGCGGAATTCTCCCTTGCCTTGCAGGGCGCCGTCATGAAACTGGCCGCGCCAGACATCGCCGTCAGCATTCTGGAAGCGTCCTTTGCCATGAAACTGCTCGTTCTTGAATCCGCCGCTGTAGCGATCCCCTTCGGCGCCACGGTAACTGCCTTCGCCGCTCAACCCGCCCTTGCCGAAGGTGCCGCTGTATTGATTGCCATTGACCAGGCGAACCCCTTCACCTCGTGGTTCGCCGCGCACGAAACGGCCCTGGAAACTGTTGCCTGCTCCCCATTCCAGGGTGCCCAGACCATGGTATTTGTCATCGCGGAACTCCCCGCGGTAGCTCAGGCCGCCCTGGCTGAGATGACCTTCGCCATGCAGACGGCCCTGCTTGAAGGCGCCTTCATAGCGGCTGCCATCGCTATAGGTCAGGGTGCCCTGGCCCTCGAACAGCCCCTGATGGAACTGGCCGACATAGGTTTCGCCGTTGGCCCCACGCCATTTGCCCTGACCCTCGCTCTGGCCGTCCTTGAATTGCCCGGCATACCAGCTGCCGTTGGCGTAGTCGATGCGTCCTTCACCCTGGAGCAGGCCATCGATGACATCGCCCCGGTAGCGGCCGCCATCCGGGAGTACGGCATCCGGTGGCAGCAACGGTTCGCCATCGCCACAGGCGGTCAGCAGGAGGATCAGGGTGAAGGGGGCGAGGATACGAGGCATGGGAGACGTCCAGGTCGGGTCATGCGGCGAGTATGCCGGGAGCCAAACGAAAACGGGGCGCTAGTGCGCCCCGTGATGATGAAATTTAAAGCTCAGCAATCGGCGATCAAACGAAGCAGAGGGTCAGCGGCTCGGCGATGTAGGCCGGCTTGTCCTCACCTTCGATTTCCAGGGTGGCCTGGGCCTTGATCAGCCATTGGCCTGCGCGTTTCTCGGTGACTTCGAGAATGCTCACGGCCAGACGGACGCGGGAGTTGACCTTGACCGGCTGAATGAACCGCACGCTGTCCAGGCCGTAGTTGACGGCCATTTTCAGGCCCTCGGGCATGATCATCAGGGCTTCCATCAGCTTGGGGATCAGCGACAGGGAGAGGAAGCCGTGTGCAATGGTGCTGCCAAACGGGGTGTGCTTGGCCTTGACCGGATCAACGTGGATGAACTGGTGGTCGCCAGTGCATTCGGCGAACTGGTTGATGCGTTCCTGGTCGATGGTCAACCATTCCGAGCGTCCAAGCTCTTTGCCTACATAGTCTTGCAGTTGGGTTACGGGTACGAGCGGCATAGATCCTCCTTGAGGATGCGAGGTTATTTGTTGTTTTTGGTACTGAACCAGGCTGGGGGCTAGATCAACATGAGTGCGCGGGCGGGTCAAGATCAAACAGCAAAAGGCCTCGGTGGTTTATGGCGCACCCTAGGCCATGTCTATAATGGCGCCCGCAAACCCGCCGGAGGTTCTCATGCTGTTGCGTGGCCTGACCTGGCTGGTGCTGTTCCAGTTGCTCGGCACCGCCCTCAATTCCCTGTTTCTTCCCCTGTTGCCCGGACCGATCATCGGCATGTTGCTGTTGTTCGTGTTCCTCCTGGTGCGCGGCGAAGTCGGCACGCCCCTGAGCGAAGCGGCCGCCGGGCTGCTGCGCTATCTACCTTTGCTGCTGGTGCCGCCCGCGGTCGGCGTGATGGTTTATGCCGATGCCATCGCGGCTGATTTCTGGGCGGTGTTCGGGGCGCTTGCCTTGTCGCTGGTGTTGGGGTTGCTGTTTGCCGGCTGGCTGATGCAGAAACTGATCGATCGCCAGGCGCGTCGTCGGGGGCAATCATGAGCCTCGACTGGCAGGCCGCCATGCAGGCGGTGATCCACCACCCGCTGTTTGGCGTCGGCGTGACCCTGGGCGTGTATCAACTGGCCCTGGCCGCCTATGAGCGTACCCGCTGGATGTTCCTGCAGCCGGTGCTGGTGTCGATGGCGGTGCTGATCGGGGTGCTGGTTGCCTGCGGTTTGAGCTACGAGGAATACCGCGACAGCACCTTCCTGCTCAGCGTGCTGCTCGGCCCGACCACCGTGGCGCTGGCGGTGCCGCTGTACCTCAATCTGCGGCGTATTCGCCAGTTGCTCTGGCCGGTGTTGATTACGCTGGTGGTCGCGGGTGTGGTGGCCACCGCGCTGGGCGTGGCGTTGGCCTGGGCCTTCGGCGCCGACCGCATGATGTTGATGACCATGGCGCCCAAGTCGGTGACCTCGCCCATCGCCATGCTGGTGGCCGAGCAGATTGGCGGCGTGGCCGCGCTGGCGGCGGTGTTCGTATTGATCACCGGGGTGCTGGGGGCGATGGTCGGCCCGGAATTGTTGCGGCGCATCGGCGTTCATCACCCGGCGGCACAGGGCATGGCACTGGGGATGACCGCGCATGCGGTGGGCACCTCGCGTGCCCTGCAGGAAGGCGAGGAGTGTGGCGCGTTTGCCGCCTTGTCGATGAGCTTGATGGGCATGGCCACGGCAGTGGTGCTGCCGCTGGTGGTTGCCATCGTGGTCTGATCCAGCCGAGATATCCCTATGCGCTATCCATTGTTTCCCCTCAACACCGTGCTGTTTCCCGGTTGCTTGCTTGATCTGCAGATTTTCGAGGCCCGTTATCTGGATATGGTCAGCGCCTGCATGCGCCGAGGCGAGGGCTTCGGTGTGGTGGGCATTCTCGATGGTGAGGAAGTCGGCGCGGCGGCAGGCCATGCTCAGGTTGGCTGTGAGGCGCTGATTCGCGACTTCCAGCAGCGCCCCAATGGCCTGCTCGGGATTCGAGTCGAGGGTGGGCGGCGTTTTCGCGTCGAGCAGACGAGCGTGCAGGCGGATCAGTTGGTGCTTGCGGATGTCGTCTGGCTCGACGATCCCGCGGATGAACCCGTGCTTGACGAGCATGTCGATCTCGCCGCCCTGCTTGCGGCGCTGGCCGAACACCCGCTGGTGGCTGGACTCGCCATGGGCAGCGCGGCGGATAGCCAGCAGGTCCTGGCCAATCGTCTTGCCTACCTGCTGCCGTTCAGCATCCAGCAGAAGGTCGATCTGCTGGAGCAGGACTCGCCCTTGGTGCGGCTCGATTGCATCCAGGCACTGCTCGATGAGTTGCAGGGCGCGTGAGGCGGCCTTCAGCGTCGCAGCACTCCATCTCCCCCGATTAGAGCTGGCAAATGAAAAGCCCTGATGAGTTGAAGCAACTGGCTGAGCAACTGAGCTGCCCGAAAGATGATGCCGGTATTGATATCGCCCATGTCATGCATGAGAGCAACATCGGCATGACCCGTCAGGCCATCGATGCCTTGGCCATTCGGGATGGCGATGCGGTCCTGGAGCTGGGGCATGGCAGCTGCCGGCACTTGCCCGAGCTGTTGAGTCGCGCTGCCGACGTCTCCTATTGCGGGCTGGAGATCTCGACGCTGATGCAGGCCGAGGCCAGGGCGTTCAATGCCGGTGCAGTGGCTGCGCAGGTCGCGTCATTTCACCTCTATGACGGCGCTGTCATTCCCTTTCCTGCGCGCTCCTTCGACAAGGTGCTGACGGTCAATACCCTGTATTTCTGGCGCGACCCGGTGGATCTGCTCCGACAGATCCAGGCGTTGCTGAGACCGGGCGGTTCGCTGGCAATCAGTTTTGCCGACAAGGCATTCATGCAAAGCCTGCCATTCACCGCGTATGGCTTCACGCTGTATGACAAAGCGCAGGTAGAAGCGTTGGCGCGTGAGGCCGGCTTTGCGCAGGTGTCGTTCAGCGAGCACCGCGAGCGCATCAAGAGCAAGGCGGGCGATGAGGTCGACAGACTGTTCCATGTCGCCAAGCTGACCAGGCTCGATTGATGGGCCTTGCCTAGGTAGCCGGTACTTGGGGCTGCTACCGTTTCGACATGGATGGCTGGAGCGGGCCAGTTGCGGGCACTGCAAGGTGGGCTAAAACCCACCCTACAAATCTATACCCTGCGTAGGGTGGGCTTTAGCCCACCAATTAACGCCTCAAGAAACGCAAGGTCGAGCGTCTGCAACTGCCTCAAAAGTGCCCGCTTAAGGGCTTTGTTGAGATGTATTTCCTTGTTATTCAATGTGCTATATCAAAAATCCAACAAACCCTAATGCCGTAGGCGCGTCTCAGTAACGATACCGATGCAGCGCCTCCGGCAGGGCCCAGCCACTTACGGCGCAGAGCAGCAGCAGGGTCGCCGGTAGAATCAGCCACCACACGCGGGCGCTCAGCGAGGGTACCGTGGAGCGCCGCTGCAGGACGGCCAGGCAGACTGCGCAGACAGTGCTGGCGAGCAACGCACCGGCCAAAATGTCCGTTGGCCAATGCACCCCCAGGTAAACCCGCGACAGGGCGATGGCCAGCGCTGGCAGGCTGGCCAGCAGCAGCCAGGTCAGGCGCATGCGTGCCGGTTGTCCGCGACCGGCCAGCACGCCGAGGCTGAGAAACAGGGCGAAGGCGGCCGAGCTATGGCCGCTGGGCAGGCTGAACGTGTCCAACGGCTGCAGCAGTACATCTGGCCGGGCGCGGGCGAAGACATGCTTGAGGCCGGTGTTGGCCAGGGCGGTGAACAGCAGGACGCTGCCGACGAAGATCGCGGCGCTGAAGCGCCGGCTGAGCAGCAGCAGGCTGGTCAGCAGGATGCCCGCGGCAAGCTGGGTGCTGAAGTTGCCAAGTCCGGTGATCAGCAGGGCGATGCTGTCCAGCGTACTGTGGCGTTGTTCCTGTACCAGGGTCATCAGGCCCTGGTCGAGCGCTGTCAGATGTGGCCAGCCGAGCAGCAAGGCGAGCAGCAGTGCAGCGGTCAGGCCGGCGCTGAGTAGCGAGGACAAGCGCTTCTCGCGCAGGCTGCTGTGAATGACGAGCACCAATATGAGGGCGACAGCGCCGGCGACTACGCCAGCCTCTCCCCAGAAACCGTCTGGCAGTGGCAGGCGCAGCGCCGCCCCGGTGGCCCAGCCGGGCAGCACGTACGCGACGGCCCAGCCTGCAGCGGCAAGCATGCTGACCAGAATGAATTTCACGAATGGCATGTCGAGCATGCCGGCGACCAGGGGCAGCATTGGGCGCAATGGTCCGATGTAGCGGCCGACCAGCAGGCTGATGACGCCATAGCGCTGGAAGTAGTTCTCCGCGCTGCCCAGCCATTGCGGGTTGTCGCGCAGCACCGGCAGGCCGCGGATACCCTGGTGGAAGCGTCGGCCAAGGGCATAGGACACGGCATCGCCGAGCAGGCCGCCGAAGTAGGCCAGGACCATGCTTTCCCACAGGGTCAGGGCGCCACTGCCTGCCAGCACGGCCAGGGTGAACAGCACCACGGTGCCGGGGATGAGAATGCCGGCCACGGCCAGGCACTCCAGAAAGGCGATGATGAAAATGCTCAATCCCAGCCACTGTGGGTTGGCTTCCAGCCAGATGCTCATGGTGTTTAACCATTCGCCCATGGGTACGGCTCCTGTGTGGTGAGGGTATCGATCAATTGGTAATCACGGCCTTGGACCTGTCCTCGGCGTATTGGGTTGCGTGTGCAGTGGCGAGCGAATGTGGCGTCGACGAAACGATAGGGCAAGTGTTCATCGCGTCCGCTGGGGATGCCCAGTCGTGTGGTCTGGATAATCTGCCGGGGACGCTCGCCGACATCCTCGACGAACAGGCGCTGGTTGTCGAAGCGTTGCGCATCCCATTCCGGCACTTTCAAGCCGAGCGCTTTGCACAGCAGGGTTTGTCCGGCGCACAAGCGCTCAGGCGGACGTGGCTGACCCGTGGCGCTTGGGTTGTTGGCCTGCATGCGTGCCAGGCTATCGGGGCTGCAATGGGTGTCGTGCCAGGGTGTCGCGGATTTGATCAGGACTGCATTGCCTGGCCCCTGGGCGCTGAAGTTCAGCGAGTCGCCGCCACGGGCGTAGTACATATAGATGTGCCCACCATCGAGAAACAGGGCGCGGCGCTTCTCGGTATAGCCAAGGGAGGCGTGGCTGCCTTTTTCGGCGGCGTAATAGGCTTCGGTTTCGATGATGCGTGCCGCCAGCCAGTGACCGTTGTGGCGATGGCGGATGACCATGCCGAGCAGATCGCGCGCCACTGTCTGTGCATCGCGGTCGAAGAACGCGGCAGGCAATGGGTGGGCGTCGGGCCAGGGGGCGGCGCTCATGAGCAATCCAGAGGCATAAAGGGCGCGATCTTAACAATGCGTCGTCTATCTGGGCGCAAAACTTGTCGCATTTTGTCTGCAGCGCACCCGTCTGCCGGGCAGCGCTGGGCGCGGGGCGGCGGGCTCGCTATAATCAGCCCCTTTTCCCAATTGTCAGGCATTCCGAGACCATGACTGAGTCCGTGCTCGATTACATGAACCGCCTGGGCCGCGCCGCGCGCGAGGCCTCGCGGGTGCTGGCGCGTGCCAGCACCGCACAGAAGAACCGTGCCTTGCACGCAGCCGCCAATGCCCTCGACGCTTCCCGTACCGAGCTGGTCGCGGCCAACGAGCTGGATTTGGCTGCCGGGCGCGCCAATGGCCTGGAGCCGGCCATGCTCGACCGCCTGGCGCTGACGCCTGCGGTGATCGACAGCATGATCGAAGGCCTGCGCCAGGTTGCCACGCTGCCTGAGCTGATCGGCGAGATCCGCGATATGCGCTACCTGCCATCGGGTATCCAGGTGGGCAAGATGCGTGTGCCGCTGGGTGTGATCGGGATTATCTACGAGTCCCGCCCGAACGTGACCATCGATGCGGCCAGCCTGTGCCTGAAGTCGGGCAATGCGACCATCCTGCGCGGTGGTTCCGAGGCGATTCACTCCAACCAGGCGATTGCCCGCTGCATCCAGCTCGGTCTGGCCGACGCTGGCCTGCCGGCCGCTGCCGTACAAGTGGTGGAAACCACCGACCGTGCCGCCGTCGGCGCGCTGATCAGCATGCCGGAGTATGTCGACGTGATCGTGCCGCGTGGCGGCAAGGGCCTGATCGAGCGCATCAGCCGCGACGCCAAGGTGCCGGTGATCAAACACCTGGACGGCGTCTGTCATGTCTATGTCGACAAGGCCGCCGACCTCGACAAGGCCATCCGCGTTTGCGACAACGCCAAGACCCAGCGCTATTCGCCGTGCAACACCATGGAAACCCTGCTGGTACACGCTGCCATTGCTGAGCGTGTATTGCCGCCGCTGGCTGCCATCTACCGCGACAAGGGTGTCGAGTTGCGTGGCGATGCGGCTACCCGCGCGCTGCTCGGTGCCGATGTGCTGGAGGCGAGCGAGGAAGACTGGTTCGCCGAATACAACGCGCCGATCCTGGCGATTCGCATCGTCGACTCGCTGGACCAGGCGATCGAGCACATCAACCAGTACGGTTCGCAACACACCGACGCGATCATCACCGAGAACTTCAGTGATGCGCGGCGTTTCCTCACCGAGGTGGATTCCGCTTCGGTGATGGTCAATGCCTCGACGCGTTTCGCCGATGGCTTCGAGTACGGCCTGGGTGCGGAGATCGGCATCTCCACTGACAAGCTGCACGCGCGCGGCCCGGTCGGCCTGGAAGGCCTGACCAGCGAGAAGTACGTGGTCTTTGGCGACGGGCATATCCGTACCTGATGGCAACCACACGACCACGGCGTATCGGGATTCTGGGAGGCACCTTCAATCCCGTGCACATCGCCCATCTGCGTGGCGCGCTGGAAGTGGTCGAGCAATTGGCGCTGGACGAATTGCGGCTGATACCCAGCGCTCGTCCGCCGCATCGCGAGGCGCCACAGGCCACGGCCGAACAGCGCCTGGCCATGGTCGAGCTGGCAGTCGCCGACGAGGCGCGCCTCAAGGTCGATGACCGCGAGCTGCGCCGGGACAAGCCGTCGTTCACCATCGACACGCTGGAGTCCGTGCGTGGCGAGTTGGCGGCGGATGACCAGCTGTTTCTGCTGGTTGGTTGGGATGCCTTCTGCAGCCTGCCGACCTGGCACCGCTGGCAGGCCTTGCTGGACCACTGTCATATCGTGGTGCTGCAGCGTCCGGATGCGGACAGTGATGCGCCGCAAGCCCTGCGTGACCTGCTGGCGGCCCGCAGTGTGAGTAACCCCCAGGGCCTGGTCGGGCCGTGCGGGCATATCGCTTTTGTCTGGCAGACCCCGTTGGCGGTGTCTGCCACACAGATTCGTCATTTGCTGGCGGAGAAGCGTTCGGTACGTTTTCTGGTACCGGATGCTGTGCTGGCCTATATCCAAACGCACGGGCTGTACCGTGCGCAAACCGATTCATGAGGTAACGATGCAAAACGAAGAACTGGTCAAGGTCGCCATTGCGGCCCTGGAAGACCTCAAAGGTCAGGAAATCATCACCATCGATGTGCGCGGCAAGACCAGCGTCACCGATTTCATGGTGATCGCCAGCGGTACCTCCAGCCGTCACGTCAAGTCGCTGGCCAATGAAGTACTGGACAAGGCCAAGGAGCAGGGCGTGCGCCCGCTGGGTAGCGAAGGCCTGGACGGTGGCGAGTGGGCACTGCTCGACCTGGGTGACGTCGTGGTGCACGTGTTCCAGGTGGCCACGCGTCAGTTCTATGACCTCGAGCGTCTGTGGCAGGGCGCCGAGCAGAGCCGCGCTCAGCATCAGGAATAAGAAGCCGCTAGCGTGCGTATCAAATTGATCGCCGTGGGCTCGCGCATGCCACGCTGGGTGGAAGATGGCTGGCAGGAATATGCCAAGCGTCTGCCGCCAGAGCTGGCGCTCGACCTGGTGGAAATCCCGCTGACCACGCGCGGCAAGAACGCCGATGTGGCGCGGCTGATCCGTCAGGAGGGGGAGGCCATGCTGGGCAAGGTGCAGCCGGGCGAGCGCATCGTCACCCTCGAGGTGACGGGCAAGCCTTGGAGCACCGAGCAACTGGCCACCGAGCTGGATCGCTGGCGTCTGGATGCGCGCACCGTCAACCTGATGGTGGGCGGCCCCGAGGGCCTGGCGCCAGAGGTCTGTGCCCGTAGCGAACAGCGTTGGTCGTTGTCGCCGCTGACCCTGCCGCATCCGCTGGTGCGCATTCTGATCGGTGAGCAGATCTACCGGGCGTGGACAGTGTTGTCCGGCCATCCGTATCACAAATAAGTCATTCGTCGAGTTAAGTAGTCCCCGATGCCGCAGCCGATTCGCCTGAAGGACCACGAAAAGGATGCCCGCCTGGTAAGGCGGCGCGTCGTGGTCGGCGCCGTCGTGGTGCTGGTGGTGACGGCCTTGCTGATCGCGCGGATGTACTACCTGCAGGTGATCCAGTACGAGTACCACTCGACGCTGTCGGAGAACAACCGGGTACATGTGCAGCCGATCCCGCCCACCCGCGGGCTGATCTATGACCGCAACGGCGTGATCATCGCCGACAACCGCCCCAGTTTCAGTCTGACCATCACCCGTGAACGTGCTGGCGATTGGGCCAAGGTGCTCGACTCGATCGTCGAGGTGCTGGATCTGAGCGCGGATGACCGTGCGTTGTTCGAGCGGCGTATGCGCCAGGGGCGTCGGCCGTTCGAGCCGGTGCCGATTCTGTTCGAGTTGTCCGAGGAGCAGATTGCCCGCATCGCGGTTAACCAGTTCCGCCTGCCGGGCGTGGATGTGGCCGCGCAACTGGTGCGCCATTATCCGCAGCGTGAGCACTTCGCTCATTCGGTCGGCTATGTCGGGCGCATCAACGAGCAGGAGCTGAAGACGCTCAACCGAGTCAACTACAGCGGCACCCACCATATCGGCAAGACCGGCATCGAGCGTTACTACGAGAAAATGCTCCATGGCGAGGTGGGTTACGAGGAAGTGGAGACCAATGCCCGTGGCCGGGTACTGCGCGTGCTCAATCGTACCGACCCCAAGCCTGGCAAGGACCTGGTGCTGAGCCTCGACGTGAAGCTGCAGGAGGCTGCCGAACTGGCGCTTGGCGGGCGGCGTGGTGCGGTCGTGGCCATCGAACCGAGCACGGGTGAGGTGTTGGCAATGGTCAGCCAGCCGAGCTTCGATCCCAACCCGTTCGTCACGGGTATTGGCTTCCAGGCTTACGCCGACTTGCGCGACTCCATCGACCGGCCCCTGTACAACCGCGTACTACGCGGCCTATATCCGCCTGGCTCGACGATCAAGCCGATGGTGGCGGTTTCTGGCCTGGATAGCGGTGTGGTCACTCCGTCCACGCGCGTGTTTGACCCGGGCTATTACCAGCTGCCCAATTACGATCACAAGTATCGCAACTGGAACCGCACGGGCGATGGCTGGGTGAACATGGAAATGGCCATCATGCGTTCCAACGACACCTACTTTTACGACCTCGCCCACAAGATGGGCATCGATCGCCTGCACAATTACATGAGCCGCTTCGGTTTTGGTCAGCGTGTGTCCCTGGATATGTTCGAGGAGTCGGCGGGCCTGATGCCATCGCGCGACTGGAAGCGTGCCCGCTATCGCCAGGCCTGGTACCCGGGCGAGACCCTGATTCTGGGTATCGGCCAGGGCTATATGCAGGCCACGCCGCTGCAACTGGCGCAGGCGACCAGCCTGATGGCCACGCGCGGCAAGTGGATTCGCCCGCACCTGCTGCGCAGTGCCGAGGGACGCACCCCGCAGGAACTGATGAAGCTCGAGCTGATGCCTGAGGTGGATACCCCGGATGACATCGTGCTGCGTGACCCCAAGTTCTGGGATGCCGGCCGGCTCGGCATGGAGCAGGTGATGCACGGCCCGCGGGGTACGGCGCGCAAGGTTGGCGATACGGCGGCCTATCGCATCGCCGGCAAGAGTGGTACCGCACAGGTGGTGGCGATCAAGCAGGGTGAAAAATACGACCGCTCCAAGGTCAACGAGCGCCACCGTGACCATGCCCTGTTCGTCGGTTTTGCGCCGGCCAACGACCCGAAGATCGCCGTGGCGGTCATGGTGGAGAACGGTGAGTCCGGTTCTGGCGTTGCTGCGCCGGTGGTCAAGCAGGTGATGGATGCCTGGCTGCTCGGTGAGGACGGTCAGCTGAAACCCGAATTCCGACCGGCTCAGACGCCGACGGCAGAGGCGAGTACCAGTCCATGAGCAATAATTTTGACCGTAACCTTTCCCAGGAGGATGTGCTCAAGCGCCGCGCCACGGTGTTGCAGCGTCTGCACATCGATGGCTGGACGCTGCTGATCCTGCTGGTGCTGGCGGCTGGCAGCCTGTTCGTACTGTATTCGGCCAGTGGCAAGCACTGGGACATGCTGGTCAAGCAGGCCACCTCTTTCGGTATCGGCTTGGTGGCGATGTTCGTCATCGCCCAGTTCGAGCCCCGTTTCATGGCGCGCTGGGTGCCATTGGCTTACCTCGTAGGCGTCGGCTTGCTGGTGGTGGTCGAGGTGATGGGGCACACGGCGATGGGTGCAACGCGCTGGATCAACATCCCCGGTGTGATTCGCTTCCAGCCGTCCGAGTTCATGAAGATCATCATGCCGGCGACCATCGCCTGGTACCTGGCCCGGCACAACCTGCCGCCACGCTTCAAGCACATCACCATCAGCCTGGTGCTGATCGTGGTGCCGGTGGCGCTGATCCTGAAACAGCCGGACCTGGGCACCGCCATGTTGATCTTCGCCTCGGGCGCCTTCGTGCTGTTCATGGCTGGCCTGCAGTGGCGCTGGATCGTCGGCGCGGTGACAGCGCTGGTACCGGTTGGCGTGGCAATGTGGTTCTTCGTGTTACACGACTACCAGAAGCAGCGCGTGCATACCTTCCTCGACCCGGAAAGCGACCCGCTGGGCACTGGCTGGAACATCATCCAGTCCAAAGCGGCGATTGGTTCGGGCGGGGTTCTGGGCAAAGGCTGGCTGCTTGGCACCCAGTCGCACCTGGATTTTTTGCCCGAAAGCCATACGGACTTTATCATTGCCGTACTCAGCGAAGAGTTCGGCCTGGTTGGAGTGTGTATCCTGCTGTTCGTCTACCTGCTGCTGATCGGTCGCAGCCTGGTGATCACCGCCCAGGCGCAGACGCTGTTCGGCAAGTTGCTGGCGGGTAGTCTGACCATGACGTTCTTCGTCTACGTATTCGTTAACATCGGCATGGTCAGTGGACTGTTGCCGGTAGTGGGGGTGCCTCTGCCCTTTATCAGCTACGGCGGAACTCATTTGGTGACGCTGCTGTCAGGGTTTGGGGTTTTGATGGCGATCCATACCCATCGCAAGTGGATCGCACAGGTTTGAGAAGAGTGAATAATTTGAAACACGCATCGAGCGGCTGGTTGATTCGCGGCATTCATCGGCTCGGCTTTGCCGGCCTGCTCGGCTTGAGCTCCCTGGCTGTCGCCGGTGACTATGACGGTTCGCCGAAAGTCGCCGAGTTCGTCGCCGAGATGACCCGAGACTACGGTTTCGCCGGCGAGCAGCTGGTCAGCCTGTTTCGCGAGGTGGAGCGCAAGCAGGCGATTCTCGATGCCATTTCCCGCCCGGCGGAGAAGGTCAAGCCGTGGAAGGACTACCGGCCAATCTTCATTACCGATGCTCGCATCAGCAAGGGTGTGGACTTCTGGAACCGCAATGCCGAGGCTCTGGCCCGCGCCGAGAAAGAATATGGCGTGCCCGCCCAGGTGATTGTCGCGATCATCGGCGTGGAAACCTTCTACGGTGGCAATACCGGTAGCTGGCGTGGCATGGATGCGCTGTCCACGCTGTGCTTCGACTACCCGCCACGTTCGCCGTTCTTCTGCAAGGAGCTCAAGGAGTTGTTGCTGCTGACCCGCGAAGAACAGATCGATCCGCTCAGCCTCAAGGGCTCTTATGCGGGCGCCATGGGACTGCCGCAGTTCATGCCGAGCAGCTTCCGCGCCTACGCGGTGGATTTCGACGGTGACGGCCACATCAATATCTGGAGCAACCCGGTGGATGCCATCGGCAGTGTTGCCAGCTATTTCAAACGTCATGGCTGGGTGGCCGGTGAGCCGGTGGTCAGCCGTGCCCATGTCAAAGGCGAGCAGGCCGATGAAGGCCTGACCCAAGGGCTCGACCCGGTGAAGAACGTCGGTGAGCTGCGTGCCCTGGGTTGGACCAGTGCCGACGTGCTGCGTGACGACATTCCAGTCACGGCGATTCGCTTCGAAGGCGCCGAGGGCAATGAGTACTGGATGGGGCTGCCCAACTTCTATGTAATCACCCGCTATAACCGCAGTGCCATGTACGCCATGGCGGTGCACCAGTTGTCCGAGTTGCTGCTGGCCAAACGGAGTGGGCAATGATGACCCGTCTGCAAACCCCTCTGCGCGGCCTGGCCTTTGCCGCACTGGGCCTGGCCCTGGCCAGTTGCTCGTCCACCAGCCAGTCGCCACAGCCGGTCGCCACAGGCGGTACGCTGTCGGGCCCGAATGACTACAACCGCCCGCACCGTGACGGCGCGCCCTGGTGGGACGTGGATGTGTCGCGCATCCCGGATGCCGTGCCGATGCCACACTACGGCGCCTACAAGGCCAACCCTTACACCGTGTTGGGCAAGACCTACTACCCGATCAACGATGCGCGCCGCTACAACGCAGTCGGTACGGCGTCCTGGTATGGCACCAAGTTCCACGGTCAGGCCACGGCCAACGGCGAGTCCTATGACCTGTACGGCATGACCGCCGCCCACAAGACCCTGCCGTTGCCCAGTTATGTGCGGGTGACCAACCTGGATAACGGCAAGAGCGTGATCCTGCGGGTCAACGACCGCGGACCGTTCTATTCCGACCGCATCATCGACCTGTCTTTCGCCGCGGCGAAGAAGCTCGGTTATGCCGAAAGCGGTACCGCACGTGTCAAGGTCGAAGGTATCGATCCCCATGAGTGGTGGGCCCAGCAGGGACGTCCGGTGCCGATGGTGCTGGCTCAGCCGAAGATGGCGAACGCTGCGCCGAACCAGGCCGTCGTTGCCAGTGCGCAGCCCATCGCGCCATCGCTGGTGGTCGAGCAATACACACCGCCGCCCCAGCAGCATGCTGCGGCCGTGGTGCCGGTGCAGATCGACGCAAAAAAAAACGATTCAGTCGCAGCCTCTGGCCTGTATCTCCAAGTGGGCGCCTTCGCCAACCCGGACGCTGCGGAGCTCCTGAAGGCGAAGCTGAGCGAGACGGTAGCTGCCAAGGTGTTTATCAGCTCGGTGGTGCGCAATCAGCAGATCCTGCATCGAGTACGCCTGGGGCCGATCGGCACGCAGGGTGAGGTACAGCAGCTGCAGGATAGTGTGCGCCTGGCCAATCTCGGACAGCCGACCCTGGTGCGCGCCGACTGACCTTTTCGTTCGTCGCCCCGTTTGTCGTCGGGGCGGCGGTGAATGCAGCCGGCCTCTGGTCGGTTGCGCCATTGTTGAATAGCTATCACAGAGAGACGGATGAATATCACCCGCTTTGCCCGACACCTGTCCTTGTTCGCCCTGCTGATCACCGCGCCGCTCACCTGGGCTGCGCAAGAGCAGGTTATCCCGTCGCCCCCGCAACTTGCTGCCAAGTCCTATGTGCTGCTCGACGGCGCCAGCGGCAAGGTGCTGGTCGAGAACAACGGCGACCAGCGCCTGCCCCCGGCCAGCCTGACCAAACTGATGACGGCCTACATCGCCACGCTGGAAATCCGCAAGGGTCAGATCGGCGAGCAGGACCTGGTCACGGTCAGTGAGCACGCCTGGCGTACCGGTGGCTCGCGCATGTTCATCCAGGTCGGTACCCAGGTCAGCGTCAGCGACCTGCTGCACGGCATCATCATCCAGTCCGGCAATGACGCCAGCGTGGCCCTGGCCGAGTACATCGCCGGTAGCGAAGACGCGTTCGCCGACATGATGAACACCACTGCCGAGCGTCTGGGCATGAAGAACAGCCACTTCATGAACGCCACCGGCCTGCCACATCCGGAGCACTACTCCAGTGCCCACGACATGGCGATTCTGGCCCAGGCCATCATTCATGAAGATCCGGAACACTATGCGATCTATTCGCAGAAGGAGTTCTTCTGGAACAACATCAAGCAGCCCAACCGCAACCTGCTGCTGTGGCGTGACAAGACCGTCGATGGCCTGAAAACAGGCCACACCGATGAAGCCGGCTTCTGCCTGGTGGCCTCTGCGGTGCGTGACAACGCACGCATGATCACCTCCGTGTTCGGCACTGTCAGCGAGCAGGCTCGCGCTGCCGAAACGCAAAAGCTGCTGACCTACGGTTTCCGCTTCTTCGAGTCGCAGACCTTCTACAAGCAAGGCCAGGAGCTGGCCCAGGCGCAGGTCTGGAAAGGTACTGCGCATCAGGTCAAGGCCGGTCTGTCCAAGGACCTGACCCTGACCCTGCCCAAGGGCCAGGCCAAGCAGCTGCAAGCGACCATGAGCCTGGAGCCGCAATTGATCGCACCGATCAAGCAGGGCGACGTGATCGGCAAGGTCGAGGTCAAGCTGGGTGATCAGGTGGTTCACAGTGCCGATCTGGTCGCGCTCGAGGCCGTTGACGAAGGTGGTTTCTTCCGCCGCGTGTGGGATAGCATCCGCCTGTTCTTCTACGGTTTGTTCAACTGAGGACTGGTTTCTGATTGGGCGAGTGATCCTCTGGCTGCCTGATCTGAACGTAGTCAACGACAACCATGGGCGCCCCTATCCGGGGCGTTCTGCTCTGGATGGGCCAAAAACCCGCTGATGCCATGACCGATACCGACGTACAACCTCCGAAAATCGAATTTCCCTGCGAGCGCTACCCGATCAAGGTGATTGGTGAGGCCGGTGAGGGCTTCTCCGACATGGTGGTCGAGATCATCGAGCGCCATGCGCCGGGGTTCGATACGACGACCCTGGTTACCCGTGACAGCCGCAATGGGCGTTTCCTCTCCGTGCAGGTGCTGATCACCGCGACTGGCGTGGAACAGCTGCAGTCCATTCATGGCGACCTGAAGGCCACTGGCCGCGTGCACATGGTGCTCTAGTGGCCGAGTTGACCGTACGCCACCTTGGTGTGGTGGACTATCTGCCGACGCTGGAGGCGATGCGGCGCCTGACTGACGAGCGTGATGCGCAGACCCCGGACGAGATCTGGCTGTTGCAGCATCCGCGGGTCTTCACCCAGGGCCAGGCCGGCAAACCGGAGCATCTGCTGATGCCGGGCGACATCCCGGTGGTTCAGGTCGACCGTGGTGGCCAGGTGACCTACCACGGCCCCGGCCAACTGGTGGCCTATCTCATGCTGGACCTGCGTCGTCTGGGCCTGGGTGTGCGCGAGCTGGTGACGGCAATGGAGCAGAGCCTGGTCGATGTCCTGGCCACCTATGGCGTGGCGGCGGCGCCAAAGGCCGATGCCCCTGGTGTGTATGTCGGCGGCGACAAGATTGCCTCGCTGGGCTTGCGGGTGCGGCGAGGTTGCTCGTTCCACGGCCTGGCGCTCAACGTGGACATGGACATGTCCCCATTTGGGCGGATCAATCCCTGCGGGTACGTCGGACTGAAGATGGTGCAGCTCAAGGACGTTCTCGCTGAGCCGCCGGTCTTCGATGAAGTGGCGCAACGTCTGGAACAGGCGTTACGCCAGCGACTGGGATACGTGTAGGGCGCGCCCCCTGCACGCCCTACACCCAGATCTGGGATCGGTCCCGGTCAGTTCAGGTTGAAGGCCGGGATCAGGTTCGTGTCGTGGTTCTGGCCTGGCACTGGTACAGGTGCTGCCAAGCCCAGGTTGTTCTTCTCGAAGACGCGGTCGGCGCGGTAGCTGGAGCGTACCAGCGGGCCTGCAGCCACTTCCATGAAGCCTTTTTCCAGGCCAATGTCGCGAAAGCGATTGAACTCCTCAGGGCTGACCCAGCGCTTGACCGGCAGATGGTTGCGGGTGGGTTGCAGGTATTGACCGAGGGTGAGGATGTCGACGCCGATGGCGCGCAGGTCATCCATGGTCTCGAGGATTTCCTCGTCGGTCTCGCCCAGGCCCAGCATCAGGCTGGTCTTGGTCAGGACATCGGGGCGATGGCGCTTGGCGTGTTCGAGCACGCGCAGAGTTTTCTCGTAGCCGGCGCGCGGGTCGCGTACCACATGGGTCAGGCGTTTCACTGTCTCGACGTTCTGCGCGAACACCTCGAGGCCGGAATCCACCACGCGTTCGATGGCCTGCAGGTCGCCATCGAAGTCCGGCGTCAGGGCCTCTACCACCACTTGTGGAGTGTTTTCCTTGATGGCGCGTACGCAGGCTGCATAGTGACCAGCGCCCCCGTCATCCAGGTCATCGCGGTCCACCGAGGTCAGCACGATATAACGCAGCGCCATCAGCTCGACCGATTTGGCGGTGTTTTGCGGTTCTTCCAGATCCAGCCAGCCGTTTGGATTGCCGGTGTCCACGGCGCAGAAGCGGCAGGCACGGGTGCACACCGAGCCCATCAGCATGATCGTGGCGGTGCCGTTGGACCAGCACTCGCCCATGTTCGGACAGTGTGATTCCTGGCAGACGGTGCTCAGACGGTGTTCACTGACGTTGCGTTTGACGGCTTCAAAACGGCTGCCGCTGGGGGCTTTGACCCGCAGCCATTTGGGCTTGGGCTCGAAGACCTGGGGCTCGCTCGAGGGGCGACGCTTCTGACCATCCTTGATCGCAGTGATGCCCTGAACGGTGCGGAATTTTTCGCCGCTGGCAACGGGTTTGGGCGGGGCGGTGTCGGACATCGGGATCTTGGCTCCGGTAGGGGCTCCGTAGGACGAGGCGGCTTTTGGCCGGTGGGCAGTTTATCACAGCACGCCTGGCCTCCCATCTACGTCGAACGGTCGTGACCTGGATCGGCAGCAGGTGTGATCCAGGTTAGCGCCTAGCAGTCCGTTGAAAAACGACCTGCATTGCCGATGCCGCGTTGAAAACAGGCTCGGCTGCCTCTCTTGCGGTGCTCAACGGCCTGCTAGTTGCGCAGTTGCTTGAGCAGTTCGTGGTTCGGGTAGCCATCGGCGGCCCAGCCTAGTTGTTGCTGGTAACTGCGAATGGCCTTGCGCGTGTTGGCACCGATGATGCTGTCCGCCGCGCCGGGTTGCAGGCCCTTCTGGGCCAGGCGCTCCTGCAGTTCGATGCGCTCGCTGCGGCTTAGTGGCAGGTCGTTGCGCGGCCAACTGCCCAGCACCTGCCCGCCATTGTCGAAACGCTCCGACAGTAGCCCTACCGCCAGCGCATAGGACGAGGAATTGTTGTAGCGCAGGATGGCGCGGAAGTTATTGAACACCAGGAATGCCGGGCCGCGATGGCCAGCAGGCAGCAGCAGCGAGGCACGCTCATCGGCGCGCACGGCCACGGCCGGGACTTTCACGCCCAGGGCGATCCATTCGTTCAGTGGCTTGCGGATATCGGCATCGGCATGGGCGTAGTCGAAACCGCTCGGCAGTGCGACCTCGTAGCCCCATGGCTGGCCGAACTGCCAGCCGGATGCCTGCAGGTAATGTGCAGCGGAGGCCAGGGCATCGGTGCTGGAGGTCCAGATGTCGCGGCGCCCGTCACCGTCGAAGTCCACGGCGTGGCTGTTGTAGGTGGTGGGGATGAACTGGGTCTGGCCCATGGCGCCGGCCCAGGAGCCCAGCATGCGCTCTGGCTGGATGTCACCCTGTTGCAGAATCAGCAGGGCGGCGAGCAATTGGTCTTCGGCGAACTGTGGACGCCGACCTTCGTAGGCCAGGGTTGCCAGGGAACGGATCACCGACTTGTCGCCCATGAATTGGCCGAAGTTGCTTTCCATGCCCCAGATCGCCACCAGTGCCTGGCGGTCGACACCATAGCGCTGCTCGATACTGCGCAGGATGCTGCTGTGTTGGGTGAGCAGGGCCTTGCCCTTGGTCACGCGGAGTGGTGAAACGGCGCCGTCGAGGTATTCCCAGACCGGGCGGGTGAATTCGGGTTGGCTGCGATCGGCCTTGACCACACTGTCATCCACGCTGACGTTGGCGAAGGCGCGATCGAACAGGGCTGGCTGAACGCCATGGGCCAGGGCCTTGTTGCGGAAGGTGTCACGCCAGGCTTCGAAGCTGATGCTGGGCTCGGCTGCTGCTGCGGCTGTGGCGCTGGCAGCAGGGTCGGCGCTTTGGGTGGGTGCGGCGACGGGAGCGGTAGGGCTGGCGGCAGTTGCGGCATTCGGTGGGGCGGTGCAGGCACTGAGGAACAGAGCACTGCCAACGAGCAGACTGTACAGGCGGGGTTGGAACATTACGGATCGTCTCGGTTTTCGCATACAGAGAGCGACCTTAGCATGAACGGCGTTTTCAGGCGGCCCTAACGAAAGAAGCCTCCCAGTTTTGCTGGGAGGCTTCGCGGCGGTAGCTGCCTTTGCCTTTCTTCGGTTTTTCCTGACGACTGCGGAACAGTGGCTGTGCGATCAGGGATTTGGCCTTGTTCGGCCCGGGTTTGCGGGTCTTGCCCATGGTCGATCCTCGTGCTGATGGCCCGCAGGTTGCGAGCGCGCGGATCATGCGCCGCTGGTCGATAAATGTCCAGATGGCGACGGTCGGCCGTCAATGTGCCGGATTACTCGCCGAGTGGCAGGCGTTGTCCAGCCATGCGCAGTACCAGGCGACCCAGGCTGCTCCAGGGATCGCCCGGTGCCTGTCCCTTGACCTGGGCGTCGATCTGTTGCGCGTCGACCAGTAACTGGTTCCAGCGGCTTGCCGAGAGGCGTTGCAGGGCCTTGCTGACCAGTGGACGGCGTTTGTCCCAGACCGGCGGGCGAGCGGAGGCGAAGGCTTTTTCCAGCGGCACGCCCTGGCTGTATTGCTGAGCCAGGCCTGCCAGCTGGCGCAGCTCGCGGGCCAGCATGACGACAATGAACAGCGATTCCTGGCCTTCGCCGCGCAGCCCTTCGAGCATGCGCAGGGCATGGGCGGCCTCGCCATTGAGAATGGCGTCGATCAGGCCGAATACGTCATAGCGGGCGCTGTCGGCGACTGCGGCCTGGACGGTCGTCGCGTCGATCTGGTTGCCGTCGGCGAGCAGCTTGAGCTTCTCGATTTCCTGGGCGGCGGCCAGCAGGTTGCCTTCCACGCGCGCGGCAATCAGCTCCAGGGCTTCCTGGGTAGCGGTCATGCCGGCCTGGGCCAGGCGTTGGCGAATCCACTGCGGCAACTGGTTGGCGTCCACCGGCCAGATCTGTACGAACTGGCTGTTGGGTCCATCGATCAGGGCCTTGGCCCACTTGGTCTTCTGCGTGCTGCCATCGAGCTTGGGCAGGCTGATCAGCAGCAGGGTGTCTTCCGGTGGTCGGCCGAGGTATTCGAGGATGGCTGCCGTGCCTTTGTCCCCAGGTTTGCCATTGGCAATGCGCAGCTCGATGACGCGCTTCTCGGCGAACAGCGACAGGCTGGCGCCCGCTTCATAGAGCAGGCCCCAGTCGAAGTTGGCTTCGGCGTGGAACACTTCGCGCTCGCTGAACCCTTGGACGCGGGTCGCGGCACGAATGGCGTCGGCAGCTTCCTGGCATAGCAGCGGTTCGTCGCCACTGATCACGTAGACCGGGGCCAGGCCACCTTGCAGGTGTTTGCCGAGTTGGGCGGGATTGAGTTTCATCGGGACAGGTTGAAAGGGTCGCTTGCGCGACCCTTTTCAGTGTTACTGCATGGGCAACTGAATGGGCGACTGCAGTGGTGCCGATTCCTGCTGGGCACGGCGAGCGGCGGCAGCAGCTTCGGCTTCGGCCTGGGCGCGTGCTTCGGCTTCTTGTTGCAGTTGCTCAAGCTGGGCCGGGCTGATCAAGCGCAGGCGCGAGGTGACCTGCTGGACCAGCTCGCGACGCATTTCCAGGCGCAGTTGAGTGGATTCCTGATCGGAGCCGATCAGGTTATTGCCGTCGTGCACATAGGTGCTCTGTACTTCGGCCTGGTCCTTGAGCAGCAGCGTGTTCTTGGCGCCGCGGATTTCATAGTCGAGGCGGGTGGTCAGCTCGTATTCGGCGCTACGCGAGTTGCCGGTGTAGCTGGCGGTGCGCTGGGTTTCTGCCTCGTTGACCAGATCCAGTTTGTAGGGCGCGCCATTGTGCACATTGACGCCACTGCTTTCGAGCACCTGGCGCAATTGCTTGACGGTATCGCCGTAGGCGTTGCGTGCGGTCAGGTCGAGTTCCTTGAGGGCGAACTCGTTGCCGCCGGTGCCGCGCAGCTGGAAGCCGCAGGCGCCAAGGAGCAGGGCCAGGCCGATTACCACCAGATTCCGTTTCATCATTGTCTTATCCCCTTGGTAAATCACGGCGCCAGTGTGAGCAGTGGCGCCGAGTTTAATCAGTTCGCGACCGCTTCAACTGGCAACTATGTTGACCAGCTTGCCCGGTACCACGATGACCTTGCGGATAGCCAGGCCTTCGGTGAAGCGCAAGACGTTTTCGTTGGCGCGTGCAGCACTCTCGACCGCTTCGCGACTGGCGCTGGCGGGTACTTCGATCTGTCCACGCAGCTTGCCGTTGACCTGGATGACCAGGGTCAGGGTGTCCTGCACCAATGCGCTCTCGTCGACCTGTGGCCAGGTGGCATCGATGATCGCGCCTGCTTGCCCCAGGTTTTGCCAGAGCACATGGCTGATGTGGGGGGTGATCGGTGCCAGCAGCAACGCTACGGCCAGCAGGCCTTCCTGCAGCAGGGCGCGGTCTTGTTCGGTCGCGGTGGCGGCTTTTTCCAGCACGTTCATCAGGGTCATCACCTGAGCGATGGCCGTGTTGAATTTGTGGTTCTGGCCGACATCCTGGCTGGCCTGCTTGATGGCCAGGTGGATGGCGCGGCGCACCGCCTTCTGTTCGTCGTTCAGGCTGGCGATATCCAGCGCACCCGGCAGGCCGGTGCTGACATGGCTGTGGGCCAGGCGCCAGACGCGACGCAGGAAGCGGCTCGCCCCTTCGACGCCGGCATCGGACCATTCCAGGCTCATGTCGGGCGGCGAGGCGAACATCATGAACAGACGGCAGGTGTCGGCGCCGTAGGCATCGATCATCGCTTGTGGGTCGACGCCGTTGTTCAGCGACTTGGACATCTTTTGCGTGCCGCCGATTTCCACCGGCAGGCCGTCGCTCTTCAGCTTGGCGCCGATCACTTTGGCTTTGGCGTCGCGTTCGACTTCCACGTCGTCCGGGTTGAAGAAGTCCTTACCGCCGTTATCCAGCATGCGGTAGTAGGTCTCGGCGACCACCATGCCCTGGGTCAGTAGGTTCTTGAACGGCTCGTTGGAGCTGACCAGGCCCTCGTCGCGCATCAGCTTGTGGAAGAAGCGCGCGTAGAGCAGGTGCAGGATCGCGTGTTCGATACCGCCGATGTATTGATCGACCGGCAGCCAGTGGTTGGCGGCCTTGGGATCGACCATGCCGCCTTCATAGTTCGGCGAGGCGTAGCGGGCGAAGTACCAGGAGCTTTCCACGAAGGTGTCCATGGTGTCGGTTTCGCGCTTGGCCGGCGTACCGCAGGTCGGACAGGTGCAGTCGTAGAACTCGGGCATGCGCGCCAATGGCGAGCCGGCGCCATCCGGCACCACGTTCTCGGGCAGGACGACGGGCAGTTGGTCTTCCGGTACCGGCACGTCGCCGCAGCTCGGGCAGTGGATGATCGGAATCGGGCAGCCCCAGTAGCGCTGGCGGCTGATGCCCCAGTCGCGCAGGCGGAACTGGGTGCGCGACTGGCCGAGGTCTTTCTTCAGCAGGGCGGCTTCGATGGCGTCGAACGCACCGACGAAGTCCAGGCCGTCGAAGGCGCCGGAGTTGATCAGTTGGCCATGCTCGCCATAGGCGTCCTGCCACGGCGCGGGCGTGCTATCGCCAGCGCTGGTGCGTACCACGGCCTTGACCGGCAGCTGGTATTTGCTGGCGAATTCGAAGTCACGTTCGTCGTGTGCAGGCACGGCCATGACGGCACCGTCGCCGTAGTGCATCAGCACGTAGTTGGCGACCCATACCGGCAGCTTCTCGCCGGTCAGTGGGTGCTCGACGAGCAGGCCGGTCGGCAGGCCTTTCTTTTCCTGGGTGGCGATATCGGCTTCGGCCACGCCACCGCGCTTGCATTCGTCGATGAAGGCCTGCAGTTCAGCAGCCTTGTCGGCAGGCAGCTTGCTCAGGGCAATGCTGGCCAGCGGATGTTCAGCGGCCACGGCCACGTAGGTGGCACCCATCAGGGTGTCGGGGCGGGTGGTGAAGACCTTCAGCTTGCCTTCGGTGCCAATGCTGGCGGCGTCGTAGGGGAAGCTGACTTCCATGCCGCGCGACTTGCCGATCCAGTTGCGCTGCATGGTCTTGACCTGTTCCGGCCAGCCATCCAGCTCGTCGAGGCTGGAGAGCAGCTCTTCGGCGTAGGCGGTGATCTTGAAGTAGTACATCGGGATTTCACGCTTTTCGATCAGCGCGCCCGAGCGCCAGCCACGGCCGTCGATGACTTGCTCGTTGGCCAGTACGGTCTGGTCGACCGGGTCCCAGTTCACGGTGCCGTTCTTGCGGTAGATCACGCCCTTTTCGAACAGGCGAGTGAACAGCCATTGTTCCCAGCGGTAGTAGTCGGGCTTGCAGGTGGTCACTTCGCGCGACCAGTCCACCGCCAGGCCCAGGCTGCGCAGCTGGCTCTTCATGTAGGCGATGTTTTCGTAGGTCCACTTGGCCGGGGCGACGTTGTTCTTCATCGCGGCGTTTTCCGCCGGCATGCCGAAGGCGTCCCAGCCCATGGGTTGCAGCACGTTCTTGCCCTGCATGCGCTGGTAGCGCGCGATCACGTCACCGATGGTGTAGTTGCGCACGTGGCCCATGTGCAACTTGCCGCTCGGGTAGGGGAACATCGATAGGCAGTAAAAAGTGTCCTTGCCTGGCTGTTCGCTCACTACAAAGGAATTTTGCGCGTCCCACTGGGTTTGCGCGGCGGCTTCGATTTCGCGGGGTTGATACTGTTCGTGCATGGGGTTTCGGCGCTGAAATGAGGGCTTACGAGGAACGTCGTAGCATACATGAGCGGCGCCGACCGAGGGAAACCCTGATTGCGCCTGGGCGCAGCCTGTCGCCGTTGGTCGCAGCGGAGCATGCCTGGCAGTGCTGCCGCTAAGCTTGCTTGTAGGGTGATCGAGCGAGGTGCCGAATGGTTGAGCGGCGAGGCGATAGCATGGGCGGCGGGCTGTACGAACGCTTGCTACAGCGTCTCGCACTGGCCCTGGGTGAGGCAGACAGTGCTGCCCGCTGGCACGCTACCTCGCCAGACGAGCTGGAGTTGCGTGGCTTGACACCTGGCGAGCTGGCCTTGATCCAGGCCTACCTGGCTGATGATATGCAGTGGTTGCGTGGCTGGCACGCCGCGGCCGAAGAATTGGCGCGTATCGAGCAGGCCCCGGTGCGCAGTACCCGAACGCCCCGACAACCCTTCAAAATTGCGCTGATGAAAAGAGGCAAGACCAAGCCTGTGCTCAAGCGCCGGCAAACCTTGTGCTGCGCGCTGTGCGGCGTTGCCTGCGAATGCGGGCGCAGCGGTGGTGTGCTGCCGTGCGCTGCGTGCGGCTCTCGTTTGTTTCGTACCGTGGCGACGCACTGATAGGCTACGCGGGCACGGGAGGTGCCCATGGAACTGCGTTTTATCTTCAAACAATTACTGATGCCGCCAGGCGTTTTCTTACTGCTGATTCTGCTGGCCTGGCTGTGTGTGTCATGGCGGCCACGTCTGGCTGCCTGGGGGCTGGCTATCGGCTTGGGCGGCCTGTGGCTGATGAGCCTGCCGGTGGTGGTGGAATACGCCGCTCGCGCTCTGGAGCGTGAGCCCGCGCTGGCCGAGGCGCACTGGCCGCAGTTGGCGCAGCGCGCCGATGTGATCGTGGTGCTTGGCTCCGGGCGTGAAGAGGCCGATCCAGCCTGGGGTAGCGATCAACCCACGGCTACCGCGCTGGAACGCATGCGTTATGCGGCACGCCTGCACCGGGCCAGTGGTCTGCCCCTGTTGCTCAGCGGTGGCTTGCACTATGGGCGTCCACCGAGTGAAGCGGGGTTGATGGCCGAATCGCTGCAACGGGATTTCGGCGTGCCGGTGCGCTGGCTTGAAGAGCGCAGTCGGACGACCTGGGAAAATGCCCTGTACAGTGCAGCGCTATTGCGTGAGCAGGGTGTGCAGCGCGTGGTATTGGTGACCCAGGCATCGCACATGCCACGAGCGCGCTGGTGTTTCGAGCGCGTCGGGCTGGAGGTGGTCGTTGCCCCGCTGGGCTTTGTCAGCGTGCCCAATGCACGCCCGCTGGGCGGGTGGCTGCCAGAGGGCAAAGCGCTGTGGCAGAACACGCGCCTGCTCAACGAGGCGCTGGGGCAACTGGCTTACCCGCTGCTCTACCGCGCGGAAAGTTAGTTACGTTCGCGTCTACGTGACCAGGCAGCCCAGCCGAGCAGGCCCAGGCACAAGCCAGCCAGCGGCCAGCCGCGCCAGATCAGGTAGGGCGTGAGCCCCTGCATGGGTTGCACGCTGCCATACAGGGTGGCCTGTTCGAATTGCGGTATCTGGGCCTGGATGTTGCCGTGCGGATCGATTAGTGCGGTGACGCCGTTGTTGGTGGCGCGGATCATCCAGCGCCCGGCTTCCAGGGCGCGCATCTGGGCCATCTGCAGGTGCTGCAGCGGACCGAATGACGTGCCGAACCAGGTGTCGTTGCTCACGGTCAGCAACAGGTCGCTCTGTGCGGCCAGGTCGGCGGCGAACTCCGGGTAGACCACTTCGTAGCAGATGAACGGTGCGATGTGCAGGCCTTTGGCCTCGAGCAAGGGCTGGTCGCTCGGGCCGCGGGCGAAGTCGGACATTGGCAAGTCGAAGAAGGCGATCAGGCCGCGCAGCAAGTCCTGCAGGGGAACGTACTCGCCAAACGGCACCAGTTTCTGCTTCAGGTAGGTGCCCTGGCCATCGCCAACCACGGTGAGGGCGTTGTAGTAGCGCTTCTCGCCGCGCTCGTTGACCTGACGTACCGGCACGCCAGTGATCAGTGTCGCATTGCGGTCGTTGACTGCGCGTGCCATCACCGCCAGATAGCCCTCGGCGAACTCCTTGAGTACCGGCACCGCGGTTTCCGGCCAGACGATCAGGTCGACCGGCTGGGCGCTGAAGGTCATGTCGCGGTACAGGGCGAGTTGGGCATTGAGCTGTTCCGGGTCCCACTTGAGGTTCTGCTGCACATTGCCCTGCATGGCCGCGACCTTGAGCGGTTCGCCCTTGGGGCTGGTCCAGGCGTGCCCTTGCAACGCCAGGCCGGCAATCCAGGGTGCCAGCAGGAGCAACAAACCCAGCGCCAGGCGTGGTGGTGCCGTGCGCAGGCGCGGCAGATTGATCAGCAAGGCCGCGCTGAGGGCGAGCGCCAGGGATACCAGCCACACGCCACCCACCGGGGCGAGGCCGGCCAGAGGGCCATGCAACTGGCTATAGCCGGCGTACAGCCAGGGGAAGCCGGTGAGGAACCAACTGCGGAAAGCTTCCTGGGCCAGCCACAGGGCGGCGAATGCCAGGGCGTCGGGCAATGGTGATGCGGAGCGGCGCAGCCAGCGTGCCCAGACCCAGCCGGTCAGGGCGAAGAGCAGGCCCAGCCCCGCACAGAATGCCAGGGTCAGAAAGGCGGCCAGTGGCACCGAGGCCGCGCCGTAGTCGTGAATGCTGACATAGACCCAGCTGGTGCCGCTGAGGAACAGGCCTAAGCCGTAACACCAGCCACGCAGTGTCGCCTGTTTGGGGTTGAGGTCACGCAGGCCGAGGTAGAACAGGGCGATGGAGAGGATTGCCAGTGGCCAGAGGTCGAGCGGGGCGAGGGCCAAGGTCGTGATGGCGCCAGCGGGAATGGCTAGCAGGTTGCCTGTCCAGCCGGGGCGGGTGATCCATTGCATGGGGTGCAGATCCTTGGAATAAGCGGCGAGCGCAGGACGGGTTGGCGCAGCCTAACCCGTCGGGCTGATTCGAGCGCGGCTTCTTACCGATTCAGTGGCGTCAGGCGCAGCAGGTGCACGCGGCGGCTGTCGGCATTGAGCACGCGGAAGCGGTATTCGCCGATTTCAGTGGTTTCGTTGCGCTTGGGCAGATGGCCAAACGCATTCATCACCAGGCCGCCAACGGTGTCGAACTCGTCGTCGGGGAAGGTGCTGGAGAAGGCTTCGTTGAAGTGTTCGATCGGGGTCAGCGCCTTGACCAGAAAATCCCCGCTTGGTAGCGGCTTGATGTAGCTGTCTTCCTCGACATCGTGTTCGTCCTCGATGTCGCCGACGATCTGCTCGAGCACGTCCTCGATGGTCACCAGGCCGGCCACGCCGCCGTATTCATCGATGACCACCGCCATGTGGTTGTGGTTGGCGCGGAATTCGCGCAGCAGCACGTTGAGGCGCTTGGATTCGGGAACGAAGGTCGCCGAACGCAGCAGGCTTCTGATCTCGAAGGGCGTACCGGGCTCGCGCAGAATCAGCGGCAGCAGGTCCTTGGCCAGGAGGATGCCGATGACGTCGTCGACGCCCTCGCCAATCACCGGGTAGCGCGAGTGCGCCGCATCGATGATCGCCGGAAGGAACTCCTGCGGTGTTTGCGTCGCTTTGATGCTGATCATCTGCGAACGGGGCACCATGATGTCGCGAACTTGCAGGTCGGCGACCTGGATCGCGCCCTCGACGATGGTCAGGGCTTCGCTGTCGAGCAGCTTGTTCTGGTGCGCCTCACGCAGCACTGCCAGCAGTTCCTGACGGTTTCTCGGCTCATGAGCAAAAGCCTGGGTCAGCTTGCCCAGCCAGGACTTCTGCTCATTGCTCGATCGATCTTCGCTCATGGTGGTTTACTCGGGGGCCTTCTTCGGTGGGTGGTTATTCGTTGGTCGCATACGGGTCGGGGTGACCCAGCTCGGACAGCAATTCTTGTTCCAGGGTTTCCATTTCTTCGGCTTCGGCATCGTCGATATGGTCGTAGCCGAGCAGGTGCAGGCAACCGTGGATGACCAGGTGTGCCCAGTGCGCTTCGCGGGTCTTTCGTTGTTCCTGGGCCTCGCGTTCGACTACCGGGGCGCAGATCACCAGGTCGCCGAGCAGGGGGATGTCCAGCAGCGGCTCGCCGTCCGGCCCGTCGGGAATGTCGGCGGGGAAGGACAGCACGTTGGTGGCGTAGTCCTTGTGCCGCCAGGTGTGGTTCAGCTCGCGGCCTTCGGCCTCATCGACCAGGCGCACGGTCAGTTCGGAGTCGCCCGTGCGCTGGCGCAGGGCCAGCTCGCACCAGGTGCGGAACTGGGCTTCGGTGGGCAGTTGGGCTGCGGTGGAGGCGATCTGCAGGTCGAGTTCAACCATCGCTGCGTGGGTCCTTGCGCTCACCGGTGGTGCGCGGCTCCTGCGGACGGCTCTCGAACAGCTCGTAGGCTTCGACGATGCGTTGTACCAAGGGATGGCGCACCACGTCCTTGGGTTGGAAGTGGGTGAACGTGATGCCCTGTACGTCGCGCAGCACCTCGATGACATGCGCCAGGCCGGACTTGGTGCCACGGGGCAGGTCGACCTGGGTGATATCGCCGGTGATCACCGCGGTAGAGCCGAAGCCGATACGGGTGAGGAACATCTTCATCTGCTCGAGCGTGGTGTTCTGGCTCTCGTCGAGGATGATAAAGCTGTTGTTCAGGGTGCGGCCGCGCATGTAGGCGAGCGGGGCGATCTCGATCACCTGCTTCTCGATCAGCTTGGCCACCTGCTCGAAGCCGAGCATCTCGTACAGGGCGTCGTACAGCGGGCGCAGGTACGGATCGATCTTCTGGGCCAGGTCACCGGGCAGGAAGCCGAGCTTTTCCCCGGCTTCGACCGCCGGGCGTACCAGCAGGATGCGGCGGATCTGCTCGCGTTCCAGGGCGTCCACCGCGCAGGCCACGGCCAGGTAGGTCTTGCCGGTACCGGCTGGGCCGATGCCGAAGTTGATGTCGTTGTCGAGAATGGCGCGCACGTAGCGCTGCTGGTTCTCGCCGCGTGGCTTGATCAGGCCCTTGCGGGTGCGCAGGGCGACACTGGAATCGGCGCGCGGATTGTTGGCCAGTTCTTCCATTCCGGATTCCTGCAGAAACAGGTGCACCAGGTCGGGAGAGAGTTCATTGGCCTTGGTTTCGCGGTACAGGCGCCGCAACAGGTTCTCGGCGGCATGGGTGCGATCTTTGTCGCCCAGCAGTTCGAACTGGTTGCCGCGGTTGCGGATTTCGATGGCCATGCGCTGTTCGATCAGGCGCAGGTGCTCGTCGAATTGCCCGCAGAGGTTGGCGAAGCGATTGGCCTCGAAGGGTTCAAGGGTGAAGCGATGTGGTTCTATGGGTGCGTTCAAAGTGGTGTGGTGGCCGCCAGTCGGCTGGGGTGATGGTCGAAGGATAACCCCACGCGCCCGAGGGTGAAAGTTCGGGCGCATGAGTAATTAGTCGATGAGCGAGCCGCGCAGCGAGTGCGGTAGCGCGTCGTCGATGAAAACGTCGACGAATTGGCCGATCAGGCCTGGATTGTCGCAGCGGAAGTTGACCACGCGGTTACTCTCGGTGCGGCCCTGGAGCATGCCCGGGTCTTTTTTCGAGTAATCGCTGACCAGAATGCGCTGGACGGTGCCGGCCATGCGTCGGCTGTTTTCGAAGCCCTGCTGGTTGATCCGCGTTTGCAGGATCGACAGACGTTGCTTCTTCACCTCGTCGGGGGTGTCGTCGACCAGGTCGGCTGCCGGGGTGCCCGGGCGCGAGCTGTAGATAAACGAGTAGGAGAAGTCGAAGCCGACGTCTTCCACCAGCTTCATGGTCTGCTCGAAATCCTTCTCGGTCTCGCCGGGGAAGCCGACGATGAAGTCCGAGCTGATCAGGATATCCGGCACGGCGGCCTTCAGCTTGCGGATGCGCGACTTGTATTCCAGGGCGGTGTGGTTGCGCTTCATGCCGGCCAGGACACGGTCGGAGCCGGACTGCACGGGCAGGTGCAGGTATTTGACCAGCTCGGGGATTTCCGCGTGGGCCTGGATCAGCGCGTCGGAGAATTCCAGCGGGTGGCTGGTGGTATAGCGGATGCGGTCGATGCCATCGATGGCCGCCACCAGGTACAGCAGCTCGGCGAAGTCGGCGATGCCGCCGCCGCGGGTTTCGCCGCGGTAGCCGTTGACGTTCTGCCCGAGCAGGGTGACTTCGCGCACGCCGTGTTCGGCCAGGTGGATGATTTCCGCCAGCACATCATCCAATGGGCGGCTGACTTCTTCGCCGCGGGTGTAGGGCACCACGCAGAAGGTGCAGTACTTGCTGCAGCCTTCCATGACCGAGACGAAGGCGCTGGGGCCGTCGACACGGGGTTCGGGCAGGCGGTCGAACTTTTCGATCTCGGGGAAGGAAATATCCACCTGCGCGGTCTTGGTGCTGCGCGCCGCATCGATCATTTCCGGCAAGCGGTGCAAGGTCTGCGGACCGAAGACCACGTCGACATAGGGCGCGCGGTCGCGGATTGCCGCGCCTTCCTGGCTGGCGACGCAGCCGCCGACACCAATGACCAGATTGGGATTTTCCAGTTTCAGCTCGCGCCAGCGGCCCAGCTGGGAGAAAACCTTGTCCTGGGCTTTTTCGCGGATCGAGCAGGTATTGAGCAGGATTACGTCGGCTTCTGCGGGGTTCTGCGTGACTTCCAGGGCCTGATGCTCGCCCAGCAGGTCGACCATGCGCGAGCTGTCGTACTCGTTCATCTGGCAACCGTGGGTTTCGATATAGAGCTTCTTGGTCATGGTCGTTTCTGGGTGGTTAAAAAATGACCGCGCATTATATGCGTGTGCCGGTGTCGGTGCCACCGCCGGTGCGTGGCTCATTGGCTGCGCGAATAGTCCTTTAGCGGTATCAACGTCTGCTCCTGCCAGCGGTAAAGGGCGTCGATATGGTCGCGGGCGGTACCGCCGAAGCAGTCACGGCCTTGGCCGAGCAGGCGCAGGCTGCGTTGTTCGCCTTCCACGGCCAGGCGCAGCTGTTGCACGCTGCAGCAGCGCGAGGTGTCCAGCAGCGGCGAGAGTGCTTCCTCGCCGAGTGGTGTCAGGGTGTGCAGGCGTTTGCCGTCTTGCCATTCCTCCAGGCTGGGGCAGGCCCCGGAGTGGGAGGCTGGTCGCAGCACCAGGCAGTGGCCCGGCGCGACGGCGGTGCTGTCGAGGGCGTTGCCGGCAACCTCTGGGCAGGGTGTGTGGCGGTAGTGGGCCAGGCGCTTTTCATGAGCGGCCTCGCACAGGCGCTGATTGGTTTCCAGGGCATGACTGACCCGCCCGCCGTCTTCCAGGTTCATGACATTGCGTGCGCTGCCCGGGTTGCCGACCAATGGATCGAGCAGGTTAAGGCAGTCCTGCTCGCGACCGGCCTTGAGGTAGGCCAGGGCAAGGTCGCTGCGCAGCCAGTACCAGTTGGCGTCGAGTTGTTCGAGGGTGCAGGCGTCCTGCCGCTGCTGCGCCTGTTGCAGGCGGTCGATGGCGCCCTGGTAGTCGCCCTTGGCGAATAATGCATCGACCAGGGGGCGTGCTGTCGCGCTTGCTGAGCAATCGTCGCTGTCGGCCAGCGCTGGTAGCGTCAGCATCAGGGCGATGAGCGCGGGGATTGATGAGTAGCGCATGAGGCTTTCCGGTGGAAGGTTGTGCAGTTTAGCGGGCTGCTGGGAGGCGGCATTGTGAGCGGGTGCTTGTGCTATCCTGCGCGGCCCATTTTTCCAGACTCCGCCGTTACTCATGAGCAAGCGCGAACCCATCTACAAGGTGATATTCCTCAACCAAGGCCAGGTGTACGAAATGTATGTCAAGCAGATTTATCAAAGTGATCTGTGGGGCTTTCTGGAGGTGGAGGAGTTCGTCTTCGGTGAGCGCACCCAGGTAGTGGTCGACCCCAGCGAGGAAAAGCTCAAGGCGCAGTTCGATGGTGTGGTGCGCAGCTTCGTACCCATGCACGCGATCATCCGCATCGATGAGGTCGAGCGCCTGGGTACGCCGAAAATCAGTGAGGCCAAGGGCGGCGGCAATATCATGCCATTCCCCATGCCGATGCCTGATAAATAAGCCTGGATTAAGGGCTGGGCGCCTGCATGAACGGCGAGCCGCTGCTGAGGTTCTGCAGCTCCAGCAGATAACTGCGGAAGATCTGCCCAAGCACCTGGCTGGCCAGCTCCAGCTCCTGCCGATTCATCTGTCCCTCGACCAGGTCGGCGCTATCCATGGCTTCGTCCGAGCCATTGACCGCCGCCATCTTCAGCACGATGTAGGCCTGCACGTTGTTGGCCGGTACGCCTTCACCACGGAAGAACATGGTGCCAAGCCGTAGCTGAGCCTGGGCATTGCCTTGCAGGGAGGCCTGCTCGAACCAGTGCAGGGCCTGTGTCAGGTCTCGAGTGGCTGGCGGAGTTTCTCCGGGCTGGGGCTCTCCCGGCTGTCCTTCATAGTAGAACTCGCCCAGCTCGTACTGCGCTTCGGCATCGCCTTGCAGGGCAGTGTCCTTGCAGGTGGCGAGCGCCTGGGGGAGGTCTTCGGGGGCGGTATTCAACGCGCAGCGCCCGGTTGCCGGGATCAGCAGGGAGTTGCCGCCCGTATCGGCCAGCAAGGGGGAGGTAAGCAGCAGGCAGCCCAGGAACAGGGTGCGGCCGGTGCATTTCATGGGAATCACAGCGCCTCGGAAAACCTGCGGGCAGTTGCCCGGCCGGCGAAACGTGCCGGCTAGCGCATTATGGATAAGCTGGCGCACTGTTACAAAGCCTTTACCGGCATTTATCCATTGTGCTGGCGGTGCACGGCAATGTGGATGGCGCCAATTGGCACCATCCACCGGTGCACGGGCTTACTTCATCTGGGCGAAGGCGCGCTCTGCGGCATCGAGGGTCAGGGCCAGTTCGGCATCGCCATGGGCGATGGAGGTGAACCCGGCTTCATATGCGCTCGGGGCTAGATAGACGCCGCCATCGAGCATGAGGTGGAAGAAGCGCTTGAAGCGTTCCACGTCGCTGGCCATCACGTCTTCGAAGGTGACGATGTCATCGGCGCCGCTGAAATACAGGCCGAACATGCCGCCGGCCTGGGTGGTGACGAACGGAATGCCGGCCGCATCGGCACGCTCTTGCAGGCCTTGCAGCAGGCGGCTGGTGTAGTCGCTCAGCTCGGCGTGGAAGCCGGGGCGGCTGATCAGGCGCAGGGTGGTCAGGCCGGCGGCCATGGCCAGCGGGTTGCCGGACAAGGTGCCAGCCTGGTAGACCGGGCCAAGCGGGGCGATGCGCTCCATGATCGCGCGTTTGCCGCCGAAGCAGCCGACCGGCATGCCCCCGCCAATGATCTTGCCGAACGTGCTCAGGTCGGGTGTCACGCCGTAGTGAGTCTGTGCGCCGCCGAGGGCAACACGGAAGCCAGTCATCACTTCATCGAAGATCAGGACCACGCCGTGCTTGTCGCACGCTTCGCGCAGGCCTTCGAGGAAGCCGGGGGCGGGGGGGACGCAGTTCATGTTGCCAGCCACGGGTTCGACGATGATGCACGCCACGTCCTGGCCGATTTCATCGAGTTGCTTTTTGACTGCTTCGATGTCGTTGAACGGCAGGGTCAGGGTGTGTTTGGCGAAGTCCGCCGGCACACCAGCCGAGCTCGGCACGCCCTGGGTCAGCAGGCCGGAACCGGCTTTTACCAGCAGGCTGTCGGAGTGACCGTGGTAACAACCTTCGAACTTGATGATGGCGTCGCGGCCGGTGTAGCCACGGGCCAGGCGGATCGCACTCATGGTCGCCTCGGTGCCGGAGCTGACCATGCGCACCATTTCCATCGACGGCACGAGGCTGCATACCAGGTCGGCCATCTCCACTTCCAGCGCGGTCGGCGCGCCGTAGGACAAGCCGTGCTCCAATTGCTTGCGCACAGCGTCGAGAACCTCGGGGTGGCTATGGCCAAGAATCATCGGACCCCAGGAGCCGACATAGTCCACGTAGCGCTTGTCATCCTCGTCAGTGACATAGGCGCCGACCGCATGCTTGAAGAACAGGGGCGTGCCGCCGACGCTCTTGAAGGCGCGCACGGGCGAGTTTACGCCGCCGGGAATGTGTTTCTGGGCACTGTTGAAGAGGTTTTCTGAGCGGGACATGGCAGGACTCTCGTAAGCGAATTAGACAGTGGCAAATAGCGCGCTGAATGCGCGGGCGCGTTGCTCCACCTCGGCGGCGGACGGCGCGCTGAACAGGGCATGGATGACGGCGACCAGGCTGGTGCCGCTGGCGATCAGGCTGGGTGCGCGCTCCAGGGTGATGCCGCCAATGGCGGTGACCGGTACCTGCAGGCGCTGCGCGTGGCTTAGTAGTTCAAGGCCGGCGGCGGGCGCGCCGGGTTTGGTCTGGGAGTCGAAGAAGCGGCCAAAGGCGACGTAGCTGGCGCCCTCGCCGATGGCCTGCTCGGCCAGTTCGAGGCTGGCATGGCAGGTGGCGCCAATGATTGCCTGCGGGCCGAGCAGTGCACGGGCGGCGGCCAGCGAGCCGTCATCCTGGCCCAGATGCAGTCCAACGCCCAGGCGTGCGGCCAACTCGGCGTCATCATTGATGATCAGGTCGGCGCCATGGCGGGCGCACAGGTCGCGCAATGCCTCGGCCTGGCGCAGGCGTACGGCGGTGTCGCCGGACTTGTCGCGGTATTGCAGCAGGCGCGCGCCACCTTTCAGGGCAGCCTCGGTGTAGGGCAGCAGTTTGCCGTCGGCCAGCAGGTGGCTGTCGGTGATGGCATACAGGCCACGCAGGACACGGCTCATGAGCAGCGCTTCATAGCGAGAAGTCCAGGGGCAGGCGGCGGGGGATGAACTGGCCCCGCCCCGGTTGTTCGGCATCACGCAGGGTGCGCCAGGTGTAGTCCAGTGCCGTGCGCGTCGCGCTGACAATCTCTTCGCCCAGGGCCAGGCGACCGGCGAGGGTGCTGGCCAGGGTGCAACCCGAACCGTGGTAACTGCCAGGCAGGCGCGGGCAGGTGAAGGTGTGGCGGCTGCCATCACGGGAATACAGACGGTTGTGCACGTCACTCTCGTCGCCATGGCCACCGGTGATCAGCAGGTGCTGGATCTTCGGCAGCAAGACTGCGGCGCACTCGTCCGCAGTGCCTTCAGGCAGCTCGGCGAGGATGCGTGCTTCCGGCAGGTTCGGCGTGGCGATGGCGGCGATCGGCAGCAGGCGCTCGCGCATGGCGTAGCCAACGTCTTCCTTGCCCAGCGAGCCACCACCGCCGGCGCGCAGGACCGGGTCGCAAACCAGCGGGATGCCCGGCAGGCGCTGCATGATCTCCAATACGGTATCGACCATTTGCATCGAGCCGAGCATGCCCAGCTTGACGGCAGCCACCGGTAGATCGGCGATCACCGCGTGGGCTTGGGCCAGCACCCACTCGCGGTCGAGTACGCGAAAATCTTGGACGTTGACGCTGTCCTGCACGGTCAGCGCGGTGACGGTGGGGGCAGCGTGACAACCCTGGGCGAGCAGGGCTTCGATGTCCGCCTGCAGGCCGGCACCACCACTTGGGTCGTGACCGGAAAGGCAGAGGACAACGGGACGGGAGTTGTGTCTGTTCATGGGCGGCGAGCTTACCACTTGCTGCCTGGCGGCCCAAACCCGATGCACTGCGCCAGGCCGTATGCTCGCCGTCTTTGCAGATGCCCGGAACAGGGTCCCGAGGGTGAGGAATACGTAGCGGTTTGAGGGCTGTTTGGATAAACCCGGTTGCGTTACTTGCGATCAAGCCTCAACAGCACCTAGAGTGGCAAAAACCAATAAACGATGCTGGCGTGCCTTGAACTCCCTGGAACTGGATGTCCTGCGTGAATTCGCCGTGGTGGCGAATGCGTAATCGGGTCCGGCTTACTGGGGAAGTGCCGGCCGGGTCTCAGTGGGGCGGCATGCGTTACGGTCTATTCATCCTTCTATGCCTTCAGGCGCTGCTGGCGAGTGCGGTCGAGTTTGACGAGCACCTCGACAGACTGCCGCTTGGACCGCTGATGTATGCCTTCGAAGATGTGCGGGGTGATGCCACCATCACGGATATCGCCTCGCCGGCGCTGCAGGGCAGTTTTCGCCAGCACCACAATCAGGTCCTGAATGCGGGCTATTCGCACTCGGTGTTCTGGTTACGTATCGATTTGCAGTACAGCCCCCGCGAGAGTGGCGGGGCGCGTCCCTGGTACCTTGAACTGGCCTACCCACCGCTCGATCACCTCGAGCTTTACCTGCCAGACGCCGTCGGGGGATACCGGCTGGCGCAGCGCACGGGAGACCGGCTGCCCTTCGACAGCCGGCAGATCAGGCAGCACAACTACCTGTTCGACGTAACCCTGCCAGCCCATGAGAACCAGCGCATCTACCTGAGGGTAGCCAGCGAAGGCTCGGTTCAGGCGCCGTTGACCCTGTGGTCGCACAAGGCATTCGTCGAGCACCAGCCCATGCGTATCTATGTGCTGGGCATCATCTACGGTGTGTTGCTGGGGATGTTGGTCTACAACCTGTTTATCTTCCTCAGCGTTCGCGATACCAGCTACCTCTATTACATCCTGTATATCGCCTCGTTCGGTCTTTATCAGTTATCGGTGAACGGCATCGCCGTTGAGTTCCTCTGGCCGAACAATCCCTGGTGGGCGAATGCTGCCATTCCGTTCCTGGTCGGTTCGTCGGTGCTGTTCGGCTGTAAGTTTGCTCGTAGTTTTCTGCATACGGGGGAGCACAGTCCCTACGTCGATCGCGCGTTATTGCTGATGATGGGCTGCGGCGTTCTGGTGATGGTTGCGGCACTGGCGGCCAGCTATGCCCTGGCGTTGCGCCTGGCGACCTACCTGGCGCTGGTATTCATCGTGCTGATTTTCAGTGCCGGCATCCTGGCCTGGCTGCGGGGTATGCGGGTCGCGCGCTACTTCATCATCGCCTGGACTGCCTTTCTCATCGGCGGGGCCGTCAATACGCTGATGGTGCTCGGCTACCTGCCCAATCTATTCCTGACCATGTACGCCAGCCAGATTGGCTCTGCACTGGAGGTCTGCCTGCTGTCGCTGGCCCTGGCCGATCGCATCAATGCGATGAAGGAAGAGCGCACGCGGATTCTCGAAGAGTCTGGGTGCGAGCTGGAAAACCTCAACCGTGAGCTGGCGACCAGTAATCGGTTGAAGGACGAATTCCTCGCCACCGTGACCCATGAGTTGCGCACGCCGATGAATGGTGTGATCGGTTCGCTGGAGCTGATGCAGACGGTCAAGCTCGACGTCGAGCTGGAGCAGTATCAGAAGACGGCTGCTCGTTCGGCGCGCGACATGATGCACATGGTCAATGACATCCTGGTGTTGACCGAGCTGCAGGCCGGTAAGTTGTATCCGCGCCGCGAGCCTTTCAGTTTGCGTGGCTTGTTCGATGGGCTGCGTGCGCAGTATTCGCCTCTGGCCCTGGAGAAGGGTTTGCAGTTCTCCATCGACCTCGAGAACAGCCTGCCCGATACGCTCGAAGGGGATGCCGGCAAGCTGACGCAGTGCGTGAGTTACCTGCTCGACAATGCCATCAAGTTCACCCATCGGGGCAGTGTCTATGTGCGGGTTACCGCCGCGGGCCCCCTGACATCGACCATGCCCTTGCGCATCGAAGTGACGGATAGCGGCATTGGTTTCAGCGCCGCGGTAGAAGACAACCTCTATCAGCGCTTCAAGCAACTGGACAGCTCGATGACCCGCCAGTATGGCGGCCTGGGTGTGGGGCTGGCGGTCTGCCGGCAACTGGTCGACTTGCTGGGCGGTACCCTGCGCCACCAGTCGGTGCCGGGGCAGGGCAGTACGTTCGAACTGACCCTGCAACTCGACCTGCCGGTGCAGTCTGCGAGCGTCGAATCGCCAGGCCGGCGCTTTGGCGGTTATCCGCAGCGCCGCCCGGAGCAATGCACGGTATTGGTGGTCGAGGACAACGCGATCAACCAACTGGTTACGCGCGGCATGTTGCTCAAGCTCGGTTACCGCGTGCGCACCGCTGACAACGGAGCCGAAGCCCTGGATCGACTGCGCGCCGAGGCCGTGGATGCCGTGTTGCTGGATTGCCAGATGCCTGTGATGGACGGCTTTGCCACTTGCCGGGCGCTGCGGGCATTGCCAGGCTGTGCCGAGCTGCCGGTGCTGGCCATTACCGCCCACAGCCACAGTGGCGACCGTGAGCGATGTCTGGCTGCGGGCATGAGCGATTACATGGCCAAGCCGGTCAAGTTCATCGAGCTGCAAGCGCTGCTGCATGACTGGGTGCTGTGCCAACCGGTGGCCGCTCAGCCCGAATAACCCTGTTGTTCTAGCGACGATTGTGCCGGCAGATTTGGCCGATATCTCGTCTTCCGCCAAAGTCTGAATCGTGGTTCACTGAATTCGAATTCATGAACGGAGATTCAGCTCTTGGCTTATCGAGCCTCCAGCGAACGCCTTGATCGCGATCAGCAACTGCGCGAGCGCATTCTCGACTGTGCCCTGGCGCGGGTCAGCGACGGCGGTTTTTCTGCCTTGACCATGCAAGCACTGGCCGAAGATGCCGGTATCGCCACGGGCAGCCTGTATCGCCACTTCAGTGGCAAGGGCGAGTTGGCCGCCGAGGTATTCAGCGCGGCCTGCCGGATCGAAATCGATGTGCTGGCCGAGGTGCTGCGCGGTCCAGGCACGCCGGTCGAGCGGCTGGCGGCAGGGCTCGAGCAGTTCGCTGCGCGTGCCTGGCATAGCCGTCGCCTGGCCTTTGCCTTGATTGCCGAGCCGGTCGATGCCGAAGTCGACGAGCAACGTCTGCTGTTTCGTGAAGCCTATGCCGAGCTGTTCAGCGACCTGCTGAACGAGGGCATCGGTACGGGCGATTTCCGTATCGATCAGGTCGGGCTGGCTGCAGCCTGCCTGGTCGGTGCGATTGCCGAAGCGCTGGTCGGTCCGCTGTCGCCCCCGGCGCGTGCGGCCCGCGAGGCCGGTCATACCCAGGTGGATTTCGCCACCGTCAACCAGACCCTGATCACCTTCTGTCTGCGCGCCGTTGGCGCCCCGGAGTCCTGAAATGTCTGCCGTGTCCCCTGCCGAAACCCATGAAGTGTTCAACCAGGTGCCCTCGCTGGATGGTGCCAACCTGTACCGCGTCGACCTGCCCCTGCAGGAGTGGACCCGTTATTTCGGCGGCGGATGGGCCGAGCAGCGTCTCGACACCTACGGTGCGCTGGCTGGCGGACCGCTGATGGCGGCGGGCTTTCTCGCCAACGAAAACAAACCGGTGTTCAAGAGCCATGACCGTTACGGCCACCGTCAGGACCTGGTCGAGTTCCACCCGGCCTATCACGAGCTGATGCGTACGGCCATCGAGCATGGCATTCCCTCGCTGCCCTGGACCGACCCGCGTGCGGGTGCCCAGGTGGCGCGTGCCTCGCTCAACTACCTGCACAACCAGGCCGAGGCCGGCAACGCCTGCCCGCTGACCATGACCTATGCCAGCGTGCCGGCGCTCAAGCTGCAGCCGGAAATCGCCGAGATATGGCTGCCGAAGATCCTCGCCACCGAATACGACCCGCGCAATGTGCCGATCAGCCAGAAAGCCGGCGTGACCATCGGCATGGCCATGACCGAGAAGCAGGGCGGCACCGATGTACGCGCCAATACCACCAAGGCCCACCCGATCGGGATTCCCGGGCCGGGCCAGGCCTACGAACTGGTCGGCCACAAATGGTTCTGCTCGGCGCCGATGTGCGATGCCTTCCTCACCCTGGCCTACACCGACAAAGGCCTGAGTTGCTTCCTGCTGCCGCGCCATCGTCCAGACGGCAGCCGCAACGAGTTCTACATCCAACGCCTGAAGAACAAGCTGGGCAACTGGGCCAACGCCTCCAGCGAAGTCGAGTACCGCGGTGCGCTGGCCTGGATGGTCGGCGAGGAAGGCCGTGGCGTGCCGACCATCATCGAAATGGTGTCGTTGACCCGCTTCGACTGCATGATCGGCTCCAGCTCGCTGATGCGCCAAGCGCTGACCCAAGCTGCGCACCACTGCGCCTATCGCAAGGTGGGTGGCCGCGTGCTGGCCGAGCAGCCGCTGATGCAGAACGTGCTGGCTGATCTGGCTCTGGAAAGCGAGGCTGCGCTGGCCCTGACCCTGCGCATGGGCAAGGCGCTGGACAATGCCCATGACGAGCAGGAAGACAAGTTCGCGCGCCTGGTCACCGCCGTGGGCAAGTACTGGATCTGCAAACGTGCCCCGGCCATGATCAACGAGGCTGCCGAGTGCATGGGCGGTGCCGGTTATGTCGAAGACACCATCCTGCCGCGCCTGTACCGCGAAGCACCGGTCAACTCGACCTGGGAAGGCTCCGGCAACGTGCAGTGCCTGGATGTGTTGCGTGCCCTGTCCAAGGAGCCGGGCGTGCTCGACGCGCTGTTCACCGAACTGGGCGACGGCCATGGCGATGCGCGTCTGAAGGCGCAGATCGGCAAGCTCAAGCAGGCCTTCGCCGACACTGGCGACATCCAGTACCGTGCTCGTCAGCTCACCGAGGAAGTGGCCGTGACCTTGCAGGCCAAATTGCTGCTCGAGGGCGGCAACGCGCTGGTATCCGACGCCTTCATCAACAGCCGCCTGGGCGACGGCGGACGCGTGTATGGCACCTTGCCGCGAGGCGCCGATGCCGAGGCGCTGGTGGCTCGCAGCACGCCTCATCTGGCCTGATTGGAGCGCTCCTATGACCCCGCACCCACGTTATCGTGAACTGGTCGAAACCGGCTTCACCGCCGCCAACTTCATCGGTGATCTCGGCATCCGCGCCACCGACTGTGGCCCCGGTTGGGTTGAAGCCGAGCTGGACATCCAGCCGCGTCACTTGCAGCAGAACGGCTTCATCCACGCCGGGGTGCAGGCCACCCTGGCCGACCACAGCGCCGGCGCTGCTGCCGCAACGCTGGTAGCGGAGGGGCAGACCGTGCTGACCCTGGAGTTCAAGCTCAACCTGTTGCGCCCGGCACGTGGCCAGTGCTTGCTGTGCCGGGCCGAGGTACTCAAGGCTGGGCGTCAGGTCAGCGTGGTCGAGGCCGAGGTATTCAGTCTGGAGGGCGGCGAGAAGTACCTGTTCAGCAAGGCCACGGTGACCATGGCGGTGGTGCCGATTCCTTAGCCATCCAAAGTCCTTTCTTGGGCTTCGCTGTTCCATATGCTTGGCAGCAGTGCCTAGGTGTGGTTCATCCCCGCATATGCGGGGAATACCTCTGGGCCCAAGCCGATGATGACATGTCCGCCGGTCATCCCCGTGCCAGCGGGGATGAGCAATGCCTTATAAACCCGTAAGTGCTACTCATCTACTTGATGCGGATTCAGATGCGATGCCGTGCGCGTTCCTGTTGCACTAAAACTGATGGACTGACCAACCTCAACTATCTACCTAGGTGGCCGATAGATTAGCAGGTCTTTCAGGTTTTCAGCATGTCCAGTCCGATCTCCAGCAATACACCTTCATCCATTCAGTCGCGTGCTGTTCGTCAGGCGCGTGGCGATGAACCGTCCGTTGTGGCGAATGAACAACCGGCGCAAGAGGAGGCAGCGGGCGTTCAGGTGAGTTTCAGTGATGCGATGCGCGAGCGTCTCGGAGCCATGCGCAAGTCCATCGGCACCCTGAGTGCGCAAAGTCAGCAGGCGGCAGAAACCCGCAAGCAGCAGGCTCGGGAGCGCATCGAGCAACTGCGTCAGCGTATCAAACAGTTGAAAATGCTGGTGGCGTCTCTGGGCGCTATGGCACCCAAGGGGCTGTTGCGTGAGATAGCGCAGCTGGCACGTGAGCTGGGACAGGCGGCCGCCGTGCTCAAGGAGGGTGGCGGTACGGCATCGAGCTCGTCTGGCAGTGTTTCTGCCGCCAGTGTGACGACTGAAATGCCTGCTGATATGGGGGCTGATGCCGGTGATGCCGGTGATGCAGGTGTAGGGGCCGTAGCGGAGGCTGCTACTGTAGCGCCTGTCGCGGTCAGCGAGAGTGAGGTTGCTTCGGACGAAAGTGAAGGTAAGAGCGGAGCGGGGAGCGAAGATGTGGCAGTAACCGATGCCGCTACTTCCTCGCCAGCCAGTGCAGACGAAAAGGCTGATAAGCCGCTCGATGAGCGTGACTCGACACGCTCTTTGCAGGTGGGTAATGCCGACAGTGATCAGAAACGTGCCGATGCCGAGCTGATTCGCAAGGCAGTCAGTGAGCTCAAGGCGCTGCTGGCTCTGGCTCGAGCTTCACAGACCCGTGACGAGGAGTCTGATAAGCAGATAAAGGAAATCGAAAAGCAACTGCGAGACTGCGAGGCGGTCGCTGCGGAGTTGGGTGGTGCCGGGGGCATCAGCGTCATGGTGTGATGCGTGAGCCGCACCACACCCGATACGTGTCGAGTTCGAACTAGGCGACGCAGGTGCTGCGCGTGCGCAGCCCACTGACCACGGCTGTGGTGACGAACAGGGCGGCAGCCAGGCTCAGGGCCAATGGCAGGCCGTTCGGGCCGAGGTCCATGAGCAGGCCGCTGGAAAGGGGGCCGACCAGGCTGCCCACCCCCCACAGCAAGCCCACGCTGGCGTTGGCCGTGACCAGTTCCTGACCGCTGAAGCGCTCACCGATCAGCACCAGCGCCAAGGTATAGACGCCACCTGCCACAGCACCCAGTACGACCAGCGCGGGCCACAGCAGCAGTGGCACCTGGATCAACCAGGGCAGCGCACCGCCAATCCCCACGGCCAATAAGCCACAGCACAGGTGCAGGCGGGTGCGTACCCAGCGATCGGACAACCAGCCAAGGGGCACCTGGAACAGCATGTCGCCGAGCAGAATGATGGTCACCATGAAGGCGGCGATACCGACCGCATAACCGTGGCCGCTGGCGTAGACGGGGAACAGCGACAACACCACGCTATCGAAGAAGGCGAAGAACAGCACGCCAGTGCACAGTGCTGGCGCCACACGGATGAAGCCAATGACGGAAAAGCCTGTACTGCTGTGCGCATCGTGTTCGCTCAGTTGTTCCGGCAGGCTTTGCCAGATGGCTGCCAGCGCCAGCAGATTGGCAGCGGATACCAACAGAGCGGGCCATGGACTGGCTGCGCCGAGCAGGCCAATGAGCGCGGGGCCGAGCAGCTGGAAGCCGGTGAAGCAGGCGGCGTACAGGGCAACGACCTGCCCACGCTTGCGCTCGTCGCACAGTTCATTGACCCAGGACTCGCCAAGAATCACGGCGACGCCCATGGCGACCCCGAGTATCAGGCGTGCCAGGCTGAGAACCGTGAGCGAGTCGGTGGGCAGTTGCAGGGCGGCCACGCTTACGGCACACAGGGCGAAACAGGCCAGGTACAAGGTTCGCCCACTGAAGCGGCGAGAGAGCGGGGTGACCAGAAATGCCGAAAGGATCATCCCGGCGGCCGGCAAGGCCGAGATCACGCCGATTTCCAGGGATGAGGCGCCGGCTTCGTGCAGGCGCAGGGCGACCAGTGGCAGGGTAGTACCCATGCTCAGGCCGATCACGGAAACGGCAAAGATCAGAACGCCGAACAACCATCTGTTCATGAAAAACTCCTGCCCGGTGGCGGGCTGATAAATCGCGCGAGCATCCGTTTGGCCTGGGAGCCGAGAGGGATGCAGGAAAGGCTGGCAGCCGTCAGAAGCGACGGCGCGCGATCAGGCAGGAGGCGAGAAAGTGAAGGCGAACAGCACACTGCGCCGACGCTTGAGCTGGGTATCTGCCGGCCACCGACGTACACCACCGGAGGTGGATTGCACGGGAACAGGATGGGCGCGATAGGCAAGCATGAGCAGCGGCACGGAATCAAAGGGCGCGCAGTGTATGGCCCATGCCGGGACGGGTCAATTGCAGCCGATGGCTGGCCTAGCCGGGGGCGAGGGAGCAAGATAGCCGGGTACTTTCCAGAGCCAGGAAGCTGTTATGGGTTTCATTGCCGAGACGTCATTCGAGATCGCCAACACCCCGGAGGAGGCCGTCGACCGCCTTGCTGCCTTGCATCGCCAGGCCAGCGGCGCGCTGAGCCAGGCACTCAAGCGTTACCTCAAGGAGCGGGTAGCGCCTACTGCGGCGGAGCGCGCGCTGTTCCGTTATCCCGAATTGCGCCTGACCTACCTGTGCCAGGGTGACGAGGTGCCGAGCACCACGCGGGCCTATGCCAAGGTTCAGGTGCCTGGCACCTACAGCGTCACGGTAACGCAGCCGGACGCGTTCCGGGGTTACCTGCTCGATCAACTGCGCCCCTTGATGAATGACTTCACCGTCACCGTGGAAACCGGCATCAGCGAGCAGAACATTCCCTATCCCTATGTCGTCGAGCAGGGCGACGAGCTGGCGGGCTCGGGAGTGACCGCTGCTGCACTGGCGCGCGTGTTCCCCAGTACCGACCTGTCCGCCGCCACCGATGGCACGGCCGATGGCCTGTATGATTGGGAGAACATCGACCCGCTGCCGTTGGCCCTGTTTGATGCCGCGCGGGTGGATTTCTCGCTCAAGCGTTTGCAGCACTACACCGGTAGCGACTGGCGTCATGTACAGCCGTGGATTCTGCTGACCAACTACCACCGCTATGTTGACCAGTTCATCCGCCACGGACTGACGCGCCTGCGCGAAGACCCGCGCTTCGTACGCATGGTGCTGCCGGGCAACGTGATCATCGAGCGTGACGCAACCGAGGAAGACGCCCAGGCCGTGGCCGATGCGGTGGTCTGGCACCGTTACCAGATGCCGGCCTATCACCTGATCGCCAACGATGGTCACGGTATTACCCTGGTCAACATCGGGGTAGGCCCGTCCAACGCCAAGAACATCACCGATCACCTGGCGGTGCTGCGTCCGCATTGCTGGCTGATGATCGGCCACTGTGGCGGCCTGCGGCAGTCGCAGACCATCGGTGACTACGTGCTGGCCCATGCCTACATGCGCCGGGATGGCATCCTTGATCGGGTCCTGCCGCCGCACATCCCGATCCCCGCCCTGGCCGAAGTGCAGCAGGCCTTGCAGGAAGCGGCCGCGCAGATCACCGGCGAGCGTGGCGAAGCGTTGAAGAAGCGCCTGCGCACCGGCACCGTACTGACCTACGACGACCGCAACTGGGAGCTGCGCTGGGCTCAGGAGCGACCGCTGATCAACTTGTCCCGTGCGGTGGCGGTGGATATGGAGAGCGGCACCATCGCCGCCCAGGGTTATCGCCTGCGGGTGCCCTACGGGACCTTGCTGTGCGTGTCGGACAAACCGCTGCACAGCGAGATCAAGCTGCCCGGCGCGGCGGGAGCCTTCTACGAGCGTGCGGTAACCCAGCACCTGCATATCGGCATTGCCGCGCTGGATCTGCTGCGTTGCCAGCTCAACGCGCTGCACTCGCGCAAGCTGCGCAGCTTCGACGAGCCACCCTTCCGTTGATGGCATGCGCGAGGCCATCTGTGGCCTCGCGCACAGCCTGCCCTGCCAACTCAGCACAATGCGCCGGCCTGTTTTAGGCTAGGCGACCTTAATCGATGACAGGAGCGTTACGCCCATGGACCAGGCTCAGGAACTGCTCAAGGCGTTGTGGGAACCCTTCAGCCTGTTTGCCCTGTTCGGCTATGCCTCGCTCGGGGTGCTTTTGGGCGCCGTGCTTGGGCTGGTTTTGGCGTTGCAGCTGCAGCGCCGTGGCTGGCTGGCCCGGCGAAAACGCTGGCACCACCTGCTGCTCAAACTGTATTTCCTGGCGCTGCCGCTGGCCGGCGGGTTCTTCGGCTTCCAGGGGGGCATGCTGTATGGCAGCCACCAGCAGATCAACCGTCACCTCGATGCCTACGCGCCGGTGGTGCAGGAAATGGCCGACGATGTCTGGGGCGATTTCCAGGCCTATCTCGCCGCACAGAATCTGCAAGAGCTGCAGCAAGCCGCGGACGCGACGACGGTACAGGCCGTAGTCAATCGGTTGATCGTCGACTTTCTCCAGGCCCAGCGCCTGCTGGAGCCGCTGAGCCGCGAAGGGGCGTCTCTGCCCGAGCGCGTTGCGCTGCAATTGGTCGAGCGCTTGCGCGCGAGCATCCTGACCGAGGCTGTGGGCAAGATGCTGGTGGACAAGGCCGCGCAGTACAGCAAGCTCGACAAGAACGTCATCGGTGGCGTGCTAGATGCGCGCATTACCCAGCTATTCCAGGCGGACTATCTGTTGGCGCTGCTCAAGCAGCAGGTAGCGGCGGTATTCAAGCCGCTCTACCTGGCGCTGTTGCTGCAGGTATTGGCCCTGTTGGTGGTTGTGGCGTTCGAGGTATGGCTGTCGCGTTACCTCAAGCAACTGCCCACACGAGCTGCGGCTGAGCAGGCTGGTGCGTCAACGGATCAGGAGCAGGTGCAGGATCGGCAAGGGGCGCCCACCACTCTCCAGCGGTGAGCGGCGCTCGACCCTGAACCCCAGGCTCGAGTAGAACTGCAGGGCCCGGGGATTCTGCTCGTGGACATCGACCTGCGCCGCTCCCAGGCGGCTGATGGCGTCTTCCAGCAGCGCCTTGCCGATACCCCGGCCCTGTTCTGCAGGGTCGACGAAGAGCAGTTCGACCTTGCCCGCGGCATAGCCGAGAAAGCCACTGACCTGGCCGTCAGCGGCGCGTATGCAGGTGAGCTGCAAGGGCGCTAAGTAGTGGCTGATCAACAGGGGCTTGAGCACCTGGATATCGTGCTCATCGAGAACGTCATGGCTGGCGCGCACCGCCGCTTCCCATACTTCGAGCAGTCGAGGCAGGTCCGTGGTGTGCGGGGTTTCGATCCGATAAGGCATGGCAGACGTCATGGCTGGCGAACGAAGGGCGGATCATCTCGATGATCCGCCCTTTGTCGTTACTGGCTGGCGTCGAGCACCACGCGATAACGCGCCTTGCCGGCACGCAGGTGGTCGATCGCGGCGTTGACCTCGCTCATGGGGAAGTGCTCGACCTGTGGCACGATCTGATGGCGGGCGCAGAACTCCAGCATGGTCTTCATGGAGGCCGGCGAGCCCACGGGCGAGCCTGACAGGCTCTTCTGCTTGGGAATCAGGCTGAACACGTGCACCGGGATCGCGCTGGGCACGATGCCGACGAAGTGCAGGCGGCCCTTGCTGTTCAGGGTGCCGAGCAGGGCGTTCCAGTCCAGGTCGGCACTGGCTGTCACCAACAGGAAGTCGAGGCTGCCGGCAATCGCCTTCATCGCCGCGCTGTCGGTGGAGGCGACCACCTTGTGTGCACCCAGGCGCTTGGCTTCGTCCTGCTTGCTCAGCGAAGAGGTGAAGGCGGTGACGTCGCAGCCCCAGGCATTGAGGAAGCGCAGCGCCAGGTGGCCCAGGCCGCCGATGCCGACCACGCCGACGCGGTCGGTGGGTTTGACGCCGAACTCCAGCAGCGGGCTGAACACCGTGGAACCCGCGCAGAACAGTGGGCCAACCAGGCCCGGATCGAGGCCTTCCGGCAGGGCGATGGCCCAGGCCCAATGCGCGCGCAGGCGATCGGCAAAACCGCCGTTGCTGCCAACGATGGTGGGCTTCACGGTGCCGCACAACTGGTGCGAGCCCTCCATGCACGAACTGCAGTGCATGCAACTGCCCTTGTACCAGCCAATGCCGACACGTTGGCCAAGCTTGAGGCCACGGGCTTGCTCGCCCAGGCGGACGATGGTGCCGACCGCTTCGTGGCCCGGCACGAACGGATAGCGCGCGTTGCCCCATTCGTTGTCGATCATTGACTGGTCGGAGTGGCAGATGCCGCAGTATTCCACGGCAATTTCGACCTCTTCGGCACCCAGCGGCCCTGGCGTGAACGTATGACGTTGCAGGGGCGCGCCGGCCGCTGTGGCAGCCCAGCCGGTGAAGGTGTCGAGAACGGACTCGGTAGTGCTCATGCAGGATGCCTCGCGAGATGAATCAACTCGCTCAGCATAGCCGGGTCGTGTGAGCGCCGGTTAGTTGATAAGCCGCACTGATGACACCCATGTGCCCTCGGTTAAACTGCGCCCCTCGTCCATCAGGCGGATTACGCATGTCGCGCGCCCCACGCTCCCCCCAGTCCCGTCCGTATGCGGCGGCTCGTCGTGTCGCCAAGCCGGCGCCCGTCGAACCGAGGCTGATCCTGTTGAACAAGCCGTTCGACGTGCTGACCCAGTTCAACGACGAACAGGGCCGCGCCACGCTCAAGGATTTTGTCCCGGTGACTGGCGTTTATCCGGCGGGGCGTTTGGATCGGGACAGTGAAGGCTTGCTGCTGCTGACCAATGATGGGCGCTTGCAGGCGCGTATCGCCGACCCCAAGCACAAGCTGGCGAAGACCTACTGGGTGCAGGTGGAGGGTGAGCCGAGCGCTGAACAGGTGCAGCAGTTGCGCGACGGCGTGCAGCTCAACGATGGGCCAACCCTGCCAGCCGAGGCACGGTTGCTGGAAGAGCCGACGTTGTGGGAGCGGGTGCCGCCCGTGCGCTTTCGCAAGAGCATCCCGACCGCCTGGCTGGAGCTGGTGATTCGTGAGGGACGCAATCGTCAGGTAAGACGCATGACTGCCGCGGTCGGGTTGCCGACGCTGCGGTTGGTACGCGTGCGTATCGGGCCCTGGGAACTGGATGGCTTGCAGCCGGGCGAGTGGCGTGAGGTGCCGGCCCGGCTGGACTGAGGCCTCAGTAACCTGCCTTGATCACGCTGATGCCCTTGACCAGTACTTCGCGCCAGGCTTGCAGGGTCGTTGGTACGCATTCCTGATCGTGCTTGCCGATGGTGCCCAGCAGAGCTTCCAGCCACAGGTCGTACAGCTCCGGACGAATGTCCATGCGGGCGCGCGAGTGCGACTCGCCAAGGGCGCGCAGCTTGGTATCCGGCATGCCGCGTGCGTGCATCACCAGGTTGAGGATGCCCTGGCGCAGCAGCTGTTTCTGCGCCGTCATGTTGGTGTCGACGAACTTGGCACGAACCTGCGGCGAGCTGTCGAGGAAGCTGCGGTAGAAGTCATCGAAGAAATCAGCACTGGCACAGCAGCGTCCATAGCTCTGCATGACGATGTCGGTGGCTTTCATTGCATCTCCAGAAAATCGAATGACACCGCGGCAGCCATGCCGCGGTGAGTAACGAAGCGAGTCGGTGACAGACAGACGCCTGCTCTGCAGGAAAAGTCATGCGCGGGCGGGCGCTATGTCGATGGCAATAAGCCGCGCCCGGGACTGTCGGCGGAGCCAGAGGGCCCTAATGGATATCCTTGGTCACTTCGATGATGTACGTGATGATCGGCTTGGCGAGGAAGGCGAACAGGCACAGGCCAAGACCCAGGAACAGGATGGCGGTACCCAGGCGACCCGCTTTGGATTTTTTCGCCAGGTCCCAGATGATGAAGGCCATGAATACCATGAGCCCACCCACCAGGACGTACATCATCAGCTGTTCGAAAACTTCGGTTTCCATCATCGACCTCTAGCGCTGCGTTGACCGGTCCGGCGGGTTGCCGGGCAGTGAGTACCATGGAGCGGGCAGGGCGATTGTTATTGTGCGAGCGTCGAGCTCTTTATGGCGGGCCGCCGAAGGCACTGGAAAAAGCCGCGCGAGTATACGCCAGTGCTTCGGCTTTGCTGAACCGTCTGTGGCTCAGCTGGGGTGCAAGTGGTTGAGTGGCAGCTCGGTGCTGGCGATGATTTGCTGCAGCACGAAACTGGAGCGCACGCTGGTCACACCGTCGATGCGGGTCAGGTGGCCGAGCAGAAACTGCTGATAGTGATCCATATCCGGTACCACCACCGTGAGCTGGTAATCGGCGTCCATACCGGTGATCAGGCTGCATTCCATGACTTCCGGGCACTGGCGGATGGATGCCTGGAAATGCTCGAAGCGCTCGGGCGTGTGTCGGTCCATGCCGATCAGGACAAACACCGTCAGGCTCAGGCCGAGCTTCTTCGCGTCGAGCAGGGCCACCTGGCGATTGATATAGCCGTCGTCCTCCAGTTGCTTGACGCGGCGTGAGCAAGGCGAGGGTGACAGGCCGATGCGCTCGGCAAGCTCCTGATTGGAGATGCGTGCGTCGCGCTGCAATTCGGCGAGGATGCGCAGGTCGTAGCGGTCTAGCTTGTTCATAAATCGCCTTGGTTATGTTTTGGTTGCGCGAATAAATCTATCATCGACATAAAATTGCGCAACAGCTAGATAAATCGGCAATCTTCGCAAGCATCGGTCGCGCACTAATGGTTAAGCTTGTTTCCAGTTTCAAGGCCCGGACATTTTCGTCCAGCCGGCCAACCCAATCAGGTTGGCGGGCGCCGGCGGTCCTACAGGATCGTGCAGGCCACCGGGTCCGCTCCGCTCAACCAGGCGGGCGAGGAAAGCGGCGACACAATTGCCAGTACGGACGAACAAAAAGGAGGCCTTTCAGGCCTCCTTTTTTTATGGTCGATGGGTCCGTTTTTCTCAAAAGCGGGGTGTTTTTGCGTACTGCGTCTTGTTGCCGCAGCTAGTAGGAACTCTGCGCTTAGTCGTGCAGTCTCCACCTTGGCCCTTTTTGCCACTCTGCCAAGGAGAATCTAGATGATCAGAAAACTCGTAGTTGCATCCGCACTCAGTCTGGCCAGCGTTTCCGCCTTTGCTGCCGAATGCGCAGTGGAAGTGCACTCCACCGACCAGATGACGTTTGAAACCAAATCCATCGATGTCAGCAAGAGCTGCAAGACCTTCACCGTCACCCTCAAGCACGTTGGCACCCTGCCCAAGCAGGTCATGGGCCACAACTGGGTGCTGAGCAAGACCGCTGACGCCAGCGCGATTGCCACCGATGGCATGGCGGCGGGTCTGGACAATGACTACCTGAAAGCCAATGACGAACGCGTTATCGCTCACACCAAGGTCATTGGTGGTGGCGAGAGCGACTCGGTCACTTTCGATGTGTCCAAGCTCCAGGCTGGCACCCCGTATGAGTTCTTCTGCTCCTTCCCAGGCCACGTTGCGCTGATGAAGGGTGAACTCAAACTGGTCGATTGATTCGCCGGTAGGTCCCCAGCGCCCCACCTTGAGTGGGGCGTTTTCGTATCAGGGTGTTTCGAGTTTGTCCGGCGGAGGAACGACGCCGACCGGATCGGCATGCACCAGTACTTCCGCCCGTGGGAACTCGTCGCGAATGGCCTGCTCCGCGTCTACGCACAGGCTATGCGCATGCACCAGGGGTAGTTCGTTGGGCAGCTCCAGATGTAACTGCACGAACCAGTGTGTGCCGGAAATCCGCGTACGCAGGTCATGCACGCCCAGTACGCCAGGCACACCGCGCGCCAGTTGCTCCATGCGCTGGCCAATTTCCACGGGCAGCTCTTCATCCATCAGCACCGATACGGCTTCACGGGCGATGCTCAGAGCGCTCCACAGAATATAGACGGCGATCCCCAGGCCAAAGAACGCATCCGCTTGCGGCCAGCCATAGGCGGCGAGCACCAGGGCGACGAGGATGCTGCTGTTGAGCAGCAGGTCGGAGCGGTAGTGCAGCGAGTCCGCGCGAATGGCCGTGGAACCGGTGACTTTCACCACATGACGCTGGAACACCAGCAGTGCCCCGGTCATGAGCAGTGACAGCAGCATCACGGCAATACCCAGCGTTGGGGCACCGAGTGGCGGTGGTGTATGCAGGTGTTCGATGGCTTGCAGGCCGACCAGCACCGCACTGGCAGCGATGAACAGCGCCTGACCCAGACCAGCCAGGGCTTCGGCCTTGCCGTGGCCGTAGCGGTGATCGTCATCCGCTGGGCGCAGGGCGTAATGCACAGCGATCAGATTGAGCAGCGAGGCGGCACTGTCGAGCAGTGAGTCGGTGAGGCCGGCCAGCAAGCTGACCGAGCCGCTCAGCCACCAGGCGACTGCTTTGGCCAGCGTCAGCAGCAGCGCGGTGGCCAGTGCGGCCGCGCTGGCCCAGCGTAGCAGGCGAGCATGGCGCAGGTCGGCCTTCAAGGCAGTTCTGCCGTGGCGTAGATGTAGTCGATGACCGGGGCCGGTTGGCCCATGGCGGTCAGGGCCGCGCTGGCCTGGCCACGGTGATGGGTGCCGTGGTTGACCACGTGGGTAATGATGTCCAGCAATTGCCGCTGCTGCGGCAGACCCGCAACGGTGCGGTATTCGAGCGGAGCAAGCAGCTGTGCGTCGGTATAACGGGCCACCTCGGCGCGCCAGGCCTCTACGCCAGCCAGAATGAAGTGCTTGAGTCCGCTGCAGTCCGTCGCGGCTTCGGCATCCAGCCGAGAGAAGGGGGCCGGCTCATGGCGGACCCGTGCCAGCCACAAACGGTCGCCTACGGCCAAGTGATTGAGCGTGCCGTGCAGGCTGCCGAAGAACAGCCCGCAGTCGGCTCGATAGCGCGCATCGTCCAGTGTCGCCACCTGCTCGAACAGGCGCCTGTAAGCCCACTCATGGTAGGCCAGCAGGCGCTGGGTGTGCTGCTCGAGTGGGCTGGGCATCAGGCTTGCGAGCGCAGGCCATAGGCGGCGAGTTGCTCCACGCTGCCACTGTGCTGGATCAGGCGTGGGTCGTCGAGGGGCAGGTCCTTGCCGGTTTCCTGCAGGATGATGGCCCGGAGTTTGGCCGTGTCCACGCGGCCGTCAGCGCCGATGGCGTCCTGCAGCTTTTCAGGGGCCATGGAGTATTTGTTGTCTGGCAGGTAAATGGCGCCCGTGGCGAAGTCGACACCGAAGGCGATCAGCCCCGGGATGACATAGAACAGGATGCCGATGGCGTTGAGCCCGGCCACCACCGGATCGACCTTGCCATCGATCTGGCCACGGCGGTCCGGGAAGAACAGCGTGCCGCAGGCCGTCAGCTGGGTCAGTAACGTGGCGACGATGACGCCACTGATAACGCGTGAGCGTGTGCGCATAAGCACCTCCTGAAAAATGATTCGGCATTCTACCAAGGCCTTTGTGGCAAAGGCATGGTGATGGCCGGGGATTCTCCGGGCCATTGTTTCGACTCTCTAATCGATGCAGCGGTTCGTGTGCACGAGCCTCTATAATCCTCCGCCTGCCTGCGGAGCCACCATGACCCCACTACCCATCGATGCCGTTTTGCCTGCCCTGCGTGCGGCGCTGAGTGATCGCCACGAGGCCGTGCTGGAAGCCCCGCCCGGCGCCGGTAAGACCACACGTGTGCCGCTGGCGTTGCTCGGTGAGCCCTGGCTGGCCGGGCAGTCGATCATCATGCTCGAACCGCGCCGCCTGGCCGCACGGGCAGCCGCCGAACGGCTGGCCAGTGAACTGGGCGAGCGGGTCGGTGAAACCGTCGGCTACCGTATTCGGCTGGATAGCAATGTCGGGCCGAACACCCGTATCGAGGTGGTGACCGAAGGGATTCTTGCCCGGCGCCTGCAGGACGACCCGGCTCTGGAAGGCGTCGGGTTGGTGATCTTCGATGAATTCCACGAACGCAGCCTGGATGCCGACCTGGCCCTGGCGCTGACGCTCAATGGCCGCGAGTGGCTGCGTGATGCACCGCTGAAGGTGTTGCTGATGTCAGCCACGCTGGAGGGGCAGCGCCTGTCCAGCCTGCTGGGCGAGGCGCCCGTGGTGCGCAGCGAGGGGCGTATGTATCCGGTGGATATCCGCTGGGGCAGCCCTGCGCAGCCGGGTGAGCGTATCGAGCAGCGCGTGGTGCAGACCGTCTTGCAGGCGCTGGCCGATGAGTCGGGCAGTCTGCTGGTGTTCCTGCCCGGCCAGGCGGAGATCCGCCGGGTCAATGAGCGCTTGGGCGAGGCGCTTGCCGACCGCGACGAGATTCTGCTGTGCCCGCTGCATGGTGATCTCGAACTGGCAGCCCAGCGTGCTGCCATCGAACCGGCCCCGGCGCGGCGGCGCAAGGTGGTGTTGGCCACCAATATCGCCGAAACCAGTCTGACCATCGAGGGGGTGCGCGTGGTAATCGATGCGGGTTTGGCCCGGGTGCCGCGTTTCGATCCGGCCAGTGGTATGACCCGCCTGGATACCCAGCGCATTTCCCGCGCTTCCGCTACCCAGCGTGCCGGACGTGCCGGGCGCTTGCAGCCGGGCGTGTGCTATCGCCTGTGGTCGCAGAATCAACATGAGCAGATGGCGGCCTACGGCGCGGCGGAAATGCTCCAGGCTGATCTGGCCGGGCTGGCCCTGCAACTGGCGCGCTGGGGTGTGGCGCCGGATGAGCTGGCCTGGCTCGACCCGCCTCCTGCGGCGCCTTTCGCCCAGGCCCGCGACCTGCTTGCTCGCCTGGGAGCGTTGGATGAACGTGGCGCGCTCAACAGCCACGGGCAGGCCATGGCCGCGTTGCCGGCCCATCCGCGTATCGCCCACCTGTTGTTGCGCGGCCAGGCTCTGGGGCTTGCTGCCTTGGCCTGTGACCTGGCGGCGTTGCTGGGTGAGCGTGACATTCTGCGTGGCGACCAGGGCGCCGATATGCACAGCCGCATTGACGTGTTGGCCGGCGAGCGCGCCGGTGGCCATGCAGCGCGTGGTGCGGTGCAGCGGGTGCGGCAGATGGCGCGTCAGTTCCAGAGTGCCTTGCGCGGTATGCGTACCGGCGAGGTGGTGAGCGATCCCGAGCATCCGCGCTGGTTGGGTTGCCTGCTGGCGTTCGCCTATCCCGATCGGGTGGCGCGGCAGCGGCGTGCGGGTGGCGGCGATTATCGCCTGGCCAATGGCCGCGCCGCGCAGTTCGGTGAGCCCGATGCGTTGATGAAGCACGAGTGGCTGGTGATCGCCGACCTGGGCAGCCGTCAGGGGCAGCGTGAGGAACGTATCTACCTGGCCGCCGATCTCGATCCGAGCTTGTTCGACACGGCGCTGGCCGAGCAGGTCAGCGTGCGTGAGGAGCTGGAGTGGGATGAGCGCGAGGGCGTGCTGCGTGCCGAGCGTCAGCGGCGGGTCGGCGAGCTGGTGCTCAGTCGCGAACCGCTGGCCGCGCTGGACGAGGCGGCGCGTTCTCGTGCATTGCTGGGTCTGGTGCGACGCAAGGGCCTGGAGCTGTTGCCGTGGACACCAGCGTTGCGCCAGTGGCAGGCGCGCGTGCTGTTGCTTCGGCAGTTGGATCTGCACGAGCGGGACAACAGTGCCTGGCCGGATGTCAGCGATGTGGCGTTGCTGGTCAGCCTGGAAGATTGGCTGCAGCCCTGGCTGGGCAAGGTCAGCCGTCTCAGCCATTTTGCCAACCTCGACCTGCCGGGAATTTTGACCGGGTTGCTGCCTTGGCCGCTGCCGCAGCAACTGGATGAACTGGCTCCGCGTGCCTTGAGTGTGCCTTCCGGTTCGTGCATTGCCCTCGACTACAGCGAGAATCCCCCGGTGCTCGCCGTACGCCTGCAGGAACTGTTCGGCCTGGCTACCACGCCGCGGCTAGCGGGTGGCCGGCAGGTCGTCAAGCTCCACCTGCTGTCTCCGGCGCGGCGCCCGGTGCAGGTGACGCAGGACCTGGCGAGCTTCTGGGCCACCACCTATGCCGAGGTGAAGAAGGACCTCAAGGGCCGCTACCCGAAGCACTACTGGCCGGATGATCCCCTGGTCGCCGAGCCTACCGCACGAGCCAAGCCACGGCGGTAGGGTGCGCACCGTGAGCAAGGCCTCATCAGCCTTGAGGTTGCGCGCGACCTGGGTGGCCAACTGCCAATCATGCCCTTGAGGGCTCAGTCGATATTGATCCGTAATTGATCGGCGCCGAGCTCCTCGTAGGCCCGGTCGAGGGCTTCCACCAACGCTTCGCTACCCGGCGTATGCCGCGAGACGATAAAGCGTGACTGCAGGCGTTGCAGCACGATGAAGGGCAGGGGCTCGATACCCAGGCGCTGGCGGTTCTGTTCGACCGGCGTCTGGTAGTCGAGCAGGTAGTCACCCCGTTTGCGCAGGAGCATTTCCAGCGCCGCCGCATGGGTGTTGGTGCGGTGCAGCTCGAGGCCCAGCGCCGGGCTTTCGATCAGCTCGTTGATGGCTTTCCAGTAGCTGTAGCCGTTGATCAGGATGAGCCGCCCGCCGACCAGACCGTCTGGAATGTCTGGCGGCGGGGTGTCCGGCCGGTAATACAGTGCGAGGTTGAATTCGCCGATGAGGTTGCGGCTTTCCAGGGTGTGTTCAGCCAGTTCGGCCTTGCCGCCGGCACCGGGCCACAGCTGGATGCTGCCATCCTGCAAACCGGCATAAAGACGGGCGCCGGGAAGGGAGCGGTAGTGCCCCTGGTAGCCGGCATGCCGTAGCAGTCGGTCGGTCAGTTCGAGAACCGAGCCCCGTGGCGTACCGTCACGGTCGGTCCAGGAGTAAGGCGGGAATTCGTAATAGCCCACATTGACCGTCAACGGTACGGGGGATGTCTGGGCGACTGCACCGGCGCAGCAGAGAAACGTCAGCAGGGCAGTGAAGATAAGTCTTGGCATCATGTACTTCGCGACTCATGGCCGTCTTTTTGTTGTTGCGAAGAGCCTGTGCCCGAGAATGGCGGCAGCGCTCCGCTTTGTCCAGCGCCCTGACGCCGGCGATCAGTCTGCCGGCAGCAGCAGACGTGCTGTGAGCGGCAGGTGATCGGAAATACTCAGCGTGTCGCTGCGGCGGACCTGGGCATCGAGCCGGGCCAGGCGGCTGCTGTGGATGATGTAGTCGAGGGTCCGGTCTGCACCGGTGACGCGTGGGTCATTGGGAAACTGGGTGTGCCAGGCCGGATCAGCGGTTTCCTCAAGGCTGGGGATGCTCGGGTAGCGCGCCAGCAGTGGACTCAACTCGCTTTGCGGATGGAAGCGGCTGCGCTGAGACTCGGGCAGTCGCTGGTATTGACCGGGTGGCAGCAGGTTGAAGTCTCCACCGAGCAGCCAGAGGCTGCCGTTGTTTTCCAGTTGGTCGAGCAGACTGGTGGTCATCGCCAGTTGCCGGCTGGCGTCATCGCCGCTGGCCCGTGGGTCGACCAGTTGTGTATTGATAACCGTCAGCTCGCGCCCGCTGCGCAGCGGCAAATGACTGACCAGCAGGGCATGTCGCGGCTGGAACTGACGGACCAGCCAATTGCTGTTGGCCTGTGGCAACTGCAGGCGTTCGGCGCGCGCGATGCGAAAGCGGCTGAGGGTGCCGAGTTTCATGCCGACGCTGCCCATGATTTTCGGGTGCGGCACGAACGACGCTTGCCAGTAGAAGGCCGAGGTGCTGCAAGGGTAGAGATCGCTGAGGCGCTCGCGCAGCAGTTGCAACTGGTCCTGATAATCGCTGGCGCGCGCGCCGTCATGCAGTTCCTGGAGCAGCACGACATCCGGTTGCTCGTCGCGCAGCACGCGGGCGACTTCATCGAGGTTATGGGCGAGGTCGGCGGCCGTGGGGCGCAGGTCGCGCCCGCTGCCATCCTCCAGGTCGTACCAGAACACATAGCGCTTGCCGGCCATGTATTGCACGTTCCAGGTCATCACCTTGAGTGCCTGGCCAGGCAGGGGAAGGGGGGCGTCAGCCTGACAGGTCACACGGGCATCCGCGCGGGCGGCGGGGTGCCAGGTGAGGCTGTAAACCAGGGCCCAGGCAATGGTGAGAATGGTAACCAGGGCAAGCAGCAGGGTGCGCAGTGAGCGTGGCAGGGTCATTGGCCGGGCTGGTGGCTGTGGTCAGGAGGGTCGAGCATACCCGAGATGCGCGGGCAGGGCATGCCCGCGCTGCTGACGGTGCCGGCTCAGTGATCGTGTGCAGCGTGGTCCAGGCTGTCGTCCCAGTACGAGGCTTCGATCTTGTGGCCATCGAGGTCGCGGACGAAGCAGCCGTAATACGGGGCTCCATAATCCAGGCGTGGCCCGGGTGCGCCGTCGATCTGTCCGCCTGCGGCCAGCGCCGCCTTGTAGAACGCCTCCACGGCCTCACGTGTCTGGGCGATGAAGCCGACATGGCTGCCATTTCCGACCGTTGCGGGTGCTCCGTCGATTGGCTTTTGCACCCAGAACTCCGGGTACTCGCGGCCCCAGGCGATGGCGCCCGGGTGGGCGAGGATGCGTTTGCAGCCCAGGGTCGCCAATACCTGGTCATAGAACGCCACCGCCTCATCGAAGCGATTGGTGCCAATGGACATGTGGGACAGGATGCTTGGGTTTTCAGTCGTCATGATCGGTCCAGGTTAGTGGCTGGTGCTGTCCTGCGTCGCCTGCGGGGTGCAGAGCATGAAGCAGCGGAACAGCACCACGGTGGAGAACAGTTGCAGGAAGCTGTTAACGCAGTCCAGCAGCAGGCGGTCGATGACGTCCGGCTGTTCACCCACCAGACGCAGGGTGCTGTTATCGAGCAGCCACAGCGGCACGATCACCAGCAGCACGCAGGCCAGCAGCGACCAGAAGTGGCCGGTGGTGAGCTGAAAACTCTCGCGCATTGCCTGCAGAGGCGTCAGGCCGCGCAGCACCAGCAGGTATTCGGCAAAGGCCAGCTTGACCATCACCCAGAGTGCCGGTAGCACGAAGATGCTGGCGGCGAGCATGATCAGCAGGGTGCTGAGCCCGGCGAGCACGGCGAAGGATGGCCATATCGGCAGGCTGGCGGCGAGCAGGTCGCGGATGCGCGGGCGGTGATTCTGGCTGCGGGCGTCGAGCAGGAGAATCAGCGCAGCACTATAGAGCGGATAGAACACCAGGCCGATCAGCATGCCGTAGGCGGGCGCATGGGCGGGGGCGAACTGGCTGGTGAGCGCTGCGCGGGTCACGCATTCCAGTACTACCAGCGGCAGGCACAGCCGCGTAATCAGGCTGATGTTACGGCTGAAAAAGAAAAAGGCGTCGCGCAGGATATTCAGGGGATTCATCGGTCGGCGTCAGAGCAGTTCGATAGGGCAACTTTAGCTGATGCGAGCAACATGGGGTAACCCGCCCTTGGGCGATGACGCATAATGGCCATCGCCCTTCGTCTCAGGTTATCCCGTGAAAAGAATCGCGTTGTTCGCCGATGTACAGAACCTGTATTACACCGTGCGCCAGGCCCATGGGTGCCACTTCAATTACTCGGCGCTGTGGGCGGACGTGAGCGGTACGGGGCAGATTGTCGAAGCCTTCGCCTATGCCATCGACCGGGGTGATGCCAAGCAGCGCCAATTTCAGCAGATCCTGCGCAACCTGGGCTTCACCGTGAAGCTCAAGCCGTTCATCCAGCGCAGTGATGGCTCGGCCAAGGGCGATTGGGACGTTGGGATCACCATCGATGTGCTGGACGCCACTGCGCGCGTCGACGAGGTGGTGCTGGCCTCGGGAGATGGCGATTTCGACCTGCTGCTCGACAAACTGCGCAGTGCGTATGGCGTCAGCAGCAGTGTCTACGGTGTCGCCGGGCTGACCGCGCAATCGCTGGTGCGTGCTGCCGACCGCTATGTGCCGATCGACGGTGCGCTGCTGTTGAAGCATTGATGCCCAAGAACCGATATCGAGAAACCGGGAACCCTGCATGCACGACCGTATCGCCGTCATCGACTTTGAAACCACTGGCATGTCGCCATCGCAAAATGCCCGGCCCACCGAGGTTGGTGTGGCCATCATCGAGGATGGGCGCATTGTCGAGCGTTATCAGAGCCTGATGAATGCCGGGGTCTGGGTGCCGCCGTTCATCGAGCAGCTCACCGGGATCAGCAATGCGATGGTGCGCGCCGCACGGCCGGTGGCGCAGGTGATGGCCGAGGTCGCCGATTTCGTCGGCAACACGCCGTTGCTGGCGCATAACGCGGCATTCGATGCCAAGTTCTGGGATGCCGAGCTGGCGTTGCTGCGCCGTCGCCGCAGCCAGGAGTTTGCCTGTTCGCTGCTGCTGTCCCGGCGTTTGCTGCCGGAAGCGCCGAGCCACAAGTTGGGCAACCTCAATCACTGGGCCGGTTTGCCCAGCACCGGTCAAGCGCACCGTGCGTTGGCCGATGCGGAAATGGCCGCCAACCTGACCCTGCTGTTCGCCCGGCGCCTGCGCGAGCGGTACGCGGTCAGCGAAGTCAGTCATGCCTACCTGTGTACCTTGCAAAAGCTTTCGGCGGCCAAGGTGCGTGCACTGCTGCGTCAGCCGGGATAACCCATAAGGATGTAAACTGGCGCCCTTCGTCTCACCGCCCGGTTACCCATCCATGACATTCGCCGCCCTAGGCCTGATCGACCCGCTGCTGCGTGCCCTCGACGGCCTCGACTACCGTACCCCGACGCCCGTCCAACAGCAGGCGATCCCGGCCGTGCTCAAGGGGCGCGACCTGCTCGCCGCCGCGCAGACGGGGACCGGCAAGACCGCTGGTTTCGCCCTGCCGCTGCTGCAGAAGCTGACCCTGGAAGGCGCGCAGGTGGCGAGCAACTCGGTGCGCGCACTGGTGCTGGTGCCGACTCGCGAGCTGGCCGAACAGGTGCACCAGAGCATTCTGCAATATGGCCAGCACCTGCCGCTGCGCACCTATGCGGTGTATGGCGGGGTGAGTATCAACCCGCAGATGATGAAGCTGCGCAAAGGCATCGACCTGCTGGTGGCGACCCCGGGCCGCTTGCTCGACCTGTATCGGCAGAATGCGGTGAAATTCGGTCAGTTGCAGGCGCTGGTGCTGGACGAGGCCGACCGCATGCTCGACCTGGGCTTTTCCCGCGAGCTGGACGATCTATTCAGCGCGCTGCCGCGCAAGCGCCAGACCCTGCTGTTTTCCGCGACCTTCTCCGACGCCATCCGGCAGATGGCCAAGGAGTTGCTGCGCGACCCGCTCAGCGTCGAGGTCAGCCCGCGTAACGCGGCGGCCACCAGCGTCAAGCAGTGGTTGGTGACCGTGGACAAGAAACGCAAGAGCGAGCTGTTCCTGCACCTGTATCGCGACCGACGCTGGGACCAGGTCCTGGTGTTCGCCAAGACCCGAAAAGGTGTCGATGAACTGGAGCAGGTGCTGTTGGCCGAAGGGATTGCCGCCGACTCGATCCATGGCGACAAGCCACAGCCCTCGCGCCTGCGTGCCCTGCAGCGTTTCAAGGACGGCGAGGTGCGCGTGCTGGTGGCCACCGATGTGGCGGCGCGTGGGCTGGATATCGACGACCTGCCGCTGGTGGTCAATTTCGACCTGCCCATCGTCGCCGAGGATTACGTGCACCGCATCGGTCGTACGGGCCGGGCCGGCGCGACCGGGCAAGCGGTGTCGCTGGTGTGTGCCGACGAGGTGCAATTGCTGTCGGCGATCGAGGTTCTGACTCGCCAGACCTTGTCCCGGCAGGATGAGCCGGGGTTCATCCCCGACCACCGGGTGCCGCAGACCAACGCCAGCGGTCAGGTGCTGAAAAAGCCGAAGAAACCGAAGAAACCCAAGGTGGTGGGCGGCAAGGGCGGGCTGGGCAAGTGGATGGAAAGCGAGGACCCCGTCGAGCCACCGGTCAAGGCGGTGCGCAAGGTGCCCAGCTTCGGTGGCAAGGCACGTAAACGCTGAGCAGCCGCTCGGAACATTGTCGGTGTGCGTTCAGGTCTGTTGGTTGAGCAGTGCCTGCAGTTCGCTGCGCGCCTGGGCCAGGCAGTCCTGGTGCAGGTTGCGGTAGTGGCGCGGCGCACGACGGGCGTAGGTGTCGATCTGCTGCAACTGGTCACGGGCTTCGGCATGCCGGCCAAGTTGGATCAACAGTCGCGCGAAGTGATAGCGCGCCTCCGGTCCGGCGAAATAGTCGACCATGGCGCGGTACTCCGCTTCGGCCTTGGCGCTTTCGCCCAGCGCGCTCAGCGCCTGGGCATAGAGCAGATGGCCGTCGGCGGAGCGGAACTGCGGGTTGTGTTCGATCAATTGCTCCAGGGTCAGGCGACAGGCGCTGCTGTTGCCTGCGGCGAACTGCGCGCGGGCCAGGCCCAGCATGATGTCCGGCGCTTGGGCATGTATCCCGCGCAGGGCAGCCTGGTAATGGCTGGCGGCCTCTTCGGGTTGGCCCAGACGTAGCAATTCATCGGCCAGGCGCACGCGGGTGTCGCGGGTATCGCTCAGTTCCAGCTCGTCGCGTAGCGCCCGCAAGTGGCGTTCGGGATCGAGGCGGTCATGCAACTGAGTCACGGCACGGCGCCCACGGCGGCTGCCGAGCATATCCGGGAGCATGATGCCGAGGGCGTAGATCAGGCAGCCGAGGCCGGGCAGGGCGATGATCAGGTACAGCCAGTAGCGTTCCTGGCCGCTGCGGACCACATGCAGGCCACAGAACACCTGGCAGGCAATGAGAAGAAGGGCGAGTATCGGCATCGGGGGCGCGTCCATGCAGAAAGGGCCCCCTATTTACCATGGGCAACGCGTGTTGTCAGGCCGGTGTACCGGTTGACCATTTCGGGGCCACGTTCGGTTGCCAGGCGGCCAGCAGGTCGAGCAACGCTTCAGCGCTTTCGCTGCGCTGCAGCATGCCGCGATGGTGGCTGCGAACGAATCCTTCGCCGACCAGATGATCGAGAAAGCCGCTGAGTTGTTGGTAGAAACCATTGGCATCGAACAGGCCGAGCGGCTTGCTGTGATAGCCGAGCTGGCCCCAGGTCCACACCTCGAACAGCTCTTCCAGCGTGCCGAGGCCGCCAGGCAGGGCGATGAATGCATCGGCCAGTTCGGCCATGCGGGCCTTGCGGGCATGCATGCCGTCGACCACTTCCAGGCGGCTCAGACCGGGGTGGCCGATCTCTGCGTGTTGCAGGCTCTGCGGGATGATGCCGATCACCTCGCCACCGGCTGCCAATGCCGCATCGGCGACGACACCCATCAGACCGACAGCGCCGCCGCCATAGACCAGCGTCAGGCCACGCGTGGCCAGGGCGCGGCCGAGCGCTTCGGCAGCCTCACGGTAAACCGGATTGAGACCGGTGCTCGCACCGCAGAATACGCAGACGGACTTCAGCTGCATGTAAGGCTCCTCCAGGGGCTAGTGGCGTCGGGAATGGGCGAAATCGACGGTGTGTGATCCGTCATTTGGCTGCGCGCAGGGCGCTGCCCAGGTCAAAGGACGCACAGGGTAGACCGGCTGGGGAGCGCGTTCAAATCGCTTCGGCTTCGCTCGGGCAACGACCACTGGCACCGGCGGCATAGGCCGCCAGCAGGCTGCACAGGAAAGGGCTGAATGACATGATGAAGACTCCGTGCTGAGGACCTGCTCATCCTGCGCGGGCAGTGGCGTCATGGCTCGTTGATTGTCTTGATGGTACCGATAGCCTGCGTTGCTCAGTCGTTGGCATGCAGCTGCGTCGGGCGGCCGAGCAGTTGCAGGGCGCGATCCGGGTAGTCGGTGATCAGGCCGTCGGCGCCCAGGTCGAGCAGGCGGCGCATGGTGGGTTGTTCGTTGATGGTCCACAGCTGCACATGCAGGCCGCGCTCATGGGCGCGCAGCAGCAGGTCGGGATTGGCCACGGTAATCATTCCGTGCTGCTCGGGGATCATCAGCGCCTGGTAGGACGGCGACAGCAATTGGCCGAGGCCGAGCCAGTCGAGGGCCAGAAGCAGACGTACCGAGGTTGGGTCGGCTGATGTGGCGACACCGGGGCAGAGGTTGCGGAAATGGCGTAAAGCGCGTTCGTGATGGCTGCCGACAATGACCCGATCAAGCTGGCCGGTTTCGGTCAGCAGCGCGCACAGGCGATCTTCGATGCCGGCATCGGCAGCCTTGATCTCCAGTACCTTGGCTTGCCGGGGCAGGCGTTCGATCACTTCAGCCAGCGAGGGAATCCGAATGCCCTGGCCGCGGTAGGGGTAGCTTTGGCCCCCATCGGCGCTCCAGCGATAACCGGCATCCAGTTGCTGCAGTTGGTCGAGGCGGTACTGGGCAACGGCACCGCGACCATTGGTGGTGCGTTCGAGCGTGGTGTCGTGGAACACCACCAGATGCTCGTCCGCCGACAGGCGCAGATCCAATTCGATCATGTCCACGCCCAGCGCGCTGGCCCGTTCATAAGCGAACAGGCTGCTTTCCGGCCACAGACCCATGCCGCCGCGATGGGCCACGACCAGCGGCCCGTGACCAGCCAGGGCCGCAAGGACCGCAGGCGTCTGTGCCGGCACACTGCTGCGGTAGAAGGCTAGTAGGGTCAGGGCGATCAGCAACAGTGGCACGGCCAGAAGGCGGATGAAACGCAGCATGGGGCTTCCTGCAATGGCGGCGTTTGTGGATGACCATCAGACGTGCTTGTCGGGTCATCCGTCAAGCTGCTTCAGCCCGCCAGTAGCCACGCTCCAGCTGCCGCTGATGCGCCACCTGCAATACGCACCAGCGGTGCCGCGGCCTGCGGCAGGAAGCGCACCACGGCGTAGCCAATGGCATGCAGGGTTGCCGTGGCGGCGACGAAGCCGCTGGCATAACCCACCGGGCTGGCCAGGTCTGGCAGCTCCAGTCCATGAGCCACGCCGTGGGTCAGGGCAAAAACAGCCGTAAGAGCAACTGATACCGCTACCGGCAAACGTGCGGCAACCGCCACCAACAGGCCGAAGGCCAGCACTGAACCGGCGATACCGGTTTCCATCAATGGAATTTCCAGGCCATTGAAACCCAGTACCCCGCCGATCAACATGGTACTGACGAAGGTGGTTGGCAGCAGCCAGCGCGCTGCGCCGTTCTGCTGCGCCGCCCACAGGCCGACGGCAAGCATCGCCAGCAGGTGGTCTAGGCCAAAGACTGGGTGTGCCAGGCCGGCCATCAGGCCGGAGTCGCCATGCCCAGGATGGGCGAAGGCCACTGCCGGAGTTAGAAATAGGGTTAGGCAGTAGAGTGTTTTGCGCAAAATCATAGGGTGATGCTCCTTTGGTGAAAGGGTGGGGCTGGACGTCCCTTCCCCCGTTCTCTACCGCATGTGGGAGAGGGACTCAGGCGGCTGTGAGCATTCCGTGGCGCTCGATGAACGTGATGATCTGATCCAGCCCCTGACCGACTTTCTGGTTGCTGAAGACGAACGGCTTTTCGCCGCGCATCTTGCGTGCATCGCGATCCATTACCTCCAGCGACGCACCGACCATGGGCGCCAGATCAATCTTGTTGATTACCAGCAGGTCGGATTTGCAGATGCCTGGCCCGCCCTTGCGTGGCAGTTTGTCACCTGCCGATACGTCGATAACGTACAAGGTCAGGTCGGAGAGTTCTGGGCTGAAAGTGGCCGAAAGGTTGTCACCACCGGACTCGACGATGATCAGGTCGAGGCCGGGGAAGCGTCGATTGAGTTGCTCGACCGCCTCCAGATTGATCGAGGCATCTTCGCGGATCGCCGTGTGCGGGCAGCCGCCGGTTTCCACACCGATGATTCTCTCCGGGGCCAGGGCCTCGTTGCGCACCAGGAATTGGGCGTCCTCCTGGGTGTAGATGTCATTGGTAACCACCGCGATGTTGTAGCGTTCGCGCAGGGCTAGGCAAAGTGCCAGAGTCAACGCGGTCTTGCCGGAGCCGACCGGTCCGCCGATGCCGACGCGCAGGGGTTGGTGGTTCATGGTTCACTCCTTCTCGAATATCGTATGGGACGGGAGAGCATCCCGAGTACCGGCTCGCAAAGAGCAATGCATGGCCAGGCCCCGCAAGTTGTTGCAAGTCATGATCTGAACAGCCGACTGTACTGGCGCTCATGCGCCATGCTTGCCAGGCTCATGCCAAAGGCGGCGCTTCCCCAGTGGCTGGGTTGACGTTCACTGGCTTGGCGCTGGGCCTGCTCCAGCGTCGGCAGCAGCTCTGAGGTCAGGCGCTGTGCGGCCTGTTGGCCGAGAGGCAGGGTCTTCATCAGCACGGCCAACTGATTCTCCAGCCATCCCCAGAGCCAGGCGGCGAGGGCGTCTGGTGCCTGGATATGCCAGGCCCGTGCAGCCAGTGCCCAGGCCATGGCTAGCCCGGGTTCGCTGGTGGTAGTCAGTTGGGCACGAGCCTGTTCATCCAGTTCTGGCAGGCCCTGTAGCAGTTGCATCAGGGAGTAGCCCATCTGCCGGCTTTCCTGATGCAGTTCGCGGGTTTCGCGACTGGCGCGATGCTGTTCACTCAGTCGCGTCAGTGCAGGCCAGTCCTCGTTGGCTGCGGCCACGCAATGGGCCAGCAGGAGCGGTGCTTCGAAGCGCGACAGGTTGTACAGCAGTTGATCGCCGATCCAGCGGCGGGCACTGTCCAGATCCCTGACCTGGCCCAGCTCTACGGCCATTTCCAGGCCTTGCGAATAGCTGTAGCCACCAATCGGCAATTGCGGACTGGCCAGGCGTAGCAGGTTCCAGGCGGGATTCACGTACGCATGCCGAACTGGTGCAGCCGTGGTGCGTAGCTGTATTCGGCATCGCTTGAATGGGAGTGATGATGGCCACCGCCGTAGGCACCTTGTTCCGGCTCGAAAGGGGCTTCGATCAGGCAGGTGGTAGCGCCTAACTGATCGAGCATGGCCTTGAGCACGTAATCGTCGAGTAGGCGTAGCCAACCATCGCCCAGTTGCAGGGCAACGTGGCGGTTGCCCAGGTGATAGGCGGCGCGAGTCAGTTCGAAGGCATTGGTACAGGTGACGTGAAGCAGGGGCTGCGCTTGCGCGAAGACCCTGACGGTACGACCGTCTTCGGCACGCAAGCAGTCGCCGTGCTGCAGCGGCGGCTTGCCGCGCTCGAGAAACAGGCCAACATCTTCGCCCGTCGCGCTGAAACAGCGCAGGCGTGTCTTGCTGCGAGCCTCGTGGCTCAGGTGCAGTTCTTCATCCCAATGGGGCTGAGGGGCAATGCGGTGGTGAATAACCAGCATGTCGGGCGTCCGGCCAAAGGAGTCTGCCGGAGGTTAGAGCAAGGGGCTTGCCAATCCTGGCCAAGCGATTGTGGCAGCACGTTTATGGGGGCGCAGTCCCTGAAATAGCTTTGGATTGTGCGTTGAAATGGTGCGCAGGCCACCGGGGTGCGCCCTTTCTGGGGGCGCTTGCACTCGTCAGGCGTCGTTGCGTCCCGGGCCGCGCCATTGCTTGGCGCCGACGAAAATGAAACGCAGCTGCTGGACCATCTTGTTTTCCGGCGTCAGGTGCGGTGGCAGCGAGGCGGAGGGTGGGTCGATCAGTTCTGGCAGGGTGGCGAAAACGGTCTTCACCACCAGGTCGGAGACCAGGTCCAGAGCGGCGTCATCGAGGTGCGGCAAGCGGTTGATCAGGCGCAGGTCGGCGGCCAGGTCATCGGTGATCTGTTGGCGCAGGCTGGCAATGGCCTGGCGTACGCGTTGCGAGCCGCCGTACTGCTCGCGGGCGAGAAACAGGAACTGGTTGCGGTTGGCGGTCAGGGCGTCGAGAAAAATCTGCGTGCTGGCTTCGATGATGCCGCCCTGCTCGAACTCGCTGCGGCGTACATCGCGCAAGGTGCTGCGGAAGGTGGCATCCACCTCTGCAACCAGGGCCAGGCCAAGCTCTTCCATGTCCTGGAAGTGGCGGTAGAAACCGGTCGGCACGATACCCGCGGCGCGGCTGACTTCGCGCAGGCTCAGGCTGCCGAACCCGCGATCACTGGCCATCAGGCTGCGGGCGGCATCCATCAGGGCCTGGCGGGTTTGCTGTTTCTGTTCGGCGCGTGGCGACATGAGCTCTCTGATTCAGGGCGTTAAGCCCGGGCACTCTAGCAAATCCCTTTCATGGGCGTCGAACCAGGGTCAGTGTACAAGTGTTGACTGAGATCAAATGCTCTGCCATCTTTGTGTACAGTTGTTCACTGAGATTTGATTGATGCGCCTTCTTCCTTTTGTCCTGGTCCGTTGGCTGGCTCGACCCCTGACGCCATTGCGCGCTCTGGTGGCCGGTCAGTGGCTGCGTGTGTCCGAAGTCGATGGGGTGCTTGCCTGGTTGCATCCGGCACTGCGTTTGAATCGGGTGTTTGCGCGGGTCGAAGGACGCCGTTGGGTGGCAGAGGACATGCTGGCCCTGCGTTTGCGTTGCAACGGTAATGCGCGTGGCTGGCAGGCGGGACAGCATGTACAGGTGTTTCTCACGCTGGATGGCGTTCGCCATAGCCGCAGTTACAGCCTGACGCGCGTGGCGCCGGGTGGTCATGTTGAACTGGCAATCCGTCGCCAGCCGGGAGGACGTCTGTCCAGTCAGTTGCTTGATCATCTGTCGATTGGCGATGTCATCGAACTGGGGCAGGCGCAGGGCGATCTGCAATGGCCGGAGCAGGCGCAAGGCGTGCTGCTGCTGGCAGCCGGAAGTGGCGTCACCCCCTTGCTCGGCCTGCTGCGCGAGGCGCTAGCACGTGGGATTACCGCACCGATCACCCTGCTGCATTACGTCCGCGAGCACGGGCAGCGGGCCTTTGTCGACGAGCTGCAGCAACTGATGACCCATTACCCGAACCTCATCGTGCGCTGGGCGCTGACCGGAGCCAGTGAGCGCGAGCGTGATGGGCGTTTGAATGCTCGTCATCTCGAAGGGCTGACTGCAGACCATGCGCTGGCCTGTGGCCCTGCCGGCTTCGTGCAGCGCGTGACGCAGCTGTGGCCGGGCGCGCTACAGAGCGAGGCCTTTACCGCGCCGACGTGCACATCTGCGGTGGGCTCCAGTGTGCAGCTGCGTTTTGCCCGCAGTCGCCAGCAGGCGCAGGGCGACAGTGCGCGCAGCTTGCTGGAGCAGGCCGAAGACGCCGGCTTACGCCCGGCTCATGGCTGTCGGCAGGGCATCTGTGCCAGCTGCACCTGCACGTTGCTTACCGGCACCGTGCGCGATCTGCGCAATGGCGCCTTGTTCAGTGAACCCGGGCAACCCATTCGCTTGTGCATCAGCGCGCCCCACGCCGATGTCGAAATCGACCTGTAATCCGACAACCCTGTCCGCGCCCGGCGCTGCCGTGGCCAATCGAGGTGATCATGCGTAGCGATCGTTCCCTGAGCGACGATGAACTGGACGCCTTCGGCGCCGAGCTGGATGCCTTGCGCAGTCGCACCCTGGCCGATCTGGGCGAAGTGGATGCGCGGTACATCCGCCGTGTGCGTGGCGCGGTTCGGTTGTGCTGCTGGAGCGGCCGGTTGTTGCTGATGGCCGGCTGGTTCCCGCCGACCTGGCTGCTGGGCAGCCTGTTGCTGGGGTTGGGCAAGATCCTCGAGAACATGGAACTGGGCCATAACGTCATCCACGGCCAGTACGACTGGATGAATGATCCGGAGTTTGCCGGGCGCAGCTATGAGTGGGACATTGCCGGTCCGGCCGATTTCTGGCGGCATACGCACAACCATGTGCACCACACCTGGACCAATGTGCTGGGCATGGACGATGACGTCGGCTATGGCGTGGTACGCCTGTTCCCCGAGCAGCGCTGGAAGCCGTTCTATCGCTGGCAACCGCTGTGGGTAACCCTGCAGGCGCTGTTGTTCCAGTACGCGGTGGCCATTCAGCATTTGCGCCTGGACAAGCTCTACAAGGGCAAGATCGGCAAGGATGAAGTGCGCCCACTGGCGCGCCAGTTCGGTGCCAAGCTGGTGCGCCAGTGGGGCAAGGATTACCTGTTGTTTCCGCTGCTGGCGTTGTTGCTCGGTGCCAATGCCCTGGCGGTGCTGGCTGGTAATGCCCTGGCCAATCTACTGCGCAATCTGTGGACTTTCATGGTGATCTTTTGCGGCCACTTCACGGAGAAGGCTGCCGTCTTCAGCAAGGAGTCGGTGGAGGGCGAAAGCCGTGGCCACTGGTACCTGCGTCAGTTGCGCGGGTCGAGCAACCTGAGCGGCGGCCGATTGTTCCACATCCTCACCGGTAACCTCAGCCACCAGATCGAGCACCACCTGTTTCCCGATCTGCCGGCGCGGCGCTATGCCGCCCTGGCCGTGGAGGTGCGCGAGATCGCCGAGCGCTACGGTCAGGTCTACAACTGCGGCAGCCTGGCGGCACAGTTCTCTACGGTGATGCGACGGATCTGGATCTATCGGTTGCCCGGCAACGAGCCTGTCAGCGCTGGAACGAGCAGGTCAGGTAGCGGTTACTAAAACCGTAGCGCAGCATCGAGCCGAGGCGGGCGAACAGGTACAGCGGGCGCCGCCGGTAGTAGAGCAGCACGGCATTGCCGACGCCTTCCGAACGGTGCTGCTTGGCCTGGTCCGGGCGCTTGGAGAACAGGCCCTTGAACTGCCACCACTGGATCTGCTCGAAATGCTCGCGCGGCGCCAGGCCATGTTGGCGGAACAGGCTGAAGAACGAGCGACGGCTGAAATCGTGCAAGTGGTGCGGGTTGCCGTCGAGCGTCGGGGTGATCGGCACCGAGGCGATGATCTGCCCGCCGCTGGCCAGCAATCGGGTGTAATTGCCGATCAACCGTTGCGGGCTGGGCAGATGTTCGATGGTTTCCAGGCTGACGATACTGTCGAACGGCTGCTCATCGGCGAAGTGCTCGGCGTTGGCGCAAACGTACCGCAGGTTGGGCAGGCGGTAGTGTTCCTGCGCGTAGGCAATGGCAGCCGGGTCGATGTCGACGCCGGTGATCTGGCGTTCGGGATGGCGCTCGGCCAGTAGGGCGGTGCCATAGCCACAACCGCACGCCATATCGAGAATACGTTGGCCGCTCAATTGGCGTGCGGCGAACTCATAGCGCTCCATATGGATGCGCAAGGTGTTCTGGTCGTCCGGGTTATGCGGGTCGAGATCCTTGGGGTAGATACGCTCGATCGTGTGCATGTTTGCTGGCTTGGCGATTGAAGTTTCGCACTATAAGTCAGCCGTGCCGGCCGCGCCCATAACTGTCGGACGGGCGTTCCAAAAAAACTGGCGGATGCAGGGCAAGCGCCGGTTGCCTGGGTAGGACTAAGAGCCTGTTTACGATCTCCTGGCTCGCGGCCATACGGCGTTAAAAAGCGAGCCCAGTCAGAATGCTCATTTACCACTTGTAAACGCGAGTGCGGGCCCAGTGCGTTCCTCGGGCGTTTTCGCGGGGGCGCCTAGCCCTTGTCTGGCTCTAATCCAGAAGATCGTAAACAGGCTCCAAGGCGAATCAGGCAACCAGGGTCTGCTTACGGGCTGGTAGCAGGCCGCTGGCTTTGCCCTGTGGCGTTTTGAAGTAGCCGCTATCGGCCAGTTCGTGGCGAGGGGTTTTCGACTGCAGCTCGCTGGAGCGACCTTGTGGGGTTTTGAAGTAACCACTGTCTGCTACGTCATTGCGTTGGGCCTTCGGTACCAGATCGCTGGCCCGGCCTTGGGGCGTTTTGAAATAACCGCTGTCGGTCAGCTCGAGGCGTGGTTGCTGGGCGGTGTTCTGTTGGGTGTGGTCGACGGGTAGGCCAAGGCTGCTTCTGGCTTCGCCCAGGATCGGCTGCGGTTGACTCTGCGGCAGGGCGAAGGCGCTGGCGCAGGACAGGCTGGTGAGGAGCAGGGTTGCAAGCAGTGCGGTTTTCATGATGGGCCTCGTATCGGCAAGTGAGTAGGAGGCCTATGGTCGTGGCGCGCTTCCTGATCGGGAAGTCAGGCTTTCACATAGTAGAAATCGACGCTGCTGATGGTGGGGAAAGGCCCCTGTTTGACGGGGCCTTGGGGCATCAGGAGTGAATGCGGCGACGGCGCCATTGGCCCCATTCGAAGCCGATGACCACCAGCAGGGACAAGGCGAATGGCAGCAGCAGGTAGAAGCCCCGGAACACGATGAGTGCTGCCAGAACGTCCGCCTTGGGCAGCTCGGGCATCGCGGCGAGGAAGGTCACTTCCAGCACGCCGAGGCCGCCAGGGGCGTGCGACAGCAGGGCCAGCGAGAAGGACGCGAGGAACACGCCGAGCACCACCAGATAGCCGGGATTGCTCTCGCTGGGCAGGGCGTAATAGATGATCGCCGCCGCGCAGGCCAGCTCCAGAGGGCCGGCCAGTAGCTGACGGCCGACGATGCCCAGCCGCGGGTACTCGACATACAGCTTGCCGAGCTTGAACGGCTTGAACTGACGCCACGAGCCGAGGACGTAGAGACTTACCAGGCCGAGCATCAGCAGGCCGATGGCAACCGACAGCCAGGGGCTGACATCGGCGACGCGCTTGATCAGGTCGGGCTGGCAGACCAGCACGGCTCCGCCGGACAGCAGGGTGCCGAGAACGAAGGTGAAGGAGCAGAAGACGATGAGGATGCCGATTTCATGGCCCATCAAACCCTTGCTGCTGTAGGCCCGATACCGCACCACACCACCGGAGAACACCGAGGCGCCGATGTTGTGGGCCAGAGCGTAGGTGGTGAAGGAACAGAGCGAGATGAACCACCAGGATATCTTCTTGCCCAGGTGGGCCAGGGCAATGCGGTCGTACCAGGCCAGTGCGCAATAGGCTCCGAATGTCGCGCCGGCGGCCATCAACCAGTTATGCGGACGAATCGCATAAAGGCTGTCGGACAGCTCGTCGAGCGAGATGGTGCGGATTTCCTGATAGAGCAGATAGCAGGAAAGTACGACTGCGGCTAAACCGATAATGGTCCAGATCCAGTCGCTCCTTTTCATCATCGGTGGTGGCTCCTTGAACCGAAGGCGTCATCACAGGATGGCGGATAAATTATGAGACGCCCAATAACGCGTGGCGTTGCAACTACGTCGATCAGTTGCGTCGAGTTGCAGCGTCGGGCTGAAATCGCGGTGCAGTATCAGGGAGCGCGCAGCGCGGCTCAAGTAATTCGCACGGGATGGGCGTAACGAGCTGTTACGGCATTGCACCATAACGCGTCACGCTCGGTGTTGCCGCAGGTCAGAGAATACGCCTGTCGGCACTGGCTGGGTGCACGCGGATGGCGATGAATTTCGAGGTCGGCGTGTGGCTGCCGATTCCGATGCTTTCCAGCGGTACCAGCGGGTTGGTTTCCGGGTAGTAGGCCGCCGCCTGGCCTTCGGGAATGTCGAAGGCCAGCAGGGTGAAACCGCTGATGCGGCGTTCGATGCCATCGCTCCATAGGGAGGTCAGGTCGACTTTCTGTCCGGGTTCGTAGCCGAGGCGACGGATGTCGGCTTCGTTGGCAAAAACCACATCGCGCTGGCCTTTCACGCCTCGATAGCGGTCGTCGAGGCCGTAGATGGTGGTGTTGTACTGATCGTGGGAACGCAGGGTCTGCAGGATCAGGTCCGGTGTTTCGCCGGTCGCACGGACCTTGTCGTGCAGCAGGCTGGTCGGCAGGGTATTGGCCATGAAGCGTGCCTTGCCGACTGCTGTGTTCCAGCGCCGCGCACCGGCTGCATTGCCCAGGTAGAAGCCGCCAGGATGCTGCAGGCGCTGATTGAAATCGGTGAAGCCGGGAATGGTGTCGGCGATCAGTTCGCGGATGCGGCTGTAGTCGGCGCTCATGGCGTCCCAGTCCACCGGGTGATTGCCCAGGGTTGCCTTGGCGATGCCGGCGACGATGGCGGGCTCGGAGCGCATCTGCGTGGACAGTGGCTTGAGCTGCCCGTAGGAGGCATGGACCATGCTGAACGAGTCCTCCACGGTGACCGCCTGCGGCCCGCTGGCCTGGTTGTCGATATCGGTACGACCCAGGCACGGCAGGATCAGCGCGTCGTGGCCGGTCATCAGGTGGCTGCGGTTGAGCTTGGTGCTGATCTGCACGGTCAGCGCGCAGTTGCGCAGGGCCTGATGGGTGCGTGGGCTGTCCGGCGTGGCCTGGGCGAAGTTGCCGCCCAGGCCGATGAAGACCCGCGCGCGCCCTTCGAGCATGGCGTTGATCGCTTCGACCGTGTTGTGCCCGTCTTCGCGCGGCACCTTGAACTGGAAACGCCGCTCCAGGGCATCGAGTAGCGCTACCGGAGGCCGTTCGTTGATGCCCATGGTGCGGTCGCCCTGCACGTTGCTGTGGCCGCGCACCGGGCACAGGCCGGCGCCGGGGCGACCGATATTGCCACGCAGCAGCTGCAGGTTGACGATTTCCTGGATGATCGCCACCGAGTGATGGTGTTGGGTGATGCCCATGGCCCAGCAGATGATGACCCGCTCGGCGCGGCGATACATGCATGCCGCCTGCTCGATCTCCTGCAGGTTGAGCCCGGACTGTTGTACCAGGGTGTCCCAGGGGCTGGCGTCGAGCAGGGCGAGGTAGGCCTCGAGGCCTTGGGTGTGCTCGGCGATGAAGGCGTGGTCGAACACGGTGGCTTCGCCCGCGGCCTGGGCTTCGCGTTCCCACTGCAGGAGAAACTTGGCGATCCCGCGCATGGCTGCCATATCGCCGCCCAGGGCCGGGCGGAAGAACGCCGTGTTCAGCGGCTCGGAGCCATTGGTGAGCATCTCCAGCGCATGCTGGGGGTGCTGGAAACGTTCCAGGCCGCGTTCTTTCAAGGGGTTGAAGGCAACCACCTGGGCGCCGCGCTTCACCGCCTCCCGTAGCGGCTCGAGCATGCGCGGGTGATTGGTGCCGGGGTTCTGGCCGAGGACGAAGATGGCATCGGCATGCTCGAAATCAGCGAAGGTCACGCTGCCTTTGCCGACGCCGATGCTTTCACCCAGGGCGACGCCACTGGCCTCATGGCACATGTTCGAGCAGTCGGGGAAGTTGTTGCTGCCGAACGCGCGGACGAACAGCTGGTACAGGTAGGCTGCCTCGTTGCTGGCCCGGCCCGAGGTGTAGAACTCAGCCTGGTTGGGGCTGTCGAGGGCGTTCAGGTGCTGGGCGATAAGGGCAAAGGCGTCGTCCCAGCTGACCGCTCTGTAGCGGTCGCTGGCCGCGTCATAGCGCAGTGGTTCGGTCAGGCGGCCCTGGTATTCGAGCCAGTAGTCGCTCTGTTCGCGCAACTGGCTGACGCTGTAGCGGTTGAAGAAGGCAGCATCGACGCGGCGCTTGGTGGCTTCCCAGTTGACCGCCTTGGCGCCGTTCTCGCAGAACTTGATATGGCCGTCTTCGGGCGAATCGCCCCAGGCGCAGCCGGGGCAGTCGAAGCCGCCGTTCTGGTTGGTCTTGAGCAAGGCACGCAGGTTCTTGAACGGCTGCTTACTGTCCAGCCAGAAGTGCGCCACGCTGCGCAGCGCGCCCCAGCCGGCGGCAGCGCCACGATAGGGTTTGTAACGTGGGTCGACGGGTTGCAGGCTCATGGTTGGAAGGTTTCTCGCGCAGGCGGCGCCGGGCTGTAGACCCGTGGCGCGCTGTGGTGGGGGAGGTGGATCAGGTTGAGGCGATGGCGCCTGGCCCAATCCACGGTCAATGCGGTGGGGGCGGACAGGCTGACCAACGTGGTGATGCCTGCCCTAACGGCCTTGTGCAGCAGCTCCAGGCTGCAGCGGCTGGTGACAACGGCAAAACCGCCCGCCAGCGCCACGGATTCGTGCTGCAGTGCCCCAATCAGCTTGTCCAGGGCGTTATGGCGGCCGATGTCTTCGCGGCACAGGCGAATCTCGCCTTGGGCGTCGATGAACAGGGCAGCATGCAGGGCGCCGCTGCTGCGTGCCTGGTGCTGAACGTCACCGATGCGCTGGCGCAGGTTATCCAGGTGCTCGGCAGGCGGTAGCAGGCTGTCCGGCAGGCAAGGCAGTGGTGGTAGCGCCTGCTCCAGCGCCTCGACCCCGCACAGGCCGCAGCCGCTGGTGCCGGCGAGTTGGCGACGTTGCTGTTTGAGGGCCCAGAAGGCGCGACTGCTGAGGCGAACCTCGGCTTCGCGGGACTCGCCGGTGCCACTGATGCGAATGTCATAGATTGCGTCGATGGTGTCGACGATGCCCGCGCTGAGGCTGAAGCCGCGGATGAAATCGTGCAGATCGCTGGGCGAGACCATCATCACGGCATGGTTGATGCCGTTGTAGCTGATGGCCAGCGCGCATTCGGCGGTCAGCACGGCGGCATCCACAGCGGCGCTGGGCGTCAGTTCGCGGTAGCTGTAGCCGGTGGTGGCCGGTGGGCTGGGCGGCGTGTGATGGGACGCCTGGCGTGGCATGGGCCTGGCCCTCTGCACGGAATGATGCAGTCAGCCTAGGCCGACGGGGGCTGAGCGTCTAATCGCTGCTGTCGATGGTGTGATCGATCCGCTCTATCGGTTGTTCGGCAGTTGCTCCTGCCGCCACTGCTGGGCTGCGCCGAAACAGGCTTCGGCCAGTGCCGAAGGCGGAGAGCTGCGACGCAGGATCAGGCCCAGCGGCGCGAGGGTATGAGCATCTTCGATGGGCGTCAGGGCGAGGTGTTCGTTGAGCCCGGTAAAACCACTGTCCAGTGGCATGACTGCGCAACACAGGCCAGCACCGACTGCCTGCAGCAACTGATGAACGGCATCGGTTTCCAGGCGCGGTTGCGGCTCCAGGCCCCGGCTGCGAAAGCTGTGGTCGATCGATTGGCGAAAGTGCATGCCGCTGGACAGCAGGCCGAGCGGCAGGTCGATCAGTTGTTCCCAGTTCAGGCGCTCCTGAGAAAGGTTGAAGTGACGGCGGTCATGCAGCAGGCCCATGCGGGTTTCGGCCAGCTCCAGGCTGGCGAAGTGTTCGCGGTCCAGGCGCTCCAGGTAAGAGAGGCCGAGGTCGAGCTGATTACGCCCCAGGCGTTCGAGGATCTGCTCGCTGCTCAAGGCGAAGAGCTGGAAGCGCAGACTGGGGTGCTCGCTGGCGAAATGACTGATCAGGTGCATGGGGTCGAAGCCGGCCAGTGGCACCACGCCCAGGCGCAGGGTGCCGACCAGTTGCCCGCGACAGGCGGCCGCTTCGGCGTAAAGCCCGTCTTCGGCGGCAAGCAGGCTGCGCGCCCAGGCCAGCACACGCTGGCCCGCCTCGGTGAAGCCTTCGAAGCGTTGCCCGCGTAGCACCAGCTCCAGGCCCAGCTCATCCTCCAAATTACGCAGGCGCATGGACAGGGTTGGCTGCGTCACGTGACAGCGTGCGGCGGCCTGGCCGAAGTGGCGGGTCTCGTCGAGGGCAACGAGGAACTTGAGCTGTTTGATATCCATGGATGGACTCGGGAGCCGAAAAGCGGTGAGCGCGACGATACGGGGCGGGAGCAGGTCTGTCAGCCTGGCTTGATGACCGCCTGGCCGGCAGGACGGAACGCATGGCCGGATAGGTTACCTTGAACGGGTACCGGCCCGGCACTGCCATGACCGCGACAACAGGTGGGGCAGTCTGCACGTATGCCCAGGCCGGCACGCACTGGATCCGAGACAGATTCTAAGAAGAATAAAAGCAGGCAACCATGACCCTGGACCCTACGCATGCCCTGACCCTGCAACTAGATGCCATCTACCGCGCCGAATCGCGCCGGGTGCTGGCCACCCTGATTCGTCTGCTCGGTGATTTCGACCGAGCCGAAGAGGCGTTGCACGAAGCCTTCCGCGCCGCCATGGAACAGTGGCCGCGCGACGGCGTGCCGGCCAATCCGCGCGCGTGGCTGGTATCGGCCGGTCGCTTCAAAGCCATCGACGAGCTGCGCCGCCAGTCACGCTTCCAGGCGCTGGACGAGGCAGCTGAACCGAGCAGTGACGATCCGCCATTCGAGGGGGAACTGCTTGAGGATGATCGCCTGCGCCTGGTCTTCACCTGCTGTCACCCGGCGCTGGTGGAAGATGCTCAGGTTGCCCTGACCCTGCGCGAAGTCTGCGACCTGACCACCGAGGAAATTGCCCGCGCCTTTCTCAGCACGCCAGGCACCGTGGCACAGCGCATCGTACGGGCGAAGAACAAGATCCGCGATGCGCACATTCCCTACGAGGTCCCAGGGCGCAGCGAGCTGCCCGAGCGTCTCGACGCCGTGCTGCGGGTGATTTACCTGGTGTTCAACGAAGGCTATTTCGCCTCCTCCGGCGAGGCATTGACCCGTAGCCCATTATCCGCCGAGGCCATCCGCCTGGGGCGTCTGCTGGTCGAGCTCTTGCCCGAACCTGAAGCCCAGGGGCTGTTGGCACTGATGCTGCTCAACGAGTCACGACGTGCGGCGCGGCTCTCCGCAGGTGGGGAGGTGATTCTGCTGGATGCCCAGGATCGCAGCCTGTGGGATCGCACGCTGATCGCCGAAGGCGAGGCGCTGGTGCTCCAGGCCTTGCAGTCAAAACGCTTCGGCCCGTACAGCCTGCAGGCGGCCATCGCTGCGGTGCATGCCGAGGCGGACAGCGTGGAGAACACTGACTGGGCGCAGATCGTCGGCCTCTACGACGCCCTGTTGCGCACCACGCCATCGCCGGTGGTGGCGCTCAACCGTGCCGTGGCAGTGGCCATGCGCGACGGTCCGCAGGCTGGTTTGCTGTTGGTCGAGCAATTGCTGGCGGCGGGTGAGCTGGATGATTACCACCTGGCCCATGCCGCGCATGCCGATCTGTGCCGGCGACTCGGGCTGCACGAGCAGGCACGCCGCTCCTATCAGCGTGCGCTGCAATTGAGCCAGCAGGGTGCTGACCGGCAGTTTCTGGAAAAGCGTCTGGCCGACCTGCCGTCAGGCTGAGACGCCTACACGGTGGGCGCGGTGAAAATTATTTTTCGGGGCCTGTCGATTTGCCGCAATGCCGGACGACTACTGAATGACACCGCCTGGGAGAGCACCAATGAAATACCTATGCCTGGTCTACAGCGACGAACAGATTCTGCATGAGCATCCCGATAGCCCGCGGGACGAGGAGTGCCTCGCCTACGCCAACAGCGTGCAGGGCAGCGGACGCATGCTCGCCGCCGAAGCGCTGGAGTCGGTACGGACCGCCACCACGGTGCGCATGCGCGGCGGCAAGGTTTCCATCACCGACGGCCCGTTCGCCGAAACCAAGGAGCAACTGGCGGGCTTCTATCTGGTCGAGGCCCGCGACCTCAATGAGGCGCTGCAGATCGCCGGGAAGATTCCGGCTGCACGGGTGGGCTGCGTCGAAGTACGCCCGGTGCGCGAGCTGCAGGTTTGATGCGCAGGCTATTTACCCATCGCCAACCGTGAAGTCTGGCTGGCCATTCCTGGTCCACGTGACCTGAAACAGGAGAACGCAGATGAACACCACGAGCTCACAAACTGAACTGGCCGCCCTCGTCGACAGTTGGGTCAAAGGCAACCTGGCCAAGGATGTCGAGGCAATCATTCGTCATTACAGCGATGATGTCCTGGCCTTCGACGCGATACTGCAACTGCAATTCAAAGGGCGTGCCGCCTATAAGGCACACTGGCAGAGCTGCATGGAGATGTGCGGCGGGCCGACCACCTTCAAGGTGCGTGAGTTGCAGCAGGAGGCTGATGGTGCGCTGGGCGTCGGCCATTTCATCGCGTACTGCGGTGGCAGCGATGCCGAAGGCAACAGCCAGGGCTGCTGGCTGCGCGTGACCCAGGTTTATCGGCGGATCGGTGGCGCGTGGAAGATCGCCCACGAACACTTCTCCGTGCCCTTCGATCCACAGAGCGGCGCGGCCTTGTTCGAGCTGCAACCGGACGCGGCTTGACGGCAGGCGCAGGTATTCCTGAGCGGGCGGGTGCGGTTTTCCCTACAATTGCGCTTTTCCCGCCTGACGAGGAGCTACCGTGCCATCGGTGATCTCGGTCGAAAACCTGAACAAAACCTACGCGTCCGGCCATCCGGCGCTAAAAAACATCAACCTGCAGATCCGCAAGGGCGAAATATTCGCCCTGCTCGGCCCCAACGGCGCCGGCAAGACCACCCTGATCAGCATCATCTGCGGCATCGTCAATCCGGGTGACGGCAAGGTGCTGGTCGCCGGCCATGACATCAAGGCCGATTACCGTGCCGCGCGTGCGCAGATCGGCCTGGTGCCCCAGGAACTGGTCACCGACGTGTTCGAGACGGTCTGGGCGACGGTCACCTTCAGTCGCGGCCTGTTCGGCAAGAAGCCCAACCCGACCTACCTGGAACAGGTACTGCGTGACCTGTCGCTGTGGGACAAGCGCAACGCCAAGACCTTCGAGCTGTCCGGTGGCATGAAACGCCGGGTGATGATCGCCAAGGCGCTGTCCCACGAGCCGGAGATCCTATTCCTCGATGAGCCCACGGCGGGCGTCGACGTCGAACTGCGCCGCGACATGTGGGCCATGGTCCGGCGCCTGCGCGAGCGCGGGGTGACCATCATCCTCACCACCCATTACATCGAGGAAGCCGAGGAAATGGCCGACCGTATTGGCGTGATCCGCAAGGGCGAGATAATCCTCGTCGAGGACAAGGATGCGCTGATGCACAAGCTGGGCAAGAAGCAGCTCACGGTGCAGCTCAAGCAGCCGCTGGCGAGCATTCCCGCCGAGCTGGCCGCCGCCTATCCGCTGGAGCTGGCCGACGAGGGTCGTGCGCTGGTCTTCACCTTCGATGTGCAGCGCGAGCACACCGGCATCGCCGAGCTGCTGCGCGACCTGGATCGCCATGGCATCGACTTCAAGGACCTGCAGTCGAGCGAAAGCTCGCTGGAAGAAATTTTCGTCAACCTGGTGAGGGCGAGCGCATGAACCTGTATGCCATCCGCGCCATCTACCTGTTCGAACTGGCACGCACCTGGCGCACGCTGTTGCAGAGTATCGCCACGCCGGTGATTTCCACCTCGCTGTACTTCGTGGTGTTCGGCTCGGCCATCGGCTCGAGCATGACCCAGGTGCAGGGCGTCAGCTACGGCGCCTTTATCGTGCCTGGGCTGATCATGCTGGCGCTGCTCACCGAGAGCATCTCCAACGCTTCGTTTGGCATCTACATGCCCAAGTACTCGGGCACCATCTATGAGGTGCTGTCGGCGCCGGTGTCGTTCTGGGAAGTGCTGATTGGCTACGTGGGGGCGGCGGCGACCAAGTCGATCATCCTCGGCCTGGTGATCCTGGTCACGGCGCGCCTGTTCGTCGATTTCCAGATTGCCCATCCGGTGGTGATGGTGCTGTTCCTGGTGCTGACCGCGGTGACCTTCAGCCTGTTCGGTTTCATCATCGGCATCTGGGCTGATGGCTGGGAGAAACTACAGATCGTCCCGGCGCTGATCGTCACGCCGCTGACCTTCCTCGGCGGCAGCTTCTACTCGATCAGCATGTTGCCGCCGATGTGGCAGACGGTGACCCTGTTCAACCCGGTGGTGTACCTGATCAGTGGTTTCCGCTGGAGTTTCTACGGGGTTTCCGACGTCAACGTGTGGGTCAGCATCGGCATGACCCTCGGCTTCCTGCTGCTGTGCATCGCGGTGGTGGGCTGGATCTTCAAGACCGGGTATCGGCTGCGCAACTAGGGGCTGTTGACGTTTCGGCATGGATGGCTGGATCGAGGCACAAGCGGACACCGCAATTGGTGGGCTGAAGCGGAGCGCCGCCCGGCCCACCCTACACGGGGTACCAGATCTGTAGGGTGGGCTTCAGCCCACCAATCGGCGAGTCATGAAACGCAAAGGCCGAACGTCCGCAACTGCCTCGAAGAGGCCCATTCGAATAGCTGGGTTTTGAATATATTTCCCTCTTGTTCAATGAGTTAAAGCCAAGCGTCAACAGGCCCTGGTGTCTCGACACAGGTCAGTTCTTGGAACCTTGTGGCCGCCAGACAGGAGCGTCAGATAGCCCCGTCATGACACGCCCCCTCCTGGCGGAAGCCCCGCTTGGTGAGGCGGTGAAGCGTGACCTGCGCGACCCGACTCACCCTACGAGAAGTCGTGACCTGGTTCAGCATTCGATGATGTTCACCGCCAGGCCGCCGCGCGCGGTTTCCTTGTACTTGCTCTTCATGTCCGCCCCGGTCTGGCGCATGGTGCGGATCACCTTGTCGAGCGAGATGAAGTGCCTGCCATCGCCGCGCAGGGCCATACGTGCGGCGTTGATCGCTTTCACCGAGCCCATGGCATTACGTTCGATGCACGGCACCTGGACCAGCCCGCCGACCGGGTCGCAGGTCAGGCCGAGGTTGTGTTCCATGCCGATCTCGGCGGCATTCTCGACCTGCTGGATGCTGCCGCCGAGCACTTCGCACAAGGCGCCTGCGGCCATGGAGCAGGCCACGCCAACTTCGCCCTGGCAGCCGACCTCGGCGCCGGAGATCGAGGCGTTCTCCTTGTACAGGATGCCGATGGCCGCGGCGGTGAGCAGGAAGCGCACCACGCCCTCGTCGCTGGAGCCAGGGATGAAGCGCCGGTAGTAATGCAGCACCGCAGGGATGATGCCGGCCGCGCCATTGGTGGGCGCGGTGACCACGCGGCCGCCGCTGGCGTTTTCCTCGTTGACCGCCAGGGCGTAGAGGTTGACCCAGTCGAGTACGGTGAGCGGGTCGCGCAGGTTGGCTTCCGGGCTGGCGCTGAGCTGGCGGTACAGATCGGCCGCGCGCCGGCGCACCTTGAGCCCGCCCGGCATGATGCCCTGGTTGTGGCAGCCGGCGGTTACGCAGTCCTGCATCACCTGCCAGATCGCCAGCAGGCCGTCCCGGGTTTGCTGCGGCGTTCGCCAGGCGGTTTCGTTGCTCAGCATCAGCTGGCTGATCGACAGGCCCTGTTGTGAGCAGTGGGCAAGCAATTGCACAGCGCTTTTGAACGGGTAGGCGAGCGGGGTGCTGTCCTCGACGATGCGGTCGGCGCCGGCCGCCTGTTCATCCACCACGAAGCCACCGCCGACCGAGTAGTACTCGCGGCTACGCAGTTGCAGCCCGGCTTCGTCGAAGGCGCGGAAGATCATGCCGTTGGGGTGGTAGTCCAGCGGTTTGCGGATCAGGGCGAGGTGCTCTTTCTCGACGAAGCGGATGGCCTTTTCGCCGCCGAGGTTCAGCTCGCCACGGCTGCGGATGGTCGCCAGGCGCGGCTCGATAAGCGCGGTGTCGATGCGGTCCGGTTGTTCGCCTTCCAGGCCGAGCAACACGGCCTTGTTGCTGCCATGCCCCTTGCCTGTTGCGCCCAGTGAGCCATACAGCTCGGCCCTGATGCTGTGGGTGGCGGCCAGCAGATTGTCACGGCGCAGGCCGTCGACGAAACGCCCGGCCGCGCGCATTGGCCCCACGGTGTGCGAGCTGGAGGGGCCGATGCCGATCTTGAACAGATCGAAAACGCTGAGGGCCATGGGCGGATGATCCGGCTGGAGGGATAGGTCCAGCTTAGACCCGACGCCTGCCGAGGCGTGCCCTGTTATCGGCCATCAATGCTTTTAAGTGCAATATTAGTTTATTTATCGACCATTATTATTAGTTTGATGGGCTTTATTGGCCGCCGCACACTAGCGCCCCTGTCACCGCTCTACTTCCCGTGCCGCCCGGATGCCACGAACAACCGGTCGCCGGCATGGGGGAGCCGTGACAGAACCTGACGATAATGCTGGTGTACGGAATAATCATGACTCGCGCAGTTCCCTTCGCTCCAAGCCCCGCGTTCTATAACTACGATGTCGTCCGCCAGTTCACCCTGATGACCCTGGTCTGGGGGATTCTCGGCATGGGCATGGGCGTGTTCATTGCCGCCCAGCTGGTCTGGCCAGAGTTGAACTTCGGACTGCCCTGGACCAGCTTTGGGCGCATCCGTCCGATCCATACCAACCTGGTGATCTTTGCCTTCGGTGGCGGCGCGCTGTTCGCCACTTCGCTGTACGTGGTGCAACGCACCAGTCGGGCGCGACTGATCTCCGACGGGCTGGCGCGGTTCGTGTTCTGGGGCTGGCAGGCGGCCATCGTCGCCATGCTGGTCAGCTACCCGCTGGGCTACACCACGTCCAAGGAATATGCCGAGATGGAGTGGCCCATTGCGCTGTGGGTCACCGTGGTCTGGGTCGCCTACGCCTACCTGTTCTTCGGCACCATCGCCCGGCGCCAGGTCGCGCATATCTACGTCGGCAACTGGTTCTATGGTGCCTTTATCGTGGTGACCGCGATGGTGCACGTGGTCAATCACCTGGTTGCGCCGGTCAGCCTGCTCAAGTCCTACCCGATCTATGCCGGTGCCACCGACGCGATGATCCAGTGGTGGTACGGGCACAGCGTGGTGGGGTTCATCCTGTCGGTGGGCTTTCTCGGCATGATGTATTACTTCGTGCCCAAGCAGGCCGAGCGGCCGATCTACTCCTACCGCCTGTCCATCGTGCACTTCTGGGCGATCATCACCCTGTACATTTGGGCCGGTCCGCACCACCTGCACTACACGGCGTTGCCGGACTGGGCGCAGACCCTCGGCATGGCCATGTCGATCATCCTCCTGGCGCCAAGCTGGGGCGGCATGATCAACGGCATGATGAGCCTCTCCGGGGCCTGGCATAAGTTGCGCAGCGACCCGGTCCTGCGCTTCCTCGTGGTGTCCCTGGCATTCTACGGCATGTCCACCTTCGAAGGCCCGATGATGGCGATCAAGACCGTCAACGCGCTGTCTCACTACACCGACTGGACCATCGGCCACGTGCATGCCGGCGCCCTCGGCTGGGTGGCGATGATCTCCATCGGCACGCTCTACCACATGATCCCCAAACTCTATGGCCGCGAGCGCATGTACAGCCCAGGGCTGATCAACACGCACTTCTGGCTGGCGACCATCGGCACCGTGCTCTATATCGCCTCGATGTGGGTCAACGGCATCACCCAGGGCCTGATGTGGCGTGCGGTCAACGATGACGGCACGCTGACCTACTCCTTCGTCGAAGCGCTGCAGGCCAGCCATGCCGGTTATGTCGTGCGCCTGCTGGGTGGCTCGGTCTTCGCCAGCGGCATGCTGCTGATGGCCTGGAACACCTGGCGCACGGTGCGCCTGGGCAGCCATGAAGTGCCCGCCGCGATTGCCGAGCCAGCCTGAGGAGTCCGTCATGTCGTTCCTGCTCGCGGTGCTCTTCCTTGGCGCGGCGCTCTACTGCTCCCTGGGGCGCGTGGCCACTCATGAGCTTGAGCAGGCGGCCCTGTTGCCCTTCGCCGACGACCCCGAGGTCGCGCAACGGATGAGCGAAGCGACCGGGCGGCACTGCGCGCACGTGGTCACGCCGCTGCCTGAGGTTCGCGAACACTCTCCTGCCGGGCGCTTGCGCGCCTGAACCGTTTCCATTGTCCAGGGATGGACACGCTCCCACGTGCCTCCCCCGGGTGCGTTGTTCAGGAAGTCACCAGGGATGTGCCTGGTGGCTTCCTATTTCTTTTGCGGTGTGATGCATGAGCCAAGCGTCTGTTCAATTGCGTAACTGGTTGGCGAGTTTTTTCCCGGCCCCGGCCCAAACCCAGCCCCGTGAGTGGCTGCGGGCGGCGCTGGGGGCGGTTCTCGGGCTGTGGTTCAGTGTCTGGGCCTGTGCGCTGCTATTCGGCCCTGCGGTGCCGTTGGCGCTGATCGGCCCGCTGGGGGCGTCGGCGATCCTGCTGTTTGCCGTGTCGTCCGGTGCACTGGCGCAGCCCTGGTCGATCATGGGCAGCTACCTGGTCGCCAGCCTGGTGGCGTTGACCATGAGCCATTTCTTCGGCCACACGTTGCTTGCGGGAGGATTGGCCGTGGGCGCTTCGTTGTTGCTGATGTGTCCGCTGCGTTGTCTGCATCCGCCCGGCGCCGCGCTGGCGCTGTGCATGGTTCACGGCGGGCCGGCACTGCATGAACTGGGCTTCATGGCGGTGTTGCCGGCGCTGACCAGCGCGGTTGCCTTGCTGCTCTGCGCGCTGCTCTACAACAACCTGACCCGGGTGCGTTATCCCAAGGCCCACGCCATTCCGGTGGACCTGCACCACACCCGCGATCCGGCCCCCGAGGCGCGGGTCGGGATCACCAGCGATGACCTGGAGCAGGCCCTGGCGGAGTTCGGTGAGTTCGTCGATATCACCCGCGAAGACCTCGAGCAGTTGATCCGCAGCACCGAGCAGCATGCGTTGCGGCGCAGCATGGGCAACATCCGGGCGGCCGACATCATGTCCCGCGATGTGCGCTGCGCTACGCCGCAGACCAGCGTCAAGCAGGCCCTGCGCCTGCTGTCGGACCATCACCTGAAGGCGCTGCCGGTGGTGGACGAGCAGCAGCATTTGCTGGGCATGGTGGATCTGGTCGACCTGCTCGGCTATGCGCGGCCCTCGAAGGGGCGCCGGGTGCTGCGGCGCCTGGGCTGGCGACAACGTGTGCGGGTGCGCGACGTCATGGGTGCCTCGGTGGTCAGTGTGAATGGCAGCGCCCACGTGATCGAGCTGACGCCGCTGCTGTCGGGGCGTGGCCTGCATTGCCTGCCCGTGGTGGAGCAGGGGCGCTTGCTTGGCGTGATCACCCAGACCGACCTGATTGCCGCGCTGCACCGTGACCTGGTAATGCACCTGGGGTGAGGTACAGGTTGTGCGACCCGGCTAGATCAGTGGGTCCCAGCGCTGCGACCAATCTCGATCGCTCTTGACCAGTTCGCGTAGCAGGTTGAACGCCTCTTGCAGGGTGCTGGAATCGCGGTCACGGGCATAGGTCAGGTAGACCGGGTAGCTGAACTCGGGCGCCTTGGGCACCCGCTCCAGCAGGCCGCTGTCCAGGTAGCTCTGCACCACGCGGCTGCGAAAGTAGCCAGCGCCACCGCACTCGAGGATGTACTGCAGGGCCAGCGGGCCGTGGTTGAAACTGATGGATGCCTTGGCCTTGTCGGGCAGGGCGGCGTTGTGTCGACGGCGGAAGTCTTCGCCCCAGTCGATATAGACATAGGGCTGCGGCAGGCGGGCCGAGCGGATCTGCACGAGCTTCTCTTCCAGCAACTGCTCGACCTGCAACCCAGGCCAATACACCGGCTGATAGACCAGCGCGGCATCCAGCACACCGAGTTCCAGTTGGCGCAACAGGCTCTGCCCGTCACCGATCTCGGCGCGAATCGCATGGGTGGGAATCTGCTCGCGCAGCAGGCGCACCCAGCTCAGCATCAACGGGTTGCACAGGCTGATTTCGCCGCCTACATGCAGCACGCTGTGGTGGCCGTCCGGCAGGGGCAGGTCGCGCTGCGCCGCTTCCCAGGTCTGCAACATCTGGTTGGCATAGACGACGAAGGCTTCGCCATTGGTAGTCAGCCGGGCGCCGGCGCGGTTGCGTACGAACAGCTTGCAGTTGAGCAGGCTCTCAAGACTCTGCACCCGTGCGCTGATCGCCGTCTGGGTAACGTGCAAGCGCTCGGCAGCGGCGATGAAACTGCCGCAGCGGACGATTTCCAGGAAGGTGCGCGCGAGGTCGATGTCCATGAGCCGTTCCGGGGCGAAAGAGTGGCCATTGTAGAGGCTCCGTTACGCGTCTAACCATCACCCCGGCTGGCCGTCTGCCCGCGCGCGGCAGAGGATGGGCGCGTATGACGCGAGAAACAGGGCAAAGGCCAGCGCCCACAATCCGACTGCCAGCCACAGGCCCCAGGGGCTGAATGCGGCCACGACCACGCGGGCGACGGTGGCCAGTTGCAGGGCGGCGAATGCCCAGGCCATGGTTGGTGGCGGGTGTAACGGGCGCCCCGTGTGGCCCAGGCTGACGCGGGCGATCATCGCCAGGATCAGGCCTGACATGGCGCCTACGGCCAGTGCATGGCTGGCCAGGCTGGAGGCGAGGGGCAGGCCGAGGTGCCAGGCGGCCATGCCCAGCGCGGCGACGGGGAGCCAGGCATAGGCCAGGTGCAGCGACCACAGCAGCGGCACGTTGCAGAGGCACCGGTCCCGCCAGCGCCACAGACGCAGAGCATGCAGAGCGGCGAACCCCAGAAATAGTGGCGCCAGCCAGGCATGGGCCGTCAATCCGGGACCGGCGGCGATGCTGGTCGCGATCAACAGGGCGCAGGCCAGGCCCAGTCGATCCAGCTTGGGATGCGCCGCAAAGGGTTGTGGGCGACTCAGGCCGCGCTGGGTGAAGAAGGGGATCACCCTGCCGCCGATTACCCCGAGCAACGCCGCGATCAACCACAGCGCGGCCAGCGCACCGCGCCGCTGCAACTCGTCATTGCCCAGCGCCAGGCCGGCAAGCACTTGCCCTTGGCACAGGCTGAGCAGGAGCAGCACGCCGACGATGGGGTAGTTGTTTTTCTGCCGTGCCCGCCAGATCTGCCGGCCCAGGACGATGGCCAGCACGGGCAGGAAGGGCAGTTGCAAAGCTGCCACGGCCGGTGGCGGCAGGCTGCCGGCCCAGGCCAGGCGAGCGACCAGCCAGAGGCCGGCCAACAGCATCAAGGGGCACCCGCTGAGGCCGGGTGTGCCGGTCCAGGTCTGCACCGCGCTGAGCAGGAAGCCGGCGATGATCGCCGCCGCAAAGCCGAAGGGCATTTCATGGCGGTGCCAGGCCAGCATGCCACCCGCTGGCTGCCAGGACGGTAGCAGGCCATGCAGCCAGGCGCCCCAGAGGACGATGGCGATGACGGCAAAAGCCGCTCCAGCAAGGAAGAAGGGCCGGAACCCCAGGCGCCATATGGGCGCAATGGCCAAGGCCTTGTCGCGGTCGAGCAGGTGCATCCTTTGTCTCCCCCGCATGACGGGTCGGCAGCCCAGATTTAGGCGCCTGATCGTCAATGCACACGCGATGTATCAGGAAACGTGCCGGTTGTTCTCTCCATTGAAATCAGACGGTTAGATTGTGAGCTGTCATAAGGACAGCTCATTGCAGTGGTCAAAATGACAGTGCGTTGTCCTAAAGACTCTCTCCTGCCACGGGATAGTGACGCGCCAGAAAGTCCAGCAACAGGGCATTCACTTCGTCTGCCTTCTCGTTCTGCAGCCAGTGCCCACAGTCCGTCAGTTGATGCTGTTCGAGGCGTTCGACCAGGCGCGGCATGAGTCTCAGCGAGTGCGCTTCAAGCGTGCCGACCGGGTCTTTGTCGCCGATCAGGAACAGGGCGGGCTGCTCGACCTTTTGCCCGGCTAGCTTGTCGGTGCGTTGCCAGTTGCGCTCGAAGTTACGGTACCAGTTCAACGCGCCATGGAAGCCACGGCCTTCGAAGGTGCGCACGTATTCGGCGAAGGCTTCAGGGCTGCACCAGTCGGGCAGTTCGCCTGGGTCCTGCATGCCATCGAACAGCATTGCCCCGGCGGGTTTGTCCTGCAGGAACAGGTCTTTTGGCACCGCTGCCGAGCTGTTGTGCATCATCAGGCGCAAGGTGCGCGGAATGTCGGCGTCCAGTTCCTGCTCGGCCTCGCCGGGTTGCTGGAAGTAGAGGATGTAGTTGAAGCGCCCGGCAAAGTGCTGACGCATGCTCTCGATGGCAGGCTGCTTGGGCCGCCCGGCGAAGGGCACGGCCATGCCGACCACGGCCTTGACCCGCTGAGGTTCGAGCAGGGCCAGGTGCCAGGCGATGGGCGCGCCCCAGTCGTGCCCGACGACGCAGACTTCCTGCTGGTTCCAGGCATGCATCACCGCCTGGATGTCGCCGCAGACGGTGATCAGGTCATAGGCCTGGCTGTCCTGCGGCGCGCTACTGCGCCCATAGCCGCGCATCTCCGGAACCAGCACACGGTAGCCGGCCTGCACCAACGGGCCGATCTGCTTGCGCCAGGAGTGCCAGCACTCAGGGAAACCATGCAGCAGCCACACGGGTGGCCCATCGTGGGGGCCTGCGCTGTACAGGCTGAGGGTGATGCCATTGGCGTCTATGAGCTGGTGTTCGAGGGTGGGCATGGGCGTCTCCTTGTCTGCCTGCAACTGTGCCGGATGGAGCCTGGCATGTGCAGTGTTATCGACTGAGTGAATGGTGCCGCTGAGACCCGCATTGCAGGTCGATGAGCCGGCTTGCCGGCGCCTTCGATTTGGTCGGGCGGGGCGCTGCGGGCATTATGTGAGCCTGTCTGCCGCTCATGTCATCAGCTGCGCCCGCTGGTCGCGCGCTACCTGTCGGCAGCGTTTGGCGCGCACACTGTAGGCAATTGCGCGTCGTACCGGCGTGTCAGTTGAAGCATTGCCATTCACCAGCCTGGAGTTCATCGCCATGCATCCCCGTGTTCTTGAAGTCACCGAGCGCCTGATCGCGCGTAGCCGCTCTACCCGCGAGCGCTACCTGGCGCTGATTCGCACGGCGGCGAGCGACGGCCCGCAGCGCGCCCGCCTGCAATGCGCCAACTTCGCCCACGGGGTGGCGGGGTGTGACAGCGACGACAAGCAGACGCTGCGCTTGATGAATGCCGCCAACGTGGCCATCGTCTCGGCCTACAACGACATCCTCTCTGCTCACCAGCCGTATCAGCATTTTCCCGAACAGATCAAACAGGCCCTGCGCGAGGTGGGCTCGGTCGGTCAGTTCGCCGGTGGTGTGCCGGCCATGTGCGATGGCGTGACCCAGGGCGAGCCGGGCATGGAACTGGGCATCGCCAGCCGCGAAGTGATCGCCATGTCCACCGCCATCGCCCTGTCGCACAACCTGTTCGATGCGGCGTTGATGCTGGGCATCTGCGACAAGATCGTGCCCGGCCTGTTGATGGGCGCGTTGCGTTTCGGCCATCTGCCTATCCTGTTCGTTCCGGGCGGGCCGATGACCTCCGGCCTGTCGAACAAGGAAAAGGCCGATGTGCGCCAGCGCTATGCCGAAGGTAAGGCCAGCCGCGACGAGCTGTTGCAGGCCGAGATGAGTGCCTATCACAGCCCCGGCACCTGCACCTTCTACGGCACGGCCAACACCAACCAGTTGCTGATGGAGGTCATGGGGCTGCACTTGCCCGGCGCGTCGTTCGTCAATCCCTACACGCCGCTGCGCGATAGCCTGACCCGCGAGGCGGCGCAGCAGGTTACCCGGTTGACCCGCCAGGGCGGCCAGTTCACGCCCCTGGGTGAGATCGTCGACGAGCGCTGCCTGGTCAATGCCATCGTGGCTTTGCATGCCACCGGCGGCTCGACCAATCACACCCTGCATCTCCCTGCGATTGCCAGGGCCGCCGGTATTCACTTGACCTGGCAGGACATGGCCGATCTGTCCGAGGTGGTGCCGACCATGGCGCACGTCTACCCCAACGGCAAATCCGACATCAATCACTTCCAGGCTGCCGGCGGGATGGCGTTGTTGATCCGCGAACTGCTCGCCGCTGGTCTGCTGCACGAGAACGTCAACACCGTGGTCGGGCCTGGCCTGAGCCGCTACACCCAGGAGCCTTTCCTCGAGGACGGGCAGTTGGTGTGGCGCGATGGGCCGCAACAGAGCCTGGACGAAAGCGTGCTGCGCCCGGTCGCCCGGGCCTTTTCCAGCGAAGGTGGCCTGCGCTTGATGGAGGGCAATCTCGGCCGTGGCGTGATGAAGGTGTCCGCCGTGGCGCTGGAGCACCAGGTGGTCGAGGCGCCGGCGCGGGTCTTCCATGATCAGCAAGCCCTGGCCGATGCGTTCAAGGCCGGTGAGCTGGAGTGCGACTTCGTGGCGGTGATGCGCTTCCAGGGGCCGCGATCCAATGGCATGCCCGAGTTGCACAAGATGACCCCATTCCTCGGTGTGTTGCAGGATCGCGGCTTCAAGGTGGCGTTGGTGACCGACGGACGCATGTCAGGCGCCTCGGGCAAGATTCCGGCGGCCATCCATGTATGCCCGGAGGCCTATGACGGCGGCCCGCTGGCGCGGGTGCGTGATGGTGACATCATCCGCGTGGACGGGCAGAAGGGCGAATTGCGCGTCTTGCTCGACGAGCAGGAGCTGGCTGCGCGCGAGGTGAGGCGAGGGGACCTGCACGATGGCGTGGGCTGCGGCCGTGAGTTGTTCGCCTTCATGCGCCACGCGTTCAGCAGCGCGGAGCAGGGCGCCAGTGCGTTCACCGACAGCCTGGCATCGCTGAAATGATGAGTTGCGAACGTATCTCCTGTGGTGAATCCCGATCACCTGCTCGGCGTTTTGCAGCGGCCTCAACTTAGGGAAGGCCACGATGACAATCTTTGATCTCGATCTGCCGATTGACGTGCAGGCTCGCAGCTTGGGCGATCCGCAACAGCTGGCACAAAACCTGGCCAATAGCGTGGCGGATGCACTGCGTTCGGCTATCGACAGCCACGGCCACGCCACTCTGGTGGTGTCCGGTGGACGGAGCCCGGTGCGGTTCTTCCAGTGCCTGGCGCAGGTCGATCTGCCGTGGCAGCAGGTGACCATCAGCCTGGCCGACGAGCGCTGGGTGCCTGCTGCTCATCCCGACAGCAATGAAGGGCTGGTGCGTCGCCATTTGTTGCAGGGGCCGGCCAGCAAGGCTCGCTTGCTCGGTCTGTATCAACCGACAGAGACGCTGGAAGCCGCTGCCTTGGCTGCCGATCAGGCGCTGGCTGAATTACCCCCGATCGATGTGCTGGTGCTGGGCATGGGCGAGGATGGGCATACCGCCTCATTATTTCCCGCCAGCCCTAATCTGAGTCTTGCGCTGCAGGTGGATAGCCAGCGACGCTGTCTGCCCATGCATGCACCCAGCGCGCCGCACCAGCGCCTGAGCATGACGTTGGCGCTTCTCTCCCGTGCCCGGCTGCCTCTACTGGCGCTGCAAGGGGCGGCCAAACTGGAAACGTTGGCCGAAGCATTACGTGGGGATGATGTGGCGACTATGCCGATCCGCGCCTTTTTGCGCGCTCCACTCGCGATCTACTGGTGCCCGTGAGGGTGAAGGACCTGTCATGACAGATAACGACAACAGCCAGCCGCTGCGCATGGCTGAGAAAATTGTCCAGATCGACCAGCTATGTGCCCGGGCGCGGATCATGCCGGTTATTACCATCGCCCGCGAAACAGACATCCTGCCACTGGCTGACGCCCTGGCAGAGGGTGGCTTGAGCGTGCTGGAAATCACCCTGCGCTCGGCGCACGGGCTGACTGCCATCCGCCGCCTGCGCAAGGAGCGCCCTGACCTGTGCGTGGGCGCCGGCACCGTGCTGGATCGGACGATGCTCGCCGCCGTCGAGGAGGCTGGCGCGCAGTTCATCGTTACGCCAGGCTCTACCACCGAGTTGCTTGAAGCCGCGTTGCACAGCCCGCTGCCGATGTTGCCGGGCGTCAGCAGCGCATCGGAAATCATGATCGGCTACGCCCTTGGCTACCGTCGCTTCAAGTTCTTCCCCGCCGAATTGTGCGGCGGCGCGGCAGTGCTCAAGGCGTTGGGTGGTCCATTTGGCGACGTGCGCTTCTGCCCAACCGGCGGCATCAATCCAGACAATCTGCACCGCTACGTCGCGCAACCGAATGTCATGTGCGTGGGCGGTACCTGGATGTTCGATAGCGCCTGGGTGACTGCAGGTGACTGGACCCGCATCCGCCAGTGCAGCCAGGAGGCCGTGTGCCTGCTCGATTCGCTGGGAGAAAAGGGCTGAGCCGGAGCGCTATGGCGCGGCGCATTGGCGGCAGGCTGGTCGACGCTGCGGAACCTTTGGCGTACACTGCGCATCTCTACGTTGTAGAGAAAGTTTTGGGGCCGATTAGGATTCGACGCCGGTAACAAAGCTCGAGGTGCATGCCGACTTGGTAACAGAAGTCGTAAATCCACTGTTGCAACTTCTATAGTTGCCAATGACGAAAACTACGAGGGCTACGCTCTCGCTGCGTAAGCGGCGCGACTAGTCCTTCTGGTAGCTTCGGCTCCAGCGATCACTAGGGGATGCCTGTAAACCCGAAGTGATTGTCATGCAGAACAGGATCGCCGCGTAGTACGTTGTGGACGAAGTGGCTAAAACTTACACAACTCGCCCAATGCACCCTGCCCGTCGGGCGGCTGAGGGTTAACTCAATAGACACGGCTAAGCATGTAGTACCGACAGTGGAGAACTGGCGGACGGGGGTTCAAATCCCCCCGGCTCCACCAAATAAGCTATATAAATTAGGCGCTTAGCGATTATCGCAAGTGCCTTTTTTGTGCCTGATGTTTGGCTGGGCTGCCAGCCTGATGACATTGCAGGGTGGCATCCTCAAGGTGGCACATTCAGAAAGCGGTACCCCGGCTTTAGCCTTCAGCGAAGAACGCTGCGAAAGATTGAGGCTGATTCCCAGTCACTGAAAAAACTCAGTTTATGCCTACTGTCCCTGAGTCTTTTTACCAAGCTCTGTCAGGTAATAACACTGCAGGCGGCTGTTGGGTTTCTCCGGCCGGGTCATGGCAATCAACCCGGCATTCAGCGCAGGGCGTAGACAGCGCTCGCGGAAAGATTTGCGGTCGGCCAAGCCTAGCGCAGCTTGCAGCGCCTCACGGCTGAGCTCGCCGACCACATGCTTGAGCAGCTCCGTGACTTGGGGTGCGACTTGGGGGGTATGCTTAGGATCGCATCGCGCAGCATGCTCAACATAAACACAATAAACGGCGCGCTGTCGGCTTGTTGGGTGCTGTCATTGATCGCCGCGTAGTACTCGGTTTGATGCGCGTGCACCAGGCTTTCCACCGGCACATGCGCGAACAGGTGATAGGTATCGCGATCCACTTCGTCACGCGGGGTGGCGTGCTTCGCCCTCGGCACTGTAATCGCCCCAATCCAGCGACTCCCAGTGCTCTTTCCCCAATCATTTTTGATAGCAGCCATAAGCTCTCCCTCTTGTTTGCTTTTTTCAAACAAAGTACAAATATATACTCAGTATACATATGCCGTTATGAGCTCAGCCATGCCTTCCGACCGTCGATCTCGCAAGCGCCTCGTTACGCGCCAAGCTATCTCCAATGTCGCCACGCAACTCTTCTTTGAGCGGGGTTTCGATCAGGTGACGGTGGATGAGATTGCGGCGGCGGCTGATGTGGGGCGGATGACGGTGTTCAACTATTTCCCCCGCAAGGAGGACTTGTTCTTCGACCGTGACGAGGAGGGTCGGGAACTCCTGCGCGAGGCGTTCCGGCAATGTGATCCCAAGGTCGCACCCATCGAGGTGTTGCGCCTGTTTGCGCATCGGCTCGTTGCGCAGCAGAGCCCCTATGTCGAGTTCTCTGCGAGGAGCCAGGGGTTTATCGAAACGATCGAGAACAGCGAAACCCTCAAGGCGCGGGCCCGGGCGATACGGGACGAGCTTGCGCAGGTCGTGACAGAGGCGTTGGCCGAATCTGTAGGTACAGAGCCAGCCGATCCCGTTGCCCATCTGGCGGCGGGTCTGGTACTGGCGACCTGGAGCGTGGCCTTTATCCAGGCCCATCGGACCTTTCGACAGGGACGAGATGCGAATGAGGCGACAGCCATGTTTCTCGACCTTGTGGACAGGGGCGCCAGCGGTTTGCGAGCTGCCCTGGCCGGTACGCCTTACGCCTGAACAATCGCTTCATTCTGTTGATCCACCGTGGCGCTGCTGCTCTTGGGTAGGGGCTGCCGCGGCGGCAGCAAACCTTCCTGGCCCTAATTGGGCGAGACGCACGGAACTGACGCAAAAGTATCCGTCGGTGAGATCCATACCATGAACAAGCCCCTGGTCATCATCTTCGCCACCATCTGCCTCGATGCGGTGGGCATCGGGCTGATCTTCCCGATTCTCCCGCGCCTGCTCGAAGACGTGACGCACACGCAGGACATCGCCCCTTACATCGGAATCATGATTGCGCTCTATGCGGCCATGCAGTTCGTCTTCGCCCCTGTGCTCGGCGCGTTGAGCGACAGCATCGGCAGACGGCCGATGCTGCTCATTTCCCTGGCCGGGGCGACGATCAACTATGTCGTCATGGCATTCGCGCCGCAGTTGTGGATGCTGCTGCTCGGGCGGGCCATTGCCGGCCTGACCAGCGCCAATGTTTCCGTGGCCATGGCCTACATCACGGATATCACGACCGAGGATAAACGTGCGCGCCGCTTTGGTTTGTTCAATGCCATGTTCGGCATCGGTTTCATCATTGGGCCGGTGCTTGGCGGGCTGCTCGGCGATTACTGGCTGAGGTTGCCGTTTATCGTTGCTGCCGTGCTGAACGCCTGCAACTTTCTGCTGGCGTTGCTCGTCCTACCGGAGTCGCGCACGCCGTCCCGGCAGAAGATGGATCTGGCGTCGCTCAATCCGTTGCGCCCGTTACGTTGGGTTGCCTCGATGAAGGGGCTTCTGCCGATCATCCTGGTGTTTTTCATCCTGAGTGCCACCGGCGAGGCCTATGGCACCTGCTGGGCGTTGTGGGGTGGAGATACGTTTCAGTGGAATGGTTTTTGGATCGGTCTTTCGCTGGGGACCTTTGGCGTCTGCCAGACGCTGGTGCAGGTATTCCTGCCCGGGCCCGCAACCAGGCTGCTCGGTGAGCGCTGGGCGGTCGTTGCCGGTATTACCTGCTCGTGCAGCGCGTTGGTCTGCCTGGCGTTTGCCACCCAGGCTTGGGTCGTGTTCGCCGTGATGCCACTCTTCGCGCTCGGTGGTATCGGTTCGCCCGCGTTCCAGGCTCTGGCGACGCGGCAGGTTGACCCGACTCGCCAAGGCCAGTTCCAGGGCGTGTTGGCCTCGACCATAAGCCTGGCATCCATTGGTGCGCCGCTCGCGTTCTCGACTTTCTACTTCGCCGTGCAGAAGCAGTGGCCGGGCGCCATCTGGCTTGCGGTCGTCGTGATCTCTGCGCTTGCGGTTCCGCTGGTTTTTCTCAGTACACGAGCCCAGCGTTCGGCGCGGCTGGCGGGTGTATAGCCGCCGGAGCCCAAAGACCCGAACCCGGTATTGAGGAGGGGCCCGGCAAATGCAATGCCGAGGCCCGCTGGTGATTGCTGGGGCAGACGGAGGCAGAGACGGGCAACCCTGCGTCTTCGTTGGGCAGCAGCGTCGGTCATGCCATCTCGGCGAATGTTCATCGACAACGTGGTATCGCCAATATGGCTCTTGTGCGCGTCGTGTTCCCCGTTGAAGTCCTGTCCCTCTAACGAATCCAGGCGTTCTTTGGTGTCGCCAGTCTCCCGCGCGTAGGGCGGATTTATTCCAGCTCGTCTGGGGCGACTCTCTCAGACTCTCAATGATTCGGTCTTTCTACCAGGCGTGCTGCAGGTAGGTGTTCGGGCATGGTGGGAGGATTAAGGGTTGAGTGTGCTTGTCCGATTTTCACCGATTTTTGTCCGCTGCCATTCTCGAGGAAACACCTGGGCTCTGTTTTTATTTCGCCGGGGTGAAACATTTTCTAACAGGCAGAAAAAATAATGAAAATAACAGCTGCACGACTTCTATCCCTGGGGCTTCTGATGGCCTCCCATGAAGCCACTGCGTTTCAGTTCGATACTGTAGACGGCTTCGACGCCTCTCTCGACAGCGTGCTCGAGTACTCGGCGATGTACCGCACGGAGAAGGCTGAACGCATCATCTCCGAGGGGCAAAATATCTTCGCGAATGCCAATGATGGCAGTGAGTACTACAGCCGTGGGTTGGTCTCCAACGAGTACAAGCTCACCTCCGAGCTGACTCTGCGATATGGGGATGCAGGTCTATTCGTGCGTGGTAGCGCCTGGTATGACACCCAGATCATGGACCGTCCTCCAAGTGGTGGCGACAACCCACTGCGCAATACCGATAGCGACCGGCACTACCCGTCCGATCTGCGTAATCGTCTCGGGCATGGGACCCGCCTGCTCGATGCGTTCCTCTATGGCGGTTATGAGCTGAACGGCCTGCCTGTGAATATTCGCCTGGGTCGCCAGGTGATCAACTGGGGAGAGGGTATCTATTACGCGGATGGCTTGAACGTGGCCAATCCGGTCGACGTCGCGCGCCTGGTACTACCCAACGCGAGCCTCAAGGAGGCGCTGTTGCCTAGCAACATGATTTCCTTGCAGGTGGGCTTGAGCGACAGCCTTAGCCTGGAAAGCTTTTACGGCCTGGAGTGGCGCGGTAATCAGGTCATGCCTACCGGTGCCTTCCTCAATAATACGGATATCTTCGGCAAGGGCAGCAACGGGTTGATTGTCGATCTACGTGAGGATTTGGCTGACGCGGGCATACCGGAAAGCCTGGTGCCCGGCGTCAACGGTGCCGATGGTGTGGTTGCCGGGGCTCGCTATGGTCGTGATCGGGACGCCAGGGACAGCGGCCAGTACGGTGTGGCGTTGCGCTACATGGCAGAGGCATTGAACAACACCGAGTTCAGCCTCTATTACCTCAACTACCACAGCAAGGTTCCGTTCCTGTCCATACGTCCCGGCGCCTCCTTCGGTTGCAGTCTGGGGGATGGTGGTCGATTCGCAGACCTCTGCGCCATGGCCAATGCGCTGGATCCGGCATCGGTGCCGCTGGTCGACGGACTGGTGATGCTCGACGGCACGTCCTACGACCTGATCTACCCGGAAGACATTCGCCTGTTCGGCTTCAGCGCGTCAGGCAACATCGCCGATACCAATCTTGCCCTGGAGTTGACCTATCGGCCCAATGCGCCGCTTGAGCCCTCCATGAGCCTGGAATGGGAGCAGTTGGTTATGGGCGCCTTGCGGCAGGGCGGAGCCAGTGGGGTGCCTATCGATCTTGGCGAATTTGGTAGCGTGGGTACACAGCGTATCGACCTCTACAAGCGTGGGGAGCTGTTCACCAGTTCGATCACGGCGATTCATGTCTTCGGGCCGACTGCCGGGCTGGATGATTTGCTGCTGGTTGGCGAGCTGGCCACCAATTACGTACCCGGGCACCTTCCAGATACCCTCAACTATACCTACCTGTCGCCATTCTCCTGGGGCTATACGCTGAACCTCTCCGGAACGCTGGAGAAAGTCGTTGCCGGGATCGATCTGCTTCCCGGCCTGACCTTCCGCCAGGATGTGAAAGGTACGTCGCCGGCCCTGAATGAAAATTTCATCGAGGGACGCAAGTCCGCAACGCTCGAGCTGGGTGCGCGTTACGGCGACAGCCTGAGCGGCAAGCTTAGCTACACGGCCTTCTGGGGCGCGCGCAAGGACAATCCGCTGATCGATCGCGACAACCTCGCCCTGAATCTTTCCTACTCCTTCTGATCGGGTATCACCATGACACGTCTAACCAGCCGTCACGTGGCAGGCGCTCTGCTGTGCGTCGTTCTTCCGTTTGCCGCCCACGCCAAAGTATCCGTTGAAGAGGCCAAGCGTCTCAACGACGATCTGACCCCCTTCGGTGCCCTCCGCGCGGGTGCTTCCGACATTGGTATTCCTGCCTGGACCGGGGGCCTGCATGTGGCTCCACCCGGTTATGGCGGGGCGGGTAGTTTCGAGGCCGATCCCTTCCCTGAGCAGCAGCCACTCCTCACCATCGATGCTCGTAACAAGGCGGGGTACGCAGAGCATCTTAGTGATGGTGTCAAGGCGCTGCTCACGGCCTACCCAGAAAGTTTCCGCTTGCCTGTGTATCCCTCCGAGCGCAGCTTCGCCGCCCCCGCAGAGGTGTATGCCAATACGGCGAAGAATGCCGTGAGTGCGGAACTCGTGACTGGCGGCAACGGAATTTCCCATGCCTACGGGGGCATTCCGTTTCCTCTCCCGCAAAATGGCATGGAGGCGATCTGGAACCATATTGCGCGTTGGCAGGGGCGCTACTTCCAGGAGGTCTCGACAACGGCCCAGGTCCGCAGTAACGGCAGCTATTTCACCTTTCGGGAAGAGAACCAACTGCAGTCCAACTATTACGCCTTGGACAAGAATGCCGATACCCTCGACAACATCCTGTTCCGTTACATCAACAAGGTCTTGCCGCCATCGCGGTCGGCGGGCGAGATCCTGCTGGTGCACGAGACCATCGATCAGGTCGCGATGCCGCGCCTGGCCTGGAACTACTTTCCCGGTCAGCGCCGGGTACGTCGGGCGCCGACCGTGGCGTACGACAATCCAGTGGATGGCTACGTCAGTGACGATGCGGACATGTTCAACGGCGCCCCCAATCGCTTCGACTGGAAGCTGGTGGGGCGGCAGGCACTGTATGTGCCATACAACAACTACCGCCTTGGCCAGCCTGGGATCCCCCATGCGACGATTCTGCAAAAGGGCCATATCAACCCGGACCTGACCCGATGGGAAATGCACCGCGTATGGCTGGTCGAGGCGACCCTCAAGTCGGGTGAGCGGCATGTCTATGCCAAGCGTCGCTTCTACCTCGACGAAGACAGCTGGAGCATCCTCATGTCGGAAAATTACGACAGTCATGGCCAGCTGTGGCGGGTCAACCTGGCCTACACCAAGCAGGCGTACCAGGTGCCGGTGCTGACGTCTGAGGCAATCGTTTATCACGACCTGATCAACCGCGACTACAGCGCCCTGGGTCTGCGCAGCCAGGAAAAGGCGCCTCGCCAGTTTCTTCTCACCCCACCTGCCGATAGCTACTGGCAGCCCGCTAACCTGCGCCGTATGGGCGTGAATTGAGGCTTTTACATGAAACGTGCTTTCTCGAATCGTCTTCTACTGGTAGCCGTGGTTGTGGTCGGCTGCCTGACGCTGTTGTGCCTGGGGCAACTTGGGCTTCGGCTCTGGGACTTTCATACACTGTTCAGGCCTGACCGCATTGTCGAGAATTTCCGCTCGATGCCAGACATCTTTCGTTCAGAAGAGATCCCCAAGGGACCGAACGTCTACCCTTTGGAAACAAGCCCTAGAGCGCTCCCGGAGAGCTTCCGGTTCCAAGGCCGCACGATGTTGCTGAAGGACTGGCTGGTGGCGTCTGATACGACGGGCATGCTGGTCCTGGCCGATGACAAGGTCGCCTATGAACAGTACTTCCAGGGTAATCAGCAGCAGAGTCAGGCTATCTCCTGGTCCGTGGGCAAATCATTTGTCTCTGCTCTGGTCGGTATCGCCCTGGCGGATGGTTCCATCCGCAGTGTGACCGATCCGGTCAGCGATTATGCACCGACCCTGAAGGGCAGTGGCTATGAGGGCGTGCCCTTGCAGGACGTCCTGCAAATGGCATCCGGCATCGCCTTCAGCGAAGACTACGCAGACCCGGATTCAGGCATCAATAAACTGGGCGAAACCATTGCGCTGGGAGGATCAGCCGATGCCTGGGTGGCAGGCCTCAGCCAGGCAGAGAAGCCGGGTCGCAAACACCACTACGTCAGTGTGGACACCCAGGTGCTGGGCATGGTGCTCAAGGGGGCAACTGGCAGAAGCCTGACTGACTACATGACCGACACGTTGTGGTCACGCCTGGGCGTTGAATGCGATGGTCGCTGGCTGACCGATAACAATGGCGCAGAAATAGCGTTCGGCGGGCTCAACCTGTGCCTGCGTGATTACGCGCGTTTCGGTTTGCTTTATCTGCATGGTGGTCGCAACCTGATGGGCGAGCAGGTCGTGCCCGAGCAATGGGTGCAGCAATCGGTTCACCCCAGCAAGGATTTTCTGCGTCCAGGCCGGTTCGAGGAGGAGGGGCAACCTAACCTCGGGTATGGTTACCAGTGGTGGATACCGCAGGGTGATGAGGGCGAGTTCATGGCTGTGGGGGTTTATGGCCAGTTCATCTATGTCAATCCTGTGCATCGCGTCGTGATCGCCAAGAATTCCGCATATAAGCAGTACAACGTGGATGGGATCCGTATGGAGTACGAAGCACTTGAAGCTTTCAGAGCCATTGCTCGAAGCCTTTGAGGCTACTGGAGAGCAGCAGATGTCGTCGTCATTGCTGACATTCGATTTCGAATGGCGACCGTTGCAGAACTACCTCAAGGTACGAGGCCTGGTTCCTCCTGATCTGCTATTCGCCGAGATGCCCAGAGATCAGCTACCCAGTCATGCGCTGTACGACTGGGTGGTACAGACTCATGCAGCGGTCATCGATGGGCTGCAGCTAGGCGAGCACTACCACGTTTCCGACTATGGAATGGCGGGGCTCGCACTGATGAGTGCCGAAACTTTCGGTGATGCGCTAAAGGTGATCAGGGCGTATGTACTGCTCTTCAATTCGGATATTGCCGATATTCGCGTCGATCATTCTGTGCAGGGCGGCGTGCGTATTGCTACCAGCCTAAATGCCCGGCCAGGCTGGTGCGACCAGGCTCGTCAGTTTCATGCCAATGTTCTGGCTTCGGCGTCCCACCACCTGCTCAAGGCGTTGATAGGCGTTGATGTAGCGGGGCTGGGGTTGACCTTGCCGGCAGGGCTGGAGGATACCCACCCATACCAGGCCTATTTTCGTATGCCTGTTCGCTCATATGGCAGCGATATTGTCTTCCACATGCCCTCCAGCGTACTCGATCAACCGATTCCGACAGCCAATCCTGCGGTATTTCAGGCTGCCCTCGCTACAGTCAGCGAAAGCTTCACCAGGATACTGGAGCAGGAAATGGGGGGCATGCGTCAGCGTGTAGTTGCGCTATTGGCGTCGCTTCCGGAGCGCTATCCCGACATCCGGCAAGTTGCCCGGCACCTGAAGTTGACCGAGCGGACCTTGCGCCGGCGCCTCTGCGAAGAGGGGAGTAGTTATCGGCAGATACTGGATGAGTCCCGTTTGCAGCGTACGCAAGAACTGTTGGAGCGCACCCAGCTCACCATCGAGCAGATTGCCGAGCTTGTCGGATACGCCGATGCGTCCAGCTTGCGTCAGGCATTTCGGCGCTGGACCGGGCGGAGCGTGAACGAATATCGCCAGCAGCATCGGGCGGTATAGCCCAGAGGCGAAGCATTAGTGGTTGAGTCAGGTGGGTACGCAGCATGCTGTTTGCAGGCTGCTGAGTCTCCGGGAAACCCCTGAAGATACACAGGCTCTCCAGGGGCTTCGTGGTTCACCAGTTGAAGGAAACCGTACCGAGCACGGTGCGCTCTTCGCCCCAGTAGCAGCGGCCGGCGTTGTTGCAGCCGCTGACGTATTCCTGGTCGAACAGGTTCTTCACGTTCACGTCGAGGCTCCAGTGCTCGTCCAGGGTGTAGCCGACCGCCGCGTCGACCAGGGTCACGTCGCCGGAGTCCAGCTTGCCGTAGAGCGTGGTCGGGTTGGTGTAGGCGAAGGTGCTGTCGAAATGGCGAACTCCGCCACCCAGGCGCAGACCACGCAGGTAGCCGTCGAGGAAGCGGTAGTTGGCCCAGAGCGAGGCCTGGTTGCGCGGTACACCTGTCATCTGGTGGCCTTCGAGCAGCGAGCCTGGCGCATCCTTGGTGATGCGGGCATCGGTGTAGGTGTAGGACGCGGTCAGGTTGAGGTTCTCGCTGAGGTTGCTGTTGAACTCGAGCTCGAATCCTTTGGCGCGGCTCTTGCCAACCTGGCGATAGTCGTTGGCTGCGCTATCGAAGATCACATCGTCCTTCTTGCGCAAGTCGTAGACCGAGGCGGTGATCGCGGTATCCCAGCCCTTGGGTTCGTACTTGATACCCGCTTCGTACTGCTCGGCCGTCGTCGGGTCCAGCGGGCCGGAGTGGCTGGTGGTCTGCTGAGTCGGCGCGAACGCGGTGGAGTAGCTGATATACGGCGAGATGCCGTTGTCGAACTGGTACATCAGGCCGGTCTGCCAGGTGAAGTCGCTGTCCCAGTAGTCGAGGTCGGCGGCCGGGTTGGTGGTCCCGGCCTTGTTGAGGTACTGGCTGTTGACCCGGTCGAAGCGCCCACCGAGGAGCAGGACCCAGTTGTCGTACTGGGTCTGCAACTGGCCATAGGCGCCATACATTTCCTGGTCGATCTGTGCGTTCTGGACGTGGGCGGCCATCGTCGGCTTGCCGGTCCAGACCGGATTGAAGACGTTGATGACACCACCAAAGCCGGCGTCCCAGTTCTGGTTGAACGAAGTGCGGTCGAAACTGGCGCCGAGCAGCACGGTGTGCTCGACGTCACCGCTGGCGAAGTGGCCTTCGAACTGGTTATCCAGGGAGTAGGCGATGGACTTGTTGGTGCGCTCATAGGCGGTATAGGTGAGCGTGGTGCCGAACCCGCCGTTGTTCAGCGCGCCAGGCCACATTTCCTGGCGGTCCACACGCGACTGCATGTAGCGGGAGTTCTGGCGGAACTGCCAGGTGTCGTTGAGCTGATGAGCGAACTCGTAGCCGAGGGTCCAGGTTTCGCGTTCGAACTTGTCCCAGTCCGGGTGGCCCAGCAGGGTGCTTCTGCCGATCTTGCCGTTCGGATTGTTCAGCAGCGTACCGGCAGCGGGGTAACCCAGCTCCATCAGAGTGCGATCACGCTGATAGGTCGAGAGCAGGGTCAGCGAGGTGTCGGTGCCGAGGTTCAGGGTCAGCGACGGGGCAATATAGAGTCGGTCGTCTGGCTGGTGGTCGACCTGCGTATCGGCATTGCGTCCCAGCATCACCAGGCGCCCGAGCACATTGCCCGCATCGTTCAGCGGGCCGGATACATCGACGCCCAGTTGGCGTTTGTTGTGCGAACCGTAGGTGAGCTGAACTTCGCCGCGCGCCTGCTCGGTTGGGCGTTTGCTGACCATGTTGACCACGCCGCCCGGGGCGTTCTCGCCGTAAAGGATCGAGGTCGGGCCACGGAAGACCTCGACCCGCTCCAGGCCATAGGGCTCGCTGGTGGTGTCGTAGCGGTTGCCCTGAACGCGCAGGCCGTCGCGCAGCAGGCCGTAGCCCCAGTCGGTGGCGTTGAAACCGCGAACGAAGAACAGGTCACCGGCCTGGCCATCACCGGCGGCGAAGGGCGGGGCGAAGATACCGGGTACATAGCCGAGTACATCGGTGAGGGTCTGCGATTTCTGGTCTTCCATGCGCTGACGGGTCACCACGGACACCGAGCGCGGGGTTTCGGCCAGGGCGGTGCTGGTCTTGCTCGCGGTGGAGCTGGCGACCACCTTGTAGCCGCGATCAGCCACCTGGCCGCCATTGGCCAGGCTGGTGCCGATCACCGAGGTGGCGTCCAGTTGCAGGGCGCCGTTCTGTGGCGCCGGCTGTAGGACATAGCCGCCGCCACCCTGGGCAATCGCCTGGATGCCGGTGCCATCGAGCAGGCGTGCCAGGGCCTGTGGCACCGAATAGCGGCCATTGAGGCCTTTGCTGGTGCGGTTGGCCGTCAAGTCATTGTGTCCGGCCAGGTAGATGCCGGCCTGGTTGCTGAACTGGTTGAGCACGCTGCCCAGGGGGCCGGGCGCAATCGTGTACTGGCGCTCCGCTGCCTGCTGTTGATCTGCCTGGACGATGGAGGATTGCAGTAACAGTGGCGCGCCGGCCAGGCAGGAAAGTGGCAGCGCGAGAGCCAATGGCCGCAGGGCAAAACGACGCGTGAGTCGGGCGGGCAAGTGCATGGTGTCCCCTGGAACAATTCGTTGGTTGAATGGGTGGTGTTCCGGGTAAACCGAACGAAAAGCCAAAAGGGGAACCGCAGCGGCAAGTTTTTTTTGCACATGCCACGGCGCTTAGGCGGGCTCGATGCTGACCCACCAGTCCGTCAGGCGCTGCACGCGGATCGGCAGGGCCGCACTGAGCAAGCGGAGCGCCTGCTCGGTATCGTTCAACGGGAAAGCGCCGATGACGGGCAGCGAGGCCACCGCCGGGTTGCAACCCAGGTAGCCATGGCGATAACGGCCCAGCTCATTCACCAATTGCCCCAGGGCCATGTTTTCAGCGGTCAGCACCTGATGGATCCAGGACTCGCCGGTGATCTGTGCCGGGCGTTGCGCATTGATTGCCAGGTGCGAGAAGTCGACCTGATAACCCGCATTGACCACTTCGGTTTGCGCACTCTCGCCGGTACATACCTCCACCGCGCCCTGGTAGACGTTGAGGCGCGTGATGTTCTCCATCTGCTTGACGCCGAAGCGTGTACCCAGCGCGCGCATGCGCCCATGGCGGGTGTCGATGAGGAAGGGGCGTCGTGCGTCACTGGCGGTATCGATCAGGACTTCACCGAAGCGCAGGTGCAGCAGACGCTGGTCTGCCGTGAACTCGGCGTCGACCGAGCTGAGCGCGCTGAGCCACAGGTGAGTGCCATCAGCCAGGATGGTGTCGCGGATTTCACCCGTGTGGGTGGAGAAGTCCGACGTCCAGCTGCCGAGCAGGCGTGGCAGTGGCGTGGTGCGCCAGGCGCCCCAGCCCAGGAGCGAACTGGCGCCCAGCACTATCAGGGTCTTGAGTCCCTGGCGGCGGCTGAAGCTGCCGTGTTCTGCGTTGCGCAGCATGGCGCTTGCCGACTCTCGCTCGTTGTCGCTCTGCAGGGGCGCGAACCGTTGCCCCACGCGCTCGACATAACGCCAGGCGTCCTGGTGTTCACCTTGCTGGTCGAGCCAGGCCTGCCATTGGGCGCGTTGCTGGTCGGTGGTGTTCTCGTCATGCAGCAGCACGTACCAATGGGCGGCCTGTTGCAGGCTGGTGTGGCTGAGTTTTCTGTCCTGGCCTTGCATGCGCGTCACTCGACCAGCAGGCCGTCAAGTTCGGCCTCCAGCAGCGCGCAGTGCACGAAGGCCTGGGCCAGGTATTTCTTCACCATGCGCTCGGAAACCCCGAGTTCGGTGGCAATGATTCGGTAGGGAAGGCCATCGATCTGGGCCAGCAGAAACGCCCGTCGCACACGTGCCGGCAGGCGCAGCAGCATGGCGTCCACTTCATGCAGGGTTTCGACGATCAGGGCGCGGTGTTCGGGGGATGGCTGCAGGTGAAGGGGGCGGGCTGCCATGCTTTCCAGCCAGGACTGTTCGAGTTGCCGACGTCGCCAGTGATCGATGCACAACCCTCGGGCAATGGTCGCCAGGTAGGAGCGTTCGCCGGTCACCCCATCGAATGTCCGGGGGCGCAGTAGCACACGCAGGAACGTATCCTGCACCAGGTCTGCGGCATCGAAGCGGCTGCCCAGCCGACGATGGAGGAAGCCGAGTAGCCAGCGGGAATGGCTGTGGTAGAGGGTGTTGATCGATGAGACGTCTGGGGAGGGCATCGAGTGCACGCTAATACCCGGCGCGATGCGCCTCAAGTGCGGATGAGAATTAATGTCAATGGTAATGATGCGCCGTCCGCTGTGCAATGCGCATGTCGCGATAGGGGGCTCGGGCCACTGTTTTCGGGTGTTTGCGGGGTGTAAGGGGCGTTTTCTCGGCACAGCTATAGCGAAAGGCTTACACGGCCTGCCTGCGATTCGCTCTGTTGATCACCCGGAGACAGGCCTAATCTTCACCCATCACTGAAGCGCAGGACGCGCTCAGGATCATGGACGATCGACCATTGCCAGGATGGCTGCTGACAGGATGTCGGAATGGTCTGAAAAGAACCCGCCTCGGCGGGTTTTTTGTTGCCTGCACGAAAGCGCCCGTCCGCCGGACGCCCTGTGTTCACGTGGTTGAAGCCGGCCTACAGGCTTGCTCGACCGCCAGGCAGATGGCCAGCAGGCTGTCGTCCTGGCCTTGCGTCAGCGAAAACAGCATCGAGGTGGGCAGGCCCTGGGCATCGACGCCTGAGGGCATGGCAATGCCGGGCATGTCCAGCAGGCTACCGATCATGGTCAGGTTGAGGGTCTGCAGGTTGGTCAGGGCGAAGTGCGCGTCGTCCTGTTCCAGCGCGGCCAGAGGCGGCGCCACATGCCAGACGGTGGGCATGACCAGCACGCTGTTGCCCAGTTCGAACTCAAGCCCGGCCATCAACTGGTCGCGGCCCTGGCGTAGCAGTGCCTCGCGCTCGCCGACGGCCCTGGAGGCCAGCAGGCGCTGGCGAACGCGCGGGTCGATCTGCATCGCGTGCGGGCCTTCGACCGCTTCCCCGTAGTTTTGCCAGGCTTCCACTGCGCCCAGCCAGCCATGCTCGGCGATCAACTGGCGGGTAAGGGCCACGGATTCCAGCGCGCGAACTTCGACCACTGCCCCCGCTGCACGCAGGCGTTCCATGCATGCCAGCAGGTTGTCGCGCACGGCAGGTTGCAGAAGCGGGTCCCGCAGAACCGTTTCCTCCACGACAAACTGGATACCCGCCAGGCGCAGAGGCACGGGCAGGCTGGCCAGCGTGCCGCGCAGGGCACCGTCGAAGGCAATGCAGTCGGCCACACTGTTGGCGATAGGCCCCAGGGTGTCCAGGGTTTGCGCCAGCGCTCGCACGCCTTGCATGGGGTAGCGGTTGCAGGAGGCACGGTAGCCGACCAGGCCGTTGAACGCGGCGGGAATGCGCACAGAGCCCGCCGTATCGGTACCCAGCGCGACGCTGACGATGCCGCGTTGCACGGCAATCGCCGAGCCTGACGAGGAGCCACCGGGGGCACGCGGTTCATCGACGGCAACGTCTGCCACCGGGGTACCGAAGTTCGCGTTCAGACCCAGCCCGGAATAGGCGAACTCGCTGAGGTTGGTCTTGCCGATCGGAATCATCCCCAGCGAGCTGAGCGCGGCGATCACCGGTGCGTCCCGCGCCGCGAGCGGGCCGTCGGCGAACAGTGTCGAGCCGGCACTGGTCGGCATGCCGGCAATATCCACCAGGTCCTTGACGGCATAGGGGATGCCGTCGAACGGGCTCAGGGGCTGCCCGCGCAGGCGCCGCGCCGCCGAAGCCTCGGCCTGGCGCAGTGCCCGCTCTTCGCACAGGGCGATGAACACATGCGCTGACGAGGCCGCAGCGGCCAGCGCCTGGCGGGTCAGTTGCAATGGGTCAGTCAGGCCCTCGCCCAGGCGATACGCCTCGTCCAGCAGCGTGCTCATGCTCGGTCGTTCTCCGCCGCGTGCTTCGCTCATGCGGCCGCGGTGCCGCGGTTGAGCCAGGGTTTGAGGAATTGCTGCAGGCGTTCGGTGGTCGGCTGGCGGAACAACTGCGCTGGCGCACCACGCTCGACCACCTGGCCGGCTTCCATGAATACCACCTGGGTGGAGATCTTCTCGGCGAAGCTCATCTCGTGGGTCACCATCACCATGGTCATGCCGGACTGGGCCAGCGACTGGATGACTTGCAGCACTTCTTCCACCAGTTCCGGGTCGAGGGCCGAGGTCGGCTCGTCGAGCAGCAGCAGCTCCGGTTGCACGGCCAGGGCGCGGGCGATACCGACCCGCTGCTGCTGGCCACCGGACAGGCGCCCCGGATAGGCGTCCAGCTTGTGGCTCATGCCTACACGGTGCAGGGCCTGTTCGGCCAGGGTCTGGGCCTCGGCCTTGGCCATGCGTTTGCCGAGCAACAGTGGCGCCATCACGTTGCCCAGCACGTTCATGTGCGGCCACAGGTTGAACTGCTGGAACACCATGGCCAGCGGCCGGCGAACCTCGGCCAGTTGTGCCGCGCTCTGGCGGTCCTTGAGGCTGCGCCCGTCGTTCTTGTAGCCGAGCAGGCGGCCGTGGATCAGCACCTCGCCCTCGTCATAGGCTTCGAGAAAGTTCATGCAGCGCAGGGCGGTGGTCTTGCCCGACCCGGAGGGGCCGATCAGGGAGACGATCTCACCGGGCATCACGTTCAGGTCGATACCCTTGAGCACCCGATGGTCGCCGTAGGATTTGCCCAGGCCACGCAGTTCGATGATCGGAGACGGATTCATGTTCAACCTCTGAGAATGCGATTGGCGCGCTGGGCGGCCAAGCCGAACAGGGTGCCGACGGTCTGGGTGAGCAGCCAATAGGCGATCACCAGCAGGGCGTAGGGCACGACATAAGAGAAGGTGTTGGAAACGATGGCGCCGGCGGTCTGGGTCAGTTCAGGGACGGTGATGATCGAGGCCACTGCGCTTTCCTTGATGGTCAGGATCACCTGGTTGCCCAGCAGTGGCAGGCAGAACATCAGCGCCTGAGGCGTCTGGATATGCCAGAACACGCGCCAGGCACCGATGCCATGCACGTGGGCCGCCTCGACATGGCCACGCGGAATGCTGTTCCACGCCGTGCGCAGCAGTTCGGCGAAGTACGCCGAGCTGTACAGGGCCAGCGACACGATGGTCGCTTCCACTGCGCTGAGGGTCAGGCCGAGCACGGGCAGGCCGAAGTACACCAGCATCAGTTGCGCCAGGAATGGCGTGCCACGAATCAACCAGACATACACACGGTAGACATGGACCAGCGGTGCCCAGGCTACCCGCAAGCCATTGAGGACGAAGCCGAGGATGCCACCGAGCAGGGCCGCGAGCAGGCTGATCTGCACCGTGACCCACAGGGCATTGAGGAAGTCGGGCAGGTAAGTCAGTACTTCTTCCATTACGCGCGCCTCTGCCAGTATTGCTCCAGAGCCCTGCCGGCCAGCGCGAGCACGCTGGTCAGCGCCAGGTAGAACAGGGCGGCCACCAGGTAGACCTCAAGCGGCCGGTAGGTTTGTGCGACCAGTTGCTGGCTGACGCGCATCAGGTCGGTCATGGCGACCACCGAGACCACGGCCGAGGCCTTGATCACGTCGATCAGTTCCGACACCAGGGCCGGCGAGGCCAGTTGCAGAACCTGGGGGATCTGCACGCGAGTCAGGGTCTGCCAGCGGCTCAGGCCGAAGACGGCGGCGGCTTCCAGTTGGCCCTTGGGAATCGCCTCGAAGCCACTGCGCAGAATCTGCGACTGGTAGGCCGCGGTGTTCAGCGACAGCACCACGATGGCCGCCACGACGCCCGGCAGGTCGATGTCCAGGCTGGTCGGCAGGTAGAAGCACAACAGCAACTGCGCGAGCAGCGGCGTGCCGCGAAAGAAGCTGACGTAGCCACGGGAAAACCAGATCAGCGCCGGTGAGCGGCTGGAGCCGCACAGGTACAGTGCGACACCCAGCGCAAACCCCAGGAGCATGGCCACCAGGCACAGCCCCAGGGTTACCAGCAGACCATTCCCGAGTGCCGGCAGATACATCATCAGCCGTTCAATGAACTCGTTCATGGGGTGACCTCAGATTTCCGGTTCAGGGCTTTCGGTCGGCAGGTCCATGGTGAAGCCGAACCATTTCTGCTGCAGCTTCTGCATGGTGCCGTCCTGGTTGGCGCGGACCAGGCGATCATTGAAGAATTTCACCAGCGATGCACTGTCGACATCCTTGCGGCCCACCCAGGCGAAGTAGGTTTTCGGCCCCAGCGGATCCGGCAGGGTGGCGAACAGGCCAGGGCGCGCCTTGAGCAGCGGGCCGATGTTCGGCAGCGCCTGGGCGACCCCGTCGAGACGCCCCGCCGCCAGGTCGGCGTAGGCTTCGTCATAGGCGATGTACTGGCGCAGTTCCTTCAGGCCTGGCTTGCCCTCGGCCTTGAGTTGCTTGTCGAAGGCCTGCAGGGCGAGGATCTGCCCGGAGCCGGTCTGCGAGCCAACGATCTTGCCGTTGAGATCGTCCAGCGACTTGATCGAATCATCCCCTTCGCGCTTGAGCAGTTTCACCGTCGCATCGGCAATCGGAATGGTGAAGGCGAACTGTTCGGCGCGGGCCTTGTTGACCGTGGCGGCACTGACCACGAAGTCGAACTTCTTGCGATCCAGGCCTGGCAGCACGCCCTGCCACGGCAGGTCGAGGTGCTTGAGCTTGACCCCTGGCAGGTCGGCCAGCACGTAGTTCATCAGGTCGATGTCGTAGCCGACCATCTTGCCGCCTTCGACGAATTCGAATGGCGCATAACGGGCCTCGGTGGCGATGGTGATGCGTTTGCTGGACTGGATCTGCGCGAGCAGGTCGTCGGCATTGGCCCAGGACGCGCTGAGGGCGGTCCAGGCACTGAACAGGGCAACGGCGATGTGTTTGCGAGGAAGCGTGATCATGGTAGTGACCTCATGGCTTGGTTTTTGTGGCAGCTCGGGTTGAGGGCAAAAGGCTGAGACTTTTTATTATTGTCTTGGCCTGTCGGTCATTGGACCTGGTAGTGCACTTCGGTGGGCATCATGCCGTTTACGGGCGTCATGTCCTGCGGACAGGCGGAAAACACGATCACCAGGTCCATTTCTGCCCGCAGGGTGACATGGTCGCCCGGTTTGCTGACGGGCGGCACGAAGGCCAGGCGACCGTCGCTGTCGACGGGCACGTTCATGAACAGGTTGAGCGGGCAGGGCGTATCGGTAATGTGCAGGCCGATGGCTTCCAGCGCGTTGGCCAGGTTGTCGGTGCAGCTGTCGTGATAGCCCTCGGCGCCCAACTGACGATAGCGGTGGATATCGCAGGCGGCGATCAGGGTGTCGTGGATGCCTGGCGTGGTGTCTTCGGTCAGGGTCAGCATCGGCCGGCGACGGTTGCTCAGGAAGGTATCACCGACCTGCGGGATCAGGCGCAGCAGTGAGGCGCGGCTGTGTTCCATGGACATGCACTCGGCCACATCGTCCTGGGCGAAGGCCCAGGTGTCGACCACTTGATGGCCGTGGGTGTTGGTGATGCGGATGGTTTGCCCGCTGGTCAGTTTCACCGCTACGCCATGGCGTGGGGCCAGGCGGGTAATGGCGGTGAATGTCGCGGAAACTGGGGTGTCGGTCACGTGTGGATGCTCCTTTGTTATCGGTCTTGAACAACGCATGACCAAGGAAATCACAGCGTGACATGGGAAAACCAATAATATAACTTGGCTTCACTATAAGTTAAATTTATAGGATCGCCATGCGAATCCGTCAGCTCGAATGCTTCCGAACCCTCATGCTCCACGGCACCATGACCCGTGCGGCCGAGCTGCTGGGCATTTCCCAGCCAGCCATCAGCAGCACCATTGCCATCCTTGAGCATGAGATCGGTCTGACCCTCTTCGTGCGCCGTGGCGGGCGTTTGCAGCCCACTCCCGAGGCGCGCCTGTTCTACGTCGAGGCCAACCGCGCGCTGGAAGCGGTGGAGAAGGCCACGCGTCATGCCCAGGAGATTCGTCTGGGTAAACGCGGGCATCTGGCGGTAGCCGCCTATGCCAGTGTCTCGATCAGTTTGCTGCCGCGGCTGATGGCCGAGTTCGCTCGGGAACGCCCCGGCTTGCAGATCAAGATCATCAGCCGCAACTCGCAATCGGTGCGCGAATTGATGGCCACCCAGCAGTTCGATATCGCCATTGCCGAGCTGCCGCTGGACTACCCGACGGCGAACATGGAAGTGTTCTCCTACGAGTGCCAATGCATGATGCCGGCCAGCCATCCGCTGGCCATGTTGCCCAGCATCACGCCGGCCGACCTGAGCGGTGTACCGTTCGTGTCCCTGTTCAAGGGCGACCCGATCCACCAGCAACTGGCCACGGCATTTTCCGAGTACGGCGCATCCTGGAACGTGGTGGCGGAAACCGAATTCTTCTCCACCGCCTGCGAGCTGGTCGCCGCTGGCCTGGGGGTGGGCATCATCGATCCGGTGGTGAGTCGTCCGTTCACCAGTGGACTGGTGCTGCGTCCGTTTCGCCCGTCGATTCGCTATGAAGTGGCCCTGCTGCACCCGACCCACGAGGCGCCTTCGCAACTGGTACTGGAGTTCATCGAGATCCTGCGGGCCAACCTCACGGCAACGCCGGCGGAGTGATGGCCGGGCAGTTTTCCTGAAGTGCTGAATGCATTGAACTAGAGCGCTTCATGAGCTTCAGCGGCTTATGAATTAATCACGATAAGGTGCGGTTTTTATATTCCCTTATCGTCCAAGGTATTAATACGAAGTGAACTAGCGTGAATCCAGTTAACTCACTGGAGCGTCACTTCGTATGGCCACGATCAAGAAAATGAGTGTCATGCAGTTGACCATGCTGACAGCGGTCAACATGCTCGGCTCCGGCATCGTCCTGTTGCCGAGCAAGCTGGCAGAAGTCGGTGCCATCTCGATTCTTTCCTGGCTGGTCACGGCCACCGGCTCCCTGGCCCTGGCCTATGCCTTTGCCCGCTGCGGCATGCTCAGTCGCAACAGCGGTGGTATGGGCGGTTATGCCGAATACACCTTCGGCAAGGCCGGCAACTACCTGACCAACTACACCTACGGCCTGTCCCTGCTGATCGCCAACGTGGCGATTGGCATCACGGCGGTGGGCTATATCGCCGAGCTGTTTCACCTCAGCCTCACAGCCCTGCAGGTCGGGTTGATGACCATCGCCCTGTTGTGGCTGACCACGATCGCCAACTTCGGCGGTGCGCGCATCACCGGCCGGATCGGCAATGTCACCGTGTGGGGTGTGATCCTGCCGGTGCTGCTGGTCTCCACCATCGGCTGGTTCTGGTTCGATCCGGCCACCTATGCCGCCGGCTGGAACCCGCATGGCAAGAGCCTGTTCGAAGCGGCGGGCGCCTCGGTGGCGATTACCCTCTGGGCCTTTCTCGGGCTGGAATCGGCCTGCGCCAACAGCGATGCGGTGGAGAATCCCGAGCGCAACGTGCCCATCGCCGTGCTCGGTGGGACGATCGGTGCGGCGGTGATCTACATCACCTCGACCAACGTCATCGCCGGCATCATCGACAATGCCGAGCTGGTGAAATCCACCGGGCCATTCGGCCTGGTATTCGCCCACATGTTCACCCCGGCAGTCGGCAATCTGGTCATGGCCCTGATGGTCATCGCCTGCATCGGCTCGCTGCTCGGCTGGCAGTTCACCATTGCCCAGGTGTTCAAGAGCTCGGCGGACACCGGCTACTTCGTGAAGATATTCGCCCTCGCCAACAAGGCCGGTACGCCCATCGTCGGCATGCTGGTTCTGCTGGCCTGTCAGACGGCCCTGGCCCTGCTGACCATCAGTCCGGACCTGAGCAAGCAGTTCGACACCCTGGTCAATCTCGCGGTGGTCACCAACCTGGTGCCGTACATCCTGTCCATGGCCGCGTTGATGACCATGCAGAAGGTGTCTGGTGTGCCGCCGAAACAGGCGTTCATCACCAATGCCGTGGCCTGTGTGGCGGCCGCCTACAGCTACCTGGCGCTGTATAGCTCCGGGGCGGAGGCACTGATGCTGGGCGGTGTCGCCGTCATCATCGGCTACACGCTGTTCGGGTTCGTCAACAACCGCCTGATCGACATGGAACGCGCGCGGCAGGTCAGCAGCATCGAGACATCCACGGTGCTGCGCGACGCGGAACCAACCCTGCCGCTGCAAAGGAGCTGAGCTCATGGCCCAAAGAAAACATCCCCTTGGCATGCTGGCGCTGGTGATCAGCGCCGAGCCAGACAGCAATACCGTCTTCGGTCGCTCGCTCAACCAGTTGATGGAGGACATCGAGGCCCGCGACATCAGCCTGCTGAGCTCGCGCAGTTTCCACGACGCCACCTCGCTGCTGCGTTCCGATTCGGCCATCCAGTGCGTCCTGCTCGACTGGAACCTGGACAGCAGCCCCGCCCACGATGCCTGTGTCTCCCTGCTCGTCGAATTACGCACGCGCAACAAGCGCATGCCGGTGTTCCTGATCAGCGACCGGGGTGGCGTCGACGGCATCCCGCTGGTGGTCATGCAGCACGCCGATGACTTCATCTGGCTGCCGGAGGACACCAGCAGCTTCCTCAGCGGACGGGTGCTGGCTGCCATCGAGCGTTATCGCCAGGAAATCCTGCCGCCCATGTTCGGTGCTCTGGCACGCTTCGCCCGCAGCTACGAGTATTCCTGGCACACGCCAGGGCATGCCGGTGGCACGGCCTTTCTGAAAACCACCGTGGGCCGCGCCTTCTACGAATACTTCGGGGAAAACCTGCTGCGCTCGGACCTGTCGATCTCGGTGGGCGAGCTGGGCTCGCTGCTGGATCACAGCGGGCCAATCGGCCAGGGTGAGCGCTACGCCGCCAAGGTGTTCGGCGCGCACCGCACCTACTACGTCACCAACGGTTCCTCGACCTCCAATCGAGTGATCCTGATGGCCAGCGTGACCCGCGACCAGATCGCCCTGTGCGACCGCAATTGCCACAAGTCCGCCGAGCACGCGATGACGCTTTCCGGTGCGATCCCCACCTACCTGGTACCGACCCGCAACCGCTACGGCATCATCGGCCCGATCATGCCGCAGACCCTGAGTCGCGACGCCGTGGCGCAGGCCATCGCCAGCAACCCGCTGGTGCGTGAAGGCATCGACCGCACGCCAGTGCACGCCATCATCACCAACTCCACCTATGACGGCCTTTGCTACAACGTCACCCGGGTCGAGCAACTGCTTGGCGCCAGTGTCGATCGCCTGCATTTCGACGAGGCCTGGTACGGCTATGCGCGGTTCAACCCGATGTACCGCGAGCGCTTCGCCATGCACGGCGAACCGGGCGACCACACCGCCTCGCGGCCTACGGTGTTCGCCACCCAGTCGACCCACAAGTTGCTTGCGGCGCTGTCCCAGGCCTCGATGATCCATGTGCGCGATGGCCGCTCGCCGGTGCCTCATGCGCGCTTCAACGAGTCGTTCATGATGCATGCCTCGACCTCGCCGAACTACGCGATCATCGCCTCCTGCGATGTCAGCGCGGCGATGATGGAAGCGCCCCACGGCGAGATCCTCACCCAGGAATGCATCGACGAGGCGGTGTCCTTCCGCCAGGTGATCGCGCGCATGCATGCCGATATGCGCGCGGCGGGCGACTGGTTCTTCAGTTGCTGGCAGCCGGAGCATGTCTCCGTCGCTGGCGCGTCCTGTCCGTTCGAGGATGCCGACCCTGCGCAGCTCAAGACCGATCCGTCCTGCTGGGTGTTGCACCCGAACGAAAGCTGGCACGGCTTCGGCGATATCGAGGATGGCTACTGCCTGCTCGATCCGATCAAGGTCACCGTGCTCACGCCGGGCATGGGCACCGACGGTCAATTGCAGTCCAGTGGTATCCCGGCCTGTGTGCTGACCGCCTACCTCGGGCGGCTGGGTATCGTGGTGGAGAAAACCGCCGACTTTTCTCTGCTCTTCCTGTTCTCGGTCGGCATCACCAAGGGCAAGTGGGGCACGCTGGTCAACGCACTGCTCGACTTCAAGCGTGACTATGACGAGAACCTGGAACTGGAGCGCTGCCTGCCCGACCTGATCGGCAGTCATGCACAGCGCTACAAGGGCATGGGCCTGAGGGACCTGGCCGACCAACTGTTCGCCGCGATGGGCGAGACCCGCACCACCGCGACCATGGCGGCGGCGTTCGCCATGCTGCCGCAGGCGGTGCTGAGCCCGGTGCAGGCCTACGAGAAACTCGTGCGCAACGAGATCGAACCGGTAACGCTGGCCGAGGCGGCCGGGCGCGTGGTGGCGACCGGTATCGTGCCTTACCCGCCTGGCATCCCGCTGATGATGCCGGGGGAAAACGCCGGCCCCATCGACGGTCCGTTGTTGTCGTACTTGCGCGCGCTGGAAAGCTTCGACCTGCAGTTCCCGGGCTTCGGCCACGACACCCATGGCATCGAAGCCGAAGAGGGCGTCTACCGCCTGTTGTGCATCCGGCAGCCCTAGCGTTGCTTAACACTGACGCCAACCCTGATCGGGCTGGCGCCAGTCGGTTCAGGCATTGCGCAGCCGTTCGCGCAGCGCTTTGCGATTGAGCTTGCCGACTGCCGTCTTCGGGATTTCGTCGACGAACAACACACGCTGTGGCTTCTTGTAGGACGCCAGTTGCGCGGCGACGTGTGCGGTGAACGCCTCGGGCCCGGCCTGCTGACCTTCACGCAGGGCGATGACGGCGGTAACGACCTCGACCCATTTGTCATCGGGCAAGCCGATCACGGCGCATTCACGTACGGCCGGGTGGCTCATCAGGGCGTTCTCCACTTCGCGTGGATAGACGTTGTAGCCGCCGGTGATGATCATGTCTGACGTCCGGTCCTTCAGGTACAGATAGCCGCGCTCGTCGAACACGCCGACATCCCGCGTGCGTACCCAGCCATCGGCCATGAAGGTTTCGGCATTCAGCTGTGGCGCATTGAAGTAGCCGGCAATCGCCGTAGGTGTGCGCACGGCTATTTCGCCCGGTGTACCGGCGGGTACTTCGTTGCCGTCCTCATCGATCAGCTTCACCTCGACATCCATGGCCGGTTGTCCGCAGGCGTCGAGCAGCTCGCCTTCATGTTCTTCCGGGCGCAATACGGTCAGGCAGATGGGCGCTTCGGTCTGGCCGTAGTACTGCCAGAAACGGTGTTGTCCCCAGAGCGCCATGGCGCGCTGGATCACCGCGCGTGGCATGGGCGAGGCGCCGTAGATGACATAGCGCAGGGCGGTGACATCTGCGCTCGACAACTGCGGGTGCTCCAGCAGCATCTGCAGCATGGTCGGCACCAGGTTGATGGCGGTGATGCGCTGGTCTTCAAGGGTACGCAGGAACAGGTTCGGCTCGAACCCGGGCAGGATCACCGTGCGCCCACCGCGCAACCAGAACGGCAGCACGAACACGCCGCTGGCGTGGATCAGCGAGGCGGCGTGCAGCATGGCATCGTCCGGGGTGACCGGCAGCAGGTTGATCAGTACGTTGCGGCAAATGGCGGCGAACGAGGCCTGGGTATGCTGGGCAGCCTTGAGCGTGCCGGTGGTGCCGGAGGTGAACAGGGTCAGCACGATGTCGTCCGGATGGACGTCGATTGCTGGTGCGCTCACCGGTTGCTGTCCGGCCAGCGCCAGGAGGTCGCTGCCACCGGGCAGGGCGCTGCCCATGCCGAGGCAGACCAGTTGCGGAATTTCCTCGGCCAGAGCAGCGGCGCGTTCGGCCAGGTCCGCACCGAACACCAGATAGTGGCACTGGGTTTCGCGCAGCATGGTGGCGTGTTCGGCCAGCGACAGGCGTGCGTTGAGCGGCACCCGATTGATCCCGGCTTTCACACAGGCGAAATCCAGCGGCACGCTGTGGATGCCATTGTTGAACAGCAGGCCGACGCGTTTGCCGGACGTGGCGCCGGCGTTGTGCAGGCAGTGAGCGAGCTGGCTGCTCAGGTGGTCGACCTCGGTGAAGGTCAGGCTGTCGCGGCCGCAGACGATGGCCGTGCGGGGGCCGTGTTGCAGGGCGCCACGGCGAATCAGTTCATGGTAGGTCGCGCCGTCGGGGCGAGGAGAGCGGGGCTGGGTCATGTGCGGTTCCTGGCAGAGGCGTGAAGGGTTCAGCTGGCGAAATCACCGTGGCGACCTGCGCCCAGGGCAAAGCGGGCGGCGCCTTTCTCACCTTCGGCGAAGACCATGGGCGTGCTTTGCTTGCCTTCATGGCGCAGTGCGTCGGCCAGCGGCAGTGCCCATTGGGCGAAGGCCGATGCACGATCGGCCAGCATGCATTGCTGTGGGAAGGCGGCGATCTGGCGGGCCAGTTCCTGGGCCACCGTCACGGCTTGTCCTGGTGCGGCGCTGCGGTTGACCAGGCCCATATGCAGGGCTTCGGGCGTGCCCACGGGGCGCCCGGTGAGGATCATGTCGAGGGCATGGCCCATGCCGACGATGCGTGGCAGGCGCACCGTGCCGCCATCGATCAGCGGTACACCCCAGCGGCGGCAGAACACGCCGAATACGGCATCCTCATCGGCCACGCGCAGGTCGGCGAGCAATGCCAGCTCCAGGCCGCCGGCGACCGCATGGCCACTGACAGCGGCAATCAGCGGTTTGGACAGCGCCATGCGCGTGGGTCCCATCGGGCCCGTGCCGCCACCATCCGGGTCGAGTTCGTTGCGTAAGGCGGGATCTGCCACAGCAGACAGATCGGCGCCCGCACAGAAGTTCCCACCCGCGCCGGTGAGCACGGCTACACGCAAGCTCGGGTCGGCTTCGAACTGCAGGAAGGCGTCGCGAATCTCGGCCGCCATCGGGCCATTCACGGCGTTGCGTTTCTCGGGGCGATTCAGGGTGATGGTGAAGACGGCGTCATCGATCGTGGTTACAACGAAGGCCATGGCAGGTACCTGGAATGCAGCGGGTTGGCTGGATTGACAGGCTAGGAAATATCTCTTTATAACGCAATTATGGACACCTTATGTAATATCGAGCGGGCCGCGATGAGCGCGCCGGAACTGATCCTGGACCTGCTGGTTGCCTGCGGCGAGGCGCTGCCGGCGCAGGCGTTGTGCCAGGCGGGCGAACTGCTCGGGATAAAGGCCTCGGCCGTTCGCGTTGCGCTGAATCGCCTGAGCCAGCAAGGCAAGATCATCAATCACCCGCGTGGCTTCTACCGGCTGAATCCAGCGGGGCCTGTGCTGGCTCGGGTGGTGGATGACTGGGCGCACAAGGAGACGCAAACCCTGCCTTGGCAAGGCGGCTGGCTGGCGGTGCACGATGGTGGCGTGCAGCGGTCCGACAAGACCACCTGGCGGCATAACGCCCTGGCCTTGAGCCTGCAGGGCTTTCGCCTGCTGCAGCCCGGTTTGCATGTGCGCCCGGACAATCTGCAGGGCGGCGCCAGTGCCATGCGCACTCACTTGCAGGCGTTGGGCCTGGCACCTCAAGCGTTGGTGTTTCGCCTCGACGAGTTGGACAAGGCCAGCCACAAACAGGCCATGGCCTTGTGGGATGTGAAGGCGCTCGCTGCCGATTATCGGGCCATGCAGAAGGCGCTGGTACGCAGCACACGCACGCTGGAAAAAGGCCCGCTCGAAAAGGCCGTGCGCGAGTCGTTGCTGTTGGGGCGCGTGGTCATCATCCGCCTGGTGCGTGACCCATTGCTGCCGGAGGAGATGACATCTTCCCGCGCGCGCCTGGAACTGACCGCAGACATGAAGAACTACCAGCGCAAGGCGCAGGTGCTGTGGCGCAGCTGGCTGGCGTTGAGCGAGAGGTAAGGCGCGGGGGCCTGAGTTGGGGCTTCCGTGTCACGACGTGAAGTTACTTCAACGTCGTGCACCCTTCAGGAGTACAGTGGTGAAGCGCTTCATCTCTCGATAGTCCTTCACGCGTAGCTTTCAACTATCGATTCCACTGGGGAATAGATATGGAAGCCCTGACGCTTTCCGACGTTAAACACGCCTTGGCCACTCATCTGGCCGATTACGACTGTGAAGTGACCCGTGCTGGCGATGGTTACCTGAGCCTGCAGTGCACACACATCACCAGCCTCGAGCAAGTCACGGTGGTGGGTATCAAGTGGGATGATTTTCTGAGCGATGCCGCGGCGCGCACGTTCGGCCAGGTGCTGAGGGAGGAGTTCGCCGCAGTTGCCATGAGCTTTCGCTGGCTTCCCGGTCGTATGTCGGGTGTCGCCACGCACTGATAGGCCTGCTTCATGCCGGCGCCTGCTTGTGCCTGAAGGGCCGGCGCCTACTCAGCACCATAATCGGTCCCGCCTGGTGCGGCATTTCATCTGCATAGGTGCCTGTCATGTCTGCTACTGCCGATCCACAACAGAATCACCTGCTGGCTGCGTTGCCAGTCGATGTGAAACAGCGTCTGTTCCCCCATCTCGAACGAGTTCCGCTGCCGTTGGGCGATGTGCTCTACGAGTCCGGGGATGCCCTGCACCATGTGTATTTCCCCATCGATGCCATCATCTCGCTGCTCTACGTCATGGAGAGTGGCGCCTCGGCGGAGATTTCCGTGGTGGGCAACGAGGGGCTGATCGGTGTGGCAGTGTTCATGGGCGGGGAGAGCACGCCCAGCCGCGCCGTCGTGCAGAGCGCGGGCCATGCCTATCGGCTGGCGGGGCAGCGCCTCAAGGATGAGTTCAACCGGCATGGTGAGTTGCTCCAGTTGATGCTGCGCTACACCCAGGCGCTGATCACGCAGATGGCGCAGACTGCCGTGTGCAACCGCCACCACTCCATCGACCAGCAACTGTGTCGCTGGTTGCTGCTGGCGCTGGACCGTTTGCCCGGCAACCAGCTGAACATGACCCAGGAGCTGATCGCTAACATGCTCGGTGTACGCCGAGAGGGCGTCACCGATGCGGCGGGCAAGTTGCAGCGGGTCGGGGTGATCGAATACAGCCGTGGGCATATCACCGTGCTGGATCGGCCCCGCCTGGAGCGCCTGAGTTGCGAGTGCTATGCCGTGGTGAAAAAAGAGACCGACCGCCTGCTGCCTTACCTGCACGCCCGGCATTCGCCCTAGGGCTTCGCCTCGCGGGATTACACCTCGTCAGAGTTTGTTGCCATTGACTTCGTGATCGTCGATTTCCTTCGTGGGCGCGGCCTCGTTGCCGCGTTCGACCTGCGGTTTGTTCGCGGGGTGGTGCCTGTCCTGATGACGCCCGGCGTCGTTCCGATTGCCCGGCTTGGGCGGGTGGCTGTGAGTGTCGCGGTTGCCCGGGGTGCTCTTGTTCATGTGGACCTCTGTTTCTGCCCGTCGCGGGAGTGCGCCGCAGCGTGGCAACGACTATGACAGGTAATGCGAGCCACGTCGGTACGCCTTCCTCCCCAGCGGCACAGAACATGAAGAGCCGATGACCGGGCCAGCCTATGTGCGCTAGCGGACAGACGCCCGGCGCTGGGGTGTGCAGACTGGTACCCGGCAGAGCTGGGTTAGCGAGTTTTCTGAACAGAAACAGAGCCCGGCGCCTGCTGCCTTCAGGGTGAGAGCCCGCATGGCGGCGCATGTTTTGCGCCGCACCTCACCTGTGCCTCTGCGGATGAACGCGGCGCAGGCCTGCCAAGGAAACGATGATCAGCCTATTGAACCGTACCTGGTCGCGCTTGCGCGGCGCCTCCCGCAAGTTCGAGTACGAGCCTGTCCTGCGTGCCGAATTGTTCAGCGCCGAACAGATGGCCAGCCACGGCAGCCATCTCGCCACGCAACACCGCCTGAGCCCGCGCTCCGCTTCCAGTTCGTTGCTGGCGCGCCTGGATGACAACGAGGCCCTGCTGGCGCGCAGTTGCGCCATGCTCAGCCAGGTGCCACTGGCCACGCGACGCGCCACGCCGGCGGCGGAGTGGTTGCTGGATAATTTCTATCTGGTCGAGGAGCAGATCCGTACCGCGCGCAAGCACTTGCCGCGTGGCTACAGCCGCGAGTTGCCGCGCCTGGCCAACGGCCCGTCGAGCGGCCTGCCACGGGTCTACGACATCGCTCTGGAAACCATCTCCCATGGCGATGGCCGGGTCGACAGCGACAGCCTCAGCCGCTTCGTCATGGCCTACCAGTCGGTCATGCCGCTGACGCTGGGTGAGCTGTGGGCGATTCCGATCATGCTGCGCCTGGCGCTGATCGAGAACCTGCGCCGCGTCGCCTCGCGGGTAATGGCCAACTGGGATGATCGCAACCTGGCCAACGACTGGGCCGACCGTCTCAGCGAAACGGCCGAGCGCGATGCCAAGAGCATGGTGCTGACCGTCGCCGACATGGCGCATTCGCAGCCGCCGATGACCAGCTCGTTCGTCGCCGAGCTGGCCAGGCGCCTGCAAGGCCAGAGTGCCGCGCTGATTCTGCCGCTGACCTGGGTCGAGCAGATGCTCGCCGAGACCGGCCTGAACATCGAGCGCCTGGTGCAGCAGGATGCCCAGCAGCAGGCGGCGGAGCAGGTGTCGATCAGCAACAGCATCGGCAGCCTGCGCCTGCTGTCTTCCACTGATTGGCGCACCTTCGTCGAGCGCATGAGCCGGGTCGAACAGGTGCTGCGTGAGGACCCGGCGGCGGTGTATGCCGGTATGGATTTCGCCACCCGTGACCACTACCGGCATGTGGTCGAACGCCTGGCCAGGCACTGTGCGCACAGTGAAGAAGCCGTGGCCCGGCAGGCCGTCAGCCTGGCCGAAGCCCGGCGCGAGCAGGGCGTTACCGGGCATGTCGGTTTTTACCTGGTCGACCGTGGGCTCACCGAACTGGAGCAGCAGCTGGCGGTACGCGTGTCGCTGGCCGAAGGCTGGCAGCGTTTGCTGCGGCGTGCGCCGTTGCTGTTCTTTCTCGGCCCGGTGCTGATCCTCAGTGTGTTGTTTGCCTGGCCCTTTCTCCACAGCGCCCGTGGCGTCGGCCTGGGCGACGGTGTGCTGGCGCTGCTCAGCGTTGTCGCTCTGCTGATGACCAGCCGCCTGGCGCTCGGGTTGGTCAACTGGCTGGTGACCCTCAGCGTGAGGCCGGATCTGCTGCCGCGTCTGGATTACAGCGAAGGCATCCCCGAGCAGGCGCGTACGCTGGTGGTGATCCCCACGATGATCGCCAGCGACAAGGATATCGAGGAGCTGGTCGAGGGCCTGGAAGTGCGCTTCCTGGCCAACCGCGACGCGAACCTGCACTTCGCTCTCCTTACCGATTTTCTGGACGCCCCGACCAAGGTGCTGGATCAGGATGCGGCCCTGCTGCAACGGGCCCGCCACTCTATCGAGGCGCTCAACCAGAAGTACCCGCCCGTCACGGCAGAACGCTTCTACCTGTTCCATCGACCGCGTCGCTGGAGCCCGGACGAGCAGGTCTGGATGGGCCATGAGCGCAAGCGCGGCAAACTCGCCGAACTCAACGCCCTGCTGCGCGGGCACGGGCGCACGTGTTTCTCGCTGATCGTCGGTGACATCGCGGCGCTGCAATCGGTGACCTATGTCATCACCCTGGATACCGATACCCAACTGCCCCGCGATGTAGCCCGGCAACTGGTCGGCGCCATGGCGCATCCGCTCAACCAGGCGGTGTTCGACCTGGAGCAACGGCGCATCAGTGCCGGCTATGCCATCCTCCAGCCGCGGGTCGGCATCAGCTTGCCCAGCGTCGCGCGTTCGGCCTATGCCCAATTGTTCGGCAGCGATGCCGGGGTCGATCCCTATACCCGTGCCGTTTCGGACGTCTATCAGGACCTGTTCCGCCAGGGCTCCTTTATCGGCAAGGGCATCTACGCCGTGGATGCTTTCGAGCAGGCGCTTGCCGAGCGCTTCCCCGACAATCGCATCCTCAGCCACGACCTGATCGAAGGCAGCTACGCACGTTCCGGGCTGATCAGCGATGTGCAGCTCTACGAGGAGCATCCGGCCCGCTACAGCGCCGATGTGAAACGCCGCCACCGCTGGATTCGCGGGGACTGGCAACTGCTGCCGTGGCTGATGCCGTGGACGCCGAAGCCGCAGGGCGGCCTGGAGCGCAATCACCTCGATGCGCTGGCCCGCTGGAAACTGTTCGACAACCTGCGGCGCAGCCTGGAGCCGAGTGCGTTCCTGATCATGCTGTTGTGGGGGTGGTTCGCCGCGCCATCGGCCTTGGTGTGGACGCTGGCCGTGTTCGCTCTGGTGCTGGCGCAACCGCTGCTCGGTGCGCTGCTGGAGCTGTTGCGCAAAGCCCATGACATCCCGTTGGGCCAGCACCTGGCCGTGACCTCGCGAGCCTCGTTGCTGGACCTCGGGCGTGCCCTGCTGACGCTGGTCTGGCTGCCATTCGAGGCGTTGTTCAGCCTCGATGCCATTGGCCGCACGCTGTGGCGCATGCTGGTCAGTCGGCGGCGCCTGCTGCAATGGAATCCGTCGCGCGAGGTCGAGCGCACCAGCAGCAACGACCTGGGCGGCCTGTATCGGCTGATGTGGGTGGCGCCCGCGCTGGCCGTGGTGGTCGCCCTGTTGCTCATCCCGACCCCGCTGACCCTGGCGCTGGCCAGCCCGTTGCTGGTGTTGTGGCTGCTGGCGCCGGCCATTGCCTGGTGGCTGAGCCGGCCGTCGTCACGCGCTGCATTCGTCCCTTCCGCCGAGGAACTGCGCTTTCTGCGCACCCTGGCGCGCAAGACCTGGGCGTTCTTCGACCAGCACGTCGGTCCGGCCGACAACTGGTTGCCGCCGGACAACGTGCAGGAGCAACCCGTGGCCGTCATCGCCCACCGGACTTCGCCCACCAACATGGGCATGGCGCTGGTGTCGCACCTGGCCGCCCATGATTTCGGCTACCTGAGCGCCGGGCGCATGCTCGCGCGGCTGGACCAGTCATTGACCTGCATGGCAGGCCTGGAACGCTACCGTCGGCACTTCTTCAACTGGTACGACACGCAGACCCTCAAGCCCTTGCCGCCGCACTACGTCTCGACCGTGGACAGCGGCAACCTCGCCGGGCTGCTGCTGACCTTGCGCGCGGGCTTGCTGGAACTGGCCGACCAGCCATTGATCGGCCCGCAGCTGTTTGCCGGAATCGGTGACACCCTGGCGGTGTTGCGTGATGCGTTGCGTGCGGTGCATCAGGATGAACAACCCCTGCGGGCGTTGCAGGCGGAACTGGATGCCGCCTCCGCCGCTGACTCGCCCGGCAGTGAAGCGGCGGTGGCGCGTCTTGGCGTATTGCTTCACCACGTCGAGCAACTGTTACCGCTCCTTGCCGTCGCCAACGACAGCGAGGTCATGCGCTGGGCCAATGCCCTGCTCAGCCAGTGCCAGGACCTGCACGACGAACTGAGCAGCATGAGCCTGCCACTGGCGAGCCTGGCTACCGCGCCGGTGCTCTCGAGCTGGCGCTATCTGGCCCGCCTCGACAGCGCGCACTGGCCCGTCGAACAGCAGGACCGGGCGCTGCTGGTACAGCGCCAGGCCAGCGAGCGCATCGCCAGTGCCACGCGCCTGGCCCGCTTGGCTGGTGAGCTGGCGCACATGGATTTCACCTTCCTCTACGACGCCCGCCGCGACCTGTTCGCCATCGGCTACAACGCGGAAGAAAACCGCCTGGATGCGGCCTATTACGACCTGCTGGCCTCCGAGGCGCGGCTGACCAACTTCGTGGTCATCGCCCAGGGCCAGTTGCCGCAGGAGGGCTGGTTCACCCTGGGCCGGTTGCTCACCAGCAACGGCGGCGTGCCGGTGCTGCTGTCGTGGTCCGGCTCGATGTTCGAGTACCTGATGCCGATGCTGGTGATGCCGACCTATGCCGGCACGTTGCTCGATCAGACCTGCCAGGCGGCCGTCGCCCGGCAGATCGAACATGGCCACCAGCTCGGCCTGCCCTGGGGCGTGTCGGAGTCCGGCTACAACACCCTCGATGCCCACCTCAACTACCAGTACCGCGCTTTCGGCGTGCCGGGGCTGGGACTGAAACGCGGGCTGGGCGAGGACATCGTCATTGCCCCTTATGCCAGCGCCCTGGCCCTGATGGTCGCCCCCGAGGCGGCCTGCAAGAACCTGCAGCGCCTGGCGGATCTCGGACTGGCCGGCCCCTTCGGCCTGTACGAGGCAATCGACTTCACCCCGGCGCGTTTGCCGCGTGGCCAGCAATCGGCCGTGGTCCAGTCGTTCATGGCGCACCACCAGGGAATGAGCCTGCTGGCACTGGCCTATGTCCTGCTGGACCGGCCAATGCAACGGCGCTTCGAGTCCGACCCGCAGTTCCAGGCCACGGCGTTGCTGCTGCAGGAGCGTATTCCGAAAACCGCCGCACAGTACCTGCACGCCGCCAGCGCGCCGGATGCCGATGCCGCTGCACGCGTGGTGGAGACCAAGCTGCGCGTGTATGCCGACCCGGATCGCCGGCGCCCGGCCGTGCAGTTGCTGTCCAACGGCCGTTACCACGTCATGGTGAGCAGCGCTGGCGGTGGCTACAGCCGTTGCAACGAGCTGGCGGTGACCCGTTGGCACGAGGACATCAGCGCCGACAACTGGGGCATGTTCTGTTACCTGCGCGATGTTGCCAGCGGCGCTTTCTGGTCCGCGGCGCACCAGCCTGCGCTGCAGCGTACGACCAGCCATGAGGCGATCTTCACCGACGCCCGCGCCGAGTTCCGCGTGCGCGAACGTGACTTCGATACGCACACCGAAATCGTCGTCTCGCCCGAGGACGACATCGAGCTGCGCCGCCTGCACATCACCAACCGTGCCCGCGTCCGGCGCACGCTGGAACTGACCAGCTACGCCGACGTGGTGCTCGCACCGGCCCTCGCCGATGCACTGCACCCGGCGTTCAGCAAGCTGTTCGTGCAGACCGAGCTGCTGCCCACGTTGCAGGCGATACTCTGTACCCGCAGGCCACGCTCCAGCCAGGAGGCGACGCCCTGGATGTGCCACCTGCTGGCTGCACACGGCGTGGATATCGAGGCGATTTCCTACGAGACTGACCGCGCGCGCTTCGTCGGGCGAGGGCGTAACGTCACACACCCGGCGGCGATGGACCGTGGCCATGAAAACCTGTCCGGCACGATGGGCTCGGTGCTCGATGCCATCGTGGCAATTCGTTGTCGCATCAGCCTGGAACCCGGGCAGACTGCGACCATCGACCTGGTCACCGGGGTCAGTGAAAGCCGTGAAGGCTGCCTGCACCTGATCGACAAGTACCGCGACCGCCACCTCGCCGACCGGGTGTTCGGCCTGGCCTGGACCCACAGCCAGGTGCTGTTGCGCCAGCTCAATGCCTCGCCCGCCGATGCCCGGTTGTTCGAGCAGATGGCGGCGTCGATCATCTACGCCAATGCCTCGCTGCGCGCCGACACCAGCGTCCTGCTCGGCAACCAGCGCAACCAGTCCGGGTTGTGGGGCCAGGCGATCTCCGGTGACCGGCCCATCGTGCTGGTGCAGATCGCCGACCCCGAGAACATCGAGCTGGTGCGGCAACTGGTGCAGGCCCACGCCTACTGGCGGCAGAAGGGCCTGGTGCTCGACCTGGTGATCTGGAACGAGGACCAGGTGGGCTATCGCCAGCACCTGCAGGACCTGATCATGGGCCTGGTCACCTCCGGCAGCGAGGCCAGCCTGGTCGACCGCCCGGGTGGCATCTTCGTGCGTCCGGCCCAGCAACTCTCCCGCGAAGACCGCCTGCTGATGCTGGCCGTGGCCCGGCTGGTCCTCAGCGACAGCCGTGGCAGCCTGGCCGAGCAGGTGCACAAGCGCCGCGCCGAGACGCCGTTGCCGCGCTTCGATCCGGACCTGATGCGCATACCGCGCAGCGTGCCGGGTGCGCTCATCGACAGCCCGGTCACCTTGCTGGGCAATCAGTACGGTGGCTTCAGTGCCGATGGCAGCGAATACGTGATGACCCTGGCCGAAGGGGCCAGGACGCCGGCGCCGTGGGCCAACGTGCTGGCCAATCCGCACTTCGGCACGGTGATCAGCGAAAGCGGCGGCGCCTACACCTGGAGCGAGAACGCGCATGAATTCCGCCTGACACCGTGGCGCAACGACCCGGTCGGCGATGCCAGCGACGAAGCGCTGTACCTGCGCGACGAAGACAGCGGCCACTACTGGTCGCCCACCCCGTTGCCGCGTCCCGGTACCGGCCCTTACGTGACTCGCCATGGCTTCGGTTACAGCGTGTTCGAGCACGAGGAGGATGGCATCCACAGCGAGTTGTGGGTGTATGTGGCGCTGGATGCGCCGATCAAGTTTTCCCGCCTGAAGATTCGCAACGACTCCGGGCGTGCGCGGCGCCTGTCCGTCACCGGCTATGTGGCCTGGGTGTTGGGTGATCTGCGCGAGAAGTCGGCGATGCACGTGGTCAGCGAGGAAGATGCGCTGAGCGGCGTGCTGTTCGCGCGCAACGCATTCTCCATCGAGTTCCCCGGCCGCGTGGCGTTCTTCGATGTGGATTCGCCGGCGCGCAGCGTCAGTGGTGACCGCAGTGAATTCCTCGGGCGCAACGGCAACCTCAATGCCCCGGCGGCCATGGCCAAGCCACGGTTGTCGGGGCGTACCGGTGGCGGCCTCGATCCCTGTGCGGCCATTCGTGTCAGCCTGGAACTGACGGATGGCGAGGGCCAGGAGGTGGTATTCCGCCTGGGTGCTGGTCAGGACGCCAGGGGCGCTAGCCGTTTGGCGCAGCGCTTTCGCGGCAGCAATGCCGCCAGCGAAGCCCTGGAGCAGGTGCGAGAGCACTGGCGCACGACCCTCGGCGCCGTGCGCATCGAAACCCCGGAGCCGGCCCTCGATGTGATGGTCAATGGCTGGCTGATGTACCAGGTCATCGCCTGTCGCTTCTGGGCGCGCAGTGGTTATTACCAGTCCGGCGGCGCCATCGGTTTTCGCGATCAGTTGCAGGACAGCATGGCCATGCTCCACGCCATGCCGGCGGCCAGCCGTCAGCATCTGCTGCTTTGCGCCGCGCATCAGTTCGTCGAGGGCGATGTGCAGCACTGGTGGCATCCCCCGCTGGATCGCGGTGTGCGTACCGCCTGCTCCGACGATTACCTGTGGTTGCCGTTGGCGACCAGCCGTTATGTGGCGCTCACCGCCGACCGCTCGGTGCTCGATGAGCTTGCCGGCTATATCGAGGGCCGTGCGCTGAATGCCGGCGAAGAGTCCTACTACGATCTGCCGCAGCGCTCGCCAGTGCAGGAAAGCCTCTACCAGCATTGCGTCCGCGCCATCGAACACGGCATGCGCCGTGGCAGCCATGGCCTGCCGCTGATCGGCAGCGGTGACTGGAACGATGGCATGAACCGCGTCGGCGAGCAGGGCAGGGGGGAAAGCGTGTGGCTGGGCTTCTTCCTCTACGACGTGCTTCTGCGGTTTGCGCCCATCGCCCGCCTGCAGCAGGACGAGGCGTTCGCGCAACGCTGCAGCGAGTACGCGGCGGCCCTGCGCGTCAGCCTGGAGGAACATGGCTGGGACGGCGACTGGTACCGCCGTGCGTATTTCGACGATGGCACGCCACTGGGGTCTTCGGACAATGAAGAGTGCCGCATCGACTCCATCGCCCAGAGCTGGTCGGTGCTGTCTGGCGCGGCCAGCGATGCCCGTCGGCGCACGGCCATGGATTCGCTGGAGCGGCATTTGCTGGACCGCGACCTGGGCCTGGTGAAACTGCTGGAGCCACCGTTCGACAAGAGCACGCTCGATCCCGGTTACATCAAGGGCTACGTGCCCGGCGTGCGCGAGAATGGCGGCCAGTACACCCATGCCGCAGTGTGGGCGAGCATGGCTTTTGCTGCGCTCGGTGACAGCGCGCGGGCCTGGGAGCTGTTGCGTCTGATCAACCCGGTTAGCCATGGTGATGCCGCCTCCATCGCCGTGTACAAGGCCGAGCCCTATGTGCTGGCGGCGGATGTGTATGGCGTGGAACCGCATACCGGTCGCGGCGGCTGGAGCTGGTACACCGGCTCGGCAGGCTGGATGTATCGACTGGCGGTCGAGTCGCTGCTCGGGGTGCAACGGAGCGGCGCGAGCCTGCGGATCGCTCCGGTACTGCCCGAACACTGGTCCGGGTTTACCCTGCACTACCGTTTCGGCACCACGCAGTATCACATTCAGGTGCTGCAGGACCGCGAGGCCGCGCCTTCGATTCACCTAGACGGCGAGCGGGTTGAAGGCGAGACCATCCCGCTGTTCGACGATGGCGCTGAGCATCAGGTCGTCGTCAACTATCGCGCGCCCTAGGACCTCTTTGAGGCAGTTGCGGACGTTCGACCTTTGGGTTTCATGATGCGTTGATTGGTGGGCTGAAGCCCACCCTACGGGGGCCGGTTCTGTAGGGTGGGCTTCAGCCCACCAACTGCGGTGTTCGCAGTTGCCTTGATCCGACCACCGATGTCGGAACGTCAGCAGCCCCTGGGAACGAGAGCTGCTAAGCGGCTCAGCGCACCGACGCGGGCGGGCATAGCTGTCATGGTCTGTCTTCCTGCCGTCAATTCGAGTCCGCCATGAAGCGTTCCATCTGTACTACCTCATTCACCTCGACGCTCGAGCGTGGGGCATGAGTCGCCCGTTGGCGGAGGTCATCCAGAACAACTGGCGTCATCTGGCCGGGCTTGCCCGTATCGTCTGGGACGACCTGACCCTGGATGAAGTGATCAAGTCCGGAGGCGATGCGCAGAAGCTGATCGGCCTGGTCGAGAAGCGCTATGGCATGACCCACGACGAGGCGCGCAAGCAGGTCATGAGCTTTTTCGAGCGTCACCGCACCACCTGATTCCACCTGCGAGGTACGTCTGATGTTGCTTTCCTACTTCGTCGTTGCCCGCAGTTCCGGCAACATCATCCGCATTACCCGGCGCACCTGCCCGCCAGCCGATACGGCCACGTTGCTCAACGTGAAGGCGTCCACGGCGAGCCTGCACTGTTACCAGGCGCTGTATGCCAAGGGCCAGGATCTGATCAGTCTCGACAGCGTGAGCTGAGCCAGCCTGCCAGGCCAGCGCTGGGCGTCGCGAGCAGGGCGTCAATCTGGCGTCTCGATGTATGTCTTGCGGTGCGCGTGGCGCCCCCTATGCGCGACACCTGAGGTCTTGCTGGCGCTGCTCATGCTGGGCGGCGTGATTCACCGTGCCCGCCTTCAGCGTGGTGGCGGCAGGCCGGCGACGCTGAACACCAGGCGCTCGATGGCGGGAAGGAAGACCCGCTGTTCGAAGTCCTTGCGTGGCAGCGACAGCTGGGCGATGACCAGGCCGCCGATGGCGTGCAGGACGAAGGCGAAATCGGTGTCCGGGTCTTGCGAGCCGAGCCTGAGGAACGCCTCCCGGCAGATGCCGGCATGCACGCGTCCCCATTTGGACAGGGCAGGCCGTAGAGCCGGGTCGTGGGCGCCGGCCAGGTTCAGTTCGTAAACGGCGATACCCATGCTGCGGTCGTCGATCAGCAGGCGGGTGTTGTACTGAGCGATGATCGCGGCGAACTGCACCGGATCATGGGCGCAGGCCTCCAGGTCAGGGGCGATCTCGCTGAAACTGGTGGCGATCTGCGCGCAGGCATGGTCGATCGCCGCCGACATCAATGCCCCCTTTGAACCGAAGTAATAGGCAACCGAGCCGTGGCTGCATTCGGCTTCCTTGGCCACGCTGCGCAAGCTGAGGCTGTGATGGCCATCGCGCACGATCAGGCGCATGGCTGCTTCGATCAGCGACTGGCGACGTTGCTCACCCTTGGCAGACAGGCCCTCATCACAGCGTGGGAGCGGTACTTTTTTCGGTTGCTGTTCTGTCATGACCAAACCCGGGAAATACGCTTCTCCGCGGCCGATTCGTCGTGGCTGCGGGATGGACGGCGATTATTGGTCAGATGGACCTGTATTGACAAAGTTATCCACTTGGATAAAAGTTAAATTACTCCACTCGGAGTAATTTGCCGGCGCAGCCATCCGCCAGCCCTTTGTCAGGACACAGGAGAACAATAATGAGCACTGTCGCTGTCCCCGATCCCCAGCGCGAAGCGCTACTGGCCGCGGCCGATGAGATTGGTCGCCGCGCTGCGGCACGCCTTCCCGAGATCGAGGCCAATCGCTTCCTGCCCCAGGACCTGGCCGACGAGCTGGCCAGCGCCGGGCTGTACCGCATGCTTACGCCGCGCGATTACGGTGGCCTGGAAGTAAGCGTGGAAACCTTTGTCGAGGTCGTCGAGCGACTGGCTCGTTACGAGGCCTCGGCTGCATGGTGCACCTTCATCGATTGCACCGCCTGCATTCTTGCGGCCTACCTGCCGAAAGAGGGCGCCTGCGAGCTGTTTTCCGATCCACAGCTCAAGACTGCCGGCGTGTTCGCCCCGCGTGGCAAGGCCGTGCGCGAAGTGCGTGATGGCGTACCGGGCTTCCGTATCACGGGCCGCTGGGCCTGGGGCTCGGCCAGCCGCAACGCTGACATCATCCTCGGTGGCTGCGTGATCATCACCGACCAGGGCAAGCCGGAAACCCTGGCCGATGGCTCCGTGCGCGTGCAGGCGATGGTGTTTCGCCGTGACCAGGTGAGCTGGCTGGACAACTGGGACACTTTCGGCCTGTGTGGCAGTGGCAGCGGTGAATTCGAGGTGCGCGATGTATTCGTCGCCGAGCAGCACAGTGCCTCGCTGGCCGCCGATGAGCCACTGCCCCGTGCGCTCTATCGCTTCCCCGCATTCGGCCTGCTGGGCATCGGTGTCGGCGCCGTGGCGCTGGGTATTGCCCGGCATGCCGTGGACAGCCTGTGTGAACTGGCGTTGGTGCGTACGCCGCAGTTCAGCGGCAAGACCCTCGATCAGCGCCCGACCACACAGCAGGCTGTGGCCAAGGCCGAGGCGGGCCTGCGTTCGGCTCGGGCGTTCATGCTGGAGTCCGTGCGCCGGGCCTGGGATGAAGCCGAGCAGAACGGTGTGATTCCCGTCGAGCAGCGCCGCGACATCCGCCTGGCGACCACCCACGCCGTGGAGACCGCGCGCACCATCGTCACCAGCATGTATCAGTTGGGGGGTGGTGCCTCGATTTTCGACAATTCGCCGTTGCAGCAATGCCTGCGCGATATCCATGTGGTCACGCAGCACTTCATGGTCAGCGAATCCACCTACGAGTTGGTCGGGCGCCTGTTTCTCGGCCTCGATACCAACGTCTCCATGCTCTGACACGAGGTGCATCCCATGAGTCTTCCCGCTGAATGGCGTTCGCGCCTGAAGTTGCCGCTGATCGCGGCACCGATGTTCCTTATCTCCGGCCCGCAGATGGTCATCGAATGCTGCCGCAACGGCGTGATCGGCAGCTTTCCCGCGCCCAACGCCCGTACCCCGGCGATCCTCGAGGAGTGGCTGCAGCAGATCAGTCAGTCGCTCACCGAACAGGACGCGCCCTGGGCGGTGAACCTGGTGGTGCACCGCACCAATGACCGCCTGCCCCTGGACCTTGAGCTGGTAGAGAAGTACAAACCGCCGCTGGTGATCACCGCGCTGGGCAGCCCCAAGGCGGTAATCGAACGGGTGCAGGCCTACGGCGGTCGCGTGCTGGCTGACGTCAACTCGCTGAAGTACGCCCGCGAGGCGGCCAAGGCCGGAGTCGACGGGCTGATCCTGGTCAGTGCCGGCGCCGGCGGACACACCGGGCAGATGAACGGCTTCGCCATGGTCAGCGCGGTGCGCGAGTTCTTCGATGGCACCCTGGTGCTGGGCGGTGGCCTGATGACGGGCGCGTCGATTCGCTCGGCCGAACTGTTGGGCGCCGACCTGGCCTCCATGGGCACGCGCTTCATCCCCTGCCTGGAGAGCCAGGCCGACGAGCGCTACCGGGAAATGCTGGTGGCATCCGGTTTCGAGGACCTGGTGCTGAGCAACCGGATTACCGGCGTGCAGGCCAACTGGCTGCGCCAGAGTCTGGAGCTGGCGGGTATTCGCTCCGAGGACCTGGCCCAGGAAACGCCCATCGACTTCACCGACCCGAAAGGCGCGGCACGACGCTGGACCCAGGTGTGGTCGGCGGGGCATGGCGTCGGTTCGATCCAGCGGTCCGAGCCTGCGCGCGAGCTGATTGCCGGCCTGGCCGAGGACTACTGGCAGGCCGTGCGTCGGCCAGCGTTCAACATCGCGCCGGAGCATGACTGACATGAACACGCGACAGCCCTATATCGTGGCGATTGGCGGCACTACTCGGCCCGGCTCGATGACCGAGCGGGTGCTGCTCAATGCCCTCGGCCACGCCCGCACGCGTGGTGCGCAAGTGAAACTGTTGGGTGGGGAAAACCTGCAATTACCGCTCTATGGCGCAGCGCCGGCCAGCCACCCGCTGGTGCAGGAGCTGCTGAATGAGGTACGCCGGGCCGATGGGGTGATTCTCGCTTCGCCGGGTTACCACGGCGCGCTCTCGGGGCTGATGAAGAATGCCCTCGACTACCTGGAGGAAGCGCGTACTGACGAGCAGCCGTACCTGAGTCGACGTGCGGTGGGCTGCATCGGCCTGGCTGCGGGTTGGCAGGCGGGTGCGGCAACCCTCGGTGGCCTGCGCGGCATCGTCCATGCCCTGCGCGGCTGGCCCACACCTATGGGCGTGGTGATCAACTCGACGCAAACCACCTTCGGCCAGGACGGCGCCTGCGATGACGAGCGGGTCGACCAGCAGTTGCAGACCATGACCGATCAGGTGCTGGAGTTCTGCCACATGCTGCACTGATCCAGACGCTTCAACCGTGGCCACGACGCTTGGCCACGGTGCAATTCCCCTTAGACCTGTTCACGATCTCCTGACTGTCAGCCATACCGCGTTAAAACTAGCCTCAGACTGCTCATTTAGAGCTCGTAAACCCGAGTGCGGGCTCAGTCCGTTCCTCGGCTAGTTTTGCCTTGTCTGGCTCTACTTCAAAAGGTCGTGAACAGGTTCTTGCGCCTCGGTTGTTCCAGCACGGCATGTGCTGGCGCAATCGGGGCTTTTTTGCTGATTTCTTTTCTGCCCACACCCCGTCATTCGGACATGTCATGAGCGTTGACAGACGTGCCCAACGGGTAGATGCTTTTTGCGTACGAACGTTTGTTCGTAAAGAATAATTCCAAAAATCAGGCAGTCATCAGCGAGAGTTCTCATGCGCATACTCATCATCGGGGCCGGCATTGCCGGGCTGACCGCAGCCATCGCGCTGCGCCGCAAAGGTATCGATGTCACGGTGCTGGAACAGGCCGCGGCACTCACCGAAATCGGTGCCGGTATCCAGATCGCCAGCAACGGTTCGCTGATCCTGCGCGAGCTGGGTCTGGAGAAGATCGTCAGCGAGCGTGGCGTCATGCCGCAGTCCTACGACACCCGCGATATCGTCAGCGGCAAACTCCTCTACACCTCGCCGCTCGGCCTGCAAGGTGCCGAGCGCTGGGGGGCGCCGCTGTACAACGTGCACCGCGCCGACCTGATCGAGATTCTCGCCGCCGAGATTCCCGCCGATGTGCTGCGCCTCAATGCGCGCTGCACCAGCATCAGCCAGGATGCCGAGGGCGTCACGGTGCAGCTGGCCTCGGGCGAAAGCCTGCACGGCGATGCGCTGATCGGTGCCGACGGTATCCACTCCCTGGTGCGCAAGCACTTGTGTGGTGAGGACGAGGAGGACATCCAGTTCTCCAATATCCTGATGTGGCGTGCACTGATCCCGGCGGAGAAACTGCGTGATATCGACCTGCAGGAGCGTGGCAACTACTGGGTCGGCCCAGGTCGCTCGCTGATCACCTACTGGGTGCGGCCGAAGCAGCTTTACAGCGTGCTGGCCTCGGTACCCGCCGACGAAGTGCACCGCGAATCCTGGACCGAGAGCGGCGACATCGAGGACCTGCGTCGTTCCTTCAGCGGCCTGGAACCTCGGGCGCAGCGGATGATGGACCAGATCGACAGCGCCTTCGTCACGGGCATGTACTACCGCAACCCCATCGAGCGCTGGACCTTCGGTCGCATCACCCTGATGGGCGACGCCGCGCATCCCATGGTGCCGTTCCTCGCCCAGGGCGCGTGCCAGGGCATGGAAGACGCCTGGACCCTGGCCAGCATCCTGGGGCGTAACGACGGGCAGAGCATCGAGGCCGCCCTGGTCGAATACGAACAGCGCCGCCGGCCGCGTACGACGCGGGTGCAGTCTGGTGCACGGGCGATGGTGAAGATGGTCCACGAGTCGGAGCCGGCGCGGATCAATGCGCGCAATGGCCGCTGGAAAGGCATGCAGCGTATCGACCCGATGACGGCCGCCACCTGGGGCTTCGTCTGGGACTACAACGTGATCAAGGCGGTCGAACAACCGGCCGGCGACGTGCTCGGGCTGTCGGCCACCCGTGAAGCCAAGACCCTCAAACGCCCGGAAAGCCAGCGCGCTTTCGCCCTGTGGAAGAACCTGTTCACCCCCGAGGACGTTGCCCGTGGCCACGATGGCATGCGTGAGGCCTACGAGCGTTTCCTGCTGAACAACTTCCCGCCACCGGCGGACCTGGCGGTGCAGCCGCTGGAGCTGTCGGGCATCCATACATTGCATGTCGCCGGGCCGCGGGGGCGTACCGGGCAGCGCACCGTGCTGCATTTCCACGGCGGTGGCTACATGGTCGGTTCGGCCAAGGGCTCGTTGGAATATGCCTCGCGTCTGGCGCACAGCCTGGAGGCCGATTGCATCACGGTGGATTACCGCCTGGCCCCGGAACATCCGTATCCAGCCGCACTCGACGATGCGGTGGATGCCTATCGCGGCCTGTTGCGCAGCGGCGTGCCGGCGTCCTCGATCCTGCTCAGCGGTGAGTCTGCTGGGGGCGGACTGGTGCTGGCGTTGGCGCTGACCCTCAAGGCCGCCGGTGATCCGCTGCCAGCAGGGATCATTGCCGTGTGTCCGTTCACCGACCTCGCGCTGACCGGGCCGAGCATCGCCGAGTTCACCGGGGACGATCCGGCGGCCAACCGCGATTCGCTGGCGCACATGGCGGCCTGCTACTTCCAAGGGCACGAACCGACCGATCCGCTGGTGTCGCCGCTCTATGGCGATCTGCGGGGCCTGCCGCCGCTGTACCTGACGGCCGTGCAGGGCGAGGTGCTGCTCAGCGATACTCTGCGCCTGGCGCAACGCGCCGAGGCCGCCGGGGTGGCGACGACGCTGCGTCTGGTGGAGGACTCGGTGCACATCTACACCCTGTTCCCGTTCCTGCCGGAAACCACGGCAACCTTCGACCAGTTGCGCGAATGGGCGACGGGTATCGACGTGTAGGCTGGAGCAGCCGTGGGGGCCGCCGGCCCCTGCGGCTCAGAGCCCCAGCAGGCGCCGGGTCAGGATATTCAACTGGTCGATGATGTCTTCGGCGCTCAGCGAGCCGTCCGGTTCGTACCAGTAGGCCAGGCGGTCGCATTGGGTGAGGATCGCCAGGGTGATGATCTTCGGTGCAATCGGGTCATCGGCGCTGATGAAGTCGCTGATCAGGTCCTGGACCCGATGGCGGTAGTGCTTGAGTTGCTGGTCGAACTTGGCGGCCACATCCTCGGGCAGGAAGATGCGCGAGAACTGGGTGTCGATCAGGCGGTCGTTGGCGCGGGAAATGATGCGTCGGCGCATCTTGTAGCTGGCGTGCCGACGGACGATCTCGAACAACTGGTCTGCACGGGGCAGTTGCTCGATGCCGTCGAGAACGAAGTTGAAGAAGTCGTCCATGCCGAAGCTCATGGCTTCGATCAGCACGGCTTCCTTGGAGGGATAGTAGTTGTACAGCGTCGGCGCCTTGAGACCGGACGCTTCGGCGATGGCGCGCATGCTGCAGTTCTCGAAGCCGCGTTCGGCGAACAGGGCGATGGCCGCCAGCAGAATCTGCGTTTCCATCTTGCCCAGGTCCGGGCGGGCGCCGGACTCGCCAGGACCATCCTCGATCCGCTCACCGAAATAGCTGGCGCCGGAGGGCTCGGCGGACACCCGCACGCCGCTGCGCAATCGCTTGGTAGTGGGTGTGCTCAAGGTCGCCTCCTTCGTTCGTAGAGAGGCGATTGTACTGATTTTCGCCACGGGTAGCGGACGGCTTGGCAATGACCTCTGCCAGCCGCACGCCGTAGCACTCAGCCGAGCTTCTGCTCGGCCACCTGCTTGAGGGCCAGCAGCGAATCTTCGGACTCGCGTTCGACACGGCGGCGCATCATCAGGCGGTCGAGCAGGCGCATCAGCCAGCCGGGGAAGTCGTATTCCAGCGTGCGGATGAAGCGCGTGCCGGCGGGCGTGGCCTGGCACTCGTAGGTCACCAGCAGGCGCAGGCCATGGTCGCCACTGGCGCGTGCCTGCCAGCGTTTGCCGGGCTGGTAATCGGTCACGTCCCAGCTCAGGTGCCCGGGGCGGCCGCCGGCGTGGATGTCTTCTTCGAAGTGATCACCGGCCTGCAGCGGGCCGCTCGGGCCATCGATGCGTAACGAGGACGGATGCCACTGCGGCCAGTGGGTTGGTGCGGCGGCATAGGCCAGCAACGTGTCGGCGGGCAGGGCGATGTCGATGCGGTGGGTCATGCGGGTCATGGGCGCTTTGCCTCCTGCTCCTCGGGCTCCCAATGCAGGCTGCCGAGCAGCCAGTCGGTCAGAGGGAAGACCAGGTTGAAGTTGTGGGTGTGCATCAGGTCGCGGCGGTGGTGCAGCTCGTGCAGGCGGCGCATGTGGCGTATCCACGGAAGGCGGGCCACCGGGTGTTCGGCTGGCAGATGCTCGCAGGCATGGAAGATCTCGTAGGTCAGGTAACCGATGAGCATGGTCGCGCTGAACAGTGCAGCCACGTTGCTGTTGAGGTGCGCCAGCAGCCACCAGGCGATGAACAGGCCGATGCTGTAGAACACGATCAGCCAGGCGGGGAACAGGATCACCCGCCAGTCCTGGGCGGTTTCGTATCGCATCTTCCCGGCGACGAAAAAGCTGTGGTGGTCGCCGGTATGGCGCTTGTAGAACATCTTGCCCAGGCGCGTCTTGTGGTGCCCGAGCTTGCGGTGTACGACGTATTCGCCCCAGTTGAAGAACACCAGGGCCAGCGGTATCACCAGCCACTCCAGCGGGCGCACCTGATCCAGGGTGCTGAACAGAAAGGCCAGGCACAGCGCGCCGTAGGCCAGCACGAACGAGGCATGCAGCCAGGGGTTGTAGCGCGGATGAATGCCAGCCCGGTAGCGCAACCGGAAGCCTTGAGTGTCGTGGGCCATGATGCCTCCAGACCTGGTAGGGATTGACTGGAGTCTAGTGAGGGAATAATTATTTAGATAATGGATATTTATGATGATCTTTATTCATGAGCCTGAATTTGCGTCGAATCGATCTGAATCTGTTGCTGGTATTCGACGCGCTGATGCAGGAGCAGAACCTGTCGCGTGCGGCGGTCAAGCTGCACATGAGCCAGCCGGCTGTCAGCAATGCCCTGGCGCGCTTGCGTGAGCAACTGGGGGAGCGCCTGTTCACCCGTACGGCCCGTGGCATGACGCCTACCTCGCAGGCGCATGCATTGCATGGCCCGGTTCGCCAGGCCCTGCATCTGTTGCAGTTAGGGCTGGGCGCGCAGCAGGATTTCGATGTGCAGGCCGAGCATGTGTTCCGCCTGTCGATGAACGACTACGCCCAAGCGACGCTGTTACCGGCGCTGCTGGCCCGGCTCGCGGAGCTGGCGCCGCGCGTGGTTCTGTCGGTGCAGAGTGACCAGGCCGATACCCTGACCGCACGGCTGGCCACCGGTGAACTGGATCTGGCCATCGACTACCTGTACTTCGACAGCGCGGACCTGTGCTATCAGCCGCTGATTGAAGAGCAACTGGTGGTGATCGGCCGGGCCGGACACCCGGCATTCGATGGGGGTCTGAGCCTGGCGGATTACCAGCGGTGCCAGCATGTGTTGATCCAGCCGCGTGCCGGGCGGGGGTCGCCGTTGGAGATCGTGCTGGGGTCAGCCCGTGTGCGTCGTCAGGCGCTATTGCATGTACCGCATTACCTGACGATCGCCCCCATCGTGGCGCAGTCCGACTTGCTCGGCACGGTGCCGCGCCGGCTTGCCGAGCATTTCGCACCGATCTATGCGCTGTGCACGGCACCGTTGCCGATCGACATGCCCGGCGTGCAGGTCAGCATGATCTGGCATCGTCAGCAGGAGCTGGCGCCCGGGCTGCGCTGGCTGCGTGAGCAGATCGCGCAACTTCATCTGGCTCTTTAGCGCCTGCTGTAGAGCGCATCAACAAGCTGCGAGCGGGTCACGCCAGCACGATGTAGTCGCTACGTTGCACGATGCCGCGATGGGGGCCTTCGACCAGTTGAATGTAGCGGCCGTCGACCTGGTCGATGGGAATGCAGTCGTCCACATCCAGCAGGGCATCGGTGTGGGGCTTGTCCCAACCCGAGCGGAGCTGGTGCTTGCCTTTGACCTTGGCCTCGGCGGGGTCCCTGGCCACGACCAGCAGGTAGCGGTGCGCCTCGCCGAAGCTACCCGGCTCGTAACCCCCCAGGTTGATGAAGTACAGGCGTGGCTCTCCGGCGGCCGGGGCCAGGGAGGTCAGGTTCACCTTGTAACCATCGATACCATCGACCTCCAGCCAGGAGTCGATATGCAGGCCGCGCGGGCTGCCGAACCAGCCCTGGCGCAATTGTGGGTAGGCCTGCTCCAGGGTGGGTGCGATGACAAACAGCACATCGTGTACTTCGATCTTGGCCTTGGGGTGGCTACCTCCCAGCATGACGACGAACAGCATGGCGATCCTGCAGTAATGGCGTGAAGTTCAAGGGTGTGTGCTCAGCACGTCTATTCTGCGGCATGCGAGGGTGTTCATGCCACGTCGGACGGCGCGGCTGCCGTGACGTTGCCGCACGTATCACGGTGCTGTGCCATTATGATGGCGACTGGATGTTCATGGAGGGCCGGCATGCCGCCTGCACCGCACAAGCCTTTGCGTCGCTGGATCTGGCTGGCCTTTCTGCAGAGCTCGCTGATTCCCCTGGTACTGGTCGAGTCGGTGTTGATCGGCGTGTACCTGTACAGCAATGAGTCGATTCGCGAAGCGCAGATCGGTTACTTGCAGAGCAGCGCCTTGCAGGACCTGTCCAGTGCGGTACAGCGCGAAGGGCAGGTGATCGACAGCCGCCTCGGGGCCATCGAGGCTCAGGTGACCATCTATCGCGACATGGTGGCTGCGGCCTTGCGGGACACTCACTACCGCCCCGATGCGCTGGAACGGCAACGACACGCGCAGACCGAGAGCGGTATCTACTACAGCCACAGTGATGATGGCCGCGCGGCTTCCTTCTATTCCAGTGCCACGCCAGTCGCCCAGCAAGATCGGGAAAAGGCCTGGCGCCTGTCGCAGGTCGATCCATTGATGCGTTCCATTTGGGCGGCCAATTCGTTGGTTGCGTCGGTGTATTTCAACACCTGGGACAACTACAACCGGCTCTACCCGTTCCTTAACATTCTGGAACAGTACCCTCACGATATCGTCATCCCCGAGTACAACTTCTACTACCTGGCCGATGCCCGGCATAACCCGGAACGCAAGGTGGTCTGGACCGATGTCTACCTGGACCCGGCCGGGCAGGGTTGGATCATGTCGGCGGTGGCGCCTGTGTACCGCGATGACTTTCTCGAGGGCGTCGCCGGGCTGGATGTGACGGTGGGGCAGATGCTGGGCGAGATCGGCAGCCTGAATGTGCCATGGCAGGGCTACGCCCTTCTGGTCAGCCGCGACAACGGCATCATGGCGCTGCCTGCGGCCGGTGAGCGCGATTTCAACCTGCGCGAGCTGACCGAGTATTCCTACGAGGAAGCGGTGCGCCGTGAAGTGCTCAAGCCCGAGGATTTTCGTCTCGACCGCCATGAAGGACTGACACAGTTGGCGGGCATCATGGCGGGCGCCAGCCAGGGTATCCAGGAGGTGCATCTTGGCGGGCGCAATCAACTGGTGGCCTGGAGCGAAATTCCCCAGACCGGCTGGCGCCTGCTGCTGGTGGTGGATGAGTCGAACATCTTCAGCGACACCAATGCCCTGGCCCAGCAGTACCTGAATATCGGCTACCTGCTGATCGCCGGTCTGGTGTTCTTCTACCTGGTGTTCGGTTGCTTCATGACCTGGCGCTCGCGCCAGTTGAGCAACCGCCTGGGTGCGCCGATGGCGGGCATCGTCGGCATGATGCGCCGGCTGGGGCAGGGCGAGCGCCACCCTGAAGCGCCACAAACGGCCATCAGCGAGCTGGCCGATATGGCGCGCGAGGTGCAGAACACCGGCAAGCAATTGCAGACCAGTGAAGCCCTGCGGCTCGAGACGCAGGGCATGCTCGAACTGGTGCTGGAAAGCACCACGGAAAGCCTCTGGGAGCTGGATGTGGCAAGCATGACTGCGAGCCTCAGCGAGCGCTTCGTCAAGCGCTTCGCCCTGGCCGCAGCGACCCTGCCACTGGCCGAACTCAATAAGCGCATGCACCCGGATGACATGCAGCGGGTGGGGCACCTGCGCCTCAACCTGACCCAGAACACCGCCGAGGATTTCTTCGAGGCCGAGTACCGCTATGCCGATGCCCAGGGTGACTACGTCTGGTTGCTCAGCCGCGGCAAGGTGATCGAGCGCGACAGTCAGGGTTGGGCGTTGCGTGCGGCCGGTACGCATGTCGATATCACCCGCCTCAAGCAGGTCCAGGAGGAATTGCGCCAGGCCAGCCTGGTGGCGCAGTCCGCCAGTCAGGCCAAGAGCCGCTTCTTGTCCAGCATGAGCCATGAGCTGCGCACGCCACTCAATGCCATCCATGGCTTCGCCCAGTTGATCGAGCTGGACGCCCAGGAGCGGCCGGACAGGCAGCAGGAGGCCGAGTATGCCGGTGAGATCGTCAGTGCCAGCCGGCACCTCACGGCCTTGGTCGACGACATTCTCGACCTGTCCAGTATCGAAAGTCGTCGGCAGCAATTGCAGATCAAACCGGTGGAGATCAGCAGCCTGTTGCTGGGCTGCGCCGAGCTGGTTCAGCCGGAAGTTCAGCAACGTGGCCAGCAGATTCGCGTGCTGGCCGAAAGCGGGGTGCAGTTGTATGTGCTCGCCGATACCCGCCGTGTGCGCCAGGTGTTGCTCAACCTGCTGAGCAATGCGCTCAAGTACAACAGCCCGAACGGTGTGGTCAGCCTCGGCTGTGACGTACGGCCAGAGGGTGTGCGCCTGTGGGTCGAGGATTGCGGGCCGGGTTTGAGTGAGGAGCAGCAGAGCCAGTTGTTCCAGCCGTTCCAGCGTCTTGGCCGGGAGAGCTCGACCATCCCGGGTACAGGCATTGGCCTGATGCTGTGCAAGGAACTGGCCGCCCTGATGGATGGCGAGATTGGCCTGTGCAGCACGCCGGGTAAGGGCAGCCGATTCTGGATCGACCTGCCCAGTGCGGCGGGGCCGGAGCCAGGCGCGGAGGTCACCTGGGCCATGGTGGCCGACGAAGCGCTTGCCCCTTTCGCCCAGGTGCTCTGCGTCGAGGATCACCCGGCGGGTCTGCGCATCCTGCAGGATGGCTTGCGCGATATGGCCGAGGTCCAGTGCGCCACGTCATTGCGCAGTGCCTTTGCCCTGCTCGCCGAGCATACGCCGGCGCTGGTCCTGCTCGACCTCGACCTGCCGGATGGCAGCGGCCTGGATATTCTCGAATGGATGCGCGGCCAGCCACGCCTGGCACAGGTGCCGGTGATGGTGGTCAGTGCTGCCAGTGACGAAACCCTGCTGGCAGAGGCGCGCCTGCTGGGCGCTAGCGCCTGTCTGCTGAAACCGCTGGACTTGCAACGGTTGCGGCAGATCGCTCGATCCCTGCTAGGCGGCGGGAACTGACCCGGCGGGTGCGGGCCAGTTGCGACCTGTCACTCGCTGGCTTGCAGCAGATTCAGCGCCTCTTCGAGTACCTTGACCGACTCTTCGTGGTTGCCGCTCTTGTGCAGTTGCTCGCCTTCATTGCGCAAGCGTTCAACCTCGGCCTTCACCTCTGGATCGGCAGGTGGGTCGCTTTGCAGCAGGCTGTCTATCCGCGCCATCTCTTGCGGGCAGTGCATGGCCCACAGGCTGCCGCTGAACAGTGTGAGAACGAGCAGAAGGGCGAATCGACGCATGGCAGCAACCTCCATCGGCATGATGCAGGGAGTATAGAGGCCTATGGCCGGGCTGGCCGGTCAGGGAACTGGCCGCCCCTGGGCCGGCCAGAGCCATCAGTTGGCGCCGCCCTTGTCGGATTTTTCCAGCAGGGTCAGGGCCTGACTGGCACTGCCCGAACACTCTTGGGTGTTGCCGGCTTGCTGGGCTTTGCGGGCGGCGTCTCGAAGGTCTTCAACTTGTTTCTTGACCGGCTCGCTGAGCATGCTGGTGGAGGCCATTTGGTCGTCCAGCTTTTGCAGGTTGACACTGCACAGGTCGCTGGCCGCGAAGGCTGGCGCGGTCAGCAGGGCACAGGAAAATAGCAGGGCAATACGTTTCATCGGTCGTTCCTCTTTCGTCCAGTTTGGGCCTCGGATCAGTCCGCACGAGCGGTTCTGCGGTCGAGCCAGCGTATCCGAAGGGAGTAAGCCCGACTGAGCGGGCTTATGGAGTGGACGTCGAGGTTTTGCCTGCGGTTCAACCTTTCTTCCCGTGGGCGACTCAGTGCCCGTCGCAGCACTCGCCCCAGTGCTTTTGCTTCGAGGTGTGGCCGATGCCGGGGTTGAAGGCGTTGGTCGGGTCCAGCTCGCGGTAGAACCCGGCCAACGCCGGCTTGGCGATGTACAGGTGGCCGACGTTGTGCTCGGCCGGGTACTCGGCGCGGCGCTCATCCAGCAGCGCCCACATGCGGTGCTCCATCGCCAGCGGGTCGACGCCTTTGCTGATGATGTAGTCCTGATGGAACACATGGCAGAAGAAGTGCCCGTAGTAGAGCTTGTGGATGATCTGGCCTTCCATCTCGGCCGGCAGCGTCTCGACCCAGTCGCGATCATTGCGGCGCAGGGCGATATCCAGGGCGACGATATCTTCCACGCTGCTACGGTGCGCTTCGCGGTAGCGGATTGCCGCGCCAGCGATGGCGAAGCGATGCAGGAAGGCCTTGCGCCCTTCCTCGGCGTCGCATTCGAAGAATGCCCCGCTGGCACGGCCTGCGAAGTAGTCGGTGAGGAAGGTTCGGGTCGCCTCCAGGGTGTCGTTGGACACACGCACCAGCAAGTGATGTTCGTAACGGTCGCGATACTCGCGCATGCGCGGCGGCAGGTGGCTGGGCAGCAGGTTCATCAGCGCCTGGATGACCTTGTCGGTCACGCCACGCAAGCCGAAGCGCTCGAAGAAACCATCGACCCGGCTCTTTAGGGCGAAGGCGGCAGGGACCTTGGCGGTGCCGAATTTGTCGATGACCAGAAACGTGTCCTTGCCGTATTTCTCGCCGATGTCGAAAGCGGTGCGATGAATGTACTCGCCGGCAATTGGCAGCCGCGGCAAATGGGCGAGCAAGTGGCGGCGCACTTCGGTGAGGTCATGCGGGTCGTTGCTGCCGATGTAGAAGACGCTGCTGGGCTCCTTGGGGAAGGTGTCCAGGCGCACGGCGAACAGACACAGCTTGCCGGCCGAACCCGAGGCCTCGAACAGGCGTGAGGGGTCGGCGTTGAAGCGCGCCGGGGTATCGGCATCGACGTCACGCACGTGCTCGCCATAACGGGCATCCGAGGCCTTGCCGTCACCGTCGTTACGGACCTGCTGCGGGCTGTAGTCGCCCTTCTGCAGGCGGGTGAGAATTTCCTCGGGGCTGTTGCCGAGGTCGATACCCAGGTGGTTGACCAACTCCAGCGTGCCGTCTTCCTTCACCTGCGCGTACAGTGCCAGCTCGGTATAGGCCGGGCCGCGACGGACCAGAGCGCCGCCAGAGTTGTTGCACACCCCGCCAAGCACCGAGGCGCCGATGCACGAGGAGCCGATCACCGAATGCGGTTCGCGGCCGAGCGGTGCCAGGGCCTGCTCCAGGCGGTCGAGAGTGGCGCCGGGCAGGCAGACCACCTGTTCGCCGTCGTTGATCAGTTGCACGCCGGTGATGCGCAGGGTGCTGACCAGCACGATCTCGCGGTCGTAGTCGTTGCCATCCGGTGTCGAGCCGCCAGTGAGGCCGGTATTGGCCGCCTGCATGATGACGATGCGATCAGCCGCGACCGCCGCCTGCAGCACGTGCCACTGCTCCAGCAGGGTGGCAGGACGGACGACGGCCAGCACGCCGCCTTCGCCACTGCGATGGCCCTTGCGAAAGCGCCGGGTGCTCTGCTCGTCGGTGAGGACGTGGTCGGTGCCCACGACCTTGCGCAGTTTCGCCAGCAGGGCGTCGCGGCTGCTAACTGTCATGCTTCAGAGCTCCTTGACCAGCGAATCGACGTTGATGTCGCTGATGGATTTTGCGCCGGTCAGGGTCATGGCCACACGCATTTCCTTGTCGATCAGCTCCAGCAGGTTGCTCACACCGGCGCCGCCAGCGGCGGCCAGGGCATAGACGAAGGCGCGGCCGAGCATCACCGTATCGGCGCCCAGGGCGATCATGCGCACCACGTCCAGGCCGTTGCGAATGCCTGAGTCGGCGAGGATCTTCAGGTCGCCCTTGACCGCGTCGGCAATGGCCGGCAGTGCGCGGGCGCTGGACAGTACGCCGTCGAGCTGACGACCGCCGTGGTTGGATACGACGATGCCGTCGGCGCCGAAACGTACGGCATCGCGGGCGTCTTCGGCGTCGAGGATGCCCTTGATCACCATCGGACCTTTCCAGAACTCACGGATCCACTCCAGGTCCTTCCACGAGATCGACGGGTCGAAGTTGGCGCCCAGCCAGCCGATGTAGTCGGCCAGGCCAGTCGGGTTGCCACGGTAGGTGGAAATATTGCCCAGGTCATGCGGGCGGCCAAACAGGCCGACGTCCCAGGCCCAGGAGGGATGGGTCATGGCTTGCAGCATGCGCCGCAGCGGCGCATTGGGGCCGCTCATGCCGGAGTGCGCGTCGCGGTAGCGGGCGCCTGGCGTGGGCATGTCCACGGTGAATACCAGGGTGGTGACGCCAGCGGCCTGGGCGCGTTCCAGGGCGTTGCGCATGAAGCCGCGGTCCTTGAGCACGTAGAGCTGGAACCACATCGGTCGGTCAATGGCCGGCGCGACTTCCTCGATCGGGCACACCGACACTGTGGACAGGGTGAAGGGGATGCCCTTGGCCGCTGCCGCCTTGGCTGCCTGCACTTCACCGCGCCGCGCGTACATGCCGGTCAGGCCGACGGGGGCCAGGGCGACCGGCATGGCCAGCTTCTCGCCGAACAGCTCGGTTTCCAGGCTCAGTTCCGACATGTTGCGCAGCACGCGCTGACGCAGGGCGATGCTGGCCAGGTCCTCGACGTTACGTTTCAGGGTGTACTCGGCATAGGCGCCGCCGTCGATGTAGTGGAACAGAAACGGCGGCAGCTTGCTCTGGGCGGCGGCTCGGTAGTCGGTAGAAGCGGATATGATCATTGGCGTCTCATCCGGTTGAAAAAGTGAAGCTTCGATGTTTCGCACGGATCTCGCGAGCTAGAGCGAGACCAGGCAGGCATGGCCTTACGAGCTGCACATGAGCAGCCCGAGGCCATGTCTAACGCGGTATCGCCGACGCGCGGCAGATCCGACTATTCAGTGAACCAGCATGCCGGTCAGCCAATAAGCCTGAACCAGCGTAATCAGGCCGACGAAGGCAGCGAAGATCAGGCTGTGCTTGAGAGTGAAACGGAACAGGTCGGATTCCTTGCCGACCATGCCGGTCGCGGCGCAGGCCACGGCGATGGATTGCGGCGAAATCATCTTGCCGGTCACGCCGCCGCTGGTGTTGGCCGCCACCAGCAGGGTGTCGTTGACGCCGATCTGGTGGGCGGTAGTGGCCTGCAACGAGCTGAACAGGGCGTTGGACGAGGTGTCCGAGCCGGTCAGGAACACGCCCAGCCAGCCAAGGAATGGCGAGAAGAACGGGAACAGCACGCCGGTGCCGGCCAGGACCAGGGCCAGGGTGCTGGACATGCCCGAGTAGTTGGTGACGAAGGCAAAGGCCAGCACCATACCGATGGACAGGATCGGCCATTTCAGTTCGATCAGGGTTTCCTTGAAAGTGGTAAGACCAGTTTTGACGTTGATCTTCAGCACCAGCATCGACACCAGGGCGGAGAAGAAGATCGCCGTGCCCGTCGCCGAAATCGGGTCCAGCTTGAATACGGCCGGCATGGCGGTTGGCGCGGTCACGATAGGGGCGACCTTAACCACCAGTTGATCCAGGTGCGGGATGGCGAAGTTGAACACCGTGCTGTACATCGCGCCGCCTGCAGCGAACAGGGCCTTGAACGGCTTCAGGGTCCAGATGGTCACCAGGGCGGTAAGGATCAGGAACGGTGACCAGGCCTTGAGGATTTCACCGAAGCTGTAGGGCGAAGGCGTTGTGCTGCGCTGGCCGCCAAAGCCGCCTGCCACTGCCGCGCTGCCTGCGGATACGCCGACGACTTCCGCTTGGGCGGCGCGACTTGGGCTCCAGACTTTAAGGAACAGAGTCAGGCACACGAGGCTGACCAGGGCCGAGGTGATGTCCGGCAGCTCAGGGCCGATGTAGTTTGAGGTGAAGTACTGGGTGATGGCGAAGCTGGCGCCCGCGACCAGGGCGGCAGGCCAGGTTTCCTTGATACCGCGCCAGCCGTCCATCATCGCTACCAGCCAGAACGGCACGATGATCGACAGCAGAGGCAGTTGCCGACCGGCCATGGCGCCGATCTTGAAGGCGTCGATCCCCGTGACCTGGCCAGCGACGATGATCGGAATACCCAGGGCGCCGAACGCCACCGGGGCGGTGTTGGCGATCAGGCACAGGCCGGCGGCATACAGCGGATTGAAGCCGAGGCCAACGAGCAGGGCGGCGGTGATCGCCACCGGCGCGCCGAAGCCGGCCGCACCTTCGAGGAAGGCGCCGAACGAGAAGCCGATCAACAGGACTTGCAGGCGCTGGTCGTCGGTGATCGACAGTACCGAACTGCGGATGATCTCGAACTGGCCACTTTTCACGGTCAGCTTATACAGAAATACCGCCGCGACGATGATCCAGGCAATCGGCCACAGACCATAGGCGAAGCCGTATCCGGCCGCGGCGAATGCCATGTCGGCCGGCATGTTGAAAGCGAAGATAGCGACAATGATCGACAGGGCCAGGGTAATACTGCCGGCCACGTGCCCTTTCAGGCGAAACACCGCCAGAGCAAGAAAGAAGAAAACGATAGGAATCAGTGCGACCAGGGCGGATAGGCCCAGGCTGCCGAGTGGGGCATAGAGTTGTTGCCAGGTTTGCATGATGCGGTGGCTCCCTGATTGTTCTTGGATGGCCTGTCGGCAGATCACCTGTATGAGGATGCTTGTGGCATCCGCTAGGGTCGTGGCAATTTTTGTTTCAGGTAAATTGGTAATACCAATTTACAAGGGGGACGGCTCAGGGTAAAAGTTGCGTAGGGGTGTGTCAATTTCGCGCACTACGACTTTCGTCGAGCATGCGTTGGAGAAGGGTCGCTTGTGGTGTCCAGGCAGGCTGGTTAGGCTGCCGCCGCTGTCCGTGCAAGGTGTGGTTCGACGGGGTCGGCAAGCGCAAAGGAGAGGGTGAGCGGGTTATGGCATTTGGTCAGGTGCAGCAACGCCGTCTGTCGGACGATATCGTCAGTCAGCTGGAGTCGATGATTCTCGAGGGCACTCTCAAGGCAGGAGAGCGTCTGCCGGCCGAGCGGGCGCTGGCCGAGCAGTTCGGTGTGTCACGTCCCTCGCTGCGCGAGGCGATCCAGAAGCTGGTGGCGAAGGGATTGCTGGTCAGTCGGCAGGGTGGTGGTAACTATGTGGCGACGGCATTGGGGTCGACGTTCAGTGACCCGCTGCTGCACCTGCTGGAAAGCAATCCGGATGCGCAGCGCGATCTGCTGGAGTTTCGTCACACGCTGGAAGGTTCCTGTGCATTCTACGCCGCGCAACGGGCGACCCCCGTCGACCACGAGCGCCTGCGCGATGCCTTCGAGACGTTACAGCGTTGTTATGCGCCAGGGAGCAAGGCCACGCGGGCCGAGGAGGGGGCGGCTGACGCGCGCTTCCACCTGGCCATTGCCGAGGCCAGCCACAATGGGGTGTTGCTGCACACGATTCGCGGCCTGTTCGACCTGCTCAAGCACAACGTGGTGACCAACATCGGCGGTATGTACCTGCAGCGCAGCGAAACCCGCGACATGCTGATGCGCCAGCACCGGGCGCTTTATGAGGCGATCATCGAGCGTCGTGCGGAAGAAGCGAGGGATATTTCCCACCATCACATTCTGTATGTGCAGGAGGTGCTGGCGGAGGGGCAGCAGGAAGCCAAACGCATGGCGCGGGCGCAGCGACGTCAGGGAACCTGATGAAGAGAAGCGCTGCCGGGAGCGGCCCCGGCAGTTGTGATCACTCGTCCTTGCCCTTGCTGCGCATGGCGCGCTGAACTTCACGGTCGGCGTCACGTTCTTTCTCGGAGTGACGTTTGTCGAAGTCCTTCTTGCCCTTGGCCAGGGCGATCTCGCACTTGATCAGGTGCTGCTTCCAGTAGATCGACAGGGCGACGCAGGTGTAGCCCTTTTGCTGCACTGCACCGAACAGCTTGTCCAGCTCGCGCCGGTTCAGCAGCAGCTTGCGCGTGCGCGTCGGGTCGGCGATCACGTGGGTGCTGGCGGCCGTCAGCGGCGTGATGTGGCAGCCCATCAGCCAGGCTTCGTCATTCTTGAGCAGGATGTAGCTGTCGACCAACTGTGCCTTGCCGGCGCGCAGGCTCTTCACTTCCCAGCCGGCCAGGGCCAGGCCCGCCTCGAATTTCTGTTCGACGAAGTAATCGTGTAGCGCCTTTTTGTTTAGCGCGATGGTCCCGGAGGGATGTTTCTTCTGTTTAGCCATAAGCGCCGCATTATAGGGAGTCTGCGGCGTGCTGGCGACAGCCTGTGCTTGAGGCGACAGGTTCAATTACGCACAATGCGCGCTTCCTGCTGATGCCCCGGCGTTTCCGGGTGCCATTGCGTCGTGGTTTTACAAGTGAGAGCTGATGAGCACCCGAATCCAACGTTCGGCGCTGTTGCCTTATCCGGCGCAGGCGCTGTTTGACCTGGTCAACGATGTGGCGAGCTATCCGCAATTTCTGCCGTGGTGCTCGTCATCCGAGGTGCTGAGTGCTGACGCCCAGGAAATGCGCGCCACGCTGACCGTGGCAAAAGGAGGTTTGAGCCAGCGTTTCATGACACGTAACCGGCTGGTGCCAGGTGCTTCTATAGAAATGCAGCTGGAAGAAGGGCCGTTCAGTCAGTTGCATGGTCTCTGGGAATTCAAGGCGCTGGGCGATAAGGCCTGCAAGATCAGCTTGGACATGACCTTCGATTACGCGGGGCCGTTGGTCAAGGCGACCCTGGGGCCGCTCTTCAATCAGGCAGCGAATACGCTGGTCGATGCCTTCTGCCAGCGAGCCAAGCAGCTGTATGGCTGAGTCGATGATCACGGTCGAGGTGGTTTTTGCTCAGGCCGAGCGCCAGGAGTTGCTGAGTATGGAGGTGCCTGCTGGTACGTCGGCACGGCAGCTCGTTTTACATTCGCCGATGAGTGAGATGTTTCCTGATCTGGATCTGGCGGGGTGCCCGCTGGGTATCTTCGGCAAGGCACTGGCTAATCCGGATGCTTATGTCGTGCAGGCCGGCGAGCGGGTTGAGATCTACCGTCCGCTGATCGCCGATCCGAAAGAGGTACGCAAGCAGCGCGCTGCAAAGGCGGCTCAGGCGCGAGCAGCAGAACAAGCAGAGTGATAGGTCTGGAAACGAAAAAGCCCGGCGATGCCGGGCTTTTTTATGCTGCAGATTACTGCGGTGAGCTTTCCAGGGGTTCTGGAATCGGCACGGGAACCGGCTCGGCGGCGTCGACTTCGCGCTGGATCTGGTCCAGCAACGAGCCTGGCTTGGCTGGGGCGTCGGTCTGCTGTTGCGGTTGCTGCTGTGGCGCGACGCTGGTGTTGCCGTCTTCGCCCATGATCGCCTGATCACGGCTGACGCCTGGCATGAAATCGCCGGCCAGGCCGATAAGCTGGTCGTTGCCGTCGAACATCAGGCTGACGCGTTCCTGGAAGCGCTGACGGCCGCCCGGCTGGATGCTGTACAGATAATCCCAGCGTTTGGCGTGGAAGGTATCGGTGATCAGCGGGTTGCCCATGATAAACCGCACTTGTCGGCGGGTCATTCCCGGCTTCAACTGGTCTATCATGTCCTGCGTAACGACATTGCCCTGCTGAATGTCGATTTTATAAACCCCGGGAAATGAACAACCGGCGAGTGCGAACAGGCCCACGAGCGTGAGACTGGACAGCAAGAGCTTGGTGTTTTGCATCGGTGGGTGACTTCCACTATCTTGGCTGGGCAAAGTAATCACCGATCATACCCGCATTAACGGAAGCTGCGAAGCAGCAACCTCGAGAAAGCTGACCATGGTTGAAAATAGCGAGCTGCGCAAAGTTGGTTTGAAAGTCACCCTGCCTCGGGTCAAGATCCTGCAGATGCTTGACTCGGCGTCTTCAGGCCAGCGTCACATGAGTGCTGAGGATGTCTACAAGGCACTGATGGAGGCGGGCGAAGATGTGGGCCTGGCCACCGTGTACCGGGTTCTGACTCAATTCGAGGCTGCCGGCCTGGTGGAGCGTCATAACTTCGATGGCGGCCACGCGGTGTTCGAGTTGGCCGACGGTGGTCACCACGATCATATGGTCTGCGTCGATACGGGCGAGGTCATCGAATTCTTCGACCAGGAAATCGAGAAACTGCAGAAAGAGATCGTCAAGAAGCACGGCTTCGAGTTGGTCGATCACAATCTGGTGCTGTACGTACGCAAGAAGTAATTCGTACGGCTACGCAAAAAAACGGCGACCTTGGGTCGCCGTTTTTGTTGCTGTCAGGTGTTCAGGCCTGGGCGCTGTCCAGCATCTTGCGCGCGTGCTGCAGGGACTCTTCGGTCAGATCGACCCCGCCGAGCATGCGTGCGACTTCTTCGATGCGCTGCGCAGGCTCCAGGCTGCTGACCGCGGTGCGGGTTTCCTGGCTGTCACGGGCCTTGTGCACAAACAGGTGGTGATGACCTTGTGCCGCGACTTGCGGCAGATGGGTCACGGTCAGGACCTGGCCGCGCTCGCCGAGGCGGCGCAGCAGTTGACCAACGACCTCGGCGGTGGGACCGCCGATACCGACATCCACTTCGTCGAATACCAGGGTCGGTACGCGTGAGGTCTGGGCCGTGATGACCTGAATGGCCAGGCTGATACGGGACAGCTCGCCGCCCGACGCCACTTTGGCCAATGCCTTGAGGGGAAGACCAGGGTTGGCGCTGACCAGGAACTCCACGTGCTCCAGGCCGTGGGGGTGGGGTTCTGCGTTATCACCTGGTTGGAGCTGGATGCTGAAACGCCCACCTGGCATGCCCAGGGTCTGTATTTCCTGTTGCGCGGCAGTGGCCAGGCGTTCAGCAGCAGTCTTGCGCAGTTGGCTCAGCTCGCTGGCTTTCTCCTGATAATGGCGCTCGTAGGCCGCCAGTTCTTCCGCGAGGCGCTCGCTGGCCTGGTCGTCTGCATTCAGGCTTTCCAGTTCCTCCATCAGGCGGTGCTGCAGTTCGGCCAGTTCGGCGGGCTGGATGCGGTGCTTGCGGGCCAGGGTGTAGATGCTGTCTAGGCGCTCCTCGAGCAGTTGCTGGCGCTGCGGGTCGGCGTCGAAATGGTCGATGAAGCGATTGAGTTCGCCCACGGCCTCTTCTACCTGGATCTGGGCGCTGGCCAGCAGATTGGCGGCTTCACCAAGCGCGCCTGGCTGGCTGCTGAAACTGGCCAGGCGGTTGAGACTGTTGGTCAGGGCGGACAGCACATTGCCTGCGTCGCTTTCGCTGCAAAGCTCCAGGACCTGGCGGCAGGTGCCGAGCAGTTGTTCGGCATTGCTGAGGGTCTTGTGCTCGTGCTCCAGTTGTTCCAGTTCGTTGTCGCCGAGCGCGAGATTATCCAATTCCTCCAACTGGTAGCTGAGGAGTTGGTGGCGGGCGCGTTGCTCGTCACTGGTGGAGGTCAGGCGTTGCAGTTCCTGACGGGTCTGGCGCCAGCGCTGTGCGGCCAGCTGCACTTGCCGGGCGAGTTCCTGGCTACCGGCGTATTCGTCGAGCAGGCGACGGTGGGTGTCCGGCTTCAGCAGGGATTGGTGTTCATGCTGGCTATGAATGTCGATCAGCAGTTCGCCTACGGCCTTGAGGTCGCCGAGTGGGCAAGGGCTGCCGTTGATATAGCCGCGTGAGCGGCCTTCGCTGGTAATGACGCGACGCAGGATGCACGGGCCATCATGGTCCAGGTCGCGTTCGGCCAGCCAGGCGCGGGCTTCGGGAATGTCGTCGAGATCGAAGCTGGCGAGAATGTCGGCTTTGTCCGCGCCGGGGCGTACCACGCCACTGTCGGCGCGATCACCCAGGGCCAGGCCGAGGGCGTCGAGCATGATCGATTTGCCGGCACCGGTTTCGCCGGTAATGGCCGACATGCCGCGCTGCAGCTCCAGATCCAGATGTTCGACGATGGCGTAATTGTGAACCGACAGGTGCACCAGCATGGGGAGCGCTCCCGAAAATTAAGGCTGGCTATTTATACAGTGTTTTTCTTTGTGCTGACAATAACCCTTGAAACCTTGTGTTTGGGCCCCATATAGGCGGCATAAGCGCGGGCCATGACCCGTTGATGTCTACACAGGAGGACCCAATGACCGACGAACAGCCCCTCGATACGCAGACCCCTCAAGATAATCCGGCAACAGAAAGCGGCGCGGGCGAAGACCTGGCGGCACGTGTGTTGGCGCTCGAAGAGCAACTGGCTGCGGCGCAGGATCAATCGCTGCGCGTCGCCGCTGACCTGCAGAACGTGCGCCGTCGCGCCGAGCAGGATGTAGAGAAGGCACACAAGTTTGCCCTCGAACGCTTCGTCAATGACTTGCTGCCGGTAGTCGACAGTCTGGAGCGTGGTCTGGAGCTGTCGAACCCCAACGATGAGTCGATCAAGGCCGTGCGCGAAGGCCTGGAGCTGACGCTGAAGCTGTTCCTCGACACCCTCAAGCGTTATCAGGTTGAAGAAATCGATCCGCATGGGGCGCCGTTCAATCCGGAGCACCATCAGGCGATGGCAATGGAAGAAAGCACGCATGTCGAGCCGAACAGTGTGCTCAAGGTGTTCCAGAAGGGCTATCTGCTCAGTGGACGCCTGTTGCGTCCGGCGATGGTCGTGGTGAGCAAGGCGCCGGCCGCTGCGCCGCCCACGATCGACGAGCAGGCTTGAAATCGGCCGACTGGCCCCCATCTATTTAGTCAAGCGAATCAAGCTGCGTGACCCAAGACATCGGGGCACGCCATAACCAAGTTTTGGAGAGAGTGAAAATGGGCAAAATCATCGGTATCGACCTGGGGACCACCAACTCCTGCGTCTCCATCCTGGAAAACGGTAGCGTCAAAGTCATCGAGAACGCCGAAGGCGCGCGTACCACGCCTTCGATCATCGCCTACGCCAACGATGGAGAGATCCTTGTTGGTCAGTCGGCCAAGCGCCAGGCTGTGACCAACCCGCACAACACGCTGTACGCGGTTAAGCGCCTGATTGGTCGCCGCTTCGACGAAGAAGTCGTGCAGAAAGACATTCAGATGGTGCCGTACAAAATCGCCAAGGCCGACAACGGTGACGCCTGGGTTGAGGTCAATGGCCAGAAAATGGCACCGCCGCAAATCAGTGCGGAAATCCTCAAGAAGATGAAGAAGACCGCCGAAGACTACCTCGGCGAAGCGGTGACCGAGGCGGTCATCACCGTACCGGCTTACTTCAACGACAGCCAGCGCCAGGCCACCAAAGACGCCGGCCGCATTGCCGGTCTGGACGTCAAACGCATCATCAACGAGCCGACTGCCGCTGCACTGGCCTACGGCATGGACAAGGCCAAGGGCGACCACACCGTGATCGTCTATGACCTGGGGGGTGGTACCTTCGACGTGTCGGTCATCGAGATCGCAGAGGTCGACGGCGAGCACCAGTTCGAAGTGTTGGCCACCAACGGTGACACCTTCCTCGGTGGTGAGGACTTCGACATCCGTCTGATCGACTACCTCGTCGACGAATTCAAGAAGGAAAGCGGCATCAACCTGAAAGGTGATCCGCTGGCCATGCAGCGCCTGAAAGAGTCGGCCGAGAAAGCCAAGATTGAGCTGTCCTCCAGCACCCAGACCGACGTCAACCTGCCGTACATCACGGCAGACGCTACCGGTCCGAAGCACCTGAACGTGAAGATCTCCCGTGCCAAGTTGGAATCGCTGGTTGAGGATCTGGTGCAGCGCACCATCGAGCCATGCCGTATCGCGCTGAAAGATGCCGGTATCGACGTTGGCGCGATCAACGATGTGATCCTGGTCGGTGGTCAGACCCGTATGCCGCTGGTACAGAAGGCAGTTACCGACTTCTTCGGCAAGGAAGCACGCAAGGACGTCAACCCGGACGAAGCCGTCGCCATGGGTGCGGCCATTCAAGGTGCGGTGCTGGCTGGTGATGTGAAGGACGTACTGCTGCTCGACGTCAGCCCGCTGACCCTGGGTATCGAAACCATGGGCGGCGTGATGACGGCGCTGATCGAGAAGAACACCACCATCCCGACCAAGAAGTCGCAGGTGTTCTCCACTGCCGATGACAACCAGGGCGCGGTGACCATCCACGTGCTGCAGGGTGAGCGTAAGCAAGCCGCGCAGAACAAGTCGCTGGGCAAGTTCGACCTGGCCGAGATTCCGCCGGCTCCGCGTGGCGTGCCGCAGATCGAGGTTACGTTCGACATCGACGCCAACGGTATCCTGCACGTGTCCGCCAAGGACAAGGCCACTGGCAAGAGCCAGTCCATCGTGATCAAGGCCAACTCCGGCCTGTCCGAGGATGAAATCCAGCAGATGGTGCGTGACGCCGAGGCCAATGCCGAGGAAGACCGCAAGTTCGAAGAGCTGGCGACCGCGCGTAACCAGGGCGATGGTCTGGTGCATGCCACTCGCAAGATGGTCACTGAGGCGGGCGACAAGGCAACTGCTGAAGAGAAAGCCGCCATCGAGAAAGCGCTGGGCGAGCTGGAGGCAGCGGTCAAGGGTGATGACAAGGCTGCTATCGAGGCCAAGATGACAGCCCTGTCCGAAGTGACCGCACCGCTGGCGCAGAAGCTGTACGCCGAGCAGCCGCAGTCGGGTGCTGCAGGTGCAGGTGCCGAAGAGGCGCCGCAGGACGCCGGTGACGACGTGGTCGACGCCGAGTTCGAAGAGGTCAAGGACAACAAGTAAGTCCCAGCCCCGCGGAGACGTGGGGTGTGCAGCAGGCCGCCAGGCGCGGTCGCTGCCTTCCGCTCTGGCCCGTTGCAGCTTGGCTGTGGCGGGCATGATCCGTCACGCGGGGGCTTGCCCCCGCGTTGGCGTGTCTGGGGGAGACGAATTCAGAGGTGTTGAAGGCATATGGCCAAACGTGACTATTACGAAGTGCTCGGCGTGGAGCGTGGCTCCAGTGAAGCCGAGCTGAAGAAAGCCTATCGCCGGCTGGCGATGAAGTATCACCCGGACCGCAATCCGGACGACAAGACAGCTGAAGAGCGCTTCAAGGAGGCTAATGAGGCCTATGAAGTGCTGTCCGATGCGAGCAAGCGCTCGGCCTATGACCAGTACGGTCATGCCGGGGTCGATCCGCAGATGGGCGGCGGTGCCGGTGGCTTTGGGGCCGGTGGTGCCAACTTCTCCGATATTTTCGGCGACGTGTTCAGTGACTTCTTTGGTGGCGGCCGCGGTGGTGGTCGTGGCGGCGCCCAGCGCGGCAGTGATCTGCGCTACACCCTCGAACTGGATCTGGAAGAGGCTGTGCGCGGGACCACCGTGACCATCCGCGTGCCGACCCTGGTCAACTGCAAGCCTTGCGATGGTACTGGCGCCAAGAAGGGCACTAGTCCAGTGACCTGTACCACCTGCGGCGGCATCGGCCAGGTGCGCATGCAGCAGGGCTTCTTCTCCGTGCAGCAGACCTGCCCGCGCTGCCATGGCAGCGGCAAGATGATCACCGACCCCTGTGGCTCGTGCCATGGCCAGGGCCGTGTGGAAGAAAGCAAGACCTTGTCGGTCAAGGTGCCGGCTGGTGTCGACAGTGGCGACCGTATTCGTCTGACCGGCGAGGGTGAGGCCGGCAGTCTGGGTGGTCCGGCTGGTGATCTCTATGTGGTGGTCAACGTGCGTGAGCACGCGATCTTCCAGCGCGATGGCAAGCACCTGTACTGCGAGGTGCCCATCAGCTTTGCCGACGCGGCGCTGGGTGGTGAGCTCGAAGTGCCAACGCTGGATGGTCGGGTCAAGTTGAAGATTCCGGAAGGCACTCAGACCGGTAAGCTGTTCCGCTTGCGTGGGAAGGGTGTGGCGCCGGTGCGTGGCGGTGGTGCGGGCGATCTGATGTGTCGGGTGGCGGTGGAAACGCCGGTCAACCTGAACAAGCGCCAGCGCGAGCTGCTAGACGAGTTCCGCAAGTCGCTGGAGGGCGACAGCTCTCACTCGCCCAAGGCCAGCGGCTGGTTCGATGGCGTGAAGCGCTTCTTCGGTGATATTTGAATGAAACTGCAGGCGGCCAGCCATGAGGCGTTATTGAGCGTGGTTTGTCGTCTGCGGCTCGTAGCTTGGAGCTGACGTGATGCGACGTATTGCAGTGATGGGCGCCGCCGGGCGCATGGGGAAGATCCTGATCGAGGCGGTCAGTCAGACCGAGGGTGCCGGCCTGACGGCGGCGATCGATCGTCCGGATAGCAGCCTGATTGGCGCCGATGCCGGCGAGCTGGCGGCGCTGGGGCGTATCGGTATCACCTTGTCGGATGACCTGAGCAAGGTGGTCGACGAATTCGATGTGCTGATCGACTTCACCCACCCCTCGGTCACGCTGAAGAACCTGGATGTCTGTCGTAAGGCGGGCAAGGCCATGATCATCGGCACCACCGGCTTTTCCGCTGAGGAGAAGCAGCGCCTGGCGGATGCGGCCAAGGACATTCCGATCGTCTTTGCGGCCAACTACAGCGTGGGCGTGAACCTGTGCCTGAAATTGCTCGATACCGCCGCGCGCGTGCTGGGCGACGAGGTCGATATCGAAATCATCGAGGCGCACCACCGGCACAAGGTCGACGCGCCATCCGGGACGGCGCTGCGCATGGGTGAGGTGGTGGCCAATGCCTTGGGGCGCGACCTGCAGAAGGTTGCCGTTTATGGGCGTGAGGGCCAGACCGGTGCTCGTGAGCGCGAGACCATTGGTTTTGCCACTGTGCGTGCTGGCGACGTGGTTGGTGATCACACTGTGCTGTTCGCCGCGGATGGCGAGCGTGTGGAGATCACTCACAAGGCATCCAGCCGCATGACCTTCGCCAAGGGGGCGGTGCGTGCAGCCATGTGGTTGGGTCAGCAGCCCGCAGGGCTGTATGACATGCAGGATGTGTTGGGGCTTAACTGAAATGCCTGAATGGTCCACCTTGGCTGTGGACCAAAAATGGCTTTTCCTGTAAGCTTCCTGCTTTAGTGTGTCCACTAAAAGTAGCGCAGAATGATTCAGATAAAAAAGCGGGGTGACGGTCATACGTCATCCCGCTTTTTTACAACCTGCGTTTGAGCAAGTTTCAGATCTAAGGGAGGTCTTCTTGACTAAGCCAGCCATACTCGCCCTTGCCGACGGCAGCATTTTCCGCGGTGACGCCATCGGGGCCGACGGCCATACAATTGGTGAGGTCGTGTTCAATACGGCCATGACCGGCTATCAGGAAATCCTCACCGATCCTTCCTATGCCCAGCAGCTCGTCACCCTGACTTATCCGCATATCGGCAACACCGGTACCACGCCCGAGGACGCCGAGTCGAATCGTGTCTGGGCTGCCGGCCTGATCATTCGCGACCTGCCACTGACTTCCAGCAACTGGCGCAACAAACAGCCGCTGGACGAGTACCTGAAGGAAAACGGTACTGTCGCCATCGCGGGCCTCGACACCCGCCGTCTGACCCGCATCCTGCGTGAGAAAGGCTCGCAGAATGGCTGCATCCTGGTGGGCGACGACGCTACCGAGGAAAAAGCTCTGGAGCTGGCGCGCAGCTTCCCTGGCCTCAAGGGCATGGACCTGGCCAAGGTCGTATCCGCGGCCGAGCGTTACGAGTGGCGCTCCAGTGTCTGGGAACTGAAGACGGACAGCCATCCGGAGATCGCCGCCAGCGAGTTGCCCTACCACGTGGTGGCCTATGACTACGGCGTCAAGCTGAACATCCTGCGCATGCTGGTCGCGCGCGGCTGTCGGCTGACCGTGGTGCCGGCGCAGACACCGGCCAGCGAGGTGCTGGCGCTCAACCCGGATGGTGTGTTCCTGTCCAACGGCCCTGGCGACCCCGAGCCGTGCGATTACGCGATCCAGGCGATCAAGGACCTGCTGGAAACCGAGCTGCCGATCTTCGGCATCTGCCTCGGCCATCAGTTGCTGGCCCTCGCTTCCGGTGCCAAGACCCTGAAAATGGGCCATGGCCATCACGGCGCCAACCACCCGGTTCAGGATCTCGACAGCGGTGTGGTGATGATCACCAGCCAGAACCACGGTTTTGCCGTGGACGAGGCGAGCCTGCCGGCCAACCTGCGTGCGACCCACAAGTCACTGTTCGACGGTTCCCTGCAGGGTATCGAGCGCACCGACAAGGCGGCCTTCAGCTTCCAGGGTCACCCGGAGGCGAGCCCCGGCCCGCACGACGTCGCGCCACTGTTCGACCGTTTTATCGAAGCCATGGCCAAGCGCCGCTAAGCCCGCCGACTGACCTACGGATTCGAGAGAGAGAAAATGCCAAAACGTACAGACATCAAAAGTATCCTGATCCTCGGCGCCGGCCCCATTGTCATCGGCCAGGCCTGCGAATTCGACTACTCCGGCGCGCAAGCGTGCAAGGCGCTGAAGGAGGAGGGCTACCGCGTCATCCTGGTGAACTCCAACCCGGCCACCATCATGACCGACCCGTCGATGGCCGACGCGACCTACATCGAACCGATCAAATGGGCCACCGTGGCCAAGATCATCGAGAAGGAGCGCCCTGATGCGCTGCTGCCGACCATGGGCGGGCAGACTGCGCTGAACTGCGCCCTCGACCTGGAAAAGCATGGCGTGCTGGAAAAGTTCGGCGTCGAGATGATCGGTGCCAACGCCGATACCATCGACAAGGCCGAAGACCGCTCGCGCTTCGACAAGGCGATGAAAGACATCGGCCTGGCCTGCCCGGTTTCCGGCATCGCGCACAACATGGAGGAAGCCTACGGTGTCCTCGACAAGGTCGGCTTTCCTTGCATCATCCGTCCGTCCTTCACCATGGGCGGCACCGGTGGCGGTATCGCCTACAACCGGGAAGAGTTCGAAGAAATCTGCGCCCGAGGCCTGGATCTGTCGCCGACCAGCGAGCTGCTGATCGACGAGTCGCTGATCGGCTGGAAGGAATATGAGATGGAGGTAGTCCGCGACAAGAAGGACAACTGCATCATCGTCTGCGCCATCGAAAACTTCGACCCCATGGGCGTGCACACCGGTGACTCAATCACCGTGGCCCCGGCCCAGACCCTGACCGACAAGGAATACCAGATCCTGCGTAACGCCTCCCTGGCGGTGCTGCGTGAAATTGGCGTGGAAACCGGCGGCTCCAACGTGCAGTTCGGCATCTGCCCGAACACCGGGCGCATGGTGGTGATCGAGATGAACCCGCGCGTGTCGCGTTCCTCGGCGCTGGCTTCCAAGGCCACTGGTTTCCCGATCGCCAAGATCGCCGCCAAGCTGGCCGTCGGCTACACCCTCGACGAACTCTCCAACGACATCACCGGTGGTCGTACCCCGGCGTCGTTCGAGCCGGCCATCGACTACGTTGTTACCAAGATCCCGCGTTTTGCCTTCGAGAAATTCCCGAAAGCCGATGCCCGCCTGACTACCCAGATGAAGTCTGTGGGTGAGGTCATGGCCATTGGTCGTACCTTCCAGGAGTCCCTGCAGAAAGCCCTGCGCGGCCTGGAAGTCGGCGTTGCAGGTTTCGACGAGAAGCTCGATCTGAACGACCCGGAAGCCGAGAGCACCCTGCGCCGCGAGTTGACCGTGCCGAGCGCCGACCGCATCTGGTATGTGGCCGATGCCTTCCGCGCAGGCAAGACCGTCGCGGAAATCTTCGAGCTGACCAATATCGACGAATGGTTCCTGGTGCAGATCGAGGACCTGATCAAGGACGAGGAGCGGGTCAAGACCCTCGGCCTGTCCAGCATCGACCGCGACGCCATGTTCAAGCTCAAGCGCAAGGGTTTCTCCGATGCGCGCCTGGCCAGGCTGCTCGGTGTGACCGAGAAGAACCTGCGCAGCCACCGCCACAAGCTGAAGGTGCTGCCGGTGTACAAGCGCGTCGACACCTGCGCCGCTGAATTCGCCACCGATACCGCCTACATGTACTCGACCTACGAGGAAGAGTGCGAGGCCAATCCGTCGACTCGCGACAAGATCATGATCCTCGGCGGCGGTCCGAACCGCATCGGTCAGGGCATTGAGTTTGACTACTGCTGCGTGCACGCGGCGCTGGCCATGCGTGAAGACGGGTACGAGACCATCATGGTCAACTGCAACCCGGAAACCGTCTCCACCGACTACGACACTTCCGACCGCCTGTATTTCGAGCCGGTGACCCTGGAAGACGTGCTGGAAATCGTCCGTGTCGAGCAGCCCAAGGGCGTGATCGTGCAGTACGGCGGCCAGACTCCGCTGAAGATCTGCCGCGCCCTGGAAGAGGCTGGCGTGCCGATCATTGGCACCAGCCCGGATGCCATCGACCGTGCCGAAGACCGCGAGCGCTTCCAGCAGATGGTGCAGCGTCTGGGGCTGCGTCAGCCGGCCAACGCTACCGCGCGCAGCGAAGATGAGGCCCTGGCCGCATCGAAGACCATCGGCTACCCGTTGGTGGTGCGTCCGTCCTACGTGTTGGGCGGTCGGGCGATGGAAATCGTCTACCAGGAAGAAGAGCTCAAGCGCTACATGCGCGAGGCGGTGAAGGTGTCCAATGACAGCCCGGTGCTGCTGGACCACTTCCTCAACTGCGCCATCGAAGTCGATGTCGATGCCGTCTGCGACGGCGAGAGCGTGGTAATTGGCGCGATCATGCAGCACATCGAGCAGGCCGGCGTGCACTCGGGTGACTCGGCGTGCTCGCTGCCGCCATACTCGCTGCCGGCGCATATCCAGGACGAGATCCGCGAACAGGTCAAGAAAATGGCCCTGGAGCTCGGGGTGGTCGGCCTGATGAACGTGCAGATGGCCGTGCAGGGCGAGGACATCTTCGTCATCGAAGTGAACCCGCGTGCGTCGCGTACCGTGCCGTTCGTGTCCAAGTGCGTGGGCGAGTCTCTGGCCAAGGTCGCGGCCCGGGTCATGGCTGGCAAATCGCTGGCCGAGGCTGGCTACAGCAAGGAAATAATCCCGCCGTACTTCAGCGTCAAGGAGGCGGTGTTCCCGTTCGCCAAGTTCCCAGGGGTTGACCCGATTCTCGGCCCAGAGATGAAGTCCACCGGTGAAGTCATGGGTGTGGGTGATACCTTCGGCGAGGCCTTCTCGAAGGCCCAGCTGGGTGCCAGCGAGATCCTGCCAAACTCCGGTTGCGCGTTCATCAGTGTGCGCGAGGATGACAAGCCATTCGTCGAGCAGGTCGCTCGCGATCTGATCGCCCTGGGCTTCGAGGTGGTCGCCACCGCCGGTACCGCGCGTGTGATCGAGGCTGCTGGCTTGCCGGTTCGTCGGGTGAACAAGGTGACCGAGGGTCGTCCGCACGTAGTCGACATGATCAAGAATGACGAGGTCACCCTGATCATCAACACTACCGAGGGGCGTCAGTCGATTGCTGACTCCTATTCCATTCGTCGTAACGCTCTGCAGCACAAGATCTACTGCACCACCACCATCGCGGCGGGGCAGGCGATCTGCGAGGCGCTCAAATTCGGTCCGGAAAAGGCCGTGCGCCGGCTGCAGGATCTGCATGCAGGAATCAAGGCATGATCAAGTACCCCATGACCGTCCAGGGCGCTCGCGCCCTGGAAGAAGAGCTGGCGCACCTGACCAAGGTCGTGCGGCCCAAGCTCAGCCAGGACATCGGCACCGCGCGCGAGCTGGGTGACCTCAAGGAAAACGCCGAATACCACGCTGCTCGTGAGCAGCAGGGTATGGTCGAGGCGCGTATCCGCGACATCGAAGGCCGCCTGCAGAACGCTGTGGTCATCGATGTCACGACCATTGCCCATACCGGCAAGGTGATCTTTGGCACCACCGTTGAGATCGCCAACGTCGAAACGGACGAAAGCGTCACTTACCAGATCGTTGGTGAGGATGAGGCCGATATCAAGCTGAGCAAGATCTCGGTGGGTTCGCCTATCGCCCGTGCCCTGGTTGGCAAGGAAGAAGGCGACGTGGTGGTGGTGAAAACCCCGAGTGGTCTGGTCGAGTATGAGATTGTCGAAGTCCGCCATCTCTAAGCATCCTTCAGGCGCAGCGCTGCTCAGCTGGAAGCTGGCCCAGACATTCTGGGTCGGCGGCCTGTGGGTGCTGTACTTCGCTGTGTTGCCAGGGTTGGGGCAGATTGGTCTGGCGCCGCTGCTGATTGAAGAGGTCAGTCTGACGCTGAGCCCGCTGCTGGTCGCCTTTGCGGCGTTCTGTGCGGTGCTGCAGTTGATGGTGCTGGCTCACGCCCAAGGTGTGCGAGGCCTGCTGCAGGATAGGCGCTGCCAGTTGCTACTGGCAGTGCTGGTGCTGGTGCTGGCGTACTTCGTGGTGCGCCAGTGGCAGCCGAACGCAGTGCGTTGGCTGTTGTTCAACTACCTGTTACTGGCGTTTACCGGGGTGTTGCTGATCGCCCAGCCGCTGCCTGGACAGCAGCGTATTGCAGAGGGCTGAATCAGCCCTGATAGCGGTGAACGTTGGACAGGTTCTTGTTCGGCTTGGGGTTCTTGCGGTAGACCAGTGCCATCTTGCCGATGATCTGCACCACTTCACAGCGGCCAATCTTGCTCAGTTCGTCGATCACGGCGCGACGGTCGTCGCGCTCGGTGATGCGGAACTGCACCTTGATCAGTTCATGATCGTTCAGCGCACGGTCCAGTTCGGCCTGCACGCCCTCGGTCAAACCGTTCTCTGCCACGATCAAGACCGGTTTGAGGTGGTGGCCGATGGATTTGAAGTGTTTCTTCTGCTCGTTGGTAAGCGCCATAATCTGAACCTGCGACTGGGAAACTGCCGGAAATGAAGCCTCGCCGATTGGCGTTTCGATGGCTGCGGAACACCGCACCATGCAGTTTCCTCAACCTTCCGCCTGATCTGGCTTCGTTTGCCGAGGGCTTCTGACTGTAAAAAGCGGCGTAGTGTACCCGAGCGTGTACAGCCTCGCCCAGATAATCACGATCATTGCGCTGGATGGCATTTCCGGTGTTGCTTCTATTTGGGATGGTTTCACTAGGGGGGAGCAAGCGCTTCTCGGCGCATCGATAACATTCGATGGGCCTTGTGATTTTCAATATGGCCCCCATATGGATGAAATAAGGATTTCAGTCCTGCGGGCCTCTATGTAAAGCGCTCGCAAGAGCGCGGAAGTGCGGACCCCTCTCGTCGAGCGGTTGCTCCTGCAAGCAGTACGTGCTCGCATGGGGCTTGCAAGGGGCCTAAACTGAAACTGTATGCGTCTGCGCAGGTCGGATTTGCCTGTGACAGGCTCATAAAGGGTTACAGACGACGCCTGCCTAGGGCAGGGTTGTGTAGTAAGTTAAGCGGGTATTTCTCCAGCCGTTTTGCGAAGCGCGTTTCAGGACGGGGCTCGCTTCAGAGGGTAGCTAATTGAACGATATGGCAAAGAACCTGATCCTGTGGCTGATCATCGCGGCCGTTCTGGTCACCGTGATGAACAACTTTTCTAGCCCCAGTGAGACCGGCAAGCTGAACTATTCCGAGTTCATCCAGCAGGTGCAGGAAGGCAAGGTCAGGCAAGTCACCGTGGATGGCTACATCATCAGCGGCAAGAGCTCCGACGGCACTACGTTCGAAACCGTGCGCCCCGCCATCGAAGACCGCGGCCTGATCAAGGACCTGATGGACAACAATGTCGAGATCGTCGGCAAGCAACCAGAGCGCCAGAGCATCTGGACTCAGTTGCTGGTAGCCAGCTTCCCGATTCTGGTGATCATCGCGGTGTTCATGTTCTTCATGCGCCAGATGCAGGGCGGTGCCGGCGGCAAAGGCGGGCCGATGAGCTTTGGCAAGAGCAAGGCGCGCCTGCTGTCCGAGGATCAGGTCAAGACCACGCTGGCTGACGTTGCAGGTTGCGATGAGGCCAAGGAGGAAGTGGGCGAGCTGGTCGAGTTCCTGCGCGATCCGGGCAAATTCCAGCGCCTCGGTGGCCGCATTCCCCGTGGCGTATTGATGGTCGGTCCACCCGGTACCGGCAAGACGCTGTTGGCCAAGGCCATCGCTGGTGAAGCCAAGGTGCCGTTCTTCACTATCTCCGGCTCCGACTTCGTCGAAATGTTCGTGGGTGTGGGTGCCAGTCGCGTGCGTGACATGTTTGAGCAGGCCAAGAAACACGCACCATGCATCATCTTCATCGATGAGATCGATGCAGTTGGTCGCCATCGGGGCGCCGGTCTCGGTGGCGGTCATGACGAGCGTGAGCAGACCCTCAACCAGTTGCTGGTGGAGATGGACGGCTTCGAGATGAACGATGGGATCATCGTCATCGCCGCGACCAACCGCCCTGACGTGCTTGACCCGGCGCTGCTGCGCCCGGGTCGCTTCGACCGTCAGGTGGTGGTCGGCTTGCCGGACATTCGCGGTCGTGAGCAGATTCTCAAGGTGCACATGCGCAAGGTGCCAATCGGCGATAACGTCGAGCCTGCTGTGATTGCTCGCGGTACACCGGGTTTCTCCGGTGCCGACCTGGCCAACCTGGTTAACGAGGCTTCGTTGTTCGCGGCGCGTGCCAGTAAGCGTCTGGTTGAGATGAAAGAGTTCGAGCTTGCCAAGGACAAGATCATGATGGGCGCCGAGCGCAAATCCATGGTTATGTCCGAGAAGGAGAAGCTCAATACCGCTTACCACGAGGCGGGGCACGCCATCGTTGGGCGTCTGGTGCCTGAACATGATCCGGTCTACAAGGTGTCGATCATTCCGCGCGGGCGGGCGCTGGGTGTGACCATGTTCCTTCCGGAGGAGGATCGTTACAGCCTGAGCAAGCGTGCGCTGATCAGTCAGATTTGCTCACTGTTTGGTGGTCGTATCGCCGAGGAGATGACGCTGGGCTTCGATGGTGTTACGACCGGCGCGTCCAACGACATCATGCGTGCCACGCAGATCGCCCGGAACATGGTGACCAAGTGGGGGCTCTCCGAGCGCCTGGGGCCGCTGATGTACGCCGAGGAAGAGGGTGAAGTGTTCCTGGGGCGCAGTGCCGGTAGTCAGCACACCAATGTTTCAGGTGAGACGGCCAAGGCCATCGATGAAGAGGTGCGCAGCATCATCGACGGTTGCTATGGCACGGCCAAGCGCTTGCTCGAGGAGAATCGTGACAAGTTGGACGTCATGGCTGATTGCCTGATGAAGTACGAGACCATCGATGCTGCGCAGATCGACGACATCATGGCTGGGCGTGAGCCGCGTGAGCCACGTGATTGGCAGGATGGTTCCGGTACACCGCCTGCGCCGAAAGAGCAGGTCGATCGCCCTGAGACGCCAATCGGTGGGCCGGCAGGCGAGCACTAATAGGTTCTTCATGACGTCTGTGCCGTACCCAACCCTGCTGCCCTTCGGCAGCAGGGTTCTCGATTTATCCCGTCCTCATGTGATGGGAATTCTGAATGTAACCCCTGACTCTTTTTCCGATGGCGGCCGCTTCGCTGCACGTGATGCGGCGTTGCGTCATGCCGCCGATATGGTGGCCGCTGGCGCTACCTTGGTGGATGTCGGTGGTGAGTCCACCCGACCAGGGGCGCGTCCGGTATCCCCGTTGGAGGAATTGGAGCGCGTGGCGCCTGTCGTTGAGGCGATTGTTGCCGAGTTGGATGTCGTCGTTTCTCTGGATACGTCCACGCCCGCGGTCATGCGCGAAGGTGCGAGACTGGGTGCGGGGTTGATCAATGATGTGCGGGCATTGCGACGCGATGGGGCATTGGAGGCTGCTGCGGATGCAGGGCTGCCTGTCTGTCTGATGCATATGTTGGGCGAGCCTGGAACCATGCAGTTGAATCCGCACTACGATGATGTAGTGGCGGAGGTGGGCGACTTTCTCGTCGAGCGGATGGCCGCCTGTGTTGCCGCGGGTATTCCTGAGGAGCGAGTGATACTCGATCCTGGCTTTGGGTTTGCCAAGCTGCTTGGGCACAACTTGAGCCTGTTCAAGCATCTTGAGCGTCTGCATGTGCTGGGGCGGCCTCTGTTGGTAGGCGTCTCGCGTAAAAGCATGGTAGGGCAGGCGCTCGGGCGTGAAGTCGGCCAGCGTTTGTATGGCAGCCTGGCGCTTGCTGCTTTGGCGGTTGGTAAAGGTGCCTGTATTCTGCGCGTACATGACGTGCCCGAGACGGTGGATGTCGTCCGGATGGTTGCGGCCGTAAGTGCGGCAGAATGAGAGGGTAGGGAGCAGGTATGAGCAGAAAATATTTCGGCACGGATGGTATTCGTGGCTATGTAGGGCAGTTTCCGATCACGCCGGACTTCATGCTCAAGCTCGGTTGGGCGGCGGGCATGGCCTTTCGCAAGCAGGGCAAGTGCAGGATTCTGATCGGCAAAGACACGCGTATTTCCGGTTATATGTTCGAGTCTGCCCTGGAGGCCGGTCTTTCTGCTGCAGGGGCCGATGTCATGCTTCTGGGGCCGATGCCTACGCCGGCTATCGCGTACCTGACGCGTACCTTTCAGGCCGAGGCGGGCATTGTCATCAGTGCTTCGCACAATCCGCACTACGACAACGGCATCAAGTTCTTCTCCGGCAAGGGCACCAAATTGCCGGATGAGGTCGAGCTGATGATTGAGGAGTTGCTCGATCAGCCGATGACCGTGGTCGAATCTGCTCAGTTGGGCAAGGTATCTCGCATCAACGATGCTGCAGGGCGCTATATCGAGTTCTGCAAGAGCAGCGTGCCAACCAGCACCAGTTTCGCTGGGCTCAAGCTGGTTCTCGATTGTGCCAATGGTGCGACCTATAAAGTGGCGCCCAGTGTGTTTCGTGAGCTTGGGGCGGATGTGACGACCCTGGCGGCGCAGCCCAATGGCCTGAATATCAATGACGATTGCGGCTCTACGCATGTCGCCGCGTTGCAGGCGGCGGTACTGGAGCAACAGGCTGATCTGGGTATTGCGTTTGATGGCGATGGCGACCGGGTCTTGATGGTCGATCATACCGGTGCCGTCGTCGATGGCGATGAGCTGCTCTATATCATTGCGCGTGACCTGCAGGCGCGTAACCGCTTGCAGGGCGGTGTAGTGGGCACCTTGATGAGTAATCTCGGTCTCGAGCTTGGGCTTGCCGAGCTGGGAATTCCCTTCGTTCGGGCCAAGGTTGGCGATCGTTATGTGATGGCTGAGTTGCAGGAGCGTGGTTGGCAGCTTGGTGGTGAAAATTCAGGGCATATCGTGTGCTTCCAGCACACTACAACGGGGGATGCGATCATTGCGGCCCTGCAGGTTCTGCTGGCGCTGGCGCGCAGTGAGTGCACGCTGGCTGAGGCGCGTCAGGGATTGCGTAAATGCCCGCAGACGCTGATCAATGTGCGTTTTGCTGGTGGTGTCGATCCGTTGGAGCATGCTGCAGTAAAAGATGCTTGCCAGCGAGTGACTGAGCGAATGGCGGGGCGCGGTCGGGTGTTGCTGCGCAAGTCGGGTACCGAGCCGCTGGTGCGTGTCATGGTCGAGGGTGATGACGAAGCGCAGGTGCGCAGCTATGCCGAAGAGCTGGCAGGTATTGTTACTGATGTCTGCGCCTGATTGCTTGCCAGTGCAGATGCTCTTGGGTAACATCTGCGCCCACTTTGATCGACGAGGTTCGGCATGCGTCGCCCCCTGGTAGCTGGTAACTGGAAAATGCACGGTACCCGCGCCAGTGTCGCAGAGCTGATCAAGGGCCTCCGTCAGTTGGCGTTGCCAAGTGGTGTCGAGGTGGCGGTATTGCCGCCCTGTTTGTATATCAATCAGGTCGTGACAGGTCTGGAAGGCAAGGCCATTGCCGTCGGTGCGCAGAATTGTGCTGTCGAGCCGATGCAGGGTGCATTGACGGGTGAGATATCGCCCAGTCAGTTGGCTGATGCGGGTTGCTCGCTGGTGCTGGTTGGTCACTCTGAACGTCGCCTGGTGCTCGGCGAGCGTGATGATGTGTTGAGTCGCAAGTTCGCGGCTGCGCAGTCATGCGGTCTGGTTCCTTTGTTGTGTGTGGGTGAGACGCTGGAGCAGCGGCAGGCAGGCAAAACCCTTGAGGTCGTTGCCGGGCAGCTGGGTAGCGTAATCGAAGAGTTGGGCGCAGGTGCTTTTGCGAAAGCGGTTGTTGCGTATGAGCCGGTCTGGGCTATTGGCACTGGATTGACGGCTACACCGCAGCAAGCGCAGGAAGTGCATGCTGCCATTCGCGCGCAGTTGTCGGCGGAAAATGCTGAAATTGCCCGCGGTGTTCGGATTTTGTACGGTGGCAGCGTAAAAGCGGCCAATGCTGTTGAATTGTTCGGCATGCCGGATATCGATGGGGGGCTCATTGGTGGGGCCTCCTTGAATGCAGATGAGTTTGGTGCGATCTGTCGCGCCGCGGGAAACTGAGAAGATGCTGGAAACAGTCGTAGTCGTTGTCCATCTGCTGGGTGCCATTAGTGTGGTGGCTCTAGTGTTGCTGCAGCAGGGTAAGGGTGCCGATGCTGGTGCTTCTTTTGGTGCGGGCGCCTCAGCTACCGTTTTTGGTAGTCAGGGTTCTGCTACCTTTCTGAGTCGTTTCACTGGTATACTCGCTGCGATTTTTTTCATTACCAGCTTGGGTTTAGCGTATTTTGCTAAAGAAAAAGCTGATATGATTGCTCAGGCAGGTTTGCCGGATCCGGCAGTGCTTGAAGTTAAAAAGGAAAAGCCGGTCGTCGAAGACGTTCCGGTGCTCGAAGAGCAAAAGCCGGAAGCAGATAATGCTGACGTGCCAGAGGCTCCGGAGCAGAAGTAACACCCGTTTTTGCCGAGGTGGTGGAATTGGTAGACACGCTACCTTGAGGTGGTAGTGGCCATAGGCTGTAGGGGTTCGAGTCCCCTCCTCGGTACCAAATCAAGAAAGCCCGCTAGATGCGGGCTTTCTTGTTGCTAAGGGCGTTTGGTTGACCCTGAGAGGGTACAGCCGTATACTCTCGGCCCAGCTTTGACGCGGGGTGGAGCAGTCTGGTAGCTCGTCGGGCTCATAACCCGAAGGTCGTTGGTTCAAATCCAGCCCCCGCAACCAGTTGTAGCCAAGCCCCTTTTCAGGGGCTTTTTGCTAGCTGGACAGTCCGCCGCCGGTTTTCGAGCGGCATGATGGATGGGCGTTTCGCCCATTTTTTATTTCTACGACATGCACGGAGGGGTTCAGGTGTCGAGCAAGCTAGAACAGTTGCAGGCCTTGTTGGCCCCGGTAGTGGAGTCGCTTGGCTACGAGTGCTGGGGCATCGAGTTCTTGTCTCAGGGGCGCCATTCCGTATTGCGCGTCTATATCGATCACGCCAACGGCATTCTGGTTGAGGATTGCGAGACGGTCAGTCGGCAGATCAGCGGTGTGCTGGATGTCGAGGACCCGATTACCAGTGAATACACCTTGGAGGTGTCGTCACCTGGGATGGACCGTCCGCTGTTCACTATCGAACAGTTCGCCAAACATGCCGGTGAACAAGTGAAGATCAAGCTGCGCTCGCCCTTTGAGGATCGACGCAACTTCCAAGGCCTCCTCCGCGGTGTGGAGGAGCAGGACGTGGTGGTGCTGGTGGATGACCACGAATACCTGTTGCCGATCGACCAGATCGACAAGGCCAATATTATCCCCCGTTTTGACTGAGGCGCGGATCCCGCGGAGTACGCGGATTGCGTGGATCCAATGGATTGCGAAAGGCGAGGCGTACGATGAGTAAAGAAGTACTGCTGGTTGTAGAGTCGGTATCCAATGAAAAGGGCGTACCGGCCGGTGTAATTTTCGAGGCGCTGGAGCTGGCTCTGGCGACAGCGACCAAAAAGCGTTTCGACGACGAGGTCGAGCTGCGTGTGGAAATCAATCGCCACACCGGCAACTATGAGACCTTCCGTCGCTGGACGGTGGTCGAAGACGAGGCGCTGGAAAATCCGGCAGCCGAACTGACTGTCGAGCAAGCCCAGGAACAGAAGCCGGGTGCCAAGGTCGGTGATTTCATTGAGGAGCCGGTCGAGTCGATCGAGTTCGGTCGCATCGCTGCACAGACCGCCAAGCAGGTCATCGTGCAGAAGGTTCGCGAAGCTGAGCGTGCTCAGGTCGTGGATGCCTACCGCGAGCGCGTGGGCGATATCATTTTTGGTACCGTGAAGAAGGTGACGCGTGACAGCGTGATCGTCGATCTCGGCAACAACGCTGAAGCGCTGCTGGCCCGTGAAGACATCATCCCGCGCGAGACTTTCCGTGTCGGAGCACGCGTTCGTGCGCTGCTCAAGGAAATTCGCACCGAGAATCGCGGTCCGCAGCTGATCCTGTCGCGCACCGCGCCGCAGATGCTGATCGAGCTGTTCCGCATCGAAGTGCCAGAAATTGCCGAAGAGCTGATCGAAGTGATGGCTGCATCCCGCGACCCGGGTTCGCGTGCCAAGATCGCCGTTCGCTCCAAAGACAAACGCATCGACCCGCAGGGCGCGTGCATCGGTATGCGCGGTTCGCGTGTACAGGCCGTATCCGGTGAGCTGGGCGGTGAGCGTGTCGATATCGTCCTGTGGGACGAGAACCCGGCACAGTTCGTCATCAACGGCATGGCGCCGGCCGAAGTCGCGGCAATCATCGTTGATGAAGATGCCCACGCAATGGATATCGCGGTTGCTGAAGACAACCTGGCCCAGGCCATTGGCCGTGGTGGTCAGAACGTGCGCCTGGCCAGCCAGTTGACCGGCTGGACGCTGAACGTGATGACTGAGGCCGATATTCAGGCCAAGCAACAGGCCGAGACCGGCGACATCCTGCAGAACTTCATCGACGAGCTGGAAGTCGACGAGGAGCTGGCTCAGGTGCTGGTCGAAGAGGGCTTTACCAGCCTGGAGGAAATTGCCTATGTCCCGATGGAAGAAATGCTCAGCATCGACGGCTTTGACGAAGAAATCGTCACTGAGCTGCGTGCCCGCGCTAAAGACCGTCTGTTGACCAAGGCCATCGCCAACGAAGAGAAGCTGGCCGATGCCCAGCCTGCCGAGGACCTGTTGTCCCTGGAAGGCATGGACAAGGACCTGGCGCAAGAACTGGCGGTACGCGGCGTAATTACCCGCGAAGACCTGGCCGAGCAGTCGATTGACGACTTGCTCGACATCGACGGCATCGACGAAGAGCGTGCCGGCAAGCTGATCATGGCCGCCCGAGCCCATTGGTTCGAGTAAGTTTTACGGCCTGAGGAGAGAAATGCATGTCGCAAGTCACGGTGAAAGAACTGGCCCAAGTGGTCGACACACCGGTAGAGCGCCTGCTGCAGCAGATGCGTGAGGCGGGTCTGCCGCACACCAGTGCCGAGCAAGTTGTGACCGATAACGAGAAGCAGGCGTTGCTTGCCCATCTCAAGAGCAGCCACGGCGAGAAGGTGGAAGAGCCGCGCAAGATCACCTTGCAGCGCAAGACCACCACTACCCTGAAAGTCGCTGGTAGCAAGACCATCAGCGTTGAAGTGCGTAAGAAGAAAACGTACGTCAAGCGCAGCCCCGACGAGATCGAGGCGGAGAAACAGCGCGAGCTGGAAGAGCAGCGTGCCGCTGAAGAGGCCGCTCGCCTGAAAGCCGAGCAGGAAGCAGCTGCCCGTCGTGCGGAAGAAGAGGCCCGTAAGCAGCCAGAAGCCGCCAAGGCTGAAGAGCCTGCTGTTGAGGCGCCTGCAGCTCCTGTTGTCGCACCAGTGGATGTACAGCCGGTCATCGATCCTGCTGCCGCCGAGCGCAAGAAAGAAGAGCCGCGTCGCCCAGAGAAAGCGCGTACCGATGACGACGAGCGTCGTGATCGCAAGCATGCGCAACATCGCCCTTCGCTCAAAGAGAAGGAAAAGGCGCCTGCTCCGCGTGTTGCCCCGCGCAGCACCGACGAGGAAACCGATGGTTTCCGTCGCGGTGGTCGCGGCAAAGGCAAGTTGAAGAAGCGTAATCAGCACGGGTTCCAGAGCCCGACAGGACCCGTAGTGCGCGATGTGTCGATTGGTGAAACCATCACCGTAGCCGATCTGGCTGCTCAGATGTCGGTCAAGGGCGCTGAAGTCGTCAAGTTCATGTTCAAGATGGGCACCCCGGTGACCATCAACCAGGTACTGGATCAGGAAACTGCCCAGCTGATCGCCGAAGAGCTGGGCCATAAGGTCAAGCTGGTCAGCGACAATGCGCTGGAAGACTCCCTGGCCGAATCCCTGAAGTTCGAAGGTGAGGCGTTCTCCCGCGCGCCGGTCGTGACCGTAATGGGCCACGTTGACCACGGTAAGACCTCGCTGCTCGACTACATTCGTCGTGCCAAAGTGGCCTCCGGTGAAGCCGGTGGCATCACCCAGCACATTGGTGCCTACCACGTTGAAACCGAGCGCGGCATGGTTACCTTCCTCGACACTCCGGGCCACGCCGCGTTTACCGCCATGCGTGCCCGTGGTGCCAAGGCGACCGATATCGTCATCCTGGTGGTGGCAGCGGACGACGGCGTGATGCCGCAGACCCAGGAAGCCGTACAGCATGCGAAAGCTGCTGGCGTGCCGATCGTGGTCGCGGTGAACAAGATCGATAAGCCGGATGCCAACCCGGACAACATCAAGAACGGCCTGGCCGCGCTGGATGTAATCCCGGAAGAGTGGGGCGGTGATGCACCTTACGTGCATGTCTCGGCCAAGATGGGTACCGGTGTTGACGAACTGCTCGAAGCAGTTCTGCTGCAAGCCGAAGTCCTCGAGCTCAAGGCCACTCCGTCGGCCCCGGGCCGTGGTGTAGTCGTCGAATCGCGCCTGGACAAGGGCCGTGGCCCGGTGGCCACCGTGCTGGTTCAAGACGGTACCCTGCGCCAGGGCGACATGGTGCTGGTCGGCGTCAACTATGGCCGCGTGCGCGCCATGCTTGACGAGAATGGCAAGCCAATCAAGGAAGCGGGTCCGTCGATCCCGGTCGAGATCCTCGGCCTGGATGGTACGCCGGATGCCGGTGACGACATGACCGTGGTTGCCGACGAGAAGAAGGCGCGCGAAGTCGCCCTGTTCCGTCAAGGCAAGTTCCGCGAAGTCAAACTGGCTCGTGCTCACGCCGGCAAGCTGGAAAATATCTTCGAGAACATGGGGCAGGAAGAGAAGAAGACGCTCAACATCGTCCTCAAATCCGATGTCCGTGGTTCGTTGGAAGCGCTGCAGGGCTCGCTCAGCGGCCTGGGTAACGACGAAGTGCAAGTGCGCGTTGTCGGTGGCGGTGTCGGTGGTATCACCGAGTCCGACGCCAACCTGGCGCTGGCGTCCAACGCGGTGCTGTTCGGTTTCAACGTGCGTGCCGATGCAGGCGCCCGCAAGATCGTCGAAGCCGAAGGTCTGGATATGCGTTATTACAACGTGATCTACGACATCATCGAAGACGTCAAGAAAGCACTCACCGGTATGCTCGGCAGCGATGTTCGCGAGAACATCCTGGGTATCGCTGAAGTCCGTGACGTATTCCGTTCGCCGAAGTTCGGTGCGGTTGCTGGTTGCATGGTGGTTGAAGGCAACGTTTTCCGTAACCGTCCGATCCGCGTACTGCGTGAAGACGTGGTGATCTTCGAAGGCGAGCTGGAGTCCCTGCGTCGCTTCAAGGACGACGTCTCCGAAGTGCGTGCCGGCATGGAATGCGGTATCGGCGTGAAGAGCTACAACGACGTCAAGGTCGGCGACAAGATCGAAGTGTTCGAGAAGGTCCAGGTGGCTCGTACGCTCTAACGCGCGAGTTGCAACACGCAACGCCCGGCCCCGCACTGCGCGGCCGGGCGTTTGCCGCTTTTGAACCCGCTGGTGATTGCTGGCGGGGGAGGTCAGGAAAATGGCAAAAGACTACAGCCGTACCCAGCGTATCGGCGACCAGATCCAGCGCGAGCTGGCACAGATGATTCCGCGTGAGGTCAAGGACCCACGTCTGGGCTTCGTCACCATCACCGCTGTCGAAGTCAGCCGGGATGTGGGGCATGCCAAGGTGTTCATCACCGTCATGGGTGAGAACGACGAGGACAAGATCAAGCAGAACCTGCTCGTGCTCAAGGATGCAGCGGGTTTCCTGCGCATGCTGTTGGGCAAGGCCATGAAGCTGCGCAGCGTACCGACGCTGCATTTCCACTATGACGAGAGCATTTCCCGCGGTGTGCACCTGTCGGCTCTGATCGAGCGTGCCGTCTCGGAAGACAGCAAGCACCAGGACGATTGAGCGTGGCCCAGGTAAAACGTATCCGTCGCAAGGTCGACGGCATCATTCTGCTCGACAAGCCCCTGGGCTTCAGCTCCAACGCAGCCCTGCAGAAGGTGCGCTGGCTGCTCAATGCCGAGAAGGCCGGGCACACCGGCAGCCTCGATCCACTGGCCACTGGCGTCCTGCCGCTGTGCTTCGGGGAAGCCACAAAGTTCTCCCAGTACCTGCTGGATGCGGACAAGGGCTATGAGACAGTGGCTCGACTCGGCGTCACCACCACCACCGGCGATGCCGAGGGCGATGTGCTCGAGCAGCGCGAAGTGACCGTCGATCGGGCGGATATCGAGGCACTGCTGCCACGTTTTCGTGGTGAAATCAGCCAGATACCACCGATGTACTCTGCCCTGAAGAAGGATGGCCAGCCTCTCTACAAGCTGGCGCGGGCCGGCGAGGTAGTGGAGCGCGAGGCGCGTTCTGTTACTATTGCGCGCCTGGAATTGCTGGACCTTGATCAGTCTGCTCTGCGACTAGCGGTTGGCTGCAGCAAAGGCACGTATATTCGTACGCTGGTCGAGGATCTCGGTCAGTTGCTGGGCTGTGGTGCGCACGTGGCTGAATTGCGGCGTACTCAGGCGGGACCATTTGCCCTGGCGCAGACGGTAACCCTAGACGCGTTGGAGCAAGCCCACGCCGAAGGTGGCAGTGAAGCGCTGGATCGTTTCCTGATGCCGGCAGACAGTGGCCTGCAGCATTGGCCGTTGTTGCAGTTCTCCGAGCACAGCACTTACTACTGGTTGCATGGTCAGCCGGTACGGGCCCCGGAAGCGCCGAAGTTCGGCATGGTGCGGGTGCAGGATCACAATGGTCGCTTCATCGGCATCGGTGAAGTGAGCGAAGACGGGCGCATTGCGCCGCGTCGATTGATTCGGTCGGAATGACCGGAGCCACAGGCGGATTCGTCTGCCTGTGGACTGTCGTCAGCGGGCTTATCTGTTGTCGACTCGAGGGTGGCTGTTAACAGGCATGGTCATTCCTCATTAATTAACTACAGGGAGCAGTCCCTGGCCTGTTCACTCTAGGAGCCCATTACCATGGCACTGAGCGTTGAAGAAAAAGCCCAGATCGTAACCGACTACAAGCAAGCTGAAGGCGATACCGGTAGCCCGGAAGTGCAGGTTGCCCTGCTGACCGCCAACATCAACAAGCTGCAAGGCCACTTCAAGGCCAACGGCAAAGATCACCACTCCCGTCGTGGTCTGATCCGTATGGTTAACCAGCGTCGCAAGTTGCTGGACTACCTGAAGGGTAAAGATGTATCGCGTTACAGCGCCCTGATTGGTCGCCTGGGTCTGCGTCGTTAAGACGTAAACCTGAAGTGAGAAGCTGGAAGTCATGAGTCTCCGCCGCGTCAACCGGCTGGGGTTCGTGCTTCCAGCTTCTGGCTTTTTACAGAATGGAATTTGAAACCCGTTCAAAAACCGGTTCTGGCGAGCCGAGTTCTGAACAGGTTTTCAGGGGGTTCAGTCCCTCGTTTCAGCAGTTTCCCCAAGGCAACAAAGAGAAGGAAAACACCGTGAACCCGGTAATCAAGAAGTTTCAGTTCGGTCAATCGACCGTTACCCTCGAGACAGGCCGTATCGCCCGTCAAGCCTCCGGCGCTGTGCTGGTCACCGTTGACGACGACGTCACCGTATTGGTCGCCGTAACCGGCGCCAAGTCTGCTGACCCCAGCAAAGGCTTCTTCCCGCTGTCCGTGCACTACCAGGAAAAAACCTACGCTGCCGGCAAGATCCCAGGTGGTTTCTTCAAGCGTGAGGCGCGTCCTTCCGAGAAAGAAACCCTGACCTCGCGTCTGATCGATCGCCCGATCCGCCCACTGTTCCCGGAAGGCTTCCAGAACGAAGTGCAGGTCATCTGCACCGTGGTTTCCACCAGCAAGAAGACTGATCCGGACATCGCAGCGATGATCGGTACGTCGGCTGCCCTGGCCATCTCCGGTATCCCGTTCAACGGTCCGATCGGCGCCGCGCGCGTTGCCTTCCACCCGGAAACCGGCTACCTGTTGAACCCGACCTACGAGCAGCTCAAGGCTTCCAGCCTGGACATGGTCGTGGCCGGTACCAAAGACGCCGTGCTGATGGTTGAATCCGAAGCCAAAGAGCTGACCGAAGACCAGATGCTGGGCGCCGTTCTGTTCGCCCACGACGAATTCCAGGCCGTTATCCAGGCTGTTACCGAGCTGGCTGCCGAAGCCGCCAAACCGACTTGGGACTGGCAGCCGAAAGCGGAAAACACCACCCTGCTCAATGCGATTCGCAGCGAGTTCGGCGAGGCGATTTCCCAGGCCTACACCATCATCATCAAGCAGGACCGCTACGCGCGTCTGGGCGAGCTGCGTGACCAGGTGGTTGCCAAGTTCTCCGGTGAAGAAGGTCAGCCGTCTGCTGGTGAAGTCAAAGATGCCTTCGGCGAAATCGAATACCGCACCGTGCGCGAGAACATCGTCAACGGCAAACCGCGTATCGATGGCCGTGACACCCGCACCGTACGTGGCTTGAACATCGAAGTCGGTGTTCTCGACAAGACCCATGGTTCGGCACTGTTCACCCGTGGTGAAACCCAGGCGCTGGTCGTTGCCACCCTCGGTACTGCCCGTGACGCGCAGTTGCTCGACACCCTTGAAGGCGAGAAGAAAGACCCCTTCATGCTGCACTACAACTTCCCACCGTACTCGGTCGGTGAGTGTGGTCGCATGGGCGCTACCGGTCGCCGCGAAATCGGCCACGGTCGCCTGGCTCGTCGTTCGGTTCAGGCCATGCTGCCGGCCGCTGACGTATTCCCGTACACCATCCGCGTGGTATCGGAAATCACCGAGTCCAACGGTTCCAGCTCCATGGCTTCCGTGTGCGGTGCTTCCCTGGCCCTGATGGACGCCGGTGTGCCGATGAAGGCGCCGGTTGCTGGTATCGCCATGGGTCTGGTCAAGGAAGGTGAGAAGTTCGCTGTTCTGACTGACATTCTGGGTGACGAAGATCACCTGGGCGACATGGACTTCAAGGTGGCCGGTACCGCCAATGGCGTCACTGCGCTGCAGATGGACATCAAGATCCAGGGCATCACCGAAGAGATCATGGAAATCGCTCTGGGCCAGGCCCTGGAAGCGCGCCTGAACATCCTCGGCCAGATGAACCAGGTCATTGCTCAGTCCCGTAGCGAACTGTCGGCCAACGCACCGACCATGATCGCCATGAAGATCGACCAGGACAAAATCCGCGACGTCATCGGCAAGGGTGGCGCGACCATCCGTGCCATCTGCGAAGAAACCAAGGCGTCGATCGACATCGAAGACGACGGCTCGATCAAGATCTTCGGCGAAACCAAGGAAGCTGCCGAGGCCGCGCGTCAGCGTGTTCTGGGTATCACCGCGGAAGCCGAGATCGGCAAGATCTATGTCGGCAAGGTTGAGCGTATCGTCGACTTCGGTGCCTTCGTCAACATCCTGCCGGGCAAGGACGGTCTGGTGCACATCTCGATGCTGAGCGATCAGCGTGTCGAGAAGGTCACTGACGTTCTGAAAGAAGGCCAGGAAGTGAAGGTTCTGGTACTCGACGTCGACAACCGCGGCCGCATCAAGCTGTCGATCAAGGATGTCGCTGCTGCCGAGGCCTCGGGCGTATAACACCCCGGCGTCTGCATGCATGAAGAGGGCCCCTTGCGGGCCCTCTTTTTTTGCCCTGAAATACGCCCTTTGCGGTTCCACACGGATGTCTGGCCATGGAAAAGAGTTACTGCCGTTATCACGCGAGTCAGCCCGCAACCTGGCGCTGCTCCCCCTGCGAGCGTGATTTTGGCGACTGTTGCATGCCTTTGAATGTCGAGGCTCCGGACGAAATACCGGTCTGCCCGTTGTGTCGTACCCGTCTAGAGTTCCTCGGTGCGGCCAATACGGCCCAGCCATTTTGGGAGCGCATCCCCCAGTTCTTCCTCTATGGCTTCCAGCGTGGGCCGCTGCTGTTCAGCATCGCGCTGGCGCTGGCCAGTTTGTTCATGCCGAGCTGGAAGCTGTTATGGCTGGCTCTGTTCAGTGTGGCGACCAAGTACCTGCAAAGCGTGATCGAACGTGTCAGCCAGGGCGGGCGTGAGGCGCCGGGGTTGGCCGGTGCCTTTTCAGGAGAGGGATTCAGTCTGTTCTGGCGGCTATTGGTGCTGTTCCTCATTGCCTTCGGTGTGCTCTGGGTAGCCAGCGATTTTGGCAGTGAGGCGCTGTATTGGGCCGTCAGCCTGGCGCTGCAACTGGTGATTCCGGCGAGCATCATCCGCCTGGCGCTGAGCAAGACTCTGGGGGCGGCGTTGAACCCTGAAGAGGTCGGCCAGGTGATCCGTGCCATGGGCTGGCGCTATCTGATCCTCTGGGTGTTCCTGTTCATTCTCTGGCAATCCCCGGCCTGGGTGACCTACATGCTGGCCAATGGTTTGCCGGGCGTCGTGCTCGTGCCAATCGCGACGCTGCTGTTCGGTTATTTCAGTGTGGTGATGTGCGCCATGATGGGCTATGCGGTTTTCCAGTATCAGGGAGCGCTGGGCTTCGCGATTGCCGAGGAGGGCACGGCTGTCGGTTTGCCGGAAGAGGAGTATCGGCAGCGCAAGGCCATCGCTGAGAGTGAAATCCGCTTCAAGGAAGGCCAGAGTGGTCCGGCGCTGGAAGTACTGGCCCAGGCTCTGGACCGTACCCCCAATGACCTTAAGCTCAATGAGCGTCTTCATCAGCTTCTGTTCGGCCTTGGCGCACGCGAACGGTGCCTGCGCCATATGGCCCATTATCTGCCGCTGGTGGCACGCACCAATCCGGCGCTGGCGGCTACTGCGCTGCTCAATGCGCGGCAGTTGCAACCCGACTACCTGCCTGATGATGCACAGGTTTGTGAGCGTGTGGCGGCGGCGCTGATCGAGCGTCATCGGGTGCGTGAGGGCTTGAGCCTATTGCGCAATCTGCACGTGCGTTTTCCCGATTATCCGTTTATTGCGCGAGCCTACCTGCTGGCCGCCCGCGGTTTTGCCGAGGGCCTTGGGCAGAACGAACCGGCCTTGAAACTGCTGCGTTATATCCGCGCGCGCTACCCGCAGTCTTCGTTGCTGGCCGAGGTCAGTAATCTTGAGGCGACCGTGGCACGCCTGGCTGGCCAGGCGTGATTCGTGCAAATTGCCTGACGCCATGAGCCGCAACTTGCAGAATGCACGAGAAAGGAGAATTATTTTTTAGCTAAGTGTTTGATTTATAAGTTAAATAATTTGTGCGTGAGGTTGGCACAGCGCTTGCGATAGTACTACTGGACTGCAGCCGGGAACTGGCTCGCAGATATCTGGAACGTACAGGAGTCGATACCCATGAAACAGCCAATCAACAAGATCGCTTTTGCCGCTATCGCTGCTGCTGCCCTGAGCCTGCCACTGGCCGGGACTGCCTTCGCCCAGAACAGTGTGGCTGTACAACCGACCATGCTGGCCGCCAATACCGTCGACAAGGCTGAAGAAGCCGTGTCCGACACCTGGATTACCAGCAAGGTGAAGTCGACATTCCTCGCCGAGAGCAATCTCAGCGGTCTGGATATCAAGGTCGAGACCAACAAGGGCGTTGTGTCCCTGTCCGGCGTCGTAGCCACTGATTCCGAGCGTGATCTGGCTATCGCCAAGGCCAAGGAGATCAAAGGCGTGAAAGCGGTATCCGCTGATGGCCTGAAGTCTGCTGACTGATCACGCAGTAATCGCCAGGGGCTAGATGCCTTGTTCACTCAACCATGGAGGACAGGATCATGAACAGCGACGTTATCAAAGGGAAGTGGAAGCAGCTCAGTGGGCGCATCAAGGAACGTTGGGGCAACCTGACCGATGACGACCTGGGTGTAGCCGAAGGCCATAGTGAATACCTGGCTGGCAAGCTGCAGGAGCGCTACGGCTGGACCAAGGAAAAGGCTCAGCAAGAGTTGCGCGACTTCAGCGATAAGCTGTAACGCGACACGCGCAACGGAGTGCGCAAAAGCCCCGCAGGAAACTGCGGGGCTTTTTTCATTGTGTGGCCAGGTGCTGACGGAATACCCCGAGCTGTGCGGTCTGCTCTGCGTCGGGGTAGGCCTTGCCCATGAACTGGCTGAGCTCGGTCACGGCGGTCATATCGTGTCGCCGCCCCAACTGCTTGGCCAGCTGCAGGGTCAGGATGGGGAAGTTGGCAGGTTGAGGTGTGTTACGCGCCACGATGCGCCAGGAGGCCAATGCCAGTTGTGGATGCTCGGTATCGCTCAGCAGCCGCTGCAGCAAATGGACCTGCAGTACTGGATGGTGCAGCAGACGCTGCTGCGAATCGGCACTGTCACGCGCCAGGCGATGCAGCAACGTACGGTTAGCAGGCTGTTCGGGTAAGGTCAGGATCTGCTTGAGCACACCGCCAAGTAGCGGTTTGTCCTGACGGTTCAGTGCAAGAGGGTAGAGGCGCTCGAGTAGGCCGAGGCGACCAGGATAGCGTTGGAGCAGGTCCAGGCCTCGGGTGCTGGCCTGGTGCAGCTCGAAGCGGCTGATCAACTGGTCGAGGTTGACCAGCTCGCGCTTGAAGGGAGCGTCCGGGTCTTCCTTGTGCAGATAGTGTTCGTCGACGCCCAGCTTCCCGCTCAGGCGCGGTAGCCAGACGGCAAGAAAACCCGCGGCCAATCCACCGAGGTGGGCATAGTAGTTGACGTGATCATTGGCCAGCAGCAGGCCATACAGCTCCTTGCCCATCCAGACCGGCAGGATCCACAGGGCGGGTGCCTTGAAGTAGCCGAACAAGGGGCCGAGCCAGTAGAAGAAGTTGATGCGCCGCAGGCCGTACACACCGATGTACATGCCCATCAGGCCGGAAATTGCGCCGGATGCACCGACTCCGCTGATCCAGGTCGGGTCCAGTGCCCACCAGAGCAGGTGCGAGGCTGCGCCACTGAGCAGATAAAGGCCGAGGTACACAGCTCGCCCCAGAGCGATCTCCAAGGCGAAGCCGAAGATGAACAGGAATACCATGTTGCCCAGCAGGTGCTCGGCACTGCCATGCAGGAACATGGCGCCGAACAGGCCTTCCACGGTAAAGCGTGCCGGAATGAAGCCAAAACGAATGCTGCTGAGTTGGTTGCGTGCGGCCTCTGCTTTTCCCCGGGCGGCTTGCCAGGCAGCATCTTGCTGGTAGTCGGGGCGTTGATGCAGGGTATGCTCGAATTGCAGGTCACTCAGGATCAGAGAGGCCAGGTCTTGTCTCCGGGCCGCGTCGAGGTCGCGGCGTGAGGTCTGGTCCAGCGTGTGGCGCTGGCTGAAGTCCTCGATGAACAACGCACGTTCGCGATTGAGCAGGCCGCCGTCCAGGTACAAGCCGACTGCTTCCTCGCGGCGCTCGGTGTCGCCGCCTTGGTAGCCGAAGTAGATGAGGGTGTTGAGCAGAATCAGCAGCAGGGTGACCACCGGCGGACGCTTCCAGTCCAGCGGGTGTTCGGCAGGCAGGATCATCACGGCGGGTTAATCTCGCATACGATTCTGGGGGAAGTACTATGAGCGTCTGTCGCTTCAGTTGCCGCGCTTGCTCTCGATCCTGACCAGGCGATTACCCTCCAGGCGCAGGTAGTGGTACATGCCGTTGCGCGGCCCGTAGATCCACTCTTCGATTTTCACTTCGCGGCCATAGCCGTACTCATCCAGGGCGGCCCGGTAACCGAGAAATTCGCGGCTGACCGGCTCGCCACATTTGCTCTGCACTTCGGCGCTGATGGCGCCAACGCTGACCAGGCTGCTACCGCAGCGCAGGGTCGCGCCTGCCTCGGCGGTGCTGGCCATGATCAGGCAGAGAGCAGGAACAAGCATCTTCAGCATGGGGGGCTCGATGGTTGGGGAGCGCTCAGCGCCTGCGCTGTTTTTCAATGCGTACCAGGCGGTTGGCTTCGAAGGTCAGGATGCTGTACATGCCGTTCTGAGGGCCGTACAGCCATTCTTCGATCTTGAACTCGCGACGATCATAGCCCCCCAGGGTGTAACCGAGCAGCTCGCGCTGTGCGGGAGGGCCACATTTGTTTTCGACCTCGAAGGCCCGGTCACCAATATTGATGAGTTGAGTGCCGCAGCGCATCGTCGCCGCCTGGAGCTGGCCGTAGGCCAGGCTGCCGAGCAGCAGGAGCACGACGCGCAGGCGCATGTTTATTCGCCACTGCCCAGGTGCAAGGCGGTGGCTACACGGCCATCGGCTTCCGCTTCGGCGCTGTTGACGTCGAGCAGGTAGACGCGCTGGTCTTCCAGGCCGCCTTTCTCGACCAGGTATTCCTTGATGCTCGCAGCGCGTGCCTGGCTCAGCTGGCGCAGCAGGAGCTGACTTTCGCCCCAGGATTGCAGCACGGCATTGCGCAGGTTGGCGACGCGCTGCTCATCTGGCAGGTCCTTCCATTCGGCCGGTGGCTGCTGTTTCAGGCGGTTGCGGTAGATGGCTTCCAGCAGGATGTCCTTGTCGCCGTCCTTGACCACCAGATCGCTAGGTTCGGCGGGGACTTTGTCGCCGCGCCGCTGCAGCATCTTGTACCAGGTGGTCTGGTATTCGCGCTCCAGCCGCTGTTCAGCCAGTAGAGGGCCGTCGCTGCTTTGTGCGCTCATGCCCTCTACTTCCAGACGCAGCACCGGGCGTTCCTTGAGGGCGGCGGCCAGGGTGTCGAGAGATTTCTGCGCGTTGCCATCGAGTTCGCTGCTGCCAGCGGCGAACTGCACCTGGCTGAGGTCGCTGTCACTGCCACCTACCAGGCCGGCGATGAACTTGAACGGGGCCTGGGCCGCACGCAACACCAGATTGCGCACGGTTTGCCAGACGATCGGCATCACGCTGAATTCGGGGTTGTTGAGGTCGCCTTTGACCGGAAGCTCGATGGAGATCTTGCCCTCGGTGTCCTTGAGCAGGGCGATGGCCAGGCGGATCGGCAGGTCCACGGCATCCTTGCTGTCGACCCGTTCGCCGAGCTGCAGATTTTCCAGCAGCAGCTTGTTGTCGGCGTTGAGCTGACCTTTCTCGATGCGGTAGTGCAGGTCGAGGTTGAGGCGGCCCTTGCGGATGCGATAACCGGCGAACTTGCCCGAGTAAGGCGTCAGGGTAGTCAGTTCGACATTCTTGAAGCTGGTGGCGATATCGAGGCTGTTCATCGGGTCGAACGGCGTCAGGCTGCCCTTGATGCTGACCGGCGCGTAGCGGTCGACCTTGCCCTGGATATCCACGGAGGCGGTTTTCGGGCTCTGGTTGTCCAGGGTGCCGATCTTGCCGTTGAGTTGCTGGATGGCCGTGGCGAAGTTGGGGGTGAGGCTGAAGTCGGCGAAGTTGGCCGAGCCATTGTTGATGGCGACCCCCCCGATCCGAATACCCAGCGGCTTGCCCGGAGCCGCCGGCTTGGCATTGGCATCGGTGGGTTGCGGAATCAACAGGTCATTGACGTTGGTGGTCAGGTTCTCGTTGATGATGAACCGCACATACGGCCGGTCCAGGGTGACCTGGGCAATATTCAGGCTGTCCTCGTGGCGGTAGTCGATGCCATCCACCTGTACCTGCTGCCAGCGCAGGAAGTCGCGCTCCTTGATGGTGTCGAGGGTATGCAGTTGTTTGATGGTGGCAGCACCCTTGATGGTGAAGGCCAGTGGCTCGGTGCTTTTCAGGTCGACGGCCAGGTCGCTGCCCAGCATCCCGCTACGCAGCTCCAGGTGCACGAATGGGCTGATATAGGCCTGGGCCAGGCGCAGGTCGATGTCGCGGGTCGCTACCTGCAGCGTGGCACTGACCGGGCTCAGCTGGACCTTGCCCTCGGCCTTGATCTGGCCATTCTTGTTCACGCGGGTGTCGAGCTTGATGCCAAAAGGCGAGGTACCCAGGCTATCGAAATCGGTCAGGTCGAGGTTGAGTGGTGCCAGGTCGACCGTGACGGGTTGCTGCCCGGCGCCTCGGTCGACGAGGTGTACCTGATAATCGCGCAGTTGCACGTCGCGCAACAGCACCTGCCAGGGTTTGGCGGGCTCTGCAGCGGTCGGTTGGGCGCTGGTGGTCTTAGTGTTTTCGTCCGTGGTTTGCGCCGGCTCAGTTTTTGTCTCAGCCTGCTCTGGAGCTGGAGCTGGAGCTGGAGCTGGAGCTGGAGCTGGAGCTGCCGGTTTGGCTGCTTGGCTGGCAAACAGTTTCTGCCAGTCGAGCTGGCCATCGGCTTCGCGCGCCGCCCAGGTTTCCAGCGCTTGGCTGCGGATCTTGCCGACCACGACTTGCTGCTTGGCGAGGTCCAGCGTGGTCTCACTGACATCCAGGCTTTGCAACTTCACCAGCGGCTTGTCGTCGGGGTTCTTGATGGCGAAATTGGCGATGCTGGCGGAGGTATTGTTGAGCAGCAGCTCGGTGCCCTTGGCCAGGTTCAGCGTGTACTCGGTGCTCAGGCTGACGTGGCCTTGCTCCAGAACCAGCGGCACGGCGTCACGCACATAGGGCCAGAAGCCTTTCATGTCGAGATCGGTGAGCTTCAGTTGGCCGCTGGAACTGATCGGGGTAAGGCTGACCTGGCCTTCCCAGTCGATGCGCCCTCCATGCGGGCCGGTGGCCACGAGGGTCATGTCGGCGTTGTCGTCGGGCAGGGTGCTGAGGTTGTGCAACTGCAGGTTGAGCGAGTCGTAGACGAATTCGACCGGCTCGCTGGGGCGCTGGTCTTCGAAGTGCAGGCCGCTTTCGATCAGGGTGATGCGGTCGATACGCAGCGGGAAGGGCTTGCTGGGTGTTTCCTGTGGCGGCTGCTCGGGGCTGGGCGGCAGTTTGAATAGCTGGGTGAGGTTGAGAGTCCCGTCCTTGGCGAACAGTACCTCGGTATGTGAGCGCTCCAGCTCCACATCGGCCAGGTGCAGGGCGCCGCTCCACAGGCTGTCCAGTTGCAGGTTGGCATACAGACGCTGGAAGCCGATCTGGTCCTGCTCGGGCGTCCCGATATGCAGCCCCCACAGGCTCAGCTCAAGGCTGAACGGATTGAGTTCGATGCGCTCTAGGCGGGCCGGTACGGTGGCGTATTCCGCCAGTTGCTGGTTGACGACGCGCAGGGCGATGCCAGGGATGATCAGGAAGCCGAGCAGGCTGTACAGGGCTAGGGTAATCAGCAGGGCGCTCGCGGCGCGTTTCAATCCTTTGGGCATGGGGAGGCGTCATCTTCCAGGCTGCGATGCGGGAAGTATGGCATGGCTATCGCGCCTTTGGGCGCCTGGCGCGACGGCCTGTTGGCATTCAGAAATGCAGAATCAATGTCTTCAGCGGTGGTTGGCCATCCTGCGAGGGGAAGTCGAGGGCTGGAGGCAGATGCTCATACTCGCGTACTGGCCGACCGAGCTTTTCAGCGCAACGCAGTACCTGGTTCCGCCATTCGGTGAAGGCGACCTTTGCCAGGTTGTTGCAGCAGATCAACGTGCCATCGGCCGCGGTGGTGAGAATCGCGGGCTTGAGCAGACTCTGGTAGTCGCGCTGTAGATCGACCGTGCCGAATGCGCTTTTGGCCCAGGCGGGAGGGTCAAGCAGCACCAGGTCGAACTGGCGAGCAGCGAGCTTGGGGTAATGCGGTAGTTTCTGCCCGCGGCGACTGCTGATGGGTAGGTCGGCAAATTGGCGAATCGCCGGGAAGTAGTCGGACTGGATGAACTGCATGGCCGGCAGGCCCGGGTTCAGCGCATTGTTTTCCCGGCCGACGGCCAGGTTGCCTTCGGCGAAATCCAGGTTGACCACTTCACGCGCGCCTCCGGCTGCGGCGCACAGGCCGACACCGCAGGTGTAGGCGAACAGGTTGAGCACCGACTTGCCCTGGCTGTGCGCTTTGACCCAGCCACGGGCATTGCGCAGGTCGAGGAACAGCAGCGGATCCTGCCCGGCATGGCGGCCGCGGATGCGGTAGTTCAGCCCCCATTCGCGGCCGATCTGTTCCGCCAGCGCTTCGGCTGTGGCCTGGTAGACGGGATCACTGCGGTCGATTCGCGAGTTGCCCTGCGAGCGGTCGTTGTAGACGAGGTGCAAGGGCAGGCCGAGGTGTTCTTCCACGGTGGCGTGCACGGCGAGCAAGGCTTCCCGTTCCAGTGGCTGATGAAAGCTCTGGACCAGCAACTGCGGGCCGTAACGATCGACGGTCAGGCCGGGCGCGCCTTCCTGGCTGCCATGGAACAGCCGGTAACAGTCGGTTTGCTGGTTGTGCAGTTGCTCCAGCAGGTCTTGGCGTTGGTCGAGTGCGGCGCGCAGCGCCTGGGCGAGAGAAGGCATGCGCGCTGTCTCGGATAAGGGGCGCGCAGTTTATCAGGCCTGGGAACTGCGGGCTGCTGGCGCTGCAACTGCGCGTGCGGTCTGGGTAACAGGAATGAACTGTCGGCTCCGTTGCGAGCTTTCGTAGGAACGGGCCTTGCCCGCGACGCCTTTCACGCCCCGGACTTTCGCAGGCAAGGCCTGCTCTCACGAAGGGTCGAGCGCTGCCTCGTCTCTCATCGGAACCGCTCCATGAGTGGGCGTGTGATACTCGACTGGCCGTACGTCCCGAGTATTTAGCTCAGGGCTGGCAGCCCCAGGCGTTTGCGGGCGCGGTGTACGGCGCCACTGCGTACTGCCCAGCGCAGCAGGGGCGCCACGCGACCGACTCCGGCAGCGATCAGGCGGCTGCGGCGAGCGCTGATGGGCTCGCCGAGCATGCCTTGGGCCCAGTGGGGCAGCAAATCGAAGCCAGCCTGCATCATCAGGGCGCCCATAGGGGCTGCGAGTGCGCTGGGGGCTGGGGCGCTGCGCAGGATACGCAGGATTTCCCGTGAGCGGTCGTCGCACCGCAGCTGCGGTCGCATGGCGTGCAGGTAGCTGTCGATCTGCACACGGGATCGGGGTATATCACGTGCACCGAGGCGTTCGGCGATCAGGGCGACTTCGTCGTAATAGCGGTCCTGGTCGGCCGGGCTGAGCTGTGGGTTGCGGTAGCGCAGGTGAGCGGCGAGGAAGCTGGAAACCTCTGCAACGTGTACCCAGGTCAGCAGGTCCGGATCGCTGGCGGCATAGGGGCGGCCATCTGGTGCGGTGCCGGTGACGCCTAGGTGGATGCGCTTGACCTTGTCGATCAGCCAGTCGGCGTCCTGGCGGCTGGCGTAGGTGGTGCCCGAGATGAACTGCCCCGTGCGCCGCAAACGCCCAAGCAGGTCTTCACGAAAGTTCGAGTGGTCCCAGACCCCGGCCAGCGCCAGGGGGTGCAGGGCTTGCAGCAACAGGGCGCTGATGCCGCCGATCATCATGCTGGTGAAATCACCGTGCACCCGCCAGCACACCGAATCAGGACCAAACAGGCCGGGGTCACCCGGTGGTTGCTCGAAATCGATCTGGCCCAGAGCCAGCCCGGTAAGGCTGAGAACCTGGGTTTCGATACGGCGGCGGAGGAATTCCATGGCGTGATGCGCTCGGTCAGGGACGGGCTGTATGCGGGAATTCTACCGCGCAGCAGACAATGCTGCGCTGGGCGTAGGGCGGACCGTGCGCACCGGCAGGATTTGCACGGCGCGCCCTACGAACAGTGGCGGTCAGCTGTTCAGGCGCTCCGCAATCAGGCTGTCGACCACGGATGGGTCGGCCAGGGTCGAGGTGTCGCCCATGTTTTCCAGTTCGTTGCAGGCGATCTTGCGCAGGATGCGTCGCATGATCTTGCCCGAGCGGGTTTTCGGCAGGCCCGGTGCCCACTGGATCAGTTCCGGCTTGGCGAAGCTGCCGATTTCCTTGCCGACCAGGGAAAGCAGTTCCTTCTTCAGGTCCTCGGATGGCTCGCTGCCGTGCATCAGGGTGATGTAGGCATAGATGCCCTGGCCCTTGAGGTCGTGCGGGTAGCCAACTACCGCGGCTTCGGCGACGGCATCGTGCAGCACCAGGGCGCTTTCCACTTCGGCGGTGCCGATGCGGTGTCCGGAGACGTTGATCACGTCGTCGACGCGGCCGGTGATCCAGTAGTAGCCGTCCTCGTCGCGGCGGGCGCCGTCGCCGGTGAAGTAGTAACCGGGGTAGGGTTTGAAGTAGGTGTCGATCATGCGTTGGTGGTCGCCGTAGACGCTGCGGATCTGGCTCGGCCAACTGGCCTTGATGGCGAGCACGCCAGCACCGGGACCGTCGATCTCCTTGCCTTGCTCGTCCAGCAATACCGGCTGTACGCCGAAGAACGGGCGGGTCGCCGAGCCGGGCTTGAGGTCGGTGGCGCCGGGCAGGGGGGTGATCAGGATGCTGCCGGTCTCGGTCTGCCACCAGGTGTCGACGATCGGGCAGCGCTGTTCGCCGACCACGTTGTAGTACCACTCCCAGGCTTCCGGATTGATCGGCTCGCCCACCGAGCCGAGCAGGCGCAGGCTGCTGCGGTCGGTCTTGCGTACCGGGCCTTCGCCTTCACGCATCAGCGCGCGCAGGGCGGTGGGTGCGGTGTAGAAGGTGTTGACCCGGTGCTTGTCGATGACTTGCCAGAAGCGCGAGGCATCCGGGTAATTGGGCACGCCCTCGAACATCAGGGTGGTGGCGCCGTTGGCCAGTGGGCCGTAGACGATGTAGCTGTGCCCGGTGACCCAGCCCACATCGGCGGTGCACCAGTAAATGTCCCCGTCGTGGTAGTCGAACACGTACTTGTGGGTCATCGCCGCGCCCAGGAGGTAACCGCCGGTCGTGTGCAGCACGCCCTTGGGTTTGCCGGTGGAGCCGGAGGTGTAGAGGATGAACAGCGGGTCTTCGGCATCCATCGGTTCGGCCGGGCATTCGCTGGCGGCCTGTTGCAGGGCCTGGTGATACCAGATGTCGCGGCCGTCGTGCCAATCGACAGTGCCCTGGGTGCGCTCGACCACCACCACGGTGGCGACGCCCGGGCAACTCTGCAGCGCCTTGTCGACGTTGGCCTTGAGCGGGATGTACTTGCCGCCGCGCACGCCCTCGTCGGCGGTGATCACGGTGCGGCAGTCGGCATCGAGAATACGGTCGCGCAGGGCATCCGGTGAGAAACCACCGAACACCACCGAGTGCACGGCCCCGATACGGCTGCAGGCGAGCATGGCGTAGGCCGCTTCCGGGATCATCGGCATGTAGATGCACACCCGGTCGCCCTTCTTCACGCCGCGATCCTTGAGCACGTTGGCCAGGCGGCAGACGTGGCTGTGCAGCTTGTTGTAGGTGATGTTGGCCGATTCCGCCGGGTTGTCGCCTTCCCAGATGATGGCGATCTGTTCGCCACGGGTGGCCAGGTGGCGGTCGATGCAGTTGTGGGCGACGTTCAGGGTGCCGCCCTTGAACCACTCGGCCTGGCCGGTTTTCAGGTCGCTGCGCTGCACCTGCTGCCAGGGCGTGAACCAGTCGAGAAAGGTGCTCGCCTGTTCGGCCCAGAAAGTATCAGGCTGGCCGATGGACTGGCGGTAGAGACGCTGGTAATCATCGTCGTTCAGGTGGGCGCGCTGGCGCACGGCGGCGGCGACGGGGTGAACGCTGATCTCGAACATGGCGGGGTCCTTTATTGTTGTGTGTCCGCGGTTGGCCCAGTGGGCAGGCGAGCCGATGTGTAGGCACTCAGGCAGACCCTTAGGGTGCACCCAAGCACTTGCTTGGTTCAAGTATCGACTCGTCTCTACGCGATCGGTTCGCCAGAATGAAAAAGCCCGGCGCTAGGCCGGGCTTTTTGGGTCAACCGCGGTGACGGCCGCGGAAGAAGTCGATCAGACCCTGGGTCGAGGCATCCTCGGCGGGTGGTTCGTCCCAGCCGGTGAGGCGCTGGTAGACGCTCTTGCCGAGGTCTTTGCCCAGTTCCACGCCCCATTGGTCGAAGGCATTGATGCCCCAGATCACGCTCTGCACGAACACCTTGTGCTCGTACATCGCCACCAGCGCGCCGAGGCGACGTGGGCTGACACGCTCGAGCACCAGGGTGTTGCTTGGCCGGTTACCCGGAATCACCTTGTGCGGGGCGAGGCGCTGCACTTCGGCTTCGGGCAAGCCTTTGCCGCGTAGCTCGGCTTCGGCTTCTTCACGGCTCTTGCCCAGCATCAGCGCCTGGCTTTGCGACAGGCAGTTGGCATACAGCCACTGATGATGGTCGGCCACCGGGTTGTAGCTGACCACCGGCACGATGAAGTCGGCCGGAATCAGTTGCGTGCCCTGGTGCAGCAATTGGTGATAGGCGTGCTGACCGTTGCAACCGACACCACCCCAGATCACAGGCCCGGTATCGGTGCTGACGGCGCTACCATCCTGGCGCACGCTCTTGCCGTTGGACTCCATGTCCAGCTGCTGCAGGTGTTTGGTGATGTTGCGCAGGTAGTGGTCGTACGGAAGGATGGCATGGCTCTGTGCGCCCCAGAAGTTGCCATACCACACGCCCAGCAGGGCCAGGAGGACGGGCATGTTCTTCTCGAACGGCGTGCTGCGGAAGTGCGTGTCCATGCTATGGGCGCCGGAGAGCAGTTCCTTGAAGTTGGACATGCCAATGGCCAGGGCGATCGGCAGGCCGATGGCCGACCACAGTGAGTAGCGCCCACCCACCCAGTCCCACATCGGGAAAATGTTCTTTTCACGGATGCCGAAGGCAACGGCGGCTTCCTTGTTGCTGGTCACCGCGATGAAGTGGCGGTAGAGCTTTTCCTCGGTGCCGCCACGGGCTAGGTACCAGGTGCGCGCAGCCTGGGCGTTCTTCAGGGTTTCCAGGGTGCTGAACGATTTGCTGGAGACAATGAACAGCGTGGTTTCGGCACTCAGCTTGCCCACCAGTTCGTGGAATTCACTGCCGTCGATATTGGCCAGGTAGTGGCAGCGTACGCCGTTCTGGGTGAATGGCAGCAGCGCTTCGGAAACCAGTTGTGGGCCGAGGAAGGAGCCGCCGATGCCAATGTTGACCACGTCGGTGATGGTCTTCTCGCTGTAGCCGCGCCACAGGTTGCTGTGGATGCGCCCGACGATCTCGGTCATCTGGTTGAGCACGCGGTGCACGTCATGCATGACGTTCTCGCCATCGACCTTGACGCAATCGCCGATGGGGCGGCGCAGCGCGGTATGCAGGGCGGGACGGCCTTCCGAGGCGTTGACGTGGTCTCCCTCGAACAGCGCCAGGATGGCCTGCTCCAGGCCGGCCTCACGGGCCAGGCGCACGAGCAGTTCGCGGGTCTCTTCGTTGACCAGGTTTTTCGAGTAATCGAGGAACAGCCCGCAGGTGCTCATGGAAAACTGGCTGAAGCGTTTGGCATCCGCCGCGAAGGCATCGCGCATGCTGAAAGTCTGCATGCTTTCGCGGTGCTGGCGCAGGGCCTGCCAGGCGGGCAGGGTCGTCACGTCGAGCGGGGTCTGGTAGTACGCCATCGGCTGCAGTTTCCTTCTTGTCCGACCATCAAACTGGTTCTTGAAACGGTAGTACAACGTCGAGCAGGCATTAAAAAGCCCGGCAGATACCGGGCTTGGAGTGTAGCGGCGAGAGGTCGTTCAGGCGACCTGGACCGGAATTGCATTACTGGTGTGGCTGAGTGCGCCATCGGCAGCCATGTACAGCACACGCGGTTGGAAATTGGCCAGTTCTGCTTCGCTGTACTGGGCATAGGCGCAGATGATCAGGCGATGGCCGACACCGGCTTTATGCGCAGCGGCGCCGTTGACCGAGATGATGCGCGAGCCTTCTTCGCCACGGATGGCGTAGGTGGTGAAGCGCTCGCCATTGTCGACGTTATACAGCTGGATCTGCTCGTATTCGCGGATGCCGGAAAGATCGAGCCATTCCCCGTCGATGGCGCAAGAGCCTTCATAGTCGAGTACCGCATGGGTCACGATGGCCCGGTGCAATTTGGCCTTGAGCATGATGGTGTGCATGGCGCTTTCCTCGTCAGTACTGCAAGCGGCGGCAGAGTGTGCCCGAACCGCTAAAGGCGTTCAAGGCGACCCTGTTCAAGGCAATTCTGCCCACGTTTTCAGCGGTCGAAAGCCAGATTGTCGATCAGGCGGGTAGTGCCCATATACGCTGCGGCGAGAATGACCAACTGCTGATCATTGGCACTCGCGGGCTGCAACTCGTTGCTCTCGCGGATTTCCAGATAGTCAGGGCGGAAACCGGCAGCGATCAGCTCGGCGTTACCGCCATCGATCAATTCGGCAAAGTCCGTTTCCCCTCCGCGAATGGCGTCGGCCAGGCGGCTCAGCATGCGATACAGGGCCGGAGCGCTGGCGCGCTGTTCGTCATTCAGGTAGCCATTGCGCGACGACAAGGCCAGGCCATCTTCGGCGCGCGCGGTGGGCTCGCCGACGATCTGCACGGGCATGTTCAGGTCGCGCACCAGGGCACGAATCACCGCCAGTTGCTGGAAGTCCTTTTCGCCGAACACGGCAAGATCAGGCTGAACCATGTTGAACAGCTTGGTCACCACCGTCGCCACACCCTCGAAATGACCAGGTCGGCTGCCGCCGCACAGGCCTTCAGAGAGGCTTGGCACGCTGACCCGAGTCTGCAGCCCCATACCCTGGGGGTACATCTCTTCGACCTCGGGGGTGAACAGCAAATGGCAGCCAGCGGCTACCAGCTTTTCCTGGTCGGCGATGAGGGTGCGCGGGTAGCGCGCCAGGTCTTCGCTGGGGCCGAACTGCAACGGATTGACGAAGATGCTGGCGACGACGAAGTCGGCGCGCTGGCCGGCTTTCTCCACCAGTGCGACATGCCCGGCATGCAGGTTACCCATGGTCGGTACAAACGCGATGCGCTTGCCTTCGGCGCGTGCTCGAGCGATGGCCGCTCGTAGTTCACGTACGGTCTTGACGGTGTTCATGCGGAAAAGCCGTGCTCCGGAGCAGGGAATTCGAGGTTCTTCACAGCTTTGACATAAGCCTCCAGAGCTGCCTGGATGCTGGTCTGGCCTTCCATGAAGTTCTTCACGAACTTCGGCGCGCGGCCGGTCAGGGACAGACCGAGCATGTCGTGCAGGACCAGAACCTGGCCATCGGTAGCGCTGCCAGCACCAATGCCGATAACCGGAACTTTCACCGCCTGGGAGATTTCGGCAGCCAGTTCGCTAGGCACGCATTCGAGCAGGATCATCGCCACGCCGGCCTGTTCCAGCGCCATGGCATCGGCACGCATCTGACGGGCCTGGGCATCGCCACGGCCTTGTACCTTGTAACCACCGAATACGTTGACTGCTTGTGGCGTCAGGCCCAGGTGCGCGCATACCGGTACACCGCGCTCGGCCAGTTGCCGAATGGGTTCGGCCAGCCAGGCGGCCCCTTCGAGCTTGACCATGTGCGCGCCGGCTTGCATCAACGCCGCGCTGCTGGCGAAGGTCTGTTCCAGTGTGGAGTACGCCATGAAAGGCAGGTCGCTGATGATCAGGGCGCCCTGGTTGCCGCGCTTCACGGAAGCGGTGTGATAAGCCATGTCGGCCAGGTTCACCGGCAAGGTGCTGTCATGGCCTTGCAGTACCATGCCCAGTGAGTCGCCCACCAGCAGCACGTCCACACCCGCCTTGCAGGCAGCCTGGGCGAAGGTGGCGTCATAGGCGGTCAGCATGGCGATCTTCTCGCCTTTTTGCTTGAGGCCCAGCAGGGTGCTTATGGTTGTATCAGGCATGAAAACGTCCTCATCAGCGGGCTCTATGACAACTGTTTACGCCCGGTTATGCCACCTGAAAACAGACGCAGATACCTGTGCTTATCACGAGTGCACTGCGCGTTTTCGTCTGTGTTCAACTCAGCTCATCCGTCGCGCGTTACACGTCCATAAAACCCGATTGTCGTGCGGTTTTTGCACCGCCTCAGGGCAACGGGACGCCTATAGTCCCGATGAGGGTGCATGAAGTCAATCGTGGGTGTTACCGGTTTGTTACCGCGTTACCGGCGCCGGCGCCACGCGTTCCAAGCCGACAAAGGGGCACGCGGCGAGCAGTTGCTGCAGCGTGCGGCCATCCGGGAAGTGCAGGTCGACGGCAATTTCAGCCAGTGGATAGAGCACGAAGGGGCGAGCCTGCATGTGATAGTGCGGCACGATCAGGCGTGGTTCGTTGAGCAGGTGCTGGCCGAACAGCAGGATGTCGAGGTCCAGGGTGCGCGGCCCCCAGCGCTCATCCTTGCGTACCCGGCCCTGTTCGAGCTCGATGGCCTGCAGGGCATCGAGCAGTTCAAGTGGTGCCAGCTCGGTTTCCAGGGCCGCCACGGCATTCACATAGCGTGGCTGATCGGCTGGGCCAAGTGGATCGCTGGCATAGAAGGACGACGTGGCGACAACCCGCGTGTGTGGCAACTGAGTCAATGCCAACAAGGCATTGCGCAGTTGTTGCAGTGGCTCGGCCAGGTTGCTGCCGAGCCCGATATACACGCGCTCCATCTTATTCACTGGCAGGGCTGTCGCTGCGTGGGCCGCGTTTGCGGCGGCCCCCACTGCGGCGGCGCTTGCGGGCCGGGCCATCGGTGCCTTCTTCAGCCTTGCTGCTGAGCTCGCGAATCATGCTGCGGCGTTCGCTGTCGCTGGCGTCCTGATAATCGGTCCACCAGTCGCCGAGGCCGTCCGTCTGCTCGCCGGCATCTTCGCGCAGTAGCAGAAAGTCATAGCCGGCACGGAAGCGCGGGTTTTCCAGCAGCAGGTCGGCGCGTTTACCACTGCGCCGTGGCAGGCGTTCCTGCATGTCCCAGATCTCGCGGATCGGCAGGGTGAAACGCTTGGGAATGGCGATCCGCTGGCACTGCTCGCTGATCAGCTCATGCGCCGCTTCCTGCATGGCCGGGATGGGCGGCATGCCACGGTCCTGCAGGCGCACCACCCGGGCAGGCAGCGCCGGCCACAGCAGGGCGGCAAACAGGAAGGCGGGTGTTACTGGCTTGCCCTGTTCGATACGCGCATCGGTATTGGCCAACGCCTGGCGGATCAACGTGCCGGTGTACTCGGGGTTCTGCTTGAGGGCAGTGGCGCTGGCTGGAAACAGCGGGGCGAACAGGTCGTATTCGACCAGCAGGTCGAAGGTGTACTGGGCATAGCCGGTGAGGAACAGCTTGAGCACTTCATCGAACAGGCGCGCCGAGGGGATGTCGCGCAGCATGGGCGCGAGGCGCCGAATCGGTGCAGCGCTGTGCTTCTCGATGTCGAAGTCGAGCTTGGCGGCGAAGCGGACCGCACGCAGCATGCGTACCGGGTCTTCGAGATAGCGCTTCTCCGGGTCGCCGATCAGGCGAATCAGATGGTTGCGGATATCGTGCACACCATTGGCGTAATCGAGGATGCGTTCACCGGTTACGTCGAAATACAGCGCGTTGATGGTGAAGTCACGACGTTGGGCGTCGTCTTCCAGGCTGCCATAGACGTTGTCGCGCAGAATGCGTCCGCTTTCATTGCGCGAAGACAGGTGGCTGTCTTCTTCCTCTTCACCTTGCGGGTGATTGGCGCGGAAGGTGGCGACTTCGATGATCTCGCGACCGAAATGCACGTGGGCCAGCTTGAAGCGTCGACCGATGACCCGGGCGTTGCGGAATTCGGCCCGTACCTGCTCCGGCGTCGCGCTGGTGGCGACGTCGAAATCCTTGGGTTGCAGGTCGAGCAGCAGATCACGCACACAACCACCCACCAGGTAAGCCTGGTAGCCCGCCTGTTGCAGGCGCTCGACGACGTTGACCGCATTGCGGCTGAAACGGGAGCGTTGCAAGGCATGCTGACGGTTGTTCAGCACTTCAGGTTTGCTGTGGGAGTGGGGGTTACGCTTCAGTGGCGAGCGAAATGACTTGAACAGCTTCTTCAGCATGGGGGGCACTGTTTGATGGTTAAAACGGCCGTATCAGTGCGTCGTGCTACGCCGGAATGGGAAAGGACGGCGATTGGCGACGGACTGAAAAATGCATTAGACCGCACGAGTGGCGCGGATTCTAGCATTGAGGGAGGGGAAGGAGAATTAAATGGCAGGCTGGGGATAAAGCTACTGGGGGAGCCGAAGCTCCCCCCCAAATAGGTCTGTGCTTTGTTTTTATTATTATGGCGGGCCTGTTGTTTTTGTTGGTTGGCCCGTTGTTGGTAGCCCAAATCGGGTACCAGTAGCAAACGGATTACTTTGGATGCTGACATTGCCATGATCAATCCGTGATCCAACCAGTTCCGGCGCTGCCTTAGGGCAGTTTTGTTATTCTCAGCCTGGCTGTGGGGCGAACCCCAAAAGCAATTCCTCTCCAAAATGATCAGTTAGCTGCGCCTCCGCCTTCTTGTTTTTATTGTGCTGGAGCCGTTCTGTCTTATTTTTATTATGGTTTTTCTAGCTTGTTATTGTTGTTGTGCCAGACATAAAGCAGAAGCCGTGCCAGTTTTTAAAAATCCTTATTTATCAATTGCTTAGTATTTTTGACCCTGGCAAGCAGGCAAGAAAAAGCCGGGTCATCGTTACCGTTGAACCCGGCTTTGTTACGCGATATTGATGGGGGTAACAGATCGGTGTGGCGTGGGCCTGTTACCGGCGACCCTCAGGACTCGCTGGTAGCGCCGGATTTGCGGCGTGGAATACCCAGGCGCTGGCGACGTTCCCACAGGCACTTGCGGCTGATGCCGAGTTTCCTGGCCAGTTCGGTTTCCGTCATGTGGTCCTGATGTTCGAGCACGAAGTGCTGGAAGTAGTCTTCCAGGGACAGGTCTTCGGTAGGCTCGTGATTGCTGTTGGTGCCGGTTACCGGGCTGGGTGGCAGGCCGAAGTCATCATCACGCAGGTCGTCCAGCTCGATATCGATGCCCAGTAGGTCGGCGGAAATTTCCGGACTCTCGCAGAGAATCACGGCCCGCTCGATGGCGTTTTCCAGCTCTCGCACGTTGCCCGGCCATGGGTAATGACGGATGGCCTGTTCGGCGTCCTGAGCGAAGTGCAGCGTCTCGCGTCCCATGCGTATGCACTGGCGCGCAAGGAAGGCGTTGGCGATTTCGTTGACGTCGGCACCGCGCTCGCGCAATGGCGGTAGCTTCAGGGCGATGACGTGCAGGCGGTAATAAAGGTCTTCGCGGAACTGGCCGATTTTCGACAGGGTCTTGAGGTCGCGATGGGTCGCGGCGATCAGGCGCACATCGACCTTTTGTGACTGCACCGAGCCAACCCGGCGAATCTCGCCTTCCTGCAATACCCGCAGCAGGCGGGCCTGGGCTTCCAGTGGCAGTTCGCCGATTTCATCGAGGAACAGGGTGCCGCCGTCAGCGGCCTCGACCAGGCCGGCACGGCTGGCGCTGGCGCCGGTGAACGCGCCTTTTTCGTGGCCGAACAGTTCCGACTCGATCAGGGTTTCGGGGATCGCCGCACAGTTGACCGAGATCAGCGGTGCCTTGGCGCGCTTGGACAGGTTGTGCAGCGCGCGGGCGACCAGCTCCTTACCGGTACCGGACTCACCCTGGATCAGGACATTGGAGTCGGTCGGCGCGACCTTGCGAATTTTGCTGTAGAGGTCCTGCATGGCGGCGCAGGAGCCGATGATGCCGATCTCGCCTTCGGCACTGGCGGTCGCCTTGCCGGCATTCTTGCTCGGGCTTTCCGAAACCTTGCTGCGCGCAGCCTGATGGTCACGCAGGATGCGCGCGGCGGCTTGGAGCATCTCGTCGTGGTCGAAGGGTTTGGCGATGTAGTCGACCGCGCCCATCTTCATCGAGTCCACCGCCGAGCGCAGACTGGCGTAGCTGGTCATGATCAGCACCGGCGTGCCGTCGGCCAGTTTGATCAGTTCGGTGCCGGGCGCGCCGGGCAGGCGCAGGTCACTGACGACCAGGTCGAAGTCCGGGATGTTGTAGCGCTCCTGGGCTTCCTGGACCGAGCCGGCTTCGCTGACCCGATACTGGTTGCGCTCCAGCAGGCGGCGCAGGGCCGAGCGGATGATGGTTTCGTCTTCGACGATGAGGATATGTGGCATTGAATTCTCTTCTCTCGACGGTCTCGGAACCTCGTCAGTATCTGTTGCGAACCGTGGGCCAGCGTGGCTGCGTGAGCGGCTGGCCCGGGCTTGCGAGATACTGAACAGGATTCCAGATCACTGCTCAGGTCGCTTCAGACGTCGCGTCGACAAACCTCGGCAGGGTCACCCGGAAACGGGTGCCGCACTGCCGTTCAAGGTCGGCCGGGCTGTCGATGATGATTTGTCCATAATGCTCTTCCACGATCGAATAGACCAGAGCGAGTCCCAGGCCCGTCCCTTTGCCAGGGTCCTTGGTGGTAAAGAACGGTTCGAACAGGCGGTCCATGATCGCCCGTGGAATCCCGCTGCCTTCGTCCTCGACGATCAGTTGCACGCTCTGCTCCGAAGCCTCGCTGCTGACGCGAATGGCGCCACCGGTCGGTGAGGCATCGCGGGCGTTGGACAGCAGGTTGATCAGCACCTGGGCCAGGCGTTGCGGGTCGCCCTTGGCCAGGTGGTCGGGATCGCACAAATTGTAGAACTGCACTTCGGTGCTGTTGCGGTTCAGCGCCAGCAGGCTGATGGCATCCTGCGCCACGTCGGCCAGGCTGACTGGGTATTCGGAGCGTTGCTGGGCGCCGGCATGGGCGAAGTTCATCAGCGACTGGACGATGCGCGAGATACGCTTGGTCTGGTCGATGATCTGCGAGCTCAGCTCGACCATTTCTTCATCTTCTTCCCGCTCTTCGCGCAGGTTCTGCGCCAGGCAGGCAATGCCGGTGACCGGGTTGCCGATTTCGTGTGCGACCCCGGCAGCCAGGCGGCCGATGCTGGCCAGGCGTTCGGAATGCACCAGTTGGTCTTCCAGGGCGCGGGTTTCGCTGATGTCCTCGACCAGTACCACCAGGCCGCTGTTGCCCGGTGCCAGGGGTTCGTCGATGGCGGCCTTGTGCAGGTTGAACCAACGTTCTTCGCCATCCAGGTTCAGCTGCTGCTTGTGCTGATGCTCGTCGTCCAGGCAGGTGAAGCTTTCCAGCAGTTCGCGCCAGGGCTCGTCCAGCGCGGCCAGGCGCGAGCCGACCACACGTTGCGCGGGAATCCCGGTGAGATCCTCCATGGCACGGTTCCACATGAGGATTTCCTTGTCCTTGGCCAGCGAGCAGACGCCCATGGGCAGCTCCTGCAAGGTCTGGCGGTGGAAGCGGCGCAGGGCATCGAGTTCGGCTGCCAGGCCGGTGAGGCGCGAGTGGTAGTCCTCCAGGCGGCTCTCGATGAAGTGGATGTCTTCACTGACATAACCCTCGCTGCCCGATTTGTAGGGCAGGAAGGTTTCCACGATGTCCTGGGCCACGCTCGGGCCCATCAGGCCGGACAGGTTGGCTTCGAGGCGATCACGCAGGCGGCGCAGGGCATAGGGGCGGCTCTCGTCGAAGGGCAGGTGCAGGTCGTGCAGCGCCCGTTCGACTTCCTTTTGCGCGGTTTTGGCGCCGAGCGGTTTGGCCAGTTGGGTGGCGAACTCCTGGGGCGAGTTGGCCAGCAGTTCGCGGCGCTGTGGGCGGCGGACGTTATCCACCGTACAGGCCTCGGCGGCGCTACGTTCCTCGGGACTGGCTTCGGTGAACAGCGAGATCAGGGTGAACACCAGTACGTTGGCGGCCAGCGAGCCGATGGCCGCCAGGTGCCAACTGGTGTCGCTGAGGCTGTAGATGATGTTCAGGAACGGCACCTGGATGCCGTCCAGATTGCTCACCAGCGGCAGCAGCATGGTGATGGCCCAGACCACGATGCCGGTGAGCAGCCCACTGATGAAGCCACGCCGGTTGGCAGTCGGCCAATACAGCACCGACAGGGCGCCCGGCAGGAACTGCAGTGTCGCGACGAAGGCGACGATACCGAGGTTGGTCAGGTCCTGTTCGGCACCGAGCAGCAGGTAGAAGCCGTAGCCGGCCATGATGATGGCGATGATCAGCGCGCGCCGTGTCCATTTCAGCCAGCGATAGATGTTGCCCTCGGCCGGCGGCTGGTACAGCGGCAGGACCAGATGATTGAGCGCCATCCCTGACAGGGCCAGGGTGGTGACGATGATCAGGCCGCTGGAAGCGGAGAGACCGCCGACGTAGGCGATCAGCGCCAGGGTCTCGCTGTTGACCGCGATACCCAGGCCGAGGGTGAAGTACTCGGGATTGGTGGTGGCGCCGAGCTTGAGGCCGGCCCAGAGAATCAGCGGTACCGACAGGCTCATCAGCAGCAGGAACAACGGCAGGCCCCAGCTGGCACTGACGATGGCGCGCGGGTTGAGGTTTTCGGTAAAGGTCATGTGGTACATGTGCGGCATGACGATGGCCGAGGCGAAGAACACCAGCAGCAGGGTGCGCCAGGGGCCTTCCTGCAGTGGCGTATGCAGCGCGGAGAGTGCGGCCTGGTTCTGCAGCAGCCACAGCTCCAGTTCACGCGGCCCGCCGAACACGCCATAGAGGGCATACAGGCCGATGCCGCCCAGGCAGACCAGTTTGACCACCGACTCGAAGGCGATGGCGAACACCAGGCCTTCGTGTTTCTCGCGGGTGGCGATATGGCGTGCGCCAAAAAGGATGGTGAACAGCGTGATCAGGGCGCAGAAGGCAAAGGCGAAGCGGTTCTGCAGCGGCTCACGGGTGAGGATGCCGATGGAGTCGGCCACGGCCTGGATCTGCAGGGCCAGCAACGGCAGCACGCCGATCAGCATGAACAGGGTGGTCAGGGCGCCGGCCCAACTGCTGCGGAAGCGGAAGGCGAACAGGTCGGCCAGCGAGGACAGTTGGTAGGTGCGGGTGATGCGCAGGATCGGATACAGCAACACCGGGGCGAGCAGGAAGGCGCCGGTAACACCCAGGTAGCTGGCGAGGAACCCGAAGCCGTACTGGTAGGCCAGGCCGACCGTGCCGTAGAACGCCCAGGCACTGGCATAGACACCCAGCGACAGGGTGTAGGTCAGCGGATGACGAATCACCCAGCGGGGGATCAGGCCCTTCTCGCTGATCCAGGCCACGCCGAACAGCATTAACAGGTAGGCGGCGCTGATCAGGACCAGCTGGCTCAGGCTAAAGCTCGTCAGCATCACGTTGGCTCTGCAGGATAAAGGTGACGACGATGAGGATCAGCCACAGCAGGTACGGGCGGTACCAAGCGCCATTGGGGTCGATCCACCAGTCCATGATGGCGGGGGAAAACAGGTAGATCCCCACCACCAGGAGCAGGACCAATCGATAGATGTACATGGGTGTTCTCGTCGCAGGCGAGCGGCGATGGTAGCGGATCGATCAAGGGCCAGCGAGAGGCGTGCTACTCGCATCGCCTTGGTGGGACGGTGCGCACGCCGGGACAGGCGTGAACCATCCCACGGAATGCTGACGAGGCACACGAGTAATGCCGCGAAAAATGCGACCATGGAGGTTGTCGAAAGCAGCGGTTTAGTGGGGGTAATGCATGAATATCGTTATCTATCTGATTGGGCTGGTCGTGTTGACGGCGTTGATCGTCCGCGGTGCTGTCGCGTTTTATGATGACTGGAAGAAGAGGAATCCGAGGTAATGACGCAAATCAACTTCAAATGGGTGGTCCTGGCTCTGCTGGCGCTGCTGCTGTTCGTCTCGTTTGCCGGTTCGTTCTACACCGTGGATGAGAAAGAGCGCGGGGTGGTGTTGCGCAATGGCAAGTTCATCGATGTGGCCGAGCCCGGCCTTGGTTTCAAGCTGCCCTTCATCGAGTCGGTCAAGTTCATCAGTGTGCAGAACCATGCCACCCGTTATGAGCGGTTGCAGGCCTACAGCCGTGATCAGCAGTCCGCCTCGCTGAATGTCTCGGTGTCATGGCATGTCACGCCTGGCGAAGTGGCCGACGTATACAAGGCCTATGGCGACCTCGAGACGTTGATGTCGCGCCTGATCAGTCGTCAGGTCCCGACCCAGGTGGAGAATGTCTTCGGTCGCTATACGGCGATCAATGCGGTGCAGAACCGTGGGCAGTTCGTCGCCGATGTGGCTGCGGCGATCAAGGCCGAGATTCGCGGGCCGGTGGTGATCGACAGCGTGCAGGTCGAGAACATCGATTTCAGCGATGCCTACGAGAAGTCGATCGAGGAGCGCATGAAGGCCGAGGTGCAGGTCAAGACGCGTGAGCAGATGCTGGCGACCGAGGAGGTGCAGGCGAAGATCCGGGTGACCCAGGCGCAGGCTGAAGCCGACAGCCAGGTGGCGCAGGCCAAGGCCGATGCCGAAGCGACTCGTCTGCGTGGCGAGGCTGAAGCCGACGCCATTCGTGCCCGCGCCCAGGCGCTGGCCAGTAACCAGAACCTGGTGGAGCTGACCAAGGCTGAGCGCTGGAACGGCGTGCTGCCGACTACGGTGTTGCCTGGCGGCACCATGCCGTTCATCGACGTCAGCAAGTAACACGCTGCGTGTTCAGATGCTCCGGGCAAACCGGAGCATCGTGCGGTTACCTTCGTTGTACCACTCGGTGCACTGACACCCCCTCGTACCTATTTATTAGCGCAGTTGGGCTTCGGCCAGCGTTGGGCTGCGCGGAATTCGTGTGGCGTCCCAGTGTTCGATGCCCCAGGCCAGCAGTTCGCCGGCCGCGGCGCCGGCCAGGTCGGCGGGTGGTTGCTGGCCCAGTGCACGCAGCGCGCGTAACAGCAGCGGCGAAGCCTGATCGCCAGGCAAGGGAGGCGAACGGTAGGTCTTGCCCAGCTTGTGGCCGTCGGGCTGGATGATCAGCGGCACATGCAGGTAGCGCGGTTGCGACAGGCCCAGCAATTCCTGCAGGTACAGCTGGCGTGGCGTGGAGTCGAGCAGATCGGCGCCACGCACTACGTCGGTAATGCCCTGCCAGGCGTCGTCGAGCACGACGGCCAGTTGATAGGCATACAGGCCATCGCGGCGGCGAATGATGAAGTCACCGACTTCGCGGCCCAGGTGCTGGCGAAACTCACCTTGCACCCGGTCATGGAAGTGATAGTTCAGCTCGGGCACGCGCAGGCGTATGGCGGCATCTTCAGCGTCGTGCCCGGCGTTGCGACAGAACCCCGGGTAGATGCCGTTGTAGCCCTCCAGTTGTTTGCGCGAGCAGGTGCAGGCATAGGCCAGTCCCTGACCGAACAACTGCTCGAGACGGGCGGCATAAACGTCGAGGCGCTCGCTCTGGCGTACCAGTTGGCCATCCCACTCGAAACCGTAGGCCTCCAATGTATGCAGGATCGCGTCCTGGGCGCCGGGTACTTCGCGGGGCGGGTCGAGGTCTTCCATGCGCAGCAGCCATTGGCCGCCAGCATGGCGCGCGTCGAGGTACGAGGCGAGGGCGGCAACCAGCGAACCGAAGTGCAGGTAGCCACTGGGTGTGGGGGCAAAGCGCCCGACATAGGAGGATGCGTTCATCGGCAGAAGACTATCTGGCGGTGGTTCATGAGGCCAGTGGGGCAGGTGGCAGTGATCACTGCGATACGGCTGGCTCGATGGCAAGCGCGGGGTGTTCGATCAGGCGCTGGAAATGAAACGGGGCGCCTGAGCGCCCCGTCCGGAATCAGGAACCGAGTTGCTTTTCCTTGATTTCCGCCAGTGTCTTGCAGTCGATGCACAGGGTTGCGGTTGGGCGTGCTTCGAGACGGCGGATGCCGATCTCGACGCCACAGGAATCGCACCAGCCGTAATCGTTGTCTTCGATCAGTTGCAGGGTTTCGTCGATCTTCTTGATCAGCTTGCGTTCGCGATCACGGGCACGCAGTTCCAGGCTGAACTCTTCTTCCTGGCTGGCGCGGTCCGCCGGATCCGGGAAGTTGGCCGCTTCATCCTGCATGTGGTGCACAGTGCGGTCGACCTCCTGCATCAGCTCCAGCTTCCACTTGTTGAGGATGCCGGTGAAGTGAGCGCGCATAGGCTCGCTCATGTACTCTTCGCCCTTCTTTTCTTTGTAGGGCTCAAAGCCACGGGCCAACTGGCTATTGCTTGGTTTTGCTTTGGTGGGCATGGATGGCCGCCTCTCACTTTCTCTGATCCATAGCGCAGGATCTGTTCCTTTACCGGCAGGGCCGGGCCTGCGGCGTGCAAGCGGGCGAACTTACCAGATCGACCCAGGGTTCGCTACTCCCTGTTGCCTTGCTTGTTGGTGGGCTTGTTACGGGGTGCTCGAACAGTTGGTTAGAATCGTCTCTTTGTCTGGATAAAGGAAGGCCAATGGCCCAGCCCTGGAGTGCGCGCAGCCGCGCCATCGAACCGTTCCATGTCATGGCATTGCTGGCCCGTGCCAACGAATTGCAGGCCGCTGGCCACGACGTGATCCACCTGGAAATCGGCGAGCCGGATTTCACCACGGCAGAGCCGATCATCCGTGCCGGGCAGGCCGCACTGGCCGACGGACGGACGCGCTACACCGCCGCGCGCGGGCTTCCGCAGCTGCGCGAAGCCATCGCCGGGTTCTACGCGCAGCGGCACCAACTGACTATTGACCCCAAACGCATCCTGATTACGCCCGGCGGTTCGGGGGCTTTGTTGCTGGCGGTGAGCCTGCTGGTCGATCCGGGCAAACATTGGCTGCTCGCCGACCCGGGCTACCCGTGCAATCGTCATTTCCTGCGACTGGTCGAGGGGGCGGCACAACTGGTGCCGGTTGGCCCGGACAGCCGCTACCAACTGACGCCGCACCTGGTGGAGCGCCACTGGGATGGCGACAGCGTCGGGGCACTGGTTGCCTCACCTGCAAATCCGACTGGCACATTGCTGCAGCGTGACGAGCTGGCGGCGCTGTCCGCCAGCCTGAAGCAACGCGGCGGCCATCTGGTGGTGGACGAGATCTACCACGGGCTGACCTACGGCTGTGAAGCGGCCAGTGTGCTGGAGGTCGACGACGAGGCCTTCGTCCTCAACAGTTTCTCCAAGTATTTCGGCATGACCGGTTGGCGCCTGGGCTGGCTGGTGGCGCCGGAGAATGCCGTGCCCGAGCTGGAGAAGCTGGCGCAGAACCTTTACATCAGTGCGCCGTCGATGGCCCAGTACGCCGCGCTGGCCTGCTTCGAACCGGCGACTTTGGCGATCCTCGAGGAACGTCGTCACGAGTTCCAGCGGCGGCGCGATTTCCTCCTGCCGGCGTTACGCGAACTGGGCTTCGGCATTGCCGTGGAGCCCGAGGGCGCTTTCTATTTATATGCGGATGTCTCGGCCTTCGGCGGCGATGCGTTCGCCTTCTGCCAGCATTTTCTGGAGACCGAGCACGTGGCCTTCACGCCCGGTCTGGACTTCGGCCGGCATCTGGCGGGTCACCATGTGCGGTTTGCCTATACCCAGAGCCTGCCGCGTCTGGAGCAGGCGGTCGAGCGCATTGCCCGTGGCCTGAAAAGCTGGGCGGCGCTCGCCCGATGAAGTTCGTACCGGACCTGGAAGAGGGGCGCCTGCTACGCCGCTATAAGCGTTTCCTCGCCGATATCGAGACCACCAGTGGCGAGCTTCTGACCATCCACTGCCCCAACACCGGCTCGATGTTCAATTGCATGAGCGAGGGCTGTCGGGTCTGGTTCAGTCGCTCCAACGATCCCAAGCGAAAATTGCCGGGCACCTGGGAAATCGCCGAAACGCCCCAGGGGCGGTTGGCCTGCATCAACACCGCGCGGGCCAATGCCTTGGTCGAGGAGGCGTTGCGTGCTGGAGTCATCACTGAACTGGACGGCTTCACCGCACTCAAGCGCGAAGTCGCCTATGGCGTAGAGAACAGCCGGGCGGATTTCCGCCTGGACTATCCGAGTGGTGCGGTTTTCGTCGAGGTGAAAAGCGTCACCCTGGGCTTCGATGGCACCACGGTCGCGGCGTTTCCCGATGCGGTCACCCTGCGGGGCAGCAAGCACCTGCGCGAGCTGGCTGCGTTGGCACGGCAGGGCATGCGGGCGGTGCAGTTGTATTGCGTCAACCTGTCCGGCGTGGAGGCTGTGCGCGCGGCGGTGGAAATCGACCCGGCTTATGCGGCAGGGTTACGCGAGGCCAAGGCGGCAGGTGTCGAGGTGCTGGCCTACGGCGCCGAGATCACTCCGCAGGCAATACGCCTGGTGCGCCGGCTGGATGTGCAGCTGTAGGCGCACGTTCCTACGGATTGACCCAGATTCCCGTGCTGTCTTCGCGGCAGGCAATGGCTCGCAGTGACTTGCCGGCACAGGGGCCGGTCACGCATTCGCCACTTTCTATAAGGAACAGCGCGCCATGGTGAGCGCACTGGATCAGGCTGCCGCTGGCGTCGAGGAAACGATCGGCCTGCCAGTCGAGGCTAATGCGCTGGTGTGGGCAGCGGTTGTGATAGGCATAGACCTCGCCATCGCGGCGCACCGCGAACAGGGCGAGGTCATCGATCAGAAAGCCCCGGCTCTGGCCTTCGGCCAGTTCATCTGGGGCGCATAGAAGAATCATCGGGCTTCTCCATGCCGGGGCGGGGATTATCCCGTAGATGCGCTACGCCTGTCGCGCTTGGAACCTGCTTCGGATCTGTTACAGGCCGGGCAAACGGCGTTTGCGTGAGGGCGCCTCGCCCTCGTTTTGCTCTAGCTCGCGACCCGAGACAGGTTCTGAGGCGATGGGCACATCACCGCGGGCGTTGTTCCGGGGTGACGTGCTGCCCGTCAGATATCCCACACCAGGTTGACCGAGACATTGCGCCCTGGCTGGCTGAGGCGGTCCATGGTCGCCGGCGCGGTCACCCCGGCCTCACCGTTGCCGTCATAGCCGCGCACGTCGTCCCACAACCAGTATTTCTTGTCGGTCAGGTTGTACAGGCCGGCGTTGACGGTCAGGTCGTTGGTCAGCTTGTAGTAGCCAGTCAGGTCGAGAATGCCGAGCCCGGGTGTGGCGAACTGGCTGCCGCTGCCATCCGGGGATTTGAAGCTGGTGTCGTCGATTCGCGTCTTGCGCTTGATCAGGGTCCAGTTCAGCAGGCCACCGAAACGCTCCTGTTCGTAGCCCAGGCCGAATACGCCGGTCAGCGGGTTGATGCTGTTCAGCGGCTCGCCCGTGTCGTCGTTACGGCCTCGGGCATAGGCAATGGAGCCCTGGGTATAGAGGCCGGGCAGGGCACCGAAGCTGTCCAGGTTCAGGCGACCCTTGGCTTCCGCGCCTCGGATGCTGGCCCGGCCGATGTTCTCGCTGCGAAATACGCTGAAGCCGCCACTGGTGCCTACGGCATCGTTGTCGATGAAGTCGCGGTAGCGGTTGTAGAACACGGCCACATCGAAGCTGCCACCCTCGAAGTTGCCACGCAGACCGGTTTCTACACCGCGGCTCTTCTCGGGTTCGAGATTCGGGTTGGGCTCCACGATGTAGCGCAGGTTGGCGTTCTCGAAGCGCCCGTACATGTCCTTGGCTGCTGGCGTGCGGAAGCCTTCGGCGTATTGGCCGAACCAGGTGTAGTGGTCATCGAAGGCATAGGTCACGCCGAGTTTGGGCGAAACGCGCTGCCAGGTTTCATCGCTGGGCTTGAAGTCATTGCCGGCCAGAGTGGCGCGATATTCATTGGTCAGCTCGGGTTTGAGCTGTGTACGGTCGTAGCGCAGGCCAGGCAGGAAGGTCCACTGGTTCCAACTGATTTCGTCCTGCAGGAACAGGGCATAGACATTGACGGTTGGATCGGGGAAGTCACTCTGTGCCGCTGGTGTGTCACTGGCATTGTTGCTGACCGAGCCGGGCCCGCCAGCGCACGCCGCGCCTATGGCCGCCTGGCAGATGCCCAGGCCGGTGCGCAGGCCGGTGACTTTCTGATGCTTGAGATTGAGCCCGTAAGTCAGCAGGTGCTCGGTTTCGCCGAGCGCGAAGCGTTTGTCCAACTGCGTGTCCAGCACCCACTGGCGGTCCTTGTAGTAGGTGTCGCGATAGCGCATGACATCGCGCGTGACCACGCCCGCGAAACCGGCCATGTAGTGCTCTTGGGTGCTCTGGTCGGTCTTGGCGATCTGATAGTTCAGGCTCCACTTCAGGTTGTCGGCCAGCGCGCTGTCCAAGGCCAGGCTGTGCTCCAGGCCGAAGCGTTCGCGGGTGATGGTGTCGTTACCGCTGCGTGCCCGGTAGAGGTTCTGGCCCACGCCGATGGTGGGGGCGTTGAAGGGGCCGCCGACGGCGCTGAGCTGGTTGGTGTCGCGGTCGTCCTTGTACTTCTCGTAGGTCAGCTGCAGGCGGTCGCTGTCGTTGTAGTTCCAGCCCAGCTTGGCCAGCAGGTTGGTGGTGCGCACGTCTTCCGGGTTGGCCTCGGTGCGGTTCAGGCCGATCCCGCCCTGGTTGCCATAGGATTCGGTTTCGTGACCATCCCGGCGGGACAGGTGCAGAAGGGCGTCGAAGGCCTCGTGGCGACCGGCGACGGTGGCGGATTTGAGCCAGCTCTCGTCGGCCGAGCTGTAGCCGGTTTTCAGGCGTGCGCCGACGTCCTGGCCGGGTTTGATGATGTCATCGGCGTCCAGGGTGAAGTAGCTGACCGCGCCGCCGATGGCGTTGCTGCCATACAGCGCCGAGGCCGGGCCACGGAGAACCTCCACGCGCTTGACGATCTCCGGATCGACGTAGTTGCGGTGGGTATTGGCGTAGGGGCCGTAGTAGAAGCTGGCCGGTATCTCGACGCCGTCGACCTGTGTCAGTACCCGGTCACCATCGATGCCACGGATGTTGTAGCCGGTGGCGCCTGCGCGCTGGCCAGTACCGCCGACGGACACGCCCGGCTCGTTGCGTACCAGCTCCTTGAGGGTGTTGACGTTGTTGCGGTCGAGGTCGGCGCGGTCACGCACGCTGACGGTAACCGGAACCTGATCGACATCGCGGGCATGGCGAGTCGCGGTGACGGTCTGTGGCTGCAGTTCGAACGAGCGGGACTGTTCCGCGCGGCGCAGGACGATATTGCTGGGCCCGACCTGCACGAAATCCAGGCCGCTGCCGGACAGCAGGCGCTGGAGTGCCTTCTCGGCCGAAAGGTTGCCGCGTGCGCCGGGAGAGGTAACGTTCTCGGCCAGCTCAGCCTGCAGGCCGATCTGCCAGCCGGTCACACTGCTGAACGCGTTGAGGGCGCTGCCCAGCGGTTGGCGCTCGATGTTGAACGGGTAGCTGATGCGAACCTGCTGATTGTCCGTGGCGGCCAGCAACGGCCCGGTGGGAGCCGAGGCGAGGGCGATGGACAGGGTCAGCAGAGACAGGGCGCGCAGGGGAAGGCTGTTCTGGGTGCGCAGGCTATCCAGGGAAGTGCGTCGGGAGGCGGTCATCGAGCTCTCTTCTTCAGTCGAAAGTTTCGCTGTAATGCGAATTAGTTGCATTGACATTTGACGAAACGAACGAGCATCGAAAAGCGCGTAAAAATTTTATGGAGCCGCTGAATGTCGGGCTCAAACGCGCACGGGCGGATCAGTCCAGGATCAGCAGGCGCGGCAGTTCATGCAGGCGTGAAGAGGTGACTTCGGCCAGCGAGCGCATGGCGCCGAGCGGGTCATCCAGGCGGTAGTTGCCGGTGATGCTGAGGTCGGCCAGGCGCTCGTCGGTTGTGATGATCCAGCCGGGGTAGTAGCGCCGCAATTCGCTCAGCACCTTGCTCAGTGGGCAGTTCTCGAAGACCAGGCGACCCTGAACCCAGGCCAGTTGCGAGGGATTGGCCGTCATCTGCTGGCGGTTGCCAAAGCCGTCGGGGCCGATGCGAATGCTGTCGCCGGCGCCGAGAATCAGGCTGGCGTCGTTACGCAGGGTACGCAGGCCCACTTCGCCGCGTTCCACGCTGACTTCCGTCACGTCGTTCAGGTAGCGGACGGCAAAGGCGGTACCGCGCACGCTGACCAGCACCGGGCCAGCATCCACCTCGAACGGGCGGCTGCGGTCATGGGCTATGTCGAAATAAGCCTCGCCGTAGAGCAGGCGGGCTTTGCGCCTGGAGTCGTCCAGCTGGCTGGCGAGGGCGGTGTCGGTGTTCAGCAGTATCCGCGAGCCATCGTCCAGCTGCAGATGCTGGCGCTGCCCGACTGCGGTGACATGGTCGGCCTGCAGGCGTTTGGGCAGATCGCTCAGCAGGATCACGGTGATGGCCAGCAGAAGGCTCGCGGCCGAGGCAACGGAGCGGTAGCGGGAACGGCGTACGCGCAGACGATTCTGCTGGTCCTGGCGCTCCAATCCGGCGGCTGCGGTACCTAGCAGTGGCGAGCCCCACAGTTGGCTGGCCCGCTGATAGGCGTGCGCGTTTTCTTCGCAGGCCTGCAGCCAGGCCTCGAATTGCGCGCGTGTCGCGGCATCACCATCGTCCAGTTGGATCAGCCAGTCCAACGCCTCTGAAAGGCGCTCGGTGCTGTCTGGTGATTGCTGGCTGGGAACGGTCACGCGCAAGTCCTTGAGGCTGGGGCGGGTATTCTCTGCCAAGCCTCGCGGGATGAACAGACGATCACGTCGGGGTTTCCAGGCGATCCAGAACCCCGATGCAAATCGCCATGATCAGTTTCAGTTCCTTCTGCACCGTGCTCTGCGAGACGTCGAGTTGTTCGGCAATCTCGGCGTAGCCGCAACCATGCAGGCGGCTGAGGATGAAAATCCGCTGCTGGCGCGGGCTGAGCTGGTTGACCGCCGAACCCAGGCGTATCAGCAACTGCTCGGCATGCAGGCTTTCTTCGGCCGAAGGCGCGCCGGAGGGAATGGCCTGCAGCACGTCATCGGAGACATCGTCGAGCATGGTGCGCGATTGCATGCGCTGATGGCGCAGATGGTCCAGGGCCAGGTTGCGCCCGGTCTGGAACAGGAACGGCTCCAGGTGTTCCACCTCGCGCTGGTTCAAGGTGCGGGCTACACGCAGATAGGTTTCCTGCACGAGTTCTTCGGCGATGCTGTGGTTTTTGACCATCTTCACCAGAGTACGTAGCAAGGGGAGACGCTGGGTGAGGAACACCGTATCGAGGTTGGAAGCGCTCACAAGATAGCCATCTTGAATTAAATGATAATTATTATTAATTGGTTGCGCGCTTTCGCACAAGCTGCCCCATGCAGATTGATGGGCGGGGCGTGTCACTCGCGCACGGGTAGAGGAACGGTCGCGGCGCATTTTGTAAATGCAAATTATTATCGACTGTGGTTAGACTTGGCCTGTTCTCAATTTGCCTTTCTGAGTGGCGATCGCTGCCAAGGACTTCCATGAACACGCCCACACACTCCCTCCTGTATGACCGCTGGCAGGCACTGCGTGCCGAGCAGAGTGGGCTGCGTGCCCGCGATGCTGCAGCACATCTCGGTGTTAGCGAGGGAGAGCTGACCGCCAGCCGACTGGCTATCGATACGGTACGGTTGCGCCCGGAATGGGCCGCTTTGCTACCCGCCCTGGGCGAGCTGGGCTATGTCATGGCGCTGACCCGCAACGAGCAGTGCGTGCATGAACGCAAGGGCTATTACCGTGACGTATCGGTCATGGCCAATGGGCAGATGGGCCTGGTGGTGTCGGCCGATATCGACCTGCGGCTGTTCCTGGCAGGCTGGTCCAGTGTGTTCGCCGTGGCAGAAGAGACGGCGCGTGGCATGCAGCGCAGCATCCAGGTGTTCGATCAGCAGGGTACGGCTGTGCACAAGGTGTTTCTCACTGCTGACAGCCACGTCGACGCCTGGATATCGCTGGTGGAGCGCTTTCGGGCGCCTGAGCAGCGCGCCGAGCTGGACCTGTCGCCGCTCCCTGCGCCGGAGTCGGTACGGGCCGATGAGGCAATCGATGTCGCCGGGTTGCGCGAGGGCTGGGCGAGCCTCAAGGACACCCATCACTTCTTCGCCTTGCTGAAAAAACATGCTGTGGCCCGCACCCAGGCGCTGCGCCTGGCCGGTGAAGAGTGGGCGCAGGCGCTGGCGCCCAGTGAGCTGCCGGCGCTGCTGGAGGCGGTCGCCGCTCAGGCGGTGCCGATCATGGTGTTCGTCGGCAATCGCCATTGCATCCAGATTCACAGTGGCCCGGTGCAGAACCTGAAGTGGATGGATACCTGGTTCAACGTGCTCGATGCCGAGTTCAACCTGCACCTGAAGATGCCATCGGTGAAACACCTGTGGCGGGTGCGCAAGCCCAGTGCTGACGGCACGATCACCAGTTGGGAGGCGTATGACGACGCCGGTGAACTGGTGCTGCAACTGTTTGGCGCACGCAAGCCTGGCATCCCCGAGCGCGAAGACTGGCGCTTGCTGGCTGAGGCCGTACCAGCGTTGCGCTGAATGACACTCATATCTTCCTGGAGACGCAGAACATGCGTAGTGCGGTCCGTTTGGCTGGCGTGTGTGCCGGCTTGTTACTGAGTCAGGGTGTGCTGGCGGCAGAGTCTTTGCCGCAACGTTGGGTCAGCGCCGGTGGCTCGCTCAGCGAGTGGGTGGTTCAGCTCGGTGGGCAGAGCAAGCTGGTCGGCGTGGACACCACCAGCCTGCACCCGGCAAGTCTCAAGGCGCTGCCAAGCATCGGCTATCAGCGTCAGCTGGCGGCGGAGGGGATTCTTTCGCTGCGACCGGACATTCTCCTGGGTACCGAGGAAATGGGGCCGCCGCCGGTCCTGCAACAGATCAAGGCAGCCGGTGTGCGTATCGAGCAATTATCCGCCAAGGCCGACCGGCAGGTGCTGCAACACAACCTGCAATCCCTCGGCCGCCTGTTGGGGGACGAGCCGCGTGCGCAGCAGGTCTTTGTCGATTATCAGAAACGCCTGGAACGCCAGGCGCAGTGGGTGAGCGAAGCGCAGCGTACGTACCCGGCACCGCGTGTGTTACTGCTGCTCGGGCATGCCGGTAACAGCCCGATGGCAGCCGGCAAGGACACGGCAGCGGCCTGGCTGATCGAGCGCGCTGGTGGGCAGAACCTGACCACGCATGATGGCTACAAGAGCCTTTCCAGCGAGGCGCTGGCAGCACTTGACCCACAGGTGGTGATCATTGCCGACCGCAGCCTGGACGGTGACGCGGCACGTGATGCCCTGCTCAAGCAGAATCCGGCGCTGGCGATGACCCGTGCGGCGAAAGACGGCCGCTTGCTGGCGCTTGATCCGACCTTGCTGGTGGGCGGGCTTGGTCCGCGTCTGCCGAATGACCTGGCAACGTTGTCGGCAGGGTTTTATCCGCAGGTCCCCAAACTACTGGCTGAAAGCCTGCTCCAGCCATGACCATGGGTGTTCGCTCGCGCCCATTGTTCATTGTCTTGGGTGTGTTGCTGGTGCTGGCGCTGTGGTTATCGCTGGCGCTGGGGCCGGTCAGCTTGCCGCTGACCGATACCGTGCGGGCGGCGATGCGCTTGCTTGGTCTGCCACTCGATGGCGAAGGGCTGGAGCAGGCTGAGCTGATCATCGGGCAGATTCGCCTGCCCCGTACGCTGCTCGGGTTGGCGGTGGGCGCCGTACTGGCGTTGTCTGGCGTGGCCATGCAGGGCCTGTTCCGCAACCCGCTGGCGGACCCGGGCCTGGTTGGGGTGTCCAGCGGCGCTGCATTGGGTGCTGCGGTGGCGATTGTCGGCGGTGCCGCCTTGGGCGGTCTGCCGGAGGCCTCGGCGCCTTACCTGTTGTCGCTGTGTGCGTTTCTCGGCGGGCTCGGGGTAACGGCGCTGGTCTATCGCCTGGGGCGGCACGACGGGCAGACCAGTGTGGTGACCATGCTACTGGCCGGTATCGCCCTGAATGCCTTGGCGTTCGCCTGCATCGGCCTGTTCACCTACCTGGCCGACGACGCCACCCTGCGTACGCTGACGTTCTGGAACCTGGGCAGTCTCAACGGGGCGAGCTATGCGCGCCTGTGGCCGCTGCTGCTGGTGACGCTGGCCGTGGTGCTGTGGCTGCCGCGCCGGGCCAGGGCGCTGAATGCCCTGCTGTTGGGCGAATCGGAGGCACGTCACCTGGGTTTCGACGTCGAGGCGTTGAAGCGTGAGCTGGTGTTCTGCACGGCGTTAGGCGTCGGTGCCGCCGTGGCAGCGGCCGGGCTGATCGGTTTTATCGGCCTGGTGGTGCCGCATCTGGTTCGGTTGGTCGCCGGTCCTGATCATCGGGTGCTGTTGCCGGCGTCCGCCCTGGCGGGAGCGAGCCTGATTCTGTTTGCCGATCTGTTCGCCCGCCTGGTGTTGGCGCCGGCCGAGCTGCCGATTGGTATCGTCACCGCCTTGATCGGCGCGCCGTTCTTCCTTTATCTGCTGTTGCGCAGGAGAGCCTGATGCTGTGCGCCGAGCGGCTGGAAATCCACCGGGGCGAGCGTGTCGTGCTGGCGGATATCGACCTGTGCCTGCAGCCCGGTGAGGTGCTGGGTGTGCTGGGGCCCAATGGCGCGGGCAAGAGTACGTTGCTGGCCGCGTTGTGCGGGGAGCTGGCGCCCAGCCATGGCAGCGTGCACCTCGACCAGCGGCCGCTCGGGGCATGGTCCGGCCCCGCGCGGGCACAGCGCCTGGCGGTATTGCCGCAGAGTTCGACGCTGAACTTCGGCTTTGCCGTCGAGGCGGTTGTCGGCATGGGGCGCCTGCCCCACGCCACCGGTGCGCAGCGTGATGCCGAGATCGTTGCGCAAACCCTGGCAGCGGCCGATGCCGGGCACCTGGCTGGGCGCAGCTACCTGGCCCTGTCCGGTGGCGAGCGTCAGCGCGTGCACCTGGCGCGTGTGTTGGCGCAACTGTGGCCAGGCGCGGCGGGGCAGACCCTGTTGCTCGACGAGCCAACCTCGATGCTCGACCCGCTGCACCAGCACACGACCTTGCAGGCGGTACGCGATTTCGCCGGGCGCGGGGCGGCGGTGATGGTGATTCTGCATGACCTCAACCTGGCCGCTCGCTATTGCGACCGCGTGCTGCTGTTGCACAATGCCCGCCCCCATGCGCTGGGCGCTGTCGATGAGGTATTGACCGCCCAGGCACTGGAAGCCGTCTTTGGTCTGCAGGTACTGATCCAGCGTCATCCCGAGCGTGGGCATCCGCTGATCATTGCCCGCTGATAACCCAGGCCCATGCTCACACGAGGGATCGCTTATGCGCGTGCTGCTGTTCTGTGTCGTTGCCCTGCTGGCGGCTTGTCAGTCTCGTGAAACCTTGCCGCCACCACCCTGGCTCAGCCCGTTGGGGCATGAGCATGCCGATATCGGCGTGATTAGCGACCTGGCCAGCGGTGAAATCCTCACTGCGCAGCAATTGCTCAATCGCCTGGCCGACGCACCCCGAGTGCTGGTGGGCGAACAGCACGACAACCCGGACCACCACGCGCTGCAGCTGTGGCTGTTGCGCAACCTGAGTGCGCGCCGCGAGCAGGGCAGCCTGTTGCTGGAGATGCTCACGCCTGGTCAGCAGGCCCGAGTCGAGGCGGTCCAGGCTGGTGCTCGCGTTGGCCATCGCCCCGATGACCTGATTACTGCCCTGGCCTGGCAGCCGGGTTGGGGCTGGTCGCTGTATGGGTCGCTGGTGACTTATGCGCTCGCACAATCCTATCCGCTGCTGGCGGCCAACCTGGATCGTACCGAGATCATGTCCATCTATAAGCAGAAGCCGGTGCTCACTGGCGCGTCGTCCACGGCGTCGGTGGTGCAGGACAAGCTGCTTGCGGATATTCGCGATGCCCATTGCGGGCTGCTACCGGAAAGCCAGATGCCAGCCATGCTGGCTGTGCAACAACAGCGTGACCGGCGCATGGCCGAGCGCCTGCTGGCGGCGCCACAGCCGGCGATGCTGCTGGCGGGCGCCTTTCATGTGCGCAAGGACTTGGGCGTACCGCTGCACCTTGCTGACCTGGGCGCAGGGCCGGGCACACGCGTGCTGATCCTGGCCGAGGTGGGCGCAGCGGTGCCTGCAGGCAGTGCCGACTATGTCTGGTATACCGCCGCGCAGCCCGAGCAGGATCACTGCGCGGGACTAAGGCCTGCGGGCTGATTCAGGCTCAGGGCGCGGCTGGCGGCGTGCTGCTCTGCGGCGAGCGGACAGCGATTTCGGCAGTCAGCTTGAGCACCTTGCCATCGCGCAGCACCTCGATAGGGATGCGTTCGCCAGGCTTGGTCTGTGCGACCTGGTTCATCGAACGGCGACCATCCACGGCGGGTTGATTGCCGATGCTCAGGATCAGGTCGCCGGGCTGCAGCCCGGCCTTGTGCGCCGGACCCTCCCGGTAGACGCCGGCAACGAGGATGCCCGCGCGCCCTTGCAGGTCGAAGGACTCCGCCAGTTCCGGGGTCAGCGGCTGGACCTCGATGCCCAGCCAGCCGCGAATGACCTGGCCGTGTTCGATGATGGCCTTCATCACGTCCATTGCCAGTTTCACCGGGATGGCGAAGCCGATGCCCTGCGAACCGCCCGACTTGGAGAAGATCGCCGTATTGATGCCGATCAGGTTGCCGTGGGCATCGACCAGCGCGCCGCCGGAGTTGCCGGGGTTGATCGCTGCGTCGGTCTGGATGAAGTCTTCGTAGGTGTTGAGGCCCAGTTGATTGCGCCCGGTGGCGCTGATGATGCCCATGGTTACGGTCTGGCCAACACCGAATGGGTTGCCGATGGCCAGGGTGACGTCACCGATCTTGATCTGGTCGGAACGACCCAGGGTGATCGAAGGCAGCTTGGCCAGGTCGATCTTGAGTACGGCCAGGTCGGTTTCCGGGTCGCTGCCGATGACCCGGGCGATGGTTTCGCGTCCGTCCTTGAGGGCGACCACGATCTGGTCGGCGCCGGACGTCACGTGGTTGTTGGTCAGCAGGTAACCTTCGGGGCTCATGATCACCGCCGAGCCAAGGCTTGATTCCATGCGCCGCTGCTTGGGCAGGTTATCGCCGAAGAAGCGCCGGAACATTGGGTCGTCGAACAGTGGGTTGTTCGATTTGTTCACCACCTTGGTGGTGTACAGATTGGCCACGGCGGGCGCGGCCAGGCTGACCGCATCGGCATACGACACCGGGCCTTCGCGTGCAGCCCCGTATTGCGGTGCCTGACGCAGGTGTACGTCATTGCTCGGCAATCCCACCCATTGCGGGTAGCGCTGCATGAGCAGCAATGCCAGCAACAGGCCGACCAGCAGGGGCCAGCCGAGGAAACGCAGGGCCTTGAACATCGATGAACAATCCTGAGGGTTGCGAGGGCAGGGAGCGGCCCTTAAGGTGGCGGCATTATAGTGGGGCGCCGAGCAAGAAAGCAGTGCCCGCAACAGCTTGTGAGGAATATCCATGGCCATCGCTTTGCGCACCCTGGTCGACGAGGCGGACCGGTTTCTGAATGCCGCGCGTATCAGCGATTACTGCCCCAATGGCCTGCAGGTCGAAGGGCGTCCACAGGTGCGTCGCATCGTCAGTGGCGTGACCGCCAGCCAGGAACTGGTGGATGCCGCTGTAGAGGCCGAGGCAGACGTGCTGCTGGTTCACCACGGCTATTTCTGGAAGGGCGAGGACGCGCGTATTGTTGGTATGAAGCAGCGTCGCCTGAAAAGCCTGCTGGCCAATGACATCAGCCTGCTGGCCTATCACCTGCCGCTGGATGTGCACCCCGAGGTGGGCAATAACGTGCAGCTTGCCCGTGAGCTCGACATTACCGTGGAAGGCCCGCTCGACCCGGACAACCCGAAGGTGGTCGGCCTGCTCGGTTCGCTGGCCGAACCGATGAGCGCACGTGATTTTGCCCGACGGGTGCAGGAGGTGCTGGGACGTGAGCCGCTGCTGATCGAGGGCACGAATACGGTACGCCGGGTTGGCTGGTGCACGGGGGGCGGTCAGGGCTATATCGACCAGGCCATTGCGGCGGGTGTCGACCTGTTCCTCTCCGGCGAGGCCTCCGAGCAGACCTTTCACAGCGCCCGGGAGAATGGCATCAGTTTCATTGCTGCCGGCCACCATGCCACCGAGCGCTATGGGGTGCAGGCGCTGGGCGATTATCTGGCGCGGCGTTTCGCCCTTGAACACCTGTTCATCGACTGCCCCAATCCCATCTAATTTCGCCTCGAATCACGGCTATATGTTTAGATCGTTTCGATCTAATGGGCTGCCTGAATAGAATAGGGTGCTGTGCTAGAGTGCGCGCTCGTCCACGGCCCGCCGGCCGTTCATCCCTGATCTCGTGATAAGCCATGCTCGACAAACTGACGCACCTGAAACAGCTCGAGGCGGAAAGCATCCACATCATTCGTGAAGTGGCCGCCGAATTCGACAACCCGGTGATGCTGTATTCCATCGGCAAAGACTCTGCCGTGATGCTACACCTGGCGCGCAAGGCCTTCTTCCCCGGCAAGCTGCCATTTCCGGTGATGCATGTCGACACGCGCTGGAAATTCCAGGAGATGTACAGTTTTCGCGACAAGATGGTCGCGGAGATGGGGCTGGACCTGATCACCCACGTCAACCCGGATGGCGTTGCGCAGGGCATCAATCCCTTCACCCACGGCAGCGCCAAGCACACCGATATCATGAAGACCGAGGGCCTCAAGCAGGCGCTGGACAAGTATGGTTTCGATGCCGCCTTCGGTGGGGCGCGCCGCGACGAAGAGAAGTCCCGCGCCAAGGAGCGCGTGTATTCCTTCCGCGACAGCAAACACCGCTGGGACCCGAAGAACCAGCGTCCCGAGCTGTGGAACGTGTACAACGGCAAGGTCAAGAAGGGCGAGTCGATCCGGGTGTTCCCGCTGTCCAACTGGACCGAGCTGGACATCTGGCAGTACATCTATCTGGAACAGATCCCGATCGTGCCGCTGTACTTCGCCGCTGAACGTGAAGTCATCGAGAAGAACGGCACGCTGATCATGATCGACGACGAGCGCATCCTCGAGCACCTGTCGGACGAAGAGAAATCCCGCATTCAGAAGAAGATGGTGCGTTTCCGCACCCTCGGCTGCTACCCGCTGACCGGCGCGGTGGAGTCGGAGGCGGCCAGCCTGACTGACATTATCCAGGAAATGCTCCTGACCCGAACTTCCGAGCGCCAGGGCCGCGCGATTGATCACGACGGCGCCGGTTCGATGGAAGAGAAAAAACGTCAGGGCTATTTCTAAGGATTCCGCACCATGAGTCATCAATCCGATCTGATCAGCCAGGACATCGTTGCGTACCTGGCCCAGCACGAACGTAAAGAACTGCTGCGCTTTCTCACCTGCGGCAACGTCGACGACGGCAAGAGCACCCTGATCGGGCGCCTGCTGCACGACACCAAGATGATCTACGAAGACCATCTGGAAGCCATCACCAAGGATTCCAAGAAGGTCGGCACCACCGGTGAAGAAGTCGACCTGGCGCTGCTGGTCGACGGCCTGCAGGCCGAGCGCGAGCAGGGCATCACCATCGACGTGGCGTACCGCTATTTCAGCACCGCCAAGCGCAAATTCATCATTGCCGACACCCCCGGCCATGAGCAGTACACGCGCAACATGGCCACGGGGGCTTCCACCTGCGACCTGGCGATCATCCTGATCGATGCGCGTTACGGTGTGCAGACCCAGACCAAGCGCCACAGCTTCATCGCCAGTCTGCTCGGCATCAAGCACATCGTCGTCGCCATCAACAAGATGGACCTCAAGGGCTTCGATCAAGGCGTGTTCGAGCAGATCAAGGCTGACTACCTGAAGTTTGCCGAAGGTATTTCGCTCAAGCCGACGTCGTTGTTCTTCGTGCCGATGTCGGCACTCAAGGGCGACAACGTGGTGAACAAGAGCGAACAGTCGCCCTGGTACACCGGCCAGTCGCTGATGGAAATCCTCGAGACTGTGGAAGTCGCTGGCGACCGCAATTTCACCGACTTGCGTTTCCCGGTGCAGTACGTCAACCGCCCGAACCTGAACTTCCGTGGTTTCGCCGGTACTCTGGCCAGCGGCATCGTGCGCAAGGGCGACGAAATCATCGCCCTGCCGTCGGGCAAGGGCAGCCGGGTCAAGTCCATCGTCACCTACGAGGGCGAGCTGGAGCAGGCCGGTCCTGGTCAGGCGATCACGCTGACCCTGGAAGACGAAATCGACGTGTCCCGTGGCGACATGCTGGTGCATGCCGACAACCGCCCGCAGGTCGTCGACAGCTTCGACGCCATGCTGGTGTGGATGGCCGAAGAGCCGATGCTGCCGGGCAAGAAGTACGACATCAAGCGCGCCACCAGTTATGTGCCGGGCTCGATTGCCAGCATCGCCCATCGCGTTGATGTGAACACCCTTGAAGAGGGCGCGGCGAGCAGCCTGCAGCTCAACGAGATCGGCAAGGTTCGTGTGGCGCTGGATGCGCCGATTGCCCTCGACGGCTATGCGCACAACCGCACCACCGGTGCCTTCATTGTCATTGACCGATTGACCAACGGCACCGTGGGTGCCGGCATGATCATCGCCGAGCCTGTCGGTGCGGGTGGGGCGACGCATCACGGGCAACTGGCGCATGTGTCTACCGAGGAGCGTGCCACGCGCTTCGGTCAGCAGCCGGCTACCGTGCTGTTCAGCGGCCTGTCCGGCGCCGGCAAGAGCACCCTGGCTTACGCGGTTGAGCGCAAGCTGTTTGACATGGGGCGTGCGGTGTATGTGCTGGATGGCCAGAACCTGCGCCACGACCTGAACAAGGGCTTGCCGCAGGATCGCGCCGGGCGTACCGAGAACTGGCGCCGTGCCGCTCACGTGGCGCGTCAGTTCAACGAGGCCGGCCTGCTCACCCTGGCCGCATTCGTTGCCCCGGATGCCGAGGGCCGCGAGCAGGCCAAGGCGCTGATCGGCACTGATCGCCTGATTACCGTCTACGTCCAGGCTTCGCCGCAGGTATGCGCCGAGCGTGACCCGCAGGGCCTGTATGCCGCCGCTGGCGACAACATCCCGGGCGAGTCTTTCCCCTACGACGTGCCGCTGAATGCCGATCTGGTGATCGATACCCAGAGCCTGTCGGTGGAAGAGGGCGTCAAACAGGTGCTCGATCTGCTGCGGGCCCGCGGCGCGATCTGATCAAGCCGTCTGCGAAAAGCCCCGCCTTGTGCGGGGCTTTTCATTTCTGCCTGCGTGGGGGGCGCCTTGCGCACCGTGGAGATAGGCAAGGCCTTTGGTTCAGGAGGCGCGTACGGCGACTCTGCGTCTGGCAGTAGTTCCCAGGCATGAAAAAGCCCCGCATCGGCGGGGCTTTTTCATGCGGCGGATAATCAGCGCTTGAGGCCGAACGTCTCGTCCAGCGTACCCGGCGCGTCGGCAGCTTTCGGTGCGTAGTCCTTGGGCATTTCGTTGTTCTTCGGTGGGGTCAGGCGTTCGCGTTTTTCGCTGGCTTCGTCGACATGCAGGGCGGCCAGCAGGCGTTGACGCGTGAGCTCGTCGAGGGCCAGGCGGTTGGCGCCTTCGGACAGGTGCTCTTGCACGTCCTGATAGCTCTGGGTGAGTTTTTTCACCAGGCTGGCGGTGGTGTTGAAGTGCGTCACCACTTCGCTCTGGTAGGCATCGAAGCGTTGTTGCATATCGTCCAGCTGGCGCTGGGTGCGATTGGGCGCGGCATTGGGCAGCAGGCGCGCTACCAGAAAGCCGATGGCGACGCCTGCCAGCAAGGCAATGGCGGGGAGCAACCAGGGCGTTATCGTCTGTTCCACGAGTCCTTCCTCTCTAAACGGCTTTGCTTTACGGTAACGGCTCTAACCCGAGCTGTATAGCGCACATGAGCCATAGGTTGTGCGTTGTGCCTAACCAAGACGTGTCGACCCGATCCGGGGTCACGGAGTTCCTGCAGTTGATCCGCGAAACCCCTCTCTTTCTCGATGGCCCCAGTGGGCCGCTCGAAGCCCTTTATCTCGACGCGCCTGATGCCCGAGGTGTGGCGCTGCTCTGCCATCCCAATCCGGTCCAGGGCGGCACCATGCTCAACAAGGTGATTTCTACCTTGCAGCGTGCGGTGCGGGACATGGGCTACAGCACGTTGCGTTTCAACTACCGGGGCACAGGGGCAAGCGCGGGCAGCCATGACATGGCTTCTGGCGAAGTGGATGATGCCGAAGCCGCCGTGCATTGGCTGCGGGAGCAGCATCCGCAATTGCCGCTGACCCTGCTCGGTTTCTCCTTTGGCGGCTTTGTCGCCGCAGCGCTGGGTGGGCGGCTGGAGCAGCAGGGCATCGACGTCGAGCGATTGTTCATGGTTGCACCGGCGGTGCAGCGTCTGCAGGAGCCTGAGCATATGCCGAACGCTGGCACGTTGACGGTCATCCAGCCCGATCAGGATGAAGTGATAGATCCGGCAACGGTATTTGCCTGGTCAAGTGCCCTGACGCGTCCTCATGAGCTGCTGAAAGTGGCAGAATGCGGCCACTTTTTTCATGGCAAGCTGCCGGAGCTGAAAGACCTGGTACAGCCGCGCCTCTAATTTCAAGCGATATAGATCATGACCACCCGAATTCTGACTGGCATTACCACCACCGGCACGCCGCACCTGGGCAACTACGCGGGCGCGATTCGGCCGGCCATTGTTGCCAGCCGCGCGACCGACGTTGACTCCTTCTACTTCCTGGCCGACTACCACGCGCTGATCAAGTGCGACGATCCGCTGCGTATCCAGCGTTCGCGACTGGAAATCGCCGCGACCTGGCTGGCGTGCGGCCTGGACGTGAACAAGGCGACGTTCTATCGCCAGTCCGATATCCCGGAAATTCCCGAGCTGTGCTGGCTGCTCACCTGTGTTGCCGGCAAGGGCCTGCTCAACCGCGCGCATGCCTACAAAGCGTCTGTGGACAAGAACGTCGAGGCTGGCGAAGACCCGGATGCAGGCGTGACCATGGGGCTGTTCAGCTACCCGGTGCTGATGGCTGCAGACATTCTCATGTTCAACGCACACAAGGTGCCGGTCGGCCGTGACCAGATTCAGCACGTTGAGATGGCGCGCGATATCGGCCAGCGCTTCAACCACCTGTTCGGTCAGGGCAAGGAGCTGTTCACCCTGCCTGAAGCGGTCATCGAGGCCGAAGTGGCGACGCTGCCAGGGCTCGACGGGCGCAAGATGTCGAAGAGCTACGACAACACGATTCCGCTGTTCGGCAGTGCCAAGCAGCTCAAGGACGCTGTCGCCCGTATTGTCACCGACTCGCGCCTGCCGGGCGAGGCGAAGGACCCGGACAACTCGCACCTGTTCACCCTCTACCAGGCGTTCGCTACGCCGGTACAACAAGCCGAATTCCGTGCCGAACTGCTCGCAGGCCTGGCCTGGGGCGAGGCGAAGAGCCGCCTGTATCAGTTGCTGGAGAGCGAGCTGGGTGAGGCGCGCGAGCGTTACCATGCATTGATCGAGCGTCCGGCGGATCTGGAAGACATCCTGCTTGCTGGCGCCGCTCGAGCGCGCAAGATTGCCACGCCATTCCTCGGCGAGCTGCGCGAGGCTGTCGGCCTGCGTTCGTTCCGCAGTCAGGCGCAGAGCCAGGAAGCTGGCAAGAAGAAAGCTGCAAAGAGTGCACGTTTCGTCAGCTTCCGCGACGAAGACGGCAGTTTCCGTTTCCGTCTCCTGGACGCTGCTGGCGAGCAGTTGCTGCTGTCCAAGTCCTTTGCTGATGGCAAGGCGGCTGGCCAGGCGAGCAAGCGCCTGCAGTCCGGCGAGACGCTGGATGTGCGCGATCAAGGCGAGGGTTTCGGCGTGTGGCTGGAGGGCGAGCTGATCGGTGAGAGCCCGGCCTTTGCGGATGCTGCTGCACGTGAGGCCGGTGTCGCCCGGCTGCGTGAGGCGTTGGCCCCGCAGGATTGAGTGCGCGTCGCGCCTTGGCCGGCGCGACATTGCCCGCCATATAAATGCAGGCTGTGATTGCCAACCCACGGGGCCGTCGCTAAAGTGACCGCCCCGTTTTTGTTACCGAATTTCCCATCATGACTCCTCTTGAGCGCTACCAGGCCGACCTGAAACGTCCGGACTTCTTCTTCGATGCCGCCCAGGAAACGGCGGTACGCCACCTGCAGCGTCTGTATGACGACCTGGTTGCCGACTCTCAGAGCAAGAGTGGGTTGTTTGGCGGGCTGTTCGCCAAGAAGCGCCAGGGGCCGGTCAAGGGCCTGTATTTCTGGGGCGGCGTCGGTCGCGGTAAGACCTACCTGGTCGATACTTTCTTCGATGCATTGCCGTTCGAGCAGAAAGTACGCACGCACTTCCACCGTTTCATGAAGCGCGTGCACGAAGAAATGAGGACGCTCAAGGGCGAGAAGAACCCGCTGACCATCATCGGCAAGCGCTTTGCCGAAGAGGCGCGGGTCATCTGCTTCGATGAGTTCTTCGTCTCCGATATCACCGACGCGATGATTCTTGCCGGCTTGCTCGAAGAGCTGTTCAAGAACGGCGTGACCCTGGTCGCCACCTCCAACATCGTGCCGGACGGGCTGTACAAGGATGGCTTGCAGCGTGCGCGTTTCCTGCCAGCCATCGCCCTGGTCAAGCAGCACACCGATGTGGTCAACGTCGACAGCGGTGTGGACTATCGTCTGCGGGCGCTGGAGCAAGCGGAGTTGTTCCATTGGCCGCTGGATACCGAGGCTGAAATCAGCCTGCAGAAGAGCTTCAAGAGCCTGCTGCCGGACTGCACCCAGGCGGTGGAGAACGAGGCGCTGATGATCGAGAATCGCGCAATCAATGCGGTGCGCGTTTGCGAGGATGTGGCCTGGTTCGAGTTCCGCGAGCTGTGCGATGGCCCGCGTAGCCAGAACGACTACATCGAGCTGGGCAAGATCTTCCACGCGGTGATCCTGGCCAACGTCGAGCAGATGGGCGTGGCCAAGGATGACATGGCGCGGCGCTTCATCAACCTGGTGGACGAGTTCTACGACCGTAACGTCAAGCTGATCATCTCTGCCGAGGTCGAGCTCAAGGACCTGTACACCGGTGGCCGCCTGGAGTTCGAATTCCAGCGAACCCTCAGCCGCTTGCTGGAAATGCAGTCCCACGAGTTCCTTTCGCGCCCGCACAGACCCTGACCTGCAGGTTGATTGCTCAATGAAAAAGGGCTGCCAGTTGGCAGCCCTTTTTCATTCAGGCGTGGTTGTCCTTGTGCAGGAATTGCCGGCGGTACTGGTTGGGTGACAGCTCGGCGTGCTGGCGGAACAGGCGAGCGAAGAAGCTGGCGTCGTCGTAACCGACTTCGTAGCTGATGGTCTTGATGCTCTTGCGCGTGGAACTGAGCAGGCCCTTTGCCGTTTCGATACGCAGGCGTTGCAGGTAGTGCAGCGGCTTGTCGCCGGTGGCGGCCTGGAAGCGGCGCATGAAGTTGCGGATGCTCATGCCGTGCTCGCGGGCGACATCCTCGATGCGGAATTTATCCGCGAAGTGCTCCTCCAGCCATTGCTGGACCTGCAGGATGGCTACGTCCTGGTGCAGCTTCTGCCCGCCAAAGCCGATGCGTCCGGGGCTGTAGCTGCGCTGGGTCTCATAGAGAATGTCGCGGGCTACGGCCTGGGCAACGCTGGCACCACAGAAGCGTTCGATCAGGTAGATGTACAGGTCGCAGGCGGAGGTAACGCCGCTGGCGCAGTACAGGTTGTCTGCATCGGAAAGGTGTTTTTCCGGGTTCAAGAGGACCTTGGGGAAGCGCTCGCCGAACTCGCGGAAGAAGCGCCAGTAGGTGGTGGCCTCCTTGCCGTCGAGCAGGCCGCTGGCGGCCATCCAGAAGACGCCGGTGGCTTCACCGCACACCACGGCTCCGGCCGCATGTTGCTGCTGCAGCCAGGGTGTGATCTGTGGGTAGCGTTGGTGCAGGACGTCGAAGTCTCCCCAGAAGGCTGGCAGGATGATCACATCGGCGGCTTCCAATCCGCCATCGGCCTGTACGTTGGCCTGGCTGAAACTGGTGACGTCGTGGCCATCCGGGCTGACCACGCGAATCTGGAAGTTGGTGGTGACGCCCAGGCCTTGCTGCTTGCTGTAGCGCAGGCCGGCCATGTGGAAGAAATCACGTGCCTGCATCAGGGTGGCTGCGAAGACGCCTTCGGTGGCCAGGATGCAGATGCGGGTCAGAGCGGTTGTCGCAGGCATGGCATATTATTCTTTTAAGTGGTGAAACGGTCATAATGTGGCTGGATCGTCTTATTTTTTGGCGCATGTGTCCAGTGTCTAGTGTCGGCGGGCTGGCCTAGAGTGGAGGCCATCCATTGGCCAACCAGATACAGGTACCACAATGATTCCAAGAACCCTGTTCAGTCACGAGCACGAGCAATTTCGTGAGTCGGTGCGTAAATTCTTCGAGCAGGAAGCGGTGCCGTTCCATGCGCAATGGGAAAAAGACGGCCATATCGACCGTGCCCTGTGGAACAAGGCGGGCGAGGCCGGCATGCTCTGCTCGCACATCCCGGAGGAATACGGCGGCATGGCCGCAGACTTTCTCTACAGCGCCGTGGTGATTGAAGAGCAATCGCGCCTGGGGCTGAGTGGTGTGGGTTTTTCCCTGCATTCGGACATCGTTGCGCCCTACATCCTTCACTACGGCAGCGAAGCGCAGAAGCTGAAGTACCTGCCCAAGCTGGTCAGCGGCGAACTGGTTACCGCTATCGCCATGACAGAGCCAGGTACGGGCTCCGACCTGCAAGGCGTGAAGACTACCGCTGTGCTGGATGGCGATGAATACGTGATCAACGGTTCGAAGACCTTCATCACCAACGGCTTCCTTGCCGACCTGGTGATCGTGGTCGCCAAGACCGATGCCAAGGCTGGTGCCAAGGGCATCAGCCTGTTTCTGGTCGAGGCCAATACCCCGGGCTTCGCCAAGGGCAAGCGCCTGGAGAAGGTCGGAATGAAGGCGCAGGACACCTCCGAATTGTTCTTCCAGGACGTGCGGGTATCCAAGGACAACCTGCTGGGCAAGGAGGGCATGGGCTTTGTCTACCTGATGCAGGAGCTGCCGCAGGAACGCCTGACCGTGGGCATCGGTGCCATCTCTTCGGCCGAGGCTGCGCTCAAGTGGACGCTGGATTACACCCGTGAGCGCAAGGCCTTTGGCAAACCGGTCGCGGACTTCCAGAACACACGCTTCAAGCTGGCGGAGATCGCCACCGAAGTGCAGATTGGTCGTGTGTTCGTCGATCGCTGTCTGGAGTTGCACCTGCAGAAGAAGCTCGATGTGCCGACCGCAGCGATGCTCAAATACTGGGGTACGGATCTGCAGTGCAAGGTGCTCGACGAGTGCGTGCAGTTGCATGGCGGTTACGGCTACATGTGGGAATACCCGGTGGCACGTGCTTGGGCCGACTCGCGGGTGCAACGCATTTATGCCGGCACCAACGAGATCATGAAAGAGATTATTTCCCGCTCGCTGTAACTCGTCCGGTTCGCCTGCGGTCGTCGCAGGCGAACCTGTCTCGCTGCGCATTGGTCTACCGGTCCTGATTCAGAGTCGGAGCGACCAATGCACACTTCACCATTCGCTGATTGGGACGGAACCGCGCAACAGGCGCGCGTGCTGCAGAGCGCGCTGGCCGAGCGTGTGGTGCTGGAGGATGACTTCGCGCCTTTGCGGGTGATCGCTGGTGTCGATGTCGGCTTCGAGGAGCAGGGCAGGGTCACCCTGGCGGCGGCTGTGCTGCTGGATGCCGAGACCTTGCAGTTGCTTGGGCATAGCGTGGCGCGTGTCCCCACCAGCATGCCGTATGTGCCGGGGTTGCTGTCCTTTCGCGAGTTGCCTGCGCTGTTGCAGGCTCTGCAAGGCCTGCCGCAGGTGCCAGATCTGATCTATTGCGATGGCCTGGGTATCGCTCATCCGCGTCGGCTAGGTATCGCGTCGCACCTGGGCGTGGTCACCGGGCTGCCGACCATTGGCGTGGCCAAGAGCATTTTGGTCGGCACGCATGAGGACTTGCCCGCAACGAAGGGGGCCTGGGTGCCACTCAGGCATGCTGGTGAGCAGATTGGCTGGATGTTGCGCAGCAAGGATGGCGTCAAGCCGCTGCTGGTCTCGCCCGGGCACCGGGTGAGCCTGGCGACTACGGTCGAGCTGGTGTTGGCGTGCTGTCACGGCTATCGCCTGCCCGAGCCGACCCGTCTGGCGGATCGGCTGGCCTCACGACGTGAGGAGATGCCGGCGTCCACGAGTCGTACGCCGGATCTGTTTGGTTGAGTCTTCAGGGGGCTGGATTGGGTTGCTCGCGGTGAATGGCTTCTATTCCTTCCAGCACCTCGTCGCTCAAGTTCAGCTCGGCGCTACCCAGGTTGCACTCCAGTTGTTCCAATGACGTTGCGCCAATGATGTTGCTGGTCACGAATGGCTGTGCGGTGACATAGGCCAGGGCCATCTGCGCTGGGTCCAGGCCGTGCTTGCGGGCGAGGGCAACGTAGCGGGCGCAGGCGGCCTGCGACTGTGGATTGGTGTAGCGGGTGAAGCGACTGAACAGGGTGATGCGGCCGTTCGCTGGGCGCGCGCCGTTGTCGTACTTGCCGGACAGCATGCCGAAGGCCAGTGGCGAGTAAGCGAGCAGGCCGCACTGTTCACGAATGGCGACTTCAGCCAGGCCAACCTCGAAGCTGCGGTTGAGCAGGTTGTAGGGATTCTGGATCGATACCATGCGCGGCAGGCCGAGGCTGTCGGCCAACTGCAGGAATTTCATGGTGCCCCAGGGGGTTTCGTTGGACAGGCCGATGTGGCGGATCTTGCCGGCCTTGATCTGCTCGGCCAGCACGTCCAGGGTTTCCTGCAGCGGGGTGAAGTCCTGTTCCTGGTGGCGATAGCCGAGCTGGCCGAAGTAGTTGGTGCTGCGCTCGGGCCAATGCAACTGATAGAGGTCGATCCAGTCGGTCTGTAGGCGTTTGAGGCTGGCATCGAGAGCGGCGACGATGTGCGTGCGGTTGTGTTTGAGCTGGCCGTCGCGAATGTGATTGATGGCGTTGCCTGGCCCGGCGACCTTGCTGGCCAGGATCCAGTCGGCCCTATTGCCGCGGGCCTTGAAGTAGTTGCCGATGATGCGTTCGGTAGCGCCGTAGGTTTCGCCGCGCGGTGGCACCGGGTACATCTCGGCGGTGTCGATGAAGTTGATGCCGACCGCTTGGGCGCGGTCGATCTGCGCGAATCCTTCGGCCTCGGTGTTCTGCTCGCCCCAGGTCATGCTGCCCAGGCAGAGAACGCTGACATCGAGGTTGCTGCGGCCCAGTGGACGGTACTTCATGCGCTTCTCCTCGCATTGGCTGAAAAAGACGTCATCAAAGCAGGTTGCTATTTTCGCTGCAATCGGCATAATTCCGCGGCTTTCTCAGCGGGGATGCCTAGCCTGCTCGAGAAGGAAGGTGGGGATGCCTAGCTCACCGAAAACCTTGCCGTAGCGGACGCGCTGACCCGAGCCCCCGATAGCGTCTGATTCCGGCTGCCTTTGACTTGTCAAAGCAAGCACTATTCAGTAAGATCCGCCGTCTAATTTTCAGGGCGGCCCCTGAGGCTATAGCGAATGAAGACTTTTACTGCAAAACCGGAAACTGTTAAGCGCGACTGGTACGTCGTCGACGCTGCAGGTCAGACCCTGGGTCGTCTGGCCACTGAAATTGCCAGCCGTCTGCGTGGCAAGCACAAGCCGGAATACACCCCGCACGTTGATACCGGCGACTACATCGTCGTCATCAATGCCGAGCAGGTGCGTGTGACCGGTGCCAAGACCACCGACAAAATGTACTACTCGCACTCCGGTTTCCCGGGTGGCATCAAGGAAATCAGCTTCGACAAGCTGATCGCCAAAGCCCCCGAGCGCGTGATCGAGACCGCGGTCAAGGGCATGCTGCCGAAAAACCCGCTGGGTCGCGACATGTATCGCAAGCTGAAGGTGTACAAGGGTGCTGTTCACCCTCACACTGCTCAGCAGCCCCAAGAACTGAAGATTTAACGGAATAGTTCATTATGTCGGCGACTCAAAATTACGGCACTGGCCGTCGCAAGACTGCAACCGCGCGCGTATTCCTGCGCCCGGGCACTGGCAAGATCTCCATCAACAATCGCACCCTGGATACCTTCTTCGGTCGCGAAACCGCTCGCATGGTTGTGCGTCAGCCGCTTGAGCTGACCGAGACCGTCGAGAAGTTCGACATCTACATTACCGTTCTCGGTGGTGGTGTCAGCGGCCAGGCCGGTGCGATCCGTCACGGTATCACTCGCGCCCTGATGGATTACGACGAATCGCTGCGTCCCGCCCTGCGTAAGGCCGGCTTCGTAACTCGCGATGCGCGTGAAGTGGAACGTAAGAAAGTGGGTCTGCGCAAAGCGCGTAAGCGTCCGCAGTACTCCAAGCGTTAATTCGCTGCTACGTTCAAAAGCGCCCAGTTTCCTTTTTGGAACTGGGCGTTTTTTATGGGTGTTTAGTTGTCCTGCGACAACGTGCCGCATTGGTGGATGCCGCGTCGGATAAGGCTTCGGAGCAATTTGTATCCGGTAATTACCTTGTCAGAAAAGGGGCTTTTCTTTACCATTCGGCAAATTTTGTGCGGCTAGATGATTACCTAGTAGAGGCCTGACCACAGGCCACAAAGCTGATGGGAGACGACTGAATGAGCAATGACGGCGTGAATGCAGGCCGGCGTCGCTTCCTGGTAGCAGCCACATCCGTGGTGGGTGCTGCCGGAGCGGTAGGTGCTGCGACTCCGTTCGTGGGGTCATGGTTCCCCAGTGCCAAGGCAAAGGCTGCCGGTGCACCGGTGAAAGTGAATGTCGGCAAGATCGAGGCCGGTCAGCAGATGATTGCTGAGTGGCGCGGTCAGCCGGTGTTCATCATGCGCCGTACCGAGGAAATCCTCGGTAACCTGGGCAAGATCCATGATCGTATGGCTGACCCTGAGTCCAAGGCGTCGGTACAACCCGAATACGTGGACCCACAGAACCGTGCGATCAAGCCGGAGCTGGTGGTGCTGGTCGGCCTGTGCACCCACCTGGGTTGCTCGCCGTCCTTCCGCCCGGAAGTGGCGCCTGCCGATCTTGGCAGTGAGTGGGTTGGTGGTTATTTCTGCCCCTGCCACGGTTCCCGCTACGACCTCGCCGGCCGCGTCTACAAGGCTCAGCCTGCGCCTCTGAACCTGCCGGTACCGCCGCACTCGTATGAGTCCGACGACGTCATCATCATTGGCGTGGACCAGGAGAAAGCCTGATGGAAAAGTTCATGGCTTGGATTGATGCGCGCTTCCCCGCGACGAAAATGTGGGAAGACCATCTGAGCAAGTATTACGCTCCGAAGAACTTCAACTTCTTCTATTTCTTCGGCTCCCTGGCACTGCTGGTGCTGGTCAACCAGATCCTTACCGGTGTGTGGCTGACCATGAGCTTCACGCCGTCCGCTGAGGAAGCGTTCGCCTCCGTCGAATACATCATGCGTGATGTGGAGTACGGCTGGATCATCCGCTACCTGCACTCCACCGGTGCTTCTGCGTTCTTCATCGTGGTCTATCTCCACATGTTCCGCGGTCTGCTTTACGGCTCCTACCAGAAGCCGCGTGAGCTGGTGTGGATCTTCGGCATGCTGATCTACCTGGCGCTGATGGCTGAGGCCTTCATGGGCTACCTGCTGCCGTGGGGTCAGATGTCCTACTGGGGTGCCCAGGTGATCATCTCGCTGTTCGGTGCCATCCCGGTGATCGGTGATGACCTGACTCAGTGGATTCGTGGTGACTACCTGATTTCCGGTATCACGCTGAACCGCTTCTTCGCCTTGCACGTGATTGCACTGCCGATCGTTATCCTCGGTCTGGTCGTGCTGCACATCCTGGCGCTGCACGAAGTCGGCTCGAACAACCCGGACGGTGTCGATATCAAGAAGAAGAAGGACGAGAACGGCATCCCGCTGGACGGCATTCCTTTCCATCCTTACTACACCGTGAAAGATATCGTCGGTGTGGTGGTGTTCCTCTTCGTGTTCTGCGCCATCGTGTTCTTCTTCCCGGAGATGGGTGGTTATTTCCTCGAGAAGCCGAACTTCGAACAGGCCAACCCGTTCAAGACACCTGAGCACATTGCCCCGGTTTGGTACTTCACGCCGTTCTACGCGATTCTGCGTGCGGTTCCGGACAAGCTGCTCGGCGTTATCGCCATGGGCGCCGCCATTGCCGTGCTGTTCGTGCTGCCATGGCTGGACCGTAGCCCGGTCAAGTCGATGCGCTACAAAGGCTGGCTGAGCCGTATCTGGCTGCTGGTGTTCTGCGTGTCCTTCGTGATTCTCGGTGTGCTGGGTGTGCTGGCTCCGACCCCGGGTCGTACCCTGCTGTCGCAGATCTGCACCGCACTGTATTTCGCCTACTTCATCCTGATGCCGTTCTACACCAGGATGGAGAAGACCAAACCGGTTCCGGAAAGGGTGACTGGCTGATGAAGAAGCTATTTGCTGCATTTGTTTTCGCTGCAATGCCGGTGTTCGCCTTTGCCGCCAGCGGCCATGATGTTCAACTGGATCATGTTGATATCGATCTGACCGATAATGCTGCCCTGCAGGATGGTGCGCGTACCTTCGCCAACTACTGCATGGGTTGCCACAGTGCCAAGTTCCAGCGTTACGAGCGCGTTGCCGATGACATCGGCATTCCGCACGAGCTGATGCTGGAGAACCTGGTCTTCACCGGTGCCAAGATCGGCGATCACATGCAGATCGGCATGAAACCTCAGGATGCCAAGGTCTGGTTCGGTGCTGCACCGCCTGATCTGACGCTGGTCGCTCGCGTACGTGGTACTGATTGGCTGTACAGCTACCTGCGTGCCTTCTACGAGGATTCCACGCGTCCGTGGGGGGTGAACAATAAGGTGTTCCCCAACGTCGGTATGCCGAACGTGCTGGTGGGTCTGCAAGGTCGTCAGGTAGTCGGCTGCAAGCAGGTCCAGGTTGTCGACAACGGCAAGAAGCAATTCGACCCACTGACTGGTGCGCCGATCACCCATGAAGCCTGTGATCAGCTGACCGTTCTGGACAAGACCGGCAAGCTGACTGAAGCCGAATTCGACACAAAAGTGCAGAATCTGGTGACCTTCCTGGCTTATTCGGCAAACCCGGTTCAGCTGAAAAGCCAGCGCATCGGTACGTATGTACTTCTGTACCTGGCCTTCTTCTTCGTCTTCGCCTACCTGCTCAAGCGCGAATACTGGAAGGACGTGCACTGATATCCTGTCGTACTGTTGTCGACGCACGCGCCCTATTGGGCGCGTGCGTTTTTCTGTTTCCGTAATTTGTTTAACCGAGGAGGGGCATTATGGCCGCACCCAATAAGCTGGCCTGCTATTCCGACCCCACCGATCACTACTCCCATCGCGTGCGCCTGGTGTTGGCCGAGAAGGGTGTCAGTGCCGAGATCATCGATGTTGCGCCAGGGCGTTGCCCGCCGAATCTGGCTGAGGTGAATCCATACGGTAGCGTGCCGACGCTGGTTGATCGTGACCTGGCGTTGTACGAGTCGACCGTGGTGATGGAGTACCTCGATGAGCGCTACCCGCATCCACCGTTGCTGCCGGTCTACCCCGTGGCGCGTGCCAACAGTCGCCTGCTGATCCATCGTATTCAGCGAGACTGGTGCAAGCTGGTCGACCTGATTCTCGATCCCCGCAGCAAGGAGCCAGCCCGTGTGCAAGCGCGCAAGGAGCTGCGCGAGAGCCTGACAGGCGTATCGCCGCTGTTTGCCGACAAGCCCTATTTCCTCAGCGAGGAATTGAGTCTGGTAGATTGCTGCCTGTTACCCATTCTCTGGCGCCTGCCGCAACTGGGCATTGAGTTGCCACGTCCGGCCAAGCCATTGCTCGATTACATGGAGCGCCAGTTTGCCCGTGAAGGGTTCAAGGCCAGCTTGTCCGCCGCCGAGCGCGACATGCGCTAACACAGGAGGTCCCACATGAATTCCAGTCGCCCCTACCTGGTGCGCGCTCTGTATGAGTGGATCGTCGATAACGATTGCACGCCGCACCTGTTGGTCAATGCCGAGTTTCCGGGTGTACGCGTGCCGACCGGCTTCGTCAGTGATGGGCAGATTGTCCTCAATGTATCGCCGAGTGCCGTGCGCAACCTGCAGATGGACAATGAGGCGGTGAGTTTCGAGGGGCGTTTTGGTGGCGTGCCTCATTCGCTCTATATCCCGGCGGGCGCCATGTTGGCGATCTATGCCCGGGAGAATGGGCAGGGCATGGTGTTCGAGCTGGAGCCGTCTGCGGCTGAGCAAGGGCCTGATGCTCCCGAGCCTGACGATGATGGTCCGGGCGGTGAGCCGCCGAAGCCTGCTGGAAGACCCAGTCTGAAAGTGGTCAAGTGATACAAAAAAGGCGATCCAATGGATCGCCTTTTTGCATCGTGGTGCTGGATCAGTTGGTGTACTGGAATAGCTTGACGATGCGTTGTACGCCGGAGACGCCTTGCACGACGTTGGTCGCATTGGCGCCCTCGGCGCGTGTCACCAAGCCCATCAGGTAGACGATACCGTTCTCGGTTACCACCTTGATGCGCGAGCTGGGCACGTTGCTATCGAACAGCATCTGTGCCTTGACCTTGGTGGTCAGGGCGGCGTCATTGCTGCGTGCAAGGGCGGAGCTGGGCTGCAGCACCTGGATCTCGTTGTGTACCTTGCGTACCCCGCGCACGGTGCGTGCAACCTGGTCAGCCTTCTCTTTGAGCTCAGCGCGTGGCGTCTGGCCGGCCAGCAGGATGACCCCGTTGTAGGCCGTGACTACGATGTGCGAGGTCGGACTGGTCAGGTCCGCATGGGCATTGGACACGGCCTTGGCGACATCCGGTTCGATGAACTGGTCATCGATCTTGTTACCCAGGCTGCGGTTGCTGCAGCCGCCGAGCAGAAGGCTGAAGGCCAGGGCGGCAAGGAATAGCGGATTGCGGGTCATTCTTCACTCCCGAACAGTTGGCGGTCGATCAGGTCGCACAAGCAGTGGATGACCAGCAAGTGCACTTCCTGAATGCGTGCAGTGACCTTGGAGGGCACGCGAATTTCCACATCTTCCGGTAGCAGCAGCGAGGCCATACCACCACCGTCACGCCCGGTCAGGGCGACTACCGTCATTTCACGATCATGGGCCGCTTGTATGGCCTGGATCACGTTGGCCGAATTGCCGCTGGTAGAAATAGCCAGCAACACATCGCCTGGTTGCCCGAGTGCGCGAATCTGCTTGGAGAAGACCTCGTTATAGCTGTAATCGTTCGCTATCGAGGTAATGGTAGATGTGTCGGTGGTCAGTGCGATGGCGGGCAGGCTTGGACGCTCGCGCTCGAAGCGGTTGAGCAGTTCGGAGGAGAAGTGCTGGGCATCACCAGCGGAGCCGCCGTTGCCACAGCTGAGCATTTTGCCTTCGCTGAGCAGGGCATGGACCATCACCTGGCTGGCATGCTCGATGAATGGCACGAGGACTTCCATCGCCTGCTGCTTGGTATCGATACTGGCCTGGAACATCTGGCGAATTCGGGGTTGCATGTCCATCGGATATGACCTTGAAACTGAAGGCTGAGCCTGCCTCTGTATTAAGAGGCGCTATTGGTCCGGCTTTTTACCTGAGTTGCCGGGTGCGGTCGACTGGAAATGGTTGTGGAGTCGTGTTCACGCCTCAAAAGCATTCTGAATCCAGTTCAGCTCCGGGCTCGCCGGTGAGGCACCGGGTGACAGCGCGATGACATCGAAGCGACAGGCATGCCTGGCCCAGCGTGATTCCTGTTGCAGGAACAGCTGGGCGGCATGCACGAGGCGCTGGCGCTTGCGTGCATCGATGCTTTCCAGGGCCCCACCCCAGGCGGCATGTTTGCGATAGCGCACTTCGATGAAAGCGACGGTGTCGCCATCGAGCATCACCAGATCGAGTTCGCCGCCACGGCAGAGCCAGTTCTGCGCCAGTAGGCGCAGGCCGTTGCGTTCCAGATGGCTGCGCGCCAAGGCTTCGGCCGCGCGGCCACTCTCTTGCTTACTGATGGGCGACATCCTGCAGGCGCTGAACCTGGCCATTGCGGAACTCGGCCCAGGGCAATTGGCGCTCCACGCGCTGCGCCGGGTTCAGGCTCAGGTTGCCGGACAGGCCTTCGATCTGGCTGTCAGGCAGGGCCTTGAGCTGATTCAGGCGCGGCGCCAGGCGGAAGGCATCCGCACCCATGGCGTACAGCCGGCCCAGGCTGCCAGCGGCTTGCGGCCACTGGTTGTCGACTTGCTGGCGCAGCGGATCATTGTTGTCCAGCAGCCAGGGGGTTTCGCAGAAGCGAATGCCCTCGAGGTCGCGGTACTGGCTGGGGTTGTTGCCGCCGGTATACAGGTGCGAGGTGGCATACACCGGTACATCGCCTGCGTACTGGAAAGCCAGGGTGGGCTTGATCTGCTGGGCTTGCTGCGGCGTGGCGGCGAGGAAGATGAAGTCCACATCCTGGCGGCGTGCCGGCAGAGCGGCGACGGCACCGCCTACGGTGTTCTGCAGGCGTTTGGCGCGTGCTTCGCTCTGGCGCAGTTGGAACAGGTCGGCAATCTGTTGGGCCAGCTCGACCGGTTTGTCGACATGCTCGGCGGCGATCAAGGTGCCGCCGGCGGCTTGCCAGCTTTGTTGGAAGGCGGCCAGAACGCGGTCGCCCCATTCGCCGCGCGGCACCAGTGCCACGGCGCGGCGCATGCCGTCTGCCCAGGCCCGGCGTGCCACTTCGCGGGCTTCATCTTCGGCGGCCAGGCCGAACTGGAACAGCTGGGCCGGTGCTTCACGTCCTGCGTCACTGTAGTTCAGGGCCAGGGTGGTGATGGGCAGTTGTGCGCGCTCGCTGAGCTGTTTGACCAGTGGCTTCTCCAGGGGGCCTACGACCAGTTGTGCACCATCGGCCTGGGCCTGGCGGTAGAAGTCGTCCAGCGAGCTCAGGCGCGAGCTGTCATAGAAGAGAATCTCCGGTGGGTTCTGCCCCTCTTGCTGGGCCTGATAGTGGGCAGCCATGAAGCCATCGCGCAGTGCGCGTGAAACCGAGGCCAGTTGCCCTTCCTGAGGAAGCAGGAGGGCAATCTTCTGCAGTGGCTGGCTGGCAATTTCCTTGAGGGTTGCCAGTGCTTGCGGCAGGTGTTCGGCGGCCGGGTGCTGCGGGTTCTTTTCGCGCCAGCTGTCGATGGCGCTCAGTTGTTGTTCCGGGGTGCTGCTGGTCTTGGCGATACGAGCCAGCTCCAACCAGCCATTGAGATCGCTGTCGGCATCACCTTGTAGTTGGTTGAGCGGCAGGCTGGAGACCAGCTTCCAGATGATTTCGTGGTTGGCTTCGGCACTATTGCCATCGAGCAGCGGAGCGATGAATACGCGCTCGCGTGCGGCGGCCAGCGTCTGGCCGTCAGCCTCCAAGGCATTGGCGCGTGCCAGTTGAGTGCGCGTCTGTTGCTCGATGGGGAGCTCGCCAAGGCGGTCGAGACTCGGGTGGCTCAGGGCTTTCAGTGCGCTCTTGGGTTTGTTGCGGCTCAAGGCCAGCTCCGCGCTGAGGGTGCTGGCGAAGATCTGCTGGGCAGGTTTCAGGGCGTCCAGCGGGACCTCTTCGAGGATGCGCGTGGCGCGGCTTGTGTCCTGTTGCTTGTAGGCCAGGTCGGCAGCGGACAGGCGCAGCAGGGCGGCTTGCTCGGGCGCGCTGGTGGAGGCTTGTTGCAGCATCTGTTCGATACTGGCTTGCGGCGTACGTGGCAGTTCACCCAGGCTGGACGAAGGGGAACTCCCGCAGGCGGCCAGTAGGCCGGCAAGGCAGAGTATGGAAAACGGACGCAGGCAGGCGATCATCGAAACGTTCCTGGTACTTGAGCAAATGAGTACACGATTGTACCCAAGGGCCGCAGCCCACGCGATGTTGACGGGACGAAACGGGCTACAATGCGCGTTTTCCGCTGTTATCGAGGATTGCAGGTGAGCCTTTCCGCTGCTTCTGGTGCCGCTGTTGGCACGCTCTATGTGGTCGCCACGCCTATCGGCAATCTGGATGACATCAGTGCTCGGGCGCTGCGCATCCTGCGAGATGTGGCGCTGATCGCAGCGGAGGACACTCGACATTCGGTGCGCCTGCTGCAGCATTTTGGTATCGCCACGCCGCTTGCGGCCTGTCACGAGCACAACGAGCGCGAGCATGGCGGGCGTTTTCTCGCTCGTTTGCAGGCGGGCGAAGATGTGGCGCTGATCTCGGATGCCGGCACGCCGCTGATTTCCGACCCAGGGTTCCACCTGGTGCGTCAGGTGCGAGCGGCAGGTATCAGTGTTGTGCCGGTACCAGGCGCTTGCGCGCTGATCGCTGCGCTGTCGGCGGCAGGGTTGCCGTCGGACCGTTTCATTTTTGAGGGTTTTCTGCCGGCCAAGGCTGTTGGCCGGCGCGCGCGTCTTGAGGCGTTGAGGGAAGAGCCGCGCACGGTGATCTTCTACGAGGCGCCGCACCGGATTCTCGAGTGCATCGAAGATATGCGAACGGTGCTGGGCGCAGAGCGGCCAGCGGTGCTGGCACGTGAGCTGACCAAGACATTTGAAACGCTTAAGGGATTGCCGTTGGGTGAACTGCACGATTGGATCGCAGCAGATTCGAATCAGCAGCGTGGTGAGTGTGTGGTGCTGGTCAGCGGCTGGCAGGCCCCAGAGGGCGAAGAGGCGGTGAGTGGTGAAGCGTTGCGGGTGCTGGATCTGCTGCTCGCCGAGTTGCCACTCAAGCGTGCTGCCGCCTTGGCGGCGGAGATTACCGGGGTGCGCAAGAACCTTTTATATCAGGTGGCATTGGAGCGGCAGCGCTGACTGCGAGTGGCGCAGTTAGGAGGGGATGCAGCATTTGGCTGCTGTGGATGGTCGAGTCGAGCGCGCTAGAGCGTATCGATCAGCTTGCAGCTTGGGGGCGCTGGCCGTACCCTTGTCGGCGGAGAGTCGATCGGACAGTCGCTGCCTTCGCAAGAGGGGGGAGGAAAGTCCGGGCTCCATAGGGCGGAGTGCCAGGTAATGCCTGGGAGGCGTGAGCCTACGGAAAGTGCCACAGAAAATAACCGCCTAAGCGCGCAAGCGCCGGTAAGGGTGAAAAGGTGCGGTAAGAGCGCACCGCACGGCTGGCAACAGTCCGTGGCTAGGTAAACCCCACTCGGAGCAAGACCAAATAGGGTTCCATTGGCGTGGCCCGCGCTGGAACCGGGTAGGTTGCTAAAGGCGTGCAGTGATGTACGTCGTAGAGGAATGACTGTCCTCGACAGAACCCGGCTTACAGATCGACTCTCCTCCTTTCTGCTCCACTCGTTTCGCTTTATCTCCCTTCGTCGCAATTTCGAAAAAATCCCACTCTTAACAAATTACTTTAAGTTTGAAGTTCAGCCTTATGAGCCTGCTGAAATTCATCCTTAAACCCCCTCGCTATGTCTCCGCAAAACCTCTCCTTAGTTCGCTAAATCTCCGTCCCATAAGGATTTTTCCTTATTTGCGCGCCTTGACGGTGGGTGCTGTGCATTCCTATAGTGTGCCGAAGTGGCACAAAGTGGCACGAAGTGGGTCATATGGGCATGGAAAGCTAACTTACAGTGGGGAAGCGCAACCTTGTTTCGCGGAGCTAACGCCATCAGTCTCGACGCCAAAGGGCGACTCGCGATGCCGAGCCGGTATCGTGACGAGCTCGTTTCGCGTTGCTCTGGCCAGCTCATTGTCACCATCGATGCCGTTGACCCTTGCCTGTGTGTGTATCCCCTGCCTGAGTGGGAGCTGATCGAAGCCAAGCTTCGCGAGCTGCCTTCCTTGCGTGAAGAAAACCGCCGCCTGCAGCGTCTGCTGATCGGTAATGCCGTGGATATCGAGCTCGATGGCAGCGGTCGTTTCCTGGTGCCGCCGCGTTTGCGCGCGCATGCGGGCCTCGACAAGCACGCGATGCTGGTCGGCCAACTGAACAAATTTCAACTGTGGAACGAGGACGCCTGGAACGCACTTGCCGATGCCGACCTGGCTGCCATCAAACAACCCGGTGCTCTGCCGGACGAACTGCGTGATTTGATCCTGTGAACATGACCAGCCCACTGCGCCATATCACCGTGCTGCTCGACGAGGCTGTCGAGGGGCTCGCCGTGCGCGCCGACGGCTGCTACCTGGATGGCACCTTTGGTAGAGGAGGGCACAGTCGGCTAATCCTCGAAAGGCTTGGTTCAGACGGTCGCCTGCTCGGTTTTGACAAAGACCCACAGGCGATCGCAACAGCAAACGCACTGGCGGCCGAAGACGGCCGCTTCGTCGTTGTACAGCGCAGCTTCGCCGAGTTGGGTGATGAGCTTGCGGTTCGTGGCCTGGCTGGTCAGGTGGCGGGCATCCTGCTTGATCTCGGTGTGTCGTCGCCGCAGTTGGATGATGCCGAGCGTGGCTTCAGTTTCCTTAACGATGGCCCGCTGGACATGCGCATGAATCCGGATGCCGGCGTCAGTGCTGCCGAGTTCATCGCCACGGCGAGCGCCGATGAAATTGCCCGGGTGTTCAAGGAATATGGCGAAGAGCGCTTTGCCAAGCGCATGGCGCGCGCTGTCGTCGAGCGTCGGGTGCTCAAGCCATTCGAACGCACGGCGGACCTTGCTGCCGTGCTGACCGAGGCCAATCCGGCCTGGGAAAAAGGCAAGAACCCTGCGACCCGTGCTTTCCAGGGGCTGCGCATTCACGTCAACAACGAGCTGGGCGATCTGGAGCAAGGGCTCGATGCCGCGCTGGAAGGCCTGGCTGTGGGTGGTCGCCTCGTGGTGATCAGCTTCCACTCGCTCGAAGATCGCATCGTCAAACAGTTCATGAAGCGCCACGCCAAGGGCGAGGCGGACAAACTGCCGCGCGACCTGCCGATCATTCCCAAGGCTTTCGAGCCGCGCCTGAAACTGCTGGGCAAGCCGCAGTTCGCCTCCGAGGCTGAGCTGAAGGCCAACCCGCGTTCGCGCAGTGCAGTCATGCGTGTGGCGGAGAAGCTGCGATGAGCCGCCTGTTCGCCAAGCCAATGCCACCTGGCAGCCTGTTGCTGGCGATTCTGTTCGTCGGCGTATTGCTGTCGGCCATTGCTGTTTCCTACAGCGCCTACTGGAATCGCCAATTGCTCAATACGCTCTATGGCGAGCTCAGTGTGCGTGACAAGGCGCAGGCAGAGTGGGGGCGGTTGATTCTCGAGCAGAGCACCTGGACTGCGCATAACCGGATCGAAGCGCTGGCCACTGAACAACTGAAGATGCACATCCCCGAGCCAGCCGAAGTACGGATGGTGGCGCCATGATGGGGCTTGAAGGCGCACTGTACCCCTGGCGTTTCCGCCTGGTACTGGCCTTGGTGGGCCTGATGGTGGCCGCTATTTCCTGGCGGATCATCGACCTGCACGTCATCGACCATGATTTTCTCAAGGCGCATGGCGATGCACGTAGCGTGCGGCATATTCCGATTCCCGCTCACCGTGGCCTGATCACCGACCGCAATGGCGAGCCGCTGGCCGTCAGTACGCCGGTCACTACGCTGTGGGCCAATGGCAAGGAGCTGAGCAAGGCCCGCGAGCAATGGGGCACCCTGGCTGCAGCGCTGGGTCAAGAACCCAAGGCTTTCGCTCAGCGCCTGGAGCAGAACAGCGGTCGCGAGTTCATGTACCTGGTGCGGGGCCTGACGCCCGAGCAAGGGCAGGTGATTCTCGACCTGAAAATTCCGGGTGTGTATGGCCTGGAAGAATTCCGTCGTTTCTACCCAGCCGGTGAAGTCACCTCGCATGTGATCGGCTTTACCGATGTCGACGACCGTGGCCGCGAGGGCATGGAGCTGGCTTTCGACGAGTGGCTGGCTGGCGTGCCGGGCAAGCGTCAGGTGCTCAAGGATCGCCGTGGTCGTTTGATCAAGGATGTGCAGGTCACCCAGAATGCCAAAGCCGGCAAGACCCTGGCACTGTCCATCGATCTGCGTCTGCAGTATCTGGCTCACCGCGAGCTGCGTAACGCACTGGTCGAAAATGGTGCCAAGGCCGGCAGCCTGGTCATCGTTGACGTGAAGACCGGTGAAGTGCTGGCCATGGCCAACCAGCCGACCTACAACCCGAACAATCGCCGCAACCTGCAGCCGGCAGCCATGCGCAACCGCGCCATGATCGACGTGTTCGAGCCAGGCTCGACGGTCAAGCCGCTGTCCATGAGCGCCGCCCTGCAAGGTGGTCGCTGGAAACCCAGCGACACCGTGGAAGTCTGGCCAGGCTCGCTGCAGATCGGTCGCTACACCATCAAGGATGTATCCCGCACTGAAGGGCGTGTGCTCGACCTGACGGGCATCCTGATCAACTCCAGTAACGTTGGCATGAGCAAGATCGCTTTCGATATCGGTGGCGAGTCCATCTACAACCTGATGCAGCAAGTCGGTCTCGGCCAGGATACCGGCCTTGGTTTTCCCGGCGAGCGCGTGGGCAACCTGCCCAACCATCGCAAATGGGCGCCTGCCGAAACCGCCACCCTGTCCTACGGCTATGGCCTGGCGGTCACTGCCGTGCAACTGGCGCATGCCTATGGCGTACTCGCCAACAATGGCGTCAGCGTACCGCTGACCCTGACCCGTGCCGACCGCATTCCGGATGGCGTGCAGGTGATGTCCGAAGATGTGGCGAAAACCATGCAGGGCATGCTCCAGCAGGTTATCGAGGCGCCGCGCGGGGTGTTCCGTGCCCAGGTGCCCGGTTATCACGTGTCCGGCAAGAGCGGTACGGCGCGTAAGGCCAGCGTGGGCACCAAGGGCTACACGGCGAACGCTTACCGCTCGCTGTTCGCCGGCTTCGCGCCGAGCAGCAACCCGCGCCTGGCGATGGTCGTGGTGATCGATGAGCCGAGCAAGGCCGGTTACTTCGGTGGCCTGGTGTCGGCGCCGGTGTTCAGCCGGGTCATGGCCGGTTCGCTGCGCCTGATGAATATCACCCCGGATAACCTGCCGGCACCTGTCGCTCCGGCAGGCTCGGTCGCTACTGTCGCCAGTCAGGGAGGGGCGCGCTGATGCCAATGCCACTCAACCAACTGTTGCCACAGGCCCATTCCGCCACGCTGATCCGTGAGCTGACCCTGGATAGCCGTAAGGTGCGTCCGGGCGACCTGTTCCTGGCTGTGCCAGGTACGGCGCAGGACGGTCGTGAGCATATCGCTGATGCCATCGGTCGCGGGGCATCGGCTGTCGCCTACGAAAGCGAAGGTGGTGTCGTACCGCAAGCCAATGGTGCCGAGCTGGTGCCGATCAAAGGGCTGGTCGGCCAGTTGTCGGCGATCGCCGGTCGTTTCTACGGTGAGCCAAGCCGGGCCATGCGCCTGGTTGGCGTCACCGGAACCAACGGCAAGACCAGCGTCAGCCAACTGTTGGCCCAGGCCCTGGATGCTTTGGGTGAGCCGTGCGGTATCGTCGGAACCCTGGGTACCGGCTTCTTCAGCTCGCTGCAGAGCGGTCGCCACACCACGCCGGACCCCGTTGCGGTGCAGGCCATCCTGGCTGATCTGAAACAGGCTGGTGCACGCGCCCTGGCCATGGAAGTTTCCTCCCACGGCCTCGACCAAGGTCGTGTCGCTGCGCTGGATTTCGATGTGGCGGTGTTCACCAATCTGTCGCGTGATCACCTCGATTACCACGGCACGATGGAAGCCTACGGCGCTGCCAAGGCCCGCTTGTTCGCCTGGCCGGATCTACGCTGCCGGGTGCTCAACCTGGATGATGCCTTCGGGCGCCAACTGGCTGCCGAGAAACACGAGTCGCGCCTGATCAGCTACAGCCTGGAAAACAGTGATGCATACCTGTTTTGTCGCGAAGCACAGTTCGATGACCAGGGTGTGCGCGCCCATCTGGTTACACCGCAAGGCGAAGGCAACCTGCGTAGCCCCCTGCTTGGCCGTTTCAACCTGAGCAACCTGCTGGCGGTGGTCGGTGCGTTGCTCGGCCTGAACTATGCGCTGGATGAAATCCTCCGTGTGCTGCCGTCGCTGCAAGGCCCGGTCGGGCGTATGCAGCGGTTCGGCGGCGGCAAGCTGCCGTTGGTGGTAGTCGATTACGCCCATACCCCGGATGCGCTGGAACAGGTGCTTACCGCGTTGCGCCCGCATGTGGCCGGTCGTCTGGCTTGCCTGTTTGGCTGTGGCGGTGATCGCGACAGCGGCAAGCGCCCATTGATGGCTGAAGTCGCCGAGCGCCTGGCTGATCAGGTGCTGGTCACCGATGACAATCCACGCAGTGAAGATCCGGCACAAATCGTTGCCGATATCCGTGCCGGTTTCACTCAGCCGGACCGTGTCGAGTTCGTACATGGCCGCGGTGCAGCCATTGCCTGGTTGATCGCTGCCGCCCAGGCCGAGGATGTCATCCTGCTGGCAGGCAAGGGGCATGAGGACTATCAGGAGATCAACGGTGAGCGCCAGGCGTTCTCCGATCTCGCAGAAACCACCAAGGCCCTGCAGGCCTGGGAGGTGGCGCATGCTTAAGCCGCTGCTGCTGAGCGAAGTTGCCGCGCCATTGGCGGCCCGTGTAGTGGGCGCCGATGTGGCGTTTTCCTCGGTTTCTACCGACAGCCGCAAGATCGAGCCCGGGCAGTTGTTCATTGCCCTCAGTGGGCCGAACTTCGATGGCCATGACTATCTGGCTGATGTCGCTGGCAAGGGGGCGGTGGCTGCATTGGTCGCCCGTGAGGTGGCGGGTGCGCCGTTGCCGCAACTGCTGGTGCAGGACACCCGTATTGCGCTCGGTCAGCTCGGCGCGCTCAACCGGCAGGCCTTTCACAAACCGTTGGCCGCCGTTACCGGCTCCAGTGGCAAGACCACGGTCAAGGAAATGCTCGCCAGCATTCTGCGCGCAGGGCTCGATGGCGAGGTTCTGGCAACCCGTGGCAACCTGAACAATGACCTGGGTGCGCCGCTGACCTTGCTGGAACTTGCGTCCGAGCACGTCGGCGCGGTGATCGAGCTGGGCGCCAACCATGTGGGCGAGATAGCCTATACCGTTGGCCTGACCCGGCCGCAGGTGGCGATCATTACCAACGCTGGTGTCGCCCATGTCGGTGAGTTCGGTGGCCCAGACAAGATCATCGAAGCCAAGGGCGAGATTCTCGATGGCCTGGCCGCCGATGGCGTTGCCGTGCTCAATCGTGATGACAAGGCGTTCGCCACGTGGCAAGCACGCGCCAAAGGGCGTCGCGTAACGAGTTTTGCCCTGCATGACAGCAGCGCTGATTTTCACGCGAGCGAACTGGCGCGTGATGCCCGTGGTTGCCAGGCGTTCACCCTGCACAGCCCGGTGGGTCAGACGCGTATTCAGCTCAATCTGCTGGGTACGCATAACGTTGCCAACGCGCTGGCTGCTGCTGCCGCTGCCCATGCTCTGGGTGTGCCGCTGGTCGGGATCCAGTCGGGGTTGGAAAACGTCAAACCGGTCAAGGGGCGCGCCGTAGCGCATCTGGCGCCAAACGGTGCCCGCGTGATCGACGATACCTATAACGCCAACCCGATTTCGGTATGCGCGGCCATTGATATACTCGCCGGCTTCTCCGGTCGCACCGTTCTGGTGTTGGGAGATATTGGCGAGCTGGGCGCATGGGCCGAGCGGGGGCACCGCGATGTTGGCGCCTATGCCACCGGCAAGGTCGACGCATTGTATGCGGTAGGCCCGCTGATGGCGCATGCCGTCACCGCCTTCGGTACTCAAGGACAGCATTTCGCTGATCAGGCCAGCCTGATTGCCGCACTGCGTCGTGAGCCAGGCGATATCACCATTCTAATTAAAGGCTCGCGCAGCGCGGCGATGGAAAACGTCGTCAACGCCCTGATCGCGACCACGAGCTGTGCAAACGGGGAGGCTCACTAATGCTGCTGCTGCTGGCGGAATACCTGCAACAGTTCCACACCGGATTCGGCGTATTCCAGTACCTGACCCTGCGCGGGATTCTCGGTGTACTGACCGCCCTGGCACTGTCGTTGTGGCTGGGCCCCTGGATGATCCGCACCCTGCAGGTGCGTCAGATCGGCCAGTCGGTGCGTAACGACGGCCCGCAATCGCACCTGTCGAAGAAGGGCACGCCGACCATGGGCGGTGCGCTGATTCTTTCTGCAATCACCATCAGCACCCTGCTCTGGGCCGATCTGTCCAACCGCTATGTCTGGGTGGTGCTGATTGTGACCTTGCTGTTCGGTGCGATCGGTTGGGTCGATGACTACCGCAAGGTGATCGAGAAGAATTCGCGTGGCCTGCCGAGCCGCTGGAAGTATTTCTGGCAGTCGGTGTTCGGCCTCGGTGCGGCGATCTTCCTTTACATGACGGCACAAAGCCCGGTGGAAACCACGCTGATCCTGCCGATGCTCAAGGATGTCAGCATCCCGCTGGGTATCGGCTTCGTGGTGCTGACCTACTTCGTCATCGTTGGCTCGAGCAACGCGGTCAACCTGACCGATGGCCTCGATGGTCTGGCGATCATGCCGACGGTGATGGTGGCGGGCGCGCTGGCGATCTTCTGCTACCTGTCCGGCAACATCAAATTCGCCGATTACCTGCTCATCCCTTATGTGCCGGGTGCCGGTGAGTTGATCGTGTTTTGCGCCGCGCTGGTCGGGGCAGGCCTGGGTTTCCTCTGGTTCAACACCTACCCGGCGCAGGTGTTCATGGGCGACGTTGGTGCACTGGCGCTGGGTGCCGCACTCGGCACCATCGCCGTAATCGTTCGCCAGGAAGTCGTGCTGTTCATCATGGGGGGCGTGTTCGTCATGGAAACCCTGTCGGTGATCATCCAGGTCGCGTCCTTCAAGTTGACCGGCAAGCGTGTGTTCCGCATGGCGCCGATCCACCACCACTTCGAACTCAAAGGTTGGCCCGAGCCGCGCGTGATCGTCCGTTTCTGGATCATCACGGTGATTCTCGTGCTGGTCGGCCTTGCCACCCTGAAACTGAGGTAATAGAGAGTGTCGCTGATCGCTTCCGACCAGTTCCGCATCGTTGTCGGCCTCGGCAAGAGCGGCATGTCCCTGGTGCGCTTCCTTGCGCAGCAGGGCGTGCGCTTTGCCGTGGCCGATACGCGCGCGAACCCGCCGGAGCTGGCGACACTGGCTGCCGAGTACCCGCAGGTTGAAGTGCGCTGCGGCGAGCTGGACGTGGAGTTTCTCTGCCGCGCCAGCGAGCTGTACATCAGCCCTGGCCTGGCGGTGGCCACCCCGGCGCTGCAAGCCGCTGCGGCGCGTGGCGTGAAGCTGTCTGGCGATATCGACCTGTTCGCCCGTCACGCCAAGGCGCCGATCATCGCGATCACCGGCTCCAATGCGAAAAGCACCGTGACCACGCTGGTCGGTGAGATGGCGCAGGCCGCCGGCAAGAAGGTCGCCGTGGGTGGCAACCTTGGGACGCCGGCGCTGGACTTGCTGGCTGATGACGTCGAGCTGTATGTGCTGGAACTGTCCAGCTTCCAGCTGGAAACCACCGAGCGCCTGGATGCCGAAGTGGCGACCTGCCTCAACGTCAGTGAAGACCACATGGACCGCTACAGCGGCATGCCTGACTACCACCTGGCCAAGCACCGCATCTTCCGTGGCGCCCGGCAGGTGGTGGTGAACCGTCAGGATGCCCTGTCGCGGCCGTTGATCGCCGATCAGGTGACCTGCTGGACCTTCGGCCTGAACAAACCCGATTTCAAGGGCTTCGGTCTGATCGAAGAGGCTGGCGAGAAACACCTGGCCTTCCAGTTCGAGGCCCTGTTGCCGGTCAAGGCACTGAAAATGCGCGGTGCGCACAACCAGAGCAATGCCCTGGCTGCCCTGGCCCTGGGGCATGCCGTCGGCCTGCCGTTCACCGCCATGCTCGACACCCTGCAACGTTTCACCGGTTTGGCCCATCGCTGCCAGTGGGTGCGCGAGTTGCGTGGCGTGAGCTATTACGACGATTCCAAGGCGACCAACGTGGGTGCCGCTCTGGCGGCTATCGAAGGCTTGGGTGCCGATATCGATGGCAAGTTGCTGTTGATCGCTGGTGGCGACGGCAAGGGGGCCGACTTCTCGGCACTGCGCGCGCCCGTGGCGAAGTTCTGCCGTGCGGTGATCTTGCTCGGTCGGGATGCCGAGCGCCTGGCCGTCACACTGGAAGGCACACCGCAATTTCGCGTGCAGACCCTCGATGAGGCGGTCAGCCGCTGTGCCGAACTCGCTCAGCCTGGCGATGCCGTGCTGCTGTCGCCAGCCTGCGCCAGCCTGGACATGTTCAAGAACTTCGAAGAGCGCGGGCGCCTGTTCGCCCAGGCGGCGGAGGGCTTGAACTGATGATTGCGCAACTGTTCGCCGCACCGTCGCCCTTGCGTACCCGTCGCGGTATCGATTTGGACTTCCCGCTGTTGGCCGGTTGCTTGGCCTTGCTCGGCCTGGGTCTGGTGATGATCACCTCGGCTTCCTCTGAAGTGGCTGCGGCCCTGTCCGGCAACCCGCTGTACCACATGATCCGTCACCTGATTTACCTGGGTATTGGTTTGGGTGCGGCCGTCGTCACCCTGTTTATCCCGATGTCGGTGTGGCAGCGTTTTGGCGGCACCTTGCTGCTGGCTGCTTTCGTCCTGTTGATCCTAGTGCTGCTGCCGGGTATCGGCCGTGAGGTCAACGGGGCCAAGCGCTGGATCGGCTTCGGCATGTTCAACGTGCAGCCGTCCGAGTTGGCCAAGTTGTTCACCGTGATGTTTATCGCCGGCTATCTGGTGCGCCGTCAGACCGAAGTCCGCGAGAAGCTCACCGGGTTTCTCAAGCCATTGCTGGTGCTGGGACCGATTGCCGTGCTGCTGCTGGCCGAGCCGGACTTCGGCGCCACGGTGGTACTGGTTGGTGCGTCTATTGCCATGCTGTTCCTGGGGGGCGTCAACCTCTGGCGCTTCATTCCGCTGGCAGGACTTGTTTTGGCCGCGGGCGTGCTGGTGATGACCAGCCAGGCCTATCGTCTGGAGCGGCTGACCAACTTCGTCGACCCCTGGGCCGACCAGTACGGTGCCGGTTATCAACTGAGTCAGGCACTGATTGCCTTCGGTCGTGGCGAGTGGTTTGGCGTCGGCCTGGGTAACAGCATCCAGAAACAGTTCTACCTGCCTGAAGCTCACACCGACTTCGTGTTTGCCGTGCTGGCTGAAGAGCTGGGCATGGTCGGCGCGCTGGCCACGGTTGGGCTGTTCGTGTTCGTCAGCGTGCGCGCGCTTTACATCGGTCTATGGGCTGAGAAGGCCAAGCAGTTCTTCTCGGCGTATGTGGCCTATGGCATTTCGTTCATGTGGATCGGCCAGGTGCTGATCAATATCGGGGTGAACGTCGGCCTGCTGCCGACCAAGGGTCTGACCTTGCCGTTCCTCAGCTACGGTGGCAGCTCGCTGGTGATCTGCTGCGTGTGCCTGGCATTGCTGCTGCGCATCGAGTGGGAGCGTCGCACCCAGCTGGGCAGCGAGGATATCGAGTTCAGCGAGGCGGACTTCCTTGAAGAACCGCCTGTTGCCAAGGGAGGCCTGAACCATGGCCGGTAATGTGCTGATCATGGCGGGCGGCACCGGTGGCCATGTGTTCCCGGCGCTGGCCTGTGCCCGCGAGTTCAAGGCTCGCGGTTACAGCGTGCATTGGCTGGGGACGCCACGTGGTATCGAGAACGAACTGGTACCCGCGGCAGAGCTGCCCTTGCACCTGATCAATGTCAGTGGCCTGCGCGGCAAGGGACTGCTGTCGCTGCTCAAGGCACCTTTTGCGCTGTTGCGCTCGTTGTTCCAGGCGCGTCGTGTCATGCGTGAGCTGCAGCCTGTTTGCGTACTGGGTATGGGCGGCTATGTCACTGGCCCCGGCGGCCTGGCGGCCAGGTTGGCCGGCGTACCGCTGATCATCCATGAGCAAAATGCCGTGGCCGGTACCGCCAACCGCAGCCTGGTGCCGTTCGCCAGTCGTATCTGTGAGGCCTTCCCGAATACCTTCAGTGCTCGCGCCAAGCGCCGCACCACGGGTAATCCGGTTCGCGAAGAACTGTTCCTGGAAACCCCGCGCGATACCCTGGCGGGTCGCCAGCCACGCCTGCTGGTGCTGGGCGGCAGCCTGGGTGCCGAGCCATTGAACAAACTGCTGCCCGCAGCCCTGGCCAAAGTGCCGGTAGCGCTGCGTCCGGCGGTGTTTCACCAGACCGGCAAGCAACATGCTCAGGTCACCACGGAGCGTTATCGCGATGCCGCGGTCGAAGCCGAGGTCGCGCCGTTCATCAAGGATATGGCCCGTGCCTACGCCTGGGCTGATCTGGTCATTTGCCGCGCTGGCGCACTGACCGTCAGCGAGCTGGCTGCCGCTGGTCTGCCGTCTTTCCTGGTGCCTTTGCCGCACGCGATCGACGACCACCAGAGCCGCAATGCCGACTATCTGGCCAAGGAGGGTGCCGCCATCCTCCTGCCACAACACACGACTGACGCGGACACGCTTGCCGCGCAGCTGACCGAGGTACTGATGCACCCAGAACGACTCGTGGCCATGGGCCGTACCGCACGCAGCCTGGCCAAGCCAGACGCGACCCGCAGTGTGGTGGATATCTGCCTGGAGGTGGCCCGTGGCTAAGTCTCCTGCTGCCGTGAAAGCCGAAGTACGCCGCATGCGCCGTATCCGCCGTATCCATTTCGTCGGGATTGGCGGGGCGGGCATGTGCGGTATCGCCGAAGTGCTGCTCAACCTGGGTTATGAAGTATCGGGTTCCGACCTCAAGGCATCGGCTGTGACCGAGCGCCTGGAAAGCTTCGGCGCCATCGTGTTCATCGGTCATCGCGCGGAAAACGCCGAGCAGGCCGATGTGCTGGTGGTATCCAGCGCTGTCAACACCAGCAACCCGGAAGTCGCTACCGCACTGGAGCGCCGTATTCCGGTCGTGCCGCGTGCCGAGATGCTTGCCGAGCTGATGCGTTACCGCCACGGCATCGCCGTCGCCGGCACCCATGGCAAGACCACCACCACCAGCTTGTTGGCTTCAGTATTCGCTGCCGGGGGCCTGGACCCGACGTTCGTCATCGGTGGCCGCCTGAATGCAGCTGGCACTAACGCCCAGTTGGGCAGCAGCCGTTACCTGATCGCCGAGGCGGATGAGAGCGACGCCAGCTTCCTGCATCTGCAGCCGATGGTTTCGGTGGTCACCAATATCGACGCTGACCACATGAGCACCTATGGCGGCGACTTTAATGTACTGAAGAAAACCTTCATCGAATTCCTGCACAACCTGCCGTTCTATGGCCTGGCCGTGCTCTGCGTGGACGACCCGGTAGTGCGTGAGCTGCTGCCACAGGTTGGCCGCCCCACTGTGACCTACGGCTTTGCCGAAGATGCCGACGTGCGGGCTATCAACGTGCGCCAGGAAGGCATGAAGACCTATTTCACCGTGCTGCGTCCTGACCGTGAGCCGCTGGATGTGTTCGTCAACATGCCGGGCAACCACAACGTACTGAACTCCCTGGCGACCATCGCCATCGCCACCGATGAAGGCATCGATGATGCGGCCATCGTCCAGGGCTTGTCCGGCTTCCAGGGCGTTGGTCGGCGTTTTCAGGTATACGGCGAGCTGCCGGTCGAAGGCGGCAGCGTGATGCTGGTCGACGACTATGGCCATCACCCGCGCGAAGTCGCCGCGGTGATCAAGGCCGTGCGGGGTGGCTGGCCAGAGCGTCGTCTGGTGATGGTCTATCAGCCGCATCGTTTCAGCCGCACCCGCGACCTGTACGACGACTTCGTTCAGGTGCTGAGCGAAGCCAATGTGCTGCTGCTGATGGAAGTCTATCCAGCCGGTGAGGAACCGATTCCCGGTGCAGACAGCCGTCAGCTGTGCCACAGCATCCGTCAGCGCGGCCAGCTCGATCCGATCTACATCGAGCGCGGCAGCGACCTCGGCCCACTGGTCAAGCCGCTGCTGCGCGCCGACGACATCCTGCTCTGCCAGGGCGCCGGTGATATCGGCGGGCTGGCTCCACAACTGATCAAGCACCCGCTTTTCCAAGGTGATCGCGTATGAGCCTGTTCTCCACTCTTGAGCCTTCGGCCTTTGGCCGGGTCGTCGTGCTGTTCGGTGGCAAGAGCGCCGAGCGCGCGGTCTCGCTGAAGTCTGGCGCTGCGGTGCTCGAGGCGCTGCAGGCGGCTGGCGTGGATGCCTTCGGTATCGACGTGGGCGATGACTTCGTGCAGCGCCTGGCCGCCGAGCATATCGACCGTGCCTTTATTGTCCTGCATGGCCGTGGTGGTGAAGATGGTTCCATGCAAGGGCTGCTGGAGTGTGCGGGGATTCCCTACACCGGTAGCGGCATCCTGGCGTCTGCCCTGGCCATGGACAAGTTGCGCACCAAGCAGGTGTGGCACAGCCTCGGCCTGTCGACACCTTTGCATGCCGTGCTGGCATCGCAGGCCGATTGCGAAGCGGCAGCGGCCGAGCTGGGTTTCCCGCTGATCGTCAAGCCGGCTCACGAAGGGTCGAGCATCGGCATGGCCAAGGTCACCGACCTGGATGCGCTGATCGTCGCCTGGCAGGCCGCCAGCGAGTACGACTCGCAAGTGCTGGTGGAACAGTGGATCAGCGGCCCGGAGTACACCATCGCCATGCTGCGCGGCGAGGTGCTGCCGCCGATTGGCCTGGGCACGCCGCATACCTTTTATGACTACGACGCCAAGTACCTCGCCAGTGATACCCAGTATCGCGTGCCGTGTGGCCTGAGCGCCGAGAAAGAAGCCGAACTGAAAGACCTGACCGCCCGTGCCTGTGAGGCCGTGGGCACCCAGGGCTGGGCGCGCGCCGACGTGATGCAGGACGCTGCCGGCACGTTCTGGCTGCTCGAAGTGAACACCGTACCGGGCATGACCGATCACAGCCTGGTGCCGATGGCTGCCCGCGCTGCCGGCCTGGACTTCCAACAACTGGTGTTGGCGATTCTCGCCGACAGCGTCGAGGCACGAGGCTAAGTCATGGTCGCAACGGTCCGTCATCCGCAACCCATCGGCCGCGCTCCTCAGCGCAAGCCGACGGCTGCGCGTGGCGCAAGCCGGATGGTGGCGCGCGAGCCGTTGTCCATGCGCGTACCGAAAGTCGACTTCAGCGGGCTCAAGCGTCTGGCCTGGCCTCTGCTGTTGCTGGTGCTCGGGTTTGGCACCTATGAGCTGGCCCAGCGGCTGCTGCCTTATGCCGACCGCCCGATTGCTCGGGTGAGCGTCCAGGGCGAGCTGAGTTATATCAGTCAGCAGGTGGTGCAGGAGCGTATCGCGCCCTACGTATCGGCGAGCTTCTTTACCGTAGACCTGGCAGGCATGCGTGCCGAGCTGGAGCAGATGCCGTGGATCGCTCACGCCGAAGTGCGTCGCGTATGGCCGGATCAGGTGTCTATTCGTCTGGACGAACAACTGCCGGTGGCGCGTTGGGGCAATGAGGCGCTGCTGAACAATCAGGGGCAGGCGTTCGCGCCGCGCGAACTGGCCAATTATGAAAACCTGCCCCTGCTGTCCGGCCCCAAGCGAGCCCAGCAGCAGGTGATGCAGCAATACCAGGTACTCAGCCAGATGCTGCGGCCGATGGGTTTCTCCATTGCCCGTCTGGAGCTGCGTGATCACGGCAGCTGGTTCCTCACCACCGGGCAGGGCGTCGAGCTGTTGCTGGGGCGGGACCATCTGGTGGAAAAGATACGACGCCTGAACAGCATCTACGACAAGGTGCTGAAAGAGCAGATTACGAATATCGCGCGCATCGACCTGCGTTACGCCAACGGCCTGGCCGTGGCGTGGCGTGAGCCGCAAGCGCCTGCGACGGGTCAACCCGTCGCCGTGCAGTGAATCGAGGAGAAAGGTAAGGATCATGGCAAGCGTGCAGAGCGGCAAGATGATCGTTGGCCTGGACATCGGCACCTCCAAGGTGGTGGCGCTGGTGGGCGAGGTAACGGCCGACGGCCAACTGGAAATCGTCGGCATCGGCACTCATCCGTCGCGCGGCCTGAAGAAGGGCGTGGTGGTCAATATCGAGTCCACCGTGCAGTCGATTCAGCGCGCGGTGGAAGAGGCTCAGCTGATGGCTGGCTGCCGTATCCATTCGGCTTTCGTCGGCCTGGCCGGCAACCACATCCGCAGCCTGAACAGCCATGGCATCGTCGCCATCCGCGATCGCGAAGTCAGCAGCGCCGACCTCGAGCGCGTGCTCGATGCGGCACAGGCCGTGGCGATTCCTGCCGACCAGCGTGTGCTGCACACCTTGCCGCAGGATTACGTGATCGATAACCAGGAAGGCGTGCGCGAGCCATTGGGCATGTCTGGCGTGCGTCTGGAGGCCAAGGTGCACGTGGTGACCTGCGCGGTGAACGCGGCGCAGAACATCGAGAAGTGCGTGCGTCGCTGTGGCCTGGAAGTTGATGACATCATCCTCGAGCAACTGGCCTCGGCCTATTCGGTGCTCACCGAGGATGAGAAAGAGCTGGGTGTGTGCATGGTCGATATCGGCGGTGGCACCACCGACATCGCGATCTTCACCGAAGGGGCGATTCGCCACACGGCGGTGATCCCGATTGCCGGCGATCAGGTCACCAACGACATCGCCATGGCCCTGCGTACGCCGACTCAGTACGCCGAAGAGATCAAGATCCGTTACGCCTGTGCCCTGGCCAAACTGGCCGGCGCGGGTGAAACCATCAAGGTGCCGAGCGTCGGCGACCGTCCGCCGCGTGAACTGTCGCGCCAGGCGTTGGCTGAGGTTGTCGAGCCACGCTACGACGAGCTGTTCACCCTGATTCAGGCCGAGCTTCGCCGCAGTGGCTACGAAGACATGATTCCGGCCGGCATCGTCCTCACCGGCGGTACTTCCAAGATGGAAGGCGCAGTCGAGTTGGCCGAGGAAATCTTCCACATGCCAGTACGACTTGGCGTGCCGCATAGCGTCAAAGGTCTGGCCGATGTCGTGCGCAACCCGATCTATTCGACAGGCGTGGGCCTGCTCATGTACGGACTGCAGAAGCAGGCCGATGGCATCTCCATGTCTGGCAGCAATTTTTACAACGATGAACCCAAGACACCTGTACTGGAACGGCTGAAACGCTGGGTCCAGGGCAATTTCTGATGGCAAACCCGCGGTAGCAGTAGGCGTACAACTAGAAAGGAAGGAGAGGGGAAATGTTCGAACTCGTAGATAACGTTCCACAGAACGCAGTTATCAAAGTGATCGGCGTGGGTGGCGGTGGCGGTAACGCTGTCAATCATATGGTCAACAACAACATCGAAGGCGTCGAGTTCATCTGCGCCAACACCGATGCGCAAGCCCTGAAGAACGTGGGTGCGCGCACGGTTTTGCAACTCGGCCCAGGCGTCACCAAGGGTCTGGGTGCCGGTACCAATCCGGAAATCGGCCGTCAGGCCGCCCTGGAAGACCGCGAGCGTATCGCTGAGGTGCTGCAGGGCGCCGACATGGTCTTCATCACCACCGGCATGGGTGGCGGTACCGGTACCGGTGCGGCGCCGATCATTGCTGCCGTGGCGAAAGAGATGGGCATCCTGACCGTCGCGGTCGTGACGCGTCCGTTCCCGTTCGAAGGTCGCAAGCGCATGCAAGTCGCCGATGAGGGCATCCGTGCACTGTCCGAGTGCGTCGACTCGCTGATCACCATCCCGAACGAAAAACTGCTGACCATCCTCGGCAAGGACGCCAGCCTGCTGTCCGCCTTCGCCAAGGCTGACGATGTACTGGCCGGTGCCGTGCGCGGCATCTCCGATATCATGCAGCGTCCGGGCCTGATGAACGTCGACTTCGCTGACGTGAAAACCGTCATGGGTGAAATGGGGATGGCGATGATGGGTACTGGCTGCGCCAGCGGCCCGAACCGCGCCCGTGAAGCCACCGAGGCGGCCATCCGCAACCCGCTGCTGGAAGACGTCAATCTGCAGGGCGCGCGTGGCATCCTGGTCAACATCACTGCCGGTCTCGACCTGTCCCTGGGTGAGTACGCCGCGGTGGGCGAGATCATCGAGGCCTTCGCTTCCGAACACGCGACCGTCAAGGTTGGCGCCGTCATCGATCCGGACGTACGTGACGAACTGCACGTGACCGTGGTCGCTACCGGCCTGGGCCCGCGCATCGAGAAGCCGGTCAAGGTGGTCGACAACACGGTACCGGCTGCAGTTGTTGCTCCAGTTGTCAGCAACAGTGCCGCGCCCCGTTCCGTCGAGCCGCAAACCGTCAACTACAAGGACTACGAGCGCCCTACCGTTCAACGTCAAAGCCACGCCGGCGCAGCCGCTGCGGCCAAGTTGAACACCCAGGATGACCTGGATTATCTGGACATCCCGGCGTTCCTGCGTCGTCAGGCTGATTGATGGAATTTATCAGGAGTATGAAGGTGATTGGTGTTCAGCAAAGGTCGGTTCTGCTATTATCGCCGGCCTTTGTTGAAAACAATTCGCAACTAGCGCAGCCAAAGCCATGATCAGACAACGCACCCTGAAGAACATCATCCGTGCCACTGGCGTTGGCCTGCATTCGGGGGAAAAGGTATACCTGACCCTGAAGCCGGCACCCGTGGACAGCGGTATCGTGTTCCGTCGCACCGACCTCGACCCCGTCGTGGAAATCCCCGCCCGCGCGGAGAACGTTGGTGAGACAACCATGTCGACCACTCTGGTCAATGGTGACGTCAAGGTAGACACCGTAGAGCACTTGCTTTCGGCCATGGCAGGCCTGGGCATCGACAACGCCTACGTCGAGCTCTCGGCGTCCGAAGTCCCGATCATGGACGGCAGCGCCGGTCCCTTCGTATTCCTGATTCAATCCGCCGGTCTGGAGGAGCAGGACGCACCGAAGAAATTCATTCGCGTCCTGCGCGAAGTCACCGTGGAAGAGGGCGACAAGCGCGCCACCTTCCTGCCGTTCGAAGGCTTCAAGGTGAGCTTCGAGATCGATTTCGATCACCCGGTCTTTCGCGGCCGTACCCAGACCGCGAGCGTCGACTTTTCCAGCACCTCGTTCGTCAAGGAAGTCAGCCGTGCACGGACCTTCGGGTTCATGCGTGACATCGAGTTCCTGCGTTCGCAGAACCTGGCGCTCGGCGGCAGCGTGGAAAATGCCATCGTGGTTGACGAGTTTCGCGTGCTCAACGAAGACGGCCTCCGTTACGAGGACGAATTCGTCAAACACAAGATCCTCGACGCCATCGGCGATCTCTACCTGCTGGGCAACAGCCTGATTGGTGAATTCCTTGGCTTCAAGTCGGGGCACGCGCTGAACAACCGTCTGCTGCGTACGCTGATCGAGCAGAAAGACGCGTGGGAAGTGGTGACCTTCGACGATGCCAGCACTGCGCCGATCTCCTACATGCGGCCGGTTGCAGCGGGTTAAGCAATACGTCCCTCCCTTCTGTTGTATTCAGGCCACCTTCGGGTGGCCTGTTTTTTTGTGGCCTGCCATTCAGGGCCGCAACGCGTGGGAGCGCGCAACATGAGGAATTGTTTTGAGGCGTTTTCGAGTGCTGTTCGATAAGCACCGGCTTGAAGTGCTATTCGCGCGGCTTGGCGTGGCTGGCCAGACGCTCCAGGGCGGCGCGTAGCCTGGGGTCGCTGATACCCTCGGCGGCACTGTTGAGGCTGTCTGCGGCGGCGCTGGACAGTTCGGCGGTGCGTTTGACATAGCCGACCTGATCGCTCGGCGGGCGCACCTTTACCTGTATGCGGATGAGGCCGGTGAACTCTGGAAGCGCCTGGAGTTGGCGTTGCAGCCTGCGTTGCTGGTAGTGCAGGCGAGTGGCCCAATGGCCATTGCTGGCCAGCAGCAACAGGCATCCGTCACGCCAACTGGCCACGCGGCAGTGCTCGCGGGCCGCGGCTTCCAGCTGGCTATCGACCAGCGTCTGCAGGCGGCCCAGGCGCAGAGCCTGATCAAGCAGCGCTTGCAGCGGCTTGGTTTCACGCAGCAGGGCAATCGGAGCCTTGGACGGGAGCGGGCGAAAGGTCATGGCGGGCACGTTGGGTCAATGAGCCAGTATGTTAGCAAACGGGGCTTGTAGCCGTTGGATGCTATCCCCATATAAGAACAGATTGTGTTTGCGCAGTTGAACGGCTTGCCCCGGCCTGTATGCACGCTGCGCTTTCATCGCCAACGTTTCCGGGTAGAATGCCCCCTTTGCACGCAGCCGTGCTGGCTGCAGGGCCGGTGTTTTACACTGTCCATCATCCCAATTAGTGGAAGAATCTGCCGATATGTTTGCGCCGCTGTTGAAGAAACTCTTTGGAAGCAAGAACGAGCGTGAAGTCAAACGCATGCTCAAGGCAGTGTCGGCAGTGAATGCCTTCGAAGAGCAGATGTTGACGCTCTCCGACGAGCAATTGCGAGCCAAGACCGAAGAGTTCAAGGCGCGCCTGGCCAAGGGCGAGACCCTCGATCAGATTCTCAGCGAAGCCTTTGCCGTAGCCCGTGAAGCGGGCAAGCGGGTGATGGGCATGCGCCACTTCGACGTACAGCTGATCGGCGGCATGGCCTTGCATGAAGGCAAGATCGCCGAGATGCGTACCGGTGAGGGCAAGACCCTGGTGGGTACCCTGGCGGTTTACCTCAACGCACTCGAAGGCAAGGGCGTCCACGTCATCACGGTCAACGACTACCTGGCCCGTCGTGACGGCAACTGGATGCGTCCGCTGTATGAGTTCCTGGGCCTGTCGGTGGGTATCGTCACGCCGTTCATGCCGCCGGAAGAGAAACGTGCCGCTTACGCGTCTGACATCACCTACGGTACCAACAACGAATTCGGTTTCGATTACCTGCGCGACAACATGGCGTTCAGCCTGGATGAGAAATTCCAGCGCGAGCTGAACTTCGCCGTGATCGACGAAGTGGACTCCATCCTCATCGATGAAGCGCGTACGCCGCTGATCATCTCCGGTCAGGCCGAAGACAGCTCCAAGCTGTATATCGAAATCAACAAGCTGATCCCGCGCCTCGTGCAGCACATCGAGGAAGAGGAAGGTGTGGTCACCCAGGAAGGCCACTACAAGATTGACGAGAAGACTCGTCAGGTCGAACTGAACGAAGCCGGTCACCAATACATCGAGGAACTGCTCGGTGCGGCCGGTCTGCTGGCTGAGGGCGAAAGCTTGTATGCCGCGCACAATCTTGGCCTCCTGACTCACGTGTATGCTGGCCTGCGCGCGCACAAGTTGTTCCATCGCAACGTCGAATACATCGTGCAGAACGACCAGGTGCTGCTGATCGATGAGCACACCGGCCGCACCATGCCCGGCCGTCGCCTGTCCGAAGGCCTGCACCAGGCCATCGAGGCCAAGGAAAAGCTGCAGATCCAGGCCGAGAGCCAGACCCTGGCATCGACCACCTTCCAGAACTACTTCCGTCTGTACAAGAAACTCGCCGGCATGACCGGTACCGCCGATACCGAGGCGTTCGAGTTCCGCCAGATCTACGGCCTGGACGTGCTGGTCATCCCGACCAACAAGCCGCTGGCACGTAAGGATTACAACGACCTGGTGTACCTGACCCAGGAAGAGAAATACGTGGCGATCATCGCCGACATCAAGGAATGCCAGGCCCAGGGCCGGCCGATCCTGGTCGGTACTGCGTCGATTGACAGCTCCGAGTACGTCTCCCAACTGTTGGAAAAGGCCGGTATCGAGCACAAGGTGCTCAACGCCAAGTACCACGAGAAGGAAGCGGAAATCATTGCCCAGGCTGGTCGTCCTGGCGCCGTGACCATCGCTACCAACATGGCGGGCCGTGGTACCGACATCCTCTTGGGCGGTAACTGGGAAGTCGAAGTGGCAGCCCTGGAAAACCCGACTGACGAACAGGTTGCACAGATCAAGGCTGATTGGCAGAAGCGTCACCAGCAGGTGATCGAAGCTGGTGGTCTGCACGTGGTCGCCTCCGAGCGTCACGAATCCCGCCGTATCGACAACCAGCTGCGTGGCCGTGCCGGTCGCCAGGGTGATCCAGGCTCCAGCCGCTTCTACCTGTCGCTGGAAGACAGCCTGATGCGCATCTTCGCCTCCGACCGGGTGAAGAACTTCATGAAGGCCCTGGGCATGCAGTCCGGTGAGGCCATCGAGCACAGCATGGTGACCAACGCCATCGAGAAGGCCCAGCGCAAGGTCGAAGGTCGCAACTTCGATATGCGTAAGCAACTGCTCGAATACGATGACGTAGCCAACGAGCAGCGCAAGGTGATCTACCACATGCGCAACACCTTGTTGTCGGCTGACAACATTGGCGAAACCATCATCGATTTCCGCCAGGAGGTGCTGGATAGCACCATCAGCCAGCACATGCCGCCGCAGTCGCTGCCCGAGCAGTGGGATATCGCTGGGCTGGAAGCAGCCCTGTACAGCGACTTCGGTCTGAAACTGCCGGTTCAGCAGTGGCTGGACGAAGACGACAACCTGCACGAAGAAACCCTGCGCGTCCGCATCCTCGACGAGCTGCTGGCTGCCTACAACGAGAAGGAAGAGGTCGCCAGCGCCGCGGCCCTGCGTACCTTCGAGAAGCAGATGCTGCTGCGTGTGCTCGACGACCTGTGGAAGGACCACCTGGCGACGATGGATCATCTGCGCCACGGTATCCATCTGCGTGGCTATGCGCAGAAGAACCCGAAACAGGAATACAAGCGCGAGTCCTTCACGCTGTTCCAGGAACTCCTCGATTCGATCAAGCGCGACACCATCCGCGTGCTGTCGCATGTCCAGGTTCGCCGCGACGACCCTGCTGAAGAAGAGGCACGCCTGCGCCGCGAGGCCGAGGCCCTGGCTGCCCGCATGCAGTTCCAGCATGCTGACGCTTCTGCGCTGCCGCTCGATGAGGACGCTGAGGCCGAGGCTGCCGGTGACGTTGCAGTCGCCGCCGCGCCGGTCCGTGCCGAGCCGAAGATCGGTCGTAACGAGCCGTGCCCCTGTGGCTCCGGCAAGAAGTACAAACACTGTCATGGTCAGGTCGGCTGAGCCACTGACCACGATGGCTTGAGGCCTGTTATATAACCACGCCGCGACCGGCTTAGCCGCTCGCGGCGTTTTTACTGCCTGCCGCACCGGTGTGCGGCGTTTCACCTGATCGCCCACGAAGGAGCGCACCCATGGCTGTTGGTCTTGGTCCCCTGCCGGTCCTGCACCCGGTTCCCGGTTTTGAACTCGGTATTTCCTCTGCCGGCATCAAGCGCCCAGGGCGCAAGGATGTTGTGGTGATGCGCTGCGTCGAAGGTTCGCGCGTGGCTGCCGTGACCACCACCAACGCCTTCTGCGCAGCGCCGGTGATCGTTACCCGTGAGCGATTCCAGGGCGATGTGCGCTACCTGCTGACCAACACCGGCAACGCCAATGCCGGTACCGGTGCCGATGGCCTGGCCAATGCCCGTCGCACCTGCGCCGCGCTGGCTACGCTGACGGGCGTGGTACCCGAGGCGGTGCTGCCGTTCTCCACTGGAGTGATCGGCGAACCCTTGCCCGTGGAAAAGATCGAGGCTGCCTTGCAGGCCGCTCTGGATGATCTGTCCGAGAACCACTGGGCTGAAGCCGCTACCGGCATCATGACCACCGATACCCTGCCCAAGGGCGCCAGCCGCCAGTTCCAGCACGAAGGCGTGACCGTCACCGTGACCGGTATCAGCAAGGGTGCCGGCATGATTCGCCCGAACATGGCGACCATGCTCGGCTATATCGCTACCGACGCCAACGTGGCGCGCGGTGTGCTGCAGGACCTGGTGCGCGATGCGGCAAACAAGTCGTTCAACCGCATCACCATCGATGGCGATACCTCGACCAACGACTGCTGCATGCTGATCGCCACCGGCCAGGCGCAACTGCCGGAAATCACCGAAGCCAGCGGTGAACTGTTCGCCAAGCTCAAGCAGGCGGTGTTCGAGGTTTTCATGGACGTGGCGCAGGCCATCGTGCGTGACGGCGAAGGCGCGACCAAGTTCGTCACCGTACAGGTCAATGGTGGTGGCACTCACCAGGAATGCCTGGACGTCGGCTATGCCGTGGCCCACTCGCCGCTGATCAAGACCGCGTTGTTTGCCTCTGATCCGAACTGGGGGCGCATCCTCGCTGCCGTGGGCTATGCCGGCGTGCCGCAACTGGACGTGAGCAAGATCGACGTGTTCCTCAGCGATGTGTGCATCGCCAGCCAGGGCTGCCGTGCGGCGAGCTACACCGAGGCGCAGGGCGCCGAGGTCATGGCGCGCGAGGAGATCAGTATTCGCATCGAACTGGGGCGTGGCACCTGCAGTGAAACCATCTGGACCACTGACCTGTCCCACGAATACGTCAAGATCAACGCGGAATACCGGACCTGATACCGGCATTCCTGCCGCGCATCCCCCGATGAAAAAAGGGAATTGGTCAGCAGGGCATGCGCCTCTTATGTTCCATCGATATCCGACGGGTAACAGGAGCGGCACATGTCCCTTACGCTGATCATCGGCAACAAGAACTACTCATCCTGGTCGCTGCGTGGCTGGCTCGTCACTGAATTGAGTGGCGCGCCCTATCAGGAGGTTACTGAATCGTTGTATCGCGCGGGTAGCCGCCAACGCTTGTTGGCGCATTCGCCAAGCGGCAAGGTGCCTGTACTCAAGACCGCCGAAGACGGGGTGATCTGGGATTCCCTGGCCATCGCCGAATACCTTGCCGAACGTTTTCCCGAAGCCCATCTGTGGCCGCGTGGTCAGGCGGCTCGTGCGCTGGCGCGGTCGATCTGTGCCGAGATGCACAGCGGCTTTGTTGCCTTGCGTAGCCATATGCCAATGGACATGCAACGGCTGACGGCCCTGGCGGACGTCCCGGACGAGGTGGCGGTGGATATTCGTCGCATCTGCACCCTGTGGGCTGACTGTCGTGCGCGGTATGGCCAGGACGGTCCCTTCCTGTTTGGCCATGCCAGTGTGGCCGATGCGTTCTACGCGCCAGTGGCCAGCCGGCTGCGCAGTTATGCCGTGGCGCTGCCAGACGAGGCGGCCGCCTATGTCGATACCATTTTTCAGTGGTCTGCCTTCCAGCGCTGGCACCAGGCCGCTTTGCAGGAGACGGAGTCCAATCAATGAAACGTGTGCATGTGGCGGCTGCGGTTATCCGCGATGCCAATCAACAGGTGCTGATCGCCCGCCGTGGCAACGATCAGCACCAGGGCGGCCTGTGGGAATTTCCAGGCGGCAAGGTAGAGCCAGGTGAAGCGGTAGAGGCAGCCTTGGTGCGCGAGCTGGATGAGGAGCTGGGCATCCGCGTGACAGCGGCCAGGCCGTTGATTCAGGTTCATCATGATTACCCGGACAAGCAGGTGCTGCTGGACGTCTGGGAGGTTTCCGCGTTCAGCGGCGAGCCGCATGGTGCCGAGGGACAGCCGCTGGCCTGGGTCAGCGCCAGGCAGCTCGGCGACTATGAGTTTCCTGCTGCCAATCAGCCCATCGTATCGGCAGCACGTTTGCCAGACCGTTACCTGATTACCCCGGACGATCTCGAGCCCGGTGAGCTGTTGCGCGGTGTTCGTACGGCGTTGGCCAATGGCGCTCGCCTGATTCAGTTGCGGGCGCCGGCGATGTTCGATGCGCAGTACCGCGACCTGGCCACTGATATCCAGGGCCTGTGTGCCGGCAAGGCGCAACTGATGCTCAAGGGGCCGCTGGAGTGGCTGGGGGATTTCCCCGCTGCCGGCTGGCACCTGACGCGTGAGCAGCTACGCAAGTATGCCGCCAAGGGCAGGCCGTTCCCGGCTGAGCGCTGGTTGGCGGCCTCCTGCCATGACGCCGAGGAGCTGGCGCTGGCCGAGCAGATGGGTGTGGATTTCATCACCCTCTCGCCGGTACAGGCGACTCTGACCCACCCTGACGCCGTGCCTTTGGGTTGGGACGCTGCCAGCGAGCTGCTCAAGGGCTTCAATCGCCCGGCTTATCTCCTGGGTGGTGTCAGTGCCGACGACCTGCCTCGTGCTTGGCAGAGCGGCGCACAGGGCGTCGCCGGCATTCGGGCGTTCTGGCCGCTGGTTTGATTGCGGGGGCGAGGAGGAGCCTGGCCTCTGCCCGCGAGCCCGGCGCCGAAAAAGCTTCGCGAGCAGAGCTCGCTGCTACGGTGTGGACGGCTTCTGCGCTACCTGCCAGAGCACTTCGTCGATATGTTGGCGGCGGGCGATCAGGCGGCCAGCCACGAACAGCAGGTCGGAAAGGCGATTGATGTAAGCCATGCCGGCCGCGCGCAGTGGCTCCTCGGCGTTGAGCGTTTGGCAGCGGCGCTCGGCGTTGCGAGCCAGGCTGCGGCAGACATGAGCCTGGGCAATCAGGCGTGAACCACCGGGCAAGATGAAGTTCTTCAGCGGGCCCAGCTCGTCATTCCAGCGGTCGATAGCCTGTTCCAGGCGCTCGATTTCCGCTTCGTCCAGCGCCTGGTAGTCGGGCATTGCCAACTCACCGCCAAGATCGAACAGGCGGTGCTGGCAGGGGGCGAGCACCTCGATGATTTCCGTCAGCCCCGGCCACAGGCTTTGCTGTTCGGCCAAGTCGGCCAGCAGCAGCCCGAGCTGGCTGTTGAGGTGGTCCAGTTCGCCAATGGCTTCGATGCGCGGGTGGTCCTTGCTGACGCGGCGGCCGTCGGCCAGCCCGGTTTCGCCGGTATCGCCGGTCTTCGTATAGATCTTGCTCAGGCGATAGCCCATGTTCAGTTGCTCGTGTTGTCGGTGGCGATAAGGGGCAGGCGCAGGGTGAAGCAAGTGCCTTGGCCCGCTGTGGAGTGCACCTCCATCTGCCCTTTGTGGTTGTTGGTGATGATGAAGTACGACACGGACAACCCGAGGCCAGTGCCCTGGCCAACCTCCTTGGTGGTGAAGAAGGGTTCGAAGATGCGTTTGCGCACGGTGTCGGGCATGCCGATGCCATTGTCCTCGACCTGGATTTCCGCCCAGGGTGGATTGAGGCGAGTGCGCAGAGTGATATGCCCAGGTTCGCTGTCGTCTTCACGCAGGTGGATGGCCTGCGCGGCGTTCTTCAGCAGATTGAGCAGCACCTGTTCCAGTTCGTTGGCGGTGGCCGGTACAGGGCCCAGGTGCTCGTCGAAGTCGCGCGAGATGGACAGGGTCTTGAAGTCGAAGCTGTCTGCCAGATCGAAATCGTTGCCGGCGATCTCCAGAGCCTGATCGATCAGGGCCGGCAGTTCACACGGCTCCATCTGCCGGTTGCTCATGCGGCTGAAGTTGAGCATGTGGCTGACGATCTTCGCGGCCCGCGAGCCGGCCTGCTGGATGCCGTCGAGCAGTTGCGGGATCTCGCGCGCTTCCAGGTAGGCGGTCACGTCATCCAGGGCGATGCCGATGGCGACGGCCTGTTCCTGGTTCTTTACCAGTTCGTGGGACAGGCGACGGCGGATGTTCTGCACGTTGTGCAGGATGGCCCCGAGCGGGTTGTTGATCTCGTGAGCCATGCCCGCAGCCAGGCTGCCGACCGAAAGCATCTTTTCCGATTGCACCATCATGTCTTCCAGCGACAGGCGTTGGGTGATGTCGTCGATGCGGATCACCACGCCCCGGCCACTGCCTCCCATCAGGGGGTAAAAGGTCAGGGCGTAATGGTGGGTTTCTTCGCCGCGCTTCCAGGTGACCCGTTCGATTTTTTCCACGCGGTGCTGTTCGGCCGTGCGCTTGAGGCGGGCGAGAAACGGCTTGAGTGGCGCAAAGGCGAGGAAGATCGGCTGGTTCAGCGCTTCGTCGAGGCGCGTGCCGGAGAGGGCGCTCGCTTCCTGGTTCCACTGCGTGACGTAGAGCTGTTCATCGAGGGCGATCAGGGCCGACGGCATGGAGTCGATGATGCTGTTCAGGTAGTTCTGGAAACCGGTGAGCTTTTTCTCGATCTTGCCGCGGACCTGGACTTCCAGTTCCAGCTTGCGGTTGGAGTGACGTGTCTCTTCGGCCAGGCTGCGGGCCTGGTCGAAGGCCTCCTGGGCATCGTCGCGAGCGCGCTTGAGCTGCTGCTCGCGGGCTTCGATACGGCCAAGCATGGTGTTGAAGGCGTCGGCCAGGCTGCCGATCTCATCCTGGTTGCCACGGGCCGCACGCAAGGCGTAGTTCTCTTCGCGGGTGACCTGGCGCGACAGCTCTTCCAGATGACGGATCGGCCGGGTGATCAGGCGGCGGATCTGCCGGGCGATCAGCGTCCAGAGCAGCACACTGAACACCAGAATCGCGCCGCTGGCGGTGAGCGTGCCGGTATAGAACGCGCCTGGCAGTTCGCTGGACGCCACCAGTAACAGGTAGCCCGGTGGGCTATCGCCTTGCGGCAGCTCCACGACCAGTGATGTGCGGAATTCGCTGACGCGCCAGTGGTCGAGTTTGTCGGCGCGACGTGGCAGCTTCAGTGAGGCGCCCACTTGCAGCTCGGCCAGGCGTTGGCCTTGGCTGTCGTAGAGGGCGGCCGCGCGCAGTGGCGCATAGCTGTCCAGCCTGTGTAGCAGGGCGTCGGCATTTTCCGGTGAGGCCAGTGCGTGGCGGCTGACTTCCGGGCTGGCGATCAGGCGCCCCAGGGTATGCAAGGCTTGTGGCGCCACGCTGTCCTGGGAAATCCAGTAGGCGGCGCTGATAAAGGCCAGGTTGGCGACCAGCAGCACGGTGGCCAGTAGCACGAGCAATGCCGCGAGCAGTTTGCGGCCGACCGGCAGGTTGTCGAGGCGCTGGCGCAGACGGGTCAAGGGCGCAGTTTCCGCAGGTAGGAAGGTTGGCAGGGTAACGCGCACCCGGAAGGGGCTCAATAGGCCCCGAGCTTAGTCCAGTGGTAATCCCTGTGCAGCAAGGTGTGCGATCAGGCGGGCATGCAGCGACTGCAAGGCAGGTATCTTGACCTGGTATTGGCGAGCGGCGTTGCAGGCATAGCCGAGCAGGTAGCTGACCTCGCTGCGCCGCCCTTGAGCCACATCCTGATACATGGACGAATAGTTGGCGGCCGTGGCGATGATGACCCGCTGCACGTCTTCGTGCAGGCCGATGGCGGCTTCCTGCTGATCGCAGGCGACCAGCAGTGTCACCAGTTCATCGCATAACGCTGCAACCTCTTGCGGCCAGTTCTGCAGCTCGCCATTGCGACAGTCATGCAGGACGGTCAGTGGGTTGATGGCGCAGTTCAGCGCCAGCTTGCGCCACAGCTTGCTCAGGATGTCCGGCGTCCAGGCGTGGGTGATACCCGCCTGCTGCAGATCATCCAGCCAGGCGGGCGGCTGTGGATCGTTCGGGCGTCCCAGCCAGGTGAATCCTTGTCCGGCGAAGACCACGCGAAAACCGTCCTGACGAAAGGCGCCTTCGGTGCTGGAGGCCAGGATGATGTATTTGCCGGGCAGGGCGGCAGCGACTGCGTCCTGGCTGCCCAGGCCATTCTGCAACAGGATGATCTGCGCCCCTTCGGCCAGGTGCGGGGCCACGCTGCGTGCGGCCTGTTCGGCATCGTAGGCCTTGCAGGCCAGCAGCAGGCGCTGGATCGGGCCGCTAGTGCCGGCCGTGGAGGCTGTGATTGGATAGGTGGTGCTGTGTTCGTTTTCCACCAGTGTCAGCCCGCCGCCAGCCTCATAGGCCGCCAGGCGTGCCGCATCCCGCAGGATCAGGCTGACGGGCAGGCCGGCACGGGCAAGCCGGGCGGCCCACAGGCTGCCCAGGCTGCCGGCGCCGAGGACGTGCCAGGTCACTGTGGTTGGGGTTGTGGCATGCGTGCGGCGTTGACCCGGCCGCTGGCGTAGGAGTCGGGCAGCAGGCGGGCAGCGTGGCTGATCAGATGGTGAGGGTCGAGGGGCAGCGACTTGGCATCGAGCCCCACCAGGCTGATACCGGCCTTGAGCGTGATAAACCCTTCGCTGGTCTTGAAGGCCTTGAGGTTGAGCCCCTCGTGCAAGCGTTTGAAGCTGCTCGGTGAGCACTCCTGCAGGTCATCGATCAAGGTGATGAGGGCGAAATGGTTGTCGTCGATACGTGCCAGCACATCGAGTGGACGTACCAGCTGTTGCAGGCGGCGCGCCACGCCGTGCAGCAGTTCGTTATAGAAGGTGTTGCCATATTGGCTGCGCAGCGTGCCGGCATCCTGCAGGCCGATCAGCAGGTAGCACACCGCGCCGCCGCGCGATTCGATCTGGCGCAGGCTGTCGCTCAGCTTCTGTTGCAGATAACGCGGGTTACCGAGCCCGGTCAGCGGGTCGACCAGGTTGCGCTGCTCCAGGCTGGCGATATTGAGCGTGAGCATGCGGTTTTCCTGCAGCAGCCGCTGCAGGGTGTTGCACAGGCGGTCGGCGGCATACACCCGGGGAACCAGTTGCTCGTTCATCGACGCCTTGCTGATGAAATCGTCGACACCGCGGTCAAAGGCCTCCACCAGCACGTTGTCGCCTTCCTTGCCGGTCAGCAGGATCACATAGGTGTAGTGATCGGCGGTTTCATCCAGTTGCCGCACTCGACTGGTAAGGTCGAGGCCGTCCATCTCGGGCATCAGCCAGTCGGCGAGCAATACACTGGCCGGGCGCAGTTCGAGCTGACGCAACGCCTCTGCCGCGCTGGTGGCGAAGCGTACATCCAGATAACCGGCCTGCGTCAGGGCGCGGCCGATCATGGCACTGGAGAACTTGGCGTCGTCCACCACCAGGATGCTGAGATGGGGGTTGGGCATGGGGGTGGCTCGCAAGAAAGAGATAGGAGTGCCGCCGTGCTTCACCGAGCAGGGCGTGCGGGTGTGGTTATAATGAGCGCGCAAATTCTACCGTCAAGCCAGGCGCGTTCTGTCCGTGACACTGATCGCGCCGTCCATCTGGAGCAAGCACATGCCTTCGTTCGACGTGGTGTCCGAACTGGATAAACACGAACTCACCAATGCCATCGACAACGCGGTGAAGGAACTGGAGCGGCGCTTCGATCTGCGTGGCAAATGCAGTTTCGAAAGCAAGGACAAGACCATCACCCTGACCGCCGAAGCCGATTTCATGCTGGAGCAGATGCTTGAGATTCTGCGCATCAGCCTGATCAAGCGCAAGATCGACAGCCAGTGCCTGGAGCTCAAGGACCCCTATGCCTCGGGCAAGGTGGTCAAGCAGGAAGTTACCTTCCGCGAAGGCATCGATAAGGAGCTGGCGAAGAAGATCGTCGCCCATATCAAGGACAGCAAGCTCAAGGTCCAGGCGGCGATCCAGGGTGAGCAAGTGCGGGTAACCGGCAAGAAGCGCGATGACCTGCAGGAAGCGATCGCAGCATTGCGTGGCAAAGAGTTTGGCATGCCGCTGCAGTACAACAACTTCCGCGACTGAAACTTCACCCGATCCTCGCGGCAATTCTTTGAACCTTCACGACTGACCTGCGTCGCAAAAAGAGGTCAGTTGCACGCTGTCGCAGCCTGCCTGGGGCACGTGCGTTACGTGAAGGCGAAAGAGGATGTCCGGTGTGGAAATGAATGTCGATGAGTTGCTGAAACGCTCCGAGGCCTGGGTTCCCGTGTTGCTGGAGTACAGCGGCAAGGTGACCCTGGCGTTGATCACCCTGGCCGTTGGCTGGTGGCTGATCAACGTGCTGACCGGTCGGGTCAGCCGCCTGTTGGCCATGCGTCGGGTCGACCGGACCTTGCATGGTTTCATCGCCAATTTGGCCAACATGGTGCTCAAGGTGCTGCTGTTGGTCAGCGTGGCGTCGATGATCGGCGTGGAGACCACCTCGTTCATCGCCGCGATCGGCGCGGCCGGCCTGGCTATTGGCCTGGCCCTGCAGGGCAGTCTGGCGAACTTCGCCGGTGGCGTGCTGATCCTGCTGTTCCGTCCGTTCAAGGTGGGCGACTACGTCGAAGCGCAGGGCGTCGCCGGGACGGTGGATAACATCCAGATCTTCCATACGGTGCTGCGCACGGGTGATAACCGCACGGTGATCGTGCCTAATGGCAGCCTGTCCAACGGGATCATCACCAATTATTCCAACCAGCCCACTCGTCAGGTGTTGTACGACGTGAAGGTCGACTACAGCGCGGATCTCGCCAAGGCGCGCGAGGTGCTGTTGAAACTGGCTGAAGACCCGCGCGTCCAGAAAGAGCCGGCCCCGGTGGTTGTGGTGGCTGGTCTGGGCGATACCGCGATCAACCTGTCCCTGCGCATGTGGACCAGCAATGCAGATTACTGGGGGGTGATCTTCATGCTCAACGAGTCGGTGCGTGACAGCCTGGCGAGTGCCGGTGTGGAACTGGCTCAGCCGCCGCGACTGGTGCAGGTAGTCCCCACGGCGTCCCAGGCGCAAAGTTGAAAAAAGCCGGCGATTGCCGGCTTTTTTCACGGGTGTTCGGTGCGCTCTGTGGGGGGCGTGGCAGTTTCGGGCGGTTGCTCGTTCTGGCGTCTGCGCTCCTGCGTCCACTGCAGGGCAATCAGGATCAGGGTCGGGATGCCCATGATCGCAGTCAGCATGAAGAACTGGTGATAGCCGAGTTCCTCCACCATCACGCCCGAGTAACCGCCGATCAGGCGCGGTAGCAGCAGCATGATGGAGCTGAGCATGGCGTACTGGGTGGCGGAGAACTTCAGGTTGGTCAGGCTGGACAGATAGGCAACGAATGCCGAGGTGGCCAGCCCTGCGCTGAAGTTGTCGCAGGAAATGCTCAGCGTCAGCATGGGCAGGTGCGGGCCCATGTCGCTGAGCGCGACGAACATCAGGTTGGTTGCTGCTGAAGCGGCGCCGCCGATGAAGAGGATTGGCAGGATGCCGAAGCGCACGATCAGCAGACCGCCAGCACCGGCACCGAGCAGGGTCATGACCAGGCCGAACAGCTTGCTGACACTGGCAATCTGCTCCTTGGTGAAGCCCTGGTCGATGTAGAACACGTTGGCCATCACGCCCATCACCGTATCGGACATGCGGTAGGTGGCGATCAGCCCGAGCAGCAGCAGGGCCTGCCAGCGATAGCGCTGGACAAACTCGCTGACGGGGGTAACCACGGGCGCCATGAGCAGGCGCCCCGGTGCCGAGAAGCAGGCCAGGGCAATCAGTGCATACAGGGTGCCGCGCGGCCATGCCCCAGTGCTGTAGGCCTTCACCGCAGCCGCAATGGTCACCATGATGACGATGAGCACGATCACCGACACCGCCTGGTGAACGAAGTCGAAGTTGGGAATCACCTTGCCGCGTGCGGCGGCCAGCAGCTGTCGGCGTTGCTGGCTGAGCAAGTCGCGCACAGGGGCGATCTGCCGTTGGCCCCACGGTGACAGGCAGGTGATGAGGAACAGCGCGTACAGCGCCGCACGCGGCCAGGCACGGTCCAGCAGGCCAGTGATCATCGCGGGCAGGGAAATCAGCATCACCAGTAGGATCAGCACCGAGAACAGCTGGTCCTTGAGCTTGAAGCGCGAGGTACTGCTCTGGGCAGGCATGTCGATGTGCGGTTCGCGCATCCACAGGCTGGTGATCAGCCCCGGTATGATCATCAGGGCGAATACCAGGTAGGTACTCGCCCAGGCGCCGTATTCATAGACCTTGGTGGTGGAGCCGAACCATTCGGCGAAATACAGCGCACCCGCGGTTGCCAGCAGGGCGGAGACCCGATAACCGAGCATGTAGCTGGCGGCCAGTGCAGCCTGGCGATTGTCCTCGGCGATTTCCAGGCGGTAGGCGTCGACTGCGATGTCCTGGGTGGCGGAGGCGAAGGCGACCATCACGGCGATAGCGATCAGCCAGGTCAGGTGCTGCTGTGGATCGCACAGGGCCATGCCGATCAACCCCAGCGCGATCATCACCTGGGACAGCACCAGCCAGGAGCGGCGACGCCCGAGACGGCCGAGCCAGGGCAGGCGCCATTGATCGAGTAGAGGCGACCAGATCCATTTGAAGGCGTAGGCCAGGCCGATCAGGCTGGCAAAGCCGATGGTTTCTCGCGCGACACCGGCTTCACGCAACCATACGGAGAGGGTGGAGAACACCAGCATGTAAGGCAGGCCAGCGGCGAAGCCAAGCAGGAGCAGGGCCAGCGTAGCCGGGCTGGCATAGGCGGCAAGTGCGGCGCGCCAGGTGCGATGGGGCATTGGGCGTGTGATCCGAAAAAAGCGCTGCTCGGTTCATCTCGGTGATGTGCACCGCGATGGAGCCGCAGCAAAGCGCGCACTCTACCCGTTGATCTCCATCGGACGCCAGCCGTGGTGGCGCATATCGACCCGGTTGTTACGAACGGTCAGTCCTTCGTCACGCAAACGGGCGCGCTGTTCGTCACCGGAGGGGCTGCCAGCGGGCAGGCTCAGACGCCCGCCGGCCCCCAGCACGCGGTGCCAGGGCAGGCGCGTGTCGTCGGGCAGTTGACTGAGCGTACGCCCCACCCAGCGTGCCGCGCGGCCCAGGCCGGTGAGGGCGGCCAGTTCGCCGTAGCTGATGACCTTGCCTGGCGGGATCTGCGCCATCACCAAATAGAGTGCGGCACGGCGCCCTTCGGGGCTGCTCATCGGGTCGCCGATTGGGGCGTGGGCAAGAGGTGTTGTCTTGTCGGTGGGGGTACGCATTGGAGATCCTTCAGGTCGGCGAATGCACCTTCTGGCGTCATTATCATGAGCTTATGGGGGAACTTGAGGTTTTTCGGTCGGTCAGTTCTTGCTCAGCCGCCGTGCATAAGGATAATGCCCGGTTTATGCGAATCTGAGTTGTTGTCTACCCGCCATGTTTTCCAGAACCCTGTTTCCCAGAACCTTGTTGTGCCTCGCCATTGCATCCGGTTCAAGTGCTGCCCTTGCCGATACTGTCTGGTTGAAGAACGGTGATCGCCTGACGGGCACCATCAAACTCTTCGACGGCGGCAAACTGCTGCTGCAGACCGACTACGGTGGTGCTATCACGCTCGACTGGAACAAGGTGGCTACCCTGGAGAGCGATCGCGAGCTGCTAGTCAAGCAGGGCGACTTCATTGGCGAGCGTGCCAAGTCGCTGCAACGGTCCGAAGACGGCAAGGTGATTCTGGCCAATGGCGAGGAGCCCAAGACGGTCGAACTGGCCAGCATCCAGCAGATCCTCAAGCCCAAGCCAGTGCTGGAAGACTTTGTCTGGAAGGGGAACGTCGACCTGTCGTTCGATTACAAGCGCGCCGAGAAGGACACCGACGACTACGACGTCGACTTCAAGACCCAGGCGCGACATGGCAGCTGGCGGCACAATGCCAAGGGTGGCTACAACCGCGAATACCAGAACAAGGTGGAAACCACCGACAACTGGAGTGCGGAGTACGCGCTGGACCACTTCATCGACGAGCAATGGTTCTGGCAGGGTCGCCTCGAATACAAGCACGACAACGTTGAAGACTTGCGTCGCCAACGCACGGTCGGTACCGGTCCGGGTTACCAGTTCTGGGATAACGAGCTCGGTGCATTCTCGCTGGCCTCGTTGGCCAACCGAACGGATCACCAATATGCCAATGGCGGCAAGGAAAACTTCTACGCGCTGAGCGTGAAGTGGGACTACAACCGTTACCTGGTCGGCAAGAATTTCGAGCTGTTCAGCAGTGGCGAGGTGGGCAAGCCGTTGGCTGGCGTGGCCGACTACACCCTGGATGCCGAAGTGGGCTTGCGCTACAAGGTGACCGACTGGGCGTCGCTGAACATGAAGGCGCAGAAAGATATCGTCAGCGGCTCCGAAGGCGAGATCGACGAGACCCGTTACACCATCGGTTTTGGTGTGGGCTGGTAGCCGCCGCGTCGAACGGACATGAAAAAGCCCCGCAATGCGGGGCTTTTTCATGGGGCTGGAGATCGATTTTGTGTCCGATCAGAGACGCAGGCCGCCGTCCAGCTCGAGCACCCGACCGGTGTAGTAATCGTTCTCGAGGATGTACGCCACCGAGTGAGCGATTTCACGTGGTTTGCCCAGGCGCTTGAGTGGAATGCCCGAGGCCATTTTCTCCAGGGCTTCCGGCTTCATGCTGGCGACCATCTCGGTCTCGATGAAGCCTGGGGCTACACCGGCGACGCGAATGCCATAGCGTGCCAGCTCCTTGGCCCAGACCACGGTGTCGGCAGCGACGCCGGCCTTGGCGGCGGAGTAGTTGGCCTGGCCGATATTGCCGGCGCGGGAAATGGAGGAAATATTGACGATCGCGCCTTCGTTTTTCAGCTCGATCATTTTTGCAGCCACTTCACGGGTGCAGAGGAATACACCGGTCAGGTTGACGTCGATCACCGATTGCCACTGGGCCAGGCTCATCTTGGTCAGCTCGCCGTCCTTGACCTTGATGGTCAGGCCGTCGCGCAGGATACCGGCATTGTTGACCAGACCATTGATGGCGCCGAAATCGTCGGCAATCTGTGCCACGGTGTGGGTGACCTGTTCTTCGTTGGCCACGTTGCAGATATAGGCGCGCGCATCACCACCGGCAGCCTTGCAGGCTGCCACGGCTTCGTCGAGACGTTCCTGGTTGAGGTCGACCAGTGCCAACTTGGCGCCTTTGGCCGCCAGGTACTCGCCCATGGCCCGGCCAAGGCCTTGGCAGCCGCCGGTGATGATGATGACTTTGTCTTTGAGTTCCATAACGGAAATCCCTTGCTGGTTAATTCAGTGGCCGCGCCGGCCTCTAAGCCAGTTATGCTGAAGACCTGTCCGTTTATGACGGATTCTGCGCGAGGAGTCATAAAGTGAGCGTGAAGGCCGCAAAGCATGCACGAGAATTGCTGCTCAAGGAATACCGGGGAGTGCTTTCTACCCACTCCAAGGCGATGCCAGGGTTCCCGTTTGGTTCGGTGGTGCCCTACTGCCTGGATGATCAGGGGCGTCCGCTGATCCTGATCAGCCGTATCGCCCAGCACACCCATAATCTGCAGCGTGACCCCAAGTGTTCGTTGCTGGTGGGGGAGCGCAATGCCGAGGATGTACAGGCCGTTGGCCGCCTTACGCTGCTGACCGAAGCTCGCCAGCTGAATGAGGCGGTCGATATCGATGCCGCTGCAGCGCGCTATTACCGCTACTTCCCCGAGTCCAGCGATTATCACCAGGCTCATGATTTCGACTTCTGGCGCCTGGAGCCAGTGCGCGCCCGCTATATCGGCGGCTTTGGTGCGATCCACTGGATTGATCAGGTCACCCTGGCCAACCCTTTTGCAGGTGCCAGCGAGCAGGGCATGATTGAGCACATGAATGCTGACCATGCCAGTGCCATCACCCACTATGTGGCGTTGGCCGGCCTGCCACAGCACGAGACGGCGCAACTGGTCGGCATCGACAGCGAAGGTTTTCACCTGCGCATCGGCAAGAGCGTGTACTGGCTGGCCTTTCCAACATCCTGTAACAGTGCTGCTGAGGTGCGGCAGGCCTTGGTATTGCTGGCGCGGGCTGACAGCTGGCCGTCGGACAAGGTGCATACGTCTTGAATTAATGGGGGCGCGGCATCATCTACAGGCTATCGGAAGCCGTTCTTCCGCCAAGGAAACCCAGATGCGCGCTTTTCTCTTTCTGTTTCTGCTGTTCCCGATCATCGAGCTGGCTGTCCTGATCAAGGTCGGCAGCATGATTGGTGTGCTGCCGACGCTGTTGCTCATTATCGGCAGCGGTATCCTCGGGGTGTTCCTGCTGCGGGTGGCCGGTATCACCACGGCCTGGCGGGCACGGGAAAAGCTTTCCCGTGGCGAGTTACCCGATCAGGAGATGCTCGAGGGCCTGTTGATGGCTGTGGGTGGTGGTCTGTTGATCCTGCCAGGCTTCATCAGTGACATCATCGGCGTGTTCTGCCTGCTTCCCTTTACCCGACGCCTGCTGATCAGCAACCTGCGCCGCCGGGCTGCCGAGCAGGCTGCGCGGCAGCGCGCGTTTGCCGATGATCTTGCTGCGCAGGCGGCCCAGGCGCGTCCTGGCGCGGGTCGTCCCAATGTCATCGAAGGCGAGTACGAGCGTCGCGATTGATGGTTGATGTGTGTCAGGTGGCGGTTTCCATCATGTCCCGCGTTACGCGTGATGCGTGAAAAAAATCACTGCGCGCCCTTGAAATACGCTTGAACGCCCCTATCTAGCCATCACCGAAAGGTTTCTGTCGTTTGGCAGAACAAATTCCGCGGTTCGCCCTGGCGTGCCGCGACCGGCTCCGCCGGACTGTGCTAACGCGCCGGTGCGCTCATCGGCTGTGTAAAACAACTATCAGGAGAGATCGACAATGAAGCTTCGTCCTTTGCATGACCGCGTCGTCATCCGCCGCAGCGAAGAAGAATCGAAAACCGCTGGTGGCATCGTGCTGCCGGGTTCCGCTGCCGAAAAACCGAACCGTGGCGAAATCGTCGCCGTCGGTACCGGCAAGGTGCTGGATAGCGGCGAAGTGCGTGCGCTGGCCGTCAAAGTGGGTGACAAGGTCGTATTCGGTCCGTACTCCGGCAGCAACACCGTCAAGGTCGATGGCGAAGACCTGCTGGTGATGAGCGAGAACGAAATCCTCGCCGTCATCGAAGCCTGATTCCCGCGAATCTCCGCCACTTATTCAAGAATTGAGGATCAATCATCATGGCTGCTAAAGAAGTCAAATTCGGCGACTCCGCTCGCAAGAAAATGCTGGTCGGCGTTAACGTCCTGGCTGACGCTGTCAAAGCGACCCTCGGCCCGAAAGGCCGCAACGTGGTCCTGGAGCGCAGCTTCGGCGCGCCGCTGATCACCAAAGACGGCGTTTCCGTTGCCAAAGAAATCGAGCTGAAAGACCGCTTCGAGAACATGGGCGCGCAACTGGTCAAAGACGTTGCCTCCAAGGCGAACGACGCGGCCGGTGACGGCACCACCACTGCTACCGTTCTGGCTCAGTCGATCGTCAACGAAGGCCTGAAAGCCGTCGCCGCCGGCATGAACCCGATGGACCTCAAGCGCGGCATCGACAAGGCCACCATCGCCATCGTCGCCGAGCTGAAGAACCTGTCCAAGCCGTGCACCGACACCAAGGCGATTGCCCAGGTCGGCACCATCTCCGCCAACTCCGACAACTCCATCGGCGACATCATTGCCGAAGCCATGGAGAAAGTGGGTAAAGAAGGCGTGATCACCGTTGAAGAAGGCTCGGGCCTGGAAAACGAACTGTCTGTCGTCGAAGGCATGCAGTTCGACCGTGGCTACCTGTCCCCTTACTTCATCAACAAGCCGGACACCATGGTTGCCGAGCTCGACGGCCCGCTGATCCTGCTGGTCGACAAGAAGATCTCCAACATCCGCGAAATGCTGCCAGTGCTGGAAGCCGTTGCCAAAGCCGGCCGTCCGCTGCTGATCGTGGCTGAAGACGTCGAAGGCGAAGCCCTGGCGACTCTGGTTGTGAACAACATGCGTGGCATCGTCAAAGTCGCTGCCGTCAAGGCACCGGGCTTCGGCGACCGTCGCAAGGCCATGCTGCAGGACATCGCCATCCTCACTGGCGGTACCGTCATCTCCGAAGAAGTCGGCCTGAGCCTGGAAAGCGCTACCCTGGAGCACCTGGGTAACGCCAAGCGTGTTCAACTGAGCAAAGAGAACACCACCATCATCGACGGTGCTGGTCAGCAGGTTGATATCGAAGCCCGCGTTGCACAGATCCGCAAGCAAGTCGAAGACACCTCGTCCGACTACGACAAAGAGAAACTGCAAGAGCGTCTGGCCAAACTGGCTGGCGGTGTTGCCGTGATCAAGGTCGGTGCCGGTACCGAAGTCGAGATGAAAGAGAAGAAGGCCCGCGTTGAAGACGCCCTGCACGCCACCCGCGCAGCCGTCGAAGAAGGTGTGGTGCCTGGCGGCGGTGTTGCCCTGGTACGTGCCCTGCAGGCCATCAGCGAGCTGAAAGGTGACAACGACGACCAGAACGTCGGTATCGCCCTGCTGCGTCGCGCGGTCGAGTCCCCACTGCGTCAGATCGTTGCCAACGCCGGTGGCGAGCCGAGCGTGGTGGTCGACAAGGTCAAGCAAGGTTCGGGCAACTACGGCTTCAACGCCGCGACCGATACCTACGGCGACATGATCGAGATGGGTATTCTCGATCCGGCCAAGGTCACCCGTTCGGCGCTGCAAGCTGCTGCGTCCATCGGTAGCCTGATGATCACCACCGAAGCGATGATCGCTGACAGCCCGGAAGACAAGGCCGCTCCGGCCATGCCTGACATGGGTGGCATGGGTGGTATGGGCGGCATGATGTAATCAGCCTCCCGGCTCTGCTGTACTGAAAGCCCCGCCTAGTGCGGGGCTTTTTTATGGCTCGTGGATAGGTACTGACGAAAAGTCATGCGCCCACTGCGCTGACTGTCGTGTACGGGGTATCTTTGCGCCTCTGCTTTTCGCTTCGGCAAGGATTTTGGCTATGCGTATTCTGCTGGTTGAGGACAACCGCGACATCCTCGGCAATATGGCCGACTACCTGGAGCTCATGGGCTATACGGTGGACTGTGCGCAGGATGGGTTGTCCGGGCTGGACCTGGCGTCGACCGAACACTACAACCTGATCGTGCTCGACATCATGCTGCCGGGTATCGACGGCTACACCCTGTGCCAGCGCCTGCGCGAAGACGCCCGGCGCGATACGCCGGTCATCATGCTGACCGCGCGTGATCAACTGGACGACCGCCTGCAGGGCTTCCGTGCTGGTGCGGATGATTACCTAATCAAGCCGTTTGCCCTGTCGGAATTGGCGGCACGCATCGAGGCGGTGCTGCGTCGCAGCCTGGGCGGTGGCAAGCGCTTGCTGCAGGTCGGCGAGCTCAGCTATGACCTCAACACCCTGGAAGTACGGCGCGGCGAGCGGTCCCTGAAGCTCAACCCGGTCGGGCTCAAGCTGCTCGCGCTGCTGATGCAGAAAAGCCCGCATGTGGTGCCCCGTGAAGTGCTGGAAGAGGCGCTATGGGGGGACGACTGCCCGGACAGCGACAGCCTGCGCAGCCATGTGCATCAGTTGCGTCAGGTCATCGACAAGCCCTTCGGGCATCCGCTGCTGCACACCGTGCACGGGGTGGGGTACCGCCTGATGGAGCAGCTTGATGGAGTTTAGGCAGAGCCTGTCACGTCGGATCGTCATTGCCTTCGTTCTCATGACCCTGCTGGTGGGCGGTACCTTCTCTGTGGGCATCGTGGAAACCGTGCACCTGGTCGAGGAACGCCTGCTGACCGCTGAATTGGGGGGAGACCTGACCCGCTACCTGAAGATGGACAACATGGAGGACTGGCGACACAAGCCAGAGCCTGGCCAGTTGTTCTACTTCAGTGACGGCCATGGTCTGTTCGCCTTGCCTGAGGACTTGCAGGCGCTGAGCCCGGGATTTCACGAGATCGAGCGCGATGGACGTTCCTATCACGTTCATGTGCAGGAAGTCGGCGGGCGCAGTTATGTGCTGCTGCAGGACTTGAGCGAGTTCAAGAGTCGTGAGCGTGTGTTGTTTGCCGTGGTGCTCAGTGGCTTCTTTATCAGCCTGGCGTTGTCCGGTCTGCTGGGCTGGTTGCTGGCGCGCAAGGTGATCGAGCCGGTAGGGCGCTTGGCGCGGCAGGTACGGCATCGCGACCAGTTGCAGGACCTGGCGCCGCCGATGGCGCCGGATTATGCCGCCGATGAGGTGGGTGAGCTGGCGGAAGCATTCGACAGCACCTTGGGGCAGCTGCGCCGTGCCCTGACGCGCGAGCGCCTGTTCACCAGTGATGTCAGTCATGAACTGCGCACACCCCTGATGGTACTGGCCAGTTCCTGTGAGCTGCTGCAGGTGAACCCGGCGCTGGACGCCCGGGGGCGGGTTCAGGTCGAGCGAATCGCTCGTGCCAATGAAGAAATGCGTGACCTGGTGCAGACCTTTCTGTTGCTGGCCCGTGCCCGTAACGAAGCGCCGGGCGCGACACCGATGGAAGGGATCGAGGGCGTCGCGACCGAACTGTTCGAGCAGTGGCGGGTACCGGTACAGGAAAAGGGACTGCGCTTCGATTACCTGTCCACCGAGGCCGGAAATGGCCTCTATAACGCTCCATTATTGCGCTCGGTAATGAGCAATCTGCTGCGCAATGCCCTGCACTACACAGAGCAGGGGCATATCCGGCTGTGGCTTTTGCCGGAAGGTTTCATTGTTGAAGACAGCGGCGTCGGCATCCCTGAGGCGGAGCGCGAGTCGATGTTCCAGCCATTCGTGCGGGGTATCGCGGCACGTGGTGAAGGCCTGGGGCTGGGCCTGTCGCTGGTGCAAAGGATCTGCGAAAGCCAGGGCTGGCGCGTGACACTGAGCGATGCCGAACCCCAGGGGTGCCGTTTTGAGGTGCAGTTGGGCGTCCCATCCTGAGCCATTCATCGAGACATGCCGTGCAGCGAGCCCGTGAGGGAACAGGGCTTGCATGCAGTTCCAGAAAATAGCCTGCAGCCGTATCGCGTTTCTCGATATTTCCGCTTGAGGCCAAGTGGGGCGGGGTCTTTGTCGCCAAGTGTGTCACACGCTTGAGCAGCGCCCGTGTTACGGCAGGCCGCACAGTGTTACTGGTACGCTCGTACTGCCTGAGTTGCAGGCCTCCGGCTACCCACTCAAGGCAGCATAGTTCTGATCGCCGCACGGCCGGTCGGCTACAAGGATCGATAAGACAATGAACGGGAATGCATCTGTGGTTGCTGATGTGGAAGTCGAGTCCTTGGCAGGTTCCCCGGAGTTTGAACAATGGTGGCGGGTGCAGGGCGAGTGGGTAGAACCACCTAATGTACGGCGTGGCGGTGAAAGCGGTGTACAGCGTCTGCGCCTGAGCGATGGACGCCTGTTGTATGCCAAGCGCCAGACTGGCCACCTGTACCGCAGTGTTCGCCACCCGTTCGGGCGACCTACGATCTTGCGCGAGCGAGATGCGCTGCAAGCCATGGAAGCCATAGGGGTCAAGGCGCCGCATCTGGTCTATTGCGACGCCCAGTACAGCGCTGAGGGACAGTGGCGTGCGTTGCTGGTTTCCGAGGACCTCCGCGGATTCCAGGAGCTGGACGCGTGGTATGCCAGTGGTGGCCGCGAACAGTTCGGTGAAGAGGTGCATGACCGCATCCTGCAACATATAGCTGCTATGCTCGGGCGCTTCCATCGTGCTCGTTGGCGCCATGGCTGTCTGTACCAGAAGCATCTGTTCGTGCGTGTGGAGCAGGTGGCGGGAGAGGTCGAGGTGGAAGTCGCCATGCTCGATCTGGAAAAAAGCCGGCGTGTCTGCAGTGCCAGGCGTGCCGCTCGTCATGATATGCAGCAACTGAGGCGCCATTCGTCGTGGAGCGCTGGTGACTGGTCCCGACTGGTCTACTGTTACGAACAGGTGTTTGGCCGGGCGATCAAGGGGTTACAGTGATGAAGCTAGAAATTGCTCGAGGATTGTTCCTCGTTGGCGCGCTGGGTGTCACCGCGATGGCCGCTGCTGCCTGGCAGGAGTCCACGCCAATGATCATCGATTCCCAGACCAGCAGTGCGCTGTACTGCCCGCAACCGCTGGCGCTGCGCAAGAAGCCTGTCGAGCAAGTGCGGCCGGATTCCGATCTGCTGCTGTTCCTGTTCGGTATGACCCGGGGTGTCTCCTCGCGCAACTGAGCGATTCCCGATCAATAAAAAGCCCCGCTTGTGCGGGGCTTTTTATTGCCTGTTAACTCAGTGCGCGCTAGCGGCTTGAATAGCCGGATGGCTATCCGGCTTGGCCAGCAGACTGTAGACGCAGGGGAGAACGAACAGGGTGAACAGCGTCCCGATGGACATGCCCGTGGCAATGACCAGGCCGATGTCGAAGCGGCTGACCGCGCCGGCGCCGGTGGCAAGAATCAACGGCACCATGCCGAAGACCATCGCTGCCGTGGTCATCAGAACGGGACGCAGGCGGATCGAGGCAGCTTCCTCGACAGCCTCACGGGCACTCAGGCCCTTCTCACGGCGCAACTGGTTGGCAAACTCGACGATCAGGATGCCGTGCTTGGTGATCAACCCGATCAGGGTCACCAAGCCGACCTGGGTGTAGATGTTCATGCTGGAGAAACCGAGGAAGATCGGAATCAGCGCCCCGCAGATCGACAGCGGCACCGTGACCAGGATCACCAGCGGATCGCGGAAGCTTTCGAACTGTGCGGCCAGCACCAGGAAGATGATCGCCAGCGCCAGGCCGAAGGTCAGGTACAGCGCGCTGCCTTCCTGAATGAACTGGCGCGATGCACCGGCATAGTCGAAGGCGTAGCCCCGTGGCGACTCCTCGCGAGCGATCTGGGTGATGGTCTCCACTGCTTCGCCCATGCTGACGATCGGTACACCTTCGATGATCGCCGAGTTGAGCTGCTGGAACTGCTTGAGCTTGGTGGGGCGAGCCCGGTCGCTCACGGTGATCAGCGTGCTCAGGGGCACCATCTGCCCGCTTTCACTTTTCACGTAGTAGTTGCTCAGCCAGCCGGGGTTGTCGCGGTAGGGTCGTTCGACCTGGGCGATGACCTTGTAGCTGCGGCCGTCGATGGTGAAGCGGTTGATCTCACCCTCACCCAGCAGGATGGCCAGGGTGCCGCCCAGGTCCTGCATGGATACGCCCATCTGCGCAGCTTTCTCACGGTCGATATCGACCACGATTTCGGGCTTGTCGAAGGCCAGGTCCACATTGAGGAAGGCAAATTTGCCCGACTCCATGGCGCGCTGTTTGACCCGGTCCGCGACCTGCAGCAGCGACTCGTAGTCGTTCGGCGTGTTGATCACGAACTGGAAGGGCAGGCCTTCCCCGGTGCCGGGGAGCGACGGCAGATTGAAGCCGAAGATCTGCAGGCCGGGGATATCGTTCAAGCGCTGCTGTACAGCGGGCAGCAGTTCCATCTGCGAGCGTTCGCGCTCGCCCCAGGGCTTGAGCAGAAAACCACCGATACCCGACTGCACACCGTCGAAGCCGTTGATCTGGAATGACGAGTAGTACTCGGGGAACTCCTTGAAGATCGTGGTGAATTCGGCGGTGTAGCGGTTCAGGTAGTCGAGGTTGGTCGGCTGGGGCGCATTGGCGAAGATGAACACGATGCCCTGGTCTTCTTCCGGGGCCAGCTCGCTTTTGCTGAACATGAGCAGGACCGGAATCAGGCACAGCACGATCAAGGCGAATACCACCACGACCGGGCGTGTATTCAGCGTGCCATGCAAGGCGCGTTGATAGCGGCGTTTCAGCTTGTCGAAGATCTGGTCCAGCTTGTGCGCCAGACCCGAGGGATCCTCCTCATGACGCAGCAGTACAGAGCACATCATCGGCGACAGGGTCAGCGCGACGATACCGGAGATGATCACCGCACCGGCAAGGGTCAGGGCGAACTCCTTGAACAGCGCGCCAGTGAGCCCTTCGAGAAAGCCGATAGGCGCATACACCGCCGCCAGGGTGATGGTCATCGAGACCACCGGCACGGCGATCTCGCGTGCGCCCTCGATGGCGGCGTCGAAGGGCGTCTTGCCTTCTTCGATATGGCGGTGAATGTTTTCCACCACGACGATGGCGTCATCCACCACCAGGCCGATGGCCAGGACCATGGCCAGCAGGGTCAGCAGGTTGATCGAGTAGCCCATCAACTGCATGAAGAACATTACGCCGATCATCGACAGCGGAATGGTGATGACCGGAATCAGTACCGAGCGGAAGGCGCCGAGGAACAGGAACACCACGACGATGACGATCAGCACGGCCTCGGCCAGCGTTTTCACCACCTCGTCGATGGATGCCTGGATGAACAGCGTGGCGTCGTAGGCGATCGACACCTTCAGGTTGGGCGGCAGCTGTGCTTCCAGCTCCGGCATGATTTCGCGCACGTGCTTGATCACATCCAGCGGGTTGGCGCTGGGTGTGCCTTTGACACCGATATAGACGGAGGGAATGCCGTCGAACGAGCTGATTGCGTCGTAGTTCTCTGCCCCCATCTCCACGCGAGCGATATCGCGCACCAGGACGCGGCTGTCACCGACGGTCTTCACCGGGATGGCGCCGAAGGCCTCCGCCGATTTCAGGTCGGTAGTGGCATTGATGCTGGTGACCACCAGTTGGCCCTTCACCTGGCCGGCGGCAGAGAGGAAGTTGTACTTGCGTACGGCGTCGCTCAGGTCGCTGGCGGTAACGCCATAGGCGGCCATCTTCACCGGATCCAGCCACAGGCGCATGGCGAAGACCTGGTTGCCGAGGATTTCCGCTTCGGCCATGCCTGGCAGGGTGGCCAGCTTGGGCTGGATCACGCGGGACAGGTAGTCGGTGATCTGTGGATTGGACAACTCGTCGCTGTAGAAACTGATGTACATCAGCGCCGAGGCGTCGGCGGCTTCTTTGGATAGCACCGGGTCTTCGGCATCCTGCGGCAGTTGGTTCTTGACCTCGTTGGCCTTGGACAGCAGCTCGGTGAACAGGCGGTCCGAGTTGGCGCCAATGCGCGCATAGATCTGGATGATCGACACGTTCTGCTGGCTCGACGAGGTCATGTAGTCAATGCCTTCGGCACTGGCCAGACTCTGCTGCAGCGGCTGTGTGATATAGCCCTGAATGGTCTCGGCATTGGCCCCGGGGTAAGCGGTGGTCACCGTGATCAGGGCGTTCTCCATCTGTGGGTACTGACGGATCACCAGCTTGCTGAAGGCCTGGAAGCCAAGCAGCACGATCAGCAGGCTGACCACGGTCGCCAGTACCGGACGACGGATAAAGGGATCGGTAAAAGCCATATGCAATTCCTTGGCGGCAGCCAGTTACTGGCCGGTGCTGGCGGGCGGGGCTTTGTCGTCGACGATGGCAACATGGGCGCCGTTATCCAGCTTGAGCTGGCCGGCGGTCACCACCTGTTCGCCGGCCTTGAGGCCTTTGAGCAGGGTGACCTTGCCGTCGCGGCGCTCACCGGTTTCGACGAAGCGACGCTCGACCACCAGTTGGGTTTCACCTTTGTCGTTTTTCTCGACCTGGCCGTCCTTGTCTTTCTTCTCGCCGATCACGTACACCGAGTTGCCGTAGAGGGTGTAGGTAATGGCGGTTTCCGGTACGACAACGTGAGGCAGGTCACCGGGCAACAGGACTTCCAGGTTGGCGAACATGCCGGGCAGCAGTTTGCTGTCCGGGTTTGGCAGGACGGCACGCACCTGGACGTTGCGGGTGGTGTCCTCGACCTTCGGGTTGATCGCGGCGATTTCGCCCACGAACACTTCGCCCGGATAGGCGGCGACCTCGATGCGTACCTGTTGACCAATGGCCAGCTTGGGCACGGCCTGCTCCGGCAGGTAGAAGTCGACGAACAGCGTGGTCAGGTCCTGCAGGGTCGCGATGATGGTGCCCGAGGACAGGAAGTCCCCCACATCGACCTGGCGGATACCAATGGTGCCGGCGAACGGTGCGACGATGCGCTTCTTGGCCAGCATGGCCTGGAGTTGGGCAACGCTGGCGTTGCTCTTCTGCAGTGACGAGGCGAGGCGGTCGAATTCGCTCTTGGAGATGCTCTGGCGATTGACCAGGCTGCGGCCGCGCTCGAACTCGACGCGGGCCAGGCTCAACTCGGCTTCGGCCGTTGCCAGGCTGGCCTGCTCGACATCGCTGTCCATCTGGATCAGGGGTTGCTTCAGGCTGACCTTCTCGCCGGACTGGAACAGCACGTCACGTACGGTACCGCTGACCTCCACGGTCAGGTCGACGCCCTGGGACGCTTTCAGTGTGCCGATAGCTGGCAGGCGGCTCTGCCACGGCATTTCCTCGGCAGTGGCGGCAGAAATGCTGATGGCCGGTTGCGGCGCGGAGAACATCTGGATCTGCTGATAGATCGAATAGCCTTTATAGGCGGCCAGGGCGAGCACCACGAGGATGACGATGCCCAACATGATGACCATGCGGCGGAGCAACATATTCCGTTTCCTTGGCAGGAGGAGAGGGGCCTGGGAATAGGCAAGAGCGGAACCTTAGACTGCCTGGCAAGCCAAGTCAAAAGCCTCTCATTTGCAGCGCGTTGTGCGCGGCAACCTGCCGCGCCCGTCAATTATTCGAGGGTACTGGTCGGTCGATGCAATGGGCGGAATGGGGGCCGGATTGCGCTGATTGTTCTGGGCGTGCGTACTGAGCAGATGGCCTGCTGTTGTTAGCTTGGAAGCCGGTCCGCACGGCGCCCCTTGGGTGATGACTGTGCATCAGCAAGGCCATCACGCCAGGTGCAGGTGGTTGTCCCAGAGGCCGGCGGGCAGGTTCAGTGGCTGGACATCGATGGTGCTGGTGCGGCAATCGTACAGGCGGCAGCGGCCTTGTCCGGAGGTGACGACAAAACCGTCCTGCACCGCGCCGACGCCGGCACAGTCTGGGAGTGGGGCATCGAGACGCAGGGCGCCGCTATCCAGGTCCCAGATAAAGAAGCGATTACCGCGCGGGGCAGTCAGGGCGACCAGGCGCAGTGTGTCGTGCACCGCGACGCTGGCAGTGTACTGACTCATCGCCAGGCGCTGTTCGTCGCCCACAGGGAACGCCTGGAAAGCCTGACCGGGGCGCTTGATCGCGAGCAGGTCGGCGGGCTCGTTGGCATCGCCCATGAATTGCTGGCCAGCAACGATGGTGCCATCGCTGGCGATGGCCAAGTGGCGCACGCTGTTCATGGCTTGTGGCAGGGTTTCCTGGGAAATCAGGCTGCCGTCGCGGTGCATCAGTACCAGGCTGGGTTGCATGGCATCGAGGTTCATCTCTACCCGGCTTTCCGCTTCGGTACGGATGCCGCCATTGGCCACCACCAGGGTTTCACCATCGGGCATCCAGGACACCTGGTGCGGGCCAATGCCATGAGTGGAAAGTTCGCCCTGATGGCTCAGTCGGCGATCGGTGTAGGTATAGACGCCAAGCAGGCCGCGACCGGGGTCGGTGGTGTCGTTGTCAGTGGTGTAGAGCCATTCGCCGCTCTTGTGGAACACGCCATGGCCGTAGAAGTGTCGGTTGGGCAAGGAGCGAATGGTCTGCAGCAGGCTGCCGTCGGTGAGGTCGATCAGGTAGCTCTCGGTACCGGGGCGGCGCGCGACGAACAAGGCGACCGGCTCGCTGGGGTGCTCGACGATATCGTGGCAGCGCTGTGCCACGGGGGTGGCGAACACCTGGCTGCCGTCGAGACGGTAGCCGACGGCGTAGTGCTGGCCATCGGCATCGTCGCGCGCGGAGAGCAGCAGCGGCGAGCTGCCTTTTCTGCTCAGGGTCCAGCCACCCAGCGTGACGGCGCCGAGCAGCAGGCTGCCGAGGGCGAGAACCTGGCGGCGCAACATATCAGTCACCATCGTTGGCGTTGAAGCCCAGTTGTACGTTGAGTACGCGGGCCAGCTCGCCCGAGTGCAGGCGGTGGACGACATCGAGGCTGTCGTAGAACGCGTTCAGCTGTTTCAAGCCGGCCTCACTGGCGAGCAACTCGCTGAGTGGAGGTTGCAGGGCGTCCAGTTTGCTGCGTGTATCGGCATAGGCCGCATCGATCTGCTCGGCCAATGCTTGCTGGTCGCTGCCGAGCAGGCTGCGGATGCCTTTTTTGTCGACGCCGTGCCACAGGGTCTCCGAGCTGCTCAGGCTGGCGCCCAGGCTGCTGAGGGACGTCTGACTGCGCCAGCCATCGGCCTGGAAGGGTTGCGGGGTGCTCTTGGTCTGGCGGCCCATGGGCGCGCCGAGCTTTTTCTTCAGGGTGTCGAGGGCGGTTACCTGAACGCGCAGCAGCTCCGAAATGGCTTCGTGGGAGTCGGCGTAGCGCGGGTTGGGGAACTTGCTCAACTGATCGAGCATGCCGTCCTTGCTGTTCCAGCTGGCGAGGATTTCCTCGGCGAGGCGTTGCTGGTGTTGGCCGATGGCTTCCAGTAACGGGCAGTAGCGGGCCTTCTGCTCGCTGTCGGCGAGGTCGAGGTTGCTATCGAAGAGGATGTATTCGTAAGCGGAGAGCCCCTGTACTACCACGCTGGCTTTACCCAGGGCAGCTGCATCGATGGCGGGCTGGGCTTTCACCAGCTGTTCGACCTGGCGCCCGACCAGGTTCTTCTTGTCGGGCCAGAACTGTACTTGCCAGGCGCGGTTGCCTTCGGCGATGGGGCCGACCATCAGCGGTTGCAGCTCGGCCCAGGCTTTCTGCGCGGCGAGAAAGTCGGCGCGTGCCTTGGTCAGGTCTTCCTTGCCGGAGCAGAAGGCCAGGGCGCTGGCCGCGAGCTGGCGGTCGGCGTCGACCCAGCGGCTGTATGTCGGCAGGATCACCTGCTTGGCGATGGCGGCGGAGGCTTGTGCCTGCGGGTCCTGCGGGGTGCAGGCGCTCAGTACGATGGCGGCCAGGCTGGTGAAAAGCAGGGTGGGGCGGAACATGCAAGGCTCCTTAGAGTGAATTCAGAAAGGCCAGCAGCGCAGCGCGCTGGTCGGCGTTGTAATGCATGACGGCCTGTTTTGCCGGTTCCGCTTCACCGCCATGCCAGAGTATCGCTTCGAGCAAGTCGCGGGCACGGCCGTCATGCAGGAACTGGGTGTGCCCGCTGACGGCAGCCGTCAGGCCGATGCCCCACAGCGGCGGGGTGCGCCAGTCGCGACCGCTGGCCTGGAACTCGGGGCGGTCATCGGCCAGCCCTTCGCCCATGTCGTGCAGCAGCAGGTCACTGTAGGGGCGGATCACCTGGTTGGCCAGTTCGGGTTCGGCGGCGTCGGCTGCCGTGGTGAAGCTGGGCACGTGGCATCCTTGGCAACCGGCCTGTTCGAACAGGCGCTTGCCCTGGCGTACCTGCAACTCGTCAACGGAGCGACGGGCCGGCACGGCCAGGTTGCGGGTATAGAACAGCACCAGGCGCAGGATGTTGTCGCTGACCTCCGGGTCGCCACCATTGGGCGCCGCCAGGCAGGCGGTCTGGGTCGGTGTGCAGTCCACATGGGGCAGCAGGCTGGTGGTCAGGCCCATGTCGGCGGAAAAGGCGTGGGCGTTCTGCTGGTTGAGGCTGGGTTGCCCAGCCTTCCAGCCGAAGCGGCCGAGGACGGTCTTGCCTTGCGCGTCGTCCCATACCCAGTTGGGGCGACCGTTGATGCCGTCGGCTTGCCCTTTGCCGGCGTTGGCCAGCAGTGCGGCCTCGGGGATCGCCTCCAGAAGGCCCAGGCCGATCATCGGCGGTGCGATGCGGGCGGAGAACAGGGTGTCAGGGTGCATCGGCCCATAGCCCAACTGGCTGATCTGCAGCTTCGGCTTGCGCAGGATGATTTGTGTGCCATCGGCCAGGCGCACCGGGACCGGGTCGTACTCGACACGCACCTTGCCTTCTGGCTCGACACCCGGAATGGCCATGTCTTTGAGCTGCGTGCCATACACGGGCTCGGCAATCACGCCCGCGCGGGTCAGCTGATCAGCGTGCTCCGTGGAGTCATTGGCGGGGATCGACAGGCGCACCAGCATCGAGACGGCATTGTTGGCGTTCGGCTCGGGTGGATGTCCGCGGCCATCCTTGATATGGCAGTTCTGGCAGGCGTTGGTGTTGAACAGCGGGCCGAGACCATCACGGGCCGTGGTGGTCGAGGGCGCGATCACCCAGGGGCTGCGGAAGAAACTGTTGCCCACACTGAAGTCCAGGCGACGCGTGGGTGTCAGGTTGGCGGATGGCATGGAGAAGGCGTTGTGATCGTTCTGGTAAACGGTCGTGCGACCACCCGAGAGCGCTTCGCCGGGTTCTGCGGGCGGTGGAGCCTGCTCGCAGGCGACCAGGCCGAGCGTCAGCGTAAGGGCACAGAGGCGAAGCGGGAAGGGCATTGCGCGGGAACCAGATGGATATTCAGGCGGGCAATCTTAGCAGGCTAAGGGAACTCAAATAATAGGAGTTTGCGTTCTCATGTCGGGCTAAATGTCGCGGGGCACTGCTTATGCCAGGGAGGTCGGGCCGTTCGTGGTCGGTGAGGCTTGCTCGGCAGGAGGGGCTCCAGGCAGATCTGTTGATGATGGAACGCGTTGTAAGTCGGTGGAGGCAGGCATAAAAAAAACGGATGCGCCTTGTGGGCGCATCCGTTGCCAGTACCGTTGTTATCAGAACTGGTGGTCGGCGTTGTCCGGGCTGAGGTCGTTGATGCCCAGTTTGCTGGCAGCTTGTTCGATGGCGCCGGTCTGCTTGACCAGGGCCGCGATCGCGTCACGAACGATTTGCTGGCCTTCGGTGTTTTCCGGAGCGATCAGCTGATCGAAGTGCACGTTGTTCTTCTCGGCGCTGTCGACCATGGCCTGTAGCTTGGCCTCGGTGGCCTCCAGGTCGGCTTTCAGCGTGGTGTCGGTGGCGGCATCGACCTTGGCCACCAGGGACGACAGGCTCGGGCCGGTCAGCGTGGTGCCGTCGACTTTCTTGTACTCGCCCAGGTAGACGTTACGAATACCCTTGCCGTTGTAGAAGTGTGAGTTGTGCGTGTTGTCGCTGAAGCAGTCGTGCTCGTCTTCCGGCGAGTTGGCTTCCAGAGCGACTTTCATGCGCTCACCAGCCAGTTCGCCGAGGGACAGGCTGCCCATGCCGAAGAGGATCTTGCGCAGACCATTCTCGGTTGGCTCGCCAACCAGAGTGGCGCGGTAGTTGTTGGCGTCACCGTCTTTCCACTGGACGACCATTTCGTCGAGGTCGCTGACCAGCAGGTCGGTTACCGCTTTCAGATAGGTGCGACGGCGCTCGTTGTGGCCGCCCGTGGCGCCTTCGCCAACGACATAGTCAGTGGCAGGGCGGTCGCCCGCGCCTGGGCCGGTGCCGTTCAGGTCCTGGCCCCAGAGCAGGAATTCGATGGCGTGGTAGCCGGTGGCTACGTTGGCTTCGGAACCGCCCAGCTCGTTGAGGCTGGCCAGCTTCTCGCCGGTGATTTCGGTGACGTCGATCTTGTCTTCACCGACCTGGATTTCGGTGTTGGCAATAATGTTGGCAGTCGCGCCAGGGTTGCCCAGAGCGTGCTGGTAGTCGGCGGCGACATAGTCGATCAGGCCTTCGTCCAGCGGCCAGGCATTCACTTGGCCTTCCCAGTCGTCGACGATGGTGTTGCCGAAACGGAATACTTCGGTCTGCATGTACGGTACACGAGCGGCAACCCAGGCTTCGCGAGCAGCCTTGAGAGTGGCGTCGTTCGGGTTGGCAAGCAGGGCGTCGACAGCGGTCTGCAGGTTTTTTGCGGTGCTGGCGGCATCGGAGAAGGCGGCCAGGGCGATGTCAGCGTAGTGAGCAACGACTGCCTTGGCAGCGGCTTCGTCGACTTTTGCGGCAGCCGGTGCAGTGCTGGCGCTGGCAGCTGGTGCGCCGTTTTGCGAGGCTGCGGTGTCTTTCTTGTCGTCACCGCAGCCAGCGAGGGAAATGGCGATAGCTAACAGGCTGGCGGTAGCCAGGGGCATACGAGTCATGGCGAAGTCCTTTGCGTCTGGTGTGTGGAGTGCCGTACAGCGACACATGAAAACCGCGCAATAATGCGAAAGATTTTCATTTTATGCAAAGGGCTATTTGCTTTCGCGGGCCTTGGCTCGCACCTGCTGGCCTATTGGAAAGTACCGTGGCTGGTGCTATTTGCCTTGCTTGTGAATGTTCTTCGGCAACTGCACGACCAGGCTTTCCGAATAGATGTCGTGCCAGCTGCGTTTCTTCTTGTCCCAGAGCACCCAGAGGAATCCCAGGCCACCGAGCAACCAGGAAATGATGGCGATCAGGAAGCGCAGCAGCGCCTGCCATAGGCTGATGGCCGAGCCATCGGCGTTCTGGATGCGCAGTCCCCAGACTTGCATGCCGAGGGTCTGGCCGTTGTGGGTCCAGAACTTGGCAAAAAAGGCAAAGAGAGCGAAGAGCACGAGGGTGGCGAGCATTGGGTCGCGATCCAGCATGCCGGCTTGCGACATGGCCAGCAGCTGCTCATTGCCATAAATGAGGCGTAGCAGTCCCTGTTGGTACAGCAGGGTGACAACCATCATCAGGGCTACGGAGAGCAGGAAGTCGTAGAACATTGCGGCCAGGCGGCGAATCAGGCCGGCGGCGGGGAAGTCGCCTGCGGGGCGGAGCATGTGCTGTGGCATGGTGCGCTCGTTGCTAAAAGTCGGCGTTGATTCTACGGGCAACGAATCGCGGGCACAAAAAACACCTGGGGCGGTTTACGTTGCAAGCACGCGTCATCGAGACGGCCGCCTTGAACGGCAGGCACAAAAAAGCCCCTGATGTTGCCATCAGGGGCTTTTCGGAGCAGCGACTTAGCCCAGGATCTGGACTTTGTCAGCCTGCATGCCTTTCTGGCCTTGGACGGCTTCGAAAGTAACTTTCTGGCCTTCTTTCAGGCTCTTGAAGCCGTTACCTTCGATAGCGCGGAAGTGTACGAACAGATCCGGACCGCTCTCTGGAGTGATGAAGCCAAAGCCCTTCTCGTCGTTGAACCACTTAACGGTGCCGGTTTGACGATTCGACATGTCTTATTTCCTTGAAACTAGAGTTGATGACAGCCTCTCGCTCTGGCGAAGAGGGCTGGGACTGGTTGCAGAGAGTAAGAGAAGTCGAGCGGGATGTAGCGGATCTAGGATCTACTGCATCAGGTCACGATTCAAGGCGACCCATGCAAACACAGTGGGCACACTCTACGCTAACTTAAAGAGGTTTGCCAAGCCCCCGAAATCGTCGTTTTCGGGCGATTTCACACGGGTCTGCAATGGGTGTTTCAGAGGGCTTCAATCTTCTGCTGTGAGAGAGTGAAGCGAGTGATGTGGTGCCCCGGGGGAGACTCGAACTCCCACTCCTTTCGAAAACGGATTTTGAATCCGCCGCGTCTACCATTCCGCCACCGGGGCATAACCGGCGCGAAGTATAGGGAGCCGTCGGCGAGCGGTCAATCGCGTTGCGTGGCCAGATCATGTGCTTTCCGGTAAGCTCTGCGCCCCCGCAAGACGATCCCCCACCATGCGCGTAGCCGATTTTCACTTCGACCTCCCCGAATCCCTGATCGCCCGTTACCCCTTGGTCGAGCGCCGGGCCAGCCGTCTGCTGGTGCTCGATGGCGAGCATGGCACGCTGGCGCATCGGCAGTTTGTCGATCTGCTCGACTATCTGCGCCCTGGCGATCTCATGGTGTTCAACAACACCCGGGTGATCCCGGCGCGGTTGTTTGGGCAGAAGGCCACTGGCGGGCAGTTGGAGATTCTGGTCGAGCGCGTGCTGGACAGTCATCGCGTGCTGGCCCATGTGCGCTCAAGCAAGTCGCCGAAGCCGGGTTCGCTGATCCATATAGAGGGTGGTGGCGGGGCTGAAATGCTGGTGCGTCACGACGCCCTGTTCGAACTGCGCTTCGCCGAGGAGGTATTGCCGCTGCTGCAGCGAGTCGGGCATATGCCGTTGCCTCCTTATATAGACCGTGCCGATGACAGCTCCGACCGTGAGCGTTACCAGACCGTCTATGCCGAGAAGGCAGGCGCAGTGGCGGCGCCAACGGCCGGGCTGCATTTTGACCAGGCCATGCTCGAGGCGATTGCCGTAAAGGGCGTCGAGCAGGCCTTCGTCACCCTGCATGTCGGGGCTGGCACGTTCCAGCCTGTGCGGGTCGAGCGTATCGAGGACCACCACATGCACCTGGAGTGGCTCGAGGTCAGTCAGGGGGTGGTGGATGCGGTCGAGGCCTGCCGGGCACGTGGTGGGCGAGTCGTTGCCGTGGGCACGACAAGTGTTCGCTCGCTGGAAAGTGCCGCGCGTGACGGGCAGTTGCGTGCGTTCAGTGGCGACACCGATATCTTCATCTACCCGGGGCGCCCGTTCCATGTGGTCGATGCGCTGGTGACCAACTTCCATTTACCAGAGTCGACCCTGCTGATGCTGGTCTCGGCTTTTGCCGGCTACCCGGAGACCATGGCGGCCTATGCGGCGGCAGTGGAGCAGGGGTACCGCTTCTTCAGTTACGGTGATGCCATGTTCATCACCCGCAATCCTGCCCCGCGCGGGCCAGAGGAAACCCTATGAGCCACATGTCCTTCGAGCTGCTGGCCACCGACGGTCGTGCGCGCCGTGGGCGCCTGACCTTTCCGCGTGGTGTGGTGGAAACCCCGGCATTCATGCCGGTCGGTACCTACGGTACGGTAAAAGGCATGCTGCCGCGTGATATCGAAGCCATCGGCGCGCAGATCATCCTCGGCAATACCTTTCACCTGTGGCTGCGACCAGGTACCGAGGTCATCAAGAAACATGGCGACTTGCACAATTTCATGCAGTGGCAGGGGCCAATCCTTACCGACTCCGGTGGTTTTCAGGTGTTCAGCCTGGGCGCAATGCGCAAGATCAAGGAAGAGGGTGTGACCTTCGCTTCGCCGGTAGACGGCAGCAAGGTGTTCATGGGGCCGGAAGAGTCGATGCAGGTGCAGCGCGAGCTGGGTTCGGACATCGTGATGATCTTCGACGAATGCACGCCGTACCCGGCCGAGTTCGATGTGGCCAAGCGCTCCATGGAGCTGTCGCTGCGTTGGGCCAAGCGCTCGAAGAATGCCCATGAGGGGAATCCGTCGGCCCTGTTCGGCATCGTTCAGGGCGGTATGCATGAAGAGTTGCGCATGCGCTCGCTGGATGGGCTCAATGAGATCGGCTTCGATGGGCTGGCCATTGGCGGTCTGTCCGTTGGCGAGCCGAAGGAAGAGATGATCCGCGTGCTGGATTTCCTGCCGCCGCAACTGCCTGCGGACAAACCCCGTTACCTGATGGGAGTGGGCAAACCAGAGGACCTCGTAGAAGGTGTGCGCCGCGGCGTCGACATGTTCGACTGCGTGATGCCTACGCGCAATGCGCGCAACGGGCATCTGTTCACCGATACCGGTGTCATCAAGATCCGCAATTCGGTGCACAAGCACGATGAGTCGGCACTGGACCCAGCCTGCGATTGCTACACCTGCCAGCACTTCTCGCGCGCCTACCTGCATCATCTGGACAAGTGTGGGGAAATGCTGGGCAGCATGCTCAATACCATCCACAACTTGCGCCATTACCAGCGCCTGATGGCTGGTTTGCGCGAGGCAATTCAACAGGGTACATTGGCCGCCTTCGTCGATGCCTTCTATGCCCGGCGCGGTTTGCCAACGCCGCCGCTGGCGCCCTGATAAGCACTTTTTAAAGACTAGTAATAGGAGTTTTCCATGAGCTTTCTGATCCCAGCCGCCTATGCCGATGCTGCTGCGCCTACTGCTGCTGCCGCTGGTGCGGGTGGTTTCGAGTGGGTGTTCCTGATCGGCTTCCTGGTCATCTTCTATCTGATGATCTGGCGCCCTCAGGCCAAACGCTCCAAAGAGCACAAGAACCTGCTCGGCAGCCTACAGAAGGGCGACGAAGTAGTGACCTCCGGTGGTCTGGCCGGCAAGGTGACCAAGGTTTCCGACGATTTCGTCGTGGTTGAAGTGTCCGACAACGTCGAGCTGAAATTCCAGAAGCAAGCCATTGCAGCGACCCTGCCGAAGGGCACGCTGAAGGCGATCTAATAACGATTCATTCTTTACCAACGACGGGGCGCATCAAGCGCCCCGCGTCATAACGGGCGGCGTCATGCTCAACAAATACCCTCTGTGGAAGTACCTGCTGATCCTGGTCGTGCTGGTGATCGGTCTTATCTATTCCGCGCCCAACCTCTATCCGGACGATCCGGCCATCCAGATCAGTGGTGGCAGCACTGCGACTACTGTGACGCCGGCTGATGTCGAACGAGCGGCCAAAGCGCTTTCCGAAGCGGGCATTACCGCCAAGGAATCGGGCGTTGTCGGTCGCGGCGGGCTGATTCGACTGAACAGCCTCGGTGATCAGTTGCCGGCCAAGGATGTCGTCACTCGCGTGCTGGGCGATGACTTCGTGGTCGCGCTGAACTTGGCGCCGACTACTCCGGACTGGCTGCGCAAGCTGGGTGCCAGCCCGATGAAGCTGGGTCTGGACCTCTCCGGTGGTGTGCACTTCCTGCTGGAAGTGGACATGGATAAAGCGCTCGACATGCGCCGCAAGGTCTATGAGGGTGAAATCAAGAGCCTGCTGCGCAAGGAGCGTATCCGCTACCGCAGCATGCCTGAGCAGGGCGGTGCCATTCAGTTGGGCTTCGCCGATGCCGCTGCGCTGGAAAGCGCCGAGAAGCTGATTCGCAAGGAGTATGCGGACTTCGATCTGGAGACCCGGGCGCGTGGCTCCGAGCAGGTGCTGCGTTTGAGCCTGACCCAGGCCAAGATCGCCGAAATCCGCGAATACTCGGTCAAGCAGAACCTGACAACCGTGCGTAACCGCGTCAACGAGCTGGGTGTTGCTGAGCCGTTGGTGCAGCGTCAGGGCGCCAACCGGATCGTGGTCGAGCTGCCAGGTGTTCAGGATACCGCTGAAGCCAAACGTATCCTCGGTAAGACCGCCAGTCTCGAATTCCGCTTGCAGGCCGAGCCCGATGCGCCGCGTGCGACCACCGAGTCGTTCGAGTTCCGTGAGGAAGGGCGTCCGGCCGTAGCGCTGGAGCGCAGCCTGATCATCACCGGTGATCAGGTGACCGATGCCCAGGCCAGTTATGACGAGCACGGCCGGCCACAGGTGAATATCCGTCTTGACGGCCACGGTGGCGGCCTGATGAATCGGGCGACCCGCAATAACGTTGGTCGCAGCATGGCGGTGATCTTCATCGAGCAGAAGCCGGTGACGCATTACGTCAACGAGACGGTCGATGGTGTCGAGCGCAGTGTTGCCGCGCAGTCGTTCAAGGAAGAAAAGAAAATCATCAGTCTGGCGACCATTCAGTCGCCGCTGGGTAGCCAGTTCCGTATCACCGGGCTGAACGGCCAGGGCGAGTCGTCCGAGCTGGCCTTGCTGCTGCGCGCCGGTGGTCTGGCTGCGCCGATGTACTTCGCGGAAGAGCGCACCATCGGCCCGAGCCTGGGTGCTGACAACATCACCAAGGGTATCGAGTCCACCGAATGGGCGATGATCTTCGTCTCCTTGTTCATGCTCATCATCTACCGCTTCTTCGGTGCTTTGGCGACTGTTGCGCTGGCTTTCAACCTGGTGCTGCTGGTGGGGCTGATGTCGGTAATCGGCGCCACCCTGACGCTGCCGGGTATTGCCGGTATCGTCTTGACCCTGGGTATGGCGGTGGATGCGAACGTACTGATCTTCTCGCGGATTCGCGAGGAATTGGCCAAGGGCCTGACAGTGCAGCGTGCGATCCACGAGGGCTTCGACCGTGCCTTTGCTGCCATCGTCGACAGTAACCTGACCACCTTGCTGGTGGGCGGCATCCTGTTCGCCATGGGCACCGGCCCGATCAAGGGCTTCGCTGTAACGCTCTCGCTCGGCATCATCACCTCGATGTTCACGGCCATCATGTTTACCCGCGGTATGGTGAACGTGATCTTCGGCGGTCGTAACTTCAAGAAACTGTGGATCTGAGGTTAGCCATGAGCAAGAAAATCATTCCATTCATGGCGATCCGCAATATTGCGTTCGCCATTACCGTACTGCTGACCATCATTGGTCTGGTCAGTCTGTTCTCCAAGGGGCTCAACTTCGGTCTGGACTTCACGGGCGGCACGCTGATCGAGCTCAAGTACGAGAAGCCCGCCAACCTCGAGCTGATCAAGAGCGAGTTGGGGCAGGCGGGTTATACCGATGCAGTTGTACAGAGCTTCGGGGCTACCACTGACGTGCTGGTGCGGATGTCCGGTGATGACCCGCAACTGGGTAATCAGGTTGCTGCGGCCCTGCGCAAGATCGATGCGGGAGCTCAGTTCGAGGTCAAACGTGTCGAGTTCGTCGGTCCGCAGGTGGGTGAGGAGCTGCGCGATCAGGGCGGCATTGCCACATTGCTGGCCCTGGGTGGCATCCTGCTGTACCTGGCCTTTCGCTTTCAGTGGAAGTTCGGCCTTGGTGCTGTCGCCTCGCTGGCCCACGACGTGGTCATCGTGCTGGGTGTACTGGCCTTCTTCCAGATCCCCTTCGACCTGACGGTATTCGCTGCAGTGCTGGCGATGATTGGTTACTCGTTGAACGACACCATCATCATCTATGACCGGATTCGCGAGAACTTCCGCCTGCTGCGCAAGAGTGGCCTGGTGGAGAACATCGATATCTCGGTTACCCAGACGTTGCTGCGTACCATTGCGACGTCCTTGTCCACGGCGCTGGCGCTGGTCGCTCTGCTGATCTTCGGCGGTGACTCGCTGGGTAACTTCGCCCTGACCTTGCTGGTCGGCGTGGTGGTGGGTACCTACTCGTCCGTGTACATCGGTGCAGTAGTGCTGATCTGGCTGAAGCTCACCTCGGAGGACCTTATTCCGACCGTGACAGCCGAAGAGGCAGATGGTCGTCCCTGAGTCGACCGTTCACGACAAAAGCCCGGCCCTGTGCCGGGCTTTTTCGTTATGGCGGGCGTGATCTCCGTCCCACTTGTCGGCTTATGGCGGGGCCTCCGGGAACTCGCTCATCGTGCATTTATCCAAGGCTGCGAATGGGGGCGAAATGCCCTGAAGCGTGTCTCGGGAGAATGATATGAACAAGTCGATGATCGTGGGTGCAGTGCTGGGTGCGGTGGGTGTAACCGCCGGTGGCGCAGTGGCTACCTATAGCCTGGTCGGAGGCCCCAAGTACGCGGAAGTTCTGGCGGTAGAGCAGGTCAAGGAATCTGTGAAGACGCCACGTGAGGTGTGCAAGGACGTTGCCGTGACCCGGCAGCGGCCGGTGCAGGACCAGCATCAAATTGCCGGGACCGTGATCGGTGCCGTGGCTGGTGGCCTGTTGGGTAATCAGGTTGGCGGTGGTAATGGCAAGAAGCTGGCTACCGTTGCCGGTGCTGTCGGTGGTGGTTATGCCGGCAACAAGGTGCAAGAGGGTATGCAAAATCGCGATACCTATACGACAACGGAAACTCGCTGCAATACGGTGGTCGACACCAGTGAGAAGGTGGCGGGTTATGACGTGAAGTATCAGTTGGATGGTCGAGTGGGGCAGGTGCGGATGGATCGAGATCCCGGCTCGCGGATTCCGGTGAATGATCAAGGGCAATTGGTGCTGGTGGAGCAGGTTCAGTCGGCCCGTTAGACTGTATTTCAGCCATAAAAAAACGCCCCGCGGGGCGTTTTTTTATGGCTCGAATGCCGTGGCGGTCAGCGTTTCATCGACGGTGCCAGGTGCGGCTGGATGGCTGTCAGTACGGCTTTGAAGCACTTGGTGTTGCCGGCTACGATCTGGCCTTTTTCAAGGAAGTCGTGGCCGCCGCTGAAGTCGCTCACCAGGCCGCCGGCTTCCTGAATCAGCAGGGCGCCTGCGGCCATGTCCCACTCCGACAGGCCGAACTCCCAGAACGCGTCAAAGCGGCCTGCCGCGACGTAGGCCAGGTCCAGGCTGGCGGCGCCTGCGCGGCGGATGCCGGCAGTCTGGCCAACCAGGCTGCGGAACATGCCCAGGTAGTTATCCAGGTTGTCCAGCTGGCTGTCGCGGAACGGGAAACCGGTGCCCAGCAGGGCGCCATCCAGGCTCTTGCGCGAGCTGACGCGCAGGCGGCGCCCGTTGAGTGCGGCGCCACGGCCGCGGCTGGCGGTGAATTCTTCCTGGCGGGTGGGGTCGAGGATGACGGCGTGCTCGAGGCGGCCACGGTATTTGCAGGCGATGCTGACGGCGAAGTGGGGGACGCCGCGAATGAAGTTGGTGGTGCCGTCCAGTGGGTCGATGATCCACTGGTAGTCCGCGCCTTCTCCGCTGCCTTGGATCAGTCCGCCTTCCTCGCCGAGGAAGCTGTGGGTTGGATAGGCCTTCTGCAGGGCTTGAATGATGGTCTGCTCGGCGGCGCGGTCGATTTCGGTGACGTAGTCGCGGGCATCTTTCTCGCTGACCGAGATGGCGTCCAGGCGCTCGACGGAGCGGAAAATCAGTTCGCCAGCGCTACGAGCTGCGCGCAGCGCGATATTCAGCATGGGCTGCATGGGGGAATTCACCAGGGTCGTTAAAGAAAGCCGGCAATTCTATCAGAAAAGCCATGGGCATAAAGCGTCGCCTTTGCCGTGCGTGACGTAAGGTCGGGCGCTTCTGTACTATCTACGCCCCTTTGCATCCCGCCGGGAGCCCGTGTTGCTGCAGAATATTCGTGTGGTCCTGGTCAATACCAGTCATCCCGGTAACATCGGTGGTGCCGCCAGGGCGATGAAAAATATGGGGTTGTCGCGCCTGGTGCTGGTCGATCCTCAGGACTTTCCCAGTAGCGAGGCCACGGCACGCGCCTCCGGTGCGACCGATATTCTTGACTCGGTGCAGGTTGTCGGCACGCTGGAGGAGGCCTTGGTCGGTTGCAGCGTGGCGTTGGGTACCAGTGCGCGTGAGCGGCATATCCCGTGGCCGCTGCTTGACCCGCGCGAATGTGCGACGACCTGCCTGCAGCATATTCAGCAGGAGAGTGAGGTTGCTCTGGTGTTCGGTCGCGAGTATGCCGGTCTGACTAATGAAGAGCTGCAGCGCTGTCATTTTCATGTGCACATCCCCTCTGATCCCGCCTTCAGCTCGCTGAATCTGGCGGCGGCGGTGCAGGTGCTGAGCTATGAGGTGCGCATGGCCTGGCTGCAGGCGCAGGGGCAGCCGACCAAGATGAGCAAGGTCGAGCCCGTGTCGCTCGATGAGCAGCAGGTGACGGCCGATGAGCTGGAGCTGTTCTATGGGCACCTGGAGAGTACGCTGGTGCAGATCGGCTTTCTCGATCCGCAGAATCCGCGTCATCTGATGTCGCGCTTGCGTCGTCTGTACGGGCGTAGTGGCATCAGCAAGCTGGAAATGAATATCCTGCGCGGTGTGCTGACCGAGACCCAGAAGGTTGTGCGTGGCGAGCCCCACAAGCGGAGAAAAGAAGATGTTTGAGCGAGTGCGCGAAGATATTCGAAGCGTGTTCCACCGTGATCCCGCTGCGCGCAATGCGTTCGAGGTGTTGACCTGCTACCCGGGGCTGCATGCCATTTGGCTGCATCGCCTGGGGCATCTGTTGTGGGCGCATGGCTGGAAGTGGCTGGCGCGCATGGTGTCGAATTTCGGGCGCTGGCTGACCGGGATCGAGATTCATCCTGGCGCGAAGATTGGACGGCGTTTTTTCATCGATCATGGCATGGGTATTGTCATCGGCGAGACCGCCGAGATCGGTGATGACGTGACCCTGTACCAGGGTGTGACCCTGGGGGGCACCAGTTGGGACAAGGGCAAGCGCCACCCGACGCTGGAGGATGGTGTTGTGGTGGGGGCGGGCGCCAAGGTGCTCGGGCCGTTTACCGTGGGTGCCGGGGCCAAGATCGGCTCGAATGCGGTGGTCACCAAGGCCGTTCCGCCGGGGGCTACGGCGGTGGGCATTCCGGGGCGAATCATCCTCAAACCGGATGACGAGCAGGAGGCCAAGCGCCAGGCCATGGCGGAGAAGCTGGGCTTCGATGCCTATGGCGTTGGCCAGGACATGCCCGATCCGGTGGCGCGCGCCATCGGCCAGTTGCTCGATCACCTGCAGGCGGTTGATGGGCGTCTGGAGGGTATGTGTGACGCGCTCAAGGACCTGGGTAGCGACTACTGTGGTAAAGAATTGCCGGCCTTGCGCGACGAGGATTTCGCCGAGGTCTGCAAGGATCAGGGCGACAAGCCTGCTGCCTGATGCCTTGTGCTGAGGGTTTTGCTATGATTTGCGCCCCTCGCTGCGCCTAAATCCGACTGTTTTAATCGGTCTTATAGTTGACCTAAATAGTCGGAAAAGAGGATACTGGCGACAATTCAGCGAAAACCCGTGGTAATCACCATGCGCTTGACCACCAAAGGTCGTTACGCCGTCACTGCCATGCTTGATCTGGCGCTTCACGCTCAGCAAGGGCCTGTGTCCCTGGCTGATATTTCCGAGCGCCAGGGCATTTCCCTGTCCTATCTCGAGCAACTGTTCGCCAAATTGCGCCGTGGCAATCTGGTGTCCAGTGTGCGCGGTCCGGGTGGCGGTTATCAGCTTTCTAGAGACATGCGCATCATACAAGTGGCGCAGGTTATCGACGCGGTCAACGAGTCGGTCGATGCCACGCGTTGCCAGGGGCTGGGCGACTGCCACTCCGGCGACACCTGCCTGACCCACCATTTGTGGTGTGACCTCAGTCAGCAGATTCACGAATTCCTCAGCGGCATCAGCCTGGCTGATCTGGTGACTCGTCGTGAGGTACAGGAAGTTGCCCAGCGCCAGGACCAGCGTCGTTGCAATGGCAGGACGCCCCATCTGGATAAGATCGAAGCGTCCGCCGTTGAATGAGCAGGGCGCCTGCCTGAATTAGGAGAAACCTGATGAGATTGCCGATTTACCTCGACTACTCCGCTACAACCCCTGTCGATCCGCGCGTCGCGCAGAAGATGAGTGAATGCCTGCTGGCTGATGGCAACTTCGGTAACCCGGCTTCGCGTTCGCACGTGTTTGGCTGGAAGGCTGAAGAGGCTGTGGAGAACGGTCGTCGCCAAGTGGCGGATCTGATCAATGCCGACCCGCGCGAGATTGTCTGGACCTCCGGTGCTACCGAGTCCGATAACCTGGCCATCAAGGGCGTCGCGCATTTCTACGGCACCAAGGGCAAGCACCTGATCACCTCCAAGATCGAACACAAGGCGGTGCTGGATACTTGCCGCCAACTGGAGCGCGAAGGGTTCGAAGTGACCTACCTCGAGCCAGGTGAAGACGGCCTGATCACCCTGGCCATGGTCGAGGCGGCGCTGCGTGACGACACGATTCTGGTTTCGCTCATGCATGTGAACAACGAGATCGGCACCATCAACGATATCGCGGCGATCGGTGAGCTGACCCGTTCGCGCGGCATCCTGTTCCATGTCGATGCCGCCCAGTCCACCGGCAAGGTGGAGATCGATCTGGAAAAGATGAAGGTCGACCTGATGTCCTTCTCTGCCCACAAGACCTATGGCCCGAAGGGCATCGGCGCGCTGTACGTGCGTCGCAAGCCGCGCGTACGCCTGGAGGCGCTGATTCATGGCGGTGGTCACGAGCGCGGCATGCGCTCGGGTACCCTGGCGACCCATCAGATCGTTGGCATGGGCGAGGCCTTCCGTATCGCCAAGGAAGAAATGACCCAGGAGAACGAGCGTATTCGTGCCCTGCGTGATCGCTTCTACAAGCAGGTGGAAGGTATGGAAGAGCTGTACGTCAACGGCAGCCTGACGGCCCGTGTGCCGCACAACCTGAACCTCAGCTTCAACTATGTCGAAGGCGAGTCGCTGATCATGGCGCTCAAGGACCTGGCCGTATCGTCTGGCTCGGCCTGTACGTCGGCGTCGCTCGAGCCGTCTTATGTGCTGCGTGCCCTGGGTCGTAACGACGAACTGGCACACAGCTCCATCCGTTTTACGTTCGGCCGTTTCTCCACCGAGGAAGAGGTCGACTACGCCGCATCGAAAATTCGCGAAGCCGTAGACAAGTTGCGTGAGCTGTCTCCGCTGTGGGACATGTTCAAAGAAGGTGTCGATCTGTCGAAGGTCGAATGGCAGGCGCATTGAATTAGTCGCCATCTAGAGCGGCACCTGATGAAAGAGGAATTGCACCATGGCTTACAGTGAAAAGGTCATCGACCATTACGAAAATCCACGCAACGTCGGCAAGATGGATGCTGAAGACCCGAATGTCGGTACCGGCATGGTTGGCGCTCCAGCGTGCGGCGACGTGATGCGTTTGCAGATCAAGGTCAATGAGCAGGGCGTGATTGAAGACGCCAAGTTCAAGACCTACGGCTGCGGTTCGGCCATTGCCTCCAGCTCCCTTGCCACCGAGTGGATGAAGGGTAAGACCCTGGACGAGGCCGAAACCATCAAGAACACCCAGCTGGCTGAAGAGCTGGCATTGCCGCCAGTCAAGATCCACTGCTCGGTACTCGCCGAAGATGCCATCAAGGCAGCCGTTCGCGACTACAAGCAGAAGAAAGGTCTGCTCTGAACCTCTCCCGTCATTAAGGAGCTGTTATGGCGATTACCATGACCGAGTCCGCCGCACGTCACGTTCAGCGCTCCATCGAAGGGCGTGGCAAGGGTGCGGGCATTCGTCTGGGTGTGCGCACCACCGGGTGTTCCGGCCTGGCTTATGTGCTGGAGTTCGTTGACGAACTGGCCGCCGAGGATCAGGTGTTCGAGAGCTTCGGGGTGAAAGTGATCATCGACCCGAAAAGCCTGGCTTACATCGACGGTACCGAGCTCGACTTCGTGCGCGAAGGCTTGAACGAAGGGTTCAAGTTCAACAACCCCAACGTGCGTGGCGAATGCGGCTGCGGCGAGAGCTTCAACGTCTGAGGCCTGTCGTGGGTAGTCCCTGTCATTTCGCTCTGTTCGACCTGCAGCCGGCTTTTTGCCTGGACCTGCAGCAGCTTTCCGCGCGCTACCGTGAATTGGCCAAGACGGTCCACCCGGATCGTTTTGCCGATGCGCCGGAGCGTGACCAGCGTCTGGCGCTGGAGCATTCGGCAAACCTCAATGAGGCCTACCAGACGCTCAAGAGCGCCCCGCGTCGCGCCCTGTATCTACTGGCGCTGCGCGGGCGCGAGCTGCCGCTGGAAGTGACCGTGCAGGACCCCGAGTTCCTGATGCAGCAGATGCGCTGGCGCGAAGAGCTGGAGGATTTGCAGGACAGTGCTGATCTGCCCGGGGTCGCGACGTTCAAGCAGCGCCTGAAGCAGGCCCAGGGCGAGCTCGATGAGGGTTTTGCTACCTGCTGGGATGATGAGGAGCGTCGTGAAGAAGCCGAGCGGCTGGTGCGGCGCATGCAGTTCCTCGACAAGCTGTCTCACGAAGTGCGCCAACTGGAAGAGCGCCTCGACGATTAACCGTAGTGCAGCTTCTGCTGCGCGCCTGACCTCTTGAGCATCATGGCCTTATTGCAGATTGCCGAGCCCGGCCAAAGTCCCAAGCCCCACCAGCGTCGTCTGGCCGTGGGCATCGACCTGGGCACTACCAACTCGCTGGTCGCTGCTGTGCGCAGCGGCCTTTCCGAACCTCTGGCGGATGCAGCCGGGCAGGTGATTCTGCCGTCGGCTGTGCGCTATCACGTCGATCATGTCGAGGTGGGCCAGGCTGCCAAGGCTGCTGCCTCCGGCGATCCACTGAATACCGTGCTTTCGGTGAAGCGCCTGATGGGGCGTGGCCTGGAAGACGTCAAGCAGCTCGGCGAGCAGTTGCCGTATCGCTTCGTCGGTGGTGAATCGCACATGCCGTTCATCGAGACAGTGCAGGGGGCGAAGAGCCCGGTCGAGGTCTCGGCGGAAATTCTCAAGGCGCTGCGTTTGCGCGCAGAGGCGACTCTGGGGGGCGATCTGGTGGGGGCGGTAATCACCGTGCCTGCCTATTTCGACGATGCCCAGCGCCAGGCTACCAAGGATGCGGCACGACTGGCTGGCCTGAATGTATTGCGTCTGCTCAATGAGCCGACGGCGGCGGCGGTGGCCTATGGTCTCGATCAGCATGCCGAAGGTGTGGTGGCCATCTATGACCTGGGGGGCGGGACGTTCGACGTATCTATCCTGCGCCTGAGTCGTGGTGTCTTCGAGGTGCTGGCCACCGGGGGTGACAGCGCGCTGGGTGGGGATGACTTCGACCACGCCATCGCCAACTGGATTCTGCAGCAGGCCGGCTTGTCACTGGATCTCGATCCGGGCACCCAGCGCAGCTTGCTGCAGGTAGCCTGTGCCGCCAAGGAGGCGCTGACTGCCGCCGACTCGGTCGAGTTGAAGCATGCGGGCTGGACCGGCTCGCTGAGTCGCGAGCAGTTCGATGCGCTCATCGAGCCGATGGTGGCGCGCAGCCTGAAGGCCTGTCGGCGTGCGGTGCGCGACGCCGCTATCGAGCTGGATGAAGTCGAGGCCGTGGTCATGGTCGGCGGCTCCACCCGGGTGCCGCGTGTGCGTGATGCCGTCGGGGCGTTGTTCGGGCGTACGCCGTTGACTGATATCGATCCGGATCAGGTGGTGGCCATCGGGGCTGCGATCCAGGCCGATACGCTGGCCGGCAACAAGCGCGGCGATGGCGAAGAGTTGTTGCTGCTTGATGTGATTCCGCTGTCCCTGGGGTTGGAAACCATGGGCGGCCTGATGGAGAAGGTCATCCCGCGCAACACCACCATCCCGGTGGCGCGTGCGCAGGAGTTCACTACCTACAAAGATGGCCAGACGGCCATGATGATCCATGTGCTGCAGGGTGAGCGCGAGCTGATCAGCGATTGCCGCTCACTGGCGCGTTTCGAGCTGCGTGGCATACCGCCACTGGTGGCAGGCTCGGCGAAGATTCGCGTGACGTTCCAGGTCGATGCCGACGGCCTTCTTGGTGTGACGGCGCGGGAGCTGGGTTCCGGTGTCGAGTCGAGCATCCAGGTCAAGCCGTCCTACGGTCTGACCGATGGCGAGATCGCGCGGATGCTGCAGGATTCCTTCCAGAATGCCGGGGGGGACAAGCAGGCGCGCGCCTTGCGCGAACAGCAAGTCGAGGCCGAGCGCCTGATCGAAGCTGTGCAGGGGGCCCTGGAAGTCGACGGCGATCGGCTGCTCTCGGCTGAGGAACGTCTTGCCATCGCAGCCCAGGTGGAGGCACTGCGTGAGCAGGCAGCGGGTAGCGATGTCGCTGCCATCGAGCAGCAGATCAAGCGCCTGAGTCATATCACCGACGCCTTTGCCGCGCGCCGCCTGGATTCGACGGTAAAAGCCGCGTTGGCGGGGCGTAATCTGAATGAGATCGAGGAATAACTGATGCCGCAGGTCATTTTTCTGCCCCACGAACGCTTCTGTCCGGATGGGCTGGTGGTGGAGGCCGAGCCGGGTGTGTCCATCCTGGAGCTGGCTCACCAGCACCATATCGAGATGGAAAATGCCTGTGGTGGTGTGTGCGCCTGCACCACCTGCCATTGCATCGTGCGCGAGGGCTTCGATTCGCTGAAAGAGGCCGATGACCTTGAAGAGGATTACCTGGACAAGGCCTGGGGGCTGGAGGCTCAGTCGCGCCTGGCTTGCCAGGCGATCGTCGGCGAGGAAGACCTCACCGTCGAGATTCCGAAGTATTCGCTCAACCATGCCGCCGAAGCGCCGCACTGATCGGGAATCACGTCATGAGTCTGAAATGGGTTGATGTGCTGGATATCGCCATCGAGCTGGCCGAAAGCAAGCCGGATGTCGATCCGCGCTACGTCAATTTCGTCGATTTGCAGCGCTGGGTCCTGGCGCTACCCGACTTCAGCGATGATCCGCAACGTGGCGGGGAGAAAGTCCTCGAAGCCATTCAGGCGGCCTGGATCGACGAGCTGGACTGAGCCCCTCCGCGCCAGCTGGCGCGCGCCTACGCATTTTTCCGGAACCCGCGTATAATCCGCGGGTTTAATTGTTCGCTTTAATCCTTGTTTCTGGAGTTTCAAATGGCTGTTCAACGTACTTTTTCCATCATCAAGCCTGATGCCGTTGCCAAAAACGTGATCGGCAAGATCACCACCCGTTTCGAAGACGCCGGTCTGAAAATCGTCGCTTCGAAAATCAAGCAGCTGTCCAAGGCTGAAGCCGAAGGCTTCTACGCCGAGCACAAAGAACGCGGTTTCTTCGCTGACCTGGTAGCGTTCATGACTTCCGGTCCAGTCGTTGTTCAGGTTCTGGAAGGCGAAAACGCCATCGTTCGCAACCGTGAGCTGATGGGCGCCACCAACCCTAAAGAAGCTGCACCAGGCACCATCCGTGCGGACTTCGCCGAGTCCATCGACGCCAACGCTGTTCACGGTTCGGACTCCGAAGCCGCTGCTGCTCGCGAAATCGCTTACTTCTTCGCAGCTACCGAGGTGACCACTCGCTAAGCCACGGCTTTCGGGTGAGGGTGAATCCATGGCGACATCAACTGGCAAAACCAACCTGCTGGGTCTGACCCAGCCGGAAATCGAGCAGTTCTTCGACGCGATAGGCGAGAAGCGCTTCCGTGCCGGGCAGGTGATGAAGTGGATTCACCATTTTGGCGTCGATGATTTCGACGCCATGAGCAATCTGGGCAAGGCCTTGCGCGAGAAGCTCAAGGCCTGTGCCGAAATTCGCGGTCCCGAAATCGTCAGCCAGGATATCTCCAGCGATGGCACCCGGAAATGGGTGGTGCGCGTGGCGTCTGGCAGTTGCGTCGAGACCGTCTACATCCCGCAGGGTGGGCGTGGCACCCTCTGCGTGTCGTCCCAGGCCGGTTGTGCCCTGGACTGCAGTTTCTGCTCCACGGGCAAACAGGGCTTCAACAGCGACCTGACTGCCGCCGAGATCATCGGCCAGGTGTGGATCGCCAACAAATCCTTCGGCACCGTACCGGCCAAGATCGACCGCGCCGTCACCAACGTGGTGATGATGGGCATGGGCGAGCCACTGCTGAACTTCGACAACGTGGTCGCCGCCATGCGCATCATGATGGACGATCTGGGCTATGGCATTTCCAAGCGCAAGGTGACCCTGTCGACCTCCGGCGTGGTGCCGATGATCGACAAGCTTGGTGAAGTCATCGACGTGTCGCTGGCACTGTCGCTGCACGCGCCCAACGATGAGCTGCGCAGCCAACTGGTGCCGATCAACAAGAAGTACCCCTTGGATGTGCTGCTGCCAGCGTGCCGCCGCTATATATCCCGACTTGGCGAGAAGCGCTTCCTGACGATCGAGTACACCCTGCTCAAGGACATCAACGATCAGCCCGAGCATGCCGCGCAGATGATCGCACTTCTGGCCGATTTCCCTTGCAAGATCAATCTGATTCCGTTTAATCCTTTCCCTTTCTCCGGTTATGAACGGCCTAGCAACAATTCGATTCGTCGCTTTCAGGACTTGCTGCACAAGGCCGGGCACAATGTCACCGTACGCACCACGCGTGGCGATGACATCGACGCCGCGTGCGGGCAACTGGTTGGGCAGGTGCAGGACCGCACCCGTCGCAGCGAACGCTATATAGCCGTACGTCAATTGGGTAGTGAGGCGGATGTGCCTCGCGATGCTGCCAACCGAAACTGAAAGGGAGGGTTTTCATGACTTTGCGCGCTGTGCTGTTGTTGGTCATTGCCGGGGTGCTGACGGGTTGCGTGACCACGGGTGGACACGTCGATCCGATGAAAAGCACAGAAGGCCGCAACCAGGCGCGTGATGCCTACATCGAGCTGGGGATCGGGTTTCTGACCCAGGGCTCGACTGAAAAAGCCAAGGCGCCACTCAAGTCGGCCCTGGAGATCGACCCTTCCAGTGCTGAAGCGCACGCGGCCCTGGCAGTGGTGTTTCAGCAGGAGATGGAGCCGCAGCTGGCTGAGCAGCACTACCGCAAGGCTCTGTCGCTGAAGGGCAATGATGCACGGCTGCTGAACAACTATGGCGGCTTCCTCTATGAGCAGAAACGCTACAAGGAAGCCCGGGAGGCCTATCTCAAAGCCTCCACCGATACACTCTATGGCGAACGCTCGCGGGTATTCGAAAACCTCGGTTTGACGGCGTTGCAGTTGAACATGAACGACGAGGCCGAGCAGTATTTCCAGCGCTCCCTGCGCCTGAACAGTCGGCGCCCGGTGGCTCAGTTGCAAATGGCACTGTTGTCTTACCAGGCCAAACAATACGTGCCCGCGCGCAATTACTACGAGGGCTACAGCCAACTGGCACCGCAGACGCCGCAGAGCTTGTTGCTGGGCATTCGCCTGGCCAAGGTCTTCGATGAGCGTGACATGGCAGCAAGCCTTGGCCTGCAGTTGAAAAGACTCTATCCGGGTACGCCCGAATATCAGCAATATCTGTCGGAGCTGTGATGAAAACGTCGCATTCTGAAGTCGTTGCGGCGACCCAGGTGAACCCCGGTGAAACGCTGCGTCTGGCGCGTGAAGCCCGTGGCTGGTCACTGGGTGATGTAGCGGCCAAGCTCAACCTGACGCCACAGGTCGTCGGCCAGTTGGAGGCGGGCAGCTTCGAGCGCCTGCCGGGCCATACCTTCGCCCGGGGCTACGTGCGGGCTTATGCCAAATTGCTCGAGATGGATCAGGCCAGCCTGGTCGCCGAGTTCGACCGTTATACCGGCAGCGACTCGGGCGCCAGCAGCGTGCACAGCCTCGGGCGTATCGAGGAGCCGGTGCGGCTGTCCCAGGGTATTCTGAAGATCGTCAGCCTGTTCCTGCTGGTCGGGTTGGGCATCGGTGCGTTCTTCTGGTGGCAGGGGGGCAGTGAGCGTACGACGGTGACCACTGCCAACCTCGGTTTCGAGCATGTCGAAGTCGAAGGTGCCGATGGCACCACCGAGATCCATCCACTGGACGAGCCGGAAGACCAGGCCGTAGCAGAGGCTCAATCGACCGAAGAACTGCCGCCGCCGGTTTCCGCTGAACTGGCTGGCCAGTCCGAAACACCTGAGGGCAGCTCGCCCGCGGAGCCGACTACCGTTGCACCTGAGGTCGCTTCTACACCGCCAGCGTCAGCTCCAGCAGCTCCAGCAGCTCCAGCAGCACCCACTGCCCCTGCGGCGCCAGTTACTCCGCAAACTTCCCAGGCTCCCGTCGTGGCAGCCCCGACGGTGACGCCGGCGGCGGGTGAGGCGCGGGTCAACCTGCAATTCACCGCCGATTGCTGGACGCAACTGACCGATGCCAACGGCAAGGTGTTGCTCATGGCGCTCAAGCGTCGTGGCGAAAGCGTGGAACTGGTTGGCAAGGCGCCTCTCGAGCTGCGTCTGGGCTTCGCCCGTGGCGCGCAAGTGCTGGTCGATGGCCAGTCGGTCGATGTGACGCCTTTTATCCACAACGAAACAGCGCGCCTGAAGTTGGGGCAATAACATGCACTGCGAATCTCCGATTACCCGTCGCCTGTCGCGCAAGATCTGGGTCGGTTCGGTACCTGTTGGCGGTGACGCACCGATTGCGGTGCAGAGCATGACCAACACCGATACCTGCGATGTTGCCGCCACGGTTGGCCAGATTCGCCGCCTGGAAGATGCCGGCGCAGATATCGTGCGGGTCTCGGTGCCGGATATGGAGGCCGCCGAAGCCTTCGGCAAGATCAAGCAGCAGGTTCGCGTACCGCTGGTTGCCGATATTCACTTCGACTATCAGATCGCCCTGCGCGTGGCTGAACTGGGCGTCGATTGCCTGCGCATCAACCCGGGTAATATCGGTCGTGAGGACCGTGTGCGCGCCGTGGTGGAAGCGGCCCGCGACAAGGGTATTCCAATCCGCATCGGCGTTAATGCCGGTTCGCTGGAGAAGGACCTGCAGAAGAAGTATGGCGAGCCTACGCCGCAAGCGTTGGTCGAGTCGGCGCTGCGTCATGTCGAACACCTGGACCGCCTGAATTTCCCTGACTTCAAGGTCAGCGTGAAGGCTTCGGATGTGTTCATGGCCGTCGAAGCCTATCGCCTGCTGGCCAAGCAGATCGAGCAGCCGTTGCACCTGGGCATCACCGAGGCCGGTGGGCTGCGTTCGGGCACGGTGAAGTCCGCCGTCGGCCTGGGCATGTTGCTGGCCGAAGGCATTGGCGACACCATCCGCATCTCGCTGGCCGCTGACCCGGTGGAAGAGATCAAGGTCGGCTACGACATCCTGAAGTCCCTGCGCCTGCGTTCGCGCGGTATCAACTTCATCGCCTGCCCGAGCTGCTCGCGGCAGAACTTCGATGTGGTGAAAACCATGAACGAGCTGGAGACCCGGGTCGAAGACCTGCTGGTGCCGCTGGATGTAGCGGTCATTGGTTGTGTGGTCAACGGTCCTGGTGAAGCCAAGGAAGCGCATATCGGCCTCACGGGTGGCGCACCAAACAACCTGATCTATATCGATGGCAAGCCGGCGCAAAAGCTGACCAACGAGAACCTGGTCGACCAGTTGGAAAAGCTGATTCGCGAAAAGGCGGCAGAGAAAGTCGAGGCCGACGCGGCGGTGATTGTTCGCGGCTGAGCCGTTTGGTTGAGATGAGACACGCAGTCGTAGGACTGTAAACGAGCATTTGAGCCTGCCCTGGTGCTGAACCGCATGAGCGGGGCGCAGAGCAGGCTGTTAAGGATTACCAGTGAGCAAGACCCTGCAAGCCATTCGTGGCATGAACGACATCCTGCCGGAACAGACGCCCACCTGGCGCTACCTGGAAAATACCTTTGCCGAGCTGCTGGATGGCTACGGCTACAAGGAAATCCGCCTGCCTGTGCTGGAGTTCACCGAGCTCTTCGCCCGTGGTATCGGCGAAGGCACCGATGTGGTCGACAAGGAGATGTATACCTTCCTCGACCGCAACAGTGAGTCCTTGACCCTGCGTCCCGAAGGCACCGCCGGTTGCGTGCGAGCGGTACTCGAGCATGGCCTGACCGGTGGCGGACAAGTACAGAAACTCTGGTATGCGGGGCCGATGTACCGCTACGAGAAGCCGCAGAAAGGCCGGTACCGGCAGTTCCACCAGATCGGAGTGGAAGTATTCAACCTGCCTGGGCCGGATATCGATGCCGAGCTCATCGTGCTCACCGCGCGCCTGTGGCAGCGCCTGGGGCTGGCGGATGCTGTGACCCTGCAACTGAACAGCCTGGGTTCCAGCGAGGCGCGGGCGATCTATCGTGATGCGCTGGTGGCTTATCTCAATGAGCGTTTCGACCAGCTCGACGAGGACAGCCAACGCCGCCTGACCACCAACCCGCTGCGTATTCTCGACAGCAAGAATGCCCAGACCCAGGCGTTGCTGGTGGATGCACCGACCCTGCACGACTACCTCGACGAGGAGTCTCGCGTGCACTTCGAGGGGCTCAAGGCGCGCCTGGACGTGCTGGGCATTCGCTACGAAATAAACCCGAAGCTGGTACGTGGCCTGGATTACTACGGTCGGACCGTATTCGAGTGGGTGACCGACAAGCTCGGTTCCCAGGGCACTGTCTGTGCCGGCGGCCGCTACGACGGACTGATCAGTCAGTTCGGCGGCAAGCCGACACCGGGTGTCGGTTTCGCCATGGGTATCGAGCGTCTGGTCCTGCTGCTGGAAACCCTCGAAGCCGTACCGGCCGAATTGCATAGCCCGGCGGACGTTTACCTGTGCGCCTTTGGCGAGGCGGCCGAGTTGGCAGGGCTGGCGCTGGCCGAGCAACTGCGTGATGCGCTACCGGGCTTGCGCCTGGTGGTCAACGCGGGGGCGGGGAGTTTCAAGAGTCAGTTCAAGAAGGCCGACAAGAGCGGTGCACGCTTTGCGTTGATTCTGGGTGACGACGAACTGGCCGGTCGCGTGGTAGGTTGCAAACCTTTGCGCGCCGATGGCGAACAACAACGAATCGAGTGGGATGGGCTGGCGCAGCATCTCACTGCCTGCCTCGCGCAGGCTTAAGAACACGAGAACAAGGAGTTATTGGGGTGAGCATGACCGAAGACGAACAAATTGCGCAGCTGAAAGACTGGTGGCAGCGCAATGGCAAACCCCTGCTGGTCGGTGCCGTGCTGGCCGTGGCCCTGATTTTTGGCTGGCAGGCGTGGAAGAACCATCAGAACAATCAGGCGCAAGGCGCTTCCTTGCTCTATCAGCAATTGCTGGAGACCAGCCTGACCCAGGAGGGCACGCCTGATGCCGCCAAGGTTGCGGAGCTGGGTGGCAAGCTGAAAAGCGAGTTCGCAGGTACGCATTACGCCCAGTACGCCAGCCTGTTCATGGCCAAGGTCGCTGTGGAAAACGGCAAGCTGGATGACGCCGCCGCCGAACTCAAGGCACTGCTCGACAAGCCGGCCGATGCCTCCATCGGCGAACTGGCCCGTCAGCGTCTGGCACGCGTACTTGCTGCCCAGGACAAGGCCGAAGAAGGCCTGAAACTGCTCGACGGCGAAGCCGATAAAGCCTGGCAGGCCACTCGTGAGGAGCTCCGGGGTGATCTGCTGGTACAACTCGGTCGTACCGATGAGGCCCACGCGGCCTATGAAAAAGCCAAAGCCACGCTGGCGGATGATGCCGCGGTCGGTAGCCTGCAAATGAAACTCGATGACCTGGCCAAAGGGGATGCGTGACGTGATGCGCTGGAATTATGCCGCACTGCTGGCCCTGGCCGTTCTCGCCACGGGTTGCAGCAGCACTAGCAAGAAGGAATTGCCACCGGCCGAGCTGACCAAGTTCCAGGAGGAGGTCGAGCTGAAAGTCGAGTGGAGCCGCTCCATTGGTGATGGCCAGGGCGATCTGTACAACACCCTGACACCTGCCGTTGATGGTGATCACCTGTTCGCAGCCTCGGCCGATGGCCGTGTGATTGCCATGGATCGCACCAACGGCAACGTGCTGTGGAAAGTCAGCCTCGACCTGCCGGTATCCGGTGCGGTAGGTGCTGGCTATGGCTTGGTTGTGGTCGGTACGCTCAAGGGCGAAGTGATTGCCCTGGATACCAGCTCCGGTGAGGAGCGCTGGCGCGCCAAGGTCACCAGCGAAGTGCTGTCCGCTCCGGCGGTCAACAGTGATCTGGTGGTGGTGCAGACTCAGGATGATCGTCTGATCGCCCTGGATGCCAGCACTGGCAGCCAGCGCTGGATCTACGAGAGCACCCCGGCGGTACTGACCCTGCGTGGGACCAGCAGCCCGGTGCTGACCAACAGCCTGGCCATCGTGGCGCTGTCCACCGGCAAGGTCGTCGCTCTCGACACCCAGCGCGGCATCCCGGTCTGGGAGCAGCGCGTGGCCCTGCCGCAAGGTCGTTCCGAGTTGGAGCGCGTGGTCGACATCGACGGTAATCTGCTGCTGTCCGGCGGCACCCTGTACGTGGTGACGTATCAGGGCAAGGTGGCGGGCATCGATATCGACAGCGGTCGCCTGCTGTGGCAGCGCGATGCATCGAGCTATGCCGGTCTGGCGCAAGGTTTCGGTAGCGTCTATGTCAGCCTGTCCAGTGGCAGCGTCGAGAGCATCGATGAGCGCTCCAATTCGGCGCTGTGGACCAATGACGCGCTGGCCCGCCGCCAGCTGTCGGCCCCGGAAGTATTCTCCAGTTACGTCGCTGTAGGTGACCTGGAAGGCTATCTGCACCTGCTGAGCCAGGTCGATGGTCACTTCGTCGGTCGCAAGAAGATCGACGGCGACGGCCTGCGTGCCCGGCCGCTGGTGGTCGGTGACTGGATCTATGCCTATGGCAACAGTGGGAAGCTGGTCGCACTGACCATCCGCTAAGCTGTAGTGCAATGTCCGGCCGCTGCCGTTCGACGGCAGCGGCCGCTGTGTTTTTGTAAAACCTGCTTCTGGGCGTGACGCTCATGAGTCGATAGAGGAGCGTTCGTTCACCCTGGCTGTGCCGATGCATTGCCGAGACTGAACGATAGCCGCCGTCGACGAGCAGGTTCGAAGTACTTAGCTGGAGTAACCAATGGTTCCGGTAATCGCCCTGGTGGGCCGCCCCAACGTGGGCAAGTCGACCCTTTTCAACCGCTTGACCCGAACGCGCGACGCTATCGTCGGCGACTTGTCGGGGCTCACGCGTGATCGCCAGTATGGCGAGGCCAAGTGGGAAGGGCGCAGCTACATCCTGGTCGACACCGGTGGTATCTCCGGCGACGAGGAAGGCATCGACGAAAAGATGGCCGAGCAATCGCTGCTGGCCATCGAGGAAGCCGACGTCGTGCTGTTCCTGGTCGACGCGCGTGCTGGCCTGACCGCCGGCGACCAGATGATTGGCGAGCACCTGCGCAAGCGCAACAAACGCAGCTACCTGGTGGTGAACAAGGTCGACAATATCGACCCGGACCTGGCTCGTGCCGAGTTCAGCCCGATGGGCATGGGCGAGGCACTGCCGATTGCCGGCGCCCACGGTCGTGGTATCAGCCAGCTGCTCGAAGCAGCGTTGGGTGAATTCCCGCGTGATGAGGAAGAGCCCGTCGACGAGAACGTGGCCGAAGGCGAGGAAGCCACCCGTATTCCGGGTCCGAGCGAGAAGGATGGCATCAAGATCGCCATCATCGGTCGGCCCAACGTGGGCAAGTCGACCCTGGTCAACCGCATGCTCGGCGAGGACCGCGTGGTGGTCTACGACCAGCCTGGCACCACTCGCGACAGTATCTACATCCCGTTCGAGCGCAACGACGAGAAGTACACGCTGATCGACACCGCCGGCGTGCGCAAACGCGGCAAGATCCACGAGGAAGTGGAAAAGTTCTCGGTGGTCAAGACACTGCAGGCGATCAAGGACGCCAACGTGGTGATCTTCGTCATGGATGCCCGCGAAGGTGTGGTCGACCATGACCTCAACCTGCTCGGCTTCGCCCTCGAGGCGGGGCGTGCGCTGGTCATCGCGTTGAACAAGTGGGACGGCATGGAGCCGGGCGAGCGCGACTACGTGAAGACCGAACTGGAGCGCCGGCTGTTCTTCGTCGATTTCGCCGACATCCACTTCATCTCCGCCCTGCACGGCACGGGTGTGGGTAACCTGTACAAGTCGGTACAGGCCTCGTTCAAGTCCGCCATTACCCGCTGGCCGACCAGCCGTCTGACGCAGATCCTCGAAGACGCCGTGCAAGAGCACCAGCCGCCAATGGTCAGCGGCCGTCGTATCAAGCTGCGCTATGCCCACCTCGGTGGTGCCAACCCGCCGCTGATCGTGATTCACGGTAACCAGGTCGAGGCGGTGCCGAAGTCCTACACGCGCTATCTGGAGAACACCTTCCGCCGCGTGTTGAAGCTGGTCGGTACGCCGATTCGCATCGAGTACAAGGGCGGCGAGAACCCCTACGAGGGCAAGAAGAACACCCTCACCGACCGCCAGGTGAACAAGAAACGGCGCCTGATGAGCCACCACAAGAAAGCCGAGAAGAAGCGCCGCGACAAGAAGAAGTAAGTCGCGAGGCAGGGCCGGTGGACCCTGCAGTGCTGGGCGAGAAGGCGTACAGGTATAAGCTTGTGCGCCTTTTTCATATGCGCGACGGCTGCACCTGTTGCTGGCCATCGGCTATTCTCGCGGGCTCGTGCCCGTCAGCAGGAATAGGCCCCGATGTTCACCAGCAAGTTGCCCGAAGTCGGCACTACCATCTTTACCCGCATGTCCCAACTCGCCGCTCAAACCGGTGCGCTCAACCTGTCTCAGGGCTTTCCCGATTTCGACGGCCCGCAGGCCCTGCGCGATGCAGTGGGCCGGCATATTGCTGCCGGGCATAACCAGTATGCGGCGATGACCGGGCTGCCCGCGTTGCGTGAGCAGATCGCGGCGAAAATCGCCCGCAGCTATGGTCGTCAGGTAAATGTCGACAGCGAGATCACGGTGACGCCGGGTGCGACCCAGGCGATCTTCTGTGCCATCCAGACGTTGATCCACGCCGGTGATGAAGTGGTGGTCTTCGATCCCAGCTACGACAGTTATGACCCGGCGGTGCAGTTGGCCGGCGGGCGCTGCGTGCATGTGCCGCTGGCGCTGCCGGACTTCGCCATCGACTGGCAACGCCTGATCGATGCACTGAGCCCGCGCACCCGGCTGATCATCATCAACAGCCCGCACAATCCCAGTGGCGCGCTGATCTCGGCGGCGGATCTGGATCGTCTGGCCGCTCTGATCCGCGATCGTGATATCTACCTGCTGAGCGATGAGGTGTACGAGCACCTGGTGTTCGACGGCGTTCAGCATGCCAGCGTGCTGGCGCACGACGAGCTGTATCAGCGGGCGTTCGTCGTCAGTTCCTTCGGCAAGACCTATCACGTCACCGGCTGGAAGACCGGCTACGTGGTGGCACCGCCGGCCTTGACCGCAGAGCTGCGCAAGGTGCACCAGTTCGTCAGCTTCTGTGGGGTGACGCCGCTGCAGTGGGCGCTGGCTGATTTCATGGGCGAGCAGCCGCAACATGTCGACGAGCTGCCGGCGTTCTACCAGGCCAAGCGCGATCTGTTCTGCGACCTGCTCGCCGACTCGCGCTTTACCTTTACCCGTACGGCTGGCACCTACTTTCAGTTGGCCGATTACTCGGCCATTCGACCGGACCTGGACGATGTGGCCATGGCCGAATGGCTGACCCGCGAGCATGGTGTGGCGACCATTCCCGTCTCGGTGTTCTACCAGCAGGCGCCGAAGGACCTGCGTCTGGTGCGCTTGTGCTTCGCCAAGCGTGAAGAAACCTTGCGCCAGGCGGCCGAGAAACTCAGCGCCGTATAGGGCACCCCCCTAACGCGACGCCCCAGTGACCGGGAGACGGATTTCCTCTGTGCGCGATAGCGCCGTGTCGGCTGGATACCACCAGGCGTTGTCCACCACGAGAGGGTGGACGTGAAAGGCGACATCCACCCTACGGTGAGGGAGATGAGATGAACGATAAACCCGACCTCGAACTGGCGCTGATCCAGACCCAACTAGCCTGGCATGACCCGACCGCCAACCGTGCGCATTTCACTGAGTTGCTGGAACAGGCACGCGGCGCCGATCTGGTGGTCTTGCCGGAGATGTTCAGCACCGGCTTTTCCATGCAATCGGCCGAATTGGCCGAGCCCGAGGATGGACCGACCACGCACTGGCTGCGTGAGCAGGCACACCGCATCGGTGCCGTGGTCACCGGCAGTCTGATCATCCAGGCTGCCGATGGCCGCTACCGCAATCGCCTGCTGTGGGCGCGCCCGGATGGTTCGTTGGCGCACTACGACAAACGCCACCTGTTTCGCATGGCGGGCGAGCACAAGCACTACCAGGCCGGTGAGCAGCAGGTCGTGCTGGAGCTGAAGGGCTGGCAGGTGCGGCCGTTGGTCTGCTACGACCTGCGCTTCCCGGTGTGGAGTCGCGACCCGGCCAATACCGACCTGCTGCTCTACACCGCCAATTGGCCAGCCGCGCGCCGCCATCACTGGAACCGTCTGCTACCGGCACGGGCCATCGAGAACCTCTGCTACGTGGCGGCGGTGAACCGCATTGGCAGCGATGGCAACGGCCACCCATACAGCGGCGACAGCCAGGTCCTGGACTTCCAGGGAGCGTCGTTGTTGGCGCCTGGTGAAGCGGATGGAGTATTCCGCATTACTCTGGATTCAGCCGCGCTGCGTGACTATCGCGAACGCTTCCCGGCGTATCTGGATGCCGATGACTTTCAGTTGGCGTGAGCCCGGTCACGCGCTTCGCTGCGATGCCTTCGGCCCAAGCGGGGTAGCGCGATAGAATGGCCAGGCAACGTATCCAGCAGATCATCAGGAGTCAGGCATGGACGCAAATCCCAGTAATCCCTTCCAGTCCCCCGAGGCCGAACTTATCGAGTCTACGGATAGCGCGACACTTCGTACGCCGGTCTACAGCGTCGCAGCCGTAGGGGTTGCCACGTTCTTCGGCACGCCACTGGGTGGTGCCTGGGTGCTGGCGCATAACCTGCGCACACTTGGTCTGGGCAACAAGGTGGCCACGGCCTGGTGGCTGGGCATTGGGCTGTTGGTGGCGAGTTTCATCCTGTCACTGGTATTGCCGGAGAACATACCGACGCTACCTTTCGTCATGGCGCAGTTGTTCGGCATGGTGCAGTACGCCAAGTCGACACTGGGTGATCGAGTCGATCAGCACAAGGCGCAGAACGGCGCGATGTATTCCAACTGGCGTGCCTTCGGCATCGCGCTGTTGTTCACCCTGGCCGTGCTGGTGGTGATGGTGCCGCTGCTGTTGGTGATCGAGGGCTGACGGGAAGGCTCGATGCGCCGGCATGGGGCAATTCGTCGAGTGGGCCGGACGCTGCACCGCTTCAGCCCACATGAGCGGTTGTGCGGGTGGGCTAAAGCCCACCCTACGGATTGTTGGTGATCGATGGCCCCATGTTTTGGCATGGGGCCATGATTGTCAGGCGACGCTGGCTTCGTGCTGGAGCGAGGCCATGTCGATCACGAAGCGGTATTTCACATCGCTCTTGAGCATGCGTTCGTACGCCTCATTGATCGATTGCATGGGAATCAGCTCGATATCCGAGACGATGCCGTGTTCGGCGCAGAAGTCGAGCATCTCCTGGGTCTCGGCAATGCCGCCGATCAGCGAGCCGGCCAGGCGGCGGCGTTTGAAGATCAGGCTGAACACTTCCGGCGACGGGTGCGGGGAGTCGGGCGCGCCCACCAGGGTCATGGTCGCGTCGCGCTTGAGCAGGCCGAGGAAGGCATCCAGGTTGTGCGGCGCGGCCACGGTGTTGAGGATGAAGTCGAAGCTGTTGGCGTGGGCCGCCATTTCTTCGGCGTTCTTCGACACCACCACCTCGGCCGCCCCCAGGCGCAGGGCGTCGTCACGCTTGTTCGGCGAGGTGGTGAACAGCACCACATGAGCCCCCATGGCCGCAGCGATCTTCACGGCCATATGGCCGAGACCGCCGAGGCCGACCACGCCTACCTTGTGCCCCGGTTGGACATTCCACTGACGCAGTGGCGAATAGGTGGTGATCCCCGCGCAAAGCAGCGGAGCGACGGCCGCCAGGTTGTCGGTATGGCTGATGCGCAGGACGAACTTCTGGTCGACCACGAGGTTGTCGGAATAACCGCCGAAGGTGTTCTCGCCGCCGAACACCGGGCCGTTGTAAGTGCCGGTGAAGCCGTTTTCGCAGTACTGCTCAAGGCCTTCGGCACAGGAGGGGCAGGTCTGGCAGCTGTCGACCATGCAGCCGACGCCGGCGATATCACCGACCTTGAACGTTGAGACATGGCTGCCGACGGCGCGGACCTTGCCGACAATTTCGTGGCCCGGCACCGATGGGTACAGGGTGTTCTTCCACTCATTGCGTACGGTGTGCAGGTCGGAGTGACAGACGCCGCAGTAGAGGATGTCGATCTGCACGTCATTGGGGCCGATCGCTCGGCGCTGGAACTGGTAGGGCACCAATGGCGCGTTAGGATTCTGGGCTGCGTAGCCAAGGGTCTTGCTCATGAACAACTCCTGTCCGAATGGGCGGGGCGGGTTCCGCTCGAACGATCAATGCATTCGTACAGATGGCCGTGCCCGGGAGTCACAAGCCTAGTACAGCGAGCGAGCGGCTCCTTGCCTGATCCTGCTGACGCCATGCCGATTTCTGTCGGCGTGAGGCGGAAATAGAAAAGGGATGCCGAGGCATCCCTTTTTCACACACAGACCGATCAGGCGACTTCGGACTTTTCCTCGGCCTGGCTCACGGCCCGGTTGAGTGCGCTGAACAGGGCGCGGAACGTTGCCGTGGTCAGGTTCTCATCGATCCCGATGCCATGCAGCGGTTTGCCACCATTCAGGCGAATCTCGATATAGGCCGCGGCCTGGGCATTGGTGCCCGAGCTGATGGCGTGCTCGTGGTAGTCCATGATCTCGATGCTCTGCGGCAGGGCCGCGACCAGGGCTTCCAGCGGGCCTTTGCCAGTGCCGTGTTTGCGGCGCGGCTCACCACCGACGCTCACGTCGACATCGACCGTGCAGATGCCGTTCTCTTCCTGCAGACGATGGCTTTTCAGCTCGTACGGCTGTGCCGCCTTGAGGTATTCGGCGTCGAGCAGTTGGTAGATCTGCTCGGCGGTCATCTCGAGACCGAGGCGGTCGGTTTCCTTCTGCACCACCTGGCTGAATTCGATCTGCATGCGACGCGGCAGGCTGATGCCGTACTCCTGCTCCAGGAGGAAGGCGATGCCACCCTTGCCGGACTGGCTGTTGACGCGGATCACCGCCTCGTAGTCGCGGCCGATGTCGGCCGGGTCGATCGGCAGGTACGGCACTTCCCAGATCCCGTTCGGGTCCTGCTGGGCGAAGCCCTTGCGGATCGCATCTTGGTGCGAACCGGAGAAGGCGGTGTGCACCAGGTCGCCGACGTAGGGGTGACGTGGGTGAACCGGAAGCTGGTTGCAGTCCTCGACTACCTTGCGCACGGCGTCGATGTCGGAGAAGTCCAGTTGCGGGTCGACGCCCTGGGTGTAGAGGTTCAGCGCCACGGTGACCAGGCAGACGTTGCCGGTCCGCTCGCCGTTACCGAACAGGCAGCCTTCCACTCGATCCGCGCCGGCCATCAGGGCCAGCTCGGTCGCGGCCACGCCGGTGCCACGGTCGTTGTGGGTGTGCAGGCTGATGATCACGCTGTCGCGACGGTCGACATGACGACCGAACCACTCGATCTGGTCGGCGTAGTTGTTCGGCGTCGCGCCTTCGATGGTGGTCGGCAGGTTGAGGATCAGCTTGTGCTGCGGGGTCGGCTGGAACACGTCGATCACCGCGTTGCACACCTCGACGGAGAAGTCGATTTCGGTGGAGCTGAACACCTCGGGCGAGTACTCGAAACCCCACTGGGTCTCCGGGTTGGCATCGGCGAGGCGCTTGATGGTGCGCCCGGCATTGATGGCAATTGCCTTGACGCCGTTCTTGTCCTGGTTGAACACGATGCGGCGGAAGCTCGGCGCACAGGCGTTGTAGTAGTGCACGATGGCGCGCTTGGCACCCTTGAGCGACTCGAAGGTGCGCTCGATGAGGTCGTCGCGGGCCTGGGTCAGGACCTGGATGGTGACGTCATCCGGAATGTGGCCGCCTTCGATCAGTTCGCGGATGAAGTCGAAATCGGTCTGCGATGCGGACGGGAAGCCCACTTCGATTTCCTTCAGGCCCACCTGCACCAGGGTCTTGAAGAAACGCATCTTCTTGTCGGCATCCATGGGCTCGATCAGCGACTGATTGCCGTCGCGCAGGTCGGTGCTGAGCCAGATCGGCGCCTTGTCGATGGTCTTGTTCGGCCAGGTGCGGTCCGGAATGTTGATCGGGGTGAACGGACGGTAACGCTTCGACGGGTCTTTGAGCATGCTCATGGGTAAATCCTTGAATAGCTGTTCGACACCACAGCCGTGTGCAGGCTGGGTCGAGGGAAACGGAAGATGAAAACGGGGGCGTGCAGTCAGCTACGCAGTCGCTGACTAACCAGGCAGAGGTTGGCGTGTTGCCGCAGCAGGATGAGGGTTTGCGATACGTTCATGGCGACCACCCTAACCAGCAAGAAGAAAGCTGGCAAGCATCTGCTGAAAATTGGTGATATCGGGTGGTATTTCAGGGTTGGCGAGATTTTATTGCGTAGAAATCCGGGTTTCTTGTGATTTTTTTGCGCGGGCCATTCCCCGGTGCAGTGATCTGCACCGGGGCGTTGGCTCAGGGTTGCGTGTGCACTGAGGGGAGCGTGCGCAGTTCGCGCATGTCCGCACCGCTGGGGTGCTGGAAGACGCGCAGGCCGAACTCCGGCAGGATCGCGAAAAGGTGGTCGAAGATGTCCGACTGGATTGCCTCGTAGCGGGCCCAGGCGATGGTGTTGGTGAAGCAGTACAGCTCCAGTGGCAGGCCATCTGCGGTGGGGTTCAACTGGCGGACCAGTTGCGTCATCTCCTGGTGAATGCCCGGGTGCTGGCGCAGGTAGTGCTCGACGTAGGCGCGGAAGGTACCGATGTTGGTGACCCGTCGCGTGTTGGCCGGCTCCTGGCTGGCTTCGGCCAGTTCGCTGTTCCAGCTCAGCAGCTCGCTCTGCTTGTTGCTCAGGTACTGGCCGAGCAGCAGAAAGCGTTGCAGGCGGGCAATCTCGTCCGGGCTGAGGAACCTGATACTGGTCTGGTCGAGAAACAGGCTGCGCTTGATCCGCCGGCCGCCGGACTCCTGCATGCCACGCCAGTTCTTGAACGGGTCACTGATGAAGCGCTTGGTCGGAATGCTGGTGATGGTCTTGTCCCAGTTCTGCACCTTGACCGTGTGCAGGGCGATGTCGATCACGTCGCCGTCGGCGTTGAGCTGCGGCATCTCGATCCAGTCGCCGACCCGGATGATGTCGCTGGAGGAAATCTGCACGCTGGCCACCAGGGACAGCAGGGTATCCTGGAAGATCAGCATCAGTACCGCAGCCATGGCACCGAGGCCGGAGAGCAGAATCAGTGGCGAGCGGTCGATCAGCGTCGCGATCATCAGGATCGTGGCGATGGCGTAGACCACGATGGTGACCACCTGGATGTAGCCCTTGATCGGCTTCAGGTGGGCGTTGGGTCGGCGCTGGTAGAGGGTGTTGATCAGGCCCAGCACGCCACCGATGGCCAGGGCGATGGTGAGGATGATGAACGCGCTGCAGACATTCTCCACCACGGTGATCACGGCAACTGGCAGGTGCGGCACGACCTTGATGCCGGCAACCAGAATCAGCGCCGGTACGATATTGGCCAGGCGCGAGACCACATGAGAGTTGGCGAGTGCCTTGTCCTGGCCGACGCTGGTGGACTTGAGCAGGCGATAAAGGCCGCGCACGAGAATGCGCTTGACCACCCAGTTGGCGATCCAGGCGCCGAGGATCAGCAGGCTGAGGCTGATCAGGGTATGCAGTTCGGGGTGCTGTTCCAGCCAGTGCAGGGCACTGATGTACTGCTCTTTCATTGAAATCCTCGCGGGCAGTGGCGGAAAAGCGTCCTACCTTAACAAACTTGGCTGCCTGGTCAGGGCCGAGCTGCTTACCGAATTTGTCCGTTGGTCCCGTTCTGTCGTGGGTCGGCCCATATTTACGCCGTTGTTGCGCGGCTGCGGCTGACCGAAGTCGCTCGGCGTCGCACCTTGCTCAGCGCCAGCAGGAACAGCGTGGCAAATCCCAGTGCGGTCAGGTCCACCCCGGCCATGCTCCAGTCACCTTGCGCCAGGCTGACGCCCAGATGACGGTCGGTGGTGAGGGCATTGAGCAGGGGTAGCAGGCCGGTGAGCAGTGCCGCCAGTCCAAACTGTTCGAGCCAGGCGCGTCGTGCGGGTCTGCAGCATGCATGGAGCAATGACAATCCCCAGAGCATGAACAGGCAGTGGGCTTCCCAGGCCGCACGGTTCGGCAGGTCCAGGGGGAGCAGGCGATTGGCCCAGAAGTAGACGGCGATCGCTGCCGGCAGGCCGGCAATGCTGGCGATGTTCAGGCTTTCGACCAGACGGAATGCGTACTGCGCCGCAGGGGTGGTGTGCTGACGGCTCTTGCGCTTGACCGTCCACAGCACCAGGCCCGTGGCGATCAAGGCACAGCCCATCAGGCCGGAAAAGAAGTACAGCCAGCGCAGTGGCAGGCTGGCGTAGTTGCCTTCGTGCAGGTTGGTCAGGGTGTTCTGGAACTGCCAGATACCAGCCTCCGGCGGCATAGCCAGGGGCTGGCCGGTCGGGCCGCTGAATACCGCACTACTGTAGCCACGCAGGATGCGCTCGCTCTCCAGATAAAAGACCACGCGGGCCTTGCCGGTTGCCGGTGCATGCACGTCGATGCCATGGAGAGCGCCAGGCACGAGCATCTCGGCCAGTGGTGCCAGAGGTGCTGGCAACCCGGCCGTCTCGGGCTGCGGGTTGATGAGCAGGTTATTGGCGCGGGGGTTGAGCACGTTGACGTAGCCTTTCGGCTCATCCCAGCCATAGGCGACCTGCATGCCCACCGGTACATAGATGTACATGAAGAACACCAGCCCGCTGTAGGTGATCATCAGCAGGAAGGGCAGCGCCAACACGCCCGCCAGGTTGTGGGCGTCCAGCCAGGAGCGCTGGCCCTTGCCTGGGCGGAAGGTAAAGAAGTCCTTGAAGAACTTCTTGTGGGTGATGATGCCGCTGATCAGCGCCACCAACATGAACATGCTGCAGATGCCGACGATCCAGTTACCCAGCTTTTCGGGCAGGTAATGCAACTGGTAATGCAGGCGATACAGCCAGGTACCGCCACCGGTTTCCCGTACTCGCTCGACTGCTGCGGGTTCCAGCACCTGACCGGTCACGGCATCGAGCTGCCGGCCATGGTACTGGCCCTGGCTGTCCTGCCATTCCACGTCCACGGGTTGCCCGACATGGGCGGGTGGTTCGATGTACCAGTAGTGGGCAGGCAGGGCATTGGCCTCCAGCCACTGCTGGGTGAGTTGGAGTGCGTGGCGTGTCTGCTCGATGGAAACGAGTTCGGTGGCCAGCGGTTGCGCTTGCTCCGGGCGCATCCAGTCATCGATGGCTGCGCGGAAGTAGCCCAGCGTGCCGGTGATGAACACGAACAGCAGCACCCAGCCGACCAGCAGGCCGGACCAGGTGTGCAGCCAGGCCATGGATTGGCGAAAGCCTTCTTTCACGACGACATCCTCTACAGTGAAGACGCCCTCCGTAGAGGGCGTCGCAGGGTCAGAAGTCGCCGCGCAAGGTCAGCATGTAGCTGCGGGGATCACCGTAGTAGTTGCCACGCCGCAATTCACCCACCGACTTGTAGTAGTTCTTGTCGAAGAGGTTCTTCACGTCCAGGCCGACCTTCCAGTTCTGGTCGAGCTTCCAGCTGGCGAGTGCATCGAATACCGCACGGCCAGGGTTGCTGACTGTCGGGCCATAGACGTCGGTGCTGTAGCCGCTTTGCATCGAGACGCTGCCGCCGACGCTCAGGCGATTCCACTCACCCGGCAGGGCATAGGTGGTCGATGCACGCAGCAGGTGCTTGGGCGTCTGGTAGTCGGTCGGGGTGCCGTCGCTTTTGCGGGTCATGTTGAAGGTGTAGCCGGCAGCAACCTGCCAGCCCGGCAAGACCTCGCCACTGGCTTCCAGCTCATAACCCTTGCTGCGCTGGATCTGCCCGTTGAGGAAGCAGGTGCCGCCGAGGTTGGTCGGGCAGACGACGGTTTGATCCGGGTCTTCCACGGCGACGTCTTTCTGCTTGATGTAGAACACCGCTGCCGACAGGTTCAGGCGGCCGTCGTACAGCTCGCCCTTGATGCCGGTCTCGTAGTTCTTGCCGATGGCCGGGTCCAGCAGGCTGCGGTCGGCGGCGCGGTACTGGCTTTGCGGCTGGAAGATATCGGCATAGCTGGCGTACCACGACCATTGTTGGTTGAGGTCGTAGATCAGCCCGACGAAGGGGGTGAACTCGTGGTCCTGGCGATTGGAGGGATGATCACCGGTGATGTCGAGCTTGTCCTTGGCATCGTATTCGTACCAGCTGAGCCGGCCGCCGAGTACCAGGCTCAGGGGCTCAGCCAGGCGCAGGCGGGTGTTGGCGTAGACCCCGTAGCGGCGTGAGGTGCTGTCGACGATGCTGTCCCAATTGCCGCGTACGGGCTCCGGGAGCGCATGGTGATCAGGGTTGAACACATCGATCGGGACGCCGGCCCCTTCGCTGTAGTTCTTGTTGCGCAGGTCTTCGCTCGACCAGTTGGCGCCGACCAGCACCGAGTGCTCCAGGCCGAAGGCCCTGAAGGTGCCAGAGAGGTTGCTGTCGATGCCGTTGTTGACCACTTCGTCGCGGCGGAACATGACGTTGTACAGCGAGGAGCCGGTGCCGGTTTGCGGGTCGATCATGCCGCGCGGCAGAGCAACGCGCTGATCGAATCCGCCTTCGGAGTGGGTCAGCGAGGTCTTGCTCTTCCAGTCGTCATTGAGGCGGTATTCCAGGTCGGCGAAAACTTCCGTCTGGTCGCTCGCGTGGCGGTTCCAGTTCTGCGCCAGTGAGGTGGAGCGCGATACCCCGAGCGGTCTGCCGTCGCTGAAACGCGGCAGGCCGAAGATCGAATAGCCGCTGGTCACGCTGGTCTGGTGGCGCAGGCCGAGGGTCAGGGTGGCGTCTTCATTCAGGTCCGCCTCGACGATGCCGTAGAACAGCGGCTTACGGTTGCTGGCGACGTCATAGTAGAAGTTGCGGTCCTCATAGGCGATCAGCGCGCGGCCGCGCAGGGTGCGTTCGTCATTGAGGGCACCGCTGCCATCGAGGTCCATGCGGTAGAAATCATCGGAGCCGGCACGGGTGGTGACCGAGAAATGCGGTTCTGCAGTCGGGCGTTTGCGCACCAGGTTGATGGCGCCGCTCGGGTTGCCGTTGCCGACCAGCAGGCCGGCGGCACCGCGCAGGATCTCGACCCGGTCGTAGACGGCCGTGTCCGGTGTCATCCAGCCGGTGGGGCTGTGGATCACACCGGGCATGCCATCCACCAGGTAGGCGTCAGCGCCCAGTTCGAACCCGCGCGCGTTGTACTGGTGGTCACCGAAGTTGCGGGTTTGCAGGGTGATGCCGGGCGCGCTGTCGAGTACCTGCTCTAGGGAGGTGAGGTTACGGTCGTCCAACTGCTGACGGGTGATCACGCTGACCGACTGCGGGGTTTCGCGCAGCGATTGCGCGGTCTTGCCGAGGGTCACGGCGCCAGTGGTGTAGGAGCCCGTGCCATCCGTGGTGGTGCCGAGGCTTTTACCGCTGATGCTGGTGGCGCCCAGTTGCAGGGCATCACCGGCCTCCACTTGTGGCAACAGAAGGTAGGCGTTGTCCGACTGCTGTTGAGCCTGCATGCGCGTGCCCTGGAGCAAGGCGCTCAAGGCGCTGTTGCTGTCCATCTGCCCGGCTACGCCACGGGTGCTTTTGCCCGCGACGCTGCTGGCGTCATAAGACAGGCTGATTCCGGCCTGCCGGGCGAATTGGTCCAGGGCTGAAGCCAGCGGGCCAGCCGGGATGTTCCACTGCTGATGTTGACCGGCAACCTGGGCCTGTTGGGCAGTGGCCAGGCTCGGCAGTACGCCGCCACCGAGTGCCAGGCCGAAGAGGACGTGGCGAATGGTGCGGTGAAGAACAGTGGTGCGCGAGGGAGGAAACGCGTTCATGGGTGATCTCAAGCTCCAGGGATAGGAGGCCAGTCATGGCGGCCTTTCCTTACAGGTCGAACGGAATGAGAATTCACCTCAATTATTTTTTGTGCCGTGTTTTTCAGGGATATGGGCTGGGCTTGCGCTCGGTTTTGCGCGGGGCAAGGCGCCTTGTTCAGGCCGAGACCGTCACCCAGTAGCGGGTGCGGTAGTCGATACGCACGGCGAGTGAACGGGCCAGCAGGGCCAGTACCTCATCGGTATCGGCGAGCTGGTAGGTACCCGACACACGCAGGTTGGCGACCGCCTCGCTGCATTGCAGCAGGCCGTGACGGTGCCGTCCCAGTTCGGCGAGGAAGTCGCCCAGGCGCATGTCGTTGGCACTGATCACGCCGGCGGTCCAGGCCCAGGGGTCGAGGCCGTCATTGCGTGTCGGGATCAACCCGCTGCTGGTGAAGAGCGCCTGCTCGCCTGCCTGCAGTACGTGGGCAGGCGCCTGGGCCTGGGAGCCGGGGAAAATCGCAACCGAGCCACTACGAATCGCCAGTTGGGTGCCCTGGTCGCGCTGGCGCACCAGCAGCCCGCTTCCCGTGGCGCGCAGGTAGCCATCGCGGCTGTGGACCCAGAATGGCCGCTGCGGGTCGCTGCCTGTGTCAATCAGGATCTCGCCCTGGCGCAGTTCAAGCAGGCGGCGCTCGGAGGTGAGCTGCGCATTGAAGGCGCTGCCACTGTTCATCTGGATGCGGCTGCCATCGGTGAGCTGTATCAGGCGCCGTTCGCCCACTCCACTCTGGTAGTCCGCCAACAGGCCGGGCAGTGGCGTGTGGTCGCGTACGCTCCAGAGCACGGCCCCGCTGGCGGCAAACAGGCCGAGCAGCTTCAGGCCCTGGCGCCTACTCATATGCTGCTTGGCGCCGTTGAGCGTCTGCCGCGTCAATTGGGGTGGCAGGCGGGAGAATTCATTGCCCAGCGCCGTGACCTGCTGCCAGGCCCGGGCATGTTCCGCGTCCTGCGCATGCCACTGATCGAAGCGTTGCAGGGCGTCTGCCGTCGGGTGATCGAAGCGCAGGGTGACCAGCCACTGGATGGCCTGGTCGAGGATGTCGGCGTCGAGCGGACGAGGATCAGAGCTCGGCATAGTGCAGCCGGTAGCAGGCATGCAGCGCCTTGGCCAGGTCGCGCTCGACAGTGGCGCGCGAGACACCAAGCTGGGCGGCGATCTGCGGGCAGGTCAGGCCATCGAGTTGGGCCAGCAGAAAGGCCTGGCGTACCCGGGGCTTGAGGCGGTCGAGCAGGCGGTCGAGGCGTTCCAGGGCATCGAGCATCAGCAGGCGCTCCTCTTCAGACGGCACCTGGTGTTCTTCCAGGTGGGTGACACTGTCCAGGTAGGCCTGTTCCAGGGCGCGGCGGCGGTACTGATCGATCATCAGGCCGCGGGCGATGCTGCTGAGGTAGGCGCGGGGTTGCAGGAGGGAGGGCGCAACCCGGCTCTTGAGCACGCGGATGAAGACATCCTGGGCCAGGTCGGCGGCATTGTCGCGGCATGCCACGCGCCGGCTCAACCACCCCTTCAACCAGGGGTGGTGGTCGCGGTAGAGCAGGGCAATGTGGCTGCGATCAGGGATGTCATCGCTCTGCATCGGGTTCTGGACTGCGTGCTAGTTGATAATGTGTCGCATTCTAGAGTCCGTGTCGGCGCGAAGCAATCGCTGTTCAAGGGGGCCGAGCAATTCAGCCAGTAAAGCGCGCAAGCCGTCGCCGTAACTGCTGGTTCTCGGCCTTCAGTCGCTCCACTTCGCCGATCAGGTCCAGGGCCAGAGCAGTCGCCGCCCAGTCCAGTTCCAGTTCCCGGCGCAGGCGGCTGGCATGACGCAGCACGCTCAGGGCTTCGCTATCGAAGCGCCAGTGGCGGGGTTCGCTGCCTTGTGGCTCGACGATGCCGTGTTCGACCAGCTCGATCAGGGTCTCCACGGAAAGGTGGGTGGCCTGGCAGCATTCTTCCAGGCTCATGCGTACGATCAGAATGTCGCTCATGCGCGTTTGCTCCAGTCGGTCCGAGGGTTGAAGGCGTCGGCGTCGGCCAGTTGTTGCCATAGGGCCTGGGTGGTCGCGTCGGTGGTTTTCGGCATCACCACCTTGAGTACCGCATAGAGATCGCCAGCACCCTGCTTGCTCGGCAGCCCCTTGCCCTTGAGGCGCAGGCGCTGGCCGGTCTGGCTGTTGGCCGGAATGCTCAGGTTGATGCGACCGCCGAGGGTGGGGATTTCCACCTTGGTGCCGAGTGCCGCTTCCCACGGGGCCAGGGGCACGGTGAGCAGCAGGTCCTTGCCGTCGACATCGAACAGTGGGTGCGGCACCAGGCGTACTTGCAGGTACAGATCGCCATTGGCGGCGCCAGCGAGTCCGGGTGTGCCCTGACCCTTGAGGCGGATGCGTTCGCCGTCGGCGACGCCGGCAGGAATCTTCACGTTGAGGTTCTTGTCCTGGCTGCCGGTGCGCCGGCCGAGTTCGTCGTACTCGGGCAGGTTGTAGCGAATGGCCTTGCTCTGTTCGCTGAGGGTTTCCTCGAGAAACAGTGGCAGCTCTATTTCCACATCCTGGCCCCGGCGCGCCTGCTGGGCGCCGCTGCCCTGGCGACGAGCCCCGAACAGCGATTCGAAGAAGTCGGAGAAGTCATCGCCGAAGTGCTCGGCATGGCCGCCCGGGTTGCCATGGGGCTGCCAGCCGGGGGGCGCTTCGAAGGGTTGTCCGGCCTGGCCGCCGTAGCGTTTCAACTGGTCGTACTCGGTCCGTTTCTCCGGGCTTTTCAGGACCTCGTAGGCTTCGGCCACTTCCTTGAATTTGTCTTCGGCGCCCGCTTCCTTGCTGACATCTGGGTGGTACTGGCGCGCCAGTTTGCGATAGGCCGTCTTGATGGTTTTCTCGTCGGCATCCTCGGCGACACCGAGTACGGCGTAGTAATCCTTGAAATCCATTGCATGCTCCCGCTGGTCTTGGCTCCGCGCCCACTCGAACGGGTGGGCACGGCATATTGACCAGTCTAGGCGGCATGCGTTGAGGCTGCGTTGGCCTCGGTCAAGGCATCAGGGGGTGAATTTGCCGATGAAGATGGCCGGGTCCACGCGCACATCGTTGAGGCTGATGTTCCAGTGCATGTGCGGGCCGGTGGCGCGACCGGTGGCGCCGACCTTGCCGATCAGGCCGCCGCGCGGCAGTTCCTGGCCCAGTTGCACGTCGATCTTGGACATGTGGCAGAACATGCTGATCAGGCCTTGCCCGTGGTCGACGAACACCGTGCGGCCATTGAAGAAGTAGTCGCCGATCAGAATCACCTTGCCAGCCGCCGGCGCCTTGATCGGCGTGCCGGCCGGCACGGCGAAGTCCAGGCCGGCGTGGGGGTTGCGTTCTTCGCCATTGAAAAAGCGCCGCACGCCGAAGGGGCTCGACAGGGGGCCGTTGACCGGTTTGTCGAACAGCAGGTTACTTGGCTGGCGCGCGCTGAACTGGGCATAGGCGCGGTTCTGCTCGGCCAACTCGCGGTCGATGCGCTTGAGGTTGGCGGCATCCGGGTTGACCTGCTGCGGGTTCTTCAGGGTGATGCGTTGCTCGCGGTAGTGCTTGCTGCCCACGCTGAAGGCGACCGGCTTACCGTCGACCAGAGCCTGTTGCTGGCCGGCAGCCGTCTTCAGCGGAATGCCGACGATGGCGATCCAGCGCTTGCCGTCTTCGCGCACCACCAGCACGGGTTTGCCCAGGTAGCTGACGCTTGGCGCGGCGCTGCGTTCACCCAGTTGCAGCACGGCGACGCCGCCCGGCACCGGTTTGTGCAGCAGGCGGCTGATGAAGCCGTCGGCAAAGGCCGAGGCGGGCAGGGCGAGGCACAGCAGCAGGGCAAGAAGCGTACGCGGTAGGAGTGAGCGAGCATTCGTGGCAATAAAGCTTCGCGAGCAGGGCTCGCTCCTACAGATGAAGGCAAGCATGGGGATGTCCAGTGATCAATCGAGTAGAGACAGGGTGACCGGGGTGAGGTGATTGTCTTCCACCCGCACCTCCAGCTCGCCTTCACCCAGGCGCGCCTTGAGGCGTTGGCCGGTGTGGGTCTGGGCGGCGCTGCGAATGGGTTTGCCACGCTCGTCGAGGAGGATGCTGTAGCCACGGCCCAGGGTCGCCAGCGGGCTGACGATGTGCAGGGACTGGGCGAGGCCGTCGAGCTTCTGCCGGCGCTCGCGCAACTGCCCCAGGGCGGCACGCGGCAGGCGTTCGGCCAGGCTGTCCAGGCGCTGGCGCAGCAGGGCCAGGCTGCGGCCCGGATGCTGCGCGGCCAGGCGGCCGTCGAGACGCGCCAGGCGTTCGTGGCGGCGGTTCAGGTCCTGTTCGAAGGCGCGGCGCAGGCGCATGTCCAGGTCGTCGAGGCGTTGGGCTTGCTGGCGCAAGCGTTCGCCCGGATGACGCAGGCGCCGGCTGATGCCGTCCAGGCTCATGCGTTCGCGGGCCAGGCGGTCCTGCATGCGCAGCAGCAGGCGGCGCTTGAGGGTGTCCAGGCGATGGGTAAGGTCGCTGTTGTCAGGGGCCAGCAGTTCGGCGGCGGCAGAGGGCGTGGGCGCTCGCACATCGGCGACGAAATCGCTGATGGAGACATCGGTCTCATGGCCGACGGCGCTGACGATGGGCGTGACGCAGGCATCCACGGCTCGCGCCACGGCTTCTTCGTTGAAGCACCAGAGGTCTTCCAGCGAACCACCGCCGCGGGCCAGGATCAGCGCATCGAAGCCCATGGCGTCGGCCCGCTGCAATGCACGAACGATCTGCGTCGTGGCTTCGCGGCCTTGCACGGCGGTGGGGATCAAGGTCAGTGCGACCTGCGGCGCGCGACGCTTGAACACGCTGATAATGTCGCGGATCACCGCGCCGGTGGGCGAGCTGATGATCCCGATGCGCTGCGGGTGCCTGGGCAGCGGCGCCTTGCGCTCGGCGCTGAACAGGCCTTCGCCGGAGAGCTTTTCCTTCAGTGCCTCGAAGGCCAGGCGCAGGGCGCCATCACCGGCTGGTTCGACACTGTCGAGAATCAACTGGTAATCGCCACGCCCCTCGAACAGCGACACCTTGCCGCGCACCTTGACCGCCAGGCCGTCACGCAGCGCCTGGCGAACGCGTGCGGCGTTCTGCCGGAACAGGGCGCAACGCACCTGGGCCTGGCTGTCCTTGAGGGTGAAATAGAGGTGGCCGGAAGCGGGCTTGGCCAGGTTGGAGATTTCGCCTTCTACCCAGATCTGGGCGAATACGTCCTCCAGCAGCAGGCGTGCACGGTTGTTGAGTTGGCTGACGCTGAGCACCTCGCGGTCGAGGTTCAAGCGTTGGAAGTGGTCCTGGATCATGCGCGCCATCATAGGCCGCCTGGCGTTCGGGCGGAACCGTTGGTAGCCGATTGCAGGCGCTCCAGTAGCCAGGAGCCGGCGGGGCCGAGCCCGCGCTGGCGTGACCAGACCAGGTCCACGGGAACCTGGCGCGGCCAGCCCAGCACAGGCAGCTCGCGCAGCTGGCCGTGGGCGAAGTCCTGGACCAGGGCGCGCGGCAAGGCCGCCCAGCCGAGGCCTTGTACGGCCATGCCCAGCAACAACAGGTAGTTGGGCGCGGACCAGCAGCGTCCGCCTTCATTGGGCAGGTCGTCCACGGCGGTATCGCTTTGCACCAGGGTGCTCAACCGCAGGATGCGCCAGTGAGCCAGGTCCGGCAGGCCCACGCTGCTCAGTTGGCTCAACGGATGATTGGAGGCGGCGAACAGGGCGAATTCGCCACCGGCGGCACAGCGACCATGACCCAGTTCCGGCGGGTAGCTAGCGCGTGCGGCGAGCATGCCTAGGTCGGCACGGCCCTGGCGGACCAGATCGAGCACGTCGGCCTGCTCGGCGATCAGGCACTCGAATTCCAGGTCCGGGTAGCGTTGGTCCAGTTCCTCCAGGCGGGCTTCGTACTGGGCGGGTTGGTATGCATCGGAGAGCACCAGGGTGATTTTGCTTTCCAGGCCGCTGGCCAGTTGGGCCGCCGATTGCTGCAGACGGTCCGTGGCTACCAGGATCGCCTCGGCGCGTGCCAGCAGATGCTGACCGGCAGGCGTCAGGTTGAGGTGGCGGGCGCCGCGCTCGAACAGGGTGACGCCCAGGTCGATCTCCAGACGGGCAATCGCTTCGCTGAGCGTCGACTGGCTCTTGCCCAGGCGCCGGGCGGCTGCGCTGAACGAGCCGGTAGCAGCGGCCTGGGCGAATGCCTGGAGTGCGTCGGGGGAAATGGACATATCGGTTTTCCCGATGGTAGTTAACTTTTGTCTCGCGTGTTTCCCGATGATCATAACGCCGGTTTATCACTACAGCGAGATTGGTTTCATGGATATCACCCAGCAACTGCTGAACAAGACGCCTCGCCAGCGTCTGGTCCATGCCCTGGCGTTCGAGGGGCTGGCATTGCTCATCTGCGCACCGGTGCTGGCCTGGGTGATGGACCGTCCCTTGTTGCAGATGGGGGCCCTGACGCTGATGGTGTCGCTGGTGGCAATGCTCTGGAACATGCTGTTCAACTGGCTGTTCGACCGCGCACAGCTGCGCTATGGGTTCCACCGTGGCCTGTGGGCGCGGATCAGCCACGCAGGGCTGTTCGAGCTCGGCTTGCTTTTCACCATCGTCCCGCTGGCGGCCTGGTGGCTGTCGATCAGCCTGTGGGAGGCGTTCCTGCTGGATATAGGCTTGCTGCTGTTCTTCCTGCCTTACACGCTGGTGTTCAACTGGACGTACGACCAACTGCTGGCGCGGCAGATTCGCCGTAGCCAATGCCTGGCTTGAACACCTGGGGTTTCCAATGAAGTACCGGGTCAGCCACACCCATCGCAGTGAGTACCCGCAGCCCATCACGTTTGCCCGTGGCGCCGAACTCGAGGTGGGCGAGGCCTATATCGGGCCGGAAGGTTGGGACAATTGGTATTTCTGTACCACCTTGGGCCAGCAGGGTGGTTGGGTGCCGGCGCAGGTTCTCGATCGCCGCGGAGCGACTGCTGCCATCGCCCTGGAGGACTACACCGCCAGGGAGCTGGATGTGGATATAGGGGAAATCGTGTGCGGTTCCCGGCAGCTCGACGGCTGGCTATGGTGCGTGCGCGAAGACGGTTTGGGCAGTGGTTGGGTGCCGCTGAACAATCTGCACGAGCCGGCGCCTGGCTGCTGAGCCGACGGGAGCGTTGTGCGTTGTACGCCTGGGGCGGGGCCGCTGGAGTAAACTCTTGCGCCGATGTTTCGCCGCCGCAGCCGCGTGGTGAATGGACCCAAGATTTCCCGAGCCTGCCCATGTCCGCCGACCAGTTGATCCTCGTCCCCCGTATTTCCACCTTGCCGGACCCCGCGACGCGCGGACGTGCGCTGCTGAACTGGCTGGTCAAGCAAGAGGTCGTCGCAGCGCTGCCCAGTACCTGTGGCCTGGGTGGCAATGGCATGGCCTACGCCATCGGTCCAGGTGCCCGGCGCGTGGTTCGGCACCCGGAACGCCTGCCCTATGGCGAGGCGGTCAACGGCCTGGAGATCATCGACAAGCGCTGCATCTATACCCCGACTGCTGACTTTCTTGAGGAGGCCGGTTGCCCGGAGTGCCGACAGGAGATCGGCGAGGCCCTGTTCGATAGCCTGGAGGAGTGGTTTCCCGCCCGTACGGATAACTTCATCTGCCCCGAATGTGGCCATGAAGACGACATCAATGGTTTTCTGTTCCTGCAACCCTGCGCCTTCTCCAACCTGGGGTTCATCTTCAATGGCTGGGCTGACGCCGTGTTCACCGAGGCATTCCTAACGGCGTTTGCCGAGCGCCTGGGTTTTGCGCTGGCGGTGGTACGCGTCCAGCGTTGAGCCTTCGTCAGGCCCAACGGCCTCGCGGAACTGTGCGACGAACTGGGTGACCAGCGGCGTATCGTCCTGCCGGCAGGCGAGGGCGACGGTGGTGTGGCAATGCGCATCCGCAAGGGCAACCAGGCGTACGTCGGCTGGGGCGATGGCGGTCATGCTCATGGGGAGCAAGGCCACGCCGAACCCTGCCTGGATCAGTTGCAGTTGTGTCGTTTTGCGCGACACGACCCGCGCGGCCTTCGGATAGAAACCTGCACGCGTACACAGCTCTGCTGACAGGTAGCTGAGGCCGCCCCGTTGTGGGTGAGGGATGGATATGAAGGGCTCGTTTGCCAGCTCGGCCAGATGCACGCTGCTCGCCTCGGCCAGTGGATGGTGCGCGGCGACGGCCAGCAGCAGGGGCTCGCTGAACAGCGGGAACAACTGCACACCCTCCTGCTGGCGCAGTACGGGCAGGCGCAGCAGGCCGATATCCAGGCGTCGCTCCGCGAGTTCCTGCAGCTGGATTTCCGATGGCTGCTGGGCGATTTCCATGCGCACGCCGCTGCAGGCGTTCAGGTAGTCGGTCAGGGCATCGAGCAGGCGACCACTCAGGGGCACGGTGCTGGAGTGATTGAGGCGCAAGGTGCCGCGCTGGCCCTGGCCGATTTCCCGCGCCTGGGCAGCGGCTTTCTCCAGATCGATCAGCAGGCCCCGCGCGCGCAGGAGGAAGGCCTGGCCGGCCTCGGTCAGGATTGGCTGGCGTGCGGTGCGAGTGAACAGGGGCGTCTGCAGCAGTGCTTCCAGCTCCTTGATCTGTCGACTCAGGGCTGATTGGGCGACGAACAGGCGTTCGGCCGCTGCACTGAAGCTGCCGGTCTCGGCGATTTCGACGAAGTAGCGCAGTTGCCGCGTGGAAATCATGAGGCATGCCTTAATGAGATGGCTTGGGGGCTCTTATCATATTGGTCGCATGGCTCGTGCCTGGCTAGAGTGCAGCGCATTCCCTGCTGTCCAAGGATGTACCGTTCCATGAGCCTGACCGTGTTGCTGGACTCGCTGGCCTTTTCTCCGCTCGGTTGGCTGATGATCGTGCTGGGCATTGCCCTGGCCTATGTGGTGTTCGGCATCGCCGGGTTCGGTACGGCGTTGGTGGCGGCGCCGGTGCTGCTGCATTTCATGCCTTTGTCCACGATCATCCCGTTGTTGGTGTTGCTGGATTTCGTCGCGGCCTCCGGGAGCTGGTTGCCGGCCCGCAAGGCGGTAGCGCGGGGCGAGTTGTGTTGGCTGCTGCCGTGCATGGCAGTGGGGTGCACGTTGGGCGTGGCGTTCCTGCTCAGCCTGAAGTCCGATCTGCTGTTGCTGGCGATGGGCGTATTCGTCACGGCCTATGCGGTCTACAGCCTGGCGGTGAGGGCCAGGCCGCGGACACTGGTCCAGGCCTGGGCCATCCCGACGGGCATGGTCGGCGGCCTGTTCGGCGCCTTGTTCGGCAGCGGCGGCTTCCTCTATGTCCTTTACCTGAATGCGCGCCTGGACTCGACGGCGCAGGCGCGGGCGACACAGAGCGCGCTGATTACCTGCAGTACCCTGTTACGCCTGACGTTATTCCTGATTGCCGGCGTCTATGCCGACCTGTCGATGCTGGTGCTGGCCGCCTGTCTGGTGCCGGCCATGGCGGTCGGGCTGTGGATCGGGCGCCATCTGACCCTGAACATGTCGCGCGAGGCGTTCGTGCGGCTGGTGACCTGGCTGGTGCTGGCCAGTGGCATCGCATTGCTGCTGCGCTACCTGATGACATGAGCACGCGCCGCGCGGCGGCGGAAATCTCTCATTCCATTCGTTACTTTACGTTGAGGAGAAGGGGCTGTCTGGGTATAATGCCGCGCTTCCTTTTTCCCGCCTGGGAGCCCCCGCCATGCTGCGCATCAGCCAAGAAGCTCTGACTTTCGACGACGTCCTCCTCATCCCCGGTTATTCCGAAGTCCTGCCCAAGGACGTGAGTCTCAAGACTCGCCTGACCCGTGGTATCGAGTTGAATATCCCGCTGCTGTCCGCAGCCATGGACACTGTCACGGAAGCACGCCTGGCCATCGCCATGGCCCAGGAAGGCGGCATCGGCATCATCCACAAGAACATGACCGTCGAGCAGCAGGCCACGGAAGTGCGCAAGGTCAAGAAGTTCGAGGCGGGCGTGGTCAAGGACCCGATCACCATCGAAGCCGACGCCACCGTGCGTGACCTGCTCGAACTGACCCACCAGCACAACATCTCCGGTGTGCCCGTACTGAGCAATGGCGACCTGGTCGGTATTGTCACCTCCCGTGACGTGCGTTTCGAGAATCGCCTGGATGCCCTGGTCCGCGAAGTGATGACGCCGAAAGAGCGTCTGGTCACTGTCAAGGAAGGCGCCGACAAGGACACCGTACGTGCCCTGCTGCACAAGCACCGCATCGAGCGTGTGCTGATCGTCGACGACCAGTACCGCCTCAAGGGCATGATGACCGTCAACGACATCGAAAAAGCCAAGGCCTACCCGCTGGCCAGCAAGGATGACCAGGGCCGCCTGCGCGTTGGCGCCGCCGTCGGCACCGGTGCCGATACCGGTGACCGCGTTGCCGCATTGGTCGCCGCTGGCGTCGATGTGATCATCGTCGACACCGCTCACGGCCACTCCCGGGGCGTGATCGACCGCGTGCGCTGGGTCAAGGAGAACTTCCCGGAAGTCCAGGTGATCGGTGGCAACATCGCCACGGGTGACGCTGCCAAGGCGCTGGTCGAAGCTGGTGCCGATGGCGTCAAGGTCGGGATCGGCCCAGGCTCGATCTGCACCACGCGCATCGTGGCCGGTGTCGGCGTGCCGCAGATTTCCGCTGTCGCCAATGTAGCGGCTGCCCTGGCAGGCACCGGCGTGCCGTTGATTGCCGACGGTGGCATTCGCTTCTCCGGTGACCTGTCCAAGGCCATCGTTGCCGGCGCTTCCGCCGTGATGATCGGCTCGATGCTGGCCGGTACCGAAGAAGCGCCGGGCGAAGTCGAATTGTTCCAGGGCCGTTCCTACAAGGCCTACCGCGGCATGGGCTCGCTGGGCGCGATGGCGCAGGCGCAAGGCTCCTCCGACCGTTACTTCCAGGATTCCTCGGCCGGTGCCGAGAAGCTGGTGCCGGAAGGCATCGAAGGTCGCGTGCCATACAAGGGTGCGATGAGCGCCATCGTTCACCAGTTGATGGGCGGCCTGCGTGCTTCCATGGGTTACACCGGCTGCGCCACCGTCGAGGAAATGCGCACCAAGCCCGAGTTCGTGCGCATCACCGGCGCCGGCATGGCCGAGTCGCACGTCCACGACGTACAGATCACCAAAGAAGCGCCCAACTACCGGGTTGGCTGAAAATCGATTTGCCGCTGCTGCGCTTGATCCGGCGGCGTTGGAGAAAAACTCGAAATGCTCATTGGCTGCAGTCAACTCCGCTTTCTCGTTTCTCTCCGCTTTGCCGGCTCTGCGCTCGCGACGTGGCAAATCGGTTTTTGATATTGAGGTAACACGGGGCTGCTTTCAGCCCCGCGTCATTTGTGAACTCCGCTACGAGAGACGGCCATGGCCCACGACATTCACGCCCACCGCATCCTGATTCTGGACTTCGGTTCCCAGTACACCCAGTTGATCGCTCGCCGTGTCCGCGAGATCGGCGTGTACTGCGAAATCCATCCGTTCGACATGGATAACGACGCCGTTCGTGCTTTCGCGCCGCGCGGTATCATCCTCGCGGGCGGGCCTGAGTCGGTGCACGAGGCCAACAGCCCGCGTGCGCCGCAGGCGGTGTTCGACCTGAATGTGCCGCTGTTCGGCATCTGCTACGGCATGCAGACCATGTCCGAGCAACTGGGCGGTCGCGTCCAGGGCTCCGACCTGCGCGAGTTCGGCTACGCCCGTGTCGACGTGGTCGGCAAGAGCCGCCTGCTCGACGGCATCGAAGACCATATGGGCAATGACGGTGTGTTCGGCCTCGATGTGTGGATGAGCCACGGCGACAAGGTCACCGAGATCCCGGCCGGCTTCCATGTGCTCGCCAGCACCCCGAGCTGCCCGATCGCCGCCATGGCCGACGACACCCGTGGCTACTACGGCGTGCAGTTCCACCCGGAAGTGACCCACACCAAGCAGGGCGGTCGCATCCTTTCGCGCTTCATCCTCGACATCTGCGGCTGCGAAGCGCTGTGGACTGCCGCCAATATCGTCGAAGACGCCATCGCCACCGTACGCGCCCAGGTTGGCAGCAACAAGGTACTGCTGGGTCTGTCCGGCGGTGTCGATTCCTCGGTGGTCGCGGCGCTGCTGCACAAGGCCATTGGCGATCAACTGACCTGCGTGTTCGTCGACAACGGCCTGCTGCGCCTGCACGAAGGCGACCAGGTGATGGCGATGTTCGCCGAGAACATGGGCGTGAAAGTTATCCGTGCCAATGCCGAAGAATTGTTCCTCGGTCGCCTGGCTGGCGTCAGCGACCCGGAGCAGAAGCGCAAGATCATCGGTGGCAGCTTTATCGAAGTGTTCGATCAGGAAGCCACCAAGCTGCAGGACGTGAAATTCCTCGCCCAGGGCACCATCTACCCGGACGTGATCGAGTCGGCTGGCGCCAAGACCGGCAAGGCCCACGTGATCAAGTCGCACCACAACGTCGGTGGCCTGCCGGACGACATGCAGTTCAAACTGGTCGAGCCGCTGCGCGAACTGTTCAAGGATGAAGTGCGCAAGATCGGCCTGGAGCTGGGCCTGCCCTACGACATGGTTTACCGCCACCCGTTCCCGGGCCCGGGCCTGGGCGTGCGCATCCTCGGCGAAGTGAAGAAGGAGTACGCCGACATCCTGCGTCGCGCCGACCATATCTTCATCGAAGAGCTGCGCAACTTCGACTGGTACCACAAGACCAGCCAGGCCTTCGTGGTATTCCAGCCGGTGAAATCGGTTGGCGTGGTCGGTGATGGCCGTCGCTACGCCTGGGTCGTCGCCCTGCGTGCGGTGGAAACCATCGACTTCATGACCGCGCGTTGGGCGCACCTGCCTTACGAGCTGCTGGAGAAGGTTTCCAACCGCATCATCAACGAGATCGAAGGCATTTCTCGCGTCACCTACGACGTGTCGAGCAAGCCGCCAGCGACCATCGAGTGGGAGTGATGCCCCCAGTGCTGTAGCTCGTTCTACAGCGTGTAAACAAAACAAAGCCCGCATGATTGCGGGCTTTGTTTTTTGCGAAATCGCGATACTCAATGCAAGAGTACTTCGCCTTCAGCCAATGCTTGAATCGGCCTTCGACGGCGCACCCATAGGCTGTGCGTTGGCTTCAGGCGCACTGTTTCGGCGCATGAAAAACGCAGGCGGTGGTCCAGGCTTGGCATACCCACGGCCAGTGCACAGGTTTGCGGGATTGGGCAGTGCTTACAAGGCAAATACTTCTTTGATCATCTGCTCAAGCCCGGCAGGCTCGCGTCCGAGCAGTTTGCGCAAGGCATCGCTGCGCAGTTCGTACTGGTGATCCTTCACATCCCGTACCGTGCTTGTGCTCAGGTAGATCAGGAAATCGGGCAAGCCGGCGGCCTGTAGGTGCTGGGCAAAGGCTTGCTCGGATATATCGGTATAAGACACGGTCTGGCCGGTCAGGCTGCCCAGGGCATCTGCCACATCCAGGTAAGTGTGGCTGCCGCAGCCGGTGATGTCATAGGTTCGCATGGCATGGTCATCCTGTAGCAGAAGGTTGGCAGTTGCCTCACCCATTTCCCTGCGCAGGGCGTACGGTACCTGGCCATCGCCGCCAGGCAGGTTGATGCCGTGCCGCGACCAGCCATCACCGATGATCTCGGGCAGGGCATCGGCGTACATGGTGTTGCGCAGGAAGGTGTAGGCAACGCCCGAGGCACGAATATGAGCTTCTGTGTCAAAGTGGCTTTGCATCAGATCGTTGGTATGCGATGTCGCAATGTCCTGGATGGCCAGGCCGGTGTAGACGATATGGCGTACACCTGCATGCACGGCGGCATCCACCACCTGTTTCTGTTGTCGTGCGCGTTCTATGGAGCGGCTGGAAATCAGCAGCAGCTTGCTGATGCCTGCAAAGGCCTGTGGCAAGGAGGCGGGATCATCAAAGTCGCCCACTCTGACGGGAATGCCCTGATCGATGTAGGCCTGTGCCTTGCTCCTGTCACGAACAAAGAGGGTGAATTTGCCCAGGGCCGACTGTCGTAGCAATTGTGTGACGACGGCAGTACCCAGTTGTCCGGTGGCGCCTGTGATCAGAATCATCGGGTTCTCGCTTCTTCAGTATTGGATTAATGAGGGGTTATGAATCGAATTACGTCGGAGGAAGATGCCTGCAAGGTGGCATTTGTAATGGCCATCAAAGATGCGTTGAACGTGGTCAGCGGCAAATGGAAACTGGCTATCGTGTGTACCCTGTTGCTTGGCCCGCGCCGCTTCAATGAAATGGAGCGGCTGCTCAATGGTCTGACGCCTCGCATGTTGGCCAGAGAGCTGCGCGAGCTGGAGATCAACGGTGTAGTGACCCGCGTGCCCGTGAACACTGCTTCCCGCACGGCACGCCTGTATGAGCTGACCGACTCAGGCAGGCAACTGGAGGGAGTGATTGTCAGCATGGCCGAATGGGGTGTGCAGCATCGTGAGCAGACTGCTCGCAGCCTGCCGGGCAACGCATCGCACCCCGCCTCATCCCTACTGGCAGAGCAAGCCTAATGAGGGCCTGTTCGTGCTGTCGCTATCAAGTGTGTGAGTGCATGCCGGGGTGACGCTGCTCATGATTGACGCGCGATCAATCTCTGTGGAGCGTGAACATGCGTACCCCCGAAAAAACCGTTGTCGAAAAAATGTTTGCGGCGTTTGCTGACCAGGATGTCGCGGCGGCGGTGAGTACGGTGTCTGAAGACACCGTGTGGATTCACCATGGCACGCAAAAACTGCCGTCCATGCGCTTTGTGGGCCGGAAAGGCGTACAGCAGTTTTTCGAAATCAACTTCACCACCATGCAGATGGATTATTTTCGCGTTAAGCAAATCGTGCAGGACGGTCAGATGGTGATCGCCCTGGGTGAGGAGAGATTCACCATGGCAGGCCGAGAGGGCGCCATGGCCCAAAAATGGGTGCAGGTTTACACTGTGGAAAACGGCTTGATTACGCGCATGGAAGAATTTGCCACCTCGGTCGATGATAAGGATTACGGAGTGGTGGCCTGACTGCAGAGGCAGCCCGGCAAGTCTTTCAGGTGTTACCCGCGAGCCGTTTTGTAGCTTGCCGCATACCGCGGGGCTCATAACAAGGACAGCGCATGACATCAGCCACCATTCCCCAGAATCCCATTTGGACATGGGCCGTACCGGCGGCCAGTTGGGTCTTTTTGCTGTTGTATGTGTCGATGCCAGACATGCCTGGCCTTGTGCCGTTGTTGTGCATGGGTTTATTGGGCAGTGTGATCGCCGCCGTACACCACGCGGAGGTGATCGCGCACAAGGTGGGTGAGCCTTTCGGCACGCTGGTGCTGGCGTTGTCCATCACCACGATCGAGGTGGCACTGATCGTATCCATGATGCTCTCGGGTGATCCGGCAGATGCCCTGGCCTTGCCGCGCGATACGATTTTCGCCGCGGTGATGATCATCCTTAATGGGATCATCGGCTTGTGCCTGGTAGTGGGCGGGCGCAGGCACCGCGTACAGAAATTCCATGTTGAAGGCATGACCGATGCCTTGTGCACGATGACCGTGATCATCGTGCTGGCCATGGTGCTGCCCAACTACCTGGGCAGTAGCCCGGATGGTACTTACACCGCGTTTCAGTTGAGTTTTGTGGCAGTGGCCACGCTGGTGCTCTTTGTGGCCTTCACCTTTTTTCAGACCATGGGGCATCGCGACTATTTTGTGCCCGTACCTGTGCCTGGCCAGGACCCCGAGGAGGAACACGCTGCGCCACCCACTGCCGGCACGACCTGGATGAGTCTGGGCTTGCTGCTGGTATCGCTGGCGGCGGTGGTGCTGAGTGCCAAGGCCATTTCCCCCACGCTGGAGGCGCTGCTGGGGCGTTGGGGGGCGCCGGCTGCCACGCTGGGTATCATCATTGCTGCGATCGTGTTGCTGCCGGAGTTCGGGGCCGCCCTGCGCAATGCCTCGGCCAATCGTTTGCAATCCAGTCTGAACCTGGCGATTGGTTCGGCCATTGCCAGCATTGGCCTGACCATTCCGGCTGTGGCGCTGCTGGCCAGCTACATGGGCTGGCCACTGCAACTGGGCTTGGATGGGGCGTCTTCGGTCATGCTGGTGCTGTCGCTGTTCGTGGTGGCGCTGACTCTCCGCACGGGCAAGACCACGGTGCAGCCAGGCATCGTGCATCTGGTGATTTTTGCGGTGTATCTGTTCTTCAGCTTTGTGCCTTGAGCGAAGCAGGTATCGTGATGCTCCCGCTTCAGGTGTCGATTGCCCGTCGCTGAAGCCCCTCGCGTTTCCCGTTGAGCTGCGCGGTGCAGGCATCGCCGATGGCGTGACGTATGTCTTCCCGGGTGCGCCTTTCTAGTGGGCGCATGGATACCCTGCATTGGCCACGGCCATGACCGTCTTGAGGCGGTCATGGTGTGCTGGCGTGTTCATGTTTTCTCTTGATGACTAAGGTTGGCGTGATCCTGTGCTTTGTCGTGTTCTGGCCGAGCAGGTGGCCGGCCATGGCATCGCTATCCTTGTCATGAAATTCGGGTATAGGGCGTGCTTGTAGAGTTTATGGGGGATCAGCACCTGCTTTGCGAGGCCGCTTTCCGCCCTTATGTTCTTTTAGCCTTGAGGCTGTGGTGAAGGAGTTTTCCGAGCAAATGAGCGCATGGGGAAAGGGGGCGCCTGGCGACGTGTTCAGGGTCTTTCTCAAGCTGGGGCTGAGCGCATTCGGCGGGCCGATTGCCCATCTCGGTTATTTCCGGGATGAGCTGGTGGTGCGCCGCAAGTGGCTTTCGGAAGAGGGGTATGCCGATCTCGTCGCGCTCTGCCAATTCCTGCCAGGCCCGACCTCGAGCCAGGTCGGTTTTGCACTCGGCCTGCTGCGCGGTGGGCCGCTGGGCGCGCTGGCCGCCTGGGCGGCGTTTACCTTGCCATCTGCGTTGTTACTGGTCGTATTTGCGTTGCTGGCTCCAACGAGTTCCGGGTGGTTCGCTGAGGGGCTGTTGCAGGGTTTGAAGCTCGTCGCGGTCGTCATCGTGGCGCACGCGGTATGGGGGATGGCCAGGACACTGACACCTGACTGGCAGCGCGTGGGTATCGCGCTGGGTGCTGCGTTGATTGCGGTCTTGGCGGCGGGTGTTGTGGGGCAGGTAGCGGCCATTGGGTTTGGCGTGCTCGCCGGCCTGGCACTGTGTCGGGGACTGTTGGTTAGCGAGCCTGCTGTGCTTTCGTTCGGGATTTCTCGGGTGTGTGCAGGGCTTTGCCTCTTCACCTTCCTGCTATTGCTTGTCGGACTTCCTCTCGTCGCTGTGATAGTCGATAGTCCGGCGCTGTTCGTTTTCGATGCATTTTACCGCTCGGCTTCATTGGTCTTTGGTGGCGGGCACGTCGTCCTGCCATTGCTGCAGGCCGAAGTGGTCGCGCCGGGTTGGGTGTCGGATGACGTATTTCTTGCCGGCTATGGTGCCGCTCAAGCGCTGCCTGGGCCGTTGTTCACCTTTGCCGCGTACCTGGGGGTGACCATGGAGCCGGTCCCCGGCGGTTTCGTGATGGCTGCTCTTGGTCTCGTGGCGATTTTCCTGCCGGGGTTCCTGTTGCTGGTGGGTGTACTGCCGTTCTGGAGCGAGCTGGGCAAACAGGCTGTCGTGCGGGCGGCGATGCGTGGCGCCAATGCCGCGGTGGTCGGGCTGTTGGCTGCTGCCTTGTTCGATCCGCTCTGGACCCACGCCGTTTTCGATGTTTACGACGTGGTTCTGGTTGGGCTCGGCCTGCTGGTTCTCAGCGTCTGGAAGGCGCCGCCTCTTGCGGTCGTCTTGCTGGTGGCGGCAGGCGGGGTTGTGCTGCCACTGATTCGCTAGAGGGGGGGCACGTGGTCGCAGGTTCCTGCGTGTCGAGCCTGGGGTGCATGGACAGGCTTGCTGTATCCTGTGCGCCGTGCCGGTCGCATGGCGCGATTGCGAGAATGTCTGGCGCTGATCACGAGCCTGGATCGTTCCAGGAACGTTGTCGAGGGCATGGGAAAACAGCAATGGCAGCTCAGGTTGTCCTTGTTACATGAAACAGTTGGGTCTTGGGGTAGCAGGATGTTTGGCATCACCGATTACGGCGCTTTTGTCATGGCTTTCATCGTGCTGCTGATGATTCCCGGACCTGGCAACCTGGCGCTGATCACCTCGACCACCAAGGGTGGCGTGCGCGGTGGTCTGGCATCCACGCTGGGCATAATTCTTGGTGATCAGGTGTTGATGTGGCTGGCCGTGGCCGGAGTAGCGGCACTGTTGGCGTCCTATCCCACGGCCTTCCACGCGGTGCAGTGGCTGGGTGCAGCCTATCTGGCATGGCTTGGTCTACGCATGCTGCTGGCCAAGCCCGGCAGTGCTCCGGCAGTGACCATCACCGCCGGCCACTACCTGCGGCAGACCGCCGTCATCACCCTGTTCAACCCCAAGGCCATCGTGTTCTACATGGCTTTCTTCCCGCTGTTCATCGATCCGGCCCGTCACCAGGGGTTGCTGACGTTCGCGGTCATGGCCGTGACAGTCGCATTGCTGACCTTGTGCTACGGCGTCGTCCTCGTACTGCTCACGCGGCGCATGGTCGACAGGTTGCGTGCCCGGCCGCGTGTGGGCCTGGTCCTGGAGCGGCTGGCTGGCGTGAGCCTGTTGGGCTTCGGTTTGAAGCTCGCACTGAGCCGCTGACCGAGCCGCCGATAGGGCATCTGCCTGCACCCGGCGCAATCTGTCGCAGGCATTTCTTGAGAATCAGGCGCAATTGGTCCGTATAATCGTTTCAGGTTATTGCTGAAGCTTTAGAGGAGTGGTTCATGTCGGTACGTCTTGTAACTGCATTGGCGCGTGCCTGTGGCGCGGGCGTCCTGTCCCTCGGCCTGTTGTTGCCCATGGCCGCACAAGCGGCGGATACGGTGACCCTGACGCTGTACAACGGCCAGCACGAAGCGACCGGCAAGGCCGTCGCCGAAGCATTCACCAAGAAGACCGGCATCAAGGTGCTGATCCGCAAGGGCGGTGGCGGCCAGTTGGCCAACCAGATCGCCGAGGAAGGCGCGCGCTCGCCGGCCGACATCATCTATACCGAGGAAGCGCCGCCGCTGGTCAAGCTGGCGAGCCAGGGGTTGCTGGCCAAGGTCGACGACGCAACGCTTGGGCAGATCGATGCAGGGTTCTCTGATGAAGGCGGCCAGTGGCTGGGCATTACCTCGCGCGTGCGGGTACTGGCCTACAACCCGGACCTGGTCAGTGAGGATGAGTTGCCCACCAAGGTACTCGATGTGGCCGGCCCCGAATGGGCGGGCAAGATTGCCTTCGTGCCGAGCAGTGGTGAATTTCTCGGGCAGACAGCCGCTGTCATCCGTCTCGACGGGCGTGAGGCGGCCGAGGAGTGGCTGACCGGCCTCAAGGCATTCGGCAGTACCTACACCAACAACGTCATCGCCATGAAGGCGGTGGAGAACGGTGAAGCCGGCGCGGCCCTGGTCAACAGCTATTACTGGGCAGCGCTGAAGAAGGAAAAGGGCGAGCTCAAATCCAGATTGCACTATTTCGCCGATGGCGATGCCGGTGGCCTGGCCAGCGTTTCCGGCGCTGCGGTGATCAAATCCACCAAGCATCCGAAAGAGGCCCAGCAGTTCCTGGCCTTCATGATCAGCGAGGAAGGGCAGAAGACCGTACTCAGCAAGTCGGCAGAGTATCCGGTGAATCCGAAGGTGTCGGCCGACCCCCTGCTCAAGCCGTATGACCAGCTCAAGCCGCCTGCCATCACGGCATCGCAAATCGGCCTGGCCGAGGATGCCCTGGAGCTGCAGCGCGAAGTCGGGCTGAACTGAGCATGCCCACCCAGGCCGTGAGTCCCGAGCTACCCCCGTTGCCCATGCCTGTGGGCGGACGTCGGCGCAAGTCGCCGCCGATCTGGTTGCAGATTCCCGTGTTGGCGCTGTTGCTGGTAGCGGCGCTGCCGTTGTTCTTCGTCGTGGTGCGGGCGGGGCAGACGGGTTTGCACGAGGCCTGGGCGCTGCTGTGGCGGCCTTTCGTATTCGGCCTGCTAGCCAACACCATGAAGCTGATGGTGCTGGTCACCATTGGTTGCGCGCTCATCGGTCTGACGCTGGCCTGGCTGGTGGAGCGCAGTGATCTGCGCTGGCGCAGGCACTGGAACGTGCTGTTGTGCTTGCCGTTTGCCATTCCGTCGTTCGTCAGCGGTTTCACCTGGGTGTCGATCAGTCCGCTGTTCGAAGGCCTCGGCGGGACGGTGCTGGTGATGATCCTGTCCAAGTATCCGCTGGTCTACCTGCCGGTGGTCGCCACCTTGCGCAACCTTGATCCGGCGCTGGAGGAGTCGGCGCGGATGCTCGGCTACAACCGGCGCCAGGTGTTCTGGCGGGTCACATTGCCACTGCTGCGCCCGGCGTTGATGGCCACCAGCCTGCTGGTGGCGGTACACATGCTGGTGGAGTTCGGCGCGCCGTCGATCATGCGTTACCAGACCTTCACCACGGCGATCTATCAGCAGTTCGAACTGGAGTTCAGCGGCAGCAATGCGGCCATGCTCTCGGCGCTGCTGCTGGCGTTGTGCATGCTGCTGCTGTGGGGTGAGTTCCGCCTGCGCGGGCGTGGCTATGCGCGCACCGGCCAGGGTGTGGCCCGCAGTGCCGCGCGGGTGGGCCTGGGGCGCTGGGGCGTGCTGGCGCAGGTGCTGCTGCTGGCGCTGGTCGTCATCGGCTGTGGTGTTCCGCTGACCATGTTGGGTTTCTGGATCGCCGAAGGCAGTTCGGCCAGTTTCCCAGTCATGGAGATTGCCGAGACGCTGTGGTCCTCGTTGACGTATTCCTTCGGCGGCGCGTTGCTCAGTTGCCTGCTGGCCTTGCCGGTCTGCCTGGTGGTGGTGCGCTACTACGGGCGTATGGCGACGCTGGCGGACAGGCTACCCTATCTGCTGCATGCCTTGCCGGGGCTGGTGATCGCCCTGTCGCTGGTGTTCTTCGCCCTGGGTTACGTCCCGGCGCTGTACCAGACCAGCATTCTGTTGCTGGTGGCCTATGCGCTGCTGTTCATGCCGATGGCCCAGGGGCCGATCCGTGTGGCGCTGGAAAAGGCTTCACCACAACTGGAAGAGGCGGCCCGTACCCTGGGGCATACGCCTCTCGCGACCTTTGTCAAGGTGACCCTGCCGATCATCTTCCCGGCCATTGGCGCCGGTTTCGTGCTGGTGTTCCTCGATTGCATGAAGGAGCTGACGGCCACGCTGATCCTCGGTCCGACCGGTCTGGATACCCTGGCCACGAAAGTCTGGTCGCATACCGGCAACCTTGAGTATGCCGGTGCGGCGCCTTATGCAGCGCTGATCGTGTTGGTGTCCGGACTGCCCGTCTACCTGCTGACCACCAGGGCCTACGTGCGCCGCAGTACATGAGTACCGGCGCGCGACAAATCGTCTCGGGCCTTCGGTTCGCTGGAAGAGCGCTCAGGGTGTATCGTTCGCGCCAGCGCCCGCAGAGGCCCATGCAGCCCCAACCGGATTGGCGTCAGAGCTGTCCCGTTTCAGGAGCCTGAACCATGTCTTTCACCCGCAGACAGATTTTGTCTGGCATCGCCGGTATCGGCGTCGTTGGCCTCGCTGCTGGCGGCGCACGCTATTGGCTGGCGCGCGTGGCCGCGCCCCAAACACATGACTACGAACTGATCGCCGCACCGGTCGATATCGAGCTGGTCGCCGGGCATTCCACGCCTGCCTGGGGCTATGGCGGCCAGGCACCGGGTGTGGAGCTGCGCTCGCGTCAGGGCGACTGGTTACGCGTGCGTTTCATCAACAAGCTCGATGAGCCGACCACCATTCACTGGCATGGCATCCGCCTGCCGCTGGAGATGGACGGTGTGCCCTATGTGTCGCAATTGCCGGTGCTGCCTGGCGAGTATTTCGACTACCAGTTCAAGACCGAGGATGCCGGCAGCTTCTGGTACCACCCGCACCTGTCCAGTGCCGAGCAGCTGGGGCGTGGCCTGGTTGGCCCGTTGATCGTCGAGGAGCGCGAGCCGTCGGGGTTTCAGCATGAGCGTACGCTCAGCCTGAAAACCTGGCACATCGACGAGGAGGGCGCTTTCACCGCCTTCAGCGTGCCGCGTGAGGCGGCTCGTGAAGGTACGCGTGGGCGCTTGAGCACCATCAATGGCGTCCCTGCGCCGACGCTGGAGTTGCCTGCCGGGCAGGTGGTGCGCCTGCGCGTGATCAACCTCGACAACACCGTGACCTATCGCCTCAACATGCCGGGGGCGGATGTCCGTATCTATGCGCTGGATGGCCACCCCATCGAGCCGCGCGAGCTGGGCAAGGAATACTGGCTCGGCCCAGGCATGCGCATCGACCTGGCCCTCAAGGTCCCGGAAGCCGGGCAGGAGTTGCCGCTGCGCAATGGCCCGCTGCGGCTGGCTACCCTGCGCAGCATTGCCAGTGCCGAGCCGGCTGGTAACTGGCCTGCGGCGCTGCCGCGCAACCCGGTGCCCGAGCCGGACCTGTCCAAGGCCGAGACATTGAGCTTCAAGTTCGAGTGGGCGGCGACCCTGGTCAACGGCCCGGGGCGGCCGAGCAATTACTGGCAGATCAACGGCAAGGCCTGGGATATCCAGGACAAGACCTGTGCCGACCGACCTATCGCCACGCTGAAGAAGAACGGCCACTACATCTTCGAGCTGCGCAACATGGCGCAGTACCTGCACCCGATCCACCTGCATGGCATGGCCTTCAAGGTGATCAGTTCCGACCGCAAGAAGATCATCCCGTACTTCACCGACACCTACCTGCTGGGCAAGAACGAGACCGCACGTATTGCCCTGGTGGCCGATAACCCGGGGGTGTGGATGTTCCACTGCCACGTCATCGACCACATGGAAACCGGCCTGATGGCCGCGATAGAAGTCGCCTGATGCGCAAGCCGATGATCGTCGACCGTAGCCGTGACCAGGACTTCATGCGTGAAGCCCTGGCGCTGGCGGCCGAGGGTGGTGAGCTGGGCGAGGTGCCGGTGGGGGCGGTGCTGGTGCATGAGGGCCAAGTGATTGGACGTGGCTTCAACTGCCCGATCTCTACCCATGATCCCAGTGCTCATGCCGAGATGGTGGCCATTCGCGCTGCCGCGCTGGCGCAGCTCAATTACCGCCTGCCGGGTAGCACCCTGTACGTGACACTGGAGCCGTGCAGCATGTGCGCCGGCTTGATCGTGCACTCGCGCATTGCGCGCGTGGTCTACGGTGCCAGCGAGCCGAAGGCTGGCGTGGTGAGCAGTCGTGGTCAGTTCTTCGAGCAGACCTTCCTCAACCACCGCGTGTTGGTCGAAGGCGGGGTGCTGGCCGAGGATTGCGGTGATGTGCTGCGGGCCTTCTTCAAGGCGCGCCGCTCGCTCTGATCGTTTTTTGTGCACTGCATGCCGGGCGTGCCACGGGGCTGAGCCATGTTTCGGTGCGCGATCTGGGGCTCTTGCTGTGTGACGCTCGGGGCGCGAAGGGCTCAGAGCGTTGGGTTATCGCCAGGTTCCTGCTTGGCCACGCCAGGCACGTGGATGATGTTCTCCACGATCGGTGAGCCTTCCAGCTGCGGCTGGGTCACCCAGTTGAGGATGTCGTAGTAGCGGCGAATGTTGCGCACGAAGTGCACGGTCTCGCCACCGCGGGCATAGCCGTAGCGGGTCTTGCTGTACCACTGCTTCTGCGACAGACGTGGCAGCATCTTCTGCACGTCGAGCCACTTGTTCGGGTTCAGCCCTTCGGCCTGGGCCAGCTTGCGGGCGTCGCCGAGGTGAGCGATGCCGATGTTGTAGGCGGCCAGCGCGAACCAGGTGCGATCCGGCTCTTCCAGCTCCTCGGCCAGGCCACTGTGGATCAGCGCCAGGTACTTGCCGCCTCCCTGAATGCTTTGTCGGGCATCCAGGCGATTGGCCACGCCCATGGCCTGGGCGGTGCCCTGGGTCAGCATCATCAGGCCGCGCACGCCGGTCTTGGAGGTGGCTTCCGGTTGCCACAGCGATTCCTGGTAGCCAATGGCCGCGAGCAGGCGCCAGTCGACCTTGTGCTTCTCGGCAGCCTGTTTGAAGAACTGTTCGTAGCGTGGCAGGCGCTGTTGCAGGTGCTTGGCAAAGGTATAGGCGCCGACATAACCGAGTACGTCGACGTGCCCGTAATAGCGGTCCTTCAGGCGTTGCAGGCTGCCGTTTTCCTCGACCAGCGCGAGGAAGTGATTGACCTCCTGCAGCAGGCTGTCATCGGCACCAGGCGCCATGGCCCAGGCCAGGTTGCGTGCATCGCCGAGGTCGAATGCCACGCGTACATTGGGGAAGTACACCTGGTTCATGGCCAGTTCGTTGGAGTCGACCAGGGTCAGGTCGATCTGTCCTTCATCGACCATGCGCAACAGGTCGACCACCTCGACCGCTGAGGATTCTTCATATTTGAGTTCGGGCAGGGTTGCTTGCAGTTGCTTGAGCTGTTCGGCGTGACTGCTGCCCTGGAGGACGAGAATGCGTTTGCCGATCAGGTCTTCCGGGCGGCTCGGGCGTTGCTCGCCATTGCGGTAGATGACCTGCGGGGTGACCTGCAGGTACGGCTGGGAGAACTTTGCCTGGACCTTGCGGCCGTCGCTGGCAACGAGCCCGGCAGCGGCCAATACCGGGCCATCGGGCTGGTTGAGGCGGCTGAACAGGTCATCGAGGTTGTCTGCGGTTTCGATCTTCAGTTCGACGCCGAGGTTGTCGGCGAAACGCTTGACCAACTCGTACTCGAAGCCGGTTTCGCCGCTGCGATCCTGGAAATAGGTAGCCGGGCTGTTGCGGGTGACCACGCGTAGGACACCCTCCTTCTGCACGCGCTCGAGCGTGGTCGGTTGGTGGGGTTCTTCACCACAGCCACCGAGCAACAGAAAGATTCCGGTAGCCAGCAGCCAGGCGGCAGTGCGCGTGCGGAACGCAGTTTGGGCAAACATCGGCGCAGTATACGCAAAGCCTGTCAGTCGCCATATCTCGACAGCTATCGGTGGCTCTGATACGCGGAACGCCTGACGGGTGCCGCCGCCCGGTGCTTTAGGCTAGAATGCACGGCCTCAAAGCACACCCCTTCCCAGAGGCTGTTCACGATGTTGATCCTGCGCGGCGCGCCCGCTCTTTCTGCTTTTCGTCACGGTAAATTGCTCGAGCAACTGACCGCCAAGGTCCCCGCCGTGACCGGGCTGTACGCCGAGTTCGCGCATTTTGCCGATGTCACCGGTGTCCTCAGCACCGACGAAGAGCATGTTCTGGCCCGCCTGCTGAAATACGGCCCGAGCGTGCCGGTGCAGGAGCCGAGTGGCCGCCTGTTCCTGACCATTCCACGTTTCGGCACCATTTCGCCCTGGTCGAGCAAGGCCAGCGACATCGCCCGCAACTGCGGCCTGGCGAAAATCCAGCGCCTGGAGCGCGGCATTGCCTACTACGTCGCCGGCGAACTGAGCGAGGCCGATGTCCAGGCTGCCGCCAGTGTGCTGCATGACCGCATGACCCAGCTTGTTCTGGGGGCGCTGGAGCAGGCCGAAGGGCTGTTCAGCCACGCGCAGCCGAAGCCGCTGACGGCGGTTGACGTGCTGGGCGGAGGTCGCGCCGCGCTGGAAAAGGCCAACGTCGAGTTGGGCCTGGCGCTGGCCGAGGACGAAATCGACTACCTGGTGAAGAGCTTCAACGACCTGGGGCGCAACCCGCACGACATCGAGCTGATGATGTTCGCCCAGGCCAACTCCGAGCATTGCCGCCACAAGATCTTCAATGCCAGTTGGGACATCGATGGCGAGAGCCAGGAAAAGTCGCTGTTCGGCATGATCAAGAACACCCACGAACTGAACCGTGAAGGCGTGTTGTCTGCCTACAAGGACAACGCCGCGGTCATCGTCGGCAGCGTCGGCGGACGTTTCTACCCGAATCCCGAAACCCGCGAATATGCGGCGTCTCAGGAGCCGGTACACATCCTGATGAAGGTCGAGACGCATAACCACCCGACCGCCATTGCTCCGTTTCCCGGCGCGTCCACCGGCTCCGGCGGCGAGATCCGCGACGAAGGCGCGACCGGTCGCGGTGCCAAGCCCAAGGCTGGCCTGACCGGTTTCACCGTGTCCAACCTGAACATCCCAGGTTTCGAACAGCCGTGGGAAGTGCCGTATGGCAAACCCGAGCGCATCGTCACCGCGCTGGACATCATGATCGAAGGCCCGCTGGGCGGCGCCGCGTTCAACAACGAATTCGGCCGTCCGGCCCTGACCGGTTACTTCCGTACCTTCGAGCAGGCGATCAATACGCCGCGCGGTGAAGAAGTGCGGGGTTATCACAAGCCGATCATGCTCGCTGGCGGCATGGGCAACATCCGCGAAGAACACGTGCAGAAAGCCGAGATCAGCGTCGGCGGCAAGCTGATCGTGCTCGGCGGCCCGGCCATGCTCATCGGTCTGGGCGGCGGTGCCGCTTCGTCGATGGCCACCGGTGCTAGCTCGGCTGACCTGGACTTCGCCTCGGTACAACGTGACAACCCGGAAATGGAGCGTCGTTGCCAGGAGGTGATCGACCGGTGCTGGCAACTGGGCGACAAGAATCCGATCAAATTCATCCATGACGTCGGTGCCGGTGGCCTGTCCAACGCCTTCCCGGAACTGGTCAACGACGGTGGTCGCGGTGGTCGTTTCGAGCTGCGCAACGTGCCCAACGACGAGCCGGGCATGGCGCCCCATGAAATCTGGTGCAACGAGTCCCAGGAGCGCTACGTGCTCTCGGTCGACGCTGTCGATCTGGAGCGCTTCAAGGCTATCTGCGAGCGTGAGCGTTGCCCGTTCGCCGTGGTCGGCGAGGCCACCGAGGAGCGTCACCTGACCGTGGCCGACAGCCACTTCGGCAACAATGCCGTGGACATGCCGCTCGAAGTACTGCTCGGCAAGGCGCCGCGCATGCACCGCAGCGCCGTGCGCGAGGCCGAGCTGGGCGATGACTTCAGCGCCGCCAGCGTCGATCTGGATGAAGCGGTCAATCGCGTGCTGCGTCATCCGGCCGTGGCCAGCAAGAGCTTCCTGATCACCATCGGTGACCGCACGATTACCGGCCTGGTGGCCCGCGACCAGATGGTCGGCCCGTGGCAGGTGCCCGTGGCTGACGTGGCCGTGACTGCTACCAGCTTCGACGTCTACACCGGTGAAGCCATGGCCATGGGCGAGCGCACGCCGCTGGCCCTGCTCGACGCCGCTGCTTCCGGGCGCATGGCGATCGGCGAGACACTGACCAACATCGCCGCCTCGCGCATCGAGAAGATTTCCGACATCAAACTGTCCGCCAACTGGATGGCCGCTGCCGGTCACCCGGGCGAAGACGCGCGCCTGTACGACACCGTCAAGGCTGTTGGCATGGAGCTGTGTCCGGCGCTCGGCATCACCATTCCGGTGGGCAAGGACTCGATGTCGATGAAGACCAAGTGGCAGGACGAGGGGACGGAGAAGAGCGTCACCTCGCCGCTGTCGCTGGTGGTCACCGGTTTCGCGCCGGTTGCCGACATTCGCCAGACCCTGACGCCGCAACTGCGTCTGGACAAGGGCGAGACCGACCTGATTCTGGTTGACCTCGGCCGTGGCCAGAACCGCATGGGGGCTTCGATCCTTGCTCAGGTCTACGGCAAGCTCGGCCAGAGCGCGCCGGACGTCGACGACGCCGAAGACCTCAAGGCGTTCTTTGCCGTGATCCAGGGCCTCAACGCCGACGGTCATCTGCTGGCCTACCACGACCGTTCTGACGGCGGCCTGCTGACCAGCGTGCTGGAAATGGCCTTCGCCGGTCATTGCGGCCTGAACCTGTTCCTCGACGCGCTGGCCGATGAGCGTGAAGAACTGGCTGCCGTGCTGTTCAACGAAGAGTTGGGTGCGGTGATCCAGGTGCGTCAGGACGCGACCCCGGATGTGCTGGCGCAATTCAGTGCGGCCGGCCTGGGTGACTGCGTGGCGGTGATCGGTCAGCCGGTCAACGGCAGTGACGTGGCCATCAGCTTCAATGGCGAGCCGGTGTTCGGCGGCCAGCGTCGTCTGTTGCAGCGCCAGTGGGCGGAAACCAGCTACCAGATCCAGCGTCTGCGCGATAACGCTACCTGCGCGGAGCAGGAATTCGACAGCATTCTCGATGAGGACAACCCTGGCCTGTCGATCAAACTGTCCTTCGACGTCAACCAGGACATCGCCGCGCCTTACATCAAGAAGGGCGTGCGTCCACAAGTGGCAGTGCTGCGTGAGCAGGGCGTCAACGGTCAGGTGGAAATGGCCGCGGCCTTCGACCGTGCCGGCTTCGCGGCGGTCGACGTGCACATGAGCGATATCCTCGCCGGTCGCGTCAGCCTGGAAGAGTTCAAGGGCCTGGTCGCCTGTGGTGGCTTCTCCTACGGTGACGTGCTGGGTGCCGGGGAAGGCTGGGCCAAGTCGGCGCTGTTCAACAGCCGTGCCCGTGATGCGTTCCAGGCGTTCTTCGAGCGCAAGGACAGCTTCGCCCTTGGCGTGTGCAACGGCTGCCAGATGATGAGCAACCTGCACGAGCTGATTCCGGGCACCGAGTTCTGGCCGCACTTCGTGCGCAACCGCTCGGAGCAGTTCGAAGCGCGCGTAGCCATGGTGCAGATCCAGGAGTCGGCGTCGATCTTCCTGCGTGGCATGGCCGGTTCGCGGATGCCGATCGCCATTGCCCACGGTGAAGGTCATGCCGAGTTTGAGAGCGAGGAAGCCCTGCTTGAGGCCGATCTGTCCGGCACCGTGGCGATGCGCTTCGTCGACAACCACGGCAAGGTCAGTGAAACCTACCCGGCCAACCCCAACGGTTCGCCGCGTGGTATTACCGGTCTGTGCAGCCGTGATGGTCGTGTGACCATCATGATGCCGCACCCGGAGCGGGTCTTCCGCGCCGTGCAGAACTCCTGGCGCCCGGACGAGTGGCAGGAAGATGGCGGCTGGCTGCGCATGTTCCGCAATGCGCGCGTGTGGGTCGACTGAGTCGCTCCGTCAGCCGTGTCAGCCTGGCACGGTTGCTGAGAAAGGGCGGGCTCGGCCATGGCCGATGACCCGTCTGTGATTTTTCCCGAGGTGCGCCAGGTTCGACCTGGCGATACCTTGACGCTGTGCCGTTGTGGGCGTTCGCCGCAACTTCCCGATTGTTCCCTCGGTTGTACCGATGCAGTGCGGCTTGAGCCGGTGCGCGAGCAGCATCTGCTGCTATGTCGCTGTGGCCTGTCGCGGCGCCTGCCCTACTGCGACGGTAGCCATAACCCACCGGCAACCGGCTTTCGGGCGCATTGGTCACGCTTTATCAAAGGTGATTGATTGCCCCGGTTGTATACCTAGGTGTTCTAGCGATCCTGGGCATTTTCATCTTTTGCGTGACTCCAACGTGCAGATGCGAACTGTGCCTCATGGTAAGAATAAGGCAAAATGCCATCATTGCTGGGCAGGGTGAACCGCAAGGTTCCCGTATTCGTCGATGCACCTTGGAGAACCTGATGTACAAGCTGTGTTTCTATGTTCCACCGAGTCACCTGGAAGAAGTCAAACAGGCGATTTTCGCCGCTGGCGCGGGTGAGGTAGGGCGCTATGACCATTGTTGTTGGCAGACCCAGGGACAGGGACAGTACCGCGCGTTGGAGGGCAGTTCGCCTTTCCTCGGGCAGCAGAATGTACTCAAGGAAGTCACGGAGTGGAAGGTTGAGCTCGTGGTTGCAGACGAGCTGATTCACGACGTGGTCAAGGCGCTGAAGAAGACTCATCCGTATGAGACGCCGGCGTATGACGTCTGGCGGTTGTCCGACCTGAGGTTCTGACTTTCGCTCGCTGAAAAGCCCCGGTCCGCCATGTGCGTGCCGGGGCTTTTTCGTTTCAGTGCCGGTTAGACGCTGACGCTGAGACGCACGTCGATGTTGCCACGGGTTGCGTTGGAGTACGGGCAGACCTGGTGGGCCGCCTCGACCAGTTCCTGCGCAACGCTCTGATCCAGGCCAGGCAGGCTGACATCCAGCTCAACTTCCAGACCGAAGCCGCCGGGGATCTGGCCGATACCGACCTTGCCGGTGATGGAGGCGTCGCTGGGGAAGGCCAGTTTCTTCTGGCTGGCGACAAACTTGAGCGCGCCGATGAAACAGGCTGAGTAACCGGCAGCAAACAGCTGTTCCGGGTTGGTGGCCTCACCACCTTGGCCACCCAGTTCGCGTGGCGTGGTCAGCTTCACATCGAGAAAACCGTCAGAAGAAACAGCGCGGCCGTCACGGCCTCCGGTAGCAGTGGCGGTAGCGGTGTACAGGGCTTTGATGGCTTGCATGGGGATATCTCGCAAATTGTTTGTTGGTTAAATAATTGCGCGCAAGGTTTGTGCGTGAGACGAAATATAGTGCGATGTTATTTTGTGTGCAAGATATTTGTTAGAAGCAATATTCCCGTGTCACCTGCGAGGAGCGCATATCGGGTTAGGTCGAGCGTTGCAGCTGTTCGCGCAGGGCGATGATTTCATCTTTGAGGGCGACCAACTGGGCGACGCTTTGGCCGCTGGCCTCGACGATGCAGGTGGGGAAATGTTCCGCCTGGGCCTGCAAGGCACGTCCCTTGCCGGTCAGGTGCAGCTCGACCACGCGTTCGTCGGCACGGCTGCGGGTGCGGGTCAGTAGCCCTTCAGCTTCCAGGCGCTTGAGCAGGGGTGTCAGGGAGCCTGGGTCGGTGAGCAGGCGGTTGCTGATTTCCCCTACCGTGATGCCATCGCCCTCCCAGAGCACCAGCATGGCCAGGTATTGCGGGTAGGTCAGGCCGATACCCTGGAGCAGGGGTTTGTACGCCTTGGTCATCAGCAGGGAGGTGGAGTGCAGGGCGAAGCACAGCTGGTTGTCCAGGCGCAGTGCTGAGCAGGGTTCTGGCTTTTTCATGGTGCGCCCTGTTGGGAAGTGGAGGCGCGACAAGTTATCGCGCCAAATGAATTGGCGCAAATGGATGCAGGGAGGTTGGGAAGTTGCCGGGGGACGCAATGCCCCCGGTGAGCAGTGCTTACATCGAGTTGCCGACGATGATCAGCAGGATCGCCAGCAGGGTGGTCAGCGAAGAGAAGATGGTGCCGAGGATGGCGAAGATCTTCTTGCGCTCACTCTGGCACAGCCCGCCGATACCCAGGCCGATGGCCACTAGGTTGATGAACAGCATGAGGATGATGAACAGACCGAGCACGATGGCTTCGGTCGACTCTTCGTTGATCCCGCCCGGCGTCGATGACTCGATTACACCTGCGACGATGAACAGCAGAAAAATCAGAATGCCGGTGACGATGCTGATGATGAAGGAGGCAATGCCAAGCCCTGAGTGTTTCTGTTCCATGGATGATTAGCTCTGGTCCGAATAAAAGGCCCGCGCATGATCTTGGAGTTTGTCCAGCGCTTCAAGCGGAAACTTGGGCTGTGTGCAGCAGGGTGATCAGGGGCGGATTTCGATCAGCGTGCCGTCTTTGACCAGATTCCACACTTCGCGCATGTCGGTGTTCTTCATGGCGACGCAGCCCTCGGTCCAGTCAAGGGTGTGGAAGTACCACTCGGGGTACTCGTCATCCAGCGGCGTGCCATGAATCATGATCATGCTGCCTGGCGACACGCCTTGTTTGCGGGCGTTGTCCAGGTCGCGGGCGTTGGGGTAGGAGATGTGCATCGACAGGTTGTATTTGTCGCTGGTCTTGCGCCAGTCGATCCAATAGAAGCCTTCCGGGGTGCGGCTATCACCTTCGCGGACTTTGGTGCCTTTGGGCTGCTTGCCGAGGGAGATCCGGTACGACTTGAGGATTTCGCCGCGCTCCATCAGGTGCAGTTTGCGTTCGGACTTGACCACTAGCACCTTGTCCACGCGCTTGTCTGCCAGGGGCGCGCTGGTCGAGGCGTGACCGACGCCGATCAGGGAAAAGCAGAGTAGGGCGAGCAGCCAGCGCATTGCGAGGTTCCGGAGAGCGGGAATACGGATTCTGGGACGAGAGTCTGCCTATGCCGGCGGTGATGATCAATCCTCGTCCGGCGGGCCGTTCATCCGTACGTAGCGCTTTCTCGGGGCCACCCCTGGCTGAGGGCTATTTGGCGAGGGATGTCGCCAGCTCGTCGACCTGTACGGCCCAGTCGGCGTCTCGGGACAGGGCTTCGGCCAGGAAGCTGGCCTGGGCGGGTGTCCAGAAAGGGGCCTCCGATAGTTTCTGTCCTTTGGCCAGGTGATTGTCGCGAATGAAGGCGGCAATATCGGCGTTGCTGGCCGGCAGGCCGAGTTGTTCGAACAGGGTGCTCAGGCTGTGGTGATCACTGGTGTCCATGGTGTTCTCCTGGTCGGTCATCGGGTTCGGCGGTCGCTGTTCAGGTTCTCGGACGCAAAGGCGCGATACCTTCATTGCGCACCGGATAGGCATGCGCGATGCGGTCGGCGAAATAACACTTCAGAGTACGTCCGACGGTGGGGAAGGCGAGTTCGTTCCAGGGAATTTCGTGCTCGTGGAACAGTTGTACCTCGAGGCTTTCCTCGCCAGCGCAGAAATCCAAGTCGACCAGCTCCGCACGGAAGAACACATACAGCTGGCTGATATGCGGCAGGTCGAACAGCGTATAGAGGTTGAGATCACGAACGCGGGCGCAGGCTTCTTCGTGGGTTTCGCGGGCGGCGGCCTGTTCGAGGGTTTCGCCGTTCTCCATGAAACCAGCCGGCAGAGTCCAGAAGCCCCGGCGCGGCTCGATGGCACGGCGACATAGCAGGACCTGCTCACCCCAGACCGGCAAGCAGCCCGCGACGATGCGCGGGTTCTGGTAATGGATGGTGCTGCACTGCGGGCAAACGAAGCGCAGGCGGTTGTCTCCCTGCGGGATGCGCTCTTCCACGGGGCTGCCACAGTGGCTGCAAAATTTCATGCGGGCTCCTCTCTTGTTCGCCCATCTTGGCGCCAGTCAGGTGCCCCGGCAAGCCGCGCCGTTGGCTCGGGGCTTGGGCGGGCGTCGGCTTTCATGCCATCATGGCCCAGACAAAAATAGACCGAGAACGACCATGCTCGACGAGCTGCTGCAACGCGTGCGCAGCCATACTCCGCGCATCCTCACCGTCGACGAGCGTTTGCCCGAGGCGGCAGTGCTGGTTCCGATCACTCGCAGCGACGAGCCTGAGCTGGTGCTGACCTTGCGGGCCAGTGGCTTGTCCACCCACGGTGGAGAAGTGGCCTTCCCCGGTGGCCGACGCGATCCCGAAGACCGCGACCTGACCCACACGGCCCTGCGTGAGGCCGAGGAGGAAGTGGGGTTGCCGCCGGGCCTGGTCGAGGTCGTCGGCCCGCTCAGCCCGCTGGTGTCGCGCTTCGGCATCAAGGTGACCCCGTACGTCGGCGTGGTGCCCGATTACGTGGAGTACCGGGCAAACGATGATGAAATCGCCGCGGTGTTCTCCGTTCCCCTGGCATTCTTCTGCGATGACCCGCGTGAGGTCACCCATCGCATCGATTACGAAGGGCGCAGCTGGTATGTGCCCTGTTACCACTACGATAACTACAAGATTTGGGGCCTGACGGCCGTGATGATCGTCGAACTGGTGAACCTGGTGTACGGCGCCGGGATCGATCTGGACCAGCCGCCGAAGTCATCGGTCAGGGTCATCCACCTGTGAGGAGCTGCGCATGAAGTACCGTCTGGGCGATGCCCGTGTCGAGACCGATCCACAAAGCTGGACGGCGCCCAACGCCACGCTGATTGGCAAGGTCAAGCTCGAGGCCGGCGCCAACGTCTGGTTCGGTGCCGTGCTGCGCGGCGACAACGAACTGATCCATATCGGCGAGAACAGCAACGTCCAGGACGGCACGGTGATGCACACCGACATGGGCTTCCCGCTGACCTTGGGCAAAGGTGTGACGGTCGGCCACAACGTGATGATGCACGGGTGCACGGTGGGCGATTACAGCCTGATCGGTATCAATTCGGTGATCCTCAACGGTGCGAAGATCGGCAAGTACTGCATCATCGGCGCCAATGCGCTGATTCCCGAGGGCAAGGAAATTCCCGACGGCAGCCTGGTCATGGGTTCGCCCGGCAAGGTGGTGCGTGAACTGACCGAGGCGCAGAAGAAAATGCTCGAAGCCAGCGCCGCCCACTATGTGCACAACGCCCAGCGTTATGCGCGCGACCTCGTGCCCCAGGACGACTGATGCAAGCCGAACGTCCGGTTCGCTCGCCGTGCGTGAGCATCTGTGCCCTCGATGACCAGGACATCTGTATCGGCTGCCAACGTAGTGCCGATGAAATAACGCGCTGGGGCCGCATGGACAACGTCGAGCGGCGGGAGGTGCTGCAGCGTTGTGTCGAGCGCACCCGCGCGGCCGGCCAGTTCCTGCTGCAGCCCGAGTCGCCTTGACTGCCCCACTTTTTCTTTTTCCGAGGATGATTGCATGCCCCGTATCGGTACCCCGCTGTCGCCGACAGCTACTCGTGTTCTGCTCTGTGGTTCTGGTGAACTGGGCAAGGAAGTGGTGATCGAGTTGCAGCGCCTGGGCTGCGAAGTGATTGCCGTGGACCGCTATGACAATGCCCCGGCCATGCAGGTGGCGCACCGCAGCCATGTGCTGAGCATGCTCGACGGCGAGGCCCTGCGCGCGATCATCGAGCAGGAACGTCCGCACTATATCGTTCCCGAAATCGAGGCGATTGCCACCGATACCCTGGTTGCGCTGGAGCGGGAAGGCTTTACCGTCATCCCCAGTGCACGTGCCGCGCAACTGACCATGAACCGCGAAGGCATCCGTCGCCTGGCTGCCGAAGAGCTCGGTTTGCCGACTTCGCCTTACCTCTTTGCGGACACCTTCGAGGCCTACAAGGTCGCGGTGGAAACCGTCGGCTGCCCATGCGTGGTCAAGCCGATCATGAGTTCCTCGGGCAAGGGGCAGAGTGTCGTCAAGTCCGCTGACGACTTGCAGGCCGCCTGGGATTACGCCCAGGAGGGCGGTCGCGCCGGCAAGGGCCGGGTGATCGTCGAAGGCTTCATCGATTTCGATTACGAGATCACCCTGCTGACCGTGCGCCATGTCGGCGGCACTACCTTCTGCGCGCCTATCGGTCATCGTCAGGTCAAGGGCGATTACCATGAATCCTGGCAGCCGCAGGCCATGAGCGAACAGGCGCTGGCCGAGTCGCAGCGAGTCGCTCAGGCGGTCACCGAGGCGCTGGGCGGGCGCGGCCTGTTCGGCGTTGAATTGTTCGTCAAGGGTGATCAGGTCTGGTTCAGCGAGGTTTCGCCGCGTCCGCACGACACTGGTCTGGTCACGCTGATTTCCCAGGACCTCTCCGAGTTTGCCCTGCACGCACGGGCCATCCTGGGCCTGCCGATCCCGGCCATTCGCCAGTTCGGCCCTTCGGCTTCGGCAGTGATCCTGGTCGAGGGCGAGTCGCAACAGGTCAGCTTCGCCAACCTTGGGGCCGCCTTGGCTGAGCCGGATACCGCGCTGCGCCTGTTCGGCAAGCCGGAAGTGAGCGGGCAACGGCGTATGGGTGTGGCCCTGGCGCGCGATGAGTCCGAGGCCCTGGCCCGGGCCAAGGCAGAACGCTCGGCACAAGCGGTCACCATCACGCTGTGATGCGCCTGCGTACGCTGTTGTGGTGGGGCGTTACCGTGACGCTCTTGCCACTGCTGCTGGTTCTGGCCGTGCGGGTGCGGCGCAGTGCCGTGCGCCTGCAACCTGCTTCGGGGCCTGCACAGGGCGTGGCTGGTGCTACATTTCCAGGACCACCGCTGCGCCTGGCGCTGCTCGGCGAGTCGACCGTGGCGGGTGTCGGTGTTCCGCTGAACGAGTTGGCGCTGGCTGCGCAGGTCGGCGAAGCGCTGGCCTCACGCTTGCAACGCACCGTGGCCTGGCGTGCCTGTGGCGAGAATGGCATCACGGCGCCGCAAGCCTGTGAGCGGCTGTTGCCACAGATGTTGGCTGAGCCCATCGATCTGGCCATCGTGGTCTTCGGCGTCAACGACACCACCCACCTGAGCAGCTTGCGCGCATGGACGTCGGCACTGCGTCAGATCGGCTTGGCATTGCAAGGGCAGGGTGCTCAAGTGCTCTTTGCCGGCGTACCGCCAATCCAGCATTTCAGTGCTTTGCCCTGGCTGCTGCGCCAGGTGCTGGGTACGCGTGGCGCGTTGCTGGACGAGCAATTGCAGCTTGTCTGTCGCGAGCTGACTGCGGGATATCACCCGATACAGGCCAACGGCGCAGCCGGTTACCTGGCGGAGGATGGCTATCACCCTTCCGCGTTGGGCTATCGCGTATGGGCCGAGGGTTTGGCAGAAGCGGTCGAGGGCTGAGGACTTGCATACTACGGCGGGGAGTAAGTGGCGCTAGCGATGTGAGCGCCTAGGCGGTTGATGACCGGCCCTGAACTCGGCAGCAATGCGCCCCATTAGATTCAGCGCGATTCTCAAGTCTTCATCCAGGCACTGCGATGCCATGTACACCTTTATGACCTTGTTCTGGATGCTGATCAGGCGCCGCGTCTTGCGTGCGCAACGGGCTGCCGGCACTGGGTGGGCATGATGGATTGCATCCAGAAGAAGCACGCAACGTGCGAGGGTTCGAGAAGGCATCATGTTGCGTCCTGCGGCATGTCATCTTGTTGTTCTATGCCTTAAGACGAAGGTCGGCTGGGTTTCGTTCAGGCTTTTTTAGCCATTAGGACACCACTTCGGGTGAGCCTGCGTGTCGGCTTTCCTTTGAGCCCGATTGGGACAGCAGGGGCTTGCTTGAGCCCATTTGTAGATGGTGCTGGACGTGGCTTGGCGCGGGTAGGAAGTAGGTGCGTTGGAAGGCTGCGCAATAAAAAGCCCCGCACAAGGGCGGGGCTGAAAAGGAGCACATCACTGTCCTGGAGTAGTCAGTGACGACAGGGTGCGCAATTGCTTGTGAAATTCTCGTGAAGAGGGGGGGGCGACTGGTCACGTTCCCATAAGCCAGAAACGACAAAGGCCTACCCGAAGGTAAGCCTTTGTTTTGTTTGGTGGCTACGCAGGGACTTGAACCCCGGACCCCAGCATTATGAATGCCGTGCTCTAACCAACTGAGCTACGTAGCCGTTTGAGGCGCGCATTATTCTCGGCTGGTGGCGGGCTGTCAAGCCCTGTCATTGGAGATTTTCTGCGCGCGATCAATTGCTTACACGTTGAAGCGGAAGTGCATCACGTCGCCGTCCTTGACGATGTATTCCTTACCTTCCAGGCGCCATTTACCGGCTTCCTTGGCGCCGCTTTCGCCCTTGTACTGGATGAAGTCGTCATAGGCGACGACTTCGGCGCGGATAAAGCCTTTTTCGAAGTCGGTGTGGATCACGCCGGCAGCCTGGGGCGCGGTGGCGCCTACCTTGACGGTCCAGGCGCGAACTTCCTTAACACCGGCGGTGAAGTAGGTCTGCAGGTTGAGCAGCTCGTAACCAGCGCGGATCACGCGGTTGAGGCCTGGCTCTTCGAGGCCGAGGGATTCGAGGAACATGTCCTTTTCTTCGCCATCATCGAGCTCGGCGATTTCCGCTTCGATCTTGTTGCACACCGGAACAACGATGGCGTCTTCGGCGTCGGCGATGGCCTGGACCACGTCGAGCAACGGGTTGTTGTCGAAGCCGTCTTCAGCAACGTTGGCGATGTACATCACCGGTTTACTGGTGAGCAGGTGGAAGCTGCGAACCAGTTGCTTCTCGTCGTCTCCCAGGGCCTTGAGCAGGGTGCGTGCGGGCTTGCCTTCGGTGAAGTGGGGGATGAGCTTCTCGAGCAGGGCTTTCTGCGCTACGGCGTCCTTGTCGCCACCCTTGGCGTTACGGCTGACCTTCTGCAGTTGCTTCTCGCAGCTGTCGAGGTCGGCGAAGATCAGTTCGAGGTCAATGATCTCGATATCACGCTTGGGGTCGACGCTGTTGGCGACGTGGATGACGTTGTCGTCCTGGAAGCAGCGCACCACGTGGGCGATGGCGTCGGTCTCGCGGATGTTGGCGAGGAACTTGTTGCCCAGGCCTTCGCCCTTGGAGGCGCCTTCTACCAGGCCGGCGATGTCGACGAATTCCATGGTGGTCGGCAGGATGCGTTCAGGTTTGACGATCTCGGCCAGGGCCGCCAGGCGGGCGTCGGGCATGGGTACGATGCCGCTGTTCGGTTCGATGGTGCAGAAGGGGAAGTTCTCTGCCGCGATACCCGATTTGGTGAGGGCGTTGAACAGGGTGGACTTGCCGACGTTGGGCAGGCCGACGATGCCGCAGTTGAATCCCATGGTGTGTCCCTCGCGCGATAAGGCGGTAAAGAGTTAAGAGGTGGCTTTCTGGCTGTGCAACTTCTGCATGGCCTTGGTCCAGTCGCCTGCGAGCATCTCGGGGACGACGCCGAGGGCGAAGTCGATGCTGGTGTCCAGCAGTTCCTGTTCGCTGCGTGGAGCGCGGCCCAGGACGTAATTGGAGACCATGCTGGCATGGCCGGGATGGCCAATGCCGAGCCGCAGGCGGTGGAAGTTATTCTGGTTGCCGAGCTGGGCGATGATGTCGCGCAGCCCGTTGTGCCCACCGTGTCCGCCGCCCAGTTTGAGCTTGGCAACACCCGGAGGCATATCGAGTTCGTCATGAGCTACGAGGATCTCTTCCGGTTTGATGCGGAAGAAATTCGCCAGTGCAGCTACGGCCTGGCCACTGCGGTTCATGAAGGTAGTGGGGATGAGCAGGCGAACATCGCGGCCCTGGTGGCTGAATTTGCCTGTCAGGCCGAAATACTTCTTGTCGACGCTCAGGTTGACTCGCTGGCTGTCGGCCAGGCGTTCAACAAAAAGAGCCCCCGCATTATGCCGGGTCTGGTCGTATTCGGGGCCGGGGTTACCCAGGCCAACGATCAGTTGTACGGCGGTCATGACAGGAGCCCTTTATGCAAATATACAAAAGCCCAGCCGTCGAAACGGCTGGGCTGTTGTGCAGCGTCGCGAGTATTACTCGGCGGCGCCTTCTTCGTCTTTCGCAACGCGGGAGGCGTGGATGTTGGCCACTGCCAGGTCGTTGCCGTGGGCCAGGGCCACCAGCTCGACGCCTTTCGGCAGGGTCAGGTCGGACAGGTGAACGATCTGACCGACTTCCACTTTAGCCAGGTCGACGTTGATGAATTCCGGCAGGTCTTTTGGCAAGCAGGAAACTTCAACTTCGGAGATGGTGTGGGACACTTCGCCGCCTTGCTGCTTCACGCCAACCGAGGATTCCTGATTGAGGAAGTGCAGAGGAACGTGGGCGGTCAGTTTCTGGCCGGCTACGACGCGAACGAAGTCAGCGTGCAGTACGAAGCCTTTGGCTGGGTGGCGTTGCAGGGCCTTGATCAGAACGGTTTCGGTGGCGCCGGCAACGTTCAGGGTCAGCACGTGGCTGAAGGCCGCTTCGTTTTCCAGCAGCTTGGCCAGATCTTTGGCCAGCAGGCTGATCGATTGCGGGGCTTTATCACCACCGTAGATTACGGCTGGAACCAGGCTGGCGATACGACGCAGGCGGCGGCTCGCACCTTTCCCCAGGTCGGAACGCGCTTCGGCATTCAGGGCAAATTCAGTCATTTCACTTCTCCAAAATAACCAAACCGCCAGCTTCGCTTGCGACCAGCGTGCGGGCGGTTGGGCAAAAAGCCCCGCATGCGCGGGGCACTTGTCGTCAGTGGATGTTTCGCTTAGCGGAACATCGCGCTGATCGATTCTTCGTTGCTGATGCGGCGTACCGCTTCAGCTACTACCGGCGCCATGTCCAATTGACGGATTCGGGCGCAGGCTTGTGCCGCAGCGGACAGCGGGATGGTGTTGGTCACCACCAGTGCGTCCAGTACGGAGTTTTCAATATTTTCGATCGCGCGACCGGACAGAACCGGGTGCGTGGCGTAGGCGAAGACCTTGGACGCGCCGTGCTCTTTCAGTGCCTTGGCGGCATGGCAGAGGGTGCCGGCGGTGTCGACCATGTCATCGACCAGTACGCAGGTGCGGCCTTCCACATCACCGATGATGTGCATCACTTCGGAGTGGTTGGCCTTCTCGCGACGCTTGTCGATGATCGCCAGATCGACGCCCAGGGACTTGGCCACGGCGCGTGCGCGCACAACGCCACCGATGTCCGGGGAGACGATCATGAGATTGTCGAAACGCTGGTCTTCGATGTCGTCCACCAGAACGGGGGAACCGTAGATGTTATCTACCGGGATATCGAAGAAGCCCTGGATCTGGTCGGCGTGCAGGTCGACGGTCAGTACGCGGTCGATACCGACCACGGTGAGCATGTCGGCAACTACTTTGGCACTGATTGCCACGCGAGCGGAGCGCGGGCGGCGGTCCTGGCGGGCATAACCGAAGTAGGGGATCACGGCGGTGATACGAGTAGCCGAGGAGCGGCGGAAGGCATCAGCCATCACCACCAGTTCCATCAGGTTGTCGTTGGTAGGTGCACAGGTAGGCTGGATGATGAAGACGTCCTTACCACGAACATTTTCATTGATTTCAGCGCTGATTTCGCCATCGGAAAACTTGCCTACGGAGGCATCGCCGAGGGGAATGTGCAGTTGGCGCACGATACGGCGCGCCAGGTCGGGGTTAGCATTCCCCGTGAAGACCATCATCTTGGACACGCGCAGTACCTGCCGGCTGAGGGTGGACCTGATGAATTAAAAAGCTGTTCAAAATGGCTGCGTTAGCGGCAACTTTGAACAGCTTCGTAGAATATGGCAGGGGCGGCTGGATTCGAACCAACGCATGCCAGGATCAAAACCTGGTGCCTTACCGCTTGGCGACGCCCCTAAAGGATGAAACTACATCCGCTTCTCAGATCAGGCTTTGCAGCGAGCGGTGCAACATCGAAACGTTGCTGCCCTTAGCGACAAACCCTGGCAGGGAGGCTGGAAGTTGGGCCGCGACTTTATCAGCTTCGACTTTGCTTGGGAAGGACCCAAACACACAACCACCAGTGCCGGTTAATCTAGCTGAAACAAATTTGTTTAGCAAGATCAAAGCGTTACGAACTTTTGGGTAACGCTTCTCGACCACCGACAGACAGTCATTACGACCGCCCTGTGCGAGAACGGTGCGCACTGTAATGGCCGGAGTATTTCGTGTCAACTCCGGGTCAGAGAAAATTTCTGCTGTGCTGACAGATACTTGCGGTGCCAGCACGAGATACCAGGGTTCTTCGAGGTCGACGGGCACCAGCTTTTCGCCCACACCTTCGGCGAACGCGGCGCGTCCACGCACGAATACCGGTACATCCGCGCCCAGGCTGAGCCCGCATGTGGCCAGGCGATCTTCGCTCCAGCCGAGTTGCCACAAATGGTTCAGGGCGAGCAGGGTGGTGGCTGCATCGGAGCTGCCGCCGCCGATTCCACCGCCCATGGGCAGGCGTTTGTTCAGCCAGATATCGGCACCCTGCGAGCAATGACTTTCACTTTGCAGGCGGCGTGCGGCGCGCACGATCAGGTTGCTGTCGTGGGGCACGCCGACGATGTCGCTGTGCAGGCGAATGTCCCCGTCATCACGTGGCGAGAAGCCGAGCTCGTCACCGTAATCGAGGAACTGAAAGAGGGTCTGCAGCTCGTGATAGCCATCGGCGCGGCGGCCGAGGATATGCAGCATCAGGTTGAGCTTGGCGGGTGCGGGCAGGATCAGTTGTGCGTCTTGCATGGGGCTTATTGGCCGAGCTGGCGTGGTTGCCAGTCCTTGATCACCAAGGTGACGTCGAGGTCTTCGCCGCGCAGCTTGATGCGCTCTGGCAGGCTGTAGCCGTTCTGGTCGGCGTAGCTGAGGTATTCGATATCCCAGCCATCCTGTTGCAGGCGTGCCAGGCGGCTGGCGCCGTCCAGTGTCACCTTGCTCTTGCTGTCCGGAGCGGGCAGGCCGCGCACCCACCACAGCAGGTGCGAGACGGGCAGGCGCCAGCCAAGCTGTTCTTCGAGTAGCGATTCGGGGGATTCGGCTTCGTAGCGGCCCTGGTTGGCGACCTCGAGAACGATTGCGCCGGGTCGGCCGGTCAGGCGGGCTGCACCGCGACCCAGCGGGCCGGAAAGGCGGATGTCGTAGTAGTCCTGGCGTTGCAGCCAGAACAGCGTGCCGCTGCCCGAGTCCCGCGGGGCGCGAATGCCGACCTTGCCGCTGATCTGCCAGGCATCCAGGGTGCTGACCTGGGCCTTGTGGGCTTTCCATTGCTGGGCGTCGCCGTGCCCTTCGATGGCTTCACGACCGGTCAGGCCGGCGCAGCCGGCGAGGAGGGTGATAAGGCTGAATACAGCGAGATGACGACGCATGGATCAGGGGGTCTCGGAACCGGTCAGGCGCTGCAGGGTGCTGCGCAGGATGGAGCTGTCGGGCTGGTCGGCCAGGGCGGCGGCCCAGACCTTGCGTGCCTCGCGCTGTTTGCCTTGAGCCCAGAGCACTTCGCCCAGGTGTGCGGCGACCTCATGGTCGGGCAGCCTTTCCAGTGCCAGGCGCAAGAAGCGTTCGGCCTCGCTCAGGTTGCCCAGGCGATAATTGACCCAGCCCATGCTGTCGAGTGTGGCCGGATCATCCGGGTTGAGCGCGTGGGCTTTCTCGATCAGGCTCTTGGCTTCGGCATAGCGAGTGGTGCGGTCGGCAAGGGTATAGCCGAGGGCGTTGAGTACGGTTGCATTGTCCGGCTCGCGCTCGAGGACGCTCCGCAGGTCGCGCTCAAGCCCTGGCAGGTCATCGCGTTTTTCGGCGAGCATGGCGCGGGTGTAGAGCAGGTTGGTGTCGTTGGGGAACTGCTCCAGCCCTTGCTGAATGACCTGCCAGGCCTGTTCGGTCTGCTTGCGATTGGCCAGCGCCTCCGACTCGATCAGGTAGAGCTGGATAGCGTAGTCCGGCTGGTTCTCGCGAGCCTTGTTCAGGCGGCTGCGGGCCTCGCTGGCGCGGCCGCTGTCGAGAAGGATTTCAGCCTGGCGCAGTTGCGCCGACAGGTAGTCGTTGCCGGGGCCGACCAGGCCGTATTCGACAAGGGCGTTGCTCGGGTCCTGGCGCTCTTCATAAGCGCGGCCGAGGTTGAAGTGGGCAGCATCGACGTGGCTGCCACGTGCAACCAGCTCATCCAGGTAGATCGACGCCTCGTCCCATGCTTCGGCTTCGAGGCAGACCAGGGCCAGCGAGAAGCGCAAGTCATCGTCGTCGGGGAACTGCTGCAGCAGGCCGGCGAATTCGGACTTGGCTTCGTCCATGCGTTGCAACTCGACCAGTTGGCGGGCGTAGGCCAGGCGCAGGCGTTTGTCCTGTGGGTGTTCCTTTATGCCTTTGCGCAGCAGTGGCAAGCCTTCTTCGCCGCGTTCCAGGCCTTGCAGCAGGCGTGCGCGCAGTAGCAGGGGCGGCACTTCGTGAGCACTAGCGTCGTGGGCTTCAAGCAGCTTGAGGGCTTCTTCGGCGCGGCCATCCTGGTGCAATAGCAGAGCCTTGCCGAACAGCAGTTGGCCGTTGTCGGGGAATTTCACCAGCAGGCGATCAAAGCTTTGCAGAAGGCCGGTGCGTGTGTCGGGATCGGTTTCCGCCGCAGACAGGGCGAGGAAGTCAAAGTGCGTGTCACCCTTGCCCAGCAGAACGCGCTCCATGTATTGCATGGAGTCGTCGTACTGCCCGTCGCGCGCGAGTTGGATAGCGGCGGCGCGTTGGGCGTCAAGGTTGTCCGGAGCGTTTCGGGCCCAGATCAACGCAGTCTCGAGTGCGGCCTGGTCGGCGCCCAGGTACTCGGCGATGCGGAAGGCGCGCTCGGAGACGGCAGGGTCCTGGGTGGACCTGGCCTGATGCACGTAGTTGCCCAGGGCGATATCGAAACGGTTGCGTTGCCCGGCCAGCTCCGCCGTTAGCAAGGCGTACAGCGTTTCTTCGCTGAACGAGGCGTAAACCTTGGGGGCTTCCGGCGTCTGGTTGGCGGCCGTTTCCTCGACGGGAGGCGTGCCGTCGGGAGAGGAGGAGGTGAGGCTCTGGCAACCGCCAACGAACATGAGGGCGGCCAGCAACGCTAAGGATCTATTCATGGGGTCAATGCGATTAACCTGCGGTTTAGCCATCATGACACAAGCCATCTGGCATGCCCAATGGCGCGCGAGCCTGCTCAGTCAATGTTTATGGGCGCTCGCGGTGTCAGTGCATCCCTTTATCGGGACGGTGGTGAGGAGCGTTTGACCTTGGGCGCGAAATGGCTGGGGCTTTACGTCTCAGGGCTGAGACTTGCCAGAACCTGGATGGGTTCCATGCCGGGAGGCGGGTTATCTGCAAGCTGCTCTCGCAAGTGTTGCAGGAAGCTGCGCGTGGTTTGCGTAATACCGCGGTGTGAGGGCGTTAGCGCATAGAGGGTGGTGTCGTTAGGCTGATCCTGCGGGCAGGCATGGAGGAGGGTGCCTGCGGTGAGTTCGTCCTGGCAGGCGTATAGCGGCAGGCAGGCTAGGCCGAGTCCGGCTTTTGCGGCCTCACGTAGGCTCAGTAGGTGCTCTGCACACAACACGGGGTTGTGTAGCTCGCGCTGGGTGTGTTCTAGGTTCCAGGGTTGCGGGGCTGTTGCCGAGCCGATGGCCAGAAGAGCGCTGTCGTCGACCTGGGCCAGGGTTTTCGGATTGCCCAGGCGTTTCAGCAGGGCAGGGTGGCCAACGATGACGTTTGTCAGCTTGGCGAGCGGGCGCGCGACGATTTCGCTGCTGTCCTTGGGTGAGGCGTTCAGGCTCAGGGATAGGTCCAGGCGCTGGGGGCGTAGTTCGACGAGCGCATCGGCCTGGAGCAGGGAGAAGCGCACGCGTGGAAACTGTTTGTGGAAGGCTGACTGCTGGCCCAATAACCATGGGGTGATTGCACTGGGAGCTGACAAGCGCAGCAGGCCGCGCGGTGTGCCGAGTGTTTCCTGGGCGTTCAGTGAGGCAGCTTCGGCGGCAGCGAGCATTTCCAGGGCGTTGCGATAGATCTGCTCGCCGACCGTGGTCAGCGTGAACTGACGGGTGGTGCGATTGAGCAACTGCACGCCCAGTTGCTGTTCCAGCTGCATGATGCGCCGGCTCAGGCTGGACTTCGCCACGCGGGTGTTTTCTGCTGCCGCCGAGAAACTACCGGCCTCGACCACGCAGATAAACCAGTAAAGATCGCTTAGTAAATTGACCTGAATCATATTTTTATATGTCGATCTTGGAATGCTGAATTGCCGTGAAAGCAACGCTGCGGCGTGCCATGCACAGGGCATTGGGTTATCGTATGCGCCCTCCAGACCGGGGACTTTTGCTGTAACGGATTACTGCTTTGTTTGAGCGGAAACTGGCTAAATAAATCGTACAAAGCGATTGCAGCCATCATGCATAAGGCTGAAGCCCAAGTGATTGCCGAAAAGAAGTCCTTTGATCGTGCGCCACATATCTTGGTTATCGATGACACCCCCGAGGATGTTCGCTCTCTGCTGCAATTGTTGAGGGTGCAACCTTGGCGTCTTTCCGTTGCTCACGATTCACGCCAGGGTTACCAGCGTGCCCTGGCCTTGCGTCCCGATCTGATCGTGCTCGACGTGCGCATGCCTCATATGGACGGATTCACCCTCTGCCGCCTGCTGCGCGAGGAGCCTGCAACGCAGCGGGTGCCTGTGATCTTTCTGACCTCGGCCGTAACCCTGGATGAGCGAATCGAGGGGCTGAGCCTGGGCGGGGTGGATTACGTCAGCAAACCATTCGAGGCTGAAGAAGTGCTGGCGCGTATTCGTGTGCACTTGCAACTGATCTGGCGTGACGAGGCGATCGCAGTGCCTGCCGAGCGCACGGATACGCGAGATGCCGACCAGGTAGTGCTACATGCTGCCATGCGCTTTATTGGTCAAAATCTGAACGAGCTGCCTTCGCTAGCCGAGATCGCCCGCAAGGTCGGCACCCATGACAAGCGCCTGTCAGCCATTTTTCGTGAGCGCCTGGGGTCGACCGTATTCGCCTATATTCGCGAGGCTCGCCTGAAATATGCCCAGGAGTTGCTGGCAGACAGCGCGGTGAGTGTGCAGGACATTGCCGATCTGGTGGGCTTCCGTAGTGCCTGTAACTTTACTACCGCGTTCCGCGAGCGCGTGGGCGTGACACCGACCCAGTATCGCCAGCGGGCACGTGGCGAGCCGCAGGATGAGTGCGGCTGATGAGGTTATGGGTCGGGCTGCTGGTATGGCTGGCGATGTTTCCGGCCTTTGGCGCGACCGTTTTGTGCGAAGCCTCCCGCATGGGGCTCAAATTGCCGGTGCAGGCTCTGGAAGATGCAGAGCGCACACTGACGCCACTGCAAGTGGCAGCGCTGCCTGACGCGCAATTCGTCGGTGATATCCGTCCCAGCGAGATCTACAGTCACTCGGCCTATTGGCTGCGCTTCGTGTTGCACAACAATGGTGATGCGTTGTGCTCGCGCTGGTTGTCGATTGGTGAGCCTCGGCTGGATAACGTCCAGGTGCATCTGCTACGCGACGGGCGCTGGAGCGAGATGCTTTCCGGCAGTGACTATCCACTGGCGGACTGGGCGCTGAGGGCACGCGAACCGCTGTTTCCGCTGATGCTTGCGCCGGACGAAGAGGTGCAGGTGATCATTCGCATCGCCAGTCGCGGCGTTCTCATGCCCAATCCTCGTCTCTGGACCGAGGCCGAGCAACTGCGGGTCAGCCAGAGTGCTCATTTGCTTGATGGCATCGCACTGGGTATCGGTATTCTCATCGTGCCATTCAGCCTGATCGTAGGGTTTCTGATTCGCTCGCGCCTGTTGATGGTCCACGCGCTGGCGATTCTCAGTTACTTGCTGCTGGTCTGTTCTGCTACGGGGTATTTGTTCTATGTCCCCGGCTTACTGCCCTGGGTGCATCAGATAGTTGGGGCGTTGTCCGGCTTTGCCCTGCTTTTCTTCATGGCTTATGTCGGGGTGCTGTTCAGGGTGCCCCAGCTCCCCAAGGTGTGGCGCTACACCTGGCTGTTCGCCATGGTCTCGCTGAGTGGCTTGCTGTTGTGGGGGGCGATTGGCGATTTCATGTACACCCGGATCCTGTTCGCACAACTGCGCTGGGTGCTGTACCTCATCGTGCCGTTGTTCTGCGTGCTGGCCTGGCGGCGAGGTTTGCAACCCAGCTGGTTGGCCTGGCTGCTGGTGGGGATGTTTTCGTTGCAGGGCATGAGTCGCTATCTGCTGGGTATCAAGGACAGTGTCTGGCAATACGGTGAGGACCCATTGAGCCTGCCCTCCAGCCTGCCGGGAATATTCCTGCTGGTGTGTACGCTGGTCATGGAGTTTCGGCGCAACTGGCGCAATGAACAGTTGGCTCGTGCTGAACTCGACGAGCAGCGCGTCGCTGAACAGGATCGCCTGGAGACAACCGTGGCGCGACGTACAGAGCAACTGCAGGAGGTGCTACGCGCACGCAGCTCCCTGCTGGCTCGTATCAGCCATGATCTGCGCTCACCACTGGCAGGGATCATCGAGTACTCGCATCAGTTGCAAGGCCGAGATAATCAGGACTATCCACAGCGCATCGAGCGCAATGCGCGTCGCCAGTTGGAAATGATCGATGAGCTACTGGAGTTCTCGCGTAGCGAGCTGCAGCAACAGGAACTGGTAGTGGTCCCCGGCTATTTGTATCGCTTCCTGCGCGAGATCGAGGACGAAGGGCGTTTTCTGGCTCAGCGCCAGAACAACCAGTTCGAATGCCTGATCGATGCAGGGTTGCCGCCGCTGGTGCACGCCGATTTTCGTCGGTTGCGTCGGGTGCTGGTCAATCTGTTGGGCAATGCGGCCAAGTTCACCCGCGATGGCCTGGTCGAATTGCACATTTCGACTGTTTCCCGGGATGAGGGGCGTGTGAGCCTGCATGTCGAGGTGCGCGATTCCGGCATAGGCATTCACGCGGACGAAAGCGAGCAGGTGCTGCAACCGTTCTCGCGAGGGCGCAACGCCGTGCGCTATGAGGGGGCCGGTCTTGGATTGTCCATTGTCAGCCAATTGCTTGAGCAGATGGGCAGCACGTTGCAGGTGGATACGGAGCAGGTTTCGGGCACCCGCTTTCATTTTCAGCTTGATCTGGCTACGGCCCATGAAGATGAGCTGGACCTGGTGCTGTTGGAGGGCAGGGCGGTGGCGCTCTCTGGAGACGGCAGCCGTCTCCTGCTGGTCGATGATGTGGAGCAGAACCGTGAGAGCATGGCCGATCTGCTCGCGGGTTATGGTTTTGAGGTCATGGTGGCTGCCAGTGGTGAAGAGGCTGTGTCTCTATTGGCAGAGCAACGCTTCGATGCGCTGATCACCGATCAGATGATGGCTGGCTTCGATGGCTGGCAATTGCTGGCCTGGGCGCGTGAACACAAGCCGGAGCTGCCTGTGTTGTTGTATTCGGCGGCTCCTCCCTTGCGTCCATCGCATGTTGCCGCTGAGTTGGTCTTCGATGCAGCCCTGCTTAAGCCTGCCGATGGTGGTGAGCTGATCGAGCAGATAGCGCGGTTGCTGGAGCACAGGCTGGAAGCGGGCGGGGCAATATGAGACGCCTGGGGGTTCTGCTGTTCGGCATGCTGGGTAGTCTCGGCGCATGGGTGGCATCCCCTTGTTTGGTCGAGCGGTTGTACCTGATATCGCATGTCGGCTGGCAGGAAGATCCAGGTGCAACCTTGACGGCTGAGCAGGTGGCGGCTGATGGGCGGCAAGCCATGGGCCTGTCGAGCGAGCAGGCGGTCGATCTACGGGTGGCTGATCAGGTCATGCCGGAGGTGAATGGCTGGGAGCTACTGGCGCCTGCACGAGACTGCCAGCCGCAGATGCCGGTGCTGCTGTATTCGGCCGGGCCGCAACTGTGTCCTCGCGGTGTGGCAGATGGTCTGCATTTCGATGCGGCAGTGCTCAAGCCAGCCGGTTCGGTTGAGTTGATCAAGCAGATCGAACAGCTTCTGGAGCGGCCGGCATGAGGAACTGGCTATTCCTGTTGCTGCTCTGTTTCGGAGCTCCGGCACTGGCGGCCTCTATCTGCGACCAGGACCGTCTGGATCTGATGCCTCAGGCGTTGATGCTCGAGGACCCTGCAGCCGTGCTCACCGCTGATCAGGTGGCTGAATTACCCGCCAACCAGTTTACGAGCATCGGCACAGACCATGCGCCCTATGGATACAGTGCGTCGGCGTTCTGGCTGCGTTTGCACCTGAGAAACGATGATCCCTGGAGCTGCCAGCGCTGGTTGACGGTGGGCTTCCCGCACCTGGGCGATATCCAGGTGCATATGAAGTTGGGGGACAACTGGCAAATGATGCGCGCGGGTAGCGTCTACCCACGTGGGTTGTGGCCCGCACGCTCGCATCAGCCCATCTTCCCGCTGGAATTGCAGGCCCACGAAAAGGCGACCTTGCTGGTTCGAGTCGTCAGCCAGTCACTGCATAGCATCGAACCGACGCTCTGGTCCGAATTGGAACTGCTGGGTGAGCGCCATGTCAGCGCGATGATCGACGGGTTCATTCTGGGGGTAGTCCTGCTGTTGGTGCCGTTCAGCCTGGCGGTTTCGTGGATCCTGCGTTCGCGCCTGCTGGTGATCAGCGCCCTCTCGGTGTTGTCCTATTTCCTGCTGGTGTGCGTGGTCAATGGCTACCTCGTGTATTGGCCTGCGCTGCTGCCATGGTCGCGTGAGGCGATCAATATCCTGCTGTTGCTGTTTTCCACGCTGTTTCTCACCTACCTGCGCGTCCTGCTGCATGTGCGTCGACTGCCGGCGATCTGGGGGCAGGCGTTCACTGCATTCCTGATCTGTCTGACTATCAGCCATTTCTGGTTCTGGTTTTACGATTATGTGCAGGGCCGGCTTGTGCATGATTATCTGGCTCAGCTTGGTTATGGCCTGGTCCTTGTCACCTTTCTTGTCGGTTTACGGCAACGCCTGGGCTACGGCTGGGTTGTCTGGCTGGTGGTCAGTGCGTTGATGCTGCAAGGTCTGGTGCGTCTGCTACGGCCGTATGGGGCGCTCTGGCAGGTTCCTTCGGAAAGCCTGACATTGCCGTCGACGTTGCCGGCGCTGGTCCTGCTGACCTGTACCTTGATCATGGAAGTGAGCCGCAGCCGGAGTCGGGAAACACGAGCGCTGGAGGAGCTGGAGCGCCAGCAGCAGGCCGAGCATGATCGGCTGGAGAGCACGGTCTCGCTACGTACCGCTCAGTTACGCGAGTCGCTGCTGGCGCGCAGCTCGCTGATGGCACGGATCAGCCATGACCTGCGTTCGCCGTTGGCGAGCATTGTCGATTACGCGCGCTTTCTGCAGATGGGGGCGACCGAGGACTATGCGACCAAGATCGAGCGCAACGCGCGTCAGCAGTTGGAGCTGATCGACGAGTTGCTGGAGCTTTCCCGCAGCGAAGTGCAGCAGGTGGAGTCGTCCGCCGTGCCGGGCTATCTCTATGGCTTCCTGCGCGAAATCGAGGACGAGGGCCGGTTTCTCGCGGCTCGTCAGCGCAATGCCTTTGTCTGCACGCTTGATCCCGATCTGCCTTCCGTCACGCGTCTCGACTACCGACGCCTGCGTCGTGTGCTGATCAATCTGCTGGGTAATGCGGGCAAGTTCACCCATGACGGGCAGGTGCAACTGAGCGTCGAGTGCCTGGCGCGTAACGAGCATACGGTGGATCTGTGCTTCAGCGTCTGCGACAGCGGTATCGGCGTTCCACACGGGGAGCGTGAGTACTTGCTGCAACCCTTTTGGCGCGGCAGCAATGCCATGCACTTCAATGGCACTGGCCTGGGGTTGGCGATCGTCAATCAGTTGTTGAGGCAATTGAACAGCTCGTTGTTGTTCGATGAGAACTGGTCGAAGGGCAGTCGTTTCAGCTTTGTGCTCTCGGCCGAATTGGCCTACGAGGAGGATGTGGAGAGTTTGTTCGTCGAGAGCCACTCCTCTGCGGCCAATGGAGCCGGTCGGCAGATTCTGTTGGTCGACGATATCGGTCATAACCTGGAGCAATTGAGCGACTTGCTACAAGGCTACGGTTTCGAGGTGGAAGTCGCCGAGTCTGGCGAGCAGGCCCTGCAGTGGCTGGAGCGTCAATCCTTCGATCTACTGGTCAGCGATCAGCTAATGCCAGGCATGGATGGCTGGGCATTGCTCGATATCGTGCGTTCACGTTGGCCAACCCTGCCGGTTTTACTGTATTCAGCATCGCCAGCCATACGCCCCGCAACGGTGGCGGATGATCTGGCGTTTGATGGCAGCCTGCTCAAGCCGGCGCCCAGTCATGCATTACTTGGTCGTATCCTCGCGCTGCTGGATGTGCGGGCTGGTGCTGAATCACTAAAAGAGGTCTGATGATGCGCCGCCTGCAGCACTCGCTGTTGCTTCTATATATAGGTGCGTTCTGCACCGCTGCGCAGGCTGAGGTCACTCCCGATTCGCAAGGCGGGGAAGAGACCGCATTGGTTCTGGACGAGGTGCGCGTGGCAGCGCGACATCGCGAGGAGCGGGCCCAGGATGTCCCCATCGCCTTGAGCGTGAACGATGGCGAGGCGCTGGCCGAAGCCGGCATTTACACGATTGAGTCCCTGCAACAGCGAGTGCCGAGCCTTCTGGTGGCGGTGCCGAGTGCGCGTTACGTGGGATACGGCATTCGCGGTTTGGGTTTGAGCTCGTTCAACGATGGCCTGGACGGCAGTGTCGGAGTGTTTCTGGATGGCGTGTATCAGGGGCGTCAGGGCATGGCTGTTCATGATCTGGTCGACCTGGAGCGGGTCGAAGTGCTGCGTGGGCCGCAGAGCACCCTGTACGGCAAGAACACCAGTGCCGGTACGATCAACGTCGTCAGCCGCATGCCTACCTTCACGCCGGAAGCCGCGGGCGAGCTGTCGTATGGTGAGCATGGTCTGCGGCAATATCGCGCCACGGTGTCCGGGGCGTTGGTGGAGGGGGGGCTGGCAGGGCGCCTGACCGGCTATGACGTGACGCGCGATGGGGCTATCGACAACCTCTATCAGGGCATCAAGCAGAATGACCAGAACCGGCAGGGCCTGCGCGGACAACTGCTGTGGACACCCACCGATATTTTCAGTGCACGCTTGATCGGCGAATACGGTTGGCAAGACGAACGCGGAAATGTTCTCGCGGCTAGCAGTCACAGCCGTTCCACGCTGGATCGCATGGCCTATCTGGGCTATCGACCGTTGCTCCTTGACCCTTATTCACGCGAGATCCTGCAAGACGGGCGCAATGCTGTACAGATTCAGCACACGGGTGCCACCCTGCAACTGGAATATCAATTGAACGATGCTGCCGCGCTGACCAGCATCACCGCATACCGGGACTGGTCCTATGACACGGTCGTAGACGGAGACGGTATGTCGCTGTCAGTGGCGGAGAGTGGTGCGCGGCTTGACCAGCATCAGTTCAGCCAGGAGCTGCGCCTGGCTGGTTCAGTCGATGATTCGCTGGATTACCTGCTTGGCCTGTACTACCTGCGTCAGCGTTTCAATCGCCATGTCGATGTAACGTTCGGCAAGGATGCGGCGAAGTTCTTTCTCGGTGATCGACCTGAGATCATCGCGCTGGGTATTCAGCCGGGAATGATTCCAGCCTCGCTGCTGGATGGTGCACGACAGGACATGGACGGTGGGCAGCGCAGTGACAGCAATGCGGTATTCGGCCAGTTCACCTGGCGCCCGACCGGGAAACTTGCGATTACCCCGGGCCTGCGTTACTCCCTTGAGCGCAAGCGGGGCAGCATCACCCGAGCGGTCTCCGGTCTTACGCCATTACCACTAGACCCGCTTTGGCAATGGGGCGGGCAGTTGATGCGCGATAGCGGGTTGGGTGCGGACGATGGTCGCTATTCACGCAAGAACAGTATTGTCGAACATGACCTCTCAGGTCAGTTGGCCGTTAGTTACCCGTTGCGCGACAACCTGCTGGGGTATGTGAGCTGGGCTCAGGGCTACAAGGCGGGTGGAATCAACCTGGATGTAGTTGGGCCCTACGCGGCGCCTACCTTCGGCAGTGAAAAGGTCAACTCCTACGAGGCTGGCCTCAAAAGCAGTTTTTGGGATGGGCGAATGCTGCTCGACCTGGCCATCTATCAGGCTGAGGTCGATGGTTATCAGGCGCTGACCAACAGCCGTCCGGCGGATCAATATGCCCCTCCCTTACGTGACAACCTGGTCAATGTTGGCAAGGTTAGGTTGCGCGGTGTGGAGGTCGATGCGTTGCTGCGAGCCAGCGAACGTATCGACCTGCGCCTTGGTGTGGCGTGGAGCGATGCTCGTTACCGTGACTTTTCCAATGCACCCTGCAAGCCGGGAAATGCGCAGCTCTCCTGCGACCTGAGCGGTAACCGCCTGTTCAATGCCCCAGAGTGGAGTGCCGCAGCCGGAGCCGACTATATGCGTCCACTGGGCAGTGGTCTCGAAGGATTTGCGGGTGTGGACTACAGTTTTCGCAGTGGTTACTACGGTGCGCTTGAGGCGGGAGCCGGTAGCTACCAGCCCGCCTACGGGATTACCAACGTGAAAATTGGCCTGCGTCGCGAAAATAGGCGTTGGGAGATGGAACTCTGGTCGCGCAACCTGTTCAATAGGCAGTACATCACTGCAGTGTTCGCTGCGCTGGGCGAGGGTGACTACGGTGTAGTCGCTGGTGATCCACGCAGTGCTGGCCTTACTCTACGTACTCGCCTCTGAATGGGCTGCCGTTCGTCGGTTGCTCGAATCGCGCAGACGGTGGGTACGGTTTTTCAGCCGTAAAAGGCTCCGCGCCAGCAAAGGCGCCAGGTTTTTCCCCGTTTGCCTGTAAGGCTTTTCACGTCTGCCTTTCCATGTCACTTGCCTTTGATTGAAGCCTCTGCCGAGCTTTGCTTGAGCGGACGAAGTGCTTCATCTGTGCAATCCGGTTTTCGCAAAAAACGCCCTGTTTACCCCCTAGCAGCCTCCCTACCATCGCTGCCGCCAATGTACCGGCTGGTCGATTCGCGTCCGTTGTAGGGAGAAAACACATGGTTTCATGGAGTAAGCGTCTGGCCTCAGGGCTGGGGATGGCACTAGTAGATCGGCCAGCGCAGCAGGTTGATGCTGTAGCACCGATGCGTGTCGGGCTGCCAGCATTTGCCCCGGTGCCGCACGATAACTCCTTTGGCCAGCACTCCATGACGGTGCGTACTCTTGCCTCTTCCGCGCAGGGCAATGTGCGTCGTTGGCTGGCCCATGCAGGGGTGGCTGTAGCTTTGTTGAGTGCGGGTGGCGTGGCCTGGGCTGCGCCGAATGCCGATTTCACGGTAGGTGTGAATAACAAAGACGGATCACCTACGTCGGTCGCGCCAGGTGAAACAACGACTGTACTAATCACCTTGACCAACGACTCTGCCACCCCGTTAACGGGCGTGAATTTTTCCAATCTGACACCTAACCCCGCTACCGGTAATACGTTCGTTAGCAACGGTAATCCAGTGATAGTTGGTGCTGGGTGCAGCGGTGGGACGGTGACTGCTTCCGCTCCACCCGACGGTGCCGTTATCAATCTCTCCGGGCTGACGGTGCCAGCCAAGGTCGGTTCGACTCCGGGCATTTGTTACATCGAGATCCCCGTCAAGGCTGTTTCCGGCACAGGTGCGTCGTCGAGCGTTAGCTACACGTTGGGCGACAACTCGGTATCCACTTCATCCGGTGATACCAATGAAAAGGGTGGTGGCCAAGCGTTCAATATCAACGCGGTGTCTCCTCCTACCTGGGAAAAAGGCTTTTCAAGCGACACCGCAGTGCTGGGCGGTGACAACGTTACCCTGACGCTGAAAGTCACCAACCCGGATGATGGGGTGGCTCTGACTGGTGTGGCGTTCGAGGACGTTTTTCCTACCGCTGGCAGCGGTGCCGTCATCGAGCCGGTTAGCGTGGTCAGCGTCTTGCCCGCGAGCTGCGGGACGACGAGCAATGTGACCACTACCACTGGCGCAGCCGCCAAGGTAGCCGTCAGCGGCCTGTCCGTCGCCAAGGGTGGCAGTTGCGAGGTCAAGGTAACGGTCAAGGCAAGTCATACAAATGGCAAGTACGAGTTGGGAAGTCAGCTCAACAAGATCAATCCAGCCTCATTCAGTAGCAACCAGGGCCTCAAGCCTGCAGCTGAAAAAACGGCCAACATCACCGTGCGTTCACCGTTGCAGGTAGCGAAATCCGCCAGTCCGGCTCGGGTGGCCAGTGGTGATACGGGTACTTTTGTCATCACCCTGAGCAACAGTGGTAGCACTGCTCTGCCGATCACCCAGTTCAATGAAACGAATATCAGCGATATCCAGTCCGGCCAACGCTTGACACCGACCGGTATCGTGACGACATGTCCGCAAACCAGCGGCCAGACGCGCACAACTGCAACGACTGCGACTGGCTTCACCTCCAGTGGTTACAGTGTCCCGGCGAATGCTTCGTGCGCCATCACAGTGAGCTTCACCGGCACTACCAGCAATAACCAGCCGCTGACGTTCACCAATAACATTCCTGAGGGCGATGTTAAGACCAGCGTGCCTGGCATCGTCAGTGAGCAGAAAAGCGCGACGGTGACCCTGATCGACGAGCTGTACGTTGATAAGGAGCGACTCTCTCCTGCTGTGGCCGCGCCTGGCAACCCGATCAAATACACCGTAAAGGTGAGCAACTTTGGCACCACTGCCAGAAGTGACGTGCACGTCACTGATGCACTGAACAACGGTTCCACTTTCCTGACGGGCATGTTCAACGGTGTGGATTACACGCCTGAATACAGTTGCTCCGGTACCAGTACCTCGAACGTGCTGGGCTCCACGTCGTTGGATTTCCTCATACCCACCTTGCCGGCTACGTCAGGCAACATTCCAGGGCAATGCTCGATCACATTTTGGGTGCTGAGCGATCCCAACAATCCGAACTTGAATGCTACGGACAATCAGATCGCCGAATGTGGCGTCTGGTACGGCGCCAGCCAATCTGCAGCGGAAGTTGCGAAGACGTGCAACGGCAGCGCGTCTAATTCAGTTAGAACTACGCACCAAGCCCCTTTGCAGGCAGACAAGACATTCAACGGCACCAATTACCAGTATCCGAAGGGCTATAACGCCGCGAACAATAGCAACTACGCCAATGATGCGGAGACCGGGACCCGTAACTCCAAGCCTGAGGGCACGGTGGTTACCATGCGTATTCGCGTGCGTAACTACAACGACCAGGAGGTCACGAGTGTCACGGTTTCCGATACCTTCCCGGCGGGGTTGACGGTTGCCAGCCCTGCGAATGCTTCCACTAACTGCGGTGGCATCGTTATTGCGCCAGCAGGCAGCACTTCGCTGGCGCTCAATAATGCGCGATTGCCTGCTCGCAATGGCGCGACCAATGCGCCAGGTATGTGTACGGTGCAGGTGGATGTGGTCGGTCCGGCCAAGGCCGAGACTCCTTTCAACTACCCCAATACGGCACGTGCCACGGCCAGCCTGGCGCTGCCTGCTGGTGGTAGTCAAAACCTGACGGCGGACTCCAATACCGCCGTGCTGACCTATACCGGCGCGCTGAAGGCTGCGAAGTCCTTTGAGCCTGCGGAGATGACCCCTGACGGCAAGTCGCAGGTACGTATCCGTTTGACCAACGATGATGCAGCAGCAGCCCTCACGGGCGTTGCCGTCATTGACCCGCTTACCTCAGCCAAGTTGAAGCTGGCAGACCCCACCAACCTGCGCACCACCTGTGGTGGCAATCCGGTGCTGGCAGGGACGGCGGGTGCAACTTCGGTGTCCCTGACTGGTGTGACGCTGCCGCCGAGTGGCTCGTGTGACCTGTTGTTCGATGTGGTCAATGACGGTAGCGACAGTGGCAACTGGGTCAACACCATTCCTGCGGGTAACGTCACCGCAGATGGTGGCATTCGTAACGCCGAGCCGGTTACGGCGACGTTGGCGCGCAGCGGTGCGCAGACGCCAGCGGTGACCAAGAGTATTAATCCAACAAGCGTTGCGCCGGGCCAGCCGGCACGCTTGACCATTGATGTGACTAACGGTACGCAGGCGCTGTCGGGTGTTGGTCTGACCGATTACTTCACCTTAGGCGGTACCGAAGCTGGTAGTCCCAGCGGAATGCAAGTGGCTACCCCTGCCAACGCCAGTACCACGTGCCCTGCCGGTGTGCTTACTGCTACGCCAGGCAGCAATAAGGTTGCCTTGACCGGAGCAACGTTGGCCGCTGCTGCCAGCTGCACGATCACAGTGGATGTGATCAGTACCAACCCAGGCACAGTGGTGAACTCCATTCCGCTAAATACTCTGGTCAGTGACCAGGGACAGACCAACAGCACCACGTTTGGTGAAGCCTCGCTGCAAACCAGCAAGAGCGTCACGCTGGATAAAGGTTTCAACCCAGCAGTGATTAGCGTTGGTCAGCGTTCGCGTCTGCGCATCAGCTTCTTGAACTCGACGGTAGTGGTTGCCCCCAACTTTGCTGTAACCGACAACCTGCCTGCCAACATGTATGTGCCGGTTGGTCCCAATATCGTGCAGACCTGCGGGCCTAACACGGTGGTGGATGTCAGCGACAACACCAAGGTGAAAATCTCCAAAGGCACCTTGCCAGGAGCGGTGGGTGGCACTACGGCTTCGTGTTACGTGGAATTGGACGTTACGGCCAGTGTCGAGGGTGAGTACGTCAATAACATCCCCACCAAGAGCCTGACCGTCGATGGCAAGGAAATCGAGCACCCGCCGGTGACCGATACCCAGCACGTGCTCAAGCCATTGGTGCTGCACAAGGCCATCGACAGTAAAACGCTGGACAGCAGCAATACCGCAGGTTTCAGCAGCGGTACAGCGCTGGCCAAGGCTGGCGAAGCGAAAACCCTGACGCTGCACCTGCACAACACCAATACCACTGGTGTGCTGACCGAAATCCGTGTGCAGGACAACCTGCCCAGCGGTCTGGTTGTGGCACAAACCCCTAATGCAAGCACGACCTGTGGTGGCGTGGTAACCGCACCAGCTTCGGCCACGTTCGTACGCCTGACGGGGGCGACTCTCGCAGCCGGTGCCAGCTGTAGGGTAACCGTGGATGTGCTCAGCAACATTCCGGGCAGTCATGTGAACAGTATTCCCTCTGGCGCGGTGAGCACCAAAGAGGGCGTCACCAATGGTGAGCCGACCAGCGCGGAGGTGATCATCAGCTCCCCGCCGACTGTGGGTAAACAGTTCTCCCCAGCGGTCATTCCGGCGAACGGCACGTCCAAGCTGACCATCGTGTTGAACAACCCCAACGCCACGGCGATCACCTTGAGCCAGGCGCTGGTGGATAACTTGCCGCAAGCACCAGGCTCCATGAAGGTTGCTGCGACGCCCAATGTGAATAAAACCTGTCCGGGTACGGTGACGGCTATTGCGGGTGCGACCACGGTGACCTATGCCAGCGGCGCAACAATCCCCGCAGGCGGTTGCACCATTGAAGTCGATGTCATTGCCGATCTGGCGGGCGACTACAACAACAACATTCCGGCAGGTGAGTTGCAGACCGATGCCGGCAGCAACAGCGATCCGGCCAACGCTCCGCTCAAGGTCAGCACCCAGGGCTTTATCTCGGGCAAGGTGTTTGCCGACAACAAGGTGACCCCGGATGGCATTTTTGCGAGCGGTGACAAGCCGTTGCCGGGTGCTTTGATCGAACTGCATGCTGGTGGTACATGCGGCGGAGCCGCTCTGACTCAAACGACTACGGATGCCCAAGGTAACTACCTGTTTGCAGGCTTGCCGGCAGGTAACTATTCGGTGTGTCAACCGGCGCAGCCCGCAGGCACGAGTAACGGCATAACCACGCCGGGCACTAACCAGGCTGTGAATGGCAGCTCGGGCACTCCAGGCAACGCCAGTAACCCGACCACCACCACGAGCCAGATCACCGGCATCGTGCTGAATGATGATGGCCTGGGCGGTGAGGTCAGCGGCTCGGTGAACAACAACTTCGCCGAGGTCATTCCTTCCAGCATCAGTGGCAAGGTCTTCCTCGACCACAACAACGATGGCCTGGTGAACGGTTCCGATAGCGGTATTCCCGGGCAGCTAATCGAGCTGTGGAAAGACGGCGCCAAGGTTACTGAGACAAGCACCGATGCCGACGGCAACTACCGTTTCGACGGTCTGGAACCGGGTGACTATGAAATCAAGCAGCCAAACCAGCCTGATGGCACCTCCAACGGCAAGGCCACCGGTGGTGCCGTGCCCAATGGCGGAACGCCTGGCACGGGGAGTAACCCCACTACGACCAGCAGTCAAATCGGCATCGTCAAGCTGCCGCCCAATACCCAGTCCACCGGCAACAACTTTGCCGAGCTGCCCAATAACCGCAGCGTCAGTGGTTCTGTGTTCCTGGATCACGACAACAGCGGTGTCCCGGGTGGTAACAACAAGGGCATCGAAGACCAGGTAATCGAGCTGTGGAAAGATGGCAGCAAGGTGGCTGAGGTTCGCACCAAGCCCGATGGCAGCTATCGCTTCGACAACCTGCCTGAAGGTGTATACACGGTTAAGCAACCAAACCAGCCCGTTGGCACCACCAATGGCACTCCGCAATCTCCTGATGGCACGGGAAGCAACCCAACCGCGACCAGCAGTGAGATCGCCACGATTGATCTGACGGGCAACAAGCTGGTTTCGGTGGAGAACAACTTCCCCGAGCTGCCTGGCGCTGCGCCTGATCTGAAGATCGTCAAGACCTCGGTGACCGACATGGTGGCCGCCGGCTCCAATGTGCCGGGTATCTTTACCCTGGCGCCGAGCAACATCGGTAGCGTGGACACCAGCGGGGCGATCACCATTACCGATAACCTGCCTGCTGGTATGACACTGGCCGAGCCGGCTGTGGGGGCAGGTTGGATCTGTCCGGCGGGTGCGGGTGCATCTGTCCTGACCTGTACCACCAACGACATCATTGCTGCTGGTGGAAACGGTGCGGTCATTACCGTCAAGGTGCTGGTCGCGGCCTCTGCCGATGGCACAGTGCTGATCAACACGGCCAGGATTGCCGGTGGTGGTGAGCCGGATGGCTTTGTGGGGCCGGAAAACCAGAGCAGTGCCCAGGTTTCTGCCACTCAACCGGCCAGAATCAGTGGCACCGTGTGGCGAGATAACAACCATACCCGCACATTCACGGGTAACGAGCCACGTGTGGCTGGCGTGCTGGTTGAGCTGATGCGCAACGGCGTGGTCGTGGCGACGGCGGTAACCGGTGCGGACGGCACGTACAGCTTCGGTGGTCTGCCTGCGGGCACTGGCTATGACCTGCGCTTCAAGGACGCGTCGGGCGCTGTATATATCGGTAGCGTGACTAACGAAAGCAACCTGACCCCTAATCCGGGGCAGCGTGATTCGTCAGATGCCGTGGATGGTGTCAACAATGGTAACCCCGCCGGTGCCACGATCGACAAGGGCGCTCTCAAGGGCATGACGCTGCTGCCTGGCGACCACATCGTCGAGCAAAGTCTGCCGCTGGACCCGAGTGGGGTGGTGTACGACGCCGTGACTCGTCAGCCGGTAGCCGGTGCGGTGGTGACCTTGCGTGGGCCGGGTGGGCAGGATGTCAGCAATTTCATCCTCAATGGCTCGTCGTCGCAAACGACTGGCCTGGATGGTATGTATCAGTTCTGGCTAAGCGCCGGTGCACCTGCGGGTGAGTACACCCTTGAGGTGACACAGTATCCGGCTGGCTACCTGCCAAATCCGTCAACGTTGATTCCGGCATGCCAGGGCGCGCCAAACGTCGGTGCTAACCCTACCCCAGCGCTGGTGCAGCAGAGTGATTTTGCCCCAGCGGCCAATATCGCAAGCCATGATCCGGCAGCCTGTCAGGGAATTATTGCGGGCGGTGTGCCGACCACGCAGTACTACTTCCGTTTCAACCTGACACCGGGTACCTCGGCCAACGTGGTGAACAACCATATTCCGCTGGACCCGATCCTGGGTGGTGCCATCGTCATGACCAAGGTCACGCCGAAGGTCAACGTCACCCGTGGTGAGCTGGTGCCGTACACCCTGACTGCGCGGAACACGTTGACGGCGACGCTGAGCAATATCGCCATCGAGGACCAGATCCCGCCAGGCTTCAAGTACATCAAGAACTCGGCGCAGATCGATGGCGTGCCGGTCGAGCCTGAAGTGCAAGGACGCTTGTTGCGTTGGCCTAACCAGACGATCAATGCCGGTCAGGTCCGTGTTATCAAGCTGTTGCTGGTCGTGGGTTCTGGTGTCGGTTTCAACGAATACGTCAACCAGACCTGGGCCGCGAATCAGCTCGTCAATGCACGGGTATCCAACGTGGCCACGGCTACGGTACGTGTGGTTGCCGACCCAACCTTCGACTGCTCTGACCTGATCGGCAAGGTATTCGACGACAAGAACCGCAACGGCTATCAGGACGAAGGCGAGCCCGGTATTCCCGGCGTGCGCCTGGCCACGCCGAAAGGCTGGTTGGTGACCACCGATGAGTACGGCCGCTACCACATCGCCTGTGCCGACGTGCCGAGCGAGATGCGTGGCAGCAACTTCATCATCAAGGTTGATGAGCGCACGTTGCCGTCCGGCTACCGCGTGATCACCGAGAACCCGCGTGTGGTGCGCCTGACCCAGGGTCGCCTGGTCAAGGCCAACTTCGGTGCGAGCATTCACCGCGTGGTGCGTCTGGACCTGAATGGCGATGCCTTCGGTAAAGACAACAAGCTGACCACCGAGTACGCCGCGCGTCTCGATGAAGTGCTCAAGCTGCTGTACGCCGAGCCGTCGATCCTGCGCATCGCCTACCGCATGCCGGTAGACAGTGAGGTGAGCGACGCTCGCAAACGCGTGACCTATGTGAAGGACTGGATCAAGGAACATTGGGAGCCCCACGACTGCTGTTACGACCTGCAACTTGAGGAAGAAATCGTACCGGCGACTGATAGCGTGGAGGTGATCCGATGAGCATGCGTAACTGGATGGTCTGTGGCGTTGCCGCCCTGACCCTGAACCCGCTGGCCATCGCCGTTTCGGTCGCCGCGGAACAATGTGAAGTAGGTAAAGGTTGCGGTCTGCAAGGGCCGCGTGGGGCGATGGAGGACGAGTCGCTGCTGCAGCGTCGTCCTTTCACTCTAGGCGGATTGCCGGCATTGCCGGCCAACGCCGAGCGCGAGTTGCCGCGCGAGAAACTGGTGCTCTGGGAGCTCGACGGTGCCCTGGGCAAGCGCGAGCAACTGGTGGATGTGACCGACGAGAAGATCGAATCCGTGGTGCTGCGTGACAACCTGCCAGTGGTGCGTTTCGCCTCGGGTCGTTCGTTCATCCCGTCTCGCGATAGCGATGCCCTGGACACACTGATGCAGCGGCTGACGGGCAAGCGCAACCTGCGTCTGCGCTTGATCGGTCACACCGATCCGCAGCGTCTGTCCGAGCGCACCCGCGCCATTTACCAGGACAACTACGGCCTGGGCCTGCAACGTGCCAAGGAAGTCGGTGAAGTCTTCCGTCAGCGTCTGAATCTCAAGCCCGAACAGGTGGAATTCAGCAGCCGTGGGCCGGATGAGCCGCTGATCAAAGGCGACAGTGATAGCGCCTGGGCGATCAACCGCCGGGTGGAAGTGGAAATCTGGTACGACGAATCCATCGTCAGTACGCCGGCCAAGCCGGAGGAGTGCGCGCCGGGCAGTGTGGCCGAGGCGGGCGTTACGCCGTTCCGCATCAGTGTCGATGGTCAGCCGCAGGATGGCGGATCTGCCGGCAGCGCCGACACCCAGCGTTGCGTGGACGTGGCCCTGGCGCGTGACGTGTTGCAGGTGCGTTTCGACAACCTGTCGTCGCAGCCGCGCTTGAACCTGGTGTCCGGAGCCCGTGTCGCACGCATTGGCGAGGAGCAGACGTTCAGCGGCTACAGCAACTACCTGCACTGGATCAAGCGGGCCGAGGTGCGCATCATCGGCAAGAAGCGCCTGTTCGGCGAGCCTGAACTGCTCGATACCGTCGCGCTGGACCCAGCCCTGCAGGGCAGCTGGACACCGCCGGCGAATCTGCCGGATCGCGTCTACTACCAGCTGCGCGTGTATGACGAGCAGGGCCGTTACGACGAAACCAGCGCGCAATCGCTGAATGTCGCCCGTGGCGAGTTGCCGAAGGAGCCCGAAGAGGAGGTCACCGCTGACCTGCTCGCCGGTTACGGCGGCAACCGCCTGCAACGCCACACCATCCCGGTGGCCGGCGGCACGGTGACCATCAACGGTAAGCAGGTCAAGGAAGGCCAGCACGTCTTCGTCATGGGCCGTGCGGTGCCGGTGGATAACAGCGGTACGTTTGCGGCAGCGCAGATCATTCCGCGTGGCCTGCATACCGTTGAAGTGGCCGTGCTCGACGACGAGGGCAAGGGCCGCATCTACCGTCGCGACCTGCGCTTGCCGCAGGACGACTGGTTTACCGTGGCCATCGCCGATTTCACTGTCGGCCAGCAGGACACCAGCGGTCCGGCGCGCCTGGTCACCCAGGAAGACCGTTACTACGACGACAAGCTGTATGTCGACGGTCGTCTGGCGTTCTATACCAAGGGCAAGATCGACGGCAAATACACCGTCACCGGTAGCGTCGACACGGGCGAGCAGGCAGCTGACAGCCTGTTCAGCAACTTCAACGACAAGGACCCGCGCGAGTTCCTGCGCCGCATGACCTCTGACTCGGACAAGGGCTGGGCTACCTTCGGCGACGACTCGACCCTGGTCGAAGATGCGCCGACCCGTGGCAAGTTCTACGTCAAGGTCGAAGACGAAAAGTCCCACGCCATGTGGGGTAACTTCCGCGAGCAGATCCGTGAAACCGAGCTGACCCAGATCGACCGCAGCCTGTACGGTGCCCAGGTTCGTTACCGTGACGACGCCTTCACCGGCTTCGGCGAGCGCCGTCTGCAGGTCGAGGGTTTCGCCGCTGAGCCGGGCACTGCCTCGGCCCGTGAGGATTTCCGCGGTACCGGTGGTTCGTTGTACTACCTGCGTCACCAGGACATCACCATCGGCAGCGAGCGCGTGCGCGTCGAAGTACGTGACAAGGATTCGGGCCTCGTACTGCACAGTCAGGACCTGGTCGCCGGCATCGATTACGAAGTCAACTCGTTGCAAGGTCGGGTCATCCTCAGCCAGCCCCTGTCGGCCACTGCCGATGGCAGCACGCTGATTCGTTCCGGCTCCAGCCTGTCTGGTAACCCGGCGTTCCTGGTGGTCGGCTATGAATACTCGCCGAGTTTCGACCAGCTCAACGACCTGGCCTATGGTGGCCGTGCCGCCTACTGGGTGAACGACAAGGTGCGCGTCGGCGTAACCGGCAGCCAGCAGCAGCAAACCGGCGCCGAAGACCAGACCTTGGGCGGTGGCGACCTGTTGCTGCGCCACAGCGAAGGCACCTGGGTGAAACTGGAGACCGCGCAGAGCAAGGGCGACAGTCTCGACCAGAGCTTCTCGTTCGATGGTGGTTTCGGCTTTGGCCAGGAAACGGCTGGCACCGATTCGCGCGCCCGGGCCAATCGGGTGGAAACCGCTTTCGACCTGAAAGATGTGGTCGACGATGCGGATGGCAAGGGCACCTTCTATTACGAGAAACGCGATGCGGGCTTCTCCGCTCCCGGTCGTCTGTCCAGCCTGGCTACCGAGCAGGTCGGCGGTAGCTATACCGCACCGATCGGCGAGAAGACCGAAGTGATCATCAAGGCTGACCAGACCGACGAGGACGGTGGCCGTTCGCGCCGTGCCGCCGAAGGTGTGATCGCCTATGACCTGAGCGAGGCCTGGCGCCTGTCCGCAGGTCTGCGCAATGATCGCCAGACCTACGGCAATGCCTACAGCAACCTCTACACCGGTACCTACGCTGGCTACAGCACCGGCAACTACGACGAGGGTGAGCGTAACGACGCGATCTTCCAGGCGCACTACCGTGCCGGCGAAGACTGGTCGTTGTACGGCTTCACCCAGGGCACGCTGAGCCGTGATGGTGGTCGCGAGGCCAACAACCGTCTGGGCGTGGGTGGCGACTACCGCCTCAACGAGCGTACCTCGCTGAATGGCGAGCTGTCGGGCGGCAACCTCGGGTTGGGCGCCAAGGCCGGCGTCAACCATGACGCTTCCGACCGCACTAACCTGTACCTCAACTACCAGTTGGACAACGACCGCAGCGACGATGGCTTTGCCAGCCGCAGTGGCCTGGGCGGCGATGGACGTACCGGCCAGGTGGTCTCCGGTGCCCGTTCGCGCTGGACCGATACCACCAGCGTATATGCCGAGCAGCGCATGCAGCACGGCGACCAGGCTGGCCTGATCCAGGGCTATGGCCTGGACTTCGCCCCGGACGATCACTGGAGCTATGGCCTGACCACCGAGTTCGGCACCTTCAACAGTGGCACGGACTACGAGCTCAAGCGTCGTGCCATCGGGGCCAAGGTCGGCTACAGCAACCAGCAGTTGCGTTACACCAGCCGTCTGGAATACCGCAAGGACAAGAGCGACGTGCAGGACCTGGCCGTGTGGCTGATGCGTAACAACCTCAGCTACAAGGTCAACCCGGACTGGCGTTTCATCGGCAAGCTGGACTTCTCCGTGGGCGATTCCGACCGTGGCGATTACTTCGACGGCGACTTCGTCGAGGCATCGCTGGGTTATGCCTACCGTCCGGTGCTCAACGACCGCCTCAACCTGCTGGCCAAGTACACCTACCTGGCGGACCTGCCGCCACCGGATCAGGTGTCCACGGCCACTGGGCGCAACGTCGACTATGCCCAGCGCAGCCATGTGTTCGCCATCGACGGTATCTACGACCTGACCGAGCGCTGGAGCATCGGCGGCAAGTACGCCTACCGCCTCAGCGAACTGCGCATGAGCCGTGATACCTCGGCCGACTGGTTCGACAGCCGTGGGCAACTGGTCGCCGTGCGGGTCGACTGGCATGTCGTGAAGAAGTGGGACCTGATGGCCGAAGTCCGTCGGCGCGACGAGTTCGCCGCCAAGGACAGCCGTACCGGGGCGCTGGTGGGCGTGTACCGCCACTTCGGCAACCACTTCAAGGCGGGTGTCGGCTACAACTTCAGCGACTTCAGCGATGACCTGACCGACCTGTCCTACCGCAGCCAGGGCTGGTTCTTCAACGCCATCGGCAAGTACTGAGGTTGGTGCCGGGTCAGTGACCGGCGTGTTGTAACGGAAAAGGCCGGGCTGCTTGCAGTCCGGCCTTTTCTCATTCTGGCGGTTGGCAGGCGCTACTGCTTACCAAGGCAGGGTTTCTCCCTGGTAGTCGAGAAAGGCCAGTTCGCGGCGACCCAGTTGCCCGGTAATCACGTGCAGCAGGCCGGCGGCGCTTTGCTCCACGCTCAACGGCGCGGCGTCGCCGCCCATGTCGGTGCGCACCCAGCCGGGGTGCAGGGCCAGCACGCTCCATGGCCGTGGCTGCTGGGCATGCCAACTGACCAGCAGGCTGTTCAGCGCGGCTTTGCTGGCGCCGTACAACGGCATCGAGGCGGACATCGCCAGGCCCTGGCTGCCCATCTGCGAACTCATGAAGGCGACCACGCCGTCGTCTTCTACCTCCCCGGCCAGTCGCTGTGCCAGGCGCAGCGGGGCGACGGCATTGGCCAGGAACAGTTGGCCGAGCTCTTCGACGCTGGCCTGCAAGGCGTCTGCGTGACGGGGCGTGGAAACCCCGGCGTTGAACAGCGCGCAGGCCAGGCGTTGGCCAGCGAGCGCCTGGATAATGCGCTCGCCGGCATCGGCAGCGTTGAGGTCGGCCTGGATCAACTGCAGGGCGTGCGGCCATTGCTGCTGCAGGGCCAGCAGCGGGCTGTCGTCGGGCAGCGAACGCGCCACTGCGTGCACTTGCCAGCCGGCCTCGAGAAAGGCGCGGGTCAGGCCCAGGCCGATACCGCGTGAGGCGCCGCCGATGAGGATGTGTCGTTTCAAGGCCATTGCATTCTCCCCTTGAGCATCGTGATGCTCAGCTCCAGGCTGCTGTTGTCGAGTCCATGAGGATAGCGTGCTTGCATGAGCGCTCCCATGCTGTGCATGAGGACTCTGTGCCTGCCGGGCGGCAAGCTGTCGCACGGGGACGAGGGCCGAACAAGCCCGTGCCGGCCTTGCGATGTGCATGGCGCACTCTTGGATTGCCCGGTCAGAATGTCGGCAATGGTTGTCCCGCACCGGATGAAGTAGGACAATTGCGCGCCTCCGTTCTCCGTAGCGACCCTGCATGGCTTTTCTCGCACTCGGCATCAACCACAAGACCGCCTCGGTGGACGTGCGCGAGCGCGTGGCATTTACCCCCGAGCAACTGGTCGAGGCTCTGCAGTTGCTGTGTCGCAGCACGCCCAGCCGTGAGGCGGCGATTCTCTCCACCTGCAACCGCAGTGAGCTGTACCTGGAGCAGGGCGAGCTGGCCGCCGACGATGTCCTGCGTTGGCTGGCTGACTATCACCACCTGAATATCGATGAGCTGCGCGCCTGTGCCTATGTGCACCAGGACGATTCCGCGGTGCGCCACATGATGCGTGTGGCCTCGGGGCTCGATTCGATGGTGCTGGGCGAGCCGCAGATCCTCGGCCAGATGAAGTCCGCCTATGCCGTGGCCCGCGAGGCCGGCACCATTGGTCCGCTGCTCGGTCGGTTGTTCCAGGCCACCTTCAGCACGGCCAAGACCGTGCGCACCGACACCGCCATCGGCGAGAACCCGGTGTCCGTGGCCTTCGCCGCGGTCAGCCTGGCCAAGCAGATTTTCGCCGACCTGCACCGCAGCCAGGCGCTGCTGATCGGCGCCGGCGAGACCATCAGCCTGGTCGCCCGCCACCTGCACGACCAGGGCATCAAGCGCATCGTCGTCGCCAACCGCACCCTGGAACGTGCCAGCAGCCTGGCCGAGCAGTTCGGTGCGCACGCCGTGCTGTTGGCTGACATCCCGCAGGAGCTGGCCAATAGCGATATCGTCATCAGCTCCACCGCCAGCCAGTTGCCGATCCTTGGCAAGGGCGCGGTGGAGCGGGCCCTGAAGCAGCGCAAGCACAAACCGATCTTCATGGTCGACATCGCCGTGCCGCGTGATATCGAGCCGGAAGTCGGCGAGCTGGACGACGTGTACCTGTATACCGTCGACGACCTGCACGAGGTTATCGAGGAAAACCTCAAGAGCCGCCAGGGTGCAGCGCAGGCGGCGGAAGAGCTGGTCAATGCCGGTGCCGGCGACTTCATGTTGCGCCTGCGCGAACTGGCTGCGGTGGATGTGCTCAAGGCCTACCGCCAGCAGGCCGAGCGCCTGCGCGACGAAGAACTGGCCCGCGCTCAGCGTTTGCTCGCCAACGGCTCCAGTGCCGAAGAAGTGCTGGCGCAACTGGCGCGTGGCCTGACCAATAAATTGCTGCATGCACCCAGCGTGCAACTGAAGAAAATTTCCGCTGACGGCCGCTTCGATGCGCTGGCCGTGGCCCAGGAACTGTTTGCCCTCGATGAGGGCGAGTCGAAATCATGAAAGCGTCATTGTTGAACAAGCTGGATATCCTCCACGACCGCTACGAGGAACTCACCGCGCTGCTCGGCGATGGCGAGGTGATTAGCAATCAGACCCAGTTTCGTGCCTATTCCAAGGAGTTCGCCGAAGTAGAGCCGGTGATCGTCACCTACCGCGAGTTCCGCAAGGTCACGGCGGACCTCGAAGGCGCCCAGGTGCTGCTCAAAGACAGCGACCCGGACGTGCGCGAGATGGCGGCCGAGGAAGTGAGCAGTGCCCGCGAGCAGCTCGAGGAACTGGAAAGCCGCCTGCAACGCATGCTGCTGCCCAAGGATCCCAAGGATGGCCGCAACGTGTTCCTGGAAATCCGTGCCGGGACCGGTGGCGACGAGGCGGCGATCTTCTCGGGCGACCTGTTTCGCATGTATTCGCGCTATGCCGAGAAGCAGGGCTGGCGGGTCGAGATCCTTTCCGAGAACCCCGGCGAGCACGGCGGTTACAAGGAAGTGATCTCCCGCGTCGAAGGTGACAACGTCTACGCCAAGCTCAAGTTCGAGTCCGGCGCGCACCGCGTGCAGCGTGTGCCAGAGACTGAATCCCAGGGCCGTATCCACACCTCGGCCTGCACCGTGGCGGTGCTGCCGGAGCCGGACGAGCAGGCGGCCATCGAGATCAATCCGGCGGACCTGCGTGTGGACACCTACCGCGCCTCCGGTGCCGGTGGGCAGCACATCAACAAGACCGACTCGGCGGTGCGCATTACCCACTTGCCGTCGGGGATCGTGGTCGAGTGCCAGGAAGAACGCTCCCAGCACAAGAACCGCGCCCGTGCACTGTCCTGGCTGGCAGCCAAGCTGCAGGACCAGCAGGACAGCGCCGTACACAAGGAAATCTCCGAGACGCGCAAGCTGCTGGTCGGCTCCGGTGACCGTTCCGAGCGCATCCGCACCTACAACTTCCCGCAGGGGCGCGTCACCGACCACCGTATCAACCTGACCCTGTATTGCCTCGACGATGTGCTGACCGGTGGCGTGGAAGCGGTGATCGAGCCGCTGCTGCAGGAGTTCCAGGCGGATCAGTTGGCCGCCCTGGGCGATTGAGTTGTGGTATTGGCTGGTGTGGTGCGCACGACGCACCCTACGGCACGAGTTATTACGTAGGGTGTGCCATGCGCGCCAATCGTAGGGTGGATGACGCTCTGTTCATCCACCAACAAGCCCGTACGGTGAATCACTGACGTGCTTCGATCCATTTAACGAGAGCCTCATGGCGACTATTCAATTCCTGCTCGATAGCGCCGACCTGCCTGACTCGCCCACCGCGCAGCTGGATGCCGAACTGCTGCTGGCTGCAAGCCTGGGCAAACCACGCAGCTACCTGCGCACCTGGCCGGAGCGTGAGCCGAGCGCCGAGCAGCAGGCCGCTTTCTCAGCCATGCTGGAGCGCCGGCGCCAGGGCGAACCGGTGGCTTATATTCTCGGCCAGCAGGGTTTCTGGAGCCTCGACCTGGAAGTGGCGCCGCACACCCTGATTCCCCGCCCGGATACCGAACTGCTGGTGGAAACCGCGTTGCACGTGCTGCCGGCCACGCCGCTGCGTGCGCTCGACCTGGGTACCGGAACCGGTGCCATTGCCCTGGCCCTGGCCAGCGAACGGCCGGGCTGGCGCGTGACCGGTGTCGACCGGATCGACGAGGCGGTCGCCCTGGCCGAACGCAACCGCCAGCGCCTGGGGCTGAGCAACGCCGAGTTTCGCCGCAGTTCCTGGTTTGCTGCCCTGGCAGGCGAACGCTACCGGCTGATCGTCAGCAACCCGCCCTATATCGCAGCCAATGATCATCACCTGGCCGAAGGTGACGTACGTTTCGAGCCGGCCAGCGCCTTGGTAGCGGGCGTCGATGGTCTGGACGATATTCGCCTGATCACCGGGCAGGCCCCGCAGCATCTCGACGCGGGTGGCTGGCTGCTGCTCGAACACGGTTATGATCAGGCGACAGCCGTGCGTGCGTTGTTGAGCGCAGCCGGCTTCACTCTGGTAGAAAGCCGCCGCGACCTTGGCGGCCATGAGCGAATCACCCTGGGGCAATGGCCAGCCTGATGAATCCGGAACTCACTGACGACGAGCTGTTGCGCTACAGCCGGCAGATCCTCCTGCCGCAGATCGATATTGCCGGTCAACTGAAGCTCAAGGGCGCTCGGGTGCTGATCGTCGGCCTCGGCGGGCTGGGTTCGCCGGCAGCGCTGTATCTGGCCGCTGCCGGCGTGGGTGAGTTGCACCTGGCTGACTTCGATACGGTCGACCTGAGTAACCTGCAACGCCAGGTCATTCATGACCAGACCCAGCTCGGCGTGGGCAAGGTCGATTCCGCTCTAAAGCGCCTGGCCGCGCTGAACCCGCAGATCAGCCTGGTGGCGCATCGCACGGCGCTGGACGAGGACACGTTGGTGGCGACAGTCGCTGCCGTGGATGTGGTGCTCGATTGCTCGGACAACTTTGCCACCCGCACGGCGGTCAATGCCGCCTGCGTGGTGGCGGGCAAGCCGTTGGTCAGCGGTGCGGCGATCCGCCTGCAGGGCCAGTTGGCCGTGTTCGATACCCGGCGCAGCGACAGCCCCTGTTATCACTGCCTGTTCGGCCATGGTGATGACAGTGAGCTGACCTGCAGCGAAGCCGGCGTGGTCGGCCCGCTGGTGGGCATGATCGGTTGCCTGCAGGCCCTGGAGACACTGAAGCTGCTGGCCGGTTTCGGCGAGCCTATGATCGGCCGGTTGCTGCTGGTCGATGCCCTCGATTCGCGTTTTCGCGAGCTGCGCATTCGCCGCGACCCGGCGTGCAGTGTCTGTGGAGCGCGTCCATGAGCAGCCAGGCACCGGTCGGCGTCTTCGATTCGGGCGTGGGCGGGCTTTCCGTCCTGCATGAGATTCGTGCGCGTCTGCCCGACGAGTCATTGTTGTACGTCGCCGACAGCGGCCATGTGCCATATGGCGAGAAGAGCCCGGAATTCATCCGCGAGCGCAGCCAGGCGATCAGTGCCTTCCTGCTGGAGCAGGGCGCCAAGGCACTGGTGCTGGCCTGCAACACCGCGACGGCGGCAGCGGTCGCTGACTTGCGCGAGCGCTATCCGCAGTTGCCCATTGTCGGTATGGAGCCAGCGGTCAAACCGGCTGCAGCGGTGACCCGCAGTGGCGTGGTTGGCGTGCTGGCCACCTCGGGTACGCTGAAAAGCGCCAAGTTCGCGGCCTTGCTCGACCGTTTCGCCAGCGATGTGCGGGTCATTACCCAGCCTTGCCCAGGCCTGGTCGAACAGATCGAGGCTGGCGAGCTGGACACACCGCGTACCCGTGAGCTGCTGCAGGGCTGGGTCGAGCCGTTGCTGGCCGAGGGCTGCGACACGCTGATTCTCGGTTGCACGCATTACCCGTTCATCAAGCCGTTGCTGCGTCAGCTGGTGCCGGAAACGGTGAGCCTGGTGGATACCGGTGCGGCCGTCGCCCGGCATTTGCAGCAACTGCTGGAGCAGCGTGAGTTGCGTGCACCCCAGGGCAATGCCGCGCAGACTCGGGTCTGGTCCAGTGGCGATCCTCAGGCGCTCAGCGCCGTATTGCCGAAACTCTGGGACGAACACGTCGAGGTTTTGGCGCTATAGGCGCCAAAAAATCTGGTTTTTTCGTCTAACCCGGCTTCCCCTCATAGCGAACGTTCCTATAATCCAGATGGGTACGTGAGCCCTATCATCCCTACGGTACAGGACGTTTGTATGAAGAAGATCCTTTCCATTGCGGCTGGTGCAGCGCTGAGTGTGGGTAGTCTGTGTGCACAGGCAGTGGATTTCACCGCTGCCGTGGGGCAGAGCGGCGACTCCACCATGGTTTATCGACTGGGGGCCCAATGGAACTGGGAGCGCAGTTGGCTGCAAAGTTCGGTGGGTCGCCTGACCGGCTACTGGGATGCCGGTTACACCTATTGGGACGGTGACAAGACCTCCACCAACCACAGCCTGTCCTTCGCTCCGGTATTCGTCTACGAATTCGCCGGCCAGAATGCGCAGCCCTATATCGAGGCTGGCATCGGTGTGGCGGCATTCGCCAATACCAAGCTGGAAGACAACGACCTGGGGTCGTCCTTCCAGTTCGAGGACCGAATCGGTTTCGGTCTGCGCTTCTCGGGTCAGGAAGTAGGGATTCGCGCGATTCACTATTCCAACGCCGGGATCAAGAAGCCTAACGACGGGGTCGAGGCCTATACCCTGCATTATCGTTTGAGCTTCTGAGCACCTGTTCACGATCTCCTGGCTCGCGGCCATACGGCGTTAAAAACGCCCTCGGAATGCTCATTTACCGCTCGTAAACTGCGCTTCCTCGGACGTTTTTGCCTTGTTTGGCTCTAATCCAGAAGATCGTGGACAGGTTCTGAGTTCGCGATCAACAAGAACCGGGCAAACAGCCCGGTTTTTTATTGCCCGGAGGACTTCAACGGTAGATGGTGCCCATCGTCCTGCGCTCGTCGCGGCACTCGGGGGAGCCCGTTTCGAATTCGCGGCAGATCAGTGGGCGTACCTCATAGATGGTGCAGCGCATGCTGTCGCGGTCCAGTGCGGCACACCAGCCGTCGCCGAGCCGGCGCATGACTTCACCGCCCCAGTCATCGGTGTCGATGAAGCGCTGCGGTACACCGGTATCGGTGATCAGCATGACCTCCAACTGGCAGCAGCACGCCGCGCAATTGGAGCAGGCGATGACGGGTTCGTCGGGGAGCTGGGTGATGGCGATGGCACTCATGGGCGCGCAGTGTAATGCAGGCGCACTGCCCAAGGGCAGTGCGCCGACGAAGGCCGCGTGGGTCAGCCTTCGTAGTCGTCTGGCTCGGTCAGCTCGTCGACCTTCAGCTCCAAGCGGAAGGCGAGGGCGATGAACAGTGCCTGGCACAGGCAGATGGTGGCGCTTAGCGAGCGGAAGGCGAAGGCGCTACCCTCGTTGACCAGCAGCAGGGCGTTGGCGCGTTTGCTCAAGGGGGATAGCTGGCTGTCGGTGATGACCAGGGTTTCTGCCTGGTTGTGTTGGGCGATACGCAAGCAGTGCTGGCTCTCACGGCTGTAGGGCATGAAGCTGATGACGATCACCAGGTCCTTGGCTTTCACGCTGCGCATCTGTTCCCGGTAGCTGCCGCCGCTGCCGTCCACCAGGTGCACGCGCTTGTTGGTGTGCTGCAGGTTGTAGAGCAGGTACTGGGCCACGGCGAAGGAGCGACGGACGCCGACGATGTAAATGTTCTCCGCCTTTTCCAGCAGGCCGACGGCCTTGTCGAAGGCATCGCCATCCAGCTCCTCGCCCAGTCGTTCCAGGCCCAGCCGCGTGGCATCAATCATTTCGTGGGCCAGGTCGCGGGTAGAGGTTTCCCGGGACTTGTTGGCGATCATGCTGCGAATGCGTTGCTGGTAGTTCTGTGCGGGGGCGGCCTTGTAGGTGTAGGCATCGCGGAACACCGACTGCAACTCGCTGAAGCCGGAGAAGCCGAAGCGTTGGGAGAAACGCACGATGGCCGATGGCTGCACTTCGCATTCGCGGGCGATGTCGCTGATGCGGTCGACCACGACCCGGCTGCTTTGCTGGCTGATGTAGGTGGCGACCCGTTTCAGTTGCTTGGGCAGATCGTCGTACTCGGCCGTGATCTTGCGCAACAGTTGTTCCACCGTGATCGGGGTGTCCACTTGCGCGTCGTCTGGGTGAGACATGAGTCGTCCTTAATCCGTCAGTAGCGACTGGTTCAGCGTATCCGCGCTGCACCAAAAAGAGGGTGAGTATCGCAGGAAATCGTGGCTGTCAGGTGTCACCTGCCCATGTGGATCCACGTTATGGCTTGCATTGATATGGAAATAATATTCCAATGATTTTATTTTGGGAAAAAATATTTCTATTTCGGTGTGCCGATTCTGTCGGGCAAAAATTCTGCCACGTCACTTCGGGCATGACCTCAAGTAAAACGTAACGGGAGTAACGATGGGAAAGGTGATCGGAACGCCGACGCTGGACGTAGTGTGTCTGGGGCGAATCGGTGTTGATCTCTATGCGCAGCAGATCGGCGCGCCGCTGGAAGATGCCAGCAGTTTCGCCAAGTACCTGGGGGGGTCGCCCGCCAATATCGCCTTCGGTTGCGCGCGCCTGGGTCTGCGTTCAGGAATGCTGACACGGGTGGGCGATGACCACATGGGCCGCTTTCTGCTCGATACCCTGCGGGGCGAAGGCTGTGATACCTCGGGCGTGGTGGTCGACTCGCAGCGCCTGACCGCACTGGTGCTATTGGGGATCAAGGATCAGCAGACCTTTCCGCTGGTGTTCTACCGCGAGAATTGTGCCGACATGGCTCTGTGTGTCGATGATATCGAGCCGGCTTACATCGCCTCGACGCGGGCGTTGCTGATCACGGGTACGCACCTGTCCGCCCCAGGTGTACATGCGGCCAGCCTGCATGCGCTGGCGCTGGCGCGTGAATTCGGCGTGCAGCGGATTCTCGATATCGATTACCGGCCGGTCCTGTGGGGGCTGGCCCAACGGGCGGATGGCGCAACCCGCTTCGTGGCCGATCAGGCCGTCAGTCGGCATCTGCAATCCGTGCTGCCGCAGTTCGATCTGGTGGTTGGCACGGAGGAGGAGTTCCTGATTGCGGGCGGTGAAGCCGACTTGCTCGCGGCCTTGCGTCGTGTGCGCGAAGTGACGGCAGCGGTACTGGTGCTCAAGCTCGGCGTGCGTGGCTGCGTGGTGCTGCGCGGGGCGATTCCCGAACGGCTGGAACAGGCGGGGATTCAGGCCGGGCAGCAAGTGGAGGTGCTCAACGTGCTGGGGGCCGGCGATGCCTTCATGGCGGGCTTTCTCAAGGGCTGGCTGGCGGGTGCTGACGATGCCGAATGCTGTCGCCTGGCCAATGCCTGCGGTGCCCTGGTGGTATCGCGCCATGGCTGTGCTCCGGCGATGCCTTCGGCCGTCGAGCTGGCGTATTACCTGGAACATGCCACGCATTTGCTGCGTCCGGATGAGGATGCCACCTTGCAGCGCCTGCATCAGGTCAGCGTGGCGCGGCGAGAATGGCGGCCGTTGCATATCTTCGCGTTCGATCACCGCCAGCAACTGGTCGATCTGGCTCAGGAGGTCGGTGCCGATCTGGCGCGCCTGGGACGGCTCAAGCAGTTGTGCGTGGCGGCGATGGGGCAGGTCGAGCAGGGTTTTGTCGAGCAGGGCATCGAGGCCGATGTCGGCATTCTCGCCGACGAGCGCTTCGGCCAGGATGCGCTGAACGATGCCACCGGCCGTGGTTGGTGGATCGCCCGTCCCGTGGAGTTGCCCGGCTCGCGTCCGTTGCAGCTGGAGCGGGGCCGGCACTTGCAGGGCGAACTGCTGCAGTGGCCGCGGGAGCAGATCGTCAAATGCCTGGTGCAGTACCATCCGGATGACGAGCCGGTGCTCCGACACGAGCAGGAGCAATTGCTGCTGGATATCTACCAGGCGTCGCAGGCCAGTGGGCATGAGCTGCTGCTGGAGGTGATTCCGCCGCGCGATCATCCCTCGTCCTGCGCCCATGCGTTGTACCGGGCCATCGAGCGGCTCTACGACATCGGCATCTACCCGGCGTGGTGGAAGATCGAGTCCCAGTCGCACGCAACCTGGGCGCGCCTGGATGAGTTGATCGACGCCCGTGACCCGTATTGCCGGGGTGTGGTGCTGCTGGGGCTGAATGCACCGGTCGAGGCCCTGGCCGAAGGTTTTCGCCAGGCCCGCGACAGTCGCTGGTGCCGGGGGTTCGCCGTGGGCCGTACGATCTTCCAGGCGCCGAGCCGCGAATGGCTGAGCGGTGCGCTGAGCGATGAACAGTTGATCGAGCAGGTGCGCGATACGTTCGAGCGTCTGGTGCGCTGCTGGAGGCAGGCACGCATATAGGCTGGATAGCATGACGGGGACGCGCCCCGCCATGGTTTAGGAGGCAGTGATGAAATTGTTGGTCAAGGGCGATGCCCGCAAGCAGACCTGCGTGGCGCTGCCAGAGCAGGCGCTGCGCTATGTCGGTTTCTCGGTGCAGGCATTGGCTGTGGGGCAACGCTGGTCATTCGACAGCGGTGAGCAGGAAGTCTGCCTGGTGCTGCTCTGCGGCAAGGCCGGCATCGTGGTGAACAGTGCCGCATTCGGTGACTTCGACTGGCCGCAGCTGGGTACCCGCGAGAGCCCGTTCGACGATGTATCGCCGGATGCGGTGTACCTGCCGCCGCACTGCCAGGTATGCATCACGTCGTTGAGCCCGTGCCAGGTGGCGATCTGTGCTGCACCGGGTGATACCGATGGAGAGCTGCCGCCTCGTTTGATCAGTGGTGGAGGCATGGCGCGCTCGGTGCGCGGCAAGGGGCCGAACACCCGTTATGTCTGCGACATCCTGCCGGATACCGAGGCGGCACATTCGCTATTGGTGGTGGAGGTCATCACGCCCTCCGGGCACTCGTCGAGCTACCCGCCGCACAAGCATGACCTGGATGCCTTGCCGGAGCAGAGCCTGCTGGAAGAGGTGTATTACCACCGGCTCGACCCGGAGCAGGGCTTCGTCTTCCAGCGTGTCTACACCGATGACCGCAGCCTCGATGAGGCCTATGCGGTGGAGAACCATGACGTGGTGATGGTGCCGCGTGGCTACCACCCGGTCACCGTGCCCTGGGGCTACCGTTCCTACTACCTGAACGTCATGGCCGGGCCGCGACGGGTGTGGAAGTTCGCCAACGACCCGGCACATGAATGGCTGCTCGATACGCTGTGAAGCGGGATGCGCCGGAAGCGAAGCAGCGTGCTTCCGGCGCATGGCTTCAGGCCTGCTGCGGGGCCAGGCGTGGCGACGGACCGCCGGGGCGGCCGCGGTAGGTGTTGAGGGTGAAGGCGCAGGTCAGCAGGACCGAGAAGCCGATGGCACCCATCCAGAACAGTGAGATCTGTTCGAAGTCGTAGAACTTCTGCCCATCCAGCACCACCTTGTTGTGGTCGAGGATAAAGCCGCTGATCAGCTCGCCCATGGCCGCGCCGAAGTAGCTGGCAATGCCGATCACACCCAGTGCCGCGCCTGCGGCTTTCTTCGAGCTGATATCCACCGCCATCAGGCCGCCCAGGTAGCACAGCAGCACGCCGAGCGAGGTGCCGAACAGCGCCATGGCCAGGAAGTCGAGCCATTCGTGGCCGCCGGGAATGAACAGGAACATGCCCAGGCCGACGGCATTCAGCAGGCCGAACAGAATGGCCAGCGCCTCGCGACGGCCGGCGAAGAAACGGTCGGAAATCCAGCCGCTCAACCCCGTGCCGAAGATGCCGCAGATGGCGCTCACCGAAATCACCGTGGAGGCCTTCAGCGTGCTGTAGCCCTTGGCGTTCTCCATGAAGAAGATGCCCCAGGAGAAGATCGCGTAACGGCTGATGGACATGCCGGCAGCGGCGAGGGCGAGCAGCCACAGGTTGACGTTCTTCAGGATGCTCAACTGTTGGCGCAGTACCGAGCCTTCTTCAGCTTCCTGGGGTTCGCCCTTGATCACCGCAATGCTCGGGTAGCCGCGGCTCTGTGGCGAGTCATGCATGAACAACACGATCAGCGCGACACCGAATAGGCCCATGGCACTGGCGGTCCAGTAGCCCGATTGCCAGCCCCAGGCAGTGATGGCGGCGGCGACCACGATATAGGTCAGCGCTTCACCGGCGTTGTGCGCCACCGACCAGAGGCCGTAGAAGGTGCCGCGCTCCTTGTCGCCATACCAGCGCGCCAGGGACACCACCGCCGGGCCAACGCCCATCGACTGGGCCCAGCCGTTGACGGCCCACATCAGGGTCAGCACCAGGGCGCTGGTGGTCATGCCCATGCCGAGGTTGATCAGCGCGGTGATCAGCAGGCCGAGGCCCATATAGCGCGCCACGTTGGCATGATCGGCGAGAAAACCGTTGACCAGTTTGCCAATGGCGTAGCTGGCGAACAGGGCCGAGCCGATGACTCCCAGTTCGGTGGTGCTCAGCAGGTTGCTCTCGGCCAGCGCGGGCTTGGCCACGTTGAACGACAGGCGGCAGACATAGAACATCGCGTAGCTGACCGACATGGCGAGAAACGTCTGCCAGCGCAGGCGGCGGAAGGCGCTTTCATCAAAAGGGCCATCTGCCGGGCGCGCCGGGGCCGCTTTGAAAAAATGGAAAAGGCCCTTCATTGGGGTCTCCTTTTATTGTGCGAATCACTGTGCGCAAGGTCGGGGCAGAGGCTGCCCCGAACAGCGGCGTGCTCCTCAGAGCGAGGTGTTGCCGATCAGGCTGGCGAGTTGCGGATACAGCGCCTCGGGTGCCACCAGGATCGGGTTGCCCTTGAGCAGGCCGTTGCCGGCGAAGAAGTCATTGCTGCGTCCGCCGGCCTCGTGCATCAGGACAATGCCGGCCAGGCAGTCCCACGAGTTGATGTGCGGTTCGTAGTAGCCGATCAGGCGCCCGGCGGCAGCGTGGGCCATCATCAGCGCCCCGGAGCCGGTTCTGACGAACATGCCGCCGGCTTCCAGCAGGCCTTCGATAAAGGGTACGAAGTCGCTGGCCCGCACGCGGTGCGAGGTGCCGACGCCGAGCACGCCTTCGCGCACATTGCCGGCCTGGCTGGCGCGGATCGGCGTGTCGTTGACGAAGGCGCCGACGCCTTTACAGGCATGGAAGGTTTCGTCGTGGTTCGGGTCGCTAATGGCGCCGATCACCGGTTCTCCGTCGATCAGTACGCCGACCGAGGTGCACCAGTTGTGCAGGCCATTGAGGAAGCAGGCGGTGCCATCGATCGGGTCGACGATCCACAGCACGCCGTTACTGCCTGACTCCAGCCCGGATTCCTCGCCGAGGAAGCCGTCCTCGGGGAAGCGCTCGCGGATGGCGCCCTTGAGGTAGTTCTCCACCTCGCGGTCGGCGATGCTGACGACGTCCTGCAGGTCGTCGCCCTTGTGCTCGGTGATCAGCTCAGCGCGGCGCAGGTAGAGGTTGTGGCCGATCTCGGCTGCCTGTTTGGCGGCCTCGCGGGCGAACTGGTAGCGCGCGTCGAGGGCTACCGGGTCGAAAGTTGCTGACATGTCTGTGACCTTCATGGAATGAGGAAGAAGAGGCGCTGCAATGGCGGCGCGCTAGTAGATATCGGGATCGGCTACCGCTTCGTCGGCGGTTTCCAGGAAGTCGAAATCGCAACCCTGGTCGGCCTGAGAAATGTGCTCGGCGGACAGGCGACCGAAGCCGCGTGGGTAATGCGGTTTGGGTTTCTTCCACAGGGTGCGCCGGGCCTGCAGCTCCGCATCGCTGACGTGCAGGTGCAGGCGGCGGCCAGCAGTGTCCAGGGTGATCAGGTCGCCGTCGCGCACCAGGGCCAGTGGCCCGCCGATGCCGCTTTCGGGGGAAACGTGGAGGACGCAGGCGCCATAGCTGGTGCCCGACATGCGCGCATCGGAAACCCGCACCATGTCGCGTACGCCTTGCTCCAGCAGCTTCTTCGGAATCGGTAACTGGCCCCACTCCGGCATGCCCGGTGCGCCGATGGGGCCGCCATTCTGCAGCACCAGGACGCTGTCGGCGGTCACCACCAGGTCGGGGTCGTCGATGCGTTGGGACATGTCCTTGTAGCTGCTGAACACCACGGCCGGGCCGGTGTGTTGTAACAGCTCGGCTTCGGCGGCGGCTGGCTTGATCACCGCGCCGTTGGGTGCCAGGTTGCCGCGCAGCACGGCGAGACCGCCGAGGCTCCACACCGGGTTGTCCAGCGGGCGGATCACGTCGTCGTTGTAGACCTCGGCAGGGGCGATGTTGTCGCCCAGGGTCATGCCATTGACGCTGCGGCAACCCAGGTGCAGTTCGCCCTGCAGGCGCGACAGCAGGCCACCGAGGCCGCCGGCGTAATAGAAGTCTTCCATCAGGTAGGTGCCGGCCGGGCGGATGTTGCCCAGCACCGGGATGCGCTGGCTGATGCGGTCGAAGTCGTCGATGGTCAGGTCGACGCTGGCACGGCGGGCCATGGCGATCAGGTGGATGATGGCGTTGGTCGAGCCGGACAGGGCCAGATCGACCATGATGGCGTTCTCGAAGGCTTCGCGGCAGAGAATGTCGGACGGCTTGAGGTCTTCCCAGACCATGTCGACGATGCGCCGGCCGCTGGCTGAGGCCAGGCGTGCATGGTTCGAGTCGGCCGCCGGGATCGCCGAGCCGCCTGGGAGGACGAAGCCCAGTACTTCGGCCACCGACATCATGGTGGCGGCGGTGCCCATGGTCATGCAGGTGCCGGCCGAGCGGGCGATGCCGTCTTCCAGCTCCAGCCAGGAGAGTTCGCTGAGGTTGCCGGCGCGTTTTTCCGCCCAGTATTTCCAGACGTCCGAGCCGCTGCCCAGCACCTTGCCTTTCCAGTTGCCACGCAGCATCGGCCCGGCTGGCAGGTAGATCGCCGGCAGGTTCATGCTGGTGGCCGCCATCAACAGGGCGGGGGTGGTCTTGTCGCAGCCACCCATCAGCACCACGCCGTCGATCGGGTGGCTGCGCATGATCTCTTCGGCTTCCATGGCCAGCAGGTTGCGATAGAGCATGGTGCTGGGTTTGACGAAGGGCTCGCCCAGGCTCATGGCCGGGAGTACCACGGGGAAACCGCCGGCCTGCCAGACACCGCGCTTGATCTCTTCGACGCGCTGCGGGAAGTGGCTGTGGCAGGAGTTCAGGTCCGACCAGGTATTGATGATGCCGATGACCGGCTTGCCGGCGAAGTCCTCGCTGGAGAAGCCCATCTGCTTGGTGCGCGAACGGTGGCCGAAGGCGCGCAGGTTCTGCACGCCGAACCACTTGTGGCTGCGCAGTTCATCGGGACGTTTACGGGTTGGGGTACTGCTCATGTGTGTTCTCCTTGCCGCTCAATAGCTGGTGGCGGCGTCGGTGGCGCGCGCCTGGCGCACTTCGGACAGGGCGAGCTGGGCGGCGGCGGCCATCAGGCGTGCATCGGAGGCGATGGTCACCAGGTCGAAGCCCTGTTCCAGCATGCGACGGGCATAGGCCGCGCTGCCGTTATGGATGCCGGCATACAGGCCGTGGGCCTTGGCCCGCTCGAGAATGTGCGCGATGGCCTGGACCACCGCGGGCTCTTCCTGGTCGAAGCGCGGCGTGCAGCCAAGCGACAGCGACAGGTCGGCCGGGCCGATATAGATGCCGTCCAGGCCCGGCGTGGCGAGGATCTGCTCCAGGTTGTCCAGCGCCTGGTGCGTTTCGATCATGGCCAGGGCCAGGGTGTCGCGGTTGGCATGCTCGGCGTAGTCCGCGCCGTAGTGCAGCAGCGCGCGGATCGGGCCGAAGCTGCGCTGGCCCAGGGGCGGGTAGCGCATAGCCGAGACGAAACGCTCGGCATCGGCGGCGCTGTTGACCATCGGGCAGATGATGCCGCCGGCACCGGCGTCGAGCATGCGCATGATGATGCCCGGATCGAGCCAGGGCACCCGAACCAGTGCGGCGGTGTCGGTGCTGGCAATGGCAGTGAGCATGTTCACCGCCGCGGCGTAGTCGATCAGGCCGTGCTGCATGTCCAGGGTCAGGCTGTCCCAGCCCTGGTGGGCCATGGTCTCCGCGGAGAAGGCATGGGGGATCGCCAGCCAGCCGTTGATGCTGCCGCACTGCTTGGCGCGGTTGTCCCTGAGTCGGTTCGGGCGCATGGGGGCTTCCTCGGCTCAGTCCAGACGCACGCTCTGACCGGTGGTCAGCGAGCGGTACGCGGCCTCGGCCAGGCGCTGGGCCTGATAGCCATCGTCGAAGCTCGGACTGGCCTGCTGCTTCTGGGTCAGGGCTGCGACGAAGGCATCCATCTGCAGGCGGAAGGCATCCTGATAACGGTCGAGGAAGAAGTTCATCAGCGGCTCACGCATGCCGGTGGCCTGCTCGGTATAGCGCTCCAGGGCGGTGTGGGTGCGGTTGTTCGACAACAGCATGCCTTTGCTGCCCAGGGCTTCGATGCGCTGGTCATAGCCGTAGCTGGCGCGGCGCGAGGCATTGATGTGGCACAGGCGGCCGGAGGCGGTCTTGAGGATGACCACGGTGGAGTCGACATCGCCGGCCTCGGCCACGGCCGGATCGACCAGCGCACTGCCATAGGCGCAGAGCTCGACGATCTCTTCGTCGAGGATGAAGCGGGCGATATCGAAGTCGTGGATCAGCATGTCGCGGTAGATGCCGCCGGAATGCTGCAGGTAGCTCAGTGGCGGCAGGCCAGGGTCGCGGCTGGTGATGATCAGTTGTTCCAGGTTACCCAGCTCGCCGGCACGGATGGCGTCACGCAGGGCGCGGTGGCCCGGATCGAAGCGGCGGTTGAAGCCGATCTGGATGGTGCTGTCGATGCCTTCAAGCGCCTGGCGGCAGCGTTCTACCTGGGCTAGGTCGAGGTCGATGGGCTTCTCGCACAGCACGGCCTTGCCGGCCTTGGCGGCACGCAGCAGCAGGTCGACATGGGTGTCGGTCGGCGAGGCGATCAGCACCGCGTCGACGGCCGGGTCAGCCAGCACGGCTTCCAGGTCGGAAATGGCGGTGGCACCGCATTGCTCGGCGACGGAGCGGGCGAACTCGGCATTCAGGTCCTGAACGTAGACCACCTCGGCGCCAGGGTGACGCGCGATGGTCTGGGCATGCAGGCGGCCGATACGACCGGCACCGAGGATAGCGAAGCGAATCATGGATAACTCCCGTTTTTGGAATTTTTGTTTCATCGGCGCCGACTATAGAACGCTAGTTAGGCGATAGGAATAGCTTTAGGGAAAATATTTTCTGAAATTCTGTTGCATTGGAATTTTTGTTCCAATAAGGTTGCTCCATCGAATGCAGACCCTGCTCGCGATTCGCTGCCGGATCGCCGAACAGGCAAGAACAAGAGAACAAGGTGAAACGATGAAAACGCTTCGACTGACCGCCGCCCAGGCGCTGGTTCGTTACATGCAGGCGCAGTACGTGGAGCACGAAGGGCAGGAAGTCCCGTTCTGTGCCGGTGTCTGGGCAATCTTCGGGCACGGCAACGTGGCGGGTCTGGGTGAGGCGCTGTATCAGGTGCGCGACAGCCTGCCGACTTTGCGTGCACACAATGAGCAGGGCATGGCCAATGCCGCCATCGCCTACACCAAGGCGCTTGGTCGTCGCCGCATCATGGCGTGCACCACCTCGGTCGGTCCGGGCGCTACCAATATGGTCACCTCGGCGGCGCTGGCTCACGTCAACCGCTTGCCATTGCTGCTGCTGCCCGGCGATACCTTCGCCAGCCGCCTGCCGGACCCGGTACTGCAGCAACTGGAGGCCTTCAACGACCCGACCCTGAGCGTCAACGACTGCTTCCGCCCGGTGTCGCGTTACTGGGATCGCATCACCCGCCCGGAACAGTTGCTGGTGAGCCTGCCCAGGGCGTTCGAAGTACTGCTGGACCCGGTCGATTGCGGTCCGGTAACCCTGTGCCTGCCGCAGGATGTGCAGGCCGAAGCCTGGGACTACCCGGAAAGCTTCTTTGCCCGTCGCGTGCACCGCCAACGTCGTCCGCAGGCCGATGCCTATGAGCTGGAGCAGGCGCTGCAAGCCCTGCGGACGGCGCGCAAGCCATTACTGATCGCGGGCGGTGGCGTGCATTACAGCGGTGCTTGCGAGGTGCTGGCGCAATTCGCCCGGCAGCATGGCATTCCTGTAGCGGAAACCCAGGCAGGCAAGGGCGCGCTGAACTGGCGTCACCCGCAACTGCTCGGTGGTGTGGGCGTGACCGGTAGCGATGCCGCCAACCGGCTTGCCGCCGAGGCCGACCTGGTGCTGGCGGTCGGTACCCGGCTGGCGGATTTCACCACCGGGTCGCGCAGCCTGTTCGGCAATCCTGAGCTGAAGCTGTTGTCGCTGAACATCGGCAGTTTCGATGGCCACAAACATGCGGCGCAACCGCTGGTCTGCGATGCCCAGGTCGGTCTCACGGCACTCTCGCTGGGCCTGGCCGACTGGCAGGCGCCGAGTGTCTGGCAGGCCTTGGCGAACGAGCAGATCGAGCACTGGAATGTCCTGGTGGATCAGGTCACGGCACGGGTCGATAGCGCGCTGCCCAACGATGCCCAGGTACTGGGTTGCGTCAACCGCGCCGCCGGTGAAAAGAGTGTGGTGGTCTGTGCTGCCGGTGGTCTGCCGGGGGAGTTGCAGAAGCTCTGGCGTACCGAACAGCCGGGCGGCTATCACCTGGAATACGGCTTCTCCTGCATGGGCTACGAAGTGGCCGGCGGGCTGGGTGTGAAGATGGCCCGCCCAGAGCGCGACGTGTTCGTCATGGTCGGCGATGGTTCCTACCTGATGCTCAACTCGGAGCTGGCCACGTCGGTGATGCTCGGCCACAAGATCACCGTGGTGCTGCTCGATAACCGCGGCTTCGCCTGCATCAACCGCCTGCAGCAAGCCTGTGGCGGGGCGCCGTTCAACAACCTGCTGCAAGACAGCCTGCAAGGTCCTGACGGCGCGCCGGACATCGACTTCGCCGCCCATGCCGCCGCTCTCGGTGCCGCCAGCCGCAAGGTCGCCTCTTTGGAGGAACTTGAGCCGGCGCTGGCATGGGCCGCCGAGCAGACCCGCAGTTGCGTGCTGGTGATCGACACCGACCCGATGCCGAAAACCCAGGCCGGCGGCTGCTGGTGGGATGTGCCGGTACCGGAGCGTTCCGAGCGTCCGCAAGTGCTGCAGGCTTATCAGAATTATCGCGAGCAGAAGCGCCAGCAGCGCATCTGACCGCCCACTATCACGGCTCTCTGCAAAGAGACTTCGGGGTCGGCGACCGGCCCCTTTTTTATACCTTCGGAGTGCGACATGAGCGTACGTATCGGCATCAATCCACTGACCTGGACCAACGATGACCTGCCCGAGCTGGGCGCTGATACACCACTGGAAACCTGCCTGAGCGAGGGCCGCGAGGCTGGCTTCGCCGGCTTCGAACTGGGCCAGAAATTTCCCCGCGCCCCCGAGGTGCTGGGGCCGATCCTGAATGCCCACGGCCTGTCGCTGGTATCCGGCTGGTACAGCTCGCAGCTGCTCGACCGCAGTGCCGCCGAGGAGATCGAGGCGCTGCAATCGCACCTGCATCTGCTCAAGGCGCTGGGTGCGCGGGTCATGGTGTTTGCCGAGGTCAGTGGTTGCATCCACGGTCTGCGCGATGTGCCGCTGTCGCAACGTCCGGTGATGACCGACAGCCAATGGCGGCTGTTCAGCGAACGCCTGAGCGAGGTCGCCGATTACCTGCAGGAGCAGGGCGTGCGCATGGCCTACCACCACCACATGGGCACCGTGGTGGAGAGCGAGGCGGAGGTGGATCGCATGATGGAAAGCACTGCGCCTTCGGTCGGCCTGCTGCTGGATGGCGGCCACCTGACCTATGCCGGTGGTGATCCGGTACGTGTCGCACGTAAGTGGGCCGCCCGTATCGTGCATGTGCACTGCAAGGATGTGCGCCTGGACGTGCTGGCTCAGCGCAAGGCCATCGATTCGAGCTTCCTCGAGTCCGTATTGGCCGGTGTGTTCACCGTGCCGGGTGATGGCGGCGTGAACTATGCAGGTGTGTTGTCGGTGCTGGCGGATGCCCGTTATCAGGGCTGGCTGGTGGTCGAGGCCGAGCAGGACCCGGCCAAGGCCCATCCGCTGACATATGCCAGCCTCGGCTATCGCAACCTCAGCGCCCTGGCCAGGCAGGCGGGTTTGACCGCCGGCTGACGAGAGGCGGCCGCGCTCGCGACATTCCAACCACTGAAAAAATATTGCCCGCGTGGGTAAGGGGATCGGCTTGCCTGTCGCAGGCCGGGGAGTAGCTATGAGTCAGGTCGAATGTGTTCTGGATGCGCGTGCCGAACTGGGTGAAAGCCCGGTCTGGTCGGCAACCGAGCAAGCGTTGTATTGGCTGGACATCATCGGCCAGCGCCTGCATCGCTTCGAGCCCGCCACGGGAGCGACACGCGAGTGGCCGTTGCCGGCACGACCGGGTTCGCTGGCGCTGTGTGCCTACGGCGATGTGCTGTTGGCGATGGGCGAGGGCTTTCATCGCCTGGATCTCGACAGTGGCCGTCTGCAATTGCTGCAGCGCCAGGCGCTGTCCGAGGGCTGCCGGTTCAACGACGGCAAGGTGTCGCCCGATGGCCGCTTCTTCGTCGGCAGCATGGACGAAGCGCAACTCAGCCGGCGCCTGGGCGTGCTCTATCGGTTCGATCCCGATGGTCGCTGCGAGGCGGTACTGGACGACCTGATTGTCTCCAACGGCCTGGCCTGGAGCCCGGATGGTCGCCAACTGTGGCACTCCGACTCCAAGGGCCAGCTGATTCGCTGCTTCGACTACCACAACGGCCAGCTTTCCAATCCACGCGAAATCGCCCGCCCGGACGAGGCCGCCGGCCGCCCGGATGGCGCGGCGATGGATGTCGACGGCTTCTACTGGAGCGCCGGCATCTCCGCTGGCGTGCTCAACCGCTGGGCGCCGGATGGCCGTCTGGATCGTCGGGTGGAGCTGCCCTGTGCGGCGCCGACCATGCCCTGTTTCGGCGGGCCGGACATGAAAACCCTGTTCATCACATCGCTGCGGCATGGCCTCAGTGCTGCGCAACTGGCGCACCGGCCGTTGTCGGGAGGGCTGTTCGCCCTTCGCGTCGACGTGGCGGGCGTGCCGGTCGCGCGCTTCAAGCAATAAGGAGAACCAGTCAATGAATGTATGCATGGTAGGGCACGGCATGATGGGGGTGTGGCACTCCGAAGCGCTGCAAGGTGCCGACTGCTGCCTGCACACCGTGGTCGGCCGTCGGCCGGAGCCCACCGCCGAATTCGCCGCGCGTTTCGGTTACCGCAAGTGGACGGTCAGCTATGAGCAGGCGCTGGCCGATCCCGAGGTCGAGGTGGTGATCATCGCCGGGCCGAGCGAGACCCATGCCGAGATGGCCACTGCCGCCCTGATGGCTGGCAAGCACACGCTGGTCGAGATCCCCCTGGCGATGTGCCAGGCGGATGCCGAGCGGGTGGTGGCGTTGGCCGAAGCCCGTGGGCTGACCCTGGGCGTGGTGCACCCGATGCGCTTTCGCCGCGAACGCGACGCGCTGATGCGCCGTGTGGCCGCAGGTGAAGAAACCGTCAGCCATGCCCATGGCCGCTTCTTCATCCAGCGTCGGGTCAACATCGGTGCGACCGGCTACAAGCGCAGCTGGGTCGACAACCTGCTGTGGCACCACACCACGCACCTGCTGGATATCGGCCTGTGGACCCTGAGCGGTGGCGACATGCGCAACGTGGAATCGCGCGTGCGCTCGATTCGCGGGCTGATGCCGGCCTGCGATCCGCACACCGGCATTCCCATGGAGCTGGTGCTGAGCCTGGACACCCATGACGACCAGAGCCTGGCCTGCATCGGTTCCTACTACGGCCACGAATACCTCTACGACACCCTCACCGTCACCGACCGCAACAGCTATCGGCTGGACGAGCGCAGCGCCACCTTGGCCACCGCCAGCGGCGTGCAGCCGATCGACAGCGAGCAGCACAACGCCTGGCAGGTGCCGTTGGACTTCATCGCGGCGCTGCACCAGGGCCGCGAGCCCAAGGTGCCGGGCTGGTCGGTGCTGCCGACCATGCGCCTGCTGCAGCAGGTCCAGGACCAGTGGGACGCCATTCACGGACGCCAGCCGCTGCCGGGTCGCCCGCAGTACTGACGCCGCCGACTTCCAATTCATTTCGAGGTAAACAGCATGACCAAGACCCTCAGCCATTACATCAATGGCCGCGAGCAGGACGGCAACAGCGGTCGTCACAGCGCGGGCTACAACCCGGCCACCGGGGCGGTGATCAGCCAGGTGCCACTGGCATCGGCCGAGGAAGTCGACCTGGCCGTACAGGCTGCCCAGCGCGCCTTTGTCGGCTGGTCGGCAACCACGCCACTGCGCCGTGCCCGTGTGCTGTTCAAGTTCAAGGAACTGATCGAGGCCAACGCCGATCGCCTGGCCGCGCTGATCAGCAGCGAGCACGGCAAGGTGCACGACGATGCCCTGGGCGAAGTCACCCGTGGCCTGGAAGTGGTCGAGTTCGCCTGCGGTATTCCGCACCTGCTCAAGGGCGAGTTCAGCGAGAACGTCGGCACCCAGGTCGATGCCTACTCGATCCGCCAACCACTGGGCGTGGTCGCGGGCATCACGCCGTTCAACTTCCCGGCCATGGTGCCGATGTGGATGTTCCCGGTGGCCCTGGCCTGCGGTAACACCTTCGTCCTCAAGCCTTCCGAGCGCGACCCGTCGACCGCGCTGCTGCTGGCCGATCTGCTCAAGCAGGCCGGTTTGCCGGATGGTGTGTTCAACGTCGTGCACGGCGACAAGCTGGCGGTCGATGCACTGCTCGAACACCCGCAGGTCCAAGCGGTGAGCTTCGTCGGTTCGACCCCGATCGCTCGCTACATTTATGCCACCGGCACTGCTCAGGGCAAGCGTGTGCAGGCGCTCGGTGGCGCCAAAAACCACATGGTGGTGATGCCCGATGCCAACCTCGATCAGGCCGTCGACGCGCTGATGGGCGCGGCCTATGGCTCGGCTGGCGAGCGCTGCATGGCGATCTCGGTGGCGGTCGCCGTCGGTGATGAAACCGCCGATGCGCTGGTCGAGCGCCTGGCACCCAAGGTGCGCGCGCTGAAGATCGGCTCGGGCGACCAGCCGGGCATGGAAATGGGCCCGCTGGTAACGCGCGAGCACCGCGACAAGGTCAGCGGCTACATCGACCAGGGCGTACGCGAAGGCGCAACGCTGGTGGTCGATGGGCGTGGCCTGGTAGTGCCTGGTTATGAGGATGGCTTCTTCCTCGGTGGCAGCCTGTTCGACCACGTGACCGAGGACATGGTGATCCACCAGGAAGAGATCTTCGGCCCGGTGCTGGCCGTGGTACGGGTCAAGGACTACGCCAGCGCGGTCGAGCTGATCAACCGCCAGCCGTTTGCCAATGGCACGGCGGTGTTTACCAGCAGCGGCGATGTGGCCCGGCATTTCGCCACGCACATCCAGGTCGGCATGGTCGGCGTCAACGTGCCGATTCCGATCCCCATGGCATTCCACAGCTTCGGTGGCTGGAAGGCTTCGTTGTTCGGCGACCACCACGTGCATGGCGCCGAAGGCGTGCGCTTCTACACCCGCATGAAGGCCGTCACCAGCCGCTGGGCTACCGGCATGCGCAGCGGTTCGGAATTCAGCATGCCAACCATGAAGTGATGTTCCTGCCTCCCGGCTGATGCCGGGAGGTTTCCCCTTTCATTTCAGACCGGAACCAGGAGGTGCCGCCCACAGACTCGCCTTGGATTCAACGGAATCGGATTTGCTTAAAACAATGATAATACGGTGAATTTTAATGAAAACTGAGAATAGTGTTCGGATGTCTGGCATGGCCAAATCGATGGGGATCAAGGGTGTGAAGCGCCCTGTAGTGTTGGCGATTGGGGCTGCGCTGATGATGGGTTGCACGGGTGCCATGGCGGACTACACCCTGAACTATCAGCACCAGTACTCCGACAAGAAGAAAAAACACGTCGACAAGGTGATGATCACCAAGGGCTTCGAGAACGACCTGTCGATCTCGCTGCAGGCGGTAATGGGCACGGCCGACACCAGCAACGGCGAGCCGGGTAGTGCGTTCTCGCGTCTGACCAAGGACTCGATCAAGGGCAAGGTCAGCTACTCCTACAAACTGGGCGACAGCTTCAAGCTCAAGCCGAAGTTCACCTACACCCACGGCAAGGACAAGAAGTCCTACAAGCCGTCGTTGAAGCTGAGCTACAGCCTGACCGATGCCTTCTCCGTCACCCCGGGTTACTACCAGAAGTTCACCCATTACGACGAGCAGGGGCAGCGCACCAAGCGCGACGAAGTCTGGTCGATCGGTGCCAAGTACAAGTTCGACAAACTCACCGTGGGTGCTGGCCACAAGCGTGTGCACAGCAACACCATCGTGTTCGACGGTGAGAACAACAACTACAGCAACAAACTGGCCTTCGAATACAAGCTGACCAAGCAGTTCCGCCCCTACGTGGAAGTAGCGGACGTCTATGTCAGCAAGAAGACCGATGAGCGCCAGGCCCGCTACCGCGTGGGCTTCAAATACAAGTTCTGATCATTCCCACAATAATAAGGAGATCGACTATGTTGACTTCAAAGCAGCCTCGCTGCCTTCGTACTGCCAGCCGTCTGGGGCTGGGTGTGGCCCTCGGTATGCTGATGCTGCCGGTTGCCCAGGCTGCCGATGCGCCGGCCTCGCGTTACGTGCTGGAAAAATCGGTTCAGGTCAGCCGTCACGGCGTGCGTCCACCAACCGACATGGAAAAGATGAAGAAGGCCACCAACCGCGAATGGCCGCGCTGGACTGTTGCCCCGGGTGAATTGACTGGCCACGGTTACATCGCCTCCAGCCTGATGGCCGACTACCAGGCACGCTACTACCGCGATGCCGGCCTGCTGCCGGAAGGCTGCCCACAGGCCGATTCGGTCTACGCGATCTCCAGCCCGAAACAGCGCACCCGTGCGACCGTGGCGGCGATGATGGATGGTATGTTCCCAGGCTGCGGTGAGCAGGCGGTGAGCGTTCCCGGCCTGCAGGACGCCCTGTTCCAGACCGACAAGATGGGCTTCGCCAAACTCGACCCGGCGATTGCCAAGGCCGAGATTCTCGCGGCGCTCGGTGGTGACCTGAAGAAGGCCAAGGCGCAGCTGCAACCTGAGCTGGAGCAACTGAAGAAAGCCGCGTGCGTCGAGGGCAAATCCTGCCCGTTCTACGAGGCCGATTGGGAACTCAAGCACAAGGACGGACGTTTCAAGATCAAGGGGCTGTCCAACGCCTCGTCGATCGGTGAGAGCTTCCGCCTGCAGTACAGCGAAGGCCTGCCGTTGAGCCAGGTAGCCTTCGGCCATGCGCGTACCGCCAAGGAAGTTGCGGCCCTCAGCCGTTTCCACCAGGCCAAGTACGACTTCATCAACGACACACCGCACATCGCCAAGCGCGGTGGCTCGCAACTGATGAACCAGATCAACCTGGCGCTGCTGCAAGGCACCGATCTGGAGAAGAACGATGCACTGGGCAATCCGCCCAAGGCACCGCTGTTCGTCATCGTCGCGCACGACACCAATATCTCCTACCTGCGCACCATGCTCGGGTTCACCTGGGAGCTGGGCGAGTACCGCAAGGGCAATATTCCGCCGACCGGTACCCTGACCTGGGAGCGTTTCCGCGACAGCAAGACCGGCGAGCGTTTCGTGCGCACGTCCTTCACCGCCCAGAGCATGGACCAGATCCGCAGCCTGACGCCGCTGAATGCGAGCAACCCGCCGCTGCAGGCCGAGTTCGACCTGGGCGACTGCAAGAAGACCGAAGTGGGCACGCTCTGCCCGCTGAACAGCTTCGCGCAGAAGATGGACAGCATCATCGATAAGACGGCTCTGACCCGCTACAGCTATCCGCAATAACCCCACGGGGTTTCGCAGCGCCGCTCCCTGTTCGGGCGGCGCTATTCCCGGCGCACCCGCGAGGGTGTGGCCGACCTCCTGAACAAGAGGACAGAACATGAGTATGCAAACCCGTACCGGCGTACGCGCAACCCTGCGTCGAACCAGCCTTGGTCTGCTGGTGGCCGCCGCACTGGCGCCCGCTGGCCCGGTCGTGGCAGCGAATGCCAATGGCTTCGTGCTGGAGAAGGTGGTCCAGGTGACTCGTCACGGCGTGCGTCCACCGACCGGTGGCAACGTCAAGGCCATCGATGCCGCGACCCGTCGCGACTGGCCGGCCTGGACGGTCGAGCCCGGTCACCTGACCGGCCATGGCTATGCTGCCGTGGTGGAAATGGCGCGCTACCGTGCCAGCGAACTGCGTGAGCGCGGTCTGTTCAGCGATGCCTGCCCGAGCACTGGCCAGGTCTACGCCTGGGCCAGCCCGATGCAACGCACCCGGGCCACGGCAGAAGCCATGCTCGACGGTCTGTTCCCTGGTTGCGGCCTGCAGGCCGGCTCGGTGCCGGGCGACATGGACGCCCTGTTCCAGGCTGACAAGATGGGCTTCGCTCCGCTGGACGAAAGCAAGGCGCGCGAAGGCATCCTGAAAGCCCTGGGCGGTAGCGAAGAGGCCGCTCGCAAGCGCCTGCAACCGACCCTGGACAAGCTGCAGAAAGCGGTTTGCCAGCCAGGCAAGGCGTGCCCGTTCGTGGGCGAGCCGTGGAAGCTGGCGCGCAAGGAAGATGGTCGTTTTGCCGTCGACGGCCTGACCGTCGCGTCGGATATGGGTGAAACCTTCCGCCTGCAGTACAGCGAAGGCCTGCCGCTGGATCAGGTCGCCTTCGGCCATGCACGTACCCCGGCGCAGGTTTCCGCGCTGATGGAACTGCACAAGGCCAAGTACGACTTCATCAACGACACGCCGTACATCTCCACGCGCGGTGGTTCGCAACTGATGAACCAGATCGCCCTGGCCGTGCGCCAAGGCACCGAGCTGGAGCGCAAGGACCCGCTGGGTAACCCGCCATCCACTTCGCTGCTGTTGTTGGTGGCTCACGACACCAACATTTCCTACCTGCGCACCATGCTCGGCTTCACCTGGAAACTGGGCGACTACCCGCAGGGCAATATCCCGCCAGGTGGCACCCTCGCGTTCGAGCGTTATGTCGAAAGCAAGACCGGCAAGCGTTTCGTTCGTGTGGTGTTCGAAGGCCAGAGCATGGACCAGATCCGCAGCCTGACCCGACTCGAAGGTGGGGAGAAACCGCTGATCGCCGAGTTCAAGGCGGCGGACGATTGCCGTCAGACCTCGGTCGGCCTGCTGTGCTCGCTGGACGCGGTGGCGACCAAGCTGGACTCTATCGTCGACCGTACCGCACTCAAGGCTTATCAATACCCGTAACGGGTTGATGGATTGTTGAGCGCACCCTGAAAACGGCGAGCCCCAGGCTCGCCGTTTTTTATGGCTGTGGAAAAGCCCCGAGGCCTGTCCGACGCAGGCCCAGTATCACCGCCATCACACCGGCCCAGATACAGGCCAGCAGCAATAGCGTGGTCAGGTTGCCAAGAGGTAGGCCGACACCGGCAATCTGTGCGCCACCGTAATACGATAGCGGGCCGGCCACGGCGCCGCAGAGCATGCCCAGCCAGACGTGACGCGCGGTCCATTGCAGGCAGTGTTCCAGGGTGCTGGCGAACAGTGCCCAGAGCAGCGCCAGCCAGAGCGGCAGCAGTGGGCTGTCACCGGGAAAGTTGAACAGACCGAGGTTGAGCAGCAGCGAATCCAGCACGCAGCCGAACAGCGTCACCGCCGCGATCAGGCGCCATTCGCGCCATCCATGGCTGAGCCAGAACAGATGAGCCAGCAGGCAACTGGCGGCCACGAGCAGCAGCCAGGGCCGCTGCGCGCCGAACACGCAGGCGAACCAGCCGAGCTGGAACAGCGCGGCATTGATCAGGTTGCGCTGCAGGTTACTCATTCAGGCGCCGAAGCTGCCCAGTAACGGCGCCGGGCGAGCCTGGGGTTTGGCCAGCAGCAGTTGCACGGTGCCGATGGTGCGCTCGAGGAACCCCCCCTCGCAGTAGCACAGGTAGAACTCCCACAGGCGGTAGAAGTAGTCGTCGTAGCCGAGCTGCTCCAGGCGGTGGCGGGCGCGGTACAGGTTGTCGTGCCACAGGCGCAGCGTTCGGGCGTAGTGCAGGCCGAAATCTTCCAGGTGGTGCAGGTTGAGGTCCGTGTCGCGGGTGACGATCTGCAACATCTTCTGCACCGAGGGCAAGGCGCCGCCGGGGAAGATGTAGCGCTGGATGAAGTCCACCGTGTTCTTCGCCTGTTCGTAGCGCTGGTCGCGGATGGTGATGGCCTGCAACAGCATCAGGCCATCGTCCTTGAGCAGGTGTGCGCACTGTTTGAAGTAGGTGGGCAGGAAGCGATGGCCGACTGCTTCGATCATCTCGATCGACACCAGCTTGTCGTACTGCCCATCGAGGTCGCGGTAGTCCTTGAGCAGCAGGATGATGCGGTCCTGCAGGCCCAGCTCGGCGATGCGGATGGCGGTGTAGGCGTACTGCTCCTGGGACAGGGTGGTGGTGGTCACCTTGCAGCCATAGTGGGTGGCAGCATAGATCGCCATGCTGCCCCAGCCGGTGCCGATCTCCAGCAGGTGGTCGCTCGGCTGCAGGTCGAGTTTCTGGCAGATGCGTTCGAGCTTGTTCAACTGCGCCTGTTCCAGGCTGGTGCAGGCATCGTCGAACATGGCGGCCGAGTACATCATGGTCGGGTCGAGGAACTGTTCGAACAGGGAGTTACCCAGGTCGTAGTGGGCGGCGATGTTGCGTTGCGAGCCCCGGCGCGTGTTGCGGTTGAGCCAGTGCAGGCCCTGGATCAGCGGGCGGCCGAGGCGTGCCAGGCCACCTTCCATGGCATCCAGTACATCGAGGTTGCTGACGAATACGCGGATCACCGCGGTCAGGTCCGGGGTGGTCCAGTAGCCGTGGATATAGGCCTCGCCGGAACCGATGGAGCCGTTGCCGGCGACCATGCCCCAGACCGCCGGGTCGAGCACCTGGATCTCCGCGTGCAGCACCGCGCCGGCCTGGCCGAACAGCATGCGCTCGCCGTTTTCGACGATGGCCAACTGGCCATGGCGCAGCTGGCTGAGCTGGCGCAGCACGGCACTGCGCAGCAGATTGGCGCCCAGCCCGTTGCCCGAGCGGATGACGGATTTGGTGGCGATCAGGCTAGGGCTTTTCATCGGAGGGCTCCATTGGGGCAGAACGGGCAACGCGGTATTCACCTGCCGCAGCCTGGTGCGTAAATAACGGGGTACGTTTGAGTAGCAGGCGCAGGGCCTGCCAGTAGATGGCGAGCACGGTCTTGGCGGTCATCCAGGGAAAACTCAGCAGGTGCCGGTGCAGACTGGCGCGGGTCAGTTCCTGGCGCTCAAGGCCGAGGCCAGCAGCGAACAGGCGATCCGAGCCCTGCCAATCTTCCATCTGGATATTCAGCCGCTGCTCGGGCGCACTGAAACGCATGCGGTATTCCACATCGCGCGGCAGGAATGGCGAGACATGAAACGCCTTGGCCACGGCGAACTGCGCGGCGCCTTGGGCCGGCACGGGCAGCACGTAGTGGTAACGATCGCGCCAGGGTGTGTTGCTGACCTCGCAGAGGATCGCCGCCAGCGTGCCGTCGGCGTCATGGCAGTAGAAGAAACTCGCCGGGTTGAACGCCAGGCCCCAGCTGCGCGGCTGGGTCAGCAGGCGCACCGGGCCTTGTGGGGTACGACCGAGGGCGGTGCTGACACGCTCGCGTACCGCGTCGATCAGGCGCATGCCCTGGCGGGTGAACTGCGGCAGGTAGTCACTTTCACGAAAGGCGAAGGCGGCGAAGCGGCCGCGACCGGCCAGCGGCGACAGGCCGAGCACCTGCTCCTGCTCATCCAGATCGAGGTAGAGCATGCCCATGCGGTAGCGAAAGGCGTGGCCGCGCGGCAGGTAGCGGCGGTGGCTGACCCAGCCGCTGTAGAGGGCGCTGTTCACAGCCGCTCACCGAACGCTTCGGCCACGCGCAGGGCGCTGACGACGCCATCCTCATGGAAACCGTTGGCCCAGTAGGCGCCACAGAAATGGCTGTGCTGCTGGCCGTCGAGTTCCTGCCAGCGCGCCTGTGCGGCGATGCCGGCCAGGCTGTATTGCGGGTGGGCGTAGGTGTAGCGGCCCAGCACGCTGCTCGGGTCGATGGCGTCGGTCTGGTTGAGGCTGACGCAGAAGGTGGTGTCGCTGTCGATGCCCTGCAGGATGTTCATGTCGTAGGTGACGGCTGCCGCCTGGCTATTGGGGCCGCCGAGGCGGTAGTTCCAGCTGGCCCAGGCCAGGTGGCGGTCCGGTAGCAGGCGGGTATCGGTGTGCAGCACCACGTCGTTTTCGGCGTAGCGCAGGGCGCCGAGCACTTCACGCTCAATGGCGCTGGGCGCGGCCAGCAGGGCCAGGGCCTGGTCGCTGTGGCAGGCGAATACCACTTTGTCGAAGCGCTCGCTGCCGGCGGCGCTGTGGATCGTCACGCCATCGGCATCGCGCTCGACGCGCTGCACCGGGCAGTCGAGACGAATGTGTTGCTGGAACGATGCGCAAAGGGGCGCCACGTAGCTGCGCGAGCCCCCGCTGATCACCCGCCATTGCGGGCGGTCATTGACCGAGAGCAGGCCGTGGTTCTTGAAGAAGCGCACGAAGAACTGCAGCGGGAAGGCCAGCATGTCGTGCAGCGACATCGACCAGATGGCTGCGCCCATGGGCACGATGTAGTGGTCGATGAAGCGCTGGCCGTAACCACCCTGGCGCAGGTAATCGCCGAGCGTGGTGGTGCTGGCGATGCGTTGCTGTTCGAGGTCGGCAATCGCTTCGCGGTTGAAGCGCAGGATGTCGCGCAGCATGCCCCAGAACGCCGGTGAGAGCAGGTTGCGACGTTGGGCGAACAGGCTGTTCAGGGTGTTGCCGTTGTACTCGATGCCGGTTGCCGGGTCGTGTACCGAGAAGCTCATTTCCGCTGGCTGCGAGGCCACGCTCAACTGCCCGAGCAGCTTGATGAAGTTGGGGTAGGTCCAGTCGTTGAACACGATGAAACCGGTGTCGATGGCATAGTCGCGACCGTTTACGCGTACGTCCACGGTGTGGGTGTGGCCGCCAACCCAGTTGCTGGCCTCGAACAGCGTGATGCTGTGCTGGCGATTGAGCAGGTAGGCGCTGGTCAGGCCGGAAATGCCGCTGCCGATGATGGCGATTTTCATACGTGCGAGTCCTGGTTGCTGCTGCGCGCCATGCGTTTGCCGAGGGCCAGTTGCAGGCCGGTAGGCAGACTGGCGAGCAGCTTGAGGGCGGCAATGAAGGGTGTCGGGAAGGCGATCTCGTACGGCTGCGCGGGCAGGCGCCGGACGATGTACTGCGCGGCCTTGTCCACGGGCCAGCGCATGGGCATGGGGAAGTCGTTGCCGCGCGTCAGCGGTGTGTCGACGAAACCGGGGCTGACCAGGGTGACCGCGATGCCTTCGGCCGCGAGGTCGATGCGCAGTGCCTCGAACAGGTAGCGCATGGCGGCCTTGGAGGCGCCATAGGCTTCAGCGCGCGGCAGCGGCAGAAAGGTCACCGAACTGGCGACACCGACCAGATGCGGCGTATCACCCTGGCGCAGCAGGGGCAGGGCGGCCTCGATGCAATGGCTGGTGGCAAACAGGTTGGTGCGCATCACCCGCTCGATCATCGCTGCCTCGAAGTGCCGTGCATCGACGTATTCGCAGGTGCCGGCATTGAGGATGACCGTGTCCAGCGCCCCCCATGCCTGGCCGATCTGCTGACCGATGGCACGCACCTGCTCCGCGTCCGTCAGGTCGCCAGGCAGCGCCAGCACCTGCTGTGGATAGCGTGCGACCAATACCTGCAGGGCGGCAGCATTGCGCGCACTGACAGCCAGCCGATGGCCCTGCTGCAAGAGAAGATCGGCCAGTGCCGCACCGATGCCGCTGCTGGCACCGGTGAGCCAGATGCGTTTTCCGCCGGTGGTGGAGGCGTTCATGCCAGGCGCCCCTTGAGCCAGCGGATCAGCGCGCCGAACAGCGGCAGGTGTTCATAGAGCAGTGCACCGGCGTCGAAATAGTCGTGGTGGTGATAGACCTTGTCGTCGCGCCAGCGCAGGTAGGAGCAGCCTTCCAGTTGTAGCGGCCGGCCTCCTTCCAGGCGTGGGTGGCGGTAGTGCATGGTCCAGCGCAGGTAGCCCTCGCCGCTGGCCACCTGGTCGTAGCCTGTCTGGTCATAGCCATGGAAGTCGAAGCGCAGCTCGCTGACGTTGGCGTAGAGCTGTTCGTAGTAGGCACGCAGGTCGGCGAGGCCATGGATGCGGTGCAACGGGTCCTGAAACAGGATGTCGGCGCTGTACAGCTCGGCGACGCGCGCCAGGTTGTCCTTGTCCAGGCTGGCGAAGCCCGTGGCGAACTGCTGCAGAAATTCACTCATCGTCGGACTCCTGGCGCGGCAGGTTCTTGAGGGCCTGCAGGGCACGGTCGCGGCTGCTGGCGAGGTCGACGATCGGCGCGGGGTAACCCGCCGGGCCGAATAGCCCACCCGCGCCTGCCGGGTTATGGATATCGCGGTTGCCCAGGTCGGCCAGCTCGGGCAGCCAGTGACGGATGAAACGGCCTTCCGGGTCGAAGCGCTGCGACTGGCTGATCGGATTGAACAGGCGGAAGTAAGGCACCGCGTCGGTGCCGGTGGAGGCGCTCCACTGCCAGCCGCCATTGTTGGCGGCGAGGTCGCCGTCGATCAGGTGACGCATGAAGAAGCGCTCGCCTTCGCGCCAGTCGATCAGCAGGTTCTTGGTCAGGAACATGGCCACCACCATGCGCAGGCGGTTGTGCATCCAGCCGGTGGCGAGCAGTTGGCGCATGGCTGCGTCGATCAGCGGCAGGCCGGTGCGGCCCTGTTGCCAGGCGGCGAGGTCAGCCGGAGCGTCACGCCAGGGCAGTGCCTCGGTGTGTGGGCGGAAGGCGCGGTGCCGCGAGACGCGCGGGTAGCCGACCAAGACGTGTTTGTAGAACTCGCGCCAGAGCAGTTCGTTGATCCAGGTAACGGCGCCGGCGCTACCGGTTTCGAACTCGCCCTGGTTGATGCGCAGCGCGGCATGCAGGCACTGCCGCGGTGATAGCACGCCTGCAGCGAGATAGGCCGACAGCTGGCTGGTGCCGGGCTTGGCGGGCAGGTCGCGCTGCACCTGGTAGTCGTCGATCTGCTCGTCGGCGAAGGTCGTCAGGCGTTCAAGGGCCGCGTCTTCACCGGCGGGCCAGAGGGCTTGCAGCGCTGCATTCGGCGTGGCGAAACCCTCGACCGCGCCTGGCACGCTGTCATTGGTGATATCCAGCGGTGCTTGCGCTGGTGGGGTGGCGATGCGCGCTGGCAATGCGGTGTGCAAACGCTGGTAACAGGCCTTGCGGAACTGGCTGAAGACCTTGAAATAGCCACCGCTCTGGGTCAGCACGCTGCCCGGCTGGAAGAACAGCTGGTCGAGGTGGCCCTGGAAGTCCACGTCGATCTTCGCCAGTTCGGCGGCTACCTGTTCATCGCGACGTGTCTCATGGATGCCGTACTCGTCGTTGACCTGCACTCGGGTTATGCCGTGCTCCCGGCACAACGTGGCGATCACCTTCGGCGCATCGCGCCAGTGCGCTGCAGTGCGCAGCAACAGCGGCACATTGAGTGCGCGCAGTTCTCGCGCCAACTCGGCCAGGTTGCGCAGCCAGAAGTCGACCTTGCACGGCGCATCGTCGTGTTCCTGCCACTGCCGTGGGCTGAGCAGGAACAGCGCCACGGTTGGGCCGGCGCTCATGGCGGCGGCCAGGGCGGTGTTGTCGCGCGCGCGCAGGTCGCCGCGAAACCACATCAATTGGCGTTCAGTCATGGGGATGTCCTGCGAGCACGTCGAGCTCCTGCAAACGGTTCAGAACGGCGAGCGGGTCGGCGAGCAGATGCAGGCCATACAAGCGCTGCAGCTCGTCACGGTGGATATGCGCCGCCGGCCCGGCCAGCAGCAACGGAATGGAACAGGCGCCAAACAGGCGCGGGATTTCACGGCGCAACTGCTGGCTGTCCAGGGCCTGGCTGGAATACAGCAGCAAGGCGCGCGGGGCGATGTGGTCGAGGGCCAGGGCCAGTTCGCTGGCTGGCAGCGGCCAGTCGAACACTTCCACCGGGCAGTCGGCGCTACCGGCCAACCAGGCACAGAGCCACAGGCCCGGCTCCATCGGTTGTTGCGAGAAGTTGACCAGCAACAGCGGGGCACTGCGCTGCTGGCGGTTGTTGTGGTACAGCCGCGCGCCGAGCTTGCTGCGCAGCCAGCTGTGGAAGAACACCCGCTCCAGTTGGGCGCCGAGCTGGGCGCCTTGCCAGCGTTGCTCCAGTTCGGCGAGCAGTGGCAGGAGCAGCTGTTCACACAGGGTGCGTGGCGGGTAGAGGGCAAGGGCGCGGTTGAACGCATCGTCGAGCTGGCGTTCGGCCTGGCGGCCAATGGCGCGCAGGAGGTCTTGCAGCAGGTCATCCCAGTCGTTGTGGCTGGCCGGGTTTTCCGGTGCGCGGTTGTCCAGCAGGTCCTTGACCTGGCTGACCGCCACGCCGCGATTGAGCCAGGTGAGGATGGCCTGGATACGCGCCAGGTGTTCGCTGGAGTACAGGCGATGACCCTTGGGCGTGCGGTGTGGCACGACCAGGCCGTAGCGGCGCTCCCAGGCGCGCAGGGTGACCGGGTTGACCCCGGTGCTGCGGGCCACTTCGCGGATCGGCAGATAGCCCTGGGCGAGGGCATTCTCGTAGTCGAGACTCATCAGATGGCATTCCTCAGGCTGAGGTTTTCCGGGTGCGGCTGCAGGTAGGCCTGGCGGGCGATGTAGTCGTCGGGGTGATGGCGGAAGTGGTGCTTGAGCAGGGTCAGCGGGACTACGAGGGGCACGATGCCGCTGCGGTATTGCTCGATCAGGTGGCCAAGCTCCTGCTTTTCCGGCGGGCTGAGCGATTGCTTGAGGTAACCGCACAGGTGCTGCAGCACATTGCTGTGGGTGCCGCGCGTGGCACAGCGGCGCAGTGCGGCCATCAACTGGCTGAAATAACGCGGGGCGAATTCGGCCGGGTCGTGCTGGCCGAGGTCACCAAGCAGGCGGCCAATCGCCTTGTACTGTGGCGGGTTGTTGGCCATCAGCTGGTACTTGTAGCGCGCGTGGAAGTCGGTGATGGCGCGGCGGGTCGGGCCGGTGGCGAGCAGGTCTTGCCATTCGGCATAGGCGAATACGCGGGTGAGGAAGTTCTCGCGCAGTACCGGATCGTTGAGGCGGCCGTCTTCTTCCACCGGCAGGTCCGGGCGGGCTGCGCAGAAGGCGCTGGCATACAGGCCACGACCACCGCCTTCGGCGGGGTAGCCATTGGCCTGGTAGACCTTGACCCGTTCCAGGCCGCAGGACGGTGACTTCTGCATGAAGATATAGCCGCAGATGCCGTCCAGTTCGCCGGCCATGCGCGTGCCAAAGTTGTACAAGTCGGTGCTGTGGTCCAACTGGCTGCGGCTGCCCAGCGCGCGGGGCGCGGTCGGGTCACCGACGAGGCGGATGGTTTCCCGCGGGACACCCAGGCCGATGGCCATTTCCGGGCAGACCGGCACGAACTCGACATGCTCTGCCAGGGCCTGGCTGCACAGGGCGGAAAGCTTGTGGCCGCCGTTGTAGCGCACCTCGGCCCCCAGCAGGCAGGCGCTGATCCCGAGTTTTGGCTTGTGAACACTGTCGTCGTGCATGGCCGACCCTGTGATGGTTTCTTGTACAGATACCAGTACCTGTACAAGTTTCTTTCATCATAGGGCTGGATTTGTACAAGTCAATTTTCTTGTATAGCTTTTGTATCGATTTATCGGCCGACACAAAAGCTGGCCGGCGAGCGGGATTGGCTCGCACCTGGGGTCGCGGTTGTAAATGAGCAGAGCACCTGGGATCTGTTGACGTTTCGACATGAATAGCCGGATTAGGCAATTGCAGACATCGCAACGGTGGGCTGAAGCCCACCCTACAAATCCTGCACCCCGCGTAGGTTGGGCTTTAGCCCACCAATCGGCGCGTCATGAAACGCAAAGGTCGAGCGTCCGCAACTGCCTCAAAGAGGCCCGCTCAGAGCTGGATGTGAGGGCTCGGACTTTCTGCGCCGGTTGGGCGTTCGGCTTGAGGCAGGCGGTGCGGAGTTCGCCGAAGCCGCGCCTGGTGGGGCGGTGATGCGTGACCTACGCGGCCCGATCCAGCCTACGAGACGCCGCCGTATGGCGGATAGCCTGAAGATCGCGAGCAGGTTTTCAGAGCGGAAACAGCCACGGCACCATGACCACGCTGACCAGCATCACCAGCAGGGTGAAAGGCACGCCCACGCGCACGAAGTCACCAAACCGGTAGTGCCCGGGCCCTAGCACCAGGGTGTTCACCGGTGAGGAAATCGGCGTCATGAATGCGGCCGAGGCGGCCAGCGCGACGATCATCGCGAACGGGTAGGGCGAGGCTTCCAGCGCTTGCGCCGTGGCAATGGCCACCGGCGCCATGAGCACGGCGGTGGCGGTGTTGGAGATGAACAGGCCGATCAGCGCGGTAACGACGAACAGGCTGGCGAGAATCACCCGCGGCCCCGCTTCGCCCAGGGTGCCGACCAGGCCGTGCACCGCCAGGTCGATACCGCCGGTTTTCTGCAGGGCCAGGGCGAAGGGCAGCATGCCGACGATCAGGATCAGGCTCTGCCAGTGGATGGAGCGGTAGGCGCTGTTCATGTCGATGCAGCGGAAGGCGCCCATCAGCAGACAGCCGATCAGCGCTGCCAGCACGTTGGGCACCAGGCCGCTGATCATCAGGCCGACCATCACGCCCAGGCTGAGCAGGGCGTAAGGTGCCTTGCGGGCAGCCGGTGCGACCTCGTCGATCTCGGCGGGCAGGGTGAGTACCAGGAAGTCGCGGCTGAGGCCCTGCAGGCGCTGAATGTCCTTCCAGTCACCGGCCACCAGCAGGGTGTCGGCCGGCTTGAGCTTTTCATCCACCAGCAGGCCGTCCAGGGCCTGGCCATGACGGCGCAGGCCAACCACGTTGAGTTTGTGCTGGCTGCGGAAACCCAGTTCCTGAATGGTCTTGCCGGGCAGTTGCGAGTCGGGCGGCAGGGCGACTTCGGCCAGGCCCAGTTGATGGCTGTGCACGCTGTAGTAGGAGTCTTTCAGCGTGCGGGGTTCCAGGCCGAGTTCCTGGTAGGCGCCGAGCAGGGCGATGGCCGGGCTGGCCAGGTCGACCAGCAGCACATCGCCCGCCAGCAACTGGGTATTGCCGGTGGCGCCGAGCAGCAGGTTGCGGAACTTGCGTGGCCGCTCGACGGCGATGACGTTGATGCCGTACTGCGTGCGCAGGCTCAGTTCATCCAGGGCGCGGTTGACCAGGGGCGAATCGGCGCGCACGTACAGGCGTCGTTCGCGCTCCTTGAGGCGGTAGGCGTTGGCCAGGTCGGCCAGGGTGTGGCGCGAGCCGCGAATGTCGGCAGGGTCCTGGTTGCGGCTGAGCCAGCCGCGGGTCAGCAGCATGTAGCCGATGCCCAGGGCCAGCACCGTCAGGCCGATGGGGGCGAAGCTGAAGAAGCTGAAACCGTCCAGCCCGGCGCGTCTCAGTTCGCTGTGCACCACCATGTTCGGCGGCGTGGCCACCAGGGTGAGCATGCCGCTGATCAGGCCGGCGAAGGCCAGTGGCATCATCAGGCGGCTGGGCGAGGTGCGCAGGCGCGCGGCGACACCGAGTACCACCGGAATGAAGATCGCCACCACGCCGGTGGAACTCATCACCGAACCGAGCCCGGCCACGGCCAGCATCAGCAGTATCAGCAGGCGGGTCTCGCTGTTGCCGGCACGGGCCACCAGCCAGTCGCCCAGGCGATAGGCGATGCCGGTCTGCACCAGGCCGTCGCCGATGACGAACAGGGCGGCGATCAGAATTACCGCCGGATCGCTGAAGCCTGCCAAGGCCTGGTCGAGGGTGAGCACGCCGCTCAGCGGCAGGGCCACCATCACCAGTACAGCGACCACGTCCATGCGTGGCTTGTTGATGACGAACAGGGTGACGGCGGTGAGCAGCAGGGCCAGGACCCAGAGCAGTTCGGGATTCATCGGGCTTCCAGGGCGAGAAGAGAGTAGGTCGGCCAGTCTGTTGGAGCCTGTCTACGATCTTCTGAATTAGAGCCAGGCAAGGCGAAACTAACCGAGGATGCGGAGTTTACGATCTGTAAATAAGCAATCTGAGGTTGGTTTCAACGCCGTATGGCTGACAGTCAGGAGATCGTAAACAGGATCTCAGGGATAACCGAGGATCGTCTTGATCTGCTGCAAGTGCGTGGCGATCCAGCGCTTGTCGATGGCGCCCCAGTCGCGGATCTCATAGTGCCCGGCGTTATTGCGTTCGCCGGCCTGCTGACGGAAGTCGCAGAGGATATCCAGGTCAGCCAGTGCTGCCAGGGTGTCCTGGGCGGTGCGCCGGGGCATGCCGGTGGCCTCCATCAGGGCGGGCACGCTGGTGGCTGTGCCGCTGTCGATCAGCCAGGCGACGTAGAGGCGACGATAGAAACTGCTCTTGGTCTTGCTCACATCCATGGTGAAACCCGTTCGGCTCGAATGATGGAGCCTGGAGAATACTGTCTGGCCGGCGTCCATGCCATGTCGCGGGCTCATCTGCGGACGAGCCCGCGGAGCGATCAGGCCAGTTCCCGCAGCGCCAGGTAGCGCTCTGGCGCGCGTCCCTTGAGCAGCAGTGCGGAGATGCTGCCGATGGCAAACGCGAGGAGAACCAGCAGCCCCATCAGTTGCGCGATATCGCTGGCGTTGTCACCGCCGATGAGCATGGGCAGGTTGGCAATCGCGATGGCCAGGCAGGCGAGGATGCCGATCAGGCCGCCCAGTGGCGCGATGCGCGTGTTCCACAGGCGCTTGTCATTGCCGCTGCGTTTGAAGTACGCCAGCACGGCGGCGCTGGTCAGGGCCAGCACTACCATGTAGCCGAGCGTGCCGGCAGTGGCGCCCCAGGCATAGATCTGCGTGACCGGGTCGAGCCCGGCGAGCATCAGCAGCAGGATGCCGACCACGGCGAACCCGCTCTGCAGCAGCGAGGCGACGTAGGGCGACCCATGCTCGGCATGGATGCGTGCGCAGCGGGCCGGCAGTACCGAGTACTTGCCGAGGATGTACTGGTAGCGCACTACGATGTTGTGTAGCGAGAGCATGCAGGCGAACAGGCTGGTGATCAGCAATACCTGGATCACATCGCTGAAGGTTTTGCCCAGGTGCTGTTCGGCCAGCAGCAGGTACATGTCGCCCGGATGTTCGTTGGCGAAGGCGACGATCTGCTCGACACCGATGCCGGCCACGGCGCACCACATCGACAGCACGTAGAAGATGCCCACGGAGAACACCGCGGTGTAGGTGGCTATGGGGATGGTGCGTTCCGGGTTACGCGCTTCTTCGCGGTAGATCACCGTGGATTCGAAGCCGATGAACGAATAAATGGCGAAGAGGATGCCCAGGCCGGGAGAGCCGGAGAGGATGTGGCTGGGCTGGAAGGATTCCAGCGGCAGGCCGCCGATGCCCTTGTCGGAGATCACCAGCAGGTTGACCACCAGGACCACGGCGATCTCCAGGATCAGCGCGACACCGAGGAATTTCGAGCTCATCTCGATGCGCCGGTAACCCAGTACGCCGATGATGGCGATGGCCGCCAGGGTCAGCAGCCACCAGGGCGGGGCGATGCCGAACAGGCTGTTGAGCAACTCGCTGGAGGCATAGCCGACATAGGTGCCGATAGCCAGCAGGAACAGCGAATAGGAAATCATCGCCAGGGTTGCGGCGCCGAGGCCGACCACGCGGCCGAGGCCTTTCTGGATGCAGGCGTAGAACGCGCCGGCATTGCCGATATGGCGAGACAGGGCGACGAAGCCGACGGCGAACATGAACATGATCAGCATCGCCGCCAGGGCATCGAAGGGCGCGGCGGCGCCGTTGCCGAGGCCGATCATCAGCGGAGTATTGGCGACCATCACGGTCAGGGGCGCGGCGGTGGCGATCACCATCATGACGATGGGCACCACGCCCAGGTTGCCGCTCAGGGCGGGTGGTTGCGGGGGCGCGGTCACACGGTTCGTGTCATTCATGTCTGCAGTCCCGTTGTGTGTTTTCTGATTGCCCGTGACGGCAGGGCGCCACGGGGTGGGAAGGTTTTCGCGACTGGGCGCGGCACGTTCGGCGAAACAGGTTCAGGCTGTGGCGACGGCGATTGCGGTGATCTCCAGTTGCTGGGCCGGGTGGATCATTCCCTGGATCTCCAGGGTGGTGCTGGTCGGGCGATGGTTGCCGACCCAGGGCCCGAGGCGATCCGGAATCACTGCGCAAAGGCCGTGGATGTCGGTGGTGTAGAAGGTCCAGGCCACCAGATTGCTGCGGTCCAGGCCCTCTGCCTGCAGGCAGCGGTCGAGCACGTCGAGGACGAAGTCCAGCTGGGCACCGATGTCGCCTTCACCAACCAGTTCCAGCCCGGTGAGATCGCCACGCAACGGGGCGATGCCGGAGAGGTAGAGGGTGTCGCCGGCACGCACCGATTGATGGAAGGCGAAGGCGTCGAACACGTCCTGGCCCAGGTAGCCGATGTCGGGGGTATAGCGCGTGATCATGCTCGGCTCCTCAGGCGCTTTCGCTTTTCAGGTTGTGGCGGAAGCTGCCGCCGTTGTCGGCCCGCTGGGCATCGACCAGGGCAACGCTCATGTCGACGGTGGCGACGTCATCGCGCAGGGCGGTCAGTGGGTCTTCGAAGTCGCGGGTGTAGCCGATGGCGAAACAGCCGTACTGGTAACCCATGACCTTGAGCAGGTCGTCGGGCAAGGTCTGGGCGATTTCACGCGGGCAGGACAGGTACTGGTTTTCCTCCTGACGCACCCAGCCCACGGCATAGGTGATGTTGATGGCCTGGCGGATGCCATCGGAGCGATTGGCGCCGGCGCCGTGGTAGATCTTGCCGGTGTAGAACAGCGCCGAACCGCGTTTCATCACGGCAGGAATGCTTTGCTCCTCGCTGTATTTCTGCTTGCGCCCGACGAACTGGCTGTCGGGGACGATGCGCGTGGCGCCGTTTTCCTCGGTGTAGTCGGACAGGGCCCAGAGCAGGTTGCATTGCACCTGGTAGTCATCGGGAAAGGGAAAGAAATCCCAGGCCAGCTCATCCTGGTGCAGCATCTGTGCCGGTGAGCCGGGGAACACGCTGATGATCTGCGTCAGGTGCAGTTGAAAGGCCGATGCATGCTCCAGAAAACGTTCGGCGGTGCCCAGCACGACCGGGTGCATGACCAACTCGCGGGAGGCCGGCGAGCGGGCGATGAGCGAGCCGGTGCGCTTGGTCTGGTGGCCGATGAAGGTGTCCTTGCCGTAGTGGGTCTGCTCGATATACGGCGCCATCTCGGCAGCGATCCGGTCCATCAGTTCGGGGCTGGCCAGCTCGTCGACGATGACGTAGCCGTGCGCACGCAGGGACTGGTTGACCTGCTCGGCGGTGGCTGTGTTGGGTAGGCGGTTGGGGATCATGCAAGTACCTCGACAATGTGTGGTCGAGGCGAGAGTAGGCATCCGTCGAAAACCCAACAATCCATCCGAAGATGGACAAATTTTCGCGAAATCGACGAATTTCCCGCTATTGGTGCGTGAAGCCTGACGAGGCCCTGTTGTGGTGCTCCCGCAGCGGTTCGATGTGCGCAAAAGGCCGCCAGAAACTACGTGGCGTACTGCTTGCATAAGCAAAGGGGCGACAAGACGCACACCTGTTCAACCACCCGAGATGAGCGTTATGGGACCTGCGAATGGCGATCTGTTGGTCAAGGAGACCTTGAACTTCAGCCGGCACTTTCTGGGTGTCAGTGGCGCCCTGTTCTATTGGGTGGACAGCCGCCGGCAGGAGATGCAGGTGCTCGACACCGTGGGCGTGCCGCACGGCTTTCTCGAGCAATACCGGCGTGGCATGCAGCCGTTCGACCCGATGCGGGTCAGCCGCATGCTGGAGCGGCACGACAGCGTGGGCGTGCTGAGCATCGTGCGTGAATCGCAGAACCTGTCCGAGATGCGCCATTACCAGGGTTATCTCAATACCTATGGCGTGGTCGATACCGTCGACATGATGTTCTGGGGTGAGCATTGCGCATTTGGCGGGGTCGGTTTTCTGCGCACCCTGGATGACCCACCGCTTGCCGTCGACAGTGCCGGCTTGGGGGCCTTGCAGCGCCTGCTGCAGGCCAGCTTCAGCAGCCACCCGCATGTACGCCAGCTGCAACTGGAGCAGCGCCTGGCGCACTGCGGCCTCAGCCAGCGCGAGCGACAGGCTGCGCAGCTGATCGGCGCGGGAGCCTCCAATCGGGATGTGGCGCAGGCCATGGGCATCACCCTCGGTACGGTGAAAACCTACGTGGTGCGGATCTTCGAGAAGTTGGGGGTGGAGAGCCGTACGGCGCTGGCTGCCTACATGGGGCAGTTGAACTGATGATCCGGGCCGGTGTTCAGCGGCCCAGCCGAGCCGCGCGGTTTCGCAAGGCACGATGCCGGCTACGGAAGAACAGGGTGAGGAAGGGGCGCACGATAAAGGCCGGCAGCAGCGGTTCAACATGCAGCGTATCGGTGATACGCGTGCCGCCAGTCAGGACCTCCAGGCGCCGTTCATGACGCCACAGGCGCATGCCGCTCATGGGCGACTGTTCGACGAAGCCCCGGCCCGGCTCCAGGGTCAGGAGGGTCAGGCGCGAGGTGCCCAGGGGCAGGACGCCGAACAGCCAGAGCCAACTGGTGAACAGCGCTTGCCCCGGTTCGACCTGGACATCGGCGAGGCTGTTCAGGCCCTTGGGTACGCTCATCCACAGCCACGGCGCCATTTCCTCGCGCAATAGCTGCACATCGGTAATCCACTGCCAGGCCTGGGTAGGCGGGATGTTCAGTTCGGCGCTGAAACGTAGATCGAGGGGCATGGCGTGCTCACGGCGCAAGGCAACGGTGACCGCTCCGGCGGGCTGCAGGGCGCAGCACGCCGGATAGGGTGTCAGCTCAGCAGCAGGGCGTCGTCGCTGAGTTTTTCGCCACGGACTTTCTCGAACATCGCCAGCAGGTCGGGCACATCCATGCCCTTGCGTTCTTCGCCGGACACGTCGAGCACGACCTGGCCCTGGTGCAGCATCACCGTGCGTTCACCCACGTCCAGCGCCTGGCGCATGCTGTGGGTGACCATCATGGTGGTGAGCTTTTTCTCGGCAACGATGCGCGCGGTCAGTTGCAGGACGAAGTCCGCGGTACGCGGATCGAGCGCCGCGGTGTGTTCGTCCAGCAGCAGGATGCGCGACGGTTGCAGGGCTGCCATCAGCAGGCTGACGGCTTGGCGCTGGCCACCGGAAAGCAGGCCGATTCGGTCGCTCAGGCGATTTTCCAGACCCAGGCCGAGGGTCTCCAGGCTGGCGCGGAAGCCGTCGCGCATGGAGGCTTTCACCGCCTTGCCCAAACCACGGCGCAGGCCGCGTTGCTGAGCCAGGGCCATGTTCTCCTCGATGGTCAGGTCTTCGCAGGTCCCGGCCATGGGGTCCTGGAATACGCGGGCCACACGCTGGGCACGGCCCCACACCTGCTGGCGGGTAACGTCCACGTCGTCGATGACGATTTTCCCGCTGTCCACCGCCAGGTCGCCGGAGACGGCGTTGAGGAAGGTGGATTTGCCGGCACCGTTGGAGCCGATCACGGTGACGAACTGGCCCTGCGGAATATCCAGGGACAGGCCGCGCAGCGCACGGTTCTCGATGGGCGTGCCGGCGTTGAAGGTGATCTTCAGGTCCTTTGCACTGAGCATGTCAGACGCTCCTCCGGGCCAGGCGTTTTTTCAACAACGGAATGACCAGGGCAACCACGACCAGTACGGCGGTGACCAGGTTCAGGTCTTGCGCCTGCAGACCGATGAAGTCGCTGTTCAGCGCCAGGGCGATGAAGAAACGGTACACCACCGCGCCAAGAACCACCGCCAGGGTGGCCCACAGCAGTTTGCGCGACGGCAGGATGCTTTCACCGACGATGACCGCAGCCAGGCCGATGACGATGGTGCCGATACCCATGGAGATGTCCGCACCGCCCTGGGTCTGGGCGAACAGGGCGCCACCGAGGGCGACCAGGCCGTTGGAGATGGCCATGCCGAGGATGATCATCGCGCCGGTGTTGATGCCCTGGGCACGCGCCATGCGCGGGTTGGAGCCGGTGGCACGGATGGCCAGGCCTTGCTGGGTGGCGAAATACAGGTCGAGGCCGATCTTGGCCGCAATCACGATCAGCACCAGGATCAGCGGACGGGCCACATAGTCCACCAGCCATTCCGGCTGGAGGATGGTGAACATCGTCGGCTCCATGATCAGCGGGATGTTCGGCTTGCCCATGATGCGCAGGTTGATCGAATACAGGGCGATCATCATCAGGATGCTGGCCAGCAGATCCATGATCTTCAGGTGGACGTTGAGTACGGCGGTCGCGACGCCCGCCAGGGCACCGGCGGCAACGGCCACCAGGGTTGCCGTGAACGGGTCCCAGCCACCGGCGATCAGCACCGCGGCAACGGCGCCACCGAGGGGGAAGCTGCCATCGACGGTGAGGTCGGGGAAGCGCAGCAAGCGAAAGGAAATGAATACGCCGAGCGCCACCAACGAGAAAATCAGGCCGATTTCTAGGGCGCCGAACAGGGAAAACAGGGACATGAGAAGAGGAACCGTGTGAGAGGAGTCAAACGCCGGGGCGATAGCATCGCCCCGGCGGAAGGCTTACTCGATGATCTCGGCGGCCGAGTCGAGCAGTTCCTGGGACAAGGTAACGCCTTGGGCTTTGGCGGCTTTCGGATTGACGAACAGGCTCAGGTTGCTACTGGTTTCCGGTTTGATATCGCCCGGTTTTTCACCATTGAGGATGCGCACCACGATGCGCCCGGTCTGTTCGCCAAGGTCGCGGTAGTTTACGCCGAGGGCGGCGATGGCACCACGCTTGACACTGTCGGTATCGGATGCAATCAGCGGGGTCTTGGTGTCGATGCCGACCTTGACCAGCGATTCGTAGGCCGACACCACGTTGTTGTCGGTGTTGGTGTAGATCACGTCGACCTTGCCGGCCAGGCTGCGGGCGGCGGAGCCCACGTCCACCGAGCGCGGTGCGGCGGCTTCGACCAGGGTCATGTTCTGGCTGGTTAGCAGCTCCTTCAGACGCTTGACCACGACCACGGAGTTGGCTTCGCCCGGGTTGTAGACGATGCCTACGCGGGTGGCGTCGGGAAGAATGCGCTTGATCAGCGCGACCTGCTTGTCCAGTTCGAGCACGTCGGAAACGCCGGTCACGTTGGTGCCCGAGGCTTCCCAGCTTGGCGTCAGTTGCGCTTCGACCGGATCGGTCACGGCGGTGAACACCACCGGAATGCTCTTGGTGCCGGCGACCACGGCCTGGGCCGATGGGGTGGCGATGGCAACGATGACGTCGGGCTGGTCACCGATGTACTTGCGGGCGATCTGTGCGGCGGTGCCGGTATTGCCCTGTGCGCTCTGGTACTGCCACTTGAGGTTCTTCTCGTCGTAGCCGGCCTTGGCCAGGGCGTCCTTGACGCCGTCACGTGCTGCATCGAGAGCCGGGTGTTCGACGATGGCGGTTACCGCCACGGATTTCTTGTCGGCGGCGTGGGTGCCGAACGATACGGCCAGGCCAAGGGCCAGGGCTGTGAAAGGCAACCATTTATTCTTATAGGCCATCATGCGGTGATCTCCTGGTGTGTCGAATGGCATGCTGTAGTGAGTTGTTCTGGTGGGTAGGGCTACCCTGTACAGCGTGGCCGAAACATCGCATTTTTCGCCGGTCGAGTCAGCAGGTTTGATGGTTTTATTGCGCAGAGATGGCTGTTTTTGTCGCAATATCCCGTCACTGCACCTGTCTGGCGGCCTTTACGGCAAAGGGGCAAGCCTGGTTGGCCGTGAGATGGCGCCACCTGACGGGCAGGTTCCGGTTGCCACCCCGCGCCCAGGTTGGCAGGCGCCAGGGCATTGCACCCTGGCGCTTATCTTCTGTTCAGTCGGTTTCGATCCGCGAGTGCTTGCTGGTGTCTTTCATGGTGACGTAGACCAGCAGAGAGACAGCGATACAGGCGGTGACATACCAGTAGTAGCCGGTTTCCATGCCCGCGCTCTTGAACCACAGGGCGATGTATTCAGCGGTGCCGCCGAAGATCGATACGGTCAATGCATAGGGCAGGCCGACACCCAAGGCGCGGATTTCAGTCGGGAACAGTTCGGCTTTGACCACCGCGTTGATCGAGGTGTAGCCGCTGACGATGATCAGCGCTGCCATGATCAGGAAGAACGCGCCCCACCACGTCTGGATGGTATGCAGGGTGGTGAGGATTGGCACGGTGAAGATCGTTCCGAGGATGCCGAAGGCGATCAGGATCGGACGCCGGCCGATCTTGTCCGACAGTGCGCCGACGACCGGCTGCAGGCACATGAACAGGAACAGTGTCGCCGCCGAGATGGTGGTGGAGTCGGAGATGCTCATCCCGGCCGTGTTCACCAGGTATTTCTGCATGTAGGTGGTGTAGGTGTAGAACGCCAGGGTGCCACCCATGGTCAGGCCGACCACGGTCATCAGCTCCTTGGGGTGACGCAGCAGGGTGCGCATCAGGCTTTCCTTGGCCTTTTCCTTCTTCTTGGTGAAGGACTCGGTTTCTTCCATGCCACGGCGCAGGTAGAGCGCGACCACGGCGCAGAGGGCACCGATGGCGAACGGAATGCGCCAGCCCCAGGCGTGCAGCTCTTCGGTGGTCAGCAGGTTCTGCAGCACGATCAGCACGCCCAGGGCGATGAGCTGGCCGGAAATCAGGGTCACGTACTGGAAGCTGGAGAAGAACCCCCGGCGTTCCTTGGTCGCCATCTCGCTGAGGTAGGTGGCGGAGGTGCCGTACTCGCCGCCGACCGACAGGCCCTGCATCAGGCGCGCCAGGACCAGCAGGATCGGCGCACCGACGCCGATGGTTTCGTACCCTGGGGTCAGGGCGATGATCAGCGAGCCTGCGCACATCAGCAGCACCGAAGCCATCAGTGCGGCCTTGCGGCCCTTGCGGTCGGCATAGAGGCCCATGAGCCAGCCACCGATGGGGCGCATCAGGAAGCCCACGGCGAAGATCGCGGCCGTATTGAGCAGTTGTGCGGTGGTGTCGCCCTGGGGGAAGAAGACCTTGGCGAAGTACAGGGAGAAGGCGGCGTAGACGTACCAGTCGTACCACTCGACCATGTTGCCGACCGAGCCACTGAAGATCGATTTCAAGCGACTGGCGGTGGTCTTCTCTTTGGCGGGGGCGACTGCCATTCCAAGCGTCACGCTTTGCGAGTTATCCATGACGGATTCCTTCATTAATTGTTTTTGTGGAGCGCGCCGAAACGCAACCTGCCGGGGCTATAGCAGGAGGTGTGCCAGGCCTGTAAGGCCCGTTCTAGAAGGGTTTTTAGGTTTTATTGAGCGGAAATCCGCTCAGGCGCACGAGGTGCTGAGCGGAAAATTGCCGAGTGCTGGGGCGGGCAGGTGCGTGACTGGAGAAAGGGCGGCGGCGCGCCTTGGAAAGCCTGTGTGGGCTGCCGGCCCGAGGGGCGGCCTATTCGTCTTTGAGGAACATCTCGCGGCTCAGGCCATGGCGCTGCAGCTTTTCATTGAAGGTGCGGCGGGGTAGCTGCAGTTCGTTGAGTATGGCCTTGATATCACCCTTGTGCCGCGTCAGGGCCGCGCGCAGGCATTGCGCCTCGAAGGCTTCCTGCTGCGCCACGAGCGATTGGCCAGGTTCGATGCCGGTCGGCTCCGGTTCGCCGAGGCCCAGTACCTGGCGTTCGGCGACGTTGGCCAGTTCCCGTACATTGCCTGGCCAGTCGTGGCTGAGCAGTCGGCTCAGTTGAGAGCCATTAAGCGGTGCCATGCTCCGGCCGAGGCGCTCGCTGGCGGCGTGGGCGAAATGTTCGAACAGCAGTGGGATGTCCTCGCGTCGTTCGCGCAGCGGTGGCAGGCGCAGTTGCGCGACATTCAGGCGATAGGCCAGGTCTTCACGGAAGCGCCCGGCACGGGCCTCGTCCAGCAGGTCGGGTTTGGTGGCGGCGATGATGCGCAGGTCAACATCGATGCTCTGGTTGGAGCCCAGGCGCTCGAGTTTCTGCTCCTGCAATACCCGCAGCAGCTTGACCTGCTGGGCCAGCGGCATGCTTTCGATCTCGTCGAGAAACAGGGTGCCGCCATCGGCGTACTCCAGCTTGCCGATACGCTTGCCCTGCGCGCCGGTAAAGGCGCCGCTTTCATGGCCGAACAGCTCGGCCTCGAACAGGTGCTCGGGGATTGCCGCGCAGTTCAGCGCGACGAAGGGCTTGCCTGCGCGCGGCCCGAAATCATGCAGGCAGCGGGCGACCAGCTCTTTGCCGCTGCCGGTTTCGCCGCGGATCAGCACGTTGACCGGCAGCGCGGCCAGGTCCAGCACTTGCCGGCGCAGTGTCTGCAAGGCCCGGGAAACACCGAGCAGGGTAGCGTCGATCCTGGCCAGGTTGTCGGCCTGTTCATGCAGGCGGCGGTTTTCCAGGACCAGGTGGCGCTTGTCGAGTGCGCGGCGCAGGCTGCTGAGCAGCGTGTCCGGGCTGAAGGGCTTCTCCAGGAAGTCATAGGCGCCATCACGCATGGCCTCCACCGCCATGGGCACGTCACCGTGGCCGGTCAGCAGGATTACCGGCAGGCCGGCGTCCTGCTGTTGGACCTGGGCCAGCAGCTCCAGGCCGCTCATGCCGGGCATGCGCACGTCACTGAGAATGACGCCGGGAAAATTCCTTGGCAGGTGCGCCAGGCAATCCTGGGCGCGGCTGAACAATTGCACGTCGAACCCCGACAGGCTCAACCATTGTTCGACGGCTGCACGGATGCTGCTTTCGTCGTCGACCACCATCACTGCATTCAGCATGGGTTCTGTGCCTCCGGATCGATGGGCAGGGTCAGGGTGAACAGGGCGCCGCTATCCTGGTTGGCCACGCTCAGGCGTCCGCCCAGGTCGTGGACAATCGCATAGGACACGGCCAGTCCCAGCCCCAGGCCATCACCCACCGGTTTGGTGGTGAAGAAGGGTTCGAAGATATTCGCCAGGTGCTCCTCGGCGATGCCGCCACCGCTGTCGGCGATGCTCAGGTGCCAGTGCTGCATCTTGGCTTCGAGGCGAATGTCGAGTTGCTTGTGGGGCTGCTCCTGCATGGCGTCGAGGGCGTTGCGCAGCAGATTGATCAGCACCTGTTCCAGGCGAATGGCATCGCCACGAACCCAGGCCGGGCGGACAAGCTGCAGCTGCGGCGTTACCTGTTCAGCCCGCAAGCGGGTGTCCAGCAACTGCAGGGCGTGGTCCACCACTGTCGCCAGGTCCAGGCGCTCGCGCAGGCCGCTGGGACTCTTGCGAGCGAAAGTCTTGAGGTGGCCGGTGAGGGCGGCCATGCGGCTCAACATGTCATCCAGTGGTTGCAGGGCTTGGTGGGCGTCGTCGACACGGCCGTGTTCCAGCAGCAGGCGCAGGGTGGCCAGTTGCATGCGCTGGGTCGTCAGCGGCTGGTTGATTTCGTGGGCAAGGGCGGCGGACATCTGGCCGAGTGCAGCGAGTTTGGCCGACTGCACCAGGCCATCCTGGGCGGTGTGCAGGTCACGGGTGCGCTCTTCCACCAGGCGCTCCAGTTCCACGCGACTGCGTTGCCGTAGCCTGGCCAGGCGCCAGCGCTGGTTGAGGAACAGCAGCAGGAACACCAGCGTCAGCCAGACCCCGGCAGCAGCCAGCGCAGCGTTGCGGCTGTCCTCGAAGGCCATCTGGGGGCGACGCAGCAGGTGCAACGTCCAGCCTTCGCTACTCAGCGGCAGGGATTCCCACAGGTAGTTGGCCGGGCCGGCGGGGCCGTCGACCCTGGCCAGGTAGCGGCCCTCGTCGAATTGCCTGGCTGGATGATGCTCAAGCGGTTTCAGCGGTTGCTTGTCGTATTGACGCGTGCTGGTGAGCTCGGCGCGATCCGCGTCCGAAAGTGGCTGCAACTGGCGGTAGCGCCAGCCCGGTTGATTGGCGATGAACACGATGCCTCGTGCGTCGCTGACCAGCAGCGTATCACTCCCCTGACTCCATTCACGCTCCAGCTCGGGAAACTCCAGTTTCACCACGATGGCGCCGAGGAACCGGCCCTGGTCGTCCTTGACAGCGCTGGAGAGGAAGTAGCCGGGAATACCGCTGGTCACGCCCACCGCGTAGAAGCGTCCGCTGCCATGATCGCGGGTCTGGATGAAGTAGGGGCGAAAGGCATAGTTGTGACCGACGTAACTGCTGGGCAGGCGCCAGTTGCTGGCGGCCACGGCCAGGCCGGTGCGGTCCAGCAATTCCAGGGTGGAGGAGTGCGCCGCGGCGTTGATGCTTTCCAGCTTACGGTTCAAGGCATCCTGCTGTTCGATGCTGATCGGTCCCTGCAGCGTGGCGCGCAACTCAGGGTCCAGGGCCAGCACGGCGGGCAGGGCACGGTAGCGCTCGATCAGGGTCTGCAGCGAGTTGGCATACAGCGCCAATTGTTCGTTGGCGCGTGCGGCATCGTTCACCAGCGTCTGCCGCTCGGTGTGGTGCACGGCCAGGCTGGCGCTGAGGAGCGTCCCGGCGAGGATTGCCAGGGCATAGAGCGTCAGGCGCAGTGGGCGGGGAATCTGGATCATGGGGCTGTGAAGGCTGTCGCGAGGGCTGGAACGATAGCATGAGCGCCAGGTGCGGCGTGGGATGCGCTGGGCACGTAACGCTGCCCACGCAGAAACGCGAAAGGCGGGAGTCGCTCCCGCCTTTCGCTTCTGGCTCATCGCCGGCTGGTTAGAGTGCGGCGATCTTCTGCCGTTGCTCGACCAGCTTGCCGAGTGCCTGCTCGGCCTCGGCCAGCTTGGCGCGCTCCTTGTCGAGCACTTCGGCCGGTGCCTTGGCAACGAAGCCTTCGTTGCTCAGCTTGCCGCCGACACGCTTGACCTCGCCGTCCAGGCGCTGGATTTCCTTGTCCAGACGCGCCAGTTCGGCGTCCTTGTCGATCAGCCCGGCCATCGGCACCAGCACCTCCATCTCGCCAACCAGGGCGGTGGCAGACATCGGCGCTTCTTCGCCAGCAGCCAGCACACGGACCGATTCCAGCTTGGCCAGCTTGTTCAGCAGCGGGGCATTGTCGGTGAGGCGGCGCAGGTCTTCTTCGCTGGCGTTGGCCAGGATGATGTCGATGCGCTTGGCCATGGAGATCTTCATCTCGCCACGGATCTGCCGGACGCCGAGCATCAGGGCCTTGACCCACTCGATGTCGCCTTCGGCGGCGGCATCGATGCGGCTTTCATTGGCCACCGGCCAGGCTTGCAGCATGAGGGTTTCACCGCTGACGCCGGCCTGCGTCTTGATGCGCTGCCAGATCTCTTCGGTGATGAAGGGCATGAACGGGTGGGCCAGGCGCAGGATCACTTCCAGTACGCGGATCAGCGTGCGGCGGGTGCCGCGCTGGCGCTCGAGCGGGGCGTTTTCGTCCCACAGCAACGGCTTGACCAGCTCCAGGTACCAGGCGCAGTACTGGTCCCAGGTGAACTCGTAGAGCGCCTGGGCAGCCAGGTCGAAACGGAAGGCTTCGAGCTGGCGGGTCACTTCGGCTTCGGTGCGCTGCAGCTGGGAGATGATCCAGCGGTCGACCGAGGACAGTTCCACTTCCTCGCCGTTGACGCCGGTGTCCTTGTCATCGGTGTTCTCGATGACGAAGTTGGCGGCGTTCCACAGCTTGTTGCAGAAGTTGCGGTAGCCCTCGACGCGGCCCATGTCGAACTTGATGTCGCGGCCCGTGGACGCCAGCGAGCAGAAGGTGAAGCGCAGGGCGTCGGTGCCGTAGCTGTTGATGCCTTCGGGGAACTCGGCCTTGGTCTGCTTGGCGATCTTTTCGGCCAGCTTGGGCTGCATCATGCCGCTGGTGCGTTTTTCCAGCAGTTGGTCGAGGGTGATGCCGTCGACGATATCCAGTGGGTCGAGCACGTTGCCCTTGGACTTGGACATCTTCTGGCCCTGGCCGTCGCGTACCAGGCCATGCACGTACACGGTCTTGAACGGGATCTGACCGGTCAGGTGGGTGGACAGCATGATCATCCGGGCGACCCAGAAGAAGATGATGTCGAAACCGGTGACCAGCACGTCGGTCGGGTGGAAGGTCTTCAGTGCTTCGGTCTGCTGTGGCCAGCCGAGGGTGGAGAAGGTCCACAGGCCGGAGCTGAACCAGGTGTCCAGTACGTCTTCGTCCTGGCGCAGGTTGGCGTCGCCAAGGTTGTGGGTGGCGCGAACTTCCGCTTCGTCGCGACCGACGTAGACGTTGCCTGCGTCGTCGTACCAGGCCGGGATGCGGTGGCCCCACCAGAGCTGACGGCTGATGCACCAGTCCTGGATGTCGCGCATCCAGCTGAAGTACATGTTCTCGTACTGCTTGGGCACGAACTGGATGTCGCCATTCTCGACCACGGCGATGGCTTTCTCGGCCAGCGGCTTGGTGGAGACATACCACTGGTCGGTCAGCCACGGCTCGATCACGGTGCCGGAGCGGTCGCCCTTCGGCACTTTCAAAGCGTGGTCGTCGATACCGTCGAGCAGGCCGAGCTGGTCGAAGTCGGCGACGATGGCCTTGCGTGCCTCGAAGCGGTCCAGGCCGGCATAACGGGCGGGCACGGCCGGATCGACAGTGATGTTCACACTGCCGTCGATGTTGAACACCTGGGCCTTGGCCAGCACGGCGGCGTTCTTGTCGAAGATGTTGATCAGCGGCAGGTTGTGGCGCTTGCCGACTTCATAGTCGTTGAAATCGTGGGCCGGGGTGATCTTCACGCAGCCGGTGCCGAATTCCGGGTCGCAGTAATCGTCGGCGATGATGGGGATCAGGCGGCCGATCAGGGGCAGTTCGATGAACTGGCCGATCAGGTGCTTGTAGCGCTCGTCTTCCGGGTGCACGGCGACGGCAGCGTCACCGAGCATGGTTTCCGGGCGGGTGGTGGCGACCACCAGGTGGTCCTCGCCGGCCGTGGTGCGGGCACCACCGCTCAGCGGATAGCGCAGGCGCCACAGGCTGCCTTTCTCGTCGTGGTTTTCCACTTCGAGGTCGGAGATGGCGGTGTGGAACTTGGTGTCCCAGTTGACCAGGCGCTTGCCGCGGTAGATCAGGCCATCCTGGTGCAGGCGCACGAAGGCTTCCTTGACCGCCTCGGACAGGCCGTCGTCCATGGTGAAGCGCTCACGCGACCAATCCACCGAGGAGCCCAGGCGACGGATCTGCCGGGTGATGGTGCCGCCGGACTGTTCCTTCCATTCCCAGACCTTCTCCAGGAACTTCTCGCGGCCGAGGTCGTGACGGCCGATGCCGTCGGCGGCCAGCTGGCGCTCGACCACCATCTGCGTGGCGATGCCCGCGTGGTCGGTGCCCGGCTGCCACAGGGTGTTGCGCCCCTGCATGCGGCGGAAGCGGATCAGCGCATCCATGATCGCGTTGTTGAAGCCGTGGCCCATGTGCAGGCTGCCGGTCACGTTCGGCGGCGGGATCATGATGGTGTAGGGCTCGCCGGAACCTTGCGGGGCGAAGTAATTGTTCTTCTCCCAGGTCTGGTACCAGGAAGTTTCGATGGCGTGGGGCTGGTAGGTCTTGTCCATGGGTGCGGCGGGACCGTATTGGCAACTGAGCGGGAAAGCCGCCGAGTATAACGGCAAAGGGTCTGGGCGACCAAAGGGCGAAGCTGGGAGGGGAATATGGATTCTTCCCATGCTCTGCGTGGGCGGCTTTTTGGATCGGCTGATTTTTGGCGCTTGGCAACCAGCAATTCTTGCTAGGTTCTGTACGAAAAGTCGTCGAGCGAAGGTCAGGCAAGGCAAAAACAGGCGAAGAAGCGGCGTTTACGGCTGTACATGAGCATGACTCGCTTCGCTCGCCCCTTTGGGGTTGCACTGAAGTGCGTTAGCCGCAAGCGGCTTGCTGAGCCTGTTTTTAACGCAGCATCACCGAGCGCAGGCACGTTTCGTACAGAACCGGGGGTTACTTTTGCTGTGGCTTCTTGCCGAGTGGTTGGATGGCTTGCGTTTCGTGCTGCGCGCGTCACTTTCTTGTTTGCCGATCGCCGCCCGGATCAAGAAAAGTAACTGAAAAGAAGACTGTCCCTGCCTGGACGGCCCTGGTCATCGCGGTTCTCGCGGCAGCCATGCCGCTCAACCGCTGCGCAACGATTTCGTTCGCTCTTCTCAGCTAAACAGGCGTCAGGGCTTGCGTTGAGCCAGCAGGCGGTCGAGGCGGGCGTCCAGGCGGCGTTTGAGCTCGGCTTCGATCTGCGGCACGAAATCGTCGATCACATCCTGCAGGAGCAATTGCGCAGCAGCCCGCAGTTCGCTGTCGAGGCGGGTGAGCTCGCCGAGTTGCTGGGTGCCGACACTGCGTTGGATGGCAGTGCTGATCGTGGACATGGTAGGCGTTGCGGCCGGCGTGGGGGCTGCCTGAGGCGTGAAGGACGCAGGCAGCGGGGCGCTGGTCATGGGCGCCACACTGACCGGTGTCGGTGGTGGCGTAACAGGCTGCACGACGGCAGGGCCGGGCTCGATGATGTCGGACAGCAGCGGAATCTGCAGGTCATCATCCAGCGTCTCGGTGAGCAATGGCAGCTCGAGGTTGTCATCCTCCAGCAACTGGCGGATGGACTCCAGATCATGCAGCAGATGATCGGGCTTGGGCGGTTTCGGGGTGTCCATGGTGCGTATCGGGGCCTGTTCGCGGTCTCGCGGGTAGCCGGGCAGGGCAGGGACGGGCGAGGTGGCGCGGTGGATCTGTGGGCGTGGGTGGAGTCTGCAGTAGAGGCCGCGGCGCGAGTGCCGCACGGGCGGTGCTCAAGGTCGGGCTGTTACAGCTCTACACGCTGCGGATCATAGCCTTTCTGGCGATAGAGACGGAAATTCTCCCGACATAGGGCAAGCAACTGGGGTTCCTGGTTGACGATCTCGATGACCCGGCTGAAATGTTCCAGGTGTGGAGACAGGTTCGGGTGCAGGTTGATCAGCAGGCCCTGGCGTGCGATCGGTTCGTCATCCACGCCAAGCACCACCGGTGCGTCAGGGTCCTGCTGATGCGGGCCGTGGGGGACAAAGCTGTCGCTCTTGAAGCGCCACAGCAGCTCGTCCAGCTCCGCGCATTGCGCCGGGTCGGCGCCGCGCAGGAACACCGGCATGCCGGCGCGCCAGGCTTTCATGGCCAACTGGCAGGCCGCGCGAAAGCGGTCTGCCGGGGCGGCGGATGAGAGCACATAGAACTCGATCCTCACGGGCGAGCTCCAGGGTGTGCGCGACGGTGTGGCGTCACTTCACCTGATCCAGCAGGTACTGGGTCAGCAGCGGAACCGGACGGCCAGTGGCGCCCTTGTCCTTGCCACCGCTGATCCAGGCGGTGCCGGCGATGTCCAGGTGCGCCCATTTGTAGCTCTTGGTGAAGCGCGAGAGGAAGCAACCGGCAGTGATGGTGCCGGCCTTCGGTCCGCCGATGTTGGCGATGTCGGCAAAGGGGCTGTCCAGCTGTTCCTGGTACTCGTCGAACAACGGCAGCTGCCAGGCGCGGTCGTCGGCGCGTTGGCCTGCGCTCAGCAGTTGTTGCACCAGGGCGTCGTCGTTGCCCATCAGGCCGGAAACGTTGCTGCCCAGGGCGACGATGCAGGCGCCGGTCAGGGTGGCGATGTCGATGACCGACTGCGGCTTGAAACGCTCGGCGTAGGTCAGGGTGTCGCACAGCACCAGACGGCCTTCGGCGTCGGTGTTGAGGATTTCCACGGTCTGCCCGCTCATGGTGGTGACGATATCGCCCGGACGGGTGGCGCCGCCGCTCGGCATGTTTTCGGCACAGGCCAGCAGGCATACCAGGTTGATCGGCAGCTGCAGCTCCAGTACGGCGCGCAGGGTGCCGAACACGCTGGCGGCACCGCCCATGTCGTACTTCATTTCGTCCATGCCGGCAGATGGCTTGATGCTGATGCCGCCGGTGTCGAAGGTGATGCCTTTGCCGACCAGGGCGAAGGGTTTTTCACCCTTCTTGCCGCCGTTGTATTGCAGCACGATCATCCGTGGTGGCTGGTCGCTGCCCTGGGCCACGGCGAGGAAGGCGCCGGCGCCGAGTTCCTTGAGTTTCTTCTCGTCGAGGATCTCGACCTTGAGGTTCTTGTGTGCCTTGCCCAGGGCCTTGGCCTCTTCGGCCAGGTAGCTGGGGTGGCAGACATTCGGTGGCAGGTTGCCGAGGTCACGGGTGTAGGCCATGCCGGTGGCGATGGCGCGGGCGTGCAGGCTGCCGCGCTCGACATCGGCCAGTTCGGCCTTCTCGACGATCAGGGTGAGCTTTTTCAAGGCCTTGGGTTCGGCTTTCTTGCTTTTGAACTGGTCGAACACATAGCCGCCATCGGCCAGGGTTTCTACCAGCAGCCGCGCCTTGCCGTAAGCGTCGCGGCCCTTGACCTGCAGCTCGCCCAGCGCGAGTACGGCGTCGCTGCCGGCGAGGCCCTTGAGCACGCCATGCACCGATGCAACCAATTTGCGGAACTGGCGGTCAGACAGCTCATCCTTGCCGCTGCCAACCAGCAGCACGCGCTCTGCCTTGAGCCCCGGCAGGCTGTGCAGCAGGAGAGTCTGGCCGGGCTTGCCGGCGATGTCGCCGCGCTTGAGCAGGGTGCTGATGGCGCCGCCGCTGAGATCGTCCAGCGCCTTGGCGGCGGTGCCGAGCTTGCGGCCCTCGGCAACGTTGACCACCAGGGTGGCGGTCTTCAGGGTTTCCGGGCGAAGGCTTTTGACAAGGAATTCCACGGTGAGCTGTCCCCAAGACAAAGAGTCGGGTTTGGCGGATAATGGCCGCTATTTTTCAAAGGCCTGCCCGCGCGGCAGGCTGGCAACTGTGTCGGCTAGTTTGAGCGTAGCCGCCTGAGCCTGACAACCCTGGAGTGTCTGGTTTGATCATCTTCCGTTATCTCGCGCGCGAACTTCTGCTTACCCTCAGCGCGGTCAGTGCCGTGCTGCTGGTGATCATCATGAGCGGGCGTTTCATCAAGTACCTGGCTCAAGCTGCACAGGGGGTGCTTGATCCGAGCGTGCTGTTCCTGATCATGGGCTATCGCCTGCCAGGTTTCCTGCAGCTGATCCTGCCGCTGGGGCTGTTCCTGGGCATTCTGCTGTCCTACGGACGCCTGTACCTGGAAAGCGAAATGACCGTGCTCTCGGCCACGGGCATGAGCCAGAAGCGCCTGCTGGGCTACACCCTGGTGACCGCTACCCTGGTCGCGTTGCTGGTCGGCTGGCTGAGCCTTGCGCTGACGCCGCAGGGCGTTACCGGTGTGGCGCGCATTCTCAAGCAACAAGACGCCCTGACCGAGTTCGACACCCTGGTGCCCGGGCGCTTCCAGGCGATGCGCGATGGTTCGCGGGTGACCTATACCGAGGGGTTGTCGGGCGACCGTACGCAGTTGGACAACGTATTCATTTCCGAGAAACGCCTGCGTACCGACAACAACCAGGCGGACAAGAAGAAGGAGCCCGGCATCGCCGTGCTGGTCGCGGAGAAGGGGCGCCAGGAGATTCAGCCTGACGGCAGCCGTTACCTGATCCTGGAAAATGGCTACCGCTATGACGGTAATCCGGGCCAGGCCGATTACCGCGCGATCAAGTATGAAACCTACGGCGTGCTACTGCCCAAGCCGGAAGTGGGTAACGAGGTTGGTGATCGCGAGTCGATTCCGACCCATGAGCTGCTGGGCAGTGATGACCCGCGTTATACCGCCGAGCTGCAATGGCGTGTGTCGATTCCCATCCTGGTGTTCGTGGTCACCCTGCTGGCGGTGCCGCTGTCTCAGGTCAACCCGCGTCAGGGGCGTTTCCTCAAGCTGCTGCCGGCCATTTTGTTGTACATGGCTTACCTGGCGCTGCTGATCGGTGCCCGTGGCCAGATGGACAAGGGGCGCATCCCGTCCAACCTGGGGCTGTGGTGGGTTCACGGCCTGTTCCTGCTGATCGGTCTGGCGTTGTTCCTGTGGACGCCCATTCGACTCAAGTTGGCCAGTCGTCGCGCTATGAAGGAGATGGCCCATGGTCAGGCTTGATCGCTACATCGGCAGCAGTGTGTTCTTTGCCATTCTGGCGGTGCTGGGCATCATCGTCGGCCTGGCGCTGCTGTTCGCCTTCATCGACGAGCTCGGCGATATCCGCGGCAGCTACGGCATGGGCGATGCGATCACCTATGTGCTGCTGACTGCACCGCGACGGGTCTACGACATGCTGCCGATGGCGGCGTTGATCGGCTGTCTGATCGGCCTGGGCACCCTGGCCAGCAATAGCGAACTGACCATCATGCGTGCGGCCGGCGTGTCGGTCGGGCGGATCGTCTGGGCCGTGATGAAGCCGATGCTGGCGCTGATGCTGGCTGGCGTATTGATCGGTGAGTACGTGGCTCCCTGGAGCGAAAACCTCGCCCAGGCTGGTCGCTCCATGGCGCAGGGCGGTGGTGAGGCGCAAACCTCCAAGCGCGGCCTGTGGCATCGCCAGGGGCAGGAATACATTCACATCAACGCCGTGCAGCCCAATGGGCGCCTGTATGGGGTGACGCGTTACCAGTTCGACGACGAGCGCCATATGCAGTCGGCCAGCTTTGCCAAGCGCGCACTGTACGAGGGTGACCACTGGAAACTGGAAGATGTAGTGACCACGCGCTTCCTGGAAAACAGCACGGAAGTAGTCAACGTAGCGAACGAACGCTGGAATATCGAGCTCAGCCCGCAACTGCTGAGCACGGTGGTGATGGAGCCGGATGCGCTGTCCATCACCGGCCTGTGGCGCTATATCGGCTACCTGAAGGACCAGGGCTTGAACAATGGCCGCTACTGGCTGGCTTTCTGGACCAAGATGCTGCAGCCGCTGGTGACCGCAGCGCTGGTGTTGATGGCGATTTCCTTCATCTTCGGCCCGCTGCGCTCGGTGACCTTGGGGCAGCGTATTTTCACCGGTGTGCTGGTGGGTTTCGTGTTCCGCATCGCCCAGGATCTGCTCGGACCATCCAGCCTGGTATTTGGTTTCTCGCCGTTGCTGGCGGTGCTGGTGCCTGGGTTGATCTGTGCGGCTGCCGGTCTGTATCTGCTGCGCCGGGCGTCCTGATCCGCTGATCGAGGGGGCCTGCTGAGGGTGTGCGAGATGCCAAAGTCTTAGCGTATCCGTGAAGCGAAGCTGGAGCGCACGGCGCACCCTACGGAGTCTGGAGCACCTGATCTGCCGCAGGCATGACCAACAAAAAAGCCAACAACGGGTTACCGCTGTTGGCTTTTTTACTTTGGGCGCGAGTTACAGCGTGGCGTTGCTGGCTGCGCTCAGGCGGCGGGCCTGTTTGAGGTAGAGGGTCACTTCGCGTGCGGGGATCGGGCGGCTGTACAGGTAACCCTGACCTTCGTTGCAACCCTGGGCGATGATGTAGGCCTCCTGCTCGACGGTCTCCACCCCTTCGGCGATGACTTGCATGCCGAGGCTCTTACCCAACTGGATGATGGCGCGCACGATGGTGGCATCGTCTTCGTCCTGGAGCAGGTCCTGGACGAAGCTCTTGTCGATCTTGATCTTGTCCAGCGGCAGGCTCTTCAGGTAGCTCAGCGAAGAGTAGCCGGTGCCGAAGTCATCGATGGCGATCAGCGCGCCGGCGCGGCGCAGGCTGAGCAGGTGTTGGGCGGCGGTGGTGATGTCTTCCATCAGGCCGGTTTCGGTGACTTCCAGTTCCAGGCTGCGTGTTGGCAGGCGATAGACCTGCAGCAGGTTGCTGACCATGCGTGGCAGCTCGGTGTGATGCAGTTGCACGGTGGACAGGTTGACCGCCATGCGCAAGTCGGTGAAGCCCTGGTCGTGCCATTCGCGTAGCTGGCGGCAGGCCTGGTCGAGCACCCATTCACCGATGGCGATGATGCTGCCGTTCTGTTCGGCCAGCGGGATGAACAGGTCCGGCGGGACGAAGCCATGTTCCGGGTGCTGCCAGCGCAGCAAGGCTTCTACGCCGACCACCCGGTGGTCGCGGTAGTCCACCTGGGGCTGGTAGACCAGATGCAGTTCGTTGCGGTTGAGGGCTTCGCGCAGGTCCTTTTCCAGTTCGCGGCGTCGGCGCATCTCGCTGTCGACGCTGGCGATGTAGAACTGATAGCGGTTGCGCGACCGGCTCTTGGCCAGGGTCATGGTCTGTTCGGCTTTCTGCAGCAGCTTCTCGGTGGTATCGCCATCTTCCGGGAACAGGGTGATGCCGATGGTGGCGCGCAGGCGTACCTCCTGCTGTTCGAGCGAGAAGGGCGTGTCCAGGCTGTCGAGGATGCTTTGTGCCAGCTCGGCGGCTTCATAGGGTTGTTCGATATCGGCCTGGACCAGGGCGAACTGGTCGCCGCCCAGACGCGCCAGCGCACCGAGTTTGCCGCTGTGGCTGCGCAGGCGATCAGAGAGGGCCAGGAGCAACTGGTCTCCGGTCTGGTAGCTGAATTGCTCGTTGATGCTCTTGAAGTCGTCGAGACCGACACAGAGCACGGCGACCCGGCGCTGCAGGCGGCCGGCGTCGTCGAGGATCTGATCGAGTTGTTGCTGCAGTTGCTGGCGGTTGGGCAAACCGGTGAGAAAATCGTATTGCGACATGCGCAGGAGGCTGTTTTCGGCTTCGTGGCGCAGGTGGGTGTTGCGTTCGATGGAGGCGAGTAACTGGTTGGCCGTATTGATCCACAACCCCAGCTCGTTCTTCTCGTTGCCCTTGAGCATCGGCAGTTTGTGCTCGCTGGGCCGGTCGGGGTTGATGCTGGTCAGGTGTTCGATGATTTTCGACAGTGGCTTGGTCAGCAGCCAGTGATAGACCAGGTACAGCACCAGGCCCATGGCCAGGGCGCGTAGCACGCCTGATATGAAGATGATGACCGAGGTGACGATGAAATTCTGGCCGTAGGTGGCGGTGTCGAGGGTGATCTTGAGGTCGCCGTAGTATTCGCTATACGGCCCGCGGCCGACCAGTTGGGTGCTGAACAGCTGCTCCTTGCCGAGGATCGGGTCGGTCATCCAGCGCAGTGGGGAGTCGACCAGCTGGCGTTCGCGTTCGGCCAGCATCGGTTCATTGGGGTGGCCGATGGCGGCATAGCGTACCGCCTCATGCTGGAACAGACCTTCGATGACCTGCATGCCCATCTCGCGATCGAGGCTGTAGACCGCTTGTGTAGACGGGTCGCGGAACATGCCGAGAATGCGCTGGGCGTCATTGGCCACTGCCTGGCGTGTCTTATACACGTCGAAGACGATTTGCGCGCAGCTCAAGACCACCCCGACGACCAGGGCCGATAGGAGGACGACACGAAGCAGTTTTAGCGACAGGCTGTTTTTCAGTTCCAGCTTCAAGTGCGTGTTCCTTGTTCGCGACCGGAGGCTCCTGACCGCTGAGTATTGGCAAATGCGCGTGAGCCGTCAAAGGGCCATTACGCGATAGGCGGTTTTTTATCTCCATGAGTCGCCTTGGCGCGCTGTCTGGACGTTGTGGGCTGTGCGCGCGCTTTTTTGGTGCGTTTGTCGTGATGGCACCGCGAGATGACGGCCTGGCGCGCCTGGCACAAGAGTTGCGATGCGCACTTCATCACTGTGTCGGGGGACAAGTCATGAAGAGTTACCTGCTGTCGTTGTGCATCTTGTTGTTCGCGCCTGCAGCTCATGCGGCGTCGGATGCGGCGGTGAATACCGCGTGGGTGGTTCTGGCCAGCGCGTTGGTGTTCTTCATGCAGGCCGGGTTCGCCTTGCTGGAAAGTGGCATGTCGCGGGCCAAGAACGCCGTGAACGTGATGATGAAGAATTACATGGATGGCTGTGTGGGCGGCATTACCTACTGGCTGGTCGGCTTTGGCTTGATGTTCGGCAGCAACCTCACCGGCTGGTTCGGCATGAGCCACTTCGCTCCACAAGGAGGCGAGCCCTGGGACTACACCTTCCTGCTGTTTCAGATGATGTTTGCCGCCACGGCGGCCACCATTGCCAGCGGCGCCATGGCCGAGCGTACCCGCTATGCGGGCTATCTGATCGGGGCGGTGGTCATCAGTGGCTTCATCTATCCGGTATTCGGCAGTTGGGCCTGGGGTGGGGCGTATGGCGGACAGGGCTGGCTGGCGAAACTTGGGTTTATCGATTTTGCCGGTTCCACCGTAGTGCATAGCGTCGGGGCCTGGTGTGCGCTGGCTGGGATCATGGTGCTGGGACCGCGCCTGGGGCGTTTCGCCAACGACGGCACGCCACGGGTGATTCCCGGGCATAACCTCGGATTGGTTACGCTGGGTGGCTTCGTGCTCTGGGTTGGCTGGTTCGGCTTCAATGCCGGCAGCACCCTCGGGGTGACCGAGAGCCTGGGGCTGATCGCTCTCAATACCCACCTTTCCGCGGCCTGCGGTGCGCTCGGTGCGATGCTGGCCTTGCGCAGCAGTTCCAGTCCGGTTCTGCTGACCACCACGATCAATGGCTCACTGGGCGGGCTGGTCGGGATTACTGCCGGGTGCGCGACCATGGAGCCCGGCTTTGCCATGCTGACCGGTCTGATTGCCGGTTTCGTGGTGGTATTTGGCATGCGCCTGCTCGAGCGCCTGCAGATGGACGATGTGGTGGGTGCCGTGGCCGTGCATGGTTTTGCCGGCGTCTGGGGCACGTTGGCGGCAGGGCTGTTCTTCAATGGCGATCTGTTCAGTTGGGCGCGGATCAGCGTGCAATTGATCGGCGCCGGCATGGCCTTCGCCTGGGCCTTTCCCATGGCGTTGATGGTGTACTTCCTGATTGCCAAGACCATCGGCTTGCGCACCTCGACCCAAGATGAACAGCGTGGCCTGGATTACGCCGAGCACGCCGAAGTGGGGTATCCGGAGTTTGGCCAGACGGTCACCTTCGATGACAGCGAACTGACGCGGAGGGGTTGAGATGAGTCTGACCACCCGCCGACGCGCCATTTACACCGGGCTGGCCGGGCACTTTGCCGAAGAAGAACTGCTGCCGTTGCTGTCGCTGTGGGAGGCGAAGTATTCCGACAGGCCGCCCTTTGCGCTCAATGAGTTCCTCGCCGAGGTGGTGCAGCGCAGTGGCCGCAAGCTCGAACGGGCGCGCCTGTATCGCGAACTGGTCGGGGCACTGACCGGGCCGACGTCCGCCTTGCTGCCGGACCCTTCACCCATGCTGAAGGCCTGGCGGCAGGCGGATGGGTTGGCAGCGGATGAGGTCTCCGGCCCCGATGCACTGGCTCGGGAAACCTTCGAAGCCTTGAGCCGAACCCTGTTTGCCTTGCTCGATCCGGATATGGTGCCGCGCCTGCGCCGTTTTGCGGCCGGCAATCTCAATGGCATGAAGCTGGATACGGAGGCACGCCTACGGGTCCGTGGCTGGCTGGAGCAGGGTGGCGCGCAGGGGCTGGGCTCGTTGGGCCTGGAGCAGCTGCGTATGCTGCTGAACCTGCTTTATATCGGCCTGTGCGAGTTTCTCGGGCCGGTTACTGCGGATCAGGTATTGACCCGAACGGTGCAGAAGGTCGAGCGGCTCAGCTTGCGGATGCCGCCGCAGAAACTGCTCTGACAGAGCGAGAGGTCCATCGACGCTATTTTCTGTATTGCTCCGTGAAGGGGTAAAGAATGCCCCTCATGATCTGCCGGCCACAAAAAACCCGGCATCAGCCGGGTTTTTTGGTGGTGCGAGAGGCGACTCAGGCAGCGAAGTTTTTCGCTACGAAGTCCCAGTTCACCAGGTTCCAGAACGACTCTACATACTTCGGACGCAGGTTGCGGTAGTCGATGTAGTAGGCGTGTTCCCAGACGTCGACGGTGAGCAGCGGGGTGTCGCCGCTGGTCAGCGGGTTGCCGGCACCGATGGTGCTGGCCAGGGCCAGGGAGCCGTCAGCTTTCTTGACCAGCCAGGCCCAACCGGAACCGAAGGTGCCGATGGCGGTTTTGGTCAGCTCTTCTTTGAACTTGTCGAAGGAACCGAAAGCCTTGTTGATGGCTTCAGCCAGGGCGCCAGTAGGCTGGCCACCGCCGTTCGGGCTCAGGCCTTCCCAGTAGAATGTGTGGTTCCAGATCTGTGCGGCGTTGTTGAAGATGCCACCCGAAGAGGTCTTGATGATCTCTTCCAGGGACTTGCCTTCAAACTCGGTGCCCGGTACCAGGTTGTTCAGGTTCACCACGTAGCTGTTGTGGTGTTTGCCGTAGTGGTATTCCAGGGTCTCGGCGGACAGGTGCGGCTCGAGGGCATTTTTCTCGTACGGCAGCGGCGGCAATTCGAAAGCCATGATCAATCTCCTTCATCAGGTCGGGATATGTGCGACTAGCGCGAGGCCGTTCACGGGCGGCCGAATGGGCGGCGATGAGTTTGTACTCTTTTGACCGCGAGGCCGGGATCATAGCACCGGGCCTGGGCCTTATCCACGCAGCAACTGTGTGGGAAAGCCGAGGCTAGGGCCTCTGCATGAGAATTGATCGCGGCTGGGAACCTGCTGGTCAGATTCTCAGCAGGCTCGAAAGAGTGGACCGTCGTCCGTTGACCGATGTTCCACCTGAATCATCAGGCCCCCATCAGCAGTTGTGCCGCCACGGCAAACATCATGATGGCCACGCCCAGGTCGAGGACTCGCCAGGTGGCCGGGCGCGCCAGCCAGGGGGCCAGCCAGGCGGCGCCCAGGGCCAGGCTGAAGAACCACACCAGCGATGCACTGGCCGCGCCCAGGGCATAGGCACCGGGCTGGGGTTGCTGGGCACCGAGCGAACCGATCAGCAGGACGGTATCTAGGTAGACGTGGGGGTTGAGCAGGGTGACGGCCAGCGCCGCCAACAGCACGGCGCGCAGCGAGCGTGGTGCCTTGTCGTCATCCTGCTCCAGCGCCTGTGGCTTCAGCGCCCGCAATAGTGCCTTGCCGCCGTACCAAAGCAGAAAGGCCGATCCGCCCCAGCGAGCTACCGCCAGCAACATCGGGCTTTGTGTCAGCAAGGCAGCCAGACCGAATACGCCCGCTGCCACCAGTAGCGCGTCGCACAACACACAGAGCGCTGCCACAGGCAGGTGATGTTCGCGGCGCAGGCTTTGCGCGAGGACGAAGACGTTCTGTGCGCCGATGGCCACGATCAGTCCGGCGGCCACCAGGACGCCGTTTAAATAGCTTTGCCACATGGGGTTCATGCGTCGTTGTCCCTGGCGAGTTGTTGCAGGGTGGCCATGGCGTGCGCAGCGTCCTCACGGGCGACGAACAGGTGATCATGGTGAAAACCTGCCACCACATTGCAGCTGATGCCCTGATTGGCCAGCGCGTTGGCGAAGGCGGCTGTCAGGCCGACGGCGGAGAGGGCCGAGTGCACGGTCAGGGTGATCCAGGCGGCGACATAGTCATAGGCCAGCCCCAGCCGGTCCGCCTCGTGGCGCGGGAGAACCACGCTCAGGCCTTCCGGCTCGCGGATACTGGCGATTACTTCGGCATTGCCCAGTCGTGCGCCATCGCTGAGGCAGCAGAAGGCGTAGTCGCCAGGGTTGAGGCGGGGCGAGAGGTTGCGTAGCAGTACCGCGAGGGAGGTTTCGCCGGCCATGGACGGCTCCTGGAAAAGTGAAGGTGGCCAGTCTGGTGGGGATGGATGTATAAGAAAAACGAATCTTGCTGATGTCACATTAGGAAAATTGATTTGTTCGACTACAAACTCCTTGCCGCTCTGGCTGCCGTGGTCGAGCAGGCTGGCTTCGAACGGGCGGCCCAGTTGCTCGGGCTGTCGCAGTCCGCGGTCTCGCAACGCATCAAGTTGCTCGAAGCGCGGGTCGGCCAGCCGGTGCTGGTGCGGGGCACACCACCCTTGCCGACGGAAATCGGACGGCGCCTGCTCAACCATGTGCAGCAGGTGCGCCTGCTCGAGCGCGACCTGCAAGGCCAGGTGCCGGCCCTGGATGAGGGCGGCCTGCCGGAGCGGCTGCGCATTGCCTTGAATGCCGACAGCCTGGCGACCTGGTGGGCTGGAGCGGTGGGGGCGTTCTGTGCTGAACAACGGCTGTTGCTGGAGTTGGTGGTCGAGGATCAGGAGGTGGGGCTCAAGCGCATGCGGGCCGGTGAGGTCGCCGCCTGCGTATGTGCCGCCGAGCGGCCGGTGGCCGGAGCACGCTCGTTGGCGCTGGGAGCGATGCGCTATCGCGCCCTGGCCAGCCCGGCCTTCATCGCCCGGCATTTCCCCCATGGCGTGCAGTACGAACAATTGGCCAGGGCGCCGGCGATTGTCTTTGGCCCGGATGATCTGCTGCAGCACCGTTACCTTGCATCGCTGGGTGTGGTGGGTGGTTTTGCCCACCACCTGTGCCCCTCATCCGAAGGGTTCGTGCGCCTGACCGAGGCTGGCTTCGGTTGGGGGCTGGTGCCCGAGCTGCAGGTGCAGGAGTCACTGGCCAGTGGGGCGCTGGTCGAGTTGATTCCGGGGCGACCTGTGGATGTGCCGCTGTACTGGCACCACTGGCGCAGTGGCAGTGAATTGCTGAACGAGATGACCCGCCACCTGGAGCGAGAGGTGCAGCACTGGCTGGTGCCGCAGGCATAAGGATCTGCTTTCGGTTCGTGAACGAAACGAAAACAGACCCTACTAAGTCATGTACTTGGCTCAGACGGTCAGCGTGGACTTTCAATGGGTCTGCTAGGGTTGCTGCACAATAAAAATCACGGGGGAAGGCGATGAAGATTCTGGTGACCGGCGCGAGTGGGTTCATTGGCGGGCGATTTGCCCGGTTCGCTCTGGAGCAGGGCCTGACCGTGCGGGTCAACGGGCGGCGGCCGGAAGCGGTCGAGCACCTGACCAAGCGCGGCGCGGAGTTCGTCCAGGGTGATCTGTCCGATGCGGATCTGGTGCATCGCCTGTGCCGTGATGTCGATGCGGTGGTGCATTGCGCCGGCGCGGTCGGGGTATGGGGTAGCTATCAGCATTTCCATCAGGCCAACGTGGTGCTGACCCAGAATGTCATCGAAGCCTGTCTGGGGCAGAAGGTCCGGCGGCTGGTGCACCTGTCTTCGCCGTCGGTGTATTTCGACGGGCAGTCGCATGTCGGCCTGCGTGAAGAGCAGGTGCCGAAGCGCTTCGTCGATCATTATGGCGCGACCAAATACCTTGCCGAGCAGAAGGTCTTCGAGGCGCAGGAGTTTGGCCTGGAAGTGATTGCCCTGCGTCCGCGTTTCGTCACCGGCGCCGGCGATACCAGCATCTTCCCGCGGCTGATCAACATGCACCGCAAGGGGCGCTTGATGGTGATCGGCAATGGCCTGAACAAGGTCGACTTCACCAGCATGCAGAACCTCAACGATGCGCTGTTGAGCAGCCTGCTGGCCGCAGGTCCGGCGCTGGGCAAGGTGTACAACATCAGCAATGGCGCGCCGTTGCCGCTGTGGGATGCGGTCAATTTCGTCCTGCGTCAGTTCGATCTGCCTCCCGTGACCAAACACATGCCCTATGGCGTGGCGTACGGCGCCGCGCTGCTTAATGAAACCCTGTGCAAACTCACCCCCGGCCAGCCGGAGCCTGGCCTGTTCCGGTTGGGTGTCGCGGTGATGGCGCGTGACTTCTCGCTGGATATCAGCCGCGCCCGGCAATACCTGGACTACGACCCGCAGGTCAGTGTGTGGACCGCGCTGGAAGAGTTCTGCCAGTGGTGGAAAGTGCAGGGGCGTTGAGCCGCTGGCCTGCTGGTGACGTTCATCGTCAGGTCTTGTGGGCGGCCGCGCGCACCATGGGCGGGCCCCGCTAAGCGTTCCCGGGAGCACTACGGGGTGTCTTGAGGACAGTCTGGTTATCAGGGGCGCCGGGCTTATGCCCAGTCGGACCAGGGCGGTGCGGCAGGCGGCCTATACTGGCTGTTAAAGCCAGCAAGGAAATCCGCATGTTCGCCATGATGGAAAGCGCCGGGCTCGAAACCTTGCACCTGGCGCACGACCCACACAGCGGCCTGCAGGCCATCATCGCCATTCACAGTACCCACCTGGGGCCAGCGCTCGGTGGCTGCCGGTACTTGCCTTACCCCGATACCGAAAGTGCCGTGCGCGATGCCATGCGCCTGGCGCGTGGCATGAGCTACAAGGCGGCGCTGGCCGGGCTCGAACAGGGCGGTGGCAAGGCCGTCATCATCCGTCCGGCACATGTGGAAAACCGCGCGGCCCTGTTCGAAGCCTTCGGCCGCATGATCGAATCCCTCGGTGGTCGCTACATCACCGCGATGGACAGCGGCACCTCCAGCGCGGACATGGACTGCATCGCTCAGCATACCCGGCATGTCACCAGCACCACGGCGGCTGGCGATCCCTCGCCGCACACGGCCATGGGCGTGTATGCCGGTATCCGGGCCAGTGCCTGGTCACGCCTGGGCAGTGATGACCTGCACGGCCTGCGTGTGTCGATCCAGGGCCTGGGCAATGTCGGCTTTGCCCTTGCCGAGCAACTGTCGGCCGTCGGCGTGGAGCTGTTCGTCAGTGATCTCGATCCGGGGCGTGTGCAACTGGCGGTGGAGCAACTGGGCGCCCATGCGGTCGCCAACGATGCATTGATCTCGACGCCCTGCGACATCTTCGCGCCCTGCGGCCTGGGCGGCGTGCTCGATGCGCGAACGGTTGGCCAACTGCACTGTGCTGCGGTGGCCGGGGCCGCCAACAACCCGTTGAGCAGCCTGGAGGTTGCCGATGAACTGGAGGCGCGGGGCATCCTCTATGCGCCTGACTATGTAATCAACTCGGGCGGGCTGATCTACGTGGCGTTGCAGCACCGTGGCGAGTCCTTGCCGGCCATCACTGCCCATCTGTCCCGAATCGGCGTACGCTTGACCGAAATATTCGCCCACGCCCAGGCCGACAAGCGCTCACCCGCGCGCGTCGCCGATGCGTTGGCCGAACGCCTGCTTTACGGCGGCTAGGCTCTTACCCAGAGCCCGGTCGCCAAACCCTCCCGCCGCCACAAGCAGCGGGTCAACAATCCTCACACCTACCGGTGTGTCGAGAGGAAGCATGCAATGACCCATAACAAGATCGACCTTCCGTACACCCGCTATCTAGCGCCCGATGGCCGCCTCACCGGCGAGCTCCCCGCTTGGGCCGACGACTTCAACCTGCTCACCCGCCTGTACCGGCAAATGGTGCTGACCCGTCTGTTCGACCAGAAGGCGGTGGCCTTGCAGCGCACCGGCCGGATCGGCACCTATGCGCCGACACTCGGCCAGGAGGCCATTGGCGTTGCCATCGGCAGCCTGATGCAGCCTCAGGACGTGCTCGTGCCGTACTACCGCGACACCGCGGTGCAACTGATGCGCGGGGTGAAGATGGAGGAAATCCTTCTGTACTGGGGCGGCGACGAGCGCGGAAGTGTCTACGTCGACCCGGCGGTGCAGCAGGACTTTCCGCTCTGCGTGCCGATCGCTACCCAGTCGCTGCATGCCTGCGGCGTGGCCACGGCTTTCAAGATCCGTGGCGAGCACCGCGTTGCCGTGACCACCTGTGGCGACGGCGCCACCAGCAAGGGCGACTTTCTCGAAGCCCTCAACGTGGCGGGCACCTGGCAGTTGCCGGTGGTATTCGTGATCAACAACAACCAGTGGGCCATTTCCACGCCACGGCGCATCCAGAGTGGCGCGCCAAGCCTGGCGCAGAAGGCCATCGGTGCCGGCTTCCAGGGCGAGCAGGTGGACGGCAACGACATGCTCGCCGTGTATGACCGCATGCGTGTCGCCATCGAGCGTGCCCGCCAGGGCAAGGGGCCGGTGCTGCTCGAATGCCTGAGCTATCGCCTCGGCGACCACACCACCGCCGACGACGCCACTCGCTACCGCAGTGCGGATGAAGTGAAGAAGGCCTGGGAAGAGGAGCCGATCAAACGCCTGCAGACGTTCCTGGCCAGCCAGGGGGTATGGGACGAAGGCCGCGAACAGAAGCTGATTGCCGACTGCCAGGCACGGGTGCAGCAAGCAGTGGATGCCTTCGAGGGCGCCGGCACCCAGCCGGTTGAATCGATCATGGATCATGTCTATGCCACCTGGCCTGCCGCCCTGGCGGAGCAGCGCGAGATGCTGCACGAGCGTGCGACCCGTCGCGAGGGAGGTGCCAGCCATGGTTGAGGTCAAGAAGTATGCCCTGCTAGAAGCCGTGAACCTGGCCATGCACCGGGCCATGAACGAAGACGAGAACGTGGTGGTGCTGGGGGAAGATGTCGGCATCAATGGTGGGGTGTTCCGGGCCACGGCTGGCCTGCGTGACAGCTTCGGTTTCAAGCGGGTGATCGATACGCCGCTGGCCGAGACCATGATCGCCGGGCTGTCGGTGGGCATGGCCGCACAGGGCCTGAAACCGATCATGGAAATCCAGTTCCTCGGTTTCGTCTTCGCCGCCATGGAGCACCTGGTCACCCACGCCGCGCGTTTGCGCAACCGTACCCGTGGCCGGCTGAGCTGCCCGATGGTGCTGCGCAGCCCGATGGGCGCCGGTATCCGGGCGCCGGAGCACCACAGCGAAAGCACCGAGGCGATGTTCGCCCACGTGCCGGGCCTGCGCGTGGTCATCCCGTCCTCGCCGGCACGCGCCTATGGCCTGTTGTTGGCGGCCATCGACGATCCCGATCCGGTGATCTTCCTCGAACCGACCCGGCTGTACCGGATGAACCCGCAGGCGTTGGTCGACGATGGCAAGCGCTTGCCGCTCGACACCTGCTTCACCCTGCGCGAAGGCAGTGACGTGACCCTGATCAGCTGGGGCGCCAGCGTGCATGAAACCTTGCAGGCGGCTGACCGCCTGGCCGAGCAGGGTGTGTCCGCCGAAGTGATCGACGTGGCCTGCGTCAAGCCGCTGGACCTCGACACCCTGGAGGCCTCGGTGCGCAAGACCGGGCGCTGCGTGATCGTGCACGAGGCGCCGAAGTCCTGCGGGGTCGGCGCGGAGATCGCCGCCAGCCTCTACGAACGCGCGTTGCTCGATCTGCAGGCACCGATCCAGCGGGTCACCGCGCCGGACATTCCACCGCCCTTGTATCGCCTGGAGCAGCTCTACATTCCAGGCGTCGAGGACATCCTGGCGGCCTGTGACACCGTGCTGAATTTCGCCTGAGCAGAATGCGCTTCGCACCCTTTCTCCCCGTTGGGTCGAGAGCGGGGGTGAGGCGGCAGAGAGGAGAACACCAATGAAATACTTCAAATTGCCCGATCTGGGCGAAGGTCTGCAGGAAGCCGAGATCGTCGAGTGGCACGTCAAGGCAGGTGACACGGTGAAGGTCGACCAGTTGCTGGTATCGGTGGAAACCGCCAAGGCCATCGTCGATATCCCCGCGCCCTATGACGGTGTGGTCAGCAAGTGCTTCGGTGGCGAGGGCGACATCCTGCATGTCGGCGAGCCGCTGCTGGCCTACGAGGGCGAGGACGATGCCGGCACCGTGGTCGGTCGCCTCGAGGGCAGCGGGCATGCAGCCCAGGAAGACAGCTTCTTCGTCGGTGCAGCGCCGTCCACCCGCGAGCATCTTGCGCCGCGTGCCACTCCGGCGGTACGCCAACTGGCGCGCAAGCTCGGCGTGGAACTGGCCTCGCTGGCCGGCAGTGGTGCCGATGGTCTGGTCACCAGCGCAGATGTCGAGGCGGCGGCGCAGAGCGCGCGCGACAAGTTCGGCGGCGAGCGGGTACGTGGGGTACGCCGCAGCATGGCGATCAACATGGCCAAGTCGCATGCCGAGGTGGTGCCGGTGACCATTTACGGTGATGCCGACCTGCACCGCTGGGGGCAGGCGCGTGATCCGTTGATTCGCCTGGCCAAGGCCATCGCCTATGCGTGCACGGTGGAGCCGGTGCTCAACAGCTGGTTCGACGGCAAGAACCTGTCCATCCGTCAGCACGAGACGCTCGACCTGGGCATTGCCGTCGATACACCGGACGGCCTGTTCGTCCCGGTGCTGCGTGATGTCGGCACCCGTGCTGCGGCGGACCTCAAGGAGGGCATGGCGCGCTTGCGCGCGGACGTGAAGGCGCGCTCTATCCCGCCACAGGAAATGATGGGGGCGACCATCACCCTGTCCAATTTCGGCACGCTGTTCGGTCGCTATGCCAACCCCATCGTGGTGCCACCGCAGGTGGCGATCATCGGTGCCGGTGGTATCCGCGACGAAGTGGTGGCGTGGGAGGGCAAGCCGACGGTGCATCCGATCCTGCCGTTGTCGCTGACGGTTGACCACCGTGCCGCCACGGGCGGCGAAGCAGCGCGTTTCCTCAAGGCATTGGTCACGGCGCTGGAGGCGCCTGAGGGCTGACCGCGTTGGGTTGATAAACGAACGCCCGAGGCAGTGATGCCGCGGGCGTTTTTGTTTGGCTGGTCGACCGAGGTGAAAGCTGGTGGATAAGCAGAGGCTTATCCGCCCTGTGTCGGACGGCGCTGGTATCTCCCGGATGGCGGATAACTGCGAGGCATTTTCCACCGTGGCGATCAGACCTATCCCGGCGCAGACCGCCAGGGCCTGTTGACGTTTCGGCATGGATGACCGGAGCGAGGCAGTTGCGGACGCTCGACTTTGCGTTTCATGACGCGCCGGTTGGTGGGCTAAAGCCCACCCTACGCGGGGTGCCAGATCTGTAGGGTGGGCTTCAGCCCACCGTTGCGACGTCCGCAACTGCCTCAAAGAAGTCCGTTCGAAGGGCTGGGTTGGAAGTATATTTCCATCCGATTCAATACGTTGAAGCGAAACGGGAACATACCCTAGTGCTTCTGGCGAAACACCAGCGCCAAGCCCAGCAGGATCGACGCCATGCCCGCCAGGCTGAGCAGCGACATGCGGTTGCCGAGGAACAGGTAGTCCATCGCCGCCGTCACGCCCGGCACCAGGTAGAACAGGCTGGTGACGTTGACCAGGTTGCCGGCGCGGATCAGCCGGTACAGCAACAGCTGCGCCACCACCGAAATCACCAATCCGAGCCACAGCAGCGGGATCAGGAAGTCCACCGACCACTGCACCTCGAACGGTTTGAACGGCAGCAACAGTGCACAGGCACCAAGGCTCACCGCGTACTGCAGCGGCAGTGTTTGCAGCGGTGCCTGCTGCGAGCCTTTCTGCAGAATCGCCCCGACTGTCATGCAGCCCAGGGCCAGCAGGGCGAAGCTCATGCCCAGCGTGGAGAAATGCGCCAGGCCGATGCTCTGCCATACCACCAGAACCAGGCCGAGCAGTGCCATACCGAGGCCGAGCAGGCGATTCAGCGGAAAGCGCCGTTCCAGCAGCAACTGCGTAAGGATTGGCTGTACCCCAAGCAGCGTGGCCAGCACGCCAGGGGTGATGCCGTTGTCGAGGGCCAGCAGGTAGCCGATGGAGTAGCCGCCGATCAGCAGCAGGCCGGTACCAGCAGTGCGCAGGCGCGTACCCGGCTGTGGCAGCCAGGTACGGCTCCATAGGCCGAACAGGGCCAGGGCACCGAGCGCCACACTGAATCGCAGGATGAGAAAGGCCAGGGCCGAGGCGTGGTCCAGGCCGAGGCGGGCGAAGATTGCGCCGCTGCTCCAGAGCAGCACGAACAGCGAGGTCGAGGCGCAGGCGCCCCAGAAGCTTTTGTTGAAAACCATGATCGTTACCTGTCGAAAAACGCAGCAGGCTTCGTCGTTGCAAGGCAATGGTCAGGAGCAAGTCCCGGGACGAAGCGTGAGGTGAGCCGGTTAGTGGGTGGCCGGCGGTGGCGGCGTATGGCCGCTGGGTGGATCGACAGGAGGGGAGACGGAGCGCAGGGCCGGGCAGGCGTAATTACCGAACAGGTCGGTAATCGTAAAGCGGTCTGCGCGGTCGTGGAAAGGCATGGCGGGTGTCCGTTGAGCCTGGGTAGGCCGGACCAAACTAACGTTTCCTGGCGGGTCGGTCAATCAAATGGGCTGGCATCTGGTCGCCTTACAGGCTATTTCTGCACGCCTCGACAGACAGGACAAGGTCATGAACGAACCGTACTGGCAGGGCAGTCTGGGTTTGGCCCGGGATTACTGCCTGCTGGATGGCGTCAGCGGTGACGCACAGCCCCATGCCCACTATGCCCATCAACTGATGCTGGCGCCCAGTGGCACGCTGAGCCTGCTCGTGGCCGGGCAGCCACTGCAGGGACGTTGCCTGTTGGTGGAGTCGATGCAGGAACACGCGTTTGTCGAGCCAGGACAGCCGATGCTGGCGTTGTATGCCGAGCCGATGTCCTTTCCCGTTGGTGAACTGCGAGCCTGGCTGGACGACGTGCCGGCATGCCCGCAGGCACTGGTCGAACGACTGCGTGACTGGTCGCGGCCACGCCTGGACTCGCGAGTCGAACAGGCTTTGCAGGCCGTGGATGGGCTGCTGCTGGACAAGGTCAACGCCGTCACACTGGCGGCTCAGGTCAGCCTGTCGCTGAGTCAGTTAGAGCGCCTGTTCGGCGAACAGGTAGGGCTATCGGTGCGGCGTCTGGTGTTGTGGCGGCGTTTGCGTCTGGCCTTGGCCATTGCCCTGGCGGGCAACAGCCTGACCGACGCTGCACACGCTGCCGGTTTTGCCGACTCCGCCCATTTCTCCCGGACCGTGCGCAGCATGTTTGGCATTCGTGCCCAGTCGCTACGGCATCTGCGTATGCATCTGCTCGACTGAGCGCTGGAGCCCCACCGGCAGCGGTGGCGGCGCTTGGTGCCCGGTTGTGTCCCTGAATGGCTCGGCCAGTTGTGCCAGGTACTCGTCCGGGTAGTCCGGCTGGCTGCCGATGCCCAGATCATCACTGGCGATCCGGTAGTGGGGATGATGAAACGCGGTGCCGAGCAGGCGATCCCAGACGCTGAAGAACAGGGCGAAATTCACGTCGCCGGCAGTACCGTACTTGAGGTGGTGAAAGCGGTGCACGGGTGCCCAGGCCATCAGGTGGCGCAGAAAGCCGATACGCATGTCGACGTTGCTGTGTTGCAGCAGGAGCTGGATGGCCACGGCAAAGGCGAGCAGGGCGGCGATATCCACTGGCATGCCGAGCAGGATCAGCGGAGCTGTGCCGGCAAGCGCTTCGAGCGCCTGGTGCAGTGGGTGCTTCATCAGCCCGTTGAGTCCATACATGCGACGCACACTGTGGTGTACGGCATGCAGTCGCCAGAGCAGGGCACTGCGATGACTCAGCCAGTGCACCAGGGTGATGCCCAGGTCGGCCACGACGATGGCGGCCAGCACCTGTAGCCAGAGAGGCCAGGCATGCGGCCAGAGCGTGCCGATGGGCAGCAGGGCCGCGACCAGGGGAATGCTCAGTACGCCCAGGGCGTTGAGGCTTTCATTGATCAGGGCATGCAGGGTATCGCGACGTCGATCCTGGCGCGGCTGATTCCATTCGACGGCATAGGGCAGCCAGCTTTCAGCCAGCCAGGACAGGCCGATGGCGACGACCAGCAGCAAGGGCAATAGCCACAGGGTGGCGTGCAGGTAGCCGACCAGCCAGACGGCCAGGCCAATCAGACCGAGGCTGAAACAAGGGGCATAGAGGTAACGGAACAGATGACGCATGGTGCTCTCCTGAAAGCGTGGAGAGCACAGCGTGAGGCGGGCAGGGGGCGATGCGCTTGAACAAACCGCGCATGCTGCCCCTTGGCGTCAGGCTTCGGCCGTGGCGTCCAGTTCGGCCAGGGCGTCCGGCTGGTTCTTGAAGGCCTTGGCGAAGGTGTCGCGGTTCTTGGCCATGAAGATGCCGAGTTCCTCGACCTGCTGTTCGCTCAGGGAGGGCACGGCTTTCTGCAGGGCGTCGGACAGGGCCTCGGCCAGTTCCAGCATCTTGTCGTAACGATCGGCTTCGGCCTTATCCATGAACAAGCGCTCCAGATCGCGGCTGCTGCGGTACACCACTTCGACGGCCATTCATCACCTCATTCCTGTATCTGTGGAGAAACCAATACTGTATTTGCATACAGTATAAAGAGAAGTCATGACTCTGCAAGGCCTGCGCCAGACCGGTCGGTCATGTGTCGACTGGTGCGCGGAAAGCGTCAGACTGGCCTTCATTGTGCATAACCGTCATCTATCGCCGCCAGTATGGCTCGTCAAGGCCAGTCAGGAGTGACAACGTGAAACTGAAACGGGTCGAATCCCTACGCGAAGGCATGCATGCCTTGGCGCAATCTCTCGGCAACCTGCTGGTCGAGGCGTTCCACTACCTCGCGCTGTTCGCCATCGGCGCCATCATTGCCTGGGCCTCGGTCGTGGCCTTCCTCGGCATGATCGACAAGGGCCATATCACGGTCGACGATATCCTGCTGCTGTTCATCTACCTCGAGCTGGGTGCGATGGTCGGTATCTACTTCAAGACCAACCACATGCCGGTGCGCTTCCTCATCTACGTGGCCATCACCGCGCTGACCCGCCTGATGATTTCTGATGTGTCGCACCACACCAAGCCGGACATGGGCGTGGTGTACGTCTCGGGTGCGATCCTGCTGCTGGCGCTGGCGATCCTGGTGGTGCGCTTCGCCTCCTCGCGTTTCCCGGCGGTCAAGGCACCATCGCCGATAGATCGCACGCCCGGGCGTGAACCTGAGGAAGCCTGAGTTCCATGAGGTCCGTTTGCGCTGCATTCGGGCCTTGAAACCCTTCATTGCTGGGGAGTGGCCAGCGAATCTATGCCGCCTGATCTGCCGTGGGTGTGCCCGGCAGATCACGGTATGAGAGTCAGAGTCTCTGCCTCCGCTCCCTAGATCTCATTCCTCGCGCAACTATTTCTCATTACTATATGCACCCTGTTCTGATCGGTCGCACCCCGGGACCGACAGACACGGAGCAGTCGAGTCGACCGTGAGCACACCCACATCCTTTCCGCGCTGGCGCATGGCCTCGCGCATCCTGGCCGCTATCGTCGGTGGTTATGCACTGGCTTACGGCAGCACGGCGTTCCTCTCCGTCTACCTGCCGCTGGCGCGTCCTGACCGCGTCGTGTTCGCCAGCCTGCTGTGCTTCGCCGTGTGGACCGCTGCCGCGATCTATGCGTTTGCGGCACGCAGTACCGGGCGCAGCTGGTTGTTGCTGATCGGGCTGACCACCGTCCTGTGCCTCGCCGCTTTCCTGCCCGGCGAGTTGAGGGTGCGCCCATGAGCCTGCGCCAATCCATGGCCGGCCTGCACACCTGGGGTGGTCTGCTGCCGAGCTGGCTACTGTATGTGATCATCTTCGCTGGCACGCTCGCCTGTTTCGACAAGGAGCTGAACAACTGGATGCGCCCGGCGGTGCAGCAGACGAGCACGGCGAGCATGAGCGCGGACGAAGTGCGTGCCTGGCTGCAAGCCAACGTGAAGGAGGACTTGCATGCGTTCTGGATGCATGGGCCGACCGTGCGTGAGCCTTACTGGAAGCTGGGCTGGGAAGTCGACAATAGCGAAAGCACGCATCAGGTCGCCCTGGACCCGAAAACCCGCGAACCAGTCCCGGACACCGTAGGTGGAGACTTCTTCTTCACCCTGCATTACAACCTGCACAGTGGGTTGATCGGCATGTATATCGTCGGCTTGGCCGGCATGTTCATGCTGGTGGCGCTGGTGTCTGGCGTGATCATTCATCGACGCATCTTCAAGGACTTTTTCACCCTGCGCCCCTCTGCCAATGGGCAGCGGGCCTGGCTGGATGCGCACAACCTGTTCGGCGTGGTCGGCTTTCCTTTCCATCTGGTGCTGGCCTACACCGGCGTGGCGATATTCGTCGCCTCCTACATGCCTGCGGGTGGCCAGGTGGCCTACAAGGGTGATATCCAACACTTCTTCACTGAAGTGATGGGCGGTTTCAATCGTGAGGGTGTGCATCAGCCTGGGCCCGAGCCGCGCTCGCTGGATGCCTTGATCGAACAGTCCCGGCAGCACTGGGGCGGCGTCGAAACCGGCTGGGTGAGTGTGGATCATCCGGGCGATCTGGCATCGGTAGTGAATATTCGCCCCTATGACACTTCACGCATCCGTCTGCCGCAGAGCACACTGACCTACGACGCTGGCACTGGCGAATTGCTCAATGAACAGAAACCGTCGATGGGCTACCGCGCCTTTGGCTGGCTCAGTGGATTGCACATGGTGCAGTTCGGTGGCTCGCTGGTGCGCCTGCTCTACCTGCTGCTCGGCCTGGCGGGCTGCGCCATGCTGGTGGGCGGCATCAATGTCTGGCTGGCCAAGCGCGAAGCGCGTGGTGGCGCCGGGATTGCCGTGGTCAGGGCGTTGAATGGTGCCGTGTTTGCCGGTCTGCCATTGGCCAGCCTGGCGCTGCTATGGGGCAATCGGCTGATTCCGGCCGGTACGCTCGAACGTGCCAATGCCGAGGGCTGGGTATTCGCTGGGAGCTGGTTGCTGATCGCCGGCTGGTCGTTCCTGCGGCGCAACCGGCCACGCGCCATGCTGCGGGATGTGCTGGGGTTGGGGAGCGTCCTGGCCCTGGGGTTGCCGCTGCTCAATGTGTTCCTCACCGAGCAGCGTGATCTGTTGGCAACACTGTATCGCGGGGACTGGAGTCTCGCCGGTATTGACCTGTTCCTGCTGTTGGTGGGCCTGCTCTGCGCGTTGTTCGCCTGGCGTTACCAGCAGCCGACGGTGCAGGCCGCGCCGCGCCGACGGGTACGGGTTGTGGAGGGGAGCGTCTGATGGTGCTGCTCGGTTTCGCCTGCAACTACCTGGCAATGCTGGCGCTGTGTCTGGCCATGCCGCGTCACCACAAGCTGCTGTTGCAGAAAGAGCCGGCAGCGGCTCTCCAGCACTTGCTACGAGGAGTGGCGATTGGCGCACTGGTCGTTGCCCTGGCCCTGTGCGTGCGTGAGCTGGGTGGCGAGATTGGCACGCTGATCTGGTTCTGCCTGCTGATGCTGGCCGGTTGGTTGCTGGTCGGCCTGCTGGCCTGGCGGGCACGCTGGGTTTTCCGGATGGCGGCAGTGCTGCCGGTGGTAAGTGGTGTGCTGCTGGTCCTCTGATTCGACATTCAACCCGATACGCTGCGCAGCAGGCTCGGTGCGCCACCGAATGCCTGCCGGAAGCGATTGCTGAAGTGGCTGGCACTGGCAAAGCCGCAGGCCATGGCGATGTCGCCCAGGGCCATCGTGCTGTGTTGCAGCAGATGGTGCGCGCGAGCCAGGCGTCGTTGCAGCACGTAGCGGTGTGGCGGCATGCCGAAGCTGCTGCGAAACATGCGGGTGAAGTGATATTCCGATAGCGCGGCCAGTTGAGCCAGTTCACCCAGGCTCAGCGGCGCGGCCAGGTTCTGTTCGATGTAGTCGAGCAACTGCCGGCGCAGGTAGGGCGCCAGCCCGCCTTTGACCTTGAGACCGTGACGCAAGCCAGCCTGTGTCAGCAGGGCATGGTCGATCATCTCGTGGGCCACGCTGCTGGCCAGCATGCGCTCGGTGGGCTCGTTCCAGTTCAGGTGCACCAGATGGCGAAAGCGCGTGGCTTGTTCGGCATCGTCGAGGAAGGTGCTTTCGCGCAATGCCAGTTCGCGGGGTTCGCGGTCGAGCAGGGCGATGGCGCCGGCGGTGAAGCGCTCCGGGCTGATGTACAGGTGGGCCAGGCGAATCTGGCCGTTGATCACCCAGGACGATTCATGGCCCGCCGGCAGGATGCACAGCTTGCCCGGCGCGCCCTTGCTCGAAGGCTGCTCGCGGCGGAAGGTGCCGGTGCCATCCGCCAGGTAGCAGGACAGCGTGTGGTAGCTGGGCCCCTGATACTCGCGGGCATCGTGGTGATTGCTCCACAATGCAGCGGCCATGCCATCACCCAGCTCGACCCTACGCTCGAGACGGGCATGGGGCGAGTTGCTGAGTGATTGGAAAACCTGGTGCTGGTCGAGGACGGCCATGGCGGATCACCGTGAGCGGATACCCGTCATCCTAGCGCGTGTGGGCAGTCGCGTTGATCGGCAAGGATAAATAAGCGCAAGTTTGTGCAAGTGGTTCGCCGGTGACTCAAGGAGACTGATGGTCTCTCCCCCGGAGCCTGGCCATAAACCTGTCGTTGTACCTGCTTACCGTACTGATCTGGGGTACCACCTGGATCGCGTTGAAGCTGCAACTCGGAACGGTGGCGATTCCCCTGTCGATTGCCTACCGCTTCGCCCTCGCGGCGCTGGTGCTGTTCGTCGTCCTGCTGCTCAGTCGCCGCCTGCAACGGGTCGACAGGCGCGGACAACTGATCTGCCTGGCCCAGGGGCTGTGCCTGTTCTGCCTCAACTTCATGTGCTTCTACACGGCCAGCCAGTGGATTCACAGCGGCTTGATCGCCGTGGTGTTCTCCACCGCGACACTGTGGAATGCGCTGAATGCGCGGGTGTTCATGGGCCGACGCATCGCCACCAACGTGCTGCTCGGTGGCGGGCTGGGCCTGCTCGGGCTAGGGCTGCTGTTCTGGCCCGAGTTGAGCGGCCACACGGCCAGCCATGAGACGTTGCTGGGGCTGGGTTTGGCATTGATCGGCACCCTGTGCTTTTCCGCCGGCAATCTGCTCTCCAGCCTGCAGCAGCAGGCGGGCCTCAGGCCGCTGACCACCAATGCCTGGGGCATGCTCTATGGGGCGCTGCTGCTGACCGGTTATTGCCTGGTCGCCCAGGTACCGTTCACCTTCGACAGCAGCACTCGCTATGTCGGCTCTCTGCTGTACCTGGCGATTCCCGGTTCGGTGATCGGCTTTACCGCCTACCTGACCCTGGTCGGTCGTATGGGGCCGGAGCGGGCGGCCTATTGCACCGTGCTGTTCCCGGTGGTGGCGTTGAACATTTCGGTCTTTGTCGAGGGCTACCAGTGGACGCTGCCGGCGTTGCTCGGTCTGGGGCTGGTCATGGCCGGTAACGTGCTGGTGTTTCGCAAGCCGGCGGCTGCGGCCGTGCGCTGAATGCACGAACGCCAGCGCGAGGCTGGCATTCAGGTCGCACCGGACAGTGGTGGGTACGCAGTACTTGACCCGTTGGGCGATATGGTTGAACCCCTCGCGCGCCAAGGGGGTCAAGACCTGTGTGAACCCCCAATAACAACGATGGAGTCACCACCATGTTCAAGCGCCATATGGCGGCCTTTCTGGTCGCGTTGCATGTGATTTTCGTTGCTCAAATCCCCATGGCCAATGCCGCGATGATCGGCACGCCACAGGTGCTGCACGAGCAGCAGCAACAGGTCGATCGCCAACAATTGCTGAGCATGCTGGATGATCAGCAGGCACAGCAGCGGCTGCAGGAAATGGGTGTCGACCGTGAGCAGGTCGAGGCACGCATCAACAGCCTGACGCCTGCCGAGCTGGCGCAGTTCAACGAACGCCTGGCCAATGAGCCTGCAGGTGCAAGCGTCGCGGGTGTGATCGTGCTGTTTCTGCTGGTGTTCATCGTCACCGATATTCTCTGCGTGACCGATATCTTCAGCTTCATCAAATGCCTGCGCTGACGGGCTGGCCGGTGCGGCAGGCTCTGCTCGCACTGGTCCTGATTCTTGGCGGTTGCGCCAGTCAGGTGCAACTGCCGGCCCAGAGTGAGCGATTGCCCTCGCGCGTCGAACTCACCGAGGTGCCTTTCTACCCGCAGGACGAATACCAGTGCGGCCCGGCGGCACTGGCGACCATGCTGGTGCAGCGCGGCGTTTCGACATCGCCCGAGCAGCTCAAGCCGCAGGTGTACCTGCCGCAGCGCAAAGGCAGCCTGAAGTTGGAGCTGGTTGCTGCGGCCCGGCAGCATGGGATGCTGGTATACCCGCTACAACCCAATCTGGATGCGCTGCTGACCCAGGTAGCCGCGGGCAATCCGGTGCTGGTGATGCAGAACCTGGGCTTCGACTGGTACCCGCAATGGCACTTCGCGGTGGTGGTCGGCTTCGACCGCAGCAAGCGCGAGCTGGTGTTGCGTTCCGCCACGGTGGAGCGTTGGACCACCGACTTCACCAGCTTCGACAAGACGTGGGCGCGCGCCAAGCGCTGGGCTGTGTTGACCCTGCCACCCGACCGCCTGCCCCAGGAAGCGCAATTGCAGCCTTGGCTGCAGGCCGCCAGTGACCTGGAGGAAACCGGGCGACGGACCGATGCCGAGCGTGCCTATCGCACGGCAGCCGAGCACTGGCCCGACGAGGCGATGCCGGCACTGGCGCTGGGCAACGCGCGCTATGCCGAGGGTGACCGTGTCGGAGCAGAAGCGGCGTTGCGCGACAGCATCCATCGCCAACCGGATTTCACCGTTGGCTGGTTCAACCTGGGTGAGTTGCTCAATGAACGGGGCTGCCCGCAGCAGGCCGCCGTGGCACGCACCTGTGCACAGCAACTGGCGCCAGACGATGCACGCTTCAAGGCGCCGCTGGGTGCCAGCGCCAAGGCAGCCAATGGCAGTTGCACGGCGCTACCGCAATGCCCCGCACTGTGAAGTAGGGCGTGCGGCGCGCACCAGGCCTTTATCAGGCTGATGGTGCGCGCATGCTGGGCGTACCACGCCCCTGCGCTGAAGCTTAAAGCTGTACGTTGAGGCCGAAGCGCTTGCGCAACATGCCATCGAGCAGGCTTTGCGGAAGCCAGCGCACCATCCATGGGTACTTGCTGCTGCCATTGCCGATCCGCATTAGCTGTGGACGTTTGCTGCGCTGTACACCAGCCAGAAGTTCAGCGGCGAATTCGCTGGCTGGGGTGGCGTTTTCCTGCGAGGCATTGGCCCGCGCGCGGATACCGTCGCGGATCGGCCACCAGGGCGAGCGTTCGCTGATCACCTGTTCTGCCGCCTGGGTGGCGTTGTTGCCGAAGCTCGACGCGATCGCCCCCGGCTGCACTTCCATGACGTCCACGCCGAAGGGCGCCAGTTCCATGCGCAAAGCGCGCGACAGTACATGCACCGATGCCTTGGAGGCGCAGTAGGCGCCGGCAAACGGAGTGATCAGGACGCTGGAAATGCTGCTGATATTGACCACCAGGCCACGGCTTGCACGCAGCAGCGGGAAGCAGGCCCGGGTCAGTTCGATCAGGCTGAACACGTTGGTCTCGAACTGCTGGCGCAGCACGGGCGCGCCGCCGTCGAGCAGCGGCCCCATGGCGCCATAGCCGGCATTGTTGATGAGGATATCGAGACGCCCGGCTTCAGTCTGCAGGCGGCTGGCAACCTGTTGCAGCGCGTCGGCATCGTTGACGTCCAATGGCACGGCGGTGAAGCCGGCGGCGGCAAGGGCATCCAGGTCCTGCGGTTTGCGCGCGCAGGCCCAGACCTGGTAACCGGCTGCCTTGAAGGCATCTGCCAGGGCGCGGCCAATACCGCTGGAACATCCGGTGATGAGGACGACGGGTTGACTCATGCTGCTGTGCTCCTTGTGTGACCGATGGAGGCATCCTACACAAGGACGGGCACTTGGCTATGACCTGACGGGCCAAGCCGAGGGAAGCTGGCGCATCCTGCGATGCGCCATGTGAGGCAATTGGGGGGGCCGCAGCCCACCCTACAGAGCCTGAGCCCCGCGTAGGGTGGGCTTCAGCCCAGCAACCGGTGCGAACGCAAGGTCGAACGTCCGCCATTGCCGCGATCCGGCCATCCGTGCCGAAGCGTCAACAGGCCCTAGCGCGTCACCACGCTGGTCGGCTCCGTGTTACGCCCATAGACATCCTCCAGGCGCTCGATATCGTCTTCGCCCAGGTAGCTGCCCGACTGCACCTCGATGATTTCCAGCGGAATCTTGCCGGGGTTGCTCAGGCGGTGCACGGAGGTCATCGGGATGTAGGTCGACTGGTTTTCGGTGAGCAGGAATACCTTGTCATCGCAGCGCACCTCCGCCGTGCCGGAGACCACCACCCAGTGCTCGGCGCGGTGATGGTGCATCTGCAGCGAAAGCTGCGCGCCGGGTTTGACCGTGATGTGCTTGACCTGGAAGCGCCCGCCGATATCCACCGAATCATACGAGCCCCACGGCCGATAGACGGCGCAGTGATTCTGGGTTTCGCAGCGGCCCAGGGCGTCGAGCTGGCTGACCAGTTGCTTGACCTCCTGCACACGGTCCTTGTGGGCGATCATCATGGCGTCCTTGGTTTCCACCACGACGATGTCTTCCAGGCCGATCACCGAGACCAGCTTGCCGTTGCCGTGGACCAGGCAGTTGTGGCTGTCCTGGACCACCACATCGCCCTTGGTCACGTTGCCGTCGCCATCCTTTTCGTGCACGTCCCAGATCGACGACCAGCTGCCGACATCGTTCCAGCCAGCCGACAGCGGCACCATGCAGGCCCGCTCGGTCTTTTCCATCACCGCGTAGTCGATGGAGTTGTCCGGGCAGCACTCGAAGGTGGCCGGGTCGATGGAGATCTGCGTGCCATCGCGCGTGCTGCGCTCCAGGGCCAGCAGGCAGGTGTCGTAGATGTCCACGTCGTGACGCTTGAGTTCCTCGAGAAAGCGGCTGGCGCGGAACAGGAACATGCCGCTGTTCCAGTAGTAGTTGCCGGACTGGACGTATTCGGCCGCGCGCACAGCATCCGGTTTCTCGACGAACTGGGCGACCCGGCTGATGCCATCCGGCAGGCTGCCGTCATCGCTGGCCGCTCGTATGTAGCCATAGCCGGTTTCCGGCTTCAGGGCTGGCACGCCGAACAGCACCATCTCACCTTTTTCCGCGGCGATGGTGGCCAGCGCCAGTGCCTGCTGGAAGGCGTGCTGGTCTTCCAGAACATGGTCGGCGGGCAAGACCAGCATCAGTTCATCGCGCCCTTCGGCGAGCAGTTGCATGGCGGCGATGGCCACGGCCGGTGCGGTGTTGCGCCCGAAGGGTTCGAGCAGCAGCAACTGCGATTGCAACTGCAGCTGTTGCAGTTGTTCGAGCACGATGAAGCGGTGCTCCTGGTTCGCCACCAGCACGGCTGGCTGCATGCCCTCGAAGTTCAGGCGCTGCAGGGTCTGCTGGAATAGTGTGTGCTCGCCGGTCAGGGCCAGGAACTGCTTGGGGTATTGCTTGCGTGAGAGCGGCCACAGGCGCGAACCGCTACCGCCGGAAAGGATCACTGGAATCATGGTTGTATCTCCTGAGACATCGTTGAGGGCCATTCCCCACTGTTCCAATCACATGCCATTGCCTCGCCCTTGTTCGCTCAGGCGAGTGCGGGGTGCTGCGTGATGCTGCGATCAGGACTCGGCCGGGCGCTTGACCCAGACCGGGGCGAGCTTGCCGCCGTTGCCGGTGACGTACAGGCACACCACCTCACCGCGCTCGAGGGTGACGGGCTTGAGGTCGCTGACCTTCCTGTCGCCATCGAACAGGGCCAGGCCAACCTTGACCGGGTTGATTTCCCGTTCGCCGGTGCCATCCGGGGCGACGGCTTCGACGACGGCTGTCTTGCCATCTGCAGTCTTCAGGGTCAGCTTGCTGTCGCTGAGGTTCTGCACGCGGATCAGGGCTTTCTGCTTGTTCTTGAAGGGGTGTTCCTCGACCAGTTGTGGTGGCTCGCCCGGTTGGCTGACTAGGGTGTAGTACTGGTCGGCCCCCAGCTTCACCGGCAGGTTGCTGCTGCCGACCTGGGCGCTGTAGTTGCCGGCCGGGAGAAACTTGAAGTCACTGGAGCCTTGCGGCGCGATGTCGTTGAGAGCGGTATTGCCGACCGTGACACTGAGTTCACTGTTGCCGGCGTTGTAGGCCCGCACGAAGGCCGAGCCTTTGGGGGCCTGCGGGCCATAGAGGCCGCCTTCGTCGGCATGGGCATGCAGGGCGCCGAGACCCAGTGCCAGGGCACAGGCATAGGCGCTCCAGCGGCGTTGAGGCTGTCTGTTCATGGGGTGTTCCTCCAGCTCGTTTGCAAGATGGCCCAGGGGCCGTTGTTCCAGGCGAGGCGCAAGGCCTCACCGTCTGTTTGCTCGGTGATCAATGCCTGGCCAGGCGTTGATTGCCAGTGCCGTGTTTCAGCTCGGCGATCCAGTCCGGGTCGAAGTCGCTGAGGTCGTTGCCCATGGGCAGGTAGCGTTCGGGAAACTCCCAGATCACCAGCTGTGGGGCTGCATCTTTCAGGGCGTCGCTCTGCAGGAAGCGCAGCATCGGCAGGATCGGCCCATTGCCGTCTTCGGCGTGGTTGCTCACGTCATGCCCCAGGCTCTGGCGCAGGGCACCGGCGAAGTTCCAGTTGGGGTTGGCGCTGTAGCTGGTGCCGACCAGCGCCACGGGAATGTGCTGCTCGGCGAACAGGGCATCGCCGCTTTCTAGGTCGGCACTGCTGGTGCTGCGGGTCTCGCGCAGTTGCAGGCGTTCGGGGGGCGGCAGCAGGTTTTCGAATAGCGGGTCCAGCGGCAGGAAGCGGGTCAGGTCGCCCTTGTAGTCCTTCTGCCCGGTAATTTCGGTGATGTACCGCTGCGGCTCGCCCTGCAGGGATAGCGAACGGTGCACCGCCGCGCCCACCTGTTGCGCAGCGACCTCCGCACCCAGTGGGGTCCAGTGGGTGTCGTTACGCAGGAATATCTGGCCGTGCTGCTTGGCCTGTTGCAGGGCGGCTAGCAGGTCGGGCGTGACAATGTTGGCTCGCCGGGCGGTGCTGCGTAGCTGCTGGTAGAGGTCACTGCGCAAGGCCGCGGGTTGATGCTGGCCGGTATGCTCCGGATAAAGGCGTGACTTGGCCGGGATGATGGCCAGAACCAACTGTACGTCGTGTCGCTGCAGTTCGTCGCGTACGCCACGGATGATCGCCAGGTTGTCGCGCAGGTGTTGTTCGCCGTCGGCTACCGGCTTGAACTCTTCATCGGAATACAGCCAGTCGTTCTCACCGATCACCACACCTGGCCGGCCTTCGCCGAACAGGCTGTACTCCAGCGCGGCCCAGACGTTGGTGCCGAACTGCCGGACCGGGAATTCATCGTCATAGTGCTTCTCGAAGGCGTGGCTGAGCTTGCCGTTGAGCACGGGCGTGTCGCTGGCGACGGAGAAGTCGGTGAAGCTTTTGCTCGACCACAGGGCCAGGCCCAGCAAGGTGCCGCAGAAGGCGGCGCAATAGATCAGGTTCGCGGTTCTGTGCATGGCGTCATCCCTCAGAACTGGAAGTACAGGAAGGGTGAAAAGCTCTGCGCCGAGAGCTTCAGGAGCGAGAGCGCGAACAGCAGGAGCAGGGCCAGGCGGGTGGCCAGCAACGGCCACTGGGCAAGCCAGGATTGCCGGTAGGCCAGCGCACCACTTGGCGAGTAGGCAATGGCAGCCGGGTCATCCTGTGCCGCACCAGGGCTGCGTGGTTGCGCCGTCGCAGGCCCGTTGGCGTTGACTTTTTCTTTGCCGCCGTCGTTCTCGGCCCTGGCCTTGGGCGCACCGGTCAGTGGTTGGGCATGGAACTGACGGATGCCGAACCAGGCCAGCGTCAGGTAGGCCAGCACCAGGGTGCTTACCTGCAGGCTGGTCAGTTGTGCGGCGTTGAGCTCCGACAGGCGCCAGTCGCCGAAGCTGAACATGGCGGCGTACATGCGCCATGCCACGTCGAGGTTCTCGGCGCGGAAGATCACCCAGCCGGCCACCACCAGGAGGAAGGTGAAGGCCCATTTCAGTGGGCGAATACGCCGGGGCGCGGCATCCACACCGAAGGCGCGCTCGATGGCCAGCCACATGCCGTGCCAGGCGCCCCAGATCACATAGGTGAAGTTGGCGCCGTGCCACAGGCCGCCAAGGAGCATGGTCAGGAACAGGTTGCGGTAGGTAGCGAAGGTGCTGCCACGGTTGCCGCCCAGGCTGATGTACAGGTAGTCGCGCAGCCAGGTGGAGAGACTGATGTGCCAACGCCGCCAGAACTCGGTGATCGACTGGCTGATGTACGGCTGGTTGAAGTTCTCCATGAAACGGAAGCCCATCATCAGACCCAGGCCGATGGCCATGTCGCTGTAACCGGAGAAGTCGAAGTACAGCTGCGCGGTGTAGGCCAGTGCACCGAGCCAGGCATCGCCCGTGGTCGGATCGGAGAGGGCGAAGCAGTGGTCGGCGATGGGCGCGATGCTGTCAGCGATGAACACCTTCTTGATGAAACCCTGCATGAAGCGCGTGCAGCCCTCGGCGAACTTGTCGACGGTATGGGTGCGATGGTTGAACTGGTCGACCAGGTCCTTGAAACGCAGTACCGGGCCGGCGATCAGGTGCGGGAAGATCGCCACGAACGCGGCGAAGTCGATCAGGTTGTGCGTGGCAGGTGTGTCGCCACGGTAGACATCGATGATGTAGCTGATCGACTCGAAGACGTAGAACGAGATGCCGATGGGCAGCAGGATGTGGGTGACGATGAACGGCTCGAAGCCGAACGAGGTGATGATCGTGTTGAGGCTTTCCACGCCGAAGCCGGCGTACTTGAAGTAGCCGAGCACGCAGAGGTCGACGACCACGCCGAAGATCAGCCATTTCTGTGCCGGCTTCGTGCGCACCCCGGCGGCGCCGATGCGCAGGCCGATCCAGTAGTTGAATACCGTGACCCCGATGAACAGGGCCAGGAAATCGACGCGCCACCAGGCGTAGAAGATATAGCTGGCGATGAGCAGCAGCAGGTTGCGGTAGCGATTTCCGCTCAGGTAGTACAGGCCGAGAAAGACCGGCAGGAACAAGAACAGGAATACGTTGGATGAGAAAACCATCCGCGTTTCTCCATCGAAGACATGTCAGGGCCAGGTAGCCCACCCAGTCCTCCCCGGTCGTGCAAAGGTGGCGCATGCCGCCCGCGTCTGTCGCGCGGTGCGGGGTGGTGCTTGCCGTCGTAGGGTTGGCCGACGCGATGCCTGGTGGATTGGTGAATGGCGACCCGCCCTACGAGAAGCCGTTCAATCGACAGGCCCTAGGGTTGCGGGGTGAACACGCGGGTCACATCGCCGCCCAGGCGGAAGGTCTTGAACGGTCCTTTTTCGTGGCGCTCTTCCTGCAACTGCGGGCTGCAGGCGTAGAGGCTGCAGTAGGGCTCCAGCCAGGCGAACTTGACGTCCTTGTGCAGGTCTTCCATGTCCTGTTTCTCGCTCGTCCGTTCGCGGAAGGCGTCCTGGTTGTCGACGCCCTGCATCACCCGTTCGGCAAGGCGCCTGAGGGCCGCATGGTTTTCTTCGCGCAGGTCGACACCGTTGGCCTGGGCGAAGGCGGCGACCATCGCCAGCGGCGGCAGGGCGTAGTTGTGATAGGCCAGGGCACGCTGGCGGCGCTTGAGTTCGTTGGGCAGGTAGCCCTGGTCGTCGACCTGGTTGGCGGCAATGCGGAACTGCTCGATGGACCAGTCGAACAAATCGCGGCGGTCGATGGCCACGGCGGTGGCCATGACCGACCAGGCGGCCCAATAGCTGTGGTTGTTGATTTTCTTCAGGGGCAGGTCGCTCCAGTCCTTGACCGTCTGCTCGGCCAGTTTCGCGAACCACGACTCGATCACCTGCGTCTGGCGCTGGTAGGGCGCCAGTGGGTGGGAGTCGGAGAACTTCAGGCTCAGGTAGGCCGAGGACAGGCTGCCCAGCGCCCATTTACGGATCGACTTGCCGGTGTGGTTGAACTCGGTGCTGAGCAGGGCATCGGCCTGGGCCCAGTTGCCCAGCCATTGCAGGGCGCATTCGAGCTGCTCACGCTGACCGTCGCGCAGGTAGCGGGTGACCTGATCGGTTACGCCACGCTCCAGCTCGGTGATAGGCGCGGTGCTGTCACGGAAGGCCTTTTCCGCCGTGGTGTTGAGGGTCGCGCGGGCCTGGTCTGAGCCTTCGTACTTGCTGCGAAACTCCAGCTTGGCGGTATAGGGCGGCGGCGGTGCGCTGCAGTGCTGGGGTTTGCCGCTGGCCTTGCCGACCGGTGCGTAATAGCCGGGTGGCGGTACCAGGCTGGCGGCAAATACCGGTGACACGGCCAGCAGGGTGCTGCCGAACAGGAGGGCGAGTAACCAGGGCGTCGTATGCATGTGCGGCTCCTTGCTCATCGGCGTTGCGCCGTGAGGTGTTCGGCCCCGGCATCCGGCCGCTTGCACAGCGTGGCTTGCACACTGAGGTTGGCGGGCATCTGCTCGGGGCTGTGGATTTCCAGGGCGAGGAGGTTCAGGTCGGGCCAGTCGGCGTCGTTGCGCAGCTCGAAGGCGTAACGACCACCGGTGTCGACCCGGTCGCTCTGTTCGATCTTGAAGTTCTCGCGGCGGCCGTTGAGGTACCAGAGGGTGGCCATCGCTTCGTGGACTGTTGGATCGCTGAAGGTCAGGTCGATCTGGTAGTCGCCGCCACGCAGGGTGCGCAGCTTGTCCTGACCATTGACCAGCACTTCGTTGCTGCCAGGTTTGAGGGTGATGGTGTTCTTCATCACGGCATCGCGGCCCTTGCAGCCGTTGTTCACCAGCGGCAGGGCCTGACGGTAGAAGCTCTGCTGGGCCAGGTCGTAGTGAGTGGCGAACTCCCAGATCAGAATCTTCGGTGGGTTGTCGTGAAAGTCCTGGCTGCTCAGGTATTGCAACAGGGCGCTGTCGAAGCCGCCGCCACTGACGGCCAGATTGAGCACGTCGACGCCGCTGTGCTGTTGCAGGAAGCCGGAGAAGTTGTAGGCCGGGCCGCTGTTGCTGGTGCCGACCAGGGCGACCTGCGGGTTGCTGCCCTCGCCGAACAGGCTGTCGCTGCTGGCTTCGTCGTCCGGGGTGGTCTGGTAGCGTTCGACGTATTGGGTGGCGTAGCTGGTGCCACAGAAGGTGGCGGCGGTTTTATGCAGGGTGCCGGCTTTGGGTAGCAGGCCGACCACGTTGCTTTCGAATTCCTTTTGCTCGATGTCCTTGAAACCGGGGATTTGCTTCAGGGTCTGCGCCACCAGCCTGGCGGTGCGGTCGGCTCCCGCCGGCGTCCAGTGGTGGTCAGCCTTGAAGTAGTAGTCGGTGCCCACGTCCTTTTCGTCGAACAGCGGCGACAGGTCGGTGATCCAGATACCGGCCTTGCGGAAATTGGCTACGGCGTCGAGGTAGTTCTTCTTCGCCAGACCGTAGTCGAAATGAGCCTTCTCTTCGTCGGTGAGCTGTTCGCGGTTCACCAGGCCACGGGTTGGCTGGTAGACGATCATCAATTCGACGCCCCTGGCTTTAAGGGCATCGCGTAGACGCTTGAGTTCCTTGTAGCCCTGCGGTGTGGTGCCGAAGTCGGTGCGCAGGTCATAGCGGGTACGGAACAGCCAGTCGCCCTTGCCTTGGACCAGGGCGGTGAAGAAGCTCAGGTACTTGGTGTTGTACTGGCTCGGGTCTTGCGCCAGTGGGCACAACGGACCGACGCGCTGCACGTTGTAGTGCGGCTCGGCCAACGCCGTACCGCTGGCGCCGAGCAGGGCGCCGGCCAGGGCCATGGCGCGCAGAGAGGTGGGGTGCTTGATCACGTATGCGCTCCTCAATCCTGAAGTTCGGCCTGGCTTTCGACGGGGTCGATGAGCACGGCTTTCTTGCGTCGCACCATTAGGTCGAGAATCTCTTCCTGCTTGTCACCGAGGATGCCGGCGAAGCTGATGCCGGTGCTCTTGGTCGGGGCGATGAGGTCGACGTTGTACAGTTCCACCGACAACGGCGAGTCGATGGACAGCGGGCTGGAGCCATTGGCGACGAGCTTGCCGCCGACCACGATCATCGACACCTTGGCGTCGAAGGGGTCGAGTTCGATATTGCGGTCGGTGTCCGAGAGGTCCTTGATGTGGCCGTAGACACCGGTAAGGCCGTTGCCAGCGGAGAGGTTCTCGTACAGGCGGATGTTGACGCTGTTGCGGATGCGGATGCCGTGGCGGGCGTTGTTCAACACCCGGTTGCCCCACAGCAGGTTGTCCGAGCTTTCGTACAGGGTGATGCCGTCGGAATGGTTCTGGTAGACCTCGTTCCAGGCGATCAGGTTGTTCACGCTGTTGCGGTCGATGACGATGCCCGAGAGTTTGTTGTCGTAGGCCTTGTTGTTGAAGATCCAGCTGTCGTCGACTTCGCGGGAGATGATGATGCCGTGCTTCTTGCGGGTGCCGTGCACGGTGTTGCCGGCGATGATCAGGCCGTGGGAGCGGTCATGCGGGTCGATGCCGTAGACGATGTTGTCGCGGTAGGTGTTGCCCTTGATCACCACGTTTTCCGCCTCGTAGCAGTAGAAGCCGTACCAGTGGTCGACGAAGGTCGAGTCGATCAGCCAGCCGGTTGGCTCCGGACGCTTGAGGCGGGCGTGCATACCGGGGGTGTACTGGGTGATGGAGACGCCATAGGACTTGGAGTTGTCGTAGCCCAGGCTGGTGACCACGCTGTCGGCTATGTACAGCTCGCTGCCGCCCCAGGAGACCAGGAACGGGCGGAACTCGTCAGGCCTGCGGAAGGTTGCCGGACCTTTGTCGGCTTCACGCCAGGCGGTCAGCTTGCTGCCGGTGATGAACAGCAGGCCGTCATTGACCAGAAAGGCGCCGCGCTCCTGCGACAGGCGCAGTTCCTTGACCTCGGGGCCGACATGCAGCGTCGCTCCCTGGGCAACCACCATGGGCAGGCGGGCGATGTACACGCCGGGTGCGGTTTCCTCGAACTGGCTGGCGGGGAGCTTCTTGGCCAGGTCGCGGGGCGTCATGTAGCCGCCCTCGACGAAGATCGCCTGGGGCAGGCCGCGCTGGCGGCTCACCCATTCACGCAGACGCTCGTTGCCGCCAATGAAGTCCTTGAGTGCGTCCTGCTGCATCATCCGCTTCACGCTGACCCGTCCACCGGGCTTGCGCACGATCCTGGCGTCTACCGCTTCGCGGGTATAGCCGCTGAGGTCCGGCAACGTTGGTGGGTCCAGATGCAACTGGGCAATGGGCGCACTGGTGACCGTGTAGTTATTGGTTTCCTTGAGTTCCTGGGTCGGCTCCGGCGCGTTGGCTTCGGCCAATGGCAGCAGGCTGAGCAGCACGCCACCGCAGAGCAGGCGTAGACCCAGCGCTGGGCGTCTGGCGGATCTGCTTTGTGTAGGCGCCAGCTTGCTGTGGTCCGGTATTCCGGCGCTCCGGGCCGCCTGAAAAGCATCGTCAGCAAGCTGACGCCTACAGGGTGTGTGTGGGTGCGGTGCGTGCATGGCCATGTCCTCAGAAACGCCAGATGAAGTCGACGAAGGCGCGATGCATCAGCGAGTCGGTGCCGCCGGCATAGGCATCTCCCGGTTTGAACACGCCACCACGCAAGCGCACCAGTGCCGAGCGGTCGTCCAGGTGCTCGCTCATCGAGGCGGGCAGCAGGCCTTGTCTGAGGTATTTGGTCAGGACCAGGTCGACCTCCTGGCCAATGTCCTTCTCGCCGTTCTGCAGGGGGGCGACGATGCCGCTCTGGCCGACATCCTGCTGGTCGTCGATGCGCCAGAAGCGGTGGTAGACCAGGCTCGCGTCGTAGTCTTCGCGCAGTTTCCAGGAGGCGAAGGCGCTGGCCACCTGCAGGTTGGACAGCTCACCGCGGAAGGCCTCGCCAAAGCGATGCAGGCGCGACTCGACTCCGGTGAAGCTGGAGCGGTTGCTTTCCAGGCCGGTCTGCATGAACTGTTCGGACCTGCCGTCGTTGCCACCACCACTGCCACGGGCGTAGGCCCCGCCGACTTTCCAGTTTTCGTCGAGGCTGTAGCGCAGGCCGAGGTCGACGGCCCAGGCGTTGACGTCCTGGTTGCGCGAGCCGCTGGCGATGCGTTCGTCACCGGCCACGGTCTGTTCGAGCTGCTCGGTATCGCCGGTCAGCCAGGTGAGCTGGGCCCAGTAATTGAGCGGGTTCTTCGACCGCGGGTTGAAGAAGTCGCCGTCGGCGTTGAGGCCGAGCCAGGTGAGCTTGCCGGTGTAGCGTTTGTCCAGTTCGTCGAGCGTTTCGCCCGGCTTGGCCAGGTGGCCGTCGTCGCGGCTGTGCTGGGCGCGCAGGCCGATCCAGTGGCCGGGTGTCCACTGGTAGTCGAGGTCGCCAAACAGGTGGCGGCGGTCCTTGTCCTCGGGCGCCAGGGCATTGAGGTCGGTACGGTAGTCGGAGAAACGCTGGGCCACGCCGATATGAGCGCGCAGCAAGGTGGTGTCGAAGGACCAGCGCAGGGCTTCGATGTTGGTGTCCCACCAGGTGCCTTCATCGCTGCGCACGCGCTGGCGGCCGAAACGCAGGTGTTCATCGGGGTAGGGCGTGAGGCCGGCGTAGTCGACCCAGAATTCGCGCAGGGCCAGGTAGTTCTTGTCTGGCTGGCGGCCGCCGGTGCGGCTGCTGGAGCCAGAGTCGGAGTCCAGGTCATCGGACTCCAGGGTGTCGGTCTGTACGATATCGGTGGCGGCCACCGCCTGGCCCATGGCGAAGGCGCTCCAGTTGCCGTGCTGGCCGTAGACCCAGGGGCGCAGGTCGAGGCCGATGCCTTCGACATCGCCGCCGTCCTGTGTGCCCAGGTCGCGATCGTCTTCCGATTGCGCGGTGATCTTGATGTCGAGGCCGAAGTTCTGGTCGGTCAGTTGCACGGCCCAGCCGGGGCTGGTGGTCAGGAGCGATACCAGACCCAACCCTGTGGTGATACGAGTGAGCTTCATGGAGCAATCCTTCCTTGCGGCGTCGTTTGGGCATCGAGCGCGGCGACGCTTTGCCAGGCATTGCCGCGAGCCTGGCGTTCTTCGCGCAGCAGCTGTTCTGCCCTGGCCTGTTGTGCAGGTGTCAGTTGCTGGGCGATTTCGCGGGCCAGGTCGGTGGCTTGCGGAGTGTCTTTGGGCAGCGCCAACTGGCTGAAGACATAGGCACTGACGAGATCGGGGCGGATGCCCTTGCCCTGGGAGAACATCTGGCCGAGGGCGAAGTCGGCATTGAGGTTGCCCGCGCGGGCGGCGCTGAGCAGATGATCCAGCGCCTGCTGCGGGTAGATATCGCCGAGGTAACCGCGCAAGTAGATCTGCCCTAGGAAGTAGTTGGCGGTCGGTTCGCTCGCGGCGGCCTTGCGCAGGTGTTCTTCGGCTTTGCGCGGGTCGGCCGGTACCAGCTTGCCTTCGTAGTAGAGGCGGCCGAGCAGCAGTTCGGCGCGTGGCAGGGCGGCGGCCCGTCCGTTCTCCAGGTAGGTCAGCAGGGTGTCGCTGTCACCCAGGGCGGGATAGTCGTAGAGCAGACGTGCCAGGCTGACCCAGGCTGCCGGGTAGGACGGTGCGATCGTTTCGAGCAGTTCCTTGGCCTGGTTCTCGTCCGGCTTGCCCAGTTCGGCATCGGCCAGCACCAGGGCGACGTTGTCGACGCGCTGTGGCGGTACGCTGCCCTGACGATAGCCAGCCATCATCCGCGTGGTCAGTTGGTTGCGGGCATCGGCCTTGTCCTGCATCTGGTAGACGGTGGCCAGCTCGGCATAGCACAGCGTTTCCTGGGCGATCAGGTTCTGGCAGATGCGCTCGATTTCGCCCAGGTGCTGCGCGTAGGTGCCCTGGGTGCGGTAGAAGAGGATTTGCGCCAGTTCGGCCTGCGGGTGCCCTTGCTGACGCCAGGTGGCGATCTTTTCCTGCACGTTGAGGCCGGGAAAGTCCTGGGGGTATTGCAGGTAGAGCATGACCAGCGGCATCAGGCTGCCGACCTCGCCCGCCGCGAAGGCCTGGTTGAGCAGTTCGGCGGCTTCGTGGCGTTCGTCCGGGGTGGCGTTGGGCTTGCCTGCCAGCAGTTTGCCGAGACGGGCCTTGGCCCGTGGCGACTCGTCCATTGCCAGGCGATAGGCCTGTTCAGCCTTCTCCAGGTCTTGCGGTGTGCCACTGGCGAGCTGCAGGTCGGCGAGGCCGAGTTGGGCATCGACATAGCCGAGCTCGGCCAATTGCCGGAAGTTGCGTTCGGCGGTGGCGGTATCACCGTTCTTCAGTGCTTCACGCGCCAGTTTCTGGTCCGGTAATCCGGCACAGCCGGACAGGCCCAGTGCCAGCGCCAATAACGCGAAAGAAGGTGCGCGCATGCTCATGCCCTCCTCAGAACCCGGCAGCCATGGCTCGGTCGATGACCCAGTCGAGCGACGGACCATGATCGATCACCACTTCCACCGGTTGTCCGGCGAGGGTGCTGGGCAAGGGTGTGTCCGGCTGGATCACCGCGCGAATATCGGACGACAAGCCGCCTTCGTGCAGGCGGGTGCTGATGATTTTGCCGCTGCGTGTGGTGGTCTCGTTGGCCACCTGGAAACGCACTCGCGATCCTGGCTTGGCCTGGTCCAACAGGCGATAGGGAAAGCTCGCGGAGACGCTGGCCTGGCTGTCCTGGGGCACCAGTTCGAAGATCACGTCACCCTTGGAGGCGAACTGACCATCGGCTACCAGTTGCCGCGCGACCTTGCAGTTGCACGGGCTGGTCAGGGTGCCTTTCATCTGCTTGCCGAACAGCTCCTCGACGTGGGCCGGGCTGAGCTGGTCATCGGTCAAATGGCCCTTGAGCATCTCCAGCATGCTGGTGGAGAAGGCAGCCATCGGCGCGCCCTTGGCTACACTGTCGCTGCCTTCGGGCAGCAGGCTCTGTACCGTGCCTTCGCGCGGCATGGTGACCTGCAGGCTGGGCACGCTGACCTGGGCGGCCTGGGCGCGGGTGACGAAGTACAGGTTGTACAGCGACTGCAGGATGAAGGCGAAGGCCGCTACCCCGATGATCAACAGCGCCAGGCTGAAGCCCACGGCCCTGAGCCGGGCGAAGAAGCCCATGCCGTTGCCCGCGTTGTTCTGCTTGCGTGCCTTGGTGAAGTTGTCGCGCTGCAGGGTATTGAGCAGGCCACCGATGCTGATCAGTTCGCCGCCCAGGTGAGCGCTGATCAGGTGGTGCAGGGTGGCGATGTCCTGAGGCTTGAGGTTGTGGAACTGGCAGCCGACGCGATGGCTGTCAGGGTCGAACGAGCGCACCTGGAACTCCACGTCCAGGCCCAGGTTGAGGCCATCGACCTGGAATTGCAGGCGCCCTTGGTAATAGTCGCCGACCTGGATTGGCAGCGTGTCGGTGCTGAAGCCGAAGCCGCCTGCGGAAAGGTCCAGCAGGCGCATTTCCACGGGCTCGCGGTGCTTCGACAAGAAGCGCAGCAGCGCCGGTATTTTCACCCGTGCATGCTGGCGCTGGGCTTCCGATTCATGGACCACATTGACGTTGACGGCGGTATTCATGGGTTCAAATTCCTGTTCGAGGGCGGGTCAGACCACCGCCAGTAACGTGGCGATGAATACGCTGGTGGCAGAAAAAGTCATGGCGCGGGAGGACCAGGTGTTGAACCAGCGCGAAAAGCTGGCCAGGTCGCGTTTGAGCGTGGTGTTCTGGCGGGTCCAGGACTGCTGGTCCAGGCGGAAGAACACGTAGATCTTCACCAAGGCACCGACGATCTGGTTGTAATAGAGAATCAGCGGATAGGCCGGGCCGATGCGGTGGCCCGTCACGCTGAGCAGCAGGGTGAGGATCAGGCGGGTGATGCCGATCCACAGCAGGTAGATGAGGATGAAGGCGACGCTGTACTTGAGGCTGGCGATGATCGCCACCGCCAGGCCCAGCAGGCAGGTCCACATCGACACGCGCTGGTCGAACAGCACCAGGCTGGTGAAACCACCCAGACGCCATACGCCCAGGCGCAAGGCGCGTGAGTTCTGCCGCAGGTTGTTGCCGTACCAGCGGAACATCAGCTTGCGGCTGGCCTTGAGGAAGCTTTTTTCCGGTGGGTGCTCGACCGTGTTGATTGCCGCATCCGGCACGTAGAAGGTGTCGTAGCCCAGACGCATCAGGCTGTACCAGCTGGACTTGTCGTCGCCGGTGAGGAACTGGAAACGGCCCAGACGCCAGTGATCGAGGTGGTCGCTCTCGACATCGGCGATGAAGCCGGGGTCGGTGACCACGCTGGCGCGAAATACCGACATGCGCCCGGTCATGGTCAGCACGCGTTTGCTCAGCGCCATCGAGCACATGTTGAGGTGGCGCTGGGCGAAGCGCAGCTTGTGCCACTCGCTCATCAGGTAGCTGCCGCGCACCTCGCAGAACTCGTTGGTGGTCAGGCCACCGACATTGGGAAAGAGCTTGAACCAGGGCACCGTCTTGCGCACCACACCTGCGCCGAGCACGGTATCGCCATCGATCACGGCGACGACCGCATCGCGATCCGGCATCTGCCGTGAGATGGCGCGAAAGCCGTAGGCCAGGCCATCGCGCTTGCCAGTGCCGGGAATGCGTACGAAGTCGAGCGTGACCCGCGGTGGTGGCGCGAGTTGTGCCCACAGGCCTTTCACCAGCAACTCGTCAGCACGTTCGACGATGGAGCAGACCACGGTGGTGGGGTAGCCGCAGTCGATGGCTTCGCGCAGCACCGAGCGATACACCTGGGCGGTGGTCAGGGCATCGATGCGGAAACTGGTAACCAGCAGGAAGACCTGCGACGGGTCCGCCGCCTGGCCGAGCGTGCGCACCTTGCGCCGGTAATAGGGGAAAACTAGATAGAGGAACAGGCAGCCGCGTACGAAATGCAGGGCACCCATCGAATAGCGCCAGATCCCCACCGCGCCGATCAGCAGCAGGAAGTGCTTGGAGTCGGGATCGAATACCGTCCTGGGCAGCAGCAGGGCCAGCAGCATCAGCGCACTCAGGTAGAGCAGCCAGCCACTGGCCTGGTTGAGGGTTTTCTTCAGCGTGTCCATGGGCCTGTCCATCGTCTTCGTCGGGGCGAGCCAGGCTCGCCCCGCGGTGACTGCCGGGATTACCAGCAGATGCCTTCTGCACCCGCATGGGTGGGGCGTGACATGAAACCGACCAGATCGATGACCTGTTTGCCTGCCGGTGTGTGTTCGGCCAGTTCGGCGAAGCGCTGGTCGCCATTGCCGAGCACGATCACGTCGGCGTTGCCGACCACGGCGTCGAGGTCACTGTTGAGCAGCGAGGACACATGGGGAATCTTCGATTCGATGTAGTCCTTGTTGGCGCCGTAGACGCGGGCGTATTCGACATTGTTGTCGTAGATACTCAGGTCGAAGCCCTTGCCGATGAGCATCTCCGCCAACTCGACCAGCGGGCTTTCGCGCAGGTCGTCGGTGCCGGCCTTGAAGCTCAGGCCGAGCAGGGCGACCTTGCGCTTGTCGTAGCCGGCGATCAGGTCGAAGGCGTTCTGCACCTGGGTGGCATTGCTGCGCATCAGCGAGCCGATCAGCGGCGCGTCGACATCCAGCGAGTGCGCGCGGTAGTTCAAGGCGCGTACATCCTTGGGCAGGCAGGAGCCGCCGAAGGCGAAACCGGGTTTCATGTAGTAGCGGGACAGGTTGAGCTTGTGGTCCTGGCAGACCACGTCCATCACATCCCGGCCATCAACGCCGACCGCCTTGGCGATGTTGCCGATCTCGTTGGCGAAGGTGACCTTGGCCGCGTGCCAGACATTGCAGGTGTACTTGATCATCTCGGCGACTTCGATCGGTTTGCGGATCACCGGCGCATCGAGTTCGCGGTAGAGGCTTTCCAGGAGGTCGCCAGACAGGCTGTCCAGCTCGCCGATAACGGTCATTGGTGGGAAGTCGTAATCCTTGATCGCGGTGCTCTCGCGCAGGAACTCCGGGTTGACGGCCAGCCCGAAGTCGGTGCCTGCCTGCTTGCCCGAACAGTCCTCGATGATGGGCTGTACCACGTTCTTGACGGTGCCTGGCAGGACGGTGCTACGTACCACCACGGTATGGCGGCCGGGCTTGTCGCGCAGGGCCATGCCGATTTCGCGGCAGACGTTCTCGATGTAATCGAGCTGCAGGTCGCCATTCTTCTTGCTGGGTGTGCCGACGCAGATGAACGACATGTCACTGTCGCGTACAGCCTCTGCAACGTCGGTGGTGCCACGCAAACGGTCACTATTCAGGCCCTTTTGCAGCAGTTCGCCAAGTCCGGGTTCGACGATGGGGGAAAGCCCCTTGTTGATCAGATCAATCTTGGTGGCGGATATATCTACGCCAATGACAGTATGACCGCGAGCCGATAAGCAACCGGCACAAACAGCCCCCACATAACCCAAACCGAAGATGCTGATTCGCATCGCGTTCACCTCGTCCATTTATTACAGTAGTGAGAAATGGCGCAGCGCCATAAACAGTTGATCAACGCACTTCGTTAATTGAATTGGTTAATCTCGGCATGATAAGAAACTGGCCTTCTGCAAGAAGACGAATAATGGGCTTGTAATATAAAAGCGTGCCCTTGGTGGTGTGAGCTATAGGCTGTAGTGGCCGTGGCTCTAGGGTTTGATGTCTTTAATATGATGAGTGGTGAATAACTCCGTTAAGGGGTTTGAATATTCAGCGAATACAGAGCCTCATCAAACAAATGCTTGATAGTGAATAGGCAGTATTGGGTCGCGCTGAAAGTTGCGTGGAGAAATTATGTTACGGGAGTAAGAGGCAGCGAGAATTCGATAGTTCCTACCGTTCGTCCTGTTGGGTGAAATGAGTAATTATCAGTCGATAAACAATTGCAATGTGCTAGTACAAGTGAATGGTTATATTGGAAGTTCAGAAAGTTACAAGGGAAAGTGGCCGAACTGGACTGCGTGGCAGGCGAGGGATGGGGCAGATGTGGGCCGCAGGTAGGCGGCCCAGCGGGGTGCAGGCTTAGTCCTGTGGTTGATCGCGCAGGAACACCAGGCTGTCTTCCTTGGAGTGTTCGGTGCTGTAGCGGTAACCCTGGTAGTTGAAATCCTTCAGGCCTGCCGGGTCTTTCAGGCGTTCCTTGATCACGTAGCGTGCCATCAGGCCGCGGGCCTTCTTGGCGTAGAAGCTGATGATCTTGTACTGGCCGTTTTTCAGGTCCTTGAACTCGGTGTCGATGACTCGCGCATTGAGTGCTTTGCGCTTGACCGAGCTGAAGTATTCATTCGACGCGAGGTTGAGCAAGATGTTGTCGCCTTGCTCGGCCAGGGCCTGGTTGAGCCAGCCGCTGATACGTTCACCCCAGAAGGCGTAGAGGTCCTTGCCGTGGACGTTGCTCAGTTTGGTGCCCATCTCCAGGCGATAGGGTTGCATCAGGTCCAGCGGGCGCAGGAGGCCGTAGAGGCCGGAGAGCATGCGCAGGTGCTGCTGGGCGAAGTCGAAATCGGCTTCGGCGAAATCTTCGGCATTCAACCCGGTATACACGTCGCCCTTGAAGGCGAGCAGCGCCTGTTTGGCGTTGGATGGGTTGAAGGGGCGTTGCCAGCTGTCATAACGCGCGACGTTGAGCGCGGATAGCTTATCGGACAGGTGCATCAGCTCGCCGATCTGCAACGGGCTGAGCTCGCGCAAGCGCTCGATCAGGAGCTGGGCGTCGTCCAGGTGTTCGGGCTGGGTGAAGCGGCCGATTATCGGCGGCGTCTCGTAATCCAGGGTCTTGGCGGGGGAAATCACCATCAGCATGTCAATCGTCTCCTCTCGGCGAGGGGCGATTCTAGGCCGGAGTAGTGTCCTGGCTCTAGGGTTTGCTGCTGATTCGTTTTTGCGAGGTGGGTGCGGCAATGGCCCGGACGATCAGTCACGGGCCGCCGCTATCGGTCAGCCGCGCTCGGGCAGCATGGCGCGCAGGACACCATCACGCTGCACACGGTGGTGCCAGATGGCCACGCCTGCATGGCCGAGGATAAGGGCGAACAGCAGGTACTGGGCGGTGACGTGGAAGGTCTTGGCCAGCTCGCGGACGCCATCTTCCACTGGCAGCGGGCCGATCTCCACCAGCCAGAACAGGTTGACCGGGCGCTTGCCGAACAACAGCCCGGTCAATGGCATCAACAGCAGCAGGGCATACAGCAAGGCGTGCCCGCTCTTCGCTGCAACGCGCTGCAACCGGGCATCGCCAGGCAGTAATTGCGGGGCACCATCACGGGCACGCACCAGGAGGCGCAGCACCGTCAGCACCAGCACCAGCAGGCCAAGGGACTTGTGCAGGGTGAATACGCCACCGACGCCACCGAACAGTGGCGCGAGCAGGTCGCTGGCATAGGGCAGGGTGATGATCAGCAGGACCAGGATGGCGCTGAGCCAGTGCAGGGTGATTTGTCGTGGGGTGAAGCGTGTGGCGGTCACGGTGAACCTCTGGATTCTAGGTGTATAGGCGGAAGAAGGGCGTTGCAGAGCAGGTCTGGGCCTGCGCGCAAAGGCGCGAGGGTAACCGATTGTGACCGGCGAAGAGGACTCAAGGCATTACAGTATGTGTGGGATTTGGCGCAGCAGCTCGCACAGCAGGGTGGTGTGGGCAGGAGGGACGCGGGGAGGATGTTGCGACAAACGACAGGATTTCCGACTTTAACGATGCCTACCCGGTACGCCAAGGGTTATTCGTCGCGCCGATAAAAAAGCCGGAAAGCGCATAAAAAGTTCTTTTTCCTGTCATCTGTAATGGAGTATTAACGAAAGTAGACCGCCGAACCCTGCAGCACAGGTGGCGTCCCTTGGCCATCACCTTGCCTGCGCTTCCCGGCTTGCCCTGGAGGTTGGCGGCCCTTCGCGACGGAGCTCCGCACCGTCGTCTGGCCTCTCGATTAAGGTGACCGAGTATGGATGATCACGGACACAACCGTTCTACCCTGCCCACCCTCTATGTCCTCGACACCAATGTCCTGATCCACGATCCCAACGCACTGCTGAACTTCCAGGAACACCACGTCACCATCCCCATGACCGTGCTCGAGGAGCTGGACAAGCTCAAGACCGGCAAGCATTCGGTGGCCGCCGAGTGTCGCCAGGCCATCCGCCTGATCGACAAGGTGTTGGGTGAGGCTACGCCGGATGAAGTGGAGAAGGGCGTCCCCATCCAGCGCGGCAAGAGCGGGCCGTGTGGCAGTCTGTCGATTCTCATGAGCAAGCGGGCGGAGCCGCTGACCTGGCTGCCGGAAAACCTCAACGACAACAAGATCATCAACCAGTTGGTCGACCTGCGCAGCCGCAACCCCGGCGTGCGCGTGGTGCTGGTGACCAAGGACATCAACATGCGCCTGAAGGCGCGTGCCTGTGGGATCGCCGCCGAGGATTACCACACCGACCAGCTGGTGGACGACGTCAACCTGCTGTCACGCGGTTACCACACCATGACCGGCTCCTTCTGGGACCGGGTGAGCAAGGTCGAGACGCGCCAGGGGCATGGCCGCACCTGGCACCAGGTGCAGCTCACCGACAACCTGCCGGCGGTGCACGTCAACGAGTTCGTCATCGACGAGCAGGGCTTCGTCGGTTGGGTCAAAGGTATCGAGGGCAGTACCCTGACCATCCTCGATCTGCATCAGGAACCGCTGATGCACCAGGAAGCCTGGGGCCTGAAACCACGGGACATCTACCAGGCGCTGGCACTGTTCGCCCTGCTCGATCCGGATATCCACCTGGTCAATCTGTCCGGTGCGGCGGGCTCCGGTAAGACCATCCTGGCGCTGGCCGCAGCCATCGAGCAGACCATGGTCAGCAAGCGCTACCGGCGCATCATCGCCACCCGCAGCGTGCAGGGTCTGGATGAGGATATCGGCTTCCTGCCGGGCACCGAGGCCGAGAAAATGGAGCCCTGGCTGGGAGCCATCACCGACAACCTCGAAGCGCTGCACATGGATGACGAGAGCACCCATGGCAGCGTCGATTACATCCTGCAGAAGGTGCCGCTGCAGTTCAAATCGCTCAACTACATCCGCGGGCGTAGCTTCCAGCAGAGCCTGATCCTTATCGACGAATGCCAGAACCTCACCCCGCACCAGATGAAGACCATCATCACCCGAGCCGGTAGCGGTTCGAAGGTGATCTGCCTGGGCAACCTGGCGCAGATCGATACCCCATACCTGTCGGCCACCAGTTCCGGCCTGACCTACCTCACGGAGCGTTTCAAGGACTTCCCCCATGGCGTGCACATCACCCTGCAGGGCGTGCCGCGCTCGGTCCTGGCCGAGTACGCCGAAGCGCATATGTAGCGCTGCATGACCGCAGCCTTCGAGGGCAGGCAGACGCAAGGCATGCGTTTTTGCTTGCAGCTTGAGGGCTGTGGCTGGAAGCTTGGCGCTCACTCATTCGCTCGTGAGCGTTTCCAAGCCGATGCTGACTCATCTCGATTCCCACGGTCGCGCCAATATGGTCGACGTCACCGATAAGGCGGTGACGTCGCGCGAGGCGCTGGCCGAAGCTTGGGTGCGCATGCGCCCGGAAACCCTGCGCATGATCGTCGACGGTGGCCACCCCAAGGGTGACGTATTCGCCGTGGCGCGCATTGCCGGTATCCAGGCGGCGAAAAAAACTTCGGACCTGATCCCGTTGTGCCACCCGCTGATGCTGACCAGCATCAAGCTGGAGTTGAGCGCGCTGGGGGACGACGTGGTACGCATCCAGGCGCGTTGCAAACTCGCCGGGCAGACCGGCGTGGAAATGGAGGCGCTGACCGCCGCCAGTGTCGCTGCACTGACGATCTACGACATGTGCAAGGCGGTGGACCGTGGCATGACCATCGAAAACGTGCGGTTGCTGGAGAAGTCCGGTGGCAAGAGCGGTGATTTTCACGCGCAGGAGCCAGCATGATTCGTGTGCAGTACTTTGCCCGTTACCGCGAGGCGTTGGGGATCGACGCTGAAGAGCTGCCACACGCCGCAATGAATCGGATCGAAGACCTGCGCCAGCACCTGCTCAGCCGTGGCGGCGCCTGGCAGGTGCTGGGCGAGCAGAGCCTGATGTGTGCGCGAAACCAGGAGCTGTGCAGCCTGGACAGCGAGTTGACCGATGGCGACGAAGTGGCTTTTTTCCCCACTGTTACCGGGGGCTGAGTGCTGCTGGTTTTTGCGGGCGCGGGGTGGGAATGCCTAGCTCATTCCCGAGAGCCTTTTTCCGGCTAGGGGGGGGGCGCCGTTTGGCTCGCACAGCTTGGCCCCGTGAAGGGGGCGCATTGTTCGCCTCTTATTGAACAGACACTTGATCGAAACTCGACACCAGAAGGAGCATGTCATGGCCATTCGTATCTGCACCGAAGTGTTCGATCCCGGTGCCGAACTCAACGCGCTGCATGCTGCCAACCTGGGGATTGGCGCGGTTACGGGTTTTGTCGGTTACGTGCGCGATTTCAATGAGGGGCGGGATGTCCATGGGTTGTTTCTCGAACATTACCCCGGCATGACCGAAAAGGCGTTGGCGAGCATCGTCGTCGAGGCCGAGCAACGCTGGCCGCTGCTGCGGGTGGAGGTGGTGCACCGGGTGGGGCACTTGCCTCCAGGCGAGCCCATCGTCTTTGTCGGCACCGCCAGCGCGCACCGGCAGGCGGCGCTCGATGCCTGCACCTTCATCATGGATTACCTGAAGACGCGCGCGCCGTTCTGGAAGAAGGAAGACACCCCGGAGGGCGCGCGCTGGGTTGAGGGGCGCGGCAGCGATCAGACTGCTGCCGGACGCTGGAATCAAACCCCATAGGTGTTAGCAGGCCTGCATGCGACAGGTAGGGCGCGCCAGGCGAAGTAATCCGCGCCATTGCGCAGGAAAAATCATGGCAGTGCGCTGTGTCAGGCTGGTTACTTCCTTGGGTTGTAAAGCGACTGAGGCAGCCCTCGATCAGGCCAGCTCGACGAAGATCTTGAAGAACAACGGCGCGAACATCGACAGCACGCCGAGGCCGGTGAGCCAGACGCCCCACTCGTGGTCACGGTTGTTGAAGCCGATGCCCAGTAGCAGGAATCCTACGACGAGCAGGACGATCATGATGTGAAAGGAATCCATGGTGTAGCTCCTTCAAGCAAACCTCACTGTCTATGAGTTTAGATGCTAGCCGGTCGTACACGATGATCTGCGGCAATGAAGGGTTCTGTTACCGGCATTTCCGGCGAGTGCTCGGTTTTGTACGGAGAGTCGTCGAGCGAAGGTCAGGCAAGGCAAAAACAGGCGAAGAGGCGGAGTTTACGTGTTGTGCATGAGCATGACTCGCTTCGCTCTCGCCTATTGGGGCCGTACTGAAGTGCGTTAGCCGCAAGCGGCTTGCTGAGCCTGTTTTTAACGCTGAGCGCAGGCACTTTTCGTACAGAGCCTAGGGCGTTAATGGGTGGGTCACCACAGGCAAGTGGGATTGGCATGCCCTGCCATGCTGATCGGTTAGATATCCGGGAGGCATCCGAGGGGTGTGTCATGTGCAGCTATGACCGTATGCACGTCTGGTGTGGCTTAGGCCGACCGACGCTGAAATACCAGCAGCATCAACCAGCCTGGCAGCAGGGACAGCGCCAACAGCTGCAGATGGGCGAGGAGTAATTCGCGAACGATCTCGCCAGTCGTCCAGGTCGCGCCGAAGGCCGCGGCGAATACCATGCAGACACAGAATGCCGCGAGGAAGGCGAGCAGGGTGAAGGTGATCAGCGTGGCCAGGGTATTGCGTACCAGGCACGCGAAGAGAATGAACAGCAGCATGGCGGGTAGTGACGGCAGGAGCAGGTCCAGCAGGGGATTGCTGTACGGCTCACCGTAATAGGGCCAGGCCAGCGTCAGGCGCTGTTGCTGCAGTTCACCGGTGACCAGGGCGATGAACAGTCCGGCCACCAGCATGATGGCCAGGCTTTGCAGTCCGGCGGCAACGATACGCCGCACGGGTCAGCGACGCAGGGCCGGAAGGAGACTGAGCAGCGCCGACGGCAATTGGGCGCGCAGGTTGTTGGTGAGGCGCTCGCGGCGTCTCTGGTAGAGCAGGCCAAGCCCGATCAGCGCCAGGCCGATCAGCGTCAGTACGACGGGGAACAACAGCGAATCGGCGAACACCTTGTACGACAGGTGGCCCAGGTAACCGGCCACGCCGAGCCCGCCAAAGACCATGAACATGGGGCGGCGCAGCAGCACGGCAACCCCCATCAGGCCGAGGTTGATCAGGCAGTAGGCGGCCTTGCCCCATTCGCTGTTGCTTTCCGACAGGCTGAGCCCGCCCCAGAAGGCCAGCAGCCCGGCCAGGTAGCCCCAGAAGGCGTAATCCTTACGCGTACGCCCGTCGATCAAAACGAAGGCCAGCAGCAGGCAGAGACCGAACCACAGCGAGACGTCGCGGCGTTGCTCCCAACTGAAGCCGTCACCGTGCAGCAGCTCGCTCAGGTCCATGGACATGAACCACAGCGCCACCGCCATCGGCATGACGATGAAGGGGAAGGGCATCAGGCGCAGCATCAGCAGGCCGGCAATCACGGTGGCGGCCTCCATGGCCAGCCAGCCCCCTTGCACATAGGTGTAGTAGTTGTGGTAGTTGGTCTGGGCGTCGTCCAGCGGCCACAGGCCGGTCAGGCGTTGCAGGGCGAACACGGCAAGCGGCACTAGGCTGACCGCCACCGCACCGAGCAGGCCGCCGGGGATCTGCTGGCCACGTTTCCACAGGCTCAGGCCGCAGGCGCAGAACAGGCCGATATAGGCGAGGGCGATCAGGAGCAGGGCGAGATCACCGACCTGCATCCAGGCCTCGGTCATCAGCCAGCCCATGGCCGCGATGATCAACAGCGCACCGAAGTAGTAGGCGACATGGCTCAGCTGGAAGCTGGCCTGTTCATCCGGGCGCTGGCGCAGGAAGGCCAGCAATGTCTGGTCCTGACCGGGCTGCAGGACGCCAGCGCTGACGGCGCGGGCGAGGTCATGGGCGTCGAGTTTGAGTGTCATGGCAGGGTCCTTTCTGCGATTCAGATGGCGCCGGTCTGGCGCAGCGCGGTGACTTGCTCGGCGCTGTAGCCGAGGCTGGCGAGTATCTGGTTGGTGTGTTCGCCCAGCTCGGGGCCGGTCCATTCGACGCTGCCAGGCGATTCCGACAGCTTGGGCACGATGCCGGGCATCCTGAAGGGCTTGCCGTCTGGCAGTTTGGCCTGGAGGAACATCTCACGGGCGAGGAATTGCGGGTCGCGGAACATGTCTTCGGCCGAATAGATGCGGCTGGCCGGTACCTCGGCATGGCTGAGCACGACCTCCACCTCGGCCAGCGGCAGGCTGGCGGCCCAGCGGTCGATCACGCCGTACAGCTCGTCGCGGCGGGCGTCGCGGCCATCGTTGCTGGCCAGTTGAGGGTCATCGGCCAGGTCATGGCGATTGATGGCGCGCATGAAGCGGCGGAAGATCGCATCGCCATTGGCGCCGATCTGGATGTGCCGGCCGTCGGCACAGGTGTGGATGGACGACGGCGTGATGCCGGGCATGATGTTGCCACTGCGTTCACGGATGAAACCGAACACATCGAACTCGGGCACCATGCTTTCCATCATGGCGAAGATCGCCTCGTACAGCGCCACATCCACCACCTGGCCTTGGCCGCCGTTGACCTCACGATGGCGCAGCGCCATGAGCGCGCCGATCACGCCCCACAGCGCGGCGATGGAGTCACCGATGGAGATGCCGGTACGTACTGGCGGGCGGTCTTCGAAGCCGGTGATGTAGCGCAGCCCGCCCATGGACTCACCGACTGCACCGAATCCCGGCTGGTCCTTCATCGGCCCGGTCTGGCCGAAGCCGGACAGGCGCACCATCACCAGCTTCGGGTTCAGCGCGTGGAGCACGTCCCAGCCCAGCCCGAGTTTCTCCAGTACGCCAGGGCGAAAATTCTCGATCAGGATATCCGCCTCGCCGAGCAGCGTCTTCAAGATGGCGCGCCCGTCCTCGTGCTTGAGGTTAAGGGTGATCGAGCGTTTGTTGCGCGCCTGCACGAACCACCACAGCGAGGTGCCCTCGTAGAGCTTGCGCCACTTGCGCAGCGGGTCACCGCCATCAGGGGACTCGACCTTGATCACCTCGGCACCGAACTCGGCACAGATGCGTGAGGCGAACGGGCCGGCGATCAGGGTGCCGAGTTCGATCACTTTAAGGCCGGCGAGAGGTTTGCTGGGGATCATGCGGACTCCGGAACAGGGAAAGGCTTAAAGCCTATGCGATTGTGTGCTCTGTAGGGAAACTCGACAGGCGTCAGTCAGGGTGCGAAAGCCAACGTGCGACGGGGTTGGCGCTTTGCGAGCAGCATTGTGCGGTTTAATGAGACGCCAAACGAATGTACCCTGCACCTTCATTCGACTCCCCCTGCATGTCTTCCGTTGTCCGCTCAGTGTGGCCGGTTTTTGGTCGTATCAGCGGTGGTCGTTTTATTACATGGGTTTTATCGGGATAGGAAAGATATGGAGATATTCCTGCAAACGGCGTTGTCGTTTCCCACTGTCATCTACAGCTTTCTGCTGCTTCTGGCGGTCTTCTACTGGATCATCGTCTCGTTCGGCCTGATCGAGATCGATGTGCTGAACGTCGAGGCCGATTCGACGCTCGACAGCGCCGGCCAAGGCGAAGGGGTAGCGGCGTTGCTCAGCAAGCTCAAGCTCAATGACGTACCGCTCACGCTGGTGCTCACCCTGCTGTTCCTGTTCGGCTGGTTCCTCACCTATTTCGTCGAATTGCTGCTGCTTAGCCACCTGCCCCTGGGCCTGTTGCGTTATCCGGTGGGCGCGGTCGTGGTAGTCGCTGCAATGATTATCGTGTTGCCATTCTGTGGGCTGGTCTGCGCGCCACTGCGGCCGCTGTTTCGCAAGATGGAAGCGTCCACCAGCAAGAGCGTGCTCGGCCAGACAGCTGTGGTGCGCAGCGGTCGTGTCACCCTGACCCATGGCGAGGCGGTGCTCGAAGACGGCGGCGCCGGGTTGATCCTGCGGGTGCGTGCCGACGAAGCGCGGGGCTTCAAACGCGGTGATCGCGTCGTATTACTGGAGTATCTGGAAGCGCAACACGCTTACCAGGTTATTACCGAGGATGAGTTCCGGGAGCTCTGAGAACCTGAGCAAAATCTGCTGCGCGTCGGCTCTGCTGCGTTGAAAACAAGCTGGTTCGCCAGTCCGACCGGAATGCTCATTTACAATTCGTAAACTCGAGTGCGAGCCCAGTCCGTTCCTCACTTGTTTTCGCCTTGCAGAGCTTTAGCTCGCGAGATTTTGCTTCAGATTCTGACCCGGTCCTCAGCATCAAAGGAGATTGATTGCATGCTTCCACCTTCACTGATTCCCGTACTGGTCGTGGCCGGTGTTGTTGTTCTGCTCATCGTCGGCTTGCTGGCGCTGTTCAAGGCGTTCTACATCAAGGTCCCGCAGGGCACCGCGCTGATCGTCAACGACATGTCGTCGACGCCCAAGGTGCATTTCACCGGCTCGCTGGTGTACCCGGTCATCCACCTCAAGGAGTTCATGAAGATCTCCCTGATCACCCTGGAGGTCGATCGTCGTGGCAAGGACGGCCTGATCTGCCGGGACAACATGCGGGCTGACATCACCGTGGCGTTCTACCTGCGCGTCAACGAGACCCAGGAAGATGTGCTCAAGGTGGCCAAGGCCATCGGCGTCGCCCGTGCTTCCGATCGCGCGGCGGTCAACGAGCTGTTCAACGCCAAGTTTTCCGAGGCCCTGAAAACGGTTGGCAAGCAGTTCGAGTTCGTCGAGCTGTTCGAGAATCGCCAGGACTTCCGCGACCGCATCATCGAAGTGATCGGCAATGATCTCAATGGCTACGTGTTGGAAGACGTGGCCATCGACTACCTGGAGCAGACCGCCAAGAGCTCCCTGGACCCGAGCAACATTCTCGATGCCGAGGGCATTCGCAAGATCACCGAGTTGACCGCTGCGCAGAACGTCATCACCAACGAGCTGGAGCGCAACGAGGAGCTGGCGATCAAGAAAAAGAACGTCGAGACCCGTGAGGCGACCCTGTCGCTGGAGCGTCAGCAGGCCGATGCCGAGGCGCGGCAGAAGCGCGAGATCGAGACCATCCAGGCTCGCGAACAGGCAGAGACCCTCAAGGTCAAGGAAGAGGAGCGCCTGAAGGCCGAGCAGGCGCGTATCCAGACCCAGCAGGAACTGGATATCCGCGCCGAGAACCATCAGCGCGAAGTGGAAGTCGCCCAGCAGAACCGCCAGCGCGCCGTGGTTATCGAGGTGGAAAAAGTCACCCGCGCCAAGGACCTGGAAGTGGTTGCCCGTGAGCGCGAGGTCGAGCTGCAGCGCATCGAGAAGGAAAAGGCGCTGGAAGAAGAGCGCAAGAACATCGCTGCCGTGGTACGCGAGCGCGTTGCGGTCGAGAAGACGGTGGCCCAGGAAGAGGAGCGTATCAAGGAAGTTCGCGAAGTCTCCGAGGCCGAGCGCCTGAAGCAGGTCGTCGTGCTCAACGCCCAGGCCGAGGCCGAGCAAGAGCTGGTGCGCCAGGTCAAGCAGGCCGAAGCCGACGAAACCCGTTCCAAGCACAAGGCGGTGGAAATCAACAACCTCGCCCAGGCCGAGCTGGAGGCTGCGGCCAAGAGCGCCGAGGCCAAGAAGAAACTGGCTGAAGGGATCGAAGCCGAGCGCGCTGCGCCTGGCCTGGCCGATGCGCGGGTGCGTGAAGTCACCGCAGCGGCCAAGGAGAAGGAAGGCCTGGCCGAGGCCCGCGTGCAGGCGGAGTACCTGATTGCCGAAGCCAGGGGCGAGCAGGAAAAAGGCCTGGCCCAGGCGCGTGTCACCGAGGCTCAAGCTGCTGCCAAGGAAAAAGACGGCCTGGCCGATGCCAAGGTGCTGGAAGAGAAGCTCGGCGCCCAGGCGCGCGGTGAGGAACAACTCGGTACTGCCAAGGCCAAGGCCACCCAGGACCTGGGTATGGCCGAGGCGCAGATTCTGCTGGAGCGCCTGAACGCTGAAGCCGAAGGTCTGGGCAAGAAGTTCGGTGCCCTGGACGCGCTCAGCGACAAGGCTCGCCAGCACGAAGAGTTCCGCATGCAACTGGAGAAGAGCTTCGAGGAAGCCATGGCCGCCATCGCCGCCAACAAGGAAATCGCCAAGGACCAGGCCGAGGTGCTCGCCACCGCGCTGGCCAAGGCGAAGATCGAGATCGTCGGCGGCGAAGGCGACTTCTTCAACTCGTTCGCCAAGTCCCTGTCGGTGGGCAAGGCCATTGAGGGCGTGGTCGGCAAGAGCCCGGTGGTGCAGGACGTGCTGGCGCGGTTGCTTCAGGGACGCGCTCCCGCCGCTGCAGTGCCGGCGAGCAACGTTGAAGGGCCGAGCGAGGCCTGAGTGAGCCGCTGATGCCTGGCGCCTGAAGGTGCCGGGTGTCTGGCCGGCCCTCTGGCGAGCATGGCTCGCGCCCGCGATGGCGCAGGCCCGCCTCGATCCATAGGTGGAAGCGGGCGGGAACGCCCAGCCCATGACGGCGAGAAACAGGCAGGTGCCAAGCGATGGCTTTGCCGGGCTCTCAGAACCAGAAAAACTTCAACCACAAGGAAAGTATGCATGTCCGAACCAAGAGATTATCTGGAGTTGTCCTTTCGCTCGATCCAGTGCTTCGCCAACGATGGCCGGCTGGATGTACATGAGTTGGGTTCGTTGCTGGATATCGCCGAGCGCGATGGGGTGATCGACGAGAACGAGATTCGGGTGCTGAAAAAGATCATCGCCCATGTCAAACCGGAAGAGATCGATCAGGCCATGCGCGACAAGATCGCCGAGGTCGAGAGAAAAATAGGTGCCTGAACGCGATGCGTTTTTCACCGTGAGGGAGCGTTGACGCCACCCTTGGTTTTGGCCCCCACATAGGTGGGGGCGTCTTTGCAGGTAGCACGGATTCAGGAAGCCCCAGATGTCGGATGCCCCAGCCATAGCCCAGTCACAGGACGTATTGGACAAGGCCGTCGCCGAAGGCGGCGCCTACGAGGTGCTGCACAAGCGCCTGCAGGAGCAGGGCCTGCGTCTGCGGCAAACCACCGATGCCCTCAATCAGCGGCGTCTGGAGGAATTTGGCAGCAGCCAGATGGACGCCATCGGGCGCGTGCGTATCCGTACCGAGAACAACTGCATTGCCCGGGACATCGTCCAGGTCGGCGACTGCCTGCTGTTCGGCTACAACGTGTTCATGGGCCTGAAGAAGGAAACCAGCGTCGCCGACGTGTTTTCCCTCTATCGCCTGGTGGAAGAGAACGAAGGTTACGAAGCCGAAGCGGTGCCGCTGGACGATTCATTCCTGGGCCAGCAAAGCTTCGTCCACGACTTCAACGAGCTCTACACCTACTATAAGAACACCCGCCTGCTGCAACTGGCCATCCGCGACGGCAAGCTGTTGGCGAGTTTCCAGATCGGTGAGCGCATCACCGATATCCGCGTATTCCGCTGGTCGATCTCGGTCGATGGCAAGGACGTGCGCTACATCGACAACCGAGGCGAGCGGGATATCGCGCTACCGGCGCCCTTCGATTTCGAGTGGCAGAAAGCCACGCGCGAGATGGTGGTCAACGGTCGCTATCCGCACCTGAATATCCTCGACACCATCTTCGTCGAGACCATCGGCGGCGACCTGACCATCAAGGTCGAGAACAACACCGAGGACGGCCTCGGCATCTACCGCGAAGATGTGGTCGACAAGACCCAGTCCCTGGACGACGCGCAGATCGAGTTCGCTCGCCTGGGCAGCCTGATCCTGCTCAAGGTGCTGCCCTACCGCGAAGAGCAATGGCGCTACCTGGTGTTCAACAGCCTGACGCGCAAGGTCGAGCGCATCGATGCCATCGGCCAGGCCTGCGTACAGCTGCCGGAAGACCACGGGATCATCTTCCCCGGCGGTTACTACCTGCAAAGCGGCGAATACAAGACCTTCGAGCAGTCCATGGCCGGCATGCGTTTCAAACGCTCGGTACGTTCGCCCAATGGCGAGGATGTGCAGTACGTCTTCTACCACCCCGAGCAGGGCCGCGCGGTGCTGCTCACCTACAACATGATCAACCGGACGCTGCAGAACCCGTTGTTCGGTCATGGTTACGCACGCCTGGAAGACGGGCGCATGGTGATCTTCGCCGCCGAAGGCGACGAACCGACGCGCATCCACCCCATGCAGATCTGGCAGACGCCGTTCTGCACCGAGGAATACGCCGCCCGCCAGCCGGCGCGCAGTGGTTTCTTCGGCAAGATCGGCAACGCCGAGCTGGTGCGCGGCGTGTCCGATCTCTACGACCTGTGCCGTGAGATCGACACACCGTCGGTGTCGGTGCAGCGCTACTCGCTGCTGTGCCAGAACACCCGCCGCCTGTTCGATATCTATCACTGGCTCAGCAGTGCCGAGGTCGAGGGCCTGGCGCCGTTGCTGCGTGAGGTAGCGGCCACCTCCGAGCTGGTGCTGGACGAATACGAGAAGGTCGAAAGCATCCGCCAGCAGTCGACCCAGGCCATGACTGCTGCCGAGAACAAGCAGAAGACGCTGCTCGATGGCTTGCTGATCGACAGCTGGGATGAGGCGCAGAACTTCGTCGACGCACTTAATGCGATCACTGCCCAGCGCGGCCTGCTGCTGACCATCCGTGACTACCGCTACATCGATACCGTACGTATCGACGAGATGGAAAAACACCTGCTTGCCGCCCAGGAGCGCACGGCTGCCGCGACCGCGCGCTTCCTCGCCAGCGACCAGGCACTGCAGCCTTTCGTCGATCGCCTGCAGGTGCTCGATGCCGAGGCGCAGAAGGCCGAAAGCGTGGCGCAACTGGTCGAGCCGCTGGGTGCTCTGCAAGAGATGGCCGGCAACCTGGACATGCTGTCGAGCCTGATGGCCTCGTTGCAGATTGACGATGCCACCCAGCGTACCCGCGTCGTCGAATCCATCTCGGAAATCTATGCCCGCCTGAACCAGGCCAAGGCTCGTGCCGAACAGCGGCGCAAAGGCCTGGGCTCGAGCGAGACCGTGGCTCAGTTCGGTGCCCAGTTCAAACTCTTCGGCCAGGGCATCACCAATGCCCTGGCGCTGGCCCAGGACCCGGAACGCTGTGACGAGCAACTGTCGCGCCTGCTGGTGCAGCTGGAAGAGCTGGAAAGCCAGTTCGGTGACCACGAGCAGTTCCTTGGCGACATCATGGCCAAGCGCGAGGAACTGCTGGAGACCTTCGAGGCGCACAAGCAGTCGCTGCTCGATGAGCGTCAGCGCAAGGCCCAGGGCCTGCTCGACGCTGCACGGCGGATTCTCGACAGCCTCGGCCGACGCACGGCCAGGTTCACCCAGGCCGAGGAGCTTAATGCCTTCTTCGCCGCTGATCCGCTGATCCTCAAGCTGCGCGAGCTGGCCGACCGACTGCGCGAGCTGAAGGACAGCGTCAAGGCCGACGATGTCGAGGCGCGCCTTAAAGGTGCCCGCGACCAGGCGGTGCGTGCGCTGCGCGACAAGACCGAGCTGTTCGAAGAGGGCGGCAACGTCATCAAGCTCGGCCCGCGTCACCGTTTCAGCGTCAACACCCAGGAGCTGGACCTGACCCTGATGCCGCGCGGCGACCAGCTGTGCCTGCACCTGACCGGCACCGATTTTCTCGAACCGCTGCGCGACGAGCGCCTGGAAGCCCTGCGCGATTACTGGCAGGTGTCGCTGGAGTCCGAATCCGCACAGCTGTACCGCGCCGAATACCTGGCCGGCCAGGTACTCGATGCGGCCATCCATGGGCGCGAAGGGCTGAGCCTCGACCTGCTGCGTACGCACCTGGCGCAGCCCGAGTCCCTGACCCGGTTGATCCGCGATTTTGCCGCGCCGCGCTACAAGGAAGGCTACGAGAAGGGCATCCATGATCACGATGCCGCCGCCATCCTGATCCAGCTCCTGCCGCTACGCGACAGTGCCGGCCTGCTGCGCTACGCGCCACTGCCACGGGGCTTTGCCGCGCTGTTCTGGAACCGCTGGAGCCAGGATGTCGAAGCCGAGCATTGGCCGGAACGCGCGCGTAGCAGCCTGCATTTGCGCCAGCTGTTCGCCAGTGAAGACGGCGTGCGCCAACTGCAGGCCGAGATCGTCGCGGCGATGAACCGTTTCCTCGGCGTGCACCCGTTGTCGGTCAGTCCGGGTCAGCGCGAGATGGCGGGGGCGTATCTGATCGAGGAGCTGGCGGCCAAGCCGATAGCGTTCACCTTCAGCAAGTATGCCCGGCAGTTGCTCGACACCCTGCACCAGCGCCTGCACGGCAGCCACATGTGGGAAGACTACCGCGAAGCTCTGGACAACCTGCGTGGTCGCCCGGTGCCGCGCTGGGCCCTGGCGCAGACCTGGCTGGAAGGCCTGTGCCGCCACGATGCCGAATTGGCCTCGCTGGCCGACTACATCCCCGAGGCGGCCGCGCTCAGCCTGCTCGATGACGAGTTCCCGCGGCGCTTCACTGAAGTCGACCTGCGCTTTACCGTCAGCGGCCTGATTGGCGAGCACCCGCGCGTCCAGGAGGGCAGCCTGACCCTGGCCATCGACGATTTCTTCGCGCGCCTGGAGCATCACCGCAGCGTGTTCGTCCCGCAGTTGCAGCACTATCAGACGCTGCGCCAGGAGATCGTCGCCCGCGAGCGCGAAGCCCTGCGTCTGGCCGAATTCAAGCCACGGCCGCTGTCGTCGTTCGTGCGCAACAAGTTGATCAACGACGTTTACCTGGGCTTCATCGGCGACAACCTGGCCAAGCAGATGGGTACCGCCGGCGAAAACAAACGCACCGACCTGATGGGCCTGCTGATGCTCATCTCGCCGCCGGGCTATGGCAAGACCACGTTGATGGAGTACGTCGCCCATCGCCTGGGGCTGATCTTCATGAAGATCAACGGCCCGGCGCTGGGCCACGAGGTACGCTCCGTCGACCCGGCCCAGGCGCCGGACGCCACGTCGCGTCAGGAACTGGAGAAGCTCAATCTGGCCCTGGAAATGGGCAACAACGTGATGCTGTATGTCGACGACATCCAGCACACCCATCCCGAGTTCCTGCAGAAGTTCATCTCGCTGTGTGACGGCACACGGCGCATCGAGGGTGTGTGGAAGGGCCGCACCAAGACCTACGACATGCGTGGCAAGAAGTTCTGCGTGGTGATGTCGGGCAACCCGTACACCGAGTCCGGCGACGTGTTCAAGATCCCCGACATGCTCGCCAACCGCGCCGACATCTACAACCTCGGCGACACCCTGGGCGGCATGCAGGAGGCCTTCTCCCTGTCGTACATCGAGAACGGCCTGACCTCCAACCCGGTGCTGGCGCCGCTGGCGACCCGCGACATGGCCGATGTCTATCGCTTCGTCGCCAAGGCCGAGGGCAAGGCGTTCTCCAGCAATGAGCTGAGCCACAGTTACAGCGGCGCGGAGATCAACGAGATCGTCACCACCCTGCAGCGCCTGATGCAGGTGCGCGACGTGGTCGGTCGGGTCAACCAGCAGTACATCGTCAGCGCCGCCCAGGCTGATCAGTACCGTACCGAGCCGCCGTTCAAGCTGCAGGGCAGCTACCGCAACATGAACAAGATGGCGGAGAAGATCAGTTCGGTGATGAACGATGCCGAGCTGCTGCAACTGATCGCCGACCACTATCAGGGCGAGTCGCAACTGCTCACCACCGGCGCCGAGGAGAACCTGCTCAAGCTTGCCGAACTGCGTGGCAACCAGACGCCCGAACAGCTCGAGCGCTGGACGCAGATCAAGCGCGATTTCATGCGCAACAAGGCCATGGGTGGCAGCGAGGCGGATGTCGGCGGGCGCGTGGTCGCGCAGCTCACTGACCTGGCCGAAGGCATCCAGGCCATGGCTGCCAGCCTGCAGCGTGAGCCGCAGCCTGCACCGGAAGTCCCGTGGCAGGCCGTACTCGACAGCCTGGAGCAACTGGGCAAACTGCACCCGCAGGTGGCGGTCGAGGTACTGCCGCCAGCACAGCCTGGCTTGCAAGCCTTGCTCGAGAGCCTGGCCCATACCCTGCAAACCAGTTTCCTGCCGTTGCTGACGGCGATGGACAAGAAGATCGAGATCGACCTGCGTACCCACAGCCGCCTCAACGAGATGGCCGGGCGTCTGCAGGAGCTGGGTCAGTTGCTGGGGAGTGGCACGGCAGGCGAAACAGGCCCTGGCGGCTCTGCATGAAAACGTGGGTCGTCCCGCGTCTGCAGATCCTCGGCGGTATCGCTGCACTGATGGTGCTGGTGCAGATGATCAACAGTCTCAGTGGTCATGCGCTGAATGCCTGGGGCGTGTTGCCACGGCATCTGGCCAGCCTGCCGGGCATTCTGGCTGCGCCATGGTTGCATGCCGACTGGCTGCATCTGTTCAACAACCTGCCCGGGCTGTTGGTGCTGGGCTGGTTGGTGAGCCTGGTGTCCATTCGTCATTTTCTCCAGGCCAGTGTTTTCATCATCCTTGGCAGTGGTGGGCTGGTATGGCTGTTCGCCCGTCCGGGCATGCACCTGGGCGCCAGTGGCTGGCTGTTCGGGCTGTGGGGGCTATTGCTGGCTCAGGCCTGGTTCCAGCGTAGCCTGGGCACCTTCCTGATCGCGCTGCTGGTGCTGTTCTTCTATGGCGGCTGGTGGTTCGGCCTGTTGCCGCATGATGTCGTGTCGTTCGAGTACCACCTGGCCGGGGCTCTCTGCGGCGTGGCGTATGCGCGCTCGGTTCGCGGATGCGCCGTTAAGCGCTAAGCGTTTGTCACTTGGCGCGGCGGTGTGCTGGCCCGTAAAGTGTTATCTCTGTCACGTTTTAGGCTCCTCTCGGCATCATTACCCATAAACCGAACTTTTCTGCTGCAGCTCTTTCAATCATGAGCCTGAATATCCCAACCCTGGTGTTGGTCGACATCTACATTCTCACGTTGCTGGGCATCCTCATGTTCCATGCCTGGCGGCGTGGGCGCCGCGAAGCGACGCTGGGCTACATGACCTCGATGCTTCTGCTCGGCACCCTGGCTATCGTGCTCAGCAGCCTGCGAGGGCGTGGCATCGACTATGTGCCGATCATCATTGGCAACCTGCTGCTTCTGCTTGCCTGTGCGATGAACTGGACGGCCATGCGGGTATTCGCCGGGCGGCGGGCGCACGTGCCCGGGATCGTCGCTGGGGGCGGTATCTGGCTGCTGCTTTGTGCCGTGCCGGCGTTCTACGAGTCACTGGCGGCCCGGGTGATGCTGAGTACGCTGCTGATTGCCGCCTACACCGCACTGGCTGCATCCGAACTGTGGCGCAGCCGTGAGTCGCTCAACGTATCGATCAAGCCGGCACTGGCGCTGATGCTGCTGCATACCGCGTTCTATGCCTGGCGGGTGGTATTTGACCGCGGCGAGGCGCTGCAGAACGTGCTGGACGGCAAGGGCAGTGACTTCTTTGCCCTGCTGGTTTTCGAGACCCTGCTATACGCCATCGGTATCGCGTTCGTGACCCTGGCGATGGTCAAGGAGCGGGCCGAGTTGCAGTACAAGTCGGCGGCCTTCAGTGATCCGCTGACCGGCATCGGCAACCGCCGTGCACTCATTGCCTCGGGCGAGCAACTGCTCTACCGCTGTCGGGCGCTGGAGCAGCCTGTGTCGCTGCTGGTGTGCGACCTGGACTTCTTCAAGCGTCTCAACGACTCCTTCGGCCATGCCACGGGCGATGAAGTGCTGGTCGATTTCAGCCGCATCATCGCCGCGAGCATGCGTAAACAGGATGTATTCGGCCGCCTCGGTGGCGAGGAGTTCGCCTGCGTGCTGGAAAATGCTGATGCGCCGACCGCCGTACGGGTGGCCGAGCGCATTCGCCAGGCGTTTGCCGAACTGCCGTTCCAGCAGCCGGACAGCCTCAGCGTGAGCATCGGCGTGGCGACCATTCGTTCCGAGGATGCCGACCTGCTTGGCCTGATGTCGCGTGCGGACAAGGCGCTGTATGTCGCCAAGGCCAAGGGGCGCAATCGGGTCGAACTGGCCGCCTAAGGCCTGCTCACAATCCCTCAACTGGCTGCGGCCAGAAATTGTCGTGGATGATTTTGTCGAGCAGGTACTGATATCGATCGGCATGTTCTTCTTCGGCGGAGTTGCCGAGCTTATCCAGCAGTTGGTGAACAGCGTCTGGCATGCCGATTATGTCGTTGTAGCTCAGGTGTTCGACAGCCTGGTTCAGCAGGTCGTGCTCGACCAGTGCCGCGAGCCAGTAAGTGGCGAAGTTTCTATCGATATGGATCTCCCGGTAGAGTGCGATCGCCTGCTCGGTAAGGCCCAACTGCAGAAAACAAGTGGCCAGCTCTTCTTGCAGGCATGCCTGATCGAACGGCTCCATGTCGTCATCCTCGGCGATGCTCTGCAGGTCCTGCTGAGTGTCTTCTAGCAGGCGCCGTGCATCTTCGGGGCGTCCCAGGGCGTGTAGCCGCATGGCATGTTGCTTGGCATTGAGGGTTCTTAGGTAAAGCGGCTGGCGTGCGTTGAGCCGCTGTGTTTCTTCCAGCAGGCAGCGAATTTCATAACTGCTGCGCTGACGCTCGGGCAGGCGGATCTGTAACAGCAGGCGGGTATCCAGAACGAACAGGCGCAGGCGATCTCGTGTGGCACCATCCGGCAACGCGTCAACCCAGCGTTCTGCCTGTTCCCGTAGCGGATTCGCCAAAGCCGGGCGAGTATCCTTGTGCAGGCTCCAGAGTGCCAGATACAGGTCGATTCGCATGGCGCTGTCCTGGCTTAACCGCTGGATGGCCTGCGGGGCTTCGGCGTCCCGGCCTTGATCGATATGCCAGCGTGCCAGACGTAACAGTAGCTTGCCGCTGTCTTGTTCATCCCGGGCTGACAGCAGTGTCTCTGCTTGTTGCAACTGGCCGTGTTGCAGCAAGGCATCGAAGAGCATTTCGTAAGGGTTGTATTGCTGCAGAGGCTCGAGTCGCTCGATCAACGAGGTTGCTTGCTCAAACAGGCCGGCGTCGATCAACGGTGCAATGAATGGGTTGTTGCGGGAGATTTCGAGTGTCGTAGCAATATCTTGCAGTGTCTGGAAATCCCCCAGACGGACCAGCTCCTGAATGAACGTGTTCAGGTCGAAAATCTCGTCTGCGCTTTTGTCTTGTTGGAGCACCCAGAACTGCTCAAGGCTTTGCCGCGCGGCGTCGGTCTGACCCAATTCACGTTGCAGACGCGCCACATCGAGCCATTGCGTCGCGTCGGGGTGGGTGCTCTGAAGATAGTCTTCCAGCGCCTGGCAGGCCGCCTCGTGTTTATTCTCGGCAAGCAGCAGGGCTGAGCGTATCAGTCCATCATGAGGTGGCTCTTCACCCGTCTGCTCCAGTAGTGCGACGGCCCGATCGGCCTTTCCGGTTTGGGTCAAGGCCTTGAGCATCAGCTTTAGCGCTTCGCGGCGATGATGCGTGTCTAAACGTGGGAGCAATAGCAGCGCTTTATCTTCCAGGCCTGCACGGCAAAGCGTGTCGCAGAGCCCCATGTTGGAAACCTGCCAGGCATCACCCTCGAAGCGATTGCTCAGGTGCAATGCCAGCATCGGGTAAGTCGAACCGAGTAAGCTGATGCGGTTGATCAGCTTGATTTCCTGAAGGGTCAGTTTTGCCGGGCTGCCGGCGATGCTCAGACGCAGTTCCTGCTCGTCGTCAGGAGTGCGCGTGAAAAAAATCAATATGGCAATCAGAACCAGCAAGATGATGAATGGTGTCATGCAACCTCCGTGTGTATCGCTTCCTTTTGGGAACTCCTTCTTCATGAATGAGCCCGTGGCGGTTTATACGGATGTGTCGAGAGGCTGACAACCTTCCCAGTGGCCATTTGCCAATCCGTTCATCTCGGCTTCGGCATCGGGGTGGTGATTCGCGTAGACTTGCCGCCTTTCCAGACAGTCAAGAAGCCGCCCATGGCCCTGCAAGCCACCCCATACAAAGTCGATCTCAACCTCACCGATATCGACCGCAATATCTATGAAAGCCTGCGTTTCACCGTAGCCAAGCATCCTTCGGAGACCGAGGAGCGCCTGGCCGTGCGCCTGATTGCGTACGCCCTGTGGTACCACGAGCAACTGGCCTTTGGCCGTGGCCTGTCGGATATCGACGAGCCCGCGTTGTGGGAGAAGAGCCTGGATGACCGCGTGCTGCACTGGATCGAGGTCGGCCAGCCGGATGCCGAGCGCATCACCTGGTGTTCGCGGCGTACCGAGAAATTCAGCCTGGTGGCCTACGGCAACCTGCGTGTGTGGCAGAGCAAGGTGCTCGACAGCGTGCGTAGCCTGAAGAACATCAACGTCGTTGGCGTGCAACAGGAAGCCCTGGAAAACCTCGCCCGTGACCTGCCGCGCGCGATCAACTGGGCGGTGATGATCAGCGATGGCGAGTTGTTCGTGACCGATGAGCGCGGTCAGCACGAGATTCCGCTGGAGTGGCTGGCCGGCGAACGCTGAGCCGTTCTTCTGCGTTGATCGCCTGATCGTTCCCACGCTCTGCGTGGGAATGTAGCCCGGACGCTCCGCGTCCAGCCTAGGCACGCGGGACGCGGAGCGTCCCAGGAGGGGCTCCCACGCAGAGCGTGGTAGCCATCATTACGACACTGTGGTCCGTCCCCCATGCGCATCGATCCCCGTCCGCTTCCCGCCAATCTGCCTGACCTGGGCAATCTGCCGCCGCTGCTGACGCGCCTGTATGCCGCCCGTGGTGTGCAGTCCGAAGCCGAGCTGGACAAGAGCCTGGCGCGCTTGATCCCTTATCAACAGTTGGCCGGGATAGACGCGGCGGTCGAGTTGCTGGTGCAGGCGCTGGACCAACGTCAGCGTATCCTTATCGTCGGCGACTTCGATGCCGATGGCGCTACTGCCAGCACGGTCGGTGTGCTCGGCCTGCGCATGCTTGGCGCAGCGCATGTCGATTACCTGGTGCCGAACCGTTTCGAGTATGGCTATGGCCTGACCCCGGAGATCGTCGCCGTGGCGCTGACGCGCACGCCGGATCTGCTGCTAACCGTGGACAACGGTATCTCCAGCGTCGACGGCGTGGCGGCGGCCAAGGCAGCGGGACTCAAGGTGCTGGTCACCGACCACCACCTGCCAGGCCCGGAACTGCCGGCGGCGGATGCCATCGTCAATCCCAATCAACCTGGCTGCGGCTTTCCGAGCAAGGCGCTGGCCGGCGTCGGGGTGATGTTCTACGTGCTGCTGGCCCTGCGTGCTCGCCTGCGTGAGCTGGGCCGCTTTGCCGAGCCGACACCAAACGGTCCTAACCTCGGTGAGCTACTTGATCTGGTGGCATTGGGCAGCGTTGCCGACGTGGTGCCGCTGGATGCCAACAACCGCATCCTCATCCACCAGGGCTTGGCGCGCATCCGCGCCGGGCGGGCACGTGCCGGCCTGCGGGCGATCCTTGAGGTTGCGGGGCGTCAGCCTGGGCGTATCACCTCAACCGACCTTGGCTTCATCCTCGGGCCACGGCTGAATGCGGCGGGACGCCTGGACGACATGAGCCTGGGTATCGAATGCCTGCTCTGCGATGACGAGGCGCTGGCACGCGACATGGCCCAGCAGCTCGACGAGCTGAACAAGGACCGCAAGAGCATCGAGCAGGGCATGCAACGCGAGGCGTTGGCCCAGCTCAAGGACTTGCGTGTCGAGGACATGCCGTTTGGCCTATGCCTGTTCGAGCCGGACTGGCACCAGGGTGTGATCGGTATTCTTGCTTCGCGCCTGAAGGAGCGTTACCACCGCCCGGCCATCGCCTTTGCCGATGCCGGCGAGGGGCTGCTCAAGGGCTCGGCGCGGTCAGTACCGGGGCTGCATATTCGTGATGCGCTGGACGCCGTGGCGGCCAAGCATCCGGGGCTGATCAGCAAGTTCGGCGGGCATGCCATGGCCGCCGGCCTGTCGTTGCCGCAGGAGAACTACGGCGCATTCGCCGCCGCCTTCGATGCCGAGGTACGCCGCCAGTTGACCGAGGACGACCTTACCGGTCGCCTATTGTCGGACGGTCAGCTCGGGGTCGAGGAGTTCCATCTGGAGCTGGCCAAGGCGCTGCGCCATGCCGGCCCGTGGGGCCAGCATTTTCCAGAGCCGCTGTTCCATGGCGTGTTCCAGATCGTTCAGCAGCGCCTGGTCGGCGAGAAGCACCTGAAACTGGTGCTGAAGACCGAGTGCGGTGGCCAGACCCTGGATGGCATCGCCTTCAATATCGACCGCGATTTGTGGCCGAACCCGACCCTGCGCTGGGTCGAGCTGGCCTACAAACTGGATGTCAACGAGTACCAGGGGCGCGAGAGTGTGCAATTGATGGTGGCGCACATCGCCCCTCGCTGAGGGGCGATGCGTTGCATCGTTATCAGCCGGTGACCTTGTAGCGCGCCGCCGCTTCGTTGCGCGACAGATTGGGGCCGAGCTTGCCACGGGCTTGCACCACGGACTGCCAGTCGGCGGCATCCGGCAGCGAAGGAATGGTCACCAGTTCGCCCTGATCGAAACCAGCCAGCGCTGCATCCACCATTTCGCCGACTTCCATGATCATGCGTGGATCGAGACCGCTGTCATCGATGCCGGCACGCTCCCAGATTTCGGTGCGAGTGAGGCCGGGCAATACGGCCTGGACGCGCACGCCGCTGGCGGCGATCTCGTGGTTGAGGGTCTGGGTCAGGCTCAGCACATAGGCCTTGGACGCGCTGTAGACCGCGTTGAACATTTCCGGGATCAGGGCGACGACCGATGCCAGGTTGATGATGCCGCCGCGCCCAGCCTTGCTGAAGGTGGTGGCCGCCACGGCGGACAGGTGGGTGAGGGCGACCACATTGAGTTGGATCATGGCGTCGACCTTGTCGCTATCGGCCCCTGCCAGGTGGCCATTCATCGCTACGCCGGCGTTGTTCACCAGCAGGCTGATCGCGGCGTCACTGGACAGGCGTTGTTCCACGGCGCGCAGATCGGCGGCCTGGGTGAGGTCGGCCTTGAGTACCTCCACCTTGATGCCATGTTCTGCACGCAACTGGGTGGCCAGTTGTTCCAGGCGCTGCTGATCGCGGGCCACCAGCAATAAATCGTAGCCACGGCGGGCGAGGCGCTCTGCATAGGTGGCGCCGATGCCGGAAGAGGCGCCGGTAATCAGAGCTTTACCTTGGGTGGTCTGGGGTGTGGTCATGGTTGTCTCCGGGTAGTTGTAGGGCTGGGTCTGGTCGTGCCTGATTTTAATATTACGCTTGTAATTTAAATCAGCAAGCCGGATGGCGATTGATTTTTACCGGAGAGGTTGAAGGTTTTTTCTATCGCGAAAACGCTGGTGCCCGGCTCCTGCTAGCAGGAGCCGGGCGATCTCGCCAAGCGTTCAAGCATCACCTGAAAGATGGATGCTCAGCCCAGCTCGCCGACGGCGCGCCAGGCTTCGTCGATGGCAGCATGGGCGTAGGCATCCCAGGCGGCATCGGAGTTGGCGATGGTGACATTGCCGACTTTCTGGCGAGCCAGGTTCATCAGCTTTTCGCTATCCTCTTCGTCATCGAACAGGCTGTTGGAAAAGTATGAATAGCCGTGCGACCAGCGATTGACGGTGATCGCCAGGATGTCCTTCTGGTGATCGAAACCAGCTGGGCCGAGCATGGCCTGCAACTGGTCACGGATGGCGGTCTCCATCTGCTCGAAGCTCATGCTGTACAGCTTGGTACGGCCGACTCGGGCCTGGGTGCGGGCGTCCATGCCGCTGTTCGGGCTGGTCGGTACATAGACCATGTGCAAGCCAATGGGCTGGTTCGGGGCGCGCGGGTGGGTGTAGCCACCGATGTCCACCGGGTAGTCGAGCTTGACCCGGCTGTAGGGCTGGCTCGGCGCATAGATTTCGTGCACGCCCAGTTTCATGAAGCTCTGCCAGTTGCGGATCACCACCTTGGTGTACACCAGCGGGAACTTGACGTTCTGCGACAGCGCATGGGCTTGCTCGCCAGGCAGATCGCGCATGATGTAGGGGATGATCATGTTGTAGCAGGCCAGAACGCAGTGCTTGCCGCGCACCCGGTACAGCTGGCCGGCACGGCTGTAGCCGACGTCCACACCACCGTCGCGGTTCTTCACGCTCACGGCAGTGCTGTTCAGGCGCAGCCGCACCTTGTTGGAGGCCAGGTCCAGCTTGGTGTAGTCGAAGTCGGCCAGCACGATGTCGTTCATGTCCTTGCCAGGCGCCACACCGGGAATCAGGCCCCGCACCAGCAGGCGGGCGAGGGATGCGTTGCCGTCAGGGAAGTGGTAGATGTACGGCTCTTCCATCTCCGCTTTGGCTTCTTCGCTGATGGGCGACAGGTTCATCGCGGCAAAGCCCGGGAAGCCTACGGAATAGGCATCTGCAGCCGCCACGGCATCGATGCTCAGGGCGGAAAAGTCGTTGGTGCGGCTGAGAAAGTAGCGTGTTGCCGCATCGCTAAGGCCAACATTCTTGAGCAGGAAGTCCTGATAGCTGGTCTTGGCCAGGTAGGCTTCCTTCTCCTCGCGGCTCTTGCCTGCCAGGTAGTCGCGTGGTGCTTCGTGCAGGTCGATCAGGGCCTTGCGATCCGCTTCAGGCAGCGGGAAGTCACTGATGAAGGCGCGCCAGCTACGAGCGTTGAGCTTCTCCGGGGCTATGTCATCGGCCACCATGGGCGTCGGGTCGCCGCTCACCAGTTTGTCCTGGCCGAAGCCGGCCTTGTCGAAGAACACCCCGCGCGACAGGCCAAGGCCCGGATAGAAGTCGCGGTCGAAAGCGCTCTCGAAGCGGTCGACGTTGACCCCCAGTTGCTTGAGCAGGCCATTCACTTCGGTGCTGTACAGGTGCTTGGGTGACTGGAAGGCTTCGCTGCCGCCGTAGCCAAGGATCATCCGGCCGCCAGCCTGGAATTCGTTGCGCTTGGCGTGGCCGCCGAAGTCGTCATGGTTTTCGACGATCAGGATGCGTGCCTGTGGATGTTTCTGCTGGTAGAACCAGGCAGCCGACAGGCCACTGATGCCACCGCCGACCACGACCAGATCGTACTGTTCCTCGATCGTCAGGTTGTCGGTGTCGAAGACCTTCTTTTCCCAGCCCATCTGGTGGGCGATTTCGAATGAGCCCGGGTGGCTGCCGCGCAGTCCGGTGAGTGCTGGTGGGTAGTAACGGGCGCCATTGCCAGCACCTCCGGTAGTGGGCGCGGCGCGCAGCAGTTGCAAGGGCGTCAGGCCGGCGGCGATGGTTATCGCCGCGCCATTGAGGAAATCGCGTCGGGTGATGCTCATGAAGGAACCTATGCAGGCTTGCGCGCCGGCAGGCGCGGGTGGTGGGGTCTTCAGCCAGGCTGGCGTCAGGGATGCCGGCTCCCGTGCAGGAGCCGGCGGGTACGACTCAGTGCTTGAACATCACATGGCGGATGGCGGTGTAGTCCTCCAGGCCGTACATGGACATGTCCTTGCCATAACCGGACAGTTTCACGCCGCCATGGGGCATTTCGCTGACCAGCATGAAGTGGGTGTTGACCCAGGTGCAGCCGTACTGCAAACGCGCCGACAGGCGATGGGCGCGGCCAACGTCACTGGTCCACAGCGAGGAGGCGAGGCCGTAGTCCGAGTCATTGGCCCAGGCCAGCACTTGCTCTTCATCGTCGAAACGGGTGACCGAGACCACGGGGCCGAATACTTCGCGGCGGACGATCTCGTCATCCTGCAGGGCGCCAGCCAGTACGGTCGGCTCGAAGAAGAAGCCAGGGCCATCGACGGCCTTGCCACCGGTGACCACCTGGATGTGCGGGATGGCCTTGGCGCGCTCGACGAAGCCGACGACGCGGTCGCGGTGGGCAGCGGTGATCAGTGGGCCGAGTTCGGTGCCTTCATCATCCTGCAGGCCGTACTTGATGGTGCTCACGGCTTCGCCGAGCTTGGCCACGAATTTGTCGTAGATGCCTTTCTGCGCATAGATGCGGCAGGCAGCGGTGCAGTCCTGGCCGGCGTTGTAGAAGCCGAAGGTGCGGATGCCTTCCACGGCGGCGTCGATGTCGGCGTCGTCGAAGATGATCACCGGCGCCTTGCCACCCAGTTCCATGTGCATGCGCTTCACGCTGTCGGCCGTGCTGCTGATGATGGCCGAGCCAGTGGGGATCGAGCCGGTCAGCGAGACCATGCGTACTTTCGGGTGACTGGTCAGTGGCGCGCCGACGCTCGGGCCGCGGCCGAAGACGATGTTGACCACACCAGCGGGGAAAATGTCGGCGAGGAATTCGGCCAGCTTCAGGGCGGTCAACGGGGTTTGCTCGGAGGGCTTGAGCACCACAGTGTTGCCGGCGGCCAGGGCCGGGCCGAGTTTCCAGGCGGCCATCATCAGCGGGTAGTTCCATGGTGCGATGGAGGCGACCACGCCAATCGGGTCGCGGCGGATCATCGAGGTGTGGCCCGGCAGGTATTCACCAGCCGCCGAACCGCCCATGCAACGGCTGGCGCCGGCGAAGAAACGGAACACATCGGCGATGGCCGGCAACTCGTCGTTCAGGGCGGCGCTGTAGGGCTTGCCGCAGTTGTTGGACTCCAGGCGGGCGAGTTCCTCGGCATGGGCGTCGATGGTGTCGGCCAGCTTCAACAGCAGGTTGGAGCGGTCTTTTGGTGATGTTTGCGACCAGCTGTCGAAGGCTGCATCGGCTGCGCGCACGGCCGCATCGACCTGGGCTTCACTGGCTTCATGGATCTCGACCAGGGTGGTGCCGAGGGAGGGGTTGAGCACGGCCTGTACGGCGCCTTCGCCAGCGACGAGCTGGCCATTGATCAGCAGTTTGGTTTGCATCGCTTGAACCTCGCTTGGGGTCTGCATGAGTGTTTGTCGGGTGGACCGGGGCGCGCAGTCCGGGCGCGTAGCCCGAGTTGCTTAGCTGTCGCGTTGCATATCCACCCTGGGCGTCTCTATGGGGCTGTGGTGGATCGAAGAAGCGCGATCCACTACCGGCCCCAGGGAAATCACTTGCCGCTGCCGGCTACGCCTTCGCCTCCCTTGGTCAGGTAATAGGCGCCGAGGATCGGCAGCATGGTCACCAGCATGACCAGCATGGCCACGACGTTGGTGACCGGTACGTCCCGCGGGCGGGACAGTTGGTTGAGCAGCCACAGCGGCAGCGTGCGTTCGTGGCCGGCGGTGAAGGTGGTGACGATGATTTCGTCGAACGACAGGGCGAACGCCAGCATGCCGCCCGCCAGCAGCGCTGAGCCGAGGTTGGGCAGGACGATGTAGCGGAAGGTCTGCCAGCCGTCGGCGCCCAGGTCCATGCTGGCCTCGATCAGGCTGTGGCTGGTACGGCGGAAGCGTGCGATGACGTTGTTGTAGACGATCACCACACAGAACGTGGCATGGCCGATGACGATGGTCAGGATGCCCGGTTCGATGCCGAAGCTCTTGAACGCCGCCAGCAGTGCCAGGCCGGTGATGATGCCCGGCAGGGCGATCGGCAGGATCAGCAGCATGGAGATGCTTTCCTTGCCGAAGAAGTCGCGTCGGTACAGCGCGGCCGCGGCCAGGGTGCCGAGGATCATGGCGATCAACGTGGCCAGGCAGGCGATCTGGGCTGACAGCTTGACCGCCTCCAGGACATCCGCACGGGCCAGGGCGACGCTGAACCAGTGCAGGGTGAATCCCTGCGGCGGAAAGCTGAAGCCCGAGCTTTCGGTGTTGAAGGCATAGACGAAGATGATCAGGATCGGGAAGTGCAGGAACACCAACCCGCCCCAGGCTGCCAGTTTCAGGCCCCAGGAGGCCCGATTCGAAGAGTCAGAGTGCATCGAAGGCCCCCAGGCGTTTGACGATGGACAGGTAGATGGCGATCAGCACGATCGGCACCAGGGTGAAGGCGGCGGCCATCGGCATGTTGCCGATCGAGCCTTGTTGCGAATACACCATGTTGCCGATGAAGAAGCCGGGCGGACCGACCAGTTGCGGCACGATGAAATCACCCAGGGTCAGGCTGAAGGTGAAGATCGAGCCGGCGGCGATGCCGGGGATCGACAGCGGCAGGATGACCTGCATGAAGGTCTGCGCCGGGTGTGCGCCAAGGTCGGCCGAGGCTTGCAGCAGCGACGGCGGCAGGCGCTCCAGGGAGGCTTGGATCGGCAGGATCATGAACGGCAGCCAGATGTAGACGAACACCATGAAGCGCCCCAGGTGCGAGGTCGACAGCGTGTTGCCACCGACGCCAGGTACCGTGAGGATCAGCTCCAGCAGCGGTTGCAGGTGCAGCGCCTGGATGAACCACATGGCCACGCCACCCTTGGCCAGCAGCAGGGTCCAGGCATAGGCCTTGACGATGTAGCTGGCCCACATCGGCAACATCACCGCGATGTAGAAGAACGCCTTGGTCTTGCCCGTGGTGTAGCGCGCCATGTAGTAGGCGATAGGGAAGGCCACCAGGCCGCTGGCAAGGGAAACCGCCACTGCCATGCCCACGGTGCGCAGGATGATGTCGAAATTGGCTGCCTGGAACAGGGCCAGGAAGTTGGCCAGCGTGAGGTCCGGGGTGACCGTCATGCTGAAGTCGTCGAAGGTGTAGAAACCCTGCCACAGCAAGCCCAGCAACGATCCCAGGTAGATGGCGCCGAACCACAGCAGTGGCGGAATCAGCAGCATCGACAGGTACAGCGTCGGCTTGCGGTAGAGCAGGTCGGACAGGCGCCGCAGCAGGCCGCCGCCCGCGCTGTCGATAGCGAGAGTCTGGCTCATGTCATGCTTCCTCGCGCAGGTCGACCATGGCGCCGCGCGCCCAGCGTGCGGTCACGCGCTGGCCAGGCTGCACGGGCGTTTCGCCCAGTTGCCACTGGTTGTTGGCCTGGCTGACGGAGAAGTTCTGGCCGTTCTCCAGCTGAATCTCGAAACGGGTCGACGCGCCCTGGTACTGGATGTCATGCAGCAGGCCGGCGACCTCCACTTCATCGCTGCCGAGCGGGGCATCCGTGCCCAGGCGTACGTGCTCCGGGCGGATCGAGATCGGCCGTGGCGAGCCATTGATGCGCGCCGCCAGTTCGCCCTTGAGCACGTTGGAGGTGCCGACGAACTCGGCCACGAACGAGGTGGCAGGCTTCATGTACAGGTTGCGCGGGGTATCGACCTGCTCGATGCGGCCCTTGTTGAACACCGCCACGCGGTCGGACATGGACAGCGCTTCGCTCTGGTCATGGGTGACGAAGATGAAGGTGATGCCGAGCTGGCGCTGCAGCTTCTTCAGTTCGCTCTGCATCTGCTCGCGCAGCTTGAGGTCCAGGGCGCCAAGCGGCTCGTCGAGCAGCAGCACCCGTGGGCGATTGACCAGGGCACGGGCCAGGGCCACACGCTGGCGCTGGCCACCGGACAGCTGTACCGGCTTGCGCACGCCATAGCCACCGAGGGCGACCAGGGCCAGCGCCTCCTCGGCGCGAGCCAGGCGTTCGGCCTTGCCTACGCCCTTGACCTTGAGGCCATAGGCGACGTTTTCCAGCACGCTCATGTGCGGGAACAATGCGTAGTCCTGGAACACCGTGTTCACGTCACGGCGGTAGGGCGGCAGGCCGGCGGCTTCCTCGCCGTGGATGCGGATGGAGCCTGCGCTGGGCTGCTCGAATCCGGCGATCAGGCGCAGGCAGGTGGTCTTGCCCGAGCCGGATGGGCCGAGCATGGAGAAGAATTCGCCGTCCTGGATGTCGATGGACACCCGGTCTACGGCTTTGACGTCGCCGAACACGCGGGACACATCGGTAAATTGCACTGCATGGGTCATGACAAACACTCCAGGAGAAAAAGCCACCCACCGCCGACCGCGGTCAGGGTTTGCCGACACGGGACAGGGAGGTCGGCGGTGGATGTACAACGGTGAAAATTGTGGGCGCGCAGGGTGAGGTCGGTCGTGCTTCTCATCACCTGCGCTGCAGGAGCCGTGCGCGCTCTTGCACTCGGAACAGCATCGCCAGCAAGCGGGCTCCTATAGCTCAGGCTGCCCCGAGCAGCCGCAGGGTGGATCAGTACGCGTAGCTGGCGCTCTATCCATCCACCGGCGATGCCGGTTGGTGGACGAAAGAAGCGTCGTCCACCCTGCGAGTTGTCCGGGCATGGATCAGGTCTGCGCAGCAGCCGCCATGGCGACTTTTATCGGCCGCCCATGATGGCGATGTAGTCCTGGGTCCAGCGGCTGTAAGGCACGTACTTGCCACCTTCGGCCTGGGGTGTTTTCCAGAAGGCGATCTTGGCGAAGTTGTCGAAGCCGTTGGTCTTGCAGCCTTCGGCACCGAGCAGCTCGCTGGCCTGGCAGGCAGCCGGCACGGCGGGCAGCGAGCCGAACCAGGCGGCTACGTCGCCCTGGACCTTGGGTTGCAGGGACCAGTCCATCCACTTGTACGCACAGACCGGGTGTTTGGCTTCGGCGTGCAGCATGGTGGTGTCGGCCCAGCCGGTGGCGCCTTCGACCGGTACGGTGGAGGCGATCGGCTGTTTTTCCCCTTGCAGGGCGTTGACCTGATACGGCCAGGCACTGGAAGCGACCACGCCTTCGTTCTTGAAGTCGTTCATCTGTACGGTCACGTCATGCCAGTAACGGTGGATCAGCGGCTGTTGCGCGCGCAGCAGTTGCAGCACGGCAGCGTACTGCTCCTCGTTCAACTGGTAGGGGTCCTGAATGCCCAGGTCGGGTTGGGTGGCCTTCAGGTAGAGCGCAGCATCGGCGATATAGATCGGGCCGTCATAGGCCTGCACGCGGCCTTTGTTGCTCTTGCCGTCGGGCAGCGTCTGCTCCTTGAGAATGATGGACCAACTGGTCGGCGCTTCCTTGAAGACGTTGGTGTTGTACATCATCACGTTCGGGCCCCACTGGTAGGGCGTGCCGTAATGCTTGCCAGCCACGGTGTGCCAGGCGGCATCCTTGAGGCGGTCGTCGACGTTCTTCCAGTTGGGGATCAGGGCGGTGTTGATCGGCTGCACACGCTTGCCGGCGACCAGGCGCAGCGAGGCATCGCCAGACGCGGTGACCAGGTCGTAGCCGCCCTTGGCCATCAGGCTGACCATTTCGTCGGAGGTGGCGGCGGTCTTGACGTTGACCTTGCAGCCGCTGTCCTGTTCGAACTGGGTTACCCAGTCATAGGCCTTGTCGGTATCGCCGCGCTCGATGTAGCCGGGCCAGGCGATGATGTCGAGCTGGCCTTCGGCCTTGCCCAGGGATTGCAGAGGTTCGGCGGCCTGCACGGCGCCTGAGGCGAGCAGGGCGGTAGCCAGTGCACTGAGCGCTGCGGTTTTGTACGCGGACATTGGGATTCCCTCTTCTTGTGGACTGTTATTGGGGCAGTTGAATGTCGGCGATACCGCTGCCGAACAACGGGTGTTTCTTGTCAGTCTAGTTGTTGTCCGTGACGTGCCATGATGTGGCGCACCACGCTGTAGTCCTGCAACGAGTCGCTGGACAGGTCCTTGCCGTAGCCAGAGCGCTTGAGCCCGCCGTGGGGCATCTCGCTGGCCAGCATGAAATGGGTGTTGATCCAGGTGCAGCCGTACTGCAGGCGGGCGGCAACCTGCATGGCCTTGTCCAGGTTCTGGGTCCAGACCGAGCTGGCCAGGCCGTACTCGGAGTCGTTGGCCCAGTCCACAGCCTGACTCAGTTGGTCGAAGCGGGTCACGGTGACCACCGGGCCGAACACTTCGCGCTGCACGATCTCGTCGCTCTGCTTGCAGCCGGCGAGCAGCGTTGGCTGGTAATAGAAACCCGCGCCGGAGTGCACGGCGGCGCCGGTGACCCGCTCGATATGCGGCTGGCCGAGTGCGCGTTCGACGAAGCTGGCCACGCGGTCGCGCTGGCGTGCGCTGATCAGCGGGCCGATCTCGTTGTCGCTGTCTTTCTTGCGGGCGAAACGCAGGCTGGACACGGCGCTGCCCAGCTCGCTGACCAGGCGATCATGGATGCCGGCCTGGGCATAGATGCGGCAGGCGGCTGTACAGTCCTGCCCGGCGTTGTAGTAGCCGTGGGTACGGATACCCTCGACCACGGCCTCGATATCGGCATCGTTGCAGACGATCACCGGAGCCTTGCCGCCGAGTTCCAGGTGCGTGCGCTTGAGGGTGCGCGCGGCGCTCTGCAGGATCTTCTGCCCGGTGACGATGTCTCCGGTCAGCGACACCATGCGCACGCGCGGATGGCCAACCAGTTGGCTGCCGACGCCTTCACCGCCGCCGCAGATGATGTTCAGCACGCCGGCCGGCAGAATCTTCGCCAGCGCCGGGGCCAGCGCCAGGATCGACAGCGGCGTGTGTTCGGACGGTTTGAATATCAGCGTGTTGCCGGCGGCCAGTGCCGGGGCGATCTTCCACGCCGCCATCATCAGCGGGTAGTTCCATGGTGCGATGGAGGCGACCACGCCAACCGGATCACGGCGCACCATGCTGGTATGGCCGGGTACGTATTCGCCGGCCAGTTGGCCCTGTTGGCAGCGTACGGCACCGGCAAAGAAGCGGAATACGTCGGCGGTGGCGGGGATGTCGTCCTGGCGCGCCAGGTGCAACGGCTTGCCGCAGTTGAGGGACTCCAGGCGCGCCAGGTGATCGGCCTGGGCGTCGATGGCGTCGGCAATGGCAAGCAGGGCGGTGGCGCGCTGGGCCGGTGTAGTGCGTGACCAACCGGCAAAGGCATTGTGGGCAGCCTGGATGGCTGCCTCTACCTGTTCCAGCGAGGCCTCGGCGATGCGGGTCAGCACGTCGCCACTGGCCGGATTGACGATGGTTTCGACCAAACCTTCCCCGGCGACCAATTGGCCGCCGATCAGCAATGCGCTGTGCAGGGTAGGTTCGGGCATCTTTGCACTTCTTCTTTTAGTTTCAGCCTGCATGACGACTCCAGGGTTGCCCGGAGCGTCTGCCTCTTGGTTGCTGAGACTAGAGTCCGGTGCAGAGGTCTACAAATTCTAAATATTGAAAGCGGCGTTCGATTAAATCGATACCTTGCGGGTGTGCGATTGTTCGCGGGCCAGGGTCAGGAAGGGGTCAACCAGGGCGGGCCGGGCGGTGCCGCGGCGCCAGGCCAGGCCGACGTCCAGTGGCTCGCTCAGGTCGGCCAGTGGTAGTGCTTCGATGATGTCGCCCTCCAGTGACCATGGACGATAGGTCATGTCCGGCTGGATCGACAGGCCGAGGCCGGCGGCTACCAGGCTGCGCACCGCCTCTACCGAGGCGGTGCGCAAGGTCACGTTCGGCGTCAGCCCGGCACGGGTCCAGATGCGCTGGGTGTGCAGCCCCATTTCATCGGCATTGAGCTGGATCAGCGGTTCGCGCGCCACATCCGCCAGGCTGATGCTGTCGCGCTCCAGCAGCGGATGGCGCGCGGGCAGCCACAGGCGGTGCGGCGAATGGGTCAGCACTTCGGTTTGCAGGGCGTGGCGGTCTTCGAGGTTGGACAGGATCAGCACGGCCACGTCGATCTCGCCGCTGACCAGCAGGTGCTCGATATACGGGCGCTCGTCTTCCAGAACCCGGGTCTGCACGTTGGGATAGGCGCGCTGAAAGCGGGTGATCAGGTCGGCCAGGTAGTAACCGGCAACCAGGCTGGTCACGCCGATGGTCAGGCTGCCGGCGACCTGGTCGGTGCTCTGCTGCAAGCTGCGCTTGGCGTTTTCCACGGTGGCGAGGATCAGGTGCGCCTGACGCAGGAACTGGTGCCCCTGGTGGGTCAGGCTCATGCCCTTGGCGTGGCGGTTGAACAGGCTGACGCCGATCTCTTCCTCCAACTGTTGGATGGCCAGGGTGAGGGTCGACTGGGAAATGAACACCGCCTGGGCGGCGGCGGAAATCGAGCCGGTTTCGGCTACGGCGATGAAGTGGCGGATCTGGCGCAGGGTCATCATGCGACGAGGGCTCGCGGTGGGGAGGTGACACTGCTCAGTATGATTTATCGAAAGTCGATAGGTTCTTTCTTTTTTTACGAATGATCGACTTATGCCAGACGCTGTTAGGCCAGGCACAAGTCGACAGCGGCACTACGTCACCAGGTCTGCACCAGTACTGGGTTGTCGTTGTAGCGCTCGGCGAACAGATGCTTGAGCTGGTGCACCTTGGGCAGGTCGTTGATCACGATGTACGGGTGCGTCGGGTGGTTGGTCAGGAAGTTCTGGTGATACGTCTCCGCCGGGTAGAACCCCTGGGTCGATTCAAGGCGGGTGGCGATGGGTGCATTGAAGACATGGGCGCTTTCCAGTTGGCTGATATAGGCCTGGGTCAGGTTGCGTTGCTCGTCGGTCTGCGGGAAGACGGCCGAGCGATACTGCGTGCCGGTATCCGGCCCCTGGCGATTCAGCTCGGTCGGGTTGTGGGCTACCGAGAAAAACACCTGCAGCAGGGTGCCGTAGCTGACCTGCTGTGGATCGTAGGTGATCTGCACCGCTTCGGCGTGCCCCGTATCGCCCCCGCTGACTCGCTCATACTGCGCGGTGTTTGCCGCGCCCCCGGCGTAACCCGATACCACGTTCTGCACCCCCTTCAGGTGCTGGAACACGCCCTGTACGCCCCAGAAACAACCGCCCGCGAAGACGGCCGTCTGGCTGTGGGTGCCAGGCGCTTGGTCGTGTAGCGGTGCCGGGAGCACGGTGGCCTCTTCGGCCGCGCTGGACGAGCAGGCGGTCTGTAGCAGGGCAAGGCCGACCAGTAGGCCGCTGAGCAGACGGTTGCGCGCTGACATGGTGGGCTCCTGGTCAGTACTGGGTGGCGGGTGGTTGTTTCTCCATCATGGCCTTGTCCTTGCCCATCATGGCCGGGTCGTGCGCGGTCATGGCGGAGGCTGGTTTGTTCTCCATCATGGCCTTGTCCTTGCCCGTCATGGCTGGGTCTTGCGCGGTCATGGCGGAGGTTGGTTGTTTCTCCATCATGGCCTTGCCCTTGTCCGTCATGGCTGGGTCCTGCGCCATCATGGCGGCACCCGGCTGCTGTTGCATGGCTGGCGTAGCAGCCTGTGCGGCGCTGGTGAAATAGGCGGTCTGCAGCAGGGCAAGACCGGTCAGCATATTGGTGAGTAGATGCTTGCGTGGGTTCATGGTGGGCTCCTGATTAGCCGAAGGTGAAGGCGTAAGCTGATACGCCTGGGTCGAGAAACTCGATGGTGAAGGTGTGCGCCTCGATGCCGGCCGGCTGGCGGATCAACTGGTACAGCCGCTGTTCGGTCACGCGGCCGTTACCGGCGTTGTCGGTATCGGTGCCATGGGCGTCGCCGGGGGCCTTGCCGTCGATGAGCACGCGAAAGCGCACGGCTTTGCCGTCGGTGCCGGGGCCGAGCACCAGATGCAGGTCGCGGGCCTGGAAGCGGTAGCTGATGCTGCCGCCAGGCTGGCTCAGGGTGGCTTGTTCGGCACCGACTCGCCATTGGCCGTTCAGCGACCATTGGTTGAGGTCGAGGTGTTCGGCTGCTCGATAATGGGCGTCGCGCTCGGGCTGCAGACCGCCAGCGGAAGCGAAGTTCTGCGCGCGGTCATGGCCCAGGTAGGTTTCCGGGGAACGTACCTCATCCATCTCCGCGGCCTGCTGCACCCCCTGGGCCTGAACCACAGCGGTGTCGGTGGCGACATGTTGGGCGCCGGCTTCGCGTAGCAACTGCTGGATCACCTGTTCGGAGTGGGCGTAGTCACCTTCGCCGAAGTGGTGGTAGCGGACGCGACCCTGGGCGTCGGCGAAGTAGTGCGCGGGCCAGTAACGGTTATTGAAGGCGCGCCAGATCTGGTAGTCATTGTCGATGGCCACCGGGTAGCTGATGCCCAGGTCACGCATGGCCTTCTGTACATTCTTCACGTCTCGTTCGAAGGCGAACTCCGGTGCATGCACGCCGATCACCACCAGGCCCTGATCGCGGTACTTCTCGGCCCAGGCTTTGACGTACGGCAGGCTGCGCAGGCAGTTGATGCAGGAGTAGGTCCAGAAATCGACCAGTACGACCTTGCCCTTGAGCGCTTCGTTTGTCAGAGGCGGTGTGTTGAGCCATTGCACGGCGCCAGCGAGCGACGGCAGGTTGCCTTCCACCGGCAGGCTGTCCTGGGCCGCCATCATCATCGCGCCCGAGGCCATCATGGCCGGACCAGCGTCGGTTTCTGGCAGGTTCTGCGCCATCATGGCGTTGCCGTTCGGCACCGGAGTGAGGCGGTCGACCAGGGCTTGTTCCAGGCTGCTGGTGGAGGCGATGGAAAGGCGGGTGAGCAGGCCGGTGTCCAGGCCGAGGGCAATGGCCGCCACGCCGGCAAGCATCGCCGCGCCCAGACCACGGCGCAGCCATTCGCCGGCGCCGAGTGAGCGCTTCATTGCAGTGAATACCTTGCCGCCCAGCAGCAGCGCCACGGCGAGCGAGGTAGCGGCACCAGCGGCGTAGGCCAGGAGCAGCAAGGTCGTGCCAATGTTGGCGCCTTGCAGGGCCGCGCCGGTCAGCAGCAAGCCGAGGATCGGCCCGGCGCAGGGCGCCCAGAGCAGGCCGGTGGCGACGCCGATCAGTAGCGAAGCCCAGGGTCGCGGACGTGCATCATGACCTGCCGCTTCGGAAAGACGATTGCCTGCCGCCACCAGGGGACGGGTCAGGCGTTGTGCCAGGCCCGGCAGCAGCAAGGTCAGGCCGAACAGGGCGATGAACGCCAGGGCCAGTACACGCCCATATTGATTGAGACTGACCACCCAGTTGCCACCGACGGCCGCGAGCGTTGCGACCAGTGCAAAGGTCAGGGCCATGCCCGCCAGTAGCGGCAGACCGCTGCGCACGAAGGATTGCCCGGTGCGCGCGAAGACGAACGGCAGTACCGGCAGAATGCAGGGGCTGACGATGGTCAGCACACCACCGAGATAAGCGAGGATAAGAAGCAGCATGGGCAGGTAACCTGTTCAGTGAGGCGGGTCACGCCGTCTGGGCGTTGAAATGCATGGCGATGCCGTTCATGCAGTAGCGCAGCCCGGTGGGTCTGGGGCCGTCATCGAATACATGCCCGAGGTGGCCGCCACAGCGGCTGCAATGCACTTCTTTCCGGAGCATGCCGTAGGAGGTGTCGGTGCGAATCGCGGTGGCCTGGTCCAGGGGCGCCCAGAAACTGGGCCAACCGGTATGGCTGTCGAATTTGCGGCTGGAGGAAAACAGCGGCAGATCGCAGCCTGCGCAGGAGAAGATCCCTTCCCGGTGTTCATCGTTCAGCGGACTGCTGTAAGGGCGTTCGGTGCCCTCCTGGCGCAGGACCTGATACTGCTCGGCACTAAGCAACTGGCGCCATTCGGCGTCGCTGTGGCTCACCTTGAAGGTGCCTGTCGGGCCTTCTTCCAGGCGCATCGTTTCGCTGTCGGCCAACCGTGGTAGCACGCCCAGCACCAGCGCCGCTGCACCTGTAGTGCCACCGGCCAGCAGCAGTTGTCGTCTCGAGAGCATGATCATCTCCATATGCACGTTGAGTCGTGATGGAGCGAGGCTACGGCTGTGCAGGTCGCCAAATCCTCACGCAGAGTTAAACAATTCGTGATAACTCTGCCCGGACAACCCCGGCACAATGGCCGGTATCGCACTTCAGTACGGACCCGCCCGAATGGATCAAGCCAAACGTGTTCTGGTGGTCGAGGATGATGCCCATATCGCCGACCTGATCTGCCTGCACCTGCGCGATGAGCAGTTCGAGGTGGTGCACAGTGCCGATGGCGAGCAGGGGCTACGTCTGCTGGAGCAGGGCGGCTGGGATGCCTTGATCCTGGACCTGATGCTGCCGGGTGTTGATGGCCTGGAAATCTGTCGGCGGGCACGGGCGATGACGCGCTACACGCCGATCATCATCACCAGCGCTCGCTCCAGTGAAATGCACCGCATCCTCGGGCTGGAGCTGGGCGCGGACGATTATCTGGCCAAGCCGTTTTCCATGATGGAGCTGGTGGCCAGGGTCAAGGCGCTGTTGCGACGAGTGGATGCCCTGGCGCGGAACCTGAAGATGGAAGCGGGCAGCCTGTCCACGGGCGGGCTGTTCATCGATCCGCTGACCCGCGAGGCTGCGCTGGAAGGGCAGTCTCTAGACCTTACGCCGCGCGAGTTCGATCTGCTGTATTTCTTCGCCCGCCAGCCAGGCACGGTCTTTTCCCGGCTCGAGTTGCTCAATTCGGTTTGGGGGTACAACCACGAAGGCTATGAGCATACGGTCAACACCCATATCAACCGGCTGAGGGCCAAGATCGAAGTCGATCCGGCTCAGCCGACACGCATCCTCACGGTGTGGGGGCGTGGCTACAAGTTTGCCACGACAGGAGACGGGCAGTGAAGATGACCCTGACGCGGCGCTTGTCGCTGGTGTTCGCCCTGTTGCTGCTGATCTGCTGCGGGACCTCGGTATGGCTGCAGGTGCGCTCCAGCCGCATGCATGAGCTGGAAGTGGTGCAGGGCTTGTCGCGCGACCTGGCCCGGCATATCGCCAGCGACACCCAGTTGATGGATGCCAATGGCTTGATGCCAAACGCGGTGCGCGAGTTGTTCAGCCAACTGATGCTGGTCAACCCCAGCGTCGAGGTCTACCTGCTGGACAGGCAGGGCAGGATCATTGGCGATGCCGCCCCGAAGGATCGCCTGTTGCGGGCTCAGGTCGACCTTGAGCCGCTCAGGCGCTTTCTCTCCGGTGAGGCGTTGCCCATCCTCGGCGACGATCCGCGCAGCGCCACGGGGCGCAAGGTATTCAGCGTCGCGCCCTTGATGGTGTCCGGGGAGCGTGCGGGCTTCTTGTATGTGGTGTTGCTGGGCGAGGCGCATGACCAGTTTGCCGAGCGCGGCGCGACCAGCGAAGCGCTCAATACGGCGCTGTGGTCCATCGGCTTGATCGCAATGCTCTGCCTGCTGGCCGGTCTGACGGCATTCGCCTGGATTACCCGGCCATTGCGACGCCTGACCGAGTCGGTGGGGCGCTTCGATATCGATGCGGCTCATGCTTTGTCAGCGCCGCCGGTTGAGCCGGGGCGTGGCTCGGGCGATGAGATCGCTGCCCTGGAGGCCACGTTCCAGCAGATGCAGGTACGTCTGAGCGAGCAATGGCGCACGTTGACCCAGCAGGATCAGGAGCGCCGCGAACTGGTGGCGAATATTTCCCATGATCTGCGCACACCCCTGGCGTCGCTGCATGGCTATCTGGAAGTGCTCTCGCTCAAGGACGCCACGCTTACCGCCGACGAGCGTCGTCGCTACCTGGGCGTGGCTCTTGATCAAAGCCGCAAGGTCGGTGGCCTGGCCCAGTCACTGTTGGACCTGGTGCGCCTGGAGCATGGCTTCGTCAAACCGGTGATCGAGCGTTTTGCCTTGGCTGACCTGGTGCAGGACGTATTCCAGAAATTCGAGTTGAGCGCCGAGTCACGACAGGTCGCCCTGAATGCCTGCCTGGCGCCCGTGCTTCCTGTGGTTTACGCCGATCTGGGGTTGATCGAGCGGGTGCTGACCAACCTGCTGGACAATGCCTTGCGCCATACACCCAGTGGCGGCCAGGTGTGCGTGGAGTTGGCAGTGAAGGGGCGTTTCGTCACCGTGACGGTCAGCGACACGGGGCCGGGCATCGCCCCGGAGCTGCGCGAGGGGCTGTTTCTGCGGCCATTTACCATTGGCGGGGCGCGGCGCGACGGAGGCTTGGGCTTGCGTATCGTGCACCAGATCCTGCAATTGCACGGCGTCGCTATCGAACTGCTGGAGGTGCCGGGTCAGGGCGCGACCTTCCGCTTTGCCCTGCCGGTCGATGAGCCCAACCACTGAGGTAGACACCTCGGGCCAGGGTGCAGCCATGGCGGGAAATGGTGCGGCTTGGGCTATTGGTCTGCTATGCCCAGGCTTCGCAATATCTGGAAGCATGTGCCACCCCTGATACAACGCTGCCCATCGCTAGAATCGAGAACTTACAGAATCCGTTTACGGTCTTCTGAGTTAACGCCATATGGCCGGCAGTCGGCAGATCGTTTGCCGGTTCTCAGGCATCGCTTCCCATCCCGAGGAATTTCTCCATGAACACCCGTGGCCTGCTCGACCAACTGCTCAAATCCGGTCAGGACCTGTTGCAACAGAAGAATGGCGGTGGTGGCACGCCATCCGCAGGCCTGGGCGGCGCCTTGGGCGGTTTGCTGGGCGGCGGTGGCAAGGGTTCTGGCGATCTCGGCGCCTTGCTCAAGGGCGCCGGCGGTGGCGCACTGGCTGCAGGCGCGCTGGGCTTGCTGCTGGGCAACAAGAGCGCTCGCAAGGTAGGCAGCAAGGTGATTACCTACGGTGGCCTGGCTGCTTTGGGGGTTATTGCCTACAAGGCCTACGGTAACTGGCAGGCACAGCAAGGGCAGAGTGCTGGTGCCGCACCGCTGCAAACGGTTGATCGCCTGCCGGCTCCACAGGTCGAGGAACACAGCCAGGCCATCCTGCGTGCCCTGGTTGCCGCCGCCAAGGCGGACGGTCATGTCGACGCCAGGGAAAAACAACTGCTCGAAGAGCAGCTGGGTCAATTGGCGGGCGACCCTCAGTTGAGCCGCTGGCTGGAGGCCGAGTTGAACAAGCCTCTGGACCCTGCTGAGGTGGCGCGTGCTGCCAATACACCGGAAATGGCGGCTGAAATGTATATCGCCAGTGTGCTCATGGTTGATGAAGAACACTTCATGGAGCGTGCCTACCTCGAGGAGTTGGCCCGCCAGCTAAAGCTCGAGCCCTCGCTCAAGGCTGAGCTGGAAGCGCAGGTTCGCCAGGAACTGAGCGCTCAGTAAACGTCCCCTGACTACGGTGCATGCAGCTTCGCACCGTGGTCAATCTGCTGCCTTCCGCCCCCATGCCGTGACTATCGGTAAATCCTGACCTTTACTGTGGTCAGGCCTTTCTGAGGCCTGATGGAGTGGTATGCCTGTAGCAAATGCGCCACTTTCGAGCATGAAGGCGTACCTACTATTTAAAAGGTTTATCTTTCTGCCACACTGAGCGGCAGAAAAACTTAAGTAGCGACCGAGATACCCTGGGCAGGCGGCTTGCGGCCGTCTGGGCGAGTCTCTAGAGTCGCGCCGCAATAGGCGTTGCCTGAGCAGACAGGCATTAACCGGATTTCTGGCGAGTGGGGATGAATGTGAAGAACTGGACTGTTCGGCGGCGGATTCTGGCGAGCTTTGCCGTGATCATTGCGATCATGCTGATGATGGCGGTGGTTTCCTTCGAGCGCCTGTCACGTGTGGATGAGAGTGCTACGCATCTGCTTGAGGATGCGATGCCAGGGATGTTTCACATCACTCAAGTCAGCAGCAGTTGGGCTGAATATGTCCGGCTGACGCTGGAAATGGTCGGGCTCAATGATCAGCGGACGCTGGGTGACAGTGATCTTCAGCAGTTCAAACGTGTGAACGACAGCCTGGAAAAGTCGATTGCGGACTACCAGGACACGATCAATGAAGCCCGTGATCAGGCCTTCCTCGATCAGTTCAAACGGACCCTTGGACAGTTCCGCGAGGAGCACGACAAGGTCATTGCCCTTTACCAGCAAGGGCAGTACGACGATGTACAAACCGAGCTCCATGGTCGTCTCCCCAGCATCTGGCAGGAAGGGCGTGACCACCTCAATGCGATGATCGAGCTGAACCGTGATAACGCCTACGGTTCGGCTGGCAATATCGTTTCAGCAGTGGGCAATGCCCGGCTGGGCATGATCGTCGCGCTGCTGCTGGCGATTCCAGCGGCGTTCATCTGTGGCTTCTTCCTCATGCAGGCCATTACCCAGCCGGTGCAGCGTGTCGTAGAGACACTGCAGGCCCTGGCCAAGGGCGACTTGACCGTGCGTCTCAGTCTGGGTCGCAACGATGAGTTCGGTGCCATCGAGTCGGGCTTCAACGGCATGGCCGAAGAAATCAAGATTCTGGTCGCGCAGGCCCAGCGTTCCTCGGTGCAGGTGACCACCTCGGTTACCGAGATTGCTGCAACGTCCAAGCAGCAGCAGGCCACCGCAACGGAAACCGCCGCCACTACCACGGAAATTGGCGCGACCTCACGCGAGATCGCCGCGACCTCGCGCGATTTGGTCCGCACCATGGCCGAGGTATCCGGCGCGGCCGAACAGACCTCCACCCTGGCAGGCTCCGGCCAACTGGGGCTGGCACGCATGGAAGAAACCATGCACCAGGTCATGGGCGCGGCCGAACTGGTCAATGCCAAGCTGGCGATCCTCAATGAGAAGGCCGGCAACATCAATCACGTGGTCACCACCATCGTCAAAGTGGCGGATCAAACCAACCTGCTGTCCCTCAACGCCGCTATCGAGGCGGAAAAGGCCGGTGAGTACGGGCGGGGTTTTGCCGTGGTTGCGACCGAGGTACGTCGCCTGGCCGACCAGACCGCCGTGGCCACCTACGACATCGAACAGATGGTGCGCGAAATTCAGTCGGCGGTGTCTGCCGGCGTGATGGGCATGGACAAGTTCTCCGAGGAAGTGCGCCGCGGCATTGCCGAAGTTGGCCAGGTCGGTGAGCAACTGACCCAGATCATCCAGCAGGTTCAGGCCTTGGCGCCTCGCGTGCTGATGGTCAATGAAGGCATGCAGGCGCAGTCGACCGGCGCCGAACAGATCAACCAGGCACTGGTGCAGTTGAGCGAAGCCTCCGGGCAGACGGTGGAATCGTTGCGTCAGGCCAGTGCTGCCATCGATGACCTGAACCTGGTTGCCAATGGGCTGCGCAGCGGCGTCAGTCGCTTCAAGGTCTGACCATGTCTAACAGCGCTGCCAGCCTGAAGGCGCTCCGGGCCCACGAACAGCTGTTCCTGCTGTTCAGCATGGGCGCCGATCGCTATGCGCTGGATGTCCGTGAAGTGATTGAAGTGCTGCCGTTGCGGCGCTTGAAACAGATCCCCGAGGCGCCTGTCTGGGTTGCCGGGCTGTTTTCCTTCCGCGGACAACTGGTGCCGGTTCTCGATCTGGCGGCACAAGCATTCGGTACGCCAGCGGCGATGCGTACCAGCACCCGACTGGTGCTGGTGCATTATCGGTCGTATTGCCTTGGCCTCATTCTCGAACAGGCTACCAACACCTTTCGCTGCGACCCTCAGGCGTTTCATGAGTCGGGCCTGGACCAGGTTCAGGCTCGCTATCTGGGGCCGGTCTACGAAGGAAAGGAAGGGCTGGTGCAGCGTGTCCGTATCGAGGATCTGTTGACGGACGATATTCGCGATCTGCTGTTTCCGCCTGGTGCCCGATGATCGAGCGCTTTGAGCAATTGCTGAAAACCCGTATCGGCCTCGACGCCGAGTCAGTTGGCCGCATCGTGGTCGAAAGGGCTGTACGCCAACGCACCCGGGCTCTGGGCTGCGCCGACGAAGAGGCCTATTGGACTCATCTGAATGCTTCCCCGTCTGAGCAGCAGGCGTTGGTCGAGGCGGTGGTCGTACCGGAGACCTGGTTCTTTCGTTACCCCGAATCCTTCAACGCACTGGGCCGTCTCGCGCTTGAGCGACTGCCGGGCCTTGGTGGCCGGCCGTTGCGTATTCTCAGTCTGCCTTGCTCCAGTGGCGAGGAACCCTATTCGATCACCATGGCGTTGTTCGATGCGGGGTTGATGGCGCAGCAGTTCCATGTCGATGCCATGGACATCAGTGACAAGGTGCTCAAGCGCGCCAGTGAAGGTGTGTATGGCCGCAATTCATTTCGTGGCAATGATATGGGCTTTCGTGACCGCTATTTCACTGCCAGTGGCGACAACTTCATCCTGAGCGAGTCGGTTCGGCACACGGTCCGCTTTCTGAGTGGCAACTTGCTGGAGCCGGCCTTGCTGGCGGCAGAAGAGCCTTACGACTTCGTCTTCTGCCGTAATCTGCTGATCTATTTTGATCGACCGACGCAGGGGCGCGTGGTCGAGGTACTCAAGCGCCTGATGCGTGCAGATGGTGCCATGTTCATCGGTCCGGCTGAGGCGAGCCTGTTCAGTCAGTGCGGCATGAACGCATTGAACATCCCGCTGGCGTTCGTCTTCCGCCATGCGCCTGCAGTCGCTGCAGTGCGCCCGGCCAAGGCCGCACTGCCACGGCCGGCGGCCAAACCACCGCTGCCGACACGTCCGGCTATTCCTGCACGAGTATCTCGGCCGGCTTTGCCGAAAATGGGCGATATCGCGGCCAAACAGGTCGAGGGAGACGCCGCGCTTCAGGAAATCGCCAGCCTGGCCAACAGTGGCCGTAGTGCAGAGGCCCGGGCCATTTGCGAACGTCATCTGGCACAGCATGGCCCCTCGGCTGCCGTCTTCTACTGGCTGGGCTTGCTGAGCGATGTTGCCGGGCAGATCAATGAAGCCCAGGACTATTACCGCAAGACGTTGTACCTGGACCCGCAGCATGCCGAGGCCATGGCCCATCTGGCCGCACTGCTCGCTGCTCGTGGCGATCTGGCCGGTGCGCAGCGCTTGCAGCAGCGCGCCAGTCGCGGAGTGAAACCTAATGATTGATAGTCGTCTGCCCCTGATCGATGCCGATCAGCTACAGCCCATCGATGACTGCTGGAACCGTATTGGCGTGCATGGCGACAAGACCTGCGAGCGCCTCGAGGCCCACATTCACTGCCGCAATTGCGACGTCCATGCCGTTGCTGCAACCCACTTGCTTGACCGCTATGCCCTGCATCGCAGTGATCAGGATGAGCAGCCGGTAGAAGCTGAGCTGGGGCAGGGCGAGCTTCGTTCGAACCTGGTGTTTCGTCTGGGGGAGGCCTGGTTCGGCCTGGCGACCCGTTCGTTGGTGGAGGTGGCGCCACAGACCTTGATTCACTCGCTGCCCCATCAGCGTTCCATCGGGCTGCTAGGGGTGACCAATGTGCGCGGTGCTCTGGTCGCGTGCCTGTCGCTGAGCGAACTGCTGGGGTTGGAGCCTGGTGCGGCGCCGGTGTCCGAGCGGCGCGTGGTACCCCGCATGCTGATTCTCGCCGGGCAAGGCGGACCTGTGGTCGCACCGGTGGATGAGGTGGATGGTATTCATGGCATTCCGTTGGCGCTCGTCAACGAGGCAGGCAAAGGTACTGCCCAGGTGGCCAAGCGGTTTGCCACGGGCGTGTTGCAATGGCGTGGTCGCAGCATCACGCTGCTCGATGAGGAAATGCTGCAGCAGGCAATCGTGAGGAGTCTCGGATGACCCCGGATCAGATGCGTGATGCCTCGTTGCTGGAGTTGTTCAAGCTCGAGGCCGAGGCCCAGACCCAGGTGCTCAATACCGGCCTGATGGTGCTGGAGCGCAATCCCAACCAGGCCGAACAGTTGGAAGCCTGCATGCGTGCGGCGCACTCGCTGAAGGGCGCTGCGCGTATCGTCGGGCTGGAGGCTGGGGTGCGCGTGGCGCATGTCATGGAGGATTGCCTGGTCGAGGCGCAGGATGGCCGCTTGCGCCTGCAGTCCGAGCACATTGATGCACTGTTGCAAGGCGCTGATCTGTTGCTGCGACTGGGCATGCCCATTACGGATACCGGCTCGCTGCAGGTTGCTGGCGAAGAAGTGGATGCGCTGGTCGAGCGGATTGGCAGCCTGGCACGGGGCACGCGCTCATCGGTATCTGTCAGCGTTGCTCTCCCCGAACGTGATGCGCCGACGCTACCGGCTAGTCCAGCGGCGCCTGCGCCTGCGCTACCTGCCGAACCCGAGGCGGTCGTCGCGGAACCACTCTCCAGCGAACTGCCGGCAATGCCTGCCAGTACGGAAACCTGGAATGATGGCCGTGGTCGGGTGCTGCGCGTCAGCGCGGAGCGGCTGGATCACCTGCTGGATATTTCCAGCAAGTCGCTGGTGGAATTTCAGCGTATCAAGCCCCTGGCCACTGCCTTGCAGCGACTCAAGCGTTTGCAGGTAGGGGCGAGCCGTGCCCTGGATGTGGCGCGTGAAACCATCCTCGATGAACAGCTCGATCCGCAAGCGCGGGAAATGCTGGTCGAAGCGCGCCAACTGCTCGGCGAAAGTCAGCAACTGCTGGCACAGCATATGGCGGATCTCGACGAATTTGGCTGGCTGGGTGGTCAGCGTGCCCAGGTGCTATATGACGCCGCACTGGCCTCGCGGATGCGCCCGATTGCCGATGTGCTCTCCGGTCAGGTGCGCATGGTGCGCGACCTGGGACGCTCACTGGGCAAGCAGGTCAGTCTGGAGATCGAAGGGGAAAGCACGCAGGTCGATCGTGATGTACTGGAAAAGCTCGAAGCCCCGCTGACCCACTTGCTGCGCAATGCCGTCGATCACGGTATCGAGCACCCGGAGGTGCGCAAGCGCCTGGGCAAGCCGGAGGTCGGTCGAATCGTGCTGCGTGCGCGTCACCATGCCGGCATGCTGGTGCTGGAACTCAGCGATGATGGTTCGGGGGTGGACCTCGAGCGTTTGCGCGATGCGGTGGTGAGTCGCCAGTTCGCCAGCGCTGAAACGGCGGCGCAGTTGAATGAGGAAGAACTGCTGGCCTTCCTTTTCCTGCCCGGCTTCAGCATGCGTGAGCAGGTTACCGAGGTGTCCGGACGCGGAGTCGGTCTGGATGCCGTCCAGCACATGCTGCGCCAGTTGCGCGGCGGCGTGCGCATGGAGCAGCGCCAAGGGCTGGGTGCGACCTTTCACCTCGATGTACCGCTGACGCTCTCGGTAGTGCGCAGCCTGGTGGTCGAGGTGGGTGGTGAGGCCTATGCATTTCCCCTGGCTCATATTGAACGCATGACCCGCCTGCAGGCCTCGGACATCGTTCAGCTCGAAGGGCGTCAGCATTTCTGGCACGACGGGCAGCATGTTGGTTTGGTATCGGCAAGCCAGATTCTTCAGCGCCCGGAAGGGACGCCCGAGGACAATGGCATCGCTGTGGTCCTGATCCGTGATCGCGAAACCTTGTATGGCATCGTCGTCGAGCGCTTCATCAGCGAGCGCACGCTGGTGGTGATGCCACTGGATGCACGGCTGGGCAAGGTGCGCGACGTCTCGGCTGGTGCGTTGCTGGATGATGGAACGCCGGTGCTGATCCTGGACGTCGAGGACATGTTCCATTCGGTCGCCAAGCTGCTGGGCAGTGGGCGACTGGATCGTGTGGACCGCAATACCCGACAGCATCAGGGCGCGCGGCGCAAGCGCGTGCTGGTGGTCGATGACTCGCTGACCGTGCGTGAACTGGAGCGCAAGCTGCTGCTCAGTCGCGGTTATGACGTGGCGGTCGCGGTGGATGGCATGGATGGTTGGAACGCGCTGCGATCGGAACACTTCGACCTGCTCATCACCGATATCGATATGCCGCGCATGGACGGCATCGAACTGGTTACGCTGGTGCGTCGCGACAACCGCTTGCAGTCACTGCCGGTGATGGTGGTGTCCTACAAGGACCGCGAAGAAGACCGCCGGAGAGGGCTCGATGCCGGTGCTGACTACTACCTGGCCAAGGCCAGTTTTCATGACGAAGCATTGCTGGAGGCCGTTGTGGTGCTGATCGGGGAAGCGCAGGGATGAGGATTGCAATCGTCAACGACATGCCGCTGGCCGTCGAGGCTTTGCGGCGTGCATTGGCCATGGAGCCTGCGCATCAGCTTATCTGGGTGGCGAGCAATGGTGCCGAGGCGGTGGCGCGTTGCCGGGAAAATACCCCCGATGTCCTGTTGATGGACCTGATGATGCCGGAGATGGATGGTGTCGAGGCGACCCGTTTGATCATGTCGCAGACCCCCTGTGCGATCCTCATCGTGACGGTGGACATGGCGCAGAACGTTCATCGGGTATTCGAGGCAATGGGGCACGGAGCCCTGGACGCGGTCGATACGCCGGCGCTCGGCAGTGGCAGGACGCAGGACGCCGCTGCCTTGTTGCGCAAGATCCAGAATATCGGCTGGCTGATCGGGCAGGGTGATAGCCGGCGCCGTGAAGCAGCCAAGCCCGTGCGTACAGCCAAGGCCCAGCGCCTGGTCGCCATTGGCGCTTCGGCGGGCGGCCCGGCGACCTTGGCGACTTTGCTGAAGCAGCTTCCGGCCAGTTTCTCCGCTGCTGTCGTGTTGGTGCAACATGTGGATGAGGTATTCGCCGCAGGCATGGCCGAGTGGCTGGCCAGCGAATCGAAGCTGCCGGTGCGCCTGGCGCGCGATGGCGAACCACCGCAGCCAGGAACCATTCTGCTGGCGGGTACCAACAACCATATTCGTATACAGCGCAGCGGCCATCTCGTGTACACCGCGGAACCCAGCAGCCATGTGTATCGCCCTTCCATCGATGTGTTCTTCGATAGCGTGGTTGCGCACTGGAAAGGCGAGGCAGTGGGTGTGCTGTTAACCGGTATGGGGCGAGACGGTGCGCAGGGACTGAAGCACATGCGTGACCATGGTTTCCGCACGATTGCCCAAGACCGTAAAAGCTCGGCCGTATATGGCATGCCCAAGGCTGCTGCCGAACTGGATGCCGCGATGGAAGTGCTCCCGCTCGAGCGCATTGCACCGCGCCTGGTCGAGGTGTTTGGCTGATGGCGGTCGTACCTTTTGCTCTCTCGGCTAGAATCTCATTGTTTACCGTAGGCCCAGGCGCCCGGAGATCGTATGCAATACCCTAATCGTAACCCTGCGGAAACGGGCGTCCCGCCAGAGAGTGCCGTCATGGTCCTGTTGGTCGATGACCAGGCCATGATTGGCGAGGCAGTCCGTCGCTCGCTGGCCAGTGAGACCGGCATCGATTTCCATTTCTGTGCCGATCCACGCCAGGCAGTTGCCCTGGCCGAACAGATCGGCCCGACCGTCATCCTGCAGGACTTGGTGATGCCGGGGGTGGACGGCCTGACCCTGCTGGGCGATTACCGGGCTTCTTCGCTGCTGCGCGACGTGCCGATCATCGTGCTGTCGACGCGTGACGATGCCACGGTGAAGAGTGCGGCATTCGCGGCCGGCGCCAATGACTATCTGGTCAAACTGCCTGATGCAATCGAGCTGGTGGCGCGTATCCGTTACCACTCACGTTCCTATATCGCCATGCAGCAGCGCGACGAGGCCTACCGCGCCTTGCGTGAGAGCCAGCAACAGTTGCTCGAAACCAATCTGGTGCTGCAGCGCTTGATGAACTCGGATGGCTTGACCGGTCTCTCCAACCGCCGCCATTTCGACGAATACCTGGAAATGGAATGGCGCCGTGCACAACGCGAGCAGGCTCCGGTTTCCTTGCTGATGATCGATGTCGATTACTTCAAGAACTACAACGACAGTTTCGGCCATGTCGCCGGTGACGAGGCCCTGCGCCGTGTGGCGGACACCCTGCGCGAATGCTGCAGCCGCTCCTCGGACATGGCCGCGCGCTATGGTGGCGAAGAGTTCGCCATGATTCTTCCGGGCACCTCGTCCGGCGGTGCGCGGTTGTTGGCCGAGAAGGTCCGGCGCACGGTCGAGTCCTTGAACATCCTCCATGATCAGCAAGTGGGAAAGACCGTGCTGAGTGTCAGTATCGGCGTATCGACCCTGTTGCCAGTGACTGGCCTGTCCTCTTTGCAGCTCGTGCAGATGGCCGACCAGGGCCTCTATGAGGCCAAGAACAACGGGCGTAATCAGGTCGGGCTGGTCAGCGAGCCACTCAGCACCTGAGTGTTCGGTAGTTCCGGCGTCATGAAACCCTCTGATGGGACAGGGCGATGAGCAAGAAGCGCAGCGCCCTGCAAATGGGGGCGATCCTGATCGGGCTGTCGCCGCCGCTGTATGCCGAACCGCAAGCAGGCGGACTGTGGCTCACGCAACGCAGCCTGTTGCTGGAGGACAGCCGAATCCCCCGTGATGCTGCTCTGGATCGCCTCCAGCAGATTCGTTTTGCCTTTCGTGAGCGCCCGGCTGCGGATGGCCAGCTGCAGGCTTGGACCCGGGCCTACGGCGGCTACGGAACCTGGCAAGGTGATGCTTATTCGTCACGTCTGCAACGGCACAGCGCTGGTGTGCTGTTCGGTATTGACCGTCCCCTGCAGGGCATGTGGGTGGCCGGGGTGCTTGGCGGGTTTGGGCGTAGCGAGCTACAGGTCGATGGCTCATCTGGCGACAGTGACGTCGACAGTTACCACCTGAGTGCTTATGCCGCGACGCGTTACTATCAACTTGGTTTCAAGTTCGGCGTCGGCTACAGCTGGCACGATCTGCAGGCTCAACGTAACGCGTCTGGCGAAGCGCTGAAGGCCGATGGCCGCGCCGCGACCACCCAGGTATTCGGCGAGGCCAGTTATCCGCAGGACTTTCGTGACTTCACCATCGAACCCTTTGCTGGCCTGGCTTATGTGCATCTGGATGCCCAGGGCATGCGTGAGCGCGGTGGTGCACATGCGGTGCACCTGGGGCGAGATGAACAGGACGGTGCATACCTGACCCTTGGCTGGCGTGCCGCAACCACTTGGCAACTGCAACAGCGTCGGTTGATCGGCCGAGGCAGCCTGGCATTGCGGCATGGCTTCATCGAGCCACGACTGCAAAGCGGTGTGCAGCGCGCCGATGGCAGTGTCCTCGACCTTTCCGGGCGTACATTCGAGCGCGACAATCTGCGTTTGGATCTGAGCCTCGACTATGAACTGGTGCCGGAGGTGTACGTCGGTGTGCTCTACGCGAGCCAGTTCGCCGAGGACGCCCGTGACCAGAGTCTCGGGGCACGCATGAGCCTCAAGTTCTGACCGCACGTACATGACGCAATTACCACGCTGCCTGGTTGTGCCTCACCAAGGGCGCGCGGGCGTTGTTTTGGCGGTCATTCGATCTGGGCCAGCAGCGATTGCGGGCACCGTCCGTGGTCATGGCGTGCGGTGACGGTGGTTGAGGCCTTGTAGTGCAAAGCCTTGTTGCGAGTGGTCAGCCCGTCTGCCCGTGTGGATTCGACTCGGGTATACTCTCCGGCTTTTCCGAAGTTTTACCTGCGAGTGCCGTCAGCTATGGAAATCAACCCGATCCTTAATGCCATCAAGGACCTGTCCGAGCGCACCCAGACTATTCGGGGGTATCTTTGACTACGATCAAAAGCATGATCGTCTCGTCGAAGTAAACCGCGAACTCGAAGACTCGAACGTCTGGAACAAGCCGGAATACGCCCAGAACCTGGGCCGTGAGCGTGCCACCCTGGCGCAGATCGTCGAGACCATCGACGACCTGACTGGCAGCCTGGCCGATTCGCGTGACCTGCTCGACATGGCCGTCGAAGAAAACGACCAGGGTGCCGTCGACGACGTCGCTGCGGAAATCGAGCGCCTGCGCGAAATCCTCGAGAAGCTGGAGTTCCGCCGCATGTTCAGCGGTGAGATGGACCCGAACAACGCTTATCTCGATATCCAGGCCGGTTCTGGCGGTACCGAGGCGCAGGATTGGGCCAACATCCTGCTGCGCATGTACCTGCGCTGGGCCGACAAGCGCGGTTTCAGTGCGGAGATCGTCGAACTGTCCGAAGGTGAAGTCGCCGGCATCAAGGGCGCCACCGTGCACATCAAGGGCGAGTACGCCTTTGGCTGGCTGCGCACCGAGATCGGTGTGCACCGCCTGGTACGCAAAAGCCCGTTCGACTCCGGTGCCCGTCGCCATACCTCCTTCTCGGCGGTGTTCGTATCGCCGGAAATCGACGACAAGGTCGAGATCGATATCAACCCGTCCGACCTGCGCATCGACACCTACCGCTCCTCCGGGGCCGGTGGTCAGCACGTAAACACCACCGACTCGGCGGTACGTATTACCCACGTGCCGACCAACACGGTGGTGGCGTGCCAGAATGAGCGCTCTCAGCACGCCAACAGGGACACCGCCATGAAAATGCTGCGTGCCCGCTTGTACGAGCAGGAGATGCAGAAGCGCAACGCTGCGTCCCAGGCGCTGGAAGAGACCAAGTCCGACATCGGTTGGGGGCATCAGATCCGCTCCTACGTGCTCGACGACTCGCGCATCAAGGACCTGCGTACCGGCATCGAGCGCAGCGACTGCCAGAAGGTTCTCGATGGCGACCTCGACCAGTACCTTGAGGCTAGCCTCAAGCAGGGCCTGTAAGAAGCTGCTCACGATCTGCTGCGCGTCGGCGATACGAGAGTGTGAGCAGGCTCTAGCGGCCACAAGCGTCAAGCTGCAAACCAGCGGGTTTGCAGCCATTTTTCAAGAATGATGGTTTAACCGGGACGACCCGAAATGAGCGACCAACAACTCGACCAACACGAACTGCAACAGGAAGAAAACAAGCTGATTGCCCAGCGCAAAGAGAAGCTTGCAGCCCTCCGTGAGCAGGGCAATGCCTTCCCCAACGACTTCCGCCGCGACAACTACTGCGCTGACCTGCAGAAACAGTACGTCGACAAGAGTAAGGAAGAGCTGGAGGCTGCTGCCATTCCGGTCAAGGTTGCCGGGCGCATCATGCTCAACCGTGGCTCGTTCATGGTTATCCAGGACATGACCGGACGCATCCAGGTCTACGTCAATCGCAAGACTTTGTCGGAAGAAACCCTGGCCGCGGTGAAAACCTGGGACATGGGCGACATCATCTCGGCTGAAGGCACCCTGGCCCGTTCCGGCAAGGGCGACCTGTACGTCGAGATGACCGACGTGCGTCTGCTGACCAAGTCGCTGCGCCCGCTGCCGGACAAGCACCACGGCCTCAGCGACACGGAGCAACGCTACCGCCAGCGCTACGTCGACCTGATCGTCAACGAGGATGTGCGCCAGACCTTCCGCGTTCGCTCGCAGGTCATCGCGCATATCCGCAGCTTCCTGATGAAGCGCGACTTCCTCGAAGTCGAAACGCCGATGCTGCAGACCATCCCAGGCGGCGCTGCGGCCAAGCCGTTCGAGACCCACCACAACGCCCTGGACATGCAGATGTTCCTGCGTATCGCGCCTGAGCTGTACCTCAAGCGCCTGGTGGTCGGCGGCTTCGAGAAAGTCTTCGAGATCAACCGCAACTTCCGTAACGAAGGCGTTTCGACCCGGCACAACCCCGAGTTCACCATGCTCGAGTTCTACCAGGCCTATGCCGATTACGAAGACAACATGGACCTGACCGAGGAGCTGTTCCGCGAGCTGGCCCAGCTGGTTCTGGGGACTACCGACGTGCCGTACGGCGACAAGGTGTTCCACTTCGGTGAGCCGTTCGCACGCCTGTCGGTGTTCGACTCGATCCTCAAGTACAACCCGGAGATCAGCGCTGCCGACCTCAACGACATCGACCGTGCCCGCGAGATCGCCAAGAAAGCCGGTGCCAAGGTGCTCGGCTTCGAAGGCCTGGGCAAGCTGCAGGTGATGATTTTCGAAGAGCTGGTCGAGCCCAAGCTGGAACAGCCGCACTTCATCACCCGTTACCCGTTCGAGGTCTCGCCGCTGGCTCGTCGCAGCGACGATGATCCGAGCGTGACCGACCGTTTCGAGCTGTTCATCGGTGGCCGCGAGATCGCCAACGCCTATTCCGAGTTGAACGACGCGGAAGATCAGGCCGGGCGTTTCATGCAGCAGGTGGCTGACAAGGATGCAGGTGATGATGAAGCCATGCATTACGACGCTGACTACGTTCGCGCCCTGGAATACGGCATGCCGCCGACCGCGGGCGAGGGCATTGGGATCGACCGTCTGGTCATGCTGCTGACCAACTCGCCGTCGATCCGTGATGTGATCCTGTTCCCGCATATGCGCCCTCAGGCTTGATTGCCGCACGCTGAGCAATCAGCCTCGCTTCGCTGTAGTCATGGCAATTGGCCATCTTTGCTATGACAATGCGAAAAGATCGGCCCACTGATGGGGTGGGCCGCATTTTCCGCATCAGCGGGCGAGAGGATCGTTTTCCCAGTGATTCAGGCACCCAGCAAGCAGCATCCCGCCAGACGCGCCAGCGACTTGGCCGAGAGCATCCAGTACCGGGGTCGCAAGACCAGCCGTCAGGGCAGCGAGCAACGCCGCCGTAAAATCCTCGAAGCTGTACTGCGCATCATCGTGCGTGACGGCATTAGGGCTGTTCGTCACCGCGCGGTTGCGGCCGAAGCCCAGGTGCCACTATCGGCCACGACCTACTACTTCAAAGACATCAAGGACCTCATCAGCGACAGCTTTGCGCTGTTCGTGGAGCGCAGTTCTGCCAGTCTGGCCGTGCTTTGGGCCGGTATCGACGATGACTTCCAGCGCCTGGCCGCAAGCGCCGAGGGCGATCGGCAGGCGCGCAGGCAGATGGTGGATCACGCCATTGATGTCGCGGTTGCCCATGTCGAGGCCAAATTACGCGAAGGCCGCGACGAACTCTGGCTGGAAATCGCCTTTGGTCAGGAGTCGCTGACCAATCCGGCCTTGAAATCACTGGCTTTGGCGCATCAGCAGTTGCGCACGCATTTCGCTGAAATGGCGTTGCGTGCCATGGGATCGAGCGCACCGGTAGAGGATGCGCGCGTGTTGACTACGCTTATTTTGCGGATGGAATATCATGCCCTCGTCGATGGGCTGGAGAATCTGGACCGGGCAGGGCAGCGGGCTGTTCTCAAACGCTTCCTCGATCTGGTCTGTGGCCTCTGAGTCGGAGCTGTCCCGGTAGCTCGCTCGCTGCTTGGTTGCCGTCGCCACCGCTGGTTTATCGGATCTCACAAGGAGTGCGTAATGAAAACCTGGCGTTTCGCGATCGTCGCTCTGTTCTGTCTGCTATCGAGCGGTTGCCTGGTCACATTCAGGGAGCCGATTCCTGCCAATGAGGCGGCACCGATTCCTCTGCTCGGTGAGTGGGAGCGGCAGGATGAATGGGGCGAGCGGCAGTTGCTCAGTATCAGCCGTTCGGGCTCTAACCTTTATCGGGCGCGTGTCTGGAGCGACGGCGAAGAGGGCAAGACGGCTGACGAATATGGCTTCACGGTGTCTCATCACGGGCATCGCTGGTACATGTCGGCGGGGTTGCCGAAGCGGCTGGGCGCCAATTTCGCGATTGCCGGTTTCGAGCTGACCAGCAGCAATGAACTGGTCATCTATACCCTCGATGTAGACCGCATCCAGCAGGATGTACACAACGGTGTCCTGCAGGGTCAGACGGTGGAGACCGTACAGGGCGATGGTCTGCTGATCAGCAGCCCGTTGCCACAGGTGTTCGGCTATCTGGACGATCAGGCCAATTCCGATGTTTTCATCGAAGTGGCGCGCTATCAGCGCAGCAGTGGCCAGTAACGGAGTGGGCATGAGCAAAGGCGATACGCTTAACGAATACCAGGCCACGATCCGTGGTTTGTCCGACCGGATTGTCGACGCGCAGACGCCGATTCGCGTGCTCGATGCCATCAAGTGGGACGACAGCATCCGTCAGGGCTTCCTCAAGGCCAAGGGCAAGGCGATGCCGGCGGTGGATCGCAGCTACTACGATAGCCGACCGCTGGCGTTCGATGCCGCCGCGAAGAAGCTGGAGTTTCAGAACATCGAGCGTGATATCACCCGCCACCTGGGACAGTTCAACCCGGTCGGGCAGATCATGCGGCGCATGTGCAAGGAATACCGCATGGTAATCCGCATGCTCGAAGCACGTGGCACGGCGGATTTCGGCCTGATTTCCCAGGAGCTGTATGGCGCGGCGTCCGATGCCTTCCACGCCGGTGACCCGACCCTTGCCGACCTCGGCCTGATGCTCTCCGATTACCTCAACAACATCGCCAGTCGCGGCGATCTCGAAGACGAAGCCAAGACCCTGACCGCCAAGGACGCAGTGCTGCAATTGCAGACCCGCCTGGCCGGTGTATTTGGCGACGACACCATTCGCGTATTCGAGTCCGACGGTATCGTCGCCGATGCGGCGGCCGGTGCCGACTACATCAAGGTGCGTGCCGACGCGATGTTCAACGAGCGTGATGTGCGTGCGTTGGAGGTCCACGAAGGGCTGGTCCATGTCGGCACCACGTTGAACGGGCAGAACCAGCCGATCTGTACCTTCCTGGCCAAGGGGCCACCCTCATCGACGGTGACCCAGGAAGGCCTGGCCATTCTCATGGAGGTCATCGCTTTTGCCTCTTACCCGACGCGTTTGCGCAAGCTGACCAATCGTACCCGCGCCATTCACATGGCGGAGGAGGGTGCCGACTTCCTGCAGGTGTTCGCGTTCTACCAGGAGCAGGGCTACGGCATGGCGGAGAGCTACGGCAGTGCCAGTCGGGTATTCCGCGGCTCCACCCCGACGGGGTTGCCGTTCACCAAGGATCTGTCCTACCTCAAGGGCTTCATCCTGATCTACAACTACATCCAGTTGGCCGTACGCAAAGGCAAGCTGGAGCAGATTCCCCTGCTGTTCTGTGGCAAAACCACCCTGGAAGACATGCGTACCCTGCGTCAGTTGGTCGATGAAGGGTTGGTTGTGCCTCCCAAGTACCTGCCGCAGCAGTTCCGCGACCTCAACGCGTTGTCGGCCTGGATGTGCTTTTCCAACTTCCTCAACCACCTGAGCCTGGATCGTATCGAGGCCGATTACGCGAATATCCTATGAATGTCGTGGTGCCAAATCGGCCGGCTGCGGCATCGTGGCGCTTGCCATCGATCGATGGCTGTATCAGGCTGCGGCGCTTTCAATTCCAACCCTCCCTTCTGTCAGCAAGTGAAGATCGCCATGAGTGAAGAACGCAACGCCATCCCTCTGATCCTTACCGGCATCGTCAGTATTGTCGGCACCATTCTGGTGTTGTGGTACTACGGCTACGTGCATTTCGCCAAGGAGGAGGATGCCCTGCTGCTGGCCGACTTCACCATGCTCAAGACCATTCCCGGGCAGGACTACAAACTCTCCGTGAAGCCAGCCAGGCAAGTCGCGCATTGCATCGATGGTGTGCTGGTGCTGTTCGACACCGAGCAGAAGGGGCTGACTGGCGTGCTGGTCGATGACCGCAAGCAGGCCGTGCGTTGCATCGGTCAGGAAACCCCGCAGGCACCTGCCGCGCAGTAATCCCTCTCCACAACGGCCTGCTCCTGAAGCGCTCTTGCCGGTGAGTCTGGCAAGAGCGCTTACGCGTTTCAGCGAGCCATACGCAACAGGCGCAGGCCGTTGAACACCACCAGCAAGCTGGCGCCCATGTCGGCGAAGACGGCCATCCACAAGCTGCCTGCACCGACCAGGGTCAAGCCGAGAAACACCAGCTTGATGCCCAGCGCCAGGCTGATGTTTTGCATCAGCACGGAATGGGTGCGGCGCGACAGGCGGATGAACGTCGGCAACTTGCGCAGGTCATCGTCCATCAACGCCACATCTGCGGTCTCGATGGCCGTGTCGGTGCCGGCAGCGCCCATGGCAAAACCTATATCGGCACGGGCCAGCGCGGGTGCATCGTTGATGCCGTCGCCGACCATGCCGATTCGCTGGTCGTTTGCCTGTCGGCGTTCGACTTCGCGCAGCTTGTCTTCCGGCAGCAGGTTGCCCAGCGCCTCATCGATACCAACCTGCTTGGCGATGGCGGCAGCGGTGTGCGGGTTGTCGCCCGTCAGCATCAGGGTGCGCACACCGATGTCATGCAACTGGCTCACGGCCTCGCGGCTGGTTTCGCGCACGGCATCGGCCACGGCGAACAGAGCCATCGGCCCCGCTTCATCGAGCAGCACGATCACCGTCTTGCCCTGGCGCTCCAGCTCGTCGAGACGGGCTTCGAGCTCACTGGAACACAGCCCCAGCTCTTCGACCAGGCGATGATTGCCCAGGTGGTAGGGGGTGCCGGCGATCAGGCCTTTTACCCCCCGGCCGGGCAGCGCCGTGAGCTGCTCAACGGGCTGCAAGGCAATCTGTTCGGTCAGTGCGGCACGAGCCAGCGCCTGGGACACCGGGTGATCGGAGCGTGAGGCCAGGCTGGCAGCCAGGCTGCGTGCATCGCCTGGGCGCAGCGCGATGAAGTCGGTCTGCTGCGGGCGGCCGTGGGTCAGGGTGCCGGTCTTGTCCAGGGCGATCCAGGTGAGCTGGCGACCCATTTCCAGGAACACGCCACCCTTGACCAGAATGCCCATGCGCGCTGCCGCAGCCAGGCCGCTGACCAGGGTGACGGGGGTGGAGATCACCAGTGCACAGGGGCAGGCAATGACCAGCAGCACCAGCGCGCGGTAGATCCAGTCGAGCCAGACGCCCTGGAATAGCAGCGGAGGCAACACCGCCGTGAGCAACGCGATGATGAAAACGGTTGGGGTGTAGATACGCGAAAAGCGGTCGACGAAGCGCTGGGTCGGCGCGCGGGTGCCCTGGGCTTCCTCGACGGCATGGATGATGCGCGCCAGGGTGCTGTCATTGGCAGCCCGGGTGACTTCGAACTCCAGCTCGCCTTCGCCGTTGATGGTGCCGGCGAACAGGCTATCGCCTACCTGCTTCTCCACGGGCAGGCTTTCTCCGGTGATAGGCGCCTGGTTGACGCTGGAGTTGCCGGCCAGCAGGGTGCCGTCCAGGGCGATTCGCTCACCGGGACGCACACGAACGCGGGTGCCGGGTTGCACGCTGCTAGCAGGCACTTCGCGCCAGGTGCCGTCGATGCTCACCGTGGCTTGCTGGGGTGCCAGGTCGAGCAGGCCACTGATGGCCCGGCGAGCGCGGTCCAGAGACTTGGCCTCGATCAGTTCGGCAATGGCGAACAGCACGCTGACCATCGCCGCTTCCGGCCATTGACCGATCAGCAGGGCGCCGGTTACGGCGATACTCATCAGGGCGTTGATGTTCAGGTCACGATTCTTCAGGGCGATCAGCCCCTTGCGATAGGTCGGCAGGCCGGCGCCTGCGATGGCCAGCAGGGCCAGCGCCGCAACCAGCCATTGCGGGCCGATGGCAAACCATTCGCAGATCTCGGACGCAAGGGCCAGCACGCCGGCTACAGCCAGCGGCCACCAGGGCTTTTGTGCAGGGCTGGCGGCTGTTTCACTGGGCGCGGCATCGATGTCTTCAGCCTGCATGCCCAGCGTAGCGATCAACTGCTGCAGCGGTTGCAGCTCGGTAAAGCGATGCTGCACGCGCAGGACGCGTTGCATCAGGTTGAACTCCAGGGCTTCGACTTCTGGCAGTTTCCCCAGGGCATTGCGCAGCAGGCGTTCTTCGGTAGGGCAGTCCATGGCTTCGATGCGCAGGGCGCTCCAGCGCAACTCGCCAGTGCTTGCGGTCGTCAGGTCAGGATTGCCTGCGGGCACTTCGGGGGCGGGGTGGTCATGGTTGCAGCAGTGATTCTGGCTCATGGTGGAGCTCCATTGACGATATGCTGCCGATTGCACACCCTGTAGCAACTACAGAGTCAAGCATCAGGATTCCAGAATGAAAATTGGCGAGTTGTCCCGGTTGACCGATTGCCCGGTAGAGACCATTCGTTATTACGAGCGAGAAGGGCTATTGCCCGAGCCATCACGTAGCGAAGGCAATTACCGGCAGTACACGCAACTGCATGTCGAGCGCCTGGCATTCATCCGTCATTGCCGCTCGTTGGATATGACCCAGCAGGAAATTCGTGCCCTGTTGGCGCTGCGTGATAGTCCCGAGGCTGACTGCACGGCTGCCAATCACCTGATCGATGAACATATCCACCATGTCGAGGTGCGTATCGCAGAGTTGCGTGCCTTGCAGGAGCAGTTGCGGGATCTGCGTGCCCATTGCCAGATCAGTGGCAGCAGTGAGGCCTGTGGCATCTTGCGTGAGCTGGAGCAGCCGGCCGTGATTCCGGTGACGACCGATGCCTGTGCGGCGGCGGGGCACCTGCATGTGCCAGGTACGCACAAGCGTCACTAGGGGCTGTTGCCATTTCTCGCGGCCACGCGGCTCGCGAGCGAAACGACACAGACCCTGATATGTCAGGCAAGAAAAAAGCCCGCGTGATGCGGGCTTTTTCATTGCTGGTGGCGCGGATCAGCGCACGCGTGGTGCTACTGGGCCCGGGCCATTGGCAATGGTCACTTCCACGCGACGGTTAAGGCTACGGGAGTCTGCGGTGTCATTGCTGGCGACCGGGTAGTCCTTGCCGAAACCATGGGTGGTGATGCGCGTCGGGTTGACCCCGGCGGCGACCAGTGCACGGCGGACCGAATCAGCGCGTGCTTTCGACAGGCGCAGGTTGTGGTCTACGGTGCCGGTGCTGTCGGTGAAGCCTTCAACCACGACCTGGCGATCGGGGTTTTGCGACAGGTAGTTCGCCAGTTGCTGCACGTTGCGCAGGCCATTCGGGTTCAGCTCGGAACGATCGATCTGGAACAGTACGTCACCCAGGGTGACCACATCGCCACGTTCGGTCTTTTTCGCCTTGAGCTGGTTGAGCAGCACATCGACCTGCTGGTTGCGGGCGTCCAGCTGCGCTTGTGTGCGCTGAGCCGGGGCTTTGGCCAGAGCCGCTTCTGCTTCTTTCTGCTTGATGGTCTGGCGAGCCAGTTCAACGCGCTGGTTGGTGATGTAGGCCAGGTGATCGACCTGCACTACGTCTTCGCGATCAGAATAGGCCTTGTTGGCGCGGGCGAGCATGTCGGAAGCATCCTTGGTTTCCAGGGGGGCCAGGGAGTTCGCCTTGGGCTCGGCCTGCAGTTGCGAGAAGTTACTGTTGGCCTGCTCCAGATTGGGGTTCGGCTTGGAGGCGCAAGCAACCAGGGCCAGGCTGAGCAGGGACAGGGCGGGAACAGCAATGAATTTATTCATGGGATCATCCTTATCGTTAAGCGTGGGGCCGGTTCAGGTCACTGCACAATGATGGGGGTACGCGAACCTTCCTCGCGGATCTGCTGAATGCCTTGCTGGGCATCCTGCAGGGCCTTCTCCGTTTTAACCGCGCGCGCCTTGCGCTCTGCTACACGGGCGTCCCACTCAGCCTCTTCGGCGATACGACGAGCTTCGTCGTACTTCTTGTCCTGCATCAGGCGTTCGGCCTGGGTCAGCTTGTCCTGGGCGGTCTTCATTTCTACCGGGGCATATTGCGTGCCGCCAGCGTCCACGGCGCTTCTGACGACCGTGTTGGTGACCGCGAACTGCTCGGTGGGAGGGGTGCCAGCACAGCCTGCCAGCAACAGGCTGCCGCCCAGTGCCAGGGCCGCTGCCAGTGTTTTCGATCCGGTGACAGCAGGGATTGCCTTCATGATATTCAGCTCCATTTGATTACATCCTCGACATCGTGATAACTCATGACAATTTCCTGCCAGATGCATGCTCACTGAGTTTTTTTCGAAGAAAAAGTCGTATTTTTCTCGATGATTTCATCGTGAATGCGCTGGCTATGTTTTGTGACCGGAGGCCGTTCAGGATTGTTCAAGGTTTTTTTATCCAGCCACGCAGAGGCCCGCCATGCCTGGGCCTGCTGGTCGTGGAAAGCTGATTGAAAAGCCAGGTATGGCGTGTTGCTGGGGGGCTTTCAGGGAATCAGTGGCTGGTAGGGCTTTGCGCCTGAGTGGTGAATTGCTGCAGGTATTTGCGCGACAGGGCAAGGAAGCGGGGAGTCGGGCCGATGTCTTCGTAAAGTGGATCGCCCTGCTCATCGGTGGCGATCACCTGGCTGCCCTTGATGTAGGGAAGGCTGGATTCCAGTTCGTCCAATGCTGCGCTGATCAGTTCGCCCAGCAGTTCCTCAGGGCTGCGCTTGGGGTACATCTCGGCGAGTGCTGCCAGGCGTGCAGCGGCCTCGAGCTCCAGGTGGATCTGGTAGCGACTGCGGGTCAACCGAGCCTTGGCGTTCTGTTCCCAATGGCGCACGAGTTCGCGGATTTTCATAAGTACCTCTGATTGTGCGGATGGTGCAGGCAAAAAAGACTGTCCTCATGGATGAGACGACAATCAGGCCCATGGTTCAGCGTAGCGGGCCCGGTCCTTCCTGGTGTCGAACTGACCCGTGCTTGTAAGAAAGCGTCGCCCTGTGCAATCTGGAGGCTCTATTTCGAGGCGGAGCGTGCGGCCATGGCAGAAATCGATGCGCGGTTGCGCGAAGACGTACACCTGTTGGGCGAACTGCTCGGCAATACCATCCGTGAGCAGCATGGCGAGGCCTTTCTCGACAAGATCGAACTGATTCGCCAGGGCTCCAAAGCGGGGCGCAAGGGCTCTGCAGCTGGCGAACAACAGCTGCGTGACACCCTGGACGCATTGGGCGACGACGAGCTGTTGCCCGTGGCCCGTGCCTTCAACCAGTTTCTCAACCTGGCCAACATTGCCGAGCAGTACCACCGTATTCGCCGACGGCGCCCCAACGAGTCTGCATCGTTCGAGAGCCGTGTGCTGGGCGAACTGCTGCAGCGCCTGAAGAACGATGGGCACGAGCCGGAGAAACTGGCCCGGCAACTGGCGCGTCTGGATATCGAGCTGGTACTGACGGCGCACCCGACCGAGGTGGCGCGGCGCACCTTGATCCAGAAATACGATGCCATCACGGCCCAGCTGGCGGCGTTGGACCATACCGACCTGACGGACGAGGAGGGAGATCTGGCGCGGCTGCGCCTTCAGCGTCTGATCGCCGAGGCCTGGCATACCGAGGAAATCCGTCGCAGTCGGCCAAGCCCGGTAGACGAAGCCAAATGGGGTTTCGCCGTGATCGAGCATTCGCTATGGCACGCTGTGCCGAATTTTCTGCGGCGGACGGATCAGGTCCTGCATGCCACCACCGGGCTGCACCTGCCGCTCGAGGCCGCCCCGGTGCGTTTCGCTTCATGGATGGGCGGCGACCGCGACGGCAACCCGAATGTCACCGCCAAGGTTTCCCGCGAGGTCCTGCTCCTGGCGCGCTGGATGGCGGCCGACCTGTACCTGCGCGACATCGACCACCTGGCGGCCGAGCTGTCCATGCAGCACGCCAGTGATGAGCTGCGGCGAGTGGTGGGCGTGCACCCAGAACCCTATCGGGCCGTGCTCAAACAACTGCGCGAGCGCCTGCGTGCCACGCGTGCCTGGGCCGAAGCAGCATTGGACAGTGAGGTTGCGCCAGGGCCGGCGGTGTTGCACGAAAACCGCGACCTGCTCGAGCCGCTGGAGCTGTGCTATCAGTCGCTGCATCACAGCGGTATGGGTGTGATCGCCGAAGGCGCGCTGCTCGATACCTTGCGCCGCGCGGCTACGTTCGGCTTGTTTCTGGTGCGTCTTGATGTACGTCAGGATGCTGCCCGGCATGCCGCGGCGCTCAACGAAATTACCGAATACCTGGGCTTGGGCAGCTACACCGAGTGGGATGAAGAGGCGCGCCTGACCTTCCTGCAGCGCGAGCTGGATAACCGCAGGCCGTTGCTGCCGAACCAGTTTCGCCCCAGTGCGGAAACCGCCGAGGTGCTGGCGACGTGCCGGGTAGTGGCCGCTGCACCTGCTGCGTCCCTGGGCTCGTATGTCATCTCCATGGCAGGCGCGGCGTCCGATGTGCTGGCCGTGCAGTTGCTGCTCAAAGAGTCGGGCCTGCAGCGTCCGATCCGTGTGGTGCCACTGTTCGAGACCCTGGCCGATCTGGAAAACGCCGGCCCTGCCATCGACCGTCTGCTGGGGCTACACGGTTATCGTGCACGCCTGCATGGCCCGCAGGAGGTGATGATCGGCTACTCGGACTCGGCCAAGGATGCCGGCACGCTGGCGGCTGCCTGGGCGCAATACCGTGCCCAGGAGACCCTGGTCGAGGTGTGTCGCCAGCATGAGGTCGAATTGCTGCTGTTCCATGGCCGAGGCGGCACCGTAGGGCGCGGCGGTGGCCCGGCGCACGCGGCAATCCTGTCGCAGCCACCCGGCTCGGTGGCGGGCCGCTTCCGCACCACCGAACAGGGCGAGATGATTCGCTTCAAGTTCGGCCTGCCGGACCTGGCCGAGCAGAACCTCAACCTGTACCTGGCAGCGGTATTGGAGGCCACCCTGCAACCACCGCCGGTGCCGCAGCCTGCCTGGCGTGAAGCCATGGAGCGCCTTGCTGCCGATGGCGTTGCGGCGTACCGCGCAGTGGTGCGCGAGCATCCGCAGTTCGTCGAGTATTTCCGTCAGGCCACGCCCGAACAGGAACTGGGCCGCTTGCCCCTGGGCAGCCGGCCTGCCAAGCGCCGCGCGGGTGGTGTGGAAAGCCTGCGTGCCATTCCATGGATATTCGCCTGGACGCAAACCCGGTTGATGCTGCCCGCGTGGCTAGGCTGGGAGGCCGCGTTGGAACACGCATTGCAACGCGGTGAACAAGGCCTGCTGGAGCAGATGCGCGAGCAATGGCCGTTCTTTCGCACACGCATCGACATGCTGGAAATGGTCCTGGCCAAGGCCGATGCGAGCATTGCGACCTTGTACGATGAGCGCTTGGTCGAAACCGGGTTGCAGCCGTTGGGTGCGCAGTTACGCGACCTATTGTCGCAGGCTACTACCATCGTACTGGGTTTGACCGGTCAGTCTGAACTGCTCACCCACAGTCCGGAGACCCGTGAGGCGATTACCGTGCGTAACACCTACCTGGACCCCCTGCACCTGCTCCAGGCCGAGCTGCTGGCCCGTTCCAGGCTGCGCGAGAGCCCTGCGGACAGCCCTCTGGAGCAGGCGCTTCTGGTCTCCGTTGCCGGTATCGCGGCGGGCTTGCGCAACACCGGTTGAGGTCGGTTTTTATCCGACTTTCGGTGGCTTGTGTGGCCGGGGGCTGCTGTGTATCGTGGTCAACCTTTTGGCCGCTCAGTGACGCCGAAGCCCGAATTACAGAGATTGGCCCCATGAGGCGAATCCGACGATTTCTAGTCATTTCTTGAGGAGCACATCGATGCGCGTGATTCTGCTAGGGGCGCCCGGTGCCGGCAAAGGTACCCAGGCTGGTTTCATTACCAAAAAATTTGGCATTCCGCAGATTTCCACGGGCGACATGCTGCGTGCAGCGGTCAAGGCCGGTACCGAACTTGGCCTCAAGGCCAAGAGCGTGATGGACAGCGGCGGCCTGGTTTCCGATGACCTGATCATCAACCTGGTCAAAGAGCGTATCGCCGAGGCCGACTGCGCCAATGGCTTCCTGTTCGATGGCTTCCCGCGCACCATTCCGCAGGCCGAAGCGCTGAAGAGCGCCGGCGTGACCATCGACCACGTGGTCGAGATCGCCGTGGACGACGAGGAAATCGTTGGTCGTATCGCCGGTCGCCGTGTGCACCCGGCATCTGGTCGCGTCTATCACACCGAGCACAATCCACCGAAAGTGGCCGGCAAGGATGACGAAACCGGTGACGACCTGATCCAGCGTGAAGACGACAAGGAAGAGACCGTGCGTCATCGCCTGTCCGTTTATCACTCGCAGACCAAGCCGCTGGTGGACTTCTACCAGAAGCTGGCCGCTGCCGAGGGGACGCCGAAGTACGCCGCCATCGCAGGCGTGGGTTCGGTCGACGAGATCACTGCCAAGGTATTGGCTGCCCTTAGCTGATCGATTTCGCTCAGCCATGACCAACGGCCCGCTTGCGGGCCGTTGGCGTTTATAATGCCCGCCTTTTTCTGCCTGACCGGATTACCCGATGACCACTCTGCTGGCCCTGGATACTGCCACTGAAGCCTGCTCCGTTGCCTTGCTGCACGAGGGACGGGTGCTCAGTCACTACGAGGTGATCCCGCGTCTGCATGCCCAGCGTCTGTTGCCGATGATCCATGAACTGCTGGCGCAGGCCGGGGTTGGGCTGGGCGCGCTGGATGCCATCGCATTCGGGCGCGGGCCGGGGGCGTTCACCGGCGTGCGCATCGCCATCGGTGTGGTTCAAGGGTTGGCGTTTGCCCTGGATCGTCCTGTCCTGCCGGTTTCCAACCTGGCGGTGCTGGCACAGCGGGCCTTGCGTGAACATGGTGCCTTGCAGGTGGCTGCGGCCATCGATGCGCGCATGGATGAGGTTTATTGGGGCTGCTACCAGGCGCAGGGCGGAGAAATGCGCCTGGCAGGCCTCGAAGCCGTCCTGGCGCCGGAGCAGGCCAGCTTGCCGCGCGGCGCGACAGGAGATTGGTTCGCTGCCGGCACCGGCTGGGGCACCTATGCTTCTCGAATCGCCGTACAGCCTCATGGCGTGGACGGGGGGATGCTGCCCCATGCCGAGGACCTGTTGCGCCTGGCTACGTTCGCCTGGGCGCGTGGTGAGGCATTACCGGCCGATCAGGCGCAGCCGGTCTACCTGCGCGACAAGGTGGCGACACCCAAGGCAGCACCCTGATCGTCAGTTGAACATTGCCAACGGCGCCTGGCGCCGCTAAATTGCCAGCACCTATACCGAGCAATACCCGATGCGCATTGACGGCTTCATCTCTTCCACCTCGCTGGACCGCAGCCCCCGACCGGGCAGTGCGGTAACGCCTTATCGCGAAAGCCAGCGCGAGGTAGAGGAGCGCAATGCGCAACCGGCGACGCCGGCCAGCACCCAGGGTTTCGAGCAGGCGCCGCAGATTCGTCGGGTGCAGGCGGGCAATGCCAGCAGCGACAGCCTGCCGGCCCGTGCGCAGGATGTTCTCGATCAGCAGCGCCCGCTAAATGCCCGAGCCAACCAGGCCCTGTCGGCCTATGGCACTACGGCCAGCTTCACCAATGAGCGCGACGCGGCGGACGTTCTCGGCCTCGATCTCTACGCCTGACCCCGGTGCTGCCTTACTTTCTCGGCTGCCCATCCTGGAGCGAGCCAGCCTGGCGCCCTTCGCTCTATCCAGCATCTGCACGCAACAGTGACTTTCTGTCGCTCTACGCCCGGTTGTTCAATGCGGTCGAGGGCAATACCACCTTCTATGCACGCCCTTCGGCGCAGACCGTGGAGCGCTGGGCGGGGTTGATGCCGGCAGGCTTTCACTTCTGCGCCAAGCTGCCGCGCGATATCAGCCATGGTGGTGACCTGCGTGACCAGGAAGTTGCCACTGCCGAGTTCCTGTCGCTGTTGGCGCCACTGGGCGGCCGGGTGGCGCCCTTGTGGTTGCAGCTCCCGGCCAGTTTTGGTCCGCATCGTCTGGGTGAGTTGTTGTCCTGGCTGGATGCCTTCGCTGGCAGGCGGATTGCCGTGGAGGTGCGTCACCCGGATTTTTTCGCCAAGGGTGATGACGAGCGCCTGCTCAACCGGCATCTGCGTGATCGAGGGGCGGAGCGTATCTGTCTCGACTCGCGCGCCTTGTTCAGTTGCACGTCCAGCGATCCGGCCGTTCTGCACGCGCAGTCCAAGAAACCACGGTTGCCGATTCGCCCGACAGCGTTCAGTGATAGCCCGCAGGTGCGCTTTATCGGTGGGCCGGATCTGGATGCCAACCAGGTGTTTCTCGAGCCCTGGCTGGACAAGGTGGCGGCCTGGATCGAACAGGGGCTGACGCCTCATGTATTCCTGCACACACCGGACAATCACCTGGCCGCGGCCCAGGCCATCCGTTTTCATCAATCGCTTGGTGAGCGACTGCCCGGTTTGCCTGCTTTGCCTGAGCTTGAACCCGAGGCGCCGCAACTGGGTCTGCTTTGAGGGCAGGCCACGTCGGCACCGCCAACGGCATGCGCTGGCCCCGTATGCCTTTTTGCCGTGGTTGGAGTTCCTGATGTGGCGTGTGGTTTGGTTGGTTCTGTTGCTGGTTCTGATCGGTATCCCTGTTGCCGTCTACCAGAGATGGCTGGATATTCCTGCACGCTGGAATCCGTGGGCGCCCTTGAATGTCCAGGAGTCTCCCAATCTGTTGACCGCCTTCAAGCTGATGCGTCTGCAGCAGGACCGTGAGTTGTGTGCTGAGGCGTTGGCGAGCAGCAACCTGGCCTATGTGTCCTTGCCGGATAGCGCGCAAACAGCGGATTGCCCGCTGGAAAACACCGTGAGGGTGCAAGGTTCCGACATGCGTTTCACCAGCTACCTGGCGACGTGCAAGATGGCTGTGGCTTTTGCATTGTTCGAGCGCCATGGCTTGCAGCCCGCGGCTCGCGAGGTCTTTGGTCAGCCTGTTACACGCATCGAGCACTTTGGCAGTTTTGCTTGCCGCAATATTGGCAATAGTCAGCGGCGTAGCCAGCATGCGTCGGCCAATGCGCTGGATATTGCCGGCTTTCAATTACGCGATGGGCAGCGGATTACCCTGGCGCGAGACTGGCAGGGCGAGGGGGATAAAGCGCTGTTTCTACGCAAGGTGCACGAGGCGGCGTGCAGGCAGTTCAATGTCACGCTGGGGCCGACGTACAACGCCGCTCACCGTGATCATTTCCATGTCGATATGGGCCTGTTCCATTTATGCCGCTGACGGTCCGGTGAGGAGGCCGTGTTCAGTGTGCAACTGGGCAATCGAGGCATAGGTGTTCAGCATGCTGGGCAGCACAGTCGTTGCCATTCTAGCCCGGGGCAGCCCTGGCTCATCGATAAGGTGCTGGCGATGCAAGTTCTCCAGCGTGGATGCCGACTCCAGATCGCCTACCGCGCTATCGCTCTTGAAGGGACGGCTGCTCAGGTCGAGCAGTAATGGCGTAGTCGTTACGGGACGCTGTTCGGCATCCAGGCTCACCGTCATGCTGCGTTGTTGCATGAACTCACGAAAGTTATCCGTACACGCGACCGCTGCATCGAACTGCTCCAACTGCAGCGTGGCGTCATCGGTAGGCGGATCGGTATCTGCCGCCTCGGGAACCGGTTCTAGCGCGGTAGGGTAGCCGAGCATCAGCAGATGATTCAGGAACCGGTCATGCAACCTGTCTTGCAGGTCGCGCGGGTCCAGCCTGTTGCTGGAGGGGCGGCTGGCCAGTTCAGAAGGTGAGAGTCGATCGAACATAAGCAACTCGGAGCGACCACCGATGGCCGTGTCTGGCAAAATATGCGGATACAGGGCTATCGGCCAGTCGACGGCCGAGTTGAACAGCGTTGAGTACTTTTCTGATGAGTGATGATTGGCAGCCGGCAACCGTTCGTATAGAAGCCCTGGCGCCAGCCTATGCAGCCCATGCACAGGCCTGGGCGCAGCGCTTGGCGGTGCCTGAAACGGGTGAAGCCGACTTTGCCCTGCAACTGGGTGATGAAGGGTTGCAACTGGTCGATCTGAGGCCGTCTGCACCGGGGCCGGTACGGGTGGATTTCGTCGAAGGAGCGGTCGCCCATCGGCGGTTGTTCGGCGGTGGCAGTGGGCAGATGATTGCCAAGGCCGTGGGCGTGCAGCCCGGCGTTCGTCCCCATGTGCTGGATGCCACGGCCGGCTTGGGGCGTGATGCCTTCGTGCTGGCCAGCCTGGGGTGTCAGATGACCCTGATAGAGCGGCAACCGATCATCGCTGCGTTACTCGAGGATGGCCTGGCCCGTGCCGAGAAGGAGGCTGAGGTCGCCGCCATCAGCGCGCGCATGCGCTTGCTGTGTGGCAATGCCATCGAGCTGATGGGCGATTGGCAAGGCGAACCACCGCAGGTGATCTATCTCGATCCGATGTTCCCGCATCGGGACAAGAGTGCGTTGGTGAAAAAGGAGATGCGCCTGTTTCGCCCTCTGGTCGGGGATGATCAGGATGCTCCGGCATTGTTGGCGGCCGCATTGGCGCTCGCTACCCACCGGGTCGTGGTCAAGCGCCCGCGCAAGGCACCTGTTGTCGAGGGCGCCAAGCCAAGTTATGCCCTGGAAGGGAAGTCCAGTCGGTATGACATCTATCCGAAGAAGGCGCTCAAGGCCTGAGCAGGCCTTCTGAATTGTTCAGGTTCTCAGGGGCGATAGCCGCGCACGAACAGCGTCACCACTTCCTGTATATGCTGCTCGGTCACTTCGTGGTTTGGCCGCGGGATGCAGCCAAGCAGCAGGCGGAAGTGATCACCACCTTTGATCAAACTGAAAAAATGCTCGGCAGCGTGCTTTGGATTGTCGATGCGCAGTTGGCCGCTGCGGTCGGCGTTCTCCAGTAGCTGCTGCATCGCATCGAGCATGCGCTGTGGGCCGGCCTCGAAGAACAGCTCGGCCAGCCGAGGGCTGGACAGCGCCTGGGCCACGATCAGGCGATGCATGGCAATCGAGTCGTCACTGTTGATCAAGGTGCTGAAGCCGCGGGCGATGGCCAGCAGCGTGGTGGAAACAGGCACTTCCGGGCGCAGCTCGAAGTACAACGACGGCAGTTGCTCTTCACATTTCGACTCTACCGCGCAGACGAACAGCGTCTCCTTGTCGGTGAAGTGGCTGTACACGGTGAGTTTGGAAACACCTGCTTCGGCGGCAATCGCATCCATGCTGGTGCTGTCGTAGCCGCTGCGGATGAACAGACACTTGGCGGCCTCCAGAATGGCCTGGCGTTTGGCGGGATCTTTTGGCCGTCCGGGGCCGCTGGAAGGTTGCAACAGTTTGTCGGACATTTCGCGCTTTAATACTGGACTGGTGAGTTTGCTATTTTTACTATACCGCCCAGTATAAGTATTCCAAACCTTCTTTGCGCAAGGTCATTCATCATGTTCCGCCATGCTCTGTCCCTCGCTGTGCCTGTCACCCTGATCGCTTTATTGGCTGCCTGTGGCAAGGGCGAGCCTGTTGCTTCGCCCCCGCGCCCTGCCATGGTGGTGCAACCGCTTCCAGCGGGCGACGCGATGGAAACCTACCCGGGTGAGGTTCGGGCGCGCTATGAACCGGAACTGGCTTTTCGGATCGGCGGCAAGATCAGCAAGCGCCTGGTGGACGCCGGGGCACGGGTGAAGAAGGATCAGCCGCTGGCTGAACTCGACCCACAGGATGTCACCCTGCAACTGGAAGCAGCGCGGGCGCAGGTCAGCGCGGCGCAGGCCAACCTCGAACTGGTGCGCGCCGAGCGTGATCGCTACAAGACCCTGCTGGCGCGGCAGATGATCAGCCGTTCGCAATTCGACACCGTGGAAAACCAGTACCGCTCTGGTGAGGCGCGCCTCAAGCAGATCCGTGCCGAATTCAACGTGGCCAATAACCAGGCGAGCTATGCCGTGTTGCGCGCCTCGCAGGATGGCGTGATCGCCCGGCGTATGGCTGAGGTCGGTCAGGTCGTGGCGGCGGGGCAGACGGTATTCACCCTGGCTGCGGACGGCGAGCGCGAGGTATCCATCAGCGTGCCGGAGCAGGGCCTGGAGCGATTCCGCATTGGCCAGGACGTGAGCGTCGAACTGTGGTCGCAACCTGGCAAGCAGTTCCCTGGCCGTATTCGCGAGCTGTCCCCGGCGGCCGATGCCCAGTCGCGCACCTTTGCGGCTCGCGTCGCCTTTACCGCAGGTGATGTCCCGGCTGAGCTGGGCCAGAGCGCCCGGGTGTCGGTCCGGGCCGGTGGCGACATTCCCCTCTCGGTACCGATGTCGGCGCTTACGGCAGAGAAGGATGTGCCCTACGTCTGGGTCGTCAATCCGGAGAACTCCACCGTGGTACGCACGCCCGTGCGGATCGCGCGCTATGGCCAGGAGCGCGTATCCCTGCTCGAAGGGCTGAAGGCGGGCGACTGGGTAGTGGCCGCGGGCGTGCAGATGCTGCGTGAAGGGCAGCAGGTGAAGCCGGTTGACCGCGACAACCTGCCGGTTCAGTTGACGGCTAACCAGTCGACGACCAAGGAGTAGGTCATGTCCTTCAACCTCTCCGAATGGGCGCTGCGCAATCGCCAGATCGTGCTGTACTTCATGCTGGTGCTGGCTGTTATCGGCGCCATGTCCTACACCCAGCTGGGGCAGAGCGAAGACCCGCCCTTCACCTTCAAGGCCATGGTTATCCGTACGGATTGGCCGGGTGCCACTGCTGAAGAAATCTCCCGCCAGGTTACCGAGCGCATCGAGCGCAAGGTCATGGAGACCGGTGACTACCAGATGGTCATGTCCTACTCGCGTCCCGGCGAGTCGGTGGTGACCTTCATGGCGCGGGACTCGATGCACTCCGACGAGATTCCCGAGCTCTGGTATCAACTGCGCAAGAAAGTGGGCGACATCCGCCACACCCTGCCGCCGAATGTTCGCGGCCCGTTCTTCAACGACGAATTCGGTACGACCTTCGGCAACATCTACGCGCTGACCGGCGAAGGCTTCGACTACGCGGTGCTCAAGGATTATGCCGACCGCCTGCAGCTGCAATTGCAGCGGGTCAAGGACGTCGGCAAGGTCGAGTTGCTCGGCCTGCAGGACGAGAAGATCTGGATCGACCTGTCCAACGTCAAGCTGGCGACACTGGGGCTGCCGTTGTCCGCCGTGCAGAAAGCCCTGGAAGAACAGAACGCCGTGGCGTCCTCGGGTTTCTTCGAGGCCACTTCCGACCGCGTGCAATTGCGCGTATCCGGTCGCTTCGACTCGGTCGAGCAGATTCGCGATTTCCCGATTCGCGTGGGTGATCGGACCTTCCGCATTGGCGATGTCGCCGAAGTCACCCGTGGCTTCAATGATCCGCCCGCACCGCGCATGCGCTTCATGGATCAGGATGCCATCGGCCTGGCCGTATCGATGAAGAGCGGCGGCGACATCCTGGTACTTGGCGAAGTGCTGGAGAAAGAATTCGCGCGTATGCAGCAGAACCTGCCGGTAGGCATGGAACTGCGCAAGGTGTCGGACCAGCCGGCGGCCGTGAAGGAAGGGGTTGGCGAGTTCGTTCGCGTACTGGCCGAGGCCCTGATCATCGTGCTGCTGGTGAGCTTCTTCTCTCTGGGGCTGCGCACCGGGCTGGTGGTCGCGCTTTCCATCCCGCTGGTGCTGGCGATGACCTTTGCCGCCATGCACTACTTCGGCATCGGCCTGCACAAGATCTCGCTCGGGGCACTGGTGCTCGCTCTGGGTTTGCTGGTGGATGACGCGATCATTGCCGTGGAAATGATGGCGATCAAGATGGAGCAGGGCTACGACCGGCTCAAGGCCGCCAGTTTCGCCTGGACCAGCACGGCCTTCCCGATGCTGACCGGTACCCTGATTACCGCTGCCGGTTTCCTGCCGATTGCCACGGCGCAATCCGGAACCGGCGAATACACCCGCTCGATTTTCCAGGTGGTGACCATCGCCCTGGTGGTGTCGTGGATTGCCGCGGTGGTATTCGTACCTTACCTGGGGGATCGCCTGCTGCCCGATCTGGCCAAGTTGCATGCGAAAAAACATGGCGGTGATGCCAGCGGCCATGACCCCTACAGCACGACCTTCTACCAGACCGTGCGTGAAGTGGTGGAGTGGTGCGTGCGCCATCGCCGTCTGGTGATCGCCGTGACCATTGGTTTGTTCGTTGCTGCGGTATTCCTGTTCCGCTTCGTGCCGCAGCAGTTCTTCCCGGCATCCGGGCGACTGGAGCTGATGGTCGATCTCAAGCTCACCGAGGGTTCGTCGCTCAAGGCCACGGAAGAGCAGGTCAAGCGCCTGGAGGCCAAGCTCAAGGATCATAAGGGCGTGGATAACTACGTGGCCTATGTGGGAACGGGCTCGCCGCGTTTCTACCTGCCACTGGACCAGCAGTTGCCGGCTACTCGCTTCGCCCAGGTCGTAGTATTGGCCAAGTCGATCGAGGACCGTGAGGCCTTGCGCACCTGGCTGATCGACCTGCTCAATGAAGAATTCCCCACCGTGCGCAGCCGTGTCTCGCGTCTTGAGAACGGGCCGCCGGTTGGCTTCCCGATCCAGTTCCGCGTGTCTGGCGAGCACATTGCCGAGGTGCGTGAAATCGCTCGCGAAGTAGCCGCCAAGGTGCGCGAGAACAGCCATGTGGCCAACGTGCACCTGAACTGGGAAGAGCCGAGCAAGGTGGTGTACCTGAACATCGACCAGGAGCGGGCGCGTGCCCTGGGTGTGAGCACCGCTGATGTCTCGCGCTTCCTGCAGAGTTCGTTGTCGGGTGCCAGCGTCAGCCAGTTCCGCGAGGACAACGAGCTGATCGAAATCCTCTTGCGCGGTACCGTGCGTGAGCGCCAGGAGCTGGAACAGCTGTCGAGCCTGGCCGTGCCTACGGCTGGCGGCAAGAGTGTGGCGCTCTCGCAGGTCGCGACCCTCGAGTATGGCTTCGAGGAGGGCGTGATCTGGCACCGCGATCGCCTGCCGACCGTGACGGTCTTTGGCGACATCTATGGTGCGGAGCAACCGGCTTCGCTGGTGAAGCAGATCATGCCGAGCCTGGAACCGATTCGCGCGGAACTGCCCAGTGGCTATCTGCTGGAAGTGGGCGGTACGGTCGAGGACTCGACGCGTGGCCAGAAGTCGGTCATCGCTGGCGTGCCGCTGTTCGTGCTGGTGGTGATGACGTTGCTGATGCTGCAGTTGAAGAGCATCTCGCGTTCGGTGATGGTGTTCCTGACTGCGCCATTGGGGCTGATCGGCGTGACGCTGTTCCTGATCGTGTTCCGCCAGCCGTTCGGTTTCGTCGCCATGCTGGGCACCATCGCCTTGTCGGGGATGATCATGCGTAACTCGGTCATCCTGATCGATCAGATCGAGCAGGACATCTCGGCCGGGCATGATCGCTGGCATGCCATCATCGAGGCCACGGTGCGGCGCTTCCGCCCCATCGTGCTGACAGCCCTGGCAGCCGTTCTCGCGATGATCCCGCTGTCGCGCAGCGTGTTCTTCGGGCCGATGGCGGTAGCCATCATGGGCGGACTGATCGTCGCCACGGCGCTGACGCTGCTGTTCCTGCCGGCCCTGTACGCAGCCTGGTTCAGGGTTCGTGAAGAACCGGCGCGGTAAGCGCAGGCTACGGCAGATATGAAAAAGCCCGGCATTGGCCGGGCTTTTTCATGGCAGGGATGCCGCGATCAGAGGGCGCCGAAGACTTTCTTCGCCACGCTGGTAGCTGCTGCTGCCGGGTTCTCGCGGATGGTGGCTTCCTGATTGGCGATCATCTTGAACAGACCATCCAGCGCTTGCTCGGTGACGTAGCTTTCGACGTTGGCGCTCTTGGCGTCCAGGGCGCCGAAGGCTGATGCCTTGCCGGCCAGGGCGTTGTACTGCTGGGCAACGCCGATCTTGTCGGTCGCCTGTTTGACGATGGGCAGGAACTTGGCGCGGATCTGCTCACGGCTGCTCTTGTTCAGGTATTGGGTGGCCGAGTCATTGCCACCCGCGAGGATGCCCTTGGCATCGCTGACGCTCATCTTCTTCACCGCATCCACCAGGATCGCCTGGGCTTGTGGCACGGCGGCTTCGGCAGCCTGGTTCATGCCGGCCTCAAGTTCGTCGACCTGATCGCCCATGCCCATCATCTTCATGGTCTTGGCGGCCTTGCCGAGTTTGCCCGGCAGTTCGATCCGTACCGCTTCGTTATTGCTGAAGCCACCGGGTTTGCCCAACTGCTGCACGGCGACCTGCGCGCCTTGGGCCAGGGCATCCTTGAGGCCGCTGCTGGCGTCGGCCTGGCTCAGATCGGAGAGGGAAAGGGCAAAGGCATTGCCGCAGAACGCGAGCGCGCCGATGAAGCTGAGAGAGAGCAGACGTGACATGGCGACATCCTTGAAGATGAGAGGTGTGAATTCAGCTTAGCAAGTTGCTGCTAGTGGGACAGCCACCGACCGGAATGGGTTCCAGCCGGTGGTGCGGGGGTTATTCGCTGGTGGGTGCGGTGTCCTGGTCTTCACCGCGTTCCAGGGCGACCTGGCGGATGGACAGACGGATTTCCGCCGGCAGCACACGCTTGGCAGCGCCTTCGGCCAGTTCGGCCAGTTGTGGGTGATGGCTGAGCTTGCCAGCGCTGTCCTGGCGCAATACGCCTTCATCGAGCAGGGTCTGGATGAAGTGGCGGAACAGGCTCTTGTCGAAGAACTCCGGGGCATTGAGGCCGTGGAGAATCGACAGGCGCTGGGCCATGACCACGCAGAGGTTTTCCAGCTCTTCGGCGGAGAGCACGTTCTGCCCGGCGTTGCTCAGCAGGGCTGTGGCCATGTAGAAGCGCTGCAGTGTCTGCACGATGGCGCGGGCCAGCAGGGTGAGCAGCACGAACTGCCGCGAGCTGGGCGCCGGGCGGATGTACAGGTCGTCTTCCTGGCGCAGCAGACCCTGTTCGACGAACGCCGCCAGCCACTGATCGACCACGCCTTCCAGCTCGCTTACCGGCCAGCGAATGAACAACTCCGATTGCAGGTACGGATACAGCGCGGTGGTGTAGCGCAGAATCTGCTCGCGGCTCATCCGCGAACTGCTCTGGAAGAAGCTCGCCAGCAGTGCCGGCAGGGCGAAGATGTGCAGCACGTTGTTGCGGTAATAGGTCATCAGGACGGCGTTCTGCTCATCCAGATAGAGAATCTTGCCCAGCGCATCCTTCTGCTCGGCCAGCAGGTCCATGCTCTGTACATAGCGGATCAGGCTTTGCCCGTCGCCTTCGGGCAATGTGGTATGCGGGGAGTAGGGCACCTGGCGGAGCAAGGCCAGGTACAGGTCCAGCACGCGGGCCAGGGCTTTTTCATCCAGCGCCAGCTTGCTGGTGGACAGCAGCGCCAGGGCAACCAGGTTGACCGGATTGACCGCCGCCGCTTCGTTGAGGTGCTGCGCCACGTGTTCACCGAGGCGATTGGTGGTCGCATTCAGCCAGTCCGGGCGAAATTGCGTGCCGTAGTCCTGTTCGCGCCAGTCTGGCTGTTCCTTATCGAGGAACTCGGCGAGCCTGATCGGCTCGCCGAAGTTGACCCAGACGCTGCCGAAGCGCTGCTTACGGATGGCGCTGATGACGCGGAAGATATCGAAGATCGATTCCTTCTTCTTCGCCGCGCCCCGCAACTCGCCCAGGTAGGTACGGCCTTCAAGCACGCGCTCGTAGCCGATATACACCGGCACGAACACCACCGGCAGGCGATTGGAGCGCAGGAAGCTGCGCAGGGTGATGGCCAGCATGCCGGTTTTCGGTTGCAGCATGCGTCCGGTACGCGAACGGCCGCCTTCGACGAAGTACTCGACCGGGAAGCCGCGGCTGAACAGGGTATGCAGGTACTCGTTGAACACGGCGGTGTACAGCGGGTTGCCCTTGAACGTGCGGCGCATGAAGAAAGCACCGCCGCGGCGCAGCAGGCTGCCAATTACCGGCATGTTGAGGTTGATACCCGCGGCGATATGCGGCGGCGTCAGGCCGTTGCGGAACAGCAGGTAGGACAGCAGCAGGTAGTCGATATGGCTGCGGTGGCAGGGCACATAAATCACCTCGTTGCCGTGGGCGACATCGCGCACCGCATCGAGGTGATTGACCTGGATGCCTTCATACAGCTTGTTCCAGAACCAGCTCAACACCACTTCGAGAAAGCGGATGGCGGTGTAGGTGTAGTCCGAGGCAATCTCGTTGCCGTAACGCAAGGCCTGGGCCTCGGCCTTTTCCACGCTGATCTTCTCGCGCTCGGCTTCCTCGACAATTGCCTGACGCACCTGCGGACCATGTATCAGGCCCTTGACCAGGTTGCGACGGTGCGAGACGTCCGGGCCGATGACGGCGGATTTCTGGTTGCGAAAGTGCACCCGCAGGATGCGCTGGACCATGCGCTGGGTACGCTGCAAGCCCTTGTCCTGGGACAGGAGTTCACGCAGATGGATCGGTGCGGAGAACTGCACGCGAGTCTTGCGCCCGAGAATCAGAATGCTGACCAGCTTGCGCAGACGCCCGGTGACGGCCCAGCTGTCGGCGAACAGCAGCTTCCAGGCACTGGTTTCACGGTCTGGCGATTGCCCCCAGAACACGCTGACCGGAACGATCTGCGCATCGTCGACGACCTGCTGGTCGAGGGCGGCGAGAATACGGATTAGCGCGGGTGGCGCGCCTCGCTTGTCATGGCCCCCAAACCAGCCTGGTTCGGGGGTCAGGTAGAAGAAGGCTGCCGGTTCCATTTGTTCGCCAATCGCCACGGGCAGAACCGGGCGCGGCAGGCCTGCCTTGGAACATTCCCGGTCAACCACCGCCAGGTCGCTCGCCGAAGGCTGCTGCAGCACGTAGAACACTGGCTTGCTGCGGTCGAGCTTGAGGGTAAAGGCCGACTGATTGATGGTTTCCGAGCGCACCCATAAGTACAACAGGCGGCGCAGGGCTCCAAAGGCAAGGCGGCGGAAGGGCGAACGGGTCATACGGACTCTGCTTGATGTGGCAAACGAGCGGCTGCTCGGAAGGGGGCTAGTGTGCCGTAAGCCTGGGCGGCGGGCAAAAGCTCTCGTGGATATGTACTTGAGCTGGGACTGGCCTCGCAAGATCATGACCACCAGCGAACCAGGCGAGGTGCATGATTCGGTACGCAGTGGTAGCGAACATGTCAGTAGACAATCGCCCACGTCACGAAAAGGCGGTAAGTCCTATGTCAAACCACTCATTTCTGCTCATCCCGTTCAACAGAATAGGTGCCAACATCGGATGGGCGCAGGACAAGGCGGAGCATCTCCGAGCTGTATGTGTGCGATGCCCTCAACTGCATGCTGCATGTTTCGGTGGAGATCACCTCCGGCGCTTCAGAGGACCACAGACCTGAACTCACTTCCTCGATCAGTGTGCTGTGAAGCAGGCGAGGACCATCCTGATTCCATTCCAGCCACTGCAAGTAGGCCGAGGATGAAACGTGCTCAAAGCCCTGGCTGAAGACGACCACTCGGTAGTGACCCGAATCATTCGAGCAGGAAGTGATCGAGGTGATGCCAGGGGCTACACCTTGCGCCAAATCCTGAGATACAACGTCTGCGGCCAGCGGATTAGTGAATATGGCCAGGCTAATGAACGCGATGCATGTGGGGACAAGTGATTGCACGAGAGTTGCCCAATATCGAGGTTAAGTCGCGACGCGAGCGGCATCGACCTGATGAGTGATTAGTCCGGTGTGAATCACTGGCTTATGGTGCATTTGATTGTATGCCCTCAAGGGCCTTCTGACATTGCTGGGCAATCTTATAAACCCTGATTTCTACATCATCGCTAACCTGGCAGGCCGAAAAATAAATCCGTCTACTTTTTCCTACCAAAATATAGGTTAGGGCAATGTAGGCCGCGAGTTGTGCGCGATCTTTAATCATTTGTGGGACCTAAGGTTGGAGATAAGGCCGCGCTGGTACAGCGTCGGCCTTGATTGAGTTGTTAGGTTTCATCCTACTGCGGAATGAAAAATTTCTGAGTTTTCCTCTGTGGGCTCATTTGGGTTGACTGGCAGCCACTGCCCAGCGGGGACAAAAAATGGCTCAACGGGCCCGTAGCTAGGAAAGCTATGATGTCTTATTGAGAAAAGCGCCCTAGAAAGCTCATGCCTTGCTTTCTTATACGCTTGTTCGTGTTCACTGCAGAAGAATCCTGTGCATTCAGTTATTGAAACTAGAGACCAAACATACGGCGGAATACCGAAGTTAGGAAGTGAGAGTTCCATCAACATGGCTTCAGCCGATGGAGTGTAATCAGGGCCTCGGTGGTAAACTACGCAACGGCCTTCATCATTAAATGCGGATAGGGAAAAGCGAGAAAAGTCTTTGGATGGCGAGAAATATATCACCAGCTCGGCAGCCTGCTCATTGCCAGAAGGAGATCTATAGGTGCCAATAGTGGTTGCAAGAGCATAAAAATGCCCAGTCTCTCCTTGGCTTTCATCTCCTGGTGGAAAATAGAACTGCATTACTTTCTCCGAAACCTAACGATTAAGCTAAGGGGCCGGCTTTAGCCCGTCCCAGTGAGCGGAGCGAACGGTTTGAACCACTAGTTAGGTGGTACATTACTGCTTGCTTCATTTAGGGCTTGAGTGAATGCACTTCCAAAACTGCTAAATTGGTGATCTAGAGTCGAGGCTGCGTATTGTGCAAACTCTTCAAGTACCTGCATAGGCTCTGAATTCGAAATATCAGGTTTAGCACTTGCATCTTGAAGTGCCTTAAATGCCGTTGTAGATAGAAATTTTTTAGAATCTTCGGCAGTAACATCAGCAGACAAATTGTGTGCAAGACGATTCCTGATTTTGTTCAAGTGGCGTATTCCCGGGATAATGCCACTAATCAGATGGTCGTTTGGGTCTAGAAGATCCATTTTCTGTGAGAACGAGATTCTGACTTTGTTTAGGTCGGCAAGCCGTGGATTGGCCTTTTTTAAGTATTCTGTTAAGTAATGCTCAACATATAAATGAGCCCGAAGTATTCGGCCAATGGACGCAGTATCTTGCTCCCATCGACTTCTCATGTCGTTGAACTCACTGTCAATTTTCCTGCGCGCTTCCTCGGGGCCTCCCAATAACTCAATGGTTCTTTTTGCCAAAAATTCAGTGTTAGGCAATTTTTGCATTGTGATACCTAACGTTTGGTTAAGGGGCCGGCTTTAGCCGGTCCCGAGTGAGCGAAGCGAACGACTTGAACCACTAGTTAGGGTGGCGGATAAGTACTCGAACGTTTTAAAGCAAACCTAGCTCGTGACAGACGTCAACTTCACGCCTGAGCCTTTCAAAAATAGAGAGTTTGTGAATGCCTGAAGTTGCTCTGAGCTTGATGCCCCAATTTTATTTCCGATTTCAGCGCAGATTCTAGAAATCTCATTAGTGCTTAGGGTGCTAGGAAATTCAGCAGCTGTGCTTAGGTTAAAATTAAAACTAAGAGTTTCTTGGTAAACCTCTTTCATGATTTTAATAAGTCGGTTATGTGCTGCTTCGGAAATTCTATGGCTTTCTAGAGCGCTCGTTCATTGAGCGCTCAATTATTAGCCAGTCTCGAACTGGCTGTGTTGGGAACTGTATGACGTTTTCCATGAGTAACCCTAACGATTGGTTAAGGGGCGGGCTTTAGCCCGTCCCAGTGAGCGAAGCGAGCGATTTGAACTACTAGTTAGATTGTTGGGCGATATTCGAAAATATTCACTTGCTTTGTTTGTGGTATTTGACTTGACGCATTATCAAATACAAGCGCCAGAGAATCAGTGGGGTTACTATTATCTGAGTGAAGGTTGTTATGCTTTCTTGATGATTATAAATTGATACGATTTCATGAAATGGTGCCTGGTTTTTCCATAGAGTGGCTTGGTGGATTGCAGATGCAAACGAAGTGAAATGTCTAATTCCGAAGGATATTAAGATGGCTATGATGAAAAATAGAAGGCGACTATTTATACGTTTCCAGACGATGGCTGTAGCAACAAGAGTTATAAAAATTGGAATAAGGCCAGCTATAATTGAAGGTGGAAATTTCATAAATAAAACCTAACGTTTGGTTAAGGGGCCAGCTTTAGCCGGTCCCGAGTGAGCGAAGCGAGCGACTTGAACCATTTGTTAGAGCGGTGCACGGCGATGGAAACCTAAATATAGCTCTTTGAGCGGTTCAGGCAGGGGGTGCCAGTAGGGAGCTGCTTTTTCGCCTGGAACCTGCCAGAACAAATTTTCAGTAAACGAAACATCAATGCAGTTATGAATTTCTTTTGTGCAATTTTCAAGACTGTTACTGATGAATATGAATAGCTCCGAATGGCTCTCGTGATTTGTGCCTTTGCACATTTCTGAATTCAGGGCATTAGCCAGACTACCAAACCAAGAATATGCAAACTCAGGGTCTAGCTCGCCCCAAAGCCGTATGTGCTCACGATCAGCTTTGGCGGTAATTCCTGGGAAATTTGATCTTACATAGTTGTATAGGTCTAGGGTTGCTTCCATGCCTTTAGCTCTAACGTTTGGTTAAGGGGCCGGCTTTAGCCGATCCCTAGTGAGCGAAGCGAACGACTTGAACCACTTGTTAGGCCTCTGGCTCCTCAGCTTCTATTTGCTTTCCGCTTTTGTATCCGAAGTATGACCACAATAAGAATATCAAGCCAATTACCGCCATAAAGGAGACGTCGTAATTTTTATTAACTGCTATTGGTAGGCCGCCAATTAATATGAAAGTAAGCCCCATTATTAGCGTTGCAAGCGCTCCTCGTTTGTGTGCTTTTCCTGCTTTTTGATAAGCACTTTGGTTTCGCTTGTTAACTATATTTAATTCTTCAACATCCTTTTCACATCGATTAATGCAGGCTGTTCCTGGGTGTACATCTGCCGCGCAGCATCGGCAAAGCGCCCTAGTGCATGATTTACAAAGCGCAATCGCTTCATCTTGTTGGTGGTAGAAACACTTCACAGGCGACTCCCTTTGCCTAACGTTTGGCTAAGGGGCGGGCTTTAGCCCGTCCCAGTGAGCGAAGCGAACGATTTGAGCCAGTTGTTAGGCGTCATAATTCGTGGTTATTTTTTTGAAGTACTTGGTGTTGTATACGATTATGGCTAAACCAAAAATTATAAAGCCTGCACCCAGCGTCATTAGAAATGGCTCGCTTCCATTTTTTATACCAAACCCGAAGAAGGAGATTCCTATGAATACATTGAATATGGGGCCAAACAATGATGCCCTAGGTGATGATGAATAAGATTTTTTAGTGTTTTGAATCAGCGTATTTAAATGGGTTACTTCTGCTTCATGCACGCCTTTGCATGCAAGTCCATCGTTTAAATCTGTGCAGCAGTCCGAGCACAATGCGCGCTGGCAGTGTTTGCAGATACCAATGGCTTCTGTTGGATGGTTAAAGCACTGCATGATTCCTCCTTGATGCCTAACGTTTGGTTAAGGGGCCGGCTTTAGCCAGTCCCGAGTGAGCGAAGCGAACGAATTGAACCATTTGTTAGGGAAGTGCACGGACTATTTTGAGGCATCGTATATGTCCATATTTAGCTTTATTCCACGCCCGCCAAGTGCAAGCAATGCTTCAGGAGAAAGCGTCAAGCCGTCATTAAAGCTTGCCATGAAAATGCCGCAAAATAGGTCAACTTCATAGCGTGAGCTAATGACTTTCCATGCTGATAGGTCTTGTGAGAGCTGGCTTAGTATTTCAAAAATCTGCGAATCAAGATTCTCTGGGCTTCTGCGCTCGACACTGAGGCGCCAGCTTCCAGTCTTGTGTACACGAACCTTGCCGGTAACAGCTCCTATTTCTTCCTCGCCTTTACGATGAGCTTTGCTTGGCATGGCGCCAAGTAACTTAGTTACATCTTCGGGGATAAGGTCTTCACCGAAAATACGCAGTGATGCGGCGGATCTGTCGAGGAGTCCCATTTTTTCCCTAACGTTTGGTTAAGGGGCCGGCTTTAGCCGGTCCCGAGTGAGCGAAGCGAGCGACTTGAACCAGTAGTTAGGGGCCTACTGCCGGAACTCATCACGGCTACGTACAAGTTTTTTCAGGTTCTTGAGTTTTCTAGGTTTATATTCAGCCCACATGATTTCCGCACCATCTTCAAGCTCTTCATAGATTGGAAGTAGTTCAGTTATACCTTCAAAAACCCACTGGACAGGTACTGCATCAGGGCCGCCAAGATACGGTTTAGTTGATTCATGAGCAATTTTTACAATTTTGTCGTAAGCGTCGTTTAGGTCGGAGGCTTTGACAACAACTGTGTTTTTCCAAGATATAAATCTCTCGTCTTGGTTTTCATTATTCGGATCGTTTATTTCTGTGAAGCGAATTAAATATGAAGCCACGTACCAGCCGACAGGAGAAACATTTTTGTCGTGGGCCATTATTGGCTCCTAACTATAAATAGACACCAAATGGTGCATAACCTGCTGAGCGGGATTGGTGGATAACCTTCCTTGTCATCTCTCTGTTCCTTATCTAGGTTGGAACTTTCCGGGTCAGGATGACCCATTGGGGAGGTTATACACCATGGATGGCAAACCTCGTTTGCTCGACCAAATGCGTGAGCGAATTCGGCTCAAACACTACTCCATCCGTACTGAGCGCGTCTATTGCGAGTGGGTGAGGCGCTTTATTCGTTTTCATCAGTACCGCCACCCTCAGGAAATGGGGCTGCTGAGGTGGAGGCGTTCCTTACCGATCTTGCCGTGCGGCGTAGCGTTTCTGCTTCCACGCAGAATCAAGCGTTGGCCGCGTTGCTGTTTCTCTATAAAGATGTGTTGAAGCTCGATTTGCCTTGGTTGGCCGATATCGTGCGTGCAAAGAAGCCGCAGCGCCTGCCTGTGGTTCTATCGGTTGGGGAGGTGCGCCAGATCCTGGCTGTGCTCGACGGTGAGCTTTGGCTGGTTTGTAGTCTGTTGTACGGCACGGGCATGCGGTTACTAGAGGCGTTGCGTTTGCGCGTCAAGGATGTGGATTTCTCGCGCCATGAAATCCTCATCCGCGATGGCAAGGGCATGAAGGATCGCGTCACCATGCTGCCACTGAGCCTGGTACAACCTCTGCGTCGGCATCTGGCGGTGGTGCGGGCGACTCATGTTGCCGAGTTGGGGCAGGGGCGGGGCGATGTCTGGCTACCTGATGCGCTGGCCCGCAAGTATCCCAAAGCACCACATGAGTGGGGGTGGCAGTACATTTTTCCGGCAACGGGTTTATCGGTAGATCCACGCTCGGGTGCGGAGCGGCGCCATCATTTGGACGAGAAGCGCGTGCAGCGGGCTATCAAGCGAGCGGCAGGTGCGGTTGGCCTTGCTAAACAGATTTCCCCGCATACGCTGCGTCATTGCTTCGCCACGCACTTGCTGGAAAGCGGGCAAGACATTCGTACGGTGCAGGAGTTGCTTGGCCACTCAGATGTAAAAACGACCATGATTTACACCCATGTCCTAAACCGTGGTGGCCTGTCAGTGATGAGTCCGTTGGACCGCTGAAAGCCATATTCCATTTACTTCATATGTCCGCCTGATTTCTAAATTTTCCCCCTGTGCTACTGTCTTGCCCCTCGTTCGGGCGCGCTTTTTTTGCCCGGCAGTTTTCGGCTTGCGCCCCTGCGGTGGTGTTGCTGGGTGCAGGCGTTTTCGCACTGGTGAGAGGCCATGATAGAAATAAAAAACCTGACCAAGCGTTTTGCGGGACACACGGCCGTCGATGGCCTGTCCTTTACCGTCCAGCCGGGGGAAGTGCTGGGCTTTCTCGGTCCCAACGGGGCCGGTAAATCGACCACCATGAAGATGTTGACCGGTTTCCTCGCGCCGACATCCGGCTCGGCGAGCATTCTCGGCTTCGATATCCAGCGCCAGACGCTCAAGGCCCAGCAGCAGATCGGTTATCTGCCCGAAGGTGCGCCGTGTTATGGCGACATGACGGTGCGTGGCTTCCTCGAATTCATTGCCGAGGTCCGTGGCTTCCGTGGTGCTGAAAAGCGCACGCGGGTCGAGCGGGCAGTTGGTCAGGTAGAGTTGGAGAAAGTGCTCGACCAGTCCATCGAAACCCTGTCCAAGGGCTTCAAGCGCCGCGTTGGCCTGGCCCAGGCGATTCTGCATGACCCGCGTGTGCTGATCCTCGACGAGCCCACCGATGGCCTCGACCCGAACCAGAAACACCAGGTGCGTCAACTGATCCAGAGTCTGGCGGCCGACAAGATCGTGATCATTTCCACCCATATCCTCGAGGAAGTCTCGGCGGTGTGTACCCGTGCCGTGGTGATTGCCGCCGGCAAGGTGGTCGCCGACGGCACGCCGCTTGAGCTGGAAAGCCGCTCGCGTTATCACCAGGCGGTGACCCTGGTAGGCAGCGAGGCACTCGATCAGGCGGCGCTGGCAGCGCTGCCGGGCGTGGCCGGGGTTGAACAGAATCCGCTGGAGCACAGCCTGACCGTGTTGGCGCAGCCGGGGCAGGTGATCTTCCCGCAGGTCAACGAGCTGATTCGTCAGCGCGGCTGGCAGGTGCAGGAGCTAGATGTGGAGCGCGGCCGGCTCGATGAAGTGTTCCGCACATTGACTCGGGGGGAAGCGGCATGAAGCAGTTGCCGATCGTCTTCAAGCGCGAGCTGGCGAGCTATTTCGCCACGCCGCTGGCCTATGTGTTCATCCTGATCTTCCTGGTGCTCTCTGGGGTCTTCACCTTCTACCTCGGTGGTTTCTTCGAGGGCGGGCAGGCGGATCTCACGGCATTCTTCGGTTTCCACCCGTGGCTCTATCTGTTCCTGGTGCCGGCCCTGGCCATGCGCCTGTGGGCCGAGGAGCGCAAGTCGGGCTCCATCGAACTGCTGATGACCCTGCCGATCACCCGCTTCGAAGCGGTAACCGGCAAGTTCCTCGCGGCCTGGGTATTCGCCGGTATTGCCCTGTTGCTGACCTTCCCGATGATCATCACGGTCAACTACCTGGGCCAGCCGGATAACGGCGCCATCATCACTGGCTACCTCGGTAGCTGGTTGCTGGCCGGTTCCTACCTGGCCATTGGCTCGTGCATGTCGGCGCTGGCGAAGAACCAGGTGATTGCCTTCATCCTGGCGGTCAGCGCCTGTTTCCTGTTCATCGTCAGTGGCTTCCCCATGGTGCTCGATGCTTTCACCGGCTGGGCGCCGCAATGGGTACTCGATGCCGTGGCCTCGTTGAGCTTCCTCACACGCTTCGATGCGATCAGCAAGGGCGTGATCGACCTGCGCGACCTGCTCTATTTCATCACCCTGATGGCTGCGTGGCTGGCGGCCACTGCTGTCGTGGTCGATTTGAAGAAGGCTGACTGAAGATGAAAAAATTGATGTATTCCAGCGTCGGCCTGGTCCTGATCGCCGTCGCGTTTCTCGTGTTCAACGTGGTTTCCGGGTTGACGCTGACCAATGCCCGGCTCGACCTGACCGAGCAGAAGCTCTACACCATCTCCGCCGGTACCCAGCAGATCCTCGGTGAACTGCAGGAGCCGGTCGACCTGTATTTCTTCTACTCCGACAAGGCCACCCGCGACCTCGCCGTGCTGCGCAACTATGCCAAGCGCGTGGAGGAAATGCTCAAGGCCTACCAGCGTCAGTCGGATGGCAAGATCCGCTTGCACATCATCGATCCCGAGCCGTTCTCCGAAGAGGAAGACCAGGCGGCGAGCTTCGGCCTGCAGGCCGTGCCGGCCAACCGTAATGGTGATCAGGTGTACTTCGGCCTCGCCGGTACCCGCGGCCCGGACGACAAGCAGGTGATTCCGTTCTTCCCGCTGGATAAGGAGGAGTTCCTCGAATACCAGCTCAGCCAACTGGTGCAGAACCTGGCCAAGCCGCAGCGTCCGGTGGTGGGCGTGCTCTCCGGGCTGCAGATCAACGGCGGCTTCGACATGGCCAGCCGTCAGCCGACCGCGCCCTGGATGGTGATGGAGGAAATCCGCCAGCTGTTTCAGATCGAGAGCCTGAAGGCAGGCGTCGACAAGATTCCGGATGACGTCTCCGTGCTCCTGCTGGTGCATCCGAAAGACCTGCCGGAAGCGACGCTGTACGCCATCGACCAGTTCGTGCTGCGTGGCGGCAAGTTGCTGGCGTTCGTCGACCCCTACAGCGAGGCCGATACCGGTATGCCGATGCTGCCGGGTGACAACGCGGAAAAATCCTCTGATCTGGAGCCGCTGTTCAAGGCCTGGGGCCTGCGTCTGGTGCCGGGCAAGGTAGTGGGCGATGGCTCCTACGCCATGGCGGTGGGCATGGGCCAGAGCCAGACGCTGGTTCGTCATGCCGGCTGGCTGGCGCTGCCGAGCCGGGCGCTGAGCCAGGACGATGTGAGTACCGCGGGGCTGGAGACCATCAATATGGCCACCAGCGGCATTCTCGAACCCCTGGAAGGTGGCAAGACCCATTTCCTGCCGCTGATCCAGAGTTCCGAGTACGCCATGCCCTTCGATGTGGCGCGTTTTGCCATGCTGAACAACCCGCAGGAACTGATGCGTGACCTGCAGCCGACTGGTGAGCGCTACACCCTGGCGGCGCGGATCAGCGGCCCGGTGCAGAGTGCATTCCCGAATGGCATCGAAGGGCAGAAGGACGGTCTCAAGGAAGCGGCCAACATCAACGTCATCGCGGTAGCCGATACCGATCTGCTCAGCGACCGCATGTGGGTGCAGGTGCAGGACTTCTTCGGCCAGCGTATTCCGCAACCCTTTGCGGACAACTCGACGTTTGCCATCAACGCGCTGGATAACCTGACGGGCAGCGATGCCTTGATCAGTGTGCGCTCGCGTGGCCGTTTCAGTCGCCCGTTCGAAGTGGTCGAATCCCTGCAGCGTGATGCCGAGGCGCAGTTCCGGGTCAAGGAAGAAGACCTGCAAAAGCGCCTGGCCGAGACCGAGCAGAAGCTGGCCGCCCTGCAGCAGAACCAGGACCCGAGCAAGGCACTGGAACTGACGCCGGAGCAGCAGGCCACGGTGCAACAGTTCCTCGCCGAGAAACTGCGCATTCGCAAGGAGCTGCGTGAAGTGCGCTATCAGCTCAATGGCAATATCGAGGACCTGGGCCGTGTGCTCAAGTTCGCCAATATCGTCCTGGTACCTCTGGTGCTGACGCTGGCTGTGTTGGCGCTGTGGGTATGGCGTAGACGCCGCCAGGCCTAAGTCTGGGGTGATTTACCGACTGCCAGCTGTCCGCTAACCCGGGCCGCTGGCAGTTTTTTATGAGCGCCGAAAAGCCTTGCCGGCAGGTGTAAAAAGCTGACCGTTTTGCTCTTCGTGACTCCCGCAATATGGCTGCGGGGCTTGCTGTGCGGGGCTTGTGGCGTTTTTTAAAAAGTCCTTGGCAGCGCTGCCACTTGTTTTATACTCGCGAAGCGGCCGCACCAGGGAACGCATTGGGTATCCCCGCCTGCTGCGGGTGACCCACAAGAGTCCGCGTTCCGCCGAGCCGTCGAGGCCCAGCAGGGCAATAATAAAAATGCGAGTTGAGGAAGTGGTAATGGCTGATCGTCAGGTCGGAACCGTCAAGTGGTTCAATGATTCCAAAGGGTACGGCTTCATTCAGTGTGAAAGTGGTCCGGATGTTTTTGTTCATTACCGCGCCATCCGTGGCGAAGGTCACCGCTCTCTAGTCGAAGGTCAACAGGTCGAGTTTTCCGTCATTGATGGCCAGAAGGGCCTGCAAGCGGAAGACGTGTCCAAGCTCTGAACCTTCGTCATCGCATCAAGCAAAAGGCCCGTCAATGACGGGCCTTTTGTTTTTCCGTGAGATGATCACGCCGTGCGCCAGGTGATCTCTTCTTCACCGTCGGCACTGATCCTGATCCAGCGGTCGGCGGTTTCGACACTTTCTTCTTCTTCCCAGCCGCCCGGGGCGCAGCGCACTTCGACAGCGAGTGCGGCAAAGGCAGCGCGGGCGCAGGCCAGGTCGTCCGCCCAGGGCGTGGCGTCGCTTTCCAGGTACAGGCTGTGCCACTTGCCCACCGCCTTCGGTAGCCAGGTGACAGGTACGTCGCCGGCGTGGCATTTGAAGGTCTGGCCCTGCTGGCGCCAATCACTCACCGGGCCGATGGCCTCGGTGAGCCAGGCGGCGATGGCCTTGTGGTCGGCGTCCTTGAGGTAGATCTCGATATCGGGTTGGCGCATGAGTGTGTCCCTAGATTTTCTCGATCCAATCGTAGCGAATGGCGACGGTAACCTCGAAGTCTTCGGCGATTACCGCTGTGCGGCGCTCGGCGCTGGCGCGCCAGCCATGCGGGGTCATGGCCAGCAGGTCGGCACGGGCCTCGCTGCTGGCAAGGTGTAGCGGGAAGCGCAGGGTTTCGCTGTGTGCCAGACGCATGCCGGGGGGAATCAGGCCGAGGTGCTTCTGGTCATCATAGTCGCGCACTTCGTCATACAGCTTCTGGCGCAGTTCGATCAGGTGCTCACCCGTGGGGCCCATGCGCAGCAGGCCGCCTCCGGGGGCGAGCAGGCGCAGGGCTTCTTGCCAGTCCAGCGGGCTGAATACGCTGGCGAGCAGTTGGCAACTGGCATCTGCGAGGGGCACACGGGCCATGCTCGCCACCAACCAGGTCAACTGGGGCGCACGCTTGCAGGCACGTTTTACCGCTTCGCGGGAAATATCCAGGGCGTAGCCGTCGGCCTGCGGCAGTTGTTCGGCGATCTGCGCGGTGTAGTAGCCCTCGCCACAGCCGATATCCAGCCAGCGCTGCGGCGTGCGTTCCGCCGCCAGTTCAGCCAGGCGCCTGGCCAGCGGCGCGTAGTGGCCGCCGTCGAGGAAGCGCCGGCGGGCTTCGACCATGGCCACGTTGTCGCCTGGGTCGCGGCTGTTCTTGTGCTGCACGGGCAGCAGGTTGAGGTAGCCCTGGCGGGCACGATCGAAGCGGTGGTTGGCCGGGCAGGCCACACCCGTGTCGACGGTGCTCAGCGGCTGCTGGCAGATCGGGCAGGCCAGCATCAGGCGAGCAGTTTCACGAGGGTCTGGTAATAGATGTCGGTCAGCACGTCGAGGTCGCTGGCCAGGATGCGCTCGTTGACCTGGTGAATGGTGGCGTTGACCGGGCCGAGTTCGACCACCTGGGTGCCGAGGGTGGCGATGAAGCGCCCGTCGGAGGTTCCGCCCGAGGTCGAGGGCGTGGTATCGCGGCCGGTGACCTGTTTGATGCTGGCGGCCACCGCGTCGAGCAGTTCGCCTGGCTCGGTGAGGAATGGCAGGCCGGACAGCGCCCAGTCGATGTGCCAGTCCAGACCATGCTTGTCGAGGATGTCACTGACCCGCTGCTGCAGGCCCTCGACGGTCGATTCGGTGGAGAAACGGAAGTTGAAGATCGCCTTCAGCTCGCCCGGGATGACGTTGGTCGCGCCGGTGCCTGAGTTGAGGTTGGAGATCTGGAAGCTGGTCGGCGGGAAGAAGGCGTTGCCATTGTCCCAGTGCTCGGCAGCCAGCTCGGCCAGCGCCGGGGCGACCAGGTGAATGGGGTTCTGCGCCAGGTGCGGGTAGGCCACGTGGCCCTGCTTGCCATACACCGTGAGGGTGGCGCCGAGGGAGCCGCGACGGCCGTTCTTGACCACGTCGCCGACCAGGTCGGTGCTCGATGGCTCGCCGACGATGCACCAGTCCAGGCGCTCGTTACGCTCACGCAGACGCTCGACCACGGCCTTGGTGCCATGGTGGGCCGGGCCTTCCTCGTCACTGGTGATGAGAAAGGCGATGCGGCCCTTGTGGTTCGGGTATTCAGCGACGAAGCGCTCGACCGCGATGATCATCGAGGCCAGGCTGCCCTTCATGTCCGCCGCGCCACGCCCACAGAGCATGCCGTGCTCGTCGATCAGGGCGTCGAAGGGCTGATGCTGCCAGGCCTGCAGCGGGCCAGTGGGTACCACGTCGGTGTGGCCGGCGAAGCACAGCACGGGGCCTTCGCCACCATGTACGGCCCAGAAATTGTCCACCTCTTCGATGCGCATGCGCTCCACAGCGAAGCCAGCGGCAGCCAGGCGGTCACTCATCAGCGTCTGGCAGTCGGCATCCTCGGGGGTGACCGATGGCCGGCGAATCAGGTCGCAGGCGAGGGTGAGGGTGGCAGACAGGCTGGGGGAGGGGCTGGACATTGCGGCTCCGGTGCGGGGGTAGGGCGGAAGGTGGGCATCTTAAAGCAAAACGGCGACCAGAGGCCGCCGTTTTGGCTGGGTGGATCACGCCATGGCAGTCAGTTCGATGCCGGTGGCTTGGGCAGCGAAGACAGCAGGGCCATGATCAGCGCGGCCAGATACGGCAGCGACTGCACCAACAGCATGGCTACCCAGAACTTCACGTCTGCGCTTGGCAGCCCCTGGACAATGGCGATCCCCAGCGCCGCGCCCCATAGCAGGAGCATGATGAAGACTTCTTCGCGGGCTTCGGCCAGCGCCACCATGATGCCGTGGTTGGAAGCCATCTTCGGCGTGCGGAAGAACGGAATGGTCTTGGTGAACGCGCCGTACAGCACCGCCTTGGCGATGGTGTGCGAGAGTGCCAGCCCGGCCACCGCAGCCTGGAAGGAACGCACCAGATCGACACCCACCGCGCGGCGGTAGAGGAACATGATCTTGCCGAACTTGAAGAAGAACAGCGCCAGTGGCGGGATGGCGAAGATCAGCAGTGGCGGGTCGACACGCGTCGGCACGATGATCATCGCCGCGGACCAGAGCAGTGCGCCGATCGTGAAGAAGATGTTCAGGCCGTCGGCGATCCAGGGCAGCCAGCCCGCGATGAAGTGATAACGCTGGCCGCGCTTGAGTTCGGAGTCCTTGCCGCGGAACAGGCTGCGGGCGTGGCCCTTCATGATCTGGATGGCGCCGTAGGCCCAGCGGAAGCGCTGTTTCTTGTAGTCGATGAAGGTGTCGGGCATCAGGCCCTGGCCGAAGCTCTGGTGAGCGTAAGCGGCAGAGTAGCCTTTTTCGAACACGCGCAGGCCCAGCTCGGCATCTTCGCAGATGGTCCAGTCGGCCCACTTGAGTTCGTCCATCACGGTGCGGCGGATCATGGTCATGGTGCCGTGCTGGATGATCGCGTTGCGGTCGTTGCGGGTCACCATGCCGATGTGGAAGAAGCCCTTGTACTCGGCATAGCAGAGTTTCTTGAAGGTGCTTTCGTTGCCGTCGCGGTAGTCCTGCGGCGATTGCACCACGGCGATCTTCGGATCGGCGAAGTGCGGCACCATGTGCTTGAGCCAGTTGCGGTCGACGCAGTAGTCGGAGTCGATCACCGCGACCACTTCGGCATCCGGCGCGGTGTGCGGCAGGATGTAGTTCAGCGCGCCGCCCTTGAAGCCCGCCAGGGGCGCGACGTGGAAGAACTTGAAGCGCGGGCCGAGCTGTTCGCAATAGGCCTGCACCGGTTCCCACACCGCCGGGTCCTTGGTGTTGTTGTCGATGATGATGACTTCGTAGTCGGGGTAATCGAGGTTGGCCAGGGCATCGAGGGTCTGTTTGACCATCTCTGGCGGCTCGTTGTAACAGGGCACGTGCACCGAGACCTTGGGCCGGTAGGCCGTGTCGGTCAGTACGGGCAGGAAGGGCCGGCGGCGGTTGCGCGTCCACACGGTTTCCGCCAGTTCGTGGGCTTCGGTGATCAGGACGATGAACACGCCAAGGGCGCCGATGCCGAGCAGCAGGCCGACGGTCAGGCTGAACCAGGTGCTGTATTGCTGGCTGTAGTCATAGCCGATCCACACCAGCACCGAGCCGCCGGCAAAGGCGACGAAGGTGAGGAAGGTGCGACCGCGCTGGCGTAGCGAGCTGCCGTCGATCAGCACCAGGGCCAGGGTCAGCAGGGCCAGCACCACCGAGGCAATAGCCAGCAGGCGCCACTGTGGAATGGCTACCACCGGCCCTTCGAAGGCGAACTTGGCCTTGCGGTCGAGGTTGTACACGCCCCAGTAGGCACCCACTGAACCTTCATCGCTGGCCTTCCACGGCTGGTCGAAGGCTTCGATGACGAAGTAGTTGTAGCCTTTGGCGTTAAGCGCATTGACCAGCGTGCGCAGGTAGATCGCCTGGTCAGCCTGGGAGGCATCCGCGCCGCCGCGCATGCGCCCGTTGCTGGGCCAGCCGACTTCCGAGAGCAGCAGGGGTTTTTTCGGGAACCACGCCTTGAGGTCCTTGGCGCGCTCGAGAACGAACGCGGTGGAGTTCTCCATCGGCACGAACTCCCAGTAAGGCAGCACGTGCGCGGCGATCAGGTCGACGTGGTCGGCCAGTTCGGGGTAGTCCTTCCAGATGTGCCACTGTTCGGACGTGGTGACCGGCACCTTGACGGCCGCGCGTACGCGGTCGAGGTACTCGATCAGGTGTTTGGTGGTGATCTCGCGGCGGAACAGCGCCTCGTTACCGACGGCGACGCGCACGACGCTGCGTGAGGAGTTGGCGATTTCGATGGCCTTGGCGATCTCACGCTCGTTGCGTTCTTCGTCCGGGCTGATCCAGATGCCGAGGGTCACGCGCAGGCCGAACTCTTCGGCGATGCGCGGGATATCTGCCAACGCACCATCGACCGAGTAGGTACGAATGCTGTCGGTGTGCTGGCTGAGCAGCTCGAGGTCGGCGCGCATTTCGGCGTCGCTCGGGTAGATTCCCTGCTGCGGGTTCTGCCCGGCGCGGAACGGTGAATAGGAGAAGCCGGAGATCTGCTCCGGCCAGTCCGGAGCGCTAACAGGGCGGTTGTAGAGTGCCCAGATACCGGTAAACAACGCGGCCACTGCCACGAAGACCGCCAGGTTGAGTCCGAATTTACGCGTAGGCATAGCTATTCTGAGGTTCCGCAGGTTGGAACAGGGAAAAGGGCCGGAGAACACCGGTCGGCGCGCATGCTACTCCGCCGCCCTTTACCTGTATAGCACTGTCCAGGCCCGTATTCACGGGGGCTGGCGAGCAGTTTCACGGATTGGGCAGCGGGTGTCGATGGAAGTTCGGATGGCGTTTCATCCGGGGTGGCATCGGGCCGTGTCGCGGTGAGTGATTCCGCTGAATGCGCGTCGTCTCGCGTGACCCTATAATGCCCGCCGATTTGCTCAGGGTGATGGTATGGCAACAGATGATCAGCGTTTCGGCGGCATTGCCCGGCTCTATGGGCGTGAAGGGCTGGAGCGCTTGAGCGCCGCGCATGTGGCGGTGGTGGGGATTGGCGGCGTGGGTTCCTGGGCCGCCGAGGCATTGGCGCGTTCGGGTGTGGGTGAAATCTCCCTGTTCGACCTGGACGACGTGTGCATCACCAATACCAATCGCCAGGTGCATGCTCTGAGCGGCGCTATCGGTCGTGCCAAGGTCGAGGTGCTGGCAGAGCGTTTGCGTGCGATCAACCCGGCGTGTGTGGTGCACGCGGTGGCTGATTACGTGACCCGCGAGACCATGGCCGAGTACATCACCGAAGAGCTGGATGCGGTGGTTGACTGCATCGACAGTGTATTTGCCAAGGCAGCGCTGATCTCCTGGTGCAAGCGGCGCAAGATCCAGATCATCGCCACGGGCGGTGCGGGCGGCCAGGTCGACCCGACTCAGGTGCAGGTCGCCGACCTGAACAAGACCTTCAATGACCCGCTGGTGGCCAAGGTGCGCTCGCTGCTGCGCCGCGACTACGGTTTTTCGCGTACGCCAGGTCGCACCTACAGCATCACGTGTGTGTATTCCAGTGAGCAACTGCGCTACCCGCAGCCTGACGGCAGCGTCTGCCAGGCCAAGGTACTGCCGGGGGACGGGACGCGGCTGGACTGCGCGGGCGGCTTTGGTGCCTCGATGATGGTCACCGCCACCTTCGGCATGGTGGCTGCCGCGAAGATCGTCGACAAACTGGTCGCTGGCGCGCGTCGTCCATCCGAGCGCAAAACCCCATCAGCGTAATGGCAGTGGCTTAATCTGCCGCAGCGTCTGCCCGTAGCCCGTATAATCGCCGCCTTTCCACACCCCGCTTGATGCCCGCGCACTGTTTTGCGGGCTCCCACGAGATCCCTCCTGATGATGAATAACGATGTACTGCGCAGCCTGCGCTACCTGCTGGATATCAACGACGCCAAGCTGGTGGAGATTTGCCAACTGGCGGATTACCCGGTCAGTGTCGAGCAGGTCAGCGCCTACCTGCTCAAGGAGGAGGAAGAGGGTTACGAGGTCTGCAGCGACGACGTGCTCGCACACTTTCTCGATGGGCTGGTGTATTTCAAACGCGGTAAAGATGAAAGCCGCCCACCGGTACCGCGCGAAAAGCGCCTGACCAACAATACGGTGCTGAAGAAGCTGCGCGTGGCCTTCGAGCTGCGTGACGACGATATGCACGCCATCCTCCAGGCCGCTGACCTGCCCATGACCAAGGCGGAGCTGAGTGCCCTGTTCCGCAAGCCGGACCAGAAGAACTTCCGCCTGTGCGGCGACCAGGTGCTGCGTAACTTCCTGCGTGGCCTGACCGCTCGCGAGCGCGGCTGACTCAGTTCGCCGCCAGTGTGACCTTCCGGTTGCGGCGACGCGGGACGAACAGACTGCCGATGGCAAGCCCTAGCACGGCGTAGAGGGTGGCTGGCAGCATGCCGAATAGGCTGCTCCTGTGCTCGCCAGGCAAGGTGCAGGAGTACGTGATGCTCAGGTTGTCTATCGGGAGGTAGTCATCTGCGTCTCTCGGGAAGGCCAGGTTATAGCTGGGCATCGCATTTATATCGGCGATGATGCGCTCTGCCTCGGCGGGGGAGCAGAGGTTCAGGGTGAAGGTGATGATCAGGATACTGAAGTTGCCGAAGACAGCGAGCAGCAAGGTATTTAGGCGCTGTTGCTTGGCCAGCAAGGCCAGGCAGATGCCCCCGAGAATCCCTGATAGCAGGACGGTGAGTTCGAAGGGATGCAGCGGAAACGCATTGTAAAAGGCTTCCGGCAAGTAGCTCACTGGCCGGGGGGCAAAGACGGATACGAGCAGTCCTGTAAGGCCGGCCAACAGTGCACGAAAAGGAAGCGCCATTGGTTCACTCCATGATCCAAAAAAGGGCGAAGCATAAAACACGTAGGCGGCTTGGACTACTGCCTTAATCGAGCGCTATAGCGCGCATGCGCTGCAATACGGCATTCAGTCCATTGCTGCGTGAGGGTGACAGTTGCCGTTGCAAGCCCAACTGGGTGAACCAGTCGCCCAGGTCGAGGGCGGCCAGTTCACTGCCGTTCAACCTTTCGACACGGACCAGTAGTACGGCCAGCAGGCCGCGCAGAAGACGGGCATCGCTGCTGGCGCGGAAGTGCCAGAGGCCGTCACGCTGTTCGCCAACCAGCCAGACCTGGCTCTCACAGCCATGCACACGGTTGGCTTCGCTGCGTTCGGCGTCGCTCAGCGGGGGCAGGCGTTCTCCCCATTGCATCAGCAGGCGCGCACGTTGTTCCCAGCCTGGGCATTGGGCAAAGGCGTCCAGGGCTTCCTGGGCTGTGGCGGGCAGGCTCATCGCAACAGCTCCAGCGACTTGTCCAGTGCGCTGAAGAAGCGCTCCAGGTCGGCGCCGTCGTTGTACAGGCCGAGAGACACACGTATCGCGCCAGATAGGCCAAGACTGTTCATCAACGGCATGGCGCAGTGATGGCCTGCGCGCACGGCAATGCCCTGCTCGCTGAGCAGGTGGGCGAGATCGCTACTGTGCAGGCCATCGACGGTAAAGCTGGCCAGCGCTACGTGTGGTGTGCCGAGTAGCTGGATGCCATCGCGTGCGGCCAGGCCGGCGAGCAGCTTGAGGTGCAATGCCGCCTCATGACCACTGACCGCGGCGGCATCGAGCCCGCCCAGGTAGTCCAGGGTCGCGCCGAGGGCGATGACCCCGGCAATGGGCGGCGTACCGGCCTCGAAGCCCAGCGGGGCGGGGCGAAAGCTGGCGCTGTGGTAGTCGGCCTGTTGCACCATCTCTCCGCCGAACTGCCAGTGCCGTAGTTGCGCCAGGGCGGCACGCCGACCATAGAGCACGCCAACCCCGTCGGGGCCGTAGAGTTTGTGGCTGGAGCAGACGTAGAAGTCGCAGCCCATGGCCTGCATGTCATGCCGGCCATGCACGGCACCTTGCGCACCATCGATCACGGTCAGTGCACCATGGGCGCGGGCCAACGCCAGTAGCTCGTGCACCGGCTGCCAGCGACCGAGCACGTTGGACAACTGGCTTACCGCAAGCAGACGGGTGCGTGGGCCGATCAGCGTGGTTGCCTGGTGCAGGTCGACCGCGCCGAGCGGGTCGAGGGGTAGCACCACCAGCTTGAGTGCCTTGCGCCGGGCCAATTGCTGCCAGGGCAGCAGATTGGCGTGATGCTCCAGGGCACTGATGACGATCTCGTCGCCCGCGCTGAATGTCTCCTCCAGGCCGTAGGCCAGCAGGTTGAGCGATTCGGTGCTGCCGCGGGTGAAGATGATTTCGTCGCTGCTGGCCGCATTCAGCCAGTGCGCGGCTGCCAGGCGGCTGGCTTCGAAGGCGCGAGTGGCACGTTCGCCTGGCTGGTGCTGTGCGCGGTGCACGTTGGCTGCGCCGCCGCTGTAATAGCCGAGCAGGGCATCGAGCACCACTTGCGGTTTCTGCGCGGTGGCGGCGCTGTCCAGGTAGGTCTGGCCTTCGCCAGCAAGCGCGAGAATGCCGGGGAAGTCCGCGCGCCAGGGCGAGTCGAGCATGCTTACAGTCCGCTGAACAGGTGGATGACCAGGGCGTTGATCAGGTCGATGAAGAAGCCGCAGACCAAGGGCACCAGAATGAACGCCCGGTGTGCGGCGCCGTATTGCTGGGTCACGGCGGTCATGTTGACCACGGCGGTGGCGGTCGAGCCAAGGCTGATGCCGCCAAAGCCGGCGCAGATCACGGCAGCCTCGTAGTCGCGGCCCATGCAACGGAACACCACCAGCACGATAAAGGCGGCGCACAGCAGGATCTGCAGGCCGATGCTCACCAGGATGAAACCGAGCACGCCTTGCAGTTCCCAGAGCTTGAGGCTCATCAGGGCCATGGTCAGGAACATGCCGAGGCAGATATCGGAGATCAACGACAGGCCTTCCCGGGCCCCTGGCCAACTGCGCGCGCGCCGTCTGCCCAGCAGGTGCGGCAGGATATTGCGGATCAGGATGCCGGCCAGCAGGCAGCTGACGAAGCGGGGCAGGTTGAGGCCGAGCTCTTCGAGCGAGGCGGCGATGCCCTGGCCAATGAGCAGGGCCACGTTAAGCCACAGCCAGGCCCAGAGCACCCCGTAGTAGTCGAGCGTTGGCCGCTGGTCTTCGTGCACCCGGCCGATATCCAGGCGGGTGTCCTGCGACGGTTGCAGGCGATGGCGTTGCATCAGGTAGCGGGCAATCGGGCCGCCGATCATGCAGGCGGCGATCAGGCCGAGGGTGTTGCTGGCGATACCCAGTTCCAGGGCATTGCTGATGCCGAGGCGTTCGACGAATTGCGGCGCCCAGGCCAGGGTGGTGCCAACGCCTCCGGTCAATGAAATGGAACCGGCCATCAACCCGGCTTTGGGGTCGAGGCCGAAGCTGCCGGCCACGCCCATGCCCAGCAGGTTCTGCAGGACGATATAGGCACTGGCCAGGAACAGCAGAATGAATAGAGGGCGGCCGCCACGCAGCAGCGTACGCAAGTCGGCCTTGAGGCCGATGCCGGCGAAGAAATACAGCATCAGCAACTCGCGGGCCTGCAGTTCGAACTGCACCTGCACGTCCAGCACGTAGTAGGCGAGGGCGGCGAGGGCGGCGCAGATGAACCCGCCAATGACCGGTTCCGGAATGCTGTAGCGGCGCAAGACTTCATGACGCATCGTCAGCGCCTTGCCGAGGAACAGGAGGACGATCGCCAGCGTGAAGCTGACGAATTCGGTGACGACGAAAACGTGCATGGCAGGCCGTGCTCAGAAGGGACGGGGCAGCCAGGCTGCCCCTCGACGGTCAGTTGTGCGCGTGCAGGGCTTCGTTAAGCTCGATTGCCGTCTTGTTGGTCTTGCACTCCACCGCGCCGGTCTGCGAGTTGCGACGGAACAGCAGATCGGCTTGGCCCGCGAGGTCACGACCCTTGACCACCTTGACCAGAGCATTTTGGTCGTCGAGCAGGGCGATCTTGGTGCCGGCGGTGACGTACAGGCCCGCTTCGACGATGTTGCGGTCGCCCAGCGGAATGCCGATACCCGCGTTGGCGCCGATCAGGCAGCCTTCGCCGACACTGATGACGATGTTGCCGCCGCCGGACAGGGTGCCCATGGTCGAGCAACCGCCGCCCAGGTCCGAGCCCTTGCCGACGAACACGCCAGCCGAGACGCGGCCTTCGATCATGCCCGGGCCTTCGGTGCCGGCGTTGAAGTTGACGAAACCTTCGTGCATCACGGTGGTGCCTTCACCGATGTAGGCACCCAGGCGTACGCGGGCGCTGTCGGCGATACGCACGCCGGCCGGCACCACGTAGTCGGTCATTTTCGGGAACTTGTCCACCGAGAAAACTTCCAGCAGCTCACCTTTCAGGCGGGCTTCCAGCTGGCGCTGAGCCAGTTCGGCCAGGTCCACAGCGCCTTGGCTGGTCCAGGCGACGTTAGGCAGCAGCGGGAAGATGCCGGTCAGGTTCAGGCCGTGCGGCTTGACCAGGCGGTGGGACAGCAGGTGCAGCTTGAGGTAGGCCTCGGGGGTGCTGGTCAGCGCTGCGTCGGCATCGAGGAACGTAGCCACCAGAGGCTTGTGGCTTTCGGCCAGGCGGGTGAGCAGGGCAGCCTGGGTCGCATCGACATTTTTCAGGGCTTCAGCCAGTTCGGCTGCTTGCTGGTTGGTGAAGGCGATGGCCTGGTTGCCGCCCTTGTAGCCAAGCACGTCGGCTGCTTTGGCCGACAGTTCGGCGGCTGGGTTCAGCAGGGGTTGGGCGTAGAAGATTTCCAGCCAGTTGCCTTGACGGTTTTGGGTGCCAACGCCGAAAGCGATGCTGAAGAGTTGAGTAGACATATGAATTCCTCTTACTGAATAAGGTGTGGTCAGGCTGGCCGGCGACTGAGCAGCAGGCCCAGTCCGGCACTACCCAGCAGGGCAGCACAGCCACGGTTGAACAGGCGCCGGGCGCGAGGGCCGGCGAGCAGGCGGCCGAGGTGCAGACCGGCCATTGAATAGAACAGAACCGCCAGCCACTCCAGGAGCAGGAAGGCCAGGCCCAGCAGCGTGAACTGCGCGGCTACGGGTTGGTTCGGGTCGATGAATTGGGGCAGGAAGGCCGTGAAGATCAGGATAGCTTTTGGATTACCTGCGGCCACCCAGAATTCCTGTCGGGTCAATGTCCACAGCGAGCGGCGGGGGGCGCCTTCTGTGCTGGCCAGTTCGGCCGAAGGTGCACGCCAGAGCTGAATGGCCAGCCAGAACAGGTAGCCGGCTCCCAGTACTTTGATCACCAGAAACAGGTGCGCCGACGCCTGCAGTGCCAGGGCCAGTCCGGATGCGGCCAGGGCGATCATTACCGTGAACGCGAGCAGACGTCCGCTTGCCGCGAGGCAGGCCGTGCGCAGCCCCTGGCGGGCGGCATTGTTCAGCGACAGCAGGTTGTTCGGTCCCGGCGCCAGGTTCAGGGCGAAGCAGGCGGGGATGAACAGTGCCCAGGCGATGCTCAGGGTCATGGCAGCGCCGCGGCGTAGTGGTCCGGCTTGAAGCCGACCAGGGTGCGACTGCCCAGGTCGAGCACGGGGCGCTTGATCATCGACGGTTGGGCGAGCATCAGTTCAATGGCCTTGTCCTGGTTCAGATCGGCCTTCTGTGCGTCATCGAGTTTGCGAAAGGTGGTGCCGGAGCGGTTGAGGACGGTTTCCCAACCGTGTTCGGCGCACCACTTCTGCAGGCTGGCGCGATCAATCGCGGCAACCTTGTAGTCGTGGAAGTCGTAGCTCACGCCGTGCTCGTCGAGCCAGGTGCGGGCTTTCTTCATGGTGTCACAGGCCTTGATGCCATAAAGAGTGATGGTCATGGGCAACTCGGATATACAGGGTAGCGGGGTCGCTGGCGCCTGAGCGGGCCAGCGTCGACCGGCGATTATGCCACGGCGACTGTGACGATGCGTGTTTGACGCAGCTTTGCTGCCGTAGAGGCGCTGCGCACTCCCTGAACAGCTTTCTCCCGAGATGCGCTGCGTGCAGCTTGTGCACCTCGGGCTGCGAGGGGGCGGATCAGCGGCTCTCGACGAAGCGACGAATGCGCTCGGCGGCCTCCACGCACTCGGCCAGCGGCGCGACCAGGGCCATGCGCACGCGCCCGGCGCCCGGATTGAAACCGCCGACCTCGCGGGACAGGTACGAACCGGGCACGACGGTGACATGCTCCTGGGCGAACAGTTCACGGGTGAAGGCCTGGTCATCGCCCGGCGTTTTTGCCCACAGGTAGAACCCGCCGTCCGGGCGCTGCACGTCCAGCACGGGTGCAAGAATATCCAGCACGGCGGCGAATTTATCGCGATACAGGTCGCGGTTGGCGAGCACATGGGCTTCGTCGTTCCAGGCGGCGATGCTGGCCAATTGGGTCTGCACCGGCATGGCGCAACCGTGGTAGGTGCGGTACAGCAGGAAGGCCTTGAGAATATCGGCGTCGCCGGCCACGAAGCCCGAGCGCAGGCCAGGCAGGTTGGAACGCTTGGACAGGCTGTGGAACACCACACAGCGCTTGAAATCCGCGCGGCCCAGTTCGGCGCAGGCGCTGAGCAGGCCAGGTGGCGGGGCGTCTTCGTCGAAGTACAGCTCGCTGTAGCACTCGTCGGCGGCGATGACGAAGTCGTACTGGTCGGCGAGGGCGATCAGCTTCTTCAGGGTCGCGACCGGCACCAGGGCGCCGGTGGGGTTGCCTGGGGAGCAGAGGAACAGGATCTGCGTGCGTTGCCAGGTGTCTGCGCTGACGGCATCGAAATCCGGATTGAAGCCGTTTTCTTCCAGGCAGGGCAGGTAGTGCGGCTCTGCCCCGGCCAGCAGGGCGGCGCCTTCGTAGATCTGATAGAACGGGTTGGGGCTGATCACCAGGCCGGGTTGTTGATCGGCTACGGCGCGCTTGACCACTGTCTGGGTGAAGGCGAACAGCGCCTCACGTGTGCCGTTGACTGGCAGGACATGGCGAGCAGCATCCAGCCAGCCGTGCGGCACGCCGAAACGGCGCTCGCACCAGGTGGCGATGGCTTCGCGCAGGGCGGGGATGCCCAGGGTGGTCGGGTACACGGCCAACTGGTCGAGGTTGTTGCTCAGCGCTTCAGCGACAAAGGCCGGTGAGCGGTGCTTGGGTTCGCCGATGGACAGGGCGATGGCCTTTTTCTCACTGGGTGGCTGGGCGCCGGCCAGCAGGGCGCGGAGTTTCTCGAAGGGGTAGGGCTGTAACTGGTTCAAGGCGTCGTTCATGGGGCTTTCCTGGTGGCGGCCTGGGCGCTTGGCCCGCAGGCTTCAGATACTGATGCGTCCAATGGTGGCGGCGTCGTTGGCTTCCGACAGCTGGGAGCTGATGGCTTCCTGCAGGCGTGCGCACAATTCAGGGTCCGAGAGCGGCTGGTTGTGTGCGTCGGTGATGAAGAACACGTCCTCCACGCGCTCGCCGAGGGTGGCGATCTTGGCGTTCTGCAGCGACAGGTCGAAGTCGAGGAAGATCTTGCCGATGCGCGCCAGCAGGCCGGGGCGATCAGGCGCAATGATCTCCAGCACGGTCACCGGGCGCTGGGCATCGTTGTGAATGGTCACCTGCGGTGCGAAGGCGAAGTGCTTGAGCTGGCGCGGTACGCGGCGCTGGATGATGTTCGGGTAGTCATCCGGGTTCTTCAGCGCCTCGACCAGGCCGTCACGGATCTGCTTGATGCGCGATGGGTTATCACCGATGGAGCCGCCTTCGGCCTCGAGCACGATGTAGGTGTCGAGGGTGAACTGGCTGGTCGAGGTGATGACGCGGGCGTCATGGATGTTCAGGTTGAGCTGGTCCATTGCGGCCACGGTCACGGCGAAGAAATCGTGCTGGTCTGGGGCGTAGATGAAGATCTGTGTGCCGCCCTCGAATTCGCGCTGGGTGGTTTCCTTGATCAGTACCAACGGGTCGTTGCCGGCCGGGTGCTGGATGATGGCCTCGGTGTGCCAGGCTACGTCGCTGGCGGCGTGGCGCAGGAAATAATCGTCGCCGAGCTGGCTCCACAGCTGCTCGGCGTCGTCCTGATCGATACCGGCGCGTATCAGGATGTCCAGGGCCGCGCTTTGCGTCTGGCGAATCTGTTCCTCACGGTCCAGCGGGTTTTCCAGGCCGCGGCGCAGGGCGCGCTTGGTTTCGGTGTACAGCTGGCGCAGCAGGCTGGCACGCCAGGAGTTCCACAGGCTCGGGTTGGTGGCGTTGATATCCGCCACGGTGAGCACGTAGAGGTAGTCGAGGTGAGTCTGGTCGCCGACCAGGCGGGCGAAGTCGAAAATCACCTGCGGGTCGGAGAGGTCCTTGCGCTGGGCGGTGGTCGACATCACCAGGTGGTTCTGTACCAGCCAGACGATCAGGCGGCTGTCCCATGCCGGGAGCTGGTGGCGCACGCAGAAGGCTTCGGCATCCACTGCGCCGAGTTCCGAGTGGTCGCCGCCACGGCCCTTGCCAATGTCGTGGTAGAGCCCGGCGAGGTAGATCAGTTCGGGTTTGGGCAGGCGGTCGATGATCTTGCTGGCCAGGGGGAATTTTTCCGCCAGCTCCGGCCACTTGAGTTTGCGCAGGTGCTTGATCAGGTTCAGCGTGTGCGCATCGACCGTATAAATGTGGAACAGGTCGTGTTGCATCTGCCCGACGATATGGCCGAACTCCGGCAGGTAGCGGCCGAGGATGCCGTAGCGATTCATCCGGCGCAGGTTGCGGTGGATACCCTGTGGCGACTTGAACAGTTCGATGAACAGGCTGGTGTTGCGGATATCACGGCGAAAGTCATCATCGATCAGGTCGCGGCTGTCGCGCAGCAGGCGGATGGTGTCGGCGCGTACGCCGCGAATATCCGGGCGCTGGGCGAGCAGCACGAAGACTTCGAGGATGGCGAACGGCGTGCGGGTGAAGACTTTCGGGTGGGTGACTTCGAGGAACTCGTCGCGCAGCTGGAAACGGCTGTTCACCGGCAGCGCCGGGCCGGTGTCGCCGGCGCGCACGATGACTTCTTCGAAGTGCTGGTTGATCAGGTCGTTGAGCTCGGCAACCCCCATGACCACGCGGTAGTACTTCTGCATGAAGCGTTCGACCGCTAGCTTGGCGTCGCTGTCCTCGAAGCCGAGCAGGGCGGCGATCTTGCTCTGGTAGTCGAACAGCAGGCGGTCTTCGGCGCGACCGGCGAGCATGTGCAGCGCGTAGCGTACCTTCCACAGGAATTCCTGGCTGGAGGCGAGCATGCTGTACTCGCTGTCCATCAGGAAGCCCTGCTTGGCCAGGGCGTGCAGGTTGATGGTGCCGAACTGGCGGCGGGCGACCCAGAGGATGGTCTGGATGTCGCGCAGGCCGCCGGGCGAACCCTTGACGTTGGGTTCGAGGTTGTACTCGGTATCGTTGTACTTGGCGTGACGGCCCTTCTGCTCCTTGCGCTTGGCCAGGAAGAAGTCCTTGCTCGGCCACATGTGTTGCGGGCTGGTGACGTCCTGCATGCGCTGGCGCAGGTGTTCGGGGCCCGCGATGGTGCGGCTTTCCATCAGGTTGGTGACAACCGTCAGGTCGGCGCGGGCCTCTAGCGCGCATTCATCCACCGAGCGCACGCTCTGGCCGACTTCCAGGCCAATGTCCCAGAGCAGGGTCAGGAAGCCTTCGATCGACTCGCGGAAGATCTCATGGTCGGCACTGTCGAGCAGGATCAGCAGGTCGATATCGGAATAGGGGTGCAACTCCCCACGGCCATAGCCGCCGACTGCCAGCAGGGCAATGTCGGCGTCTTCGCTCCAATCAAAGCGCTCCCAGGCGCAGCGCAGGATCTGGTCGACGAACCAGGCGCGATCCTCGACCTGGCGGCGGATGTCACGCCCTTCATGAAAGCGTGCGTCGAGCACTTCGCGGGCCTGCTTGAGGGCTTTCTTGAACGCGGCGATGGGGCTGGACTTGAGCGCCAGTTCTGCCTGGAACTGGCCGCGATCAAACAACTCCGGGTCCATCTGCGGCATGGCGCTTTCCTCTCTATGGATCAGGTCTCAGGCGTCGTGGGAGGCGATGCGCGCACCATCGCGCCTGGAAAGCTGGTGCGTACGGTCAGGGCGGCCGCACGCACCCTAAGCAATGGCTTTCAGGCGGAGGTGCGTGGAATGGTGTCGTCAGTACGCAATGTCAGGATTTCATAGCCGTCGGCAGTAACCAGTACGGTGTGCTCCCACTGGGCGGACAGCTTGCGGTCCTTGGTGATCGCGGTCCAGCCATCGCCAAGCAGGCGGGTTTCCGGGCGGCCCTGGTTGAGCATGGGCTCGATGGTGAAGGTCATGCCTTCCTTGAGCTCCAGGCCGGTGCCGGCGCGGCCGTAGTGCAGCACCTGCGGTTCTTCATGGAACACCGCGCCGATGCCATGTCCGCAGTATTCGCGGACTACCGAGAAACCATTCTTCTCGGCGTGCTTCTGGATCACCTCGCCGATATCACCCAGGCGGGCGCCGGGGCGAACGAGCTGGATGCCCTTGTACATCGATTCCTGGGTGACCTGGGCCAGCTTGTTGGCCCACTCGGGCACCTTGCCGACCATGAACATCTTGCTGGTATCGCCGTGGTAGCCATCCTTGATCACGGTCACGTCGATGTTCAGGACGTCGCCGTCCTTAAGTGGCTTCTCATTGGGAATGCCATGGCAGACCACATGGTTGAGTGAGGTACAGATCGATTTGGGGAAGCCGGGACGGCCCGGTGCCGCGCCGTAGTTGAGCGGGGCAGGGATGGCTTTTTGCACGTTGACGATATAGTCGTGGCAGATGCGGTCGATTTCTTCGGTGGTGACGCCAGGTTTGACGTGCTCGCCGATCATCTCCAGCACTTCGGCGGCCAGGCGGCCAGCCACGCGCATTTTTTCGATTTCTTCGGGAGTCTTGATGGTGACGGTCATGTGCAGCTCTCAGGCGCAAGCGGAAAGGCGGTATCTTAACAGCTGCAAGCCACAAGCTATAAGCCGCAAAGTTGGCGGCCTGATATCGAGCGTTGTGTTGGTCTGTCATTCAAGGTTGGTAGCCTGACGGCGCTTTCTGTGGTATAAAACGCGCCGCTTTACGGGCAGTGGGTTCGTAGAGCTTTAATCCGCACACGTATCGACACGTTATCCTGGGTGCCCGCAAGGGTTGGATAGCGGGATGCGTGGAGGCCTAACCCGACTTATCAAGGAACTATCATGTCCCAAGTCAATATGCGCGATATGCTGAAGGCCGGTGTGCACTTCGGCCACCAGACCCGTTACTGGAACCCGAAAATGGGCAAGTTCATTTTCGGTGCGCGTAACAAGATCCACATCATCAACCTTGAAAAAACCCTGCCGATGTTCAACGACGCTCTGTCGTTCGTTGAAAAACTGGCTTCGGGCAAAAACAAGATTCTGTTCGTCGGCACCAAGCGTTCCGCTGGCAAGATCGTTGCTGAAGAAGCAGCACGTTGCGGTTCGCCGTACGTCGATCACCGCTGGTTGGGCGGCATGCTGACCAACTACAAAACCATCCGTGCTTCGATCAAGCGCCTGCGTGATCTGGAAACCCAGTCCCAGGACGGCACATTCGCCAAGCTGACCAAGAAAGAAGCGCTGATGCGCACTCGTGATCTGGAAAAACTGGATCGCAGCCTGGGTGGTATCAAGGATATGGGTGGCCTGCCGGACGCTCTGTTCGTTATTGACGTTGACCACGAGCGCATTGCCATCACCGAAGCCAACAAGCTGGGTATCCCGGTTATCGGCGTCGTTGATACCAACAGCAGCCCGGAAGGCGTTGACTACATCATCCCGGGTAACGATGACGCCATTCGCGCCATCCAGCTGTACATGGGTGCCATGGCTGACGCCGTGATCCGTGGTCGTGGCAACGCTGCTGGCGGCACCGACGAGTTCGTCGAAGAAGCTGCTGCCACCGAGGCCAGCGAAGGCTGATAGCGGGTAACTAACGTTCCCGTTGCGCAAGAAGGGGGCTAGGCCCCCTTTTTGCCACTTACGAATTTGTACCCGGTATCCGGGTTGAATGGTTGACTACCGATTCAAGAGGATCAAGAACATGGCAGAAATTACTGCAGCCCTGGTTAAAGAACTGCGCGAGCGCACCGGCGAAGGCATGATGGATTGCAAGAAGGCCCTGACCAAGGCCGGCGGCGACATCGAAAAAGCCATTGACGACATGCGTGCCTCCGGCGCGATCAAGGCCGCCAAAAAGGCTGGCAACGTTGCTGCCGAAGGCGCCATCGCCATCAAGGACGACGGCAAGTCCGCCGTTCTGCTCGAAGTCAACTCGCAAACTGACTTCCTGGCTCTGCAGGACGACTTCAAAGCCTTCGTTGCTGCCAGCGTCGAGAAAGCCTTCGCTGACAAACTGACCAGCGTCGAACCGCTGATCGAAGCACGTGAAGCTGATCGCCTGATCCTGGTTGGCAAGACTGGCGAGAACGTCAACATCCGTCGTCTGGCCCGTGTTGAAGGCGACGTGCTGGGTTCCTACCTGCACGGCAACAAGATCGGTGTAGTCGTTGTCCTCAAGGGCGGCACTTCCGAGCTGGCCAAGGACATCGCCATGCACGTGGCTGCCAGCAATCCCGAGTTCCTGCTGCCGTCGGAAGTTTCGGCCGAGGCTATCGAGCGCGAGAAGAACGTGTTCCTGTCTCTGAACGAAGACAAGATGAAGGGCAAGCCTGCTGAAATCGTCGAGAAGATGATCTCCGGCCGTATCACCAAGTTCCTCGCCGAGGCCAGCCTGGTTGAGCAAGCGTTCGTCAAGGATCCGGAAATCACCGTCGGTGCCCTGGCCAAGAAAGGCGGCGCTGAAATCGTTTCCTTCACTCGCTTCGCGGTAGGTGAAGGCATCGAGAAGCCGGTCGACAACTTCGCTGACGAAGTTGCTGCTCAAGTGGCTGCCGCCAGCAAGCAGTAAGACGGTTCTACACTGCTGTATCGAAGAGGCTGCCCGCTTGCGCGTGCAGCCTCTTTTGCAAGGCGGGGCGTAATTGCCCGGTCTGGCACGAATTCATCTGGCAGTGGTCTGACTGCCGGGTAAAATCCGGAACCTCGAGTTCCGTTTCAAAACGACGCCGCAGGAGAGAAACGCAATGGCTCAGCAGGTGACAGGTCGCCAACCTCGCTATAAACGCATTCTGCTCAAACTTAGCGGCGAGGCCCTGATGGGCTCGGAAGACTTCGGTATCGATCCGAAGGTGCTGGACCGCATGGCGTTGGAAGTCGGCCAACTGGTCGGTATCGGCGTGCAGGTCGGTCTGGTGATCGGCGGCGGCAACCTGTTCCGTGGTGCTGCCTTGTCGGCTTCGGGGATGGACCGGGTGACCGGTGACCACATGGGCATGCTCGCTACCGTGATGAACGGCCTGGCCATGCGTGATGCGCTGGAGCGCTCGAATATCCCGGCCATCGTCATGTCGGCGATTTCCATGGTGGGTGTGACCGATCACTACGACCGTCGCAAGGCCATGCGTCACCTGGCCAGTGGTGAAGTGGTGATCTTCGCAGCTGGTACCGGCAATCCGTTCTTCACCACCGACTCGGCAGCCTGCCTACGCGCCATCGAGATCGATGCCGACCTGGTGCTCAAGGCAACCAAGGTCGACGGCGTGTACACTGCCGACCCCTTCAAGGACCCGAACGCCGAGAAGTTCGAGCGCCTGACCTATGACGAAGTGCTGGATCGCAAGCTGGGTGTGATGGACCTGACGGCCATCTGCCTGTGTCGTGATCACCAGATGCCGTTGCGGGTCTTCAACATGAATAAACCCGGCGCCCTGCTCAACATCGTGGTGGGCGGTGCCGAAGGAACACTGATCGAGGAGAGTGCCCAATGATCAACGAGATCAAGCAAGACGCCCAGGAACGCATGAAGAAATCGGTCGAGTCGCTGGGCCATGCCTTTGCCAAGATTCGTACCGGCCGTGCCCACCCGAGCATCCTCGACAGCGTGATGGTGTCCTACTACGGCAGCGACACGCCGCTGCGCCAAGTGGCCAACGTTACCGTGGAAGATTCCCGCACCCTGGCCCTGAGCGTGTTCGACAAGAGCATGATTCAGGCGGTCGAGAAGGCCATCATGACCTCCGATCTGGGGCTCAACCCAGCCACTGCCGGCACCACCATTCGCGTGCCGATGCCTGCGTTGACCGAGGAAACCCGCAAGGGCTTCACCAAGCAGGCCCGCAGCGAGGCTGAAAACGCCCGCGTTGCCGTGCGCAATATTCGTCGTGATGCGCTGGCGCAGCTGAAGGATCTGGTCAAGGAAAAGGAAATCAGCGAAGACGAAGAGCGTCGTGCTGCTGATGACGTGCAGAAGCTGACCGACAAGTTCGTCGCTGAAGTGGAAAAGGCGCTGGAAGCCAAAGAAACCGACCTCCTGGCGGTATGACGGTTATCTAGCCATGGCCAAGAACAAGCAGGAAGCCTCCGCGATAGTGCCGCGGCATGTGGCCATTATCATGGATGGCAATAATCGCTGGGCGAAGAAGCGTCTTTTGCCTGGCGTTGCCGGTCACAAGGCCGGTGTCGATGCGGTGCGCGCGGTTATCGAGGTGTGCGCTGAGGAGGGGGTCGAGGTGCTGACCCTGTTCGCCTTCTCCAGTGAGAACTGGCAGCGTCCTGCCGAGGAGGTAGGGGCGTTGATGGAGTTGTTCCTTTCTGCTCTGCGTCGAGAGGCGCGGCGACTCAAGGAAAATGCCATCACGTTGCGCATCATTGGCGATCGCTCGCGGTTCCATCCGGAGCTGCAGGCCGCCATGCGTGAGGCCGAGCAGCAAACGGCTGGCGATAACCGCTTTGTCCTGCAGATCGCTGCCAACTATGGCGGACAGTGGGATATTGCCCAGGCTGCACAACGCCTGGCGCGGGAGGTTCAGGCTGGGCATCTGCAGCCGGAGGACATTACGCCGGGCTTGCTGCAGGGTTGTCTGGCTACGGGTGATCTGCCGTTGCCCGATCTGTGCGTGCGCACGGGTGGTGAGCATCGCATCAGCAACTTCCTGCTTTGGCAGTTGGCCTATTCCGAGCTGTATTTCTCCGACCTGTACTGGCCGGATTTCAAGCACGAGGCCATGCGCAAGGCGCTGGCCGATTTCGCTACCCGCCAACGGCGCTTCGGCAAGACCGGTGAGCAGGTGGAAACCGAGGTACGCAGCTGATGCTGAAACAACGGATCATCACCGCGCTTATTCTTTTGCCGGTCGCCCTGTGCGGATTCTTCTTGCTGGAGGGTGCAGCCTTCGCGCTGTTCATCGGTGTCGTGGTTACGCTCGGTGGCTGGGAATGGGCGCGGCTCGCCGGCCTTGCGACGCAGCCCTTGCGCGTGGCTTATGCGCTGGTCGTGGCTCTGTTGCTGGGGGCGCTATACCACTTGCCGGCACTGGCGCCTTGGGTGCTGGGTGTGGCGATGCTCTGGTGGTTGCTGGCGACCTTGCTGGTATTGACCTATCCGCAGAGCAGCCGTTACTGGGGTGGTACGCCGGGACGGTTGTTGATCGGGTTGCTGATTCTGCTGCCGGCCTGGCAGGGCTTGGTGCTGCTCAAACAGTGGCCGCAAGCCAATATGCTGATCATCGCGGTAATGGTGCTGGTCTGGGGTGCTGATATCGGAGCTTACTTTTCCGGCAAGCGTTTCGGCAAGCGCAAGCTGGCGCCGCGGGTGAGCCCGGGCAAGAGCTGGGAAGGTCTCTATGGCGGGTTGCTGGCCAGTCTGTTGATTACCGCTGCCGTGGGGCTGCAGCAAGGCTGGCAGGCTCAAGGTTTTCTGCTGGCGCTGGCCGGTGCAGCGTTGGTGGTGCTGGTTTCCGTGGTCGGTGATCTGACCGAAAGCATGTTCAAGCGTCAGTCCGGTATCAAGGACAGCAGCAATCTGTTGCCTGGCCATGGTGGTGTGCTGGACCGTATCGACAGTCTTACGGCTGCCGTCCCTGTGTTTGCGGTGCTGCTGTGGTTAGCGGGTTGGGCTGCGCAGTGAGTGCGGTGCAGCGTATTGCTGTTCTGGGGGCGACGGGGTCCATCGGTCTCAGTACGCTGGATGTGATTGCCCGCCATCCTGAGCGTTATCAGGCGTTCGCGCTCTCGGCTTTTTCGCGTTTGGCGGAGCTCGAGGTGCTGTGTCTGCGGTATCGCCCGACGTTCGCCGTGGTTGCTGATGCGGGGGCGGCGCAGCGTTTGCAGGCCGCTTTGCAGGTTGCGGGTCTGTCGACACGCGTGCTGTGGGGGGATGCCGGTCTGTGCGAGGTGGCGGCTCACGAGCAAGTCGACGCTGTGATGGCCGCCATTGTCGGTGCGGCGGGGCTGAGTTCGACCCTGGCAGCTGTGGAGGCTGGGAAGAAGGTGCTGCTGGCCAACAAGGAAGCGTTGGTCATGTCCGGTGACCTGTTCATGCAGGCCGTGCGCAAGAGTGGCGCGGTGTTGCTGCCGATCGACAGTGAACACAATGCGATCTTCCAGTGCTTGCCGGGCGATTACGCTCGAGGCCTCAGCGCGGTGGGGGTGCGGCGTATCCTTTTGACGGCCTCGGGTGGCCCTTTCCGGGAAACGGCGCTGGCCGAGCTGGAGAGCGTGACCCCTGAACAGGCGTGTGCGCATCCGAACTGGTCCATGGGGCGCAAAATTTCTGTGGATTCGGCGAGCATGATGAATAAAGGCTTGGAGCTGATCGAGGCCTGTTGGCTATTCGATGCCAGGCCTGCCCAAGTCGAGGTGGTGATTCATCCGCAAAGCGTGATTCATTCCATGGTCGACTATGTCGATGGTTCGGTGCTTGCCCAATTGGGCAATCCGGACATGCGCACTCCGATTGCCCATGCGCTGGCTTGGCCTCAGCGTATTGATTCCGGTGTGTCGGCGTTGGACCTGTTTGCCATCGCTCGGCTGGATTTCCAGCGGCCTGATGAGGAGCGTTTCCCCTGCTTGCGTCTGGCCCGCCAGGTCGCGGAGGAGGCCGGTACCGCGCCTGCGATGCTCAATGCAGCGAATGAAGTGGCCGTGGCTGCGTTTCTCGAACGGCGCATCCGTTTCCCGGAGATCGCGCGTATCATCGACGACGTATTGAATCTTGAGGCAGCGAGTACCGTCGAGAGTCTCGATGCCGTATTGGCTGCTGATGCCCGGGCGCGTGCCCGGGCCTGTGAATGGTTGAACCGCCACGGGCGATGAGTCCGGAGGAAGACGATGAGCGCGTTGTACATGTTTTTTGGCACCCTGGTTGCGCTCGGGGTGCTGGTGACAATCCACGAGTTCGGCCACTTCTGGGTGGCGCGCCGCTGTGGGGTCAAGGTCCTGCGGTTTTCCGTCGGCTTTGGTACTCCCTTGCTGCGCTGGCATGACCGCCAGGGTACTGAGTTCGTCGTGGCAGCCATTCCGCTGGGCGGCTACGTGAAAATGCTCGATGAGCGCGAAGGGGATGTCCCGGCCGCGCAGGTCGAACAGTCGTTCAATCGCAAGTCCGTTCGCCAGCGCATTGCCATTGTCGCGGCAGGGCCTGCTGCCAATTTCCTGCTGGCCATTCTGTTCTTTTGGGTTCTGGCGATGCTCGGCGCGCAGCAGGTCCGGCCGGTCATTGGTGCCGTGCAGCCTGACAGCCTTGCTGCCGAGGCGGGCTTGCAGCCCGGGCAGGAGATCGTCGCCGTGGACGGTGAGCCGACCACTGGTTGGTCGGCGGTCAACCTGCAATTGATTCGTCGTTTGGGTGAGAGTGGCACCCTTCATCTGCAAGTGCGTGCCCCAGGCTCGACGACCGAAATGACGCGTGAGCTGGCCTTGCGTGACTGGCAGCGGGGTGTGGATCAGCCTGACCCTTTGCTGGCGCTGGGTATTCGCCCATGGCGTCCGGCCATTTCGCCCGTTCTGCGCGAAATCGACCCGCAAGGTCCGGCGCAGGCGGCGGGTGTCCAGTTGGGTGACCGCCTACTGGCGATCAACGGGATGCCGGTCGAAGAGTGGCAGCAGGTTCTGGATGCCTTCAAAGTGCTGCCGGGTAAGCAGGTATCCTTGCGGCTCGAGCGTGATGGCAGTCAATTTGATCTGCCGGTCACCCTGGGTGAGCGTGGCGAAGGTGAGAACAGAAGCGGCTATCTGGGGGTTGGGGTTGGCGCTGTTGACTGGCCCGCCGATATGCTGCGCGAGGTTCGTTTCGGGCCGCTGGACGCGGTTGGAGAGGGCCTGCGGCGGACCTGGAACATGACGCTGCTGACCTTCGACTCGGTCAGAAAAATGCTGGTCGGGGAGCTCTCGGTAAAAAACTTGAGCGGGCCGATAACCATTGCTAAAGTGGCGGGCGCTTCGGCCCAGTCGGGTGTCGGGGATTTCCTCTATTTCCTGGCCTTGCTGAGCATTAGCTTGGGGGTTCTCAACCTGTTACCTATTCCCGTGCTGGATGGCGGGCATCTGCTGTTTTACCTGATTGAATGGGTGCGCGGACGGCCGTTGTCTGAGCGGGTGCAGGGATGGGGGATGCAGATCGGTATCAGCCTGGTGCTTGGGGTGATGCTGCTGGCCCTGGTGAATGACCTGGGGCGTCTGTAACGATTGCTGAATTGCGAAGCTGCCGCCTACTGCGGCATTTTCTTTATTGTCGGTTGGAATAAGAAAGGACTTCATGAAACGTCTGCTGCTACCTGCGGTGCTCGCCGCATTGATGATCGCCGAAGTTCACGCCGAGTCCTTCACCATCACAGATATCCGCGTCAATGGCCTGCAGCGGGTTTCCGCTGGCAGCCTGTTTGGCGCACTGCCTCTCAATGTGGGCGATCCTGCAGATGACCGCCGTCTGGTCGAGGCAACTCGCGCATTGTTCAAGACTGGCTTCTTCCAGGACATCCAGCTCGGTCGCGATGGTGACGTGCTCGTCGTTACCGTGGTCGAGCGTCCGTCGATCTCCGGTATCGAGATCGAAGGCAACAAGGCAATCAGTACTGACGACCTGATGAAGGGCCTGAACCAGTCCGGCCTTGCCGAAGGTGAAATCTTCCAGCGCGCCACATTGGAAGGTGTACGCAACGAGTTGCTACGCCAATACGTGGCACAAGGGCGCTACTCCGCCGAGATCGAGGCGGAAGTCATTCCCCAGCCGCGTAACCGCGTGGCCCTGAAGATCAATATCAACGAAGGCTCGGTCGCGGCGATCCAGCACATCAACGTGGTGGGTAACACGGTTTTCTCCGACGAAGACCTGATCGGACTGTTCGAGCTGAAGACCACCAACTGGCTGTCGTTCTTCAAGAACGACGACAAGTATGCTCGCGAGAAATTGTCCGGTGACCTGGAGCGTCTGCGCTCCTACTACCTGGACCGCGGCTACATCAACATGGATATTTCCTCGACCCAGGTCTCCATTACCCCGGACAAGAAACATGTCTACATCACGGTCAACGTGAACGAGGGTGAAAAGTACAGCGTGCGTGACGTCAAACTCTCTGGTGACCTGAAGGTTCCAGAAGCAGATGTACGTAACCTGCTGTTGGTCAAGGAAGGTCAAGTGTTCTCCCGCAAGGTGATGACCACCACCTCCGAGCTGATCACCCGCCGTCTGGGTAACGATGGCTACACCTTCGCCAACGTCAACGGCGTGCCGCAGACCCATGACGAAGACCACACGGTGTCGATCACCTTCGTGGTCGATCCGGGCAAGCGTGCCTATGTCAATCGCATCAACTTCCGCGGCAACACCAAGACCGAGGACGAAGTGCTGCGTCGCGAGATGCGCCAGATGGAGGGCGGCTGGGCCTCGACCTACCTGATCGACCAGTCGAAAGTGCGCCTTGAGCGCCTTGGCTACTTCAAGGAAGTCAACGTCGAGACGCCGCAGGTGCCGGGCAGCGACGACCAGGTCGACGTCAACTACAGTGTTGAAGAGCAGGCTTCCGGTTCGATCACCGCCAGCGTCGGTTTCGCCCAGAACGCCGGTCTGATCCTCGGTGGCTCGATCAGTCAGAACAACTTCCTGGGTACGGGTAACAAGGTCAGCATCGGCCTGACCCGCAGTGAATACCAGACCCGCTACAACTTCGGCTTCGTTGATCCCTACTGGACTGCCGATGGTGTCAGCCTGGGTTATAACGCCTTCTACCGCACGACCGACTACGATGACCTCGACGTCAACGTATCGAGCTACGCGGTCGATAGTCTGGGTGGTGGCATCAGTATCGGTTACCCGATCAGTGAGACTGCGCGTCTGACCTATGGTCTGACCGTCCAGCAGGACACCATCAAATCGGGTCTCTATACCGTTGATGAAATCCTCAACTTCATGGAGCGCGAGGGTGACCGCTACCTCAACTTCAAGGCTTCGATCGGCTGGTCCGAATCTACCCTGAACCGAGGTGTGCTGGCTAACCGTGGCCACTCGCAAAGCCTGGTGCTGGAAACCACCATTCCGGGCAGCGACCTGTCGTTCTTCAAGCTGGATTACCGTGGCCAGTTGTTCAAGCCGCTCACCGACAATTACACCCTGCGCTTCCACACCGAGCTGGGCTATGGCGATGGCTATGGTTCGACGTCGGGTCTGCCGTTCTACGAGAACTACTACGCCGGTGGTTTCAACTCCGTGCGAGGCTTCAAGGACAGCACGCTTGGCCCGCGCAGTACCCCGAGTGCCGTACGCGACGCTGCTGGCAACATTGTCTATGGCGGTGTAAGGGATCAATACGGGCGTATCTCCGATCCTGACCAGGATCCGTTGCCATTCGGTGGTAACGTTCTGGTGCAGGGTGGTGTCGAAATGCTGTTCCCGCTGCCGTTCGTGAAGGATCAGCGTTCGTTGCGTACCTCGCTGTTCTGGGATGTGGGTAACGTGTTTGACACCAATTGCGGCTCTGCCCAGAAACGTCGTGGGGATAGCTGTGACCTGGATATCGGCGAGCTTGCCAGCTCCGTGGGTGTCGGTGTGACCTGGGTGACTGCGTTGGGTCCGCTCAGCTTCAGCTTGGCGGCGCCGATCAAAAAACCGGCAGATGCCGAGACTCAGATCTTCCAGTTCTCTCTGGGTCAAACTTTCTAATTGCTTGATAAATGACAACAATGTTGTTGCAGGAGTGCGTCGTGCGTAAGTTGACTCAACTGGTTGTGGTCACCCTGGCTCTGGTGGCGACCCCGGCGTTTGCCGAAATGAAAGTGGCCGTGCTGAATTATCAAATGGCCCTGCTTGAGTCTGATGCAGCGAAGAAATACGCCGTTGATGCCGAGAAGAAATTCGGTCCGCAACTGAACAAGCTGAAGCAGCTGGAAAGCGATGCCAAGCGTATTCAGGATCGTGTCGCCAAAGATGGCGAAAAAATGCAGCAGGCTGAGCGTGAGCGTCTGGAGCTTGAATTCAAGCAAAAAGCCCGTGATTTCCAGTTCCAATCCAAGGAGCTGAACGAGTCCAAAGCCATTTCCGACCGTGAGATGCTCAAGCAACTCAAGCCGAAACTGGACAAGGCCGTTGAAGAAGTCATCAAGGGTGGCAACTACGACCTGGTGCTTGAGCGCGGCGCGGTAATTGATGTCAAACCGCAGTTCGACATCACCCGTCAGGTCATCGAGCGCATGAACAAGCTGCGCTGATCATGAGCGCAATGCAGTTCACTCTCGGTCAATTGGCCGAGCGTCTTGGCGCCACCTTGCGTGGCGACGAGAGCAAGCTGATCCGTGGTCTGGCTACCTTGCAGGACGCCGGCGCGGATCAGTTGAGTTTTCTGGCCAATGCCCAGTACCGCAAATTCCTGGCAACCAGCCAGGCAGGCGCGGTGTTGCTGACGCATGAGGATGCTCAGGCATTTTCTGGTGACGCTTTGCTGGTGGCCAATCCCTACCAGGTTTATGCCCAGCTCTCACATTTGTTCGACCGCAAGCCTGTGGCTGCTGCGGGGATTCATCCCACAGCGGTTGTCGCAGAGGATGCATTCGTCGATGCGACAGCCAGTATTGGTGCCTATGCCGTGATCGAAAGCGCTGCCAGTGTTGGCTCCGGTGTCACCATCGGCGCGCATTGCGTGGTGGGGGCTCGCAGCGTGATTGGCGAGGACGGTTGGCTGGCTCCGCGGGTGACGCTCTACCATGACGTGACGATCGGCAAGCGCGTGGTCATCCAGTCTGGTGCGGTCATCGGCGGTGAGGGCTTCGGCTTTGCCAACGAGAAGGGTGTCTGGAAGAAGATTGCGCAGATCGGTGGTGTGACCTTGGGCGATGACGTCGAAATCGGCGCCAATACCACTGTCGATCGCGGCGCTTTGGCTGACACGCTGATCGGCAATGGGGTCAAGCTCGATAACCAGATCATGATCGCGCACAACGTGCAGATCGGCGATAACACGGCCATGGCCGGGTGCGTCGGCATTTCTGGTAGTACCAAAATTGGTCGCAATTGCATGATCGCTGGTGGTGTGGGCATGGTTGGCCACATCGACGTGTGCGACAACGTATTCGTCACCGGGATGACCATGGTGACCCGCTCCATCACCGAGCCCGGAGCCTATTCCTCCGGTACGGCGATGCAGACCGCAGCAGACTGGAAGAAGAGCGCAGCGCGCATTCGCCAGTTGGATGACATGGCTCGACGCCTGCGCGACATGGAAAAGCGCCTGGCTGCCGTGACCCCGGGCGCAGATGCTTCATCAGATGCCTGATCCGCATCCGATGCACGCCCCTATTTTTTGAACAGGCTTCCCTGAAATGATGGACATCAACGAAATTCGCGAATATCTGCCGCATCGCTACCCGTTTCTGCTGGTAGACCGTGTGGTTGACCTGGATGTTGAAGGCAAGACGATTCGCGCCTACAAGAATGTCAGCATCAATGAGCCTTTCTTCAATGGCCACTTCCCGCAGCATCCCATCATGCCGGGTGTTCTGATCATCGAGGCGATGGCTCAGGCTGCCGGTATCCTTGGCTTCAAGATGCTCGACGTGAAACCGTCCGATGGTACGCTGTACTACTTCGTCGGTTCCGATAAGCTGCGTTTTCGCCAGCCGGTGCTTCCGGGTGATCAACTGATCCTGGAAGCACGCTTTCTCAGCTGCAAGCGCAGTATCTGGAAGTTCGAGTGCAAGGCCAGCGTCGATGGCAAGGACGTCTGCTCGGCAGAAATCATCTGTGCGGAACGCAAACTATGAGTTTGATTGACCCTCGCGCCATTATCGATCCCAGCGCCAAGCTGGCAGATGACGTAGTCGTCGGCCCTTGGTCGATTATCGGGCCCGACGTGGAAATCGGTGAGGGTACTGTGCTGGGCCCCAATGTCATCATCAAGGGGCCTACCCGCATCGGGAAGCACAACCGTGTGTACCAGTTCGCTTCCCTCGGCGAAGACACCCCTGACCGCAAGTACAAGGGCGAGCCCACACGGCTGGTGATCGGTGATCACAATATCATCCGCGAAGGCGTGACCATGCACCGCGGCACTATCCAGGACCGAGACGAGACAACGGTTGGTGATCACAACCTGATCATGGCCTATGCCCATATCGGCCATGACAGTGTGGTGGGTAATCACTGCATTCTGGTCAACAACGTGGCGCTGGCCGGTCATGTGCATATCGGTGATTGGGCCATTCTGTCGGGTTACACCCTCGTCCATCAGTTCTGCCACATCGGTGCTCACGCCTTTGCTGGCATGGGTACGGCGATTGGCAAGGACGTTCCTGCTTACGTGACCGTTTCTGGCAACCCGGCCGAGGCGCGCAGCATGAACTTCGAGGGCCTGCGTAGACGCGGTTTCAGTAGCGAAGCCATTCATGCGTTGCGCCGCGCCTACAAGGTCGTTTACCGACAAGGACTGACGGTAGAACAAGCCTTGATCGATCTTGCTGAGTCCGCCACGGAGTTCCCCGAGGTCGCGGTGTTCCGTGACTCCATCCAGGCTTCCGCACGCGGCATCACGCGCTGAGCCATGGATCGTCCTCTGCTTATCGCACTGGTGGCAGGTGAGGCCTCCGGTGACATTCTTGGCTCCGGCCTGATGCAAGCTCTCAAGGCGCGCCATCCCGATGCTCGTTTCATTGGTGTGGGCGGTCCCCGTATGCAGAGCGAGGGGCTCGATTCCTACTTCCCCATGGAGCGCCTGTCGGTAATGGGCTTGGTCGAGGTGCTCGGCCGCTTGCCTGAGCTGCTTTCTCGGCGCAAGCGTCTGATCCGTACCCTGATCGACGCCAAGCCCGACTTGTTCATCGGCATCGATGCCCCTGATTTCACCCTTGGCGTAGAGCTCAAGCTGCGACATGCCGGTATCAAGACTGTGCACTATGTCAGCCCGTCGGTCTGGGCCTGGCGGCAGAAGCGTGTGCTGAAAATTCGCGAAGCCTGCGATTTGATGCTGACCCTCTTTCCTTTCGAAGCGCGTTTCTATGACGAGCACCAGGTACCAGTGCGTTTTGTCGGACATCCGCTGGCGGACACTATCGATCTGCAAGCAGATCGTGCGGCGGCACGCGAGGCCTTGGGCGTTGCTGGGCAGACGCCGTTGGTCGCCTTGCTGCCTGGTAGTCGGGGCGGAGAAGTGTCCCGCCTGGGGGCCTTGTTCCTCGATGCTGCAGAGCGTTTGCGGGCGATGCGTCCGGGGGTTCAGTTCGTATTGCCTTGCGCCAGTGCGGAGCGTCGAGCCCAGCTTGAGCAACTTCTGGCCGGGCGCGACCTGCCGTTGCTGCTGCTCGATGGTCGTTCCCATGAGGCGCTGGCGGCCTGTGATGCGGTGCTCATCGCCTCGGGCACAGCGACCCTGGAGGCGCTGTTGTACAAACGGCCGATGGTGGTGGCTTACCGGGTCGCGCCATTGACCTTCAAGATCCTCAAACGCCTGGTCAAAAGCCCCTATATCTCGCTGCCTAATCTGCTCGCCGAGCGCTTGCTGGTACCGGAACTGATTCAGGATGCCGCGACGCCGGAAGCATTGGCGCAAACCCTGGCGCCGTTGCTCGATGATGGTGAGGTACAGACCGAAGGCTTCGATGTGATCCATCGCGCCTTGCGCCAGGATGCCTCGCGGCAGGCTGCCGATGCCGTGCTCGGATTGATAAGGCGGACCTGATGCAGCTCGGTCTGGATTTCGCGTTGGTCGAGGAGCTGGTCGCCGGAGTCGATGAGGTCGGACGTGGCCCGCTGTGCGGTCCTGTGGTAACGGCGGCGGTGATCCTGGATCCGGCTCGGCCGATTCTTGGACTCAATGACTCGAAGAAGCTCACTGAGGCGCGTCGCGAAAAGCTGTTCGACGAGATTCGCGAGAAAGCCTTGGCCTGGTGCATTGCCCGCGCCGATGTCGAGGAGATCGATCGTCTCAATATTCTCCATGCCACCATGCTGGCCATGCAACGTGCCGTCGAGGGCTTGCAGGTCACGCCGCGTCTGGCTCTGATTGATGGTAATCGTTGTCCGAAGCTGGCAGTACCCAGCGCGCCAGTGGTGCAGGGCGATAGCCAGGTACCGGCTATCGCCGCGGCTTCGATTCTGGCCAAGGTCAGCCGCGACCGGGAAATGGTCGAGCTGGATGCGCGCTATCCCGGTTATGGCATCGCCGGGCATAAGGGCTATCCCACGCCTGTGCACCTGGAAGCCCTGCAGCGCCTGGGCGCTACGCCGATTCACCGACGTTCGTTCGCTCCGGTACGCAAGGTGCTGGAAGAGTAGGGCGCAGGCCCTGTGTGGATAGATGTAGAACGCCAGCTATGCGCTCCGATCCACCCTGCGCTCGATTCCCCGATCCGCCTGCTGTTGTTTGAGCCCTGGCCCGGTACAATCCGGGCCTTGTCGTTTTTTGTGTTTTGTACGGGATTGTCATGACCGCCACGTTTGTCCATTTGCGCCTGCATACCGAATTTTCCCTGGTCGACGGCCTGGTTCGGGTCAAACCGCTGATCAAGGCTGTGGCAGGGGCGGGCATGCCAGCGGTGGCGGTGACCGACCAGAGCAACATGTGCTCGCTGGTCAAGTTCTACAAGGCGGCGCAGGGCGGCGGCATCAAGCCGATCTGTGGCGCCGATATCTGGCTGGCCAGCGGCGACGAAGACGGTCCGCTGAGCCGGATGACCCTGCTGGCGATGAACGCCAAGGGCTACCGCAACCTCACCGAACTGGTCTCGCGCGGCTGGAGCGAAGGCCAGAGCAATGACATGGTGATCATCCAGCGTGACTGGGTGAAGACGGCTTCCGAAGGGCTGATTGCCCTGTCCGGAGCCAAGGACGGCGAGATCGGCCAGGCCCTGCTCGGTGGCGAGCCTGGCCGTGCCGAAGCCCTGCTGGCCGAGTGGCAGGCAGTATTCCCCGAGCGTTTCTACCTGGAGCTGCACCGCTGCGAGCGGGTCAACGACGAGGAGCATGTACACGCCGCCGTGGCCCTGGCCGAACGCTGCGGCGCGGCGCTGGTGGCGACCAACGATGTGCGCTTCCTCAAGCAGGGCGACTTCGAGGCCCACGAAACCCGCGTGTGCATCGGCGAAGGCCGGGCCCTGGATGACCCGCGCCGTCTGCGCAGCTACTCCGATCAGCAGTACCTGAAATCGCCCGAGGAAATGGCCGAGCTGTTCAGCGATATTCCCGAGGCGCTGGAAAACACTGTCGAGATCGCCAAGCGCTGCAATATCGAAGTGCAACTGGGCAAGTACTTCCTGCCGGACTTCCCGGTGCCGGAAGGCATGACCATCGATGATTACTTCCGCAAGGTGTCGTTCGACGGCCTGGACGAGCGCCTGGAAGTGCTGCTGCCGCGAGATACTCCGGACTACGAGGCGAAGAAGCAGGTCTACATCGACCGACTGAATTTCGAGCTGGATATCATTATCCAGATGGGCTTCCCCGGTTACTTCCTGATCGTTATGGACTTCATTCAGTGGGCCAAGAGCAACGGCGTACCGGTCGGCCCGGGTCGTGGTTCGGGTGCCGGTTCGCTGGTGGCCTACGTGCAGAAGATCACCGACCTCGACCCGTTGGCCTATGACCTGCTGTTCGAGCGCTTCCTCAACCCGGAACGCGTTTCCATGCCCGACTTCGACGTCGACTTCTGCATGGACGGCCGCGACCGGGTGATCGACTACGTGGCCGAGAAGTACGGCCGTAACGCGGTGAGCCAGATCATCACCTTCGGCACCATGGCGGCCAAGGCGGTGGTGCGCGACGTGGCGCGGGTGCAGGGTAAGTCCTACGGCCTGGCCGATCGCCTGTCGAAGATGATCCCGTTCGAAGTCGGCATGACCCTGGAAAAGGCCTATGAGATGGAGGAGCCGCTGCGCGACTTCCTCAAGACCGACGAAGAGGCGGCGGAAATCTGGGAGATGTCGCTCAAGCTCGAGGGCATCACGCGGGGCACCGGCAAGCACGCCGGGGGGGTGGTCATCGCACCGACCAAACTCACCGATTTCTCGCCGATTGCCTGCGATGACGAGGGTGGCGGTCTGGTTACCCAGTTCGACAAGGATGATGTGGAAGCGGCTGGCCTGGTGAAGTTCGACTTCCTCGGCCTGCGTACCCTGACCATCATCAAATGGGCCATGGAGACGATCAACCGCGAGCAGGCCAAGAAAGGCCTGCCCGACGTCAACATCGACTTCATCCCGCTGGACGACAAACCGACCTACGCGATGCTGCAGAAGGCCGAGACCACGGCCGTGTTCCAGCTCGAATCACGCGGCATGAAGGAGCTGATCAAGAAGCTCAAGCCGGACTGCCTGGAAGACATGATCGCCCTTGTGGCGCTGTTCCGCCCAGGGCCGCTGCAGTCGGGCATGGTGGACGACTTCATCAACCGCAAGCACGGCCGTGAGCAGATTTCCTACCCGCACCAGGATTATCAGTACGCCGGCCTCGAGCCTGTGCTCAAGCCCACCTACGGCATCATCCTGTACCAGGAACAGGTCATGCAGATCGCCCAGGTGATGGCGGGGTATACCCTCGGCGGCGCCGACATGTTGCGTCGTGCCATGGGTAAGAAGAAGCCCGAGGAAATGGCCAAGCAGCGCGGTGGCTTTATCGAAGGGTGTGCCAACAACGGCATCGATGCGGACCTAGCGGGCAACATCTTCGACCTGGTGGAGAAATTCGCCGGTTACGGTTTCAACAAATCTCACTCCGCCGCCTATGGCCTGGTTTCGTACCAGACTGCCTGGCTCAAGGCCCACCACCCGTCGCCATTCATGGCGGCGGTGTTGTCGGCGGATATGCACAACACCGAGAAGGTCGTGACCCTGATCGAAGAGTGCCGCAACATGAAGTTGCGCATTCTGGCGCCGGATGTGAACAGCTCCGAGTTCAAGTTCACCGTCGATGATGATGGCCGCATTCTCTATGGCCTGGGCGCGATCAAGGGCGTGGGCGAGGGGCCGGTCGAGGCCATTGTCGAGAGCCGCCAGGAAGGGCCGTTCAAGGATCTGTTCGACTTCTGCACGCGGGTCGACCTCAAGCGCATCAACAAGCGCACCCTGGAGGCGTTGATCCGAGGGGGCGCGCTGGATCGTCTGGGGCCGTACTTCTTCGACGAGGTCAAAGCCTATCAGGCCAACATCGACCAGAACCGTGCAGTGCTGCTGGCGGCAATGGAAGAGGCGGTGCAGGCTGCCGAGCAGGCTGCCCGCAGCCACGACAGCGGGCATGCCGATCTATTCGGTGGCCTGTTCTCCGAGCCGGAGGCGGATGTTTACGTCAATCACCGCAACGCCCGTGAACTGTCGCTCAAGGAGCGCCTGAAGGGGGAAAAAGACACCCTCGGCCTTTATCTGACCGGGCACCCGATCGATGAATATGAGGGCGAGGTCCGCCGTTTTGCGCGTCAGCGCATCATCGACCTGCGGCCATCGCGCGAAAGCCAGACCATTGCCGGGTTGATCGTCAACCTGCGGGTCATGAAGAACAAGAAAGGCGACAAGATGGGCTTCATCACCCTGGATGATCGCTCCGGGCGTATCGAAGCATCGCTATTCGCCGATGCCTTTGCCAGCAATCAGGCGCTGTTGCAGAGCGATGCGCTGGTGGTGGTCGAAGGGGAGGTGAGCAATGATGACTTCTCCGGTGGCCTGCGCCTGCGCGCCAAGCGCGTGATGAGCCTGGAGGAGGCACGCACCGGGCTGGCCGAGAGTCTGCGGCTGCGCGTGGCCCGGGATGAGTTGCAGGGCGATCGCCTGCGCTGGTTGGCCGAGCTGTTTGGCAAGCACCGTGGGGCTTGCCCACTGACTGTTGATTACAGCGGCAGCAGTGCACGTGCCTTGCTGCAGTTTGGTGAGCAGTGGCGAATCGATCCGGCTGATAGCTTGATTCAGGCCCTGCGTGACCAGTTCGGCAAAGACAACGTCTTCCTCCAATACCGCTGAGGGGCTGCTTCGCCCTTCAGTCTCGACCGTGAGCGCCTTATCCCTTAAGGTTAGGCGCCAAATGGAAACAGCCGCCCGGCCTAATGGCCGCTGATGCAAGACGGACGCCTATGAACCCGAACTTTCTCGATTTCGAACAGCCGATTGCCGACCTGCAAGCCAAGATCGAAGAGTTGCGCCTGGTCGGCAGCGACAATGCGCTGAATATCAGTGACGAAATTTCCCGTCTGCAGGACAAGAGCAGAAGCCTGACCGAAAGTATTTTCGGCAACCTGAGCAGCTGGCAGATTTCCCAGCTCTCGCGCCATCCGCGTCGCCCCTACACCCTCGATTACATCGAGCACATCTTCACTGAGTTCGACGAGCTGCATGGCGACCGTCATTTCTCCGATGATGCGGCGCTGGTCGGGGGCGTGGCGCGCCTGGACGATCAACCGGTGATGGTCATCGGGCACCAGAAAGGCCGTGAAGTGCGCGAGAAGGTACGCCGTAACTTCGGTATGCCGCGCCCGGAAGGCTATCGCAAGGCCTGCCGTCTCATGGAAATGGCTGAGCGCTTCAAACTGCCGATCCTGACCTTCATCGACACTCCTGGGGCCTACCCGGGTATCGATGCCGAGGAGCGCAACCAGAGTGAAGCGATTGCCTGGAACCTGCGCGTGATGGCGCGTCTGAAAACGCCGATCATCGCCACGGTCATCGGCGAAGGCGGTTCTGGTGGCGCGCTGGCCATCGGTGTCTGCGATCAGTTGAACATGCTGCAGTACTCCACTTACTCGGTGATTTCGCCCGAAGGTTGCGCATCCATTCTGTGGAAAACCGCCGAGAAGGCACCGGATGCCGCCGAGGCCATGGGCATCACTGCCGAGCGCCTGAAGGGCCTGGGGATTGTCGATCAGGTGATCGGTGAGCCATTGGGCGGCGCCCATCGCGAGCCACACGTGGCGGCCGCCAGTGTGCGCGAGTCCTTGCTGGAGCAACTGCAGATGCTGCGTGGGCTGGAAGTCGATGCACTGCTGGAGCGTCGCTACGAGCGTCTGATGAGTTACGGCATAGCCTGATTCCTCGTCATCTGCTGATTGCAACGGGCCCTATGGGTCCGTTGTTGTTTTAAGCTGTCGCCATGACTGTCATCGAATCCCGTCTGCTTTCTCTCCTGCAACCCTGGCGCAGTGCACCTGCCTGGCGGGTGGCGCTGTCTGGTGGGCTGGATTCGACGGTGCTGCTGCATCTGCTGGCGGGCCTGGCCAGTCGCTACTCATTGCCGCCCTTGTCGGCTATCCATGTGCACCATGGTTTACAGGCGGTTGCAGACGACTGGCCGATGCATTGCCAGCGGCTCTGCGCGCAGCTGGGGGTGCCGTTGCACGTCGAATATGTCCAGGTCGATGCCGGTGCCAGCCTGGAACGTGCAGCGCGTGAGGCGCGTTATGCTGCCCTGCAGCGCAACCTGCAGGCTGGTGATGTAGTGCTCACCGGGCAGCACCGTGACGACCAGGCGGAGACCATGCTCTTTCGCCTCATCCGGGGGGCAGGGGTGCGTGGACTGGCGGCTATGTCAGCGCATCGTCCGCTTGGGCAGGGCATTTTGCTGCGTCCGTTGTTGGGTGTCTCGCGGAGAGAGCTGGAGTCCTACGCTCGTGACCATGGCGTGTGTTGGGTAGAGGATCCTTCCAACAACGACACGCGTTTGTCGCGTAATTATCTCCGTCATGAAGTGCTGCCGGCGCTGGTGCGTCAATGGCCCCAGGCGTCGGCCAACTTTGCGCGCAGTGCCGAGCATCTGCGCGAGGCGCAGGGCCTGCTCGATGAGCTGGCGCAGGCTGATCTGTGCACGGCGGCTGTCGCTCTGCCACCATTTGGGCTGGGTATCCCGTCGCTGTTGCTAGAACCATTGCGTTCATTGTCCCCGGCGCGCCAGCGCAACGCTTTGCGGTATTGGTTGGCGCCCTTGACCCGATTGCCGGATAGCGATCATTGGGCCGGCTGGGAATCGCTTCGTGACGCAGCGGCGGATCGAGCACCGGTCTGGGGTCTGGTCGATGGTGAATTGCACCGTACTGGCGAGCGGCTTTGCTGGCTGTCTGGAGCCTGGCTGCGACCGGTGGTCCAGCCACCCGTTGCAGATTTGGCTCTTGGCGTGAACCTGCTGCCGGATAATGGCCAACTGACTCTGGACGGTAATCCACCGTCTGCGTCGCTGCACATCCGCTATCGACAGGGCGGCGAGGTGATGGAGATTCCGGGACGTGGCCACCGCGATCTCAAGCGCCTGCTCAACGAGCGCGCTATCCCCGGGTTCATGCGCGGTCGTCTGCCCTTGTTGTTCGCTGACGGGCGTCTGCTCGCAGTTGCCGGCCTGCCCGGGCTGGATGGTTCGCAGTGGGGGGAATGGCGAGCCAGTTGGCAGCCTCCGACGAACGAGCAAGGTTTGAGCTGATGAGGCCTTTCCGGTAGACTACGCTCCCGTCTTGTTACTGCTTCTGCGGATTCCCCCGGAACCCGTGGTGGCATGCTTATTTCAGGTTGGCCAGAGGCCTTCCTGCGCTTTCACCCCGGCGGCGCTGACCGCTTGAACGCAGACTTCTAGGATTTTTCATGACGCGCTACATCTTCGTCACGGGTGGTGTTGTTTCTTCATTGGGGAAGGGCATCGCCTCGGCATCACTGGCGGCTATCCTGGAGGCGCGGGGCCTGAAGGTCACCATGCTCAAACTGGATCCTTACATCAACGTCGATCCGGGCACCATGAGCCCGTTCCAGCACGGTGAGGTGTTCGTCACCCACGACGGCGCCGAGACCGACCTTGATCTGGGCCACTACGAGCGGTTCATCCGCACGACGATGACCCAGAACAACAACTTCACTACCGGCCGTGTGTACGAAGACGTCCTGCGCAAGGAACGTCGTGGTGATTACCTGGGCGCGACCATCCAGGTCATTCCGCACATCACCGACGAGATCAAGCGCCGCATCATCAAAGGCGCCGGCGACGCCGACGTGGCCATGGTCGAGATCGGCGGTACGGTGGGCGACATCGAGTCGCAGCCATTCCTCGAAGCTATCCGCCAGTTGCGTGTGGAAGTGGGTGCCAAGCGCGCCATGCTGATGCACCTGACCCTGGTGCCATACATCGCCACCGCTGGCGAGACCAAGACCAAGCCAACCCAGCACTCGGTCAAGGAGCTGCGCTCCATCGGCTTGCAGCCTGATGTGTTGATCTGCCGCTCCGACCATGAGGTCGACCTGTCTTCGCGCCGCAAGATCGCCCTGTTCACCAACGTTGAAGAGCGTGCGGTCATCGCCCTCGAAGACGTCGACACCATCTACAAGATTCCGTCTGTCCTGCATGCGCAGGGCCTGGATGACTTCGTCGTCGAGCGCTTCGGCCTGCAGTGCGGCCCGGCCGACCTGTCTGAATGGGATCGCGTGGTCGATGCCAAGCTGAACCCGGAAAAAGAAGTCACCATTGCCATGGTCGGCAAGTACATGGAGCTGCTGGATGCCTACAAATCGCTGATCGAAGCGATGAGTCATGCCGGCATCGAGAACCGTACCAAGGTCAACCTGCGTTATATCGACTCCGAAGACATCGAGAATCAAGGTGTTGGGCTGCTCGAAGGGGTCGACGCGATCCTCGTTCCCGGCGGGTTTGGTCTGCGCGGTGTCGAAGGCAAGATCCGAACCGTACAATACGCTCGCGAGAACAAGATTCCCTACCTGGGTATCTGCCTCGGCATGCAAGTCGCCGTGATCGAATACGCGCGCAATGTGCTGGGTTGGAAGGATGCGAACTCCAGCGAGTTCGACCAGAACAGCAGTCATCCAGTCGTGGGTCTGATCACCGAGTGGCAAGACGCGACAGGCGCTACCGAAACCCGTACCGAGGCCTCGGATCTGGGCGGCACCATGCGCCTGGGCGCGCAGGACTGCCAGCTGGAACAAGGCTCACTGGTGCACCAGTGCTATGGCAAAGACGTCATCGTCGAGCGCCACCGCCACCGTTATGAAGTGAACAACAACCTGCTGCCCAAACTCACCGAGGCTGGACTCAAGGTCTCCGGTCGCTCCGGTGACGGGGCGCTGGTAGAGGTGGTCGAAGCGCCAGATCATCCATGGTTCGTCGCGTGCCAGTTCCACCCGGAATTCACCTCCACCCCACGTGATGGCCACCCATTGTTCAGTGGCTTCGTCAACGCGGCACTGGCTCAGAAGGCGCGCAAGGCATGACCCAGAAGATCATTCGTGTCGGTAACATCGAGATCGCCAACGACATGCCTTTTGTGCTGTTCGGCGGGATCAACGTGCTCGAATCGCGTGATCTGGCCATGCAGGCCTGTGAAGAATACGTTCGTGTTACCGAGAAGCTCGGCATTCCCTACGTATTCAAGGCCAGTTTCGACAAGGCCAATCGCTCCTCTGTTACCTCCTTCCGTGGCCCGGGCCTGGAAGAAGGGATGCGTATTTTCGAGGATGTGAAGCAGGCCTTTGGCGTGCCGGTGATTACCGATGTGCATGAGCCCTCTCAGGCTGCGCCAGTGGCCGAGGTGTGCGACATCATCCAGCTGCCGGCCTTCCTCTCACGGCAGACTGATCTGGTGGTGGCCATGGCCAAGACCGGCGCGGTCATCAACATCAAGAAAGCCCAGTTCCTCGCACCCCAGGAAATGAAGCACATCCTGACCAAGTGCGAGGAGGCAGGTAACGATCAACTGATCCTCTGCGAGCGCGGTTCTTCCTTCGGTTACAACAACCTGGTGGTGGACATGCTCGGTTTCGGGATCATGAAGCAATTCGAGTACCCGGTATTCTTCGATGTCACCCACGCCCTGCAGATGCCGGGTGGGCGTGCCGATTCTGCCGGAGGACGTCGTGCTCAGGTCACTGATCTGGCCAAGGCGGGAATGAGCCAGGGGCTGGCCGGCCTGTTCCTGGAGGCCCATCCGGACCCGGACAACGCCAAATGCGACGGTCCTTGCGCCCTGCGCCTGGACAAGCTGGAACCGTTCCTCACCCAGCTCAAGCAGCTGGATGATCTGATCAAGAGCTTTGCGCCGATCGAAACTGCCTGAGTTTCGTATTCGAATCGCGTCTTTAAACTGTTGGAGCTGACAAGAATGGCAAAAATCGTCGACATCAAGGGCCGTGAGGTTCTCGACTCCCGTGGCAACCCCACTGTAGAAGCCGATGTAATCCTCGAAAACGGCATCATCGGCAGCGCCTGTGCGCCGTCCGGTGCTTCCACCGGTTCGCGCGAAGCGCTCGAACTGCGTGATGGCGACAAGAGCCGTTACCTGGGCAAGGGCGTGCTGAAGGCCGTGGCCAACATCAATGGCCCGATCCGTGACCTGCTGCTGGGCAAAGATGCCCGCGAGCAGAAAGCCCTCGACCTGGCCATGATTGACCTCGATGGCACCGAGAACAAAGGCAAGCTGGGCGCCAACGCCATCCTCGCCGTGTCCCTGGCTGCCGCCAAGGCCGCTGCCCAGGCCAAGGGCGTGCCGCTGTACGCGCACATTGCCGACCTAAACGGCACCCCGGGTGTCTACTCCATGCCAGTGCCGATGATGAACATCATCAACGGCGGCGAGCATGCCGATAACAACGTCGACATCCAGGAGTTCATGGTCCAGCCGGTTGGCGCCAAGACCTTCTCCGACGCGCTGCGCATGGGCACCGAGATCTTCCATCACCTGAAAGCCGTTTTGAAGGCTCGCGGCCTGAGCACTTCCGTGGGTGACGAAGGCGGCTTCGCGCCGAACCTGGCGTCCAACGAAGACGCTCTGGCTGCCATCGCTGAGGCGGTGGCCAATGCCGGCTACAAACTGGGCACCGATGTGACCCTGGCCCTGGACTGCGCTTCCTCAGAGTTCTTCGAAGACGGCAAGTACGACCTGGCTGGTGAAGGTAAGGTGTTCGACGCGGCCGGTTTCGCCGACTACCTGGCCGGCCTGACCCAGCGTTATCCGATCATCTCCATCGAAGATGGCATGGACGAGTCTGATTGGGCTGGCTGGAAAGTCCTGACCGACAAGATCGGCGAGAAGGTCCAACTGGTCGGTGACGACCTGTTCGTGACCAACACCAAGATCCTCAAGCGTGGTATCGACGAGTCCATCGGTAACTCGATCCTGATCAAGTTCAACCAGATCGGCTCGCTGACCGAAACCCTGGAAGCCATTCAGATGGCCAAGGCTGCCGGTTATACCGCTGTGATCTCGCACCGCTCGGGTGAAACCGAAGACAGCACCATCGCCGACCTGGCTGTGGGTACTGCTGCTGGCCAGATCAAAACCGGTTCCCTGTGCCGTTCCGACCGCGTGTCCAAGTACAACCAACTGCTGCGCATTGAAGAGCAACTGGCTGGCAAGGCGCCGTACAAGGGCCGTGCCGAGTTCCGTGGCTGAGCAGTGTGATGCCTGGCCGGGGACTTCGTCGCTGAGGTTTTCACTGGCTGGGTAAAGAGTGGTAAAAGGGCAGCGCAAGCTGCCCTTTGCATATGGTCTCTCCGATGGCAAAAGCCCCCTATTGGTTGTTCCTCTCGTTGCTGCTGGTGCTCTCCGGCCTGCAGTATCGTCTGTGGGTGGGCGATGGCAGCCTGGCTCAGGTCACCGACCTGAACCGACAAATTACCGAGCAGAAGGGCGAGAACGAGCGCCTGCTCGAGCGTAATCGGATTCTCGAGGCCGAGGTGCTGGAGCTCAAACGGGGTATGGAAACCGTGGAAGAGCGCGCTCGCCACGAGCTGGGCATGGTCAAAGAGGGTGAGACCCTCTACCAGTTGGCCGAATGAGTGGGGCAAGCCTGCCGGCGTTCTGGGTGATCATCCCGGCTGCCGGAATCGGGTCGCGCATGCGCGCCGATCGCCCCAAGCAATACCTCGAACTGGCCGGGCGTACCTTGCTCGAGCACACCCTCGACTGCTTCCTTGGTCATCCCCAGCTCAAGGGGATGGTGGTGCCACTGGCTGCGGATGATCCCTGGTGGTCGACGTTGGCATTGGCCGGCGATGCGCGGATTCATCGCGTCGATGGAGGAGCCGAACGCGCCGACTCTGTGCTCAACGGCTTGCTGCACCTGCTTGAGCGGGGTGCCAGGGCTGAGGACTGGGTGCTGGTGCATGACGCCGCGCGGCCGAACCTGGCGCGTTCTGATCTTGACCACTTGCTGACTGAACTGGCTGATGATCCCGTTGGCGGGCTGCTTGCGGTGCCGGCGCGCGACACCCTAAAGCGAGTGGGTGCGGACGGGCGCGTTGCGGAAACCGTGGATCGCAGCGTGATCTGGCAGGCGTTCACGCCGCAGATGTTTCGTTTCGCTGCGTTGCACCGGGTCCTGGCGGATGCGCTGGTTGCCGGCGTAGCTGTGACCGACGAGGCTTCGGCGATGGAATGGGCAGGGCAGTTTCCGCGCCTGATCGAAGGACGCGCCGACAACCTCAAGGTGACCCGCCCGGAAGACCTCGACTGGCTGCGCCAGCGCTGGGCGCACAGAGTCTGAGTGTCGGGCTCCTGTAAGGTGCGCCACGCGCACCGGCAGGTTCAGTACGTTGTCCGGGTGCGCATGACGCACCCTTCTGAATAACGATCAAACGCGGAACTGGTTGATCAGACGGCGCTGTTGCTCGGCCAGTTTGGTCAGCTCGGCGCTGGCCTGACTGGCTTCGTCCGCGCCGCCGGCCACTTCTGCCGCTACCTGACCGATATTGGTGACGTTGCGATTGATGTCCTCGGCTACCGCGCTCTGTTCTTCGGCGGCGCTGGCGATCTGTGTGTTCATGTCATTGATCACCGAGACGGCCTGGGTGATCGATTCCAGGGCTTGGGCGGCGGCGGTGGCCTGTTGCACGCTTTCATCGGTGCGCACCTGGCTCTGCTCCATGACGTTGACCACTTCGCGGGTACCATGCTGCAACTGCTGGATCATTGACTGAATTTCTTCAGTGGCCTGCTGGGTCTTCTGGGCCAGGTTGCGTACCTCGTCGGCGACCACGGCAAACCCGCGTCCCTGTTCGCCTGCGCGCGCTGCTTCGATGGCGGCATTGAGCGCCAGCAGGTTGGTCTGCTCGGCAATGCCGCGAATGGCGATGAGGATGGCGTTGATGTTCTCACTGTCCTTGGCCAGGGTCTGCACCACGCCGACGGCGCGACCTATTTCCGTGGCCAGGGCTGCGATGGCCTGGGACGTGTTCTGCACGATGCGCTTGCCGTCATTGGCCGAGTGGTCCGCATGGTTGGCGGCTTCGGCGGCCTGGGTGGCGTTGCGTGCCACATCCTGGGCGGTGGCGGCCATTTCCTGCACGGCAGTGGCAACCTGATCGATTTCCGCCATCTGTTTCTGCACACCCTGATTGGTGCGGATGGCGATGTCGGCGGTGTACTCCGACGAGTCACTGACTTTCTGCACCGACCCCACCACGTCGCGGATCATGTTCTGCAACTTGTTGAGGAAGGTGTTGAAGCCATTGGCGATCTGCCCGAGTTCGTCGACGCGGTCCACGGTCAGGCGCTTGGTCAGATCGCCGTCGCCCTTGGCGATATCGTTGAGCATGCCGACCATCTGGCGCAGGGGGCGGGCGATGCCATAGCCGACGAACCAGATCACCAACAAGCCGATACCCGCAATGATCAGGCCCACCAGTGTCATCCCAGCGATATCGGTTTCGTATTGGCTGCGCAGGTCGCCCTGCAGCTTGATCAGGTCGGTGTATACGGCCTGTTGCGGCAAACGCATGACCAATGTCCACTGGGTCGCAGTATTGGCGATGGTGAAGGGCATGATCAGTTGGATCTGCCCACTTGCTTCGTCGATGCTGAAGTCAGGCTGATTGGGGCGTAGGTGTTGCAGATTACCGAGGTTATTCAGCACTTGGGTGCTGGGCTCCCCGAGTTTGCCGGCGTCCTGAGTCAGGGCGACCAGGCGGCCATTGGTTGAGATCAGGGCCATTTCCCCGGCCCCTTGGTAAAGCTCAGCGTTGGCCTTTATCAGCAGGGTCTGGATGAAATCCAGGGCCAGGTCTGCACCCACCACGCCGCGAAACTGACCATTGACCAGGATGGGGACGTTGAACGAAGCCATCATCACCATCTTCCCACCCATCTCGTAGGGCGCGGGGTCGATGATGCAGATACCTTTGGTTTCCCGGGTGCACAGGTAATACTCGCCGGCGCGCACGCCGGTCGGGAGCAGTTTTTCGCTGGTCATCTCTGCGCCCAGAGGTTCGACCGTAGGCGTGCCGTCGGCCTTGCGATACCACCAGGGCATGAAGCGGCCGGATTCGTCATAAGCGTTTTCGGTCTGGCCGGCGTAGAGGTCGTCGTCCTGATCGAATGCGTTGGGTTCCCAGCCGATATAGGCGTCGAGCAACTTGGGGTTCTTCACCACAGCATTGCGCAACATGTTGGACAGTTCTTCTCGGTTGGTGCCAATCAGGGCATTGCCCTGGCTGTCGGTTTCGCCCATCAGGGCATTGACCTGGGCCAGGTTGCCGGCGATTGCCAGTGGGTATTCGAGTTCACGCTGGATCTGGCTGACCTGGGCTTGGCCCAAGGTGATCAGGCGATCCTTGATCATCTGTTCGAGCAGGTTGCGCGTGTTGTCTTCGACCATCGCCTGGGTGCGAGATCCGGAGTACATCGAGTACAGCACCAGTGCCGCAACCACGGCCAATACGCTGGCGCCGGCCAACGCCGCGACGGAAAACTGGATGGATTTGAATCGCATAGGGACTCCACATCAACGAAGGTTGCGCCTGTCCCTGGCTTATCGGCAGATCGGTGGTAAAGCATGAGAGGAGAACGGTGTAATTCTGCACCTTGCGATGCGTGCCTTGATACACGGTGAACGTCAATGATTGAGGTCCGATGTCGGCAGGCATGGACCTTTAGGTGGCAGATCGAGTCGTCCGGGTAAATGTGAGGGGAGCATAGCTGTCAGGGGAGGGCTTTTTCCGCGAATGGTCGGGTTTCCAGGCCCAGTTGGGCACGGAAACTTTCCATATCGAACATCGTGCAGATTTCCTGGATTTCACCCGCCGGAGTAAGGGTCCAGAAGGCCATGGCGGAGATGCTCAGGATCTTGTCGCTAGGCGGATAGCCAAGGGCGGGTTTCTGGATCGTGCCGATCAAGGTGCTCCAGGTCACCACTTTGAACCCTTCGGCGATACATTCCTCAAGCACCACTTCCAGATCTGGCATGGCCGTGCGGATTTCCTGCACCAGATTACTGAAACCTGCGCTGCCCAGAGGATGGCCGATGAAGGCGCTCTTGTAGAGGAAGTCACTGGTGTGCAGTTGCTCGGCCAGGGACATGCGACCTTTGTTCCACGTCAGATCTATGTGTTGGCGAACCCGTTTTTTCATCTCGTCCAGTGACATGCGCCGTTTCTCCATCCGACTGGGTTGTGCAAGTTTTTGCACAGGTTACCAGTCGGATCGAAGGCTTCGAATGCCCCTCAAAACGCCGTAACTTTCGGCGGTAATCAGCTGCCGCCGGTCAAGCCCAGTGCCTGACAGGCCGCGTAGATGGCCAGGGCGGCAAAAGCGAGAGCAGCCAGGCGACGAATGAGCGTCAATGGCAGACGATCGGCAGCGAAGTTGCCGGCCAACACCACAGGCACGTTGGCAATCAGCATGCCTAGCGTGGTGCCTGCGACCACGAGCAGGAAGTGCGGATATTGAGCGGCCAGCATGACGGTGGCGATCTGTGTCTTGTCGCCCATTTCGGCGAGGAAGAATGCGATCAAGGTGGTGACGAAGGGCCCGAAGCGTTTAAGGGCTGAACTGTCCTCGTCCTCGAGCTTGTCGGGAACCAGGGTCCATAGCGCAACGGCTGCGAAGCTGGCCGCAAGAATCCAGCTCAGGGTGGTGGTCGAGAATAGGCTGGCAACCCAATTGCCCACGGCGCCTGCAGCAAGGTGATTGGCGAGGGTCGCAACGACCATGCCCCAGATGATGGGCCAAGGCCGACGGAAACGGGCAGCCAACAGCAGGGCGAGCAGCTGCGTCTTGTCGCCAATTTCGGCGAGGGCGACGATTCCGGTGGGTACGAAGAGGGATTCCAGCATCAGGTGTTCCTACGGGGGCGGGTTCGACGGTTAGCTATGACACGTACTACCTCCCCGCCCCGGGTGAGATGTGCGTGTCATAGGTCTTGTCAAACCCTGGCCTTCTACGGGCCGGAGGTCGCATGCGCCATGGTCTGTGGACCAAGTATGTTGACGCATGCCGGGTGAGCGGGCGCTCACGGGAGACTACTCCCCTAGGACAGGGCGCATTCTGCCTAACTGGGCTGCAGTGGGCAACTGGTCTTTTGTGATTGCAGCGCTACCTGGCAACTCCATACCTCCTGAGCCAGTAGCAGGGAGTGTCATGCCTGGCGTCTGTGGCGAGTAGGCCCGTGTGCTCTACGGTCTTTTGGCGCTATAGATACGAAAGCCGTCGGCATCGGCAAGCACCTGGCAAGGGCCGAGGTGTTCTTCGATCAACGGTGGGTACTTGAGAAAGCTGTTGGCGACCAGGCGTAGCTCGCCACCCGGCTGCAAGTGCCGGGCAGCCTGGCGCAGCAGATGCTCGGTGGCCTGGTAGCTGGTGTGCACGCCCTGATGGAACGGTGGGTTGCTGAGTATTGCGGTGAGTGCCTGTGGGGCGGCGTCAATGCCGTCACCCACAATGACATTGGCCTCCAGGCCATTGGCGGCCAGGGTCAGCCGGCTGCTGGCGACGGCGAAGGCATCCACGTCGAGGAGGGTGACCTGGCTATCCGCATGGCGCCGTTTGAGCAGTGCGCCGAGCACGCCGGCACCGCAGCCAAAGTCGAGCAGATGGCCGCTGGGCAGGTTATCCAGATGTTCGATGAGCAAGGCGCTACCGCGGTCCAGGCGGCCGTGGCTGAATACACCGGGCAGGCTGATGACTTGCAGCGGACCATCAGCCAGGGGCAGTGTGTAGCGCTGGGCGAGTGCCGGTAGGTCTGGCCTGGTCACAGCTTCGCTGACCTCGACCTGCCACAGCTGGCAGTGGCGCGCGCTGTCCAGTTTGCGTGTGCGGCCATAGGCAGCCAGTTGCTTGGCGGCGCGTTCGATGCCGCCGCGCTTTTCACCGACCAGAAACAGGGTGCGCCCGTGCAGGTGCGAAGCCAGGGCTTGCAACAGGTAGTCGGTCAGCTCACGGGATTTGGGTAGGAACAGCACAGCGCTGTCGAAAGCGACATCCGGCGCTGTGGTGCCGAAGGTGCTGCGTCCGGCGAAGCGTGCCTCCAGGGTTGCCTGCTCGCCTGCATGCCAACTCCAGCCGCGGGCGCCGGGTAATTGGTTGAGCAGGTCGTCGGCAGGCAGACCAGCAAGCAGCACGTTGCCCTCGAACAGCTCTGCCTGGCGCAGTAGCACCTCGCTTCGTGGGTCCATGGGGGCTCCTGTTGCCGGTCGAAAAAGGCGCGTAGCTTAGCTGACCACTCGTTGCGGCGCACCGGCGAAGAAGGCTTCGGCATTGTCTTTCAGTTGCCCGACGATACGCTGGCGCGCCTCGCGGCTACCCCAGGCATTGTGCGGGGTGATGATCAAGCGTGGGATGTCTGCCGCCAGCAGGGGATTGCCAGCTCGTGGCGGTTCTTCGGTGAGCACATCGAAGGCGGCGCCGCCCAGGTGACCTGCGCGCAGGCTATCGGCCAGCGCTTGCTCATCGACCAGGCCACCACGCGCGGTATTGATCAGCAGGGCCGTGGGTTTGAGCAGGGCAAGTTCGGCTGAGCCGATCAGGTTGCGGGTGTGTTCATTGAGTGGGCAGTGCAGGGTCAGGACGTCGACCTGCGGTAGCAGTTCATTCAGGGGTAAGCGGTCTGCACGTGATGGCCGACCAGGCAGGGCGCCCAGCAGCACGCGCATGCCGAATGCTTCCGCCAGCCTGGCCACGGCACCGCCCAGCTCTCCGTGGCCCAGCAGGCCGAGGGTCTTGCCTTCGAGCTCGATGATGGGAAAGTCCAGCAGGCAGAACTGTGTTGCCTTCTGCCAGGCGCCTGCCTGCACTGCCGCATGGTAGTCCGGCAGGCGTGTGGCGAGGGCGAGCAATAGCATGAGGGTATGTTGTGCCACCGATGGGGTGCCGTAGCCCTGGCAATTGCACACGGTGATGCCCTGGTTTCGGGCCGCAGCGAGGTCGATGTTGTTGGTGCCGGTGGCGGAGATGAGAATCAGTTTCAGGTCGGGGCAGGCGGCGAGGGTGTTGGCATCCAGGTGCACCTTGTTGGTGATCGCGACCTGGGCACCTCGCAGGCGTTCGGCGAGCTGCCCAGGTGCACTCTGCGCATGGACGACCAGTTCACCGAAAGCCTGCTGCAGAGGCTGCATGTCCAGGTCGCCGAGGTCGAGGGAGGCATGATCGAGAAAGACTGCACGGACGTTATTGTTCATCAGCTGTACCTGTCTGGGCTGAATTGACTGGCATAAGGTTGCCAGCCTGGCGTGTCGATGCCTACCGTCCAGTCCTGCCGTTCAGCCAGTTCTCCATGATTCTTGGCCGGTGCCGACTGTCGATATCGCCTGATTTTCTCGTGAGTGAGAAGATAGGCCCCTGTTTAAACGGCGTTGGCCATTGTCTTGGAGGTTGCATGTACTGGGCGGAGTTTCTCACCGTGGCGCTGATCCATCTGCTGGCCGTGGCCAGCCCCGGCCCGGATTTCGCCGTGGTCGTACGTGAAAGCGTGGCCAATGGCCGACGGGCCGGGACGTGGACGGCGTTCGGTGTAGGCACGGGGATTCTCGTGCACGTGGCGTATTCGCTGCTGGGAATCGGTCTTATCGTGTCGCAGTCGATCGTGCTGTTCAATGCGTTGAAATGGCTGGCGGCCGCCTATTTGCTGTACATCGGCTTCAAGGCACTACGGGCCAAGCCGGCACCTGCCGGCGCGCTGGATGTCGCTGCCGCGCCTCTGCGTTCTTCTCGCGGGGCTTTCATGACGGGCTTCGTCACCAATGGCCTCAACCCGAAAGCCACCCTGTTCTTCCTCTCGTTGTTCACTGTGGTGATCAACCCGCATACCCCCTTGGCGATACAGGCGGGGTATGGCTTGTACCTGGCCGTCGCCACCGGCTTGTGGTTCTGCCTGGTGGCCATGCTGTTCAGTCAGGCGCGGGTGCGAGCCGGCTTCACCCGGATGGGGCACTGGTTTGACCGGGTGATGGGCGCCGTGCTGATCGCATTGGGTATCAAGCTGGCGTTCACCGAGCTGCGCTGAGTCTTCGGTGGGGGCTGTGAACCTCTGACTCAGGGGTTCAGTTCAGTCAGTCGGGTGATGGCCTGTACATACTCGCGTGGATTCTCCCCCAGCAGGCGGCGAAACATGGCGCTGAAGGCGCGCGGGCTGGCATAGCCAAGTGACTGGGCGATGCTCTGCACGTTCTCGCCGGCAATCAGGCGGGGCAGAGCCTCGGTCAGTCGCAATTGCTGGCGCCATTCCTGAAAACTCATGTCCAGCTCCTGGCGGAACAGGCGCGCCAGTGTGCGTGAGCTGGCGCCTACCTGTTGTCCCCAGTCCTCCAGGGTGAAGGTGTGCTCAGGGCTTTGCAGCAGGGCCACGCAGATCGCCAGCAGGCGCCGGTCTGCGGGCATGGGCAGATACAGCGGCAGGCGCTCGAGTGCGGCGATCTCGCTAAGGATCAACTGCTGAATCAGCGCCGCGCTGGGGGCTGTTCCGCCCTGTTGCTCGATAGCGCGCAGAATCAGCTCGCGCAGCAACGGTGTTACCGCCAGCACGCAGCAACCGCTCAAGCCGGTTGGGCAGGCTTCCTGCGGGATGAATAGGGTGCGCATGCGTACCGTGCCGGAAATGAAGATTTCGTGCTCCAGGTCCGGGGCGATCCACACGGCACGGGTGGGCGGAATCACCCAGGCACCTTGTGCTGTCACCAGGCGCATCAAACCACTGGCCGCATAGAGGAACTGTGCCTGGCGGTGGCGGTGCGGTTCGATATGGTGGCCGTCGACATAGTCGATACCGACGGCGGCGAAGCGGCCGGTTTGGGGGAATTCGATCAGCATGTCAGGTTTGAGGAGTTATCTGGCAGGTGTGCGCTTTGTGGTCAACCTAGCATGAGCCCTCATCACAACCAACCCTCCAGAGCTGCTGCCATGAGCCAAGCCCGAACGATCATCAACTACATCAACGCTGCACACATCCTCGACCACATGTTCATGCTGATTTTCCCGGCTGCGGTGCTGGGCATGACGCAGAGCTTCAACCTGAGCTACGCCGAGATGATCGGCCTGTCACTGGGTGGCTTCATTGCCTTCGGTGCCTGTTCGCTACCCGCCGGTTGGCTGGGGGACAAATGGAACAGGCGCTACATGATGCAGCTGTTCTTCTTCGGCATTGGGGCTTCGGCGATTCTGACCGGATTGAGCTCCACGGTACCGACCCTGGTGATCGGCCTGACACTGATCGGGGTGTTCGCGGCGATCTACCACCCGGTGGGCACCGCCATGCTGGTGGCCCATGCGAAAAATCGTGGTCATGAAATCGGCGTCAACGGCATGTGGGGTAACCTGGGGGTGGCGTTTTCCGCGTTGCTCACCGGTCTGCTGAGTGCGCATTTCGGCTGGCGTGCCGCCTTTCTCGTTCCGGGTGCGATTGCGATTCTCATCGGCCTCATGTTCGCCCTGCAGGTTCGTCGCGAGGCGCCAGTTGTGGCAACACAGCAGGCACCCCGTGGTGTCGGTGGTCAGCGTATTTCCATGCCGCTGGTATTCGGGGTGCTGGCATTGGTGACGGCAACGGGCGGGGTGATCTTCAATGCCAGCACCGTGACGTACCCGAAACTGTTCCAGATGCGCCTGGACGAACTGCTGGCTTCACCGCAGACCCTTGGCCTGGTCGTCAGCCTGGCGTATGCCTTTGGCGCGGTGGCGCAATTGATCATGGGGCGTCTGCTTGACCGCTTCAGTCTGAAGTACCCGTTCGTGCTGCTGACGCTGTGCCAAGGGCCTTTGCTGGTAGCGCTGGCGTATGTCGAGGGCTGGCCGGTCATCGTGCTGGGGGCAGCGTTCATGTTCGCAGTGTTTGGCCAGGTCACGGTGAACGATGCCATGGTGGCCAATTTCGTTGCGCCGCAATGGCAATCGCGGGTATTTGCCCTGCGTTACTTCGTTTCCTTCGGTGCCAGTGCTGCTGCGATTCCGCTGATTGCCTACATCGAGCCGCGTCAGGGGCTGACCGGGTTGTATCTAGTCCTGGCGGTATTCGGCGGGCTGACCTTCCTGGCGGCGCTGGCGTTTCCGCGTACCGCTGCACCAGAGATTCGCCCGGCTGCAGCCTAGGGGCTATGACACTGGCCGGATCGAGGCAGTTGCGGGCTTTATCTGTGGGAGTGGGCGGGGACGCCCAGTTCGTGCCTGCGATCGCGCGCATGGCGCGCTCCCACGAATTCCGCATCCAATGTGGCGACCGGCTACTCCTGTCTCTTTCCATCCGACTCAATGGGTTACAGCGGAACATCAATAGCACCTGGATCCGGATGGCAGGACACAGAAAAGCGCGGTCATGACCGTAATGCTGTTCACATAAGCATTTGCGGCTTGCCGGGACACTCCAGGAACCCGCTGCCAGTCATCTGGCTGCGGGTTATTTGGATATTTTCCAGCCGCGCCGAGGGGGCCTCTTTGAGGCACAAGCGGACACCGCAATTGGTGGGCTGAAGCCCACCCTGCGCGGGGTGTAACTCTGTAGGGTGGGCTTTAGCCCACCAATCGGCGCGTCATGACACACAACGGTCGAACGTCCGCTTGTGCCTCGATCTGGCCATCCATGTCGAAACGTCAACAGACCAAGAAAAACGCCGCGACTCCCATTGGGATCGCGGCGTTTTTCTTAAATGAACAGCATTACGGTCATGACCGCGCTTTTTGGGTTGAGCGAAAATCTCAGAGCAGTTCGATAGCCACCGCTGTCGCTTCGCCGCCACCAATGCACAGCGAGGCCACGCCGCGTTTTCCGCCGGTCTTCTGCAGGGCATTGATCAGAGTGACGATCAGGCGCGATCCGGTCGAGCCAACCGGATGGCCTTGTGCGCAGGCACCACCGAAAACGTTGACCTTGGCAGGGTCCAGGCCGTGTTCGCGTATGGCCAGCATGGTCACCATGGCAAAGGCTTCGTTGATCTCGAACAGGTCGACATCGTCCTTGCTCCAGCCGGTCTTCCTGAACAGGTTGCTCATCGCGCCGATGGGGGCGATGGTGAACTCGCTCGGGTCCTGGCTCTGAGTCGCATGGGCAACGAGCTTCGCCACAGGTTTGAGGCCGCGACGTGTTGCTTCTTCTGCGGTCATCAGCACCAATGCACTGGCCCCATCAGAGATCGAGCTGGCGTTGGCGGCGGTAATGGTGCCGTCCTTGCTGAAGGCAGGCTTGAGGCCGGGAATCTTTTCCAGGTTGGCGTTGAGGGGTTGCTCGTCGTCCGTGATCACCGCCTCACCCTTGCGGCTGGTGACGGTCACCGGGACGATTTCCGCGACCAGTGAGCCATCCTTGATCGCTGACTGCGCACGACGCAGCGATTCGATGGCGTAGGCATCCATCTCTTCCCGAGTGATGCCGTACTTGTCGGCAGTTTCCTGGGCGAAGGACCCCATCAGGCGTCCGGTGCGGGCATCTTCAAGGCCGTCGAGAAACATGTGGTCCTTGATGTCGCCATGGCCCATACGCAGGCCGCCGCGGGCTTTCTCGATCAGGTAGGGCGCATTGGACATGCTCTCCATGCCCCCGGCGACCATCACCTGGTTACTACCGGCCTTGAGGGCGTCATGCGCTTGCATCACGGCTTTCATGCCCGAGCCGCAGAGCTTGTTGATCGTGGTGCAACCGGTCGCGGCTGGCAGGCCGGCATTCAGCGAGGCTTGACGGGCAGGCCCTTGCTTCAGGCCGGCGGGCAGCACGCAGCCCATGATCACTTCTTCAACATCCTCCGGTTGAATACCCGCGCGGGCGACCGCTTCGCGAATAGCGATGGCGCCAAGTTCCACGGCAGGTACACCGGACAGGCTTCCCTGAAAGCCACCCATTGGCGTGCGTGCGCCGCTGACGATGACGATATCGGACATCGGAATTACCTCTTTCTGCTGATGCCGTGAACGGCAGGTGCTATCGATTCTACTCCGTGACTAAAAATGGCCAAAGAGTCACTGGGGAAAATCATTCTTTGGGCTGATTTATGCATGACGCGCGGCCTCTAGATTGGGCGCCACAAGAAAACGTCTGCTTTAAGGAAGTCGCCATGCTGCAAACCCGAGTCATACCTCCCGCCGAAAATGCCAACCAGGCGCCATTGCTGATCAAGCGCCTGCTGCTGTCCGGCAGCCGCTACGAGAAGACCCGGGAGATCGTCTACCGCGATCTGGTCCGCTACAACTACACGACCTTTGGTGAGCGCGTGGCGCGCCTGGCCAACGTACTGACCGAGGCCGGGGTCAAGGCCGGTGATACCGTGGCGGTGATGGATTGGGATAGCCATCGCTATCTGGAGTGCATGTTCGCCATACCGATGATCGGCGCGGTGTTGCACACCATCAATATCCGTCTGTCTGCGGAACAGATCCTCTACACCATGAACCACGCCGATGATCGCTTCGTGCTGGTCAACAGCGAATTCGTGCCGCTCTACAACAGCATTGCGAGCCAGCTGACCACGGTAGAGAAGACCGTGCTGCTGACCGATGCCGAGGACAAGACCGCCGATTTGCCGAATCTGGTGGGTGAATACGAGACCCTGCTGGCTGCTGCCAGCACCCAGTATGACTTCCAGGATTTCGACGAGAACTCCGTCGCCACCACCTTCTATACCACTGGCACCACTGGCAATCCCAAAGGTGTGTATTTCACTCACCGCCAACTGGTCCTGCATACCCTGGCTGAAGCCAGCGTAATGGGCAGCGTGGACAGTGTGCGCCTGCTGGGCACCAACGACGTCTACATGCCGATCACCCCGATGTTCCACGTGCATGCCTGGGGCATTCCATACGTGGCCACCATGCTCGGCATGACGCAGGTCTATCCGGGTCGTTATGACCCGGAGTTGCTGGTCCAGTTGTGGCAGAAGGAGAAGGTGACGTTCTCGCACTGCGTGCCGACCATCCTGCAAATGGTGCTTAACGCCAAGGCCGCACAAGGCGTGGACTTCGGTGGCTGGAAAATCATTATCGGTGGCAGCTCGCTCAATCGCGCCCTGTACGAGGCGGCCAAGGCGCGCGGTATTCAACTGACCGCCGCATATGGCATGTCGGAAACCTGCCCGCTGATCTCCTGTGCTCATCTCAATGAAGAACTGCTGGCCGGCACCGAGGACGAGCGCATCACCTACCGCATCAAGGCGGGTGTGCCGGTGCCGTTGGTAGAAGCCGCGATCATGACCCCGGATGGGCGCCTGTTGCCAGCCGATGGCGAGTCGCAGGGCGAGCTGGTACTGCGGGCGCCCTGGCTGACCATGGGCTACTTCCGCGAGCCGGAGAAGAGCGCCGAACTGTGGGAGCACGGTTGGTTGCACACCGGCGACGTGGCTACTGTGGATGCCTTTGGCTTCATCGATATCCGGGATCGCATCAAGGATGTGATCAAGACCGGTGGTGAATGGCTGTCCTCGCTGGAGCTGGAAGACCTGATCAGTCGTCATCCGGCGGTACGTGAAGTGGCCGTGGTGGGTATCCCTGATCCGCAGTGGGGAGAGCGCCCATTCGCGCTGCTGGTATTGCGTGAGGGACAGAGCCTGGATGCCAAAGGCCTCAAGGAGCACCTCAAGCCATTCGTGGAGCAAGGCCACATCAACAAGTGGGCGATACCCAGTCAGATTGCGCTTGTTACCGATATTCCCAAGACCAGTGTGGGTAAGCTGGATAAGAAACGCATTCGTCTGGATATCGTGCAGTGGCAGGCAGCCGGGAGTGCCTTTTTGTCGACGGTCTGACCCACTGTTTGCGCCTTTTGGGCGATTTTCGTGAAATCCGAGCAAACGCTTGGCTCACAAATTGCTGTTGCGATACCCGTCCGGCCAGGCACGTATTTCGTGACCGGCCGGTCTAGAGAGGCTGGGGACTTGAAATCACACTTTCGAGGGATCAAGCAGTACTAGCGTCTGGCTATAGTCCGCACCATCCATAACAAAAAACACATGGAGTAGCGTCGATGACAACAACAAACACGTTCTGGCGTCTGGCCAAGCTGCCTTTGGCAGTGAGCCTCGCTTCCACCCTCGCTGCACCGGCATTCGCCGTGAACTTCAACATCGGTGAAATCGAAGGTCAGTTCGACTCCTCGCTCTCGGTAGGTGCCAGTTGGTCGACTGCCAAACCCAGCAAGGATCTGATCGGCGCCAACAACGGTGGTCGCGGCCTGTCGCAGACTTCCGATGACGGTCACCTGAACTTCAAGCGCGGTGAAACCTTCTCCAAGATCTTCAAGGGTATCCATGACCTTGAGCTGAAATACGGTGACACCGGTGTCTTCGTTCGTGGCAAGTACTGGTATGACTTCGAGCTGAAGGATGAAGGTCGCGAGTTCAAGGACATCAGCGACCACAACCGCAAGGAAGGCGCCAAGTCGTCCGGTGCGCAAATTCTCGATGCCTTCGTTTATCACAACTACTCCATTGCCAATCAGCCTGGCTCTGTTCGTTTCGGTAAGCAGGTTGTCAGTTGGGGTGAAAGTACTTTCATTCAGAACGGCATCAACGCCGTCAACCCGGTCGATGTATCTGCTTTCCGCCGCCCGGGTGCTGAGATCAAGGAAGGTCTGATCCCGGTCAACATGTTCTACATCTCCCAGAGCCTGACCGAAAATCTTTCGGCTGAAGCGTTCTACCAGTTGGAGTGGGACCAGACTGTTGTCGATAACTGCGGCACATTCTTCTCTCAGGCAGACATTGTTGCTGACGGTTGCGATAGCAATTTCAATGTTCTTTCAGCTTTGAGCCCTGCACAGCTAGCTGCGATCAACGGCAACATTACTGCTCTCAATGCTATACCGGGTCGCAATGTAGATTTGGTTTCCTCTACGAGTGAAGGTGTGGTTGTTCCTCGTTATGGTGATAAGGATGCTCGTGACTCTGGTCAATGGGGCCTGGCCTTCCGCTACATGTTCGAGCCTCTAGACACTGAGTTCGGTGCCTACTTCATGAACTACCACAGTCGTGCACCAATTTTCAGCGGTGTGGGGGCTAGTGCTGGAGCTATCGCCACAGCAAACGCGATTGCACAGGGTAATTTGGCGCTTGGTGCAACTCCGACAGTAGCTGCCGGCTCTGGTGCAACAGTCCTGGCTGCCAACGGCGGCTATTTCATGGAGTACCCGGAAGACATCAGACTGTATGGCCTGAGCTTCTCCACCACGCTGCCTACCGGTACTGCCTGGCAGGGCGAGATCAGTTACCGTCCCAATGCGCCGGTGCAATTGAACTCCACGGACATTTTGTATGCTGGCGTAAAAGGCGTTGCGCTCACCGTAGCCCCCGGCGTTGTTGTGAATCCGTATGGCAGCGCGTCGCCGCTTGATGCAGACGCTGAGGGACTATTGCATGGCTATCGCCGCAAGGAAGTGACTCAGTTGCAGACCACCTTCACTCACTTTTTCGACCAGGTTATGGGCGCTTCACGTCTGACCCTGGTGGGTGAGGTCGGCTGGACTCATGTTGGCGGGCTGGAAAGTTCTAAAGACGTCCGTTATGGCCGTGACCCGATCTTCGGATCTGGTGGTGATATGTGTCTTGCGTTGAACAGGGGCACCGGTGGTGCGAATCCTGATGCCGGCAACGTAGCCAAAGGGTGTGATCGTGATGGTTTCACCACGAAAGACTCTTGGGGTTATCGCGCTCGTGCCATCTGGGAATACCCGGATGTATTCGCCGGTGTGAACCTCAAACCAAGCGTGGCCTGGTCGCATGACGTAGATGGCTACTCGCCTGGCCCAGGCGGCAACTTCGAGGAAGGCCGTAAGGCTGTCAGCCTCGGTCTGGATGCTGAGTACCAGAACACCTACACCGCCAGCCTGTCCTACACCAACTTCTTCGACGGCAAGTACTCGACCACTGACGACCGCGATTTCGTGGCCCTCAGCTTCGGCGTGAACTTCTAAGCCCAGAACATAAGAATAAGGATGACTATGCAGATGAACGCGAAAAAAGCCCTGTTGAAATCCGGCGTGCTGGCTCTGTCCATGCTCGCCACCAGCGTGATGGCGGCCGTATCGGCTGACGAAGTGGCCAAGCTGGGCACTTCGTTGACGCCGCTGGGTGCGGAGAAGGCTGGCAATGCTGATGGTTCGATCCCCGCGTGGACTGGTGGTCTGCCGAAGAATGCCGGCACCGTGGACAGCCGTGGTTTCCTGAGCAACCCGTTTGCCGACGAGAAGCCACTGTTCACCATCACCGCGCAGAACGTTGACCAGTACAAGGACAAGCTGACCCCGGGTCAGGTCGCCATGTTCAAGCGTTACCCGGAAAGCTACCGCATTCCGGTGTACACCACGCACCGTACTGCCACCGTTCCGCAAAATGTGCAGGACGACACCAAGTACAACGCTGCCAACACCAAGCTGGTCGAGGGCGGTAACGGTCTGGAAAACTTCAAGACCGCCAACCCGTTCCCGATTCCGCAAAACGGCCTGGAAGCCATCTGGAACCAGATCGTCCGTTACCGCGGTGGTAGCGTACGCCGTCTGGTAACCCAGGCGACTCCGCAGCCGAACGGCTCCTACAGCCTGGTGTACTTCCAGGACGAGTTCAGCTTCCCGACCAGTCTGACCGACTACAACCCGGCCAAGCCGAGCAACATCCTGTTCTACTTCAAGCAGCGTGTAACGGCTCCGTCGCGTCTGGCTGGTAACGTGCTGCTGGTGCACGAGACCCTCAACCAGGTGAAGGAACCCCGTCTGGCGTGGCTGTATAACGCCGGTCAGCGTCGCGTACGTCGCGCTCCGCAGGTGTCCTACGATGGTCCGGGTACTGCCGCCGATGGTCTGCGTACCTCCGACAACTTCGATATGTATAACGGTGCTCCTGACCGTTATGACTGGAAGTTGGAAGGCAAAAAGGAAATCTACATTCCTTACAACACCTATAACCTCGATTCGCCAAACCTGAAGTACTCCGACATCGTCAAGGCTGGTCACATCAACCAGGACCTGAGCCGTTACGAGCTGCACCGTGTGTGGCACGTAGTGGGTACGCTGAAGGCCGGCGAGCGTCACATCTACGCCAAGCGTGATGTGTATATCGACGAGGACACCTGGCAAGCAGCGGTGATCGACCACTACGACGGTCGTGGTTCCCTGTGGCGTGTAGCTGAGGCTCACTCCCAGTACTACTACGACAAAGAAGTACCGTGGTACACCGTGGAAACCCTGTATGACCTGATCTCCGGCCGCTACCTGGCTCTGGGTATGAAGAACGAGGAGAAACAATCCTACGACTTCAACTACAAGGCTTCCTCCAGCGATTACACACCGGCTGCCCTGCGTCAGGCTGGCGTGCGTTAATCCGCTTCACGTTGTATGAAAAAGCCGGCCTTGTGCCGGCTTTTTCATTTTCAGCAACACGCTGCGCTTCAAAAGCGCGGGCCAAGGGGATAGGCTGCGGAGCATTCCAACTGACGAGTTGCCAATTGCCACGTGACTGATCTGTCCCGCTTCCCGGCTTCCCCTGAATTCCCCATTTCGGTAGCGGAGGGCCGTTTCTTTCGTCCGCCGTTACCGGTTGGCCATGTGTTGCGCCCGCGATTGTGTGAGCGGCTGGCTGAAGGGATGGAAGGGCGGCTGCTCCTGATCACGGCTCCGGCGGGCTTCGGCAAAAGTTCGCTGGCTATCGAGTTTTGTGAGCGCTTACCCGGGCAGTGGCAGAATCTCTGGTTGAGCCTCAGCCGGCGTGATAGTGACCCGGGGCGTTTCCTTGAGCGGCTGCTGGATGGGTTCCGTCAGTTCTTCCCAGCCATTGGTGAGGAGGCTCTTGGCGTCCTGAAAATGCGCCAGCCCCATCAGCCCTTCGCCTATGAAGAATGGCTTGATGGCTTGATCGATGAATTGGTTAAACGTCTTGATCCGGCGACACCGCTGCTGCTGGTGCTGGATGACTACCACCTGGCCCAAGGCCCCGTGCTTGATCGTTGCCTGCAGTTCTTTCTCAATCACTTGCCCGCCGGCATGTTGTTGCTGGTCACCAGTCGCCAACGTCCGGACTGGCACTTGGCGCGCTTGCGTTTGTCACGGCAACTGCTGGAGCTGCATGAGCAGGATCTGCGTCTGACGGCCGAAGAGGCCGGTGAGTTGTTATCCAGCCAGGGCGCGCGTCTGACGGTAGAGGCTTTGCATACGTTGTTGGAGCGCAGTGAGGGGTGGATCGCCGGATTGCGCCTGTGGCTGCTGACCGCCGATGAGTCTTGTTCCACCGAGTTCGCACAAGGAATGCACGGTGCTCAGGGGTTGATTCGGGATTACCTGCTCGAGGAAGTGATCGAACGGCAGCCAGCCGAAGTGCAGGCGTTTCTCTACGAGACGGCATGCCTGGAACGTTTCTGCGTTGAACTCTGCGATGCGGTACGTGACAGTCATGACAGTGCGGCGATTCTGCAGCAGCTGCAAGCCAACCAGGTCTTTCTGGTGCCGCTCGATGAGCATGGTCACTGGTTCCGTTATCACCATTTGTTTTCCGACCTGCTGCGGCTGAGTCCTGCTCCGAATCTGTCGATGCCGCAGTCCAGCCTGCACCTGCGGGCTTGCCGCTGGTTCAGTGCTCAGGGTTTGCTCGATGAGGCGGTAGAACAGGCGTTACGCGCAGGTCAGCCCGATGTGGCGGCCAATCTGGTTCAGCACTTTTCCGAAGAGCATCTGCTGGCCGAGCAGAACGTGGCGATGTTGCTGCGTTGGAAGATGGACCTGCCAGACAACCTGTTGAGCAGTACACCACGCCTGATCGTGCTTTATAGCTGGGCCTTGGCGCTGGCCTGCCAACTGGATGCGGCCGAGGACCTGGCTAACCAGCTCGCGCACTTCTTGCCAGCACCTTCGGCAGACGAGCAGCAATCGCTGTATGCCCAGTGGCTGGCGGTCAGTGGTGTCATAGCGCGTGGGCGTGGCGATAGTCAGCGGGCTGAAGCGTTCTGTCGTGAAGCCCTCGCCGTATTGCCCGTCGAGCGTTTCGGCCCCCGATTGATGTGCCTGTTCACCCTGTCGAACCTGGCGGTGGTGCGCGGCGATTTGTGGCAGGCGCGTGTACTCAATCGCGAGGCGCTGGAATTGTCTCAGCGCCAGGGCAATCCCTTGCTTGAGGGCCTTAGTCACTACAACCGCGGGCGTGTGCTGTTGGCTCGTGGTGAGGTAGTGCGTGCGCTGGATGAGATGCGCCATGGCCTGGAACGCCTGCGTGGTCTGTCGGCGCAGCGTGTCTATGCGGTACGGGCACGTTTGACCATCTATGAAGGGGTGCTGCTGGCGCTACGCCTGCAATCGGAAGAGGCGCGCAAGCGCCTGATTACCGGTATCGCCGAGGCGCGTGCCTGTCGCGATATCAGTTTGCTGATCGGCTATTGCTTCCTGGCCAGCGAAGAAGGCCGCAGCGGCCGCTTTGCCGAGGCATTCGCCCAGCTTGCCGAGGCCGAGCGGCTGATGCATATCTGGGACATCCCGCCGGTCTACTACCTGGCGATGATCACGCTGACCAAGTGTGAGCTCTGGTTGACCCAGGGCCAGGTCGATATGGCGCAGGTCTGGCTGTTGCGCCTGGCCGAAACCTACAGTGGCGAACATGCCGCGACGGCTCCTGAGTTCTACCCACAATTGCCTTTGCATGTCGAAATCCACCAGGCCGCTCTCGAGCGTCGTCAGGGCCAGGTCGAGCGTGCTGAGCAGCGCTTGCGCACGTTGGTGCAGCGTGCCGAGGCGCGTGGTGGCCAATTGTTGGGTATGTTCGCCCAGGTTCAACTGGTGCTGTTGTTACGGTCGGCTGGCAATGAGCGTGACGCTCAGCAGCAACTGGTCAGTTGCCTGGCAGCGAGTGCAGGTGGAGGACTGCTGGCATTCCATGAACTGTTATCCCATCAGCCCGGCTGGCTGAGTGAGCAGTTGCAGATGGTGACCAGCACGCCGTTGACCGAAGCCTTGCAGGCGCACTTGCCGTTGCCTGAGGAAGCCGAAGAGGCGTATGTCGCCATGGGCAATACCGAGGCGCTCAGTACGCGCGAGCTGGCAGTGCTGCGCTTGATCGCCCTGGGTTGCTCCAACCAGGAAATCAGCGAGCGCCTGTTCATCTCCCTGCACACGGTCAAGACCCATGCGCGCCACATCAACAGCAAGCTGGGTGTGGAACGGCGTACCCAGGCTGTGGCGCGCGCCAAAAGCCTGGGCCTATTGCGCTGAGCTCGCAGCTTCACAACCTTCAGTGACGCTTGTGTCAATCAGTAGAAGAACCTTATGGACACCGAAAAAATCACACTGATTCGCGAAACATTCCCTGTCGGGCCTTTGCAGTGCAACTGCACGTTGATCGGTGATCCGCTGAGCAAGAAGGCCATCGTGGTTGATCCGGGTGGTGAGCCGCAGATGATTCTGGCGCGTCTGCAGGCCCACGGGCTGACGCTGGTGAGCATCATCCATACCCACGCTCATCTTGATCACTTTCTTGCCTCCGGTCAGCTCAAGGAACTGACGGGCGCCAGCCTGCATCTGCATCGTGAAGACCAGTTCCTCTGGGACAACCTGGAGATGCAATGCCGCATGTTCGGCGTGCCTTATCAGCCTGTCCCCGCCCCGGACCAATGGCTGGCCGACGACGAGGAACTGGCCTGTGGCTGTGGCGTTGCCTTGCACACGCCAGGGCATACGCCTGGCTCCATGAGTTTCTGGTTTCCGGAAGCCAAGCTGCTGATTGCCGGCGACACCTTGTTCCGGCGGGGCATTGGGCGTACGGACCTGTGGGGTGGTGACTATGCGACCATCGAGCGCTCGATCAAGTCCCGGTTGTACAGCCTGGACGAGGATGCCACGGTGGTCACTGGGCATGGTCCGGACACACGCTTGGGCGATGAGATGCGCGAGAACCCGTTTATCAGGGCTTGAGCTGCCCCCGTGCCAGGGAACTTAACGGCGTTGGAACGCTCCGAGGCACGGATTATTACCTTCTGTTCTGCACCACCAAATAAGGAAGCACCTATGAAGATACAGCGTAACCTGCTGACCGCTGCGATGGCGTTGGCCCTGCTCGCTGGTTGCACCAGCAACCCTTACACCGGCCAGAGCCAGGCCAGCAAAGCGGGCATCTACGGTGGGGCAGGCGCGGTGACCGGAGCGGTGATCGGTGCTGCCACGGCAAGCAAGAAAGACCGTGGCAAAGGCGCCCTGATTGGCGCAGCCGTAGGGGGAGCTGCAGGGGGTGGTTATGGCTATTACGTCGATACCCAGGAAGCCAAGCTGCGCCAAACCCTGCAAGGCTCGGGTGTTCAAGTACAGCGTAACGGCGATGTGCTGACCCTGATCATGCCGGGCAATATCACCTTCGCCAGCAACTCGGCGGATATTTCCGGCAGTTTCTACCAGACCCTCAATTCGCTGGTGCTGGTGTTCAAGGAATTCAACAAGAATGGTATCGACATTGTCGGCCATACCGACAGCACAGGCTCCGCTGAGCTGAACCAGAGCCTGTCGACTCGTCGTGCGCAAAGCGTAGCGTCTTACCTCACGGCCAATGGCGTGCAGGGTTCGCGGATTTCGGCCTATGGCGCCGGACCTAATCAGCCTATTGCCAGCAATGCCAACGAAGCGGGCCGGGCGCAGAATCGCCGGGTCGAGATCACCCTGCGTCAGCTGTAATAAATAGAGGGTGTGGCCTGCGCTGGTGGGTGATATTGGCCAGCGTCAGGCCCGCCAATCGCGCATCACGGCCGATCGGTCGGATCACTTGCCAGTGCCGGGAAACTCCTGGTGCAGGCGTTCCAGTTCGGCATCCTTGTCGATCCACAGCTGATTGACCCACTGCTGGAAGCGCAGGCGGTATTCGGCATCCTGGTCATAGTTCTGGCCGATGAACTCGGCCGGAATCGGCAATTCCTGGAAACGCACGACCACTTCGCCGAGGCGCCCGCTGAGCAGGTCCCAGAAGCCGGGATTGCCGCCGGGATAATGAATGGTCACGTTGACGATGGAGTGCAGTTGCTCGCCCATCGCATCGAGCACGAAGGCAATGCCGCCAGCTTTGGGTTTGAGCAGGTATTTGAAAGGCGATTGTTGTTCGTCGTGTTTTTCCGGGGTGAAGCGGGTGCCTTCGAGGAAATTGAACACCGACACCGGGTTGCTCTTGTAGCGGGCGCAGGCCTTGCGAGTAGTGGCCAGGTCCTGGCCGAGCTTTTCCGGGTGCTTGGCGAGGTAGGCCTTGGTGTAGCGCTTCATGAACGGAAATTCGAGCGCCCACCAGCATAGGCCGATCACGGGGACCCAGATCAGTTCCTGCTTGAGGAAGAACTTGAGCAGGGGCATGCGCTTATTGAGCAGGTATTGCAGTACCAGAATATCCACCCAGCTCTGGTGGTTGCTGGTAACCAGGTAGGAGTGCTGCAGATCGAAGCGCTGGATACCTTGCACGTCCCAATGGGTGCGCCGCACTAGGTTCATCCAGAACTTGTTCACGCCAATCCAGAATTCCGCGATGCCATGCATGACGAAACGCAGGAAGCGCTGGATAGAAGGGATCGGTAACAACAGTTTGAGCAGGGCTACGGCGAACAGAGGCCAGCAGCAGATCAAGGTGTTCAGGGCCAGCATCAGGCTAGCCAGCAAGCCGCGCAACGGGGCGGGTAGAAAGTGCAGCATGGGGGCAGAAGCCTCCTGATAGGGGGCATTCTCTGTGCCCTGGAATCGATCGGTTACCTGCAGCAACTCACCTGCGACAGGTCGGTCCGGCGCCAAGGTTAACGCTTGTACACTGAACTGCAAGTGCTGGGGTTGACCGTGTGGTCATGGCTGCGGTCCAGTAGCCGCGCTGGCTGACCGCCTGCGCAGGCTACCCGAATCACCCCGCAGATTCGAGTAGTTGGGCCTGCCGCCATGTCATCGCGGGCGCGGTGAAACGGCGACAACCCCTGCTGTGCCTGGCGCCGTTCAGATCGTGCTGGCGGCCTGGATGGCGGTGAGGGCAATGGTGAAGACGATGTCGTCGACCAGCGCGCCGCGCGACAGGTCGTTCACCGGTTTGCGCAGGCCCTGCAGCATCGGGCCGACACTCACGCAGTCGGCACTGCGCTGCACGGCCTTGTAGGTGGTGTTGCCGGTGTTCAGGTCGGGGAAGATGAACACCGTGGCCTGGCCGGCCACCGGGCTGTTCGGGGCTTTTTGCCGGCCCACGCTGTCGATGGCCGCGGCGTCGTATTGCAACGGGCCGTCGATCAGCAACTGCGGGTCCTTCTCCTTGGCAATGCGCGTGGCATCACGAACCTTTTCCACTTCGGCGCCACTGCCGGAATCGCCGGTGGAATAGCTGATCATCGCCACCTTCGGCTGGACGCCAAAGGCCTGGGCCGAGGCGGCGCTTTGCAGGGCGATTTCTGCCAGTTCGGGGGCGCTGGGGTCAGGGTTCACCGCACAGTCGCCATACACCAGTACCTGATCGGGTAGCAGCATGAAGAAGACCGACGAGACCAGGTTGTAGCCGGGCGCGGTCTTGATCAGTTGCAGGGCGGGGCGGATGGTGTTGGCGGTGGTGTGGATGGCGCCGGAAACCAGCCCGTCGACCTCGTCCAGCGCCAGCATCATGGTGCCCATGACCACGGTGTCTTCCAGTTGCGCGGTGGCCATCGGGGCATTCAGCCCCTTGCCCTTGCGCAGCTCGACCATCGGGGCGACGTAGCGCTCGCGGATCAGGTCCGGGTCGAGGATTTCCAGGCCCGGCGGCAGTTCGATGCCCTGGGCCTTGGCCACGGCCTGGACATCCTCCGGTTTGGCCAACAGTACGCAGCGAGCGATACCGCGGGTTTGGCAGATCGCCGCGGCCTGCACGGTGCGTGGCTCGCTGCCTTCGGGCAGGACGATGCGTTTGTTCGCCGCCTGGGCGCGTCTGACCAACTGGTAGCGGAACTGGGCCGGCGAGAGCCGGGGGGCGCTGGGAATGCCGCAGCGCTGGCTGAACCACTGCGGGGAGAGATGATCGGCAACGAATTCGCTGACCTTTTCGGCGCGTGCCAGGTCATCGGCCGGAATCTCCCGGCTCAGTTGGCTCAGCTCGATCAGCAGTTCGGCGCTATCGAGCGGGCTGGCCAGCAGCGGCAGGCCGGTATTCAGCGCCGGCTCGCACAGTTCGAGCACGGCAGCCGGTGGCTGGTTGTCATCGCATAGCACCACCCCTGCCAGCGGCATGCCATTCATGGCCGCCAGGGCGGCGGCGGGCAGGAGATCGCTGCGCTCGCCGGGCACCAGCAGCAGGCTACCCGGCTGCAGCTGTGCGGCGACTCGTCCGACTCCGGCTGCGCCCAGCAGCGCATGCTGCATGCGCCGTTCGGCATCGCCGGCATACAGCACGCGCAGGCCGAGTTGGCGGGCTACATCGCTGGTGCGGGCGGCATTGAGTTCGTCGTTCCACGGGATGCAGCCCAGCAACTGCAACTTGCTGTCGCCCAGTGTGCGACCAGGCTGCAGCCAGGCGTCGTCATGGACCTTGTTGAGGATCACGCCGGCCACCTGTACGCCTTCGAGCAGGCGCGCCTGGATATCGAAGCGCTCCGCGACCTGTTGCGGGTTCTGCTGGCCAGGGCTGGAAACCAGGATCGCTTCTGCGCCCAGGCTGCGCGCCAGCTTGCTGTTGAAGCGGTTGGCATAGCCCACCAGGCGGGTTGGCACCATGCCTTCGATGATCAGTACGTCGACATCCGTGGCGGCCTGTTGCTGCAGGTTGACCAGTTCTTCGAGCAGTTCGTCGAGTTGGTCATCGCCCAGGCGTTTTTCCACATGACTTTGCAGCAGCGGTGTCGGGACGTTCAGCCCCTGGCTGCGGGCGATCAGCGCGCAGGCCTGTTCGACGTCTACCTGGCCTGGCTGGGGTTGGGCGACGGGTTTGAAATAGCCCACTTTCAGGCCGGCGCGTTGCAGGGTGCGCAACAGGCCAAGGCTGGTGGAGGTGAGGCCGACGCCGACGCCGGTGGAGATCAGCATGAAGCTGTGCATGTCAGGCCCCCTTGCGCTGTTGCAGGAGGTTGAGGGTGTCGAGGGCGATCTGCTTCTCCTCGTTGGTGGGGATGACCAGGATGCGAGTCGAATCGGGCAGGTTAATGCCGCCGGTGACACCCCCAACGCAGCGGGCGTTGGCGGTCTTGTCGATGGCCAGGCCAAGCAGGCTCAGGTAGCCCACGGTCTTGGCGCGCACCAGAGCCGAGTTCTCGCCGATGCCGCCGGTGAAGATCAGCCCGTCCAGGCGGGGCAGGGCGCAACTCAGGGCGGCCAGGGACTTGGCCAGGCGATAGCAGAACACCTCGATGGCCAGGGTCGCGGCACGGTGTCCCTGGTTGCGCGCCTGCTCCAGAGTGCGCATGTCGTTGGACAGGCCGGAAAGGCCCAGCAGGCCGCTGCGGTTGTTCAGTACGCGGTCGATCTCGTCCAGGCTCCAGCCCAGCGAACGGGACAGGTGGCCGTGCAGGTTGGGGTCGACATCGCCGCTGCGGGTGCCCATCACCAGGCCTTCGAGCGGGGTCAGGCCCATGCTGGTGTCCAGGCTCTGGCCGTCGACGATGGCGCAGGTCGAGCAGCCATTGCCCAGGTGGGCGCTGAGCCAACTGCTGTCGCCGACCGCCAGGCCCGTTACCTCGGCGGCACGCAGGCTGACATAACGGTGACTGGTGCCGTGGAAGCCATAACGGCGCACGCTGTGTTCGCGATACAGGTCTTCGGGGATGGCATAGCGGAAGGCGTGCTCGGGCATGCTCTGGTGAAAGGCCGTGTCGAACACGGCAACGTGTGGCAGGCCCGGGTAAAGCTGCATGGACGCTTCGATGCCGACCAGGTGCGCCGGGTTGTGCAGCGGCGCCAGCGGCACCGTGGCGCGGATGGCCTCCAGCGTGCTGTCGTCGATGCGCACGGCCTGGGTGAAGTGCTCACCGCCATGCACCACACGGTGGCCAATGCCATGCAGCTCGCCGCCGCAGGCCTCGTCTACCAGCGGCAGCAACTGTTCGAGTGCGGCGCGGTGGTCGGCGCCAGGCAATTCCTGCTGCTTGCGGATGCTGCCGCCGTGCCACCAGATCAAGGCTGCCTCAGCGCTGTTGAGGCGCTCGGCCAGGCCGCTGATCAGTGGTGTGGAATGGGAACGGTTGATCAGGGCGAACTTGATCGAAGAGCTACCGCAGTTGATGACCAGAATATTGCGTGCCGACATGCCTGTTCCTTATGTGTTGTCGTTCCCTGGACTCGTGCACCAGCCGCAGGCGAAGGGCTGGCCGATATGTTGTTCGCGCTGCGCCGGGTCCTGTACCCAGGCGCGATTCTGCCAGGGCGGCTGATGACGCAGGTGTTGAGTATGCCCGCAGGACAGCACGGCGATCCAATGACCGTCCTCATCCTGGCGAAAGCCCAGCACCACGGCGCCGGGAGCGGGCCGTCCGTCCGGGTTCTGGTCGCTTTCGTCCGGGGTGGCAGGTAAACTCGCGCGTTCTTCAATCTTTTGCAAAAGGTCTCACCCTATGCTGATCGCCACTAACAAGGCTGTCTCCATCGACTATACCCTGACCAATGATGCCGGTGAGGTGATCGACAGCTCCGCTGGCGGCGCGCCTCTGGCGTATCTGCACGGTGCAGGCAACATTATCGTTGGCCTGGAAAAGGCCCTCGAAGGCAAACAAGCCGGCGATGAGCTGAACGTTTCCATCGAACCTGCCGAGGCCTATGGCGAGTACAGCGCCGAGCTGGTTGCGACCCTGAACCGCAGCATGTTCGAGGGCGTCGACGAGCTGGAAGTGGGCATGCAGTTCCACGCTTCTGGCCCGGATGGCGGCATGCAGATCGTCACCGTGCGTGACATCGAAGGTGACGACGTGATCGTCGACGGCAACCACCCGCTGGCTGGCCAGCGCCTGACTTTCCAGGTCAAGGTCGTCACTGTACGTGATGCGCTGCCGGAAGAGCTCGCCCATGGTCATATCCATGGCGAGGGTGGTCACCACCACTGATAATTCGTCGGATTTCAGTTCACGCGCTACGACGTAGGGTGGTGTGACTGCTAAGCTGAACGAACCGAAAAGGCGCCTGCGGGCGCCTTTTTTCAGCCCGCCATTTCTGGCGGCTACCTTGCGGGCCGCTGCTGTCGGATATGAAAAATTGCTTCCGGCAATTTCTTCTACTCGGCGCAGACTTATTTTGCATGCTCAAGGAGTTAGTCATGAGTGCCTTCCACGACCTGAACCTGCACGCGCTCAATGGCCAGGATCTGCCATTGGCACCCTACAAAGGCCAACTGGTGCTGGTGGTCAATGTCGCCTCGAAGTGTGGGCTGACCCCTCAATACGCCGCTCTGGAAAGCCTGTACCAGCAATACCGTGACCGCGGCCTGACGGTGATCGGCTTGCCTTGCAACCAGTTTGCGGCGCAGGAGCCAGGGAGTGAGGAAGACATTCGCGAGTTCTGCAGCGTCAACTATGGCGTGACATTTCCCCTTACCAGCAAGATCGAGGTCAACGGTCCGGGGCGTCATCCGCTGTACCGGTTGCTGGCGGGCGAGGGTGCCGAGTTTCCTGGCGATATCTCCTGGAACTTCGAGAAATTCCTGGTGGGCAGCGATGGTCGCGTACTGGCGCGCTTCTCGCCGCGCACGGCGCCTGATGATCCGACCGTGATCCAGGCCATCGAGAAAGCGCTCGGCTGATCGAATGGAGGATTGGCTGCATGTCGCGCCAATCCTCCGTAGCTGATTCAGACCGGAAAGCCGTTTACCCAAGAGCCTGGATGCCTGAGAAATCAGGGTGGGTAGTGATGAGCCTTCTGACGCTAAATCACCAGAATCAATAGTGCTGTTCGGGGTGAGACGACCGGTCATATGCTCGGCGTCATGAACAGCATTCGACTCGACAAGCGTGATCTCATCCTGACCAAGGGCTCGGCGGTCATGACCCGCCGTGGCTACCACGGCACCGGGGTGCAGGAGATCGTCCAGGCTGCGGGGATTCCCAAGGGCTCGTTCTATCACTACTTCAGCAGCAAGGAAGATTTTGCCCTGCAGGCGCTGGAGTTTGTGTACCAGCCACGCCTGCAACGCTATGCCGATGCCCTGGCTAATCCGGCGCTGAGCCCACGGGCTCGCATCCTGGCCTACTACCAGGAGTTGCAGAGTCATTTCAGCCGCCAGGAAAAGACCGAGTACCACTGCTTCATCGGCAGTCTCAGCTTCGAGATGGCCGAACTGTTGCCCGCCATCGGTCAGCAGGTGGAGCGTATCCAGCAAGCCTCTGCCGACATCCTGCAACGCTGCCTGGAAGAAGCTCAGCAGGCTGGCGAGCTGCCCGCTACCGAAGATTGCGCCAACCTGGCTGCTTTCATCAGCAATGCCTGGCAAGGCGTGCTTGCCCGGCTCAAGGTCGGTGGTGGTCCTTCGTTGGTCATTGCTTTCAACACCCGTTTGGAGCTGCTCCTGCAGCCCTGATTTTTTATCGCCAATTTCATGAGACGACCGGTCATATGGCCGGCATTGGAGACCTGATGAACGCCCCTGTAAAAGCTCTGTTCCAACCGTTTCAACTTGGCAGCCTGGAACTGCCATCCCGCGTGGTGATGGCCCCGATGACGCGCTCCTTCTCTCCGGGTGGCGTGCCCAATGCGAAGGTCATCGAATACTACCGCCGTCGCGCGGCGGCCGGTGTTGGCCTGATCGTCACCGAGGGCACCACGGTTGGCCACAAGGCAGCAAACGGTTACCCGAACGTACCGCGCTTCTATGGCGAGGATGCACTGGCTGGCTGGAAGCAGGTAGTCGATGCCGTACATGCCGAAGGTGGCAAGATCGTTCCGCAACTGTGGCACGTGGGCAACGTGCGCAAACTCGGTACCGAGCCTGATGCCAGCGTTCCAGGTTACGGCCCGAGCGAGAAAGTGAAGGAAGGCAATGTCGTGGTGCACGGCATGACCAAGGCCGACATCGACGAGGTGATCGCGGCGTTCGCCCAGGCGGCCCGTGACGCCAAGGCCATTGGCATGGACGGCGTGGAAATCCACGGTGCCCACGGCTATCTGGTCGACCAGTTCTTCTGGGAAGGCAGCAACCAGCGCACCGACGAATACGGCGGCGACCTGGCCCAGCGTTCGCGTTTCGCCATCGAGCTGATCCAGGCCGTGCGCGCTGCCGTTGGCCCGGACTTCCCGATCATTCTGCGTTTCTCCCAATGGAAGCAGCAGGACTACACCGCACGCCTGGTGCAGACACCGGAAGCCCTCGGCGCTTTCCTCAAGCCGCTGGCCGATGCCGGTGTGGACATCTTCCACTGCTCGACCCGCCGCTTCTGGGAGCCTGAGTTCGAAGGTTCCGACCTCAACCTGGCTGGCTGGACCCGCAAGCTGACCGGCAAACCAACCATCACCGTGGGCAGCGTTGGCCTGGACGGCGAGTTCCTGCAGTTCATGGTCAACACCGACAAGGTCGCCGAGCCGGCCAGTCTGGAAAATCTGCTGGAGCGCCTGAACAAGCAGGAGTTCGATCTGGTAGCCGTGGGCCGTGCCCTGTTGGTCGACCCGGATTGGGCACTGAAGGTTCGTGAAGGCCGTGAGCAGGACATTCTGCCATTCAGCCGCGAGGCACTGAAGCAACTGGTCTGACGCTTAGTACTGTTTTTGGCGCGATATTTTCTCGCGCCCTTTCATGCCCCGGCACACCGGGGCTTTTTTCTGTCCGCGTTTTGCTGATCGGGATGCTTGGCGGCTTCGATCAGTAGGGCCTCGAAGCGTTCGATGATCATGCTCCAGGCCTGTTTGCCCGCATGTTGGCGCGCATTGAGCCTAATTCGGCGCAGGCTCTCGCGATCCTCAAGAAGCCAGTCAGCCGCTTCGATAAAGGCTTGCTCGTCCCCTGGCATGGCCAGCGCGCCGTTGTGTCCATGGCGAATGTGCTGGGCTGCGGCGGCCTGGTCATAAGCGATTACGGCAAGCCCCGAAGCCTGGGCTTCGAGCACCACATTGCCGAAGGTTTCCGACAGGCTGGGGAACAGGAACAGGTCGCCGCTGGCGTAGTGCTCGGCCAATGCTTCGCCACGCTGGATGCCGCAGAAGATGGCGTCGGGGATTTCCGCCTGTATATACGCGCGCTGTGGCCCGTCGCCCACCAGAATCAACTTCAGATGGTGTTCTGGCCGAGCTGTCTGTAGGGTGCGGAAGCTGCGCACCAGCAGTTGCAGATTCTTTTCCGCCGCCAGGCGCCCGACGTGCAGGACGGCAAGGTCGTCGTCATTGAGGTGCCAGCTGGCGCGCAAGGCCGTCGAGCGCCGTGCCGGATGGAAGAGCTGACCATCGACGCCGCGAGCGAGCAGGGCCAGGCGTTCGAAGCCACGGCGCTGCAGTTCGACGCGTTGGCTCGGGCTGGGGACCAGGGTCGTTTGCGTGCTGTTGTGGAACCAGCGCAGGTAACGGGTCAGCAGTCGTGTCAGAAGGCCGAAACCGTAATGCCCGGTGTATTGCTGGAAGTTGGTGTGGAAACCGCTGACCACTGGTATTCCCAAGCGTCGTGCGGCACGCAGGGCGGACAGGCCGAGCGGGCCTTCGGTGGCGATATAGAGCACATCCGGACGGTGCCGTTGCCAGCGACGCAGCAGCTTGTGCAATGAAGACTGCCCCCATTGCAGCCCCGGATAACCGGGCAGCGGCCAGCCACGGGTGAGCAGCAGGGTTTCGTCGCTGCTGGTCTGCCTGTCGGCGGTTTGCCGTGGGCGTATGACCTGCAGCAGGTGACCGCGTTGTGCCAGCCCCCGGTATAGATGGCCGAGGGTATGAGCGACACCGTTGATTTCCGGCGCGAAGGTTTCACTGATGAAGGCGATATGAAGAGGAGCATCCATGGCAGCAGTGTCGGCTGCTGCCATGTAGCGGGTATGACGTTTGGGTTGCGGTTATGTGACGCTGACGGATTTGCGCTCGCGGACCCAGAACAACGTGGCACCTGCTACCGCCGCCGGCATTACCAGAATGTTTACGAAAGGGATCAGCAACGCCAGGTACACCGCGCCACCAAACCCCAGGCTCTGCCAGCGCTTCTCGCGCAGCCAGGCGAGCATGTCGTCCCAGCCCAGTTTGTTGTTGTCCGCCGGGTAGTCGATGTACTGCACGGCCATCATCCACACGCCGAACAGAATCCACAGGGGCGTGGCGACCAGGTTGACCACTGGGATGAAGGACAGGATCAGCAGGGGCAACGCGCGTGGCAGGAAGTAACCCAGCTTGCGCAGCTCGCGCCCGATGGTGCGCGGCACCATGGCCGTCAGTTCGGCCCAGCTGAAGGGCGGGAAGTCGTCACGCCCGCGCGCCACCACCTCGACCTTCTCGGCGAGAAAGCCATTGAACGGGGCGGCTATGATATTGGCCAGCATGGTGAAGGTGAAGAACATGATCAGCAGCACCAGCAACACGAACAGTGGCCAGATGATGTACTGCAGGAAGCTCAACCAGTCCGGCAGTTTCGGCATGAAGGTGTCGACCCAGCCACCGAACTGCTGCATGGCCAGGACGATGAGGCCGATGAACAGCAGCAGGTTGAGGGTCAGCGGTAGCAGGACGAACAGGCGCAGGCCGGGGCGCATGATCAGTTTGAGGCCTTCGCCCAGATAAGCCGGGCCGGAAATGACAGGGGTGGGCATCGCGTGGCTTCCACAGGGCGTGAGTGCGCAGACCTTACCGATTTTGCCGAGGTGAAGAAAGCGCCTGTTTCCCGTGCTTGGCTGCCCTGTAATCGTTTATTCATGGTGCATGCGGCATCTTTCGCGGTACTGGGCGCATGGCTTGGCTGGCTGTTGATACACGGCGTAACAGTCTTCACACGGCGTACGGGTGAGCGAGCCGCATAGCCAGCCCCTATGGCGAGGATTGAGAAACGGTATTTTCCAGCCATGGGCAATCTGCGTAGCCTTCGACGCATTCACTTTGCGAGTCGTCCACCTTTCAAGCCTTTCCCCGAGTGCTCCGGGCGACTCCTTTTATATTGCTGGCGAGGTGCCGATCATGTCTGACGTACGCCATTCCCGAGTGATCATCCTGGGCTCGGGCCCGGCCGGATACAGCGCTGCGGTGTATGCCGCCCGCGCCAATCTCAAGCCTTTGCTGATCACCGGCCTGCAGGCTGGAGGGCAGTTGACCACGACCACTGAGGTGGACAACTGGCCGGGCGATCCCCATGGTCTGACCGGACCTGCGTTGATGCAGCGCATGCAGGAGCATGCCGAGCGTTTCGAGACCGAAATCGTTTTCGACCACATCAATGCCGTGGACCTGGCCGGCAAGCCCTTTACCTTGCAGGGTGATAGCGGGACCTATACCTGCGATGCCTTGATCATTGCCACGGGTGCCAGTGCACGTTATCTCGGCTTGCCTTCAGAGGAGGCGTTCATGGGTAAAGGCGTTTCCGCCTGCGCTACCTGTGATGGATTCTTCTACCGCAACCGTGAAGTAGCGGTGGTTGGCGGTGGCAATACGGCGGTGGAGGAAGCGCTGTACCTGGCCAATATCGCCAGCAAGGTGACTCTGGTGCATCGCCGCGATACCTTCCGCGCCGAGAAGATCCTGCAAGACAAGCTGCGCGCCCGCGTTGCCGAGGGCAAGATCGTGCTCAAGCTGCATGCCGAAGTGGATGAAGTGCTGGGTAACGCCATGGGCGTGACCGGCGTGCGCCTACGCAATGCTGACGGGAGTTCGGATGAGTTGCAGGTCGATGGCCTGTTCGTAGCCATTGGTCACACGCCGAACACGGCGTTGTTCGACGGGCAACTGACCCTGCGTGATGGTTATCTGGTGGTCAATGGTGGCCGTGAGGGCAATGCAACCGCCACCAACGTGCCGGGTGTGTTCGCGGCTGGCGATGTTGCCGATCATGTTTACCGACAGGCGATTACCTCGGCGGGGGCGGGCTGCATGGCGGCCCTCGATGTCGAGCGCTACCTCGACGGGCTTTGAGCACGTGTCTAGTCCTGAAATAGGTTTACACCGTTTCAGCTAGATTTGCGGCACCTAGAGCGCCCGATGCACCGCATCGGGCGTTTTGTATTTCAGGGCCCTATGCGGCCGCTCCGTGTTGTAGATTCTGACGGCCTCGCTGACCATTAACCTGGCCTGCTCCAAGTCATTGGGGCTTCGCTGCAGTAGTTCGTTCTTCAGGATTCCATTCACCCGCTCTGCAAGCGCGTTCTGATAGCAGTCGTAGCCATCGGTCATCGAACACCGCACGCCATGGCGCTTGTGCAGCTCCTGATAAAGCGCCGAGCAATATTGGACTCCACGATCAGAGTGATGGATGAGCCCATGGTTAGTGCGGCGACCGCGCAAGGCGTGTCGAAAGGCAACGGCCACAGACTCGGCATGCAAGCCCTCGTGAACGTGATGACCGACGATCTTCCGTGAGTAAGCATCAGTGACCAAGCTCAGATACAAAGGACCACTGCGCGCCGGCAGATACGTAATATCCGCCACCCACACATGCTCGGGCGCTGCCGCTGTAACTTGATCGGGCCCCGGCTTCAGCCGGTTCGGATGCCGATAGAAACGATGAAAGCTATGCGTGGTCTTGTGATACGCGCGCTTGGGTAAAACCAGCAGGCGACGCTCACCCAGGATCGAAAATAGCCGGTCACGACCTACCTTCAGGCTGTCATTGGGCTGGTTGTGCAGAAGATGATGCAACTTACGCGTGCCGATCCGCGGCTGGCGCACCCTTATGAAACTGACGTACTGAGCGACCTGTTCACCCTGCCTATGGCGCTGGTCAGCAACACGGTTGCGCTTGTAGTAAGCCTGGCGGCTGATGGAAAGAAACTGGCAAGCCCTGACAACGGTCAGCCCTTGGATTTGCTCTTGCGAGAGGACTTGCCGGGTCGCTTTTTTACGATCGAAACACCGTAATCCTTCTTCAACACATCGACCACAGCCTCAAAGAACTGGGCCTTCTGGCTCATGAGCTGCAATTGCTGCTCTAGCTCCTTGATGCGTTGCTCAGGCGTCAGGTCTTTGGGATCGGTCACAGCTTCACTCCTATCGGCTCGAATCGATGCCCCCTGGCTCCAATCCTGCCGACCATGCTTACGCAACCATACCAAAATGGTAGACCTGCCCTGGATGCCATACCGTGCCTGCGCCTGTTTGTAAGTCAGCTCGCCCTTTTCGACCTGATCAACCACAGCCAATTTAAAAGTCAGCGAGTAATCACGCTGCGTACGCTTAACACCTTGCTCCATCGAGCTCTCCAGATTCTCGGGATAAAGGTGTAAACCTTATTCAGGACGGGACAACGTCCATAAAAAAGCCCCGCATTGCGGGGCTTTTTTATGAGCCAGGCCTTATGCCTTGCGCGTAAGTGCTTCACTGGCGAATTGCACGCCCGCCAGGCCGGTGTTCTGCAGGGCACGGATGTTGCCGTGGTCGCTGCCACTCGGCGTGGCCAGCACGCTGCGATAGTGCTCGCCAAAGGCACGCAGGGTTTCTTCCAGGGTGAAGCCTTCCAGCAGCGCGAGGGAAAGGGTCTTGCACGAGCCTTCGTTCTGCCCGGCGGCGTTCTCTACCGCACCATTGCGGAATGCGCTGGGCTGGTAGTCATAGTGCTCGGTGACGTAGGCCAGGGTCTCGGCGAACAGGAAGTGTTCACTGTGCAGGCGGGCGCGGAAGTCTTGCAGGTGGCTCATTGCGGTTTTCCTTTGGCGAACGCGGCTTGTTGCTCGGCGCTGGCTTCTTTCTGGTAGGTGGCTTTCCAATCGGCATAGGGCATGCCGTAGACCTCTTCGCGGGCCTGGTCGAGGCTGACCTCGACGCCCTGGTCATCGGCCGCCGCCTTGTACCATTTGGACAGGCAGTTGCGGCAGAAGCCGGACAGGTTCATCAGGTCGATATTCTGCACGTCGGGTCGTGAGCGCAAATGCAGAACCAGTCGGCGGAAGGCGGCGGCTTCCAGTTCGAGGCGTTCTTGGTCAGTCATGACAAGGCTCCGGGCAGTGGAGGCGCAAATAATAGAAGGCCGGAAGCGTCTGCGGCAATGCCTGCGAGGCTGGGCCGGCCAGTGGATCAGTGTTCGGCGGCGAGGGTGATCGAGACCGATTCGGCAAACCGCAGGGCATGCAGTTTGTCCACTTCCACCTCGGCGTAGTGCACCGCCGGGTTGGCCATCACCAGGTCGAGAATTTCCTGGGTCAGGCGCTCGAGCAGGGCGAAGCGGTTTTCCTCGACGTGGCGTATCACCGCCTTGGTAATGGTGCGGTAGTTCAGGGCATGGTCGATATCGTTGTCGCGTACCGCGGCGTCAGCCGGATAGAGGATGGTGAGGTTGATCAGCACATCCTGCTTGTTGAGGATCTCCTCCTCCTTGATGCCGATAAAGGTACGCAGGCGCAGGTCCTTGACCCGGATGCGCGCCATGCCGGGGTCCAGTCGTGGCATTTACTTGCTCCGTCCGATCAGTTGCAGGAATTCCTGGCGAGTGGTGTTGGACTCGCGGAAGGCGCCCAGCATAACCGAGGTGTTCATCGACGAGTTCTGCTTTTCCACCCCGCGCATCATCATGCACATGTGCTGGGCTTCGATGACTACCGCCACGCCGGCTGCCTGGGTGACACTCTGGATGGCGTCGGCAATCTGCCGGGTCAGGTTTTCCTGGATCTGCAGGCGGCGCGCATACATGTCGACGATACGCGCCACTTTCGACAAGCCCAGCACACGGCCGGTTGGGATGTAGGCCACGTGAGCCTTGCCGATGAAGGGCAGCAGGTGGTGCTCGCACAACGAGTACAGCTCGATGTCACGGACGATCACCATCTCGTCGTTGGTCGAGGCGAACAGTGCACCGTTGACGATCTCGTCCAGCGATTGCTGGTAGCCGTGACACAGGTACTGCATGGCCTTGGCGGCGCGTTTGGGGGTGTCGAGCAGGCCTTCGCGCTCGGGGTCTTCGCCGAGGCCCAGGAGGATCTCGCGATAATGTGAAGGCAATTCCGGGTTCATTGCAGGGTCCTCGCGGCACGCCTCACTTGAGGTGGCGGCCGCCATTGACGGCGAGCGTCGTGCCGGTGACGTAGGGGTTGTCCAGCAGGTAGCGCAGGCTCTGGTAGATGACATCGGCGCCGGGCTCGATGCCAAGGGGCGATTGGGCAAGACGTTTGCTGCGGTAGTCCGCATCGTCGCCTTCGTTGAACATGATCAGGGCCGCGGCGATACCGTTGACCTTGATGGTGGGGGCGAAGCGCGCGGCGAAGGACTGCGTGAGGCTGTCCAGGCCGGCCTTGCTGGCGCAGTAGGCGGGGCGCTTGCCGCTGCCGTTGCGCACCACATCGTCACTGATGTGAATGATGTCGGCGTTCGCCGAGCGTTGCAGCAGCTCGGCGCACTGCAAGTTGATCAGATAGGGCGCGAGCATGTGCACGTTGACCATCTGCTGGAACACCGCCGCTTCGTTACCCGGGGTTTCCGTCAACCAGTCGGAGGCGTTGTGGACGATGGCACGCAAGCTATCGGTATGACTTTTCAACGCATCGATGAAGGCAAGGATGCCGGCCTCGCTGGAGAAGTCTGCCTGCAGGGTCACTGCGCCACGTTCGCGTAGCCGCAATACACCTTCGCGTTCGCGGCGATAACTGATGATCAGCGGGTGGCCGTCATCGAGCAGCCGCTCGGCGCAGTGCAGGCCGATGCGTTGGCCGGCGCCGGTAATCAGAATAGGGGCATTGCAACCACTCATGGGGGACTCGCACAGGATGACGCGTGCGGGCGACAGATGCCCGCGCAAGCCTGGGCAACGTTATCGCAAGGGTGGGGGCGCTACAACCATGCGCAGTTTGTGGGAATGCCCGCCCTGCTTGGTGCCACGGCGCCTATGCAGGGCTGTGACCTCAATATCTTGCTGATTGCTAGGGCAACAGGTTTTACGTTGCCCGTTTCAAGGCACACGGGAGACTGGAGTACACTCTGCCGATCTTTCTCCGGCGACTCACTGGCCCATGACCGAACTTGCTGACGCTTCCCCGGTTTTTGACGCGTTGCGGCAGGAGGACCTGTTCCCCATTCGCGAAGTGTCGCGGGTTACTGGGGTCAATCCGGTTACCTTGCGGGCTTGGGAGCGCCGCTATGGGCTGATTCAGCCGACTCGAACCGACAGTGGTCATCGCCTGTATTCCGCGACGGATATCGAAACGGTGCGTAGCATCCTGGCGTGGATCGAACGCGGCGTAGCGGTGAGCAAGGTAGGCAAGATCCTGGCACGCCAGGATGAGCGCAATGCGCCGGCTGAATCGGAAGACGGGGCCCGTAATAACGAATGGGGCGAATGGCAGGCGCATATCGCCCATGCCGTGGCTGCCTTCGATGCGGTGCAGCTGGAGCGGCTCTATGGCCAGGTCTTTGCCAGTTACTCCCTGGCTGTTGTATTCGAACGCATCTTCATGCCGCTCTGGCAGGACCTGTTGCTGCGACGCGATGCCTTCGGGCAGACCAGCGAGTGGCTGTTTCTCGACAGTTTCCTGCGGGCGCGCGTGCTACAGCGCTTACAGCTGGCTGCAGACGGCCCGGGGAGTGTGCTGTTGAGTGCCTGGTCCGGACACTGCCATGAGCTGGAGCTGTTGGTCGCCGGTTTGCTGCTGGCGGGTGAGGATGGGCCGCTGCGGGTGCTGGCATACGGGCAGCCGATGGCTGAGCTGGCATTGGTTTGCGACAAGGTGCAGCCGCCAGCGCTGGTGCTGTTTTCCAACAAGCCGACCGATGAGGCGGCAAAGCAATTGACCCGTCTGGCGCTGACATTACCCTGTCCATTGCTGTTGGCAGGGGAGGCGGCCGAGCTGCTGCAAGACGAGTTGGCAGGCTCGCCCGTGGCCTGCCTGGGCAATGAGGGAAGTCTGATGCGCCGTCGTTTGCAGCAGTTTCTGGCAGGGCGCCTGGACAGCTGATTCACCGACCTGAAGCGCACAGCGCACTTTATCGCAGGCATGAAAAACCCGGCGCAGGGCCGGGTTTTTCATGGCGAGGTGGAGGTTTACTTCACTTCCACTGCCAGGCTTTCGATGATCTTCTTGTTCCAGATCGCCGGGCCGGTGATGTGCACCGACTCGCCGTTGGTGTCGACTGCCACGGTAACCGGCATGTCTTTCACCTCGAACTCGTAGATCGCTTCCATGCCCAGCTCGGCGAAGGCCAGCACCTTGGACTTCTTGATCGCCTGGGCGACCAGGTAGGCGGCGCCGCCGACGGCCATCAGGTAGACAGCCTTGTTGTCCTTGATCGCATCGATGGCGATAGGGCCGCGCTCGGACTTGCCGATCATGCCCAGCAGGCCGGTGCTTTCGAGGATCTGGCGGGTGAACTTGTCCATCCGCGTGGCCGTGGTCGGGCCAGCTGGGCCGACTACTTCGTCACCGACCGGATCGACCGGGCCGACGTAATAGATGAAGCGGCCTTTCAGATCGACCGGCAGCGTTTCGCCCTTGTTCAGCATGTCGACCATGCGCTTGTGCGCAGCGTCGCGGCCGGTGAGCATCTTGCCGTTGAGCAGCACGGTCTCGCCTGGCTTCCAGCTTTGTACGTCTTCCGGGGTCAGGGTGTCGAGGTCGACACGGCGCGCACTCGGGCCGGCTTCCCAGACGATTTCCGGGTAGGCGTCCAGCGGCGGCGCTTCCAGCGAGGCCGGGCCGGAGCCGTCGAGCACGAAGTGGGCGTGTCGGGTGGCGGCGCAGTTGGGGATCATGCACACCGGCAGCGAGGCGGCGTGGGTCGGGTAGTCCATGATCTTGACGTCGAGTACGGTGGTCAGGCCGCCGAGGCCCTGGGCGCCGATACCCAGCTGGTTGACCTTCTCGAACAGCTCCAGACGCATTTCTTCGATCTTGTTCGACGGGCCACGGGCTTTCAGCTCGTGGATGTCGATGGACTCCATCAGCACTTCCTTGGCCATCACCGCAGCTTTCTCGGCGGTACCGCCGATGCCGATGCCGAGCATGCCCGGCGGGCACCAGCCGGCACCCATGGTCGGAACGGTCTTCAATACCCAGTCGACGATCGAGTCGGACGGGTTGAGCATGGCCATTTTCGACTTGTTCTCGGAACCGCCGCCCTTGGCTGCCACGTCCACTTCCACGGTGTTGCCCGGGACGATGGAGTAGTGGATGACCGCCGGGGTGTTGTCCTTGGTGTTCTTGCGGGCACCGGCCGGGTCGGCCAGGATCGAGGCACGCAGGACGTTTTCCGGCAGGTTGTAGGCGCGACGCACGCCTTCGTTGATCATGTCATCCAGGCTCATGGTCGCGCCATCCCAGCGCACATCCATGCCCACACGCACGAATACGGTGACGATGCCGGTGTCCTGGCAGATCGGGCGGTGGCCGGTGGCACACATGCGCGAGTTGATCAGGATCTGCGCCATGGAGTCGCGCGCGGCGGGCGACTCTTCGCGCAGGTACGCTTCATGCATAGCCTGGATGAAATCGACGGGGTGGTAATAGGAGATGAACTGCAGGGCGTCGGCAACGCTCTGTATCAGGTCATCCTGCTTGATCACGGTCATGCAAGCGCTCCTCTGGTACGGGAACATCTGTAGGGGCCAACTGCGACTTCTTCATCATCCAGTGTGTTCCTGGTTCTGATGCAAAAGCGCGAGCGGGCTCCAAGGGAAACGCCGGATCACGACCCGGCGCACGTGCGAGAAAATGGGCGCCGAAGTATACCGCGGTAGAGCCAGTGGGCACAGGGCGCTGACAGTAGACCTCCGTCGCATGGCGCAGGTCTGCCGCCGTCTCAAGGTCTCCTAGGCTTTTTGTGATCACAAGGTTAGAGTAGCGGCAAGGTGCCAGCGCGGGATGGAGCCCATGAGCACGAGCAACCCTAGGGGTACACAGCGAACTCTGCAAAGCCTGCTGCTGAAGCGCTTCGGCATGGGTGCGGCAACGTATGCCCTGGTTGTTCTGGTCGTCTGGGTCGCGGTGTGGAACGACCTGTATCGGGGTGAAGTGTCCGGTGTGTGGATTGGTACCGGCCTGGTGATGGTGTCGCAACTGGTGTTCCTGTTCCTGTTTCGCACAGGCCTGAACCTGCGTTTTCGCGACCCCAGCCTGACTCAGTCGCAGGTGCTGGTGGCCATTTTGCTGCACACCTATCTATTGGCCAACCTCGATAGTGCACGTGGCAGCCTGCTGATTTTCTATGTGGTCATTCTGATGTTCGGCGTATTTCAATTGCAGCCGCGCATTTTCGTGCGCTGTGCTTCGCTGGCCTTCTTCAGCTTCGCCGGGCTTTCCGTGTGGGATGGCTACCAGATGCGCCTGACTGAGCCGGCCCTGGCTCTTCTGCAATGCTTCATCCTGTTTGTGGCGCTGGTCTGGCTAAGCCTGTTCGCCAGCTATGTTCAAACCATGCGGCGACGCATGCGCCAGCGCCGATTCGCTCTGCAAGCGCATCAGGACACCCTGCGTGGAATGATGCGCCAACTGGAAGACCTAGTCGCCACCGACGAGTTGACCGGGCTGTTCAATCGCCGTCACTTTCTGCGCCTGGCCATGCGTGAGCGGGACGATCTGAAGCCCGGTCGCCAGCATGGTCTGGCGCTGGTCGATCTGGACTATTTCAAGCGCATCAACGATGTGCATGGCCATGCGGCCGGTGACCGTGTGCTACAGGCCTTCGCGGCGGTGGCGCGCTCCTGCCTGCGCGACGGTGATGTGCTGGCTCGCTATGGCGGAGAGGAGTTCGTGCTGTTGTTGCCCAATGTCGAGGCGGCACAGCTGACCAATTGTTGCGAGCGGCTGCGGGAAGCTTTTGCCGCAGCCGAGCCACTGGGTGTGCAAGTGGATAACTTGAGCCTGTCTGTGGGTATGACACTGCTCAAGCCGGGCGATGACCTTGACGATGCCTTGCATCGTGCCGACCAGGCGCTGTATCGGGCCAAACGCAGCGGCCGTAATCGCTGCGACGCTGCCTGGGAGAGCGTGAGTGCCTGACCTGCTCGTCGCCGGCCGGCATTGTTCAGTCGTGGCCGGGAGCAACCTGCTGGATACGTTACTGGCCAATGGTGTGCGCGTTCCTTACAGCTGCCGTGCAGGGAGTTGTCATGCCTGCCTGGTGCGCTGCGTTGCCGGCGATGTACTGGATGCCCAGCCGGAGGCGTTGAGTGATGCCCGTCGCCGCGACGGTTGGCGATTGGCCTGCCAGTGCAAGGTAGCGGGGGACCTGGCGGTCGAGGTATTCGACCCGGCGCGTGATGGTGTGTCGGCCGAGCTGGTGTCCTGTGATTGGCTTGGCCCAGGCGTGTTGCGTTTGCGCCTGCAACCACAGCGACCTCTGCGCTACAGCGCTGGGCAGCACATCGTGCTATGGACGCAGGGTGGCGTGGCGCGTCCCTATTCATTGGCCAGTCTGCCTGGCGAAGATGCCTGGCTGGAGTTTCATCTGGATTGCCATCAGCCAGGTGCCTTCAGTGATGCGGCGCGTACGCTCGAGCCGGGTGATGTACTGCGCCTGGGGGAACTGCGCGGTGGGGCTCTGTATTACGACCCGGACTGGCAGGACAGGCCGCTGTGGTTGCTGGCCGCAGGCACCGGGTTGGCGCCTCTGTGGGGCGTACTGCGCGAGGCGTTGCGCCAGCAGCATCAGGGGCCGATTCGTATCCTGCATGTCGCCGGGAATGAGGACGGCCATTACCTCGCCGATGCGCTGAGCGAGCTGGCACTGGCTCACTCCCAGCTCCAGGTTGAACTGATCGATGCGACCGAGCTGGCGGCGGTTTTGGCTGAACTGAAGCTTGTTTCACGGCAAACCATCGCCTTACTCTGCGGCTCTCCCGCGAGCGTGGATGCCTTTGCCCGCCGGCTTTATCTGGCCGGTGTGCCGCGCAACCAGGTGCTCGCTGATGTTTTCCTGCCGCGCGTCGGCTAGCAGGCCGTTTAAGAACGTAAGCGAGGCAGGCAAAGCTAGGCCGATGGTGGCCCCGCAAAACAGCCAAAGAACGGACTCGACCTGCATTCGGATTCAGGTGTTCCAGATGAGCATTCTTAGGCTGTTTTTAACGATGTATTGCCAACGCAGGTCGTTTTTCAACGGCCTGCTAAGGATTGCCGTATGACCGAACATGTAGTGGTCGAACGCGAAGATGGCCTGTTGACCCTGCGCCTGAATCGCCTGGACAAGATGAATGCCCTGACCCGGGCCATGTACAGCCGTCTGGCGGACGTGTTGGAGGAGGCGCAGAACGACGCTTCCGTGCGCAGTGTGCTGATCACCGGGGGTGCCGAGTGCTTCACCAGTGGTAACGACGTTGCCGATTTCCTGCAGGCGCCACCTACCTCCACGGACAGCCCGGTGTTCCACTTCATGCGCGCGCTGTTTGAATTCAGCAAGCCGGTAGTGGCTGCTGTCAGCGGTCCGGCTGTGGGGATCGGTACGACCCTGCTGCTGCATTGCGATCTGGTGTATGTCAGCCGTGATGCGAAGTTGAAAATGCCGTTCGTCAATCTCGGGTTGTGCCCAGAGTTCGGCTCCAGTCTGATCCTGCCGCGTCTGCTGGGGCAGGCCAAGGCTGCGGAGTTGCTGTTGCTGGGCGAGGGCTTTACCGGTGAGCAGGCTGCGCAGTGGGGCATCGCCAGTGCCGCGCTGGATGATGGTCCTACCGCCCTTGCCAAGGGACGTGAGATGGCCCGGCGTTTTCTCGACCTGGCACCGTCCGCCGTGGCTGACAGCAAACGCTTGATGCGTGCGACGGGGCGTGATGAGTTGCGCAGGGTGATCGAGGAAGAAGGCCTGCTGTTTGGTCAGCGCCTGAAATCGCCGGAGGCACTGGAAGCACTGTCTGCGTTCATGCAGCGACGCAAGCCGGACTTTTCCCGGTTCGTGTAGGGTGGATGGCCGCCCCGTGGATCGCGCTTTATCGATCCGCCGAGCGGGTTTGTGGTGGATGAGAAGAGCGTCATCCACCCTACCGATAAAGCAACAGTCATAGAAAAGGCGCCCGAGGGCGCCTTTTTGCTTACCTGGGCCTTACACCATTTGATCGCCGACGTGCAGGATCTTCATGGTGTTGGTGCCACCGGTGCCGTGGTAGCTGTCACCCTTGGTCAGGATCACCCAGTCACCTGGCTCCACCACGCCACGTTTGAGTAGTTCATCCACCGCCGCCTGGCTGACCTTGTCGGCCGGCAGGGTGCTGGGGTCGAACGGCACGGTATAGACACCACGGAACATGGCGACACGTGCCTGGGTTTCACGATGCGGGGTGAACGCGTAGATCGGTACCGAGGAACGGATACGCGACATGATCAGGGGGCTGTAGCCACTCTCGGTCAGACTGATGATCGCCTTGACGCCCGGGAAGTGGTTGGCGGTGTACATGGTCGCCAGTGCCACGCTCTCGTCGCAGCGCTGGAACTGGCGGCCGATGCGGTGGCTGGATTTCTGGCTGGTCGGGTGTTTCTCCGCGCCCAGGCAGACGCGAGCCATGGCCTGTACGGCTTCCAGCGGGTATTCGCCGGCGGCGCTTTCGGCCGAGAGCATCACCGCGTCGGTGTAGTCCAGGGCAGCGTTGGCTACGTCGGAGACTTCCGCACGGGTCGGCATCGGGCTGTGGATCATCGACTCCATCATCTGTGTCGCGGTGATCACTGCTTTGTTGTAGCGGCGGGCGTGGGCAATGATCTTCTTCTGGATACCGACCAGCTCTGCATCGCCGATCTCCACGCCGAGGTCGCCACGGGCAACCATCACCGCGTCGCTGGCGCGGATCAGTGCGTCCAGGGTTTCGTCGTCGGCCACCGCTTCGGCACGTTCGATCTTCGCCACCAGCCAGGCAGTACCGCCGGACTCGTCGCGCAGGCGACGGGCCAGTTCCATGTCGGCGGCATCACGCGGGAACGACACGGCCAGGTAATCCAGCTCCATTTCGGCTGCCAGTTTGATGTCGGCCTTGTCTTTCTGGGTCAGGGCAGGGGCGGTGAGGCCGCCACCGCGACGGTTGATCCCCTTGTTATCAGACAGCGGGCCGCCGATGAGCACCTTGCAGCGCAGTTCGTCGGCGAACTTTTCCTCGACGATCATCACGACGCGGCCGTCATCGAGCAGCAGTTCGTCGCCGACACCGCAGTCATTGATCAGGTCCGGGTAGTCGATGCCGACGACCTCTGCAGTACCGGCATCGCGCGGATGCGTGACGGAGAGGCGGAAGTGGTCACCTTCCTTGAGTTCGATGCGTTTGCCGGTGAACTTGGCGATACGGATTTTCGGACCTTGCAGGTCGCCGAGCAGTGCCACATGGCGCCCATGCTTGGCTGCCAGCTCACGAACCAGGCGCGCCCGGGCCTTATGTTCGTCAGGGCTGCCATGGGAGAAGTTGAGGCGGGCGACATCGATGCCGGCAAGAATCAGCTGTTCCAGAATCTCTGGCGAGTTGCTGGCTGGGCCGAGGGTGGCGACGATTTTGGTGCGACGCAAGGTCATTCGAGGACTCCAGTTACTAGGCGTGGGGCGAGGCTACTACGCTCGGCCACTGTAGTCATGGTTACTTTTCACTACCTGATTTCAAAGTCTGCATCCTATGCTCAAGGCTGATGACGCGAGCCTTCTTGTCCGTTTCATTGCAGATGGATGTTCGCTCTGAAGATTTGCGCGTTGCGGTCGATATGCTGCGCAATGGAGGACATCCCTATGCGTACCCTGATCATGCTTCTGGCGCTGACCACGTTGGTTGGTTGCACCCGTATTTCACTCGATCGTCATCTGGACGAAGCCTATCGTCACTACGATGAGGGCAATTGCGAACAGGCCATACTCGACCTGTCGCGTGCCGAACGTAGCAGCCGTGCGCGCAGTTACGTGCAGCCGGAAATCTCCATGTTGCGTGGCCAGTGCCTGGAGCGGCAGAACCTGTTTGTCGATGCGACGCAGGTGTATCAGTTCATCATCACCCGTTATCCCGCAAGCGAGTACGCCTACCGGGCGCGCGCCCGACTGGATACCTTGCAGCAGCTCGGTCATTATCGTCCGCTAGAACCGGCCAAGGCCGTGCCAGCTGCCCGTTGAGGTAGAGGCAGGCTCACTGTGCGAGCGTCATGATGCGTCATCTACTGTTGTGGGGCCTGCTATTGCCGAGTCTGGCCAGCGCGGAAATCTATCGCTGGACCGATGCCCAGGGCCGGGTGCATTTCGGCGCCCAGCCAGGCGGGCAGGGTGCGCAGCAGGTCGAGGTGAGGCCGCAAGTAGTCGAGCGGGATGACGCAACGCGAGCGCGTGAGCAGCGTACCGAGCAGTTTTACGATGCGCGCCGCCAGGAGCGAGAGCGGGCCGCCAGCCAGGCTGCCGAACAGCGCACCAAGCGTGCTGCCGAGTGCCGCCAGTTACGTAGCCAGTTGCAACAGATCGAGCGTGGCGGGCGTTATTACACGGTCGATGCGCAGGGTAACCGCAGCTACATCAGTGATACGGATCTGGACAATTCCCGTAGCCGCCTGTCGAGGCAGATTACCGAACGTTGCAGTTGAGCCTGGCGCGAGGCCAGTGCTGCAGCCATACTCGCACGTCACCTTGTAGCGATCTGTCACCATGCCCAGCCAGCGCCGCATCGAACGCCATCAATTGCCTTATTACCTCAAGGTCTTCAATCGGATTACCGACAAGCCCATGGGTTATATCGGCAATCTGTCATTGGATGGCCTGATGTTGATCAGCCAGTTACCCATGCTGGTCAATGCCCGTTTCGACATGCGCCTCAAGGTGCCGAGTCATGAGGGGCAGATCCGTTGTATCGACTTCTACGCCACGTGTCAGTGGAGCCGTGAGGATGTGACGCCGGGCAATTTCGACTCGGGTTTCGCCCTGGTCGCACCTCCCACCGAATACGTCGAAATGGTGGATGCGCTGCGTCGCTACTTCAGTTTTCACCCGCTGCAAGCGTCTGCCTGACTACCTTCTGACCCTCTGCTGGCGTATTCCTCGTGTCCGGCACGGGCGCATGGCCTCTGGTCGTAGGCGCTCGATTGGTGATGTGCCGAGTTCCCTTGTATTCAGATAATCGGCGGTAGCACGATCTGGTCGCTGCGCGATACGCCTTGAGTGAGCTCCCGGCATTGCTCGAGGAATTCGCGCATGGCCGCGGTCTGGTACTTCTGCTTGTGCCAGATGAAATAGAACTGCCGGCGCAGGTCGATACCGGGCGTTTCCAGTGGCACGAGGCTGCCACGGCGGAACGCGTCGCGCAGGGCCAGGCGCGAGATGCAACTGATGCCGAGGCCGGACTCCACCGCCCGTTTGATCGCCTCGGTGTGCTCCAGCTCCAGGCGAATGTTCAGCGGGGTAGGGTGGTGACGCATGGCCTGGTCGAAGGTCAGGCGGGTGCCTGAACCCTGTTCGCGAAGAATCCAGGCCTCACGGCTGAGCGCTTCGAGCGAGACATGGCCGCGATTGGCCAGCGGGTGGGAGGGCGCGCAGAACACCACGAGTTCGTCTTCCACCCACGGCAGCACTTCGATATCCGGGTGCTGGCAGTCGCCTTCGATTAGACCCAGATCAAGTTCATAGTGGGCAATCTGTTGGACGATATTGGCGGTGTTCTGAACGTGCAGGCTGACCTGGCACTCCGGGTGACGCTGCATGAAGCTGCCGATCAGCAGTGTGACCAGGTAGTTCCCGACTGTCAGCGTGGCGCCCACGTCCAGTGAGCCGAAGCCACTTTTGCCGTTGAGCAGGTCTTCGATCTCGCGCGCCTGATCGAGCAGAGCGACGGCCTGGGGCAATAATTGGCGACCCAGCGCGTTGAGACTCAGGCGTTTACCGACGCGGTCGAACAGCAGGCAGCCGGACTGGCGCTCCAGCTCCGTCAATGAGGTGCTGGTTGCCGATTGTGACAGGGACAGCAGTTGAGCCGCTTTCGAGACGCTTTCCTGCTGGGCGACGGTCATGAAGACCTGCAACTGACGAAGAGTAAATCGCATATCTATATAACCGATAACCCATATCTTGATAATTCAGTTAACAGATATTGTGTCGCTCATTACAATGTCGCGCAATTGCGCCCAGGTGCGCTGGCACTTTTTATAATTCGGAGCTTCCCCGAGCATGAGCAATTTCAACGCCGAGCGCGTTCTTAGCGTTCACCACTGGAATGACACGTTGTTCAGTTTCAAGTGCACCCGTGACCCGGGCCTGCGCTTCGAGAATGGTCAGTTCGTGATGATCGGCCTGCAACAGCCGAACGGCCGCCCGCTCATGCGCGCCTACTCGATTGCCAGCCCGAACTGGGAAGAACACCTGGAGTTCTTCAGCATCAAGGTGCCGGACGGCCCGCTGACCTCGCAACTGCAACACCTCAAGGAAGGTGACGAGATCATCATTAGCAAGAAGCCTACCGGCACGCTGGTTCTCGATGACCTCAACCCCGGCAAACACCTGTATCTGCTCAGCACCGGTACCGGCCTGGCACCGTTCATGAGCGTGATTCAGGACCCGGAAACCTACGAGCGTTTCGAAAAGGTGATCCTGGTTCACGGCGTGCGTTATGTGAATGAAGTGGCCTACAAGGAATTCATTACCGAGCACCTGCCGCGCAACGAATTCTTCGGTGACGCGCTGAAGAACAAGCTGATCTACTACCCGACCGTGACCCGCGAGCCCTTCGAGAATCAGGGCCGTCTGACTGACCTGATGCGCAGCGGCAAGCTGTTCGCCGACATCGGCCTGCCACCGATCAACCCGCAGGACGACCGTGCGATGATCTGCGGCAGCCCGAGCATGCTCGACGAGACCAGTGAAGTGCTGGACAGCTTCGGCCTGAAGATTTCCGCGCGTATGCGTGAGCCGGGTGACTACCTGATCGAGCGCGCTTTCGTCGAGAAGTAAGCACCAGCGCCATACCGACAAACCCGCCTGCTGGCGGGTTTGTCGTTTCTAGGCCGGTACCACTTCGAGCACCAGGATCAATCCCGGTTGTGGATAGTGCCAACGCACCTGCACGTCCCAGAACAGTACCCCGTAGCGGCGCTCCGGCGTAGGTACCTGATAGGCGGGGCGTGGGTCCTGGGCAAGGCATTGTTCTATCAGCTCGACCAAGGGCTCGTTCAAGCGTGTGGCATGCGCGTGGGCCTGCTGCAGGGCATTGGCATGCCAGTGCACGTCGATGGGGTGTGGGGGCGCCGGTGCGATGTCGTTGCGGGCTTCTGCTACAACATCGGCATAGGGCACGTAAGGCTTGATATCCAGCACGGGAGTGCCGTCGAGCAGGTCGATGCCCGACAGCCACAGGCGTCCCGGTTCGATCCTGTCCAGTTTCACCACCGACTGGCCGATACCGTTGGGGCGGTGGGTGGCGCGGCTGGCGAATACGCCGACGGTGGCGTTACCGCCCAGGCGTGGCGGCCGCACCTTCAGGCGCGGCTTGTCTTCTAGAGTCTGGTGAAACATGAACAGCAGCCAGACATGGCTGACCTGCTCAAGGCCGTCTATGGCTGTGTCCGTATCGAAGGGTGGCTGCAGTTCCAGTACGCCGCGTGCGGCTGGCGCCAGATGGGGTTGGCGCGGAATGGCGAATTTCTCCTTGAAGCAGGAGCTTACGAAGCCAACAGGCGAGACGACGTAGGACATGGCGATGCGCAGGCAGGGGAAAGCGCGAATGGTAGCCGATCAAGGCCGTGATGGTGCCGCCTTCATTTTCGCCAAGCACGAGTCGAATGCATTGCGAGTCCCGAGGGCAGGCGCAATTGCCTGAGGTTGTCGATTTTTCATACTAGTCTTGGGGCAACGGAAATCGTCGCTCGCGCCACTGCGGGTGCACTTGTGTGGATTGATCAGGAGGCGCAGCATTTGCGCCTCTTTCCGGCTCGGAGCCATGTATGCGTGATGTCAGCGAGGGGCAGCCAGCCTCTCATGGGAATGCCGCGTCTTTCGGTATGTTGGTTGCCGCTGTTGGGGTGGTCTATGGCGATATCGGCACCAGCCCGCTGTACACGCTCAAGGAAGTGTTTGCCGGACACTATGGCGTGCAGACCAATCAGGAAGGTGTGCTGGGCATTCTCTCGCTGATCTTCTGGTCGCTGATCTGGGTCGTGTCGATCAAGTACGTGTTGTTCATCCTGCGTGCCGATAACCAGGGCGAGGGCGGTGTGATGGCCTTGCTCGCACTGGCCCGGCGGGCGACCCAGCCGTATCCGCGTCTGAGCCGTACGCTGGTGTTGTTTGGCTTGTTCGGCGCTGCGTTGTTCTATGGCGACAGCATGATCACCCCGGCGATTTCCGTGCTATCTGCGGTGGAAGGATTGCAGGTCGCGTTCGACGGCGTGGATCACTGGGTCATTCCGCTGTCACTGGTCCTGTTGGTCGGCCTGTTCCTGATCCAGAAACACGGCACGGCACGTATCGGCAAGTTGTTCGGTCCGGTGATGGTGCTGTGGTTCTCCGTGCTGGCGGCGCTGGGTATCTATGGCATCGTGCAACGCCCCGAGGTGCTGCAGGCGCTGAACCCTTACTGGTGCATCCATTTCTTTATCGCCCATCCGGGGATTGGCGTGGCGATTCTCGGCGCAGTGGTGCTGGCGCTTACCGGTGCCGAAGCGCTGTATGCCGACATGGGGCACTTCGGCCGCAAGCCGATAGCCCGCGCCTGGTTTCTACTGGTGCTGCCGGCGCTGGTGCTGAACTACTTCGGTCAGGGTGCCTTGCTGCTGGATAATCCCGCTGCAGCACGCAATCCCTTTTACTTGCTGGCACCTTCCTGGGCCTTGTTGCCGCTGGTGGGTTTGTCGACGCTGGCCACCATCATTGCTTCGCAGGCGGTGATTTCCGGGGCGTTTTCTCTGACCCGCCAGGCCATCCAGCTCGGCTATATCCCGCGCATGCACATCCAGCACACTTCGAGCGAAGAGCAGGGGCAGATTTATGTCGGGGCGGTGAACTGGGCGCTGATGATCGCAGTGGTTCTGCTGGTGATTGGTTTCGGTTCGTCAGGCGCCCTTGCATCGGCCTATGGGGTAGCTGTGACCGGCACCATGCTGATCACCACCTTGCTGGTGTCGGCTGTGATGCTGTTGTTGTGGCGCACGCCGCTGTGGCTTGCGATCCCGGTATTGAGTGGTTTCCTGCTGGTAGACAGCCTGTTCTTTGCCGCCAACGTGCCGAAGATCTTCCAGGGTGGGGCATTCCCGGTCATCGCCGGGATCGTGCTGTTCACCCTGATGACGACCTGGAAGCGCGGGCGCCAGTTGCTGGTCGAGCGGCTGGATGAGAATGCGCTGCCGCTGCCGCTGTTCATCAGCAGTATCCGCAGCCAGCCGCCCCATCGTGTGCAGGGAACGGCGGTGTTCCTCACGGCACGGTCGGATGCAGTCCCGCATGCGCTGCTGCACAACCTGTTGCACAACCAGGTATTGCATGAACAGGTGGTGTTGCTGACTGTGGTCAGCGAAGACGAGCCCAGGGTCGCGCCTGAGCGGCGTTTCGAGGTGGATGCCTACGGCGATGGGTTCTTTCGCGTGGTGCTGCACTTCGGCTTTATGGATGAGCCGGATGTGCCGACTGCATTGCGCCTGTGCCACCTCAACGAGCTGGATTTCAGCCCCATGCGCACCACCTGGTTCCTCAGTCGGGAAACGGTGATCAGTACCAAGCGCTTTGGCATGGCCCGCTGGCGCGAGGTGTTGTTCGCCCTGATGCTGCGTAACGCCAATGGCAACCTGCGCTTCTTCAACCTGCCATTGAACCGGGTGATAGAGCTGGGTACTCAGTTGGAGATCTGAGCACCCGGCTGGCCAACCTCAGCCGCGTCGCGGCAGCATGCGAGTCAGCGTGTTGTCGCGGCTGATGAAGTGATGGAACAGGCCGGCCAGGGCATGTAGGCCGATCAGCCAGTAGCCGGTTACGCCTGCCAGCTCGTGCCATTCCTTGATCTGCCCGGCAAGGTCCGGATTCTTGTCGATCAGCGGTGGCAACTCCAGGCCGAAGAAGGGGATCGGTTTGCCGGCGGCGCTGAGGATCAGCCAACCGGCCAGCGGAGCGCCAATCATCAGCGCATACAGGGCCAGGTGCATGAGCTTGGCCGGGATCGCCTGCCACGCAGGAATCGCGGGAGCAATCTTCGGCGTTGGTGCTATCGCACGGGCCAGCAGACGCAGCCAGACCAACGCGAAGATCGCCAGCCCCAGCATGAAGTGCCACTGCTTGAGCAGTTCACGGGTCTCACTGCCCTTGGGGAAGTTGACGCGCAGCTCGATGCACGCGTACACGCCAATCAGTAACACCAGCATCAGCCAATGCAGTGCAATGGAGAGCCCGCCATAGCGGGCCTCGGTATTTTTCCAGCTCATTCACGGTTCCTTCTGTTATCCCGCGTCTGCCGGCGGGTTGCTGGGAGAATAACCGGATTGGCTTAAATGAAGCTGAACCAGATCAATGCGCGGGCAGTGATTGGCGCTGTTGAATGGCGTGCAGCAGCTTTTCGGCCAGTGCCGGGTAATTCTCGTCGTAGTGATGGCCGCCAGGCAGGCGCAGGATTTCGCCTGGGGCGCCGGGGAGGGTACAACCGCTCTCGGCGGCTTCTTCCGCACCATAGACGCAGAGCGTCTTTTCGGCAGGCAATTTGAGCAGTTCCGGGCCGGTTGCAGCTTCTGCCCCGGCCTTGCCGAGCCAGCCCTGCACTTCGATCTCGAAACTGCCGCTGCGTGCCAGGGCCAGCAGGATGATGGCGTCTACCTGCTGTTGGTCGCTTGCCTGCAGGCGGTTGTAAATGGCCGGCAGGGCGTCTGCACCGAAGGAGTAGCCGGTGAGCACGAAGCGTTTGGCGCCCCATTTCTGCCGGTAGGTCTGCATCAGGTGGCTGAGGTCGGCGGCTCCCTGTTCCGGGGTCTTGTGCTGCCAGAAATAACGCAGGGCATCGATGCCCACGACCGACATGCCGCGCTTGGCCAGTTGCGCGGAAACGTCGCGGTCCAGGTCACGCCAGCCGCCATCACCGGAATAGAACAGGTTGACGGTGTCGCTGGGTGTGCTGGCCGGCACTTCGACCACGGGCATGGCTTCGTTCTGGCCTTGCAGCAGGTTGTGCAGTTGCGTCTGCAGCAGTTGCGTGAGGCTCGTGTCGTAGTCGCTGATGCTGGTGGTGGCATTGGCCTGGTTGCGGACAAAGCGGGCGCTGGCATCCTCAGGGTTGTCATTCCACACCGCTGTCCAGTGGCCATGCGCTGCTTGGGGCGGCAGGGCCTGCGGGCAATCAGCCTGGCTCAGGCTGAAACCGACGGAAAGAGCCTGGGCTGCGTCGTTGGGCTGTCCGGCCAGCCAGCGCCAGGCCAGGGCAGCGCCGGGGCCGATACCGGCCACTATGGCGGGCTCACCATCGAGATAACGTGTGGCGGTTTGCATGCGCTGTTGTTGGGCCGCGCAATCATTGACGGGCAGTTCGATCTGCAAGATACGCGCGTTGCCCTGTTCGGCCAGTTGCAGCAAGTCACTACCTGGCAGGGCCTGGTCGGCAGGAGTGATCAGCAGAACACGCGTCGGTTTGCTGCCGGTGGGCAGGGCCAGGGTCGCGGTACTGCCATCGTCGAGTGCGGGGTGTTCGAGGCGCGGTTGTCCGGGCTGGTGGCTCCATATCAATAGGCCGACCGCAAGGGCGGCCAGCAGGATGATGAGTGCCAGATGGCGCCAATAGCGTTTGAGCATGTCGACCTCAGCGTTTGACCAGACCGGAAATACCGCCGGCGATCAGGGCTGCGGTGTCCGCCAGTGCTACCAGCGGGTCGAGCCCGGGGGGAACGGCCATGTAGCGTGGCTCCCAATCCGGCTGGAACTTGTCCTTGAAGCGGCGTAGTCCCTGGAAGTTGTAGAAGGCTTCGCCACGCTGGAATACCAGGGCACCCAGACGCTGGGTCAATGGTGCACCACGGCGTGGCTGCAGCCCGGAAAGCGGCACCATGCCCAGGCTGAAGCGGCTGAAGCCGCGTTCCTTGAAATGCAGGAGCAGGCCGAGCATGAGGAACTCCATGGTCAGCTTCGGCGCATCGGGAAGCACGCGCATCAGGTCGAGGCTGGCCAGTTCCTGGCTGTCGGTTTCCAACAGGTTGGCGAAGGCCACGGCTCGGCCTTCTATCCGCACTACCGCGATGCGGAAGTACTGCAGATAGGCCGGGTCGAAGCGGCCGAGCGAGAAGCCTTTTTCGCGAACGTTCTTGCCTGTCAGCCAGGTGTCCGAAATACCGCGCAGCTCTTCCAGGGGGGCTGTACCGGGCGCATGAAACTCCAGGGTCAGCCCGTCGCGCTGGCTGCGGTTCCAGGTGTAACGCAGGTCTTTCATGGCCTTGCCGGTGCTTTCCAGGTCGAAGCGAATCAGGTCTACCCTGGCTTCCTCTCCGAGCTTGATCGCGGTCAGGCCGATATCCACGTACAGCGGCAGGTTTTCTGCGCGGACCTGATAGAACACCGGGCGGGCATGGTGCAGGTCGCACAGGTCGCGGAACTGCCAGATCAGGTCGGCACGCTGTTGCGCCGGGCCAATGGGGTCGTACAAGGCGATCATGCTGCGTGCGCGGCGCGCATACATGAGGAAGGCAGTGTTGTCGGCATGGAACAGCAGCGCCTTGTCGCCGGTCAGGGCCAGGCCACCATCCGCCTGATCGGAATGCTGGATGATACGAGCCGCCTGGGTCAGTTCATCTTCGGTGGGTGCGTGAATCTCCGCAGGGGCGGCGCGAAGCAACCAGGCCAGGGTGATACCGGCCAGCAGCAGGGCACTGCCGAGCGCGGCGCGCAGCCCGCGCGGTGCATCGGCGTCGAGCGCGAACTGCCACCACAGTTCACGCTCATAGGGCACGTCCTGATAGGCGAACAGCAGCAGCCAGATAGAGGCACCCAGAACGCAGAGGCTGGCGACCAGATACAACGGCGAAAAGGGCAGTTCGAACAGCCGGCTACGGCGGTAGAACGAGGAACGGAACAGTGCGAGCAATGCGGCAGTCATGCCGAGCAGACTGGCTTCTTCCCAGTCGAAGCCCTTGAGCAGCGACAGTACGGCGCCGACCAGCAACAGGATCAGAGTCAGTACCCAGGCAGCCGAAAGGCGGCGACGCAGACCCTGGGCCAGCAGCAGGCAGAACATGCCGATCAGGCTGGCACCGAAGTGCGAGGCGTCGATGAGTCGATGGGGAATCAGGAAGCCCATGTGTGACAGGCGTTCGTCGATGGTCGGCGTGACACCGGAGAACAACAGGACTACCCCAGAGAAGAACACCAGCAGTGCCAGGATCGGTGCCGCCATGCCGGACGCGCTGCGCATCGTCTGCTGGCTGGGTAGCAGGCGCCGCGCTTCGATCAGCAGTAACACCAGGCAGGCTACCAGCAGCGGCAACACGATATAGATCAGGCGGTACAGCAGCAGGGCGGCGGCCAGCGGCGCGGCGCCCAACTGGTTGGCAAAGGCAGCGAGCAGAACGGCCTCGAATACGCCGACACCGCCAGGCACATGGCTCAACACGCCAGCCGCCAATGCCAGCAGATAGACCAGCAAGAAGGCGCCGAAGGGCGGGGCCTCTGGCAGAAGCAGATAGAGCACGCCGGCTGCCGCGCTGACATCCAGCGCGGTGATCAACAATTGCAGCAACGATAGACGGCCACCCGGCAGGCGCAGAATGCGCTTCCTGATGGTGATCAGCAGGCTGTTCTGATGCGGCTGTTCAGCCAGTCGTGCGCGCTGCAGCACGAAGAACAGCACCGCATAGATAGCCAGTATCAATCCAGCGGCAGTTCCCAGAACGCCTTCTGACAGGCCCAGCGCTTGTGACGCGGATGGCAGGTCGCTAAGGCTGGCGACGGCGGCGAGCAGCGGTAAGCTGCAGCCCAGTGACAGGCTGGCGAACAGGGTCATCCGGGCGACTTCACCGGGTCCGACACCATGGCGGGCATAAAGCCGATAGCGCACTGAGCCGCCCGAGAGCATCGCCAGGCCCACGGCATTGCCGATGGCAAAGGCGCAGAAACCGCCCAGGGCCAGGATGCGTTTGGGTAGTTGTACTTCTGCATAGCGACTCGCTGACCACTCATAACCCAGCAGGGCGATGAAGCCCAGGGCGGTCATGGCAAGGGCGCCAAACAGATTGATGGGCGGGACAGCCAGCAGTGAAGTGCGCAGCGCGTCCGGGTCGAGCTCATCGAGAAGATGACGGCAGGCAATCAGCGCAATGCCAAATAGAAGCAAGGCGACGATGAGGCCGAGGGGTTGTCGGTATTGGCTGATGCGTTGGCGCCAGAGCAGGAGCCGGGGATTGAGTGCTGAAGCGGGGGCGTTGGCGGGTTGGTCTGGGCTGGCGCGCATTGGTGACCTCGTGGGCAGTGCGGCTCAGAGTATGGCGTAACGGAGCAAGTTCCGGCAGATCAGGAATAAATGTAGCTGATGTCAGAAACGAAAAAGGCCACTCATATGAGTGGCCTTTTTCTGTAATGGTTGCGGGAGCAGGATTTGAACCTACGACCTTCGGGTTATGAGCCCGACGAGCTACCAGACTGCTCCATCCCGCGCCGGCAATTCTACTGCCTGGCGGCGCGTTGTCAATTGATTTGTGCTTTTTAATCAATTACTTAAATGGAAGCAGGGGGCGGAAACGAAAAAGGCCACTCAATGAGTGGCCTTTTTCTGTAATGGTTGCGGGAGCAGGATTTGAACCTACGACCTTCGGGTTATGAGCCCGACGAGCTACCAGACTGCTCCATCCCGCGGCGGCTATTCTACTGCCGAGCGCGCGCATGTCAATCGTTGGATTGAAAAAAGTGTTGCGGGCTCAGGTGCTTAGCGTCGTGCCAGTGTATGCTTCAGGCTCTTCAGCCTATGGCCTGCGGGGCTTCCCGGACTTTCGTGCGCAAGATCATTCACATCGACTGCGACTGCTTTTACGCCGCCATCGAGATGCGTGATGACCCGAGCCTGGCCGGAAAACCGCTGGCAGTGGGTGGCGCGGCTGACCGGCGCGGTGTGGTTGCCACCTGTAACTATGAAGCACGAGCCTGGGGTGTGCGCTCGGCGATGCCGATGCGCCAGGCGCTGAAGCTGTGTCCGGACCTGCAGGTCGTCAAGCCGCGCATGGATGTGTACAAGGCCGTCTCGCGGGATATTCATACGATTTTCCGCGACTTCACCGAGATCATCGAGCCGCTGTCGCTGGATGAGGCCTACCTGGATGTCTCCAGCAGCGAGCATTTCGCCGGCAGTGCCACACGCATTGCCCGGGAAATTCGTCGACGGGTTTCGCAGGAGCTGCATATCACCGTGTCGGCCGGGGTGGCGCCGAACAAGTTTCTGGCGAAGATCGCCAGCGATTGGCGCAAGCCCGATGGCCTGTTCGTCATTACCCCGGAGCAGGTCGACGCGTTTGTCGCGGTATTGCCAGTCAGCAAGCTGCATGGTGTGGGCAAGGTCACCGCAGACAAGCTAGGGCGCCTGGGGATTACCACCTGTGATGATCTGCGCGGCTGGAGCAAGGTGGCCCTGGCGCGTGAGTTCGGCAGTTTCGGCGAGCGCTTGTGGAGTCTGGCGCGCGGTATCGATGAGCGCGCGTTGCAGACCGACAGTCGTCGGCAATCGGTCAGTGTGGAAAATACCTACGATGAAGACCTGCCCAATCTGGCCATGTGCCTGAAACGCCTGCCGGAGCTGCTGGAACAACTGGAAACGCGTATGGCGCGTCTGGATGCCAGCTACAAGCCGGACAAGCCGTTCGTGAAGGTCAAGTTCCATGACTTCACCCAGACGACCATCGAGCAGGCTGGCGCGCGGCGTGACCTGAACAGCTACCAGCTCCTGCTCAGCGCGGCCTTCGCGCGTGGCAACAAGCCTGTAAGGTTGCTGGGGGTCGGTGTGCGGTTGCTCGACCTACGTGGACGGCATGAGCAACTGGAGTTGTTCGCGCTTTGAGTTTGGGACTGTTGGTGTGCCTGGCAGTCCAGCCAAAGCCTCTTCGCTACCTTGGGGAGCGCCATGTGTTCAGCAGGGATAGATGGGTAGCCAGCAAGCTGTGCAGCCTGTGCCAAATGAGGGTGAACGGATCGGCCTCACCGTAGCAGCATCGATACACTTTTCAGCGCCATGGCTGTCAGGTGCGTTATCGCGGCCAGGGCGCTGAAACACCTGCCCGCCAACGCTTCTAACATGATCACCCGGACGAGCTGTGGCAGATGGATTTCAAGGGCTATTTGCCGCTTGTTAATGGGCATGCCTCGCGCTGCCAGCCGTTATGATCGCCTCATCCATTAAACGACCCAGCAGGTGCGTTCCCTCATGTCCTTCAGTACCACTCGAACCGTTCTGTTTGGCGATTGCGACCCCGCCGGGATCGTCTACACGCCACGCATCGCCTACTTCGTCATCGAGGCGATCCACGACTACCTCTCCTACCGGCTCGGCGGCGAGGGGCTGCGCAAGGTGTTCGCTATGGGCATCCTGCCGCCGGCTCGGGCACTGTCGATCGAGTTCCTCTCCCCGATGACCTGGGACGAGGTGATCAGCATCGAGGTGCGCAGCGAAACGCCTGGTGCCACTTCGTTCAGCTTCAGCGTGGAAGGTCGTCAGTCATCGGGCGATGTGACCTTTCGTGCGTCGATGACCCAGGTCTGCATCAGCCCTGAGAGCAAACAGCCCATCACGCTTCCCGACACCTTGCGTCAGGCGCTAGAGGACGAGAACCCGCCAGCCTGAGCAGCTCCTGGAACGAAAAAGCCCTGCTTGAGCGGGGCTTTTCCTGTCAAACGAAGATCAGGTCTTGGCGGCGATCTTCTTCAGCTCTTCGTCTCGTAGCCTGCGGCGTAGGATCTTGTCGACGTTGGTGGTCGGCAGGTTTTCGCGGAGGCGGGGGTAGAGGGCGGGTTGCCCTGTGTCGTACAACGACGGATGGTCTCTACGACGTAATGCTCATGCATAAAACCCCACGCCAACTCGACCTGGGGCAGGGCAAGGTAGGAGTTCCCAACCGTTACCCATGTCTCCCGGCAGGCGTTATCTATGTCCCCTCGACTCAACACCATGTGTACCAGCAGTATCGCGGGTTAGCGCATGGCATTCTCTACGATACGTTTCAGCTGTAGCTACACCTGATCACGTACGCATGAGGCGTTGCTCAGCCTTCTTCTGGCCACAGGCGCAGCGGCTTGCCAGACGCTGGCCACAAGCGCAGCTGGCCGATTTCCGATACATCCCAGCGCTGCACATGGGTCAGTGATTCGAGGAAGCGCTGTTCCTGCTCCATCAGCGACGGGGCGCACAGCTTGCGGGTGCTGCCCGGCGCATCGAAGCTCAGGCTTTCACCTTCGTGGGCATAGCTGGCGAACCAGTGGTTGCAGCCGGCATTGCCGTAAGCACGGCCGTCATCACCCAGGGTCAGGGTCAGATGGCTGTTATCGATAAGGGGGCGTTCGCCAATCCACTCCACCTGGTAGGTCTTGTTGTTTTCCAGCAGCACCGGGCTGGCAGCGCAACCCAGGAGAGGGCTAGCGAGCAGGGCCAGGGTAAAGGGTTTTTTCATGCGTTCGTCTCCTTACAACGCGAGCAAAGATGGCGGCCATCACGAGATTGCCAGCCAAGTTCCTGAATGCGTGCCTCAGCGGCCGGCTGACGGGCTTTCTCACCCAGGGCTGCATCCACGGCGAATTCGAAGTCGAGCGTGCTGTTACACCCGTCGCAATTCACCTGCCAATTGAGGATAGACAGTTCCCGGAAGACCGGGCCATTGGCAACCGCCATCCATTGGCCCGGCGGGTTGATCAGGTGGCGGACTTTCTCCACCACCAGGCGCAGGGTGAGCTCACGGCTGCCCTTTAGCGTGACCAGTAATGTATCGCCGCCTTGGATGGCGCCACCATTGCCGGTGACCTGATAGCGGCCTGGCGTCAGGGCGCGGCATTCGGTGAGTGTGTGGGCGGGGTTGAACAGGGTGTAGCGGAAATCGTGCTCGGCCATGGGTCCTCCAGATCAGCGCGAATGCTAGCACGAGGCATATGACGGGCGATCCATTCGGGGCAATCGTATGGCGACTGTTCGCTCGCCACCCGCCTTCTCTCCGAATAGGCGAGGGCGGGATGGCTCACCTCTGGTCATATGAACTCAAACGTTGGCCACAGCATCCTTGGCCAGGCGTGTGATGGCAGCATCGAGCTCGTCCAGCGCGCTCTGTGCGGCTGGATCATCCTGTTTGAGCAGGGTTTCGCTGCGCTGGCAGGCCGCGCGCAGTTGCGGCACACCACAGTAGCGGGTGGCACCGTGCAGGCGGTGTACGCGCTCGATCAGCGCCGCACGGTCACCCCCATCGCGAGCCTGTTGAATAGCCTGGCGGTCGGCATCCAGCGAGGCCAGCAGCATGCTCAGCATGTCGGCCGCAAGATCGGCCTTGCCGGCTGCCAGCCGCAGCCCTTCTTCTGGATCGAGGACGCGCAGGGTGTTGTTCGAGGGCGGTGTTTCGGCGGTGCTCTGTGGCGCATGGTCGCGTAGCGCCAGGCCCGTCCACTTGAGTACCACCTGGGCCAGTTGGCGCTCGCTGATCGGTTTGGTCAGGTAGTCATCCATGCCGCTTTGCAGCAGGGCGCGTTTTTCATTGGCCAGCGCATGGGCGGTGAGGGCGACGATGGGCATCTGGCTACGCTCACGCTCCTGTTCCCATTGGCGGATGGCTTCGGTGGTCTGGCGGCCGTCCATGCCGGGCATCTGGACGTCCATGAATACCAGGTCGAAGTTGTGCTGTTTTACGCTCTCCAGTGCCGCATAACCGCTGTCTACCACGGTCACTTCGGCGCCCATGTCGCTCAGCAGGGTTTGCACCAGCAGCAGGTTGGCCGGGTTGTCATCGACGCACAGCAGGCGCGGTGCGCGACTGGTCAGTGGTGGGCGGGTGTCGATGCGCTGTTGGCGGGGGTAAACCATGTCGTAGAGCGCGCGTTGCAGTTTGCGGGTACAGGCCGGTTTGGCCTGTAGCTGGCGATGCGCATCCGGCAGCGACTCGTGGTACATCGCCTGCTCGGTGGTTGGGCACAGCACCAGGCTCTTGCAGCCGAGGCGATCCAGGTCCCAGATGCGTTGGCTGAGTTGTTCCGGAGGTAGTTCCTGCACGCGAACACCCAGTACCGCCAGGGTGATGGGGTGCTCGCCCTGGTTTTGCTGCGTCACGCATTCGAGTAGATGATCCAGGTTGCTGAACGGCAGGACGTCCAGGCCGCAGTCTTCCAACTGGTGGCGCAGGGCCTGGCTGACCAGATCATGGCTTTCCAGCATGACCACGCGGCGCCCGCTCAATTGCGCGCGTGGCAGCTCGTCACCGTCGTCACGCGCTTTCGGCAGGCTCAGACTGATCCAGAACTCGGAACCGGCTCCGGGGTTGCTATCGACGCCGATTTCGCCGCCCATCTGCTCGATCAGGCGCTTGGAAATCACCAGCCCCAACCCTGTACCGCCTGCCTGGCGCGACAGGGAATTGTCGGCCTGGCTGAACGCCTGGAACAACGCTCGCAGGTCATCGTCGGACAGGCCGACGCCCGTGTCTTGCACGCTGATGCGCAATTGCGCGCGGTCATCGCTTTCGTCCTCGACCATCGCCCGCACGGCGATGGTGCCTTCGCGGGTGAACTTGATGGCATTGCTGACCAGGTTGGTCAGCACTTGCTTGAGGCGCAGTGGGTCGCCCTGTAATGACAGGGGGGTATCGCGATAGATGAGGCTGACCAGCTCCAGCTCTTTCTCGTGCGCGGCCGGGGCGAGGATGGTCAGGGTGTCTTGCAGCAGGTCGCGCAAGTTGAACGGAATGCTTTCCAGAACCAGCTTGCCGGCTTCGATTTTGGAGAAGTCGAGAATCTCGTTGATGATCCCCAGCAGGCTCTCGGCGGACTTTTCAATGGTGCCCAGGTAGTCCTGCTGGCGCGGAGTGAGGTCGCTTTTTTGCAGCAGGTTGGTAAAGCCGAGAATGCCATTGAGCGGGGTGCGGATCTCGTGGCTCATGTTGGCGAGGAATTCGGACTTGATACGGCTGGCTTCCAGCGCTTCCTTGCGGGCGAAATCCAGCTCGATGTTCTGGATCTCGATGGTCTCCAGATTCTGCCGCACATCTTCGGTGGCCTGGTCGATGCTGTGCTGCAGTTCTTCCTGGGCATTTTGCAGCGACTCGGCCATGCGGTTGATGCCTGCTGCCAGTTCATCCAGTTCATTGTTGCCCATCGGCGGCAGGCGGGTCTGCAACTGGCCATCTTTGATCAGGGCGACACTCTGTTTGATGCTGCGCAAGGGCTCGTTGATGGTCCGACTCATGCGCAGGGCGAGCAGGGCGGTCACGACCAGGCCGGTGATGATCAGCAACAGGCTGGCGAGCAGGCTGCGATAGCCTTGCAGCAAGGTTCGATGGTGCGAGAGCTCCAGCTCGGCCCAGCCAATCAGCCGATTGGCCTCCTCGTTGCTTTGGTCGACAGCCATGCTGCGGTGGCGGCCATACACCGGCAGGAGGAAACGGGTGGCATCCTGCCCGGTGCTTTGTACCAGCGGGCTGCCATCGCTCAATGGCGCCTGATTGAGCATTTTTGGCCCGGCCTGGGCCAGTAGGTTGCGCTCGCTGGAGAGAAAGCCGACCGAGCGTACATCGTCCTGATTCAGCGTTTCTTCGGCCAGGCGCTTCAGCGATTCTCGGTCGTTGTTTGCCAGGGCTGAAGCGGCCAGTGGCGCCAGCTGCTGAACCACGAGCTCCCCGCGCTGCTGCAGTTGATCCTTGAGTTCCGCCTGTTGCATCCAGGTGAAATAGCCGCCAAGTACCAGCGCCAGCAGGCTGGTAGGCAATAAAGTGAGCAGCAGTACGCGGCCCTTGATCCCGAGTTCCTTGAACACGCGCGTCGTCCTTCGGTGATTTATTCGCCAGTGTAGCGATTCGTTCGGTGGGAATCTGCAAGCGCATTTGCCAGAATGTAGCGATAAAGAACTATTTGCATATGCAGGCGTTTCCCATGCAGCTCGAGAATTCCCCCTCATCACGCATTCTGGCCATCGAAGACGACCCGGTACTGGCGGCTCACCTTAGCGAGCACCTCGAACGCTGTGGCTTTGCGGTGACGTTGCGGCACGATGGTGAGGAAGGGCTTGGCCTGGCCCGCACCGAAGCGTTCGACCTGATCCTGATGGATATCATGCTGCCAGGCCGCAATGGCCTGGAGGTGCTGGCTGAACTGCGCCAGCAGCGACGGGTGCCAGTGATCCTCATGTCCGCGCTTGGGGCGGAGAAGGACCGTATCGCGGGCTTCAGCCAAGGTGCCGACGATTACTTGCCCAAGCCGTTCAGCATGGTGGAAATGCAGGTGCGCATCGATGCGGTGTTGCGGCGTGTCGCCTATGAGCGCGCGGGGCAGGAGGCTCATGTGGGGGATCTGTCACTGCATTTCGACGAGGCCCGTTCCGATATCAGCTATGCCGAGCAATGGGCCGGGCTGACGACTACGGAGTATCGATTGCTGGCGACGTTCTTCCGGCATCGGGAGGAGGCCCTCAGCAAGGCCTTTCTCTACCAGCATGTCCTGCATCGCGCCTACTCGGTACATGACCGTAGCCTGGACATGCACGTGAGCCATATTCGCCGCAAAATGCAGCGCATCGGCTACACCGACCGCAAACTGGAAACCGTCTGGGGCAAGGGCTATGTGCTCACGAGCCAGGAGGCCTGATGCCGAACCGCCACTCACTGTTCTGGAAGCTGGCGGTTCTGCTGATCGGCTTCTCGTTGGCGGTCATTGCCCTGACGTTATTTTCGGGGCGACTTGTCGGTGAGCTGACGTCTTACCTGTCCAGCGAATCGCGTTCGGTGCTACGCAGCTATGCACGCGAAGCCGAGGCTTCCTGGCAGAAGCATGGGGCGGCTGGCGTGGATGCGTTTCAGGATCAGCTGCATGAGCGCGAGGGTGTCTGGTCGCTGGTGCTTGATAGAAACCTGTTTCCGCTGGGTAATAGACCGGTTGCCGAAGAGCAACGGACCAAACTGAGTTTCATGCGCAAGCTCAACTGGCCAATGGGGCGGCAAAGCGCAGAGCCCAGAGTACTGAGCATCCCCTTCAAGGATGGCCGTGGCCAGTTGGTGATGCCCTTGCCTGAGCGATTCAGCCCATGGGGTCCACGGCCGTTGCTGTATTTCATCTTTCAGAAGCTGGTGCCGGGCGTGCTGGCGCTCCTGTTCGGTATCGTGTTGTACCGTTTTTTCATCGGTCCCTTGTCGCGTTTGCGGGAGCAGGCCAATGCGCTCAGTGCTGACGATCTGAATTCTCGTGTGGGCAAGCCGATTACGGCCCGTCGAGACGAGCTGGGAGAGTTGGGGCGCGCCTTTGATCACATGGCCGAACGGCTGCAAGGCACGGTGCATTATCAACGTCGATTACTCAGTGATTTGTCTCATGAGCTGCGCACGCCACTGAGTCGACTGCGTGTGGCCAGTGAGCGGGAGGACGACCTGCCGGCCCTGCGCGTGCGGCTGGAGCGGGAAATCGAGTTGATGCAGCGCCTGGTCGAAAACACGCTGGAGCTGGCCTGGTTGGATTCTGAACGGCCACGCCTGGTGCTCGAGCCGATTAATGTGCGGTCCCTCTGGGGGCTGCTCTGTGAGGACGCCTGTTTCGAAACCGGTTGGCCAGTGACGCAGTTGCGTTTCGAACTGGAGGACACCTGCATGGTGTTGGCCAATCTCAACGGTTTGGCTCAGGCTCTGGAGAACGTTCTACGCAATGCCATTCGTTACTCGCCGCGGGAGGGCGTGATCACGCTCAGTGGTCATCGCGAGGGGACTACGCAGTGGTTGTGTTTGCGTGACCAGGGCCCTGGCGTGAGCGAGGACCAGCTTGGGCTGATTTTCGAACCCTTTTCCAGGCTTGACCAGGCACGCCCCGGCGACGGTGGTTTTGGCCTGGGCTTGAGTATCGCGCGCAGTTCGATCGAGCTGCAGGGTGGTTCGATATGGGCGCAGAACATGCAGCCTGGGCTGGCTGTGCACCTGCGCTTGAAAGCCTGGCCGGAGAACTCGGATTAAGTTATCCGGCTGGCTTTGAGAAAGGCGACGGCCCATCTTTCGATGAGCCGTCGTGGGTGAGGTCAGAAACGGAAGTTGGCCGTCAGCTCGGCCGAGCGGCCTGGTGCCACGTTGGCGAATACACCCACATGCGAAGCGTCGTAGATGGTTTCGTCAGCCAGGTTTAGCACGTTGAGCTGCAGGTCGAGGTTCTGGTTCACCTTGTAGCCAACCATCGCATCGTAGCGCCAGTAGGCGTCCAGTTTGCGGGTGTTGGCGTCGTCCAGGTAACGGGCGTCCATGTAGTTCGTCCCGCCCCCGATGGTCCATTTGTCGGTGAGCGCATAGGTGGTCCACAGGCTGAAGCTTTCCGGGGCGATGAATTTCATTTGCTTGCCGGAGAAGTCATTGCCACCGCTGCGGTACTTGCGGGTTTCGGGGTCGAGGTAGGTATAACCGGCCCAGGCTTGCCAGGCCTCGGTTATCTTGCCGGCCAGTCCCAGTTCGAAACCATCCACCCGGCTGTTACCGGAGAGCGTGACGGCGCCAGTGGTCGGGTCCTGGGAGCGGCCATTGGTCTTCTCTGTGCGGAAGATCGCAGCGGTCAGCGAGAGTTGCTCATTGAACACGTCCCACTTGGTGCCCAGCTCTACACTGCGGTTTTTCTCGGCGTCCAGGTCGTTGACTGAAGCCCCGCCCGCGGCCCCATCGGCGCCGCCAGCCTGGCCCACCGTCTCGCCTGCCGGGTTGGAGGAGGTGCCGTAAGACACATAGACGCTACCGTAGGGAAGTGGCTTGAACACGAGGCCAACCTGGTAGTTCCAGAAGTCGCTGGTGTTCTTGCTGGTGGTGCGCACAGTGCCCGGATTGTTCCAGCTCTTGTTGGTGACGTTGTAGTCGTCGTAACGCAGGCCCAGGTTGAGGTCCCATTGCTCGTGCAGTGCGATGGTGTCGAAGACATAGGCGGCGCGGGTGCTGGTCTTGCTGTCGCCAATACGCTCATTGCCCCGCGTAACAGCCGGGAAGCCGTCGTGCGGGTTGGGGTGGTGCAGGTCGGCAGGGCTGCCGGCGGCAACGGTGTAGCGATTGCGCTGGTCGATGGTTTCGCGGCTGAGCTCGATCCCGGTGTTGTAGCTGTGCTGCAAGCCGGCAAGGTGGAACGTGCCGAAGGCTTCTGTCTGGTTGATCAGCGATTTGGTCACGCTGTTACGGGCACGGCCATCGCGCAGAACCACGCCATTGCGTTCGGCGTTGACGTTGGCAAAGCTGGGGCGAGTCATCACGTAGTCGAGCAGGGTGCGCCCGCCACGGGTGGTGTTGCGGATGGTCAGTGCTTCGTTGACGTCGTGTTCAAGAACGATGCTGGCGATATCCGCCGAGGTTTTGCTGAAGTCGCGATCGACCAGGCCATAGAAATTGTCACGGTCGACCTTGGTCGGCTTGCCGGTAATCAGCGAGACCGGATGGCCCAGATCGGCCATGTCATCGGTTTCCATGTGGTAGTAGCTGAGGGTGGCGCGGGTTGGCGTATTCAGGCCGAACGTCACGGTAGGGGCCAGGCCCCAACGCTTGACATCGACATCATCGCGCCCGGGCGTATCGGCTTCGTGCTTCATGGCATTGAGGCGGAAGGCCATGTTCTGGTCAGGCAGGAACTGGTTGACGTCCAGCGTGGTACGCCAGAGCTGGTCGGTACCGAGGGTCAGGCTGCCGGCGATGAAGTCTTCGCTCTGGGCGACCTTGCTCACCAGGTTGATGCTGCCCCCGGTGGCGCCGCGACCGGTATAGGCCGAGCCCGGGCCTTTGACGATCTCGACCCGCTCGATATTGAAGGCTTCGTGGGTATTGCGACCTACATCGCGAACACCGTCGATCATGATGTCAGTGCTGGCTTCATAACCGCGGATGAAGGGGCGGTCGCCGACGGGTGTACCACCTTCGCCCGCTCCCAGGGTGATGCCGGGTGTGGTGCGTAGTACGTCCTTGAGCGAACTGGCACCACGCTCCTTGATCAGCTCTTCGGTAATCACCGTGACGGATTTTGGCGTGTCGCGTAGCGGGGCGGTGAACTTGTGCGAGGAGGCTTGATCGACCTTGTAGCCTTGGTCATGGTTGGCTTTGACGTCAGTAGTGCCAAGTTCCAGCGCCGACGAGGGCGTCGAGGAGGTGCTTTCTTCCGGGCTGGTTTCTGCAGCGATGCCGACCGTGGCGCAGGATGCGAAGGCAAAGCCGACAGCTGAACGGGATCGATTGGCCTGGAACAGAGAACTGCCGGTTGTCTTCCTTATGCTCATTAGATGTGCTCCTGAAAAAATGAGAGGCAAACCTAATTGAGAATTATTGCTATAAGAATCTGATTTACATTTTGCTTACGGGTTTGTTGTTAGCGAATATTGCAAGTCGGTGAATGCCCCGTTAGCCTTGCTCATCAGCGCTGTTTTTTCCTTCAACTAGAAGTTCGAAGGTGATCGCCGCTTATAGGGCGATCAGCCCGTGTGACGCGGGCAGAACATGTCCAGTGCATGTTGATCCTGGTCGTCACCCAACTCTGCGGCGCGCTGATGGTAATCCAGGGCCACGGCGCGAATTTCTGCGTATGGAGCCTGGGCCAGGCTGCCTCGGCTGGCGCGCAGGAAGTTCAGATTGCCGTGCGTGAGCGCTTTTTTCAGCCAATCGATGGCATCGGTCAGTTGACCTTTCCCGGCGAGAATCGCCGCATGGCTGAATTGGCCACGGAAATCACCTGCTTCGGCCGAGCGTCGATACCAGTCATGGGCGGCTTCCGGGTCAGGCGCCCCGACGATGCCTTCTTCCAGGTAGCGTCCGACCAGATTCATCGACTTGGCATGCCCCAGGTTGGCGGCTTTCAGGTACCAGTCGAAGGCCTGGTGTTGGTCCTGGGCGACTCCGCGACCGGTCGCCAGGAGTCCGGCGTAGTTGTACATCGCCCAGTCCAGCCCGCAGGACAGCGCGCGCTGGTAGCTGTGGGCCGCGGCGGTGCAGTCGGCCGGGCCGCCCCAGCCGTGCTCTTGGCAGCGGCCGAGCATGTTGTGGGCCATGGCATGGTCATGTTGCGCGGCGATGGCAAACCAGCGGCGTGCCAGAACCTGATCTTTCTCTATTCCCTGGCCATCGAGCAGGATCTGCCCGAGTAGGGTCTGCGCTTCGACGATGCCATCACCGGCTGCTCGCAGGATGATGCCGGCCGCCTTTCCGGGATTTTCAGCCAGCCGTGCTCTCAGTTCGTCACCGGTAAGCAGCTCGTGTCGGGTCAGGGTGGCCCCCATGTCAGGTGTCCGCCCAGCGTCGCAACAGGTTGTGATAGGTGCCCGTGAGCTGGAGTAGCGCCGGGTGATCGGGCATGTCCTGGGTGAGGCTCTGGATGGCCTGATCCATTTCGAACAGCAACGTGCGCTGACTGTCTTCGCGGACCATGCTCTGGGTCCAGAAGAATGATGCCAGCCGTGCGCCACGGGTAACGGGCTGGACCTTGTGCAGGCTGCTCGATGGGTAGATGACCATGTCGCCGGCGGCCAACTTGACCTGCTGCGTGCCGTAGGTGTCCTGGATCACCAGCTCACCGCCGTCATAGCTGTCTGGCTCACTGAAGAACAGGGTGGCGGACACATCGGTACGAACCTGTTCCGGGCTGCCCTTGATCCGGCGAATGGCATTGTCGATGTGGTAATCGAAGGAACCGCCACCGCTGTAACGGTTGAACAACGGCGGGAAGACCTTGTTGGGCAGAACCGCGGACACGAACAGTGGATGACTCCAGATGCGCTGGAGCATGACTTCGCTGATCTCCCTGGCCAGAGGGTGGCCTTCGATCAGTTGCTGGTTGTGTTTGGCCTTGGCGGATTGATGGCCTGCCGTGATCTTGCCATCCGCCCAATCGGCTTGTTCCAGAGCCTCTCGGATGCGTTCGGCTTCTTCGCTGGAAAAGATCCCTGGGATACGTAGCAGCATGAGATTTTCTCCGCTCAGACACTGGCTAGCGGCGAATAGTATTTATTTCCATTAAGCATGTAAAACACTGCATGCCTGGCTGTGCTCCACAGCTGACGCGGGCTTCAGGTGAATGTGTAAAGGTTGTAAATTTGACGCATTGAGAAACAATATCAATTGTTAATGGAAATTTCTTGAAATACATTTCGCGTCCTCTGAAATCCAGTGGAGCGGAATACGATGTCTCGTCAGCCAATTGAGAGTGCGGTGAATACCCAGCGAATGCTGGCTTCGGCTATCGGCGTAGCTTTGTCGACCCTGTCTATCGCACCTGTTGTGCAGGCCGAGCAGGTGAAGAAAGACGGCAAGGGTGTGGTCTCTCTCGATGCCACATCTGTGGTGGGCGAGCAGGAGGCTGTCGACTATCGCGTTGAGCGCGCGGCGTCGCAGAAATACACCGCTCCGCTGGTCGATACTCCTCGCTCGATCACTGTCGTGCCGCAACAGGTGCTCAAGGATACGGGTGCGGTATCCCTGCAGGATGCTCTGCGCACGGTCCCCGGCATCACCATGGGCGCGGGGGAGGGTGGCAACCCGCAGGGGGATCGTCCATTCATTCGTGGTTTCGACTCGCAAAGCGACACCTATCTCGATGGTGTGCGCGATACCGGCGCGCAGACTCGCGAAATCTTCGCTGTTGAGTCCATCGAGGTCAGCAAGGGGCCGAACTCGGCCATCGGTGGCCGTGGCGCGGCAGGCGGCAGCATCAACCTGGTTTCCAAGAAGGCGCATCTGGGCAATTCGTTCGACGGCGGTTTCACCTGGGGCAGCGACCAGACCCAGCGCTATACGCTCGATGGCAACTATCAGTTCACCGACAGCATTGCCGGACGTCTCAACCTGATGAGCCACGAAGCCAATGTGGCCGGCCGTGACAAGGTCAACTACGACCGCTGGGGTGTTGCCCCGTCGCTGGCGTTCGGGCTGGGTACCGATACCCGCGTGAACCTCGATTTCTACCATATGGAAAGCGACGATCTGCCGGACTCGGGGATTCCTTATGGTTATTCGGTGGGGAAATCTCACACCGCAGCCAGCCCGGACAAACCTACTGATGGCGGGCGCAGCAGTAACTTCTATGGGTTGACCAGCCGTGACTTCCGCAAGACGCGAACAGATGTTTCGACCTTTGCGATCGAGCATGACCTGAGCGATTCGCTGACCATCAAGAACACCCTGCGTCATGGCAACAGCATGCAGGATTACGTGCTGACCCAGCCGGATGACAGTGCCGGGAACGTAGTGAGCAATGGCGTCTGGCGCCGTGCCAACAGCCGCGTGGGCAATACCGCGACGACGACCAACCAGACTGATCTGTTTGGTGAATTCCAACTGGCCGGTTTCAAGAACAGCTTCTCCACGGGTATCGAGTTCACCCATGAGAATGCCAACAAGGAGAGCTATACGGTTTCGCCCAACAGCAAGATCACAACCTGTCAGGGGCCGAGCAATGGCGGCAACTGCACCTCGCTGTCCAACCCGAATCCCGACGATCTGTGGAATGGCACGATAGCCCGCAATTACGGCGGCACCGATACCCGTAGCAATACCCGGGCTCTGTATGTATTCGATACGGTTGAGCTCGACCCGCAATGGCTGCTCAACCTGGGGCTGCGCTACGACCACTTTGAAACCAAGTACCGCACCTACGACGCTGCCGGCGTGACCACCATTACCAATGGTGTGGCCAACAAGAGCCGTGACACGAGCGAGTTCGTCACGGGGCAGGTGGGCCTGGTGTGGAAGCCGGCGGACAACGGCAGTATCTATGTCTCCTATGCCACGTCGGCCACACCGCCCGGTTCGATGTTGGGGGAGGGCACTGATGGCAACCCGGTGACTACGGCTGCGGTGAACAACGAGCTGAAGCCGGAAGACACCACCAACTACGAGATCGGTACCAAGTGGGACCTGTTGAATCAGCGCCTGTCGCTGACAGCGGCGGTCTTCCGCACGGAGAAGGAAAACACCCGTGTGCTGACCGGCCTCAATACCTATGAGAACGCTGGCAAGACTCGCGTGGACGGCATCGAGCTGTCGGCTACTGGCAAGATCACCGATAAGTGGCAGGTATTCGCCGGCTACAGCTATCTGGACAGCGAACAGGTCGATGGCGGCAAGGTGTTGACTGCTGGCCAGTACGTGGACGTTGCCACCAATGGCAATGCGCTGCCCAACACCCCGGAAAACAGCCTCAGTCTGTGGACCACTTATGCTGTTACCGACAAGTTCACCATTGGCGGTGGCGCATTCTTCGTCGACAAGGTCTGGGGCTCCGTGGCACATACGGTTTACGTCGATTCCTACTGGCGCTACGACGCCATGGCCAGCTACAAGCTGACTCGGAACGTCGATCTGCAACTCAACGTACAGAACCTCACTGACGAGGTGTACTACGACAAGGCCTATTCCACGCACTTCGCCAACCAGGCGGCTGGACGTACAGCCTTGCTGAGCACCAATGTGCACTTCTAGGCTGCGTGCATAGTCAGCTCTGCTGACACGGCACTTACTGAAGGGGCTCTCGTGAGCCCCTTTCTTATTTGTGTTCCAGCCCTCGTGGGGCCCGCAGTACAGCCCCCGATTCCGTCTTTCGTTCACTGGCGGGCCCAGTGGTGCCGGGCTCGGACAGTGGCTGCGCGCCTGTTACGGCTAGCCGTGTAGGCGTCGTTACAAACTGTATAGTTTGTAAAATGGATTTACTTGCAGTTGTGAATATTTATCATTTGCGACGTTCCAAGCGGGACCGCGGATGAGTTGACAAGTTCCATATCCTGGCAGCACTCGTCCCTGTGTCTTTTGTATGTCCGACCCTGCACGGGAGTGTGTGTCATGTGTTCGCGATTCAAGCTCAGCCATCTATCTCTGGCCCTGCTTACGGCTTCAATGCCGTCCATGCTGCTGGCCGAGGAGGTGGATCCGAACAAGGTTCCTGTTGAGTCTTCCGACCTGCCCGTGGCCGGCAGTGAACAAGCCCTGGAGCTTGTCGAGACTCGCGTACTGGGGACCGCTGAGCAGGAGCTGAAGCAGGCGCCTGGTGTCTCGGTGATCACCGCCGAAGACATCAAGAAGCGCCCACCGGTCAACGACCTTTCCGAGATCATCCGCAAGATGCCGGGCGTCAACCTCACCGGTAACAGCGCGACCGGCCAGTATGGCAACAACCGGCAGATCGACCTGCGCGGCATGGGGCCGGAGAACACGCTGATCCTGATCGACGGCAAGCCAGTCAGCTCGCGCAACTCGGTGCGCATGGGCCGCAGTGGTGAACGCAACACGCGTGGTGATACCAACTGGGTGCCGGTCGATGCCGTCGAGCGCATCGAGGTTCTGCGTGGCCCGGCGGCGGCACGTTATGGCTCCGGTGCGGCGGGCGGGGTGATCAACATCATCACCAAGGCGCCGACCAATAAGCACACGGGTACGGTCACGGCGTACACCAACATTGCCGAGGACAATGCCGAGGGCGATACCCGCCGCCTGGGTTTCAGTCTGGCCGGTCCTCTGGTCGATACATTGTCTTACCGGCTCTACGGAAACGTGAACAAGACCGATGCCGATGATCTGTCGCTGAACCAGGAGTTTGCCAGTGGCGTCACCCCGCCAGCCGGTCGCGAAGGGGTGCGCAACAAGGATGTTAACGGGCTGCTGCGCTGGGACCTTACGCCTCAGCAGACGCTGGAACTGGAAGGTGGTTTCAGTCGCCAAGGCAACATCTATGCGGGGGACCGTGCCGTAAGCACCGGCGGCACGACGCTGATCAGCGATCTGGCTGACAGTGGTAAGGAAACCAACATCATGTATCGCCAGTCGGTCTCGGTGACCCATCGTGGCGATTGGGATTTCGGTACGTCGCAGGTGGTGGCGTCTTACGAGAACACCCGCAACCGTCGCCTGGATGAGGGGCTGGCAGGCAGCACGGAGGGCAGCATCAGCACTTCCGATTCAATGTCCACTTCAGAGCTCAAGGCTTTCCGGTTGGCCGGCGAGCTGAACCTGCCGATTGAGGTGGTTTTCAACCAAGTGCTGACCCTGGGCGCTGAAGTTACTCGCGATGAGCTTGATGACCCCTTCTCCATGAGCCAGGGAACAGGCACCGGCGGTGCCGTGCCGGGTGCGGCGGCGGGTACCCGTTCCGGCAAGTCGGATGCTGACAACTATGCGGTATTCATCGAAGACAATATCGAGATAACCCCGGATTGGATCGTGACACCGGGTGTGCGCTTCGACCGGCATAGTCAGTTCGGCAATAACTGGAGCCCAAGCCTGAACAGCTCCTACAAGATCACGGACAGCATCACCATCAAGGGTGGTGTGGCGCGGGCTTTCAAGGCGCCGAACCTGTATCAGTCGAACCCCAACTACCTGTACTACACCATGGGTAACGGGTGCCCGGTCGATTTGCCGAGCTTGGGCGCCGGCTGTTACGTACAAGGCAGCGATGACCTGGATGCCGAGATCAGCCTCAACAAGGAGCTTGGTATTTCCTTCGACAAGGATGGCTGGAACGCTGGGATTACCTACTTCCACAATGATTACAAGAACAAGATCAATGCGGGCATGGACCAGGTCGGTCTGACGAATACCAATGGCCGGATCTTCAAGTGGGAGAACGCACCCAAGGCAGTGGTTGCTGGCTGGGAAGGCAACCTCAACGTGCCGCTGATCGGCACTACCGGTGAGATCCTCAGCTGGAATAACAACTTCACCTACATGAATGAGAACAAGAACAAGGAAACCAGCGAACCCTTGTCCGTGATTCCCAAGTACACCATCAACTCCATGCTCGACTGGGCGGTGACCCAATCGTTGGACCTGTCTTTCAGCATGACCCACTACGGTGAGCAGGAGCCGCGCCAGTTGACGTCACGTGGGGCTGCGGCAGCAGGTGGCGAACTGAAGAAACGCTCGCCCTACACCATCTTCGGCCTTACCGCCAACTACGAGCTGGACGAGACCTGGAGCTTCTCCACCGGTGTCAGCAACCTGTTCGACAAGCGGCTCTATCGTGAAAACAACTCGGGTGGCGCAGGTGCCAACACCTACAACGAACCCGGTCGTGCCTACTTCGCGTCGGTGACCGCATCGTTCTGATCGGCCTCGTTCCTCGCTCGTTCTTCCGGACGAGCAGCCGGCTCCGCCAGGTTTTGCCTGGCGGGGTTTTTTCATGATGGGTTGAACGTTATGACTGCTTGGAACGATGGTTATCTGACCGAGATTGCTTACCCGCACCATGTACATCCGGAGCTGTCCCCGGGCTGGTTGGTGGCGGTGTTGCACGCGCTGGGGCAGCGTGCGCCCAGATTGGACCGTGCCTTTCGTTACTGCGAGCTGGGCTGTGGCCAGGGGTTGAACAGTTTGCTGCTGGCGGCGGCGAATCCTGCTGGGCATTTCCTGGGCGTAGATTTCAATGCCCGGCATATCCAGCATGCTTGTCAGCAGGCGGCAGCAGCCGGGTTGGGCAACCTCGAATTTCGCCAGGCGAGCTTTGCCGAGGTAGCCGATGAGGAGGCGGAGGACGGTTTCGATTTCATCGTGCTGCATGGCGTCTACTCGTGGGTCTCAGCGGATAACCGCGCGGCTGTCCGCCGTTTTGTCGAGCGGCGGCTGAAGCCGGGTGGCGTGCTGTACCTGTCCTACATGAGCCACCCGGGGATGTCGGCGTTCGTGGCGGCGCAACGCTTCCTCTGGCAAACCGCACAAGGTCTCGCCGGCAGCCCGCAGCAGCGTCTGCAGCAGGCCCTGGATGCCTTGCGCCAATGGCAGGATGCTGGTACCGGTTACTTCGTCGAGCATCCCGACGTTGCACGCCGACTTGCCCGTGCCGATGCCGAGGACCTGGCGTTTCTGGCTCACGAACTGCTCTGCGAACACTGGACGCCGCTGCATGCCTCGGAGGTGATCGCCTCCTTCACCGATATAGGCTGTCAGTTCCTCGGCAGTGCTACACCGCTGGAGAACATCGATGCCGTGTCGTTGCCTGGCAATTGCCTGCCATTGCTTGAGGGCCTCACCGATCCAGGCTTGCGCGAAACAGCGAAGGATATGGCGCGTAACCAGTCGCAGCGCCGGGATCTGTTCCAGCGTGCGCCGCAACCCCTCAGCCCCGACGAACACCGGCAGATGCTGCTCGATGGTTGCTGGGCCACGCTGCCCGGCGCACCGCAACCTGGCGGGCTGGCGTTCGATAGCCGTATCGGCCCTGTACAGGGTGATGCACAGCTGTTCTCACCCCTGCTGTCGGCCCTGGCTTCGGGGGCGCAGAGCTTTGCGGAGCTGGCGCGTCATCCTGAATTGAATACCCGCATCGGTGAACTCAGCCCCGCGTTGCAGCTGTTGTTGGGTGAGGGCCTGGCTCATCCGTTGCTGGAAGGAGAAGTGGCATTCGCAAGGTGCCAGGTGCTTAATCGATTGCTCGCCGAGGGTGCCCTGCAAGGAGCCGGCTACGGTCATCTCGCTGCCCCGATTCTGGGGGCGCCGATTGCAGCGGATCTCCTGGAGATGGCTGCCGCAAGAGTGCTGCTGGAACACCCGCAGCTGCGTGGCGAGTTGCTGCACGAAACGGCGCTCGCCTTGCTGCGCCGCACTGGTCGCGCTTGTGGTGAAGAAGAGCGCGTCCGCTTGCGCAGCTTCGAGGCCGAAACGCTCACCCGCTGGCTGCAGATGGGAGTGGTCGGCTCATGAAGCGTTTGTGGTGCCTGCTTGCCTTGTTGCCGGCATTGGTCCTGGGGAAACCTGATCTGTCCCAGCGGATCGGTCCCACATTGGCCGATACCGGTTCGGCGTATTACCGCTTCGAGCACTTCGACCTGGACTCTGCCGATGGCAAGCGCCATTACCGGGTTCATTTGGGTATTCCCAAGCGAGAGGCGCCGCCCCGTGGCTATCCGGCGTTGTACCTGCTCGATGGCAATGCGGTGCTGGCCGCTCTGCGTGAGGAGTGGCTGGCTGACGTCGACCAACATGGGCCGCCGCTGCTGGTGATGATCGGGTACGCCAGTGATCTTCGCTTCGATAGCGATGCCCGCACGTACGACTTCACCCCCTCACCGCATCCGGGTGTACCGCTGTTCGAGGATGATCAGCGGCGACGTCCCGCCGGTGGCGCTGAACAGTTCAGGGCGCTTATTGAGTCGCGGATCAAGCCCGAGGTGGCGCGCCTGCTGCCCGTCGACCGCGAGCGGCAAGGACTGTGGGGGCATTCATACGGTGGCGCGTTCGTGCTCGACACTCTGTTCAATACGCCGCGTTCCTTCCAGCGCTATGTCGCGGTCAGCCCTTCGCTGTGGTGGCAATCCGGGCTGCTGCTGGAGGTCGAGAAGCGTTTGCCTGGCGATGCCGACGCGCGCCTGGCGATTTTGCGGGGCAGTGAGGAAGCGCGTCCCCGCGCCGCCAGTGAGATGCCCTCGGCACGTGCCAAGGCGATGGCGGCGGTGCCGGCGGAAGCCGCCCGCGAGATGGCCGAGCGCCTTGGTGGTTATCCCCATTTGCGGGTCGTGTACCGCGAATTTTCTGGTCTGGGCCACGGCCCGATGTTGTCGGCCGCGATCCTGCCGGCACTACGCCTGTTCATCGAAGAGTAATGCCATGCGTGAAGCTCTACACGTTGTCCCCGTCATTTCACGAATACTGGCTGCCCTGCTGGGTGGCTACGGTTTTACCTACGCGTTCACCGCCTGCCTGGCCCGTCTGCTGCCGCTGACCCCAGGGGATTCGCTTGTGGTGGCCACGCTGCCTTCTTTTCTTATCTACACGCTGGCCATTCTCTGGGTCTTTTGCTGCCGCAGTGCGCTTCAGGCCTGGGCGGGAATGGCGCTGGCCCTGCCATTGGGCGTCATCGGCTTCTGGCCGCAATTGCTGGAGTCATTGGGATGAAGCAGAAAACCGTTACCCAATCCCTGTCCTGGTTGCACACGTGGGGTGGCCTGATTTTCGGCTGGCTGCTGTTCGCCATCTTTCTCACCGGCACTCTGGCGGTGTTCGACAAGGAAATCGACGGCTGGATGCGCCCGGAAATGCCGGCCTACACGGGGGATCAGGTCGAGGCCGCACAACGTGCGCTGGCCTATCTGCAGGTTAACCATCCCGATGCCAGTGCCTGGAACATCGGCCTGCCCACGGAGCGCTCCCCCAGTTTGACGGTATCCGCTGGCGAGCAGCGGCGGGGCGGTGGGCAGTATCTCGACCCACAGACTGGCGAGCGTATCGATGTTCGTGAGACGGCGGGCGGCGGCTTCTTCTTCCGTTTTCACTTCACCCTCAACCTGCCACGCAACCTGGGTATCTGGATCGTCGGGCTGGCAGCGATAGCGATGCTGGTCGCGTTGATCAGCGGCATCGTCATTCACAAGAAGTTCTTCAAGGAGTTCTTCACCTTTCGCCCTGCCAAGGGGCAGCGCTCCTGGCTTGATGCGCATAACGCCACAGGTGTGCTGGTGCTGCCATTCCACCTGATGATCACCTACACGGGGTTGGTGATTTTCTACCTGATCTACATGCCGGCAGCGATGGATGCGCTGTTCGAGGGTGACCGTGACGCCGCGTTTCGCGCGATGCGCGGCGCGCCGGCACAGCAGCAGGCCGAGCGTGGCGAGCAGAGCCCTGTCAGTGCGCGGGGTGAGCAGGCCGGGGAACGTTCAGGTGGTCAGCGCGAGCGTACCCAGGGTGAGCGTGCAGATGGCCAAGGAGAGCGGGCAGGTAACCGTGGGGAAAGGACGGCGAATGCGGGCCGGCCTGGGTCATCGGAATCTGCCCGGCCACTGGCTGAGGCTGCACCCCTGACGGCACTGGGTCCGTTGCTGGCTGAAGCTGAGCGTGCATTGGGGCCGATTGCCGGTCTGTCGATCCAGAACCCTGGACGTAGCGATGCGCGCATCGAGGCTCGCCCGGTATTGGGCAACCGCATCGAGCTGACCAAGGGTCAAAGCATGCAGTTCGATGGGCTGAGTGGCGCGGTATTGCGTGAGCCGGCGGTAAGTCGCCCTAGCCAATTGACGCAGCGGGTCATGGCTGGCCTGCATTTCGCCCAGTTCGGCGGTTATCCGATGCGCTGGTTGTACTTCATCTGCAGCCTGGCCAGTTGCGCAATGATCGCCACCGGCGTGGTGCTGTTCACGGTCAAGCGACGCCGCCGCCATGACAGTGAAGGTGCGCTGGGCGCGTTGCTCTATCACGTCGCCGAACGCCTGAACGTCGCTGTGGTTGCGGGGCTGACGCTCGCCTGCGTGGCCTTCCTGTGGGCCAACCGCCTGCTACCCGTGGAGCTGGCGCAACGCGGTGGCTGGGAGGTGCGGGTGTTTTTCCTGATCTGGCTGGCCAGCCTTGGCCATGCCATTGTCCGTCCCTGGTTACGTGCCTGGCGTGAGCAGTTGGGCCTGGCAGCACTGCTGTGCATCGCCCTGCCATTGTTGAACCTGCAGGGCGTGACGAAGGGCGATTACATCTGGTTGGAAGCAACAGCGGTTGCCATCGGCGTATTGCTCGCCTGGAGCTGCTGGAAACTCGGCCAGCCGCCGAAAGAGCGTCCAGCGCGGCGCGCGGGCAAAACATTGGCGGAGGCCCACTGAGATGAGCATGGCATTGATCGCCGGCCTGCTGCTGGCCTACAGCGGAATGCTCGCCTTGTGCATGGGGTTGGAGCGGCATTACAAACAGGTCTGGCAGCGCGTGCCGGCTAGCACATTGCGTCGGGGGCTGCGCGTTGCGGGCTGGTTGCTACTGGCTGCAAGTTTTGCCGCCAGCGTGCAGGCCTGGGGCTGGGCCATGGGGCCGGTAGGCTGGTTCGGCTTGATCTCCCTGGCGGGCTTGGCGCTGGTTCTGCTGTTGCCGTATGCGCCACGTCTGTCGGTTGTACTGGCGGGAATCAGTTGGCCGGTTCTGAGTGTCGTGGCGCTGTTTTGACGCGCTAGACACGGGCGATGCCGGATGAAAAAAAAGGGGCTCGAAAGAGCCCCTTTTTGTCGGCCGGATAACACTCAGAACGACAGCCGCACTCCCACGCTCAGGTTGCGGCCAGGCATGAGCACATCATCCTTGATGAACGATGTGTGGTTGCGGGCTTTCTCGTCGAGCAGGTTGTTGCCCTTGAGATAGATCAGGTAGTTGGTCGCCTCCATCGAGCCGCTGTAACTGAGGCCTGCACCCAGCAGGTTGTAGCCCGCTGTCTCATCTTCATAGGCAGCCAGGTCGTCCTGGCGCTGCACGCGGGTCAGTTCGAGCTGGCCGTTGAGTGCCTGGGTAAAGGCGTGATCCAGGCGTACGCCCAGCCGGTCGGCAGGCATGCGGGGCAGATCACCCCCACCGTCGCGCAGCTTGCCACGTACATGGTCCCCGAACAGGGTGAAGGCGGTGGCTTGGGTCGCCTGGAAGCGTACCTCTCCTTCGGCGCCGACCAGCACGGCATCCTGCTGGCGGTATTCGATTTCGCGGTAGCCGCCGCCAATGTCATGGCCGGTATCGGCCGCATGGATGAAGTCATCCACCTCGTTGCGGAACACACTCACGCTGAATGTCGTGCGGCCGGCGAACTTGCGCAAGGTGAGTTCGGCGTTGTGCGAGGTTTCTTCGTCCAGATTGGTGCTGCCCAACTCGATGGTGCGGGTGGCCGCATGGGGGCCGTTTGCATACAGTTCTTCCGCCGTCGGCAGGCGTTGCGAGCGCGACAGCGAGAAGCCGAGGGAGTATTCCGGGGCGAAGGTCCAGACCGTGCCGGCGGAGACAGAGGTGCCGCTGTGGCGGGTGTCTTTGGCGCCGGTGGCATCGATATCCTGCCACTCATGGCGCAGGCCCAGTTCGTAGCGCCAGGCGCCGCTGGTGTATTCCTCGAGCAGGAACAGGCCATGGTTACGGGTCAGGGTTGGCGGCACGTAAGCCTCCTCGCCGGATGCTTCGAAATCGCGGCGCAGGGTTTGCGCACCCAGCACGCCACGCCAGCCAAACAGCGGTTTGTGGGTCAGTTCCAGGCGGGCATCGGTGGCGTCGTTGTCGAAGCGGGTGGCGACTTCGCCTTCTTCGATTTCCTTGTGCTGGTAATCGCTATGACCAACGCGCAGGCGTGCCAGCTCGAAACCCGGCAGGGGATCGTTCAACTCGCCACGCAGGTCCCAGCGCTTCTGGCGCATGTCCACATAAGGGATGCCTTCGTGTTCCTCGTCGTCGTGGGCATGACCGTGGCCATGGCCGCCGCAGTGCCAGTCTCCGGGGCCGTGGGTGTGGCAGTCGGCATGTTCATGGGCGAGCAGGCCGTAGCGGATGTTCTGCTCGCCATAGGCCAGGCCGATATAGCCGCGTTCGCCAATGAAGCTGCCGCCCAGGTTGAAGCTGTCGGTGTCGTTGTACGAGCCTTCCTGCTTGCCCGGTGAACCGGGGATTTCATAGTCGTTGGCCTGGCGCTTGGTGCCTTCGGCGCGAACGGCGAAATTGCCGGTGCCGGCGGTGATGCCAAAGACGCCGGCCCCTTCATTGGCGACGCTGTTGGCGCGCAGCTCCAGCTCGCCTTCGTAACCTTTTTCCGGCACGTAGGTGGGGATCTTGCGGTCGATGACGTTGACCACTCCACCGATGGCCCCGCCGCCGTACAGCAGCGTTGCCGGGCCTTTCAGTACTTCGATGCGTTCGGCCAGCAGCGGCTCGCTGGTTATGGCGTGGTCCGGGCTGATGGTCGAGGCGTCGAGCACGTCTACGCCATCGCTGAGCACTTTTACGCGGGCGCCATCCAGGCCGCGAATTACGGGGCGCCCCACACCGGCACCGAAGCTGCTGGAGCGTACGCCAGGCAGGCTTTCCAGGGTTTCACCCAGCGTCGATTCGCGGCGCAGTACCAGTTCGTCACCTTCCAGGACTTCAGCAGGCGTGGTCATTTGATGACGTTTGCTGGCCAGGCCACTGGCGCTGATGACTGACGGCTCCAGTTCCGTCGGTTCGGCGGTCTTGGGCTCAATGGCCCAGGCAGAGGGAGCCAAAGCCAGAGTGACGGCCCAGGCAAGGGGGCGACGGGGGAACGACATGCGTTATCTCCAGAGGGTAAGCGTGATCAGCCCGTATGGCGTGATGACAGTGAATGATTTAAAGATGTTATAACATAACATTTAATTCGTTCAATGTTTTGTCTTTCTCATGCCGATTGGTTCTATGAGAAGAGTCGAGTCACGGCTGTTGGCGTCGCCGATTGAGTGGCTGCAACAATCGTCTTATGGTGGAGGCTGACCCCTTTTGTGGACGCACCATGAAGCTCCCTTTGCTGTTCTGCTCGCTGGCGTGGCGGACTGACCGATGAATTACCTGGCTCACTTGCACCTGGGCGGCGGGCAGCCTCACGAGCTGCTTGGCAGCCTGTATGGCGATTTCGTCAAAGGGCCGTTGCGTGGGGCGCTACCTGAGCCGATCGAGCGTGGCATTCGATTGCATCGGCGAATCGACGCTTTTACCGACAGTCACCCGCTGACCCTGCAGGCACGCGCGCGTTTTCCGGTCGAACGACGGCGGATGTCCGGTGTGTTGCTCGACCTGTTCTTCGACCACTGCCTGGCCCTGCACTGGCAGGATTATGCCGATGAGCCCCTGCAGGCCTTCACGGCGCGGGTCTATGGTGTTCTGGAGCGAGAGCCCGCACTGCCCGAGCGGCTGGCCCGTATCGCCCCGCGCATGGCAGCACAGGACTGGCTGGGCAGCTACCGGGATTTCGCGGTGCTGGAACAGGTGGTGTGGGGCATGAGCCGGCGCCTGTCGCGGCCGCAACTGCTGGATGGTGCCATGGGCGAGTTGGAGCGTCTGTATGAACCACTGAGTGAGGACTTTCGCCAGTTCTATCCCGAACTGCAGGTATTTGCCGGTGATGCGACGCGTATCGAGATCGATGGAGTCTCTCGCTAGGACCTGTTTACGCCTCGCTTTAACTCGTTGAGCCGGACGGGCATGCATTCGCGGTTCAGCCCTTCAAGCGGGCTTCTTTGAGGCAGTTGCGGACGTTCGACTTTTGAGTTTAATGACGCGTCAGTTGGTGGGCTGAAGCCCACCCTACGCGGGGTTCGGTTTCGGTAGGGTGGGCTTCAGCCCACCAATTGCGGTGTCCGCTTGTGCCTCGGTGCGGCCATTCATGTCGAAACATCAACGGACCCTGGCGCCTGCTTTCGGCCTTCCTGCCACAGCGTCAGCCCGATGGGCTACGCCGCTTGTCGTGGCTGTTCTGCGGGCTCGCCAAACAAGGCGCTCTGTACCGCCCGTTGTGCTTGGCGGGCGAGGGCATTGCGTTCCAGACCCTTGCTGGCGATCGGTGTGAGCAACTGGATGCATACCGTGGCGCGCTCGCTGGCCATCAGACGTAGCAGGTGTGAGGGCAGGTCGTCCTCACCGATAAAGGGGGCGACGAGATCCGGCTGGCCGGCGCGCAGGTAGCGGATGGCTACCGGTTGAACCGCAACGCCGGCTTCGATGGCGCCTGTCAGCAGCCGCCCATGAAAGGTGCGCACCTGCTGGCCATCGGTGGTGGTGCCTTCGGGAAAGATCAGCACCGGATGTCCGGCGTGCAAGGTGCGCTGTAGCTGCCGCGCGAGCACAGTGCTGTCGCCCGAGCCTCGGCGAATGAACAGCGTGCCGGCCTTGTGGGCGAGCCAGCCGGCCAGCGGCCAGGTGCGCACTTCGGCTTTGGACAGGAAGGACAGCGGCGCCAGTGCCCCCAGCAGCGGGATATCGGTCCAGGATACATGGTTGCTGACCCACAGCATCGGCTCGCTGGGTACCTCACCTTGCACCTCGACATCGAAGGGCAGGGCGTTGCTCAGGCGCCGCAGAAACCAGGACGTCAGCGTCTGACGCAGGCCCAGCAGGTCGTTGCGGCGATTCAACCATTCAAGCAGGCCGACTCCGGCCGCGAGCAGCGCACCGAGCAACAACACGGCGGCCAGTCGCAGCAGGCGCAGATAGAGACGCAGTCGCGGCATGCAGCTTACACCGCTGCCTTGAAGTGGCGGGCATAACGCGGGCAGAGCTCGTCGCGCTTGAGCAGGATGAACACATCCGCGACCTGGAAATCCTGGTCCCAGCACGGTTCGCCGCAGATCTTCGCGCCCAGGCGCATGTAGGCCTTGAGCAGCGGTGGCATTTCCGCGATGACATTGCCTGGCAGGTCCAGCGTGGGCAGCGGGTGTTTCGGTTCGGCACGCAGGTGTTCGGTGCACAGGTAACGTTCACGCAGGCGCTGCATGATCGCCTGGGCCTGGATGCCGCCGTCCTGCATCGGGATGCTGGCGCAGCCCATCAGGTAGCGGTAGCCGCCTTCATTGAGGACCTCGGCCAGTTCGCTCCAGAGCACGGCGATGGTGCCGCCGTTACGGTAGGCTGGATCAACGCAGGTGCGGCCGATTTCCAGCACCGGGCCCTCGAGGTGCGCCAGGCCGTGCAGGCTGAATTCCTCTTCGCTGTAGAAGCGTCCGAGGCTGGCGGCGGCACGATGATCGAGCAGGCGCGTGGTGGCGACCAGGCGGCCGCTGTTCAGATCGCGTACGCCAATGTGCTGGCAATGCAGGTCGTAGTCATCCATGTCCAGGCCTAGTTCGGCGCCATTGAGCCTGGCGTCGAATTCACGACTGAACACACTGAAGCGTAGAGCCTGAGCCTCACGCAGGGCAGTGGCACCGACCAGGCGTTCGGCCTGCAGGCGGCGTGCGGCAGCGTTATCGAGGGTGCGGACGATCGTGGTCATCGGGTAGCCTCCGTAAGCCGGCCTGGAAGAAGTTGCGGCCGGTCGACCTTGTTGGGCAAAGTCAGGCTAGGTAGAAGCGGTGTCACCTCCATGAATGTTTGGTGATGCTTGTGTGACAGTCACCGAGGAGAACCCCCATGCCCTGGCAAACCCTGCTGGAAACCCGAGAGCGCCTGCCCGTCATGGCGCTGGATGATTGGTATGCCGCCCTGTTGCAGCAGGTGGGGGATGCCACGCCTTTTGCCCTGGCGTTGCTGGGCGGGCGCCTGGCAGCCACACCGGGCCTGGCATTTCTGGCGGGCTATCAGGGCGCCCTGCGCGCGCTGTGGCCGGCAGCACCGCGCAGTCTGGGCGCCTTGTGCGTAACGGAAAATCGCAGTACCCGACCGGCAGACATGCAGACACGGCTCGACGGTTTGCAACTGACCGGGCGCAAGGACTTCGTTACCGCCGCCGAGGCCGCCGACTGGCTGTTGGTAGTGGCGCGAGCCGAACCTGACGGGGCATCCCCGCAGGTAGTGCTGGGCGTGGTGCGCAACGGCGATACCGGCGTGCGCATCGAACCCTTGCCGGCGCTGTCGCTGATGCCGGATGTCAGCCATGGTCGCCTGCATCTGGATGGTGCCACCTGCGAGCGGCTGGCGGGTGATGGCTGGGATGCCTATGCCAAACCGTTTCGCAGCATCGAGGATTTGCACGTGCTGACGGCGCTGGTTGCCTGGCTGTATGGCGTTGCTCAGGAGAGTGGCTGGGCTCAGACCCTGCAGTTGCGTGTGTTGGGTTTGCTGACCGGGTGTGCCGAGGTCAGTCGCCTGCATGTGAACGCAACCTCGACCCATGTGCTGCTGGCCGGATTGTTTGCACAGTTCGCTGCACTACGACCCGAGATCGATGCGGCGATGGCCGTTGGGCCGACGCAGTGGGCAGCGTTGTGGCAGCGTGATTGCAACCTGCTCGACCTCGCCCGAACCGCGCGGGAGAAACGCCTGAGCAATGCCCTGCACAGTCTGGGCTTGGCGTCTGGTTGAGCGGAAACAGTTGAGGAGGGGCGATAGGAAAATGGTGTGCTGCTTCGATAACCTCACGGTATCCAGCAGGCGAAGCTGGCCTGCATGCAGCCCTGTTTGATCCAGGTCAGTAAGCCGCATTGGTGCTTCGCTTAAGCTCGCTTCGCGTTCTTCCTCAGAGGTTTTCATGCGTCGCGAGCCCATCGTGCTGTTCGATAACGGCAGCCACCAATGTTTGATGTTCGATGACCTGGTCAGCGGCGAAGGTGTGCAGTCCAACCAGTTTCTCATCACCGATCATGAGCAGACCCTGTTGCTCGATCCGGGCGGAGATCTGACCTACACGCCTTTGTCCCTCGAGCTGTCCAAGCACATCTCGGTGCAGGCGCTGACCTACATCTTCGCTTCGCACCAGGACCCGGACATCATCGCCTCGCTGGACAAATGGCTACTGCATACCCGCGCCCGGGTGATCTGCTCAAAGCTGTGGGCGCGCTTTCTGCCGCACCTGACCGCCAACTACCTGTCCCTGAGTCATGGCATCAACACCTACGACCGCATCATCGCGCTGCCGGATCGCGGCCAGTCGTTCACCCTCGGCAAGAACAAGCTGGTGGCGGTACCTGCGCACTTCCTGCATTCGGTGGGCAACTTCCAGCTCTATGACCCGGTGAGCAAGATCCTGTTCTCCGGCGACATGGGCGCTTCGCTGGTCGACGATGCTTCGCCCGTGGTCGATTTCGTCAACCATATTCCCAGCATGGCTGGCTTCCACCGACGCTACATGGCCTGCAACAAGGTCTGCCGCATGTGGGTGAAGATGGTGCGGGAAATGGATGTGGCGATGATCGTGCCGCAGCACGGCCGGCCCTTTGTCGGTGAGGCCATGATCGGCGCCTTCCTCGACTGGATCGAGAACCTGGAGTGCGGTCTGGACCTGATGACCCAGCAGGACTATCGCCTGCCGGATTGAATGGTTTCAGGGCCAGCGGCAGGCGCTGGTCCAGTCCTGCAGATGGGCCGGTTTGCAGCTGTTATCGGTCATCGCCGACATGCTAGGGTTCGCGCTTCACTGCTAGCGAGAGCGCCCCATGCCCCTTGTCCTGCTGCGCTGCCTGACTGTCGGCGCCTTGTATTCCCTGTTCGCCAGCTCGCTGCTGGCAGATACCTGGCCCGCCGCCGACTGGCAGACGCAATTGGCGCCGAGCACCCCGGCTGTCGAGGCGCTGCAGGCCTATGCCTTCCCGGCTCGTGATGACAGCGGGCGCAAAGGTGTGCGTACCGACGCGTTGCTGGTGGTCCGCGATGGCGTGGTGGTGTACGAGCATTATGCGGCGCCCACCACGGCGCAGACGCCGCACCTGCTCTGGTCGATGAGCAAGAGTCTGTTCGCCAGTGTCCTCGGCGTGGCGTTCGCCGAGGGGCATTTCCGTCTCGATGATGCCGTGGCCAAACACTACGCGCCTTTCTCCAGCCATCCCTCGGTGAAGATGGGCCACCTGCTCAACTGGGCATCGGGGCTGGGCTGGCAGGAAGACTACGAATACGCACCGCTGAAGTCCTCGGTGGTGGCCATGCTCTACACCCGTGGGCGTGGCGATATGGCCGCCTTCACCGCCAGTCACGGTCTGGATGCTCTGCCCGGTGCGCGTTTCCGTTATTCCAGCGGTGACAGCAATGTACTGGCGGCTGCGCTCAAACAGATGCTCGGTGATGAGCGTTATCGTGACTACCCCTGGACGGCCCTGTTCGAGCCGCTGGGTATTACCTCTGCCGTCTGGGAGCAGGATGCCAGTGGCACTTTCGTTGCGTCTTCCTATGCCTACATGACTACGCGTGATACGGCGCGCGTCGGTCTGCTCATGCAGCGCGACGGGCGCTGGGGCGAGCGCCAAGTGCTGCCGCCGGCATGGGTGGCATTCAATCGGACGCCATTTGCCAACTATCATGCCGATCCGCAGAAACCGAATAACGCTGTTCCAGGTGGTCAATGGTGGCTCAACAGCGCATTACCTGACTCGGCCAAGCCCTGGCCAGATGCCCCGGAGCAGACCTTTGCCGCCTTGGGGCATTGGGGACAGGCGTTGTATGTGTTGCCGGAAGAGAAACTGGTCATCGTGCGTTTTGCCGATGATCGTGACGGCAGTTATCAGCACAACGAGTTGCTCAAGCGTGCGTTGGCCGCCTTCGCGGGAGAACAGCCATGATCAAGCGTCATCTGTTTTTGAGCGTGTTGTGTCTGTTGGTGCTGGCTATTGCCGTGTGGGGCTGGAACAACCGTGAGCACCTGGCGGCGTTTCCGGGCATCGTTGGCGCCTATTCGGCCAAGGAGTATTGCTCGTGCCGCTACGTGGTCGGCAACCCGGCCGACTACTGCGCTGGCTATGTCAAACAGTACCTGCCGCTGAGCGATTTCCTCGATGACAGTGCCCATAAACGCGTGACCGCGCGTGGCTTGGGTAGCAGCCAGACGGCTGCCTGGCTGGGCCAGAGAGCGGGCTGTCAGTTGCAGCCGCAGGCCGACCCCTTGCCTTGACGGTTGCTTTGAAAGCGCGCTGGCGGTTTGCAATCCCGGCGTGGCTCGCTATCGTTGCGGTCAACCTTCGATGTTCAGTGGTGCCATGCTCAAGTTCCATACCTTTCTTCTCGCCGCCTGCCTGAGCGTCCCCGCACAGGCAGACTGGTATCTGGATAACGAGTCATCTCGTCTGTCGTTCATTTCCACCAAGGCTGCCAGCCAGTCCGAAGTGCACCGTTTTCTCACATTGCACGGGCAAATCGATGAAAAGGGCCAGGCCCGCCTGCGTGTCGATCTGGACTCGGTGAGCACCGGTATTCCTTTGCGTGATGAGCGCCTGCGTACCTTGCTGTTCGATACCGCCAAATTTCCCGAGGCACAGGTCATGGCCACCGTGCGGCAGGCGCTCATTACCGACCTGGCGCCGGGGGCGCAACTTGAGTTGCGCCTGCCCATCCAGGTGCAGCTCAACGGACGCAAGCACGGCTACATGGCCGGGTTGCTGGCGACGCGTCTGGATGATCAGCGCTTTCAGGTCGTGACCTTGGCGCCGTTGGTGTTGAATGCCGCCGACTTCGGCCTGACCGATGGTGTCGAGGCACTGCGCAAGATCGCCGGGCTGCCGGCCATCAGCCTGTCGGTGCCCGTGGGCGCCGTGCTGATTTTCACCGCACGATGAGTGGAGCGATCTTCCCCTGGAAGTCCGGTAACCGCTTTGAGCTGCTCGTCGATGGCGAGCGGTTTTTCCCGCTGATGCTCGAGGCGATTGCCGGAGCTCGGCAGGATGTGGCGCTGGAGCTGTACCTGGTGGAGGATGGCCGTTGCAGCGACACCCTGGTCGCTGCGCTTGAGGCGGCAGCGCAGCGTGGTGTGAAGGTACGCTGCCTGTTCGACGACTTCGGCAGCCTGCGCCTGGGCAGTGCACTGCGTCAGCGCATGGCTCGGGCGGGGATCGAATTGCGCCTGTACAACCCGCTGAATTGGCGACGTGGCGTGCGCAATCTGTATCGCGATCACCGCAAGATCCTGGTCATCGATGAGGACCAGGCATTCATTGGCGGTGCCGGTTCGACGGATGCTTTCTGGGACCCGCAGGCGCCCCACAGCGCCTGGCATGAAGTGATGGCGCGCATCCAGGGACCGTTGGTGCAGCATTGGCGTGCGTTGTTCGATTATCAGTGGCAGGCCTGCCAGGCTCGGCTGCCCTGGAAGCCGGAGCATGGCCCAGGCCTCGCCCACTTGCCGCCCAGCCCGCCCATCGGCGCCGGGTTGGGGCGCCTGGCCTATGCCAACGCCCGCCAGCATCGCGATATCCTGCAATCGCTGCTGCGCAGCGTTAACCACGCGCGGCAACGGGTATGGCTGGCCACGCCTTACTTCCTGCCGAGCTGGAAGGTTCGCCGCACCCTGATCAAGGCAGCGCGACGTGGTGTGGATGTATGCCTGCTGCTCACCGGGCGCAATACCGATCATCCACCGGTGCGTTATGCCGGGCAGCGTTATTACCCCCGCCTGCTGCGCGCCGGGGTGCGTATCTTCGAATACCAGCCGCGTTTCCTGCACCTGAAGATGGTGCTGGTGGACGACTGGGTGAGCGTGGGCTCGTGCAATTTCGATCACTGGAACCTGCGCTTCAACCTGGAGGCCAACCTCGAGGCCCTGGACCCGGCGTTCACCCTTGCGGTGGCCGACTGCTTCATCAGCGACTTCAGCGATAGCCGGGAAATCACCCTGCAGGATTGGCAGAACCGGCCTTTGTTCAAACGTTTCCAGCAGCGTCTGTGGGGCTGGCTGGATCGCCTGGTGGTCAATCTGCTGGATCGGCGCCGCTAGGTCGCCCGTGTAAGGCTGGGCGGCGTTTTTGCTGGTAGAATGCGCGCCCTTTTACTTTCCCGGTCCGCCCTTTACGTGGGTGACCACTGAGGATATCCGCATGACTGCTCCCATCGTCGTGGCGGCGCTGTACAAGTTCGTTTCCTTGACGGACTACGTCGCGCTGCGTGAACCCCTGTTGCAAACCCTGCTCGACAGCGGCGTCAAAGGCACGCTGCTGCTCGCCGAAGAAGGCATCAACGGGACGGTTTCCGGCACCCGCGAAGCGATCGATGCCTTGCTCGCCTGGTTTGCCCTCGACCCGCGCCTGGCCGACATCGATCACAAGGAATCCTATTGTGACGAGCAGCCGTTCTATCGCACCAAGGTCAAGCTCAAGAAAGAGATCGTCACCCTGGGCGTGCCAGGCGTCGACCCCAACCGTCAGGTTGGCACCTATGTCGATCCGAAGGACTGGAACGCGCTGATCAGCGACCCCGAGGTGCTGTTGATCGACACGCGCAATGACTATGAAGTGGCCATCGGCACCTTCGAGGGCGCGATCGACCCGCAGACCAAATCGTTCCGCGAGTTCCCGGACTACATCAAGGCGCACTACGACCCGAGCAAGCACAAGAAAGTGGCCATGTTCTGCACCGGCGGCATCCGTTGCGAAAAGGCCTCCAGCTACATGCTGGGCGAGGGATTCGAAGAGGTGTTCCACCTCAAGGGCGGCATCCTGAAATACCTGGAAGAAGTGCCACAGACCGAAAGTAAATGGCAGGGTGATTGTTTCGTGTTCGACAATCGGGTCACCGTGCGTCACGATCTTTCCGAAGGCGATTACGACCAGTGCCATGCTTGCCGTACGCCTATCGACGAGGCTGCGCGGCAGTCCGAGCATTACGTGCCGGGTGTCAGTTGCCCGCACTGCTGGGACTCGCTGTCGGAGAAGACGCGAGCCGGCGCCCGTGAGCGGCAGAAGCAGATCGAACTGGCCAAGGCGCGTAACCTGCCCCATCCGATTGGCCACAACCCGCGCCAGGCCGATCAGTAACCTTGAGCAACTGCACCAGGAGCCGTGGATGACGACCCGTCTGCTGTACGTAATGGACCCGATGTGTTCCTGGTGCTGGGGCTTCGCTCCGGTTGTCGAGGCGCTAGCTAAACAGGCTGCTGCTTCCGGCGTGCCCTTGCATACCGTGCTGGGTGGCTTGCGCCAGGAGCAAGCCGCACTCGATCCTCTGAACGAAGCGCGCATTCTCGGCTATTGGCAGAATGTCCATGCCATGACTGGGCAGCCCTTCACCACTGCATTGCCCGAAGGCCTGGTCTACAACACCGAGCCGGCCTGCCGGGCGCTGGTGACGGCCCGCCGTCTCGATCAGGACAGCGTCTGGCCATTGCTGCGGCTTATCCAGTATGCCTTCTACGTGGACGGGCTCGATGTGACACGAGGCCCCTTGCTGGCCGAACTGGCCGAGCGCGCCGGGATTCCCCGGATCGAGTTCGCCGAGCTGTTCGACAGCGACCAGATGCTGGCGGCTACCGCTGCTGATTTCGAGTGGGTGCAATGCCTTGGCATCGCGGGGTTCCCGACCTTGCTGGCCGAACGTGATGGTCAGTTCGCCTTGCTCACCAATGGCTATCGACCGCTGGAGGAGCTGGCTCCCTTGCTGGCCCGTTGGCTGGAGCGGGGCGGGGTACGGGCACCTGGTGAGTCGCAGACGAGTTAGGGGCGCGACCTGAATCGAATGGCATTCCAACGGCCTTTCGTAGGATGGGGCGGGCCGCGCAGGTCACGCTTCATCGACCCGGAGTACCGGCGCGATGGCCTTCGGCTTGTAACGACGTGAGGCGTGAACAGGCCCATTCTCCGGGCGAAAAAAAGCCGCCTCTGCGGGCGGCTCAACCAAGGACTTGAATCAACCGGGCGCTTCGAGGCGCCCGCTTTTCGTCGTTAGAACGATTTGGAGACCGCCAGAGTGACGTTGGAGTCGCAATAGTCCGAGTCGCCGTAGGTGGCTTCGCAGGTTTCACCGGAGATGTTGGTATCGGTGTAGGTCAGGGAGAAGCCCAGGCCGACGAAGGTCTTGCTCAGGCCGACGCTCCAGTCGTTGTAGTCCTTGCCGCCCGCCTTCTGATCGGTCAGGCCATAGGACGCCGAGATGCCGATTTCATAGGGCAGCTCATACTCATAGGCGACCCAGGTATAGGACGGGTGCACGCCAGTCTCGACACCGTATTTGTAGCCCAGCGTGAAGCCGTAGGCACTGATGGTCGGGATCACTTCATAGCCATTCCAGCCGTTGGCTTCCGGGTAGGTGTACTTGGCCAGGCTGATGTCGGCGGAGATGTCGTCGGTGAAGCTGTGGCCGTAGCCGATGTAATAGTCGACCTCGATATCGGCACCGCTCTTGTTGCCCGGGAAGGCCAGATCGTCGACGTTGGAGGCCCAGATGCCTGCATACAGACCACTTTCATGCGCCACGTCCAGGCTGCCCTGAATCGCGCCATGGCCTGCCGTTTGCGACTGGCCGCGCCAGATGTAGTCGCTGGCCAGAGTAGCGGTCATGCTCACATCGAATTCACCGATTGGGCTCTTGAAGGGCTCGGAGACGGCGAGGCCGCTGAATGCAAGCGTGGAAGCGACGGAGACCGCCAGGGTCAATTTCTTCAGCATGTTCATACTCCTGAGTGCTCGATAGTGTTGAGGGGGCATTCCCTCTAAGTGCGTTAGCGTTTATCGCTAATTCTTTTAAGCCGCTTCCCCTAAAGCATATACCTTGCCAATTTTGTAAAGTCTTATGTATCAATGACTTATATTGATTATTGGCTGATTTTTGATAGATGGAAGGACTTCTACCGTGCATTTCTCCGAGCCTGTGCGCCGATAGGGCGCAGGCAATCGACTGGCCTGCGGCTTGCAGGAGAGTCGCTATCTTTTGCACGGGGAGTGGTGGATATGCGCGTTGCTTTGTTCTGCTTGGCCAGCCTGAGCGCGGCTTGTATCAATGCACAGGAACTGACCGTGGCTGCTGGCCAGGAGCACGTAATCGGGCAGCCCGTGCTGCGCCTCGAACGGTTGGTGCTCGAAGATGGAGCAACCTTGCGCATCGTGCCGGGGTTGCAGCGTGTTCAGATCCTGGCAGCCGAAGCCTGGATCGGCCGTGATGTCCGCCTGCTGGCTGCCGGTCATGAGGGTCAGGCTGGTGCTGATGGGGTGGCAGTGGTTGATGCCAGAGGTTGCGATGCAGGGCCGGCCGGGCATGAAGGTCAGCCCGGAACAGCCGGTGGTGATGGTGTCAGCCTGGAGCTGGCCCTGGGTTTGCGCCGTTTCGGTTCAATGTTGCTGGATACGCGGGGAGGCTCAGGTGGTGTAGGGGGCGCGGGTGGTAATGGTGGTGCGGGCGGTGCATCCGATGCCTGTGCTGGAGGTACGGGCGGTACGGGTGGCGCCGGCGGCACCGGTGGGGCAGGCGGTCGTGGTGGAGATGTCCGAGTGCGTTACTGGAGCCTCAGTGACGAGGGCTACATACCCATCAGCAACTACGGCCCAGGTGTGCAGATACTGACGGCGGGTGGTGCTGGTGCTGCGGCTGGCTCGGCCGGCCTGGGTGGGGCGGGCGGTAGCGGACAACTGGTCAAGCGGCCAACCGGCATCAAGGTCTTCCGTAACCCGGGTGTAGATGGCCAGCCTGGCACAGCCGGCACGCCCGGTGTGGATGGCCAGGCCGGCCAGTTCCTGATCCATCCGCAGGCTAGACCAGAGTGATAGGCGCCGTAGTGATACAGAGTAGTGATACAGAGTCGATTGGCATACTGCCAGTAGAGCGAATGCTGGGTGTGTAAGGCCTACCCTAGGTGTGCATGACGCTCCCTGCATGCGCACGTGCAGCGAGCCTGTAAGAGGCATTCGCCAAATAAAAAAGCCGCCCTGGCAGGCGGCTTGAAGAAGGCTTGGGGCTTACTGAATGTTGCCCTGACTCCAGCGGTCCTCGCTGGTGCTCAATGCCTGGGCAATGACGCTCAACTGGGTCGAGGGCAGTTCCTCTGGCAGCGGGTCAAACCCGGCACTGGCAAACAATTGACCGTAGCTGTTGCGCAGTTCGGCATAGGCCAGGTCGCGGCGCAGGTGGGCCTGCAAGGTGTTCAATTCACCCTGGATCAGATCCAGTTCGCCAATACCCTGTGCCTTGTAGCGATTACGCAACTGCTCGGCGATCTGCTCGTCCAGGCCGGCCAATTGCTGGCTGGTAGCGAACTGACGGCGTGCCTCATTGAAGTTGGCATTGGCCACATACAGCTGGGCGAGCACTGCCATCGACATTGCCTGGCGTCGGGCTTCGGCGACCTGCTGGCCAGCCTTGGCCACGTCGATGGCGGCGGGTGCGGAGAGAACGTTGAACAGGTTCCAGGTCACCTTCACGCCATAGTCGGCCCAGCTCTGATTGACCAGGAACGAGTTGCTGTCGTAATGCCCACCGGCGGAAAACTCCAGGCCGGGCAGCAGGCGCAGCATGGCCTTGCGGGTTTCTGCGGCGCTGATGCGCGCCTGATAGTCCTGCTCGCGTAACTCGGGGCGGCTGGCCAGGGCCTGTTGCTCGAGGCGAGCCATCTCGATCTTGAGTTCTGGCACCGCATAGTCACCTGCCGGGGCCAGGGTAAGAGCAGTGCCCATCGGCAGATTGATCAGCGCCGCCAGTTCAGTCTTGGCCAGCGACAGTGCACGGCGCTGGTCTTCCAGTTGGCGTGTGGCTTCAATCAGCGCGCGCTGGTAGCTCAGGGCCTGGACAGGGTCACCAATACGCTGTGTGCTCAGGTGCTGGCTATTACTGCGTGCTTGGTCGACGCGTGCCATGAGGCTGTCTATCTGCGTGAGCAGTCGGTCAGCGGCGACGGCGCGCCAATAGGCCGAGCGCACATCCTGAATGATGGTATGGAGCACCTTGCGGCGTCGCTCCTGCACGATCAGGCGCTGGTCACCCTGTTGCTTGGCACTGACATAGGCGACGCCGAAGTCCAGCACGTTCCAGACCATGGTCAGGTCTGCCACGCCACGGTCACGGTCCTGCGACGTGGAGGGCTCGAGGGATTGGGTGCCGGTGTTGACGCTCTGGCTACTGGAGGCGCTGACGTTGTTGCGGCCCGCATAACCGGCCGAGACAGCCATGCGCGGCAACATGTCGAAGGTGGCCAGATCGACCTGGCGCTGGGCCATGGCTTCTTCCATCACTTTAAGGCGCGCTTCGAGGTTGTATTTGACGGCGCGGGCCATGGCGTCATGCAGGGTCAGGGGGGCGTTGAGGGGCTCCTGATCCTTGAACATGCTTTGCAGGTCACTCTGGGCGCGCTGCTCGCTGGCACTGCGCTCGATGGGTTGGCTGGTGACGGCGCATCCACTGATCGCCAGCGCAAGCAGGCTGGCTCCGAACAACTTCTGGTTTTTATTCATCCCTGTGCCGCCCCCTAAAAACGGCTCAACTTTTCTTTTTGATGTGTTGTATTCAAACGTTCGGTTCAGTGAACTCGAACTGGCTCAGAGCCAGTGCCAAATCACGTAGCTGGCGTTGTTCGCCCTGGTTCAGGTCGTGCAACTGTTGTCCCAGTGTTGGTGCGCCGAAGACCCCGCGCAGCCCCTGGTTGATATCACTGATGGATTGGCTGCCAAACGCTTGCAAGGACGTGGGCTCGGGGATTCCGGTGCTGAAAATGCTGCTCAGGGTGCTAGAGCCAAATACGCCGCCCTCACCACCACCAAAGCCGAGGAAACCAGTGCCGGAGCCATTGCTGCTGTCACTATTGCCGAAGACTTGAGCAATGAAACTCGGGGCCAGGGCGCCGTTGTTGATAAAGATATTGCCCAGAGGCGGAATGCCGCTGCCCAGGGTGCGTTGCTCGAACAAAGGGGCCGGGAGCAGCGGCGAGGTGAGGCCGGCTGTGTCCAGGCCCGGTGCGCTGGGCCACAGTACGCCGGTGGCAGGTGGCGGGGCCTCGACCGGCGGGTAGGCCATCAGTTGCGGGTCGCCGCTGGGCGCCGGTGGCAGTAGGGAAGGTGCCGTTGGTGTCGGTGTATTCACGGCGTAGCCCGGTGTGCTGAACGATACTGCCAGGGCATTGCCGTGGCTATCGACGATGCCGCTATTGGCGGCATTAAGGGTCAGACCGAGGGTGCCTTGGCCACCGACCGTGTCGATGGTGACGCGGTAGGTGTTGGGCGAAATTTGCGTCACCGAGCTCAGTGCGCCGCTGGCACTGCCGGTGGTCAGCAGGCTGAAGTCGTTGGCGGTCACACCACTCACGTTCTCGCTGAAAGTCACGGTAAACACCAGGGTGCCCGGCCCGGCAGGGCCGTCAAGGGTGATATCGGTGACTTCGGGAGCCAGTGCATCGACCCGGATGCCGGGGGTGGCGTTGGCGGTAAACGTCGGGTCCAGGGGGTTGCCGGCTGCGTCATGGATGCTGTTGCCCGTGAACTGGACGTTGTTGGACAACACGATGCCATCGCCATCGTTGTCACCGCTCTGCACGATGTAGCGAAACACCAGCGTACTGGTCGCTGAGCCGCTCAGGTATTCGGCATGACGGATCTGGCCACCGATATTTATTTCCAGGTACGGCGTGGTGCCGCTGGTATCAACCGTGACGGCTTCTGAGAAGTTAAGGGTATAGTCCAGCGCATCCCCAGCGACATAGGTGCCGTCGGCGGGTACGGATCCCCAGTTTATGGTGGGCGCGATACCGTCGATCACCATGCTGGTGTTCGCCCCCATGGAGCCGGCGCTGCCGGGGGTGGGCAGGCTTATTACGGCATTGTCCGACTGGCTATTGGCAATGGTGGCGCCGTTGAGCGCCAGGGCGGTGCTGGAGTGGTAGTCCAGATCGGCGCTGCGGTCGCCCGCCTGGACGGTGTAGGTAAAGAACAGGGTGTTGGTGCCTGAGCCGCCGGCATAGGTGGCAATCCGATCGATGCTGCCGGTTTCCAGCAGCAGGGTCGGCGTGCCGCCGGAGACGTAGATATGCTGATCGAACGCCACGACCACGGTAATGGTGTCGCCCACTTTGTAGGGGCCATTGCCGTTGGTGCCGAAGGCGCTGACGTCGCTCACGACCGGGTTGGCGCTGGTGACGGTGAGTGTGAAGGTATCGGCGACGTTGCCGCCGTTGCCGTCATTGGCTGTTACCTTGATGCTCAGCGCACCGACCTCGCCGGCGCCCGGCGTGCCGCTGAAGGTCCGTGTCAGGGGATCGAAACTGAGCCAGGCGGGTAGCGCCCCACCTCCGGCCAATTCGGCCGTGTAGCTTAGGCTGTCGCCGACATCAATATCGTTGAAGGTATTGTTGGCGAACTGGAAGTTGAGGGCCGAACCTTGCCTCACCTGCTGGTCGGCAATGGGGTGGACCACCGTCGGCGCATCGTTGATGTTGGCTACCGTGAGCGTGAAGTCATCGGTAACCGTACCACCGTGGCCATCGCTGGCGGTGACCACGATGGTCAGGGGGCCGACATCGCCATTGTCCGGCGTACCGCTGAAAGTGCGGGTGGTGGCATTGAAACTGAGCCAGGCGGGCAGGGCGCCGCCGCCGGCCAGTTGGGCGGTGTAGGTCAGCGTGTCACCGTCCGGGTCGTTGAAGGTGTTGCCAGCAAATTGAAAGCTAAAGGTCGCGTTTTGGGTGGCGTTCTGGTTGGCTATGGGGTAGGCCACGATCGGTGCATCGTTGACGGCGATCACGTTGATGGTTTTGGTCGCGGCCGCGCTTTCACTGGTGCCGTCATTGACTGTGAAGGTGATGGTGCGATCGCCAGTATTGGGCGAATTCGAATTGTTGGTATAGGTTACGGCCCGCAGAGCGGCCTGCCATTGGGCCAGAGTGGCAGTGGCGCCGGCGGAGCTCAGGAGCATTTCCCCGGAGTTGGTGTTGTAGCTGGCATCGATGTTGCCGGTATTGGGGCCCAGGGTGATCCACAGAAAGTCCTCGGCACTCTGCAAGCCGCTGCTGATCTTGACCGTGGCACTGGTCAGGGTGCTGCTGTCCCGATCGCTGAGCGTCAGGCCGCTGTCGATGGCGATGGCACCGCCGCCTTCGGTGTGCGTCGCGGTGCCGCCGGTGGTGGTGGCGATCGGCGTGTCATTGACGGCCATTACGGTGACGACCCGGGTTCCGGCGTTGCTCTCGTTCGTGCCGTCATTGGCGCTGAAGCTGATGGTCCGGTTGCTGGTGTTGGGGCTTTCCGAACTGTTGGTATAGGTCACCGACCTCAGCGCTGCCTGCCACTGAGCTGCGCTAGCGCCGCCGCTGGAGGTCAGGGTCAGGGTGCCGGTGCTAGCGTTGTAATTGCCGGTGATATCGCCCATGGTTGCGGCGTTCTGGCTGAACCCTAGGATATCCTCGCCGGCCTGGAAGTTGCCGCTGATCACCACTTTGGCGCTGGCCAGGGTCGGGCTGTCGGGGTCGCTGAGGGTCAGGCCGGGGTCGATGGCCACCGGAGTGGACGCGACATTGTTGCCTTCGACAAAGCCCGCACTGCCGCCACTGGTGGTGAGCACGGGGGCGGCGCTGGGGAGTACAGCGGCGGCGAAATTCAGGTCATCGATGGCAACGACAGTGTCGGTTCCTGTGATCCTGATTTCATCAACATACTGCCAGGCACTGGAGAAGGTCAGCGTGCCGCCAAAGCCAGCCGCGATAGCATTTTTGGTATAGGTAATGGAGCCGCTTGCATCAGAGACGCCAGTATTCACGGTATCGGATGCCACCTCAACGCCATTGAGATAGCCCTTGATGGTCAGGTTCGGGTTTGTTGCGCCCGGACTTTCTGGGTCTGGAATAAAAGCTCCGGTATCGATTTCCATCGATACCATGCTGAATTCACTACCATCGGCAGAGCTTATCCGGGCATCCAGAGGCCCGCTTTGAACGACGTTGTTCGCATCCAGATTGAAGATGAGGGCCAGGTCATAGCCATGGGGCTTGTTTGCATCCGCTGGGGTTATGCTGAAGTCGTTAGTAGCGGTTATGGTGGTTGTGCCACCGGCAGGCGAGATGAGGCTGTAGGTGATGCCATCGATGGTCTGGGGCCCCGTGAACTCATAAGGGACATTTGGATGGTTGTCGAAGCCCTGATCTGCAGGGGCTGCCAGTAGACTCTTATACCCATCAAGGTTCAGCGGTGCCGACTCGATCTGGCCGACTTGGCGCTCCAACTGCCAGTCGCCACCTTTGTCGGCTGCGCCTGTCGCATCGTTGGATGCGGCCACATCTGCCTGCGTCAAACGCGCCAGTTCATTGAGCAGTGCGGTGCCTTGCGTGCCTTCGGCGGTACTGCAGCCATAGAGCAGGATATCGCCATCGGCGGTCAGGGCCGCGCCAATGGCATTGAGCGCCTGGCTGTGCTGGCCGATATTCTGGGCATTCAACCAAGTGTTTCCCAGTTCGACCGTGCCGTCGGAACCGTGGCTCAGCAGATGGATGGCATCGACGTCGGAACGTCCCTTCAGGTAGTCGGCAATCTGCTGCAGGCCGTCCTTGCTGCTGTCGAGCACCACCACTTCCGTGCCCGGCTTGAGACCGGCGATCAGTTGTTGTTTGTTGTCGACTTTGCCATCGATAAACACCACTTCCTGGCGCTGATCACTGGTGGCTGCGGGCGGCACGGCATCATGCAGGGCCGTGTCATTGGCAGTTGCTGCGTTTGGCTGGGGTTCGGCTGAGGTGGCTGCGTCGACAGCAGTAGCGGCAATCGCGCCGTCGAACAGCATGCGCGGTTCGAGGGCAGAAGCCAGCGGTGCACGCTGTGCGGTAAATGGGCTGGCCTGACGCTTGAACAGGTCGAGAAACTTCATGGGAACCTCCGTGTGGTGCAGGCCAGATCAAGCGCCGAAAATATCGGGGAACTATTCTCTGTTTCTATTGACCGCGCAAGCGGGTCACTCAGTTTTTTGCTCGGCTGGTCAGGTCTCAGAAGCCGCTTTCGCGCACGCCCAGCGCTGCCACGCGTCGCCAGATAAAACCCAGCACCGATTCACCCCTGCCTTCCAGCAATACCAGGCCACGCAGGGGCTGCGCGGGAGCTGGCGGCGAGTCGGGCAGGCTCAGGTTGACGCCGTATTGCGCCTGGAGCGGTTCAGCCTCCTGCTGTGCGGTGCGGCGTACGGCGATGGGGCCGTGGTGATCGGAGGTCAGTGCTTCGAGCTGGATATGCGTGGCGCCGGTGGTGTCCACTTCGTCCAGGCGCACGGCGAGGGCCGGGCGGGACGGATCGTCCATGATGAAGCGACCTTCACTGCCTGGCTCCACGCGCCACAGCGCTTCTTCCGGCAGGTAGCCGCGCAGGCGCAGGCCGGGTTCTACCAGCCGTACCAGTACGCTGTGCGGCGAGAGCCAGAGGCCGGGCTCCAGGCCAATCAGCAGGTCGCGTACGGTGCCGGTTGCGGGAGCGCGAATCTGCAGGCGTTCGCGTTGCGCCGTCAGACCACGGTATTCGGCCACGGCTTCGGCCAGTTGCTGTTCGAGGATGCCGATGTCGGCGATGGTCTCGCTACGCCCGGCCTGGCGGCGCAGTTGCAACTGCAGGATGCTGACTTGACTGCGCACGATGCTCAGGCGGGCATCCAGATCGGGGGATTCCAGTTCCAGCAGCACGTCACCTTCGTTGACCTGCTGGCCTTCCTGGGCATGCAGTACCTTCAGGCGGGCCGCCGTGGGGGCGTGCAGCGCGGTACTGCGCGACGCCTCGAGCATGGCGGGGATTTCCACGGTGCTGCGCCAGGGCAGCAGCAACAGTGCCAGCAGGCCGAGCAGGGTGGCCCCCAGCAACACGACCTTGCCCGGATGGGCTTGGGCGCGACGCTTGCTCCATTCCTGCATCTCGCGCCAGATCGGCAGGCCGATGAACCAGGCCAGTTCGACCAGCATCAGGAAGATGCCGAGCAGCTTGAAGAACATGTGGTAGACGGCGAGGGCGATGCCGAGAAACAGCGCTGCGCGCCACAGCCATGAGCCATAGCCCCAGACCAGCAACTTGCGCTGCATGCTCGGCGACCAGGGTTCCGGAGCCGGTTCGCCGTAGCCGAACAGGGCTTCGCGCAGGCGCCAGCGACACAGGGCGAATGCTCGACCTTGCAGGTTGTCCACCCCCCACAGATCGCTGATCAGGAAGTAGCCATCGAAGCGCATGAAGGGGTTGAGGTTGATCAGCAATGTGGTGATCCAGGTGGCGCTAGCCAGCATGAAGGCTGCCGTGCGCGCGGGGCCGTCTGGCAAGAGCGACCAGGCGAGCAGGGCGATACAGGCCAGCAGCAGCTCGGCGAGTACGCCACCGGCCCCGATCAACAGGCGCGAACGTCGGTCGTTGACGCGCCAGGCGTCACTGACATCGGTGTAGAACATCGGCAGCATGACCATGAAGGCCAGGCCCATGCTCTGTACCCGGCAGCCGGCGCGCTTGGCCATGTAGGCATGGCCGAATTCATGGCAGAGCTTGGCGAAGGTCAGGGCGATGGCGAAGGACATCGCGCCGCCCAGGCTGAACAGGTGCGGAAAGGTGGCGATGAAGCGTTCCCAGTCGCGCGCGGCGAGAAACACGCCAAGGCACAGCAGCAGCGGCAGGCCGAAGCGCAGCAGGTTCGGGCCATGGCGCTCGAGCCATGGCCAGGTGCGGTTGAGAAAGGCGTCGGGACGCCACAGCGGAATGCGGAAGAACAGGTACTGGTGCAGTAGGCTCTGCCACAGACCATGCCGTTGCTGGGCGGCCTTGGCAGCGTAGCTGGCGCTCTGTTCGTCGTCCGTGGCGGTGATCAGGTCGTGGCCGCGCAGGAAGCGCAGCAATTCCTCGATCTCCGCTTCGCCCAGTGGGATACCAGGTTCGCGGTTGGCGGCCTGTAGCACACGTGCGGCATTGCCCAGTTGCCAATGCCGGAGCAGGCGCATGGCGGGCGCGCCGAGTTTGAAATAACGACCGCGTAACGGGTCAGCAAGGGTCCATTGCGGTGAGCCGTCCAGTGCTGGGCTTGCTGGGGACAGTTGCAAGTCGGCACGCAGGGCGGGCAGTTGCATCTACAGGCCCACTGTCTGGCGCAGGGAGGCGAACGGGCGCCTTAATAGATAGAGAGCCAGTGGCCCGCGCTCACCGAAGATTTTCGCTGTACCGCGCAGGCCTATACGGGGTGGTGCCTGCTCGAATTCGGCATCCAGGCGGTAGGCCAACTGGCCGCTGGCCGTCTGCTGGGCCTCATACGCGCTGCGTAGCAGGCGTGCGGCGTGGCGATGCAGCGGATCGCTGTCAAGGAACAGGGCGATATCAGTGCCTGGTTTGAAATCCAGGGCATCACCCACCGCCAGTTCGATACGCAATTCGGCCTGATTCGGGTCGGCTATTTCCATCAGGCGCTCGCCGGTTTGCACCGGTTTACCGGTCCAGCGCTGGGCATCGGCAAACACCGCGATCCCGTCGCGCTCGGCACGGACTTCGCTGCGCGCCAGTAATTGACGGGCGTAGTCGCGTTCGGCGCGTTTCTGTTCCACGCGGGCGGCGTACAGGTCGATGCGGGCGCTGGAGTCGGCATCGCTGAAGGCGCGTTGGGCGTTGGCCTTGAGTTCTGCCTCGGCGACATTCAGGCTGCGCTCGGCAACGTCGGCCTGGGCCTTGATGCTGGTGGCATCGAAACGCAGCAGGATGTCCCCTTTGTTAACCGCCTGATTGGGCTTTACCAGAAACTCGGCAATCACGCCGTCGAGGGGGGCGGCAACGATCTGGCCGCCGAGTGGTACCACCTGCGCCGGCGCGAGTACCGATTGGCGTACGGGCAGCAATAACAGCAGCAGGGCAGCCAAGGCCACTCCGATGATTTTTTTGCGCGGCCAGCGTAAACGCCAGGGCTTGCCCGGCTGGAGCGCCAGCCAGGTATGGCTATAAGCGTCGCCAAGCTGCATCAGCAAGGCTTGTTCGGCTTCACTCCAGGGTTGTTCGCGGGCGATCCACAGGCCGCCGAAAGGTTGCTGCTGTCTATCCAGCAGCGGCAACCAGAATACGGCGGCCGCCGACAGGCTTTGCCAGTCGGCCTGGGATGGGCCATTTAGCGAATCGGCGATGACGACCTGGGCTTGCGCCGAGCGCCCCTGGGCCAGGAGCTGGCTGGCGGCATTCTCGACGAAGGCAACGAAGGGGGCGTTGGGCTCGACCACGCTGATGCCGGTCAAGGCACGCACCTTGCCGGCTATCAACAGGGCGGCATGCCGGTAGCCGAACAGACCCTGGGCATCATTGGCCAGGGCGTAGGCGAGGCTGTCGATATCCTTGGCTGCGCGTGCCTGACGTTCGAGTACGAGAAACTGCGCGAAAACGCGCTCGGCCAAACCGGGGAGCGGTGCGTTCATTGCGACCCCGGAAAGCGTGCACTGCCACTCATACCGGCCAGCAAGCCACTGCTGTCAGAAGGCAGGGTGCCGATCAGCAGCAGAGTCTGGCTGCCTTCGTCGATGCGTGCACCCAGGCGTTTGACCTCGACCTGCAGCGGTTGGCCGGTTTCATCCGGGGTGAACGCGAAATGCTCACCGGGCTTCAAGTGACCGAGCCAGCTCGATGGCACCAGCAGATGGACTTCCAGGGTGCGGTTATCGACGATCTCCAGCAACGGGGCGCCGCCGGGTACGCTTTCGTGCGGCTGTGCCTTGCGCTGTACCACTCGACCATTGAACGGGGCGGTAACGCTGCAGCGCTTGACCTGTACCTGATAGACCTGCGCTTCGGCCTGCGCCTGGGCCTGCTTGGCCTCGGCCAGGGCAACTTCGAAACGGCCAACCGAATTCAGTGCCGCCAGTTGCTTGTTGTGGCTGAGTTCTTCGCGGGCAGCGCGCACGGCAGCCTGCGAGGCATTGAGCTGGGCCTGGTAGGCGCTGCAATCGAAACGCACCAGCACATCGCCTTTCTTGAAGTCCTGGCCGTCGGCATAGGGCATTTCAATGATGCGGCCGGCCAGCTCGCTGGACAGCATTGCCTGGTCGCGGGCGCGCAAGACGCCGCGTGCAGTGCGTTCGCCTGTGGAGGCGCTGGGAAGGGGACTATCGAGAAGGGGGTCGTTCGACGGCGTGGCGCCATGTCCGATCTGAGCGTAGAGCAGGCACGCTGCGGTGCAAGCCCAGGTGACTGTGCGGTGCATGCTGCACTCCCTGCCTCTTTGGTTGTCGCGCAGTGTACGGAAGAAGCGTAGGCACGCAAATGGCGGTATGCAGGCTCAGCGTCGGGACAGTGCCAGGGTGGTGGCGAATACCAGCAGCACCGAACCCGTCAGGCGGTCCAGCAGACGGATCATCGATGCGCTGCGCAGCAGGTTGGCGAGTGGCCGGGTGGCGATGATCAGGACGCCAGCCCAGAGCAGCCCAAGCAGAACATGCAGCAGGGCGAGAACGAAACTGTAGCTGCTGACCGAGACGCCGGCCGGTATGAACTGCGGCAGGAAGGACACATAGAAGACGCCAACCTTGGGGTTGAGCAGGTTGCCGAGCAAGCCTTTGAGGAACCAGTCAGTTGCGCCATTGCCACGCTGTTCGGCGACGGCGCCGATGACCTCGTTGCGAGGACGAAGCAGCATGTTCAGGCCCAGCCAGGCGAGGTAGGTGGCGCCGATCCATTTGAGCAGGTTGAATGCCAGCTCGGAGGCTGCCAGCAAGGCGCCGAGGCCGAGGGCTACGGCAGCGCCCCACAACAGGCAACCGGCGCCGATACCCAAGGCTGCAGCTATCGCGCGTTTTGGCGCTCCCAAGGTAGCGGCTCGCAGGACCAGTGCGGTGTCGACACCCGGGGTGATCGTCAGCAGGCTGACGGCTGCCAGAAATGCCAGCAGCGAAGTACCCAGGGTCATGGCGCGGTCGGGCTTTGTACGGGTTTACCCGTGGACCACTGTTGCAGTTGCTTGACCCGCGTCTGGCTTTCGGCCAACGGTTTATCGAGGGATTCGTTGTAGTACTCCAGCCAGCTGCGCGAGCCCGGGATCATGGCTGCCAGGTCACGCATGCCGGTCTTCAGTGCAGTCAGGCTTCCCTGGAAGGTTTGCTCCTGGCTGATCATCAGCCTGGCCACCTGTTGGAGGGTGTCGCTTCGCTCGCCGCTCGCGACCGGTGCCGAGGGACTGGCACTGACGCTCGATTGGGCAGCGCTGAGTGTCACGATGCGGGTGTTCTGTTGTGCCAGTTGCAGTTCGATCCGAGCCAGTTGCTCTTCGAAGCCAGTGGCCTGCTTTTGCAGGGCCTGGATTTCTGGGCTCGAGGGGGTTAGGGCTTCGTCGTTGCTGAACAGGCGCATCAGGCCGGTGGTCAACCAGACGAGCAGAACCAGAAGCAGGACGCCTGAAACGCCCCAGAGCATGAAACGATCGCGGGTTGCCCGTTTTTCCAACAGCGTCAGGCGTTGCTCGTCACTGAGCACTTCTGTCACATCGGTTTCGGTATCGCGGCTCATGATCGGTACTCCACAGCATCTGCCGTCGTGTGTGACGGAGTGGTGTCATTATGCCACTATTTTTTGACGTCAGCTTTACCACGCATCAGCTGGGCGGTACCTCGGGTCTTTCTATGGATTAAAGCTATGCCTTTTTGGTGGCTCGGTGTGTGGGCGCAAGCACCTTCTTTGTTGCGAGGGTGGCGCGCCCCTGGCTTGTGCGTAGTGAAGTGATGAGCAGTCCTGCTGGTGCGCGCTGCGCACCCTGCAAGAGCTTCCAGTCGTCATCCTGTCCGTCAGAATGAGGCCAGGATTCGTCCCAGTAGTTCCATGGCGCGTTCGCTCTGTTCGTCCCAGGGGTGGCCATGGTTGAGGCGGGCGCAGTTGCGGAAGCGGCGGGTAGCGGAAAAGATCGGCCCGGGTGCCAGGCTGATGCCCTGGGCAAGGGCGAGCTGGAACAGTTGCAGCGAGTCGACCTGTTCGGGGAATTCGAACCAGAGGAAGTAGCCACCACTGGGCCGAGTGACCCGTGTGCCCGCAGGGAAATGCCGGGCGGCGGAGGCGAGCATGGCGCCTTGCTGGGTTTCCAGGGCGTGGCGCAGCTTGCGCAGGTGGCGGTCGTAGCCGCCGTGTTGCAGGTAGTCGGCAATGGCGGCCTGGGCTGGTACCGAGGGCGAGATGGTGGTCATCAGCTTGAGTCGGCTGATCTGCTCGGCATAGCGGCCCCCGGCCACCCAGCCCACCCGGTAGCCGGGGGCGAGGCTCTTGGAGAACGAGCCGCAGTGCATCACTAGGCCGTCACGGTCGAAGCTCTTCACCGGCTTCGGCGGCTGGGCGCCGTAATACAGCTCGGCGTAGACATCGTCCTCGATCAACGGCACCTGATGCTTGACCAGCAGTTCGTAAAGTTCCTGCTTGCGCGGATCGCTCATGCTGGCGCCGAGTGGGTTCTGCAGGCTGCTCATGAACCAGCAGGCCTTGATCGGCAGGCTGGCCAGACGCTCGGCGAGTATGTCCAGGTCGACCCCTTCGCGCGGGTTGACCGGGATTTCCACGGCCTTGAGCTTGAGGCGCTCGAGCACTTGCAGGGTGGCATAGAACGCCGGGGCTTCGATGGCCACCAGGTCGCCGGGGCCGGTGACGGTCTGCAGGCACAGGTTGAGGGCTTCCAGCGCGCCATTGCTGATCACCAGCTCATCCAGTGGCAGGCGTACGCCGCTGAGCATGTAGCGCAGGGCAATCTGGCGGCGCAGGTCGGGGTTGCCGGCGGTCATGTCGGCGATCACCGCATGGCCGGGCATGTCGCGCAGGCCATGGGCCATGGAGCGCGCCAGGCGTTGCAGGGGGAACAGCTGCGGGCTGGGGAAGGCCGAGCCGAAGGGTACGGTGTGCGGGTCTTTCAGGGAGCCGAGTACCGAGAACACCAGTTCGCTGACATCCACTTCGGTGGTCTGCGCGGGCTGTGCGCTGGTTTCCGGCTCGGCCAGCGAATGCTCGCTCAGTTCGCGAACGAAGTAACCGGAGCGCGCGCGGGCGGTAATCAGCCCACGGTCCTCCAGCAAGTAATACGCCTGGAACACGGTGGACGGACTGACGCCGTAGGTGCGGCTGGCATGCCGTACCGAAGGCACTTTCTCGCCTGGGGCGAGTACGCCGGAGCGGATCAGCTCGGCGATCTGGTCGGCGAATTTCTCGTAGCGTTTCATCGTGTCCGTAGGGGCGGCCAGCAAGTGGTCACACTCTACGGGGAGTTGCGCATTCATGCGACTGAAGCTGCTCACGCTGTACGGGGCTCCGGGGAAGAACAGGCACGGCGGTGCGGCGCCGTGCCTGGGGTGGACAAGCCTGCGCTCAGTTCACTCAGCGCCCGCTCGGCGCGATGAAGGTGCTTTGCGCCTGCATGCGTTCGCGGGTGTCGGCCAGGTTGCTGATCTCGAAGCGTACGCGGGTCGCCGTCGCACCGACCTGCTCGGCGGTTAGCACCACGGTCACCGGCACGTCGAGAATCTCGCCCGGGGCCAACAGCAGGTGTGCGGGTGCATCCAGGCGCATGCCGGGGGTGTCCACGAGGGCCAGGTGATAGCGCTGCGGTTCCTGGGTCTTGTTGATCACCTTGAGGCGGTAGGTGTTCTCGATCTGCCCAAGGGCGTTCTCGCGGAACATGCTGCGATCCTTGGCGGCATCGATGGACACCATGGAGCGCGCTTCCAGTGCCCAGACGAAGGCCCCGATCATCAGTGTCAGCGCAACGCCGTAGCCCACCAGACGTGGCCGCAGCAGGTGGGTAGTGCCACCTTGCAGTTCGCGGTCGGAGTGGTAGCCAACCAGGCCCTTGGCGTAGCCCATCTTGTCCATGATCGAGTCGCAGGCGTCGATGCAGGCGGCGCAACCGATGCAGTCGATCTGCAGGCCGTCGCGGATGTCGATACCGGTCGGGCAGACCTGCACGCACATCTGACAGTCGATGCAATCGCCGAGGCCTTCGGCCTTGTAGTCGCTGCCTTTCTTGCGCGGGCCACGACCTTCGCCGCGTTTGGCGTCATAGGCCACCAGCAGGGTGTCCTGGTCGAACATCGCACTCTGGAAACGCGAGTAGGGGCACATGTGCACGCAGACCTTCTCGCGCAACCAGCCGGCGTTGATGTAGGTGGCGGCCATGAAGAACAGCACCCAGAACAGCGTGGCGCCATCGAGTTGCAGGGTGAACAGTTCCTGGCTCAGCTCGCGGATCGGTGTGAAGTAGCCGATGAAGGTCAGCGCCGTGAGCAGGCTCACCGCCAGCCAGATGACATGTTTGGTGGTACGGCGCAGCAGCTTGCCGACCGTCCAGGGCGCGGCGTCGAGCTTGATGCGCTGGTTGCGCTCGCCCTCGGTGATCTTCTCGGCCCACATGAACACCCAGGTCCACACGCTCTGCGGGCAGCTGTAGCCGCACCAGACACGCCCGGCGACCACCGTGATCGCGAACAGGCCGAAGGCCGCGATGATCAGCAGCGCCGACAGCAGGATGAAGTCCTGCGGCCAGAAGGTCGCGCCGAAGATGTAGTAGCGGTGTTCGGCCAGGTTCCACAGCACGGCCTGGCGGCCGTCCCAGTCGAGCCAGGCGGTGCCGAAGAAAATCAGGAACAACAGGCCTGCGCCATACAGGCGCAGGTTGCGGAAGCGACCCGTGAAACTGCGGGTGTGGATCGGCCCGCCGGCCTGGGAAGGCGTCAGGCGGATTGGTTGGCGCGGATCGATCGTTTCGATGATCTGTGCGGGGATGCGCTCACTCATTGGTTGCCCCCATCAGGCTTTATCAGGCGGGGCGAACTATGCGAGCGCAACTGTTTCGATAACAGACTCAGGTAAGTGGATAAAAACCATATCAGATGCGATGCAAAGGGCAGCGCCGCTACGCTTGGGGGCTCTGGATTCTGCAATGATCTGGATCAAGGTTTCTTCGCCGTCCGGCTGCGGCTGGTAAGCGATTGGCTGCCCATCTGATCCGTATTTTTCTGTGCTATCTGCCGCTGTTTTGATGGCAGTGTCTTGCGCATAGTTCGCGCATCGTTTGTCCGCCTGCCGCTCCTTAGCGGCATGACGCCGTTCCGAGGAAACCATGTACCAGTACGACCAATACGACCACGCGCTGGTGCGCGAGCGGGTTGCGCAGTTTCGTGACCAGGTGCAGCGCCGCATCAGCGATGAACTGAGCGAGGAAGAGTTCCTGCCGTTGCGCCTGCAGAACGGCCTGTACATGCAGAAGCATGCCTACATGCTGCGTGTGGCGATTCCCTACGGCACGCTGTCATCGAAACAGTTGCGTACCCTGGCGCACATCGCCCGCAACTACGACCGTGACTACGGCCACCTGACGACACGGCAGAACATCCAGTTCAACTGGATCGAACTGGAGCAGGTGCCGGATATCCTCGAGCAACTGGCCGAGGTCGAGATGCACGCCATCCAGACGTCCGGCAACTGCGTACGCAACGTGACCACCGAGGCGTTCGCCGGGGTCGCGGCTGACGAGTACCTCGATCCGCGCCCGCTGGCTGAACTCCTGCGCCAGTGGTCGACGGTCAACCCCGAGTTTCTGTTCCTGCCACGCAAGTTCAAGATCGCCCTGTGCTCGGCTGCCGAAGACCGTGCGGCGGTGCAGGTGCATGACATCGGCCTGCAGGTGTACCGCGACGAGAGCGGAGAGTTGCTGCTGCGCGTGCTGGTCGGTGGTGGCCTGGGGCGCACGCCGATCATTGGCCAGCAGGTACGTGATGGCCTGTCCTGGCGGCACCTGCTCAGCTACGTCGAAGCCGTGCTGCGGGTCTACAACCGCTATGGCCGGCGTGACAACAAATACAAGGCGCGGATCAAGATCCTGGTCAAGGCGCTGGGTGTCGAAGCGTTCGCCCGTGAGGTCGAGGAGGAGTGGGCACTGATCAAGGATGGCCCGGCCGAATTGACGGAAGAGGAGTACCAGCGTGTCGCCGCGCATTTCCAGCCGCCGCACTACGCCGCGCTGGAAAACCAGGACCCGCTTCAACAGGCGCTGCATGACCCGCGTTTCGAGCGGTGGCTGACGCGTAACGTGCAGCCGCACAAGGTGGCCGGTTATGCCAGCGTGGTGCTGTCGACCAAACCGGGGGCCGCGTTGCCGCCTGGCGATATCACCGCCGTACAGATGGAGCATGCCGCCGATTGGGCCGAGGCCTTCGGCTTCGGCGAGATCCGGGTTGCCCACGAGCAGAACCTGGTCCTGCCGGACGTGCGCCAGGCGGATCTGTATCGCCTCTGGCAACTGGCCGATGCCGTTGGCCTGGCGACCCCGAACATCGGCCTGCTCAACGACATCATCGCCTGCCCCGGTGGCGATTACTGCTCGCTGGCCAATGCCAAGTCGATTCCCATCGCCCAGGGGATTCAGCAGCGCTTCGAAGACCTCGACTACCTGCATGACATCGGCGAATTGAGCCTGAATATCTCCGGCTGCATGAACGCCTGTGGCCATCACCATATCGGCAATATCGGCATCCTCGGCGTGGATAAGAACGGCAGCGAGTGGTACCAGATCACCCTCGGTGGCGCGCAGGGGCATGGCGCGGCGCTGGGCAAGGTGATTGGCCCATCGTTTGGTGCGGCAGAGGTGCCCGAGGTCATCGAGCGGATCATCGAGACCTACCTGGCGCAGCGTGCAGAGGGCGAACCCTTTGTCGATACTTGTGCACGGATCGGCCTGGAGCCCTTCAAGCAACAGGTCTACCGCCAGCAGGAGCAGCCCGCATGAACAACCTGATCAAGCTGCAAGACGGTGCGCCACAGATCATCACCGATGATCCCTGGCACCTGCTGCGTGAGGGCGAATCCCCCGACGAACTGATGGCACCGCTGTTGCTGCCGCTGGCCCTGTGGCGCGAACGCCAGAGCGACACCGTGCTGGCCGGCCAGGCCACCAGCGCCGATGGCCTGTGGCTGGCACCGGATGATGACGTGCAGGCGTTGCAGGCTTGCCTGCCGGCATTGCCGCTGATCGCCATCGACTTCCCCAGCTTTCGTGATGGTCGTGGTTACAGCCTGGCCTACCTGCTGCGTACGCGTCTGGGTTGGCAGGGCGAGCTGCGCGCCGTGGGCGATGTCCTGCGCGACCAGCTCAGCCATATGCGCCAATGCGGCTTCGATGCGTTTGCCGTGCGTGCCGACAAATCGGTCGAGGATGCCCTCAAGGGACTGGCTGGCATGAGCGTGCTGTACGGCCGCTCGGCGATCGAGCCACGGCCCTTGTTTCGCCGTCGTTGAGCCAGTCAAGCCCTTTTTTCTGACCGACCCGGCAAAAGCCGTCTATACCTGAGTGACATGCTGGCGCTTCCGTCTGGGCCGGCATTGTGCTGTATTCACCTGGGCATGAGGCTTTTGCGCATGCTGGCGCGGCTGTAACCGCACCGGAGTCGGGAGAAAGGGACGGTATGAGTCACGAGACGGGCGCCCGGTTGGCGCGCAGTACAACTCAGTTATTGCGTCTGGTTTGGCCCTTTGTGCTGGTCATCGTGCTGCAGGCGCTGCTGGCAGGCAGCAGCCTGTTCGTGCTGTCCGCTGTGCGCGGTTTCGTCGGCGGCGAAAGCCTGTGGTCCAAGGCCCAGAAGGACGCCATCTACTACCTCGACCTCTACGCCAATAGCCACGATCTCGACCACTTCGAGCAATACCAGCAGGCTGTTGCCGTCCCGCTCGGTGACCGCGCATTCCGGGTCGCCCTCGAACAGTCGCCGCCCAATCTGGTCGCCGCCCGTGCCGGTATTCTGCAGGGCAAGAATCATCCGGACGACGTGGCCGCGATGACCTGGCTGTTCCTCAATTTCCGCAACACCGGCTTCATGGAGCGGGCTGTCGAGCAATGGTCGCTGGGTGACACGTATATCTTTCAACTCACCAACCTGGCTGATGACATGCACGACGCGATCAGCCGTGGGGCTGTCGACGAGGAGCAAGAGGCGATCTGGACGAGTCGCATCCAGCAGATCAACCAGGGTGTGACGCCGGCGGCAGACAAGTTTTCCAGCGTGCTTGGCGAAGCATCCCGCGAGGTCCTGCACCTGCTGATCTGGGTCAATCTGGCCACCGCAGTGCTACTCATCGCCATTGCCGTGTTACGCACCCGCAAGTTGCTGAGACAGCGTGAACTGGCCGGGCAAGCATTGGAGATGGAAAAGCACCGCGCCCAGGTAACCCTGGCCGCCATTGGCGATGCGGTAATCAGCATCGATTGCCGAGGGCATATCGTTTACCTGAATCCGGCGGCAGAGCAGCTCACCGGCTGCCAGGCCCAGCAGGCCGAGGGGCAGCCCTTCGACACTTTGCTTTCCATCGCCACCGAGCAGGCGGACGATACGGGTGAGTCGCTGGTGCAGAGGATTCTGGCCGGTCGCGCGACTGCCGTCAGCGAGTCAACCAAACTGATCGTGCGCCAGGACGGCAGCTCGGTAGCGGTGAACCTGGTCGGCACACCGATCTACAGTGAGGGTCGGGTCAGCGGTGCGGTGATGGTGCTGCACGACATGACCCGTGAGCACCAGTTCGTCGCCAGCCTGTCCTGGCAGGCCAGCCATGATGCGTTGACCGGCTTGGCCAACCGGCGTGAGTTCGAATACCGCGTGGTGCAGCTGCTCGATCGCCTGGAGCACGAGCAACGCCGGCATGCGCTGATGTTCCTCGATCTCGACCAGTTCAAGCTGGTCAACGACACCAGTGGTCATGCCGCCGGCGATGAGTTGCTGCAGCAGGTTTGCAGCGCTTTGCAGCAGCACCTGCGCGAGGGCGATACCTTGGCGCGACTGGGCGGGGACGAGTTCGGTGTGGTCCTGGAGAACTGCTCGGCAGAAGCCGCCGAGCGGATCGCCGAATCGTTGCGCGAAGCCGTGCAGGAGCTGCGTTTCGCCTGGAATGGCCGGACCTTCGCCATCACTGTGAGCATTGGCCTGGTGCAGATCAGCCAGGCACAAGACAGCCTGGAGTCCTTGCTGCGCACTGCCGACATGGCCTGCTACACCGCCAAGGAAAAAGGCCGCAATCGCGTGCATGCCTACCAACCGGACGATTCCGAGTTATCTCAGCGTGTCGGCGAAATGAGCTGGGTGGCGCGTATTCACCAGGCGTTGGAGGAAAACCGTTTCTGCCTGTTTGCGCAGACGATCGGTGCGTTGCAGGACGACGATGACGGCGGCCATATCGAGATTCTTCTACGCCTGCGTGAGGCCAATGGTCAGTTGGTCGCGCCGGGCAGCTTCCTGCCGGCGGCCGAGCGCTATGGCCTGATGCCGCAGATCGATCGCTGGGTCGTGCGTACCACCTTTCAGGCCCTGGCCGATCATTTGCTGCACAGCACGCTGCAGGACACTCCGCTGTGCGCGATCAACCTGTCTGGTGCGAGCATTGGTGACACGGCGTTTCTCGGTTTCCTGCACGAGCAGTTCGCCAGCCAGGGCATACCGCCAGAACTGATCTGCTTCGAGATTACCGAAACCACGGCCATCACCAACCTGGACGATGCCACGCGCTTCATCAACGAACTGAAAGGCCTGGGTTGCCGCTTCTCGCTGGATGATTTCTGCGCGGGCATGTCCTCGTTCATGTACCTCAAGCACCTGCCGGTGGACTTCCTCAAGATCGACGGCAGTTTCGTGCGCGACATGCTGGCCGACCCCATCGACCGGGCCATGGTCGAGGTGATCAACCACATCGGCCATGTCATGGGCAAACGGACCATCGCCGAGTTCGCCGAGAGCGATGCGATCATCGCCCTGTTGCGCGAGATTGGCATCGACTATGCCCAGGGCTACGCCCTGGACAAGCCGCAGCCGCTCGACCTCGACCGTTATCGGCGTGAGGCAGGGCCTGCGCTGGCTCGAAGAGATGCTGGCGCAGCGCGCTAGGGTCTGTTCCAGTTTCACTTCAACTCATTGAATCGGTTGGAAATATACTTCCAATCCAGCCCTTCGAACGGACTTATTTGAGGCAGTTGCGGACAATCGACTTTTGCGTTTCATGAGGCGCCTACTGGTGGGCTGAAGCCCACCCTACGCAGGGTCCGGCTTTTGTAGGGTGGGCTTTAGCCCACCAACTCTAACGCCCGAAATTGCCTCGATCCGGTCATCCATGCCGAAACGGGAACAGACCCTAGAGACGTTAATGCGACGGTATGAAAACGATCTTGTCCTGGCTCCCCGTATTGACCTCGGCGTAGCTGCTCAGGCCCTCGCTCAGCGGCACTTCGCGCAAGCCCGATGGCAGTGGCAAGCGGCTCTGGGCGAAGAACTGGCCGAAGGCTTCCAGCATGCGTGCGCATTTCACCGTGTCATACAGCAGTGAATTGACGCCTACGACTACACCGCCACGGCGATACAGCGCCAGCGCCGGCAAGTGCACGTGGCCATCGACGGGGGCGGCGATGATGGCGATACGGCCGAAGTCGGCCAGCGCAGGCACGACGGCCGGCAGCCAGAAGCCGGTGGTGTCGAAGATGACGTCGGCTCCACCAGGGAAGTGCGCCTGAACCTGTGTCGCAAGCTGGTCGGCCTGTTCCAGCAGCAGCGTCGGCGTCCCGCTGTCGCGCAGGCGTAGCACCTGCTCGGGCTTGCGCACCGCTGCCAGTACGTCTGCGCCTAATGCCTTGCCCAGGGCGATGGCGGCACTGCCAACCGCGCCAGCAGCGCCGATGATCAGCAAGCGCGTGCCCTGAGCGACCTGGCAGCGTTGCAGGGCATCCCAGGCCGTGGTGTAGGGCACGCCCAGGGCGGCCGCCTGGCTGAAACTGAGTTGTTCGGGCAGCCGGGCTACGCCCTCGGCGGGCAGGGTGAGATAGGCTGCGTGGCTGCCGTTACGGTTGAAGCCGAGGCCTTTTCCGGTTCCCCAGACGGACGTGCCGAGCAGTGCGGATGGTCCGTCCACGACCACGCCAGCGAAGTCGCGACCTGGAATGCGCGGCAGGGTGGTGTAGGGAAAACGGCCGAGTACGTTCTTCACATCGCTGGGGTTGAGTCCAGCGGCTCGAACCTGCACCAGTACTTCATCTGCGGCAGGTGTCGGCTGGGCCACTTCGACCAGTTGCAGGGCGGCGAGGTCACCCGTGTGGGCGAATTGCAGGGCTTGCATCAGGTGTTCCTTTTGGAGGTGTTGAAAGGGTTACTGAAACCACTGGGTGAGGGCGGTGCGTCCCCAGGGCAGCAGGTTTTCGCCGATCAGCATGCCGAGCAGGCCGACCAGGGCGACGGTGGGTGGGGCTGGCGAACGGACACCGAGCAGGGCATAGAGCGCGCCGACGAAGAGGCCGATGAGCAGGGCGATGAGGTAGGGCATGGCGCGATCCCGTCGTGAATAGGTGCTGCCAGTCTAGGGATGCGGCGTGCAGGCGTTCGGCCAAGGCCTTCAGGTTATCGGCCAATTTCGTGGGTAACGGCGGCTCAGATGTGTGCAGCGTCGCGGTAGCTGGAAGGTGCCATGCCCAGCTCGCGGCGGAACATGTCGCTGAAGCTGGCGGGTTGATAGCCCAGTTCGCGAGCGATACGTCCGATTGGCTCGCCCTGGATCAAGGCGGCAGAGGCGCTGGCCAGTTGCACCTGGCGGCGCCATTCGGCGAAGCCCATGCCCAGGTCGCGCAGCAGCAGGCGGGAGAGCGTGCGCACGCTGGCGCCGACAGCCTGGGCGTGTTGTTCGAAGGAGATGTCCAGCGACGGGGCAGCCATGACCGCTTGGCACAGCCGCAGCAGGCGCCGGTCGTTTCCCTGAGGCAGTGGCACGCGCAGCTGGGAGCGCCTGGCCCGTTGCAAGGCCTGGACGGCGAGGTTGGTGAGGGCGGTGTAGTAGTCGGCATCGGGCTGGCGTTCCTGTTCCACCAGCGCCAGGATCAGCTCGCGGAGCAGGGGCTGCACCTCGAACACCTGCACCTCATCAGCCAACGACTGTGCCAGTTGCGGGCGCAGGTAGATGTTGCGCATCTCCAGCTCGGATGCCACACGAATGCCGTGGGGTACGCCGGCTGGCAGCCACACGCCGCGCTGCGGTGGCACCAGCAGCGCTTCGCCAGGGGTTTCCACCCACATGATGCCGGACATGGCGTAGAGCAACTGGCCCCACTCATGCTGATGCGGTTCGATATACAGCCCGCGCGGATAGCTGCGTGCCAGGGCGCGCAGGGGCAGGCTGCTGGCATCCAGGTCGGGTGGGCTGGCACGGGCCATGGGAACCATCTACACCGTGGGAGTGATGGCCAATGGTAGCGCCTTTGTTACGGGTGTGCAGGTATGCGCCGGCACGTGAATGAGCCGCGGTGTCAATGAATCGTTACGCGTACGTGGTGCGCAGAGGGCCATTGCCGGGGGCTGTTTGGCTGTAAGGAAAACCTGCCGATGAGGATGGCCAAGTGAGTTTCGGCGGTGGTGTCCACGGCTTGTTCGCAAGGGTGGGCGCGACTCTGATGGGGGAAGCATCCGCCAGGCAAGTGCCCGGCAGAGCCCCCAGCAACAAGGAGGCGCAATGAACGCCGTGGCCAAGATAGAGCAGCACAACCCCATCGGTACCGACGGCTTCGAGTTCGTCGAATTCACCGCGCCTACTGCCGAAGGCATCCAGCACCTGCGCACGCTGTTTACCGCCATGGGCTTCACCGAAACCGCCAAGCACCGCTCCAAGGAGGTTTGGCTGTTCCAGCAGCACGACATCAACATCGTGCTCAACGGCAGCCCTACCGGACACGTACGGGTCTTCGCCGAAAGGCACGGGCCGAGCGCCTGCGCCATGGCCTTCCGGGTGAAGAACGCGGCCCAGGCTGCCGCCTATGTCGAATCCCAGGGCGCGACCCTGGTCGGCAGCCACGCCAATTTCGGCGAGCTGAACATTCCCTGTGTCGAAGGTATTGGTGGCTCCCTGCTGTATCTGGTCGATCGCTATCCCGGTGAGAGCGGCGACAAGAGCATCTACGACGTCGACTTCGAGTACATCGAAGGCCGCGGGCCGAACGACAACGCCGTCGGCCTGCAAGTGATCGACCACCTCACGCACAACGTCAAACGCGGGCAGATGGACGTCTGGTCCGGTTTCTACGAACGCATCGCCGGCTTTCGCGAGATTCGCTATTTCGATATCGAGGGCAAGCTCACCGGCCTGTTCTCCCGCGCCATGACCGCGCCGTGCGGCAAGATCCGCATCCCGATCAACGAGTCGGCCGACGACAAGTCGCAGATTGAGGAATTCATTCGCGAGTACCACGGCGAGGGCATCCAGCACATCGCCCTGTCCACCGACGACATCTACGCCACCGTGCGCAAGCTGCGCGCCAATGGCGTGGACTTCATGACCACGCCGGACACCTACTATGAAAAGGTCGACAGCCGCGTGGCCGGGCATGGCGAGCCGCTGGCGCAACTGCGCGAACTGAACCTGCTGATTGATGGAGCGCCGGGCGTCGGCACGCCGGGCGTCGACACGCCCGAAGACGACGGCATCCTTCTGCAGATCTTCACCAACACGGTAATCGGTCCGATCTTCTTCGAGATCATCCAGCGCAAGGGCAACCAGGGCTTTGGCGAGGGCAACTTCAAGGCCCTGTTCGAGTCCATCGAAGAAGACCAGGTGCGCCGCGGGGTCATCTCCGAGGACTGAATCACAGGGTGGATGAGGCGTTGTTCAGCCACCGCCATCGCTGGGAAACACGTCGTGGGTTTTCGCGGGGTGGTCAGTCACCCCACGCATCCCGGGCGCCATGATGAGGAGCTCTACATGAGTCGCAAATGGATCAGCTTTCCCCTGCGTGAGGGTGACAGTTCGCGCCAGGCGCACTGCGATTTTCCTCCAGACACCTACGAGCGCGAGATGGGCCGCGAAGGCTTCTTCGGCCCGGTGACCCACCTGCACCACAAGCATCCGCCCACTGGCTGGGTCGACTGGCAAGGGCCGCTGCGCCCGCATGCCTTCAACTTCAACCATGTCGCCAGCGAACGAGACTGCCCGCTAGAAGCGCCGCTGACCCTGCACAACGCCGATGTGCAGTTGCGTATCTGGAAGACCAGCGGCGCCATGCGTCACCTGGTGCGCAACAGCGACGGCGACGAACTGCTGTTCATCCACGAGGGTGCCGGGCATTTGTATTGCGATTTCGGCCATCTCCAATACCGCGACGGTGACTACCTGATGATCCCGCGTGGCACCGCCTGGCGTATCGAGGCTACCCAGCCGACCTTCATGCTGTTGATCGAGAACACCGACGGCGCCTACATGCTGCCGGACAAGGGCCTGGTCGGGCCACAGGCGATCTTCGATCCGGCGGTGCTCGATCACCCGCGCCTCGACGAGGCCTTCAAGGCGCAGCAGGACGAGAACCCCTGGCAGGTGCGGATCAAGCGGCGCAACCAGATCAGCACCGTGACCTTTCCCTACAACCCCCTGGATGTGGTCGGCTGGCATGGCGACAACACTGTGGTGCGCCTCAACTGGCGCGACATCCGCCCGCTGATGAGCCATCGCTATCACCTGCCGCCGTCGGCGCACACCACCTTCGTCGCCAATGGCTTCGTCGTATGCACCTTCACCCCGCGTCCGGTGGAGTCCGATCCGGGTGCGCTGAAGGTGCCGTTCTTCCATAACAACGACGATTACGACGAGGTGCTGTTCTACCACCGTGGCAACTTCTTCAGCCGCGACAACATTGAGCAGGGGATGGTCACGCTTCATCCCTGCGGCTTCCCCCATGGCCCGCACCCCAAGGCGCTGAAAAAGGCCCAGCACGATCCGGCGACCTTTATCGATGAGGTGGCGGTGATGATCGATACCCGCCGCGCGCTGGAGGTTGGCGAGGCGGCAGCCGGGGTGGAGGTGGCCGAGTATGTGAATTCCTGGCGTGCGCCTGGGCAGACCCGCTGAGCGAGGGCCTGACCCTCGCGACCCCTGACCATACCTGCGGTGCGCACGGCGCGCCCTACGAGGTTTGAGTATGAAACTCGCATCACTGAACCAAGGCCGCGATGGCGTGCTGCTGGTGGTTTCCCGCGACCTGACCCGTGCGGTCAAGGTGCCGCAGATCGCAGCCACCCTGCAGGCCGCACTGGATGACTGGGCGATCAAGGGCCCGCATCTTGAGGCCATGTACCAGCGTCTCAATCATGGCTTGTGCGAGGACGCTTTCGTCTTCGACCAGGCCGACTGTCACAGCCCGTTGCCGCGTGCCTATCAGTGGGCCGATGGCAGCGCCTACGTCAATCATGTCGAGCTGGTGCGCAAGGCGCGTGGCGCGGACATGCCGGAGAGCTTCTGGCACGATCCGTTGATGTACCAGGGCGGTGCGGACAGCTTCATCCCGCCGCACAGCCCGATCCAGCTCGGCGACGAGGCCTGGGGTATCGACCTGGAGGCCGAGCTGGCGGTGATCACCGACGACGTGCCGATGGGCGTCAGCGCCGCCGAGGCTGCTGAGCACATTCGCTTGCTGATGCTGGTCAACGACGTGTCGCTGCGCAATCTGATTCCCGGCGAGCTGGCCAAGGGCTTCGGCTTCTACCAGAGCAAGCCGTCGTCGAGCTTTTCACCGGTGGCGGTGACCCCGGACGAGCTGGGCGATGCCTGGAAGGATGGCAAGGTGCACCGGCCACTGGTGTCGCACATCAACGACCAACTGCTCGGCCAGCCGGACGCCGGCACCGACATGACCTTCAACTTCCCGACCCTGGTCGCCCACGCGGCCAAGACCCGGCCGTTGGGTAGCGGCACCATCATCGGCTCGGGCACCGTGTCCAACTACGATCGCAGCGCCGGCTCTTCCTGCCTGGCGGAGAAGCGCATGCTGGAAATCGTCGAGCAGGGCGAGGCGCGCACGCCGTTCCTCACGTTTGGTGACCGGGTGCGCATCGAGATGTTCGACGCTGCCGGGCAGAGCATCTTCGGCGCCATCGACCAGGCGGTGGAACGCTATGAACCATGAGCTCACGCTCTACGGTTACTGGCGTTCCAGCGCGGCCTACCGGGTGCGTATTGCCCTCAATCTCAAGGGGCTGAGCTACCGTCAGGTGCCGGTACATCTGCTCAAGGATGGCGGGCAACAGCGGGCCCCTGGGTATCTGGCGCTCAATCCGCAGGGGTTGGTGCCGCTGCTGGTCGATGAGGCCAATGGTGGTGTGCGTATCGCCCAGTCATTGGCGATTCTCGAGTACCTGGATGAAGTCTTCCCGGTACCGGCGCTGTTGCCGGGTGATCCACTGCGGCGTGCGCAGGTACGGGCGCTGGCGCTGCATATCGCCTGCGAGATCCACCCCCTGAATAATTTGCGGGTGCTGCAGTACCTCTCTGGCGAGCTGGGCGTGGACGATGTGGGCAAGGATGACTGGTACCGCCACTGGGTCAGCCAGGGGCTGGCGGCGGTGGAGCAGGGGCTGGCGGTACTGCCAGGCGGGTTATCCCTGGGCGAGCGCCCCGGTTATCTGGAAGCCTGCTTGATCCCGCAGGTGTACAATGCGCGGCGTTTCAACTGCGACCTCGACGCGTATCCACGCATCCTCGACATTGCCGCACGTTGCGAATCCCTCGCTGCTTTCGCCATGGCGGCGCCGGAGCGGCAGGCGGACGCGCAATAACGACGTGGCGCTGCCGGGCGGTCACAGACACGCACAGGTGACCGATGAGTGTTGACCCCTTGCACGCCGGACCGCTAACCCGCGGTCTCAAGAACCGCCATATCCAGTTGATCGCCCTCGGTGGCGCCATCGGCACGGGCCTGTTCCTCGGCTCGGCCGGGGTCATGCAGTCGGCCGGCCCGTCGATGATCCTCGGCTACGCCATTGGCGGCTTCATTGCTTTTCTGATCATGCGCCAGCTCGGTGAGATGATCGTCGAAGAACCCGTGGCCGGCTCCTTCAGCCATTTTGCCCATGCCTATTGGGGCCGCGCTGCTGGCTTTATTTCCGGCTGGAACTACTGGGCGCTCTACGTGCTGGTGGGCATGGCCGAGCTTACGGCGGTGGGTAAGTACGTGCAGTACTGGTGGCCGGAGATTCCCACCTGGGCGACGGCTGCTGCGTTCTTCCTGCTGATCAACCTGATCAATCTGACGCACGTCAAAGTCTTCGGCGAGTCCGAATTCTGGTTCGCCATCATCAAGGTCGCGGCGATCATTGGCATGATTCTGCTCGGCAGCTACCTGCTGTTCAGCGGTGCTGGCGGCGAGCAGGCATCGGTGAGCAACCTCTGGCGCCACGGTGGGTTCTTTCCCCATGGCATCAGCGGGCTGGTGTTGATGATGGCGATCATCATGTTTTCCTTCGGCGGCCTGGAACTGGTCGGGATTACCGCCGCCGAGGCGAGTGAGCCGCGCAAGGTGATCCCGCGGGCGATCAATCAGGTGGTCTGGCGCATCCTGATTTTCTACATTGGCGCGCTGACCGTGCTGCTTTCGCTGTACCCCTGGGACAGCCTGGTGGCGACCCTGACCGCTGGTGGGGATGCCTACGGCAGCAGCCCCTTCGTGCAGATCTTCTCGCTGATCGGCAGTGACACGGCGGCGCATCTGCTCAATTTCGTGGTGCTCACGGCGGCGCTGTCGGTCTACAACAGTGGCGTGTACTGCAACAGCCGCATGCTATACGGCCTGGCCGAGCAGGGCGATGCGCCCAGGGTGCTGGCACGGGTCAACCGGCGAGGCGTGCCGGTGCTGGCGATTGCCTTGTCGGCGTTGGTGACCCTGCTGTGTGTCGTGGTCAATTACCTGGTGCCCAAGAGCGCGTTGCAATTGCTGATGTCGCTGGCCGTGGCGGCGATGGTGATCAACTGGGCGATGATCAGCCTGACCCACCTGAAATTCCGCAAGGCCATGCAGGCCCGAGGTGTCGAGCCCGGCTTCAAGGTGTTCTGGTTTCCGCTGAGCAACTACCTGTGCCTGGCGTTCGTCGTGTTCATCCTCACCGTGATGCTGTTTATCGATGACATCCGCATCTCGGTGTACGTGATGCCGGTGTGGCTGCTGGTGCTGTGGCTGTGTTATCGGCTGCAGCGGTTGGCCGGTGCAGGGGCTGAGCACTCGGTGCAGGGCTGAGAACCTGTTTACGATCTCCTGGCTCGCGGCCATACGGCGTTAAAAACGCCCTCGGATGCGAGCCCAGACTGGGCGTCCCCGACGGAATGCTCATTTACCACTCGTAAACCCGAGTGCGGGCCCAGTCCGCTTCCTCGGGCGTTTTTGCGGGGGCGCCTAGCCCTTGTCTGGCTCTAATCCAGAAGATCGTAAACAGGCTCTGAGCGCCCTGCATCCGTTCCACGCATAGCTGTCAGGAGCGCTCTTCGAGCGCCTTGCTCCAGCTCAGCAGGTTGAGCGGTTCCTGTTGATCCCAGATGCGGCGCCAGAGAATCCTCAGGTGGGCCATGTCCCCACGGGAGAAGGGCAGTCGGTCGACGCGTTCGTGCACCTGCCAGGTGCCATCGTGCTGTTCGGCGAAGAGGAAGCGGAACGGGTGGAAGCCGGTGAAGCCCAGGCGCAGGTCGGTCACGATCAGCTCATCACCCACCTGGTCGTAACGCAACATATCGTCGGTGAACCAGACCAGCCGGGCATGCTGTGGCGAGTCTTTCAGGGCCGTGGCCAGGGCGCTGCCGCGCGGCATGCGCTCGAGGGTGGGTGGGGTGCTGTCGAACCAGCTGACCAGGGCTTCATGGTAGTTCTCACCGTCAATCACCGTGACCCGCCAGAGCAGGCTGTTGAATGGAGTGGGCGAGCTGAATACGCGCTCGGCCTGGATGCCACTGTCTGCCAGCGCCTGTTCCACCCGATGTTCAGCCATCCACTTGCCCGCCACGGTGAAGGCCAGGTACAGGCTTGAGACCAACAGCGCCGCCACGGGCAGGCGGGCGCGCTTGCCATATAACCCTCGCCACAGGCCGACCACCACGGCGATCAGTAACGGCACGCTGTACAGCGGGTCGATGATGAACACGCTGGACCAGGCGATGGGCGTCGTCGCCAGTGGCCAGAGCAGTTGGGTGCCGTAACTGGTAAAGGCGTCGAGTAGCGGGTGGGTGACCAGCACCAGCCACAAGGTCAAGAACAGGCGATTTGCGGAATAGCCCGGGTGTGGGCGAAAACGCCGGGCCAGCACGGTCAGCAGCAAGGCCAGGCCGGTCAGCACGAACAGCGAATGGCTGAAGCCGCGATGAAAGGTCATGTCGTACACGGCATCGCCATAGTCCATGACCACGTCTAGGTCCGGCACGGTTGCCAGGAGCGCGCCGTAGAGCAGCGCGCGTCGGCCCTGCCAGCGGCCGAGCAATGCACCTTGAATACTGGCGCCGAGTACGGCCTGGGTGATCGAGTCCATCGGTTATTCCTGAAAGGTGGATGGCGCACAACTTACCGCTCGGCGCTATTTCAGGCGCGAGCAAATTCCGACTAAAAATTTCAATGACCTGTCGATTCTGCCTGCGCTGTTTCGACCAGTGATAGAGGCGGACCATAGGGGTGTGCCTACAGGCTCACGAAGGAGTACCGCGATGCGTTTCATGGTGATTGTCAGGGCTACGGCTGAATCCGAGGCGGGCGAAATGCCCAGCGAGGAACTGCTGACGGCGATGGGGCGTTACAACGAGGAACTGGTCGCTGCGGGGGTGATGCAGGCAGGCGAGGGGCTGCACCCCAGTTCGAAGGGCGCGCGCGTGCACTTCAAGGGAGAGCAGCGCAGCGTCGTCGATGGGCCGTTTGCCGAGACCAAGGAGTTGATTGCCGGCTTCTGGATCTTCGAGGTCGCGTCGTTGGCCGAGTGCATCGAGTGGGTTCGGCGTTGTCCTAACCCTATGTCCGGCGAGTCCGCCATCGAGATTCGCCAGATATTCAGTGCCGAGGATTTCGGTGCTGAACTCACCCCAGCGCTACGCGAGCAGGATGCGCGCCTGCGGGAACAGATGAACACGAACTGAGGAGGGTGCGTAGATGAAGATTCACGCTTATCTGATATTCGACGGCAACTGTGCCGAGGCTTTTACCTTCTATGCGCAATGCCTGGGCGGCACGGTCAACGTGATGCCGTTTTCGGACAATCCCGAGTGCGCTGGCGAGCTACCTGCCGATCAACGCGACCGCACCCTGCACGCGTGCCTGATGGTAGGCGATGAGGTGCTGATGGGCTCTGACACCATGCCGGGCCAGCCCTACGCGGGGGTCAAAGGCTGTCATATGTCCATTCAGGTGCAGAACATCGCCGAGGCAGAGCGCCTGTTCACGGCATTGTCTGCGGGTGGTCAGGTGCAGATGGCGCTGCAACAGACCTTCTGGGCCGTGCGTTTCGGCATGCTGGAAGACCGTTTTGGCGTGCCGTGGATGATCAACTGCGAGGCGGATAACCCCACGGCCTGAGTTCGCCGCAGGACGCGATCAGGCGGTAAGGTCCTGCTGGTAATCGCAGGCGCCCTTGCAGGTGCCAGGGCATTTGCAGCCGGTGCGGCTTTTGCCTGTGGCGCGCTCCATGCGCTGGGCGACCTCCGGGTCGTCGGCAAATGGCAGCATGGCTGCTTCATCGGTATCGCGCGGTGAGGCACGCGACAGGCACGCCTGCACGGCGGCGAAGAACAGCGCTACGCACATGAGGAACCAGAGTTCACTGAGCATTGAGCCTCCAGGCAGGGCCCGGCATTGCCGGGCCCTGCGGTATCAGGCGATCTGACCGGCCAGGCGGTATTCGGCCGGGTTGGCGGCGCGGATGGTGCGCCAGGTGTTGTAGGCCATCAGCAGCATGCCGGTGAGGAAGAACAGGCCACCGACCATGCGCACCACGAAGCCGACATGGCTGGCCTGCAGGGCTTCGACAAAGGAGTAGGTGAGCGTGCCGTCTTCGTTGACTGCCCGCCACATCAGGCCCTGGGTGATGCCGTTGACCCACATCGAGGCGATATAGAGCACGGTGCCGATGGTCGCCAGCCAGAAGTGCGCATTGATCAGGCCGACGCTGTGCATCTGCTCACGGCCATACAGCCGCGGCACCATGTGGTAGACCGAGCCGAAGGTGATCATCGCCACCCAGCCGAGGGCGCCGGCATGCACGTGGCCGATGGTCCAGTCGGTGTAGTGGGACAGGGCGTTGACGGTCTTGATCGCCATCATCGGGCCTTCGAAGGTCGACATGCCGTAGAACGCCAGGGACACCACGAGGAAGCGCAGGATCGGGTCGCTGCGCAGCTTATGCCAGGCGCCGGAGAGGGTCATCATGCCGTTGATCATGCCGCCCCAGCTGGGTGCCAGGAGGATGATCGACATGGCCATGCCGAGGGTCTGCGCCCAGTCAGGCAACGCGGTGTAGTGCAGATGGTGCGGGCCGGCCCAGATGTACAGGGTGATCAGCGCCCAGAAGTGCACGATGGACAGGCGGTATGAGTAGACGGGGCGGTCCACCTGTTTCGGTACGAAGTAATACATCATCCCCAGGAAGCCGGTGGTCAGGAAGAAGCCCACGGCGTTATGCCCATACCACCACTGCACCATGGCATCGGTAGCGCCGGCGTAGACCGGGTAGGACTTGAACCAGTTCACCGGGATCGCCAGGTGGTTGACCACGTGCAGCATCGCGATGACCACGATGAACGCACCGAAGAACCAGTTGCCGACGTAGATGTGCGGGGTCTTGCGGCGCATCACCGTGCCGAAGAACACGATGCCGTAGGCGACCCAGACGATGGCCATGCCGATGGCGCCGGTGAATTCGATCTCGGCGTATTCCTTGGTGGTGGTGTAGCCCAGCGGCAGGGTGATCAGCATGGTCAGGATCACCGCCTGCCAGCCCCAGAAGGTGAAGGTGGCCAGGCCGTCACCATAGAGTCGTGTCTGGCAGGTGCGCTGCACCGCGTAGTAGCTGGCGGCGAACTGGGCGCTACCGGCGAAGCCGAAGATCACCAGGCTGGTATGCAGCGGGCGCAGGCGGCCGAAGCTGGTCCACGGCAGGTCGAGGTTGAGCTCTGGCCAGACCAGTTGCGAGGCGATGAACACGCCCATGGCCATCCCGACGACACCCCATACCACGGTCATGATGACGAACTGGCGCACCACCTTGTAGTTGTAGGCTTGATCTGAAACTGCTGAATGCATGGATAACAACCCCTGGTCAGACAAATGCGGCCTCGACCCGTGCAGGGTTCTGGCGATGGCGCACTGTAGAAACCAACAGGGAAACAAAACAGATTCAGACGATGGAGTTTTAAGCGGATCAGATTGTTCGTGCTCTATTACAGGGCAACAAGGACCATATGAGGGCTGTGAAAGCCTGATGGTTAGTAACGAATTATCTGATCTGTAATTTTATTGGTTATCTGAATCTGTTCTATGGCAATGGCGATGGGCATAGTCGGGAGGCCTCATCCTCTGTCCGCTCCTGGAGACCCGAATGCGTGCCAACCCCTCGTCGTTTTCCTGGAGTCGGCAATGGCGCTGAGGGGGCTGGGCTGGCTGGTGCTTCTGCAATTGCTGGGCACGGTGTTGAGCATGACGCTCTTGCCAATGCTGCCAGCGCCAATCCTGGGCATGTTGCTGTTACTGGGCTGCCTGTTGCTGCGGGGCAAGGTCGATGAGTCGCTGGGGCAGGCCTCGGGCACGTTGCTGCAGTACCTGCCGTTGCTCCTGGTGCCGGCCACGGTGAGCATCATGGACAGTGACCGGGCCTTGTTCGCCGAGCTGCCGTTGATCGTGCTGGCGCTTGCCCTGTCGTTGCTGATCACCGTGCCGTTCTGTGGTTGGCTGATGCAGTACCTGATGCGGCGCCAGGAACGCAAAGCTGCCGGGCGGAAATCATGAGCGGGCAGGCCTGGCTGTCGGTGCGTGAGCATCCGTTGTTCTCGGTGGCGATCACCTTGCTGGCCTTCCAGTTTGCGCTATTGCTCTACCGCCGCAGTGGCTGGCTGGTGTTGCAGCCAGTGATGATCTCCATGCTGCTGGTGATCGCTATCCTGCTGGCCTGTGGTGTCGACTACAGCACCTACAGACAGGGTGTTTCACCGATTTCCCTGTTGCTCGGGCCGGCCACCGTGGCCCTGGCTGTACCGGTGTTCCAGAACCTCCGGCGTATCCGCCAGTTGCTCTGGCCGATCCTCATCACCCTGGTCGTTGGTGGCGTACTGACGGTACTGCTGACGGTGCTGATCGGTTACCTGCTGGGCGTCCGCCTGCCGGTGCTGGTAACCCTGTCGACCAAGTCGGTGACCATGCCAATCGCCATGCTGCTGGCGGACCAGGCGGGTGGCATCGCGTCCCTGGCGGCGTTGCTGGTCATGCTGACCGGTGTGATCGGCGCGGCATTCGGGCCGTTGCTGCTTGGGCTGGCTCGCGTCGACCACCCGGCGGCGCGGGGTATGAGCTACGGGATGAATGCCCACGCCATCGGCACGGTTCGGGCGTTGGAAGAGGGCGACGAGTGTGGGGCATTCGCCGCTTTGGCCATGAGTTTGCTGGGACTTCTTACGGCAGTGGTGTTGCCGCTCTGTGCGGGGTGGCTGGGCAGTCATTGAGGCGCCTATCGGGTTATCCTTGGCGCCTTCTTTTCTGCTGGGTCGCACCGATGCTGGTCATTTCCAACAGCATTCATTTGCCTGACGACGAAGTCGAGCTGACGGCCATCCGGGCTCAGGGAGCCGGTGGTCAGAACGTCAACAAGGTGTCGAGCGCCGTGCACCTGCGCTTCGACAGCCAGGCGTCTTCATTGCCACCGTTCTATAAGGAACGCCTGCTGGCGCTGAGTGACAGCCGCATCACTGCCGAAGGCGTCGTGGTGATCAAGGCGCAACAGTACCGAACCCAGGAGCAGAACCGGGCTGATGCACTGGAGCGCCTGTTCGAGCTGATTCGCAGCGCCGGCAAGACGGAAAAGGCCCGCCGTCCAACCAAGCCGACCCTGGGCTCGAAAAAGCGTCGCCTGGAAGGCAAGAGCAAGCGCGGGGCGATCAAGGCCGGGCGTGGCAAGGTGGATTTCTAGAGGCCCTGCGTACCGAGAAAGTTCGGGCTACTTACGTCCTTCAGCGGTGGCAGCCGCTGCGTCGGTGCGCGCGGCCATGATGAAGTCGTTGCGGTGCAGGCCTTTCAGTTCATGGCTCCACCAGGTCACGGTGACTTTGCCCCACTCGGTGAGCAGCGCAGGGTGGTGCCCTTCGGCCTCGGCCAGTGCGCCGATGGCATTGGTAAAGGCCAGGGCATGCTTGAAGGTGCGAAACAGGAACAGCCGTTCGAGTTGCATGATGTTGTCGCGCACCTCGATGTTCCACTCGGGAATCTCCTTGATCAGCGTCGCCAGTTCGGCGTCGGAAACCTGTGGCGCATCTGCTCGACAGGCTTCGCAGGAAGCGTTGGCTAGGGTCATGGCGTTCTCCGGGGTGGTCGATTGGGTTATGCAGGCGCCATTCATTCTACAGATGCAGGTCAGGCGGCCTTGGGCGGGAATTTCGGCGCATGCAGGCCGAGCTGCATGGCCTGGTGGACCAGGCTCATGATGTCTTCCTGGGCCAGCTCGAACAGGCGCTTGAGGTCCGGCAAGACGAAATACAGCGGTTGCAGGATATCGATGCGGTAGGGCGTGCGCATGGCTTCCAGGGCTGTGAACGGTTGGACTTCGGGCGCGTCCGACAGGCTGTAGAGGGTTTCCTTCGGCGAGGACAGAATGCCTCCGCCATAGATGCGCCGGCCCTGCGCGGTCTCGACCAGGCCGAATTCGATGGTCATCCAGTACAGCCGAGCGAGGTAGACACGTTCTTCCTTGCTGGCGCGCAGGCCCAGCTGGCCATAGGTCTGGGTGAATTCGGCGAACCAGGGGTTGGTCAGCAGCGGGCAGTGACCGAATACCTCGTGGAAGATGTCCGGCTCCTGCAGGTAATCCAGTTCATCGGCTGTGCGGATGAACGTAGCCACGGGAAATTGCTTGCTGGCCAGCAACTGGAAAAAGGTCTGGAACGGAATCAGGGCTGGTACGCGGGTCACACGCCAGCCGGTACTGGCTTGCAGGACGCGGTTGATATCGCTCAATTGCGGGATGTGCTCGCGGGGCAGGGCGAGTTGCTCCAGGCCATCGAGGTATTCCTGGCAGGCTCGCCCCTCGACCAGCGCCAGTTGGCGGTCGATCAGGGTGTTCCATACCGCATGCTCGCCGGGCGGATAGGCGATAAAGCCATCGGCGTCGGGTTCGCGGGCCAGGTACCGGGTGGTTTTCATGCGGCGACTTCCTCTGCGCAGCTTTGTCATTGTTGTGATTCAGCAATACCGCAGAAGGTCCCGCATTACCGCGCGTCAGCGGCAGGCTTGGCGCAGTCAGGTCGATGCTTTCGTAAACTAATCATTACGTATCGATGGGGCTCTTGCGCTATCACCTTGTCGATGGCGCTATCTGTCACATAATCTTGACGATAAATAGCCGTCGTTCCTCGAAAGTGGCTGACGGCGAGCCCGTATAACAATCACAGGGGCTACTCGCGTGCGTATCAAGATCCATTGCCAGAACCGTGTCGGCATCCTGCGCGACATTCTCGAACTGCTGGTCGACTACGGCATCAATGTTGCCCGCGGCGAGGTCGGGGGCGAGCAGGGCAATGCCATCTACCTGCACTGTCCGAACCTGATCAATCTGCAGTTCCAGGCCTTGCGCCCGAAGCTGGAGAGCATCGCTGGGGTGTTCGGCGTCAAGCGTGTAGGGCTGATGCCCAGTGAGCGCCGCCATCTTGAATTGAACGCACTGCTTGGCGCGCTGGATTTTCCCGTGCTGTCCATCGACATGGGCGGCAGCATCGTCGCCGCCAACCGCGCCGCAGCGCAGTTGCTTGGCGTGCGCGTCGACGAGGTGCCGGGCATCGCCCTGTCGCGCTATGTCGAGGACTTTGACCTGCCGGAGCTGGTGCGTGCCAATCAGTCGCGCATCAACGGCCTGCGGGTGAAGGTGCGCGGCGATGTGTTTCTTGCCGATATCGCGCCCTTGCAATCCGAGCATGACGAAAGTGAAGCATTGGCCGGCGCGGTGCTGACCCTGCATCGGGCGGATCGGGTCGGTGAGCGTATCTACCAGGTGCGTAAACAGGAGTTGCGTGGCTTCGACAGCATCTTTCAGAGCTCCAGGGTGATGGCCGCAGTGGTGCGCGAAGCACGCCGCATGGCGCCGTTGGATGCACCGCTATTGATCGAAGGCGAAACCGGCACTGGCAAGGAGCTGTTGGCACGGGCCTGCCACCTGGCCAGCCCACGTGGGCAGTCGCCTTTCATGGCGCTCAACTGCGCCGGGCTGCCGGAGTCGATGGCCGAGACCGAACTGTTCGGCTACGGTGCCGGCGCCTTCGAGGGCGCACGGCCGGAGGGCAAGCTCGGGCTGCTCGAACTCACGGCGGGCGGCACGCTGTTTCTCGATGGCGTCGGTGAGATGAGCCCGCGTCTGCAAGCCAAGCTGCTGCGCTTTCTGCAGGATGGCTGCTTCCGCCGGGTCGGCAGCGATGAGGAGGTGCACCTGGATGTACGGGTGATCTGTGCGACCCAGGTCGATCTGTCGGCCCTGTGTGCCCACGGTGAATTTCGCCAGGACCTGTACCACCGGTTGAATGTACTCAGCCTGCATATCCCGCCATTGCGTGAATGCCTGGATGGGCTGGCACCGTTGGTCGACCACTTTCTCGATCAGGCCAGTCGGCAGATTGGTTGCGCCTTGCCCCGCCTGGCCCCGCAGGTGCTGGAGCGTCTGGCGCATTACCACTGGCCGGGCAATGTGCGGCAGTTGGAGAACGTGTTGTTCCAGGCGGTATCGTTGTGCGAGGGCGGTACGGTCAAGGTCGAGCACATCCGCTTGCCGGGGTATGGTGCGTCGCAACCCCTGGGCGACTTTTCCCTGGAAGGCGGACTGGACGCGATTGTCGGCCGGTTCGAGAAGGCTGTGCTGGAGCGGCTCTATCACGAGCATCCGAGCAGTCGCCTGCTGGGCAAGCGCCTAGGCGTCTCGCACACCACCATTGCCAATAAGCTGCGTGAGCATGGGCTGGGGAAAAGCTAGCGCCTACGACCTTGGTGCAATGGTGCCAGTGGATGGTACGGGGTAAAAAGTAGTCATCCGGCTCCTGCGAATCCCGGATAAGTTACTGACATTCCTCCCCCGGAATGAATTGGCAGGCGGCCCCAGAGGTCGCCTTTTTTTTGCCTCCATTTCGTGACGTTCGGCGTGCTTGCGCCCTGAAGCCGGGCACGTGGCTTGCTGGTGCGCACGACACACCCTGCGGCAGTCAGTGCATCAGGACGGCACCCCCTTCTGCAGGGTGGTGAGCAGCGCGGCAATCGGCATGGGCTTGGCGTACAGATAGCCCTGCAGATACTGCACGCCGCGGCGACGCAGGTAGTCGCTCTGCTCATCGGTTTCCACGCCCTCTGCGACGATGCCCAGGTCGAGCCGTGTCGACAGGTCGACGATGTTTTCCAGCAGGTGATGGGACAGCGCGTCGGTGCCGATCATGGCGACGAAGCTCTGGTCGATCTTCAGGTAGTTGACCTGGAATGCGCGCAGGTAGGCGAGGCTGGAATGGCCGGTGCCGAAGTCGTCGATGGCGATTCGCACGCCCATGTCGCGCAGTGTGCTGAACAACTGCTCGGTAATGGTTGTGGAGGCGATCATCTGGCGTTCGGTCAGTTCCAGCGTGAGCACGATTCGCCCAGGCGGGAAATCGTCGAGGAATGCCCGGCACTCGTCGATCAGCACGAGATCGCGGCAATGGTCGGCGGTGATGTTGATGCCCACGTGGAAGGCTTCCGGCAGCCGGTCGGCATGGGGCCGTAGCTCATCCCGCACGCGCCGCATCAGGTGGCGCGTCATCGGCACGATGAGACCGGATTCTTCTGCCAGGGGGATGAACTGGCCAGGTGGCACCAGGCCTTGCTCGGGGTGCTGCCAGCGCATCAGCACTTCGACGCCGCTCCATTGGTCATTGGCAGTGCCGACCAGAGGCTGGTAGTAGGGCAGGAACTCGCCAGCGGCGAGGGCGCGCTCAAGCTCGCGACGGGGCGAGTTGGCACGCAGCCCGAGCCATTGCACAGCCACGCTTGCCATGATGCCCAGCAGCAGGAGCAGAACCAGCAGGGACAGGTATTGGGTCTGCATGAGGTGCCATTGCGCGCCCTTGGCATAGCCGGCACGTATGTGCAGGGGGTAACGCTCTGAATGGAGGTTGGTCTGGGCAACGGGGATTGGCGGCAGTGGTGCCTGTCGGACCTGGCCGTCGGCGCCCATATAGGCGTCACCGATGACCAACTGCAGCGGGGCTTTCTGCCCGGCCAGTTGCAGCGCTTTGGTCAGGTGCAGACCGTCGATGCCGATCAGCACGGCCCGTGGGGCGTCGGCCAGGCGATAGATCAGCACGGCACGGTCGGGCGTGGTGTCGTTACCCGGCATCAGGCGCAGTTGGCCGTCGCTGTAATACTCGAGCTGCTCGGGCTCCTTGAAGGGGCCGGAGAGCGAGGTGCAGTACAGCTCTCCGTCGTAGGCGAGGTTGACCGAACGCAGGTAGGGATTGATTGTCACCTGGCGCCGCAATGCCTGGTCCACGTCATCACAGGGGCCGCCGGAAAGGTCGATCACGCTCCGGGCGGCGGTGTCGGCCGTGTCGAGTATTTCCTCGAATAGCTCGCGTGCTTCTTCGGCGCGGTCGTGGGCCTGCTGGTCGAGCACCTTGCCGGCTTGCCAGTAAATCAGCGGGCTGCCCAGCAGGAGCGGAAGGAGCCCCACGCAGAGGGTGACGGCCAGGCGGCGGGATTGTGCTTTGGTATGAGCCTTTGACAGTGGCATTGCCGATTTCCCTAGCGCGAGTCTGGGAGAGGGTGTGGTGTTCTGGAATGGTAGTAGCGGGAGGAGACGGCCTCGTCATGCACGTACCTCACTGTCGTTGCGATCAGTGTAGTGGCGACTTTGCTAGTGCTGCTGAAAAAGCCTTTGGCAGGCTGCACAGCCCTTGCGAGCAGGCGCTCAGACCATGGTCGTAGAGCGGTAAGACCATGGTCGAATGGCCCTGTAGGGTGTCGGGGGATACAAAAGGCACCATACAAAAACTAATGCTTGCCGAGGTATCCAACATGAGCGCTGCTCCTCTCTATCCGGTCCGTCCCGAGGTGGTCGCACAGACCTTCACCGACGAGGCGACCTACAAAGCCATGTACCAGCAGTCGGTCATCAACCCCGACGGTTTCTGGCGCGAGCAGGCCCAGCGTATCGACTGGATCAAGCCGTTCACCAAGGTCAAACAAACCTCGTTCGACGATCACCACGTCGACATCAAATGGTTTGCCGATGGCACCCTGAACGTCTCTGCCAACTGCCTGGACCGCCACCTTGCCGAGCGTGGCGATCAACTGGCGATCATCTGGGAAGGTGATGACCCGTCCGAGCACAAGGAAATCACCTACCGCGAACTGCACGAGCAGGTCTGCAAATTCGCCAATGCCCTGCGTGGTCAGGACGTGCACCGTGGTGATGTGGTCACCATCTACATGCCGATGATTCCCGAAGCGGTCGTGGCCATGCTGGCCTGCGCCCGGATCGGCGCCATCCACTCGGTAGTCTTCGGCGGCTTCTCGCCGGAAGCTCTGGCCGGTCGCATCATCGACTGCAAATCGAAAGTCGTCATCACCGCTGACGAAGGCATCCGTGCCGGCAAGCGCACACCGCTGAAGGCCAATGTCGATGACGCCCTGGCCAACCCGGAAACCGCCAGCGTTCAGAAGATCATCGTGTGCAAGCGCACCGGTGCCGACATCAAGTGGCATCCGCACCGCGACATCTGGTTCGAAGACCTGATGAAAGTCGCCGGCAGCGTCTGCGCGCCGAAAGAGATGGGTGCCGAAGAGGCCCTGTTCATCCTCTACACCTCCGGTTCCACCGGCAAGCCGAAGGGCGTGTTGCACACCACGGGCGGTTACCTGGTGTATGCCGCGCTGACCCATGAGCGCGTGTTCGACTACCGCCCAGGTGAGGTCTATTGGTGCACCGCTGACGTGGGCTGGGTCACCGGGCACAGCTACATCGTCTACGGCCCGCTGGCCAATGGCGCGACCACTGTACTGTTCGAGGGCGTACCGAACTACCCGGACGTGACCCGCGTGTCGAAAATCATCGACAAGCACAAGGTCAACATCCTCTACACCGCACCAACCGCCATTCGCGCCATGATGGCCCAGGGCAAGGCCGCGGTAGAAGGCGCTGATGGTTCCAGCCTGCGCCTGCTCGGTTCGGTCGGTGAGCCGATCAACCCGGAAGCCTGGCAGTGGTACTACGAGAACGTCGGCCAATCGCGTTGCCCGATCGTCGATACCTGGTGGCAGACCGAAACCGGCGCCGCGATGATGACGCCGCTGCCGGGTGCCCATGGCCTCAAGCCGGGTTCTGCCGCACGTCCGTTCTTCGGTGTGCAGCCGGCACTGGTCGACAACATGGGCAACATTCTCGAGGGTGCCACCGAGGGCAACCTGGTGATCATCGACTCCTGGCCGGGCCAGGCACGTACTCTGTACGGCGACCACGACCGTTACGTCGACACCTACTTCAAGACCTTCAAAGGCATGTACTTCACTGGCGACGGTGCGCGCCGCGACGAAGACGGCTACTGGTGGATCACCGGTCGCGTAGATGACGTGCTCAACGTCTCCGGCCACCGTATGGGCACTGCCGAAATCGAAAGCGCCATGGTCGCTCACCCAAAAGTCGCAGAAGCGGCTGTGGTCGGTGTACCGCATGACCTCAAGGGCCAGGGCATCTATGTCTACGTCACGCTCAACAGCGGCGAGGAGCCGTCCGAGCAACTGCGCCTGGAGCTGAAAAACTGGGTACGTCGGGAGATCGGCCCCATCGCTTCGCCGGACGTGATCCAGTGGGCGCCAGGTTTGCCGAAGACCCGTTCGGGCAAGATCATGCGCCGCATCCTGCGCAAGATCGCCACCGGCGAATATGATTCGCTGGGCGACATCTCCACACTGGCCGATCCTGGCGTGGTGCAACATCTGGTTGATACACACCGCACCATGCAGGTCGCTTGAGTCGCTGGGCTTAGGCCCTCGCTCACGTTGCATGAACAGCCCCGGCCACAAGCCGGGGCTTTTTGCTTTGCGGGACATGACCGGCACACGCGCGTGGCCGGTCATCAGTCTTACTTCTTGATGGAGTCGATCACCGCACGACCGCCTTCGATGCGAAAGGTGAACGTGACGGCGTCTCCGCTCTTCAAGCCGGCCAACTGCTCCTCGGTGGCGGCAAAGGGCATGGTCATCGGTGGCCATTGCAGGCTGGGAACCGCACCGTGGGCGATGGTCACGCTGTGCCCGGTCAGATCGACGGTCTTGATCACGCCTTCAGCCTTGGCGACCGGTGCCCGCTGGGTTGCCTGCATGCCTTCCATTTCTTGCATGCCTTGCGCCTGGGCAGACAGGGCGAGTGCGACGACCAGGCCGCCCGCGATTGCAGTCAATATCGTTTTCATGGGGTGTTTCCTTTTGCTGGGGTGTGAGTGATCGGTAGGTCGCGGCGGCGCATCAAACGATAGGCTGCCGGGATGACAAACAGGGAGAGCAAGGGCGCAGTGAGCATGCCGCCGACCATGGGTGCGGCAATCCGGCTCATGATTTCGCCACCGGTGCCGCTGCCGAGCAGGATGGGCAGTAAACCGGCAATGATGACCGCCATGGTCATCGCCTTGGGCCGTACACGTTGTACCGCGCCTTCGCGAATCGCCGCGACAAGCCCCGGCTCGTTATGCTCGCCGAGCGCCAGGTGGGCGGACCAGGCATTTTTCAGATAAAGCAGCATGATCACGCCGAACTCGGCGGCCACACCCGCCAGGGCGATGAAGCCGACACCCGTGGCGACCGAGAGGTTGTAGCCCATTAGGTACAGCAGCCAGGCGCCACCGGTCAGGGCAAATGGCAACGTGGCCATGATCAGCAGGGCTTCATCGAGGCGGCCGAAGGTCAGGTAGAGCAGCACCAGAATGATCAGCAGCGTAGCGGGGACCATCAGCTTGAGCCGGGCGTTGGCCCGTTCGAGAAACTCGAATTGCCCGGAGTAGCTCAGGCTGATACCGGGCTGTAGCGTGACCTGCTCATTCACAGCCTGGCGCAGGTCGGCGACCACGGCGGCGATATCGCGCCCGCGCACATCGATGTACACCCAGGTCGATGGCCGTGCGTTTTCACTCTTGAGCATTGGCGGCCCTTCGTTGACCTCGATCTTCGCCACCGTGCCCAAGGTGATCTGACTGTCTTGGGCGGTATACAGCGGCAGTCGTTCAAGCGCATCGAGCGAGTCCCGCCATTCGCGGGGGTAGCGCACGTTGATCGGGAAGCGGGCCCGTCCTTCGATGACCTCGCCAATATTTTCGCCACCAATGGCACCGGCCACTATGGCCTGCACATCATCGATGTTCAGCCCGTAACGCGCAGCGGTCACGCGGTCGATATCCACATCGATGTAGCGGCCCCCGCTCAGACGCTCGGCGAATGCCGAGCTGACCCCGGTCACGCTGCGGGCAGCACGCTCGACGGCCCGGGCGGTAGCGTCGATCTGCTGCAGATCGGCGCCGGCAACTTTCACCCCGATGGGGCTCTTGATGCCCGTGGCGAGCATGTCGAGGCGGTTGCGGATGGGCGGCACCCACAGGTTGGTCAGGCCCGGAATGCGCACGGTCCGGTCCAGCTCCGCCACCAATTTTTCCTGGGTCATGCCCGGTCGCCATTGTTCGCGCGGTTTGAACACGATGGTGGTTTCGAACATTTCCAGGGGCGCCGGGTCGGTGGCGGTGTCGGCGCGGCCGGCCTTGCCGAAGACGTGCTCGACCTCCGGTACACGCTTGATCAGCCGGTCGGTCTGTTGCAGCAACTGCGCAGCTTTTTGTGCCGACAGCCCAGGTAACGCCGAGGGCATATAGAGCAGGTCGCCTTCGTCCAGTGGTGGCAGGAACTCACCTCCCAATCGGGATATCGGCCACCAGGCGCTGGCGAAGACCAGAAGCGCGATCAGTAGCGTCGCTTTCGGGCGCTGCAGTACCGCATTCAGGGCCGGCTCGTAGAGCCTGATCAGCCAGCGGTTGAGCGGGTTGTGTCGCTCGCCGGGGATCTGGCCGCGTATCCAGTAGCCCATCAATACCGGCACCAGCGTTACCGACAGGCCAGCGGCAGCGGCCATGGCATGCGTCTTGGTCAGCGCCAGCGGGGCGAACAGACGGCCTTCCTGTGCCTGCAGGGTGAATACCGGGATGAACGACAGGGTGATGATCAGCAGGCAGAAGAACAGGGCAGGGCCAACCTCGACGGCGGCTTCGGTGATCACGCGCCAGTGCTGTTCGCCATGCAGTTGTTTGCCCGGATGGGCGAGGTGCCAGGCTTCGATTTTCTTGTGGGCATTCTCGGTCATGACCACTGCGGCATCGACCATGGCACCGATGGCAATCGCGATACCGCCCAGGGACATGATGTTGGCGTTGATTCCCTGGTGGCGCATAACGATGAAGGCGATCAGCACGCCGACTGGCAGGGAGATGATCGCCACCAGTGATGAACGCAGATGCCAGAGGAAGGTCCCGCAGACCAGTGCGACCACGATGAATTCCTCGAGCAGCTTGTGGCTGAGGTTGGTCACGGCGCGGTCGATCAGTTTGCTGCGGTCGTAGGTGGTGACGACGTCCACGCCCGCCGGCAGGCTTTTCTGCAGTTCGTTCAGCTTGTCTTTCACGGCGCGGATGGTTTCGCGGGCATTCTTGCCGCTGCGCAGGATCACCACGCCACCCACCGCTTCGCCTTCGCCATCCAGCTCGCTGATGCCGCGGCGCATCTCCGGTCCGGTCTGTACGCTGGCGACATCGCCAAGGGTGACCGGTATGGCGCCTGCACTCAGCCTGAGCGGAATGGCGCGAAAGTCATCGAGTGTTTTCAGGTAACCGGAGGCCCGCACCATGAATTCGGCCTCCGCCATTTCCAGCACTGCACCGCCGGTTTCCTGGTTTGCCCGACCGATTGCAGCGGTCACGTCGGCCTGGGTGATGCCCAGGCTGGCAAGTTTCAACGGGTCCAGCTGAACCTGATACTGCTTGACCATGCCGCCGACGGTGGCCACCTCCGCAATGTTTGGCAGGGTCTTGAGCTCGAACTTGAGGAACCAGTCTTGCAGGGCCCGCAGCTGCGCGAGGTCGTGGCCGCCCGTGCGGTCGACCAGGGCGTACTGGAAGATCCAGCCGACACCGGTGGCGTCCGGCCCCAGTGCCGGCTTGGCGCCGGCCGGCAGGCGACTCTGCGCCTGGTTCAGGTATTCCAGGACCCGTGAGCGCGCCCAGTACGGGTCGGTGCCGTCGTCGAACAGCACATGCACGAAGCTGTCGCCAAAGAAGGAGTAACCCCGCACATTCCGTGCGCCCGGCACCGAGAGCATGGTGGTCGTCAGTGGGTACGTCACCTGGTTCTCGACAATCTGTGGCGCCTGTCCGGGGTATGGGGTGCGGATGATCACCTGCACGTCGGACAGGTCCGGCAGCGCATCGATGGGCATGTTCTGCACCGACCAGATGCCCCACGCCGTGATGAACAGCGTGGCCAGGGATACCAGAAAACGATTGGCGACCGACCAGCGGATCAACGACGTGATCATGGTTGCCCCTCCATCTTCTCCAGGCGTTCGACACGCAGGCCGGTGTCGGTGCTGCTCACGGCGAAGTGCACGCTGTCACCCGCCTGGAAGCCCTGCGTCAATTCGGTTGTCGCCAGGGGAAAGGTCATGGTCATGCCGGGCATGCCCAGTGTGCTGAATGGGCCGTGGGCGAGGGTGATGCTACCCGCGCCGATCTCGATGATGCGCCCCTCCGTTTCATGCAGCGCAGGGCTCGTGGCGCTTGGTGCGGGGGCATCCAGCGGTCGTGCAAGCATGCCCCTGAGGCTGGCTTCCGAGTCGAGCAGGAATTGCCCGGACGCCACCACGCGCTGTCCCTCGCTCAGCCCGGCGACTATCGTGGTTTTGCCGTTGTCATCATGCCCGACCTGTACTTCTTGCGGTCGATAATGCCCCGCGTCTTCGACGAGCATGACCAGTGCGCGGCGCCCGGTGCGGATGATGGAGTCGCTGGGGAGCCAGAGGACAGGTTGCGGGGTCGAGCGTACGATGCTGACCCGCGCGGTGAGGCCTGCGCTGAGTTGTCCATCCGGGTTGGGCAGCTCGACGCGTACCCGAAGGGTGCGGCTGCCCGGATCGGCTTCCGGAAGAATCGCGCTGATGGTGCCGTGCAGGACCTTTTCTGGATAGGCCGGCAAGCGCACGTCGACCTTTTGCCCTGGCGCAATCGATCCTGCCTCCGCTTCCGGAACCGCCATGGCCAGCCACACGCTATCCAGGCCATTGATGCGTGCCAGCGTCTGGCCGGTAGCCACTGTCATGCCGGTGCGAACGTTCAGTTCTTGCAGCACACCGCCAATCGGGCTGCTCAGGGTCAGGACGGGACGTACCTGGTCGCTCCGCTCCAGTTCGGCAATCAATGCTGGTGGCATGCCCGTGAGGCGCAGGCGTTGACGAGCAGCCGCCAGCAAGCCGGCATCCCCACTGCGTTTGAGCGCGAGAAACTCTTCCTGGGCCGCGGCCCATTCGGGAATCAGGATATCGGCCAGCGGGGCATTGGCCGTGACGACATCGCCTGGTGCATGGGCATAGACCCGCTCTACGAAACCAGAGGTACGCGCCTGGACGATGGCGACATCCCGTTCGTTGAGCGTCAGGGTGCCGGACACATCCAGCTGCGACGCGAGTACACCGCGAGTGACTGTTGCCAGGCGCATTCCCAGGTTTTGCGCGAGGCCGGGATCGATGTGCACGGCGCTGTCGTTCCCTGTGTCCTCGGCGTAGCGGGGGACCAGTTGCATGTCCATGAACGGTGATTTACCCGGGCCATCGAATTTCTGCTGTGGGTACATCGGGTCGTACCAGTACAGGGGCTTGCGTTCAGTGGGGGTGGCGTTCGTCAACTCGGCTGTTGCTGCCGCGTGTGGCTGCCGGGCCAGCCAGTAGCCGGCGCCGCCACCGAGGACGAGCGATGCACAGCAAAGCAGGGCTGCTTTATGGCGTGAGCGGTTCATTGCGCGTACTCCCCGTAGGCGAAATGCAGGCGGGCATTGGAAAGGGCTCGCTGCTCTTCGGTGTCGATCTGCGTGAGGCGGGTTTCGATCAGTTCACGGCGTGCGCTGATCACCGAGGCCAGGTCCGCCTTGCCGGCGCGATAGCTGCTCAGGCTGAGCGCGGCTTTCTCTTCGGCCAGGGGGATCAGACTGTCGTGGTTACGCCGTACGGCGCGATTCAGGCTGGCGTAGTTGGCCAGTTCGTCTTCCAGTTGCTGGATATGCTCACGTGACAGGGCTTCGCGCTCGGCTTCGAGTTGTTCGGCTTGGGCCAGGCTGGCGGCGATCAGCGGGTTTTGCCGGGTGTCGGGAAAAAGGGGCAGGGTCCATGAAAGTTGCAGGTTGACCATGTCGCCGAACTCTCTGTCACGGTGCTGGTAATCAACCTCCCAGCTCCAGTCAGACTGTTTTTCTGCTTTGGCTTGGCGAATTCTGGCTTGTGCCTCGCGGGCCATGGGGGCGAACGCTGCCAGTTCGGGGTGGGCTTGCAGCGTGTGGTGGTAGTCCGAACCATCGACCGGCCATTCGGGTGGGGCGCCTGCCAGCGTGTCGTTGGCGGCCGGCCCGATCCAGCGCCTGAGGGCGGCCCTGTTTTGTGCCTGCTGACGCGCCAGGTCGTCCTGCCGCTGCTCCAGTAATGCTGCTTCCTGCTTGGGTGCTACGGCGTCGGCAGCTTGAGCGCTGCCGCCGACAATCCGCGCACGAACCGTGTCGGCCAGCAGGCGATTTTCGCTGTGGAAGTCCTGGAGGACAGCCTGCTTGCGCTCTGCGTAGTAACTGCCGATCCAGGCCAGTGCTACGGACTGGCGGATATTCAGGCGCGCAATACGGCGTTCGGCAGCAGCGCGATCAATGCCGGCATTCGCGACCTCGATGCGAGCTTCGCGCTTGTCGCGGTTGGGCACCTCCTGTCTGATGCCGACCATGCGCATGGTCATGGCGTCACGGTCGATGTCCCAGCGGTCCGGGCCGCCAATCGGGTAGTTCTGCACGCCGAGTACCAGGCTGGGGTCTGGCAGCTCGCCGGCTGCGATGGCCGCGCTGCTGGCCGCGCGGTACTTGGCATCTTGCGCCATCAGCGACGGCGCGTTGTCTTCGGCCAGCCGCAAGGCCTCATCGAACGTCAGGGGGGCGGCATGACCTGGCAGCGCAAGCGCAGCCGCCAGTAGGCCGACCACGAGGGGCCAGCCCGTGCAATGGCACGTGGAGTTCATCTTTATCGATTCCTGCAGTGATCCGCTGCTCGCCAGGTAGGCGCGCAGCTACGCCACTCCGCGCAAACGGAGTGGGGCTCAGCGTGGAGCAGGAATCAGGCGCAGGGAGGTCGCCACACCCCAGCAGGCGGCTGGATGGGCAGGATGTCGCTGACGAAAGCGGGGGCGGTGGTGTTGGGGCGTGTAAGCGGGGTTTTGATAACCGAGACCTGCAGCATGCTGCCGGTCTTGCATTCCTGGCCTGCCTTGCAGGGCTTGCCGTGTTCGCTGGGGCTTTTCGTGTCGTCGCAGCAGTCCATCTCCATCCCGGCCATCACCGTCATGCCCATGGCTTGCATGGGGCATGGCTCGGCAGGCGATTGCACTCCCGCCATTCCTTTGAGAGGAAGCGCCAGGGTCAGCAGGAGAATGAGGCAGAGCCGCAAGTAGCGTGTCATGGAGCGCGAGTCTAGTGCTTGGCGATGACGCTTACAATTGGCGACGTGAGTAGCACCTGGGGCATTCAGCGGGCGAGCGTGGCCGATGAATATCGACTTCTCCAGGTGTTACCGCGGGTTCTGTAACCTGGCGTGCACCAGGTTGGGCAGTCAGGGAACAACCAGCGCCTGTTGTGACGCGTTCGCGAAAATACAAAGTCCCCGGATGGCCCGATCTAGAAGGCTTTTGCTTTTTGTGGCGTGTTTATTGCTTTTTTGATCGGTTGAACTTCATTTCTCTCTGGTCATGTTTTTTTTGGCCTGTCAATATGCTGCGCCTGTGTGGCTGGCGGTTCTGTAATTAGTTGTCGCTTTGAAGAAATATCGGTCTTCCCCCTGCCGCTAGAATGCCGCCCACTCGGCCTGTGGTGTTTTGCCAGCCTGTTGGCAGCAAACACGGCGACACTTTCTACAATTCAAGCACGGCCTGGCGAATTTCCTCCTGCCCTATGCTGTTCCCATTCCAAGGAGTCATTACATGAAGAAGGTCCTGCTTCTCGGCACATTGGCGCTTTGCGCATTCAGCGCGTTGGTCCAGGCGGCTGAAAAACCGCTGCGCATTGGTATCGAAGCGGCCTATCCGCCCTTCGCTTACAAGACACCGGAAGGCAATATCACCGGCTTCGACTACGACATCGGCATGGCCCTGTGCGAAGAGATGAAGGTCGAGTGCAAGTGGATCGAGCAGGAATTCGATGGCCTGATCCCGGCTCTCAAGGTGCGCAAGTTCGATGCGATCCTGTCGTCCATGTCGATCACCGATGACCGCAAGAAATCGGTCGACTTCACTGGCAAGTACTACGCGACCCCGGCCAAGCTGGCGATGAAGGCGGGTAGCCAGATGAACGACCCGCAGACCGACCTCAAAGGCAAGAAGATCGGCGTGCAGCGTTCCTCCGTGTATGACCGCTACGCCACCGATGTCTTCGCCGCTGCCGGTGCCGAGATCGTGCGCTACAGCTCGCAGAACGAAGTGTTCCTCGACCTGACCTCGGGGCGCCTGGACGCCACCCTGGCGGACTCGGTGAATATCGACGACGGCTTCCTCAAGACCGATGCCGGCAAGAACTTCGCTTTCGTCGGCCCCGACTTCACCGATGAGAAGTACTTCGGCGAAGGCCAGGGCATTGCCGTGCGCAAGGGCGACAAGGCCCTGGCGGATAAGATCAGCGCCGCCATTCTGGCGATTCGTGCCAACGGTAAGTACAAGGCCGTACAGGACAAGTACTTCCAGTTCGACGTCTACGGCAAGTAACGGCTGACGCCTTCCTTCCGGGAAGGTAGTCCGCAGGGCGGGGCAGGGCGTTGGCTCCTTGTCCCGACCCGCTGCCCACGGGCACGTCCTCCTGCTTCCCTGAGGTTTTGCACTCATGCTCAACGGCTACGGCTCGACCATTCTCGATGGCGCCTGGCTCACCCTGGGTCTGGCCCTGTCCTCGATGGCGGTGGCTATTGTCCTCGGTCTGCTCGGGGCGGCTTTTCGCCTGTCGCCTCGCCGCGGGCTGGCGTTGCTTGGTGAGACCTACGCCACGGTGATTCGCGGCATTCCCGATCTGGTACTGATCCTGCTGATCTTCTACGGCGGCCAGGAGATGGTGAACCGTGTAGCTCCGTTGCTGGGCTATGAGGACTACATCGATATCAACCCGTTTGTTGCCGGCGTGTTCACCTTGGGCTTCATCTTTGGTGCGTACCTCTCGGAAACCTTCCGGGGTGCGTTCATGGCCATTCCCAAGGGGCAGGCCGAAGCGGGCGCAGCCTATGGCATGAGTGGTGGGCAGGTGTTCTTCCGCATCCTCGTGCCGCAGATGATCCGCTTTGCCATTCCCGGCTTCACCAACAACTGGCTGGTGCTGACCAAGGCCACCGCGCTGGTGTCGTTGATCGGCCTGCAGGACATGATGTTCAAGGCCAAGAGCGCGGCCGATGCGACGCGTGAGCCCTTTACCTTCTTCCTGGCCGTGGCGGCGCTGTACCTGGTGCTGACCACCGTTTCCCTGCTGGGCTTGCGCCTGCTGGAGAAGCGCTATTCCACCGGCATCAAGGCTGCCGAACTGTGAGGGCGCTCCTGTGATCTTCGACTACGCCGTGATCTGGGACAGCCTGCCGCTGTATTTCGGCGGTGTGCTGGTAACCCTCAAATTGTTGCTGATCGCCCTGGCGTTCGGTCTGCTGCTGGCGGTGCCGCTGGCATTGATGCGGGTATCGAAGCACCCGGCGATCAACTTTCCGGCCTGGCTGTATACCTACGTGATCCGTGGCACGCCGATGCTGGTGCAGTTGTTCCTCATCTACTACGGTCTGGCCCAGTTCGATGCGGTGAAAAACAGCGTGTTGTGGCCCTGGCTGTCGAATGCCACCTTCTGCGCCTGCCTGGCCTTCGCCATCAACACCAGTGCCTATACCGCGGAAATCCTCGCCGGCAGCCTGAAAGCTACGCCCCATGGCGAGATCGAGGCGGCCAAGGCCATGGGCATGTCGCGCATCAAGCTGTATCGCCGCATCCTGCTGCCATCGGCCCTGCGTCGCGCGCTGCCGCAGTACAGCAATGAAGTGATCATGATGCTGCACACCACCAGCCTGGCGTCGGTGGTGACCCTGATCGACATCACCGGCGCGGCCAAGACCGTCAACGCGCAGTACTACCTGTCGTTCGAGGCTTACCTGACCGCCGCGGCGTTCTACCTGTGCCTGACCTTCATCCTGGTGCGCCTGTTCAAGCTGGCCGAGCGCCGCTGGCTGGCCTATATGGCGCCGCGCAAGGCTTGAGCCGCGCCCTCACCGAATTCGCTATCGAGAGTCGAGACCATGTACAAACTCGAAGTTCAGGATCTGCACAAGCGCTACGGCGACCATGAAGTGCTCAAGGGCGTTTCTCTGGCAGCGAAGGCGGGCGACGTCATCAGCATCATCGGTTCCAGCGGCTCGGGCAAAAGTACCTTCCTGCGCTGCATCAACCTGCTCGAACAGCCCCATGGCGGCAAGATTCTGCTCAACGGCGAAGCGCTCAAGCTGGTGGCGAACAAGGATGGTGCGCTCAAGGCGGCCGATCCTAAACAGTTGCAGCGCATGCGCTCGCGCCTGGCGATGGTGTTCCAGCACTTCAACCTGTGGGCGCACATGAGCGCGCTGGAAAACGTTATCGAAGCGCCCGTTCATGTGTTGGGCATGTCGAAAAAAGAAGCGCTGGAAAAGGCCGAGCACTACCTGGCCAAGGTAGGCGTGGCGCACCGCAAGGATGCCTACCCGGCGCACATGAGTGGCGGCGAGCAACAGCGTGTGGCAATCGCCCGCGCGCTCGCCATGGAGCCCGAGGTCATGCTGTTCGACGAGCCGACCTCGGCGCTCGACCCGGAGTTGGTGGGCGAAGTGCTCAAGGTGATGAAAGACCTAGCACTCGAGGGGCGCACCATGGTGGTGGTGACCCACGAGATGGGCTTTGCTCGCGAGGTCTCCAATCAGTTGGTGTTCTTGCATAAAGGTGTTGTCGAAGAAACCGGTTGCCCGAAAGAAGTGCTGGCCAATCCCCAATCCGAGCGGCTCAAGCAGTTTCTTTCCGGCAGCCTCAAGTAGATTCAATGCGTTCTCTTCGCCACGGCAGTTTTTACGCAGCTTGAATTGGCCTTTTACCGACAACGGACCCTAGACTGCTCCCATGACAGCCACTGCCCACTGCATCGGTTTCCTGATCTGGCCTGAAACACGGCCCATGACCCTGGCCCTGGCCGAGGAAGCCCTGTGCGTGGCGCAGCGCGTGCACCCCGAGGTGGCGTACGAAGTGCGCTTCCTGCAGGCCGACCGGATGCCCGACGAAGGTTGGCGCATGCCGGGCGAGCAGTGGGTGGGGCGACTGGAGGGGTGTCAGCGGGTTTTCCTCCTGGCGGATGAGCCGCCCGCATCGATTTCTCCGCCCCTGGCTACGGCGCTCAAGCAGATGGCGCGAACCGGTTGCCTGATCGGCGGGCTGTCTGCCGGGGTCTATCCGCTGGCCCAGCTCGGTTTGCTTGATGGCTACCGTGCCGCCGTGCACTGGCGCTGGCAGGACGACTTCGCCGAGCGCTTCCCCAAGGTCATTGCCACCAGCCACCTGTTCGATTGGGACCGTGATCGCCTGACGGCGTGTGGTGGTCTGGCGGTGCTCGATCTGCTTCTGGCGGTGTTGGCGCGTGACCATGGTGCCGAGTTGGCGGGTGCGGTGAGCGAGGAATTGGTGGTCGAGCGCATTCGCGAAGGCGGCGAGCGTCAGCGCATTCCCCTGCAGAATCGCATCGGCTCCAGCCACCCCAAGCTGACCCAGGCGGTGCTGCTGATGGAGGCCAACATCGAAGAACCGTTGACCACCGATGAAATCGCCACCCATGTGTGCGTCTCGCGCCGGCAGTTGGAGCGTATCTTCAAGCAGTACCTCAATCGCGTGCCCAGCCAATACTACCTGGAGCTACGGTTGAACAAGGCCCGCCAGTTGCTGATGCAGACCAGCAAATCGATCATCCAGATCGGCTTGTCCTGCGGTTTTTCCAGCGGTCCTCACTTCTCCAGTGCCTATCGCAACTTCTTCGGCGCCACGCCACGCGAAGACCGAAACCAGCGTCGCAGCACCAGTCCATTCGAGATCGCGCCGAGCACCTCCGAGCGCGGTTGAGCCTGTTCTTCACCGCGCTGTGACAAATTTCCCGGGCTATGGCCCGCCAGGGCTTGGCTGCGTTTAAACTGCGCAATTCCGCTGCTTTCTGTCGCATTGCTGCAAGCCTCGGAAAATCACGGGTTGCCGCTGTAATAAGTTGTCGCTTGGCGGCAATGCGGGCCCGTTATCAATCCCTACAATCGTTTCATCACCTGCCATTGAGTGCCGGTGTTCCTTATCAGGAGAGCTCCGATGTCCGTTCAGCACGATCCGGTGCAACGCGCCGATTTCGACCAGGTCATGGTCCCCAACTATGCTCCCGCCGCCTTCGTTCCGGTGCGTGGCCAGGGTTCGCGAGTCTGGGATCAGAGCGGTCGAGAGCTGATCGACTTCGCCGGCGGTATCGCGGTCAACGTGCTGGGTCACTGCCATCCGGCCCTGGTCAATGCCCTGACCGTGCAAGCCAATACCCTGTGGCATATTTCCAATGTGTTCACCAACGAGCCGACCCTGCGTCTGGCGAAGAAGCTGGTGGACGCGACCTTTGCCGAGCGCGTGTTCTTCTGCAACTCCGGCGCCGAGGCCAACGAAGCGGCCTTCAAGCTGGCACGTCGTGTAGCGCATGACCGTTTCGGCCCGCAGAAGCACGAGATCATCGCGGCCACCAACAGCTTCCATGGTCGGACCCTGTTCACCGTCAGCGTTGGCGGCCAGCCCAAGTATTCCGATGGCTTCGGGCCGAAGATCGAAGGCATCACCCATGTGCCTTACAACGATCTGGAAGCACTGAAGGCGGCGATTTCCGACAAGACCTGCGCCGTGGTGCTGGAGCCGATCCAGGGTGAGAGCGGTGTGGTGCCGGCGGATCAGGCGTATCTGGAAGGCGCGCGCAAGCTGTGTGACGAGCACAATGCCCTGCTGGTCTTCGATGAAGTGCAGACCGGCATGGGCCGGACCGGCGAACTGTTCGCCTACATGCACTACGGCGTCACGCCAGACATCCTGTCCAGCGCCAAGAGCCTGGGTGGTGGCTTCCCGATTGCCGCGATGCTGACTACCACCGACCTGGCCAAGCACCTGGCCGTCGGCACCCATGGCACCACCTACGGTGGCAACCCGCTGGCCTGTGCGGTCGGCGAGGCGGTCATGGATATCGTCAACACCGCGCAGGTACTGGACGGGGTCAAGGCCAAGCATGACCAGTTCAAGACGCGTCTGCTGGCTATCGGTGAGCGTTATGGCCTGTTCAATGAAGTACGTGGCATGGGCCTGCTGATCGGGTGCGTGCTGAATGACGCCTGGAAAGGCAAGGCCAAGGCCGTGCTCGATGCTGCCGTGGCGGAGAACCTCATGGTGCTGCAGGCCAGCCCGGATGTGGTGCGTTTCGCCCCGAGCCTGGTGGTCGAGGACGAGGACATCACCGAAGGTCTGGACCGTTTCGAACGTGCCGTGGCCAAGCTGGTCCAGGGTTGATGCAGGGTTGATGCAGGGTTGATGCAGGGTTGATGCAGGGTTGATAGAAGTGCCGTGCGATGGCGCGGCGCTGGATCGGCGGCACAGGGAGGTGTCGCCTTGTTCTCAGGATGAGCGATTTCATGTGCGGTTGGGCCTCGTCCCGACGTTTCTCCAGGGGGCTCTCGCGAGCTGTTTGGAGCTTTTATTCATCAGCGCCTGTTCAACGTCTCGTGAACTGGCCTCGACCTCATGCCATGCGCCGGGGTTGCTGTGCCGCTCCTTTGACAGGCCCTAAGCGCTTTCTTGGAAAGGAGTAAGGCCATGCTGGTCATGCGTCCCGCGCAGCTGTCCGACCTCGCCGAAGTGCAACGGCTGGCGGCGGACAGCCCGGTTGGCGTCACGTCCTTGCCGGACGATGCCAGTCGTCTGGGCGACAAGATCGCCGCCTCGGAGGCATCCTTCACGGCGGAGGTCAGCTTCAATGGCGAGGAAAGCTATTTCTTCGTCCTCGAAGACAGTGCCAGTGGTCGCCTGCTTGGTTGCTCCGGCATCGTTGCCTCGGCGGGTTACTCGGAGCCCTTCTACAGCTTCCGTAACGAGACATTCGTGCATGCCTCGCGCTCGTTGTCGATCCACAACAAGATTCACGTGCTCTCGTTGTGCCACGACCTGACCGGCAACAGCCTGCTCACCAGTTTCTATGTGCAGCCTGAGCTGGTTGACAGCGTTTACGCCGAACTCAACTCCCGCGCCCGTCTGTTGTTCCTCGCCAGCCACCCCGAGCGTTTCGCCGATGCGGTGGTGGTGGAAATCGTCGGCGACAGTGACGAGCACGGCGACTCGCCGTTCTGGGATGCGGTCGGGCGCAACTTCTTCGACATGAACTATGCCGAGGCGGAGCGTCTGTGTGGCCTGAAGAGCCGCACTTTCCTCGCCGAGCTGATGCCGCATTACCCGATCTATGTGCCACTGCTTCCCGACCGTGCTCAGGAAGCCATGGGCCTGGTGCATCCGCGTGCGCAGGTGACGTTCGACATCCTCATGCGTGAGGGTTTCGAGACCGACCATTACATCGACATTTTCGACGGTGGCCCGACGTTGCACGCGCGCACTTCGGGTATCCGTTCCATTGCCCAGAGCCGCGTGGTGCCTGTACGCATCGGTGAGGCAGGCAAGGGCGGTCGCGAATACCTGGTCAGCAACGGCCAGTTGCAGGACTTTCGCGCCATCGTTGCCGACCTGGACTGGGTTCCCGGCAAGCCGGTGACATTGTCGGCTGAGGCTGCGGATGTACTGGGGGTTGGTGAAGGCGCCAGCGTCAGGCTGGTTGCGGTCTAGAGAACTGTGGGCGGGCCGCCAGCCTGCCTGTCACTGTGTAGTTTGCCGCTTGATGCGTTGAGTTGATCCGGAGGATCCATGATCGTTCGTCCCGTGCGTAACGCCGATTTGCCGGCGCTGTTCGACCTGGCCCGCAGTACTGGTGCCGGGCTGACCACCTTGCCGGCCAACGAGGAGCGTCTGGCGCATCGGGTCGGCTGGGCGGAAAAAGCCTTTCGTGGCGAGGCCGAGCGGGCCGATGCCGATTACCTGTTCGTGCTCGAAGACGATGACGGTAAGGTAGTCGGTATTTCCGCAGTGGCGGGCGCTGTCGGCTTGCGCGAGCCCTGGTACAACTACCGCGTCGGTCTCACTGTCTGCGCCTCGCAGGAGCTGAAGATCTACCGCGAGATTCCCACGCTGTTCCTGGCCAACGACCTGACCGGCAACTCCGAGTTGTGCTCGCTGTTCCTGCATGCGGACCACCGCACGGGCCTCAATGGTCGCCTGCTGTCGAAGGCACGCTTCCTGTTCATCGCCGAGTTCCGCGAGCTGTTTGGTGACAAGGTGATCGCCGAGATGCGTGGCATGTCGGATGCCGCCGGGCGCTCGCCCTTCTGGGAAAGCCTCGGTCGGCACTTCTTCAAGATGGAGTTCAGCCAGGCCGATTACCTGACCGGGGTCGGCAACAAGGCCTTCATCGCCGAGCTGATGCCCAAGTTTCCGCTCTATACCTGCTTTTTGTCCGAAGACGCGCGCAACGTCATTGGGCGCGTGCACCCCGATACCGAGCCGGCGCTGGCCATGCTCAAGGGCGAGGGGTTCAGCAACCAGGGCTTCGTCGATATCTTCGACGCCGGCCCGGCCATCGAAGCGGAAACGGCGAAGATCCGTGCGGTGCGTGACAGCCAGACCCTGGTGTTGGCGGTCGGCACGCCGGGGGATTCCGCCACGCCGTATCTGATCCATAACCGCAAGCGTGAAGACTGCCGCATCACCGCCGCACCGGCCCGTGCTGTTGCCGGCACTCTGGTGGTGGATGCGCAGACGGCCAAGCGCCTGCAACTGGCCGTCGGTGCTCAGGTACGGGCTGTCGCGCTGTCGTCTCGGGAGGCGCAAGCATGAGTACGCATTTCATCGCAGGCAGTTGGCAACCAGGGCAGGGTGATGCATTCGTCTCGCTCAACCCGGTGACTCAGGAAACCCTCTGGTCTGGTCAGGCTGCCAGCGCCGAGCAGGTCGATGCCGCCGTGCGGGCTGCCCGTGCCGCCTTTCCGGCCTGGGCGCGCCGCTCGCTGGATGAGCGCATTGCCGTGCTCGAACGTTTTGCCGCCACCCTCAAGACGCACGCCGATGAACTGGCTCGCTGCATCGGCGAGGAAACCGGCAAGCCGCTGTGGGAATCCGCGACCGAAGTGACCAGCATGGTCAACAAGGTTGCCATTTCCGTACAGAGCTACCGCGAGCGGACCGGGACCAAGAGCGGCCCGCTGGCAGATGCCACGGCGGTGCTGCGCCACAAGCCCCATGGCGTAGTGGCGGTCTTCGGCCCGTACAATTTTCCCGGTCACTTGCCCAATGGCCATATCGTCCCAGCGCTGCTGGCCGGCAACGCCGTAGTGTTCAAACCCAGTGAGCTGACGCCCAAGGTTGCCGAGCTGACGGTCAAGTGCTGGAGCGAAGCCGGTTTGCCGGCTGGTGTGCTCAACCTGGTGCACGGTGCACGGGAAACTGGCGCCGCGCTCGCGGCCCATGCCGGTATCGATGGCCTGTTCTTCACCGGCTCCAGCCGTACCGGCAACCTGATGCACAGCCAGTTCGCCGGCCGCCCGGACAAGATCCTTGCCCTGGAGATGGGCGGCAACAATCCGTTGGTGGTCGATCAGGTCGCCGATCTCGATGCGGCCGTCTACACAATCATCCAGTCCGCGTTCATCTCGGCAGGGCAGCGCTGTACGTGCGCACGTCGCCTGCTGGTGCCGCAGGGCGAGTGGGGTGACAAGCTGCTGGCGCGCCTGGTGGCGGTCAGCTCAACGATCAAGGTTGGGCGTTTTGACGAGCAGCCGGCACCGTTCATGGGCTCGGTGATTTCCCTGGACGCCGCCGAGCATCTGCTCAAGGCTCAGCGCCAACTGATCGAGCGAGGTGCGCTGTCATTGCTCGACATGTCGCAGCCACTGGCAAACGCCGCGCTGCTGACTCCGGGGATTCTCGACGTGACAGACGTTACCGAGCGCATCGACGAGGAGTTCTTCGGTCCGTTGCTACAGGTGATCCGCTACACCGACTTCGACGCCGCCATCGCCGAGGCCAATAACACCCAGTTCGGTCTGGCCGCTGGCCTGCTGTCGGATTCTGCCGAGCGTTACCAGCAGTTCCTCATCGAAAGCCGCGCCGGCATCGTCAACTGGAACAAACAGCTCACCGGCGCTGCCAGCAGTGCACCGTTCGGGGGTGTCGGGGCGTCCGGTAACCATCGCGCCAGCGCTTATTACGCGGCGGATTATTGCGCCTACCCGGTCGCCTCGCTGGAAAGCGAAACCCTGAGCCTGCCCGCCACCCTGACCCCGGGAGTAAGTCTGTGATGCCCGTGCCTGCTTTTGAAATGAACCTCGATGGCCTGGTCGGGCCGACCCACAATTACGGTGGCTTGTCCTACGGCAACGTGGCCTCGCAGAGCAACAGTCAGGCAATTTCCAGCCCCCGGGAAGCGGCCCTGCAAGGCCTGGCCAAGATGAAGGCGCTGATGGACATGGGCTTCAAGCAGGGGGTATTGGCCCCGCAGGAACGTCCTGACGTCAATGCCTTGCGTAGCCTGGGTTTTACCGGCAGTGACGCGCAGATCATCGAACGCGCCGCCCGCGAGGCGATGCCGTTGCTGGCAGCCTGCAGTTCCGCGTCCAGCATGTGGGTGGCCAACGCCTGCACGGTCAGCCCCAGTGCCGATACGGCGGATGGGCGCGTGCATTTCACTGCGGCCAATCTCAACTGCAAGTTCCATCGCAGCATCGAACACCCGACCACGACCCGTGTGCTGGGCGCGATGTTCAACGATGACCGGCATTTCGCCCATCACCCGGCATTGCCGGCAGTCGGGCAGTTCGGCGATGAAGGTGCCGCCAACCACACGCGTTTCTGCAAAGGTTATGGCGAGCCGGGTGTGGAGTTCTTCGTCTACGGGCGCAGTGCGTTCGACAGCCGCTACCCGGCGCCGCAACGCTACCCGGCACGCCAGACGCTGGAGGCATCCCAGGCCATCGCTCGCCTGCATGGCCTGAGCGAGGAGGGCGTAGTCTACGCCCAGCAGAATCCGGCGGTCATCGATCAGGGCGTGTTCCACAATGACGTGATCGCGGTCGGTAACGGCGAGGTGCTGTTCTATCACGAGGATGCCTTCCTCGATACGGAGCAGGTATTGGCCGAACTGGCCAGCAAGCTGGCGCGTCGTGGCGGCAATTTTCAGGCAGTGTGCGTGCCTCGCGATGCAGTGGCGGTCGACGATGCGGTGCGTTCGTACCTGTTCAATAGCCAACTGCTGAGCCGCGCCGACGGCGGCATGCTGCTGATCGTGCCGGAGGAGTGCCGCAACAACGCGAGGGTGTGGAACTACTTGCAACAGCTCACCAGCGACACCGGGCCGATTCGCGAGGTCAAGGTCTTTGACCTCAAGCAGAGCATGCAGAACGGCGGTGGTCCGGCCTGCCTGCGCTTGCGTGTGGCGCTCAATGCCGAGGAGCTGGCGGCGGTAAATCCTGGCGTAATACTGACGACGGGCTTGTATGGCACGCTGACCAGTTGGGTAGAAAAGCACTACCGCGATCGCCTCACTGAGGCCGACCTGGCCGACCCGCAGTTGCTGACGGAGTGCCGCAGTGCCTTGGATGAACTGACGCAGATCCTTAAACTGGGCGCGGTTTATCCTTTCCAATTAGCCGGGTAGGGTCGTTTGTGCTTTATCGATTCACCAGGGCGAGGTCGTGGTGGATGCAAAAACGACAGCTACGCGCCCCGCCCCGTCCAGACCTGTGGAGATTTTTATGAGCGACGCCCTGCAACTCATCCTCGAAGACACCGATGGTACCCAGCTGGAAACCTCCTGCACCCGGTTTGCCGTGGTCTGGCAGGGCAAGGAAGTGTGGGTCCAGGCGGTAGGTGACCAGTTGCTGATCGGCGTCGACGTGGAGGAGGGCGATACCGAGTACGCCAACCTGCTGGTTCGCCCGCAGGCGACCAACCTGATCAGCCTGCAGCTGGAAATGGAAACGGTCGACGACAGCGACGACGACCATGTTCATGGTCCGGACTGCAATCACTGAGGATCTGCCGCGCATGCTTGCCCTTGGCAAATTGCTCGAACTGACCCTGGCCGGCCGTGAGCCGACCGAGAAGATTCAGCTGACGCGCGAAGGCGTGCGCCTGCACTGGCTGGCCGAAGGCGCGCTGGAAATTACCCCCGTCGCTGCAGAGGACAGCGGGCTCGACCTGCTGTTGTCCGCCGGCATCCATGGTAATGAAACCGCCCCGATCGAACTGCTCGACCGCCTGTTGCACGCAATCGCTGGTGGGCGGTTATTGCCGCGGGCGCGGGTGTTGTTCCTGTTTGGTAATCCCGAAGCCATGCGCCGGGGCGAACGCTACATCGAGCAGGACATCAATCGCCTGTTCAGCGGCCGTCATGAGCAAAGCAGTGGCAACGAGGCATTGCGTGCCAACGAGCTGGAGCGCCTGGCCGCCTCGTTTTTCAGCAAGGAAGGGCGCACACGCCTGCACTACGATCTGCATACCGCTATTCGTGGCTCGAAGATCGAGCAGTTCGCCCTCTATCCCTATGCCCCCGGACGTGAACATTCACGTGCCGAACTGGCGCGCCTGCGCGCGGCGGGCATTGACGCGGTGTTGCTGCAGCAGAAGGCAGGCATCACCTTCAGTTCCTACACCTATGCCCATCTGGGCGCCGAGGCGTTCACCCTGGAGCTGGGCAAGGCGCGCCCCTTCGGCCAGAACGAAGGGGTTAACCTGGACCTGCTGGAGCATCGGCTGCAACAGCTGATCGAGAACCGCGAGCCTGAAGCGTCCGGGCTGGATGGTCTGCAACTGTTCAGTGTGGCGCGAGAAGTAATCAAGCACAGCGATGCCTTCCGCCTGCATCTGCCGGATGACATCGAGAATTTCAGCGAACTCCCGGTCGGTTATCTGCTGGCTGAGGACATTGCCGGTACCCGCTGGCTGGTGGAAGAGGCGGATGCGCGCATCATTTTCCCCAATCCCAAGGTCAAGAACGGCCTGCGGGCCGGCATCCTGATTGTTCCTGCGCGTCTATAGGGGCTTTGGCCTGACTTTCGAGCATTTTTTCGCGTCTGCTCGCTGGTAACAGGCGCTTTCTGTCTTTTTCCCCTGTAAACAGGCTGTGCCCGCTGCGCGAGGCCGATATAATGCGGCCCTTTGCCGGCTTGCCGTGGCCGCCGTTTGCCTGGAAGAACTAGATGAAAAGCGCAGAAATCCGTGAAGCCTTCCTCCGCTTCTTCGAAGAGAAGGGGCACACCCGTGTCGCATCCAGCTCGCTGATCCCGGCGAACGACCCGACCCTGCTGTTCACCAACGCGGGGATGAACCAGTTCAAGGACTGCTTCCTGGGCCTGGAAAAGCGCGCCTACACCCGCGCCACCACCAGCCAGAAGTGCGTGCGTGCCGGCGGAAAGCACAACGATCTGGAAAACGTCGGCTATACCGCGCGTCACCACACCTTCTTCGAAATGCTGGGCAACTTCAGCTTCGGCGATTATTTCAAGCGCGATGCGATCACGTTCGCCTGGGAATTCCTGACCAGCGACAAGTGGCTGAACCTGCCCAAGGACAAACTCTGGGTTACTGTCTACGCCACCGACGACGAGGCCTACGACATCTGGCACAAAGAGGTCGGTATTCCGGCCGAACGGATGATTCGTATCGGCGACAACAAGGGTGCGCCGTACGCCTCCGACAACTTCTGGGCGATGGGCGATACCGGCCCGTGCGGCCCGTGCACCGAGATCTTCTTCGACCATGGCGAGCACATCTGGGGCGGCCCGCCCGGTTCGCCGGAGGAGGACGGTGACCGTTACATCGAGATCTGGAACAACGTGTTCATGCAGTTCAATCGCACGGCAGACGGCGTATTGCACCCGCTGCCGGCGCCAAGCGTGGACACCGGCATGGGCCTGGAACGCATCAGCGCCGTGCTGCAGCACGTCAACTCGAACTACGAGATCGACCTGTTCCAGAGTTTGTTGGGCGCGGCGGCCAACGCCATCGGCTGCATCAATGAAGGACAGGCGTCGTTGAAAGTGGTCGCCGATCACATCCGTTCCTGCGGTTTCCTTATCGCCGACGGCGTGACCCCGTCCAACGAAGGCCGCGGTTATGTGCTGCGCCGCATCATTCGTCGTGCTTGCCGCCACGGCAACAAGCTGGGCGCCAAGGGCAGCTTCTTCTACCAGATCGTTGCTGCGCTAGTGGCCGAGATGGGCGAGGCCTTCCCCGAGCTGAAGCAACAGCAGGCACACATCGAGCGTGTGTTGAAAGCCGAAGAAGAGCAGTTTGCCAAGACCCTGGAGCAGGGCCTGAAGATCCTCGAGCAGGATCTGGCAGGGCTGCAAGGCAGCGTCATTCCTGGCGATGTGATCTTCAAACTCTACGATACCTACGGTTTCCCGGTGGACCTTACCGGCGATATCGCCCGTGAGCGCGAGCTGACCCTGGATGAGGAGGGCTTCGAGCGCGAAATGGAAGCCCAGCGCGTTCGTGCCCGTTCCGCCAGTTCGTTCGGCATGGACTACAACAGCCTGGTCAAGGTCGATGTGGACACCGTGTTTACTGGTTACGCCGCAACGTCCGGCGCTGCCAAGGTCATTGCGCTGTTCAAGTCGGGCGCGACCGTTGACCGCCTGAGTGAAGGCGAGGAGGGCGTAGTCGTTCTCGACCAGACGCCGTTCTATGCCGAGTCTGGTGGCCAGATTGGCGACACCGGCTACCTCGGTGCTGCCGGGCAGCGTTTCGATGTTCGCGATACCACCAAGGCAGGTGGCGCCTTCCTGCACCATGGCATTGTTGCCCAGGGCAGCATCGACGTAGGCTCGACCGTCGATACTCAGGTCGATGCCAGCGTACGCCAGGCTACTGCGCTCAATCACTCTGCAACTCACCTGCTGCATGCTGCGTTGCGCCAGGTGCTGGGCGAGCATGTGCAGCAGAAAGGTTCGCTGGTCGACAGCCAGCGCCTGCGCTTCGACTTCAGCCATTTCGAGGCGATCAAGCCCGAGCAACTGAAAGCACTGGAAGAGCTGGTCAACGCCGAGATTCGCAAGAACTCGGTGGTCGAGACCGAGGAAACCGACATCGAAACGGCCAAGGCCAAGGGCGCCATGGCGCTGTTCGGTGAGAAGTATGGCGACGATGTGCGCGTACTGACCATGGGTGGCGGTTTCTCCGTCGAGCTGTGTGGCGGCATCCATGCCTCCCGTACCGGCGACATTGGCCTGTTCAAGATCACCAGCGAGGGCGGCGTGGCCGCTGGCGTGCGCCGGATTGAGGGGGTCACCGGCGCTGCGGCGCTGGCCTGGCTGAATGCAGCGGAAGATCAGCTGAAAGAGGCGGCAAGCCTGGTCAAGGGCAGTCGCGACAACGTGCTGGACAAGCTGTCCGGCCTGATCGAACGCAATCGTCAGCTCGAGAAAGAGTTGGAGCAGCTCAAGGCCAGGGCTGCCAGTGCGGCGGGTAATGACCTGGCTGGCTCGGCTGTCGAGGTCAAAGGCATCAAGGTTCTGGCTTCGCGTATCGACGGGCTGGATGGTAAAGGCCTGCTGGCGTTGGTCGATCAACTGAAGAACAAGCTGGGCAGTGCGGTGATCCTGCTTGGCGGCGTGCAGGACGACAAGGTTGTGCTGGTCGCAGGCGTTACCCAGGATCTGACCGGTAAGCTCAAGGCGGGTGACCTGATGCGTCAGGCCGCGACTCTTGTCGGTGGCAAGGGCGGTGGTCGCCCGGATATGGCGCAAGGTGGTGGTGTGGAGGTCGGCAAGCTGGATGAAGCGCTGGCTCTCGCCGCAACTTTTGCCGAGCAAGGTCTCTAGAACAGCGAAAACCAGGGTCGGCAGCGCGTCCGGCTGGCCTTGGCAGTATGACCCGTTGCGGGTTTAATGGGCGCCCTTGAGGAATCAGGTGGCTTTTTGATATGGCTTTGATCGTACAAAAGTTCGGGGGCACTTCCGTCGGCACCGTTGAGCGTATTCAACAGGTGGCTGAAAAGGTGAAGAAGTTCCGCCAGGGTGGCGACGATATCGTCGTCGTGGTTTCCGCCATGAGCGGTGAAACCAATCGCCTGATCGATCTGGCCAAACAGATTAGTGATGGTCATCCGGTACCGCGTGAGCTTGATGTCATGGTTTCCACGGGGGAGCAGGTCACCATTGCCCTGTTGTCCATGGCGCTGATCAAACTGGGTGTGCCGGCGGTCTCCTATACCGGTAGCCAGGTGCGCATCCTGACAGACAGCTCGCACAATAAAGCTCGCATTCTGCAGATCGATGATCAGCGTATCCGCACTGATCTGAAAGCAGGTCGTGTGGTGGTGGTGGCGGGTTTCCAGGGGGTGGACGAGCACGGCAATATCACAACCCTCGGCCGTGGTGGTTCCGATACCACGGGCGTGGCGCTGGCTGCTGCACTGAAAGCCGACGAATGCCAGATCTATACCGATGTGGATGGTGTCTACACCACAGACCCGCGCGTAGTGCCCAAGGCCCAGCGCCTGGACAAGATCACCTTCGAAGAGATGCTGGAAATGGCCAGCCTCGGTTCCAAGGTGCTGCAGATTCGCTCGGTGGAGTTCGCCGGCAAGTACAACGTCCCGCTGCGCGTACTGCACAGCTTCCAGGAGGGGCCGGGCACCCTCATTACCCTTGATGAAGAGGAATCCATGGAACAGCCGATCATTTCCGGCATCGCCTTCAATCGCGACGAAGCCAAGCTGACTATCCGTGGTGTGCCGGATACTCCGGGCGTGGCGTTCAAGATTCTTGGTCCGATCAGTGCTGCCAATATTGAAGTCGACATGATCGTGCAGAACGTAGCGCACGATAACACCACCGACTTCACCTTCACCGTGCACCGCAATGACTACCAGGCAGCCTTCGAGGTGCTGGAGAACACTGCGCGTGAGATCGGTGCTCGCGAAGTCAGTGGCGACACCAACATTGCCAAGGTTTCCATCGTCGGTGTGGGCATGCGTTCGCACGCGGGCGTGGCCAGCCGGATGTTCGAAGCATTGGCCAAGGAAAGCATCAATATCCAGATGATCTCGACGTCGGAAATCAAGGTTTCCGTGGTTATCGAGGAGAAATATCTGGAGCTTGCTGTGCGTGCATTGCACACTGCTTTCGAGCTGGACGCACCGGCCCGTCAGGGCGAGTGACGCACCATCCGAAAGGCGCGCTGTCTCGCGCCTTTCGTCCTTTTTGATCGGCGGAGAAAGGAACTTTCCTTTTGCGTGCGCTGGTCAATACTTGGGTGAGGCTCGCGCTTGAGTTTTTGCGGAGCCGCCACCATTTCATTTTTGCAGACTGTTGTTCTGAACTGTAATCCGTAAGGAGAAAGGAATGCTGATTCTGACTCGCCGGGTCGGAGAGACCCTGATGGTCGGTGATGAGGTAACTGTCACCGTGTTGGGCGTGAAGGGTAATCAGGTGCGCATTGGCGTCAATGCCCCGAAGGAGGTTGCCGTGCACCGTGAAGAGATTTACCAGCGTATCCAGAAAGAGAAAGGCGACGAACCAAGCCACTAATTTTTCTCAAATTTTTGGCTTTTCAAACCGGGAAAACATGGTTATCATGCGCCCCGTGTTGCGGAGAGGTGGCCGAGTGGCCGAAGGCGCTCCCCTGCTAAGGGAGTACACCTCAAAAGGGTGTCGGGGGTTCGAATCCCCCCTTCTCCGCCATTTTCACAACCTTGGTTGTGTTTGCATTGGGCTGGTAAGTCATTGAGCTTACTCAGAAAAGTTCTTGACCCTAAAGTTTTGAACCCTATAATGCGCACCCTGTGGACTCATAGCTCAGCTGGATAGAGTACTCGGCTACGAACCGAGCGGTCGGAGGTTCGAATCCTCCTGAGTCCGCCATATTTGGAAATGGCCTGCGATAGTGGGGTTGTTTCGAAACCAGCGGTGATCTGGTTAAAAAGCACCATTTGCACTCATAGCTCAGCTGGATAGAGTACTCGGCTACGAACCGAGCGGTCGGAGGTTCGAATCCTCCTGAGTGCACCATATAAACAAAAGGCCCGCATTTATGCGGGCCTTTCGTTTTTCTGTTGTTTATAAATCTTCTTGTGCCTGGGTTTTGCGGATTCTCTTCAGGTGATCTGCTTGTTTGCCTGGCTATTATTTTTCTTGCTCTTTCTGCGTGTCTTGCGGTCTTACGCATGCGTCCTAACGTTATTCACAGGATGCTGAAGTGTGTTGCGCAAGCGCTTGTTCTCTCCGTGTTTTTGTCACATGCATGGTGGAATGGAGTGATATCATTTGCGCGTCAGCTCCGCCGGAGCTTGTGGAATCCCACCATGGACTTACCCAGTAGTTACTCAATATCTCGATTCAAGAATCGCGTCTTGACTGATTGACCCCCGTGGCGTGCTCTGCTGCTGGGGTGGAGCGTGCCATATGTCTGAAGTAGAAGCCAAAAAGCCGCAAGAGAGCATGCAGGATCGCCTGGCCCAGGTGGTCGAGCTGCTGCATCGCCACAAGCTGGTAGAGAACCTGACCCATCGACAAGAGGGGCAGCACCAGGAGCTTGTGGAGAATCTGGTTCATCGTCAGAACCTGTCCGAATTACAGCGCAAGCTCGATGAGCTGCACTCCGCTGATATCGCCCATATCCTTGAAGCGTTGCCCCTAGATGACCGTATGACGGTCTGGCAACTGGTCAAGGCTGAGCGTGATGGCGATATTCTCCTTGAGGTATCCGATTCGGTCCGTGAGTCGCTCATCGCGGACATGGATGATCACGAGATCCTGGCTGCGGCCAGGGACATGGATGCGGATGAGCTGGCGGATCTCGCGCCAGAGCTTCCCCGGGATGTCGTGCTCGAGCTCATGGAGTCGCTCGATGCGCAGCAGCGTGAGCGTGTCCGTTCAGCGCTTTCCTACGAGGAGGATCAGGTTGGTGCGTTGATGGACTTCGAAATGGTCACTATCCGTGAGGATGTGAGTCTCGAAGTGGTGTTGCGCTACCTGCGTCGACTCAAGGAGCTGCCGGGGCATACCGACAAGCTCTTCGTGGTTGACTACGACGGAGTGTTGAAGGGTGTTCTGCCGATCAAGCGTCTGCTGGTCAATGATCCCGACAAGCAGGTTGGTGAAGTCATGGCGAGTGATCCGGTGAGCTTCGGCCCCGATGAGGATGCCTACGATGCGGCTCAAGCGTTCGAGCGTTATGACCTTATTTCTGCGCCCGTTATCGATGGGACGGGGCGGCTTATTGGTCGTCTGACCATCGATGAAATGGTCGACCTCATCCGTGAGGAAAGTGAGGCTGAAGTGCTCAATATGGCGGGTCTGCGTGAGGAGGAAGATATCTTCGCCTCGGTGTGGAAGTCATTGGGTAACCGTTGGGCGTGGCTGGCCGTGAACCTGGTGACGGCTTTTGTGGCTTCCCGGGTGATCGGCCTCTTCGAAGGATCCATTGAGAAGCTGGTGGCGTTGGCTGCCTTGATGCCAATCGTTGCCGGTATTGGTGGCAACTCCGGCAACCAGACAATCACCATGATTGTGCGTGCCATGGCGCTGGATCAGGTGGGAACTGGCAATACGTCGCGGTTGATGCGCAAGGAGTTGAGTGTTGCGCTGATCAATGGTGTGGTCTGGGGTGGCGTGATAGGTGTGGTGGCCTTCCTGCTTTATGGCAGTTGGTCGCTCGGAGTGGTGATGACCGCTGCTATGACCCTCAACCTGTTACTGGCTGCACTGATGGGGGTGCTGATCCCTATGACGCTGATGCGCATGGGGCGCGATCCTGCCATGGGGGCAAGTGTCATGATTACTGCCATGACGGACAGCGGTGGGTTCTTTATCTTTCTGGGGCTGGCTACCATCTTCCTGTTGTAGCTGGAGCCAAATAAAAAAGCCGCCCACTGGGCGGCTTTTTATTTGCTTGGTCAGCTCAGGCCGAAAACGCGGTCAGGCCTGTTCAGCAGCGAGCTCGGCGTCATGGGCAATCAGAGCGACCAGGGCGTTCTGCTGTCGATGGGAGAGTTGTCTGAAGCGTTGCAGCAGTTCGCGCTCATGCAAGGAGAGTTCTGGGCTGTCGAGGCGCAAGCCTTCATCGTCTCCCAGTACTCCTTCCTGAAGCATGCTTTGCTCCAGGCGGGCGATGATTTCCGAATTCATGCTGCGATGATGGTTGCGTGCAACATCGGCAATGCGTTCACGCATGCCATCGGGCAGACGAACCACAAACTTGTCAGCCGTGCGGCTGGAGTAGATAGCTTGTTTCATAGGGCGCATACATTAAACCGGTTAGTCAGGAAGGTGACGCGGGCATTCAGTTGAATGGTCATCGCAGTTTTGACCGTCAGGTCTTGTTGCGGTTCAGCTGATTTTTGCATCGATTCTTCAGTTTGATAGTCTATTATTTGACGCCAATTACACGTCGTATTTTGGGTCAGATACCGGCTTATTGCCAGCACCAATTATCCGAAATGCGCGTCACTCAACAAAACGTCCGTACCAGTTTGCCACGAAAGCCGCTTGTTAGAGGGATTAGTAGCTTAGGATGTTTTTTCGAGAGGCGCCTGAAGTGTTCGTTGTGCCACCAACAGTAGGAACATATGTCATATCGCTGGCATGACAAACCGCGATCAGACCGTTAACATGCCGCCGCCACGCAAGGCCCATGTTGGCTGCGTGTTGTGCAGGTCCCAGTAGCTCAATTGGATAGAGCATCCCCCTCCTAAGGGGAAGGTTGGTGGTTCGAACCCACTCTGGGACGCCATGATTATTTGCCATAAGGCCCGCATTGATGCGGGCTTTTTGCGTTTTGGCAGTGCTGGAACGAAAAAACCGGCGCTAGGCCGGTTTTTAGGGAAGTATCGGATGGGCTCCGATCTTCGGGATATGGTCGGAGCGACTGGATTCGAACCAGCGACCTTCTCGTCCCGAACGAGACGCGCTACCAAGCTGCGCTACGCTCCGATGAATGGCGCGCATTGTACCGAAAAGGTTTGGCCGCACAAGGGGTTAGCTGGAGAATTTTGGGCGCTGAGCCGGCTGAATTAGGCCGCCGCATGTGTAGCAGCGGCCCGCATCTCAGAGCTCTTTGACGGTGCGAACTTGATCCTTGTTGACCTTGGCTGGCTTGCCGTCGAGTTGTTCGAATTCGTAGAAGCCTGAGTCCTCGTCGTACTTAGGAGTGTCGACGGTTTGAATCTCGCGGCCGTCATTGAGGGTGATCACGCTGGGGGTGGAGCATCCCGCCAGTGCGGTCAGGCCGAGGGTCAGCATCAGAATGGAGAGAGTCCGCTGTTTCATGGGGGTGATTCCTTGTAGGTCAGAAGCTGTACCCGGTTTCTGACGTGAGGCAGCGGCGCAAGTTCCTTATGGTTTCCGGGTGTTATCGGCGGCATTCAGCAGTTGGGGTGTATTGAGGTTGGCCAGTCGAGGGTCATCCGCTTGGCAGGATAGGGCTTGGGCGCCCAGCTGGAGCAATGCTCGGCGCGTACTGCGCTCTCCCGCCTGCCAGGCATCTTGCAGAAGTTCCAGCATCGCGGTGGGGATAACGCTGAACAGTGGCTCCCATTGTGTTTCGCGGCGCAGCATCAAGGGAATTTCAGGCTGTTCCTCTGCGTGCTGGAGCATGGCGTGCAGAAGGGGGCGATCCATCAGGGGGGAGTCGCAGGGGAGAACCAGCAAATGTGCATGCCGAGCGGCCTTTAGCCCGGCAAGAATACCGGCCAGTGGGCCTGGGAAGTCTCCACTCGGATCTGCCACAAGTTGATCAGCGTACCCAGAATAACGCTCATGGTTGCGATTGCAGGAGATGATCAGGTCATCGGTCAATGGGCGGGTCAGTGCATGGAGGTGAGCGATTAGCGGCAGGCCGTGCCATTCCAGCAGGCCCTTGTCGGCACCGCCCATTCGATGTCCCCGGCCACCGGCGAGCAGGAGCATCGAGCAGGGAAAGGAGCGTGTGGATGGGGTCATGACAGTGCTCGGGCTGGGGCCTGTGATATAACACTGGGCCGTTTTCGCCACAATCGGATAGCACCATGAGCCTCAAGGCCGAGGCGGCATTTGTGCCGCTGAATATTGCCGTTTTGACTGTCAGTGACACGCGCAGTCTGGACACTGATACCTCGGGCCAGCTGCTGGTTGATCGGCTGCTCGACGCAGGGCATCAACTGGCGGCGCGAGTGCTGCTCAAGGATGATCTCTATCGGATTCGTGCTCAGGTGGCGACCTGGATCGCCGAGGATGAGGTCCAGGTGGTGCTGATAACCGGTGGCACTGGGTTCACTGCACGGGATAGTACGCCCGAGGCCGTGCAGTGCTTGCTGGACAAACAGGTCGATGGCTTTGGTGAGTTGTTCCGCCAGGTGTCCGTTGCCGATATTGGCACCTCCACCATCCAGTCTCGCGCGTTGGCTGGCCTGGCAAATGGCACGCTCGTGTGTTGCGTGCCGGGTTCCACCAATGCGTGCCGCACAGCCTGGGATCGCCTGTTGGTGGAGCAGTTGGACAATCGCCATCGTCCCTGCAACTTCGTGCCCCATCTCAAGGCAGGGACTCATTGCGAGAGCCGTGGATGAGTGCCTTGCTATCGGTCGAAGAGGCCTTGAAACGATTGCTCGCGCTGGCAGATGCCGATCGCATCGTCGGCAGCGAAGTACTGCCACTGTCGGATGCTGATGGCCGCGTGCTGGTGGCTCCGTTGGTTGCGGGGCTGGATTTGCCGCCATGGCCCAATAGCGCCATGGATGGTTACGCCTTGCGCTATCGGGATGCCCAAGGTGAGCCGTTGTTGGTCAGCCAATACATCCTGGCGGGGCAGTTTCCCGAGCCTTTGCAGGCAGGCAGTTGTGCGCGCATTTTCACCGGTGCGCCGCTTCCCGCTGGCGCCGACAGCGTCGAGATGCAGGAGAATGTCGAGGTTCAGCCGGATGGTCGCGTTCGTTTTCTCGAGCCAATCAGGCTGGGCCAGAATGTGCGCCCTCAAGGTCAGGAGGTGCGCAGCGGGGAACTCCTGTTGGCTGCTGGCGCTCGCCTGGGCCCTATTGAGTTGGGTGTTGCCGCGTCGATTGGCAAGGCCGAGCTCGACGTGCGGCGCAAGCTCCGTGTGGCCGTCGTGTCTACCGGCGACGAACTGGTAGAGCCGGGAGCGCCCCTGGCGTTGGGGCAGATCTATAACAGTAACCGTAGCGTGCTGTGCACCTGGTTGCGCCGTCTGGGTTGTGGGGTGGTCGACGGTGGCATTCTTGCCGATGACGTGCAGAAAACCCGCGAGGCTCTGGCGGGCTTGCACGATGTCGACCTGATTCTGTCCACGGGCGGCGTCTCGGTTGGCGAGGCGGACTTCCTCGGCCAGGTATTGCGCCAGGAGGGAGAGCTGGACATGTGGAAGTTGGCGATCAAACCCGGGAAGCCACTGACGTGTGGTCGCTATCAGGGCGTTCCTGTCATCGGGTTGCCAGGTAATCCAGCTTCTACGCTTGTCACCTTTGGTCTGCTGGTACGGCCCTACCTGTTGAGGCGGATGGGTGTTGAGGCCGTCGCCCCCTTGAGCATCAGTGTGCCTGCTGGATTCGCCTGGACCAAGGCGGGCAGTCGTCGTGAGTATCTGCGGGCGCGGCTCGAGCAAGGACGGGCCGTGCTGTATCCGAACCAGAGCTCCGGCGTGCTGCGCAGTGCCGCCTGGGCTGATGGCCTGGCCGTCATTCCGGAAAATGGCACCTTGGCCGAAGGCGATAGTCTGACTTTCATCCCCCTGAGCGAGGTGCTGGGGTAACGACTGTCTGGAGATGGCTATGGCGCGTAAGGCTTGGTTGATTCTGCACGGCAAGCAGGCTCTCAACGACGAGGTGCGCGAGGCAGTGAAGGCCCGCCGTGATGAGGGGTGGGAGCTGGCGGTGCGGTTGACCTGGGAGGGCGGCGATGCCGCTCGCCTGGTGAGCGAAGCACTGGCGGCCAACGTCCCCATCATCATCGCTGGTGGTGGCGATGGCACCTTGCGTGAAGTGGCCGAGGCCCTGGCTCAGGCGGGAGGTGATGCGAGCCTGGTGCTACTGCCACTGGGAACTGCCAACGATTTCGCCAGCGCTGCAGCTGTGCCGTTGATCCCCGCGCAGGCTCTGGCCCTGCTCGATCAGGAGCCGACGACCATTGACCTGGGCGAGGTCGCCGGGCAACTGTTCCTCAACATGGCGACTGGTGGCTTTGGCTCGAAGATCACCGCCAATACGTCGGAAGACTTGAAGAAGATGCTCGGCGGCGCCGCTTACTTGCTGACTGGCCTGACCCGGTTCTCCGAGGTGCACGCAGCGTTCGGTCGGTTTAACGGGCCGGACTTCTCCTGGGAAGGCGAGTTCCTGGCGCTGGGCATTGGCAATGGAAGGCAGGCCGGTGGTGGGCATGTTCTGTGTCCGGATGCGCGGGTCAACGATGGTCTTCTGGATATCTGCATCGTGCCTGCTCCCCAGGATGCCGTAGGTACCCTCGGAACGCTGCTGTCAGGAGGCATTCTGGGGCTTGAGTCGGTGTCGGTCAGTGCGCGCCTGCCCTGGGTCGAGGTGGATGCAGCCGAAGGCTTGGACCTCAATCTCGATGGCGAGCCACTGGAGGGGAAGCAACTGCGCTTTGCCGTTCGGCCTGCGGCCTTGCGTGTGCATCTGCCGCCCGACTCACCTCTACTGCAGGCTTGAGCCTGTATGCTGGTCAGGCTGGTACGACCATGAGTGCTGAGGCATGATGGCGTAGTGCTATGTCGCTGCCGTCGGTCGCTACACTGGCTAGACTCGCTACAGAACATCAGGAGGGCGTGATGGCCAGTATTCTCGATTCGGTTGACCAGCGGACGCAATTGGTCGGTGAAAACCGCCTGGAGATCCTGATGTTCCGCCTGGCGGGCAGGCAACTGTTCGCCATCAACGTCTTCAAGGTGCAGGAGGTGCTGCAACTGCCGCGGCTGACCTTGATGCCGCACCGCCATCCGCACGTTTGTGGGGTGGTCAACCTGCGTGGGCAGACGTTGCCGGTGATCGACTTGTCGCAGGCCATCGGCATGCGTCCACTGACGCCGGGCGAGAACAGCACCATCATCGTCACCGAATACAACCGCTCGGTGCAGGCGTTTCTGGTGGGTGGTGTCGACCGCATCATCAACCTCAACTGGGAGTCCATCCTGCCACCGCCCGGTGGGGCGGGGCGCCAGCATTACTTGACGGCAATCACCAAGGTCGATGAGCAGATCGTCGAGATCATCGATGTGGAAAAGGTCCTGGCCGAAATCACACCAATGAGCACCAAGGTCTCGGACGAGAAGCTGGCCGACCCATTGCTGGCCAAGGCCCGGGGCCGTGAGGTTCTTTTGGTGGACGATTCCACCGTCGCCCTGGCGCAGTTGCGCGACACCCTGGTCCAGCTCGGGCTCAAGCTGCATGTCGCCAGTGATGGGCTGAAGGCCTTGAACATGCTGAAGCAGTGGGCAGACAGCGGTGAGGTGATGACCGACAAACTGTTGATGATCTTCACCGATGCGGAAATGCCGGAAATGGATGGCTACCGTCTGACCACGGAGATCCGCAATGACCCGCGCCTGCGCGACCTGTACGTGGTCTTGCATACCTCATTGTCCGGCAGTTTCAACGAGGCCATGGTGAAGAAGGTCGGCTGTGACAATTTCCTTTCTAAATTCCAGCCGGACAAGTTGGTTGAGGTGATCCGCGAGCGCCTGAGCCTCGACGCTTGAGCCTGTCGAGCGGCTGACGTATATATCCGGCTTCCCCGCGTTCATGGAGGCTGGCCATGCGTCTGTCTGCTCTCTACCGTTTTCCGCTCAAGTCCGCCATTGGTGAGAGCCTGCAAAGCCTTGAGCTGGATGCGCTGGGCGTGGTCGGCGACCGCCGCTGGATGCTGGTGGATGCCGAGAATGGCCGTTTCCTGACCCAGCGCGCTTATGCCCATATGAGCCAGCTGGAGGCTCGCTGGAACGCGGCGGGTGGGCTGACGCTTTACGCACCCGGGCGGCCCAGGCTGGATGTGGCGTTGCCCGAAGCTGACGAAAACCTGCGCGGTGCATTCATCTGGGGCGATGCCATGCGTGTGCCGGATGCTGGCGACGAAGCCGCGCAGTGGTTGAGTGACTTCCTTGGCAAATCCTGTCGCCTGGTGCATGTGCCGGCCGAGCGCGCACGCTATATCGAAGGCAATCTGAGCAGTGCGGAGAAGGTCGGCTTTGCCGATGGTTTTCCAATATTGCTCATTGGTCAGGCCTCTCTTGACGACTTATGTGCCAGGGTGGGCCGGCCCCTTGAGATGCTGCGTTTCCGGCCCAATCTGGTAGTGGAAGGTGGTGAACCCTATGCGGAAGATCACTGGAAGCGTATCCGCATTGGGGCGGTCGAGTTCACGGTGGACAAGGGCTGTTCCCGCTGCATTCTCACGACTATCGATCCGCGTACCGGGGAGCGGAGTGCCGATCGCGAGCCCCTGGCTACGCTACGGACATATCGCGAGCGAGAGGGCGACGTGTATTTCGGGCAGAACCTGATCAACCGTAGCCATGGCCGAATAGAGGTTGGCATGCCCGTCGACGTGTTGGAGTAGGCTCCGCGTAGGAATAAAAAACGGGCGCTATTGGCGCCCGTTTTTTATGGGATTAAGTCTGCTATGCGCGCGGGTCCGAGTCGATGGCTACTGGTCGTCGAAGAAGCGCTCATGCCAGTCGACCAGGGGTTGTGGCGCATTGAGCTTCTGTCCGTAGATCACCGAGTAGGACAGGACGTTCTGCACGTACTGGCGGGTCTCGTCGAATGGAATGTTTTCCACCCACACGTCGAAGGCCAGGTGATTGGCGCCCTTGAGCCATTGACGTACGCGGCCGGGGCCGGCGTTGTAGGCGGCAGAGGCGAGCACGCGGTTGCCGTTGAACTGGCCGTGTACCTGGCTCAGGTAGGCGGCGCCGAGCTGGATGTTCTTGTCCGGGTCGAGTGCCTGCTGCGGTGCGCTCAGGGGAATGCCGAACTTGCGCGCGGTTTCCTTGGCGGTGGCCGGCATCAGCTGCATCAGGCCCATGGCGCCTACGCCCGAGCGGGCATCGCTCATGAAGGCACTTTCCTGGCGGGTGATGGCGAACACCCAGCTGGAGTGCAGGCCGCGCAGTTTGGCCTGCTGAGTCAGGTTGCTTCTGTAGGCCATTGGGAAGCGGATATCCAGATCATCCCAGTACTGCGCCTGGCTGATGGTGCGGATAGCTGGGAAGTACCACTGCATGTCGTACGCCAGCTTGGCCTGGGCGACCATTTCGTCACGGCTGAACAAGCGACTGACGTGGTACCACTCGCGGCGCCCGTCAACGATCTGGCCACGATCATGGAACTCAATGGCGCGGCGGATACCGGCAGTGTTGCGTACTTTCTGCATCACCTTGGGTGCAAGGGTCAGCGGCTTGTTATTGAGGCTGTAGGGCGCTTCGATCCGGTCGGCAGCCAGGAAACCGTAGAAGTCACGTTCCTTGGCTAGCGGCTGATAAAGGGCCAGGGCCTGTTTGCTGTGTGGCTGGGCCAGTTGCAGGCTGCGTGCCTGCCAGTAACGCCAGCGGTTGGTGTTGGCCAGCTCTGCCGGCAGGCGGCTGGTCAACTGATAGGCTTCATCCCAGCGACCATGGCGCAGCAGCAGGCGCGCACGCCATTCGGAGACGGTGTTGTCACGCAGTTCCGGGTCATACTGAGCCATGACCTGCAGGGCGCGCAGATCGAAACGCTTGGCCAGGGACAGGCCGATCTCGCGGGCGATGGCGACTTTTTCCTCGGTGGAGAAGGACAGCTTGCGCGCATAGCCGTCGAGCAGGCTGAGGGCTTGTTCCGGGTCCTGGCGCGCCAGGCGCCGCAGACCAAGACCCACCACATCGCCCATGGCCTTGTCGGCTGTAGAGAAGCGTGCCGTATTGCTCAGCAAGGTGGGCTTCTGGGCCACTTCGATCATCAGTTCGCCGCGTGCCTTCAAGGTTGTCAGGCTCTTGCTCATGAAGGTGGCCAGGCCGTAATTGCGCGCTTCGGCGGCCAGCTTCAGGCGTTTCCAGCGCTTCTCCTCGGTCAGTTGGCCGGCTGCAGCCCAGCGCTCGAAGAGAGGGTCGCAGGCATTGGGTTGCGATTTACCGACCAGCCAGAGCTTTTCTGCGGTGGCATACCCTTCGGCCACCATGCCATGACCAAGCTGGTACTGGCCGTAGAGGCAGTCCAGTTCGGTGAAGTTCAGCTTCGGATCGTAATGGTTGATGAAGGGTTTCCAGTCGCCACGCTCGGCCAGCCAGCGCAACCAGCGCAGTTTCATCCAGCCGGCCTGGGGGAGGTCACCATGTTCGGCGAGGAATTTCTCGATCTCATCGTTGCTTGCCCATTTCAGCCGGGCAGTCAGTTCGTCATAGGCGAGGTACGGCGTGAGCGGGTAGTCGCGCAGCGCGTCGGCGTAACGCAGGTAAGGCGATTTGTCGCCCTTGGCCAGGGCGCTTTTTGCCTGGTCATACATCTGGCGCTGCTGGGCCAGGCTGGCGGCCTGGGCATGGGAGAGGCTGAAGGTGCAGAGCAGCAGGCAGGAAAACACACTTAACAGAGAACGGCGCATGACTCTTCCGGGCAGAAAACAGGGTGAATGGTGATCAAGGGCACCATCGAGTGCACCTAGCTTAGCCTTTTGCCCGGTCGCGGCGAAAGCATGGGGCTGGCGAGTGATGGGTGATCCACAAATGCCAGCGTGCTTATTCGGCAACTCGGTTAGAATGCCTCCCCGGTTTTTTGGAAGTGCTGTCATGACCTTGCTCAAGTTCACCGAAGTTTCCCTGGCCTACGGCGCTATGCCGCTCCTGGATAAGGTGTCCTGGCAGATCGCACGTGGCGAGCGCGTGTGCATCATCGGTCGTAACGGTACGGGCAAGTCGAGCATGCTCAAGCTGGTCAAGGATCAGCAGAAGCCCGACGACGGCAGCATCTGGCGCGCGCCGGGGCTGAAGATCGGCGAACTGCCTCAGGAGCTGCCGGTGGCTGACGATCGGACGGTGTTCGATGTGGTTGCCCAAGGTCTCGATGGCGTCGGTGAGCTGCTCGCGCAATACCATCATCTGGCGCAGAACTGCGTTACTGAAGAAGACCTCGACAAGCTCATGCATGTCCAGCAAGCGCTCGAAGCCCGCGACGGCTGGCGCCTGCAGCAATTGGTCGAAAGCACCTTGAGCCGCCTGCAGTTGCCGGCCGACAAGACTCTGGCCGAGCTGTCTGGTGGTTGGCGCCGTCGCGTGCTGCTGGCACAGGCGCTGGTCAGCGAGCCGGATCTGCTGCTGCTCGACGAACCGACCAACCACCTGGATATTGGTGCCATTTCCTGGCTGGAGGAGGCGGTCAAGGACTTCCAGGGCGCCGTGCTGTTCATCACCCACGACCGCTCCTTCCTGCAAAGCCTGGCCACGCGGATTCTCGAGTTGGACCGTGGTGGGCTGATCGACTGGAATGGCGACTACGCCAGCTTCTTGGTGCACAAGGAGGCTGCGCTGGCCGCCGAGGAAACCGCCAACGCGTTGTTCGACAAGAAGCTGGCCCAGGAAGAAGTATGGATTCGCCAGGGTATCAAGGCCCGTCGTACCCGCAATGAGGGGCGCGTGCGTGCCCTCAAGGCCCTGCGTGTCGAGCGCAGCGAGCGCCGTGAGCGTACCGGCAAGGCCTCCATTCAGTTGGACGTCGCGGACAAGTCCGGCAAACAGGTGATGGTGCTGGAGAACGTTAGCTTCGCGCATCCGGGTGGGCCGCTGCTGATCAAGGATTTTTCCATGGTCTTGCAGCGCGGCGATCGTATCGGCCTGCTCGGCGCCAATGGTACCGGCAAGACCACCCTGCTGAAGCTGATGCTCGATGGTCTGCAGCCAACCGCCGGCAAGGTGGAGCAGGGCACCAAGATCGAGGTGGCCTATTTTGACCAGTTGCGCCATCAGCTCGAGCTGGAAAAGACCGTAATCGACAACATTTCCGAGGGGCGCGATTTCATCGAGATCGATGGCCAGAACCGCCATGTGCTGAGCTACCTGGGCGACTTCCTGTTCAGTCCCCAGCGTGCCCGCACCCCGGTGAAGGCACTATCCGGTGGTGAGCGTGCGCGTCTCCTGCTGGCCAAGCTGTTCAGCAAGCCGGCCAACCTGCTGGTGCTCGACGAACCGACCAACGATCTCGATGTGGAAACCCTGGAGCTGCTCGAAGAGGTGCTGGCGAATTTTTCCGGCACCGTGCTGATGGTCAGTCACGATCGGGCCTTTCTCGACAATGTGGTCACCAGCACCCTGGTGTTCGAAGGCGATGGCCGCGTGCGCGAGTATGTGGGCGGTTATCAGGACTGGCTGCGCCAGGGTGGCTCGCCGCGTTTGCTCGGTGTTGGTGAAAGTAAATCAGGCAAGGCCGAAATGGCGGCGCCTGCTCCTGTTTCTGACCCTGCCGAATCGGCAGTGACAGAGGTTGCGGTACCCAGGAAAAAACTCAGCTACAAGCTGCAGCGTGAGCTGGAGACCATTCCGGGGCAAATCGATGCCCTTGAGGTCCAGCTCGCAGCGCTCCAGGCGCAGATCGCCGATCCGGCGTTCTATCAACAGGCAACGGATATCACCGCTGCCGCGTTGGATCGCCTGCAAGGCCTGCAAGACGAACTGGACCAGCTCTTGGAACGCTGGGCCGAATTGGAAGCCTGAGTAGCCTGCCGGAGACACGCATGGCGATTGAGTACCGCATCACTCTGGATGACGAACATCAGTTCAGCTACAAGATCGAACTGGATCGTCAATATGATCCCCAGAGTGCAGAAGCCACCCCCAAGTGGACGCGCTTGACCTACAACCAATGCAGCAACTGCCCGCTGAGCAAGGATGCGTTCAGTCACTGCCCGGCGGCGGTCGATCTCCATCGGGTAATCGAAGACTTCAATGGCCTGCCTGCCATCAAGCGGGCTCAGGTGGCCGTGCGTACGCCGGAGCGTGAGTACAGCAAGCAGGTGAGTCTGGAAGAGGGCTTGCGTTCGCTGCTCGGGGTCATCATGGCGACCAGTGCGTGCCCTCTATTGGGTCGGCTGAAGCCAATGGCGAACAATCACCTGCCCTTTGCCAGCAGCCAGGAGTTCATCCTGCGCACCATTTCGCTCTACCTTGCGCGGCAGTACTTCAATTTTCGCGAGGGGCGGCGTCCTGACTGGGAGCTGCGCGGGCTGGTGCGGCAATTCCAGCAACTGCAACTGGTCAACCAGGCGTTCTGGCAACGTATTCACGATACCTGCGAGGGGGACTCCAATCTCAAGGCGTTCCTGACGTTCTTCTCCATGTCATCGAGCATGACGGTGTCGTTGGAAACGCAGTTGCAGAAAATCCGGCCGCTGGTGATGAGTGCCGAGGATTCGGGAGAGTGAAGGCGGGCGGCGCTAAGCGCCGCCCTGGCTGTTTATTGTTTCTTCAAGCGCACGGCGAGCACATCGCAGGGAGCGCCATGCAGAACGTCATTGGCGGTAGAGCCGAGTAGCAGTGCCAGGCCATGGCGACCATGGCTGCCGACCACGATCAGGTCACACCCATGCTCTGCGGCAAGGCGGTGCAATTCCTGGCGAGGTTGGCCGTAGGTCAGGTGGCACTGTTCGCTGGTCACTTGTGGATGCTTATTGGCGAAGCGCTGCAGATGCTCACGTGCCTGATCGAATTGCTGTTGCTGCAGCAGCGACAGGTCCATCGGAACATCGCCGCCGAAGGCCATGGCCATGGGTTCGATTACATGCGCCAGGGAAACCTTGGCGTTACCTTCGCTGGTCGCCAGGGCCAGGGCGCGCTGCACCACGGGATCGCACTCTTCAGTCAGATCGACGGCGATGAGTATGTGCTGATAGGACATGGTGCTTCCTCCTGAGGTTTTTGATCAGTATGGCTGCGCCTGCTGGATAACGCAGGCTTTCCTGCAGAGTGACATATATGACCGGATGGATAGTGATTTTGCTCATAGGTGTGGCGCTTAGTCCTCTGGTCTGGCTGCGCCCATCGGCACGCCAAAGCCGCCAGATGGCCTTGCGCATGGCCGCGCGACGCATGGGGCTTGCCATGCAACTGACCCAGCAGGAGTGGCCGCATTGGCTGACGTGCAGTCCGCCGAAGAGCTGTGCCCAATATCACCGTGGGCGGCGGGCCGGGCATGTCGATACCTGGGTTTATTGGCAGCCCGAGGCAGGTCAATGGCTCAATCAATGGCGTGAGCCATGTGACGATGCGCCTATGCTGGCTCGTTTGAGCGCGCTTCCTTCAGATGTGTACAAGGCGGAAGCCGGTCGGCAGATGATCGCCGTGTACTGGGGGGAGCGTGGCGACGAACACGATTTGCAGAAAGTGGCCACTTTTCTTGCTGAGCTCGCCTGAGTTTCCTCCCGTTCATTATTAATTCATGCGGCGAATAGTCGTCATGGGTAGCCTTTCTCGACCGCGATAGCCTATGTGACGCGGGCTCCAGGGCATGTACCGCTATACCTGCCGCTGCTCGATACAGTGTGAAGCGCGTCGACAATTGACAACTGTCTGCTTTTCGCAGAATGTGTGCGCACCCAAATCAAACGGGCGTATGAATTGAGTGTTTGTCTTGTAGACGGCATCAATACAGCCCGAATATCGCGTCGGCGGGTGTGCCAGGCCGATTGGGGCTATGCTCGACGGCTGTGTCGCGAGCGGGTCCCTGGTTGGCTCCGATGTGTACTGTTCAGCTTCCATACCGTGGAGATCAGTTGATGATTTACGAAGGTAAAGCCATCACGGTTAAGGCTCTTGAGGGTGGCATCGTCGAATTGAATTTCGACCTCAAGGGTGAGTCCGTCAACAAATTCAACCGTCTCACACTGAGCGAACTGCGTCAGTCCGTGGATGCCATCAAGGCAGACGGTTCGATCAAGGGCGTAATCGTTACCAGCGGCAAGGACGTCTTCATCGTCGGCGCCGACATCACCGAGTTCGTCGACAACTTCAAGTTGCCCGATGAAGAGCTGGTAGCCGGCAACCTCGAAGCCAACAAGATCTTCAGCGACTTCGAAGACCTCAACGTTCCGACCGTAGTTGCCATCAATGGCATCGCCCTGGGCGGCGGTTTCGAAATGTGCCTGGCTGGTGATTATCGCGTCATGAGCGAAACCGCCAAGGTCGGCCTGCCTGAAGTCAAACTGGGCATCTACCCAGGCTTCGGCGGCACCGTGCGCCTGCCGCGCGTGATCGGTACCGACAATGCTATCGAGTGGATCGCTTCGAGCAAGGAAGCCAAGGCGTCCGATGCCCTGAAAGTAGGCGCTGTCGACGCTGTCGTCGCTCCGGCCAAGCTGCAGGAAGCTGCTCTGGATCTGGTCAAGCGCGCCATCTCCGGCGAGCTGGACTTCAAGGCCAAGCGTCAGCCCAAGCTGGAAAAGATCAAGCTCAATGCCATCGAGCAGATGATGGCCTTCGAAACCGCCAAAGGTTTCGTCGCTGGCCAGGCTGGCCCGAACTACCCGGCCCCGGTCGAAGCAATCAAGAGCATCCAGAAGGCCGCCAACTTCGGTCGCGAGAAAGCCCTGGAAGTCGAAGCCGCCGGCTTCGTCAAACTGGCCAAGACTTCGGTTGCCGAAAGCCTGATCGGTCTGTTCCTGAATGACCAGGAACTGAAGAAAAAAGCCAAGCAATACGACGAAATCGCGCGCGACGTGAAACTGGCTGCCGTACTCGGCGCTGGCATCATGGGTGGCGGTATCGCTTATCAGTCGGCCTCCAAAGGCACGCCGATCCTGATGAAGGATATCCGTGAAGAGGGTATCCAGATGGGCTTGAACGAAGCGGCCAAGCTGCTCGGCAAGCGCGTCGAGAAAGGTCGCATGACCCCGGCGAAGATGGCTGAAGCCCTCAACGCCATTCGTCCGACCATGTCCTACGGTGATTTCGGTAACGTCGACATCGTCGTCGAAGCCGTCGTCGAGAACCCGAAGGTCAAGCAGATCGTTCTGGCCGAAGTCGAAGGCGTGGTACGAGAAGACGCTATCCTGGCTTCCAACACCTCGACCATTTCCATCAACTTGCTGGCCAAGGCCCTCAAGCGTCCGGAAAACTTCGTCGGTATGCACTTCTTCAACCCGGTGCACATGATGCCGTTGGTCGAAGTCATCCGTGGCGAGAAGTCCAGCGAAGTGGCCGTGGCCACTACCGTTGCCTACGCCAAGAAGATGGGCAAGAGCCCGATCGTGGTCAACGACTGCCCGGGCTTCCTGGTCAACCGTGTACTGTTCCCGTACTTCGGTGGCTTCTCCAAGCTGCTGGGCTTCGGTGTCGACTTCGTGCGCATCGACAAGGTGATGGAGAAGTTCGGCTGGCCGATGGGCCCGGCGTACCTGTCCGATGTGGTCGGCATCGACACCGGTCACCACGGTCGCGACGTCATGGCCGAAGGCTTCCCGGATCGTATGGCCGTTGAAGGCAAGACTGCCGTTGACGTGATGTACGACGCCAATCGCCTGGGTCAGAAGAATGGCAAGGGTTTCTATTCGTACGAGACCGACAAGCGCGGCAAGCCGAAGAAAGTCTCCGATCCGCAATCCTACGAACTGCTCAAGGCCATCGTGGTCGAGCAGCGCGAAGTGACGGACGAGGACATCATCAACTTCATGATGATCCCGCTGTGCCTGGAAACCGTTCGTTGCTTGGAAGACGGCATTGTCGAAACCGCAGCTGAGGCCGACATGGGCCTGATCTACGGCATCGGCTTCCCGCCCTTCCGTGGTGGTGCACTGCGTTACATCGACTCCATCGGTGTGGCCGAATTCGTTGCCCTGGCGGACAAATACGCCGAACTGGGCGCGCTGTACCACCCGACCGCCAAACTTCGCGAAATGGCCAAAAACGGCCAGAAGTTCTTCGGTTAATCGCGCAACGATCAGAGCGAGAGTAGAGATATGAGCCTGAATCCGAGAGACGCAGTCATTGTCGACTTCGGTCGTACCCCGATGGGTCGTTCCAAAGGTGGCATGCACCGCAACACCCGTGCCGAGACTATGTCGGCACACCTGATCAGTGGTGTCCTGGCGCGCAACAGCAAGCTGGACCCGGCTGAAGTAGAGGACGTGATCTGGGGCTGCGTAAACCAGACCCTGGAGCAAGGGTGGAACATTGCGCGCATGGCGTCGCTGATGACCCAGATCCCGCACACCAGCGCTGCGCAGACCGTCAGCCGCCTGTGTGGTTCTTCCATGAGTGCCCTGCACACTGCCGTGCAGGCAATCCAGACTGGCAACGGCGACGTGTTCGTGGTTGGCGGTGTGGAGCACATGGGCCACGTCAGCATGATGCACGGCGTGGATCCGAACCCGCACCTGTCGCTGTACGCCGCCAAGGCGTCGGGCATGATGGGTCTGACCGCTGAAATGCTCGGCAAGATGCACGGCATCAGCCGCGAGCAGCAGGACGCTTTCGGTGAGCGTTCTCACCGTCTGGCGCACAAGGCTACCGTCGAAGGCAAGTTCAAGGATGAAATCATCCCGATGCAAGGCTACGACGAGAACGGCTTCCTGAAGGTATTCGACTACGACGAAACCATTCGTCCGGAAACCACCCTTGAAAGCCTGGCTGCCCTGAAACCGGCGTTCAACCCGAAAGGCGGCACCGTGACTGCAGGTACGTCCTCGCAGATCACTGACGGTGCTTCCTGCATGATCGTCATGTCCGCCCAGCGTGCCCAGGACCTCGGCATCCAGCCGCTGGCCGTGGTTCGTGCGATGGCCGTGCACGGTGTCGATCCGGCGATCATGGGTTACGGCCCGGTGCCGTCCACTCAGAAAGCACTGAAGCGTGCTGGCCTGACCATGGACGACATCGACTTCGTCGAGCTCAACGAGGCCTTCGCCGCGCAAGCTCTGCCAGTGCTGAAAGACCTGAAACTCCTCGACAAAATGGAGCAGAAGGTTAACCTGCACGGCGGCGCGATTGCGCTGGGCCACCCGTTCGGCTGTTCCGGTGCGCGTATTTCCGGCACCCTGTTGAACGTGATGAAGCAAAATGGCGGCACCCTCGGCGTGTCCACCATGTGCATTGGCCTCGGCCAAGGCATATCCACCGTCTTCGAGCGCATCTAGGCGATCCCGTCTAAGCGTTCCAGGATGGAAAGACCGGGGCCTCGTGCCCCGGTTTTTGTTTTTGTGCAGAATTAATCAGGAGTCGAACCAATGCTGTTGCAGCCGGGTCTCTATCGTCATTACAAGGGGCCGCACTACCGTGTATTTACTGTCGCTCGCCATTCGGAGACAGAGGAACAGGTTGTGGTCTATCAGGCGCTATACGGCGATTTCGGCATGTGGGTACGACCGCTGGAGATGTTCTGCAGTACTGTCGAAGTGAACGGTGAAAGCGTGCCGCGCTTTGCCTTGATCGAGGCTGAATCTGCGTCATTCGGCAAGGATTGAGCAAGTCCCGAGCTTGACCTTGCCTTGATCGCCACTATATATAGCGGTGCCTTTAGTGGCTCCTCCCGCTTTTACTCTCTCGAATTCAGGAATTTTCCAATCCATGGGCAAATCGCTGGTCATCGTGGAATCCCCGGCCAAGGCCAAGACCATCAACAAGTACCTGGGCAACCAGTACGTGGTGAAGTCGAGCATCGGCCATATCCGTGACCTGCCTACCAGCGGTTCCGCCAGTGCTGCCAAGGAGCCGGTCAAGCGCGGCAAGGCCGCTGCGGCCGAAGCGCCTGCGCTGTCGCCCAAGGAAAAGGCCAAGCGTCAGTTGGTCGCCCGCATGGGCGTCGACCCTGAGCACGGGTGGAAGGCCAAGTACGAGATCCTTCCCGGCAAGGAGAAGGTGATCGAAGAGCTGCGCCGCTTGGCCAAAGATGCCGACACCATCTACCTCGCAACCGACTTGGACCGTGAAGGGGAGGCCATTGCCTGGCACCTGCGCGAGGCCATTGGCGGAGACGACAGCCGCTACAAGCGCGTGGTGTTCAACGAAATTACCAAGAAGGCCATTCAGGAGGCCTTCTCCAAGCCTGGTGATCTGGATATCAACCGGGTCAACGCGCAACAGGCGCGTCGCTTCCTCGATCGCGTGGTCGGCTACATGGTCTCGCCACTGCTCTGGCAGAAGATCGCCCGTGGCCTGTCCGCCGGTCGGGTGCAGTCAGTAGCGGTCAAGCTGGTGGTTGAGCGCGAGAAGGAAATCCGTGCTTTCGTACCGGAAGAATACTGGGAGCTGCACGCAGACCTCGGCACTGCCAAGAACGCCAACGTGCGCTTTGAGGTGGTTCGCGAGAATGGCGAGGCGTTCAAGCCGGTCAACGAAGCCCAGACCATGGCGGCGCTGGAGAAGCTCAAGGCTTCTGCCTACAGCATTGCCAAGCGGGAGGACCGCCCGACCAGCAGCAAACCGTCGGCGCCGTACATTACCTCGACCCTGCAGCAGGCCGCGAGCAACCGCCTCGGCTTCGGCGTGAAGAAAACCATGATGATGGCTCAGCGTCTCTACGAGGCTGGCTACATCACCTATATGCGTACGGACTCGACCAACCTCTCGGCTGATGCTGTGGAGATGGTGCGGGGCTTCATCGAGAGCGAGTACGGCAAGAAGTATCTACCGGCCAAGGCCAACGTCTATTCGAGCAAGGAGGGCGCCCAGGAGGCGCACGAGGCGATTCGTCCGTCCGACGTCAATCTGCGCCCGACACAGATCTCCGGCATGGAGCGTGACGCCGAGCGCTTGTACGAATTGATCTGGCGTCAGTTCGTGGCATGCCAGATGCCACCAGCCGAATACCTGTCGACCAGTGTCACCGTTGCAGCGGGTGCTTTCGAGCTGCGTGCCAAGGGCCGCATCCTCAAGTTCGACGGTTATACCAAGGCGCAGCCGCAGCAGAGCAAGCCGGGTGAGGACGACGTTCTTCCGGACATGAGCGAAGGCGATGCGCTGAAGCTGATCAAGCTCGACCCGAGTCAGCACTTCACCAAGCCACCGGCTCGTTTCTCCGAGGCCAGCCTGGTCAAAGAGCTGGAAAAGCGCGGTATCGGTCGCCCGTCGACCTATGCAGCGATCATTTCGACCATCCAGGAGCGCGGCTACGTCACGGTACAGAACCGTCGTTTCTATGCCGAGAAAATGGGCGACATCGTCACCGAGCGTCTCAGCGAGAGTTTTTCCAACCTGATGGACTACGGCTTTACTGCCGGTATGGAAGAGCATCTGGATGATGTCGCACAGGGTGAGCGCGATTGGAAGCATTTGCTCGACGAGTTCTACGGCGACTTCAAGAAGAAGCTCGAAGTGGCGGAGGTCGCCGACAGTGGCATGCGTGCCAATCAGCCGACCCTGACCGATATCGCCTGCCGCGACTGTGGCCGACCGATGATGATTCGTACCGCATCCACCGGTGTATTCCTCGGCTGCTCTGGCTATGCACTGCCGCCGAAAGAGCGCTGCAAGGCCACTATCAATCTCATCCCTGGTGATGAAATTGCCGCTGATGACGAGGGCGAGTCGGAGTCGCGCGTTCTGCTCAATAAGCACCGTTGCCCGATCTGTTCCACGGCGATGGATGCGTACCTGCTGGATGAAACACGCAAGTTGCACATTTGTGGCAACAACCCTGACTGCACGGGATATGAGATCGAGCAGGGCCAGTACCGCATCAAGGGGTACGAAGGTCCGAGCCTGGAATGCGACAAGTGCGGCAGTGAGATGCAACTCAAGACGGGGCGTTTCGGCAAGTTCTTCGGTTGCACCAATAGCAGCTGCAAGAACACCCGCAAGCTGCTGCGCAGTGGTGAGGCTGCTCCGCCGAAAATGGACGCGGTGCAGATGCCGGAACTGAAGTGCGAGAAGGTCAACGATACCTATGTGCTGCGTGATGGCGCATCGGGCCTGTTCCTGGCGGCCAGCCAGTTCCCGAAAAACCGCGAAACTCGTGCACCGCTGGTGCTCGAGCTGATTCCGCACAAGGATGAAATCGATCCGAAGTACCACTTCCTGCTGGATGCTCCGAAGAAGGATCCAGAAGGCCGTCCGGCGGTTATCCGCTACAGCCGCAAGACCAAGGAGCAGTACGTGCAGAGTGAGGTGGACGGTAAGCCCACTGGCTGGCGTGCATTCTTCTCCGGCGGTAAATGGAAGGTTGAAACCAAAGGCTGATGGAGTGAGCCCTGTTCGGATTGCAGTCGAGCAGGGCGAAATCGCCAGCAATGATCGAGGGTGCCGCGATGGCGCACGAGCTGTATACCCGAACTAACCAGAAGATCTATTTTGCAGGTCTGGCCCTGGATAGCCTGCGCAAGGCAGAAGAGGGGCAGGCGCTAGGCGGGCCGGGCAAGGTTCAGGCGGAGCGTGAAGCGGCCTTGTTTCACCTGTATGGCGCATTGCTCGGGCTGTGCCATGAAGTCGCAGGTTATTATCGTCTGGCCGAGGCCAATGCGTCGCGGGTCGAACTACTGCTCAATCAGGCGGTCCTGAAGGCAGCGCCAAGCCCGGAGTTTGCCGAGCTGGTCGAGATGGCGCAGCAGCCGGAAACCTGGCTGGCGCAATTGCTTAGTGCTTACGAGGCATTATCTGCCCCTCCTGCGGCTCCGAAAGCGGCGAAGGTCGATCCTACGTTGCCGCTTATTCAAACCGTCAGTGTTTCTGACGAGCCGCCTGTATTGACGCAAGAAACGATGGAAGGTTGGCGTCAGCAGCTCAAGCTGTTGGCCTTGCGCTTTCGCGAATCGCTCAGCGAGTGCTGAGTTTGGAAGGATGGATGGGCAGCGGCTGCCCTGATCTGACTGTTACACTAGCCGCCTGATTGGAGAACCTGAATGCCTACATCCTTCCTGGAAATTGTCGAGCTTCCTGACGGGCGCATTGCATTGCGTCGTGCTGAGGATGAGGAAACGTTGGTGACTCTGGATTTCTCCGCCGACGCCAAGGCATTTCTGCAGGGGCATCATGTCGAAGTGGCGAAAGCCATGCTCAACGTCGGTGTCCAGATGGCTGGGCGATTGGCTGAGGGCGAGGTGGAGCATGATGACCACCCGCGGGTTCTTCACTGAGCTGTTGCGCTAATTGGCTTTCGGCTCGTCATCATTCGAATAGATCGCGATACTGAACTACCTTCAGTACTCGCAGGATGATCTTCCTTCTCTACCTGGTTCTTTCCTGCACATGGCCTGGGCTGTTCTGCTCAGGCCTCTCAACTCATGCGAATGTTCAGGCTTTGCGCGCTACCGAGCCGGGCGGCGCTGCTCAGGGTTGCTCGTTCTCCAGCCTGAAGCTCAAGCCAGCTGACGACGGTGTGGCTGCGGCCCAGGCGCAGTGCTTCGCAAGCCAGTTCCATGGCACTTTGTTCTGATTTGGGTTGCAGAACGAGCAGTCGATCGAGGTTGAGTCCGGCGCTACGCAGCCAGGCATTGGTAATGCTGGCAGGCGGGGCAATCAGCGTCAGCCAGCGGGCATTCTGATTCTGGCTCAGCTCGCGCATAACAGGGCCTAGCAACTGGCGACAGTGGCTGATCGAGCCGCTGAGGCTCAACTCGCTGAAGGATTCGGGCTCTTCGGCCCAGGCCGGCAATTCGATTTCATCAATCAGTAGTGGGCTCAAGCCCTGGCCCAGGAAAGCTTCAAACAGCGGAAGTTGCGAGTGGTTCAGCGACTGCGGGAACTGCATGAAGCTCTCCTCGGTTAGCGGCGAATGACGCCGACACTCAAACCTTCAATGATCAAATCCTGTTCTTCCAGATTCACTTCAATCGGTGCGAATTCCGGGTTTTCTGCAATCAGAAGCACTTTATTGCCGGTGCGTTGAAAGCGTTTGACCGTAACCTCGTCATCGATGCGTGCCACGACGATCTGGCCATTGCGCGCCTCGCGCGTGGTATGCACGGCAAGCAGATCGCCATCGAAGATGCCGATATCTTTCATGCTCATGCCGCGTACGCGGAGGAGGTAGTCGGCGCGAGGCTGAAAGAATCCCGGGTTGATCTGGCAGGACTCCTCGACATGCTGCTGGGCGAGAATGGGCGCGCCGGCAGCAACGCGACCGATGATAGGAAGGCCTTCCTCTTCCGCCGCTTCAGGCTCATAGCCTGGGATGCGAATGCCGCGCGAGGCGCCAGGGGTCATTTCAATCGCCCCTTTGCGTGCCAGGGCCTTGAGATGTTCCTCGGCAGCATTGGGTGACTTGAAGCCCAGCTCCTGAGCAATTTCTGCTCGCGTTGGAGGGTAGCCGTTGTCTTCCAGGCAGCGTTTGATGAAGGCAAGAATTTCAGCTTGGCGGGGCGTTAGTTTGATCATGCTGGTGGTCTGTCTGTTTATACAGTTGCTGTGATTATATACAGTGAAAGTGCGATGGCAACAATTCTTTCTGTACCTGCTTTGCCGCAGCCAAGCAGCAGCTTTAGTGGTGTCTGTGGCGCTATGGTTTAATCTATGACCGCCCGGCCACGATTGGGCTGGGAATACTTGACAGGACAGTCGCCTGAAACGTATGTTTCAAACAAGTGTTTGTCAGGTGAGAATCTTATGGCTCAGTCAGAAACTGTTGAGCGCATATTGGACGCTGCAGAGCAGTTGTTCGCGGAAAAAGGCTTCGCCGAGACTTCCTTGCGCCTGATTACCAGCAAGGCTGGTGTCAATCTGGCTGCCGTTAACTATCACTTCGGCTCGAAGAAGGCGCTGATTCAGGCGGTTTTCTCGCGTTTCCTCGGGCCTTTCTGTGTCAGCCTCGAGCGTGAGCTGGATCGTCGCCAAACCAAGCCGGAGAAGGCCAGTCTCGAAGAGCTTCTCGAGATGCTGGTCGAGCAGGCGCTGGCGGTGAAGCCGCGCAGTGGCAATGACCTGTCGATTTTCATGCGTTTGCTTGGACTGGCTTTCAGTCAGAGCCAGGGACACTTGCGTCGCTACCTGGAAGATATGTACGGCAAGGTGTTCCGTCGCTATCTGCTGCTTCTGCATGAGGCGGCGCCGCGTATTCCTCCGCTCGAGCTGTTCTGGCGTGTGCACTTCATGCTGGGTGCTGCTTCGTTCAGCATGTCGGGCATCAAGGCCTTGCGCGCGATTGCCGAGACCGACTTCGGTGTCGATACCTCCATTGAGCAAGTCATGCGCCTGATGGTGCCTTTCCTGGCGGCAGCGATGCGAGCGGAAACAGGCGTCAGCGAAGAGGCACTGGCTACTGCCCAGCTGCTTCCACGCGCCAAGTCGACAGTCGCCAAAGCCTGATCCTGACTGTGCCGGGGCGTCTGGATCGGCTAAGCTAGCGATCTATGCGCCCGCTCGATCTATTGCACATATCCATCGCTGATCAGTGCCTATACGGCTTTGCCGATGGGCAGCTGTTGTTGCGCCTGCCGGTTTCCACTGCTCTCAATGGAGCAGGGGAGCGCAGCGGTTCGAATTGCACGCCTCGCGGCCGTCATCTGGTTCGGGCAAAAATCGGCGAGGGTCTGCCTGAGGGCGCTGTGCTGCGAGGTCGGCGCTGGACGGGTGAGGTCTGGTCGGCTGAGCTGGCCAATCAATTTCCCGGCCGGGACTGGATCCTGACCCGCATCCTCTGGCTAAGTGGCTGCGAGCCAGGCATCAACCGTCTGGGTGATGTCGATACCTTTCGCCGATACATCTACCTGCATGGCACGCCTGATATAGAGCCTATGAGTGTGCCGCTGTCCCATGGCTGCGTGCGGCTGCGCAATACGGACTTGCTGGACCTTTTCCCTCGCGTGCCTGTGCACTGCGCGGTTTTCATTGGCGAGGCACCTTGCCCTGAGTGGGCGACTGCCGATCTCGCTTAAGGAATACTTTTGACGACTCCCTTGACTGGTTCCCTGATGCTGGACATCCACGGTACCTGGCTGACGGCCGAGGATCGCCAGATCCTGCGCCAGCCAGAAGTGGGTGGGCTGATTCTGTTCGCACGCAATATCGAAGATCCCCGGCAGGTGCGCGAACTGAGCGCTGCTATCCGCGCCATTCGCCCGGATCTGCTACTGGCGGTGGACCAGGAAGGCGGACGTGTGCAGCGGCTGCGCCAGGGTTTTGTCCGGTTGCCGGCCATGCGTGCCCTGGCTGATAACGAGAACGCTGAATACCTTGCCGAGCAATGCGGCTGGCTGATGGCGACAGAGGTCCTGGCGGTAGGCCTGGATTTGAGTTTTGCCCCGGTACTGGATCTGGACCATCAGCGCAGTGCGGTGGTCGGTAGCCGCAGCTTTGCCGATAGCGGTGAGCGCGCGACGGCATTGGCCGGTGCGTTCATCCGTGGCATGCAGGCGGCGGGGATGGCGGCAACGGGCAAGCACTTTCCCGGACACGGCTGGGCCGAGGCCGACTCGCATGTGGCCATTCCGCTGGATGAGCGCGAGCTGGAGGATATTCGTCGCCACGATCTGGTTCCGTTCCAGCGCCTGAGCGGACAACTGGCAGCGATCATGCCGGCCCATGTGATTTATCCGCGCGTGGACGCTCAACCAGCCGGTTTTTCGCGGCGCTGGTTGCAGGACATCCTGCGCGGCGAGCTGGGCTTCCAGGGCGTCATCTTCAGTGATGACCTGTCCATGGCCGGTGCGCATGTCGTCGGTGATGCGGCCAGTCGCATCGAGGCGGCCTTGAGTGCAGGCTGTGACATGGGGCTGGTCTGCAATGATCGTGCTGCCGCCGAGCTGGCGTTGAGCGCTGCGCAGCGACTCAAGGTTCAACCACCTGCAGGCCTGGCACGCATGCGCGGCCAGGGCTTTGCCACCACCGACTATCGTCAGCAGCCACGCTGGCTGGCTGCCGTGGGCGCTTTGCGTGCCGCACAGTTGATCGACTAGGAGTGAGCATGGCTGTTCACGCCATCATCGGCGGCACGGGTCTTACCCAGTTGGAAGGCTTGACCCTGAAGGAAGAGCGCCTGTTCGATACGCCCTATGGCGCACCCTCTGCGCCTGTGCTGAGCGGCGAGTATGCCGGGCGCGACGTACTGTTCCTGGCTCGCCATGGTCATCCGCATCGCATTGCACCACATCAGGTCAACTACCGGGCGAACCTGTGGGCGCTCAAGCAGGCGGGGGCGGGGGCAATTATCGCGATCAACGCAGTGGGCGGTATCCATGCCGCCATGGGCACGGGTCAGTTGTGTGTCGCCCATCAGATCATCGATTACACCTGGGGCCGTGAGCATACCTATTTCGCCGGTGACATCGAGCATGTGACCCATGTCGACTTCAGCTACCCCTATGATGAAGCGCTGCGCGGCAAGTTGAATGCGGCGCTGCAGGTGTTGGGCTATCCGCACAGCAGTCATGGTGTGTATGGCGCGACTCAGGGGCCACGCCTGGAAAGCGTGGCCGAGATCGCCCGCATGGAGCGTGACGGTTGCGATATCGTCGGGATGACCGGCATGCCCGAGGCCGCCCTTGCACGGGAGTTGGATCTGCCTTATGCCTGCCTGGCATTGGTGGTCAATCCCGCGGCTGGCAAGTCCAGCGGCATCATCACCATGGCCGAGATCGAAGAGGCACTGGCGGGTGGTATCGACAAGGTCAAGCAGGTTCTGGCGCACGTGCTCGTGGCGTGAGGCTATAGTTCGAGACAGCTATTCGGGATCTTGAATATCCCGCTTCAGCGGCGTTGACGTGTTGTCCGTATCGGCAATGCTTTTTGCAGGGAAAGTGTACAAGGATGAGTTCGTACTCAATCTACCGTGACCTGGTCACACAGCTCATGCAAGGCGAAGAAAGCCTGCCGAGCCTGCCAAACCTTACCCTGCAGATTCGCAGCGCGCTGCATTCCAGTACGACCACCACCGCCCAGCTTGAGCGGTTGATCGGTCGTGATCCGGCGCTCAGTGCCTTGCTGGTCAAGCATTCGAGCAGTCCGCTTTATCGTCAGTCGCGGCAGGCGCAGGGGCTGCGCGATGTGATTCAGGTGCTGGGGATGAAACAGGTTGGCAACATCACCATGGCCCATAGCCTGAAGAGCTTGTTCACGCTCTACAGCCCTGCCTACAAGCGCCTGTTCCTGGAGGTCTGGGAGCGCCTGGTGATCAAGGCCAGTACCTGCTCGGTGATGGCACGCCAGATCGGCAAGGTCGCACCCGAGCATGCCTTGCTGGCCAGTTTGCTCAGTGAGGTTGGCAGCCTGGTGCTGCTGTCGGCGTTCAGGAATGACACGCAGCCACCGAGTGCCGACGAGTACTATTTGCTATGCCGTGAGTTCAGCAAATCCCTGGGCGTGATTCTGTTGAAGAAGTGGGCGGTGGAGGATGAATACATCCAGATCATCCGTCAGGCCGGGGATTGGTTCAGTGTTCACGAGCCCCGTCTGCAGCCGGTCGATCTGGTCAACCTGGCGCTCTATCACGCCATCATCGAGCGAGACCCCAATGCCGGGTTGCCACCGCTGCCGACGCTGGCGGCCTATCAGAAGCTGCCAGCTCCGTTCAATCAGCTCGATGACCTGGGGTTTCTGCAGTTGATTACCGAGAACGAAGACGCCATCCAGACAGTTGCCAGCGCCTTGCGCTGAACTCAGAACCTGTTTCGGTCTTACGAGCTATAGCCAAACAAGGGCTAGGCGCCCCCGCGAAAACGGCTGAGGAAGCGTCGCTTAGGCGCTGCAAATGAGCATGGCTCGCTTCGCTCACCCCTTTGGGGCGCACTGAAGTGCGTTAGCCGCAAGCGGCTTGCCGAAGTCGTCTTCAACGCAGTTTGGCCGACGCGCAGCGGATCGGTTCTCAGGGCGGGTCGTGGTTACAGCAGCGTGACCTTGACCAGCATTCCCAGGCTGCCGTGGTCCAGGTAGGTCAGTTCGCCATTCTTCAGGCGGGTGCGTTGCTTGATGCGCTCGCTGCCGCTCAGCAGGCCGTTGCCATCGAATGTATTGACCCAGATATCGGCATCGATATCGACCAGGCGCTCGGGCTGGCTGAGGGCAATGATCCCTTCCACGGGGAAATGGCCGAATTGCTCGTTACCGGTCTCGAAGGCGAATTTCTCGGGGGCTGGTGATACGGACTGCTCCCAGGCCTTGTGCAGCAACACTTGATAACCACTGCCGGGGTTGAGCTTGGCGGCCACGTCGCTCAGGGTCACGCTGCGCTCATTGCCGCTGATGGGCTGTGCGCCTGTTGCCCAGTCGTCCGGTGAGGGCTGGCTGGCCACGACCGGCTCACCTGCCTGGCGGAACACGATGACTTCGATCTGGTACAGCGCATCGGCGAAGGCCGATGGCGCCAGCAGGCAGAGCAGCAGGGTGAAATGGCGGAACGCACGCATGGCATCAGTCCTTTAAGCGGATTGCGGTTGTAGACGTTCGAGCAGGGCCTCGAGCGTATTGAAACGTTCTTCCGGGCGCTCCATGGGCACCTGGAACTTGAACATCGTGGCACCTTCGAACTTGTAGCGCTTGGGCTGGCTCTGGATCAGCTTGATCAGCACCATCGGGTCGACACTGGTATCGGCGGCGAATTCGATACGGCCACCTTGGGGGCCAGCGTCGATCTTCTTGATTCCCAGTTTCTCGGCCTGCAGCTTGAGCAGGGTGATGCGCACCAGGTTCTTGGTTGGCTCTGGCAGCAGGCCGAAGCGGTCGATCATTTCCACCTGCAGTTCTTTCAGGCCATCTTCGTCGGCGGCATTGGCGATGCGTTTGTACAGGATCAGCCGCGCATGTACATCGGGCAGGTAGTCGTCGGGGATCAGCGCCGGTACGCGCAGATTGATTTCCGGGCCGCCGCCTAGCGGCTGTTCGAGGTTCGGTTGCTCGCCCTTGCGGATGGCCTTGACCGCGCGCTCGAGCATTTCCATGTAAAGCGTGAAGCCGACCGCCTGGATCTGCCCGCTCTGGCCGTCGCCAAGCAACTCGCCGGCGCCGCGGATTTCCAGATCGTGGGTGGCCAGGACGAAGCCGGCGCCGAGGTCCTGGGCGTTGGCGATGGCTTCCAGGCGTTTCTGCGCATCGTCGGTCATCTGCTTGCGCGGTGGAGTCAGCAGGTAGGCATAGGCCTGGTGGTGGCTGCGACCAACACGGCCGCGCAACTGGTGCAGCTGGGCCAGGCCGAACTTGTCGGCGCGCTCGATGATGATGGTGTTGGCGCTGGGCACGTCGATGCCGGTCTCGATGATGGTCGAGGCGATCAGCACGTTGAAGCGCTTGTGGTAGAAGTCGCTCATCACCTGTTCGAGGTCGCGTTCGCGCATCTGCCCATGGCCGATGCCGATGCGTGCCTCGGGGACCAGTTCGGCGAGGTCGGCGGCGCACTTCTCGATGGTCTTCACGTCGTTGTGCAGGTAATACACCTGGCCACCGCGCAGCAGCTCACGCAGCAGCGCCTCCTTGATCGTCGGGTTGTTCTGTTCCATGACGAAGGTGCGCACCGACAGGCGCCGTGCTGGCGGTGTGGCGATGATGGACAGATCGCGCATGCCGGCCACGGCCATGTTCAGGGTGCGCGGAATCGGCGTGGCGGTCAGGGTGAGGATGTCCACCTCACTGCGCAGGGCTTTGAGCTGTTCCTTCTGGCGCACGCCGAAACGGTGCTCTTCATCGATGATCGCCAGACCCAGGTTGGGAAACTTCACGTCTTCCTGCAGCAGCTTGTGGGTGCCGATGACGATATCGATCTTGCCTTCGGCCAGTTTGTGCACGGCTTCATCCACTTCCTTGGCGGATTTGAAGCGGCTCATCACCTCGACCGTTACCGGCCAGTCGGCGAAACGGTCGCGGAAGCTGTTGTAGTGCTGCTGGGCGAGCAGGGTGGTGGGCACCAGTACGGCAACCTGGCGACCGCTGTGTACGGCGATGAAGGCGGCACGCATAGCCACCTCGGTCTTGCCGAAACCGACGTCGCCGCAGATCAGGCGGTCCATCGGCTTGGCTGCGAGCATGTCTTCGCGCACCGCTTCGATGGCGGTCTGCTGGTCCGGTGTTTCCTCGAACGGGAAGCCGGCGCTGAAGGTCGCGTAGTCGGCCAGTGGGTCCTTGAACGCATAGCCTTCGCGGGCAGCGCGGCGGGCGTAGATGTCGAGCAGCTCGGCGGCGACGTCGCGGACCTGCTCGGCCGCTTTGCGCTTGGCTTTCTGCCAGGTTTCCGAGCCAAGCCGGTGCAGCGGCGCCAGGGCATCATCACTGCCGGTGTAGCGGGCGATCAGGTGCAGGTTGGCAACCGGCACGTAGAGCTTGGCTTCCTCGGCGTACATCAGGGCGAGGAATTCTGCGGCCTGGCCTTCGATCTCCAGGGTAATCAGGCCCAGGTAGCGGCCGACGCCGTGGTCGATATGCACCACCGGTGAGCCTTCGCGCAGCTCGGTGAGGTTCTTGATCACGTTGTCGCCGCCATCGCGCGATTTCTCGCGGCGACGGCGTTGCATCACGCGCTGGCCGAACAACGGGCTCTCGGCGACCAGGGCCAGTTCGTCGAGCAGCAGGCCTTCGTCGAGCGGAGCGATGGTGATGCCCATGCGCTCTTCGTTATCGATGAATTCCTGCCAGCCGCTGACCTCGCGTGGCTTGAGCTTGAGCCGGGCCAACAGCTCCAGCAACACCTCGCGGCGCCCGGCGGATTCGGCGCAGAACAGCACGCGGCCCGGGTATTCCTCGATAAAGCGGCGCAGTGCGGCCAGGGGTTCGCTGGCCTTGGCCTGGATTGCCAGGTCGGGCAGTTGCTGGGCGTTGAAGCGTTCGCGGCCGACGCCAGGCTCCACGTCATCCTGGCTGATGACGACGCGCGGCCAGTTCTTCAGGCGGGCGAAGCAATCCTCTACCGGCAGGAAGATGTCGGCGGGCGGCAGCAGCGGGCGTTCCGGGTCGACACGGCGCTCGTCGTAGCGGTTGCGCGCGTCGTTCCAGAACTGCTCGGCGGCCTTCTCGATGCCAGGCAGGGAGAACACCTGGGTGTCTTGCGGCAAGTAATCGAAGAGGGTTGCGGTCTCTTCGAAGAACAGCGGCAGGTAATACTCGATACCGGCCGGGGTGATGCCGGTGGAGAGGTCCTGGTAGATCGGGCAGCGGCGGAAGTCGACGTCGAAGCGTTCGCGAAAGCGCCCACGGAAGTCGGTGACGGCCTTTTTATCCAGCGGGAACTCACGGGCGGGCAGCAGGCGGATCGATTCGACCTTGTCCACCGAACGCTGGGTTTCCGGGTCGAAGGTGCGCAGCGTCTCGATTTCGTCATCGAACAGGTCGATGCGGAAGGGCAGTTCGCTGCCCATGGGAAACAGGTCGATCAGGGCGCCGCGCACGGCGAACTCGCCATGCTCGTAGACGGTATCCACGCAGCGATAGCCGGCAGACTCCAGGTTGCTGCGCATGGTGTCGACATTCAGTTTCTGGCCGACATCCAGCACCAGGCCTGAGCCGAGCAGGAAGCGCGTCGGTGCAATACGGTGCAGGGCAGTGCTGATCGGCACGACCAGCACGCCGTGGGTCAGTTGCGGCAGGCGGTACAGCGCGGCGATGCGCTGGGAAATGATGTCTTGATGTGGCGAAAACAGGTCGTAGGGCAGGGTTTCCCAGTCCGGGAAGTGCAGAACGGGCAGGTCGGGGGCGAAAAATGCCAGCTCCTCCTGCAGGCGTTCGGCATTCTGGCTGTCGGCTGTCAGCAGCAGGGTGAAGCGCTTGGCAGCGCTGGCTGCCTCGGCAATCGCCAGTGACAGCGCGGCACCGGGCAGGTTGCCCCAGTGCTGTTTGCCAGCGGCGGCGGGTAGTTTCGGTAGGTGCAGGACGGACGCGGTCGGCATGGACACAGGCAACGCAACCCCAGATTGGCGAGCGTGTGATTGTAACGAGGCGAGGATGCCGCTGTCAGTTGCGACAAGCGCGCATTGCTCAGGCTCGCGTGCGCCGTCATAATGTAGCCCCTTTTTTCAGCCCCTACATGTGGAAGGTAATTGCCCGTGACTCAGAAGCCCGACCAGTGTCTCGGTGAGTGGATCGATCGCGAAGCCCTCGCAGAAGCGATGATTCCGTTGATCGGCCAGCTCTACCGCAACAACAGTGTGGTGACCTCGATCTACGGCCGTGGCCTGATCAACCGTTCGGTGATCGCCATTCTCAAAGCCCACCGTTTCGCCCGTCACCGCCTGGCCGACGACAGCGAACTGACCGTGCACGAGACCTTCCCGATCCTGAAGGCCATGAGCGAGCTCAAGCTGGGCGCCGCCTCGGTAGACCTGGGCAAGATGGCCGCCAAGTTCAAGAGCGAGGGCGCTGGCCGCTCCGTCGAGCAGTTCGTCAAGGATGAACTGGCCGATGTGGTTGGCAAGCAGAACGGCGCTGCCCGCGAAGGCACCGACGTCGTGCTTTACGGTTTTGGCCGTATCGGTCGTCTGCTGGCGCGCATCCTGGTCGAGAAGACTGGCGGTGGCGACGGCCTGCGTCTGCGTGCCATCGTGGTGCGCAAAGGTGCGGAAAACGACCTGATCAAGCGCGCCAGCCTGCTGCGTCGCGACTCGGTGCATGGTCCGTTCGATGGCACCATCACCATCGATGAGGCCAACAATACCCTCACCGCCAATGGCAACCTGATCCAGGTGATCTACTCCAACGATCCGGCGTCCATCGACTACACCCAGTACGGCATCAAGAACGCCCTGCTGGTGGACAACACAGGCAAATGGCGCGATGCCGAAGGCCTGGGCCAGCACCTGAAGTGCCCAGGCATTGCCCGCGTGGTTCTCACCGCACCTGGCAAGGGCGCGCTGAAGAACATCGTGCATGGCATCAACCACGGTGAAATCAGCGATGACGACAAGATCGTCTCCGCGGCTTCCTGCACCACCAACGCCATCGTGCCGGTGCTCAAGGCGGTCAACGACCAGTACGGCATCGTCAACGGTCATGTTGAAACCGTACACAGCTACACCAACGACCAGAACCTGATCGACAACTTCCACAAGGGCAGTCGTCGTGGTCGCAGTGCGGCGCTGAACATGGTCATCACCGAGACGGGCGCTGCCACCGCTGCTGCCAAGGCGCTGCCGATCCTCAAGGGCAAGCTGACCGGCAACGCGATTCGCGTACCGACGCCGAACGTGTCGATGGCCATCCTCAACCTGAACCTGGAAAAGGCCACCACCCGCGAAGAGATCAACGAGTACCTGCGCCAGATGGCCATGCACTCGGATCTGCAGAAGCAGATCGACTTCGTCCAGTCGCAGGAAGTGGTGTCTACTGACTTCGTTGGTTCGCGTCACGCCGGCGTGGTTGATGCCGAAGCCACCATCGCCAACGACAACCGTGTCGTGCTGTACGTCTGGTACGACAACGAGTTTGGCTACAGCTGCCAGGTCGTGCGTGTGATGGAAGACATGGCCGGGGTCAACCCGCCGTCTTTCCCGCGCTAAGCGCCGGGTGTTGAACAAAACGGGAGCCATGGCTCCCGTTTTGCTTTTCAGGGAGCGGCCAGTAACTGCTTGCGCAGGGTGTCGGAAAGGCCGTTCTCGGCGAGCCATATGCCCAGGTAGGCGCGGGCCAGTTCGGGATTGGCGTTCTGGTAGAGGGTTTCATCGTTGCGTTGCAGGCTTAGGCCATCCTCTGCCGAGTAGTTCAGGGCGTAGCGGTCGCCGGGCTGGATGTCGCGAAAGGCGGCATGCAGGGCGTCGATATCGCGGCGCAGGGGCCCCAGTCGGGCCGGTTCATGCTGGCGTTTCAGGGTGATCCAGGCGGCCTTGATGACATCGCTGCGCTTGATCGAGCGAAAATAGTAGAGCTCCAGGCGCAGTGGGCTCTGTTGCGCGATGGCCTGGCGCGGTGTGAGTGTCGGCGGGGCGTAGAATGCCGCGGCGTATACATCGACCCAGAGGTAGTCCAGCACGGCCTGGTTCTTGAGTGCCACGGTGCTGCCGTATACGTCCTGGGTGCCGCTGAACGCGGCCTCGGACAGTCGATCGGCCAGCAGGTGGTTGCTGCCGGTAAGCAGTACAAGCGCAAGCAATAGTCGGTACACGGCGAGCTCCTATGGAACCCTATGGTCTCTTCAGGTTGGCGCTGCTCGTCAAGTGCCGGGTGAGCCGGTTCGGTGGGCAGTGGAAGGAAGGGGGAGGCATTTTGGCTAGACAGGCAGGTATTGCAGTGTTGCTGCTGCTCCTGGGGGGCTGCAGTGATCCGATCGAAACGCTGAGTGGCCCGACCATGGGCAGCCAGTATTCGTTGAAGTACGTGGCGGGCCGCGGGGTGCCGCAGGTGGCGGTGGTCAAGGTAGAGGTTGAGCGCATGCTGGGTGAGGTCGATCAGCAGATGTCGACCTGGCGTGCCGACTCGGATATTTCCCGTTTCAATCAATTGCCAGCAGGACAATGCCTGGGCATGCCGGAACCCGTGTTGAAGCTGGTGCGCTTCGGCGAGCAGATGTCCGAGAAAAGCGATGGCGCATTCGACCTGACCGTGGCGCCCCTGCTGAACCTGTGGGGCTTCGGCCCGCAGTCGCGGCGCCAGCAGGTGCCCGGTCCGCAGGAGATTGCCGCTGTGCTGGCACGCACCGGGCATCAGCATGTGCGTATCGAGGGGCAGCGCTTGTGCAAGGACGTAGCGGCCGAGATCGACTTGGGCAGCATAGCGGCCGGGTATACGGTGGATACGATTGGCGACCGGCTGGCCGAGCTGGGCATCTCCAGCTATGTGCTCAATGTCACCGGTGAGCTGCGGGTCGTGGGCCGCAAGCCCGACGGCTCTCCGTGGATGATTGCCATCGAGTCTCCCTTCGAAGGCAAGCAGACTGCCGAGCGAGTGTTGCCTCTGGACGGCATGGGGCTGTCCACCTCGGGCGACTACCATAATTACTTCGAGCGTGACGGCGTGCGTTATTCGCATACCTTCGATCCGCGTCGCGGGGCGCCAATCGATCATCAGCTGACTTCGGTTACGGTGCTGGATCCGTCGACACTGCGTGCCGAGGGCCTGTCGACAGCGCTGCTGGTGCTGGGGCCTAAGCAAGGTTTCGACTATGCCGAGCGCAATGGCGTCCTGGCTCTGTTCATCAGTCGTGGTGAACAGGGTTTTTCCAGTCGCATGACCAGTGCCTTCGAGGCACGTTTCGGCGCTGCCACCCAACCATGAGTTGTGCGTATGGATATGTAGTGAACGCAATGCTCGCCTACGACACGACCAAGCGCTAATGTGCAGCGCGATAGGGCACAGCTAAGCTATGCCAGCGATTGAGTGCCGTAGCCATGGGGCGCTGCGACACCTTCAGGGCGTGATGAGGTCCTGAACCGTACTGAGAGGAGTAAGCATGGCGGTCTACAACTACGACGTGGTGGTGCTGGGTTCCGGCCCGGCGGGCGAGGGTGCGGCGATGAACGCAGCCAAGGCCGGACGCAAGGTGGTGGTGGTCGATAACCGCCCACTGGTCGGCGGCAACTGCACCCACCTCGGTACGATCCCCTCCAAGGCCCTGCGCCACTCGGTGCGGCAGATCATGCAGTACAACACCAACCCACTGTTCCGTCAGATTGGCGAGCCGCGTTGGTTTTCCTTCCCGGATGTGCTGAAGAGCGCCGAGCGGGTCATTTCCAAGCAAGTGGCCTCGCGCACCGGTTACTACGCGCGCAATCGCATCGATGTGTTCTTCGGTACGGCCAGTTTCTCCGATGAGCAGACCATTGAAGTGGTTTGTCCTAATGGGGTGGTGGAAACCCTGGTGGCCAAGCAGGTGGTGATCGCCACCGGGTCGCGGCCTTACCGCCCGGCGGACGTCGACTTCAATCACCCGCGTGTGTATGACAGCGACACCATTCTCAGCCTGACCCACACACCGCGTCGCTTGATCATCTACGGGGCCGGCGTCATCGGTTCCGAATACGCCTCGATCTTCAGTGGCCTGGGCGTGCTGGTCGATCTGATCGACAATCGCGATCAGTTGCTCAGCTTCCTCGATGATGAAATCTCTGATGCCTTGGGCTATCACCTGCGCACCAACAATGTGCTGATTCGTCATAACGAAGAATACGAGCGCATCGAGGGTGTCGAGAATGGGGTGGTCCTGCACCTCAAGTCCGGCAAGAAGATCAAGGCCGATGCCTTGCTCTGGTGCAACGGCCGGACCGGTAATACCGACAAGCTTGGTCTGGAAAATATCGGCATCAAGGTCAACAGTCGTGGGCAGATCGAAGTCGATCAGCATTACCGAACGTCGGTCTCGAATGTCTATGCGGCAGGTGATGTGATCGGCTGGCCGAGCCTGGCCAGCGCCGCCTATGACCAGGGCCGTTCGGCGGCGGGCAGCGCGGTGGAAAATGACAGCTGGCGCTTCGTCGACGACGTGCCGACCGGTATTTACACCATTCCGGAGATCAGCTCGATCGGCAAGAACGAGCGTGAACTGACCCAGGCGAAGATCCCCTACGAGGTAGGCAAGGCGTTCTTCAAGAGCATGGCGCGGGCGCAGATTTCCCATGAGCCGGTGGGCATGCTGAAGATTCTCTTCCACCGCGAGACCCTGGCGATCCTGGGTGTGCACTGCTTCGGCTATCAGGCTTCGGAAATCGTCCACATTGGTCAGGCGATCATGAACCAGCCGGGTGAGGCGAATACCCTGAAGTACTTCATCAACACCACCTTCAACTACCCGACCATGGCCGAGGCCTATCGTGTCGCGGCGTTCGACGGGCTCAACCGGCTTTTTTGAGCGGCTCCGGCTGGCGGCCTGAGCCGGTCGGGGTAGATCCTTTCAGCGACTCATCCGCATGGCGCTGGCCGAACCGGGAGAGCTACTGAGCAGGCGGGCAGGGCGGATCGCGTTGCGATCCGCCGAGTGGAAGCGTGGCGGATGAGAAAGCGTCATCCGCCGCGTCGAGCTATCCGGCAGATCAGCGCTTGAGCGTGGAAACTGCCAGTCCCGGGAAGTCGGTGATGATGCTGTCCACGCCGAAGTCGGCGAGGCGCCGCATCAAGGCGGGTTCATTGACTGTCCATACCGATACATGCAGCCCGGCCTTCTGCGCCTTGAGCAGCCGCTCCGGGGTGCACAGGGTCCAGTTCAGGGCGAGCAATGAGCAGCCGTGGTGAGTGGCCACCTTGATCGGGTCGAGCCAGGCGTATTCGGCGACCAGGCCGCGGGCCAGCTCCGGAGCCAGGCGATTAAGCGCGCGCAGCACCTCTCGTGAGCTGCTGGTCACGGTGATGCGCTCCTTGAGGTTGTAGCGTTCGGCCAGTGCCTGGATGGCCAGCACGGTACGTGCGGCGCGTACCCGCGAGGCGCTTTTCACTTCCAGTTGCCAGTGTTCGAAATCGCATTGCTCGAACAGTTCGGCCAGGCGCGGGATCGGGCTCGGCACTTTCCAGCCGGGGCCGCCGTGGCGCGCATCGTAGGTGGTCAGTTCTTGGGCATCGTGCTCGGCGACCTTGCCGCGTCGCCCGGTGGTGCGCTTGAGGGTCGGGTCATGAATCACCATCAGTTCGCCGTCGCGTGAGAGGAACAGGTCCAGCTCACAGCGCCGCACGCCGTGTTCTAGGCAGCGCTGAAACCCGACGAGGGTGTTTTCCGGTGCTTCGCCTTTGGCGCCGCGGTGGCCATAGATAAGGGTCACTGTTGCTCCTTGGGGTAACGGGGCTGATGGTGACGAACGCTGTCGACCACGTGATCGTATTCGAAATACACGCTGAATTCGCGGTAGTCCCAGCGTTTGATGGGCGGCTGGCCTACGGCGGGGTGTTCTTCATCGGGCAGGCCGAAGCGCTCCAGCACACTGCGTTGCGACTGGCCGCGCTGGGGCAGCTCGATAGTTGCCTGGCCTTGCTGGCCTACGGGGATTTCCAGCGTATCGGCAGCTACGGGCAGGGCCAGACACACGCTCAGCAGTAGAGGTAGGCGTAACGTCATCGCTGTTGCTCACGGGCCAGGCGGCGTTGCTGGGCCTGCTTCTGCAGGATATGGCGCGCCAACAGTTGGCGTTGGGCATCGGTCAGCGCCTCGAACTCGGTGCCGATCTCGAACTGGCCGTCAGGGCGCGCCTGGCAATGCACGACCTTGGCTCGAACCAGCAGCCCGAGTGCCTGTGGCATCAGGACCATCTTCAGCGCCAAATGGCTGTCTACCGAGACTTCTTTCGGGTGAATGAAGCCGAGGCCGCCTTCGGACAATGTCACCTGCCGCGGCAGGCCGATATCGCGCACCAGGCTTTGCGCGAGCGCCTGACCAAGCAGGTCGATGCGCTTGTTCATTACTTTCAGGTAGTTGGCCAGGGTGCGGTCGCGCTCGCTGATATGGCGCAGCAGATGCTGCGACTCGAAGTCCATCAGGTGCAGGTCGCTGAGCAGATTGAACAGCGGGGAGGCATCGTGTAACACATCACTGGCCAGCGCTTCCGGGCCGGAGAGCAGGCTGAAATCCAGTGCGATCATGTCCTCGATACGATAGTATTCGCGGCGATCATCAGCGTCTTGATACGACATGGCGAACCCATGGCAGCAGTGGTGGTCCGAGTGTAAAGCTGCTTGCCTAGCCCCGCCACAAGGACGTTCCCTCTTTCGCCAGTGAATCTCGCCCTTATGTTCAGACCCTTGCCGTTTTTTATCGGTGTGCGTTACACGCGCGCCAAGCGTCGCAATCATTTCATCTCCTTCATTTCCCTGACTTCCATGATCGGCCTGGCACTTGGTGTGCTGGTGATGATCCTGGTGTTGTCGGTGATGAACGGCTTCGACCGCGAGTTGCGTACGCGCATTCTCGGCATGGTGCCGCATGCGACCATCAGCTCGTTCCAGCCCATCGACGATTGGAAAACGATCGGCGATCAGGTCATGACCCACAAAGAAGTGGTCGCCGTGGCGCCCTTCACGCAACTGCAGGGCATGCTCACCCACAGTGGTGCGGTGCAGCCGGTGATGGTCCAGGCGGTGCTGCCGGAGGCGGAAAAGAACGTCTCGATCATCAACGAACATATGGTCCAGGGCAGCCTGGATGATCTGAAAAGTGGTGATTTCGGCATTGTTATCGGTGAGATCACCGCGCGCCGCTTCCGCATCAATGTGGGTGACAAGCTGACCTTCGTACTGCCCGAGGCGGCTGTCACGCCAGCGGGGGTGTTCCCGCGTCTGAAGCGCTTCACCGTGGTTGGCGTGTTCAAGGTCGGGGCCGAGCTGGATGGCTCGCTGGCGCTGATCAATATCGAAGACGGTGCTCGCCTGTCCCGTTGGCAGACCAATCAGGTCGAAGGTGTGCGACTCAAGCTCAAGGACTTGTTCGACGCCCCACGCGTTGCCTGGGAAATCGCCAAGAGCATGCCGGGTGATCTGCAGCCACGTGACTGGACCCGTAGCCACGGCAATCTGTTCCAGGCGATCCAGATGGAAAAGACCATGATTGCCCTGCTGTTGCTGCTGATCGTGGCGGTGGCGGCGTTCAACATCATTTCCACGCTGGTCATGGTGGTCACCGACAAGAAGGCCGATATCGCCATCCTGCGTACGCTGGGCGCCACGCCCCGGCAGATCATGGGAGTGTTCATGGTGCAGGGCACGGTGATCGGGGTGATCGGTACGCTGATCGGCGGCGTGCTCGGGGTGATCTCCGCGCTCAACGTCACCGCCTGGGTGGCCTGGCTGGAGAAGCTGATCGGCCACAAGTTCCTCAGCTCCGATGTGTACTTCATCAATTACCTGCCGTCCGAGCTGCGTGTCGAAGACGTCGTGCTGATCTGTGGTGCGGCACTGTGCATGAGTTTCTTCGCCACCCTGTATCCGGCCTGGCGCGCATCGCGCACCCAGCCAGCGGAGGCGCTTCGTTATGAGTGATGCCATGACTGTTAATGAGTCATCAGCCGGCACTGCCGTTTTGCTATGCCGTAATCTGGGCAAGCGATACGTCGAGGGGCCGCAATCGGTCGATGTACTGAGTGGTGTGGAGCTGAACCTGCAGCCCGGTGAGCGCGTCGCCATCGTGGGCAGCTCGGGCTCGGGCAAGACCACCTTGCTGAACATGCTCGGTGGCCTGGATACGCCGAGTGAAGGCAGTGTGTGGTTGGCTGGCGAAGAGCTTTCGGCACTGGGTGAAAAGGCCCGTGGGCTGCTGCGTAACCGGGCGTTGGGCTTCGTTTACCAGTTCCATCACCTGCTGGCTGAGTTCACAGCCCTGGAAAACGTCTGCATGCCGCTGCTGATCGGCAAGATGCCGATTCCCGAAGCGCAACAGCGTGCCACCACGTTGCTCGAGCGTGTCGGCCTTGGGCATCGCCTGAGCCACAAGCCGTCGGAGCTGTCTGGTGGCGAGCGCCAACGTGTGGCAATCGCCCGTGCGCTGGTCAATCAGCCCAAACTGGTGCTACTCGATGAGCCGACTGGCAACCTCGATCATCACACCGCGCGTAGCATTCAGGAGTTGATGCTGGAGCTGTCCACCTCTTTGCAGACGGCGTTTCTGGTGGTTACCCACGACCTCAGCCTTGCCCAGCAAATGGACAGGGCACTGCGTCTGGAAGAGGGTCGGCTGGTTCCGGTCTGAATCGGATGAATGAAAAACGCCGCTCTCCAGCGGCGTTTTCATTTGGTTCGTATGGTTGTGGGGGCGTGTGGGCTCCTGGGCTCTGTTGGCAGATCGCATTAACTCCTTGAGTCAGATGGCCTCTTTGAGGCAGTTGTGGACGTTCGACCTTTGCGTTTCATGACGCGCCGACTGGTGGGCTAAAGCCCACCCTACGCGGTGTGCCAGATCTGTAGGGTGGGGCTTCAGCCCACCAATTGCGGTACCCGCTTGTGCCTCGATCCGGCCATCCAGGTCGAAACGTCAACACCTAGCCCATGCACGCGAAGTGATTGAACTCCCGTCAGCGTGCTCTTTGTCACACGACAGAACCGTGCTGCCTGCATCTGGCAGGCTTTGACTATTCTTTCCCGGCCAGCACAAGCTGGAGCGCCCTGTTCAGGATGAGCGGGGCACGATGGAGAAAAAGAATGCGCACAGGGATGTTGGCGCTGGCTGCGGGGTTGGCCTGCCTGATGCTCTTGCCGGTTTTACTTCCGGTCTGGCTGGTTCTGTTGTTGCTCGCGCTCGGCCTGTTGTTGCTGCGCGGGCGTTTCTATCCCGTTGCACTTTTCCTGTTCGGCCTCTGCTGGGCCAATACCTCGGCGCAGTGGGCGCTGGAAGATCGTCTGCCGATAGAGCTGGACGGTCAGACCCTGTGGATCGAGGGGCGGGTGGTGGGCTTGCCCGACCACAACGACGGCGTGGTGCGTTTTCAACTGGAGCAGGTGTCTTCCCGTCGCCACGAATTACCGCAGCGGCTGCGTCTGGCCTGGTATGGCGGTCCCGAGTTGCAGGCCGGGGAGCAGTGGCGGTTGGCGGTGCGACTCAAGCGTCCGCGTGGTCTGGTCAATCTGCAGGGGTTCGATTACGAAGCCTGGTTGCTGGCACAGCGTATCGGGGCGACGGGGACGGTCAAGGTGGGTAAGCGCCTGCAGGCTGCGGGTGGGTTGTCGGCTTGGCGTGACGCCTTGCGCCAGCGCGTGCTGGCGGTCGATGCCTATGGTCGGGCGGGTGGCGTAGCAGCCCTGGTGCTGGGCGATGGCTCCGGCTTGAGCCGTACAGACTGGCGTGTGTTGCAGGACACTGGAACGGTCCATCTGCTGGTGATCTCCGGGCAGCATGTGTCGCTGTTCGCCGTGGCGTTGTATGGGCTGGTGGCCGGTTTGGCCCGGCTTGGCTGTTGGCCACGGGCACTGCCATGGTTGCCTTGTGCCTGTGCCCTGGCATTTGCGGGCGCGCTGAGTTACGGGCTGCTGGCGGGCTTCGAGGTGCCGGTACGGCGGGCCTGCGTGTCCATTGCCGCCGTGCTGCTCTGGCGTTTGCGCTTTCGCCACCTGGGTATCTGGACGCCGCTGTTGCTGGCTTGGGTCGTGGTGGTGCTGTTCGAGCCACTGGCGGTGCTGCAGGCTGGTTTCTGGTTGTCGTTTGGGGCGGTTGCGGTGCTCCTGCTGGTGTTCGGCGGGCGCCTGGGCGTGCGCTCGATGGGGTGGTCGTGGTGGCACGCTCAATGGACGATTGCGCTCGGTCTGCTGCCATTCTTTCTGCTACTAGGCTTGCCGATCAGCGCCAGTGGGCCGCTGGCCAATCTGATTGCAGTGCCTTGGGTCAGTTTCCTGGTCGTGCCGCTGGCATTGCTTGGCGTCTTGCTGCTCCCTGTCCCCTGGCTGGGAGAGGGGTTGTTGTGGTTGGCCGGCTTTCTACTTGAGATGCTGTTTCAACTGTTGGCTTCGATTGCGGCACTGCTGCCGGCATGGTTGCCGATGCTGCTGCCGTTCTGGGCCTGGCTACTGATTGCTATGGGTGTCTTGTGTGTTCTGGCACCACCTGGCGTTCCGCTGCGGCTTCCTGGGCTGATCATGCTGGTGCTGCTGTGCTTCACCCCGCAACAGCTACCGCAGGAGGGCCAAGCCGAGGTTTGGCAACTGGATGTCGGCCAGGGGCAAGCGTTGCTGGTGCGCACCCGTTCGCATGCGCTGCTGTACGACGCTGGGCCGAGCTTCGGTGACTTCGACCTGGGCGAGCGTGTAGTGGTGCCGTCGTTGCGCGCCCTAGGCATTGATCACCTCGATCTGATGCTGCTCAGCCATGCCGACAATGATCATGCCGGTGGTGCGCTCGCAATACGGCAACAGTTGCAGGTTGATCAGGTATTGAGTGGCGAAGCCGCCAGGCTTGACCCGCGTGTGCAGGCCGAAGCCTGTCGCGATGGCGCCAGTTGGCAGTGGGATGGCGTGCGCTTCACTACCTGGCATTGGGCGCAGGCTGCGTCGAGCAATGCCTTGTCGTGCGTACTCAAGGTCGAGGCGGCAGGCGAGAGTTTATTGTTGACCGGTGATATCGACAGCCAGACCGAGCGTTGGCTGATCAATCAAGGTCGTGATGTGCAGGTCGACTGGCTGCAAGTGCCACACCATGGTAGCCGTAGCTCATCCTCGGCCTTTTTCCTCAATACCGTCGCACCGCGTGCGGCGCTGCTGTCGCGTGGGCACAACAACCAGTTCGGCCATCCGCATCCGCAAGTGCTGGCCCGTTACCAGGCGCGTGGCATTGAGGTACACGACAGCGTTCACAGCGGTGCCTTGCGTATTCGGTTGGGGGCGAATGAGGCGCCAACCGCCTGGCGCGCCCAACCACGTTTCTGGCGGGAAAAATGAGAACCGCGGTGGTCTGTTGGGCGGTGCCCCTATGCTAGAGTGGCGCCACTTTTCCAAGGGGGATGCCCAACCGTGTGGGAACTGGTCAAAGCAGGCGGCTGGATGATGCTGCCGATTATTCTGAGCTCCATTACGGCCACCGCAATCATTGCCGAGCGTCTGTGGACGTTGCGTGCCAGCCGTGTTTCACCGCCACATCTGTTGGGGCAGGTGTGGCGCTGGATCAAGGACAAACAGCTCAACGGCCAGAAACTCAAGGAGTTGCGCGCGTCTTCGCCGCTGGGTGAAGTGCTCGCAGCTGGCCTGGCCAACTCCAAGCATGGTCGCGAGATCATGAAGGAGTGCATCGAGGAAGCGGCGAGCCGGGTCATCCACGAACTTGAGCGCTACCTCAATACCCTTGGCACCATTGCCGCCATGGCCCCGCTGCTGGGTTTGCTGGGTACGGTGTTCGGCATGATCGAGATCTTCAGCGGTTTCATGGATAACGGCATGGCCAATGCGAGTGCCTTGGCGGGCGGTATCGGCAAGGCGCTGGTGACCACGGCTGCGGGCCTTATCGTGGCGATCCCTGCGGTGTTCTTCCACCGTTACCTGCTGCGCCGGGTCGACGAGCTGGTGGTGGCCATGGAGCAGGAGGCGATCAAGCTGGTGGAAGTGGTTCAGGGTGATCGCGAGGTGGACTTCGCTACGGAAGCCAAAGCGTGAAGTTCCGCCGTAGAGCCGGGAACGTTGCTCGCGAGGAGGTGTTCCTCAACCTGACCTCGCTGATCGACGTGATCTTCGTCCTGCTGCTGTTCTTCGTGGTAACCACCACGTTCAGCCGGCCGACGCAGTTGAAAATCGATCTGCCGGAGGCACAGAGCGGCACGCCCCCGGAGAACACCCAGTTGAAAACCCTGGAGCTGAGTATCGCTGCCAATGGCCAGTACGCGCTCAATGGCCAGGTGCTGGTGAAGAGTGATCTGCCCAGCCTGGTCAGCGCCCTCAGCCAGGAGTCGGATGGCGACAACAGCCTGCCGTTGACCATCAGCGCCGACGCCAATACCACCCATCAATCGGTGATCACCGCCATGGACGCGGCCGGCAAGCTCGGCTTCAGCCATTTGCGCATGACCACTGTCGAGGCCGCTGCGGGCAAACCCTGATGGCGCTTTCCGACCGTCTGCTCGAGGCCTGGTACGGCGGTCATCCGGCTTTGATGCTGCTTCGTCCGCTGGAATCCCTGTATCGCCGTGTGGTGCGTGGTAAGCGCCAGGCCTTTCTGGCCGGGCAGGGCGATATCTACCGGGCGCCGGTGCCGGTGCTGGTGGTCGGCAACATTACCGTTGGCGGCACGGGCAAGACGCCGTTGATTCTCTGGCTTATCGAACACTGCCGTAGTCGCGGTTTGCGTGTCGGCGTGGTCAGCCGTGGCTATGGCGCCACTCCACCACAATGGCCGTGGCGCGTACGTGCCGATGACTCTGCCGCGCATGCCGGTGACGAGCCGCTATTGATCGTGCAGCGCAGTGGTGTGCCCCTGGTGATCGATCCGCAGCGGGCGCGGGCGGTGCAGGCTCTGCTGGAGCAGGAGCCGCTGGACCTGATCCTCTGTGATGACGGCTTGCAGCACTATCGCCTAGCGCGTGACCTGGAGCTGGTGCTGATCGATGCGGCGCGAGACCTGGGCAATCGCCGTTGCCTGCCAGCTGGCCCCTTGCGCGAACCGGTCGAGCGCCTGGATGAGGTCGATGCAGTGCTGTTCAATGGGGCTACGGCCGACAGCGAGCGCGGCTATGCCTTCAGCCTGCAGGCCACCGCGTTGGTCAATCTTCGCAGTGGCGCCCGTTTGCCCATTGATCATTTTCCGGCCGGGCAGCAACTGCATGCCGTCGCCGGGATTGGCAACCCGCAACGTTTCTTCAATACCCTGCAGGGGCTAAACTGGCGACCCATTGCGCATGCCTTTGCCGATCATGCCCGTTATGACGCCGCGACCCTGCAGTTCAGTCCGGCGTTGCCACTGGTGATGACCGAGAAGGATGCGGTGAAGTGCCGAGCTTTCGCGGCCGACGACTGGTTCTACCTGGCGGTGGATGCTGTGCCCTCTGCGGCGTTCATCACCTGGCTGGATGTCGAGCTGGATCGCCTGCTGCCGCGTTGAGCGTTGTTCCTCTGTTTCCCCATTGCCAAGGATCCCGCCCATGGACTCCAAATTGCTCGATATTCTCGCCTGCCCGGTCTGCAAGGGCCCGTTGCAACTCTCCGAAGACAAGACCGAGCTGATCAGCAAGGGTGCCGGCCTGGCCTATCCGATTCGTGATGGCATCCCGGTGATGCTGGAAACCGAGGCCCGTACTCTCAATGTCGACGAGCGCCTGGACAAGTAAATGAGCACAGCCTTCACCGTCGTCATCCCTGCTCGATACGCCTCAACCCGTCTGCCCGGCAAGCCGTTGCAGGACATCGCCGGCAAGCCCATGGTGCAGCACGTCTGGGAACAGGCGAAGAAAAGCGCTGCCGAGCGTGTGGTGGTGGCCACCGATGATGCGCGTATCGTCGAAGCCTGCCAGGAATTCGGTGCCGAGGTGGTGCTGACCCGGGTGGATCACAACTCCGGCACGGACCGCCTGGCCGAGGTGGCGACTCACCTGGGGCTCGCCGCCGATGCCATCGTGGTCAACGTGCAGGGTGATGAGCCACTGATTCCACCGCTGATCATCGATCAGGTGGCTGCCAATCTGGCGCGTAACTCGCAAGCGGCGATCGCCACGCTGGCGGAGCCTATCGAAGTGGTGCAGGCGCTGTTCAATCCGAATGTAGTCAAGGTGATCACCGACCAGAACGGCTTGGCGCTGACATTCAGTCGCGCACCGCTCCCGTGGGCGCGAGATGCCTTTGCCCAGGACAGGGATACCTTGCCGAGTGGCATTCCTTATCGCCGCCACATTGGTATCTACGCCTACCGCGCAGGTTTCCTGCATGACTTCGTGAGCTGGGGACCGTGCTGGCTGGAGGAGGGTGAGAGCCTAGAGCAGCTGCGTGCGCTGTGGCATGGCGTGCGCATCCATGTGGCTGATGCCCTGGAAGCTCCGCCGACCGGTGTTGATACCGCCGAGGATCTGGAGCGCGTACGGCGCCTGCTGGGGGCCTGATGCGAGTACTGTTTGTCTGCCTGGGCAATATCTGTCGTTCACCTACCGCCGAAGGTGTGTTCCGTCAGCGTCTGCAGAAAGCCGGCCTCGATGCTCACGTGCTGGTGGATTCCGCCGGCACGGGTGATTGGCATGTCGGCAAGGCACCTGATCGGCGTACGACACTGGCTGCCCAGCAGCGCAACTATGACCTGTCGACGCTGCGGGCGCGCCAGTTCGCGGTCGAGGATTTTTCGCGCTTCGACCTGATCCTGGCGATGGACCATAGCAACCTGCGCAATCTTCAAGCACTGCGCCCGGATACCGCTACGGCTGAGTTGGATCTGTTCCTGCGCCGCTATCAGCTCGAACTGGATGAGGTGCCTGACCCTTACTACGGTGGCGCGGATGGCTTCGAGCAGGTGCTTGATCTGATCGAGCAGGCCAGTGATGCCCTGCTGGCCGAAGTGCGGGGGCGCCTGTGAGCCTGTCGCTGGCTGAAAACCGTTCGCTGAAGCCGTTCAATACCTTTGGTGTCGAGGCAAGTGCCCGTCTGTTCGTCGAAGCCCATGACGATGACGAGGTGCGTGAGGCGCTGTCGATTGCCGAGCAACGGGGCCTGCCACTGCTGGTGATCGGTGGAGGCAGCAATCTGTTGCTGACCCAAGATGTCGAGGCACTCGTGCTGCGCATGGCCAGTCGTGGTGTGCGTGTGCTGAGTGATGATGGCGTACGGGTGGTGGTCGAGGCGGAAGCAGGGGAGGCCTGGCATCCCTTCGTGCTATGGAGCCTGGAGCAGGGGTTGGTCGGGCTGGAGAATCTCAGCCTGATCCCCGGTACCGTGGGTGCTGCCCCGATGCAAAACATCGGCGCCTACGGTGTAGAGATCAAGGATGTGTTCGCCGGCCTGACCGCGCTGGATCGTGAGACGGGTGAGTTGCGTGATTTCGATCTGCAAGCCTGTGCCTTCGCCTATCGCGACAGTCTGTTCAAGCAGCAGGTCGGACGCTGGGTGATTCTGCGAGTGCGTTTTGCCCTCGGTCGCGAGCAGCATGTGCATCTGGACTACGGCCCTGTGCGCCAGCATCTGCAGGCGGCGGGCATAAGCGCGCCAACTGCGAAGGATGTCAGTCGGGCGATCTGCGCCATTCGCAGCGAGAAGCTGCCAGATCCTGCCGAGCTGGGCAATGCCGGCAGTTTCTTCAAGAACCCGCTGGTGCCCGTGGCGCTGGCCGAGCGGCTGCGCTGCGAGCACCCTGGCTTGGTCAGTTACCCAGCAGGTGCGGGACTGGAGAAGCTGGCAGCTGGCTGGCTGATCGAGCAGGCCGGCTGGAAGGGGTTTCGCGAAGGCGATGCCGGCGTACACCGTTTGCAGGCTCTGGTGCTGGTGAACTACGGGCAGGCCAGTGGTGCGCAGTTGCTGGAACTGGCGCGGCGTATTCAGGCGGATATCGCCAGTCGTTTTGCCGTGCAGTTGGAGATCGAGCCGAACGTTTTGTAGGACAAGCGCTTTTTAAGCTCATGCCGGGCGTATCGAGCTTAGTTGTTAGCAAGGTGCTTTGGTCCGCTGCCCCGCCTGACTGAAGCAGGGCGGCTGCCCTGCATTACCAAGATCGTTCCTTGTCTATAAGCGAGCCATAAAAAAGGGGATGCCTAGGCATCCCCTTTTTCGTAGCGGCTTAACCTCAGGCTTGAGGTTTCGCTTCTTCTTTCTGCTCGGCAACAGGTTGCTCTACAGGTGTATCTTCAGCGTTTTCCGCCTGAGCATCGCTGGCAACAGCGGTGTCGGCTTCGACGTTGGCCGGGGTGACTGTTTCGGCTGTGGTCGACGCTATGGCCTCGACCTGCTCGATCAATTCCACGGCGGCCGGAGTCGGTTCGACCGTTTCAGCAACCACTACAGGCGCTTCTACTGTTTCAGGCTCGGCTGGGGCAGCTTGCTGCTGGGCAGCCGCTTCCGCAGCCAGGCGCTCGGCTTCGCGCTGGCGGCGACGCACTTCACGCGGATCGTTCGGTGCACGGCCATTCGTGGCCCGATTATTGGTGGGCTGGGCATTGGTTGCTTGGGTGTCGGTTTCAACGGCCGCCGGAGTGGCAACCACAGGGCTCTCGACTTCTGTTGCAACTGGTGCGGTCGGCTCGATGATTGCTGCAGGGGCAGCGGCTTCTTCGATAACCGGTGTCGTAGCCACTACTTCTTCCACAGCTTCGACGGCGGCAGGTGCGGCAGGCGCTTCCACGACTTCAGCAGGTGCTTCGACTTCGACTGGCGCAACAGCGACTTCGGCGGTCTCGGCAGTGGCTTCTACACGTGGCTGCTGATCTTCAGCAGGGGCAGGGCTTCCGGAAACCAGGGCTTCGGCAGCGACTGCAACTGCTGCTGCAGCAACGACTGGGCTGCCATTTTCTTCGGCTTCTTCGTTTTCGCTGCCTTCGATCAGATTGCCATCTGCATCACGCTGACGCTCACGACGATTGCTGCGACGACGCTGACCGCGCGAGCGGCGACGTGGGCGCTCGCCACCTTCGCTGCCTTCCTGGCCGTCATCGATCTGCTCGCCATTTTCCAGAACTTCTTCTTCACTGGCGGCTGCGGCCTGTTCGGCGCGTGGCTGGCGTTCTTCACGCGGTGCACGCGGTTGGCGCTCTTCGCGTGGCTTGCGCTCGGCACGCTGCTCGTCGTTACGCTCTTCGCCGGCGGCGGTATCCAGCGGCTCACGCAGTTCACGTGGACGGCGCTCTTCACGTGGCTGGCGCTCGCGACGATTTTCCTGGCCTTCACGTGGCTCGCGCGCTTCACGCGGTTGACGCTCTTCACGTGGTTCGCGTGGCTCACGGACCTCACGAGGCTGACGCTCTTCGCGCGGCTGGCGTTCTTCGCGTGGCTCGCGTGGTTCACGCGCTTCGCGTGGCTGGCGCTCTTCACGAGGTTTGCGTTCCTCATCGCGTGCGCCGCGGTTGCCACGGCCGTCGCGGCGATTCTGCGAGCGACCATTGCGACGCTCATCGCTGCGCGGTTTACGCTCGGCCGGTTTTTCCTCGGCCACGGGTTGCGGTTGTTCGTCCTTGCTGGCGAACAGGCTGACCAGCGACTTCACCAGGCCCTTGAACAGACTTGGTTCTACGGGGGCGGTAGTCGGTGCGAGCGGGGCGGCGGGCGCCGGTGCAGTCGCGCGTTGCGGCGTGACTTTCAGTGCAGCCTCCTGGCGAACCAGGGTGCGAGTGGCGCTGACCGGTTGGGCTTCTTCGACTTCGGCCGGAGTCATCTCGTAGCTGGATTGGCCGTTCAGCACTTCCGGGCTGTCGTCGCGCAGGCGCTGGACTTCGAAGTGTGGGGTTTCCAGGTGATCGTTCGGCAGAATGATGATGCGTGCGCGGCTGCGCAGTTCGATCTTGGTGATGCTGTTGCGCTTCTCGTTGAGCAGGAAGGCGGCAACCGGGATCGGCACTTGAGCGCGTACTTCGGCGGTGCGGTCTTTCAGCGCTTCTTCTTCGATCAGGCGCAGGATGGCCAGCGACAGGGACTCGACGTCGCGAATGATGCCTTGACCGTTGCAGCGTGGGCAGACGATGCCGCTGGTCTCGCCGAGGGACGGACGCAGGCGCTGACGGGACATTTCCAGCAGGCCGAAGCGCGAAATGCGGCCGACCTGAACGCGGGCGCGGTCGGCTTCCAGGGCTTCACGCACCTTCTCTTCGACGGCGCGCTGGTTCTTGGCCGGGGTCATGTCGATGAAGTCGATGACGATCAGGCCGCCGATGTCGCGCAGGCGCAGTTGGCGAGCGATCTCTTCGGCTGCTTCCAGGTTGGTCTGCAGGGCGGTTTCTTCGATGTCGCTGCCTTTGGTGGCGCGCGCCGAGTTGATGTCGATGGACACCAGGGCTTCGGTCGGGTCGATGACGATGGAGCCGCCGGACGGCAGTTTCACTTCGCGCTGGAAGGCGGTTTCGATCTGGCTTTCGATCTGGAAGCGGTTGAACAGCGGCACGCTGTCTTCGTACAGCTTGATCTTGCTGGCGTACTGCGGCATGACCTGCTGGATGAAGGACAGGGCTTCTTCCTGGGCTTCGATGCTGTCGATCAACACCTCGCCGATATCCTGGCGCAGGTAGTCGCGGATGGCGCGGATGATGACATTGGATTCCTGATAGATCAGGAACGGCGCGGCGCGGCCCTGCGAGGCTTCCTTGATCGCGGTCCACAGCTGGATCAGGTAATCGAGGTCCAGTTGCAGTTCGTCGCTGGAGCGGCCGAGGCCGGCGGTACGCACGATCAGACCCATATCGCCCGGGGCGTTGAGGCCGTTCAGTGCTTCACGCAGTTCGTTGCGCTCTTCGCCTTCGATGCGACGGGAGATGCCACCGGCGCGCGGGTTGTTCGGCATCAGCACCAAATAACGGCCGGCCAGACTGATGAAGGTGGTCAGGGCTGCGCCCTTGTTGCCACGCTCTTCCTTCTCGACCTGGACGATGACTTCCTGGCCTTCCTTGAGCACGTCCTTGATGTTGACGCGGCCGCCCTCGGGGGACTTGCTGAAGTATTCGCGGGAGATTTCTTTCAGTGGCAGGAAGCCGTGACGTTCGGCGCCGAAGTCGACGAAAGCGGCTTCGAGGCTGGGTTCGACGCGCGTGATGCGGCCTTTGTAGATGTTGGCTTTTTTCTGCTCACGAGCGCCGGATTCGATATCCAAGTCATAGAGCTTCTGGCCATCTACCAGAGCGACACGCAACTCTTCGGGTTGAGTTGCGTTAATCAGCATTCTTTTCATGTTGTACCAATGGTTTCCGGGCTGTCGGAAACGGCGTTTGGCACACACGACTCTCACGGTCGGTGTCAGGGCGCGTCAGAAATGGTCGTAAATCATTCCAGTGTCTAGCAGCCTTTGGCCAATGGGGCCTGGGCCGCGACGACGCTCCTGCTTGCTGTGGTGACAGAAGCACTCAGTCAGGGGAGGAATCAACCAGTCGCTGCGGACGAAAGTGAAGCGTCTTGTAAAGCATGTTGCTACGCAGTCCGACGGTTGTGCATCTCCACCCTACACGTATCGCTAAAATCGGGTGCCGCTCGCAGAATCCGCAGCGGGTTAGCTTTTACCGCAAGCTCCCTGGGGAGGCTTGCGCGTCTTATGGCTCAAGGCGTTGTTTCCGGGATATTCACGCTCTTGTGCGGCGAATATCCCGTCGGACGGCCTCACGTCCTGAAAGGGTTGCGCTCGGCAGGGATGGCTGTTTTGTCGAACATCCGCTGGCCGGGCCGCTTTTGGCGGCGTTCGCGACTATATCAGTAATGATTAAGTGCTTCAATTCCATAAAAAATTGTTATGATCGCCGCCATGACTACTCCTGCCATTCCAACCTCCGGCGTTCAGCTGCTTGAGGTTGCGCCGGAACTCGCCGGCCAACGCATCGACAATTTCCTTCGCACCCAGCTCAAGGGTGTGCCCAAGACCCTCATCTATCGCATTTTGCGCAAGGGTGAGGTGCGGGTTAACAAGGGGCGGATCAAGCCCGAGTACAAGCTGCAGGCGGGTGATGTGGTACGTGTCCCACCGCTGCGCCTGGCTGAGCGGGATGAGCCTGCGCCTTTGGCGCAGAGCCTGCTCGAGCGCCTGGAGGCGGCGATTGTCTATGAGGACAAGGCGCTGATCGTGCTCAACAAGCCGGCCGGTATTGCCGTGCATGGTGGTAGTGGGCTGAATTACGGGGTGATCGAGGCGTTTCGTCAGTTGCGTCCGGATGCCAAGGATATCGAGTTGGTGCATCGCCTGGATCGCGACACCTCCGGGCTGCTGATGATCGCCAAAAAGCGCAGCATGTTGCGTCACCTTCACGAGGCCTTGCGCGGTGATGGCGTGGATAAGCGCTACATGGCGCTGGTGCGGGGTAACTGGCCGACAGCGAAGAAGAAAGTCAGCGCGCCGTTGCAGAAGAATAATCTGCGTTCTGGTGAGCGTATGGTCGAGGTCGATCCCGAGGGCAAGGAGGCGCTGACGGTATTTCGCGTGCTGCGCCGCTTCGGTGAGTTCGCCACGCTGGTCGAGGCCAGTCCGATCACCGGTCGTACCCATCAGATTCGCGTGCATGCCAAGCATGCCGGGCATTCGATCGCGGGTGATTCCAAGTATGGCGATGATGAATTTACCCGCGAAATTCGCGAGCTGGGCGGTAAGCGCCTGTTCCTGCATGCCTATGCCTTGAAGATCGCCTTGCCCGAGGGCGGCGAACTCAGTGTGGAGGCGCCGGTGGATGAGATGTGGGCGCGCACGCTGGAGCGCTTGAGTGCCTGATTATCAACTGCTGATTTTTGATTGGGACGGCACGCTGGTCGACTCCATTGGTCGCATTGTTGCCTCCATGCATGGTGCGGCTGAATGCTGTGGTTTGCCATTGCGCAGTGATGAAGCGGTCAGGGGTATTATCGGGCTGGGTTTGCCGGAGGCTGTTCGCACGCTTTATCCCGATCTGGATGAGGTGGCGCTGATCGAGCGCTTCCGTCGTGATTACAGTGAGCATTATTTGCAGTTGGAGGCTGAGCCGTCTGCGCTATTCGATGGTGTTGCTGAGTCGTTGGAGGCGTTCCGTGCCGAGGGCTATCGACTGGCTGTGGCTACTGGTAAGAGTCGCAGTGGGTTGCAGCGGGTTCTGGCAGGGCGTGGCTGGCTGGATTATTTCGATATCACTCGCTGTGCCGACGAAACCGCAAGCAAGCCTGATCCGTTGATGTTGCAGGAAATTCTGGCGCACTTTGGCTTGTCGCCGCGTCAGGCACTGATGGTTGGCGATTCGTCGTTTGATCTGCAGATGGCGCGTAATGCCGGGATGGACAGTGTGGCGGTTGGTTTTGGTGCGCAATCGCTCGATAGTTTGCAGGCGTACGGGCCGCGGCTCGCGATCAATGAGTTTTCCGAATTGCGCGCCTGGCTTGGCGTGCGTGCTTATGAAAAGACGAGTGAGGTAGTCGAGCATGTCTGATGAAGGAACTGCATCGGTCGCCAGCGGCGACGATAAAAGCTGGAAGCTGCTGGAGAAAACCTTGCTGGCCGGGGTTCAGGAGCAGCGGCGCGCGCGACGCTGGGGGATCTTCTTCAAATCCCTGACTTTCCTCTATCTGTTCGTGGCTTTGGCGATGTTCGTGCCGGGGCTTGGTCTGAAGAAGGTGGCGGCTAAAGGTGAAACCCATACGGCGCTAATCGAAGTGCGCGGCATGATCATGGCGGATGAGCTGGCCAGTGCCGACAACGTCGTCAGCAGCCTGCGGGCGGCCTTTGAGGACAAGAAAACCAAGGGTGTCGTCCTGCGCATCAATAGCCCGGGGGGCAGTCCGGTGCAGTCTGGATACATCTATGACGAGATCAAGCGCCTGCGAGGCCTGAACCCGGATGTCAAAGTCTATGCCGTCATCAGTGATCTCGGGGCTTCTGGTGCGTATTACATTGCCAGTGCGGCGGATGAGATCTATGCCGACAAGGCCAGTTTGGTGGGTTCCATTGGGGTGACCGCTGCCACGTTCGGTTTTGTCGGTGCGATGGATAAGGTCGGTGTCGATCGTCGGGTATATACCTCGGGCGAACACAAGGCGTTCCTCGATCCCTTTCAGCCGCAAAAGCCTGAAGAAACCGAGTTCTGGCAAGGGGTGCTGGAAACCACGCACAAGCAGTTCATCGCCAGTGTGAAGAGTGGGCGCGGTGATCGGCTCAAGGTTGAGCAGCATCCGGAGCTGTTTTCCGGTCTGATCTGGTCGGGTGAGCAGGCGCTTGAGCTTGGCCTTGTGGATGCGTTGGGTAGCACCAGCTATGTGGCAAGGGAAGTGATTGGTGCGAAGGATATCGTCAACTATACCCGTGAGGAGAATCCCTTTGACCGGTTCGCCAAGAAGCTGGGTATGGGGGTTGCCGAGCATCTGGCCATGTGGATGGGCTTCCAGGGGCCGGCACTGCGTTGATGAAAAAAAGCCCGGTTTATGCCGGGCTTTTTCCTTCTATATGGTTTGCGGTCAGGGGGTGGCAATGCCCTGTTCGTTGAGCATGCTGGTCAGGCGGATGAGGGGGAGGCCGATCAGGCTGGTCGAGTCTTCGCCCTCGGTGGCGCGAAACAGGCTGATGCCCAGGCCTTCGGCCTTGAAGCTGCCGGCGCAGTCGTAGGGTTTCTCGGCTTCCAGATAGCGCGTGATCTGTTGCTCGTCGAGTTGGCGAAAGTGCACGGTGAAAGGGATGACGTCGATCTCGCAGTGCCCTGTTGCGCTGTTGAGTAGGGTTAGTCCGGTCAGGAATGTCACGCTGGTACCGCTGGCGGCCAATAGCTGAGTTTTGGCGCGCGCAAAGTTTCCTGGCTTGCCGAGGATTTGCTGGCCGAGCAGGGCGACCTGGTCGGAGCCGATGATCAGGTGGTTGGGATGAAGCTCCGCCAGAGCTCGCGCTTTTTGTTCGGCGAGGCGGCGCACGAGCGCTTCAGCGCTTTCACGTGGTTGTGGCGTTTCGTCGATAGCGGGCGCGCTCCAGATGAATGGATGGCGCAGGCGGGCGAGCAACTCGCGGCGATAGGGCGAGCTTGAGGCGAGCACCAGCGGCTGCATGGGCTTCTCCTGATTGAAAGGCGGGGATTCTAACGGGCATGCCCCTGGGCGGACAGGCCGAATTTCCTTTGACAGGGGGTGGGTGCATCCCTAGAATGTCGCGCCTATGTTGAATGGACCGATTCCACCTCACGTTGATCCGCGCAAACTTGCTGATCGTGGCGTTACCCTTGAAGGGGAAATGTCGCTGGCAAGTTTCGAGCGTCTGTGCGAGCCGCTGGCAGATAATGTTGGTGTCGTGCACGCGGAGCTAGTCTTCGAACGTGGTGAGCGCAAGGCTGTGACAATACACAGTCAGCTCCGGGCTGAGGTCAAGATGATTTGCCAGCGTTGTCTGGAACTGGTCGTCCTGCCGATCCAAAGCGAGTGTCATTACGCGGTGGTGAAGGAAGGTGCGGAGACCCAGTCGCTGCCCTCGGGCTATGACATGCTGGAAGTGGGTGAAGATCCTCTGGATCTGTTGGCACTGGTCGAAGAAGAGCTTTTGCTCGCTCTGCCCATTGTTCCGATGCATGCCCCCGAAGATTGCCAGCAGCCGGTCGGTCTTGATGAGCCCGAGTCGAGCGAGGACGAGGTATCGCGGTCCAACCCGTTCAGTGTTTTGGCGCAGTTAAAGCGTGACCCAAACGTTTAGGAGTTAATCAGTTATGGCTGTTCAGCAGAACAAAAAATCCCGCTCTGCCCGCGACATGCGTCGTTCCCACGATGCGCTCGAGGCCAGCACTCTGTCCGTCGAGAAGAGCACCGGTGAAGTTCACCTGCGCCACCACGTATCTCCGGAAGGCGTATACCGTGGTCGTAAAGTGATCGACAAGGGCGCTGACGAGTAATCCTTGTCCGCTCCACTGATCGCGATTGATGCAATGGGTGGGGACTTCGGTCCCCACTGCATTGTTCCAGCCAGCGTCGCCTGTCTGGCTGAGAACCCCTCGCTTCATCTGGTCCTCGTTGGCCAAGCCCCCCTGCTTGAAGATTTGATCGCCCGGCATCCTGCTGTGGATCGCTCGCGCCTGCATGTTGAGCATGCCGCCGATGTGATCGGCATGGATGAGCGTCCCTCCCAGGCTTTGCGCGGCAAACCTGATTCTTCCATGCGCGTCGCGCTGGAACTGGTACGCAGTGGGCGGGCCAAGGCCTGTGTCAGTGCCGGCAATACCGGTGCGCTGATGGCGCTGTCGCGTTACGTGCTGAAGACCCTGCCGGGTATCGATCGTCCGGCGATGGTCAGTGCCGTGCCAACAGGCAGCGGTGTCTGTCATTTGCTTGATCTGGGGGCGAATGTCGACTGCAGCGCCGAGCATCTTTATCAGTTTGCCGTGATGGGTGCGGTTGCTGCCGAGGCCTTGGGCGTGGTGCGGCCACGTGTGGCGCTGCTCAATGTGGGCACTGAGGAAATCAAGGGCAACCAGCAAGTCAAGTTGGCGGCCAGCCTGTTACAGCAGGCGCAAGGTCTTAATTACACCGGCTTCATCGAAGGTGATGGCCTGTATCGCGGTGAGGCCGATGTGGTGGTGTGCGACGGTTTTGTCGGCAACATCCTGCTCAAGTCGAGCGAGGGTCTGGCTTCGATGATCTCTGCGCGTATCGAGGCGCTGTTCTCCTCGGGTGTCGTATCGCGGTTGATTGGGGCGTTGGCGTTGCCTCTATTGCGCCGCTTACAGGGCGATCTGGCACCGGCGCGTCACAATGGCGCCAGCTTTCTCGGGCTGCAGGGTATTGTGGTGAAAAGCCATGGTGCCGCCGGCGTAGAGGGTTTCCAGAGTGCCATTCGGCGGGCGCTGGTCGAGGTGCGCGAGGATCTGCCGCAACGCTTGCATGGTCGCCTGGAGGATTTGCTGCTGTAGCCAGATTGCGGTTCGTGTGGCCGTCATGGCCGATCCGGTAGAGGCTTATTTCAGGCGGTTATAGCCAGGGCTGTGACTGCTGCATTCTTTGTGTCATCCAATCCCTGTTCCGGCCTGGCAGTGCCCGGCTCCATCCCGCAATGATCCATCAATAAGGGAATGTTTATGTCCGCCTCCCTCGCATTTGTCTTTCCAGGCCAGGGCTCGCAGTCACTGGGTATGTTGGCCGAAGTCGGCGCGCAGTGGCCGTTGATTCGCGATACGTTTGCCGAGGCCTCCGATGCCCTGGGTTATGACCTGTGGGCATTGACCCAGGAGGGTCCTGAGGAGCGTCTGAACCAGACTGACAAGACCCAGCCGGCGATCCTGGCAGCTTCTATCGCGCTGTGGCGCCTGTGGCTGGCCGAAGGCGGTGTGCAGCCTGCCTACGTTGCGGGTCACAGCCTGGGTGAGTACTCGGCACTGGTCGCGGCTGGCAGTATCGGTTTCGCGGAAGCGGTCAAATTGGTGGAACTGCGTGGGCAGCTGATGCAGCAGGCCGTACCTGCTGGGCAGGGTGGCATGGCGGCCATTCTCGGGCTTGAGGATGTCGACGTACTGGCAGCCTGTGCCGAGGCAGCCAATGGCGAAGTGGTTAGTGCGGTGAACTTCAATGCGCCAGGCCAGGTGGTCATCGCGGGTGCTGCGGCGGCGGTCGAGCGTGCCATCGAGGCTTGCAAGGCGCGTGGGGCAAAGCGTGCCATGCCGTTGCCGGTCAGTGTTCCGTCACATTGCGCGCTGATGCGTCCGGCTGCGGAAAAGCTTGCCGATACCGTGGCTGTGCTGCCTTGGCAGGCGCCGCGTATTGCCCTGGTGCAGAACGTCAGCGCTGCCGTTCCTACTGATCTGGAGACCCTCAAGCAGGATCTGCTGGCCCAGCTCTACAGCCCTGTGCGTTGGGTGGAGAGCGTGGTGTTTCTGGCAGAGCAGGGCGTCACCGATCTGGTTGAGTGTGGTCCCGGCAAGGTGCTGGCAGGCTTGAATAAGCGCTGCGTGAAGGGCATTACAACCCATAGTCTGGAAAGTGTGGATGCCATTGCTGCGACTCGTGCAGCACTGGTTTGATTAGGCGAGGAGAGACCGTATGAGTCTGCAAGGCAAGGTTGCATTGGTAACCGGCGCAAGCCGCGGTATCGGTCAGGCGATCGCATTCGAGCTGGGCCGCCAGGGTGCGGTAGTGGTCGGAACGGCGACATCCGCTGCCGGTGCCGAGCGAATTGGCGAGGCGCTCAAGGCCAACGGCATCGAAGGTGCTGGTCTGGTGCTGAATGTCGGTGATGCCGAGTCGGTCAATTCCGTGCTCGAGCAGATCCAGAAGGACTTCGGCGCGGTGACCATCCTGGTCAATAACGCAGGTATCACCCGTGACAACCTGATGTTGCGGATGAAAGATGACGAGTGGTTCGATGTCATCAACACCAACCTCAATAGCCTGTTCCGTCTGTCCAAGGCCGTGCTGCGTGGGATGACCAAGGCTCGCTGGGGGCGCATCATCAGCATTGGTTCGGTCGTTGGAGCGATGGGTAATGCCGGCCAGACCAACTATGCGGCGGCCAAGGCGGGGCTCGAAGGTTTTGGTCGTGCATTGGCCCGTGAAGTAGGGTCGCGTGCGATCACTGTCAACTCCGTGGCGCCAGGTTTCATCGACACCGACATGACCCGTGAGCTGCCGGAAGCCCAGCGTGAAGCGTTGCTGACACAGATTCCGCTGGGACGTTTGGGGCAGGCCGAAGAAATTGCCAAAGTCGTTGGCTTTCTTGCTTCCGACGGCGCAGCCTATGTTACAGGCGCAACCGTGCCGGTGAATGGCGGGATGTACATGAGCTGAATGTGACTCGCCCCTTCAGGGAACTGTCATAAAATCGGTCTAAAGTTCGTTACAAAAGTGCAACTGACCGACCGCGTTACTGTGATTGGATCTGAAAGGGCTAGGCGTTTGGCTTGAAAGTTAGAAAACCCTTTCTATACACTGCGGCTCAGCTGCACGGATTTTTTCCATAGGAGTGAAAACAAGACATGAGCACCATCGAAGAACGCGTCAAGAAAATCGTTGCTGAGCAACTGGGCGTCAAAGAAGAAGAAGTCACCAACAGCGCTTCTTTCGTCGAAGACCTGGGTGCCGACTCTCTTGACACCGTTGAGCTGGTGATGGCTCTGGAAGAGGAATTCGAGACCGAAATCCCGGACGAGCAAGCTGAGAAGATCACCACCGTTCAGGAAGCCATCGATTACATCAACGCCCACGGCTGATTGATCAGAATCGACGGTTTTCGGACCTGGAAAAACCGCACTGCCCCCAAAGGCGTGCGGTTTTTCTTTGCTAGGGTGTAGGGTTTGAATAGAACAAGAGGAATTCGTAGTGTCGCGTAGACGCGTCGTGGTTACCGGTATGGGCATGCTGTCGCCACTGGGCAACGATGTGGCCAGCAGCTGGCAGGGCATCCTGGCCGGTCGCAGTGGCATCGGCCTGATCGAGCATATGGACCTTTCCGCCTATTCCACCCGCTTTGGCGGTTCGGTTAAGGGCTTTGACGTCGAGCAGTATCTTTCCGCCAAGGAAGCCCGCAAGCTCGATCTATTCATCCAGTACGGCCTGGCTGCCAGCTTTCAGGCAGTGCGTGACTCCGGTCTCGAGGTTACGGATGCCAACCGCGAACGTATTGGTGTCGCATTGGGCTCCGGTATCGGCGGCCTGACCAATATCGAAAACAATTGCCGTTCGTTGTTCGACCAAGGGCCGCGGCGTATTTCGCCGTTCTTCGTGCCGGGTTCGATCATCAACATGATTTCCGGCTTCCTGTCGATCCACCTGGGTCTGCAGGGGCCTAACTACGCAATCGCCACGGCGTGCACCACGGGCACCCATTGCATTGGCATGGCCGCGCGCAATATTGCCTATGGCGAGGCTGACGTCATGGTCGCCGGCGGCGCCGAGATGGCCACTTGTGGGCTGGGTATTGGCGGTTTCGCGGCTGCTCGTGCGCTGTCCACGCGCAATGATGACCCGGCTCGTGCCAGCCGCCCCTGGGACAAGGAGCGTGATGGCTTCGTACTGTCCGATGGTGCCGGCGCTCTGGTGCTTGAAGAGCTTGAGCATGCCAAGGCGCGTGGGGCAACCATTTATGCCGAGCTGGTTGGTTTTGGCATGAGCGGTGATGCCTACCACATGACTTCGCCGCCCGAGGATGGCGCTGGCGCTGCTCGCTGCATGAAGAATGCACTGCGTGATGCCGGACTGAACGCCGATCAGGTGCAGTACATCAATGCCCACGGGACCTCGACTTCGGCCGGCGACAAGGCCGAAGCCGCAGCAGTCAAGACCGTGTTCGGTGACCAGGCGTACAAACTGTCGGTCAGCTCGACCAAGTCCATGACCGGCCACCTGCTGGGTGCGGCCGGGGCGGTCGAGGCGATTTTCAGCGTGTTGGCTCTGCGCGACCAGGTCGCACCGCCGACCATCAACCTGGATGCGCCGGACGAAGGTTGTGACCTGGACTTCGTGGCGAACGAAGCCAAGCCCATGGCAATTGATGCGGTGCTGTCGAACTCCTTTGGTTTTGGTGGTACCAACGGTTCGCTGGTGTTCCGCCGGTTCGCCGGCTGATGCTGTGCTGGGTCGACGGCCGGCCGGATACGCAGGTATCCGTGTCGGACCGTGGCCTGGCTTATGGCGATGGCCTCTTCGAGACCATCGCAGTAAAGCGCGGCGAGCCACGCTTGCTGATGCGGCATATGGCTCGGCTTGGCGAAGGCGCCCGGCGACTGCATCTTCCTCTGGATCTATCTGCCATCGAGCAGGAGCTGCTGGCCTTTTGCGCTGAGTTGGGTGTCGGGGTTGCCAAGTTGCTGGTGACGCGTGGCGGTGGACTGCGTGGTTATGCGCCTGCGCAACCTTCTACGCCGCGGCGTATTTTGCTGGGCAGCCCGTTTCCTGCTTACCCGCCGGAGCATGCCGAGCGGGGCGTGCGCCTGTATCCCTGTGTTACCCGTCTTGCTGAGCAGCCGTTGCTGGCTGGGCTCAAGCACCTCAATCGTCTGGAGCAAGTGCTGGCCCGTAATGAGTGGCATGACCCGCGCTACGCCGAAGGTGTGGTGTGTGATGTGTCAGGCAGGGTGATCGAGGGGGTCTACAGCAACCTGTTCCTGGTGCGGGATGGCCAGTTGTTGACGGCCGATTTGTCACGCTGTGGCGTGGCCGGGGTGATGCGCGCGGAAATACTGGCACGTGCGGCAGGCTGTGGTCTGGCTGCGCAGGTGCGGGATATCGACTATGCCGAGCTGCTTGCCGCCGATGAGGTCTTTCTTTGCAACAGCCTGTATGGCATCTGGCCGGTACGTGAGCTGCAAGGGCGCGACTGGCCGGTGGGCGCGCTCACCCGTAAACTGCAGGACAATCTCCGTAGTCTTCTGGATTCCTGATTCGTGATACGCAAACTGTTGCTGCTGCTCGCGGGTGGTGTGTTGCTGGCCGTGCTGGCGCTGGGCTTTTCTGCCTGGCGCCTGCATGTAGTCCTCGAACAACCCCTGCAATTGACTGAAGAACGCCTGCTCAACGTCGAGCCAGGTTCGACCCCGGGTGGCGTGCTCAATCGTCTGGAGTCCGAGGGGATTATCGAGGGGGCTTTCTGGTTGCGTCTCTACTGGCGCTTCAACCTGGCCCCGCAACCCTTGCACAGTGGCGAGTACAAACTGGTCCCGCAACAGTCCATGCGCGACCTCTTGGGTATGTGGCTGCGTGGCGAGGTGGTGCAGTACAGCCTGACGTTGGTGGAGGGCTGGAATTTCCGTCAGGTGCGTGCCGCGCTGGTACGCCAGGAGGCGCTCAAGCAGGAGCTTGGCGAGCTGGATGATGCGGCGCTGATGACACGCCTGGGCATGCCCGGAGCTAATCCCGAAGGGCGCTTTTTTCCGGATACCTATCGCTACATCCGTGGCATGAGCGACCTTGACCTGCTCCGGCAGGCGAAGACCCGCCTTGACCAGGTGCTGGCCGAGGAGTGGCAGAAGCGCGCCGAGGGCCTGCCTTATCGTGATGCCTATGCCGCGCTGATCATGGCCTCGATGGTGGAGAAGGAAACGGGTGTGCCAGAAGAACGTGGTCAGATCGCAGGCGTGTTCGTGCGCCGCTTGGCTATCGGCATGCGCCTGCAGACTGATCCAACGGTGATCTTCGGGCTGGGCGAGCGCTACACCGGTAAGCTGAACCGCGCTCATCTGCGCGAGCTGACGGCGTACAATACCTACCAGATCGATGGCATGCCGCCGACGCCCATTGCCCTGGCCGGGCGTGAGGCGATTCATGCGGCCTTGCATCCTGTCGATGGCAAGAGCCTGTATTTCGTCGCCCGCGGCGATGGCAGCCATGTATTCTCCGAGACCCTGGAACAGCACAATCGCGCGGTAGCCGAGTATCAACTCAAGCGCCGCAGCGACTATCGCTCCAGCCCACCGCCCAGACCAAAGGAAACGCCGTGAGCGGTTTGTTTATCACCCTCGAAGGCCCTGAAGGTGCGGGTAAAAGCACCAATCGCGACTACCTCGCCAGCCGGCTGCGTGAGCACGGCATCGATGTGCTGCTGACCCGGGAGCCGGGCGGCACACCCTTGGCTGAGCGTATTCGTGAATTGCTACTGGCCCCCAGCGATGAAGCAATGGCTGCCGATACCGAGCTGCTTCTGGTGTTCGCTGCCCGTGCCCAGCACCTGCATGGCGTGATTCGGCCCGCTCTGGAGCAGGGCCGTGTGGTGCTCTGTGACCGTTTCACCGATGCCACCTATGCCTATCAGGGCGGCGGGCGCGGTCTTTCCGAGGCGCGTATTGCCCAACTTGAAGACTTCGTACAAGGCGGGCTGCGGCCTGACCTGACCCTGGTCTTCGATTTGCCGATCGAGGTTGGCTTGTCACGTGCCGCAGCCCGTGGGCGCCTTGATCGTTTCGAGCAGGAAGGCCGACGCTTCTTCGATGCCGTGCGTCAGACCTACCTGCGTCGCGTAGACGCAGAGCCTGCGCGTTATCGGCTGCTGGATGCCGCACGCTCATTGGGTGAGGTGCAACAGGCCATCGATGTGCTGCTCCCGGAGATTCTGGAGCGCAGCCGTGGCTGAGGTGTATCCCTGGCAGCAAGCGGTGTGGCAACAACTGGCGGGGCGTCGACAGCATGCTCATGCCTATCTGCTGCACGGCCCTGCAGGTATCGGCAAGCGAGCCCTTGCCGAACGGCTGATGGCGTCGTTGCTGTGCATGAGCCCGGTTGATCTAGAGGCCTGCGGGCAATGCAAGGGCTGTCATCTGCTGGCGGCGGGCACACATCCGGACAATTACGTACTCGAACCCGAAGAGGCGGACAAGGCGATCAAGGTCGACCAGGTGCGTGACCTGGTCAGCTTCGTGGTGCAGACCGCTCAGCTCGGGGGGCGCAAGGTGGTGCTGCTGGAGCCGGTGGAGGCGATGAACGTCAACGCTGCCAATGCCTTGCTGAAAAGCCTGGAAGAGCCCGCTGGCAATACCGTATTGCTGCTGGTCAGCCACCAGCCGAGTCGGTTGTTGCCAACGGTGAAGAGTCGTTGCGTGCAGCAAGCATGTCCGTTGCCGGATCAGGCCAGCAGCCTCGCCTGGCTGACGCAGGCGCTGCCCGATTGCAGTGAACAGGAGCGCGTGGACCTGCTGCAGTTGGCTGCAGGCTCGCCGCTGGCTGCCCGGCGCTTGCAGCAGCAGGGCGTGCGTGAGCAGCGGGCCTTGGTGGTAGAGGGCGTGAAGAAGTTGCTCAAGCAACAAGCCAGTGCCAGCCAGTTGGCGGAAAGCTGGAAAGCGTTGCCGATGCTCATGCTGTTCGACTGGTTTTGCGACTGGGCGCAGTTGATGCTGCGCTACCAGCTGACCCACGACGAAGAAGGGTTGGGCATGGAGGATATGCGCAAGGTCGTACAGTATCTGGCCACCAAGGCGCCACAGCCCAAGGTGCTGGCCATGCAGGACTGGTTGCTGCAGCAGCGGCAAAAAGTTCTGGGCAAGGCGAATCTGAATAGTGTTTTGCTTCTCGAAGCGCTACTGGTGCAGTGGGCAAGCCTGCCTGCGTCGGGCTAGAATCGAAAATTGGAACGTATCGCTAGGAATGCTGCATGAGCTTGCCACCTAATCTTGGCCCGCGTAACGGGATTCTGTCCCTGACCATCAAGGACAAGTCCGTGCTCTATGCGGCCTATATGCCCTTCATCAAGAATGGTGGGCTGTTCATCCCGACTGGCAAGACCTACAAACTCGGCGACGAAGTCTTCATGTTGCTCAATCTGATGGATGAGCCGGAAAAGATTCCAGTTGCTGGCAAGGTGGTCTGGATCACCCCGAAAGGTGCGCAAGGTAACCGCGCCGCCGGTGTGGGTGTGCAGTTCAACGATGGCGACAATACGGCCCGCAACAAGATCGAGACCTACCTGGCGGGCGCGCTGAAATCGGATCGACCGACCCACACCATGTAATCTCTTTTCTGCACCGCTACGCCACCGATGTCGGTGGCGTTTTCGTTTGAGTGGTATACCCATGCTGATCGACTCCCATTGCCACCTCGACCGCCTCGATCTGGGCGCCCATGACGGTTCGCTCGATGCGGCCTTGGATGCCGCTCGTCACCGTGGTGTCGGTCACTTTCTCTGCATCGGTGTCAGTGCTGAAAACGCCGGCACCGTGAAGGCGTTGGCCGATCGCTATGCCGATGTCGACTGCTCGGTAGGGGTGCACCCGCTGGATCTGCAAGCAGGGGAGGCGCCGGCCCTGGAGTGGCTGCTCGGTGAACTCAACCATCCACATGTGGTGGCGATTGGCGAGACCGGTCTCGATTACCACTACGAGCCCGAAGCCGCGGAGCTGCAGCAGCAATCCTTTCGCCTGCATCTGGAGGCCTCACGCATCACCGGCAAGCCGGTCATCGTGCATACCCGCGAAGCGCGTGCCGATACCCTGGCGCTGTTGCGCGAGGTCGCCCTGCCTCAGGCCGGTGTACTGCATTGCTTCACCGAAGACTGGGCGATGGCCAAGGCCGCGCTGGACCTGGGTTACTACATCTCGCTGTCGGGTATCGTCACCTTCCGCAATGCCGAGGCGTTGCGCGACGTTGCCCGCCAGGTGCCGGCCGATCGTCTGCTGGTGGAAACCGATGCACCTTATCTCGCGCCAGTTCCCTATCGTGGCAAACCGAATCTGCCGCAGTACGTGCGCGAAGTGGCGGATTATCTGGCCGTGCTGCGTGGTGTCAGTGCCGAGACCCTGGCTGAGCAGACCAGTGCCAACTTCCAGCGCCTGTTCCCGTTGGCTAGGGTCTCCAGCGGCGCTGCACAGTAAATCCGGGGCAAAAAAAACCCGGGTTCTGGGGGATGAATCCGGGTCAAGACCATTAGGAGTAAACAGGGTACGCGGTCCACGGTACCCAGCCTGGTGGGGCACTTGGGGGGATGCCGCACGCCAGTACGTTGAAGTATTGGCCATGTTTGCCGAGCGTCCAGGCGGGGGCTGAGTGTTTTTTAAACAGATTTGGAATACTTGGGCCGCTGCTGAGCACTCAGCCAGGCAGCAACTGGCCCAGTACGTCCAATGTTTGCTCGATAACGGCGAGTTCCGTGTAGAAATGCGGCGAAAAACGGATGCCCGGGCCCCGTTGAGCGCAGACGATTTGTTGTTCCTTGAGCCTGGCGAACAGCGCCTGGTTATCCCAGCCGCCCAGGCTGAAGGTGAGAATGCCGGCGCGGCGATCAGGATCGAGTGGGCTGTGCAGGGTAGCGCCCAGGCGCTGCAGCCCTTGCTGCAGAAGCACCATGCGTTCTTCGATCTGGGCGGCGACCTGGGGCATGCCGACTTCTTCCAGTAACGACAGGCTGGCCTCAAGTGCCATCGCGCCAAGCATGTTCGGGCTGCCGCATTCGAAGCGCCGGGCGCTATGGGCGGGTTGCCAGTCACTGCGGTCGTAGTCGCCGGCGTGCTCCAGCATATGCCAACCATATTCGTGCAGGGTCAGGTGTTCGCGCAGGTCGGCGCGGCAGTAGAACCCCCCAAGGCCCTCTGGGCCGAGCATCCATTTATGCCCATCGGCCATGGCGAAGGCGCAACCATTGGCCTGGGCATCGAAGGGTTGAGCGCCGAGTTGCTGAATGGCATCCACGCAGAACAGTACACCACGGGCTTGGCAGCCGGCCCCGAGGCGCAACAGGTCCAGGCGCAGGCCGCTGGCATATTGCACGGCGCTGATCGCCAGCAGGCGAGTGCGCGGACCACAGGCGGCGAGCAGGTCGGCTTCCGGGTCCTTGCCGCGCAGATCGACCTGGATGACCTCGACGCCGCGAGGCTTGAGGGCCTCCCATACGACTCGGTTTGAAGGGAACTCTTCGTTGCTGATGACGATCTGGTCACCGGCCCGCCAATCGAGGCCGAAGGCGACGAACGACAAGGCTTCCGAGGTGTTCTTCACTAGGGCGATGTCATCGCTGCTCGGCGCATTGAGCAGGCGTTTCAGGCGCAGACGCAGGCGCTGCTCAATTTTTAGCCAATCTGGATAGTCACGCGCACCGATCAGGCTATTCTGTTCGGCGAAGCTGCGTACGGCTTCTGTGGCACGCCTTGGCCAGGGCGCCACAGCGGCATGGTTGAGGTAGCGCAGACCGGAAATGTGAGGGAACTCGATAGGAACGGCTGACATATGGGCGATGATCCGTGCAATTTAGCGCTGAACAGGCATAATAATGCGCTTCGATTTTGCATCCTGTAGTCACTTTATGAATAAAGAACCTCGCAAAGTTCGTGAATTCCGTCGTCGCGAACAGGAAATTCTCGATACCGCGCTGAAATTATTCCTCGAACAGGGTGAAGACAGCGTGACCGTCGAGATGATCGCCGACACGGTGGGCATTGGCAAAGGCACGATCTACAAGCATTTCAAGTCGAAGGCGGAGATCTACCTGCGCCTGATGCTCGACTATGAGCGCGACCTCAATGCGCTGTTCCATTCGGCCGATGTGGACCGTGACAAAGAGGCGTTGTCACGCGCCTACTTCGAGTTCCGCATGCGTGACCCGCAGCGCTATCGCCTGTTCGATCGCCTGGAAGAAAAGGTGGTCAAGGGCGCGCAGGTCCCGGAAATGGTCGAGCAACTGCACAAGATCCGTGCCTCCAACTTCGAGCGCCTGACCCAGTTAATCAAGGGGCGCATCGCCGAAGGCAAGCTGGAGGACGTACCGCCGTATTTCCATTACTGCGCAGCCTGGGCGCTGGTGCATGGCGCGGTAGCCCTCTACCACTCGCCGTTCTGGAGCAATGTGCTGGAAGATCAGGATGGTTTCTTCCAGTTCCTCATGGACATTGGCGTGCGCATGGGCAACAAGCGCAAGCGCGACGGCGACACGCCTGCAGCCTGATGCCACATTCAGCCCGCTCATGATGCATGTTGCATCGCTGGCAGCGGGCATATACTCCGGCGTGTATCCCGCCGGAGTTCTCAATGATCGTTGACCGTCAGGGCAGGCGCTTTCGCAATTTGCGCATCAGCCTGACCGCCGCCTGCAACTACGCCTGCACCTACTGCGTGCCCGACGGCAAGCGTCTGGTCGCTGCACAGGACGAGCTCTCGGCGCCAGCCATGGTGCGCGGTGTCGCCTATCTGATCGAAGCCGCAGGTATCGAGCGCTTGCGCATCACTGGCGGTGAGCCGCTGGTCAGCCCCAAGCTTGAGCCCTTTCTGCATGAGGTCGGCACGTTGGGGCTGGCGGATATCAGCCTGACCACCAATGGCCAATTACTCGCGCGCAAGCTGCCCCTGCTGCTGGACAGTGGCGTACGCCGGTTGAATGTGTCTCTGGATACGCTCGACCCTGCGGCCTTTCGTCGGATTGCTCGTGGAGGGGATCTGGCCACGGTCCTCGATGGGCTGCAGCAGGCGCATGCAGCGGGCATGAAGATCAAGCTCAACATGGTGCCGCTACGGGGCGTCAACCATGACCAGGTATTACCGATGCTCGATTATTGCCTCGAGCATGGCTTCGAGCTGCGCTTTATCGAGTTGATGCGCATGGGCCACCTGGCGCGTGAGGGACAGACCTTCCAGCAGCAGTTCTATGGCATGAGTGCGCTGCTGGAGACGCTCGGTGAGCGCCATACCTTCGTGCAGGCCGAGGCTCCCGTGGACGCCACTGCGCTGCGTTATGAAATTCCCGGTCAGGGTTTCTTCGGCATCATTGCCAACGAAAGCGTGCCGTTCTGCCGTACCTGTTCGCGTCTGCGTCTGTCGTCTACCGGTTGGCTGCATGGCTGCCTGTCATCGAGCAATCGACATTATGTCGGTGACTTGCTCGACAAACCTCGCCATCAGGCCCTGCCGGCCTTGCAGCGCCTGCTGGTACAGGCCCTGGCAGACAAGCAGGAACTGGCCTTTTCCGGTGGCGTGACGGTGATGAAGATCATCGGTGGCTGAACCGCCACGTCGTCTTTTTGAGAGTAAATGAACCATGTCCGCTGAATTCCCGATTGCCTATATCGAGCCGGTTTTTCGTCCGCCGAGTGAAGCCAACTCGCTGATCCTGCCGGTCACCAATGGCTGCTCGTGGAACGCCTGTACGTTCTGCGATTAGTTACCCTGGTTTCAGGTACTAAACTTATAGTGTCATCTCGTTTCGTCTGGATTTGACAGTGGTGGCCTTAATTAGGATCGTTTTCTCCCGCTCCAGTCGGTCGATCCTGGCCTCCAGCTCCTTGATTTTCTGCTGTTCGGGAGCCAGTGCTTTGCTCTTCGGGGGAACGCCCTGGGGTTCCTTCACGGAGCTGTTTGACCCATCGACGCAGAGCTGACTCAACCCGCCCCGATGAACTGGCTGCCTCAATGTGGCTATAGCCGTGATCGAGCCCCCGACTGTATCCTCTCGCTTGAACTCGGGCGTAAAGGAACGACGTTGCTGGGTCATGAGACACCTCTCTATGGCGAATACTCTCGCCCTAAATGGGTGTCCAAAATCAGTAGGCCACTACAGTTTGTTCATGTGGTGATCTAATTAGACAATTTACTAAGCAATGCGTCGATCTGTGTGCCTATATCTTTTAGCTCTTCGTGGAGATATTGGCGGGCCTGGGCCAGTGAGCGAAGATCCACAGGCCACTCCTCAGAGGATGAGGGAAAGTAGCGTCCAACATTGAGGGCGTAATCATTCGCCTGGAGCTCCGATATACTGAGCAATCTGACGATGTTGGTGTCAGATACCCGCCCGGTGAAGTTATCAGAAATTGTCTGAATAGCCTCAGGTGTCAGAGAGTTGAGGCTCTTCCCTGATGAGTACAAACTGCTGCCGTCAAGCAGCAGCATCGGTGCATCACCGCGTGACGCTTTGAAAGTTAGAATTACTAGGCGTCTAGGATCACTGCGATAGAGCTTCTGAGGCAGATAAATGATGGTGTCGAGTAGATTGGACTCGATGATTGATCGACGGATATCCGCTTCTTTTCCGGTGCGAAGTAATGCACCTTCGTCGACAATGGCCATCGCCAGCCCATTATGAGGATTCATGCATGCCAGCATGTGCTGTAAGAGTGCCCAGGAGCTTTTACCACGCGCAGGTATGCCGAATTTGTAACGACCAAATGGATCCTTCACCGCGTCATCCGGAGTCCACTCATCGACACTATGTGTTAAGTCAGAAACCACCAACTCAAAGGTTTTGAGATCACCATTGATGACCGGGGGATATTTGAGGGCATTCACCTGCTCGAAGTTCAGACCATAGCCCATGAAAAAGGCACGGACAAGGCTATAAAACAGTCCCGCTTCACTAGTTGTGTGTCCAAGCGCACTGACATCCCTCTCTATAGACCGCTGAGTTTTCGCTACTTGCGATAGAAGCCTTCCAGTAGCGGAGTGGGGATCGTAGATAGAGTAACTGACGTGCTCTAGAGCCAGCTCAGTAAGTAGGTTCGCGAGTCCTTCCGGGCTAACCTGAATTGCATCATCTAGGCCATCGTCTTCTAATTTTCTGATGAAGCTTTCTAAAGTCTTGGTCAATGCATCAATGGCAAAATTTTCACCGGCCAATGCGCCCTCGATGTTTGCAAAGTAATTCTGATTTTCAGTAGTGGAGCCGTGTTGAAGGCGGTATATCTTGAGCCTCTTGTGGAATAAATCTCCGAGTGTTGGTGCCCTGGCTTTCACCTTGTGCGCAGCAGCATCAAAGAAACTTTCATCGTAAGTGCAAGCACCGTCTGTTGCTAAACTATTCTCATCATCTATGTGAGATAGGAGCAATAGTAAGGAGTGGTTACTCAGGGCCTGATAGTTGGGATGAGCGGTTAGCAAGGTCATTATGGCAGGTGTATTCATGAATCTTCCTCCTTGAGCAAAATCTGACTCGCTAGCGCTGACAGTTGCTTTTCTCGATTAAGCATCAGGACGTTGTATAGCCGCTTTTCCTTTCGTGTTAACTCGATAAGCGCTCCCAGCCGATGCTGAATCTCAATGCTGACGTGGCTTATTGGTGCTGTCGCCAATGTTGAAATCGTGATGTTTCGATTATGGCTATCAGGGGTGCTCATATCGAAATGCCGCTGTGCTTGCAGCTGATTGAGTTGCCAGGCAACAAAGCCGGGATCAAAGCGCTCGTCCTTTATCCGAACGACGAGAAAATGCTGCGTGCAGACAACAGAGTCAAAAGGAAGCTCAGGTAAATAGAACGCAAAATTCCTACGCCCGCGGGCTTGGAAAATGATGTCGCCAGGTTGTAACCAGACTGGCTCTTTGCTCCCCACTAGGTGACATGTTTCGAGCTGCTCCCACATCACGCCGTCTGCCAGATCGACATCCCGCATCTGAATCACATTAGTTTCAGCTTCAGGGGAAGTGACGACAGCCCCTCTGAAGCCATGCCCCATGCGGATTTCAGCGATTTCATCCAGTGTCATTTGTGCCTCTCCGCTAGCCGTGGGGCACAGCCTATCGCAATGAATTTACGGTATCAACGCGTTGCTACGGTTGACGTGTGGCTCGGTGTCTGTATTATTGAATCATCGCGTTGATACATAAACTACGCAGGTTGAACCAAGGCAAAACCTCGGGAAATCCTGACGAAGATTTTCTAAATCTGGTGAGATCCGCCAGCCGTTCCAGGTGATCAAACGCCAGTTCGGTTATGTGAAGAGGGCATTGAGTGGCCGTCATCCTAGAAGCGTCGCATCGTGAGTTCAGGCCCTTTGTCTCTGACGCGTCCGGCGTTCAGTCTGTCCTGCCGATAATCGTGACTGACTATGGTGTGTTGGATCAGTTTGCTCGCTACATGCACCTTAACCGACTCAAGAGCCGCTCTTGGCAGGAGTCTGCGACTTTCGCTGTGCGACTGTTGTTAGAGTTCATGGAGGCCAACCAAAGTTTTTATGGCGAAGCAAGGACACTATTCGCTGCCTTTTCAGATGCGCTCTACATTGGCACGGTATCGAATAACACCGACCCCTCCGGACTATGGTGGCACCCCCGGCAGCCAGATGATGCCAGCAAGTTGATCGGTCAAATCACCCGTTTCACTGATTGGTTGGCAGTCATCAATGAAGATGCCAGTTTGCAACTCAATCCTTGGCGGCAAGCGACGAGGCATGAAGAGCGGTTGAATTGGGCAGCCTATTCGCATCGCAGGGATAACGCCTTTCTGTCCCACTTGTGGTGTTCCAAACCTAATACCAGCCAGTCAAGGGCTGTGCGCTTAGGGGGAATGCCTGTAGAGCGGCAAACGCCTGCTAAGGCATTTCCAGAAGATCATTTCGAGTTGCTGGTATCTGAGGGATTTCGTAGAAGAGCGCGAGATAATCGTGGGTCGATTGACCTTCGAAATGTTTTGATTACCCAACTGATGCATTTCGGCGGAATACGGCTGTCCGAAGCTTTGGCGCTATGGAGTGATGACGTTAGCGTTGAAGGCGGGGAGGTCATTGTCCGTGTGTATCATCCTGAGTATGGACGGGCACCTGACGGCAAAACCAATCGCGCCTCTTACCTACAAACACAATACGGGCTACAACCTCGTTGCCGTCTAGTCAAAGCCACTGATCCGCTGTTTCTTGGCTGGAAGAACAGCCTGATTACTGATCCCCACCGCCGCTGTTTTGAGGTGTTTTTCTACCCTCATGCAGTCGGCCAAGCTTTTGCTGCTATGTGGCGAGATTACCACTTGAAGCAGCGAGTGAAACCCAAGGTTGGTGAAATGCATCCATACGCATTTACCAATAAAAACGGTCAGCCCTATTCACACAGGATGTTTCGCAAGGCTCACAAGTTGGCAATTGAACGAATTGGTCTGGTCTACGAGAAAATTGAGGGTACAACCCCGCATGGACATCGTCATGCCTACGGGCAGCGCCTAGATCGGGATGGTGCTGACCGATTGTTGATCAAGAACGCCATGCACCATGCATCGATTGAATCGAGTCTGACCTACACCCAGCCCGCAGCGACAGAGGTGCGGCAGACTCTTATAAAAATGGACGCGCGGCTGCTATTGCAGCACTCAGACGACATTCCAGACCCTTCTGCCAAGGAGTGACCAATGTCATCAAATAAGATGTTTTATACCTACACTGAGGCCCGAGACGCAGCTCAGGCGCTGGGTATCAAGAGTCTGGCAGAATACAGAGAGCGTTACCGCGAAGAGTCAGCGCTGCCAGCTAGACCTGAAAAGACCTATGCCAACGCCGGCTGGATTGACTGGTACGACTTCCTTGGCAATAACCACCCCGACTTCTACCAAACTTACGTCGAGGCTCAAGCCGCAGCTCAGGCGTTAGGCATCAGTAGCCATCCCGAATACAGTAAGCGTTACCGCAAAGACCCAAAGCTGCCGAGCTGCCCTGGCAGGACTTATGCCAACGCCGGCTGGATCGACTGGTATGACTTCCTTGGCAATAATCGTCCCGATTTTTACCTAACTTACGCCGAGGCGCTGGCCGCAGCCCAGGCGCTGGGCATCAATAGTCAGCCAGAATACAGCAAGCGTTACCGCGAAGACGCCAAGCTGTCGAGTAGTCCTGAAACGACTTATGCCAACGCCGGCTGGATCGACTGGTATGACTTCCTTGGCAATAATCGTCCCGATTTTTACCCAACTTATGCCGAGGCGCAGGCCACAGTCCAAGCGCTGGGCATCAAGAGCCAGCAAGAATACAGCAAGCGTTGCAGTGAAGACCCAAAGCTGCCAGCTAAACCTGCAACGACTTATGCCAACGCCGGCTGGGTCGACTGGTACGACTTCCTTGGTAATGACAGGCCCGATTTTTACCCAACCTACGTCGAGGCACAGGCCGCAGTCCAGGCGTTGGGCATCAAGAGCCAGCCAGAATACAGCAAGCGCTACCGCAGAGACCCAAAGCTGGCGTCCAGGCCCGACGAGACCTATGCCGATGCCGGTTGGACTGATTGGTACGACTTCCTTGGTAATGACCGGCCCGATTTTTATCCAACTTACGCCGAGGCGCTGGCCGCAGCCCAGGTGCTGGGCATTAAAAGTCAGCCAAGATACAAAAAGCGTTACCGCGAAGACCCCAAGTTGCCGAGCAGCCCTGAAAAGACTTATGCCGACGCCGGCTGGACTGATTGGTACGACTTTCTTGGCAATGAAAGGCCCGAATTTTACCCAACTTACGCCGAGGCGCAGGCCGCAGCTCAGGCGCTGGGCATCAAGAGTCAGCCAAAATACAACAAGCGTTACCGCGAAGACCTAAAGTTGCCGTCCAGACCTGATGAAGTCTATGCCGATGCCGGTTGGACTGACTGGTACGACTTTATCGGCACTGATAAACCCTCTGCTGCATTAGCTACCTACACATCAATGTGGAGTGATGTGGGGGCGTGGCTGAAGACTCAGAAGGGCATTACTTCAAAGAGGAATGCAATCAGGACTTTCCTTGGTGGTTTCTGGCAAGCTCAGGAGCTACCTGATGACGGAAGGTATCTGCTGCTACGTACCAATCCATTCAATGCAGTGGCTTACCAGCAATTTATCGATGCCCAAGCCGCTTCTCTGAGGAAGCCCTACCACAGAGCTATCAGTGCGTTTTTCAGCTGGTTACTGGATGAATATTGCACTGATGCCGATGCCGACGAGCGCATTGTTCTTCCCGAATATCGCAACCCTTTCGAGACTGTGCTGGCCGGTTTTGCCGATGGCTTGCAAGGATATCGGCCCAGCCAGACCACAAAGTCGCCGCTCGGCTACGAATACATCCTTCGGGCGCGCAATTACCTTGTGCCGAACGGTGAGCAAGTCTTACAGACCCGGCCCAGCTTTAGTGATTTACCTCATTTGCAAGAGTTCTTTGATGGTCGAACTGACTGGATTTATGTCGAGGAGTCGATCATCGACTACAACGATCCGAATTGCATATGGCGTAAAGTCGCAAAGGCAGACCGCCGTATTGATGGGGCTCGCGTGCTGGTAGATAGTTATCAGATCTGGTCACCGGTTCGCTTCGTCGCCCTCTACGCGCTGCTGCGATTCCCGTGGCGGGGTCAGCAGATTTTATGGCTGGATAGCGGCGAAGCAGATAAGGAGGTTGCGGTTCTTGATTTTGAAAGTGGCGGCATCAGTTGGGAGAAAAATACCGGCCCCATGGCTGGTAAAGGAAGCAAGAAGTATCGGCCCCAGGCTGTAGTGCAGCGTGGTGATAAGAATGCGCCGAAGCTGTATATAACAACAAACAAGACCGGAAAAATTGAAGGCGGTTACGAGATTGAGTGGATACCCGACGATCTGCTTTATTGGCTTTTGCTATTGCGCGACTGGCAGATCAAGTACAACCCGCTGAAAGAGCCTACACACTGGTCTGATATCAAGTTACGCGCTGACACCAATGAAAAGATCTTGAAGGCGCGGGGCACCCAATGCTTCTTGTTTCGCACTGACGGATCGGGGCAGCCGTTATTCACCACGACGGCCTTTACCCATACCTTGCCTGCATTACTCAACGTGATACAGCGTCCCGGCGAGAACCTCGCCAACGAAGCCCCTGACTATAAGTCAAATAATCAGCGTTATATCAGTCCCTATACTCCCCACAGCCTTCGGGTCAGCTTGATTACGGCTTTCATCGCAGATGGTGAAGCGCCCATTCACCTGATCTCTAAGCTTGTTGGCCATGCTTCACTGGTCATGACGATCTACTACACAAAGTTGAACAGCCAGCAGATGCGTCGTGCTATGGGGGAGACTGAAAAGCGAGCCGCGCAGATTGCCACTGAGCACCATGCCGAAATGGTTAGGGCGCAAGGATTGAAGCCGTTCCTCCATCAACTTATTGCAACAGACGGCAATCGCTCGCTGCTTGAGTCTGATGTACCCAATTCGGCGTGTGTTGTGTTTGACTGCGGCATCTGCCCAATGTCAGCTGCTTTGTGTCACATCGGCGGTAAGCCTGTGGTCGAGAGGAAGACAGAAACCTCTTATGCCCCTGTCGAGGCAGGCTACCTAGGACAAAAGAATTGCCCTCGCTGCCGATTTTTTGTCACTGGTGTTCCGTTTCTTGGTGGACTGGTGGCACTGGCCAACGAGGTTGCATTGGAGATTCATGCAGAAAGTGCTCGTTTCCAAGGCTATGCAATAGAAGTTGATCGCCTTGAGCAAGAGCTTTATGACGCCTGTCAGGCGAATCAACCAGATACCGAGCAGGCAAAGCGTAAGCAGGCGATTGCTAATCAGCAGCAGAGTGCAGCAAAGCTCGATGGGCTACTGGCTGACTATGTCGCGGTTCATCACTATGTTAAAAGTTGCCTGAAGCTCATCAGCGAGAGTGAACAAGGCGACGAAGGCGGGAGTGGTGTAAGACTCATCGCAGCAGGCGATCTAGCGGATGCTAGTGTGGTCTTTGAAGATTCCGAGACAAATTATCATTTGCTAGCTGAAATCTGCCAGAACGCGACCATATATCGGTCGGCAAATCCCTCGCGTGCAATACCTTTAATCGCCCAAGCTATTGATCGTATGGCAGAGAACAATGGTTTGGCACCGGCTATGTTCAGACTGGATGACGGACAAAAGCTAGTAGTGGCTAACGAATTGACTAGGCTTCTCCTTTATCGGCTCGGCTCATGGGAGAAGATCGACAGACTGTTTTCAGGCGATCTGATGCTGCTTGATATTGATGCTGATGAGCCAGAACTCACGCGTATCTCTACCGAGATCAAACAGCTTCTCTCCGAACCTAATCGTGCTAGCAAAATCACACGTGAGGTTTCAATTAATGAGTGAATGCCTGACTTCGCCACAGGAAACTTACGAGCGGCTAATGAACGAGGCTAGCGATATTCGCCGCAAGCGGAGTCTGGAAGCCATTAACGAAACCTGCCGACTGTTGCATGAGCGGCATTCCTCGGACTTTTCTTATAAGACCATAATTACCCTTGGCAAAGATCGTGGACTGCCGGTTCCCAGTGAAAAGTCAATCGTAAATACGACCGGCGAGCATTATCGGGAACTGATCCAAGCGTGGAAATTGGTTTCGCATCCCAAGGTTAGTGAGAAAAAAGCCGCCCCCAATAACTGGATCGAGCATATCGAAGACCCTGTTTTGCGCATGAGTGTCACCCTGCTAGCCAAGGAGTTACGGGCGCTGAAGGCCAAAGAGGCGCGCAAGGTCAACCATAGCGGCGCACCAATTATCCTAGGGAGTGCGACGGGGCAGATCGTTTCAATGCAGCCGCGCTTCAACGATGCCGAGTTGGCTGCGCTGAAAGCGGCTATTGATCCGGCAGAGCTCGGTCTTGTCGGGCTGCGGATTGGTAGTAGGGGCGAAGTGGTGGATGCGAAAGACAGGAAAATCCACAAGCCAGGCTTTAGAGATGCCATTGAGAAAGTGCTGTCTGCACCGGTGAAGTGATATGGCTAACGGACAGCAGGTTGCCGAACAGAACCTAGCCTCCTTTCTGGCCTGGGTCACCTCTAAGCGTGACAACGAATTCCGTGAATACGTTCATCGGGGCAAGCTCAATCGTTCAGAAATTGCTGCCGAGTGCGGTTTCGGCAAAAGCGCACTGTTACAGAATCCTTCGATCAGACGCTCACTAGAGGCCCTGGAAGAGCGCTTGCGGGCAGCTGGTGTGTTACCGCCTCTGGTTGTTTCTCCTCAATTGACTCATGAAGATCCCCCGATACGCGACCGGGATGCCCGGCAGCGCCGTCAGGACAGCCAGCGGTTGAACTCGTTAGAGCAGGATAACGCTGCTCTCCGAGCCGAATTGGCGCATGCCAAGGCCATGCTAGAGCGCTACAAGCTACTGGCATCATTCATGGAAGAAACCGGGCGGCTGCCTCGATGAATACTCCTGGCCCGAATCTGATCAATGCCACAGTTCGCCTGACACGGATTCGTTCAAAGAACCGCCATGGGTGTATCGCCTTCGGTCACAGGGTTGACTTTTTGACCGGACTTAACGACCGGGCCGTTGCCCTGGTTGTCAGCGTGCCCGCCGTCATCGCGGATCCGTCAAACATAGCTATTGGCGGTATTTACGAAGTCTACGGAGAGGCACATACGACTCAGCGTACCCACGGTTCCTATACAGTTTCGGAAATCCAGGTTGAGGTTCAGGGCATTCGCTTGGTTCGCCCCTCTGGCAGCCAACTGATCCAGTGGTTGGCCGACAATGTGCCGGGTATCCGCGAGGTCAAGGCAACCCGGCTATGGGACGTCTTGGGTGAGAGTTTGTACGAATCACTCGATAACCGGGATCATGAGTCGATCAGGTCAATCATCCCGTCCGAACAGGTACGCGATGGTCTGTTTGAAAAATGGGGCGAGAGCGGTGATGCCAAGACGTTGCGCTTTGTTCAGGAACGAGACATACCGCTTGATCTTGCCCGAAAGGTCATCAGGTTTCACGGGAAGAACACCGTCGCCGTCCTAATCGAAGATCCCTATCGGCTTTTGTCCTTTGAGGGCAACTGGCAGCGCGTGGATGGCATTGCCCGAGACAGGTTCGGACTTGCCCTGGACGATGCTCGTCGGTTGGCTGCGGCAATTGAGGAAGCCTTGTATCGAGTGGCAGAGAAAGGCCATACATGCGCGACTTTGAACGACCTTCGGGATAAGGTCGGCAAGCTGCTTAAACCATATCCAGTTCCAGAGCGAGCCTTAGCGAAGGCGCTGCTTCAAGGAAAGGCAGCAGGCCAGTTCGTTAGTCGCGAAGCCGCTTGCGGCGAATTGATGCTGCATGCTCCCGGCTCCTTCATCATGGAAAGACAGTGTGCCGAGTTCATCCTCTCTCTGTTGCACTGCCCAGCCCCCCTGGATGTAGTGTTTCCGACTGATATAGATGCCCTAATTTGCGACTTCGAGCGCGAAGAACGGCTGCGCCAGGGGCATCCAGCCTTCGCATTGAACGACGCCCAGTGGACGGCAGTAAGGACTTCGTTTAATAACCGCTTCAGCATCATCACTGGCGGTGCCGGTGTAGGTAAGACCACCGTACTTAAAGCGCTGTACCGAGCGCTCGATACACTTGGTCGACCGCGTTTCCAAATGGCTTTGTCTGGTCGAGCCACTGCCCGCATGATCGAAGCAACCCAGCAGAAAGCAACGACTATTGCCGGCTTTCTGCGGTATGTCACCCCCCAAGATATGGGCCCGGAGCCGGTCATCGTGATCGACGAAGCCTCCATGCTTGATCTGGTGACGTTTTATCGTCTTGTCTGCAAACTGCCGGCTGGAGCCCAGTTAATTCTTGTGGGAGATCCGTACCAACTCCCACCTATTGGCGCTGGCCTTATCCTGCATGTGTTATGCAATCTTTCTAGTGTGCCATCAACGCAACTCACGGAAGTAAAGCGTCAGGCAAAAGAATCAGCTATACCGGCAGCTGCTCTTGCGATTCGGGATGGCAAGTGGCCTGAGTTTTCCTCGAATGTAAATGCACAAGTTGTATTTCTGCCCTGTGCGGATGAAGAAATTATTCCTACCGTCATGCAGCTTTATGACATTGATCGAGAAAGAACCCAGATTCTGGGGGCGACACGATCATGTCCTTTTGCAGGCGTTGCAACGATAAACAGGGCCTGTCATGCAAAGTATGCATCCCATGCCAAGCCGCTCCTTATCAAGAATAGTGAGACCGATATAGTTGAAGCGACTGGTTTTTGTGAGGGCGATTTATTGCTTTACACGGCAAATGACTGGCCGCGAAATTTGCAAAATGGTTGCTTGGGTCGGCTAACTGAGGTTTTCGATAAGCCGCGTAGAGTGAATTTCGGCGATGAGGATGTTCCGATTATGCGAACAGCTATTGCCAAAGCTGATTTTGAAGGTGTTCAGCACTATATATTAGATACGGATGTAGATGTTATAGATCATGCCTATTCGATTACAGTTCATAAGGCGCAGGGGTCACAATTTCGGCGTGTTATAGTTCCAGTCCGACGCTCGCGTGTCCTAGATCGTACGTTTTTGTATACGGCCATCACAAGATCCCAGGTTCAAGTTATATTAGTGGGCGACAGTGTAGCTGTTCGGGAGGCAGTTCTCTCTTTGCCCAAAGCCTTCATGAGAAGGGTTGGGTTACCTGATATGCTGCGTACAGTGATATAGCAATAATTGATTTAATTCGTCAGCATAAATTTTATGGGCACGCAGTCTTCGACTCGGCGCTGTACAGTCTGCCCATTGAAATACCTCTCAGTGATATAGGGCATCGGGTGCGCGTTGTGAAACGTTATAAACACGCAACTACTATCGACGTCATTGAGGAGAAAGCCAAAATTTATTCAAAGAATGGAAGATCGAATACGAATCTGGCGGCTTTGAGACTTGATGGTAATGAGTTAATCTAAGGGGCGCGGACACCCCTTAGGTTATCGTGCGCAATGTTTTATAAAGACTCAATCAAGCTCAATCCATTGCCTGTTGTCTGAGCCCCATCAATAGGGTTGTTATCAAATAACATCATGTAGTGATAACGGTATCCAGTTTCATGGGAAATTTGATTGGCCTGAGCCTCCCAAATCTTTCCAAGCTTTAGTTTGTCTTTAGAATCTGAGTTATCCCTATCATCCCCCTTTGTTTCCACAACAATAATATTATTATTCTTGGTGAGAACAATAAAATCAGGGTAATGATTCAGAAATCCATTGATGACGAAACCTTTTCCTCGCTCAAGATTCCTGTGCCACCAAACTATGTTTTCCAAGTCAGCCACACCACGAATAACCTTACTCTCCAGGTTGTTCACACTACCTTCAGTGATGTACAGGCTCTTGCTGATTGCAGGAGCATTGTCGCTTGGCGCAATCGTTGCAGGCAGTAAATGGGATGGGCGAAGCTTAATTTTCTGAGTCGTCAGCCAGTTGTTGAACTCCTTGGCAGCATATTCATTAGCAAGAAGCTGTATCTTGTCTTTAATGAGCTTCACATAAGCGTAGTCACGCTCAAGGCAATCTGAACGTTGATCCGTATTCATTGCCTCAATAATACGAGCCAGGTAACACTTGATGTCGTTGTCTTCTATGGGGTAGAAAGTGTTCTTTCCAATCAGACTGAAAAGCCGGCCAACGATAGAAGTAATTTGGCCTGAAGTCGGCTGGTTCTTGATGATGCTGTTCAGCGTTTCCTTCTCAGCTTTTTTAACGGCCTTGAAAGCTGGAGCGCTCTCACCCTTACCAATTTCTTCTGCATCTACTGCGTACACATCAGACTCAATAGCAGCAAAATTTATCGTGGCATCAAGATTTGCCAACACGAATTTAGACAGCAAGTTCTCTTTGGCGAGTTTATGCCATTCGTCACCACTGTCGAAAAAACCACCATCAGAAGGCAGTTTGATGAAAAACTGAGGTAGCTGAATTGCCTTTGCCGAACTCTCAAAAATCGGCTTCATCTTGTGCTCATTCATATGCACCTTCAGTTCTTCAGGGCAACTTTCGCCACTCGTAGTATTGGCCTGCTCTTCAAACTTTTGAGATTCTGCAATGGCCTGAGCCTTGATTGCCTCAATACCAGTTTTGTCAGTTCCAGTAGAAGTCGCCTGCTGTGTACCACTGACGTCTACATTGGCAGCTTGCTCTAAAGCTTGCTTTTCCCAGTCAGGATTAAGCTTACTCTTCTCAATCTCAAGATCCTGACCATCTTCTGTTTCAGCAGGTTGCTCATCATCAGTTTGAACTGTTAGGTTCAGTTCTTCCTGAGTCAGCAAAGGTGCGGGAGCTTCCTCTTGTTCAATATCAGCTAGGTCAATCTCTCTGTAATCCCTCTTCGAGAAACCTGCCTTGTTCAGACCTTCAACCACCTGACTCAAGGTGTTCTGGAAGTGGCTGGAGGAGGTGAACACATAGCTCAGGTTCAGCAGCTCAATGCCGTGCTTTCTGGTGTAGGGCATGCGAAGGACACGCCCAAGAATCTGAGTAACATCCACCACAGATGATTTATTTGCCAGAGTCGCAAGCACATAAGCAAACGGACAATCCCACCCCTCTTTCAATGCATTTATCGTAATGATGTATCGCACTTGGCAATCACGGCTCATCAAATCAATATTCTTCAGCTCATTAATATTGGCTGTTTTGATGGCAATGTGCTCAGGTGGAATGTTCAACTCAAGCAGAATTTCCCGTACCTTTTCAAATGTGGTGGTGTCATCCTTGTTCTTCGGCTCAGCCTGAAACAGGACAATAGGACGAATGTAGCCACCGCCATTTTGTTCAGATTTTTGGGCAAACTCTTCCAGCTGCCGGCGCATATTCAGCGCCGCCATAATGACATCTTCTTGACTCCGTTGATTAGCAACAATCACAGGTAACTTGACCATGTTTTGCTTCTTGAGTCTCAAGGCATCAACATAGCTGATGATGTTACTGTTATTCCTTGGTGTAGCAGTCAGGTCAAAAATAAAGCTTGGATTGAGATTGCGAAGCATGTCTACAGACAGGGTGCTTTCTGCATTGTGACTTTCATCCACAATCACAACTGGCTTAAGGCTCCGCATGACATTAATGAGAGCAGAAGGGTCAATTCCCTCTAGGGGCTCAACAACCTCACTATCATCATTCAGGAAAGAGGCAAGGTAACCATTCTCCTGAAAGGCTTTACGATTCTCTTTATTGGTGGCCTTGAGTGAATCAAACGACATTACAACAACTGAAAGCTGCTCCCTCACAGCATCAGCATTGAACCCTGCGCCTTGGAGCACATCAGCCTTCTCATAAATCTGTACTCGACCACTAAATAGATCGTTCAATCGCTGACGGTACGGATGATCGATGTTTGATAGATTCTTCACCGTTTGTTCAAGGATGGTTAGAGAAGGAACTAACCACACTACGAATTTAGGTCGGGTGGGATTGTATTCTGCAAAGGCAGAAAAAATCCTGTCCAAGGCATTCACCGCAATGAAAGTTTTCCCACCAGCTGTGGGAACTTTCACACATACATGAGGGGTTTCCTTGATATTGTTCTTATAGACTTGATTGAGAATACCTCGATCCTGCCAGAATTTTTCGAACGCATTTGCAAGATGTCCCTTGCGCTCAAGCAACGTTTCTAAGTACTTGCTGAGATCCGCTAGAACGTCAGCCTGATAGTCTTTGAGTTCCATATTTTCTTTTCTTAGAATCGAGTAATGTCACGTGGAATACGCTTGAAGGTGATTCCGTGCTTATAAAGAAAATCTTTATCTAAAGCACACTTGTCAGCATAAATCACAAATTGTTCTGGCCTGGATTGCAGATCCTTGATTCTCAATGCTGCAAGAAAATCAATATCAAGCGCAGTGACATGATCTCGCTCATAATAGAAGATATATAGGGCGGTATCTGTCGCACCTAGGGCATAGGGACTTACAGGATTTTCAGTATAAAGACGCTTCTCAGTCGGAATGCTCTCTGTGTAGGCAACATAGTCTCGAATTGCCTCAATGCCGACATCTTCATTTATGTTAAAATTATCTTTGAATAAACTAGGGCCTAATTCATAGAAATCAAATCCGCCTCCAGCTCCAGCTTCAAACTTGGAGCCCTCACCATATCCATTGATAATACGGCGAACCCGCTCTGCTGTAATCTCCTCAGCATAATCCATCATTTCGCACAAAATGAATCGACGACGACCTCCATCTTGAGCATTCAACTTTAGGACAGCTTGCGCTGTTGTACCGCTGCCACCAAACGAATCCAAAACAATTGCTTCGTCGTTATCGCAAAGCTCTAAGCAATCAACAATTAAATCTACGGGTTTTGGAAACTCAAATTTTGAAGCAAGACCCAGGCGACCAAGCTCTGTTGTACCTTGCTCACTGATGTACTTAGTTTCAGTCCAAATTGACTTGGCCTTAACGGTTTCTTTTCTATACTTCTCAAAAACACGCCATGCGCCTTCACGAGTCTGGCGAGCGTACAACGCTTCTGTTGTTTTTTCTTTTGTTTTGAGAAGAAATTTATCTTTACCCCATCGCCAACAGCTTTCAACTCCTTCGCTATTGTATGGCTCAATCTTGAATGAGTCCGGGTGCTCATCTAAAGAAACAAGATAATTCCCACTTTCATCTACCTCCCCAGGGCGAGCATAAATAGGGTAGAAAAGATTTGGACGATTGAATCTGCCAAATTTTGGGTTGCGATTACGAAGCTCTCTTGATGAATAAGGGCCAAATTTATCTTTCTCAGGAAGATTCTTCCCCTCAGTAGACAACTCGCCCAGCTCAGACAAGGCGCTCTTCCCAAAGCAAAGAAGATATTCGTGCGTCTTGGCTATCTGCTTATATGTTTGGCCACGCTTGTTAGACTGAACAATTATTTGGGCTAGAAAGTTTGACTCGCCAAATATTTCATTCATCAATAAGCGAAAGTGAAAGAATTCGTTATCATCAAGACTAACGAAAATCACTCCATCACTTGCCAGCAGGCGATGTAGCAACTTCATGCGCGGGTACATCATGCACAGCCACTTATCGTGCCGGCTTAAATCCTCGCCTTCCTTTTTTACAACCTCACCCAGCCATTTCTTGATTTTGGGATGATTAACGGCGTCGTTGTATGCCCAGCCTTCATTTCCTGTATTGTAGGGCGGGTCAATATAGATGCAATTTACCTTGCCTTCGAACTCGGGCAACAAGCTCTTAAGAACTTCAAGGTTGTCACCGTGAATGATTCTATTGTTGATAGTGTTTTTTGACGCATCACTTTCCGCTAGGAAAGTATATTTCTTGTTTAGTAGGCGAAATGGCACGTCATAGTGATGATTAATCACTGCACTTTTACCTACCCAATTAAGCATCGGCATAAACTAGTCTTCTTTTGATTCGCTGGAATTTCTGCCAGTTACATTTTTCTTTAATCAGATTGTCTCTATTTTTCCGCTTCGTCATCCAGCCTTCATGGGATAGGCGCTACTCAGCAGTCTTGAATTCTAATTTTTTGGCGCAGACTGATAGCAATCTGGTGCATCTATCGAATCATGCAGATACGCCTCACCGGCGGTAAAGGTACTGTGCTCTGCATGAGCATATCTGTATTCATACCCATAGCCCAGCGCCGTCTAGACACACTTTATTCGCTCTTGGTCGGCTCCAGCCCGTTGCAAATGGCGACTGTCTGCCAGAAATGGCCAAGCCGTAGGTGGTTCTGCTCTAGCTATCTCTAAGAGATGCCAGCACTGGCCATCGACTATGAATCTGGGAATGTTCCGCTGTTGGTGTCGTGGTCATGACATGGCCACGCCGCTGCTCGCCCTCACCAATGACCAGGTACTCCAGGGCATAGCCCTCCGGCACATCGAACCAGCGTGGTATCCGACTCTTCTCGCCCGGCCTACCTTCTTTCTCCATAAAGCGTTGAACCAGGCCGAAAGCGTAGCGTGGGTGACACATAGTCCAGCCACCAGCCTGCACTGTACTGAGCCTTGCCCATCCGCCCTTAGGGCCGAAGCCAGGCCGCTCTCTGCGCCTAGCCAACATGATCCAGTCCAGCTGCCCACTATCCTCCAGCAACACAGCGAGCGCCGCCTTTGGATTCGGGAAGTAAATCTTCTAGGGGAGCCCGCAGAATTCGGAAAAAATCGTACGCTAAGGTTTTCCGGGCATCCGTAAGGGCCGAAACTTCCCGTCTTCCAGTCTGCGGCTCTGCCGCCAGACGTAATCGCCGGTTAGGTTGATGTGCTCCCAGCCCAGCGGCGACAGGAATTGCAGCAGCTCGCCGTCCACCGGCTTGCCGGCCTCGACCAACCCCTGGGTGGCGCGTTCCAGGTACACCGTGTTCCACAGCACGATAGCCGCCGTCACCAGGTTGAGGCCGCTGGCCCGGTAGCGCTGCTGCTCGAAGCTCCGATCCCTGATTTCCCCAAGGCGGTTGAAGAACACCGCCCTGGCCAGCGAGTTGCGCGCCTCACCTTTGTTCAGGCCGGCATGCACGCGGCGGCGCAGTTCAACACTTTGCAGCCAGTCCAGGATGAACAGCGTGCGCTCGATCCGGCCCAGCTCGCGCAGGGCCACGGCCAGTCCGTTCTGGCGCGGGTAGCTGCCGAGCTTGCGCAGCATCAGCGAGGCGGTGACGGTGCCCTGCTTGATCGAGCTGGCCAGGCGCAGGATGTCGTCCCAGTGGGCACGCACGTGCTTGATGTTCAGGGTGCCGCCGATCAGCGGGCGCAACGTCGGGTAGGCTTGCACGCCCTGCGGCACGTACAGCTTGGTTTCGCCGAGGTCGCGGATGCGCGGCGCGAAGCGGAAGCCTAGCAGGTGCATCAGGGCAAAGACGTGATCGGTGAAGCCGGCCGTGTCGGTGTAGTGCTCCTCGATCCGCAGGTCGGACTCGTGGTACAGCAGGCCGTCGAGCACATAGGTGGAATCGCGGACGCCGACATTCACCACGCGGGTGCTGAACGGCGCGTACTGGTCGGAGATATGGGTATAGAACAGCCGTCCCGGCTCGCTACCGTACTTCGGGTTGACGTGCCCGGTGCTCTCGCCCCGGCCACCCGCGCGGAAGCGCTGGCCATCGGAGGATGAGGTCGTGCCGTCGCCCCAGTGGGCGGCAAAGGCGTGGCGATACTGGTGGTTGACCAGCTCGGCCAAGGCCGCCGAATAGGTTTCGTCGCGGATGTGCCAGGCTTGCAGCCAGGACAGCTTGGCGTAGGTCAGGCCGGGGCTCGACTCGGCCATCTTGGTCAGCCCGAGGTTGATCGCATCACCGAGGATTGCGGACAGCAGCAACGTCCTGTCTTTGGCCTCGGCCCCGTCCTTCAAGTGGGTGAAGTGGCGGCTGAAGCCCGTCCAGTCGTCCACGTCCATCAGCAGTTCGGTGATCTTGATGCGCGGCAGTAACTGGCTGGTTTGGTCGATCAGCGCCTGCGCCCGATCCGGCACCGCCGCATCCAGCGGGGTGATTTTCAGCCCTGACTCGGTGAGGATGGCATCGGGCAGCTCGTTGTCCTTGGCCAGGCGGGTGACGGTGGCCAACTGCTCGTCCAGCAGCTGCAAACGCTCTTCCAGGTACTGGTCGCTGTTCGGGTTGATCGCCAGGGGCAGGGCCTGCTCGCGCTTGAGTGCGGCGAACTTCTCGGCCGGCAGCAGGTAGTCGTCGAAGTCGCGGAACTGCCGCGAGCCCTTGACCCAGATGTCGCCGGAGCGCAGGGCGTTCTTCAGCTCGGACAGGGCGCAGATTTCGTAGAATTTCCGGTCGAGGCCTTCCGGGGTGATCACCAGCGGCTTCCAGCGCGGCTTGATGAAGGCCGTGGGTGCATCGGCCGGCACCTTGCGCAGGTTGTCGGCGTTCATCTCACGCAGGGTCTGCACGGCTGCCAGCACGCCTTGCGCGGCCGGCGCGGCGCGCAGTTCCAGCACCTCCAGCAAGGCCGGCGTGTAACGGCGCAGGGTGGCGAAGTTCTCGCCGACCAGGTGCAGGTGGTCGAAGCCTTCCGGCCGGGCCAGCAGCTCGGCCTCGCTGACGCTCTCGGTGAACTCGTCCCAGGGAATCACCGCCTCGATGGCGGCATAGGGGTCGCTGCCGCTTTCCTTCGCTTCCAGCAGCGCCTGGCCGATCCTGGAGTACAGGCGCACCTTGTCGTTGATCGCCTTGCCCTGCTTCTGGAACTGCTGCTGATGCTTGTGCTTCGCGCCGCTGAACAGCTTGACCAGGATGCGGTCATGCAGATCGACCAGCTCATCGATCACGGTCGCGGTGCTCTCCAGCACCACGGCGGCCAGGGTCGCGTAGCGGCGCTGCGGCTCGAACTTACCGAGGTCTTTGGGCGTCATCTGCCCACCCTCGCGGGCCAGCTTGAGCAGGCGGTTCTGGTGGATGTGCCGGCCCAGGCCTTCGGGCAAGTCCACCAACTGAAATGTCTTCAGCCGCTCGATGTGTTCCAGCATGTGCCGAGAGTTGGGTTTCAGCGGTGCCTGGCGCAGCCAGGTCAACCAGGTGATGCTGCTGCCGGCCTTGAGCTTCAACAGCTCGTCCAGCTTGGCCCGATGCGAGTCCGTGAGTGGTTCGACCAGGGCGCGGTAGACCCGCCGATTGGCTCGCGCAATGGCTTCCGAGCAGGCCCGGTCAATCACGCTCAGCGCCGGCAGGATGCGTCGTTTCTGCCGTAGGCTCTCCAGGGCCTGACCGGCCAGCAGCAAGCCTTTGTCGGTCTGCTGGGCCAGCTCGGTTAGCTCGCGCACCAGGGCGCGGAAGTCGGACAGGCCGAACGGGGCCAGTTGCAGGTAGGTGCGCAGTTCCTGGGCATGCTCGCGACGGGTCACGTCGCGCTCGCCGTACTTTGCCCAGCTCGCCGGCTCGGCCTGGACTTGCTTCGCCACCCACAGGATGACCGGCTCGGGCAGCTCGCTGTCGGTTCCCAGCGCGTAACCGGGGTAGCGCAGCAGGCAGAGCTGCACGGCGAAGCCGAGGCGGTTGGCGTCGCCGCGTCGCTGGCGGATCAGCGACAGGTCGGAGTCGTTGAAGGTGTAGTAGCGGATCAGGTCATCCTGGCTTTCCGGCAGCGCAAGCAGGGTGTCCCGCTCCGTGGCCGAGAGGATCAAGCGACGCGGCATGTGTCAGTCGTCCGTGCGGAGGTACTGGTAGAGGGTTTCCCGGCTGATGTTGAACTCGCGGGCAAGCTGCGCCTTGGGCTCGCCGGCCGTCGCTCGCTGCCGCAGGGTAGCAGCCTGCTCATCGGACAGGGCTTTCTTGCGGCCCCGGTACGCGCCACGCTGCTTGGCCAAGGCGATGCCCTCACGCTGCCGCTCGCGGATCAGGGCGCGCTCGAACTCAGCGAAGGCCCCCATCACCGACAGCATCAGGTTGGCCATCGGCGAGTCCTCGCCAGTGAACACCAGGCCCTCCTTCAGGAACTCGATGCGCACGCCGCGCTGAGTCAGCTTCTGTACCAAGCGACGCAGGTCATCGAGGTTGCGGGCCAGCCGATCCATGCTGTGCACCACCACTGTATCGCCTTCGCGGACGAAGCTCAGCAGCGCTTCGAGCTGGGGGCGCTGGGTGTCCTTGCCCGATGCCTTGTCGGTGAACACCTTGCTCACCTGGGTTTGTTCCAGCTGGCGTTCCGGGTTCTGGTCAAAGCTGCTGACCCGGACGTAGCCGATGCGGTGCCCCTGCACGATGTCTCCTTGGTTGAAGGCGGCTTAAGTGCACTTTCTGTTCCGTTGTGCCTCAAAGCCCATTTCTGTCAGGCTGAAATCTATAACCTTCGCGGGCATGTGTCAAAAAATGGGAAAGCAGACTCTATTCTGACGAAGCGGCGCGGCCCTGCCTGACATCAAGTTAGGGTATAGCTCAATATGACACATGGCTGCAAATCGCTAATTTTCCAACTATAAAGAGCTATGCTCTCAAGAAGCGGTTGCGCTAACCGATACAGTATAAATTGGGCCCCAAGTATTATTTTATTTGCACAAAGGTAATGATTATGTTTTTCAATAAAAACAAACAACTGCTGGACACAGAAAATAAGCTCTCAGAACTACAGCGGCAGCTTGATTCAATAAGTCGAAATGTCGCGGAAATCAGATTCAGGCCAGACGGGAGCGTAATCTATGCGAGCAATATCTTTCTAGAGATGCTTGGTTACAAACTCGAAGAAATAGCAGGGCAGCACCACAGAATTTTCTGCGAAAAGAATTATGCTAACACAGCTGATTATTCGCGCTTCTGGCAGAAATTGGCTGACGGCCATCTTCAATCAGGTTTATTTAGGCGGCTGCGCAAAGACGGTAACTTAGTATTGATTGAGGCTACTTATATTCCAGTTCAAAATCAAGATGGAAAAGTTATTGAAATCATTAAGATTGGCTCAGATGTCACTCAGAGAGAAAACGAGTTACTCTCACTAAGAGCCGTCCATGCAGCCATCTCCCGCTCGATGGCGGAGATCGAGTTCACACCTAACGGTGACATCCTGCATGCAAATGAGAATTTCCTCCGTGCTATGGGTTATCGCCTCAGCGATATCAAGGGTCGACACCACCGAATGTTCTGTTTCGATAATTTTTATCAAGAAAATCCAAATTTTTGGCAGAGTTTAAAGGGAGGAACTTTTTTAAGCGGGCAATTTGAGCGCAAGACCGCATCGGGAGAGACCATCTATCTTGAGGCCACCTACAACCCCGTCATTGATGAAGCCGGCCAGGTTGTGAAAGTGTTAAAATTTGCCACCGACGTCAGCTCGCAGAAGCATAAGGCTGATGAAATCCGTCAGGCCGCAGAGCTTTCCTTCACCACCGCCGAGGAGACATCTCAAATTTCCGTGCGGGGCATGGAGTCCCTTGCTAGTTCAATTGAACTATCTCAGGGTACATTTAATTTAATAAACGGTGCGGTTATTTCGATTACACAGCTAAATGCTCAGGCTAAAGATATCGAGAAAATTGTTACCATCATCCAAGGCGTGGCAGAACAAACTAACTTACTAGCACTTAACGCCGCAATTGAAGCTGCCCGAGCGGGTGAAATGGGCCGAGGCTTTGCTGTAGTAGCCGACGAGGTTCGTCAGTTGGCAGCTCGAACTAGCAGTGCCACCGTGGAAATCCAGAATGTGGTAACTGCTAACGGAAAGCTTACTCAGCAACTGAATATAGATATGAACAGCATCGCTAGAAGCGCCGAAGAAAACAACGATCAGATCGCAACTGTAACAACTATTATGCGTGAAATCAGTGACGGTGCAGACCATGTTGCCCGTACCGTATCGACGTTGTTCAAAGACAATAGCTAGTGTCCAGTTTTAGGCAAAATCAGGATCGGAACTTCGAGCCGCAGCGCTACAGAGCCAGAAGCCCAAACTTGGTGACGGCCATCGTGCTATGGAACACGATGTATCTGGAGTGCATCACTTGGGGCTGGTCGAGGCTGGCAAGTCGGTGGGCGGCGAGCTGCTGCAATACCTATTGCCGCTGGGCTGGGAGCACATCAACCTGACTGGCGATTACGTCTGGCGGCAGAGCCGCAGGCTGGAGATCGGGAAGTTCAGGCCGCTACGATTGCCCGGAAAACCTTAGCGTACGATTTTTTCCGAATTCTGCGGGCTCCCCTTCTAGATTTTGTCCGCTTCGCGGGCTTCAACTCCTCCGCACATTCCTAGCGCCTCACGCTGCGAGTAGCTGCACATTCGACAGCCGCCACCTTGTTCTAGACTGCTTACGCAGGATGCGCATTCACTTAATCAGCAAAGGACTTGCCCATGAGATATCTGACTGTCACCCGCCGAGAAGGCGATATGATTCGCCTGACCATCGATCCTGGCGTCGATACCGAGAAACTTCTCCAGCAACTCCTGCGCGACGGAATCACCGTGCATGTCGGCGCTTTTCAAGGCCAGAGTAAGGTGCGAATAAGCATAGAAGCGCCGAAGCAGCTGCTCATTCTTCGCGATGAGCTAATCGACGCCTGACGACGGAGCAGCTTCCTCCTGTCGGTTTTGACTCGGTCTCTGGTTGACCGAATTCGTGCCTTCTCGAATACTGTATGCATGTACAGTTTAGTGCGGAAGTGTCCAGATGTCTCTTTCCATCCTTGCTCGTGGCGAGCGTCTGCGAGAACGCCTGCTCTCCGACGTGGCTGACCTGCGCATCACAGGCTTCCCGTCTCCTGCCGAGGACGAGAAGGAGGAAGGGCTTTCTCTTGATCGTCTGACGGGTCTAGGGGCACCTCATGTTTGGGGTGTCCGCGTGCTGGACGACACGCTGCTTGGATTCGGGATATTTCCTGGTGATCGACTGATCGTTAACCGGGCCGCAAGCCACTTGGACAACAAGTTGGTGGTGGTCGATCTGGGCGATGGCTACAGGGTGCGGTTAGTTCAACGCGATCTGTTCGGGGGGCGCTGGCTTAAGGCTGCCGACCCCATCGTTCCGGATGTCCAGCTCGATGGGGAGGATATCATCGAGGTCTGGGGCGTAGTGTCCTGGGTTGTCAGCTGCGTGGCCTCATGACTGCCGCTCGTGTGTTCGCGCTGATCGATTGCAACTCGTTCTATTGCAGTTGCGAGCGAATCTGCCAGCCAGAACTCAAGCGTCAGCCAGTTGTTGTTCTATCCAACAACGATGGCTGCGTAATCGCCCGCTCAGCTGAGGCTAAGTCTCTGGGTATCGGCATGGGCGCCGCCTACTACAAGGTGCGCGATGAGATGCGTCGGCAAGGTGTGGTGGCGCGCTCCAGCAACTATCCCTTGTACGCAGACATCAGCAACCGAGTCATGCGAGTGATGGCGGAGATGCTGCCCGGTATCGAGGTCTATTCGATTGATGAAGCCTGGGGCGATATGACCGGTGTAGCTGACCCAGCTGGGTTAGGCCACAGCATCCGCGAGCGCCTGGCTCGTGACATTGGCATGCCCGTTGGCGTTGGCATCAGCACGACTAAAACCCTGGCTAAGTTAGCGAACTGGGCCGCGAAGAAATGGAAGGGCACTGGCGGTGTGCTCGACCTGACCGATCCAGTCCGCCAAGAGAAGCTTCTTCGCTTGGCGCCAGTGGGGGAGGTATGGGGCGTAGGGCATCGCTCCGCAGCCAGGTTAGCTGCTCTAAAAATCTCCACTGCCTGGGATCTGGCCCACTTCGATATTGGCACTCTGCGCAAAACCTTCGGGGTGACCATGGAGCGTACGGCGAGGGAGCTGCGCGGTATCTGCTGCATCGACTTCCACCAGGGCCCGCCGCCGAAGGAGGCAATTTGCAGCAGCAAAATGTTCGGGGTACGGCAGTCAGAGCTGCCACCGATCCGCGAGGCCCTGGCTGCTTATGTGGCCCGCGCCGCCGAGAAGCTCCGTGCCCAGAACTCGCTGTGTAGCACGATCCAGGTAGGTCTCCAGACGCAGCTGGCTGATCGCGAGGGGCCGTGCTACGCCAACGCGGTAACCATGGCTCTGCCTGCACCTACCGACGATACACGCGAAATTCTGGCGCTTGCCCAGCGAGGCCTGGGCCAGATCTACCGACCCGGTTACCCCTTCTCTAAGTGCAGCATCTTGCTCATGGATCTGAGCCAGCGAGGTGAGCTGACGCCCGATCTTTTTGCGCCCAAACCTCGCCGTGGCGCCGAGCAGTTGATGGCGGTTGTCGATCAGATCAATCAGCGCGAAGGCAGAGGGACTGTGCGTATTGGACGAGTGCCAGCGAAGCCTGCTTGGGCGATGCGCCGGGAGATGCTGAGTCAGAGGTACACGACTCGATGGGATGAGGTGATTGGGGTGAGGGGGTAGGTTTCAGCATTCCGCCCAAATGCTGCCCCACCGTACGAAGCGGATCTGCCCGAGATGAAGCTGCCATACTGTGCCTACAGCGTGAGGGCGAATCTATGACTACTACATCTGAGAGCTGGCGAGTTGTATGCCAAGACCCTGGGGATGGCAGCGGAGACGTTATTGTTGAGCTTCCATCCGAGCTACTTGAGCAGCTCGGATGGAGTCTGGGTGATGAACTGTCAGTTGAGGCGGGAGAGGAAAACATCTGCCTGAAACTCAAGCAAAGAGGTGATGGCGCCCCGTCATAGCAATCCAAACAATGTCTGATTGCGGTTGTTCGTATACCTTGATGAGACTGAGTTCGGTGAAGGCGCATTCAGTGGTTATGCCAGCCTCATAGCTGAGGAACGGATCGGTCAAGACGTTATCGATGAGGCATTAGAAAATCTTCGGATCGATACGGATCGCTTCCTGATGCCTCAAAAAACTATGGATGATAGAACGCTTGAAAGAGGATACTTTCACGCCGCAGATGACAGCAAAAATGCGCATTCGCATCTTTGTAGTGCTATAAACAAGCACGTCGTTGGGAATTTCAAGTCACATATTTTTCATGCAAAAAAGCATAATTTTTCTGACATTGATGAAGTATACGATCTTGCATCAAAACTTGCTGTAGTAGGCTTATTTTCAAAAGCGCGAGAGCTAACGTTTATTTTTGAGGGTAGGAATGGACTTAGTGTGCAGGCACTACTGGAGATGTGGTGGCCAGACCTTTGGAAAGGATTGAGTCAAAATTGCTTTTTAGCTCCATTTGTTGTCAAGTATTACCCGGATGTAAGATTCGAAATCTCCGATAAAAGTAATCCAGGGTCGCAAGTCGTAGATTTTATGCTTTGGTCTTCGCAGCGAGCAGCCTACGCGAAAGATCCAAAATGGTATGATCGGTTACATGGGTGGGCCAAGAGCAGAGTAACCACTGTCGATGGCGGATGGGATGGCCATAGTATAACTAGAATTATTCCAGAAGATTTGAATCTGAAACGATATGACATCGAGGACTTCGTGAGAATGACCCCGCTCTTGGGGCTAGATAATGATCTCTCTACGATTTTAATAAACGTACAAAAGGTAATTAACATAAGTCAATCAGCATCCAACAAAAACCACATTAACCATTTCATTACGGATGTGGATTTTCTGGTTAGGAATCGGCGGACTCAGCACGGCGTTGACTTTATCGTCAAAATGGCTGATTGCTTTATAAAATTATTTGACAACATTACATTGATTTCTGCTGATACTCCTGCTGCTGAAAAGACTTTTTGGCTTATGGCACGCAAGTGTATGGCCTTAACGCTACGCGATGGATTAGAGGCTAGAGTTCACGCAATAAGACTTTGCGATATTCGGAGTGATTTGATTGAAAATCACCCCGCGCTATTAGAAGAAGGTCTTTCCTAAGGGGTGAATGTCCGCTAAATGGCGTCCGCTACCCTTGGTGAGTGACAGCTTTTGACCGGTTCGAGCCAGTGGCATCGGGCCGGAGTCGGCCAAAAGCGGCCAGTCGTAACGGGTAATCGTCGGCCAACTATTTAGTACTTCACAATCATCCAGAGCAAGAATAGAGTAGAGTTTATTACCTAATAGGTATTTTACTCTACATGAATAATTGGTTATCCCTGATCATCGCCTTGCCGACCGCTAACGCCACAGAGCGTATGCGTGCCTGGCGTGCCCTCAAGAGCAGTGGCGCTGCGGTACTGCGCGATGGGGTCTATTTGCTGCCCGACACTCCCGCCTGCCGAGAAGCATTGGAGGCTGTTGAGCGCGACATCCTGGGTAGCAATGGCACAGCCTTTCTGCTGCCAATCAATGATCCGCAAGGCGAGCGTTTTATCGAGCTATTCGACCGTAGCGAGGACTACGCCAAGCTGCGCGTCGATATCGAGGCGTGCCAGGCTCAGCTGACTTCGGATAGCGCCCTCACCAGCACCAAGCAGGTACGCAAGCTGCGCAAGGCGTTTGCGCAGGTGGCGGCCATCGATTTCTTCCCTGCGGCGGCGCGGCAGCAGACCGACACGGCGCTCAAAACCCTGGAGACGGCCATCAGCCGGGCGCTGTCGCAGGATGAGCCGAGCAGCCACGATCAGCCTATCGAACAGCTGAATCTTCGCGACTACCAAGGCCGCCTCTGGGCTACGCGCAAGCGGCCCTGGGTCGACCGCCTGGCCAGCGCCTGGCTGATTCGGCGCTGCATTGATCCGAGCGCCCGCATTCTCTGGCTGGACACGCCAAGTGATTGCCCTACGGAGGCGTTGGGTTTCGATTTCGACGGTGCGACCTTCAGCCATGTCGGCAGTCGCGTCACCTTCGAAACCCTGCAATCCAGCTTTACGCTGGCCGAGCCAGGCCTAAGCCGCATCGCGGCTCTGGTGCATTACCTGGATGTCGGTGGCGTTCAACCCGCCGAGGCGGTCGGCATCGAGCGTGTATTGGCCGGGCTGCGCGAAACCATCCTCAATGACGACCACCTGCTAACGGCTGCTTGCGCCATCTTCGATGGGTTGCTGGCGGCATTCGTGAAAGAAGAGACCTCTGATGAATGAGACCACACTGCCGCCTGTAGAGCAGGATCTGCCACGTGCCGAGCCTGTCAGTTTGCTCCAGGCTTTTCTGTTCTGGCTCAAGCTCGGTTTCATCAGCTTCGGTGGCCCAGCCGGACAGATCTCGATCATGCACCAGGAGCTGGTGGAGCGTCGGCGCTGGATCTCCGAGCGGCGTTTTCTGCATGCCCTGAACTACTGCATGTTGCTGCCCGGCCCGGAGGCCCAGCAGCTGGCCACCTATATCGGCTGGCTGATGCACCGCACTTGGGGCGGCGTGATTGCCGGGGTGCTATTCGTGTTGCCCTCGCTGTTTATCCTGATCGCGCTGTCGTGGGTCTATATCGCCTTCGGCGATGTGCCGGTGGTGGCCGGACTGTTCTATGGGATCAAGCCCGCCGTGACCGCCATCGTGGTACAGGCTGCTCACCGCATCGGCTCCCGCGCACTGAAGAACAACTGGCTGTGGGCAATAGCTGCTGCTTCATTCGTGGCGATATTCGCCCTCAACCTGCCGTTCCCACTAATCGTGCTGGGGGCCGCAGTGATCGGTTATTTCGGTGGGCGTTTCGCCCCAGAGAAGTTCAGCGTTGGCGGTGGTCATGGCGCTGCCAAGCAGTCTTATGGCCCGGCGCTGATTGATGACGACACCCCAACACCGGAACATGCACGCTTCCGCTGGCCACGCCTGGTTTTGCTGGCGGCAATAGGCGCGGCGCTGTGGGCATTGCCCATGGGGCTGTTGACCGCGCTGTTCGGCTGGGAAGGTACGCTGACGCAGATGGGCTGGTTCTTCACCAAAGCAGCACTGCTGACCTTCGGCGGTGCCTATGCGGTGCTCCCCTATGTCTACCAGGGCGCAGTCGGCCACTACGGCTGGCTGACTCCGACACAGATGATCGACGGTCTGGCTCTGGGTGAAACTACGCCAGGGCCACTGATCATGGTGGTGGCTTTTGTAGGTTTCGTCGGCGGCTACGTGCAACAGGTGTTCGGGGCAGATCAGGCCTTCCTAGCCGGTGCCGTGGCCGCCAGCCTGGTCACCTGGTTCACCTTCCTGCCGTCATTCCTGATCATTCTCGCCGGCGGCCCGCTGGTGGAATCGACCCACAACGAACTGAAGTTCACCGCACCGCTGACGGCCATCACCGCCGCCGTAGTCGGGGTGATTCTCAACTTGGCGTTGTTCTTCGGCTATCACGTGCTCTGGCCGCAAGGCTTCGCGGGGACTTTCGACTGGCCTTCGGCACTCATTGCTGTGGCGGCGGCGGTGGCCTTGTTTCGCTTCAAACGCGGCGTCATCCAAGTGCTGATGGCCTGTGCGTTGGCCGGGCTGGTGGTACACCTGCTGCAAAATTGAGAGGTAGAAGATGAGCAGAATCTCGATATGCGAACTGGCGGAATGGCAGGCAGCAGATCGGACGTTCACTTTGCTGGATGTGCGCCGTACGAGCGTCCGGCTTGCCGATGCCCAAGAAATCGCCGGCGCACACTGGCGTGATCCTGAGGATGTCTTCACTTGGAAAGATCAGGTTACACGGGACAGGCCAGTGATTGTCTATTGCGCCAAAGGGCATGAAATCAGCCAGGGCATCGCCGCTACTCTGGAGGCCATGGGCCTGGATGCGCGCTACCTGATCGATGGCTTTGCTGGCTGGCACGGCGCTGGCCGGCCCACCCGGAGTTTATCCCGGTAGGCAGGAGGTGCTGCATAAAATGGATCACCCGCGAGCGCCCGAGAATCGACCGAGTCACATGCCCTTTAACGTTTACGCAGACAATGGGCGATGTACTTACTTGGCCTTATAGCAGTTCGATGCCAAAACGGCGGACGCATAAGGCAAACAAACCGAAACAAGCTGCGGTAGCGACGATGTAGATCAGCAGAGCTGGCCAGAAGCCGAAGCGGGTCAGAAGCATGGGAAACGCGAGTAGCGTCGGCAAGGTGGGCAACACGTACCAGAAGGTGTACCACGCATGGTTAGCGATCTTTTCTGCTGGCTGGTTTTCAACGTTTAGCCAGATAAGCGTCAGTACGGTGATCAGGGGCAGCGCCGCAATAAGGCCCCCAAATTTGTCACTACGCTTCGCGATCTCCGAGACCACAACGACCACGATTGCTGTCAGGAAATATTTGCTGATAACCCAAGCCATCTTGCATCTCCTTGAACGCTATTGTGGATGCCTTTTACTTAGAGGTACTTGGTGATTTGCTTGAAGTCTTCGAGTGATGCGCGCTCGCCTATCGCCAGTGCTTCGACCGTATGTTCCAGGCAGTGGTCGATATGGTCTTGGATAAGCACACGCTTGGCCTGGCAGACGGCTTTTTCCACGGCATGCAGCTGCTGAGCGATGTCGACGCAGGCCCGGCTTTCTTCGATCATGGTGACGATGCTGCGCAGGTGGCCCTCCGCACGCTTCAACCTTTTGATGATGTCGCCATGACTTTGGTGCTGGTGGCCGTGTTCGTGATCGCTCATGCCTTGAGTCTCGTGCGTCGATGAATTACGCTCGCATGCTATCCCCCCGGGGGGGATATGGTCAAACCGGCTACCTCCCCAGAAAAGCCACCCGCTTAGGCATCGAAAGAACCACAACATGCTCAGCAATCCCATCAGCACCAAGGTGATTTTTGCCCTTGCTCTCGCCATCTTGATGGCCTGGGCCGGGCATACCTCTGCGCTGTTTATGGGGTCGAGCCAGCCTGCCTTGGGTGGCAATGACGGTGCTCATTCGCATTCACATTCGCATGGTGACGAGACGCTGGCCTGTGCTGCGTATGGGGATCACTGCCACTCGCCGCTGACCGCCGACCATCTGCATGAAACACCGCACCTGACCGCGCTGCTGAGCATCAGCACGCTGCCAGAACGTGCGCAGCCGATACCAGCCCCTCATTACTCCATTCCTCCAAGCCCGATCTTCCTGATCGAGCGGCCACCGCGCGCCACATTCGTGATCTGACACAGGCCGCTGTGCGGCCCAAGACCCCTTTAATTTAGGACTCAACCATGCATTCGCTATCTATGGGCGCAATGGACGCATCTGTCGTGCGCCCGAATCGCTCGTTACTACTGTTGCTGCTGTTCACGGCATTGCTGTTTCTCGGCATGCCTGACGCACTGGCCCACGCTGTCGCCGAGGGCGACAAGGGCTTTATCCAGGAAAGCTCCGGGGTGATGGTGCTGCCGTTTATCTACATGGGCGCTAAGCACATGATCACCGGCTACGACCACCTACTGTTCCTCTTCGGGGTGATCTTCTTTCTCTACCGCCTGAAGGACGTGGGGCTCTACGTCACGCTGTTCGCCGTGGGTCACACCGTGACGCTGCTGTTGGGCGTACTGGCGGAAATCAACATCAGCTCCTATGTGATCGACGCCATCATCGGTTTCTCGGTGGTGTACAAGGCGCTGGATAACCTAGGCGCATTCCAGCGCTGGTTCGGCCACCAGCCGAACACCAAAGCGGCCACGCTGATATTTGGCTTGCTGCATGGCTTCGGTCTGGCGACCAAGATTCAGGAATACGAGATCTCGGCTGACGGCCTGATCACCAACCTGATCGCCTTCAATGTCGGCGTCGAAATCGGCCAGCTCCTGGCCCTGAGCGCCATCCTGATTGTCATGGGCTACTGGCGACGCACCGCCAGCTTCTGGCGCCATGCCTACACCGCCAACGTCGCCATGATGAGCGCCGGTTTCCTCTTGATGGGTTACCAGCTCACCGGCCTGATCGTCTCTCAGTAAGGAATTTTCAGCATGTTCAATACCAAGCTCCCGACCCAAAGCGAATTGCCTACCAGCCGCCAACTGCTGCGCTCCACCGTAATTGCCGTGGGCGTTGCCGCCGCCTTGCTGGTCACCGTGGTGATGCCTTCGGAGTACGCCATCGACCCAACGGGCGTTGGTCGCGTACTCGGCCTGACCCAGATGGGCGAAATGAAGATAACCCTGGCCGAAGAAGCGGCAGCGGATGCAGCGGTTCAGCCAGTCGCGGCTCCAGTCGCTCAAGCTCCCGCGCCTGTTCAGCCGGTAGTTCAAGAGCCTGTTGCAGCAGCACCTGTGGCCGAGCCCGTAGCTGAGCCTGAGCCAGCCCTGAAGTCGGATGAAGTGACCGTCACGCTGAAGCCGGGCGAGGCCAGTGAAATCAAACTGGAGATGCTGGACAAGGCCACGGTCAGCTACGAGTGGACAACCAATGGTATTCCGGTCAACCACGACACCCACGGCGAACCCTACAACGGCCCCAAGGGCTACTACCACAGCTACAGCAAGGGTAAGCAGATCAAGGGCGATAAGGGTGAATTCACCGCCATCTTTGACGGCACCCACGGCTGGTTCTGGCGCAACCGCAGCAACAGCGACGTGACCATCACGCTGAAGACCAAGGGCGAGTACCTGAGCGTCAAACGAGTTATCTAAGGCAAAGCGCCCCAGCGTCATCAGGCGCAGGGGCTTCTACATACCTGATCGAAATTGAAAGGAATACACAATGAAAACCACAACTACCCTGACTCGCTCCCTGCTGTTGGTTTGTCTGCTTGGCCTACTGTCAGCCTGTGGTGGCAGCGAGCCGGAAACCCAGTCCGAAGTCGAAAGCCACGGTCATGCTCACGACTAAGAACTGAAACGCTGTGATGTCACGCGCGAGGAGAGCTACTTGCGCGTGACAATCAGCAATTTCCTTTTCTTCTCGGCTACCGCTACATCATGCAGCTGAAGTGTTGAATGGCTGCTTTTGGCCGAAGCCGTCGGTCGCTTGCGACTGCTTTCGGCACGGCAACTTGCCTGGTTTCGGGCAGTTTGATGTGCTCCCGATGTATCGCTTTGAGTCCTGGCGTGTGCTTTTTTGACAAGCCAATGTCGTTGTCAACACTGCTTCGGCCTGCCCACCGTAGGTGGACGACGCAATACGGAGATGCTCATTGAAGGATATTGATATCTATCATTTAGCGAGTCAGGTCTTGGGCGACATCACTCATGATCTAAATGAAAGTAGATACGCAGAACTGGGCGGTGAGTTAACGCTCTCTTGGTGCACGGAAGAGAAATTTGGTGCCTACGCGTCCTCGCTGGACGAAGCAGGTAAGCCGCCGCAGCACCGCGTCACCATGTACTACGAGCTAGCACGGCAGGTGTGGCGGGACGCTGAGGAGCTTTGCAAGTTCTTGCGAAGCATTCCCCAAGACTCTGGCGTCGATAATCTGTACGACTTCTACGGCGACAGGGTAAAGCTCCCTAAGTGCTTCAACGACGGAGATCTCGTCAATAATATATTCGTCGCTGCGATCACCTGGGTGTATTTCCATGAGATCGGCCACCTCATGCAGGAGCATGGTGTTATCCGTGACGAGTTCGGGGAGGGACATAGTGGCACCGTAAAGACCTCTGACGTTTACGATTTTGAAGCGTCAAGCCACAAGCGGCTCGTGGGCCGAGAGGCGCTGGTTTCCCATGTCACGGAACTTGCAGCCGACTTCGAGGCGACAAACCTCTACGTACTGGAACTACTACGGCACGTCAACGACCCAGGCTTCGTCGAGGGCGAAGAGCGAACAGAAGTGTTGTCCGGCTTGATATACCTGATGGTATGTGGACTCTCGTTGCTCTTCTTCCGTTTCAATGGAAGTCTACCAATACTGCCGACAGCGGTCATCGAAGGCTCTCATCCAAATCCATTGATTCGGCTGGAATTAAACGTGCCTCATATTTTCGAGACCTTAGACATTGCTGGGAAAGTTTTAGATCACGGGCTTGATCGCAAACAACTTGTCTTGCTTTGCGGGAAAGCCGCCCTTTCGGCCACGCTTTACTGGTCGATGAATAAAACGGAAACTCGTGAGTTCGACAATCGTTTTTTGCCCAAGGGCCTCCTCTCCAACCCGGTCGTTCTGCAATATCTCCAGCCAATTGTGGCGTGTTGGGACGAAATTCTTCCCCGAGTTAAGGAGGTTCGCCGCTTTGGCTCCCCTCTAGGTCTGATGACTTTTACAGACAGGTTCAAAGAGCGAATTGCCAGTGTGATCACTTGGGGGAATGGCCCTGAAGGGGAAAACACCACATCCTAGTCACCTAATGTAATGGCCAAATAGATTTACATAGACTCAGGATTTGCACCGGGACAAACGATTGATATGCAGCGAAAGCCTCTGCTCCCTCGGGCATGCTCAAAATGTCGGGTTTCAGGAGGAAGGTTCAATATTGGAATAGGCATCTATTGGCCGGTTAGCGACGGCCTGACTTCGACCGTCGCTATACATGGTCAAACCTCGGTCTGCTCTGCCATTTCCAAGGCGTCGTCGACCTCAATCCCAAGATATCGAACGATGCTCTCCAGCTTCGTATGGCCAAGCAGAAGTTGAACGGCCCGCAAGTTCTTTGTCCTGCGATAGATCAGTGATGCCTTTGTACGTCTCATTGTGTGAGTGCCATACATGGCCGGATCAAGGCCAATGGCTTGCACCCAGCCTTTGACGATACGAGCGTATTGACGAGTGGATAGATGGTCTGAGGTGTGCAGCCTGCTCGGGAAAAGGCAGTCCTGGCTACGGAGCTGGGCTTGGTGTATCCAGGCCGCGAGAGCAGACCGTGTTTGCTCAGTAATTTCGAACTGCACTGGTCGCTTCGTTTTCTGCTGCATAACCATTGCTCGTGATGACACATGCTCGCCATGAGCAACGTCGCATACACGGAGCTTGGTTAAGTCGCAGGCTGGAAGCTTGCTGTCGATGGCCAGATCGAACAAAGCCAGATCCCGGGTTCGTTCTGCAAGCTGAAGCCTTACTCGGATGGCCCAGATATCTCTCAGCCGGAGCGGGGTTTTCTGTCCGACCAACTTTCCTTTGTTCCAGGGCCGGCGGGTGCAGGTAGCAGTGATGTTCATGGCAAGTCCTCCACATGTGGGAGGACAAGCATGGCTAGCCAGAGAAGTGGTCGCTAACCGGCCAACAGCGGACACCCGTGAGCTTCACCGAGCAGCGCCAAGTAATTGAGATAGTGCGCGAGGCTCAGACTGAGATCCAAGCATGACGCCTGGCCAGGCGTGATTCGCAAAAACAGCTCTAATCCTGTAGAATCATGCTGGTTTAGGTTTCTAAAGCCTCTCGATAAGACCTTATGCTTACCCTGCAAAACATGATCTGGCTGCCTACGCCGCCATAGCGCTTCGCCCCCCGCATCATCTGTGACCGCTTGCTCTGCCAGCGGTAACGCTCTGCTGTGCCTTCGGTTTCAACACCCGTCACAGCGCCCCCTACATCCGACAATTTGACCTCGTATCGACCAGCTGCACTTGGCCTGCGCCATGCTGTGCTGCGCGATCCATTGCCTTGGGAATTCTGATGCTCCACTCGTTAAAGCAAACCTGGTTATCCAACATCCGTGGCGACATCCTCGCCGGTCTTGTGGTCGCACTGGCCCTAATCCCTGAAGCCATCGCCTTCTCGATCATTGCTGGCGTCGACCCCAAGGTTGGCCTGTACGCATCCTTCTGTATCGCTGTGGTGATCGCCTTTGTCGGTGGCCGCCCCGGAATGATCTCGGCAGCAACCGGGGCCATGGCACTGCTGATGGTGACACTGGTCAAGAATCATGGTCTCGAATACCTGCTGGCGGCCACGCTGTTGTGTGGTGTGTTGCAGATCGTCGCCGGTTACCTGAAGCTCGGCTCACTGATGCGCTTCGTCTCGCGCTCGGTGGTGACCGGCTTCGTCAATGCCCTGGCGATCCTGATCTTCATGGCTCAGCTACCCGAGCTGACTAATGTCACCTGGCACGTCTATGCCATGACAGCCGCGGGCCTCGGCATCATCTATCTGTTCCCCTACGTCCCCAAGATCGGCAAGCTCATCCCATCGCCGCTGGTGTGCATCATCGTGCTGACCGCCGTTGCCATGTCGGTTGGGCTGGATATCCGCACTGTCGGTGATATGGGTCAACTGCCGGATACGCTGCCAATCTTTCTCTGGCCTGACGTGCCGCTGACGTTCGAAACGTTGGCCATCATCTTCCCTTACTCGGCAGCGCTGGCCGTGGTCGGCTTGCTGGAGTCGATGATGACCGCGACCATTGTCGACGACCTGACCGACACCCCCAGTGACAAGAACCGCGAGTGCAAGGGCCAGGGCGTGGCCAACATTGCTTCGGGTCTGATCGGCGGTATGGCCGGCTGCGCGATGATTGGTCAGTCGATCATCAACGTGAAATCTGGCGGTCGTTCTCGCTTGTCGTCCCTTGCCGCAGGCGTATTCCTGCTGCTGATGGTGGTATTCCTTGGCGATTGGCTAAAGCAGATCCCGATGGCTGCGCTGGTGGCAGTGATGATCATGGTGTCCATCGGCACTTTCAGTTGGGATTCGCTGCGCAACCTGAAGAAGCACCCGCTGTCGACCAACATTGTCATGGTCGTCACCGTTGTGGTCGTGGTGGCCACCCACAACCTTGCCTTCGGCGTGTTGGCCGGCGTGCTGCTGGCCGCGATGTTCTTCGCCAACAAGGTTGGCCATTACATGGCGATCAGTTCTTCGCTGGACGAAGCCGGCGAGCATCGTAGCTATAACGTCACCGGCCAGGTGTTCTTCAGCTCGGCAGACAAGTTCGTCGCGGCCTTTGACTTCAAGGAAGCCCTGAACAAGGTAACCATCGACCTGAATCGCGCCCACTTCTGGGATATCACCGCCGTAGCTGCCCTGGACAAGGTGGTTATCAAGTTCCGCCGCGAAGGCACCGAAGTTGAAGTGCTGGGACTCAACGAAGCGAGCGCCACTATTGTGGATCGCTTCGGTGTTCACGATAAACCCGACGCCATTGATCAACTCATGGGCCACTAAGAAGGAGAGCAACGATGACCCACGTAATTGCCTGTATCGACGGTTCCACCTCGGCTCCAGCTGTGTGCGACTACGCGGCCTGGGCCAGTCTGAGCCTGGAAGCGCCGCTGACCTTCCTGCATGTGTTGGATCAGCGCCAGTACCCGGTTGCAGCGGATCTGAGTGGTAATATCGGGCTTGGCAGCCGCGAGCATCTGCTCGATGAGCTTGCTTCCCTGGATGAACAGCGCGGCAAGTTGGCCCTTGAACAAGGGCGGATCATGTTAGTGGCCGCGAAAGAGCGGGCCATGGCGGATGGTGTGACCGCGCCTGAGTCCAAGCAGCGTCATGGCGATCTGCTGGAAAGCTTGCAAGAGCTGCAAAGCGAAACGCGCCTGCTGGTCATCGGTCGCCAGGGCGAGTCTAGTGGCAATCTGAGTCAGCATGTCGGAAGCCAGCTGGAGAGCGTGATTCGTATCATGCACCGGCCAATCCTGGTTACCCCGGCCAGCTTCCAAAAGCCCAAGAGCGCGATGCTTGCATTCGATGGCGGCGCTACTACCCGCAAGGGTGTGGAGATGCTGGCAGCCAGCCCACTGCTTAAGGGGCTGCCGATCCATCTGGTCATGGTTGGGCCCGTGAGCGATGAAGCGTCCGCGCAGCTGGACTGGGCGCAGAAAGTGCTGATCAATGCCGGATTCACTGTTCGTGCCGAGACCCGGAACGGCGAGATAGAGCCTACCCTGCACGCCTATCAGAAAGAGCATGGCATTGATCTGCTGGTGATGGGGGCCTATGGCCATTCCCGTATCCGGCAGTTCCTGGTCGGTAGCACCACGACCAGCATGCTCCGCACCACCATCAGTCCGCTGTTACTGCTGCGCTAATGGCCATGGACGACGCCCTCGATCTTGCCCATTTCAAGACCCTGCTGGAACAGCGGGCTGCCGAGCTGGATCGATTGCTGGAAGACGCTGAGTCTCGCTCGCAATCGGTAGAGCTGGATCAAAGCAAGGTAGGGCGTTTGTCGAGAATGGATGCACTCCAGCAGCAAGCAATGAACGATGCCATCCGCAGTCGGGCGCAGCATGAACGCGTCCGCCTCCAACTGGCCCTCAAGCGTTGGCACGAGGGTGAGTATGGCTGGTGTAACCAATGCGGCGAGTTGATCGCCTCGGGCCGCCTGGAATTTGATCCGGCCACGCTGCTGTGCATCACCTGTGCGAGTCGCACTGAGTCGGGTTGAAATCGTCACGATTCGTGGCGTCAGCCCCAATTAACGAGATTTCTATGTATTTGTTGGCAAAAAACTGGCTGGGCCGAACACGGAAAACAAGCGCCTGGATGTGGGCACTGCTGTGCCTTGTATTGCTTACCGTATTCCAAGTCCGCACCCATCACCTTGATGATCGTTTGTACTTCTGGATCAAGACCAGCTGGCACACCGACGATTGGCAGGAGCGCTCTGTGTGGCTGCCTGGCTATCGGGTTGAACTGGATGCTAAGGCGGTTTCCGGTGTGGACAGCAATCTTTCGGGTCTGACCTTTGACCCTGACCTAAACCTGCTGTGGGCGGTCACCAACGGCCCAAACGAACTATTGGCCCTTAGTCGTGACGGTGATGTGGAAAGGCGTTACAGCCTGGATGGCTTCCACGATGTGGAAGCTGTGTCCTATGCCGGCAATGGCCAGCTGGTAATCGCCGAGGAGCGCCGGCAGAGCCTGGTTATCGTGGATGTCCCCATCGCCGAAGACGGTAAACTTTCTCCTGATCGACCATTGAGCCGAGACCAGTATCCAGCTCTCACCCTGGCGCTTGGCAAGGAAGACAACAAAGGCCTTGAAGGGCTCGCCTACGACCTGAAAGGCGACCGCCTGTTTGTGACCAAGGAGCGAGATCCTCGCCAATTGCTGGAAGTGAGCGGCCTTCGTGCCAGCCTGGCCGGAGGCTTTTCCTTGCACGTGCGTGACCTGTCCAGCCTGGTAAAAGACAAGGTGTTTGCGACTGACCTGTCTTCAGTCGTCTTCGATCAACAGAGCGGCCATCTGATATTGCTCAGCGACGAGTCGAAACTGCTGATTGAAATGACCGACGAGGGCAAGGTGGTGAGTTTCCGCTCCCTGGCGAGAGGTTTTGCTGGTTTGTTAAAAGGCATACCCCAGGCCGAAGGCGTAACCATCGACAATGAAGGGTATTTGTACGTGGTCAGCGAGCCAAACCTGTTCTATCGCTTTACCCGAGAAAGAAACTGATCAGTTGTCAAACTACTGCCAGCTCTCACCCTGAAGAGGTGCGTCAAGAGCCAATTCGGCGCGCCCTCCATTCCGTCCGCTTTTGGCCGGAAGCAGCACACCTCCAGCGTCACTCAGCGGCTAAAAGTGTATTTCTGAAGCTGCGCACAATTAGCCATTCCCTATACCTGTTTGACCTTCCGTATCTACCGAGCGCTGTGCTATGCCAAAGCTGCATCTAGTGCTGGGTTGGCCTGGACGCCTTAGCGGTGTTTGCCGCAGCGATAGATACCCGCAATGGCCTTCGGCTACCATGCGCAAAGCTGTAAAGCAGGCTGCTTGGGAATATCACGCGTAAGGGATCACGATGTCGACTTCAACGAATTTCAGAGAGTTCTTGGGCAATCTGCGCATCACTAACGACGCCACCATTGAAGACCGATATGCAGAGATAACCCGGTCACTGAATAAGTATTTCCGGGATTTGGATTCAACAAGCAACAACCTGTTGGCGCTGATGGAAAATTGACCCACCCTGCCGATTGAAATTTGACCCAGGGCGGATTGCTGATTTTGTTACCAGCAACTGTGGATAAGTCTACCAGCGCAGCTGCTGTTGCCCCCACTCCTTCGCTAGCCCAGTTCAGTTGTTTAAGACCTGCCACACGCAGCCATGTAGCAGGCCGTCGTCGCCATGAAATCAGAACGGCTCATCGTCCTCCGGTTCTTGGCCGCCCTTACGCTTTCGCTCCCGTGATTTGATCTTGGCCTGGGCCGCCAAGCTACTGTGTTGCAGGCGATAGGACTCGTTACCGGTTTCGACGATGTGGCAGTGGTGGGTCAGCCGATCCAGCAGGGCGGTGGTCATCTTGGCGTCGCCGAACACGCTCGACCATTCGGCGAAGCTCAGGTTGGTGGTGATCACCACGCTGGTGTGTTCGTACAGCTTGGACAGCAGGTGAAACAGCAACGCACCGCCAGCCTGGCTGAACGGCAGATAACCCAGTTCGTCGAGGATGACCAGATCCATGCGCAGCAGTGCCTGGGCGATCCGCCCGGCTTTGCCGTCGTGTTTTTCGCGCTCCAGCAGATTGACCAGATCGACCGTGGAGTAGAAGCGCACGCGCTTACCGTGCCGGGTGATGCCGGACACGGCCAGCGCGGTGGCTAGGTGGGTTTTACCGGTGCCTGGCCCACCGATCAGCACCACGTTCTGCGCGGTGTCGGTAAAGGCCAGGCTGGCCAGCTCGCTGATCAGGCGTGCGTCGGCGCTAGAGGCGTTGAAATCGAAGCTGGCCAGATCGCGGTGCATCGGCAGCTTGGCCATGTTCATCTGGTGGCTCACCGAGCGCATGGCGCGATCTGTGTGCTCTTGTTCCAGCAGGTGTTCGAGCAGCCACTTGGACGAGGCTGTGTTCGACTCACCCTGCGCAGTCAACTCCGCCCAGGCCGTGGCCATGCCGTGCAGGCGCAGCTCCTTGAGTTCCGCCATCAAATCACGCATGACCGATCTCCTCGGTCTGGCCACGCAGGCGGTCGTAGCGCGCCGTGTTAGCGACGGGGGCTTCCTTGAGCGACAAGTGGGTTTCGACGCTGGGTGGTGGTTCGGTCGCGGCCAGGCGCGCCACGACATTGAGGATGTGTTCGGCGCTCAGGCTGCCGCTTTCCAGTACCAGCTCAACAGCCACCAGCACCGCATCGAGCCCGGCGACCGGTACGGCAGCCAGAACTTGCGCCATGATCCGGTCACCGCCGGCATGACGCCCCAGACCGTGCTTAAGCTGACGCAGCGGCGCCGGCAGATCAGCAAAGGGCGCGCCGTTGCGCAGCGCACCGGGCTTGCGTTCGATCAGCGGGAGGTAGTGCTGCCAGTCATAGCTGACCTGGTCGCGATCCAGCAAGCGGACATGGCTGGCGATCAGCGCGTCGTCAGCCACCACCTCGATTCGCGTCGGATACAAACGGCTGCTGACCCACTTACCCGCATACTCACACGGCACCGAGTAGCGGTTGCGCCCGACGCTGACCAGGCAGGTGCTGGAGACCCGCGCAGGCCGCTCGACGTAACCGTCGAATGGCGCTGGCACAGGCATCAGTTCAGCGCGCTCCAACTCCAGCACTTCGGCCACACTCAGCCCGCTGTATTGAGGGTGCGTCAGCTCGTTCCAAAGCGCGCGGCAGCGCTGGCCCAGCCAGGCATTGAGTTCCTCGAAGGAGTGAAACTGGCAGTCCTGGGCGTCTAGCCAGATACGCCTGCGGCTGTCTTGCACGTTCTTTTCAACGATGCCCTTTTCCCAACCAGCGGCGACGTTGCAGAAGTCCGGATCGAACAGGTAATGCGCGCACATCACCGCAAAGCGCGCATTCACCGCCCGGCCTTTGCCCTTATTGACCTTGTCGACGGCGGTCTTCATGTTGTCGTAGATGCCCCGGCGCGGCACGCCGCCCAAGGAGCCGAACGAGCGTGTATGGGCGTCAAATAACATCTCATGGCCCTGGCTCGGATACGCCACAAGCCAGAACGCACGGCTGGCACACAGCTTCAGATGTGCCACCTGCATACGCCGGTAAATGCCGCCGACCAGCAAGCCTTCCTCGCTCCAGTCAAACTGAAACGCCTCGCCAAGAGCAAAGGTCAGCGGCACAAAGGCCTGCGACGCCTTGCCCTGTCCCCCTCGCCAGGCACGGATAAACGCGGTGAGCTGGCTGTAGCCACCGTCATAACATTCGGCTTTGATTTGCGCCAACAGCGCCTTGGCACTGCGCCGCTGTTGCTTGGGCCGCAGCGAATCGGCTTTTAGCGCCTGCTCCAGCGTGGCGTGAAAAGGGCTGAGTTTGTTGAAGATCGCGCGGCGTTGGTAGACCGGCGGCTTGGCCTCAGGTGCTCTGACCCACTTGCGAATCGTGTTGCGCGCCAACCCGGTGCGCTTGGCTATCTCATGCAGCGACAGCTTGTCGCGGAAATACATCCGGCGAATTTTGCCCATCATTTCCATACTGATCACCCTGTGTTCTCCTGCTCAAAAATTGAGCAGAAGCAGTTGAACACCTGGGTCAGTTTTCAGTCGGCAGAACAGCCTCTACTGGGTCAGTTTTCGGTCAGCGGCAACAACAACCTTCAGGTTGGCTCTTATGGGCGTTGGACAGCTATCGAAGGCGTTTCAGATCTAGACATGCTCTACATCATGCCCGACAGCGCGTGGGAGACCTACAACAAGGATGGGGGGCAGTCAGCGCTGTTGTCAGCCACCCGCGATGCAATTCTAAAGCGCTATCCCACCACCAAGATCACCGTGGATCGCCTGGTGGTATGTGTCACGTTTCAGAATTTCAACGTCGAGGTTCAGCCGGTCTTCAGGCAGGGCGACGGCAGCTTCGTATACCCCGACACCTATAAGGGTGGCGCTTGGAAAATCACCAAGCCCAAGGATGAAATCGAGGCTACCAAGACGGTTGATGATGACCAAAATGGGAACCTGCGGAGACTGTGCAAAATGCTTCGTGCATGGAAGAACAAGCATGGCATTGGTATCGGCGGTCTGCTGATCGATACCCTGGCGCATAATTTCCTCACGTCGACTGATGCTTATGCCAATGCAAGCTTCAGCTCATATGGCTGCATGGTTAGGGATTTCTTCGAGTACGCCAAGAACCTTCCCCAGCAAGACCGGTACGCAGCCCTAGGTAGCCGTCAGCATGTGAAGGTCAAACAGAAATTCCAAAAGCCTGCTAAGCGTGCCTATGAACTCTGCGTTAAAGCCATCGAGGCGCAGGGAGAGGAGTATGAGGGCGACCGCTGGAAGAAGATTTTTGGGCGCAGCTTTCCTTCAACCCGTACAACCATGCGCAGCACCATGGAGTCTTTGGGTTCTGCCTACAGCTTCAGGAATACAGAGCAGTTCATCGAGGATCTGTATCCTGTTGATATTCGCTTCCCTCTGTCGGTCGATTGCGATGTTGAGCAGGACGGCTTCAGGGAGCGTCTGCTCAGTGAGCTGATTCAGCTTGGCCTACCGTTACGTGCACGCAAAACCCTCAAATTCAGGGTTACCCATAACGGTGTACCTAGACCCTACAGTATGAAGTGGAAAGTGCTGAATACCGGAGATGAGGCTGAAAGGCGCGACTGTATTCGCGGCAACATTGTGAGCGATTCAGGGCATGAGTCCATCCAGGAGGCCACGAACTTCAAAGGTGAGCACATGGTCGAGTGCTATATCATCAAGGATGGGGTGGTTGTAGCCCGCAGCCCAATTCCAGTACCGATTAGTGAGAACACATGAGCCAGGCCGCACTACTCAAGAACATTGCTGAGACAGGCTACAACGTGGGCTTTGGTGGTCGAAAGCACTGGGCCACCTATGACATTGTGGAGAAAGTCCCAGGTTTCATTGGTTTCTTAGGCACAGCCGTGGGCATTTTTGCCTTGGTATACGACTCGCTTTCGGCGAAAAACATATCTGCAACCATGGCTGTGATTGGGATTATTGGCATCTATATCTCTGTATATGACTCCAAGAAGTCCGAATATGAAAAGTCTGCCGTAGAACTCACCCGGATATATAACGGTCTGAGAGACCTCTATCGGAAGGTGCAGTCACTTCCGGCTGATGCGGACTTTACTGCATACCAGGGTGAGCTTTCTGGCTTAGAGGTGCGCTACTATAATGCATCTATTAGTAAGCAAATTCTTTTCAGCGACTGGTATGCGCATTACAAGTTCTTTTGGCAATACCAGATTGATTGGGTCAATGAGCAGAAAAACTTCTCTCTAGTCAGGGATAAGGTTCCGTTGACTGCATGGCTGGCTCTGGCGGCACTCATAGTGTCAGGTGGCGCGTATCTAATTTCTTGCTTTGCTGCCATTAAGGCTTGTTTGGGAATAGCTTGACTGCGTCTAACACTTCTTAGCGCCAGTTATTTCTTCGAAGGTTGTTGACATATGATTGGTGGAAGAGTGGGTTTTAGGGGCGGTTACTATGGACGTGTGGTTGCATGAGGTGCTTCGAAAAATTAACTCTGGAACAATAACCTTCGAGCCTGAGGATTCAACATCAGACGGCAAGAAGAAATTCCAGAGTCTTGCAAAAGCGTTAGTTCATGCGCATAAACAAGGTTACATAGATAAGATCATTGCTCAAACAGACTTCTCATCTGTTAATGGAGATTATGCTGTTGTCTTGGTGAACGGAGGCCTTACCTACAGCGGCGAGCAGCTTCTACAGCAGTTCTCAGGTCAGCCCACGCCGTTAGATGAGTCTCTAGCTGACCTGTTCGAGAGAATTCCAAGCCATAGCATTCGAGAGAAGTGGGACAAAGCTCTCCATCGACGAATTACAGACCCAAGCGGCGCTATTACTGCTGCAAGAGCCCTGCTTGAGTCGACGCTGAAGTGGATCATTGAGCAGCGGGGCGGGAAGCCGACTGATAGTAATAAAGCGCTTTTCAGCAAGGCCATTGATGCTCTTGGGTTAGAGGTAAAAGGAAAGCCCATTGAAAAAACTATTGAGGGTTTGAGTTCGATCATCTGGGGCATAGGTGATATGAGAAACAAGCATGGTGATGCACATGGAGCAGCATCGGACGCCATCCCTCCGACAAAATATGAAGCTGGATTGTGCGTAAACCTGGCCGGCGCAGTGGCTTTGTACCTTCTGGAAGAATTCGAAGCCGGTGCGTGATCCTTGTTCATAAGCCGAAGGTTGGTCAGGAAGATGGGTTAGTGCAGTAGGCGTAGGGGTAAGCGAAGTTTGGCTTGCCCTGAAGACTTGAACTGCATCAGCGAATACCAGCCATATGTGCGCTCAAACGTCACGATAACGTAGAAGCTGCCGCTTGTGGTGTGTAGTACCCAGAAGCCCCCTTCACAGTAAAGATGTATTACATCTGATGTTCGAATTGTCGCTCCCTCCCTGAAGCGCTTTCGTGAGCCTTGGTGGCTAAAAACGCAACCTATGCCAGATCTGGTGCAGATGTATGTGTCTATTAGGTATCCGGTTGCAGGCCATGAAAATTGGGTGCTCTGCGCTTTTATCAGGCGTATCTTAGTTAGTCGCGATAATTCGGTGATTGGCATCAAAAAATACGCCCAATAGCTTCTAGGGTCGCTCTTTTTTGCACGCCATTACCAATGAGTATGTAAATCGAATTTAGCGTTTTAAATATGAAGCCGTCTTCGAATTTATGGAGGAAACTTGTGCGCACGAAGTCGCCGACATCCCATCGACGACTACTATCGTAGATCACGGTATCTGCGTAGATAACTGCGGGCTCTCGATTTGTTCTGGTTAGCTCTTCGAATTGTGCAGGTGTGACATCTAAGTCTATCCATCGCCAATCTTTAACGATGCAGTATTCAGCATATGGGTAACGCTCTCGGACGATCCTTACAGCTTCATCCTGACTGACCTGAGCCCCTGGTATAGGTATGCCATCGCTACATAGCAAATCTAGGGTTTCATTCAATTCCTTCATGGTGTAAGTCCTTGATGTCTGATTTTTCTAACTCTGATTTATAGAGTGAGGTGAATGTGCACTGTTCCTCCTGGCTAGGAGAGAGCTCGATTGGGCCGTTTAATTTCGTAACTCCAAACTTTGTCTGTAGGTAATGAAAAGCCACGCTGCCATCTAACTTGGCTTCGATTAATTCCAACACTTCAGCAGAGGAGATGCCGCTACTAGTGGGTACGACAATGTGTATTGTTTTGATGAAAATATTTTTTTCTGGCGAAGATAGAGACTCTTTAATTTTATCAAAGTCGTTAGTATCTATTGATCCAACTACTGACTGGTCGTCATTGCAGGCAATAGTCAGGCACATCCATGGCTGATCTCCGCGCCTCGTTAGGCACCAGGTCTGTGGAGATGATGATGTAAACAAGACGGTTTCAGTCTGTGCTCTCTCGCTCATGCGATTCACGCCTCAATTCAACTTTTCGCTATCCCACAGAACGGGCGACAGTGCGCTGATCGCCGCTCTGCTAGCTCTATCTCATAGGGTCGGCTTGGGCATGAATCTCAACCAGTTGCGCCATACCATGACATTTCAATTGGTATGTATTGACAGGCTTTGCTGATAGGATTATGCGACACCTTGTTATCGTAAGCGGTAACGATAAGTCGCGTCAAAGCTGTTGTGATGCTCGTTTTTTTGGGCTCAAAGAAAAATGCGTTATGAAAGAGCTTTGGGTCGGGTGCTGCGAGACATCAGGTTGCAGGCTGGCTTGACGCGAGCTGAATGCAATGAGGCTCTCACCATTGCGAAATTGAGTCAGGTCGAAAACGGCCAAGCGGTCATCAAAATCGAGACTCTCGTTGGCCTATGCGGGGTGCTGGGCGTTGCACCAAGCGATGTTTTTTTAGCTGTAGAAGCGTATTGCTCAGACCGGAGCATTGAAGAACAGCTTGTGGTGAGCAATAAACGGATTAAAGCGCTACTGAGTGCTGGCCGCTTTGATCCGGTTACTCAGGATGACGCTAGACGGGGTATACGGGGTCAGAAGGCAGATCTCACTCGTGACTCAGTTGAGCGGATGCAGGGTGAAGGTCTGAGCAAGGAGGAGGTCGCTCGGAAGCTGGGCGTGACACTCAGGACAGTGCAGCGGTATTGGCTCAAAAGTGAGTAAGTGGCGGGGTATCAAGCTACCCGTGCCAGTTCAAACGTTGATGGCGGTATTTTTGGGAGTGGGTGATTTATCGATGCCTAAAAAATGCCCAAGAAAAAAGTCACATTTATCAATTGCATTCACTCACTCACTCGGTGATTTGGGACATTTTTGGGCCAACTACTGGTTAGATGTACACGCAGCCGCAGAAGAAATTTCGTGCCCGGGACGAGGCCGAGGTGCTGGAAGAAATCCGTCGTGCCGGCGAACGGCTGATCGTGCAGCGGGTATTTCTTGCCGATGGTGATGCCCTGGTGCTTCCCACTCGGCGTCTGTTGAATATTCTGACCGCGATTCGTCAGCACATGCCTGACGTGCAGCGGGTTTCCAGCTACTGTCTGCCGCGCAACCTGCGCAAGAAGTCGGTGGAGGAACTCAAGGAGTTGGCCGATGCCGGTCTGACCATGGCCTACGTCGGCTGTGAATCGGGTGATGACGAGGTGCTGGCGCGGGTGAACAAGGGCGAGACCTATGCGTCAAGCCTGAGTGCGCTGGAAAAGCTCGGCGAGGCTGGAATCGCTCGTTCGGTGATGATTCTCAACGGGCTGGGCGGTACGGCATTGAGTGCCCAGCATGCCGATAACTCGGCGCGCCTGATGAATGCGGCCCAGCCCGAGTTTCTCTCCACACTGGTGGTCAGTTTCCCTGTGGGTGAGCAGCGCTTTCGCGAAGGCTTTGCCGATTTCCAGCCATTGGGGCAGCACGAGCTGTTCCTTGAGGTGGAGCGATTGCTACAGGGGTTGGAACTGACCGACACGGTATTTCGTAGCGACCATGCCTCCAATTACCTGGTGCTCAAGGGCAACCTCGGGGCGGACAAGCCACGCTTGCTGGCCCAGGTGCGTCAGGCCATCGAGCAACCCCAGCAGGCGCGTCTGCGCCAGGAATGGCAGCGTGGGTTGTGATTGCTTCAAGCTGGCGCGGAAGCTGCAATGATCGCCTATCCGCCGGTTTTTCGTCGCCGGCCAGGGAGGAGATGCAATGCGTAGCTTGATTCTGCTGGTGGTCCTGCTCGGCCTGAGCGGCTGCATGAAGGTCAGCGATATGGTGGCTGGCACCGAGTATCACCTGCGTGATGCCGGGGTGCTCGATCACGGTGATACCCGGCGCACCAGCCCATGGCGCCTGCAGCCCGACTCGTTCGTGTTCATTGCGCAGAGCCATTTCGTGCCGCCAGGCAAGGCCTACCCACGCCCCAACGTGGTAGCCGAAGAGGCGTTCAGTGCATTCGTCGAATACTTCCCGCTGGTCCGCCGCGCCGCACGGCCGGAAGGGCTGGAAGAGGCCATGAGTGAGGCGCGAGCGGTTGGCGCGCATTACCTGCTGTACACCCGTTTTGCGGCTGCCGATGATCGCATTGGTACCGAGGAGGAATGGGATGCCGAGGAGGCTGTGGACCGGCTGGGTGTCGACAGCGGGGTGATCCAACTGATGCTGATCGAAACCAACACGCGCTACCTGGTCGACAGCGCGCGAATTCGTAATCGCGGCGGTTTTCTGACGTTCTATGACACCAAGCCGGAGGAGCTGCTGCGGCCCTCGTTCGTGCGCTATGCGCGCAGCCTGCTGGGCATCAGCGACCGCTGAGCAGATGCAGTTGGCAGGAACAGAGCTACCCCGATGACGTCATACAGTGACAAGACAGTAAGGAGCATGTGATGACTGATGCGGGCAAGGCGGGCGATCTGTTGGCGCAGATTCCCAAGGGTGAGCAGCAAGGTTTGCCGCCAGTGCACCTGTGGAACCCGGATTTCTGTGGCGATATCGACATGCGTATTGCGCGTGACGGGACCTGGTATTACCTGGGCACGCCCATCGGTCGCAAACCGATGGTCAAACTGTTCTCCACCATCATCCGCCGCGATGGCGACGATTACTTTCTGGTTACTCCGGTGGAGAAGGTCGGTATCACCGTCGATGACGCGCCCTTTGTCGCCGTGACGCTGGAGGTCGAGGGCGAAGGTGAGCAGCAGGTCCTGCGCTTTACCACTCAGGTCGACGATCAGGTCGAAGCCGGCGCCGAGCATCCGCTGCGTATCGAGCTGGACCCGCAGACCGAAGAGCCTGCGCCTTATGTGCACGTGCGCAGCAATCTGGAAGCATTGATCCACCGGAATGTGTTCTACCAACTGGTGGACCTGGCCGTCCCGCGCGAGATCGATGGGGCGACCTGGTTGGGGGTGTGGAGCGCGGGCGAGTTCTTCCCCATAGGGCCTCAGCCCTGAACGAATGGATTCACGGCGCAGCCGTATCAGTGTCCGGCAGGTTCTGGCCAATGCGCCAGAGCACCCCAGACGGGTCGAACACCACAAAGTCACGCATGCCCCATGGACGGTTTTCGGGCGGCAGCACGCGCACACCGAAACGCGCCTCCAGATCAGCCGCCTGGGCCTGTTGCCACCAGGCGTCTACGTCCTCTACCAGCAGGTGCATCATCAGATTTTCAGCCAGCTCGCGAACGTAGAAGTTCTGCAGCAGAAAGCTGCTGCTGCCGTGATGCAGATAGGCCAGTTCGTCGTCGTTCCAGGCCAGGTGAAAACCCAGGGCCTGATAGAAATCCTTGGAGATCTGGAAGTCCTTGGCCGGGACGAATGCCTTGATTTCTACCGTGCTCAGGTTGCTCATGTCAGGTGCTCAGAAAAGGTCGGTACGTTTGGTCGGCTTGATTGCCTGGAAGACGTTGTAGCCCAGGGTCAGGTCGGTGATTACACGGGTGCAGACCGCAGGAATGGCGATCAGGGCGTGAATCAGCATGGCGCAGGCGCTGTAGGCACCGAACTCCACCAGGCGAATGGGCATGGGCAGGGGATTGCGTCGGCTCTCCAGCAGGGAGTCTTGCAGTGCCGCCAGGTCCGCCCAACGGCCAGCCTCGATCTGTTGGCGCATGGCGAGCGGATACAGGTTGCGGCTGCGCCAGCCCCGCTGGAAAGCCCGCCACATGCGTTTGGGCTCCAGGACCAGGCCGGTAGACAGGGCAATCAGGTTCATGGTGCCGAGCAGTGGCGAGTTGAACATCGAGCCAGTGCCCAGCTCCCAGGCACTGACTTCCCCCTCGCCTATACGCCCGGTGCTATAGCCCGTCACCAGGTGGTGCAGGTCATGGTACTTGAGGTAGCGGTGGCGGGTTTCGATGTTCGGCAGCGGGACCAGCAGGCAGCCGGTATACACCGGGACTGTCAGCGGTTTGCGGTCCGCGGTTTCGGCGAAGCCGCAGCGGCGATAGAACGCGCTGAGCTCTTCCTGCAATGTCAGGCGGGCACGTTGGTTCATGTCATCCATATGCAATGTGCTCAGCGTGGGTAGAGCGGAGGCAAGGGGCTGGGTTCCTGCTGGTTGAGTGGGGTTTCCAGCGGCGGCAACGTGCGAATCGCCTTCCACAGCTCCTCGCCCTGCCAGTTCTGGCCGCTCTCGCTGTAGAGCGCGCCATTGAGTCCATCCAGTGTCTCGGACAGCGGGGCAAAGCGGGCCGCCATCTCCGCCAGGGTTTCCGGTTGCTGACGAGCCCACGCATCGAGGGCCTGGCGGGTGGCCTGGGTGTCGTTGGCCTGGCAGGCGCGCTTGAGGTCATCGAGCAGGGTGCGGGGGCTGGGGCCGGTCTGTACTGTCGGCAAAATGGCCGGTTGCCGGCGGGCCCGCCACCACAGGCCGAAGCCGAGCAGCGTGGTGATGCCGAGCAGGGCGCAGGCCAGTTGCCAGGGCCATAGCAGGGCACTGTCGCCACTTGCCACCGGCACTGCAGGGGCAACGGGTGTTTCCACGTCCAGAGCCGGGTTGTTCGCCACCTGCAGGGTGCGTGCTGGCAGGCTGGTGTGTTCCAGGCGGTCTTCACGGGTGTTCCACCACACCACCTTCAGCTCCGGCAGGTCGATGGTTCCGCTGCGGCTTGGCACCAGGGCCTCGCGTTCTTCGCGGCTGCCGATCAGGCCGCGCTCACTGCTTTCGTTGGCCAGTTTGGGCTGGTCCGGGTAGCGCCGCAGACCAATGGCCTGGCTGGTTGGCAAGGGCGGCAACTGGGCACTGGAAAGACCTTCGGCCCGCATCAGTATGCTGCGCGTCAGGGAGTCGCCTACCCGAGCCTGGTCGGGCTCGGGGCTCCACGATTCGGCCAGGCTGAGCGAGCGTGCCGGCAACCAGGGCGCGTCGGCCGGATAGTCGGCGGGTTTGGCCTTGACCGTTAGTGGGACCTCGGGGGATTTGACCTGCACGCTACGGCCCGGACGTGGCCCGAACGGGTTGTAGACGTCGTTGTTGGAGCGCTGTGCCGGTGTGGCGCTGAACAGTTGCGAGGGAATGGTCAGCTCGCCGCTTTTCTGCGGGTAGATCGCATAGCGCAGTTCGATCACGCCGTGGCGCACGCCGTTGATCTGCTTCTCGTAGGTCCGTGGTTCGCCGAGCTGCTCGATGCGCGCGTCAGGCATCTGCAATGGCGTCAGGCTGCTGTCGTCGTACAAGGAAACCGAGTGGTAGATACGCAGTGTGAGGATGGCCTGAGCCTGAACGTAGACGCTGTCCTGGTCGAGGCTGGCATCCAGGAAAATCGGTGCCAGCTTGCCGTTGTTGGCCGAGGTGTCGGCGGGCAATACCTGCAGGGTGATGGGCTCGCTGCTCGCGTCGCCAAGTGTCAGCGGCGGCACCACGACGAAGCCGGTCTGCTTGGGCTGCAGGGTGACAATCCAGCGCGTGGTGGCCTGGGTCTTGCCGTCAAAGGTGGCCAGGCGGTTTTCCTGGCGGGTGCTGAGCACGTCGAACAGCGGCTGCAGGGGCGTCAGGTCGGGTTTGCCGAAGACGGTGACATCATCGGACTGGAGAATCAGGTCGATGCTCTCGCCGTCGCTCAGGCGCGTACGGTCGACCGTCGCGGTAAAGCTGGCAGCAACCGCCTGCAGGGTCATAAGGCTGAGAAGGAGGGCACAAAGCAGGCGGCTCATCGAGACTGTTCCTGGCGCTGTTGCTGTTCATAAAGGAATTTGCGCCGCAGCAACTCACCCGGGTCATCGGGGATCTGCCGCAACCATTGCTCCAGGGCATCGCGGCGTTCGTCACTGAGGGCTTCGCGTGCACCCGCCTGGGCGCTGTCACCGTTGTGCTCCTGACCACTTTGCGCCGACTGCGGTGTGTCGTCCGCTGGCTTGCCGTTGTTGTCGGCGTCGCCATTGTGCTCGGGTTTTTCGGCTTGCCCGTTGTCAGGTTTGGCGTCGTTGCCAGGCTTGTCCTGCGGCGAAGTCTGCTTGTCAGGCTGTTGTTTATCAGGAGACAGCGGCTGTTGCTGTCCGGGGCTGCCAGACTGCGGATCGTTGTTCTGCCCCTGGCTCTGTTCGGACTGCTGTTGATCCTGCGGCTGCTGGTTCTGCTGTTGTTGCTGTTTCTGCTGCTGCAGGAGCTGTTCGACCAGTGTCTTGTTTTCCTGCGCCACCTTGAGGTCGGGCTGTTGTTCCAGCGCTTGGTCATAGGCGTCGATCGCTGCTTCCAGTTCGTTGCTCTTGGCCAGCGCGTTGCCGCGGTTGTAGTGGGCGATGGCGCTGTCACTCTGGGCGAAACGCTCTGCCGCCGCTGGATAGTCGCCGGCGCGGTACAGCGCCTCGCCTTGCCATTGTGGGTCGGCGAAGCGCTGCGCGGCCTCCTTGGGCTGTTGTGCATCGAGCAGGCGCTGGCCTTGCTGGTCCGGGCGTAGCCAGAGGTCTTCGAAGTCGAAGGCATAGCTGGCCTGGGGAACGAGCATGAACAGCAGTGGCAGGGAGAACAGCCAGCCCCGGCGCCCGGCGCAGGCAGCAAGCAACAGAAGAGGCAGGAGCAACCAATGGCCCTGGTCGGCCCAGGCTGCCAGGCGTACGGCTTCGCCATCGGTACGCAGGCTTTGCGGGCCATCGAGCAGACCGAGGCGATTCAGGTCGCGGTCATCGGTGCTCGCCTGGCTGTAGCGGCTGCCCAGTTCATTGGCAAACCGGCTCAAGCCGGCGCTGTCCAGGCGTGGCAGCAGAATGGCGCCCTGGGCATCCTTGAGGAAGCTGCCGTCTTCACCCTGGATGGGCGCGCCCTGGCTGGTGCCGATGCCAAGAATGCTCAGGCGCGAGCTTTTGCTGCCGAGACTCTGGCGAATCGCGCTACGCTCCTCGGCACTCAACTCGCTGGCAATCAGCAGCAGACGACCACGTCCCTGGGCGCCCTGTTCGAGCAGTTCGAGGGCGCGCTTCACGGCCAGGTCTGCCCGGTGACCCGGTGTCGGCATGATCGACGGGGTCATCGCATCAAGCAGGTTGCTGGCTGCGGCCAGGTCGTCGGAAAGTGGCATCAGCGTGTGTGCACTGCCGGCAAACACGACGATGCCGGTCTGGGCATCGGCACGCGCCTGCATGAGGTCGAGCAGTTTGCGCCTGGCCTGTGCCAGGCGAGTAGGCGCGGCATCACTGGCGAGCATGGCGGGCGTCAGCTCGAGGATCACCACCAGCGGATCGGCGCGCTTCTGACTGGCCTGTTCGACGCGCTGCCAGCTCGGTCCGAGCAGGGCCAGCATGGCGAGTATCCAAGCCAGGCCCAGGGCGATCCAGGGCAGGCGATTCTGCCGCGCACGACCACCACTGAGCAGGGCGGCTTGAAAGACCGGCGGCAGCAGCAATTGCCAACTGCCGCTGCGCCGTTCGCGGTGCCATAGGCGCCAGAACAGCCAACCGAGCAGCGGCAGCAGAAGCAGCCAGAATGGACGCAGCCAATGTGGCCAGAGCAAGGCGAGATGATCCATCAGGTGCGCCTCGCGAAGCGGCTGCTCAGGGTTTGCAGGGCATGTGGCCAGATCAGCTGGATGACCAGCAGCAGGCTGAGCAACAGCGCCGCTCCAAGCGGCCAGCTGTACAGTGCCAGGGCCGGCCGGGCACGGGTCGGTTGCTGCAGGGCGGGCTCGAGGCGGTCGAGGGTGGCCTCGATCTGTTTGAGCTCTTCGGTGTTGCGGGCGCGAAAATAGGCGCCGCCGGTTTGCTCGGCAATGTCGATCAGCGTGGGCTCGTCGAGGTCGACCCCCGGGTTCATGCCCAGCATGCCCATGATGCCGGTGCGCTCGGGGTCGGCACCGATGCCGATGGTGTAGATCTTCACCTGTTCTTCGGCTGCCAGGCGGGCAGCGGTGCGTGGTTCGATCTCGCCACTGTTGCTGGCGCCGTCGGTGACCAGCACCAGCACGCGGCTATCGGCCGGGCGTTCGCGCAGACGCTTGACCGCCAGGCCGATGGCATCGCCGATGGCCGTCTGTGGGCCGGCGATGTTGACCAGTGCCTCGTCCAGCCAGATGCGTACGGTATGGCGGTCGAAGGTCAGCGGTGACTGCAGGTAGGCGCGGCTGCCGAACAGGATCAGACCGACACGGTCGCCCTGGCGGTCTTCGATGAAGTCGCCGAAGAGTTTCTTCACCAGCTCCAGGCGCGAGATTTCGTTGCCGTCCCAGCGCATGTCGCTGTAGGCCATGGAGCCGGAGACATCCACGGCGAGCAGCAGATCACGTCCGCTGGCCGGCAGTGGCAGGGGCTCGCCGACCCATTCCGGGCGTGCCGTGGCCAGCAGCAACAGCAGCCAGAGGGCAGCGAAGCGGGCCTGCTGGCGCCAGGCGGGCAGGTTGGCACGGGCGCGGCGGCCGCTCAGGCCTTCCAGCTCGCTGAGGAAGCTGACCTTGAGGGCCGCTTCACCGCTGTCCGCGGCCGGCAATAGCAGACGTAGCAGCCAGGGCAGCGGCGCGAGCAGGAAGACCCAGGGCCAGGCGAATTCAAACATGCTTGCGAATCCAGGTGTCGATGGCCTGGTTCAGGCCGTCGATGGCCTTGTCGTCCAGGGTGCAGGTGCCGCGGTAGCCGCCTTCGACCAGCACCATCCAGCGGGTCAGGCCGGCGGCGGGGCAGCGGTTGTCGAGAAATGCCAGCCAGGCCCGGCCGCTGAGCGTGTGACTGTTGTCCTGCGGGTAATGGACGCGGCACAGACGCTTGAGCAACGCGTTGAGCTGCTGCAGCCAGAGGCCGGCATGCTGGCCATCGTAGGGCCTGCTCAGGGCGGCCAGCTCGGTCAGAGCGGCGCTGCGCAGTGGGTCGAGCACCTGTTCGCTGGCTTGCGACTTTTTGCGTCTGGGCAGGTAATGACGCAGGCGCCACAGCCCCCAGAGCAACAGCGGCAGCAGTGCTGCGAGCAGCCACCAGCCAGGCGCCAGCGGCCACCAGCTCACGGCCGCGGGGGCGATGGTCGGGTGCAATTGATCGAGCGGGTTCACGGTTTTTTCCCCGGACGCTGGTGAGCGTTGAGGTGGTCGCGCAGTTGCTCCACCAGTTCACCCGCGGTGGACAGTGGCAGCACGGGAACGCCGAGTTTTTGCGCCAGACGTTGCCAGCGGGCGACGCGTTGCTCGCCGAGGGCCTGGTAGGCCGCGCGCAGGTCGGGGTTGTGGGTGTCGAGTTCCAGTTGCGCACCACGCTCGGCGAAGCGCAGCAGGCCGGCGGCTGGTAGCGCACGGTCGAGGGGATCGGAGACTGGCAAAAGGAGCAGGTCGGTGTGCCGGGCGAGCAGGGTGAGTTGCTGTTCGGCGCTGTCGTTCAGGGCGCGCTCATCGCAAATGATGATGGCCAGGCTGCCTGGTCGCAGTACTTCACGGGCGCGCCGCAGGGCCATGCCGAACGCATCGCGCTCACCGGGCGCCTCGCTGTGCAACGCCTGGTTGGCCCGACTCAGGCGGTTGAGCAGTTGCAGCAGGCTTTGCTTGCTGCGCCGGGGCTTGATCTCGTGGTGGTCGTTGTCGCCGAACACCAGTCCGCCGATGCGGTCGTTGTGGCTGAGGGCGGCCCAGCCGAACAGGCTGGCGGCCTGGGCGGCGAGTACCGATTTGAAGTGCTGGGTGGAGCCGAAGAACAGCCGGCGGCTCTGTTCGACCATGATGAAGATCGGCCGCTCGCGTTCTTCATGGAACAGCTTGGTGTGGGGTTCCTGGGTGCGTGCGGTGACACGCCAGTCGATGGTGCGGACATCGTCGCCGGGCTGGTAGACGCGCACCTGATCGAAGTCCACACCCCGTCCGCGCAGCTTGGAGTGGTGCAGGCCGATCAGCGGGCTGCGCCGGGCAGGCGTGGAAAACAGTTGCACCTCGCGCACGCGGTGGCGCATCTCGATCAGCTCGGCGAGGCTGACGCGGATACCGGGTTGTGCGGGCAGGGCGTGCATGATTCAGCAGGCTTCGGGCGGGCGTGGCATCAGGCCACCGCGACCACATCGAGAATGCGCTGGATCACCCGGTCCTGGTCGATGCCGGCGGCTTCCGCCTCGAACGACAGGATGACCCGGTGGCGCAGCACATCGAACAGCACCGCCTGGATATCCTCCGGGCTGACGAAGTCGCGCCCGGCCAGCCAGGCATGGGCGCGGGCGCAGCGGTCGAGGGCGATGGAGCCGCGCGGGCTGGCGCCATAGGCGATCCACTCGGCCAGCTCGGCGTCGAACTTGGCCGGGGTGCGCGTGGCCATGACCAGTTGCACCAGGTATTCCTCCACTGCGTCGGCCATGTACAGACCGAGGATTTCCTTGCGCGCGGCGAAGATTGCCTGCTGGGTCACGCGGTGCTCGGGCTTGGCTTCGCCGTTGAGGGCATCGCCACGAGCCTGGGCGAGGATCTTGCGCTCCACGCTGGCATCCGGGAAGCCGATCTTCACGTGCATCAGGAAACGGTCGAGCTGGGCTTCGGGCAGCGGGTAGGTGCCTTCCTGTTCGATGGGATTCTGCGTGGCCATGACCAGGAACAGCGGCGACAGGTCGTAAGTGCTGCGCCCGACACTGACCTGGCGTTCGGCCATGGCTTCGAGCAGTGCCGACTGCACCTTGGCCGGCGCGCGGTTGATCTCGTCGGCCAGTACCAGGTTGTGGAAGATCGGCCCCTGCTGGAACACGAAGCTGCCGGTTTCCGGGCGATAGATTTCGGTACCGGTGATGTCGGCCGGGAGCAGGTCGGGGGTGAACTGGATGCGGTGGAACTCGGCTTCGATGCCTTCGGCCAGTTCCTTGATCGCCTTGGTCTTGGCCAGGCCGGGGGCGCCTTCGACCAGCAAGTGCCCGTCCGCCAGCAAGGCGATCAGCAGGCGCTCGATGAGCTTTTCCTGGCCGAGGATCTGGGTTGCGAGAAAGGTTCGCAGCGCGAGTAACGCCTCACGATGTTCCATCGAGGTTCTTCCTGGAAAGGGACTGACAGGCCGTCGAGTACACCCGATCGGGCCGCCTAATGTAATGCATCCAGGCGCTGGCGACTAACCATGCTGTGAGCGGTTGCGCAGCAGTGCGCAGTTGTCGGCTGACTCAGGTGGCAGCTTGTGTCTCGGCGGCCGCTGGTGGCTCTGTTGCAGCTTTGTAAGTCGGCATGACGGTCAGGCAGCGCAGCGGGCTGTCGGGGTTGTTGCGGTCATGCATGCTGCGGGCGCCGCCGAGGCGTACGGCCAGGTAGTAGAGCGCTGCCAGCGGGCGCAGCATGCCGGCTTCGAGCAGCATGGTATGGAACAGTCGGTCGGCCTGGGCTTTGCTCACGGGCGCGACGTTCAGGTACTGGTACAGCGCATCGTGCACCAGGCTGGCGTGGTGGGTGAGGGGCCAGAACACACTCGTCGTAACCAGCGTGCCGTGTTCGATGCGCTGGATCGGTTCCGCCTTGTCCCACCAGTCCGGGCTGCCGAACGTCAGCACCCAGTAGAAGGCTATCTTGGGTGTGCAACCGTCCCAGGCGTAGGTCCGTGGGTGGTCGAAGTCGTAGCTGATTTCGCCGCGTACCCGGTCAACCTGCGCATGGCCGGGGTTAATCACCAGCAGGCCGTCATGCAGGATCAGCCACTCGCCGTAGAAGTAGTGGCCACGTAGCGCCTCGCAATACCGCGCCAGGGGATAGTCGATGTAGTTGAGCCAGGGGCCGGCACGGTCACGCCCTACGAAGCCCCAGGTCGCCAACGATTGCTGGCGGATCTGCTCGGCCCGCTTCCTGCGCTCCTCGCGGCCGACCCTCAAAGGCAACAGTACGCCCAGGTAGACCGGTCCGCAGAGGATCAGCAAGGGCGCGATCAGTACAGGCCAGAGCACAGCGGCGAGGACGAGCAACAGCAGGCCGATCAGGGTGACGGCCAGTGTGCTGAAGTTGCGCACCAGGGAGCGTTTGACCGGAGCAATCTGCTGGTCAGCGGTGGATGGTTGGGTCATCGCCTGCTCCCTGTGGCGCGGTATTTCCGGGCGCTTATTGGCACGCCTCGGGCTGCAAGACGATGAACGAATATGTCGCAGCTCTGCAAGCAGCCGTTCACAGGCTCTCGTTAAGCTGGGTGTGACCTGTCGGTCGATGCATGCACTGCCTGGTTCTATCCATGGCCTAGACTGCTCTGGAGTTTGAATCGGTAGCGCGGCTTACATGAGCCGGCGCGGCATACCTAACAACAACTCCAGTGGAGCATGACCATGGCGTTTTTCACGGCGGCCAGCAAAGACGACTTTCAGCACCAACTGCAAGCGGCTCTGGCGCAGCACGTCAGCGAACAGGCGTTGCCACAAGTGGCGCTGTTCGCCGAGCAATTCTTCGGCATCATCGCCCTCGACGAACTGACCCAGCGGCGGCTTTCCGACCTGGTGGGGTGCACGCTGTCGGCCTGGCGCCTGCTCGAATCCTTCGATGCCGCCCGGCCACAGGTACGGGTGTTCAATCCGGATTATGAAAAACACGGGTGGCAATCCACCCACACCGCCGTTGAAGTGCTGCACCCGGACATTCCTTTTCTGGTCGACTCGGTGCGCATGGAACTGAACCGCCGCGGCCATAGCATCCATACCTTGCAGAACAGCGTGATCAGCGTGCGCCGCGACAAGCAGGGCGTATTGCAGGAAGTGCTGCCCAAGGGCAGCGTTGGCAAGGATGTCCAGCAGGAATCGCTGATCTTCCTCGAGATCGACCGTTGCTCGAGCAGTGCCGAGTTGCGTTCGCTGGAAAGCAGCCTGCTGGAAGTGCTGGAGGAAGTGCGCATCACCGTTGCCGACTTCCAGCCCATGCGCGACAAGGCGCAAGAGCTGCTGAGCTGGCTGGGCAAGGCCAGGCTCAAGGTCGATGGCGCCGAGCTGGAGGAGGTCAAGGTCTTCCTCGCCTGGTTGCTGGATGGCCATTTCACCTTCCTCGGCTACGAGGAACTTACCGTGCACGATGAGGCCGATGGTGGCCATATCGAGTACGACGAACGCTCGCTACTCGGGCTGTCCAAGCGTCTGCGCAGTGGTCTGAGCCACAGCGAATTGCACATCGAATCCTACGCGGTGAACTACCTGCGCGAGCCGATGCTGCTGTCCTTCGCCAAGGCCGCACTGCCAAGCCGCGTGCACCGACCGGCTTACCCGGATTTCGTTTCCATCCGCGAGCTGGATGCCAAGGGCAAGGTGATCAAGGAATGCCGCTTCCTCGGTATCTACACCTCCATTGTCTACAGCCAGAGCGTGCGCGACATTCCCTTTATCCGGCGCAAGGTCGCCGAAGTAGAGAAGCGTTCCGGCTTCGCGGCGCAAGGGCACCTGGGCAAGGAACTGGTCAAGGTGCTGGAGGTGCTGCCGCGTGACGACCTGTTCCAGACGCCGGTCGATGAGCTGTACAACACCGCGCTGGCCATCGTGCAGATCCAGGAGCGCAACAAGGTGCGCCTGTTCCTGCGCTTCGACCCCTACGGGCGCTTCGTCTATGCCCTGGCCTATGTGCCGCGCGACGTGTATTCCACCGAGACCCGGCTGCGCATCCAACAGGTACTGGTCGATCGCCTGCAGGCCACCGATTGCGAGTTCTGGACCTACTTCTCCGAGTCGGTGCTGGCGCGGGTGCAGTTCATCCTGCGCATCGATCCGAAGACCAAGCTGAACATCGATCAGCAGCAGCTCGAACGCGAAGTCATCCAGGCCTGCCGCTCGTGGAAGGACGACTACGCCGGGTTGGTGGTGGAGAGCTTCGGCGAGGCCAGGGGCAATCGCGTGCTGAACGACTTCCCGAACAGCTTCCCGGCCGGTTACCGCGAGCGCTTCGCCCCGCATTCGGCGGTGGTCGACATGCAGCACCTGTTCAGCCTGAGCGCCGAACGCCCGCTGGTGATGAGCTTCTACCAACCGCTGGTGCCGGGCGAGCGCCAGTTGCACTGCAAGCTGTATCACGCCGATACGCCGCTGGCGCTGTCCGATGTGCTGCCGATCCTGGAGAACCTCGGCCTGCGTGTGCTGGGCGAATTTCCTTACCGGCTGCGTCATCAGAGCGGTCGCGAGTTCTGGATTCACGACTTCGCCTTCACCTATGGCGAAGGGCTGGACCTGGACATCCAGCAGCTCAACGACACCCTGCAGGATGCTTTCGTGCAGATCGTCGGTGGCGCTGCCGAGAACGACGCCTTCAACCGCCTGGTGCTGATCGCCGGGCTGCCGTGGCGCGATGTAGCGCTGCTGCGGGCCTACGCGCGATTCCTCAAGCAGATCCGCCTGGGCTTCGACCTGGGTTATATCGCCAACACACTGCTCAACCATGCCGACATCGCCCGCGAGTTGGTGCGCCTGTTCAAGACGCGCTTCTACCTGGCACGCAAGCTCACCGCCGAGGACCTGGAAGACAAGCAGCAGAAACTGGAACAGGCGATTCTCAGTGCCCTCGACGATGTCGCGGTGCTTAACGAGGACCGCATCCTGCGGCGCTACCTGGACCTGATCAAGGCAACCCTGCGCACCAACTTCTACCAGCCCGACGCCAACGGCCAGGCCAAGAGTTACTTCAGCTTCAAGTTCAATCCCAAGGCGATTCCCGAGCTGCCACGGCCGGTGCCCAAGTTCGAGATATTCGTCTACTCGCCGCGCGTCGAAGGCGTGCACCTGCGCTTCGGCACGGTCGCACGCGGTGGCTTGCGCTGGTCGGACCGCGAGGAAGATTTCCGTACCGAAGTGCTCGGCCTGGTCAAGGCGCAGCAGGTGAAGAACGCGGTGATCGTGCCGGTCGGCGCCAAGGGCGGTTTTGTGCCACGCCGCCTACCAGCTGGCGGTAGCCGCGATGAGATCCAGGCTGAGGCGATTGCCTGCTACCGTATCTTCATCAGCGGCCTGCTCGATATCACCGACAACCTCAAGGAAGGTGCAGTGCTGCCGCCGGCCAACGTGGTGCGCCACGATGATGACGACCCCTACCTGGTGGTGGCGGCGGACAAGGGCACCGCGACCTTCTCCGACATCGCCAACGGCATCGCCGTCGAGTACGACTTCTGGCTCGGCGATGCCTTTGCCTCGGGTGGCTCGGCAGGCTATGACCACAAGGGCATGGGCATTACCGCCCGTGGCGCCTGGGTGTCGGTGCAGCGCCATTTCCGCGAGCGCGATCTCAATGTGCAGACCGATCACACCACCGTGATCGGCATCGGTGACATGGCTGGCGATGTGTTCGGTAATGGTCTGCTGCTCTCGGACAAGCTGCAACTGGTAGCCGCCTTCAACCATCTGCACATCTTCATCGACCCGAACCCGGACGCGGCGAAGAGCTTCGTGGAGCGCAAGCGCCTGTTCGAACTGCCGCGCTCCAGTTGGGCCGATTACGATGCCTCGCTGATTTCCGCAGGCGGCGGCATCTTTCTGCGCGCGGCGAAGAGCATCACCATCAGCCCGGAGATGAAGGCACGCTTCGATATCAGCGCCGACAAGCTGGCGCCGACCGAGCTGCTCAACGCGTTGCTCAAGGCGCCGGTCGATCTGTTGTGGAACGGCGGCATCGGCACCTACGTCAAGTCGAGCAAAGAAAGCCACACCGATGTCGGCGACAAGGCCAACGATGCCTTGCGCGTCGATGGTCGCGAGCTGCGTGCACGGGTGGTGGGCGAGGGCGGCAACCTGGGCATGACCCAACTCGGCCGGGTCGAGTTCGGACTCAATGGCGGGGCGAGCAACACCGACTTCATCGACAACGCTGGCGGGGTGGACTGCTCCGACCATGAGGTCAACATCAAGATCCTGCTCAACGAAATCGTCGCCGCCGGTGACATGACCGGCAAGCAGCGCAACACGTTGTTGGCGGAGATGACCGACGCGGTGGGCACGCTGGTGCTGGGCAACAACTACAAGCAGACCCAGGCGCTGTCGTTGGCCGAGCGCCGCGCGCGGGAGCGCATCGCCGAGTACAAGCGCCTGATGGCAGCCCTGGAGGCCGCCGGCAAACTGGACCGTGCGCTGGAGTTCCTGCCAACTGACGACGAGCTCAACGAGCGTGCCGCCAATGGCCGGGGCCTGACCCGCCCGGAACTGTCGGTGCTGATTTCCTACAGCAAGATCGACCTCAAGGAAGCGCTGCTCAAGTCGCTGGTGCCGGACGACGATTATCTGGCCAGCGAGATGGAGACAGCATTCCCGCCGCAACTGACGCAGCGCTTTGGCGAGGCCATGCGCCGCCATCGTCTGAAACGCGAGATCGTCAGCACGCAGATCGCCAACGATCTGGTCAACCACATGGGCATCACCTTCGTGCAGCGCCTGAAGGAGTCCACCGGCATGAGCGCGGCGAATGTCGCTGGCGCTTACGTCATCGTGCGCGATGTATTCCGCCTGCCGTACTGGTGGCAGCAAATCGAGGCGATGGACTACAACGTGCCAGCCGAGCTGCAACTGCAGCTGATGGACGAGCTGATGCGTCTAGGTCGGCGCGCCACGCGCTGGTTCCTGCGCAGCCGCCGCAATGAGCTGGACGCGGCGCGTGATGTCGGCCATTTCGGCCCGCGTGTGGCGGAGCTGGCGGTGCGCCTTGACGAGCTGCTCGAAGGCCCGGCGCGTGAGCAATGGCTGGCGCGTTACCAGGGCTTCGTCGAGGCGGGCACGCCGGAAGAGCTGGCGCGGGTGGTTGCTGGCACCGGTCACCTGTACACCTTGTTGCCCATCATCGAGGCGGCGGATGTCACGGGTAAATCAGCATCCGAGGTAGCCACGGCCTATTTTGCCGTGGGTGGCGCGCTGGAGTTGGGCTGGTACCTGCAGCAGATCACCAGCCTGCCGGTGGAGAACAACTGGCAGGCCCTGGCCCGCGAAGCATTCCGCGATGACCTCGACGGGCAACAACGCGCCATCACCATCGCCGTTTTGCAGATGGCCGATGGTCCGGTGGATATCGAGGCGCGCGTGGCATTCTGGCTGGAGCAGCACAGAGCTCTGGTGCAGCGCTGGCTGACCATGCTGAGTGAGTTGCGTGGAGCGACCGGCACGGACTACGCCATGTACGCCGTGGCAAACCGCGAGCTGATGGATTTGGCGCAGAGTGACCAGCAAGGGCAGGCGAGCGCTTGATTGCCTGGTCTTGCTGGCCAGTTATCGATAATTGCCTATTGTTATAGAATAACAAAACAGCTTTGTGCCTGGTTCGACAAAGCCCGTGCTCCGGCACGGGCTTTGCCTTTGCTGGAGGCCGAATGAGAGTCCTGGCGAATTACTGGAGGTAGCCATGAGCGATATTCTGATCCTGACCCACGTCGACCACTGCACGCCCGGCCACCTGGCTGCAGTGCTGGAGAGCCGGGGCATCGGTTTCTCTGTCGTGCGCGTCGACCGCGGAGAGCTCGCCGGCTATGACCTGGATCGTCCACGAGCCGTGGCGCTGATGGGCGGGCCGATGAGCGTGAACGACAATCTGCCTTGGATCGCCACGGAAATAGCCGCGTTGAAACACTTCATCCAGCGCGACATTCCCCTACTGGGGCATTGTCTGGGCGGGCAGTTGATTGCCCGTGCGCTGGGTGCTGCGGTGCATCGCATGCCTTATACCGAGTCTGGTTGGCAGACGTTGGTGCGCCGTGATCAGGCGAATCCCAACCCTTGGCTCGCCCATGTGCCGAAGGAGTTTCCGATGTTCCAGTGGCATGGCGATACCTTCGACTTGCCTGTCGGCGCCCAGTGGCTGCTGTCGAGCCCGTGGTGCCCGAACCAGGGATTCGCCTGGGGTGACAAGGTGCTGGCCCTGCAGGGCCATCCGGAAATGACCGAAGCGCTGGTGCGGGACTGGCTGCGGGATTGGTCGTCCCAGCTCGATGAGACCCAGCCCAGCCAGCAGGGTGTGCAGCAGATGCTGCGTGACTTGCCAACCCGGGTGGCGGCGCTCAACCAGATAGCGGAAGGTTTCTATCGGCACTGGCTCGAACTCTCCGCGATCGGCACGCCGCGCTGACCCCAATCCTCTACTGCTCCTTTCCCCACGACACCTGGCACGCCGTCCGAGAAATTCAGGAGAAACTCGGCGCGTTCTGGCCTGTCGCATTTAACTGATGGGCAGGTGATTCACTCGGATCATCTGCCTGACTGTGCTGTGCAAAGCCTGCCACTGATTGGGGCGTGCCGCTTTTTTGCCTTGGCATGGCGCGCCAATATGGTGCGCTGTATTCATTTTCAATAGTTAATTTATTGAAAATAAAGGAAAAGATTCTGTGGCACGGGCCTTGCGATAGGTCCCTTGTCCAGGGTGACAAGGAGTACGGCATGACCCGCACCTTTTTTGACGAGATGTACGATGCGAGTGGCGCGGTCCGCCCGCATTACCGGGAGTTCTCCCGCTGGTTGGCGGACACGCCGGAAGAGCTGCACGCTCAGCGCCGCCGAGAGGCCGATCTGTTGTTTCACCGCGCCGGGATTACCTTCACCCTTTATGGTGACGAACAGGGTACCGAGCGGCTGATTCCCTTCGACACCATTCCGCGCAGTATCCCCGCCAGCGAATGGCGTATCGTCGAGGCCGGCTGCATTCAGCGGGTCAAGGCGCTGAACATGTTTCTCGCCGATCTCTACCACGACCAGCGCATCATCAAGGCCGGCATAATTCCGGCCGATCAGGTGCTGGCCAACGAGGGGTACCAGTTGGCGATGCAGGGCCTGGACCTGCACCGCGATATCTACGCGCATATCGCCGGGGTCGACCTGGTACGCGACGGTGACGGCACCTACTACGTGCTGGAAGACAACCTGCGCACCCCTAGCGGCGTGAGCTACATGCTCGAAGACCGCAAGATGATGATGCGGCTGTTCCCCGAGCTGTTTTCCCTGCAGCGCATCGCGCCGATCGACCACTACCCGAACCTGCTGCTCGACACCCTGAAAACCTCCAGCCCGCTGGATAACCCCAATGTCGTGGTCCTGACGCCGGGGCGTTTCAACAGTGCCTATTTCGAACATGCCTTCCTCGCTCGTGAAATGGGGGTGGAGCTGGTCGAGGGGGCGGACCTGTTCGTGCGTGACGACAAGGTGTTCATGCGCACCACCGCCGGCCCGCAACCGGTGGATGTGATCTACCGCCGCCTGGACGATGCCTTCCTCGATCCGCTGGCGTTCAACCCCGAGTCGATGCTCGGCGTGCCGGGCCTGCTGGCGGCCTACCGCAGTGGCAACGTGGTGCTGGCCAATGCCGTCGGGACCGGGGTGGCGGACGACAAGTCGATCTATCCCTATGTCACCGACATGATTCGCTTCTATCTGGACGAAGAGGCGATTCTCAAGAACGTGCCGACCTGGCAGTGCCGCAAGCCGGCGGACCTGTCCCATGTGCTGGCCAACCTGGCGGATCTGGTGGTCAAGGAAACCCAGGGTTCCGGGGGCTACGGCATGCTGGTCGGGCCCGCCGCGAGCAAGACCGAAATCGAGGCCTTTCGTGCCCGCCTGCAAGCCCGTCCCGAGGCGTATATCGCCCAGCCGACCCTGTGCCTGTCGACCTGCCCGACCTTCGTCGAGAGCGGCATCGCGCCACGGCATATCGACCTGCGTCCGTTCGTCCTGTCCGGTCGCGAAACCCGTCTGGTGCCGGGCGGCCTGACACGCGTGGCATTGCGTGAAGGCTCGCTGGTGGTCAACTCGTCGCAAGGCGGCGGGACCAAGGACACCTGGATCGTCGAGGACTGAGGGCCGCGCATCATGTTGAGTAGAACTGCCTCCGATCTGTACTGGATGTCGCGTTACCTGGAGCGCGCCGAAAACCTCGCGCGCATGCTCGATGTCAGCTATTCGCTGTCGCTGATGCCGCAGGACGGTCGTGGCGATGGCATCGATGAACTGGCCATGCCGCTGCTGATCACCGGCACCATGGAGGAATACCTGGAGCGCCACGGGCAGATGCATGCCGAGCGCATGCTGCATTTCTTCGCCCTGGATGCCGACAACCCGGCCAGCATCTATTGTTGCCTGCAGGCCGCGCGTACCAACGCGCACGCGGTGCGCGGGCGCATCACCGCCGACATGTGGGAGAACATCAACGCCACCTGGCTGGAGATGCGGGGTATTGCCTCCCAAGGGCTGGGGCGCTACGGCATCAGTCGTTTCTGCGAGTGGGTCAAGGAGCGTTCGCACCTGTTTCGTGGCGCCACTTTCGGCACCATCATGCGCGGCGAGGCCTATCGCTTCATTCGCCTTGGCACCTTCATCGAGCGGGCGGACAACACCCTGCGCCTGCTCGATGCGCGTTACGAAATGCTCGGTGAAGAAGCCGATGCGGTCAGCGACACCTCGGCGCGTGGCTACTATCAGTGGAGTGCCTTGTTGCGCGCGCTGTCCTCGTTCGAAGCCTTCACCGAGATCTACCGGGGCTCACCACGCACCCGCAAGGTTGCCGAGATGCTCCTGCTGCGGGCCGACGTGCCGCGTTCGCTGCGGGCCTGCATGGAAGAACTCAACCTGATGCTCTCCGGCCTGCCCGGCGAGAACGGCCGCAGTGCCCAGCGCATGGCCGCCGAGCTGGATGCACGGCTGCGCTATACCCATATCGACGAAGTGCTCGACGAAGGCCTGCATGTCTGGCTCACCGATTTCATCCTGCTGGTTCGTCAGTTGGCCAGCTCCATCCACACGTCCTATCTGGAGGTCGTATGAGACTCTCGATCCGTCACGACACCACCTACAACTATGACGACCAGGTGCGCGCGAGCATCCAGTACCTGCGCATCACGCCGCAGGAAAGCGAGCGTCAGCATGTGATCAGTTGGCAGTTGGACCTGCCACGCCCGGTGCGCGCGCAGTGCGATCCGTTCGGCAACATCATGCATGTGCTGACCATCGACGAGCCGCACGAGGCCTTGGTGATCAGCGCGCGTGGCCAGGTCGAAATCGACGAGCACAGCGAAGCCGAGCACGATCATCGTTCCGCCTTGCCGTATTTGCGTGTGACCCGTCTGACCCAGGCCGACGATGCCCTGCATGCGTTTGCCCAGCAGCAGGCTGGCAGTCGACGTAATCGGGGGGGGCTGATCGACCTGATGCATGCCCTGCACGAGCAGATGGCCTATGTGCCCGGTGCGACGCGTGTCGAGAGTACGGCGGCAGAGGCCTTCGCCGGACGCGCCGGGGTCTGCCAGGACCATGCCCACGCGTTCATCGCCTGCGCGCGCAGCCTGGGTGTGCCGGCGCGCTATGTGTCCGGCTACCTGTACAGCGAGGATGACGCGCACCTGGCCAGCCATGCCTGGGCCGAAGCCTGGCTGGATGATGCCTGGTACAGCTTCGACGTGACCAACCGCCTGGCGCGACCCGAGCGTCACCTCAAACTGGCGGTCGGCCTGGACTACCTCGATGCTTGCCCGGTGCGCGGCATGCGCCGTGGCGGCGGGGGGGAGCAGATGCATGCACGCGTGCGGGTTTCGCCGCTGCTGCAGGTGCAGCAGTAATGCCGCGGTGAGTGGACCCGCTGGTTGGATGGCAGCGATCTAAAACTGCCATATTCGAGAAAGGGTGAACCCCAGGGACCCTGAGTTTTCTGACCTATGTACCTTGAGCATTGCCAGTGGTGCGCTCCATTGAGGAGCCCGCTTGCTGGCGATCCATGGTCTGCCAACGTGCCTCACGAGCAATCTCGCTACCCGGTCCATCGATAACGACGGACGCAAGTACGGCGTTCTGATTGAGGTGAGCCAGCAACAGCGCTCTTGCTTCGTGCACCCTGCAGGCCGATTTCCCAAGCACCTTGAAAGGGGTGGTTCCAGCGACAGGTGATTCATGACGTATTGCGTAGCCCTGAACCTGACCGATGGCCTGGTGTTCGTGTCCGATACGCGAACCAACGCCGGCATCGACCACATCGCCATCTTCAGCAAATTGCATGTATTCGGTGTTCCGGGAGAGCGCCTGATCGTACTGCAGACCGCTGGTAACCTGGCGACCTCGCAGTCAGTCGTCAGCTTGCTGCGGCACCGCCTCGGCAGCGACACCAGCAACCTGCACAACGTGCCCACCCTATTCGATGCGGCGGCATTGGTGGGCGCGACCTTGCGTGAAGTGCTCGACCGCGACAGCACCTCGCAGACCCAGGACATCGACCTCAGTTGCTCATTCCTGATCGGTGGCCAACTGCGTGGCGAGGCACCGCAGTTGTACAACCTCTATCCACAGGGCAATTTCATCGTTTCCACGGATGACACGCCGTTTTTCCAGATTGGCGAAAGCAAGTACGGCAAGCCAATTCTGGACCGCGCGCTGAGTCGGGAAACACCGCTGCCTCAGGCGCTGCGCTGCGCCCTGATCTCCTTCGACTCGACCATCCGCAGCAATGTCTCGGTGGGCATGCCGCTGGACCTCATGGTCTACAAGGCCGACAGCCTGGAGATACCGCAGGGCTTTCGCGTGCAGGAAGGCGATACGTATTTCGAAGACATTCGCCAGCAATGGGGCGGTGGATTGCGCCAGTTGCTCGGCGAGTTGCCATCGCCTCCTGATGATTATTGGGGCTAGTTTCTTCCCGTGCTAAGAACCTGTTCACGATCTCCTAGCTCGCGGCCATACGGCGCTGAAAACGCCCTCGGATGCGAGCCCAGTCGGAATGCTCATTTATCACTCGTAAACCCGTATGCGGGCCCAGTGCTTTCCTCGGGCGTTTTCGTGGGGGCGCCTAGCCCTTGTCTGGCTCTAATCCAGAAGATCGTGAACAGGTTCTAAGGCCAAAGTAAGTCAGGCGTTCTGCCACCTAGAGTACGTCGTGCGTGCCGAGCAATGTGTGATGGTTTGGTTACGCGCCAGTTCTGTAGGTGGACCGGGCGGCGCTCCGCTTCAGCCCGCCAATCGGCACCTCATGAAACGTAAAGTCGATTGTCTGCAATTGCTGGCCATCCATGCCGAAACGGCAACAGATCCTGGTCCTTCAGAATCGGTTCTGCTCTGGGCCGTGCTGTTTGCGTCCGGCCATATGCCGCAGGTAGGCGAGCAACTGCTGCAACTCGGCATCGCTCAGCACCTGCGGACTGAAACCGGGCATGCGACCTTGCGGCCAGCGGCGCATGCTCTGTGGGTCGCGAATGTACTGGCGCAGGAAATCGCCTGCCAGGTATTCCGTGGGGTTGTGGGGCAGGTTGAGGTCAGGGCCGAACTGGGAGTCCCCAGCGCCATTGAGTCGGTGGCAGGCCAGGCAGTTCTTCTGGAACTGGGCAAAACCAGCCTGGATATCATTGCCGGCCGTTACCGCCGGCAGCAGGGTAGGGAAGCGCTCGGCAAGTGGTGCCAGGCGGCGGATGCGCACGACCTGAAACGGCCACTGCTCGGGGCCGATAGCCGCCGCCCGAGGATTCTCCCACACCAGGTAGAACGGCCCGGCGCTGGGCTTGCCCTTGGCCAGTGGCGGCCAGGGCTGCGCAGGATCTTCCACGGCCAGCCAGGCCCGTGCGCCTTGTTGCGCGAGCAGCGGCGCAGCGGCCAGTTCGGCGGCAAAGCCATCGCGCGCCACCGCTTGCAGGTGGTCACCGGGGGCAACGCCTTTGAGCAGTGCGGCAAGTGGTACGGCGCGATAGTGCATGTCGCGCTTGTAGGCCACATCGCCAGGAATCTGGATGGTTTGCGCATCGGGGTGGGTAAGCAGCTCGGTGCTCTGCCAGACCTGTGTGCCGCCTGGCAATTCGAGCGTCAGTTCTACTGCGAATACGGGCAGGCCAACGCAGATCGCCAGGCCGGAAAGAAGGAAAGCGAGTAACGCACGCATGGACAGCGGGGCTTCATGACCGAGGATCACCAGACCCTAGCACAGGCGCCTTCGCCGGGCAGCCAGCACCGCATCAGTGATCGGATGGCGGCCTGCCGGGGATGAGCGACTCAACTGAACAACCGTGGGATGTTGGGGAGGATGAGGATCACTGCTGTGGCCAGGACGATGAGGCTTGCCTGCCGGTATTTCGGTTGTCTGAACATGGTGTACAGCCTTTTTTCTTGTTGGTGCTTCCCGCTCGGGGGAGCCGAATGTCGCCGTGGCGCGAATAATAAAATCGTCCCGGCAGAACCCGGCGACGATGCCTTGCATGAGTAACTCTAGGGTTGTGCTGATGTTCGGCTTAGATCACTTGGCTCCAAGAGCCGGTGTGCTGTGGCGCTGCGGTTATGGCCGCGAGTGCTCTATTCTGCCTTCAGCCCTCGTTCCAGAGAGCCTGAAGCCCCGCCGGTGGCGGATTTCAGCGGCGTGACCGTCTGTCAGGGGCGAATGGCTGAGCCGAACGGTCAATAGGCCTGAGCGCATTGGTCATTTGAGTGAATGCGTCACGCGACTAAGGTGGGTGTTCCGGCATTCGCCATTGCCAGCATTCGAGGACGTCATGACCGAAGCATTCATTTTCGACGCCGTGCGCACGCCGCGCGGCAAGGGCAAGAAGGACGGTGCGCTGTACAGCGTCAAACCGGTCAGCCTGGTCGCGGGGCTGTTGCGTGCGCTGGAACAGCGCAATCAACTCGATACCCGTCAGGTCGATGACATCGTCCTCGGTTGCGTGACGCCGGTTGGTGATCAGGGGGCGGATATCGCCAAGACGGCGGCCATGGTCGCCGACTGGGACGTCAGCGTTGCCGGTGTCCAGCTCAACCGCTTCTGCGCGTCGGGACTGGAAGCGGTCAACGTCGGCGCAATGAAGGTGCGTTCAGGTTTCGAAGACCTGGTAGTGGTCGGCGGCGTGGAGTCGATGTCGCGCATTCCCATGGGCTCCGATGGCGGCGCCTGGGTGATGGACCCGGAAACCAACATGCACACCCATTTCACCCCACAGGGGATCGGTGCCGATCTGATCGCCACACTGGAAGGGTTCAGCCGCAATGATGTCGATGCCTTTGCCTTGCGCTCGCAGCAGAAGGCTGCGCGTGCCAGCGCCGACGGCTCGTTCAGCAAATCGCTGGTGCCGGTGACCGACCAGAACGGCATCGTTCTGCTCGACCACGATGAGTTCATCCGTGGCGATTCCACCCTGGAAGGCCTGAACAAACTCAAGCCGAGCTTCGAGATGATGGGGCAGATGGGCTTCGACGCCACCGCTCTGCGCGTCTACAGCCATGTCGAGCGTATCGACCACGTACACACTCCGGGCAACAGCTCCGGCATCGTTGACGGCGCTGCGCTGATGCTCATCGGTTCCGAAGCCAAGGGCCGCGAGCTGGGGCTCAAGCCACGCGGCCGCATCGTGGCCACTGCGGTGACCAGTACCGACCCGACCATCATGCTCACCGGCCCCGCACCGGCTACGCGCAAGGCACTGGCCAAGGCCGGGCTGCAGATCGGCGACATCGATCTGTTCGAGGTCAACGAAGCCTTTGCTTCGGTGGTCATGAAGTTCATGAAGGACATGGGCGTCAGCGAAGACAAGGTCAACGTCAATGGCGGTTCCATCGCCATGGGCCACCCGCTGGGTGCCACCGGCTGCGCGATTCTCGGCACCCTGCTCGACGAGCTGGAGAAGCGCGAGCTGCGTTATGGCCTGGCCACTCTCTGCGTGGGCGGCGGTATGGGCATCGCCACCATCATCGAACGCATCTGATGAGCGTCCAGCCGCTGCTGCGCTCGGCCTGGCGTTGTTGGAATCCGGCTCAGAATGCTCATTTGCTACAGCAAACTGCGCTTCTTCGCCAAATTCCGCCTAGCCAGACCTTCGCTCGCGACGTGGCTGAATCGCTCCTCGAATCTGAGGAATGAGAAAAATGACTGACGCCATCCGTTATGAAAAAGGCCAGGACAATATCGTTGTCCTGACCATGGACATGCCCGGGCAGAGTGCCAACACCATGAACGCGGTGTACCGCGAGGCGATGGGCAAGGTGGTCGACCGCCTGGAGGCCGAACGCGACGACATTGCCGGGGTCATCGTGACCTCGGCGAAGAAGACCTTCTTCGCCGGCGGTGATCTCAACGAGCTGATCAAGGTCACCAAGGCCGATGCCAATGATTTCTACCAGATGATCCTGCGCATCAAGGGGCAGTTGCGCCGTCTGGAAACCCTCGGCAAGCCCGTTGTCGCAGCCATCAATGGCGCTGCCCTGGGCGGCGGTTGGGAAATCGCCCTGGCCTGCCACCATCGCATTGCCCTGGGCAGCAGCAGTGTGCAACTGGGCCTGCCGGAAGTGACGCTGGGCCTGCTACCTGGCGGCGGTGGCGTGGTGCGCATGGTGCGCCTGCTCGGCCTGGAGAAGGCCCTGCCATACCTGGCTGAAGGCAAGAAAGTACGGCCGGCCGAGGCGCTCAAGGCCGGGCTGATTCACGACACGGCAGCGACTGTCGAGGAAATGCTGGACAAGGCGCGTGCCTGGATCGCGGCCAATCCCGCAGCCAAGCAGCCCTGGGATGTCTCCGGCTACAAGATTCCCGGCGGCACGCCATCCAGCCCCAGTGTGGCGCAGATGCTGGCCATCGCGCCCTCGGTACTGCGCGACAAGACCAAGGGCTGCTTCCCGGCGCCGGAGAAGATCATGTGCGCCGCCGTGGAAGGTGCGCAGGTCGATTTCGACACCGCACAACTGATCGAGGCGCGCTACTTCACCGAGCTGACCACCGGCCAGGTGGCGAAGAACATGATCGGCACCTTCTGGTTCCAGTTGAACGAGATCAACGCCGGTAGTTCGCGACCCAAGGGCTTTGCGCCCTACGTGACGAAAAAGGTCGGCGTGCTTGGTGCCGGCATGATGGGGGCTGGCATCGCTTACGTATCGGCTGCGGCCGGGATCGAAGTGGTGCTCAAGGATGTGTCCATCGAGGCTGCCGAGAAGGGCAAGGCCTACTCGGCAACCCTGCTGGAGAAGAAGGTTTCCCGCGGCCAGATGAGCGCCGAGAAACGCGACGCCTTCCTCGCCCTGATCACGCCAACGGTGAGCGATGCCGATTTCGCCGGGTGCGACCTGATCATTGAAGCGGTCTTCGAGGACCGCGACCTCAAAGCCACCGTTACTGCGGCCGCCGAGCGCAGCGCACTGAGCGATGCGGTAATCGCCTCGAATACTTCGACCCTGCCCATCACCGGCCTGGCCGGCGCCGTGGCGCAGCCCGAGAAGTTCATTGGCCTGCACTTCTTCAGCCCGGTGGACAAAATGCCGCTGGTCGAGATCATCAAGGGCGCGCAGACCAGTGACGCGACCCTGGCGCGTGGTTTCGACTACGTCCTGCAGATCAAGAAGACGCCGATCGTGGTCAACGACAGCCGTGGGTTTTTCACCTCGCGGGTGTTCGCCACCTTCACCAACGAGGGCATCGCCATGCTTGGCGAGGGTGTGTCGGCGGCCATGATCGAGACCGAGGCGCGCAAGGCCGGTATGCCGGTTGGCCCGCTGGCCATCAGCGATGAAGTGTCGATGAGCCTGATGAACCACATTCGCCAGCAGACCATCAAGGACCTGCGTGCGGAAGGCAAGTCGGTTCCCGAGCACCCGGCGTTTGCCGTTATCGATCTGATGCTGGGCGAGTACAAGCGGCCGGGCAAGGCAGCGGGCGGTGGTTTCTATGACTACCCAGCGGGTAGCAAGAAGCACCTGTGGCCCGAGCTGAAGGCGCGTTTCGAGAAGGCAGATGCGCAGATTTCCCAGGTCGATGTGCGTGACCGCATCCTGTTCATCCAGGCCATCGAAACCGTGCGGTGCCTGGAGGAGGGCGTGCTGCTGTCTACCGCCGATGCGAATATCGGCTCGATCTTCGGTATCGGGTTTGCCGCCTGGAGTGGTGGTGCCCTGCAATTCATCAACCAGTACGGTGTTCAGGACTTCGTTGCCCGTGCCCGTTACCTGGCGGAGCAGTACGGGGAGCGCTTCGAGCCGCCGGCGCTGTTGCTGGAGAAGGCAGCCAAAGGCGAACAGTTCTGAGGCAGTGAAGTATCTTCCAGGCGTTTGCTCGTGAGCGCCTGGAGCCACCAACAAAACCGGCCTTAGGGCCGGTTTTGTTTTGGGGTACCGCCAGGAGTGCGCGTAAGGTAGACATACAGTACAGCCGGGCTTCACTGTAGGATCAGGCTAGTGGCCATAGAGTGGCGCTGCTGCCATGCTGAATCTGTAAAAGGTCTGCTGCGCGTCGGTTCTGCGGCGTTAAGAACAGGCTCAGAATGCTCATTTACGGTATGTAAACTGCGCTTCTTCGCCTATTTTCCGGGGGCGTCTGGCTCTTGCGTACCTCTAGCTCGCGAGACGTTGAACAGATTCTGAGGACGCATGGTGTCAGTGAGGGAGGTGAATTTGCACGGATGTAATGAGAACCTGCGATTTTCCTGCGTGATGCTGCTGGCCTGGTTGTTATGCTGGCCGTCGTTGAGCGCTGCCGAGTTACCACTGAATGTCTATGTCGGTCAGGGGCAAATGCCCTATGCCGATGACAAGGCCGGTAACCATGGCCTATTCGGTGAGTTAATGCAGGCCATGTGTGATCGCCTCCAGCGCGAGTGCCGCTATGTGAGCGTGCCCTGGAAACGCGTGCAGCTCGAGGTGGCCACGGACCCGCAGGGCATCGTGCTCAGCCTGGGTCGGGTTGCCGAGCGAGAAGATGGCTTCATCTGGCTGCTCGATGTGTTGCCGTCATCCTACGTGCTGGCCAGTCAGGGCAAGTCGTATGGCAGCCTGTCCCAGGCGCTGACTGCCGGACCGGTGGTGGTAATGGCGGGTACGCCGCGTTCGTTGGAGCTGCAAGCGCTGAAGCAGCCCGGGCAGGTGGTGGTGGAAGTGACGGACCCGAAACAGGCTGCGCGTATGCTGCACAGTGGGCGAGTCAGTGCCTGGTACGAGATCGATATGCGGGTGAACTACCTGTGGCACCTGCTGGGTTATCCGCCTGCCGAAATTCAGTTCGGCACACCGATCAACGTGACGCACAACTACATCGCTGGCAGTCCGATACTCGAAGATGCGGCTCTCATCCAGCGGCAGATGCGCCAGGCATTTGCCGAACTCCAGGCTGATGGCAGTTGGGGGCGAATTCTTACCCGTTACCTCGGCGAGCAGATAGCTCGCGAGCTGCTGCAGCAACCCTGATCGGACTATCAGGTGTCCCGACACCAGCGGTGCACACAAACCGCATCGTGGATGGCGTATTTCTCGCTCTGCCGGGTGGGCATGCGCAGCGTCAGCAAGCTGCCATCATCCAGCTGTACGGCGGCTTCGGATTCGAAGTGCAGGCCGGAGTCGTCCAGGCTGGCGTAAGTCACACCGTAGGTCTGTCTACTGACGAAAGCTTCGGTGATGGTCATGGTGATCTCCTCCTGGCGTAGGCCAGGATTTATTTGCGGTCCTGGCGGGTGTTGCGTGCAGGGTGTGCGCCTTTGTCTGCAGCACGCGGGGTGTCGGTATGGGGCGCGCTATGGAAAGCCGAAGCGGCGATCAGGCTGGCGATGGCGGCGAACTTGTTCATGTCGATTCCTCAAAGAAAGGGTGAGGACTGCATGATTGATGAGCGCTCGCATCAACAGAAGTGAATGGCAAGCATGGTAACTATCGAGCAGGCTGATAATCACCCGGGACAAGGCTGCCGGCCGCCGGGTGATAGTTGCGCTGACAGGGTCGTTCAAGGCAGGCTTGGGCCTTGTAACGCGTTCAACCTCCGCTTCAGGTAATTCTCCCCATGTCCTTGCGTATCTGCATTCTGGAAACCGATGTTCTTCGTCCCGAACTGGTCGATCAGTACCAGGGTTACGGGCGCATGTTCGAGCGCCTGTTCGAACGCCAACCCGTTGCGGCACAGTTCACCGTGTTCAACGTGATGCAGGGTGATTACCCGAGCGATGAGCAGACCTACGATGCCTACCTGATCACCGGCAGCAAGGCCGATTCCTTTGGACCGGACCCTTGGATCCAGACGCTCAAGGAATACCTGCTGGGGCGCTATCAGCGCGGCGACAAGCTGATCGGCGTGTGCTTCGGCCACCAGTTGCTGGCATTGCTGTTCGGCGGTCGTGCGGAGCGCGCCAGCCAGGGCTGGGGTGTGGGGATTCATCGCTACGAAGTGAAGCATCAGCCGCAGTGGATGACCCCGGCGCTTTCTGAGCTGGCTTTGCTGATCAGCCATCAGGATCAGGTGACCGCTCTGCCGGAAAAGGCCACGTTGCTGGCTTCCAGCTCATTTTGTCCGAATGCGGCCTATTGCATCGAAGATCAGGTGTTGTGCTTCCAGGGGCACCCGGAGTTCATCCACGACTATTCACGGGCGTTGCTGGATATCCGCCAGACCTGCATCGGCCAGCCGACCCACGCCAAGGCCTTGGCGAGCCTGGACAGCGATCATCACGGCAGCACGGTGGCGGAGTGGATCATGCGTTTTGTTGCCCATGGCAGGCGCGATCTGCCACTGGCCTGACTTGGAGTGCGCCAGAAAGTCTCTGGCGCTGAGTCTGGTGCACGCACCGTTTACAGCCAATCCATCCGCTTGAAGTTGGCGAACAGGCCTACGCAGCCGATGCCGATGACGCCGAGCACCCCGTAATAGCCGTAATGCCAGGTCAGCTCCGGCATGTTGTGGAAGTTCATCCCATAGATGCCCGCCACGGCAGTAGGGAAGGCCAGGATGGCCGCCCAGGCAGCGAATTTGCGCTGGGTGATGCTCTGCCGGGACGACTCGAGCAACAGGCCGATCTCGATGGCATGGTCGGCCATTTCCCTTAGCCCGGTCAGGTCCTCGAGCAGGCGATTGACGTGAATGGTGATGTCGCGGAAATACGGGCGCATGTGCTTGTCGATGAACGGGAAGTCCAGTTGTTGCAGCTCCTGGCAAATCTCCGCCATTGGCGCGATGTTGCGCCGTAAGCGCAGCAGGTCACGGCGTAGGCTATGGATGCTTTCGACATCGGCCTGGGTCAGGGGGCGATTGAGCACGTTCTGTTCGATCTCCTCCAGTTCCGCGTGGATGCCGTCCATCAGCGGCCGGTAGTTCTCCATCACGAAATTGAGCAGGGCATAGAGGACGAAATCCTCGCCATGCTCCAGCAGGAGAGGGCGGGCCTCGCAGCGTTTGCGCACCTGGGTATACGAGGCAGAGTTGCCGTAGCGGGCGCTGATGACATAACCCTTGCCGGCGAACAGTTGAGTCTCGACGAATTGCAGACGGTCGTTTTCGCGGATCGGCGAATAGACCACCATGAACAGCGCATCGCCAAAGGTTTCCAGCTTGGGTCGGGTGTGCTGGGCAATGGCATCTTCCATCGCCAGTTCGTGCAGGTTGAACTGCTGCTGGAGGCAGGTCAGCTCCTCGCTGCCAGGGTCACGGAGTCCAATCCAGACGAAATGGTCCGGCTTGGCGGCCCATTCGCGGCCTTGCTCCAGGCTGATATCCGCGACCTTGCGACCCTTGTGATAAGCGACGGCAGCTACGACCTGACCCATAAGCATTCCTCTGCGTGGCGATGACGCAGCTTAACCCAGCTTGTGTACAGGTGCAGCGCGAGGGGGATCAGCCGTGGCCGAGTTGCTCGTCCAGTTGCCGGATGCATTGCTGCATGAGTGTGTGGCAGCGCTCCATCAATTGCGGCAGATCATCCAGAGTCATACCCAGGGTCGGAATGGCCGGCAGCGACTGGATGAGAATGCGCCCGCTGGTCCAGCGGTTGACGCGAATGCGCTTGGCGTAATTGCTGACGCAGACAGGAACGATCGGCACGCCGGCCGCGATGGCCATCTGGAAGGCGCCTTTCTTGAACGGCAGCAGGTTCTCGCCGCTGTTGCGAGTACCTTCTGGAAAGACCCAGATCGAGGTGTCCTTGTGTTGCAGGGCATCGGTAGTGGTGAGCATTGCCTGCTTGGCCTTGAAGGCATTGCCACGGTCGATCAGCACATTGCCGGCCAGCCAGTACAATTGGCCGAAGAATGGCACCCACTTCAGGCTTTTCTTGCCAAGGCTGACCGTGCGCGGCGGCACCACGCGGCCGAGTACGTAAAGATCGTAGTTGGACTGGTGGTTGGCGATGATCACGCAGGCCTTGTCCTGGTTGTACAGGCTGTCGACATTGGCCTTTAGCTTGAGGCGCAGCATGCACAGGGCCGGGAGGGAATACAGGCGGGCACAGATACGACTGTTATCGGGGTTGAACGGACGGCACAGGCCCAACAGCAGGCCGAGCAGGCCGGCAACGATGAAGTGCAGTCCCATCATCGTCATACGCAGAATAAACAGCATGGGGACGCGCCCAAGAGACTAAAAGGTCGCGCAGTGTACGGCTGTACACTATTTTCGGCAATTGAGCTGTAGAGGGCGCCTGTAACGGGGCATTGCGCACCGCCGAAGCCGTGCGCAGCCCAGGTTTAGACCTTGAAACGACCCAGCAGGCGATCCTGTTGGCCGACCTGATCGACCATCACCGCACATTGGCGCACTTGCTGTTCGGCACCACCAGCGACTTCGTGGCTGATGTCGCGGATATTGGTGGTGTTGCGGTTGATTTCCTCGGTGGTGGCGCTTTGTTCTTCGGCGGCAGTGGCGATCTGCAGGTTCATGTCATTGATCCGGGTAATCGCTTCGCGAATGCGCCCCAGCATGTCATTGGCCGCACCGGCATCTTCTGCTGTCTTGCTGGCCGTGTCGCGACTCTGCTGCATGCGAGCTTCGGCCTGGCGCACGCCGGTTTGCAACTGATCGATCATCTGACGGATTTCCTGGGTCGATTGCTGGGTACGCGAGGCGAGCGAGCGTACTTCGTCCGCGACCACGGCAAAGCCTCGACCCGATTCCCCGGCACGGGCAGCCTCGATGGCGGCATTGAGCGCGAGCAGGTTGGTCTGGTCGGCAATGCTGGTGATGACCGAGAGAATCGACTCGATGTTGTGGCTGAGTTTGGCCAGCTCGTTGATCGCATGACTGGTGGCGTCCATTTCCCCAGCCAGGTGCTTGATGGCTTCTGTCGACTGGGATACCACGCGCACGCCGTTTTCCGTTTCATCGTTGGCGGCCATTGCCGCCTGGGCGGCGGCCTGGGCGTTGCGTGCGACCTCTTCGGCAGTGGAGGCCATTTCCTGCATGGCGGTGGCCAACTGATCCAGCTCCTGAAGTTGCTCTTGCAGGCGGTGTGAGGCCTGGTCGGCTTCACTGGAGGTCAGGGTGGTGCTTTCCCGAACCTGACGCGAGCTACCCATCACGTCGCCGATCAGTGTTTGCAGGCTTTGCAGGAACCCGTTGAACTCACGGGAAACCAGGGCGATCTCGTCATTGCCCAGGGCCGGCAGGCGGCGTGTCAGATCGCCCTGGCCGCTGTTGATCTCGCGCAGGGAGGCGCCGAGATGATCGAGTGGTCTGAGCAGATGTTTCATCAGCAGACCGAGCAGGAAAATGCTGATGGCAACACCGAGCAGGGTACCGATCACTGCGCGCCAACTGAGGGCATCGGCCTCGGCCATGACGATCTGCTTGTCCAGCACGACGCCGATGTACCAGTCCATGCCCTTGAGGTTGGGCAGCGGCGTGAAGGACACCAGCAGTTGCTTGTCGCCGCTGTCGACTTCCTGCAGCTCCTTGTTCAGCACCGGGTTCTTGCCGGCGAACAGGCTGCTGTAGGGCTTGCCGTTGAGGGCGGTGTCCGGGTGGGAAATGATGTTGCCGTTGCGGCTGAGCAGAAAGGCATAGCCCGCGCCGTTGAAGTCGAGGGTGTTGACCGCGTCAGCCACGGCTTTCAGGCTGATATCGCCACCGAACACGCCAAGGAAGTGGCCGCTGTCGGTGATTCTGGTGACGGCGGAAATCAGCGTCTCGCCTGTGGTGGAATCTACGTAGGGTTCAGTCAACAGGGCTTGGCTGGCGTCTTTGCCGATGCCATACCAGGGACGCTGACGGCCGTCCCATTCAGGCGCGGGATTCCAGCTGTCGCTGTTCTTGATCGGCTTGCCGTCTTCCTGCAAGGCACCGAATACCAGAATGAATTCGTCCTTGAGGATACGGGCATCGACCAGGTTCTGGGTTTGTTCAGGGCTGTAGCTGTTGTCGAGGGTCTGTGCCATCAGGTCCATCAGATGCAGCTTGGCATTGAGCCAGTTCTCGATTTGCCGGGCCAGAGCATTGCTGGATTCGGAAATGCTGGATTCGACTTGCGTGCGCAGCGTGCTGCGTACCTGATTGATCTGGGCCAACGACAACAGACTGGTGGTGAGAAACAGCACAGCGGCGGCCGCAAGGCCGACCTTATGAGCGATCTTCATGGAATGACTCCTGACAATCACGAATAAGAGAACGCGAGTGCCTGACCTCCATGACCCGGCAGCTGGATTAAAAGTAATACAGAGGCAGGAAAATTTCCCAACATATTTGCCATCATATGGCCATTAACTAGAAAGCCCGGCAAGGGCCGGGCTTTCTAGGGGTTGCTGAAGATCAGAGCGGGTGCTGCTTATCCAGCTCGATGGCCGCCTGGAGGGTATCCAGAAGTGCCTTGCGTACCTTCAGCTTGGTGTTCTTGTGGGCGGTCATGTTGATTTTCTTCAACTGCTGTGCGGCGGCGACAGCTGTGGCCATCAGTTGCTCCGGCGCCACGACCTTGTCCAGGAAACCGGCATCCACGGCGCCTTGCGGATCGAAGATCTCACCGTTGATGACCGAACGGTGGAAAGACGACTTGCGCAGGCGGTCGCGAGCCAGCTCGATACCGGCGTGGTGCATGGTCATGCCGATGATCACTTCGTTCAGGCCGATATTGAAGGGGCCTTCGACACCGATGCGGTAGTCCGCGGAAAGCAGCAGGAAGGCTCCTTTGGCGATGGCATGGCCCGGGCAGGCGACGATGATCGGGAAGGGGTGCGACAGCATACGGTGAGCCAGGGTAGAGCCAGCAGCTACCAGGGCGATGGCGTTTTGCGGACCGGAAGTCATGACCTTGAGGTCGTAACCACCCGAGAGGATGCCTGGCTGGCCGGTGATGATGACCACCGCGCGGTCTTGAGCGGCCTGATCGAGTGCGGCATTGAAGGCATCGATCATGTCGGGGGAGATGGCATTCACCTTACCGTTGTTCAGGGTCAGGGTGGCGATGCCGTCTTCGAGTTGATAGCTGATCAGGTCGCTCATGGCGGTATTCCTAGTCCTGGGGCAGAAGTGGCGCTGACGTTACCCAGCCTGACGACGCGGGTAAAGGGCTTTGGCTGACTGGTGGGTCATCCCTGCTGGTTAGATGCAGTCCATAGCACAGCGTTTGTGCAGGCCTTGAAGAGACCTATATACAGGCGAAAGCCTGCCAGGCCTCGGGCTGTGTATAAGCGCATGAATCGCCTGAAAAAAACTTTTGCCTTCACCCCAGGCTTCGGCTACATTAGCGCGCCTCGACGGACCAGCGGTTCGGCGAGATCCGGTGAAGTGTCCGAGCGGTTGAAGGAGCACGCCTGGAAAGTGTGTATACGGGAAACCGTATCAAGGGTTCGAATCCCTTCTTCACCGCCAGATAGCTACACATAAAGCCCTGATTTCTATATAGATTTCGGGGCTTTTTGCTTTTCAGAATCGGCAGGTGTCGACGAAGTGTCGAAAAGCGGATTCAAGGTCAAAGCATCCTGCAGGTGATCAGGCGACAAGTGCGCATAGCGCATGGTCATCGCAAGCGAGGTATGACCCAGGATCTTTTGCAAGGTCAGGATGTTGCCACCCTTCATCACGAAGTGACTGGCGAAGGTATGCCGTAGCACATGGGTTGCTTGGCCCTTAGGCAACTTGATCTGAGTCGTATCAAGCACCCGGCTGAACGTCAGCATGCAATTGGTGAACAGCCCATGCTGCTTGAAGTAGATCTGTAGAGCCTTTTCCAGGGTTTTACTGACAGGAATGGAGCGAGTCCGTCGAGACTTGGTATTGGCGAAGGTCACCATACCGTTGCGCACCCGCTCAGGCGTCAATGCCTGTGCCTCTCCCCACCTAGCACCAGTCGACAAACACACGCGGGCAATCAACCCAAGGGCGGGGCTTGTATGGCGAGCATCGAGAGCCTCGAGGACTTCCTGGACTTGCGCTGAAGACAGAAAGGAGAGGGGGCGTTCCTGTAGTCGCAGTGGGCGAACCTTGGCAAGTGGATTGGGATAGTCGATATCGCCCAATCGGTGCAACTCGTTAAATACTGCTTTCAGGTAACCCAACCGATTGTTCAGCGTCTTGCCATGGATACCGGATTCGAGCAAAGCACGCCGGGTTTCGCAGAAGGCGTTTCCGGTGAAGCCAGAGCCAACAGGATCACCCAAGTCCTTGGCCAGCTTTTGCAGGGTGCGTAGTAGAGCAGGGCCATCAGCCAATGTATGCCCGTGCAGATCGTAATAGCGTATGCATAGCTCAGACAGGCGACGCCGATCCTTTGGCTTGGGCGACCAGGTAGGGGACTCGATACATTTGGCCCGGCAGGTTGATTCAAAGCGCTGCGCTTCGCCCTTGGTTTTGAATGTCTTGCGGAAGCGCTTGCCCTTGATGGGTTCAACGTCGACTTTCCAGCGCCCGTCCGGCTGTTGCTCGATGGCCATCAGACAGCACGCCCCCACCTGACGTGGCGCTCCTCGAGCAGATCCTTGATGTGCTTGTAGAGGTCGTATTCGCTCATATCCTTGGCGGCGTAATGGTCACGAATCACCGGCCAGCATTCCCAGGTTTGCAGCCGGTCAAACGCCTTTTTTGCACCCACCTTTTCCCTTGCCAGCAGACTGACGAAGTTACCCAGGAACAGCTCGACATTCTTGCCGGAGAAGCCACGGCTGGACTTGTAGTAGCGCTTGTATTCGGTGTCGTCGAGCAGCGAATCAACCGGCAGGTCTACCCGCACGTCATCACGGATCAGCGTCCAGATGGCTTCATATCGGCCCGGTCGGGCCAGCAACTTGAATTGCCCAAGCCCATAGCGCCACAGCCCGTCCAGATGGCCGCAGAACGATGCAAAGGAGCGCGTGTCGATGACTTGGCCGGAATGCAGATTCACCGAACCGCTGGCGAATTGCTGAATGATGGAGTGGTGATAGCGTAGCTCTACGCGCCATACATCTTGGGCCGGATCGTAGTTGTCCGGGTCCGTATCGTCGAAGCTGTCACGGCGACGCCAAACGCTTTCCCAGTAGTCGAGTTTGTCGGTAGCGCGGGCCTGTTCGGTCTTGTTGTAGATGGCCAATTGCACGCCACTGGCCGAGCCGAACATGTGGGTTTCGCCACGACCGTACACAGCGGCTTTCATGGACCAGTTCAGCTCGTTGATGCCGGAAATGTCCCGATGGTTACGGGCGCGGCAGTGCATGCGAGCGACCAGATCGACTGGAGGTTTCCAGCCTTGGAGGTCTAGCGCCAAGTGGACGGCGCATTGGTTCAGTTCCAGGTGGCTCAGCAGTTCGCTGGCGTAATAGTCCATGCGCTCTTGCAGGCGACTGGGAGACAGGGCGTCGATTGCGTGAGGTGAAACCTCGATTTTGACGTGCGGCCCGATGGCGTCAATTTTTGCGTTGAAATTTTTGACGAGCAGGATGAACCCAAGGTCAGCGTTCTGGAGCTTGTACTGGTAGCCGGAGTCTTTACCGACGCGACCCGAGTGCCAGCGCTGGCCGGCAAAGTTGACCATGACGCCCGGCATTTCAAACAGCGCCATGATTTCGGGGCGGATCAGGCCCCGGTAAAGCTGGCGAACCGTATCGACGCCACAGCGCAGCAGGCGGACTTTCGACAGGTCGCTGATGATGGTGGTGTGTGTATCGAAGAACACGCGACCTTTCGGGTCTTCCTTGAATAGACGATTGACCCGAATTTGATCTTTAACGCTCATGAAGTACTCCAAATAGTGACGAATCGACACTTACAACCTTGGTTTATCTGACGTGTTACAGGGACGTCACGAAGGCGCGTGCCGCGCTCGCGCCTTCGTTCTGAACTGAACCACTCCGGCGCTCGCGCATCAGCGCCACGGCCTCGCTGGGTACTCGCTATCAGGCACTACCGTTACCCGTGTCAGGGTCTGAGGTTGCATGCCTGTAGAGGCGGGCTGAGAGGCTTGTATAGGGGGTGTGAGGGCCAGAGGTTGCCCTTTGCTGGTTTGTGTCTGCCCAGGGCAGATGGCTTGCCCTTTGAACCCTAGCGGGTGGCTGATATCAATCAGACAGTTACCCCGCACACGCAGGTGATACCCAAGCGCTTGCAGATCCGCGATGGACTGGCGAAAGGCGGCCCCATCACTACCCATCACATCCAGTTGGCCGAATTGCTGAAGCTGGCCATCACGAATGCCGGTCATCACCCCTCTGATAGAAAACGTACGAGGGGCAAACGGATGGTTCAGCTCAACAGCAGGCGCAGGAGCTTGCCCATCAGCCACATGACGAACAACAGCAGAAAGAGGCGAAGCAGCAGGTACTTGAGCAGCCACATCAGGGAGCGCAGTACCTGGCGTATCACCGGCAAGCGCACGAGAAGACGCCCCGACGCCATCAGTAATGACGGCAGTGCCGCCACTAAGTAGAAAATAGCTAACAGAGCCGGCAATAAGTGCCAGGAGTAGAAGTATCCGAGGCGACTTGAGAAGGCTTTTCCCTGCCTTGGTGTCTTGGGCTTTGCCGGTGGTGGTGGAGTCGTAGAGGCGGAAGGTGCGGGGCTTGATCTGCTTGTATTCAACGATGGTCCCATCCATTGGCGGGCGGTTGATTTGGGCATCATGCTGGGCTTCCTTGTAACGCCCCTTGATGCCAATTACAGCGAGATTGACGTGCTTGTAAGCCATCTCGCAGGTCATGCGAATGTCGTCGCGGATGTAGCTGATGTTTGGCGTGGTAAGGACGATGTCCCAGTTCCAATGCCGGTGACGGGTCCAGCCATCGAGCCAGCCCATGGGCCGATCAGCCGCAGAAGCCGCTTCCGGGCCACCAGGGAAGTCGAATCGCTCCAGTTCCTTTTCCCGCCATGCCTTGGGAAACACGAGCTGGGTTTCGTCGAAGATGATGAACGCGCCGCGTGGTGCCCATTGGAACCACGTGCGCATGCGTTCCATGTCTTCAACGGACTCAAGAGAGAGGTTGATGATTTCAACGCTGCTGGGAAGGTGCGGCATTACCTCAAAGACACGCTCACGGGTGAAACCACGAACATTGGTGATGATCAAACGACCCTCTTCTAGAGCAGGAATCGCATCATCCTGAATCGCACCAGAGGTCTTGAATGCGCCGTTGCCGCCATGGTGAATTTTAATAGACATAGTTATCGCCCAATGAAGGGGACGAACCGCAGCATGAAGCGCGTCGATAACGCAGAGAACAAAATGTTTAACGCTTGAGGCACGCCGAAGAACTCAAGAGTCGTAGCGACATTACCTGGAATACCTGCGTATCGCTGGCGAACAAACTGAGTGACCCCTAGATCAGAGACAATTTCCTGGGCGGCCTTATAAGCGACCTCAAGCGCAAGTATCTGGATTTTGTACCAAGACCACAAAGCGGCTTTAGTCAGGACAACAAGGCTGTCCTTGAAAAAGTCATAAACACCAGTGGTGATAAAATCCCAAATGTACTGGAAGAATGAGAACAGTTGATCCAGATAGGTTGCAATCCAATCAAACATAATTAATCCCTCAAAACCACAAATGCGGCAATAACAGCAGCCCCTAGCAGTAACGCGTATCGGAACCAAACGAGAGAGTCTGAAAAATCAGATATGCAGTAAGAAACCGTTGCGCCATGAGAAAGGGTTGTTCGATCACAAGGAAGAGAGCCTCCGCCACCGCCAAATCCAAGATCAAACAACCCTTTGAACTGGTTGCGATACTGTTCGAGCTTTTGTTCAAGCTCATCTTTTAGTTCTGAAACCCTCTCATCCCATTCGGTATTTCCTTGTTCAAAGTTTCCCTGCTCGCCCTTCTTCAACTGTGCAGTAGGAGCTTGACCGCAGTAGTCCGTGGCGGGGTCACAGACACCATCATCAGAGCCGTTACCATCCCCGTCGCCTTTCCCCTTGCCATTACCTTCCTTGCCATCGGTGCCACAGTTGGCCCCTCGACACGAAGACGAAGAGCCGCCCGATGTTCCGTCAGCGTTGGTATTAGTGGTTTCTGTAGTCGTGGTGGTGGACGTGGAGCAGGAGTTGGCGCCAGCGCAAGTGGTGACAGTGGTAGTGGTCGTCTTGGTTTCGGTTTTACTGCCATCGGGGTTTTGCTTGGTTTCCTGCTTAACCTCTTTTTTGGTTTCGGTAGCCTTGGGTCCATTACCCTTGTTAACGCAAGTCATGACGCCGTTAAAAGTACCGACAGAGCCGCCCCTGGCTATGCATGCCTGATTATCAATATCTGTAGTGGTTGTAGTACAGCTAGAGGTTTCATGGCGGCGACCTTCCGCATCAGTTGTTACGGAGGTAGCAGTGCACTCTTTGTTTTGGTCAGACTCAGTCGCTTCAGGAGGACTTACACTTGGAACAATCGAGGTGTTTGTTTGACAAGACTCACCAGTGTAAACACCAAAGAAATGATAAAGCGTTTCAGAACTTGCCGTGCGCTTGAATGGCTGAACGCCATCAAGTGCTAACTCACAATTATCGCGACACATCTTGAATTGAAGGCCGGCAACGATGAAGTTATCAGACTGACCTGCTTTAGCCTCGCACTTGTCAGGCTCAGGACCTTTGCATTCGCCAGTGGCTTCATCACGAACAGAACCATCATCACAGCTAGGCTTTATAAGCTTATATGCGGCATACCATGGAGAAATATAGTTAGGGTTTTGGAATGTGCATCTAGCACCAGTAACCTTAGACATATCAGAAGTAAGATTGCCAGTGTTGTCGAGATAGCCTTCAAACTTGGCAGAATGATAAGTTTTCCCGGATTGCAGATTAGCAATCATCCCATTAATGGATGAGCAGTGAGCCTGAGGAGACGAAATAAAGGTGCCACTAGTTTGCTGCTGACCAAAATATGACAATTCCCAATCAGCTGCACTAACAAGATTGCTAAATATTGGAAGTAATAAAAAAGATAGCCATCTACGCATAAAAAATAAGGGGCCTTTCGACCCCTTACTCCAGTCAGAAAAACTCGCCCATTCGGAAGCCGGTGATCAAGGCACCGGCCACGAACGCGCCGAGCCAAACTGACCAGAGCACGCCTGAAACGCCTTAGACTTTGCGGATCAGGGTGTAGATGATGCCGGCCACAGCCAGGATCACGATCACCGGGATGGCCAGGTTCACGATGGACCAGGCGTCGGTCTTGGCACCAGTCATGGCGCTGGTGACTTCCGAGATATCCAGCGCGGCGAAGGCCGGAGAAGCGGCCATGGTCACCACACCACTGATGGCAACGTTGCGAGCCATACGGCGGGCACGACCGAAGCCGGAAGCGGCGTTTTGCAGTTGGGTTTTCATTGCTTGCATTTGTGTTACCTCACACGTCGTAGGATTGATGCGACCGCTCCACCGGAGAGGCCGATCAGGAAAACCGAAAGCGTGCCGAGGAAACCGACCCCGAACGCCTCCGGTGAGAAACCGCCATTAACGAGGATGTCGACATAGCCAGCAGCCTCAGGCGGAATCAGGTAGGCCTGATGCCACTCAAGCGCCGCACAACTCACGGTGGAGTCGGGATTGGTTACCCAGGATGTGCAGGCTTGAACGGACACCACGGCCATTGATTACGGCTCCAGTCGCAGGGCGGGTTGGTGATAGGTGTCCATCACCAGCTCAGCACCTTCCATAAGCCCGGAGCTGTAGCCCCACAGGTGCCCGCCCAGGAAGGCGAGCGTGGCGATGAACAGATAGCGCCCCATGACTGACTACCCCTTAAGCCTTGGGCTGTTCAGGCTTCGCCTGAGCCTGGCCTTGCGGGCTGGCTTGGGTAGTGGTGCGGGCAGCAGGGGCCGGGGTTACGGCCTCGATGTGCAGCGCCAGATTCTTGCCCTTGTTCTGGCCACCACGGGCCACTTCGAAGGTGATACGGACCAGTTGCAGGGGCTCGAACTGAGAGCCAGCGGCGAAGACTTCATCGGCCACAGATTCGTCGATTGCCATGCCGATGATGGACAGGCCGTGTTCGGTCTTGCCGTCCGGCTCATCACCGTAGAAAACCTTGGCGTATTTGGTGTCTTCGACCTGAGTCATCTGAGTGCCCAGGAATGCAACTTCCATAGTTGAACGTGCCATCGGTATTACCTCGCTTAGTTGCGCCTTATTGCGCGGTTTTGCCTTTCAGCAGGCCGAGCGATCCCGCGAAGGTGAATTCTCAAAATTCGCCTACTCGGTTTTCTCGACTTGCCGTGGATCTACTAAATCTTTTGGGCGAACCCTTCGGGGCAGGCTCTATTCGGTTAACTCACCAAGCCAAACGGTGAAGCTGTTTGTCTTGGCCCATTCGGGTAACGATCCTTTTCGCAACACCAGGGCTACGCCCTGTAACCCTTTGCGCAGAGCCGACATTCGTCGGCTAGCTCCAAACAGGGGTGAACCCCTGCGGCCTTCGGCCTACCCCCACTTTCGCGTTGCCTGCCTTAGAAGCTCTCGCTAACGCCGACATTCGTCGGCTACCTCGAACAGGGTTGCCACCCTGCGGCTTCCGCCTACCCGTTGGATCTGCGATCCAATGTTTCGCCATTCGCTTCACGTGGTCGCTTCGCTCCAGGGTGATCAATGAGAAGCGGAGGGAGCGATTCGATTGGTGGGGAGCGGCACGGGCCACTTATGTCTGCGCAAAGACTGCTCACCGCTTCCTCGCCCCAGTCAGCGGACATGTTGTGAATGCAGAGGACGATAAAAGCCCCCAACACCATCGGCAGCCCCCAATAGAAGAGCTTTGCCAGCAGCCAGACGAGCCAATCGAAACGAGCGTGGTGGGTCATAGCTTGACCTCGCTCTTTTCAGCATCAGCCAGCACCTGAAACTGGATAGAGAGCTTGGCGATACCCGAACAGGCGTTGCAGCCGCAGAAGTCGCCGCCGCAGTTCGGGCAATGCTCATCACCTTGATGCCGGGCGTCAGTGAACGGCTCAGCGTGGCCGCAGTCCTGGCACAGCACGTAGGCATCGGTCGGTTCGGGAGCGTTAGGCATGGCTCAATACCTCGCAAATCCGCCCATTTCCCCTTCAAGCTGGGAAAGGAGCGTGTAGAAATTGCCACTCACGTGAGCCTTAAGCGACTCGATCTCAGAGATCGAGCAGCAGCGACGGGCCTCAGAAAAGAGGCGCTCTGATAACTGGTCATCCATGTCATCACCGAGAAAGTCGGCAATACGCAGAATGTCGCCATAGGTCATACCGTCATCTCTCCAGCTCGAACGGCTCGTGAATCGGCACGAAAGGTGTCGGCTTGCCCGTGTTCGAGTATTCGTGCCAGTAGTTCGGCGGACGGGCGCTTGGCGTGTGTTTCGCGCAGGTAAAGGCCGGCGTAACGTGGTTCCGACCATTTACCCGTGACCATTGCGCGGGGCGGCACTCGATGCATTGTATGGACCGGAAGGTAACGGGGGCTGGTGGCCCCCAGTTTCGGTTTATCCAGCAGACAGAGCAGTCGCAGTCCGACCGGTGCGGCTTGTGCAGATACTTGCGCAGTGGCATCAGTGGGCACCTCGACAGGGGCTTTCAGGGCAGCTTCCTGGCGCTCCAGCTTGATCATGATGGGCATGGTCGGACCGAGGTTGCGACGATCTGGAAACGGCTTGCCAGCGTGACGACAAGCGTTAAGAAGCAGGTCAGCAAGCAGAAAGGACTGTTCAACAGTGATCAGGCCCAGGCTCTCAGCCAGGTGTAATGAGCCTTGAACTGCTCCGAACCGGCGCAGATGGCACTCGTCACGTGCCGAGGCACGGACATGAACCAGGGCGTGAAGAACCTGGCGAATGAAGGTGGCGAGCTGGTCATTCACGACGTCCACTCCTGTTCCAGCAGCCAGTGGCGGAGCATTGCGCTGTTGACCATGCGCAGCTTGCCGAGCTTTACGGAGGGGAGGACGCCCCGGTAAACCCAGGCGCGGGCAGTGCCGCAACTGATGCCGTTGCGCGTGGCCCAGCTCTCGATGGTCTCTACATCCTGTTGTGGCCCGATCAGCTTCGAGGGCTCTAGCTCTTCCAGTTCCATGCTCATTCCGTCACTATTCGTGGCATTAGCCACAGATGGCTGGGGTAATAAATTCTCCGGGGGAATTATTAACCTGCCATGCACAGTGGAGCAATAATTTCTCTGGAAATATTTTCTATATGAGTACGGCTGCTGATAGAGCCCGTCTACTGATCAAGAAGCTTGGCCCAAAGAAGGCCAGCTCTTATGGGGGCGATTACGAGCGCTGGAAAAGCGTAAGCAAGGGCGCTGTGCGGGTTAGTACAGAAGAAATTGACGTGTTGGTGCAGGTTTATCCGGGCTATGCCCTTTGGCTAGCAAGCGGGAAAATTGCACCTGAGTCTGGCCAGACTAGCCCCGAGTACGACGAGGTCAATTCAAACTTGCCCAATCAAGACGCGGTATAGCGATCACCCAGGAAGTAGCTAGGCGCTGGTACGCCCAAAGGAAGGGGAAAGGATGAAAAGGATAATCGCAGCAGTAGCCCTGCTTATATCTGCCACTGCAAACGCAGACCTGCTCGATGACGCAGCCAAAGGCATCAGCGACAACATTGTCATGCCTATGGCGGATTCGCTGACCAATCGCATTCAGCGATCCCTTGCCCAAGGTAAAGGGCCAATGGCTGAAGCAGCCAAGGCAAATCTCAAGCGGCAAGATCTAGCCGAGAAAGAAGAAAACCGAGGCGTTCGCCGTACGGTTAAAGAATGCATAAAGCCTGGAAACGTTATCGACGATGACGTGCAGGAGTGTGTACGGGGTTACAGAGAAAAGAGCTGGTAAGGACATGAAAGCAGACAGGGACGACGCACCTCGATACCTAACATCGAGTAATCATGCTGGTGGACTAGCTAGGTGGTTGATTGCTGGCTTGGTAGGCGTAAGCATTACAGCAGGTCTACTTCACCTGGCAGGGGCCAAAATAACCAGCCAGCCAGTGCGCACAGCAAAACCTTCCAGCTCGGGCACATACGATCCCAATGCGTACGTTCCGCAGTTCGACGAAATCACCGAGTTGAATCGCTCAGCAGAAGAAGAATTCTGGTCAGACATTGCCAGGAAAGAAAGCCAGCAATCGCGGGCCAAGCAGACTGATTATAACGACAGAAATTACACCTCACGTGGCGCTGTAAATGTTGTGAGCACAGAGCCGCTCAGACAATCCGAAACTTACCAAAGATCAAACCAGAGCGTTGCTACAACCACAAATAACATAAATGGTCGCGATGGAAGGTGGATCAAACAATGGAGCGGCAGCGGGCGTTACTACGCAGAGTGGACGTATTCTAATAATCGTATAGATGGCCGTAGTGTCTGTCTGAATCATAAGCGTGGGTCAGTTGATTATCGCGAGTGTCGAAAAGCTGCCAAGCAGTACTATCACGAAGAGTGTACAGCATGGCGAGCCCGCTACGATAATGATAGAAAAGATCATAGTGATCGAATGAAGCAGCGCTATTGCTCTGCAGCGAGTAGCTTTAATCCAATGGGGTAATTTAATTCTAGTAAATAGAGTTGTTTTTTTTGTTAGAGTCTTGGTGGTAAATTATAAAGGGATGGTTTATGGCTAGGCCTAGAATTTTTGTTAGTTCGACTTATTATGACCTAAAACATATTCGTAGTGCCATGGAAGTTTTTATCGATAGCATGGGGTACGAGTCTGTTTTGTTTGAGAGTGGGGAGATCCCATTTTCCCATAGCGACCCCTTGGATGAGTCTTGCTATAAGGAAATTGAGGCGTGTCATATGCTGGTTTTGATTATCGGCGGGAGATATGGATCTGTGGTTTCAGAAGAGGAGGGTGCTCCTCCAGAGGAGGTGCTTGAAAAGCATTATCATCATTTTAACTCCATTACTAGAAAGGAGTACGAGACCGCAAGAGGGCTAGGGCTTCCTATATATATATTCGTAGAAAAGGGTGTGGCTGCAGAGTATTTGACGTATAAAGAGAATAGAGATAACGAGAGTATAAAGTATGCTCATGTGGATAGTGTAAATATATTCAGGCTGATAGAGTCGATTTATGTTCAGAGAACTAATAATTTGGTTCGGGAATTTGAGCGATACGAAGATATCTCTTTGTGGCTAAAAGATCAGTGGGCTGGTTTGTTTGCAGGATTTCTTTCAAGGAAGGCTACGGAGTCATCTATTTCCTCTCTGTCAAGGCAGCTGGGGAGCTTGGAGGATGTGGCCAATGCGTTAAAAGGCTATTCTGAAAAGATTATAAAAAGTGTTACGCCAGGTGAGTCGGAGGAAATAATTAGTCAGACAAACGAAAAGTTAAGGCATAAGAAAGAACTGGATGTATTCCTTTCTAATGATTTTATTAGTCATCTAGTTGTTGACCATTTGGCTATGGGTGATAGGTTATTTGATGCCTTTGTAGAGGCCTCCAGTTATGTAGATTTCTGCAAGATGGCTAATAATTTAATGCCGGCAGGGGAAATGTGTAGTGCATTTAGAAGCCAGAAGGCAATGAGAGAAATTGCTCGGTTGCGAGAAATCTTGAACCTTGAAAAATGGGAGATGGATGTGGTCAAGAATCTTGCTCCGCAACGCCCATCTGTTGCCAAGTCAGGAAGAACTCGATCTAGGAAAAGCTCTTCAGAAGACGACGATAAATAACTCGTAGCTAAACATACTTGTCATGTTCTGAGTCATAAGTGTCGAAAAAGTGTCGAAATCACTGTGCAGAATTGTGCCGGAACGAGCAGGTAAGAAAGGTGAAGCCCCCCCTCCCGGAATGAGCGAGTAGCGAAGAAATTAGACACTCACGGATGGGTTCGGATTTCTACATGTCTAAATATAGCTTATCCAAGCTGCTGAATTTTCAATGGTCTCAGCAGCTTTATATTGGTTGGATATCTACTTTGTGCAGTTGCACTCTGCTGCAATTTTCTTGAGGTCTTTAATATATTGGCTGGTTGCTTTTTCAATAATGGGTTGGTTGAGCTTTTGGAAGTGATCTGTAAATTTCCCAAGTGCATCACGGCTGACCTGGATTTCTTTTTGCGCAAGCGGTGAAGAATAAAATGCAATGAGCTGGTCAAGCTCCGATTCTGTGAATCCCGGTCCGTAATATTCCGCCCAGACATTGATCATTTCATCAGGGGTCCAAGGGGTTTCTGTGCTTTTAGTAAACTGTTTGCTGGCGGATTCAAATTTCTTTTTGAATTCTTCGTTAGGAACCAAGCTGGTAAGTATTTGATCCAGAATTTGTTGGCTAATCTGCTTGTTATATTCTTTGCCCTTTTCGATCATCTGAGTCCAAGAATCAACAAGACCTTGAGCGCGGAGCAACTCTGATATTTTCTGGGTCTTATTGTCAGCGAACGCTTGAGAGGCAATGAGGATAGAGAGAGCGGCAATTAGGTGGCGCATACAGTGATCTTCCTTGTAGGTGCAGATAAATTTTCCAATTGGAGAATAGAGCCTAAAGCCATCTCACTTGGTGGTCAGGATGGTAGCTCCAAGCCATCGTAACAGCCAGCACACTGGATAAGGTGTGTCGAAAAAGTGTCGAAATCACTGTGTCGAATAGTGCCGGAATGAGCAGGTAAGGGAGGGGAGGCCCCCAAAATGAGCGGGTTTGGTACGCACTGAGACGCTCACAGACGGGTTCGAATCCCTTCTTCACCGCCACTTTCGAATCAACGCGAACCCCCGTAATTCCTAGCGAAGCGGGGGTTTTGTGTTTCTGGATTCCGAATTTTAGGGCGTTTTGAGGGCAAAGCGGGTGTTTTCCAGTCCGTCTATGGCCGTTTCATTCCTGTCTGAATCCCATCATCTTGGAAACCAGTCCGGCCAAGCTCTTGGTGTCGGATGGTGTCCAGCGCCCATAGTGCTTCTTCACTAGGGTAGTGTCGGTGTGGCCGAGCGTTTCCTGAATCGCTTCCCAATCCTCAGCTGATACCAAGACATAGTTTGCCGCTTGCTTGAAATCAGGATGGGTTGGTGAGACCCCGCAGATTGATCCATTAGCCGATGCACGTTGGTGCGTGCTTCACTGGCGGTAGTGTTTGTATGAGAGCTGGTCTCCTGCTGCAAGTTATCGGCTGGCCGACTCTAGGAGGCATGGCCTTTGGCGATATTGCTCGCTATCACTGCGTGGCGCTCAATGCGTCAAACGGTACAAGTACTGTATCAAGCGCAATGTCTAGAGGTAGCGATACGGCAGTTATGACGGGGCAAACGACCATAAGCCAGCAGGCTACTGTTGCGCCATGGGCTTCACGGCTTGGGTTGTTTACTCCAAGCAGCAATAGATTCCCCTTCGTGCTGTTGTAGTAGTCCCCCTCTACCGGGCTAGTTTGAGACCTACCGATAAATGTTCCACAGGCACTTAGAAAGAGCAGGCTGATTAGCAGGGGGACGGCCGGAAGTGTGCGTTTCATGTAAGTTCCTTTTACCTCCAGAGCGTTGCGCGCTGGGCGGGAAAATTCTAAGAATCAGGGACGACTAATTCCATTCTTTTCCCGTTTGGGTTTGGCACCATCTGCCGAACATGTCGTCGTATCGCTGCTCTGTGCTCTAACCGTCCTCAGGCGTGGCGAGTCAACCGTGTCGCCAACACATCCAGCGACCAGCAGAAGATGAAGTAGACCACGGCGACGAACAGGAAGATTTCGGTGGGGTGCACCATCACCCGGTTGCTGACCTGGGTCGCTACGAAGGACAGTTCGCCAACGCCGATCACGTAGGCCAGGGAGGTGTCCTTGATCAGTGATATCCATTGGTTGAGGAAGGACGGCAGCATGATCGGCAGTGCCTGCGGCAGGATGATCAGGCTCAACACCTGCCAGGGGCGCATGCCCAGTGCTCTGGCTGCAGCCCATTGCCCGGGGGGCAGGCTCTGGATGCCGGCGTGTACCGAGTGGGCGAGGTAGGCGCCGCCGATCAGGGAGAGCGCGAGCACCACAGTGGGCAGGGCGGGTACGTCGACCTGGAACACGATGGGCAGGAGAAAATAGCTCCAGAAGATCAGCATCAAGACCGGTATGGCGCGGAAGAAGCCGAGCACGGCGAGCAGTGCCAGGCGTGGCTTGCCGCGCATCACGGTGAGGGCGATCCCCAGGCTCAGGCCGAGCATGCCGGCCAGCACGCCGGAGAGCAGCGACAGGATCAGGGTGAGCGCAGCGCCGCCAATCGGGCCATCTGGATAGGCGCCGAGCAGCAGGTAGGGCAGGTTGTCCTGAATGACGGAGAAGTCCATGGTCAGGCTTCTCCTTGGCGATAACGCTTGCTGTGTTGGATCAATTGGCCGATCACTTCGATCAGCGCAATGCTGAGGACATAAAGCAGCGTGGCGATGCCGAAGGCCTGGAAGGTCTTGAAGGTTTCGGTTTCCACCTGGCGCGATGCGTAGGACAGCTCGGCCAGGCCAATCGCCATGGCCAGCGAGGTGTTCTTCAGTGCGTTCATGTATTGGCCAAGCAGGGGCGGCAGGGCTGTTCGCAGTGCCTGTGGCAGGACCACGTAGCGCCACACTTGGCTGTCACGCAGGCCGAGCGCCATCCCTGCCTGCCATTGCTGGGTGCGAACCGAGGCGATGCCGGCGCGAAATTCTTCGGCGATGAAGGCGCTGGTGTAGAGCGTCACACCCCAGGCGCCGGCAATGAACTCGAAGGATGGCCAGCTCAGTTCCCAACTACCCAGCGCCACGCTGTGGGGCATGTTCAGCCAACTGACCATCCCCTCGGGCAGCATCGAGGCCACGCCGAAGTACCAGAAGAACAGCTGCACCAGCAGTGGCGTATTACGCAGGCTGGCCAGGTAGGCGCGTGCCGGCCAGGCCAGCCAGCGGCGACGGGAAAGACGGGCGATTGCCATCAGGCCGCCAAGGACGGTGGCCAGGACGCAGACCAGCAGCGACAACGCCAGGGTCAGCAGGAAACCATCCAGTAGCCACTGGAGATAGCGGGGTGCGAGAAGTTCGCCGAACATCGAACGATCCATCAGGAAATGACCGGCTATCAAAACACGGCAGGCCATCAGAAAACGACAAGGCGCGTCCCGTGGATGGGTACGCGCCCGGAAAGTTCGATCTACCGATCAGCTCTTGTCGCCGATCTTGAACAGGCGAGCCAGCGGGGTCTTGGTGTTCGGGCCGAACCAGGTGTCGTAGATCTTCTGCGCTTGGCCATCGGCTTCAAGCTCACGCAGGGTCTCGTTGACGAACTCGGTAAGAGCGGTTTCACCTTTGGGTACGCCCACGCCGATCAGGTCATCGGAGATGGTGAAGGCGGGCACTTCGTACTTGTCCTTGTCCGGCACGTTGGCCAGCAGACCGATCAGTTTGGGGCCGTCCTGAGTGATGGCCTGGACCTGGCCGTTGCGCAGAGCGGTGAAGGCGAAGGGCGTATCGTCGTAGGCAACGACTTTGGCGCCTGGGAATTTCTCGCGTAGCACGCCTTCGTTGACTGTGCCCTTGTCGACGCCAACGCGCCACTTGTTGAGGTCTTCCGGCGATTTCAGTGTGCCTTTCTTGACGATGAACTGCTGGCCCGAAGAGAAGTAGGGGATGCTGAAGTTGATCTGCTCGGCGCGCTCCGGGGTGATGGTGAAGTTCGCCAGCACCAGGTCGACCTTGTTGGCCACCAACAGCGGAACACGGTTGGCCGGGTTGGTCGGTTGCAGTTGGAGTTTCACGCCCAGCTTGTCGGCAATGGCCTTGGCGTAATCCACGTCGAGCCCTTCGATCTGCTTGCTCTTGGCATCGACGAAGCCGAATGGCGGGTTGCTATCGAATGCGGCGACACGCAGTACGCCGGATTTCTTGATGTCTTCCAGGCGGTCGGCATGGGCAAAGCCGGATAGAATAGCGAGCGCGAGGGCGGTAACGGCAGTAAGTTTCTTCATTGGCTTATAGCTCCTGATGGTGCTCGTGTATCGAGACGTGCGAGGCACCGTTACATGACGTACAGATGAGACAAGGTGAGGCCACATCTGTCAGCGCCAGGAGGATGGCTCGCTGGCGGGAGAATTCTTGCTGCATTGCGCTGTAATAGGGAAAGAACGATTTAGACCAATTAATAGCTAATAGGAATAAAAGATTTATTGCTTGCTCCCGTTGCGCATAAATATTGATCGACATTGTTTCGTATTCTAGACGCGTTACCTGTGCGAGCTGGGCGTTCTTCAGGCGCAGGTCTATAGTCCTCCGTGCGTGATTGCGGCGATGCGCGTATGATGCGCGACCCTTTGGCAGCGACGTCCGTCCACTGCCTTCTCATTGTCAGATACACCGGGAGGTGCCGAGCATGAATGAGTCCGACAGCAACAACGAACCCTACACCCCCAGCGGCGAGAAGCTGCAGAAGGTCCTGGCTCGCATGGGTCGTGGTTCGCGCCGCGACATCGAGCAGTGGATCAGCCAGGGCCGGGTCAAGGTCAACGGCGCGGTGGCGACGCTGGGCGTGCGGGTTGATCTGCATGATGCGATCAGCGTCGATGGCAGCTTGGTCAAGCGCGAAGAAAGTGCGGAAAACGTGCGTCGCGTGCTGATCTACAACAAGCCCGATGGCGAGATCTGTACCCGTGATGACCCGGAAGGTCGCCCGACGGTGTTCGACCGTTTGCCGCGTCCGAAAGAAGGCCGCTGGATCAATATCGGTCGCCTCGATATCAACACCACGGGCCTGCTGCTGTTCACCACCGATGGTGAGTTGGCCAACCGCCTGATGCATCCCTCCTACGAGATGGACCGCGAGTACGCCGTGCGCGTGCGCGGTGAAGTTACCGAGGAAATGATCGAGCAGTTGAAAGCCGGTGTGATGCTTGAAGACGGTCCGGCCAAGTTCACCGACATCAAGGAAGCGCCCGGTGGCGAAGGTTTCAACCACTGGTATCACTGCGTGGTGATGGAAGGGCGTAACCGTGAAGTGCGCCGCCTGTGGGAGTCCCAGGGCCTGGTGGTCAGCCGCCTGAAGCGCGTGCGTTTCGGTCCGGTATTCATGACCTCCGACCTGCCGATGGGCCGCTGGCGCGAAATGGGCCAGCGCGAAGTCGACATCCTCAGTGAGGAAGTTGGCCTGAAATCGGTGGCGTTGCCGGCCATGAAGGAAAAGGTCCGCGACAAGCTCGACCGCCTCCAGCGCAAGTCGGCCAAGCCGCTGAGCCGTAGCGATCGGCCCAAGCGTGTGTTGCGTCCGGCTCATGGTGCTCCAGTAGCCAGCGAGGAATCGCGCCCGGCGCGTGAACCCCGCAAGAGCTCCAGCGATCGTCGTGAAGGTGGCCGTGGTTCGGTCGTCGCCGAGCGGCCAAACGATGTGAGCAAGAAGCGCGTTACACGCCCAGCTCATGACGAAGCTAAAGGCGGCGAGCGTCCGCCCCGCAAACCGAGCACCGGCAAGCGTGCGCCAAGTGGTGAGGGACAGCGTCCGGGTTCCGGTCGCAAGCGCTGATAACCACCGCGCTGCTGATTGAAAAAGCCGTTTCGAGCACAAACTCGAAGCGGCTTTTTTATGGCGCAGCATCTGTTGCTTCAGCCGTTGACTGTAAGTCGCAAGTATCGCGTGGCGCCAGATTGGCGTGATCGAGCGTCTTAAAATATCCCCGGCTCGTTCCGCAAAGACACCTGCAAGGTGGTCGCACCGGGCGCTGATTCGATTTCCAGTTGCCCACCAATTCGTTCGATACGTGCGCGCATGCTGCGCATGCCAGTGCCTACATCATTGAACGTCACGCTGGCTACATCGAACCCCCGGCCATTATCCGATACGCATAAGCTCAGTCCTTGAGTCGTGGCTTGCATCTCCACACTCAGATGGCTCGCCCCGCTGTGCTTGATGGCATTGCTCAGGGCTTCTTCGACAAAGCGTATCAACGCTAAGCGCGAGCTAGAGGGAAGGGGGAGCGGCCACTGCTCAGGCATGACCCAGTGCGACGTCAGCCCAAGCTCGTCGAACAGCACCACGAAACGCCGGCGCAACGGCGCAATCCATTCCGTGGGCGTGCCATTGGTAATGCCGGCAGACGACGTACCATCAATTACATGGCGCAGGTCATCACGCAGTGACCTGAGCATCGACAGGAATTGATCCTGGCTCAAGTTGCGTGACTGCTCGGTATGAATGATCGAGCGCATCAACGCGCTGCCCATGCTGTCGTGCAGGTCGTGGGTGAGGCGCAGGCGCTCGTTGAGACGGATGTTGTCGATCTCCAGGTGATGCTCGCGCTTGAGGGTGTGGGTCAGTTCCTTGCGTGTGTTGGTGACAGCCACCAGCAACTCTTCATTGAATGATTCGATACGTAGCATGCCGCTGGCAAAGCGCCAGGCGACAATCAGGAACATGACGATCGACATGAGGGGGGCAGAGAAGAGCAGCCCCAGGTAGCCCAGTCCGCTGGCTTTTTGGCCCAGTACTCCATAGGTGCTGATGACCAGGAAAAACAGCAGGCAGGCAGCGAGCATGCGTTGCCCCGGGGCCGGGGCCGTAGTACGACAGGCGTGGATAACGAACTGTAGGCAGATCAGTATGAAGAGTACCCGGTAACCCAGAGAGGCGGATAGCTGCAGAGCACGGATATGCACCGAAGGAGCCACCATGACCAGCACGCAGACAGCTGCCGATATGCCCCAGATGAGACGGGCCAGGCGCGGAAAATTCATGCCGCCAAAGGCCCAGGCGAACATGCAGAACGAACAGCAATAGAGAATGAAGGCGACCAGGCTCAGGCGATCCCAGGTTTCACCATTGTCGAACGGCCAGGCAGAGGTCACCAGCATATTGCTGATACCAATCGACCAGAACAGGGACGTCAGAGCGAACCAGCCAAATGCGTATTCCGAACGCCGCAATAGCCAAAACACCAGAAACAATCCGGCGATTACGATAGAAACGGACAGGTTTATGACGAAGAGCTCGCGTTGCTCCCAGAGCTGTGTGCGGTATACGGGAAGAACCTGATCGACCGGCCCCAAGGTAACTGTGCCCAAGCCAGGGCCAGGATGGGGGGTCGACCACAAGTGAAATAGCAGGATATTTTGCTCAGCCAGCAACGGTCTCGGCAGCAGCCAGTAACGCGGCAAATTCCAGTTGCGGGAAGATGTTTCCTCCAGCGCATCGTCTTGCCAGATAAGCTCGCCATTGAGGAAGACCTGCCCGGCCATGACCATCCGGTTGACACTCAGGGCAACCGGTTCATCCTGGCAGTCGTTGTGCCAATTGACCCGATACCACATCGGACCGGTATACCCGGGTCTACGTTTTTCCCAGAGGTCAGGCAGGGTGGTGACCTCCCACCCATTGTCCGGGGGGAGCGCGCCATCACCTGGCGCCAGCCACACGCTCTCGATGCGCGGTTGGCACGCCTGAGCCAGTTCGGATAAACCACCTAGCAGGAAAAACAGCAGGGTTAGGGCAGCAAGCCACGTTGGCGTGCTTCGTTTACTGCTCGGGTACGTGAGGAGACGGCCAGCTTGCGGTAGATACGTTTGATATGGCATTCGGCGGTATATCGAGAGATGACCAGTTGCTCGGCGATTTCCCGATTGGTCAGTCCCTGGGAAACCAATTCTAGGATCTCACTTTCCCGGGCGCTCAGCACACCTGCTTCGACTGGCCTGGATGGCTCTTCGGGTTGGGTTGGGCCAGCCACTGGCAATAGCGCGAGAATGCGTCTGGCGATGAAAGGGTCAATCGGTGCCCCGCCGCGCAGCACGCTACGAATCGACAGTGACACCTCAAGGTCGTCCCGCTCCTTGAGTACATAGCCTGTAGCACCAGCATTCAATGCACCAAGAATGGACTCCTCGGTGCTCCATGCTGAAATCACAAGGATCAACAGCGACGGGTCCTGGGCTCGTAACTCCTCGATCAGTTCTATGCCATTGCCATCGGGCAGCCCGAGATCTACCAGCGCCATGGCCAGTGGATTGCTGCTCACGTAGGCGCGTGCCTCGGCCAGGCTTTGCGAGAAGGTGATGGCCTCGTCTGCATAGCCCAACCCTTCGAGCACAAGCGCCAGGCGCTGGCGCATCAAGTGATCATCCTCGACTACCAGTACGGGCGCAGGCAGCAGGTTTTCGTCAGAAGGCGCAGGGGGGGTCATCGATACGGGCATATTCAGGCGGGCAGTTCATCAGTCTGTCATGGAATGGCAGCGGCCTACTATCACCAGAAACTGGTAATCCGCTAACCAGTGGTCGCCTGCTCCGTCATGCACAGGTCACCGGTTCGCGCCTGGGGTAACCAACAAATTACCCATTTTCAGTGATGTTCAATTGAGACGCTCATCACGTTCAATACCACATCCCTAGATCCTCACCGCTTCTGCTCTATCTCTTCACCACAACAACGAGTTGTTCATTTATCAGGCGCTCATGAGGCCTCGTAAATGAGCGCCGTGGTGTTGGCGTGCGTACCACAACAGGATTTTCCAAATGCTCGATGATGTGGAGTTCTGGCAGCTACTACGTAAAGAGCTGCTGCCGCTGCGCCCCAGCCAGTACGACATCACCTCGGTGTGCAACCTGACCTGCGAAGGCTGCCTGTTCTTTTCCGGCGACGACTACCTGGGGCACAAGGACGTCACGGATTTGCAGCAGATCGAAGCGTTCTTTGCCGCTGAAGGCGCGCGTGGCGTGCGCTTCGGCTATTTCGCCGGAGCTGAGCCGTCTCTTGCCGAAAACAAGTTGGCCATCGCCAGTCGCCATATTCCCTATGGCACGGTGTTCACCAATGGCATCAAGCGCTTGAGCGCCGAGATCAGTTACCGGGTGCATGTGTCCATCTGAGGTAAACCCGAGCACAGTCGTGAACTGCGTGGGGCCGACATCATGGCCAAGCAGATCAAGAACTACCGCGACGACCCGCGTGCGGTATTCGTCTTCACCCTTACCGCACGCAACCTCGACGATATCCCGTATATCGCTCAGGTCTGCGCCGACAACGGCCTGGCGCTGACCTTCAACCATTACAGCCCGACCACCAAGTACCGGGACTTTATCGCCAGCGGCGCAGGTGCCGATAAGTACCACATCAGCAGCACGGCCGATGACAACCTGGTGCTGAGCGCCGACCACCTGCGCCGTGCCCAGGACAGCATTGCCCACCTGCTGCAACAGCCGGGGCAGCGGATTCTGTATGACGAGACCTTCAATCAACTGATCCACGATCCCGCCGGCCTATACCCCGATGTCCAGGCGCCCGGTGCGGTGACGCGCGATTGCGGGGTGCTGCTGACGCCCGCGCTGCGTCACTACAACACTGACCTGAGCCAGAGCAGCGGCAAATGCTGCACGCCCAATATCGATTGTGGCAGTTGCCGCTTGTACGCCCAGTCCTTCGCCAGTGTCTTGACCCGCGCGACCCGCGAGATGCGTCAGGACGGTGGCCAGACACGTTTGACCAAGCTCTGGCGACTGTGGTGTGAACTCTTTCTGAATGACGATCGCCTGCGCTGGCAGCTGCCGGCGGCGAGCGTTGCTTCCCGAACCCTGAGCGAGACGCTGCCGTGCTAGCCATTAGCGTGTTTAAAGATCATCGGATTTTCTGGGTATGGCAGCAGGTCACGCCGGTGCTACGCCAACAATTGGTCGATTTCTGGCGAGACAACGGCGCACTGCAAGATCCCTTCGAAGCGTGGCGCCGAACCTTCGAGGTGGCCTGCGTGGCCCTGGATGGCGCGGGGCAAGTGGTCGGCGTCAGTTCGGTGTATGGCGCTTATGGCGCAGGCGCGCCGTATTGGTTCTATCGCACCTTTATCCGCGAGGACTGCCGCGACATGGGGCTGGCACCCCGGTTGTTTACCGCTACCCGCGAGCAATTGGCCCTGGCCTATGGCAATGAAACTGCGGGCCCGGTGGGGATGATGGTCGTCTCCGAGAACCCCAAACTGGAAACCCCGGCGGGCATTCGTATCAGCCAGCGCGTCGGCCTGCAGCACCTGGGCTACAACGAGCAGGGCCAAAGTGTCTGGCACCTGCTGTTCCGGCCATCGGCCAACGGGGAGGGTGCGTAATGACCGAGCGTTCCCTGCATTTTATTTCCGGCCTGCCTCGCTCCGGCTCGACCTTGCTGTCAGCTCTGCTGCGGCAGAATCCGCGCTTTCACGCGCACATGAGCAGCCCGGTGGCAGGCCTGGTTCATGAGCTGCTCAATGGCATGAGCGGCAGCAACGAGTACGCCTTGTTTATTTCTGATCAACAGCGCCAGCGCATCCTGCGCGGGCTGTTTGAGCAGTTTTATGGCGAGGAGTTTGCCCAGCCGGTGATCTTCGACAGCAACCGCGCCTGGTGCGCGCGCATGGCCTTGCTGCACGGCCTGTTTCCCCAGAGCAAGGTGATTGCCTGCGTGCGGGATGTGCCGTGGATTGTCGACAGCATCGAACGGCTGGTGCAGCGCAATGCACTGTCACCGTCGGCCATCTTCAATTTCCAGTCCGGTGGCACCGTGTACAGCCGCGCTGACGGCGTGGCCAATGCCGATGGCATGCTCGGTTACCCCTACAACGCCCTGAAAGAAGCGTTCTATGGCGAGCACGCCAGCCGTTTGCTGCTGGTGCGTTACGAGAGCCTAGTCAGCGATCCCCAGGCTGTGCTCGACGGCATCTATGCCTTTATCGATGAGCCGACCTTTCTTCACGACCTGCACAACATTCAGTTTGACGCGCAGGAGTTCGACCGCCGCGCCGGCACGCCCGGCCTACATGATGTGAAGCCCAGCGTGCAGCTCAATAACCGGGCAACCATCTTGCCGCCGGATGTATTCGCCCGCTTCAGCAATGACGCCTTTTGGCAGCAACCCCAGCTCAACACTCACGGGGTCAGGGTTCTCTGACCGCATAGCCAACCATAACGATAAACACTGGAGTTTCTGTAGATGAACAAGGGAATCTATCGACTGGTCTGGAACCGCCGCTTGGGCGCTCCACAAGTCGTTTCCGAAGTAGCCAAGTCCAACGCTTGTGGCGTACCGGGCGAGATCAGCGGGCCGGGCGCATGCCCGTCGCGGGCTAGAAGCAAGGCCTGGCCACTAGCCCTGCTGTCACTGGCAATCGGCTCTTCGGCGTTCGCTGCGCCCTATGATGTGACCACAGGCGCCAATGCCGGAGCCGGCTCGCTGCGTGAGGCGATGCTCGGCGGTGGGGAGCTGCACATCGACTCGGCTGTCAGCACCATCGCGCTGACCTCAGGTATCACCCTGTATGCCGGGCCGGTGGAACTGATCGCTAATGGTCCCTTGACCATTACCGGCCCTGGTCTGATTGGCAGTGGCCACGCCCTGGAGCTTGCGGGCAACGGCAGTGGTTTCCTGAGCACGACGATCACCGGGCAGTTCAACGGCCAAGTCGGCTCGGGCGGGACAAGCTCGGCCGGTGCTCCTGGCCTTGGTGGTAACGCGGCTGGCGGGGCCGGGACCCATGGCATGGTCAGCGCAGGTTCAGCGGCGATCAGCGGCTCGTATTTCGACCTGAGCAGCAACGCCACCCTCACTGGCGGCCATGGCGGCATCAGCCCCGTTCTGGGTGCCGGTGGTACTGGCGGAAACGGCATTTCCAGTGGGCAAGGGCAAGCCGGGGGCGCCGGAGGCGCCGGAGCCAGTGGCCAGGCGGCCTCTTCCGGGGGCGCGGGAGTCAGTGGTTATGCGTCCAGAATGACCAATAGCGGGCTCATCTCCGGCGGCAACGGGGCCAACGGCGCGGCGGGAGGCATTGGTGGAGCCGGTGGCACTGGCGGAAGTTCCAGCGGCTCAGGTAAGTATGGCGGCAATGGTGGAGCAGGCGGTCAAGGGGGCAACGGCAGTAACGGTGGCGCCGGCGGTAACGGAATTGAGGGCGGCGCTCTCGAAATCATCAACCGGGGCACCATCCAGGGCGGCAACGGCGGGACGGCGGGCGGAGGCGGTGCGGGTGGCGCGGGTGGCATTGCCGGGGCCGGCACCAAACCCCCGGCAGGCGTAGGCGGCATGGATGGTGTAGACGGCGCAAACGGCCTGGCGGGCACCGCCGGTTCTGGCGGCATTGGCATCCTGTTGAGCGGGGATTCCTCCATCGTCAATTCGGGCACCATTGCCGGTGGCCTGGGCAATGGTGGCGCTGGCCCCCGTGCCAATGCGATAGAGCTGCGCTACGGTGGCAATACGCTGACGCTGGAATCCGGCTCCGTGATCAACGGCAATGTCGTCAGCTTCAGCGGCAGCTCCGATAAGTTGGTACTGGGCGGCGATAGCAATGTCAGTGCCAACACTTTCGATCTCGGCGCGCTCGGCACGCAGGGTAGCAGCAAGCAATACCAAGGGTTCGGCCGCTTCGAGAAGGAAGGCAGCAGCACCTGGACCCTGATCGGAAACGATTACTATGGCAAAGATTGGATCGTCAACGCCGGCACCCTGGCCATGGCCGACGGCTCGAACCTTCAGGGATCGGTGGATATTCTCGCTGGCGCCACCTTGCGGGGCGGCAACGTCTGGATTGGCACGAACGTAGATAACGCCGGCCGGCTGGCGGTCGGTAGTACGACAACGCCCTATGCGGAGTTGGAGATTGATGGCAATTACGTTCAATCCGCTAGTGGCTCCCTGCGGATCAGCGCGCTCAGTGCGTCGCAGTACAGCTCGCTCTATGTCGACGGTAACGTCACGCTCGCGGGCAATCTGGATATCGATGTCAGAAGTGGCAATACCCTGGCGATCAGCGACCAGCTTCTCAGTGTGATCAGCACCCCGGGCACCCTCAGTGGAACCTTCAGTAGTGTGACGGACAACAGCTACCTGTTCGACTTCACTGCGACCTACAACGCCCAAAGTGTCGACCTGAATGTCATCGCCGACCCTGTTGGTGGTGGCCCGGGTGGTCCCAATACCGCCACTGGCAGCGCCCAGGCCATGGGCAACAACCAGGCCAGGGGCGCAGCAGCGGTTCTGGACGGCGTGTTCTCCAGCAACGCGAATGGTGCGCTGGCCAGCCACTTTATCGGTCTGAACAGCCAGGCTGAAGTGTCCGAGGCCCTGAGCGAAGTCCTGCCGATGGTCGGTGCCTCGACCACCACTGCGAACACCACGATGACCACCATCAACCAGGTGGTGCAGGCCCGTAACGAGTCGGCGAGCGGTTTGTCTTCCGGTGACGAGCTCATCAGCGACGAACACCTGTGGATCAAACCCTTCGGCTCCTGGGCCCGCCAGGACAGCAGCGGTGGCGCGCCGGGTATGCGCTCCAATGTCGGCGGCATGGCGTTCGGCCTGGATGGCAGCTTCAATAGCCGCCTGACCCTGGGCGCGGCTTTTGTCTACGCTAATGCGGATACTCGCAACACCGGCAACAGCCCGCGCCAGAGCCTGGAGACCGATGTCTACCAACTCGTTGGCTACGGCACCTACCAGTTGGACGATGCCACTGCGCTGCGCTTCCAGCTCGATGGTGGCCAGAACCGCAACGACGGCAAGCGTGATATCGCCTTCGCTGGGTTGAACGCCAAGTCCAGCTACAACACCTGGACTGCCCATGCCGGTGTGGCTCTGGACCACACCTTCAGCTTGAGCTCGGCCACGCGCTTCACGCCTTCGGTGCGGGCTGACTACACCTGGATCAAGGATGATTCCTACACCGAGAAAGGTGCAGGCGCCCTTAGCCTCAAGGCCAAGAGCAACAGCACTGACCAGTTCATTCTCGGCGTGGACGGCAAGCTGAGCCATGACCTGACCGACCGGGTGAACCTGAGCGCCAACCTGGGTGTGGGTTATGACTTCCTGGCGGATCGTGACTCGATCACCACCAGCTTCGCCGGCGCGCCGGGTGCAGCGTTCACCACCTACGGTGGCGATGTGCAACGCTGGTTGGCGCGTGGCGGCACGGGGCTGACCTACAAGGTCTCGGACCAGGTGCAATTGGGCGTGCGCTATGACGTTGAGAAACGTAGCGACTACCTGAACCAGACCGCCTCGGCCGAGGCACGCTGGGCGTTCTAACCCGTTAGGCCTACGCCATGGGAGCGCAATGTTCCCGTGGCGTAAAGCCTGTGTTCACGATCATCGTTCTTCATCTGTCCCTCCCTTGAACCTAACTGGCCATCGACCCCAGCCGCACGCATAGCGGGCAGGTGATAACGATGTGCAACAGTGCGACTGGCCCGTATCTGGGCAAGTTTCTAAGCGGCATCCGCCAGGCCAGTGTGCGCGTCCGGGTGGCCCGGTGTGGGCTACGGGGAGCACCGTAAGCGTCTCTCGCTCAATCGCGCAGATGCTGAGTCTTTTTTTCGGCTGGGCAACCGGTCAGACTTGGCGCATGTCGATGATCGTTCTATCCAGTCTTCACGAAATCACTTCTGCCGCTTGGGATGCTCTGCTTCCCGACGCGCAGCCGTTCGTGCGCCATGCGTTTCTCAGCGCGCTGGAGGACAGCGGCAGCATTGGTGCGCACAGTGGCTGGCAGCCGGCCCATCGGCTCTGGTGCGATGCCCATGGCCAGCCCCTGGCGGCATTGCCGGCCTATGTGAAAAGCCATTCCTTCGGCGAGTACGTGTTCGACATGAGCTGGGCCGATGCCTGCCACAGGGCGGGCATCGCCTATTACCCCAAGCTGCTGGGGGCCGTGCCGTTTTCGCCCGTGGGCGGTCCGCGCTTGCTGGGCGATATGCAGGCTGCCGGGCAACTGCTCGATGCATTGAGCGCCAGCCTGGCGGGTGAGGGTATGTCCGGGCTGCACATCAACTTCACCGACGCCCAGGCCGACGCCTTGCTCGCCGGCCGCGAGGGCTGGTTGCCACGTATTGGGTGCCAGTACCACTGGTTCAATCGCGATTACCGGGATTTTCAGGGTTTCCTCGACGCCCTGACGTCGCGCAAGCGCAAACAGCTGCGCAAGGAACGCGAGCAGGTGGCAGGGCAGGGCATCGACTTCGACTGGCTGCACGGCAGCGAGTTGAGCGAGGAGCAATGGGATTTCGTCCATGCCTGCTACGCCAACACCTACCATGTGCGAGGGCGGCCACCGTACCTGACGCGGGACTTCTTCAGCCTGCTGGCCGAGCGCATGCCCGAAGCCATTCGCCTGGTCATCGCCCGGCAGGGCTCGCGACCGGTGGCGATGGCGTTCAGCCTGGTCGATGGCGATACCTTCTTTGGGCGCTACTGGGGCTGCCTGGGTGACTTCGATCGCCTGCATTTCGAGACCTGTTTCTACCAGGGGCTCGACTACGCAATGGCCCACGGGCTGCGCCGTTTCGATGCCGGCGCCCAGGGCGAGCACAAGCTGATCCGGGGCTTCGAGCCGGTGATCACGCGTTCCTGGCACTACCTGCTGCATCCGGGGTTGCGGGCGGCGGTGGCGAGTTTCCTCGACGAAGAAACCGAAGGGGTGCTGGCCTACGCCGAGGATGCCCGCAGCCTGCTGCCTTATCGCGACGGCCATCCCGGTGTGGCTACAAGCGCTGGCTAATAGCACGCCTGGCGCGCGTTGACGCGGACTTGCTGTACAGTGGCGCCCCCGTATTTTCCCATCCCGCAGGCCCGTCGTGACCGAACAAGCCAAGAACCCGCTACATGGCATCACCCTGGAAAAGCTGCTCATCGAACTGGTGGAAAAGTACGGCTGGGACGGCTTGGCTCAGCGCATCGATATCCGCTGCTTCAAGAACGACCCCAGCATCAAGTCGAGCCTGACCTTCCTGCGCAAGACGCCGTGGGCGCGTGAGCAGGTCGAGGCGTTGTTCGTGCGTATGCGCAGCCGCGGCTGAGCTACGGTTGCGCCGCCACGTTGCAGCCACTCTGGCTGCCGGGTTGCAGGGCGGGTGAAAGAATCGGTGCCATGCCCTTGAGCACCTGCACGGGAAGCGCTGAGGTGAAACGGAAGTTCTCCGCCGCCTGGCCGGGGACGAAAGCAGTCAATGTGCCGAAGTGATCGTCGCCCAGGTAGAACACGAAGGTGGCAGTGCGGTTCTGCACCCGCGAGCTGAGCACCTGGCCGCTGCGGGTCACGCTTTCGATACGGTTGTCACCGGTTCCGGTCTTGCCGCCGACTCGCAGTGGTGCGCCATCGCTGAAGGTGAAGCTGCCCTGTAGTCGGCGCGCGGTGCCGGCCTCGACCACCTGCGCCAGGGCATCACGCAGAGCGGTGGCCACTGCTGAGGGCATGACCCGCTCACCGTGGGCGGTGTTCTGCACCAGGCGGGTTTCGTAGGGCGTATCGATGGCGAAGTTCAGGCGATCGATGCGGACGCTGGGTTGGCGAATGCCGTCGTTCTGGATGATGCCCATCAGTTCGGCCAGGGCGGCCGGTCGGTCGCCGGAGCTGCCGATGGCAGTGGCCAATGACGGCACTAGGTGGTCGAACGGGTAACCCAGGCGTTGCCAGCGCTGATGAATATCGAGGAAGGCTTCGACCTCCAGCATGCTGCGGATACGGCTGTCCCGGGCGCTCTTGTGGCGGGTCTTGAACAGCCAGCCATACACCTCCTGACGCTCGTCGACGCTCGCCGTCACGGCGTCCTTGAACGTGGCCTGCGGATTGGCGAGCAGGTAGCCCAGCAACCACAGTTCCAGCGGGTGTACGCGGGCTATATAGCCCTGGTCGGGCAGGCTCCAGGCGCCGGGGCCGTAGTCCTGATAGAGCGTGTGTACGCGTGCTTCGCTGAGCTTTTCCTGCGGCAGATGGGCGTCGAGAAACGCGGCAAAGGTCTGCGGGTCGACATTCGGCATCAGGTAACGGTGCACGGCGGCCAGGCGCGTGGGTGTGGGGCGCAGGCCGTCGAGGAAGGTGTCCAGGCGTTCCTGGGCCGTCTTGTTCTGGTACTTGCGCCAGAAGCGCAGGAGAAAGGTGGTGCCCTCGCGGTCGGCGAAGCGCTTGAGGTAGTCGGCGCGCTGCGGGTGATGGTCATCCTTGAGCAGCTCGGCACTGTTGCTCTCGCCGTGGTAGGTGCTGTAGCGCACCAGGTCGCGCAGCAGGCGGATGAAGGGCAGGTTGATCGATTCCTGTAGCGCCACGCGCAGGGTGGGCATCCGGCCGTTGTCCTCGCGGCGGAAGTTGCTGAAGCTGTGCAGGCCGCCGCCGGTAAAGAAGCGCTCGTTGGGGCTGGCCGAGTAGGTACGGTCCAGCGCGGCGCCCAGCATCGCGTCGAGGTTGGCCCGGGGGTTGCGCAGCAGGTAGTCGACGGCCCAGCGGCTGAGTGGGTCCTGATCGCTTACATCAGCGCGGCGCAGGGTCTGGGCATCCTGGCCGGCATAACGCGCGTGCAGTTCGGCGATCACCTGCAGGTACGTGGCCAGCACGCGCAGCTTGGCGGTGGAGCCCAACTCCAGCTTGCTGCCTTCGTTGATGTCGAAGGGCTGGTCGGTGTTGTCGGTCTGCACCCGCACCCGCGCGCCATCGGCCGTGCGCTCGAACAGGGTGAAGCTGTAACGCACATCGGCGGTTTTCTGCGGTGAGAGCAGGCGCTCGCCGAGTAGGCCGACCTCTCCGGCAAACGCTGGGTCGGCCAGGTGCCGCAGGTAGTCGCTGACCTGTTGCTGCAGGTCGACATTCAGGGTACTGCTGGCGGCCAGGTCGAGGCGGTCGAGGTCGTACAGCGGCAGGTCGAGCAGGTTGGACAGGCGGCTGCGTGCCGCACTGATGCCCTTGTTGCTCTGCACAGGCTGGATCGCCGGATGCCGGCTCAGGTCGCGAAAAGTCAGGCGCTGGGCCAAGGCGGCGTCACGCAGTGCAGCGTCGAGCACACCGCCGTTGGCGAGCACGCGGATATGGCTGTCGGTCAGGGTTTCCAGCTCCTGGCGGCCGTGTGCCAGGTAATACGAGGGGCGCCGCTGGGCGATCATCAGCGCCAGCACCTGGCGCAGGGCGAGGCCTCGTTCGGGCTCGTTCGCTGTCGACGAGGGATTGGCGAGCAGGGCGTTGGTGTGGTCGAAATCGCTGCCGAACCACACGCGCAGGCCATCGGCCAAGCCGTGTACTTCGCCATGCCCGAGGGCGGCGGAGAGCGGCACGCTGTTGAGGTAGTCGCGCACGATATCCTGACGCGCGGGCAGGGTCTCTGGCCCCTGCTGGTAGGCGCGGACGCTGGCGGAGACCATCTGCAGCAGTTTGTCCCTGGGCGTCAGGGTCAGGCCATGCGGCGAGTGCCGGTACTTTTCCAGTTGTGTGGCCAGGGTACTGCCGCCGGCGGACTGTTCCTGCGCCGCGAAATTCTTGCCCACTTGTGACAGTGCGGCCTTGCCCAGGCGAGGCCAGTCCACCGCCGGGTTGGCTTGCGCGGGAGTCGGGTCGAGCAGATGGCGGTTCTCGATGAACAGCAGGGTGCCGACGATCAGCGGCGGGATATCGGCGAAGCGGGCATAGCCCTGCTGCGGGTAGCGGAATTGGTACAGCGGCAGGCCTCGGCAATCGCTGATCTGCAGACCGCTCTGCAGCTTTTCCCGGAAGGGCGGAAAGAAGCCGCGTTGACTGTAGTCGAGCAGGGCATCCGAGAAGTGCACTTGCTGCTGGATCAGGTAGCCGCGTTGCTGCAAGCGTTCGAGTAGATGCGGCAGTTGGGCATAGCCCAAACGCTGGTCGAACGGACCGCTGGCGGGAAACTGGATGGCGTCGCTCGGGCCGGCCTGTAACGTGTAGGTCAGACGGGCTGCATAGGCACTGAGCTCACGGGATTGCAGGGTGGCGGTACGCAGTTCATGGATGATCAGCCAACCGCCACCAAGCAGAAGCAACAACACGCTCAGCCAGAGGAACGTGCGCAGGCGGTGGCGGGGTTTACGGGTTTCGGACGGCAGGAACGGCTGAAGATCGCTCGCAGGAAGCGTCGAGTGCGGTGCGTCTGATTGCCATAACACGCCCATGATGATCGGCCTGGCTACACACTGAATCGTGCTCTTGCTGCAAGCTTAGTCGGTGCGGGCAGGCTTGGCCTGTTTTGCCCGGGATCTGTTGGCGTTGCGCTTTAATTTTTTGAGTGGGTGGCCGCATATTCCGATGATGCCTTTCAAGCGGACATCTTTTAGGTAGTTGCGGTCATCGCAGTTGGTGGGCTGAAGCCCACCCTACAAAAGCCGAACCCTATGTAGGGTGGGCTTCAGCCCACCAATCGGCATGTCGTGAAAATGCAAAAGCTGAACGTCTGCAACTGCTTCGATCCGGCCATCCATATCGAAACGGCAACAGGCCCTACCAACAGGAGTCGACCATGGCGGACGAACACACGCGGCAACTGGCGTTGAGCTGGCAGCGCAATGCTGCCGGTTGGACGCGGGCTGTGCGCGAGCAGCGCATCGACAGCCGGCGTCTGGTGACCAACGCCGCGGTGCTCGAGGCCGTGCTGGCTCTGAGCCCTCGGCGAGTGCTGGATATTGGCTGTGGCGAGGGTTGGCTGTGCCGCGCGTTGTGCCGCCACGGTATCGAGACGCTCGGTGTGGATGCATCCGCTGCATTGATCGAGGCGGCCCGGGCAGGAGGTGAGGGCGATTACCGGATCTGCACCTATGCCGATCTGGCGGGCACCGGGTTGGGGCTGTTCGATCTGCTGGTGTGCAATTTCGCCCTGCTCGACGAGGACCTGCAACCCTTGCTGCACAGTTTGGCGGCGCTGCTGGTGCCCGGTGGCCGCCTGCTGATCCAGACAGTGCATCCATGGGCGGCCTGTGGTGAGCAGCCTTATCGCGATGGCTGGCGCATCGAAACCTTCACCACCTTCGGTGCGGACTTTCCCGAGCCGATGCCCTGGTATTTCCGCACCTTGCAGTCGTGGCTGGGCGAACTGGCGCTTGCCGGTTTTCGCCTGGGAGAGTTGCGTGAGCCGGGCTACCCCGATGGGCAGCCTGCGTCGTTGCTGCTGATCGCGGAAGCCCCTGGCGGACGATAAATTTTGTTACATACCGACGAGTGTGGTGGCTCTGGCAAATCAACCAGATAGCCGATGTTTTTCTGTTTTTCAGGTGAATGGCGGCAGATATCTTTGCCGTGCTCGATTGTCTCGGGGTAAAGCCATGTGAGGCTCCTCGGTAGCCTGGTTTCAGGGTGCAAAAGGCTCTGGGATGGGGCATGACGCTGCACTTTCTTTGTGCAAGACTCGCCGCCGATCTCGGCCCCAACGACGTTTTCAGGCTGTTTCGGCCCCCATCAGGGCCCCTGCAGTCCTTTGTCCGGCAGGCGTGGCTATCCGCTGCGCTCACCCGTGTTTGCGGTCGAATTCCTCCATAACTACAAAATGAGGTATCGCTGCATGTCTGTCGGTAACCAACCCCAGCATGAATCGCTGCACCGTGATCTCGGTGAACGGCACATCCGCCTGATGGCACTGGGCGCCTGTATCGGCGTCGGTCTGTTTCTCGGCTCGGCCAAGGCCATCCAGATGGCGGGGCCGGCCATCATGCTGTCCTACATCATCGGCGGCCTGGCCATCCTGGTGATCATGCGCGCCCTCGGCGAGATGGCCGTGCACAACCCGGTAGCCGGCTCCTTCAGTCGTTATGCCCAGGATTACCTTGGCCCGCTGGCAGGCTTCCTCACAGGTTGGAACTACTGGTTCCTGTGGCTGGTGACGTGCGTCGCGGAAATCACCGCGGTGGCCATCTACATGGGCATCTGGTTCCCCGATGTGCCGCGCTGGATCTGGGCGCTTGCCGCGCTGATCAGCATGGGCAGCATCAACCTGATCGCCGTGCGTGCCTTCGGTGAGTTCGAGTTCTGGTTCGCCCTGATCAAGATCGTCACCATCATTGCCATGGTCGTGGCGGGTGCCGGGATGATCATGTTCGGCTTCGGCAATGACGGCGTGGCCACGGGTATCTCCAACCTGTGGAGCAATGGCGGCTTCATGCCCAATGGCGTGCAGGGCGTGCTGATGTCGCTGCAGATGGTGATGTTCGCCTACCTCGGCGTGGAAATGATCGGCCTCACCGCCGGTGAAGCGAAGAACCCGCAGAAGACCATTCCCCAGGCGATCAACTCCGTGTTCTGGCGCATCCTGCTGTTCTACGTTGGCGCGCTGTTCGTGATCATGGCGATCTACCCGTGGAGCGAGATCGGCACGCAGGGCAGCCCCTTCGTGATGACCTTCGAGCGCATGGGCATCAAGACCGCTGCTGGCATCATCAACTTCGTGGTGATCACCGCGGCGCTGAGCTCCTGCAACGGCGGAATCTTCAGCACCGGGCGCATGCTCTACAGCCTGGCGCAGCAAGGTCAGGCGCCGCGCGCCTTCGCGGTGACCTCGGGTGGCGTACCGCGTCGTGCCCTGCTGGTTTCCGTCGTGGCCCTGCTGATTGGCGTGCTGCTCAACTACCTGGTACCGGAGCAGGTGTTCGTCTGGGTGACGTCGATTGCCACCTTCGGCGCGATCTGGACCTGGGCCATGATCCTGCTGGCGCAGCTCAAGTTCCGCCGTGGCCTGAGCTAGGCCGAACGCGACAAGCTGACCTTCCGCATGTGGCTGTTCCCGCTCAGCTCCTACCTGGCCATGGCGTTCCTGGTGTTGGTGGTCGGGCTGATGGCGTACTTCCCGGATACCCGCATCGCCCTGTATATCGGGCCGGCGTTCCTGGTGATGCTGGTGGTGCTGTATCACCTGTTCAAGCTGGCGCCGAAGAATATCGCCCCAGCCACGGGCGAATCGGCGGTCTGATCCAGCTGGGTGGATGACGTTGATTCACCCAGCCTCCATGAGGTGGGCGGTAAACGCAGCCCGCCTCGCGCCCTAGCCGTTACCCACCTGTTCGTGACTCCTCCGGCCTGCCAGCCGTTGGCTAGCGGGCAGGTGGGTGGCTTGTTTCTGGCTCACGTCGGGTGGGTCTGCATGCGCAGCGGTCGCGACAGGGCCTCCTTGCGTTTGCCAAGGCGCTTGTTGAGATCGAGCCAGCCTGCCAGGGCCATCATCAGCAGCAGACCCAGCAGCGCGGTGCCGATCTGTACGGCCCAGCGGTCCTGCAGCAGGGCGTTCGCCGCATCGGCCAGTGGCGCCAGCAATACCCCCAGGCAGAACACCTCCAGCGAATAACGACCCATCCGGCACATCTCCCGTGCCGGCCAGCGCTCAAGCCAGTTGCCACCGGGCAGCACGACCGCCACGCAGTAAGCCAGGGCGAGGAAGTGCAGCAGGCGCAAGGGTGCCAGGTCAGTCTTGCTGATGGGGTAGATCAGCGTTTGCACGGACTGTGGGACCCAGGCGTCGTGCCACTGCGGCCATTGCCATGACAGCGCGAGCAACCCGGCCAGCACCAGGTATCCCGCGCAGGCGATGAACAGCGGCGAGGTTGCCCTGGGCTTCGGTGCATCCATCGGTCGTCGCTGGGCATGCAGCGCCGCCGCGCCGCCGAGAACGAACAGCAACTGCCAGGCCAGTGGGTTGAAGAACCACTCGCTGCCTTGTTGGGCGGAGAAATTCATCTGTGGCGCGAGCAGGTAGAGCAGGGCCGAGATCGCCAGCGTGGCGCCCGTCCAGCGCAACAGCAGTGGCAGTATTACCGGCAACGCCATGAGCAGCACGATATACAGCGGCAACGGGTCCATCAGGTTGGGTTTGAAGCGCAGCAGTAACTCGTCGATCAGGGCTTGTTGCGGATTGTTGAGGAAGTAGTCCAGGCCCATCTCGCGGATGAAGTCGCGCTGCTCGACGTGGTTGTTGGTGAAGAACACGATGCCCATCAGCACCGCCAGCAGGAAGATGTGCGCCACGTAGAGCACCCACACCCGGCGCAGGATGCGCACACAGGCGACTAGGTAACCATCGCGGCGCAGCAGCTTGCCGTAGGCCAGCACGGCGGCGTAGCCGGCGAGAAAGACGAAGATCTCCGCCGCATCGCTGAGGCCGACATTGCGAGGCGTGACCTGCCCCAGCGGATTGCCGGGAATGTGGTCCCAGAAGATGAACACCAGCGCCAATCCACGGAAGAAGTCGATGCGCAGGTCGCGTCCGGTTTGCGGCATGGTGGCGTACTCGTCAGGGGCTGCCGGACCGGCTCCGGCAGCGGGCGTATAGCGGGGTAGCTGCATAGTGGTGTGACTGCACGGCGGATGGGTATATCCGGTAGCAGGACCAGCGGTCATGCCCCGCAGCGGTGCGGACTATCCGGAAAAAGACCGGCAGCACGCTAATAAGGCGGGTGTAGCAAGTTTCTTGCCTGCCCCGGCGAGCAGGGCGCAGTGCCTGCTCGCCGAGCGGACGATCAGTTGAGTGTGTAGTTGTGCGCTTGCAGCGGAGCGGGCAGCGGATCGCCCAGGTGGTCGAGCAGGTCGATCTCGATGCTGCGCACCATGGCGTTCAGCGGCAGGTCGTTGTCGCACAGGCCGAAAGGCTCTTCCAGCTCGTCGCCCAGGGCATCCAGGCCGAAGAAGGTGTAGGCGATGATCGTCACCAGCACCGGCGTCAGCAGTTCCAGCGAGCCGACCAGGCCGAAGGGCAGCAGCATGCAGAACAGCCAGGCGGTACGGTGCAGCAGCAGGGAGTAGGCGAAGGGCGTCGGGGTGTTCTTGATCCGTTCGCAGATGGCCTGGGTGGCCGCCATGCTGTCCAGGCGTTGCTCCAGGCCACGGTAGAGCACATCGCTGATCAGTTGCTGTTGCAGGCAGTGGACCAGATCCTGGTTGATCCAGGTCAGCAGGGTGTCGGGCATGTTGCGGCGCTGGCGCAGTTGCTCCAGTTCGTCGGCTTCGATCCAGGGCGCGCAGGCGGCGGCGATGTCCTCGCCACGCAGGTGGGCGGCCAGGGCATAGGCGAAGGCGATGGTGCGGCGCATGGTGCGGCGGCGCAGGGGCTCCAGGGCTTCGCCTGGCAGCAGGGCATGGATTTCACGGGCCATGCCACGGGTCTGGATGATCAGTTCGCCCCATTGCTTGCGTGCTTCCCACCAGCGCTCGTAACAGGCGCTGTTGCGGAAGCCGAGAAACACCGAGAGGGCCAGGCCGAGCAGTGAGAAGGGTGGCGCGCTGAGCTGCTTGAGCCACTGCATCCAGCCGTATTCGTAGAGGCCAGTCACCAGGCAGGCGAGCAGGGTAATGACGACAAGCTTGCCGGCGATATGGGGGAAGATGGAGCCACGCAGAATGAAGAACAGGTGCAGCGCGTTGGGACGCGGACGGACGATCATGTCGAGCTGTATCCAGGCAGGGCGAACGAACGGCGCGGAGTATGCGCCCGCCCCGGACGCCTGAACAGAGGGTTTCGGGGCGTTATCGGTGAGGCTGTTCGTTCAGGTGAGAACCCGGCGGTGTGGGGCCGCCTGTTCATGCCCGCAGTTCGCGCGCATGGCGCGCTCCTGCGTGTGCAAGGCCCCCGTACTACACCGGGTTGGCTTCGAAGCTGTCGGCCCGGGCCATCTTCCACATGCGCTCGTAGAAGTCCCCGGAAATCTCGCCGCTCAGCAGCTCGCCCGGTTTGAGGAACACGTGCAGTTGGCTGAACAGACGCACTTCGATAGCAGTGACCCGGCGTACCAGATGGCGTGGTTCCAGATGGGCCGGGTGGTCGATGCCGGCCGCGGCGATCATTTCCGCCAGGGCCTTGAGCGTGTTGCTGTGGAAACTGTGCACGCGCTCGGCCTTGTCCGGCACCACCAGCGCGCGCTGGCGCAATGGGTCCTGAGTCGCCACACCGGTCGGGCATTTGTTGGTGTGGCAGGACTGCGACTGGATGCAGCCGATGGCGAACATGAAGCCGCGCGCCGAGTTGGCCCAGTCCGCGCCCAGGGCCAGCACGCTGGCGATATCGAAGGCGCTGATGATCTTGCCGCTGGCGCCGAGCTTGATCTTGTCGCGCAGGTTCAGGCCGACCAGGGTGTTGTGCACGAACAGCAAGCCCTCGCGCAGCGGTACGCCGATGTGATCGGTGAACTCCACGGGCGCGGCGCCGGTGCCGCCTTCCTTGCCGTCGACGACGATGAAGTCCGGCAGGATGCCGGTCTCCAGCATGGCCTTGGCGATGCCCATGAATTCCCACGGGTGGCCAAGGCAGAATTTGAAGCCCACCGGTTTGCCACCGGACAGTTCGCGTAGCTGGGCGATGAACTGGAGCATTTCGATGGGTGTGGAGAAGGCGCTGTGGCGCGATGGCGAGATGCAATCCTCGCCCATCGGCACGCCACGGGTCTCGGAGATTTCCTCGGTCACCTTGTGCTTGGGCAGGATGCCGCCATGGCCGGGTTTGGCGCCCTGGCTCAGCTTGATCTCGATCATCCGCACCTGCGGGTTCTGTGCCTGGACGGCGAAACGCTCGGGGTCGAATTGGCCGGTGGCGGTGCGACAGCCGAAGTAGCCGCTGCCCAGTTCCCACACCAGGTCGCCGCCGTGCTCACGGTGGTAAGGGCTGATGCTGCCTTCACCTGTGTCGTGGTAGAAGTTGCCGAGCTTGGCGCCCTGGTTCAGCGCGCGGATGGCATTGGCACTGAGTGAGCCGAAACTCATCGCCGAGACGTTGAAGATCGACGCCGAATACGGCTGCTTGCACTGCGGGCCACCGATCTCCACGCGAAAACTGCTGGGGTCGCTCAGGGGGGCTGGGCGCATGGAGTGGCCGATGAACTCGAAGCCGGCTTCGTAGACGTTGATCAGTGTGCCGAACGGTTTGTCCGCGCCTTCGTTCTTGGCCCGTGCATAGACCAGCGAGCGCTGGGCGCGGGAGAAGGGCAGCTCGTCGCGGTCGGCTTCGAGCAGGTACTGGCGAATCTCCGGGCGGATGCCTTCGACCAGGTAGCGGATGTTGCCGAGGATCGGGTAATTGCGCCGTACCGCCTGGCGGGTCTGCAGCAAGTCGTTGATGCCGATCAGGCTGAGTACGCCGGTGGTCAGGGTAAAGGCCCAGAGCCATTCGTGGGTGTGGAGAAAGGGCAGGCTGGCCAGGGTGAAGAGGACACAGAAGGCGAAGAAGGCATAGCGGTTCAACAACGACAGACTCATGGAAGCGTCCTTGGCGGTGGCGACAGGGCCTATGGAGCATACACCGCAATGTTGCATAGGCGTGGTGGGGGCACGGCTGACGTTGTGCTCTCGCATCCACAAGGCGAGTGTCTGGGACATTCAGACTCTACGCGGGTTCAGCCTTTCTGTGCTTCGAGAAAGAGCGCGAACAGCTCCGACTGGGACTTGATGCCGAGCTTGCCGTAGATGTGCTTGCGGTGGACCTTGACCGTCTCGGTGGAAATGGCCAGCTTGCGGGCGATCTCCTTGCTCGAGCAGCCACTGAGCAGCAGGTGGCCGACATCCAGTTCGCGGGCGGTGAGGGCGCTTTCCGCCTTGTGGCCCACGCTCTCGAAGCGGTTTTGCCAGGTCGGCGCGGGAGGCACCGGATGGGCGATCAGCTCCTGTTCGAAGGCCATGCGCTGGCGCATCAGTGCGGCGATCCAGGGTTGCACCACGCTGAGCAGGGCGATGTGCTCGGGACTGAAGCGCTGGCGCGAACCGAGGGACAGGCACAGGGTGCGTTCGTCATCCAACGGCACGTTGATCTGCACTTCATCGGCGACCACGTTGAGGCTGAAATAGCGCTGGTAGTAATCGGTCTGCTCGAAGCATTCCGGTGCCACGTCGGCCAGGCGGAACAGCCCGGCAGCCTGTCGCTCGCGGCTGGCGATGTAGAACGGATCGAGCAGGTAGAGGCCGGCCAGGTAGTCCTGGAACAGCGGGTCGAGGCCGCCATCGGCGCCGGGGCATTCGGCGAATACCAGGGGTTGGCCGTTGCTGAACAGCAGGGCGACCCAACTGTCGAAGCTCACGTATTGCTCCAACTGGCGTACCAGGGTGATCCAGAAGCCTGGCTGATCCAGCGCCTCGACCAGTTGGCCAATGGCGCGGTGCCAGGCGATATCCTGCAATGAAAGGTTCATGCCTACCCCCAATGGGTTAACCCGCTGGCGTAATTACCGGTTCCCGGCCACGCGTTCCATACTCCATGGCAGGGCGTGACGGGTGCCGGGCATTCTGTTCGCGCCTGCCGACAAGAACAAGGAGACCCCATGAAAGTCGAACTCGTGCAACTGGCTGGCCGTGATGGCGACACCGCCCACAACCTGGCGTGTGCCCTGGAAGCCATTGCCGCCTGCGCCGCCGATACTGACCTGGTGGTGTTTCCGGAAACCCACCTGATGGGCTTTCCCACCCGCGACACCATCGCCGCGCTGGCCGAGCCGCTGGACGGCCCGACCCTGCAGGCCATTGCGCAGGCTGCACGCGCGCACGACATTGCCATTGCCATCGGCATGGCCGAGCGCGATGGTGAGCACTATTACAACACCACCGTACTGATGACGCCGCAGGGAATCGCCCTGCGCTATCGCAAGACGCACCTGTGGGCATCGGACAAGGGCATCTTCACTGCCGGCGACCGTTATGCGACCGCCCTGTGGAAGGGCGTGCGTGTGGGTATGCTGATCTGTTTCGACATCGAGTTCCCTGAAAGCGCCCGTGCCCTGGGGCAACTGGGTGCCGAACTGATCATCGTCACCAACGGCAACATGGACCCCTACGGCCCTACCCATCGCACGGCGATCATGGCCCGCGCCATGGAAAACCAGGCCTTCGCGGTGATGGTCAACCGCGTCGGCACGGGCGATGACGGCCTGGTCTTCGCCGGTGGCAGCGCCGTAGTCGACCCCTTCGGCAACCTGCTATGTGAAGCCGGGCGCGAAGAGTGCCGCCAGGTCATGGTGCTGGATTTCGACCGCCTGCAGGCCGCCCGCAATGACTATCGCTACCTGGACGAGCGGCGCCTGACGCTGCCCGGCGAGCGTATCGAACACGCCGATGGCCGCCGCGAATTGCTGATCCCACAAGATTCCTTTTGACGGGTTTTGCTCGCATTCGCCGCCATGGCTACCCGCATGACGGCGGTTTTTGCTTCAAGCCGATTTCGGCTCTGCCACCGACTCCGTACGGCGTTTGCCGGCGTCTGGTGAGGTGTGGTTGTGCTCAGGCGCGTGCGTCCTGGCCTGCCATATCTGCTGACCAAGCGTCTGGCGAGTTTGCGTACGGAACCTAACAACCAACAATAGACGGAGTAGCAGATGGCTAGATTACAGCGCACCTTGTCGCTGGGAGCGGTGGTGCTTTTCGGCATCGCCTACATGACCCCGATCATCGTCCTTGGCACCTTCGGCATCCTCGCCGAAGTCACCCAGGGCAGTGTCCCTGCCGCCTACGTGGCTGCATCGCTGGCGATGCTGTTCACCGCCCTGAGCTATGCCCACATGGCCAAGGCGTTCCCGGTGGCGGGCTCGGCCTACACCTACGTGCGCAAGGCGATCAGCCCCAAGCTGGGCTTTCTCGCCGGTTGGGCGGTATTGCTCGATTACCTGTTCCTGCCCATGGCCATCTGGCTGATCGGCGCCGCCTACCTGAGTTCGGCGTTCCCGGCCGTACCCCAGCCGCTCTGGGTGCTGGCGTTCATCGGCATCACTTCGCTGATCAACGTCATCGGCCTGCGTCTGGCCAAGACGGTCAACGGCGCACTGATGCTGGTGCAGTTCCTCGTCCTGTTCGCGTTCATCGCCCTGTGCGTGCACTACGTGCTGGGGGATGCGAGCAAGCCGCTGTGGTCACTGGAGCCGTTCTTCGGCAATGGCATCAACCTGCCGCTGGTGATGAGTGGCGCGGCGATCGCCTGCTATTCCTTCCTCGGCTTCGACGCAGTGAGTACGCTGACCGAGGAAACCCGTGATCCGACCCGCACCATCCCGCGGGCGATTCTGCTGATCACCCTGATCGGTGGCCTGATCTTCATCGTCACGTCCTACTTCGTGCAACTGGCGCATCCGTCCATCACGTTCGAGAGTGCGGATTCGGCGGCCTACGAGATTGCCCGCAACATCGGCGGCGATGTGTTCGTCTCGATCTTCCTCATCGGTCTGATCGTCGGTCAGTTCACCTCCGGCCTGTCGGCCCAGGCCAGCGCCTCGCGTCTGTTGTTCGCCATGGGTCGGGACGGGGTGCTGCCACGGCGTTTCTTCGGCACCCTGAGTGCGCGTTTCGGCACGCCGGTCGGCAGCATCCTGCTGTGCGGCGTAGTGGCCCTGCTGGCGCTGAAACTGGATGTCACCACCTCGACGTCGTTCATCAACTTCGGCGCCTTCCTGGCGTTCACCCTGGTCAACCTGTCGGTGATTTTCCACTACTGGCTGGGCGCCTCGCGGCGTGGTCCGCGTGAACTGTTGCTGCACCTGTTGTGCCCGCTGCTGGGCATGGTGGCGACGCTGTGGCTGATGGTCAGCCTGGATCACCTGGCGATCATTCTCGGCCTGTCGTGGCTGGCGCTCGGGGTGATCTACCTGGGCTGGCTGACCGGTGGTTTCCGCCACCAGCCGCCGGAAATGAGCTTCGAGGAATCCTGATCGTCGCGTTTTCCGGATGTGCCCCGAGCAGGGTGCGCATCCGGCTGCTGCAATCCGCAATCAACGCCCGGTTCGAGTCGTCAACCTAGCGCTGGCGAATCGGGCACTTGCGCCACTCAACGCGCCACGCTGACCCCTTCGAGATTGGCGAACGACGTGTCCTTGGCAGTCAGCAGGAAGTCGCGCATGAACGGTGCATCGAGCATGTCGGTGCGGATACCGGCATACAGCGTGGCGAACAGGCCTTTCTCGCTCAGGCGCCTGGCCGTCACGTAGCCCCGCGAGCTGTATTCGTGCAGCGCCCAGTTGGGCAGACCGCATACACCACGACCGCTGGCGACCAGTTGCATCATCATAACCGTCAGTTCCGAGGTGCGTACCTGCGCCGGCTCGATATCGGCCGGCTCGAGGAAGCGGGTGAAGATGTCCAGGCGATCACGGTCCACCGGGTAGGTAATCAGCACTTCGCTCGCCAGGTCCTCGGGCACGATGTAGGGCTTGCTCGCCAGCGGGTGCTGGTTGGCCACGGCCAGCAATGCCTCGTAGGTGAACAACGGCACATAGGTGATGCCGGCCAGGTCCACCGGGTCGGAGGTTACCACCAGGTCGAGATCGCCACGGGCCAGCGCGGGCAGGGGCGCGAAGGAAAAGCCTGAGGCCAGGTCCAGTTCGACTTCCGGCCAGGCATCACGGAACTGGTCGATGGTCGGCATCAGCCATTGGAAGCAGCTGTGGCATTCGATGGCCATGTGCAGTCGCCCTGCGGTACCGCCGAGCAGGCGCGCCAGGTCACGTTCGGCACCGCGCAATTGCGGCAGCAGGCTGTCGGCCAGTTGCAGCAGACGCAGGCCGGCGCTGGTGAAGCGCACCGGCTTGGTCTTGCGCACGAACAGCGGCAAACCCAGGCGCTCCTCCAGCTCCTTGAACTGGTGGGAGAGGGCGGACTGGGTCAGGTGCAGGCGTTCGGCGGCCTCTACCAGGCTGTCTGCTTCGCGCAAGGCATGCAGGGTCTTCAGGTGACGGATTTCGAGCATGCGAGCCTCAGTATGTAGTGCGGATAACGCTGTGTTCATCCACCATTGAGCGGTGCGGTTTCACGATGGATAAGCGCAGCGTTATCCACCCTACGGTGATCATGCGGTGTCTGGTGCGGGTGAAACTCATGGAAAGGCATGTGACTTTCATCATGAGTAAAATCGTAGATCATAAAGAATATATTGAGTTTGTCTCATGTACGGTCGGGTGTCGAGAATGGCGGCCATCCACTGACTAGGAGACGGACCCATGGCACTCGCCCACAACCTCGGATTCCCGCGTATCGGCCGCGACCGTGAATTGAAGAAAGCCCTGGAAGCGCATTGGCAGGGTGAGCTGGATGAAGCCGGTCTGCGCGCCGTTGGCCGTGAGCTGCGTGCCAGGCACTGGCAGGTGCAGAAGGACGCCGGCATCGAGCTGCTGCCGGTCGGCGACTTCGCCTGGTACGACCAGGTCCTGACCCATTCCCTGACCTTCGGCGTGATCCCCGAGCGTTTCCGCCCGCACTCCGGCAAGCCAACCCTGGACACCCTGTTCGGCATGGCACGTGGGGTTGTTGGAAGCCAGAACAGCAACAGCTGCTGCGGCGGTGCCCATGGGCAACCCCTTCTCGCACAAGAACTAACCAAGTGGTTCGACACCAACTACCACTACCTGGTCCCTGAATTCAGCGCCGACCAGCAGTTCGTTCTGAGCTGGGAGCAGCTGTTCGAGGAAGTCGAAGAAGCCCACGCGCTCGGTCACACGGTCAAGCCAGTGGTGATCGGCCCGCTGACCTACCTGTGGTTGGGCAAGGAAAAAGGGGGCGAATTTGATCGACTGGACCTGCTCGAACGCCTGCTACCGCTGTATGGCGAAATCTTCCAGCGCCTGGCCGCCCAGGGGGTCGAGTGGGTGCAGATCGACGAGCCGATCCTCGCCCTCGACCTGCCGCAAGCATGGAAGAACGCTTTCGAGCGCGCCTACAACCTGTTGCAGCGTGAGCCGCTGAAAAAGCTTATCGCCACCTATTTCGCCGATCTGGAAGACAACCTCGGCCTGGCTGCCGGCCTGCCGCTGGATGGCCTGCATATCGACCTGGTCCGTGCACCTGAGCAGTTCCCGAGCATTCTCGACCGCCTGCCGGCCTACAAGGTGCTGTCCCTCGGCGTAGTCAACGGCCGCAACGTCTGGCGCACCGATCTGGAGAAGGCCCTGGCCATTCTGCAACAGGCCCAGGCGCGTATCGGCGACCGTCTGTGGGTCGCGCCGAGCTGCTCGCTGTTGCACAGCCCGGTCGACCTGGGCCGGGAAGACCAACTGGATGCCGAGCTCAAGAGCTGGTTGGCCTTCGCCGTGCAGAAGTGCGAGGAGGTTGCCGTGCTCACCACAGCGCTGAACGCGCCGCAGAATGCCCGGGTCCAGGCCGCGTTGGCCGAGAACCGCGCGGTGCAGGCCAGCCGTGCGCAGTCGTCGCGTATCCACAAGCCGGCCGTGCAGTCCCGCCTGGCCGCGATCACCGCCGCCGACAGCCAGCGCCAGTCGCCGTTCGGGCAGCGTATCGAGCAGCAGCGTGCCTGCCTGCAACTGCCGGCGTTCCCGACCACCACCATCGGCTCGTTCCCGCAGACTTCGGCCATTCGCCTGGCGCGCCAGTCGTTCAAGGCCGGCAAGCTCTCGGCAGCCGCGTACACCGAAGCCATGCACAGCGAAATCCGCCATGCGGTGGACGTGCAGGAGAAACTGGAGCTGGACGTGCTGGTGCACGGTGAAGCCGAGCGCAACGACATGGTCGAGTACTTCGCCGAGCAGCTCGATGGCTACGCCTTCACCCGCTTCGGTTGGGTGCAGAGCTACGGTTCGCGCTGCGTGAAGCCGGCGGTGATCTTCGGTGACCTGAGTCGCCCGCAGGCGATGACCGTGGAGTGGATCACCTATGCACAGAGCCTGACCAGCAAGGTCATGAAAGGCATGCTGACCGGCCCGGTGACCATGCTGATGTGGTCCTTCCCGCGTGACGACATTTCCCGCGAGCAGCAGGCGCGGCAACTGGCCCTGGCGATCCGCGACGAAGTGATCGACCTGGAAGCTGCCGGTATCAAGGTCATCCAGATCGACGAAGCCGCCTTCCGCGAAGGCCTGCCGCTGCGCAAGGCGCAATGGCAGGCGTACCTTGGCTGGGCGACCGAGGCGTTCCGTCTGTGTGCCAGTGGCGTGCGTGATGAAACGCAGATCCACACGCACATGTGCTACAGCGAGTTCAACGACGTGATCGAGTCCATCGCCGCCATGGATGCCGACGTGATCACCATCGAGACCTCGCGTTCGGACATGGAGCTGCTGGATGCTTTCGAAGCCTTCGAGTACCCGAATGAAATCGGCCCGGGCGTGTACGACATCCACTCGCCGCGCGTCCCGGACACCCGCGAGATGGTCCAACTGATGCGCAAGGCGGTGCAGCGCGTGCCGGCCGAGCGCCTGTGGGTCAACCCGGACTGCGGCTTGAAAACCCGTGGCTGGCCGGAAACCGAGGCGGCACTGGTGAACATGGTGGCGGCAGCTCGCCAGCTGCGTACCGAATTGGCCTGATACAGCCAGGTCGGAAAGGCGGAGCGGGGCACGCAGGTGCCGCGCTCCGCTTTTCCACGTTCTACGGGAGCACGTTCATGAGCCAAATCGAACGACCGAAACTGACCCTGCCCGGCGGCGCCGACCGGCTGTTGCTGCATTCCTGCTGCGCACCCTGTTCGGGTGAGGTGATGGAGGCGATCACTGCCTCGGGCATCGATTACACGATCTTCTTCTACAACCCCAACATCCACCCGGCACGTGAATACCTGCTGCGCAAGGACGAGAACATCCGCTTCGCCGAGCAGCATGGCGTGCCCTTCGTCGATGCCGATTACGACACCGACAACTGGTTCGCCCGCGCCAAGGGCATGGAGCACGAACCCGAGCGTGGCGTGCGTTGCACCATGTGCTTCGACATGCGCTTCGAGCGCACGGCGTTGTATGCCCATGAGCATGGCTTCGCGGTCATCTCCAGTTCGCTGGGCATCTCACGCTGGAAGGACATGCAGCAGATCAACGCGAGCGGGGCGCGTTCGGCGGCCAAGTACCCGGGCATCCGCTACTGGGACTACAACTGGCGCAAGGGTGGTGGCGCGGCGCGGATGATCGAGATCAGCAAACGCGAGCGCTTCTACCAGCAGGAATACTGCGGCTGCATTTATTCGCTGCGCGACACCAACCACCACCGCAAGGCCCAGGGCCGCGAGATCATCCGTATCGGCGTGCAGTATTACGGTGACGATGGGGAGGATTGAGCCTCCTGCTCCTCTTCGCGGATGCGGTACCAGGCCACGTACAGCGCCGGCAGGAACAGCAGGGTGAGCAGCGTGGCGCTGAAGATGCCGCCGATCATCGCGTAGGCCATCGGCCCCCAGAACACCTCGCGGGCAATGGGGATCATGCCCAGGCTGGCGGCGGCGGCGGTCAGCAGGATCGGCCGGCGGCGGTGCTGGGTGGCTTCGATCACCGCGAGCCAGGGTGACAGGCCGTCGCGTTCGAAGGCATCGATCTGCGTCACCAGAATCACCGAGTTGCGGATGATGATGCCGATCAGCGCCAGCACGCCGAGGATGGCGACGAAGCCCAGCGGCGTGCCGGTGGGCACCAGCGCCAGGACCACGCCGATCAACCCGAGCGGTGCGACGCTGGCCACCAGGAACATCTTCTGCACGCTGTGCAGCTGGATCATCAGGAACAGCGCCATGAGGAACAGCATCAGCGGCAGCACGCCGAGGATCGGTCCCTGTGCCTTGCCGCTTTCCTCCACGGTGCCGCCGGTGGCCACGCTGTAGCCGCGTGGCAGGGCATCGGCGAATTGGCGGATCTCCGGGGCCAGTTGCTTGACCAGGTCGGTGGGCTGCATGTCGCCATTGACCGCCGCCTTGAGGGTAATGGTGGGCTTGCGGTCGCGGCGCCACACCAGCGGTTGTTCCAGCTCGTAGCGCACCGTGGCGAACGCCCGCAGGGGAATGGCCGTGCCGCTGCGATTGGCGATCTGCAGGTTCTCCAGGGTTTCCGGTGAGCCGCGCTCGCTGTCCTCGGCGCGGCCGATCACGTCGATCAGGTAGATGTCATCCTTGATCTGGGTGACCGGTGCGCCACTGACCACGCTGTTCAGCACGTTGGCCACGTCCTCGGAGGACAGGCCCAGCTGGCGTGCCTTGTCTTGCGCGACCTCGATGCGCAGCACCTTGCCCGGCTCGTTCCAGTCGTAGACGGTCTCGCCGATGGCCGGGTTGCGGTCGAGCAGGGTGGCCAGTGCCAGGGCGTGCTTGCGCACCTGGTCGACGTCGGGACCACTGACGCGGTACTGGATCGGTCGTCCGACCGGTGGGCCCATCTCCAGTGGCTGGACGAAGCTGCCGACACCGACGAAGTCCTCGCGCAGGCGCTCGCGCAACGTGCCGATCAATCGCCCGCGTGCCTCGACATCGGTGCTGACGATCACCAGTTGCGCGTAGAAGGGGTTCTGCAGCTGCTGGTCCAGGGGAAGGTAGAAGCGCACGGCGCCCTGGCCGATGTAGGTGCTCCAGCGGGCGATGTCGGGATCGTCCTTGAGCGTGGCTTCCAGGCGATCGACCTGGCGGCGCGTCTCGCCGATCGAGGCGTTCTGCGGCAGGGTCAGGTCGACGAGGATTTCCGGGCGGTCGGAGGAGGGGAAGAACTGGTTCTGCACCAGGCCCATGCCCAGCACCGAGGCGATGAACAGGGCGACGGTCAGGCCGATGGTCCACCAGCGGTGGCGCATGGCGAGCAGCAAGCCGCTGTTGAACGCCCGGGCAATACGGCCGGGGCCTTCGCTCTTGCGTTTGAGCGTGCGCGGCAGGATGTGCACGGCGATCACCGGGGCGAACACCACGGCCACCAGCCACGACAGCAGCAGGGCCACGGCGATCACCGCGAACAGGGTGAAGGTGTATTCCCCGGCGGAACTGGCGTTGAGGCCGATGGGCACGAAGCCGGCCACGGTGACCAGGGTGCCGGTGAGCATGGGAAAGGCGGTCGAGGTGTAGGCGAAGGTGCCCGCGTCGTGCAGCGAGTCGCCTTCCTCCAGGCGGGTGACCATCATTTCCACGGTGATCATGGCGTCGTCCACCAGCAGGCCGAGGGCGATGATCAGGGCGCCGAGGGAAATACGCTGCATGGTGATGCCGCTGTATTCCATGAACATGAAGACCATCGCCAGCACCAGCGGAATGGAGCAGGCGACCACCAGCCCGGCACGAATGCCCAGGCTGACGAAGCTGACCAGCAACACGATGACCACGGCTTCGAACAGGGCACGGGTAAAACCGCTGACGGCTTCATTGACCACGTCGGCCTGGTCGGAGACGCGGTGCACACCGACCCCCACGGGCAGTTCGCCAGTGAGCTCGTCCATCTTCGCGTGCAGGGCCTTGCCGAACGTCTGGATATTGCCGCCGTCGCGCATGGCGATGGCCAGGCCAATGGCCGACTCGCCGTTGAAGCGGAACAGCACTTGCGGCGGGTCGACCACGCCCCGGCTGATGTCGGCGATATCGGCCAGGCGATAGAAGCGGTCGTCGAAGCGCAGGTTGACGTTGCGCAGGTCATCCTCGGAGGTGAACTGGCCGCTGGTGCGCACCGAGATGCGCTCCGGCCCGGCCTCGATCACGCCCGAGGGCGTCACCGCGTTCTGTGCCTGCAGGCTCTGCACTACCTGGGCCTGGTCGATGCCCAGGGCGGCCAGCTTGCGCGTGGAGAAGCTGAGGTAGAACACCTCCTGCTGCTCGCCGACCATCTGCACCTTGCCCAGGTCGGGGACGCTGCGGATCTCGGCGCGTACCTGCTCCACGTAATCGCGCAACTGACGCTGGCTGAGGCCGTCGCCGGTGAAGGCGTAGATGGAGCCGAACACATCGCCGAACTCGTCGTTGAAGGCCGGGCCCTGGATGCCCTGGGGAAACTGCCCACGAATGTCGTCGATCTTCTTGCGCACCTGGTACCAGATTTCCGGGATGTCGGCGGCCTTGGTGGTGTCGCGCAGGAACACCAGGATGGTCGACTCGCCAGGGCGGGTGTAGCTCTTCACGTAGTCCAGCGAGTCCAGTTCTTCCAGTTTCTTCTCGATGCGGTCGGTGACCTGCAACAGGGTTTCATCCACCGTGGCGCCTGGCCAGCGGGTCTGGATGACCATGGTCTTGATGGTGAAGGACGGGTCTTCCTCGCGGCCCAGGTTGAAGTAGGAAATGACCCCCATGAGCAACGAAACGAACATCAGGAACCAGACGAACGACTGATGGCGCAGGGCCCAGTCCGAGAGGTTGAAACCGCTGGACGTCATGGCGGGCTGTCCTCGTTCCGTGTGTTGGGCTCGAACCTGACGGCCTGCCCGGCTTGCAATTCGTTTACGCCAGCACTGACGACCTTGTCACCGGGTGCCAGGTCGCCGGTCACCTCGACGCGTTCGGCCTGGCGTTCCACGACCTGCACCGTGCGTGGGGCAACGCTGCGCTGTTGTGGGTCGATGACCCAGACCTGATCGCGGCCATCGACATGCTGCACGGCGCTGGCGGGCAAGGGGATATGTGCGTCGACCGCGCGGCTCAGGGTAATGCTGACCGCGCTGCCCAGGCGCAGCTCGGGCGGTGTGTGCTCCAGGCTCAGGCGAACGCGACGGGTGCGGGTGGCGGCATCCGCTTTGGGTTCCAGCTCCCGCAGGGTGCCGAGGGTGCGCACGTCGGGGCTGAGTTGGGCGGCCACATCGAAGCGTATCGGCGCACCCTGGCCGGCTTGCATGTGTTCGACCTGCTCGGCGAGAGGCGCGGGCAGATCGAAGACGGCCTCCCTGACATCGGGCCTGGCCAGGGTCACCACATCCTGGCCAGCACTCACCACCTGGCCGGCTTCCACATGCCAGGCGGTGACCACACCGACGAAATCGCTGCGCAGGGTGCCATAGTCCACCCGGTCCTCGGCCTGGCGTGCGGCGGCGGCTGCCTGGTCGCGGGCACTGCGGGCGTCGCTCAGCTCGGCCTGGGCCTGTTCCAGCTGCGCCTTGGCGCCGACGCCCTGGTCGAACAGTTCGCGCTGGCGCTGTGCGTTAGCCTGGGCGTTGATCCACTGAGCCTCGCTACGCGCCAGGTCACCCTTGCTGGCGCGCAGGGCGTTCTCCTGGTCGGTCGGGTCGAGCGCGGCCAGCGCGGTGCCTTTGTCGACCTGGGTGCCGACATCCACCAGACGCTGGGCGATGCGACCGCCGACTCGGAAGCCCAGGGTGGTTTCATAGCGTGCCTGGATCAGCCCGGCGAAGCGCCCGAGTGGCTGCTCGCTTTGCGGCTGGACTTCGACATACAGCACCGGTCGCACGGGCGGTTGGGGCGTTTCCTTGTCGCAGCCGAGAAGCGTCAGGCCGAGCAGTAGAGCGGCCAGCGGATAGCGGCTCATGGGCTGGCTTCCTGCTTGGGTTCGTTGGCGATTTCCACCTGCTGTTGGGGGTGCAGGAGCTGCCCACCGGCCACGACCACGCGATCACCGGCGTTAAGGCCGCCCTGGATGATGACCTTGTCAGTCAGGTAGCGGCCAATCTGTACGGGTTGCAGGTCGACCACATCGTCCTTGTCGAGGCGCCAGACGGCGGGCTGGTGCTGCGCCTTGGTCAGGGCTGACCAGGGCAGCTCGATACTGTTGGCGGCCTGTGTGCTCACACTGGCGCTGACCGTGGCGCCGAGCCCCATTGCCGCAGGCGGGTTCTGCAGCGCGACCTTGACCTGCACCGTGCCGCTCTGGGCTGATACCGCGGGCGTTACTTCACGCACGCGGCCCTGGGTACGGACCTGGGGATCGTCGAGCAGGAACACCTCGATGGCCTGCCCGGAAGGGGCGGCCAGCAGGGCTTCGTAGACATTGAAGACGGCGTCCCGCTCGCCGTCGCGGGCCAGGCTGAAGATGGGGGCCGTGGCCTGGACTACCTGGCCGACCTCGGCATGCCGCGCGGTGATCACCCCATCGGCTTCGGCGCGCAGTTCGGTGTAACCAAGCTGTTCGCGGGCATCGGCCAACTGGGCCTTGGCGGCATCCAGGGCGTTTTTTGCGCTGCGCTGGTTGGCCAGGGCGGCGTCGTATTCGCTCTGGCTGGTGTAGCCCTTGGGCAGTAGTTGCTGCTGACGCCAGAGGTTGTTGCCCGCCAGCTTGTACTGGACCTCGGTGGCCTGGGCAGCGGCTTGGGCAGCCTGCAGGTTGTTCTGCAGGTCCTGCGGATCAAGCCGGGCCAGCACCTGGTTGGCGGTGATCTGCTCACCCACTTCGACCCGTCGCTCGATGATCTTGCCGCTGACCCGAAAGGACAGCTCGGTCTGTACCTGAGCCTGGATATCCCCGGTGATGGTTGCCGTGGCGGCGTAGTCGCCGGTGGTCACCGTCATCACCTTCACTCGCGGTAGCGGCGCGGATGCGGGTGGCTCGCTGCAGCCCCACAGTACAGCCAGCGTCAGCAGGCTGATGCAGCGGTGCAGGCAAGTGATCGAGCGAGCGACAGGCATGCAGGTTCCCTATGCAATGAGCCACGGTTAAACCCTGTGTGTTCATGCGACTGCTGGCGTTATGCAGGGGTTCCCATGGTTTTTTGCGTGTAGCGCTGCTGCTCGGGATAGGTGCATCAAGGCGGCACCTGGGGTGTGTAGCGTGCGCTGGCTGCACACCATGCGCACCAGCTTTTCGCCTGCGAGGCCAACGCCGGCAAGTCTCGCGTGGCAGTCATGCAGCCCAACGCGGTGTTCAGGCCGCAATGGCGATCAGGCTGAGCAGGTGCTGGTCGAGGTCGGTGTATTGGCCGTCCAGTTCGCATCCGCTGTGCCAACCCTGGCCCAGGTCGATCAGCAAGCGCAGGCGGGCGCGCCCATCGCCGGCCTGCAGCAATTCGGCATCGTGGAAGTAGAAGCGCTGGCGCACCAGCGGATAGAGCGCCTTGAACAGGCTTTCCTTGAGCGAGAACGTCAGGGTGACCCGTTGGGCGAACGCCTCCGGGTCCAGGCCCGCGCTGCACTGCAGCTCCGCTGTAGTGAGAATTTCGCCAGCCAGTTTGGCGGCGCGTTCGACCTTCAGGCGTTTCTCCAGGTCCAGCCCTAGCCCGGCCCACTGGCTGCTGTGCCCCACCAGCGCGGCGGCAAACCCCGCGCCATGGCTGATAGAACCGCACACGCCGGCCGGCCACAGCGGGACGCCATCCTCATCGCGGCCGGGTATCTGTGGCGCATGGGTCAGCAGGTGCAGAGCCTGCCGGGCGCACAGGCGTCCGGCCAGGTATTCGCTTTGTCGCTTACTGACACCAGGCACGGGCGGGACGGCACAGCGCGCGCAATCATCGGCCTGCAGGCGCGTCGCATCGAACTGGGCGAGTACCAGCTGAGCGCCGGGCAGATGCAGCGGTGCGGGCCAGTGAGAGGGCAGCAGGGTGCAGAAATCAGGATGGAAGAGGGCGCTCATGGCGGCATTCTGCCCGGCGCGGCGAATCAGGGCCAGTTGCGCGGCGGTTTACATTTCGTTGCACGCCGATAACGAAGCGCTACAAAGCAAACGCTCGTTTTTTGCCAGACTGCGCCCAGCGTTCCTGGAACGCTGGTGAGGTTTCAGTCTGGTCAGGTGCGGGTCACCGCCAGGCTTTACTCTACTGATCGAGTACGGGAGTCCTTTGGGACTCCCGTTTTTTTTGCCGATGCGGTGTGCGTTTGATGGCCTACACCGATGCGTTCACCCGGTTACTTGACGAAAACTTCCTTGAACAGCGCCTGCATGTCGGACCAGGAGCGCTCGTCGGCTTCCTTCTGGTAACCGATATCGAGGCCATGGCCGGCATGGGCATCGGCGTCCGGGTTGCTGAAGCCGTGCTTGGCACCGGGCAGGGCGACGAAGCGGTAATCGGCACCGGCTTCGTCCATCTCGGTCTTGAAGGCGGCAATCTGCTCGGCAGTGATCATGCTGTCGGCATCGCCATGCTCGACCAGAATGCGCGCCTTGACGCTGCCTGGCGTGGCCGGTGTGGTGGTGACCAGAGCGCCGTGGAAACTTACCACGGCGGCCAGTGGCGAGCCTTGACGTGCCATGTCCAGAACGACCTTGCCACCGAAGCAGTAGCCAATCGCGGCCAGGCGTCGGTCATCGGTCTGCGGTTGAGCCTTTAGCAGCTGCAGGCCTGCGTCGAAGCGTGCCTTGGCTGCTTCAGGATCGGCCAGGGCGGCTTTCATGAAGGCCATGGCGTCTTCCGGGTGTTCGGCGGTTTTGCCTTCGCCATACATGTCAATGGCCAGGGCGCTGTAGCCGAGCGCGGCAAGCTCACGCGCACGATGCTTGGCATAGTCGTTCAGGCCCCACCATTCATGCACAACGAGCACCCCGGGACGTTCGCCTTCGATGGCGTCATCCCATGCGTGGTAGCCGACCAGTTTGCTGCCGTCGGCAGCGGTGTAGGGAATTTCCCGGGTCTGGATATCGGCATGGGCCAGGGCGCTGGCGCACAGCAGCAGGCCGAGCAGGGTTTTGCGCATAAGTCTATCTCCATCTGGCAAGCGAAGCGGCAGTCTGGCGTAGCTGGCCGGCCAAGGAAAGACGCGAGGGCCTTGGCCGCTTCGCCGATGACGGAACAGTGTGTCCCGAAACGGGCACGAGCGCTTGTCGATTACCGGCCTGCCAGGGCATCTCAGGCCTTGGCGTATTTGACCCTTAGCATGTAGACGAACACACCGCTGCACAGCCCGAACAGCCCTATGAGCGCCACGCCGATCAGGGCTTTTCCGGTGATCAGCAGAAGGACGCCCCCCAGACTCATCAGCAGCGAAACCACCAGCAGTGCCCAGAGGGTCGGTTTGTTATGGCTGGCGGCCGAATTGCTGTAGCCCTCTTTGAGGGTGAGTTTTTCTTCGGTCACCGGGCAGTTGCGCAACAGGCTGCGGGTGGTCAGCAGGAACCAGGCAAGCAGGCCGATGGCGGCGGGCAGTAGCAGCCACCACAAGCGCAGTACGCTGAGGGCGATGATCACCGGCAGGGTGACCATGTAGTAGCGCTTGATGAAGGTGCGCAGGGTTGCATGGGTTTCTGCGTCGGGCAGGACGCGGCCCTTGCCGAGGACACCCCAGGGGTAGAACACCGAATTGCCGTTGCTGTCCTGTTTGAAACTGGCGTCTGCCAGGCCGTCGAAATAGCCCACGAGGGTGCTCCTGCTGGTTGCGTGAAAGGCCCTTTATGCCAGACGCAGGCGCCTGCTGCCGGGCGTTGTGCGCATTTTCAGCAGGTGATCAGTCGACGACCTTGGGTACCACCGCGCCAGGCTTGGGCGCCGTGATGCCCATCGACACGTAAATGCTGGTGAAAGTGTCCATGCCCATCTCTGCCGACTTGATCCACTCCACCGGCACATAGAGCAGGCCGCCACCCACCGGAATCGGTGCCGTGGGGACGAGGATCGCGTGGTAGGCGCGGCCGTCGATTTCAATGGGCTGCGGGTTGGGCAGCAGTGCCAGCACAGCAGTGCCGTCGCCACCGAAGAAGCACCACACCGGGCTCATCGCGGCGAGGTCGGTGTCCTGCTTCTTGTCCAGCAGGCCGACGAAACGGTCAGCCAGGCCGTAGAGGTTGCCGAACAGAGGAATGCGCCGCAGGGTCATATCGAGCAGGCGACTCAATGGTCCCTTGAGGCCCATTTGCACGGCCAGGCCAAGTGGGTAGAGAGCCGCAAGCAGCAGCAGGGTACCGATCAGCCAGGCCAGCATGGGGCTGCTGACGAAGGGTTGACCCAGTTCGGTGAACAACTTGCCGGCCGTGCTGGTGGGGCCGAACAGGCGGTTGAGCATGCTGACCAGCCAGCCGACCAGGGCTAGGCTCAGCGCCAGGGGCAACAGAACCAGCAGGCCCGCGAGCCAGGTGCCGAGAAGTGATTGAAAGCTGCGCTTGAACATGGGGGTGAATCCGTCCTGCTAGAGTCTGTTGACGTGTTGCCGCACATAGCATTGCAGCATTGTATGCGGGCAGATACTGCGTGCTCGTGAGCAAACGTTAACAGACGCGGGCATCAGCTTTCCTGTGCGCGATAGGCGCCAGGTGTCAGCCCGGTCCATTTCTTGAACGCGCGATGAAAGGCCGAGGGTTCGGAGAAGCCGAGCTGTTCGGCCAGGACCTGGGTGGAGAGCTCGTCACGCCCGAGGTGATAGATAGCCAGGTCGCGGCGCAGGTGGTCCTTGAGTTCCTGGAAGCTGGTGCCTTCCTCGCGCAAGTGGCGGCGTAATGTTTGCGGGCTGATGTGCAGGTGCTGGGCGAGTTGTTCCAGGTCCGGCCAGTGGGCGCAATCGCGACCAAGCAGGCGGCGGATACGACTGGTCAGGCTGTCGCCGCCGTCCGGGCGCGCCAGCAGATCGGCAGGCGAGTGCTGGAGAAACTGTTTGAGTGTGCGCTCGTCCTGTAGCAAGGGCATGCGCAGGTAGCGCGAATGGAACAGCAGGCTGGTGGTGGTTGCCTCGAAATGTCGCGGGCAAGGGAAGAGCAGGTCGTACTCGCCGATATGTGCGGGCTCGGCGTAGCTGAAGGTGGCTTCCTCGAGGCGGATGCGCTGGCCGATCAGCCAACTGCCGAGACGATGCCAGATCACCAACAGGCTTTCGGTAAGGAAATGATCCGGGTCCCACAGCTGACTGCTTTCGATGCTCAGGCGTGCCCACTCGCCCTCCTGGTGCAGGCGCACACCGGGTGCATCGGGGAACAGGTCGTAGAACAGCATGCCGCGTACCAAGGCTTTTTCCAGGGTGCGGCAGTGAATGATGGCGTGGCACATCATGGCGAAGGTGCCGGGTTTGCTGCGGCGTTTGCCGAAGCCCATGTATTCGTCGCCGAGCAGCAGCCACAGGCCTTGCAGCAAACGGGTGAACTGCTCCGGAGCCAGGCGCGCGCGCGGTTCGTCGAGCAGGGCCGGCTGGATGCCCAGTTCGCGCAGCAGGGCGCTGTAATCCTGGCCGCGTCGCTCGGCACCGCGCAGGGCGGCGCGGACGAAATGGCTGGCGATGGTGCGTTCGCGCATGGATGGGCTCATCAGAAAGTCAGGCCGGATGGTAGGCCGGGTATTTGCCCAGGGACAAGCCGACTTATGCACTGAAACTGGCTCGGCGGGCTGGGGGATACCCGCCACACGCATGGCGGATATCCGCCAAAAGAGTCCCTTAAAATGCTTGAGTGTTTTATTTAAGTTACTGTTTTTAAAGTATTTATTATCATTTTTTGATCATGGCACAGGCTTTGCGATAGGCGCTGCAACCCCCAGTCGGGGCACACAACAAATCCCTCCAGTGCAGGAGGGTTAGCGCTAAACGCGTCTGCACGGCCATGACGAGATGACAGGCCGGTGCAGCGAGTGAGGAATCGCCATGACCCGTACTCCCTTTTACAAGAGCCTATATGTCCAGGTGCTGGTGGCCATTGCCATCGGTATTGCCATCGGACACTTCTACCCTGATACCGGCGTGGTGCTGAAACCACTGGGTGACGGGTTCGTAAAACTGATCAAGATGGTCATCGCCCCCATCATCTTCTGTACCGTCGTCAGCGGCATCGCCGGCATGCAGGACATGAAAGCCGTCGGCAAGACGGGTGGCTATGCGCTGCTGTATTTCGAAATCGTCTCCACCATCGCCCTGATCATCGGTCTGGTCGTGGTCAACGTGGCTCAGCCGGGCGTTGGCATGCATGTCGACCCGGCTACCCTGGATGCCAGCAAGATCGCTGCCTATGCCCAGGCGGGTGAGCAGCAGAGCACCGTGGGCTTCCTGCTCAATGTGATTCCGTCCACCGTGGTCGGCGCATTCGCCAACGGCGACATCCTGCAAGTGCTGTTCTTCTCGGTGATCTTCGCCTTCGCCCTGCAACGCATGGGTGAGTTCGGCCGTCCGGTGCTCGAGTTCATCGACCGCATCGCTCACGTGATGTTCGGCATCATCAACATGATCATGAAGCTGGCGCCTGTTGGGGCATTCGGTGCCATGGCCTTCACCATCGGCCAGTATGGCGTCGGCTCGCTGGTGCAGCTCGGCCAGTTGATGCTGTGCTTCTACATCACCTGCGTGGCGTTCGTGCTGATCGTGCTCGGCGGTATCGCTCGCGCCCACGGTTTCAGCATCCTGCGTTTCATCCGCTACATCCGTGAAGAGCTGATGATCGTGCTCGGCACCTCGTCATCCGAGTCGGCCCTGCCACGCATGCTGGCGAAGATGGAGAAGCTGGGCGCGAACAAGTCGGTAGTCGGTCTTGTGATCCCGACCGGTTACTCGTTCAACCTCGACGGCACTTCCATCTACCTGACCATGGCGGCGGTGTTCATCGCCCAGGCCACTGATACGCCGATGGACATCACCCACCAGATCACCCTGCTGCTGGTGCTGCTGGTTGCCTCCAAAGGCGCTGCTGGTGTGACCGGTAGTGGTTTCATCGTGCTGGCGGCCACGCTGTCCGCAGTCGGTCACCTGCCGGTTGCCGGCCTGGCGCTGATCCTGGGTATCGACCGCTTCATGTCCGAAGCACGCGCGCTGACCAACCTGATTGGTAACGGCGTGGCCACCATCGTGGTTGCCAAGTGGTGCAAACAGCTGGACGAAACCACCCTGCAGCAAGAGCTGGCCAGCGGTGGTACCCCTCTGCAAATGGACGCCGAGCAGAAGCTCGCCTGAGTCGATTGCATACCGCCCTGGTGACAGGGCGGGCTTCTCGAGACCCGCCCTTGTGGCGGGTTTTTTATGGGTGTCACAACAGCGATGACGACTACGGCTTGATCAGCGTCCACCGTATCGGATATGGCCGGCAGGCGGGCATCCATTTCCGCGTCGAGCTGGGTTACCAGTGCCGCCAGCAACCCCGTCTCGTCGCCGGCATTCGGCATTGCGCTCTGTGCCGGGGCGTTGGTTGCTTTGGTGGCGGTGTGGGGCTATCGACGGCTGCGCCGGAGTACGGGAAGGGCGCCTGAACTTGCGTGATAGGCGCAGGCTCCGTTCGACGCCGACGGCTGCTGCTTATACAGTTGCGCCAAACGCACGTATCTGGACGTAGGAGCTGTGCTGCATGCAATTACCGGATCTCAACCTGCTGGTCGCGCTGGATATCCTGCTGGATGAGGGCAGCGTGGTGGGCGCAGCGCGGCGCATGCACCTGAGCCCGCCGGCCATGAGCCGCACGCTGACGCGCATTCGCGAGGCCGTGGGCGATCCGATCCTGGTGCGCGCCGGGCGCGGCCTGGTGCCGACGCCCAAGGCCCTCGAATTGCGCGATCAGGTGCGCTCGCTGGTGGAACAGGCCTCGGGGGTGTTCCGCTCCAGCGAGACGGACCTGTCCCAGCTGTCCCGTCATTTCAATGTGCGCAGCAGCGACCTGTTCATGGTCTGTTACGGCGGCCAGCTGTTCGAGCGCATGCACCAACAGGCGCCCAATTGCGTGCTGCGTTTCGTGCCGGAGATCGATGGTGACGACGAGGCGTTGCGCGAAGGGCGGGTCGACCTGGTGATTGGTGCGTCCAGCCAGCAGACATCGGAGATCAAATCCCAGGGGTTGTTCAACAGTCGCTTTCTGGCGCTGGCGCGCGAAGGGCACCCGATTTTCGATGCCGAGATCACCGCGCAGCGGTTCGCTCACTACGACCAGATCAGCGTGTCGCGCCGTGGCCTGGCCCATGGGCCGATCGACCGCCTGCTGGCGGATCAAGGGCTGGCCCGGCGTGTGGTGATGATTTCTCCCAGCTTCTTCTCGGCGGTGCTGGCGCTGATGGAGTCCGACCTGATCCTGCCGATGCCGGAACAGGTGGCGTGGATCTGCCAGCGCCTGGGCTTGCCCCTGCGTACGTTCACCATTCCCCTGGCGCTGGAGACCGTGCTCGTGCGGCAATCCTGGCACCCGCGCTTCGACAACGACGCCGGCCACCGCTGGCTGCGTGGCCTGATCAAGCAGGGATGCCTGGAGGGGCCGAGAATTCACTGAGCTCGCCCGGTAATAGTCTCTATCGTGGCAAAAGCATCGCCGATTCAGGTGGTGGAAACAGGCCCGGAATCGGCGCTTCAGTGCGAAGGTTGAGCGCATTTTGATCAGTGCGTGTAACGCAATCCTAAATTAAGAATATTGCAATTTTCGGCATGGATGGCGGGCCATAGACTTTGCCCGTCCCCCTCATCCGGAAGTCCCTCATGTTTGCCTCTCTTGTGTGTCTGACTCGGATCGCTCGGTCATGAGCACACTGGTCCAGACTCCCTCTGCAGTTGCTGCTGCACCCTCGGCGAAGCCGGTGGCCACGCCGTTTGGCGGGCGCATCATCGTCGGGCTGATCGGCGTGTTGCTGGCCGTGCTGGTGTCGGGTTTCAACGAGAACGTCACCCGTATTGCCCTGGCCGATATCCGGGGTGCCATGGGCATCGGCCATGACGAAGGCAGTTGGCTGATTGCCCTGTATGCCGCGCCATCGGTATGCGCCATGGCGTTCGCGCCCTGGTTCTCGGTGACCTTTTCCCTGCGCCGTTTCACCCTGTGCGCCATTGGCGCCTTCATGCTGCTCGGCCTGCTCAGCCCGTTGGCGCCGAACCTTCATGTGCTGATGCTGCTGCGTGCCCTGCAGGGGCTGGCGGGCGGAGCCCTGCCACCGATGCTGATGACCGTGGCACTGCGTTTTCTGCCTGCCAACATCAAGGTCTACGGCCTGGCCAGTTATGCACTGACCGCCACCTTCGGGCCGAGCCTGGGCACGCCCCTGGCGGCTTTCTGGGTGGAGTACGTCGGCTGGCAGTGGGCCTTCTGGCAGATCATCCCCACCAGCCTACTGGCCATGGCGGCCGTGGCCTGGGGCCTGCCGCAGGACCCCTTGCGCCTGGAGCGCTTCGCCCAGTTCGACTGGCGCGGCCTGCTGCTCGGCTTCCCGGCGATCAGCATGCTGGTGGTGGGGCTGATCCAGGGCGAGCGACTGGACTGGTTCGAGTCGACGCTGATTACCACGCTGTTCCTCGGCGGCGGTCTGCTGCTGGTGCTGCTTTTCATCAACGAGTGGTTCCATCCGCTGCCGTTCTTCAAGTTGCAGATGCTCGGGCTGCGCAACCTCAGCTTCGCCCTGTTCGCGCTGGGCGTGGTGCTGTTCGTGCTGCTGGCATCGAGCATGATCCCCACCAGCTACCTGGCGCAGGTGAAGGGTTATCGCCCATTGCAGAGCGCGCCATTGATGCTCTGGGTGGCGTTGCCGCAACTGCTCGCGCTGCCGCTGGTGGCGGCGCTGTGCAACCTGCGCTGGGTTGATTGCCGCTGGGTGCTGGCGATTGGCATGGGCATGCTGGTGCTGTCCTGCGGGATCGGTTCGCACCTGACGTCCGCCTGGATTCGTGACGATTTCTTCGTCATGCAGATGCTCCAGGTATTCGCCCAGCCCATGGCGGTGCTGCCGTTGCTGATGCTCTCCACCGGCAGCATCGCCCCGCCGGAAGGGCCGTTCGCGTCGGCCTGGTTCAACTCGATCAAGGGCTTCGCCGCCGTGCTGGCCGGTGGCGTGCTGGATGCGCTGACCACCGCGCGCCTGCATTTCCACTCGAGCATGCTGGTCGACCGCCTGGGCAACAACCCGCTGGCGCTCGACGGCCAGGGCGCCGGCCTTGCCCAGCGTCTGCATCAGCAGGCCGTGGTGCTGACCTCGGCCGATCTCTACCTGTATGTCGCGGTGATTGCCGCCGCGCTGATTCTCATCATTCCCTTCGTGCCGACGCGCATCTATCCACCGCGCGCGGCCTGACCTCACTGGAACCCTGCATCATGAGCACATTCAACAAACCCACTGTTCTGATCGGCCTGACATTGCTGGCCGGTATCGTTGTCGCAGGTGGCTGGTACGGGCTGGCCGAGCATGCCGAGCAGCGCACCAACGATGCCTTCATCAGCGCCGATTTCACCCTGGTTGCGCCCAAGGTCTCCGGCTTCGTCGAGGAGGTGCTGGTGCAGGACAACCAGCGGGTCGAGGCCGGGCAGTTGCTGGCGCGCATCGACGACCGTGATTACCGCGCGGCCCTGGCGGTCGCCGTTGCCGGCGTGGCCAGCGCCCAGGCGCAACTGGCCAACACCCGGGCCACACTGGAACGCCAGGCGGCGGTGATCGAACAGGCCGAAGCGACCGTGCAGGCCGATACGGCCGATGTGCTGTTCGCCCAGCACGAGCTGGAGCGCTACCGGCACCTGGCCGGGCAGGGCGCCGGCACCTTGCAGAACCAGCAGCAGGCGCAGGCGCGCTTCGACACCCGGCGTGCCCGGCAGACGCAGAACCGGGCGGCCCTGGTGGCCACGCGCAAACAGACCGAAGTGCTGACCGCGCAACGCGATGCAGCACGCGCTGCCGTGCAGCGTGCCGAGGCCGAGCAACAGCGTGCCGAGCTGGACCTTTCCCACACCCGCTTGCAGGCGCCAGTGGCGGGGATGGTCGGGCGCCGCGCGGTACGCGTCGGGGCCTTCGTCAATCCGGGTGATGTGCTGCTGGCGGTGGTGCCGCTGGAACAGGCATTCGTGGTCGCCAACTTTCAGGAAACCCAACTGACCCACGTGCGTCCCGGGCAGGTCGCCGAGATCGAAGTGGATGCCCTGCCGGGCGAGCGCCTGCGTGGGCATGTCGAGAGCATCGCCCCGGCGACCGGGGTGACCTTCGCCGCCATTGCGCCGGACAACGCCACTGGCAACTTCACCAAGGTGGTGCAGCGCATTCCGGTGAAGATCGTGCTCGATGCGGACCAGCCGCTGGTGGGCCACCTGCGGGTCGGCATGTCGGTGGATGCACGCATCGATACCCACAGCAAGGCCGCGGCTGAATTGCAGGTGATGAAATGAAACGTCATCTGCTTGCCTGTAGCGTGAGCCTGGTTGGCGCCTTCGGCTTGACCGCCTGCGGCGTGGGGCCGGACTTTGGCAAACCCCAGAGCGATCTTGGCGCGCAGTGGTCTGCGCCAGCCGCGAGCGAGGCGGTGCGCAGCCGCACCGTCAGCACGGCCATGGAGGCGCGTTGGTGGGACAGTTTCGCCGACCCCGTCCTGTCGTCGCTGATCCAGCGTGCCGCCAGCGGCAACCTCGATCTGCGGGTTGCGGCCAGTCGCCTGGAGCAAAGCCGCGCGGCCCGGCGCAGTATCGCTGCCGAGCGTCTGCCGAGTGTCAATGCCGGCGCTGGCTACAGCCGCACGCGCAACAGCCAGGATGGCCTCAGCGACCCGTCCGGTCGGGCGGGCAAAGAGGCCTACAGCCTGTGGCAGGGCGGTTTCGACACGGGCTGGGAGCTGGACCTGTGGGGCCGTGTGCGCCGTGAAGTGGAGGCCGCCGATGCGCTGGTGCAGGGCGCCGAGGAGCAGCGCCACGGGGTGTTGCTCGCCGTGCTGGCGGAAACCGCCAGCGACTACATCCAACTGCGCGGTGCGCAGAGCGAACTGGCGATTACCCGGCAGAACCTCGATATCGCCCTGCGCACCCTGGAGCTGAACCGCACCCGCCTGGGCGATGGCGTCGCCACCCAGCTCGAAGTGGCCGAAGCGGCGGCGCAGGTCGCCGCCATCGAGGCCCGCGTGCCACCGCTGCAGCAGCGTGAGGCGCAGTTGATCAACGCCCTGAGCCTGCTGCTGGCCCGGCCGCCCCAGGCCCTGCACGCGGAGCTGAGCGCCACGGCGGCGATTCCCGCTGGTCCGCGGCACGTACCGGTCGGGCTGCCCAGCGAGCTGGCCGAGCGACGCCCGGATATCCGCCGTGCCGAAGCCGAACTGCATGCGGCCACAGCGAGCATTGGCGTGGCGCAGGGCGATTTCTATCCGCGTATCACCCTCTCCGGTAACGTCGGTTTCCAGGCCCTGCAACTGGCGGACTTCGGCAGTTGGTCGTCGCGCACCTTCGCCTTCGGGCCGGCATTCAGCGTGCCGCTGTTCGACGGCGGGCGATTGCGCGGGACTCTTCAGTTGCGTGAGGCGCAACAGCAGGAGGCTGCGATCACCTATCAGAAAACCGTGCTGGGGGCCTGGCATGAAGTGGACAACGCACTCAGCGCCTACCAGGCCGAGCAGCGCCGCCACGCCAGCCTGGAGCAGGCCGTGAGCCATAGTCGTCTGGCGCTGCACAGCGCTGAGGAACAGTACGCCCAGGGCACGGTGGATTTCCTTAATGTGCTCAGCGTGCAGAACGCGCTACTGGCCAACCAGGCCGCATTGGTCGAGAGCACGGCGGGCGTTTCGCTGGCGCTGGTCGATTTGTACAAGTCACTCGGTGGCGGCTGGCAGGCTGCGCCAGCCGGCTGAGCCTCACCTAATCGGAGCATGAACATGGCACTCAAGACAGACGATTTCACCCTGCACGACGTCGATGATTTTCCGCTGGTGCGCTTTCGCGGTGAGGCGGCCATTCCCGGTTATGCGCCGGTCTGGGCCGATGAACTGGAGGCGCTGCTCGCTCACGGCGAACGCTTCGTCATCCTCTACGGCGCCATGCGCCAGGACGAGTCCCATGAGGACCGCAAGTCGCGGGGGCTCTGGCTCAAGCGGCGCAAGGCGGAGCTGGGGCGTTACTGCGCAGGGTTGGTCAGCGTGGTGGCGGATGCCCAGGCGCGGGAGGCAATGCAGCCGAAACTCGACGGCGCGGTACGGGCATTCGGCGTGGCGCAGGTGCTGGCCGCCGATGCCGAGGAAGCTGAGCGTCTGGCGCTTGGTCTGTTGGCTGAGTCGCGAGTCTGATTAAGCTCTGCGCACGAGGCAGGGTGGACAATGCTGCTTTTGTCCACCAGTGCGCTCACCGAGCGGTGGACGGAAAAAGCGACGTTCACCCTACGAGCTACGCAGGAGAAGGTAGTCGTTCAGGCGGATCGCTTTGAGGCAGTTGCAGACATCGCTACGGTGGGCTGAAGCCCACCCTACAAATTCTGCACCCTGCGTAGGGTGGGCTTTAGCCCACCAACCGGTGCGTCATGAAACGCAAAGACTGAATGTCCGCAACTGCCTCGTTTCGACCACTCATGCCCTTCGTAGGGTGGGACGGGCCGCGTAGGTCGCAGCTCACCGACCTACCTGGCGGGGCACTCCGTGCTGCGGGTACGACGTCTGCACTTATCGAATGGCGCCCCCGCGTGGTGTGTGCCTGAGCTGCGTAGCCCGTTCCACCTACGGGCCTCTACTGAGATATCAATGCCGCCACCCGGCGGCATCGATTATCAGAGCTTCAATTGGCCGATGGCCTTGCTTAGCTCGTTGGCCAGGCCCACCAGTTCGGCGCTGGTGTTGGCCGATTCCAGAGTCTGCTCCACGGTGTGCTCGGTGACATCGCGAATGCCGACGATGGAGCGGGTCATCTCCTCGGCGACTTGGCTCTGTTGCTCGGCGGCGACGGCGATCTGCGTGTTGCTCTCGCGCATCAGTGCCACGGCATGGGCGATGGTGGCCAGCGCTTCGCCGGTAGCGTTGGTTTCCTGCACGCATTGATCGGCCTTGATCGAGCTTTCCTGCATGAACTCGACGGCGTCGCGGGTGCCGGCCTGCAGGGTGCCGATCATGCGGGTGATCTCGTGGGTCGAGTCCTGCACGCGCTTGGCCAGGTTGCGCACCTCGTCGGCGACCACGGCAAAGCCACGGCCCATCTCGCCGGCACGGGCGGCTTCGATGGCGGCGTTGAGGGCCAGCAGGTTGGTCTGTTCGGCGATGCCGTGAATGACGTTGACCATGCCGCTGATGGTCTGGCTGTCCTCGGCCAGGCGGTTGACCATCTCGGTGGTCTGCTGCACGCCAAGGGACAGGCTGGCGATGGCCTGACCGGCACGGCCCACCACTTCACGACCGGCACTGCTCAGGCGGTCGGCTTCGGTGGACTGGTCGCGGGTGTCGGCGGCGTGTTGGGCGATGTGGAATACCGTGGCGGACATCTCGTTGATCGCGGTCGCGGCCTGGTCGGTCTCGCTCTGCTGGCCGAGCATGCCCTGGCGCACATCGTCCATGCTGCTGGCCAGGCGCTTGGCGCCGTCGTCGAGGCGGGCGGCGGCCTGGGCCACGGTGCTGACCACGCGCTGGTAGCCGCTCTGCATGGCATTGAAGGCGCCGGCCATCTGGCCGACTTCGTCCTGGCTGTCACTGAGGGCGCGGGCGGAGAGGTCACCGCTGCGCTCGACGTGCAGCATGATGTCCTTCAGCGCATTGAGGTGGCTGAGGATGAAGCGGATCAGCAACTGCGAAGCGGCCAGCAGAAGCAGCATCAACACCGCCACGGCCATGGCATAGGCGCCGGCACGTTCCTGGAAGACCTGGAACAGGCTCGGTGCATGGGCCAGCACTGCCAGGCGCTGGCCGTCACCGGCATCCTGAACCCAGGCCCCGATCACGCCGTTATCGCCGTTGGGTTGCAACTCGACCCAGCCACGGGCCTGGGCGAGAGGCGAGCTGTCGGCGACACCAGGCACGCTCGGGCGGCTGCCACTGGCGAAATACACCAGGTCGGCCTGGGCCGGTGGCCGGCTACCTTGCGGCCAGGCGGCGATCAGCGCGGCGCGGCCTTCTGTCGCTGCGCGTGCCGCATCGATACGGCCACTGTGCTCCTGGCGTACGGCGAACAGCACCAGCAGCAGGGTGATGACGAAGACCACCAGGTTGACGGCCCAGAACTTGTATTTCAGCGAGAGGTTTTTTATCCAGGTGCCCATACATGACTTCTTCGGGTAGGTGGATGGCATTTGGCCATATCGTGCCGGAACGAGGAAGTGCCGACTTGATCCGCGTCAATACGATGTGGTTTTCCCCAGGGCCTGTTGGTGTTCCATTCGGCTGATTTTATCGTTCGCGAATGAAGCAGGCCCTAAAGCTTAGCGGTTGGATGGTGACGATCTTTAGCGGGTTGCCGCTGATTTTCGTGAGAAAAAACTCAGCCCGGTTGATGAAAGTGGCCGCTGTCCGGCTTGAAGCGGTAAGCCAGAGCGGCCAGCAGCAACGTCGCCACGGCCATCGCGATCCAGCTCAGGCGCAGGTCGTTGCTGTACTCGCGCACCAGGCCAGCGAGCAGCGGCGCACTGGCGGCAATCAGGTACCCGCCACCCTGGACGAAGGCCAGCAGGTCGCCGGTTTGTTGCGGGTCGTCGAGGTGGTCCTGGGCAATGATCAGCGAGAGCGGGAACAGCGCGCCAATTCCCGTGCCGAGCAGCACGCAGACCAGCAGCGCCAGGCGCTCAGGTGCCAACACCAGGCAGGCCAGCCCCAGCAGCAGGCTGCTCAGCACCATGAACAGCGGTACCCGGCGATCCGGCCAGCGGTGCAACTGGCTGGAGATCAGCAGGCCGGCGATCACTTCGCAGACGGTCAGCCCACCGAGCAGCAGGCCGCTGGATGTCGCGCTCCAGCCCAGTGCCGTGTAGTAGGGCGGCAGCCAGGCCAGCACCAGGGTGTAGGCACCGGTGCCAATGCCGAAAAAGCACAGCAGCAGCCAGGCACGCGGGGAGCGCCACAGGCTCAAACCGGCCAGCGCCAGGCTGGTGTCTTCCGGCGGTGCGGGTGTTGCGGTGGCGCGCAGCCATACGCCAGCGGCCAGCAGCGCCGGCAGGCCCCACAAGCCCAGGGCCACAGGCCAGCCGAACAGCCCGGCGAACCAGGGCGTGCCGGCCGCAGCGAGTGCTGCGCCGGCCATGATCGCGCAGCTGTAGAAGCCGATCAGGCGTCCGCTGTCAGCGGCAAAGCGGCGCTTGATCAATGCGGGCAGCAGTGCCTGGACAAAGGCGATGCCGGCCCCGGCGAGCAGGGCGCTGAGTACCAGCGAGTCGGCGCTGGGCGCCAGCCAGCGCCACAGGCAGGCGAGCATGACGAACAGCATGCCGCAGAGCATGCCGCCGCGTTCGCCGAGCAGGCGCCGCAGCAGGGTCGCGGCCAGGGCACCGAGGCCCATGGCGATCACCGGCAGGGTGGTGAGCAGGCTGGCGCCGACGTGGTCCAGGCCAGTGTCCGCCTGGATCTGATCGAGCAGCGGGCCGACCCCGGCCAATACCGGGCGCAGGTTGAGGCCGAGCAGGATGACTGCGGCCAGCAGCAGTGTGTCGCGTTTCATGTCGAGGCTCCCTGAGCCGTGTTGGGTGCGCGGCGCAGGGCGACCAGCACCACGCCAAGCGTGATGCACAGTGCAGCCAGGCCCATCACCGGGCTACCCGGTTCACCGAATACATAGATGGCCAGGCCCGCGCCGGACAGCGCGGTGACCGAGCCCATCTGGCTGAGAAATACCGCCCCGGCGATTTTCTGCAGCATGAAGTACAGCGCATACATGGTGCTGAACAGCAGCACCTGCGCCAGCAGCAACCACAGCGCAGTAGGCGAGTGATGCAAGGGGGAAAGGTCGACGATCAGCGCGGCAGGCGTCAGCAGCAGGGCGCCGGCCAGCAGCATGCCAGGCGCCAATGCCAAGGGCGTGGCACCGGTCGGCCAACTGCGCGAGCGGTAGATATTGCCCAGGGCGAGAAACACCGGTGTCGCCAGCACCGCCAGCACCCAGGTCAGCGGGCTGTCACCGCTGCTGGCCTTGTCGACCGCGAGCAGCAGGCTGCCGAGCAGGCCGATGGCAATGCCCAGCATGCGCAGAGCGCGTGCCGGCTCCATCTTCAAGGCCAGGGCCAGCAGGTAGGTGATCAGCGGTGGAAAGGCCAGGCACATGGCCGCGTAACCGGCGCCGACATGGGGGATCGCGCTGAACAGCAGGGCATTGGGCAGGGTCAGGCTGATCAGCCCGGAGACCAGGTAATAACGCAGGTGGTTGCGCTGCAGGCTCGGCGCCTGGCCACGGGCAATCGCCAGCAGTAACAGTACGACGCCGGCGCCCAGCAGGCTCCACAGCAGGAAGGCGACCGGCTGCCAGCCCTGGCTGACCGCCAGCTTGACCATGTTGCTGATGACCCCCATCAAACCGCCGACGATCAGCAGCAGAAGCACGGACAACCAGGTTTGTGCGCGGGACATGAATGGATTTCTCCGGGTGAGCGTATACGTTACGATGGCTACATTCTTTTTGATAAGTATCTTGATAGCAAGATAAATCGGAGGCTGTATGCAGGATCGCGCACAAATCGCCGTGGACCAGTGGCGCCGTGAACGCCCTGATCTCGACACCTTGGCCATGGCATTGCTGGGGCGCCTGGGCGAGGTAAGCCAGGTGGTCAATCGCGATTACCTGATGCCGCTGTTTGCCGAACACGGCCTGCAGTCCGGCGAGTTCGACGTGCTGGCCACCCTGCGTCGCTCCGGTGCGCCGTATGCGCTGACGCCCACGGCGTTGTACGAGAGCGCGATGATTTCCTCCGGCGGCATGACCAGCCGCATCGACCGCCTGGAAAAGCACGGATTGATCGAGCGGCAGAAACACCCCACGGACCGTCGTGGCGTGCTGGTGGCCCTCACGCCCGCCGGCTTTGCCCTGATCGACGGCATGCTCGCCGCCCATGTGGACAACCAACTGCGGGTACTGAGCGGCTTGCACAAGGATGAGCAGCAGCAGCTGTACACATTGCTCGGCAAGTTGCTGGTGGGTTTGCCCCAGCCTGACCTCGATTAAGAACCGGGCCAGGTGCGTTGCGGGAACACGGAAAGGGGGAGCGAGTAGGGCAGAAGACGCGCAGCTTGTCTGCCGCTTTACCGATGCGCACCACATAACCATCGCAAATCAACCCTGTTCCCTGACGACGCTTGACTCTGCCCCTAAGGGCAACCTGCATGCTGCCTGATCTGTTTCAGTTCACGGATCAGGTGCTGCTGCCGTTTCGACGTGAATGGCCGGGTTGAGGCAATTTCGGGCATTAGAGTTGGTGGGCTAAAGCCCACCCTACAAAAGCCGGGCCCTGCGTAGGGTGGGCTTCAGCCCACCAATCGGCGCGTCATGAAACGCAAAAGTCGAATGTCCGCAATTGCCTCAAAGAAGCCCGCTTAGGGCTGCTATGAATACCGTACCGGATGGCCATTGGGCATCGTGGCAACGATTCTGATTGAGCCATTGCACGCGCTGGCAGCAGGTAAGGGCCGGTTGCGTGATCCGGGAGTTAACAGGCCTGACCTCAGCTGTCAGATGATTCGCGCAGCACTCCAGGCTGTAGCCGCTCACATCCGGTGATGCTCCAGCAGAAAATCCACGAACACCCGCACCCGCGCCGGCATGGCCGAGCCGCCCACGAACACCGCATGGATCGGTTCCCGGTCGCCAGGGTTCCAGCTTTCCAGCAGCGGCACCAGTTCACCGCGTTGCAGCTCCTGGGTCACGCTGAACTCGCCGATACGCGCGATGCCGGCGCCTACCCGTGCCAATTGGGCCAGCGCCTCGCCGCTGCTGCATTCGATATTGCCGCTGACCTTCAGGGAAAACTCGTTGCCATCGCGAACAAATGGCCAGTTGGGTTCGGCGCGGCGGAAGTTGAAGCGCAGGCAGTTGTGGCTTAGCAGGTCTTCCGGCTCCTGGGGTGTGCCATGGCGTTGCAGGTACTCGGGCGAGGCCACAACCACCTGGCCGGTTTCGCCGATTCTGCGGGCGGTCAGCGGGCTGTCGGGCAGGTGGCCGAAGCGCACGGCCACGTCGGCCTGGCCGCCGAGAATGTCGACCACTTCATCGCCCAGGGTGAGGTCGACGGTGATGTTCGGATAGCGTGCGCTGAACGCGGCCACCAGCGGCACGATGGCCATGCGGCCATGAACCAGTGCCGCGCTGACCCGCAAGCGACCCTTGGGCACGCCCTGGTCGGCGATGGCGTCTTCGACTTCGGTCAGGTCGGCGAGGATGCGCCGGGCGCCACGCAGGTACGCCTCGCCCTCGGCGGTGAAGGTGATCGCGCGGGTAGTGCGCAGCAGCAGGCGAGTGCCGAGGCGCTGTTCGATGCGCGCGATGATCCGGCTCACGGCCGAAGGAGTCAGCCCCAATGCCCGTGCAGCGGCCGACAAACTGCCCTCCTGCGCCACCGTGGCAAATACGCCCATCTCGCCAGACCTGCCATTGACGTCCATTTGTGCTCCGTACGCAAAGGTGCTTGCCAGAAAAGCCATCTACCGCCTGTAAAGGCTGGATCGTAGCATTCGCAGCATAGATAAGGAGCCTTCCATGCGTATCAATCCACCTCTCATCGCACTCGCCATCGGTGCCTTTGGCATCGGTGTCACCGAGTTCGCCCCCATGGGCATGTTGCCGGGTATCGCCAGCGATCTTGGCGTGTCGATTCCCGCCGCTGGCCTGCTGGTCAGCGCCTATGCCATCGGCGTGCTGTTCGGCGCGCCGCTGATGACCCTGACCACCGGCAAGATCCCCCGGCGCTACCTGTTGATCGGGCTGATGGCCATCTTCACCCTGGGCAACCTGATGTCCGCCCTGGCCACCGATTACTACAGCCTGTTGATCGCCCGGGTGGTCACCTCCCTCAACCACGGTGCGTTCTTCGGTGTCGGCTCCATCGTCGCCGCCAGCGTGGTCGCCCCGGACAAGCGGGCCGGCGCCGTCGCCGCGATGTTCATGGGGCTGACCCTGGCGACCATTGGCGGCGTGCCGTTGGCTACCTGGTTCGGTGAGCTGCTGGGCTGGCGCACGGCGTTCTGGGGCATTGCCGGCCTGGGCCTGGTAACCATGTTCGCGCTGTGGTTCGCCTTGCCCAATATCGAGATGCCGAAAAGCGACGGCGTACTTGCCGAAATCCGCGTACTGGGCCGTGGCCCGGTGCTGGCGGCACTGGCGCTGACGGTGGTCGGCTCGAGTGCGATGTTCACCGTATTCACCTACATCGCGCCGATCCTCAGCAGCGAGACCCACGCGTCCACCGCCTTCATCACCGCCATGCTGGTGCTCTACGGCGTGGGCCTGACGCTGGGCAATATGTGGGGCGGCAAAGCGGCGGATCGTTCCGTCGACCGCACCCTCATCGTCTCGCTGAGTGCGCTGATCATTGTGCTGCTGGCCTTTGCCGTGTTGATGCGCTGGCCGCTACCGGCTGCCGTCGCCATCCTGATCTGGGGTATCGCCAGCTTCGCCATCGTGCCGCCGCTGCAGATGCGTGTGATGGAAGCCGCCAAGGACGCCCCCAACCTGGCCTCGGCGGTGAATATCGGCGCCTTCAACTTCGGCAACGCCATCGGTGCGGCGCTGGGCGGCGCGGTGATCAACGCCGGCCTGGGTTACCCGGCGATTTCCCTGGCAGGTGCGGCGATGGCGGGTGTTGGGCTGCTGATGGTGCTGGGGTTTGCCTGGCGCTCCAGGGCAGTGGCGGCTGCGGTGGCGTGACGGTTGCGCGAGTTGTTGTTTGTGGGAGTTCCACACGTCCACAGCAACTGCGACGCGATAGGTATGTTCGATAGCAAGCGGTGGGCTGCTTGGCACAGCCCACCGCTTGCCTGCCTATAACTGCAACTCCGTACGCCGTGCCAGATGCCCGCCGCCTATTGGCGAGCACAGGCGCTGGTGGATGCGACTGAGAAAAGCCAGCTCGAAGGCATGGCGCTGTGCGCCCGGCGGGAACAATTGGCGCTCCAGCAACGGATGCATGATGGCTCCCACGCTCCTGCGTGGGAGCAAGCCTGTGACGCTCTGCGTCACTGCGTAGCACGCAATCGCCAGTGGTGGACGCTGGAGCGTCGAGGGCTGCGTTCCCACGCGGAGCGTGGGAACGATCAAATGCGCTGGCCGCTGCCGGCTGCCGTCGCCATCCTGATCTGGGGTATCGCCAGCTTCGCCATCGTGCCGCCGCTGCAGATGCGCGTGATGGAAGCCGCCAAGGACGCCCCCAACCTGGCCTCGGCAGTGAATATCGGTGCCTTCAACTTCGGCAACGCCATCGGTGCAGCGCTGGGCGGCGCGGTGATCAACGCCGGCATGGGGTACCCGGCGATTTCCCTGGCAGGTGCGGCGATGGCGGGTGTTGGGCTGCTGATGGTGCTGGGGTTTGCCTGGCGCTCCAGGGCAGTGGCGGCGGTGGCGTGACGGTTGCGCGAGTTGTTGTTTGTGGGAGTTCCATACGTCCACAGCAATTGCGACGCGATAGGTATGTTTGATAGCAAGCGGTGGGCTGCTTGGCACAGCCCACCGCTTGTCTGCCTACAACTGCAACCTCTGTACGCCGTGCCAGATGCCCACCGCCTAGCGGCGAGCACAGGCGCTGGTGGATGCGACTGAGAAAAGCCAGCTCGAAGGCATGGCGCTGTGCACCGGGTGGGAACAGGTGTGCTCCAGCAACGGATTGGCCCATAGCCAGGTGCTGTTGGCATCGTTCAGCCATGCCTGTGCCTGCGGCATGATGGCTCCCACGCTCCTGCGTGGGAGCAAGTCTGTGACGCTCTGCGTCACTGCGTAGCACGCAATCGCCAGTGGTGGACGCTGGAGCGTCGAGGGCTGCGTTACCACGCGGAGCGTGGGAACGATCAAAATTGGGGGGCAGATTATATAAATCTGTCCCCTTTTCCGCACTGAGTCCACCCTACGGGCTGACCCCACCGCACTTGCTTACTGAGGAGGCGAAAGCGGTTTTAGCGTTGTTGTTTTATTAGGAATCGAGAGCGTTTTGAATGTTTCGATTTTCTCCGATTCCAGTTCTTTCAAGATTGTTTCCTTTGCATCGTTCTTATCAATTGACTTGCCCGTATTATCGAAGGTGATCTGCTTGATTCGTAACTCGATTTCGCTGTCCTTGTTTTGGCCAGCAGAAAACTCTGGAAAACCAAGAGAAATGACACAGTCACCGTCTAGCCCAGATGTACTGAATCGGAATTTGGCATCTAGACGATGCAGGAATAGGCTTGGTCTATAGGAGGGGTTGGATAGGAATTCCGAATCCTCTAGACTAATTCCCTTCAAATCTAAGTTGCGAATTTTTTCTTTCATCCACCCTAGATCGGCTGGCAATATGTTGCTGGGGTCAGGTGCTATCCCAATGTCCACAACTTCAAGGAACGTGATGGCTACCAATCTGCTGTACTGGGTTAGACCTAATAAATAAAGGAATCTGTTCTCGTTGGTGAAGTCGCAGAATCGAATGGAGGTAACAGTCTCGTTTTCGTTGATTTGGTCGACAGATTTAAAGTGTGATACCAAGTGCTTTGATACAGCCTTGTTCGTACTTCTCGTCTCTGGTGCGGTATGCGTACTGATCAGAATTAGCTCGTCTTGTGCCTTGTTTTTTTTAATTTCGATTGAGCCTTTGAAGGTTTTGTGCGAGTCCGCCCAGCTTTTGGAGCGATCAATTCGCTCCAAAAGGTAGTCCATTCGAATGGTGTCGAGATCTTTGTTGACGGGATAGAAATTAGGGGTGCCCAGTATTTTAAAGTTTGCAAAGTCTAGGTCGAGAAGCTTGTTTACATCAATCGAGTCCGGGATGGAGTCGAGCAATGTATCTTTACCTTGCCACTTAATTGTTTGGGTGGTGATCTTGGGGTTGTCTTCTTTCGTTGTATAGGCAAGCTGGAGTTGAGAGAATTCACTCGGTCTAATCAAGGAGAGTGTAAGTGCAGGAATGGTCTGTTCTTTTTCTTGGCTATTGATAAAGACCCCCCTGTTTCTCAGCACAGCCTTGATGTCTCCTGCACCGATGTAGGGCTGTACTAGGTAGGTGCGCAGTGCTTCACCCTGAGGCAAGATCGAATCAATGTTTTGATTGCTCATGGTATCAGCCTCTGAAATCTGCTTTATAAGACTCTACGTTAACTATGGATGCGAATTCTTTGTTTGCGATTGCCAGTTTGGCAATGTTTACAATCTCTTCATGCTCCACGTAGTTGTAATCAGGGAATGCCAGTCTCACTTTATATGGGAATTCGAGAGCGATTGCCATCGAAAAGCCTATCATGCGCTTCACTGCTTCCTCGCTAAAATCATCCTGACAGCATATGACCAAATGCTTCTGGCCATGCTCTTGGGCGAAGAAAGGAATGAGGCCGCTATTGAGGTATTCAGGGGGTAATATTGGGCCGTTAGTCAGCCTTTGAATGGGATTGACGTTCTTCCCTGTGGATGGGTAAAGGAAGCTAACGTTATCAGCGCCGAACGTATTCCTAACGTAGGTGATGGTGTCGAAAAGGAAGCTGGCTCGATAGTTGTCGACTACATAAATAGTTCCATAGCTTGATTCATCAAGCTTGCGCGAGCCTGCAACTTGACTGATTACATCTGCTTCAGTATCAGATTTTGCACTTAGCCAGAATAATACTCCTGCAATCGACTGAGAGCCGGCATTGGGGTATCCGGAGTTTATTGACCTCTTTACGGGAGAGCGATTGAAACATTCGACTGTTGTTGCTAAGTCAATAAAGTGCTCTTTAAATTTGCTGCCCGGTGATGTCGGGTAAGGCACACTCGAGAACTTTGACGAGATGACCATGTGCTTAAGTACGCCATCCTCAAGGGGGGACAGGCAGCTAAAGATGAAGTCCGCGCCATGCGTCTGTCTCGGATTGTTGGTCGAGCTGTGCTGTTTAGATTTGACGCAGTCTATGCTTGTACCTTTGAGCGCCGCTTTCCACCCAATAAGGTTGAGTAGAGTTTCAACAACGTGCTCCCCACGCTCTCCTAGTTTCTTTGACCATTCGCCCATCACAAATCCCTTATAAGAAAAGCGGTAACAATCGTACTCCAGCAAAACGCTACGGAGTATGAGCGATGATGTCTAGTGGCACTTGGCCTACGAAATGACTCTCCATTGATCATTGCTATTCATCAGAGGTCATTTTCTGGCAAGACAGTCTTACCCAGCGACCTTATCTCAGGGGGCTTCTACGGCTCTATAGCCTGCCCGCCATAAGCCGTAATCTGCGACAATCCCGCCTTTGCCTTGATTGCTCGATTCTGATGACCGACCTCGCCACCCTGCAGAACAATCTCGACCACGTCATGCTCGCCGATCGTCATCGTCTGCGCCGACAGTTGCACGACCTACACAAGCACGGTGCTGCCGACGAGGCCAAGTTGGCGCAGTGGCTGGAGCGTTTCCAGCAATCGGCAGCCAAGGTCGAGGCGCGGCGGCTGAGCGTGCCGGTGATGCGTTACGACGACAGCCTGCCGATTGCCGCCAAGCGCGACGAGATCAAGGCGGCGTTGGAGAAGCATCAGGTGCTGGTGATCGCCGGCGAGACCGGTTCAGGCAAGACCACCCAGTTGCCGAAAATCTGCCTGGAAATCGGCCGGGGCCAGCACGGCCTGATCGGCCATACCCAGCCACGCCGTCTGGCCGCGCGCAGCGTTGCCACCCGTGTTGCTGAGGAGATCGGCACGCCGCTGGGTGAGTTGGTTGGCTATCAGGTGCGCTTCGAAGACCAGAGCAAGGACAGCACGCTGATCAAGCTGATGACCGACGGCATCCTGCTCGCCGAGACCCAGCACGACCGCTACCTGGAAAAGTACGACACGATCATCGTCGACGAGGCGCACGAACGCAGCCTCAATATCGACTTCCTGCTTGGCTACCTGAAGACCCTGCTGCCGCGCCGCCCAGACCTCAAGGTGATCATCACCTCGGCGACCATCGATCTGGAGCGCTTCAGCAAGCACTTCGGCGGGGCCGGGCTTCCTGATGCGCCTATCGTCGAGGTGTCCGGGCGTACCTACCCGGTGGACACCTGGTATCGCCCGCTGGCCGCAGAAGTCGACGAGGAGGGCGAGAGCCTGCTCGACGACCTCACTGTCGACCAGGCCATTCTCGCCACGCTGGACGAGATCGCCGCCCATGAAAAAGCGGAAGGCAAGCGCCCCGGCGATGTGCTGATCTTCCTGCCGGGCGAGCGTGAGATTCGCGATGCTGCCGAGGTATTGCGCAAGGCCAACCTGCGTTTCACCGAGGTGCTACCGCTGTATGCGCGGCTGACTCCGGCCGAGCAGCAGAAGATCTTCGCGTCCATGGCCGGGCGCAAGATCGTGCTGGCCACCAACGTTGCGGAAACCTCGTTGACCGTGCCGGGCATCCGCTATGTGATCGACAGCGGCACCGCGCGCATCAGCCGCTACAGCTACCGCGCCAAGGTCCAGCGCTTGCCCATCGAGGCGATTTCCCAGGCCAGCGCCAACCAGCGCAAGGGCCGTTGCGGGCGGGTCGAGCCGGGCATCTGCGTGCGCCTGTACAGCGAGGACGATTTCCTCGGCCGGCCGGCGTTCACCGATCCGGAAATCCTGCGTACCAACCTGGCGGCGGTGATCCTGCAGATGCTCCATCTGCGCCTGGGCAGTATCGAGGCTTTCCCCTTTATCGAGCCGCCGGATGGCAAGGCCATCAGCGACGGTTTCACCCTGCTGCAGGAACTCTCGGCGGTCAACCGCGAGGGCCAGCTCACGCCGCTCGGCCGCCAACTGGCGCGCCTGCCCATCGACCCGCGCCTGGGGCGCATGGTGCTGGAAGCGGCCAAGCTCGGCAGCCTGGACGAGATCCTCATTGTTGCCTCGGCGTTGTCCGTACAGGACCCGCGCGAGCGGCCGATGGACCGCCAGCAGGCCGCCGACCAGGCGCACGCGCAATGGAAGGACGTCGACTCCGACTTCGCCGCGCTGATCAACCTGTGGCGCGGCTTCGAGGAGAAACGTCAGGAGCTGGGCAGCAACCCGCTGCGCAACTGGTGCAAGAAGAACTTCCTCAACTACCTGCGTCTGCGCGAATGGCGCGACTCGCACCGCCAGTTGGTGCTGATTGCCCGTGAACTGCAACTGTCGGCGAGCAAGACCGATGGCAGCCGCGAGCGTCCAGGGCCAGCGGCGCAGAGGGCCAGGCCGACCACCGACACCAAGGTCAACGTCATCGCCCGCGAGCAGGCCGAGGCCAGCGAAGCGGCGCAGCGGGCCAAGGGCTACGCCGCCGTGCACAAGGCAATTCTCAGCGGTCTGCTCAGCCAGATCGGCCAGAAGACCGAGGACGGCGACTACCTGGGTGCGCGCCAGCGGCGTTTCTGGATTCATCCGTCATCGGTGATCGGCCGCAAGAAACCGACCTGGGTGATGACGGCCGAACTGGTGGAAACCACCAAATTGTTTGCCCGCCAGGTGGCCAAGATCGAGCCGGACTGGATCGAGCCGCTGGCCGGCCATCTGATCAAGAAGAACCACTTCGAGCCGCACTGGGAGAAGAAGCGCGGCCAGGTGGTGGCCTTCGAGCAGGTCACCCTGTACGGGCTGATCGTGGTGGGCCGCCGCCCGGTGCATTACGGCCCGGTCGACCCGGTGGCTTCGCGCGAGCTGTTCATCCGCGAAGGCCTGGTGCGCGGCGAGATCAACAGCCGCGCCAAGTGCCTCAACGCCAACCGCCTGCTGCTGGAAAAGCTCGACGAGTTGGAAGCCAAGGCGCGGCGTCGCGACATTCTCGCCGACGAGGAAACCCTGTTCGCCTACTACGAGGCGCGCATCCCGGCCGAGATCAACCAGGCCGCCACCTTCGAGCACTGGTACAAGAGCGAAAGCGCGAAGAACCCGCAACTGCTGATCATGCGCGAGGAAGACGTGCTGGCGCGCGACGCCAAGGAAGTTACCGCCGCGCAGTACCCGGACATCCTGCGCATCGGCGAGCTGCAACTGCCGCTGACCTACCACTTCGAGCCCAACCACCCGCGTGACGGCGTGACCCTGCGCGTGCCGGCGCCGTTGTTGCCGCAACTGCCGTCCGAACGCCTGGACTGGCTGGTACCGGGCCTGCTGGAAGCCAAGGCCATCGCCCTGGTGCGCAACCTGCCCAAGGCGCTGCGCAAAAACTTCGTGCCGGTGCCGGACTTCGTCGGCGCTGCCTTGAGCAAGCTCACCTTCGGCCAGGGCAGCCTGCCGGACAACCTCGGCCGCGAATTGACGCGCATGACTGGGGCGCGAGTCTCCGAGGAAGCCTGGGCCGAGGCTGCCGCGCAGCTCGACAGCCACCTGAAGATGAACCTGGAAGTGGTCGACGCCAAGGGCAAGTTCCTCGGCGAAGGCCGCGACCTGGCCGAGCTGACCGCACGCTTCGCCGAAGCCAGCCAGGCCGCGCTGGCCATCCCGCAGACGGACAAGGCGCAGAAACCGGTGGAGGCCAAGGTCTTCGCCGAAGTCGCCGAGAAGACCCAGCAGAAGATCGCCGGGCTCTCCATGACTGTGTTCCCGGCGCTGGTGGAAGAGGGCGGTGTGGTCAAGGAGGGGCGCTTCCCGACCCAGGCCGAAGCCGAGTACCAGCACCGTCGCGCGTTGCAGAAACTGCTGCTGCAACAGCTCAACGAGCCGGCCAAGTTCCTGCGCAGCAAACTGCCGGGGCTGACCGATCTGGGCCTGCTCTATCGCGACATGGGCCGCGTCGATGGGCTGGTCGAGGATATCCTCCTGGCCAGCCTCGACAGTTGCATTCTCGATGGCGAGGCGACCCTGCCGCGCGATGGCGCCGCCCTGGCGGCCCTGGCCGAGAAGAAGCGCGGCGCCTGGGCCGAGCACGCCGAACGCCTGGCCAAACTGACCCTGGACATCCTCAAGCTGTGGCACGACCTGCAGAAGCGCTTCAAGGGCAAGATCGACCTGGCCCAGGCCGTCGCACTCAACGACATCAAGGCGCAATTGGCCAATCTGGTCTACCCCGGCTTCGTGCGTGAAACCCCGGCGGAATGGCTCAAGGAGCTGCCGCGCTACCTGAAGGCCATCGAGCAGCGCTTCGACAAGATCGGCGCGCAATTGCAGCGTGACCGGGTCTGGAGCGGCGAGCTGGCCGGTTACTGGGAACAGTACCGGGCGCGCCTGGCCAAGCACGGCCAGGAAGGCAAGCGTGATCCGCAGTTGCAGCTCTACCGCTGGATGCTGGAGGAATACCGCGTATCGTTGTTCGCCCAGCAGTTGGGAACGAAACAGGCCGTATCCGACAAGCGTCTGTCCAAGCTGTGGAGCGCTGTAGAAGGGTAATGACAGGTGTGCGTTGTCCAGGGTGATGGTGTTCCCATTGCGGAAAATGTGGCTTGAACGGCGTTCGGGTCGACCAATACCCTGACAGCTTTATTTTTTCGGTTGGCCGGCGTGCCGACTGCTTCATCCATTGACGAGGTAAACGCGTTGATCATTCACCCCAAAGTCCGTGGCTTCATCTGCACTACTACTCATCCGCTGGGCTGCGAGCGCAACGTGCTCGAGCAGATCGAGGCGACTCGCAAGCTGGGTGTCCGTAACGATGGGCCGAAGAAGGTGCTGGTGATCGGCGCTTCCAGCGGTTATGGCCTGGCCGCGCGCATCACGGCGGCCTTCGGCTTTGGCGCCGATACCCTGGGCGTGTTCTTCGAGAAGCCCGGCACCGAGACCAAGCCCGGCACCGCCGGCTGGTACAACTCGGCGGCGTTCGACAAGTTCGCCAAGGCCGACGGCCTGTACAGCAAGTCGATCAACGGCGATGCCTTTTCCCATGAAGCACGCGCCAAGGTCATCGAGCTGATCAAGAACGAAATGGGTGGCAAGGTCGACCTGGTGATCTACTCCCTGGCCTCGCCGGTACGCAAGCTGCCGGACACCGGTGAACTGGTGCGCTCGGCGCTCAAGCCGATCGGCCAGCCGTACAAGTCGACGGCCATCGATACCAACAAGGACGTGATCATCGAGGCCAGCATCGAGCCGGCCACCGAGCAGGAAATCGCCGACACCGTCACCGTGATGGGTGGCCAGGACTGGCAACTGTGGATCGACGCTCTCAGCCAGGCCGACGTGCTGGCCGAGAGCGCGCGCACCGTGGCCTTCAGCTACATCGGCACCGAGATCACCTGGCCGATCTACTGGCACGGCGCCCTGGGCCAGGCCAAGCAGGACCTGGACGAAACCGCACTGCGCCTGGACCAGCAACTGGCTGGCAAGGTCAAGGGCGGCGCCAACGTGGCGGTGCTCAAGTCGGTGGTCACCCAGGCCAGCTCGGCCATCCCGGTGATGCCGCTGTACCTGTCCATGGTGTTCAAGATCATGCAGGAGAAGGGCGTTCACGAAGGCACCCAGGACCAACTCGACCGTCTGTTCCGCGACCGTCTGTACCGTGCCGATGGCGCGCCAGCCGCGTTGGACGAGAAGGGCCGCCTGCGCCTGGACGATTGGGAACTGCGTGACGACGTACAGGACGCCTGCAAGGCGCTGTGGCCGCAGGTGACCACCGAGAACCTGTTCCAGCTGACCGACTACGCCGGCTACAAGCACGAGTTCCTCTCGCTGTTCGGCTTCGAGCGCAGCGATGTCGACTACGATGCCGATGTGTCGCCGTACGTCGAGTTCGACTGCATCACCCTGTAAGTGGTGCTTCCCGCGCCTGATCGGGCGCGGGAAACCTCGCGGTGCTGAGCCTGATCAGCACCCGCCTGGCCCTGATGAGTGATAATGCGCGCCTTGCGCCCTATTCACCTCTGGAGCCGACAGCCGCCATGTTCGAAATCAAACCCATCAATCCCGAAACCTACCGTCAGCAGACGCGGCGCATCACGTTTGCCATCGCTGGGTGCTTTATCGTGCTGGCTTTGCTGCTGTCCGCATTGTCCGTGCAGGTGTTCGGTACGCCAGGTGGCGACAACTTTCGCTGGAATCTTGTCGGCGTGGTAGCCGGGCTGCTGCTGACCGTCGCTGTCGTGCGCCTGCAGCTCTGGTCGCGCCCGTGGATGGCGCCGGCGGTCTACGGCTGGCAGCTCAAGCGCAGCCTGATGCGCGTGACCAACGTCATGCACCACGTCAAAAGCGGCGTGGCGACAGGCGATCCCACGGCCATGAAGCTGCTGCGTTTCTACCACCTGGGCGTGACCCAGATGCACCAGCTGGACGGTAACTCCAGCGACCTCAGCCAGATGGTGCGCGAGATCGACGCGCACCGTGAGGCCATGGAAGCGCAGGGGCTGGATACCGAGCAGAGCCGGCTGGAAGCGGAGTGGCTGGACACGGTGAAACGCTTCGCCACTAGCCAGAAGTAAGCACGCTGGCGTGCAGGGTGCGCCGCGCGTACTGGAAGCCCGTGCGCGTTGCAGCGAATGCCTCGCTTTTCCTGGGCAGGTTTGAATGGATTTGAAAAGGGCGCTTACAAGCGCCCTTTTTCATGGATCACAGATCCTGCAGCGGATGTTCACCTTCCCAGGTGGCGCTGAAGTGCGCGTCGATCACCGCCGCTGGAATGGCGGCGACATCGGGCCAGTGCCAATGCGGGGCATGGTCCTTGTCGATCAGGCGCGAACGCACGCCTTCGGGAAATTCCGGGTGACGGCAGCAGTTCAGGCTCATGGCGTATTCCATGCGGAAGACCTCGGCCAGGGACAGGTGCCGGGCACGCTGGATCTGTTCCCACACCAGGTGCGCGCTGAGCGGGCAGCCGTTGGCCAGGGTCTTGGCGGCGCGGGCGAGCAGGGCATCGTCGTCGCCTTGCAAGGCCGTGAGTGCCTGCCAGGCGCTGGGCAGGTCGGCAACATCGAGCAGGCTGTCGATACGCGCACGTCGCGGTAGCCATTGCGCATCGGGCAGGGCGTCGCGCGAGTCCTGTTCCAGTGCACGCAGCAGGCTGTTCAGCTGTCGCTGCGGTTGTTCCTGCCAGTTGAGCTGTTCCAGACCTTGCAGGAGCGCTTCCTGCTGGTCGTCGTGGAGGAAACGGTCTGCCAGGTCGAGGTCCAGCGCATCATGGGCGTTGATCTGCGCGGCGGTAAGGCCGAGAAACATACCGAGCTTGCCCGGCAGGCGGGCGAGGAACCAACTGCCACCGACATCCGGGTACAGACCGATGTTGATCTCCGGCATGCCCAGGCGGCTGGACGGGGTGACGATACGCACGTTGGCGCCTTGCAGCAGGCCCATGCCGCCGCCTAGCACATGGCCGTGCCCCCAGCACAGCAGGGGCTTGGGGAAGCCGTGGATGCGGTGGTCGAGGCGGTATTCATCGGCGAAGAAGCGGCGCGCCAGGGGCGGTACTTCACCGGGGTGTTCACGGCATTGCTGCACCAGTTGTACGACATCGCCGCCGGCGCAGAAGGCCTTGCTGCCGCTGCCGCGCAAGAGCACGCAGGCGATGCTCGGGTCGTCGGCCCAGGCACTCAGCCTGGCATCCAGCGCTTCGATCATCGGCAGGCTGAGGGCGTTGAGGCTCTTCTCGGCATCCAGGGTGGCGATGCCGATGCGGTAGCCCTGCTGGGCGGGGCGTTCTTCGAATTGCACGTTCATGGTCGATCCCATCCGGCGGTCATTTGTTGCGCCAGTGCGCGTCGCGTTTTTCCAGGAAGGCGTTGACGCCTTCGCGGGTGTCGTCGGCGTCGAACAGGTCGACGAAACGCTCGCGCTCTTCGCTCAGCCAGGTATTGGGCGCGCGTTCACGGGCACCCTGGAGCAACGGCTTGATAGTGCGCACCGCCACCGGACTCTGCCGGGCGACCTTGGCGGCCAGGAGCAGGGCATGGCCACGCGCCTCGCCGCTGTCGACCACTTGCTCGACCAGGCCGATGCGCAGGGCGGTCTCGGCGTCGATGCGTTCGCCGCAGAGGATCATGCGTTTGGCCCAGCCCTCACCGATCAGCCAGGGCAGGGCCTGGGTGCCGCCGGCACAGGGCAGCAAGCCGACGGTGGCTTCGGGCAGGGCCATCTGTGCCTGACGCTCGGCGATGCGGATGTCGCAAGCCAGTGCGCACTCCAGGCCGCCGCCCATGGCATAGCCATTGATCGCGGCGATGGATACCCCACGGAAATCGCGCAGGGCTTCGAAGGCTTCGCCAAAGCGGCGGGCCATTTCGCGGGCGCGGGCCTTGTCACCGTCGGCGAACAGGTTGAGGTCGGCACCGGCGCTGAAGAACTTGCCGCCCTGGCCGGTCACCACCAGGGCGTAGATGTTGTCGTCGCGGTTGAGGTGTTCGATCAGTTGCTTGAGGCCGATCAGCGAGTCGCGGTCCCAGGTGTTGGCCGGGGGATGGTTGATGGTGATCAGCGCGGTGTGACCGTGCTTTTCCACGGTCAGCTTGTGGGTCAGGTCGAACAGGCCGGGATGGTAGGCCTCGATGGCATTGCTCATGGCGGTCCTCGTTTCTGCTGAGTGTGGCCCCAGTGTGCCGCAATCGGAGAGAAAGGTGGGAGCGTGGCGAAAGGTTGGCCAGCGCCTGGGCAAGGTGGCCGCCTGCCCACCTTGCCTGCGCGGGGGTTACTGCAAGGCGGCTGGCTGCTTGGCGGCGCTGCGTTCGGCCTGCCATTCGGCAAGGCTGGGAGCGCCTTGTTCGCCGTCGAGCTGATGCACGATCTCGAAATAATCCTGTTTTAGCGGGTCTTTCATCACCTCGGCACGTGGCCTGACCTTGACCGCATAAACGGTCTGCACGTTCTGGTGATCGAATGCGCGCCATTCCTGCGGGCCTTTGAGCAGGCTGTAGCGATGGCCTTCCAGGGCCTTGATCAGCGCTTCGCTGTCCAGGCTCTTGCTGCGCGTGGCTGCATCGGCCCATTGATAGACGATGCTGTAGGCCGATGCTGCGGAGCTGGACGGGTAGACGCCGTAACGCGCGCTGAAGTCGGCGACGAAGGCCTCACCCCGTGCCGAGCCTTCGCGTTTGGGCACCTGCCAGGTCCAGGGCTCGGTACCGAGCACACCGGTCATCAGGCTAGGCCCGGCCTGCTCGACGATGCTCTGGGTCAGGTTGGGGGCGACGATCTGCATGCGTTTGCTGAGACCCAGGGTTTCGCTGATGCGCATCGCGCGGACCAGGTCTTCGCCGAACAGCACCAGAACCAGGACGTCGGCCTTGCTCGCGGCGGCCTGGGTGAGTGCGTTCTGGTAGTCGGACAGGTGCGCGCCGGGGAAGGGCACCTTGAGGCCCGGGTTCTGGCCTGGGTCCTGGGTGCTGGTGGTTTCGCGCAGCGAGCTTTCCGTGGTGTTGCCCCAGGTGTAGTCGGCGGTGACGTAGAAGTAGCGTTTGCCGGGCAGGGTCTTGGCCAGGTACTGGCCGAGTACCCGGGCGCTCATCCAGGCGCTGTTGCACTCGCGGAACAGGTAGCGGTGGCCGTCCTTGCCAGTGGTGTCGTTGGAGTAGGTGAGGGTGCCGAAGTACAGCAGCCCGCGTTCACGCGCGCGTTTTCCCGCCGCGATGGCCACCGCGCTGGAGGCACCGCCGAACAGCATGGCGGCGCCTTCGTCGGCCAGTTTGTCGACATTGCGCACGGCCTTTTCCGGGCGCGATGCGGTGTCGTAGCTGGACAGGCGCAAGGGCCGGCCCAGTACGCCGCCTTTGGCGTTCAGCTCATCGATGGCCAGCAGGGCACCGCGCATCTGCGCCAGCCCTTCCTCCTTGTAGCTGCCGGTGCGCGGGTAGTTGAGGCCGAGGGTGATGGGATCGGCGGCCTGGGCGCAGGCAATCAGCCCGAGCCACAGGGCCATGGCAGTGGTCAATATCTTCACGGGAGTCCTCCTTGTTGTTTTTATGCCAAGGCAGACTGTGGGGCCAAGGCGAGCAGGGAGGCATTGTCTATTGGTCGTAGAGGGTTCCCGTGAGCTGCATCAATGTTTCGTGCTTGTGCCCTGGAAATGCATGGGGCAGGCACTATACCGGGACGATGGTGGCCAGCCCCGTGGCGACCAGTTTTTCCTGGCCATCCTTGACGGCGAACACGTCGGCGCGGCAAACGGCCTGGCGCTGGCCAGCCTTGAGCACCTCGCTGCGGCAGATCAGGCGTTCGCCGAGCGCCGGGGCGAGCAGGTTGAGCTTGTATTCGCTGGTGACCACGTCGCCGATCAGCGACGCGGCAGCCCAGGCACACCCGCTGTCGACCATGAAGCCCACCACCGCCCCATGCAGAAAACCATGGTGCTGGCAGAGGTCCGGACGAGTCTGGATCTGCAGGCTGACCTTGCCGGGCTCGAACTCGAGCAGCTCGGCGCCCAGTAGCTGTGAAAACGCGGATTGTTCCAGGGCCTGTTCCAGGCGCTCACGGCTGATGCCGGCAGGGGATGTCATGTGCTGCGCTCCGATGCGTTCGAACGGGCAGTCTTGGCTGGTGGGCGAGGGTGTCGCAATCAGCATCCGTGGCCGTGATGGCGTTGCATCATCTGCGCGGCGCTGCTAACGGGCGATCAGGTCGTCGACCTTGACTTGCTCAGGTGGCTTCCTTAGCGTGCCGGTTCCGTTTTTGCGCAGGGCAGGTACAGATATGAGCGGCGATGATCGCATCAAACTCGAAGCGGGTTGGAAGCAGGCCCTTCGCGAGGAATTCGACAAGCCATACATGACTGCCCTGAGCGAGTTCCTGCGCGCGGAGAAGGCCGCGGGCAAGGTGATCTTCCCACCGGGGCCGATGATTTTCAGCGCGCTGAATTCGACACCACTGGATGACGTGAAGGTGGTGATCATCGGCCAGGACCCATACCACGGTCCGGGTCAGGCCCATGGTCTGTGCTTTTCGGTGCAGCCGGGCGTACCGGCACCGCCGTCGTTGCAAAACATCTTCAAGGAATTGAAGCGCGACCTGAATATCGACATTCCGGCCCATGGCTATCTGCAGAGCTGGGCCGAGCAGGGCGTGTTGCTGCTCAACACATCGCTGACGGTAGAGCAGGCCAACGCCGGTTCGCACGCCAACAAGGGGTGGCAGCCGTTTACCGACAAGGTGATCGAGGTGGTCAGCGCACGCCCGGGTAACCTGGTGTTCCTGTTATGGGGCGCTCATGCGCAAAGCAAGCAGCGCCTGATCGACGCCAGTCGCCATCTGGTGCTCAAGTCGGTGCATCCGTCGCCGCTGTCGGCCTATCGCGGCTTTCTTGGTAACGGCCATTTCAGCCGAACCAACAAGTACCTGGAACAATGCGGCCTTACGCCGATCGACTGGCGCCTGCCGGCACTCTGATCAGGTTGTTGTGGGGCAGGTCAGGCCTTCGAGGTTCTTGCGCAGGTCGGCCAGGCGGCTTTGCAGGCGTTCGCGTTGGGCTGCGTCCGCGCTGTTGAACAGGTCGGCGAACAGCTCGGCCAGCGCTGTCTGGCTGTGCTCGAATTGCTGTCGGTAGGCCGGTGTCCACAGGTCGTGACGTTGTTGCAGCAGGTGGGAGAAGCGCGCAGCGAATTGCTCATCGTGGCGCTGGCGCAAGGTGTCCATAAGCAGCGCCTGCCAGTGCGCACGGTTGTCCAGCCAGGCCTGATTCTGTTCGCCGAGGTCGGCTGACCACTGCTCAATGCGTTGTTTCTGTCCGGCCGAAAGGCGCCCGAACCACGGCCGCAGGCGTTCTTCCATGCGCTTCACGCGTTCGGCGACCTGTTTCTCCAGGGGCTGCTCTTGGGATTCTTGGCGCAACTTGCTCTGTTGCGCGTCGAGCTTGGATTGCAGGTCGGCGACTTGTTTGTCACTGAGGCTCTGCAGCAGCTCGATGGTGTCCGGAGTGATCTGTGTGGCGATGGCATCGATGGCGTGGCGGAACTCATCGAACTGCCCTTCGAATTCTGCCGGGCGTACCTGGGGCTGGCCGGCCAGTTCCTGGCTGCGTTGTAGCCAGGCGGAATAGGCCGGCAACTGGGTGCTGCAATGCCAGCTCAGGGTTTCCTGCAGGCGTGGTTTGAGCCACTTTTTCTGCTCGCGGCTGAGCTTGATGTAGTCGCTGAGGGACCAGGGAATCAGCCAGTCCAGGTTGCGGTAGCTAAAGTCCAGGCGACTGCATGCGCCCAACAGCAGGGTGAGGCAGAGCAGCGGAATGGCGAAATGGCGTACAGACATGACGTGCTCGCACGGTTTGCGGGTCTATCCCTGGCCGTCACACCGGGTGTGTGGCACTGAGAGCCTGTTCAAAGGCATGTATCTAAGGGTAAGACAGCAAAACGAACGAATGTTCGACCTGACATATTTGCTCAAACATGCTCACGAGTAGCCGAGGTCGTCATGGGACTTCGGCGTACGCGTGAGCACACTGAGCTGACGCCGCTCTAGCTTGTGCTTTTGGCCCAGAGGGTGCGGCCAAAGAAGGTCAGGGTACGGTCCCAGGCCTGCTGTGCCCAGATCGGGTCGTATTGGGTGAAGGCGAGGCGCCCCGGTCCGGTCGCTGTTTCGTTGGCAAAGGCATGCTGGGCGAGGTAGCGGTGGAAGGTGAAATCCACCTTGGCTTCATCCAGCTTCGTTTCCAGTGCGTCGATGGTTTCGATCGGGAACGCGGTGTCCTGCGTGGCCCAGTGCCCGAGCAGCGGTGCGCGAATCTTCGTCGCGTCGATGTATTCCAACGGTGGGCAGCCGTACCAGACCACGCCAGCAGACACTTCCGGAATGTTCGAGAGCGCCAGCAGCGTTAGCGCACCGCCCATGCAGTAACCGGTTACGCCGACGTTTGCGCCTCGTTGCTTCAGGTAAAGCACCGCGCCACGAATGTCCTGGCTGGTGGCATCGCCGAAGTCGAGGTTGTCCATCAGGTGATGGGCTTCTTCCTGTTCGAGTGCAGATTTACCTCGGTAGAGGTCAGGCACGAGGGCCAGGTAGCCGGCGCTTGCCAGCCGATCTGCCACGCCGCGAATCTGGTCGTTCAATCCCCACCATTCCTGGATCACGACTATGGCTGGCGCTCCTTCGCTTTTCTCCGGGGTTGCCAGATAGCCCTGAACGGTCTGGCCGTCAGGGCGCGAGAAGGTAATCATGGAATGGGTCGTGTGTGGCATCGCTTCTTCCTCCGAACACGCTGGACGTCATGAGAACGCACGGCCGTACGTTCTCCCGTTGGCCTTTGACCACTGGTTACAGCAGATCTTGCAGGCCGATGGCGTATTACATTTCACGACGTGTGCGGTTGGCTAGGGCATCGATCCTGCGTGAGCGCTCACGCCAGCCCTCCGTTGGCACGCAACACCTGGCCATTGACCCATGCGCCATCTGGGCCTGCGAGGAAGGCCACTACGCCGGCGATGTCCTCCGGTTGTCCCAGGCGCTCCAGGGGCGGCATTTTTGCGAATGTCTGGATCTGCTCTTCGCTCTTGCCGTTGAGGAACAACTCGGTGGCTACCGGGCCAGGGGCTACGCAGTTGACGGTGATGCGCCGGCCACGCAGCTCTTTGACCAGTACCCGCGAGAACGCTTCGACAGCCGCCTTGGTGGCGTTGTAAATCGCATAGCCCGGCAGGTTCAGCGCCAGTGTGGTGCTCGACAGGTTGATGATCCGACCGCCGTCGTTCAGGCGTGTGCTGGCTTCGCGCAAGGTGTTGAACACGCCGTTAACGTTGATATTGAAGGACTGGGCGAACACCTCATCACTGGTCTGGGCCAGTGGCATGGTCTTCAGGATGCCGGCATTGTTGACCAACACATCGATACTGCCGAGTTTCTGCTCGACTTCGTCGAACAGGCGCTGCACGTGGTCGGCCTTGGCTACATCCGCCTGTACGGCAATCGCCTTGCCACCAGCTTGAACCAGCTCGGCCACCAGTTTCTCGGCTTCTCCAGGGTTGGACATGTAGTTCACCGCGACGGCAAAGCCGTCTTTGGCCAGGCGACGGGCGATGGTGGCACCGATACCGCGCGAGGCCCCGGTCACCAGGGCGATTGGGTTTTGCTTGTCAGTCGACATGACGCACTTCCTCGATTGGGTTGACGATGGGTACAGATTATTGGGATTAAATAAGAAAATAATTACCCTTAATTGAGTATTAGAATTTCATATGCATTAATAATTTACTGAGGCGTACCTGTGGATCGGTTTCAAGAAATGCAGGCATTCGTACGGATTGCCGAGCGCGGCAGCTTTTCCCTGGCCGCGGATGACCTCGGTATCCCTCGTCCGACGGTTACCAATCTCATCAAGCGCCTGGAAAAGCGCCTAGGCGCACGCCTGCTTGAGCGCACCACGCGTCAGGTGCGTTTGACCCACGACGGCGAGGCTTATTACACGCGTTGTGTGCGCTTGTTGGCTGATCTGGAGGAGGCCGACGGCGCGTTTCGCAACGCCACGCCCAAGGGGCTGTTGTCGGTGAACATGCAGGGCACGTTGGCGCGGCACTTCGTGATGCCTCTGCTCCCGGAGTTTCTCGCGCGTTACCCGGAACTGCGTTTGCACGTCAGCGAGGCGGATCGTTTGGTGGATCTGGTGCGTGAGGGTGTGGATTGTGTGCTGCGTGCCGGTGTGCTGCGCGATTCATCGCTGATTGGTCGGCAGATCGCTCTGATGGAGCAGGTCACCGTTGCCAGTGCAGGGTACGTGGCGACTCATGGTGAACCAGGCAGCATGGCGGACCTGGAACAGCACTACGCGGTCGACTACATCTCCAGTGCCACGGGCAAGGCGATGCCGATGGAATTCGAGGTGGGCGGAAGCACTACGGAGCTGTTAATGCGCTCGGTGATGTCGGTGACCGGAACCGAACTCTACACCGGGGCTGCGGTGGCTGGGGCGGGGCTGATTCAGGTGCCGCGCTACCGTATTGTCGATGAGCTGGCCGATGGACGATTGCAGGTGGTGCTGCCCGATTTTCCACCCCCACCGATGCCGGTGTCGGTGCTCTATTCACACAGCCGACAGTTATCGCCGCGGGTGCGTTTGTTCGCCCAGTGGCTGACCGAGCTGTTCAGCGACGTGCCGTTTCAGGTAAAGGAACGCGGGCGGGGCTTGGTGGAATAGAAACAGGGCAATGATGATGAGCGGAGATGCGATGGTGCGCCTCTGACTGATGGGACAAGGCATCAGTCAGAGGGTGTTTGCCGTTACTGCAGCATGCTGGTGGCGGCTTCCATGGCGCTGGAGAGGTCTTCATCGGCTTGCATGTCGACATTCGGGTCGAGGCCAAGCTTGGCGAAGGCGGGAATCTGGCTCCAGTCCAGCTGGGTGTACGGATGATCGCTGCCGAGGTAGCTCTGCAGAGTGGCGACCTGAACGATATCGACGTAATCGACGGTGGGCGAATTACGGGTGAAGTCCAGGTGCTGGCCTGGTACGACGGCGATAGCCTCGTGGAAGTCCCATGTGCGCAGAATCTTTTCGCCTACGATGGGGTGAATCTTCTCGATCACATGATTGAGGCTGATAGCGTCGGCCAACAGCTCATTGTGTTCTTCGGCGTAGGTGAGGATCGGCAGGATACCGATCTGGTGCACCAGGCCGGCGAGGGTCGCCTGGTCGGGCTGCAGGCGGCTGTAGTGCTTGCACAGCACATGGCAGATACCGGCGATTTCGGTGCTCTTTTTCCAGACTTCGCGCATCTTGCGGTCGACCACGTCGGTGGTGGCCTGGAACATCTGCTCCATGGCCAGGCCGGTGGCCAGGTTGCAGGTGTAGTTGACGCCAAGACGGCCGACTGCTGTCTGCAGATCGGTAATTTCCTTGCTGGTGCGCAACAGGGGGCTGTTTACGACCTTGATGATGCGGGCGCTAAGGGCTGCATCGTTACCGATCACCTTGCTCAGCTCCGGGATACCGATGTTGGGATCTTCCGCTGCTTCACGAACGCGTAGTGCCACCTCAGGGAGGGTCGGCAGTACCAGGTCATCGTTTTCGATGGCTTGTATCAGGTCCTGTTGGACTTTTTCGGCAAGCTTGCTCATCTCGGCTCTCGGTGTGCTCATGTGCATCACTCGCTGGTGATGCACGCGTTGGTCGGTGATGTGCTGGGTTGTACCTTGTTTGCCCCGAAGTGCGCATCTGTTTTATAGCTCAATACTGAATCTCACGATCAGCATCCAATTGGTAAGGCAGGTCGAGCAACTGCAGGGCGGGGCCTTCATTGCCAAGGCTGATGCGGCCATCTTTGACGGCATCTTCCTGCAGCACGGCCAGCAGTTCGACGTGTGCCTGTGCCTGTGCCTGTGCCGCCAGCACCACTTCGCCCACGCTGGAGCCATGCACCGGGGAAAACAGTTCACTGCCAGCCGCCGGTACGTCATTGCCGTCCAGGCGCAAGCGATACAGTCGGCGCTTGAGCTTGCCCAGGTATTGCATGCGGGCGACGATTTCCTGGCCGGTGTAGCAGCCCTTCTTGAAACTGACGCCACCCACGGCTTGCAGGTTGATCATCTGCGGAATGAACTGCTCACGTGTTGCCCCGACTACCTGGCCGATGCCAGCGCGTATCTGTGCCAGCAGCCAGTCGTTCAGCGGAGCCTGAGGCAATTGGGAGCAGAGGCGTGCTTCTAGGGTGTCGGCCTCACTGGCGGGAGCCCAGAGTTCTGCACGGCCATCGCTCAGGCGCAGGGCGATCAGTCCATGGCCGTGGACAACGCTATTGGCGTCCTGGGGCAGGTCCAGGCCGAGGGTAACCAGCACCCCATCACCGCCGCTCAGGCCAAAGCGAACCCATTCACGGGTTTCGTCACTGAGTGTGGATTTGGAGAACACGGCGTACTTCTTCAGCTCGGTGAGTTGCGCCTCGAGCAGTTCGCTGGCCATGGCCAGCAGGTAGCCATCGCTGACCGGCAGGATGCGGAAGCTCGAGAGCATGCGGCCTTTCGGTGTGCAACGGGCACCCAGGCTGCTGCTCTGTTGGCTGAGGTAATTGAGGTTGCAGGTGACCTGGCCCTGAAGGAATTTGGCAGCGTCGGTGCCACGTACGGCGAGGAGGCCTTCATGGGTCAGGGTGCAGAAAAAAGCGGAGTCAGCCATGGGTTATCGCAGGTTCACAGTTCCGGGCTGCCATCATAGAGCTGCCCGCCCGGCTTGTCAGCGGGTGCCGAGTGTGGCGCTGCCCGCTATACTGCGCGCCTTATTAAAGGAGCCGCTGTATGGCCGATGATATCGAACTGAACCGTCTTTACTGGCACAGCCGCCGTGGCATGCTGGAACTGGACGTACTGCTGGTGCCTTTTGTCCGCGAAGTCTATGCGACGCTGGACGCCGAGGATCAGGCGCGTTACCGCAAGCTGCTGGAATGCGAAGACCAGGACATGTTTGGCTGGTTCATGCAGCGCGATGAGTCTGACGATCCCGATCTGCAGCGTATGGTTCGCATGATCCTGGACCGTGTCCAACCCAAGTAATCATTTCGAATGTCACTGGCAGGCGTCGCGTCTGCTGGTGATTCTCTATGCGCTGGCGCAGCTTCTGGCCATGCTGGCGTTGCTGCTGGCCGATCTCCCTGTGTGGGCTGCATGTCTGGGCCTATCAGGTTGCCTGTTGCATGCCTGGTGGGTGTTGCCGCGTCAGGTGCTGCTGACGCACCCGCAGGCATTCATGGGGTTGCGCCGTAGCGACGACAGCGGCTGGCAGTTGTACAGTGCCGCAGAAGGCTGGCAGCCGGTGCAGCTGCGCCCTGACAGCCTGGCGTTGCCGATGATGATCGTGTTGCGCTTCCGTGTACCAGGTCGCTGGGGCACGCAGTCGCTGTGCATCCCCCGTGACGCCCTGGCGCGTGATGCGCACCGCCGGCTACGCGTGCGCCTGAAGTTCAGTCGGCGTAGGTGGGCGGCTGTAGAATAGTGTCCTTGGCTTCGGGCAGCAGGTCGGGATAGTCGAGGGTGTAGTGCAGTCCGCGACTTTCACGGCGCTGCATGGCCGAATTGATCATCAGCTCGGCAACCTGCGCCAGGTTGCGCAGCTCGATCAAATCGCGGCTGACCTTGTAGTTGCTGTAGAACTCATCGATCTCATCCAGCAGCAGGCGTACCCGGTGCTGGGCGCGTTGCAGGCGCTTGTTGGTGCGCACGATGCCCACGTAGTCCCACATGAAACGCCGCAGCTCGTCCCAGTTGTGCGCGATGATCACGTCTTCGTCGGAGTCCGTGACCTGGCTGGCATCCCAGGTCGGCAGGTCGTCGGGCATGGCGACATCATCCAGTTGGGCGACGATATCCGCAGCCGCCGACTGGGCATAAACGAAGCACTCCAACAGCGAGTTGCTGGCCATGCGGTTGGCGCCGTGCAGGCCGGTGAAGCTGGTTTCGCCAATGGCATACAGGCCGGGCACATCCGTACAGCCACGCTGGTCCACCACGACGCCGCCACAGGTGTAGTGCGCCGCGGGGACAACGGGCATGGGTTCCTTGGTAATGTCGATGCCAAAGCTCAGGCAGCGCTCGTATACGGTGGGGAAGTGGCTTTTGACGAATTCGGCAGGCTTGTGGCTGATGTCGAGGTAGACGCAGTCCACGCCGAGGCGTTTCATCTCGTGGTCGATGGCGCGGGCCACGATATCACGGGGAGCCAGCTCGGCCCGTGAGTCGAAGCGCGGCATGAAGCGTTCACCGTTGGGCAACTTGAGAGTGGCGCCTTCGCCACGCAGGGCTTCGGTGACCAGGAAGCTTTTCGCCTGAGGGTGGTACAGGCAGGTCGGGTGGAACTGGTTGAACTCCAGGTTGCCAACCCGACAACCCGCACGCCAGGCCATGGCGATGCCATCACCGCAGGCGCCATCCGGATTACTGGTGTAGAGATAGACCTTGGCGGCGCCACCGGTGGCGAGAATGACGAAGCGCGCCTGGAAGGTGTCGACCTCGCCTGTGGCACGGTTCAGGACATACGCGCCTAAGCAGCGCTGGCCAGGTCGTCCCAGTTTGCGTTCGGTGATCAGGTCGACCGCCACGCGCTGCTCCAGCAACTCGACATTCGGACGACGGCGGGTCTGTTCTAGCAGGGTATTGAAAATGGCCGCTCCGGTCGCATCGGCGGCATGGATGATGCGCCGGTGGCTGTGGCCGCCCTCGCGAGTGAGGTGGAATTCGAAGCCACCGTCTTCCCGGTCATGTTCATCATCGCGGGTGAAGGGGACGCCTTGCTCGATCAGCCACTGAATGGCTTCGCGGCTGTGCTCGACGGTGAAGCGTACGGCGTCTTCGCGGCATAGGCCGCCACCCGCATCGAGTGTGTCGGCGACATGCGACTCTACGGTGTCGGTATCATCCAGGACGGCAGCAACGCCGCCTTGCGCCCAGTAGGTCGAGCCATTGGCCAGGTCGCCTTTGCTCAGCACGGCGACGCTCAGAGACGGAGGAAGAGTCAGAGCCAGTGTCAGTCCGGCAGCACCGCTGCCGATGATCAGAACATCGTGTTGGACGTGTTGGCTCATGAACTACATATTCCGCAGGAAGGCGGCGCCTAGTATATAGAGGGGCAACGCGCCACAATAGCGTGCGTGTCAGTCTTAAATGACTGTGAACTTTCTTGGAGGCGGGTGCTCAATAGCCAGTCAACGTTTTCAGGAAACTGCCGATTGAATATTCAGTTCGACAGGTGTCCGGTTAGTCAATAAAGATATCGAGCAGCAGGGCTGTCAGCCCTGTTGCGTTGTTTCGTGCGGGCCTGTTATGTGCTGCAGGAAGCTTGTTCGGAGGGGAGAACTTTTGCGAAACGCCCGGGTCTATCTTGGCAGACGGATTCACTGGCCTACGCAGAATAGCTCCGAACCTAAAGAGGAGTATTCATGCTAACCCAGGAAGACGATCAGGCGCTGGTCGAGCGGGTCCAGCGCGGCGACAAGCGGGCTTTTGATCTTTTGGTGCTCAAGTATCAGCACAAGATTCTCGGGTTGATCGTGCGTTTCGTGCACGACAACCATGAGGCCCAGGATGTCGCTCAGGAGGCGTTTATCAAAGCCTACCGTGCGCTTGGAAATTTTCGCGGAGACAGTGCCTTTTATACATGGCTGTACCGTATCGCCATCAATACGGCGAAGAATTATTTGGTCTCGCGTGGCCGTCGCCCGCCAGACAGTGATGTAAGCGCCGAAGATGCAGAATTCTACGATGGCGATCATGCCCTAAAGGATATCGAATCACCGGAGCGTGCCATGTTGCGGGATGAGATCGAGGCCACCGTGCATCGGACCATTCAGCATCTACCGGAAGACCTGCGCTCGGCATTGACCTTGCGCGAGTTCGACGGGTTGAGTTACGAGGACATTGCGAGCGTCATGCAGTGTCCGGTTGGTACCGTTCGGTCCCGGATCTTCCGGGCGCGCGAGGCCATCGATAAAGCCCTGCACCCTTTGTTGCAGGAATCCTGAGTGAGACAGCGGCCATAGCCAAGAGAGGAACCACCATGACTAGTGAAACCCTGCAGGAATCGCTGTCCGCGGTGATGGATAACGAAGCGGACGAACTGGAACTGCGCCGGGTGCTGGCAAGCAGCGAGAGCCCGGAGTTGCGTGCCAAGTGGTCGCGCTATCAGCTCGCTCGTGCAGTGATGCACAAAGAGCTGATCGTCGAGCCCCGTCTCGATATCGCTTCGGCTGTCTCGGCTGCTCTGGCCGAGGAGGCTACACCGGTGCCAGCCAAGGCCGCTTCGCGTAGCTGGCGCGGGCTGGGTCGCTTGGCGGTTGCGGCCTCGGTGACGGTTGCCGTTCTCGCTGGCGTGCGCTTCTACAATCAGGATGAACTGGCTGCGGGTGCGCAGTTGGCCCAGGCTACTCAGCCGAGCATGCCAGCGCCTCAGGTCCAGGGGCCGGCTATTCTGGCAGGCTATACCCCGGGCAATGACATCGGTTCGCAGGTGCCGCAGTTGGATGCAAGTGCCAGCGCCCAGCAGCCGGCTTCGATCTGGCATGAGCAGCGCTTACCTATCTACCTGCGTCAGCATGCCCAGCAGGCTGCTGCCAGTGGCACCGATGCAGTTCTACCTTATGCACGTGCAGCCAGCCTGGAAAACCGCTGAGGAGGATCATGCGCGTCTTTTCACTGATGATCTTGCTGGGTGGTGGACTGGTTTCCACTGCCCATGCTGACGAAGCCAGGGATTGGTTGAATCGTTCGGCTAAAGCAGAAGCGCAAAGCTTTCAAGGTACTTTCGTCTACGAGCGCAATGGTAATTTCTCCACCCATGGCATCTGGCATCAGGCTGATGCCGATGGCAGCGTACGTGAGCGGTTGCTGCAACTTGATGGGCCTGCGCAAGAGGTCCTGAGAGTCAATGGCCAGCCGCAGTGTGTGAGTAGCGGCCTGGTTGATCAGATGGGGGATGCGCAGCTCCCTGCCTCTGTGCTCGATCCTCTGCGCCTGGCCGATGAATATGATCTGCAGGTGATTGGCCGCTCACGCATTGCTGGTCGAGATGCGGTGGTATTGGCCGTGGTGCCGCACGATCAGCATCGATATGCCGTCGAGCTGTATCTGGACGAGCAGACGTCCTTGCCTTTGAAATCACTCCTCATTAGCGAGAAAGGCCAGCTCCTTGAGCGTTTCCAGTACGTAAGCCTGGATACCCTTTCTGCGCTCCCCGATGAATCATTGAGGCCCGGTGAGGCTTGTAAACCTGTCACCTTGACCAAGGTCAGTGAGCCAGTGAAGCCTTCGTGGCAGGCTGGTTGGGTCCCGCCTGGCTTTGCCCTGAATCAGAGTTTGCAGCGAAAAAGTCCTGCGTCCGCAGATACGGTGGCCTGCTTGGTCTATGGCGACGGATTGGCGCGTTTCTCTGTATTTATCGAGCCGCTTCATGGCGTGTCTGTCGAAGACGCTCGCAGCCAATTGGGGCCTACTGCCGTGATATCCCGGCGTATGAGTACGGCAGATGGCGATGCCATGATTACAGTAGTGGGGGAGATTCCGCTTGGGACTGCTGAGCGCGTAGCGTTATCCATGCAGGAAGTTCAGGTTTCCGCGGCAGAGTGAGTGTCTGTCCAGTGGCCAGCGCGTGCTCTATTGGCTCAAGCGTTGTTACGAGGTGCAGTTGTTTTTCGCGTGATTTATCCGTTTATTCTTCTGTGTGCGATGTGCCGGTGGCGCAGCGCCTAGAGCAATGCGCCTGACAGGGCGGCCTGTAAATCTGTTTCCGGTGTGGATGGGAGCTGTAGCCGATGCTTAATCTGAAAACCTCGTTGTCCGGCTTGTTTGCTCTGTTGTTGATGAGCCAGGTCGCCGTTGCAAGGGCTGAATTGCCCGATTTCACGGATCTGGTCGAGGCCGCCTCGCCGGCTGTGGTCAACATCAGTACACGACAGAACCTACCGCCGCGAGCGGTTGCCAGCCAGGGGCAGATTCCTGACCTGGAAGGTCTGCCGCCGATGTTTCGCGAGTTTTTCGAGCGCAATCTACCCCAGGCCCCGCGCAATCCAGGTCGGCAGCGCGAAGCGCAATCGCTGGGTTCCGGGTTCATCATTTCAGACGATGGCTATGTGTTGACCAACAACCATGTGGTCGCCGATGCCGATGAAATCATCGTGCGCCTGTCGGACCGTAGCGAGCTGAAGGCCAAATTGATCGGTGCCGATGCACGCACCGACGTGGCCTTGTTGAAGGTTGAGGGTAAGAACCTGCCGACCGTCAAGCTGGGCAAGTCCGAGGCGCTCAAGGTGGGTGCCTGGGTGCTGGCAATCGGCTCGCCATTCGGCTTCGACCACTCGGTAACAGCCGGCATCGTCAGTGCCAAGGGGCGCAGTCTGCCGAACGAGAATTATGTGCCGTTCATTCAGACCGATGTGGCCATCAACCCGGGTAACTCCGGTGGGCCGCTGTTCAATCTGGATGGAGAGGTGATTGGTATCAACTCGCAGATATTCACCCGCTCGGGCGGTTTCATGGGCTTGTCTTTCGCCATTCCGATCGATGTTGCAATGGATGTCGCCAATCAGCTAAAAACCGCTGGCAAGGTCAGTCGTGGCTGGCTGGGTGTGGTGATTCAGGAAGTGAACAAAGACCTGGCTGAGTCGTTTGGCCTGGATAAGCCGGCCGGTGCCTTGGTTGCCCAGGTGTTGGAAGAAGGGCCTGCCGCCAAGGGCGGGCTGCAAGTAGGCGACGTTATTCTGAATATGAATGGCCAGCCGATTGTCATGTCTGCCGATCTGCCGCATTTGGTTGGTGGGCTCAAACCCGGCACTCAGGTCACGCTGGATGTGGTACGTGAAGGTGAGCGTAAACGCTTGCAGCTGACCATCGGTGCGCTTCCGGAAGATGGCGAGGAAGTGGCGGCCGGTGCCGATACCGCGACCGAACGTAGCAGTAATCGTCTGGGTGTAGCCGTTGCAGACCTGACCGGCGAGCAGAAAAAAGCGCTGGATCTGCGGGGCGGTGTAGTGATCAAAGAGGTTCAGGATGGGCCGGCTGCGTTGATTGGTCTGCGTCCGGGGGATGTCATCACCCACCTGAATAATCAGGCTATCGACTCCAGCAAGACATTTGCCACTGTTGCCCAGAAACTGCCGAAGGATCGTTCGGTCTCCATGCGCGTGTTGCGTCAGGGGCGTGCCAGCTTCATTACCTTCAAACTGGCTGAGTAACAGGCATTGAGCGGGGAAAAGGGCGGCCTTGACCGCCCTTTTTTCTGGGTGGCAATCGGCAGCTCCGCGTGACTGCAAGCCTGGCGTTCGGGTAGAATGCCCGGCTATTTTCGGCGGGCAGCCTGCCTGCGGCTTTTTTGAGTGTCGACCTGTGAGTGACCTGAGTCATATCCGCAATTTCTCCATCATCGCCCATATCGACCACGGCAAGTCGACCCTGGCTGACCGCTTCATTCAGATGTGTGGCGGCCTGTCCGAGCGCGAAATGGAGGCCCAGGTTCTGGATTCCATGGATCTGGAGCGCGAGCGCGGCATTACCATCAAGGCCCACAGCGTTACCCTGCACTACAAGGCACGGGACGGTAAGACCTACCAACTGAACTTCATCGATACCCCCGGGCACGTCGACTTCACCTACGAGGTCAGCCGTTCCCTGGCGGCCTGTGAGGGCGCGTTGCTGGTGGTCGATGCGGGGCAGGGTGTCGAGGCGCAGTCCGTTGCCAACTGCTACACCGCCATCGAGCAGGGCCTTGAGGTCATGCCGGTGCTGAACAAGATGGATCTGCCTCAGGCCGAGCCGGAGCGGGTGAAAGAAGAGATCGAGCACATCATCGGTATCGATGCCACGGATGCCGTCGCCTGCAGTGCCAAGAGCGGCATGGGCGTAGATGAAGTGCTGGAGCGCTTGGTAGCGGTGATTCCGCCACCTACGGGCGATATCGATGCACCGTTGCAGGCGCTGATCATCGATTCCTGGTTCGATAACTACCTTGGTGTCGTGTCGCTGGTGCGTGTGCGTCAGGGCCGCATCAAGAAGGGTGACAAGGTGCTGGTCAAGTCGACCGGCAAGATTCATCAGGTCGACAGCGTGGGTGTGTTTACACCTAAGCACACCGCTACCGAAGACCTGAAGGCCGGGGAAGTGGGTTTCATCATTGCCGGCATCAAGGACATTCACGGGGCGCCAGTGGGCGATACCCTGACGCTGTCCAGCACTCCTGACGTCGACATGCTGCCAGGCTTCAAGCGCGTCAAGCCGCAGGTCTATGCCGGCTTGTTCCCGGTCAGCTCCGACGATTTCGAGGATTTTCGCGAGGCCTTGCAGAAGCTGACGCTCAATGATGCGGCGCTGCAATACGAGCCGGAAAGCTCCGAGGCCCTGGGTTTTGGTTTCCGCATTGGTTTCCTTGGCATGCTGCACATGGAAATCATCCAGGAACGCCTGGAGCGCGAGTACGACCTGGACCTGATCACCACCGCGCCGACCGTAGTGTTCGAAGTGGTGATGAAAAATGGTGAAACGCTTTACGTCGATAACCCGTCCAAGCTTCCGGACCTGGCATCGATCGAAGACATGCGTGAGCCCATCGTGCGCGCCAATATCCTGGTGCCGCAGGAGCATCTGGGTAACGTCATCACCCTGTGCATCGAAAAGCGTGGCGTACAGCGCGACATGCAATTCCTCAGCAGCCAGGTTCAGGTTTGCTATGACTTGCCGATGAATGAAGTGGTGTTGGATTTCTTCGATCGCCTGAAATCGGTTAGCCGTGGCTATGCCTCGCTGGATTACAGTTTCGACCGTTTCCAGAGCGCCAATCTGGTCAAGCTGGATGTGTTGATCAACGGCGAGAAAGTTGATGCATTGGCACTTATCGTTCACCGCGACAGGGCACACTACAAAGGCCGTGCGCTGACCGAGAAGATGAAAGAACTGATTCCGCGCCAGATGTTCGATGTGGCAATTCAGGCGGCTATCGGTGGGCAGATTGTGGCGCGTACCACCGTGAAGGCGCTTAGGAAGAACGTGCTGGCCAAGTGTTACGGCGGCGATGTAAGCCGTAAACGCAAGCTGCTGGAAAAGCAGAAGGCTGGTAAGAAGAGGATGAAGCAGGTAGGCAGTGTGGAGATTCCTCAGGAAGCCTTCCTGGCCGTGCTCAAAGTGGATAGCTGATAACCATGTCGTTCAATTTTCCCCTGATTCTGGTCATCGCCGTTGCGGTATGCGGCTTTCTAGCCCTGGTTGATCTGCTTCTGCTGGCGCCGCGTCGGCGTGCGGCGATGGCTGCCTATGAGGGGCAGGTGACTGAGCCGGATCAGCAGGTGCTGCAGAAGTTGAACAAGGAGCCGTTGCTGGTCGAGTACGGCAAATCGTTCTTTCCCGTCCTGGCGATCGTGCTGGTTCTGCGCTCCTTTCTGCTCGAGCCCTTCCAGATTCCGTCAGGGTCGATGAAGCCCACGCTGGATATCGGTGACTTCATCCTGGTCAACAAGTTCGCCTATGGCATCCGCTTGCCGGTGATCGACACCAAGGTCATCGAGGTCGGTAATCCGCAGCGTGGCGATGTGATGGTATTCCGTTATCCGAGTGATCCGGACATCAACTACATCAAGCGGGTCATCGGCTTGCCGGGTGATCGCATTCGCTACACCAGCGATAAGCACCTGTTGGTCAATGACCAGCTCGTTGCCGAGCAACTGGTTGGCGAAGAGCCCGGCAGCCTGGGCAGTGCGGTGCTGTACAAAGAGAAGCTTGGCGAGGTGGAGCACCTGATTCGCAAGGAGCTGCAGCGCAATCGCCGTGAGCCCGGCGATGAGTGGCAGGTGCCGGAAGGTCACTACTTCATGATGGGTGACAACCGCGATAACTCCAATGACAGCCGCTACTGGAATGACAAGCGCATTCCGAAAGAGCTGCTGGGCATGGTCCCGGACCGTAACATCGTCGGGAAGGCATTCGCTGTGTGGATGAGCTGGCCTGAGCCGAAGCTGGGCCACCTGCCGAATTTCTCCCGAGTCGGTCTGATTCACTGATAACTCGGCCTGCTACGCCGACACTGTTCAAGTTGTCGGCGTCGGCCTATATATAAGGCCATACCCCACGATCTGCGGGTATTACAAAATAATAGGGATGGGGATCACCATGACATTTGCACGTTCGCAAAAGGGTTTGTCGTTGCTGGGTTGGCTGGTCGTACTGGCTGTTGTCGCCTTCTTCGCTAGCATGACCTTCAAGATGTTGCCGCATTACCTCGATTTCATGTCTCTGGAGAAAAGCATCGTTTCCGTGGAAAAGGATCGGGCTTCAGAGGTGCGTACGGTTCGTGATTTCTACAACCACATCAGCAAATCGATGCAGGTCAACAGCATCCGTGATCTGGTGCTGGAAGACGCAGTAACCATCACGCTCGAAAATGGCGTATTTCTCGTACACCTGAATTACGAGCGCCGTGAACCACTGATCGAAAATCTCGATCTGGTGGCCCGATTCGACAAAGAATTTCGTGTGCGGACTCAGTGACAGTATCTTTAGCTCGTCTCGAGCGTAAGCTCGGTTACACCTTCAAAGACCAGGACCTCATGCTCCTGGCACTGACCCATCGCAGTTTTGCCGGGCGCAATAACGAGCGGATGGAGTTCCTCGGTGACGCGATCCTCAATTTTGTGGCCGGGGAGGCGTTGTTCGAGCGTTTCCCTCAGGCCCGTGAGGGGCAGTTGTCCCGTTTGCGTGCCAGGCTGGTCAAGGGTGAGACCCTGGCCATTCTGGCGCGTGGTTTCGATCTGGGTGAGTACTTGCGCCTGGGCTCCGGTGAGTTGAAGAGCGGTGGTTTTCGCCGAGAGTCGATTCTCGCCGATGCGCTCGAAGCCCTGATCGGGGCCATCTATCTGGATGCGGGCATGGATGTGGCGCGTGAGCGCGTACTGGCCTGGCTCGATAATGAATTGGAAGGCCTGACCCTGGTCGATACCAACAAGGACCCGAAAACTCGCTTGCAGGAGTTCCTGCAGTCGCGCGCTGTCGATCTGCCCCGCTATGAGGTGGTGGATATTCAGGGCGAACCGCATTGCCGGACCTTTTTTGTGCAATGCGAAGTCGCCTTGCTGAATGACAAGTCCCAGGGGCACGGCGCTAGCCGGCGCATTGCCGAGCAGGTGGCTGCCGCCGCCGCATTGGTGGCCTTGGGCGTGGAGAATGGCCATGACTGATTCACCGGTAGCCCGTTGCGGTTACGTCGCCATCGTTGGCCGGCCCAATGTGGGCAAGTCGACCCTGCTCAATCACATCCTCGGGCAGAAGCTGGCGATCACCTCGCGCAAGCCGCAGACCACCCGGCACAACATGCTGGGCATCAAGACCGAGGGTGAGGTTCAGGCCATCTACGTCGACACGCCCGGTTTGCACAAGAACAGTGACAAGGCGCTCAACCGTTACATGAACAAGACCGCTTCGGCGGCATTGAAAGATGTCGACGTGGTGATCTTCGTGGTTGATCGCACGCGCTGGACCGATGAGGATCAGATGGTCCTCGAGCGTATCCAGTACGTGCAGGGCCCGGTAATTCTGGCGATCAACAAGACCGATCGGGTCGAAGACAAGACCGAGCTGATGCCGCACCTGGCCTGGCTGCAGGAGCAACTGCCCAAGGCGGAGATCGTGCCGATTTCTGCACAACAGGGACACAACCTCGAGGCGCTGGAGCAGCTCGTTGCATCGTTCCTTCCAGAGGGCGAGCATTTCTTCCCGGAAGACCAGATTACAGACCGCTCCAGTCGTTTCCTTGCTGCGGAACTGGTGCGCGAGAAAATCATGCGTCAGCTCGGTGCCGAACTGCCTTACCAGATCACCGTGGAAATCGAAGAGTTCAAGCAGGAAGGCCGTATCCTGCATATCCACGCTCTGATTCTGGTCGAGCGTGATGGGCAGAAGAAAATCATCATTGGCGACAAGGGCGAGCGCATCAAGCGCATTGGTCAGGAGGCGCGCAAGGACATGGAGGTGTTGTTCGACTCCAAGGTCATGCTCAACCTCTGGGTCAAGGTGAAGGGCGGTTGGTCCGATGACGAACGGGCCCTGCGTTCCTTGGGCTACAACGACATCTGATTGATGCAGGCCAGCGCGCAACCGGCCTATGTCCTGCACAGTCGTGCCTACCGCGAGAGCAGTGCGTTGCTCGATATCCTCACCCCCACCGGCCGCATGCGCGCCGTTCTGCGTGGGGCGCGGGGTAAGGCAGGCACGCTGGCGCGGCCGTTCATTCCGCTGGAAATCGAATTCCGCGGGCGCGGCGAGCTGAAGAATGTCGCGCGCCTGGAGGCGGCCGGCATTCCCAATCTGCTTTCTGGTTCGGCATTATTCAGTGGGCTCTATCTCAATGAGTTGCTGATTCGCCTGTTGCCGGCCGAAGATCCCCATCCCATCTTGTTCGAGCACTACGCCCTGACGCTGCAGGCGTTGGCTCGTAATCCGCCATTGGAGCCCTTGCTGCGCGCATTCGAGTGGCGCCTGCTGGATGAGCTCGGCTATGGTTTCGCCCTGGCAACCGATATGCACGGTCAACCTGTCAGTGCGCAAGGGTTGTATCGTCTGCAACCGGATGCCGGCCTGGAAGCGGTTGCGCACCTGCAGCCAGGTCTGTTTCAAGGCGCTGATTTGCTGGCCATGGCTGATGCCGACTGGTCATCGGCAGGCGCTCTGGCGGCGGCCAAGCGCCTGATGCGTCAGGCGCTTGCCCCTCATCTTGGCGGCCGACCGTTGGTCAGCCGTGAATTGTTCATGAACCTCAAGGAACCTAGTCGTGACTGAAGCCAATCGCATTCTGCTCGGGGTGAATATCGATCACGTGGCCACGCTGCGTCAGGCGCGCGGTACGCGCTATCCCGATCCGGTCAAGGCGGCACTGGATGCCGAGGAGGCGGGTGCGGATGGCATCACCGTGCACCTGCGCGAAGACCGTCGGCATATTCAGGAGCGCGATGTGATCCTGCTCAAGGATGTGCTGCAGACGCGGATGAACTTCGAGATGGGGGTGACCGAATCGATGCTGGCGTTCGCCGAAAGCATTCGCCCGGCTCATGTTTGCCTGGTGCCGGAGACGCGTCAGGAACTGACCACCGAGGGAGGGTTGGAAGTAGCTGGGCAGGAGGGGCGCATTCGTGCGGCAGTCGAGCGTCTGAGTCGTATTGGTTGCGAGGTGTCGTTGTTCATCGATGCCGACGAGAAGCAGATCGAAGCCTCCCGCCGTGTTGGTGCGCCTGCCATCGAATTGCATACCGGGCGTTATGCCGACGCGCAGACGCCGGCGGAAACCGCCATCGAACTGGCACGCATTCGTGACGGCATCGCTTGCGGCCTGGCCCATGGTCTTATCGTCAATGCCGGCCACGGGCTGCACTATCACAACGTCGAGCCGGTGGCGGCGATTGCGGGTGTACATGAGTTGAATATCGGCCATGCCATCGTGGCCCATGCGTTGTTCGTGGGCTTCAAGGCCGCTGTGGCGGAAATGAAACAGTTGATCGTTGCGGCGGCTGCGCGCGGCTGAGTCAGGCGCCATGTGATGCCGGGCCTTCGGTAGTCGGCGGGGCGGGCGGTTCATCGATGATGCTCCTGTCCCGGCCCGCGCTCTTGGCCTGGTACAGGCATTGGTCTGCACGTTGTAGCCAGCTTGCCCAAGTTTCACCGGGGCGCAGTATGGCGCCGCCCATCGAGGTCGTGACAGGGCCTGCAGGGCCTTTCAGGGCGTTGCGGACCTGCTTCTGCAGGTTGGCAGCTGCTGCCTCCAGGCCGGCTGCGTCGGTATCGGGCAGCAACAACAGGAATTCCTCACCGCCGAAGCGGAATAAGCGATCCTCCTTGCGGGCGCTATTCCTGATCAGCTCGACGAAGTCGATCAGAACCTGGTCTCCAGCCGGATGGCCGAATTCGTCGTTGATCCGCTTGAAGTGGTCGAGGTCCATGACCAGCACGCCATAGCTGGTGCCACGACGTCTTTTGCTGGACACCGCGATCTTCAGTTCATCGTTCATGGCCCTGCGATTGCGGGCGCCGGTGAGCGGGTCGTGGATGGCGAGAATCTGCAACTGATCGCGTTGATGGCGAGTGCGGTAAGCGAAGATGAAGGTCAGCACCCCGGCCATCAGGTTGGTGACCAGGAAAGACACCATTTGGTAGTGACTGTCGAAGACGCTGCCGGGCACCCAGAACGCGTAGCCAACCAGGCTGCCCAGGACGAGCAGGGTGGCGATGATGGCCTTGCCGGGGGAAACCATGAAGAAGTTGAACAGGATCAGCGGGTAGATCCAGAACAGGCCATTGACGCCCAGGTTGATGACGATGAGCGTGGCGGCTATGGAGAATACGCTGGCCAGGTAGATGCCGGGTTTCACCGTATCTCCTGTGCGCCAGGCATACAGCACGGCAAAGATCGTTGAAGAGACAATGACGGTGTCGGAGATGCCGACAAGGATGTTGCCGTTCAGTAAGCGGTAGATGGCATAGGGGGTAATGCCGAGGACACCGAACAGTCCCATCAGGGTGATGATGGAGAGCTGAAAGTCTTTTCTGAGTCGCTTGAGCATCAGCGCGAATCCCTGACCCATGGCATTTCTTATCGTTCTGGTGACAAGAATGCAGAGCTTTGTCAGGGCGGGCAAGGGGAAACAGGAGCAAAGTGCTCAACGTGGCCGAAAGCCGCCGAGGCGGCTTTTATTTCTGGCCCGGGAATTACTTCTTGCTGATGGTGATGTGCCGGCTCGGGGTGAGCGATTGTCCGCTGACGCCTTTGGCAATCTGCTGGATTTCGCCGCCGGACTTCAGGAAGGCTGCGACCTGGGCTTCTAGGGATTCGTGGGTTTCCATCGCCGGTTGTGGCTTGGGTTTCTGGCTGGATCCTTTGACGCGCATGGTGGCCCCCTTGAGGAGTCTGTGCCGCATGTGCGGCGGGTAAAAATAGCAGGGATAAAAAAACCGGCCCGTGGGCCGGTTCTTTTTACGAGCCCGTGATTAGATCACTTGGACGTCGTCAGCCTGCATGCCTTTCTGGCCTTTTACAGCCACGAAAGAGACCTTTTGGCCTTCTTGCAGGCTTTTGAAGCCAGCGCTCTGGATCGAGCGGTAGTGTACAAACAGATCAGCGCCGCTTTCTGGAGTGATGAAGCCGAAGCCTTTCTCATCGTTGAACCACTTGACGGTGCCAGTTTGACGTTCGGACATGGGATGTCTCCTTGAACAAAGTGAACACGGCGCTGGAACAGCCCAGGCCATGACTGAGTGCAAAGAGTAAAGAAACCGATGGAAGGTTGGATCGAGATCTAAACAGGTCGATTTGCGGTGACACATGCAGCACAGTCCGACCACCTTACAGGGGAACCGCCGGTTCGCCTAGTGATTTCTTCTGTAAATACCAGAGTGTAACCACCGTGCAGGCGCTTCAGCGCGAGCTCTTGGGGCAACTGCCCAGGTCAATCTTGCCTACGTAGGGGTTGCTCCATCCCATCACGCAGCCGATGAGCTGGTTACGCTGGCGCTCCCAACGGTCTACCGGGTACTGCTTGTGCCAGACCTCGAACAGGCGCAGGTCCTGTTTGGAAAGGCGCAGGCCGTAGCGATCACGCATGTAGAAGTAGGTTCTGGCGATCATGCCGCGCACTTGCGCGCGGGGCATTACCTTGCGTGCCTTGAAGTCCACGACCGTCTTGCAGGCGCCGTATTGGTCCGCTTTCTGTGGCAGCCAGGCGTAGCTGTAGTTGCTGCGATCACCATTGATCTCGCCAATGCTGGGAACCAGGTTGAACAGGTCCGCCTCGGCGCGTTGGTAGACCTTGTCGTTGCTGCTGCAGTTGCGGCGGCCGCCCTGTTGCCAGCAGCGGCGCTGATGACCGATCACCCAGGCTGGCACGATGTGAAATGTGCCCTTTAAATAGTTACAAATTTCCTTGTCGTAGGAGTCTGGGGCGTCTACCGTGACTCATATTGCAAGCTTTATGGGGCGGGTGAGATGGAGTTGGTCTTCGCAGATGAGGGGTTCAAAATAAACGGGGTTAGCTACCCTGGATTTCCTATCATCCTAACAGCAGAACTACGGTCAATTCCCGAGGTAAGCGCCTTCTTGATTTACCGCTGCCTTCACAGGGGGCGAGTTGAAAGTAAACATACATGGGCCTCATACGGGCAAGCCCTTTACGACTATTTAGGTTTTCTAAATGCTGCCAATCGAGACTGGAGAAATGTTGGTTTTTTTGAGCTGGGCTCGAGCCCACTGGCTGCATACCGTGACTGGTCGATGCGTAGTTGCGGGCTTAGCGAAAACACCATAAATCTTAGACTGCGAGTTGTTTGCTCTTTCTATAACTATGCAAGGCGCCAAGGTTGGATAGAGAGGGTTCCATATGATGTTGAAACAGTAAGGGTCGCAGTCCATTCTGTATTTTTGGCTCATGTGGATGTAACTGGAGGATATGTCGCTTCTCCCGATATACTAGTGAAGGGGAAGAGAACAGCAATAAAAGTTTTAACTAAAGAGCAGGTTAGAATTTTTTTAAATTCCATAAGTTGTTCTACTCAAAAGCTTATTGCACGACTAGCCCTAAGCAGTGGGTTGAGGAAGGAAGAGCTCCTTACATTTCCAAGCTCCTATATATTTGATCCCGCTCAAATATCTAAAGGCAGTTCTCACTTTAGAGTTTTCTGTAGTCCAAAGGATATGGAGCTCAAGGGGAATAAGGCGCGGGAGATTGACATCCCTCGCTCGCTTATGGCCGCGCTCTGGCAGTACAAAATTCATGAGCGTAATCGGAGTATGCAGACCTCATGTGTAGAGTCAATTCCGTTGTTTCTATCTAGGTATGGTGTGCCTTACAGTCCTAAAGGCCAGAGTCTAAACCATATGTGGAAAGATCTGGGGCTTCCTTTCACAGTCACTCCTCATATGCTCCGCCATACCTATGCGACGCATACACTCCATGACATGCGCAGGCGTAAGAGTGTTATAGATCCGTTGCTATATGTGCGGGATAGGCTCGGCCACTCCAGTGTGGCTACTACGCAGAGGTACTTGCACTTAATTTCTATGATCGAAGATGATGTTATGGGAGATTATCAAGAATTTATTGATTCTGTCTGCGTTGGAAGAATATGAATATGGCGCGCAAAGATTTTTCTTCTGCTGCTCTGGTGATAGATAAAGGCTCATCTAACCACATCATCGCGGATCATCTGTCAAAGACCATTAATTTTGTTCCGGAGAGTTATGTTATTAATTTTCCGGAAAGTCCGTTGACAGTGCGGAAATTGGATTTCGGACGATATTATGGTGTAGGGTGTGATGAGGTTACCTATTATTGCCATAAAGTCATCGAAGTGCTGCTCGGGTCTGCTATAGCTTCGCAAGGTAAGACTAAGTCCGTGGCGAGTATTATTACTTATGCAAAGCGCGTTTCGAGAAGCTTTTTATGCTATTGCTCATTTATGTCAATGGCTATGAAGGGTGAGATAGGTTTGCGACATATTGATAGGGGGTTTGTTGCATCTTTTATTAGATATCTCGAGGCCTCTGGTGCTGGATATACAACTCAGAAAAATATTTACACCTGTTGTAAGTCAGTGCTTGGCGAGTTGGTAAGGTGTGGGTTACTTTCAAGTGATATATTTCCTCCTAATCCTTACCCGCACTCCAATAGGAGGAAAAGTAGTGAAAAAGCTTTTTCAAAGAAAGAGTTTACACAAGTTATTAATGCTTTGAAAAGAGAGGTGATTGCAGTAAAGGAGGCGTCTGGTCCTATTTTGGCGGAGGGCTTGGCCTTTTGTGCGGTTGCAATAGTAGCTCGTACTGGATTGAATCTTACGCCTTTAATCGAACTTTCCATGGGGTGTTTGCTTCCTCATCCGCTTAGGCGTGATCGTAGTATTTTGATTACTTATAAGCGCCGCGCTCATAAAGTGAACTATCAGTCAGTTAGTAGTGGCGCTGTGTCAACGCTGGATGATGAAGTAGATACCCTGAGTGTGGTGCTGCCCGATATTTCCGCTATTATAAAAATGGTCGCAGAAAGGAATGACTCTATAAGGAGTAGGGGGGAGTGGAAAGATAGGCTATTCGTTCGTGAGCGCCCCTTAAAGAATCCTGATGAAAGAACTCCTGCACCTATAACTATTAATACTATTAATCGAGCTTTGGAGGCGCTGGTAGTTCGTCATGAGTTGATTTCTGATAATGGTGATAGACTGGTTGTTAATGTGTCTAGATTAAGGAAGACCTTTGCCAATAAAATATGGGAGCTCTCAGGTAATGATCCTTTTTTAACTGCAATGTTGGCTGGAAATACTCCAAAAGTCCTCTTGGATAGTTATTTGGAAGCGCCGGCTGATGCTGAGAAAAATTGGGCGTTGATGGGGGAGGTTCGTAATAAAGAACTTCTCGAAAATGATCATGCCGATCTTGGTATTATTCCGGTAAAAGAGGTAAATACTGCTGTGGCCCGTTGCAAGGATACCGTTAACGGGCACAGGGCTCCCAAGAATGGGAGTCATTGTGTGGAGTTCTTAAACTGCTTTCGCTGCAGCTCTTTCGTAGTGACTGCGGATGACCTGCATAGATTATTAAGCTTCTATTGGTTGTTGGTTCGTGAGCGCGGGCGAATCGGTGCAAAAAATTGGGTGAGGTTATATAGGCATATAATTAAAATTATTGACGAAAAAATCTTGCCTAAATTTGATAAGTCCACTGTCGTGGCTGCTAGGGAAAAAGCTAGGCAGAATCCTCATCCATTTTGGAAAGATCCTGAAATTTTGGGGTTGGCATAATGATTTTGGCTAAGGGTGTTAGCTATTATCAACAAGAAGCACTGAGAAAGGCTCGTGAAGGTCACACGCACCTGCCTATAGCAGTCACCGCTACACGGCTAGGGGACGGGACATACAAAGTCTTAAGTTACCTCGCGGATGACGTTTGGCGATTCCCAAACGCGATTTTTCCACCTGGGACTGCTGACCACGATAAATGCATTCGGTTCGGTAAGATTCCAGAGCGTTGGCGCTCAGTTCTGAAAATAGTTATGCTTGAATACTATTTAAACGGCATAGAGGGCCGGGTGCGACCAGTCGGATCTTCGTTAATTTCTTTTTTCAAAAACGTATCATTATTTTTGAAGTTTGCTGGTGCTTATGTCGAGTGCTTGTCTGAAATTTCAGAATTTCTGTGTATGCAGTATGTTAATTATTTAAAAAATAGTAGCAGTAGATCTGGTAATAAGTTTTCTAAGTCCTATCTTTGTACGCGATTGAGCTCGGTGCACACACTGCATCTGCTCAGTAAAGTTACTACTACTCCCATGGTGCACCCTTGGCCTGAAAGTAGCGCGACTGAGTTGTCAGGCGCAAATCGTGCTCACTGGGCCCAATCAAAGACCTTGCCAATTCCAGATAACAAGCTCGCGGAAATTTTTCGTGCGGCTGTATCACGTCTAGAGCGCGCAGACGAGACATTAGCGCTTGCGGAAATGGTTTCCGAATGGCAAGCCCAATATTCCTATTCTGGCACTGTAAACGCAAAACTTGCGGCTACGGGATACCGGGGTGGCATTTTAGGGTTGAGACTTGAGAAAAATCTCCTGCTAGATGCCTGCAGTATCGTCATTCTTCTAACGAGCGGTATAAGAGTTTCAGAGCTCATGAGCTTAAAAGTAGGCGCTCACTACGTACGTGATGGGGAAGATGGTACTAAGTTTTACTGGATGTCTGGAGTATCCACAAAGACCAAAGAGGGTAAGGTAGATTGGCTAGTCACAAAGCTTACCCATGAAGCGCTAGACGTTGCGGGGAAGGTCACCGCAGAGATTCGTGCCGAGCTAAATGATAGATACAGTTTGGCTAAGTCGGCAAGTAATCTGATAGAGATGCATGATTATGAAGCGCATCTCGATTCTTTGTTCCTTGGGTGGGGAGGGCATGCACATAAACTCCAAGTTTTTGCTGCACAAACCATTAGGGCAAGATTAAAGCGGTTTATGCTGGCTCATAATATTGACTGGGAGGTCGCACCACACCAATTTAGAAGGACGTTCGCTCGATATGTGGCTCGCAGTCAACTCGGTGATGTTCGTTATCTTCGTGATCATTTCAAACATTGGACGCTGGATATGACTGCGATATATGCAGAGGATCAAGTTAGAGATAAAGAGCTGTTTGATGAAATCTATGTTGCAATGCGTCACGAAAAGATGCTGGTGCTTGAAAGTGTTTTTGAAGAAGATGCATTGGTTTCTGGTGGTTTGGCAGAGACCATTCGTATTTTTCGATCCTCTGATGAGGCGATTCGGACGTACAAAAGCCGCCGTGAAATGGTTCAGTTTGTATCGGAGGTTGTGCATCTGAGAAGTACTGGTATTGCATGGTGTACTGCAGATAGTACGGGCTGCTCCGGTGGCAGTGTATTGGATAAAACTCGATGCGGTGATTGCTCGAAAAGTCTTATCGATGAATCGCGGCTGCCACATTGGGTAGGCATATATGCTCAAATGTTGGAGCTTAAAGCTATCGCTAATGACTGTGGTCCAGGTGCGGGTGCACGAATTGACAGCGATATTCGACGGTGTGAAGTCGTCCTTCAAGAGCTTGGAGCTGATATTGAGGAGCTTAAGCTCGGTGTTTTACTTGAAGGGGGGCTTCGTCATGCATAAAGAAGATCGAATATCGGGAACCGAAAAAAAGTTGCTAGATGCTTTAAAGCGAATCCAGCACGGACGTACGAGGATAGTAGAATCTAGTAGAAAGTTGTCTATTGCCTCGGTTGCCGAAGAGGCAGGTATGAGTCGTGCAACAATCCATAATCGCTATCCCCGTGTTGCCGAAGAAATTCGTACTGCTCTCGGTCAGGGGCATCGAGAAAAGATTGTCAAAGGACTGGAGGCTCAGCGAGAGATGCGCGATATAATCAAGGCGCTCCGTATAGAAATTAATGGATTGAAAGCTATGAAGGTTAAACTCGTGTCTATCAACGAAAGTCTCGAAGCAGAACTGAGGATGCTTCGAGCTATTGTCGACTCAAAAAATGTCAAAGCGTTGAAGTCCAGAGGTTGAGTGTGACTATTTCAGGGCGAGCTATGGCAGTGGCTTAGTCCGGTTATGCCAGAGTTCTAGCATCAAAATTCCCTAGTCAAAATCATAATGAAGTGCTCCTTCGTAAGCAGCTGTTAGAGATTTTGTTTGGCATGGATGCAGTTGTTTGCGAAGAACCTCTTCCGCCGATTCTGTTGGAAAAGTTGGTTTTTGAGATGGCAGCTTTGGACGGTTAAAAAAATACATTAGATTTCGGTGCCTCTACGAAAAAATAAGTTTTGAGCGAACCAGATTTCAACGTCGCTCATGCTCTTTCATGGGGCAGAATCATGACGGTTTTTTTCAACAAAATCGGCCGGTAGCTGAAAATTCAATTACGTTTGATGCCCAAACAAAAGGAGTAAACGGGTGAAAGGGTTTTTCAATGGCGCATTGCTTTTGGGCACTGTTCTGGTCAGTTCTCTGAGCTCGGCAGCGGATCTGACTCTGATGTCTTGGAACGCCATGAGGTTGGGACAGGGTGGGGAGAAGAGCTTTCCAGCACTCGCCGAGGTGGCAGGGAAAGCAGATCTGGTAGCCATTCAGGAAGTGATGAATGAGGAAGGACTGACAAAGTTGGAGGCGGAGCTTGAGAAACGGACCGGGGAGCAATGGTCGACGTTGGTCAGCCATGCGGTGGGCTCCCGCTCCTACAAAGAACTCTATGCTTTCCTCATGCGTGAGAGCGTTGTCGTATACGAAGACGGGGCAGTCGTGTACATGGATCGAGGCGATCGCTTTATTAGGGAGCCCTTATCGGCCCGATTTAAATCGAAACGAGATGGTACGTTATTTGCTGTGGCCAGCATTCACGTGTTGTACGGGAAAGGTCCCCAAGACCGTGAGCCGGAGGTCAGGGAATTGGAGAGCTACTGGGCGTGGCTGGAAAGCATCTACCCAGAAACCCCGGTCATGCTGGTAGGTGACTTCAATATGTCTCCCTCTCACCCCGCATTTTCCGGCCTCTCACAGCACGCAACGCCCCTCATTACAAAGGGCGCAACCACGCTTTCCGCACGCGAAGGGCTCTACGCCAATCTTTACGACAACATCTGGGTATCCAGGACGCATCGTCTGAAGCTGGATAACGCGGGCATCATGGACTACCCCCGGATGATCGGCTGGAGCCATGAGAAAAGCCGGAAGCACGTGAGTGATCACGCTCCCGTATTCGTCACCCTGGGAAATGCGAAGCTGCGCCAGGGGGTTGTAACGGTCCGACCGGAGGCAGAAAGGAGTCGAGTTGCGGGGGGCGGAATGAAGCAGATTTTCCCGTCTCAAGCTCAGAAGAGCACTGCAGCCATCGCCTCCAACATAGACGATGCCGACCATATCCGCGGAAATGCTAACTCCCGCATTTTCCACTGGCCGGGCTGCCCGAGCTACGACAAAGTATCACCAAAGAACCGAGTGGAGTTCAGCAGTGTCCAGGAGGCAGAAGCCGCAGGGTACCGGTTGGCCGGCAATTGTCGCTGATAGATCTAATGCACCGACCAAAGGTTGGTGTCACAGCCTCATCGCAGTGAGGCAGTCGCACGCATCAATGTGACCTAGGGCAGCTTCGGCTGCCCATTATCCGATTAGGAGTTGGACCGTGCCTGTGCGAGCGCCTTGTAGTGACCACCAGCAACCGGATGGGTGCATTCAAGTTCCCTTTAGTAACCAATACCGTTTCTCTTTCAACTGGGTCCAGGAACGAGTCCGTTGAGAGTTGCGATCAGGCTCTGTTTCTCCGATAACTTCAGCACTCTACTGAACACCAAACCTTGCGTGCACGAGGTTCTGAAAGACGCTCAAGATGCGGCCAGAGTGATATTTAGATCTTGGCGATACACTCCAGTAGAATGCTGGATGCCGGTTGATACACGCCGAGCCCCCGTTATCGCCCCTTCCACCATAAACATGGCTGATCGCCTTTTTTGCCCGGCCGCAGCCACCCTGAGGATGCATATCTTGATTTGGTTTCTTGAGGGACAGTCCAGCCAGCGGGACATCATTCTGGGAGCGCGTGAAGCCCTCCCGCCGGAAGTGAGGATTTTTGCTTCACATCGCCAAGACAGGCCCGAAATCACCGGAAGCGCCGATGTAAGTTTCCTTGAGCCGAAGGACAACCAGGAACGAATCGACTGGGTGATCGAGACCGCCCTAAGGCATGGGATCAAAGTCATCCTAGTCGGCCGCGTGGGGAGTGTCTTTGAGGCTCAGCGCCACCGATTCGAGGCCGCTGGCCTGGTTTTGGTTACCGGCGGCGCGAGCATGGGTACGTTCGAGTTGGTAGACGACAAGAGTAAATTCACGGCGGAAGCAGAACGTGCAGGCCTTGCCTGTGTCCCGGCGATCACGGCACGTAATGCGAAGGAACTCATCGATGCCTACGAGTCCCTTCGTGTTCTCGGCGACGTCTGTGTCAAACCAGCGGTAGGTATATATGGCCAGGGGTTCTGGCGCTTCAAGTCTGAAGCGGATTCGTTTCGTTGCTTCGCCAACCCCGATTCTCGGGAAGTCCAGTTTGAGACATACCTTAATGCCTACCGGGCTGGAGCGGATCGTTCCGCCATGCTGGTCATGCCGTACATGACAGGAAGCGAGTGCTCGATCGACATGGTTTGCGAATCCGGCCGCCCCGTGGCATTCGTTGGTCGCCGGAAAGAAGGGCTGCACCAGACCTTCGAGAATGACTCGCCAGCGGTAGAGCTCGCTCTGAAGGCTGCCGCTCACTTCCAGTGCGATGGCCTGGTCAATGTCCAAACGCGGGATGATTTAGACGGTGTCCCACATCTACTCGAGATCAATCCGCGGTACTCCGGTGGCATCGGCTACACCCGACATACGGGAGTGAACCTGCCAGGCATCTTCGCCACTAGAAGGCTTGGTCTGGCTGAGCCGGTGAGTGATTGGATACCGAACATCAGGGTGAAAGCCATAACCGTTGCGGTGCCAGTGACAACTTGATATGTAGTCAGACTTCAAGTTTGATATCATTTCGCCGCATTTAGTAAGGTTCGGGGCTCAAGGAGCAAAGCAGGGATGATGGTGATGGCGCCTGGCGCAAACACAGCTTTGGGAGCGGCGCAATGTTCCTGGACGCTGGAGTGCGGCAATCCCTCTGCATTCGGGGACTATGCCGCTGTCGCTCTGCTTCCGCTGGACGATAAGCGTCACCCAAAAGGGGAAGCAGCACTTTTCCAGGTTTCCCAGGCCTGGATGCAGTGGAGTGGTGGGCAAGAGAAAATCTGCTGCAACTTGAATCTCGGCCAACTTCCGACCGGTGCCGACAGGGTGCTCTTGGTCGTGTACACCTTCTCGGCAATGGGGCCAGTAAGCGACCTGCGATTACTCCGCTTGCAGATCGACTCTCAGATCGAGTTCAACTTGAACCTGTCCGACAATGGTGAATCAGCGATCATTGTCGGTGAGTTCTATTGCCGCAATCACCAGTGGAAATTCCGTGCTCTGGCCGAGGGGTCGGCCTATGGCCTAGCAGCACTTGGACGTCGCATCGGCCTGAAGATCGACGATGCTCACCCGCACCGCCGCTCCAGTTCCTCAGAACAGAGCCGACCGGCATCCGGAGCGACAGGCACCGGCTTTGCTGTGACTTCCACCCATATTCTCACCTGTGCGCATGTCATTGAGGACATGAAAGAGATCCACATCGCTTCGTTCGAAGGACGCCATCGTGCCGAGGCAGTGGTTGTAGATCAGCGCAATGATTTGGCACTACTTAGAGTGCAAGGAGCGCCAGCCTTTAAGCCGGTGGCTTTCCGGGATGGAGTTGGGTGTGACCTTGGCGAGCCTGTGGTGGCCCTCGGGTTCCCACTTGCTGGTCTGGCCGGTGGGGGGGTGCACGTCACCCAAGGTGGCGTTTCAGCACTCTTTGGCCTGCACAATGACTCCAGTCTGCTCCAATTCACTGCACCAATTCAGCCGGGATCAAGTGGTAGCCCCCTCTTTGACGCAGCTGGATCAGTTGTAGGGATGGTGACTTCCACGATCCCTGACGCACAGAACATGAACTTCGCGGTCAAGGCCGGGCTTGCCCTGGCGTTTCTTGACGCCTGTGGTGTCGAGCCAACTCGTACACCAACAGGAAGGACTTTCTCGACATCTCAAATGGCCCGTGAAGCCCAGCAATCGCTATGGAAAATCGAGGCGCGTAATCCATAGGGAAACAATTGCTTGAATCTCGGGACTAGGCGTTAGGGGCAGCCCTCGTGCCAAACAAGGAAGCATTCATGGAAAAAATCATAGTACCAACGTCCGTACGCGCCCAACTCAAGCGAGGGCTCCTCGAGGTCAAAGTCGAAGACACCGTTCTCCCTCCAGCTGACCTGTTCGGCTTCGCAGAGCGCCGGAACCCCAAGCGAGCATTCCTTTTCGTGTCGAAAGTGCTGGGCCGCCATATACCCGTGCGCCCCTCGGTTATGGCTGCCAGCTTCGAGAGTCTAGCCGCCGAAATCCCGCCTGATCTCCCTGGCCCGGTGCTGGTCATTGGCATGGCCGAAACTGCGGTTGGCCTCGGTGCCGGTGTGCACCGCGCCTTCAGTACCACTCGCTCTGACAGTGTGTACCTCATCAGCACTCGCCACCCCCTTGGTACCGACCTCTTCGCTCGATTCGAGGAAGAGCATAGCCATGCGAGTGCGCACCTGATCCACATGCCCGTCGATCCCGAAATCAGGGAAGCGATGCTTCAGGCGCGGTCGCTGGTGCTGGTGGACGATGAGGCTTCTACTGGGAAGACCTTCGTCAATCTGCACCGCGCCTTGGTAGAGGCCGGACTGAGCAAGATCGAACGTATCGTCACCTGCGTCCTCACGGACTGGTCTGCTGGCGCTGTGCGCAAAACCATCGGGGAATCAGCCACTGCAGTTTCGCTGATGCAGGGTTCCTACCAGTTCCATGAAAACCCAGCTGCCCCGCCACCCGAAATGCCCGATGTGGGAGCAGTTTCCATCGGCGAGTGGCCTCTTTCGGCTGACAAGGACTGGGGGCGTTTGGGCGTTCGTCGTGTGGACGACACGCTTGCCCCCGACATCCGGGTTCACCCTAACGAGAAAGTCATCGTGGTGGGTACAAGTGAGTTCGTTTGGCGTCCCTTCCTGCTGGCTGAGCGACTGGAACGTGCTGGTGTGGACGTGCACTTCAGTTCTACCACCCGCTCTCCAATCGCCCTGGGCCACGCCATCGAGCACGCCCTGTCGTTCTCAGATAACTACGGTCTTGGCATCCCGAACTTCCTCTACAACGTGAAGCCGGGGCAGTTTGACCGAGTCCTGATCTGCTCCGAGACTCCCGAGCAGGCTGCTCCTGCAGAGCTGGTTGCTGCCCTGAATGCCGAGGTGATTTTCGATGGGCACTAATCGTCCCCTGGTATTCGTCGACCTCGACGACACCCTGTTCCAGACCTCTCGCAAGATGGTCGAAGGTACGCCGCGTACTACCGCGACGCTGGACGTACACGGCCAACCCAATGGGTACATGAACCCGATCCAGCACTCCTTCATCAGTTGGCTGCTGGCTTCTGCCGATGTAGTGCCTGTCACTGCGCGTGACGTTGAGGCCTACAGCCGCGTCAAGCTCCCCTTCACCGAGGGGGCTATCTGCTCGCATGGTGGTGTGATGCTCCACTCTGACGGCTCACTGGATCAGGACTGGCATGGCCAGATGGCAGAATCCCTTTGGGCCTTCCAGGATCGACTGCCAGCGTTGAGCGAAGCAACCTTGCGGATCGGGAAGGACATGGGCTATTCGCTCCGCGGTTGGGTTGTGGAAGAAGAAGGTCTGCGCCACTACGTGGTGACCAAACAGAACGAATCTGATGACGCTGTCCTCTCCAAGGTTCTGGCCGAGGTTCAAGCCCGAGGCATGCTGGAAGGCATGCACATTCACGCCAACGGCAACAACCTCGCTTTCCTGCCCAAGGGGCTGGCCAAGCGATTGGCAGTTCAAGAATGGCTGCGCCGTGACGCCAAGATCAATGGAGATCGCCCAGTCCTTGGCTTCGGCGACAGCATTACTGACCTAGGATTCATGGGCCTTTGCCACATGTGGGCTACACCCGCTCGCAGCCAATTGGCCAAGGCCGTGGAGGAGATGATCATTGAGTAATCTCCTTGCCACCCTGAATACCGTCGGCAGCGGAAGCTACGCGCCGGAAGACGTCCATTTCCTTCTGCGGTCGGTGCAAATGAATGTCACCGATGTCGAGGAGAAGGAGCGCCTGATTCAGACCAATCAGAAGCACTATTCGGAGATGATCAGCCAAGAACACGCGCCTACCGACGTTCACAAGTCCTTGTACGCTCGCGCGCTAGTGCTGAACGGTGCTCGCATGGCTGAAGATGTTCAATCTCTGGCTTTGGCGTTGAGTGCCGTCTGCACCGGCTCCAGCATCGCACTGGTTTCCTTCGTGCGCGCCGGCCTTCCCCTTGGCGTCCTGCTCCGTCGGGCACTGGTCGAGATGGGCCGTGACGCCCACCACTATGGCGTAAGCATTATCCGTGATCGTGGGATCGATACAGTGGCCCTCGAAGCGATCATCCAGTTGCACGGTGCTGAGAACATTGTCTTCGTGGATGGCTGGACCGGCAAGGGAGCAATCTCTGGCGAGCTCAAGCGGACGCTAGGTGCCGACAAGCGTTTCCCGGAAGAGCCCCGACTCGTTGTGCTAGCCGACCCCTGCGGCCGCGCATGGCTCGCCGCCTCCGCAGAGGACTGGGTTATCCCGTCCGGAATCTTGGGCGCAACCGTTTCCGGCTTGGTGTCTCGCTCCATCTGGCCGACTCAAGGTGGGCTTCATGGTTGCGTGGTCTACGACCACTTGAGTGAACACGACGTTACTCGTGAATTCATCGACAAGATCGAGGCTGAGCGCCAAGCGCTGAGTAGCGTCCAAACCGCATCGCCCTGGACGCACGAGCAGAGCCTGAAGCTCCAGGCCGCGGCCGAAAACGTGGTTACCTCCCTGGCTACCCGCTTTGGCATCAGCAACCTGAATCGCGTGAAACCAGGTATTGCCGAGGCCACCCGAGCAGTCCTGCGCCGAGTGCCCGATCACGTGCTGGTGCGAGATCGTAATGACGGCGACGTGCAACTCCTACTGCATCTCACCGAGCGCGCAGGGGTAACGGTGGAGGAGACCGGCGAGGCTCTTGGACCTTATCGTGCGGTAACCATCATCCGGAGTACGAACTGATGAAGGCGATTTCTCCATTCGCCCTCGGGGCGACTCTGTACATGCCGGCAACCCGCGATGACATCCTGGATGTGGTGTTCGGGATGAAGATCCCTGAGCTTCGCTCACTCGTTGTGTGCCTGGAAGATGCAGTGGCGGCGATCGACGTCGAAAGTGCACTCGCAAATCTGCAGGCCCTACTCATGGGCATTCAGGCCCGTGGCGGCCGCCCGGAACAAGGGCCGTTGCTCTTCCTCCGTCCTCGCGATGCAGAGATGGCAGCAGTGCTGAACGGATGGCCGCTGATGAAGCACGTCAACGGGTTCGTCGTTCCCAAGCTGACGCTGAAGTCTCTTCCTTTTTGGGAAGCCGCTGTTAGCAACCCTGACCTCTATCTCATGCCAACCCTGGAAACGAGCGATGTTTACGACCCGGGTGCCATGGTGGAGCTCGGCCAGGCTCTGAAGGCCAACCTGAACCAACGCATCATCGCACTCCGGATTGGCGGGAACGACCTCATGGGTTGCCTCGGCCTGCGCCGCAACCCTGCCACCACGCTCTACAACACACCGATGGGCTACGTGATTCCCATGCTCGCCGGCGTGATGGGAGCACAGGGATTTGCCCTGACGGCCCCTGTATTCGAGCAGTTGGCCACGCCTCATCTTCTTCAGGAGGAGTTGAAGCTCGACATCGCACATGGCCTGGTAGGCAAGACGGCAATTCATCCAAGTCAGATCCGCATCATTCAGGACAATCTCCGCGTGAGCCTGGAGGACCTCAACTGTGCCAAGCTGATCGTCAACGATGTAGCCCCCGCCGTCTTCAAGCACAACGATGCAATGTGCGAACCGGCTACTCATTACAAGTGGGCAGTGAACATCCTTGAGCGCGCCAAGTGGCATGGTGTGAAAACCGCCGATATGGGCAATGGCGAGCACAGTGTCCGCCTGGCCGAGGCTTACTAATGAGCATCGAAATGCTGGAGGCTGGGCCGAAAGGAGCGAAGGTGCTCTCGGTGTTTGACTTCGATGGCACTCTCACCCGGCACGACAGCTTCGTGCCGTTCCTTCGGTTTGCCTTCGGCACTCGCGAGTTCACCCAACGCATTCTCAGGTTGGCGCTGCCCACCCTGAGGTATCTCTCCAGGGGCATGTCCCGGGATGAGCTTAAGGCCCAGTTGATAGGCACATTTCTCGCTGGCGTGGAAGCCAAATGGGTATGTCAGAAAGCTGAAGATTTTTGCCAGTTGGTTTGGCCCAAGCTCATGCGCCCATCAGGGGTAAGATCAGTTGCGGCCGAAATTGCGTCCGGAGCGGAGGTTACACTCTGCTCGGCTTCTCCGGCGCTAGTTCTGCGGCCCTTCGCCGAACGTCTCGGCATCAAGCTCATCGGTACAGAACTGGAAGTGGTCGATGGTCACTTGACCGGCAGGATCAGCGGAAACAACTGTCGCTGCGAGAACAAGGTACGCCGATTGGAAGCCATATATGGCCCTCTGACACAGTATCGGTTGAGGGCCTGGGGGGATACCCATGGCGATCATGAATTATTGGATGCAGCGCAAGATGCGCATTGGCGTCATTTTCACCCCGCGTGGCGGCGTTCCCGCTCGCGGTATAGCAAGGCCGGGAGCCCGGAGAGTGTTTCTCCGCGTGAGTCCCACTCGAACTCTGAAGATCAACAAGGAGCGTAAGCATGGCAATCACCCTGAGCAAAAATCAGAGCATTTCGCTGGAAAAAACTGCCGGCAGCGGCCTGACCTCGGTCAGCCTCGGACTGGGTTGGGATCCGGTAAAGTCTGGAGGTTTCCTCTCCAAGCTCCTCGGCGGTGGCAACGACGAGATCGACCTCGACGCCTCCTGCATTCTGCTGGACGGGAACATGAAGCCGGTGGATCTAGTTTGGTTCCGTCAGCTCAGCTCGAAGGACGGCTCCATCAAGCACTCCGGCGACAATCTCACCGGTGAAGGCGATGGCGACGATGAAACCATCAACGTCGACCTGCAGCGTCTGCCAGCCTCCGTCCAGCACCTGGTGTTCACCGTCAACAGCTTCCGCGGTCAGAAGTTCGACCAGGTGGAAAATGCTTATTGCCGAATCGTGAACAACTCGAAGAGCCAGGAGCTGGCGCGCTTCAACCTCGCTGAGAAGGGCCAGCACACCGGCGTAGTAATGGCTAGCCTCAGCCGCAAGGGTAACGATTGGGACTTCAAGGCGATCGGCCAGTCCACTAACGGCCGCACTGCGGACGACCTCGTCAACTTGGCTATTCAGGCGGTACGCGCATGACAACCCTGGTACCTGGCGGTAATGCGCCGGTTGCCACCGGCCAACTGCGTGTGGACATCAGTTATACGCCGGCTCCAGGCGCAGACATCGATATCTCTGCATTCGCCCTAACCACCTCGGGGAAGGTTCGCGGCGATGGCGACATGTGCTTCTACGGTCAAACCAGTATTCTGGGTGGAGCTGTTCAGCTAACAGCCAATTCGGCCGGTCGTGCTGAGTTCACAGTCGACCTCAGCCGTGTTGATCCTGCCGTGGAGAAAGTTGCCCTCACCGCAACCATCTACGAAAACAAGGCAACCTTCGATCGCGTGTCGACGCTATCGCTAGCGCTCACTGGAGGGATCGAAGCTCAGATCCCAACACACGGGATGAATGAAACCGCCCTCATCCTCGGTGAGTTCTACCTTCGGCAGGGAGCGTGGAAGTTTCGTTGTGTCGCCCAGGGCTTCGCGGGAGGCTTGGGACCGCTGGCAAAGCACTTCGGCGTCGAAATCGCTGCACCTCCTTCCGCGCCGGCACCGACTCCCGCTGCGCCGCCTCAAGTACCTCCAGCCCCGCCGAAGCCGACCATCAGCCTCAGCAAGGTAACGCTCGACAAGTCTCGCTCGAGCATCAGCCTGGACAAGCCTGCTGCAGGGTTTGGTGAGATCAAGGTGAACTTGAACTGGAACCAAGGTGGAAGTGGCGGTGTACTCGGCGGCATCTTTGGCAAGAGCAAGTCCGTCGACCTCGACGTTGGGTGTCTCTTCGAACTGCAAGATGGCTACAAGGGAGTTGTTCAGGCCCTGGGGGAGGCCTTCGGTGATCTGAACGATGAGCCCTACATTCAGTTGATGGGCGACGACCGAACTGGTTCTGTTGCTGGCGGCGAGTGGATGCACATCAACGGCCGGCAGTGGAGCGAGATCAAACGCATCCTGGTCTTCGCGTTCATCTACGAAGGTGCTCCGAACTGGAAAGCTACCGACGGCGTCGTGACGATCTTCATCCCGGGCCAGCCAGAAATCGAAGTTCGCCTGAACGAAGAAGGTGGACGCTATGGGATGTGCGCCATCGCCTTGCTTGAAAACGTAAACGGGGCCGTTAAGGTCTCCCGCAGAGTCGACTTCCACCGTGGGCACCAAGATATGGACAAAGCCTACGGCTGGGGGATGCGCTGGACGGCGGGCTCCAAGTAAAAACTGATCCGGCGGGGCCGAAGGGCCCCGCTCACTGAGAGGAACACATGCTCGAATGGCTGAAAACCAACGCGACGAAAGCTCGCGAGACTCTGACGACTGAGGTCGCCAAGTTCAAAAATCGCACCTTCATGGAGGCAGTAGCAAATGCGTGCGCGCTGATCTCCGCGGCGGATGGTGAAATCAAATCCGAGGAGAAGATGAAGATGACCGGCTTCATCAATAACTCCCCGGAACTGAAGGTCTTCAACCTGAACGACGTGATCAAAGTCTTCAGCGACGCCTGCGGCAAGTTCGAGTTCGACTTCCAGATTGGTCAAGCTGAAGCCCTGAAGGCGATCAGCAAGGTCAAGGGCAAGGACGGCGAAGCACGGCTACTGGTACGTGTGGCCAGCGCCATCGGCGCCTCCGACGGTGACTTCGATGATAAAGAGAAAGCGGCATGCCGCCTGATTTGCCTAGAGCTGGGTCTGAACCCGGCAGACTTCGAACTGTAAGGAAACTTAAACGTGGAAACGACTCACATTGGCTTCCCACCGCTGACCATGGCGGTATTCGTCGGCCTTGCACTTGCCGCCCTGCTGCTGGACATGGTTACCCATCGCGATGACAAGCCGATCACCCTAGCGCGCGCCTCTATCTGGTCCGTGTTCTGGGTGGCGATTTCTCTGGCGTTCGCAGGTTTCCTCTACGTGCAGCACGGCGCTGAAGTCGCCAGCCTGTTCGTCACCGGCTACGCCTTGGAGAAAGTGCTGTCGGTCGACAACCTGTTCGTCTTCATGGCCATCTTCGCCTGGTTCAAGGTACCGGATGGCCTCCGTCACCGAGTTCTCTATTGGGGCATCATCGGCGCTATCGTCTTCCGTGGCGTATTCGTGGTCATCGGTACCGGCCTGCTCGCATTTGGCCCCTGGGTCGAGATCGTCTTCGCGCTGATCGTTGCCTGGACCGCTGTGATGATGCTCAAGGGCGGTGACGATGATGATGAAGAGGAGGACTACTCCCAACATCTTGCCTACCGCTTCGCGAAAAAGCTCTTCCCGGTATGGCCGAAGTTATACGGTCATAACTTCTTTGTGAGCCGCAAGAAGCTAGAAGTCGAAGTGCAGAAACCCGAGAACAAAGACATAAGCCTGGCGGCGAAAGGTGGTCTTTTCGCCACTCCGCTTTTCTTATGCTTGGTGGTAGTTGAGGTGTCCGATGTTCTGTTCGCCTTCGACTCGGTTCCGGCCGTAATCGCGGTGAGCCGTGAACCCCTGATCGTCTACTCGGCAATGTTGTTTGCCATCCTGGGTCTGCGTACCCTCTACTTCGTTCTTGAAGCACTGAAGCGCTATTTGGTGCACCTCGAGAAGGCGGTCATCGTGCTGCTGTTCTTCATCGCTGCCAAGCTCGGCCTGAACGCCACCAACCACCTGTTCCATCACGGCATCAGTATCGACCCGAATACCAGTCTGCTTATCGTCCTGGCAGTTCTGGCAGTCGGCATCCTCGCAAGCGTGATCTTCCCGGAAAAGGAAGAAGCGCAAGTCGAAAACCAGTAATCAGTAGCAACCACAAGGAGCTGTATACATGGCACTGTCTCTGCAAAAAGGTGGCAACCTCTCCCTGTCTAAAGAGGCGCCTGGCCTAACCAAAATTCTGGTAGGTCTGGGTTGGGACCCTCGCTCCACCGATGGCACCCAGTTCGACCTCGACGCCAGCGCTTTCCTGCTAAACGCCTCCGGTAAAGTCCGCGGCGATGCAGACTTCATCTTCTACAACCAACTCAAGAGTCCGGACGGTTCCGTTGAGCATACCGGCGACAACCGTGATGGCGCCGGCGACGGTGACGACGAGGCTATCAAGGTCGATCTGAGCCGCGTGCCGGTCGACGTCGACAAGATCGCCTTCACCGTGACGATCCATGACGCTGAAAATCGTCGCCAGAACTTCGGTCAGGTCGGCAACTCCTTCATCCGTATCGTTAACGAGACCAACGGCTCCGAGATTGTTCGTTACGATCTGGCCGAAGACGCCTCGACTGAAACCGCGATGATCTTCGCCGAGTTGTACCGCCACAACAGCGAATGGAAGTTCCGCGCTGTTGGTCAAGGCTACGCTGGTGGCCTGAAGGCCCTGGCCAACGGTTACGGTCTGACCGTCAACTGACCTCCATCTAATAAACTGAATCAAGGAATCACTTTATGGCAGTTTCTCTCCAAAAGGGCGGCAACGTCAGCCTGTCCAAAGAAGCACCAGGTCTGACCGAGGTCATCGTGGGCCTGGGCTGGGATCCGCGCGTAACTGACGGCACCGAGTTCGATCTCGATGCCTCCGTTTTCGTCACTGGCGAAAACGGTAAAGTTCTCAACGACGCCAGCTTCATTTTCTACAACAACAAGACGAGCGCTGACGGCTCCATCGAGCACCTGGGCGACAACCGCTCCGGTCAGGGCGATGGCGACGACGAGCAAGTCAACGTCAAGCTGAACGGCCTGGGCGCAGACGTGAAGAAGCTAGTCTTCGCCGTCACCATCCATGACGCCGAAGCTCGTAAGCAGTCCTTCGGCCAGGTGGGCAATGCCTACATCCGTGTCCTGAACAAAGCCGACGGCAAAGAGATTGCTCGCTTCGACCTGTCCGAAGACGCCTCCACCGAGACCGCCATGATCTTCGGCGAACTGTACCGTCACAACGACGAGTTCAAGTTCAAGGCTATCGGCCAAGGTTTTGCTGGCGGCCTGAAGCCTCTGGCTGAAGCTCACGGCGTGAGCATCGGCTAAGCCGAAAGGCGGAAAAAGCCCCGGAATTTCCGGGGCTTTTTCACATCTGCAGGAAGAGAACGAGTGTCGTGGTCGGTAAGATAATGCGTTAGATAGCCGGATGATCGCAACTCGGTTGATCTCGTTAAGATCTATAACAGCAAAGACTGCAGCATGCGCGATTTAGATCGCCCAATGCATGTCATAGCATGTAAGTGACCAGTTCCTGTCGGCTCTGGTTGGTTGGATTTTAAGCCTGTGAAATTACCGTGATGGGGAATGGAATGAAGTTAAAATCACTGGCAATGGCAGTGCCTTTAGCACTGGCTGGCTGCGGCTTCGTTAACGACCAGAAGCTCAATTTTGCTCATCAGGAGTATATGCAGGAGTGCTTTGCCACTTTTTCAAATAGTTGTAACGACAAGGCGATCGACTACAACATCATGCTTCTGGAAACAATTAAGGACAAAATGATTGAGGCAGGGCCTGAGCGTCTAGATCTCAAAGGGGAAAGTGCCGAGAGATTTGAAGAGCATGTAGAAAAATCCATCGGAAAAATGGTCGAGCATTTTGAAGTCATGAGGCCGGGCTTTTTCACTCGTGTATTTATGGGTAGGTTCGAGCCATTTGATGGGAAGTCTGTAAGAATTCTTGAAGCATCAGATGCAGACGAACTTTTTAGTGTAATCCTTGAAGAGTATACGAAGCGGCTCCTAGAAAACAGAAAGAAACTACAGGAAATTTGGGAAAAAACGCCGGATATGGTTTCCGAAGCGTCAGAGCCGGTCGGGCCTCTCAAAGAGGAGCCTGTTCAATCTACCTCGCAAAATGTTGAGGCTAATGGGCTTAAGGTCGCGGTTGACGCGGCGATTATTGAGCATGCACAGCAGAATGCCGCCAGTGAATACGGCGAAGCTCGCCGTTACCTGCAGGTGGATTTCGACGGGAATGGCAGCACTGATGCAGTTGTGATGTACACTCTTGAGCCAACTAGTGGCGGTAATTACAGCAACCAATATCTTGTTCCCCTCATCCATAACGGTGATGCGTGGGAAGCTAAGACACGCCTCGATATCATGAACTCCGCCTCTGATTTGGCTGACGAAGGCAATGGCGTTCTGAGCTATGTCGAGCTCTCGCACGGCCCAGATGATGCAGATTGCTGCCCGTCCATGGAGACAAAGCGTCTGTATAAGTGGAATGGTTCTGTCTTGCAGGAGTACAAAAATGATGGTGCAGTGCCAACACAGGCATCATCCAAATCTCTTGCTGAACCGCCTTTCTACTCAGTGCTCACGCTGAATGATTCATCGGACGAAAAAGAAGTGACGACCAAGCGAGTTTTAGAGTGCAGCATGGCCTCAAAGCTTGTTGGGCAGTTAGAGTCGATAGACATCATCGCAGATAAGATTAATCGGACCGGCTTGGCCAATACTATTAACCCTAATCCAGAAATTATGGCCGATTACCATCTGATGATTAAAAAGGATTGGTCGCTAAAAGATATGAATCGAGCAAGCCAAGATGAGTATTTAGTGGGGATCTATAATTCTGAATTCTGCCATAAGCTCCACGAGCAGCCGGCAATTCAGGTTTCCGATGTCCCAGCCGATTAGTCTCAGTCTAGTATCCAGCTTCACTGAACTCGCACGTATAGGCCTTAGATTGGCCAAGATCTCTGCCTGTCAGTGAGCAGCCCGGCATTTCCAGAGGACCTCGGAGGAAGAAATGGGATTTCGCTTCAGCAAACGAATTACGATCGTGCCTGGTGTTCGGCTCAACATCAGCGGGTCGGGTATCAGCACCTCTGTTGGGCCACGTGGACTAAGCTTAACGATGGGCAAGCGTGGTACCTACCTCAACGCTGGCCTGCCCGGGACCGGCCTCGCGTATCGTGAACGGCTGGACCGATCGGGGACAAGGAACGCGCCAAACCCTGCTGCAGACTCGGCAGGCTATTCCGGGCCGATCAAGGTCAAAGTCGACGATGATGGTTCGTTGATTATCACCGACTTGGAAGACGCTCCCCTTCCGCCGGCAATCGTGAAGAGGGTGAAGGTAGAGAAGAGTGACGAGATCCAGGCGCTTCTGGAAAAAGCTGCAGCCAAGATCAACCAGGCGCTCAATGAGTGCCTATCGGCTCATATGATGACCCCTCGGCCGGGTTCTCTGCCGGCGCTACCACCGGCATTCGATCTGGACGAACCGCGGCGACCTTCAACGGACGCTCCAGGGCTGCTCGACAAGATGCTCCTGCGGAGTTCTAGGATGGAAAAGGAGGCTCAGGAACTAGAAGCACAGTACCAGCAAGATCTTGTCGAGTGGAACGCTGCACGTGATGCTCACGAGAAGGCGCGATCCGACATTGATAAGGCCATTCGACTTGCCGCAAAGGGATACAGCGCTCAGATGGAGCGTGCCCTCGACTATGTCCTATCCGGCATTGCCTGGCCGAAAGAAACGCTCCTCGAGTACGAGTTCTCGCATGACGTTTCGGGCATTGCTCTGGACATAGATTTGCCTGATGAAGGGGATGTGCCCAACCGAACGGCTGAAGCCAGGGGCAATGGCAAGCTCACCTTTAAAACCCGGTCCGAAGCTCAGACTCGTAAGGACTTCGTCTCACTTTGCTACGGCACCGTTTTCCGCGTGGTTGGGGAGGTTTTTGCCTTGCTCCCAGGCATCCAAAAGTGCCTTGCTTCCGGGTACATTCAGCGCACAGATTTGGCAACGGGGAGTATCGGGGATCAGTATGTAATCTCGGCGCTGATCTCTCGTGATCAATGGGAAACCTTGGACTTCAGCCGGCTGGAGGCGATAGATCCAGGTGCGACGTTGAAGGCATTCGGGGCCGTGGTGAGCGTCGATAGAACATCGCGGTTCCGAGAAATCACCCCAATGGACTTAGCCACCCTTGGCTGAACCAGGTAATCAAGGTCACGGCTCCTAAAAAATAAAACCCGCCATCAAGGCGGGTCATCTGTTTTGAAGGACATTCTAGTAAAGACCTCCTTGGGTTTCTGGCGCTCCGCTAGCCGATGATCCCCTTCGCCGAAGCTTCCCTGATCCAGCTCGGGAATTCCTCCATGAGCTGGTCGTAGAGCCTTTCCTCAGTGACCTGGTGTAGGTCATCCAGCGCGAACAGCCATTGCTCAAGGAGTGCGGGATTCGGCTCCAGACGCTCAAATCGTGTGCATGCCCATGGCAGACGGCGGTGAGGGCACCGTCGACGCCGTCCTGGCTGCCACCGGTGGAGAGCGGCGGGTCAGTACCGTCCAAGGACCACTTGGGGCGGAAGTCCAAGCAGCTCGGGGCTGGCTTAACGAGTCTCGCACCGCTGTGATTGAAATGGCGGCAGCCAGTGGCATTCACTTGGTTCTGGCCGCGGAACGCGACGCTACGCGCGCTTCCACCTTCGGAACCGGTCAACTGGTCCAGCAAGCCCTGAGTGCTGGCGCGCAACGAATAATCATGGGGTTTGGGGGGAGCGCGACCAATGATGGCGGTACCGGAATGCTGCGAGCGCTTGGTGCCAGGTTTCTCGACTCTGCCGGCGATGAGATCGAGGAGGGTGGCCTGGCGCTCAAAGCTCTTCGCCAGATCGACTTGAACAGACTCGATGAGAGGCTACATAAAGTCCGGATTGAAGTTGCCTGTGATGTCAACAATCCATTGACCGGGCTGCACGGAGCCTCACACGTTTTCGGCCCGCAGAAAGGTGCAACGCCTGATCAGGTCTTGGCTTTGGATGAGGCTCTGAATACGTATGCCGATATTGTGGCCGCGCTTCTTCAGAAAGACGTACGTGACTTTCCTGGGGCTGGCGCGGCGGGGGGAATCGGGTTCGCCGCCAAAGCATTTCTACATGCGGAATTCCGGCCTGGTGTTCAACTGATCGCGGATTTGTCTGGACTGAGTCAGGCTGTTCAAGGAGCAGACCTTGTGATCACCGGCGAAGGGAGGTTGGATGAACAGACGCTGTACGGAAAGACCCCTGCCGGGGTGGCTGTCATCGCTTCTGCTGCGGGAGTGCCTGTCGTGGCAATCGCTGGCACGCTGGGAGTCGGATATCAGCGGCTGCGCGACATTGGAATCGTTGCAGCCTTCTCCATCACCTCTGGGCCCATGACGGGGCGAATAGAGAAAACGGAAAAAATCGTACGCTAAGGTTTTCCGGGCAGCCTTAGCGGCCGAAACTTCCCGTCCTCCAGCCTGCGGCTCTGCCGCCAGACATAATCGCCGGTCAGATTGATGTGCTCCCACCCCAGCGGCGACAGGTATTGCAGCAGCTCACCATCCACCGACTTCCCCGCATCGCCCATCGCCTGGGTGGCGCGCTCCAAGTACACCGTGTTCCACAACACGATGGCGGCCGTCACCAGGTTGAGGCCACTGGCCCGGTAGCGCTGCTGCTCGAAGCTCCGATCCCTGATCTCGCCGAGGCGGTTGAAGAACACCGCCCTGGCCAGGGAGTTGCGGGCTTCGCCCTTGTTCAGTCCAGCATGCACGCGCCGGCGCAGCTCGACGCTTTGCAACCAATCGAGGATGAAAAGCGTGCGCTCGATCCGGCCCAGCTCGCGCAGGGCCACGGCCAGGCCGTTCTGGCGCGGATAGCTGCCGAGCTTGCGCAGCATCAGCGAGGCGGTGACCGTGCCCTGCTTGATCGAGCTGGCCAGGCGCAGGATGTCGTCCCAATGGGCGCGGACGTGCTTGATGTTCAGGGTGCCGCCAACCATTGGGCGCAATGTCGGGTAGTCCTGGACGCTATTCGGAACATACAGCTTGGTTTCTCCGAGGTCGCGGATGCGCGGTGCGAAGCGGAAGCCCAGCAGGTGCATCAGGGCGAAGACATGATCGGTGAAGCCAGCCGTGTCAGTGTAGTGCTCCTCGATCCGCAAGTCGGACTCGTGGTACAGCAGACCGTCGAGCACATAGGTAGAGTCGCGCACGCCGACATTCACCACGCGGGTGCTGAACGGTGCGTACTGGTCGGAGATGTGGGTGTAGAACAGCCGCCCCGGCTCGCTGCCGTACTTCGGGTTGACGTGGCCGGTGCTTTCGCCTCGACCACCCGCCCGGAAGCGCTGGCCATCGGAAGAAGAGGTCGTGCCGTCGCCCCAGTGAGCGGCGAAGGTATGACGGTACTGGTGGTTGACCAGCTCGGCCAGGGCCGCCGAGTAGGTTTCGTCTCGGATGTGCCAGGCTTGCAGCCAGGACAGCTTGGCGTAGGTCAGGCCGGGGCTCGACTCGGCCATCTTGGTCAGCCCGAGGTTGATTGCATCGCCCAGGATCGCTGACAGCAGCAATGTCCGGTCTTTGGCCTCGGCACCGTCCTTCAGGTGTGTGAAGTGGCGGCTGAAGCCCGTCCAGTCGTCCACGTCCATCAGCAGTTCGGTGATCTTGATGCGCGGCAGCAAATGGCTGGTCTGGTCGATCAGCGCCTGCGCGGTATTGGGCACCGCGGAATCCAGCGGGGTGATCTTCAGCCCGGACTCGGTGAGGATGGCATCGGGCAGCTCGTTGTCCTTGGCCAGGCGGGTGACGGTGGCCAGCTGCTCGTCCAGCAGCTGCAAGCGCTCTTCCAGGTACTGGTTGCTGTTCGGGTTGATCGCCAGGGGCAGAGCCTGCGCATGCTTGAGCGCGGCGAACCTCTCTGCCGGCAGCAGGTAGTCGTCGAAGTCGCGGAACTGCCGCGAACCCTTGACCCAGATGTCACCGGAGCGCAGCGCGTTCTTCAGCTCGGACAGGGCGCAGATTTCGTAGAAGCGCCGGTCGAGGCCTTCCGGGGTTATCACTAGCGGCTTCCAGCGCGGCTTGATGAAGGCGGTGGGCGCATCGGCCGGCACCTTGCGCAGGTTGTAGGCGTTCATCTCGCTCAGGGTCTGCACGGCTGCCAGCACGCCTTGCGCAGCCGGGGCAGCGCGCAGTTCCAGCACCTCCAGCAAGGCCGGCGTGTAACGGCGCAGAGTGGCGAAGTTCTCGCCGACCAGGTGCAGATGGTCGAAGCCTTCCGGCCGGGCCAGCAGCTCGGCCTCGCTGACGCTCTCGGTGAACTCGTCCCAGGGAATCACCGCCTCAATGGCGGCATAGGGATCGCTACCGCTTTCCTTGGCTTCCAGCAGAGCCTGGCCGATCTTCGAGTACAGGCGCACCTTGTCGTTGATCGCCTTGCCCTGCTTCTGGAACTGCTGCTGATGCTTGTGCTTCGCGCTGCTGAACAGCTTGACCAGGATACGGTCGTGCAGATCGACCAACTCATCAATCACCGTCGCGGTGCTCTCCAGCACCACGGCGGCCAGGGTCGCGTAGCGTCGCTGCGGCTCGAACTTGCCGAGGTCTTTGGGCGTCATCTGCCCACCCTCGCGGGCCAGCTTGAGCAGGCGGTTCTGGTGGATGTGTCGGCCCAGGCCTTCGGGCAAGTCCACCAGCTGAAATGTCTTCAGCCGCTCGATGTGTTCGAGCATGTGGCGGGAGTTCGGTTTCAGCGGTGCCTGTCGCAGCCAGGTCAACCAGGTGATGCTGCTGCCGGCCTTGAGCTTCAACAGCTCGTCCAGCTTGGCCCGATGCGAGTCCGTGAGTGGTTCGACCAGGGCGCGGTAGACTCGGCGATTGGCCCGCGCAATGGCCTCCGAACAAGCTCGATCAATTACGCTCAACGCCGGCAGAATGCGCCGCTTCTGTCGCAGGCTCTCCAGGGCCTGACCGGCCAGCAGTAAGCCCTTGTCGGTCTGCTGGGCCAACTCGGTCAGCTCGCGCACCAGGGCGCGGAAGTCGGACAGGCCGAACGGGGCCAGTTGTAGGTAGGTGCGCAGTTCCTGGGCGTGCTCGCGGCGAGTCACGTCGCGTTCGCCGTACTTCAACCAACTCGCCGGGTCGGCCTGAACTTGCTTGGCCACCCACTGGATGACCGGCTCGGGCGGCTCGCTGTCGGTGCCCAACGCATAGCCGGGGTAGCGCAGCAGGCTGAGCTGCACCGCGAAGCCCAGGCGGTTGGCGTCGCCGCGCCGCTGGCGGATCAGCGACAGGTCGGAGTCGTTGAAGGTGTAGTAGCGGATCAGGTCATCCTGGCTTTCCGGCAACGCAAGCAAGGTGTCGCGCTCCGTAGCCGAGAGAATCGAGCGACGCGGCATGGTTCAGTCGTCCTTGCGAAGGTACTGATAGAGGGTTTCTCGGCTGATGCCGAACTCGCGGGCGAGCTGCGCCTTCGGCTCGCCCGCAGCGGCCCGCTGCCGCAGCGTGATGGCTTGCTCGTCGGAGAGGGCTTTCTTGCGGCCCCGGTAGGCACCGCGCTGCTTGGCCAGGGCGATGCCCTCGCGCTGCCGCTCGCGAATCAGGGCGCGCTCAAACTCGGCAAAGGCCCCCATGACCGACAGCATCAGGTTGGCCATCGGCGAGTCCTCGCCGGTGAACACCAGGCCTTCCTTCAAGAACTCGATGCGCACACCGCGCTGGGTCAGCTTCTGCACCAGGCGGCGCAAATCATCGAGGTTTCGTGCCAGGCGATCCATGCTGTGCACCACCACGGTGTCGCCTTCGCGAACGAAACCGAGCATGGCCTCCAGCTGGGGACGCTGGGTGTCCTTGCCCGAGGCTTTGTCGGTGAACAGCTTGCCGACCTCGACCTGTTCAAGTTGGCGTTCCGGGTTCTGGTCGAAGCTGCTGACCCGGACGTAACCGATGCGTTGTCCCTGCAAGATGCCTCCATGGGCTGGATGGGCGGCAGGGCTTGCGTTGGTTTTTGGTTCCATTGCGCCCGAAGCCTTGAATTTGTCAGGCTGAAATCTATGACCTTGGCAAGCATGTGTCAAAGAATGTGAAAGCGGACTCTATTCTGACGGCGTGATGCGCCTTGCCTGACATCCAGTTTGTCGTTTTCAGAAGACGGCTGCACTGAACGTCAGAAGCCGACTGCACTATAGCAGCGGAGGGGTTGGATCCATCAGGCAACGACGGGCTGCTGCCGGCCATCAGCGGACGCAGGGAGGACTTTCCGCAACCGGCCGTTCGATGCGGCACCGATGGCCTTCGCGCAGGGGTAGTGAATCCGCCAGGATTGACTTGCGCTGCCCTACCTCTCACTAGTGAGGGGCGGCAGCGCATCAAGCGGTGAGCGCACTCCGGCACCGCCAACTTTCAGCACATGCGTGTAAATCATCGTCGTAGAGACGTCGGAATGGCCGAGCAGATCCTGCACGGTTCGAATGTCGTAACCGCTGCGGAGCAAGGCCGTCGCGAACGAGTGGCGGAGGGTGTGCGGTGTGGCGGGCTTCGTGATGCCTGCTTGTTCTACGGCACGTTTGAAGGCGCGCTGAAAGGTCTGGTCATACATGTGATGGCGACGCACGACACCGCTCCGTGGATCGGTCGAATGCGTGTGCTGCGCAAAAACCCAGAACCACGGCCAGGAATGCCCGGCGCGCGGATACTTCCGCTCAAGGGCGTCGGGAAGCGCAACGCCGCTGCGGCCCTCGGCCTGGTCCTTCAGCCACCATGCCCGTGCACGCGACAGCTGCTCGCGCAGGCTGGGTGCCAAGCTCTCGGGTAACATCAAGGCCCGATCCTTGGAGCCCTTGCCCTCCCGCACGATGATCGTGCCGTGATCGAAATCCAGATCCTTGACCCGCAGTTGCAAACCCTCACTGATCCGCATGCCCGTTCCATACAGAAGCTGGGCGAACAAACGATGCTCGCCTTCCAGAAAACCGAGGATGCGAACCACTTCATCCGGGGTCAGCACCACCGGCAAGCGCCGCGACGGCCGAGGTCTTCCGATCTCCTGAAGCCAGGGCAGATCCGTGCACAGCACCTTGCCGTAGAAGAACAGCAAGGCCGCCAATGCCTGACGATGCGTGGAGACCGAAACCTTGCGCTCGTTCGCCAGCCAGGACAGAAATGCCTCGACTTCGCTGCTGCCCAAGGTTGCCGGGTGACGCACACCGTGGAAACGGATGAAGGCACGAACCCAGTGGACATAAGCCTGTTCGGTTCGTAAACTGTAATGCAAGTAGCGTATGCGCTCACGCAACTGGTCCAGAACCTTGACCGAACGCAGCGGTGGTAACGGCGCAGTGGCGGTTTTCATGGCTTGTTATGACTGTTTTTTTGTACAGTCTATGCCTCGGGCATCCAAGCAGCAAGCGCGTTACGCCGTGGGTCGATGTTTGATGTTATGGAGCAGCAACGATGTTACGCAGCAGGGCAGTCGCCCTAAAACAAAGTTAGACATCATGAGTAACGCAGTACCCGCCGAGATTTCGGTACAGCTATCACTGGCTCTCAACGCCATCGAGCGTCATCTGGAATCAACGTTGCTGGCCGTGCATTTGTACGGCTCTGCACTGGACGGTGGCCTGAAGCCATACAGTGATATTGATTTGCTGGTTACTGTGGCTGCACGGCTCGATGAGACTGTCCGACAAGCCCTGGTCGTAGATCTCTTGGAAATTTCTGCCTCCCCTGGCCAAAGTGAAGCTCTCCGCGCCTTGGAAGTTACCATCGTCGTGCATGGTGATGTTGTCCCTTGGCGTTATCCGGCCAGACGGGAACTGCAATTCGGGGAGTGGCAGCGTAAGGACATTCTTGCGGGCATCTTCGAGCCCGCCACAACCGATGTTGATCTGGCTATTCTGCTAACTAAAGTAAGGCAGCATAGCCTTGCATTGGCAGGTTCGGCCGCAGAGGATTTCTTTAACCCAGTTCCGGAAGGCGATCTATTCAAGGCATTGAGCGACACTCTGAAACTATGGAATTCGCAGCCGGATTGGGAAGGCGATGAGCGGAATGTAGTGCTTACCTTGTCTCGCATTTGGTACAGCGCAGCAACCGGCAAGATCGCACCGAAGGATATCGTTGCCAACTGGGCAATGGAGCGTCTGCCAGATCAACATAAGCCCGTACTGCTTGAAGCCCGGCAGGCTTATCTTGGACAAGGAGAAGATTGCTTGGCCTCACGCGCGGATCAGTTGGCGGCGTTCGTTCACTTCGTGAAACATGAAGCCACTAAATTGCTTAGTGCCATGCCAGTGATGTCTAACAATTCATTCAAGCCGACGCCGCTTCGCGGCGCGGCTTAATTCAGGCGTTAGTACCACTGAAACCCTCCTTTATTTCGCCCATGTTTATTCAAACGGCATTCAGTTTCTCAAACGCTGTGCAGCGCTGGGTTTGCCGTTTCTCTGGGCTTCGCCTGGTGGCGTTACGCTGGTTTGTGGTCTTTTTGGCCTCTGGCCCTTGTGTAGCAAGCGCGAGCAGCTATTTTTTTCGTAGTGCTGTGCCGCCTCGGTGGCACCGTGCCTTTTCGCAGTTAGCGCCCGTCGCCAAGTTACGGTTATCCGTTTTGGCTTCTGGCTCTAACATTTCGGTCAAGCCGACCCGCATTCTGCGGTCGGCTTAACTCGCCCGTTAGATGCACTAAGCACATAATTGCTCACAGCCAAACTATCAGGTCAAGTCTGCTTTTATTATTTTTAAGCGTGCATAATAAGCCCTACACAAATTGGGAGATATATCATGAAAGGCTGGCTTTTTCTTGTTATCGCAATAGTTGGCGAAGTAATCGCAACATCCGCATTAAAATCTAGCGAGGGCTTTACTAAGCTTGCCCCTTCCGCCGTTGTCATAATCGGTTATGGCATCGCATTTTATTTTCTTTCTCTGGTTCTGAAATCCATCCCTGTCGGTGTTGCTTATGCAGTCTGGTCGGGACTCGGCGTCGTCATAATTACAGCCATTGCCTGGTTGCTTCATGGGCAAAAGCTTGATGCGTGGGGCTTTGTAGGTATGGGGCTCATAATTGCTGCCTTTTTGCTCGCCCGATCCCCATCGTGGAAGTCGCTGCGGAGGCCGACGCCATGGTGACGGTGTTCGGCATTCTGAATCTCACCGAGGACTCCTTCTTCGATGAGAGCCGGCGGCTAGACCCCGCCGGCGCTGTCACCGCGGCGATCGAAATGCTGCGAGTCGGATCAGACGTCGTGGATGTCGGACCGGCCGCCAGCCATCCGGACGCGAGGCCTGTATCGCCGGCCGATGAGATCAGACGTATTGCGCCGCTCTTAGACGCCCTGTCCGATCAGATGCACCGTGTTTCAATCGACAGCTTCCAACCGGAAACCCAGCGCTATGCGCTCAAGCGCGGCGTGGGCTACCTGAACGATATCCAAGGATTTCCTGACCCTGCGCTCTATCCCGATATTGCTGAGGCGGACTGCAGGCTGGTGGTTATGCACTCAGCGCAGCGGGATGGCATCGCCACCCGCACCGGTCACCTTCGACCCGAAGACGCGCTCGACGAGATTGTGCGGTTCTTCGAGGCGCGGGTTTCCGCCTTGCGACGGAGCGGGGTCGCTGCCGACCGGCTCATCCTCGATCCGGGGATGGGATTTTTCTTGAGCCCCGCACCGGAAACATCGCTGCACGTGCTGTCGAACCTTCAAAAGCTGAAGTCGGCGTTGGGGCTTCCGCTATTGGTCTCGGTGTCGCGGAAATCCTTCTTGGGCGCCACCGTTGGCCTTCCTGTAAAGGATCTGGGTCCAGCGAGCCTTGCGGCGGAACTTCACGCGATCGGCAATGGCGCTGACTACGTCCGCACCCACGCGCCTGGAGATCTGCGAAGCGCAATCACCTTCTCGGAAACCCTCGCGAAATTTCGCAGTCGCGACGCCAGAGACCGAGGGTTAGATCATGCCTAGCATTCACCTTCCGGCCGCCCGCTAGCGGACCCTGGTCAGGTTCCGCGAAGGTGGGCGCAGACATGCTGGGCTCGTCAGGATCAAACTGCACTATGAGGCGGCGGTTCATACCGCGCCAGGGGAGCGAATGGACAGCGAGGAGCCTCCGAACGTTCGGGTCGCCTGCTCGGGTGATATCGACGAGGTTGTGCGGCTGATGCACGACGCTGCGGCGTGGATGTCCGCCAAGGGAACGCCCGCCTGGGACGTCGCGCGGATCGACCGGACATTCGCGGAGACCTTCGTCCTGAGATCCGAGCTCCTAGTCGCGAGTTGCAGCGACGGCATCGTCGGCTGTTGCACCTTGTCGGCCGAGGATCCCGAGTTCTGGCCCGACGCCCTCAAGGGGGAGGCCGCATATCTGCACAAGCTCGCGGTGCGACGGACACATGCGGGCCGGGGTGTCAGCTCCGCGCTGATCGAGGCTTGCCGCCATGCCGCGCGAACGCAGGGGTGCGCCAAGCTGCGGCTCGACTGCCACCCGAACCTGCGTGGCCTATACGAGCGGCTCGGATTCACCCACGTCGACACTTTCAATCCCGGCTGGGATCCAACCTTCATCGCAGAACGCCTAGAACTCGAAATCTAACGTCCGTTCGGGCATCGAGGTCCATGTCGGGGTGGGACGGGCCCGTGGCTTCAAGATCACTTGCAGTCCGACCGCGATGTCTTGGTTGCGCGAGAGGTTGTCGACAGGCCATGCTGAGTGTGCGATGGTTGATCGCTTCCTCGCCGCTCTCCACGGCGACGATGGCCGCCGCCATCAGCAAGTGCGCCAGTTCCCCTATGGTGCCCTCGCTGCGTGTGAGCAGGTAGCGAGCCATGTCCAGCGTGGCAATTGGGGAAGGCCGGCGCAGCGGGAGCGAAGCGGCGAAGCTGGCCAGCAGTGAGCAGCAATCGTCGTTGGCCTCCCATACCGGCAGCATCATCGGCTCGAAGCGATTTTCCAACTGGTCATCGGAGCGGATGGCTAGGTAGGCGTCGCGCGTGCCTACCCCAACCAACGGGATGCGCAGTTCGTTGCCGAGGAAGCGCAGCAGGTTGAGGAATTCCCGGCGGTTGACGCTGTTGCCGGCCAGCACGTTGTGCAGCTCGTCGATCACCAGCATGCGCACGCCGACCTTGCGCAGCAGTGCCAGAGCCAGTTGCTCCATTTCCGGCAACCGTGGGCGTGGGCGCAGCGGCGCGCCCATCGCGGCGAGCAGCGCGACGTAGAAGCGGATCACGGACGGCTCGGACGGCATCTGCACGACCAACACCGGGATGTGCTCCTGGTCGGCGTCGGAGCTGGCCGGGTGGGTGCGGCGGAACTTCTCGACGATCATCGACTTGCCATTGTTGGTCGGGCCAACCAGCAGCAGGTTGGGCATGCGTTGCTTGTTTGGCCACGCATAAAGGGCTTCCAGCCGGTTCAGCGCCTCGACTGCGCGCGGATAGCCGATCCAGCGGTCGGCGCGAAGGCGCTGGATGCGCTCGTCCGCCGGAAGACGGGCCAAGCCCTGGGCCGCCGGCAGCAGGTGGGACAGGTCGATGATGGGATATTCGTCCACGGCTACCACTCCTCAATCTGGTCGAACGGTTTGGCGGGTGGCAAGTTGTCTGCCTGCGGGTCGGCAATATCCGTATCCGGCGGAACGGGCTTGTCCGGCCGAGCTGATGTCTTGAGGTGCTGGCGGCGATCCGCGTCACGCCGCGCCTTGCGTGTGGCCTTCTGCGCGCTGGTCACAATCTCACGCATCTGGCCGATCATGCGGAACAGCGCCGACTCATCCACCTGTTCGCGCCCTTGCTGCCGCAGTTTCGCCAGCGCCTGCCGTTGTTCCCAGAGGGTGACAGCCGGATGCGACAAGGTACGGTAGGGAATTTCCAGGTAATGCTGTCCCTCCGGTTCCAGGACCCAGATACGGCTGATGTCGCGCGGATCGCGCCGGATCAGAAAGGACGGCCAGCGTTCACGCCGCGCAATCCACGGCTTGAGCGCATCGGCGTAGTAGTGGATGTGGTCGATGACAAAGCCGGTGCGGGTCAGCGTGCGCCGGAGGATCGGCAGAAAATCGACCAGGAACGAAGTAGCGCGTGTGACGACGGCCGGTACGCCGACACGCGCCACGGCCTCGGCCCAGCGCGCGGCCGGCGGTTGGAGCAGGCCGTTGTGCACCGAACCGTGGTAGGTGCCGACCGCCAATGTGAGCCAGCGCTCTAGCTCGCGCAGCGTCAGGGCGGCCTTGTTTTCGGAATCGTAGTCGCCGCGCTGGTCAGGGTTGGAGAAGGTCGTTCCCGGCAGTTCGTCGTGAATCATCTGCATCGCCGTGCCGATGATCCGTTCCACGATGCCGCCATAGTGCGGCTGTCCCAGCGGGCGATAGTCCAGCCGGATGCCATGCTGCTCGCAACCCCGGCGCAGGGCCTCGCTCTTGAACTCGGCCGCGTTGTCTAGGTAGAGCAGCAAGGGCTTGCCGCTCATCTGCCAATCCATTTCCACGTTCAGTCCTTCCAGCCAAGGGCGCTTGTCGCAGGCGACATGCACGAGGCACAGGCCAACCGAAACGGCAGACGGCGCTTCCAGCGTGACGACCATGCCGAGCACGCAGCGGGTGAACACGTCGATGGCGAGGGTCAGGTACGGGCGGCCAATAGGTTGCCGGTCGCGGTCATCGACCACGATCAGGTCGATGACCGTATGGTCTATCTGCACCTGCTCCAGCGGCGCGGTCACGGCAGGAGGCTCGCCGCCCACACCTTGTAGGTCACGGCCAATAGCGGTCGCTCACCAAGGGCTGTTTCCGACCCAGGCTGGGTGAAAACGCATGCGTCGTTTTGAAGTCTGCGTTGCTACGTAAAATCTGCCAGCGTTTGGTTGGTCAGCCAGACCTGAACTTTGCGTAGGAACGCGATTTTGATTGCGATTCTGACTGCCAAACTCGCTCTAAAACGTTTTCACACAGCCTGGACCCCAAGCGGACGTTAACTGTTTGTCGACTGTACATGGATCGCTAAGCTTCGCGCAGGTGCGCATGGCAGCGCCACTTTCCGGGCGGACTGTTAGTCCAGCGACTGAATGCCCGCGAAAAACTGGCCGCCTCGGCGTAGCCTAGACGTTGGGCGATGCTGGTAAGGTCCAGACGCGAGTCGCTCAGCAGGCGCTCGGCCAAACGCTGCTTGATTTGCTCGTTGAGCTGTTGGAACGAGTGACCTTCACTCGCCAAACGGCGCAACAAGGTGCGCTCGGAAAGGCCCAGGCGCTGGGCCACCATCCGGCTGCTGAGCAGCGTGGCCGAGTCGCGGATCAACACCTGTTGCACCAAACGCGCGGTGGGCGCCTTGACCAGGCTGTGGGAGATCTCGGTACATAGCCGCTCACACAGTTGCTCGCCCTCACTGTGGGCACTGATGTGCGCCTGCGGCAGGGTGAAGGTCAGGTCGGCATTGGAAAACAGGATGCCGTTGCGCCCGGCCTCGAACTGCACCGGATAGGCAAATTCCCCCTGCAACGCGGCGAGATCCGCAGGTGCGCTGCTGGTCATCTCGATAGCCAGGGGGGCAAGGGGGCGCTGCAGTAACTCGCACGCCACGCCCAGGCACGCGGAGAGTCCGCGCTCGATAACAAAGGCGCGAGCATCCTGCGGCAGTACGCTGGCATCGAACAGTAACCAGCTACCGCGTCGCTCCACTTCGATTCGCGCCGGGCACAGCGTCAGCGCTAACAGTTGAAAACGGCTGAAGGTGGCAAACGCCTCTCCCAGCGTGCGACTGGCGAGCATGGTGAAACCGAGCAAGCCCAGTGACGTCAGGTGATAGCGCTGCCCGGCAGCGAATCCCAGGCCCGGTCGGCCGGCGTGTTCGAGCAAGTTGCGGATTACCGCCAGCTCTTGCCAGGCCTCGATCTGCGCGTTGCGCTGCTGCAGTGTTTCGCTGGAGATGGCGCTGCCTATCAGGCAGCTCGCGGCCTCCACCCCTTCGGCCTGGGCGGTTTCTAGCAGGTAACGTACGCCCGTCAGGGCACGGTTTTGGCGCCAGTCCACCGGGCAACCCTCCATTCAAAATAGTCTTGGCGGTAATTATCATTTTTTGGCTGTAATAATCATGGCTAGCCTAGCAGCCGCCACGCATTCTGTAAGCACTCCAACAACAAAAGAGTGCGAGCCATGAGCGAGTTCATCTACACCCTGCCTAGCCATAACCGTGCTGCCAGTTACAGTCACATTCGTGTAACCCCGACCACCGGCGCCATCGGTGCGGACGTCGAAAATCTTGATCTGACGCGTCTGAGCGACGAGGGCTTTGCCGAGTTGCGCCAGGCGCTGCTCGCCCACAAGGTGATCTTCATCCGCGACCAGGCCCTGAGCGTTGCTGACCTGGAGCGGGTTACCCAGCACCTCGGTGAGTTTGGCCGCGAACCCTATGTGACCTGCATGGCCGATCATCCGCACGTGGTACACGTGGTCAAGGAAGCCTCCGAAAAAGCACCCTTCGTATTCGGTGGTGCTTGGCATACCGACTGGACCTTTCAGGAGCGCCCGCCAGCATTCACCCTGCTCTATGGGCACGACATTCCTCCCTATGGCGGCGATACCTGCTACGCCAATCTGGCCCTGGCGTATGAGTGGCTATCGCCTGGGATGCAAGCGCTGCTGGAAAACCTCGACGCGGTGCACAGCCCGGAAATGGCCTATGGCGTTAACGCCAAGCACAACGCGCTGCTGGAAAACATGGCGATCAACTACGGTAGCGATACCTCGGCTGACGAGCGCAGCCACCCGTTGGTAACCCGCCACCCGGAAACCGGGAAAAAGGTGTTGTTCATCAACCCGGCCTACACCACAGGCATCAAAGGCCTGCGTACGGAAGAGTCGCGTCCACTGCTTGACTACCTGTTCAAACTGGCCACCTCGGAAGCCTTCACTTGCCGTATGCGCTGGCGTCAGGGAACCCTGGCGATCTGGGATAACCGCAGCACCTGGCATATGCCAGTGGCCGACTACCACGGCATGCGGCGCGAAATGTTCCGCACCACCGTGATCGGCGAAGTACCCAGCCGATGAGTGCGCCGGTGGCAATTACCGAACCGCGCCTGCTCGGCGCGGCCCACTGCCTGGCAACGGCACGGCTCGAGCGGCATCCCGTGCCACGGGTTAGCGAAACTTTCGCCCTGGCCAACCTGGATGAAGCCTATGCCGTGCAAGCCGCTGGCATGCAGCAGGCGTTGGCTCAAGGCCGCCGTCTTTGCGGGGCCAAGGCTGGGCTGACCTCGGCGGCCCTGCGTGCAGCGCTCAAGGTCGACGAGCCGGTGTATGGGCGGCTGTTCGCGGACACGGCGTGCCTCTCAGGTGAAGCCATCGCCTGGGAGCGCCTGCTGCAACCGAAAGTCGAGATCGAGCTGGCATTGGTGCTCGGCCACGATCTGCCGGCTGGCGAGATCAGCCATGAGCAGTTTCTGGCCTGTATTGCGGGTGCGGTGCCGGCACTGGAAATCAACGACTCGGCCATCATCGGCTGGCAGTTGACCTTGATGGATGCGGTCGCTGACAACATTTCATCCGGGCTTTATGTGTTGGGTGATCAGCCCGTGCCGCTGGCGCAACTGCCTACGCCAAACCTGCTGATCAGCCTGCATAAAAATGCCCAGCCGGTGCTGCTCGACACCAGCGTAGCGCTGCATGACTGCCTCGCCACCGGCCTTTGGCTGGTGCGCAAGCTGGCCCGGCGCGGCCAGCCATTACGTGCCGGAGATGTGCTGTTGACCGGAGCGCTGGCGCCGATGCTCGACGTCGGTCCTGGCGATCACGTGCGCATGGTGATGGGCGAGCACGGCGCAGTGGAGTGCTCATTCGCAGGCACCACAGCCTAGAGAACCACGCATCGGGCACAACGGCCCATTAGAAGCGGCGCTGATTGAAATCCGCCATAAAAAGTACAAGAAGCGAGAGCCATCAGAATGCAGTACGAAGAGTTTGATTACGTCATTGTCGGTGCCGGTTCGGCAGGCTGTGTATTGGCCAGTCGCCTGAGCGAAGACCCCAGTGTGTCTGTCTGTTTGCTGGAATCCGGCGGGCCGGATAAGAGCGTGTTGATTCACGCCCCGGCCGGCTTCGTTGGCATGGTGGCAACCTCTTACAACAACTGGGCATTCGACACCGTCCCGCAGCAGCACATGGACAACCGCAAGCGTTACCAGCCGCGTGGCAAGACGCTGGGTGGTTCTAGCTCCATCAACGCCATGCTCTATGTGCGCGGTAACCGCTGGGACTACGACCATTGGGCCAGCCTGGGCAATCCTGGTTGGTCGTATGAGGATGTGTTGCCGTACTTCAAACGTGCGGAAAACAACGAGACCCACGGCGCCAGCGAATACCACGGCGCGGGTGGCCCGCTGAACGTTGCCGAACTGCGCACGCCAAGTGAGCTGAGCAAGGCGTTTATCGATGCCGCAGTGCTCAATGGCATACCGACCACCCGCGACTACAACGGCGTCGATCAATTCGGTTCGTTCATGTACCAGGTAACGCAGAAAAATGGCGAGCGCTGCAGTGCAGCCAAGGCTTATCTGACGCCTAACCTGTCGCGCCCCAATCTATGTGTGAAGACCCATGCGCTGTCGGCCAAGATCATCATGCAAGGCAAGCGCGCCTGTGGCATTGCCTATTACCAGGGCAGTGAAGCTAAGGAAGTCCGGGCGCGTCGTGAAGTCATCCTCAGTGCAGGCACCTTTGGTTCGCCGCAGCTGCTCCTGCTCTCGGGTATAGGCCCGGCCAAGGACTTGCAGGCGGTGGGCATACCCGTGGTACACGACCTGCCTGGCGTCGGCGAAAACCTGCAAGATCACATCGATCACGTGCAGAGCTACATCAGTGCCAGCGACAGCCAGACCTTCGGATTGTCCTTGAATGGCGCTATAAAAATGGCCAAGGGGGTGTTCGAATGGCGCAAGCAGCGTACCGGCATGATCACTAGTTCGATCGCCGAAGCCGGGGCTTTTGTACGCTCCTCAACCGAGGTGCAAGCACCTGACTTGCAACTGGTTTTTGTGGTGGCGCTGGTTGATGATCACGGTCGCAAAATGCACACCAGGCACGGCTTTTCCTGCCATGTTGAAGTGCTGCGCCCCTACAGCCGTGGCACGGTCAAACTGGCCAGCGCCGACCCGCGAGTGCCACCGAAGATCGACCCCAATTTTCTTGCCGATCCACGCGACCTCGAGCTGTTGGTCAAGGGTGTGCAGTTGCAGATGGACATTCTGCAAAGCAGCCCGCTGCAACCGTGGCGCGGCAAGATGCTCTATCCCGTCCAGCGCGATGACACGGCAGGCATTATTGCCGATATCCGGGCGCGGGCCGACACCCAGTACCACCCGACCAGTACCTGCAAGATGGGGCCGGCCTCTGATGCGTTGGCCGTGGTCGATGCGCAATTGCGTGTACACGGGCTTGAGGGGTTGCGGGTGGTGGACGCCTCGATCATGCCGACAGTGACTGGCGGCAACACCAATGCACCGACCATCATGATTGCCGAGAAAGCCGCCGATATGATTCGTCAGGCGCAGTAGCTGGTGAGCAACTGCACAGACTTGAGTCGAGGGGCCACCCTACTGCCTCTCGGCGTTTCACCTCTGCGTCGGCGGCGCGGAGTTGGTCAGGTTCCTACGTTAAATCTGCGCTAGTTCGGCCATTCCAAGAGCTAGAATTTTCGTAGAGGCGTGATTTCTGCGTCGATTTCGACGACTGCGTCTGCTCAAAAGTATTTTTACACAGCCTCGGCCGAAACCGACGACCACGACGGGCAGCTATTGGCCGATTCAAGCCTGACGCGATAGACCGGACTCGGCCAAAAGCAGTCTTTGATTGGTGACCAAGCGGCCCTCGTGCGGGGGCAGTTATTAGGCCCAAAGGTCTCTAGGAAAGCCGGGGCTATTGATAGGGCCGGTTCACCTCTAGCATTGTGGTCAGGTGGTACTGATGAAGTCAGGTGGTGAGTCCACTCATGATCAACAGCGATGCACTCGGCCCTGCGAAAATTACATCGAGATTAGTGCCGGCTCAGTTAGCCGCGTGCTCAGAAAGCCCAGCTGGATCAATTACTCGAATATGCCGAAAACCGATCTTAATCAGTCCCGCCTTTTCCAGTTGTTTTAGCAGCCCGTTGATAGTCTGGCGGGAAGAACCAAGTATGGAGGCTAAATCCGCCTGAGAAACATTCAAAATAACTTCCTCAGAGCCTGTTGCCGGTGGTTGCAGCAACAACAGTTCTGCTAAACCTGTACGCAGCCGTTGCAGCGGCACGATCATCTGGCCATCGGCAAAGTGCCGCATAAAAGCGGCATAGCGCTTGGCAATAAAAAGTGTAATTGCCTTGCAATAGAGAGGTTCCTCTTCAAGGATTCGCTCGAATTGCTGCAGAGGCAGCATTAGTAATTGCACATTGGTATCGGCGATCACAGCCACATCGGCCTTTTCGCCTGTAATCAGGGCGAGGAAGTTGAACCAAAATCCTCTCTCGCCAATCATATAAAGCTTCTCCTCACCCTCGAATAGCAGCCGCGAAACCCGCACGCGCCCCTCAAGCACTACTGAGGCTGCAGTCGGTCGGCTGCCTTGGGCAGTGATCACCTGCCCTTTGCGATAGTGGCGCAATACGGAAGACTGGATGATTTTGTCTTGCACTTCCCCCGGCAAGCTTGCGAACCAGTCATCTGCCTCGCGCAGGCGGTAGATTGTCTGATGGGCTGCGTCATCTATGTTTTGCATTTGGAAACCTTGGAAACATCGATGTTGGGTCTTAACCACATTCGACAGTTTCCCAAGATATGGGATGCAGGGGAAGCCGAATTAACGGCTCGCAGCTAACAGCGGCACCACCCTATCCCGGTGCAGCAGCAGCAGGGCTAAAGACAGCAAGTAGTGCAGCCATTGGATGCCAGATAGCGGTCCGAGCATCTCTTCACCGGTTGCACCGGCCGCTAGACTAACGATGAACACTAGCGCCGCCCCGAGTGGCATTACCCGCCGCGTCACTAAGGCTGTGGCACAGATTAACAAGACAGAGCCAAGAGGCACCAGCATGCGCCAGGTGTCAAATCCCGACACGCTAATCACCACCCCGAAGCTCCCAACCAAGAGCGCGAAGCGCCCTGCGGCCGTGATGCGCTGAGCAACAGAGTCATCTGGCCAGCGCAGTGCAATGACCAGCAGCGGGAAACCTGCGCTGGCGGCAACCAGGCCGGTAAAGCGATGTGGGCCGGCGAACAACTCACCATACTGGTAATGCAGTGTACCAATCGCTGCCGCCAGGCCGATCAGGCCGCAACCAATGGCTAGAGCAGGGCGCTGGCGCAGCTGGACAAAGGCAATGGAAAAGGCAACCACAGCCAAGATCAAGTCGGAAATGGCATCGGCATTCATTGGGAAGTCCACAAAGCAGCAGGTTTGAAGGAAGTGCGGCTGAGCCATGCAGCGCTGCCTAGCATTACAACCAATAACATCAGCTTGAGTGCGATGGGCATACTAAAACCGAACCAGTCAGGTAGAGCAGCAAAGGCAATGCCCAGTCCTATGACACGGCACTGCTCAAAACGCCGTGCATTGGCACGTCCTTCCAATAGTGACGTGAGAGAGATTGCCGAAATGGCAAAGCCAGCGGCGTAGAGTGCCAGTAAGGTCTTCGGCAAGGTGTTGAGTAGCGTCAGAAAATGCATGAGGAACAACATTGCAAGCACCTGATGCACTACCGCATAGCGTTTGACCGCATCGGGTGTACACGGATCGTAATACTTAAACTGCGACGGCTCGTAAGGCTCGCTCGCCTCATCGTGCCAGCCACCAGGTGGTGCCAGCCAGACGCCAAGTTTAGCCCGCCAGCCCGGGGTGGCTTTGGATTTCTGCCAGAGCTCAATGTAGTAATGCATGTTGCCCCAGAATGGGTTAAGGCTCTGCAACGGTGTGCGCACGCCGTAGATGACCTTCTCGTCCTTGCGCTCCTCGGCGAAGGTACCGAATAGGCGATCCCAGAGAATCAGAATGCCCCCGTAGTTTGTGTCCATGCAGTAGTCATTTTGCCCATGATGGACGCGATGGTTTGAGGGTGTGACGAAGATGCGATCAAGCCAGCCCAAACGACCAATTACCTCGGTATGCACCCAGTACTGGTAAAGCAAGTCGATCAGCAACACCCCGGCAAACACGCTGGGCGGCACACCGGCCACTGCCATCGGTAGATAGAATATCCAGCCCAGAAGTGCGCTCGTCGAGGACTGGCGTATGGCTGTTGCCAGGTTGAAGTACTCGGAAGAGTGATGCGATACGTGCCCGGCCCACAGCAAGCCAATTTCATGGTTCATACGGTGATGCCAGTAGTAGAAAAAGTCGTAGGCCACAAGGGCTCCGACCCATACCCACAGGCTATCGCTAGGCAAGGTCGTGGCGCGGTAGGCTTCGAATACCAGAGTGTAAACGCCCAGTTTCGCCAACTTGGTGAACGCCCCAACCACCTGGCTCAATAGACCATATTGGTAGCTGCTGATGGCATCAGGTATGGAATACGCCGCTAGCCCGCGGCGGTGCGCCAGCCATGCTTCCAGCAAGGTGGTGGTTAAAAAAATCGGTATGGCAAACACGATCAGATTCATTGCGCGCGATCCTTTTCTCTCGACTCAAGAAAGTTGAGCGGCTGATGGCTTTCAGCGACTCAGCGACCAGGCAAGTTAGCACTCTTGACTGTGCCCACTTGTCGGCTCGGCGACAGGTTCTGCACGGCAATAGTGGCAACCTAGCTGACCACTCGTGCCGGGGCTCAGTGCTCAGTGCAGCCCTGGTGTAGTCCACTTCAAGGAGAATAAGCGTGAGTAAAGTAGTCGCAATTAGCGGTGGATTCGGTTGTCTAGGTATAGCGGTAGGCGAGGCGTTCGCGGCCAATGGTTGGCGGGTGGCCCTGATTGATCAGGCCAGCGTGCCGCGACCCCTGGCCGACACGGCGCGCTCTGAAAAACTGCTTATCGGCGCGGTCGATCTAACCGATCTGCACATGGCAAATTGTGCAATGCAGCAGGTGCAGCAGCATTTTCAAGGATTAGATGCGCTCATCAACGTGGCGGGTGGTTTTCGCTGGGAGACCATCGAGGGCGGCGATCTTGCGACCTGGGATTTGATGTATCAAATGAACGTGCGCACTGCCGCAACGGCTAGCATGGCCGCGCTGACACACCTGAAGAAAGCCGAAGCCGGGCGCATTATCAACATTGCAGCCGGAGCGGCCAGTAAGGCCAGCCTAGGCATGGGGGCCTATGCTGCAGCAAAGTCCGGGGTGATGCGCCTTACGGAGGCGTTGGCCGAAGAGTTGAAAGATCAGCGCATCACGGTCAATGCGATCATGCCATCGATCATCGATACCCCGCAGAACCGCCTCGATATGCCTGATGCGGATGCCACCCGCTGGGTTACGCCAGAGCAGGTCGCTAATGTGATCGTATTTTTAGCCTCTCAGGAGGCTAGTGCAATCACAGGTGCAGCTATCGCTGTAAATGGGCGGTGCTAATTTATTAGGCCGGCTGTCGACATAGCAGAGTGGCTGCCTAGAGCCGTTCTTCTCACCCAGGGTTCGCCCGATCCTAATGATCCTAATGATCCTAATGATCCTAATGCGGCATGCGTGGCCTATGCGTGGGGAACTGACTGGTGTTGCCGGCGGAGAGCTAGCAGCCCTCGGTAGCAGGTCCCAAGTCCTTAGGGTCGACCACCACATACTTTGCCAAGGCGTGTGTCCGCAGCAGTTGTAAGCGACAACATTAGAAAAATACGCGCTAGAAAACCGCCCTATCCCTTGTGGTGCCCACACTATTTCGCTGCCTGGATACGGTATCCAAAATAAGGTTTGAATCCACCGATAAGGAGATGACCTTGAAGCCCTCATATTTGGCTAACGTCACAAGTTTTAGCGATGACCACTCTAATCCTGGCGGCCTCGCCTTCTCAGGCTAACTGGGATCAGGCGAATGCCTTCGAGGAAGGCCAGCAGCGTGTTGCCATCGGTAAGGATCCAATGCCAGGCCCTCGTTCGTGTTTTTGGCGCTACGGCCCGGTCAGTGGTGACCCCTACATCAACATCGCCTTCCCTGACGCCGGAACATTCTATTGGGGAGCAGCTTTCTCGGTGCCGAAGGGCGCGAAGCTGCATTTAGAGGGCAGTTTTCCGCATGCTCGCTATATGTCCCTAATCAGCTATGACCGTTTGGGTGCTCCTCTCGACTCAGTGGCCGACTACCTGATCGCGCCGAAGCCAGGTGCTAGCAACCCATATCTCTTCGGTGCAGACCGCAACAGTAAACAGCGCGGCTATAAAATCGAAGTGGTTAGCGAGCCGTTGAGCACTCCTATTCCATGGGGCGTTTACCAAGAAGCCAAGACCCGCGACAAGATCCATGCGCCTGGTCAAGCCGAAAACGGCCAGCAGCAACTGATTTATCGGATCTACGCAGGGGACAAAAATACCGACGAAACAGCAGGTTCCGGTCTGCCAACTCCGGTACTCACTCTCGCTGATGGCAAGGAGCTGCGCGGACAGGATGTTTGTGCCAGCTTGAGTAGCTTCCAGCCATTGTCGTTTGATCAGGCAGCCCTGGCGACCCCGCGTGAGTACCTCAATAAACTGACGGAGGTGGCCAAGGCGCGTGGCGGTCCGGCCATGCCGGCCAGTAACCCGCCGACCTGGAGCAAGAGTTCGGAAAGCATGTCGCGTTATGCCATTTACACCGGCGACAACACAGTGGCGAGTGGTACCAATAAGAAAGACGGGACCTTCTTTGCCAACCTCGACAACCAGTATGTGCGCACCTTTATCAACCGTAAGCACGGCGAGGTTTTCGTAATCCGCGCCAAAGCACCAACTACGCCAAAGACCTATAACGGCAACACCAAGTTTGAAGATGGTGATCTGCGCTACTGGTCGTGGTGCTCTCAGCAGGGCTACGCATCTGGTCGGGTCAATAAGTGTCTGTTCGATGAGCAGATTCCGGTGGACGCTAACGGCTACTACACCTTGGTACTTAGTCGCGAAAGTGACCGCCCACGCAATGCAATCAACGAGTGTGGTGTGTCCTGGTTGCCAATCGCGGATGTGGGCGACGGTACCGGTGATCCGGATCTGAGTTTCCTGGTTCTGCGCAACATGCTGGGCCGTGGTGAGTTCAAACACGCAGTGCAGAATATTAAGTCGCAAGAAACTATCCAGCAGGATATGGGCGACTACTTCCCGCGTGCTCGCTACACCACAGTTTCTTCGTTCGAGACGGCAGTTCCTTGCCAAGTAGAGAAACGTTAAGTGGCTTAAAACAATATAGCTTCTTGGTCGTCGGCGGGGTTCCTGATGTTTCCAGAGCCCTGTCGCGATTAGGCTGGCTGGCGATTAATTTAATTTTTTCGTGGATAATTAAAGCTTTCAAGTTGCTTGTTTTTTATTGCTGTTTTTTACGCGTAAAGATTTTTAATTTGAAATGAAAAAGCTGTTGGTAGTTGTCGATTACTTAATTCGTCACATAGCTCTAATGGTGTCTGGATTTTCGGTGAGACCTTGTGGGGTTAGTGATGGCTATTTCAGGTAAGTGTTCAAATGACGCATTTGGCGCTCGCTGGTAATAATGCTATTGGCAGCCGCTAGAGATATGTTTGATTCGTGTTTTTATAAGCAGCAAATTAATCTGGTGCGATATCCATAATCGCCGATTAAATAGAAGTAAATATAATAAAAATAGGAGGCTGTTTCGTGAGATTTGAAAGAAGTGAGTCCGGCCTGATTAATCCGTTGTTGTTGAAGATGACAGCTTGCATAACCCCGCTAGCGCTCATGATTTCACTGCAGGCTCAGGCGGGTGAGTTTGCATTAGGTGAAATCACGGGGCGCGCCAACGGTAGCATCAGTGTGGGTGGAATCTGGAATGCTGAGAAACCCGATTCAAACCTGATTTTTCAGGGTAATGCTGATCATATCGGCTACGGCTCGGCTGGTGAGTTCAACCCTTCAGGTGCGCGTAACGGTGATGACGGCCGCCTGAATTTTCGTAAGCGCAATTTGGTGTCTTCACCGATCACCCTATTGGCGGAAACCGAGTTGAACTGGCGTAATTATGGGGTCTTTCTGCGCGGTAAGGCCTGGTACGACTACACCTTGAACAACCGTGAGGTCGACCATGGCCATTCAGCCAATGGTTACCAGGTGGGTGCCAAGCTCAACGATAGCGGCTTCGACGATCTGGCCAAGTTCCAAGGCGTTGCCTTGCTGGATGCCTATGTATTTGGTGACTTCGAAGTCGGCGAGCGACCGTTGCACTTACGCGGCGGTAATCAGGTAATTAACTGGGGCGAGGGGTTGTTCTTCCAGAATGGCCTCAACTCGATCAACCCAGTGGATCTTGCCGCGTTACGCCGCCCGGGCTCTCAGTTGAAGGAAGCTCTACTCCCGGTGCCACTGCTCTTCGCCAACTTCGGTATCACCGACAGCCTCAACCTTGAGGTGTTTTACCAGTTGCAATGGCGTGAGACCGTTCTGGAAGGTTGCGGTACCTACTTTGCTAGCAACGACTTGATCCAGGATGGATGTTTCGGCTTGGCCAGGGGCGGTATTGCTGCCAATGTCATCAACTTTGGAAATTATCCATAAATATCATATAATTAGCGCTCAAATCAGTGCATGGGAGAAGCCCTTTTGACTACCTATACCGCATCGCTTGACACCGCCAGCCAAGCCCTGGTTTGAAAGTTGTACAAAAAGTAACCAGTCCGCTCGATTGTCCCGCCTTCATCGCCGCCCACCGCCAGAATCCTCAAGACTTTACCCGCCGACGCCAGCTCACCTTCAAGAACCTCGTCCTGTTCCTGCTCAATCAGCCGCGCACGGCCCTGCAAACCGAACTCGATCAGTTCTATCGCGTACTCAATCAGGCGTCGACTGAGACGCAAATGGTCACTGCGCAGGCCTTCTGCAAAGCGCGCAAAAAGCTCAACCCCGAGGTATTTGAAAGTCTCAATCGCCTCCTGCAGCAACAAATTGACTGCTTCGGGCTGCGCCAGAAGTGGCGTGGGCTGAGGGTGCTCGCGGTGGATGGCTCGACCGTGCATTTACCCCTGGAGTCGACCATGGCGACCTTCTTTGGCAGTCACTCTGGCTTTCCCATGGCTCGCTTGTCCACACTCTACGAAGTCGCTGACGGTCAAACCCTGCATAGCCTGATCGTGCCCCTGACCGTCGGCGAGCGCGACTGTGCCCATCTGCACCTTGAGCACCTGCCGGCTGACAGCCTGACGTTGTTTGACCGTGGTTACCCTGGGCACTGGTTATTCGCGCTGTTCGCGCAGCAACAGCGGCACTTTCTGATGCGCCTGCCCTGTGGCTATAACGCCCAGGTCAAAGCGTTTCTACACTCTGGCCAAGTTGAAGACACACAGCTTTTCGTGGCCAACCATCCTGAAGCACGTCTGTTCTGCTCCGAGGCTGGCGTTGATCCTGCCAATCAGATTGAGCTGAGACTGATCCGGGTCGAGTTGGCCAACGGCGAAAGCGAGGTATTGCTGACCTCGTTGCTGGATCGAGAAGCCTTTCCCGCTGAGGTGTTTGCCGAGCTTTACCACCGCCGCTGGGGCATCGAAACCGACTTCCGTCGCCTCAAACAAACCCTGACGCTGGACAACTTCAGCGGCCGCAGCGTGACCGCTGTAAAGCAGGACTTTCATGCCGCTCAACTGTTGAAGAACCTGGCGCTGTTGATGCAGCACCTGCTACAGCCAGTCATCGAACAGCGCCACAAAGGCCGCAAGCTGCGATGGAAAGTCAACTTCACCCAAGGCGTGTCACGGCTCAAAAATACCCTGGTCGAGCTGCTGGTGCGGCACTGTGCTCAGGGGCTGAGCAATGTGCTGGCCTTGATGGCTAAAAGCCTCAGTGCCGTACGCTCAGGCCGTAGCTTTGCGCGCCAACGCAAACGCGCAGCCAGCCGAGGTTGTGAGGGCTACAAACCGACGCGCTGAAGAAACACCACCGCCCAACCTCCGTGCAAAAAAAGCTGGCCACAAGCGGTCGGCATAGGCTCGTCCGGAGAACGAGAAATCTCGCCTAGACAGCCGGAACAGACGATGATCACATCACCGCCAGCCCAGTTAGACCGCCTGATTGAGCGGCAGAGGCCTGGTCATCGCCCGACGGCCATGGCGGCTGGCTGCTTCGGGGGCTTGCCTTGGGCAGGGCTGCAGCTTAGGTTGATGACATTGGTATTGCTGCCAACCCTAATGATGAGGCTGGTTATGCCAAGGGCCTCTATGTGCATCGGCTGGAGGACGACGAGCCATCTGACAGCGGTCAGTTTGGTATGGCCATGCGCTATTTCGCCGACAGCATAAGCACCGAGTTCGGCGCCTATGCCATGAATATCCATTCGCGCACCCCGCAGAACCGCGCGCGCACCGACTTGCGCCCTGCGGTTGGAGCGGGCTGGATCGCAGGTCAGGAGGCCACCAACGCCAAGTATTTCATGGCCTTCCCCGAGGACGTCCGCATCTTCGGTCTTAGTTTTTCCACCAGCCTCCTGGGTGCCTCAGTGTTCGGCGAGTACAGCTACCGTCCGAATCAGCCCGTGGGGCTTTCCCTCGGCGACACCATCCCGAGCACCTTCGGCAATCCCAATCTACTCATTCCCGGTGCACCGCTGGCAGGGGAGATGAAGGCTGCCGCCCCCGGCTCGCTGATCAATGGTTATGACCGCCTGGAGGTGTCGCAGCTGTCACTTGGGTTTATTAAGAGCTTCCCCCGAGTGTTGGGCGCGGATGGTCTTGATGTAACCGGTGAGGTCGCGATGAAGTACATGCATGACTTGCCGGCGCTGAGTGAGCGTCGTTACGGGAAAACCGAGGCATACGGCAGCAACATGGCTGATGGCCAGGGGATTGGTTCGCCAGGCTGCAACGCTGGGGTGCCAGAGCAAAGTTACAAAAAAATCGGTTGTAGCCGTGACGGCTTTGTCACGGACCTTTCCTGGGGCTATCGCCTGCGTGCCCAGTTGAATTATTCGGGTTTGCTGGCCGGGGTCAACGTATCGCCATTTATGACCTTCGGTCAGGACGTAAAGGGCTGGTCCCACGACGGTAACTTCGTCGAAGACCGACTGCTGGGTTCGCTGGGGGTAAGGGCTAGCTACAAGCAAAACTATTCGGCCGAACTGTCCTGGTCTGGTACCGGTAATACGCCGCTCGTAGTGACCGACCGTGATTTCGTCGCGTTCAACCTGCGCATGGGCTTCTGATCTCGAGGTAATCCAATGAACAAGAATCTTCTCTCCGCTGCCATTCTCGGCACCCTTCTCAGCCTAACCAGTGCAACGGCCCTGGCCAAGCTGGATGCCAGTGAAATTGCCCGCTTGGGCCAAGACCTGACGCCCACCGGCGCCGAGCAAGCGGGCAATGCCGACGGCAGCATTCCTGCCTGGAGCGGTGGCCTTACCCAGCCGCCGGCCGGTTACAGTGCGGCCAAGGGTTATATCGATCCCTTCGCGAATGAACAACCGTTGTACACCGTTACAGCGGCCAACATGGCGCAATATGCCGACCGGTTGATGCCAGGGTACAAGGCGCTGCTGGCGAAGTTTCCCAGCTACAAGCTGAACGTCTATCCGAGTCATCGCACTGCTGCGCTGCCCCAGCACGAGTACGAGCTGATCCGCGAAGAGGCCGCTAAGCTCGAGCTTAACGGCGATAGCATGGTCAACTATCAGAAAACCTCGGTGCCTTTTCCTATTCCCAAGTCGGGTCTGGAGGCCATGTGGAACCACCTGACGCGCTATCGTACCGGTGGCTTTCTCGATTACCCGACTGAAATGGTGGTGCAGGCCAACGGCTCATTTACTCCGGTGCGCCGAATGCGAAAATTTGCCATGGCCTCAAGCATGACCAACCCGGAGCCGAACCGGCTGTACTATTTCTGGAATAGCGTTACCTCCCCAGAAAGTATCGCCGGCAGCCAGACTCTGGTGCATGAGCCACTCGACCAAACCAAGGAGTCCCGGCTGGCCTGGCAGTACAACCCAGGGCAGCGGCGCGTGCTGCGCGCGCCCGAGTTCTCTTATGACACGCCGCCAGGTGCCTCCGATGGCTTGCGTACCAACGACTCAGCTGACATGTACAACGGCGCGCCCGACAAGTACGACTGGAAGCTGGTAGGCAAAAAAGAAATGCTTGTGCCTTACAACACTTACAAGCTGGCCGATACTTCGCTGAAGTACGAGCAGATCATTCAGCCCAACCACTTCAACCAGGACCTACTGCGCTACGAGCCACATCGCGTCTGGGTGGTCGAGGCCACGCTGAAGCCGGGTGAGCGGCATATCTACGCCAAGCGGGTCTTCTATCTCGACGAGGACAGCTGGAGCATCCTGGCCTCGGACATTTATGACAGTCGTGGCGAACTTTGGCGCTTTCATGAGGCCCACGCGTTGCAGCGCTACGACATTTTGTCCAGTTTTCATATAAGTGAGGTTTCCTACGACCTGCAGGCACGCCGTTACCTAGTGGTTAACCTGCAGAACCAGGAGATCCCAATCAAGTTCAACGTTCCGGCGAACTTGAAAGATTTTAGTCCCTCGGCTCTGCGTCGCAGCGGCCGCTGATTAACTGTTTACTCCGTGGTCTTTGGGTGGAAAGCGGTTAGCGCTTTCCCCCTTTTTTACTTTCTGAGACGCTGGCCATGAAAAAATACAACCAACCAGCGCTGAGGTTGCTCTGCCTGTTGTCTGTCGGCCTGGCGGCCTTGCCGCTCAGCGCCGCGCCACTGGTCGATCGCCTTGAGCGCGCCGCCCGAATTTCCCCCTTAGCCAGCGAGTCGCCCCTCACCGATGGGCAGTTGGTCGGCGATTATCTGGTGACGGTGGGGGGCAGCGGCCACGTGCTGTTGCGCTCGCCCTCCGGCGAGATCCAGCAGGCACAAGTGCCGGTCGATGTTCTGCTGACCTCGGTGCATTTCCCCGATGCCAACAACGGCTGGGCCGTCGGCCATGACGGTGTGGTCCTGCATAGCACCGATGGCGGCAAGACCTGGAGCAAGCAACTCGACGGCAGTGCCATAAGCGCTTTGATGTTGAAGTGGGCCGAGGCCGAGATGGCGCGTTTGGAATTAGCCAGTGCGGCGGCGCCAGACGACGAGGCGCTGCATACCGAGTTGGAGAATGTCATCTTCGCCTTCGATGATGCTAAAGCCGGTATCGAGTCAGGCCCGGCACGCCCGCTGCTGGATGTGTGGTTCCGCGATGCGCAGCAAGGCTGGGCGGTTGGTGCCTATGGGATCCTTGTGCATACCCGCGATGGCGGGAAAAGCTGGGAATTTGTCTCGACCCTGGAAAACCCCGAGCGTTTGCACTTCAATGCGGTCCTCGGTCTGCGCGACGGCAGTCTAGTGGTCGCCGGCGAAGGCGGGCGTCTGTACCGCTCTAGTGATGACGGCCAGCACTGGACAGTGATCACGCCAATGAGCCCGGCCTCGCTGTACAAACTGCAGCAGCTGAGCGATGGCCGCCTACTGGCCTTGGGCTTCGGCGGTACCTTGCTGGCCAGCCAGGATCAGGGCCTGAGCTGGCAGGTCATCCCGCTGCCGGTGCGCGCGGGTCTGTACGGCGCCGCACAACTGGCGGACGGCAGCTTGCTGCTGACCGGGCAAGGTGGCGTGGTGCTGTACAGCACCGATGGCCAGCAGTTCAAAGTTTGGCAGGCGGCCGCTAAGGCGCCTTGGCTCGGCGTGGCGCAAGTGTCTGCCGAGCAACTGGCGCTGATTGGTAGCGCCGGCCTCATCACCATGCCCTTGGCAGAGCTCAAGGAGCAGCTGCAATGAATGCCAAACTGAACGACGGGTCTAGCCCGCAACTTGAGACCAGCGCTTTGCAGCGGCTGGTTGGTTTCACCGAACGTGCACTGTTTCGCAATCGCGTGGTGGTGCTTCTGTTCTTCTTGGTCCTTTCGCTGTTGCTCGGCTACCAGGCCCTGGGCTTGCGCCCAGACGCCAGCTTCAGCCGGATGATCCCGACCGGCCACCCGTTTATCCAGAACTACCTGCAGTTTGAGAGCGTGCTCCGGCCGCAGAGTAACGTGCTGCGCGTGGTGGTGGAAAACCCCAAGGGCGACATTGTCAGCAAGGAGTTCCTTGAGACTCTGCGCGAGGTCAACGATAGGATTTTCTACATCCCTGGCGTCGATCGCGGCAATTTGAAATCGCTGTGGACCCCTAACGCGCTCTGGGCTGAAGTCACCACCGAAGGCTTGCGCGCCGGCCGGGTGATTCCCGACACCTACGACGGGAGCCCAGAGGCGTTGGCACAGGTGCGGCAGAACATCCAGCGCGCCAACATGCTCGGCAGCTTCGTCGCCAACGACTTCAAGTCGGCGGTGATCCGGGTGCCACTGCTGGAGATGAACCCAGAGACCGGCGAGCCGCTGGACTACGGTGCCTTTACCCAAGCGCTGGAAAAGCAGGTGCGCGAGCATTTCGGTGTACAGGGCGTGAATATCCGCGTGATCGGCTTCGCCCAGATCATCGGTGATCTGCTGGCCGCTGCCACCGACATCGCGCTGTTCTTCGCTATCACAGTCGGCCTGATTAGCCTGATGCTCTATCTCTATTGCCGCTGCTGGCGCAGTACCGCAGTAACCGTGGTGACTTGCCTGCTCACCGTGGCTTGTCAGCTTGGCCTGTTGCACCTTTTCGGTTTCGGTCTGGACCCATACTCGATCTTGGTGCCGTTCCTGATCTTCGCCATAGGCATCAGCCACGCGGTGCAGAACATTAACCTGATGATGAGCGCGATGGGGCATGGCGCCACGCCGCTGGTTGCCGCGCAACACACCTTCCGCGCCCTATTCATTCCTGGCACCACGGCGCTGCTGGCCGATGCGGTGGGGTTTATCACCTTGTTGGTGATCGACATTGGTGTGATCCAGCAGCTGGCAATCACCGCCAGCATTGGCGTGTTCGTCGCCATTTTTACCAAGATGTTCCTGCTGCCGGTGCTGATGTCCTACGCCGGCATCAGTCCGCGCGGCTTGCGTGAGCAGGAAAAGCGAGCCAATTCGTCCTGGCCTATCTTCCGCCGCCTGTCGGCCGTGGTCGAACCGCGCGTGGCGCTGCCGCTGATCGCCCTCAGCGTGATGCTGCTCGGCGTCGGCTACTACGCCCGTCAAGATCTGAAAATTGGAGACCTGGACAAGGGCGCACCGGAGTTCCGTCCGGAAGCGCGCTACAACCAGGACAACGCTTACTTGCTCAAGCACTACAGCACCAGCACTGATGTTTATGTAGTGATGTTCAAGACACCGGCTGAACAGTGCGCACGCTTCGCCGCTGCCGACCTGGCCAACCAGTTCGAACAGAGCATGCGTGAAGTCAAAGGTGTGGAATCGGTGCAGTCGCTCTATCGCACCATGCGCTTCAACATCCTTGCGCGCAATGAGGGCAACCCGAAGTGGGCCGAACTGTCGCGCGATCAGTTCGTGATGAACAATGCCCGCTCAGGTGTCGCTGCCGAGTTCGTCGACCCCAACTGCAGCGTGGCGCCAATCAGCCTGTATCTGAGTGACCACAAGGCCGAGACGCTGACCCGGGTGGTCAGCGCGGTCGAGGCCTTCAGCAAGCAGTACGACACAGGAGACTTCGAGATCCTCCAGGCGGCAGGTAATGCCGGCATTGAGGCGGCGACTAACATCGTCATCGAGCAGTCCGAGAAGCTGATGCTGCTCCTGGTGTTTGTGATCATCTCGCTAGTGGTCTGGTGGGAGTTTAATTCGATCAAAGTGACCATCGCCTTGATGGCGCCGCTGTACCTGTCAACCGTGCTGTGCGAAGCGGTGATGGCGCAGATGGGCCTGGGAGTGAAGATCGCCACGCTACCGGTGATTGCCCTCGGCGTCGGCATCGGTGTCGACTATGGCATCTACCTGTACAGTCGCATGGAAGGCTTTCTGCACCAGGGCCTGAAATTCCGTGCGGCGTTCTTTGAAGCGTTGAAAACTACCGGCACCTCGGTGGCCTTCACTGGCATCACTCTGGCCATGGGTGTAGCCACCTGGTCGTTCTCGGCACTGAAGTTCCAGGCCGACATGGGCCTGCTGCTGGTGTTGCTCTTCATCTGGAACATGGTAGGTGCACTGGTTTTGTTGCCGGCCATCGCCTCGATGCTGATGTGCAATAAAGAAACTCGCTGAAACTGAAAGCCTCTAGCTTTAGGACATGTTAGAGGCTCGCTTATGGTGCTTCGGAAGCAGCTGTAGCGCGCTATTTTTCGCCATCCCCTGGACATTGTCCTTCGCGCAGGGGATTCGCCCGACGACGCTCAAACCACCTGTTGAGGAGATGCTGATTTCGAGCTCTCCTCCTATCGCCAGCATGCGCGAGCGCATGCTGGCGATCCCTTGGCCTTCATTGAGATTCAGCGGGTGCCTGTTGCTGCAGCCGCTGTCCACCACAGCGAACGAAATCCCATCCCGTTCTTGGCGCAATGTAACTTTCGCCGTTGCCCCTGCTCCTGCATGTTTAGCTGCGTTCTGTAGGGCTTCGACACAGCAGAAGTAAATTGCTCGTTCGGCGAGCGGGCTTTCGCGTCTCGGTGCTTGAAAGTCCGTGACTACTGGCAAGCCCGCATTATTGGCGGCCTCTCCCAAGGCTGCTGCCAGTCCTCGCTCAGCCAGTAGTGGCGGAGTAAGGCCATGTGCCAGCGTACGCAGTTCGGTGATGGCGGCATCAATGTCCGTTGCCATTTCCACTAGCAGTGCATCCGCTCGGCTCGGATCGCTATCGACCAGGCGTCTGGTCACGCTGATCTTCATACGCAGCGCGAGTAAGCGTTGCTGTGCACCATCGTGTAGGTCTTGTTCAAGCCGGCGGCGCTCCTCTTCCGCGACAGTTTCAGAATGGGCATGGGCACCGGCCAAGGCAGATTCGAATTGCCAATTGACGATGGCGTTATGGATCGAGCTAACAACTGCCTCCAGCAACATCGGCTCTTCCAACAAGGCGCGGTTATGAATCAGGATTGCGCTAGGTTGGTCATTGAGGTCATGCAGTACGCGTACGGCTTGCTCCTTGGCACTTGGTTCGGGTAACGGCACGACTTGTTGGGATGAGTTAATCCAGCGCCCAGTGTTTGGCTCCCAAATACCTAGCTCCAGTGATGGGTCATCCAGAGCATTCGCCATCATGGTTTTCAGGCCTTGCAGGTTCGGCCGGCGCCTTAATCCGGTCACTAACCGATGTAGCGCTTGGGCGGTGTAGAGCCGGCTGCGCAGCAAGCCCAAGGCAATAGCTAACGGAACGGCCCAGAAGGTAAAGGTAAGCAACAACAAGCCAGTCCCGGTTGTCAGGAAAAACGCCATGCATAGCGTGCGGGCGACAGAGGCGAGTAGTACGGGGGCGAGCGAGCGACGCATCAGTGTGGAGGCCTGTCGCAGTCGCTGTAGCAAGTACAGGCTGGTCGCGATCAGGATGCCTGTGTTGACGATGCGAAAGGCATTCAGCAGGAGGTTGGACCAGGTAGGGTGGTCGGCAATAAACAGTAAATTGTCCTGGCACACGTCAGTGCAGGAGGGCAGTGGGCCGAAGCGCGGCACGTGCGGAGTCAGCATCACGCTGGGTAGCCATAGCAAGGCAATAGCAGCGATAGCTGCGCCAATCAGCATACCCTCACGTCGGTCGGTGATGCGCCCAGTCGGGAAGGTCAGCACCACCCACACCAGCAGCGCTTCAGCACAGGGGCGAACGGTTCTGCCAATCGTATAGAGCAGATCATTGGTCGAATAAATTAGGGGATGAAGCGCGTAAGCTACAGCGAGCATTCCGAGCAATATCCAGAGCGGGCGTTGTGGGTAGCGGGCGCGCACGGTCATCGCCACGCCGGAAACCAACATCACGCCAACGCCGGCCATCAAGGCGTCGATTATTCGTGTCGAGCCCGCGCCTGTCGCCATGATCCCGGCAACTATGGTTACCGTGCCTCCACCGAGGATAGCGAGCCAGGGTTTTAGGCTTTTCATTGGCCGTTACGTGATAAATAAAGCAGCGTCGCTTGTACCCGGCGGCTGATGCTTTCGTCGTTGGCCAAGCCAAGGCGGCCGAAAATCTCGCTTATATGTTTTTCCACCGCCCGCTGGGTTACTCCCCTGTCGCGCGCAATGGCAAGGTTGCTCTTACCTGTCGCAAGGTCGGCCATGATTTCCCGCTGGCGTGGTGTTAGCTCTTCTAAGGGGGAGCGCTGGTGCTTGCGCGACAGCAGGGATTCAATTAGTTGCGTATCAATTCGACACTCACCAGTTGCAACCGCATGAATGGTAGACACCAGATGATCGAGGTCGTGAATACGATCCTTTAACAGGTATCCACGCCCAGATGCCCCTTTCTCCAGTAGCTCGGTTGCATACTGTGAGCTGCCATGTTGGCTCAGCACGATTACGCCTATATCCGGATGGCTCTGGCGCAGATGTTCTGCTACTCGCATGCCCTCATCCGTTTGCGTAGGCGGCATGCGGATGTCTGTCATGACAACCTGTGGTGGATTTGCTTCTACCGCTGCAAGCAGCGCGGTTGGGTCAGCATAAAGCCCGACTACACGAACTCTTGGAGACTGGGCAAGAATCTGCGACAAGCCCTCGCGAATAAGGTAGCTATCGTCGGCAATTGCCACGCTGATAGGAGGTGCCGAAAAAGTGACATTGTCAGAACTGTGCATCGCGTTCATGAAGTTAAACGACCAGTATTATTGTAGGTATTTGGTTGATCCTATCAGATGCCTGAAGATGCTCTATGAAAAGCATAATGTCTGCTTTTTTCCCGCATCTTCCTGTCACGGCCGGCAGAGAGCGGCCAGAAGCGGAACTTGCTGAAAGCGCCTTAACTACGTCAAATTGACCAGACGCCATCAATGATGAACGCTAAGCAGCGCCAGCAAGATCCCGACGCTAAGTCAAATGCTAGAGCCGGAATAGCAATTGGATCTCAACCTATCTGCGGTGATTTCAAAGTGCCACCCTTCGTGATAAAAGCGATTGGACCACTACGCGATCCCAAGGAAGGCATATGGCACTTAGATTCCCCAACCACCCTTACTACATTCCGATCATTAAGTGGCAGTCCTGGGAGCAGAGAGCTCTGCTTCAGACTCGGGGAGACGTTAAGCCCTACGTTCGCCCCTGCATCGAGGTCCGTCACTCGAATCAACACAGCAGCCTGGTAGGGAATTTCCAAACAGCTTGGGGAGCCCCTGCATTGGTAGATTATGCGAATCCCGAAGGGCGGCTCGTTGGCATTCGTCCTTTAGAATTTGAGGCGTTCCTTCAGATCGCAAAAGCTAACGGCTTTCCAACTCTTCCAGTTATCAATCCGTTAGATGCCCCTCTGCTACGCCCTGCGCTACTTGGTCTAGTGCAATCCTTCCCTGAGATTTTCCTACGCTTACGTATCAGTGGATTAACAGTTAATGCTGAGCACTACACCCAGACGATGATGGCCGCACAGGTACTATCAAGGCCTGGCAACCGTATTCATCTTATGGTCGATCTAGGTGTTACTCCCGCTTGGGAAGCCGCAGAGGTACCCGCCTTTACAGGCATGATGGCGGCGTTCAAGAACGCAGGGTTTTCCCAAATTCATGTGGCATCAGGTGCGTTCCCCGAGAGTCTTGCGGCCGTAAAAACGGTAGCTAACTTGCCACGCCGAGACTGGTCTCTATGGGCCGCGCTGAATACCAACGCTCCCGGACTGCTTCTCGGATATTCAGACTATGGGACGATATCTCCGCGCTGGACTGAGGAGACACTAACTCGCCGCGGCGGCCGTGTTGCCATTCGCTATGCAAGGAACCTTGACTGGTTGGTGTTGCGAGCTGACGGAAGCAAGTCAGAGCATTCAGTTGCTATCTCGACTTTGATGGTGACCGTGCATGCAGCCTCCTTCAAAGGCCGAGAGTATTCCTATGGGGACGAATTAATTGCAGATCGAGCGAATCCGGCAATCAAAAAGAAGAATGCAGGCCTCTTCCACTTCACTGAAGGTTGGTGTCATCACCTTGCGACGGTGATTAAGGAACAGTACTAGGCCGGGCAGGCTGAAAATTGAGGTGTAGCTTCCTCGACCCGTTTGAGGAGGTAGTCCCGAACATTGTTCTTGAGCTCGGGAAGTGTGAGCAGCTCTGCGATATATGCCTGAATGAGATATAGGCTCTTGCTCTTCCAGCCTCGAACCTTACCCATTTCGGTCAAGAGGTGAAGCGCCTCGTCTCGCTTGAGTAGGGAGGCAAGCACCTCAGGTTCGTGGCGCTTATTAGGTCTTGCGGCCCGAACATGCTTAAACCCCGCCTCAGGCACCTCAGGGACAAGGATGATCCCCCACCACGGCGGCAACAAGGGAAGCGCGTTTTTCAGATGGCATTCCGCAGTCACTAACGTGATGCGATCAAAAACTCGAGCGTAACGGGATCCTTGACCGATAAGGCGCTTCAAGGAGTCGGCCTCACTCTTAATCTCATAGCAATGCATATCGTAGATGTGGACAAGGTCTGCACGAACCTCACCGCCACTAAGCTGTAGCTCCTCCAGGAACAAGCCAGGGTGGATACCCAACGAGGTATCCAAGTAGTGAGTGAGTGCTCGTTTGATCTCCGCTTCGCGCATTATCCAATTCTCGATGGCCGCCGGCGTCCTGCCGGACAGCTAGTCAGTTTATCTCATACGGCGATGGGTGGCTTGGGTAATGCCACCGACCACCAAAACCATGCATTTATGCTATTTTATACTTTATGAAATGCATGAAAAGCAAAACCAAAATCGTCGCAGAGCTCCTCGCTTTCTTTGCGTCCCACGGACAAAGGACGAGCACCTCAATAGCGAATGCCTCTGGATTAGGCCAGCCACAGATTCACCGCAACCTTTTTGGCAAGCCGAAGCGGGTTACAAAGACTCACCGGGAATTATGCATTTATGCAAAAATCTCGCTAGAGCTGGAATTGCCTGACCCTCGGACTTCAGATGTCTTGATGGATAGTTTGGCAAACGTGTGGGATGGCAGTGAGGAGCACGCTCGTCGCCTTGCTGAACTGCTCTTTGCCCACCGAAGGGCCTGCATGTGAAAATGATGCTGGAATCTAATGTTATGGGAGGGTGCTATGCATGACGCAACGACTCCAATAACAGTGAAGTCCGCCTTCGAAAGTCTTAAGGCTGCAGGATATCCGCGCCCTTATGTTGAGAGACTATTGCCCGATTGGTGGGATCACAGCCTCTTCAAGACCAGCGCTGGAGCCTTCCAATTTGCACTGTTGCTTAAGCAACGCTTGGGCTTGGTTGTAAATTTTGCCCAAGACGGCAGTCTTGCAATCGACGCGGCTACGCCCAACGCTCGATTCAAGCGAAGAAGAGGTACAGAGGAAGGGGCGCTAAACATAGCGGCCAGCCTTGGCATGGCGTTGGCTCGACTTTCAATTTTCAGTGCCGGAGCCCCATACAGCCCCTTACCCCCTGACCCGAATTATATCGGGCACCTAGTTCGCCAGATCTCGGGTACGAATAGCGTAGGTTTTGAAGGGCTTCTGGCGCTTTGCTGGGCTCAGGGCATTCCTGTGTTGTTTCTCAAGGATTTGCCCAAAACGTCGAAGCGGATGACAGGTATGGCCGTTAGCGTTCAAGGCAGACCCGCAATTGTTTTAGGATTTAATAGCCCCCAGCACGCTCGACAGTTGTTCGTCCTAGCACATGAACTCGCTCATATCGTATGCGGCCACGTCGGTGAAAATGGTGTTCTCATAGACGAGGACATTGCCGAAGTCACCGATGCCTTGGCCGGGAGTGACGCCACCAGGAAGGATGCGGAGGAGAAAGAGGCTGACTCTTTCGCTCTCGCACTTTTGAGGAACGGGCATACAAACGTGCTTAAAGCTATCGGACGACCAGACTCCGCAGCAGTACTAGCCTCGAATGCTGTCATAGCTGGAGAACAACTTGGAGTCGACCCCGGCCACCTAATTCTTTCCTACGCCAGAGAGAATGACGATTGGGCCCGAGCAAATCAGGCCTTGGGTTATATCGCAGACCCCAGAGGGGCGATCGAGGTGCTTAATCAGTGGTTCATGCAAAGTACCGATCTCGGAGCTCTTAGCGACGAGAATCGGGAGCACGTGCTAGCTATCCAAGGCTTCGGGTCAGTCACACGTGTACCTACTTGATAGCGACGCAGCCAAGTCCCTTTGTCAGTACTTGCTTCTAGACGAGCTTGCGCTCGCTCTTGAGTGCCCGCTCAGCGACTTCGCGATACTTCCACAGCTTCGTTTTCAGCTCAGGCTTAACAAACCCGACGCCGCCCTAAAGAAATTGGGATCACAAGACGCTGTTGTGACGGCTCAGCGGCTCGTCGAGGCTGCGACAGAGGTCCAAGTAGTCACCGACTCGGCTAATACGATCCTCGAGCTAAATCGGCCGGATATCGACAGCGGAGAAGCGATCTTGTTTGCGGCCGTAAGCCAAGACGAAGACGACGCCCTCATCACCGGCGATAAACGAGCCCTTATCGCCCTCTCTGAGATATCAGAAGTACCCATCGTAGATAGCCTCTGGGAAAAGATCATTACCCTTGAGGAAGCAATTTATTTGATTGTGCAGCGTTCGGGTTTCGACCTGGTTTCGCAAAGGATTCGGGCGAGACCCGACGTGAACGTGGCCCTCAGCGTAATTTTTGGTAGAGCTAACCCAAACAAAATCGGAGAGGTCCTCGAAGGACTCAACAGCTATATGAATCACCTTCAGTCGATCTCGCAGGGTAAATACCTGCTCCCGTACTGAAAGCCCCCAATTCCCTGGACGCTTTAGAGCGCACCCGGCTGGCCGACAGCTGCCGGTCATGAAGGGCAGAAATCGAGCGGCATCCTGGCCTTCCCGCCGGCGGATGACCTTGCGCGGGTCAAGGCTAGCGATCCGTAAGGCCACGGTATTGCGCGCCGGCACTCGCAGTTTTTGAGCCTTGCACACCTGAGTGACTTCGCGGTGAAAGGCCGCTAGGCTGCGCTTCTGCTTGGTCAGGAACCGCTTTTGCAGTAGCTCGTGGATGACGCGCTCGACCGGTTCCGGCAAGCGCCCCTTACCTTTACCTCCACCGGACTGGCCGGGCACCAGATCCGTCACGAGGCCGCTGCCTTGCCGGGCACGCCGGATCAGAACGTATACCTGGCGCCGAGACAAGCCCAGCGCCTGAGCCGCCATATCGGCCGCTTCGTGCCCGACCGTCTCCGACTGCGCCAACGGACTGATGATCTCCGCACGACGGCGCGCACGCTCCCAAGCCTCATCAGGCAGAGTGGCCACGCCTTGTTCTGGAATCCGTGGGGTGTCCGTCGCCATGCTCACCTCGCTTTGGTGCACACGAGTATTGAGCATAGTCGAGATTGGTGCAGATCACTTCTGATATTGAACTGTCAGGAGCTGGCTGCACAACAGCCATTACGCCCAATCAACTGGTGCAGTCGTCTTCTGAAAATGACACAGTTAGGGTATGCCCTAACTAGGCGTCAGGCCGGAACCTTGGGCTGCGTCAGGATAGGGCCGATTCCAGCATTTTCTGACGCCTCGCCGGCAACCTCTAGGGCCTCAACCTGACAGGCCGTACGCTTAACGTACGATTTTTTCCGTTTTCTCTATCGTCCCCATGACGCTCGAATCAGCGTGCTCCGACGCCGCAACTCTTCTCCGGGATAGGGCATCGGATTTAGTGCAACTGTGGAAGGTTGCCAGAGTAGGGGGTTCCTGAGGATATCCTCCAGCCGCTAGGAGCTAATGAGGGCCGCGGGTGGTGTTGTGCAAAGCAACCACGTATGCGGCCAGTGCAGCATCACCCCCCGGAAGTAGCCAATGTGCAGTTGCTTACGTGGTTGCGGGGCTAGAGAATTCGGTTGACATCGGAGATTATCCTTCGCGACTTGAGCCTTCACTGTAACGGCACAAGGGGAGACTGTGCCAGATGCCGGCTAACTGGCATCATTCGGCTCGGGCGTTATGGTTAACGGGGTGCATAAACCACCCTGGGCCGCCAATAACGCAAATAGGCGATCAACAAGTAAAGGATGATCTCGATGCAACTTCGTGCAGCAGTCTCCGGTCTGCTTCTGGCCCTCCTGGCCGGCCAAACTGTGGCAGCAAGCTTTGACTGCTCCAAGGCCAGCAGCTTCCCCGAAACAGAAATCTGCCGTGATGGCTACCTGTCCGGGTTGGACGAGTGGTTAGCTAGATCCTATAAGACCGCCCTGGAGGTAAATCCTGGCCAGTCTGATGCGGTCCGTCAGTCGCAACGTGAATGGCTCGCGACAAGGAATGCGTGTACTGACCAGCAGTGCCTCGACAGCACTATCGGCGCCCGCATCCAGGCGCTTGATCAATATGTGACGGCGGAGAAGGGTAAGGCTGCATCGGCTTTAGCCCATGCCCAGCTGAACAAGCACCAGGAAGCGGAGGCCATCAGGCAGCGGCAAACTGCGGAGCGTCTAGCGACTGAAGAAGCAGCTCGACAGGCGCAGATCGAGAATCAGCGCCAGTTGGCAATCATCGAACTCCAGCAGCGTGCTCAGGCCGCCCAAGCGCTCGAAACTCAACGTGCTGGAGAGCACCAGCAGGTACCAGCCCAGATGCCGCAGTACCAACCCCCTCAAAAGGTTGCGCCAGCTTCGAGTGCAACCTCGTCCTCGCCGTCATACCGCTCGCCGGAGAAGACTCTGTGGCAGCAGTTCAAATCTAGCCCGGCCTGGAAGTACTTGCTGCTGGCGGGGGCACTTCTGACAGCTTGGGCGATGTGGAGACACCATCAGGGGCAAACAACCATCTACAACGACTACACGGATGCCGCGATTACGAACCTCTTGCCGGCTGCAGGCGTGGTACTGGCCTTCTTGATGAACTGGCTCGAGCTGCCTCGTCAACTCGCAATGGTGGCAGGCCTCACGGGTTTCATGTTTGCATTGATGTTCGCGGTGTATGCGTCTGTGCGAACCAATCAGGGATGGATGAGCATCAGCTTGTCGCTCATCGCCAAGATGACTCTGGTGTCAGTATTCTATGCAGTAATAGGCGTACTGGTGGCATCGCTATTCTTAAGCACCAAGTACAAAGGGGAGTCCCAGGCGAGAGCGAATGCAAGGAACCGACGGGAGAAGAAAGAAACGATGGCCATGATCTCCGTGCTCACTACTGCCTACACCTTCCTTTCGGCTTGGCTGTGCCGACGGCAAGAGTTCATCTCTGTTTCTGAATGCCTAGCTTTTGACTCGACCGCAAGCGTTGCTTAAGTCAACTCATGAGGCGCGGTCATCGCGCCTCATGCTGATTCAGCCTCGGCGGCATCAATGTCTTCCGCATCCCACAAATCAGTTTTATTGCTCAGTATCCTGCAGCCCGGATTGGCTTCAACCTTTCCCTTCTCTAGTTACACTTCACTTTGGAGATTCGGCCCTGAATGGACGAGTGTGGGACCTCGCTTCATGCAATCCAGGCTTACTTTGCCTGCACATAAACCAAGGAATAGGCGACCAGAATTGAATCAATCCCTCAAGCCCGGCGAGAACACCACCATCAACCAGTCGAAAGGTCAGGTGCTGGTAACGCATTCTGCCGGCGCAAACCTCGACGTGAACCTGACGGCCTTCCTCATCACTGACTCCGGAAAAGTGGTCGATGACAGTGGGATGGTCTTCTTCAATGCGCCGGAGCATGCGTCCGGCGCGGCCGCATTCTCGCCTCCCATCATCCAGGCCGGCTCGATCAGTCACAGCATCAGCTTTGATCTGAGTCGCCTGCCAGCCGCTATCTCGAAGATCGCCATCACCTTGACCCAAGATGGCACCGGAGGAGGTTTCGCAGGAGTACCAAACCTCAGCGCACGTGTTCTTGCCGGCGACCAGGTGCTGGATCTTGCGCCTGGGGCATTTGAGCGGGAGACGGGCATCATCGTACTCGAGCTCTACGTCCGAAACGGTCAAGCGAAGGCGCGCTCTGTCTGGCAGGGTTTCGCCTCGGGCCTGGTCGGGCTCTGTGGCATGTATGGAGTCGAGGTCGACGATGAGCCGGCAACTGCCCCGATCCCAGCCGCGCCCCCTGCGAAACCGGTCAGCATCACCAAGACGGTGATCACCTTGGACAAACCCGGGAGCACGCACAAGGTCTCTCTGGAGAAAGGCGCGGCCGCGCCGAAGGTCATCAAGGTCAGCGCCAGGTGGGTGGACAACGGAGACGGTCGAGACAACGACGACCTTGACCTGCGAATCGGTATCCTTCGCCCAGACGGTCGGATGTCCATCATTCAGGCGCCTGACAAGCGCGGTTCCTTCGAGGCTGACCCCTTCGTGTTCCATACCGGCGATGTGGTAAGCGCGAGCACCTCTGCCCCAGGGATCGAAACCGTCGAGATCAATGCAGCCATCTCTCATCTTATGGGCGGCAAAGTCGCGCTGGTCTGCAGCGTCTATTCCGCCGTCGACAACGGAGCAGTGTCGGTTGCCTCCCTCAAGCCGAAAATGCGGATGGAGTACGGGGACGAGGTCGTAGAGTGTGCCTTCGAATTCAAAGGAGGATTTTTCAGTAGCCTGGTTTACACCTACGTCTTGGGGATGATCGAGATCGATGGCGACGAAATTCGCATCAGCCCCAGTGGCGTTACCTCCAAAACTGGATCGGAAGCCACGCCTTGGCTAACCCGCAAAGGGGACAGGGTCGAGTTGACGATGGACGGCCCGCATGTATTTAAAGGCCGTCCGCTTGAGCGCAAAGGGAACAAGCATTACGTGTGATGGCGATAGCCCGGTGCCCAGGCGTTCGCCTTGCACCGGGCTCGTGCTACTTGACCCTCCAAGGGGACTGGTAGGTAGGGAGATCGCCGCGGGATCGTTGACGACAATGCCCCCATGCGCGGGCAGCTCATCGTAAGGTAGCGATTCCGCTATTTCACACTTTCAACCTTCAACACCGTGCTCATCCATTTTGGTAGTTTGCAGGCCAGCAACTTGACAAAGTCTTCAGGTCTGAGTCCTTTCTTGATCGCTGCTATGCATTCCGGAGTGGAGCCTTCTTTGCCGAGATAATACAGTGCGCTGATAGCCACCCCTACCTCAGTTCCTGCATGCTGCATGACCATCGTTGTCGCATGTATTAGCCTGATTTCAGCGTTTCCTATGAATACTGAGCGGCTGGCGCCGTTAGTGTAAAAGATTGGAATAAGCGGCATCTGGGTACTGAGCCCAAACCTCCTGACGGCATTGGCACCATGGATTTGTAAAGACAAGTGCTTCTGCCTGGCAATTACGCTGATCAATTGCCAGTGGTTGGGACGAGCCCTGGCAACGTAAAGTCCGGGTTTCGGGCGCATATAAATCCCACGATACACCCGTTCGAGTTCGCCTCGTTTGACCAGTCGAGCTATTGCCTTGGATACGGCATTTTTCGTTCCAAACCCTGTGAAACGGCTAATGCTGAACGGCTGCCCTTTAGGTAGTCGCTTGACTCGTTGCGTAATCCGGGCGTATACCGACTGGGCTTGATCAGTGCTGAGCATCGTGGCATTTACGCCTATAGCGTGAAGTCTAACGACGAACTGAAAAGTGGCTGATGGAACGCAATCACCCTTCGCCGATATTCATCATCTTGAGCGTCATTTACTAGGCACTCTTCGAGGCGCCCCAGCGAGAAAACTTGATCGGCTGAGGGGTAGTGTCTAAGCAGGCTTTTCGCATAGCTGCGAATGTCATCAGGTAGCTCAGTGTTACGAGAGAGGTCGCGGAGAAAAGCTTCGGTCTTGACGACACTCCGGGTTCTTTCATGCGGAAGGGTCAAAGCGGCTACCTCCTTATTCGGTTATTCCAATCTACGAGACCAGAACGGGCAAGTCGCGCGCTTACCCCTAATTTGTCCGCGATTCGACGTGGTGCGGCTGATGGATTTTCAGCCCTACAATCAGTTTTTTTCCCAGTAGTTATCTTTGCTGACCAGACCAAAATCTTCAGAAGCAAATGGCTGATCATCATCGAACATACCATTGACCATGCGCTCCCGACGCAACCCACTCAGCACCCTGAAAAAGCAGGGCTCACAGAGATGCACCCGGTAGTGCTGCCCATCATGCGGGGAGCCATATCCCCATTGGGCTTCAAGCTTGCCGTATTGGGGACCGTAGCCGGGAATACCCGTGCCAGAGCGGCACACGTCGCAGATCACATCCTCAACGACATCGACCAATGCCTGCGACTTAATCTCCATGTACACCTCACGATTACGTTCCAAACGACGCCGGCCGGGTATGGAATCATGAACACCAACATCATTGGATCTGCCTCGACTGGCTGAGCATCAAAAACAAGCCAGTAGCTGCTGCCGATAATGCTGGGAAAAGCTGACCTGGTAAGCGGGCTCAATTGCAAAGCCATCCAGCGAAATGATGTCCGTAGGCTGCGATCCAATACCCGGTTCTGCACTACCTAACCCCGCACCGCCGAAACCTTCGACATGACCCAAAGTGCCCATCGGCTCAGGTTTGGACCCTGGAGTAAAACCAGGCATCTGCACATCGCTCAAAACTGCCAGGTCATCAGGCAAGTCATTCGATATTCGCTCCGCAAAGCCCTGAAGCGTTGACTCCGCTAACATGAATAGCCACGCTTGGTCGTCGGACTCACCTGTGCGCCGCAGCACTCGTCCCAGCACTTGCCGGTAATGCAGTTCGGTGCGGATACGGCTGAGATAGCAGCACACTTGCAGGCGGGGAATGTCGGTACCTTCGCTGATCATTCCGACGGCCACAATCCAGCGGCAGGCGCTGCTCCGGAATGCATTGATCACCTGCTGCGCATCCGGGGTTTTGTTGGTCACGATGCGGCACTCTTCACCCATTGCTTCTAGAGCCAGTGTAACTTGCTGGGCGTGTTCGATGTCTGTGGCCACCACCAAACCAGCGGCATCAGGTTTGATCTGGCGTAGCTCGTTCAGCTTGCTGCAGCCAAGATCGAGGATTGGATTGATCACCTCGTCATGACGCAGAAGTTCCTCATAGGTGACAGGTGACTCCCCTAAAAGCTTGGCGATGCTGGGAAACAGCCTCACGGAGCTATTCGCGCCAAGCTCTTCCGTAAGTTTCACCTTCTGATTGTCGAGCAACACAATGCGAGGTGATCGGCACACGTCGTCGGCAATGGCATCTTTCAAGCCATAACGGTAATCACAGATCAGATGCCCCTCGGGCGAAGAGTAGCGAGCCAATGCGATGGCCTTGTCGTCCGAACGCCAGGGCGTGCCAGACAGGGCCAACGTGAAGGCAGCCCGATCCTGTATCCGATGCAGTATCTGCTGCCCCCAGGCATTGCTGAGCAGCGGATCGTGGCCGGCGCAATGGTGGATCTCATCGAAGACCACGAACACCCGGTAGTCATCAAGCAGCTGCCAGAATCCCTCATCACGGTATTCCATGGCCTGATAGGTATAAGCCGCGCCCACGGCACCTATCTGGCCGTCGAGACGCCTGCCTAGCACAGCCGCAAAGGTCGAACGAAAACCCTCCACGACCTGGCAGGACGGCGCAAAGCACAGCACCAAATCGATTCTGTCCTGCTCAAGCAGTCGGCTGGCCAGTTCTGCAGCCATGCGTGTCTTTCCGGCTCCCGGCGTAGCCTGGCAGAAGAAGTGCGGCGTGACGGTAAAGTGCTCCAACGCCCGAGTGATGCAGCTGTCCTGCCAGCTCCGTAGCGAACTGCTCATCATGGTGCAGCGAGCGTTTTGAGGGCCTTTTCGATGGCGCGCAGATGCCCCAAGAGGCGAGAACTGCGATCCCTGGCTTCCAGGTAATCGCCTTCAAGCTTGTCCCGGAAATGCGGCATTTCGTCCAGAAGCAGTTTGAATCGCTCTGCCTCGCCCATTGAGGTGAGAAAGTCCAAGCGGATTTCCTTGTGGAGCGCTTCCAACTGCAAATCCGTATTGGCTGACGACTTAAGTGGCAAAGCTTCCACGTCGGGTACTGCCGTGTCTGGTTCGGGCACTCCGGCAACCATAAGGCTGTTCTCAAAACCGTTGTCGATCAGTTCCAGTTGCAGATGTACTGGAATCGGCTGCAGGTGGTAGACCTGTCCTCGAACACGACGATCCTTATCCAGCACAACCCAGCCTGCGCGCACTAATCGGCGGATCTGCTCATACACATAGCGGCGCACATCGGCGATACGGAAATGTGTGCCACTCAAGCGAGCGGCATAAGCATCGCGCAGTTCACGGGTCGTAAACGTTGTACGCCCTGGCTCCTGAAGCAGCTCATACAGACGCCTGTCGAAGATAAGCGAGGCCGATTTCATTGAGGCACCAGAAGAATTAGCGCGAAAATGCGGATTATAATCCGTGGCCTCTGCGTCCGCAAACGCACGATAGTGCCGCCTCAAGTTGAATTGAGACGGTCATGGATAAGTTGGCGAAAGCGTTAGGGGAACGCATCCGAATGCAGAGGAAGGTCTGCCGGATTTCCCAAGACGCATTGGCGCTGGCGTGCAGTCTCGACCGCAGCTATGTAGGTCGCATCGAGCGTGGCGAGGTCAACATTACCGTCGAGAAGCTCTACCGCATCGCAGGCGAACTCGCCTGCGATCCTTCAAGCCTTCTGCCACCGCCATCTGAGATTCTGAGCTGATCAAGTAATACTGGCGCTAAGCCGAGTACGTCGGCAAGCGCAAGCAGATCCGCAGGGAGCTGTTTCTGATTGAGATGGGCCTGGTGGTATCGTGGAAGAATCTAATTGCCCTGATCGATTCGCACTACCCAAAGGGGAAGGGCATTCGCCCGGCGTACCCGTTGATGGCAATGCTGAGCGTGCATCTGATTCAGAACTGGGCTAGGTGTCTCTACTGTCGGTAAGATCTTCTGAAAGAGTCGAGCGACTGGAGTTCTGTGTAAGCGAATAGCTGGAAGGTGGTAAAAGCGTTACAGAATAAAAAATGATTAGAATCATGCACTTATATTTGTAACATGTTACAACCGGCATATTTCACATGCTCCCATTCGATGCGGCTGGCGCGTTGCGGATTCTTGCGCGGCACGTAGCCACAACTGCGCAGGTCGACCTGGTTGCCGCTATAGCGGCAACCGCAGTAGAACTCGACGGATTGCTTGGCATACAACGGCCAGGCCATTTTCTTGGCCTCGCTGAAGGTTCTGGGTGGCTGGCCATGGGCCGGAGAAAGGATTGCGCAGGCGAGAAGAAAAACCACGAGACAACGAATGGGCATTGAACTGCATCCCGAAAAAGCGCCGCATCATAAGGGACATTGTTGTTCGGGATGAACAGTCTTCGAGGGGCCTGGGTTTTTACGGGGTTGCAGGAGAAGCCGGCAGTTGGCGTGGATCGAGCCATAACTCCTTGCGATCAAGGGGTGTGGCAGCTGGTAAGAGCGGGTTCGGCAGTTCGATCAGGTGGCGCTCGTGCAGCCTGGCTTGCTGGAGAGCTGCACCGAAATGCTGGAGGAACAGGCGATCGAACGAACCATCGGCCAGGGCGGCTTCCAGGCCTTGACGCACGGTCTCGGCCAGGTCCGGTCGGTGTGGCGAAAAGAAGAAGTAGGTGGCGGTTGGGTAGTGCAGGGCTAGGTAGGGATCGGCCACGACACCCTTGGCGTGGTGGTGTTTCAGTTCTCCCCAGATTTCGATCACCGAGCGTGGTAGGTAGTCGAAGCGCCCGGCAGCAAGCATGCGGAACAGGCTGTCGTAGCTGGAGGACACCATTACCGGAAGATCTTGCCGGCGAAGGATGTCGGTGTCCGGCCAGTCATGTCCCTGGCCGGCCTGCAGTTTGCGCAAGTCATCGAGGTCGCGTACGTCACGCAGCAGGTTTTCACTGCCCTGGCGCAGCATGGCAAGGCGCCAGCCGTATAGGCCTTTGTCGATTCCGATGCGCACGGGAATCAGACGCTCTTCGCGCTCGATGCTGGTCATCGTCCATAGCACGTCGATGGTGCTGTTCTCTTCCAGACTGAGCAGGGCGCGATTCTGCTCCATGCCATACGCCGAGGGTTGCAAGCGCAGCGGGCTGTGGGCCTTGTCCAGCGCAAGTTGCAAGACGGCCAGTGGATAGTCATGGCGGAATTCATCGCCGGTGGGCGCGCGTGGATAACGCAACACATTGTCGGCTGGCGCAAAGCCTGGCAGTAGGGTCAGCAGAGCCAGCAGTCCGCATCTGAACAGCGGCGTGAGCCGTGAGCGCATCGATTGCAGTCCTTTCAATCGTTGGGCACACCTCGGCATGCCCTACTAAGGGGCATGCATTATGCCAGTCTGTCCCTGATGCAGGTGACCAGGTCCTGGCTCTGCGGCGTAAAGCACAATTTCCAGCTAGGGCTGACGAATTGGATGCGTAATTGGATACGTAGCTAGGCTGGGGTGTTGTTCTCCCGAGGTTTGAGTATTCGCCGCTGTGCGGTTATTTCCGGGAGATCGTGACGGCGCATGTAGATGCGCAATGGTTCGGTGATGTTGAGGCGATCATCGATATTCTGGTCGAGCAGCAGTTGCAGGCGCTTGCGGCTGAGGGTCATCAGATCCCCCAGGTAGGCGTGCCAGACGAATTCGCACGCCAGGGTAATGCTCGCTTCGGGCACATCGAGGCCGAAGGAGTCCTCGCTGAAGCGCACGATGTACTGCTCGGTCTTGCTGTTGAAGCCGACGAAGCCTTTCAGGCTATCGGCTGCCGAACAGATGCTGGCTGATGTGATGCTCATGGTAAACCTCGCGGTGGCGGATGGGTTTACACGCAGGGCGAGCAGGGCCTTGTTGGCCGCGAAATGGTTATCGGACGCATGTTACGTGGTCATCACGATGGCGACTTGTTCTGGATCAATAGCCAGTCGACCGGTTATCGGGCCTCTTGCAGGCGCTGTGCTGCTTGCAGTGAACCCATGCGTTGAGCCACGTCCAAGGCAGTCAGTCCGGTGCTGTTCTGATGCTGATCATCTGCTCCATGGGTGAGCAGCACGTCGATCACGTCTACCCGGTTGAACATCGCAGCCATCATCAACGGGGTCTTGCCATCCGGTGTAGTGCCTTCGGCATCGGCACCTTGCTCGAGCAGCAGTTGCAGCATGGGCAGGTCGCCCTTGAAGGCCACACCAGCCAGCGGCGTCTGGCCGTTGAGGTTGCGCAGCTCGGGATCGGCCTTGTACTGCAATAGCAGGCGGGCAGCCTCCAGATGGCCATGGTAGCTGGCGAGCATCAACAGGCTGTCGCCCTTGTGATTGCGCAGGTCAACTGGCAGGCCTTGTTGGAGCAAGGCCTCTAGCGCCGCGCTGTCGCCGTGACGGGCTAAGTCGAAGACGCGCTCGGAGAAAGCCAGGGTCTCTTCATCCAGTTCGGTGGTCGATGAGGTGGCGTGTGGATTCATGCTGTGGCTCCTGGATCGTGTGCGGGGATATGCCGGCAGCATAGCCGCCCGAAGGAGGGGCGGCTGATTGGCTTTATCGATCAGGGCGATTGGAGCGGGCGCGACGCTCAGGCTGTGTCGTTTCGCCGGGCGAGTGCAGGCAGTACATGCTCGACCAGAAGAGGGGCCAGATCGCTTGTCAGGGGGCTGTTCGCTGCATGCCAACGCAATTCTTCCAGCTCTGCGGCAGGCTTGACCGGGTGGGGCAGGCGCGCGACGAAAATGCTGGCGTCGACCTGTGTATTGGTCTCGTTGGCAGCGGGGGCGAGGAAGCGGCCCAGCTCATTCAGGCTGGCATCTTCCAGGCGTAAATCAAGTTCTTCATATAGCTCGCGGTGCAGGGCTTCTCGCGGGCTTTCTCCGGCTTCCAGCTTGCCACCGGGGAGCATGAAGGCGTGAGTGTCGCGTTTGCGAACCAGGAGCAGGCGGCCGTCGTTGTCCAGTAGGCAGACAGCGGCAATGGTCAGGGTAATGCTCATGTCAGGATGACTCAAAGGGTGCTGCGTTGCTGCAACTCACGGCGAACCATGGCCGCATATTCGGCTGGCGAAAGCGAGTACAGCTCGCCTGCCACCCAGTTCAACCAATGCGGGCCCATGGCCTCACGTTGCTGCAACAGGCGCAGGGCTTCGGCTGTGGCGCGCTCGGCATGCTGCCGATGGAACTGGCTGCGGCTCATGAGAAAGGTGCTGGCGAGGGCTGCGGATCAGGCCAGGCAAGATCCGCAGCCCGAGGCTCAGCCTGACAGGCCGACGTAGACGTTCTGCACGTCGTCGTGGTTGTCGAGGGCTTCGAGGAAGGCTTCGACCTCTTCCATTTGCGCATCGCTCAGGCTGCTCACCGGGTTTTTCGGCATGTAGCCGATTTTCGCCGCGTTGACGGTGAAACCATGCTCCGGGAGGGCGCGGCAGACGGCGTCGAGGTCGGTGATTTCGGTGACGAACAGGGTGTTGCCTTCATCGGACGGCTCGAAATCCTGCGCACCGGCCTCGATGGCCGCCAGCTCTGGATCGGCATCGGTATCGGACGAGGCTTCGATCATGCCGACGTGGTTGAAGTCCCAGGTTACCGAGCCGGAGGCGCCCATCTGGCCTTTGCGGAACAGCACGCGGATTTCTGCCACAGTGCGATTCACGTTGTCGGTCAGGCATTCGACGATCACCGGCACTTGGTGCGGGGCGAAGCCCTCGTAGGTGGTGCGCTCGAAGTTGACGGTCTCGCCGAGCAGGCCTGCGCCTTTCTTGATTGCCCGCTCCAGGGTGTCCTTAGGCATCGAGGCTTTCTTGGCTGCGTGCACGGCAACGCGCAGCTTGGCGTTGGTGTCCGGGTCGGCGCCGTTGCGCGCGGCAACCATGATTTCCTTGACCAGGCGGCCGAAGATCTTACCCCTGGCGTTGGCTGCTGCTTCTTTCGGTTTGGCTTTCCACTGTGCGCCCATATCGGTTCTCTCACTGGCTGCAGATGGTTGCGATGGCCGCTTTGGCCTGAGTACGGCGGCAGATTCTAGCGGGTCACGTGCGCGCAGGCACGCACGAGTGTGCGCAGAGGGGCTGATTGGGCGATGAGAAACTGTACGTGGGGACCAGCCAGCGCGAGTGCGCTGGCCGGGTATACGGGGATCAAGAGGTAGAGTGGCTACCAAGCAGCGTATTGCCGCCAGCAGATTTTTTATCGCGTTTGGCTGCCCGTTTTTCATCGGCAGACTTCTGCGGTTTCTTCTTCGCCTCTTTGCGCGATTCCATACCTTTGCTCACGATGATCACCTCTGAATTATGTGGATGGGTAAATGCTCGTTGGCCATTACCACCTCCTGGCTGTGTCAGCCGGTTGGAGAGATGTCGATGAACCCGTGGAGAATAGACCATCGCGTTGTGGAATGATCCCCATGATTGGCATGTCAGCCCGAACTCGTGCTGCCTGCTGCCAGCACCACGCGATGGACGAGGTGCAATTTGCCGATCACCGCTGCCGGTAGCACGAAGGGATAGAAGTCTGGTTGGCCCATGCTGCGTGACAGTTCATTGAGCATGGCAGCCAACTCGATCCAGGCGTTGACGAAGACCAGGAAGGCATCTGCCTGAGGCTCGTCGGGAGCATGCAGGGTTTCACGGGTGAACGGCTGGAAGTCCAGTTCGATATCCCCGGCACGCATGCCCAGGCTCAGGGCGGTGTCCAGGGTATCCATCATGTGCAGGTAATGCGCCCAGGTTTCCGCCCAGTCTTCCCAGGGATGCATGGTGGCGTAGGCGCTGATGAAGGAGCTCTGCCAGTCAGCAGGAGCACCTTGTTCGTAGTGCCATTGCAGCGCCGCGGCATAGTCGCTGCGTTCATCGCCGAATACCTGGCGGAACGCTTCCAGCCAGGGGCCGTCGGCAACCAGCAGATCCCAGTAGTAGTGACCGACCTCATGACGGAAATGACCGAGTAGCGTGCGATAGGGCTCGTGCATCTGCACGCGGACCTGTTCCCTGCGGGCATCGTCAGCTTCTTCGGCATTGAGGGTGATCAGGCCGCCAGCGTGGCCAGTTATGGGTTGTTCGCCGTCGGCGGTGGTGGCGAGGAAATCGAAAGCCAGGCCGTGATCGGCATCGTCCATTCGCGATATCACGGGCAGGCGCAAGGTCAGCAACTGTGCCACCAGACGGCGTTTGGCCGTTTCCAGCTTGGCCCAGCGCCGGTCGTTACCAGGGATGGACAGGTCGGGAATGGCACGGTTGAGGCGACAGGCGATACACAAGTCGCCGTCTGTCTGTGCCGGCAGCAGCCAATTGCACCCGGCGGGTGTCTCGAAGTTGCTGCAGCGGCGGTACTGCGTCCCCGTGTTCTGAGCCTGCCAGATGCCTGCTTGGTCGGCTGGTTGCAGGGTGAGCATGCTGCCGCGTTGTGGCTCGTAGCCGAGTGGCGATTGGCAGGCCAGGCACAGGCTGTTGCGAAAGAATATCGACTGGCCGCAGGTGCATTGGTCGAGGGCTTTCTGGATGGATGTGCGCGAGGCGCGAGCCGGATCGCTGATGCGCTGGCCAAGGGTGTGGAAAAAGCTCGTCATGCATGGGCTTCCGCTGCGGTCGATATCGTGCCATGGCGCATGGGGTCACGGCTTGGTTATCTAGATCGCAGTGCAAACGTGCGGGTTCAGCTTTTTCCTGCCCATTCAGTTCATATGTCGCGCCATCGTCGTAGAAGAAGCTACGGCTGATGGCGCTTCAGACCAGGCGATACAGTGCTTCAGCCAAGGATGGCGATCGCCAGTATCCCGAGCAGGATGAAAGCCCATAGAACAGCACCCAGTACGATGAACACGATGTTGCTGCTGGACATTTGGCTGTTGCTGCTGCCCTGAGGGTCCTGGCTGGCGAGGTTGGCCTGGCGCTGGATGGCGACCAGGGGCAGTACAGGAGTCAATTGCAGCAGCAGGGACAGTATGTCGACCAGCAGCGGCAGGCTGTCATCGCGCGAGGTCAGGTTACTGATGACGCTACTCACGATGGTGGTCAGGACATACAGCGTGGCGGCGGCGCCATAGGCCCACGCTGGTTGCCCCTGGCTTTCCAGGCGCTGGCTGATGCGCTTGCACAGGCTATGCATGAAGAAGATGGAAAAGATCGAACGCCATACCGGCATGATCTTTTTCGGCATCGAGGCGCGTTGGCTGCTCCACTGCTTGTAGCCCCAGTAGAGGATATACAGGCCCAGAGTGGCGATGAATAGAATGACCAGCTTGTTCAGGGAGGTGACGAAGAATGCGCCGTCCGACTGCTCGGTGGTGTTGTCGAGTAGCTGCGCTTGTGGGGCCTGGTAGAGGTTGTCCATGGCATGTCCTTGCTGAGTGAAGGCGCCATTCTAAAGGCACTGGCGGGCCAGGTCCTCATGCTTTGTTACACGTCAGGGGAGACAAGGGAAATGAGCGGGTAAGGCGGATAGACAGCAGATCAGAACGAGCTGACCGGCGGGTGATATCCCCACGCAGGGCGTGGGGATGCGAGTCATCAGTCCTGGCGGCTGGTGACTTCCAGCAGGTGATAACCGAACTGGGTTTTCACCGGACCTTGTACGACGTTGACCGGGGCGCTGAAAACGACGGTGTCGAATTCCTTGACCATCTGGCCTGGGCCGAAGGAGCCGAGGTTGCCGCCGTCGCGGCTGGACGGGCAGGTCGAATTGTCTTTGGCAACCTGAGCGAAGTCAGCGCCGGCTTCGATAGCGGCCTTGAGTTCATTGCACTTGTCTTCGGTGGAAACCAGGATGTGACGGGCGGTGGCTTTGGCCATGATGGGGGTACTCCTTGCAAAGAAGCTGCGAAGCCTACCGGAATCTGACGGTGGCGTCGCAGGGGTGAACAGGTTATTGGCAAGATCGCCTTCTGTTGACCGCCATGGCTATGTGCTCGTTCAGGCGGCGCAAAGCCTTCTGTCCGTTCGCGGCCAGGCCATATGATTCATGCCGCTGTCTTGAATACCTGCGCCAGGTGCTGCCGGTAGCGAGCAGCATCGTTTTCGATGTTCGGCTGCTTCATCACATCGGTGCAGAGGAAGGTCGGCAATGCCTGCATACCGAGGAATTGGTTAGCCTTATGGAAGGGCAGGTAAACGGCATCCACGCCTGTGCCTTCAAAGAAGTCACTGGGATCGTCAAAGGCTTGCTGAGGAGCATTCCAGGTCAGTGAAAGCAGGTACTGCTTGCCCTGGATCAGGCCGCCGCTGCCGTACTTCTGCGAGGCATCGGACCGGGTTCGTCCATCATTGGCATACAGGCTGCCGTGGCCTGCGGTGAACACTTCGTCGAGGTACTTCTTCACGATCCAGGGGGCGCCCATCCACCAGCCCGGCATCTGATAGATGACGACGTCGGCCCAGAGAAATTTCTCCACTTCCTCGGCCACGTCATACCCGGCGTCGATCTCGGTGGTTTTAATATCGAACCCGGCCTGGTCGAGGAATGCTGCCGCTATGCCATGCAGTGTTGCGTTGTAGCGGCCGTCGGAATGGGCGAATTGTTTGCCGCCGTTCAGGAGCAGGATGTTCTTCATGGTGTCTCCAGCGCTAAATGAATGGCAGCCAGCCTATTCAGATGAAGGGCGAGGAAACAGCCGTCGGGCGGTAAAACATTATTGAGTAAAAGGCACAAATATAGAGATTTAGCGTGCGTTAGGGTTTAAAGAAATCCAGCCACTGAGAGTACTCCATGTACGGCTTCATCCTTCATGCCCATACCCGACCGGAAAAATCCGATGCCTTTGAACGCTTGTTCCGGGGGTATATTGCTCCCAGCAGGGCCGAGCCCGGTTGCGTGGAGTACCACATGTTGCGTGACACGCAGGACCCGACCTTGTTCATCTTCTACGAGGTCTGGCAGTCGCGCGAACACTTGGCAATCCATAGCGCGCTGCCACACATGCGTGCGTTCCATGAGGCGCGCATGGACTACCTCAGTCGGGATTTCGAGATTCGTGAGATCGAGATGCTCAGCCCGGCGGCACAGGCCTAATAGCCTGTTTCGGATCTCGCGAGCTATAGAGCAAAACAAGGGCTAGGCGCCCACACAAAAACGGCTGAGGAACGGACGGGGCCTGCACTCGGGTTTACGCGCTATAGATGAGCATGACTCGCTTCGCTCGCCCCAGTGGGGCCGCACTGGCGCGCGTTAGCCGCAAGCCATTTTCAACGCAGTTTGGCCGACGCTCAGCAGATCCGAGACAGGTTCTGGGAGGCAAGCTGGGGCGCAGGAGAGAAAGGGCCGCTGTCATGGACAACAGCCCAGTGGTGCAGGATCAGTTGAGCAGGTCAGCCGGCACATTGCCGCCGTTGTCAGCCAGTTTCTGCAGTACGGTCTTGTGCAGCCAGATGTTCATCTGTGCCGAGTCACCCAGTTTTTCGGCAGGGCAGCCCAATTCGTTGGCCAGTTCCTTGCGCGCAGTCAGGCTGCTATCCAGCCCCAGCAGTTTGAGTAGGTCGACGATGGAGACCTTCCAGTTGAGCTTCTCCGGGTGTTTGGCGGCCAGCCCTTCCAGCTTGGCCACTACATCCACTGCGGGGATGGCCTGAGGGGCAGCCGTGGGCGCTGCAGTAGGCGCAGCGGCTTCAGCGGGTGCAGCCTGCGCCTTGGAGCCGAAGCCCAGTGTTTCAAGAATTTTGCCGAACAGACTCATGAGATTCCCTCTTATGGATGAATGTTGCCCAGGCAGCATAGCCCAGTCCGTGGTACGTACGGCAACGGTCACGGTTGCCAGTGGCGGGTTGTTTGCGCGAGTTCACGCGTCGCATGTGTGTGATCAGTTGCGTGCGGGGAAATTCCCTTCGTGCTGACCAATGGAATCGCATGAGCAACTGAACGGCACGTGAGGATGTGCAGAAGCGGTTTGCTACCGGCAAGGGTTTGCCACCCATGGCCAGGCCGTGCCGCTCAACTATGCCTAAACCCTTGAATTCTCTGGGGTGCGCAAGCTGGCGCGTATCCTGCTTTACCGGTGTAATGATTTACGCCGGGAGGCCTTATGACCAGCATCAACACCAGCACGCCTGCCATGGCCAGCTACTACGCAAGCCAGGCGAACAACAATCCATCCAAAGCCAAGGCCGATGGCGATAGCAGCCCCAGTAAGGATGTACTGACGGAGCTGCGTCGTTATGCCAAGGAAACCGTGGCACATGGCGAGGGCGGCCTGATGCGCGCGCTGAAGGGCGCTGGCGCTTCGCAATCGCCTAGCGCTTTGCAGATGGCCGGGCTGGCCGAGAGTAGCAGCGGCGGGGCCCCCAGGATGCAACTGCCGGATGTGGCCCAGCTTGAGCGCGATGACGCCGGCAAGTTGCTCAAGCAGGTGCAGGAGTTGGTCGATGCCGGCCTGGAGGGTGCTATCCGCTTCAATGGCAGCAATGGTGACAAACAGACCGACTCACTGGAAACTTACCGGCAGTGGCTGCAGGAAAAGGCCGGTATCAGCGTTTATATCTGACCCTGGCGGCATACGGTTCAATTACGAGCATCCAGTACTGAGTTGCGGTAAGTCGTAGGCTCGTGCGGAGTGGGCGCTGGTTTCATGGAGCCTGATACGCCAAGATCACCGGACGTTGGTCCGCTGGTAAGCAGTGGTGTCGTCAGATCGAGGAAATGTCCATGCGTAGCAGATCATCCGCCGTCACCTTGTGCCTGGGCTTGCTGTTCGCCAGCACGGTTCATGCTGCCGATGAGGCGCAATTGATCGAGTCGATCAACGCCTACCGCAGCCAGGTGCAGCGCTGCGCAGACAAGGCCTCCGAGGAGCTGCCACCCCTGTCGGCCGATTCGCGCCTGGTCCTGTCGGTGAGCGGTGGTGAAGATTTGCAGCAAGCCCTGACCCGCGCGGCGTATCCATTGGTCAACGTGCAGGCGATCAGCCTGTCCGGGCCGCGTGATGCGCCAGCGGCGATGAAGGTGCTGCAGGACAGCTTCTGCAAGGTGCTGCTGGACCCGCAGTTCATCGATATCGGCGTGAGTCGCCAGGCACGTGACTGGCGCATCGTGCTGGCACGGCCCCTGTTGGGCAGGGGCTTGGGCGACGGCGCAGTGGAAGGGCAGAAGCTGCTGGAACGGATCAACACCGCGCGGACTCAGTCTCGCCAGTGCGGGGCGCAAACTTTCGCCGCTACCGCGCCATTGGTCTGGAATGCGCTGTTGGCGAGTGCCGCCGAGACGCACAGTCGGGCGATGGCCAATGGCAATTTCTTCAGCCACCGCGACCGCGATGGACGTACCCCGAGTGATCGTGCCGAGCTGGCGGGTTACAGCGGTGGGCAGGTTGGTGAAAACATCGCTGCCGGGCAGGACAGTGCCGACCAGGTGGTAAGCGGCTGGCTGGCCAGCCCCGGGCATTGCGCCAACCTGATGAATCCGCAATTCAGCGAGTTGGGCGCAACCTATGCTGCGGACCCGAAGAGTGACGCGGGTATCTACTGGACGGCGCTGTTTGGCGCGCCTTAGAACCTGCTCACGATCTTCTGGATTAGAGACAGACAAGGGCTAGGCACCCCCGCGAAAACGCCCGATGAAGCGCAGTTTACGAAGTGAGCATTCAGAGGGCGTTTTTAACGCCGTATGGTCGCGAGCCAGGAGGCCCTAACCCGCTGCGCTGATGGCCGGTGTGGGCTCGGCAGCATCCGTGGTGATTATCTGATTTCTTCCGGCACGCTTCGCCGCATAGGTACGTCGGTCCGCTGCCTGCATCAGTTCGTCCAGGTGCTCCCCGTCCTCTCCGAAGCAGGCCACGCCAGCGCTGAGGGTCATTGGCAGAATGCCGTCATCCATTTGCATCGGATTGGTAGCCAGACGCTCACGCAGGTTCTCGGCAACGTTGGCCGCCAGCGCACCGCCGGTATTGGGCAGCAGTACCGCGAACTCTTCGCCGCCTAGGCGGCAGAACAGATCGTTGGCACGTAGCCGTTGCGACAACAGGTCAGCGAAGTGACACAGCGCCTTGTCGCCAGTCGTGTGGCCGAAGCGGTCGTTGATCTGCTTGAAGTGGTCGATATCCAGGAAAACGAGAGCCAGCGACGTGCCGTTGCGCAGGGCGTGGTTGCGTTCGCGATCGAATACCTCGGCCAGCTTCACCCGGTTGGCCAGGCCAGTCAGGGCATCGGTGGTGGCCAGCTCGGTCAGGCGCTGCTCATTGCGCAGGCGGCTACGTTCATAGATATGCGAAAACAAGGTCACGGCCAGGCTGGCCACACCAAGGTCAGCAAGAATCAGGATATTGCCCACCTGGTCCTCCGAGGTGAATCGCTGGCCGAAGGCGAACAGCCCGATGCCGATGAACAGCAGCGAACCCCATAGGCCCAGGCGTAGCCCGAGCAGCAGGTAGAAAATGATCGGGATGGTCTGAATCCAGGCGAACACCGAAAAAGAAGTACCCGGCTGGAACAGGATCACCATCATCAGGGTGAAGAACGGCACCAGGTAGACGATGGTCAGTATGCGCAGGTTTTCGGTGCGGTTGATGATCAGCAGGCTGTAGAGCGACACACCGGCGTAGAGCAGTTCCAGGCTGGCCACCAGCCAGTTGTCACGCAGTATGTTGCCCACCGAAAAGAACACGCCGCCGACCAGCGTGAGCCACAGCAATGCTTTGAGCACCAGGCGTCGGTGTTGATCGCTATGCTCGTGTGGCCTGGACATCAAAACTTTCCTTCTGGAGGTAGGGACGCTGTCGCTGCGGCGCCAAGGGTACGCTTCCAGCAAGGCGCTGTGCAGATTCACATCGCCTGTTGGCGGCATTTCGCTTTAGGGAGGCGGGAGCCCGAAGCGGTTTTTTCCTGAAAGTGGAAATGGAATCACACTGTGGCTCTGGTTAGCGGTGTGTATGGGGAACACTAGGGGTGTTGCCTGTTTTGGCAACTGGAACAGGTCGCCTTTTGCCTGCTCCGCTGGTCTTGGCTGCCAGGTTCATCAGACGTTGGAACGTCGGGCACTCGAGATGACTGGGGGCTGGGCACGATGCCGCATGGCGCAACCCGTCACGTATCGCGCTGAGTCGTTTGATGGTCTGGTCCAACTTATCGGCCTGGTGTTCCAGTCTGGAGCGGTCGATGGCAAACGGCTCGTCGCTGGCGAGCATGTTGGCGATATCGTCCAGTGAGAAACCGGCGGTGCGCCCCAGGGCGATCAGCGATAGACGCTGCAGGACCGACGCGTCGAATACCCGCTTGAGCCCGTCGCGGCCAATGGAGCGGATCAAGCCCCTCTCTTCGTAATAACGCAGTGTCGACGCTGGCAGCCCGGACCAGCGCGAGACCTTGGCGATGTCCATCTCTTTCATGCTTGACCTCAAGTCGACTTGAACTGGCAGACTACTGATACAGCCTTTCAGACAGGGTAGAAGGAGAGCGTCATGACAGTCGAGATAATCGTTCGAGTAATTGTCCTGGGCATTGGGGCGACCCTGGTGATGGACTTGTGGGCGCTGCTGCGTCGGCGCTGCTTCGGTATCGCGTCCTTGGACTACGCCCTGGTGGGGCGCTGGCTGGGCCATATGCGCCACGGGCGATTCCATCATCCGGCGATTGGCAAGCTGCAGCCAGTCAGGGGAGAGCGCCTGCTTGGCTGGAGCTGCCATTACCTGATCGGGGTGATCTTTGCCGCATTGTTCGTGGCAGTGATCGGGCCGCAATGGCTGGGCCAGCCAACGCTGGTGCCGGCGTTGCTGCTGGGCGCAGTCAGCGTCAGTGCGCCTTTGCTGCTAATGCAACCGGCATTCGGCATGGGGCTGGCGGCCTCACGGACGCCACATCCCTGGCAGGTGCGGCTGAGAAGCCTGGTGACGCACCTGGTGTTCGGTGTGGGAATCTATCTGACGGCGTTGGTGACATCGTTGGTTTGTGAGTGACAGCAGGTGTTGCGTGTCGTCAGGTCGTTTAAGGTGGACTGCGGTACCCATGGCGAACCTTGCGGATGAAGATTTTCAGTGTGACGGGCTCGGAACTTGTTTTTTCGGGGAGCACTCAAATTCAGCGATCACAAAGGGCGATATGCCTTTGATCCGGAGAACGTACAGGGACGTGTCTCATCCCTGCCGCTCAACCGAGGCGCCCATGAATTCCGAAGAGCAAACCCTGATCGATGGTCTGTTTTCCCGCTTGCGGGATACTGAGGCGCAAAGCGCTCCGCGCGATGCCCAAGCTGAAGTGCAGATCAACCAACACCTCGTTCGTCAGCCCACAGCGCCTTACTACATGGCGCAGGCGATCCTGATTCAGGAGGCTGCGATCAAGCGGCTGGATCAACAGGTGAAGGCGCTGGAAGCCCAGGTTGCCGAGCTGCAACAGAATCGCCCGAGCAGCGGTGGTTTCCTGGCTGGCCTGTTCGGCGCGGGGCAACGCGATGCGGCACCTGCCCCCGCGCAACGCCCGGCCGGTTGGGGCGAGACGCGTTTCTCACAGCAGGCTGCTCCCGGCAGTTCGGCTTTCAATGACCCACGCTCTGCCCAGCAGCCAATTGCTTCTGCTCCGGGTGGTGGTTTCTTGCGGGGGGCTTTGCAGACCGCCGCAGGGGTGGCCGGTGGTGTCGTGGTGGCGGATTTGCTCACCGGCATGTTTCACCACAGCCAGCCGCAGGACATCGTCGAGGTGATCCGCGAGGATATACCGGTACAGGCGCCGGGGCAGTTGGATGACAACCGCCTCATGGATGATCTCACCAGCGAGCACTATGTCGACACGGATGCCTTCGACAGCTCGGACTTCTTCGATGACGACAACCTGTTCAGTTGAGGCGCTAAGACGCGGAAGGCGATGAGGCGCTTTCCGCGTATTGGTGCTTGTGACTTGTCAGGCTATTTCACTGCGGCGGGACTGGTGCTGCTAGCCGCCGACCAGATGCGATAGCGCACCTCCACGTCGGCAGGGGCATAGATCACCAATGGCAGCTTGCTGTTGTAGCGCACCAGCAAGGGGTCGCCGCCTACCTGCACGAAAGCCTTTTTGCGGGTGTTGTCGGGGCAGGCCATCAGGGTGCTGACTGCAGGGCCGACCTGGTCCAGCTCGTAGTAGGTGTAGCCCCAGCCTTCCACCGTTTTCTCTTGGAACTGGCCACCCAGACGCTGGTGGTTGCAGTCCACTTCCAGGGTCTTGCCGGCGATGAGTTCTACCTTGTGCTCGGCCTCGTTGGCCTGGGGCGGCAGTTCGATCACATGGCGGGTGTGACCTTCGGTTGCTGCGGGATAGGGCTTGAGGGCTTCGGGAGTGGCGGCACAGGCAGCCAGCGGCAGGGCACAGGCGAGGGCGGCAAGCGTGAGTTTGCTAGAAGTCATGAGACGTCCTTATTGAATAGGCCTTATGGGCCGTCCGTTGATGGGCTCGCCTGGTTGGCGAAGCAACATTGACTGTTCTGGATAGGTGAAGTTTCAGGGATTGGCAAGCGAGAAGGGGCTGAGTGTTCGATGTGCCTCGCGGAGGCTGCGATCAACAGGGCTTCTCATCGATGTGTACCGCGGGTTGTATTCCCGCATCGAATGCGGGAATGGCCGGAAGTCCTATATGAGGCGTTGGCGGACCAGCACCTGGGCCTGATACGCCATCTGGTCGAGTTGGCGGTCGCGCTTTTTCTCCGCCTCGCTCATGGCCTTCTTGCCATGCTGCTGCACCAGATAAGCGTGAATCTGTCGCACTTCCTTGGATTGGAAGATTGGTGCCAGGTCTTGCACGGCCACCATGCCGTCCGAGCTGTGCCCCCGAGTGTTCATCAACACCTGCGGACCACGCGCCGCCAGTACCTGGAAACCCATTGCCTCGAAGGTCTGTACTTTACCCGCCACGCAGGCCAGCTCGGCATGTGGGTGCCGCGTGATCATTCGTTGCAGCATGGCTCGGGCGATACCCTGCCGGCGATGGCTGGCCTGGACGGCCATATAGACCAGGGTGCAGGCCTCGGGGTCATCCTTGGCCGGCAGGTACAAGGCAAAGCCCAGCACGCAGGATGGGTCCTGATCATCCAGGGCCAGGATAAGCCGCGCGGTGGTCTCCAGCGTTGCATCCATGGCCTGCAGATACAGATGCACCTCGTAGCCAATCACATACTGGTACAGCTGGTAGAGGGGATTGCTGGGCGTCAGCGATACCGGGCTGATGTCGCTGAAGTAGTCCACCACCATCTGCAGAACCTGGCTTTTCAGGGCTTCTGGTGGTGGGGTGTCCAGGTGTACGAGGGTGAACATCGAGGATCTGGCTCCGGGCGTGCCCGTGGAAGGATGGGGCGGTAGTGTAACGCGTGCCCGGTTCGCTGATTTCCATCTGGGAACTCGGGGTAGAAACCGCGAGGGATTTCTACGCGGTGCGAAGGTTGTCTTGCTGGCGTGCTGCGATGCTTTTTGTCTTGGCGGCGAGCACCGCAGCCTGGACCGCGCGCAGCGTGTCCTTGCCGGCTGGAAACTCGAAGGCTGCGCTTTCAACCAGCGTGTGAACATGCTCCCCGGTGTTCAAGGCGAATTGCAGAAACGCCACGTGTTCGGACCATGAGCGGTAGCGCCGTACCATGAAGATGCTGTGCTTGGACGTTATCGAGCGAATCGACGTCAGTGGGATTCGGCGATGGCGGGTGGCCGTGGAAACCACCAGCTCATCGCCGTGGATGAAAGCCGGTTGGGCTCGTTTGACCCTGAACCATTCCACGGTGAAGCGCCACACCATGGGCAGCAGGAGTGCCGCAAGCAGTGCGAGGTCAGAGCGCTTTGTCTCGTCTAGCTTGAACAAGATCATAACGCCCATAGCCACGAGAATGGCCAGGGTGATGAGCCTGTAGAAATAGACGCGATGGAACTCTGTGAGGGGTAGAAAGTGGATGTCCATTCGCGTTGTCCTGAGGTGGCTCATTCGAACTGTATTAATTAGGCTTTATAGCGTCGGGTCATTTTATGGGCAGTAGCAATAACAACAGTTATGAGTTTCGTGGCTGCAAGGCGTGAATTCATCATCCCCGTTCAATGATGGATAGCAATAGTGGCTCAATCTCGATTTCATCGACCATTGGCCGTTGCCCTGGTATGTACAACCCTTTGGCTGCAAGCCGTTCCAGTTGGGAAGCCACCCGGGCAGGAAGATCCGGTGCCAGTACCTCGGGGTTGATGGCAAGTACGAACAACCCGGCCCCGAGTGGCTGATCGCCCGAGTCGAATGACGGCATATCCAACGACCAGTTTGCACCGGTCAACCCTGCCGCCAGCACCTCGACCATCAACGCGATGTTCGCGCCGCGTGCGCCGCCAAAGGCGAGCAACACGCCTGACAGAGCATCGTGCGCATTGGTCGTCGGCGCGCCTGCAGCATCCAGCGCCCACTGTTCCGGAATGGATTCGCCATTCTCGGCGGCAGCCCGAAGATTGACGAACGCGGTTGCGCTCGACGCCTGATCGATCACCAAAGGCGAGCCGTTCGCGACAGGTGCGGCAAACGAAAACGGATTGGTGCCGAACACCGGCAAGCGGCTGGCCGCCGTCGTCACCATGGCCGGGCCGTTGGAAGCTGCAATCGAAACCAGGCCAACCTCAGCAAGCCGTCTGGTGTAATACCCCAGCTCACCGGCCGTATAGCTGTTGGACTGCGCGAATATCGCAAGACCATAGCGTTGCGCCTGTTCCCGCAGGATGTCGAATGCCTGGTCAAATCCCAACTGCGCGATACCGCCCCGCGCATCGACCCTGATGGCAGCGGGTGTGGGCTGGCTGATTTCCGGCTGGGCATTCGTGGCAATGCGCCCGCTACGAAAACCGTCGAGATAGTCGGGCAAATGGGCGAAGCCGACAGCGCCGCGCCCTGACAGCTCGGCTGCTACCGTTGCATCCGTCAGCGATGAGGCTGACGCCACACTTGCGCCTGCCGCGATTGCGGCTTGTCTGGCCAGCTGCTTCGCTTCATCGATCGTCAATCGCATTACCTGGTTCTCATCGGGACTGATTGTGGGCGGGGGCCTGCTGACGGCAGGCGGGCTATGAGCGTTTTTACGCTCTGCGTGGCAACGATCAAATTCGTTTTACGTGGTTATGACTTGTTTTCGAAACGCCTCGCGAGAAAGCCCATCACGATACCCCCAACGATACCGATGGCGCCGCAGGCCAAACCCATCGGCCGATTGCTTACGAAACCGACGTTTTTCACATGGACTGGCAGGCCGAGCAGGCCGGTGAAAAACAGCGTCGCAATCGACAGGGCAATAAGGAAGATGCCGCCTGCTTGCCAGGATTGGGTGGGGATGCCCTTGCTTCGGCAATAGAGGTAACCCAGGCCAAATGGCAGCAGGAGCTGGGTGGCCAGGAAGATGATCAGGTTGCTGCTGTCGTTCATCGTGGTCTATGTCGAAGGGGGCTTGGAGCAGGGTATTGCATCTGCTGGCCAGGCTGGGTGATTTGTCACGCAAAACGGCGGCGGCAAGGTGCATCGGGGCGCGTAGCTAGCGCTTTTGCATCCATTGCTGCGGGTTGCCCTGGCTACCCGCTGATGAGCGGCCTTTGCTTTCCAGCCGGTCACTCGTCAGAAATACGCAACGATTGCGCCAAGCCAGGTTCCCTTTTCCGTAAGCCACTGAAAATGAGGTGTCACATGAGCAGCACGAAAGACAAGATCAAAGGCAATGCCAACGAAGCCATCGGTAAAGTCAAAGAGGGCATTGGCAAGGCTACCGATAATCCTCGTCTTGAAGGTGAGGGCAATGCTCAGCAAGTGAAGGGCAAAGCCCAGCAGCTCAAGGGCGACGTCAAGGACGCAGTCAAAAAGGGCGTCGACAAGGCCTGATAGCATTCCTGTTACGCAAAACCCGGCCTTTTTGCAAAGAGCCGGGTTTTTTATGCGCAGGCGAAAGCTGGTCGATGAGCGTTCCCACGCTCCGTGTCACGAGCCTCGGCGGTCACTTCGCGTGATCGTTCCCACGCTCCGCGTAGGAATGCAGCCCGTGACGCTCTGCGTCACGTATCCCACCGGTCGACCTCAATCAATCCTGCTTGCCCCGCATAGTTCCTGGCACTGGAGTAACGCCAGTGCTCCGCCCGGTCCACATAGCCACGTTTGAGCGGGTTGCGGTGGATGTAATCGAGCTTCTCCCGCATCACCTCCGCGCTGTACACCAGTTCCGCATGCGAACCTTCCTGCCAGAGCTGATACACCCGGTCGTCCTTGTGCGCGCGCTTGGCAAAACGCAGTCGCTGCAGCAAGCGCTCCGCCCCTCGCTCTTGCAGTTGGTCGATGATGCGGCGTGCCGTGAAGGACTTGAAGCCGCTGACGCATTTGCTCAGGTCAGGGGCCTGGGCCACTAAGTGCAGGTGGTTTTCCAGCACGACGTAACCATAGAGGCGCAAGCCCTGGTTGGCCTGTTGATAGCGCCAGCAGTCGAGCAGAATCTCGACCAGAGCGGGGCGGGTGAATAGCGGTAGCCACTCCAGTACCGTGCAGGTGAGGAAGTGCGGTTTCTCAGGTTCGGTGATGACGTAACGGCTGCGGCCCATTGGATTCTTCCTTGAATCGACTGGTTGTGGTGTGGATTGAAGTGTGGCTGCCTCTTGTCCCAGATGGCTCCCGCATTCCGAGTAGGAGCCTAGCCTGCGACGCTCTGCATCGCTACATGGTTTACGGCTTGCGCTGCTATCAGGTGGACGCTGGAGCGTCGAGGGCTGCATTCCCACGCGGAGCGTGGGAACGATACGTGTCACATGCGGCCTTCAATCCCCGATAGCTCCCACGCTCCAGCGTGGTAGCAAACCCGCGACGCTCTGCGTCGCAACGTAGCTTCCGGCGCGCAGTTGCTGGCAGGTGGACGCTGGAGTATCGAGGGCTGCATTACCACGCAGAGCGTGGGAATGATCAGAGCAGCGTGCGGCCTTCAATCCCCGATAGCTCCCACGCTCCAGCGTGGTAGCAAGCCCGCGACGCTCTGCGTCGCCACGTGGCTTCCAACGCGTAGTTGCTGGCAGGTGGACGCTGGAGCGTCGAGGGCTGCGTTCCCATGCGGAGCGTGGGAATGATCAAAATTTGTTGGCCTTTGGGTTCTGAGTACAAGCGTGGCGCTTTCCTCGGAGGGTACTACAGGTTTCGTCTTGCATGGCGAGTCCCTTTTGGCAAACGCCCGGCTGGCCGGCCCCGCCAAAAGGAACCAAAAGGTCTGCGTCCCTGCATCCGCCACGCCTGCGCCAGACTTCCCTCTCTCCATCATTGCTTCAGGGGTCCGCCGCGAAGGGCCATCCCTGGCCCATCGCGGCTCTCGCGACATCCATGTCGCTCAACCCCCTGCGCAATGATTCCACTCGGCCTCCTGAAAGGGGCGATTGGAGTTGCCTGACGGTCTGATGGCTCCCACGCTCCAGCGTGGGAGCAAACCCGCGACGCTCTGCGTCGCTGTGTGGCTTCCGGCACGTAGTTGCTGACAGGTGGACGCTGGAGCGTCGAGGGCTGCATTCCCACGCGGAGCGTGGGAACGATCACGCCGCAATGCTTTGGCTCTGCTTTATCTTTTGATCTACCTGCATCGTCAGACTAGGCGACTCGGTCTCCGAATCCCGTCAGGAGGCCGAGTGGAGGTGCTGTGGAGAGGGGCGTTTGGCATGGATGCCAAACGAGGAACGATGGGCCAGGGATGGCCCACCGTGACGACCCTCGGAACAGTGCCGGAGCGAGGGGAGTTTCGCGCAGCGAAACCCGGATGTCGGGCGCGCTTTCTCTTTGGTTACTTTCTCTTTGCGCGTGCAAAGAGAAAGTGACTCGCCGTAAGGGCGAAAAGCGTGGCGTCACTCGGGTTGAATGTTTCGTGTGGTTCCGCTGGTGGGCAAGCTTCGCCTTGTCTACCCTACAAAAGCCAACCTGCGTAGTGCGTAGGGTGGAAAACTGCGAAGCGTTTTCCAACGTGGATATCCGGGCCACTTGCTATTCTGTTAATCGGAACCAGTCTCGTAAACTTAGTTCTAGGCGGAGTTGCTCGTCTTCGGCGAGTAAGCTGCAATGTGCAATTGGATTTCGTAAAGTGTTAAGGTTGAACATAACTTTTTCCACGGCTTTGGGAGTGTTAAATATACTGGAAAAGACGCCCCAATTTGCCTTTATTATTTCTCCTAGCTCGCCAAAATTTGTGTAGTCGAGTTCATCTAGCGATCTAGGTGTTATGCCTGACTCTCGTTCGCGAAGTATTCTTTTTTTAACGTCAACGTAAATTTGTTGAGGTATTATTTTTTCATTCCACCAGTTGTCGCCTTGAGTTGTCTCTAATAAGTCAGAGACTTGCTTTCTAATTGTTTTTTCAAGGCAGTAGAACAGTTCATAGCTTTTTGCCATGTGGGCGGCTTCATGTCTCAGATTCTCCTCGAATTGTGGAAAGTAAGCTTTTTGGATTTCCGTAACGTCTGGAGTTTTGCTGGTCGAAGTTTCGCGCAGCGTGATCATGTGTGTTTCTTCAATTTTGTCTAGGTCGGACTCGATCAGCATATTGGTTAAACCAAAGGCCTTTATTTGATCTTGGAAGTTCATTTATGACTCCAGAAGGTGATCTTTTAGGCTTTTAAATATCGCGTTGAAAACCTCAATATCTTTCGTGGCTGGCAGGTTTAAGTTGATCGTGTAAGCGAGGTTGATACTTTTTCCTGAGTTGTTCTTTTGGCTTGAGATTGTGGGGGCACTCAGTTCGGTAGGAAAGGGGGATTCAGTTGTAAAGCTACTTTCATTAATGGAGCTGTCTGAGTCCTTGTTGTCCACTTCGTCAAAGTCAGAGATTTTTCTAAGCATATTTAGGGTGGCTAGAGTTAGCTTTGTAACTGAGGAATCCTTTTGCCCTCCTGTACACTCCACAATCATTCCTAGAATGTCTTGGTCGTTCGCGTCATGTAAATATTCATTCATTTCATAAAGCCGCTCATAAAGCTTTCTGAACGCTTTACCTACTGCGATTCGCGATTTTTTTGGATTTCTAAATTCTTTATACAAGTCCGTAGGACGCCCATCAGTCGCCACGAATTCCATTTTCTTTAAAAAAGGGATGCACGCCCTAGCGGAACCACCCTTCATCGCTAGTTTTGTCGAAACAAAATCTTGCGTAACACGTTCAGGTACTGATGCTGTTTTTATTTTCTCGAGCATATGCTCAAGGGTTCCGGGAGCGGTGCTGTATGGAAGGTTTTCTGACATTGGAGAAGCCCTTATTAATAAAAAGCCCCGCACTAGGCGGGGCTTTTCTTAGCTTCAACCCAAACATCCTTGGCAGGTGTAGGATCAATCTACTCTGATGTCAGCGAGCCATCAATCCCAGCTCAACGCCCCACCAGTCTGATACTCAATAACCCGCGTCTCGAAGAAGTTTTTCTCCTTCTTCAGGTCCATGATCTCGCTCATCCACGGGAACGGGTTGGTCGTGCCTGGGTACTCTTCCTTCAGGCCGATCTGGGTCAGGCGGCGGTTGGCGATGAATTTGAGGTAGTCCTCCATCATCGCGGCGTTCATGCCCAGTACGCCGCGCGGCATGGTGTCGCGTGCGTATTCGATTTCCAGTTGGGTGCCCTGGAGGATCATCTGGGTCGCTTCGTCTTTCATCGAGGCGTCCCACAGGTGCGGGTTTTCGATCTTGATCTGATTGATCACGTCGATGCCGAAGTTCAGGTGCATGGACTCGTCGCGCAGGATGTACTGGAACTGCTCGGCGGTGCCGGTCATCTTGTTGCGGCGGCCCATGGAGAGGATCTGGGTGAAGCCGCAGTAGAAGAAGATGCCTTCCAGTACGCAGTAGTAGGCGATCAGGTTGCGCAGGAACTGACGGTCGGTTTCCGGGGTGCCGGTCTTGAACTCGGGATCGGAGATCGAGCGGGTGTACTTGAGGCCCCAGGAGGCTTTTTTCGCGACCGAAGGAATCTCGTGGTACATGTTGAATATCTCGCCTTCATCCATGCCCAGCGATTCGATGCAGTACTGGTAGGCATGGGTGTGGATCGCCTCTTCGAAGGCCTGGCGCAGGATGTACTGGCGGCACTCGGGGTTGGTGATCAGGCGGTACACGGCCAGTACCAGGTTGTTGGCAACCAGGGAGTCGGCGGTGGAGAAGAAGCCGAGGTTGCGCATGACGATGCGGCGCTCGTCTTCGCTGAGGCCGTCCTTGCTCTTCCACAGGGCAATGTCGGCGTTCATGTTCACTTCCTGCGGCATCCAGTGGTTGGCGCAACCATCCAGATACTTCTGCCAGGCCCAATCGTACTTGAAGGGTACAAGCTGGTTGAGGTCGGCGCGGGCGTTGATCATCTGCTTGTCGCCGACGTGAACGCGGGCGCTGGCGCCTTCCAGGTCGTCAAGGCCTTCCTGGATGTCGAGGTCGTTCAGGGCCTTCTTGGCGCGGGCAACGGCATCGGAGTCGCTGGCGCTGACGGCGCGGGCTTCTTCCACGGAGCCGGCGGCTTCGTTGTCGAGCTTGTCCAGACCGGCTTCAACGTTGGCCTGTTGTGCAGCGGCATTGCCCGGTTTGGATGGGGCAGCGGTCTCTTCGGGTTTGTCGAATTCGTCCCAGCTCAGCATGGTGGTTTCCTCCTGATCGGGTGCCGGCTCGAGCCGGTCATAAAATGTGGGTGCGTAGGTATGCACGCAAAAACGAAAATCTGCAGGGGAGGGCGGTGTCTTGCCCAGCCCAAGCGAAGCAACCGCTCCGCGTGTGAAGTTCTATTACTGCGGTGTTGCCAGCGGTTTCCAGAGCGAGGCAGCGCTAGGCGCGTGGCGGTTCGGAGCCCTTGAGCGTACGTCTGTACGTGATGGGGGCCGGACCGCCGCGCAACGACGCGGGGTCCGCTCTGGGGACCGCTATTTACCTTATTGGCAGGCTTCGCAGTCTGGCTCGTCGATGGCACAGGCCTTCGGCACTGGCGCCGGACCGGCTGCGCTAAGGCTGGCCGGCTCTGCCGGAGCAGCCTGCAGGCCTTCGGTGTTGCCACCGCTGGAAACCGCGTTGAGCTTGCCGGTGTTGATGGTCGACTTCTCGGTGCTGGTCGCGGCCAGGGCACGGAGGTAGTAGGTGGTTTTCAGGCCACGGTACCAGGCCATGCGGTAGGTCACGTCGAGCTTTTTACCCGAGGCGCCGGCGATGTACAGGTTCAGCGACTGCGCCTGGTCGATCCACTTCTGGCGACGGCTGGCGGCATCGACGATCCACTTGGTTTCCACTTCGAACGCGGTGGCGTACAGGTCTTTCAGGTCCTGCGGGATGCGTTCGATCTGTTGTACGGAACCGTCGTAGTACTTCAGGTCGTTGACCATGACCGAGTCCCACAGGCCGCGTGCCTTGAGGTCGCGCACCAGGTAGGGGTTGATCACGGTGAATTCGCCGGAGAGGTTCGATTTCACGTACAGGTTCTGGTAGGTCGGTTCGATCGACTGCGATACGCCGGTGATGTTGGCGATGGTGGCGGTCGGCGCGATGGCCATGATGTTCGAGTTACGGATGCCTTTCTGTACGCGGGCACGTACCGGTGCCCAGTCCAGGGACTCGGTCAGGTCGACGTCGATGTACTTCTGGCCACGGGCTTCGATCAGGATCTGCTGGGAGTCGAGCGGCAGGATGCCTTTGCTCCACAGCGAGCCCTGGAAGGTCTCGTAGCTGCCGCGCTCGTCGGCCAGGTCACAGGAGGCCTGGATGGCGTAGTAGCTGACCGCTTCCATGGACTTGTCGGCGAACTCGACGGCAGCGTCGGAGCCGTACGGGATGTGCTGCAGGTACAGCGCGTCCTGGAAGCCCATGATGCCGAGGCCGACCGGGCGGTGCTTGAAGTTGGAATTCTTCGCCTGCGGCACGCTGTAGTAGTTGATGTCGATGACGTTATCGAGCATGCGCACAGCGGTCTTGACGGTTTTTTCCAGCTTGGCGGTATCCAGCTTGCCGTCGACGATGTGGTTCGGCAGGTTGATCGAGCCCAGGTTGCAGACGGCGATCTCGTCCTTGTTGGTGTTCAGGGTGATCTCGGTGCACAGGTTCGAGCTGTGGACCACACCCACGTGCTGCTGCGGACTGCGCAGGTTGCACGGGTCCTTGAAGGTCAGCCATGGGTGGCCGGTTTCGAACAGCATGGAGAGCATCTTGCGCCACAGGTCTTTGGCGGCGATGGTCTTGAACAGCTTGATCTTGCCGTACTCGGTCAGGGCTTCGTAGTACTCGTAGCGCTCTTCGAAGGCCTTGCCGGTCAGGTCGTGCAGGTCTGGCACTTCGGATGGGCTGAACAGGGTCCACTTGCCGTCGTCGAACACGCGCTTCATGAACAGGTCCGGAATCCAGTTCGCGGTGTTCATGTCGTGGGTGCGGCGACGGTCGTCACCGGTGTTCTTGCGCAGCTCGATGAACTCTTCGATGTCCATGTGCCAGGTTTCCAGGTAGGCACAGACAGCGCCTTTGCGCTTGCCGCCCTGGTTGACCGCCACGGCGGTGTCGTTCACGACTTTGAGGAACGGCACGACGCCCTGGGACTTGCCGTTGGTGCCCTTGATGTAGGAGCCCAGCGCGCGCACCGGCGTCCAGTCATTGCCCAGGCCGCCGGCGAATTTGGACAGCATGGCGTTGTCGTGGATGGCGTTGTAGATGCCCGACAGGTCATCCGGCACGGTGGTCAGGTAGCACGACGATAGTTGCGGACGCAGGGTGCCGGCGTTGAATAGGGTCGGCGTGGACGACATGTAGTCGAAGGACGACAGCAGGTTGTAGAACTCGATGGCGCGGTCTTCTCTCTGCTTCTCTTCGATGGCCAGGCCCATGGCCACGCGCATGAAGAAAACTTGTGGCAGTTCGAAGCGGATGCCGTCCTTGTGGATGAAGTAGCGGTCGTACAGGGTCTGCAGGCCGAGGTAGGTGAACTGCTGATCACGTTCGTGGTTGATCGCCTTGCCCAGTTTTTCCAGGTCGAAGGATTGCAGTTTCGGGTCGAGCAGTTCGAACTCGATACCTTTGGCGATGTAGGCCGGCAGGGCCTTGGCGTACAGGTCGACCATCTCGTGGTGGGTGGCGCTGGTGGCGACCCCGAGGAAGCCCAGGCCTTCGGCACGGATGTTGTCCATCAGCAGGCGGGCGGTGACGTAGGAGTAGTTCGGCTCGCGCTCGACCAGGGTGCGTGCGGTCATCACCAGGGCGGTGTTGACGTCGCTCTGCGCTACGCCGTCGTACAGGTTCTTCAGGGTTTCTTTCTGGATCAGGGCGCCATCGACTTCGGCCAGGCCTTCGCACGCTTCGCGGATGATGGTGTCCAGGCGGCCCATGTCCAGCGGGGCGACGCTGCCGTCGGCGTGGGTCACGCGGATGCTCGGGTGTGGCTGGGCGACATCGCTGCCACTGCGGATGGCGCGTTCCTTGGCACGGGAGTCACGGTAGATCACGTAGTCGCGGGCGACTTTCTGCTCGCCGGCGCGCATCAGGGCCAGTTCGACCTGATCCTGGATTTCTTCGATGTGGATGGTGCCGCCGGACGGCATGCGGCGCTTGAAGGTGGCGGTGACCTGCTCGGTCAGACGCTCGACGGTTTCATGGATACGCGACGAGGCAGCGGCGGTGCCGCCTTCAACTGCGAGGAACGCCTTGGTGATGGCAACGGTGATCTTGTCATCGGTATACGGCACGACAGTACCGTTACGCTTGATCACTCGCAGCTGGCCAGGCGCCGTGGCAGCCAGATCCTGGGTGGAATCGGCAGCCTGCGGCGCGACGGCCTGCGGGTTCTCGCGAGTTGTGTCGGTATGCATGGGGATCGGGTCTCCGTGTTTTCTATTTAGTTGAACGCTAAGCAGTTGAGTGCTGCGTCGTACTACCGTTCATTCCGTATCGACAACGCCAGACGAACAGCGCGAGCTGGGCGGCTGGGACTTGCAAACTGGGCAGAAAGGGTACGACTCGACGCCTTCCTGGCTCTGTAAGTCTTGTGCCGGCGGTTAAGCTAGCACCACTAGATGTTGTGGTTCCATCCCAAGAGGGCCGGACCGTGATCAAGTCCCCATCGCTCTGCTGGCGGTAGCGGGGCTTGCTCGAAATCGATGGAGCTGAATCGTCTGGCTGACGCCTTAATCTGCACCTTTTCAGGTCATGGCTATGGACCAGGATAGGGCAAATGTGCTTGTGTCTGATTTGTGCAAAAACCCAATATGTAGGTGTTTGCTTCAATGGGGATACAAGATAGTGCGGTGTTCGGGGGAAGGCAAGTCGACTGATGCGAACAGCCTGTGGATAAATCTGTGGGTTACTTTGGGGTAAGTTCGGCAAGGCCGCGCGAATGCTGGGATTACCCACTCCAGACCGTTCGTCGTGCATGGCGGTGCTTTTTCTACGCGGCTTGACGGGTTGTTTTTGTCAATCGTATAGACACTATATGTAGGGTTTTTATGACAATTCGCCATACGCCTGTAAAGGATGCCGCTTATGCGCCGAATCCTGGGCCTATGGCGGCGCAAGCGCGCCGTAGAGCGGGGCACGTTGCTACAATGCCGGCCGGTTTTGAGTACGCGGTTTACAGGAGGGGTGCGTGGAGCAAGAAGCCTGGCAGATCCTGATTGTCGAGGACGATCAACGGCTGGCCGAATTGACCCGGGAGTACCTGGAGAGCAATGGCCTGAAAGTCGATATCGAGTCCGATGGCGCCAAGGCGGCCGCCCGCATTCTCAAGGAACAGCCGGACCTGGTGGTGCTCGACCTGATGCTGCCGGGCGAGGATGGCCTGTCCATCTGCCGCAAGGTGCGCAGCCGCTATGATCGCCCGATCCTGATGCTCACCGCGCGTACCGACGACATGGACGAGGTGCTTGGCCTGGAAATGGGCGCCGACGATTACGTGTGCAAACCGGTACGCCCGCGTGTGCTGCTGGCGCGCATCCGTGCGCTGTTGCGCCGCCGCGAGGGTAGTGAGGCGCCGGCGGAGAGCCAGCGCCGCCTGGAGTTTGGCCAGTTGGTCATCGACAGCGCCTTGCGCGAGGCCTGGCTGAGAGAGCAGAGCATCGAGCTGACCAGTGCCGAGTTCGACCTGTTATGGCTGTTGGCTGCCAACGCGGGGCGCATTCTTTCTCGTGAGGAAATCTTCACCGCCTTGCGGGGTATCGAATATGACGGTCAGGATCGCTCCATCGATGTGCGCATTTCCCGCATTCGTCCGAAAATCGGCGACGATCCCATGCACCCTCGTTTGATCAAGACCGTACGCAGCAAGGGGTATCTGTTCGTGCGCGAAGCGCTCGAAGGGCTGGCCTGAGTGAGCGGGGCGTCGGTATTCCCGCGATTCACCACGCCGCGCTTCATCCTGCGGGAAATCCAGCAGGCGGATATCGAGGCTGTTTATAAAGGCTTGTCCGATCCGCAGGTGATCCGCCATTACGGCGTGTCCTTCCATTCGCTCGAAGCCACGCAGGTGCAGATGGACTGGTACCGCGAATTGCAGGAGCAGAGCGAGGGCCTGTGGTGGGGCATCTGCCGGGCGGAAACTCCCGATGAATTGATCGGTGCCTGCGGTTTCAATGATTGGTCCATCGAGCATCGGCATATCGAACTGGGCTACTGGCTCTTGCCGGGGTTCTGGCGTTCAGGGGTCATGGCCGAGTGCCTGCCGGCGATCATCCGACATGCCTTCACGGCAATGGGTGTTCACCGGGTCGAGGCGGTGGTGGAGCCGGAGAACGTGGCCAGCACGCGGGTGCTGGAAAAGCTCGGTTTCATCCATGAGGGCACGCGGCGTGAGTGCGAGCTGAAACAGGGGCGTTTTCTCAGCCTGGCCAGCTATGGCCTGCTGGTGACGGAGTGGGGCGGCTGACACCGTGATGAACTCGATCTTCCTGCGCATCTATGGCGGCATCATCGCGGCCCTGGTGCTGGTGGCGCTGCTGGGTGTCGGTGCGCTGCAGCTGACCAACGATGTGCGCAGCGATCAGTATCGCGAGGAGCTGGCACGCGGCACCTTCCGCCTGATGGCCGATAATCTGGAGCGCATGGAGGAGGTGGACCGGCGTCGAGCGCTGGTGACCTGGAGCCGTCTGCTCGGGGTGCCGTTGACCCTGGAGCAACTGGGTAGCGAACCGCTGGATGGGCGCGCACGCGGGCAGTTGTTGCGCGGGCAGGTGCTGGTGGAACAGACCGGCCCGCATGCGGCGATAGTCTATAGCCTGGTCAGCGCGGCGGAGAAACTGGTGCTGACTGCTGAGATCGAGCAGATCAGCGAGCAGTTGGCGCGGGCCACCGTGTACCTGTTGATGGATGAGCTGGTGCGTTACCCGATCGTCGAGCAGCCCAGGCGCCTGGCGGAACTCAAGGCGGCCAAGCAGTTTGGCTACGAGTTGCGCCTGGTGACGCTGGAAAAGGTTGATCTCGATGACGACCAGCGGCGCCGGGTCGAGGAGGGCGATACGGTATTGGCGCTGGGTAAGGGCGGTGATTCGATCCGCGTGATTGCCGGGATGGTCGGTACGCCCTGGGTGCTGGAAGTCGGCCCGCTGTATCAGATGAACCCTTATCCGACCGAGCTGCTGGTCCTGGTCGGGGTGCTCGGCCTGAGCCTGACCGGGCTGATTCTGTACCTGCTGGTACGCCGCCTGGAACGCCGGCTGGAAGGGCTGGAGCAGGCGGCTTCGCTGCTCGCCAGTGGCCAACTGGATACGCGAGTGCCCAGCCTGGGTACCGACTCTGTAGGGCGTCTGGCGTCGGCGTTCAATGCCATGGCCGAGCAGTTGCAGCGCTTGCTTGGCATGCAGCGGGAAATGGTCCGTGCGGTATCCCATGAATTGCGCACGCCGGTGGCGCGGCTGCGCTTCGGCCTGGAAATGATCGGTGATGCGGAGAATGATCAGGCCCGGCTCAAGTACATGACCGGGATGGACAGCGACATTCAGGAGCTCGACAAACTGGTCGATGAAATGCTGGTGTATGCGCGTCTGGAGCAGGGCTCGCCGGCGTTGAACTACGAGGCGGTCGACCTGCGCGCCATGCTGGAGCAGGTGATCGACGAGCTGGCGCCGTTGCGCGGCAATGTGCGCATCGAACTCGGAGCCTCGCAGGACGCGCCTGAGGGCGGCGGGGCGATCATCGAGGCTGAACCGCGCTACCTGCACCGGGCGCTGCTCAACCTGGTCAGCAACGCGATGCGTCATGCCGACTCGCATGTGCGACTGTCCTATCGCATCGGTCCGCGCCGCTGCCGGGTGGACGTGGAGGATGATGGCCCCGGTATTCCCGAAGCAGCCTGGGAGCGGGTTTTCGCCCCCTTCCTGCGCCTGGACGACAGCCGTACCCGCGCTTCGGGCGGGCATGGTCTGGGCTTGTCCATCGTGCGCCGCATCATCTATTGGCACGCTGGGCGTGCCTCGATCAGTCGCAGTCCTTCGCTGGGTGGCGCGCAGTTCTCCCTGGTCTGGCCGCGACAGCAGGAAGGTGGACTGCACGGCTGATACCGTTCGGCAAACTTCATCAAACTGTCATCGATCTGTGGCAGCGCGCTGTAACGCATGACGGCAGACTTGCGCCTCATTGGGGGTCTGCGTGTCGGGTGTTTGCATGCGTGTGGTGATGTTTCTGGCCATGGTGTTGGCCGCTCTGCCGTGTTTCGCGGCTTCCCGTTGCGATGTCGATACGCCGGTGGCGATGGCCGCGGTGGGCGAGGTGCGCCTGGCCTACCAGAGCGTGGGGCGCGAACAGGACCCGGCTCTGTTGCTGGTGATGGGCCTGGGTGGGCAATTGATCCACTGGCCGGACGAAGTGGTGACGCGTCTATGCGAGCAGGGCTTCCGGGTGATTCGCTTCGATAACCGTGATGTAGGGCTTTCTACCTGGGCGCATCCGCCAGCATCTGCCAATCTGGCCTACGAGGCCCTGCGTTACCGCCTGGGTCTGAGTGTTAGCGCGCCCTATAGCCTGCGTGACATGGCCGGCGACGGCCTGGGGCTGATGGATGTGCTGGGCATCCAGCGTTTTCATGTGTTGGGTGCCAGCATGGGCGGGATGATTGCCCAGCACATGGCCGATATCGCTCCGCAGCGTGTGGAAAGCCTGACCCTGGTGATGACCAGTTCCGGCGCACCTGGGCTCCCCGCACCTCAGGCCGCCTTGCTGTCGCTGCTGGCCCGGCGCGAGGCGCCGAATCGCGAAGCGGCCATCGCCCAGCAGGCGGACCTGCTCGCGGCACTGGGCAGCCCGCAGGTGAGCGTGGATCGTCCACTCCTGCTGCGTGAGGCTGCGCGTGCCTATGACCGGGCGTTCAACCCACAGGGCGTGCAGCGGCAGATCCTGGCGATCCTGGCGGAACCGAGCCGGGTCGAACTGCTCAATCGCCTGCATGTCCCGGCGCTGGTGGTACACGGCACCGCCGATCCGCTGCTGCCGGTGATGCATGGCGTGCACGTGGCCGCGCATCTCAAGGGCAGCCAGTTGGCGTTGATTCCCGGTCTGGCGCATCGTTTCCAGGCGGCCTTCAAGGAACCGCTGCTGGCGGTGGTGATTCCCTACCTGCAGGTGCATCGCCTGGATGGCGAGCCGCGTCTGGCGCAGAGAAACGAAGCGAGGGCTCATTCGCTGTAGAGTGGTTCGTCAGCTCATGCCAACGTTTCAGCGGTTCCGATTTGTTTAGGGAGCGCCGTATGTTCACCACTGGCGATGTCTATCAGATGCATGCAGCCTTCAGACGCCAGCAGCCAGCGCTTGCCGGCAGTTGCTCAGATAATCGCGGAGGCGTTTCTGTTGTCCGGGCGTCATGAACAGGCCGAGTTTGGTGCGGCGCCAGAGGATGTCTTCGGCTTCCACTGCCCACTCCTCGTGGCGCAGGTAGTCCACTTCACGGGCATACAGCCCGGCACCGAGCGATTCGCCAAGGTCGCCCAACTGTTGTACCCCGTCCAGTAGGCGCCAGGTGCGGGTGCCGTAGGTGCCGGCCCAGCGCTGCGCAAGGTCGTGTGGCAGCCAGGGGTGCCGCGTGCAGAGTTGTTCGACCAGTGTGGCGCGGCTGCTCATCTGTTCTCCGCCTGGTAGCGGCGTGTCTGCCGTCCAGCTTGGGCGCAGGTGAGGGAAGTAGGGGGCTAGGTGTTGGAGCGCGGATTCGGCCAGTTTGCGGTAGGTGGTCAATTTGCCTCCGAACACGGAGAGCAGCGGGGACTCGCCAGGTTGGGCGCTGAGGGCGAGGGTGTAGTCGCGGGTAACGGCGGCCGGGTCATCCGATTCGTCGTCGCATAGCGGGCGTACACCCGAGTAGGTGTGCACGATATCGCTGCGGCTGATCGGTCGCTTGAAGTGGGCATTGACCACCTTCAGCAGGTAGTCGATTTCTTCGTCGTTGATGCTCACCTTGGCCGGGTCGCCGTGGTATTCGCGGTCAGTGGTGCCGATCAGGCTGAGGCGCTCCAGCCACGGGATGACGAAGACGATGCGCTGGTCTTCGTTCTGCAGAATGTAGGCCTGATCATTGTCATGCAGGCGTGGCACGACGATGTGGCTGCCCTGGATCAGGCGGATGCCGTAGGGGGCTTTTTGCTTGAGGTCGTCCTCGATGAAGCGGGCCACCCAGGGGCCGGCGGCATTCACCAGTGCGCGGGCGCGAATGGAAAAGAGACTGCCATCGGCACGTTCCAGGTGCAGGTGCCACAAGCCCTTGCTGCGCCGTGCGCTGACACAGCGGGTGCGGGTGTGGACGTGGGCGCGATGCTCGCGGGCGGCCATGGCGTTGAGCACGACCAGGCGCGCATCATCCACCCAGCAATCGGAGTATTCGAAGCCGCGGCTGATCGAGGTCTGCAGCGGGCTGCCCGGGCCAAAGCGCACGCCATGCGAACCGGCCAGTTGCTCGCGTTTGCCCAGGTGGTCGTAGAGGAACAGCCCGGCACGGATCATCCAGGCCGGGCGCAGGTGCGGGCGGTGCGGCAGGATGAAGCGCATCGGCTTGACGATGTGCGGAGCCTTGGCCAATAGCACTTCGCGCTCGGCGAGAGCTTCGCGCACCAGACGGAACTCATAGTGCTCCAGATAACGCAGGCCGCCGTGGATCAGCTTGCTGCTGGCCGAAGAGGTGTGGCTGGCCAAGTCGTCGCGCTCGCAGAGGAATACCGACAGCCCACGCCCGGCGGCATCGGCGGCGATGCCGGTGCCGTTGATACCGCCACCCACGACGGCCAGGTCATAGATTTCAGCGAGAGGAGGCGTCGGTCTGTCGGACATGGCGGGCACCAGGAATATTTGAATGTGAACATTTAAATGTTCGATATCGAAAATATGCTAGCTGAAGGAGGCTGCTTTGGCCAGTCTTGTAAAGATTGGCCGCGCAAGGCTGCACAGGTATCAGTAGGGCTCGGAAATCAGCCTGATTGGGTGATCACACCCTATACGACGATAAGCTGGATCTTGTGCTCGTTGACCTGGCGAAGCAGGGCCGCCGAAGGCGGGGCGGCGTCGGTGTAGACGCGGTCCACCAGGCTGATCGGGCCCAGGCGCACCACGGCGTTGCGGCCGAACTTGCTGGAGTCGGCGGCGAGGAACACCTGACGTGCATTGTCGATGATGGCTTGTGAGACGCGAACTTCCTGGTAGTCGAAGTCCAGCAGGCTGCCGTCTTCGTCAATGCCGCTGATGCCGACCAAGGCAAAGTCGACCTTGAACTGGCTAATGAAATCCACGGCAGCCTGGCCGACTACGCCGCCGTCGCTACGCACTGTCCCGCCGGCGACCAGCACCTCGAAGTCGGCCTTGGCGCTGAGCTGGGCCGCTACGTGCAGGTTGTTGGTGATCACTTTGAGGCCCTTGTGGTTGAGCAGGGCGCGGGCGATGGCTTCGGTGGTGGTGCCGATGTTGATGAACAGCGAGGCGTGGTCGGGAATCTGCGCGGCGATGGCCTCGGCAATGCGCTGCTTGTCCTCGCGCATTTGCCCGGCACGCATGGCGTAGGCGGTGTTCTGGATGCTCGAGCTTTCGCTGGCCGCTCCGCCGTGGGTGCGTCGAAGCAGGCCCTGTTCGGCCAACTGATTGATGTCGCGGCGGATGGTCTGCGGGGTGACGGCAAAGGCCTGGGCCAACTCGTCGATACTGACATAGCCGCGTTCGCGGGCGTGTTCGAGGATGCTGTGCTGGCGGGGTGGAAGGCTCATGGTGGCGTCCGGATTATTTCGCGCGGCATTATAGCCAGGTGCTGCGGGCGGCGACGTTTCTGCCCTGCTACTCATGGTAGCCACGATCACCGCTGCGTGATGTTAAGGACTGCTTCCCGCAGTTTTTTCGGCTAAGGTAGCGCAATTCTCCACTGATTTTCACATTCGAACATGACACCCGCCATCGATCTATTGAAAAAGGCCAAGGCCGAACATCACGTGCACAGTTACCAGCATGACCCCAAGGCTGCATCCTATGGCCTGGAGGCGGCGGAAAAGCTGGGTCTGGACCCTGCGCGTGTGTTCAAGACCCTGCTGGCTGCCAGCGAAAAGGGCGAACTGTTGGTGGCGGTGGTGCCGGTAGTTGGCAGCCTCGACCTCAAGGCCCTTGCCCAGGCTGCTGGGGTGAAGAAGGTCGATATGGCCGACCCGCACGCGGCGCAGCGCAGCACGGGGTATCTGGTCGGTGGCATCAGCCCGTTGGGGCAGAAGAAGCGCTTGCGCACTTTTATCGACGTATCGGCGCAGCAGTATCCAACCCTGTATGTCAGCGCAGGACGCCGTGGCCTGGAGGTAGAGCTGAGCGCTGACTTGCTGGCGCTGCACACCCAGGGGCATTTCGCCCATATCGGCCGCGAGTGATTCTCTAGGAGCGCGCTCTGCTCGCGAATGACCCCTGACAGTCGCCCCTTCGCGAGCAGAGCTCGCTCTTATTGACTGGCACCGCTTGAATGCACCGTATAACAACAAGGAAATCCTGCATGTCCCACTACCTGCTTGCCATCGACCAGGGCACCACCAGTTCACGTGCCATCGTTTTCAGTGCCCAGGGGTTGCCATTGGCGCGCGCCCAGCAGGAGTTCAAGCAGTACTTTCCCAAGGATGGCTGGGTCGAGCATGACGCCGAGGAAATCTGGCTGACCACGCTCAAGGTCTGTCGCGAGGCGCTGGCGCAGAAGGGTTTGAAGGCCGAGGACGTTCGGGCCATCGGCATCACCAACCAGCGTGAGACCACCATCGTCTGGGATGCAACGACAGGCATGCCAATCCATCCAGCCATCGTCTGGCAGGATCGACGCACAGCGGACTATTGCGCCGAGCTCAAGGCGGCAGGCCATGAAGAGCGTGTCGCCGAGCGCAGCGGCCTGTTGATTGATCCCTATTTCTCTGCGACCAAGCTGCGGTGGACCCTGGATAACGTGCCGGGTGCTCGTGAGCGCGCCGAGCGGGGCGAGTTGCGCTTCGGCACCGTTGACTGTTTTCTCCTGTGGCGCCTGACCGGGGGCGCGGTGCACCGCACGGATGCCAGCAATGCCTCGCGCACCCTGCTGTTCAACATTCACACGCAGGAATGGGACGACGACCTGCTCGCACTGTTCGACATTCCACGCAGCCTGCTGCCGGAGGTGCTCGATTGCGCCGCTGATTTCGGCAGTACCGAGGCCAGCCTGTTCGGCGCCTCGATTCCCGTGCTGGGCATGGCCGGGGACCAGCAGGCCGCGTTGATCGGCCAGGCCTGTTTCGAACGGGGGATGGTCAAGAGTACCTACGGTACAGGGTGCTTCATGATTCAGAACACCGGCAGTACGCCGGTGGTGTCGAAGAACCGCCTGCTGACCACGGTTGCTTATCGTCTCAACGGCAAGGTCACCTATGCGGTGGAGGGCAGCATCTTCGTTGCCGGGGCGGCGGTGCAGTGGCTGCGTGACGGCATCAAACTGATCAGCGATGCGCGGGATACCGAGCCGCTGGCGGAGCAGACCGGTGATTCCTGTGGGGTCTACCTGGTGCCTGCATTTACTGGCCTCGGTGCGCCGTACTGGGACCCGAAGGCCCGGGGCGCCATCTTCGGCCTGACCCGGGACACCGGGATCAAGGAGATCGTCACGGCCGGGTTGCAGTCGGTTTGCTACCAGACCCGCGACCTGCTTGAGGCGATGCGCCAGGACGGTGGCGCCGAGCTCAGCGCTCTGCGGGTAGATGGTGGCATGGTGGTCAACAACTGGGTCATGCAGTTCCTGGCCGATATCCTCGGGGTACCCGTGGAACGACCAGAAGTGACCGAGACCACGGCGCTCGGCGTGGCCTACCTGGCGGGCATGCAGGCCGGCCTGTACCGCGACCTCGACGAGATCGCCAGCCACTGGCACCGCCAGCAGCGCTTCGTGCCGCGTATCGACGAATCCCACCGTCAGGGGCTGTATGCCGGTTGGCTGGATGCGGTCAAGCGGGTGCGCAGCGAGGGCTGAGTGTGAGCGCTCGGCGTTGCAGGGCGATCGATATGAGGTGTTGTCGTCAGCTGTAACGCTGCTTTTTTCTGAGGACTGTATCGGGCGCCTGACGCGCACGTGCGGCATGCTACTGGCACTGTGACAGGAGTTTTGCCATGCGCCTTGCGTTTCACCAGATCGATGCCTTTACCCAGCAACCCTTCAGCGGCAACCCGGCGGTGGTCTATCGGCTGGACACCTGGTTGTCCGACAACCTGATGCAACAGATCGCTGCCGAACATAACCAGGCCGAGACAGCCTTCGTCGTGCGCGAAGGCGAGCACTGGCATATCCGCTGGTTTACCCCAGCAGCTGAAGTGCCGTTATGTGGCCATGCGACCTTGGCCACCGCTCATGTGCTGTTCGAGGTCTACGGCGAGCCCGGTGAGCGTCTGGCCTTCACTTGCAAGTCCGGCGCCTTGGCGGTGAGCCGGGAGACGGATCGGCTGGTGCTGGACTTCCCGGTCGCGCGCGTGGCGGATGTTCCCGTGAGTGCCGAACTGGAGCGGGCGCTGGGTGTGCCGGTTGTTGCGGCCCAGCAGGGCAATGAGTTGCTGGCGGTGCTGGAATCCGAGCAGGCGGTACGTGCGTGTCGCCCAGACTTTGTGGCACTCGCTCAGTTACCTGGGCTGGGGGTGATCATCACCGCGCCCGGCGAGCAGCATGATTTCGTCTCGCGCTATTTCGCGCCGGCCATCGGTATCAACGAAGACCCGGTGACCGGTTCTACCCATTGTTTGCTGGTGCCGTACTGGGCGAAGCGCCTGGGGCGCAATGAGCTTAAGGCGTTCCAGTGCTCGGCCCGGGGTGGTGAGTTGCACTGTCGGCTGGAGGGGGAGCGAGTGAAGATCGCCGGTCACGCTGTTTTAGTGGCTAGCGGCACCCTGCATCTGTAGGGTCTCGCTTGATCGGCAGTGCTGTGACGTGTGCTGCTCTGGGCGGCAACAGGATCAGTTGCTGCTGAAGCGTCGAACGCCGGCTTCTGCCAGGTTGACCTGTGCCGCTACGCTGCCCTGGGCGGGGAACACCACCAGGTGGTCCGCGGCGATACGAATGCCCACCTGCTGTCCGGGCAGGTGGTCGGCATGGCTGGGGAAGATGGCTTCCAGCTGGGTGCCGGTGGGCAGTTGCAGGCGATACAGGGTGGCAGCACCGAGGAAGGTCTTGCCGACGATGTGGGCCTTCAGCTCGCTCTCCGGGGCATAGACGATATCGTCTGGACGCAGCAACACGTCCACGGCGCTGCCGGTGGCCCAGGTGTATGCACGGTTGCCACGGATTACGCCCAGCTCGGTCTGCACCGTATCCGGGGTCAGCAGCTGGCCACGAATGAAATAGCCCTGGCCGACGAAGCTGGCCACGAACGGGGTCAGGGGTTCGTGGTAGAGGTTGAACGGGGTATCCCATTGCTCCAGATGGCCTTCCTTGAACACGCCAACATGGTCGCTGACGGCGAAGGCTTCTTCCTGGTCGTGGGTTACCAGAATGGCGCTGGTGCCGCGGGCTTTGAGGATGTCGCGCACCTCGTGGCTGAGGCGGCGGCGCAGCTCGCCATCGAGGTTGGAGAAGGGTTCGTCGAGCAACAGCAACTGTGGCTCTGGCGCCAAGGCGCGGGCCAGTGAAACGCGTTGCTGCTGGCCGCCCGACAACTCGTGGGGATAACGCTTGCCCAGGTTGCCCAGGTTGACCAGCTCCAGCAGCTCGGCGGTGATCTGCTCGCGCTGTGGGTGCTTGCGAATGCCGAAGGCGACGTTGTCGGCCACGCACAGATGCGGGAACAGCGCGTAATCCTGGAACACCATGCCGATGCGGCGCTTTTCCGGGGCGAGGGTGAAGCCGGCGCGGGAAATGACTTCGCCGGCCAGCTGGATTTCACCTTCGATGACTGGCTCGAAGCCGGCAATGGCGCGCAGGGTGGTGGTCTTGCCGCAGCCCGATGGGCCCAGCAGGCAACCGATATCGCCTGCGTTGAGGTGCAGGTTGAGCTGCTGCACCACGGGGTGTTCATGGTAGCCGCACGCCAGGTTACGCAGGCTGAGCAGCAGGGAATGGCTCATGATTGCACCGGATTGACGAGGAATTCGAGCAGCGCCTTCTGTGCATGCAGACGGTTTTCCGCCTGGTCCCACGCCAGCGAGCGGGGGTCGTCGAGCAGGTCTTCGCTGATCTCCTCGCCGCGATGGGCCGGCAGGCAGTGCAGGAAGATCACCGATGGATCGGCGGCATCGAGCAGGGCACGGTCGACCTGATAAGGCTTGAACAGGGCCAGACGCTCGGCTGCTTCTTCTTCCTGCCCCATGGAGGTCCATACGTCGGTGCTGACCAGGTGGGCACCGGCCACGGCTTCGCGCGGATCACGGACGATCTGCACGCGGTCGCCGGCCTGGGCGAGAAACTCGGCCTTGGGCTCATAGCCGACCGGGCAGGCTACGCGCAGCTGGAAGTCGAACTGCTGCGCGGCTTCTATATAGGAGTTGCACATGTTGTTGCCGTCGCCGACCCAGGCTACTGTCTTGCCCTGGATCGAGCCGCGCTGCTCGATAAAGGTTTGCATGTCGGCCAGCAACTGGCAGGGGTGCAGGTCATCGGACAGGCCATTGATCACGGGCACCGTTGAGTATTCGGCGAACTCGGTGAGGGTGCTGTGGGCGAAGGTACGGATCATCACCACGTCGAGCATGCGCGAAATAACCCGCGCGCTGTCGGAGATCGGTTCGCCACGGCCGAGCTGGGTATCGCGCGGCGACAGGAAGATGGCCTGGCCGCCGAGTTGGATCATGCCGGCCTCGAAGGACAGGCGGGTACGGGTCGAGGCTTTTTCGAAAACCATCCCCAGCACGCGGTTCTTCAGGGGTTCGAGGAGAACGTTGCGGCGGCGCAGGTCCTTCAGCTCGATGGCTCGACGGAGCAGGTCGCCCAGTTCCTGGGGAGTGCAATCCATCAACGAGAGAAAGTGCCGAGCGCTCATCATGACTACCTTTGTTCAACAACGATTCGCCATTTCCGGGGGCAGGGTTTTCGAGAGAAAAGCAGACCGGACAGCGGCTGGAGCCGCATGGAGGCGACAAACGGGGAAGGCGGATCTTATAAGCAAACCTTGCGCAGGAGCAAATGAGCGCCATGCAACTGCCTGAAATGGAGCGATTTTTCACACGCTCCGGCCATATAGATGAGCTATCGGCATGCCTGATGACGCCCGATTCATGGGGCTTGGGCCTGTGGTCAAGTGAACTCGGGGCGGCCATAGTCTAGAAATCGACCTGACCGGTCGACTCGAATACCTATAAGAGGCCAGGCCATGACCAAGACCCTCCATCACCGTGCATGCCATCTGTGTGAAGCCATTTGTGGCCTGACCATCGAGACCGAGATACAGGCGGACGGCGTCACGCAGATCCGTTCGATCAAGGGTGACGCCCAGGATAGCTTCAGTCGTGGGCATATCTGCCCCAAGGCCGTGGCCCTGCAAGACATCCAGAATGATCCTGATCGGATTCGCCAGCCCATGCGGCGTATCGGAGAGCAGTGGCAGGCCATTGGTTGGGATGAGGCGTTTGCGTTGGTGGCCGAGCGCCTGGCGGCGATTCAAGAGCTTCATGGCAAGAATGCCGTGGCGGTCTATCAGGGTAACCCCAGCGTGCATAACTACGGCCTGATGACCCACAGCAACTACTTTCTCGGCCAGTTGAAGACCCGTAATCGCTTTTCGGCGACCTCGGTGGATCAGCTGCCTCATCACCTCACCAGCTACCTGATGTACGGCCATGGCTTGCTGCTGCCGATCCCGGATATCGATCACACGGCTTTCATGCTCATCCTGGGCGGGAATCCGTTGGCATCCAACGGCAGCATCATGACCGTGCCGGATGTAGAGAAACGCCTGAAAGCGCTAAAGGCGCGAGGCGGCAAGCTGGTGGTGGTCGACCCGCGTCGCAGTGAGACGGCGGCGATGGCTGACCAGCATGTGTTCGTTCGCCCCGGTAACGACGCGGCCTTGTTGCTTGGTTTGCTCAATACCCTGTTCGACGAGGGCCTGACCCGCACGAGCCATCTACCGGTGAACGGGTTGGATGAAGTGCGCCGTGCCATTGCGCCATTCCGCGCCGAGGTCATAAGTGAGCGCTGTGGCGTGCCGGCCGACACGATTCGCCAGTTGGCCCGCGACTTTGCCGCCGCCGAATCGGCGGTGTGCTACGGGCGCATGGGCGTTTCCACCCAGGCCTTTGGCAGCCTGTGCCATTGGCTGATCCAACTGATCAATCTGGTGACCGGCAACCTCGATCGACCAGGCGGCGCGCTGTGTACCACGCCGGCGGTCGATCTGGTGGCGACTACCGCAGGTGGTCATTTCAATGCCTGGCAAAGTCGGGTCTCCGGTTTGCCCGAGTACGGCGGCGAACTGCCAGTTGCGGCGTTGGCCGAGGAAATGCTCACGCCAGGGGAAGGGCAGGTACGAGCGCTGATCACCGTTGCCGGTAATCCGGTGCTGTCCACGCCCAATGGTCGCCAGCTCGAACAGGCGCTGGAAGGACTGGAGTTCATGCTCAGCATCGATCTCTATATCAACGAAACCACACGCCATGCCGACCTGATCCTGCCATCGACCGCGCCACTGGAACACGATCATTACGACACCACCTTCAACCTGTTCGCGGTGCGCAACGTCACCCGCTTCAACGAGGCGGTGCTGGCGAAACCTGAAGGCTCACTGCACGACTGGGAGATATTCGTCGGCCTGGCGCAGGCTTTTGCCGCGCGAACCGGCAACACGCTCAAGCCGACCATGGCGCCTGAGCAGATGATCGACCTGGGACTGCGTTACGGCCCTTATGGGGAGCAGTCGGCACACAAGCTCAACCTGGCAGCGCTGCGTGAACAGCCCCACGGCATCGACCTCGGGCCATTGGTGCCGAACCTGGCCGGCCGCTTGAAAACACCCTCGGCGCAGGTTGAGGCAGCACCAGCGCAATTGGTGGCGGACCTGCAGCGTTTCGCCTTGCCGCCGCAATCGCAGCGTGGCGAGCTGATCCTTATCGGGCGCCGGCATGTACGCAGCAACAACTCATGGATGCACAACTATCACCGCCTGGTCAAAGGCAAGCCGCGCCATCAGTTACTGATGCACCCTGAGGACATGGCCGGTCGTGGCCTGGCCGATGGGCAGCGGGTCCGGGTGCGTTCGCGGGTCGGCATGGTCGAGGTAGAAGTAGCTGCCAGTGACGACATGATGCCGGGCGTGGTCAGTCTGCCGCATGGCTGGGGCCATGCACGCCCCGGCGTGCGCATGGACATCGCCAGCGCCCAACCGGGCGCCAGTGCCAATGACCTGACCGATGAGCGTCAGCTTGATGCGCTTTCGGGTAACGCAGCGCTGAATGGCGTGCCGGTGCAGGTCGAGGCGGCCTAGGACTAGTTGACGTTTGGTCATGAATGGGCCGGATCGAGGCGGTTGTGAACATTCGGCCTTTGCGTTTCATGACGCGCCGATTGGTGGGCTGAAGCCCACCCTACGCAGGGTGCAGAATTTGTAGGGTGGGCTTTAGCCCACCAGTTGCAGAGTCCGCAACGGCCTAAAGAGGCCTATCCGAGGGCTGGATTGAAAATACATTTCCAACCGATTCAATGAGTTGGAGCGAACCGCCAACACGCCCTCGTGATTTGCGAGAGGGTGCAGGTCAGCCCTGACAGGCACGCTCTTGCTGTTCCGGTGGGCGGATCATGGATGGCGCCTGCTTTGTCTCCTGCTCTCGTTGACACGTACGCGAACATGCATGCCCGAGCCCGCAACTGGGTTTTTCGGTTACAATCGCGCCATTGCGCCCGGCACGGGTCCGGGGACGTTTAGACGAGGTGAGTCGTGGATATTATCGATACCATCAAAGAGCAGATCGCCAACAACACCATCCTGCTGTACATGAAAGGCTCGCCGAACGCGCCGCAGTGCGGTTTCTCGTCGCGCGCCGCGCAGGTGGTGATGGCCTGTGGCGAGAAGTTCGCCTACGTGGACATCCTGCAAAATCCGGAAATCCGCGCCAACCTGCCCAAGTACGCCAACTGGCCGACCTTCCCGCAGCTGTGGGTCGGTGGTGAGCTGGTCGGTGGTAGCGACATCATGACCGAGATGTTCGAGAAGGGTGAGCTGCAGACCCTGATCAAGGAAGCGGCGCAGAAAGCCAGCGCCGAGTAAGCATTACCGCGCGTTGTAGCGTCATTGAAAGCCCCGCCATTGCGGGGCTTTTTGTTTTCAGGGTCGCGCCATTCTCAGCTGGTGAGGCGGGCGTTGCGGCGTATGGCCTGTGGTGGTTGGCCGAGGCAACGCAGAAAAGCGCGGCGCATCCGTTCACGATCGGCGAAGCCGGTTTCTTCGGCGATTACATCCATCGAGTGGCGGCCTTCTTCCATTAGCAACCGCGCCGCTTCCACGCGCAGATGTTCCACGGCTTTGGCGGGTGATTGACCTGTCTCGGCACGGAATGCACGGCTGAACTGACGGGGGCTCAGGTGCGCAGCCTGGGCCAGTTCTTCAACGCTCAGTAGTGTGCGCAGATTGCGCCGGGCATGGTCGAGCGCGCGCTGGATACGGTCCGATTTCGGTTCGAGCTCCAGCAGCGCGGAAAACTGCGACTGGCCACCCGTGCGCCGATGGTAGACCACGAGTTTGCGTGCCGTGGTGCGGGCCACTTCGGCGCCGTGGTCGTTTTCGACCATGGCCAGGGCCATGTCGATACCGGCAGTCATGCCGGCGGAGGTCCATACCGGGCCATCGACGATATAGATGCGATCCTGCTCGACACGAATCAATGGATAGCGGCTCTGCAACTCATTGGCGAAGAGCCAGTGAGTGGTTGCCTGACGGCCATCGAGAACTCCCGCTTCGGCCAGGACAAAGGCGCCGGTACACGGCGCTGCAACGCGCCTGGCGGTCGTCATGGTCGTGCGAATGAAGCTGGCCAGTACAGGGCTGACTGGTCCAGGTTCCAGGGTGGCGCCAATGATCATGGTATCGAAATGCTGATCCGCAAAGGGCTCGGTGTGCACGCTGAAGCCTGCGGAGGTGGGTACAAGGCCGCCCTGTTCCGAGAGCAGGGTGAGGGAATAGGCGGGGGCGCCTGCTACCTGAGTCATTTCGAATGCGCTGAGTGTGGCGAATCCCATCATGTGGAAGCCTGGAAATGCCACGAAGCCGATACGGTGCATGTTGGGATACAGGTGTCCTGAAAAGTGGTTTGTATGACATTCAAGACGTGATCGCAAGTGTTTAGGATGATGCTGTGTCAATAAAGGCGGCAGATGCCGTGCAGGAGAACAGCATGACTTCAACAATGGGAACGGCGCTGGTGACGGGGGCGTCGTCTGGGATCGGTGCCTTGTATGCCGAACGCCTGGCGAAACGTGGCTACGATCTGATTGTGGTCGCGCGCAACCGCGGGCGACTGGAGACCCTGGCCAGGCGTCTGGGCGATGAGGGCGGTCGGCGCGTCGAGGTACTGGTTGCCGACCTTGCGGACAAGGCCGATGTCCACCGGGTCGAGGAGCGACTGCGTAGCGATGCCACGATTACGTTGCTGGTCAACAACGCCGGTGTGGGGGCGACGGCGCCGTTGCTGAAGGCCGATGTCGAGCAGATGGAAGAGATGGTCGCGCTCAATGTGAATACGCTGATGCGCCTGACTTACGCCGCTGTGCCAGGTCTTGTCAGCAGAGGCGGGGGTACCATCATCAATATCGCCTCCATCGTGGCGATTGCTCCCGAGTTGCTCAATGGCGTGTATGGCGGCTCCAAGGCGTTCGTCCTGGCTTTCAGCCAATCGCTGCAGCACGAACTCAAGGACAAGCACGTCCGGGTGCAGGCAGTACTGCCTGGCGCTACCGCTACGGACTTCTGGGATATCGCTGGATTACCGCTGGAGCATTTGCCCAGCCAGATCATCATGCCAGCGGGTGATATGGTCGATGCTGCGCTTGCAGGCCTGGATCTGGGCGAGGCGGTGACTATCCCGGCGTTGCCGGATGCTGAGGACCTGGCTCGTTATGAAGCTGCGCGGCAACACCTGATGCCGAACCTCTCGCACAGCGCGGCCGCAGCGCGTTACCTGGCAAGTTGACCGATAGGCTCCACAACGAAAAACGAGCAGGGCACTCACGTGCGCTGCTCGCTTCTGTGACCCGCTCAGTTGGCCAGGACGAGTCTGTCGATCACTCGTCCATCTGCGACTGCAGGTAGTTTTCCAGGGTGATCTTGTCGATCAGGCCCAGTTGGGTTTCCAGCCAGTCGATGTGCTCTTCCTCGGATTCGAGGATGTCTTCCAGCAGCTCGCGGCTGGCGTAGTCACCCACGCTTTCGCAGTAGGCGATGGCGGTGCGCAGGTCGGCAATGGCGAGGTGCTCTAGGCGCAGGTCGCTGGCCAGCATCTCCTTGGTGTTTTCACCGATCATCAGCTTGCCGAGGTCTTGCAGGTTCGGGATGCCTTCGAGGAAGAGGATGCGCTTGACCAGTTTGTCGGCGTGCTTCATCTCGTCGATCGATTCTTTGTACTCGTGCTCGCCGAGTTTCTTCAGGCCCCAGTCTTCGTACATGCGGGCATGCAGGAAGTATTGGTTGATCGCTACCAGCTCATTGCCGAGGATCTTGTTCAGGTGTTGGATGACTACTTTGTCGCCTTTCATGATGCGCCTCGTCAAAGCCGGTGTTGATAAGCCACAAGTTTGCTCGTAGATGACATGTTCGTCAAATGTAAGCTATTGAAAAATATATTAAAATTAATATTAATAAGAATGTTTAGCTTCCGCGTCTTGGCGCTAAATCATTGAATTGAAATACATAAATAGTGAGGCGCGGAAAGTTGCCGGGTTAAGTGAGAAGAGTTCCCGGGGATTTTTTGTACTGATTAATCATGGCGAGCGCCATTTATTGCACTGACAAACTCCACTTCTCTCTCATGGCAATCGATTATCGGCTGTCAGTAATTTTCGCTTGCGCCTGACGGCGTCTTTCTTGCTCGTCATTCAGCGCCCTGATGCTGAGGTTCAGCGGCGATGTCCTTGGCTACACTCGGCGCACCTCACCATAACAAGGCAAGTGATATGCAAAAGCGCATGATGATTACCGGAGCCGGTTCCGGCCTGGGACGTGAAATAGCCCTGCGCTGGGCGCGTGAAGGTTGGCAGCTGGCCCTTGCTGATGTGAACGAGCAAGGTCTGGCCGAAACCCTGAAACTGGTTCGCACTGCCGGTGGTGATGGTTTCACCATGCGTTGTGACGTACGTGACTACAGCCAGCTGACCGCCGTGGCGCAGGCCTGTGAGGAGCGCCTGGGCGGCCTGGATGTACTGGTCAACAATGCGGGCGTTGCCGCTGGCGGATTTTTCGACGACCTGAGCCTCGAGGACTGGGACTGGCAGCTGTCGATCAACCTGATGGGCGTGATCAAGGGCTGCAAGGCCTTCCTGCCGCTGCTGGTGAAAAGCCAGGGCAAGATCATCAACATCGCCTCGATGGCCGCGTTGATGCAGGGCCCGGCGATGAGTAACTACAACGTTGCCAAGGCTGGCGTCGTCGCGCTGTCGGAGAGCCTGCTGGCGGAGCTGAAGAGCGAGAAGGTTGATGTGCACGTGGTCTGTCCGTCGTTCTTCCAGACCAACCTGCTGGACTCTTTCCGTGGCCCGACCCCGGCGATGAAACAGCAGGTCGGCAAGTTGCTCGAAGGCAGCCCGATCACCGCGGTGGACATTGCCGATTACATCTATCAGGAAGTGGACAAGGGCGCGTTCATGATCCTGCCGCACGAAGAAGGGCGTATGGCCTGGAAAATCAAGCAGCAGAACCCCGAGGCCATCTACGACCAGATGGCGCAGATGGCTGGGCGTATGCGCAGCAAGCTTTCGGCATCCTGATCCTGAGTAGGCTGGGTGCGCTGTGCACTCCGGCTTGCGAAACAGGAGCGGCACACCTTGTAGGTAGGCCGGAAATGAAAAGGGCGGCCTCAGGCCGCCCTTTTCATTGGTAGCTGAAGCGTTACCCGGCGACCAGCACGCGGATGGCTTCCAGGCGCAGGGCCGCCTTGTCGAAGAAGCCGAGCCCGCTTTCACGCTGCTTGCGCAGGGCGTCGATCTCACTGCTGCGCACGCTCGGGTTGACGGCCTGCAGGGCTGTCAGGCGGGCGATTTCCTCATCCAGGCCGGCATCGAAACGCTGGCGCGCCTCGGCTACACGCTCTGCATGGCGCGGCATGATCTTGGCCTCGGCGGCATTGATCTGCTTGCTCAGTACGTCGCGCTGGGCTTGAACGAACTTGTTGGCGCTGGCACGTGGCACGCTTTCCAACTGGTCGTTGAGCGTTTCGAAGGCGACCCGTGCGGCCAGGTCATTGCCGTTGCCGTCGAGCAGGCAGCGCAGGGCCACTGGCGGCAGGTAGCGGGCCAGTTGCAGGGCACGTGGCGCCACCACTTCACTGACATACAGCAGTTCGAGCAGGACGGTGCCTGGCTTGAGCGCCTTGTTCTTGATCAGGGCGACGGCGGTGTTGCCCATGGAACCGGACAGCACCAGGTCCATGCCGCCCTGCACCATGGGGTGTTCCCAGGTGAGGAACTGCATGTCCTCGCGTACCAGTGCCTGGTTGCGGTCGTAGGTGATGGTCACGCCTTCGTCGTCGCCAAGTGGGAAGCTGGCATCCAGCATCTTCTCGCTGGGGCGTAGCACCAGGGCGTTTTCCGAGTGGTCTTCGCTGTCGATGCCAAAGGCGTCGAACAGCTCTTCCATGAAGATCGGCAGGGCGTATTGGTCGTCTTGCTCGTGGATGTCCTCGACCAGTTGCTTACCTTCGCCCGCGCCGCCGGAGTTGAGTTCCAGCAGGCGATCACGGCCGCTGTGCAGCTCGCTTTCCAGGCGGGTGCGCTCGGCGATGGCTTCGTCGAGCAGCGTCTGCCATTCACCATCGTCGCCACTTTCCAGCAGTGGCAGCAGGCGCGGACCGAACTGGTGCTGCAGGGCGTTGCCGGTCGGGCAGGTGGCGAGGAATGCATTGAGGCCCTGGTGGTACCACTGGAACAGACGTTCCTGCGGGCTGTTTTCCAGGTACGGCACGTGCAGTTGGATAACGTGCTTCTGGCCGATCCGGTCGAGGCGGCCAATACGCTGCTCGAGCAGGTCCGGGTGGGCTGGCAGGTCGAACAGCACCAGGTGATGGCTGAACTGGAAGTTACGGCCTTCAGAGCCGATTTCCGAACAGATCAGCACCTGGGCACCGAATTCTTCGTCGGCGAAGTAGGCGGCGGCGCGGTCGCGCTCGAGGATGTTCATGCCTTCGTGGAACACCGTGGCGGGGATGCCGGAGCGCACGCGCAGGGCGTCTTCCAGGTCCATGGCGGTTTCCGCGTGGGCACAGATGACCAGCACCTTGACCCGCTTGAGCATCTTCAGGGTGTCGATCAGCCATTCGACGCGCGGGTCGAAGCGCCACCAGCGTTCTTCTTCGCCGTCCTGCTGCGATTGGTAGCTGACTTCGGGGTAGAGGTCAGCATGCTCGCCAATCGGCAGCTCCATATACTCGCTCGGGTTGGCCAGCGGGTAGGGGTGCAGTTGGCGTTCCGGAAAACCCTGCACCGCGGCGCGGGTGTTACGGAACAGGAGGCGGCCGGTGCCGTGGCGGTCGAGCAGTTCGCGGATCAAGCGCGCGGCGGCTTCGGTGTCGCCGTCGGTCACGGCGGCCAGCAGCGCTTCGCCTTCGGCGCCGAGGAAGCCGGAGATGGTGGCGTGGGCTTTCTCGGAGAGGCGGCCTTCGTCGAGCAGTTCCTGTACCGCTTCGGCGATTGGCTTGTAGTTGGCACTTTCCGCGCGGAAGGCCTCCAGGTCATGGAAACGGTTCGGGTCGAGCAGGCGCAGGCGGGCGAAGTGGCTGTCCAGGCCGAGCTGCTCCGGGGTCGCGGTGAGCAACAGCACACCCGGGATGACTTCGGCCAGTTGTTCGACCAGGCGGTATTCGGCGCTGGCCTGTTCCGGGTGCCAGACCAGGTGGTGGGCTTCGTCGACCACCAGCAGGTCCCAGCCGGCTGCGAAGGCCGCGTCCTGGGCTTTCTCGCTGTTCTTCAGCCACTCCAGGGACACCAGCGCCAATTGCGTGTCTTCGAACGGGTTGCTGGCATCGCTCTCGGCGAAGCGTTCGCGGTCGAACAGGGCCACTTCCAGGTTGAAGCGGCGGCGCATTTCTACCAGCCACTGGTGCTGCAGGTTCTCCGGCACGAGGATCAGCACGCGGCTGGCACGCCCGGAGAGCAGTTGGCGATGGATCACCAGGCCGGCTTCGATGGTCTTGCCCAGGCCGACTTCGTCTGCCAGCAGTACGCGCGGGGCGACGCGGTCCGCCACTTCACGGGCGATATGCAACTGGTGGGCAATCGGTTGCGCACGCGCGCCGCCCAGGCCCCAGAGCGTGGACTGCAGCAGGCGGCTCTGATGATCGAGGGTGTGATAGCGCAGGGCGAACCAGTTCAGCGGGTCGATCTGCCCGGCGAACAGGCGATCGCTGGCCAGGCGGAACTGGATGAAGTTGGACAGCTGGGTTTCCGGCAAGGTGAACGGCGCGTGCTGTGCATCAAAGCCGTGATAGACCAGCAGGCCGTCGACATCTTCGACTTCCTGCACGGTCATCTTCCAGCCTTCGAAATGGGTGATCTCGTCGCCCGGCGCGAAGCGTACCCGGGTCAGCGGCGCGTTGCGCAGGGCGTATTGGCGAGTTTCCCCGGTGGCCGGATAAAGCACGGTCAACAGGCGCCCATCCGAGGTGAGGATGGTGCCAAGGCCGAGTTCCGCCTCGCTGTCGCTGATCCAGCGTTGTCCCGGTTGATACTGCTGCACAGTGCCACTACTTGCCATGAATTGCCCCAGGTGCGAAAAAAGCCGCGTATGGTAACGGAACGCCGCGCGCAGGGCGATGGCGCAGGGCGCATTGGCTGAATCAAACAGCCGGTTTTGAGTCGAAAGTGTAGCGAGCACTGGCTCAAGTTGGCGGCCGCCTGGCCGACAGCCGTTTTATCTAGGGAGAGATTTTCATGCTGCCGCCCATTCCCCACGCGCTGGCTCCGGTGACCGCCCAACAGGACGTGGTCAAGCCGCGCCCGGATATTCCACCGGTTACGCCTACCAGTGAGAGCAGCAGTGAAAGCGCAGTCGAGCTGGACAAGCGCCACCCACAGGAAGTGGTGGAGCGCCAGCGCGAGGAGCAGCGCCGCCGACAGCGCCGGGGCTACACCGCCGAGGAAATGGCCGAAGGCGAAGTGGCTGCAGACGATGAAAAGCTGCTCGACGAGTTGCCACGCCAGGGCCTTTGGGTGGATGTGGAAGTCTGATCGCGCGACAATCCCGCCATTACCCGCACTAGATTGATTCGTCGTGGACCTGTTCGCCGATAGCCCCCTGCAGTTGCCCAATGCCGAGCTGGATTTCATGCCGCAGTGGCTCGATGCGTCATGCGCCGACGAATGGTTTCGGTGTTTGCAGGCTCAGACGCCCTGGGAGCAGCCGAATGTCGTGCTGCACGGGCGCGAGTATCCGGTACCGCGCCTGCTGGCCTGGTATGGCGAGGCGGCCTACGGCTACTCAGGCCTGATGCACAGGCCACAACCCTGGACACCTCTGCTGCAGCACATTCGCCAGCGTATTGAAGCTATGGTTGACCAACCGCTGAACGGGGCATTGCTCAACTATTACCGTGATGGCAATGACTCCATGGGTTGGCACAGTGATGAAGAGCCTGTGCTGGGGCGCAACCCACTGATCGCTTCACTCAATCTGGGCGGTACGCGCCGCTTCGATCTGCGGCGCAAGGGCAGCAGTCGGATCGAGCATTCGCTTGAGCTTGGCCATGGCGCATTGCTGGTCATGCGCGGCACAACCCAGCATTATTGGCAGCATCAGGTGGCGAAAACCCGCAAGCCGGTGGCGTCGCGTATCAACCTTACTTTCCGTCTGATCGGGCACAGCCATGAGCAACGATGAAAAACTGATCGACTTCAATGCCGAGCGCGGCAAGCGCATTCATGACCTGCACGACAAGAAACTCGATGAAATGCGTCAGGCTTTCGAGCAGGCCCTGCCTTTGCCCAAGGGCAAGAAGAAAGCCAAGAAACCGAAGAAAGGCTGAAGTCGTTTTCTGTTCCCTTTCGCGCTTGATCCAGATCAATGGCGCACCATCTCCTGCAGTAGCCCGTCTGCATTATTGACCTCGGTCAATTTCCTCTCCTGCGCTTGCCCCTATCGTGAAGCCATCCAATACGGGCTTCGCACAGGAGGCGGCCATGTTCGTCGATACAGTGGTTCTAGCCGGGATCGGCACAGTCGGTTTGATGTTCGCCTTCTTCGCTGGCTTCGGATATTTCATCTGGAAGGACGCGCACAAGCGCAAAGAAGGCTGATTCCTTCCCGTTACAGAGCACGCAAGGCATTTAGGGCGACTTCGGTCGCCCATTTTTTTGCGCGTGAACAAGGTACAGGGCAGGTTGTAAATTCTGTTTGAACTCGCGTGTCGAAGGTTTGCTCGATAGGCATGGATCGCTGGCCATTTATTAGATTTGGCTATAGCGCTGCCTATACTCATCGCTACCCTCGGACTCCTCGGGTTAAACACGTGCGGCAAACCCTGCTGGCCTTTCTTGCGCCCTCCACACAGGCACTTCAGTTCGCAGTCAAAACCCTGTTGGGCGGCGGGTTGGCCTTGTGGTGTGCCTTTCGTTTTGGCCTGGAGCAGCCGCAGTGGGCGCTGATGACGGCATTCATCGTTGCTCAGCCGCTCTCCGGCATGGTGGTGCAGAAGGGGCTGGCACGGCTGCTCGGTACGCTGGTGGGCACGATCATGTCGGTGGTGTTCATGGGCATTTTCGCCCAGGCGCCCTGGCTGTTCCTGCTGGTCATGGCCCTGTGGCTCGGGATGTGCACCGCCGCTTCGACCCTGCTGCGCAGTGCCTGGTCTTACTCCTTCGTGCTGGCGGGTTATACCGTAGCGATCATTTGCCTGCCGGCGCTCAGCCAGCCCTTGACGGTATTCGAGCAGGCTGTGGCGCGCTGTACGGAAATCAGCCTGGGTATCGTCTGTGCCACGGTGGTCAGTGCCTTGCTCTGGCCGCAACGGGTCGAGCGCCAACTGGTGCAGCAGGCGCGTGATACCTGGCAGGCCGGCATGCAGTCGGTGACGGCGGCTCTGGGCAACTTACCTCAAGGGCGACAAGGGTTGCTTGAAGTGCTCGGGTGCATCGTGGCTGTGGATGCTCAGCGTGAACATGCCTGGTTCGAAGGTGGGCGCGGGCGTCAGCGTGGTCGTGCCCTGCGTGTGCTGACACGTGATCTGCTCAGTTTGCTGCGCCTGGCGCGGGGTGTGTCGCGGCAATGGCGCCAACTGTCGCCGGTGGAGGCATTGGGTGTGGCGCCCTGGCTGAGCGAGGTGCAGGCGGCGTTGCGCGGTGCATCGGTCGATGGCGTGCAGGCGTTGAGAGAGCGTTTGCAACTCGAATCACAGGATGGGCAACATTCCCCGGCACGGCAGTTCTGCCTGGCCCGCCTGGCCGTGCTGCTGCGCCAGTTCCTGCTGGCGCGTGAGGCGCTGCTGGCGGTGGAGCAGGGGATTGCACCGGTCGATGCGCCGCCAGCGCTATCCTGGCACCGTGATCTGCAGACGGCTGCGTTGTACGGCACGCGCAGTGCACTCACCTTCCTGGCCCTGTCTGCGTTCTGGCTGGCGACTGCCTGGCCAGCGGCCAGCGGTGCCTTGCTACTGGCCAGTGTGGTGTGCAGCTTGTTCGCCAGCCGCGAAAATGCCCAGCAGATCGGCTTCAGCTTCCTGCGAGGTATCGCTTATGCCGTGCCGGTGGCATTCGTGGTCGGACAGCTGCTGCTGCCGCAGCTATCCGGGTTCCCGATGCTCTGTCTGGCCCTGGGCGTACCGCTGTTTTTCGCGACACTGGGCATGACCCGACCCGCCATGGCGGGTACGGCAACCTCGTTCTGCCTGCATTTCATCGTGCTCTGCGCGCCGCAGAACGACATGGTCTACAACGTGGCGTTCTTCCTCAATTCCGCCCTGGCCATGGTGCTGGGTGTGGGGTGCGCCGTGCTGGCGTTCCGTTTGGTTGTACTGCGCAACAGCACCTGGCATGGGCGCCGTTTGCTGCGCGCGACCCTGGACGATCTGGTGCGCTTGACCACACGTTCGTTGCGCGGCGCGGAGAACTGGTTCGGCGGGCGCATGGCCGATCGCCTGCTGCAGTTGGCTCGCCATTATCCGGCGCTCCCCAGCGCCACGCGTAGCCGCTGGGATGAGGGTGTGGTGAGTCTTGATCTGGGGGATGAATTGTTGCACCTGCGCGCCTGCCTGGCGGTGGCCCAGGTATCGTCCACCGTGGCCGAAGAGCGCTTTTGGCAGGGGCTGCAACGCTCGCTGCAGGCAGGGCCTGGCCAGGCGCATGCAGAGGATCTGGAGCAGGATGCCGATGCATTGATGCAGGCGCTGCGTGCTCAACCGGCAACCGTCGAGCTGCGTCTGGCCCAGGCGGCGCTGTGGCAATTGCGCAATAGCTGGCGTGCGTGGTGCGACCAGCAAGGAGCGAGTGTGCATGGGACTACGTGAGTGGGCGGTGGGTGGGGTGCTGCTCAGCCCCATGCTGGCGTACGCGGTGCTGGCATTGCTGGTGACGGGCGTATTGCGCCTGGGGCTGCAACGAGCTGGCGTGACACGCTGGATCTGGCACGAGGCGCTGTTCGACTGCGCGCTGTATGTCTGTGTGTTGGCGGCGCTGGTGGCGCTGTTGTCGGCCTGGTGAGGGAGAGGAATATGCGTGCGACGCTGCGAGTGGCGATAACCCTGGGCCTGGTGCTGGTCGCGATATTCGCAGGCTATTGGCTGTGGCAGCACTACATGCTGGCGCCCTGGACGCGCGACGCCCGTGTGCGTGCTGATGTGGTGACCATCGCCCCTGATGTATCCGGCTGGGTGGTCGAACTGGCCGTACAGGACAACCAGCAGGTGAAGGCGGGGGATCTGCTGATGAGTATCGACCGCGAGCGCTATCAGGCCGCCCTGGACAAGGCCAGCGCGCAAGCCCAGACCCGGAAACAACAATTGCGCATGCGTGAGCAGGAGGCCTCACGGCGTTCGCGTTTGGGCGCGCAGGCTATCAGTGCCGAGTTGCTTGAGAACGCCAAGATCAGCGCCGATATTGCCCGTGGTGAATACCGTGAGGCGCTGGCCGAGGTGAAGGTTGCCGAACTCAATCTGGCGCGCAGCGAGGTACGGGCGCCGCGTGGCGGACAGATCACCAACCTGCGCCTGGCCGAAGGCAACTACGTTCAGACCGGACAGCCCGTCATGGCGCTGGTGGACGATCAATCTTTTTATGTGCAGGCCTATTTCGAGGAAACCAAACTGCCCCGGATTCCACTCGGGGCGCCCGTGCGTATCTGGCTGATGAGCAGCGGAGAACCGCTGGAGGGGCGGGTGGCGAGCATCAGTCGTGGCATCACCGATCGCAATGCCAGCCCGGATGGGCAACTGCTGGCCAACGTCGAGCCGACCTTCAACTGGGTGCGCTTGGCCCAGCGTATTCCGGTGCGTGTGGTGTTTGATAGTTTGCCGCAGGACGTGCGTTTGAGTGCAGGGATGACCGCCAGTGTGCGGGTCGACCCGCTGCATGAAGAGGCAGAGGGGAAGGCGCGCAAGGACCCGCCATGAGGCCGGCCCTTGCCACGGCGGGATTCAGCCGATGGTGACGTTCGGCAGTGCTGGCATGCTCAGGGTTTGCTCGCTGCGCGGGGCCAGGACTTCAGCCTCGCCATCGACCACTTGCTCGTCGTTCTGGTTGAACACGCGGGTCGCCAGGCGGATGCGGCCCTTGGGTAGCTTCTCCAGCACCTCCAGCTTCACCGTAAGGGTGTCACCCAGCTTGACCGGACGGGTGAATTTCAGGCTCTGCCCCAGGTAGATGCTGCCCGGGCCAGGCAGGCGGCAGGCGATGGCAGCGCTGATCAGCGCGCCACTGAACATGCCGTGGGCGATACGTTCCTTGAACAGGGTGGTGGCGGCGAAGTCGGCATCCAGGTGCACGGGGTTGTTGTCGCCAGAGGTGGCGGCGAACAGCTGGATGTCACGCTCTTCAACGCGTTTCTCGAGGCTGGCCTGCTGGCCGACTTCAAGGGCGTCGTAAGGGATGTTGGTAACCTGGGTCATGGGGTCTCCTTGGCCGCTGTGGGGTGCGCGCGGTTGCGGGTCAGCGCCGCATTCAACCAGTCGCGCAGGTGTGTGGTGACGTCATCACGGTTGGTCTCGTTGAGCAACTCGTGACGGGCATCGGGATAGATGTTCAGGTCGACGTGACGCATGCCCGCACTGCGCAGGGCATTGGCCAGGTCAGCAAGACGCTTGCCCTGGCTGACCGGGTCACATGCACCGCCGGTGATCAGCAGGGGCAATTCGCTGTCGATCTGCGCGAGATGCTTGACCGGTGTGATCTGCTGAAAGCCACCCATCAGGTCGAGCCAGAGCTGGGTGGTGCAACTGAAACCGCACAGTGGATCGTTGATGTACGCGTCGACTTCGTCCGGGTCGCGGCTGAGCCAGTCGAACTCGGTGCGCGTGGGCTTGAGCGCATTGTTGAACGAGCCGAAGGAGAGGAAATCGAGCAGTTTGCTCGTGCCTTTCGGCCCGCGACGCCAGCGTTCGATGCGTACCAACTGCTTGGCCACGTTGTACAGGCTGATGGATTGGTAATTGGAACCGGAGAGAATTGCCCCCTGCAGGCTGCAGCTGTGATGCATCAGGTAGGCTAGGGCGATGTAGCTGCCCATGCTGTGGGCGAACAGCAGGATTGGCACCTGGTGATGCTGCTGGCGGATGTAATGGTTGAGGCTGTTCAGGTCGCCGACCACCTTGTTCCAGCCATCGGCATCGGCATAGTGGCCGAACGTGCCGTGCTCGGCGGTACGGCCGTGGCCGCGCTGGTCGTGCCCGTACACCTCGAATCCGTCGGCGACCAGGGCTTCGGCAAAGCGCGCATAGCGCCCACTGTGCTCGGCCATGCCGTGTGCAAGCATGACCACTGCCTTGGGTGGGGCTTCGCTGAACCAGCGATTGACGTACAGCGACGTGGTGTCGCTGGCATCGAGCCAGAAGGCCTCATGGCGCATGAAAGGTTACATCCCTGCAGTGAAAAGTTCGTGCATTGTGCACAGGGCGCCCTGGGTCGCCTAGTCCATGCCGTGCAAGGGGCAGGGTAGAGGCAAGATTCACATCATCAATGAACCTGTCCCGGCTATTTGCCTCGCCCTGCAGAGCTGCTAAGTTCCGGGGAAGCTGTTACCACCGCTGGTGGCACTGGTCTATTGATGGGCCTGTTCATGATCGCGCATTGGCGCGACTGGGCTGACATTCAATAAAGCCTGGGCTGATGCCCGGCACAATTCAGGTCAAGGGGAATAACAACAATGCAACCTGACTTCTGGGATGACAAACGTCCGGCTGGGGTGACCAGCACCCTCGATTTCACCGCGTATCGCTCGGTGATCGAGGTATTCGAACGCTCCTGCAAGAAATTCGCCGACCGTCCGGCCTTCAGCAACCTCGGGGTGACGCTGACCTATGCCGAGCTGGAGCGCTACTCCGCGGCATTCGCAGCCTGGCTGCAGAAAAACACCGACCTCAAGCCAGGCGATCGCGTCGCGGTGCAGATGCCCAACATCCTGCAATACCCGATCGCGGTATTCGGCGCCATGCGTGCCGGGCTGGTCGTGGTCAACACCAACCCGTTGTACACCGTGCGCGAGATGCGTCACCAGTTCAAGGATGCTGGTGTTCGGGCGCTGGTCTACCTGAATACCTTCGGCAAGTCGGTGCAGGACGTGCTGCCGGACAGCGAGATCGAATACCTGATCGAAGCCCGCATGGGCGACATGCTGCCGAGCCTCAAGGGCTGGCTGGTCAATACCGTGGTGAAAAAGGTCAAGAAACTGGTGCCGGATTTCCATCTGCCCCAGGCGATCTCCTTCAAGGATGTGCTGCGTCAGGGCCAGGGGCACGGGCTCAAACCGGTCAAGGTCGGCCTCGATGACATCGCCGTGTTGCAATACACCGGCGGTACCACCGGTGTTGCCAAGGGCGCGATGCTGACCCATGGCAACTTGGTGGCGAACATGCAGCAGGTGCATGCCTGCCTATCCCAGCACGGCGACGATGGCCAGCCACTGCTCAAGGAAGGCCAGGAAATCATGATCGCGCCGCTGCCGCTCTATCATATCTATGCCTTCACCGCGAACTGCATGTGCATGATGGTCAGCGGCAACCACAACGTCCTGATCACCAACCCGCGTGACATCGCCGGCTTCATCAAGGAGCTGGGCAAGTGGCGATTCAATGCGCTGCTGGGCCTCAATACCCTGTTCGTTGCGCTGATGGATCACCCCGAGTTCAAGAACCTCGATTTCTCCAACCTCAAGCTGACCAACTCCGGCGGCACAGCGCTGGTCAAGGCCACGGCTGAGCGCTGGCAGCAGGTCACCGGCTGCACCGTCGTCGAGGGTTACGGCCTCACCGAGACTTCGCCGGTGGCTACCACCAACCCGTATGGCAAGCTGGCCCGCCTGGGCTCGGTTGGTATTCCGGTACCGGGCACCTCGCTGAAAGTCATCGACGATGACGGCAACGACCTGGGTGTCGGGGCTCGCGGCGAGCTGTGCATCAAGGGTCCGCAGGTGATGAAGGGCTACTGGCAGCGTGAGGAAGCGACTGCCGAGGTGCTCGATGCCGAAGGCTGGTTCAAGACCGGCGATATCGCGGTGATCGACCCGGATGGCTTCGTGCGTATCGTCGACCGCAAGAAAGACATGATCATCGTTTCGGGCTTCAACGTGTACCCGAACGAGATCGAGGACGTGGTCATGGCGCATCCGCAGGTAGTCAGCTGTGCGGCCATCGGTGTACCCGACGAAAAATCAGGCGAGGCGGTCAAACTGTTCGTCGTGCCCCGCGAGGGTGGCGTCAGCGTGGATGAACTGAAAGCTTACTGCCGCGAAAACTTCACGGGCTACAAGGTACCCAAGCACATTGTGCTGCGGGAGTCGCTGCCGATGACACCGGTCGGCAAGATCCTGCGTCGGGAACTGCGCGATATCGCCTGATGCACTTGGCCAACTCCGGTCAGTAGTGTTCGAGGTATCAATAAATGACCGCACGGCAATGTTCGGTCATTTTTGTGACTGATAAGGCCATGTTTGGTGCTGGTCGCTCTTTGGCAAAGCTGCTACTCTCGGCCACGTTTTTTTGCCAATCCGTCCCACGGAAAGGCGCACAATCACAACAAATAGCCGCTTCGCGCGGTGCACATATGCTGAACTCAGGGAGTAGGCTTCCATGACCGAAAATTTCTGGAAGGACAAGTACCCTGTCGGAATCGCTGCCGAAATCGATGCCGACCAGTACCCGAATATTCAGGCGGTACTGAAACAGTCCTGCCAACGCTTTGCCGACAAGCCTGCTTTCAGCAACATGGGCAAGACACTCACCTACGGTGAGCTGTACGAACTGTCCGGCATCTTCGCTGCTTACCTGCAAACCCAGACCAACCTGCAGCCCGGTGATCGTATCGCCGTGCAATTGCCGAACGTTCTGCAATACCCGGTCGTGGTATTCGGCGCGCTGCGTGCCGGCCTGGTCGTGGTCAACACCAACCCGTTGTATACCGCGCGGGAGATGGAACATCAGTTCAACGACTCCGGTGCCAAAGCGCTGGTGTGCCTGGCCAACATGGCTCACCTGGCTGAGGAAGTGCTGCCCAAGACCGGCATCAAGCACGTCATCGTCACCGAAGTCGGCGATATGCTGCCGCTGCTCAAGCGCACGCTCGTCAACTTCGTGGTCAAACATGTGAAGAAGATGGTGCCGGCCTACAACCTACCGAATGCCGTCAAACTCAACGATGCCATGGCCAAAGGCCGTGGCAAGGCGCTGAAAGAAGCAAGCCCTGACCGCAACGACGTTGCCGTGCTGCAGTACACCGGCGGTACCACTGGTGTGGCCAAAGGCGCGATGCTGACGCACCGCAACCTGATCGCCAACATGCTGCAGTCCAAGGCGCTGATGGGCTCGAACCTCAATGAAGGTAGCGAGATCGTCATCTGCCCGTTGCCGCTGTACCACATCTACGCCTTTACCTTCCATTGCATGGCGATGATGCTGACCGGCAACCACAACATCCTGATCACCAACCCGCGCGACCTGCCGGGCACGGTGAAGGAACTGAGCAACTGGAAGTTCAGCGCCTTTGTCGGCCTGAATACCCTGTTCGTTGCCCTGTGCAACAGCGAAGACTTCCGCAAGCTGGACTTCTCCGCTCTGAAACTGACTCTGTCTGGCGGTATGGCCTTGCAACTGGCTGCGGCCGAGCGCTGGAAGGAAGTTACCGGCTGCGCCATCTGCGAAGGTTACGGCATGACCGAAACCAGCCCGGTGGTATCGGTCAACTCGTTCCAGAACATCCAGATCGGCACCATCGGTATCCCGGTTCCGTCGACCCTGTGCAAGGTCATCGACGATGCCGGCAATGAGCTGCCGATCGGCGAGCGTGGTGAACTGTGTGTCAAAGGCCCGCAGGTCATGAAGGGCTACTGGCAGCGCCAGGAAGCCACCGACGAAATCCTCGATGCCGAAGGCTGGCTGAAGACGGGCGACATCGCCGTGATCCAGGACGACGGCTACATGCGCATCGTCGACCGCAAGAAGGACATGATTCTGGTCTCTGGCTTCAACGTGTACCCGAACGAGCTGGAAGATGTGCTGGCAACATTGCCGGGCGTCCTGCAGTGTGCCGCCATCGGTGTGCCGGATGAGAAATCCGGTGAAGCGATCAAGGTCTTCGTGGTGGTTCGTCCGGGTGAAAGCCTGAACAAGGATCAGGTCATGGAGCACATGCGTGCCAGCCTGACCGGCTACAAGGTACCGCGTGCCGTAGAGTTCCGCGAGAGCCTGCCAACGACCAACGTCGGCAAGATCCTGCGTCGCGAATTGCGCGACGAAGAACTGAAGAAGATTGCCGCCAAGGCTTGATTCATCGGACTGAAGAAGCCCCGCATTGCGGGGCTTTTTTATGGCTGAGCCTTCACACCCTGTCGCACCTGCTCGGGCGTTGTCCAGGGCGCGTGCAGGGTTGTCGTGGGGACGCTCTAGGTCCCCGCTTGCCGAGGCTCATCCTGCGGAGCTGGTCGGGCGATGTTCGCAGCTTTCTAGTGCGAGGGTGCATGCGACTAATTCCCTCGCGTTTGCGACTTTCCCTCGGCCCCGGCTGTGGATAAGCTCGCGGTTCCTCATCATGCGCAGCAGAGGCTTTTCCATGGTGCAACAACTACCGGCTGCAGACATTGCTCGTCAGATACTCGATGGCTTCGACGACTATCGCGCGCATTTCCGTGAGATCACCAATGGTGCCCGGGCACGTTTCGAGCAGGCGCAGTGGCAGGAGATTCAGGCCGCGTCGGCCGCGCGCATCAATCTCTATGAAGAGAAGGTCGGCGAAGTAGTCGGTGGACTGCAGGGCAGGTTCAGCAATGAGATGCTGTTGGATGTCGACCTCTGGCCCCTGGTGAAAAGCGCGTATATCACGCTGATCGACCTGCGCTTCGACGATGAGTTGGCGGAAACCTGGTTCAACTCGATCTTCTGCAACCTGTTCAGCCATGACCAGATCAGCGACGGGCGGATGTTCATCCACACCACGCGTCCTTCGCTGCGCCCCCATGCCAGTGCGCCGCAGACGCGCAGTTACCAGCCCAATGCTGATCTGCAAGGTGCATTGCAGCAGATATTCACTGACTACACCTTCGGTGTGGCCTACGAAAATTTGCAGCGCGATATCGACCGCCTGGAAGCCCAGTTGCGCGCCAGCCTGCCGGACTGGGTGTGCAAGGACCCTGAGCTGTGTATCGAGCTGTTTTCGTCGACCCTGTACCGCAACAAGGGCGCCTACCTGGTCGGGCGTATCTATACCCGTGACGAGCAGTGGCCGTTGGTGATTCCGCTGCTGCATCGCGAGGGCAAGGGCATCCAGATCGACACGCTGATCACCGACGAGGCGGAGGTGTCGATCATCTTCTCCTTCACCCGGTCCTATTTCATGGTGCAGGTGGAAATTCCGGCGGAGTTCATCGGCTTCCTCAAACGTATCCTGCCGGGCAAGCATATCGCCGAACTGTATACCTCCATCGGCTTCTACAAGCACGGCAAGTCCGAGTTCTACCGCTCGTTGATCAACCACCTGGCGACCACCGATGACAAGTTCATCATGGCCCCGGGTGTACGTGGCATGGTGATGAGCGTGTTCACCCTGCCGGGCTTCAATACGGTGTTCAAGATCATCAAGGATCGCTTCTCGCCCTCGAAGAACGTCGACCGGGGCACGGTGATCGAGAAGTACCGGCTAGTGAAGAGCGTCGACCGGGTAGGGCGGATGGCCGATACCCAGGAATTTGCCGACTTCCGCTTCCCCAAAAGCAAGTTCGAGCCGGAGTGCCTGGCCGAACTGCTGGAAGTGGCGCCCTCCACGGTGGAAATCGAGAACGACGATACCGTGCTGATTCGCCACTGCTGGACCGAGCGACGGATGACACCGCTGAACATCTACCTGGAAAGCGCCAACGAAGCGCAAGTGCGCGAGGCGCTGGAAGACTATGGCCTGGCGATCAAGCAGCTTGCCGCGGCCAATATCTTCCCGGGCGACATGCTGCTGAAGAACTTCGGCGTGACCCGCCATGGCCGTGTGGTGTTCTACGACTACGACGAGATATGTTTCCTGACCGAGGCCAACTTCCGGCGCATCCCGCCACCACGCTATCCCGAGGACGAGATGGCATCCGAGCCCTGGTATTCGGTGGCGCCACTGGATGTGTTCCCCGAGGAGTTTCCGCCTTTCCTGTTCGCCGATATCGGCCAGAGGCGGCTCTTCAGTAAGTTGCATGGCGATCTTTACGACGCTGATTACTGGAAGGGGCTGCAGGAGGCGATTCGCGCGGGCAAGGTCATCGATGTGTTCCCATACCGGCGCAAGGAACCCGCCAGTAGCATCGAGTAAACACTGAGTAGTAGCAGTTATTCTGTTCTGGCCTATGCTAGGAAGGTAGCTGCCTGGCAGCCACTCGGTTTGCTTCCGGTTTGGAGGAGAAAGTATGAAAGCCAAACTGCATGACTTCGTTTATCGGCTGGCTGTTGCGCTGGGCCTGATCGAGGCGCCCCGCCTGCAACCTGTCCCCGTGCGCCGCTCACCGCCGCGCTAATGACCGCTCCGGTGAATGCCCGGTCTTAGGCATTCACTGTTTCGGTTGACCCACTTCCTCAATGACTACCGCTAGCGTGTAACTCGGCCTGGGTTCGCGCTGTGGTGCTTTTACGTGGCTGTTTCAGGCCTGAATAGATTCAGTAAGGAGTTCCTCAACCCCATTCAAGGAAGAAGCGCATGCGCCAGAATCTCCCGATTAACCAGCGTGAAAGAACCTTCCCGGACCATGAGCGGCTGATATCCACCACTGACCTGCATAGCAAGATCACCTACTGCAACGATGCGTTTGCCGAGATCAGCGGATTCACCCGCGAAGAGCTGCTCGGGCAACCACACAACATGGTGCGACACCCGGATATGCCCCCCGCTGTATTCGGCCACATGTGGGACACCCTCAAGCAGGGAAAACCCTGGATGGGTGTGGTGAAGAATCGCTCCAAGAATGGCGATTTCTACTGGGTCAGCGCCTATGTCACTCCCATCTACGAGAACGGCCAGATGTCGGGCTACGAGTCGGTACGTTCGGTACCGAGCGAAGCGCAAAAGCGCAGGGCCGATGCACTCTATGCACGGCTGCGAGCCGGCAAACCGCCGATATCCCGATTCGAGTACTGGACGTACGACGTTATCCGCTCCTGGCCGTTGATCCTTGCGGGGGGGGCCATTCTGGTGGGACATCTGCTGCTCAGTCAGGCCTGGTTATGGGGTTTCATCCTTCTGGTGATGTTTTCCCTGGGGTCTTATCAATTGCACAGCAGCAGGCAGTTGATTCGCAAAACCCTGGCCGAGCACCCTAAGGCGTTTACCAGCTCCCTGGTCGCCCTGACCTACAGCGACAATCGCGGTGCTCAAGCGTTGCTCGACATGGCGATGATCAGTGAAGAGGCACGCCTGCAGACGGCTTTGACCCGGCTGGAGGATGCAGGCGAAAGCGTGCGCCGACGCGCCGCGCAGGCGGCTGAGCTGTCTCGTTCCGAGGCTGAGTTGCTGGAGCAGCAACGGAGTGAGACGGATCAGTCGGCCACTGCGATCAATCAGATGGCGGCCACCATTCAGGAGGTGACGCATAACGTGCAGAACACTTCGCACGCCGCCGAGGAGGCCGACCGGTTGGCAACTCAAGGCCGACAACTGGCCGGCGGCAGCCTGGAGGCCATGCAGCATATGGCGAGCGCGGTCCAGGAGATTGGCCAGGCGGTGAACGAGCTGGCCAACTCGACGCAATCCATTGGCAGTGTTGCCGATGTCATCACCTCGATTGCCGAACAGACCAACCTGTTGGCGTTGAATGCGGCTATTGAGGCAGCGCGCGCCGGGGAGCAGGGACGAGGTTTCGCCGTGGTGGCCGATGAGGTGCGGGCACTGGCGGCGCGTACACGTGAGTCCACCGAACAGATCCATCAGATCATTGCCTCGCTGCGCAGTGGGGCGGATCGTGCCGTGCACACCGCGAGCAAGGGCGAGGAAATCTCCCGCGAGAGCATGCACAGCGTCGAGGCCGTGCGCGAGGCGCTGGAAGGCATCAGTCAGGCCGTGTCGCGTATTACCGGCATGAGTCAGCAGATGGCCACGGCTTCGGAGCAGCAGAGCCATGTTGCGGAAGATATCAGTCGACAGATCACCCGGATTGCGCAGCTCTCCGACCACAGTGCCGGGCAGGCCCAGCAGGGCGCGGTGATCAGTCGCGAGCTGGAACAGATGGCCGGCTACCTGCACAGCCTGGCGGAGCGCTTCAATCGATAGCTTTCGGACGGCGCAGCCGGTGGTTGGCATATCGTGAGGGCGTCTTGTGGCACACTGCCGCGCTCAGGAGAGTGCCATGTCCCGTCCCAGTTGCCCTCGTTGTTGCCGCCCGCTCAGTCATTGCCTGTGTGTGTTGATTCCCCGCTTATCCAGCCGCACCCGGGTGCTGATCCTTCAGCATCCTGACGAGGTTGGGCACGCGCTGAACACTGCGCGCCTGGCTGCGCTGGGTCTGCAGAATGCGCAGTTGCAGGTAGGGGAAGTATTTCCCGAGTTGAAGGCATGGCTGGCGGACGAGGCGTATTCCCCGCACCTGCTGTTTCCCGGGGAGGGGGCTGCAATATTACCGTTGACCGTTAGCGAAGACTCGCGACCGCTGCTGCTGGTCGTGCCCGATGGAACCTGGCGCAAGGCACGCAAACTGCTCCACCTCAATCCTTTGCTGGCAGGTTTGCCCCGCGTCAGCCTGCCCGCGGGCCTGCATTCGCGTTATCGCTTGCGCAAGGCGCCGGGCGAGGGAGCGCTGGCGACTATTGAAGCGATCACCATTGCGCTGAATCTGCAGGAGGCACCAGCTTGCTTCGATGCATTGCTGCGCCCCTTCGACGCCCTGATCGAGGGGCAGATCGCGGCAATGGGGGCGGAAACCTTCCAGCGCAATCACCAGCGGACATAATCGCCCCCCGTCATCTCAAGGTTTGCTCAGGGTCTTCTGCCTGAGGATATAGATCGTGACCAGCACGGCGCTGGTGAGCATGAATGCGCGGGCCCAGGGAAGGGGCACCAAGTAGCAGGAAAAGCTGATGCTCACCCACATCAATGCAATGGCGTAGACCTTGCCCTTGAGCGGAATGCCATGGCCTTCAAGGTAGTCACGTACCCACGGACCGAGATAGCGGTGATTGACCAGCCATTCGTAGAAGCGCCGCGAGCTGCGCACGAAGCAGGCAGCGGCTAGCAGAAGGAAGGGTGTGGTGGGCAGGACGGGGAGAAAAATGCCGATCACCCCCAGGGCCACACTGAGCCAGCCCACCGCAATCAGTGCATAACGCACGCTGCGGTGGCGGCTCTGGCGGATATCGCTATGCGCCACGGCGCCAGTTAGTGATGGCGAGGCTTGAGTAGCGCCGGCTTCTCTTCCGGCGCATGGCAGAGCAGGAACAGCGCGGTGAGCAGTTCGGGAATCTGATCGACCATGCTGTCGACCAGATCCTGGTCACGCGCGATCTCGGCGAATTCGGCTTGCTCGTCGAACAGGCCCGAGCCAACCATGATCGGCAGCAGCAGTTCACTGACTTCGTCTTCGGCGTCTTCGAACCAGACGGCTTCACGCAGGAAGACACCTTCCATGAAACCGATGCACCAGCCGCGCATGTCGGATTCGTCCGGGTCTTCACCCAGATCGACGTCACAGGGGAACTCGGGATCATCGTCACTGGCCAGTTGACGGCCGATGTGCGCCTTGAGTTGCACCAGGGTCGCTTCGATTTCTTCGCGCTCGGCGTCGCTGCGGTAGTGCGGTGGTTCGGCGAACAGCGCGTCGATCCATTCCCGCTCCGGCACTTGCTCGGGGCAGATGGCCAGGGCGGTCAGGTAGCCGTGTGCGGCCACGTAGTCCAGGGCTTCCTCGTGCAGCTCATCAGCATCGAGAAAAGCTTGCAGGCGGGACAGTTGCTCGGCAAAGGACATCGGAGGCTACCTTGAGAAAAGAATCAGCCGGGATTCTAGCCCCCAACGTGGGCAAAAGCACGGCCAAAGGCTTGGCTGACCAGTGTAGGCGCTCATCTTCGACACGCTGGCGTATACTGCGCGGCTTCTTACGGAGTCCCTATGCTCGTCCAGGCACAACGCATCCTCAAAGACGTTTTTGGCTACGACGCCTTCCGCGGTAACCAGGCGGCGATCATCGAGCGCGTGGCGGCAGGCGGTGATGCGCTGGTGCTGATGCCTACCGGCGGCGGCAAATCGTTGTGTTTCCAGGTGCCTGCTCTGTTGCGCCAAGGCCTGGCGGTGGTGGTCTCGCCATTGATTGCCCTGATGGATGACCAGGTGGCCACGCTCGACGAGTTGGGTGTGGCAGCGGTGGCGTTGAACTCCACGCTGAGTGCGGACGATCAGCGCGATATCGCCGACCGAGTGCTGCGCGGCGAGATCAAGATGCTCTACCTCGCCCCGGAACGCCTGGTGCAGCCGCGCATGCTGGCGTTTCTGCAACGGCTGCAGGTTGGTCTGTTCGCCATCGATGAAGCCCACTGCGTATCGCAATGGGGCCACGATTTCCGTCCCGAATACCTGCAGCTGGGCCAGCTCGCCGAGCTGTTTCCCAACGTGCCACGCATTGCCCTGACCGCCACGGCAGACATGCGTACCCGTGAGGAGATCGTCCAGCGTCTGCACCTGCAGAATGCCGAGCGTTTCCTCTCCAGTTTCGATCGCCCGAACATCTTTTACCGCATCGTACCCAAGGATCAGCCGCGCAAGCAGTTGCTCAGCTTTCTCGCGGCGCGCAAGGGGGATGCGGGTATCGTCTACTGCCTGTCGCGCAAGAAGGTGGAAGAGGTCGCTTCATTCCTTACTGCCCAGGGCTTTCCGGCGCTGCCGTACCACGCCGGTCTGGCCAATGAACTGCGGGCTTATCATCAGAAGCGCTTCCTCAACGAGGAAGGGTTGATCATGGTGGCGACCATTGCCTTTGGCATGGGTATCGACAAGCCCAACGTGCGCTTTGTCGCGCACCTGGATCTGCCCAAGTCGCTGGAAGCCTATTACCAGGAAACCGGGCGTGCGGGGCGTGATGGTTTGCCTGCCGATGCCTGGATGGCGTACGGCCTGCAAGACATGATCTTCCTCAAGCAGATGTTGGCCAACTCCGAGGGGGACGAGCGCCACAAGCGAGTCGAACAGCACAAACTCGATGCCATGCTGGCGCTGTGCGAGGAGACGCGCTGCCGCCGTCAGGCGCTGCTGGCCTATTTCGACGAAGAGCTGCCCAAGCCTTGTGGCCACTGTGACAACTGCATCGATGGCGTGCAGACCTGGGATGCCACCGAACCGGCACGCCAGGCGCTGTCGGCGATCTACCGCAGTGGCCAGCGCTATGGCGTCGGCCATCTGGTCGATATCCTGCTTGGCCGCGAGAACGACAAGATTCAGGCCTCGGGCCATCAGCATCTGGCGGTGTTCGGCATGGGCAAGGCGCTCAGCGAGGGCGATTGGCGCACGCTGTTTCGCCAACTGGTGGCGCGCGGCCTGGCCGATGTTGACCTCGATGGTTATGGCGGCCTGCGCCTGTCCGACAGCTGCCGCCCGCTGCTGCGTGGTGAAGTCAGCCTGGAATTGCGCCGCGATCTCAAGCCGCAACAGGCGGCCAAGGCATCCGGGAGCAGCGCCAGTCAACTGGTGCGCCAGGACGAGCGTGAGCAATGGGAGGCCCTGCGTACCCTGCGCCGCAAGCTGGCAGAAGAGCACAGCGTGCCGCCTTATGTGATCTTCCCCGATGCCACGTTGCTGGAGATGCTGCGCAGCAAACCGGCTTCGATGAGCGACATGGCACAGGTCAGCGGGGTGGGCGCACGCAAGCTGGAGCGCTATGGCCAGGCTTTTCTCGAAGTGCTTAATGGTGCTGTCGAGACGCCACAGGTGGTGGTCGACTTGCGTCATGAACTGGTCAGCCTGGCTCGTGCCGGCATGACCCCCGCACAGATCGCCGCTCAGCTCACGTGTACGGAGAAGAACGTCTACAGCCTGTTGGCCGAGGCGATTGGCCGTCAGCAGTTGAGCCTGGAGCAGGCGCTGGACTTGCCCGAGGACTTGCTGGGCGAGATCCAGGATGCCTTCCTCGATGGTGAAGGCGAGCTCCCCCCGGCATCCGCCGTCGCCGAGCAATTTGCCGGGCGTGTGCCCGATGGCGTACTGCATTGCGTGCGTGCGGCGCTGCAGAGCGAGTTCGAGCTCTAGTAGCAGTCAAGCGCTGCCTCTTCCGTAGGGCGCCATACCCTGAATAATGCGCAACCCTCCCTGTTGTGCGTCGACTTGCATTTCATTCAGATGCCTGACGTAGCAATGGCCTGATGTGCCGGTGCTTTTGGCGTGTCGGGTTAGTGATGGGCCAGCCAGGCAGTGCTAGGGTCCGTTGCAGCGCCATGGCTATTCACGCTGGCGCCTTATCCACTACGGGCAGCCAGCATGGAACGACTGATTCAGGCCAACGGCCAGCCACATTACGGCATCTTCGCTACGCCACCCACTGAGGTGAACTACCGGGATTTCGATTTTCGCTCACCCATGGGGCGACGCTTGGGCTCCCTGGCCAAATGGCGGCGCTTTCACCAATTCCAGTACTTCGGGCTGGTCAGCAATGAGCTGATCGGTGGCTGTGCGCTGGGCAACCTGAGCTTGCTGGGTATCGGCTTCGTCTACCTGTTTCATCCCGCCAGTGGCCGCCTGCTCGAACGCCAGTTTCGCTTGCCGTTGGGTTTTGGCACCACCTTCTCGCAGCAGCCTGACGAAGGCGTTTGCGAGTTGCGCAGTGGAGGTAATCGCTTGCGCCTGGAGAACCATGCCAACCCGCGCGAGAAGCGCTTGTTGGTGGAGCTGGATGATGGCACGCACATCGAGGCACATTTTTCCGAACAGAGCCCGGCGTTTCAGCCCATGTGTATCTGCACGCCAACGGCCGTGAACGGTTGGGCCTATGCGCAGAAGGTGGCGGGGGTACGCTGTGCAGGACAGGTGCGCAGTGCGTTGGGTGATTTCGACCTGTCGGACATCGATGCCTTTGCTCACCACGATTGGTCGGCCGGCTACATGCGCCCGGAAACCCACTGGAACTGGGCCTGCCTGTCCGGCTCTGTTGGTAACGTGCGGCTTGGCCTGAATCTGTCATGCGGCGTCAACGAGACCAGTTTCAGCGAAAATTGCTATTGGCTGGACGGGAAGCTGATGCCGGTCGGCGGCGTGCATTTCCAATTTGATCGTGACCAGCCGCTGCAGCCCTGGCAGATCCGTTCTGGCGATGGCCAGATAGCGCTCAGTTTTCGTGGCCATGGCCTGCACCGCGAGCAACTGAACCTGGGCGTGCTGGCGAGCAACTTCAAACAGGTCTTTGGCTGCTTTCAAGGCACCTTGCGTCCGCCCGGACGGGAGCCGTTACAGATCGATAATTTGTGGGGATTTGTTGAGGACCAGTACGTCAAGTGGTGACAACGTGCTTGGCGCAAGCCGCGAAGCAAGGTTATGGTTAGGCGACTAATAATTAGGTTTTTCTACTGTCTGAATCAACGTCGGGGGGCGTGGACAGTGGCAAGAACCGATAACGTGGTCGTAATCCTATGCAAAAATTCGCGCAACACAGTTTTGGTATGCAGTTGGCCCAGCTTTCCCGTTCGTGGCGGGCCGAGTTGGACCGACGTCTCTCCGGCCTTGGTTTGTCCCAGGCGCGCTGGCTGGTTCTGCTGCATCTGGCTCTGCTCGAAGACATCCCCACCCAGCGTGAGCTGGCGAAGTCCGTCGGAGTGGAGGGGCCGACCCTGGCGCGTCTGCTTGACAGTCTTGAGGCCCAGGGGCTGGTCCAGCGTCAGGCGGTTCCGGAGGACCGGCGTGCGAAGAAGGTCGTGCTCAGCCCGCAGGCGCGTCCTCTGATCGAGCAGATCGAAAGCATTGCCCAGCAATTGCGCACGGAGTTGTTCGCCGGCATTGCCGAGGATGACATCAAGCGCTGCCAGCAGGTGCATGCGCAGATTCTGCAGAACCTCGAAACGATCTGACTCCCAGTTGCCGTTGCAATGCAGCGGGCGGCTGCGGCCGCGCTATCATGGGCGCCGCCAGCCTACGGAGACCTGAGCCATGTCGAACAAACCCGAGGTAGTCATTACCTACTGCACCCAGTGCCAGTGGCTGCTGCGTGCCGCCTGGCTGGCGCAAGAGCTGCTCAGTACCTTCAGCGATGAGTTGGGAAAGGTCAGCCTCGAACCCGGCACCGGGGGTGTATTCCGTATCGTCTGTGCTGACGTGCAGGTGTGGGAACGCAAGGCCGATGGCGGTTTCCCCGAAGCCAAGGTGCTCAAGCAGCGTGTGCGCGATGTCATCGACCCTGCGCGCGACCTGGGCCACAACGACCGCTGATCCCGGCTGTCAGGCCACCTGTTCCACGTTGGGTGCGTGCTTGCTCAGGCGCGCTGAAATCACCGTTGCCAGCAGAATCAGCACGCCGCCTGCGAGCATGCGCAAGCCGGGTTGTTCGTTGAAGATCCACCAGGCAAAGAGAATCCCGTAGACCGGCTCAAGGGCGAACACCACCGAGGCACTGCGTGCATTGAGCACGCGCAGGCTGGCGACGAACAGGCTATGGGCCATGGCGGTGCACAGCAGGCCGAGCAGAGCGATCCACAGCCAGTCCAGGGCGCGTACCTCAGGCAGCAATGACCAGGCGAAGGGCAGGCTGCAGACGAGGATGCTGACGTTCTGCCACAGGGCGGCCTGTGCCGGGTTCAGGCCGCGCGTGGTGGCGCGGTTGGAGACTGATACGAGGGCGAACAGCAGCCCTGACAGCACTGCCCAGATCAGCCCCAGTGTGGCTTCACTGCCAAAGTCGAAGTGCGGCGTGACCAATATCAGCCCCAGGCAGACCAACGCGACCACGGCAAACTCGCTACGGCGAATCTTCTCCTTGAACAGCAGGCTTTCGAGCAGCACGGTAAAGGCCGGAAAACTGGCGAAGCCCAGGGTCGCCACGGCCACCCCGGCGACCTTCACGGCGATGAAGAAACTCCACCAGTGGCCACCAAGCAACAGGCCGGCACCGGCGAGTGCCAGCAGGCGCTTGTAGCTGGGGCGTGTGTTGACTGTGCCAGAGCGGGCGAAGGGCGCCAGTGCCAGCACGGCGAACAGCGCACGGCCAAAGACAATGACGATGGGCGCAGCCAGGGCCAGCTTGCCGAAGATGCCGGAGAGGCCGAAACACAATGCACCGAAGTGCAGGGCGACCAGTGCAGAGCGCCGGTTCATGCCAGGCGTGCGCCGTTGGGCAGGGGATGGTCGAAGCGGGTCAGTACGACCTTGCCATCGGCATCGTGGACGCCGGTCACCAATACCTCGGAGCGCACACCCGCGACACGTTTGGGGGCGAAGTTGCACACGCAGAGTACCTGGCGCCCGACCAGTTGTTCGGGCGAGTAATGCGCGGTGAGCTGGGCGCTGGAGGTTTTTACCCCCAGCTCGCCAAGGTCGACTTCCAGCACATAGGCCGGTTTGATGGCTTTTTCATTGAGCCTGGCGCTGAGCAGGGTGCCGACACGCAATTCCACGCGTTCGAAATCCTGCCATTCGATGGTGTGCATAAGACCTCCCGGATGAGCGGGATAGTCTAGGTGGCTGCCAGGTTCGTGTCTGTCGCGCTACTCGCGGTTTTTATCGCGAGACTCGCGGCGCAGCTGTCGTGGCGTGGCGCCGAACTCGCGTACCAGCGCTGCCGTGAACGCACTTTGCGAGGCATAGCCAACCCCGGCAGCAATCTCGCCTACCGACAGGTCGCTGCTCAGCAACCGGTGCCGTGCCTGGCGCAGGCGTCGGGCGCGCAGGTAGTCCATAGGCGTCAGGCCGGTCTGCTCGAGAAAGCGAGCATGGAAACGCGACGCCGACAGACCGCACAGGCGTGCAAGGTCGGTGACCTGTAGCGGATGGGCACAGTGCCGGTCGATATAGGCATCGAGCCTGGCCATGGGCAAGTGGCGCTCGCTGTCCGTATGCACGGAGACCTGGCTCAGGCTGGCGAGCAGCAGTGCAGCACCTTGCTGGGCAATGACGTCGTCGTTGATCGGGCTGGCGGCAAGCCAGTTGACCAGTTGGCTTTGCGCAGGTGCCAGCAGCAACTGGCCAGGGCGGTCGAGCAGGCGCCGGCTCGCGTCGGCATGCTGGCCAAGGCGCTGCTGTAGCCAGTCGTCCGAGGGAACGTCGAGCACCAGGCAGTGGCTGCCGGCAGGGCTGGCACAGGCATGGTGCATCTGCGGGGGGATCACCGCCAGGTGCTGGTTGGAGACCTGCCAGCCACGCCCGGATACCTCGAAATCCAGGCAGCCGGACAGGCCGAACACCAACTGGCCGTGGTCGTGGCTGTGGGCGATCTGCTCGTGACGATAGTGGCGCAGGGAGAGAACCGGGTGCATGGCGGGCTCCTGAAACGAGCCGTTAGTCTACACCGCGTGCGATAGGGGCTGTGTGCATGTCATCGAATCGACATGTGGTTGTCATATTGGCTTCACTGGGGGCGCGCACGCTCGGCTAAACCTAGCGGAGGGCATCCATGAGCATCGCCGAGCGCAGCAAGCCGAGTCGCAAGCAACGAGTCCGTACCCTGTGGATTTCCGACGTGCACCTGGGCACCCGGGATTGCCAGGCCGAGCGTCTGGCGGCCTTCCTCAAGCGTTATCAGGCCGACAAGGTCTATCTGGTTGGCGACATCATCGATGGCTGGAAACTGCGCGGCGGTATCTACTGGCCGCAGGCACACACCAACGTGATTCGTCGGCTGCTGACCATGAGCAAGCGTGGCACCGAGGTCATCTATGTCACCGGCAACCACGACGAGTTCCTGCGCCGCTACTCGACCCTGATGCTCGGCAATATCCGCCTGGTCGACGAGACGATCCATACCACGGCCGATGGCCGCCAGTTGCTGGTGATCCATGGTGACCAGTTCGATGTGATCACCCGCTACCACCGCTGGTTGGCGTTTCTCGGCGATTCTGCCTACGAGTTCACCCTGACCCTCAATCGCTGGCTCAATCACTGGCGCGGACGCTGGGGCTATGGCTACTGGTCGCTGTCGGCGTACCTCAAGCACAAGGTCAAGACGGCGGTCAATTTCATCAGCGATTTCGAAGAAGCCATCGCCCACGAGTGCGTCAAGCGCGGGCTGGATGGCGTGGTCTGCGGGCACATCCACCACGCGGAGATTCGCAAGGTCGGCGAGGTCGAGTACCTCAACTGCGGGGACTGGGTCGAATCGTGCAGCGCACTGATCGAGCACCTGGACGGCAGTATCCAGCTCTACCGTCTGGCCGAGGAGCAGGCTCGCGAAGCGGAGCTGGCCGCCAGCCTCGGGACGGCGGCATGAGGATACTGATCGTCAGTGACGCCTGGCATCCGCAGGTCAATGGCGTGGTGACCAGTCTGCAGGCGCTGATCACCGAGCTGCGCGGGTTCGGTCATCTGGTCAAGCTGCTGTCACCGGCGGATTTCCGCACGATGCCGTGCCCAAGCTACCCGGAAATCCCGTTGGCCTGGGACCTGTGGCGCGTAGGCCCGATGATCCGTGACTTCCAGCCCGATTGCGTGCACCTGGCCACCGAAGGGCCTCTGGGCTGGGCGGCGCGGCGTTGGCTGAGCAGACGCGGTCTGGCCTTCTCCAGTGCCATCCATACCCGCTTTCCCGAATACGTGAACACACGCTGGCCGCGTATTCCCCTGTCCTGGGGGTATGCCTTCCTGCGCCGTTTTCATCGGCCCAGTAGCGTGGTGCTGGTGAGCACCGAGCGCATGCGCGAGGAGTTTGCCACCTATGGTCTGTCGCGCCTGCAGCTCTGGCGCAAGGGCGTGGACCTCGGACTGTTCCGCGTTCAGGAACAGGTGCCGTATACGCCGGTATTTCTCTATGTCGGGCGGTTGGCGGAAGAGAAGAACGTCGCGGCCTTTCTGGCCCTCGACCTGCCGGGCGAAAAGCATGTAGTCGGTGACGGGCCACAGCGTGCCCAGTTGCAGGCGGCTTATCCGCAGGCGCATTTCTTCGGCTATCAGCAGGGTGAGGCACTGGCGCAGGCCTTTGCGCGCGCCAGCGTGCTGGTGTTCCCGTCGCGTACCGATACCTATGGTCTGGTCATGCTCGAAGCATTGGCTTGCGGCACGCCAGTGGCAGCGTTCCCGGTGCTGGGGCCCTTGGATGTGCTGGAGCAGGGCGTGAGCGGGGTAATGGATGAGGACCTGCGGCGTGCCTGCCTGGCCGCCCTGCAGCTCGACCGTAGGCAGTGCGCCGTGCTGGCTGCCCGGCAGTCTTGGCAGGCGTCAGCGTTGGAGTTCCTGGCATGCCAGCCGTTGCTCGATGGTGAGCCGGTTGCGTTCGAGGCCATGCAGGTCGCCCGGGCGTAGCCGTGGGCATCCAGCAGGATTCACGCTAGAGAATGATCTTGTCGCGCAGTTTTTCGGCGGCCTGGTTGAGCGCCTGGATCACCTTTTCCTTGTCGTAGTTCTGGATGCCGTTGGTATCCAGGTACATGGAAAAGCCCGGCAGCTCATGCTCGACGTAACTGGAGCGAGCGCCCAGATCACGGCGGAAATCCACCACCTGATAGATCTGCACCGGCCGGCTGAAGCCCTTGACCGCGATCTGGCCCTTGTCGCGGCACATGATCACGTCTTTCACCAGCGAATAGGTCTCGTGGGAAATCAGCACCTCGCCGGCCTCGGAAGAGCTTTCCAGGCGGCTGGCCAGGTTCACTTCGCGACCGATGATGGTGTAGTCCATGCGCGTGTCGGCGCCGAAGTTGCCCACCGTGCAGTAGCCGGTGTTGAGGCCCATGCGGATTTCCAGTGGTTTGGTGATGCCCTGGGCACGCCACTGCTGGCGCAACACCTTCATGTGCTTGCGCATGGCGATGGCCATGGATACGGCGTTGACCGCGTCCTTCTTGGCACCTTGGGTGGAAGGGTCGCCGAAGAAGATCATCACGCTGTCACCGACGAACTTGTCGATGGTGCCGCCGTATTTGAGGGCGATCTTCGACATTTCGGTGAGGTAGGTGTTGAGCAGGTCGGTCAGCTGTTCGGCTTCCAGCTCCTCGGACAGCTCGGTGAAGCCCTTGATGTCGGAGAAGAACACCGTGAGCTTCTTGCGCTGGGTTTCCAGGCGCACGCTGCGCTTGCCGCTGAAGATCATCTCCCACACCTGCGGTGACAGGTACTTGGCCAGGTTGCGGGCCAGGCGGGCGGCTTTTTCCTGCTCCTTCTTGATATCGCTGCGGGCCTGGGACAGGCGCTGGCCCTGCTCGTGCACGAGGAAGGCGGTGATGCAGATGTACAACGTGGTGAGCAGGATGCTGACCACCGACACGAGGACCGGCGTGTCAGTCGTGACTTGCGGATGGACCAGTGCGCTGGTCATGGCCATGCCGCCAGCGGCGATCAGCAGGGACAGCCCCATGCGGCGCAAGCCCCCGGCAATCAGGGCGCTGAAACTGAGAATGAGCAGGAACATCAAGCCCGGTACCACCGAAAATCCCATCAGCACCGCCGCCGCGCCGGCATGGGCAGAGTCGATGAACATCAGCACCAGGCTGGTCTGGTGGGGGTAGTCGCGTTTGAAACGATTACCCAGATGGTAGGCGAGGTGCGGGTAGAGCAGGGCGTAGGGCACCATCCACAGGATGTCGTAGCTGAAGTGCTGGCTATAGGTGCCCGCGGCGATGCTCGCAGCAATGGCGATATAGGCCAGAACCCGCGAGTAGTACTCACGGAGCAACGGCGTGGTCTGAACCTTTGGCGGTTCCTGAGTGGCGGGCTTCATGAAATGGAACGATCCCTGATGTTTTTCTGACGCTTCTACTGAGCGCCTGGACGGTCTGCAAGACCTGAGCCAGTGATGGCGGGTGGGGGATCATAACCACCCGCACAGGCGGCGGCCAAGTGGGGACGGCGAATGGCGCGGCGTTCGCCAGGTTTCAGCCGGCTTTGCGCTCCATTGCAGCCTTGTAGATCGACTGTTTCGGCTGGGCGAACAGGCGGCGTAGCATCGGTTCGAAAAACGTCAGGGGAAGGACTTCACCTTGCGGGTCGAACGCGGCGGCATCGTAACGAGCGCAGAACTCGATGGTTTGCTGATACTGCGGGTGGTCCTTGAACTGCTCGCGCAGGTGACGATCCATGCCCAGGTGATGGAAGAAGTAGTAACCCTGGAAAATGCCGTGCTTTTCCACCATCCACAGGTTTTCGGCACTGACGAAGGGCTTGAGGATGGCGGCAGCGATATCCGGGTGGTTGTAGCTGCCCAGGGTGTCGCCGATATCGTGCAGCAGGGCACAGATCACGTACTCCTCATCCTTGCCGTCGCGGTAGGCCAGGGTGGCGGTCTGCAGCGAGTGGGTCAGGCGATCAACCGGAAAGCCGCCAAAGTCGCCATCGAGCAGCTTGAGGTGGGTAAGAATGCGGTCGGGCAGTTGCGCCGCGTACTTGGCGAAGTCCTGGGCGATGACGGCCCAGTCTGCGGCACTGCCATCGTCCATATGGGTGAATCTGGCACGGGTATTCATCAGGTTGTCCTCTTGTTCTATGACGGGACTGTATGAGTGCAGCGGCGTTAAAAGCGGATGCGGCCGGTAAAGGCATCCTTGAGCATTACCCAGTCGCCCATGAGGCTGTAGAGCGGGTACTTGAAGGTGGCGGGGCGGTTCTTCTCGAAGACGAAGTGTCCGACCCAGGCAAAGCCGTAACCGGCTACCGGCAAGGCCAGCAACCACAGCCATTGCTGGGTGAAAATGGCAAAGGCGAGGATGCCCAGGACCAGCAGGCTGCCAGCATAGTGCAGACGGCGGCACACATCGTTACTGTGTTCCTGCAGGTAATAGGGATAGAACTCGGCGAAGCTGGTGAAACGTTCGGTGGTTTCAGCGCGCATGGCACACCTCCTGTCATTGTCGACGGCCAGTGTAAAGTGAGTGTCTTCGGCGGCCAGTGACATACAGGGCCAGTTTAGTATCCTTGGGCCGCTTGCCCGTGATCGAATCAGAACAAGAAGTACGCCAATGAGCGAACGCACTACCTCTTCCAGCTGGGCATCCGGCATCGTTCAGGCTCTGGAGCTGGGCGGCGTCGACTGCCGTGGTCTTTTCACCACGCTCGGTCTTGACTATGCCGCACTGAATGACCCCGATGCGCGCTTTCCGCAAGACAGCATGACGCGCCTGTGGCAGCAGGCTGTGGCGTTGTCCGGCAACCCCGCCATCGGCCTGAACATGGCCCGTGTGGTCCGCCCCTCGTCGTTCCATGTGGTCGGTTATGCGCTGATGTCCAGCCGTAACCTGCAGGAAGGTTTCACCCGGCTGGTGCGTTACCAGCGCATCATCGCCGAAGGCGCCGATATGAGCTTTCGTCCCACACGGGATGGCTATGAGCTGCAACTGGTCATCCATGGCGACCGCCTACCGGCCGCCCGCCAGAGCGCCGAAGCCTCGCTCGCCTATTCGCTGGCATTCTGTCGCTGGCTTACCGCCAAGCCGCTGTGCCCGCGCCAGGTCAGTTTCCAGGGGCCGCCGCCGGCAGACCTCGAGCAGTACCGCCAGGTCTTCCAGGGGCCTCTGAAATTCAACGCCGAGCACTATGCGCTGCTGTTCGACCGTGCCGACCTGGATGCGCCATTGCCCACGGCCAACGAAGCACTGGCGCAGTTGCATGACCGTTTTGCTGGTGAATACCTGGCGCGTTTTTCCGACAGCCGTGTGACCCACCAGGTACGCCAGGTGTTATGTCGCCTGCTGCCGCAGGGTGAGCCCAAGCGCGAGGCCGTGGCGCAAGCCTTGCTCATGTCCGAGCGGACCTTGCAGCGTCGTCTGCAGGAAGAAGGCACCAGTTACCAGCAATTGCTCGACGATACCCGCCGCGAATTGGCTGGGCAGTACCTGGCTCAGCCCAACCTGACCCTGCTGGAGATCGCTTATCTGCTGGGCTTCGCTGACCCGAGCAACTTCTTTCGCGCCTTCCGTCGCTGGTTCGACACCACGCCAGGCGAGTACCGCGCGGGGCTCTGATCGAGCGAGCCTGCAGGCCCGCGAGTTTGACTGTTCTGGTTTTCAGTGACGCCAGAAGGCCGGCATCAACAGCACCAGCACGGTGAGGATTTCCAGGCGCCCGAGCAGCATGCCGCTGGTTAGCAGCCATTTGGCGGCGTCTGGCAGGCTGGCGAAGTTGCCGGCCGGGCCGATGGTCGGTCCCATACCTGGACCTACGCCGGAGACCGTACTCGCGGCGCCGGTCAGCGCAGTGATCCAGTCCAGACCGCACAGGGTCAGGCCCAGCGCCAGAGTAGCGATGGTGATGGTGAAGAAAAACGAGAAGGTCAGAATCGAACGGACGATGTCTTCATCCAGGCGATGACGGTTGTATTGCTGCTTGATCACCGCACGGGGATGCACCAGTTGCTGCAGGTTGGCCTTGAGCAGGATATAGGCGACCTGGAAACGGAAGATCTTCAGCCCACCTGCGGTGGAGCCCGAGCAACCGCCGATGAAGCCCAGGTAGAAGAACAGCATGCTGGCAAAGCCGCCCCACAGGCTGTAGTCGCCGAGCGCGAAGCCGGTGGTGGTCAGAATCGAGGTGGTGTTCACCGCGACATGGCGCACGGCTTCCAGCCAGTGCAGGTCGGTGGTTGCCCAGTACCAGGTGCCAAGCACCAACCAGCAACTGAGCAGAATCAAGATGAACCCGCGTACCTGCTCATCGCGGATCAATGCCTTGTAGTTGCCGCGCAGGCTGGATACGTAGAGCACGAAGGGCAGGCTGCCAAGGATCATCACCACCACCGCCACCCAATGCACCGCTGGCTGTTGCCATTTGGCCAGGGAGGCGTCGGAGGTAGAGAAACCACCGGTGGAAATGGCCGACATCGCGTGGTTGATGGCGTCGAATACGCTCATGCCGGCCAGCCAGAAGGCCAGCACGGCCAGGCTGCTTAGCCCGACATAGGCTACGACCATGTACTTGGCGACCATGTGCGAACGTGGCATGACCTTGTCGGAGCGGTCGGATGATTCCGTCTGGAACAGGCGCATCCCCCCGATTCGCAGCATCGGCAGGATCGCTACGGCCATGGCAATGAAGCCGATGCCACCCAGCCAGTGCAGCAACGAGCGCCACATGAGGATGCCCTGCGACATGGTGTCCAGTCCCGTGAAGATGGTCGCACCGGTGGCGGTGATGCCGGACATGCTCTCGAAGTAGGCGTCGGTGTAGCTGACGTGCTGGGTGAAGACGAAGGGCAGGGCAGCGAATACCGATACCAGCAGCCAGCTCGATACCGTCAGCATGTACATGTCGCGTGGGCGCAGATGGCCATCCTTGGGGCGACCCTGTAGAACCATGGCCAAGCCGACGACGACCGTGATCAGGCCCGACCAGAGAAAGGCGTTGATGTCTTGCGGGCGGTCGAATACCAGCAGGGTGGCCACGGGGATGACCATGCTAATCGCCAGGGTGATCAGAAAGATGCCGTTGATGAACGCGATAATGCGTAGGGTCGGCAGGGACATGAATGGTTTCCGTAGGCGGCGATGGGACGGATTCTAGGGGGCAGGGCCTGTCGCATCCAGACACGGTGAACAAAAATTCGCCGGAAGCGACTTTTCGCGCTGCGTAGCGACAGTTCGAATGGGAATAGTCAGGGCTGAACAGGCGCAAAAAAAACACTGGGGTGGGGATTTCGCGGCGTTGTGGCCGCCCATAGAATAGCCGCTTGCGCCGGCCCAGCCGGTTTACCGAAGCCCCCCATCATGTCCGATAGCCCTTGCCTGAGCTGTGGCGCCTGCTGCGCGTATTTCCGTGTGTCTTTTTACTGGGGTGAGTGCCAATCTGCCGGTGGCAGCGTCCCCGATCAGTTGGTCGAACAGGTCAGTCTCATTCACGTTGCCATGCAAGGTACTTGCAGCAAGCCTGCACGCTGTGTCGGTTTGCTCGGCGATGTTGGCGGCGCGGTGCGCTGCACCCTCTATGCGCAGCGTTCGAGTACTTGTCGAGAGTTCGATGCCAGTTGGGAGAACGGCGTGGCTAATCCGCACTGTGATGCCGCACGCGCAGCCCATGGCTTGCCGCCATTGACGCCGCCGATAAGCCCGGAGCGGGTTGCCTAGAATTTGTACGAAAGCACCTGTGCTCGGTGATGCTGCGTTAAGAGCAGGCTCAGCAAGCCGCTTGCGGCTAACGCACTTCAGTGCAGCCCCAAAGGGGCAAGCGAAGCGAGTCATGCTCATTTGCAGCACGTAAACTTTGCTTCTGTTTTTGCCTTGCCTGACCCTTCGCTCAACGACTTTCGTACAGAGCCTGGGGCCGCACGGCCAACCATCGAGCGCAACTACGCTTTTATCTGGGCCAGGTCTGGGTTCAGGCAATGGGCGAGTGCTGCCAGGCTTCATCGCAGTCGCGGTTAGCTATCAACAGCCCCTAGAATAGTGGCCTGTTTCCTGCGGAGAAGACCATGCAAGCTCTCGATCTGTTGCTCAATCGCGTGTCCGTTGGCCGCCTGCTCGACCCGGCGCCGGATGCTGCGCAGCGTGACCTGCTGTTTCGCGCAGCCTTGCGCGCCCCGGACCACGGTCAGTTGCGGCCCTGGCGGTTTCTCTGTGTCGAGGGCGAAGCGCGGGTCCGGCTCGGTGAGCTATTTGCCAAGGCGTTGTTGGCCGGCAACCCGGATGCCAAGCCCGAAGCGCTAGACAAGGCCCGCAACATGCCGCTGCGCGCGCCCTTGCTGGTGGTGGTGATCGCCACGCTGCATGCTCATCCCAAGGTGCCTGAGCAGGAGCAACTGCTGGCTGCCGGCTGCGCTGCCCATGGCATCGTGCTGGCGGCCCATGCTCAAGGGTTGGGGGCCATCTGGCGCACGGGGGAGCTGGCGTATGCCGCACCGGTCATGGCTGGCCTGGGGCTGGCCGAAAACGAGCGGATTGTCGGCTTCCTCTATCTCGGCAGCGTGGTCGGCGAACGCCGTACGCCGCTGGCGTTGGCACCGGCGGACTTCGTCAGCGACTGGGCGGGTTGAGTTACACCGTCGTATCGTCTACAGGCAGTTCCAGGGTGGCAATGAAACCGCCCTGGTCATGGTTATCCAGCAATAACCGGCCACCATGGCGCTCTGCAGCGCGCCGGGTGATGGCCAGGCCCAAGCCATGGCCAGGTGCAGTCTGCCCTGGGGCACGGAAGAAGGGTTCGCCGAGTTTCTCCAACCATTCAGGCGCCACGCCGGGACCGTGGTCGCGCACGCTGATCGTCAGCAATTGCGCGTGGCTGCTTACCGCCAGCTCAATGGGCTGTCCCGGTGGATTGAAGCGCAAGGCGTTGCGCAGCAGGTTGTCCAGCGCCCGGCTCAGCATGTCCGGCCAGCCTTGCAGCGTCAGCGCCTCAGTCTCCAGGCTAATCGCCACCTGCTGTTCCGGAGCGCTGAGCTGGGCATCCTCGCGCAAGCCATCGAGCAGGGGCTTGAGATCGATAGGCTGCGCGGCACCTGGGTCGGCATCCAGGCGGGCGAGCGCCAGGATTTCGCTGATCAGGTCTTCCAGGCGATCACATTCCTGCACCAGCCGGGGCCAGAGCTTCTCCCGTTCGCTGGGTTCGGCTCGCTCGGCCAATGCCAGGGCGATGCGCAAGCGGGCCAGGGGCGAGCGCAGCTCATGGGACACGTCTCGGAGCAATTGGCGTTGGCTGCCGATCAGGTCCTGCAGGCGAGCGCCCATGCGGTTGAAGTCACGTGCCAGCACGCCGAATTCATCGCCTCTGCTGGAAAGGCGGGCAAGGCTGTGCTGCTGGTAGGCGGTTTGCCCGAGGTCATGCACGGCACTGCGCAAACGCCCGAGCGGGCGGGTGATTGAAAGGGTCAGGAGCAGGCTCAGAAGCGTCAGGACTACCAGGGCGATACCCAGCGCACTGAGCGGCCAGAGCAGGCTACCGCGGTGCCATTCCTCCAGCTCAGGGTGCGGGATGCGGTAGATGAACAGGTAGGTCTCGCCGCTGGTCGGGCTGACGTATTCGGTGGTCATGCGCCGCCAGGGCAGGCGCTTGTCGTCACGGTGGCGGGCTTCGAAGGCTGCGGCGCGGGGCGGGAAGGTGCCGCGGACCAAGGCTTGTCCGTCGCTGTCGAGCACCTGGATATCGATCCGGAAACGCTCCTTGCGGTGTTCGAGGTAGTCCTGGGCCGCCTTCTTGCCGCTGGTTTCATAGCGGCTGGCCCACTCTTGCGGCAGGTTCTTCACGGCCGGGTGCCGGCTGAGAATCCAGGCATCCTGATTCAACGCGTGCCCGAGCAGAATGGACAGCCCAGCAACCAGGGCGATGGCCAGCCAGAAGCTGGCGAAGATGCGCCAGAACATGGAGCGCATGGGCTTTCCTCGAATGAGCGAAGCCCGGCGCGCAACTGCGCGCCGGGCTTGGGTGGCTACGGATTACTGGGCTTTCTTGTCACGCTGGGCTTTCCAGGCTTCGAACTCTTCTCGGTCGGCGCGGCGTTGTTCCCGGTCTTTCTTCTGTTGCTCGAACTGCTTCAGTTGCTCAGGGGTGAGAATGGCTTTGAAGGCGTTCTCGTGATCCACGCGAGCGGTTTCGAGTTCTTGCTTCAGGGCTGCTTTATCGGCATCGGACAGCTTGTCCAGGTACTTCTGGGTGATCGTACGCGGGCTGTCCTTGCGATCACGCATGAGCTTGGCGACTTGCTCCCGTTGTTCCGGGGTCAGCCTCAGGCTCTTGAACAGGCCTTGTCCAGGTGCGCCGCGGTGCTCGCCATACGAGCCTTTGTCACACGCGGGGCTGCGGGGGCCATCGAACGGGGCGGCCAATGCCAGGGTTGGCAGTGCACTGGCGAGGATCAGGGCGGTGAGAGTCTTGCGCATGGTGGATCTCCTGTCTCATTGCCGGTGGTTCACCGGATGAGCTCAGTCTAGGGCTGGCAAGGTCAGGCGCGGTCAGGCAAGGGTAAAGGCAGGGTAAAGACCACGTGGCGAATGTCAGGCGTTGTAGTAGTAGCCGCGGCTGCGCAAGGCCACGATACGCGGGCGACCATCGGGATGGGGGCCCAGCTTCTTGCGCAGGTTGCTGACGTGCATGTCCAGGCTGCGATCATAGAGCGTGAGCTTGCGACCGAGCGCCAGTTGCGCCAGGACCTGTTTGTCCACCGGCTCACCGGGATTCTGCAACAGGGCTTCGAGTACGCGGCTTTCCGAGAGGGTCAGGCTGATTTCCTGCTCGCCGATATTGGCCACGCCGCGTGCCTGGCTGAGGCTCAGGTCACCCAGTTCCAAGCGCGTATTGGTGGCTGGTGGCAGGCTGCGGCGCAGGACGGCACGCAGGCGTGCGGTCAGCTCGCGTGGGTCACAGGGTTTGGCCAGGTAGTCATCAGCGCCGAGCTCCAGGCCGAGAATGCGGTCCAGCGGCTCGCCGCGCGCCGAGAGCATCAGCACCGGCAGGTCCGGGTGCTCGCTGCGCAATTGCTTGAGCAGCTCCAGGCCACTGCCGTCGGGCAGCATCACGTCGAGAATGACCGCTGCTGGCGCATGTTGGGCCAGGCTGGCGCGCGCACTGTTGCCATCGTGGCTGGCGTGCACCTGGAAACCCTCCTGGTGCAGCCAACTGGTCAGCAGCTCGCAGAGTTCCTGATCGTCGTCGATCAGCAGCAGGTCAGCCATGGTGAGTGATCACACCCACTGGCTATGACGTTTGTTGCGACGCCCGCTGGAAAATACGCCCACGAGGAAGGCCAGCAGCGTGGCCCCACCGCCGACGGCGAACCACATCTGCTCCTGGCTGAGCAATTGTTGCGAGGGACCTTCGCTCTGCGCCTGAGCCTGCTTGAGCTGAATCTTCAGGCGTTGGTTTTCCTGGCGCAGACGGCTGAGCAGGGCGCTTTCCTGCTCGCCATTACCTGCTTGCAGTTCATTGCGCAGGCGTTCGCTTTCAGCCAGTTGCTGCTGCAACTGGGTAACCAGAGTCTCGGTGCTGGAGGCTGTGGCGCCGGGCGGTGTTGCCGTAGCAGTCACCTCTTCGGCTGAAAGCAGGGGTGCGAACAGCAAGGTAGTGACAAGCAATGACAACGGACCTTTGCGCATGAGGAACTCCAGTTTCCTGTTTTATGGTTATGGGTCAGGGCAGAACGCGTTTGAATGGTTTGACCAGCACACTGGCATACACGCCGGCGGCGCGATAGGGGTCGGCATCGGCCCAGCTCTGGGCGGCGGCGAGCGAATCGAACTCGGCAACGATCAGGCTGCCGGAAAAACCTGCTGAGCCTGGGTCATTGCTGTCCACGGCTGGATGTGGGCCGGCGAGGATCAGCCGGCCTTCGTTTTTCAGCTGTTCCAGGCGGGCCAGGTGAGCGGGGCGGCTGGCCAGGCGTTTTTCCAGGGAGTCGGTCACGTCGCTGGCGATGATGGCGTAGAGCATGTCAGTCCTTGCTTTGCTGGGGAGCTTCGTCGTGGATATGGCGGGCCAGGTAGACGCCCTGGGCGACCAGGAACAGCACGGTCATGCCGAGGCTGCCGAATACCTTGAAGTCGACCCAGAACTCATGAAAGGTGAAGGCGACGAACAGGTTGGCGCAACCGCTGAAAATGAAGAAGACGATCCAGGCCAGGTTGAGGCGGGTCCAGATGTGCTGCGGCAGGTTCACGGCATGGCCCATGACCCGTTGGATCAGCACCTTGTCACCAATGAAGTGACTGGCTGCGAAGCCCAGGGCGAACAGCCAGTTGACCACGGGTGCCTTCCACTTGAGGAAGGTTTCACTGTGGAAGGCCAACGTCATGCCACCGAACAGCAGGCAGGCGATCAGGGTCAGCCACTGGCCTTTTTCCAGCTTGCGGTTGAGGGCGAACAGGGCGCCGTACACCAGTACCGAACTGATGATCAGCACGGCTGTCGCACTGAAGATGCCTCCCAGCTCCACACTTTGACCGGCAATGTCGAGGGTGCGGGGATCGAGCTTGTAGACGATGAAGAACAGGACCAGCGGGATGAAGTCTATGAATTGTTTCACGGCGGCAGCCAGAAGCGGGATGTCGCGGCATAATAACAAACATCATTACCAACGAAAGCGGCCCCATGAAAGTTGATTTGCACTGCCATAGCACCGCTTCGGACGGCGTTCTCGCCCCGTCCGTTGTCGTTACCCGTGCTCACGAAAGGGGCGTGGAGATGCTGGCACTGACCGATCACGACACGCTGGAGGGCCTGGCGGAGGCTCAGCAGACGGCCGAGCAACTGGGCATTCGCCTGATTACCGGCATCGAGCTGTCCTGCACCTGGGGTGGCGCAACCATTCATGTGCTGGGCTATGCCTTTGCCGCCGATGCGCCTTCCGTGCAGCAGGCGATTGCCGAACTGCACCAGGGGCGCTGGCTGCGCGCCGAGGAAATCGCCCATCGCCTGGCGGCCAAGGGCATTGTCGGTGCGTTGGAAGGCGCGCGTGCGGTGCAGCAGGCGCTGGGCGACAGCAACAACGCGCCGGCGCGCCCGCATTTTGCCGAATTCATGGTGCGCGCCGGGCATGTGCGCGATCACGCCGAGGCATTTCGCAAGTGGCTCGGCTCGGGCAAGTTGGGGGATGTCAAGCAGCACTGGCCAAGCCTTGAACAGACCGTTGGCACATTACGTGAGGCGCGCGCCTGGATCAGCCTGGCGCATCCGTGGCAGTACGACTTCACTCGTAGCAAGCGACGCCGCCTGATTGCCGACTTTATTCAGGCGGGCGGGCATGCATTGGAAGTGGTCAATGGCCTGCAGCCCGCCGAGCAAGTTGGCAGCCTGGCGATTCTGGCCCGCGAGTTCGGTCTGATGGCCAGTGTGGGCAGCGATTTTCATGCACCGGGCGATTGGTCCGAGCTGGGTATGTATCGGCCATTGCCTGACGATCTGCCACCTTTGTGGGAGCGTTTCAATCATGTCCAGCCCCCCTCCATTACTGCCCTCTGAACAGGGAGAGGTCATGAGTCAATTTTTCCAGGTACACCCGGAAAATCCGCAGCCGCGTCTGATCAAACAGGCTGTGGAGATCGTCCGCGGCGGGGGGGTGATCATCTACCCGACGGACTCGTCCTACGCCATCGGTTGCCTGGTTGGCGACAAGGGCGCGGTGGATCGTATCCGCCGCCTGCGCCAGTTGGACGACAAGCACAACTTCACCCTGGTCTGCAGTGACCTGTCGCAGATCGGCCTGTTCGCCAAGGTCGACACCGGCGCCTTCCGCCTGCTCAAGGCGCATACGCCAGGGCCCTATACCTTCATTCTCGGGGCGACCCGTGAAGTGCCGCGCATGTTGCTGCACCCCAAGCGCCGCACCATCGGCTTGCGCGTCCCGGGGCACCCGATTGCCCATGCGCTGACCGAGGAACTGGGCGAACCGCTGATGAGCGTGAGCCTGATCCTGCCTGGTGAGGAGCTGCCGATGAGCGATCCCTACGAGATGCGCCAGGTGCTGGAGCACCATGTCGATTTGATCATCGATGGCGGCTACGGCGGCCTGGAAGCGTCGACCGTGGTCAACCTGGCCGAGGGCGAGCCGCAGGTCATCCGCGTCGGCTGCGGCGACCCGGTGCCATTCGGTGGTGAAGCCGCATGAGCGAAACCACCGCCGATGCCCAGGCGGGTGCCCAGCAGGAGCTGCCATTTGCTCTGGTCTACGGCCAGGCGGTCACTGAACTACCGCTGGACCTGTATATCCCGCCGGATGCCCTGGAGGTGTTCCTCGAGGCCTTCGAGGGGCCACTCGACCTTTTGCTCTACCTGATCCGCAAGCAGAACATCGACATCCTCGATATCCCGGTCGCGGAGATCACCAAGCAGTACATGGGCTATGTCGAACTGATGAAGTCGGTGCGCCTGGAGTTGGCTGCCGAGTACCTGGTGATGGCTGCGATGCTGGCCGAGATCAAGTCGCGCATGCTCCTGCCGCGCTCGGCCGAAGCCGAGGATGAAGAAGACGACCCACGTGCCGAGCTGATTCGGCGTCTGCAGGAATACGAGCGCTACAAGGCCGCTGCCGAGGATCTGGACGAGCTGCCGCGGGTTGGCCGTGATCTCACCGTGCCGCGCCTCGACGCGCCCGAGGCCCGAGCGCGCAAGCTGTTGCCAGATGTCAGCCTGGAAGAGCTGCTGCTGTCGATGGCCGAGGTCTTGCGGCGTGCCGACATGTTCGAGAGCCACCAGGTGACCCGTGAGGTGCTGTCTACCCGCGAGCGCATGAGCGATGTGCTGGAGCGCCTCAAGGGCGGCGCCTTCGTGCCATTCGTCACGCTGTTCACTGCCGAAGAAGGGCGGCTGGGCGTGGTGGTGACATTTATGGCGGTGCTCGAACTGATCAAGGAATCTCTGGTGGAGCTGGTGCAGAATGAGCCCTTTGCGCCCATCCACGTCCGTGCCCGAGCCGAATAGATGAACCTGAGCGATCCCAATGACCTGGCTTCCCTGCTGGAAGCCTTTCTCCTGGCCTCCGGCAAGCCGCAGTCGCTGGAGCGTATCAGCGAGCTGTTCGACGAAGCCGAGCGGCCTGAGCTGGCGACGATTCGCGATGCATTGAGCATTCTTGCCGCGTCGTGCCAGGGGCGCGCGTTCGAGCTGAAGGAAGTGGCGTCCGGTTATCGCCTGCAGGTGCGCGAGCGCTTTTCGCCCTGGGTCGGGCGCTTGTGGGAGGAACGCCCACAGCGCTATTCGCGAGCGATGCTGGAGACCCTGGCGTTGATTGCCTACCGGCAGCCGATTACCCGTGGCGAGATCGAGGAAATCCGGGGCGTGGCGGTCAACAGCCAGATCGTCAAGACAATGATGGAGCGCGAGTGGATCCGCGTGGTGGGGTATCGCGATGTGCCGGGCAAGCCGGCCATGTTCGCCACCACCCGCCAGTTTCTCGACCACTTCAACCTGAAGAACCTGGATGAGTTGCCAACCCTGGCCGCCCTGCGTGAGTTGGAGCCGGAGCCCATGCTGGCCTTGGACGATGATGCGCCGGTACCGGCCGACCTGCAGGCCCGTGCGGATGCCGAAGAAGCCCCCGCCGAGCCACGCGACGAGACCAGCTTCCGCAGCCTGCTGGCCGAACTGGACACCATGGAACAGGGCCTGAAGACCGACTTCGACGATTTGCCAGAGGCGGAAGACGAGGCCGAAGCAATGGAAGCCGGTTTGCCTGACCCGGACGAAACCCGGCACTGATTATTGAGGCGGGGTGCAAGGGCAATGAGCGAGAAGGATCCCTGCATCAAGGTCTGTGAATTCCACCAGGATATCTGCGTCGGCTGCGGGCGCAGCAAGCGCGAAATCAAGCAGTGGAAGAAACTCGATAAGACCGAACGCCGAGCCTTGCTGGCCGAAGCAGACCTGCGCCTGTTGGCGCTGCAGGTCAGCGGTCGGCGCAAGTCCCGCTAGAACGAGCATGTAGGGTGTGTCATGCGTACCCGCTGGCTACATTCATTCAGTGCCGTGTCTTCAGGCGTTGCGGGTAAAGACCAGGGCCTTGAGGGCCGAATCGGCGTGGATATCGACGAACTCCGGCGGGTTTTCCAGGCGCTGGCTGAAGCTCAGCTCAGGCGCTTCACGGGCCATTTCGGCGATCAGGAAGTCCGGGGCGATGGCCGGGTCATTCACGCAGGCCAGGACACTGCCGTGTTCGGTGAGCAGGTCAGGTAGGCGCCGCAGGACTTTCTGGTAGTCGCTGGTCAGCACGAAGCTGCCTTTCTGGAAGGAGGGCGGGTCGATGATGATCAGCTCGTAGGGGCCGAGCTTTTTCAGCTTGCCCCACGACTTGAACAGGTCATGCCCGAGAAAGCTCACGCGGCTGAGGTCATGCTGGTTCAGGCGATGATTGTCACGGCCACGGCTCAGGGCGGCCTTGGCCATGTCGAGGTTGACCACAAGCTCGGCACCACCGGCCACCGCTGCCACTGAAAACCCGCAGGTGTAGGCGAACAGGTTCAACACACGCTTGCCCTGAGCATTGGCCTGTACCCAGTTGCGGCCATGGCGCATGTCGAGGAACAGCCCATTGTTCTGCTTCTTGCCGAGGTCGAGCTTGAAGCGCAGGCCATCCTCGTCGATCTGCCACTCCTCGACGGCTTCGCCATGCAGCCATTGGGTGGCGCTGTCCGGCAGATAACGTTGCTGCACTGCCAGCGTATGCGCCTGGCTGCGTTGCCAGGCTGGCTCGCTTGGTAGTGTGCGCAGCATGTCGAGCAAGGCAGGCAGTGCCTGCTCATCCGGCTCCCTGAACAGCGCAACCCAGAGAATTCCTTGCAGCCAGTCGACCGTGACGTGCTCTAGCCCTGCGCAGAGCCGTCCACGGCCATGAAACAGGCGGCGTGTCTGGCTGGGTTGGGCATCGAGAGCGGTAAGCAGATGCTGGCGGAGCAGGGCAATGGCGTCGAGGTTCATGTGGGCGGATCGAGGCTGCGGGCGGCGCATTCTAAACCCAGCTTTACGCAAAAGCTGCTCTGGAGATAGCGAGGACCGTCCAGCCGGTACAGCCGTTGTGAGCACCCCCTGCCGGCTTGGCCGGCAGGGGCCGTCTTATCCATGAGCCTCGGCCAACTGGTTGATCTGCCGCGGGGCCAGTACCGCTTGCGGCACGCCATGGCGCACTGCGTTGAGCATGGCGCGGCCAATCACCCCAGTGGTCAGCACGCTGCCGGGAAACAATCGTCGCAGTGGCCCCAGAAAGGGTCGTAGCACCGCGTAGAACAGTCGATAGCCTGCAGTGCGCGAGCGTATACCGTCTTCCGGCACGATCAGCGCTGGACGCAAGATCGCCACTCGCGGCAAGCCCAATTGCAGCAAGGCGTTTTCGGTCTGCCCACGGACCCGTGCCCACATGTTGCGGCTCTGTTCGCTGCTATCGGCACCTGCGCCGGAGACATAGACCATGGTTAGCTGCGGGCTGTGCTGCTGCAGTTGCGTGGCCACATGCAGGGTCAGGTCGTAGGTGATCGCGCGGTACTCGCTTTCGCTCATGCCGAAGGCGGAAACTCCGGCACAGAAGAAGCAGGCATCGATTGCTGCAAATTCGGAGGCACTGGCCTGAAAGTCAGCCAGGTCGGCAACGATGACGGTGCGCAGGCGTGGGTCTGTGACCTCCGGCAAAGGGCGTCGAGCGAGCAGGATGATCTCGCTGACATCCTCGGCTGCCAGGCATGCGCGCAACACACCTTGGCCAACCATGCCGCTGGCACCCACTAGAACGATACGCATGGCTCAGGCCTCCGTTGGCTCGGCAGCGCCGAAGTCGGCGGCCAGGGTTAGCGGCTGCCAGTGTTGCGCCTCGGCGCTACGGGCTTGTTCCGCGGCTTGCACGTATTGCCAGGCGTCCGAGCCCAGCAGCAGGCGGGCAGGTAGCTGCTCGCTGCTGCGGCTCAGGTGCACCAGCAGGCGAGCAATGCGTGCGGGGTCGCCTTTTTCATTACCCACATAGCTGTCGATCAATGCCTTGAAGGCTCCCAGCGACTCCTGGTAGTCCGGCGGCAGGTCCTGCAGGGTGGTGCGTGCCTGCTGGCCCCAGTCCGTGCGAATACCGCCGGGCTCCAGGGTGCAAACCTGGATGCCGAAGCCGACGAGCTCCTTGCCGACGACATCGCTGAAACCACCAACAGCCCATTTCGCAGCCTGATAGGCGGCAAGGCCCGGGCTGCTGATGCGCCCGCCGGCCGAGGACACCTGGAAGATCCTGCCGTAGCCCTGAGCGCGCATTGGAGCGATTGCTGCTCGGGTCAGATTGACCACACCGAACAGGTTGGTCTCGATCTGCGCGCGAAAGTCGTCGCTGGAAACGTGCTCGAAGGGCTGGATCTGGCCATAGCCGGCATTGTTGACCAGGACATCGAGGCGTCCGAAGCGGCGTAGGGCTTCGGCCACGGCCTGTTGTGCCTGGAGTTCGTCAGTGACGTCAAGGGCGAACGTGGCCAGTTGTTCGCTGTGGTCGGCCAGCAAGGTAGTGAGTTGTGAGGTATCGCGTGCGGTGGCCAGCACGCGGTCGCCAGCTTGCAGGGCGGCTTCGACGATGGCACGACCCAGGCCGCGGGCGGCACCGGTGATCAACCAGACTTGGGACATAGGATTCACCTTCAATGAGTAAGTTGGAATAGCGCAATGCTTTATTGCGGAACGAAACCGCTCTTGCCGGGCAGGGCGACACTCTGGGCGATTTCCCGCTGCGCCTGCAGCGCCTCCAGCGCGCGACCATAGCCACCCTGCAGTACCTCGAATGCATCCACGCCGAGGGCGGTGCGCAGCGGCGGTGCCTGTAGCTGGCTGGCCCGATAGATGGCATCGGCCATCTTCTGCGGGTCACCCGATGTGTTGTCATCGCCGTGTTGCTGAATCCAGCGGCGCAGCTGGCCAACCGCTGCGTCCCGGTAGGCCTCGGTTTCCTCGGTCCAGCGGATATTGGCAACGAAGTCGCTCTTGATCGAGCCGGGCTCGATGATCAGGGTCCGGATGCCGAACTCGGCGACTTCCTGGCTGATCGACTCGGCAAAGCCCTCCAGACCGAACTTGGCGGCGTGGTATAGCGCGCCACCGGCGAAGGCAACGCGGCCGCCAATGCTGCTGATATGGATAAAGGTGCCGCTACGGCGCGCGCGCATGGATGGCAGGAAGGCGCGGGTGAGCTGAATCGGTGCCAGCAGGTTCAGCGTCAGTTGCTGCTGGATATCGGCCTCGCTGAGTTCTTCCATCGCGCCGATCACGGCCCCGCCTGCATTGTTGACCACCACTTCGGCGTCTTGATGCCGTGCGGCAACTGCCTGTACTTGCTGGCGGTCAGTGACATCCACCTGCTCCACCTGCAGCAGCTGTGGATACTGCGTAGCCAGTTGCTGCAGGGCTTCCGGTCGGCGCACAGCGGCAACGAGCGGGTGGCCGGCGGCCAGTAATTTCTGGCTCAAAGCCAGGCCGAGGCCGCCAGAAGCACCTGTGATAAACCATTTGGATTTGGACATTTGAGTACTCCTGTTTATAGGAAAGTGATTAATCAATCATTTAAGGGGCGAAAATTAGAACCGTAGTGCCTTCCACAACATGCCGAAGCCGAGTTCGCGGTAGTGCTTGGCCTCGTCCGGATGCAGGCCGATGTATTCAATGGTGATATCGGCGATGCGTTCGATCATCGAGGACAAGAAGGCAATGGGCGCCTGCACCAGCACGCGCTGCTGCACCGCATCCTCGAGCATCTGATATATCGCCAGAAAGGGCTCGCCAGCCTGGTTGCGGGTATCCTCGGCAATCAGCCCCGAGGCAGCCAGTCTGGCTACCGCCGAGCGTCCATCAGGATAAGCCAGGCCCCAGCCGACATAGCCCTGGAATACGTGTTCCAGACGCTGCCGGTGGTCGGCATCGTGTGGATAGGCAGGCATCAGCGAGTCGCACAAACCTTGCTTCAGGTGCAGGTACACTGCCTGCAGCAGGGCATCCTTGTTCTCGAAATAGGTGAATAGCGTGCCTTCAGCGACGCCGGCGCGTTTGGCAATGCTCGAGGTGGTTGCCAGCACGCCTTGTTCGGCCACGGCCAAGGCCGCTGCTTGCAGCAGTGCCTGTTGCTTCTCCGGGCTGAGGGGGCGGGCCATGACGATTACCTGAGTAAAGACTGATTAATCACTCAATTATTAATGAGGATGCGCCGAGCTTGCAAGCAGTTCGATGATTTGCCCTGTCATGGTTTGCTTTTCAAACGCATCACTCGGCGCAGTAATGGGCGATATTGTCTCGCGTTTTGGCTGTAGGACGGGCTTCGTTCTGTTCCTGCCAGAACTGGCATTGCGGGCTGTCTGTGCCAGTACGGCCCTGCAGCTTTTCCTGATTGCGCCGGTATTGATCGAACATCTGCTGGCTGGCATCGGGCACAGGGGCTGTGCTGGGTGAGGCGTTTACCGGCAAGGGCGGGAATTGCTGGTTCATGTAGACCTTGTAGATCAGCCCGCAGGTGAGCAGAAAAGCCAGGCCTCCCAGCCAGATGCCGAGTGCTACGCCAAGGGCCAGTTTCCAGAAGCTGAAGCGGATGGGCAGGGCGCGGTGTCGCGGGCGATTGGCCATGGGACGTCCTCGTGGCGGGTTCGGGTGTTGGAGTCATTCTTGCTGCGCTCGGTTCATTGCGCCAGCGCTGGGCTTTCTATCGACCGACATAGCCTTTAAGGTGCGCGGATTGCTGTTTGTGGGGTGATGAATGCAGGCCCGTTGGGACATTTTCTGCACCGTGGTGGATAACTACGGCGATATCGGGGTGACCTGGCGCCTGGCCCGGCAACTGGTGGCCGAGCATGGGCTGGCCGTGCGCTTGTGGGTGGACGATCTGCAGGCCTTCCAGCGTTTGTGCCCGGCTGTCGATCCCCATGTCGCCAGCCAATGGCATGCAGGCGTCGAGGTTCGCTTCTGGTCGCGTGACTGGCAGCCGGTCGAGCCGGGGGATGTTGTTGTCGAGGCATTTGCCTGTCAGGTGCCCGCCGCCTTCGAGGCGGCCATGGTACGGCGCAGTTCCAAATCGCTGTGGTTGAACCTGGAATACCTGAGTGCCGAGGAGTGGGTCGAAGGCTGCCATGGCCTGCCATCGCCCCAGGCCAATGGGTTGCAGAAGTTCTTCTTCTTCCCGGGTTTTGCTGCTGGCACGGGTGGCTTGCTGCGCGAGCGTGACCTGCTGGCGCAGCGCCAGGCGTTTCAGGCTGATGTCGAAGAGCGTCGTATATTTCTGCAGGCGCTAGGCGTGCAGCCGTTGCCCGGCGCCCGCTTGGTTTCATTATTCGCCTATGAGAACCCGGCGCTGGCTGCCTGGCTGGACGCGCTGGTGACGGCTGAACAAGTCACCCAGTTGCTGGTGCCGGCAGGCCGTATTCAGGCGGATCTGCAGCACTGGCTCGGTACAGAAACAACTGCGCCGGGCGATAGCTGGCAGCGTGGCCACCTGCATATCCACGTGTTGCCCTTCATGCCCCAGGCGGATTACGACCGATTGCTGTGGGCGTGCGAGTTCAACGCGGTGCGCGGCGAGGACTCCTTCGTGCGGGCGCAATGGGCGGGGCGGCCCTTGCTCTGGCATATCTACAAGCAGGACGAAGATGCTCACCTGGAAAAGCTCGAAGCCTTTACCGCGCGGTATCGCCAAGGTCTGCCGGTAGCGCTGGAACAGGCGTTGACGGGGCTGGGCCTGGCCTGGAATCAGGGCGATGGCGAGGTGTTCGTGCGGCATTGGCAAGCCGTGCAGGCGGCCTGGCCAGAGTTGCGCGCGCACGCCGAACGGTGGTCGGCAGAACAAGCGTCGCGGCCTGATCTTGCGACGGCGCTGGTACAGTTTTACCGAAATTGGCTATCATGCGCGGCCTAGAAATTCGTATCTCCATCTAAATCCGGATAATTCGTATGAAAACCGCACAAGAAATGAAGCCCAACAGTGTGGCCCTGATTGACGGCCAACCTTGGCTGATCCAGAAAGCCGAATTCACCAAATCCGGTCGTAACAGCGCCATCGTTAAGATGAAGTTGAAGAACCTGATCAACGGTTCCAAGACCGAGACGGTTTACAAAGCTGACGACAAGATGGAGCCGGTGATCCTTGAGCGCAAGGAAGTGACCCTGTCCTACATCAGCGGCACCGACTACGTTTTCATGGACCCGGAGTTCAACTCCTACGAGCTGCGCGCTGACGATCTGGAAAGCGTTCTGCCGTTCATCGAAGAAGGCATGACCGACGTCTGCGAAGCCGTTTTCTTCGAAGGCAAAGTCATCTCCGTTGACCTGCCGACCACTATCGTTCGCCAGATCACCTACACCGAGAACTCTGCCCGTGGCGACACGTCCGGCAAGGTGATGAAACCCGCCAAGCTGGGCAACGGTACCGAAGTCAAGGTTGCAGACTTCTGCAACATCGACGACTGGATCGAAATCGACACCCGCGACGGTTCCTACAAAGGCCGCACCCAGGCGCCGCAGGCTTAAGCCTTCCGCCTGTACCGCGAGTCAGAAAAAGCCCGGCCATGTGCCGGGCTTTTTCGTTTCAGCTGCCGATCGGCAGACGCTGGTGCAGGGCCTGGTCCCACGGTGGCGGGTGGCCGAAGCGTTCACTGAGAAAAGCCAGCAGCAGGCGTACTCGCGGGCTGGTTTCCCGTTCCAGGCGCAAGGCGTAGATGCTGCTGGGCTCCACCGCAGGCAGGCCGTTGTCGCAGAACAGGGGCTGCAGCTCACCGCGCAGCAGGTACTCGCTGGCCAGCCAGGTTGGCAGGTGGGCGATTCCCAGGCCGTTGCACACGCCATAGAGCAGGGTTTCACAGTTGTTGCTGGTCATGCGCAGGCGGCCGGGGCGGCAAAGCTGGAGCTTGCCCTCCAGCGAGAAACGCCAGGCATAGGCCGGACCCAGGGTGTCCCAGTCGAGACCGTCGTGCTGGATGAGCTCCTTCGGCGACAGCGGTGCGCCGCGCTGCCGCAGATAAGCCGGGCTGGCGCAGGCGATGCGCATCATCGAGGCGAGCGGGGTAGCGACCAGGCGACTGTCGTTTATCGAGCCGATGCGAATGACCACATCGACTTCGCCCAGGTGTTCGCCATCCGGGTCGATGAAGCTGTCGATCAAACGCAACTGCACGTCGAGGCCAGGGTTGAGGGCGAGGAAGTCGGCAATCGCCGGGGCCAGGTGGCGACGGCCGAATGGGCTCGGCGCATCGATGCGGATCAGGCCCTCCTGAGCGCTGCTCAGGGAAACGGCCTCGGCGCGGGCCAGGTGAAGTTCGTCGAGAATCCGTCGGCTGCGTTCGGCGAAGGCGATGCCCGCCGGTGTGGCGCGCACGGCGTGGGTATTGCGCAGGAACAGCGTGGTGCCGATGGCCTGCTCCAAGCTGTCCATGCGCCGGGCTACGGCAGAGGGGGTGAGCTGGTGCTGACGGGCGGCGGCGGAGAAGCTACCGCTTTCCAGCACGGCGAGGAACAGGTCGAGCTGATCACTGAGCTGTTTGGGATTCATGGCAGTCTTGTGCGTTTATGGCACAGCCATTGTGCCTGTTTGTGCGCTTCCGTTCCAAGTGCTGACGATTAGCATGGCTGCCTTCGTGGGGAGGGTTACATGCTGCTGAGTGACGTACTGATCAACATCGGCCTAGGTTTGTGCCTGGGGACCATCGGCGGCCTGTTCGGCATTGGCGGAGGCTTGATAGCGATTCCGATGCTGGGTGTGCTGTTCGGGCTGGATCAGCATGTTGCCCAGGGCACGGCGCTGGTCATGGTGGTGCCGAACGTGATGTTGGCCTTGTGGCGTTATAACCAGCGCAACCGCATCAATTGGCGTTGGGGTGGCACCCTGGCGGCCTCTGGCTTCATCTGGGCGCTGGTGACCGCCAATATCGCCGCGACCCTGCCATCGAATGTCATGCGCTGGCTGTTCGTCGGCTTTCTGCTGGCCTTGGCTGCTTATAACGGTTGGCGTCTTTATCGCCCGGCGTTGGCTGGGGCTGCACGGCGTGAGCCCAGCATCGGTCAGTTGACGGTGCTGGGCACCTTCTCCGGAATGGCCGGCGGTCTGTTCGGTGTGGGGGCTGCAGTCATAGCCACACCGGTACTGACCAGCCTGTTCGGCATGACCCAGGTGGTGGCGCAGGGCTTGTCCCTGGTGATGGCGTTGCCCAGCACGGGCGTGACCTTGGCCACCTTTGCCGCCCATGGCCAGGTCGAGTGGGGCATGGGGCTGGCGCTGGCGTGCGGCGGGCTGTTTAGTATCAGCTGGGGCGTACGCATTGCTCATGCGCTGCCCGATACCTTGTTGCGCAGCCTGTTCTGCGGCTTTCTCCTGTTTTGCGCGGCAGGGCTGGCCTGGCAATAAGCGTGGTGTCCTGTCAGGGGCGAAAGCCTTCGACAATGTGTTCCGCCAGGGTTTCGGTGACCTGGGACTGAGCGCGGGCATTGCGTAGCAGCACGATGCTGGTCATCGGCAATTCCGGCAGTCCTTCGGCTGCGCCGATGATGCGCATGTCCGGGGTGATCAGGCTCTGCAACTGTGCAGTCACCGCCAGTCCGGCGCTGACCACGGCGAAGATCGCCGACAGGCTGGGGCTGGTGTAGGCGATGCGGTATTCGCGCTCCATGGCATCCAGGGCGTTGCAGGCCCAGGCCCGGCAGAAGCAGTCGGCGTTGAACATGGCCAGGGGGATCGGCGTTTGTTCGTGCGGGCTGAAACCGTTGGCCTCGGCCCAGACGAAGCGTTCCTGGCGCAGCAACTGGCCGATTTCCTTGCCTGGCTCACGGGTGACGATAGTCAGGTCCAGATCCTGGCGCTGCAGCAACTGCCCCGACGGCTCGCAGTGCAGTTCGACCTGCACCAGCGGGTAGGACTGGGCGAAGCGCGCGAGAATGCCCGGCATGAAGCGCATCACGTAGTCATCTGGCGTGCCGATGCGTACCGAGCCGACCATGTGCGGCTCGCGCAGGGTGTTGAGTACCTCGCCATGCAGTTTGAGGATGCGCCTGGCGAAGCCGAGTAGCACCTGGCCTTCGACGGTCAGGCGTACCTGGCGACCGTCGCGCTGGAACAGCGAGCGCTGCAGCACATCTTCCTCGAGGCGCTTCATCTGCATGCTGATGGCCGATTGCGTGCGGTTGACGGCCTCGGCTGCGCGGGTGAACCCGCCCAGATCGGCAATGGCGACGAAGCTGCGCAGCAGTTCGGTATCGATGCTGGGATAATTGGCCATACATCAATCTCCAAGATGGATTTCATAAGAAACATTCGTTGGATTGATCTTAATCCTGGCAGGAGACTGGCGCCAACCCCAGAGGAGGGCGCACAGATGAAAGGTTCGACTGGTTATGCAGGTGTGGGCGCGGGCACCGAGCGGGGCCTGCAGCCCGTGGCCGTTCTATGGCGGCAGCTTCGGCGTTGGTGGCAATTGGCCGAGCAGCGCCGACGTTTGGCCGCGCTTGATGAGCATGCGTTGAAGGACATTGGCCTGAGCCGTGCCGATGTCGAGCAGGAAAGTCGTCGTCCGTTCTGGGATGATCCCTGCAAAAACTGACCTGATGAACAGGCTGACTGGAGTTGCACCATGATTGCTGCGCGCAAGGGCGCCGATTTGTTCCTGTTTCAAGTGATGCTGTTGTTGTGCGCCATTTGGGGTGTGCAGCAGGTGGCGATCAAGCTGGCCGCGCCGGATATCGCCCCCTTGATGCAGGTGGCGTTGCGCTCGGGGATCGCAGCCTTGCTGGTGGGCTTGCTGATGCTCTGGCAGCGTGACTGGCACGGTTGGCTGGGGATCACCTGGATGGGCGGCCTGCTGGCTGGCGGGTTGTTCGCGGTGGAGTTCTTTTTCATCGCCCGTGGCCTGCAATACACCTCGGCATCGCACATGGCCGTGTTTCTCTACACCGCGCCGATTTTTTCCGCGCTCGGCCTGCACCTGCTGCTGCCCAGCGAGCGGCTGCGGACGTTGCAGTGGCTGGGCATCGGCCTGTGTTTCGCAGGCATTGCCGTGGCGTTCGGGGCCGGGATGAGTTGGGCCGAGATGGACCGGCGCATGCTGCTCGGCGATGCCTTCGGCCTGCTGGCAGGCATGGCGTGGGGAGCTAGTACGGTCGTGGTGCGCCGTTCGCGGTTGTCCGAGGCGCCGCCGACGCTGACCCTGTTCTATCAACTCTTCGTCGCTTTCGTGCTGTTGCTGGGGTATGCCGCGGCGGTCGGGCAACTCGGTCCGCTGCGCTGGACGCCCATCAGTATCGGCAGTGTGCTGATGCAGGGCGTGGTGGTGTCGTTCATCAGCTACCTGACCTGGTTCTGGCTGCTGCGCCGCTACCTGGCGTCGAACATGGCGGTGTTTTCTTTCATGACACCGCTGTTTGGCGTGACCTTCGGCGTGCTGATTCTCGATGAGCCATTGAGTTTGAATTTCGTGGTGGGCGCGGTGTTGGTCCTGCTCGGCATCATGCTGGTCAGTAATCATGTCTGGCTGCGCAAGCAGTTGGCCGCCTGGCGCCCGGCAGCCTGATGGAAAACCTGATAACAGAGGAATGTGGATGTCTGCTTACCAACTCGCCCAGTTGAATATCGCCACCATGAAAGAGCCGCTGGAAGCGCCAGGTATGGCGGATTTCGTGGCCAACCTTGATCGTATCAATGCCCTGGCCGAGGCTTCGCCTGGTTATGTCTGGCGCCTGCAGGACGAGGCCGGGGACGCGACGGCGATCCGTCCGTTCGGTGCAGAGGTGCTGGTCAACCTGTCGGTATGGCGTGATGTGCAGTCGCTGAGCGATTACGTCTACAAGTCCGCCCACACCGAGATGCTCAAGCGCCGTCGGGAATGGTTCGACAAGGTTGGCGAGACACACATGGTGCTCTGGTGGGTGCCGGTCGGGCATCTGCCGGGCGTCGAGGAGGCGGCTGAGCGTTTGGCATTGCTGCGCGAACAGGGTGCTAGTGAGCAGGCGTTCAGTTTTCGCCAGCCGTTTGCCGCACCGGACCAGAGAATCACTCCCCGGCAGCTCGAGCCGGAATCCCGGTAGTCCTGTTAGCATCGCGCATGACCCGCTCATTATCCCAGACCGAAGCCCGCCGCCTGGCCCTCAGTGCCCAGGGGTTTGCTCGAGCGCCCAACGCCCCGATCAAGCAGCGTCAACTGCGGGCGCAAATCGAGCGACTGGGTGTGTTGCAGATCGATTCGGTCAACGCCCTCGTGCGTTCGCACTACCTGCCGGCCTTTTCCCGTCTCGGTCACTACGACCCCGCACAGCTCGATGAGCTGGCCTGGGGCACGCCGCGTCAGCGCGCGTTGTTCGAGTACTGGGGGCACGAGGCTTCGCTGTTGCCGCTTGATCTGTACCCTCTGTTGCGCTGGCGCATGCAGCGGGCGGCGAATGGGCAGGGTATCTATCGTCAGCTTGCCGACTTCGGCCGCGAGCAACAGGAGGTGATCCGCCGAGTGTTGCTGGCCGTGCGCGAGCAAGGCGCCCTCGGCGCTGGCAGCCTGAGTACGCGAACCGAACGTGCCGGGCCTTGGTGGGACTGGAGTGCGGAGAAACATGCGCTGGAGTGGCTGTTCGCCGCTGGCGAGGTGACAGTCGCTGGCCGCCGTGGTTTCGAGCGTTTGTATGACCTGCCGGAACGGGTGATCCCCACTGCGATACGTGATCACGTCGTGCTGGAAGAGGCTGAAGCCCAACGCCAACTGTTGCTGCGCTCCGCCGATGCGTTGGGTGTGGCTACGGCGCGTGATCTGCGTGATTACTTCCGGCTGGATAGCGCCGACGCCCGCGAACGGCTGGTCGAGCTGGTGGAGCAGGGCGACTTGCAGGTGGTGCAGGTCGAGGGTTGGAAGCAACCTGCCTACTGCCGGGGTGAGCCGCGTATACCGAGGAAGGTCACGGCCAGTGCATTGTTGTCTCCCTTCGATTCGTTGATCTGGGAGCGTGAGCGTACCGAGCGGTTGTTCGGCTTCCGTTATCGGCTGGAAATCTACACGCCTGCCCACAAGCGGGTGTACGGCTACTACGTGCTGCCGTTTCTATACGGCGACCAGCTCAAGGCGCGGGTCGACCTGCGCAGCGAACGTGCACACGGGCGCCTGGCGGTGCATGCAGTACATGGCGAAAAAGCGGGGTTGGACGAGGAGGCGCTGGTGGCGCTGGCCGAACACCTGCAGCGGCTGGCTGCCTGGCTGGGGTTGCCGCACGTGGCGTTGAATTGTTCTTCGACGTTGAGTAAGCGCTTGCGGCCACTGCTGCCGAGCTGAGGTGTGCAGGAGCGCTCCTGCACAACAAGACGGGGCCGAAGCCCCGTCAATTCCACTTACTTTTCAGCGGCGATGCGCTGGCGAATGTGCGCTGCACGGGACGCCGCACCCGGGTGCGAGTCGAACATGCTGCTTTCACCGCCGCCTTGCTGGGCCAGCTTGTCGAAGGCGCTGGCCAGACCGTCACGCTTGATGCCGCGCTTGGTCAGGAAGTCGAAGGAGAAGTTGTCTGCGGCGGTTTCCTGGGATTGGGAGAACTGCGCGTTGACCAGTTTTTCACCCAGCTCACCCAGCTGCGAGCTGGACAGGGCTACGGCCGTGCTGTTGCCAGAGGCAGCCAGAGCGCTACGGGCCACGGTGGTGGCGTAGGCGGTTTGCATGGCCTTCTTGCTGTGGCCGAGGGCAACGTGGCCCATCTCGTGGCCAAGTACGCCTTCCACTTCATTATCGGTCATCAGGTCCATCAGGCCGCTGTATACGCGCACGCAACCATTGGCCATGGCCCAGGCGTTGACGTCATCGGTGAGGTAAACCTTGTAGTTGACCGGTGTGCCGTTGACCTGGTTGCCGAGGGCGGAGGCGATCTTGTCCAGGCGCTTGCTGTAGGTGCTGCTAGGCGGAGCGATGGAAGCTTGCTGGTCCATCTGTACGCAGGCTTCGTCGGCCATGGTTTTCACCTCGGCATCGCTGAGTGTGGCGGCCTGCATGGCCATCATCCCGGTCTGCAACATGTCGTCCGGTGACATGTTCTGGCAGCCACCAAGCAGGGTGGCGAGGGCGATGGCGGAGAGGGAGAACTGCAATTTCATGGGTATCGGTCCTTGAGGATAAACGAGGTCATGCTGAGAGGATGGGGGCTGTTCACACGGAACAGTCCCCGGTTTTCGATGGCGCGGGATTTTCGGGCAAGCGACTCTCGGGGTCGCTGACACAGGTCTCACTCCGTGAGATCTGCCGGTAAAACGCGCGGGCGCACTTTACCGGGAGTGCCTCAGCGACGCACCTGCTTGAGTGTTTCGGCGATCAGGAAGGCCAGTTCCAGGGACTGGTCGGCATTCATGCGCGGGTCACAGTGAGTGTGGTAACGATCCGACAGGCCATCTTCGGTGATCGGACGAGCCCCGCCGATGCATTCGGTGACGTTCTGACCGGTCATTTCAATATGGATACCACCGGCATAGCTGCCTTCGGCCTGGTGCACGGCGAAGAACTGCTTCACCTCGGCGAGGATCTGCGCGAAGTCGCGGGTCTTGTAACCGCTGCTGGCCTTGATGGTGTTGCCGTGCATGGGGTCGGAACTCCACAGCACCTGCTTGCCTTCGCCCTGCACGGCGCGCACCAGACGCGGCATGTGCTGCTCGACCTTGTCGGCGCCCATGCGCACGATCAGGTTGAGACGGCCGGGATCGTTCTCCGGGTTGAGGATGTCGATCAGGCGCAGCAGCTCGTCGGTATCCATGCTGGGACCGACCTTGACCCCAATTGGGTTGCCGACGCCACGCAGGAACTCGACATGGGCACCGTCGAGCTGACGGGTACGGTCGCCGATCCACAGCATGTGTGCGGAGCAGTCGTACCAGCCCCCGGTGAGGCTGTCCTTGCGCACGAAGGCCTGTTCGTAGCCGAGCAGCAGTGCTTCGTGGGCGGTGAAGAAATTGGTCTCGCGTACTTGAGCGGCGCTGTCCATGCCGCAGGCACGCATGAAGGCCAGGGTCTCGTCGATGCGGTCGGCCAGTTGGCTGTACTTCTCGCCCAGCGCCGAGTTGGCGATGAAGTCGAGGTTCCACTGGTGCACCTGGTGCAGATCGGCAAAGCCGCCCTGGGCGAAGGCGCGCAGCAGGTTGAGGCTGGCGGTGGCCTGGTGGTAGGCCTGCAACAGGCGGTCCGGGTCCGGTACGCGGCTTTTCTCGTCGAAGCCGATGCCGTTGACGATGTCGCCACGGTAGGCGGGCAGGGTCACGCCGTCGATGGTTTCGTCATTGGCCGAACGCGGCTTGGCAAACTGTCCGGCCATGCGCCCGACCTTCACCACCGGGCAGCCAGCGGCGAAGGTCATGACGATGGCCATCTGCAGCAGCACCTTGAAGGTGTCGCGGATCTTCAGCGTGGAGAACTCGGCGAAGCTTTCGGCGCAGTCGCCGCCCTGGAGGAGAAACGCACGGCCCTGGGTGACCTCGGCGAACTGGCGGCGCAACTCACGTGCCTCACCGGCGAACACCAGCGGCGGATAACCGGCCAGCGTTTGCTCGACGCGCTGCAAATGGGCGAGGTCGGGATAGATCGGTTGCTGCTGGATCGGCTTGCTTCTCCAGCTTTCGGGGCTCCAGGTGTGCGACATCGGGTTCTCGGCTATGGGCTATTCAGGCAGGCCGCATGTTACCCCTCATGGCGCTGCTTCGGTAAGCGATGGCGGTGATAGAGGCGCTGTATATGGGGTGTGCTGCGGTGCCCCGACGAGATAAACCCAGTGTTAGATGTAGAGTGGATGACGCGCTATTCATCCACCAATGGCGTTGCTTGGTGGAGCGGTGAAGCGCGATCCACCCTACGTTTGCAACAAGAGCCGGTCGCTGTCGGCCGTTGAGGCCGCTGATCGTAAGGTGCGACCGCCAGTGAGGTCTTATGTGCGCGGCGATACGTCGTGGCTGGCGAGGAACTGTCCGAAGCCTTGCTGCTTGCCCAGCTCATGCGGGTATTCGCTGCCACGGCGGTAGGCGATGCGGCCATTGATCAGGGTGGCGTCCACCGCTTCGTCGTTGCGCTTGACCACCCGTTCCAGGCCGAGGACCTCCATCGGTGCTTCGCTGATGGCGTCCAGCTCGTCGGTCAGGCCTTCGGGGTTGACGATCACCAGGTCGGCGCGGTCGCCGACACGGATGTAGCCGGCGTCGACGCCGATGAAGTCGGCCAATTCACCGCTGCAACGGTGCACCGCCTGGCCCAGCTCCATGAACGGCGTGCCGGCCAGTTGTGCGTCGCGTACGTACTTGAGAAAGCGCAGCGGGAAGTTGTACTGGGCGATGGAGCGCAGGTGCGCGCCGGAGTCGGCGAAGCCCGGCTGGGTCCAGGGGCTGGACAGCAGCTTGTGCATCACGGGCAGGCGCTGGTTGCCGTAGCAGGTAGTCCATTTCAGCGCTTCGCGGTACTGGCAGGCCAGCTCGAAGTAGGCGTCCACCGCATCCAGGCCACGGGTTTGGCCGAGTTGCTTGAAGTTCTTGCCGACCAGGCTGGCGTCCGGGCATTCGGTTACCCAGCAATCGGAGAAGTCGCGGTGCCACAGACCCTTGGTGAGGATGGCCTTGACCTGCTTCTTGAACAGGGCGCGGAACTCCGGCTCCAGCACCTTGGCGTACAGCTCGTCCGGGTCTTTGATATTGCGCAGGATCTCGCCAGCGCCGAATTCCTCGAAGGCGTTCACGTTGAGGCCTTCAAGACGCAGGGTGAACGGTGCCGGCAGGGTCTGCCAGCGGAAGTTGCCGCGAAGTACGCGGTTGGCCAGCCAGCCGGAGAAGCGGGTGAAACGGTGCAACAGCGGCTGCGACTTGAGGTCCAGAGCGGTCAGCATCGAGCACTTGAGCGGCGTGCGAAACCAGCCGTGGGCCTGCCAGAGAAAGGCGAACACGTTAACCTTGGTCACCGCGTTCGGCGCGCCCTGCATCACCGCGCCACGGTGACGGAGGATGGCGAACAGGCGGGAGAACTCCTTCCACGTGGCGAAGGTCGAGGGCAGCGGGCTGGACCAGGCGCGGTCGCCGTCCATCTTGTCCAGGCGCGTGGTCATCACCGACAGGCCGATGCAACCGGCGTCCAGCGCTTCTTCCAGCAATTGCTCCATACGCTGCAATTCAGTCTCGGTTGGTGTCACCTTGCTGGTGGCGCGCTCCAGGCCCATCACTGCCACGCGCAGTTCGGAGTGGCCGAGAAACGAGCTGACGTTCGGTCCCAGCGCCAGTTGGTCGTAGAACGCGCGGTAGCCGGCGGCGTCGCGCCAGGTTTTCTTCTCCTGCAGGATCGGCAGCACGTATTCGCGCGGTACGGCTTCGACGCGGGTGAACAGGTCCGAGCAGTCTTCGGCGTCGGCCAGCACCATGCTGATCGAGCAGGAACCGATGGTCACGCTGGTCACGCCGTGGCGCACGGATTCCTTCAGCGCCGGTGCAGCGATCACTTCGGCATCGTAGTGCGAGTGGATTTCCAGGAAGCCCGGCGTGACCCAGCGATTACGGGCATCCAGTACCTCGGTGCAGCCGCTTTCATCCAGTGGACTGAGGCTGACCGCGTCGATCCGCCCGGCCTTGATGCCGATATGCCGTGGTTGCCCTGGCTGGTTGCTGCCGTCGAAGTACAGGCCGTTCTTGATGATGATGTCGTAGCTCATATCAGGCTCCAGGGGGCTGTAGGCCGTTGAAAAACTACCTGCGTTGCCATCGCGGCGTTAAAAGCAGGCTCAAAGTGCTCATTTACAGCTCGTAAACTCCGCCTTTTCGCCTGCTTTTGCCTTGCGCTGGCTGCCTCGCCAACGTTTTTCAAGGGCCTACCAACAGCAGCGTGCCGGTGACCAGCAGCAAGGCATAGATGGCGATACGAAAGTGGCGCTCGTCGATACGCTGGTGCAGATGCTCGCCAAGCCACACGCCAATCAGCAGCAAGGGCGCGTACAGCAGCACCTGTGGCAGCGCCGGGGCCAGGCGGCCATCGAGCAGGAAGGCCAGGGTCAGCAGGCCGTTGAGGGTGAACCAGACGCTGACCAGGGTGGCCCGCAGGCGAGCCTTGTCCAGTGTGGTGGTAGACAGGGCGAACACCAGCAGCGGCCCGCCCGAGGCAAATAATCCATGGCAGATGCCAGCAGCCGTGGTCGCCAGACGCATGACCCAGTTCGGCGTATGAGCGCGTGGCGCCACGCTGTACCACAGGCGCCACAATTCGCGGGCGGCGAACCAGAGGATGAGCACGCCAAAACCACGCTTGAGCGATACCTCGTCGAGGTAGGGCAGCAGCAAGTAGCCGGCCAGCGTGCCAGCAGCCATGCCAGGCAGGATCATGCCCAGCAACAGACGCCGGTCGATCAGGCGCCAGTGACGGCTGACCAGGTAGCCGGTCATGCAGATGTTCAACGGCACCAGTACCGGCAGCAATTGCTCGATGGGCAATAGCAGCGCGCCGAGCGACAGGGCGATGACGATGCTGCCGAAACCGGTGATGGCTTCCAGGGTATAGGCCAGCAGGATGAAACCACCGAGTGCATAGGGCGCGATGCTCATCAGCCCAGCTCGCCGGCAAAGCGGCGGCTCATCTGCCGGTAGTACAGGCGTGGTGCGATACGCCAGAGCAGGCTGGCCAGCCAACTGCCACGGTCGGGGAACAGACGCTCCTGGCCCAGGCTCAGGGCATCGAGCAATTGTTCAGCCATCCGCGTGGCGGAACGTACGGTGCCGAGGGTCGAGCGGGCATGGGTGGCGGGCTTGCCATCACCACCGAGGGCGTTGCGGTCGATGGGCGTGTCGAGAAAGCTCGGGTAGACCATCAGCAGGTGGATGCCGTCGCGGGCGATCTCCGCGCGCAGCACTTCGAAGGCCTGACCCAGGGCGCTTTTCGCCGCGCAATAGCCGGCGCGCCCCAGCACGGGCATCCAGCCGGCCATCGAGCCGACGGCGGCGACCTGGCCGCGACTCTGGCGCAGCAGTGGCAAGGCCGTCAGAGTGAGCTCCAGCGGTGCGTGGTAGTCCACCGCCATGACCTTGCGCAGCACGGCCGGGTCGGTGTGGATGGTCGGCGAGCGGTGAGTGATGCCGGCATTGTTGAGCAGGATATCGAGGCGGCCGAAACGTTCTCGGCAGGCGGTCAGCAGCTCACGATGCAGATCGGGTTCGCAGATGTCGCCGGCGATGGCCAGTACGCGGTGCGCATCCAGTTCGGCGGCGCGTGCGGCGAGCCCACGGGCGTCGATATCGGTAAGCAGCAGATGGTCGCCACGGGCATGGCAGGCTTGCGCCAGCTCCCAGCCCAGGCCACTGGCGGCACCGGTGATCAGCACGACACGCATCAGACACCTCCCGGGCTGACGGAGGCCGGTTGGCCGATCGGCTGGCGACGTGACCAGAACAGTGCGAGCAGTAGGCCGGACAGCAGTTGCCAGCAGCCCCAGAACGCGGCGATCAGCAGCATGCCGCCGGCCTGTGGGAAGAAGGTGAAGATCAGCGCCATGCCCAGCCCCGAGTTGTGAATACCGGTTTCCAGGGTCACGGCGCGGACATCGGCATCCGGCAAGCGCCAGAGGCGAGCACAGGTATAACCAAGCACCAGGGCCATGGTGTTGAGCAGCACCACCAGCCAGAAGAACAGGTGGAAGTGCTCGGTAAAATGGTTGAAGTTCTTGGCCAGGGCGCCACCGATAAAGGCCACCAGTACCAGCAGGGAAAAGATGCGCAGCGGTTTTTCCAGACGCCTGGCCAATTGCGGGCGCTGCTTGCCCAGCAGCATGCCGGCGATCATCGGCAACACCAGGACCAGCGCCACCAGAGCCAGCAGGCCGAGCGGGTCGATGCTGATGCTGGTCAGCAATTCGCGGGTTTTCGGATTGAGCCCCGCGTACAGGGTGAAGTTGAGCGGCGTGAAAATCCCGGCGGTGATGCTCGATACGGCGGTAACGCTGGCTGATACCGCGACATTGCCGCGCCCCAGCCAGGTCATGATGTTGGAGAAGGTGCCGCTGGGGCAGGTGGCGACCAGAATCATGCCCAGGGCCAACTCCGGCTCGATGGGCAGCAAAATGGTCAGTAGACAGGTGCTGGCCGGCAGCAGGAAGAACTGCACGAACATGCCGATCGCCGGCGCCTTGGGGGTGCGTACGATGCGACGGAAATCGTCGGCGCGCAGTTCCAGTGATACGCCGAACATCATCAGCGCGATGATGGCGTTGAGCGCGATCATCGAGCTTGGAGAGAACTCAAGGTTGACGGTTGGCATCGAGGCGTTCCTGCGGCAAAGGCGTGGGGGCGAGGTCCTGTTGCAGGTCGGCTATGTGTCGGGCCATGGCGCGACGGTAGCTGTCCTTGTGCACGTAGTAGGCCATGCGCGCAAGCTTGAGGTAGGCGTAACCGCCATCCAGGCGTTGGTTGGCCCGCTCACGTACCTGCTTGCGGAACTGCGTGGCGCTGGGGTGCCCATCGAGCCGCCGGCGAATGCTCAGGGCAACCAGCTCGGCCTGCTCGGCGCGGCCTTGCCAGCCAAGACCCGAGGCTTCGATCATGCCAAGCATGAACAGGTCGTCATGCGTCGGGTGGAACACGTTCAGGTACAGCTGTGGCGCCGCGGCATCCTGCGGCCAGTTCAACTCGTGGCGGTCGATGAAGGGGTAGTCGAGCCGATACCCCGTGGCCTGCAGGATCAGGTCGTAGTCGGCCTGGCTGCCATCGGCAAAGGTCACGGTGTGGCCTTCTACGTGCCGTACATCGCCCCGTGGCCGGATGTCGCCGTGGCCGATGTGGTGCAGCACCAGCGAGTTCATCACTGGGTGCGATTCGTACAGGCGGTAGTCCGGATCGGGCAGACCGTACTGCGAAGGCTTGCCTATCAGCGCGCGGGCAAGCAGGCCGTCGACCCATTGCTTGAGTCGACGCGGCAGCTTGACCGCCCCGCCGAAGGTGTCGGTCGGCTTGCCGAGGATGAACTTGGGCAGGAAGTAGTAGCCGCGTCGCACCGACAGGTCGACCGAGGCCGCACGGTGGACGGCATCCACGGCGATGTCGCAGGCCGAGTTGCCACAGCCGATCACCAGCACGCGCTTGCCAGTGAACAGTTCCGTGCGCTTGTAGGCAGCCGAGTGCAGCAGTTCCCCGGCGAACTGGCCCGGTAGTGCCGGCTGGTTGGGTGTGTGCAGGGGGCCCGTGGCAATCAGCACACCCTCGAACTGCCATTCGCGTTGTACGCCGTCGGTTTCGCTGATCAGGCGCCAGCCTTTTTCGAGGCGTTCCAGGCGCACTACGCGGGTGTCGAAGTGATAATGGCGACGCAGCTCGAAGTGCGCCGCATAGTCGCGAAAGTACTGGCCCACCTGGCGCTGCGGTGGATAGGCCGGCGTGCCCGGCGCCATCGGGAATTCGCTGAATTCGGTGGTGCCTTTCGAGGAAATCAGGTGGGCGGATTCGTACATCGTGCTGTGCGGGTTATCGATATCCCACAAACCACCGACATCACCATGCAGCTCGAAGCCGACGAAGGCGATACCATGGCGTTGCAACTGACGGGCAGCGGCCAGTCCCATGGGGCCGGCTCCAATGATGGCGTGCATGCAAGGCTTCTCTTTTCTGTGGCGCTGTTTCGGTGGGCGCTTGGGCGTTGGCCCGGCATTGATCAGTTGTCACCGTGATAAAAGGTGATGCGATTGCCGGTCAACGCACAGCGCCTCGTTATGTTGTGCCAGCATAGGGGCATTTGCCCCCGTCGTAACGGCTCAATCAGGACCCTCTTCGGTTAATTCAGGACCATGCCCACCACGCCTTCCGTCACCGTGCATTACGTGCAAGCCATCTTCCAGGCAGCTGAGCGCCTGGGTGTGGCGTTGCCCGCTGACTTGCTCGATCTGGTCAATCAACCGCGCATTCCCCTGGCTCGTCAGGGCGAACTGTGGGAGGCCTTCTGCCAGTCCACGAATGATCCGCTGATCGGCGTGCGCCTGGGCTGTGCCCTGCAGGTCGGCCATCTGGACATGGTCGGCGCGCTGCTGATGAGCTGCGAGACGCTGGGGGAGGCGCTGGAGGCCTTGCTTGATTACTACCCCATCGTCGGTGGGGGCGCCGAACTGGTGCTGCGTCAGGGCGATGGCCAGGTCAGCCTGCATTACCAGGCGCACTATCAGGAGCGGCAAGCCGAGCGCGTCGAGGCGATATTGGCCAGCATGGTGCAACTGACCCGCTGGGTGACGGGCAACAAGGTGCTGCCACTGGCATTGCATATTGCCCATCCGCCGCGTGCCAGCGAGGCTGAGTATGCGGCGCTGCTGGATTGTCCCTTGCACTTTGCTTCCGGCACGAATGCCCTGGTGTTTCGCCTGGCGGATCTGCAGGTGCCGCTGATCCAGGCCAATGCCGTGGTTTGTCGTCACCTGCGTGAGCTTGCCGACAGCCAGCTCGAACGCCTGGGTGAGCAGAGCCTCAGCGTCCGTGTGCAGCAACTGCTGCGTCAGCAGCCGCGCTGGGGCAAAGAACGGATTGCCGAGCAACTGGAGCTGAGTGGCCGGCACCTGAACCGCAAGCTGGCGGACGAGGGCACTTCATTCAAACTGTTGCGCGAGCAGGTTCTGCATCACATGGCCGAACAACTGCTACGCGATTCAGCGCGCCTTGGCGAAGTGGCCGAGCGCTTGGGATTCTCCGACGAGAGTGCCTTTGCCAAGGCTTTCCGGCGCTGGAGTGGTATGACACCAGGGCAGTTCCGCCAGGGGCACAACGAATGACCGAGTTGCAGGAAGAGCGCGTACTGGAAGAGGTGCACGATCAGTATGGGGTGATCCGGGTGCTCGAAGTCGGTGACTACCGCTTCCTCGAGTTCGGCGAGGCCATCGAGCAGAGCTGCGTGTTCACCCGCGACCCGAGCTGGCTGGAGTACGACTACACCCGTGCCATGCTGATCGGGGCGCTGTGCCACGAGGCGCCGGAGAGTGCGCTGTTCCTGGGGCTCGGGGCAGGCAACCTGACCCAGGCTTGCCTGGCGTTCCTGCACCTGGACGATGTCGAGGTGATCGAGTTGCGACCGGATGTGCCACGCCTGGCCATGGAGCACCTGGGGCTGGCTGACGACCCGCGTCTGACGATCCGCATCGGCGACGCCCTGGAGCTGCTCGACAGCGCGGAGTCCGCCGACCTGATCTTCGTTGACCTCTATACCGACACCGGGCCGGCGGTCGGTCACCTGGCCTGGAAGTTTCTCGAGAACTGCCAGCAGCGCCTCAATCCCGGTGGCTGGCTGGTGATCAATCAGTGGGGCACCGATGAGGGCAAGCCACTGGGCGCGGCGTTGTTGCGCGGCTTGTATCACCGGCATTACTGGGAAATCCCGGTGAAGGAGGGCAACGTCATCCTGCTGATTCCGTCCGATCTGGAGCAGACGCTGGATTTCGATGCGCTGGAAGCCCGGGCCGAAGCGCTCAAGCCGCGCTTGCGTTACTCCTTGCAGCCGCTGATCGATGTGTTGCGACCGGCCAGCTAAAAGGGGCCTGTTGCTGTTCTGATCGAGCCTGTAGTGCTGCTTGATAGCCATGCGCCAGGCGAGCCGATATGGTGCTTGCAGCACACCGGCAGTCAGTGAGGTGAGAGCCGATTGCCGAAAGTCTCCCTTTTGGCCGGCTTTTCCGGTATAGTTCGCGCCGGCCAAAATTTGGCCTCGTTCAGGTAATGCATCTTCTTGAAGTGCTTGCTTCGGCTGCTGTCCGCGACGCGGACTATCCTTGACGTTTTATCCATTTAGTTTTCGCAAATCCCCGTTTACATAGCTGCCAGGGTGACCTTCGTGGTCCTACATGGCATGTGCAGCTTTGGAACTTGGGTCTTTGCGGATGCACCTAGAGGCAGACCCCATGACCCAGGAAACCGCCGGCTTCGCCGCGCTCGGCCTTCATCCCGCTATTCTCTCCGCGATCACCGCGGTGGGCTACGAAGAGCCGTCCCCCATCCAGGCCCAATCGATTCCGGTGATCCTTGCCGGTCACGACATGATCGGCCAGGCCCAGACCGGTACCGGCAAGACCGCCGCGTTCGCCTTGCCGCTGCTGTCGAAGATCGACCCGGCCAAGCGCGAGCCGCAGGCGCTGATTCTCGCGCCAACCCGCGAACTGGCCCTGCAGGTGGCCACCGCATTCGAAACCTATTCCAAGCAGATGCCTGGCCTGAACGTGGTTGCCGTCTACGGCGGCGCGCCGATGGGCCCGCAGCTCAAGGCCATCCGCCAGGGCGCCCAGGTCATCGTCGCCACACCTGGTCGTCTGGTTGATCACCTGAGCCGTAACGACCAACTGCTGTCCACCATCCAGTTCCTGGTGCTGGACGAAGCCGACGAGATGCTCAAGCTGGGCTTCATGGATGACCTGGAAGTGATCTTCCAGGCCATGCCGGCCAGCCGCCAGAGCGTGCTGTTCTCCGCAACCCTGCCGGCCTCGATCCGTGCGATCGCCGAGAAGCACCTGCGTGAGCCGAAACACGTCAAGATCGCTGCCAAGACCCAGACCGTCTCGCTGATCGAGCAGGCGCACCTGATGGTGCATGCCGACCAGAAGGTCGCTGCGGTATCGCGTCTGCTGGAAGTCGAGGAATTCGACGCCCTGATCGCCTTCGTGCGTACCAAACAGGCCACTCTGGACCTGGCGTCCGCCCTGGAGCTGAAAGGCTACAAGGTCGCCGCGCTGAACGGTGACATCGCGCAGAACCAGCGCGAGCGCGTGATCGAGTCGCTCAAGGATGGTCGTCTGGACATCGTCGTGGCCACCGACGTGGCGGCCCGCGGTATCGACGTGCCACGCATCACCCACGTGTTCAACGTGGATATGCCATACGACCCTGAGTCCTACGTTCACCGTATCGGCCGTACCGGGCGTGCCGGTCGCGTGGGCCGTGCGCTGCTGCTGGTTACCCCGCGTGAGCGCCGCATGCTGCAAGTGATTGAGCGTGTGACCGGGCAGAAGGTCGTGGAAGTGCGCTTGCCCAATGCCCAGCAGGTGCTGGATGCGCGGATCAAGAAACTCACCAACAGCCTCGCACCGCTGGTTGCCGATGCCGAGGCCAGCCACGGCGAGTTGCTGGATCGCCTGGTCGCCGATATCGGTTGCACCCCACGTGCCCTGGCCGCGGCCCTGCTGCGCAAGGCCACCAACGGTCAGTCGCTGAACCTGGCGGACGTCGAGCGTGAGCAGCCTTTGGTGCCGACCGTCAGCGCACCGCGTGAGCGCCGTGAGCGTGATGGCGAGCGCAGTGGTGAGTTCGCCCCGCGCGAGCGCCGTGCGCCGGTCCCGCTGGCCGAAGGCCGTGCGCGTTGCCGTACTGCCCTGGGTGCCCGTGACGGTATCGCCGCGAAGAACCTGCTGGGGGCGATCCTCAACGAAGGCGGCCTGCAGCGCGAAGCGATCGGGCGTATCCAGATTCGCGAAACCTTCAGTCTGATCGAGCTGCCGGAAGAAGGCCTCGAGCGCCTGCTGGGCAAGCTCAAGGACACTCGTGTTGCCGGCAAGGCCCTGAAGCTGCGTCGTTATCGCGAGGATTGATTCCTGGTTGATAAAAAAGCCCCGCATTGCGGGGCTTTTTTATGGACGATGTCCCGTCCTGAATAAGGTTTACACCTTTATCCCGAGAATCTGGAGAGCTCGATGGAGCAAGGTGTTAAGCGTACGCAGCGTGATTACTCGCTGACTTTTAAATTGGCTGTGGTTGATCAGGTCGAAAAGGGCGAGCTGACTTACAAACAGGCGCAGGCACGGTATGGCATCCAGGGCAGGTCTACCATTTTGGTATGGTTGCGTAAGCATGGTCGGCAGGATTGGAGCCAGGGGGCATCGATTCGAGCCGATAGGAGTGAAGCTGTGACCGATCCCAAAGACCTGACGCCTGAGCAACGCATCAAGGAGCTAGAGCAGCAATTGCAGCTCATGAGCCAGAAGGCCCAGTTCTTTGAGGCTGTGGTCGATGTGTTGAAGAAGGATTACGGTGTTTCGATCGTAAAAAAGCGACCCGGCAAGTCCTCTCGCAAGAGCAAATCCAAGGGCTGACCGTTGTCAGGGCTTGCCAGTTTCTTTCCATCAGCCGCCAGGCTTACTACAAGCGCAACCGTGTTGCTGACCAGCGCCATAGGCAGGGTGAACAGGTCGCTCAGTACGTCAGTTTCATAAGGGTGCGCCAGCCGCGGATCGGCACGCGTAAGTTGCATCATCTTCTGCACAACCAGCCCAATGACAGCCTGAAGGTAGGTCGTGACCGGCTATTTTCGATCCTGGGTGAGCGTCGCCTGCTGGTTTTACCCAAGCGCGCGTATCACAAGACCACGCATAGCTTTCATCGTTTCTATCGGCATCCGAACCGGCTGAAGCCGGGGCCCGATCAAGTTACAGCGGCAGCGCCCGAGCATGTGTGGGTGGCGGATATTACGTATCTGCCGGCGCGCAGTGGTCCTTTGTATCTGAGCTTGGTCACTGATGCTTACTCACGGAAGATCGTCGGTCATCACGTTCACGAGGGCTTGCATGCCGAGTCTGTGGCCGTTGCCTTTCGACACGCCTTGCGCGGTCGCCGCACTAACCATGGGCTCATCCATCACTCTGATCGTGGAGTCCAATATTGCTCGGCGCTTTATCAGGAGCTGCACAAGCGCCATGGCGTGCGGTGTTCGATGACCGATGGCTACGACTGCTATCAGAACGCGCTTGCAGAGCGGGTGAATGGAATCCTGAAGAACGAACTACTGCAGCGAAGCCCCAATGACTTGGAGCAGGCCAGGTTAATGGTCAGCGAGGCCGTCAGAATCTACAACACGGAGCGGCCGCATAGGGCCCTGAAATACAAAACGCCCGATGCGGTGCATCGGGCGCTCTAGGTGCCGCAAATCTAGCTGAAACGGTGTAAACCTATTTCAGGACTAGACACGACTCAGTCGAAGCGATAGATGTCCATGCCCAGGGAGCCGAAGGTGAAGCCGCTGTGTTCCACCGAGAAGACCGTGCCGGCACCTCTGGCAAAGAACAGCGGCAGCAGGTGCTCATCGCTGGGGTGGTTGCGTTCGGCGAAAGGTGCCTGACGACGGTAGTCGTGCAATGCGTCTTCATCGTTGGCAGCCAGTGTCTCGACGACCCAATCGCGGAAGGCGCCGGCCCATGGCTGGATGACATCGGGGCCGGCCCGCCAATCCAGTTCGCCCAGATTGTGAGTGATGCTGCCAGAGCCGATCAGTAGAGCGCCCTGTTCCCGCAGGCCTGTGAGAGCACGGCCAATCCGGGTCTGCAGGGCAGGACCGCCCCGGCTGGGTAGTGATACTTGTAGAACCGGGATGTCGGCTTGCGGATACATCAGTGACAACGGTACCCAGGCGCCATGGTCAAAGGGGCGCTGTGAGTCTAGACGAGCAGGGAGGCCAGCTTCCCCAAACAGTGTCTGAATCTCGAACGCCAGATTCGGTGCGCCGGGTGCCGGATATTGCACGGCGTACAGGGCTGGGGGAAATCCGCCGAAATCATGCCAGGTGGCGGGATGTGCACCGTTGCCAATCAGTAGCTCGTAGCTTTCCCAGTGCGCGGATACCACCACAATGGCACGTGGTCGGGGCAGTGTTGCTGCAAGTCGCGCCAGTGCAGGGCCGCTGGCGCCAGGCTCAAGGGCGAGCATGGGTGAGCCGTGGGATATGAACAGGGTGGGAAGCATGAGCAACTCCTGAGTAATCGGGAGTGCTCATGGTTGCGCCTCGATATATCGATATCCAGTATAAATTACTGTCGATAATGATCGATTTACTGGATTTAAAGCTCTACGGTTTTCTCAGGTCAGATTGGCTTTGGGGGCTATCCGATCAAAGGTTTCTGGGCTTAGTGCTGCAGTGCCGGCTTCATCGAGGATTTCGCGGGGGTGGTCATTTCCCGGAAAACTGCTGTCGATCATGCTCAGTAACTGCAGGCCGCGTTCGGTGAGGACGAAGTTTTCGCCATTGCCACCTTCGCTCTCTGGGCGGGTTTCGATGAATCCCCCTGTGACCAGCTCGGATTCATAGCGAGTGGCCTCCGCCTTGAAGCTGTCCAGGTTGCCGATATCCTCGTCAGCCTGTTGGAGTTCATCGGCAAGGTCTTCGGCATAGACGCGTGGGGCGAATGATTTGCCGGCGGAGTTCTGTGCCTCATGCAGCAGGCGTTCGATGAGATCCCAGTTGTAGGTCGTCATGGCATGTCTCCTGTTTCAGCCTGGCTATGATCACGCGGAGGTGATCCCTTAAAGGTGCGACTGTGACGATCCGGCAAAGGTTCGCCTGGTCTTACCAGTGGCAGGTGTGGAGACATGCGCAACGAAAAAAGGCGATCCACTGGATCGCCTTTTTAGCAGGAGCGGATATCAGCCGCGCTGACGCAGCGCTTCGATACGGTCTTCCAGTGGCGGGTGAGTCATCAGCAGGCCGGCCAGGCCGTTCTTCAGGCCGCCGTTGATGCCGAATGCGGTGAGGCTGTCGGGCATGTTCACCGGTACGCCCTGTTCGGCACGCAGGCGCTGCAGGGCGCCAATCATCGAGGCAGTGCCCGCCAAGCGTGCACCGGCTTCATCGGCCTTGAATTCGCGCTTGCGCGAGAACCACATGACGATGATGCTGGCCAGGATGCCCAATACCAGCTCGGCGAAAATGGTGGCGACGAAATAGCCGATGCCATGGCCGTCTTCGTTTTTCAGGATCACCTTGTCGACGAAGTTGCCAAAGATCCGCGCGAAGAACATCACGAAGGTGTTCACCACGCCCTGGATCAGGGCGAGGGTGACCATGTCGCCATTGGCGACGTGGCCGATTTCGTGAGCCAACACCGCCTTCACTTCGTCGGGCGAAAAGCGCTCGAGAAGCCCCTGGCTCACGGCAACGAGGGCGTCGTTCTTGTTCCAGCCGGTAGCGAAGGCGTTGGACTCGTAGGCAGGGAAGATACCGACTTCCGGCATCTTGATACCGGCTTCGCGCGACAGTTCTTCGACGGTTTGCAGCAGCCACTGTTCGTGGCGGGTGCGTGGCTGCGTGATGATCTGCGTGCCAGTGCTCATCTTGGCCATCCACTTGGAGATGAACAGCGAGATCAGCGAGCCGGCAAAGCCGAATACGGCACAGAATATCAACAGGCTGCCGTAGTTCTGGCCGGTATAACGGTCAACCCCCAGCAATTTGAGGGTGATGCTGGCGATTATCAGCACCCCAATGTTGGTGGCCAGGAACAACAGAATGCGCGTCATGGTGTAAAACTTCTCCTCACGGGCGGATACGATCCGATTATGCCGGCTATATAGGGGCGTACCCCTAGCGCCTTCAACCGAGTGACTATTTCAAACTGTGTCCCTTGCCGGGTTCAGCGTGCTTTCGAAGAGCAAACGGGTCAGGTTGGCTACGCGCTCGCTGTCGTGCTGCGCGAAGGCATCACGCAGTTGCCAGGCCAGGGTGGCTTGCACGCGGCGGATGCTGGGTGGGGTCTGGTCGTCCGTTTGTGGATTGGGAATGCCGCGTGACAGGCGCAGGAATCCTTTCTCGCTGAGCACTGCCTGGTCCAGCGCATCATAGGCGATTGTCGAGTCGAACCGGATGTAACCTTCTTCTGCCAGCCACAGCAGGGCGCCCAGGCAGCTCTGATGGCGTTTACTCGGCAGGCCGAATTCGTCGGGCTCCTCGCGGCCTATCAGATCTTCCACATAGAGGCCGATCTTGCGCGGGAAGGCTTGGTACAGCGCGAGCATGCCGGCCGCTGCATCCTTATAGAACTCATCGATCTGCAGATCCATGATCAGAACATCCTGGCAATCAGTGACGTGGGCAGCCAGGGCAATAGGCGGCCAATCAGTGCCCAGGGCCAGCCGGGTACGTAGGCGCTGCGGCTGTGCTTGTCGATATGGTGGGCGATCAGCCTGGCGCCACGCTCGACGTCGATCAGGAAGGGGCGTGGGCCTGCATTCTGGTTGATGGGCGTATCGATGTAGCCGGGCAAGATCAGCGTGGTGTCGATGGCGGTGCGGTACAGCTCCAGCTCCAGGGACTCCATATGGCTGATCAGCCCCGCCTTGCTCGCCGAATAGGCTGCACTGGCGGGCAAGCCACGTTTGCCGGCTACCGAGGCGATGGCGACGAGGTGGCCGTGGCCCTGTTCAAGGAATACCTGGGTGGCGGCGTCCAGGCAGGCGATTGCGCCAAGCAGATTGGTTTCCAAGGTCTGCTGGAAGCGTTCGAAGCGGCCGGTGCCCGCCTTGCCGGCGAGGCCGATGCCCGCGTTGGCGATCAGTCCATCCAGGCCGCCAAGGGCGCTGCGCGCCTGATGTACGGCCTGTTGGCAGGCGGTGTAATCGGTGACGTCCAGTGGCAGGACTACCACGGTGCGCCCATACGCTTCGCGCAGTTCTTCAGCCAGTTGCTGCAGGCTGTCTTCCCGGCGTGCGGCCAGGGCCAGGTCATAGCCCTGGCTTGCCAACTGGCGGGCCAGTGCCTTTCCGATACCGGAGCTGGCACCGGTAAGCAGGTAGCGTCTGGCCTGGGCCATGGGCAGGTTCCTTCTACTGGCGATAGGTTTTGAGGAAGTTACCGATCCGGCCGATGGCCTGTTCCAAGTCATCCACACGGGGCAGGGTAACCACGCGGAAGTGATCCGGCCATGGCCAGTTGAATGCCGTGCCCTGAACGATCAGCAGTTTTTCCGAGAGCAGCAGGTCGAGCACGAACTTCTCGTCGTTATGGATCGGGCAGACCTTCGGGTCGATCCGTGGGAACGCATACAGCGCCCCCATCGGCTTGACGCAGCTGACACCGGGGATGTCATTGAGCAGCTCCCAGGTGCGATTACGCTGCTCCAGCAGGCGTCCGTTGGGCAGTACCAGGTCGTTGATGCTCTGGTAGCCGCCGAGAGCGGTCTGGATGGCGTGCTGGCTCGGCACGTTGGCGCACAGGCGCATGTTGGCCAGGATGTCGAGGCCTTCGATATAGCTCTGTGCGTGCTGCTTCGGCCCGGAGATGGCGACCCAGCCCGAGCGAAAGCCTGCAACGCGGTATGATTTGGACAGGCCGTTGAAGGTCAGGCAGAGCACATCGGGAGCCAGGGAGGCGGTGCAGATGTGCTGGGCTTCGTCGTAGAGGATCTTGTCGTAGATTTCGTCGGAGAACAGCACCAGGTTGTGCTGGCGGGCCAGTTCGACGATGTCCAGCAGCACTTCCTTCGAGTACACCGCGCCCGTCGGGTTGTTCGGGTTGATCAACACCAGCGCTTTGGTGTTCGGTGTGATCTTGGCGCGCATGTCGGCGATGTCGGGGAACCAGCCGGCCTGTTCGTCGCACAGGTAGTGCACCGGTTTGCCGCCCGCCAGCGCCACAGCAGCGGTCCACAGCGGGTAGTCGGGCGCCGGGATCAGCACTTCGTCACCGTTGTTGAGCAGGGCCTGCATGGCCATCACGATCAGTTCGGACACACCGTTGCCGAGGTAGATATCCTCGATGCCGACGCCTTCGACCTGCTTTTGCTGGTAGTACTGCATCACCGCCTTGCGGGCGCTGAACAGGCCTTTGGAGTCGCTGTAACCTTGTGCGGTGGGCAGGTTGCGGATGACATCCTGAAGGATTTCTTCCGGGGCTTCGAAACCGAACGGCGCCGGGTTGCCGATATTCAGCTTGAGGATGCGCTGGCCTTCCTCCTCCAGACGTTTGGCGTGCTTGAGCACTGGCCCGCGAATGTCGTAGCAGACGTTGGCAAGCTTGTTCGATTTGCTGACCTGCATGATCCCGATGTCCCGAAGTGAAAACGCCGCCGGGTATGGCGAGCGGTAGTGATCCTTGCGCCTTGGCAGGCGCTGGCGCGACTGCCAGACTGGCGTCTGAAAGAGTGACGCATGATACGTGCGGCCCGGTGCCCGGAAAAGGTGCAGTTCGGGCTTTTTTCTGCCATTGAGGTGACCCATGGAAAAGATCGAAAAACCGCTGGAGACCTGGCGTGAAGAGCTTTCCGACGAGCAGTTTCATGTCTGTCGGCTAGGTGGGACGGAACGCGCATTTACCGGTGAATACCACGACAGCAAAGTACCGGGTATCTACCACTGCGCCTGCTGCGGCACGGCCTTGTTCGACTCGGATGCCAAGTACGACTCGGGCAGCGGCTGGCCCAGCTACTTCCAGCCGATTGGCGAAGGGGTGATTCTGGAAAAAGAGGACTTCAGCCACGGCATGCACCGCGTCGAGGTGCAATGTTCGCGCTGTGAGGCGCACCTGGGGCATGTATTCCCCGATGGTCCGCGGCCTACGGGCATGCGCTACTGCATCAACTCCCTCTCGCTGAAGCTGATTCCGCGCTAGGGCTGAGGCAATTGCAGGCACCGCAAGTGGTGGGCTGAAGCCCACCCTGCAAATCTTGCAGTCTGCGTAGGGTGGGCTTCAGCCCACCAATCGGCGCGTCATGAAGCGCAGCAGTCAAATGTCCGCACGGCCTCGCCCCGGCCATCCACGCCTAAACGCCGGCACGCTCTAGCTGTATGCCCATTACGGCGGCATATTCATTGGCCTGCGAGCCCTGGTAGCTACTCTGTGGGCTGTTGCGGGCGACGCGAAAGTTTACTCCGGGCGATTTTTGGATATGGTCGAGTATGATCAGGCAATTAAATTGTGTGCAATTGAATTGCTCGCTATATTGGTGCCTTCCATCTACCAGGAGCGTCACCATGAGCGACAAATTGCTCGAGATTCCGGTTACAACCATCAAGGGTGAACAGAAGACCCTCGGCGAATTCGGTGGCAAGGCGGTGCTTGTGGTCAATACGGCCAGCAAGTGTGGTTTCACGCCGCAGTACAAGGGACTGGAGTCGATCTGGCAGCAGTACAAGGATCAGGGATTGGTGGTCGTTGGCTTTCCCTGCAACCAATTCGGTAAGCAGGAGCCGGGCAGCGAGGGGGAAATATCCGAATTTTGCGAGTTGAATTTCGGCGTCAGCTTCCCGCTCTTCAAGAAGATCGATGTCAACGGCGCCGATACCCACCCGCTGTACGCAGAGCTCAAGGAACGCGCGCCTGGCTTGCTTGGTAGCAAGGGCATCAAGTGGAATTTCACCAAGTTTCTCATCGGTGCCGATGGCAACGTGGTCAAGCGGTTCGCGCCGACCACCAAGCCGGAAGACCTGAGCTCCGAGATTGAAGCCCTGCTGAAATGACAGCGCAGGAACACCTTGCGGATCGGCTGCAACTCGACGATCAGTTGTGCTTCAAGCTCTACGCCGCCTCCCGGGCAGTCATTCGTGCCTACAAGCCGATGCTCGATGAGCTGGGCCTGACCTACCCGCAGTATCTGGCCATGCTGGTGCTGTGGGAGTGGCATGCCGAGCCGCCGGCGCAGCCGACCGTCAAGGCCCTGGGGGAACGGCTGTTGCTGGACTCCGGTACATTGACGCCGCTGCTCAAGCGGCTCGAGTCGCTTGGCCTGGTGCTGCGTCGACGTTCGCAGGTCGATGAACGCGAAGTGCATCTGGGGTTGACCGACAGCGGCTGGGCATTACGCCAGCAGGTCGCGCCCCTGAAGGACAGGTTGCTCTGTGCCAGCGGTATCGAGATGCAGGAGTTGGACGGGTTGCGCGACAGTTTGGGCGGTCTCCTGCAGCGTCTGATCAGCCTGGGATAGCTGGGAGCCAGGTGTCCAGCAGAGCTGTCAGGTCCTCGCGGCGGAACGGTTTCGCCAGGTAGTCGTTCATCCCAGCAGCCTGGCAGCGTTCGCGCTCATCAGGCAGGGCGTTGGCAGTCAGGGCGATGATGGGCAGGTCTGCCCAGCGTTTGCTCTGACGGATGCGCCGCGTGGCTTCATAGCCATCCATTACCGGCATGTTGCAGTCCATCAGCACCAGATCCACGGAATTCTGCTCCAGATAGTGCAGGGCTTCGCCGCCGTGGGCTGTGACCACCACGTCGCAGCCCAATTTGGCGAGCATGCCTTTGGCGACCAGTTGATTGACCGGGTTGTCTTCGACCAGCAGTACCCTGGCCTGGCGCAATTTGTCGATTACCGGTGGCTGGGGTTCGGCTTCTGTCGTTTCGTAGGGTTTGAGCAGGCGTTTCAGGCTGCTGTACAGCGTGCCGCGCGCCAGAGGGCGGGCAAGTTGTTCGAAGGGCATGAGCGCGTTGGACTGGTTGGAGGACAGGAAACTCCCATAGGCCGAAACCAGCAGCAGAGAGGCAGGGTGGGACTGACGCAGCTCGCTGAGGCGCTCGCTGTCGTCACAGATCAACAGGTCGGCAGCGCGGTTACCTAGTTGTTCATCGCGGTCCAGGCGCTGATAGCTCAGTCCCCATTTGGGCAGCCAGTGATTGAGCTGTTCCGCCAGGCCGCTTTGCATCGAGCAAAAGGCCAGAACACGGCCATGCAGGGGTTGCCAGGCTGTTTCGGTCGTTTGGCTGGGCAGTGGGAGATCGGCGCAAAACTGGCTGCCGAAACCTTCCTGTGAATTGAGGCTGAGCTGACCCTGCATGGCTTCGCAGAGCCGACGCGTCAGGGCCAGGCCAAGTCCGGTGCCGCCATATTGCCGGGTGATGCCCACGCCGGCCTGAGCGAAGGGTTGAAAGATGCGCGACTGGTCCTGTGCGGCGATGCCGATGCCGGTGTCGCTGACGATGATGCGTACGCCGGTGGCGCTTGGTGTGATGCGCAGATCGACGCGACCATAGCGGGTGAATTTCAGGGCATTGGACAGCAGGTTGCTGACGATCTGCCGAACCCGGGTCGGATCGCCAATCAGCATGCTCGGCAGGCGCGAGTCGATCAGGCAGGTCAGTTCCACGTTCGCCCCGGCATTCTGCGAAAGCAGGCTGGCGGTGTCTTCGGCCAGGGTGCCAAGGTCGAAGGGGATCTGTTCCAGCTCCAACTGCCCGGCCTCGAACTTGGACAGGTCGAGAATATCGTTGAGCAACTCGACCAGCACCTTGCCGGAATCGTGGGCAATCGACAGCTGTTGACGCTGCTCGATATTCAGTGGTCCGTCGAGTGACAGGGCGAGCATGCCCAGCAAACCATTCAATGGTGTACGGATTTCATGGCTCATGTTGGCCAGGAAGGCCGCGCGTGCCTGGGCCATGCCAAGTGCAGTGCTGCGGGCCTCCTCCAGGTCGCGGTTGGACAGGGTCAGCCGGGCGTTGGCGGCCTTCAGTTCGGCCGTGCGCGCCGAGACGATATTTTCCAGCTCGGCCAGGTACTGCGTCAGCCGATCTTCGGCGCCGCGACGTTGGTTGATCTCGTCGTGAATGCTCGACAGCTGCTGGTTGGTCACGGCCACCAGCGTACCGATCTCATCACGCTCGTGGCTGATCGGGCAGGGGATTGGCGCGAAGTCTCGGTGCGGGTCACGTTCGCTGAGCGAACGGATGATGCCGACCAAGGGCTTGGTCAGCATGGTGTAGAACAGCACCAGCAGAATCAGCGAAAGCAGCAGGCTGCTGGCAAAGCCGGTGAGCAGGGTGAGCAGGGCGCGGCGCAGGAATTTGCTGCCGAACGCGAAGGTGTCGACCTCCAGGCGCAAGGTGCCTAACAGTTGGCTCGGTTCATGGCTGACATACAGGTGGTCGCTGAACATCCGTCGCTCGCCGAACAGGGCGTCGCTGAGCATGCGGTAGGGGCTTTGTGCGGCGGTGCGGTTCGCGCTGGCCAGGGGCGTGCCGGTGTTATCGATGATCTCGGCGCGAACGACTGCCGAGGATCTCAACAAGCCCAGCACCAGTTCCTGCGCCAACTCGGCGTCGATGTTGTAGGCGATGCGGGCAGCGGGGCTGTGGCTTATTTCCAGCAGCGAGTTGATTTCCCGATCGATCGAGGCCTCTTCGCTGGCATAATCGAGGCTGATCTGGATCACGCTCAGCAGGGTTCCCAGAATAAAGGCCACTAGCACCGTCAGATAGGCTTGTTTGAATGACAGGCGGTGAGTGAGCGGGATATCCATGAGCGGTGACGGTTCCTTGGTCCAGACGCAAGCCAAGCATAGCCCATCGTCCCTGGCTGCCGTGGGGCGCTTTTGAGGAGTAAGTCGTGGATTCCCGCTTGATTAGCTTTTTGCAGCGTGCCGAAGATGTACTTGAACGTCTTGAACCCATCCTGCCAGCCCGTCGCGTCGAGCTGGACTGGAATACGACCGTGGCGGCCCGTTGGTTCCGTGAGGGACGTACAGGCTATCTGCAGGGCTTGCAGGTCAGTCTGGACCTGAGCCTGGATGATCTGGTCGGTGTGGACAAACAGCGTGAGCAGTTGGCGAATAACACCCAGCAGTTTGTCAGTGGCCTGCCAGCCAACCATGTGCTGCTCTGGGGTTCGCGTGGTACCGGCAAGTCATCGCTGGTGCGTGCGCTACTTGCCGAGCATGCCAAATCGGGTCTGCGCCTGATCGAGATCGAACGTGATCACCTGGCTGACCTGCCGCGCGTGGTGGAAATGCTCATTGGCCTGCCGCAGCGCTTCGTGCTGTTCTGCGATGACCTGTCGTTCGAATCGGGCGAGGGCGATTACCGCGTGCTCAAGAGCGTGCTGGACGGGTCGCTGGAGCGGGCGCCGGACAACGTATTGCTCTATGCCACCTCCAACCGTCGCCACCTGGTGCCGGAGAAGGAGAGTGACAACGCCAACTGGAAACAGGTGGATGGCGAGCTGCATCCCAGCGAGGCGGTCGAAGACAAGATCGCGTTATCCGATCGCTTCGGCTTGTGGCTGTCGTTCTATCCCTTCACTCAGGATCACTTCCTGTCGGTCGTTCGTCACTGGATTACCGTACTGGCAAAGCCCACCGGCCTGCAGTGGGAGTGGAACCACGAGCTGGAAATACTCGCGGTTCGTTGGGCCACCGGACGTGGTAACCGCAACGGGCGCTGCGCCTATCAGTTCGCGCGGCAATGGGTTGGGTTGGCATTGATGGATGCCAAGCAGTGATTGACCTGTCGCGAGCAGGAGAGGGCCTGCAGGGTTATGCCTTGCTCGCGGCGCAGTTGGAGTCATTGCTGAGCGACGAGCGCGACCTGATTGCCAACTGCGCGCAGTTCGCTGCGTTCATCTACCACGAGTTGCCCGACCTGAACTGGGCGGGGTTCTACCTGTACCGTAATGGGCAGTTGGTGCTTGGCCCGTTTCAGGGGCGCGTCGCATGTGTGCGCATTCCGTTGGGCCGGGGGGTGTGCGGTACGGCAGCCAGTACGCGGCTGACACAGCGAGTAGATGACGTGCATTCTTTTGCCGGACATATTGCCTGCGACAGCGCGTCCAACAGCGAACTGGTGGTGCCGTTGCTCAAGCAGGACGAGTTGATTGGCGTGCTGGATCTGGACAGTCCATTGTTCGGGCGCTTCAGTCCCGAGGATGCGGTGGGCGTGGAGCAACTGGTCGAAGTGTTCCTGCGTCTGACCCATTGCTAATCCGCGTCCACAAAAAAGCCCGGCATTGGCCGGGCTTTTTTGTGGCGATGAATCGCGTTATCAGTCGTAGATGTTCTTCTTTTTCCAGTCGTCTTCGCCCGAATCGAGGCCGTCGGCCAACTGATTGTGGGCGTCGGGGTCGGGCGTGTTCTTCTCCAGTACGACGGCATTGGCGCGGGCCAGTTGCTGCTCCAGTTTCTGCAGTTGAGTCTTGTAGCGGGCAGGGTCGGATTGTTTGCGCAGGTATTGCACACCGCGCTCGTAGGCCAGGCGGGCCTGACCGGGTTGGCCTTGCTGCATGGCCTGCTGACCCAGCGTCGAGAAGAACTCGACATGCAGTTGCACCAGCATGTGGCGAATTTCCTGCAGCCATTTCTTGGTATCGGCGAAGGACAGAAGCCCCTCCTGGCCGGCACGGGTGATCTGGCTGTGCAGGTTTTCCAGGATGAAGCGCACGTCCTTGGCTTTTACTTCGCTGGCGATTGGCTGTGGCGTGTTGCGAACCGGGATTTCATCGTTCTTGGCAATTAGCTCGCGCAACTCGTCGATTCGAGCGCGCAGTGCCGCATTCTGTTTGTCCAATGGCAGGAGGCGCTCACTGAACTGCAGCTCCAGGCGACTCAGCAGGTGCTTGAGCGCAGGCGTCATCAGTTGGCCTGGCAGGTTCTCCGACACATCATGGCTGCGGCGAACGCGATCATTCAGGTCGGCCTTGAGGCGGGCCTTCTCGAGCTTGTTGTTCTCCACCATGTTGTTGATGTAGCCAATGGCTATCAGAATGACGATGCCAGCGATGACCAAAACCGTGATGACGAGTGGGGACACCGTGCAACCTCCCGAACGCGTTGTTTTCCGCGAGTGTAGTGGGTTAGCCAGCATGCTCCTAGCTCAATCGCATTTGTGCCCTGAAGTCATTGATTTAAAAAATTTTTACTCGAGGGTTGACGCCTCTCGAAAGGCTCCATAGAATGCGCGCCACTTCCAACGCAGAAGCGGAAACGCCAAGCGGAACGAAGCCGGAAAGCTGTTGTAAGCTCCGGGCCACGTCCCCTTCGTCTAGTGGCCTAGGACACCGCCCTTTCACGGCGGTAACAGGGGTTCGAGTCCCCTAGGGGACGCCATATTTGCGGGAATAGCTCAGTTGGTAGAGCACGACCTTGCCAAGGTCGGGGTCGCGAGTTCGAGTCTCGTTTCCCGCTCCAAATAAACAAAAACGCCACTCCATCGGAGTGGCGTTTTTGTTTGTGCGCGAAAAAGCGGGTGTGCCGCGACGAGGGCGGCACAAGTACTCGCTAGCTCGACAAGGCTTCCAAGCGGCGGATGAGCAACTCCTGGAACAGCAGGGCCTGAGGGGAGAGGGGTTTGTAGCTGTTGTGGATGACCGCGATCTTGATCGTTTCGCTGGTGATGAAGGGGCGAACTTCCAATTGCGGGATCAGGTTGTCGGAGATGGCGATGGCATCCACCACAGCAATTTCCCCGCTGGCGCGGCTGAACAGGCTGGCAATCAGGCCAGAGCGCACTTCCAGGCCAATATTCAGTTGCGGAAGAACGTCGCCGTAGACCTTTTCTTCGCTGATGCCATAGAGCTCCTGCAGCGGCACGGAAATCAGCCGGTGGCCAATCAGGTCTTCGGGATAGATGGCCGTGCGGCTTGCCAGTGGGTGGTCAGGCGACATGATGCACACCAGCGGGCAACTGAAGCGCGCATGCACGCGAATGCTGGGGTGATTCACCTCGAAGGTGGTGATGCCGATGTCGACGATCTTTTCCGCCACCACATCGATCAATGCATTGGGTAGCGGCAGGATGACCTTGACCTGCAACTCGGGGCGTTCCTTGACCGTGTCGGCGACGCTTTGTGGAACCACCGTCATGCCCAGGCTGGGCGAGGCGGCGATATACAGGTTGCCCTTGCTCGGATTGGCCAATTCCTTGGAAAGCGCGTGAACCTTTTCCACATTGCGCCACAATCGCTCGACTTCTTCGTACAGCTCGCGGGCCTCGCTGGTGGCCACGAGGCGTCCCTTCACCAACTCGAACAGTTTCAGGCCGCTACGCTGCTGGGTATGGCTGAGCATCTTGCTCACCGCTGACTGCGAGATGTGCAGCAGTTCGGCCGCCCCAGCGATGCTGCCGGTGAGCATGATGGCGCGGAAGACTTCCATTTGACGAAGATTCATAAGGTGTTCCGGAGCAAGTTATCCAGCAGGTTACAAGTCTACTCGGGAAGCGCCGTAACGGCATGCTTGGCACGTCGCGGCGTGTGGCGCGAGGTGGTGTTCAGGCGCATGGCTAAAGGGGTGGAGCGCTTTCGGGGCTGTGACGCATATTCTTTAATCGAATATAAATATTCACTTATATAGCCATGAGTAAAGGTTAATGATGGCCTTCAAATATTCAATTTATAGGCCGGCCTGGGGCCAGTAGATTGCGTTCACCCGGCTGACTCTCTTGTGCAACAGCTCCGGAAACCCTCATTGCATGTATGGCGAAGCGGTGCAGATTGCCCCTCGTCATCGACTCATTCATTCAGGTGTGTTCACCCGCAGCGAGTGCCACAGGCAGGCTGCGTAATGTCAGGTGTTGTAGTCATGAAGCGAGCTAGTAGATTCCCCGTGAGCAAACTTGCGGTTGCCATCCTCGGCATTACTGCGGGTGTGAATGTCGTGGCAGCGGAGGAGTCCGGCCCTGACAATCAACTCAAGGCAGTCGTGGTCACCGGTACTCGTGCCGAGAACCGCACAGAGGCTGAATCGATGCAGCCGATTCAGGTTGTTTCGGTCAAGGCGCTGCAAGACAGTGGCAGCTCCGAGTTGGGCGAGGCCTTGTCGCGTCTGATTCCTTCGCTGAACTTCCCGCGTCCGGCCAGTTCCGGCTTTACCGGCATCACCCGCCCGGCGCAGATGCGCGGCCTGGCGCCGGATCAGGTGCTGGTGCTGGTCAATGGCAAGCGTCGGCACACCAGTGCCTTTCTCAACACCAACGTTACCCAGGGCCGCGGTTCGGCACCGGTGGACCTCAATACCATTCCAATCTCAGCTATCGACCATGTCGAAGTGCTGGGTGATGGTGCGTCGGCCCGCTACGGTTCCGATGCCATTGCCGGGGTGATCAACATCATCCTCAAGAGCGATCCGGCCGGTGGGCAGGCCACCACCAGCTTCGGCCAGACGGCCAAGGGCGATGGTATCCAGCGCCACCTGGACGCCGATGCCGGTTTTGCTCTGGGTGATCGCGGTGGTGTGCACGTGAGCTTCGACGGCAACTCCAATGACTACACCAGCCGTGCCGGGCGCGACCTGCGCAACCCGGGTGCGCCTGGTTATGGCGATACCACCTACCGCCTGGGTGATCCTGAAGTGAAGAACGGCAAGCTGCTGCTCAACGCCGACTATGCGCTGAGCGACGAGCTAACCGCCTACGGCTTCGCTTCCTACAACCGCGCCGATGGCGATACCTGGGATGCCTTCCGCAATGGCCGTCAGTCGCCATTGGATGCCCAGGCGCATCCGGGTGGCTATCGCCCGACCCTGCATTCCGAAAGCGAAGACAAGACCATCGTACTGGGCCTCAAGGGCGATATTGCCGGCTGGAAATGGGATGGCAGCGTCAACTACGGCCAGAACGAAATCGACTTCTATACCCGCGATAGCCTCAACCGTTACCTGTTCCGCGATACCGGCAACCGTCAGAGCGATTTCTACGACGGCACCCTGAAGAGCAGCCAGGCGGTCTATCAGCTGGACTTCAACAATGAGCTGGACTTCGGGTTGGCCAACCCTGTTTCGGTGGCCTTTGGTGTGGAGTATCAGCACCAGACCTACAAGGAAAGCAGCGGCGAGGCGACCTCCTACTACGGTACCGGGGGCGAAGGGTTCTCCGGCTTCCGTCCGAGCGACAGCGGCAGTTATCGGCGCGACCTGATTGCCCAGTACATCGACCTGGAGACCAACTTCACCGACAAGTGGCGGGCGTCCCTGGCCCTGCGCAATGACCGTTACAGCGATTTCGGCGGCGCGACCACCGGCTCGCTGTCCAGCCGCTACGACTTCACCCCGGAAGTGGCGATTCGCGGCAGCCTGTCGACCGGCTACCGTGCGCCGTCCCTGGCGCAGCAGCACTATTCGGCGACCACCAGTGCGCTGAATACCACCATCAACGCCTATCAGGACCAGCGTACCGCGCCGGTTGACGATCCCGTGGCGCGCCTGCTCGGTGCCGAGGACCTGAAGGCCGAGAAGTCGCAGAACATCAGCGCCGGTATCGTGTTGCAGCCGTTCGATGACTTCACGGCGACCCTGGACTTCTACCAGATCCACATCGACGACCGCATCACCTTGTCCAGCAACCTCGATGTGACGAGTGCCGCTGCCCAGGCCTACCTGGCCGCCAATGGCATCACGCCAGGCCTGTACCAGTCGGTGCGTTACTTCACCAACGCGGTGGACACCACCACCCGTGGCGCAGACCTGACCGCGCAGTACCGCTGGCGCTTCGACAATGGTGGTCGTCTGGACAGCTCGCTGGGTTATGCCTACAGCCGTACCCGCGTCACCGACGTCAAGGCCAACCCGGGCGTACTCAGCCAGAATGGCCTGAACCTGGATCGTATCGACCGTCGTGACCGCTACGGTGTGCTCACCGACAGTGCGCCGCGCAGCAAACTGTCGATCAGCAACGATTACAGCCTGGGCAACTGGAGCCTGCACAGCAACCTAGTGCGCTACGGCAGCTTCCTGGCCGTGAGCAACTCGGGCGAGCGGTTCGACCAGCGCTATGACGCCAAGTGGGTGTTGGACCTGTCCACCAGCTACCGCGTCCAGGACTGGCTGTTCACCGTCGGCGGCGACAACGTCACCGACGCCTACCCGGACAAACGCAACAGCCTGAACAACCCTGGCCACCAGAACGTCAATTACATCTCCTACTCGCCGTTCGGGATGAATGGTGCGTTCTACTACGTCAAGGCCAGCTACCAGTGGTAAAACCGCGCTTCGCCGGGCTGGCAGCCGTGCTGCTGGCCTTGGCCCTCAACGCCCCGGCCCATGCCGGGGCGGTGTTGCAACGCATCGCCGAGCGCGGTGTGCTGAACGTGTGCAGCAACGTCGAGAACCGTCCCTTCGCCTACCTGAGTCCATCGGGTGAGGCGCAGGGATTCAACATCGACCTGGCTGAGGATATTCGTGCACGGCTGTCGGCCGATCTGGGCCGGCCGCTGCGCCGCACGACCATCGCCACCAGTGGCGCCAATCGTGTGCCTTTTCTCGATCAGGGCAAATGCGACCTGATCATCACCGGTTTCAGCGTGACCCCCGAGCGCCAGCGCCTGGTGGACTTCATCACGCCCAATTTCTACAGCTCCGGCGCGGTCCTGCTGTCGCGCAAGGATCAACCCGTGGCCAGTTGGGAAAGCCTGCGTGGCCAGGCGCTGTGCAGCAGCCATGGCTCGACCTACAACCAGGCGGTGGCCGAACGCTATGGCGTACGCATCCTGGCATTCGCCGGCCTCACCGAAAGTGCCCAGGCGCTGCGCGACCAACGCTGCGTGGGCCAGGTGATGGACGATGCGGTGGCGCGCTTGCGGCTGCTCGACCAGCGTGAGTGGGCACAGTTCGAGATCAAGTTGCCGACCATTCTCGAAGCCCCGTGGAGCATGGCCATTGCCCATGGCGATCCGGCGTTTCGCGAGGTGCTCGACGGCTATGCCCGTGCCTGGCGCGAGGAGGGGCTGATCGAGGCCCTGGAAAACCGCTACGGCCTGCCGCACAAGCCGGTGCTGGACGTGGCGCAGGTGGCCGCTGTCGGCCTGGACGAGCAGGGCGTGCCGGTGATCCTGCAGCACGTGGCCGATTATTTTCGCCAGTTCTATGCCGACACCGGCTGGAACTTCCCGGTGCTGTACGACGGCTGGTCGGCCCGCCAGTTCGCCCAAGGCATCGGCATCACCCTGAAGCTGGCGTTGATCTGCATCGTCGCGTCCTGCCTGATCGGCCTGGTCGGCGCCATGGCCATGCGCGGGCCGCGCCCGTTGCGCTGGCTGGTACAGGGGTATGTCGAACTGCTGCGCAATACGCCCAGCCTGGCGCAGCTGTACTTCCTCTATTTCGGCATCGGCTCGTTGCTGCGCGATGGCCTGCCGGGCACGCAACTGCCCTGGTACGCCGACGCTTTTGGCCTGGCGGCGCTGTGCATCAGCCTGCATTACGGCGCCTTTGCCGTAGAGATTTTCCGCGCCGGCTTCAAGGCCGTGCCGGAGACCACTCGCGAGGCGGCCCTGGCCCTGGGCTATGGGCGCTGGGGGCGGATGATCCATGTGCAGTTGCCGATTGCCTTGCGCGCCAGCCTGCCGGCGCTGGGCAACAACATGGTGCAACTGATCAAGGGCACCTCGATCGCCTACGCGGTGGCGGTGCCGGAAGTGCTCTACAGCGCCCAGGAGATCTGGAGCGAACGCAATAACGTGGTGGAGATGATGGTGCTGGTGCTGGTGACCTACCTGGCCATGATGGCGCTGCTGGCGCTCGTTCTGGACCGCCTGGAGCGGCGCTTGCGCCTGCCGGGGGTGAGCCTGTGAACGCATTCGCCGAGCTGTTGCCCTGGTTGCCGATGCTGGGCCGTGGCTTCGCCATGAACCTGTGGATGGGCTTGCTGGCGATGCTGCTGGCCTGCCTGGTCGGTACCGTGCTGGGGGCCGCGCAGTTGGCGCCCCTGGCCTGGGTGCGCGTCCCGGCCCGCCTGGTGACGCAGGTGTTGCGTAACTCGCCCTGGCTGGTGGTGATGTTCTTCGTCATGCACCTGCTGCCCTATGAGTTGCGCGTGGCTGATACCCACCTGGCCGTGCCGGGCTGGTTCAAGGCCGTGGTGGCGCTGTCGATTCCAGCCACGGGCAACCTGGCGGAAATCGTTCGCGGTGGCCTGCGGGCGATTCCGCTGGCGCAGTGGGAAGCGGCGACCGCACTGGGCTATGGCTCCCTGGCACGGCTGCGCCAGGTGATCCTGCCGCAGGCGCTGCGCCACATGTTGCCCCCGGCCATGGGCTTGTATTGCGTGGTCACCATGTCCACGGCGCTGGCCAGTCTGGTGGGGGTCAGCGAAGCCTTGAGCGTCGCGCGTGAGGTGCTGGCAGCCGAGGCCCGTACCGATCTGTTGCTGCCGGTCTACGGGCTGGTGCTGATGGCCTTCTTTTTCTACATCTTTCCCCTTTCGTTGCTGGCGCGCGCTCTGGAGCGCCGTTGGGCGCGCTGGTAGGTGCCGAGTTGAGCAAACGTATTCTGGAAAATCCGTTCATCGAACTGCAGGGCGTCACCAAGGCCTTTGGCCGCACGCCCGTGCTGCAAGGGCTGGACCTGGCCGTGGCACGTTCGGAGGTGGCCTGCATCATCGGGCCTTCCGGCTCCGGCAAGAGCACCGTGCTGCGTTGCATCAATGCCCTGACGCCGGTGGACAGCGGTAAGGTCGAGGTCGCCGGTATCCGTGTCGACAGTGCCAGGCTGGATGCCCAGGCGCTGCGCAAGCGAGTGGGCATCGTGTTTCAGGGCTACAACCTGTTTCCCCATCGCACGGTGCTGCAGAACGTGATGATGGCGCCGATCCAGGTGCTGGGCCGCGAACGCAGCGAGGTGGAGGCGCAGGCCCGCGCCTTGCTGGCCAAGGTGCGCCTGACCGGCAAGGAGAACGCGTACCCGGGCGAGCTTTCCGGTGGTCAGCAGCAGCGCGTGGCGATCGCGCGCAGCCTGTGCATGCAGCCGGAAGTGATGTTGTTCGACGAAGTCACCGCAGCGCTCGATCCGGAAACCGTCAAGGAAGTGCTGTCGGTGATCCAGGAGATCGCTGCCGAGGGCATGACTTGTGTCCTGGTGACCCATGAAATGCGCTTCGCCCAGGAAGCGGCGGACTATGTGTATTTCATGGATCAGGGGCGGGTGGTCGAGCATGGCAGCGCTGATGCTCTGTTCCGTGCGCCCCAGGATGCCCGTACCCGGGCCTTTCTGGACAAGGTGCTGTGAGCCAGGTGCCATTGCCCAGACGTGGGCGCCCGGCGCTGCGCGTCGACGTGGCGGTGGTCGGCGGCGGCGCGGCGGGTGTCGCGGCAGCGCTGGCCGCCGCCGAATGTGGGCGCAGCGTGGCACTGATCGAGGGCTATGGCTTTCTCGGCGGTACCGCGACAGTGGCGGGCGTGCAGTCCTATTGCGGCTTTTATACCAGTGGCGCCGAGCCCGAGCAGGTGGTGGGCGGCATGGGCCAGCGGGTGCTGGACAGCCTGGCAGCGATGGGCCACGAGGTCGCGCCATTGGCGCAGAGTTCTGGCAACTGGATCATCCTGCTTGATCCCGAGCGCCTCAAGCTGGCGCTGGATCGCCTGGTGCAACAGGCTGGCATCCAGACCCTGCTGCATTGCCGGGTAGTGGCTGCCGAGCAGCAGAACGGCGTCGTCCATACGTTGCTGTGCAGCGATCCTGATGGTTTGTTTCGCGTCGAGGCACGCTCGGTGGTGGATGCCAGCGGCAATGCCAATATCGCGGCGCTCGTTTCGCCAGGCAGCACGCGCCCTCGGGTGCAGGCGGCAACCCTCACCGCGCGCATCACATCGGTGGATACCGCGCGCAGCTTCGACCGCAATGACCTGCAGGCCGCCGTGGCCGATTACCAGCGGCGCACCGGGCAGACCCTGGCGCGCAGCAATGGTGGTTTCTTCGTGCGCTTGCCGTGGTCGCAGGGTTACTGGGCGATGATGGTCGATGTCGACTTGCCCGACTGCACCACCCAGGCCCTCAGCCGTGCCGAAATGGAAGCCAGGGCCATTGCCCATGATTACCTGGAGTCCCTGCGCCGCAAGGTGCCGGGGTTCGCCAGTGCACAACTGGAAGTCACCGGCCCGCAGTTGGGCATTCGCTCCACCCGCTGCGTGCGCTCGCAACAGGATGTGCGGATTGGCGACCTGCTCGAAGCCCGCCGCCGTGCCGATGGCATTGCCCGTTCCGGCTGGCCATGCGAGTTGCACCCGTATCCGGGCGTGACCGAGTACCGCTGGATTCCCGACAGTGGCTGGTTTCACGTGCCCTACGGCGCATTGATTCCCCTCGATGGCAGCAACCTGTGGCTGGCCGGGAGCTGCATCGGTGCTGATGACGAAGCCTTTGGCTCGGTGCGGGTCATGGGGTGCGCCTTCGCCACCGGGCATGCCGCCGGCGTCGCTGCGGCGTTGTCCTGTGGCCAGGCCCAGCGTGCCTCGCTGTCGGCCGTCAGGTCCACGTTGCTGCAACAAGGAGCCATCCTGTGACCTCATCAGTCGAGACATCCCCACGCCGCGTTCTGGTTACCGGCGCGGGCAGTGGCATTGGTCGTGCGGTGGCACTGGCCTTCATCGAGCAGGGCGCTCAGGTGCTCGGCTGGGACCTGCAGGCCTCGACCGATTTGGAGTACCCGGTGCAGGCGCTGGATATTCGCGACCCACAGGCCGTGCAGCAGGCTGCAGCAGGCCTGGAGCGGCTCGATGTACTGGTCAACTGCGCGGGCATCGCTCGGCGTGGGCATGCCGCGAGCCTGGCGGTCGAGGATTGGCGCGCGGTGATCGATACCAACCTGAGCGGCACCTTTTTCTGCTGCCAGGCGGCCTTCGCCGCGCTCAAGGCCTCGGGTAATGGCCTGATCATCAACATCGGCTCGTTTGTCGCCCATCGCTCCGGCCCGGGCCGGGCCAGCTACGTGGCGAGCAAGGCCGGTGTGGTGGCGTTGACCGAGGTGCTCGCGCTGGACTTCGCCGAGCATGGCATCCGCGCCATTTCGGTCAGCCCCGGCTATACCCGTACCGCGATGGTCGGCAAGGCGCTGGACGCCGGTCGCCTCGACGAACAACGCCTGTTGGCGAAGATCCCGGCCAAGCGCCTGGCTCAACCTGAAGAAATTGGCCGGGCCATTCGCGCCCTGGCTGATCCGGTTTTTCAATACGCCAACGGCTGCGACTTCGTGATCGACGGCGGCATCATGGCAAACGGTGTGGAGTGATGGTGACTGCGATAGACAGACAATGGGCCGACAATCATCTGGCATTGCTGGATGAGGCGGTTCCACAACAGGTCAGCGCCGTGATTGGCCTGCTGGTGGCCGATACCCTGGCAATTGCCAGCCATGCACGCCGTCATGGTGTCGGCGGCACCCTGGCTGATCGTGCCCTGGTCGAGGCCGTGAGCACAGGGTGTTCGGTATGGGGCGCGGACTTTCGCGCCACGCCTGCGGATGCCGCGTTTCTCAATGGCTGTGCGGCCGAGGCGCTGGACTTTCAGGAGGTGCTGATCAACCCGCGCAACAATGGCCATGCCGCGGTGGTGATCGTGCCGACGCTGCTCGCCTTGGCCGAGCAGCGGGGCATTGGTGGGGAGCGTCTGCTCAAGGCCTTGTGGATTGCCTTCGCCGCCAACATCAGCCTGGCCGAGGCGTTGGGGCGTGCCCATCGCAGTGGCCAGGCCGGTTTCCGCACGACGTCGTTGCTGGCGCCGATTGCCGCCAGCCTGGGAGCCGCGGCGCTGATCAGCGATGACCGCGACCTGGCGATGCATGCGGCGGCAATCACCGCGACCACGCTCAGTGCGGGCCTGTTGTCGGCGCTTTCGCCGGCGGTGGGCAGCTACAGCCTGGACAAGGACCTGGCCATTGGCTTTGCCGCGCGCAACGCCCTGCAATCGGTGCAACTGGCCGAAGCCGGAGCGTCCGGCCCGCAAACGCCCTTGACCGGTGAGCATGGCTGGCTGGCCAGCTTCGGTTTCGATTCATCGCAGCCTGAACGCCTGCTCGCCGACCCCCGTGAGTGCGATCTGTCGGCCTACGCGATCAAGGCTTATCCCGCCTGTTTTGGCTGCCAGTCGGCAATTCGTGCTGCGCTGGATCTGCTGGAGGCGGTCGATCCTGCGCAGATCACCCGGGTGAGGGTCGAGGTCAACCAAGGCAGTGCCAGTTCGCTGTCGACGCGGGTGATCGGCAACCACCTCGCGGCCCGTTTCAGCTTGCCCTATGCCGTGGCCAGCGCTTTCGTGCGTCGGCGTTCGGTGCTGGCGGACTTCGAGCAGGAAGCACTGGATGACCCGGCTGTGCTCGCCTTCATGGCGCGTGTAGAGGTGTGCGCCAGTGACAAGCTGACCGCGCAGCAGCAGGCAACCGGCGGCTTCCCGGCGGTCTTGACTGTGTATGCGGGGGAGACGGAGATTGCCCGTGTGAGTCGCTCCGGGCCGCTCGATGGCCTGGACGGAGCTGCCCGGCATGGCCTGTTCCAGCGCAAACTGGAGCAGCTGTGCGAGGCGCCCGTACGCGAGCGCCTGCTGGACCTGGCAGCGGCGCCCTGGCACATCGAACAGCTGTTCCAGGCACCGCTATGAACCGGGGCATGGGCGTATGGCGAGCGCTGCTGGGCGCCGTATGCGCGTGGGCTTGCGTGTCGCTTCCGGCACAAGCTGCGGCGGTTTCCGAGGCTGCGCAGGCGCTGCATCAGCGCCTGCTGGTGCTCGATAGCCACATGGATACGCCCCGCCAGTTGGTACGCCCCGGCTGGGACATCCTGCAGCGCCACGACGCTGCCAGTGACCTGTCCCAGGTTGACGTGCCGCGTATGCGCGAGGGCGGGCTGGATGGCGGCTTCTGGGCCATCTACACGCCTCAGGGCGCACGCACCGTGCAGGGCCGCGCAGACGCGGCAGCCTATGGCTTGTCACAACTGCTGCGTCTGCGCGATCTGGTCGATCGCCATCCTCAGGTGTTCGGCCTGGCGCTGACTCCGGAAGATGCCGGCCGTATTGCCGCAGCCGGCAAACGGGTGGTGTTCATCAGCATGGAGAATGCCGAGCCACTGGCGGCTGATCCGGCGTTGCTGGCTACCTACCAACGTCAGGGATTGCGCATGCTCGGGCTGGTCCACAGCAGCAACAGCGACCTGGCCGACTCGGCCACGGCCATCGCCGAATGGCATGGCCTGAGCCCGACAGGCCGGCAACTGGTCCAGCAAGCCAACTGCCTGGGCATTCTGCTGGACGCTTCGCATGCTTCCGACAGCGCTTTCGACCAGATGCTCGAACTGTCGCGGGCGCCGATCATCCTGTCGCATTCCTCCAGCCGTGCCGTCAATCCTCATCCGCGCAACATGGATGACCAGCGCCTGCTGCGCCTGGCCGCGCGGGGTGGGGTGATTCAGGTGAACACCTACAGCAGCTACATCACGCCCCTGGCTGCCGATCCGCGTCGCGACGCAGCCTTGCAGCCGCTGTATGCCCGGCTACGCCAGATGGCGGCATTGAGCCCGGATGAGTTTCGCAGCCTGGCGGCCGAGATCGGTGAGGTGGAGCGACGCTATCCCAAGCCTCAAGCCAGCCTCGATGACTTCATGGCGCACCTGCTGCACGTCCTGAAGTTGCTGGGGCCGGGGCATGTCGGCATCGGGGCCGACTGGGATGGCGGCGGTGGGTTCGCCGGGCTCGAGGATGTTTCGCAGTTGCCGAAGATTACCGAGCGCCTGCTGCAGGCGGGTTACAGCGAGCAGGACATCGCGGCGGTCTGGAGCGGCAATCTGCTGCGTGTGCTGGGCCAGGCGCAGGCGTTTCCCCTGTCCGCCCAGGCGCGCGATGGCTATTGCTCGCCAGCGCGTTGAAGTCTTTTTATCCATCTATTTCTACAAGGTGTTTTCGTTCGCATGTCCAGTTTGCCGATCTACTTCGATTACGCAGCCACCACGCCGGTTGATGAACGGGTAATCGCCGCCATGGTTGATTGCCTGGGGGTTGGTGGCAATTTTGCCAATCCGGCTTCGTCGTCCCATGGCTTTGGTCGCTCGGCGCGGATGGCAGTCGAGCAGGCGCGCGGTCAGGTGGCCGAACTGGTGGGCTGTACGCCCGAGTCACTGGTATGGACCAGCGGTGCCACGGAATCCAACAACCTGGCCATCAAGGGCCTGATGCAAGGTATGCCCGACACGCGCCGGCATCTGATCACCAGTCGCCTCGAACACAAGGCGGTGCTCGATACGGTGTCGCAGCTGGAACAACAAGGTCTTGCCGTGACCTGGCTGGAGCCCGATGGCGATGGTCTGATCCAGCCGCAGCAGGTTGTCGAGGCGTTGCGCGAGGACACTGCGCTGGTGTCGCTGATGATGGTCAACAACGAACTGGGTACGCTGACCGATATCGCCACCATCGGCGAGGCGGTGCGCCGCCATGGCGCGTTGCTGCATGTCGACGCGGCGCAGGCCACGGGCAAGTGCGTGATCGATCTGGGCGTTTTGGCGGTGGACCTGATGTCCTTCAGTGCACACAAGACCTACGGCCCCAAGGGCATTGGTGCGCTGTATGTGGGCGAGCGTGCGCGTGGGCTTCTGCAGGCGCAGATTCACGGCGGCGGGCATGAGCGCGGGCTGCGTTCTGGCACTTTGGCGACTCACCAGATCGTCGGCATGGGCGCCGCCTATGCGCTGGCCGGTGAGAAGATGGCCGACGAAACTGCACGTATCGGTACGCTCAGCCGGCAATTGCGCGAGGGGCTGTTGGCCTTGCCGGGCGTGCGCCTCAACGGCAGCGCCGGACAGCGTATTCCGCATACCTTGAACCTGCTGGTCGATCAGCCTCAGTTCAGCCCTGAGCGGATCGCCGGCAGCCTGGCGCTGTCGTCCACGTCGGCCTGCAATTCCGCAGCTGCAGGACCTTCCCATGTACTGCGAGCACTGAGACTGGACGATGCTCAGGCGGCACGCAGCATCCGCCTGAGCCTGGGCCGTTACACCACCACGGAAGAGGTCGAGGCTGCGATCCAGGCAATCCGCCAGGCTGTCACACGAGAGGCATCCCCCTGGGGATAATGCGTAGGGCGCGCCGTGCGCATCGCGACGGCCCGAAGGGTGGCGGTCATGGATGGCAGCACATAAAAAAGGCCCGCGGATATCCGGCGGGCCTTTTGCTTTCTGCTCCGTGGCTCAGTGTTTGGCACTGTCCTGCGGCAGCGCCAGCAGCTGTTTTTCGTGGTTCCAGTCGAACGGTTCGTCATTGGCTTCGGCTTCATAACGGCGTTCGTCGAGGGCCTGGAACAGGCTGATTTCCTCATCGGGCATGAAGTGCAGGCAATCACCGCCGAAGAACCACAGCAGGTCGCGTGGGACCAAGTGGGCGATCTGCGGGTAGCGGTGGAATATCTGGCTGAGCAGGTCCTGACCCAGGTACAGGCTGTTTTCCGGGTCGCTTTGCAGTTCGCTGAGCAGTTCATCGAAGCGTTCGAGGAACAGGGCGTGAGTGTCGTCCTCGACCTGTTCGGCTTCGCCCAGGGCGACCAGAATGCCGCGCAGGTGGGCGAGCAGGGCGAGATGGTGGTCGAGGTAGGCGGTGGCCATGAGCATGATCCTGAGACTGAAACGGGCGCGGGAGTATAGAACTCCACGGGCCTGCTTGTCCTGGCCATGGGCCGTGAGGATGACGTTCGGGTGCGTTGCTTCGGTTTGGAGGTGGGATTGCCGACGCTGCATCCCTGCGCGTCGGCAGCCTGAGACTCAGCGCACCTGGCCTGGCGTGAGGAGGAGTTCCTCCTTGCTGAAGTCGTCCACGTCGATCACCTTGCGACGCGCCGTTTCGGCCGCGCGCAATTGCTGGGCTTCCTGGGCGCTGAGCAGGTCGCTGCGCAGGGCCGCGTCGATCAGGCTTTCGCCCGGGGCGGGTTGCAGTTGATCGTCCTTGAGCGCCTTGTGCAGTTTTTTCTGCAGCGGCTGGGCGGCATCGAGCAGTTCGGTCGCGTGTTGCAGCGCGCCGACCGGGTCGTCGACATCCTGCGGGCGGTAGCAGCCGGCGAGCAGCTCTTCCAGAGCAGCATCGCCCCGTTGGCGGCCGATGAGTGCGGCGATTTCCGCATCCAGCTCATCCGACGGCCCCTTGTGACGGCGGCCGAACGGGAACACCAGCACATGCAACAGGCAACCGAAGATACGGTTGGGGAAGTTGCTCAGCAGGTTTTCCAGTGCCTTCTCGGCTTTTTCCAGGCTTTCCTCCAGGGCCCAGCTCAGCAGAGGGCGCAGGTGCTCCGGGCTGCCCTGGTCGTGGTAGCGCTTGAGCGCAGCGGATGCCAGGTACAGGTGGCTGAGGGCGTCACCCAGGCGGGCTGACAGGCGCTCGCGGCGTTTCAGTTCGCCGCCAAGCAGCATCATGCTGAAGTCGGCGAGCATGGCGAAGGCCGCTGCCAGGCGGTTGAGGGCGCGGAAGTAGGGGCGCGACAAGGCGTCACCAGGCGCATGGCCCAAAGCACCGAAGCTCAGGCCGAGCAGCAGGGTGCTGGCGGCGTTGCTGACGGCGAAGCCGATATGCTGCATGAGCAGGCCATCGAACTCCTGCAGGGCCTGGGCATGGTCTTCGCGACCGGCCAGGGCCATTTCCTTGAGCACGTAGGGGTGGCAGCGGATCGCCCCCTGGCCGAAGATCATCAGGTTGCGCGAGAGGATGTTGGCGCCTTCCACGGTGATGAAGATCGGTGCGCCTTGCCAGGAACGCGCCAGGTAGTTGTTCGGGCCCATGATGATGCCCTTGCCGCCATGCACGTCCATGGCGTGCTGGATGCATTCGCGGCCACGCTCGGTCAGGTGGTACTTGAGGATGGCTGAGAGTACCGAGGGCTTCTCGCCCAGGTCAACGGCATTGGCGGTGAGGATGCGCGCGCTGTCCATCAGCCAGGCGTTACCGCCAATACGCGCCATGGCCTCCTGGATGCCCTCGAAGGCCGACAGCGGCACATTGAACTGCTCGCGAATGCGTGTGTACTGGCCGGTGGTCAGGCTGGTGGCCTTGGCGGCACCGGTGCCCACGGCAGGCAGCGAGATGGAACGGCCGACGGACAGGCAGTTCATCAGCATCATCCAGCCCTTGCCCAGGTAGTCCGGCCCGCCGATAAGGAAGCTCAGCGGCACGAACACGTCCTTGCCCGAGTTGGGGCCGTTCATGAAGGCGGCGCCGAGCGGCAGGTGACGGCGGCCGATTTCCACGCCGGCGGTGTCGGTCGGAATCAGCGCCAGGCTGATACCGAGGTCTTCCTTGTCACCCAGCAGGTGGTCGGGGTCGTAGGCCTTGAAGGCAACACCGAGCAGGGTGGCGACCGGGCCGAGAGTGATGTAGCGCTTTTCCCAGGTCAGGCGCAGACCGAGCACTTCCTCGCCCTGCCAATCGCCCTTGCAGATGATGCCGACATCCGGCATGGCGCCAGCGTCCGAGCCGGCCAGCGGGCCGGTGAGGGCAAAGCAGGGGATGTCATCGCCACGCGCCAGACGCGGCAGGTAGTGCTGGCGCTGCTCGTCGGTACCGTAATGCAGCAACAGCTCGGCCGGGCCGAGGGAGTTGGGCACCATCACGGTGGAGGCGAGGTCGCCGCTGCGGGTAGCCAGCTTCATCGCCACCTGCGAGTGGGCGTAGGCGGAAAAGCCCTTGCCGCCGTATTCCTTGGGAATGATCAGGGCGAAGAAGCCATGCTGCTTGATGTGCTGCCAGGCCTGTTCTGGCAGGTCCATCTGCTGGCCGATCTCCCAGTCGCTGACCATGGCGCAGAGTTCTTCCGTGGGGCCGTCGATGAAGGCCTGTTCCTCTTCCGTCAGTTGTGCCTTGGGATAAGCCAGCAGCTTGTTCCAGTCCGGGCGGCCGCTGAACAGCTCGCCGTCCCACCAGACGGTGCCGGCCTCGATGGCATCCTTCTCGGTTGTCGACATGGGCGGCAATACCTTCTGGAACCAGGCGAACAGCGGCGCACTGATCACCTTGCGACGCACATCGGGAAGTACCAGCGGCACGGCCACACCGAGCCACAGCAGCCACAGAATCAGCTGCAACCAGCCAGGAGCATGGCTGAACAGGCTCAGGGCGAGCAGAAAAGCGGCAACGATGCCGAGCGCAGGCAAGGGAGCGGTGCGTCGGTGGGCCAGGTAGGCCGTGCCGAAAACGAGTACCAGTAGCCAGACAGCAAGCATGCAAAATCCTCCGTGAAGACGAGGCCGCGCGCCTCATCAAAAGCGTAGCCGTCAATCCTGGTTCGAGTCGACGGCGAGGGTGGCAGGCGCCAGGGAAATGCTGAGGGCACGAGCCGCGAGCTCGTGCCCGTCAACCGGACACTTCGTTGATAGTGACCATGGCTCATGCTGGAGAGTTCGGTGAATAAAGGTGTGGAAGGGCTCAGATACGCTCTGCGGGCTTGCACATGGAAGGGTCTTTTTGCCTGTGAGCGCAGTGAGTGACGCTTGAGCGCGGGGCGTTGGCGTATCAAGAGAAAGAGAAACTGCCAATCCCATCCAGATGCGGCCTTCGGATACTTGCGCCCCAGTGGGGATTCAGTGTCAATTGGCAAACTGTCTGCGCTCATCGACTGGATCCAGATATCCAAGGCGTTATCACGTCGACTCTGAGCTCAACCCCTCAGCCCAACTACCGAGAACATATGCGTAACGTTTACCTTCCACGTCTAGTCATTCTCGCAGGCCTGCTGATTTCACAACCGTCGTTGGCCGCTGACCCAGTCGATACGGTGTACCGGTTGTACCAGGCGTTTGCCTGGGAGGCTGTGATTGCTGGGCCCGACTATGCCACGCCCTTTATCGAGCAGCCCGAGGCCGTGCTGAATCAATACCTGACCCAGGAATTGACGGTGCTTCTGGTGCAGGACCGTGAGTGTGTCGCTCGCACCGAGGAAATATGCAGGTTGGATTTCTCGCCGCTGTGGATGTCGCAAGACCCGGCCGCCATGGGTTTGACGATTGTGCAGGCCTCTCGCCCTGGCGAGGTCTCGGTGAGCTATCGCTTCCCTGGCAGCGATGAAAAGACCTCGATGCGCTACCGGTTGGTCGAGGGCAGCGAGGGTTGGCGGGTCTCGGATGTGCTTTACGAGGGCAATGTGTCTTTGAAGGCGCTGCTGTCCGGAGATCTGTAGCCACAACGGCCATTTGCCTGAGAAATTCACGTGAGTGGTCATGGATATGGCGCTCGTCTGCGCCATATCGCTCAGCCTTTCAACTACCTTTTCTCTTCTCAATCTTTTTGGGCTCAGAATGGAACCCTGAGCTGACAGCCGTGCTGCAGCAGTAGTACAGAATGAGGTTGCCTATGTTGACTATCTGGGGACGCAAGAACTCGTCGAATGTGCGCAAGGTGCTGTGGTGTGCCGAGGAGGCGGGGGTGGCCTATGAGGCCATCGATGCCGGTGGCGCTTTTGGCGTGGTCGGGGACGCGGCTTATCGGGCGAAGAATCCCAATGGCCTGGTGCCGATGATCGAAGATGGTGATCTGGTCCTGTGGGAATCGAACGCCATCGTGCGTTACCTGGCTGCTCGCTATGCGCCTGGAAGCTTGTACGTCGAGGATGTTGCCGTGCGTGCCGGTGCGGACAAGTGGATGGACTGGACCACCTCGACGCTGGCTGCGCCGTTCCGGGATGTATTCTGGGGCACGTTGCGCACATCTCCCGAGCAACGGAACGAGGCGGCAATCGAAACGGCCCGGCAACGGTGCGCCGAGTTACTGGCCATTGTCGATCAGGCGCTGGCCAAGCAGCCCTGGCTGTCTGGTGAGCATTTCGCCATGGGCGACATTCCCCTCGGTTGCTTCATCTATGCCTGGTTCGAGATGCCTATCGCTCGGCCGGATTTGCCACACCTTGCGGATTGGTATGCACGTCTGCGTCAGCGGCCGGCATTTCAACGCGCCGTGATGACGCCGTTGACCTGACTTCTGCAACACATGGTTGCATTTGTCCGATGCTGCCCTTATCTAGGGTCTGCTCCCGTTTCATTCATGACTGGCCTGGCCGAAGCGCCTGTTTCGATACCCTGAGTGTCTATTTCAGCAGATCGCAAACAGAGGTTCTGCGGGTTGAGCGGTAACGCGGCTCGTGAATGAAACGAAAACCTCCTTCCTCTCGTTGCGTGCGTATTCCTCATGACTTCTGCTCTGTCTATTCGGCAGTTGACCAAGACCTACGGCAATGGCTTCCAGGCCCTCAAGGGCATCGATCTGGAAGTGGCTGAAGGCGACTTCTTTGCCTTGCTCGGCCCCAATGGCGCCGGCAAATCCACCACCATCGGTATCCTCTCCACGCTGGTGAACAAGAGCAGTGGCACGGTCAACGTGTTCGGCCACGACCTGGATCGCGATCCGGCGGCGCTCAAACGCAGCATCGGCGTGGTGCCCCAGGAGTTCAATTTCAACCAGTTCGAGAAGGTGTTCGACATTGTCGTCACCCAGGCCGGTTACTACGGCATCCCCAGCAAACTGGCCAAGGAACGCGCCGAGCGCTACCTGACCCAGCTGGGCCTGTGGGACAAGCGCAACTCGGCCTCGCGCGAACTGTCCGGGGGCATGAAGCGTCGTCTCATGATCGCCCGTGCGCTGGTCCATGAGCCGCGCTTGCTAATCCTCGACGAGCCCACCGCCGGTGTGGATATCGAGCTGCGTCGTTCGATGTGGAGCTTTCTCACCGACCTGAACCAGCAAGGCATCACCATCATCCTCACCACGCACTACCTGGAAGAGGCCGAGCAGCTGTGCCGCAACATCGGCATCATCGACCACGGCAGCATCGTCGAGAACACCAGCATGAAGGCGCTGCTCAAGACCCTGCATGTGGAGACCTTCCTGCTCGACCTCAAGGACACGCTGCAGGCGACGCCGGCGCTGGAGGGCTACCCGGCCAAGCTGGTCGATCATCACACGCTGGAGGTGCAGGTGGAGAAGAGCCTGGGCATCACCGGGCTGTTTCGTCAGTTGGATGCGCAGGGCATCGAGGTACTGAGCCTGCGTAGCAAGAGCAATCGCCTGGAGGAGCTGTTCGTCTCCCTGGTGGAAAAGAACCTGGCGAAGGTGGCGGTATGAGTACGTTCGAGCTGCGCCCCAATCTGGTTGCCCTGCAGACCATCGTCTACCGGGAAGTACGGCGCTTTACCCGCATCTGGCCGCAGACCCTGCTGCCCCCGGCGATTACCATGGTTCTGTACTTCGTCATCTTCGGTAACCTGATCGGTCGGCAGATTGGCGACATGGGCGGGTTCACCTACATGGAGTACATCGTCCCTGGCCTGATCATGATGTCGGTGATCACCAACTCCTACAGCAACGTGGTGTCGAGCTTCTTCGGCAGCAAGTTCCAGCGCTCCATCGAGGAACTGCTGGTGTCGCCGGTATCGCCGCACACCATCCTCATCGGTTATGTCACCGGCGGCGTGCTGCGCGGGCTGGCGGTGGGGCTGATCGTCACAGTGCTGTCGCTGTTCTTCACCCATCTGCAGGTGCATCACCTGGGGGTGACTGTGCTGGTGGTACTGCTGACGGCGACGATCTTTTCCCTGGGTGGTTTCGTCAACGCCGTGTTCGCGCGCAATTTCGACGATATTTCCATCGTACCGACCTTCGTGCTGACGCCGCTGACCTACCTGGGTGGCGTGTTCTACTCCATCAGCCTGTTGCCGCCGTTCTGGCAGACGGTGTCGCTGGCCAACCCGATTCTGCACATGGTCAACGCCTTCCGTTACGGGATTCTCGGGGTTTCCGATATCCGCATCGGCATTGCCGTGGTGTTCATGCTGGTGGCTACGGCGGTGCTCTATGCGCTGTGCATTCACCTGCTGGTCAGTGGCCGCGGGATGCGCCAGTAACGGCGAAATCGTCTGACATCTTTACCGGCTGGCGCCTGTGTACTGCCCGCCGGTAGACTCGGCGCCTGATCCGCGTGAGAGAGCGCCCGACGATGCTGCATGGACGTACCCGATTCCTCGCCATTGCCTTAGGTTTGCTGGCGCTGCCGGTGCTGGCAGAGCAATTGCCGACAATGGTGGAAGTGACGCAACCCCAGCGTGCGCCCGTACGCGATGAGTTGATCACGTTTGGTTCCTTGCGCTCCGATGAGTCGGTCATGATCCGTTCCGAGATCGAAGGACGGATCGCCACGCTGCATTTTCGCGAGGGCGAGGCCGTGAAGGGCGGCGCGCTGCTGGTCAGCCTGGACGCTTCGATTGCCCGTGCCGAGCTGGCGCAGGCCCAGGCCAATCTGGACCTTGCGGAAAAAAGCTACCAGCGTGCGCAAATGCTGTTCAAGCGCGGCGCAAGTAATGCTCAGGCGCAGGACGAGGCGCAATCGCAGCAGCAGGCGGCCCGCGCCAGTCTGTCTCTCTCCCAGGCCCGTTTGGACAAGACCCAGATTCGCGCCCCTTACGATGGTGTGCTCGGCTTGCGTCAGGTGAGCATCGGCGAATACCTCAGCGCCGGCCAGGATATCGTCAACCTCGAAGTGCTCGACCCGCTCAAGGTCGACTTCCGCATTCCACAGAAAGCCGTCAGCCAGGTCCGCATTGGCCAGAGCATCGAGCTGAGCCTGGATGCCTACCCCGGTGAGCGCTTCAAGGGCGACATCGCGGCACTCAACCCGCGTCTGGATGAAGTGGGTCGCAGCCAGGCGATTCGCGCCCAACTCGGCAACCCCGAGCTGCGCCTCAAGCCCGGCCAGTTCGTCAAGGTATCGGTGATTCTCGCCGAACGGCCCAATGCGCTGCTGATCCCGGAGGAAGCAGTGATGCCAATGGGGCAGTTGCTGTTCGCCAACCTGGTGGTGGATGGCAAGGTCGAGCGCCAGCAGATCCGCATCGGCCAGCGCCTGCGCGGCAAGGCCGAGGTGATCGAAGGCCTGCAGGGCGACGAGACGGTGATCACCGCCGGTTGGCAGAAGGTCTCGCCAGGTGATGAGGTGCGCACCCGGCCCCATGGTGGCGGTGCATGAAGCTTTCCGACGTCTGCATCAGCCGGCCGGTATTCGCCACCGTTCTTTCGCTGATCATCGTGCTGCTGGGTTTGATGGCCTATCAGCGTCTGGCCGTTCGCGAGTACCCGAACATCGACGTGCCCATTGTCACGGTCAACGTCATCTACCCCGGCGCCAGCCCGGAAATCATGGAATCGCAGGTGGCCCAACCGGTCGAGGATGTGCTGTCGGGCATCGAGGGCCTGGACTTCGTCACCTCGATCAGCCGCTCGGAAAACACCCAGATCACCGCGCAGTTCCGCCTGGGCACCAATTCCGACGAAGCCGCCAACGACGTGCGTGATCGTCTCGGCAGGGTGCGCAGCATACTGCCGGAGGAAATCGACGAGCCGATGGTGCAGAAGGTCGAGGCCGATGCGCAGCCGGTGGTCTGGCTGGCGTTCTACAGCGAACGCTATTCGCCGATGGAAATCACCGATGTGCTCGAGCGTGTGGTGCGAGACCGCCTGCAGACCATTCCAGGCGTATCGGAGGTGCAGATTCGCGGTGCCCGCACCTATGCCATGCGCATCTGGCTCGATCCGGAGAAACTCGCCGCCCACGACCTCACCGTGCAGGATGTGGAAGACGCCCTGCGCCGGCAGAACGTGGAGATCCCGGCGGGGCGCATCGAATCGGTGCAGCGCGAGTTCTCCGTGCTGTCGGAGACCGATCTGCGCACCCCCGAGCAGTTCAATGAGCTGATTCTCGATGACTCGCGTGGCTACCTGCTGCGCCTCAACGACGTCGGGCATGCCGAGATCGGCGCCGCCGACGAGCGTACCGTAGTGCGTTTCAACGGCCACTCGGCGGTAGCCCTGGGCCTGGTCAAACAGGCGACAGCCAACCCGCTGGATATCTCCGATGGCCTGAATGCGGCGATGCCGGACATCCGTGGCCTGCTGCCGGAAGGCATGCAGATGTCGGTGGCCAACGACAACTCACTGTTCATCCGCGAGTCGATCAAGAACGTCTACGCCACCATCTGGGAAGCGGTGGTGCTGGTGGTCCTGATCATCTTCTTCTTCCTGCGTTCGCTGCGTGCCACCCTGATTCCGCTGGTGACCATCCCGGTGTCGCTGATCGGTGCCTTTGCCCTGATGGCGCTGATGGGGTTTACCGTCAACACTCTGACGTTATTGGCCATGGTATTGGCCATCGGGCTGGTGGTGGACGATGCCATCGTGGTGCTGGAGAACATCCATCGGCATATCGAGGAGGGCATGTCGCCGATGAAGGCGGCCTACACCGGCAGCCGCGAAATTGCCTTCGCGGTGATCGCGATGACCCTGACCCTGGCCGCCGTCTACGCGCCCATCGGCTTCATGCAGGGGACCTCGGGCAAGCTGTTCACCGAGTTCGCCTGGACGCTCGCCGGCGCCGTATTGGTCTCCGGCTTCGTGGCCCTGACCCTGTCGCCGATGATGTGCGGGCACCTGCTCAAGGCGCATCAGCCGCAGCAGAAACATGGCCGGGCGTACAACCTGATCGAAGGGTTTCTCAACGGCATGACCTACCGCTACCGGCATATGCTGGAGCGGGTACTGCGTGCCTGGTGGATGGTGCTGGCGTTGTTGGTCGGCATCCTCCTGCTGTGTGCCTGGCTGTTCGGCAGCCTGCGCAGCGAGATGGCGCCAACCGAGGACACCGGCACCATCGTCACCTCCATCAGCGGCCCGGATGGCGCCACGGTGGGCTACACCAGCCGCTATGCCCGCGAGCTGGAGGCGGCGTACCAGACCATCCCGGAAACCAACCGCTACATGGTCATCGTCGGTTTCCCCACGGTGGCCCAGGGCCTGTCGTTCATGAAACTGGAGGACTGGGACAAGCGCTCGCGCAGCCAGTTCGAGATCCGTGACGAGCTGCTGCCCAAGCTGCAGGACATCGCCGGGGTACGGGCCTTCCCCAACAACCGGCCGCCACTGGGGCAGAGTGCGCGCAACCAGCCGGTGAGCTTTGTGGTGCGCTCCTCGCTGGAGTACGCCGAGCTGCAGACCTATGTCGACCAGTTGCTGGAGGCGGTGCGCAGCTATCCCGGGCTGGAGAGTGTGGACACCGACCTCAAGCTCAACAGCCCGCAGCTCAAGGTCAGCATCAATCGCGAGCAGGCTGTGGCGGTGGGCACCGATGTGGCGACCATCGGGCGCAGCATGGAAAGCCTGTTCGGCAGCCGCCAGGTCACCCGCTTCAAGCAGAACGGCGAGCAGTACGACGTGCGTGTGCAACTGGCCGATGTCGACCGCAGCAATCCGGATGACCTCAACCGTGTCTATGTGCGCGGGCGCAGTGGCAACATGGTGCAGTTGTCCAACCTGATCGACGTGCAGGAGGGCGTGGCGCCGCGGGAGCTCAACCATTTCAACCAGCTGCGTGCGGTGACCATCAGCGCCAACGTCGGCAGTGGCTACACCCTGGGTGAGGCGCTCGACCACCTGGAACGTGTCGCCGAAGGCATCTTCCCGCCGGAGACCCAGTTCGATTACACCGGCATCTCGCGCGACTTCAAGGATTCCAGCGGCAGTGTGGCGCTGATCTTCGTACTGGCGCTGGTGTTCATCTTCCTGGTGCTGGCGGCGCAGTTCGAAAGCTTCTTCGATCCCCTGATCATTCTGCTCAGCGTGCCGCTGTCGATGGCCGGTGCCTTGCTCGCGCTCAAGCTGTTCGGCGGGACGCTGAACATCTATTCGCAGGTAGGGCTGGTGACGCTGATCGGCCTGATCACCAAGCACGGCATCCTCATCGTCGAGTTCGCCAACCAGTTGCTGCGCGATGGCAAGGCGCTGCACGAAGCGGTGATGGAGGCTTCGGTGCAGCGCTTGCGGCCGATCCTGATGACCACCGGGGCGATGGTGCTGGGCTCGCTGCCATTGGCCATTGCCACCGGCGCCGGTGCGGAAAGCCGCCAGCAGATTGGTATGGTCATCGTCGGTGGCCTGGTGGTCGGTACTTTCTTTACTCTGTTCGTGGTGCCGACGCTGTACAGCCTGTTGCGACGTTGGCGGCCGATCCGGATGAACGAGGCTGCCCCTGCGTTGTAGGCGTGCGCCTGGTTCTACAGGCGCGCGGGCAACTCGATGATAAAACGCGTCCAGCCATCCGCCGATTCACAGCGAATCGTGCCGCCATGGGCCTGGACGATGGAGCGGGTGATGGCCAGACCCAGGCCGGCGTGTTCTGCACCACCTTCGCGGCGCGCCGGGTCGACCCGGTAGAAACGGTCGAACAACCGCTCGCGTATCTCTGGCGCAATCGCCGGGCCCTGGTTGGCCACATCGATGCGTAACTGTGCCCCTTGCATGCTCACGGCCAGACGTATTTCGCTGCCGCGCGAGGTGAAGCGCAGGGCGTTGTCGATCAGGTTGCTCAGGGCACGGCGCAGCAAGGCGCGGTCGGCGTCGAGCGTGGCAACGCCATCGACCGCCAGCCGTACGCCGGCATCCTCGGCCAGGGGCGCGAAATACTCGGCGAGGAGGTGCAGTTCTTCACCCACCTGCAGTGGCTCGCGCCGCGTCGGGAGCAGGCCGTTGTCGGCCTTGGCCAGCAGGAGCATGTCGTTGACCATTTGTGCCAGGTGTTGCAGTTCTTCCAGGTTCGAGTGCAGCGCCTCGCGGTAGTCGGCCTGCTCACGTGGCTGGCTGAGGATTACCTGGGTTTGGGTCAGCAGGTTGGATAGCGGTGTGCGCAGTTCGTGGGCGATGTCGGCGGAGAAGGCGGAGAGGCGGGCGAAGGCTTCTTCCAATCGCGCGAGCATGGCATTGAACGCGTCGATCAGCTCGGCCAGTTCACGTGGCGCGTGGCCTAGTTGCAGACGGTTGGTCAGCGAACTGGCGGAAATCGCCTGGGCGGCGACGGTCATGCGTTGCAGCGGGGCCAGGCCGCGCCGTGCTACCCAGGCACCGAGCAGCGCAGTGGCCAGGGCGGACAGGCCGACGGTGAGCCAGATCAGCCGCTGCATCTGTTCGAGAAAGTGCTGGTGATGGGTGATGTCGAGCAACAGGTCCAGGCGCGTGCCGCTGGCCAGAGTGACACTGCTCGTGCGGTAGTCGTTATCGCCACTGCGCCAGTGCTCGGCATGCGGGTCACTGCTTGGCGAGCCTTGCTGCAGGCTGCTGAACCACACCTGGCCGTCGCCGCCCAAGACGCGCAGGGCCAGTTCCGGACGGCGGCGCAACTCCTGTTCCAGTTGTGGCCGCTGTGCTTTCAGTTCGGCGCGGCTGTGCACCGTGCGCAGCAGGTCGCTGAAGACCGGCAGGTTGCCCTGCAGCAGTTGCCGGTCCAACTCGATGAAGTGTGCTTCGCTGGCGCGGTTGAACAGCACGCCGGCGATCAGCGCGACGCTGGCGGCACAGGCGGCGAACAGCAGGCCGAGGCGGCTGGCGAGGGACAGGCGGCGCATCAGTCGCGGACCTCCAGCACGTAACCCATGCCGCGGACGGTGTGGATCAGGGGCTGGGCAAATCCCTCGTCAACCTTGGCGCGCAGGCGGCGGATGGCGACCTCGATGACATTGGTGTCGCTGTCGAAATTCATGTCCCACACCTGCGAGGCGATCAGCGACTTGGGCAGCACTTCGCCCTGGCGACGCAGCAGCAATTCGAGCAGGGCGAATTCCTTGGCGCTCAGTTCGACACGCCGACCGGCGCGCTCGACGCGGCGGCGCAGCAGGTCGAGGGACAGGTCGGCCAGTTGCAGCTGGGTTTCCTGCGGTCCGCTGGCGCCACGGCGTAGCAGGCTGCGTACGCGGGCGAGCAGTTCAGTGAAGGCAAAGGGTTTGACCAGGTAATCGTCGGCACCGGCCTCCAGGCCGCGCACGCGGTCGTCCACTGCGTCGCGCGCAGTGAGGAACAGCACCGGTACGCCGTTACCCGCGTCGCGCACACTGCGCAGGATCTGCCAGCCGTCACGCCCAGGCAGCATCACATCGAGAATCAGCAGGTCGTAGTCGCCGCTCAGGGCCAGGTGTTCGCCACTGCTGCCGTCGATGGCCAGTTCGGTGACGAAGCCGGCTTCGCTGAGGCCCTGGCGCAGGTACTGGCCGGTCTTGGGTTCATCTTCGACGATCAGCAGTTTCATCAGCGATGGGCCATCAGAAGGGCGATTCATGGTGTGCCGGTTGGCGCGGGTAGGGCATAGGTTATACCGCCGTGGGCCATCTGCCGCCTACCTGACAACTTTGTAATCTGCCGGTCAGCCTGGCGCCAGCCATCGCTGCCTAAGGTGAGCGCCTCGACAACTGACTGGAGTTCCCCATGTCGCTGCGCCTGTTGCCCTTGTTCGCTGCGTTGCTTGCCACCCCTGTCCTGGCCGATCCGGCCGCCAGCTTCGGTCATCCGGCCAAGGCCGATGCCGCTGCGCGCACGGTGCAGATCACCCTGGGCGAGATGTTCTACGAGCCTGCGGAACTGCAGGTGAAAGCCGGTGAGACCGTGCGCTTCGTGCTGCACAATCAGGGCAGCCTGTTGCATGAGTTCAGCCTGGACAGCGCTGCGCAGCATATCGAGCACCAGAAGCGCATGCAGATGATGCAGGACATGGGCATGTTGACCCCGACCGGGCTCAACCACGACATGAGCCAGATGGATCACTCCAAGATGGGCCGTGACATGGCCGGCATGGACCACGCAGCGATGATGAAGCACGACGATGCCAATAGCGTGCTGATCGAGCCTGGCCAGCGCGCGGAGCTGGTCTGGACCTTTGCCGAAGCCACGACCCTGGAGTTCGCCTGCAACATTCCAGGTCACTACCAGGCTGGCATGGTCGGTACGCTCAAGGTCCAGCCATGAGTCGTCGACTCCTGGCCGGCTTGGCCCTGTTTGCACTGCTGGATGCACAGGCTGGCACCTATGACCTGGAGATCGCCGAAGGCACGCTGGAACTTAGCGATGGCAAGCGGGCGGCGCTGACCATCAACGGCCAGACGCCGGCGCCCGAGTTGCGTTTCCAGGAAGGCGAGGAGGTGGTGCTGAACGTGCACAATCGCATGGACCGGACCACCTCGCTGCACTGGCACGGCATCATCCTGCCGTACACCCAGGATGGCGTGCCGGGCATCAGCTTTCCCGGCATCGCACCAGGGGAAACCTTTACCTACCGTTTTCGCATCGAGCAGTCCGGCACCTACTGGTATCACGCCCACAGTGACTTCCAGGAACAGGAAGGCCTGTACGGGCCGCTGATCATCGAGCCCAAGGGCCGTGAGCCATATCGCTATGACCGCGAGTACACGCTGCTGCTGTTCGACTGGCAGGACGAGAAGCCCGAACGCACCCTGAGCAACCTGAAGAAGCAGGCCGACTACTACAACGACCAGCAGCAGACTGTCGGCGATTTCTGGCGTGATGCCCGCCGCGACGGCTTCATGGCCACGCTGCGCGACCGTCTGGCCTGGGGCGACATGCGCATGATGCCGACTGATATCGCCGACGTCAGTGGCTTCCGTTTCCTGGTCAACGGCAAGGACAATGCGCAGAACTGGACCGGCCTGTTCAAGCCGGGTGAGCGGGTGCGTCTGCGTTTGATCAATGGCTCGGGCATGAGCTACTTCGATGTGCGCATCCCCGGGCTGTCGATGACCGTGGTGCAGGCCGATGGTAACGATGTGCTGCCGGTGACGGTGGACCAGTTGCGCATCGCCGTGGCTGAGACCTACGACGTTATCGTGCAGCCCAGGGATGACCAGGCCTACACGGTCTTCGCCGAGTCCATGGACCGTCGCGGTTATGCTCGCGCCACCCTGGCGCCGCGTGCTGGCATGCAGGGCGAGGTGCCCGAGCTGCGTGCGCCGCGCCTGCTGAGCATGGCGGATATGGGCCAGGCCCATGCGGGGATGGATCACGGCAGCATGGCGGCAGGCGAGATGGATCACGCGGCGATGGGGCATGCCATGCCGGGCCACAGCATGCCGGCCACGGCAGACAACCCGGACTATGCCGCCGGCAGTGGCATCGCGCCGGAGCCGGTCGATGGTGGGCGGGTCCTGGTCTATGGCGATCTCAAGGCGCTGCGGCCCTTTGCCGGTTATCGCGCGCCGGATCGCACCATCGAACTGAAGCTGACCGGCAACATGGAACGCTATTTCTGGTCATTCGATGGCCAGAAATACTCCGAAGCAGAGCCCATTCGCCTCAAGCACGGCGAGCGCGTGCGCATTCGCTTCGTCAACCAGACCATGATGAACCACCCCATGCACCTGCACGGCATGTGGATGCAACTGGACAAGGGCAATGGCCGGCTCAACCCGCTCAAGCACGTGGTCAACGTCGCGCCGGGGCAAACCCTGGATGTCGATGTGCCGGCCGATGCGGTGGGTGAGTGGGCTTTCCACTGCCATCTGATCTATCACATGGCCAACGGCATGTTCCGCAAGGTTGTCGTCGAGGCGGCCGATGGTCGCGAACAGCCGTTCTATAGCGAACGCGCGGCCATGGAGGGGAAAACCCATGCGCATTGAATGGATGCTGGCCGGTGTACTGGCGAGCCCGGCGGCGCTGGCCATGGGCCCGGAGATGGATGCCATGCCGGTGGCCTCGCTGCGCGTCGACCAATTGGAGCAGCGCTTCGATGGCGGTGAACAGCACCTGGCCTGGGAGGCCGAGGGCTGGTACGGCAATGACCTGCACCGCCTGGTGCTGCAGAGCCGAGGCGAGCGGGCCGAGAATGGTCGTGAGCGATCCAGCGAGACGCAGCTGTTGTACCGGCGCATGGCTAGCGAGTTCTTCGACTGGCAGGTTGGCCTGCGCCATGACGACCAGACCGAGCCCGGCCACAAGGGTCCCAAGCGCAGTTATGCGGTGCTCGGCTTCACCGGTCTGGCGCCGCAGTGGATCGAACTGGACGCCAAGCTGTTTGTCAGTGAGCGCGGTGATCCATCGTTGCGTATCGAAAGCGAGTACGAGCTACGCCTGAGCCAGCGCTGGGTGCTGGAGCCCAAGTTGGAGTATCAGCTGGCGTTGGCCGATGACCGCGACCTGGGTGTCGGTGCCGGTGGTAGCGAGCTGGAGGCAGGGTTACGCCTGCATTACCGCGTCAATCCGCAGTTCTCGCCCTATGTCGGCTATCAGTGGGCGAAAACCTACGGACGAAGTGGTGATCTGGCACGTGCTGCCGGTGAAGACGACGAGGGGGGGGCGTGGGTAGTAGGGCTGCGTTTCTGGCTCTAATGCTCTGGTGCGACGCTATAATGCCGGCCGTTTCGCTTTCTTCAGGCCGTTGTCATGCAGCATCCCGCCGATCATTCGCCGCTGGGCAAGTCCAGTGAGTACGTTTCCGTCTACAGCCCTGATCTGCTGTTCCCGATCCCGCGCGCCAACAAGTGGGCAGAGTTGGGGCTGGAGGCCGGTAGCCTGCCGTACCACGGTGTGGATGTATGGAATTGCTATGAGTTGTCCTGGCTGACCCCGTCGGGCAAGCCGGTAGTGGCCATCGGTGAGTTCGTCATTCCGGCGGATTCACCGAACATCATCGAATCCAAGTCGTTCAAGCTTTACCTCAACTCGTTGAATCAGTCGCCGTTTGCTGATGCTCAGGCGCTGAGCGAGGTGCTGGTGCGCGATCTGTCCGTCGTAGCCGGCGCGCCAGTTGGCGTGCGGGTTCGCCGGCTGGACGAGGTGGCGACCGAGGGCGTACAGATACTGCCCGGCATCTGCATCGATGAGCTGGATGTCGCTGTCAGCGATTATTCGCATCCACGGCCCGAGCTGTTGCGCTGCAACACGGCGCGGATTGTCGAAGAAACGCTGTACAGCCACCTGCTCAAGTCCAACTGCCCGGTCACCGGCCAGCCGGATTGGGGCACGCTGGTGGTCGACTACCGGGGGGCCGCGCTGGAACCGGCGAGCCTACTGAGCTACGTGGCGAGCTTCCGCCAGCACCAGGATTTCCACGAGCAGTGCGTGGAGCGCATCTTCCTCGATCTGCAGCGTCTGCTGCAGCCAGAAAAACTGACGGTATACGCGCGCTATGTGCGCAGGGGTGGGCTGGATATCAATCCGTATCGCAGTCTGCAGCAAGCGGCGGTCGACAATCGTCGCCTGGTACGCCAATAGGCGCCGATGCAAAACGCAAAACCCCGGCCTGATGCCGGGGTTTTGCATGTAGGGCTATCGGACTCAGATGCCCATGTTGGCCAGGCTCTGCAGGATATTGCGCAGGGTGCCACTGAGGGTCGGATGCTGGCTTTCGAAGCGCTCCACCGCAAGGTTGACGCCGTCGACCAGGGTAGCGTCCGGCGAAGCAGCGAGTTCCTTGGCCAGTTTCAGGTCGATTTCCTGCATCAGTTCGAGCAGGGCGACGTGATCTTCCGCGTCCAGGGGTGTGTCTTCGGCGAGTTGCTCACGCAATTGACGAAGGTTTAGCTGCAGGCGTTCGGGCATGGTGTGTTCTCCTTCAAGACAGCAGAGTGGACCTTGGCCCGTTGGCAAAGGTTCGTCCTTCTGTGTTCAGGTTAATCCAGCCAAGTCACGCTCGCCCGATCCGGATCAATATTCCGGCGGATATATCTTTCAGGGTTTTTCACCTTTGAGCCGCCTATGTGCCAGGTCGCGCAGGCAGGACGGCAACTCGCCAGGATGGTCGACTACCGAGTGCGTGCCGAGCCGGTAGAGCTGCAGCGTGGCCTGGGCGCGCAGGTGCTCTCGCTCCTGTTCGGGCAGAGCCTGCCAGTCGGCCAGCGCCAGGCCGCACAGTGGGCCGCAAGTCGCCAGGCCGATGCACCACAGGCCGGCATTCAACCCGGCCTGAAGCAGATCGGGGTCGCTGGCGATCAGTACGCAACCCTCTAGCGTCTGCACTTGCAGGACGCTGAGGGCCTGCCAGATGGCATCCGGCGCAGGCCAGGGGCGCAGGTTTTCCCGGGGCGCCGCAGCTATCCAGGTGGGGAGTGGGCTGGCCAGGTGGGCGCTGACCGTCGCTGGGAGTTGGTCGAGCCAGGCGCAGGGTAACTGCTGGTGATTCAGTTGCTCCAGCAGTTCATCCATGCCGGGAACGGTCTCTGCGCGCTCTTGCGCACTGGCCTGCAGAATGGGCAGGAAACCGTCTTCCGTATCGGCCAGGCCGCTCAGTTCGCGGGCAATCGGCAGGGTCCGTGCGCCAAAGTCGACCAGGCAGCCGGAAAGCCCGAAAAGCAGGGCGGTGAAGGCAGGTGCGGGGGAGGAATCTGGCATGCTGATGGTCCCGATGTAGTCGGGCCAGGCTAACCGTCGAAGATGACGGTGAAATGACCAGCTAGCCTGTCATCAGCACGCGCAGGTGTTCGGGGATTGCCACGGATGTCCCGCTGGGATGATCGACCCAGACCAGTTTGCAGTATCCTTCGCCGTAGCTGGTGTGTGGATCGTCCAGGGTGCTCAGGCGATGCTCGATCACCAAACTGCTGCGTCCGAGGGTGCCGGCGAACAGTTCGAGCACTGCAGTAGCCGGGTATGCCACCGGCTTCAGGTAGGTATGCAGGGTTTGCAGCACCACAGGGCCCTGCTTGGCGTAGTCGATATCGACGCCGACTATGCTGAACCAGTCGATCCGCGCTTCCTGGGCATATTCCAGGTAGACGCTATTGTTGACATGGCCATAGTTGTCCATGTCTCCCCAGCGCACGGGGATGTGTGCGGTATGGAGCAGGCGTTTTTCCGACATTCTGTTCTCCACCGTTCATGATGCTGCTGCCATGAGCAGCGGCGATGTTTATACTGCGCGACCTGATAGCCGGCTTGCGGGCCGCGCCACACTACTGATGCCAAGGAGAGACTGCAATGCGCATGAACGGTGCAAGCTGGATCGATCGTTTGGGTCGCCTATGCGCCTGTGCCACGCTGATCGTGCTGCCAGCGATGGCTAGTGCCTCGGAGGAGGACCCATGGGAGTCCTTCAACCGTCCGGTATTCCGTTTCAACGATGTGCTGGATACCTATGCCCTGAAACCTTTGGCCCAGGGCTATCAGAAGGTGACGCCGCAGTTCGTAGAGGATGGTGTGCACAACGTCTTCGCCAATATCGGCGACGTCGGCAACCTGGCCAACAACCTGCTGCAGGGCAAACTGCACAACGCCGGAGTGGACAGTGGCCGACTGATCTTCAACACCACCTTTGGTCTCTTGGGGTTCATCGACGTAGCCAGCCGCATGGGCTTGCAGCGTAATGACGAGGATTTTGGCCAGACGCTGGGTGTGTGGGGTGTAAACAGCGGCCCTTACCTGGTGTTGCCGTTGCTCGGGCCAAGTACCGTGCGTGATGCCACTGCGAAGGTTCCAGACAGTTTCCTCGGCCCTTATCCATACATTGACCATGTACCGACCCGTAACGTTACTCGTGGGGTCAATGTGATCGATGCGCGTGCCCGCCTGCTGTCGGCCGAGCGGATGATCAGCGGCGACAAGTACATCTTCATTCGTAACGTTTACCTGCAGAGTCGAGAGTTTCGCATCCGCGATGGCGAGGTCGTTGACGATTTCTAAGCACTATCGGACATGAAAAAGGCGGCCATTGGCCGCCTTTTTCATGTCTGGATATTCAGGTCATCGACAGGATGGACAGCCCGATAGACTGCCGGCCATCGTCCAGTTGGCTCAGGCGAACCACTTCGGTTTCCGCCTCCAGACCCTTGAGCTCGTTGTGTTCCGAGGCGATATGCACCTTCACCTTGTCACCCATGCTCAGCGAGGTTTTGGCCTCCACATGCATGCCGGTACTCGACAGGTCCAGGCACAGCGCCGGTATGACCTGGCCGGCGTGGTGCAGGGTGACAGGGGCTTCCAGCCGCATGCGGATGAAGTCGCGTTTTTCGCTGTAGGCACGATCGCTCTGACTCATGGGTCCGCTCCTCTTGTTTTAAGGAATTCCAGAGGTGGTTATAACTCTCGTCGATTTGGGGTGTAAAGGCACCTGATCACAATCCGCGCGCGCTTGAATCACCCGCCGGATGGGAGTACCGTCTGCGCCTTGAAATGACTGTGTACAGGTGTCCTGGGGACTTTGTCCCGACACCAATCGTCAACTTCTGTTTCCGGCGTCGTTTGCCTGGATAGCCCATGCACAATCCCAGCGCCAAGCTGCTGATTATTGATGATGACGAGGTCGTGCGAGCCAGTATCGCCGCCTACCTCGAAGACAGCGGTTTCAGTGTCCTGCAGGCAACCAATGGCCTGCAGGGGCTGGAAGTGTTCGAGCGGGACCGGCCTGACCTGGTTATCTGCGACTTGCGTATGCCGCAAGTCGACGGCCTTGAGCTGATTCGTCGCATCAATGTCTTCAATACCGACGTTCCGGTGATCGTGGTCTCCGGAGCCGGCGTCATGAGTGATGCTGTCGAGGCCTTGCGCCTCGGCGCGGCCGATTACCTGATCAAACCGCTGGAAGACCTTGCCGTTCTTGAGCATTCGATACGTCGTGCACTCGATCGCGCCTTTCTGCGTCTGGAAAACCAGCGTTACCGCGATGAGCTGGAAACGGCCAACCGTGAGCTACAGGCCAGCCTGCACCTGCTGCAGGAAGACCAGAACGCCGGTCGCCAGGTGCAGATGAACATGTTGCCGGCGACGCCGTGGACGGTCGATGGCCTGGAGTTCGCTCACCAGATCATCCCGTCGCTGTATCTCTCCGGGGATTTCGTCGATTACTTCCGGGTCGATGAGCGTCGCGTGGCGTTCTACCTGGCGGATGTGTCCGGGCACGGTGCATCGTCGGCATTCGTCACCGTACTGCTCAAGTTCATGACCACTCGTCTGTTGTACGAGTCACGTCGCAACGGCACGTTGCCCGAATTCAAGCCTTCCGATGTCCTCGGTCATATCAACCGCGGGCTGATCAACTGCAAGCTGGGCAAGCATGTGACCATGCTCGGCGGCGTGATCGACGAGGAAACCGGCACGCTGACTTACAGCATTGGTGGTCACCTGCCATTGCCGGTTCTATTCAGCGAGGGCGAGGCCCGCTACCTGGATGGCCGCGGCCTGCCGGTGGGGCTGTTCACCGAAGCGACCTATACGGATCTGCAGTTGGCCTTGCCTGCATCCTTCAGCCTGACCTTGCTCTCGGACGGTATTCTGGACCTTTTGCCGGGGGACACACTCAAAGAAAAAGAGGTCGCGCTGCCAGAACTGGTCAGCTCGGCCGGCGGCACGCTCGATGGCCTGCGCAAGGTCCTTGGGCTGGCCAATCTGGGCGAGATGCCGGATGATATCGCCTTGCTGGTGTTGAGCAGGAACCTTGCATGAATCCTGGGAATAGCCCCGGTAGAATTCAGTTCGCCGAACAGGACGGTACCTTCGTCCTCAAGTTTGTGGGTGAAATTCGCCTGACCCTGTGTTCGGCACTGGATTCCACGATTGAAAGAATCTTCACGGCGCTGAACTTCTCGGCGATCGTGATCGATCTGACCGAAACCCGTAGCATCGATAGCACCACGCTGGGTCTGCTGGCCAAGCTGTCGATCCTGTCGCGGCAGAAAGTCGGCCTGTTGCCTACCGTGGTCACGACCCACGAAGACATCACGCGGCTGCTGCAATCGATGGGTTTCGACCAAGTGTTCAATATCGTCGATCAGCCTGTCCCGTGTCCTGATTGCCTGGACGACCTGCCGTCGCAGGACCAGTCGGAAGAGGTAGTTCGCAGCCACGTGCTGGAAGCGCACCGTATCCTCATGGGGCTCAACGCGTCGAACCGCGAAGCCTTCCACGATCTGGTGAGTGCGCTGGAACGCAGTTGATTGCGCCTATGAAGTGAAAAGGGCGATAACCGTACGGTTATCGCCCTTTTTTATCCCTCGGTTTCAGCGGCGCGCGGCGAGCAGCGCTTCGAGTTTTTCCTGGTCGCGGGCGAACAGGCGGATACCTTCGGCGAGCTTTTCCGTGGCCATGGCGTCTTCATTGAATGCCCAGCGGAACTGGCTCTCATTCAGCGACTGGCGAGCTTCGCCGCTGGCATCGGCACTGAGCAGGCGCGGCAGCTCGCCCTGATCGTCGGCCAGTTGCTGGAGCAGGTCGGGGCTGATGGTCAGGCGATCACAGCCAGCCAGCTGTTCGATCTGGCCCAGGTTACGGAAGCTCGCACCCATCACCACGGTTTGGTAACCATTGGCCTTGTAGTACTGGTAGATGCGCGAGACGGAGCGCACACCAGGGTCTTCGGCGCCGACATAGTCGCGGCCTTCGGCTTTTTTGTACCAGTCATAGATCCGGCCGACAAAGGGGGAGATCAGGAACACGCCGGCATCGGCGCACACGGCGGCCTGGGCGAAGGAGAAGAGCAGGGTCAGGTTGGTCTGTATACCTGCCTTTTCCAGTTGTTCGGCGGCACGGATGCCTTCCCAGGTGGCGGCGATCTTGATCAGCACGCGCTCGCGGCCAATGCCGGCCTTGTCGTACAGGCCGATCAGGCGTTCGGCGCGCTGCAGGGTGGCTTGGGTGTCGAAAGACAGGCGAGCATCCACTTCGGTGGAGATACGCCCGGGAATAACCTTGAGAATCTCCTGGCCCACGGCAACGCCAAAGCGGTCACAGGCCAGGCCCAGGTCGCCCTGGCAATCGGCGACGGCCTCATCGAGCAGGGTGGCGTAACGGGGCAGCGCAGCGGCCTTGAGCAGCAGGGAAGGGTTGGTTGTGGCATCCACCGGTTTGATTCGGCTGATGGCATCGAGATCGCCGGTATCGGCGACCACGGTGGTGTATTGCTTGAGTTGTTCCAGCTTGGAGGTCATGAGCGCGCTCGGTGGATACACATGCAGTGACCTTACCCGAGCGGCGAGGGCGGCTCAACCGGCCTGCACCTGCGTTTCAGTGACCGACGAGCAGCTCGCCAGCCTGATCCAGCAGCGCCAGTGGGTCTTGCGTCTTGTGTACATCCACTGACAGCAACTGGCGAAAGCGCCGCGCTCCAGGGAAGCCCTGGGCCAGGCCCAGCACATGGCGGGTGATGTGGTGCATCAGCCCGCCGCTGGCAATGTGCTGCTTGATATACGGACGCATACGTGCCAAGGCCTCGGCACGGCTGATGACGGGGTGATCGAGACCGAACAACTGCTGATCGACCTGCGCCAGCAGATAGGGGTTGTGATAGGCCTCGCGCCCCAGCATGACGCCGTCGAACACCTGCAGATGCTGTTGGCACTCATCCAGCGTCTTGATGCCGCCATTGAGGATCAGCTCCAGGTCGGGAAAGTCCTGCTTGAGCTGCGCGGCGACCTCATAGCGCAATGGCGGGACTTCGCGGTTCTCCTTGGGAGAGAGACCTTCCAGAATGGCGATGCGTGCGTGCACGGTGAAACTGCGGCAACCGGCATCACGCACCGTCCCGACGAAATCGCACAGCTCGGCGTAACTGTCGCGATCATTGATACCGATACGGTGCTTGACCGTGACCGGGACCGACACGGCATCCTGCATTGCCTTGACGCAGTCGGCGACCAGCGCGGGATGGCCCATCAGGCAGGCGCCAATCATGTTGTTCTGCACCCGGTCACTGGGGCAGCCGACGTTCAGGTTGACCTCGTCGTAGCCATGCTCCTCTGCCAACCGCGCACAGGCGGCCAGTTGTGCCGGGTCGCTCCCGCCCAATTGCAGGGCTAGAGGGTGCTCAGAGGCGTTGTAGTGTAGAAAGCGCTCGGTATCGCCATGCAACAGCGCTCCGGTGGTCACCATCTCGGTATACAGCAGTGCCTGGCTGGACAGCTGCCGCAGGAAGTACCGGCAATGATGATCGGTCCAGTCCATCATCGGGGCGACGGAGAAGCGGCGGGAAAACGTAGAGGCGTTAGACATGGCACAGACTTGCAGAAGGCAGGTCGCGGATTTTATCAGTCCTGACAGTCTACGTCCGCCTTTGGACGGGACTGAGTCTGCGGTTTTGGCAGATGCCCCTGTAGATCACCTGGAGGGTGGATGGACGTATTGGGTTGCGCTCCAGGTCTGTGAGCCTTCAGTCATGATGGGTTCATCTGGAAGCCTGTAGTTGCCCATCGATTCCAGAGTTGCCAGGTCAAGGCTGGGGTTACCTGAGCTCTCTAGCAATATGACCTTGGGCGCATCGGAGCCCTGAGAGAATTGCAGTTTTAGCTTGATTGGATTGTTCGATGGGTCGGGCTTGAAGGACTGTGACAGTTCTTTCTGCACATCCAGCGTTTTGGCGGTAATTGTTTTAGTGATGCCGTTGGCCCATGCCTCGTTGTAGCGTTTCTGCTGTTCAGCATTCAATGCGAGACCTTCAGCGTGCAGTCGTTGGACGCTTTTCCAGGCGGTATCTTGGTAGAGCTTGATTGAAGAGGCATAAAGTGCCATTGCACGATGGCGATCCTGTGGACCACCTTTTCCTTCTTCCAGGAGTCTGGCGAGCTGAATCGACGCCAGGGTATTTCCAGGCTGCACTACGGCTCTTTCGTAAAGTCGTCTAGCTTTCACGTAGTCGACGGGCTCGCCAATTCCTTGTTCAGCCAGACGGCCAAGCTCGGAGTAGAGGGATTCGTTCACGTCTGCAATGGATTGGTAAATGGCCCTGGCCTGGGCAATATCCACTGGCATGCCCAGACCACGTTCATGCATGTGGGCCAGTACCGTCTTGCAGACTAGATCGCCGTTCCGGCTGCGCTTACGGATATATTCGATTTGCTCAGGAGTAACGCTGGGTTGGTCTCTGAAGTGCCAGCAGCGAAGCGTGGCGAGGCGATCTTCCGGGCTCCCTGGGTTGGTGCTTTGGCAGCCTCCAACAAGTATGGCGAGCAGCAGAAAGATAGCGTGTTTTTTCATCATTTATGTCCGTGTGCTCGACTACTGCGTCGACATGACCATGCGATCACGTACAACCCTAGGCCTGCGATATTCAGGGCAACCGGGTTGCCATTTCCTTGAATAATACCGGGCTGACCACAGCGACATCTATCAGAAGACCCAGGAGCACAACTGCCGCAACTACAATTGGCGAGATGCTACGTAGAGTGAGTAAAAGCCATAATATTATTGGCGCGCTCACCATCGCTTGGCCAGATGACCGACCTGGATAGGCAAGCATGAATGCCAGAGTAGCTCTGGCTACCAGTCGATGCGGTACAAATCCATTACTGAGCATCTTTGAGAAAGCGTCGCTCATTATCAGGAGTAGGCATTACGCATACGTCATGTCGCCCAAAAAGTCGGTATCGGTTCAGGGCAATGCGGTCGTATAGCCAATCACGAAACGGCTTGGGAAAGATCCGTAAGACACCCAGCAATCTCCAGTACCAAGCCAGCTGTGAAATAACCTCGAAGAATGCTTCGGAGCGCACCCAATAGTGCTGATTGCGGATCACGGCCATGGTGTCGAATTGGCTTGTGGGCAAGCCCGCCCAAGCCAACAGCGCCTGGCCTTCCGACGATTGCACTGTTGCCAGTCGAACGTGTAGATGCGGATCATGGCGAATCAGAAATCGCGCCCAGCCATTGCATAGCTTGCATACACCATCGAATAGCACGACGGTCTCTCCGGGGGCTAGATATGGCGCTGGGGTAGGGCGGGGTAAGGAAGGTGACATGGCGCTTCCAGAATAGGGAGTCGGCGTTCCTACGGTTCTGATTCTACGCGCTTGCTGTGCCCTATGCCCGTTAGCCCGATTTGGCAGCGCGCTTCCAGCAGACCTTATTAAATCTCCCGGCCCCCACAGATGTAGGCGCTGGCCCAATCTGAACACCGTGCCGGAACAACCTGACACCCTGAACCGAAAAGGTCTGAACGGGCTGCTGGTGAAAATGACACGGCTGGTCGAGGTGATTGAGTGGCTGTGTGGTGAAGTCATGGAACGGGGAAGGATTGGTATGTCTCGCGATGCTCAAGGGCGAGATTATGGGTAGTGGAGGGTTACGGCCCGTGCTAGGCCGTAACATTTGGCTTCGAGTTCTTATCAGTCAGTGCTCGGGTCATATATATATTTTTCATACCGCTCGAGATAAAAGTCGTTCAGATTTTTATCTGATTCATATAGCTCAGACCAAATTTCATATTCATCAATTAGGGTTTCGCCATCTTGCTTGTATGCTAGTTGTTCTTGATGAACCTCAAAGTTGTTGGACTCTGCATATTTTTGCGACTCGGCTGCGGCTTTAAAATTTGCCTCCGTAAAGTCTGCCGCTTCAAAGCATACAGTTCTTTCCTCAAAAATATTCCTGCCATTTTTTTTGGTGCCGAAAAGATAAACGCTTCTTACTGCATACCATCCCATTTTAAATTCTTCCTGTCGCCTGGCAATTAGTTTAGAGCTAGGGCTTCTTACTCTAAGAGGTCGCAAAACTCATGTTGGTATTGATGGATGTTACAAGCTCGCTCTGGGCTAGGGTAGAACATCTCGGCTAACCCTGGTGAAATCCAAGACACGCATTTTTTAAGAAAATTATCTTTCTTTGCTCTGCTATGTCTTTCTCCGGTTGCTTTTTCGTGTTGCTTCAATTTCTGTTTGAGCTCGTTTTTTGTTTTCTTGTCTATATTTGGATCTTTTAGCTGCTCTTTTATTCTGTCGACCTGCTCTTGGTCTAATTTATAATTGCCCTGTGCCGCCAGCCCATAGAAATCAAAATTAACAAGAGGATTCCCCTCTACATAACCGTAGGTGTTGATCCCACCATCCAATCCAATCGGATCACTCTCGACATACCGCCCGGTCTGCGGGTCGTAATCGCGGAAGTAGTTGTAAACTAATCTCCGGTACCACCCTTGGCCCTTTGGCTACCTACCGGCCATTCAATCCCAAGAGAAGCCTACTGCAGGCGGTCCAATGTCACCTCCGATTCCGGTTCTTCCGGCGCATGCAGATCGGCGTAGATGTTCTCTGCTAGCGCAATATCTTCATCCGTCAGGTGCTGGAACAAGCTCGTCCGCTTACGCTTGGAGACACGCCCGCTGTTCTCGTAAATCACCGCAATAAGCAGTTCAAGATCCCGGTTCGACAGATCCAGTTCGCGATTCATTTGCTCTTTGAATCTATCGCGGCGGACGAGATGGTTAACCTCATCACGCATGAGTCCATCCAGAACTCGTGCAGCGCTTTTATTGACCTCGCCCTGCAGATCAGTGAAGTCCAGGTGGGCGAACAGATGGGCATGCGCCTCATCCAGTTCAGGGTCGCTGGACAAGTCCCTCCGGTGGTACTGCGTAGCGCTAAGTAGTCGCCGTGAGAGTGCGTCGAGCGTGCCGATATAACTGTCCAGATTGACCAGAAGACCGGCAGAGATAGGCATGATGATGCCCTGCAGCTTGAGGCCTTCATTGGCCAGGATGTCCTGCATGATGAAGCGGGACAACCGGCCGTTCCCGTCCATGAAAGGATGGATGTAGATGAAGCTGTGCGCGATCGCGTTTAGCTTCACCAGCGCAGGGGCGTCACTGCGCATGACGCGCTCACGCATGACGAACCACTCCTCCATCATCCCAGGCACTGTTTCCGGCGTCGGCGGGATCAGGTGAATGAGATCCCCGCGGCCGAGCCAGTTCTGCAGGTGCCTGTATGCACCAATGGACGGATCGGGACGCCCCGTACCGAGAGCTATCCGATGAATCTCGAACAAAAACTCTTCGTCTAGTGGGCGTTGGCCCGCCTGCTCCAGCACTCGTACAAAACGCAAGATTCGATCAGGAGCTGGGCGCTCATGCTCGATTTCGTATGAGCTGCGAGTCTCGGTCGTCAGCAGGTACTGCGCCGCTCTAGCAATCTCGGTGACTGAGAAATCAACCATCTGGTCATGCATGCGCTCGACTATTTGCGCATTCAAAAGACTGTCGTCTGTCCAGCCCTGGCGGGTAATCAGAGCTGACAGCTGTGGCGTCCCCAGGAGATTCATCCGAACGCGATGCCTGCGCGACATTTCCTCTGGGCCGGTGAAATATTTCTCCGGTGGGAGCAGGTGCTCATAGGGAATGTTCTGGGCTGTGTCGGGCAGAGGCAACTGATGGCCAGCAATATTCTCGCAGATGTACCAGAGCCGGCGCAGATAGCCGCTGGCTGGCTTCTCAGCGATCGCAGCAACCAGGTCATCTCGGACAGCGGGAATCTGGAATGCGCGCTCTAGGACTCCCAGATTTACCCCTTCGTACGAAAGCGCAAACAGCATCTGGTCGATGGGGCGATTTTCTCTGGCGTATCCCTTGGTGAAGACCTCTACTTTTGCGCCGCCGATGGGCTGAGAAAGCGCAGGACGCGAGCCTATGACACACTCATGATCAAGCGGCACGCAGTGAAGATCGAGGGCGTTGATCAGCCAACTGTACCCGGCTCGCTCAATGGGTTGCCGCATAGAGAATTTCCTATAGGGATCATGATAAAACTATAATTTACACTACTTTCATGGAAAAACTTATAGCTAATACCCGGGCATGAGAATGACAGAGTTGGCCAAAGAAATGAGCCAAACGGCCGGCACTGACTCAAGGTTTACCACTCTCGTAGCGCGAGAATGCGTTGACGCCAATGCCGAAAGTCTCGGCCGTTTCACGCTGGTCAACGGCGAGCGTCTGAAGCATTCACCTGCTTGTTAAATCCCAGCATCGCTGTGCTGACGCGGGCCGACTCGCCTGCATCAAGAACCACTTCACCGCAGGCCGGGCAGAAGTCGCCGGTTACTGCCGGAATAGTGGTCGGTTCGTTCTTGTAGGTGTATGGCATATCACGGGTGTCGTGCACTAGTTCCGCCGCTGCACAAGATGGACATTTCATGTTCATAGCTCCTTGAAGGACACGATGAGCACATCATCAATGACCGTGAGTTTCAGATAGACCTCTCCGGCTTCTCCATATGGGTCGCACTAACCTGCTAGGTTATATCTGGCAACTTGGTTAATCACCTCGGGGGACGATTTTTCGAGTTACACGGGCTCGCCTAAGCGTCTTTCTTCGGCCGGATTCCTGAGCTGCCGGATGCGTCCTGCCGTACACGCCCTGCAGATCCGTGACCGTCACATGCGTGTAGATCTGGGTACTCTCGATGCACTGATGACCCAGCATCTCCTGCACATAACGAATGTCAGCACCGTGGCGCAGCATGTGCGTCGCCGTCGCGTGACGGAGCGCGTGGCAGGAGCCACTCTTGCCGATCCCGGAGCGCCGGATATAGCCACCCACAAGCGCGGTCAACTTGCTCTTCTGGATGCGCTTGCCAGTTTCGCCCAGGAAGAGAGCCTCGCCGCTGGCCATCGTCGCCAAACGGCCGCGTAGCTCGTTCAGATACTTCTCAACCCAGTCGAGTGCTCGCTGCGCAATTGGAACCCGTCGATCCTGTCCACCTTTCCCTTTGCGTACAGTGACCAGCTTGTGTTTGAAGTCCACGTCCCGGATATCCAGCACGGCCAGCTCGGCTCGGCGTATCGCCGTGGCGTAGTAAACCTCCAGGATGGCGCGGTCCCGCAATCCCATACGACCTTTCGTGAGCGTCTGGTGCAGAATCGGGTCTATCTCGTCTTCATCAGGAATCTGCTTGGGTATCTTGCGATGAACCTTGGGCAGCGGAAACTTGGAGTAATCGTCCGAAAGCACAATGCCGTAGTAGTGCAAACGCTTGAGCAGGCCTGTCACGGCCATCAATCTCATGCGCTGTGTTGAGAGCTCCAAGGGTGCACTGTCCAGACGCTTGCGGTACCGGTGCAAGTATTTGCGGTAACTCTCCAGAAGAGCCAGGTCGACTTGCGTCACCTCGCTGATGCCTTGCTGCTCACTCCAATGCCCGAACATCTGCAGCATCGCTGTCTTGGAGTTGGCCGTCGCATCACTTTGTCCGCGAGCTAGGCAATCCTCAATGTAAAAGGGCACGCACGCTAACAGGCTGGTCGGATAAGTTTCAGCAGCCATGATCACCTCCCATGCTTTCCGGTAACGCCAAGGCGTCTTTGAGGGCTCGCGAGAGAGCCTTATCAGGATCGCTAACCGTGGAGACAAAGCGGTTGCCATCCAAGCCCTGGGGGAACAAAACCAAGCGCACTTCGATGCCACTGTCCGCAAGCAGATGGGCGATCCGATGCACCTCATCCAGCTCGGGATGGGAAGTGCCGAAGGCGATGTAGATCAGCCTGACCAGGCTGCTCTGCAGGATGCTCAGGTGCTCTTCGTCGAAGCCAGCAAAACCCATGATGGCGGCCACGTTGGTATATCCATGACACCACCAGGTCAGTGCTTCGATCGGGCTTTTACAGAGAATCAACTCGGGAAATTCGAACAACGCCTTCTGGTTGAAAAAACCGCTGTGCTCCAGATGCCAGTGCACGTGATAAGCCGAGTGCGCGGTCAGCTTGGGCGTGATCCGACGCCCATAACACCCCAGGATCTTTCCGTCCTGATTGAGCATCGGAAACACCAGTGCACCACGAAACAGCTCGTGCCCAGAGTCCCTCAGCAGACCGACGCGCATCAGCGCACCTCTGACCGTCTCTTCCTCCAGAAAGCTCAGCTTGCGTAGCTGCAGCCCTAGGGATCGATCTGCCAAGCCAAGCCGAAACTGCGCCAGAAGATCAGGTTGGTAGATACCTCGGCCCTGCAGATAGGCCAAGGCCTTCGTGTCGCTGCACAAGGTCTGCGAGTAGTAGTCGAGCACCTGATTGACCACCAGGTTATCCGCCATACCGTCGTTGTAGGAGCAGCGGGCGATCGGCTGATGAATCATCACATCCTGATGCTGGATCTGATGGGGATCGTACATGGCTAGTCCTCCCCATCGTTGAGGCCGCGCTTCTTGCGCATGGAGTCGCCGTGCATCTCGATCTTGTGCGCGCGGTGAACAATGCGATCGAGGATGGCATCCGCCAGGGTCGGCTCGTTGATGTACTCGTACCACTTAGCGACCGGCAGCTGGGAGGCAATCAAGATGGCACCGGTCCCCGTCCGGTCATCGACGAACTCCAGGAGATCCTGTCGACCGATATCAGTGAGCGGTGACATCCCCCAATCATCGAGGATCAGCAGGTGGCACTTCGCGAGCTTGCTGCGCAGGCCGGACAGAGAACCGTCGGCCCGAGCAATTTCGGTTTCCTCCAACAACCGGCTAACGCGGTGGTACGCAACGGACTGTCCGCGGCGAATGGCATGCATGCCAAAAGCGCAGGCGAGCCACGTCTTGCCCACGCCGGTCGGACCAGTAATCAGCAGGTGCTGGTGGCGCCCGATCCACTGGCACTGCCCCAGTGACATCAGCTGTGGCTTGTCCAGACCGCGGCGCGCCCTAAAGTCGATGTCTTCGAGGCAGGCAGTGCGTATCTTCAGCTTCGCCTGCGTCATCAGACGTTGTTGCCGGCGATTGTCACGTTCATGGCATTCGGCCTCGACCAGCAGGGCCAGGCGATCGTTGAAGGGCAGGCTCTGAATGTTGGGGCTTTCCAGCTGCGCCGCCATAGCGTTCGCCATGCCGAGCAGCTTGAGCGCTTTCAGCTGCTCGAAAGTCTGCTGCTCATTCATGGCGGTTCTCCCCGGTGTAATAGTCGGAGCCGCGCACATTAGCGTGGGGCGGAATCAGAGCGGCGACGGGATGCAAGGGCCGGTGCAACTCATCAAGACGATGCTGCAAGATAGAACGCAGACTCTTGATCGTCGGCGATTGGATGGCCAACGCCCTCGCGCAAGCCGCTTCGACCCTGGCATTACCGTAGTGCTTGGCCAGATGCTGCAACTGCTGACAGGCCTTGCTGCCGGAGATGGAGAAATCAGCCTTACCGTGGAACTGCGCCTGCACGACCTCCGCAGTAGCCGCACCAAGACCATAGGCCCATTCGAGATAGTGGTGCGCGGTCCGAGAGGCATAGGCTTGGTGGGCTTCGGGCCGGTGATTCGGGTTGGTCGTCGTGCCGCCGGGCGAGTCGTCGCGAGGGTGCAGGGCCACCCGCTTGTTCAGGTGAAAGAAGGCGATGGTCAAGGGGCTGACGCGAATCTCCACGCGCTCGCTCACCAGTCGCCAGGGCACCGAGTAAGCGTGATTCTGCACATAGATGTGGTAGTCCGGCCCGACCGTCTGAGCGGCCATCCATTCGCCGTATTCATAAGGCTCCGGCGGCAAGGGTTTCAACGCGGGCTTGTCTAACTCCAGGAAACGCTCTAGGCGATTGCCGGGCAGGCGCTTAAAAGAACGCTGATTCACTTTCTCCAGCAGCTCAGCCAAAGCAACGTTGATCTCCTCTAGGCTGAAGAACTGCCGGCGGCGCAGCGGTACAGTGATCCACTGGCTGACCAATTTTACACCGAGCTCAGCTTTGGCCTTGTCCTGAGGCTTCCGCACCCGAGCGGGCACCACCACAAAACCGTAGTGCTCGGACTGTTCCTGATAAGTCTTGTTGATGACAGGATCATGGCCTGGCGTGGTCACTGCGGACTTGAGATTGTCCGGAATGACCACCTCGGGCACGCCGCCGAAGAACTGGAACATCCGGTTGTGGGCCTCGATCCAGTCGTGCAGCTTTTGGCTGGCGCTGGCCCAAGCGAAGGTGTAATTGGAACAGCCCTGCACGCCTACGAAGATTTGAGCCTTGCGCTGAAGGCCATGCTCTGCGTCAAACCACGGGATAGTCTGGCCGGCGTAGTCGACAAACACACATTCGCCAGCAAAGTGAACCTGCCGCATGGTGAGGTCGATCTTGCTCAGATACTCGCGGTAGTAATGGTTGAATTGGGAGTAAGAGTAAGCGGCAGATTTGAGTTGATCCCGGTATTCCTCCCAGAGCTCGATCCGCGTCTGATGCTTGGCCTGCATCAGCTTATGGATGACCACCCAATCAGGCATGACCTTGCCATTCTCCTGCTGCCTAACTGCGTGAAAGCAAGTTTTTAGTTCGCGATCATCCATGTTCTGGACCATCGCCCAGTCCCAATGGTTGTTCTGTGCTACGGACGCAATCTTCCTGACGGTATTGATAGCGATGCCTACCTGCTTGGCAATTTGCCGCAGGCTCATTGTCGAGCAGCCGTTGAGATGCAATACCTTCCGATAGGTTTGAGCTTGCATGTCTGTACCCTCCAAGAGCCGGCTTCAGTCATCCGAAGGACGAGAAAAGCCGGCGTCGTTAGACGCAATCGAAATAGGGATACAGAGAGGCCCCGAAGCCCGCGTCTGCACATGGGCTTTCGTCTTGACAGGTTGGGCTTCGGGGATAAGACTGAAGGCAGTCGGGGTTTCACATCGACTGCCACAAAAGGCCTCTGGGATTGCCCCCCGGAGGCTTTTTCTTATCTGCGCCTCACTGCGTTGGTTACACGCGTGGTCGCTAGGTCATTGGGGATCACCTCCTGGTTCGCGATTGGGTAAAACGCTGAACTTGGCGCTGAAGCGCTGCTCGGCCAGATAGCGGGCGACGTCCTTCACCAAAGCGTGCTTGCCACGACGGTGCTCCAGGTTGAATAGAGGGACAGCGACGGTGTTTCGTACTCGTGACTGCCGGAAAGCCTCCTTCGACGTATAGCCCAAGGCACGCAGTAGCTCATCTCCGCCCATGACGGGCCCGTAACGGCCCAGCAAATCGCTCTCAAGGCATTTGGCGAGCTCATCAATCAGCAGGCTTTTTTCGGCTTCATCCATCGTGGCGCATCCAAGTCGTGCGTATTAAAACGTGACCTCATGAAGTTTATGCCTCGCCGTAAATAGCTGCACTCCGTCGCCTTTTTCGGGAAAATCGCAGAGAAATGAAAAACTGTGACTAAATTTTATTGGTGCCTCCTTAGGACTTAAGGCTTTTTTACTCGGCAGGCTTGGTTACATGCGCGCGTGTAACCAGTTTTACACAGGGCGCGGCCTATAGAATATTTTTGACTATGCTCAAGTCGGTAATAGCCATTCGCAGCAAGTACTATGTGAACGTACTGCTCCGAAGGCTGAAGATTGATAAGGTTTCGCAAATTGCCCCTGCGCTTGCGGAAATGGCAGGTCATGGGAATACAACTGATTACTCTAAATTTCGTGCTGATTTCTATCGATATAAGGCCGGTGAAAATATAAAGAATGAGAGCCTTGCAACGGAGATTGATAGACTGCTTCCAGGAACTGCTAGAATTGTTAATCACCCATTATGGTCGTTTCTGTCGATTTGCGGAGCCAAAGAGATTGAACTCATAGAACTTGCTCAGAAGCTTGAGCCAAGCCTTAATCAGTATCTTCTTAAATATGACGAAGGTACGTGCGCTATATCCTTCAGAAGCCTTTCCAAAAATCATGGTTGTTTCAAAGCTGGATCAAAATTTCTGCGAACAATTGATCGGCGCGGCCTGGATGACCTTGCCGCCTTACTGATTGGTATAAAATCTCATGAGTTGCGTTGTGAATACTACGTGTCTTTTCGTTTAAGAGAGCTTGTATTGCATTTTTTCATGGAGATTAGCTTGATGCCTGAATTTAATGGTGTAGTCGAGGGCTTATATAAAGAAACGCATGGAGTACTTGCGGATCTCTCATATGAAGGAAAGTACGGTGGGGAGGGTTGCTTTATGTCTGCTAAAAGAATGGCTAGAGAGGACCCGGTGTTTATGCTCGACGTTATTAAAAAAATTTCGTCCAGTCGCGCAAGTCATGTAGGGAAATATAGCGAGATACTGCGGCGTGATCGGGCTTTCGGCTGCACATCTGGCGACTGAAACCAGCTAATCATGTGACCATGAAGACCCTCCCCGAGACGATCCTTGAGTACGGCAAGCACCTACCAGAAGGCAGCGTGCTAACTCCTAAAGAGTTCCTCCATCTGGCTGGCCGCGCAGCTGTGGATCGAGCGTTCTCTCGCCTGGTCAAGGCCGGACAACTGATGCGCATCACGCGAGGCATTTATGTGGTTCCTATTGCGAGCCGCTTCGGGCAGCGTGCCCCGTCGACAGATAAGGTCGTGGCCTCGCTGGCGTCAAAGCATCATGAAGTAATCGCCCGCAACGGTGCACATACAGCCAATGCTCTGGGATTGACCCTGCAGATGCCAACCAGAGAGGTGTTTCTCACCACCGGTTCGTCCCGGACGCTGCAGCTAGGCAAGGCGAAGATACAAATTGAGCACGCCCCGAGGTGGTTGCTGGCTCTCGGCACAAGCGCTGCAGGCGATGCTATTCGTGCACTTGCTTGGCTAGGTCAGGAGCATGTGCGCGAGGCGACAGCGAAACTGCATCGGCAACTACCGCACAATGAATGGCAGATGCTGCATTCAGTCCGAGCTCAGCTTCCATCTTGGATGGCTGAGGCGATTGGCAGCGAGGCGGCTGATTGATCTCCTGCCACTAGCAATGCCGAAGCATGCATTCGTAGACGTCGACGCACGCCGGAGAAGCAGTCTCTGCTCAGATCAGCCGCTCATACGCCGGGAGACGCATGACGCTCTGCGCAAAAGGCAACGGGACCGCTCTAGAATGGGCTTTATATGTCTTTATAGTTAATTATAGAGCGATTATAGAATTCCATTCTGGGTACCTGATTCACGCTGTCCGTTTTTGGTCGGTAGTGGACAGGTCATACATCTCAGATAACCTCTTTCTCTCGGAAAGGGCTCGCAGTAGAGTGGCACAAATTGTTCCCATCCAAACAAAAGGTTGATTCATGTCCAAACTTGCTGAATTCAAAGCGCTTGAAGCCCAACTCGCTGCCCAACTAAAGCAGCTTGATGAGCTGAAGAATGACGGTGGTCTGAAGCGCGAGATCGAGTTCGAGAAAAAACTCCGCGAGCTGATGGCTGACTACGGCGTCAGCCTGAAAGGCATCATTGCTCTTCTAGATCCGCAAGCCCGCGCGAACGTGACTGTTTCTGCTCCTCATAACCAGCGCCGGCAACGCCAGGTTAAGGTGTACAAGAACCCAGAAAACGGGGAGGTAGTGGAGACTAAAGGCGGCAATCACAAAGTATTGAAGGCTTGGAAAGAGCAATACGGTTCTGAGAAGGTAGAGGGATGGCTGCAATAATCCCGCGGCCTAAATGATGAAGCCAGGCATTGCCTGGCTTTTCTTTTAAACTCATTTGCATGGCTGCTTTCGGCCATAAGCGAAGCACCAGAAGTGCCAAAGAAATTCGGGGCGATTCATTATTTTAGGGTGCATGGAGCTCTAACCCTGTCATAACGCTGTCATTCTTTCCTTCCAAGTAATCCGACAATTTCGTTGCAACGTGGCGAAACGACATGCGCTTCACCTTCCCGCTTTGCAGAAAGATGCAGTGCCCAAGGTCATAGTCGCCTTCATTTGGAAATCCGGTAGTATCGGCCGGGATGTTAAGCATCCCCATAAACTCGCCAAGGACACCGACCACTACCCCAAAGCAGTCTTTGCCAGGAATAATGAGCACACAGGAGCAACCGCTTAGCTGCACTATCATTTTGAGCATTTGAAAATCACCCGGATCGGGTAGCTCTTGCTCGCTTTGGAAACGGGTGTAAAGCCGGACATCTGGCCGAATATCCGTCAGAGAATTAGCGTTTACTATCTTTCGGGGCTCTGAATGCATAACCCCTGTTCGAAACAGATCCCCATATGCATAGAAACCCGCTGCCAGAGCCACCTTTGCCACAAATTTGATGTCCGCGTTTAGATCCAGCGTCAGGCCATCGATTTTTACCTGGCCTCCGCGGCGCTCCCCTTTCCCCAAATATCTACGTTGCTTTAAGTCGTAAATCTGTAGCCCGCTTTTTGAAAAAGTTACTTGTACGGGGGAGCCGTCAATCAGCGTCGCACGGCGGGCTACTGGTTGCGGCTGAGCCCCCGAGTGGCCTTTGGCATTCGCCTTGTCCCGGTTGAAAAGCATCAAAAAATCGTTGGCAACAGCTCCATCTACTTTGGATCCCACGGCATTGTTGAACTGCCTATCTGCCTGAATGCAGAAGCCGTCGAGGCCACCGAGCGACATCGGGATGATGTGCTCTTTGCTCAGGTCAGCACTGGGGCCATCTAAATAGATGCAATAGTCGCTCATTGCATTAATTCCATGTTTGATTTCGCGTCGGGTGGTTCTCGAAAATAGTCACTCCGAGTTATCACCAATGATTACTGGAGTGTTGGCGCTGATGGAAAATTGACCCACCCTGCCGATTGAAATTTGACCCAGGGCGGATTGCTGATTTTGTTACCAGCAACTGTGGATAAGTCTACCAGCGCAGCTGCTGTTGCCCCCACTCCTTCGCTAGCCCAGTTCAGTTGTTTAAGACCTGCCACACGCAGCCATGTAGCAGGCCGTCGTCGCCATGAAATCAGAACGGCTCATCGTCCTCCGGTTCTTGGCCGCCCTTACGCTTTCGCTCCCGTGATTTGATCTTGGCCTGGGCCGCCAAGCTACTGTGTTGCAGGCGATAGGACTCGTTACCGGTTTCGACGATGTGGCAGTGGTGGGTCAGCCGATCCAGCAGGGCGGTGGTCATCTTGGCGTCGCCGAACACGCTCGACCATTCGGCGAAGCTCAGGTTGGTGGTGATCACCACGCTGGTGTGTTCGTACAGCTTGGACAGCAGGTGAAACAGCAACGCACCGCCAGCCTGGCTGAACGGCAGATAACCCAGTTCGTCGAGGATGACCAGATCCATGCGCAGCAGTGCCTGGGCGATCCGCCCGGCTTTGCCGTCGTGTTTTTCGCGCTCCAGCAGATTGACCAGATCGACCGTGGAGTAGAAGCGCACGCGCTTACCGTGCCGGGTGATGCCGGACACGGCCAGCGCGGTGGCTAGGTGGGTTTTACCGGTGCCTGGCCCACCGATCAGCACCACGTTCTGCGCGGTGTCGGTAAAGGCCAGGCTGGCCAGCTCGCTGATCAGGCGTGCGTCGGCGCTAGAGGCGTTGAAATCGAAGCTGGCCAGATCGCGGTGCATCGGCAGCTTGGCCATGTTCATCTGGTGGCTCACCGAGCGCATGGCGCGATCTGTGTGCTCTTGTTCCAGCAGGTGTTCGAGCAGCCACTTGGACGAGGCTGTGTTCGACTCACCCTGCGCAGTCAACTCCGCCCAGGCCGTGGCCATGCCGTGCAGGCGCAGCTCCTTGAGTTCCGCCATCAAATCACGCATGACCGATCTCCTCGGTCTGGCCACGCAGGCGGTCGTAGCGCGCCGTGTTAGCGACGGGGGCTTCCTTGAGCGACAAGTGGGTTTCGACGCTGGGTGGTGGTTCGGTCGCGGCCAGGCGCGCCACGACATTGAGGATGTGTTCGGCGCTCAGGCTGCCGCTTTCCAGTACCAGCTCAACAGCCACCAGCACCGCATCGAGCCCGGCGACCGGTACGGCAGCCAGAACTTGCGCCATGATCCGGTCACCGCCGGCATGACGCCCCAGACCGTGCTTAAGCTGACGCAGCGGCGCCGGCAGATCAGCAAAGGGCGCGCCGTTGCGCAGCGCACCGGGCTTGCGTTCGATCAGCGGGAGGTAGTGCTGCCAGTCATAGCTGACCTGGTCGCGATCCAGCAAGCGGACATGGCTGGCGATCAGCGCGTCGTCAGCCACCACCTCGATTCGCGTCGGATACAAACGGCTGCTGACCCACTTACCCGCATACTCACACGGCACCGAGTAGCGGTTGCGCCCGACGCTGACCAGGCAGGTGCTGGAGACCCGCGCAGGCCGCTCGACGTAACCGTCGAATGGCGCTGGCACAGGCATCAGTTCAGCGCGCTCCAACTCCAGCACTTCGGCCACACTCAGCCCGCTGTATTGAGGGTGCGTCAGCTCGTTCCAAAGCGCGCGGCAGCGCTGGCCCAGCCAGGCATTGAGTTCCTCGAAGGAGTGAAACTGGCAGTCCTGGGCGTCTAGCCAGATACGCCTGCGGCTGTCTTGCACGTTCTTTTCAACGATGCCCTTTTCCCAACCAGCGGCGACGTTGCAGAAGTCCGGATCGAACAGGTAATGCGCGCACATCACCGCAAAGCGCGCATTCACCGCCCGGCCTTTGCCCTTATTGACCTTGTCGACGGCGGTCTTCATGTTGTCGTAGATGCCCCGGCGCGGCACGCCGCCCAAGGAGCCGAACGAGCGTGTATGGGCGTCAAATAACATCTCATGGCCCTGGCTCGGATACGCCACAAGCCAGAACGCACGGCTGGCACACAGCTTCAGATGTGCCACCTGCATACGCCGGTAAATGCCGCCGACCAGCAAGCCTTCCTCGCTCCAGTCAAACTGAAACGCCTCGCCAAGAGCAAAGGTCAGCGGCACAAAGGCCTGCGACGCCTTGCCCTGTCCCCCTCGCCAGGCACGGATAAACGCGGTGAGCTGGCTGTAGCCACCGTCATAACATTCGGCTTTGATTTGCGCCAACAGCGCCTTGGCACTGCGCCGCTGTTGCTTGGGCCGCAGCGAATCGGCTTTTAGCGCCTGCTCCAGCGTGGCGTGAAAAGGGCTGAGTTTGTTGAAGATCGCGCGGCGTTGGTAGACCGGCGGCTTGGCCTCAGGTGCTCTGACCCACTTGCGAATCGTGTTGCGCGCCAACCCGGTGCGCTTGGCTATCTCATGCAGCGACAGCTTGTCGCGGAAATACATCCGGCGAATTTTGCCCATCATTTCCATACTGATCACCCTGTGTTCTCCTGCTCAAAAATTGAGCAGAAGCAGTTGAACACCTGGGTCAGTTTTCAGTCGGCAGAACAGCCTCTACTGGGTCAGTTTTCGGTCAGCGGCAACATACTGGAGCACGATCGCGGGCTTGGCAACATCCTGCTCTGAGAACTCTGATGCCATTAAGTAGAGGAACTGCATCGGTTGGCCAGTAATAAAATCTTGGATCAGCGGGCCATAAGTGCCTTGGGATATTTTGGGCAACTGATGAGGTCTGTACCGGGTGATTGATCCCAAGTAGTACGATATGGCGTAAATGCTGAGTAGCTGGGGTAGAACGTGCGGCTGCTCAGTTGGTGGGCAGGCGTACAGATAGTACTTTCGATAAGGTGGGACGGTGGAAACCACCGACCAAATACGATCCTTAATCAGCTTTGATAGTTCTTGAACCTTGTCACTGGCGTATCCAGTAACCGGAATCGGCACCTTCATCTCAAGGGTGGTCAGAACTTTATCTGTGAAAGGGTCCTGGCTGACCATCCTAAAATCATTGTTTAAGCCGGCGCGTTTCAAAAGTTGGGAGCGCGTCATGCCGTGCCTAGTAAGGTTTTCGGTTTTCAGAGTAATCCTGAGCCATGCGGTTTTACTCTGAGAGTCCTTCCAGTATTGGATGCTTTCTACTGGAAACATTCGCTCATCAGCCTTCTCTGCTAAACACCACAATCTGTGCCCGCTCACCGTCTGGGGCAATAGTTTTGTGAGTTCGTAATCGAAGCTGGCAGGCAGTGACTTTCCTGTCACTGCTCTCAGGAACTCATCAAAGTTTTGAAGTATTTGTTTTTTGCTCGGGCTGGGGAATGCGGCGAGGTACGCGTCAACCAGTTCTACATTTGGGGCACGAAGCTGCTCGGACAGCCCATGCTGCGCTTTATCAAAGGTTGGCTGCTGTCCGCGAGTCAGGCAAAAAGCCTTAACCAAATTCATGTAGCTGTAGTAGAGAGAGAGCGGTCGTGACTCTAAAGTCCCTGCCTGGTTCGCAGCCTGGAAAAAATCTCGCGCTTGACGCAAGCATGCTTGGGCCTCCTCTTTCGCGGCCGCCGGGCATTTTCGGCTTATGCTTCCCTCGATAATTGACCATGGGTCCAAAGCGAACAGCGTGTGTTGGACTTTATATCTATTCTTGTGAGCCAGAGTGGCCGGCCAGAACGAGAAGTCCACAACCCGTTGCCTTGAATCAACTCTTTTCCCTGCTCGCGCTGGAGGCAACCTCATCGAACGTCATTCCATTGGCGAGTGAATTAAAGGACCACATATTTTCGGCTTTCATGCCTGTCGTCAAATCAGCGCCAGGCATCCACAACTATAGACCTGCTCGATCATTGTCTAGTTAGCATGTCCCATTTGCTTGGCAACCCACATTGGGTGCACACCGGCCGAAAGGCGTTACATAGCATTACAGGTGTTTGCCCTCGTTTGCTGACCAGCCAGCTTCGAATCTGGCGCGAAGCTTTGATTCGTTCGCTTCACAAACCTTGACCATTTGCTGAGAGCCCGGCGTTTGGCAACGAGTGGTCGGAGTGAAGTATTTCTTCCAAGCCTCCTCCTTTCGCTGTTCCTCCAAAGCCGCTAGGCGCTGAGCTTCTCTTTGCTTCCTATCAAGCTCCGCTTGGCGTCGAGCTTCAGCCTGCTGTACGGCCATTTGCTCTGGGGTCAATTGAATATGGCGTTCTGGCTTTGGCTGCAGGCGCTCTATGCGCTCAAGCTGATCATTGGTAATTTGCTCTAAGCGATGAATGCGGTATTGGTAGCTAAGCCACGAAATCAGCAGGACTCCCGCAACGCTGAGAAGCCAAGCTGAAAATGATTTTGGTCTGCGTCGACGTCCCATCTGCCGGTACCCTTTGCCCTGGTCCTTGTACTTTTTCATGGAAATATTCACCCCATTCTATACGTATAGAATGGGGCACCCAGACAAAGTCTCAAAGCACCCAAGAAAGGCAATTGAATCGCCCCCTAGTTTCGTAGGCGCTCTATGACTGCTCTTGACCGGTTGTTGCCAGTCACGAGCTTCCGCTTTCGGCAAGAGGCAGTCATTCGGTACAGCTAAAGGGCATGCCCCGTATGCCTGACTGATGGATATTCAGATGCGCCTGCCGACGCTGCGAGCGAGTTAAATTACTGAACTGCTGCCGCATAAATGGGTATCCGTTTAACTGCGTAAGTGTGTTACGCAGACGCTTTTCTGTGAGCGACATAGCCCCTTATTGACCACTTACAATCAATCGTAAGCACACTCGATACGACCAACGAATGAATCCAGTGTCAGTTCTAACGCTAGATTCATCGCAGCGCTAACGTATTTATACTGATTACTTCGCGTCCTGATGGGTGAGCAAATCGAATCTCACATAAAATTCGACTGGTGAATCGCTTATTCGGAAGCACTCCGCTAGCGCCGCTGGAACGGGCACCATTATCCTGTTGTTAGCGACAATGGTAGTGGTAATAAGCGCCATTCCTCCGGCCTCCCCAGCGCTTCTTTTACCTCGAAGTTCAATGTCGTAGTAAAGGCTGAACCCAGAGTTAGCAACCGAGAAAAGATAAACAATACGCCTTCCAGCCCATGCCACCTGCGTCGAATGTGGCCAGCGAAAAAAGTCACTCTCCTTCTGGAACAACCGATCAGACAGGGCGAGGAACATCTTGTGATTGTTGAGTTGGGGTATTTCCGTCTCCGATGTGAGAAGGCGCTCCTGGATGTGAGTATCAAGCCTCAGGATCGGCGAGCCCACCGTAGGCGCATTTACTGATTGGTCGGTACCCGGATGAACCGGGGCGTTAACTACATCAGGCAGTACTCGCTCAATGGCACCTACCTGACCTACGCTCACTCGCTGACTTTGAACAGAGCTTGCAGCAACAGCGGCAGTCAATACGTCTCCGATTTCGATCTTCCCCAAAAGATAGTCAGCGAGCAAAGGTTCTAGCTCACCTTTATCTTCATAATCTAAGCGATAGAGCTCTCTCTTACGCTCCAATGTCCTCTGCAGAGCATCAAGCCCTGCTCGTTGAGAGCTCGGTACAAATGACTGTATTCGCTGATAGATATGTACCCTCACCAAGTCCTTGGTAAACCCGTCCATCAGATCGTATGAAGACTCTATGACCTTGACAACAGCCTGCAGAGCAGACCAGTTTCTATTGAGGGTCAGAATCACCCGCTCGCCTTTTAATTCGGCGAGTAGGGGAACACCATGGCTGATCTTTGCCCATATGATGTCAACGTCCTCCAACATGTAGTCGTAACGTAGCACCCTGGCGAGAGAGAGGGTCAGACTGAACTCATCTCGAGTCAGTTCGCTCGCTTCGTACACCTCGATGACAGATGCGTGATCAGGTATTTCAGGCACTTTCAACAACTGTGTCAGGTAGCGTTGCTGTACGCTCCTTCGGGGCTGGTTTTGACTGATTCGAAGCAGCGGGCTTTCGCTGCTAGAAAATGTTTTGATGGTGTCAGGATCACTCCCGGCGTACCACTGCATTGGCAAGCCTTCGAACTGAGTTTCGAGCATGCCTAGCTCAACACGCTGATCTCCTTCTTGCACTTGGATCAAAACCTTACTTGCTAGCTCAGTTTTTCCAGAGTTCAGCACGTACTGTTGAAAGGCCGGCAAGGCTTCTGCAATCGACGTTCTGGAAATGATTATCGAAAGGTGCTCATCTACGGCGGGAAAGATTTGTGACGCTTCGGCAATGGACTCCCTGGTTAACGCCTCACGACCTGCCGTGGGAATCAGGAACGGCAAATCGGCATACCCCCCCAGTTGGTAGACGGTCGGGACAGGCAAGGGCGCGAGCCCAAAACGGGAGCGAAGCCCTGTTATAGAGCCGGCTGCGCTGCGCAAGCACAAGTGGCCGTTAAAAGCTTTATCTTCCCGTTGGAAATTTTTAGCCTCTATACCGACAGCATTCCCTTGCGCGTAAACGATCAAGTCAAACAGCATGCTTCCTGCGTTGACTTTACACTCGCCTATTTGCTCCCAACCTGAAATCCCTACCACCGCAGCCAAGTCGCGCTGACTGACGAGCACCCCATTAATACGTACGGGGACCGGCAAAAATTGAACGAATTGGATCAAGTATTCTTTCAGGCCTGCCTCAGCGATTTGTGAGCCATCCTCCAGCATGGCTACAACCTCAGTGCCTACTGAAATCGTATCTTCTAGCTGAACCAGACTTATGCATTCCTGCCCGATTGTAAGCTCTCTTTTCTTGGCGTTTGTCCGATATCCACTTGAGCTGCCTAATGTTCGAGTAGTTACGGACAGCTCAGTACAGACACCGAAATTGGCCATCGCTCCAATGCCGAAGGTACCGATGACTCCCGCTGCTCGGGCCTCAGAGTTGTTCTTTCCTGAAGAGCCAGCCTTCCAGAAATTGTTGCGTAGCACCTCTTCGGACATCCCGATACCATTGTCCCGAATGGTGATGATCCCTGGCTCCAAAGTAATCTCGATCGCGTATTCGGATAATTCTCTGCCTTCGGCTTTCGCACGCATCAAAACGGCGTCGTAGCTGTTTTGAACATTTTCCCTAACCATCGCGTAGGGGGAGTCGTAGATCTGCTTGGAAAGGATCTCAAGCACGCGATCTGTTTCGACTTGAAAAGTGATATTGGAAGCCGACATCATTTTTTTCCTATTAGAGTCGCACGACACATTTCAATGCGCTGCTTGATTGCTGAATCAGCCTGTACCTGCGCGAAGTCAGAACTGTGGAGTGTTCTCATCGACTCCCAGGCTCCCAGCTCTTCGTAGGCTTCTGAAAGCAGGATAAACTCGGCTGGAGACCGAGGGCATTTGAAGACCTCAATGATTTCTCGCCAATCGCCCATATCCGATAGAGCGGACGCAGCGATACGACGCATTATTGGGTTATCGAGCAAGGGCTTGACTATCTCATATGCCGCACTCGGCTCACCTGATCGCAATAGTTGATCTGCTTCACCGGCTACAGCCAGTGGCTGGATAACTGGAACTGCAGATTTAGGAAGCTCGAAATCGATGGACGTACCGCCAAACTCGGTGACATGACCCGCCCCCCAGACCGGTGAGCTAAAGTCAGAGTTGGCCATGTGCCGAACATGAATAGTTCCTTTCCCCTCCTGTGTGTCCAGCACCACCAAGTTGTAGGCGCGCATTCTGCCAGTAGGCAGAGAACGCGGCCCGCCACACAGTGTGCCAGCGCTAATAATGGAGATACTTCTTTTTCGGTCTGGCGTGAAGCGATGCTCCAGGAGTTGGGGCCGATGCTGGTGGCCGTGCATGCCGATAGAGCAGTTCCCATCCATGAGGGCTTGCAGCAGGTCGGAGTCGATATAGTCAGTTTCTTTCGGGCCGCCCTGAATGCTGTGGTGCCAAACACCGATGACCAAGCGCCCTTTTTTGAAACACGGACTGACAGCGTCCATAGCTTGGGCAAGTGCGTCCGGGTGAACCCGGCCCGTTCTGTTGTAAATGTCATTTTCATGACAGCTTGACAGCCCTACAAAGCTCACGCCCAGTCCAGGGAAGTCGTGAACGGAGAACTGATTGGCAGGGTCCACGGGAAAGGTTCTTTTACCCTCATAAAAGCGGTGATAAAACTGGGCATAGGGTTCTAGCCGCTGCTCATAAAGATGAGGATTAGTGATCTCCAACGCGGAAAAATCTGCCCATCGCCACCGGAGCTTTGGATCATTCCCCAGCAGTCGAGAGACCAATATCGCTTTCTTGTCTGGTTCCTCTGGAACTGGCACTGGTGTTGTAGCACGCTCAACATGTGACATGCTGACATCATGATTTCCTGGGACAAGAATCACACGTTCTCTATCGCCTTCGAAAAAACGATCAGCTAAGGCAATGAGAAAATCGTGAGCTTCATCGTATTGAGCCTGGAGCCTTTGCTCTCCTTCCTTTTCCCCACCTTTTACCCCATAGATGATGTCGCCGCTGACGACAGCCAGATCGGGGCCAGGAATATCCTCTCGCCCCATGTACTTAGCACGATCCCTCGCAAGCGAATTGAGCAGTGCGGTAGTGGTAATCTGACTTCCGGAGTCTCGGTGCAAATCCGAGATATGCATGATCGTGACTGTCATAACCGTTAATGGCTACTCAAATAATTGACTATAAATTTAACTCTGACCTATGCAACCTGGGGCCACTTGAAACACTCTTGAATCGGAGGTTACAAGCTGTCCGAATTCCTATGTACCAAAAAACTCATAATTAATCGCCCTTCGTTTCGAGGACAGAATCGAGCGTCAGCTCAGGCTCGGAAGCTTCCCTTCTTGGATGGCTGCTTAGGGCCCAGAGTGTGTAAAAACGCCCGTACAAACCCTTACGATGATTTCTGATAATTTCATCGCAAGGGAAGCCTATGAAACGGTTTATCCCGGGTGAACACCGAGGTCAAAGCACCTTCCTTCCTGAAAGCCTTGACGACTAATCCCCTGTCTCCTTCGTTCACTACACGGCGCGATTGATCATCGTGGCGGTGATGACGGACAGGTCTATTCGTACAAAAATAAAAAAAGCAGCTTTCGGGGGCTGCTTTTTCGATCCTACTCTCCCTTTTTATGCTTATGAGGTTTCAGGTCTGGATGATCCTTTTGCTTTTCGGGCGTAACTCTCTGCCTCTTGTCCGGAGTACCATTTTCGTTTGTTCTTTTAGGGCCAGGCTTGATACTCATGGTCGATTTCCTTTATCGCTTGGGTTGTTAAATCCTGCTTTGTAATTAGCCCAGCCCCTTACAGCTGTCAAACAGGAAGCGGGCAAGGACTGCGTAGTCATGGTGTAGGCATTCAGTAGTCAATCGCCGACTTGGTCACGCCTCAGAAGCCCCGGCTTCGGGGCTTTTGTCGAGCCGCTTGAATCGGCCCTAGCTTTTAGACACCTACGAGATGTCCACTTTTGGCCGCTTTCAGCCGGCCGCGATAGGCCGGAGTCGGCCAAAAGCAGACCATGGACATGCGGCTAATGCGCCAGTAATGTTCGCGCAAGTCATGTCGTTTTTGCTCCTTGCCTCATGTCGCGTTTCTGGCGTGCCACTTAAGCCGATCAAGGAGTTACGCATGGGTATGGCACGTTATCAGGCACAAAGGGCGGAAAAAATTACGCCAGGAGTGTCATTACATATAGTTATGCGCAATCGATCATGAAGAATAAATTGAGCTCAAAGGAAAAAGAACTCTGGAATAGGATATCCAAAATTCTCTGGAAGAATTGGGATCCTATCGGTGTCTACGAAGAAGACAGTGAGTGGGATGATGAATACGATAGCTATGTACCTCACATATTCCGACTCGCAGTAGAGGGTTGCGATCACATTAGAATCGCCGCTTCACTCACATCAACTATTCGTCAGAATATCGGATTGAACGCCACAGACAACAACGAACATGACATTAGTATTGCAAAGTTAATCGTGAGTGCCAGACAGGAAATATTAGACGAGTGAGCAAATCGCATAACAAGTGGTTCAAACCGTTCGCTTCGCTCACTGGGACGGGCTGAAGCCCGCCCCTTAACCAAACGTTAGCCGCCTAGAGAGACCATGAGCATTTCAGAAATAAAAGAAATTTTAAATTTGATAACTTCCAGCCCTGAGTATGCAAGACAATATCTTGAGCCTATGTTTTGGGGGCTCGTCGCACTATCCATGCTCTTAATCATGCTGAAGATTTTGCAGAGCAATAGTTTTTTAAAGCTATACCGGGCAATGGGAATTGCCATTAAATCCACCAGGGCAGCCACAAAGGCTATCGCCATAAGTGCCGTAAAAAATCTTGAGCCTCCAGAGCCATACCCCCGTCTCAGCAAATTTTTCGCAGTCGTCTTCATGGTAAATGACTACATTGCATGCTTTATATTTTTTAGTCTATTCGTTGTAATCGCCACTAAATTAGCGTCATCAAGCATTACAGGCTTCTGGGCTAGGAATTTTTCTCTATTTATTTCCCTAATTCCCGGTTACTTCACTTGGTTCTTTTTTGTTCAGGCCGAGAAAGAGCGTATACGACTTTTCAAGTCCCAAAATGAAGCCAACAGTTAACAGAAATAAAATCGCTCGCTTCGCTCACTGGGCCGCGTTCCGCAGACCCTTAGCTTAATCGTTAGACCTATACATAGAATCGTATGGCACGAGTTCCGCAATCTAAAACAGAGCTACGCTCACATCTACGAGAGCAATTTGAATTCCTCAGCCGATCATGCTCAGAGTACGATACTGGCTTTACGGCAGAAGCAAAACGTATTGCCGCAACGATTCGGCTGATGCTGCATGACACGAAGAATTCACACTCTTTGTTCTCGCAGCTTGGTCTTAAATCAATTGGCTTCTTAAATACCGCAATTCCAATAGCAAAAGGAGAAAAGCAAGCCATCCTTGCTTTCCTCCAAACCAGAATCACGGTCAATGAAGATTTAACTCTAAGCGGACAACATCATCCACTTCTGGGGCATCGACCTGCAGGTTGGCCCCGCGCAAAGAAAGCTTTGTTTCCCGACTGGTGGAATCAAGCAGTTTTAACTGATATGCAGGGCGCAAGGTTCTCTCGGCGCATGCTTGTCATGGCAGTTGCCAATACAGACGGGGGCGCTCATGTAGATCCTGAAATCGACGCAACTTATGCAGCCCTCAGCAGACAAAATTCCATCGGCTATGCTGTCGGGGTAAATGACGACATTAGACCAATCGACAAAGTCGAGCTGGCTTGTATTCGTCAAATAGCTTATGAGTTAACTGTGTCAGTTTTAGATCGCCACCCTGAGTTTGTGCCGAAGCTCTAACAATTAACTGCAATGCGCTTCATCGACTCTCTCCCAAGAGCACGCCACTCGGAACTTCAGGGTGTGGCGTGGGGAAAGTCCATTGCAGCACTCAACTACCGTTCCCTGTTCGCTGGACAGCCAAAAGCTACGCTTTGTCTGTCTGCTGGTGCTGTAACTGAGGCAGCGCCGAGCGTTGCCTCAGACTTAGCAATGTAGGCGTTAGATTTTGGCTTGCTGGGCCAGTCAGGCGACATGTAACCATCTATCGCTCTCGCTGGAAGCCTGACAACGCACTCGTTGGAGTGGTAGACAATTTGATGTCAAATCGCTAGCTTGCCGTATTCGGTAAAAAATGGACCTCACATGGATGTCGTTGGCATTGGGCACGTATATCTAGCTAACACTGCAGTGCCGTCATTGTTGTATGGATAAAAATAACACTTAAAACAATAAGCTGTAGCGCTAGCAGCTACATTGCTTTTGCCGAGAAGGGAATATGCATGGCAAGCAAAGAAAATGAATTCGATGCAACAGCTTCAATGCTTGGCTATCTGTACCAAGCACGATACGCTCTTTACCTCAGCCTTCAGAAAATCCGGGAAGTTCAAGACCCAGATGAATGTTTCGTTTCCATCGAAAAGTTGGATGATATAGCTTTCGAAACAGGTGGAAACCCGGTCGATATTCTTCAGACTAAGTACCATGGCACTGAAGGGAACCTGACGGACCGAAGTGCCGATCTGTGGAAAACTATCAGAGTCTGGGCAGAATCCATAACAAAGGGCGTCCTTGACCCGGCTTCCATGAATTTTTCACTTATCACAACGCAAAGCGCTCCTGAAACCGGCTTAGTAGTAGCTTTGCTACCCACGTCATCGCGCGACGTCAAGGCTGTCAGGGTGCTCCTTGATGAGATTGCTGCTGAGACGTCTAACGCAACAAATCTGCCAGCCTATACGGCATACAATACCTTGCTTGGCTGGCAGAAAGACCAGCTTATCAGTGCGATCAACATTCTCTGCCGTTCAGCGAGCATTCTGGACGTGTCCGAGCTGATGAAGAAGGAACTCAGAACCACAATCGAAAGGAAGCATATTGATGCTTTCCTTACACGCTTGGAAGGTGAGTGGTTTAAGCGCTTTATCATTGCCATGTCATCGTCAAATGAAAAGGAAGTTTGCCTCGGGGAAGTCGTTGCGATCATTGATGATCTGCGTTCTCAGTTTTCGCTGACAAATCTGACTGCAGATTATGCTGATGCGGAACCAGAAGATATTGATGTAGACGGCGATGACCGCATTTTCGTAGAACAACTTCGACTTATTGGCATACCAAACCAGGCAATTCGCTTTGCCATTATCAATTATTATCGCGCTTGCGAGCAGCGCTCGCGCTGGTCGAGAGATGGGCTTGTTAAACCTGGTGAGCTTAAGTCGTACCTAAAAAAGCTTGAAGAAGAATGGATTAACCACTCGTCTCTCATTTTGCCAGATACCGACATTACAAATCCTGAGCAGTGCAATAAATCGGGAAGAGATGTTTACGGAAAATGCCAGAATGAAGGGGCGCTGTCCATTAGAAGGGACTTTAATCACCCCTATGTTGCGAGAGGAACTTATCACACGTTGGCCAACGAATTGAAAATTGGCTGGCATCCAAGTTATCAAAATTTACTCAAGAAAGAAGACAAGAAAGGAGCGGCCTGATGTTATTAAAAGAGCTGCTGACACAAGAAGAAATCAATTTATACAATCCCGCCTATACCGGATTTATTTTTCTTGCATCCTTACGCGCCTACTGCGAATACGATGCGCAGGGCATGCACTGCACACTTCCTTACGTCGTCGTCCCGATGGCGTTGACGCCACGCATAGCTGTCAGCTTACCGAGCACATACAGGACACCCATTGCTTCTTGGGTTGCGGAACGAGGCGGCGAATTGTCTGACTTTCCGGCTATGGCCTCAGCCTGTATTCCCGTCGTCAATTCAGCTGCACTCTTTCTGTTGGAACGGAAAATCATCCTACTGACCGACAATGCGAATTACCTCGTAGCCAATGATGAGCTCGCCAAATCCCCCAGCCTGTTCAATAAGAGCGAGAGCATGAAGCAAGCCCTTCAAGCCTCTAACTTTATAGGTAAGTGGTTTGCCCATTCATCAACCGTTGAAACCATTTATGCACAGCTAGGGATCAGGCCATGACCATGCAGATTCTACAGATATCAGTCTACGGGAAGAATGGTGAACGACGTGATGTCAAGTTCAAACCCTCCCGTGTCAATATCATTACGGGCGCATCCAAAAAGGGTAAATCCTCCCTATTGGATATCGTGGAATACTGCCTCGGGTCCAGTGAATGCACCGTAGCGGAGGGTTTCATCAGGAAAACCGTCGATTGGTATGCCATTCTCCTGCAATTCAGTGATACGCAGGTTTTCATTGCCCGTGCAGCTCCCCTTCCAGGGCAGAACTCCAGCAGCACATCACATATGATTGTTGAAAAGGAGATAAAAACCCCGAATAGAGCTGAGCTTAAATCATCCACGAATATTGATAGCGTCGTTAACTTCCTGACAGAGAAATTGGGGGTTCCAGAGCAGCAAACGGAGGTGCCTGAAGGACAGACGCGCTCTTCTATCTCCATCAACTTTAAGCACTCTCGGTATTACCTCTTTCAGAGCCAGGATGAGATTGCCGCCAAGAAGATACTCTTTCATCGCCAGTCAGAGCCCCATATTCCGCAAGCTATCAAAGACACTATTCCATACTTTCTTGGCGCGGCGGAAGATGATCGTCTAAAGGATCTCGCTGCACTACGAAACCTTAAGCAGGAAAAGGTACGGCTCAACAAAAAACTTTATGAGATAGAGTCCCTGAAAGGTGATGGCCTGCAGAAGGGCTATCTCCTGCTGGCAGAGGCGGCAAATGTCGGTCTTTACTCGGGAGAAAACCTCATACCCAATGAGAAAGAGCTCCTGAGCGGCCTTTCCCGCATCAACAACTGGACGCCGCCACTGAATCCCGTCGAGGACAGTGATGACAATCCGCTTCTGGCATTGGAGCAGGAGTACCAGCGACTCCAACAACAAAAACGCGAAGTTCGATTCAAACTGAACTCTGCCAACGAGTTTGCGAGGTCAGAAAGCGGTTTCGAAAAAGAAGCCGGAGAGCAGAATTTTAGATTGCAGTCCATTGGGTTATTCAAGAAAGCAGCGACGGCACAGAAAACCTGCCCCATATGTGAATCTCAGCATGACGCAAGCGACAGTGCTGAGGGCATCATCAAACACGCCATTGCCGATCTTGCGCATAAACTGGATGGCGTGGGGCGAAATCGTCCACGGATCACTGGTTATATTCAGGGTCTAATCACAGAACAGTCCGATCTGGCCGACAAAATCAAAAAAACTCGCAACAGCATTGACCAAATCAGATCGAAAAATGCGACGTCAGAAGGCCTGCAGGATGGGAACCTGCAGAAATCTAGGATTGCAGGACGGGTTTCCCTTTACCTGGACGGTATCAATTGGGCGGATGATACGGGGCCGATCAAGAAACAGATCGCAGCGTTAGAACCACAGATCGAAGAGCTTGAAGAGAAGCTTAACCCTGAAGCGCTCAAAGAACGGCTGGATGCACAGATCAGTATCATCAGTGAAGACATGACGCGATGGGCAAGGGAACTGGGCCTCGAACATTCAGAGCATCCCATCCGCCTGGATATACCCAAGCTCACCGTCGTGGCCGAAACTCCTTTCGGCAGAACGCCTCTTTATCGCATGGGAAGCGGGGAAAATTGGGTTGGTTATCATCTGGTGGCCTATCTGGCTTTGGCTAAATGGTTCATTAAGGAGAATCGTCCCGTTGGTAGGTTCATATTTTTTGACCAACCTACACAAGTGTATTTTCCTTCTGATAAATCCGTGACCGGTAACATTGAAGAGATCGAGAGCGATGAGGACCGCAAAGCAGTTAAAAAAATGTTCGAATGGCTGTTCAAAGTAGTAGAAGAAGAACTAGGAGGCGATCTTCAGGTCATTGTCACAGACCATGCCGATATCGAGGACGACTGGTATCAGTCCGCTATCGCTGATGAGAAATGGCGAGGAGATACGGCGCTCATTCCGAAGCATTGGTATATCGAACAATAGGTCTTTACCGAGTGCGGCGCAGCCACATGGAATCCTGGTTTGGGGCCAGATGAACATCAAGGAGCGGCTATATGGTCGCTCTGCATAAAGACTAAACACCTCAAGTACCGTATGTAGTAAAGGCCTATCGCCCGCTTCTGGCTGATGGCGGCTGGCTGTGGGGTCATGAGCGGCGGGGGCGGAAAAACGCATGCGGGTAGTAGAGCTAGTGCCATTATGCACTAACAGCAGAGTGTTCAGACCTTTTCGGTTCAAGGTATCAACTCAAACCAGCAGGCCGTAATAAATTTCTCGGCCCCTACAGTTGTAGGGACTGCACTAACTTGAACACCCTGCTGGCCTAACCTGACACCTTGAACCGAAAAGGTCTGAACAGTCTGCTGGAGAAGTTGATACAGCAGGTATGGATGGATACTCAGCATCGACACCCTACGCAATGCCACACTTATCAAATATTAGAGCGGTTATGCCAAGGGCCAAGAGTGGAGAATTACTGTGGGAATTTAAGTGCGGAACTATTCCTAGAGCGGTAGAGCTAGGAAATACGCCTTAAGTGCACTGGCAATAAAACACCGGCGCGAGGCCGGTGTCAGAGGAATATTAGCTTTGCGTATCCTGCGAAATAAGATCGCGAGGAATTATTTTCTCCTACCTTATGAAACGGTAATTCTTACGTCGATCCCGAGGTTCCCCAGCCGAAGCAATGAAGCATTATCAATTCTGCACTCATAGCTATCAGTAAGCGATGAGTCCTCATCAGACAGGCCAAGATAAATATCTAATATGGCTATCTGGACGCTCTCAATATTTTTTAGTTGCTTATCTGCAAGCGAGGACAGTAAAGAGTCCAGCTCATGCTCAAGAGTAGATTCAACATTTTTCTCATAAACCCAGATCCCTAGATCTTTGGGTATGGTTGTTTTACCACTGGATAGCGTTTTAACGTATCCACGTTCATAAGAAAGACTTGGCTTTAACCCCAAGGTATTAGTAATCAATTCATGATTGATTTCTTCCCCCCACAATCTAAGGGATAGCCGAATACTTTTAGAATTGCTCATTAGGCTTCACTAGTCATTGAGGTTGTCATAAGAGTCACCATTTGGATCATAGATATCCCCTGTGTCCGGATCAACCGACCAATCTTCTTTTCCGCCAGGCCATGGGCTGTTTTGCTTGGTGTCATGAAATTTGTCACGTCCTTTTCGACCTCCTCCATTTCGTTTATCCCACTCTCTTGCGCCTGAATCAGCAGGCCAGCTTCCTGGGGGCCGTTGAGAATAATAGGGGTCATCAGACGGAGAGCTATCTATTGGGCAATTCTTAGGTGTACATGCATCTGGATTAATGAGGCAGTAAAACGCCCCAGCAGCAGCGGCACAGGCAGACGGATATCGCGTGCAAAACAAGACGGCTGCCGCAGCTGCTCCGGCGACAGCGTTTTCTCCAGTAGGGTCTATGTAGTTAACCGGATTTCCCTCTACATACCCATAGGTATTCAGTCCGCCCGCTAACCCAATCGGATCGCTTTCGACGTACCGCCCCGTCTCGGGGTCGTAATCGCGGAAGTAGTTGTAATGCAGCCCTGTTTCCTGATCGTAATACTGACCTGGGAGGCGCAGGTTGATAGTTAGACTACCTGTAGCGTGGCCAACCCCAAAGGCATCGGAGAACCAGCCCCAGACGGGTTGCTGATTGTGATTCGTGGCAACTCGTGGCGTTCCCAAATGATCCGTGTGCAGGAGGAAGGGTTCGCTCGAAGTGATATCGCCGTTGGTCCCATAGCGAACGGTAAATCCGGCGATGGGGAGGTTGTCTAGCCAGATATAGACCTGGCTACTCTGGCGCTGGCCTGTCGTGTTGTAAAACGTCTCATCCAGCAGTTGGCCTTCTCTGCCATACAGAAAAACGGTGGTGCCGCTGGAGGTGATCTTGTGAGTACGCTGGCCCAAGGCGTTGTAGCCGTACTCTGCAATGGTGACACCTGAGGCTTTCACTCGTGAAAGCCGATTATGTTCATCGTATTCGAACTGCCGGTTGGGGCGGTCTTTAGTCAAGTTACCTGCGGCGTCACTGCCTACTGCTACGCCATTGAGCTGCGTGAGCCGGTTACTGGTGGTCGCATAGCCAAGGGTGGTATTGGTGCTTGGCTGTGGGCTGCCATTGACGATGGGAGTCGCTGTCTTGCCAATGCGGTTCCCTACGGCGTCATAGCTATAACTCTGATGCAGGTCAGCTTGCTGTTCTGAGGTCAGTCGATCCAGAACGTCATAGCTATAGGTGATGTTGCCGAACAGGCTGCTTTGCAGCGTTTCGATATTGCTGTTGGCGTCATAGCCATAGATATTCCTCCACGTGTCAATCTGCTGATGGGTCAGGCGATAATCCTGGTCGTAGGCTCTCGACAGGCTTAAACCGTTAGCCCAGGTCAGGCTCGTTAGCGGACCAAAAGGCAGGTACTGAATCTGGCTGGCAATGGCACTGGGTGTGCCATCGCCAATCTGCATCAGAACCTGATTCACCTGACCTGCACCATTGCGGGCATACAAGACGCTGAAGCCCACGGAGTAGCTGGTTTTGGTTAACTGATTGGCACCGTCGTATTCGTAGGCCAGGCCGTCATAGCGATCCGTACCTGCCACGCTTACCGAACGAAGTTGCCCACTGAGATTGCCTCGGGCGTCGTAGTAGTAACCGAGTATGCCGCTGGCGTCCTGAATGGCTGTCAAACGCCCAACACCATGATTACCATCGGCCGTCATGTCGTAGTGGTACTGCACATTTAAGGCAGGTTTGGCCGGATACTGGCGGGAGATCTGGCGGTTTAGTGCGTCATAGGCATAGAGGGTCACTACACCCCGGGCATCGGTCTTGCTGATGATGTTTCCCGCCGCATCATGGGTGTAAGTCGTTGTTCCGCTGTCGGGGCTGATCACCTTGGTCAGGTTACCCAAGCCGTCGTACTGGTATTGGGTGGTTACGTTACGCGGATCACGGACCTGGGTGAGGTTGTCCTGCGCGTCATAGGCCAGGCCAGTTACACCATTGAGCGGATCGACACTGGAGACCAGTCGATCAAGGGCGTCGTAACTCTTGGTGGTGCTGTGCTGCTTAGGTGTGGTGCTGACAATGGGGTTGTCATTGAGGTCATAGCCATAGCGTGCGGTTTGGCCAGCGGCACCGATTGAGCGCAACAACCGTCCCAATTCGTCATACACCCAGGCCTGCTGCTGAGTCAGGCTACTGGACGCGTCCTTGAGACGTTGGGCCGTGCGGTTACCCATGGCGTCGTAGTCATATTCGACGCGCTCACCCAGGTTGTTGGTGATGGCCGTCAGGCGTCGTGCGTTACTCCAGGTGTATTGCAGCCAGCTCCCATCGCCACGGGTGACTTTCGTGATCTGACCAATAGCGTCGTGTTCGAAGCTTGTAGTGCTACCGGCTATGCTCACTGAGGCCAGCCAACCCTGGGGCGCATAGGTCAGGCTGGTAGTTACCCCATTGGCATCGACAACGGTTTGGGGGTTGCCGAAGTTGTCGAAGTTGGACAACTGAGTGACATGTCCCAGAGCGTTGGTCACGCTGGTCAAGTGACCTTGAGCATCATAGGCATAGGTGGTGATGTCAGAGACATCGGTGCGTGGCCCGTTAGCGGTTTCGATCAGGCCCAGGCTGTTGTAGGTGTAGCTCCAGCTACGCTGGGCGGCCTGAACAGAGCCCGCTGCCGTTAAAACGGCTAGCGACAGCAGGCAGGTATAGCGCAACGCATTTTTCATAATCAGATCCTTCTGAAATCAGAGCGAGTCGGTGGTCTGGCTAATCTGCCGTCCCTGATTGTCGTATTGATAGTGAGTGGTGCGGCCAGCCTCTGTCACCGTCAAAGGTAGGAAGAGCGTTGGATGCCACGTCGTGGTGGTGGTCCGTGCCTGAGGTGTGCCGGCTGCTTCTGTGCGTGATACCTCAAGGCCACGGTCGTTGTAATCGTAGGTAGTGAGAATGCCTTTGTTATCGGTCTTGGTCTTGAGTAGGCCGCGGTTATCGTAAGTGAAGCTGGAGTTGCTGTTGGGGCAGTTGGGGGTGGGCTCCCCCTCAATAGCGACAATGCGTCTTATGCCCTGAATGGTTTCGAAGCGATAGGTGGCTTTTTTACCCAGTTCATTGGTGACGGTAGTTGATCCATCAGTGTTGTAAGTCAGGGTGACTTTATCGGCGCCATCTGCATGCTCACTGGAGATGGCGCGATCCTGATCGTCGTAAGCCCACGTTGCGTAGCGTACGCCGCGTTCGTCGGTAATTCCGGTTAGAAGATTGGGCTTGCTGGGAACTTCGTAGTGATATTGCCGTACTTGGGTTTGGTTGTTGATTATCTTGGATATATTGATTAGGCGGCCATAAGTGTTGTAGGAGTAAGTGGCAGACATTCCTGCAGCTGTTAGAGACGTGGGTTGATATCTACTGTCTTGCTGGAAGGATAGAGTGCCTCCAAGGGAGCTTGTAACGATAATGGAATTATTAGAATAGTAAATGTTATGTACTATGCCCGAGGGTAGAGTCTTTTTTATTAATCTTCCTGTTAAGTCAAAGATAAGGGTTTCATTATATGGCGACGTATAGGCCCATGTGCTCGATTCTCTTGTGAGCTTTCCTAGTTCATTTGCTTCTGGCTCTATGATAATTCCATTGAGGGAAAATGAAGATTGGTATCCGTCATGTCTAATAAGGGTAATGTTTTTCTCGCCAAGAGCGAGGCGGGTGGCGTAAGAGTGACTCCAGAGGCCATCGGAACTGTTGTAGTATCTTGAGAAGTGAGGTGTGCTAGTGCTCTTCGCTAGATCGATTTCTTCTTGGAATTTATTTCCGCTCGTTAAGTTTATAGGGTTTGCAATGCATGCTAGTGGAGGCGGCACTCCTTTCTCTTTGCTTTCCTGTGGCTCTGTGGGTGACTCGCAAATTCCTGTGGCAACGTTGTATGTGTATTGACCATCGCATGATAGGCCAAATCTATATGCATATATGTGGCCGGTGTTGTGAGGTTTAAAGAAGTAACATTGAGCCTTGTTTTCTGATAGAAGCATACAACCTGTCCAGGTTACCTCGCTCATATTCCAATTCTGGGTTGCGAGTTCTTCATAAGCAGCGAGCATTGGGGTCGGGTGGTGACCTGTGCACCATTTATATAGGCATCGCCAATGAAATTTTTCCTGAGCATGTGTGGTTTCAGTGAGTGATAAAATTATTATGATCGCTACTAAGTATGTCGAGTGCTTTATGTGCGTTGAATAGTTTGATTTATATTTCATAATTAGATCCGTCTAAATCATAGCGAGTCGATGGTCTGGCTAATCTGCCGTGCCTGATTGTCGTATTGATAGTGAGTGGTGCGGCCTGCTTCTGTCACCGTCAAAGGTAGGAAGAGCGTTGGGTGCCACGTCGTGGTGGTGGTCCGTGCCTGAGGTGTGCCGGCTGCTTCTGTGCGTGATACCTCGAGGCCACGGTCGTTGTAATCGTAGGTAGTGAGAATGCCTTTGTTATCGGTTTTGGTCTTGAGCAGGCCACGGCTGTCGTAAGTGAAGCTGGAATTGCTGTTGGGGCAGTTGGGGGAGGGTTCGCCCTGAATTGAAGTAATTCGCCGTACTCCCTTGATGTACTCAAAGCTGTACTTGGCCACCTTGCCCAGCTCATTGGTCACTGACACAGTGCCGTCCGTGTTGTAGGAAACTCCAACATGCTCGGCACCATCTGCATGTTCGCTGGACGTAGCACGCCCTTGAGCGTCATACGTCCAAGTTGCATAGCGCACACCACGCTCGTCGGTAATGCCGGTGAGCAGATCAGGTTTGCCAGCTACTTCGTAGTGGTACTGACGTTGGGTGGTTTGGCCGCCAGCAACGCGAGTCACAGAGGCCAGGCGTTTGTTGGTGTTGTAGCTGTAGGTAATTTGTACCCCCGGCACCGTCAGGGTCAGCGGTTGGTGATCGGTGTCTTCGGTAAAGGTCAAGCTGTTGCCGAGGTTATCGGTAACCGTGACCTGACTGCCAGAATATACAAGCTGATGCACCGCGCCTTGTACGTTGGACCATTGAGTTAGCTTGCCGACGGAGTCGAAGGTGAAGCGCTCATTGGTCGCTGAGATGTACTGCCAGCTTGTCGTTCCCGTTTTGGTCAACACGCCGTGATCGGCTGAGGTTGGGGTAACGGCTGTGCCACTAACGGTAAAGAAGGACTCGCGGCCGTGTGCCTGTACCATCGACACGTACTGGGTGCCAGCAAAACGCAAGTAGGCCGAAAAATTGTGGCGCCAGAGGCCATCTAGGCTGTTGTAGCTGCGAACAAAACCTAGAGAAGAGCTACCGCTGGCCGAATAGTCGGTTTCAGTCTGGAACTTGTTTCCGATAGAAAAATTGATGGGATTACCTATGCAGGTATTTTCTGGTGGACCTTTTTGTTCTTCGTTAGTACATCCGCCCGTTGTGAAGTTGCTGTTAGTTGAGGTAGGGCATGAATTTCCAACTCTACCGACGACATAGTTTTGGTTGCCAGTGTAGGTGCTATTGTTTCGCTTGTAGTTTAGAGTGCAAGTCCACTGCGTCTCCGAGACGAAAGTCGATGAAACATATGTATATACTCCTGGGTAATCATCGTATATGGGAGATCTAGATGTCTCAATAGATGCGGTTTTTTTGCAGGCTGTCGTAGGCAGTAACTCTTCATCAAGTATGTGTCCGTAACTTATACGTGGATTCTGAACGTACCAAGTAAAGTCAGCTGCAGAGGCATGCATTATTATAGTGGAAAATAGAAAAATGGAAAAATATACACGCATAACTAATCATGCTGGTTTATGAGAAAAGGGGGCGGATTTATTTACTGAGAGAACTGCTTTAGCCGAGCGCACTCTTTCAAAAGGCAGCTTTTAAACAAATCATTAGCCTATTTGAAAAAATGAGGGCTGAACTTATAGCAAGTCCGGCTCTTTGCTTTCCCAGTTACTTCGCAAGCGTACAGTTCTTCAAATGCCCTTGCGCCACACTTTCCGGCACGACTTCCAACTTCGCCCCGCCCACGAACACGCCCATCTTGATGGATTGGCGCACGTAATGGTTCTGCCCGGCAACGGCCAGCAGGTCGAGGGTGTTGTCGCTGAATTCGGACTCGGTGGCGAGTACGTGTTGGCCCGGTGTGATGAGGCGGTAGAAGTACACCTGGTTGGCGGTTTCGCCGATGACTTCGTTGTCGATCTTGACGCTCTTTTTCAATGCCTTGCCGGCAAAGCTGTCGCGATAGATGTACAAACCAGCTTGATCAGCAGGTGGGGCGGGGAAGGTTTTCAGTCGGGCATCTTCTGACGGGTCGCCTTTAGGAACGGAGGCGCAGCCGGTGAGTACAGCGAGGGCGAATGCCGTGGCGAACAGCTTGAAGCGGCTTTGCATGGGAAGTCCTTTTCATCTTGATATGAACAGTTTTGAGGCGTGGCCAGTTGGCTTAGCTGCGCGATTATGGCGCATTGATATCATTTTTGCGACGGGCTGGATGGCAGCATCTGCTGGCTTCATGGCGGCTGAATAGCCTCGTGCCGGTGACTGAGGTTTCAGTTGGGATAAGCCAATCTGCATTGACGTATGGCCAAACGCTGCCATGGCAAACCATGGCAGCGATGCATGAATCTGGGTTACCACCCCCTTATTACGGGCGCGGCCCCATGATCGCTTCCAGTACGTCGGCCCGTGGCGCGCCTTGTTGCTGTTGCAGGCGCTGGTCGGCATCCAGGTAGAAGATCGCCGGGGTGGCGTGCGCGCCCAGGTCGCCCATCAGTGCCAGGTTGTCGGCTAATTGCTTGCTCAGTGCCGCCGGGATGCTCGGCATCGGCTTGAGCGTGCTGGCCTTGCCGGCGCGTTCATGTTCGCTGAGCGCGGCGCTGGGGTCCTTGGCGCTGAGCAGGGCGGCGGATTTGTTGGCGCTGTCGGCCCGTATGATGCCGACCATGATGTGCCGCAGTTGCACCTTGCCGGCCTCGACCCAGGGTCGAGCCTGTTGCCAGAACATCGTGCAGTAGGGGCAGTTGGGATCGCTGAACACATAAAGGATGCGCGGCGCGTCGGCGCGTCCGTCGGCGATCCAGGTGCTGCCTTGCATACGGCTCCACATTTCCTTGCTCATGGGCTCGTACACCAGCGCCTGCAAGGGCGCCTGGGTGAGGTCTTCGCCCTTGGCGTCGAGCAGGTTGCCGACCAGTACGTGCTTGCCGTCAGGCGTCAGGTACAGCGCCACGCCTTGGCCCTGGTACAGCGCGGCATAGCCCTTGAGCCCATCGGGAGCGTCGAAGGTGCCGATGATCTTGGCGCCACGCGCCTCGATGGCCTGGATCGGTTGCGGCCAGCTCTCGGCCCACAGCGTGGTGCCGGGCAGTGTCATGACGGTCAGGGTGCAGGCCAGTTGTTTGAGTCGTTTCATGGAATGGATTCGGGTCACTCGTGGGCATCCTCTTTCAGTTGTTCCAGGGCGCGGGCCAGGCTGGCCGACGACAGTTCACCGAGGTGGCTGCCAACCTGGCGGCCCTCGGCGTTATAGAAAAGGGTGGTGGGCAGGGCCATGGAGCCCACGTGCTGGCCGAGCCGGCCGCCGCTGTCGAGCAGCACGTTGTGCAGCGTGAGGTTCTGCGAGGCCAGGAATTGCTCGATGGCTGCTGTGCTCTCGCCCTGGTTTACGAACAGGAACACGGTATCGGGATGGCTGGCCTGCGCAGCGGCCAGGGCCGGCATCTCGCGACGGCAGGGCGGGCACCAGGTGGCCCACAGGTTGATCACTAACGGCTTGCCCAGGTGATCGGCCAGCGCCACCGAACGGCCCTGGCTGTCGCGTAGGGCCATTTCGGGAAGCCGGGTGCCGCGTTCCAGGGCTTGCCAGGCGAGAGTGCCCAGGCCCCAGCTGCACAGGCCGACGAGCAGGGCGATGGCCAGCGGCCTGCGTTGTCTGGTGTCACGCCAGAGTATCCAGCCGGCCAGGAGCAGGGCGGCGAGCAGCCCCGGCCAGGCGATGAAGCCACCGTCGCGGATATCGATAACGCGCCAGGGGGCATCCTGATAGTGGCTGAAGTACATCAATACGAACGCCAGGCGCGCCCCCAGCAAAGCCACCAGAAACAGACGGAACAGCACCCGCTCGGGGTTGTTGGCGGTGCGTCGGCCAGCCCACCAGCCACTCAATGTGGCCAGCAGCAGGCTGCCCAGTAGCAGCGCATGGGGGACTGCCAGGGTCAGTGGGCCAAGGTTCAGGGTCAGCATCAGCCACGCTCCCGTACGTTGTTCCAGCGTTCGATGAATTGTTGTGCGTTCACCTCGCCGGTGATACGGCCGCTACGGCGTTCCTGGCCATCGGGACCGATCCACAGCAGCGTCGGCGGGCCGAGCACCTGGTAGCGCTGCAGCAGCGCCTGGCTGTTGGCATCGCTGCGCGTCACGTCGGGGCGCAGCACCCGTACACCGGCCAGGCTGGCCTGCACCTCGGGCTTGGCGAACACCTGTTTATCCATGACTTTGCACGACACGCACCAGTCGGCGTAATAGTCGATCAGCACCCACTGGCCCTGTGCCTTGGCGGCTGCCAGCTCGCGATCCAGTTGAGCCGGTTCGGTGAGCGTGAGGGCGCTGTCGGAGGCCGCGTGCGCGGATGTCGTGCCTGTCGCGTAAGGCGTCAGCGGCTGCCAGGGATCATCGGCGCCGCCGGCTGCGCCCAGCAGCATCAGCACGCCCCATAGGCCCAGCAGCGCACCCGTCGCGCGGCAGGGCAGTGAGTGTCGCTGCAGTTGCCCGGCGATATGCAGCAGTGCGCTGGCCAGGATCACCAACCAGGCGCCCCACAAGCCCAGCCACAGCCAATCGGCCAGCAACGGTCGAGCGACCAGCAACGCGCCGGCGAGAAAGATGAAGCCGAACAGCCCCTTGACCCTGTCCATCCAGGCGCCGGGGCGTGGCAGAAAGCGTTTGCCCAGGGTCACCAGCAACAGCAGCGGTGTGCCGATACCAAGGCCGAGTGTGAATAGCACCAAGGCGCCCTGCATGACGTTGCCGCTCTGCGCGATGAACAGCAGTGCAGCGGCCAGGGGCGCGGTCATGCAAGGGCCGATCAATAGCCCGGAAAGCAGGCCGAGCACACTGGCGCCGACCAGGTTGCCGCCTGTCTGCCGGCTCCCGGCGTTGGCCAGTCGGTCGCGCAGCGCTGCCGGCAGTTGCAGCTCGAAGAAGCCGAACATGGGCAAGGCCAGCACCACGAATAAGCTGGCGAAGCTCGCCAGCAGCCATGGCTGCTGCAACAGTGCCTGCAGGTTGGCGCCGAACAGGGCAGCGAGCACCCCGAGGGCGGCATAGACCAGCGCCATGCTGACGATATAGGTCGAGGCCAGGAGCAACGCGCGGCGGGGGCTGGCGCCATTGCCGACGACGATGCCGGCAAGGATCGGTAGCATCGGCAGCGAACAGGGGGTAAAGGCCAGCAGCAGGCCGAGGCCGAAGAAACCCAGCAGGCTCCACACCAGTGCCTGGGTGGCGAGCCCCTGAGCCAGGGCCTGGTCGTCGGCTACCGCCGTCGCGCCGGGCAGGGGCAGCGTCCGGCTTTGCGGTGAGTAGCAGAGCCCGGCATCGGCGCAGCCTTGCCACCCAAGTTGCAGCTCGCGGGCGCTGCCCGCAGGCACTGTCAGGGTCAGGCTATCGCGGTAGATCTGCGTGTCGCCGAAGAACTCATCGTGGTGGTCCAGTCCTGCGGGCAGAGGCGGTATTTGCTCGCTCGGCAGGCCGTCGAAGCGCAGGCGATTCTGGTACAGGTAGTAGCCCGGCGCGATGCGCCACTGCAGTTCGAGGGCATCGCCTGGTAGCGGGGTTACGCTCAGTTCGAATGCCTGCTCGACGGGCAGGAAATCGCGTTGTGCGGGTGATGAGAACAACCCGTCGGCCGCCGTCACCAGCCCCGGCAACAACAGGCAAAGCAGAGAAAGCAGAACGCGCATGGGCACTCCATTCGGATGGCAGATGCGCTGCAGCATGGGTGGGCGGCATTAACGCGGCATTAACGGTGTGCGTGAGCTGCATAATGCTGCCTTAATCGCTAAGGTCGATAATCGACTCTTTAGGTGCGGAACTGCCTGCCATGCATGTATTACTCGCTGAGGATGACGCACTGATCGCCAGTGGCATCGTCGCTGGCCTCATGGCCCAGGGCCTGACCGTGGATCACGCGGCCACGGCGACGCACACCGAAACCCTGTTGCAGGCGGCCGACTTCGATGTGCTGATTCTCGACCTGGGCCTGCCCGATGCCGATGGCATCAGCCTGCTGCGCCGTTTGCGTGCGCAGGGCTTGAGCCTGCCGGTGCTGATCCTCACGGCCCGTGACGCGGTGAGCGACCGGGTGATTGGTTTGCAGGCCGGTGCCGATGACTACCTGCTCAAACCCTTCGACCTGCGCGAGCTGGCCGCACGTTTGCACACGCTGCAGCGGCGGGTCTCCGGGCGTAGCGTCAACCTGATCGAACATGGCTCGCTGAGCTATGACCCGAGCACCTGCGAAACCCGCCTGGACGGTCGCGCCGTTGACCTGTCACGGCGCGAGCAGGCGCTGTTGCAGGCACTGCTGCACAACCCACGGCGGGTGCTCAGCAGCGACCAGCTCAAGGATGCGATCTATGGTTTCGCCGAGGACGTCGAGAGCAACGCGCTGAACGTGCATATCCATCACCTGCGGCGCAAATTGGGCAATGGCATCGTCGAGACGGTGCGCGGGTTGGGCTATCGCCTGGGGCCGGCTGGCGACGCTGCTCGGCAGGAGTCAGGACAATGAGCCTGCGCCTGCGCCTGACCCTGATGCTCGGTTCGGCCTTCGTGCTGCTCTGGGCGCTGGCCGCCACCTGGATGCTCTACGACCTGCGTGGGCAGATGATGCGCTCGCTGGACGAGCGCCTGGCCGCGTCGGCACGCATGGTCGCCGGGCTGTTGCTGCAGTTGCCCCAGCCGCTGGCCAGCGATGGCACGCGAGCGGCGATCAGCGCCGAACAACTGGGTATCCCCAACGGCCTGGCCTGCCAGGTCAGCTCGCTGCGCGGCGAGGTATTGGCGCGCAGCCACGCCAGCCCTGACCAGCAGCTGGATGCCGATGGCCTGGGCTTTCACGAGCAACTGATCGACGGGGTGCCCTGGCGCAGCTTCACCCTGGTGCAGGGCGAGCTGCGTATCACCACCGCTGATCGTCTGGATGAACGCAACACGCTCAAGCGCTCGGTGCTATTGGCGGCGGCGGTGCCGGTGGTGGTGGCGCTGCTGGGTAGCCTGGCGCTGCTCTGGCTGGGCGTCGGCCGTGGCCTGGCGCCGTTGCAGCGGATTCGTGAAGCGCTTACCCGGCGCAGTGCAGACTCCCTTGAACCGCTGCAAGTAGGCGACTTGCCTGGCGAACTCAAGCCCTTGGTGGAAACCCAGAACCAGTTGTTCCAGCGCATCGCCCAGGCGCTGGCCCGTGAGCGGCGCTTTACCGGTGATGCGGCGCATGAGCTGCGCAGCCCGCTGACGGCGATCAAGACCCACCTGCAGGTGGCGCGGATGACCCAGGGCGCTGCCATCGACCAGGCGCTGGCCAATGCCGAAGCGGGCGCCGATCGCTTGCAACGCACACTGGAGCAATTGCTCCTGCTGGCACGGGTCGAGGGCAGCCTGGATTTCGACGATGGCCAGCAGTGCTCGGCCATCCAGGCGGCCCGGGTGGCCATCGCCGATGCCAATCAGGGCCAGGCGTCCCGCATCGATCTGGCGATCGCAGCCGATATCGACGACGCGCCGCTGGACATGCCGCCCGCACTGGCCGTCGCAGCACTGCGCAACCTGCTGGACAACGCCTTGCGCCATGGTGCCGAGCAGGGTCGTGTGCGTCTGGCTATCCGGCAGCAAGCCGGGCGGGTGTGCTTCAGCGTGCACGACCAGGGGCCCGGTATCCCGGTGCAACACCTGGCGCAGATGAGCCAGCGTTTCTGGCGCAGCAGCGGCAGCAATGGCAGCGGGCTGGGCTTGTCCATCGTCCAGGCGGTCGCTCAGCGCTGTGGTTGTGAGCTGCGTTTCAACAATGGCGTGGAGGGATTGGAGGTGAACCTGTGGGTGCCGTTGCAGCAGACAATCTGAGCGCGCGCCAGTTGGTAGCACGCATTCAGGTGAACGGCCCGCGAATGGCGCCAGGTGACTGATTGAACCAGCGCTTGAATGCCCGATGGAAGGTGCTGACATCCTTGAAGCCGAGCGCTTCGCTGACGGTGGCGATGGGCAGGCCTTGCTGGATCTGTTTGTAGGCCAGGTCCTTGCGCACGGCGCTGACCAGTTCGGTAAAGCTGGTGCCTTCCTCTTTCAGCCGCCGATAGAGGGTCGGGCGGCTGACGTGCAGGGTCTGGCAGACCTGTTCGATGCTCACGCCATCCTTCAAGGTTGCCTGCACCAGCTGGCGCACCTTGTTCAGCCATTCACCATTGACCTGCAAATGCTGGAAGGCCTGCAAGGCACGCTCTTCGAGCAGGTGCTTGAGGTAGCTGTTGGCGCTGCCAATCGGGGCATGCAGAAAGGCGCGGGGCAGATGCAGGCTGTTTCGCGGGCTGCCGAAGTGCAGGTGGCTGCCGAACACCTCGACATAACGCTCGGCATAGGCCGGACGTGGGAAGGTGAATTCGCAAGCGTTGGGTGTGATGGGCACCCCGGTCATTTCCTGGCCCCACCTGAGCAGGGCACTCATGCTGCGCTCGATGGCGGCCTGGGGATAGGGCTTATCGGGGGCAAAGGAAAATTCCAGTACCAGCTCTTCACCGATCTCCGTGACGGTCCAGCTTTCCGATGGGTTCATCAGCGCGATGTGCTTCTGGAAGACATGCAGGGCTTCGCCCGCTTCGGTGCACTGGAACAGCCAGCTGGCCAGTACCCCACGGGTGGCGGGGTTGAAGGTTTGCCCGATCACCAGCCCGACGTGGGGTATCCGGGTGTTGTTGGCGGCTATCTGCCACAGGGCCAGCAGGTGTTTTTCGTCGAGGCGTTGCTCCTGCAGGGGGCGGGCGTTGTCGCTGCGGTCGATCAACTCGTCTCGATGCACCCCGGCAGCGCTCATCTGCTCGGCAGTGGCCAGGCCCATGTCCAGCAGCAGGTCGTGCAGATCCAGCACGGCAACGGCAGATACGCTGGTGGGTCTTCGCATCGGGTGGCGGGTCCTGTCGAGGGGGAGACGGAAACTGTAACGCGCTGCCCGTAGGCCGCGCCATCGCCGGAGCAGTAAGGCTGCTGCGGACGCGTCGCCGAATGTTGCGGTTGATGGGCAGTGTCAGGGGCCACAGGTTGCAACCGAACGCCACCTGAGTTGATCCCTGACGCCATGGTTGTCTACCGCTTCGGGACCTAGCATCGGGGCTATCAAGCCCGCGGGAAAGGAGTGTTGGCGATGCAAGCGGACAAGGTCGATTCGGTAAAAAGCCTGCGCAAGTTGATTGCCGAGCCTCCGGCGATGATGAAAAAGCGGCTGCAACCTCAGGTCGACGAGTATTGCCTGACCATCATTCAGAACGCGTCCGTGTGCGCGGTGGGGTTTATCGACCCGTCGCTGGACATCGAGTACTTCAATATCCGCGATACGCCGGTGGTGCGTGCAGAGGGCGACCGCATCGTGCTGGTGTGGCCGGCGGACAAACCGCTGCCGGCCCCGTTGCAGCAATCGGCGGTGCTGGCGTGCAGCCTGTATTTCATCATGTCGGGCATCGGCTTCGCCCTGCGTGCCAATGGCCGCGCCTCGGTGGTACGGCGAGAGACGGGGCTGTTCCTGGAGTTCCAGGCTGATGCGCTGTTCCTGCATTGCTCGCGGGCCAAGGTGCGGGCGGAGTTCTGGGAGGCGCGGGAGGGCAGTGCGCCGTGCTCGGATATTGAGGGCCAGGCGACGCTGTCCGATGAGGCACTGGCCTTTATCGAGCGCTCTCCCTACCTGCTGATGCTGACGCAGAACGGCGCCGGCGCCACGGAAATCTCCCCGCGCGGCGATCCTGACGGCTTCGTGTTGGCGCATGACCGGAACACGCTGCTGATCCCGGAGCGCCCTGGCAACAAGGTGGCGTGTACGTTGATCAACGTGCTGTCCGAGGGCTCGGTCACGGCGTCGTTCCTGATTCCAGGTTCCAGCACCGTGCTGTCGGTGGTGGGGAAGTCCTGGCTGACGTCTGACCGAAAACTGCTCGAATCGCTGGCGGTCAACGGCAAGGTGCCGGTGGTGGCGATTGTGTTGCAGGTCGAGCGCTTCCGTTTCCAGCATTGCCCGGAACTGGTCGCGGCTGGGCTGTGGCAGAAAGACACGCACGTGAGTGCGAGCGCCATCCCCTCGTTCCCGAAAATGCTGTCCGAGCACATGAACGGCAAGGGCCTGCTGGGCAAGGCCACGACCTTGGTGGTCGATGCCGTGGTCAAGCATGACCTGCGGAATCTCTACTAGGTATTTGCCTGGTTCCCTAGGGTCTGTTCCCGTTTCGCTTCAACTCATTGAATCGGATGGAAATATACTTCCAATCCAGCCCTTCGAACGGACTTCTTTGAGGCACAAGCTGACACCGCAATTGGTGGGCTGAAGCCCACCCTACGCGGGGGTATAACTCTGTAGGGTGGGCTTCAGCCCACCAACTGACGCGTCATTAAACTCAAAAGTCGAACGTCCGCAATTGCCTCGATCCGGTCATCCATGCCGAAACGGGAACAGACCCTAGCAGCGTTGAACGGGCTGGCTGTGCGTATCAGCAAGTACGGTGCGCATGGCACACCTACGGTTAGCGGGTGGCGATGGCGGCGCGGTACTGGCCGGGGTTGGCGCCGCCGATCTTGCGCATCAGCCGCCTGAGGGCAGTGGCGTCCTGGTAACCGACGGCTTCGGCGACCTGGGCGACGGTCATGCGGCTGGTCTCCAGCAGAGCCCTGGCACGCCGCAGTCGCACGTTCTGCACCAATGCCTGGGTGCTTTTGCCGGTGGCCTTCTGGACGTGACGGGCGAGGGTGCGTTCGGACATGCAGAACGCCTGCGCCAGTTGCGCCACCGTGGGCGGATTGGGCAGAGCGGCTTCGACCTTCGCCGCCAGCCGGGCGATCAGATCATTACCACTGGCCAGCGCCTCGGGCACGATAAAGGGCGCCTGGGCCTGTCGGCCGTCGATCAGCATCATCCGCGATACGCTTTGCGCAAGCGCCGTTCCGCAGCGTTCGCGTAGCAGGTGCAGCATCAGGTCCAGCTGCGCGAAGGCGGCGCCGGCGGTGGTCACGGGGCCGTCCGTGCATACCATGCGGTCGGCATCGACCGTGCAACTGTCGTCCATGCCTTGCAGCAACGGAGCCAGCCACCACGAGGTGGTGACGCGCCGTTCTTTCAGCAGCCCCGTTGCTTGCAGCAAAAAGACGGCAGAGCAGGACGCCGCGACATGTCCCCCAACCGCGACATGGCGCCTCAGCCCTACAATCGCTTGTTCCACATCGCTATGAGCGAAGCGTTGTGCAATGGCGCCGGAGGATTCCAGGCCCAGACCCGGGACGATCCACACTGAGCGATCCTGGCGAGAGCGGGTTGGCAGCCGACAAGTATCCACGCTCATTCCGCCCTGCAAGGTGACGAGGCCGCCTTCGATGGAACACAGCCGCCAGCGTGGCGCAGCAACCCCCGCTCGACCGGCCAGTGCGGTCGCGGCGGCAAGCATGTCACGGGTAATGGCGACGCTGCTGGCGTAGGCGCCCTGAAGCACCAGAACAGTAAAATCGTGCATGGCGGTTTAAGCCCTAAAGCAGTCATATCAGACACTGCCAGTCTGGCGCCGAAAAGCGTCCAATGGCAAGCGTGGCAGGAGAGATCGGTGTGAGTTCACCTGCTGCGCTTGATCGGCGGAAACAGCCACGTACTGCACGACTGAAAAGGGGCTTTCATGAGCAACACTGCGAACCTGAACCAGGACGATCCGTTGGATGACTTCGAGCGGCGCTCGATCACTCTCGATGGTGTGAGCAAGGGGGTGTACGTCGCAGGCCGAGGGCCAGCGGTGATCGTGATGACGGAAATGCCGGGCATCAGTCCGCATGTCGCGCGCTTTAGCCGTTGGGTGCGCGATGCCGGGTTCACCGTGTACATGCCGTCGCTGTTCGGGCGCGATGGTGCGGTGCCCCAGGCTGAAGAAGGTATCGCCACGTTCCGCCGAGCCTGCGTCAGCGCCGAGTTCCGCGCATTCGCAGCCAATGAATCCAGCCCGGTTACGCAGTGGTTGCGGGCGCTGGCGCGGCTGGCCCATGAACAATGCGGCGGGCCGGGTGTGGGGGCGATTGGCATGTGCTTCACCGGCAACTTTGCCTTGTCGATGATGCTCGAGTCGTCGCTGCTGGCGCCGGTGGTCTGCCAGCCTTCGCTGCCCATCGACGACCCGGCCGGCGTAAACATGGCCCCGGAAGAACTGGCCGCGGTGCGCGAGCGTTTGGAGCGGGAAGACCTGACGGTCATGGCCTACCGTTTCGAGGGCGACAAGCATTGCCGGGCGCAACGCTTCGCGGCATTCAGTGACGCACTGGGTGAGCGCTTTATCGCGAGGGTGCTGCCCGACAGCGCAGCCAATCCGCAGAGCCCGCCATTCTTCAGCCAGGTGGTGGCCAGCCCGCACAGCGTGGTGACCGCCCACCTGATCGACGAAACCGGGCAGCCGACACTGGCTGCGCGCGATGAGATATTGGCGTTCTTTGCCCAGAGGCTGATCGGCTAAACCTCCTGATTTGCACGTGCATCCTATGGAAGAGCGGCATGTGCAGGGTGACTGGCAATGATGTCATTGTGGGGCGTCGTGCGCACTGGAGGTTTCTCTGGTGTTGTCATGGCGTTTCCTACGGTGGTGTATGAAATGGGGCCGTGCATGTGGTGAAAAAAGCCGGCTGGCAGGTCACGCTATACTGGGCGCAGTAATTCTCCTGGTTCCACCAGATGCCTACCTACGATCATCAGGCGCGCCATGCCAGTCGGCTCGAGGCGTTGTTGCGACATATCGATCGCCATCTTGACCAGTCTTTGCCCCTGGCCGAGCTGGCCCGTCAGAGTCATTTGTCGCCTTATCACCTGCACCGGCTGTTCAGCACCTGGGCTGGCGAGAATCCTGCGGATTACCTCGGCCGGCGGCGACTGGCGTATGCGGCTGTGCTGTTGAGCTGCAAGGTCGAGATGAGTGTGCTGCAGGTGGCGTTGGAGGTCGGGTTCGGTTCGGCCGAGGCGTTCGCACGTGCGTTCAAGCGCCAGTACGGACAAAGCCCGAGTGCCTGGCGCAAGCAGCAGGTGAGCAATCTGGATCAGGCGGGCGGCCTCGTGCAGGTGCATGCTTGTGCTTCAGAGGTTCCTGTTCCTTGGCTGGAAACGCGGGCGCCACAACGCGTGGCCTACCGGCGGCATATCGGTCCGTATTCCGATGTGTTCGGCGGTTTCTGGCAGGACGCGATGGCGAACTGGCTCAGCGAGTATGGCCTGCCGAATGGCGATTTTTACGGCGTGGGACACGACGATCCGCAGCTGACCGAGCCCGCCCGTGTGCGCTATGACGCCTGCGTGGCGCTCTCGGTCGATTGGCTGTTGCCTGAGCAGGTTGCCGAGCAGTGGCTTGCGGGTGGTCAATATGCCGTCAGCCATTTTAGGGGCACGGCGCAGCAACTGCCCGGCGCCTGGCGCACGCTGTACCGCGAAGGCTTGCCCGCGCTGGCCGTGGACTTTGCCATGGGGCCTTGCTTCGAGCGCTACGACGCGCTCCCCGATCATTCTGGAGAATTGCAATGTCGACTCTACATCCCGGTCAAACCCCGTTGATCGGCTCGGTCACGGCCCAACAGTACGGTGCGCTAACCGAACTCTGGGAGGCCTCGGTGCGGGCTACCCACAACTTTCTCGACCCGGCCTATATCGAGGAACTCAGGCCCCGTGTCGAAGCCGATTACCTGCCAGCGGTGACCCTCGCTGCGGCTTATGGTCCTGCAGGTCGGCTGCTGGGTTTCTGTGGGGTGGCCCAGGACAAGCTGGAGATGTTGTTCATCGCGCCTGACGTCCGTGGCGGTGGTGTCGGCAAAGCACTGCTGACCCATGCCATTGCCCATATGGGCGTACGCGAGGTCGACGTCAATGAGCAGAACGAGCAGGCCGTGGGCTTCTATCTGGCGCAGGGCTTCAGCGTGCAAGGCCGTTCGGAGCTGGATGGTCTCGGTAAGCCCTATCCCTTGTTGCACCTGGTGTTGGCCGAGGCGTGATTGCCGGAGCGACGGGTATCGCATAAGCTGCGGCCCCTTTGAATAATCAGGAGGCGCCAGGCATGGCCATCGTCATACGGGCTGCGGCGTTGACGGATCTCGAGAGCCTCTTCGATATCCGCACAAGCGTGACGCAGAATCACCTGTCTCGTGAGCAGATGGCGGACTTGGGGATCACGTCCGATGCGTTGGCAGAGGCGATTGGCAGCGCGACCTGTGCCTGGCTTGCCGTTGTCGATGGCCTGCCCGTTGCCTTTTCGATGGTCGACCTGGAGGAGGGCGAGCTCTTCGCCATGTTCGTCAAACCGGGCTACGAAGGGCGCGGGTTGGGCCGGCAGTTGATGCAGGAGGCCGAGAAGGCCTTGTTCCAGCGCCATGAGTCGATCTGGCTGGTCACCGATGGGCGCGAGGAGATTCGTGCCAATGGTTTCTATCAGCGCCTTGGCTGGAGCTATGCCGGTGATGTCGAGGCAGGCGATGTGCGTTATGAGAAGAAACGGCCCAACCTGTTTAGTCCTGATGCATTCTCCGGCACTGGGCGGTCAGTCGTCCCGGGTCAGCACTTCGAGTAGCTCGATCTCGAACACCAGATTCGAATGAGGCTTGATCAGCGCGCCCATTTGTCGTTCGCCATAGGCCAGGTGTGCTGGAACGAACAGCTTGCGCTTACCGCCGACGCGCATGCCCATCAGGCCCTGGTCCCAGCCCTTGATCACGCGACCGGTGCCGATCACGCACTGGAAGGGCTTGCCGCGCTGGAAGGACGAGTCGAACACGCTGCCGTCCTCGAGATAGCCGGTGTACTGCGTGGTGATCAGGGCGCCCTTGACCACTTCCTTGCCGTCGCCGAGGTGAAGGTCCTGTATCTGCAGTTCGTCGCTCATCGTCAGTCCTGTTCAGTGGCAAGCCTAGGTGGCTGGTTGCTTGGGGGCTGCTTTTTCTCAGGAATTGTCCGGGTGTGCAAGCCTCGACCAGAGCTCGTTGAGCTTCCAGTGCCACGTTCGGCGATAAAAAAGCCCGACGCAACGGGCGGGCTGGTCGGGCTGAAAATGACGCGTGGAGTTCGCGTCAATGGGAAATCATTTCTCCCAGTTGATCGGGCAATCGGTGCAGCCATCCATGTTGGTGCCCTGGAAGGTCGCGTAGTGGCGACGAGCGCCGGTGAGGATGGCGTTTTCCAGGTTGGCACCGGACAGCTTGACCTCCTGCAGGTTGGCGTCGGTCAGGTTGGCACCTTTGAGATCCGCCTTGTTCAGGTTGGTCATCTCCAGATCGGAAATGGTCAGGTTGGCGTTGTGCATTTTCGCGCCGGATAGGCGGGCGAACTCCAGGTAGGCGCCGGTCAGGTCGGCATCCTGAAACTGGGCGGTCTGACCGAACAGGCCCCATCCGTTGATGGCGCGCAGTTGCGCCTTGGTGAAGTCCGCCTTGCGCAGGTTGGTTTGCTGCAGGCTGGCGCGGTTGAGCACGGCGCCCCCGAAGTTGGCGTTTTCCAGGTTGGCCAAGTCGAGCAGGGCGTGGCGCAGATTGGCGCCACGCAGGTCGGCTCCGGCGAGATTCATTTTGCGCATGTCCTGATTGCTCAGGTCGGCATTGCGCAGGTCGGCCCCAGGGCATTGGCTCTGTGGGGCGATGGTGCAGCCATTGATGACGAGATCCTCGTCGTCGGCCAAGGCATAGCTACCAGCTACGAGAAGGGTAAGCGGCAGGAGGAGGTGCATATACTTCATGGCGACATTCCTGTGTGTAGGGTGTGTGCCATGCGCACCGAAGCGGATGGAGCGTTGCTCCGGTGCGTGTGGCAGGAGGTTGGTGCCGTGTGCCAGCGAGAGCGGGACACACGGACCAATCAGGGCTTAGCGCTTAGCGGTTTTTTCCCAGCTAGGCAGCTTGAACACCCAGAACGAACCACCCTGGGCGACCGGCTTGGTCAGCTCGGCCATGTCACCACCCCACAGCGGTACAGCGCCGCCGTAACCAACGGTCACGCCGATGTACTGCTCGCCGTCCTGGTCCCAAGTGACAGGCGGGGAGACGATGCCGCTACCGGTCTGGAATTTCCACAGCTCGTCACCCGTCTTGGCGTCGAAGGCCTTGAAGTAACCATCGCCGGTACCGGTGAACACCAGGTTACCCTTGGTGGCCAGTACGCCAGCCCACAACGGCAGCTTTTCCTTGTGTTCCCAGACGACCTTGCCGGTAGTCGGGTTCATCGCGCGCAGTACGCCGACATGGTCTTCGAACATGCGTTTGATGCGAAAGCCCATGCCCAGGTAGGCGCTGCCTTTCTTGTAGGCGACTTCTTCAGTCCAGTAGTCCTCTTTCCAGTGGTTGGCAGGGACGTAGAACAGGCCGGTGTCCTGGCTGTAGGCCATCGGGTTCCAGTTCTTGCCACCGAGGAACGGCGGGGATACTTCGACTGCCTTGCCATGCTTCTGGCCTGGCTCTGGCAGTGCCGGACGCTGACCTTCACGCTCGACCGGACGGCCGGTCTTGAGGTCGATGTGGCTGGCCCAGGTGATGTTGTCGACGAACGGGAAGGCGTTCTGCAGCTTGCCGTTGTTGCGGTCGACTACATAGAAGTAGCCGTTACGGTCGGCGTGGGCAGTGGCCTTCACGGTCTTGCCGTTCTTGTCCTTGTAATCGAACAGAACCAGTTCGTTGTTACCGGAGAAGTCCCAGGCGTCGTTCGGGGTGTGCTGGTAGAACCATTTCACTTCGCCAGTGCTCGGGTCTACGCCGACCTGGCCGGAGGTGTAGAGGCTGTCGTAGTCGTGCGGGTTGCCACCGTCGGAGGTACGTGCCCAACCGTTCCATGGAGCCGGGTTGCCGGTGCCGATGATGATGGTGTTGGTTTCGGCATCGAAGCTCGCGCTCTGCCATGGGGCGCCGCCGCCTTGGCTCCAGGCTTCTTTCTTGCCAGTCGGGGAGCGGGGATCATCCGGCCAGGACGGCGCTTTGATGTCGCCAGTCGGGGTGCTGTCCTTGCCGTTCAGGCGGCCAACGTGGCCTTCGACGAACGGACGCATCCAGATTTCTTCACCGGTGTCCGGGTCACGGGCGAACAGACGGCCAACCACACCGAACTCGTCACCCGAGCTGCCGTGGATCAGCAGGGTCTTGCCAGTGGTCTTGTCTTTGACCAGGGTCGGGGCGCCGGTCATGGTGTAGCCCGCGCTGTGGTCACCGAACTTCTTCTTCCAGACGACCTTGCCTGTGTCCTTGTTCAGCGCTACGACGCTGGCGTCGAGGGTGCCAACGAAGATCTTGTCGCCATAGATGGCAGCGCCGCGGTTAACCACGTCGCAGCAAGGGCGGATGTCATCGGGCAGGCGATGGTTGTAGGTCCACAGGCGTTTGCCGGTCTTCGCGTCGAGGGCGAATACGCGGGAGTAGGAACCAGTGACGTAGACCACGCCGTCATGGACGATGGCCTGGGATTCCTGGCCACGCTGCTTCTCGTCACCGAAGGAGAAGGACCAGGCCGGCGTCAGCTTGAATACGTTCTTGTCGTTGACCTGGGCCAGCGGGCTCCAGCGCTGGGCATTGGTGCCCATGCCGTACTGCAGCACGTTGTTGGTGGTCAGGTGGTCGTTGGCGATGTCTTCCCAGGTGACGTTCTTGGCGACCGCCATGCCCGAGGCGGAGAGGGCGGCACCGAGAATGAGGCTCTGCAGGGTCAGAGCCAGTGGCGTGGCAGCGCTGGGTAACAGTCTTCTTGTCATGGTTGTGGTTCCCGTAGGTTGGTGAGCACGAGGTTGCCGGTGATGTAAATGAACCGGTGACCAGGTGCGGCTCATAGTGGGAGCGTGACCCTACGGTCGATACGGAAAAACTCCCGGTGATGGCGGGAAAAATTCCCATACGGGATATGACTTGGACTTGCTGCGAAAGAGACGGCCAAGGCCACCCGACGCTCTACTACGAAGGGAGTAGAGGTCGACCACCAAAGCAGCATTCGGTAGGGGTGCAGGGCTCCTTAACATCCTCTCAACTGCGCTCATGGCGAGCGTTTTTGCCTTGCCCAGCATCTCGAAGAGGATGAAGTAATGAAAAAGCACAACGCATTGCGCGGCCTGCTGTTTGCGGCCAGCCTGAGCGTGACCGGATTTGCCCTGGCCCATGGAGATGTAGTGCCGCAAGCAGTGAACACGGAAGGTCTGGAGCAATTGGGCAAAGAATGGCGTGATGAGAACCCCTACCGCCCACCGTATGCCAACAATAAGCTGGCCATCGAGATCGGTTCTTCGGCCTACAACCAGAACTGCGCCCGTTGCCATGGCCTGGAAGCCATGTCCGGTGGTATCGCCCCTGACCTGCGTTACCTCGAGCCGGGTGCCGACGGTGACGAGTGGTACAAAGAGCGCGTAATCAATGGTGCCGTACGTGATGGTGCCGTGTACATGCCGAAAATGGCCGACTTCCTCAGCCAGGAAGCGCTGTGGGCAATTCGTAGCTACCTGGACAGCCTGTACGTCGCCGAGTAAATCGCATGCGCCTGGTCGCTTTGCTTTGCAGTCTGCTTCTGGTCATCGGCCAGGCGCAGGCGCGCGTGCGTGCCCATGAGGACATCCTGGAGTCAGGTGTTCTCAAGGTGGCGGTCTACAAGGATTTTCCCCCCTACAGCTTCGAGACGGATGGCAAGCCGCGTGGTGTGGATGTCGACCTGGCGCAGCGTCTGGCCGATGAGCTGGGGCTCAAGGTCGAGCTGCTCTGGGTCACCCCGGGGGAGAAACTCGAAGATGACCTGCGCAACTTCATCTGGAAGGGCCATTACATGCGCCCGGGCGTACTCGCCGACCTGATGCTGCGCATCCCCTACGACCGTGAATACGCCAATCGCCTCAATGATGTCGGCGAGGTCGAGCAGGACCAGGTGCATATGTTCGGCCCCTACCAGCGTGAGCGCTGGCAGGTAGTGCATGAGCGCAAGCGCTTGCCCAAGGTCGACACCATTGGCGTGTTTCAGTACCACAAGATTGGTGTCGAGCTGGACAGCGTGCCGTCGTTCTACCTGACCTCGGTGCTGGCTGGCCGGCTGCGGGCCAATACCGAGCACTATGCGTCGATTGGTGCGGCTTTCGACGCCATGCGCGCCGGCAAGGTCGACGCGGTGATGGCCATGCGGGGCGAGCTGGACTGGCTCGTGCATCAGGCCAAGGATGCCAATCTGCTCAAGGCTGACAACACCTATCCCACATTGGGACAACCCTACTGGGACATCGGCATGGCGGTACACGAGAGCAATCGACAGTTGGCCAACTCGGTCGACGGTCTGCTCGAGGACATGATCCGCAGTGGCGAGATGGCGAAGATCTATGCCCGCTACGGCGTGTATTACGAACTGCCAGGGCTGTATCAGGACGTGGAGTAAAGGCGCATGTACAGGCGAAGCTTCATGGTGGGACTGCTCGGGCTGCCTTTGTTGGCCAGCGCCGCGCAGAAGCTGGAACCCGGCAAGGACCCGATGCCCTCGGTGATGTGGGACTACCACCACCAGCGTTTGCTCGGTGGGGCGCCCTTCGTCTTCGATGAGCGGGTCAAGGTCAGCGTGCCACCGTTTGCCGAGGATTCACGGCAGGTACCGGTGGAGATCGATGCACGGGCTTTGCCCGGCACGTTCACCCGCATGCTGCTATGGGCCGAGCTGAATCCCATTCCCCTGGCGTTTGCCCTGTACCCGACGGCTGATGTGGTACCGCTGCTGGCGATCCGCATCCGCATCGAGCAGGCCACGCCGATTCGCGCCGCCTTGCTGGGCGAGGATGGTGTCTGGCATGTCGGCTCCGCCTGGATCGACGCCGCCGGTGGCGGTTGCACGGCGCCCAGCGTGGTGCGTGCCCAGCCGGGTTGGGAAGACCGTCTCGGCCAGGTGCACGGTGCCAGCTTCGCGCGCAATGACGTACAGCGCCTGCGCCTGCAGATTTCCCACCCGATGGACAACGGCCTGGTTGGCGGGGTGCCAGAGTTCTTCCTTGATCACGCCGAGTTGCGCACCCCGGATGGCGAGGTGCTGGCGCGCTTCGACCTGTTCCCGGCAGTCAGCGAGAACCCGACCCTGACCATGGAAGTGCGTGGCCATCCGCATACGGTGCTGTGGTTGCACGACAACAATGGCAACGAGTTCCAGGCTGAACTGTAAGCCATGGCGGGGCGCACCAGCGTTCCGTCCCACCCTTTGAGAGGAAGTCCGAGCATGATCAAAGTCAGCGTGCTGTACCCCAATACCCCTGGTGTGCGTTTCGACATCGGCTATTACTGCGGTCCGCACATGGTGCTGGTGCGCGAGTGCCTGGGCGATGCGTGCAAGGGCATTGCCGTTGACCAGGGGGTTGCGGGTGGCGCGCCTGGTAGCCCAGCACCCTATGTGGCGGCGGGTCACCTGTTCTTCGATAGCCTGGAAGCCTTCCAGAACAATTTCGGGCCGCACGCCGAACGCATCATGGGCGACCTGCCGAACTTCACCGATGCCGAGCCGGTGGTGCAGATCAGCGAAGTGCGCATGGCGCCGTGATCGCCGAGTGAGCTGATTTTTTCTCCTTCATCGCCTGCGAGGTGAACATGCGTTACGTTCTTCTGCTGGTTGCACTGGTGTGCTGTAGCCCGGCCTGGGCGGACCTCGAGTACCGGTTGCAGCCACGGGAGATCGCTCCGGGTACGTGGCTGCTGGAAGGCAGCACGGACAATTTCGCCACGAGCAACGGGGCGAATATCGTTAACATTGCCTTTATCGAAACCGATGATGGGGTGGTGGTGATCGACACCGGCCCATCACGCCGTTACGGCGAGGCGCTGCGCAAGGTCATCGCCGCCACCACCGACAAGCCGGTGAAAAAGGTCCTGCTGACTCATCACCATCCCGACCATGCCCTGGGTAATCAGGCTTTTACCGATGTACCGATTGCGGCGCTGGCCGGCACCCGCAAATTGCTGGCAGAGCAGGGCGATGCCATGGCGGAGAACATGTACCGCATGGTCGGTGACTGGATGCGCGGCACCGAGGTGGTGTTGCCGACCGAGACCGTTGAGCCCGGTACGCTCGAGATCGGTGGTCATCGCCTGCGCCTGTTGGGGTTGAGCGGCCATACCGGTGCCGACCTGGCCATCTTCGACGAAACCACCGGGGTGCTGTTCGCCGGCGATCTGGTGTTCTACGAACGAGCGCTGACCACACCGAACAGCCCGGGCCTGGACGTATGGCTGGCAGATCTCGATGTGCTGCAGGCGCTGCCGTTCAAGCTGGTGGTCCCAGGTCATGGCCCGGTTGCCAGCGATGCGAAGCCCTTCGTGCAGATGCGCGCGTATCTGACATGGCTCGACCGGATTATGCGCGATGGCATCGCCCAGGGCGCGGACATGAACGAGCTGTTGCGCACGCCGATTCCCGAGCAATTTGCCAACGTCAGTTTGTCGCGCTACGAACTGATCCGCAGCGTCACCCACTTGTACCCGCGATACGAGAAACTGGGGTTGGATCGGGTGGACAAAGAGCTGTAGGGGCTGTTGGCGTTTCTCTAATTCATTGGGTTAGGTTGAAATCCGACCCTTGGGGTGAGCCTTTTTGAGGCAGTTGCAGGCATCGCTACGGTGGGCTGAAGCCCACCCTACAAATCCTGCACCCCACGTAGGGTGGGCTTTAGCCCACCAATCGGCGCCCGGCATTGCCTCGATCCAGCCCTCCATGCCGAACGACAACAGGCTCTAGGACGGCCCCACGCACCCTGCGGCTCCGGCTTATTGCGTCGCTACGCTGTCGTCCGGCAATTCGGTGAAGCTGCCACTCTCCCAGCGGTATTTCACGATGCTCTCGACACTCGGGCAGCACATCGGATCGTCATCGCCCAGGGTCAATGTGCTCAGGCTGAACAGGTTGGCACCGATGGCTTTGATATCCGAGGCGCTACCGCTGACCACCGTACTGCCCTGGTAGCTGTAACCCTCGGGGCTGGCATAGAAGGCCGCCAGGGTCTGGTAGGCGCGGTTGGAGCCGCCTTGGCCTTCGATGCTATAGAGCACCAACGCGTCGGCATGGCCGTCGCCATTGAGGTCGGCCGCTAGGACTTCGCGGGCGTCCTGGTATTCCGCGCCGCCATCTTCCTGGATTTCACTGGCGACTCGCGCCTCGATCGCGGCTTCGAGCGCCGGGAGGTTGTTGAGCGCGACAGCATTCGTCTCGGTCGCCGGTGCTTCGGGAACCACGGCAGGAACAGGTGTTTCCTCGGCGGTTCGTGGTGCGTTGCCGGAGGCTTTCAGCTGTGCGGCAAACGCCTGGATCAGTGCTTCGCGGAATTCGACCATGTCTCCGGCATTCAGCAGGGTGTTGCGGTTACCGCGCATCGGTTGACCTTCACCGAGGAACCAGCGCGAGAACCAGCCGGGACGTAGGCTTTCCTGCTGCTCGATTCTCTTGTCGATCAAGCCATTGCCGATGTTGAGGAAGCGCTCGTAGCCGTCATCGCCAAAGGCCTGGGTTAGCTCGTCTTTCTCATCGGAGAGGTGACTGCGCAGGCTTTCGAGCATCAGGATGTTGGTGTCGACCAGCTTACTTTCGCAGCTATTGGTGAACTGCCCGAAGCAGGTTTGTTTGTAGTCCTGTACCGCGTTGTTCAGTTTGAAGTCGGAGTAGGCTCCGCAGCCGGCCAGCAGCAGTGCCAGGCTCAGGGGTAACAGTCGTGGCAGGGTCATGAAAGCGATGTCCTTTGATTCTAGGTTCTGTACGAAAAGCATCGGTGATGCTGCGATAAAAACAGGCTCAGCAAGCTGCTTGCGACTAACGCACTTCAGTGCGCCCCCAAAGGGGCGGGCGAAGCGGGTCATACAGCACACTCCGCTGCTTCGTCTGTTTTTGCCTTGCCTGACCTTCGCTCGACGGCTTTTCGTACAGAACCTGGGGCAGTTTTTATGGCGTGTGGATCGATAGCCGTGCACACAGCGGTATGCAGCCGTCTGGGATGGGGATGATAGCGAAGTGCCTTGCGCGCGGCGATGGGGAAACCCTCTCCCTTGTGAGGAGAGGGCGTGTTGCATGAGGCAGAGCAGTTCTTGCAACGGTGTGTCGCCCGCAAGGAGCGACCAGAGGGAAAGGCCATCTCCCTTTTGGGAAGAGGCTGGCGGGGCTTTGAAGGTGATGCAGCAGTATTGCTGCATCGCTCTGGCCCCATCCCAACCCCGGGCGGTGAGGGATTGGGATGTGGTGCGCGTGGTGCAGTGTTACAGCGCCTCTGCAGGCTCGGCTGGGGCTTCGCTGGCCTCTGCTTCGACCGGGATGAACGTCAGTTGCAGGCTGGCGCTGCTGTGGGCACGCGTGGTGTTGGTCAGCTCCAGGTTGTTGTTCAGTTTCTGCCCGTAGGACGGAATGATTTCCTTGAGCTTGGCCTGCCACTCTGGGGTCTGCACCTTGTCCTTGAAGGTCTTCTCCAGCACATTGAGCATGATGGGTGCCGCGGTGGAGGCGCCTGGCGATGCCCCCAGCAGGGCAGCGATGCTGCCGTCGGCGGAGCTGACCACCTCGGTGCCGAACTGCAGGATGCCGCCATGTTCGGCGTCCTTCTTGATGACCTGCACACGCTGGCCGGCCTGGATCAGCTCCCAGTCTTCGTCGCGGGCTTCAGGGAAGTACTCGCGCAGGGCGGCCAGGCGGTCGTCGTGGCTGAGCAGCACTTGGCCGATCAGGTAGCGGCTGAGGTCAAGGTTGTCCCAGCCGGCGTGGGTCATCGGCAGGATATTGTCGGTGCTGATCGCCGCGAACATGTCCCACAGCGAACCGGTTTTCAGGAACTTGGTGGAGAAGGTAGCGAATGGCCCGAACAGCAGGGCTTTCTGACCGTCGACCACACGGGTGTCTAGGTGCGGTACCGACATGGGCGGCGAGCCGACCGAGGCCTTGCCGTAGACCTTCGCCTGGTGGCGGGCGACGACTTCCGGGTTCTTGGTCATCAGAAACGAACCACCCACCGGAAAGCCGGCATAGCCATCGGCTTCCGGAATGCCGGACTTCTGCAGCAGCGGCAGGGCCGCACCGCCCGCGCCGATAAAGACGAACTTGGCCTTGACGCTGCTTTCCTTGGCGTCGTTGCCGAGGTCGGCAACCACCACGGTCCAGGTGCCGTCATCATTGCGCACGATATCGCGCACTTCATGACGCAGGTGCAGAGTGAAGCCCTCATGGCGGCTCAGGGAGTCGACCAGTTGCCGGGTGATTTCGCCGAAGTTGACGTCGGTGCCGATCGGCATGCGCGTGGCAGCGATCTTCTGCGCCGGATCGCGGCCTTCCATCACCAGCGGAATCCACTGGCTGATCTGCGCCGGGTCTTCGGAATACTCCATGCCACGGAACAGCGAACTGTGTTGCAGGGCGGCATGGCGCTTCTTCAGGTAGGCGATGTTGTCATCACCCCAGACGAAGCTCATGTGCGGCACGTTGTTGATGAACGAGCGCGGGTTGTTCAGCACCTTGTTCTCGACCTGGTAGGCCCAGAACTGCTTGGAGATCTCGAATGATTCGTTGACCACCACCGCCTTGCTGATATCGATACCGCCATCGGCGGTTTCCGGGGTGTAGTTCAGTTCGCAGAAGGCCGAGTGACCGGTGCCGGCGTTGTTCCATGGGTTGGAGCTTTCCTCGGCGACTTTGTCCATGCGCTCGTAGAGGTCGATGCTCCAGCCCGGTTCCAGCTCGCTGAGATAGGTGCCGAGCGTGGCGCTCATGATACCGCCGCCAATCAGCAGCACATCCACGGTTTTTTCCGGTTCGGGCGTCTTGCCACAGCCGAGCAGGCTCAGGCACACGAGGGGCAACAACAGCTTTTTCATTGAACAGACCATTTCCAGTGTAAAGGGGGCGTGATGTTTCATCTGCTGGTGCTCCTGACGGGCAGTGCTGCTCTACCGACAATAGACGCTGATACACAGTTCAGGCGGTCTGCCGGAGGAGCGGTCAGGGATGCGCAGGCATAAAACATCGGCAGGCGCGTGAACGACCTGCTGATCCATACAGCCCATAGCAAGAGCGATGCCGGCTTTCAGGTTATGCGCGTGAGGCCGGAGAACTGCGGGTTTATCGAGGGTTTTCCCTGGTCGTTACCGCAGCCTCTCGGCGAGAAATCGCCAAAATGCGTGTGCCGGGTGGCGATATTCCGCCTGTCGTGGCGGAAAACTTCGCGGCACGCCGTGAGCCTTCCCCAGTAGAATCAGCCGGCAAACAGCGTCTTGAGGTGATGGTGGTCGATCTACAGCAGGGTTTTGTCCTGACCCGGCACTGGCGGGATACGCCGGCAGGGACAGAGGTTGGCTTCTGGTTGGCGACGGATGACGGCCCGCGACACGTGCGGCTGCCCCCGCAACCCTCGGTGGCCTTCATTCCCGCTGAACAACGCGAACGTGCCGAGGCCCTGCTCGTGGGCGAGCGTGATGTCGAGCTGCGCCCGCTCGGCCTGTGCGATTTCCAGCAACGTCCAGTGCTTGGCCTGTACTGCCGCCAGCACCGGCAGTTGATGAACCTCGACAAGCTGCTGCGCAAGGCAGGCGTGGATGTGTTCGAGGCTGATATCCGCCCGCCCGAGCGCTACCTGATGGAGCGCTTCATCACCGCCCCCGTGAGCTTCAGCGGCACGCCGGATGCCAGTGGCGCGTTGCAAAATGCCCAACTGCGACCCGTGCAGGATTACCGCCCGCCACTCAGGCTGGTATCGCTGGATATCGAGACCACCGCCCATGGCGAGTTGTACTCGATTGCTCTGGAAGGCTGTGGCGAGCGCCAGGTCTACATGCTCGGCCCGGCCAACGGCGACGCAAGCGCAATCGACTTCAAGCTCGACTACTGCGAAACCCGTGCGCAACTGCTCGAAGCGCTGAACCTGTGGCTGGCGCAGCATGACCCTGATGCGATCATCGGCTGGAACCTGGTGCAGTTCGACCTGCGTGTGTTGCGTGAACATGCGCAGAACCTGAAGGTGCCCTTGCGTCTGGGCCGTGGCGGTGACGAGATGGGCTGGCGCGAACATGGCAGCCGCAACAACCATTACTTTGCGGCGGCCGCGGGTCGGCTGATCATCGATGGCATCGAGGCGCTGCGCTCGGCGACCTGGAGCTTTCCTTCATTCAGCCTGGAGAACGTTGCCCAGACCCTGCTCGGCGAGGGCAAGTCGATCGACAACCCCTACCAGCGCATGGACGAGATCGACCGCATGTTCGCCGAGGACAAGCCCGCCCTGGCGCGCTACAACCTCAAGGACTGTGAGCTGGTCACGCGGATCTTCGCCAAGACCGAGCTGCTCACCTTCCTCCTTGAGCGCGCCACGGTCACCGGTCTGCCGGCCGACCGCAGCGGTGGCTCGGTTGCGGCCTTCGAGCACCTGTACATGCCGCTGATGCACCGCCAGGGTTTCGTCGCGCCGAACCTCGGCGAACGCCCGCCGGAGGCCAGCCCGGGCGGCTTCGTCATGGACTCGCAGCCGGGTCTGTACGAGTCGGTGCTGGTGCTGGACTACAAGAGCCTGTACCCGTCGATCATCCGTACCTTCCTGATCGATCCGGTGGGGCTGGTGGAAGGGTTGCGCCAGCCCGACGACATGGCGTCGGTGGCGGGCTTCCGGGGCGCGCGCTTCTCGCGTACCCGGCACTGCCTGCCGGCGATCGTCGAGCGGGTCGCCGAGGGCCGTGAGGCCGCCAAACGTGATCACAACCAGCCGCTGTCCCAGGCGCTGAAGATCATCATGAACGCCTTCTATGGTGTACTCGGCTCCAGTGGTTGCCGCTTCTTCGATCCACGCCTGGCCTCGTCGATCACCCTGCGTGGGCACGAAATCATGCGTCGCACGCGAGCGCTGATCGAGGCCGAAGGGCACCGGGTGATCTACGGCGATACCGACTCGACCTTCGTCTGGCTGGGTCGGGCGCACAGTGAGGAGGAGGCGGCGCGCATCGGGCAGGCGCTGGTGCAGCATGTCAACGTCTGGTGGCGCGAACACCTGCAAAGCGAGTTCGGCCTGACCAGTGCACTGGAGCTGCAGTTCGAAACCCACTTCCGACGTTTCCTGATGCCCACCGTGCGCGGTGCCGAGGAAGGCAGCAAGAAACGCTATGCCGGCCTGGTACGACGTGCCGACGGCCGCGACGAGATGGTCTACAAAGGCCTGGAGACAGTGCGCACCGACTGGTCGCCGCTGGCCCGGCAATTCCAGCAGGACCTCTACCTGCGCATTTTCAACCGTGAGCCCTACCAGGACTACGTACGTGACTTCGTGCGCCAGACCCTGGCCGGCGAACTGGATGAACTGCTGATCTACCGCAAGCGCCTGCGCCGTCACCTCGGCGATTACCAGCGCAACGTGCCGCCGCACGTGCGCGCCGCGCGCATCGCCGATGAGTACAACCAACGCCAGGGACGCCCACGGCAATACCAGAGCGGGGGCTGGATCAGCTACCTGATCACCCTGGCCGGGCCGGAGCCGCTGGAAGTGCGCCAGGCAGCCATCGACTACGACCATTACGTCACGCGGCAGCTGCAACCAGTGGCGGACGCCATCCTGCCGTTCGTTCACGACGACTTCGCCACGCTGGTGGGCGGGCAGCTCAACCTGTTCTGAGATGACCTGGGTAGGCCGCTAACGGTGCACCTCATAAGGTCTCAGCTGTAGGGTGAGCCGTGCACACCAGGTGAGATTAGCGTGGGATCACGCTTTATCGATCCACCAATAGGGATGCTGAAAGACGAGAGGGGCGCCATCTACGCTCCGATCCACCCCCACGCTTGTTTACTCCAGCACCAGGTTTTCCCCGCGCTCCTGCTGCCAGTCGTCCAGGCTCGGGGCGGCGTCTTCGCCGGTCATGCGGTGGATCACGTCGAAGTAGTGCTGTTTGAATGGGTCCTGCATGACTTCGTCGCGCTTGCGCACTTTTACCGCGTAGATGCTCTGCACGTTCTGGTGGTCGAAGGCACGCCATTGCTGGCCATCCTTGAGCAGGTCGTAGCGGTGGTCTTCCAGGGCCTTGATCAGCCGTTCGCTGTCCAGGCTGTTGCTGCGCTGTACGGCGTCGGCCCATTGGCGAACGATGGAGTAGGCCGAGGCGGTGGTGCTGCCGGGGTATTCCTGGTGTTCGTCCATGTAGCGCTGGACGAAATCCCTGGCCACCTGGTTTTCGCTCTGGTCGGGCAGGTTCCAGGTCCAGGCTTCGGTGCCGATCACATCTTCCATCACCAGCGGACCGGCCTGTTGCACCACGCTCTTGGTCAGGTTGGGCACGATGATCTGAAGGTCCTTCTTCAGGTTCATGTTGTGCACCATGCGCATGGTCCGCTGCAGGTTGTCGCCGAGCAGGACCAGCACCAGGATACTGGCATCGCTGGCAGCGGCTTTCTCCAGGGCTGCACGGTATTCGTCACGGCGCACCAGGCCGGTGGGCAGGGCGGTGCGGCCGTGGCGGGCACGGTCGGTGCTGCTGGTGGCCAGGCGCAGGGCGCTCTCCATGCTGCGGCCCCAGGCGTCGTCGACGATGATGTAGTGGTAGCGCCGCCGGGGCATGTGCCAGGACAGGTATTCGCCCAGTACGCGGGCGCTCATCCAGGCGCTGTTGGATTCGCGGAACAGATAGCGGTGCCCGGCCTGGCCGGTGACTTCGTTGGCGTAGCTCAGGGTGGCGAAATACAACAGGCCGCGTTCGCGGGCGCGCTGGCCGGCGGCGATGGCCTCCTCGCTGGTGGCACCGCCGAACACCATATGGGCGCCCTGGTCGGCGAAGGTGTCGACGTTGTCGCGTGCCTGGCTGGCGCGCGAGGCGGTGTTCTCACTGAGCAGCTCCAGCGGTCGACCCAGGACGCCGCCTTTGCGGTTGATCTCCTCGACGGCCAGCATGGCGCCACGGCGTAGCTCCAGGCCCTCGTCCTTGTAGTTGCCGGTGCGTGGGTAGTTGAGGCCGATCTTCACGCTGGGCGCGGAGAAGGCGGGCAGGGCGATCAGGCCGGCGAGCAGCAGGCCGCAGAGCTGGCGATACATGGCGTCACTCCTTGTGGACAGGGCGTGCAGTTTTACGGGCTGGCAGGCCTGTACTCCATGCCTCCTTGTGGCCGGGTGGCTGCGACTTAGGTCGACGATGGCAAAGCGCCTGCGTACCTCGCGCGGGAGGGGTATTGCTACCAAGGGAGTAGGGAATTCGGCACAGCGGTCAATTGGCGGAAGGGCAGGTGCAGCCAAGAATTCGCCGCACACCGGGAAATTTTCCCGGGTACAACAACAAGCCGCAGAGGTAGCCGCAATGAAGCACACCGGTGTCACCCAACCTTTCGTTCGCTCGGCACTGTTCGCAGCCGTGACCCTGGCCAGTCTGTCGGCCTGGGCCGGCGTTACCGACCAGGACATCAGCGATGCTGGCAAGCGCAACGACCAGATCGTGGTCAACGGCATTAACCAGCAGGGACAACGCTACAGCACCCTGGATACCCTCAATACCGAGAACGTGAAGGAGCTGCGGCCTATCTGGGCGTTGTCGTTCGGCGGCGAGAAGCAGCGCGGTCAGCAGTCCCAGCCGCTGATCAAGGATGGCGTGATGTACGTGACCGCCTCCTACTCCCGCGTGTTCGCCGCTGATGCGCGCACCGGCAAGAAACTCTGGCAATACGATGCGCGTCTGCCCGACGGCATCATGCCGTGCTGTGACGTGATCAACCGTGGTGTGGCCCTGTACGGCGACCTGGTGATCTTCGGCACGCTGGACGCCAAGCTGGTTGCCCTGAACAAGGACACCGGCAAAGTGGTATGGCGCAAGACCGTGGCCGACTACAAGGCCGGTTACTCGATCTCCGCCGCGCCGCTGATCGCCAAGGGCAAGCTGATCACTGGCGTAGCCGGTGGCGAGTTCGGTGTGGTCGGCAAGGTCGAAGCCTATGACCCCACCAACGGCACCCTGCTGTGGAGCCGCCCGACCGTCGAAGGTCACATGGGTTACGTCTACAAGGACGGCAAGGCTATCGAGAACGGCATTTCCGGTGGCGCTCCAGGCCAGACCTGGCCGGGCGACATGTGGAAGACCGGTGGTGCCGCGCCCTGGCTGGGCGGCTACTACGACCCGACCACCGACTCGGTGTTCATCGGTGCGGGTAACCCGTCGCCATGGAACTCGCACCTGCGTCCGGGCGACAACCTGTTCTCCGCCGCTCGCCTGGCGCTGAACCCGGATGACGGCTCGATCAAGTGGCACTTCCAGACCACCCCGCACGACGGTTGGGACTATGACGGCGTCAACGAAGTGATTTCGTTCGACTACAAGGATGGCGGCAAAACCATCCAGGCCGCGGCCACTGCCGACCGTAATGGTTTCTTCTATGTTCTGGACCGTACCAACGGCAAGTTCATCCGTGGCTTCCCGTTCGTCGACAAGATCACCTGGGCCAAGGGCCTGGACAAGAACGGTCGCCCGATCTACGACCCAGCCGTGCGCCCGGGCGCTCCGGAGGGTGGCAAGAAGGGCAGTTCGGTGTTTGTCGCGCCATCCTTCCTCGGTGGCAAGAACTGGATGCCCATGGCCTACAGCCAGGACACCGGCCTGTTCTACGTGCCGTCCAACGAGTGGGGCATGGACATGTGGAACGAGGACATCGCCTACAAGAAAGGCGCGGCCTACCTCGGTGCGGGCTTCACCATCAAGCCGCTGAACGAGAAGTACATCGGCGTGCTGCGCGCAATCGACCCGAAAACCGGCAAGCAAGTCTGGCGCTATGAGAACTATGCGCCGCTGTGGGGCGGTGTGCTGGCGACCAAGGGTAACCTGGTGTTCACCGGTAACCCGGAAGGCTTCCTGCTGGCGTTCGACGCGAAGACCGGCAAGAAGGTCTTCGAGTTCAACACCGGTTCGGGCGTGATCGCTTCCCCGGTCACCTGGGAAATGGACGGCGAGCAGTACGTCACCGTGGTCTCCGGCTGGGGTGGTGCAGTTCCGCTGTGGGGGGGCGAGGTGGCCAAGCGCGTCAAGGACCTCGACCAGGGCGGCATGATCTGGACCTTCAAGCTGCCGAAGGACCTGGTCAGCAAGCGCTGATCGATAACGAGGCCGGCCCGTGCTGGCCTCGTTTCTCTTTGCCACAAAGCCGGCGCTCGCCGGCTTTGTGCTGTCTGTGTGATACCAAGGTGCTATGGCGCGCTCCGAGTCTGTTGTGTTGAATGGCACATCGCCCTCAGAGCCTGTTTACGATCTCCTGGCTCGCGGCCATACGGCGTTAAAAACGCCCTCGGAATGCTCATTTACCAACTGTAAACTGCGCTTCCTCGGGCGTTTTTGCCTTGTCTGGCTCTAATCCAGAAGATCGTAAACAGGCTCTCAGAACATGTTCACGATTGCCTGACTGTCGGCCATGCGGCGTTGAAATCGCTTCGCCTGGCGCTGATTCAGAAGGCTCGCAGGTTCGCATTAGGGCTCAGAACAATAAGAGGTCCGGCATGTACGCATCCCCCCATCGCCCCTGGCTACTACCGCTGTTCTACAGTGCCATTCTGCTGCTGGGAGTGGCGGTGAGCGTGCTCTCGACCTGGCCACTCTGGCCGGTGCTGGGGTTGCTGCTGGTACTGGTTTGGGTACCGCTGTTGCAGCGTCGCCCGGAGGTGGAGGCGAGTGCGCCGGCTACGGACGTGGCCGAGTTGACCCGTGACCTGTCCCAGTCCACGACTCACAATGCTTTATCGGCCGCTGGCGTGAGCTTTTCCGTGCAGCGCTTGGCGCAAAAGCTGGAATCGATGCTCGATGCCGCCGCGCGCATCGTCACCAGCGCCGAGCAGATGATCGTGACCGAAGACACCGCCGCCCAGCTCAGCGAGCAGGGGCTGGAGGCCGCCAGCATTGTGCGCGGCAACAGTGACGATGCCCGCACGGGGCTGCGCGAAGCGATCACCTGCATGCACCAGCTCAGCCAGCGCGCCAGTGCCAGCCGCGAGCTGATCGAACGCTTGAACCAGCGCAGCGAGGAAATCCAGCGGGTCACCCAGGTGATCCAGTCCATTGCCAGCCAGACCAACCTGCTGGCGCTCAACGCCGCCATCGAGGCGGCGCGGGCGGGCGAGCATGGGCGTGGTTTTGCCGTGGTCGCCGATGAGGTGCGGGGCTTGGCGGCGCGCACCGGCAGCGCCACCGAAGAGGTTGGCCTGATGGTGCGTGACATCCAGCAGGACACCTCGGCAGCGGTCGAGCAGATTCGCCAGTTGTCGGTCGACCTCGATGGCGGTGTACAGCAGGTGGTACGTGCCGGCGAGCAACTGGAAGGGATCGCCAGCCTGGCGGTGGATGTGGAAGGGCAGATGCAGACCATCGCCACCGGCGCGCGGGATAACCGCCTGGCCCTCGACGACCTGTTTCATGCGGTGGCGCAGATGCGTGAAGACCTGGCCGCCAGCGATGAGCAGACCGCCCGCCTGAGCGAGGCCGCTACGGCACTGGAAGGCCAGGCCGAAGCCATCAGCGAGCGCCTGGCCGAGGTTGGCCTGGATGACTACCACCAGCGGGTCTATGACTTGGCGCGTGAGGCGGCCCAGGATATCGCCGACCGTTTCGAGGCTGACCTGCAGGCCGGCCAGATCAACGAATCGGCATTGTTCGACCGCCACTACAAGCTCCAGCCTGGCAGCGAGCCGCCACGTTACAGCACCGCGTTCGACCGTTATGCCGACAGCGTGCTGCCGGCGATCCAGGAGCCGTTGCTGCGTCAGCACGAGGGCCTGGTATTCGCCATCGCCTGTACGCCGGAGGGTTATGTGCCGACCCATAACCAGGCGTTCAATCAGCGGCCTACCGGCAACCCGGAGCACGACCGCCTGCACTGTCGCAGCAAGCGCCTGTTCAATGACCGCACCGGGCGCCGCTGCGGTAGCCACCAGCAGCCGCTGTTGCTGCAGACCTATACCCGCGATACCGGCGAGCTGATGCACGACCTGTCGGTGCCGATCACCATCCGCGGTCGCCACTGGGGCGGTCTGCGCCTCGGCTATCGCCCTGAGCTGAAATCGCACTGATCGCACGAGCGCCTGCCCTCGGCGGGCGCCCAGCCCCGACCTCGTGTCATCGGCCACCGCTCGTCTACTTTCTCCTGCGGCCCGGCATGGGGCTGCCCAAGGGCTGGCCCCGTAAGGCTTGCAACAGAGCCTTCGGCCTGACTACTACCAAGGAACTAGGGCATCTGTGCCATGGGGGCATACCGAGCGCGGCGAGCCAGTGTCTAAGATCAATCCATGACCTGTTCCATGTCCCGGTGCAGGCTCGAACAAGATATGAGGTCCGACCATGATTTACGCAAACCCAGGTTCCGCTGGCTCCATCGTCACCTTCAAGACCCGCTACGGTAACTACATCGGTGGCGAGTTCGTTGCCCCGGTCAAGGGTGAGTATTTCACCAACACCTCGCCGGTCACCGGTGAAGTCATCGCCGAATTCCCACGCTCCGGCGCCGAAGACATCGACAAGGCCCTGGACGCGGCCCATGCCGCTGCCGATGCCTGGGGCAAAACTTCCGTTCAGGATCGCGCCCTGGTTCTGCTGAAGATCGCCGACCGCATCGAAGCCAACCTCGAGCTGCTCGCCATTACCGAAACCTGGGACAACGGCAAGGCCGTACGCGAAACCCTGAATGCCGACGTGCCGCTGGCCGCTGACCACTTCCGTTATTTCGCCGGTTGCATCCGTGCTCAGGAAGGCAGCGCCGCCGAGATCAACGAACACACCGCCGCTTACCACTTCCACGAGCCGCTGGGTGTGGTGGGTCAGGTCATTCCGTGGAACTTCCCGCTGCTGATGGCTGCCTGGAAACTGGCTCCAGCCCTGGCTGCTGGTAACGCCATCGTCCTGAAGCCGGCCGAGCAGACGCCGCTGTCGATCACCATCCTGATGGAACTGATCGGTGACCTGCTGCCGCCGGGCGTGCTCAACGTCGTTCAGGGCTTCGGCCGTGAAGCGGGCGAGGCACTGGCCACCAGCAAGCGCATCGCCAAGATCGCCTTCACCGGCTCCACCCCGGTGGGTTCGCACATCATGAAGTGTGCTGCCGAGAACATCATTCCGAGCACTGTGGAGCTGGGTGGCAAGTCGCCTAACGTCTTCTTCGAGGACATCATGCAGGCCGAGCCGGCCTTCATCGAGAAAGCCGCCGAAGGTCTGGTCCTGGCGTTCTTCAACCAGGGCGAAGTCTGCACCTGCCCGTCGCGCGCCATCGTTCAGGAGTCGATCTACGAATCCTTCATGGTTGAAGTGATGAAGAAGATCAAAGCCATCAAGCGTGGCAACCCGCTGGACACCGAGACCATGGTCGGCGCCCAGGCTTCGCAGCAGCAGTTCGACAAGATCCTGTCCTACATGGACATCGCCCAGCAGGAAGGCGCGCAGATCCTCACCGGTGGTGGCGTCGAGAAACTGGAAGGCAACCTGGCCACCGGTTACTACGTGCAGCCGACCCTTATCAAGGGCACCAACGACATGCGCGTGTTCCAGGAAGAGATCTTCGGCCCGGTCGTCGGCATCACCACCTTCAAGGACGAGGCTGAAGCACTGGCCATCGCCAACGACACCGAGTTCGGTCTGGGTGCCGGTGTGTGGACCCGCGACATCAACAAGGCCTACCGCATGGGTCGCGCCATCAAGGCCGGTCGTGTGTGGACCAACTGCTACCACCTGTACCCGGCGCATGCCGCGTTCGGTGGCTACAAGAAGTCCGGTGTTGGCCGCGAAACCCACAAGATGATGCTCGACCACTACCAGCAGACCAAGAACCTGCTGGTGAGCTACGACATCAACCCGCTGGGCTTCTTCTAAGCGCTTAGAGCCTGCTTCTGATCTTGCGAGCTAGGCTCTTGGAAACTGTGTAAAGGGCCCGCCACGGCGGCGGGCCTGAACGGGAATTTGCTCCAGCCGAACCCTGGTTCGCTCCTCCAAGGTTCGGTGCTGTATCGGCTGGTAGTGCTTGCATACGCTGCCTGCTTTTTTGTCGATGTGCTCCGGCACGTTCTGCCTGCTGCATACCCACTCCCAGGTTTGGCAGATCTTTATCGAGACGCGGCTTCGGCCGCGTTTTCTTTTTCTGCCTTGCTGTCCGTTCCAGGGCTGCGACACCTGCTGCGGTCGCTGCTACACCTGTCGCGTCCTCTGCACACTCCCCGATTCCTGTCGTGAGCGCTGAAAGCCTCGTGGTTGCTGGCGTGTGGGCGTTTTTCGCCGGCTGGCATGGCGGTTGCTCTGTCCCTTGAGCCGGGGCGTAGTGATCCCGGTCCTAATAAGAATCGGGAGACCCCCATGAAACAGATTGGCCTCGCCTCGCACGTCGCCTCCCGGCTCACCCCCGCAGGTGTGCCGCTGAAACCTCTTCTCGCTGCTTTGCTCCTGGGGCTGTTCGCCACGCCATCCTGGGCCGAGACCCTGCCGGCCAATGTGGACGGCAAGCGCATCATCGCCGCCGATGAAGAGCCCGGGAACTGGATGAGCCACGGGCGTACCTACGACGAGCAGCGCTACAGCCCGCTGGACAAGATCAATCAGAAGAACGTCGGCCAGCTCGGCCTGGCCTGGAGCTACAAGCTGGACCTGGACCGTGGCGTGGAAGCCACGCCCATCGTGGTCGATGGCGTGATGTACACCACCGGGCCGTTCTCGGTGGTCTACGCGCTGGATGCGCGCAACGGCAAGCTGATCTGGAAATACGACCCGCAGTCGGACCGCAACCGTGCGGGCGAAGCCTGCTGCGACGCGGTCAACCGTGGCGTGGCCGTGTGGAACGGCAAGGTCTATGTCGGCGTGCTCGATGGCCGCCTGGAAGCCATCGATGCCAGGACCGGCAAGAAGGTCTGGTCGGTCGACACCCGCAGTGACACCAAGCGCAGCTACACCATCACCGGCGCGCCGCGCGTGGTCAACGGCAAGGTGGTCATCGGCAACGGTGGCGCGGAGTTCGGTGTGCGCGGCTACGTTACCGCCTACGACGCCGAGACCGGCAAGCAGGCGTGGCGCTTCTACACCGTACCGGGCGACCCCAAGCTGCCGCCGGAAGACAAGGCCATGGAAATCGCCGCCAAGACCTGGCACGGCGATGCCTTCGTCGAGCAGGGCGGGGGCGGTACCGCGTGGGATTCCTTCGCCTTCGACCCGGAACTGAACCTGCTCTACATCGGCGTCGGCAACGGCTCGCTGTGGGACCCGAAATGGCGTAGCCAGGCCAAGGGTGACAACCTGTTCCTGTCCTCCATCGTCGCGGTCAATGCCGATACCGGCGAGTACGCCTGGCACTACCAGACCACACCGGGCGATGCCTGGGACTTCACCGCCACCCAGCACATGATCCTCGCCGAGCTGAAGATCAAGGGCAAAGAGCGCAAGGTGCTGATGCAGGCGCCGAAGAACGGTTTCTTCTACGTCATCGACCGCGCCACCGGCGAGCTGCTGTCGGCCGAAGCCATCGTGCCGCAGAACTGGGCCAAGGGCATCGACATGAAGACCGGTCGGCCGATCTTCGACGACGAAGGTGCCGCCTACTGGAAAGACGGCAAGCGCAAGCTGGTGACCCCGGCGTTCTGGGGCGCGCACGACTGGCACCCGATGTCGTTCAACCCCAAGACCGGCCTGGTGTACATCCCCGCGCACATCATGTCCGCCTACTACGAGCACATCCCGGATGCGCCCCAGCGCAACCCGTTCAAGAGCATGTACCAGCTCGGCCTGAAGACCGGGATGATGCCCGAGGACCCGCAAGGCCTGCTGGAAATGGCCAAGACCTGGTCCGGCAAGCTGATCGCCTGGGACCCGGTGAAGCAGGCGCCTGCCTGGGAAGTGCCCTATATCACCATCTTCAACGGCGGCACCCTGAGCACCGCGGGCAACCTGGTGTTCGAGGGCAGCGCCGATGGCCGGGTGATCGCCTATGCCGCCGAAGACGGCAAGAAGCTCTGGGAGCAACCGGCTGCCAGCGGCGTGATGGCCGCGCCGATCACCTATTCGGTGGATGGTGAACAGTACGTGACCTTCATGGCTGGCTGGGGTGGGGCGTTCTCCACCTTCGCCGGGGCCTTGTCCCTGCGGGCAGGCGTGCAGCCGTTCTCCCAGGTGCTGACCTACAAGCTGGGCGGTACCGCCAAGCTGCAGGAGCCAACACCACCCGCCGATGCCCCGAAGCCACCAGCGCTGACCGCCGACGCGGCCACGGTGGAGGCGGGTGCCAAGCTGTATGACGGCCATTGCTCGCAGTGCCACGGCATTCATGCGGTGAGCGGTGGCGTGCTGCCGGATCTGCGCAAGCTGACGCCGGAGAAGCACCAGATGTTCCTCGGCATCCTCTATGGCGGCCGCGTGCCGGACGGCATGCCGTCGTTCGCCGAAGCCTTCGATGCCAAGCAGGTCGACCAGATCCACCAGTACCTGATCAAGCGTGCCCACGACCTTCAGGCCGAGGGTAACGCCTGGCAGAAATTCAGCGAGAAGTGACCCGCGTCGGGGCGCGCTGCGGCGCGCCCTGTCCGAATCCGCATCGCCGGCTGGCGATCGACTCAATAGCGAGACAGACCATGAGCGACACCCTTTCCTACCAGAACTACATCGACAACGCCTTCGTCGGCAGCGACAGCCTGATCGACGTATTCAACCCCGCAAACGCCGAGCTGCTGGCGCGTGTGCCGGAAGCCAGTAACGATCAGGTCGAGCGCGCCATTGCGGCCGCGCGCAAGGCGCAGAAGGGCTGGGCGGCCAAGCCGGCCATCGAGCGTGCCGGTTACCTGCGGCAGATCGCGGCCAAGGTGCGCGGCGATGCCGAGCGCCTGGCACGCATCATCACCCGTGAGCAGGGCAAGGTGCCGGCGCTGGCGCTGGTGGAGGTCAACTTCACCGCTGATTACCTGGACTACATGGCCGAGTGGGCGCGCCGCCTGGAAGGCGAAGTGCTGAGCAGCGACCGGGTCAACGAACACATCTTCCTGCTGCGCAAACCGCTGGGCGTGGTGGCCGGCATCCTGCCGTGGAACTTCCCGTTCTTCCTCATCGCCCGCAAGATGGCGCCGGCCCTGCTGACCGGCAACACCATCGTCATCAAACCAAGCGAAGAAACCCCGATCAACTGCTTCGAGTTCGCCAAGCTGGTGGCGCAGACCGACCTGCCGCCGGGCGTGTTCAATGTCGTCGGCGGTACCGGTGCGGGCGCCGGCAGCGCACTGACCAGCCACTCGGGTATCGACCTGATCAGCTTCACCGGCAGCGTCGGCACCGGGGCGCGGATCATGGCGGCCGCCGCGCCGAACATCACCAAGCTGAACCTGGAGCTGGGCGGCAAGGCGCCGGCCATCGTCCTGGCCGATGCCGACATCGACCTGGCGGTCAACGCGATCAAGGCTTCGCGGGTGATCAACACCGGGCAGGTGTGCAACTGTGCCGAGCGTGTCTACGTCGAGCGCAAGGTGGCCGACCAGTTCATCGACAAGATCGCCACGGCGATGGCCGCTACCCGTTATGGCGACCCGATGACCGAGGCCAATCTGGACATGGGCCCGTTGATCAACCAGGCCGGCCTGGACAAGGTCGCGCAGATGGTGCGCACGGCGCAGAGCCAGGGCGCGCAGGTGATCACCGGCGGCAACGTGGCGGACAAGGGCAAGGGCTTCCACTACCAGCCGACCATCCTGGCGGGCTGTTCGGCGGACATGGAAATCATGCGCAAGGAGATCTTCGGCCCGGTGCTGCCGATCCAGATCGTCGATGACCTGGACGAGGCCATTGCCCTGTCCAACGACAGCGAATATGGCCTGACTTCGTCGATCTACACCCGCAGCCTGGCGTCGGCGCTCAAGGCCAGCCGTGAGATCGACTTCGGCGAGACCTATGTCAACCGCGAGAACTTCGAAGCCATGCAGGGGTTCCATGCGGGGACCCGAAAGTCTGGTATCGGTGGGGCGGATGGTAAGCATGGGTTGTATGAGTTCACCCATACCCATGTGGTGTATATCCAGGAGTAAGTGGTACTGCGCGAGCGGGGAAGGGCGACGGCCCGACTCCGCTCCTTTGGCCTGCTGGTGCGTGCGTCAGCAGGCCAAAGGAGCGGTTCCAGGATTAGCTGCAGCGCACCTGGACGGGCGTCTGGGTGCTTGACGGGTTGCTTGGCTAGAACAACTCATTAGGCTGCACGATTCCGTGCTTCTTCATCTTCCGGTACAGCGTCGACCGGGAAATCCCGAAGGCCTCGGCGGCACCACTGATATTCCAGCGATGCTCGCGCAAGGTCGCATACAAATGGCGCGCCTCGGCATCACCCAGTTGCTCGGCCAGGCTGCCCGAAACGTTTTCCTCCGCCACAAGCGCGGGCTGGCTCATGCTCTGCAGCTCGGCGGGCAGGCAGTCGATATCGATACGACCATCCTCCGCCAGCGCCACGGCATAGCGCAGGCAGTTGAGTAGCTGGCGGATGTTGCCGGGCCAGGAATAGGCATGCAGGCGCTGGCGGGCGTGGTTGTCCAGGTGTATGCCCTTGGCTCCCTCCTGGGCGGCGAGGAGTTGCTGGATCAGCTCGGCGCGGTCACTGCGTTCGCGCAGGGGCGGCAGGGCCAGGGTCATGCCACTCAGGCGATAGAACAGGTCCTCGCGGAACAGTTTGTCGCGGATCATCCCGGCCAGGTTCTGGTGCGTGGCGGACACCACCTGCACATCCAGCGGCACCGGGGTTTCGGCGCCAAGTGGGGAGATCTCGCGTTCCGCCAGCACGCGCAGCAGGCGGGTTTGCAGGTGCGCCGGCATGTCGCCGATCTCGTCGAGGAACAGGGTGCCGCCATTGGCCAGTTCCAGCTTGCCCTTCATGCCTTTCTTGTTGGCCCCGGTGAAGCTGCCGCTGCGGTAGCCGAACAGCTCGCTCTCGATCAGGCTTTCCGGAATCGCCGCGCAGTTCAGGGCGACGAAAGGCCCGGCGCGGCGGGCGCTGGCCTGGTGGATGGCGCGGGCGAAGGCCTCCTTGCCTGTGCCGGTTTCGCCGGTGATGAGAATCGGGATGCCCTTGTCGAGCACCTTGCGGATGCGTCGCACGCCTTGCTGCAACTGGATGTCGTTGCCGCCGAGTTGTTCCAGGTTCGGGTGCTCGTTGCGTTGCACTCGGCTCGGGGCGGTCGGGCGCGTCTGGGGCTGCCGGGCGGGAATGCGCAGGCTGATATCCACCAGGGTTTCCTCGCCCAGGGTGCGCAGGCGCACACCACGGGCGCCGCCGCTGGTCATGCTCAGCAGTTCGTCGACGTTGGCCGGCAGCAGGCTGTCGATGCGGCTGCCGAGCAGCAGGCGCCCCTGTTCCTCTTCGCAGGCGACGAATGCCGCGCGGTTGGCGCCGATCACCCGGCCTTCATCGTCGAGGGCCAGCAGTTGTTCGTTGGCCAGGTCGGTGATTTCGTCGCGTGGCTTGATCGCCAGGGTCAGGCGGTCGCGGTAGCTCTGGCGAAAGTGCGCGTTCTCGATCATCCGCGCGTACATGATCACCAGTTGCAGGGTGAGGTACTGGGCCTCCTTCGGGCCTTCGCTGTTCAGGCAGGTGGCGTTGAGGCAGCCACGCAGCAGCCCCTGGGCGTCGAAGATCGGCGACACCGAGCAGCTCAGGCGGAAGTTGGAGGTGAGGAAGTGTTCTTCGCGGTGGATGATCATTGCCTGGGCGGCTGCCAGGGTGGTGCCGATACCGTTGGTGCCGGCGATGGACTCGTCCCAGCGGGCACCGACGATCAGGCCGGACTCGGTGTACGGATCGCGCTGGTTGGGCAGGCGGGCGTCGAGGGTGATGCCATTTTCATCGCTGAGCAGTACGGCGAAACCGGCTTGCACCACGCGCTTGGCCAGGCCGGTGACGCCCTGGCTGGCGATGGCCAGGTATTCCTGGTGCTGGGCCTGGTGGTGGTGGATTTCCTCGGCGGTGAGGATGTGCTTGCTGCAATGCCCGCGCGGGTTGAGGCGGTGCTGGTTGACGCTGCGGTACCAGGACTGGGCGATCAGCTCGTTGGGGCGAATGTTGCGTTCGGGAAAGTGGTCGCTGACGAAGGCTGCCAGGTCGCTCGGGCTGGTTTCCAGGGTATGTACAGTCATGATCACTCCACATGGCGCTGCCGGATTCTGCACGCTCTGGCTGGGCGCTCTTGTTGTTGTCGGGGCCACTATAGAACGGCACGAGGCAAGGTTGCAGCCCGTACGCCGAATGGAGCAAAGCCCGTGCCGCATCTGGCGGACTGCCGAGCCTGAGAGGCTGCCCGGCGTCCGATGGCGACAGGGTGAGCGCGCAGCTGTCGCAAGACTGGGACAGGTGTTGCACGCGTGGTGCACGACCATTGGTCGCCCGCTACCAAATCAGGGCCAAATCTACTTCGAAAGTATCATTCGGAGGGGCGAGGGTGGGTGATTAACTTGGGGTTGCCGGAATCCTCCGGTTCATAACAAGAGGATTGACCCATGTGGACTAAACCCCAATTCACCGATATGCGTCTTGGTTTCGAAGTGACCCTGTACTTCGCCAACCGCTGATACTTCTGCCCCGGTTCGCCGGGGCGTCCAGCTTCAGGGAAATCCCATGCATATCCAGATTCTCGGCTCGGCAGCCGGCGGCGGTTTTCCCCAGTGGAACTGCAATTGCCGCAACTGCAGCGGCATTCGCAGCGGCCGCCTGCGCGCCCAGCCGCGTACCCAGTCGTCCATCGCGCTCAGCGACGATGGCGTGCACTGGGTATTGTGCAACGCCTCGCCGGACATTCGCGCGCAGATCGAAAATTTTCCTGCCCTGCAACCGGCACGGCGCCTGCGCGACACGGCGATCAACGGGATCATTCTGCTCGACAGCCAGATCGATCACACCACCGGCCTGCTCACCCTGCGTGAAGGCTGCCCGCACCAGGTCTGGTGTACCGAGATGGTCCATCAGGACCTGACCACCGGCTTCCCGCTGTTCAACATGCTCGAACACTGGAACGGTGGCCTGCAGTGGAACACCATCGGTTTGGATGGCGCGCCGTTCGTGATTCCCGCCTGCCCGAACCTGCGTTTCACCGCCATTGCCTTGCGCAGCAGCGCACCGCCTTATTCGCCGCACCGTGGCAACCCGCACCCGGGCGACAACATCGGCTTGTTCGTCGAGGACCTGCGCAGCGGCGGCAAGTTGTTCTATGCCCCCGGCCTGGGTCAGGTCGACGACGCATTGCTGGCGTGGATGCGCCGCGCCGACTGCCTGCTGGTCGACGGCACGTTGTGGCGTGACGACGAGATGCGTGTCTGTGAGGTGGGCGACAAGCTCGGTAGCGAGATGGGGCACCTGTGCCAGAGCGGTCCGGGCGGCATGATCGAAGTGCTCGATGGCCTGGATGTATCGCGCAAGGTGCTCATCCACATCAACAACACCAACCCGATACTGGATATCGAATCGCCCGAGCGCGGCATTCTCCACGCGCATGGCATCGAAGTGGCCTGGGATGGCATGAGTATCGAACTCTAGCGAGCGCTGCCGTGCTGCGTGGGTGCTGTGCGTGCCACCCTCATGCAACGCGGCGCGCCCTACAACAACAAGTGACTGCCAGGCGCAGTCGCAAAGGAGCAGAGATGAGCCAGCCTGCCATGAGTCCTGCCGAGTTCGAGCAGGCGCTGCGCGCCAAGGGTGCGTATTACCACATTCATCACCCGTTCCATGTCGCCATGTACGAAGGCCGTGCCAGCCGTGAGCAGATCCAGGGCTGGGTGGCCAACCGTTTCTATTACCAGCTGAACATTCCGCTCAAGGATGCGGCGATCATGGCCAACTGCCCGGATCGCGACACGCGCCGCGAGTGGGTGCAGCGCATCCTCGATCACGACGGCGCGCCCGGTGAAGAGGGCGGCATCGAGGCCTGGCTGCGCCTGGCCGAAGCCGTTGGCCTGGACCGCGAACAGGTGCTTTCCACCGAGCTGGTGTTGCCGGGCGTGCGTTTCGCCGTGGATGCCTATGTCAATTTCGCCCGCCGGGCTTCCTGGCAAGAGGCTGCCAGCAGCTCGCTGACCGAGCTGTTCGCCCCGCAGATCCACCAGTCACGGCTGGACAGCTGGCCACAGCACTATCCCTGGATCGATGCCAGCGGCTACGACTACTTCCGCAAGCGCCTGAAAGAAGCGCGTCGCGATGTCGAACATGGCCTGCGCATTACCCTCGACCACTACCGTACCCGCGAGGCCCAGGAACGCATGCTGAACATCCTGCAGTTCAAGCTCGACATTCTGTGGAGCATGCTCGATGCCATGAGCATGGCCTACGAGCTGGAGCGCCCGCCGTTCCACACCGTGACGCAGGAAAACGTCTGGCACCGGGGGATCGCCCTATGAGCCCGGTTGTCGAGCATCAGGTACCACGACTGCGCCGTGGCTTTCGTCTGCAATTCGAGCCGGCGCAGGGCTGCCATGTGCTGCTCTATCCGGAGGGCATGATCAAGCTCAACGACAGTGCTGGCGAGATCCTCCAGCAGATCGACGGTCAGCGCGACGTGGCGACGATCATCGCCGAGCTGAGCGGCCGCTTCCCGGATGTCCCGGGGATCGATGAAGACATCCTGGCTTTTCTCGAGGTGGCCCATGCTCAGTTCTGGATCGAATTCCCCTAGTACGCAGATCGGCCCGCCGCTGTGGCTGTTGGCCGAGCTGACCTACCGCTGCCCGTTGCAGTGCCCGTACTGCTCCAACCCGCTGGATTTCGCCAAGAGCGGGCAGGAGCTGAGCACCGCCGAGTGGATCGAGGTGTTCCGCCAGGCCCGTGCCCTGGGCGCCGCGCAACTGGGTTTTTCCGGCGGTGAGCCATTGGTGCGCCAGGACCTGGCCGAGCTGATCAAGGCCGCGCGCGACCTGGGTTACTACACCAACCTGATTACCTCGGGCATCGGCCTGACGGAAAAGCGTATCGCCGAATTCAGCGAAGCGGGGCTGGACCACATCCAGGTCAGCTTCCAGGCCGCCGACGAGGAGGTGAACAACCTGCTGGCGGGCTCGAAGAAAGCCTTCGCCCACAAGCTGGAGATGGCCCGGGCGGTCAAGGCCCACGGTTATCCGATGGTGCTCAACTTCGTCACCCATCGGCACAACATCGACAGCATCGATCGCATCATCGAGCTGTGCATCGAGCTGGAGGCGGATTACGTCGAGCTGGCGACCTGCCAGTTCTACGGCTGGGCCGAGCTCAACCGGGTTGGCCTGCTGCCGACCAAGGCGCAGCTGGAGCGGGCCGAGCGCATCACCAACGAATGGCGCGAGAAACTGGCGGCGCAGAACCATCCGTGCAAGCTGATATTCGTCACCCCTGATTACTACGAAGAGCGCCCCAAGGCCTGCATGAGCGGCTGGGGCAAGCTGTTCCTCGATATCACCCCGGATGGCACCGCGCTGCCGTGCCACAGTGCCCGGCAGTTGCCGGTGCAATTCCCCAATGTGCGCGAGCACAGCCTGGAACATATCTGGTTCGACTCGTTTGGCTTCAACCGCTACCGCGGCGATGCCTGGATGCCCGAGCCGTGTCGCTCGTGCGATGAAAAGGACCGGGATTTCGGCGGTTGCCGCTGCCAGGCCTTCATGCTCACCGGCGATGCCGACAAGACCGATCCGGTGTGCAGCAAGTCCGAGCACCACGGCATCATCCTCGCTGCCCGTGAGGAGGCCGAACGCACGACGCAGGGGCTGGAGCAACTGACCTACCGCAATGAAAAAGCCTCCAAGCTTATCTGCAAGGTCTGACTTGGGCTTGTCCGTGGAGGATTCCGTCGCCTCTGAGCCACTCTGGTCGGCTGCCCAGGCGGCGGCTGCCTCGCGTGACTTCGCCGAGCTGCACGCCGCCCATGGCGGCGTGCTGTGGGTCGAGTTCGATCCGCAGCAGGCGCGTTGTGCACTGTTCTTCTACCGCGGTGGCCAACGCCGGGAGCTGACTCCGCCGGGCTATTCGGTGCGCAGCCGCGTCTACGAATATGGCGGTGGTGCCTGCTGCCCGACGGCCAAGGGTGTGGCCTTCGTCAATGAGGCGGATCAGCAGGTCTATCTGCTGGATTTTGCTTCCGGGGAGTACGACGAGGCACCTGATGCGCGTGGCGCACCCTACGGGGTGACGGCGCGAGCGCAGTGTCGCTACGGCGAGTTGAGCTACGTGGCGGCCTGGCAGGCGCTGTTGGCCGTGGAGGAAAGTCACGAAACGCAGGGCGTGATACACCGGCTGGTGCGCCTCGGGCTGGATGGCTCGCGCCAGGTGCTGGCCGAGGGCGCCGATTTCTACGCCGGCGCGGCGGTCAGTGCGAATGGCGAGCAACTGGCCTGGATCGAATGGGATCGCCCGCATCAATCCTGGACCAGCAGCCGCCTGTGCCTGCGCGACAGCGACGGTGCACAGCGAGTGGTTGCCGGTAGCGCGGGCGATGAGTCGCTGCAGCAGCCTCGCTTCGATAGTGACGGCCGCCTCTGGGTGCTCTCCGACCGCGATGGCGGGTGGCAGCCATTATGTACCGATGAGCCTGGTGCTGTGCCGGTAGAGCCGGCTGACCATGCGGCCGCGCCCTGGCAACTGGGCGGATCTACCTATTTGCCGTTGGCGGCGGGCGGGCTGTTGCTCACCCGTTTCGAGCAGGGTTTTGGCGTGCTGGTCGAGCAGCACGCCGAGGCGCGGCGCCTGGCCGAGGATTTCACCCGCTTCCGCTGCCTGGCAGCCGATGCCACGCATTTCTACTGCGTGGCTGGCTCGCCAACGCGACTGCCGGCGATCCTGGCCATTCACCGCAGCAACGGCGGCATCGACGTGCTTGCCGGTGGCGAGCAGCCGTTGGCCGCCAATGCCATCGCTCAGCCTCAGGCCTTCAGTTATGCCAGTGGCGAGGCCGAGACGGCCCATGGCTTCTTCTATGCCGCACAGGGCCAGGCTGGGCCGGCGCCGCTGGTGATCTTCCTGCATGGTGGACCGACTTCGGCCTGTTATCCGGTATTCGACCCGCGCATTCCGTTCTGGACCCAGCGCGGCTTTGCTGTGGCCGATCTCAACTACCGGGGCAGCAGTGGCTATGGACGGGCCTATCGGCAGCGTCTGCGGGGCGAGTGGGGGCGGATCGATGTCGAGGATATCCAGGGCGCGATCCGCTACCTGGGTGGGCAGGGCGTGATCGATCCGGCACGGGTGTTCGTGCGCGGGGCCAGTGCTGGCGGCTACAGCGCATTGTGCGCACTGGTCGCCTGTGCGGAGCTGCGTGGAGGGGCCAGCCTGTATGGCGTCAGCGACCCCCTGGCGTTGCGCCGGCTTACCCACAAGTTCGAAGCGGATTATCTCGATTGGCTGATCGGCGATCCGCAGCAGGATGCCGCACGCTATGAGGCGCGTACGCCGCTGCGGCAGGCGCGACACATTGCGGCCCCGGTGATCTTTTTCCAGGGTGGCCTGGATGCGGTGGTGGTGCCCGCGCAGACCGAGAGCATGGTCGCCGCCTTGCGCGAGCGCGGCCTGCCCGTGGAGTACCACCTCTACCCGGATGAGCGGCATGGCTTTCGCCAGGCCGGCCATCTGGCCGATGTGCTGGAAAAGGAGTTGGCGTTCTATCAGGCGTTGCTGGAAGCAGGTCCAACAGGCGATTTGCAGCGCTGAGATGAGCGAGTACGGCGTTGGTCCGATTGCAATAGATACGGATTGCAGTAGGCTGGAACCTCGTTTGTATAACAAGAAAAAACAGCCCTGCCATGACCCAGAATTACAGCCAGCTGCGCAAGTTCGTTTCTCCGGAAATCATCTTCGGTGCCGGTTGTCGGCATAACGTCGCCAACTTCGCCATTACCTTCGGTGCCCGCAAGGTTCTGCTCGTCTCCGATCCGGGGGTAGTCGCCGCCGGTTGGGTGGCCGATGTCGAGGCCAGCCTGCAAGGGCAGGGCATCGACTACGTGCTTTATACCCAGGTATCGCCCAATCCCCGTGTCGAAGAAGTGATGCTCGGCGCCGAGCTGTACCGCGAGCACGGCTGCAATGTGATCGTGGCGGTGGGCGGCGGCAGCCCGATGGATTGCGCCAAGGGCATCGGCATCGTCGCAGCCCATGGCCGCAGCATTCTCGAATTCGAGGGCGTGGACACCATCCGCGTGCCCAGCCCGCCGCTGATCCTGATCCCGACCACCGCCGGCACGTCGGCCGACGTGTCGCAGTTCGTGATCATCTCCAACCAGCAGGAGCGGATGAAGTTTTCCATCGTCAGCAAGGCGGTGGTGCCGGATGTGTCGCTGATCGACCCGGAAACCACCCTGAGCATGGACCCGTTCCTGTCGGCCTGTACCGGCATCGATGCGTTGGTGCACGCCATCGAGGCCTTTGTCTCTACCGGCAGTGGCCCGCTCACCGACACCCACGCCCTGGAGGCCATGCGCCTGATCGGCGGCAATCTGGTGCAGATGATCGCCAATCCCCATGAAATAGCCCTGCGCGAGAAGATCATGCTCGGCAGCATGCAGGCTGGCCTGGCCTTCTCCAACGCCATTCTCGGCGCGGTGCATGCCATGTCGCACAGCCTCGGTGGCTATCTCGACCTGCCGCACGGCCTGTGTAATGCAGCGCTGGTCGAGCACGTGGTGGCGTTCAACTACAGTGCCGCGCCGGATCGCTTTCGCATGGTGGCCGAAGCCCTCGGCATCGATTGCCGTGGCCTGACCCATCCGCAGGTGCGTCTGCGCCTGATCGATCACCTGATCGAGTTCAAACGTGCGGTGGGCTTCCACGAGACGCTGAGGCTGCACGGTGTAGGTAGCTCGGACATTCCATTCCTGTCACGGCACGCCATGGGCGACCCGTGCATCCTGACCAACCCGCGCGAATCGAGTCAGCGCGACGTAGAAGTGGTGTATGCAGAAGCACTCTGAAGCCAGCCCTTCGACGGAAAGCTCCTCGGTGGCTAACTCTCCGATGGCGGGCCCCTCGACGGCGAGCCCCTCGATAGCGAGCCCTGCCGAAGATCAGCAGCGTGCGCTGGCGGGCCTGCTTGGCCTGGGCAGTCAATCTGCCCGCAAAAGCCACTACGCCGAGCTGGTGGCGCGGCTGGAGGAGCTGGAAACCGAGCGCAACCGCTACAAATGGCTGTTCGAACATGCCGTGCACGGCATCTTCCAGGCCAGCCTGCACGAGGGCCTGCGGGCCGCCAATCCGGCGTTGGCGCGCATGCTCGGCTATCAGGATCCGCAGGCGGTGCTGTGGTCGCTGACCGACCTGGCCGAGCACCTGTTCGTTGGTGGGCGCGCTGAACTCGAGAAAATTCGTGATGTGTTGGCCCGGCAGCCGGGGTTGTTTGGCTACGAGACCCGCCTGCGCCGTCGTGATGGCAGCGCGATCGACGTGCTCATGAATATCCTGCTCAAGCCCGATGAGCCTGGTCTGTTCGAGGGTTTTGTCGCTGATATCACCGAGCGCAAGCTGGCCCAGTCGCGCCTGCAGCAGCTCAACGAGGAGCTGGAGCAGCGCGTGGCCAGCCGTACCGACGAACTGCTGGCGGTCAACCACAGCCTGCACCTGCAGATTGGCGAGCGAGCCCGGGCCGAGCATGAGCTGCGCAAGGCGCGCGATGCCGCTGAAGAGGCCAACCGCAGCAAGGACAAGTACCTGGCGGCGGCCAGTCATGACTTGCTGCAACCGTTGAATGCCGCACGCCTGCTGATTTCTACCCTGCGCGAGCGTGAGCTGGGCGAGTCGGCACAGAATCTGGTGGAGCGGGCGCACCAGGCGTTGGAGGGGGCGGAAGATCTCCTGTCCGACCTGCTGGATATCTCCAAGCTGGACCAGGCGGCGATCAAGCCGGATATCGACCTCTATCGCCTGGATGAGCTGCTGGCACCTTTGGCCTCGGAGTTCGAGCCGGTTGCCACTCAGGCCGGCCTGCGTCTGCGCGCGCGCATTCCTGCCTATGCCATTCATACCGATGCCCGGTTGCTCAGCCGCATCCTGCGCAACTTCCTCAGCAATGCCTGTCGCTACACCGAGCGGGGCGGGGTGCTGCTGGGGGTGCGCAAGCGGGGCGCGCTCCTGCACATCGAGGTATGGGACAGCGGGCGTGGTATTGCCGAGGATCAGCAGCAAGCGATCTTCCGCGAATTCCTGCAACTGGATGTCGGTCGCTCGAACGAACGCAAGGGCGTGGGGCTGGGGCTGGCCATCGTCGAGCGTATCGCCGGCATGCTTGGCTACCCGATTCAACTGCGTTCGCGGCCGGGGCGGGGTTCCTGTTTCAGCATTCTCGTGCCGTTGGCGGAGGATCAGCCCGTGGTGGCCAGCGTGGCGCAATTGCCGCAGCCGGTGGTTGGCAATCCGCTACCCGGCAAGCGCTTGCTGGTGCTGGATAATGAACCGGCGATCCTGCAGAGCATGGCCGATCTGCTTGGCTTGTGGGGCTGCGAGGTACTGGTCGCGGCTGATCAGGAGCAAGCCTTGCAGCAGTTGCAGGGGCAGACGCCTGATTTGCTGGTGGTCGACTACCACCTCGATAACGGCGTGACCGGGTGCGATGTGGTGCGGACACTGCGCGCTCACTTTGCACAGCCGATTCCGGCGGTGATGATCACTGCCGACCGTTCGGACCAATGCCGGGTGCAATTGCAGGCGCTGAAAGTGCCATTGCTGAACAAGCCGGTGCGACCGGGCAAGCTGCGTGCGGTGCTTAGCCAGATGTTGGCAGGCTGATCCAGTAATGGCGCGGCAGCCTGGCTACCGCGCTATCTGACCCACGCCCAGGGCTTCAAATCCCCAGCTTGTCGCGCAGGGTGTAGTACCAGGCGCCAAGGGCGCTGAATGGCACCTGGAACAGGCGACCACCCGGGAAGGGGTAGTGCGGCAGGCTGGCGAAGGCATCGAAGCGCTCGGCTTGGCCGCGCAATGCCTCGGCGATGACCTTGCCTGCGAGGTGGGTGTAGGTCACGCCATGGCCGCTACAGCCTTGCGAGTAGTAAATGTTGTCGCCCAGGCGCCCGACCTGCGGCAAGCGCGACAGGGTCAGCAGGAAGTTGCCGGTCCAGGCGTAGTCGATCTTCACATTCTTCAGTTGCGGGAAGGTCTTGAGCATCTTCGGCCGGATGATCGCCTCGATGTTCGCCGGGTCGCGTGCACCATAGACCACACCACCGCCAAAAATCAGGCGCTTGTCACCGGATAGTCGGTAGTAGTCGAGCAGGTAGTTGCAGTCCTCCACGCAGTAATCCTGCGGCAGCAGGCTGGCGGCGACGTCATCGGACAGCGGCTCGGTGGTGATCACTTGGGTGCCACAGGGCATCGATTTGGCCGACAGTTCCGGCAGCAGGTTGCCCAGGTAGGCGTTGCCGGCGACGACGATGAACTTGGTCTTTACGCGGCCGTTGGGTGTGTGCACCACAGGGTTGGCGCCGCGCTCGATGCGTACCGCCGGTGACTGCTCATGGATCACACCACCCAGCGATTCAACCGCAGCGGCTTCACCCAGCGCCAGGTTGAGTGGATGGATGTGCCCGCCGCTCATATCGAGCATGCCACCGATGTAGTTCTCGGTGGCGACCACGTCGCGGATGCGCTGGCCGTCGAGCAATTCCAACTGGGTATGGCCGTAGCGTTCCCAGAGTTTCTTCTGCGACTCCAGATGACCCATTTGCTTGCTGGTCAGGGCTGCGAATACGCCACCGTCTTTCAGGTCGCACTGGATATCGTACTTGGCAATGCGTTCACGAATGATGCGACCGCCTTCGAAGGCCATCTGCCCGAGCAGTTGCGCCTGCTTGGCGCCTACGGTCCGTTCGATCACATCGATATCGCGGCTGTAACTGTTGACGATCTGACCGCCATTGCGTCCCGACGCGCCGAAGCCGACTTTGGCAGCCTCAAGCACCGTGACCTTGAAACCATTCTCCAGCAGGAACAGGGCAGTGGAGAGGCCGGTATACCCGGCGCCTATGACGCACACATCGGTTTCGCATTCGCCTTGCAGCTCCGGACGTGGCGGAACCGGATTGGCCGAGGCGGCGTAATAGGAGTGTGGATAAGGGGTGTGCGCCATATTGGAACCTATGTTCTTTATTTTTTACGTTTGTCCGATCCTACTCGACTTGAAAATTGCCGGCTAGTCTCCTCATGAACTATTTGAAAAGCCGCGATTGCTTTAAAAAATCCACTTTTTCAGAGGCTTAGCGAAAAAAGTATTGACAGTATTCGAGCTGTCCGTAAAATGCGCGGCCATTGCAGGCACATAGCTCAGTTGGTTAGAGCACCACCTTGACATGGTGGGGGTCGTTGGTTCGAATCCAATTGTGCCTACCAAATTAGAAAGGGGTCGTTTATACGACCCCTTTTTTATTGGCTGCTTGTCAGGGCTGCGGCTTTCTGAAAGCATCCACCGCTTCATTACTTCCAGTGACTGCGGTCCGTTCCGGTTGCCGCAAGGCTCCTGCCATCGTCAGGCAGGTATGTCGGCGGGTCGCTTCCTGGCTCATCCCAACCCACGTGACCTTTGGTAGGGGTCACCACTAGGAGAGGAGGCGCCATGCCCATCATTACTCTTCCCGACGGCAGTCAGCGTACATTCGATCGTCCCGTTTCCGTGCTCGAGGTGGCTCAGTCCATCGGTGCCGGTCTGGCCAAAGCCACGCTGGCTGGCAAGGTTGATGGCAGGCAGGTGGATGCCTGTGACCTGATCGAAAGCGATGCCACCCTGCAAATCATCACACCAAAAGACCAGGAAGGGCTGGAGATCATCCGTCACTCCTGCGCGCACCTGGTTGGGCATGCGGTCAAGCAGCTCTATCCGGATGCCAAGATGGTGATCGGGCCGGTCATCGAAGAAGGCTTCTATTACGACATCGCCATCGGTCGGCCTTTCACGCCGGACGATATGGCTGCCATCGAAAAGCGCATGGCCGAATTGATCGATCATGACTATGACGTGATCAAGAAGATGACCCCGCGGGCCGAGGTTATCGACGTATTCAAGGCGCGTGGCGAAGAGTACAAGCTGCGCCTGATCGATGACATGCCGGACGAGCAGGCCATGGGCCTGTATTACCACGAAGAATACGTCGACATGTGCCGTGGTCCGCACGTGCCGAACACGCGTTTCCTCAAGGCATTCAAGCTGACCCGGATTTCAGGTGCCTACTGGCGCGGCGACTCGAAGAACGAGCAACTGCAGCGTATTTATGGCACCGCCTGGGCCGACAAGAAGCAGCTGGCTGCCTATATCCAGCGCATTGAAGAGGCCGAGAAGCGCGATCATCGCCGCATCGGCAAACAGCTCGACCTGTTCCATACCCAGGAAGAAGCGCCGGGCATGGTGTTCTGGCACCCCAATGGCTGGACCCTGTACCAGGTGTTGGAGCAGTACATGCGCCAGGTGCAGCGCGAGAATGGCTACGTTGAAGTGCGCACGCCGCAGGTGGTCGATCGCATTCTCTGGGAGAAGTCGGGGCACTGGTCCAACTACGCCGAGAACATGTTCACCACCGCATCGGAAAATCGCGATTACGCGGTCAAGCCGATGAACTGCCCGTGCCACGTACAGATCTTCAACCAAGGCCTCAAGTCCTACCGCGACCTGCCGCTGCGCATGGCTGAGTTCGGTGCCTGTCACCGCAATGAGCCGTCCGGTGCTCTGCACGGCATCATGCGCGTGCGCGGTTTTACTCAGGATGATGCACATATCTTCTGCACTGAAGATCAGGTGCGTAAAGAAGCGGCGGACTTCATCAAGCTGACCCTGAAGGTCTACGCCGATTTCGGTTTTTCCGATATCGCCATGAAGCTGTCCACGCGCCCCGCGAAGCGTGTTGGCTCCGACGAGCTGTGGGATCGTGCCGAAGGTGCATTGGCTGAAGCGCTGAACGAGTCTGGCCTGGCCTGGGAATATCAACCGGGCGAGGGCGCCTTCTACGGCCCGAAGATCGAGTTCACCCTTCGTGATTGCCTGGGTCGTAACTGGCAGTGCGGCACCCTGCAATACGATCCGAACCTGCCGGATCGCCTGGATGCCAGCTATATCGATGAAGAAAACCAGCGCAAGCGCCCGGTCATGTTGCATCGTGCGATTCTCGGATCGTTTGAGCGCTTCATCGGCATGCTGATAGAGCATTACGCCGGAGCTTTCCCGGCCTGGTTGGCGCCGACGCAGGCAGTGGTGATGAATATCACCGATAAACAAGCCGATTTTGCCCTCGAAGTGGAAAAAACGCTGAATCAAAGCGGATTCCGTGCCAAGTCCGACTTGAGGAACGAGAAGATAGGCTTTAAAATCCGCGAGCATACTTTGCTCAAGGTTCCCTATCTCTTGGTTATCGGAGATCGGGAGGTTGAGACACGATCCGTTGCTGTGCGCACCCGCGAAGGCGTCGACTTGGGCTCCATGCCCCTCGAGCAATTCGCCGATCAGCTCAAGCAAGCGGTTTCCCGGCGTGGTCGCCAAGATTCGGAGTAATCATTATTAAGCGTGAAATGAGACAAGATAAACGAGCTGCACCTAAAGCACCGATCAACGAGAATATCTCGGCCCGCGAGGTTCGGTTAATTGGTGCTGATGGCGAGCAGATTGGCATCGTCTCTATTGATGAAGCACTGCGAGTTGCCGATGAGGCCAAGCTCGATCTGGTAGAAATTTCTGCTGACGCGGTCCCCCCGGTTTGCCGGGTGATGGACTACGGCAAGTCGATCTTCGAAAAGAAGAAGCAGATTGCCGCGGCGAAAAAGAACCAGAAGCAGATTCAGGTTAAAGAAATCAAGTTTCGTCCAGGGACGGAAGAAGGGGATTACCAGGTAAAACTACGCAACCTGGTACGTTTCCTTAGTGATGGGGATAAGGCCAAGGTATCGCTTCGATTCCGCGGTCGAGAGATGGCTCACCAGGAGCTGGGCATGGAGCTGTTGAAGCGGGTTGAAAATGACCTGCTTGAATACGGCGCCGTTGAACAGCATCCAAAGATGGAAGGACGCCAACTGATCATGGTCATCGCCCCCAAAAAGAAGAAGTAACCACCAGGGCACGGCAGGCCTTGCGGTTATGTTTATCAACTGAATGCGGAGTATCCGAACATGCCAAAAATGAAAACCAAGAGCGGTGCTGCGAAGCGTTTTTTGAAAACAGCTTCGGGTTTCAAGCACAAGCACGCTTTCAAGAGCCACATCCTGACCAAGATGTCCACCAAGCGTAAGCGTCAACTGCGTGGCAGCACCATGGTGCACCCGTCTGACGTCGCAAAAGTGGGGCGCATGCTGCGCGTTCGTTAATCTCAGTCAAGATATCTAGAGGTAATTACTCATGGCTCGTGTTAAGCGTGGCGTTATCGCTCGTGCTCGTCACAAAAAAATCCTGAAACTGGCTAAAGGCTACTACGGCGCGCGTTCGCGCGTGTTCCGTGTTGCCAAGCAGGCTGTGATCAAGGCAGGCCAATACGCCTACCGTGACCGCCGTCAGCGGAAGCGCCAGTTCCGCGCTCTGTGGATCGCTCGTATCAACGCTGGTGCTCGTGTCAACGGTCTGTCTTACAGCCGTCTGATCGCCGGTCTGAAAAAAGCGACCATCGAGATCGACCGTAAGGTCCTGGCCGATCTGGCTGTGAACGAAAAAGCGGCGTTTGCTGCGATTGTCGAGAAAGCTAAGGCCGTACTGGCTTAAGTCCCCGACAATCACCGGGCGTTTTGCCTGGTGCCAACGTCACCAATAGGGGAAGAGCTTTCGGGCTCTTCCCCTATTTCGTATCTGGAGTCCCTACATGGAAAACCTGGATGCATTGGTCTCGCAAGCGCTTGAGGCCGTGCAACACACTGAAGATGTAAATGCCCTGGAGCAGATCCGGGTCCATTTTCTTGGCAAGAAAGGCGAGTTGACGCAGGTGATGAAAACCCTGGGTAACCTGCCTGCTGAAGAGCGCCCGAAGGTGGGTGCCCTTATCAACGTTGCCAAGGAGCGCGTACAGGATGCGCTGAACGCCCGCAAGGAGTCGCTCGAACAGGCCGCTTTGAGCAGCAAGCTCGCCGCCGAAAAGATCGATGTGACCCTGCCTGGTCGCGGTCAGACTTCCGGTGGCCTGCATCCAGTGACTCGAACGCTTGAGCGGGTCGAGCAGTTTTTCAGCCATATCGGCTATAGCGTGGCCGAGGGGCCGGAAGTCGAAGACGACTACCATAACTTCGAGGCGCTCAACATTCCCGGCCATCACCCGGCCCGGACAATGCACGATACCTTCTACTTCAACGCGAACATGTTGTTGCGCACGCATACCTCGCCGGTTCAGGTGCGTACCATGGAGTCGCAGCAGCCGCCGATTCGCATCGTTTGCCCGGGGCGTGTCTATCGCAGCGATTCCGATATCACCCACTCGCCGATGTTCCATCAGGTCGAAGGCCTGCTGATCGACGAGGACATCAGCTTCGCCGATCTGAAGGGAACCATCGAAGAGTTTCTTCGGGTGTTCTTTGAAAAGCCTCTGGGTGTGCGGTTCAGGCCATCCTTCTTCCCGTTCACAGAGCCTTCGGCTGAAGTCGATATGCAGTGCGTGATTTGCAGCGGCAAAGGCTGTCGCGTCTGCAAGCAGACCGGCTGGCTGGAAGTGATGGGTTGCGGCATGGTGCATCCGAACGTGTTGCGCATGTCCGGCATTGATCCCGAGAAATACTCCGGCTTCGCTTTCGGCATGGGTGTCGAGCGCCTGGCCATGCTGCGCTATGGCGTCAATGACTTGCGCCTGTTCTTCGATAACGACCTGCGTTTCCTGGCGCAATTTCGCTAGGCCACATGACTCGTATCGAATGCGTTTAGGAGAACAGAGAGTATGAAATTCAGTGAACAGTGGCTGCGTAGCTGGGTAAACCCAGCCGTTTCGCGCGATGAGTTGGTTGCTCGCCTGTCGATGGTCGGCCTTGAGGTGGACAGCGTCACCCTTGCCGCCGGTCAATTTAGTGGCATCGTGGTTGGTGAGATTCTCAGTACCGAGCAGCATCCAGATGCTGACAAGCTGCGTGTTTGCCAGGTCAGTAATGGGGCTGAAACCTTTCAGGTGGTTTGTGGTGCGCCGAATGCGCGTCCAGGCATCAAGATTCCGTTCGCCATGATCGGCGCGGAATTGCCCGGTGATTTCAAGATCAAGAAAGCCAAGCTACGCGGCGTCGAGTCGTTTGGCATGCTGTGCTCGGCTTCCGAGCTACAGATCAGCGACGATAACAGCGGCTTGCTGGAACTGGCCGCCGAGGCGCCGGTGGGTAGCGATATTCGTACTTACCTGGAGCTGGATGATGCCAGTATCGAGCTAGGCTTGACCCCCAATCGCGGTGATTGCTTGTCACTGGCCGGGCTGGCACGTGAGGTGGGAGCAATCTATGCCGCTCAGGTTGTTCCGGTCACTATTGCCCCGGTTGCGCCCGTGCATGACGAGGTGCGCCCAGTTGATGTACTGGCAACCAAGGCTTGCCCGCGTTATCTCGGTCGAGTGATCAAAAATGTCGATCTGTCCAGGCCGACGCCTCTGTGGATGGTCGAGCGCCTGCGTCGTTCGGATATTCGCAGCATCGATGCCGTGGTGGACATTACCAATTATGTAATGCTCGAACTTGGTCAACCCATGCATGCATTCGATCTCGCGGAGATCAACGGTGGTATCCGGGTGCGCATGGCCGAGGAGGGCGAGAAGTTGGTTCTGCTTGATGGCCAGGAGGTCAGCCTACGCGCTGATACCTTAGTCATCGCAGACCACCAGCGTCCCCTGGCCATTGCAGGGGTTATGGGGGGCGAACATAGCGGCGTCAGTGCCGGTACCCGTGATCTGTTCCTCGAGAGTGCGTTCTTCGATCCCATTGCCCTGGCGGGTAAAGCACGTTCCTACGGTCTGCACACCGACGCCTCGCACCGTTATGAGCGAGGTGTGGACTCTCAATTGGCTCATCAGGCCATGGAGCGTGCTACGACCCTGCTATTGGAGATTGTTGGCGGCGAGGCTGGTGCGATCATCGAGGCAGTTAGCGAGGGTGATTTGCCGCAGATTGCCCCAATTACCCTGCGTGCCGAGCGTATCAGCCAGATGTTGAGTATGGAAATGGGCGCGGCAGAGATAGAGCGCCTGCTTTCTGCGCTCGGTCTGGACGTCTCTGCCCAGGGCTCCGGTGTCTGGACGGTTGGTGTGCCAAGCCATCGTTTCGATATCAGTCTGGAAGTGGATCTGATTGAGGAGCTAGGGCGCCTCTATGGCTACAACCGACTTCCAGTGCGCTATCCGCAAGCCCGCCTGGCACCCAAGGCTAAACCTGAGGCGCGCGCGGAATTGCCTGCCTTGCGTCGCCTGCTGGTTGCTCGTGGTTATCAAGAGGCGATCACCTATAGCTTCATCGATCCCAAATTGTTTTCCCTGTTTGCGCCAGGCATTGAGCCTCTGCAATTGGCGAACCCAATTTCGGCCGATATGGCTGCCATGCGTTCATCACTTTGGCCGGGTCTGGTCAAGGCGCTGCAGCACAACCTGAATCGCCAACAAACCCGCGTACGTCTTTTCGAAAGCGGCTTGCGTTTTGTCGGTCAACTTGGGGAGTTGAAGCAGGAGGCCATGCTTTCAGGTGTGATTACTGGCGGTCGTCTTCCCGAGGGCTGGGCTCATTCTCGTGATGATGTTGATTTCTATGACCTGAAGGCCGATGTCGAAGCGTTGCTCGGCTATGCTGGGGCGGGCCAGGATTTCCGTTTTGTTCCCGGCGAGCATCCCGCTCTACATCCTGGACAGACTGCTCGCATTGAGCGTGATGGTCGCGAGGTCGGTTTTATCGGGGCATTACATCCCGAACTGGCGAAGTCGTTGGGGCTGGATCAACCGGTTTACCTGTTCGAACTGGTACTTGGTGAGGTGGTGCAAGGGCATATGCCAGCCTTCAGTGAGCTGTCGCGTTTCCCAGAGGTTCGCCGAGACCTCGCTCTGCTGGCAGATCGTGATCTGGCGGCTGAGTTGGTGCTCGATTGCATCCGTGAAGCAGCTGGCGAATGGTTGACTGACCTTAGACTGTTTGACGTGTATCACGGTAAAGGTATTGATCCGCATAGAAAAAGCCTTGCCGTCGGCTTGACCTGGCAGCATCCATCGCGCACTCTTAATGACGATGAGGTAGGTGCGGTGACGCAAAACATCCTCAGCTCGCTGGAAGAAAGGTTTAACGCCACGTTAAGGAAGTAGCGTATGGGGGCTCTGACGAAAGCTGAGATGGCGGAACGTCTGTATGAAGAGCTTGGCCTGAATAAACGGGAAGCCAAGGAATTGGTTGAGCTGTTTTTTGAAGAGATTCGTCACGCGCTGGAAGATAACGAGCAGGTGAAATTGTCCGGTTTTGGCAATTTTGATCTGCGCGATAAACGCCAGCGTCCTGGACGCAATCCCAAGACAGGCGAAGAAATTCCAATCACGGCTCGCCGTGTAGTCACCTTTCGTCCAGGCCAGAAGCTAAAGGCCAGAGTTGAGGCATATGCTGGAACCAAGTCATAACGACGAGCTGCCGCCCATCCCTGGCAAACGTTACTTCACCATTGGTGAGGTAAGCGACCTCTGCGCCGTCAAACCCCATGTCCTTCGCTATTGGGAGCAAGAGTTCCCTCAGCTCAATCCTGTGAAGCGGCGTGGTAATCGCCGCTACTATCAGCGCCAAGATGTGCTGATGATCCGTCAGATTCGGGCACTCCTGTACGATCAAGGATTTACCATCGGAGGCGCGCGTCAACGCCTCTCTGGTGATGAGGCCAAGGATGACACGACCCAATACAAACAGATGATTCGTCAAATGATCGTCGAGCTAGAGGATGTATTGCTGGTATTGCGTAAGTAGTCTGCAGCAGTAAAAAAAACTTCCACAATTCAGCAGCTTATTGTAAAGTCCTCCCTGCTTTCAGTAACTCGGAAGCATCGTCGGGGCGTAGCGCAGCCCGGTAGCGCACTTGCATGGGGTGCAAGGGGTCGAGTGTTCGAATCACTCCGTCCCGACCAAAAAACCCTAGAAAATCCAGCCACTTAACGGTGACTGGATTTTTTTATGCCTGTAGGTTTTTGATGCTAGTGCTATTTTTATCTTTCTGGTTGCCAATTGGTTGCCAATTGAGATTGGCTAGGCTGTGAGGGCTTCCGGCAACCTGACGTGCTTGGCGCTACTGGAGCGGGGGACGCCATCCGAGCATTGGTTTGGCTTGGCGAGGCAAGCGCGGGGGATGCAGTTTCCAAACTTCATGAGCTGCTACCCGAGAGCGAATGGGGTGCTCTTGTGTCAGCTCACCGCTCGTTACCTATCTGGATGGCGAATGCAATCTGCGCTCAGTCGAGTTGCACCTGCACCCACCCTGTCAAGTTGGGCTAGCGGTTAGCTGTAGCCTACTTACCGCCAGACCGGCATTATCTGGGATGGGGCAATTCGATGTGAAAGCCCGTGAGGCTAGCCGCTGAGGTGCACCAGATGCGGCCTTTGTGAGCCTCAATGATGGATCGGGTGATTGCAAGCCCGAGCCCGGCGTTGCTCGGGCTGCCCTCCCGCCGAGCGGGGTCAACCCGGTAAAAGCGGTCGAAGAGCTTCTCTAGATGCTCTGAGCTGATTGTGTCCCCTGGGTTCTCGATACTGAAGGTAGTGGAGTCCTCTGTCTCGCGGATCAGAACCGAAATTGTCTGTCCCGCCGGCGTGTAGCGCAGCGCATTGGACAGCAAGTTGGATAGCGCGCGATCAAGCATCAGCCGATCTCCCAGCACTTGGCCTTTGCCTGTGAGCGATAGCTCAATGCCGCGCTCTTCGGCCAGAAGGTGGTAGTAGTCAAACAGCTTGAAGACTACGTCAGCCAGTTCGATCCTGGCCTGCTCGGGGATGATCAGGCCATTATCAGCCTTGGCCAAGAACAGCATGTCATCAATCATCCGAGACATGCGCTTCAAGTCCTCCAGGTTGGAGTACAGATTCTCCTCATAGGCATTGATATCGCGTTTTTTACTCAGCACGACCTCGGTGTGGGTCATCAGATTGCTGACTGGAGTTCGTAGCTCGTGGGCAATGTCGGCCGAAAAATTGGAGAGCCTAACGAAGGCATCCTCTAGCCGAGCCAACATCGCATTGAAGGAGAGAACCAGTTGCTGAAGTTCCCGCGGCACTGGTTCGAGAGGGATTCGCTCCTGTAACGAGCGAGCGGACATCCCGGAGGCCACATGAGTGACTTGCCGCAGAGGCCTAAGGCCGCTGCGAGCAACCACCCAGCCGAGTGCGGCACTGAACAGGGCGCTGATGACCAATCCAATCCAAAACCATCGTTGCAGCGTGTCGAAAAAGTGTGTGTGATTGGTGACGTCAAGAATCAGCAACGCAGTGAGCGGCTCAGCCTGATCGGCTACCGAGATTTGCTCCGTCATGCCACGGTACATGTGTTGGCCGTTCTGCCACTCCCACATGCTCTGCTCATTTGCACGTCTGAAACGCTCAGGTACTTCGACTGCTCTGGGGTCGGAAAACAGTACAGAACCGTCACTGGCCAGGATAGTGGCGGCCAGATCCTGATGGGCTCCCAGCAAAGCTCGCAACTGCGGTAATTCTTCCGAAAGGCTCGCTTCACCGCGAGCATTGTTGAGGATATGTTTGGCGGATTCGAGTTTCTCCACCAGGGCCTGCCGATCCAGCATCTTGAAGTGGTGCTGGCTGAGCATATTGAAACTCAGCCCTGCTACCGTCAGGACTGCAATTACCGCGGACATGAACATCAGGCTCATGCGGGCGGTCAGCGAGAGGTGCTTCATATTCACTCCGGCGCATCCATCATGTACCCCATGCCGCGGGCGGTATGGATCAGCTTGAGATCGAAATCGTCATCGATCTTGGCGCGCAGCCGACGGACAGCGACCTCAATGACGTTGGTGTCGCTGTCGAAGTTCATGTCCCAAACCTGCGAAGCAATCAGCGATTTCGGGAGCACTTCGCCGCGCCGGCGCAGTAGCAGTTCCAGCAGTGAAAACTCCTTCGCCGTCAGGTCAATTCTTTTCCCACCCCGGATCGCGCGCCGCTTCATCAGATCGACTTCGAAATCGGCAATTTTCATGGTGCTTTGCGTGGGTGAGCCATTGCCTCGGCGCAGCAGCGTTCTGACCCTGGCCAGAAGCTCTGAGAAAGCAAATGGCTTGATCAGGTAGTCATCCGCGCCCAGTTCCAACCCTTTAACACGATCCTCCACGCCATCGCGTGCGGTCAGGAACAGCACTGGGACGTCTTTTCCGGCGGCGCGCACCATGCGCAGCACTTCCCATCCGTCCAGCCCCGGCATCATCACATCCAGGATCAGCAGGTCATAGGGCTCGCTCAGCGCGTGCTGCAAGGCATCCGTACCTGTCATAACCCGGTCGACATTGAATCCCGCTTCGGTGAGGCCTTGCTGCAGATATGCACCGGTTTTGGGTTCATCTTCAGCTACCAGTAGTTTCATGCGAGCAGACTCCAAATATCGGGTGGCCTGAGTTTGCAGGCAAACCGCGGCCCCAACCAGAAGCTTACGAAAATGTAATTCTGGCTTCAGCTCGCTGACAGGGTGGCTTGTCTAAGGTGCAAGCATGAGCACTAGGTTGTGCTCTCGGCCCTCGACAGACCAAAAGCAGAGGTGCCGGCCATAGTTTGCACTGATGGAGACTGTCCCATGAAATCGCTGAAACCTTTGCTTCTGGTTGGCTCGCTACTGCTCTCTTCTATGGCTTGGGCCGAGGGGGGCAGCGACCGTGTATTCGAGCGCATCCAGCAGATGCGCGACAAAGCAGAAGTCGTGCTGAACCAGGCGGAGAAGGCCCCGGTCGGCGAGCGGCATGTGCACATGAAGGCGCATATGAACATGCTCGAAGACATCATGAGCCAGCTGCACAATGAACATCCCGCGCCAGACATGTCTGCCGAAGAGCATCTGGCCTGGATGGAGAAGCATGACAAGCTGGTAGACGACGTGCTGGGTCAAATGATTCGAGAGCACAAGCTGATGATGGCCGACAAGGAATGCCATCAGTAAAGATTTCCCCCATCTTACAGGCCTTTCGTGATTGCTCCTTCGGCCTAGCGGCGCCTTTATGGCGCCGTGCTTTTTCCCAGCTGACGCAATTGTAGTTTTGGGGTCAGCGGCCTGGCAGCAAGCGGGGAATAGCATGAGATTTCCAGCACCCATCTCGAGGTCTCACCATGAAACGCTTACCCCTTAAACTGCTGATCAGCACTCTGTTCATCAGCACCACCTTTCCGGCATTTGCCGAGGTCGGCGGCAGTAGCAATGGCATTGGGCAGCAGGCCCAGGCGACGCCAGCGACTCGTACCATCTTGGTAAAGATGGACGACATCAACTACAGCCAGAAAACGATCGATGTGAAGCCAGGTGAAACCGTGCGCTTCGTTCTGAAGAACGAGGGCGCGTTGATGCACGAGTTCAACATCGGGCAGGCAGCGTCCCAGCTGGAGCACCAGCGCAAGATGGCGTCCTTGTTCAAGGACGGCACACTGACCCCGACCGGCATGGCCGAGCGCATTGTCTGGCATGAGCGTTATGGCATGGGAGACTCCAACCCTCCAGGCTATCCGGAAGTCATCAAAGCCAAGCATGACGACCCGAACGCGGTTCTCGTCGAGCCCGGCACAACCAAAGAGTTCGTGTGGACCTTCCCTAAGGCGGGCAGTTTGAGCTTCGCCTGTACATTGCCTGGGCATTACCAGGCGGGGATGGTCGGTGAGTTTGCTCTGCGTTAGTCCGGCATCGGTGCTACCCGTTGGCCGCGAGCTGGGTAGCACCGATCTGACGAACCTTACTGCGATGTAGTTTTCACGTCAGCGTACCGCCAGCTGCACCTCATTAGCATCGGGACTCATCCCTCCTCAACACCTCAGAGGCACACCATGAAACTCAGACCCGCTTTCATAATCACCACCCTTGGCTTGCTGCTCAGTGCTGCCAATGCGCTGGCCAGCCCGGGCCACAAGAAAGACAGTACTGGGCAACCGGGAGACGGTCAGGCAGTAGATCGCACCATCGAAGTCCGGATGGGGGACATCTTCTTCGAACCCAAAGCAATGGAGATCAAAGCAGGCGAGACAGTTCGCTTCGTCCTGAAAAATGACGGTGCATTGCTACACGAATTCAATCTTGGCAAAGCGGCATCCCATGCCGCGCACCAGAAAGAGATGGCCGCGATGTTTCAGAACGGCACGCTGTCCCCTACAGGTGCACATGACATGAGCAATATGGGCCATGCCATGGGCGGCATGAAGATGGTCGGTATGGAACACGATGACCCCAACAGTGTTCTTGTCGAACCTGGAGCACGCGAAGAGTTGATCTGGACCTTCTCCGCCGCCACCGAACTGGAGTTCGCCTGCAATATTCCAGGACATTATCAGTCGGGAATGGTCGGTAAGGTGACCGTACGCTGACGTTTATTGATACTCGCCAACTCCGTCCAGTCTGAGACACCTATACTGATCCGGCCGCCATTGAAACGAGGCTATTGTCGTGGACCATACCCATCACACCAGTACCACTGAGCCGCCTTTTTGGAAGAGCAAGATTGGCATTGCGCTGATCATGCTGGCCGTAATCGGCATCTTCTATGTAGCGCGTGAGCATTACGGTCATCTTTCGCAGGCCCTGCCGTACCTCATCCTGCTGCTATGCCCGCTGATGCATCTGTTTGGCCACAATCACGGCGGGCACTCCCACTCCAGCAGCACCGCTGTTTCCAAGGACGAAGAAAGGACATAGATCGCATGCAAAAGACCTCCTGCCATCATGACCAGGATCATTCACATAACTCGCACGCCCACTCCGAGAGCCAGCGCGACCCGGTGTGTGGCATGGAGGTCAAACCTGATGGCCCTTATCGCGAGAGCTTTGAAGGGAAGGCCTATCATTTCTGCAGTGCGAAGTGCCTAGAGAAATTCCAAGCAGATCCTCATCAGTACATGAGCCATCAGTCTCATGGGGAGCATCACCAGCACGCGACTCCAGCACCCACATCGACACCTGTAGGTGCTGAATACACCTGCCCGATGCATCCAGAAATCCGTCAACCGGCTCCCGGAAACTGCCCGATCTGCGGGATGACGCTGGAACCTGTCATCCCGGAGCTGGAAGAGGAGGAAAATCCAGAGCTGAAGGACTTCTCGCTGCGGTTCTGGTGGACCCTACCGTTGACCGTCATCGTGACCGTATTGGCGATGGCCGGCCATTCCTTGCAACTGTTTCATGGCACGACCCAGAACTGGGTCGAGCTGGCTCTGGCGACGCCCGTGACGCTATGGGGTGGCTGGGTATTCTTCACCCGCGGCATTGACTCCATCCGCCACCGCAGCCCCAACATGTGGACCCTGATCGGTTTGGGAACGGCCGCTGCCTACCTCTACAGCGTGGCCGCTACCTTGGTTCCGCAGTGGTTTCCGGCGGCCTTTGCCCAGGACGGACGTATCGGCGTCTATTTTGAAGCAGCCGCAGTGATTATCTCACTCACGCTGTTGGGCCAAATGCTCGAACTCAAGGCCCGCTCGCAGACTTCGGCAGCCATCAAGTCACTGCTGAGGCTGGCACCAAAGACTGCGCGTCGCATCAAGCCCGATGGCCAGGAAGAAGATATTCCGCTGACACATGTCCATCAGGGCGACCACCTACGTGTCCGGCCGGGAGAGAAAGTCCCGGTGGACGGTACGGTTCTAGAGGGTGAGAGCGCCGTCGACGAGTCGATGCTTACCGGAGAACCGTTACCCGTGACCAAGCGGGTAGGGGATGCCCTTATCGGTGCCACCATGAACACCCATGGAAGCCTGGTGATGGAGGCGCAGAAGGTCGGTGCCGAGACCATGCTGTCGCAGATCGTTCAGATGGTGGCCAGAGCCCAACGTTCCAAGGCCCCCATGCAGCGTATGGCTGATGCGGTGGCAGGGTATTTCGTGGTCGGGGTGATCCTGATCGCGATTCTGACCTTCTTCGGCTGGGGGCTATTAGGGCCGGAATCAGGCTGGGTATTTGGCCTGATCAATGCGGTGGCGGTGCTAATCATTGCGTGTCCCTGCGCTCTGGGTCTGGCAACCCCGATGTCCGTCATGGTTGCGACTGGCAAGGCCGCTAGCAGCGGTGTGTTGTTCCGCGATGCCAGCGCCATCGAAAATCTATGCAAGATCGACACGCTCATCGTCGACAAGACTGGAACCCTGACTGAGGGGCGTCCCGTATTTCATAGTGCGGAAGGGACAGGCGGTTACGACTCCAATGAAGTGCTGCGCCTGGCTGCTAGTCTCGACCAGGGTAGTGAGCACCCGCTGGCTCATGCCATCGTCGATCATGCGCGCGGTCAGGGCATTGCACTGGTCAAACCGGACACTTTCGAATCTGGCTCGGGTATTGGTGTGCGCGGCCAGGTCGATGACCATCAGCTGCAGCTCGGCAACACCGCACTGATGGACGAGGCGGGCGTCGATATTACCCCGCTGCGCAATCGCGCCGAGCAACTGCGTCTGGAAGGCATCAGCATCATCTATTTGGCCGTTGATGGTCGCCTGGCGGGACTCCTGGCCGTTTCCGATCCGATCAAGCCTACTTCTCAACAGGCTGTCTCCAAGCTTCAAAGCGAAGACGTAAAGGTCATCATGGCCACTGGTGATGGCCTCACCACAGCAAGAGCCGTGGCGAAGCAGCTCGGAATCGAGGAAGTGCATGGTGAGGTCAAACCGCAGGATAAGGAGAAACTGGTCGCCGATTTGCAGGGCTATGGCCGTCGTGTCGCCATGGCGGGTGACGGCATCAACGATGCGCCCGCCCTGGCCAGGTCTGACGTAGGTATCGCCATGGGCACCGGTACCGATGTGGCGATGAACAGCGCCCAAGTGACGCTGGTCAAGGGAGATCTGATGGGCATCCTGCGAGCGCGCACCCTGTCAGTGGCAACCGTGAAAAACATGAGGCAGAACCTCGCCTTTGCGTTCCTCTACAACGCGATGGGAATCCCGCTAGCAGCGGGGCTGCTGTACCCGCTGACGGGGCATCTTCTGTCGCCCTTGATTGCTGCGCTGGCGATGAGTGTCAGCTCGGCGTCGGTGGTCTTCAATGCTCTGAGGTTGAAATCAACGGACATCGGATAGGCTTCCATACCACCGACCAGGTGATTATTCAGAAGCGCATCTGACCGGAAAATGCCGTACGGTAGTTTCCGGTCCGACCTATCTGTCGCAACACATAGTGACGAGGTGACGTTCGATGGACTGTTGCCGCTGCGGGTAGGAGACTGGTCGTCGTTAACCCATGAGGACTCTCCGTGGCCCGCATTCGCAGACTGATTATCAGCAACTTCCGATCTATCCAGGCGCTCGACTGGGTGCCGGCCCCAGGAATTAACTGCCTCATAGGTCCTGGCGATAGTGGAAAGTCCAGCATTCTAGATGCGATTGACCTTTGCGTCGGCGCCCGCCGAGGCGGCACGTTCGGCGACATGGACTTCTTCGCATTAAACGTCGATGTACCCATCACCATCAGCGTGGCGCTTGGCGATCTGCCGTTATCGCTGATGGATATTGATGTCTACGGCGAGTTCTTGCGTGGATTCCATCCCGGTACGGGGGAAGTCGAAGACGAACCGCGAGCGGGGCTGGAGACCGTCATCACCTTGCGTCTGCAAGTTGGTGCCGATTTGGAGCCTGTTTGGACACTTTTCTCCGAGCGCGCGGAGCAGCAGCAACTTGAACGCACTCTTCCCTGGAAAGAACGAGCGGCACTAGCGCCCGCCCGTATCGGCAGCTTTGCGAGCTCGAACCTGTCGTGGAGTCGTGGCTCAGTGCTCAATCGACTTACCGATGAGCGCGCCGAGCTTGGTGCTGAACTGGCGCGCGCCGCTAGGCAAGCAAGAGCGAACTTTGGCAATCAAGCAGCCGAACATCTGACCCAGACGCTTGAGGTCGTGCAACGCACAGCACAGCATCTTGGCGTTTCGGTCGGGGCTATGCCTCAGGCGCTCCTTGACGCACATTCTGTGTCGATTGGCGAGGGGGCGATCGCGCTGCACAGTGAAACAGGTATTCCGCTGCGCTCCCTTGGCACGGGCTCGTCACGCTTGCTAGTGGCAGGGCTTCAAAGGGCTGCGGCCAGCGCCGCGCCAATTGCCCTGGTTGATGAGGTGGAATACGGGCTTGAACCTCATCGGCTCATGCGATTCCTGGACTCGCTGGGTGCAAAGGACGCTGCCGCTCCGTTGCAAGTGTTCATGACGACGCACTCGCCGGTCGCGCTGCGCGAGCTGTCCGGCAGCCAGTTATTCGTTGTTCGGTCAGCACCTCAGCGCCACAGTGTTATGCCAGCTGGGGAAGCCAACGAGGTACAAAGTACCCTTCGGAAGGACCCCGAAGCATTCCTCGCCAAATCCATCATCGTTTGCGAGGGGGCCAGCGAGGTTGGCTTCGCGCGTGGCCTTGACCAATGGTGGGTCAGTCTTGGCGCTACCTCATTCCTGGCCCATGGCGGCGCGTATGTGGACGCCGGCGGGGGAAGCCCCGATAACAGTCTTATCCGGGGAACAGCACTTCTGAACTTGGGTTACCGCGTGATGGTTTTTGTAGATGCCGACAAGCCTTCGACCGCGGGGCTCGCTGAAGCATTCTTGGCCGCCGGCGGGCAAATTCTTACATGGCGACCAGGCCTCACGTTGGAGGACGAGATCTTCCGCCATCTCAGTGAGCAAGCACTCGATGCACTTCTGGCGAAAGCCGAAACAATAGTGGGTGCAGAGCTGATGAACGCACACATTCAGACGAAGTCCCAAGGCCGCGTGACGCTGAACGATATCCGAGCCAAGCGACTCGTGGATGGGTACTCACCTGAGAGACGAGAGCTGCTGGGAACCGCATCCCGTATCCGCAACAGCGGCTGGTTCAAGTCGCTGACAACCTATCAGGAGGTTGCAAGGGACATCGTCGGTCCGTCTTTACAGAACGCCGAACCGGGCTTCATGGCAGTCACGAATCAGCTCTGGACGTTTACAAGTGCCCCCTGAGATTGATCTTTTCGCTATCGAGCGTGGCTCCATAACGGCCCCCGCAGGTTGTGGAAAAACGCAATTGATTGCCGAGACGCTCATCGCGCATACGCAGAGCAAACCCATCCTCGTCTTGACACATACGAACGCCGGCGTTGCGGCCTTACGGGCGCGCCTGAGACGAGCCGGTGTTCCTAACTCCGCATATCGAGTCTCCACCATTGACGGATTCTCGATGCGCCTGATCGCTAAGTTCCCAGCGCGAAGCGGCCATAACCCGCAGATCCTACAGCTGCATCAACCCAATACTGACTACCCGGCAATTCGGGAGGCCGCCATGCAGTTGTTGCAGGCCGGTCACCTCGCTCAGCCCCTTCGCGCCACCTATGCACGGTTGCTTGTCGACGAGTACCAAGACTGCAACGTCGTCCAGCACGCCATCGTGTCTGGTTTGGCCCAGGTGCTTCCGACCTGCGTGCTCGGTGACCCGATGCAAGCCATATTCAGCTTCCGTGGCAATCGACTGGTGCATTGGGCGAATGAGGTGCAACCCCTGTTTCCCGCAGCGGGAGAGTTGAGGATACCGTGGCGCTGGCGGCTGGCTGGAGCTGAGAACCTCGGGCAGTGGCTGCTCGCCATAAGGCAACAACTTCAAGCTGGTCAGCCGGTGGATCTGCGCACGGCTCCAGCAGAAGTGCGTTGGGTGCAGCTAAACGCCGGAACCGAAGTTCAGCAGCGACTGGTGGCCGCGAGAACCGAAGCTCCCAACGCTCAGGGTAGCGTCCTCATCATCGGGGACTCCATCAACGTGCAAGGTCGCCATCAGCTCACGAGCCAGACACCCGGTGCCATGGCCGTAGAAGCCGTCGACCTGAGAGATCTCGTCAACTTCGCCAGGAACTTTGACTTGCAGGGTGCCAATGCTCTGACACAACTTGTGGAGTTTGCTTCCAGCGTAATGACGGGGGTAGGTGCAGCAAACCTGCGAACGCGCGTGGAGTCGCTGCGTGCAGGAAGGGCCCGAACGCCTCCGACCGCGGCCGAGGCTGCGGCGATCGATTTCGTAGCAGCGCCAACATTGGGGCAAGCGCTCCGTGTGATCGATACGCTCGCTGAGCAGCACGGGGCACGTGTATACCGACCGGAGGTTCTGTACTGCTGCCGGTCTGCAATGCAAGCGGTGGTGGGAGGTGCTGCCGACTTTCTGAGTGCAGCCATTCAAGCGCGAGAGCGCAATAGACACCTTGCCCGACCGATCGCAAGACGCTCTGTAGGCAGCACATTACTTCTCAAGGGGCTGGAGGCGGATGTCTCGGTTGTCCTGCATCCTGAGCTTATGCCCCCCCAGAATCTATACGTCGCACTGACGAGGGGCGCAAGGCATGTCGTGGTGTGTTCACCAACCCCCATCCTTACGCCCGTGGTAAACGGCTGATCCTTTTGTAGCGCTTACGGGCTTGACCTTGCCATCGTGTCAAGGTCGATGCTGTCCGTGCGGTAACTTGAGCCGCGGACGAAATGAGGTGAAAGACATGTTTAGTCTGAGTGTTGCGGGGATGGGCTGTGGCAGTTGCGTGAGCAAAATCACGAAGGCCATTCAAGCTCTGGATCAGGATGCACGAGTAGAAGTGGATCGAGCGGCCGGCAAGGTCACCGTTGAGAGCACAGAAAGTGCCGAATCGATCCGCGAACTCATCCAGGAGCTTGGCTATTCGGCCCAGGTCAGCGCTTGAGCGCTGACCTGCTATCCCACTAAATCCCCAGTTCTGAGAGCTCTTTTAGCCCTGGGATACTGGTGACCTCGTTGGTCATACCTTCTGAACCATCTCGGCCGCGAAGCCAGTTTGAGTGATCGCCTGGCTCGCGCATTTCCAGCGTGTCATAGGAGTACCGCTTGCGCTTGAACAGGCTTTTCAATGCAGCGAACTCGTGGCTTTTTTCGTCTTCTATGCCGACGACTTCTCCTGCAAGCCGCTCCCAGTGGCCAACGCCGTCGGCCAGCATTGCCTGATAGGTCTCCGGGTCAAGCAAGGCTTGCTGTTTGAAATGCATGATGCGGTGAGTCATAGCGCTCGGAGTGGCCAAAGAGAGAGCGCTAGCCTAAAGGTTCCGGGTCATTCGTGTAATAGCTGGCCGCGCTTTAGCAAACCGTCGTTGACCCACAACTTCAACCAGGTCGCGGCTTGCAAGGGAGCTTGCTCGCCATGCGTGGCGCTCAACGACTCGCAGAGTTCAGCGAACGATCCGCCCTCGATGAGAAACTGCAATGCCGAAGCCTCCGCTGGCTCCAGGCTCCGGTACTGGCAGACGAGTTCATGACGCCAAACAAGACAGGCTAGGTTCGTTGGCAGGCGGGTAATATCAGGCAGCAAGCTGCCGGACTTGGCGGCTTTCCACAACTCCAGCGTGTTGTACTGCAGCTGCAACCGCCGGGCAGATGCAGTCAGGGAAACCCTGAGTGAAATCCAGTCTTCAGCCGAAAAATCACTCATGGTCTCCAGCGAAAGCGCTTCGACGTCCTGAGCGTCGAAGGCCAGTGTAAAGGCCCATTCCAGTTCCGCGAGTTCGCGCATCGGCGATAGTTGGGGTTCTTCGACGTAGCTGCTAATGAACTCGGGCAGCTTCTCGCCCAGCCAGCGAATGCTGAAATGTCGTGGTGGCCAGGCGGCCAAGTAGGCCAGTGCGAGCTGCTCGAATGATTCGTTGCCGATCCAGTGAAGCAGGGCAGGGAAGTCTTCTCGCAAGACCGCAAGCAGGCGCGAACGGTAAGCGTTGTGGTAGATCTGCAGGCCTTCGAGAGCACTCAGCGCTGTGCTACCTCGGATCTGCTCCAAAAGCTCGTTGGAGGGCAGGGCACTGTCACCTGTCAGGTAAGTTTCAAATGCAGTCTGTAGGGCGATCAGGCTCAAGGGGTGGCCCCCGATATCACAGATTTGGCGATAGCACGGGCATGTGCTAATTCGGACAACAGCTCTTCCAGCGGCGGAAACTGGTCATCCCGCTCGATCAAGGTCGATGTCGGGCCCAAGTAGCTCAAAGTCTTGCTGTAGAGAGACCAAACCGGATCAGCGATGGGCTGGCCATGGGTGTCGATGAGGTACTGCCCGTAATCGCTGTGCCCGGCCAGGTGAATTTGCCGAATCCGCTCGTGCGGCAATTCCATGATGAACTGCCAAGGGTCGAAACCCTGGTTGCGCGAACTGACGTAGACGTTGTTCACGTCGAGAAGCAGCTCGCACCCGGTCAGGTAACTGAGCTCCGAGAGGAACTGAGACTCGCTCATGCTGGATGTTGTCCACTGCACGTAGGAGGAAACGTTCTCCAGCACGATGGGACGTTCCAAAACATCCTGCACCAAGCGCACCCGGGCCGCGACATGCAGCAGGCTCTCCTGGGTAAACGGCAGCGGTAGCAGATCGTGAAGTTGATGGGCGTTGCCTCGACTCCAGCACAGGTGATCAGACACCCACTGAGGCTGCACCCGATCCGCCAGCTGCTTGAGCTGTCGTAGGTAGTCTATGTCCAAGGCATGTGAGCCGCCAATCGAAAGAGATACTCCGTGCATCACCAGGGGGTAGTGCTCGCCGATCGCATCAAGGAAGTAGAGAGCCTTGCCGCCCTCCACCAGGTAATTCTCGGAAATAATCTCGAACCAGTCGACCGCAGGCCGTTCCTCCAGGATCTGCCGGTAATACTCGTTACGAAGGCCAAGACCGAAACCCAGAGTTTTGCGCTTACTCATTCGAGACTCCAGCAGGGGAGTGGCATGCACTCCCCTGAACCGCCTTATTCGCTGGTTTTGCCACCGGCTTCGTCACATTTGGTCTGGGTCATCAACTTGAACCCTTGGCCTTTGCATTCGCCTTGGCCTTTGCAGTCGTTTTTCGCGGTCATGCAGTCGTTCTGCCCTTTGCAACCATTGATCCCGAAGCACTTCACTTCTGCTGCTTTGGTGTCCTGGGCGGCCTGGACAGGCAGGGTAGCAAACAGGCTGGCGGCCACGAGAGCCAGAGCGGCACCGGTAGCGACGTTGGATTTATTCGACATAGTGACAATCTCTCTTAATTGTTGGTGGTCTTATCCGCGGGTGCGAATGACCCTGAGTAGCTTAGGCATCGCTGCCGAGCATGCCCTCTCAAGAAATTCGCAAGGCTTTATGAGGGCATGAAAGACAGTACCGAGCCTTCTGGATGGGCTACAAGAAAGAAATAGCAACCTGACAGAACTGTAATGTTCGGCTCAGGTTGCTGACAGGGCGTCGTGGTTAACGTGACATCGAGCCTAAAGCTCGGCCTCTGCAGTTGCAGGGACCACTTAACTTACGAGGAATACCCAAAATGAAATCGATCAAAGCTCTGCTTGTAGTTACTGCTCTGAGCATCTCCAGCTTGGCAATGGCTGAAGGTGGTGCTGACCGAACCTTCGCGCGCATGGAGCAGGCACGCCAGACGTCTCTGGAGGCCTACCGGGTGGCCCAGCAGCAGAAAGTTGAGGCTCCTGTAGCCAGCAGTCCAACCGAGCAAGCAGAGCACACCAACTGCTGAAGTCATCTACCTTACAGAAATGTAATCACCCGGATGGTTGGGATATGGCAGTTTCATACTGCTCATCGTCGGTAAGGCTTGTGCAATGCACCGACGTGGAAAGTTGAGGGGTAAATCCCCGACATTGAAGCAGCCATGAACCCGAGACCGGGCACACCATCACCGGCTCATTTGACGGATTGGACAAAACGGCATGCAAAGCAAAACCACAAGGCGCACCTTCGTCAAAGGCCTGGCAGCCACCGGTATTATCGGCGGACTTGGCCTGTGGCGCACGCCGGTCTGGGCGGTGAACAGCCCCGGCCAGCCCAACGTACTGACTGGTAACGAATTCGACCTATTCATCGGTGAAACCCCGGTGAACATCACCGGCGCAGCGCGCACGGCCATGACCATCAACGGCTCGCTCCCTGGGCCGATTCTTCGTTGGCGCGAAGGCGATACCGTCACATTGCGCGTGCGCAACCGCCTCAAGGAGGACACCTCCATCCATTGGCACGGCATCATCCTGCCGGCGAACATGGATGGTGTTCCTGGCCTGAGCTTCCATGGCATCGCCCCTGACGGCATGTATGAGTACAAGTTCAAGGTCAACCAGAACGGTACCTACTGGTATCACAGTCACTCGGGGCTGCAGGAGCAGGTCGGCGTATACGGCGCGCTGGTCATCGATGCCAAGGAGCCCGAGCCCTTCAGTTACGACCGTGATTACGTCGTGTTGCTGAGCGACTGGACGGATGAAAATCCAACGCGGGTACTGGCCAAGCTCAAGAAACAGTCGGACTACTACAACCAGCACAAACGCACCGTTGGTGACTTCATCGATGACGTAAGCGAGATGGGTTGGTCCGCCGCCGTAGCCGATCGCAAGATGTGGGCCGAGATGAAGATGAGCCCGACGGATCTCGCTGACGTCAGTGGCTACACCTACACCTACCTGATGAATGGCCAGGCACCCAATGGCAACTGGACCGGCATATTCAAACCAGGCGAAAAGATCCGCCTGCGCTTCATCAACGCCTCGGCGATGACCTATTTCGATGTGCGCATCCCGGGCCTGAAGATGACTGTGGTTGCGGCCGATGGTCTGCACGTCAAACCGGTCAGCGTCGACGAGTTCCGTATCGCCGTGGCCGAGACCTACGACGTGATCGTCGAACCAGACAGCGAACAGGCGTATACCGTGTTTGCACAATCCATGGATCGCACTGGCTATGCGCGCGGCACCCTTGCTGTACAGGAGGGGTTGAGTGCACCAGTACCCAGCCCCGACCCGCGTCCGCTGATTGCCATGGGCGACATGGGTATGGATCACGGCAGCATGGGCGGTATGGATCACGGGAACATGGCCGGGATGGATCAGGGCAATATGGCGGGAATGGATCATGGCAGCATGCAGGGTGGCATGGCTGGTATGGATCACAGCCAGATGGCCGGAATGGATCATTCAAACATGGCTGGCATGGCTGGCATGGCTGGCAACATGCAGGCACACCCGGCCTCAGAGACCAACAATCCTTTGGTCGACATGCAGACCATGACGCCGACGCACAAGCTGGACGACCCAGGTATCGGCCTGCGTGATAACGGCCGGCGCGTGCTGACGTACTCTGACCTGCGCAGCACCTTCCCTGATCCGGACGGGCGTGAGCCAAGTCGCACCATCGAGCTGCACCTCACCGGGCATATGGAGAAATTCTCCTGGTCCTTCGATGGAATCAAGTTCTCTGACGCCGAGCCTCTGCGCCTCAAGTACGGCGAGCGTGTTCGCATCACGCTGGTCAACGACACCATGATGACTCATCCGATCCATCTTCATGGCATGTGGAGCGACCTGGAGGATGCGAACGGCAATTTCCTGGTGCGTAAACACACCATCGACATGCCGCCAGGTTCCAAGCGCAGCTATCGAGTGACTGCCGATGCGTTGGGTCGTTGGGCCTATCACTGCCACCTGTTGCTCCACATGGAAATGGGCATGTTCCGTGAAGTTCGTGTGGATGAGTAAAGGAGATTTCTGATGAGCACTTTTATGAAGCGAAATGCCCTGGCTGGCAGCGCAGTCATGTTCAGCCTATTGGCTGCCCTGCACGCACCGGTTTCGTTGGCAGGTGAGGGGCACAGTGAGCACGAACAACATGCTGCCGAGTCGGCTGTACCCAAGACCGCCAGTGGCAATCACGCAGATCAGTCGAAGGATAAGGCGGCTGGCCAGCATATGGATCATGGCGCCATGGATCACGGAGACATGAAGCATGACGGCATGAATCACGAAAACATGATGGATAAGCATGGCGGCACCGAAGCCGAAGCAGGTTCGAACCATGACCACTAGGTTTTCACGTCCATCTCTCTTGGCGCTGGCTGTGTCGCTGAGTGCGTTCAGCGGCGGCGTTACTTTGGCTGCGGAAGAAATGGATCATTCGGCAATGGGGCACGGCACCATGTCGATGGACCATAGCCAGATGAGCCACGGCGCTACCAAAGCGCCGATGGAGGGCATGGATCACAGCAAGATGGACCATGGTGCCATGCAGGGTGCTTCGGGCAGCATGGATCATAGCCAGATGGGCCACGGCCAGAGCCAAGAGAAGGCCCAGGCTATGGATCACAGCAAGATGGGGCATGGCGCCATGCAAGGACAGATGGAGGGCATGGATCATTCAAAGATGAACCATGGCTCCGCTGAAGCCCCGAGAACCACCAGCCGTACGCCGATTCCCGTTCTGACGGATGCTGATCGCCAAGCGGCTTTCCCGCCATTACCTGGCCACAAGGTTCACGACAGCGCCATCAACAGTTTTTTCCTGCTCGATCAGCTCGAATACCAGGACGCAGATGAGGGCAGCACCCTGGCCTGGGATGCGTCGGGCTGGGTAGGCGGTGATATCAACCGGGTCTGGTTCCGCTCCGAAGGCGAGCGTACCAACGGCGTTACCGAGGACGCTGAATTACAGCTGCTGTACGGCCGCTCGATCGGCCCTTGGTGGGATGTCGTCGCGGGCGTTCGCCAGGACTTTAAACCGGAGTCGCCGCAGACTTGGGCTGCCTTCGGTATCCAGGGCATGGCGCTTTACGCCTTTGAGGCCGAAGCCACGGCCTTCGTCGGCGAGAATGGCCAAACTGCTGCCCGACTGGAGGGCGAGTACGACATTCTGCTGACCAACCGGCTGATTCTCCAGCCAACTGCCGAAATGAACTTCTACGGCAAGAACGATCCTGAGCGAGGTGTGGGGTCTGGGTTGGCAAATACCGAGCTCGGCTTGCGTCTGCGTTACGAGATTGTCAGACAGTTTGCTCCCTATGTCGGGGTTTCCTGGAGCCGCTCCTATGGCAACACGGCAGACATGGTGCGCGCCGAGGGCGGTGATGTAGACGAGGCGCGTTTTGTCGCCGGTATCCGGATGTGGTTTTGAGAACCTGACATGAAAAGAACAATTAAAACTTTGGTGGCGGCCGGCGTGGTCGGTAGCACAGCTGTCCTGGCCGGCGCCTACTTTGGCGTGGTCAACGTGGGGGCCGATGATCCCCATTTTCCTGCAGTGCATGCGTTTCTCACGATGGCCCGTGACCGCTCTATCGAAGTCCGTTCGCGGGACATCGAGGTTCCCAACCTGGATGATCAAGCTCTTATTCGCGCCGGTGCGGGCAACTACAACTCCATGTGTATCGGCTGTCATTTGGCGCCAGGTGTGGCGGAGACCGAGCTAAGCCAATCGCTTTATCCTGCGCCTCCCAACCTCGCCAAGATCGGTGTCGATGGCAATCCGTCAGCAGCGTTCTGGGTGATCAAGCATGGCATCAAGGCAACGGGTATGCCTGCGTGGGGCAAGAGCATGGGCGATGAGTACATCTGGGGCATGGTTGCCTTCCTTGACCAATTGCCGACGATGGATGCCAAGCAATACCAAGCACTCGTCGCATCCAGTGGCGGCCATCAGCATGGTGGTGGGGAAACGCAAATGCACAATCATGAAGGTCAGCACGGCGACAACAAGCCTGGCCATCATGGCAATAGCGGCGGTGGCGAAGACCATCATGGAACAGGTGATGCCGGAGAGCCTGGCCATCACGATGCCGCGGCTACAGATAGCGAGGGTGGCTCCGCACCTGAGGCAGGTCACCATTCGGACATGAGTAGCGATGATCACCATGCCGGGGATGAGGCCGCCCCAAGCGGCGGAGACCATCATTCCGAGCAAACTCCGAATGCCTCGCCTAAGACCCACACCCACGCCGATGGCAAAGAGCACGTGCATGAAAGCTAAATATCTGGCCTTGCTGGCCGCTCTCTCCGTCACATCTGCAGTTCAAGCCGCTGATGCCCTGACGATTGATGTCCATCGTGATGCCAATTGCGGATGTTGCAAGAAGTGGATTTCACACCTCGAAGCGAATGGCTTCAAAGTCGTCGACCATGTTGAAAGCAACATGACAGCAGTGAAGCAAAGACTGGGCGTCGCGCCACGGTTAGCGTCTTGCCACACCGCGGTGATTGACGGCAAGTTCGTCGAAGGTCATGTGCCGGCGGCTCAGGTCATCGAGCTCACCAAGCGCGATGATCTGCTGGGCATCGCTGTTCCCGGGATGCCGGCGGGCTCCCCCGGCATGGAAGTCGATGGCGTACAGCATGCCTACCAGGTCATTGGCTTGACCAAGGCGGGGTCTGATCAGGTCGTTGCAGAATATCCCGCTCAGTAGTACTGCCTGCCAGCACGGCCGCTTGTGTGTAGTGGCCGACTCTTTTTCATACGCCCTTTAACCTAAGTAAAAAAGGCGCCCGAGGGCGCCAAGGGCTGTCTCCAAACCAAAGGAGCACTACGAGGGGACAGCAGGAGCAAGGCGCGAGCGGGCAATCAACCCGCCCGCTTGCCAGGGTTAGAGAACTTCCAGCGGGTACTCGACAATCAGGCGGACTTCATCCAGATCCGACTCGTAATCGGTCGCGCGAGTGGTCATTTGGCGAACACGGAAAGACATATCCTTCAGTGATCCAGTCTGCACAACGTACTTGGCCTCGATGTCCCGCTCCCAGCGCTTCTGGTTGGTCAACGGATCGCCGTTGTCATCACGGCGCATATAGACTTCGTTGGCCTTGCTGTAGTCGGCATCCCAGCCCTGGGCATATCGAGTCATGAAGCTCAACCCAGGCACACCGAAAGGCTCCATATCCAGGTCATAGCGCACTTGCCATGACTTCTCCTTGGGCGAGTTGAAGTCGCTGTACTGGATGGAGTTGTCGAGGTAGATGGAGTCCGATTGGCGCAAGTAGTCGAAGTCATCATTGCCGTTGTTGCGCTGGAGACCCACCAGTACTGTGTGAGCGCCGAATTGGATACCGACCTTGCCGCTCCAGATGTTGTTATCGAAGCTCCCGAGGAGCTGCCTCCCTTCATCGACCGCCTTGTAGTAGTTCAGCCCGCCGATCAAGGCGACATCGTCCGCAAGCGGGTAGCTCAGCGTGGTGCCCGCGTAATATTGATTCCAGGCATCCTTGAGGCGGCTGGTGTAGAGACTAAAGCCGACGTTGTCATTAAGCGTGTAATCACCACCGAAATAGGCGATCCATGGCGAGTCCACTTCGCCCGCGTAGAAGGTAGCGAAGCCGTCGCGCATGCTGCTGGTATTGGGTTGGCTCATCGAGTGGAGGCGACCGCCCTGAAGCGACAGTCCTTCCACGCTGCTGTTGACCACGGTGACACCTCGGAAACTCTCCGGTAAAAGCCGTGCATCACCGTATTGGACGACCGGGCTGACGGGAAAGACGTCGCCTACCTTGATCTCGGTATCCATGAACCGAGTTTTCACCGCGCCCCCCAGTTTTGAGTAGTTGTCCTCAGCCTGCCCGAGGCTGTTGTAAGGCATCACGTCGACTGAGCCGCCTGCTCCAGAACGGCCGTCGCCGGTGTCAAGCTTGAGTCCTAGCATGGCAAAGGCATCGACACCAAAGCCTATGGTGCCCTCGGTGAAACCAGACTCGAATCTGCCTATCACGCCATGCGCCCACTCTTCCGAATAGCCATTACCCGAGCTGCTGGACTGGCCTTTACGGAAATCGCGGTTGAAGTAGAGATTTCGATTGAGAATGGTCAGGCTGCTGCCTTCGATAAATCCCTCGCCTTTCTCGCCGGCGGCCATTGCAGCTTGCCCGGTACTGACCCTCAGAGTGAGCAGAGAAAGTCCTAACAGGGTTCTGTTATTCATAAATGCTCCTGATGTTATTGGCAGTTGTCATTGTGTGGTCGCATATATGTGCCAAGCGCGCCGGGCATAGCCAGGCACGCCTTGGTCATATTTCCACATGCCAAATAACGTCAGGGTGACTTGGAAATTACATTTCAGTCAGCGCGATGTCATTTATCTAGTTTTGATTACGGCAACCTGTCCCGGCTGCCCGGTATTCAAGAATATTCAGATCGCCATTGGAGTCCTCGTAGGTCATCTGGGCCGGCATCACACCGCAGCTAGAGTCCGTCGGGGTAGTGGCCACGACCCTGGCGATATCGAGTTTCATGCCGTAGCGGTAATGAATAACTTCAGGCGGATTCTTTCCGTTAGCGGCAGCATACTCTTGCATGGCCTGCTCATTGGCCTGAATCATCCGACCATAGACACGATCAGCGCCGCCTTCTGCCAGAGCTGCAGAGGAAACAACCATAGCGGAAAGTGCAGCAATGACTTTGAGGTTTTTCATGTTTAATCACTCCTTCAAGGTGGTGATTAAAATATAAACGCAAGACCCTGTCACAAACGTGAAGCGAGAATTACATTCCTGTAATGGATCTAAACTCTTTGAGAGTAAAGGTTTTGATACGTCAGTTATGTTTGGCACTCGTCAGAGCAATTACAGGCGTCGGCTACCGAAGATAACAATTTCTACCCAGGTATCAGTGAGTGGGTCATTGGAAAGTCAGCTTTGGTGAGGCGATCGTTAGCGGTAGTAATGCACTCTTGGCGGCTCCCCATAGTCGCCGTCTGTGCATTTCGCTAAATGCGTGCGCTGCACAAACAGTGCAACGCACGGATTATTGCTAATTACAGCAGTGGAAGGGTGTAGCTCACGATCAGGCGGTTCTCGTCAACATCGTTGCCGAAATTGGTTGAACGTAGTGTGGCGTTGCGCCATTTCACACCCAGGTTTTTCAGCGCACCGTCCTGGAAGACATATGCGATGTCAGTATTGCGCTCCCATTCCTTACCATCGGCGCTGCCTGCGCCTAGATCAATATTGTCACCAGTCAGGTAACGGGTCATGAACGTCAAGCCAGGGATGCCAACGCTGGCAAAGTTGAAGTCATAGCGGGCCTGCCATGAGGTTTCGTCTTTGTTGGCGAAGTCGCCGATCTGCACATAGTTGACCAGGAACGGATCGGTGCCGTTGATGTAGGCGTAGCCGGTGTCTCCGCTCATGCTCTGGTAGCCAACACCGAGGGCGTGGCCACCAAAGGCGTAGGTAAACATTGCTCCGAATGCCTTGTTGTCGACGTTGCTGTTGCCCTCGTCGGTGGAGCGAGCGTAGCGCATATCAGTTTTCAGCGATTGCTTGTCACCTAGCGGCAAGGTGTGCAGGACCGTGAAAATATGCTGCTTGTAGAAACCGTCTAGATTGCCGTAGTTGTAGCCGGTGGCTAGGTTGCTGTTCCACTTGTAGGTTGCTCCGGCGAAGTTGAATTCATCGCTATTCTGGGTTCCGCCGCCGCTGATAGCGCGGGCTGCGCCGCTGGTAATGCTGAGGTCTTCGCTATCGGATGAGTCGCGCTGGCTTACTTGTTTGAGCTGGCCGGCATCGAAGGTCAGGCCGGCAATCTCCAGCGAATTCAGGTGCCCGCCTTGAAAGGTCTGTGGCAGCAGGCGCGAGTCGTTCGCTTGGACGGTTGGCAGCTTGGGTTGCAGCGTGCCTAATTTCAGCACGCTGTTCGAAGCACGTAGCTTCGCGGTTAAGCCCAGCTCGCCATATTCATCCTGCGCGGCACGAGGTGCTTCTTTATCGCGCTTGAGCAGGCCCGTGCCTGAGCGTTCGGCACTGGAGTCCAGCTTGAGACCCAGCATGCCGATAGCGTCAATGCCGACGCCTATGGTTCCTTCGGTGAAACCGGATTCGTAGCGCATCAGGAAGCCTTGGGCCCATTCCTCCTGCTTTGATTGGCTGGCTGAATCTTGGCGGAAGTCACGATTAAATTAGAAGTTACGCGCTTCCAGACCAGCTTTGCTGTCCGCCAAGAAGTCAGCGGCCGCAGGCTGGCTGAGACTGAGTACCCCAGTACTCACCGCGACTGCCAAGAGGGTCTTCTTCATTGTTGTTTCTCCATGATCAGGGGGTTGGCATATCGGGGAGTCGTCGCTGCATGCCGTGCTCTCCGAATAGGGGGGCAGGTTCCTCTGCGCCAATGCTCAGCTGGGGGCTAGGCCAGTTCGCGCGCAATAACTAGGTCGAGGAACCATTACGGACTTTGGGGAAGATCAAGCGGAATACGGTAAAGCTGCCTGGCAGGCTGCTGACCTCGACCGTGCCCTGGTGCAGGCTCATGATCGAGCGAACAATTGCCAGGCCCAGCCCTGTACCCCCTTCGGCACGAGAACGGCTGGTATCGACGCGGTAGAAGCGCTCAAACAAATGGGGGATGTGCTGTGCTGGGATGCCAATACCAGGGTTTCCGACCGAGAACGATACGGTTTCGCTGTGCTTCTCGATCAGCAGCGAGATGTTTGCGCCGATAGGGCTATGCCGAATCGCATTGGACAAAAGGTTTGAAATGGCGCGCTGCACCATCAGCCGATCACCGAAGGTTCGGCCTGCTCCGGCAATGCTCAGACTGATCTGCTTCTCTTCCGCGGAGATGCTGAACAGATCCACAACGCGTCTTGCCTCGTCTTCCAGGGCAATCTTCTCGAAGGGCACCAGGGACGCTGGGTGGCTGACTTGAGCGAGAAACAGCATGTCGGAAACAATCCGGGTAACGCGCTCAAGCTCTTCTGTACAGCACTCCAGTACGGCTTTGTATTCCTCTGGCGGACGCTCTCTGGAGAGGGTTACCTGGGCTTTGCCCATCAGGTTGGTGATGGGCGAACGCAACTCATGGGCTAGGTCATCAGAGAATTGCGATAGCTGCTGAACGCCGCCATCAAGTCGATGCAGCATGAAGTTGATGCCGTGGGCCAGCGCGCTGAGCTCTTGTGGAAGTTTGTCGACGGAAATCCGATGGGTCAGGTCCTGCGTGGAGATCAGCGAGGCAACTTGACGAAATTGCCGGAGAGGAGAGAGGCCTCGCTGCACGATCCACCATGCGCCCATGCCAATCAGCGCGAGCAGAAGAGGGAGTGCGATCAGTGTTGATTTGAGGTAGGCGCTGAGCAGCGCTTCGTCGGCAGATCGATCAATTGAGAGCAGGACTCTGACGTGGTCGCCATCGTTGAGCAGCATCACTTTGGATGCGGTCAGGAAGTTGTTTCCCTCAGTATCCGACCAGCTTTGGTAACTAGGGGTATCGCCTGCCGGTATGTTGGCAAGAATGGGCTCCCTGGATTTCTCACCCAGATTCAGGAGTAATTTTGTGCCTGACTTTTTCCCGTAGATCGTCAGGTGCAGGTTGTCATGTCCCATGACCAGATCCAACAGTGCGTGAGGCTGCTGGGAAATTGCATGGGCGCTCATGTCTTCAGCGAGACTGTGCTGAATCTGCTCCAGTTTGCCGTCAAGACTCTTCTTGGCCAAAGAGTCCAACTCATGAGTCAGTGCGAAGTAGGCGAGTGCCGCTAGCAGAACAACCAGTGCCGCCCCCATCACGCTGACCGACAGGCCAAGGCGCATGGATAGACTGGCCGGCCTCATGCTCGCTCCTCAAGCACGTACCCAACACCCCTAAGGGTGTGGATCAGTTTGTTATCGAACGGGTCATCAATTTTGGCGCGCAGCCTGCGGATGGAGACTTCGACGACGTTGGTATCGCAGTCAAAATTCATATCCCAGACCAGCGAAATGATCTGGGTGCGCGATAGCACTTCCCCAGAGCGGCGCATCAGTAGGTGCAGCAACGCAAACTCTTTGGTGGTCAGATCGATACGCTGCTCGCCACGGAACGCGCGGTGCCTAGCCGGATCAAGTTCAAGGTCGGCTACCCGCAGCACTTCCGGTACCGGAATTTGTTCGCTTCGCCGTAGCAACGTACGAATTCGCGCAAGTAATTCAGGGAACTCAAACGGTTTGACTAAATAATCATCCGCGCCCAAATCCAGGCCTTTAATTTTATCCACTAAGCGGCCGCGCGCGGTCAGCATTATTACGCGAGTACTGCTGTTGCTGCGTATATGCTCAAGCACACCCCAGCCATCAATTTCTGGAAGGTTTACATCAAGCACTACCAAATCGTAAGCGTGTTGCCTAACAAGATGGAGGCCGTCAACTCCCGTGGCAGCCTTATCAACTACATAGCCACTTTCGCTTAAGCCTTGGTGTAAGTACTCAGCAGTCTTGGGCTCGTCCTCGACAATAAGGATTCGCATAAATATTCACCTTAAAATGTGCGGCCAGTATTTTTTAGATTTTCTTTTGTTGTGGCTGCAGAGTGGTTTTAATTCTTTAATCGGTGATCACTGACATGACCTGAGGCGTTTCAGCTTTCACCAAGGCTAAAGCCTGTAGCGGCTTTAGGGTCAAGCCGTAATGCCCGTTTTGACAAGGCTCATGGGGTTAGCGACAACGTGTCGCACGTCTCGAACTCATCCAAAACACCCAACTTTGGACTGGCAGGGCTGCCCCGTGGCGCTAGGAACGGGGCAACCCTTATTTATCTGTGTTTGTTTCTATTTGTTGCTGGACGCTAAATCGCCTGCTCTCTTGAACGCTGCCAATATTAATACAGCCACACCTGAAAAAGTGCTGGATAACGTATTTGTAATTTTCCAGTCACCTTGCTGATAGGCATAGAGCACTACATTCTGCCGGGAATTGGCTTTCTACTTATTTTCCTAAGTAATAACCTGCTAGATTTCTCAGGCTAAATAAATAGCAAGGCCTTCATTTATTCCAGCAGAGTTAGTTCTGCGGAGGGCTTTTAAGTGTATGTAGAAACAGTCGCCGGTTATGGTGTAGGCATAGGTAAGCTCTGTGTATTTTCAGGCCTACTGGCCGCATTGTTGATTGCTCCAGTGACAACAATTGCTACTGAATCAGTCGGGCAATCAATAACGATTGAGGAGGCGCTGGCGCAAGCGCTCACCGAGAACCAGGAGTTCGCTGCAGCACAATGGAATACTGGCATTGCCAAAGGCGCTCGTACCCAGGCTGGGCTGATCCCAAATCCTGAGCTGTCCTGGAGCGTTGAGGACACGCGTAGTGAGTCGCGCGTTACCAGCATTCAGGTATCTCAGCCAATTGAGTTGGGCGGCAAGCGTGGCGCGCGCATCGATGTTTCTGAACGTGATCAGGACGCTGTGGCGATTGACCTAGAGCGTAAGAAAAACACCTTGCGCGCTGAGGTTATCCAGGCCTTTTACTCGGCACTGCGTGCCCAGGAAGGACTGCAGCTTTCCACTCAGTCGTTAGACCTTGCCCTTCGCGGACTTCAGGTGGTCGAAGCGCGCGTAAAGGCCGGCAAGGCTTCGCCAATCGAAATTTCGCGTGCTCAGGTGCAGCTTTCGGAAATTCAACTGGAGCTGAATCGCGCACGCCTCAATCGAAGCAATGCCTACAAGCAACTGGCGCTCATAACGGGTGCCAAGACGCCGAACTTCGAACATGTCGAGGGTGATCTTGAGCGCCTGCCGTATCTGCCATCGCAGGCTGAGATGCTTGCACGCATAACAGATACAGCGGACCTGCGGCTGGCCAGCATGCAAATCCAGCGTGCCGAGTCTTCCTTGGAACTCGAAAAGTCGCAGCGCATTCCAGACCTCACCGTCAGTGTTGGCAGCCAATACGACGAAGGGCTTGGCGAGCGCGTCAATTTGCTCGGCTTGTCGATGCCTATTCCGTTGTTCAACCGTAACCAAGGCAATGTGCTGGCCGCTGCTCAAGGAGCTGACCAAGCGCGGGATTTGCGCAATGCCGCAGAACTCCGCCTGCGCGCGGAAGCCCAGCAGGCATTTGAGCAGTGGGAAAGCGCTAGAAGTGAAGTCGACTCGATCAGCGGCACACTGCTGCCGACCGCGCAGCAAGCAGTAGAGGGCGCAGTACGTGGATTCGAGATGGGCAAGTTTGCCTTTATCGATGTACTCGATGCTCAGCGCACCCTCGTAAGCATGCGCTCCCAGTACCTGAATACCCTGGATGAAGCTATCTCGGCCTGGGTGAGCTTGGAGAAGATTTACGGCTCCCAACTCAACATCGAATTCAAAAAATAAGCATCTCTGCGCACCTACATAACGCCTTAGACGGTCGCGTCATGCGACATGAAGCCTCGCCTGCTTTCCTGGCGGCTGCATGTTTATTGAGCGCGTTTAGTCGCCGCCTGGGCATGAATCAAATTCAATACTTTTGATAATTTGGAGTTACCAATGGCATCAACAACTCCCAGAAAGCAGTGGCTGATGATTGTGGCTGTTGTCGTCATCGGTTTAGCCGTGGCGGGCCTGATTCTAAGTGGTAGCCCTGGTAAGTCCGGGGAGGAAGGCCATGGCCATGATGAGAGTCATGAGGATGTATCGGCTCACGCAGATCCCGAGCACCACGGGGAGGCTTCGGCCGACGAGCATGAAGAGGCCGATGAGCATGCAGATAAAGAGCACCATGAAACTGTAGAACCCACCAAGGGCGAGCATGGCGGCAAGCTTTTCACCGAGGGTGATTATGCGCTTGAAGTGACGATTTTTGAGGAGGGCGTAGAGCCTCAGTTCAGGCTCTATACCTACCTGGACGGCAAGCTTCTAAATCCTGCTGAAAGCACGGTGCAAGTGACCTTGTTGCGTCTTGGCCAACCTGCGCAAATCATCAATTTCAGCAAAGAGAATAACTACCTACGTGGCGATGCCGCGGTTGTAGAGCCGCATTCATTCCAGGTTTCCATCAGCGCCACGCACAGTGGCAAGAGCTATTCGTTCGGTTACGAGCAGGTTGAGGGCCGCGTGACCATGACGGATGCGCAGCTTGAGCAGGGTGGCGTCACGCTCGCCACTGCTGGTCCCGCGAAAATCGCCTCCACGCTGCAAGTGCTCGGCGAGGTTCGTTACAACGGTGACCGCACGGTTCAGGTGACCCCGCAACTTGCCGGGCGCGTCGACTCGGTGGCGGTTAGTGCTGGCGATACGGTCAGCAAGGGTCAGGTATTGGCCAAAATCTCCAGCCAGGCGCTGGCCGAACTGCGTGGCGAGCTACTGGCCGCCCAGCAACGCTCTGCGCTTGCCCGCACGACCTATGCACGTGAAAAGCAATTGTGGGAAGAGAAGATTTCCGCCGAGCAGGACTTCCTGCAGGCGCAAGTTGCCATGCAGGAAGCTGCTATCGCAGTGCAGCGCGTCCAGCAACAAATCGCTTCGCTGGGCGGTGCACCGGCCAAAGGCCAGAATCTCACCGAATTCGAGATTCGTGCCCCTATCGATGGCGTGATAACCAGCAAAAGCATCTCTGTTGGTGAAGTACTCAAAGAGGATTCCGCAGTCTTTACCGTCTCGGATTTGTCGACCGTATGGGTGGACTCAACCGTCGCGGCGAAAGACTTGGGCGTAATCGCCGAAGGGCAAAACGTTGTCGTGAGCTCCAGCGCATTCGCCGCCACGGCTAAGGGCTCCATTTCCTATGTCAGCGCTCTGGTTGGGGCGCAAACCCGCTCAGCGACTGCTCGCATCGTGCTAGCTAACCCAGATCGGCTATGGCGGCCTGGTTTGCCAGTGACGGTCGAGGTGATTGCCGAGGAGAACAACGTTCCCGTTGCAGTAGCGGTCGAAGCGATCCAGACCGTTCGCGATTGGCAGGTAGTGTTCGGCCGCTTCGATAACCAGCTAGAAGCTCGGCCTCTTGAGCTGGGCAAATCCGACGGCCGCTTCGTCGAGGTTATCTCGGGTCTGAAGGCGGGCGATCGATACGCGCTGAAGAACAGCTTCCTGATCAAAGCTGAGCTTGGCAAAGCCGGCGCGAGCCATGACCACTAATTCGGAGTCGAGCTATGAAACAAGTTACAGCTATTTTTCGCCCGATCCGGCTTGAGGCCGTCGAGCAAGCTTTGCATGCACTGCCACACCTGCCTGGATTTACCATCCTGCCCGCCCATGGTCATCCACGTGGCCACGGCAAGGATCACAGCTACATCGCCGACGAGTGGAACCCCGACGCCCATCAGCATCTCGTGCTGCTGGCGTTCTGTTCAGAAGAAGTTGCCGATGAGATCGTCCATGCCATCGAGAAGGCCGCCCACACAGGTGTACCCGGTGATGGAATCGTCGCCGTGGCCCCTTTGACCGACGCATTGCGCATCCGTACTGGAGAGCGCGGTGATGCTGCGCTTTAGGGGAAATTGACATGTACGAACGATTAATTCGCTTCGCCATCGACCAGCGCTGGCTAGTCTTGCTGGCTGTGCTCGGCATGGCAGCGTTGGGTGTTTACAGCTACCAGAAGTTGCCGATTGATGCGGTTCCCGACATCACCAACGTGCAGGTGCAGATCAATACCGAGGCTAAGGGCTACTCGCCACTGGAAACCGAGCAACGGGTGACCTTTCCGATTGAAACGGTTATGGCGGGGCTGCCCAACTTGCAGGAAACGCGCTCTATCTCGCGTTATGGACTGTCGCAGGTCACGGTCATTTTTGAGGACGGTACGGACATCTACTTCGCGCGCCAGTTGGTGAATGAGCGGATACAGGAAGCCCGTGGCAATCTTCCCAGCGAGCTGTCGCCGAGCATGGGGCCTATCGCCTCTGGCTTGGGCGAGATCTATATGTGGACCATCGAGGCGCAAGAGGGCGCAAAGAAGCCGGATGGCAGCGCCTATACTCCGATGGATCTGCGTGAAATTCAGGACTGGATCGTCAAGCCACAGCTGCGCACCGTCAAAGGCGTTACCGAGATCAACACCATTGGCGGCTATGCCAAGGAGTTCCAGGTCTCGCCCATGCCGGAGCGTCTGGTTGCCCATGGCCTTAGCCTGCAGGACATTGTTGCGGCGCTGGAAAACAACAACGCCAACGTCGGGGCGGGTTACATCGAGCGCAGTGGCGAGCAGTACCTGATCCGTGCCCCAGGTCAGGTAGGCAGTATTGCCGACATCGCCAATATCATCATCAAGAGCACCGATGGCGTTCCCGTGCGTATTGGTGACGTGGCCGAGGTTGGACTGGGTAAAGAGCTGCGCACTGGTGCCGCCACTGAAAACGGTCAGGAGGTGGTGCTCGGCACGGCATTCATGTTGATTGGCGAGAACAGCCGCTATGTATCGCAGGCGGTCGATCTGCGCTTGAAGGAAATCAACCGCAACCTGCCGAAAGGGGTCATGGCGAAGACGGTCTATGACCGCACCGTATTGGTCGACAAAGCCATCAGCACGGTGAAAAAGAACCTGATCGAGGGCGCTCTGCTGGTTATCGCGATTCTGTTCCTGTTCCTGGGCAACATCCGTGCAGCACTCATCACCGCGATGGTGATCCCGCTGTCGATGCTGTTCACCTTCACGGGCATGGTCAGCAACAAGGTCAGCGCGAACCTGATGAGCCTCGGTGCGCTCGACTTCGGCATCATCATCGATGGTGCCGTGGTGATCGTTGAAAACTGCGTGCGTCGTCTGGCTCACGCCCAAGCCTCCGCGGGCCGAACGCTGACTCGTAACGAACGCTTTCATGAAGTTTTCGCGGCGTCGAAGGAAGCGCGTCGTCCGCTGCTGTTCGGGCAACTGATCATCATGGTGGTGTACCTGCCGATCTTTGCGTTGACCGGTGTGGAGGGCAAGATGTTCCACCCGATGGCGTTCACCGTGGTGACAGCGCTGCTGGGGGCCATGATCCTCTCGGTGACGTTCGTCCCAGCGGCTGTTGCGCTGTTCCTCAATGGCAACGTCAGTGAGAAAGAAAACCGCTTGATGGTCTGGGTCAAGCAAGGCTACGCGCCGTTGCTGGATTGGGTCATGGTCAGCAAGCCGCTGGTGCTGACTATCGCGGCAGTCATCATGCTGCTTTCCGGCTTGGCTGCTTCGCGGATGGGCAGCGAGTTCGTGCCGAGCCTGGATGAAGGCGATATCGCGCTGCATGCCTTGCGTATTCCAGGAACCAGCCTTTCACAAGCAATTGACATGCAGGTGCAGCTCGAACAGCGGGTCAAATCCTTTCCCGAGGTTGATACCGTGTTTGCCAAGCTGGGAACCGCCGAAATCGCCACAGACCCCATGCCGCCGAACGTGGCAGACAACTTTGTCATGCTCAAGCCGCGCGACCAGTGGCCCGACCCTGATCGCAGCAAAGCCGATCTGGTTGCTGCGATGCAGGAGGCGGTCGAGCAGGTTTCCGGCAACAACTACGAGTTTACTCAGCCCATTCAGATGCGCTTCAACGAGCTGATCTCCGGCGTACGCAGTGACGTCGCGGTGAAAGTGTTTGGCGACGACATGGATGTGATGAACGAGACCGCCGAACAAATCGCCGAGGTGCTGGAGGGTATTCCGGGTGCCGCCGATGTGAAAGTTGAACAGACCACGGGGCTGCCGATGCTCAGCGTACAAATCGACCGTGAGAAAGCCGCACGATTCGGTTTGAATGTCTCGGAGATTCAGGACGCCATTTCCACCGCCATCGGTGGGCGTGAAGCAGGAGCGCTGTTTGAAGGTGACCGGCGTTTCGATATCCAAGTTCGCTTGGCGGACGAGTGGCGCAATGATGTCGACAAGATCCAGCAGCTGCCTATTCGTCTGGCCAATGGCGATGGGCTGGATGGCCCAGGGTTTGTGCGCTTGGCTGATGTGGCGAGCGTGGTGTCCGCACCGGGTCCGAACCAGATCAGCCGTGAAAGTGGCAAGCGTCGCGTGGTGGTCACCGCGAACGTTCGTGGTCGCGATATCGGCTCTTTTGTCGCCGAGGCCGAGAGCAAGATCGCCCAGGCGGTGAGAGTTCCTACAGGTTATTGGACGACTTGGGGCGGCACCTTCGAGCAGCTTCAGTCGGCGGCCAAACGCCTGCAGATTGTCGTGCCGGTATCACTGCTGCTGGTGTTCACGCTGCTCTTTATGATGTTCGGCAATGTCAAAGATGGCTTGCTGGTATTTACCGGCGTGCCCTTTGCGCTGACAGGCGGGATCATGGCCTTGTGGCTGCGTGATATTCCGCTATCGATCTCCGCAGGCGTGGGTTTCATTGCTTTGTCGGGCGTGGCGGTACTCAATGGCCTGGTCATGATTTCCTTTATTCGCAGTTTGCGTGAGAACGGCATGGGATTGGACGAGGCCATTCGCGAAGGCGCATTGACTCGCCTACGGCCAGTGCTGATGACTGCCTTGGTGGCGTCTCTGGGCTTTATCCCAATGGCCACTGCAATTGGTACGGGGGCGGAGGTTCAGCGGCCTCTGGCCACGGTGGTAATTGGCGGAATCCTGTCTTCAACCGTGCTGACGCTGCTGGTTTTGCCATTGCTCTACCGCTTGGCCCATCGTCTGCGCTAAGTTCACAGCGCTATTCGTGTGCAACTGAAAAGCCCCGCTCTTGAGCGGGGCTTTTTGCTTACCGTAAATACCGCTCAATGTGGGCGGTGACTGTGCCTGTGACGTCCTCAGCGGCTTTTTTTACGCCAAATAAGAATCGGAACTGCCCGGATGTAGACAAGCTCACCCACCAACTCAACCAGCGTCTGGGTGATGACCGCTGCGGCTGCAAGCCCCCGTATTTCTTCAGGCAATGCCAGGGCCAGCGGAAGAACCACCAACGAGTTACGTGTGGAGGTACTGAAAGTAACCGCTCTCGCCGTCGAGGCGGGCAGTTTATAAGCTCTTGAAGCCAGTGCGCCCACTACGGGGGCCAAAAGCATGAAACCGATGTACACCGGGATCACCGGTAAAAGCTGGTCGATATCACGAACCACCGGCGAGATTTGCGACCCAACCACCGCAATGAGAACTGCCGCCATCGCAGGGACTGGCATCCATGCCCATACGGTGTTCCAGCGACCTACGAACCGTGAGCGCTTAGCCAAGGCTGCTGTAGCAACCGCGAGCAATAAAGGCACGACAATCAGTGCGAGAAAGGCTTCAGCGAAAGGCGCTATCGAGATAACGACTTGGGATTGCTCCCCTAGCATGAAAGCCAAATACACAGGCAACAGCACAAGTTGCAGCAGCAAGAGAATGGGGGTTGCCGCAAGGATCGCGCGCGAGTCGCCTTTGCCAATGTGAGTAAAGACCACCACGTAGTCGATACAGGGGGTGAGCAAAACCAGAAGAGCACCGATTAGGATTGCCGGGTGTTCTGCGAGCCCTCTGGTGAGTGCCCACACCAGCAGTGGAATCAGTACGAAATTAGCGATAAGCAAGGCTGACATGAAGCGCTTGTTGCTAAGACTTTCGCGGAGATCAAGAAAGGGAATTTGCAGGAACATCGCGTACATCAGCACGGCGATAGTCGGGGTCACTAATGCGTTCAGGCTCTGCGCTGCTGCAGGAGCTATTAACCCACCGATTGCCGCTGCAATGACCGCGACGAAATAGATCGGTATCTGGTTTTGTTCAAGCGCATCCCTACTCATAGCATCCTCAAGGAGCAAAAGCGTCAGCTTACATTAGGTAGCGGAGAGCGTGGCGATACTCTTGGATGGCCTGAATCATGAAAGATTGAGATGGGCACGGCGTCTGGCTATTGAATGGGTATCTGCTGACGGTGCAAGGTCGCGGTATTCAAATGACACCGTGTTCTAGCATCGTGGAGATAGGCAGATGCCTTTGCAGATATCAGGCAGATCAATATAAAGGTCTTCACCCGTATCATTTTGCCCTTCTTGCTACACGCTCTAGCGTGTGGTTGTTGCTGGTATTAATGACTTGCGAAGAAGTAGAGTTGGTTCGTTGTCGTGGTTTTTATATTCTCAGTGAAGCTTGTTGGCTATGGAACGAATTAAATAAAAAAAGCGCCCCGAAGGGCGCTTAGGGTACACCTCTTTCCAAGGAGCTCGGGAGCTTCTAGAGGTGAACATCGTTCGGAAGTGAGCAGTTAATCAGCTTTGGTTTCTTTTTTAGGATCGGTATCGATCCGATCTTGGCTGCTGTTCTTAACCTTTGACTCGTCCGCCTGTTTGGCAGCGGGCTTAGTTCCGTGAATTCGTTTTTGATCTGCTCGAAATCTCTCCTGAAATTTCATTGAGCGGTCGTAACCATCTCCTCTTGCATAAGTCTGTGTTGAGCCGACAAGAAGTACCGATCCAATAACTAGGGCTTTCAACATCTTCATAAGGCAGACCTCGTAAGATTCAATTAGTAACTTGTCGAGATTTATGGATAAGTTCTGCAAGTTCGAATGAATTTTACGGGGGTGAAGCTAACAGCAGCGTGAGCTCAACATTACATTCTTGCAATCTAATCACTGTGTCTCTTGTTATGAATGAGCGGGCAGGGCTTTTAGAACCCGCCCGCCCATCCATTTTTAGAGCACGCTCAGTGGGTACTCGACGATCAGACGAACCTCGTCCAGATCCGACTCGTAATCCGTTGCGCGGGTAGTCATCTGGCGAACACGGAAGGACATCTCTTTCAGTGAGCCCGTTTGGACGACGTACTTGGCTTCGATGTTGCGTTCCCAGCGCTTCTGGTCAGTCAGCGGGTTGCCATCGGCATCACGACGCATATACACACTGTTGGCGTCGGAATAGTCCGCATCTGTACCCAGCGCATAGCGCGTCATGAAGGTCAGTCCAGGAACGCCATAGCTGGCCATATCTAGGTCGTAGCGCAGCATCCAGGACTTCTCTTTCGGCGAGTTGAAGTCGCTGTACTGAATAGAGTTGTCGAGGAAGATGGAATCAGACTGGCGCAGGTAGTCGAAATCATCGTCGCCGTTGTTGCGCTGGTGCGACAGGGCAACGCTGTGTGCACCGAACTGCACACCCACTTTGCCGCTGTAAATGTCGTTATCGAACTCACCCAACAGCTGCTGGCCGTCATCAACAGCTTTGTAGTAGTTCAAGCCACCGAACAAGGAAACACTGTCGGTCAGCGGGTAGGTGAAGGACGTACCGGCATAGTGCTGCTTCCAAGCATCCTTGAGTTGGCTGCTATAGAGACTAAAGCTCAGGTTGTCATTTAGCGAATAGTCACCGCCGAAATAGGCAACCCATGGAGACGCGACAGAGCCCGCATAGAAGGTTGCGAACTCATCACGCATGGTGCTGACCTGCGGCTGGCTCATGGCATGCAGGCGGCCACCCTGAAGGGTCAAACCATCAAAGCTTGTGTTCTCAACCGTAACGCCGCGAAAGCTTTCCGGTAGCAGGCGGGAGTCACCGTAGTGAACCACCGGCGTCATGGGGAACACATCACCCACTTTGACAACGGTGTCGAATAGCCGGGCTTTTACTGCACCACCCACTTTGGAGTAGTTATCTTCGGCTTCACCATCACTATTTACCGGCAGCAGATTAACAGTACCACCTGGGCCATATCGACCATCCCCGGTATCCAGTTTAAGGCCGAGCATGGCGAAGGCATCAATACCAAAGCCTACGGTGCCTTGGGTAAAGCCCGACTCGAACTGGCCAATGATCCCGTGTGCCCAAGCTTCAGTATAACCATTGTCAGTGTTGCTCGACTGACCTTTACGAAAGTCACGATTCATGTAGAAGTTACGGTTGAGAATATTGAAACTGCTACCTTCTACAAAACCTTCGGCTTGCTCTTCTGCGGCCGCCATGAGCGGAGCTGCACTGACAATCGCCGAAAATACTGCAAGGGATAGTTTGGTTTTATTAAGCATTTATTGCTCCTTTATAATTGGCAGTTATTAGTCTAGTTTTCGCCATGGCGTTCTTATAGGTATTGCACCCTCAAGCGCTCTGCGCCTTTGGGGAGCTGAGCCCTATCCTTGCAAGCTGAAGATAACTTGAAGATGATTGGAAAATTACAATTCTGTAATCTTCACAAGGCGGCAATGAAAGTTGTCTTAAAGCGACATTTGAATTCAGATTTTCAATAGAATCCGACGGGTAGGTCGAGAGAGCTCCAGCCTTGATCAGGCCGAATGTTCATGACTGCCAGCTCATAGGACGGTGCACTCAGATAGATCGATAGCGCCGGGCTGATGTGACAAGCCGGCTGGGGGTGACGCCGGTTGATCTTGTTTGGATGCTCGTAAGCGTCCACCCGAATCACCTTGCGTGATTCGGGCATGCTGCTCACTCCCGCCGTGTAAGCCAGCATTTCGCTGACGAGCTGGAGCTGGCAGGCGCACTGCGTATATTCCAGCTCATGGCAGTAATGGTGCATGAAACTGTGACCGCATGGGTGTGAATAGCCATGGGCTCAGCGCTTACCAGACGAAGAGTTGGTTGATGCGACCAAGAACCTAGCAAGGTGCGATTACTACAGCGGCTGAGAGTTTCCGTAGTTAAAGCCATTTGCCGCCAAGGTTGCCCAGCGGCGCTGACGGTGGGCGTAGAACAGGCGCGCAAATAGCCAGACGAACGGAGTGAGGACGCCCGCCTTGATGGTCACGCTATCTCGGTAAAGCGTTCCGCCGTTGACCTCTTGTGCCGTAATGAGGTGATCCCACTTGCTGATCAGCGGGCTGTAGCCGTTGTCTCTTAGCATGAAAATCTGAGCATTTTCCGTCTGCGGGTATGTAATCACAATCGCCTGACGGCCAATGGGAAGTACGCCGAATAACTTCAGCTTGACCCAGTAAGTGCCCTCGCTCCAGGTGCCAGGAAACTCAACGGGAGTCAGCGGGCTGAAACTCAGCAACGGTGATGCAACCTGATGCAGCAGACGTGGCGTGCGCACCTGGGCGATCACCTCTGCCAGTGAGCATGGCAGCTGGGTAGAGATATCAATTTGCATGGGCGCAATCACCGACCGGATTGAGTTTACTTGTCATCGGCAAGCAAGGTCTGTGGTTCTTCGGGAACCGGCATGGGCTTGAAAGCACTGACCCTGGAGCGGCCTGTATTGCCGATAGGCACCCAGATTTTGGAGAACAGCAGGGCCGCGAAAATACGTGGTAGTTGCCCCGCGACCTCGCGGTAATCGCCGGTCTGCCAGCCGAGCACAAGCATCAGCCAGTGTGACCCAGCATGCAGCACGGGTTGGCGTTGGGTCAGGATGTGCGCGCGCTCTAACCATTGAAAGGCATCTGCGCTGCGCTGTTCCTGCATGGCCTGCCGGGCCTGCTGAAAGGTTTGTTCAATTGCGAGTTGCAATGCTGCTTTCATCTTCAATCCTCCGATCCTACTTTTTAAGCAGGCGCAGGCCGTTGAACACCACCAGCAGGCTGACGCCCATGTCGGCAAAGACGGCCATCCACATCGTCGCCTGCCCCGTTAGGGTAATGGCGAGAAACAGGGCCTTGATCCCTAACGCCAGCACGATGTTCTGCTTGAGGATGACGGCGGTCTGTTGAGACAGGCGGATGAAGGCCGGGATCTTGCGCAGGTCGTCATCCATCAAGGCCACATCCGTAGTTTCGATGGCCGTGTCCGTGCCGGCGGCGGCCATGGCGAAACCGATTTCAGACTTCGCCAGCGCCGGCGCATCGTTGATGCCATCGCCGACCATCCCTACAACGTAGCCGCGCGCCTGCAATGCTTCAATGGCCTGCAATTTGTCGACTGGCAGTAGGTTGCCGCGTGCCTCGTCGATGCCTACCTGCTGTGCAATCGCATCTGCGGTGTGCGGGTTATCGCCGGTCAGCATTGTGGTCTTCACGCCAAGCGCATGAAGCTCCTCAATTGCCTGGCGGCTGGAGCCCTTGACGGTATCGGCAACGGCGAACAGGGCAATGGCACGCTGCGGATTGCACAGCACCACCACTGTTTTACCTTGGCGTTCGAGACGCTCCAGCGTCGCTTCCAGCTCGGGTGAGCAGAGGCCAAGCTCTTCCACCAGGCGGTGGTTACCCAGGTGGAAATCTATGCCTTCGATGGTGCCTCGAACACCTCGACCCAGTAGGGCTTCGAATCCCTCAACGGCAGCAAACGTCAGGCCATTCTCAGTGGCATGCGTGGCTATTGCCTGCGAAACCGGGTGGTCAGAGCGACTGGCGAGGCTGGCAGCATGAGTACGGTAGAGTTCTGAATCCTGTTCAACCAACGGCATGTAATCGGTCTGTACCGGCTTGCCATGAGTAATGGTTCCGGTTTTGTCGAGTGCCAGGAAGCCAAGCTTGCCACCGATTTCCAGATAGACGCCGCCTTTGACCAAAATGCCTTTACGCGCCGCCGCTGCCAGGCCACTGACAATGGTGACGGGCGTCGAGATGACCAAGGCGCAAGGGCAGGCGACCACCAGCAGCACCAAGGCACGGTAGATCCAGTCGTACCAGGGCTCGGCCATGAAGAGTGGCGGCACAATGGCGATAGCTAGGGCGAATAGGAATACGACAGGGGTGTATACCTTGGCGAATTGATCGACAAAGCGCTGGGTCGGCGCACGTGACCCCTGCGCCTCTTCGACCGCGTGAATGATACGTGCCAGCGTGGTGTTGGCAGCGGCGGCTAGGACGCGGTACTCCAGGGAGCCGGCTTCGTTGATGGTTCCTGCAAAAACCGGGTCGCCAATGATTTTCTCTACGGGCAGGCTTTCCCCCGTGATGGGCGCTTGGTTGATGGTGGAGTTGCCGGAAGTAACCTCGCCGTCGAGACCGATTCGTTCGCCAGGTCGAACCCTGACCAATGCGCCTACGGCGATGGTCTTAACGTCAACGTCCAGCCATGTGCCATCGACCTGCTGCACCGTGGCGCGCTCAGGGGTCAGATCCATCAGGCCACGGATGGCATTGCGAGCCCGATCCAGCGACTTCGCTTCGATCAACTCGGCGACAGAAAAGAGGAACATGACCATGGCCGCTTCTGGCCATTGCCCAATCAGCACCGCACCGGTCACCGCGATACTCATCAGCGCATTGATGTTCAGGTTGCGGTTCTTCAGCGCGATCCAGCCCTTTTTATAGGTCGTTAGGCCGCACAGCAGAATGGCGAGCAGCGCCACGCCAGCCACAACCCACTCTGGCGCAAGCTCGGCAAAGTGGATCACTTCCGCCGATACGGCGGCCACGCCCGAAAGCGCCAAGGGCCACCAGGCTTTCTTGTGCGGGGTGCCTTGTGCTTCTTCGCTTGCTGTTGCTGAACCCTCAACCACTGGCGTGAAACCAAGCTCGCGAATCGCTGCCAGTGCTGCTGGCAGCGCTTCTGCTGTGTGGCTGAGCGTCAGTACACGTTGAAGCAGGTTGAACTCCAATGCACTGATGCCGGGTAGCGAGGTCAGCTTGTCGCGGATGAGCTTTTCTTCAGTTGGGCAGTCCATCTGTTCGATTTTGATGCGGGCTTGCCCTTCAGCAGATAGCGGTTCTGCCTGCATTCCCAGGGACGAGATCGCCGCTTCGATAGGCGCGGTCGAAGGCAAGCTGTGCCATACCCCAAGAATCCGATTGATCAGGTTGAAGTCGAGCTTATCTATGCCTGCCAGCTTGCTCAGCTTGTCCTGAATCAGCGACTGTTCGGTAGGGCAGTCCATTTGTTCAATACGGAAACTGCTGAGCCTGGAGCCAACCATGGCATTTACCGTTGTAGTTGCCGTGGCCGAGCACTTAAACGCGCCGCTGGGGTCACAGCAGACATCCTTTGAAACCGCTTCAGGTTTTTGTTCATCACTGCAGCAACCAGCCATGGGGGTATCCTTATTGGTCAGTGCTGTAGAGTGAACACCCTGAAGCCACTACAGGGTCAAGAGTTTGTAGAAGGGGTATTTCATGAAAATTGGAGAGCTGGCCAAGCTTGCCGATTGCCAGGTTGAAACGGTTCGCTATTACGAGCGTGAAGGGCTGTTGCCGACACCGGCTCGCAGCGAGGGCAATTATCGTCTTTACAGCAGTGAGCATCTTGAGAGGCTTACGTTTATTCGTAATTGCCGAACACTGGACATGACCCTGGACGAGATCAGAAGCTTGTTGGCGCTGATGGATCGGCCAGAGGGGAACTGTGAGGGTGTGAATAGCTTAGTGGATGAGCACATCGAGCATGTGCAAGCGCGAGTGACCAGCCTGCTGGCACTGCAACAACAGCTGGTTGAGTTACGCCACCGTTGCGCCTCTGAGCGGGGTGTAGACGAGTGTGGAATTCTTCAGCGGCTGAACACCACTGGCGGAGTCAGTGCACTTCCAGATGATGGCCATACCCACGTTGGGAAAAGCCATCGCCACTAAACAATGCGCCACCACCTGCAGTACTCGGCACGAGACATTGCAGGCGGTGGTGCGGGTTCGTTTGTTTACAAACTGCAAGCGCTTATTTGCTTTGTTCGATTTCAGCTTTAACCAGATCAATCAGTGGCTGTGCACCAAAGCTCAGGAGCGGCTTGCCATTCACAAAGAACGTGGGCGTCTGGCGCACGGCAGCAGCTTGGGCATCCTGGGCGTCTGTTTTAAGCGTTTCGGTGATATCGGTAGCCATCATCTCTGCGCGGGCCTTTTCCACATCTAAGCCTGCAGCTTCAGCAGCCTCCCAGGCTTTGAGCACCTGAGGGTCACTGTGCCATTGCGGTTGAGCCGCGATGATTGCCTCCAGAACCGGCTCATAGACCCCCTGCTTACGCGCAGTTTCAAGGATTCTTGCCGCTGTTTCAGAGCCTTCATGGAAGAGGACGTAACGCAGCACCAAGCGCACATCTTTCGGGTTCTCAGCCAGGATCTGCTTAACCAGTGGAAAGAAGGCACGGCAGGCTTCGCAGGACGGATCGAAGAACTCAACAATGGTTACTGGCGCATTAGCGGCACCGATAACTGGCGAATGGAAGCGCACCAAGGAGCTGGTTGCCGGGGCCGCTGGCGGAGTTTCTTCGCTTGCCGAATATCGATCATAAACGAATGCCGCAGCAGCGAAGCCGAGCGCAGTAAGAATGCTGATGACGAGGACGATTGCACGTCTGCTCATAGGGAAGACCTCCGGCGGATGAGAACAAGAAGAACAGCGATAAGGGTGAATGCACCCAGCGAAAGCAGTGGCAGCGGTATGCTGCCGAAAATCATCATGTCAGCGCTGGAGCATGATGGTCCTGCACCACAGGGCTTGATGCTCTCCGGGATGATCCCGAGGTAGAGCAGGCTGTGGTAAAGCGCGATGAGCCAACCCACGACGGTAACTGGCAACGCATAGCGCCAGACGCCGAAATCTGAGATGTAGCAACCAGCGGCCAGAATCACGACCAGTGGGAACATGAATGCGCGCTGGAACCAGCAGAGAACGCAGGGTGTTTTCCCCATGACCTCGCCGATGAACAGCGCGGCTAAAGTTGAAACAAGCGCAATACCCCAGGCCATAAGTAGCAGGCCCCAGGGGTTGATAGCGCGAGTGTTTGTCTCTGCTTCCTTCATGGTTGATACCTGCCCTCGACTGAGGTGGATGGCGCGGAAACTAGCTTTGGCGCGATACCGCTTGTGGTGACGTCTTGAGCCCGTGCATCTGCCATGCCCATAACCATCAACGAGATGGCGAACAGCGATAAGAGCGCCGGGCGGCGTAGGTGCACGGACAGAGCCACGAACCCGCGAGGAGAAAGCGATTGCATAAGTTGATCCTGGATTGCAGTGGTCTTTGGCCGCAATGCGGTTTTGTCTAGATCACGCGTCTGGATCGTGGAGGGCGCTCAATCAGGTAGATAGGGCGAACTGGCGTAGCTTGATCCGAAATAGCCGCAAGTGCGTTGTTTTCTGCTTGGGCAGGCAGGGTAAGCAACGGCCCGAGGTAAGGGGTTTCATGCACATGGTCAGCAGTCACCGGCGAGTGCCGATGATCTTCACACCATGAGCAAGAGGGGGCTGTATCTGTGGACAAACTACTGTGCGTGGATTCGCTTTTGAATCCCGCTTGCGGCTCTGTACCCGTCAACAAGGAAGATGTATGCCAGACCATGACCAGCAGTAATGCCAGGCTCAGTGCAAGTACTGCTTGAGTTGTAATAGTACGGCTGGGCATCGTTGATGTCGGTAGGCATTAAGTGGGGGAGGGAGGTTTGATCCTAGCCTCATTGAAAATACGGTCGTCGTACGAATTGTCCCGCATGAGATCACTCTCAGGTGGGCGGCACAAGCACCATAGGCATCGCATAACCTTTTAAAAGGTGACGCGCCCAAAGGGCTAATTACACAGTGCACGGCGGCTGTTAACGATGGTTCCTTGCTGATTATATGGAGTGAGCAAGCAGGCTTTGAAGAAGGAAAACCCACACTAGCTGAGCGTGCGGATCAGGTGCAGTGCTACTAGATGACTAGGGTAGAACCAGTAGCCCCAGCGCTTGACCGGCCAGATCCTGAAATGGCGCGTTCGGCGCAGTAGCCATAGCCCAATTAAGGGCGCCGCGAACGCTGTGGCCAGGATCAGCAACGTATAGGGCTGCAACTCCCACTCCGCGAGCCAGCGGTTACGGCTGTTGGCCAGTACGCAAAGTGCGGCTGGCAATAGCCAAACCAGACCAGGGCGTTGCATGGCCAGCAACAATGCTGCCGGCAACAGCGCACCGAAAATCCCGTACATCAGGCGTTCTTGAATCAGCACTGCCAGGCTCACTCCGGCCAGAGCCAGAATAAGGCCATCGCGGCCACGATGGTGTGCGCCCCAGACGATAAGCAGGCCCAGCAGCAGCGAGGGCATTACATTGAGCGTGCTACTGTCGCTGGAAAGCAGGCGATAGGGCAACTCCGAGATCACGGCAAACGCAACCATCCAGCCCAAATAACGAACGTTGTCATCGGTGTACAGTGCTCCCGATTGCGAGCGCGCCACATTGGCTGCAATGCCCAGGCAGAACAGCGGGAACGCTAAACGACCGACGATAAACAGCCATTCGGCTTCAGGCCAAACGTAGCGCAAGTGATCCAGCAGCATCGTCAGCATCGCCAGCCACTTGATCAGATCCAGGTTGGCGTCGCGTGCATGCGGGCTCACCCGAACCACCCAAGCGTCAGCGCAGCCAGCAGCAGGTAGCGAGTGGCCTTGGCCAGCGTCACGACTAACAGGAAGCTCCAGAACGGTTCGCGCATGACACCGGCTACCACGGTAAGTGGATCACCAATGATCGGTACCCAACTGAGCAGCAGCGACCAGCGACCGAAGCGGTGATACGCCTGCTGGACCCTTTCCAGCTTGCCTTCGCTGACGGGAAACCAGCGCTTGTGCCGGTAGTGCTCGATGGAGCGACCCAGCAGCCAGTTCAGCACCGAGCCCAGCACATTGCCCGTGGTGGCCACCGCCAGTAGTGTCCATGCTGTATAGCGGTCAGTCAGCAGCAACCTGACCAGTACCGCCTCCGACTGCATGGGCAGCAGCGTGGCGGCACCGAAGGCTGTGAGGAACAGACCGAAATAACCGGATAACTCCCACATCGGCTAGGCGTTCAGGCCGATCCAACCGTGGAAACCGACGTAAATCCCCACGCCGATGATCAGCAAGCTGGACAGGTAAGGGGCGCGACGCGCTACAGCGCCAAGCCACGGCCAGCGACTGGAGGCTTGGCGAGCGCCGATAGCGGCGGCAGCGCCAACGGTGACCAGAGTGATGGCCAAACCAATGCTGAAGCACAACACCAGTACGGCTCCCAGCGCAACTTCCTTCACTTGCAGGCAGAGCAGCAGCACGGTGATTGCGGCCGGACACGGAATCAGCCCTCCCGTTAGGCCGAACATGATGATCTGACTGGTGGTGACGTTAAGGCTGCTGAAGCGTTTGCGGATGTCGTTGGCGTGCGCCCGTTCATGGGCATCTTGATAGCCCTCCAGCGACAGTTCCAGTTCCTCCTGCTCAGCATGCTCATGACCGTGGCTGTGCTCGCGGAACTCCAGGTCATAGTCGTGGGAATGACCGGTATGGCCCAGGCTAAGCCGTGCAGTGAAGTCATGGGGCTCAGGAATCTCGACCAGTGATTCCAGATAGCCTCCTCGGTCTACGAACCAGAATTGTTCGGTCTGGCCATCGGGCCGGGTAGCCAGCAGGCTCACTTCAATAGCCGACCAGGTATGGCCACTCAAGGACTTCAGCCGCCAGCGTGGTGGAACTCCTTCTTCAAAGATCGACAGCTCGATACACCCATGCCCGGTATCGATGCGATGGGTTTCATCGTGTTGGTGATGGTCATTGCCCTCCTCGAAGCGCCACATCTGCTCGCCACGCCAAGTGCGCCAAAGCATCCACAAGGCGATAGTGATAATGATCGCTGCGGACGCGAGCTGGAAATAAGGCTCGGTGGTTTCGGCATCCAGGCCTTGTCCTAGGTACATGCCAGCCATGGCCACTAGCCAGACCACGGCTGTGTGCGAAAGCGTTGCAGCAAGACCCAGCAGAATGGCCTGCTTCACCGAGCCACGAATGGCCACGATAAATGCCGCCATCATGGTTTTTGAATGCCCTGGCTCCAGGCCATGCAAGGCACCGAGCAAGATGGCACTGGGGAAATACAGCCAGGCCTGCGAGGCCCCCTGTTGCAGCAGTTCGGCGAAGCTCGACATGGGAAGAGGCCTAGAGGTACTTGGTGATTTGCTTGAAGTCTTCGAGTGATGCGCGCTCGCCTATTGCAAGTGCTTCGACCGTGTGTTCCAGGCAGTGGTCGATATGGTCTTGGATCAGCACACGCTTGGCCTGGCAGACGGCTTTCTCTACGGCATGCAACTGCTGAGCGATGTCGACGCAGGCACGGCTGTCTTCGATCATGGTGACGATGCTGCGCAGGTGGCCCTCCGCACGCTTCAACCTTTTGATGATGTCGCCATGACTTTGGTGCTGGTGGCCGTGTTCGTGATCGCTCATACCTTGAGTCTCGTGCGTCGATGAATTACGCTCGCATGCTATCCCCCTGGGGGGGATATGGTCAAACCGACCACCCCTCCAGAAAAGCCACCCGCTTAGGCATCGAAAGAACCACAACATGCTCACCAATCCCATCAGCACCAAGGTGATTTTTGCCCTTGCTCTCGCCATATTGATGGCTTGGGCTGGACATACCTCTGCGCTGTTTATGGGATCGAGCCAGCCTTCCTTGAGTGGCAATGACGGTGCTCATTCGCATGCGCATGGTGACGAGACGCTGGCCTGTGCTGCGTACGGTGATCACTGCCACTCGCCGCTGACCGCCGACCATCTACATGAAACACCACACCTGACTGCGCTGCTGAGCATCAGCACGCTGCCAGAACGTGCGCAGCCGATACCCGCCCCTCGCTACTCCATTCCTCCAAGCCCGATCTTCCTGATCGAGCGGCCACCGCGCGCCACATTTGTGCTCTGACACAGGCCGCTGTGCGGCCCAAGACCCCTTTAATTTAGGACTCAACCATGCAATCGCTATCTATGGGCGCAATGGACGCATCTGTCGTGCGCCCGAATCGCTCGTTACTACTGTTGCTGCTGTTCACGGCATTGCTGTTTCTCGGCATGCCTGACGCACTGGCCCACGCTGTCGCCGAGGGCGACAAGGGCTTTATCCAGGAAAGCTCCGGGGTGATGGTGCTGCCGTTCATCTACATGGGCGCTAAGCACATGATCACCGGCTACGACCACCTGCTGTTCCTCTTCGGGGTGATCTTCTTTCTCTACCGCCTGAAGGACGTGGGGCTCTACGTCACCCTGTTCGCCGTGGGTCATTCGGTCACCCTGCTGCTGGGTGTGCTGACTGAAATCAGCATCAGCTCTTACGTGATCGACGCCATCATCGGCTTCTCGGTGGTGTACAAGGCGCTCGATAATCTCGGGGCATTCCAGCGCTGGTTCGGTTATCAGCCCAATACCAAGGCAGCTACGCTGATTTTTGGCTTACTGCACGGCTTTGGTCTGGCCACCAAGATTCAGGAATACGAGATCTCGGCAGATGGCCTGATCGCCAACCTGATTGCCTTCAACGTCGGCGTCGAAATCGGCCAGCTCCTGGCCTTGAGCGCCATCCTGATTGTCATGGGCTACTGGCGGCGCACCGCCAGCTTCTGGCGTCATGCCTACACCGCCAACGTCGCCATGATGAGCGCCGGTTTCCTCTTGATGGGTTACCAGCTCACCGGCCTGATCGTCTCTCAGTAAGGAATTCTCAGCATGTTCAATACCCAGCTTCCGACCCAAAGCGAATTGCCTACCAGCCACCAACTGCTGCGCTCCACTGTGATCGCCGTGGGTGTTGCCGCAGCCTTACTGGTCACCGTGGTGATGCCTTCGGAGTACGCCATCGACCCAACGGGCGTTGGTCGCGTACTCGGCCTGACCCAGATGGGCGAAATGAAGATAACCCTGGCCGAAGAAGCGGCAGCGGATGCAGCGGTTCAGCCAGCTGCGGCTCCAGTCGCTCAAGCTCCCGCGCCTGTTCAGCCGGTAGTGCAAGAGCCTGTTGCAGCAGCACCTGTGGCCGAACCCGTAGCTGAGCCTGAGCCAGCCCTGAAGTCAGATGAAGTGACCGTCACGCTGAAGCCGGGCGAGGCCAGTGAAATCAAACTGGAGATGCTGGACAAGGCCACGGTCAGCTACGAGTGGACGACCAATGGTGTTCCGGTCAACCACGACACCCATGGCGAACCCTACAACGGCCCAAAGGGCTACTACCACAGCTATAGCAAGGGTAAGCAGATCAAGGGCGACAAGGGTGAATTCACCGCCATCTTCGACGGTACACACGGCTGGTTCTGGCGCAACCGCAGCAACCGCGACGTGACCATCACGCTGAAGACCAAGGGCGATTACCTGAGCGTTAAACGCGTGATTTAAGACAGATAAGCCCCTTCGTCATATGGCGGAGGGGCTCACCTGAACATTCAGAGCTATAGCTCCTGTGGTTAGTAACTCTTTCGTTTACCCCGTCGACGCATCAACCAATAGGCGGCAGGCAACACCAGCATGGACAGCAGCGGGGCTGTGATCATGCCGCCAACCATAGGTGCGGCAATGCGTTTCATGACCTCTGAACCCGCTCCGCCACCCCAGAGAATGGGCAGCAGGCCAGCGATGATCACGGCAACGGTCATCACCTTGGGTCTGACACGCAGGACAGCTCCTTCGCGAATTGCCTCCAGCAGGGCCGGATCGTCGCTGCGCCCTGCATCCACGCGCGCATGCCAGGCGTTCTTCAGATACAGCAGCATGATCACCCCAAATTCCGCCGAGACTCCCGCCAAGGCGATAAAGCCGACCCCAGTGGCAACCGACAGGTTGAAGCCGAACCAGTAGAGCAACCAGACACCGCCTGACAGGGCGAAGGGTAGTGTGGCCATGATCAACAGGGCCTCGCTGAAACGGCTGAATGTCAGGTAGAGCAGCACGAAGATGATCAGCAAGGTCGCCGGCACGACCCAAGTCAGGCGTGCATTGGCGCGCTCTAGGAATTCAAATTGACCGGAGTAGGAGACTGTCACCCCCGCAACCAGTGGCACACCATTCGTGACACGCTCCTGCAGTTCTCGCACAGTCGATGCCAGATCGCGACCGCGGACATCGACATAGACCCAGCCCGAGAGACGCCCGTTCTCGCTGCGCAACATCGGCGGCCCTTCTGTCAGACTGATCTGGGCGACGGTTCCTAGGGTGATTTGCTGGCCCACTGCGGTGAGAATCGGCATGCGCTGCAACGCTTCCGGGCTGTCACGCCACTCCCTGGGATAGCGCAGGCTGATCGGGAAGCGGGCCAGCCCCTCGACCGTTTCACCGATATTGCTGCCGCCTATAGCGCCCGATACCACCGCCTGCACGTCGGCGATGCTCAGGCCATAGCGCGCCGCGGCCAGGCGATCGATCTGGATGTCCACATAGCGACCGCCGGTCAGCCGCTCCGCCAGCGCCGAACTCACGCCAGGTACCTCCTTGGCCACGGCCTCAATGTCACGCGTTATGCGCTCAATCTCGGCCAGCGAGGTTCCGGAAACTTTCACCCCGATGGGACTCTTGATCCCCGTGGCCAGCATATCGATGCGGTTACGGATCGGTGGAACCCAGATGTTGGACAGCCCCGGGACTTTCACCGCCTGGTCCAATGCCTCGATGAGCTTCTCTGGTGTCATTCCCGGGCGCCACTGATCGCGCGGCTTGAACTGTACCGTGGTCTCGAACATCTCCAGCGGCGCTGGGTCGGTGGCCGTTTCTGCTCGACCGGCTTTGCCGAACACCCGCGCCACTTCCGGCACGGTAAGGATCATCCGGTTGGTCTGCTGCAGCAACTGACTGGCCTTGCTTGCCGGCAGGCCGGGCAGGGCAGATGGCATGTACAGCAGATCGCCCTCATCCATGGGTGGCAGGAACTCACCGCCTAGCTGGCTAAGTGGCCAGACGCTAGAGAGAAAAACCACTAATGCCAGCGTCAGCGTTGTTTTCGGCCAAGCCAGCACCGCTTCCAACACCGGCCGGTAGGCATTGATCAGCCAGCGATTTAGCGGGTTTTGCTGTTCGTTGGGGATATGCCCACGAATCCAGTAGCCCATCAGCACCGGCACCAGGGTGACCGACAGTCCGGCGGCGGCCGCCATGGCATAGGTCTTGGTAAAGGCCAGTGGGCCAAATAACCGGCCCTCCTGAGCCTCCAGAGTGAAAACGGGGAGGAAGGACAGGGTGATGATCAGCAGGCTGAAGAACAGCGCGGGCCCGACTTCGGCTGCGGCTTCGCCGATCACTCGCCAGTGCGCCTCGCCATGGAGGTGCTCATCAGGATTCCGGGCCTTCCAGGCCTCGATGTGCTTGTGCGCGTTCTCGATCATCACCACGGCTGCGTCGACCATGGCACCGATGGCGATGGCGATCCCGCCGAGCGACATGATGTTGGCATTGACGCCTTGGTAGCGCATGACAATGAAGGCCATCAGGATGCCCAGGGGCAGGGTGATGATCGCGACCAGCGACGAGCGCAGGTGCCAGAGGAAGATCAGGCAAACCAGGGCAACCACCGCGAACTCTTCCAGCAGCTTATAGCTGAGGTTGTCGATGGCGCGGTCGATCAGTTGCGAACGGTCATAGGTGGTGACCACCTCGACGCCGGCCGGCAGGCTGCCCTTCAGGCTGTCCAGCCTGGTCTTCACCGCGGCGATGGTATCGCGGGCATTTTTGCCGGAGCGAAGGATGACTACGCCGCCTACCACTTCACCCTGACCATCCAACTCGGCAATGCCACGCCGCATCTCTGGTCCCAGTTGAATGGTGGCCACCTGACCCAGCAGCACCGGAACTCCGCTGGCCGAAGCCCGCAGCGGCACATTGCGGAAATCCGCCAGGCTCTCTAGATAGCCTGAAGCCCGCACCATGTACTCGCGCTCTGCCAGCTCCAGGATGGCGCCGCCGGTTTCCTGATTGGCGCTCTTCAGCGCCGCTTCGACCTCCTGCTGAGTTACCCCATAAGCCACCAGCTTCTGCGGATCGAGCAGCACTTGGTATTGCTTGACCATGCCGCCGAGGGTGGCCACTTCGGCTACGTTGGGCAGGCTCTTGAGTTCGTACTTGAGGAACCAGTCCTGCAGTGCCCGCAGCTGGGCAAGATCATGCTGGCCGCTGCGGTCGACCAAGGCGTACTGGTAGATCCAGCCCACGCCGGTGGCATCCGGCCCAAGGGTGGTGGTAACACCCTCGGGCAGGCGTTCCTGCGCCTGGTTGAGGTACTCCAGCACCCGCGAGCGCGCCCAGTAGAGGTCGGTGTCGTCCTCGAACAGCACGTAGACGAAGGAGTCGCCGAAGAACGAGTAGCCGCGCACCGTCTTCGCCCCCGGTACCGAGAGCATGGTGGTGGCCAGTGGGTAGGTCACCTGGTTCTCGACGATCTGCGGTGCCTGCCCGGGGAAGCTTGTGCGGATGATGACCTGGGTGTCGGACAGATCCGGCAGTGCATCCAACGGCGTGTTGCGCAGCGACCAGAGGCCCAGGGCGGTGATGAACAGGGTGGCCAGCAGTACCAGGAAGCGGTTGCCGATAGACCAGTGGATCAGGCGCGCGATCATGGCTGGTCTCCTTCCTTGCGGAGCTGCTCGATCAGCAGGCCGGAGTTTGTCTGACGTGCGGCGATGCGTACGTGATCTCCTGGCTTAAGTCCCACAGCTACTTCGGAGCTGACCAGAGGAAAAGCCATGGTCATACCTGGCATATTCAGGCTCTCGAAGGGGCCATGCTCCAGGGTGACTTGTTTCCCGTCCAGTGCGCGAATAACGCCGTGAGACACATGCAGCCCCTCCGTGCTGTCCTGTTCTGCATTGCCGGCCAGGATGCCCTGCAGGCTGGCTTCCGAATCGATGAGGAACTGGCCGGAGGTAACGACCGCCTGACCTTCCTCAAGACCGGACAACACCTCCAGACGCCCATCGGCCTCGCGGCCCAAGGTGATTTCCTGGGGGCGGTAGCGTCCGTCGCCTTCGGCCAGCATCACCAATGCACGCTTGCCGGTGCGAATCACGGCTTCACTCGGCACAAGAAGCGTGGATTGTTCGACGGCACTGTTCAGGCGTACGGCGGCGAACATGCCGGGGCGCAACTTACCGGCAGGGTTGGGTAGCTCGCTGCGTACCGTGAGCGTGCGCGTTTGCGGATCGGCACTCGGCAGCAAGGCTATGACGCGGCCCAGCAGCGGTCGATCAGGAAAGGCCGTCAGGTTGGCGCGGATCTCGTCCCCGACCTGGATACTTCCGGCCATGGCCTCGGGTATCGCCGCATCGAGCCAGACACTGGATAGCCCGTTAATCAACGCCAGATCCTGCCCGGCTTCGACGGTCATCCCGGCGCGTACCTGCAAGGCTTGGAGCTCGCCGCTGATAGGTGTGGTGAGGGTTTGCACCGCCCGTGGTTTGCCGCTGCGGCGGACCTGCTCGATCAACGTTTGAGGCATGCCAAGCAGGCGCAGGCGCTCTTGGGCCGCACTTATCAAGCGAGTGTCAGCGGTACGCAGTACCGCCAGGAACTCCAACTGCGCGGCGGACCATTCGGGAATCAGCAGGTCGACCAGGGGGGCTCCGGCAGGCAGCACATCGCCCGGGGCGCGACCGTAAACCCGCTCGACGAATCCGCCGGCGCGGGCCTGGAGGTTCGCCACTTCTCGCTGGTTATAGGCCAGGGAACCCACCGCCTCGATATCCGAGGGCAGTACACCTCGGATCACCATCGAGGTTCGCATTCCGAGGTTCTGCACGGCTTGAGCGGGGATGCTCAGGACAGACGGATCCTGCTCGGATCCTGCGTATTTAGGGACAAGTTCCATATCCATGAAAGGTGACTTGCCCGGTTTATCGAAGCGCTGCTCAGGCTGCATAGGGTCGTACCAATAGAGCACCTTGCGCTCGTCCGTCGGTGCGGAGCTAGGCAGTAGCTCGTGTTTGGCTTGCCGCTGGGCCAGCCAGTAGCCACCGCCCGCCGCGCCAATGCCCACGGTCAGCACGGCGACCGCAAAACCAAATGTCGATATCTTCATTTCAGGCCCTCCACATAGGCGTAGTACAGGCTTGCGGATAGCTGGCTCAACTTGCGCTGCTGTTCAATCTGCCGCAGCTGCGCCTCAATCAGGTCGCGCTGGGCAGTAATAACGGATGTGAGCTGGCTGTTACCGGCTTGGTAGGCGGCCAGTTCGAGATCGGCACGTTTGCTTGCAAGCGGGATCAAGGTTTTTTCGGTGCGTGACAAGGTCCTGCGCAGTTGCTCAAGCTCGGCAATACCGCCTTCCAGCTCAGCCTGATGGGCGCGCAGTAATGCTTCCTGCTCGGCTTCCATCTGCGACACGCTTTGTTGTCTGGCGTTGATCTTGGGCCCCTGACGTGTGCCTACGAACAACGGCAGGTCGAACGTGAATTGCACCATCACCATATCGCCGAACTGGTTGTCGCGATTGTTGTAGGCAAACTCAACACCCCAGTCGGGGGTCTTCTCGGCGATGGCCTCGTTCAGCTCGGCGCTAGCCTCGCCGACTCGGGCGGAGGCAGCGCGCAACTCAGGGTGTGAGGCAATGCGTTGCTGCAGGTGCGGTGCCACCAGGTTCAGATTGGGAACACCTCCTTGCAAAGGCTGGTCAGCCTCGTTGCCTATCCAGCGGCGCAGCTTGGCACGAGCTACTGCCACATCGCGATTCAGTTCATCTCGCCGATCTTGTAACGCCAAAGCTTCCTGGTCGGCCTGCAACAGCTCGCCAGGCTGAGCACTACCGCCGGCAATTAGCGATTGCACGGTCGAGCGGAGCATCTCGATCTGACGGTCCAGTTGATCGAAGAGGCCAACACTGCGTTCGGCGTAGTACACGTCCAGCCAGCTCACTGCCGTCTGGCGCTTGATTTCCAACTGCATGGCACGCTGCTCGGCCTCGGCCCGCGTCATGGAGGCTTCGGCCAGTTGGCGACGGGCCAGACGCTTGTCGCCGTTTGGTACCTCCTGCATGAGTCCAATGCGGCGCATGGTCATGGAGTCACGATTAAGTGTGTAACGGTCAGGGCCTTCGATCGGCAGGTTGTCGATGCCTATAATCAGCTTGGGATCGGGCAAGGCGTCTGCGGGCCCTACAGCCTGCTGTGCCGATGCCACCTGCGCCTGGCGCGCGAGGTTCTCAGGGGCACTCTGTTCGGCCAGAGCTTGGGCTCGTTCGAAGGTTAGGGGCTGTGCCTGCGCGGCAAGCCAGGGAGCTGCCCAGAATGCGGCAGCCAACACGCCGAGATAGCCACGGCGTGGAAAAAGGAAAGCGGACATGCTTTCGCCTCCAATGCGATTGATCGAGGTCGCAGCTACGAAACGTGGTCGCGACGATGCGCCTGACTGTAAGGCGCGGGATGATCACGGCATTAGACGAAACGAGGAGGGCGCCAGAGTCCTGCGGGCTCTCGCTTAATCACCGACTGGGTCAGCAATATCTCGGGGCGTGAGGGGAGAGGGGATATGCTCTTGATCACGGTGGTCTGGAGAAGTCCTCCGGTCTTGCATTCCTGGCCGGATTTGCAGGGGGACTTATTGGCCACCCCATCAGACGTGTCCATTTGCTCGCAGCACGGAGCATCAACCATTGCATGGCCCTGATGATCGGCGCTCTGCATCGGGCAAGGTTGTGCCGGCATGCTGAAAGCCACACCGCCGAAGGTCGGCAGCACGAGGCTAGCAATCATTAGCAGGATCAATCCAATCCGACGCACAGCAATTCACCAGGCGGGGCAATAGGCCGACGATAGCAGATTGCCCCCGAGCCATGAATGCTCCTTTTGACGATAACAGCACTTCGTTGATTTGGATCAAATGTAAGCGCTCCATAAACCCCGTCCTAGTGGACGGGGTTTGTTTTCAGGAAGCAAAGGCAGAAGCCGGCGAGCAGTTCCACGGCAGCAGCGCTTCGTAGTCCTCGACGCTCTGTGCCGTTGGCAGGTGTTCGAGGATGTGGCGCAGCCAGGCGTAAGGCTCTTGGCCGTTGGCCTTGGCGGTTTCGATCAGGCTGTAGATCTGTGCGCTGGCCGTGGCGCCCTTGGGCGTGTCGCTGAACAACCAGTTCTTGCGACCGATGACGAACGGGCGGATGGCGTTTTCGGCGCGGTTGTTATCGATGGGCAGGTTTCCACCTTCGACGTAACGCACCAGCCGGCCCCAGTTGCTGGCCAGGTAGTTCACCGCCTTGCCCAGGGCCGTCTGCCCAGCGACCTGCGGCTGGGTCTTGTCCAGCCAGGCCTTGAGTTGATCGAGCAGCGGTTGGCTGCGTTGCACACGGGTGGCCTGCCGCTCGGCATCGCTGGCGTCCTTCAGTTCACGTTCGATGCTGTAGAGCTTATTGATCAGGTTCAGCGCCATGTCGGCACGGCCGGTCTTGCCCTTGGGCTGCACTTTCTGCGCCTCGACGAACTTGCGCCGCGCATGCGCCCAGCATGCCAGACGTTCGATGCCCGCTTGCGCAGCCACGGCGTTGTAGCCGGCATAGTCGTCGGTCATCAGGTAGCCGCGATAGCCCTCGAGCAGGCGTAGCGGCACCTCCTGCGCGCGGCTGGCTGTGTAGTCGAAGAGGATCACTGGCTTGTCCGGCGGCCCACCGCTTTGCACCCACATCCAGGACTGCGCGGTGGGATCGCGTCCGGGTTCGTGCAACACCTGCAGGCGGGTTTCGTCACAGTGCAGCACCGGGTAGTCCAGCAGTTTGTCGCGCATCAGGTTGAGCAGCGGCTGCAGCTGCTCGCCACTTTGGATCACCCAGCGCGCCAGGGTCTGGCGGGGAATGTCGATGCCGTGGCGACCGAGCATTTTCTCGAAACGGTACAGCGGGATGCCGTCGGCGTACTTGGTGGTCAGCAGCATCGCCAACACGCAGGGACTAGCCAGGCTCTTCTCGATCAGTTGGGCCGGTTTGTCGGCGGTGACCGGTGCGGTTTCGCAGGCCTTGCAGGCGTAAGTCTTGCGGATATGACGGATAACCCGCACCTGCATCGGGATGATCTCCAGTTGCTCGCTGGTTTCCTCGCCGACAGCCTGTTTGCGGCAACCACAGGCGCAGGTCAGTTCGTGCTCGGGCAGTTCATGGACGACTTCGACGCGCGGCAGATTGGCCGGCAGCGGCTTGCGCTTGCCACGACGCTTGATCGGCGCAACGACTTCTTCGGCTTCAGCTTCGGCTGGCTCGGCAGTCGGCTCTTCGACCAGCTCTTCGGCCTCGTTGAACATGGCCAGCTGCGGTGAGTCGGCATCTTCAGGGCTGCGCTCGGACTTGGGTGAGAACAGTTTGTGGCGCAGCAGGGCGACCTGCTCCTGCAATTGCAGCACCAAGGCCTTGAGCAGGACGGGATCGTTAGGAAGGTTGTCGGCGCCAAATTTCATGGCGCTGGATTATACCGGCTCAGGCCACGAACCGCGGCGTCAGTACCTGGTGCGGACGATTGCGCCACAGGTCAATTCCGTCGAGCAGCCAGTTCAGTTCGTCAACCGTCAGCTCGATGGCCTCGTCGCCTGCATCGGGCTTGGTCTTGAAGCGCTCGGCTTCCAGTCGCTTGAGCCACAGGCAGAAACCGTTGCGCTCCCAGTAGAGAATCTTGACCTGGCTGCGCGTGCGATTGAGGAACACGAACAGCACCGGGTTGAACACTTCCACCTTGATGTCCAGCTCGACCAAGGCGGCCAGGCCGTTGATGGATTTGCGGAAGTCGACGGGCTTTGGGTAGAGGTAGACCTTCTGCACCTTGGCATCGGGACGCATCATGGGATGAACTCCAGTGAAAACGGGAGCTCAGCATCCAATGATCTGCGGCCTATGGGCAGGTGGGGTTTATGGAGCGCTTACGATCAAATAGAGTGTCTAGTCTCACAGGGCGAGCTGATTTTGTAGCGGGTGAGATTTCAATCGAGCAAGCGATAGAGTTCAGGCCAAAGAGGATTCTATAATCACTCTATAATTAACTACATGGATCAGCGTATTATTTTTGGATAATTTGGATAATTTGGATAATTTGGATAATTTGGATAATTTAATTCCGAAATTGTATTGATTGTTAAAGGCTCTGTAATTGCTTTGTTTTATCTATAGCGCTCTTCGTGTTTGCTGGGCTTTCTGCTTATTTATTTTGCGGCGGGAGGATTTTTATTTTTTTTTTAAATATTAAAATTATCTAGCATGGGGCGGGGGTTTAGGGGGGGGGGGGTATTAAAAATTTAATAATGGGATTTGTGTTATGAGTCAAATTAACTGGAGTCATAACCATGGTCAACGATATCGCTACAACCCAGCACTCCCCACTACGTCATCCCGATAATACCAATCTTCATTTGCACTACGGGGAGACCTTTGAAGGTTTTCCTATCCAGGCAGAAGTAGGCCCCTTTGCTCTGGAATACCTTTATGATCTCAAACATACCATCGACTTAGCCATGGCTGAGTACCCTAGAGTACTTGCCTTCAGAGTAGATCTTTATGTGCCTAATGGTATCGAGCTACCCGAGTACGCCTATACGAACAAGGTCATAAGCAAGTTCTTCGAATCGTTTACGAAGAAGATCCAGTACCACCAGGAGCGCGTGGCTGAGCGTGGTTACTCGCGTGGTTGCAAAGTACGATACGTCTGGTCGAAAGAGATCGGTCAGAGAGGTCGTCGCCATTACCACCTACTGATTCTTTTGAACCGTGATGCCTATTACAGGCTAGGCCGGATAGGTTCTGAACGGATTAACATGTTCAGACGGATTGAAGAGTCTTGGGCCAGTGTACTTGGATTATCAGCTGATCAGGTTAGGGGGCTGGTCCATAGGCCAAAGAATCCTGAGTACTTTATCAATCGAGAAATTCGTCGAGACGAGTTCGATGAGCTGCCTGAGCTGTTCTACCGAGCCAGTTACCTGTGTAAGAAAGCGACCAAGCACTACGGGGATCGCCAGCGGAGTTTCGAGACCAGTCGGGGGTAGGGAGCAGTCCGCGCAAGCCGCATGGGCTCACAGCTGAATGGGAGGCTTCAGGGCAATCAGTTCTCCCAGATGGCGGCGGTTCAAAATTGGACGCCTCGTGCCATTTGGAAGATTGCCCATGGGGATGCCTTGCTATGCTATGCACCTTAAGACCAAAATAAAGACCTAAAAAAGGAGCTATGGTATGCAGAGTGTTTTGGCTGACGTTGCAGTGAGCGTTTCTGAGCTGAAGAAAAACCCCACCGGTGTTATGGCTGGTGCTGGTGGCATGCCGGTCGCCGTTCTCAATCATAACCGCGTGATGGGGTACATGGTGCCAGCCGAGCTGTACGAGCAGATGCTGGACCGTCTGGACGATCTGGATCTGATCGATGTCGTTAATGCACGCTCCGGTGAGAAGGGTGTGCCGGTGAACCTGGATGACCTATAAGCTCGAGTTCCTGCCCTCAGCGCTGAAGGAATGGGAGAAGCTGGGTCATACAGTGCGTGAGCAGGCAAAGAAAAAACTGCGTGAGCGGCTGGAAGCACCAAAGGTACAGGCTGATGCCCTCAGGGATCTGCCTGGGCACTACAAGATCAAGCTCCGAACAGCAGGCTATCGTTTGGTGTATCGGGTCGAAGATGATCGGGTGGTTGTGATTGTGGTCGCAGTGGGCAAGCGTGAACGAAGTGCAGCTTACAAGGCAGCAGGTAAGCGTTAGCTACCAGGGCAAAAGAAAAAAGAGGGAGCCATTGCAGGCAGTCTTTCGACTACCCACGCTGGCTCACTGTTCAAGGGTTCATTCTTACTTTCTGCTTCCGGTAGATCCAGCACGCCAACACCACGGCAATCAGCAATGGTGGAAAGCGCACCATCAGAATCATCAGCAGCAATATCGCCAGACAACCGGCCAAGATCCCGGCAAACATGAATGCCGAGGCAACAGTCCGTAGCAGCAGTTTCATTGGCACCTCCTTACAGGTAGCCGCGCTCAGCCAACGACACACAATCCTCCTGGCCTACCACAACGTGATCGAGCGTTCTGACTCCGACCAGATTCAGTGCGTCCTGCAGTTTCGTGGTGAGATTGCGATCCGCCTGGCTGGGCTCGGGATCACCTGAGGGGTGGTTGTGTACCAGGATGATTGCCGCTGCGTTGTGTTCCAAGGCGATCTTCACGATTTCCCGTGGGTAGACGCTGGCTCCATCCAGGGTTCCGCGAAACACTTCCTCGAACGCAATCACCCGGTGTCGGCTGTCGAGCATGAGCAGTGCAAAAACCTCGTGCTCATAATCAGCCAGCAGCGTCTGCAGGTGACTGAACGCCTCCTTAGGCGAGGTCAGTGCACGTCCCTTGCGCAGGCGCAGACTGGCCAGTTGCCTGGCCATCAGCAGGATGTCGTTTTCCGTCACCGGCGACTCGACCAGGTAGGTGCCGGTCGTGTCACTGGCTTTCAGCTTGTGCAGGCGCATGGCGGCCTCCTTGGTCTCGGTCTGTGGGTGGGGTTTGACGAGCAGCTTGTGCATCGAGCTTTTCAGTCAGGCTGGGTTTGGTGGGGTTGAGTTGCGAAATTGTTGCTGCAGCAGGGGCTTCACCCTCGGGGTAGAACTCTTCCACGATGGCGCTGACATCCTCCTCGCTGTCTTCGAATGCTCCGTTGCCAAAGCCGCGTCGTGCTGCCTCATCCAAGGCGGCTTGATCGAAGCCTGCAGCTTGCCGCCGCGAATCGAGTTCACTGGCGGTCACCAGCGCTTCAGCCATGTCCATGCCACCGCGTACTGTCAGGTCGGCGTAGAAGATCGGCGTGCCATGACTCTGGCGAGTCGACTTACCTCGCAGGCGCAACTCCAGCGGCAGACAGGCCAGGCGATTACCCGAGATGGCTTGGAAGTAATGCAGGCGGGCTGCGAGGGTGCGGATGCTGTTGAAACCGGTGGTGCGGAATACAAAGCTTCCCAGCGGATCCTCATCGCCAATGACCACGTTCAGTCGGCCATAGGGCTTGCAGGCACCGCCTTTCGCCAGTGGGCAGGCATCTGGTGAAGGACAGGGCAATGACTGCATACCGTCCTGTGTGACCCGCTTGCAGGTCTCGCCATTACCGACGCAAACCGGCCGACCAGACTGCCGGTCGAACAGCGTGTAGTCCGCCCTGAAGTTCAGCTCCGGTTCGTTGAACAGCAGGCGTACCGGAATGCTGCGCAACTTGTTGTCCTTGCCCTGACGTAGCTCCTCATTCAGCGGGTGCAGCAGCCAGCCTTCCTTGCCTTGTACCTGGGAAGTGATGGTGAACTGGTCATCCTTCTCCGGTAGTCGCTTGCCGTTCTTCTCGATGACCTTGCCGATGGAAATCCGCCCGAGTACCGGCGGAGTGATAGCCAGACCTTTGAGCATGGTGATTCTCCTGGAAATGAAAAAAGGCCAGCCACGCAGCGCGAACTGCATGGACTGGCCAAGGGGAGGGAAGGGTTGGAAAAGCTGGGTTTCAGCCGACCAGGAAGCGCCGTGCACCCGGCTTCAGCAGTGGGTACTTGGCCTGCAGGTGCGGCTTGTCTTTGAGCAGTTGCGCGACATCGAAGCCGACACTGTCTTTGGCCTTGCGCCAGGTGATGTAACCGTTGGCGAACTCAGCCCGGCTGGCGTCACCCATGGCCTGCTGCAGCATCTGCTTGAGCTCAGCCTCGCGCTTTTCCTTGTCGGCAATCGACTGACGTACGGCTTTCAGCTCGATGTAAGCCGCTGACAGGCCAGCATGCTGGCTGAAGTCGACGACCTGGTCGTTGTCCTCCGGGTAGAGGCAACGCAGGGCAGCATCAGCGGATGCTGTGCCATCGGCCGGCGGTGGCGTATCGGTTTCCACGTAGTGCCAGAACTGGCGCTCCAGCTCGATCAGACGAGCGATCATCTGCTCATCCCGCTCGATGCGGTGGATCTCCAGTGTCTGGCCACCGAGGAGCACGGCAACATCAGCCGCCTGTTTGCCGGTGACAGCCAACTGGTGCATCACCTGCAGCTGCACATACTCCGGCACGCCCTCTTTCCAGAGTCGTGCCCCATTTATGCCTGCTGTCTTGCATTCGAGGATCTGCACATCGTCCGCCGCGATCACCTCGCGGTCGATGTTAGCCAGCATCCAGGGCAGCTCCGGATTGGGATGCTGCAGCACGGCGTTGATGCGCCGTACCTTGTTCTTCGTGCGCTTGCTGTAGTGCCAGGCCACGATGGGCTCCAGCACGTTGCCCCAGTACATCGGGCTTTCCTCATCCTGTGGATCGGCCTTGGGCATGCCAGCATCACGACCGGTCTTCTCCATCCAGAGTTCCAGCTGCGATTTGTAGGGGTTCAGACCGACCGCTGCCGCAGCGTCCGAACTGCCGATACCTTGCTTGCGGATCTGCAGCCAGTCCTCGCGTGGCAGTTCCTTGGTGCTGACCAGGCGCAGAGCCGGACGGATTTTGCTGGTGCTGCGATTCAATGAAGTGGCTTTCATAGTGTTCACCTTGCAGAAATAGAAACGCCCGACCTGCAACGAAGCGGGTCGGGCGTTATGGGGTGGGTAAAAGGTCAGGCGACCAGTTGCAGGGCTGTATCCAGGGCGCGCTGCTTGATCTGGGCACCTTGCCCGAACCATGCGGAGTCGAGGCGGTACTCCGTGCTGCGTGCCCGGCGCTCGTGATCGACGTACTCGGTCACGGCATTGAGCAAGCCCCAGGCGGTGCCGCGTGCTGAGTCCAGCTGGCTGCCACGGCCACGACCTTCGTACAGCTCCTGCACTTTGCGCAGAGCGCGCTCGTTAGGCAGCTGCTCCGGCAGGGCGCCGGTCGGGCTGGTCTCGCACATCACGTTCATGAAAAAGCCTAGCGCCTCGTGCCATTGCACCTTGCGCTCAGCCAAGTGGCGCATGCGGTACATGAAGTCATCCCATTGCGAGACGGCGATACCGAGCTGCTTCTTCACTAGGTCGCCGTCGAAGCGGGTGCTGTGCGGCACTTTGATCGCGCGGCTGGTGCCGTCCAGGGCGATGGTCAGCGTGTTGTTGCAGACTACGCGGATGGTGGTGGGTGTTGCGGTGGTGGCTAGAGTGCCGTCACAGGAAGTGGCCAGCAGCAGGTAGCCATTCACCTGGTCGTTACCCTTGAGTGCAGCGCCCTGCCCGGTGCGTGCCAGCGCCCAGAACTTGCGCCCGCCCTTGAGCACGCCAGCGGTTTCCAGCTCGTAGCCGGAGACCTCGGTCAGGTCGCGGTAAAACTCCAGGACATCCTTTGGCTGCACGGTGTGGTAACGCTGCGAGACCACCGACAGCGGTGCCTTGGTATCCGAGCGGTAGAGCACCTTTTGTTCGGGGAATGAGTGGATGGTGCCCAGGTGGCCGATGGCGTCCGACTTGAAGTGCACTGGGCTTTCCAGAATCTGCCAGTCCATGCCGGCTTCGCGTTGCCAGACTTCGATGGGCTGTTTCTGCGGCAGGTTGTTGCCCAGGCCGTGCCACGGAGTAGCACCAACGTAGGCCATTTGTTCGATTTGATGAGCCATGACGAATTTCCTTTGGGTGCAAGCCGGCATAAAGCGCCGCGCAGAGCGCAGCACCGGCAATCATTGATGGGTAAGGAAGAGGAGAGCGGTGGCCGGATCAGGCCGGTAGGTTGAAGCGATGACCGCAGAGCAGGCAGAGATTGTGGGCCAGGACATGGCGGTCGAGCGTCTCGCCGAGCTGGGCGCCGAGCGCACAGCCACCAACGCCTCCGGCCAGACCACCGAGAATGGCACCGGATACCGAGCCTAGAGTGATACCGACAGGGCCGGCGATTACGCCGAGCGCTGCGCCGGCCTTGCCGCCTGCAAGAGCAGCACTGACGCCACGGGCGAGGCCACCGACAGCGCCGATGGCTGCGCCGGTTTTCATGGCGTGATGGAAAGAAGCGACTTTTGGGGAGTTACAGCGAGGGCAGTGCAATGACATGGGTAGATCCTCCTTGGTGCTGATGTCATGGCAGTAATGTGTGGCTGAGATTTTTTCGATTCGAAATTCTGTGCTTTGCGGAAGCGCTCGATCCTTTAAGCAAGGTTAAGCCCCAAGTCGTTTGAACAATAGCCTTTACGAAAATCAACCCAAATTTCTGGGATTAGGTCCGGCGACAGCGGCTATTCCGGCTATTCCAGCTGAAAATAGCCGGAATAGCCGTGGATATCGAGAGTTTTCACAATACGACGGACCTCAAATTCTTGCTAAGGCTTGAAAGTCAATAGGTGTGCTTAATTATTTTTCAAGCAATTTAAGCATATTCAGTATCTTGGGTAAATTCCATTTAAATCATAGGCTTAGATTGCTTTTTTAAAAGTCAATAGTGTTGCTTGATATTATTCCGAATTATTTGAGCAGGCGTGATGTTTGCCTGCTACGAGCGGCATAGCATTTGTCTTACGTTTGAAAGGAGGGCATATGCGGTGAAAGGCAAAGCTGTAAACGCGCAGGTCGATGGTGAGTACAGGCCTGATAGTGTTCTTAGAATGCGAAAAGTGGTTGATCGGTTGGGTATATCGAGATCAACGATATACGACTGGATGAATCCCAAATCACCCCGTTATGACTCAACATTCCCTTTACCAATAAAGCTATCTGGTAAATGCGGCCACGGAGCTGTGGGCTGGTTAGAGTCGGATATTGTTTTCTGGATCCAATCTAGGAAAATGATCACCATGAGTGGTGCTAGGCCATGACGTACTTTTACCGAATACTACCGAAAATTGATGCTGAGTTTCCAAGCCTAACATCATTACCGTTGCTGAAGTCCGTAACGGATGAAGCTGAATTTATTATGAAGGCACCCAGGGATCTGATTTTCCAAGGCGAACTAGCAGCAATCGCTATTGCTTGTCAGGGTATTTATGATGTTTTAAAGCCAACTGGGCAGATTACCCCAACTTCTCTAATGTTGCTTACAATTGCGGATTCTGGTGAGCGAAAAACCTCGGCGGGTAATTTTTTCTTGGACCCAATTCGCGAGTTTCAACGGGAAATGGATATAGCTTTTGCCGAAGAGCTTAGGGTGTGGGAGGTTAAGCAAAGTATATGGGAGATGAAAAATAAAGAAATTTTTAGGTGCATAGTCAAATCTACCCGAGAAGAAGAGTCCTCATTGATTTGGGAGGAGGAAGCTATTGAGCATGCCAAACTAAAACCAATGCGCCCGCGACGCTTCAAAATGATTTACGACGACACAACTTCAGAAGCCTTAATGTTTGGAATGTTCCAGAATATATCATCAGCAGGATTGATCTCGACTGAGGCAAATCTGAACAACAAGGCTTTCCGTGATCTTCCTAAGATGAATTCGTTGTGGGGCGGAGATCCCATAACTGTTGATCGGAAGACGGCCGAAAGCTATGAGCTGAACGATGCGCGGCTGACGGTTGCGTTCATGACCCAGCCAGCCGCATTTGGTAGTTTTGTGAGTGACAACGGTGAGATTCTTCGTGGATCTGGATTATGGGCGCGATTTTTAGTTGGCAAGCCCATTTCTACTCAGGGTTATCGTGAGCTTAATTATTCTACAGTTTCTCTGGAGCACAGCAAAAAATTTAAAGAACGAATTAAAGCTTTGCTTGAATTAAATGTTGATGTACTGAAAAAGGGTAAGCGTGCACGCCAGACTATTAGCTTCTCTCCCGAAGCTGCTGACCTATGGGTCCAAATGTTCAATGAAATAGAGGCGGGGATTAGAGTTGGCGGGCGATTCGAAGGTGCGGGAGATCTAGCATCTAAGCTGGCAGATAACATATCAAGAGTTGCTGCGCTGGTGCATATTTTCGAGGGCGAAAGTGAAGTTATATCTCTGGCTTCGTTAAGGTTTGCTATTGACTATTGCACTTGGTGTTCGGATGAGTTCTATCGCATATTTATGCCGCCGCCTGAAGCTGAGGTGAATGCTGCAAGGCTTTTGCGGTTTCTGAAGGATGAAAGGCAAACGGGTTGTCTTAAAATAAAAAAGAATGACATTTTGATTTATGGCCCTAAATGTGTCCGGAAGAAGGATAAGCTTAATCCGGCGCTGGATGAGTTAGTTTCGGCTGGGTATGTGTCTATTTTTCGACGCGGTAAAACTTGTTTTGTTGATATTTCAGGTGTGGGCTATGGTTTTTAGATGATTAACTTTCTTTGTCGTGTGGGGTGGTGGTTTTCGAGCGAAGATTTTGAAGTGTCTTCTGGTTTTTTGGATTAAACACCACTTCAGACGTAATAAATTCTTTCATGTCCTTTATGGTTTCTTCAGCTTTAATACTGGCAATGAACTCTTTAAATTCTTGATTGTTCAGTATGTGATCTACAATGGATGATTCACTGCCCCAGCCTCTGGTTGGGGGCTCTTTCAATATTTCGCTAATCTTTTCTTTTAATTTTGATTTCTTTGATGCTAATGCTTTCCCGCCATCTGAGGCACGCTTTTCTTTAAATTGTTTTTCTTCTTTTTGGTGCTTGTAACCCTCTAGAAAACCAATTAGGTGGACTGAGTGAAAAAGTAAGATCCAAGCTTCATCAATCTTGCCTTTTTCATGTGCGCTGGTAGCGCATAAATAGTAAAGTTTGGCATAGAAGAAGTTTAGTTTAAAAATGCTTCTCTTGCTCTCTTTGTATTCGTGATTCCAGCATTTTGAGATATCCGACCATTTTATTTTTTCGTTCTTAGAGAGTGCGTATATTTCTTTGTCAATATGTCGTTCTAGTTCTTTCGGCCAGTTGTTTTTTAAAATGCTTCTAAGTGTCAGATTGGTCTGTGTAAGTACTGTTTGCATCGAGGCTCTGCTGATGCTGGTAGGAGATTTAGGAAAGTTTGACACTGAGCTTATCCTTTTTATGCTAGTCAAGTAGTTTTGATTTTATATATAGTTTTCTACTGAGTACTGTCTGCTTTGATTTGGAAATTTCAGTTGGCGTTCGACTGCGCTTTGCTGACTAATTGGTCGAGGTGCTTGCCAAGAATATGCCATGCCTCTGCCATTTCCTTAGCATAGCTATGGCGTTGGTAGGTTCGTTTAACCTTGTTTTCTTCGGTGTGGTTAAGACAGCGCTCTGCTACTTCTGGCAGGACGCCTAGGGAAGTCATGATTGTTGCGCCAGTCCGTCTTAAGTCGTGCGGAGTCCACTTTCCTCCGGGAAGAAGTAGGGCCTGAGCGTTGGCGCTTCTGTTGCGTAGAATCCCCTGATCCGGCAGTCGTTGCCGGTCACCAAGCTGCTTGGTCACCGTTTTTGAACATACAGGTCCACTGTTTTGGGTGTTGGGATAACACCAGTGACTGTCGGAGCTGAATGCTAGGACTCTCTTAAAGTGCTGTATGGCGAAAGGTGAGAGGGTGATGTTGTGGGCCTTACCGTTTTTGCTTTGCTCGCCGGGGATATGCCAGTTTGCTTTTGCGAGGTCGACATTTTCCCACCGTGCATTCAGCAGTTCACCAATGCGGCAGCAGGTCGATAGAGCAATCCAAATTGCAGCTTCTGAGGATGGAAGCAGGCCAGCCTCAGGGGCGAGCTTTGCTAAGGTGCGGATTTCATCCTCGCTCAAAACGCGATCACGCTCGACATCTTTACCTCCGATCTTGGCTTTGCGAATGCTCGAAGTAGGGTCGTGATCAATTAGGTCCCGGTCTACTGCGAATCTGAACATTTGTCGCATAAGGCTGAAGATCATCTTCGCCATACGGTTAACGCCACGCGCAAGCAGCGCATCAGTAACTTCCGTGATATGACCTTTTTTCACGTCTTCGACTGCAAGCTTGCCGAGATAAGGCAAGACATCCTTTTCGAACATCCGGCGAACTTCTGCGCCGCCGTCCTTGCGGTTGATTAGGTCGACGTTGGCCCAGTGATCGAACAAATGCTGGACGGTTTTTCTGGCTGCTTGTCGGGATTTGGCTTCCTCCAGTGCTACTTGCTCAGCAGCGATCCGTGCAAGCTCAGCGTCGCGAGCTGCCACACGAGCAGCTTCCTCGGCCTCTAAATACTCTTTTATATCCCTTATCCCAGACTTGTGGAGTCCTGCTAGCTCCTTAGCTCGCTGTCCTGCCTCTGCCAAGGTCATTGTGCCCTCGCTGCCATCGCGGCTGTACGTGCCTATGGGGAGGGTGATGCGTTCACTGCTGCTGTTTGTGTAGCGGAAATAAAATAGGCGCTCACCGCTGGGTGTTATGCGAGCTACCAGGCTGCCATGCCCCCAGATGGAGACTTCGCTGAGCCACTTATCGTTCGCACCGGGTTTGGCCGTCATCTGGCGGTCTGTGATCTTGGTCATGTGGTCAGTTTCCCCGTTGCCAATTGGTTGCCAATTGAGATTCTCTGGTTGCCAATTCGTTGCCAATTGAGATCGGCTTTCTTCGAATCACTTCGTGCTATTTTGGACGATGAAACGGCTACAGGCCAGTAAAATCAAGGACTTTGCGATGGCTCTTTGGAATTGGTTGAATCTGCTTGAACAGGTAGTTACCTGTATGGGGTGCAAGGGGTAGAGTGTTCGAATCACTCCGTCCCGACCAAAAAACCCTAGAAAATCCAGTCACTTAACGGTGACTGGATTTTTTTATGCCTGATGGTTTTTGGGGTATCCGATTTTTGCCCCACTTTTTGCCCCACCGGTTTTTTTGCTGCCGAGTGAGTAGCTGTTCCTATTGGTCTCGCTCGGAGGGGGCCTGGATTCTTCTGCGAAGAATCCAGGCGAGGGCGAGGTTGCTCGCTTACGATATTGCGTCTTGCTTGACCGCCCCATTTGCTCGACCTTGTCCACAGGTTGAAGGTAGGGTACGGCGGGAGTAAAGATGAACTTACTCTCTGAAAACTAGCGCCAGAAGCGTCGGGTTATCGTTACTCAAAAGGGTGATGTCAAGTTGCCAGATTGCTGGCATGATTTATTCAAGCATTGAGCAAACAGGTTTCGAGCAAAAGGATGTGTTCCGATGAATATCAATGCGGTTGTAATCAACCCCTTCAAGGCCTGGCTAAGTGAACTGTTGCTCAATCGCGAGCTCTTTAAAGGGCCGAATGGTAGGCCGCTATACAGCTATCAGCTCACCGAGAGTGAATATGCTTCGTTGCGTGATCTGCTTAAGCAGCACTTGCAGCGCAGCGGCAATCCTGCCCATTTGCTGCATCTAGGTGCCTGCTTTTGCCTATTCGTCAGTGAGCAATATCGGCGCAACTACAACCGATCCTGGTCTTGGTCTGGCGCCGAGACAGAACTAGGAGTCCAGCTCAACCCCGCCGACCACGCAACGCTGACCCAAAAAGGCCTCGACTACTGGCAGCGTCCCGTTCGGCGGCGGGAAAATGGGCGCGACTGGCTGGGTACCCTGTATGCCGAAGGCGGGCTGCCCTGGCCGCTGGTGCAGGATGACAAGCACGGCTTTGGCCGAGCGGTTAAGCGCGGAATCAAGCACTTCTTCCGTACTGAAGGCAACCGCCGAACCACCTCGGACTTGATGGCGGACTTCGAGGAGGATCTACCGCTAGCGTTCCGCACCCTGGAAACACGTCAGCTGTTGGCTGGGATCGTCGACCAGCTGATGTACCTGGTTGAGCACTATCCACTGAAAGACCAACAGGACCCGGCCAGCTATCTGGATATGGTCGCTCCCTATTGGTCCGGAGAGTTCCCTATCCCGCTCGACGAAACTAACGCACGCAGCCTGATCAACGACTGGCTGCGTGATGCAGGGCAGAAACGTCAGGAGCGCAAGGAGGTCCTCGAAAGGGCGCGTGAGTTTACCTGTGAACATGTACTGCAAGGCGTGCTTCCCGCGTGGGCGATTCGCACCGAACTGATCTTGCCACATCACGCCACATTCAAAATCGACCTTACCCAGCTCAGTAGCACTCGGTTGGATATCGCCTATTACGAAGGCGAGCACATACTGGCCCGAGGGGGTGCCGTTTACGGACAACTAAGCGGCGATAATCTGCAGGTTCGCTTCAGCAATACGCAGGTCACCCTGGAGCGCCGCCACGTGTCGGAGCCAGTGACGCTACGCCTGCTCGACAATGGGCGAGAGGTCCACCGCTTCAAGTTCGAGGATAGCGCGCTAGACTTCCAGTACTCGCCGCTGGTTTTCGAGCGCCGCGCAGAGCGCTGGCAGCTGGCAGGCACATCCTCTTGCAGTCTGTCAGGCAACAAGGCGCTGATTCGCTTGCCTTCAGGATTTGAGCTGAACGCCGAACTGGACGCACCAACCGATATTGGCCTCGACAGGGACGCCGGTCATTGGGTCGAAGCGACTGCAAATATTTCGTTGCACTTCAAGGATGACGTCTATCGTATCGAACTCAATCAGGCGCAGGAGGAGGCGCTGAAACCAGCACTTATTGGCAATCAGGCTCAGTACGACAGCAATCCTTCGACCATTTTCCTCGGCTGGCCCAGTCTCGACTTGCCGGAAGGCTTTACTTACGGCCGCGACGAGTTGGTCGAGTTTGCCAATGGCCAGCCATTGGACGCGCTAAGACGTTCGGGCTTTTATGGCCTGGTTCGTTACAGTCTGCGTTGCAAGAGCGGGAATACCCTGCTGCAACGTCGATTTGCTGTGCTTCCCAGGGAGTTCAGCCTGGGATTATCTCCCGGCATTCAAGGGCAACCGGCACGGATCACGCTCAAGAGCGCGCAGCAGCTGGACTGCCGAATCGTTAGTGACAGCCTGAAATGCCAGCGGCTGTCCGATGTGCAAGAAAAAGTTTTTTTTCTGCAGCACGACAGCCAGAGGCCACCCGCTAGCTTTGTTCTGGAGCTTGGCACTGGAGGTAGTCAGCAGACTATACAGTTGCGCCTGCAATACCCCTACCAGGGTGTCCGCCTGCTAGATGCCGATCTACAGCCTACCAGCAGCCGTGAGCTCAGCCTAAGTGAGCTGCTCGGCCATCGTGTTGCTCTGGCCTCAGGCCAGCCGCAGGGTCAGAGCTTTTTTCTGGTACTGGAGCTGGTAAGCGAATCAGCGTTGCGCCCTCAGCGGGTGTATGAGGTTAGGGTCGGTCAAGATCCCGTCCAGCTGAGTCTTTACAGCTATCAAAACGACATCCTACAGATGCTGGGGGCGGTGGACGAACAGGACGCCTTCATCAAACTCCATGTGGAAACCGAGCAACGCCTGCTCACCCTAAACATCCGGCGCTACAACGGGCGCCTAGCCTGGCAAGGGCGGGATATCTTTGCCATCTGCGATATCGGCTCCTCCAATGTACTCGACGCTGCGCAAGTCGAGGCCATGCTGATGTCCGACCCCAAGCAAGCTCCGCTGGTACTGGTGGAGAGGACAAGCCAGGACGTTGGCACGTGCTTGTTTGAGATACCAAATGCCTTGCAGCGCAGGGGGCCCTGGCTGATTTATCCAGCCCAGGACAGCAGCGTTCAGTTCCGCCCGGCGCTATACATATCGAATACTCAGGATATCGACATGGCGGGTGAGGTCTGCTCGCTACATCGGGCGACAGAGGTGTTCCATCCCGAGCGCAACCCGGAAGTGATCAATCAGCAGATCGCTGCGATGGCCGAAGACTTTGGTCACAGTGGCTGGCAGTACCTGGCCGACCTGAAACAGCACTTCGCGCATCTACCCTTGTCGTCGTTCGAAAGCTGGAAGGCGCTTTCACGTCATCCACGTGCCATGGCCTTAGCTGTGCTGCGCCTGGAAATGGACGAGGCATTCTGCAATCGGGTGCGCGATGAGCTGGCGGTGATCTGGGAGGCAACGTCATTGCGCCTCTGGGCGGAGGTGTATCAGTACTTTCTGCGCAGCCTTCATGACCTGGGCTTGCCGCAGGTATTGATCCGCAATCTTGAGGAGAATCGGGCTTCTGTGCTGCGTGCAGTCGTATCCGGTTTTGACCATGTCGACGACTATCTGCATACCGGTAAGTGCGCTTCGCTGACCAAGGTGCCGCCGGAAGCAGCTCTACCCATCTGGTGCGGGCAACTGCGCCAGGTGCACGGCTCAAACAGGCGCTGGCCGACGGAGCTGAGCTCCGAGCTCGGCACCTGGATCTCTCGGCAGGAGCTGCCGGCGCAGCTTAAGACGCTCTCGGCAGTGGGCTATGCCAATGCGGTGATCTATTTACCGATCTTCATGGCCTTTGTGACGGCCGAAAAGGCCAGGCTGAACGATCTGGGCGTGTCATTGCCCTATCTGAAATTTGCCGTCCGCCTGCTCGCCGACTTTGACAGGCAAAACTGGTTCAATCCGGCTCATGCACTGATGGTGTCCTATCTACTGGCCACGCAGAGCGAGGCGTAAGGGTTTTCAATGCGTTACTTCAGAGACTTGATCGAGCAGAGCCTCAACCGTACGCGTGAGGCAACACTGGGTGTGCTGGGCATCAACCATGCGGGACTACGTCACCACCTTAGCGAGAGCATGGTGTATGAGTTGGGGGCTGACGGCTGCTTTCTGGCGCCACCAGTGTTTGAGCACACTTTTGGCTGGCAAGAGTCCGACAAACGCTTGCAGGATTTATCGCCCAGCCTGCTCTCTGAGAGTCTGCTGGGCACCCTGCAGAATGCCCACGCCTATCAATTCCCGAAAAGCGCGAAGCCCTACGTCCACCAGCTTCATGCCTGGAGCATGCTTCTAGCTGACCAACCGAGATCGGTGGTGATTACTAGCGGCACCGGCTCGGGCAAGACGGAATGCTTCATGGTGCCGATCCTCGAGGATCTCATTCGTGAGCGTGAGCGGAACAAGGCGCCTTTGGTTGGGGTAAGGGCACTATTCCTCTATCCATTGAATGCGCTAATCAATTCCCAGCAAGAGCGCTTGGATGCCTGGACGCGGGCTTATGGCCAGGACATTCGATTCTGTCTCTATAACGGCAAGACCGAAGAGACGGAGAGCTTTGTACGTAAAGAGCAGGCCCTGAAGCCTAACCAGATCCTTTCCCGCCAACTGCTGCGCAAGGAGCCTGCCCCCATCCTGATGACCAATGCCACCATGCTGGAGTACATGCTGGTACGTCAGGTGGACAATCCAATCTTGGAAATTTCCAGACAACAGCAATCTCTCCGCTGGATCGTCCTCGATGAGGCACACACATACATCGGCTCACAGGCTGCTGAGATGTCGCTGTTACTACGGCGCGTGGTTCAGGCATTCGGCAAGCATCCCGAACAGATTCGCTTTGTGGCCACGTCCGCCACTATTGCGGGCGCCGATGCCGAAGAGCGCTTGAAGCATTATTTGGCCAATCTCGCAGGCGTAAGGCTTGAACAGGTCGAAGTCATCAGTGGTTCGCGAGTCTGGCCCGATCTGCAGTTTCGCAAACCGCAGTACACACTCACCTTGGAAGATATCCAGGCTGTTGAGTCTGATACTGAGGCATCCATTGCTCGCTTCGAAGCACTGTGTCAGCACCCCATCGCCCAAACTCTCCGCCACACCGTTGTCAGCTCACCCAGGCCGCTGGATCTCAACGACCTGATTCGTTCCGTCAGTGACCTGTTGCAGGGCAACACCATACTGGCCCGACAGCAGGAGGTTCTGGACTGGCTAGATGTACTCACCGGCACTCGGCCGGCCCCCTCGGGGCCTCCTTTCTTGAAGCTGCGTGCCCACTTCTTCCAGCGCATGCTGAATGGTCTATGGGCCTGCGTTGATCCGAATTGCAGCACGAAGTCCCAGCACCTGTTGGACTGGCCATTTGGCAATGTCTACGTCAATCAACGCGCCCGCTGTGAATGCCAGGCCCCAGTCTACGAGTTGGGTTTCTGTGATGACTGCAAGACGCCACATTTGATTGCGGAAGATCGCAGTGGCGAGCTGCACCAGCTCAGCCCCTACACCGGCGATGAGTTCTCTCTGAGCTACGAGCACGGAGAAGAGGATTCACCTTCAGGTAGTGTAGTTACGGGCCCCAGCCACAAGACGCCCGTTCAACGCCTTGTCATTGCCGGCTTACCTGCGGCTCATGAACCCTATCAATCTGATCGGATCGATCTTGAAACTCTGAAGGTCGGCAGTCTGGTGGGGCAGAAGCCTCTTCATATTGTTTTTGCTGAAGAAAAACAGGCCTGCTGCAGTGAATGCGAGCATGCGTTTCCAGATGGCCGAAGCTTCCTGAGAAAAGCCTATTTGGGGGCGCCATTTTACGTGGCGAATGCGGTTCCAACGGTATTGGAATTCTGCCCTGATCCCGATAAGGAAGACTGTGATGGCCGATCCCCAGAGGAGCTACCAGGACGCGGACGCAAGCTGATCACCTTTACCGATAGCCGCCAGGGTACTGCGCGCATGGCGGTACGCATGCAGCAGGAAGCAGAGCGCTCTCGTCTTCGTGGTTTGGTATTCGAGACGCTGCGTAATGCACAGGCCAAAATCGATAGCCAGCCGCAGGATGTGCCTATTGGCGATTACGATGCACTTATTATCCAGGCGGCCAACCTGGAGAAGCTCGGTATGGCCAGTATGGCGAGCGATCTTCGTACCCAAGCAGAAGCTATGCGCTCAGGAAGCCTGGCGCAGGATCGTGTTGCCGCAGTTGACTGGGAGCAAATGGTTCGAGAGCTGGCAGCCACGAAGGATATTGAGCAATCCATCCTTGAGTACAACCGCTATGCCAATCCTGCCCTGTTCGATGGCAGTCAAGGCGGCACAACCATGGCGCGGTTGTTGTTGGCCAGGGAGTTTGCCCGTCGCCCGAAGAGCCAGAACAGCACGGAAACGCTGGGTCTGGTTCGTGTTAGCTACAAAGGCTTGGAAATGATCAGCAGTTGCCCATCGCTCTGGGAGCAGACCACTGCGATATCATCGACAGGCGACCCCGGCAGCAAATCTAAGCTGACGCTCCAGGACTGGCAGGACTTTCTAAAGGTTGCACTGGACTTTTATGTGCGGGAAAACACCTTCGTACGCTTGAACCGAGACATGCAGCTTTGGATGGGCAGCCGATTTACGCCTAAGTCTCTTTTCCCGCCGAAGAGTGACATTGACGAAAGCCACGTGATCAAGAAGTGGCCACAAGTCAGAACTGGCAATCCCTCGAGGCTGGTGAAACTCCTCGAAATGGCCACGGGTCTGAACCGAACTCAGAGCACCGATGCCGATAAAATCAACGGCTGGCTCGATGCCGCTTGGCACGCGCTGGTAAAGGCCACCATTCTGGAATCTACGGATGCTGGCCATAACCTCAGGCTAGAGTCCCTGACGTTTTCATTGCCGGTCACAGGCTGGGTATGCCCTCTCACGCACCGCATTTTTGAGACAACGTTTAGAGGCCTTACGCCTTATCTCCCTATCAAGCAGCTACCGCGAGACTATCGGTGTCAACCAGTTCAGCTAGCACCTCTTAGTCGCCTGCAAGTGGATGGAAGTGCGACCGCGAAGCTAACTCAGATCAGAACGCGTGTCGGTCAGGATCCGGTAATTGAAAAACTGCGATATGAAAGCCTCTGGTCAAATCTGAGCGACAGAACGGTTGAAGGTGGTTTCTATTATCGAACCGCAGAGCATTCTGCTCAGCAGTCTGCTCAGAAACTGGATACCTACGTAGATCTGTTCAAAAAGGGCAGGATCAATGTACTGAACTGCTCCACCACTATGGAGATGGGCGTCGACATCGGCGGTATTTCTGCCGTGGTGATGAACAACGTACCACCACACCCAGCTAACTATCTTCAGCGCGCCGGGCGGGCAGGCCGCCGGAGTGAGGCTCGCGCCATTGCCTACACCCTGTGCAAGGCCGATCCGCACAATCAAAGGGCATTCGCTCAGCCCAAGTGGCCATTCATCACCGCCATTCCCGCACCGAGCATCACTCTGAGTTCGGACAGGATTGTGCAGCGACATGTGAATTCGCTGCTGCTTGCCATATTCCTGCGCACTCAGACTCAAAGCGATGGTGACCGCACCAAGCTGACCTTGCACTGGTTCTTTGGCGCGGATGAATCTCCCTGCCGGCAGTTCATCAGTTGGTTGGGCAGTTGCCCAGACGAGTATGCCGAACCGGTGCGCATGCTGGTTTCCGGAACGTGTCTGCAGGGGCGAGTAGTTCTGTCCATCACCGCGGATACCCGAGACGCCATTCAGGAAATTGAGAGCTGCTGGCTGGAGGAGTTGCGCAAGCTCAATCACAAGCAGCTGACTGCCAAGGACGAGCCTTACAAGAAAGCTCTCGAACTGGAAAAGAAACGGCACTGTGATGAGTACCTGCTCCGAGACCTTGCCGCCCGCGCCTTCTTGCCAGGGTATGGCTTTCCCACCGATGTGGTGACACTTAATACCTACAATATCGAGGACTTCAAGCATAAGCGCGAGCGGAAGAGCAGTCGTGAAGACAGCGTCTTCAACAACAAGGAGCTGCCGTCACGCGGGCTGAACATCGCCATTCGTGAGTATGCTCCAGGATCGCAGGTGGTCATCGATGGTCGGGTCTATCGGTCGGCTGGCGTGAGCCTGCAGTGGCATGCCTCTGGGCAGGTCAACGAGGCGCAAAAATTTGATATTGCCTGGCGTTGTTCACACTGTGGAGCCGCAGGCGTAAAAGAAAACGCCTATACGAACAGCGCGGAGTTGACCTGTACACATTGTGCTGCTCACATTCCGTTCTCCGAGCAGCGCAAGGTCCTGCGCCCAGGAGGGTTTGTCACTGACTTCTATGAGTCAACAAGTAACGATATCTCGTCGCAAAAATTTATCCGGGTCGAGCGCCCGCGTATCCAGGTGGCCGGTTCCAACATTGCTCTACCCGACCCTAGCTGCGGTTTCGTCCGCTTTGGCCATGGAGGCAGCGTTTTCCATCATTCCTCCGGTGAGCATGAAAAAGGCTATGCCGTTTGCATGATCTGTGGCCGCGCTGAGTCGATGCTGGCATCAGGTGATATTCCGAAAACACTTCTTCCGGATCAATCGCATCGCCCGGTGGGCGGTATTACGGGTAGTCACAAGGAGCACGATTGCCCAGGCTCATCCGTACAAACCAGTATTTTTCTTGGCTACCAGATTCACACTGACGTGTTGGAAGTGTTCTTGAGAAGCCCTCTCACAGGCCACTGGCTGGGAGCCAGCACTAAAGAGCAAGCTATCGCCATGACACTGGCAGTCGCTATGCGTGATGTGATTGCGGATCAGCTCGGTATCGCTACTACAGAGATGGGGTTTGGTTTCCGCCTGGACAAGGATCTGGAAAGCGGCCAGGCCCGCAGTGTGATTCAGTTGTTCGACGAAGTCAGTGGCGGTGCTGGTTTCGTCCTGTCTGGACTCGAAGATCTGTCGAGTTTGCTGGAGAAAGCCCGAGCGAAGCTCGAGTGCCCTGTTAGCTGCGAGAATGTCTGTCCTCATTGCTTGGCAGGGCAAGACAGCCGGGTTGAGCGGGAGGAACTGGACCGCAGAATGGCGCTGAAGTGGATCCAGCAATCCGGTTTGATTGAGCATCTGGAACTGCCAGGCGATCTTTCAAGGGTTCCTGGGGCGCGTTACTGTTCAGTTGGACCGCTGCGCTACCTGAGCGCTGCTATCAACAAAATCGACCGGAGTGTTGGTGGCAACTCGATAACAGTGCTATTGCAGGGCGAAGCAGATGATTGGGAGATCGATCACCCTGAATTCCGCGAGCGTCTCTTAACCTGGCAGCTCGCAGACAAATTGCCAGTCAGAATTGCACTACCTGCAGGCGTCGCACTCAGTAGCGAGCTGAAGAACAGCTTGTCGGTACTGGCTCACCTAGGGGTGACGGTGCTCGAGGTCACCAGAGAGGGGCTTCCCGACGGCCTCTTCCTGGCGACTCAAATCACCTCTGGAGGTATTTGCAAAAGTTTGCTTTGTAACGATCCGGCTCCAGTCATACCCGGTGCTCAATGGCTGGAGGGTAACGGCAGTGCTGTCTGGGTCAGTACACAGCAATTACCCGGCGTCGAGGGCAAGGCCATCGACACGAGTGGCTGGCGTCGGCAAGAGCAGGACGCCAGGGTCATCCAGGTCACCACTGAGCTGAATGGGCCTGTGCGTGAGTTAGGGAAACGGATGCAAGCACTGATCGGCCGACAGGCTCCAGAGGTAGCTGAGCTACTGGCAAACGACCGAGTCATAAGTCTTAGCTATTCAGATCGATACCTTAAGTCGCCATGGTCGTTAATGCTCCTCAGCGGATTCTTGGATATCTTCAAAAACTCTGAGCTCAAGAGCCTCAGTATCCAGACACTCGCTGCCAGTTCCGGGCAAGCGAGCTCGTTGATATCACATGACTGGTTGTATGCAGCGGATCAAGAGTCTGTGCTGAGCCTATGGCTCGGTAGCCAGTTCTCTCTGCAGCCTACGATTGATATCAAAGAGCACACTCGGGATCTGCAGCACAGTAGGGAGATTTCCGTTGTTTGGGCTTCTGGAAAGCGCTGCAAAATATTTCTGGATCAGGGGATGGGCTATTGGCGCGGCCGCATGCCTCACCGGGCTCAAATGGGTTTCGATTTTTACAGCGACTATAAAGGCCAGGCGATACAGATGCTGGAGAAGTACAAAGACGCAACCATGGTTCCAAGTGGGGACTGGTCGACTTACATTAGCGTTGTACTAGGCTGACCCACTGACCACCTTTCTTCACATATTCGACGATTTTTTCGGTTGACAGACTGATTCTTGAATAGCCCCGGCTTTTCTAGAGACCGTCCCGCCTCAGAAAATAACGTCGTTCGAACTCTACCGGCGACAGCTTCTCGGCGAAACCATGCCGCCGCTTGGGGTTGTAAAACATCTCGATGTAATCGAACACATCACTTCGCGCCTCGTCCCGATTGCTATAGATCCTTCGTTTGATCCGCTCACGCTTGAGCAGCTGGAAGAATCTTTCGGCGACCGCATTGTCATGACAGTTGCCGCGGCGACTCATACTGCCAACAAGATTGTTGGCTCTTAGAAAACTCTGCCAATCCGAGCTGCTGAACTGACTGCCTTGGTCAGAGTGGATCATTACTTCCTGCTTCGGTTTGCGTCTCCAAACGGCCATCAGTAGCGCATCAATGGCCAGGTCGCTGCTCATACGAGGTTTCATCGACCAACCAATAACCTGCCGAGAGAACAGATCGAGCACCACCGCCAAATACAGCTAGGTGCGGATGTAGGTGATGTCGGTGACCCAAACCTTGTTCGGCTCGCTGACGTTGAATTGGCGCTCCAGCCTGTTCGGCGCAGGTGTTGGTGGCTTGCCACCATAACGACCAGGCCGCCGGCGATAACCTGTTTGCGAGCGCAGTCCTTCCGCACGCATCAGCCTGGCCACACGATGTCGCCCACAGCATTCCCCCAGCTCGCGCAGATCTGCATGGATCTTTCGATAGCCATAGACCCCGCCGCTCTCCAGCCAGGAATGCTTGATCAAACCTAGCAGGCGCTGATCATCCTTGGCACGGGCCGACCTGGGCTCAGTGCACCAAGCGTAGTAGCCACTGGGGTGCACTTTCAGAACCTGGCAGAGGCGTTGAATCGAGTAGTTCGCCGCCAACTGGCGGATGAAGGCGTACCTCAACCGGACTCCCTGGCAAAGTACGCGGCGGCCTTTTTTAGGATGTCTCGCTCTTCAGTGACGCGCTTGAGTTCGGCGCGCAGGCGACGCAGCTCTGCCTGCTGGTCGTCTTCATGCTTACGCTGGGCCTCAGGCTTGCTGTAGCGCTTGATCCATGCGTACAGGCTATGTGCCGACATGCCTAAACGAGCCGCTACGTCGGCAACGAGCAGGCCACACTCGGTCACTTGCTTGACCGCTTCGATTTTGAATTCTTCGGGGTAACGCTGGTTGCTCATGGCACCTCCTATTTGGGCCTCATTATGAGGCTTGGAGGTCTCTACGAAAGCCGGGACTATTCAGTTATCTGTCCTTGCTGGTGTTACTTGAGTTTTGATTTGTCCTGACTTTGAGGTTACTTACAAAACTAAAGTCTTGACGGGCTGTTGCGGCAAGTTTGGTGATTATTGTGGACGAGGCGCCGGCACTAGCCATTGGCGTGTATGTTAAAGCACGGCAAAGCGTAACTCTCTTCCAGAGCTTTTTTCTGAAATGACTCTGCTCAAGCCAGCGCCGCTATCGAAATAAGCTCAGAACCCCTTCAGCGCCGCAAACTGCTTTAGCCCTTAAACCCTTTCCCCACGAGATAAACCTCCCTCGACCGTGGTCGCGAGGCTTCTGGTTTGCGTATGACTACCTTCTCGAATGAGGTGCGGACGTCTTTCAGGAATTCGTCGGAGCCTTCGCCCTGAAAGACCTTGACCACGTAGTTGCCACCCGGCTTGAGCACTTGCCGAACCATGTCGAGGGTGAGTTCGACCAGGTACATTGAGGAGGCCTGGTCGGCGGCGGCGACGCCGCTGATGTTGGGGGCGATGTCGGAGACGATCAGGTCGGGCAGCTTGCCGTCGAGCTTGTCGAGGAGCTGCTGGAATACGGCATCGTCGGTAAAGTCGCCCTGAATGAAGTCGACGTTATCCAGTGGGTCCATCGGCAGAATGTCGGTGGCCAGCACCCGTCCCTTTTCGCCCACCAGCCCTCCGGCGACCTGTGACCAGCCGCCCGGGGCGGAGCCCAGGTCCATGACCAGCATGCCGGGACGTATCAGTTTGTCCTTCTCGTTCAGCTCGATCAGCTTGTAGCTGGAGCGGGAGCGCAAGCCATCTTTCTGGGCGCGTTTGACGTAGGGATCGTTGACGTGTTCGTCCAGCCAGCGGCGGCTGCTTTTGGATCGTTTCATGAGAGAGCCAACCACGGAAAATCAATGTGAGCAGCGGACCACCGCATGGAGCAGAGGGAAGCTGTTGGGCGCAAAGTGGCGGCGATTATAGGCTGATAATGCCGTGCAGGTTAAATTCACTGGGCAGGAGCGGTGCGCTGCACTGCCGAGGGCCGTCAGGCCAGGCCTGACAGGGGCGGGCAGCGGCAGGTACAATTCGTGCCTTACTTTCCCCTCTGTTGCTTCCTTTGCCGGAGTCACCGGCCAGGATTATCGCCATGATTCGCATCAACGAACTGTCTCTGCCCCTCGATCATTCCGCCGATGAGCTGCGCGCGGCCATCCTCAAACGGCTGGCTATCAGCGACGCCGAGCTGCTGAACTTCACGGTGTTCAAGCGCAGCTACGATGCCCGCAAGAAGAACAGCGTCATCCTGTTCATTTACATCATCGATCTGGAGGTCTGTGACGAGGCGGCTGTCATGGCGCGCTTTGCCGATGACCATAACGTACGCCCAGCACCGGATACCCACTACTACCCGGTAGGGCAGGCGCCGGCCAATCTGAGTGAGCGACCACTGGTTGTCGGCTTTGGTCCCTGCGGCTTGTTCGCGGCGCTGCTGCTTGCGCAGATGGGCTTCAAGCCCATCGTGCTGGAGCGGGGCAAGGATGTGCGCAGCCGCACCAAGGACACCTGGGCGCTGTGGCGCAAGAAAGTCCTGACCCCGGAGTCCAATGTGCAGTTCGGCGAGGGCGGGGCGGGTCTGTTCTCCGATGGCAAGCTCTACAGTCAGATCAAGGACCCCAAGTTCTACGCCCGCAAGGTGGTGCATGAGTTTGTCCGCGCTGGTGCGCCGGAAGAGATCATCTACGTGAGCAAGCCGCATATCGGCACCTTCCGCCTCACTGGCGTGGTTGCCGCCATGCGTGAAGAGATCATCGCCCTTGGTGGCGAGGTTCGTTTTGAAAGCAAGGTGACCGATCTGCTGATCGACGACGGCCAGATCGAAGGGGTGGTGCTGGCCAGTGGTGAAACGATCCACAGTCGCCATGTGGTGCTGGCGCTCGGTCACAGTGCCCGCGATACCTTCCGCATGTTGCATCGCCAGGGTGTGTTCATGGAGGCCAAGCCGTTTGCCGTGGGCTTCCGTATCGAACACCCGCAAGGCCTGATCGACCAGGCGCGCCTGGGCAAATACGCCGGCCATCCGGAGCTGGGGGCCGCCGACTACAAGCTAGTGCACCACGCCAAGAATGGCCGCGCCGTCTACAGCTTCTGCATGTGCCCTGGCGGCACCGTGGTGGCCGCCACCTCCGAGCCGGAGCGCGTGGTGACCAACGGCATGAGCCAGTATTCGCGTAACGAACGCAATGCGAACGCCGGCATCGTCGTGGGCATCAACCCGGAGCAGGATTTCCCGGGTGGCCCGTTGGCTGGGGTGGAGTTCCAGGAACGCCTGGAGTCGCGCGCCTATGAACTGGGTGGCAGCGATTATTGTGCGCCGGCGCAGCTGGTGGGCGACTTCATTCGTGGCGTGCCGTCGAGGGAACTTGGCGAGGTGGAGCCTTCCTACAAACCTGGCGTGCGCCTGGGTGACCTGGCAGCGTCATTGCCGGCCTATGCGATTGAGGCGATCCGCGAGGCGCTGCCGGCCTTTGGCAAGCAGATCCGCGGTTTCGATCGTGACGACGCGGTACTGACCGGTATCGAAACCCGCACGTCCTCGCCGCTGCGCATCACCCGCGACAACGAGACATTGCAGAGCCTCAACCTGCGGGGTCTGTATCCGGCCGGTGAGGGCGCCGGTTATGCAGGCGGCATCCTCTCGGCAGGCGTGGATGGCATCAAGGTCGCCGAGGCGGTGGCCAAGTCGCTGTTGTCTGAACAGAGCCACTGAGTGCTGCCTCGATGAAACTCGACGACATCAAAAAACTTCACCAGAAAAAGTACCGTGCCGAGTTCGGGCATTTTCTGGTGGAGGGCGAGCATCTGCTGCTGGAGCTGCAGAAGGCAGCCTTGCAGAATCCAATGCTGCAGCGCAGCCAGTTGTACGTGACCAGCGCTTATGAGCACTGGCAAAGCCCGTTCAAGACGCAGGTAATCAGCGACCGGCAGATGGCGCAGATCGCCGACACGCACACCCCGCAGGGCATCATCGCGCTGGTGCCCATGCCGACCACAACCGCCCCGGAGTCTGCACTTGCGTCTAATGAACGTGCCATTTACCTGCATGAAATCCAGGACCCGGGCAATCTCGGTACCATCCTGCGCACGCTGGCATGGTTCGGTAATTTCCGCTGCCTGCTCAGCCCTGGCAGCGTTGATCCGTACAACCCCAAGGTGGTGCGCTCCAGCATGGGCGCCATTTTCCATGCACCCATGGAGCTGGACGTGGAGCTGGATTCCTTGCGTACCCGTTTCGAGCGCATTGCCTGCCTGGACATGAACGGGGACAGCCTGCAATCTGCCTCTTTCAAAACCTTCGATTGCTACCTGTTTGGCAACGAAGCGCGTGGTGTGCCCCGTGATCATCTGATTGCCCTCAATGCCCAGCCTTTTACGGTTCCCGGCTGTGGCGCCATCGAGTCGCTGAACCTGGCCTCCACGGTCAATATGTGCGCGTATGAATTGAACAGGCTCTAGGGTCTGTTCCCGTTTCGTTCGCGAACCGCGTTGCTGCGCAAAATCGTGCCAGGCCGGGCGGCGATCCGCGAGGCGTGGGGCTCAGGGAATGGTGGTCCCTTGCCAAGTCCCACAACGACGCATGGCGCGATTTCACGCGCAACCTAGGCGGCCCCACCCGTAGGGCCGGGCCTGTTTTTTGCGCGGATCGTCGTTACTCGACGGCTCATTTGGAGCACCAAACTTCGCGTCTCGCGCCTAGACCCGCGCAAAAACAGGTTCCGGCGCGACCGTGAACGAAACGGAAACAGACCCTAGGGCTGTTGACGTTTCGAGGTGAACGGCCGGGCCAGACGACATGCCTGCCCATTACCCCAACTCAATGCGTTAAAGCAAAACTTCAACAGGCCCAGAGTCGCATTAGTCGCTGTAGTGGATGCCTGAAAAGCCGGTGCTCACGCGCGTGCCGCCCGTACCCTGGACGATGGCTTCGATATCGGCCAGCGAGCCGATAGCGGCGACCTTGCCGGTGTGCCGGGCGAATTCGCAGGCGGCCTGTACCTTCGGGCCCATGGAGCCGGCGGCGAACTTCAGCTGTTGCAGGGCATCCGGGTGCGCCTGGGCGATGGCCTTCTGCGTGGGCAGCCCCCAGTCGATGAAGGCTGCGCTGACATCGGTGGCGATCACCAGCAGGTCTGCGTCCAGCTGTTCTGCCAGCAACGCCGAGCAGAGGTCCTTGTCGATCACCGCTTCGACGCCGATGAGCCGCCCGTTCTCATAGCGCGTAGGAATGCCGCCGCCTCCGGCACAGATGACGATGGTGCCTTGTTCCAGCAGCCACTTGACCGGGCGTATCTCGAAGATGCGCTTGGGCCGCGGGCTAGCTACTACACGGCGAAACGAGTCTCCATCAGGCGTGATGCTCCAGCCTTTTTCAGCTGCCAGACGTTCGGCTTCGGCCTTCTCATACACCGGGCCGATGGGTTTGCTCGGGTGCTGGAAGGCGGGGTCATCGGCATCCACTTCGACCTGGGTGAGCAGGGTGGCAAAGGGCACCTCGACGGGCAGCAGGTTGCCCAGTTCCTGTTCGATCAGGTAACCGATCATGCCCTCGGTCTGGGCGCCCAGGACATCCAGTGGGTAGGTCTCCACTTCCTGATAGGCCGCGCCCTGCAAGGCCAGAAGGCCGACCTGCGGGCCGTTGCCATGGGCGATGACCAACTGATTGCCCGGGGCGATGCGGGCAATCTGTTCGGCGGCGATGCGCACGTTCTCGCGCTGGTTGGCCGCGCTCAACGGCTCGCCTCGACGTAGCAGGGCGTTGCCGCCCAAGGCAATGACGATTCTCATGTGGGCTCCTTGTTCAGACATCGCCCAGGGTTGCGACCAGGACGGCCTTGATGGTGTGCATACGGTTCTCGGCCTGTTCGAACGCGATGTTGTAGTGGGACTCGAAGACGTCTTCGGTTACCTCGATGCCGCCGGCGAGGTCGGGATACTGATCGGCAATCTGCTTGCCGATCTTGGTTTCGCTGTTGTGGAACGCAGGCAGGCAGTGCATGAACTTGACCCTGGGGTTGCCACTGGCCCTGATCAGTTGAAGGTTGACCTGGTATGGCAGCAACTGCGCGATGCGTTCGCCCCAGGCTTCGATGGGTTCGCCCATGGACACCCAGACGTCGGTGTGGATGAAGTCGGCGTCCTCGACAGCCTCTTCGGGGGATTCGGTGAGGGTGATGCGGGCGCCGGTCTCAATGGCGAACGCCCTGCACTGGGCGATCAGTTCGGGGGCTGGCCACAGGGCCTTGGGGGCAGCGATGCGCACATCCATGCCCAGCTTGGCACCGATCAGCAACAGCGAGTTGCCCATGTTATTGCGGGCGTCGCCCAGGTAGGCGTAGCTGATCTCGTGCAGTGGTTTGTCGCTGTGCTCGCGCATGGTCAGCACGTCGGCAAGCATCTGCGTCGGGTGGTATTCGTCGGTCAGGCCGTTGAATACCGGTACGCCGGCGAAGCGCGCCAGCTCCTCGACAATTTCCTGGCTGAAGCCGCGGTACTCGATGGCATCGTACATGCGGCCGAGCACCCGGGCCGTGTCCTTCATGGTTTCCTTGTGGCCGATCTGCGAGGAGTTCGGATCGATGTAAGTAACGTGCGCGCCCTGGTCATGGGCGGCTACCTCGAAGGCGCAGCGGGTGCGGGTGGAGGTCTTCTCGAAAATCAGGGCGATGTTCTTGCGCTTGAGGAGTGGCTGTTCGGTGCCGGTGTACTTGGCGCGCTTGAGGTCGCGGGCCAGGTCGAGCAGGTAGCGCAGCTCGCGTGGGCTGTGATGCATCAGGCTGAGCAGGCTGCGATTACGGATATTGAATGGCATGGGGCTTTCTCCTGGGAGATGGGCGCCCCTCCGGTGAGGGAGGCGCGCTGTCTCTGCATCGGTTCAACGTCCGCGCAGCGGACGCTGAGTTGGACTTAGTAGTCGATGGCGTCGCGCACGATAGGGCAGGTCATGCAGTGCCCACCGCCACGACCACGGCCCAGTTCGCTGGCGCTGATGGTGATGACCTCGACACCGGCCTTGCGCAGTTGGGTGTTGGTGAAGGTGTTGCGGTCATAGCCGATGACCACGCCGGGCTCCAGGCAGATCACGTTATTGCCATCGTCCCACTGCTCGCGTTCGGCTTCATAGCTGTCGCCGCCGGTCTGCACCACACGCAGTTGCTTGAGGCCGAGGGATTCGGCCACGACCTGGACGAAGGGCGCCTGTTCGCGGCGGATGTCGATGCCCGCCGGCTGGCTTTCGTCCGGGCGCAGGCTGAAGGCGACGATCTGGTTGACCACTTCGGGGAAGATGGTGACCAGGTCGCGGTCGCAGAAACTGAATACCGTATCCAGGTGCATCGCGGCGCGCGACTGAGGCAGGCCGGCGACGATGATGCGCTGCGCCGCGCCCTTGGCGAACAGGCTCTGTGCCAGTTGGCCGATGGCCTGGCGCGAGCTGCGCTCACCCATGCCGATCAGCACCACGCCGTTGCCGATGGGCATCACGTCGCCGCCTTCCAGTGTGGCCGAGCCGTGGTCGCGTTCCGGGTCGCCGTACCAGACTTCGAAGTCGGCCTCGGCGAAGTCCGGATGGAACTTGTAGATGGCGCTGGCGAGCAGGGTTTCCTGACGACGTGCCGGCCAGTACATCGGGTTGAGGGTGACGCCGCCGTAGATCCAGCAGGTGGTATCGCGGGTGAACTGGGTGTTGGGCAACGGCGGCACGAGGAAGCTGGCTGGGCCGATGAAGTCGCCGAGCATCTTCAGGCTGTTGCTCGGGCCAAGGTCCTTGATCAGGTCGCTGACAGACACGCCGCCAATGAGAAATTCGGCCAGGGCCCGGGGTTCGAGACTTTCCAGCCAACTGCGCACTTCATTCTTGATGCCGACGCCGATCAGGTTGTCGGTGATCTTGTGGTCGAGTACCCACTGCCGAGCCTGCGGGTTGCGCAGGGTGTCGGTGAGCAGGTTGTGCATCTCCAGTACGTCGATATCGCGCTCGCGCATCTTGGTGACGAAGTCGAAGTGGTCGCGCTTGGCCTGGCTGACCCACAGCACATCGTCGAACAGCAGCTCGTCGCAGTTGCTGGGGGTCAGGCGCTGATGAGCGAGGCCGGGGGAACAGACCATCACCTTGTGCAGTTTGCCGGCTTCGGAATGAACACCGAGTTTTACCTTGGACATCGTGTAGCTCCTGTCAGAGTTTGAGGAAGCCGGCATACAGGCCGTAGGCGCCAATGAGGGCGGCTGTCGTGGCGCCGGCGAAGATCAGTTTTTCCACTGTGGTGAAGATGCGCTGGCCTTGCTCGCGCCGTGCCATGGCGAAGAACAGCGCGCCCGGGGCATAGAGCAGGGCGGACAGCAGCAGGTACTGGATGCCGCCGGCATACAGCAGCCAGGCTGCGTAGATCGTGGCCACCAGGCCGATCAGCAGATCCTTGCGTCGCTCGCGTGGCTGGCCCTCATAGGTGTCGCCGCGCCAGGCGGTCAGCACGGCATAGGCGGCGGACCAGAAGTAGGGCACCAGGATCATCGAGGTGGCCAGGTAGATCAGGCTCAGGTAGGTGGCTTCGCTGAACAGGGCGATGACTAGAAACAGCTGGATCAGTCCGTTGGACAGCCACAGGGCGTTGACCGGAACGTGGCGGTTGTTTTCCTTCTTGAGGAAGCGCGGCATGGTGTCGTCGCGGGCGCCGGCAAAAAGAATCTCCGCGCACAGCAGGGTCCAGGACAGCAGGGCACCGGCCAGGGAAACGATCAGGCCGATGCTGATCAGCACCGCCCCCCAATGGCCGACCACATGTTCCAGCACACCCGCCATGGACGGGTTCTTCAGGCCCGCCAGCTCGGCCTGGCTCATGATGCCCATGGACAGCACGTTGATCAGCACCAGCAACAACAACACGCCGGCGAAGCCGATCACCGTGGCCTTGCCGACGTCTGCGCGCTTCTCGGCGCGTGCTGAATAGATGCTGGCGCCTTCGATGCCGATGAACACCCAGACGGTTACCAGCATCATGTTGCGCACCTGGTCCATCACACTGCCCAGTTCCAGGTTGCCGCGGCCCCAGAAGTCGGCGGTGAACAGGTCGAGGCTGAAGGCGATGGCGGCGATGATGATGAAGATCAGTAGCGGCACCATCTTGGCGATGGTTGTCACCAGGTTGATGAAGGCCGCCTCGCGGATGCCGCGCAGGACCAGAAAATGCACGCCCCACAACAGCACGGAGGCGCCGATGATGGCGGCAGGTGTATTGCCTTCACCGAACACCGGGAAGAAGTAACCGAGGGTACTGAACAGCAGGACGAAGTAGCTGACGTTGCCGATCCAGGCGCTGATCCAGTAACCCCAGGCCGAGGAGAAGCCCATGTAGTTGCCGAAGCCGGCCTTGGCATAGGCGTACACCCCGGTATCCAGTTCGGGCTTGCGGTTGGCCAGTGACTGGAACACGAAGGCCAGGGTGAGCATGCCGATGGCGGTGATGGCCCAACCGATGAGGATGGCACCCGGGCCAGCGCTGGCCGCCATGTTCTGGGGAAGGGAGAAGATACCGCCGCCGACCATCGAACCGACGACCAGGGCAATCAGGGCACCGAGACGGAGCTTGTGCGCCGAGTCAGACATATGCAGACCTCCTTGATCTGTAGGAGGTCATACAGTGGTCCATGCTCGTCAGCGCGATAATGATCTGGCTCAACGGTTGGGCGTATGGCGTTGGTCAACGTCGCTACGCGTGTGGCGCACAGTGCCCTCTGCGCAGGGAGAGCGCCGCTGCGCGCAACCGCTGGAGACGTGAGGAGGTCAGGCCATTTGTGCCAGGGTTTTCCTGAAGCGCGCGAGGGCGATGAGGAAGAAGAGGCTGCCGATGGCGAAAATCGCCAGAAACTGCGGCCAGACGATGCTGAAGCCGGCGCCTCGGTAGAGGATCGCCTGGGCGAAGCTGACGAAGTGGGTGGTCGGCGCGGCCAGCATGATGGTCTGCACCAGCTCGGGCATGCTTTCGCGCGGGGTGGTGCCGCCCGAGAGGATCTGCAGCGGGATCAGGGCGAGGATCACCAGCAGCCCCAACTGCGGCATCGAGCGGGCCACCGTGCCGAAGAAAATGCCCATCGAGGTGGTCGCGAACAGGTGTACGGCCACGCCGAGGAGGAACAGCGGGATCGAACCGCTGATCGGCACCTGGAGCCAGCCCTGAACCACCAGCAACAGCGACAGCGCCGTGGCCACCAGCACCACTAGGCCCATCGACCAGACCTTGGCCAGCATGATTTCCAGCGGCGTGACCGGCATCACCAGCAGGTGCTCGACGGTGCCATGCTCGCGCTCGCGGATCAGCGCCGCGCCCGTCAGGATGATCGACAGCAGGGTGATCTGGTTGATCACCTCCATCACTGCGGTGAACCACGCCTGAGTCAGGTTCGGGTTGAACGCCATGCGTACCGCCAGTCCGGCTGCCTGAGGTGGGCTCGTGCGGTGGTGCAGGAGAAATTCGCTGGCTTCGCTGGCGATGATGTTCTGAATGTAACCGGCACCGCTGAATGCCTGGCCGATCTGTGTGGCATCGACATTGAGCTGGATTTCCGGGTGGCGGCCGGCGAGCAGGTCCTGCTGGAAGCGTGGCGGAATATTCAGCGCGAAGGTGAAGCGCCCGGCATCCAGGCCCGCATCCATCTGATTGGCGCTGATGCTATCGGCAACGCGGAAATAGGGCGCCTGGAAGCCACTGGCGATACGGGCGGAAAGTTGTGACTGGTCTTCGTCGATAACGGCGATGGGGGCGTTGTGCAGGACTTCCGGAATGCCTTTGGCGGACGAGTAGATGCCAAAGCTGAAGGCCCAGCCGATGAGCAGCAACAGCGCATAGTCGCGGCGCAGGCTGCGGAACTCCTTGATGCCGAGATGGAAGATATTGAGCAGCGATTCCATCTCAGCGCTCCTGCTTCTTGAGGAACAGCACGCACAGGCTCAGCAGCACCGGAATGGTGATCAGCAGGGGCACGAAGTACGGCCACAGCTCCTGCAGGCCGAGCGCCTTGGAAAAGGTGCCACGGCTGATGGTGAGGAAGTAGCCGGTGGGGTAGACCTGGCCGATCAGGGCGCTGGCACCTTCCAGTGACGACACCGGGTGGATCAGCCCGGAGAACTGCACCGCCGGGATCAGGGTGGCGATGGCCGTGCCGAACACCGCCGCGATCTGGCTGTTGGTGAAGGTCGACATGAGCAGGCCCAGGCCGGTGGCGCAGGTGATGTAGAGCAGTGCACCGAGACTCAGGGTGAGGAAGCTGCCCTTGAGCGGCACCTTGAACAGCAGCACGGCGAGCAGCACCAGCAGCAGGAAGTTGATCATGCCCAGGGCGATATAGGGCAACTGTTTGCCGAGCAGGAACTCCAGGCGGGTCACCGGGGTGACATAGAGATTGGTGATCGAGCCCAGCTCCTTTTCGCGGACGATGCCCAGGGCGGTGAGCATGGCCGGAATCAGCATCAGCAGCAGCGGAATCACCGCCGGCACCATGGCCTTCAGGCTTTCCACGTCCGGGTTGTAGCGAAAGCGCACCTGAATGTCGAAGGGCGCCGCGGTGCTGCCCTGCGCCGAGCTGCGCGCCAGTTCCGCGAGGTACTGGTTGTGCAGGCTCTGCATATAGCCCTGGATGTTCTGTGCACGCATGGGCATGGCACCGTCGACCCACACACCGATTTCCGGGTGCGCGCCACGTTTGAGGTCGCGGCCAAAGCCGGGTGGAATTTCCACCGCCAGGCTGATATCGCCATTGCGCAGGCGCTGGTCGAGTTCGTCATAGCTGTGCAGGGCGGGGCGCTCGAGGAAGTAACGCGAGCCGGCGATGTTCTGTGCGTAGTGGACGCTGGTGGTGGTCTGGTCATGGTCGAGTACGGCGTAGCGCAGGTCTTCCACGTCCATGCTGATGCCGTAACCCATGATGAACATCAGCAGCAAGGTGCCGAACAGGGCCAGCGAGGCGCGGATCGGGTCGCGGCGCACTTCCATGCTCTCGCGCAAGGCGTAGCTGAACAGGCGCAGCGGGCTGAAGCCGGACAGCCGTTGCGAAGCATGGGGCGCGTCCGCCGCTGGGGGCTGCACGGCTTCTGCTGTGAGGCCGGCCGTTCCGGGCTTCAGGCCCTGGGCTTCTTCCAGGTAGGCGATGAAGGTGGCTTCCAGGCTGTCCATGCCACGCTGGCGCATCAGTTCGGCCGGGGTGTCGCTGGCCAGCACCTTGCCCGCGTGCATCAGTGACATGCGGTCGCAACGCTGGGCTTCGTTCATGAAGTGGGTGGAGATGAAGATGGTCACGCCATCGTTGCGCGACAGGTCCACCAGCAGCTCCCAGAAACCGTCGCGCGCCACCGGATCGACGCCGGAGGTGGGCTCGTCGAGGATCAGGATTTCCGGTTTGTGAATGACCGCCACGGCCAGCGACAGGCGCTGGCGAATGCCCAGCGGCAGGCTGTCGGGCAGGCTGTCGCGCACCTCGTGCAGGTTGAACCGCTCGATCATGGCGTCGATGCGCCCGTCGATTTCAGCCGTGGGCACATGGAACAGCTGCGCATGCAGCAACAGGTTCTGCTGTACCGTCAGTTCGCTGTACAGCGAGAAGGCCTGGGACATGTAACCGACCCGGCGGCGGGTGTCGATGTCCCTGGGATCGACTGGTTGGCCGAACAGGAAGGCTTCACCTTCGCTGGCCGGTAGCAGCCCGGTGAGGACCTTCATGGTGGTCGACTTGCCGCAACCGTTGGAACCGAGGAAGCCGAAGATTTCGCCGCGTTCGATGCGGAAATTGACCTTGTTCACCGCGATGAAATCACCGAAACGGCAGGTCAGGTCATGGGCCTCGATAGCCACCGCCTGCTCACCCGTGGCCGGCATACGCGGCGGGATGACTACCTCGCGGTGTCCGCGCCGACGTTCTTCCGGCAGCAGGGCGATGAAGGTGGCTTCCAGGTTGTCCTTGCCGGTGCTGGCCAGCAGCTCGGCCGGTGTACCGGTGGCGAGCACCTTGCCGGCATCCATCGCCACCAGCCAGTCGAAGCGCTGGGCCTCGTCCATGTAGGCGGTGGCCACCAGCACGCTCATGTGCGGGCGGCGCTGGCGAATGCGGTCGATCAGCTCCCAGAACTGGTTGCGTGACAACGGATCGACGCCGGTGGTGGGCTCGTCGAGGATCAGCAGGTCGGGGTCGTGGATCAGCGCGCAGCACAGGCCGAGTTTCTGCTTCATGCCCCCGGACAACTTGCCTGCAGGACGTTCGGTGAAGGGCGCGAGGCCGGTGCTTTCGACCAGGTCGGCAATGCGCGCATCCCGCTCGGCGCGCTCCTGGCCGAACAGGCGACCGAAGAACTCCAGGTTTTCGTACACCGACAGGGTTGGGTAGAGGTTCTTGCCCAGCCCTTGGGGCATGTAGGCGATACGTGGGCAGGTACGGCGGCGGTGGGTGGCGTCGGCCATGTCACCGCCGAGTACTTCGACGCGCCCGTCTTGAATGACCCTGGCTCCGGCGATCAGTGCCAGCAGGCTGGATTTGCCGACGCCGTCCGGGCCGATCAGGCCGATCATGCGGTTGGCCGGGATATCCAGGCTGACCTGGTCGACCGCGCATGTCGTGTCGTAGTGCAACCCGACCTTGTCGAGGCGGACTACCGGGGGCACCGCCTGGGTCATTGTGGAACCTTGATGCGCAGGCGTTCAGGCCACTCGACATTCTCGTCGAGTTTGAAATAAGCCATGCCGGGTACTCCGGTCTTGACCTGTGCGAGGTGTTTGCTCAGCAACTCGGGATCGATACGCGCCTTGACCCGGAACATCAGCTTTTCCCGTTCGCTGGCGGTTTCCACTGTCTTCGGGGTGAACTGGGCGACGCTGGCGACGAAGCTGACCTTGGCCGGGATCACATAATCGGGCGCGGCATCGATGATCAGGTGCACGTCGGCGCCCAGGGCGATTCGACCGGCCTGGCTGGCAGGCAGGAAAACGGTCATGTAGACATCGTTGAGATCCACCAGGTTGAGCACCTTGCCGCCGGCCCCCAGCACTTCGCCGGGCTGGCTGATGCGGTATTGCACCCGGCCGGTCCGTGGAGCCTTGAGCTGGCTGTCCTGGATATCGCTTTGCAGGCGCTCGACGCTGGCCTGGGCCGCCTCCACGGCAGACTGCGCCTCGATGACCTGGGAACTGGCTGCCTGGATACCGGCACTGGCGGCTTGCACCTGGGCACGGGCCGCGGCGAGTGCCGCCTGGGTGCTTTGCAGGCGAGCCAGATCATCGTCCAGTTGTTGCTGGGGCAGGGCGTTGCGCTTGACCAGGGTCGCCGTACGGGCGTGGCGCTTCTGCGCCGCGGTCAGTTCGGCCTGACGCTGGCTGACCAGGGCCTCGGCACTGACCTTCTCGCTTTCACGCAGGGTGACCTGGGCGCTGGCCGTGTGGGTGGCGTTCTCGGCCTGGCGCACCTGCGCGCGGGCCTGGGCCAGCTGAGCCTCTAGGTTCTGCGTATCCATCTGCGCCAGCACCTGGCCGGCCTCGACGAAGTCACCTTCCTCGACGCTGATCGTGTGCAGGCGTCCGGGCAGCTTGCTGGCCACATCCACCTCGGTGGCTTCGATGCGGCCGTTGGCGCTGGCAAAATCGTCACCCAGGCCGCTGGGGCGCAAGGCGAACCAGCCCGCCCCGATGCCGGCAACGACAAGGGCGGCGATCAATAGTCGGGTGAGTGGCTTCTTGTCCTGGGCTTTCATCAATGGGTTCCTTCACGCAATCGGCTTGACCTGCATTGTTCTTGATCCCAAGGGGCAGGCTGCCTTGGGCGTTACCGCTGAGCGATGTCCTCTGGATTATTCATGGATTTCGCAAGTGCGGATTGACTGGGATCATCTCGAAGGAAAGAAGCGCGGGCATTCAGCGTTCTGCTCTTCGGCCTGATAGGCTTTCGTGGCTGGAGCGTGGCTCGCATTGTTCTATCCAATGCCCAGGCTCCATTCAGCTTGAGTTAAGTCAGCGCGGTTAGGGTGGTGCCGTACCCACTGTTATTGCGTTCTCCGAGGAGAAAACCATGAATAAGCTGATTGCCTTGTTTGTTGCCACGACCCTTACCGCCGTTGTCGGTGTTGCCCAGGCCCGTGATATTGGTCCTGATGAGGCGCTGCGCCTGCGTGACGCCGGGACGGTGCAATCGTTCGAGAAGCTCAATGCGGCGGCGATTGCCAAGCACCCTGGCTCGACCATCGAGAGCACGGAACTGGAAGAGGAATATGGTCGCTATGTCTATCAAGTCGAACTGCGGGACGCCAATGGTGTTCAATGGGACGTCGAGCTTGATGCCACCAACGCACAGGTCCTGAAAGACCATCAGGATGACTGATGAAACTGATTGCCCGTTATAGCGGTATTGTCGTCCTGATTCTGGCCGTGCTGACCCTGCAGGCGCATGCTCGCGATCTGGATCAGGATGAGGCGCTGCGCTTGCGTCAGGAGGGCGTGATTCTACCGCTCGAGCAATTGATGCAGACCGCCCTGGGACGTTATCCCGGGGCGACTCTGCTGGAGGCCGAGTTGGAGGAGGAGGACGGTCTGTTCATCTACGAGGTCGAGTTACTCACGGGGGATGGCGTGGTGCGTGAGCTGGAGCTGGATGCCCGCGACGGGCGGATTCTGAAGGATGAGGTGGATGACTGATGCGCCTATTGCTGGTGGAAGATCACGTACCGCTCGCCGATGAGCTGATGGCCGGGCTGGGTCGTCAGGGCTATGCGGTCGACTGGCTGGCTGACGGCCGTGATGCGGTCTACCAGGGGGCGAGTGAGCCGTATGACCTGATCATTCTTGACCTTGGCCTGCCCGGCAAGTCGGGGCTCGATGTGCTGCGCGAGTGGCGAGCGGGTGGCTTGAATACGCCGGTGCTGATTCTGACGGCGCGCGACTCATGGGCCGAGCGCATCGACGGTCTCAAGGCAGGCGCCGACGATTACCTGACCAAACCGTTTCATCCCGAGGAGCTGGCATTGCGCATCCAGGCCCTGCTGCGCCGTGCCCATGGCCTGGCCAATCAGCCGCAGTTGGAGGCTTCTGGTCTGCAACTGGACGAGGCGCGCCAGTGCGTGACGCGCAATGGCCAGGAGGTCGAGCTGACGGCGGCCGAGTTCCGCCTGTTGCGTTACTTCATGCTGCATCCGGGGCAACTGCTGTCCAAAAGCCACTTGGCGGAACACCTGTACGACGGTGAAACGGAGCGCGACTCCAACGTGCTCGAAGTGCACGTCAACCGGCTGCGCGGCAAGCTCGGGCGCGAGGTGATCGAGACCCGTCGTGGCCAGGGCTACCGGTTCAGTGGAGTCGCTGGGTGAAGTCGATTCAGCGGCGTCTCAGTATCGGCCTGGTCGGGACGTTGCTGGTTGTCGGCTTGCTGCTGGCGCAGACATGCCTGTGGCTGTTCGATCAGAGCCTGCGCAGTTACCTGACCGCGGGGCTGCGTGACGAAGCGCAATCCCTGCTGGTTGCCATCGTGCGCGGCCCCAATGGTGTGCAGCTCGACGAGCAGCGCCTGAGCGCGGCGTACAAGCGACCGTTTGCCGGTTTGTATTTCCGTATCGATTTTGCCGACCAGGTATGGCGTTCGCGTTCGCTCTGGGACCGGGAGCTGGAACAGCCCGACAGTGCAGGTTTGCAGGAAGGGTTGGGAGACGGGCCACGCGGGCAGTTGCTGTTGATCTACCGCGGTGACTTCACGCGTTACGGTGAGCGTTTCTCGATTGTCGTGGCGCGCGACTACACACCGATTCTCGAGGTCTTCAGGCGTGTGCAGTGGATCGGCCTGGGCCTTGGCCTTGCGGCACTCATACTGATCCTGCTGGCGCAACGCTACACGGTGTTCGCGGCGTTGCGCCCGTTGGAGCGGGTACGCCAGCAGATTGCCCAATTGCAGCAAGGGCAGCGTAACGAGCTTGATACTCAGGTTCCAGCGGAGCTGGAGCCGCTGGTTGCACAGATCAACCACCTGCTTGCCCATACCGAAGACACCTTGCGACGATCACGCACAGCACTGGGTAACCTCGGTCATGCGCTGAAAACGCCTTTGGCAGTGTTGCTCAGCCTGGTGGAGCGTGAAGAGCTGCGTGCGCATCCCGAGCTGCACACCCTGTTCAAGGAGCAGTTGCAGCAGATCGAGCAGCGTTTGTCCCGGGAGCTGGGCCGGGCGCGATTGGCGGGCGATGTGCTGCCGGGGTCGCATTTCGATTGCGATAACGAGGTACCTGGCCTGCTCGATACCCTGCGGATGATTCATGCCTCCGGCTTGGCATTGGAGTGGACGGCGCCCTCAGGTTTTCGTCTGCCCTGGGACCGCGAGGACATGCTCGAGCTGTTGGGCAATCTGCTGGACAACGCCTGCAAATGGGCGGATGCCCGTGTCAGCCTGGCCTTTGTCCAGGATGGGCAGGGTTACCGTATCTGCGTCGATGACGACGGGCCGGGAATCAGCGAAGCGCGTCGCGCAGAGGTGCTTGGGCGTGGGGTTCGGCTGGATGAACAGGTCAATGGCCACGGCCTGGGCCTGGGCATCGTGCGGGACATCGTCGAGGCCTGGGGCGGCACGCTGGTTCTGGCAGACAGTGAGCTTGGCGGGTTGCAGGTGGTGATCCGGTTGCCGCTGCGGCGGGGCTGATTACTCACACAAAAAGCCTGGCTTGTACTGCAATGCTGTTCATTCAAGAAAAACGCCGCAATCCACTGGGAGTCGCGGCGTTTTTTTGAGTTTCATGACACGCCGGTTGGTGGGCTGAAGCCCACCCTACAGAGTTATACCTTCGCGTAGGGTGGGCTTCAGCCCACCGGTTGAGTCCACACCTCAAAGAAGTCCGTTCGAGGGTGGAAGGCTTGTGTGAACAGCATTTGTCGGTTGGTGCAGGCTTACATTCCGGTGGCGAAAGCCGCTTGGTCGATATCGATGGAGGCGCGTACCGGTTTCAGGGCCACGGCATATTTGCCGAAGATATCCAGGGCGAAATCGATACGGTTGCGCAGGCGCTGGTCATCTTCGCTGGCCGCTGCGGCGCCGTTCAGCACTTTTTCGACGTGGCGTACGATCAGGTGCTCCGGCAGGTAGCACAGACGGCAGTTCTTGTAGCCCGAAGCGCGCAGTTCGCTGATCGGGTAGGCACCGCCGATCCCGGACGACACACCGACCAGCAAGCCCGGTTTGTGCGCGAGTTCCGCCTTGCTGGCATACAGGAAGAAGTTCTTCACCGCCGGGCCGGCCATGCCGTGCCATTCCGGGGCAATGATGACCACGGCATCAGCGGCCTGCAGCTGTTGCTGGTAGTCGCTCCAGGGGCCGTTGTCGTCTGCTGGCCAGAGCGGCAGGGGCCTTTCGCCCAGGTCGAGCACGCTGCTCTGCTCGGCGCTGGTCAGGTTCAGTTCGATCAGGCGCTGGCGAAGGAAGGCGGCGACTTTTGCCGACTGGCTGTTGCGACGGCTCGAGCCGGCAACCAAGGCGATATTCAACATGGAAGAGTCTCTTCAGGAAAAGGTGCGCTGAGGCTACCGGCGGCTCTAACGCGGGGCAAGTACCGCGTTGGGCCGCATCCTATCGTTTCGCCCGATCAGACCCGGAACTGATCCATCAACCCCTGCTGGTGGTTGGCCAGGCTATTGAGTGCCTGGCTGACCTGGGCAGACTCATCGGCCTGGGCGGATAAGGTTTCGGTGACATCCCGAATGCCGGCGACGTTGCGATTGATCTCCTCGGCCACCGCGCTTTGTTCTTCGGCGGCACTGGCGATCTGCAGGTTCATGTCGCTGATCACGGTGACTGATTCACCGATGCGCCGCAGGGCGGCAACGGCCTGTTCCACCTGTTCGACACTGCCCTGGGCCTGCTGGTGGCTGCTGTGCATGCTGTCGACCACGTCTCGGGTGCCTTGCTGCAAGTTCTCGATCACCTGACGGATTTCCTCGACCGAGTCTTGCGTTCGTTTGGCCAGGTTACGAACTTCGTCGGCCACCACGGCAAATCCACGGCCGGCTTCACCTGCGCGTGCAGCCTCGATGGCGGCGTTGAGCGCCAGCAGGTTGGTCTGCTCGGCAATGGCGCGAATGACGTCGAGAACCGAGCCAATCTTCTCGCTGTTGTTGGCCAGGCCTTCCACTTCGCGCATGGCAGCACTCAGGCCGCTGGCCAGCTGTTCGATGGAAAGGGTGGTCTGGTCGATCACGGCAAGGCCTTCGTGGGTGGCCTGGTCCGCCCCCCGGGCCGCGCTGGCGGCCTGGGCGGCGCTGTTGGCTACATCATGGGCGGTAGCGCTCATTTCCTGGGAGGCAGTGGCCACCTGATCGACTTCGCGGAACTGCTGCTGCATGCCGGCACTGGTCTGGCTGGCGATGGCGGCTGACTGATCGGCGGTCTGGCGGGCGTTCTGCACGCTGTGTTTGACGTCGGCAATCACGGGCTGCAGCTTGTCGAGGAAGCGATTGAACCAGCCGGCGAGGGTGCCGAGTTCGTCCTGACGGGCGTAATTCAGACGCTGGGTCAGGTCACCCTCACCACTGGCGATGTTCTGCAGCATGGCCGCCACACCGAGTATGGGGCGAGTAACGCCACGGGCCGTCAGCCACATCAGCAACACGCCCAGCAGGATGGCAATGAAGGCCATCAGCAGAGACAGGCCGGTATCGTGGGTGCGTTGCTCATCGAGCTGCTGTTCGAGCTGCAGCGCCGGGCCGAGCAGGACCTGTTTGGGCACTTCGAGCAGTACGCCCCATGGCTTGGATTGGGGAATGGGCAACAAGGGTGTCAGCACTCGCAGTTGGCCTTCACGTTCGAGGACGTGTGATTGTCCATCACGCAGCAGGTTGGCGATTTCTTCGCCCTGGGTGGGAAACGCGTCCTTCACGGGTTTGCCCAGCAGGGACGCATCGCGGCTATGGCCGGCCAGCAGCGCGGCAGGGCTGATGATGCTGACCTGGCCCTGACCGTCATACAGCTCGCGGTGGGCGCTGTCGCTGAGGTGTTGCAGGCTCTCCAGGCTGATGTCCACGCCCAGCACGCCGATGACCTTGCCGTTTTCCTCGAGCGGGAAGGCAATGCTGGTCATCAGTATCTGTTTGCCATTCACATCGTCGAAGTAGGGTTCGAGCACGCAGGCCTTGCGGGTATCGCGCGGGCAGGTATACCAGGCGTTGTAGGGGCTGCCGCTGGCACCGATGCTGGTGTCGTTGAGCTGCTCCTCTTTCATCGCCTCGACTTCGAGTTGACCTGGCGTGCTCTGGGACCAGTACAGGGAGAAGCGGCCTTTGTCGTTACTGCCCAGTTCATCCTGGTCGACGAACAGCTCATCCTTGCCATCCAGTGCGTTCGGTTCGAAGACCACGTAGAGCCCGAGCAGATCGGCATTGGCCAGGAGAGCGGTTTGCGCCTGCCGGGTGAGGTCCTCACGCAGGTCGAAGGCATCGAGGAAGCGTTTTTCCGCCTGTTCCTTGAGGAACAGTGCCTGGCGGGAAAAGCCCTTGCCGTATTGATAGGCATCCATGAAGTAGCGCTGGATGCGAATGCCTTGCAGCTCACCACGGGCCGCCATGCGCAGGCGCGCGGACTCTTCGAGCATGCTGAAGCTGGATGACTTGACCAGTTCGGCGCTTTGCCGGGACTGGATCAGCGAAGCGCCCACCAGCAGGGTGACGATGGCCAGCAGGCACAGCCCGGCAAGGAGGGTGATTTTCCATTGGATGGACAGGCGCATGCGTTAGGTCCTTCTGGCTGCGGTCATGAGGGCTATATCGGTCGACAGCAGAATATGTTTAGCCGAGAAGCGCGATTGGCGCTGTCATGAAGCATTCGTTATGCCTGGTTTTACTGGCGGTTGTTTTGACCGGAGCGGGTTGTTCGGGCAGAGTCCTGGGCCGCCCTCGATAAACCAAGGGGGCCTGCAACCCATTGCGTGTTGCGTGAGTGATGCCAAGGGTGTGCGTATAACCCTGCTCGGCTGAAGTTGTGCAGGGGATTGCCGATAACCAGTCGATCCCGTTTTCGTAGATTTCCTGGCAAGGATGAGAGCATGCGCCTCACATTGAAGACAAAAGTACTGCTGCTGGCCCTGGTGCCGATCATTCTCTTTGCGCTGATCCTCAGTGGCGCTGCCGCCAAGGTCTTGTTGAGTCTGGCAGCTGATGAGGTACGGGAAACGCGTGAGCGTTTGATGGAAGAGAGCCACAAGGAACTGCAGCACTATATGCAGATCGCCCTGGGGGCTGTACAGGTGTTGTATGACCAGGCCGAGCAGGGCGACACGTCGAGTCGCGAACAGGCCATTACCATTCTGTCGAAGATCAAATACGGCAAGGATGGCTATTTCTTCGCCCACGATTCGAACGTCGTGCGCCTGTTCCGTGGTGACAGCCCGGTCGATGTCGGCAAAAGCCTGACGGATCGTCAGGATGCGAATGGCGTGTACGTCAACCGCGAGCTGGTGCGTGTCGCCAAGGACAACAGTTATTACGTGCGCTACAGCTCGCCGTTGCCGGGCAATGAAAGCATCCAGGTGCCCAAATTGGCCTACAGCTATTACCTGCCGAAATGGGACATGGCGCTGGGCACGGCAATCAACCTGGATGGCGTCGAAGCTCAGGTCCGCGAGGTACAGAACGCCATCGACCAGCGTGTGGGCACCATTCTCACCAGTGTGCTGGTGATCGCCGCGATTCTGCTAGTGGTTTTCGGCCTGGCCGGTCTGGGATTGGCCAATGCTTTCCTGCGACCGCTGCAGCAGATCCGCAACAACCTGGACGACATCGCCGCAGGCGAAGGCGACCTGACTCGGCGCCTGCCGGTGAACAGCCAGGACGAGCTGGGGCTGCTGGCCGGCTCGTTCAACCAGTTCGTCGAGAAGATTCACGGCCTGGTGCGGCAGATCGTCGACATGACCGGCCAGTTGAACACGCTGGTGCGTGAGGTTTCGGAACAGGCACAGCGCTCGGAGCAGGCCATGGACCGTCAGCGGCATGAGACGGATCAGGTGGCCACGGCTATCAATGAAATGTCGGCAGCCGCTCATGAAGTGGCGAAAAGTGCTCAGAATGCCGCCGAAGCGGCGCAACAGACCGACCGTGAAGGCCAGGCGGCGAAGAAGGTGGTCGATGGCAGTATCGTGCGCATTCATGACCTGGTTGCCGATATTCGTGGCAGCGGCCAATCGCTGGATAGCCTGCAGCAGGACGTGCAGTCCATCGTCAGCGTGCTGGACGTGATTCGCGCCATTGCCGAGCAGACCAACCTGCTGGCCCTCAACGCCGCCATCGAGGCTGCACGCGCAGGCGAGGCAGGGCGCGGCTTCGCGGTGGTGGCCGATGAGGTTCGGGCACTGGCCAGCCGGACTCAGCAGAGCACCCAGGAAATTCAGGGGATGATCAATCGCCTGCAGCAAGGCACGCAGGGCGCAGTCAACGCCATGCGAGGCTCCAGCGATGCCGGCGAGCTCACCAGTGAGCAGGCCAACCAGGCGGGAGCTTCGCTGGATGCCATCGCTCAGTTGATCGGCACCATCAATGCGATGAACGCGCAGATCGCCAGCGCGGCCGAAGAGCAGACCGCTGTCGCCGAAGAGATCAACCGCAGCGTGCACCAGATTGCCGTGGCGGTGGACAGTGTGGCTGACGAGACCCAGCATGGCGCGCAGACGGCACGCAATCTGTCGGCGCTGGGCGAGCGCCTCGGCGCCTTGGTGCGGCAGTTCCGCATCTGATCGACAGGCTATGAAAAAAGGTGCTTCGGCGCCTTTTTTCCTGGCTGGCGTCAGGCGCATAAATCACTGGCACTTTGCCTGTCGGCGAGAGACTAAACAGGACCATCCCTGAGCCAAGTCCTTGCCATGCACTCACCGAGCGTCGAACAGAAAACCTTCCTTTTCCTGCTGATCGCCGTGACCCTGGCGTTCATCGGCATTCTGCTGCCGTTCTATGGCGCGATCTTCTGGGCCGTGGTGCTGGCGGTGATGTTTGCGCCCTTGCAACGACGGCTGGCGTTGCGTACCGGCGGGCAGGGCAATCGTTCAGCGCTGCTGACGCTGCTGATCTGCCTGGTGGTGGCGATTCTTCCAGTGATCGTCATCACCACCATGGTGGTCGATGAAGGCGCCACGCTCTATCAGCGGATCAAGTCTGGCGAGCTCGATGTTGGCGCGTACATCACCCAGGCCAAGTCCATGTTGCCAGGGGCGGTGCAGGCGCAACTGGAGCGCTTCGGCTTCGGTGACCTGGAAAGCCTCAAGCAGAAGATATCCAACGGCGCCATGGCAGGCAGCCAGTTCCTCGCGACCCAGGTCTTTGCCATCGGCCAGGGCACGTTCGAGTTCGTGGTCAGCTTTGGCATCATGCTTTACCTGCTGTTTTTCCTGCTGCGCGATGGTGAGCAGATCTTGCGCGACATGCGCTCGCTCATCCCGCTGAGCGATACCCAGAAACGACGCCTGCAGATCAAGTTCGTGCGCGTGGTGCGCGCCACGGTCAAGGGCAACCTGGTGGTGGCCGCCGTGCAAGGCACATTGGGCGGCGTAACGCTCTGGCTTCTGGGCATTCCAGGCGCCTTGCTGTGGGGCGTGCTGATGGGCTTCCTGTCGCTGCTGCCAGCGGCAGGTGCCGGTATCGTCTGGGTCCCGGTTGCTGCCTACCTGCTCCTGGCCGGGCAGATCTGGCAGGGCGTGGTGCTGGTGTTGGTCGGTGTGTTTGTCATCGGTCTGGTGGATAACATCCTGCGTCCACTGCTCGTCGGTAGAGACACGCGGATGCCTGACTACCTCATCCTGATCTCGACGCTGGGTGGCTTGTCGCTGCTGGGGCTCAACGGCTTTGTCATCGGGCCTCTGATCGCCGCCCTGTTCCTGGCCTGCTGGAACCTGTCCAGTGGTTCTCGACGCCGGCGTGAGCCGCGCAGGATTGTTATGAAGTGAGGGCTGGTATCCTTCCAGGCCTCTCATGCCGTAATTCAGGAGAATCCGAATGACCTGGTCTGCCCGGCAATACAGCCTGTTCGAGCAGCAACGCACCCGTCCGGTCCGTGATCTGCTGGCCGCTGTGCCAACCACCGATATCGACCTCGCCGTAGACCTGGGCTGTGGCCCGGGCAACTCCACCGAGGTCTTGCAGGCGCATGTGCCGAGCGCCCGGGTGATTGGCCTGGACAGCAGCGATGACATGATTCGCGCGGCACGTGAGCGTCTGCCGGCACTGCAGTTCGAGTTGGCGGATATCCAGCACTGGCAACCTGCCGAAGCCCCACAACTGATTTTGGCCAACGCCTCGCTGCAATGGCTGCCGGCACACGAGCAGCTGTATCCGGCGCTGCTGGGGCAGCTCTCGGCAGGTGGTTGGCTAGCGATCCAGACCCCGGACAACTTGCAGGAGCCTGCTCATCGCCTGGCGCGCGAAGTGGCTGAGCAAGGCCCATGGGCTGCGCAGATCGGCAAGGTCCAGCACCCAGCACGGCATGACGCTCGCACTTATTACGAGATCCTTGCTCCGCATAGCCGCGAGCTGGATATCTGGCGCACCACGTATTACCACGTGCTGGAGAATGCCGAGGCCGTGGTCGAATGGTTCAAGTCCACCGCGTTGCGGCCATTCATCGGCCCGCTTGATGAGGGGCAACGCGAGGCATTTCTTGAGCGCTACCTGAGCGCGATCCGTGACGCCTATCCGGCGCAGAGCGATGGTCGCGTGCTGTTGCCGTTCCCGCGTCTGTTCCTGGTGGCAAGACGCTGACTGGCAAGCGCCAGCCCTGTATGAAAAAGCCCCGCATCTGCGGGGCTTTTTTGTCTTACGGTGCGATCGTTGCCAGACCGGCCTGTTGCACCAGTTCCAGCAAGGGTTGCGGGTACACGCCGAGGACGAAGGCGAGGAGGGCGACGAACAGCAGCATGATGCCGCCCGCGCGCTGCGCCCAGTGCAGTTCGGCATCGTGGCGGCGCAGGTTCGGCTCGACCAGGAACAGGGTGACCATCACGCGCAGGTAATAGAACACGCCGATGGCGCTACCCAGTACCAGGGCACCGAGCAGCCACCATTGTTGCGATTCGACACCGGCGGCGACCACGTAGAACTTGCCGATGAAGCCCGCCGTCAGCGGAATACCGGCCAGCGACAGCATCATCACCGTCAGCACGGCAGTCAGGTACGGACGGCGCCAGAACAGGCCGCGGTATTCGTACAGCGCGTCAGCATCACGGCCGCTGTAAGGCGTGGACATCAGGGTGATCACGCCGAACGCGCCGAGGCTGGTCAGCACGTAGGTGGCCAGGTAGACGCCAACCGCTTCCACGGCCAGGCCCTTGGTGGCGATCAGCGCCACCAGCAGGTAGCCGAAGTGGGCGATGGAGGAATAACCCAGCAGACGCTTGAGGTTGTTCTGCAGCAGGGCCAGTAAGTTACCGAACAGGATCGAGGCAATCGCGATCACGGTCAGCAGCTCGTTGAGCCAGCCGCCAGAGGCTACCGGAGACATCTGATACAGGCGCAGCAGCACGGCGAATATGGCGACCTTGCTTGCGGTGGCGAGGAAGGCGGCCACCGGTGCCGGGGCGCCCTCGTAGACGTCCGGCGTCCACAGGTGGAAGGGCACCAGCGACAGCTTGAAGGCCAGGCCGATCAGCATCATGCCGAAGCCGATCTGGGCGATCAGGCTGGGCAGGCCGTCGGCGCTCAGTTTGGCGCCAATCTCGGCGAAGATCAGGCTTCCGGAGTCGGCATACAGCAGCGCCATACCGAACAGCAGGAATGCCGAACCAGCGGCGGACAGCACCATGTACTTGATGCCGGCTTCCAGCGAACGCTTGTTGAAGAAGGCGTAGGCGATCATGCCGTAGGTCGGCACCGAGAGCAGCTCCAGGCCGATGAACAGACCCGCCAGGTGTTGCGCGCTGACCAGCACCAGGCCGCCTGTGGCGGACAGCAGCATCAGCAGGTACAGCTCTTCGCGGTTGCCCGGATAGCCTTTGCCCGAGTCACCACCCAGGTAGGCGTGGATCAGCGTGACGCAGGCCAGCGTGGCGGCCAGCACCATGGCCATGTAGTAGCAGGCGTAGTTGTCGATCAGCAGCAGCGGAGTCACTTCCAGCGGCGTGACCCCGAGGGCCGGCAGGATCGACAGCAGCGCCAGGTTGAGACCCGCCACCGACAGCCCGAAGGTCATCGAGTGGTTGCGCTTCCAGGCAATGGCCAGCATCACCACGACAACGGTGGCGCTGATGACCAGCAGTGGCAGCAGGGCGATGAAGTGTTGAGTCGTCAGTTGCATAGCACTACTTACCGAGTTGATTGAGGGCGTCGCCGATCCACAGCTGCACACCACTCATGGTGGCGGCGGAGGTGTCGAGCACCGGCTGCGGGTAGACGCCCAGCAGAATCAGCAGGACGGCGAGGCCGAGCACCATGCCCAGCTCGCGCGCTTTGAGGCCGGGCAGGGCGGTGTCCGCCTTGACCGGGCCGAAGTAGGCGCGGTGAATCATGATCAGCGAGTAGACCGAACCCAGTACCAGGCCGGTGGCCGCCAATACGGTGACCCACGGCGCGGCCTTGAAGCTGCCGATCAGGATCAGGAACTCACCGACGAAGTTACCGGTACCTGGCAGGCCCAGCGCTGCTGCGGCGAAGAACAGGCTGAGGGCCGGCAACCAGGGCATGCGTGCCCAGATGCCACCCATCTGGCGCATGTCACGGGTGTGCAGGCGCTCGTAGAGCTGGCCGCAGAGGATGAACAGTGCAGCTGCCGACAGGCCGTGAGCCAGCATCTGCACCACCGCACCCTGCAGGGCGATCAGGCTGCCGGAGTAGATGGCGATCAGCACGAAGCCCATGTGCGAGACGCTGGAGTAGGCCACCAGGCGCTTGATATCGGTCTGGGCGAACGACAGCAGGGCACCGTAGACGATGGCGAACACGCCGAGCCACATGGCGATCGGTGCGAACTCGGCCGAGGCATGGGGGAACAGCGGCAGGGCGAAGCGCATCAGGCCATAGGCGGCGGTTTTCAGCAGGATACCGGCCAGGTCCACGGAACCGGCGGTCGGTGCCTGGGCGTGGGCATCGGGCAGCCAGGAATGGAACGGGACCACCGGGAACTTCACCGCGAAGGCGATGAAGAAGCCGAGCATCAGCAGGTATTCGGTGCCCGGCGCGAGCTGGGTCTTCAGCAGGTCGGCATAGTTGAAGGTCAACACGCCGGTCTGGTTAAAGTGGACGAATACCAGGCCGAGGATCGCCACCAGCATCACCAGGCCACTGGCCTGGGTGAAGATGAAGAACTTGGTGGCGGCGGTGATGCGGGTCTTGCCTTCGCTGCCGCTATGACCCCAGAGCGCGATGAGGAAGTACATCGGCACCAGCATCATTTCCCAGAAGAAGAAGAACAGGAACAGGTCGATGGCCAGGAACACGCCGACCACACCGCCGAGAATCCACATCAGGTTGAGGTGGAAGAAACCGACGCGGTTCTGGATCTCGTTCCACGAGCAGAGCACCGAGAGCACACCGAGCAGGCCGGTCAGGGCGATCATCAGGACCGACAGGCCGTCCATGCCAAGGTGGATGGTGATACCGAGACGCTCGATCCACTGCACCTTGAATTCATGGGCCCACTGCGGGTCCGCACCGGGTGCCGGGGCCAGGCTGAAGTCGCCGCTGGCCCACAGCCAGAGGCCGAGGCCGAACAGCAGGACCATGGTCAGCAGGGCGATCCAGCGCGGCAGGGTGTTGCCGAAGCGCTCACCTTGCCAGCACAACAGGCCGCCGATGAAGGGGATCAGGATTAGCCAGGGCAGAATCATGACGGGCTATGTTCCTTAATTCAGAAGCAGGAGAGCGGCGAGCACCAGCACGGCGCCCCCGGCGATAGAGGCGGCGTACCAGCGGATCTGCCCGTTCTCGCTGCGCGCGAGCAGGGCATTGCCACCGCGAACCACGCGCGGCACCAGGCCGATACCACGGTCGATCGGGTCACGCCCGAGCAGGCGGCAGAACAGCAGGTACGGACGCACGAAGAGCTTGTCGTACAGCCAGTCGAAGCCCCAGGCGGCGAACCACCAGGCCGACAGGAAGCGCCCGGGTGCGCTCTGCGCCACGGCGGTGGCGAAGCGGCGCTTGCCGAGGAACAGCAGCGCGGCCAGCAGGATACCGGCCATGGCGATGGCGCCCGAGGCGATCTCCAGGCTGTGCTGTGCTTCGCCGCCGGCATGACCGGCGCTCTGCGGCAGGACACCGGCCAGCGGTGGGGTGATCCACGCACCGATGAAGGTCGACAGTACGATCAGCGTCACCAGCGGCAGGCCGTGGGCGATGCCGTGACCGGCGTGGACTTCGGTCTTCTGCTCGCCATGGAAGGCGATGAAGATCAGGCGGAAGGTGTAGATCGAGGTCAGGAAGGCGCCGACCAGGCCGGCATATAGCAGACCCTGATGACCGCTGGCGAAGGCTTCCCAGAGGATCTCGTCCTTGGAGTAGAAGCCGGCGGTGATCAGCGGCAGCGCAGCCAGGGCGGCACCACCGACGATGAAGCTGGCATAGGCCAACGGCAGTTTCTTCCACAGGCCGCCCATCTTGAAGATGTTCTGCTCGTGGTGGCAGGCGTTGATCACCGAACCGGAAGCGAGGAACAGCAGGGCCTTGAAGAAGGCGTGGGTCATCAGGTGGAAAATCGCCGCTTCCCAGGCACCGACGCCCAGGGCGAGGAACATGTAGCCGATCTGGCTCATGGTCGAGTAGGCGAGGATGCGCTTGATGTCGGTCTGCACCAGCGCGGCGAAACCGGCCAGCACCAGGGTCACGCCACCGACGATTCCGACCAGCTCGAGGATATCCGGAGTCAGCAGGAACAGGCCGTGGGTACGCGCAATCAGGTAGACACCGGCGGTAACCATGGTCGCGGCGTGGATCAGGGCCGAAACCGGAGTCGGGCCCGCCATGGCGTCGGCCAACCAGGTCTGCAGCGGCAGCTGGGCAGATTTACCGACCGCGCCACCGAGCAGCATCAGGGTGGCGACCCACAGCCAGGTATCGCCGGCCACGTATTTCTGCGGCGCCAGCACCATCAGCTCCTGGATGTTCAGGGTGCCGAGGTTGAGGAACAGCAGGAACAGGCCGATCATCAGAAACACGTCGCCGATGCGGGTGACGATGAAGGCCTTGAGGGCTGCGTTGCCGTTCTTGCGTTCGCCGTAGTAGAAGCCGATCAGCAGGTACGAGCACAGGCCGACGCCTTCCCAGCCGAAGAACAGTGTCATCAGGTTATCGCCCAGCACCAGCAGCAGCATGCTGAAGATGAATAGGTTGGTGTAGGCGAAGAAGCGCGAGTAACCGCTTTCACCGCGCAGGTACCAACTGGCGAACAGGTGAATCAGGAAGCCGACACCGGTGACCACACCGAGCATGGTGACCGACAGGCCATCCAGGTACAGGGTGAAGCTTGGCGCCAGGCCGCCGACGTTCATCCATTGCCACAGCACCTGGGTGAATACGCCATCGGTAGGTGGCGCGACATTGAACTGGAAGATCACCCAGGCCGCTGTCAGGGCACTGAGGCCGATGGAGCCGACACCGATCACGGCGCTGGCGTTTTCGCCGAAGCGACCCCGCGAGAAAGCCAGGATGAACCAGCCCAGCAGGGGAAATACGAGGGTTAGATAAAGAAGGTTCATCCGCGCATCTCACTGGCAGCGTCAATATCCAGGGTGTTGAAGCGGCGATACAGCTGCAACAGGATCGCCAGGCCGATACTGGCCTCGGCGGCTGCCAGGGTGATCACCAGAATGAACATCACCTGGCCATCAGCCTGTACCCAGCGGCTGCCGGCTACGACGAAAGCCAGGGCGGTGGCGTTCATCATGATTTCCAGGCTCATCAACACGAAGAGAATGTTGCGGCGCACCATCAACCCGAGCAGGCCGATGGCGAACAGCACACCGGCCAGGGCCAGGCCATGTTCCAGAGGGATAGCAGTCATGGCTTGAGCTCCTTGGCTTCGTGACGGCCGAGGTGGTAGGCGGCAACCAGGGCAGCGAGCAGCAGCATGGAGGCCAGCTCTACCGCTAGCAGGTAAGGGCCGAACAAGGCGATACCGACGGCCTTGGCTTCCACGCTGACCAGGCCGATGGCGGCGCCACTCGGTACGGCGAACAGGGTGTAGAGCAATTGACCCAGCAGCAGGGCGCAGAGAATGGCCGGACCGACCCAGATACCGGGAGTCAGCCACTTTTTCTCCTGCTCGGCCGCGGCCGGGCCGAGGTTGAGCATCATCACCACGAACACGAACAGCACCATGATGGCGCCGGCGTAGACGATGATCTCCAGGGCCGCGGCGAACGGTGCCCCCAGGGAGAAGAAGGTCATGGACACGGCCAGCAGCGAGACGATGAGATAGAGCAGGGCATGTACGGGGTTGGTGTTGGTCACCACCCCCACGGTCGAGGCCACGGCAACGCCCGCGGCGAAGTAGAAAGCGAATTCCATCGTTCGTCCTTAAGGCAGCAGGCTTTTCACGTTGATCGGCTCGGCTTCATTCTGCGCGGCGCCTTTCGGCTTACCGGCGATGGCCATACCGGCAACGCGGTAGAAGTTGTAGTCCGGGTTCTTACCCGGGCCGCTGATGAGCAGGTCTTCCTTCTCGTACACCAGGTCCTGACGCTTGTACTCGCCCATTTCAAAATCGGGGGTGAGCTGGATCGCGGTGGTCGGGCAGGCTTCCTCGCACAGGCCGCAGAAGATGCAGCGCGAGAAGTTGATGCGGAAGAAGTCCGGGTACCAGCGGCCGTCTTCGGTTTCGGCCTTCTGCAGCGAGATGCAACCGACCGGGCACGCCACGGCGCACAGGTTGCAGGCTACGCAGCGTTCTTCGCCATCAGGGTCGCGGGTCAGGACGATACGACCACGGTAGCGTGGCGGCAGGTAGACCGGCTCTTCGGGGTATTGCAGGGTGTCGCGCTTGCGAAAGCCATGGCTGAAGACCATGACCAGGCTGCGCAGTTGGGTGCCGGTGCCGACCAGCACATCCCATATGTATTTGAGCATCGTGTTTCTCCTTACTGGGCCGCGGCCAGCACAAGTGCGCCGGTCACCAGCAGGTTGATCAGGGTCAGCGGAAGGCAGAACTTCCAGCTGAACGCCATGACCTGGTCATACCGTGGGCGCGGAATCGACGCACGCAGCAGGATGAAGATCATGATGAAGAAGCAGGTTTTCAGGGCGAACCAGATGAACGGAATCTGTGGCAGGAGGCCGAACGGGCCATGCCAGCCGCCGAAGAACAGCGTTACCAGCAGCGCCGAAACCGTCACGATCGCGACGTATTCGCCGACGAAGAACATGCCCCATTTCATCCCGGCATATTCGATGTGGTAACCATCGGCCAGCTCTTGTTCGGCTTCTGGTTGGTCGAACGGGTGACGGTGCGTCACAGCAACGGCCGCAATGAAGAACGTACAGAAACCGAAGAACTGCGGAATGATGAACCACAGGTTTTCAGCCTGATAGTCGACGATATCGCGCATGTTGAACGAGCCAACCTGCGCCACCACGCCCATCAGCGCCAGGGCCAGGAACACCTCGTAGGACACGGTTTGTGCCGAGGCGCGCAGGGCGCCGAGCAGGGCGAACTTGTTGTTGCTCGCCCAGCCGGCGAACAGCACCGCGTACACCGACAGACCGGCCATGGCGAAGAAGAACAGGATGCCGATGTTCAGGTCCGCCACACCCCAGGTCGGGGTGATCGGAATGATCGCGAAGGCCATCAACATGGCCGCGAAGGCGATCATCGGCGCCAGGATGAAGATGAACTTGTCGGCGAATGGCGGCGTCCAGTCTTCCTTGAAGAACATCTTCAGCATGTCGGCCACGATTTGGAACATGCCGAACGGGCCGACACGGTTCGGACCGTAGCGGTCTTGCCACCAGCCCAGCAGGCGCCGTTCGACGAAGCTGAGCAGGGCGCCGGTGATGACCACCGCCAGCAGGATGACGATCGCCTTGAGGACGGCGATGATCACCTCGACGATATCGGGAGTCAGCCAAATCATTGCGCAGCCTCCTGTACGGACATGGCGACAGCGCCGGCAATCGCAGCCGGAATGCCCGGCAAGCCAGCCGGCAGGCCGACCAGGCCAATGGCCAGTTCTTCACGCACCTGCAGCGGCAGGCGCAGGACCTGGCCGTTGACGGTGAGGCTGAGCAGGGCGCCGTCATTGACACCCAGGCGGTCGGCTTCGGCCTTGGCCAGGGCGACGTAAGGTTGCGCAATGCGCTCCTCGATCGGTTTCGCGCGGGAGGAGTTTTCCTCGCTGCCGAACAGGTGATGGAACGGCACGACCTGCAGGGTGCCCTGCGCTGGATTGAATGCTGCATTGACCGCGAACCACGGCAAGCTGGCACCTTTGGCTTCGATCAGGCGCACGCCCGGATCACCAGCGCGCAGGTGACCACCGACTTCGTCCTGGAACTTGTTCCAGGCTTGTGGCGAGTTCCAGCCCGGCGACCAGGCGAACGGAATCTGCTGACGGTCTTCCTTGCTGCCGGAATAACCTTCCATGGAGAAGGCGAAGGCCGAGTCCTTGTCCTGCGGCTGACGGGGCTCGTGCACGCTGATGTTGGCGCGCATGGCGGTACGGCCGCTGTAGCGGTGCGGTTCACGGGCCAGTTTCAGGCCCTTGATGCGGAACGAGGCGCTGGGCGCGGCTCCACGGATGCCGGCCAGTACCGGGGTGCTGGCGGCGCAGGCTTCGGTAACCTGGTCCAACTGAGTCCAATCGACGTGCTTGCCCTGCAGCGTGCTGTGCAGTGCGTGCAGCCAGCGCCAGCCTTCGCGGACCAGGATGTTGCTGTCGTAGTAGCTCGGCTCGTAGACCTGGAAGAAGCGCTGGGCGCGGCCTTCCAGGCTGACCAGGGTGCCGTCGCCCTCGGCGAAGCTGGCCGCCGGCAGCACCAGATGTGCTTTGGCAGTGGTACCGGTCTGCTGGTGGTCGGCAACGATCACCACCTGGGCGGCAGCGAGTGCGGCGTCGACCTTGGCGGCATCGGCGCGGCGATACAGGTCGTTTTCCAGCACGACGACGGCGTCGGCCTTGCCGGAGGTCAGGGCGTCGAGCGCAGCATCCACCGAGTCACCACCAAACAGGGCCAGGCCCATGCTGTTGGCTTCCGGTACGACCAGGTTGATCGAGCCGTTCTTCTCGCGATTCTTCAGCGCGCTGGCGATGTTCGCTGCGGCTTCGATCAGCGCCTTGCTGCCCAGCGAGGCACCGGCGACGATCAGCGGGCGCTTGGCATTCAGCAGGGCGTCGGCGATGCGTTGCACCAGCTCGGCGGCTTCGCTGTCCAGGCCGTTGACGGCCGGTGCGCTCGGATCGATGGCGTGGGCCACGGCAAAGCCGAGGCGGGCCAGGTCGTCCGGCGCGGCGTGTACGGTTTCCTCGGCGATATCGTCCAGGCGGGTGGTGGCGACACTGGCGATGAACAGCGGGTTCAGCGCGTGCTGGGCGACGTTCTGCACGGCGGCCATGTGCCAGTCCTGGATCTTCGCGCCGGCCGCGATCTCGGTGGCCTTGCCCTTGACCGACTGGCGCAGAGCCAGGGCCAGACGGGCGGCGGTCTGGGTCAGGTCTTCGCCGAGGACGAACACGGCATCGTGGCTTTCCACGTCGCGCAGGTTGGCCACAGGTAGCGGGCCGTTCTGCAGCACGTCGCGGATCAGGCGCAGGTTGTCCAGCTCGGCGGCGGCAATACCGCTGTAGTAGTTATCGGCACCGACCAGTTCGCGCAGGGCGAAGTTGCCCTCCAGGCTGGCGCGCGGCGAACCGATACCGATCACACGTTTGCCCTTGAGCAGCTCGGCGGCCTTGTCCAGCGCACCGTCCAGGCTCAATTTCTCGGCGCTACCTTCTTTATTGAGGAGCAGCGGCTGGCGCGGACGGTCGTCACGGTTGACGTAGCCGTAGCCGAAGCGACCGCGGTCGCAGAGGAAATACTGGTTCACCGAGCCGTTGAAACGGTTCTCGATGCGGCGGATCTCGCCGTAGCGCTCGCCGGGGCTGATGTTGCAGCCACTGGAGCAGCCATGGCAGATGCTCGGGGCGAACTGCATGTCCCATTTGCGGTTGTAGCGTTCGGAGTGGGTCTTGTCGGTGAACACGCCGGTCGGGCAGACCTCGACCAGGTTGCCGGAGAACTCGCTCTCCAGCGTGCCATCCTCGACACGGCCGAAATAGACGTTGTCGTGGGCACCGTAGACGCCGAGGTCGGTGCCGCCGGCGTAGTCCTTGTAGTAGCGCACGCAGCGGTAGCAGGCGATGCAGCGGTTCATCTCGTGGGCGATGAACGGGCCGAGCTCCTGGTTCTGGTGGGTGCGCTTGGTGAAGCGGTACCGGCGCTCGTTGTGGCCGGTCATCACCGTCATGTCCTGCAGGTGGCAATGGCCGCCTTCCTCGCACACCGGGCAGTCGTGCGGGTGGTTGGTCATCAGCCATTCAACGACGCTGGCCCGGAATTGCTTGGCCTCTTCGTCGTCGATGGAAATCCAGGTGTTGTCGGTGGCGGGGGTCATGCAGGACATGACCAGGCGACCGCGCTTGTCGTTTTCGTCGGTGTACTGCTTGACCGCGCATTGGCGGCAGGCGCCGACGCTGCCGAGCGCCGGGTGCCAGCAGAAGTAGGGGATGTCGAGACCGAGGGACAGACAGGCCTGTAGCAGGTTGTCCGCACCATCGACTTCAAGATCTTTGCCGTCTACGTGGATAGTGGCCATGGTTCAGGTTTCTTCTTGCCCCGCGTGAGCGGGCTTGGCTAATGGAATCTCGGTGTGTCGCGGGGCCAGGTCAGTGGCCGCCGCAGCATGAATCTTCACGCGGGAGCGAATTGCCCCGTCGCTGCCGGTGTCGCCTGACTGGACACGCCAGCCTCGAACTCCGGACGGAAATACTTGATCGCGCTGCCCAGTGGCTCCACGGCGCCCGGTGCGTGAGCACAGAAGGTCTTGCCGGGGCCGAGGAAGTTGACCAGGCCGAGCAGGGTGTCGATGTCCTCGCGGGTGCCTTGCTTACGCTCCAGGGCACGGAGAATCTTCACGCTCCACGGCAGGCCGTCGCGGCACGGTGTGCACCAGCCACAGGACTCGCGGGCGAAGAACTCTTCCATGTTGCGCAGCAGCGAGACCATGTTGACGCTGTCGTCGATGGCCAGGGCCAGGCCGGTACCCATGCGCGTGCCGACCTTGGCGATGCCGCCGGCGAACATGGCCGCGTCCAGGTGCTCCGGCAGCAGGAAGCCGGTACCGGCGCCGCCAGGCTGCCAGGCTTTCAGCGTGAAACCGTCACGCATGCCACCGGCATAGTCCTCGAACAGCTCGCGAGCCGGCAGGCCGAAAGGCAGTTCCCAGATCCCTGGGTTCTTCACCTTGCCGGAGAAGCCCATGAGCTTGGTGCCCATGTCTTCGCTGCCCGGGCGGGCCAGGGTTTTGTACCAGTCGACGCCATTGGCGACGATGGCCGGGACGTTGCACAGGGTCTCTACGTTGTTCACGCAGGTCGGTTTGCCCCACACGCCGACAGCGGCCGGGAAGGGCGGCTTGGAGCGCGGGTTGGCGCGGCGGCCTTCGAGGGAGTTGATCAGTGCGGTTTCTTCACCGCAGATGTAGCGCCCGGCGCCGGTGTGCACGAACAACTCGAAATCGAAGCCGCTGCCGAGGATGTTCTTGCCCAGCAGGCCGGCGGCCTTGGCTTCCTCGATGGCACGATTGAGGTTGGCGGCGGCGTCGACGTACTCGCCACGCAGGAAGATGTAACCACGGTAGGCCTTGAGCGCGCGCGCGGAGATCAGCATGCCTTCCACCAGCAGGTGCGGCAGTTGCTCCATGAGCATGCGGTCTTTCCAGGTGTTGGGCTCCATCTCGTCCGCGTTGCACAGCAGGTAGCGGATGTTCATGGATTCGTCAGCGGGCATCAGGCCCCATTTGACGCCGGTGGGGAAGCCCGCACCGCCACGACCTTTCAGGCCGGAATCCTTGACCGTCTGCACGATATCGGCCTGGGCCATTTCGCCGAGGGCCTTGCGTGCAGCGGCATAGCCGTTCTTCTGCTGGTACTCGTCAAGCCAGACCGGCTGGGCGTCGTCACGCAGACGCCAGGTCAGCGGGTGGGTTTCCTCGGTGCGGGCGATGTGGTTGATCGGCCCGTGGGAGGTGAGGATGGTCGAGCTGCGGCTGGTCATTGGAAGCTCTCCAGCAGTTGGCCAACGCTTTCCGGCTGGACATTGCCGAAGGTTTCATCGTCGATCATCAGCGCCGGGGCCTTGTCGCAGTTGCCCAGGCAGCACACGGGCAGCAGGGTGAAACGGCCGTCGGCGGTGGTCTGGCCGGGAACGATGCCCAGCTCACCCTTGATGCTTTCCAGCACGTTTTCATGGCCGCCAACAAAGCAGGTCATGCTGTCGCAGACGCGAATGATGTGGCGACCGACCGGCTGGCGGAAGATCTGACTATAGAAGGTGGCAACACCTTCAACGTCGCTCGCCGGAATGCCGAGGATTGCGCCGATGGCATCGGCAGCGCCGTCCGGTACCCAGCCACGCTCCTTTTGCACGATCTTCAGGGCTTCGATGGACGCCGCACGCGGGTCCTCGTAGTGGTGCATTTCGTGCTCGATGGCCGAGCGCTCGGTTTCGCTCAGGGCAAAACGGTCGGTTTGAATCAGGGATGTCTGGCTCATGTCAGCGGTCCACGTCAGCCATAACGAAGTCGATACTGCCCAGGTAGGCGATGAGGTCGGCCACCATGCTGCCGCGGATCACCGAAGGGATCTGCTGCAGGTGGGCGAAGCTCGGCGTACGAATCCGGGTGCGGTAGCTCATGGTGCTGCCGTCGCTCGTCAGGTAGTAGCTGTTGATGCCCTTGGTCGCCTCAATCATCTGGAAGCTCTCGTTGGCCGGCATGACCGGACCCCAGGAAACCTGCAGGAAGTGGGTGATGAGGGTCTCGATGTGTTGCAACGTGCGCTCTTTCGGCGGCGGCGTGGTCAGCGGGTGATCCGCTTTGTACGGGCCTTCCGGCATGTTGCGCATGCACTGATCAATGATACGGATGCTCTGGCGCATCTCTTCGACGCGGACCATGCAACGGTCGTAGGCATCGCCGTTCACCGCCAGCGGCACTTCGAATTCGAAGTTCTCGTAGCCCGAGTATGGGCGCGCCTTGCGCAGGTCGAAGTCCAGGCCGGTGGAGCGCAGGCCGGCACCGGTGACTCCCCATTCCAGGGCTTCCTTGGTGTTGTACTGGGCAACGCCGATGGTCCGACCTTTGAGGATGCTGTTTTTCAGCGCGGCCTTTTCGTACTCGTCGAGGCGCTTGGGCAGCCAGTCGACGAACTCCTTGACCAGGCCATCCCAGCCGCGCGGCAGGTCATGGGCGACGCCACCGATGCGGTACCAGGCCGGGTGCAGACGGAAGCCGGTGATGGCTTCGATGACCTTGTAGGCGCGCTGGCGGTCGGTGAACGTGAAGAACACCGGGGTCATGGCGCCGACGTCCTGGATATAGGTGCCCAGGAACAGCAGGTGACTGGTGATGCGGAAGAACTCGGCCATCATGATGCGGATGACGTCGACCTTCTGCGGCACCTTGATGCCGGCCAGCTTCTCGACCGAAAGTACGTACGGCAGGTTGTTCATCACCCCGCCGAGGTAGTCGATACGGTCGGTGTAGGGGATGAAGCTGTGCCAGCTCTGGCGCTCGGCCATCTTCTCGGCACCACGGTGGTGGTAGCCGATCTCCGGCACGCAGTCGACGATCTCTTCACCGTCCAGCTGCAGGATGATGCGGAACGCACCGTGCGCGGAAGGGTGGTTGGGGCCGAGGTTGAGGAACATGTAGTCCTCGTGCTCACCGCCACGTTTCATGCCCCAGTCTTCGGGCTTGAAGCGGGCGGCTTCCTCTTCGTGCTGCTGCTTGGCCAGGGTCAGGCTGAACGGATCGAACTCGGTGGCACGTGCCGGGTAGTCCTTGCGCAGCGGGTGACCTTCCCAGGTCGGCGGCATCATGATGCGGGTCAGGTGCGGGTGACCGTTGAAGGTGATGCCGTAGAGGTCCCAGACCTCACGCTCGTACCAGTTGGCGTTCGGCCAGATGCTGGTCACGGTCGGTACGTTGAGATCACCTTCGCTGAGCGCCACCTTGAGCATGATGTCGCTGTTTCGTTCGATCGACATCAGGTGGTAGAAGACGGTGAAGTCGGCACCCGGCAGGCCGCGGCGCTGCGTGCGCAGGCGCTCGTCGACGCCGTGCAGGTCATAGAGCATGACGTAGGGGCGCGGCAGGTTACGCAGGTAGGTGAGCACCTCGATCAGACGCTCACGGGCAACCCATAGCACTGGCATGCCGGTGCGGGTGCTTTGCGCGGTAAACGCATCAGCACCAAAACGGGTATGAAGCTCGGCGACGACATCTTGGTCGTCTGCCTTATAAGGCGGTATGGACAGAATGCTGTCTGCAGTCATGGTCTCGGTCGCTATCGGTCAACGGCGGATGTGAATGGCTCGGGTAAGAGCCAGCAATCACACTTCGTCGGGGCTGCGCAGGTTGGTAACCGCGATACGTTGTTCGCGGCGCTGTTCTTTCTGCGACGGCATATCGGCACGGTAAATGCCTTGATCGCCGACGACCCAGGACAGCGGACGACGCTCCTTGCCGATGGATTCCTGCAACAGCATCAGGCCTTGCAGGAATGCCTCGGGGCGGGGCGGGCAGCCGGGAATGTAAACGTCGACCGGGAGGAACTTATCGACCCCCTGGACCACCGAGTAGATGTCGTACATGCCGCCGGAGTTGGCGCATGAACCCATGGAGATCACCCACTTGGGCTCGAGCATCTGCTCGTACAGGCGCTGTATGACCGGGGCCATCTTGATGAAGCAGGTACCGGCGATGACCATGAAGTCGGCCTGGCGCGGAGACGCACGAATGACTTCCGCACCAAAGCGCGCAATGTCGTGCGGCGCAGTAAAGGCGGTGGTCATTTCCACGTAGCAGCAGGACAGGCCGAAGTTGTACGGCCACAGGGAGTTCTTGCGCCCCCAGTTCACCGCACCGCTGAGAACATCCTCAAGCTTGCCCATGTAGATGTTCTTGTGGACCTGATCGTCTAACAGCGGGTCGGAGACAGTCTCCCGCTCGCCGACCGGATACTGCTCATTAGGCGCATCCGGATCGATCCGAGTAAGTTTGTATTGCATCGCCAAAGCCTCATTGTTTTAGCTTCGCCTGCCGTTCACGACGTCCCTGGGGAGCCCAATCGAGCGCCCCGATACGCCAAAGATAGACAAGACCTGCCAACAGAATTGCTATGAAAACGGTAGCTTCGATCAGTCCAGCCCAGCCGCTTTCGCGAACGGAGACTGACCAAGCAAAAAGGAAGAGGGCTTCGACGTCGAAGATCACGAAGAGCATCGCGACCAGATAGAACTTGGCGGAGAGGCGCAGTTGGGCGCTGCCGGTAGGTAGCATGCCGGATTCGAACGGTTCGTTCTTGCTGCGCCCCCAGGCTTTGCTACCCAGCAGGCTGGATAGACCGAGCATGAACGCGATGAGTGCGCAGACTCCGAGCAGGAAAATGGCAAACGCCCAGTTATGGGACATGGTGGCTACCGCATCAGGCATGCCGTTACTCCTTGGGTAAGGGGCGGCTTCTATTATGGTGAGGTACACCCGATTAAAGGTGCCCTGCAAAGTATGCGCGCAATTTTAGGCCTGCATTGACCGTTAAGTAAATTTTTCTGAATAGAAAAATGCACAGGAGTCTGTCTGGAAAAGGGATTTCACGTCTGAAAAGCCGGTGTCTCCTTGTGCGCAGCCGCTCTAAAACTTTGGTCTTATGGCTCGAATAGCGTTTATCTGTACCGATTTGGCGCTTTTTTGTAAGGATGCTGTCGGTAATTGTTTACAGATCATGGGCTTATCGAAAGCGGTAGGGATTGCTGACCGTTTGGCCACAATTTGTTTCCCCTGAGGCCTGGGTGTGAGCCTGCGATGCCTTGGCGGTATTTCTACAGACAAAAAAAGCCCCGGCATTTCTGCCGGGGCTTTTTTCAACACGCTCGGCCTTGATCGTGGTCTTGGCCGAGTGAACCGTTCTTAGTGGAACTGGTTCATGGTGTTGTCTTTACCGCTTGCCTTCAGAGCGGCTTCGCCAGCGAAGTACTCTTTATGGTTGTCGCCGATGTCGGAGCCAGCCATGTTCTGGTGCTTGACGCAAGCGATGCCCTGACGCAGCTCTTCACGCTGTACGCCTTTGACGTAAGCCAGCATGCCCTGGTCTGCGAAGTAACCTTTGGCCAGGTTGTCGGTGGACAGCGCGGCGGTGTGGTAGGTCGGCAGCGTGATCAGGTGGTGGAAGATGCCAGCGTGAGCCGAACCGTCGCGTTGGAAGGTGCGGATCTTCTCGTCGGCAACCTGAGCCAGTTCGGTGGCATCGTAGTCGATGCTCATCAGCTTGGCGCGGTCGTAGGCGGAAACGTCTTTGCCTTCGGCAACGAACGCATCGTAAACCTGCTGACGGAAGTTCAGGGTCCAGTTGAAGGACGGGCTGTTGTTGTAGACCAGCTTGGCGTTCGGGATGACCTTGCGGATCTCGTCAACCATGGCAGCGATCTGACCAACGTGCGGCTTCTCGGTTTCGATCCACAGCAGGTCGGCGCCGTTCTGCAGCGAGGTGATGCAGTCCAGTACGCAGCGAGCTTCACCGGTGCCAGCGCGGAACTGGAACAGGTTGGACGGCAGGCGCTTCGGACGCAGCAGTTTGCCTTCGCGGTTGATCACGACGTCGCCATTGCCCAGCTCGGCAGCGGAAACTTCTTCGCAGTCCAGGAAGCTGTTGTACTGGTCGCCCAGGTCGCCGGCTTCTTTGGTTACAGCGATTTGCTTGGTCAGGCCGGCACCCAGGGAGTCGGTACGAGCAACGATCACGCCGTTGTCGATGCCCAGCTCCAGGAAGGCGTAGCGAACGGCAGCGATCTTCGCCAGGAAGTCAGCGTGCGGAACGGTCACTTTGCCGTCTTGGTGGCCGCACTGCTTCTCATCGGAAACCTGGTTTTCGATCTGGATGCAGCAAGCGCCTGCTTCGATCATGCGCTTGGCCAGCAGGTAGGTGGCTTCCGGGTTACCGAAACCAGCGTCGATGTCGGCGATGATCGGCACGATGTGAGTTTCGTGGTTGTCGATCTGCGACTGGATTTCAGCGGCTTTGGCGGTGTCGCCAGCTTCGCGAGCGGCATCCAGAGCGGTGAACAGCAGGTCCAGCTCGCGGCTGTCAGCCTGACGCAGGAAGGTGTACAGCTCTTCGATCAGACCGGAAACTGCGGTCTTTTCGTGCATGGATTGGTCAGGCAGCGGGCCGAAGTCGGAGCGCAGAGCGGCAACCATCCAGCCGGACAGGTACAGGTAGCGCTTGTTGGTGGTCTTCAGGTGCTTCTTGATCGAGATCAGCTTCTGCTGACCGATGAAGCCGTGCCAGCAGCCCAGGGACTGGGTGTAGACGGACGAGTCGGCGTCGTACTCGGCCATGTCTTTGCGCATGATGTCAGCAGTGTACTGAGCGATTTCCAGACCGGTCTTGAAGCGGTTCTGGGCGCGCATGCGGGCCACGGATTCCGGGTTGATAGCGCTCCAGCTGCTGCCGGCGGCTTCTTTCAGGGCGGCAACGGCTTTGATGTCGTTTTGATAAGCTGACATGGTCAATCCTTCAAAGTGTGAGTTTGGTTGAGCACCGACTTCCCACCCAAAACCAACGTGCAAAAGTTTGCAGTGTTGCGGGCGACACGCAGCAGAACGTCGAAATCTCGACAGGGACGAAAGAGGGGGTAGAGCGGAGGGGTGGCGAGACAGCAGCTTGAAGCCTGTGCACCTGGGTGCTGGGTCTTCAATCTGGCTTGTGCTTTGGCTTCCCCGTCCCTCAGGACAACTTTCGTTCCAGTCGCAACCTCGTCGAAACGCCTTGTGGGCTGTTAAAACACGGACCGTGCCGAATGGTGTTACGGCAGCGATCTGGAGGTTCTGAAGCAGAACCCCTGGCTAGCGGGAGCGGGGCAATGATGCGCTCAGGCGGAGGGTACGTCAAACGTTTTGTAGTGGATTTTTCTTCCTACTACATAATTTGCGCTGCGGCAGTTGTCAGTCGAGCGCGTCGACCTTGATGCGCATGTTCATGTCGTTGCTGCCCTGGGTGGCATGGCGGCGCAGGATGTCGCGGTCGTTGCTCTGGTTCTGTTGGCTGATGCCGCCCAGGTTGATCCATTCGCCCAGGCGGCCGCTGACGCGGGTATCGCTGCTCTGTACGTCGATCACGCCAGGGTGGGTGTTGCTCATGCGATCGTTGTTGCTGCTGACGTTGAGGTGGACGATGTCGCCGGTCAGGCTGGCGGTCACATAGAAGCCTTGGGTGACATTGCGATACTGAGTGTTGTTGTAGACCTGACCATAGGGGCCGACGCTGGAGGTGGTCAGCGGTACGCTCTGGCCGACCTGGATCAGCGCGGGGTAGCCCTCGCTGGCCTGGATCTGCTGCACGCCGCCACTGCGGCTGTTGGTGGTGCGCCGAATGATGCGCACCTGATCGCGGCCTCTCACTTCGCCGCGTCCTGCCTGAATGTCCACGCCGCCAACGCTTGCCGAGCCATCGACCGAGTAGCCGTCACTGTCCTGAATGCCTGACTCGTTGGTGTCGACGCTGATCAGCAGGCGGCGAGGCGCAGTATCCAGCTGCCCGAGCAGGTCACGGATTTCGCGAATTTTCTCCGGCGACGCATTGATCACCAGTTGATTGCCGTAGGCGCTGGCCTTGCCCTGGCCGTCGAGTGCTGACTGCACAACAGGCAGCACTTCGTCGGCAGTACGATAGCCCAGCGGGATCAGTTCGGTGGCGGCATGCAGAGGCAGGCTGAGGGCGAGCAGCATCGTGGCCAGGCAGGTACGCAGGGTCATAGCAGAAAGCTCCGCAAGTCAGGATCGAGAAGGCTGGCGTCCCACGCCTGGTCAAAGCGTGCCTGTTGTTGGCGAGCGCGGCCGGGGTCGTTGTACAAAGCATAGCCGGCCGGCAGGTCTGGTTGTGGGCGCAGCAGGAGGCCGCGCTCATCTGCCAGCAAGTAGGCGCTTTCTTCGTTGATGTTGTCGGGATTCAACTTGCGGATGTGCAGGTTGCTGGTCACCCGTTGCGCCAGTTGCAGCAGTCGATGTCCTTGTTTCACCGGGCGCGTCGGGTCGCGCAGGAGGATGCGCAGGCGGTTCTTCGGGCTGGCCAGGAGAAAGCGGGTGCAGGCATCCAGTACGCTGCCATGGTTGTACAGCAGCGGCTCCAGGTCCGGGGTAAACAGGCACAGGCTCTGTGTCGCCTGTTGCAGCAGGGCAAGCGTGTGGGCCTGGGCTTGCTCGGGGGTATGGAAGCGCTCGAGGTGCGAATGGTCACCGAGGATGAAAGGGGCAGGCTCTCGCGAGGATGCGATTGTGCCGCCTGTCTCCGGGTTGTGAATGGCGAAACGCCCCGGCGAGTGGAAGTCGATGGCGGGTAAGTCGGCTTCGATTCCATGCGCAGGGGCGTTTTCGTCGTTCATTACGGGCTCCTAGTCGCTATGGCGCACCATCATGACATGCGGGATGCCGGCTTCCAGGTACTCGTCGCCTTCGATGCGAAAGCCCAGGCGTTCGTAGAACGAGCTGGCATGCACCTGGGCGCTGAGTTTCTGTTCGCGCTGGCCGCGACGTTCCGCTTCGTTGATGACGGCCTGCATCAGGGCATCGCCGACTTTCAGGCCGCGCCAGTCCTTAAGTACGGAAACCCGGCCGATATGCCCGTCCGGGAGAAGGCGGGCAGTGCCGATCGGGTAGTCGCCCTCGGTGGCCAGAAAGTGCACGGCCTCGCTGTCTTCGTCATCCCATTCGAGCTCGGCGGGAACCGCTTGTTCCGCGATGAATACGGCCTCGCGGATGCGCCGCAGATCGGCATTGTCTTTCTGCCAATCGGCGAGGCGAACGTGAATGTTATTCATCAGCAAACTCCAGACTACCTTGCTTGACCAGTTCGCAGAGCAGCTTACGCCCGTCTTCATCGGTGAGCCATTGCTCAAGGTTGTCGGCATGCAGCGCGTCGGTGGCGCAGATCAGCCTGAGCAGTTCCTTGAGTGATGCAGGCAACAAGCGGCTCTGGCCGCTGGCGAACAGCACCAGGCCGACATCGACTTCGCTCCAGGCGAGGCGGGCACTGGGGTTGCGTATCAGCACGGCGCCCTGGTCGATGCTGGCCAGCAGATCCTCTTCTTCGATGTCATTGCCGGCGACCAGCTCAGGGTAGCGAGGTTCGGTCATGAACTGGCCGAACCAGGTCAGTAACAGGCGCTCGTCGCTCATGTGCTCGGCCAGCAGCGCTTTCAGGCGGTCGAGCGAGTCGCGCTGGATCTGGTGCGGGTCGTTGGTCGGGGCGATATCGGCATCGCTGTAGCGTTCTTCGTCCGGCAGAAACTGAGCGAGGAAGTCGGTGAAGTGGGTCAGCACTTCGGCTGCGCTGGGGGCACGGAAACCGACCGAGTAGGTCAGGCAATCGTCCTCGGCGGTGCCGAAATGGGCCAGGCGTGGCGGCAGATAGAGCATGTCGCCGGGTTCCAGCACCCATTCGTCGGTCTGCTGGAAGTCGGCCAGGATGCGCAGATCGGCGTGGGGCAGCAGCGGGCTGTCGCTGTCGCACATCTGGCCGATCTTCCAGCGGCGCTGGCCATGGGCCTGCAGCAGGAACACGTCGTAGTTGTCGTAGTGCGGGCCAACGCCCCCGCCGGGTGCGGCGAAGCTGATCATCACGTCGTCGATGCGCCAGCTGGGCAGGAAATTGAACTGCTTGAGCAGTTCGGCGACATCCGGGACGAACTGGTCGACGGCTTGCACCAGCAGGGTCCAGTCACGCTCGGGTAGTTGGCTGAACGCATCTTCGGCGAATGGGCCGCGACGCAGTTCCCAGGGGCGCTCGCCCTGTTCGATGATCAGGCGCGACTCGACTTCTTCCTCCAGGGCCAGGCCGGCCAGTTCGTCCGGGCTGATCGGGCTTTCGAAGTCAGGGATGGCCTGGCGGATCAGCAGAGGCTTCTTCTGCCAGTAATCACGCAGGAATTCACGGGCTGTAAGACCGCCGAGCAGTTGAAGAGGTACATCAGTAGTCATTTGTAAGCCTTTGAAATAAAAACGCCCGGCACAGCCGGGCGTGCAAATAAAGGGCGTCGGTTAGACGCGCTTGGCCTGGGCTACGGCGTTGCCGATGTAGTTGGCCGGGGTCAGTTGCTTCAGTTCTTCCTTGGCGGCAGCCGGCATATCCAGGCCGTCGATGAAGCTGAGCAGGGCTTCTGGGCTGATGCCCTTGCCGCGCGTCAGCTCCTTGAGCTTCTCGTAAGGGTTCTCAATGGCATAGCGGCGCATCACGGTCTGGATGGGCTCGGCGAGGACTTCCCAGCAGGCGTCCAGATCGGCGGCGATGCGTGCTTCGTTCAACTCCAGCTTGCCGATACCCTTGAGGCTGGCTTCGTAGGCGATGACGCTGTGGGCGAAGCCGACGCCGAGGTTGCGCAGCACGGTGGAGTCGGTCAGGTCACGTTGCCAGCGCGAAATCGGCAGCTTGCTGGCCAGGTGCTGGAAGAGCGCATTGGCGATGCCAAGGTTACCTTCGGAGTTCTCGAAGTCGATCGGGTTGACCTTGTGCGGCATGGTCGAAGAGCCGATTTCACCAGCCACGGTCTTCTGCTTGAAGTAGCCGAGGGAGATGTAGCCCCAGATGTCGCGGTCGAAGTCGATGAGGATGGTGTTGAAGCGCGCAATGGCGTCGAACAGCTCGGCGATATAGTCGTGCGGCTCGATCTGCGTGGTGTAGGGGTTCCACTGCAGGCCCAGGTCGTTCTCGATGAACTGACGGGCATTGGCTTCCCAGTCGATGCTTGGGTAGGCCGACAGGTGTGCGTTGTAGTTGCCCACGGCGCCGTTGATCTTGCCCAGCAGCGGGACGCCAGCCACCTGCACGATCTGCCGCTCGAGGCGGTAGACGACATTGGCCAGCTCCTTGCCCAAGGTGGTCGGCGAGGCAGGCTGGCCGTGGGTACGCGAGAGCATCGGCACGTCGGCGAACTTGACCGCCAGTTCACGGATGGCGGCAGCGATCTGGCGCATCAGTGGCAGCAATACGCTGTCGCGACCTTCGCGCAGCATCAGGGCGTGGGACAGGTTGTTGATGTCCTCACTGGTGCAGGCGAAGTGGATGAACTCGCTCACGGCGGCCAGTTCCGGCAGCTTGGCGGCTTGCTCCTTGAGCAGGTATTCCACGGCCTTGACGTCGTGATTGGTGGTGCGCTCGATCTCTTTCACGCGCTCGGCGTGCTCGACGGCGAAGTTTTCTGCCAGTTCGTTGAGAATGGCTTGTGCTTCGGCGGAGAAGGGCGGTACTTCGGTAACGCTGGCGTGGGCAGCCAGGCGTTGCAGCCAGCGGACCTCGACCAGGACGCGGAAACGGATCAGGCCGTATTCGCTGAAGATCGGGCGCAGGGCGCTGGTTTTGCCGGCATAGCGGCCATCAACGGGGGAAACCGCGGTGAGCGAGGAGAGCTGCATGGAGGCGTTCTCGGACAGTCGGTCGACGAAAAGGGCGCACATCATACATGAAATCGCTAGGCGATCTGTGATCCGCTGTTGCTCGCTCAGCGCCGCGAGATGGAGAACAGACCGGCGGCGAAGATGAGCAGCGCCCCAGCGATCGACAACACATCGGGTACTTCACCCCAGAGCCACCAGGCGATCAGCCCGGCAAACACGATCGCCAGGTAAGCAACAGGTCCGATTTGCCCAGGCGGCGCGAGCGCATAAGCCTTGGACATGATGATCTGGCTGACCGTGGCGAGCAGGCCGATACCGAGCAGCATGCCAAGCTGGTGATTATCCAGAGGTTGCCAGGCCCAGCTCAGTGGCACGGCAGCGATCAGTGTGCTGCACAGGGCGAAGTAGAAAACGATACGGAAGGTGGGTTCGGTGTTGCTCATCTCGCGGATCGAGACGAAGGCAAAGGCGGCCAGGATGCTGGCGGCGAGGCCGATCAGGGCTTGGGTATCGAGCAGGGCATCGCTGGGTTTGGCGACCAGCAATACGCCAATCAGGCCCAGCACGGAGGTCAGCAGCATGCGTCGGGTCAGCGGTTCCTTCAGCCACCAGCGGGCGATAAACGGCGTGAACAGGGGTGCTGAATACGTGAACAGCATCGCGTCGGCCAGGGGCAGGTGGGCAATGGCGTAGAAAAAACAGTACATCGCCGCCAGCCCGTAGGTGGCGCGCCACAGGTGCGATTTCAGGTGCGCTGTCTTGAGGGGTTGAATGCCGCTGACCAGGATCATCGGCAGGAAGAACAACACACCGATCAGGTTGCGAAAGAACACGATCGACTCGTTGTTGACGCTGCCGGAAATCTCGCGAATGCCGGCGCCCATGAAGGCGAATAGCAGGGCGGACAGTGCCAGGAGCAGCGCACCTTGAAGCGGCTTTACGCTGCGCATGGAGGGGTCAGGTGCGCAGCAGGGGATAGAGTTCCTTGAGCAGCTTGCTGCGGCTGAACACCAACTGCCAGCGATGCCCACCCAGCTGGCGCCAGAGGAGTGCGGAGCGAATACCGGTCAACAGCAGGGCACGAATTTTTGCCGCGTTATTGGGTTGCTGCAGGAAGCGCATGTCGCCATGGACCTGGATGCGTTGGCGGAAGGTGCTGATGGTGTCCTGGTACAGCGCGCCACAGGAGGCAATCACGTTCTCGTGAGTGAGACCGAAATGGCCAACCTGCTGCTGAACCTGGTCCAGTCGAGTGCCGATGATTTGCAGCATGTCCTCGCGCTTGCTCAACTGCCGCTCGAGGCCAAGCAGGGAAAGGGCGTAGCGCAGGGGCTCGCGCTGCAGACTGGCCGGATTACGCTCAAGGGCGTTGACCAGGGCGCGGTAGCCTTCACGCAGGTTGATGTCATCGCCGCCGTAAACGTCCAGGGTGCTTTTCGGGTCACGTACCAGCAGGCTGCCGAGCAGGCAGCCAATATCGGCATCGCTGGCCTGGCCGGTGCGGGCAATCTTGTCGACCAAGGTGGCGGCCTGGAATACGGCGGCCAGCGCCGTCAGTTGTTCCTGTACTGGCGTCATGCCTGTTGCGCTCCATTGAACCAAGGCTCTGCGTGTTCTATCACGCCACCACCCAGGCAGATTTCGCCATCGTAGAAGACCACGGACTGGCCGGGGGTGACGGCGCGTTGTGGTTCGACGAATACAGCGCGATAGCCCTGTTCGGTTTTTTCCAGCGTGCAGGTCTGGTCGCTCTGGCGATAGCGCACCTTGGCGGTCAGTTGGCGCGGTGTCTTAAGGTCGACTGGGTTGACCCAGTAGATGTCCGAGGCCAGCAGGGCGCGGGAGAACAGCCAGGGATGATCGTTGCCCTGGCCGACGATCAGCACGTTGCGTGACAGGTCCTTGTGCAGGACGTACCACGGCTCTTCGCTGGCGTCTTTCAGGCCGCCGATACCCAGGCCCTGGCGTTGTCCGATGGTGTGGTACATCAGGCCGTGGTGGCGCCCGATGACGTCGCCGTCGGTGGTTTCGAGATCCCCTGGTTGGGCGGGCAGGTATTGCTTGAGGAAGTCACTGAACCGGCGCTCGCCGATGAAGCAGATGCCGGTGGAGTCCTTCTTCTTGGCCGTGGCCAGGCCATATTTTTCGGCAATGGCGCGGACCTGGGGTTTCTCCAGTTCGCCGACCGGGAACAGGGTCTTGCCAATCTGCTCGCCGCCGACGGCGTGCAGGAAATAGCTCTGGTCCTTGTTCGGATCAAGGCCTTTGAGCAGTTCGCTGCGCCCGTCGATATCGCGGCGACGCACGTAATGGCCCGTGGCGATCAGGTCTGCGCCGAGGCTCAGGGCGTAATCGAGGAAGGCTTTGAACTTGATCTCGCGGTTGCACAGGATGTCCGGATTCGGTGTGCGACCGGCTTTGTATTCGTCGAGAAAGTGCTCGAAGACGTTGTCCCAGTATTCCGCCGCGAAATTGGCGGTGTGCAGCGTGATGCCTATCTTGTCGCATACCGCCTGGGCATCGGCCAGGTCTGCCATCGCGGTGCAGTACTCGGTGCCATCGTCTTCTTCCCAGTTCTTCATGAACAGGCCTTCGACCTGATACCCCTGCTCGAGCAGCAGGAGAGCGGAAACGGACGAATCGACGCCGCCGGACATGCCGACGATCACGCGGGGTTTGGTTGGCTCAGACATGGCGTTCGGACTGCTTGAATGCTGGCAAAGCCGTGAATTCTAACAGAAGCCCCAGGGCGAGGGGCTGCCGCTCGCCGTGTGTCAGTTGCGGATCAGGCTCAGGGCAAAGCGCTCGCCGCTCAGGTAGTCGTCCAAACACTGGCCTACAAGCTCGCTGCGCCAGCGCTTGCGCTGACTCTCCAGTTCTTCACGGCTAAGCCAGAGTGGGCCGATGATGCCTTGATCCAGGGGGCTTTCCGGGCGATGGCGCAGGGGGCGGGCGGCAAAGCACACGCGTTGATAGGTCACGCCATTGCTGGGTGCGGTGTACAGGTAGATGCCGGTCACTGCGGTGACTTCTATCTCCCAGCCGGTCTCTTCCAGGGTTTCGCGCACGGCTGCCTGAATCAGGCTTTCATTGGCTTCCAGATGACCGGCTGGTTGGTTGAGAACCTGCTGGCCTGCGCAATGCTCTTCGACAAACAGGAAGCGCCCCTGATCTTCGACGATGGTGGCAACAGTGATGTGGGGTGTCCAATCCATGTGCGGAACTCCTTGTGATGATGGACAGATGCAAGAACCCCGGCGCGTGGGCCGGGGTTCCGTTTTGCCATGACGCGAGCGTGGCGCCTTAAACCAGCGAATCGATCGCTGCGTTCAGGGTTGCGCTCGGGCGCATGACTTGAGCGGTCAGCTCAGGGTTGGACTTGTAGTAGCCGCCGATATCGACCGCGCTGCCTTGCACCTTGGCCAGTTCGGCCAGGATGACGGCCTCGTTGTCGGCCAGGGTCTTGGCCAGCGGAGCGAAGTGCGCCGCCAGCGCGGCATCTTCGGTCTGCGCCGCCAGTTCCTGAGCCCAGTACAGGGCCAGGTAGAAGTGGCTGCCACGGTTGTCGATTTCGCCAGTCTTGCGCGATGGCGACTTGTTGTTGTCCAGCAACTTGCCGGTAGCAGCGTCCAGTGCGGTGCCAAGCAGCTTGGCCTTGGCATTGTTGGTCTTGATGCCGGTTTCTTCCAGAGAAACGGCCAGGGCCAGGAATTCGCCCAGCGAGTCCCAGCGCAGGTGGTTCTCTTCGATCAGCTGCTGGACGTGCTTCGGTGCCGAGCCGCCGGCACCGGTTTCGTACATGCCGCCGCCTGCCATCAGGGGGACGATGGAGAGCATCTTGGCGGATGTACCCAGCTCCATGATGGGGAACAGGTCGGTCAGGTAGTCGCGCAGGACGTTGCCGGTCACGGAAATGGTGTCCAGGCCACGAATCAGGCGTTCCATGGAGACGCGGATGGCTTCGTTGTAGCCCATCTGGCGAATATCCAGGCCGGTCAGGTCGTGTTCCTTGAGGTACTCGTTGACCTTCAGGGACAGTTGACGGTCGTGCGCGCGCTCCGGGTCCAGCCAGAAGATGGCAGGGGTGTTGGACTGGCGGGCACGGGTAACGGCCAGCTTGACCCAGTCTCGGATCGGCGCGTCCTTGGTCTGGCAGGCACGCCAGATGTCACCGGCCTCGACCTGGTGCTCGATCTTCACGGTGCCGTCTTCCAGGACCACACGCATGATGCCATCGGCGGCCAACTCGAAGGTCTTGTCGTGGCTGCCGTACTCTTCAGCTTTCTGCGCCATCAGGCCGACGTTCGGCACCGAGCCCATGGTGGTGGGATCGAACGCGCCATTGGTTTTGCAGAAGTTGATCATCTCCTGATAGATGCGCGCATAGGTGCTTTCAGGCATGACGGCTTTGGTGTCTTTCTGCTTGCCGTCCTTGCCCCACATCTGGCCGGAGTTGCGGATCATGGCCGGCATCGAGGCGTCGACGATGACGTCGCTCGGGATGTGCAGGTTGGTGATGCCCTTGACCGAGTCGACCATCGCCATTTCCGGGCGATTGCTGTAGCAGGCGTGCAGGTCGTGCTGGATTTCTTCCTGCTGGGAGGCCGGCAGCACCTTGATCTTGTCATAGACGCTGGACAGGCCGTTGTTCGGGTTGACGCCCAGCTCGGCGAACAGGTCGGCGTACTTGTCGAAAGCGTCTTTGTAGTAAACGCTGACCGCGTGGCCGAAGACGATGGGGTGGGACACCTTCATCATGGTCGCCTTGACGTGCAGGGACCACATCACGCCAGTTTCTTTGCACTCGCGCAGGGTGCGCTCGAAGAAGTTGCGCAGTTGGCGGCAGCTCATGAACATGCCGTCCAGCACTTCGCCAGCCTGCAGGTTCAGCTCCTTTTTGACCTCGACCTTGCCATTCTTGCTCACGAACTCGATGCGGACCTTGCCGGCTTTGTCCATGGTGAAGGACTGTTCGCTGGAGAAGAAGTCACCGCCACGCATGTAGTCGGCGTGGGACTGCGAAGCCATGCTCCACTTGCCCATGGAGTGCGGGTGCTTGCGGGCAAAAGCCTTGACGGCGGCGGGAGCGCGGCGGTCGGAGTTGCCTTCACGGAGCACCGGGTTCACCGCGCTGCCCAGCACCTTGCTGTAGCGTGCGCGAACGTCCTTGTCTTCGTCGCTGGTCGGCTCTTCCGGGAAGTCCGGAATGTTGTAGCCCAGTGCCTGCAGCTCGGCGATGGCGCCCTTGAGCTGGGGGACGGATGCGCTGATGTTTGGCAGTTTGATGATGTTGGCTGCCGGGTCTGTAGCCAGTACCGCTAGTTGAGCGAGGTCGTCCGAAACCTTTTTGCTCGCATCCAGCCGGTCGGAGAAGCTGGCGAGAATTCGAGCGGCCAGCGAAATGTCGCTGGTTTCCACGTCGATATCGGCAGCGGCAGCGAAGGCTTTTACGATAGGGAGCAGGGAGTAGGTGGCGAGGGCGGGAGCTTCGTCGGTGAAGGTGTAAACAATCTTCGAGCGGGTGGGCATGTAGGGTTAACTCTCTTCTTGCAGAGCGTGCACAGAATCTCGCGGTGCGCCGGGTAAGCGCTTCGTTCGGGAGGTTTCCGAAGCGAGGAGACGAGAAGTTGCCGCTGTGATGTTGATGGCACCAGTAGAGTGTCAAGCGGTAGTCCTGCGGTAGCAGGTATCAGAAGCTGGAATCTGCGTCGTAGAGCAGCTGCTCCTATGACTCTCGAGTCACGGGGCGGAGTATATCATCGCCGCAATCACCTAAATACGTTCTTGATAACCAAGTCGTGACTCCTGTTTTCGGCATGACCGTGCCGGGGCCGGTTTGGCACAAAGGAGATCCGCTCCGCGAGCGGGCGGGAAGAGGGCGTTAGACTAACGAAGAGATGGTTCAGGCCGTTTCAAGTGGGGTAAGCTCTTGAGACCCTGATGTTCAACCATGCAGCGGAGTCAAGAATGGGATACCAAAAGATCCAGGTGCCGGCGACCGGTGACAAAATCACCGTCAATGCGGACATGTCTCTCAACGTACCGAACAACCCGATCATTCCTTATATCGAAGGAGATGGTATCGGGGTTGATATCAGTCCGGTGATGATCAAGGTCGTCGATGCCGCGGTCGAGAAAGCCTATGGCGGCAAGCGCAAGATTTCCTGGATGGAAGTCTATGCCGGCGAGAAGGCCACCCAGGTTTACGACCAGGATACCTGGCTGCCAAAAGAAACCCTTGAAGCCGTTCGCGACTATGTCGTCTCGATCAAGGGCCCTTTGACCACCCCGGTAGGCGGTGGTATTCGTTCGTTGAACGTTGCCCTGCGCCAGGAGCTCGATTTGTATGTCTGCCTGCGCCCTGTGCGTTGGTTCGAAGGCGTACCGAGCCCGGTGAAGAAGCCAGGCGACGTCGATATGACCATCTTCCGTGAAAACTCCGAAGATATTTATGCCGGTATCGAGTGGAAGGCTGGCTCGCCCGAGGCGACCAAGGTCATCAAGTTCCTGAAAGAAGAAATGGGTGTCACCAAGATCCGTTTCGACCAGGACTGCGGCATCGGCGTCAAGCCGGTTTCCAAAGAAGGTACTCAGCGTCTGGTGCGCAAGGCCCTGCAATACGTGGTCGATAATGACCGCGAGTCGCTGACCATTGTGCACAAAGGCAACATCATGAAGTTCACCGAAGGTGCCTTCAAAGAGTGGGGCTACGAAATCGCCAAGAACGAGTTCGGTGCCGAGTTGCTGGACGGTGGTCCTTGGATGCAGTTCAAGAACCCGAAAACCGGTAAGAACGTCGTGGTCAAGGACGCCATCGCCGACGCCATGCTGCAGCAGATTCTGCTGCGCCCGGCCGAGTACGACGTGATTGCCACGCTGAACCTGAACGGTGACTACCTCTCCGACGCCCTGGCGGCTGAAGTGGGTGGTATCGGTATCGCGCCAGGTGCCAACCTGTCCGACACCGTTGCCATGTTCGAGGCCACTCATGGCACTGCACCGAAGTATGCCGGCCAGGACAAGGTCAACCCGGGCTCGGTCATCCTCTCGGCTGAAATGATGCTGCGCCACATGGGCTGGATCGAGGCGGCTGACCTGATCATCAAGGGCACCAACGGCGCTATTTCGGCCAAGACCGTGACCTATGACTTCGAACGCCTGATGGATGGGGCTACGCTGCTGTCCTGCTCCGAGTTCGGCGACGCCATGATCGCTCACATGTAATTCGACGAGCGGTAACGAAAAAAAGGCCGGTCTTAGACCGGCCTTTTTCATTTGATGCTCTTTAGGCTTCTATCGGAGTGCTTTGTGGCGCGCTGGTGGTCGCCGGGGATTCACTGGTTGCCAGGATGGGGCTGATATTCACGGCGTGCAGGCCTTTGGGGCCTTGCAGAATATCGAAGCTGACAGGCTGGCCAGCCTTCAGAGTCTTGTAGCCTTCCATGTGGATGGCCGAATAATGGGCGAATAGGTCCTCATCTCGGCCGTCGGCGACGACGAAGCCGTAACCCTTGGCGTTGTTGAACCACTTGACCTTGCCGCTGAGCATGCTGATATCCCTCTGCAAAGGACTCCATCACTGGAGTATCATCCACTTCAGTTCCACACTTGAATCAGCCTGGTTGGGCGAGGGTGTGGAACCCCGATACCCGACGTGGGTATCCATTGTTTGTAACACCGATTTGCCGTTAGTCAAGGCACTCCGGCGGCTGGCTGAGAAGCTGGTCATAAACCTGTCTAGCATCCGTATCGCCCAGCCACGAAGCATTCACTTTCGTATGTATGCAAGAAACCAGATTCGTCTAACATCCAATCAGGATCGTCCGGCCTCGCACGAGGATGACGCCTCCGGCATTGCCGTGCAGGAAGCCAAGCCAGCGCTCAAGGCGCCGCCGATGTACAAGGTGTTGATGTACAACGACGATTACACACCGATGGACTTCGTGGTCGAAGTATTGGAGGTGTTCTTCAATCACAATCGTGAACTGGCAACCAAGATCATGCTAACCGTCCATACAGAGGGACGGGCTGTCTGTGGCGTGTTTACCCGCGATATAGCCGAGACCAAGGCCATGCAGGTCAACCAGTACGCCAAGGACAGTCAGCATCCGCTACTCTGTGAGATAGAGAAGGACGGTTAATACCGGCCGCCTGGGTAAGAGGTGAAGCTATGTTGAATCGAGAGCTGGAAGTCACCCTCAATCTTGCCTTCAAAGAAGCGCGTGTTAAGCGCCATGAGTTCATGACGGTCGAGCACCTGTTGCTTGCACTGCTGGACAATGAAGCTGCCGCTACTGTCCTGCGCGCCTGCGGTGCGAATCTGGACAAGCTTCGGCATGATTTGCAGGAATTCATTGATTCCACCACACCACTGATTCCTCAGCACGATGAGGAGCGCGAAACCCAGCCTACACTAGGCTTTCAGCGCGTCCTGCAGCGTGCAGTGTTCCACGTGCAGAGTTCCGGCAAGCGTGAGGTGACCGGCGCGAATGTGCTGGTTGCGATCTTCAGTGAGCAGGAAAGTCAGGCTGTGTTCCTGCTCAAGCAGCAGAATGTGGCGCGTATCGATGTGGTCAATTACATCGCTCACGGTATTTCCAAGGTGCCAGGGCATGTCGATCACTCGGAAGGCGAACAGGACATGCAGGATGAGGAGGGAGGCGAGTCCTCTGCCTCGAGCAATCCTCTGGATGCCTATGCCAGTAATCTGAACGAGTTGTCGCGTCAGGGGCGGATTGATCCGCTGGTCGGGCGCGAGACCGAAGTCGAACGGGTGGCGCAGATCCTCGCGCGGCGGCGCAAGAACAACCCGTTGCTGGTTGGCGAGGCGGGTGTCGGCAAGACAGCCATTGCCGAAGGTCTGGCCAAGCGCATCGTCGACGGTCAGGTGCCGGACCTGCTCTCCGAGAGCGTGGTTTATTCCCTTGATCTGGGCGCGTTGCTGGCGGGTACCAAGTACCGTGGCGATTTCGAGAAGCGTTTGAAGGCCTTGCTCAATGAATTGCGCAAACGCCCCCATGCCATCCTGTTCATCGATGAAATCCACACCATCATTGGTGCTGGCGCCGCCTCGGGCGGTGTGATGGATGCTTCGAACTTGCTCAAGCCGCTGCTTTCTTCAGGGGAGATCCGTTGCATTGGTTCGACGACCTTCCAAGAGTTCCGCGGCATCTTCGAGAAGGATCGGGCTTTGGCGCGGCGCTTCCAGAAGGTCGACGTCAGCGAGCCGTCGGTCGAGGATACCGTGGGTATTCTCAAGGGGCTTCGGCCGCGTTTTGAGCAGCATCACCACATCGAGTACAGCGACGAAGCATTGCGGGCTGCGGCCGAGCTGGCGGCTCGCTATATCAATGACCGGCATATGCCGGACAAAGCCATCGACGTGATTGACGAGGCGGGTGCCTATCAGCGCCTGCAGCCGGAAGATAAGCGCGCCAAGCGTATCGAGGTTGCTCAGGTCGAGGATATCGTGGCCAAGATTGCCCGGATCCCGCCAAAGCATGTCACCAGTTCGGACAAGGAGCTGCTGCGCAACCTCGAGCGTGACCTCAAGCTGACGGTTTTTGGTCAGGATGCAGCAATCGATTCGCTCGCTACAGCAATCAAGCTGTCGCGTGCCGGTCTCAAGGCGCCGGACAAACCGGTTGGCTCTTTCTTGTTTGCCGGCCCCACCGGCGTGGGCAAGACCGAGGCGGCTCGACAACTGGCCAAAGCCATGGGCATTGAGCTGGTGCGCTTCGATATGTCCGAGTACATGGAGCGACATACCGTATCGCGCCTGATCGGGGCACCCCCTGGTTATGTCGGGTTCGACCAGGGCGGCCTGCTGACGGAAGCGATTACCAAGCAACCGCATTGCGTACTGCTGCTGGACGAGATCGAGAAGGCGCACCCGGAAGTCTTCAACCTGCTATTGCAAGTCATGGACCACGGCACGCTGACGGACAACAACGGGCGCAAGGCGGATTTCCGCAATGTCATCCTGATCATGACCACCAACGCCGGCGCGGAAACTGCGGCGCGGGCATCGATCGGGTTTACTCATCAGGATCACACCTCCGATGCCATGGAAGTGATCAAGAAGAGCTTCACTCCGGAGTTTCGCAACCGTCTGGACACCATCATCCAGTTTGGTCGCCTGAGTCACGAGGTCATCAAAAGCATCGTCGACAAATTCCTCACCGAATTGCAGGCGCAGCTCGAGGACAAACGCGTGCAGCTTGAGGTCAGTGATGCGGCGCGTGGCTGGTTGGCCGAGAAGGGCTACGACGTGCAGATGGGCGCTCGCCCGATGGCGCGTCTGATTCAGGACCGGATCAAGCGACCACTGGCCGAGGAGATTCTCTTTGGCGAACTGGCCGAGCATGGTGGGATCGTGCACATCGACCTGGTCAATGGCGAACTGACGTTCGACTTTGAAACCACGGCTGAGCCGGCGTGACGGTAATGTGCAGGTAAACGAAAACGCCCGGCAATGCCGGGCGTTTTTCGTTCTGACGTGCTTAGCGGGCGCGGTAGGTGATACGCCCTTTGCTCAGGTCGTAGGGCGTCAGCTCGACGCGAACCTTGTCGCCAGTCAGGATACGGATGTAATTCTTGCGCATCTTTCCGGAGATATGCGCTGTAACGACGTGCCCGTTTTCCAACTCCACACGAAACATGGTGTTGGGCAGGGTGTCGACGACAGTACCTTCCATTTCGAAGCTGTCTTCTTTCGACATGCAGTAAAGTCCTCGGTATTCAATGAGTGGCCCGGCGCAAGTGGCTCCGGGCAAAAGCGGCGTGCATTGTGCCCGAAAACTCGCGCGCGCGCCAAGTGGCTTCAGGAAAGGACGACCCAACGCTGGTTGACGAACAGCTCTATGGGGCGGTATTGGGTCTTGTAGCTCATTTTTCGGCAGTTCTTGATCCAGTAACCGAGGTAGACGGCTTCCAGGCCAAGGCGCTCGGCTTCGGCAATCTGCCAGAGAATGGCGAAGCGTCCCAGGCTGCGGCGCTCCTCGTCCGGGTCGTAAAAGGTATAGACCGCGGAAAGGCCATTGGGCAGCACATCCGTGACAGCCACGGCGAGCAGGCGTCCGGACACGCGAAACTCATAGAACCTGGAAAAGGGCAGGTCGCGGATCAGGAATGTACTGAATTGATCTCGGCTGGGTGGGTGCATATCACCATCGGCATGGCGCTGCTCGATGTAGCGGGCGTAAAGCGCGTAGTACTCCTCGTTAAAAGCTGGTTGGGCGGCTGCGACACTGATGTCGGCATTGCGTTTGAGGATGCGTTTTTGTTGGCGAGTTGGGGTGAACTGGGCCGCAGGAATGCGTGCCGGAACGCAAGCTGTACAGCGTTGGCAGTGGGGGCGATACAAGTGGTCGCCGCTACGCCTGAAGCCCATTTCAGATAGCTCGGCATAGACCTGCACATCCATTGGCTGGCTGGGGTCGAGGAACAGGGTGGTGGCCTGTTCCTCGGGCAGATAGCTACAAGGGTGTGGCTGGGTGGCATAGAACTTGAGGCGAGCCAGTTCGGTCATGGTCAGCTCTCGGGAGGGCCCATGAGCAAGTGTATGCCAGTGTGCGGGGCGCTACCACCGAGCCTGTGTGGTTCGCTAGGCACGCCAGTCTGCCGGGGTGGGCTGGTCCAGATAGCGTTGCAGGTAGAGGGCAAATTCCGTTCTTGGGATGGGCTTGGCGCCAAAGCTTTGCAGATGCTGGGTCGGCATCTGGCAATCAATGAGGGTAAATCCCCAATCCCGTAGTTTGCCAACGAGGGTGACGAAGCCGACCTTGGAGGCATTGTCAGTGTGGCTGAACATGGATTCGCCGAAAAACAGCCTACCCATTGCCAAACCATACAGGCCGCCCACCAGCACGCCATCAAGCCAGACTTCGACCGAGTGGGCGATGCCTTGTTGATGTAGGTGCAGGTAGGCCGCTTGCATTGGTTGGGTGATCCAGGTGCCATCGGCATAGGCGCGAGGGCCGGCGCAGGCTTGGATAACGGCTGCGAAGTCTTGATCGAAACTGACTTCAAAGCGGTGCTGGCGTATCAGCTTGGCCAGGCTGCGAGATACGTGAAGTTCGTCGGGAAGCAGGACCGTACGTGGGTCGGGTGACCACCAGAGCAGAGGCTGACCGTCCTGATACCAGGGGAAGCAGCCATGCCGATAGGCGGCAAGCAGGCGTGCGGGCAATAGGTCACCGCCCGCAGCGAGCAGGCCGTTGGGTTCGCGGAGCGCTTTGTCCAGAGGTGGGAAGCTCAGGTTGTCGCGCTGCAGCCAGGTCAGCATCGGAGTGGGGTAGGGCGGCCGATGACGGGCCGCCCATGCCTACTTAGATATCGAGGTATTTTTCGGCGTCGAGCGCAGCCATGCAGCCGGCTCCTGCCGAAGTGATGGCTTGGCGGTAGACATGGTCAGCCACGTCGCCGGCGGCAAAAACGCCGTCGATACTGGTGGCGGTGGCATTGCCTTCGTTGCCGCCTTGCACGATCAGGTAGCCGTCGCGCATCTCCAATTGTCCCTGGAACAGATCGGTATTGGGCTTGTGGCCGATAGCAATGAATACACCGGCCAGGTTCAGCTCATGCGTTGCACCACTTTCGGTGTTTTTCAGGCGGACGCCGGTTACGCCGCTGGCATCGCCGAGTACTTCTTCCAGGGTGTGGTTCCAGTGCAGACGAACATTGCCATTGGCGGCCTTGTCGAACAGCTTGTCCTGCAGGATCTTCTCCGAGCGCAGCTTGTCGCGACGGTGGATCAGGTGCACTTCCTTGGCGATGTTGGACAGGTACAGAGCCTCCTCAACGGCAGTGTTGCCGCCGCCGACCACGCAGACGACCTGGTTGCGATAGAAGAAGCCGTCGCAGGTGGCGCAGGCGGATACGCCTTTGCCGGCAAAGGCCTCTTCGGAGGGAAGGCCGAGGTACTGTGCACTGGCGCCGGTAGCGATGATCAGCGCGTCGCAGGTGTAGGTACAGCTGTCGCCCTTGAGGGTGAACGGCTTGCTCTGCAACTCGGCGGTGTGAATGTGGTCGTAGACGATCTCGGTATCGAAGCGCTCCGCATGTTTTTGCATGCGCTCCATCAGGGCCGGGCCGGTGAGGCCTTCCACATCACCTGGCCAGTTGTCGACCTCGGTGGTGGTGGTCAGTTGGCCGCCAGGCTGGATGCCGGTGATGACCAGGGGCTTGAGGTTGGCGCGGGCGGCGTAGACAGCTGCGGTATAGCCGGCAGGGCCGGAGCCCAGAATGATCAGGCGCGAGTGCTTGACTTCGCTCATAAAAACCTCATAAGCCTTTGTCACAAAAGAGAATGCATGCTCCAATTAAGGTGCATGCAAGATGCTGGCGGGTATGCTACACCGAAGCAGGAAGGGCGGCAAAACGTGGCGTCTGGCCTGGTCTGCGTGGCATCGGACCTGTAAATACGTACAATGGTCCGCGTTCGTCTATTCATTGGTCGTTGGTCGCGCCGAGGGCGCAGGAATCGCAGCGTTTTGAAGAACTCCACCTCTACAGCTCAGGTCCCGCTCTGGCGTCAGCAACTGCACTACCGTCTCAAGGAAGGTGCGTTGATCGCCCTTGGAGCGTTGTGCCTCTATCTCTGGATGGCCCTGCTGACCTACGACCAGAAGGATCCGGGCTGGAGTCATACCAGTAACGTCGAGCAAGTGCAGAACGCCGCAGGCCGTGCTGGTGCCTGGTTCGCCGATATCCTGTTCATGGCGCTGGGCTATTTCGCCTACGTATTTCCGTTGCTGCTGGCCGTCAAAACCTGGCAGGTTTTCCGCAATCGCCATCAGCCCTGGCAGTGGAGCGGTTGGCTGTTCTCCTGGCGTCTGATTGGTCTGGTATTTCTGATTCTGTCTGGCGCTGTACTGGCCTATATCCATTTTCACTCTGCTGCAGGTATGCCAGCCTCCGCAGGCGGCGCATTGGGTGAAAGCCTGGGCCAGTTGGCGATCAATGCGCTCAATGTTCAGGGCAGCACACTGCTATTTATTGCCCTGTTTCTGTTCGGGCTGACGGTGTTCACCGATCTGTCCTGGTTCAAGATGATGGACCTCACCGGCAAGATCACCCTGGATCTGTTCGAGCTGATCAACAGCCTGATCAATCGCTGGTGGAATGCCCGTGTCGAGCGCAAGCAACTGGTAGCGCAATTGCGCGAGGTGGATGATCGTGTCTCCGAGGTTGCTGCGCCCGTCGTTCGGGATCGCCGCGAGCAGGCCAAGGTCAAGGAGCGCTTGATCGCCCGTGAAGATTCCCTGACCAAGCACATGAGTGAGCGCGAGAGTCGCACAGCGCCGGTCATTGCACCGCCGCCTGCCCCCAAGGCTGCCGAGCCGAGCAAGCGCGTGCTGAAGGAAAAACAGGTTCCGCTGTTCGAGGACAGTGCCGTGGCCGGCAGCCTGCCGCCAATCTCCATTCTGGATGTCGCGGAAAAGAAACAGAAGCAATTCTCCCCCGAGTCGCTCGAAGCCATGTCGCGGCTGCTGGAGATCAAGCTCAAGGAGTTTGGTGTCGAGGTGCAGGTCGAATCCGTGCACCCGGGCCCTGTGATCACGCGCTTCGAGATTCAGTTGGCGGCCGGGATCAAGGTCAGCCGTATCTCTGGCCTGGCCAAGGACCTGGCGCGCTCGATGGCGATCATCAGCGTGCGGGTCGTGGAGGTGATCCCTGGCAAGACCACAGTCGGTATCGAGATTCCCAACGAGGACCGACAGATCGTGCGTTTCTCCGAGGTGTTGTCCTCGCCTGAGTACGACGATGCCAAGTCGCCAGTGACACTGGCCTTGGGCCACGACATCGGCGGCAAGCCGGTGATCACCGATCTGGCCAAGATGCCGCACCTGCTGGTGGCCGGTACTACAGGCTCTGGTAAGTCGGTGGGGGTCAACGCGATGATCCTGTCGATTCTGTTCAAGTCAACGCCGGAAGAGGCGCGCTTGATCATGATCGACCCGAAGATGCTCGAACTGTCCATCTATGAAGGCATCCCGCACCTGCTGTGCCCGGTCGTCACCGACATGAAGGAAGCCGCCAATGCCCTGCGCTGGAGCGTTGCCGAGATGGAGCGGCGCTACAAGCTTATGGCAGCGATGGGCGTGCGTAACCTGGCGGGCTTCAACCGCAAGATCAAGGATGCCGAAGAAGCTGGGACGCCGCTGACCGATCCGCTGTATCGCCGCGAAAGCATGGAAGACGAAGCGCCGCTGCTGAAAACACTGCCGACCATCGTGGTGGTGGTCGACGAGTTTGCCGACATGATGATGATTGTCGGCAAGAAGGTCGAAGAGCTGATCGCACGTATCGCGCAGAAGGCGCGTGCTGCGGGCATCCACCTGATCCTTGCGACCCAGCGCCCGTCGGTCGACGTGATTACCGGTCTGATCAAGGCCAACATTCCGACCCGCATGGCCTTTCAGGTCTCCAGCAAGATCGACTCGCGCACTATTCTCGATCAGGGCGGGGCGGAGCAATTGCTCGGTCATGGCGACATGCTCTATCTGCCACCGGGCACAGGCCTGCCGATCCGCGTGCATGGCGCATTCGTTTCCGATGACGAGGTGCACCGCGTGGTGGAGGCCTGGAAACAGCGTGGTGCGCCCGATTACATCGAGGACATCCTGGCGGGTGTCGAAGAGAGCGGCAGTGGCTTCGACGGCGGTAGTGGCGGCGACGGTGGTGAGGGCAGCGAAGCTGACCCGTTGTACGACGAAGCCGTTAATTTCGTGCTGGAGAGCCGCCGAGCGTCGATTTCTGCTGTCCAACGCAAGCTGAAAATCGGCTACAACCGCGCTGCCCGCATGATTGAGGCCATGGAAATGGCTGGGGTGGTGACGTCGATGAATACCAATGGTTCGCGTGAAGTCCTGGCTCCGAGCCCGGTTCGAGATTGATCACTTCCACTTTCCCAAGAGGATATCCATGCGCCTGATTCGCATGCTGTTGCTGGCCGCTCTGGCCTGTATGGCCATTACTGCTCATGCCGACGAAGATGCCGCCGTGAAGCGCCTGACCGTACTGCTGAACCAGGCCCAGACCATGACCGCACGCTTCTCCCAGCTGACGTTGGACGGAACGGGCACACAGTTGCAGGAAACCTCGGGGCAGTTGGCGCTGAAACGCCCAGGTCTGTTCCGCTGGCACACCGATGCCCCTCAGGAGCAGTTGCTGGTTTCCAACGGTGAGAAGGTCTGGTTGTACGACCCGGACCTGATGCAGGTAACCATCCAGGCTCTGGATCAGCGTATGACCCATACCCCGGCATTGCTGCTTTCCGGTGATGTGTCGAAGATCCGCGAGAACTTCGAGATCAGCTTCAAGGAGGCCGGCGAAGTCGTGGACTTCATGTTGAAGCCCAAGGCCAAGGACACCCTGTTCGATAACCTGCGTCTGTCGTTCCGTCGTGGCGTGATCAATGACATGCAACTGATCGACAGCATTGGCCAGCGCACCAATATTCTCTTCCTCAGCGTGAAGATGAACGAAGCGATCGATCCCAAACAGTTCACTTTCGACGTCCCGGCAGGGGCTGACGTTATCCAGGAATAAGAGGTCGCCCGCGTTTGCCATGGACCTGTTCCGTTCCGCTCCCGTCGCTCAACCCCTGGCCGCACGCCTGCGTGCCACCAGCCTGGATGAGTACGTCGGTCAAGAGCACGTGTTGGGGCATGGCAAGCCGTTGCGCGAAGCGCTGGAGCAGGGTGCGCTGCACTCGATGATCTTCTGGGGGCCGCCAGGCGTGGGCAAAACCACGCTGGCCAGGCTCCTGGCGCAGGTGTCAGAGGCGCATTTCGAGACCATTTCCGCGGTGCTTTCCGGGGTCAAGGAAATCCGCCAGGCTGTGGACATGGCCAAGCAGCAGGCGGCGCAATATGGCCGGCGCACCATCCTTTTCGTCGATGAAGTTCACCGTTTCAACAAGAGCCAGCAGGATGCATTTTTGCCTTATGTTGAAGATGGCACGCTGATCTTCATTGGTGCGACGACCGAGAATCCCTCCTTTGAGTTGAATAACGCGCTGCTTTCGCGTGCCCGTGTCTATGTCTTGAAAAGCCTTGATGAGGCGGCCATGCGCAAGCTGGTGCGGCGGGCGCTGGGCGAAGACAAGGGGCTGGGTAAGCAGCATTTGAGCCTGCCCGAAGAGAGTTTCCAGATACTCCTGTCGGCCGCTGATGGCGATGGTCGGCGTTTGCTCAATCTGCTGGAGAATGCTGCCGACCTTGCCGAGGACGGCAGTGAAATCGGCGTCGAGCTGTTGCAGAACCTGCTGGGCGACAGCCGCCGTCGTTTCGACAAGGGCGGAGAGGCCTTTTACGACCAGATTTCCGCGCTGCACAAGTCGGTCCGTGGTTCCAATCCCGATGCGGCGCTGTACTGGTTCGCCCGCATGCTCGACGGTGGTTGCGATCCGTTGTACCTGGCGCGGCGCGTCGTGCGTATGGCCAGCGAAGATATCGGCAATGCCGACCCGCGTGCGCTGACCCTATGCCTGAATGCCTGGGATGTGCAGGAACGCCTGGGCAGCCCCGAAGGTGAGCTGGCGGTGGCGCAGGCGATCGTCTACCTGGCGTGTGCGCCGAAAAGCAATGCGGTGTACATGGGCTTCAAGGCCGCCATGCGCGAGGCGGCCGAGCATGGCTCGCTTGAAGTGCCGCTGCATTTGCGTAATGCGCCGACCAAGCTGATGAAGGAGCTGGGCTACGGTGACGAGTACCGTTACGCCCATGACGAGCCGGATGCTTATGCCGCTGGCGAGGATTATTTTCCGGAAGCGCTTGAGCCTCGACCCTACTACCAGCCTGTTCCGCGTGGTCTGGAGTTGAAAATTCGCGACAAGCTTGCCCATCTGGCTGCCCAGGATGCGGCGAGTTCGCGTAAGCGGAGGAAGCCGTGATCGGTGTGATCGTTTCCGTTGCAATAGGTGGAATGGCGGGTACGTTGCTACGTTTCGCCACCGGTAATTGGATCAGTGCGAACTGGCCACAGCATTTCTATGGCGCCACCCTGGCGGTCAACGTCCTTGGTTGCCTGCTGATCGGTTACCTGTACGGCTTGTTTCTGATACGCCCGGAGATTCCTTTGGAGCTGCGCGCGGGTCTGATTGTGGGGTTTCTGGGTGGGCTGACTACTTTTTCGTCCTTTTCGCTCGACACCTTGCGCTTGCTGGAGAGTGGCCAGGCGCCGATTGCCCTTGGTTATGGGCTGCTCAGTGTGGTGGGCGGGCTGCTTGCTACGTGGGCAGGTCTGGCGCTGACCAGGCTGTGAGGTGCCAATCGTCGGCGCTACTGCTTAAAAAGGGCTTCGGCATACTCCTTCAGCACCTGTAAACTGCGCATCTTTCATTATTTGGACCTCCCGGCCTTACGTGGCCTTGCCTGGCTTTCGTTCGCCGCGGGTGGTCGCTGTTACTCACGCTACCGATAGACGAGAACATCCCATGCTCGACTCCAAACTGGTTCGTACCCAACTGCACGAGATTGCGGACCGCCTGGCTACTCGTGGCTTTCAGCTCGATGTGGCCCGTTTCGAGGCCCTGGAGGCCCAGCGCAAGGCGGTGCAGACGCACACCGAACAACTGCAGGCCGAGCGTAACGCCCGTTCCAAGTCGATTGGCCAAGCCAAGGCCCGTGGCGAGGATATCGCGCCGTTGCTGGCCGAAGTCGACCGCATGGGCAGTGATCTGGATAGCGGCAAGCGTGAGCTGGAGACAATTCAGAGCGAGTTGGACAACTTGCTGCTGAGCATTCCCAACCTGCCGCATGAGTCGGTACCGGTCGGTGAAGATGAAGACGGTAACGTCGAGGTGCGCCGCTGGGGTACTCCGCGTGTGTTCGACTTCGCCGTGCAGGACCATGTGAGCCTCGGTGAACAGCACGGCTGGCTGGACTTCGAGACTGCCGCCAAGTTGTCCGGTGCGCGCTTTGCTCTGTTGCGTGGCCCGATTGCCCGTCTGCACCGGGCCCTGGCACAGTTCATGATCAACCTGCACACCGCCGAGCATGGTTACGAAGAGGCCTACACACCCTATCTGGTCCAGGCGCCAGCCTTGCAGGGTACCGGCCAGTTGCCGAAGTTCGAGGAAGATCTGTTCAAAATCACCCGGGAAGGTGAAGCCGACTTCTACTTGATTCCAACCGCCGAGGTTTCGCTGACCAACATCGTTGCTGGCGAAATTCTCGACGCTAAGCAACTACCGTTGAAATTCGTGGCCCATACGCCGTGCTTCCGCAGTGAGGCCGGGGCTTCCGGGCGCGATACCCGCGGGATGATTCGCCAGCATCAGTTCGACAAGGTCGAGATGGTGCAGATCGTCGACCCAGCCACTTCCTATGAGGCGCTGGAAGGCCTGACTGCCAATGCCGAGCGGGTTCTGCAACTGCTGGAGCTGCCGTACCGCGTGTTGTCCTTGTGCACAGGCGACATGGGCTTTGGCGCGACCAAGACCTATGACCTGGAGGTCTGGGTGCCGAGCCAGGACAAGTACCGCGAGATTTCCTCCTGCTCCAACTGCGGCGATTTCCAGGCCCGCCGCATGCAGGCGCGTTACCGCAATCCGGAAACCGGCAAACCTGAGCTGGTGCATACGCTCAATGGTTCCGGTCTGGCAGTTGGTCGCACCCTGGTTGCTGTGCTGGAGAATTACCAGCAGGCCGATGGCAGCATTCGCGTTCCCGAGGTGCTGAAGCCTTACATGGCCGGCATGGATGTCATCGGTTAACTGCTGGAGTTCGACTCAATGGGAAGTGACCAGCGAGTGATCGCCGCTGATTGGCTCAAGGATGAGTCTGTGAGCCAAGTATTCCGGGGTTGAGGTCTACCGACTCCTTGACCCTGTTGTTGTTCATCGCCTGCAAGCCTGTGATCTGATCATCAGGGGAGTGGCGATGGGTGTGGGCCGCCCGTAAGCGGCCTGTGTAGCGCCGGTTTGAATCAACATTTCCCGCATTGCGTAGGCCTTCGCCCATGGATTTTCTTCCTCTTTTCCACAAATTGCAGGACCGTCGCGTATTGGTTGTCGGCGGCGGTGAGGTGGCGTTGCGCAAGGCGCGGTTGCTGGCAGATGCCGGCGCTGTCCTGCGGGTGGTCGCACCGGTTGTACGCGACGAATTGATCGTATTGATCGGAGAAAAGGGCGAGCAATTGCTGCGCGGCTATCAGTTGTCGGATCTCGACGGCGTAGCGCTGATCATTGCTGCCACGGACGATGAGGCATTGAATGCCCAGGTATCTGCCGATGCGCAGGCCCGTGGCATTCCGGTCAATGTGGTGGATGCGCCGGCATTGTGCAGCGTGATCTTCCCGGCAATCGTCGATCGCTCGCCGCTGGTCGTGGCCGTGACCAGTGGTGGCGACGCCCCTGTGCTGGCCCGTCTGGTTCGGGCGAAGATCGAAAGCTGGATTCCCGCAAGTTATGGTCAATTGGCCGGTTTGGCGAAGAAGTTCCGTGCGCGAGTGAGAACCCTGTTCCCCGATGTGCAGCAGCGCCGGGTGTTCTGGGAGGATGTTTTCCAGGGACCGATCGCCGAGGGTGTGTTCGCCGGCAAGCTAAACGAGGCGGAGCAGCAACTGGAGGCGAAAATCGCCGGTGCAGCTCCACAGGCGTTGGGTGAGGTCTATTTGGTCGGTGCAGGACCCGGTGATCCGGATTTGCTGACGTTCCGGGCCTTACGCCTGATGCAGCAGGCTGACGTGGTCCTGTATGACCGGTTGGTGGCGCCGCCCATCATCGAGCTGTGCCGGCGCGATGCCGAGCGGGTGTATGTCGGCAAGCAGCGTGCTGCCCATACGCTGCCGCAGGATCAGATCAATCATCTGCTGGTGAAGTATGCCAAGGAGGGCAAGCGAGTCTTGCGCCTCAAGGGCGGTGATCCGTTCATTTTCGGGCGGGGTGGAGAGGAAATTGAAGAGCTGGCTGCCCACGGCATTCCTTTTCAGGTCGTGCCGGGGATTACTGCAGCTTCTGGCTGTGCAGCTTATGCCGGTATTCCTCTGACTCATCGTGACCATGCGCAGTCGGTGCGTTTTGTAACCGGTCACCTCAAGGATGGCAGTTGCGATCTGCCCTGGGGCGAGCTGAGTGCGTCTGGGCAGACGCTGGTGTTCTACATGGGGCTGACCGGGCTGTCGTTCATCTGTGAGCAGTTGATCAAGCATGGGCGGGCGGCCACTACACCGGCTGCGTTGGTGCAACAGGGCACTACGCAGAACCAGCGTGTGTTTACCGGAACGCTGGAAAACCTGCCGCAGCTGGTTGCGGAGCATGAGGTGCATGCGCCGACGCTGGTGATTGTGGGCGAAGTGGTGAAGTTGCGAGAAAAGCTGGCCTGGTTCGAAGGCGCACAGCAGAGCTGATCAGTCAGGCTGCCTGGTCGGGGGCGTATCCTGCGCCCCCTTTATACTCATAGGTTATCCGTGGCGTTGAGCCCACACCGTTTGTGCGCGCGCGAAGGCTTGTTCGCGAGAGCTGCCCAAGCCGCGCAATGCCACGGCCAGTGTCGCCTGGATCGCCAGTGCTCCGTAGGCATCATGTGCCTCGCCTTTCCACACCGCTAGCAGCAATTGCGGGTCGAGGCTGGCCGGTTTGACGTGACGTGCCGGTGACAGCTGCGGCCATTCCTCATCCCAATTTTCCCCATCCTGCGTGCCATACAGGTGGCAGGTGGCATCAGGGTTGGCTTCTATTTCGCCCCCTTCACCCTTGATCACCACTGCAGTGTCACCCAGCAGGCGACTGGCTTCGCGGTGCACGGCCTGGTAGCCGGGATGAAAGATGCTCTGCATCACGCAGCGCGCACCCAATGGATTGAGGATGCGTGCGAGTGAGTGGATCGGCGAACGCAATCCGAGAATGTTGCGCAGGTCGATCATGTGTTGCAGTTGCGGAGCCCAGGCGCCCAGTGGGGTGAACGCCAGTCTGTGCTGGTCGAGCGCCGATGCCGTGTCGCTCCAGGAGCGACACAGTGGGATCTCCAAGCATTCCAGCAGCTGTTCACTGTACAGGCGCCCGGCAGTATGGGCGCCGCCTCCGTGCAGGTGAATGCGCATGCCGCTGGCGGCCAACGCTTTGACCGCCAGCAGGAACCAGGGCAGATGGCGTTTCTTGCCGGCGTAGGTGGGCCAGTCCAGGTCCACTGCGATAGCTGGAGGCGAAAGGCGTTCACGTAGGGCTTCGGTGAATCCGGCGAGCTCCACCGCGCTTTCTTCCTTGTGCCGCAGTAGCATCAGGAAGGCACCGAGCTGGGTGTCTTCCACCTTGCCATCGAGCAGCAGGCCCATGGCCTGGTGCGCTTCCTCGCGGCTCATGTCCCGGGCGCCACGTTTGCCTTTGCCCAGGATGCGGACGAATTCGGCGAATGGGTGTTCTGCTGGGGTTACAAGATTCATAGGCAGTTAGTCGGTTTGGGCAGGCCGGCCAGTTTGGCTGCCAGTTTTGCAGGGGTGCCTTTGAACAGGCGGTTCAGGTGCTGGCTATTGCCTTTTTCCGGGCCCAGTTTCAACGCGGCATATTTGACCAGTGGGCGTGTCGCGGGAGAGAGCTGGAATTCGGCATAGAAGGCGCGCAGCAGATCGATGATTTCCCAGTGGGCATCGCTGAGCAGCAGGTCTTCGGTAGCGGCAAGCGCGGCTGCTGTCTCGGGGGACCAATCGTCGAGATTCAGCAGGTAGCCATCCTTGTCGAGAGGGATGGCGCGCCCGTCGATCATCAGGGTGTTCATAGCCAGCTATTGACCCGGTTAAAACGCGTACAGAGCTCGACGAACGCCACATAGTCCAGGGCTGTCACCCGCGCAGGAGTACCAAGACCGCGTGCTTGCAGGTCCTCATCCAGAGCAAACAGCGCAACGCTGTCGGGCAGGGCGCTCAGCGTGTTGAGCGGCGTGCTGTCGGGTTGTAGTGCATAAACGGCCTCACCGGTAAGCAGTACGGCGTCTTGTGCGCCCAGGAGTTGCAGGCAGCTCGTCAGTCGGCTGTCGGTGAAGGGCGAGTGGGACAATATGTGAAGGGTGGCCATCAGAGGGTGATCACCTGGTCATAGCGGTCGAGGAGGAGGGGGAGTGCGGCGTCGTCCAACTGCTCGGCCGGCAGCGCCAGCGTCTGTTGGTTGAGGCCACGCTCCGCCAGACTACGTGTGGACACGTACAGATTTTCGACGCCGAACAGCGGCAGGGCCTTTAGATTGGCAGTCAGGTCTTTTTGCTGCAGCGCGTCGGGTTGCTGGTCAGCCAGCAACTGGAACACCCCATCATCGAGAAACAGCATGCCCAGCGGCAGATCGAATGCTCCGCCCGCCAGGGCGATATCCAGGGCTTCGCGGGCGCTCGGGCCGGCCCATGGTGCCTGCCGGCTGATGATCAACAGTGATTTGCTCATCATTGGCCTCCAAAACAGATCAGGCGATCAGCCAGTTGATTGGCCTCATGTAACTGGCCCAGGCCAGAGAGTTCCCAGGGGGCGGCCAGGTTGGCGGCAGGCTTTTGGTAGCGCTGCGCCTCTTCTTCGTTGAGCACACCGCGACGCAGGGCGGCGGCAATGCAAACCACGCCATCCAGCGCGTTCTGGCTGACAAAGGTGCGCCATTCGTCAGCGATATCTGGCTCATCCTGACCGCAGACCACATTGGCCGAAGCGCTATACACACCATCTTGATAGAAAAACAGGCGGATTATTTCATGGCCGCCTGCCAGCGTGGCCTCGGCAAAGCGCAAGGCACGGCGTGAGGCGGGTGAGTGGGCCGGGGCGAACAGGGTGATGGCGAACTTCATGACGATATCCGGGTGGGCATGACGCAAGTCGCCATGATAAAGCCTGCACACCACAGATGTTTACTGCAGACATGAAAAAGCCCGCCGAAGCGGGCTTTCTTGGGGGCAAGTTACTATCAGTCGTCGCCGCCCATGATGCCGAAGATCTGCAGCAGGCTGATGAACAGGTTGTAGATCGATACATACAGGCTGATGGTAGCCATGATGTAGTTACGCTCACCGCCGTGAATGATCGCGCTGGTCTGGAACAGGATGCAGGCCGAGGAGAACAGAACGAAGCCAGCGCTGATCGCCAGTTGCAGGCCGCTGATCTGGAAGAAGAAGCCTGCGATCATCGCGCCGATCAGGACGAAGAAACCTGCAGTGATGAAGCCGCTAAGGAAGCTCATGTCCTTGCGGGTTGTCAGCACATAAGCGGACAAGCCGAAAAACACCAGAGCAGTCATGGCGAAAGCCGAGCTGATCACTTCGGAGCCGCTGCTCATGCCCAGGTAGCGGTTCAGGATCGGGCCCAATGTGTAGCCCATGAACCCGGTCAGGGCGAAGGTGGAGAGCAGACCCCAGGCGGAGTTGCGCAGCTTCACCGTCAGGAAGAACAGGCCGTAGAAGCCAACCAGTACCACGAAGATATTCGGGTAGGCGAAGTTCATCTGCTGGGAAATGAAGGCGACCAGGCCGCTGAATGCCAGGGTCAGGGCGAGCAAGCCATAGGTGTTGCGCAGGACCTTGCTGACCTCTTGCTGGTCGGCCTGCGCATGATTCAGCGCGTAATCTTGTTCGTGCATGGCAACTCTCCTGAAGGGCAAAAGTGGGGTTCCGTGACCGCAGTCCTGCCGATGATAACAGACGACTAGTTTCTGCCAATTACGAGAGTTTGACAGTGTGTTGCGTTCGGGTAGTATGGCGGCCCGCGAAAGCGGAGCTGAATGGTAAACGACACGGTAGTAATGGTGTCGTTTAGATTGGGGAAGCGTGGCAGAGTGGTCGATTGCAACGGTCTTGAAAACCGTCGACTCGCAAGGGTCCGTGAGTTCGAATCTCACCGCTTCCGCCACATTCAGCATTTGACAAGCACTACCAGAATGCCTTTTTGGCGTTTGCTTTTTGGCGAATCTGCGTCAAGCTGGGTCGGAGAAAGCTTTCGCGAATTGTCTGCATGCCCAATAGACCGTGCAATGCGGCGAATTTGATGCGGCGAGGTGTTGCTTGATTAAAGTTCTGGTGGTCGATGATCACGATCTGGTTCGAACAGGCATTACCCGCATGTTGGCCGATATAGACGGCTTGCAAGTAATCGGGCAGGCCGAATCCGGTGAGGAATCACTGAAAAAAGTCCGCGAACTGAAGCCGGATGTCGTTCTGATGGACGTCAAAATGCCAGGTATCGGTGGTCTTGAGGCCACGCGCAAATTGTTGCGCAGCCATCCCGACTTGAAAGTGGTTGCTGTTACGGCGTGCGAGGACGACCCTTTCCCGACACGTTTGCTGCAGGCCGGTGCCGCTGGGTATCTGACCAAAGGCGCGGCACTCGAGGAGATGGTGCAGGCCATTCGCATGGCATTCGCAGGGCAGCGCTACATCAGCTCGCAGATCGCGCAGCAGTTGGCGCTCAAGTCTTTTCAGCCCAATAAAAGCGATTCACCATTCGATCAGCTCTCCGAGCGGGAGATCCAGATCGCGTTGATGATTGCTAATTGCCAGAAGGTGCAGAGCATTTCCGATAAGCTCTGCCTGTCGCCCAAAACGGTAAACACCTACCGTTACCGCATCTACGAGAAGCTCTCTATCACCAGTGACGTGGAGTTGGCACTACTTGCCGTGCGTCATGGCATGGTGGACGCAGTCAGCTAAATGTCTGTTTCGTTTGATCCAAGTGCTTTCCTGGCGACCTGCAGTGGCCGGCCAGGCGTTTACCGAATGTTCGATAATGAGGCCAAGCTGCTGTATGTCGGCAAGGCTTCGAATCTGAAAAAGCGTCTTGCCAGCTATTTCCGCAAAACGGGCCTGGCCCCCAAGACTGCCGCGCTGGTCGCGCGTATCGCGCAGGTCGAAACGACCATTACAGGCAACGAAACAGAAGCGTTGCTGCTCGAGCAAACGCTGATCAAGCAGTGGCGCCCGCCGTACAACATTCTCTTACGTGACGACAAATCCTATCCGTATGTGCTGCTTTCCGACGGCGATTTCCCGCGCCTGGGGATATATCGCGGTGCGAAGAAGGAGAAAGGGCGGTATTTCGGGCCTTATCCGAGTGCCGGGGCCGTCCGTGAAAGCCTGGGTCTCTTGCAGAAGGCTTTTCTGGTCCGTCAGTGTGAGGACAGCTACTACAAGAACCGTACTCGACCTTGCCTGCAATACCAGATCAAGCGCTGCAAGGGGCCTTGCGTGGGGTTGGTCGATCCCGAGGAATATGCCGAAGACGTACGCCATTCGGTGATGTTTCTGGAGGGGCGCAGCAATGCCTTGGGTGACGAACTCAATGCAGCCATGGAAAAGGCGGCGATGAGCCTCGAATTCGAGCGCGCCGCCGAGCTGCGTGACCAGATCGGCCTGCTGCGCCGTGTACAGGATCAGCAAAGCATGGAGGGCGGCACGGGTGACGTCGATGTGGTGGCCGCGATGGTCAACCCCGGTGGGGCCTGTGTGCACCTCATCAGTGTGCGCGGCGGTCGGGTGCTGGGCAGCAAGAATTTCTTCCCGCAGGTAGGGATTGAAGAGGACAACGGTGCAGTGCTCGCGGGTTTTCTGGCGCAGTATTACCTGAGCAGCCATGAGCGCGACCTGCCTAGTGAATTGATCGTCAATGTGGTCCACGAGGACTTGGCGACATTGGCTGCGGCCCTTGCCGAGCTGCGCGGCAGGGAAATGACCATCAGTCATCGGGTGCGAGGAACGCGCGCACGCTGGCAGCAGTTGGCCGTGACTAACGCCGAGCAGGCGCTAGGTGCTCGCTTGGCCAATCGACAGCATGTTGCTGCACGTTTCGAGTCGCTGGCCGAGGCGCTCGACCTGGATGAGCCACCGCAGCGTCTGGAGTGCTATGACATCAGTCATTCCAGTGGTGAGGCGACGGTGGCCTCGTGCGTGGTGTTTGGGCCTGAGGGGCCGCTTAAGTCGGATTATCGGCGCTACAACATCGAAGGCGTCACGCCAGGGGATGACTATGCCGCGATGCATCAGGCATTGACCCGGCGCTTCAGCAAGCTGAAGGAGGGTGAGGGCAAGTTGCCTGACATCCTGTTGGTTGATGGTGGCAAAGGGCAGATGGCAATGGCGCGCGAGGTGCTGCAGGAACTGGCAGTACCGGAACTGATTCTCTTGGGTGTAGCCAAAGGCGTGACGCGTAAGCCCGGGTTGGAAACGCTATACCTGAATGATGCGGAGCATGAGTTCACTTTGCCGGCGGACTCCCCAGCCTTGCACCTGATTCAGCAGATCCGCGACGAGGCGCACCGGTTTGCGATAACCGGTCATCGAGCCAGGCGAGGCAAAACACGGCGTACATCGAGCCTCGAAGACGTCGCGGGGATCGGTCCCAAACGGCGGCGCGAGTTGCTAAAGCACTTTGGCGGTTTGCAGGAACTGAACCGTGCCAGTGCCGATGAAATCGCCAAGGCGCCGGGAATCAGTAAAAAGCTTGCAGAGTCGATTTATGCAGCTCTGCACAGCGAGTAGAATGCCGGCTCAATTGGTTGGTCAGTGGTCCAGATGAATATCCCAAACCTGCTCACCGTTTTACGTGTCCTACTGATCCCGGTCTTTATCCTGTTCTTCTACCTGCCGTATTCCTGGAGCTACCTGGCGGCCAGCAGTGTCTTTGCCTTGGCGGCAGTAACTGACTGGTTCGATGGCTATCTGGCCCGGCGCTGGGAGCAGAGTACGCCGTTTGGTGCGTTTCTCGATCCGGTAGCGGACAAGCTGATGGTGGCGGTAGCGCTGGTGTTGCTGGTGGAAGAGCACGCCAACATGTGGCTGACCTTGCCGGCTGCGATCATCATTGGACGCGAGATCGTCGTTTCAGCGTTGCGTGAATGGATGGCCGAATTGGGGGCGCGCACGCAGGTGGCGGTATCCAACCTGGGCAAGTGGAAAACAGCGGCACAGATGCTGGCGCTGGTGATCCTCCTGGCCAACCCCGCGCAGATGAGTTTCTGGGTAGGGTTGGGTTTTGCCCTGCTGATCATCTCTGCCGCGCTGACGCTGTGGTCTATGCTGCAGTACTTGCTGGCCGCCTGGCCGCATCTGCGCACGACGACCGAGAAGAAATAAACTTTTTTGAATCAAAGGCTTGACGCGGCGTTTGGAAACTATAAAATGGCGCCCGTCACCAAGACGCGGGAATAGCTCAGTTGGTAGAGCACGACCTTGCCAAGGTCGGGGTCGCGAGTTCGAGTCTCGTTTCCCGCTCCAATTTGTTGACGTTGACGCCGCAGTTTGCGGCGTCTTCGTTTTGAGGCCGGTTGGCAGAGTGGTCATGCAGCGGATTGCAAATCCGTGTACGCCGGTTCGATTCCGACATCGGCCTCCATTATAAGAACCCTGAAGATCGATGATCTTCAGGGTTTTTTATTTTGCCTGTACGTAAATAGGGATCTAGTTTTCAACGACCTATCCGATTACTTTTTGTCCGTTCCAGAGCGTCAATTTTTTTCACGAAATTTTCACTCGGCCTGGGTAATGATCAAGTCAGGTTGAAGGATCAGCCCCCCATACAAAAAGCCCGCTTCGTGCGGGTTTTTTGTTTTTGGCTGATTCATTTTTATGATGGATGCTTGTTTAGCATTATTGTCACAGCAGGATTGTGCTGGCTGTTACTGTGAGATGACAGCTGGTTATAGCTGTCGCTAAGAGTTCGCCAAGCAATCCAGTCGTACGATGGAATCGTCGAGGAGAAAACAATAATGAGTATTCCGTTCTGGTGTGTCTTTATCTCAGCGTTATTGATCTATGTGGCCAAGATGCCCGTGGCCAAAGCCATGAATGCGGAGGCTGGCGGTTATGACAATCGTCATCCGCGTGCTCAGCAGGGGCGCTTGACCGGGTTGGGGGCGCGCGCATACGCAGCCCACCTCAATAGCATCGAAATCTTTCCGTTATTTGCCGCAGGCGTCTTGATTGCCCATGTGGCCCAGGTATTCGGCTGGTGGGTCGATCTATTGGCTGTGCTGTTTGTTGTGACGCGGGCGTTGTATCTGGTGCTGTATTGGAAGGACTTGCACTGGCAGCGCTCAGTGGTGTGGGGCATTGGATTGCTGTGCTGCCTTTTGCTGATGATCAGCCCAGCCATACGCGGATTTCTTATTGGAAGTCTGTAGAGAAAAGGCCCGCTAATGCGGGCCTTTTCATATGCAGTACCACCTGCTCAGCTTTACTGTTGCTGACTACCAGGTGCGGGTGTCGGGGTCGGTGCGACAGGTTCTGCCGGAGCATTTTCCTTGGCCCGCTCTTGAGCAGCTTCTGCTTCTTTACGAGCGGCTTCGTTTTGTTTCTCGGCAGCATCGTTAAGCGACTCTTGAGCTTGCGAGTGTGCTTCGCGGGCCTCTTCGGCCTTCTCCTCGGACGGCTTGTCGCATGCGGCGAGGCCTAGAGTGGCGGTCAGCATGATGGCGATGGCGACTGATTTCTGCATGATTATTCTCCGTGGGGTAGACAGCGCGTCACTGTTTTCGAGGCGGGTAGGGCGAGTAAGTTCAGCCTGTTTGCCAGCTCTTCGGTGCAAGCAGGTGCTGGAAGTGGGTGTCGCAGGTATCATCCGCCGCTTTCCCGTAATTGCCATAAGGTTTCGACGATGAGCGAAAACCCTGCTTTTGAGCGCGCCGTGCGCTTTTTGTCGGCCTTGCGCCACTGTCAGGTCCTGGGCATTGACGTTCAAAATGCCGATGGCAAGGGGCTGACCCTGCGCCTCCCCTATAGCGCCCAGATAGTCGGCAACCCGGAGACAGGTGTGATTCATGGAGGAGCCATTACCACGCTAATGGACACCACCTGCGGTATTTCGACGGTCTGCGTACTGCCTGATTTCGAAATATGCCCAACCCTGGACCTGCGTATTGACTATATGCACCCGGCCGAGCCTCACAAGGACGTTTATGGGTTTGCCGAGTGCTATCGGGTTACGCCAAACGTGATCTTTACCCGTGGATATGCCTATCAGGATGATCCCGAACAACCCATTGCCCATGTGGTCGGGGCGTTCATGCGCATGGGCAAGGGGCCTCAAGGCGGTCTGTCGGGCGCTGGCGCTAAAGGAGAGTCTGCATGACGCCACTGAATCTCGGGCAGTTGGTTGGCGAAGCCCATCGCAGTAACGATTACAACAGCCTTGTCAGCCTGATTCCTTACGCCAAATTACTGGGTATCGAGTGCCTGAGGCTGGGGGATGACATGGTGTTCCGTTTGCCCGCGAACAAGGACACCATCGGTAATCCGATACTTCCTGCGATTCATGGTGGAGTGATTGCAGGCTTCATGGAACATGCGGCCATGCTGCATTTGCTGATGTTCATGGAAATTCCGCATTTGCCGAAAATCATCGACTTCTCGATAGATTACCTGCGCGCCGGTCATTATCGTGACACCTATGCGCAGTGCCAGGTGTGGCGACAGGGGCGGCGCGTGGCGAATGTGGCCATCACCGCCTGGCAGACGACTCAGACCGAACCGATTGCCACCGCACGTGCGCATTTCAAGGTCGATGAGCCCTGAGTTGCCCGACGAGTAAACAACAAGGAAATCTGAATGGATGCGCTGCTGATCCTCGCTGGCGTGCTGCTGATGCTGGCGGGACTGGTTTGGCTGGTGATGCTGGCTTTCTCGACGAGCCTGCTTTGGGGATGGGGCAGCCTGGTACCGCCTCTGACCCTTATATATGTGGTGAAGCACTGGCATACGGCTCGCAAAGCCGTGATGGTGGTTGCGCTAGGCTGTATCCCGTTGGTGGTTGGCCTCACACTGCTGGCAAGCAAGGATGCAGCGAGGGTGGCGGCTATCTTCAGTTTGAACTGGCTGAAGCCCATTGAGCAGGCGCCGCCCGAACTGGCTATCAAGTTGCACGGCGAACTCAATGGACAACCCTTTGCGCCGCAACAGGCTGAGCTTATTGATGGCGTGCTCAGCCTGCGTGAGGGGCAGGATTTCTTCGCGCGGCGAGAGTTGAAAATTCGCCTGCCGCACATGCCGAAAGGCTCTGTGCGCGTGGATGTCTTGCCTGAGGATGAGGGCAGCCTCCCGGAAGTCGAGGTTAGTTGGTTATTGCCAGAGCAGGACCTCCCCGAAGCCCGACGCCTGAACAAGGGCTACACCTTGCATCTGGATTTGCAGGTAGTGCCTCCGAACAAGCTCGGTGGTGAGTTCCATCTGGTATTGCCGACGCAGTACCGCACCACATTGAGCGGGCGCCTGGAGTTGTTCACGGATCGGTTGCGCTACCGTGACGGTCAGTTGGATGCATCATTCGACTCACAGGAAACCTTGATCCATATCGTCGAGGATTACCTGCAGCGGCGTTTCTCCACTCGCCTGGTGCAGCGTGTGGCTCTTCCTGTGGTGACCTTTCCAAGCACGCGAGCCACCGTAGATGTCGAGGCCAGGATCAACGGCAAGCCGCAGTCACTGCAGCTGGTTCTGGAGAAGGGCGATCAGGGATGGCGTGTGGAGGGGGACCGCTTCCCGGTATTGCAGGTTGGAACGTCCAGTACCGCAGATGCGACGTCGCCAGTCGCATTGTCTGAGCGCAAGGCAAGCGTCGATCGGCGCCAGCGCTTCACCCTGTTGCGCCTGCTCAGCAGTCCGCAGCAGTACCAGAATCTCAGCATGCGCGTTACCAAGGTGAGCGGCGGCTCGGCCGAGGGCCGTTTCGATGGTCTGGCCAGCGATGGCAGCATTCGCCTGAAGCAGCAGCGCGGTGGTGCCGGGCAAGCCAGCTTCAGCCTGCATCCTGACGAAATCAGCCGGGTGGAGTTGCTTGAACCCTGAGAGTTCTGCAGCCAAACCCTTGAAATTCTTTTTAAAGTCCCCATCTGCATGACATCCGCCGCGATTGCGGCCTGTCATGCATGTGGAGTTAGACGACCATGAGTGTGGAGACTCAAAAAGAAACCCTGGGCTTCCAGACAGAGGTGAAGCAACTGCTTCAGCTCATGATCCATTCGTTGTATTCGAACAAGGAAATCTTCCTGCGGGAGCTGATTTCCAACGCTTCCGATGCCGTCGACAAGCTGCGTTTCGAAGCGCTTGCCAAGCCCGAGCTGTTGGAAGGCGGCGCTGAGCTGAAGATTCGCCTGTCTTTCGATAAGGACGCGCGTACCGTGACCCTCGAGGACAATGGCATCGGCTTGAGTCGTGAAGAGGCTATTAGCCACCTGGGCACCATCGCCAAGTCAGGCACTGCGGATTTCCTGAAGAACCTGTCGGGCGACCAGAAGAAGGATTCGCACCTGATCGGCCAGTTCGGTGTGGGCTTCTACAGCGCCTTTATCGTGGCCGACAAGGTGGATGTATTCAGCCGCAGGGCGGGCCTCGCGGCCAGCGAAGGCGTGCACTGGTCATCGAAAGGCGAGGGTGACTTCGAAGTTGCCACCGTCGATAAGGCTGAACGCGGCACCCGTATTGTCCTGCACCTGAAAAGTGGCGAGGAAGAGTTCGCCGATGGTTGGCGCCTGCGCAACATCGTCAAGAAGTACTCCGATCACATCGCCTTGCCGATCGAGTTGCCGAAAGAATTCCATGGTGAGGAAAAGGACAAGCCTGCCGAGCCGGAGTGGGAAACCGTCAACCGCGCCAGCGCCCTGTGGACCCGCCCGCGTACCGAGGTGAAGGACGAGGAGTATCAGGAGTTCTACAAGCACGTCGCGCATGACTTCGAGAATCCGCTGGCCTGGAGCCACAACAAGGTCGAAGGCAAGCTGGAGTACACCTCACTGCTCTATGTTCCGGGCCGTGCGCCGTTCGACCTGTATCAGCGTGAAGCGCCCAAGGGCCTGAAACTGTATGTGCAGCGCGTGTTCATCATGGACCAGGCTGACGAGTTCCTGCCGCTGTACCTGCGCTTCATCAAAGGCGTGGTCGATTCCAACGACCTGTCGCTGAACGTGTCGCGTGAGATCCTGCAGAAGGACCCCGTCATCGACTCGATGAAGTCGGCCCTGACCAAGCGTGTGCTGGACATGCTGGAGAAGCTGGCGAAGAACGAACCTGAGCAATACAAGGCGTTCTGGAAGGCATTCGGCCAAGTGCTCAAGGAGGGGCCGGCGGAAGACTTCGCCAACAAGGAGAAGATCGCCGGCCTGCTGCGTTTCGCATCGACCAGCGATGAATCGGGCGAGCAGTCCGTTGCGTTGGCCGACTACCTGGGGCGTGTGAAGGAAGGACAGGACAAGATCTATTACCTGACTGGCGAAACCTACGCGCAGGTGAAGAACAGCCCGCACCTGGAAGTCTTCCGCAAGAAAGGCATCGAAGTGCTACTGCTCACCGACCGCATCGACGAGTGGCTGATGAGCTACCTGTCCGAATTCGACGGCAAGAGCTTCGTCGACGTGGCGCGTGGCGATCTTGACCTGGGTTCCCTTGACTCCGAAGACGAGAAGAAAGCCCAGGAAGAAGTGGCCAAGGCCAAGGAAGGACTGGTCGAGCGTCTGAAAGGAGCGCTTGGTGAGCAGGTCGCCGAGGTTCGTGTGTCCCATCGTCTCACCGATTCGCCAGCGATCCTGGCCATTGGCGAGCAGGACCTGGGGCTGCAGATGCGCCAGATCCTCGAGGCCAGCGGGCAGAAAGTGCCTGAGTCCAAGCCGATCTTCGAGATCAACCCTGCGCATCCGCTGATCGAGAAGCTGGATGCAGAGCCGGATGAAGACCGTTTCGCCGATCTCTCGCACATCCTCTTCGACCAGGCGGCTCTGGCCGCGGGTGACAGCCTGAAAGACCCGGCTGCTTATGTGCAGCGTCTGAACAAGCTGCTGGTCGAGCTCTCCGCTTAATCGGTAGTGCAGCGACAGAGGCCGACCATTCGGCCTACCTAATAAGGCCCGCATTGCGGGCCTTATGTTTTTTGGGCGTTATCTTCACACCGCTTTTAGAACCGATCAGCGGATTGCTCTGGTGCTCCGTAAGAGGTGGCTATTTAATAGCCCCGCATTCTCTTCGATAGCGGATGTGAGTCTCTCATTCCGCCTCCTTTGTCAGATCGATGATCTCCTGATGAGCTACCTGACCAGTCTGTTTGTCGATACCAGTGATCCTGGCTTGTTTCTTTACGGTACTTACAACACCAATCTCGTCTTACTGTCAGTGCTGGTAGCGATCTTTGCTTCGGGCATGGCCTTGCAGGTCGCCGGTATGGCTCGCCTGAGCAAGAACCCGCTGTACCGGCAGGTAGCGCTGATTACCGGATCCCTGGCTTTGGGGGGCGGTGTCTGGTCAATGCACTTTATCGGGATGCTGGCTTTCCAGCTGTGCACCCGCGTTGATTACGACCCAGGGCTGACACTGCTGTCCCTGCTGCCAAGCCTGGCCGCATCCTGGGTTGCCCTGCATCTGCTGGTGCGTCAGGAAATCAGTCCACTGCAACTGATAACCGGCGGTGTGTTGGTTGGCGCTGGTATTGGGGCTATGCACTACAGCGGCATGGCGGCGATGCAGATGGCGCCTTTATTGCGCTACGACCCACTGTGGTTTGGCCTGTCCATTGTTGTGGCAGTCGTATTGGCGATTATTTCCTTGTGGATTCGTTTCGGCCTGCGCGGGCACCTTTCGGCTGGCAAGGCGATTATCGTCAGCGCTGTGGTCATGGGTATTGCGATTTCGGCCATGCATTACATCGGCATGGCGGCCGCACGTTTTATTGGCGTTTCAGCGTTGAATAGCGATCAGGGCAATGCGGACAGCGTGTTCCTGGCTGTAGTGGTGTCATTGATTACCGTCATGCTGACGATCATGGTCGCGGGTGCGAATGGTTTGCTGCGCTATCGCCAGCTGTACCGGCATCTGCAAGACAATGAATCGCGCTTGCGGGCGGTGCTGCATACGGCGGTGGACGGCATCATCACGATTGATGAGCGCGGTTCTATCCTGGGGATGAACCAGTCAACGGAGGTCATTTTCGGGTGGTCTTCAGCTGAATTGCTGGGGCATAACATCAGCGAGCTTATGCCTGAGCCTTACCGAAGCGAGCACGATGACTACCTGAGCAATTTCCAGCGTACGGGTATAGCAAGCATCATTGGCGTTGGCCGTGAGGTAGAAGGGCGGCGCAAGGACGGTAGTCTGGTACCGATTCGTCTGGCCATTGGCAAGGCGAATATTCCGGGGCAAACCGTTTATGTAGGCTTCATCAGCGACATTACCGAACGCAAGTCGATGGAGCGTGCGTTGCGAGAGAGCGAGCAACAATACCGTTCGTTGATCCGCAATATTCCGGGGGTCTCCTTCCGCTGTCTGCTCGATGAAAACTGGACCATGTTGTTCATCAGTGAGGCCGTCGAGAAGCTGACAGGCTGGCCGCCTGAGATATTTGTCGAGGGTACGCTTCACTTTGCCGACCTCATGCACCCCGATGATCGGGAGGGCATTTATACGAGCGTTCAAGAGGCCATCGCGACCGGGCTGAGTTATGTCGTCGAATACCGTTTGAAATGCCGCGACGGCACTGAGCGCTGGGTCTGGGAAAGTGGCGGTGTGGTGAGTGATCAGTCTGGCCAGACCCAGTGGATCGATGGTGTGATCCTCGATATCACCGAAAGCAAATTACGCAACTCGGAGTTCGAGGGAACGGTGAAGGCCATCAGCCGTGCGTTGGCCGTGGTCGAGTTCGATATGGATGGCACGATCCGTACGGCCAACCAGAACTGGCTCGACTTGGTGGGTTACAGCCTTGGCGAGCTTGAGGGACGTCATCACAGCATGTTCTGTGGACAGGCGTATGTGGATAGCCAGACCTATGCCGATTTCTGGGCTGGCATTCGCGCGGGAGAGGTGCAGGGCGGGGAGTTCCTGCGTTTGGGCAAGACCGGCAAGGAAGTCTGGATTCAGGCGACCTATAACCCGATCTTCAATATCGAGGGTAAGCCGTTCAAGGTCGTCAAGTTCGCCACCGATACCAGTCAGCGTCATGAAATGGAGCAGCAGCTCCGTGATGCCAAGACCCGCGCCGAGCAGGCCGCCGAAGTAAAAACCACGTTCCTGGCCAATATGAGCCATGAAATCCGCACGCCGATGAATGCCATTATCGGTTTTACCGAACTGCTGATGAGCTCCTCGCTCGACTCCATGCAGCAGCGCCATCTAGGCACTGTTCGTCATGCTGCACGCTCACTGCTGGGCTTGCTCAACGATATTCTCGATACGGCCAAGTTGGAGAAGGGCGCTCTTGAACTGGAGCATGTGGACTTCTCGTTACGCGAGCTGTGCGAGCACATCTGTGCATCGCTGCGCCTTGAGGCCCAGAGCAAAGGGTTGACGTTGACCCTGGATTACCACGCGATGGTGGGTGAGTTCTTCAAGGGCGATCCGCTGCGGATTCAGCAGGTACTGACCAACCTGGTTGGCAATGCGGTGAAGTTTACCGAGCATGGCTGGATTCGACTTGAAGTCACCTTGCGTGCCGGACGTGTGCACTTTGCGGTGCAGGACAGCGGCATCGGCATCGCCCCGGATCGCCTGGAGCGTATCTTCGATCCGTTTGCCCAGGCGGATGCCTCGATGAGCCGGCGTTTTGGCGGCACCGGTCTGGGCACCACCATTGCCCGGCAACTGGTCTGGCTAATGGAGGGAACAATCAATGTGGAGAGTCGGCTGGGTGAGGGCAGTACCTTCCATGTCGAACTGCCACTGCCAGTCGGCAAGGCAATTGCCGGTGATGCGAAGGGCATAGAAGAGGGGCTGGCGCCATTGCGCATTCTGGCTGCGGATGACGTGCCACAAAACATCGAGCTCCTGGCACTTGCCCTGGGTCAACTGGGTCATGATGTGGTGACTGCGACCGATGGTGACGAAGCCGTAACGTGCTTTCTGCAAGGTGTATACGACGTAGTACTCATGGATGTGCAGATGCCACGTACTGACGGGCTGGAAGCCACGCGGCGGATACGACGTTTCGAATCAGACAGCGGTGCTCCACGTACTCCTGTTATTGCATTGACTGCCAGCGTGCTCGATGAGGACCGCCGGGCTGCCCGCGAGGCGGGTATGGATGGTTTCGCCTCCAAGCCTCTGGAACTCAACAAGTTGCTTGAGGAAATTGCGCGGGTCATATCCGGCAGCGCGGCCAGTGTGCCCGTGGCCAATGAGCAATCTGCCGATGGCGCGGTGGGGAGCCCTGTCGACTGGGTGCAAGGTGTGCGCCTATGGGGCGATATCTCGGTGCTCAATGCTGCAATTCAGCGCTTCCGGCGTGATAACGCCACGCTGTCTTCGGATATCCAGACGCTGCTGGGGCGTAATGAGGTAAGCGCGGCTACCGAACTGGCACACCGAGTACGCGGCGCCTCGGCGAACCTGGCGTTGGTTCACCTGAGCCGCCTGACCGGAAAACTGGAACGCGCCCTCAAGGCAGGCGAGTTGAACGCCGCCAACGAGTTGGTGTCGCAGCTCCAGCTCGCCCTCGATGACTTATCCGTTGAGATGGAGACAACAACGCCACCTGACCCTGCACGACCCAGTTGCACACGCGTTGCCTTGGCTGATCTGCCGCCGCTGATCGAGAGCGTGCGCTCGGCCTTGCAGCATGGCGAGCTCGCTGATGCTGCCCTGGCCATGCTCGGTAATAGCCTGCCTGAGTTGGGGCAGGAGGCGCTGTATCAGGCGCTGGAAAGCGCTTTGCACGATTTTGATTTTGAACATGCGGAAGGGATTCTGACTGATTTACTTGCCTGGGTAGGGCAAGTAGAGGAAAGAGGCCCCCTGTGATCAAACCCGATGACGCTCGTCCAAAAGTTCTGCTGGTGGATGATGAACCGACCAACCTGCAGGTCCTGCGACATATCCTGCAGGATCACTATCGACTGCTGTTTGCCAAGGATGGCGAGAAGGCACTGGAGCTTGCCGAGCGTGAGCAGCCGGAGCTGATTCTGCTCGATGTGATGATGCCCGGTATGACCGGATACGATGTCTGTTCGGCGCTCAAACAATCGACAGCGACGCAAGCCATTCCGGTGATCTTCGTCACGGCCCTGAGTGACATTGACGATGAGGCCCGAGGGTTCGATGTCGGTGCGGTGGACTACATCACCAAGCCGGTCAGCCCTTCCATCGTCAAGGCGCGGGTGCGTACGCACTTGTCACTGGTGCGGGTCGATGAGTTGCAGCGTACGCGGCTGCAAATCGTCCAGCGCCTCGGGTTGGCGGCGGAGTACAAGGACAACGAGACCGGCCTGCATGTGATCCGCATGAGCCATTACTCAAAGATACTGGCGCTGGCGGCCGGCTTCTGCGAGAAGGCGGCGGACGATCTGCTGAATGCGGCGCCAATGCACGATGTCGGCAAGATAGGCATTCCCGACGCCATCCTGCAAAAGCAGGGCAAGCTTGACGATGCGGAGTGGCAGGTCATGCGTAACCATGCGCAGATTGGTGCCGACATCATCGGCGAGCATGACTCCGGGCTGCTGCAGATGGCCCGACGCATCGCCCTGACGCATCACGAGAAGTGGGATGGTAGTGGCTATCCCAATGGGCTGAGTGGTGAGGATATTCCCCTGGAAGGGCGCATTGTCGCCGTTGCCGATGTCTTCGATGCGTTGACCAGTGTGCGGCCCTATAAGACCGCCTGGTCAGTCGAGGATACGCTGGCACTGCTTCAGCGCGAGAGCGGCCGGCATTTCGATCCGCAACTGGTCGAGCTGTTCATACAGCAGATGCCGGCGATCCTTGAGGTCAAGGCGTGCTGGGCGGAGTGCTGAGCGACTCCTCGGCAATGGCTGGCGGGTAGTCGATCAACGCGTCCTCATCCGAGTACAGCGGTGCACTGAGGCTCGGATCGGTTAGCGCTGCTCGGACACGGTAGCGTCCTGGCGCAAGGTCGGGGAAGAACGGTACATAGGCGTCCTGCTCGTTTTCGTCGACGTGGTAGATGACGAATTGCCCGTCGCGCTGCTCGATGAAGTTGTCGTCGAGCAGGTGGCCTTCGCTAGCGCTCAGCTCAATCGGATAATTGGCTGCATATAGGCGATGGCTGTACTGCGTGCCGTCTTCGGCAGTGAACAGCAGGTGGACCTCGGCGTGCTCCAGGGTCAGGGTTCTGTCCGCCTCGAGGCCTAGGTTGAAAAGTGGCGAAGCCGGGTCGGAGAAGTCACTCAGGCTCAAGGTCAGTCCATCTGGATGGGGAACTGCGCTGTAGCGCTGATGCAGGTCGTAAGCCTGTGTGAGCGAAACCCAGCGCTCCAGCGGCCCCTGGTTGGAGGCGTAGCGGATCTGCAGCCATTGACCTTCCCGTGCCAGCACTTCACAGGTATCGCCTTGAATCAGGTAGGCCTTGGTGCGGCTGTCCAGATTCGGCCGTTGGTACAGGTCCATGCGGGCGGTCGGTACCGTCCAGGTTTGCGTCTGATCATCATCGTCGACAGCCCGGCTGGCCACTTCATTGCCTGCGGCGTCGAACGTCTTTTCGAACAGCTGAAAGTTCAGGTAGGGGTAATTCTGGCTATCGACTTCCTGAACATGCAGCGCCTTGTATAACCAGGGTTTGCCCTGCTCGTCGAAACGCAAAGCGTCGTAGTACCAGCGTGGGCCGCTGCGGCAACTGCTGTAGAGCGCGCGCTCCTCGACGTTGACGTGCAGGCCAAGCAATTCACCGCAGTTGAGGGCGTCGCTGAGTGCTGTCGGTAGCGTTAGCAGGGCATAGCGGTGGGTTGCGGGATCATACAGGTAGAGGCTGTAGTTTTCGTTAACCATGCCGGCTGGCAGGCGAATCGCAAGGTCGGCGTGGCCGTCGAAGTTGTAATCGGCGACTTCGAAGGCTGGCTTCTGGTCAAGATCACTCTCGGGAAGCAACAAGTCGATGCGACTGCCGTCAGGTTGCAGTAACTGGTAGTGATCACCTTTCTGTTCCACTTGAGCGAACAGGCCGGGTTCGGACTCCAGGCGCGGCAAGTCAGCCGCCTGGCTGAGCAGCGGCGAGAATGACAGGGCGGCAAGGAGCAGGGAGCGAATGGATGACACGATGACAATCCTGAACGTGTGAGCGCGCAATGGTACTGTCTTGAGCGGTTTCTGGCATGTGACCGGGCTTGCAAATTCCGTGAGCCGAAAGCTGATCACCCAGGCAGTTCGATGCGTGCGGTTTCGCCGGGTACGGTGGGCCAGTCATGGGCTGCCCAGCGTTGACGTGCCTGCTCGATCAGGGCCGAATTGCTGGCCACGAAGTTCCAGTTCATCCGGCGTGGGCCAAGGGGTTCTCCGCCAATCAGCATCAGATGGCATTCGCTACGGGCGAGCAGGGTCAGTTCATCCTCTTCGGGCAGCACCGCCAGGCAGCGGATGGGCAGGTCGATATCCTCCAACTGGGCTTCACCGTCGATCAGGTAGAGCGCGCGTTGGCGGTGTTCGTTGGGGATCGTCAGGCTGGCACCGGTCTGCAAATGCAGTTCTGCATACAAGGTCGGTGAGCGCACGGCTACTGGCGATTGCAGGCAGAAGCCGTTGCCGGCGATCAGGCGAATTCTTACGCCCAGGCTGTCGCTGCTCGGTAGGCTGGCTGCCGGGTAATGGGCGTAGCTCGGCTCGCCCTGTTCCTCGGCTTCCGGGAGTGCCAGCCAGACCTGCAACCCATGCAGCCGTGAGCCGCTGGCCAGCAGGTGGGCGGGGGTTCGTTCGACATGGGCCACTGCTCGGCCTGCGTTCATCCAACTGACTTCACCGGCTTGTACCTGCTGGTCAGAGCCCAGGCTGTCCTTGTGTTGCAGCGCGCCATCGAACAGGTAGGTGAGGGTGGACAGGCCGACATGCGGATGCTGGTTGATGTTCATGCCGCTGCCAGGGGCGTAGGTTTGCTCCAGCATGTGGTCGAAAAATACGAACGGGCCGATGCTGCGGCACTGGGCTGAAGGCAATGGCCGCAGAATTGCTTGTCCGTCGATGTATTCGGCTCGCGGGCGAATCAGAAGCAGATCAGTCATCCTGAGGCTCGCTGAGCTGGGTGGTGATCTGGATGTCGGTGGTCGTCATCAACTTGTGCACGGGGCACTTGTCAGCGACGCGCAGCAATTGCTGGCGCTGGTTCTCGTCCAGCGCGCCGTTCAGCCCCAGCGTCACGATCAGTTGGTAATTACCCAGGCGTTCTTCGCTGTCGTCGCGGCTGATGCTTACGTCGACGCTATCCAGCGGCAGGCCTTTCTACCGGGCATACAGCGCCAGGGTCAGCGCCTTGCAGGCGCCCAGTGCACTGTCGAAGAGGTCGTGAGGCTCTGGAGCCGAGCCGGCGCCGCCGAGCTCTTGCGGCACATCGCTATGCAGTGTGTGATCGCCAATGCTGATGCGCTGGCGCAAGCCGTTTTCCTGGGTGATACGGATCATGTCGGTCTCCGGAATGGGGTGAGCCAGTCCTGACTCTAGCGCAGGAACACGCTTCCCATAAGGTGTCCGTCAAACCAGTGCCGAGAGGCGCACGTCCGCGCCAAGCACGCGCAGTAGCCGGCCATCCGTTCCGTAGACCGGGGCGGACACCGTAAAACAGAACGCATCGGTGGCCGATGAGCGGTAGACCTGGGTGATATGGCTGCGCAGGTTGTCCGCCACGGCGCGAAACCATGGACGCTGGCCCCAATTGCGTCCCCGGCAGGACTGCCCCGTCTGGTGGGGGACATCTTCGGCGAAGATGTTCTCCGAGACTTGTACGCCCTGATTGTCGACCAGGTAGAACAGCTCGAAACGGGCATCGCGGCGCAGGGTGTCGTTGAGCAGGCGTTCCGCTGTTGCCACATCGCCAGTGAGCTGGTGATGACCAGCCAATTGCTCGACGCTGGCTTGCACGGCACGGTGCAGCTCCAGGCGAAAGTCGCCGAGCCCCTGCAGCAGACGATCACCGTCTTCGCGCACGGCCTGGCTATGGCGCAGAACCTGGCCAGCCTTGCCCAGCAGGTCGCCGGCGACCTGGGCAATCTGCTGCACGTCGCCGTTGATCGAGCGCACAGCCTGGCCGATCTGTTCGGTGCCAATGGCGATATGCCCGACTCGTTCGTCCAGGCGATCCATGGCCTGGCGGGTGCTGTCCAGCCCGTTGCCAACCTGCAGCATGCCCTGGCGGCCATCATCGACAGCCCGGTGCATACGTTCACCGGCACCACTCAACTGCAGCATGCCATCGTGAAAACGTTCGATGATGGCGCTGACCTGTCCGGTGGCTTCGGTGGTGTGGCCGGCCAGGCGACGGACCTCTTCGGCAACGACCGCAAACCCCCGGCCATGCTCGCCAGCACGGGCTGCTTCGATGGCTGCATTGAGGGCCAAAAGATTGGTTTGCTGGGAAATACTGGCGATCACGCCAATGACCTTGCTGACTTCATCCAACTGGGTGGTGAGGTTGCCGATGACGCTGCTCAACTCGCTTTCACAGATACCAATGGCGTCGACCTGGCGCAGCACGTTCTGGCCGCTCTGCTGGCAGGCCCGCAGGGTTGTGGAAACCTCCCCGGACAGCCGCGCCACCTCGGCGGCACCGGGCACAAGCTCGGCTTCCAGGGTGGTGGTGACCTGCTCGCTGGCGCTGGCAATCAGCTCTGATGATTGAGCCAGCGCCTGGCCACTCTCCTGATTGGCACTAGCGATGGAGGCCAGCTGCGGCGCATGGGCGGCGATGCCGACGGCGGCGCCCAGGCTGGCACGGATACGCTGGTGCAAGCCATCGGTGAAGCGATTGAGGCGGCCCGTCCAGGCCTGGCCCTGAGGCAGGCGGGTGGTCAGGTCATGCTGATCGAACAATGCGCTGAGGGCTTCTTCGTCCTTGTTACGTTGCGTGGGTTTTCGCAGTAACTGCAACATGGGTGTCTCCCTGGATTCTTGTCAGGGAGTACTGCAAGCAAGGTGCCATCATCAAAGCAAGGCAGGCATGGGATGCCATGCCGTCAACGTCCTGTTTGACTGCACTGGCCTGGTGCATTGCCCGCTTTATGGGCTGTTATGGTGCCAGGCATCTGGCCCTATTCGTAAACCCTAAGCAGACCTTATGGGTGATACCAGAGTTCTTTGCGGGCAAAGGGTGTCAGTGGCGGCAGGTCGGGGTTTTCCAGCTCGATCACATGGCGCCTGCCGAGCTGGGCCTGGCGTATCGCCTGGCCGTGATGGGACTCGAATAAACGATCAAAACTACCGTCCCGGATCATGGTTTCCAGGCCTCGTTCAATGTCCGCGGCGAGATCGGTTCGTTCGCGCGAGGTGAAGAAGTAGAAGGCCGAGGGGTAGTGCAGGGCGATATGTTCATCGACGGCGAGGTCCAGGCCCTGCGCCTTAGCCACGGTCTGTTCATTCCAGGCGACCACTACCTCGCGTGGGAAAACGTCAAAGCGTTTGGCATCAAGCATGCGAAACAGGCTGTCGTAGCTCTGGCTGGTGACGACCTGCAGGCCATTGCTGCGCAAGATGGCAGTGTCAGGCCAGTCACCTCTCTGGCCGATTTGCAGCGGCTTGAGATCGGCCAGGGTGCGCACGTCCTTCAACCTGTCACGCTCGCTCTGGCGAACGAGTGCTACACGCCAGCCGATCAGACCTTTGTAGATGGGCAGGCGAACAGGGAGAAGGGCTTGTTCCCGCTCACGGGTAGTCATGCACCACATCACGTGTATGGTGCCGTCGTTATGTTCGAGCGACTGCTGCGCGCGGCTTTGCGGCATATCGCGCATCGAGGGTTGCAGGGTATGCCCGGCCCCACTTTTGATCAGGGCCTCGCGCAGGAGCTCGACGACATAGGCTTCAGGGTCGGTGCCACTGGAATGCAAGGGATAGACCAGTGATTCTCCCGCCGACAAGAGCGGAAGGCAGAGCAGGGCGAGCAGCGCAGGTAAGCGTAGGGACAGCATGGTCAGCATTCCGTTGCTATCGATGAAAGCCAATGATGGCCTTTCAAGGGCGTGCTGGCTAGTGAACCTGCGCAGGCGATTACCGGTCTACCCTTGCCATAACGATCAAGGAGATTGTCACGTGCGTATCCAACGCCATCTGCTGGCCGTGACATTTGGATTGCTTGCCATGGACGGATTCGCTCGCGAGTACCGTTACAGTGATGCCCACTTGCACTACGTCGATTTCTTTCAGGAAAGCGAAGGCATGACCAGCTTGGTCGAGGCCATGGCCGCGGGTGCGATTGACCACGTGATGATTTCCGGCATTCCTGTGGCGAAGAAGTGGCACGAAGATGAGCCCAAGCGCCCACGTTATTACGCTGGAGATGATGCCGGTGCCTACTGGTATAGCGCCACGGATGTCTTCGTCGCGGCTGCGGTGAAGCAGTTGCCGGCAGTGCAGCGCGAGCGCTTGCATCCGTTCCTTTCAGGCTTCAATCCAACCGACAAGAATGCCGATGCGCATATCCGGCGCATGCTCGAGCTGGACCCTGGGTTATGGCAGGGAATCGGTGAGGTTTTCACCCGGCATGATGACCTGACAGCATTGATTTACGGCGATACTCCGCGCGCCAATAATGAGGCGATGACGCGGGTGTATCACCTGGCTGCCGAATACGATCTACCGGTCATGCTGCATTCCAATATCACCTCCAAGCGCGAGCGTAACCCCTTGTATCTGGCAGAGATCGAGGAGCCTCTGCGCAATCATCCCCATGTCCGGTTCATCTGGGCCCATGGTGGAACCAGCCTGGAAATCCACCGCCATCAGGAGAAGCTGGATTTCCTGTTGCCGACACTCACGCGAATGCTCGAGGCGTATCCGAATCTCTATATCGACCTGTCATGGAGCATGTTGCAACCGTATCTCCTGGACGAGAAAGGTCGGCCAGACCCGGCCTGGGTCGAACTGGTCAAGCGCTACCCTGCGCGCTTCATGCTGGGCTCTGACGTGGTGGGGCGGTTCGAGGGATTGGGTGATTATCTGAATGCCTTCGATCCGTTCCTCGATGCCCTGCCGGAGAAGGTGGCGCAGCAGGTGGCGCGAGACAATTTCATCGCGGTTCTGCCACGCAAGCGCCAGGCTCAGTTGAGCGACTAGTTGTCATCAACCTGTCATGCCGGTGTCATAGCCTCGCGCCATCCCAATCAAGGAGCGCGTGATGAAAGCATTCAGCTTGAGCGCACTGATGCTGAGCCTGGTTTCCAGTCTGGCTCTAGCGGATGTGCATGTCGATGGACCCATCGAGTACGGTGTATTCGCTACGCCATTCAAAGACCCACAGCCGGGTGAGCGCGTGTTGACCCGGAGCAACCAAACGATTGACCAGACCACCGAGGTGCCTGCTCGGCTGGGTACAAAATTCGGCGTGCGTTATCGCCTGACGGGCAAGCGTGAAAGCGAAGCTCCGTTGACCTTGCTGTACTTGACTCCAGGGCTGGTTGCGGCGGATGGTCGCCGTCAGGACAAGATCGAATTGGTGCAGAAACTGGTGCTTGGGGCCGAGCGCGATGTCATGGCATTCGAGTTCAGTGACCCAAGTGAAGTGGTGCCAGGGGAGTGGTTATTCATGGTGTTCCAAGGCGATCGTAAACTGCTGGAACAGCGTTTCACCGTGCGCTGAACTTGAGCGTCAACACAAAGGAACCTGGTCCTGTGGCCAGGTTTTTTTGTGTCTGCCCCTAAAGCGATTAGCGAAGGCGTCGATAGGTTGAAATATGGACTAGCCTGTATTGCTGAGGCGGCCTACTCAACTGTATGCCTGATTCCAGGGAAGGAGTTTCACCATGCTGTTACGGAACATGAAGATTGCCTTTCGCGCCACGCTTGGTTTTGCCTTCCTGGCATTGCTGGTGCTGATCATGGGCAGCTTCTCGCTGCTGCAGATGAGCCGCATGCACGACCAGTCGATCGAGATCAATGACAACTGGCTGCCGAGCATCATGGCCTTGAACCATGTCAGCGAAGACATCTTGCGTATCCGTGCTTACACCTTGCGCCTACTGGTCGGTCGTGAGGCTGCGACGTTGCGCCATAACGAGCAGCGCCTGGGTGAAATCAAGGCTGACCTGACTGGTGCATTGGCGCGCTACGAGGCCCTGATGTCCACTGAGCAGGAGCGCGAGGCTTATCAGCGCTTCGATGCCGCCAAGCAGCGCTACATGGTCGAGCAAGAGCGCATCATGAGTTATTCGAGCAAGGACATGCTGGATGAGGCGCTTGCCATTGCCGGCGGCGAACTTAACCAGCATGCCGATGCGATGTTCAAGGCATTGTCCGAACTGACTGAAATGAATCGCCTGGGCTCGACCGAGGCGGCTGAAAACAGCGAACGGGTTTTCGATAATGCCTGGGAGTTGGTAATCGGCATGATGGTCGCTGCCGCATTACTGACCATCGCCTTGGCTATCCTGCTGACACGGAGCATTGTCCAGCCTCTGCGTCAGGCTGTTAGCGTTGCCCAGGTCATCGCGTCAGGCGACCTCAGCAACACCGTTCATGCCGAAGGCAAGGATGAGCCGGCTCAGTTGCTGGAAGCCCTGGGTGCCATGCAGCGCAGCTTGCGTGAAACCATCCAGCACATTGCAGACTCCTCAAGTCAGCTGGCTTCGGCCTCTGAAGAACTTCATGCCGTAACCGAAGATTCAACCCGCGGATTGCATCAGCAGAGCAATGAAATCGAGCAGGCTGCGACGGCAGTCAACGAGATGACCGCTGCCGTCGAGGAGGTCGCCCGCAACGCCGTGAGCACCTCGGAGGCCTCGCGGGAGACAGATCGTACGGCGCAACATGGACGTGAACAGGTGCGCCTGACGGTGGACTCGATCGAAAATCTGGCCAGCGATGTGACAACGACGTCTGCCGATGTCGAGCAGTTGGCCGGTCAGGTGCGTGATATCAGCCAGGTTCTGGATGTCATTCGCTCGATTGCCGAGCAGACCAATTTGCTCGCATTGAATGCGGCTATCGAGGCTGCCCGGGCTGGCGATGCCGGTCGCGGGTTTGCTGTGGTTGCCGATGAGGTACGAGCGTTGGCGCACCGTACTCAGCAGTCGACCCAGGAGATCGAGCAAATGATCGGTGGTATTCAGCAGGGCACTGAAAAAGCCGTCACGGCCATGCAGGTCAGTAATACGCGTGCCAGTTCGACACTTGAGGTGGCGCAGGCGGCGGGGCTGGCACTTGAAGAGATTACCCAGGCCATTGCCGCGATCAACGAGCGAAATCTGGTCATTGCCAGTGCTTCCGAAGAGCAGGCGCAGGTGGCGCGTGAGGTGGATCGCAACTTGGTCAATATTCGTGACCTGTCCTTGCAGACCTCAGCGGGCGCCAACCAGACCAGTGCAGCCAGCCAGGAACTGTCACGTCTGGCCATCAACCTCAATACGCTGGTCGCCCGTTTCCGTATTTGATACATGCCACAAACAAAAACGGCGCCCTAGGGCGCCGTTTTTGTTCTAGCTGAGCGTCAGCCTTTGTAGCGCTGCAGAATCAGCGTGGCATTGGTGCCGCCAAAGCCGAAGCTGTTGCTCATCACGGTGTTCAATGTGGCGTTCTCACGGGTTTCGCGCAGGATCGGCAGATCGGCGACCTCAGGGTCCAGCTCGTCGATGTTGGCCGAACCGGCGATGAAGTTGCCTTCCATCATCAGCAGGCAGTAGATCGCCTCCTGAACGCCGGCGGCGCCGAGCGAGTGGCCAGACAGGCTCTTGGTCGAGCTGATGGCTGGTGCCTTGTCGCCAAATACCTCGCGGACGCCGCGGATTTCCGCGACGTCGCCAACCGGGGTCGAGGTGCCATGGGTGTTCAGGTAATCGATAGGCGCATCGACGGTGGCAAGCGCTTGCTGCATGCAGCGCACGGCACCTTCGCCGCTTGGCGCGACCATGTCATAGCCATCGGAGGTCGCGCCATAGCCAACCACTTCGGCGTAAATCTTGGCACCGCGCTTGAGGGCATGTTCCAGCTCCTCGACCACGACCATGCCGCCGCCACCGGCGATAACGAAACCGTCACGCTTGGCGTCATAGGCGCGGGAGGCCTTTTCCGGCGTCTCGTTGTACTGGGTGGAGAGGGCGCCCATGGCATCGAACAGGCAGCTTTGGCTCCAGTGTTCTTCCTCGCCACCGCCGGCAAACACGATGTCCTGTTTGCCTAGCTGGATCTGTTCCATCGCCTGGCCGATGCAATGCGCGCTGGTGGCGCAGGCCGAGGAGATGGAGAAGTTCACGCCCTTGATCTGGAACGGCGTGGCCAGGCAAGCCGAGACCGTGCTGCCCATGGTGCGAGTGACACGGTATGGGCCGATACGCTTGACGCCTTTTTCGCGCAGGGTATCTATGGCTTCCATCTGGTTCAGGGTAGAGGCGCCACCAGAACCGGCGATCAGACCGGTGCGGGGATTGGATACCTGTTCCGGGCTGAGACCTGCGTCTGCAATGGCCTTTTCCATCGACAGATAGGCATAGGCTGCAGCGTCGCCCATGAAGCGAAAGACCTTGCGATCGATCAGTTCTTCCAGGTTCAGGTCGATCGAGCCGGACACATGGCTGCGCAGCCCCATTTCGGCGTAGGCCGGATTGAAACGGATGCCCGCCTTGCCAGTACGCAGACTGGCGGAAACGGTGTCTTTGTCATTGCCCAGGCAAGAAACGATGCCCAGACCGGTGATCACGACGCGACGCATGCGGATAACCCTTAGAAATTGTCAGTGGAAGTGAACAGGCCGACACGCAAACCTTCGGCACTGTAGATTTCGCGGCCATCCACGCTGACGTTGCCATCGGCGATGGCCAGGATCAACGAACGGTTGATGGTGCGTTTGATGTGTATGTTGTAGGTGATTTTCTTCGCGGTAGGCAGAACCTGGCCGAAGAACTTCACTTCGCCCGAACCGAGCGCACGGCCACGTCCGGGGTTGCCCTGCCAGCCGAGGTAGAAACCGACCAGTTGCCACATGGCATCGAGGCCCAAGCAGCCTGGCATGACGGGATCGCCTTCGAAATGGCAGGCGAAGAACCACAGGTCTGGGTTGATATCGAGCTCGGCGACGATTTCGCCCTTGCCGTACTTGCCGCCGGTTTCACTGATGTGAACGATGCGGTCGATCATCAGCATGTTGGGGGCGGGCAGTTGCGCATTACCCGGGCCAAACAACTCGCCGCGGCTACAGCGCAGCAGGTCTTCCCGGGTGAAGGCGTTTTGCTTGGTCATGCGAGCTCCTCAGTGGCCCCGCCGCACGGGGCTATGCGTTACATCCTGGTCGCCATGGACGCGAGGCGTCTGTCGGCAGCGTAGTCGTAGACTGTTGCGTCTTGGTGAAAGTCACAGTTTTGTGTGAACACTTGTATACCATTGCTCACACAGTCGCTGTTTTGACTTTACTCCTAGTTCCCTGGTTTGTTCAGCCAGCGCATCAGAACCTGTTCCAGGTCTGCTCGTTTGAACGGCTTTGCCAGGTAATCGTTCATCCCGGCCTTCAGGCAGGTCTCACGGTCACCCTGTAAGGCGTTGGCCGTGAGTGCGATGATCGGGGTGGTACTGTAAAGCGCGAGCTGTCTGATCTGCCGTGTTGCTTCGTAACCATCCATGACGGGTAGCCTGCAGTCCATGAGTACGGCTGCAAAAACATGCTGACTTGCACAGTGAACGGCCTCGGCACCATCGCTGACCAGGCTGACCTGATAACCGAGACTGCGCAGCATCGATTCGATGACGGTCTGGTTAACAGGGTTATCCTCGACCAACAGTACCTGCTGCCCTTCACCTGACGGTTTTATGGATCGATCCCCGAAAGTGTCGTGCAACGAGCGCATGGTAAAGGGGAGGGGCATCTCCAAGGTAAATGTCGAGCCTTTACCTTCGTGACTTTCGGCATGCAATGTCCCACCCATACGCTCAGCCAGCGTTCTGGCTATAGACAACCCGAGCCCGGTGCCGCCATAGCGCCTTGAAATAGAGGTATCCGCTTGCTGAAAGGCATCGAACATATGTTCCAGACGCTGAGGAGCAATTCCGATACCGCTGTCATGCACGGCGCAGGTGAACCACAGGACATCCTTGTCCAAGGCGTACCAGTGCGTTTCGATACGAATTCCGCCCTCCTCGGTGAATTTCAGGGCATTACCGATAAGATTGACCAGAATCTGGCGGATTCTTGTTGGGTCGCCCTGAACTTCGCAGTGCTCCAAGCCAGGTTGATTCTCTAGTCGCAAGTACAGGCCTCGTTGATGCGCACTGTGTTGGAAAACCTGAATTGAACTCTGTAGCAACTCCTGCAAGCTGAACGGAATTCGTTCTAGCTCTAATGCGTCCCGCTCGATTCGGGAAAAATCGAGAATATCGTTGATGACTTTGAGTAGGTATTCTGTCGATTCGGTAGCTAACGCCGCATATTCGGCTTGTTCTTGAGTCATCTCGGTCGTTTCCAGCAGTTGCAACATGCCGAGTACGCCGTTCATAGGAGTGCGTAATTCATGACTCATCATTGCTAGGAAATCGGATTTTGCTTTGCTGGCTTGCTCAGCCTCTTCTCGAGTTTTGATCAACTGGGCCATGGCTTGCTGTTGTTCGTGACTTGCGGTGGCTAGGTTAGTGGCCAGGCTATTGATATGACGCGCCAGGCCACCTAGTTCACCGCCTTGTGTTTCTGGTAGTGGAGTGAAAAACTTTCCTGCCTGTATCTCATCCAGAGCATGCCCCATGCTGCTAATCGGCTGAGCCAATCGACGAGCAAGCTTGCGGGCGAGCAGATAGGTTAGAAGTAATGCCAGCAGACTCAAAGTGGTGGCTTTCAGGAGAATTGACTGCTGACGACTGGTAAATGCTTCCCCAGACATACCCACAACCACGCGCCCCAGATACTCGTCATTTTCTTTGCGACTTTCTGACGTCGAAAGAAAGTCATCTGGCAAAACAATAGGTTGCAAGCGAATAGGCGCATGGAAAATCTCGGTCTGGGATGTATCCCTATGGCCAGGCTCCTCGGCATATACAACGATATTTTCATCACGATCACGTATTTCTAAAAAACGTACATGAGGAGTTTGAAGCGTGGCTTGTAGCAAGCCTTCGAGTACCTCTGAGTTGCCCGAAATCACCCCGTACTCTGCTGCCGGGGCCAACTGATTGGCAATCAGCTGGCCAGTGTGATTCATCTCCTCGCGCAGATCCTGCAAGCGCTGATGAGTGAAAAGTCCGGTCAAGAGTAATGTCAATAATAAAGCAGGGCCGACACTTATAAGCTGAGTGCGGGTATTGATATTCCAATTGCGACCGAAGCTCATGGGCGCGGTTCTCCTGACATCAGTCGACGAGTCAGCTCTTCATCACTGGCCAGTTCGATACCCAGTGCGCGAGCAACCTGAGGATTGCCTCGTACTTTGAAATAGCGTGAGTACTGGCCCAGTGGCCAGTTCCGCGGGGACTGGTCCAGTAATTCATTAAGGGTTTTTAGCCAATCAGCTTCATCGCTATAACTACTTGCCAGACTTCCCGCCTTGACATATCCAACAGTAGGTCCAATCAGGGCGCGTTGGTGTGCATAGCTGCTTAGTAGTAGGCTCTTGATCGTTAGTGGATTAAAAAGTTTTGGGTCGTCTAGACCTATCAGCAGATCACTGCTCGTGAGCAGTTGTTGAAGTGGACGGTTATCGCGCTTTTCTGGCCACTGTTGTTCGATGATTTGCAGGCCAAGTGCTTTTGCTGCTTGTTGTAGTTCTTCAATCAGAAATACACTTTGGTCACTGTACAGAGCTCCAATACGACGTCCCCTCGGAAGCAGTTCATGAGCAAGACGCAGTTGCCGATGAAGGGGGGGGTCGCTCCACAAGAGGCTGATGTTATCCGGATGTGAGTTCTGCAGCAGGCTATAAGCTTGTACGCGCGAGACCCGTAGTATCAGCGTGGGAGGGCCTTGTTTTTGTTTCAGTCGGTGGGCCAGAGCCTGTGGCCCTAACAATATCAGACGGCTCTCAGGGGACAACTTGCTGAGATCTCCAAGCTGCTTTGATTCTACAAATCGTACAGTGTCTTGTGGGCGTTGTTCTGCAAGACTTTGAGTAAAGGAACGTAACGCACGGCTATCTTCTGTGTCACTCAGGATTATTTCAGTCGCATACACTTTTCCGGCTAACAGAGAACTAAAAAATAGTAAGAATAACCGATATACACCAGCTTTTCGGTATTGATTCATCCATGAATACGCGAACTGCATCCTAGAATTCTATCTCTGCGCTGAAATAGACCATCCTTCGTTCATCATAAAGGTTTTCCTGCCAAGTCAGGGCTTCATCATCTAGACGTTGTTGAAGCACGCCAGAAAGCTGCAAGTCTGTTTTGCCCAAAGACATACGTTTGGCTACACGTAAATCCGCACGTTCAAAACGACGCTCATTAAGCCGGTCTGCCCCATAGTAAAAAATTCCACTTGACCACCCTTGGCCCCAGTCATGCATCCAGCCGGCACTACCGCTGTTTCGGGCTGTTAGACGTCTATCGGTTTTTGCAGTCGCTTCAAAGTCTATATAGGAATAGGTAAAGCGCAGGCGATCAGATGATGTAAATCGCCAGTCAAGCTGTCCTTCAGCCCCACGAAACCACATTTGATTGTCATTGCTTGGCATGAACTCAGTGATTTTCAAGGCCTCACTGATCATACGTCGTACATCGTCGTTGAAAATTTTTATATCGAGACTTAGCCCAAAATCGAACTGACCGTTATAGCCAATCTCCCTAGAGCGGGTGCGCTCTTGTTTTAAATTTCCAGGCCCTATTCCATAGGCGTAGTAATAAGCCGAGCTCTGTCCATCAATTGGTGCTGATAGATTTTCCAGTTGATAGTGCCAATTGGCATTGTTTTCGAACATGTCGGGCGAGCGTACCGCCTCTGAGTAGACGAATCGCACGCTATGGCGAGGTGTTATAAGATAGTTCAGAGCTACTCGGGGCGTGAGAGACGACCCGCTGAGGCCATCTTTCTCATACATAAGTCCTCCTTGGAGTAGGAAGTTTTTGGTCATATACCATTCCATATGACCAAAGAGACGCCAAATATCATTACCTAAAGCGCCATTGAAATAAGTTTCAGAGTTGCTGCGGTCTCGCCTGTAGCTAACGCCACTTAAAAGGCGCAAGTCGTCTGTGATGCTCCAAGTGTCTTGAGCTTCTAGGTCAAAACGAGTTTCTGTGATGTTCTGATTGAAGTCTCCGCAGACCTTCGAGCGGTATTGACCACTGGGGTCAATGAATTTGTTGTAAATAGCCAAGGCTAGAGGCGCTTCGGCGGGAGTAAAGAACCCGCCATTTACCCAACTGGGTATTACATACCCATAGCCTTTTGATAGTAATCTTGACACTGTGTCGAGCTTGTCTGGGTCAAGAGCGAATAGCTGCCCAACTTCATTAGTAAAGGATAAGGACAAGTCGCATCCACGCCATTCCTGGACTCTTTCCCAACGCTGGAGGTCGGTTTGAAATTTAAGAGTGTGATTTGAGTCCGCGTCAAAGGTCCATGTCAGCGAGCCGGCATAGTCTCGAGCTTTTACATCCTTACCCTTGTCTACGTTGGATACCACTCCTTTAACCAAGTATTCGTTGGAATATGTACTACGTTGATCGCTCGCTTCGCTAGCGGCGAGCTGCCAGTCGATAGAGTGCTGGAAATTTAAGGTATGCGCGACACTCAGCTGGGCACGTGTATTACGTCGATTGTCTCGATATTTCATGCCTGTATCAGTGCGGTCGAAGCCATTGTCTTCCATTCCTGAAAGAGATAGGCGCGCATCACCTCCGCTCCAATTGAAGCCTTGTCTTGCATACCAGTCGTCAATACCGCGCTGACCTGTGGTGTATTTGAGGCGAGTTCCCTGACTATCCGCTGGAGAACGAGTAATGATGTTAATGACACCCATCAGTGCGTTAGCCCCAAAACTGACGGTGTTAGGACCACGGAATACCTCGATACGATCCACATCCTCCAACGCTAAGGGGAGGTCACTCCAGTCGACAGTGGCCAATCCTGGTCGATAGACCGAACGTCCATCAATGAGAACCTGTAGGCGTCGTGCATCACCCTGGCGCCCCCCATGGTAGTTGATAGTGCTCAAGTACCCCGCATAGTTGTACCCAACCATCATTCCGGGAACGAGGCGCATCAGTTCAGGAATGTCGCGGGCACCGGATGCTTCGATCAAGCTGCGGTCTAGCACCGTCATACTTCCAGGTACTGCAGCGGCAGACTGCTTCAGGCGGGTGGCAGTGAGCACTTGAGGGACGTCTGCAGCTTCAGTGAATAAATCATCTGCCCACCCTGGGGCTGGGGTAATCACGGCCAGACTCAGCAAAAGTGGCGGTAGATGTTTGCTCACAAAACAACCTTGATTAGGGGCGCAGTCGTGGCATGTTAACCGAGGCGTGGCAGTTTGCCAGTCTGAAACGAAGGTAAACCGAGCAACAGGACTGGCCGGTCAGCTGAGCCTTCGCAATAATGCCCTCATTCGCCATCTAGATGGCTTCGTATGGATACATCATGACCGAGCAACAACCTGTCGCGGTTTTAGGGGGGGGCAGTTTCGGCACTGCCATTGCCAATCTGCTGGCGAACAATGGCCAATCCGTTCGCCAATGGATGCGCGATCCGGAGCAGGCCGCCTTCATGCGCAGCGAGCGCGAAAATCCGCGTTATCTGAAAGGAGTCAAGTTACATGAGGGCGTGGAGCCGGTAACTGACCTGTCGGCTACGTTACAAGCCTGTGAGTTGATCTTCGTTGCACTGCCGTCTTCAGCTCTACGCCAGGCGTTGCAGCCGGTGGCTGGGCTGCTGGTCGACAAGTTGCTGGTGAGCACCACCAAAGGCATCGAGTCGCAAAGCTTCAAGCTGATGAGCCAGATTCTTGAGGAAGTGGCTCCCAATGCGCGCATCGGCGTGATATCGGGGCCGAATCTTGCGCGTGAAATTGCCGAGCAGGCCCTGACCGCCACTGTTGTTGCCAGTGAGCATGAAGTGCTTTGCTCGCGTGTCCAGGCGGCATTGCATGGACGGACTTTCCGTGTGTACGCCAGTCGTGACCGCTTCGGCGTGGAACTGGGGGGCGCGTTGAAAAATGTTTACGCCATTATCGCTGGTATGGCGGTCGCATTAGGTATGGGCGAAAACACCAAGAGCATGCTGATCACGCGCGCATTGGCAGAAATGACGCGTTTCGCGGTCAAACTGGGAGCGAATCCGATGACGTTTCTCGGGCTGGCCGGCGTTGGTGACTTGATCGTCACCTGTTCATCGCCGAAAAGCCGCAATTATCAGGTCGGTTTCGCCTTGGGTGAGGGGCTGAGCCTTGAAGATGCCGTGGCGCGCCTGGGTGAGGTGGCCGAAGGGGTCAATACCATCAAGGTGCTGAAGAGCAAGGCAGAAGAATTGCAGGTCTACATGCCATTGGTGGCGGGTCTGCACGCGATCCTTTTCGAAGGGCGCACCTTGTCGCAGGTGATCGAGGCGCTGATGCGCGGTGAGCCGAAAACCGATGTCGATTTTATTTCCACCAGTGATTTTTGATGCATTGAACCTAGGAGAAACTCATGAGCGAGCCAAGCAAGGAAATCGAGCGTGAATCCATTGTGCTGCGCATTCTCTGGATGGTGGTCTTTACCATTATCTGGCAACTGGCCGAGATCGTGCTGGGGTGCGTCGTGCTGCTTCAGTTGGGTTATCGGTTGTTCTACAGCGCCCCGAACGCCGGCCTGCAGTCATTCGGCGACAGCCTGAGCCAGTACCTGCGGCAGATCGGTCGCTTCGGTACATTCAACACCGAGGAAAAGCCCTGGCCGTTTTCTGATTGGCCGACGCCTGTCGCCCCGGAAAACAACGCGCCGCACTCGATTCCTCCAGCACCCCATCCCGTAAGAGACGAAGAACCCAAGCTATGAAACTGTGGCTTTTGCGTCATGGCGAAGCTGCGCCTCGTGCGCGCAGCGACGCTGAACGGCCGCTGACCGACTATGGCCGTGCTCAGGTGCTGCAGAGCGCCGAGCGCCTGCGCAATAGGCCGCTGACGAGGGTACTGGTCAGTCCTTATCTGCGGGCGCAGCAGACCGCTGAATTGCTGCGCGAGACGTTGCAGCTCACGGTCCCGTTCAGCACGGTGGACTGGATTACGCCGGATGATGACCCGCGACGGGTCATGCGCCAGCTCGATGATTACCCGGCCGATGAATACGTGTTGGTCAGCCACAACCCGTTGCTGGGAGCGCTTGCAGGCTTGCTCGTGCATGGCCACCTGCAACTGCCGATGAGTTTGCACACTGCCAGCTTGGTCGAGCTCGATGGTGAGCTGCCAATGGCGGGCGCCATGCGTCTCGCTGGATTGCACCACGCGTATTGACCATCCGTTTCCAACTGAAACATTTCTCTGCTTGCACGGCCTCTATGTCCATGGAATATTCAACCAAGCAAGTGCTTGGTTGCTCCCTGTGTACAAGAAAAATAACAAGGAGGCCTCGTGGCCAGTGCAATTCGTTTACCGCTCGAAGTGTTCTTCGAGCGTGAGTCGCGTCATCCGAACAAGACCTACCTGGTTCAGCCTCTGGGCAATGGGCAGGTCGAGGAACTGACCTGGGCCGATGTCGGCGAGCAGGCCCGGCGTACTGCCAGTTGGCTGCGCAGTCAGGAACTTCCGCCGGCCAGCCGTGTGGCAATCATTTCCAAGAATGCTGCGCACTGGATCATCACGGACCTCGCCATCTGGATGGCCGGGCATGTATCGGTTCCGCTGTACCCCAACCTGACCGGCGAAACGGTGCGCCAGGTGCTGGAGCATGCCGAGGTGCGCATTGCCTTCATCGGCAAGCTCGATGACTGGCCTTCAATGCAGAGCGGGATTCCCGAAGGGCTGACGACAGTGGCGATGCCATTGCACCCGGTCGGGACATTCGACAAGAGCTGGAGTGATGTCCAGGCCAGCTCGCCAATCCGCGATCTCCCCAGTCCACCGGCCGAGCAACTGGCGACCATCATCTACACCTCCGGAACTACCGGGATGCCGAAAGGCGTGATGCATACCTTCGCCAACTTCGGTTTCACGGCCAAGCACGCCACTGGGCTGTTTGCCGTCGACGAGACGGATCGGGTGCTGTCCTACCTGCCGCTGTGCCATGTCGCCGAACGCATGTTCGTCGAGCTCAATTCCCTGTATGGCGGGATGACCGTGTACTTCGCCGAGAGCCTCGATACCTTCGTCGAGGACCTCAAGCGTGCGCGCCCGACCGTCCTGTTTGGTGTGCCGCGCATCTGGACCAAGTTCCAGATGGGGGTGTACGCCAAGATGCCGGCCAAACGCCTCGATTTTCTCCTCGGTTTGCCGATTATCGGCAAGCTGGTCGGTCGCAAGGTGTTGAGTGGCCTTGGTCTCGACGCGGTGCGTTACGGCTTGTCCGGTGCTGCACCGGTGCCGGAAACCCTGCTCAACTGGTATCGCCGCCTGGGGCTCGAGCTGCAGGAGGTCTATGGCATGACCGAGAACTGCGGTTATTCCCATGTCTGTCGGCCGGGAGCGTTCAAACTGGGCTGGATCGGCCAGAACAACCCAGGCGTGGAAGTGCGCATCAGTGAGGAGGGCGAAGTGCTGGTACGCAGCGGGGCGACCATGCTGGGCTACTACAAAGAGCCGGAAAAAACCGCAGAAACCATGACCGAAGATGGCTTCCTGCGCACCGGTGACAAGGGCGAGCAGGATGCCAACGGTAATCTTCGCCTGACCGGTCGCATCAAGGAGATCTTCAAGACCAGCAAGGGCAAGTACGTGGCCCCGGCGCCCATCGAGAACAAGCTGGCGGTGCATACCCACATCGAGCAGGTCTGCGTGGTGGGTGATGGCCTGCCGCAACCCCTGGCACTGTGCGTGCTCTCGGAAACCGGTCGCTCGGCGCCGCGTGAGGAACTGAACGGTAGCCTCAAGCGCCTGCTCGACGATATCAACAAGGAGCTCGACAAGCATGAGCGCCTGCACGGGCTGGTCATGGTGCCGGAGGTCTGGGCCGTGGATAACGGTTTCCTGACACCGACTCTGAAGATCAAGCGCAGCGTGGTGGAAACCACCTACAGCAAGCACTTCGAGCGCTGGGGCGAGCGGGCAGGCGAGGTGGTCTGGCCGTAATCAGATCGTACCGGCCTAGCTCAGGCCGGTAGCTCAGGCTTGCTCGCTACATTCCTTTCTCTTGACGGCTGCGTGCACTGGCTGTGCGCAGTCAGTCCAGCCAGTTCACCTGCGGAAACAGCGCACGGAAGCCCTCTGGCATCTGAGTGACCTTGCCGTTGCGATAGTCGAAGAAAACGAACCCGGATTTGGCCAGGGCGATCAACGTGTCGTCGGCAGGGCGAGTGATGCGGAAGATGATGTCGCCACCATAGCGATTGAAATCCATCACACCAACTTCGAACAGCAACTGATCGCGGGCATGGGACTCGGCGCGGTACATGGTGGCGAGGTCAGTCACGATGATGCCATCGGCCTCTGCCGTTTCACGAATACCGAAATCGAACAGAAAGCGCGCCCGCGCCTCGGAAATCATTGAGATCATCGAGTCGTTGCTCAGGTGATTGCTCGCATTGATATCGGTGCTGCGTACAGTCATGTGTGTGCTGTAGCAGAATGTTTGCGTTGAAAAGTCGAGGGTTAGACGGGCCATTACTGCTGCCTGGGCGTGTTAAAAGGCGGCAGTTTAACCGCCGGCAGGGCGATTGGGCTGAGTGAGCAGGCATGCGTGACCGAGAAAGTAGAGCCGCCCAAGCCATTTCCTGCCCACGGCAGTCTGACGGCGGCAGCGGGTTTCGCTACAATGTGCCGCGTTTTCGACCTCTGTGAGCCCGCCATGTCCTGCCAGACCCCGATCATCGTCGCCCTCGATTTTCCTTCTCGTGATGCTGCCCTGGCGCTGGCTGATCAGCTCGATCCCGCACTGTGTCGGGTCAAGGTGGGCAAGGAACTGTTCACCAGTTGCGCCGCGGAGATCGTCGGCACCTTGCGTGAGCGCGGTTTCGAGGTGTTTCTCGACCTGAAATTCCACGACATCCCCAATACCACGGCCATGGCGGTCAAGGCGGCGGCTGAGATGGGCGTGTGGATGGTCAATGTGCACTGTTCGGGCGGTTTGCGCATGATGGCGGCTTGCCGGGAAACCCTGGATCGCTTTAATGGCCCCAAACCGTTGCTGATCGGCGTTACGGTGCTGACCAGCATGGAGCGTGAAGACCTCGCAGGAATAGGCCTGGATATCGAGCCCCAGGAACAGGTCCTGCGCTTGGCCGGCCTTGCCGAGCGTGCCGGTATGGATGGCCTGGTCTGCTCGGCACAGGAAGCTACTGCGCTGAAGGCTGCTCATCCGGCCCTGCAATTGGTCACTCCCGGCATCCGTCCGGCGGGCAGTGCGCAGGATGACCAGCGCCGTATCCTGACACCTGCTCAGGCTCTGCAGGCCGGCTCCGATTACCTGGTAATCGGTCGCCCCATCAGCCAGGCCGCCAATCCTGCTGAAGCGCTAGCACGGATCGTTGCTGAACTGGCTTAATCCATATCAATGATAAAGCGCCGTAGGCCTTTATCATCTGTGTGGATAAATCCCTAGACGCCTTACTGATAGTGCTGCTCGCCGTGAGTGGCGCTGACTAGACTCAGCGCACTTAATTTTCCACTCCCGCGAGGATGCACGCATGAGCACGACTTTTTCCGGCAAAGTAGTTCTGGTTACTGGCGGCGCCGCCGGCATTGGTCGTGCCACGGCACAGGCTTTTGCCGCAGAAGGGCTGCAGGTCGTGGTGTCGGATCTGGATGTCGCGGGTGGCGAAGCCACTGTGCAACTGATTCGCGATGCTGGCGGTGAGGCGACATTCGTCCGTTGCGACGTTGCTAGCGAAGCCGATGTGAAAGTCCTGATGGAGCGTACCCTGGCGGCCTATGGTCGTCTCGACTATGCGTTCAACAACGCAGGCATCGAGATCGAGAAGGGCAAGCTGGCCGAAGGCAGCGAGGCCGAGTTCGACGCCATCATGGGCGTCAACGTGAAAGGCGTTTGGTTGTGCATGAAGCACCAGATCCCGCTGATCCTGGCGCAGGGCGGCGGTGCCATCGTCAATACCGCCTCGGTAGCCGGCCTTGGCGCCGCGCCGAAAATGAGCATCTACAGCGCGTCCAAGCATGCTGTCATCGGCCTGACCAAGTCAGCTGCCATCGAATATGCGAAGAAGAAACTGCGGGTGAATGCGGTGTGCCCGGCGGTGATCGATACCGATATGTTCCGCCGCGCCTATGAAGCAGACCCGAAGAAGGGTGAGTTCGCGGCAGCCATGCACCCGGTCGGGCGTATCGGCAAGGTCGATGAAATCGCCGCGGCGGTTCTCTACCTGTGCAGCGACAATGCCGCGTTCACCACCGGTCATGCATTGGCCGTAGACGGTGGCGTCACGGCTATCTAAGGCATTTGCGGGCTGCGATTCACGGCCCGCAAACTTGCTGCTCGTCTCAACGTGCCGCCGCGGCCTTTCTCACGATCAGGGTATCGCAGGATAGCCAGTCGAGCAGGCGGGTCGCCGAACTGCCCAGCAGCATATCGAGCAGCGCACCCTTGCCTTGAGCGCCGATGATGGCGAGGTCGATGCCGCGATTGCGCACATAGCGGGCGAGGCTGCGCTCCAGAGGGCCCGGCTCGATGACCACGCGCAGTCGTTGGCGGACCTGCTCAGGCAGGTGACAGCTGGCGATGAACTCGGCGCAGGCTCCCTCCTCGATACGCTTTGCCTGCAGTTCGGCGCTGTCCTGGGCGGCAACTCCCGGCATGGGCTGGCTCAGCGCGTGATAAATCACCAGTTCACGCAGGGGAAAGAGGCGCGCGGCTGTCTGCAGCGCCTCGCGCGAGGAGTCGGAAAAGTCGCAGGCCACGACGATACGCAAGTAGCTGCCCCGTGGCCGGTTACGCACGACCAGCAGTGGCTGCGGCAGGCTGCGTGCCAGGCGCTCGACCGTCGAACCGAGGACGAATCGCCCCAGTGGCTCATCGCGGGCCATTCCAGTCACTACCAGCTCGCTACCCGTATCTGCCGCGATATCCTTGACCTGTTGCGCGGCGTCGCCCTGGGCGATGCGCAGGCTGACGGCACCGGTGAAGCCGGTCAGGTCTTCTTGCAGCTTCTGCTGGGCGATGAACTCCAGCTCCTTGAGACCTGCACCGTCGGACCAGGTGAGAATCTGGTCGGGTGCCTGAGCGGCTTCCAGAACGTTGAGGGCCACCAGTTCGGCCTGCCACTCATTGGCCAATTGGGTGCTGCGGTCCAGGGCTCTGTCGCAGCGGGCACTGAGGTCTGTGGACAGCATCAGGCGCTTGGGTGTGCTGCTTGTCTCGGGCTGTGCAGGCATGGAATGTTCTCCTTGAGTTGATTAGGCATAAGCCAGGCGATCCGCCATACTGGTACGGCGAATCAGTAATTTCTCGAGTTCAGCGAGGCCGAAGACCAACAGGCCGGCTCCCAGTACCTTGAGCCAGTCGAGCAGGCCCAGGCCGGTCGAGCCGAAAATGCCCTGCATGACCGGCGTGTAGGTAAAGGCGAGTTGCAGTGGAATGCAGACGGCAATGGCCAGCAGGACGTAACGGTTGCCGGTGAGCCCGGCGCGGTTGAGCACAGGTGCAAAGATGTAGCGGCTGTTCAGCAGGTAGAACATTTCTGCCACCACCACGGCGTTGACAGCCATGGTCCGGGCCAGCTCGACATCCGTACCGGCATGCAGCTCCCAGTAGAACAGCCCGAAGGCACCGACCATCATCAGGCAAGACACCATCAAGATGCGCCAGATGAAAAAGCCCGAGAGCAATGCACTGCCCGGTGGGCGCGGGCTGCGGTGCATGATTTTCCCTTCGGCGGGTTCGAAGGCCAGGGCCAGGCCCAGGGTGCTGGAGGTGACCATGTTGATCCACAACACCTGAACCGGGGTGAGGGGCAGAGTCAGTTCAAGCAGGATGGCGGCGATCACCACCAATGCTTCGCCGCCATTGGTTGGCAGCATGAACAGGATGAATTTTTTCAGGTTGTCGTATACCGCACGCCCTTCGCGCACGGCCCTGGCAATGGTGGCGAAGTTGTCGTCGGCCAGAACCATGTCGGCGGCTTCCTTGGCCGCCTCAGTGCCTTTCAGGCCCATGGCCACCCCGACATCGGCCCGTTTTAGCGCTGGGGCGTCATTGACCCCGTCGCCGGTCATCGCCACCACCTGGCCGTCGTCCTGCAGTGCCTGGACCAAGCGCAACTTGTGCTCTGGGCTGGCCCGCGCGAAGACGTCGACCTCCATGACCACGCGCCGCAGGGCGCCCTCGTCCATCATCGCCACCTCCGCACCGGTGACGGCAGGCTTGCCCACGCCGATGGCCAGTTGTGCTCCGATGGAGCGGGCCGTTTCGGCATGGTCGCCGGTGATCATCTTGACCCGGATACCGGCCCGGTGACATTCGCTCACCGCAGCGATGGCCTCCGCGCGTGGCGGGTCGATGATGCCAACCAGGGCGAGCAGGGTGAAGTCCTGCATGTCGTCCACGCTCAACACTTCACCCGCCGGTGCGCAGCGTTTGTAGGCTAGGGCGAGCAGGCGCAGGCCCTGGGCGGCGATATCGGTGGCCATGCGTCGCCAGTAATCGGTATCCAGGGCTTCCTCACCTTCTTGCCCGAACTGCCAGATGCACATGTCGATGATCCGTTCCGGAGCGCCCTTGACGAATATCCATGACTCATCTTCGGCATCACGGTGGTAGCTGGCCATGAAACGGTGCTGGGACTCGAAGGGAATGCTGTCCAGGCGCGGCCAGCTCAGGCGCTGCCAGTCCATACCGCCTGGCGTCTTGCCCGCAAGAACCAGCAAGGCACCCTCGGTGGGATCGCCGACGACCTGCCACAGGCCATTGTCCTGGCGCAGGTCGGCGTCGTTGCAATGGCTCCCTGCACGCAGGGCCAGCGCCAGGGCAGGGTGGTCCTGCAGATCGACAGCCTGGCCGTCGAGGCTGATATCGCCCTGCGGCGCATAGCCGACGCCGCTGACATCGAAGGCGTATCCAGCGCAGAGAATGCGCTGCACGGTCATTTCATTACGGGTGAGGGTGCCGGTCTTGTCGGAGCAGATCACGGTTACCGAGCCAAGCGTTTCCACGGCGGGCAGGCGGCGAATGATGGCGCTGTGCTTGGCCATGCGCTGGACGCCGAGCGCCAGGGTGACGGTCATGATCGCCGGCAGGCCTTCGGGAATGGCCGAAGCGACCAGGGCCACCACCATCATGAACATGTCTGCCGGCGGGTGGCCGCGCCACAAGGTACCCAGGATGAAGGTGAGGGCGGCGATCCCCAGGATGGCGAAGGCCAGCAGGCGGCCAAAACGATCGATCTGGCGCAGCAGCGGGGTGGCCAGGCCCTGGATGCCGGAGAGCATGTGATTGATCTTGCCCAGCTCGGTCGCGGCGCCCGTGCCGACCACGATGCCACTGGCCTGACCGTAGACCACCAGGGTGCCGGAGTAGGCCATGCCATAGCGATCGCCCAACGGTGCATCGACGGCCATCGCTTCCGGGCTTTTCTCCACCGCCAGCGATTCACCGGTCAACGCGGATTCATCGACGCGCAGTTCCTTGACCGCGATCAGGCGCAGGTCGGCCGGTACCCGGTCGCCAGAAGCGAGCAGGACCCGGTCACCAGGTACCAGGTCCGCCGCATCGATTTCCTGTCGGTTGCCATTGCGGATGACCGTGGCGTGGGTCGACAGCATGGCGCGGATGGCATCGAGAGCGGCCTCGGCCTTGCCCTCCTGAATGAAGCCGATGACGGCGTTGATCATCACCGCAGCCAGGAGCACCCCGGTATCGACCCAGTGGCCGAGCAGTGCGGTGATCAGTGCCGCTCCCATCATCACGTAGAGCAGGATGTTGTGAAATTGCAGCAGCAGACGCAGTAGCGGACCTTTGCGTCGGGGTGGGGCCAGCCGGTTGGCACCGTATTGTTCGAGGCGCTGCTGGGCTACGGCTTCATCGAGACCACTAGGGCCACTCTGCAGTTTTTGCTGGGTCTCGTCGGCGGAAAACGTGTGCCATTGCTGTGCGGGATTAGGCGGTGGTGCGTGCGTGTGTTCGGTCATCCGTGCGCTTCCGTCATGGGATATCTATCGGCGGACAGCAGTGGCTGCCTGGCACGATAGTGATCGGATCGGCATCGGCAAACCCTTGATGCAGGACAAGGTAGGCCGGAATGACGAGCAGCTGCAGCGGCATAATTTTTTCATTCTGTTACAGCCAAGCAAACGCTTGGTATAGATTTCACTTACAAAAAGCCGGCTACTGATGAAGAATCGGCATACACATCCGCTCGGAGAACAAAAAGAATGACCGCAAGTCCCTTGCTGACCGCTTTCCTACCCATCGCGCTAGGCATCATCATGCTTGGCCTTGGCCTGTCGCTGACCCTCGCGGATTTCGCCCGAGTCGCCAGATTTCCCAAGCCGGTGCTCATCGGCCTGGCCTGCCAGATCATTCTCCTGCCGTTTCTGTGCTTCCTGATTGCCAAGGGTTTCGGTCTGGCGCCAGCCCTGGCTGTCGGCCTCATGCTGCTCGCGGCATCGCCAGGCGGCACCTCGGCCAACCTCTACAGTCACCTGGCCCATGGTGATGTGGCGCTGAACATCACTCTGACGGCGGTGAACTCGGTGATCGCCGTGCTGACGATGCCTTTCATCGTCAACCTGTCACTGCATTACTTCATGACTGCCGATCAGGCATTGCCGCTGCAGTTCACCAAGGTCGTGCAGGTGTTCGCCATCGTCCTTGGGCCGGTGGTCATCGGTATGTTCCTGCGCAGCCGCTTCCCGAACTTTGCTGCACGCATGGACAAACCGGTGAAGATCGGCTCGGCGCTGTTCCTGGTGCTGGTGGTCGTGCTGGCTTTCGTCAAGGATTGGCAGACCGTTGTCGAGTACGCCCCGGTAGTCGGTGCGGCGGCGCTGGTCTTCAACGTGGTCAGCCTGGGTGTGGGGTATCTCGTACCGCGCCTGCTCAAGTTGCCGCTGCGTCAGGCTGTGGCGATCGGCATGGAAATCGGTATCCACAATGGCACCCTGGCGATTGCGCTGGCGCTCAGCCCGATGCTGCTGAACAACCCGACCATGGGTATTCCGGCCGCCATCTACAGCTTCATCATGTTCTTCACGGCGGCGGCATTCGGCTGGTGGGTCAATTTCGCCCACGGCAAGGAGCTGGCGGCTGAAGCTGAGAAGGCGAACACCGCCGCATAAACGCGTGCTTCACAGCAAAGCCCGGCAAGGCGAATGAGCAGCGAGTAGCTGCCGCTCGACCTGTCGGGCTTTGTCGTATCCGGGGTCAGGGCTTGCGGCTGTTGAGAATCAACAGGGTCAGGCCGCCGGCTATCAGCCCCCAGAAGGCTGAACCGATGCCTAACAGCGTCATGCCCGAAGCGGTGACCATGAAGGTGATCAACGCGGCATCACGCTCGCCTGGGTTCTGCATCGCCTGGGCCAGGCCGTTGCCGATGGAGCCCAGCAGGGCGAGGGCGGCAATCGACAGCACCAGCGCTGTCGGCAGGGCGGCGAAAAGGGCGGCGAGCGTCGCGGCAAAGACGCCAGCGATACAGTTGAACACCCCACACCAGATTGCGGCGGTATAACGCTTGCGCGGGTCCTCGTGGGCTTCCTTGCCGGTGCAGATGGCTGCACTGATGGCGGCAAGGTTGATCCCGTGGGAGCCGAGTGGCGCCAGGAACAGCGACGCGATCCCCGTGGTGGAGATCAGCGGCGAGGGTGGCACCTGGTAGCCATCGGCACGCAGCACGGCGATGCCAGGGATGTTCTGCGAAGCCATGGCGACCACGAACAGCGGCAGGCCGATGCTGATCGCGGCACTGAGAGAAAAGCTCGGTGTGGTCCACACCGGCATGGCCACCTGCAACTGGAAATGGCTGAAGTCGAGCAGACCCAGCAATCCTGCCAGGACACTGCCCACCAGCAAGGCGGCGAGGATGGCATAGCGGGGTAGCAGGCGCTTGGCGATCAGGAAGGTGAAGAACATCGCCAACACCAGCGCGGTACTGTGTTGGGCCGCGACAAAGATTTCACTGCCGATACGGAACAGGATGCCAGCCAGCAGGGCGGCAGCCAGAGAAGCAGGCAAGTGGCGCATGACCCGCTCGAAGGCGCCGGATAAGCCGATCAGGCTGAGCAGGACGGCGCAGACCACGAATGCGCCGATCGCTTCGGGATAGGTGACACCGGGTAGGCTGGTGATCAGCAGGGCGGCGCCGGGCGTCGACCAGGCGACCACGATGGGCGAGCGGTAGCGCAGCGACAGGCCGATGGTGCACAGCCCCATGCCGATCGACAGCGCCCACAGCCAGGAGGCGATCTGCTCGCTGCTAAGCCCTGCCGCCTGGCCGGCCTGGAACATCAATACCAGCGAGCTGGTATAGCCGGTGAGCATAGCGACGAAGCCGGCAGCCACGGCCGAGGGTGAGGAATCGGCTAAGGGGCGCAACGGCGCGGTTTCTACGGATTTCATGAAGCTTCCTAAGCGTCGAACAGGATGGGGTAGAGCGAGAGCACCAGCAGTAGGGCCATACCGGAATTGAAGGCGCGCAGCACGGCGGGGCGTTCGAGCCAGTGGCGCAGCAAGCTGCCGGCAATGGTCCACAAGCCGACGCTGGGGCCGTTCACCAGGGCAAAGAGTGCGGCGATAAACAGCACATTGAGCAGGAAGCCGTCTTGGGGCGTGTAGGTGGTGATGGCGCCGATGGCCATGATCCAGGCCTTGGGATTGACCCACTGAAATGCCGCCGCCTGGAGGAAGGTAAAGGGCTTGCCATGTTCCTGACTGCTGGCGTTCGGCGCCGAGGCTCCAGAGATTTTCCAGGCCAGGTAGAGCAGGTAGGCCGCGCCGGCGTAGCGCAGGATGCTGTAGAGCGGTGGGTACTGTTCGAACAGCTGACCCAGGCCGAATCCCACGGCCATTACCAGCACCATGAAACCCAGGCTGATGCCCAGCATATGTGGCAGGCTACGTCGTACCCCGAAGTTCACCCCCGAGGCGAGCAGCATCATGTTGTTGGGCCCGGGTGTTACCGAGGTGACAAAGGCAAAGGCGATAAAGGCGATCAGTAGTTCGGTGGTCATGGTTGCTCTCCGCAGGACAGCAGCCTAGGGCTTGTAACCAGATGCGTCGCTATACAGCCAGATGGACAATCATCGGTACAGTTCTTCTCGTCACGTATTGAGTCGACAACTGTTCCTTTTTAATAGGAGTGCAACCCCTTGGAGCCGAACAATCCCTATGCCTCACCTAAGGGGGCACTGGTCGAAGAGCAATCTTCCGGGACGAAACTACAGGGCTGGAGTCCGGCCTATCTGCGTACGCTGGCTTGGCTGTGCCTGGCTTCGTTGCTTGGAACCCTGGCGATCCTGGCCCTGACGTTCACCGTGGACAAGGAGGAGCAGGTCAATCTGGGGCGGGCAATGGACGCGCTGGGGATCGCGGTAGTGATAATGGGCTGCTACCTGTTGTTACGTCTGAAGCACTTCGCCGAACAGCGTTTTGCGGCGCGCTGGCTGAGCCTACCTGTCTGGTTGGTCATTGCACTCAGCCTGATGTTGGAGATGCTCGACATCGTTTGGGGCGAGGCGATTTTCTCCACGTTCGACGTGATCACGGTCGTTTATGTCGGTGTGCTCATTTTGCTCGGTGGGGCGACGTCGTGGCTGGGGATCTGTCTGCTGAGGGTGCAGAATGTGTATCCAATTTTCCGCGTCATGGCTTGGATGGAAGTGATAGGCGGCGCCATGCTGGCCACGGTGCTATTGGTGCTGGTGGCAATTATCCCCCTGCTAGGTGGCACGCTGACGATGATGCTGGTGTTCTTCCGGGCCGCCGCCGAGGTCCAGACGGCCAATTGAGTCGTCGCTCAATCAGCCTCGGCAACGCCATGCAGGGTATTGCCCAGTGCCTGGTTGACCATCAGCCAGTTGCGCATGGCGTTTTCTCCTACCTCTGCCAATACACGTTGCAGCAGTTTGCTCTGTTCCCGGCGCAAGGCCTGTTCCAGTCTGGCCCCTTCAGGCGTCAGGCCGAGCAGGCGTTTGCGTTTGTCGTCCTCGGCCGCGACGCTTTCCACCAGGTGCATTTCCATCAATTGGCGCAAGGGAATGTTGAGCGCCTGCTTGCTCACACTCAGGTAGCCCAGCAGTTCTTTCACGCTCAAACCTGGGTTGAGGGCGATGAAAAACAGGATGCGGTGATGCACGCGCGACAACCCGCGTCGGGCGAGCATCTCGTCCGGCTTGGTAGTAAAGGCCTGGTAGCCGAAGAAGAAGGCCTGCATGGCAGCTTGCTGGCTGCTCGTCTTTTTCAGGTCAAGCATATTGACGTATCTGTCCGTGGCGTCGTAGTTTCGGTCAACCAGTTTGACCCAATTTGTTCTGCCTTTGCCACCGGTGATTTGTATGGCCTTCTCTGAACGTGTTGCCCGCCTGAAAAGCTCCCTTATCCGCGAAATCCTTGCCGCCGCACAGCGCCCCGAAGTGATGTCCTTCGCCGGTGGATTGCCGGCTGAGCCCATGCTGCCGAAAGTGGACTGGAGCGAGATGCCGGCGAGCATTGGCCAGTACGGCATGAGCGAAGGAGAGCCAGCGCTGCGTGAGGCCATCGCTGCCGAGGCAAGAGCGCTTGGCGTGCCTTGCGAGGCCAGCCAGGTGCTGATCGTTTCCGGTTCGCAGCAGACGCTCGATCTGGCCAGCAAGCTGTTCATCGATCCCGGTACCGAAATTCTGGTCGAGGCGCCAACGTACCTGGCCGCCCTGCAATCGTTCCAGCTGTTCGGCGCCAACTGCCTGGCTGTACCCCAGGAGGCAGACGGCCCTGAGCTGGAGGCGTTGCGTACACGCCTGCAGCAAAGCAAGCCGGCTTTCGCCTACCTGATCCCGACATTCCAGAACCCATCGGCCGTGCGTTACAGCGAAGCCAAGCGCGCTGCCGTGGCGGCGTTGCTCGACGAGTTCAGTGTGACGCTGATCGAAGACGAGCCGTACCGTGAATTGGTCTTCGATGCCGGCAGTGCCACACCCATCGTCAGCCGCCTGCAGCGAGCCAGCTGGATCTACACCGGAACCGTGTCGAAAACGCTTCTGCCAGGGCTGCGCGTTGGTTACCTGATCGCCACGCCGGATCTGTTCCCGCACCTGCTGCGCCTCAAGCAATCCGCGGACCTGCACACCAACCGCATCGGTCAGTGGCAAGCACTGCAGTGGCTGGGCAGCGAGCAATATCGCCACCATCTGGGCGAGCTACGTGCTTTCTATCGTCAGCGTCGTGACGCCATGCAAGCGGTGCTTGAAGAGCACTTCGGCGACCTTGCTGATTGGCAGGTTCCCCAAGGTGGGCTGTTCTTCTGGTTGACCCTCAAGCGCCCGTTGGATACCCGCACGTTGTTGGCGCCGGCCCTGGCGCAGGATGTTGCCTTCATGCCGGGTGAGCCGTTCTTCGTCGATCCGGAGCAGAACCCCGGTTACCTGCGGCTCAACTTCAGCCATGTCGAACCGGCGCGCCTGAATGAGGGGCTAAAACGTCTGGCTGGGGTCGTCCGGGCAGCCTACGCTGCCCAAGGGAACTGAGGGAGAGCACCATGTACAAGGTTTACGGCGATGTCATTTCCGGCAACTGCTACAAGGTCAAGCTGGCCTTGCACCTGCTGGGCAAACCCTACGAGTGGGAAGCGGTGGATATCCTCAAGGGTGAAACGCAGAGCGAGGCGTTTCTGGCCAAGAACCCCAACGGCAAGATCCCGGTGCTCGAGCTCGATGATGGCAGCACCTTGTGGGAGTCCAATGCGATCCTCAATTTCCTGGCCGACGGCAGCGAGCTGCTCCCCACTGAGCCGCGTCTGCGCACCCAGGTGTTGCAATGGCAGTTCTTCGAGCAATACAGCCATGAGCCCTATGTGGCCGTGGCGCGCTTCATCAAGCATTACCAGGACATGCCTGCCGAGCGGCAGGAAGAGTTCGAGCGTTGCCAGGTGCGGGGCTACAAGGCATTCAAGGTCATGGAACAGCAACTGAAGCGCACGCCTTATCTGGTGGGTGATCAATATTCCATCGCCGATATCGCGCTCTATGCCTATACCCATGTGGCGGATGAGGGCGGTTTCGACCTGAGTAACTTCCCGGCAATCGGGGAATGGCTGGCGCGTGTTGTCAGTCATCCGCGTCATGTGGGCATGCGCGATTGAGAGCGATGAACTTCTCAAGGCGCCGTCACTCCCAAGGCAGTCAGGTTTTAATGGGGGCTGGAGGTCAGCTTGAACAGAGTTCTTATTCTCTCCATTGCGCTGCTGGGCTTTAGCAACTGGGCCCAGGCTTCATCCAACGAGGCTTGGCAGGCGCATGAAAAGCAGGTTATCGCCAGTTGCCAGAAGGCCAGCCAGTTGAAGCAGAGCAAGCCCTTGGGTGGGTTGATTGAGTACCCGGACGAGCTTGGCCTCACGGCGGTGCTGATGGGCGGTCGTTATTCTCAGGCGCAGATGAAGAATCAGCGTGGCCGTGAGCTGTGCCTGTATGACAAGAAGACAGGCAAGGCTTTCATCAGCGAGGCGGACACGATCAGCCGTCCCTGAACCGGCGCAATAAAAAACCGGCCTGATGGCCGGTTTTTTGTGGACGCCGGTATCAGCGGATCAGGCTGAGGAATTCGCTGCGGGTAGCGGCGTTGTCGCGGAATTCGCCGAGCATCACTGACGTGACCATGGAGGAGTTCTGCTTCTCCACGCCGCGCATCATCATGCACATGTGCTGGGCCTCAATGACCACGGCAACGCCGAGCGCGCCGGTAACCTGCTGGATGGCTTCGGCGATCTGGCGGCTGAGGTTTTCCTGGATCTGCAGGCGACGGGCGTACATGTCGACGATCCGGGCTACCTTGGACAGCCCCAGGACTTTGCCGCTCGGGATATAGGCGACGTGGGCCTTGCCGATAAAGGGCAGCAGGTGATGCTCGCACAATGAATACAGCTCGATGTTCTTGACCAGCACCATCTCGCTGTTATCGGAGCTGAACAGGGCGCCGTTGGTGACTTCCTCGAGCGTCTGCTGATAGCCACGGCAGAGGTACTGCATGGCTTTGGCGGCGCGTTTGGGGGTGTCGAGCAAGCCTTCGCGGGACACGTCCTCGCCAAGCTGGCCGAGGATCGCGGTGTATTGCTGTTCCAGGGACATGGGTCTTCCTGTGGGCTATCGGAAATGCACAGGCGCGCAGGGTAGGGTGATGCGCCGTGACTGGCAAGGGTGTGATGCTGGAAGGTCGTGTCGCTTACTCGTCTCGGCCGTCAAGCATGGTGCGTTTGAGCAAGACGTACAGGGCACCGGTACCACCGTGCCGCGGCAGGCACGACGCGAAGCCAAGGACCTGAGGATGCTGGCGCAGCCAGGTATTGACGTGGCTCTTGATCAGCGGACGCTTGCCATCCAGTCGCGCAGCCTTGCCATGGGTGATGCGGGCGCAGCGGACTTCCAGGCGCGCGGCCTCGGCAAAGAATTCCCACAGGGTTTCTCGCGCCTTTTCCACCGACATGCCATGCAGGTCGATGCTGCCTTCGAAGGCGACCTGACCCGCCTTGAGCTTGCGCATCTGGCCGTCCTGTACGCCATCGCGTGCCCAATACAGCTCGTCCTCGGCGCCTACGTCGATGACGAACTGATCGGACATGCCGTCGACCTTTACCGAGCCGGTCTTGATGGTGGCGGCTTGGCGCAGTGTACTGATGCGTTGGCGATCGGCCTTGGGTTTGCCGGTGTCGGCACGATCATGGGTGATCGGCTTGACGCCCTGCACGGCGGATTGAAACAGAGAGAAATCGTCGTCTGACATCGGAGCCTCCTCGAGGCTCGGCAGTTTACCGCTATCAGCCGCGCTTTTTCAGCAGGTTGGGTGACATGCTCAGGTCATCGCTGCGACGCAGGCGACGTCGGCAGCGACGCCAGGTGCTGATGCCGAGCCAGAGCAGAATCAGACCGCCGATAAGCACGCTGACGGCGGCACCGATGCTCTCGTTCAGCGGGCCGAGCGCGGAGGGCCGCCCCAACAATGTGGCAGCGCCGGCCATGACCATGAGTACGCCCAGAGCTGCCAGCAGGGCTCCCAGTGTGGCGAGAAAACGCCAGCGCCATATCGTTGGCCCGCGGTTACGCAGGCGGCGGGCATCGAAACCATCAAGCTTCATCCACACTTCCTCTTGAACTTATGGGCGCTATGACCGGCTGTAGCCAGCAGGGTTCCTGCCGCTCGGCGCGCAATGGCGCCCTGCGGTTCAGATCAGCTCCTGAGCATGGGGGACCAGGGTGGCGTAGTTGTCGGCCAGGGCCGCCATTTCGGCGCGGTGCAATACACCGGCTTCGATCAGGCCGCCGGCGTAGGGCAGGTCGCGGGTGGCACAGGCGGCGTCGACCAGCGTGCAGCGATAGCCGTAATCCTTGGCAGCGCGCACGGTGGTGCTGACACTGGAGTGGCTCATGAAGCCACACACGATCAGGTCGAGGTGACCGAGTTGCTGCAAGCGCTCATGCAGATCGGTCCCGGCGAAGGCATTGGGCAGGCGTTTTTCCACGATAGGCTCGCCCGGTAGTGGTTCGAGCCCGACGATGAAATGTCCACGTGGACCTTGAGGATCGAGCAGGCCGCCTGGAATACCGAGGTGGCGTACGTGCAGGACAGGTGTGCCAAGGTTGCGGGCTGCGCCCAGGAGCAAGGCGATCTGCGCAGCAGCGGCTTCCACGTCCGGAAGTTGCATCACGCCGCTGCGGTACTCCTCCTGTGCATCAATGATCAACAGGGTGGCCTTGCTCAGGGTGGCCGGCGCGTAACCGCGGCCAGTCAGCTGAAACAGGGTTTTGGGATCGGACATGACACAGACTCCAGATGCGGCAATCTCTCTATTCTCTGCTTGCCAGACGGTTATGTGAACCTCATTACGTTAATTGCTGTTTTTCCCCTCCGGTCGCGGGGCAATTAGCTGGATGATTCCTCAGGTGAAATACCCTGGCACAGTCTCTAGAATCATCATCCCGATCTAGAGGCCTGTCGTCGTGTCCGAATCCCGCCTGCGCACCCTGCGCGACCACATCCGTTGGGCTGTCAGCCGCTTTCACAGTGAGCAGCTGTTCTTCGGCCACGGTACCGATAATGCCTGGGACGATGCGCGTCAGTTGGTGCTTGGCGCCTTGAGCCTGCCCTGGGAAATTGCCGACAGCTACCTCGATTGCCGCCTCGAAGATGACGAGCGTGAACACTTGCAAACGCTGCTCAAGCGGCGAATCGAGGAGCGTGTGCCGACTGCCTACTTGTTGGGTGAGGCCTGGTTCTGCGGGTTGCCCTTCATCGTCGACGAGCGTGTACTGGTGCCTCGTTCGCCCATCGCCGAGTTGATCGATGCCCAGTTCAACCCCTGGCTGATGGCCGAGCCCGCGCGCATTCTCGATCTGTGCACGGGCTCGGGTTGCATCGGGATTGCTTGTGCCTATGCATTCCCACAGGCGGAAGTGGTGCTCGGCGATCTGTCGTTCGAGGCACTGGAGGTGGCCAATCGCAATATCGAGCGTCATGGGCTGGAAGACCGTGTGTACACGGTGCAGGGCGACGGTTTCGCAGGCCTACCAGGCCAGCGCTTCGACCTCATCGTGTCGAACCCGCCCTATGTCGATGCCGAAGATTTTGCCGATATGCCGGCCGAATACCACCACGAGCCCGAGCTGGGGCTGGCGTGTGGTGATGATGGTTTGGACCTGGTACGGCGCATGCTGGCCGAGGCCGCTGATCACCTGACGGAGATGGGCGTTTTGATCGTCGAGGTGGGCAACAGCCAGGTGCATGTCGAAAGCCTGTATCCCGAGGTCGATTTCACCTGGCTGGATTTCGAGCAGGGCGGTCATGGTGTGTTCCTGCTGGCCGCGAAGCAGTGCCGTGACCACCAGGAGTTGTTCCGCTCGCGTTTGCGGGGCTGATGCTCGCATGTAGCGGTATCAGTGCGTGGCGATCCAGATCAGCAGGCTGGCCTGGAAGACCGCGAATACGACCAGGCTGGCGATGGTGAAACGCAGGCTGCTGTCATCGCGCTTGAACTGGTCGATACGTTGTTCCAGTTTGCTGATCTTGACCTCCTGCTCGCGCAGGGTCTGGTCGGCCTGCTGCAGCATGGCCGCCGCATCCAGCAGTTCGACGACCTGGACTTTCTCGTGGGTCCATTCGGCAGACAGCGCGCTGACGCTCTTGGCCGAGTAGCTGCCCTTGAGTTGCAGCAGGTCCTGGTAATCGACGTCGAAGCCCTGGGCACGCAGAAAGTGGTCACGGCGCATGCGCGCATCGTCACTGAGCCCATCCTTGAGGGAGAGTGCCCCCCCCTCCACCTTGTAGCCGGAAGCGTACTGGCGGGCCCAGAGAATGCTGTGTGCCGCGAGGTAGCGGCCCAGACCACGGTTGACCGGTTCGATCTGCAGGCCTTTATCGGCGGCGAAGCGAACTTCGCGGCTACGATGATCGACCCAGACATCCAGAATGTTCTGTTCCCGGCGCACTTTCTGCCCAGGCAGATCTATCTCCAGGCGCAGCAGGCTCTGTTCCGGGCTGTGTCGTTCGCCACGGCGCAGTTGAACGAAGCGCAGAGGGCGGGCGCCCGTGTTGCGATCTGTCGAGAGCGGTGCGAGGCGTAACAGCCGGAACGGCTCGGCTGGCAGGTCCTGCCAGGGGTGAGCTGGTGCTGATGTTTCCGCGGGCTGTTCCGCTGTGGGGGTCTGGCTATCCATATGGCAGTCCTGTGGCCTTGAGAGCAGCATGCCAGCGACAGCGCCCCCGGCAAAGCGCTTATCGGCCGTTTTCCTCAGGACTGGAGGCTGGCACTTGGCCAATGAAGCGCGCCAGGGCTGGAATCAGCTCACCAGCAAGGGGCGCATCGGGGTTCTGGTAGGACGCCAACTGCTGCTGAAGGTCGGCTGCAACAATGCGCAGAACGTGGTTCATGCCCGAGATCACCAGCACGTCGGCGTCGGGTCTGGCGGCCTTGAGGCGGCGCGCATCGTCCAGGCTTATCTGGATATCCGTGGTGCCCTGTACGATCAGCGCCGGCTCTTTGGTTTTCGCAAAGGCCACGGCCGGGTCCTCGCGAAACAGGGAGATCAGGTAGGGCTGCACACTGGGGCGAAACAGCACCTGCAGCTCATCGCTGACCTGCTCCTGCACATGTCCGGCCTTGAGCTGGCGAATCAATTGCAGGCTTTCAGGTTGCAGCGCGGCAGGCTGACGGGTGCGAAGCTGCTCGATAAGCACTTCATCGATGGGGCGGCCACTGCCGGCAATCAGGATCAGACCGTCAACCTTAACCTGCTGTGCCGCCAGGCTGGCGATCAACGCGCCCTCGCTGTGGCCGATCAATACCAGCGATGAGAACCGCGGATCGGCGCGTAACTGGCGGACCCAGTCGGCGGCGTCTGCAGCGTAGCCCTGGACGCTGAGTTGGCGTTCATCGCGGCCGGCAGCCAGGCTGGCAGCAATGCCGCGCTTGTCGTAGCGCACGCTGGCGATGCCACGTTGCGCCAAACCTTGGGCCAGGCGCAGCAGGCTGCCGTTATTACCGAGTGGGTTGTTGCCGTTGCGATCCGTCGGGCCAGAGCCTGCGATCAGCAGGGCGACCGGCACGGGCTGGTCACTTTTGGGCAATAGCAGGCTGCCGTGCAGCGTGCCGCCTGTGTTTTCCAGCGTAGCGGGGCGGTGCAGGACGGTCTGGGCGTGCAGCAGGGGTGTCACCGTAAGCAGCAGGAGCAACAGAAAGCGCATGGAGATGTTCTTGGCGTGTGTCGCTATTGGAGCACGCTTGGCCCGGGAAGGTTCGTCGCTGCATCATGACACGGCGAAATGCCCGTCAGCTCGGGTATACTGCCGGCCTTTCGTTCGAGGCTGATTCGCGGAGCGCCCTGCATGTCCGGCAATACCTACGGCAAGCTGTTCACCGTCACCACTGCAGGCGAGAGCCATGGCCCGGCTCTGGTCGCCATCGTCGACGGTTGCCCCCCCGGCATCGACTTGTCGCTGGACGATCTGCAACGCGACCTCGACCGCCGCAAGCCGGGCACCAGCCGCCACACGACCCAGCGTCAGGAAGCCGATGAGGTCGAGATCCTTTCCGGGGTGTTCGAAGGCAAGACCACCGGCTGCTCCATTGGCCTGCTGATCCGCAACACCGACCAGAAGTCCAAGGACTACTCGGCGATCAAGGACCTGTTCCGCCCGGCACACGCCGACTACACCTACCACCACAAGTACGGCATCCGCGATTACCGTGGCGGCGGTCGCAGCTCGGCGCGGGAAACCGCCATGCGCGTGGCTGCTGGCGCCATCGCCAAGAAAGTGCTGGCCGGCTTCGGCATCCGTGTGCGCGGCTACATGAGCCAGCTCGGCCCGATCGAGATTCCGTTCAAAAGCTGGGAGGGCGTGGAAGATAACGCCTTCTTTAGCCCAGACTCGACCAAGGTGCCAGAGCTGGAGGCCTACATGGACCAGCTGCGCCGCGATCAGGACTCGGTCGGCGCGAAGATCACTGTGGTCGCCGATGGGGTCATGCCCGGCCTGGGCGAACCGATCTTCGACCGCCTGGATGCCGACCTGGCCCACGCGCTGATGAGCATCAACGCGGTCAAGGGCGTGGAAATTGGTGCCGGTTTCGCTTCGGTGGCCCAGCGTGGCACCGAGCATCGTGATGAGCTGACACCCGAAGGGTTCGTCTCCAACAATGCCGGCGGCATTCTGGGCGGGATTTCCTCGGGGCAACCCATCGTCGCCCACCTGGCGCTGAAACCAACGTCCAGCATCACCACGCCAGGACGCTCCATCGATGTCGATGGCAATCCGGTGGAATTGATCACCAAGGGCCGCCATGACCCTTGCGTCGGTATCCGTGCGACACCGATTGCCGAAGCCATGATGGCCATCGTGTTGCTTGACCATCTGCTGCGCCATCGCGGGCAGAACGCCGGCGTGCAGGTTTCCACCCCCGTACTGGGGCAGCTTTGAGGCTCTAGGCTTCAAACTGCCCGAGACGTTTTCGAGGGTATTATGCATGGTGTTTGAAGCCCGCTCATGACCGCTCTACCTTACTGGCGGTTGTCCGGCTTCTACCTGTTCTACTTCGCCTTGCTCGGTGCTACGGCGCCGTTTCTCGGTCTGTATTTCGCCCATCTCGGTTTTTCTCCCGCGCGTATTGGCGAACTGGTGGCGATTCCGATGTTGATGCGCTGTCTGGCTCCCAATCTGTGGGGGTGGCTGGGCGATTACACCGGCAGGCGCCTGCTGATCGTGCGATTGGGCGCGCTCTGTACGTTGCTCAGCCTGAGCCTGATCTTCGTCAGCCAGAGCTATGCCTGGCTGGCGCTGGTGATGGCCCTGCATGCGTTCTTCTGGCACGCGGTGCTGCCGCAGTTCGAAGTCATCACCCTGGCGCACCTGCGCGAGCAGTCGGCACGCTACGCGCAGATTCGTCTCTGGGGCTCGATTGGCTTCATCCTCAGCGTGGTGCTGCTGGGCAAGGTGTTCGAGTGGTTCAGCCTGTCAGCCTATCCTTGGGCGCTACTGCTGATCATCGCCGGTATCGTCCTGAGCAGCCTGTGGGTCCCGGATGCCCAGCCTGAGGCGTGCGAGCAGTCGAGTAGCCGTGGTGGATTTCTGCGCCAGCTGATACAGCCCGGCGTACTGGCTTTCTACGTTTGCGTGGGGCTGATGCAGCTGTCCCATGGGCCTTACTACACCTTTCTCAGCATTCATCTGGAGAACCTCGGTTATTCCCGTGGACTGATCGGCATGCTCTGGGCGCTGGGTGTGGTGGCCGAGGTGTTGATGTTCATGGGCATGGCCTGGTTGCTCAGGCATGTGAGCCTGCGCGTGGTTCTGACGGCCAGTTTTCTGATTGCCGGGGCGCGTTGGCTGTTGCTGGGCTTTCAGGCCGAGCACTTGGCCGTGTTGTTGTTTGCCCAGGTGCTGCATGCGGCGACCTTCGGCAGTTTCCATGCGGCATCCATCAGCTTCGTACAACGCAGTTTCGGCCCGCGCCAGCAAGGCCAGGGGCAGGCGCTATACGCCACGCTGGCGGGCATCGGCGGGGCGCTTGGCGCGCTGTACTCCGGCTACAGCTGGAATACCCTGGGGCCGGAGTGGACGTTTGCCCTGGCCGGTCTGGCGGCGCTGGCCGCAGCCGTTATCATGGCGGCTCATTCGTCAACCCATCAGCAGCAGGAACGAGGATGAGCCGCGAACACCTGGCCCGGCAGATCGTCGATGCTGGCCGCTTTCTCTATGGCCGAGGCTGGTCCCCGGCAACCAGCAGCAACTACTCCGTGCGCTTGAGTGCCGATCAGGTCCTGCTGACCGCATCCGGCAAGCACAAGGGACAGCTTGAGCTGGACGATGTGCTGGCCACCGACCTGCATGGCAATAGCCTGGAGCCGGGCAAGACGCCTTCAGCGGAAACCCTGCTGCATACCCAGCTGTACCACTGCAGGCCGGAGATCGGCGCGGTGCTGCACACCCATTCGGTAAATGCCACGGTGCTCTCGCGCCTGACCCTGAGCGATTCGCTGGTGTTCGCCGACTATGAACTGCAGAAGGCATTTAGTGGTATCAGTACCCATGAGTGTCAGGTCGAGGTGCCCATCTTCGACAACGATCAGGATATTGCCCGCCTGGCAGCGCGCATTAAGCCCTGGCTGAACGAGCATCCGGATTGCGTCGGCTACCTGATTCGTGGCCATGGCCTGTATACCTGGGGAGCGCAAATGAGCGATGCGCTGCGCCAGATCGAAGCGTTCGAGTTCCTCTTCGAATGCGAATTGAAAGTACGTGCGTTACAACGCTGAAACGCGGGGTACGTACGGCACATCCAACGAACCCTGAAATAAATCCAGCCACAGCATGAGCTGAGCGGAAACACCGCGAGGACGCCGCCGATGAGCAGCCTGACCGTCTACCACCAGTCCAATCCCGATGTACCGAACAAGCTGCTGACCCATGTCGAGGACATCACCAGCACCCTGGCAGCGGTTGGCATACGCTTCGAGCGCTGGCAGGCCAGCGCACCGATTCAGCCTGGTGCCAGCCAGGATGAAGTGCTCGCTGCCTATCGCCCGCAGATCGATACGCTGATGCGGGAGCAGGGCTACGTCACTGTGGACGTGGTCAGCCTGGACAAGAGCCACCCACAGAAGGATGAGCTGCGCGCCAAGTTCCTCGACGAGCACCAGCATGGTGAGGACGAGGTGCGTTTCTTCGTTGCGGGTCGTGGCTTGTTCTGCCTGCATATCGACGACTACGTCTATGCCGTGCTCTGCGAGAAGAACGACCTGCTCTCGGTACCGGCCGGCACCCGCCACTGGTTCGACATGGGTGAGTTTCCGCACTTCGTGGCGATTCGCCTGTTCAATAACCCCGAAGGTTGGGTAGTGACGTTCACCGGTGACGAAATCGCCAGCCGCTTCCCGCGCCTGGAGGACTGAACCGTACCCCGCCGCACCTGGAGATAACATGCTGATCAAGGCCATCCTTACTGACATCGAAGGCACCACCAGTGCCGTGAGCTTCGTCTTCGATGTGCTGTTTCCCTATGCCCGCGATCACCTGCCGGCATTCGTCCGCGAGCACGCAGGCAGGACGGACGTCGCCCATCAGCTGCAAGCAGTGCGCAACGAGAGCGCAGAGCAGGGCGCTGACGTCGAGCGCGTCATCGAGATACTGCTGGGGTGGATGGCTGAAGATCGCAAGGCCACGCCGCTCAAAGCTCTGCAGGGCATGGTCTGGGCGCACGGTTATCAGGCTGGGCAGCTCAAGGGGCATGTCTATCCGGATGCCGTCGAGGCGCTCAAACGCTGGAAGCAGGATGGCTACGAGCTGTATGTCTACTCATCCGGTTCGGTCCAGGCACAGAAACTGATCTTCGGCTGCTCCGAGGTGGGGGACCTTACACCGCTGTTTTCCGGCTACTTCGACACCACCAGCGGGCCGAAACGCGAGGTCGAGTCCTATCGCACCATCGCCCGCGCCATTGGCCAGCCCGTGCAGGACATTCTGTTTCTTTCCGACAGTATCGAAGAGTTGGACGCGGCACAGGCTGCCGGCCTGCAGACCGTCGGCCTGGCTCGCGAAGGTGGCGAATTGGCTGGGCATGGCACGGTAGCCAGTTTTGCCGTGATCGATCTGAGGGCCTATTAGCAATACAGCGAGAGGGCTTCTCTTCGCCATGTTGCCCTACGTGCGATCTCGGGCGCGGTCTTGGCAACGATCGGTGGAACCTTGGTTTTCGGCTGTCCCCTAAGAAGGCATAGGTCCTGATCGAGAGCGTCTACGCCCATGTCCAGTCTTATGAGTCTCCCCGATTGGCTGTTTTACGGCGTACCTGTGGTGGTGTACCTGCTGTTGATCGGCTGGGCGTTGTTCAACGTTGCAGGGAGTGCCAGTCGACGTTCACAGAAAGTCCTCTGGATCGCGTTGCTGGTGCTGTTTCCGTTGTTGGGCCTGTTCAACTGGATGTGGATCGGCCCGCGCCGGGCCAGTGTTCAGGCCCGTTAGCTACAGGGCGCTGCTAGCTGCAATTCTCGGCTAACCAACCGAATAGGGATGAAGGTGTAACAGCGCTTGTCTACACTAGCGAGGAGACCGCGCCAGGTGGCGGGGTAACGAGGAGAAAACTCCATGAAGATGATGCGAATTCCTTTGTTGATGGTCGGCCTGCTGCTGTGTTCTCAGGGAATGGCAGCCACAGAGCAGCAGAACAAAATGACCACCTGCAACGCTGAAGCCAGTGCCAAATCCTTGAAAGGGGATGAGCGCAAGGCATACATGAGCTCCTGCCTGAAGGCGGCTCCGGTCGCCAAGACACCTCAAGAAAGAATGAAATCCTGCAATGCCGACGCGACCGGAAAAGCCCTGAAGGGTGACGAACGCAAGGCTTTCATGAGCAACTGCCTCAAGGCCAAATAGGTCCTCGCGGGGGCTTCGCGGCGTGCACAGGCATGCCGCATTCCTGGGGCTACTCCATTCGCCAGTTGCGCGATTTTCGTTTTTCCATGCCGTTTGCTTTGGGGCTGTATGCCAACGTTTTCTCCGCGCCACCTCTTGTTGTCCAGTTGGGTGATTGTCTTTGGCGGCTTGCTGCTGATTTTCCCTTTGCGCTTATTGCCGAGCTTGCTGGCTGGGTTGCTGGTGTTCGAGCTGGTCAACATGCTCACGCCGAAACTGCAGCGCCTGATCGAAGGGCCGCGGGCGCGTTGGCTGGCGGTGATGTTACTGGGCACCGTAGTGGTTTGCGTGCTGACGCTGCTGTTCGCCGGGGCCATCAGTTTCCTGCTGCATGAGGCGGAGAATCCGGGCGCATCCCTGGACAAATTCATGGGCGTGGTGGACAAGGCCCGCGGGCAATTGCCGCCGTTCCTGGATGCCTATCTGCCTGCCAGCGCTGCTGAATTCCAGGTGGCGATAGGCGCCTGGGCGAGCAAGCACTTGAGCGAGCTGCAATTGGTGGGCAAGGACGCCGCGCATATGTTCGTCACCTTGCTGATCGGCATGGTGCTGGGCGCCATCATCGCGCTGCAGCGGTTGCCCGAGGTGAATGCGCGTAAACCGTTGGCCGCAGCCTTGCTCGATCGCCTGCACCTGTTGGTTCAGGCGTTTCGCAACATCGTTTTCGCACAGATCAAGATATCCCTGCTCAATACCGTCTTCACCGGGATATTCCTGGCGCTGATTCTGCCGATGTTCGGCGTCAAGCTGCCCCTGACCAAAACCCTGATCGTGCTGACCTTCCTGCTGGGGCTGCTGCCGGTGATTGGCAACCTGATCTCGAACACCCTCATCACCATCGTCGCCCTGTCGGTGTCGATCTGGGTGGCGGTGGCGGCACTGGGGTACCTGATCTTCATTCACAAGCTGGAATACTTCCTTAACGCTCGTATTGTTGGCGGACAGATCAGCGCGCGGTCATGGGAGTTGCTGCTGGCGATGCTGGTATTCGAAGCCGCATTCGGCTTGGCCGGCGTGGTCGCCGGGCCGATCTACTACGCCTACCTGAAGAGCGAGCTGAAACAGGCAGGGCTGGTCTAGATCAACACCAGCGCTTAGGTGTTAAGCCAGAACCGGGAGCGCCTGCTCGGTGCGCCATACGCACCGGGCAGACGCTCCCCAGAGGGCTAGGCATCTCTCACAGACACCTTAAAACGGGCTGTTCTTAGTCCGTGTCATTGCGTTCGTGACGGTAGACACTGACAGCCTCGTACACAGCCTTGCGCAGTCGATTGATGCCGCCGATCGGGCGGTGCTCCGGCAACGCATGCCAGGGGTTGAAGGACAGGTTGTCGCAAAACAGGTTCTGCTCGCGGCTATCGAAATCCTGGGCTGGGACCTTGATGGTGGCAACGGTTTCGAACGGGGCAATGGCTTCGCTCCATTCGACACTGGTGTCCTCAATGGGCATGTAATGGTCCGGATTCTGCCGCTGCACCTGCAGGGCGAAACAGGCCGGCACCCGGTCGAGTGACAACTGCTGGTAGAGCGCATTGCGCAGGAAATTCGGCAGGGCAGTATTCTGCGCGGGCAGCTCGTAAGGAGGGCAGCTCTGTGGATCGGGAATGACCCGGTACTTGATGGCATGGTTGCCGAGCTTGAATGGCGCGACCGAGCTATAGGTGGTGGCCACCGGGCTTTCCGGCGCAGGGCTCAGGGTCTGCAGGGCGATGAACAGATGGCGCAGCTCCCAGGTACGCGGGTCAAGGCTTGGGAAGAAGGCCAGGACCTTTTTGCCGTCTGCCTGGGCGGCGAAGTTGAGTTTGTACTCGGCCACGTCACGCACGAAGAACACCGAGTGGTTGAACATGACGAAGTCCTGATTACCGGCGCTGGCCGGTGTTTCGAGGAGCTTCTTGCCCGGTACATCGAGCAGTTTGATGGCCATGCCCCGTGCATCACGTACCCGGTCGAACTGTGGATAGGCATTGCCGTTGGACAGGCGCATCCAGGCTTGCCAGGTCTTGCCCGGTTCGCTGAATACGCCTTGGCGCAGTGCCGGGTCGAGATCGGGCAGCACGGTGAAACGTGCTTTCACGCAGCCATGTGCCTTGGCGTGGGCGTCACGCATGACGCGGGTATTGTCGCGGTGCTGTTCGACGACGCGGATGGCATCTTCGATGATGCCCTGGGTCAGCTCTGCCTCGTCGGCGGAAATCTCTTCCTCGGAAGATACCGGGCCGGAGAACTGCCAGCTGTAGTAAGCCTCACCAGCGGCCCAGCCGAGCAGGCCGATCACGATCAGGAACAGCAACACCTTGCCGAGCAGTCGACCGAGCCAGAGCCAGAAGCGTTTGAGCATGGGACGAGTCCTTGTGAGAAGTGCGAAGTGATCAGCCCTGACAGTTCGGGCCTGCAGACCAGGGTTTGCCCTCGACCGGTTGCAGTTGGCTTTCCAGCTGTGGGTCGCCCATTACTTTCAGGTATTCGATCAACGCCCAACGTTCCTCGGGCGCCAGGGCGCGGCCAATCACACCGTTCTGCCGGCAGCCGTCGCGGAATTCGTGGCCACGGTTGCTGTTGCCGGTGATCGAGGTGTCGAACAGGAAGCCGCCCGGAAACTTGTCGGTGGCGAAACCGACATGTTCGGGATCGAATTCGAAACTGCCGACCCAGAACTGCTTGGAACGCTCCGGTACGGGTGACAGCAACTGGAACAGGTTGGGGACCGAGCCGTTGTGCAGGAAGGGGGGGGTGGCCCAGATGCCGTGCAAGGGTCGGGCCTTGTAACCACGTTTTTCCTGAACGCCGATGGGCAAGCCATAGCCATCCATGCGGGCGCGCTCGCCGGCCCTGATGCTGGCATCCTGATAGGCGCGGTTCTCCACATAGGCGGTGACATAAGCCAGGCCCTTGGCGCTGGAGATGCTGCCCAGATCGACTTCATCGAGATCGGAACCGATCAGGTTGACATCCAGCTTGCTCAACTGTGACTTGTCCCAGTCGAGCTTGCGGATATCGAAGCGGTGGTCGGCGATGTTGTCCGCCGTGGTCGGATCGGTGCCGATGATGCGGGTCGGTATGATGCGCATGCGCCATTCCGGGTCGCGATCAGGTGCCAGGCGCTGGTCACGTGGTGTTGGGTCCGGGGCGTGGCAATACGCGCAGTTTTCGCTGAACAGGGCGCGTCCCTGGCTGGCCAGTTCGATATCGACCGGACCGAGAATGGCTTCGGGCCAGGTCGGCGGTTTGAGCTGCTTGAGGGTTTCTTCCAGGGTGTACAGGTCGTGCAGACGCACGCTGGAAGGGTAACGCTCGGTCTCTGGCAGAGGGGCTCCGCTTTCATCGAACAGATGCAGGGTGGCGCCAACCCCGAGGGCTTCGCCGATATTGCGTGCCATGGGCTGCATGGCTGAACCGTTCCACTGCACCCAGTCGAACTTCCAGATATCCCAGACCTGCGGATAGCTGACCGGGGCATTGGCCACCCGGTAGTTGCTCGAATCGATGGCATCGCCGAACACGCTGTTGGCGATGCGGCCAAAGGCATCGGTGCGACCAAAGCCTTCTTCGGTCGGGTAAAGGCCGCGGTGCCAGTCGTTGAAGGCAGTGCCGAGCAGGCGGTCGAGTACGGCCTTGAAGTCTTCACGCAGCTGGGCGTGGTCCTGTTCATAGTCGTCACGCAGAACGGTCTGCGCAAAACGCTTGAATTTGACCGGATTGTAATAGGTGAAGGCCATGCTCATGCCCAGCGCCTGGCCGAAGCTGCCGCCACGCAGGGTCGGTACGGTGGAGGCGAGGGAGTGCAGGGCGGCACCGCCGTCGATGCGGATGGCCTGGCCGTTATGACGCAGTTCACCGGTATGGCAGGCCGCGCAGGTGATATCGAGAAATTGTGCACCGGTCTCGTCATCTTCATGACGGGCGAACCCCACAGGCAGATTGCCGGGGTTCAGGGCCGTAGCCGTTTGTTGCGGGTCAGTGAGGAAGCCGAAGCGGGACAGGTATTCAGGCGTGGCAAAACGTTCACGGGAGAATGGCTGTTCCAGGGCAGTGAACCAGTCATAGCGCAGGCCTTTAACCTGGGTGCCTTGCGGTGTGTAGTAGTAGGTCTGGCGCGCTTCTTCTCCCCATTGCTTGAGGTAGTGCACCCGCTGGGGCTGCCCGGCTTGTGGCAAGTTGGGGTTGGCAATGTAGTAGAGCACTACGCCCCCGCCGATCAGAAGCAGCACAAGGAGCAGGTAGAGTGCGCGGCGCAAGACCCTCATGACATCAACATCCGTGTGGTTTTGTTCTGGGATGTGTTTATGCCAATCCGCAACGAGCTTTACAAGCATCTATATCGATTTGGATCAGTAATAGGCGCCTGTATGCGCAGACCCTATGTTTTGCGTTTGGCTCTCAAACCGTCGGCGAATATAGAGAAACGATCCTAGGTGCCTGTCAAATGCTTGCTAGGGTTTATGGATGTCTCGTCAACATATTGTTTTTATTAGAAATACAAAAAATTGACGCCAAGGAGCAGATATCTTGAAAACCTCGCTCTGCGCATCGCGGCGCTTGATGGTTGTAGATCCCTGCCCGGAATGTGAACGCCTGTTACCTGACCTGCAGGCCAGTGGCTGGAAGGTTCACAGCTGTGAGCTGGAGAAAGCCGGGGATGGTTCCTGTGATGTAGGACTTATCCGTCTGCATCCGTCTCATCTGGCGCGCCCGGAACGACTCAAGAAATTGATTGGCCAGAGTGGCACCGAGTGGATCGCGGTGCTCAATGCCGATGTGCTGCAGCAGCCGAAGGTCGGCGACTTCATCGGTGAATGGTTCTTCGACTACCACACGTTGCCGTTCGACATCGCACGGGTGAATGTTGCCCTCGGGCGGGCCTTCGGCATGGCTCGTCTGCGTGGCATGGGCGTACGTGAGGTCGATGACTTCGAACGAGTCCTGCTCGGCAACAGCCGGGCGACCTGTGAGCTGCGCCGCCTGCTGGAAAAGCTCGCGCCTACGGATGCACCGGTGCTTATTCGAGGGGAGAGTGGTACCGGCAAGGAGTTGGTGGCGCGCACGCTGCATCGTCTGTCGCGTCGCGCCAATGGGCCCTTCATGGCGATCAATTGCGGGGCGATCCCTGAGCACTTGATTCAGTCGGAGATGTTCGGTCATGAAAAAGGGGCTTTTACGGGCGCCCATCAGAAGAAGATCGGACGCATCGAGTCAGCTGATGGCGGTACCTTGTTTCTCGACGAGATTGGCGATCTGCCTCTGGAGCTGCAGGCCAGTCTGCTGCGTTTTCTCCAGGAAATGCAGATCGAGCGGGTTGGCAGCAGCAAGCCGATATCGGTGAACGTACGGGTGCTGGCGGCTACCCATATCGACCTGGAAGCCGCTATCGAGAAAGGGCGTTTCCGCGAGGACCTCTACTACCGCCTCAATGTGTTGCAGGTACAGACCGCACCGTTGCGTGAGCGCAAAGAGGATATTCGTTGCATGGCGGATTATTTCGCTCGGCACTACGCACTGGAGATCGGCCGGCGACCGCGCCGGTTCAGCGAGCAGGCGTTTCAGGCCATGATCGAGCACGAGTGGCCAGGCAATGTCCGCGAGTTGGCCAATCGAGTCCGGCGCGGCATGGTCCTGACGGAGGGGCGGCAGATAGAGCCTGCCGAATTGGGCCTGGCTGCGTTGCCTGTCAATACGTCACCGATAGGCACATTGGATGCCTATATCCGACTCGCCGAAAAACAGGCGCTCGACGATGTGCTGCTGCGCTACTCCAACAACCTCAGTGAAGCGGCCCGAATACTCGGGATCTCGCGGCCGACTTTCTACCGCCTGTTGCACAAGCATCAGTCCTCCTAGGGGCCGCTGAGGTTTCGGCATGGATGGCCGGATCGAGGCAGGAGCAGCCGCTCCCACATAAAGTCCGCTTGTGCCTCACAATGGCCCGTTCGAAGGGCCGGATTGAAAATGCACTTCCATCCGATTCAATGAGTTAAAGCGAAACGTCATCAGAGCCTGAGCCTTTACTCCTTGCGTGTGCAACGGATGCGTCGCCCGGGCAAACCGGATCAGAAGTAATAGGGGAATTTCAGGCTGAAGCTGAAATCCGGCGCATCCGGCGTCAGGCCAATGGCCAGGTTGGGCACGATGGTTAGCTTGTCGCTGGCGGCGAAGGTCATGCCGATATTGAAATAGGCGGCATTGGCATCGCTACCGGTGATCGACTGCCAGCTTTGCCCGTCGGGCTTGATCCGGCTTCTTTGGCTGATCAGTTCGGAAAAGGAAAACGACATGCTAGTGCGTTCGTTCAGGGCGAACGCCGTGCCGATGCCGAACTGGAACCAGTTCCCCAGATCGACCTTGCCGGGCACTTTGGCGCCGCGTTGTGCGCTGATGTCGGAGAAGCTGTCTTCGAGGTTGTAGGTGTAGGAAATGTTGCCGAACAGCACGGCCGGATCGAGCGTCTTGACCAGTGAAATGCCGGGTGTGATCGACCACACACCGTTACCGGTCGGTAAGTCCTCAGGAACGCTGAGATTATTATTGCCAGGCACCTGGTCGACCTTGATGCCGTAGGGTTCCTGACCGGTAGGGGCCTTTACGCGCAGGCTGAAGATCGCGTCTGGCCTGCCAGGGCCTTCGTCTAAGAACTTGTAGGAAACGCCGACACTGACGTCGCCCAGACGTGGATCGCCGGTCACGGTTTCTTCGGTGACCTGGGCGGTAGAGCCGCCAGCACCGGCGGATTCGTACGAGGTCTGGCGATAGATGATCGGGGCATTGATATCGAACTGCCAACGTTGCTTCAGGTTGTAGCGCCCGGTCAGGTCCAGGGTGAGCGTGTCGGCATTGATCTGGTCGACGCCCAGGTTGCCCAGGAAAATCGAGTCCAGGGCCAGGAAACCGTTGAGAAAGAGTTGCCGGGAATCGTAATGGCTATAGGTCAGGCCGGGCTCCAGGCTGAATGTGCCACCGCCGAAGAAGCCGCTGGCCTCCTGATAGATGTGTTCGACGCTGGGGGCCGGTTCTTCATCCTGCTTGAGCGCAGTGCCATAGCCGCTACCCGCGGTAGCGGTTTGTCTGCCCGGGCTTCGGGGCGCCACGGCGGGCTGCTGTGGACGCTCCTCAACCTGGCGCAGGCGCTGTTCGAGCACCATCAGCGCCTTTTGTTGCTGTTCATAGCGCTTCTGCAGGGTCTTGAGCTGGTCGAGCAGAGCCTGGACCTCGGGGTCCTCGGCGGCCAGGCAGGTCGAGGTCAGGCTGAGGGCTATCGAGGTCAGGGCAATGGAGCGCAATAGGTACATGGCAGAACATCCTTTTTCAAACGAGTTGCACGCACGTCGTTCAAGGGGCGAATAACGCTTAGAACCTGTTCACGATCTCCTGACTGTCAGCCATACGGCGTTAAAAATGTCCTCGGAATGCTCATTTACCATCCGTAAACTCCGCTTCCTCAGCCATTTTTGCCTTGTCTGGCTCTAATTCATGAGATCGTGAACAGGCTCTTAGTAACCCGCGCGTTGCAGGCCCCGCAGTTGTTCCCAGGCGCAATAGGTCGCCATATCCAGATTTGGGCTGTCACGCAGCGCGACATTCAGGGCTGCCAGGTTCTGTACGGCATTCAGCGAACCGCTGATATCGGCCTGCTGGGCGATACCGCCACTGGCAATCTGTTGCTGGGCGAAGCCTTGCCCGTTGTTGGCGGTCAGGGCCACGCGCATGCCGCCATTGACGGAGGAGATGTTCACCGATCCGGCACCGTTGCTGTCGCTGTAACTGCCCGTCCAGGCCTCACCAGAGGCTGGCGCGTTAGCGCTGCCGTTGCGGGTGATGGTGATGCTGAGGTCATTCAGGCCGCTGTTCAGGTCGCCAGCGGTGCGCACGCTCTGAGCAATGCCCTGTACCGCATCGAGGCCGGCCCCACCGATAACCTGTCCATTGCCGATGGTTACGCTGCCGTTGCCGATGGCTTGCTGAATCGGCGTGACTGTCAGGTTGGGTTGCGACTGTCCATCGATATTGAGCGCCACCTGCGCACCGATGACCTGTCCCGCACTGTTCTGCCAGAACGTCGACATCGTGACGCCGAAGCTGATGATCTGGTTGGGCAAGACATAGCGCCCTCGCAATTGGGCCAGCTCCGGGTCGGTCAATTCGATGGGTTTGAACAGCTCACTTGCGTGTATCGGCAGGCTGGCGAGGAGGATGCCACTGGCCAGTAAGGATCTGATGCTCATGTCGAGCTCCTGGGGCATTTGTGCCCCGCGTTCTCTGCTTAGAAAAAATCGCTCTGGATGAAGCCGAACTCCATTAGCTCGGCGTCGCGGACTGGACTGAAACGGTCCAGTCGGTGTCGAGCTGTCAGTGGTTCTGGCGGAGTGAGCAGGGCGTTCTGTCGGTCGTAGCCAGGGCCGATAAGGGCAAAGACGATGCCGTTCCAGCCTTTGGCGAATTCATGGGTATCCATCTTCTTGTGGCCCAGAACGGGGTCGCCGATATACACCGCGCCATCCCCACTGCGCTGCAGCACCACGAAGTGCTTGTAGCCGCGAATGTTGAGCAACACGATGGTCGGCACCTTGACCTGTTCGAGCTTCTCGGGGGCAAGCCGGTAGCCGCGTGCACGCAGGCCCAGTGATTCGGCGTAGCGCTTCATGTCGAGCATGGAGAAGCCTTGGGTGCGGATGACCTCGGCATCGCCTTCGAGCAGCATGCCCTTGATCACATCCTCTTCAGCCAGGTTCCAGCCATAGGCACCGTTGAGCAGTGTGGCCATGGCGGCCGCACCACAACTGAAATCCGTACGTTGTTCCACGAGGTTGGCAAAGCGCCTTTCACGCATGCTGACCACCGGTTTGAATGCCAATGCCCCGCCAGGAAGAATGGCCAGGGGTTTGCTCGCCGGCTGCCCTTGGGCATAAGCGGCGGCAACAAGACCCAGCGAAAGCAGGGCGACATGAACCGGTATACCCAGCATGAGCGGCTCCCCGTTTGAGAAAAAACGGGCCCGTGAGTCGGGCCCGTGTAGAGCGCTTTACTGAGCAGCAGCGCAGGCGGTGCAACCGGCTGCGATGGCGAGCGAGTTGGCTTGCTGGTTACCGGCACCGGCGGCAAGGTTGATACCCGCATTACCGGTCGTGGTCACAGTGCCGCTAAGCGAGGCGTTGTTGACGACTGGGGTCTGCGGAGTCTGATTGTTGCCGTTGTTGCCGCCAGGGCCACCCTGGCCGGTTCTGGATTGAGCCAGCGAGTCTTCCCCGGCGACCTGATAGACCTTGCCGGTGTTGTTGATGGTTTCGTTGTCGTTCAACTGCTGGTCCATGTCGACGGAGGCAGTGGCGACATAGGCCGTTTCCGAAGAGGCAATGGCCAGGTCGTTTTTCTGTTGGTTGTAGTTGCCGGCGGCCGCATTGAAGCCCAGGTTGCCGGTGCTGCTCAGCGTACCGTTGACCAGCGCATTGTTTTGCGTGCCAGTGTTGTCGACGCTGTTGTTGTTACCGTTCTGGTCAACATCGATTTTTGCATTGGCTTCGACGCCAAACACGAAGAACGAGTCGGCAGTGGCAATGGCGGCGGCGTTGGCCTGTTGGTTATTGTCGCCTGCCACCACGTTCACCCCGGTGTTGCCGGTAAAGGTGGCGTTTGCATCGACGGTGGCGTTGTTCTTGGTTTCGTGGTTGTCGACGTAGTTGTCCTCGACGGTCTGGCTATCGCTTACCTCTGCTGTCGCGCCGTCTGCCCTGTTCTGGCCATTCTGCTGGCCGCCGGCAAAGGCGCCCACGGAGAATGCGAGTGCCACGGCGATAACCAGCGGCTTGAGGATCGGTTGTGTTTTCATGGTGGATCTCCTTGCACTGTTATGTACGAGTCAAAGCGAGGGTCATTCGAGGACCCGGATGCTCAGGTTGTTGGCCGAACGGTTGCCAACCCCAGCGCTCTGGTTGAGTTGCACCACCCCACGACTGCCTGCGAATGCCTGGTCATCCATCTCAACCACGCGTTCACCACCTTGTGGTACGCCCACACCGGAGTTGGTCGCTGGCGCAGCGCTCTGGGCAAGAGCGCTGTCGTCCAGGCTTTCCGGGAGCGCATTGAGCTCCAGGCGGAAAGCATTGATCTGTTGGTTGGCAATGCCGGCGCTTTGATTGACGCCGAGTACGCCGTTGCCTTGGCTGAAGGCGGCGCCGATGATGCGGGCGTGGGCATCTAGCGCAGCTGGTGCGCTACGGTCGTTGGTTTGCCGGACTGTAATGCGCGTGCTGGCGTGATCACCGATGCTGATGGCACGGGCATTAGCTTGTTGCTGCTGGTCGCCGGCGCTCTGATTGATCATGAGGTTGCCCTGGAACCCCTGACCGCTGCCGTCGATGTTGGCCGTCATTCGCGGATTGACCGGCTGCTCGGCCCAGGCCAACGCGGTAGTGAGCGAAGAGGACAGGGCGATAAGCATGAGGAGCGTGCGCATGTCATTGCCCACCCAGTATGTTCAGGGGGCGCAGGCCTTGTTGCACGCTGCGGTTGATCTGCCCGGCAATGCCGCTGGTGCTGCCTCCCGTATGGGTGGCGGATAGTCCCGGCAGGCTCTGAGTTTGCTGCACCGTGCTGGTGGACAGATCACCGGTGCTGGTGGGGGCGAGCAGGCGCTGGGGCAGGGCGATCCCACTGTTGATGCCAGCAAAGTCACCGTCGTTCAACTCATGGGCTGGCCGAAGGTTTTTCACGGCACCGAGGGTCTGGTGATTGGGGTTGACCAGATTGGGGTTGGGATCAGGCACCAACTCGGTCCGGGTCGCCGTACGTGGCTGTACCTGACGTGTGATGATGATGTCGCCCTCGGCGGCCAGTACTGGCAAGGAGTCGGTGCTTACAGTGCAAAGCAACAACCCGAAGAGAAGACCACTTTTAAGCGCGAGCGAGCGTTCCATGAGGCGACTTCTTCTGATCGAAACTGCATCCGGCAGCGGTTCGGATGAGAGAGCAGAAGTCGTGCCGAAAGCATTTTTCCCATCAAGAACAATGGTTTGTCATATTTCAACAAAGCCTGCACGTATGGCCTGTATCAGGCGTGTTACAGGTATCGCTGGGATTGCCTCGCCTGTGTTTGCAATGTGTTTCATTTATGAGAAATAGACGAAGGCGTAGTGAGTGGAGCAAGTTCGTATCGGTAGATACGCGAGGTCTGCGCTTCGTCGGCCTCAGGCTAGACACCTCAGTTTTTTCCAGGTGAGGGTAAAGAGGGGCAAGGCAGACTGAGATCCATTGAATGGGCACTGCCACAGGTGATGCGTGTGCAAGTCGCAGAGGCTCAGGTGTAAGGCTGGTGTAACGGATGTTGTGCAATTGTCTGTTGTGGCTTTGCCGCCTAGGCAGTTCTCCGGGGCTTGGGGATAAGTATTGCCTTCACGAAATTTACAGATTTGATGGTGTAAGTTGCCTGCCGCGTCATCAGCCAGAACGGCATAGAGGCTTCTAAAGCTCCGCCTACGGATGTGGTGGCGGGATAGTCAGTCTGAAAGGTTTCAGGCGGTCGGCGAACGGCTTTTCATCTGTTAGCATGCGCAGCTTTTCGGCCTGGTTATCCAGGTTCTTCGATTAAACGCACGGCGCTCCAAGAGGATTTCATGGATTTGTGGATTGCCCTGCAGGCATTGATTTTGGGCGTTGTAGAGGGGCTTACCGAGTTCCTGCCGATATCCAGTACCGGTCACCAGATCATCGTTGCCGACTTGATGGGGTTCGGTGGGCAACGGGCCATTGTGTTCAACATCATTATTCAGTTGGGTGCCATTCTCGCCGTCGTCTGGGAGTTTCGGCGCAAGATCATCGATGTAGTGATCAATGTGCCGCATCAGCCTCAAGCTCAGCGTTTCACCTTCAACCTGATCATCGCTGTATTGCCTGCCGTCGTGCTGGGCGTGTTGTTCTCCGAACAGATCCACCATTACCTGTTTAACGCCTTCACCGTAGCGACGGCATTGATCGTGGGTGGCGTCATCATGCTCTGGGCCGAACGACGTGAGCATGAAATCCGGGTCGAGGAGGTCGATGACATGACCTGGAAGGACGCTCTGAAGATCGGTTGCGCACAGTGCCTGGCAATGATTCCAGGCACCTCACGTTCTGGCTCGACCATCATTGGCGGTTTGCTCTTCGGATTGTCACGTCGTGCTGCCACCGAGTTCTCGTTCTTCCTGGCGATGCCGACGATGGTCGGTGCGGCCCTCTATTCGGGCTATGAGTACCGTGATTTTTTCCTGCCGGAAGATTTGCCGATATTTGCCATTGGCTTCGTGGTGTCATTCATTTTCGCGATGATCGCTGTGCGCGCTTTGCTCGCGTTCATTTCTCGCCATAGCTATGCGGTGTTCGCCTGGTATCGCATCGCCTTCGGCTTGCTGATCCTGGCCACCTGGCAATTCGGTCTGATTGATTGGACCACGGTACAGATTGACTGAGGTATTTACGCAAATGGAATTGCGGGGTGTTTTGCGCAGTTGGAATGACGACAAAGGCTTCGGGTTTATCCGCCCGGAGCGGGGCGGTGACGATGTGTTCGTGCATATCTCTGCCATGCGTGGGGATCGACGGCCCGAGGTTGGCCAGGCTGTGTTGTATGTCGCCGGCAAGGATGAGCGAGGTCGACCGCGTGCCGAGCACATGCGTGGTGAAGCCCTGAGCCTGGATCGCCCGGCCATCCGCCGTAAACCTCAGCCCGCACGACCGGTGAAATCGGCGAAGCGTACAGTCGAGCGACGTTCAGTGGATGGCTCGATTAAGGCGCTGCCCATGAAGCTCATCCTGTTCATCGCCTTGTGTGCCTTGCCAGTGGTGGGAGCGTTGAAGATGTTGCTTGGCGCTGGTTTCATCTGGCCGGCTGCCATTTACCCCGTGCTCAGCGTTGTCAGCTTTCTGCAGTACTGGGGCGACAAGAACAGTGCTCAGAGTGGTCGTTGGCGCACGCCTGAAAATACCCTGCATGCCACCGAGTTGCTGGGTGGCTGGCCAGGTGCGCTGGTGGCGCAGCAGGTATTTCGACACAAGACGCGCAAGGTCGAATTCCAGTTGGTGTTCTGGTTCATCGTTTTGCTGCACCAGGGGTTCTGGTTCGACTGGTTGTCCGGTGGACGCCTGTTGGGCGGGGTCCTGCGCGGCGTAATTCCTTACTAGCTCACAACGGGCGAAAGTCGCTGCTGTTGATCGCCTCAGTCATGTGTTCGATCCAGGCCCGTACAGCCGGGAGCATGCCGCGTCGATGCGTGTACACCATCTGCAAGTGCCCGCCAGGTAATTCCCAGCCCGGTAGCAGGCGCACCAGGCGACCGTCATCCAGCTCATCCTGGCAGATAGTCTGTGGCAGCATGGTAATGCCCAGCCCTTGCAGGGCGGCCTGCTTGCGTACATCGAAGTCCTCGATGCTCAGGCGTGCTTCCAGGGCGATATCCCGTTTGTTGCCATGTGCATCACGTAGCAGAAAGTGCACGCGGCGGTCATGTTCCACTGCGCCGAGCACGGGCAGCTTGCCGAGATCATCTGGCGTTGCGATGAGCGCATCCTCGAGCAGGGCGGGCGCGGCAACCAGATAAGCCCTGGCGGGCGTCAACTGACGGCAGATCAGGGACGGGTCTTCATCATCGTGCTCACGCACGCGCAAGGCCACATCGATACCTTCATCACGCAGGTCGATACGGCGGTTGCTGAGGATGATCTCCAGCTGCACCTTGGGATAACGCGCGATGAAACCGGGAATGGCCTGACTGATGCTGGTGCGAGTGAAGCCGGTGGGGCAGGAGACGCGTAGCCGACCGCGGGGTTCGCTGGTCAGACTGGCAACGGTTTCATCGGCCTGTTCGGCCTCGAGCAGCATCGCCTGGCAGTGGCGAAGGTAGCGTTCCCCAACATCGGTCAATACCAGTTTACGGGTGGTGCGCTGCAGCAGGCGTACGCCTAGTCGTTCCTCCAACTGCACGACTCGGCGTGAAAGTCGGGATTTGGGAATGCCCAGCAGGCGGCTGGCGGCAGCAAAACTGCCTTGCTCGACCACTTTGGCGAAGTAGAACAGGTCGTTGAGGTCTTGCATGGGGCCATCCTCGATAGGGCGCGAGCCAAGTATGTGCCATCGCTTTGCGGCGTTGCTGCGGTGTATTGTGGCGCGCGATAGCGCACCTGCGCATCGAACCCATCCCCGCCTGGAGTCGCACTATGTCTCTGTCCATGTACGAGGCTTCCATTCCTGTTTTTACCCGCATGTTGAACAACCTGTCCGCCATTCTCGACAAGGCCCAGGCACATGCCGACGCTAACGCGATTGATCCGGCCAGTCTGGTGGAGGCGCGCCTGGCGCCGGACATGTTCCCGCTGGCGAAGCAGATCCAGATTGCCAGTGATGCGGTCAAAGGTGGTGCAGCACGCCTGGCGCAGGTTGATATTCCTGGCTTCGCCGATACCGAGAGCAGCTTTGCCGAACTGAAAGCGCGCATCGAAAGAACGCTGGCATTCATCAGCACTATCAGCGCCGATCAGGTCAATGGCAGTGAGGAGCGGATCGTCAGCATCAAACTGCCAAGCGGCGAGTTGCGCCTTGCCGGGCAGACGTTCTTGCTCAATTTCGTGCTGCCAAACCTGTATTTCCATATCACCACCACCTACGCCATCCTTCGGCATAACGGTGTGGCATTGGGCAAACTGGACTATCTCGGCGGTTATTGAAGCGCGTGAAGTGTACGGCGAACGCCTAATTGGATCCATCAGCAGGACGATCAATCGCATTCGTGCTGGCTAATCGACGTTTGGCTTCATGGGTAGTCTGTCTCTCATTCGATCTTCAGTCAGGAAGGTCGCCATTTGAGGGGGATTACCCATGAAACTGTTGCACCTCGATTCGAGCATCCTTGGTGATGCTTCCGCCTCCCGGCAATTGACCGCTCGCGTGGTGGCGGCCTGGAAGAACGTCGATCCTTCTCTCCAGGTTACCTACCGTGATCTGGCCGATGGCGTGGGTCATTTCTCTTCGGCCACCCTGGCAGCTGGTGCTACCCCAGCCGAGCAGCGTAATGCATCACAGCAGCAGGAAGTTCAGCTCGCCGAAGCGATACTCGGGGAGTTTCTGACGGCTGATGCCATTGTGATTGGCGCACCGATGTACAACTTCACCCTGTCATCGCAACTCAAGGCCTGGATCGACCGGGTTTGCGTGGCTGGCAAGACATTCGCCTACGACGAAAACGGCCCCAAAGGCCTGGCGGGTGGCAAGAAGGTGGTGATCGTCTCGACTGCGGGTGGTATCCACGCAGGCCAGGCAAGCGGCCAGGCGCATGAGGATTATCTGGTGCGCGTGTTGAATTTCCTCGGCATCACGGACATCGAGATCGTACGGGCCGAAGGCCTGGCTTACGGTGAAGAGCCGCGTGCCAATGCCATCCAGGGCGCGAATGTTCAGATTGGCGAGCTATTCGCCGTAGCTTGATTCTCGATCCATGAAAAAGCCCGCTGAGTGCGGGCTTTTTCATGGGGGACTATCGACTCAGACGATTACGCCCTGGCTACGCAGGTAGTCGTCGTAAGTACCGCTGAAGTCGGTCACGCCGTTATCCGACAGCTCGATGATGCGAGTAGCCAGAGAGCCGACGAACTCGCGGTCATGGCTGACGAAAATCAGCGTGCCCGGGTAGTTCTCCAGCGCCAGGTTGAGCGCCTCGATGGACTCCATGTCCAGGTGGTTGGTCGGTTCGTCCATTACCAGCACGTTGGGCTTTTGCAGGATCAGCTTGCCGAACAACATGCGGCCTTGCTCACCACCGGAGATGACCTTCACCGACTTGAGGATCTCGTCGTTGGAGAACAGCATGCGCCCGAGGGTCCCGCGAATCATCTGCTCGCCCTGTGTCCACTGGCCCATCCAGTCGAACAGGCTGACGTCGTCTTCGAAGTCATGGGCATGATCCTGGGCGTAGTAACCCAGCTCGGCGCTTTCGGTCCATTTCACCGCGCCGGCATCTGGAGCAAGTTCGCCGACCAGGGTGCGCAGCAGCGTGGTCTTGCCAATGCCGTTGGGGCCGATGATCGCGACGCGCTCGCCGGCTTCGACGGTGAAGCTGAAGTTCTTGAACAGCACTTTGTCGTCGAAGGCCTTGGACAGTTTCTCGATGGTCACGGCCTGGCGGTGCAGCTTCTTGGTCTGCTCGAAACGGATGAACGGGCTGATCCGGCTCGATGGCTTGACCTCGGCCAGCTGGATCTTGTCGATCTGCTTGGCGCGGCTGGTGGCCTGTTTGGCTTTCGAGGCGTTGGCCGAGAAGCGGCTGACGAAGCTTTGCAGTTCGGAAATCTGCGCCTTCTTCTTGGCGTTGTCCGACAGCAACTGCTCGCGCGACTGGGTCGCGGCGGTCATGTACTCGTCGTAGTTGCCGGGGAACAGGCGCAGTTCGCCGTAGTCCAGGTCAGCCATATGGGTGCAGACCGAGTTCAGGAAGTGACGGTCGTGGGAAATGATGATCATGGTGCTGTTGCGCGCCGTGAGGATGGTTTCCAGCCAGCGGATGGTGTTGATATCCAGGTGGTTGGTCGGCTCGTCGAGCAGTAGCACGTCCGGGTCGGAGAACAGCGCCTGGGCCAGCAGTACGCGCAGCTTCCAGCCGGGGGCGACTTCGCTCATCGGGCCGAAGTGCTGTTCCAGCGGAATACCCAGGCCAAGCAGCAGCTCACCTGCACGGGATTCGGCGGTGTAGCCATCCATCTCGGCAAACTCACCTTCGAGCTCGCCGACCTTCATGCCGTCTTCTTCGCTCATTTCCGGCAGCGAGTAGATACGGTCACGTTCGGCCTTGACCTTCCACAGCTCTTCGTGGCCCATGATCACGGTGTCGATCACGTTGAATTCTTCGTAGGCGAACTGATCCTGGCGCAGCTTGCCCAGGCGTACGTTCGGCTCGAGCATCACCTGGCCACCGGAGGGCTCCAGGTCGCCACCGAGGATTTTCATGAAGGTCGACTTGCCGCAGCCATTGGCGCCGATCAGACCGTAGCGGTTGCCGTTGTTGAACTTAACGGACACGTTCTCGAACAGCGGCTTGGCGCCGAACTGCATGGTGATATTGGCGGTGGAGATCAAGGGACTTACCTGTGAATTGAGTGGTTGCTGGCCTAGCAGGGGCAATGCCGTAGCATTTCAGGGCAAGCAGGGTTGAACGAGTCTGCGCGCAGACAGGCGCTGGACGTAGTGCGACTGGAGTATCGGGGCGCGATCATGTCGAAAATCGCGCGCATTGTCGCATAGGCACGGCTATAGGGGGTATGCAGGCTCTTATCTACTTATCAAGCAGCTTCAAGGTCCCCAGAAGCTCATCGGCTGTGGTGGTATGCCTGAAATGATGTTTCCACAGCTGCACCCCGAGTTGACCCGTGCGGTCTAGTGAAGAGCCTACACTAAGGTCGGTAATCAGTGTGGGGGTCAGGCCCGCATCAAAAAGCATGAACCCTGCGGCCAGAACGCAGGTGTCGGTCTGAATACCGCAAACCAGTACACGGTCTGGATTGAACTGTTTCAGGTGTTCAATTGTTTCCGCTGATGGGCTGTAACCGTGTTTGATGAAGACCATATCGGCATCAACCAGGCACTGATCGGTCGTTGCAGGTTTCCAGCCGAGTTGGCGGGAGAAAGGCGTACGCTGTTCATCGTGCAGCTCAACGGTCGCAACCGATGGCAGCAGACTCAGCAGCGGACGTATGCCAGCAACTAGCCAGTCTGGTGGGTTGAAGGTTGTTTGGACATCCACGATCAGAAGGACCTGATGCATTTTTTCGGATACCTGATCGGTTTTTTTGGTCTGAGCGTTCGCGCCAGCTTTAATGCTTGGCGCTAGAGCAACAGGCCAGGCTGCAAGCGTTTGGGCAGTCTTTTGACCACCAACTGGTGGGAGCGGGTGAGCAGTTCCTGCAGTTCGGCAGTGCCGAGGCTGGTAGAGTGTTCCAGGCTGACCCAGTGGGCGCGGGCGAGGTAGGGCGCCGGGCGGATGCCGGGGCGGTCGCAGAAACCGAGGAACAGATCGTCATCGACCTTGAAGGCCAGCCCATCACGGCTGGCCAGGTGGAGCAGGGCGAACATCTTGGTCTGGGCCACAGAGAACACGCGCACACCACCCCATTTGATGTCCTCACGGGCACCGGGGAGGCTCAGGCAGAAGGTAGCGACTTGTTCGGGTGTCATGGTCAGTCCCGGTAGAAAACCTGCACCAGATGGTAGCCGAACTGGCTTTTTATCGGGCCGTGGACGGTACGCAATTCCTTCTTGAAGATCACCTGGTCGATGGCGCGCACCATCTGGCCAGGACGGACCTCGCCCAAGTCACCGCCTTTCTTGCCGGACGGGCAGGTGGAATGCTTGCGGGCCAGCACATCGAAGGCCTCGCCAGCTGCGATGCGTTTTTTCAGGGCGGCCGCTTCCGCTTCGGTCTTGACCAGGATGTGGCGGGCCATTGCCTTTGCCATGACGGGCTCCTCATTTTTTCTGGGGCGCTATTGTGCCAGCATTTGCTGCGCCATCAGAATGGCGCCAGCTTTCAGGCTGGATGCGTGCCGCAATCATGCTGCTCCAGGCCTGTTCCTTGACGCTCTGGAGTGCTCGATGGACCTCTCTGCAATGCTGAAAATCCTGGCCAGCCAGGACGGCTCGGACCTGTACCTGTCCACCGGCGCACCGCCTTGTGCCAAGTTCAACGGGGTGCTCAAGCCGCTTAGTGCAGAGCCACTTCGGGCTGGCGATGTCGCAGCTATCGCCGCCGGGATCATGGATAACCAGCAGAAGGCCGAGTTCGACAACGAGCTGGAAATGAACCTGGCGATCTCGCTGCCCAACATCGGCCGTTTCCGCATCAACATCTTCAAGCAGCGTAACGAGGTGTCCATCGTTGCGCGCAACATCAAGATGGAAATCCCCAGGTTCGAAGACCTCAAATTGCCTGAGGTTCTGCTCAAGACGGTGATGGAGAAACGTGGCCTGGTGTTGTTCGTCGGCGGCACCGGCTCCGGTAAGTCCACGTCACTGGCGGCGCTGATCGATTACCGCAACCGTAACAGCGGCGGACACATCATCACCATCGAGGACCCGGTGGAATACGTGCATCGGCACAAGAAGTCGATCATCAACCAGCGCGAAGTGGGCGTGGACACCCGCAGTTTTCACGCAGCGCTGAAGAACACCCTGCGCCAGGCGCCGGACGTGATTCTGATCGGTGAGATCCGCGACCGCGAGACCATGGAGCATGCCCTGGCCTTTGCCGATACCGGTCACCTGGCCATCTCTACATTGCATGCCAACAACGCCAACCAGGCGCTGGATCGCATCATCAACTTCTTCCCGGAAGAGCGTCGTCCGCAACTGCTCAACGACCTGGGCAACAACCTCAAGGCCTTCGTGTCCCAGCGGCTGGTCAAGACGCAAGATGGCAAGCGCCGTGCGGCGGTGGAGGTGCTGCTGGGTACGCCCACCATTCGTGACCTGATCAAGCGCAACGAGTTTTCCGAGATCAAGGAGATCATGGAGAAGTCGAAGAACCTTGGCATGCAGACGTTCGACCAGGCCTTGATCGACCTGGTGCATGAAGGTGTGATCGATGAAGAGGAAGCGGTGAAGAACGCCGATTCGGCGAACAACGTGCGACTCAAGCTCAAACTCTACAAGGACACGCCGGCCGCCGCGCAGGCTGCACCGGTGGCTGCGCCCGTGCCCGTCGCTGCAGCGCCGGCTCCCGCCGCCGAGCCGGCCAGTTGGAGCATGGAATTGAAGCTGGAAGAGATCGAGGTCGAGGCGCCGTCGGAGGACCCGGGGCGCCACGGGATCTGAATAGCGGCGGCAGGTACTTCCAGTTATTCCAGGGTGTCGAACTCGCGTAGCACTTCGCGCAGGGCCGGATCTTCTGCATAGCGTGTGCGCAGGTCGTGCAACTGCTGGTCGATTCCTGTGCAGGTTTCGCTCACTGCTTCGTTGAGGAATGCTCGGCGTTCCTCGTCGTAGGGTTCTTCGCCGATGAAGTGCTCGCAGGATTCGTGGCGCGCCTTGAATGTGCGGATATCTTCCGGCAACGCCGCTTCGTTCTTTTCCTCGCCGTCAGGGCCTGCTTGCAGAGTGCCAGCGTCGAGCGTCTCGACCTGGGCCAGCAGCAGGGGCGCAAAGTGGTACGCGGAATGCGCGGACATCAACTGGCCCGTAAGCGCTACCTGTTGTTCCAGTCGGGATTCCAACCGTCGCGAGCCGTCCTGGTCCAATGCCAACTGCACCAGGCTGACGTCGGCAACCGGGTCATCGTCTTCCGTGCCTTCGATACAGATGGACTTGTTCAGCTGCAGATAAAAACCTGTGCTGGGTTTTTCGTTCGGCCCAATGTGGGTCTGGGATACCAGGCGTCCTTCGAGCTGTGCAGCATGCGGCGCGAATGACAAACAGGCATCGGCCAGGGCAACACTCGGCACGCTAAGGGACAGACAGAGCAGGGTGCGGGTAAACAGGGTCATTGAAGTTTCCGTGAATGGCGTCGAACTTGAGGGACGATGGCTGATAACGGTGGCAAAGATCGCTCGCTCCATGCCTGGGGCGCGTTAAATGCTAAAGATCCAGTTGCGCCAAGGAATCGAGTTGATCTGCGCGCGTCTTGGTCATTTCCAGGAAACAGGACGCTCTGTTGATGCCGTCCATGCTGCCACCGGTCAGGCTACCTTGCAGGCCGCACTCGGCGTCGCGGTACTGGATCCACAGACGTTGTGCGCCGCGCAGTTGGGGCAGCAGCCTTTTCAAGGTCTGAGTGGCCGCCCGATAGTTCTGGTTCAAGCGTGCGTCTTGCAGCTTCGTCTCACTGGCAATGCAATCGAGCATCTCCACCGTGATACCGCCGCTGGCCTTCATGCACTGGCTGTAGGTGCTGCTGTAGCCTTGCTCGTCGGCCTGGGCAAGCAGGGCGAAGCTGCTCAGCGTGAGAAGGGCGAGGCATTGTCGAACGGGGTGCATACAGGAGCTTCCTCTGCTGGGAGATCAAAAGACGCTGCATGATTCGACATTTCGCGCGCGTGGGCCAGCCCTGCGGTGCGTAATGGGTTGCTGTGTCACGCGGGCAGGCTATTCGATTCGAAATTGAAGCGAATAGCCTGCGTCGCATCAGCTCTTCAGCTCTGGTAGATCTCTGAAAAGCTCCAGTGCTTGGGGGTTGGCCAGGGCGTCGGTGTTCTTCACTGGTTTACCGTGCACCATGTTGCGGACCGCCAGTTCGACGATCTTGCCGCTGATGGTGCGGGGGATGTCGTTGACGGCAATGATCTTGGTCGGCACGTGGCGCGGAGTGGTATTGGCGCGGATCACCTGGCGGATCTGTGTTTGCAGCGCGTCATCCAGCGTCACGCCCTCACGCAGGCGCACGAACAGCACGACGCGCACATCGCTGTCCCAGTCCTGGCCAATGGCAATGGACTCCAGCACCTGCTCGACCTTTTCCACCTGGCGGTAGATTTCTGCGGTGCCAATGCGTACGCCGCCGGGGTTGAGCACGGCATCCGAGCGGCCATGGATGATCAAGCTACCCTGCTCGGTCTCCTCGGCGTAATCGCCATGGGCCCAGACACCAGGGAAGGTGTCGAAGTAGGCCGCATGGAATTTGGCACCGTCGGCATCGTTCCAGAATCCGACAGGCATGGCCGTGAAGTGCTGGGCACAGACCAGTTCGCCTTTCTCGCCGATGACGGCCTGGCCAGCGTCGTTCCATACCTGAACATCCATGCCCAGACCCTTGCATTGCAGTTCCCCGCGGCGCACTGGCAATACAGGGTTGCCCAGCGCGAAGCAGGAGACGATATCGGTGCCGCCCGAAATGGAGGACAGGCAGACATCGGTCTTGATGTCGCGGTAGACGTAGTCGAAGCTCTCGTGGGCCAGCGGCGAGCCGGTCGAGAGAATCGCTTTGAGCTGGCCCAGCTTGTGGCTTTCACGAGGTTTGGCGCCAGCCTTTTCCAGAGCAGCGATGAACTTGGCGCTGGTACCGAAGATGCTGATGTTTTCTGCATCGATCAGGTCGATCAGTCGCTCTGCACCTGGGTGGAACGGCGAGCCGTCGAACAGTACCAGGGTCGCGCCGAGAGCCAGGCCGGAGACCAGCCAGTTCCACATCATCCAGCCGCAGGTAGTGTAGTAGAACAGTGTGTCATCAGCCGATAGATCGCTGTGCAGGCCGAGTTCCTTTACGTGCTGCAGCAATGTGCCGCCGACACCATGGACGATGCATTTGGGCACGCCGGTGGTGCCGCTGGAATAGAGGATGTACAGCGGTTGCTCGAATGGTACGGCGGTGAATTGCGGCTCGCCGCCGGGCTGGTAGAAATCCTGCCAGAGCGTGATTGCAGCCACTGACGTGTAATCAGTGGGTTTGGCCTCTGCCCGCGAATAGGGCACCACCACCAACTGCTTCAAGGTCGGCAGATGACCGAGGATCTCGTTGAGCTTGTCGGTCAGGTCGAGGTTCTTGCCGGCATAGCGGTAGCCGGCGCAGGCGATCAGCACGGTCGGTTCGATCTGGCCGAAGCGGTCGATCACGCCCTGGGTGCCGAAGTCCGGCGAGCAGCTCGACCAGGTGGCGCCGAGGCTGGCGGTGGCGAGCATGCCGACCAGGGTTTGCCAGGTGTTGGGCATGAACGCGGCGACGCGATCACCAATACCAATGCCTGCTTCACGCAGGCTGCGCTGCAGGCCGGCGACATGGGTAGCCAGCTCGGCGTAACTCAGTTGCTCGCGGCTACCGTCTTCGCCGATGGCCACGATGGCTGGGTGATCATCACGGCGGCGCAGCAGGTGCTCGGCGAAGTTCAGCGTTGCGCCTGGGAACCAGTGTGCACTGGGCATGGCTGGGCCTTCTTCCAGCACGCTGCCGGGCTGCTGGTCGAAGCGCACTTCGAAGAAGTCGACAATCGCCTGCCAGAACGCTTCACGCGCGCCCACGCTCCACTGGTGCAGCGCCGGGTAGTCGCTGAGTTGCAAGCCGTGGCGCTGGTTGATGAAGCGGCGGAATGCATCCATGCGGGTCGCTGCGATGCGTTCACTGGAGGGGGACCAGAGTGGTGGGTTCATGGGCAAATCCTGAACATCATGATGAGAGTGGAGGAGGGCGTTCACTGCGCCAGCCAGCCGCCGTCCACGTTCCAGGCGGCACCCCGGACCTGGTTTGCGGCATCGCTACAAAGAAACAGAACCAGCTCGCCAAGCTGCTCGGGGGTGACAAAATCTTGCGAGGGCTGTTTCTCGGCGAGTAGCTCGCGGCGCGCGCGGTCGAGGTCGCCGTCGAGTTGGGCGCGGGTATCTATCTGTTGCTGCACCAGCGGTGTCAGTACCCAACCCGGGCAGAGGGCATTGCAGGTGATGGCGCTTTGTGCGGTTTCCAGTGCCACGACCTTGGTCAGGCCGATGACGCCATGCTTGGCCGCGACATACGCGGCCTTGTTCACCGAACCGACCAGCCCGTGCACCGAGGCGATGTTGACGATGCGTCCCCAGCCACGTTCACGCATCCCTGGCAGTGCCAGGCGCGTGGCATGGAAGACTGAGGAAAGATTGGTCGCGAGGATGGCGTCCCAGCGTTCGGCCGGGAATACCTCCAGCGGCGCCACGTGTTGAATGCCAGCGTTATTGACCAGAATATCGAGTGCGCCGAATTCACTCTGGGTGTAGGCAATCATCACCTCGATATCTTCAGCCCTGGAAACATCTGCCGGGTGATGACGAGCCTGGGCACCTGCAGCCTCGACAGCGGCTATGGCTGCTGCCACATCACCGAAACCATTCAACACCACATTGGCGCCGGCCTTGGCGAGCGTTAGGGCGATGCCCAGTCCGATACCGCTGGTCGAGCCAGTGACGAGAGCGGTCTTGCCTTTGAGGTCCATGTCTTCTCCAGCGGTTGCAGCGGGTTGTTCATCTTGCTCAGTTGCGCGGTGAGCGTCGAGGCATTGGTGCAGTGAGCTGATTGGCTGCAGTGAGCCGATTGAATGTGAAACGTTTGCGCTTTCGGGTGGTTTCAATTTGCACGGTATATTACCTTTACGTTAACGTAAAGATGCCCGTGCGATGTATCAATTATCTTGTGGTGGATTGAGCACGCTCATCGAACGCCTCTTTACGGAAGCAGAGCTGCGGTGTAGACATTTGCGTTGTGATGCCATTTCTCCAGCGCCGAGCGATTCGGTCGGTGCTGGCAGTAATCCGCTGGAGTGACAGATGGCCCAGATAACAACAAGAAACCCCGATGTATTTCACGAGACTCAGCAGATCCGCCGCCAACTCCTGGTAGAGGGTTGCCTGCCTCAGGGCGTGCTGCGTGAGGAAATCGATGCGTCCTGGCGGCGTAGCCTCGAGCACGGCCTGGACTGCCAGGGCGAAGAGGGCATGGCGGGTAGCCAGGAGGCGGACCTCGAGCTGCTGTTTGCCAACAACCGGTTGCTGATCGATGCGGCGACGCCTGAGCTGGACTATCTGATCAGGCAGCAAGGCAAGGAGCGGCTGATCATCCTCGGCAACGCACATGCCCAGGTTCTGGCAGTCGAAGGGCTCACCGACGCGCTGAAAAGCACAGGATTGCGTGACCTTCGGCCGGGCAGTTGCTGGAGCGAATCACTGCGCGGCACCAACGCTATCGGCACTGCGCTGATCGAGGCGCGCCCGACGCTGATCAACCATGGCGAGCATTATCTGGATCGGCTCAGCCATTTTTCCTGCACCTCGGTGCCGATCAAGGACCCGCAGGGCCAGGTCGCAGGCGTGCTCGACCTGACCCGTGAAGGTGTGCTCAGCGAGCCACGCGACAGTTTCGCCACGCTGATGCTGGCTGCCAGCAATATCGAGAGCCGGCTGTTCACCGGAACCTATCCGGACGAGCTGGTGCTGGCCTTTCATACCCGCCGCCAATACCTCGGTTCCTCCTGGCATGGCCTGCTGGCGCTGAGCCTGGACGGCGAGGTGCTCGCCGCCAATGACCAGGCCTGCAGCCTGTTGCAGATCCCGCGGCATATGCTGTTGGGGTGCAAGAGCAGCCATCTGCTGGGGAGTGGTTCGCCGGCATTCATCGAGCGTCTGCTGCAAGGCGGCGTGAACAACATACAGACCATCAAGGGCGAGTTTTTCGTACGCACGTTGCAGGTGCCACGCCATGCCCGGCACGGGAAGGTGGTGTCGGTCAGGCGTGAGCCGGTCGCCAAACGACAGGAGCTGGAGGCGTTGGCCGCCGGTGACGCACGTTTTGCTCGTGCCCTACGCATGGCCCACCAGGGGCTTGGCAACGGCTTGCCCGTGTTGCTGGCGGGCGAAACCGGTACGGGCAAAGAGGTCGTAGCGCGTGCGCTGCATCAATCCAGTGCGCGGGCCGGGAAGGCTTTCGTTGCGGTCAACTGCGCGGCAATTCCTGAAGGCCTCATCGAGTCCGAACTGTTCGGTTATCGCGAGGGCGCGTTCACCGGTTCGCGCAAGGGCGGCATGGTCGGGCGCCTCATGCAGGCCCATGGCGGTACTCTGTTCCTCGATGAAATCGGCGACATGCCGTTGAGCCTGCAGGCGCGTCTGCTTCGGGTATTGCAGGAGCGCAAGGTGGCGCCGCTTGGGGCTGCCGAGGAGCAGGATATCGACGTGGCGGTCATCTGCGCGACCCACCGCGATCTCAAGCAGGAGGTGCAGGAAAAGCGCTTTCGCGAGGACCTCTACTACCGCATCAATGGCATCTGCCTGCGTTTACCGGCCCTGCGTGAACGCGAGGATATGGCCGGCATGATCAGGCATATCCTCGTCCGCCTTGGCGGCGAGGCCGTGACCCTCGACAGGCACTTGAACGAATTGCTGCTCGCCTATGACTGGCCAGGCAATATTCGTCAGCTGGAAATGGTGCTGCGCGCGGCATTGGCGATGCGCGAGGAGGGCGAGATGGAGTTAGGACTCGATCACCTGACCGATAGCTTGCTCGATGAGTTGACGGCATCTGTCAGGCAACCCGCCAGCATTCGCGAGAATGAACTCGAACTGATGCGCAATGCGCTGGAGCGTCACCAGGGCAATGTGTCAGCCGCGGCCGATTCGCTGGGTGTGAGCCGCGCGACCCTGTACCGCAAGATCAAGCAGTTGCGGACATGAGAGCACTCGCCCGGTAGCGGGGTACCGGGCGAGGCCGTTGCTCAGAGCTTGATCATTACCGACTTGAGCTCGGTGTAATGCTCGATGGCCGCCGCGCCCATCTCGCGACCAACGCCCGACAGCTTGTAGCCGCCGAAGGGCAGGCTCGGGTCCAGCGCACTGTGGCAGTTGACCCATACCGAGCCCGACTTGATCCGCGGAATGGCCTTGTGCACCGCCGCCATGTCATTGGACCAGAGGCTGGCGCCCAGGCCATAAGGGTTGTCGTTGGCCATGCGGATGACCTCGTCGATGTCGTCGAACGGCATGGCGACCAGCACCGGGCCGAAGATTTCCTCCTGCACCAGCGGGTGTTTCTGGTCGACATCGACAATCACCGTCGGCTTGACGAAGTAGCCCGGGCCAAAGCTCTCGCCACCGCAGGCGATGGTCGCACCACGCTCGCGGCCGAGTTCGATATAGCCTGCGACGCGCGCCTGTTGCTTGGCGGAAATCAGCGGGCCCATGTCGATACTTGGGTCCAGCCCGTTGCCCAGTTTCATGCCATTGGCGATGCCGGCGATATCGGCGACCACGTTGTCGAAGTGTTTGCGTTGCACGTACAGGCGCGAACCGGCGCTGCAGACCTGGCCATGGTTGAAGAAGATCGCGCTGGCGGCGCCGGCAGCGGCCTGTTGCAGGTCGGCGTCACCGAGGACGATGGTGGGCGACTTGCCGCCCAGTTCCAGGGTCACACGGGTCATGTTGTCCATGGCGGTCTTGCCGATCACCTTGCCCACCTCGGTGGAGCCGGTAAAGGTCAGCTTGTCCACGCCTGGGTGAGCCGTCAGCGCGCTGCCAGCTTGCAAACCAGTACCGGTGACGACGTTGAGCACGCCGGCCGGGTAGCCGGCTTCGAGGGCCAGTTCGCCCAGGCGCAGGGCGCTCAGCGGGGTTTCATCGGCGGGCTTGAGTACCACTGTACAGCCGGTGGCCAGCGCCGGGCCGATTTTCCAGCAGGCCAGCAGCAGCGGGAAGTTCCAGGCGACGATGGCGCCGACTACACCGACCGCTTCGCGGCGCACGAAGGCATGGAAGTGTTCGTCGGGCATCAATGGCAGGGAGGGCTCCACGGTCTGCCCGGTGATTTTGGTCGCCCAGCCGGCCATGTAGCGCAGGAAGTCGATAGCCAGTTGTACGTCCATGGCTTGGGCCACGACAGCGCTCTTGCCGTTATTCACGCATTCCAGTTCGGCCAGGTGGCGGGCGTCACGCTCCAGCAGGTCGGCGAAGCGCCACAGCAGGTTCTGCCTGTCGCGAGGGCGCATCCGGCTCCAGGCCGAATCATCGAATGCCTGGCGAGCAGCGCTCACGGCGCGGTCGATATCTTCCTTGCCGGCAGCCGGGACGTTGCCGAGAATTTCGCCGGTGGCCGGATTGCGAATGCTCATGGTCTCGCCACTGACGGCGTCCTGCCATTGCCCATTGATGAGCATTTGCTGGCGGCGCTCCAGGAAGCGCTGGGTCTGGGGGAGGAGGGAGAATGCGCTGGTCATGGTGCAACTCTTTTTATTGGAGTGGAAACCCCTCTACGCAACGCCTGTGCCAATCCAGTGTTTCGATATAAATCCTAATTAATTCAATTATTTATGATAATTAACGACTGTTTGGGTTGGTTGTGTTCGTGTCTCATTTTGAGATTGAGATGCGTCGCATGAGACGACAGGTGTGTCATCCCCGCAAAGCCCGTGAAATCAGGCCTTGCAGGGTGCCGCGACCTGTTTGGCGATTTCCATGAGCTGCCTTTTGCTTTTTCATCTTATTGAATTTAAAGGATATTTTTGTTGGTACGCGATTTGCTATGAGCCATCTGCCGGTTGTCATGTGTCTGCGTGCTGGATACCGATGGCCGAGGGATTCATCCCGACAATAAAAACAATTCAGGTGAGACCATGATGAAAGAACATGTAATGCGCACAGGGAATTCGCGACCGTCCTACGCTGGCATGGCCAGCGGCCTTGCCATGGCCCTTTGTCTGGGGCTGGCTTCGCAGGCACAGGCGGTCGATGTCGATGCCGGTGACTACACCGCTCTGCCTGAAGGCACCAGCCTGGGCATGGTGTACCTGCAGCATGCCGAGCGCCGTTCGCTGTATAGCGATGGCCACAAGCAACCCGTGCGTGCGGGGCTCAATTCCGATATCGGCATTCTGCGCGGCGTGCATTTCATGAAGCTCGGCCGCTTCACCATCGACCCGCAATTCCTCCTGCCTTTCGGGCGCCTGGAGGGCAAGCGCGATACTTCCGGCCTCGGCAAGAGCGATGGCATCGGTGACCTGATCCTGGCCTCGACCATCTGGCTGGTGGAGGAGCCCGAGCAGCGTCGCTACTTCGGCATCACGCCGTTCCTCTATGTCCCGACCGGGGAATACGACCGTAAGGACGCACTCAATATCGGCGAGAACCGCTGGAAAGCCGCCCTGCAGGCGGGCTATATCCAGGGGCTGGGTGATCGCTGGTGGCTGGACCTGGTTGCCGATGCCACCTGGTTCGGCAAGAACGACGACGCCACTGCGGCTGGTCTGACCTTGCGTCAGTCCGTGCTGTACCAGGGCCAGGCCTTCCTGCGCTACCAGGTGACGCCGACGCTTGACCTGCGTGTGGGTTACTCGCAATTGTGGGGCGGTGAAACCCGTCTGGACGGCACCCGCCAGGACGACGAGGCGAAGACCCGCAAGTTCACCGCCGGGGCGGCCTGGTTCGTCGCGCCCAAGACCCAGCTGATGGTCAATTACGGGCGCGACCTCTCGGTGGAAAACGGCTTTCGCGAGGGCGACCGGATCAACTTGCGCGTGATGCAAGTGTTCTAGCTCGTGCCATGGCCAGCCTGGCTGGCCTATCGCCTGACCCGTATTCACCGAGGAAGTTGACGATGATGAAATCTCTGTCGTGGCCTGCGCACAGCCTGCGCACGCCCTTGTTGTTCCTGTGCATGTCGCTGTCGGCGCATGCGCTTTGCGCTCCTGTCGATGGCGCTGCCATCCGCGCCACCGAGAAGGCTGGCGAGTCATGGCTCAGCCATGGCCGCACGTATGCCGAGCAGCGCTTCAGCCCGCTCGAGCAGATCAATGACGGCAACGTCGCCAAGCTCGGCCTGTCCTGGTTCATCGATCTGGACAACACCCGTGGCCTGGAATCCACGCCCCTGGTGCACGAGGGCGTGCTGTATACCTCGCTGTCGTGGAGCCGGGTCATTGCGGTGGACGCGGTCACGGGCAAGCAGCTCTGGAGTTTCGACCCTGTTGTGCCGCGTGATTACGCCCGTAACGCCTGTTGCGACGCGGTGAACCGCGGTGTTGCCCTGTGGGGCGACAAGGTGTTCGTCGGTACGCTCGATGGTCGTCTGATCGCCCTCGATGCGAAGTCCGGTAAGGAAGTCTGGAGCCGGCAGACCACCGACCCCGAGAAACCCTACAGCATCACTGGCGCACCGCGCGTGGTGAAGGGCAAGGTGCTGATCGGTAATGGTGGTGCCGAGTACGGCGTGCGCGGCTTCGTCTCCGCCTATGATGCCGAGACCGGCGACATGGCCTGGCGCTTCTATACCGTGCCGGGTGATCCGGCCAAGCCTTACGAGCATCCGGAACTGGCCGAGGCGGCCAAGACCTGGAAAGGCGACCAGTACTGGAAACTGGGCGGCGGCGGGACCGTATGGGACAGCATGGCCTATGACCCGGAGCTGGACCTGCTCTATGTCGGCACCGGTAATGGTTCGCCGTGGAACCGCGAGCTGCGCAGTCCGGGCGGTGGTGACAACCTGTACCTGTCTTCGATCCTGGCGATCCGTCCGGACACCGGACGGCTGGTGTGGCACTACCAGGTGACGCCGGGCGACAGCTGGGACTTCACCGCGACCCAGCAGATCACCCTGGCCGAGCTGGAAATCGGCGGCAAGCCACGCAAGGTATTGATGCAGGCGCCGAAGAACGGCTTCTTCTATGTGCTCGACCGGGAAACCGGCAAGCTGATCTCGGCGGAAAAATTCGGCAAGGTCACCTGGGCTGAGCGTATCGACATGACCACCGGGCGTCCGGTCGAGGCGCCTGGCGTGCGCTACGAGAAGGAGCCCATCGTTATGTGGCCGAGCCCGTTCGGCGCGCATAACTGGCACTCGATGTCGTTCAACCCGAAAACCGGCCTCGTCTACATTCCCTACCAGGAAGTGCCGGGTGTGTACCGCAACGAAGGCAAGGACTTCGCGCCGATCAAGGCCTTCAACACCGGTGCCGGTTTCTCCGACACCACCGACGTACCCAGCGAAGTGGTCAGCGGCGCATTGCTCGCCTGGGACCCGGTGCGTCAGCGTGAGGCCTGGCGTGTGCCATACCCGACTCACTGGAATGGCGGCACGCTGAGCACGGGTGGCAATCTGGTGTTCCAGGGCACGGCGACCGGTGAAATGCGCGCCTACAGCGCCGACAAGGGCAAGCTGCTGTGGCAGTACACCACCCAGAGCGGCATCGTGGCCGCGCCGATGACCTACTCGGTAGGTGGCAAGCAGTACGTGGCCATCATGGCCGGCTGGGGCGGCGTAGCCGTGTTGGTTGGCGGGCAGGCGGTCAATGCGCCGGGCATGGTCAACCGCAGCCGCTTGCTGGTGTTTGCCCTCGATGGGCAGCAGCAACTGCCGGCGCCTGCGGCCAAGGCTGCGGCGGTGACGCGCACGCCAGTGGCGGTCGATGCGCCTGAGGCCGATGTCGCCGTGGGTAAGCAACTGTATGCCCAGTACTGCAGCGTCTGCCACGGTGTCGGGGTTATCAGCGGTGGGCTGACGCCGGATCTGCGCTACTCCAATGAGGGCAAGCGTGAGCACTTCAGCGCCATCGTGCTCGACGGCATTCTGAGGCCGCTGGGCATGCCGGCATTCAGCGATTCGTTGAGTGCGCAGGAGGTGGAGAAGATCAAGCTCTATGTGTTGTCGCGCGAATACGAGAGCCATGTCGCGGAACAGGGTGCTGCCAAGGCGCCTTGAACATACGCATGCCCAGGCAGGCCGATACCGCTTTCCGGTGTCGGCCTGCCATTCGGGCGGCTTTCGTGCGGTTTCCTGAACAGGCTGCTGGCTGCATGGCGATTACCGCCATGTGGCGGGTGGCACGTGCGCCGGAACGGGGCACCCTCAGGTTGGCTGCGAATCAACTGTTGCAGACATATAGCAAAGGGCTGCTGTTATGACTCATTCCTACACCACAGGCGGGCAGGGCAAGAGCCTGCTGGCCATGACCCTGGGCCAGGCCTTCGATGACACGGTGGCGCGCTTTGCGTCACGCGAAGCGCTGGTGGTTCGCCACCAGGGGCTGCGCTACACCTGGGCCGAGTTGGCGGCTGCGGTCGACCAACAGGCGCGCGCCTTGATGGCGCTGGGTATCAAGGCCGGCGATCGCCTGGGGATCTGGGCACCCAATTGCGCACAGTGGTGCATCACCCAGTTTGCCAGCGCGAAGATCGGCGCCATTCTGGTCAACATCAACCCGGCCTATCGCACCAGCGAGCTGGAGTACGCCCTGAGGCAGTCCGGCTGCCGCTGGGTGATCTGCGCCGACGCCTTCAAGACGTCGGACTACCACGCCATGCTGTTCGAGTTGATCCCCGACCTGGCGCAGAGTCGGCCGGGCGGGCTGAACAGCACCGTGCTGCCAGATCTGAAAGGCGTAATCAGCCTGTGCTCCTCACCACCTCAGGGGCTGCTGGGCTGGGATGCTTTGCAGGGCAAGGCGGCAACGATCACGGGCGATGCGCTGCGGGCGCGCCAGGCTAGCCTGCAGTTCGATGATCCGATCAACATTCAGTACACCTCGGGCACCACGGGTTTCCCCAAGGGCGCGACCCTCAGCCATTACAACATTCTCAACAACGGCTACATGGTCGGCGAAAGCCTGGGCCTGACCGAGCATGACCGGGTGATGATCCCGGTGCCGCTGTATCACTGCTTCGGCATGGTCATGGGCAACTTGGGCTGCCTAACCCACGGCTCGACCATGATCTACCCGAGCGACGCCTTCGATCCGCTGACCACGCTGACGGCGGTGGCAGAAGAAAAGGCAACGATTCTCTACGGCGTGCCGACCATGTTCATTGCCGAACTGGATCACCCGCTGCGCGAGACGTTCGACCTGTCCAGCTTGCGCAGCGGCATCATGGCGGGCGCCACCTGTCCGATCGAGGTGATGCGCCAGGTCATCCGGGACATGCACATGAGTGAGGTGCAGATCGCCTACGGCATGACCGAGACCAGTCCTGTATCCCTGCAGACGGGTGCCGATGATGAACTGGAGCTACGGGTTACCACCGTTGGCCGCACCCAGCCGCACCTGGAAAGCAAGATCGTCGACAGCGAAGGCCGCATCGTGCCGCGTGGGCAGATCGGCGAGCTGTGTACGCGTGGGTACAGCGTGATGCTGGGCTACTGGCAGAACCCCCAAGCCACCCGCGAGGCCATCGATGCCGGGCGTTGGATGCACACCGGCGACCTGGCCAGCATGGATGAGAACGGCTACGTCAGCATCGTCGGGCGCAGCAAGGACATGATCATTCGCGGCGGGGAAAACATCTATCCGCGTGAGCTGGAGGAGTTCTTCTTCACCCATTCGGCGGTTTCCGACATTCAGGTGATCGGGATTCCGGACAGCAAGTACGGCGAAGAGATCGCGGCCTGGATCAAGCTGCATCCTGGCCACCAGGTTACCGAGGACGAACTGCGCAGTTGGGCCAAGGCGCGGATCGCTCACTTCAAGGTGCCCCGTTACATGCGCTTCGTCGATGATTTCCCGATGACGGTGACGGGCAAGATCCAGAAGTTCCGCATGCGGGAAATCTGTATCGAGGATCTGGCCGCACAACGCGCGGAGCAAGCAAGGACCGCTGCCCGCTAGGCCCCCTTGCCGTGGGTTGTATGCCAGACGGCTCCGCCTGAGTCATCTGGCACAACCATGAGCGGCTCAGGCGGAGGCCTTCTCCGCCTTTTTTTCCTGCGCGCTAACTTGCTGCGCAATCTCGATGATCTGTTCACGCATCCAGCGGTTGGCCGGGTCCTGGTCGGTGCTTTCGTGCCAATAAAGGTGGGTTTCCAGCGAAGGCACATCATTGACCGGCAGCTGCACGTAATGCAGGCCATGGCGCTTGGCGAAGCGCTCGGGGACGGTCATCACCATGTCGGTGTTCTGCAGCACGGTGGACGCCATCAGGTAATGCTGCGAGCGCAGGGCGACCTTGCGTTGCAGGCCCATTTTGCCCAATGCCAGATCGACATAACCCAAGCCGCTGCGACGACTGGAGATCTGGATGTGGGTCAGCGACAGGTATTCATCCAGGTTGATCTTGTCCTTGGCCATCGGGTGCGCAGTGCGCATGGCGCAGACGTAGCGGTCCTCCATCAGTTTGACGTGGCGCACTTGAGGGTCAGTATTGAGGGGCGCATCGACGGCGAAGTCCAGGCGACCGGCTGCCAATTCCTTGGTGGTTTCGCGGCGTTTGGAGAGAAAGCTCTCGATCTGCACCGCCGGTGCCATGCGGCGCAGGCGCTGGAACAGCGGCGACAGAATTACCGTTTCGGTGAGGTCGGTCATGCTGATGCGGTACGTCTTGTTCGCCTGCAGCGGATTGAAGCTGCGGCTTTCCTGTACCGATACGCGCAGCAACTGCAATGCATTGCGCACCGGGCCGATGATGTTCTGCGCCATGGGGGTGGGCACCATGCCCTGGGCGGTACGTACGAACAGTGGATCGTTGAAGGTTTCGCGCAGGCGGGCGAGGGCGTTGGAAACGGCGGGTTGGGTGATACCGACGATCTGCCCCGCACGGGTCAGGTTGGCTTCGGTATAGATCGCGTCGAAGACGATGAAGAGATTGAGGTCGACCTTGGTCAGATTCATGCTGTGCTCCCGTCGTGGCGACCCGAAAAACCCGCGGATCACATATCGGTGATGAATGTTTATAAGCCATGAAAATAGGCTAGGTAAATCCAGGTCGCTGTTCTAGCATCATTTTCAGATTGAAACCACACCCATGCCATATGTACTCAAAAGGTAGCCGCCCATGGATTTCGCCTACTCCCCCAAAGTCCAGGAATTGCGTGAACGCGTCACAGCATTCATGGAGAAGCATGTTTACCCGGCTGAAGCCGTTTTCCATGAGCAAGTAAGCCAAGGCGACCGCTGGCAGCCGACTGCCATCATCGAAGAACTCAAGACCAAGGCCAAGGCCGAAGGCTTGTGGAACCTGTTCCTGCCGGACTCCGAGCTGGGCGCCGGGCTGACCAACACCGAATATGCGCCGCTGGCGGAAATCATGGGTCGCTCGCTGATCGGCCCGGAGCCGTTCAACTGCGCCGCGCCGGACACCGGCAACATGGAAGTCCTGGTGCGCTACGCCAACGAAGCGCAGAAGGAACAATGGCTCAAGCCTCTGCTGGCTGGCGACATTCGCTCCGCGTTCGCCATGACCGAGCCTGGCGTGGCCTCCTCGGACGCCACCAATATGGAAGCCAATGCCCGTCGTGAAGGTGACGAGTGGGTCATCAACGGCCGCAAATGGTGGACATCGGGCGCTTGCGACCCGCGTTGCAAGATCATGATCTTCATGGGCCTGACCAACCCGGATGCGCCGCGCCACCAGCAACACTCGATGATTCTGGTGCCGATGGACGCCCCGGGCGTCAAGGTACTGCGCCCGCTGCCGGTCTTCGGCTACGACGATGCGCCGCATGGCCATGCCGAGGTGCTGTTCGAGAACGTACGCGTTCCTTACGAAAACGTGTTGCTGGGTGAGGGTCGTGGTTTCGAGATCGCTCAAGGTCGTCTCGGCCCAGGCCGTATCCACCACTGCATGCGTTCGATCGGCATGGCTGAGCGCGCGCTGGAACTGATGTGCAAGCGTGCTGCGACCCGTACCGCCTTCGGCAAGCCGCTGGCGCGTCTGGGCGGCAACATCGACCACATTGCCGATTCGCGTATCGAGATCAATCAGGCTCGCCTGTTGACCCTGAACGCGGCCTACATGATGGACACCGTGGGCAACAAGGTCGCCGCCAGCGAGATCGCCCAGATCAAGGTTGTGGCGCCAAACGTGGCGCTGCGGGTCATCGACCGTGCCATCCAGATCCATGGTGGCGCAGGCGTGTCCAACGACTTCCCGCTGGCCTACTGGTACGCCATGCAGCGCACCCTGCGCCTGGCTGACGGTCCGGACGAAGTACACCGCATGGCCATCGGCAAGTTCGAGATCGGCAAGTACGTGCCCAGAGAGATGCTGAAAAGCGGTCACTGATCCCGCGTAATACCGAAAAAGGCCCGCATGAGCGGGCCTTTTTCATTTCCGGGGCTTGGTGTCACGGCTGGTGTGCTGGACTGTGATTTTTGCGAGCAAAGCTAGGCGTGCGGTCTTGCCTGATCTAGGTATATACGCGCCCTGAAATGCAAAACGCCCGATGCAGTGCACCGGGCGTTTTGATATCCGCTGCCTGGCGCGCAGACCAGGGCAGGGGAGGTGTTGCTTACTTGCGTGATTCCAGCGGAGAGATATCGCGCTGGGTGTAGCCGGTGTACAGCTGACGTGGGCGGCCAATCTTGTACGGGCTGGAGAGCATTTCCTTCCAGTGGGAGATCCAGCCGACGGTGCGTGCCAGGGCGAAGATCACCGTGAACATGCTGGTCGGGATGCCGATCGCCTTGAGGATGATGCCCGAATAGAAGTCGACGTTCGGGTACAGGTTACGCTCTTTGAAGTACGGATCGGTCAGGGCGATCTCTTCCAGGCGCATGGCCAGTTCCAGCTGCGGATCGTTGGTGATGCCCAGCTCGCTCAGGACTTCATCGCAAGTCTGCTTCATCACGGTGGCGCGCGGGTCGCGGTTCTTGTAAACGCGGTGACCGAAGCCCATCAGCTTGAACGGATCGTTCTTGTCCTTGGCCTTGGCGATGAAGGTGTCGATGTTATCGACGCTGCCAATCTCGTCCAGCATGCTCAGTACAGCTTCGTTGGCGCCGCCGTGAGCCGGGCCCCACAGCGCGGCGATGCCGGCGGCGATACAGGCGAACGGGTTGGCACCGGACGAACCGGCCAGGCGCACGGTAGAAGTAGAGGCGTTCTGTTCATGGTCGGCGTGCAGGACGAAGATACGGTCCATTGCCTTGGCCAGCACAGGGCTGATCGGTTTGACCTCTGCAGGGGTGTTGAACATCATGTGCAGGAAGTTTTCTGCATAGTTCAGGTCATTGCGCGGGTACATCATGGGCTGGCCCATGGAGTACTTGTAGGTCATGGCGGCGATGGTTGGCATCTTGGCAACCAGGCGCATGGCTGAAATTTCACGATGGCGCGGGTTATTGATGTCCAGCGAGTCGTGGTAGAAGGCGGAGAGGGCGCCGACTACGCCACACATGATGGCCATCGGGTGGGCATCACGGCGGAAGCCGTTGAAGAAGCTCTTCAACTGCTCGTGAACCATGGTGTGGTTCTTGATGGTGCTGACGAAAGTGGCTTTTTGTTCGACGGTAGGCAGTTCGCCATTGAGCAGCAGGTAGCAGGTTTCCAGGTAGTCGGATTTCTCTGCCAGTTGCTCGATCGGGTAGCCGCGGTGCAGCAGGATGCCCTTATCGCCGTCGATATAGGTGATTTTCGACTCGCAAGAGGCGGTCGACATAAAGCCAGGATCAAAGGTGAAGTGCCCTGTGGCGGTAAGGCTCCGCACGTCAACTACATCGGGACCCAGTGTGCCGGTCAGAACGGGCAGCTCTACGGGGGCATTGCCCTCGATGATCAACTGCGCTTTTTTGTCAGCCATGTTCGGCCTCCTGTTTATGCTTGAAATCATCAGAAGCCCCCCACGCAGGGCCCGCAACACTATAGAGACATAAATGCGAAAGTCAATTTGCGCGAACCCAGATGGCAGAGGGGTTTCAGCCCTTTTTCAGGGCATTTTGCCGCAGCTAATACGTGATTTTGTCAAGGCGCGCAATCCGCTTTTAGCGAGGGTCTTTGCGTTGTCATTAGTTACCTAACTGTCTATACTCTGCGCCCGGCCGCCAGGGGCTTTAGGGCCTGCGTTTTGGCGGTTGGCACTCCCTTGGTGAGGGGTACCTGACCAGTGCACTTCCCGACAACTTGCCCTGCTTGTTAGGGGCCTCTAGTGTGAAAAAAGCCGTGAATAGCCAACGACCTGTAAACCTAGATCTCAGGACTATCAAACTCCCGATCACTGCTTATACGTCCATTCTGCACCGTATTTCCGGTGTCATTCTCTTTGTCGGCCTTGTCCTCGTGCTCTTCGCACTCGACAAGTCGCTGAGCTCGGAGGAAGGCTTCGCAGAAGTGAAGGCGTGTCTGACCAGCCCGCTGGCCAAGCTGATTATCTGGGGTCTGTTGTCCGCCCTGCTGTATCACCTGGTGGCAGGTATTCGCCACCTCATCATGGACACGGGTGTCGGTGAGTCGCTGGAAGGCGGCAAGCTGGGCTCGAAAATCGTCATCGTCGTTTCCGTGGTGGTGATCGTGCTTGCGGGGGTGTGGATATGGTAACCAACGTTACGAACTTCTCGCGTTCGGGCCTCTATGACTGGATGGCACAGCGTGTTTCTGCGGTCGTTCTCGCGGCTTATTTCCTGTTTCTGATCGGTTTTGTAGTGAGCCATCCAGGCCTCACTTATGCCGACTGGCATGGATTGTTCTCCCACACAGCGATGCGCATCTTCAGCCTGCTGGCGCTGGTTGCGCTCATCGTTCACGCCTGGGTCGGCATGTGGACCATCACTACCGACTATCTGACGCCCATGGCCATCGGCCGCTGGGCAACGGGTGTGCGTTTCCTCGTCCAGGCTGTTTGCGGCGTGCTTCAGTTCGTCGTCTTCGTCTGGGGTGTGCAGATTCTGTGGGGTTTCTGATTCATGGCTAGCATCCGTACTCTTTCTTATGACGCCATCATCGTTGGTGGTGGTGGTGCAGGCATGCGTGCCGCGCTGCAACTGGCTCAGGGTGGTCACAAGACTGCCGTGGTGACCAAGGTCTTCCCGACCCGTTCGCACACCGTTTCCGCCCAGGGCGGCATTACTTGCGCCATCGCTTCGGCCGACCCGAACGACGATTGGCGCTGGCACATGTACGACACTGTCAAGGGCTCCGACTATATCGGTGACCAGGACGCGATCGAATACATGTGTTCCGTCGGCCCCGAGGCCGTGTTCGAACTCGAGCACATGGGCCTGCCGTTCTCCCGTACCGAGCAAGGCCGCATCTATCAGCGTCCGTTCGGTGGTCAATCCAAGGGCCCGGATAATCCATCTGTCCAGGCTGCCCGCACCTGCGCCGCTGCTGACCGTACTGGTCACGCGCTGCTGCACACCCTGTACCAGGGCAACCTCAAGGCCGGCACCTCGTTCCTCAACGAATGGTATGCCGTGGACTTGGTGAAGAACCAGGACGGCGCAGTGGTCGGCATCATTGCCATCTGCATCGAAACCGGTGAAACCGTCTATATCCGTTCCAAAGCCGTGGTTCTGGCCACTGGCGGTGCTGGCCGTATCTACTCGTCCACCACCAATGCCCTGATCAATACCGGTGACGGCGTGGGCATGGCCCTGCGTGCTGGCGTACCGGTCCAGGACATCGAAATGTGGCAGTTCCACCCGACCGGCATCGCTGGCGCGGGCGTACTGGTCACCGAAGGTTGCCGTGGTGAAGGTGGTTACCTGATCAACGCCCACGGTGAGCGCTTCATGGAGCGTTACGCGCCGAACGCCAAAGACCTGGCGGGCCGCGACGTGGTTGCGCGCTCCATGGTCAAGGAAGTCATCGCCGGTAATGGCTGTGGCCCGGACAAGGATCACGTACTGCTGAAGCTCGACCACCTGGGCGAGGAAGTGCTGCACAGCCGCCTGCCAGGTATCTGCGAACTGTCGAAGACCTTCGCTCACGTCGACCCGGTCGTTGCGCCAGTTCCGGTTATCCCGACCTGCCACTACATGATGGGCGGCGTTGCCACCAACATTCATGGCCAGGCCATCACTCAGGACGCCAACGGCAACGACAGGATCATCGACGGTCTGTTTGCCGTAGGTGAAGTTGCCTGCGTATCGGTACACGGTGCCAACCGTCTGGGCGGCAACTCGCTGCTCGACCTGGTGGTCTTCGGCCGTGCCGCTGGTCTGCACCTGGAAAAAGCGCTGAAAGAAGGCGTGGAAGTCCGTGGCGCCAGCGAGACTGATATCGAGCAATCGCTCAAGCGTCTGTCCGGCGTCAATGAGCGCAGCACGGGCGAAGACGTGGCACCGCTGCGTAAAGAGCTGCAGGCCTGCATGCAGAATTACTTCGGTGTATTCCGTACCGGCGAATACATGAAGAAAGGTATCGCCCAACTGGCCGATCTGCGCGAGCGTATCGCCACCGTCAAGATCGCCGACAAGAGCCAGGCCTTCAACACCGCGCGTATCGAAGCGCTTGAGTTGCAGAACCTGCTCGAAGTGGCCGAGGCTACTGCGATTGCCGCTGACACCCGTACCGAGTCCCGTGGCGCTCACGCCCGCGAAGACTTCGAGGATCGCGACGACACCAACTGGCTGTGCCACTCCCTGTACTTCCCGGGTGAGAAACGTGTTTCCAAGCGCGCTGTCAACTTCGCGCCGAAGACCGTTCCTGCTTTTGAACCCAAAGTACGTACTTATTAAGGGTAGCCATCATGTCTCTTGGCAAAACTTTGCAAGTCAGCGTTTATCGCTACAACCCGGAAAAGGACGCCACACCGTTCATGCAGGACTTCGACGTCACTATCGACGGCAAAGACCTGATGGTGCTGGACGTACTGGCCCTGATCAAGGAACAGGACGAAGGCTTCTCCTATCGTCGTTCCTGCCGTGAGGGTGTTTGCGGCTCCGATGGCATGAACATCAGTGGCAAGAACGGCCTGGCGTGCATCACCCCGATCTCCACGGTGGTGAAGGGCAACAAACTGGTGATCCGTCCGCTGCCCGGTCTGCCGGTCATTCGTGACTTGGTCGTCGATATGAGCATCTTCTACAAGCAATACGAGAAGGTGCAGCCTTTCCTGCAGAACGACACGCCTGCCCCGGCGATCGAGCGTCTGCAGACTCCGGAAGAGCGTGAAAAGCTGGACGGTCTGTACGAGTGCATCCTGTGCGCATGCTGCTCGACGTCCTGCCCATCCTTCTGGTGGAACCCAGACAAGTTCCTCGGTCCGGCCGCACTGCTGCAAGCCTATCGTTTCCTGGCTGACAGCCGTGATACCAAGACCGCAGAACGCCTGGCTTCGCTTGATGATCCGTTCAGCGTGTTCCGCTGCCGTGGCATCATGAACTGCGTGAACGTTTGCCCGAAAGGTCTTAACCCGACCAAGGCAATCGGCCACGTACGTAACATGTTGCTGCAAAGCGGTACCTGATTCAGCGTTTGCTTTGCCCGTAACACCTGTGACATCGGCACGAAGCTGGTGTCACAGTAAACCAGGACCGCAGCTCACAAAGCCGTGGTCCTTACTGAAAGAAATGACGACCAGCAGGGGCATCCGGGCTGGTGCCCGGACTATCTGCGGGACCCGTAGTGGCTATCAGGTCGCTGCTTCAGGACTTGATCCACAACTACGGCCTCCACGCCGGTGGTGTCCCCTTACCGAGGGTGACCAAGCATGCAAGAAAGCGTGATGCAGCGCATGTGGGACAGTGCCCACCTATCCGGTGGTAATGCTGCCTATGTGGAAGAGCTCTATGAGCTCTACCTGCACGATCCCAACGCTGTGCCCGAAGAGTGGCGCACCTATTTTCAGAAATTGCCGGCTGACGGCAATGCCGCCACCGACGTTTCGCACTCGACCATCCGCGATCATTTCGTGCTGCTGGCGCAGAATCAGCGCCGTGCGCAACCGGTTTCCGCCGGTAGCGTAAGCAGCGAGCACGAGAAGAAGCAGGTTGAAGTCCTGCGTTTGATCCAGGCTTATCGCATGCGTGGCCATCAGGCCGCTACGCTGGACCCGCTCGGGCTCTGGCAGCGTCCTGCGCCTGCTGATCTGTCGATCAACCACTATGGTCTGACCGACGCCGATCTCGATACCACCTTCCGTACCGGTGAGCTGTACCTCGGTAAAGAGGAGGCGACCCTACGTGAAATTCATGCCGCGTTGCAGCAGACATATTGCCGCACCATTGGCGCAGAGTTCACGCACATCGTCGATTCCGAGCAACGCAAGTGGTTCCAGCAGCGCCTGGAAAGCGTGCGCGGCCGTCCGGCATTTTCCGCTGAAGTGCAAGGGCACCTGCTCGAGCGCCTGACTGCAGCCGAGGGCCTGGAGAAGTACCTGGGCACCAAGTACCCGGGCACCAAGCGTTTCGGTCTGGAAGGCGGCGAGAGCCTGATTCCGTTGCTGGACGAGATCATCCAGCGTTCCGGCGCCTACGGCACCCAGGAAATCGTCATCGGCATGGCCCACCGTGGCCGTCTGAACGTACTGGTCAACACCTTCGGCAAGAACCCGCGCGACCTGTTCGACGAGTTCGAGGGCAAGAAGGTCGAGGGGCTGAGTTCCGGTGACGTGAAATACCACCAGGGCTTCTCGTCCAACGTGATGACTGCTGGCGGCGAAGTGCACCTGGCGTTGGCTTTCAACCCGTCTCACCTGGAAATCGTCTCTCCGGTAGTGGAAGGTTCCGTACGTGCCCGTCAGGACCGCCGCAACGATGCGAGCGGTGACAAGGTACTGCCAATTTCCATGCACGGCGACGCGGCTTTCGCGGGCCAGGGCGTGGTCATGGAAACCTTCCAGATGTCGCAGACCCGTGGCTACAAGACGGGCGGCACCATCCACATCGTCATCAACAACCAGGTGGGCTTCACCACCAGTCGTCCGGAAGACTCGCGTTCCACCGAGTACTGCACCGACGTGGCGAAGATGATCCAGGCACCGATCCTCCATGTGAATGGCGATGATCCGGAAGCCGTGCTGTTCGTCACTCAGCTGGCTGTCGATTACCGCATGCAGTTCAAGCGTGACGTGGTCATCGACCTGGTCTGCTATCGCCGTCGCGGCCACAACGAGGCCGACGAGCCAAGTGGTACTCAGCCGCTGATGTATCAGCAGATCGCCAAGCAGCGCACCACCCGTGAGCTGTATGCCGACAACCTGACCCAGTCCGGTCGTTTCGACGCCGAACGCATCCAGGCCAAGGTCGACGAGTACCGCAGCGCGCTGGACAATGGCCAGCACGTGGTCAAGAGCCTGGTGAAGGAGCCGAACAAGGAACTGTTCGTCGACTGGCGTCCGTATCTGGGCCATGCCTGGACCGCCCGTCACGACACCCGCTTCGAGCTGAAAACCCTTCAGGAACTGGCCAACAAGCTGTTGGAAACTCCGGACGGCTTCGTTCTGCAGCGTCAGGTCGCCAAAGTGATGGAAGACCGCGCCAAGATGACCGCCGGCGGCATGCCGATCAACTGGGGCTATGCCGAGAACCTGGCCTACGCGACCCTGTTGTTCGAAGGCCACCCGGTACGCATGACCGGTCAGGACGTTGGCCGCGGGACCTTCTCGCACCGCCACGCGCAACTGCACAACCAGAAGGACTCCGGTACCTATCTGCCACTGCAGCACCTTTATGCCGGTCAACCAGCCTTCTCGCTATACGACTCGTTCCTGTCGGAAGAAGCGGTCCTGGCGTTCGAATACGGCTACTCGACCACCATGCCCAACAGCCTGGTGATCTGGGAGGCCCAGTTCGGCGACTTCGCCAACGGCGCACAAGTGGTCTTCGACCAGTTCATTTCCAGTGGTGAGCACAAGTGGGGTCGCCTGTGTGGTCTGACCATGCTGCTGCCGCACGGTTATGAAGGGCAGGGCCCGGAGCACAGTTCGGCGCGTCTGGAGCGTTACCTGCAACTGTGTGCCGAGCACAACATGCAGGTTGCGGTACCGACCACGCCGGCGCAGATCTACCATCTGCTGCGCCGTCAGGTGATTCGCCCGCTGCGCAAGCCTTTGGTCGTACTGACGCCCAAGTCGCTGCTGCGTCATCCTCTGGCCATCTCGACCCTGGAAGATCTGGCAGAAGGTTCGTTCCAGACCGTCATTGGCGAAATCGATCCAATCGAGCCGAAGAAGGTCGAACGCCTGGTGCTGTGCAGCGGCAAGGTCTACTACGACCTGCTGGCCAAGCGCCGTGCCGAGGGTCGCGAGGACATAGCCATCGTACGTCTCGAACAGCTCTATCCGTTCCCGGAAGACGATCTGGCCGAAGCGCTGGCGCCGTACAAGAACCTCAAGCACATCGTCTGGTGTCAGGAAGAGCCGATGAACCAGGGCGCCTGGTATTGCAGTCAGCACCACATGCGTCGTGTTGCCAGCGCACACAAGAAGACCCTGGTCCTCGAGTACGCCGGTCGTGAAGCGTCTGCGGCGCCTGCATGTGGCTATGCCTCGTTGCACGCCGAACAGCAGGAAAAACTCCTGCAAGACGCCTTTACTGTTTAACGCCTTCGCCCAGAAGAAACCGAATTTAAGGAACAACACACAATGGCTATCGAGATCAAAGCCCCGACTTTCCCCGAATCGGTTGCCGACGGTACCGTCGCAACCTGGCACAAAAAGCCGGGTGACGCTGTCAAGCGCGATGAGCTGATCGTCGACATCGAAACCGACAAGGTAGTACTGGAAGTTCTTGCCGAGGCTGACGGCGTGCTCGCCGAAATCGTCAAGAACGAAGGCGACACCGTGCTCAGCGGCGAACTGCTGGGCAAACTGGGCGCGCCAGGCGCCGCCGCTGCAGCACCTGCCGCTGCCGCCGCTCCGGCTGCTGCCCCGGCCTCTGCACCTGCCGCCTCGGCTGGTGACGACGCCATCCTGTCGCCTGCTGCGCGCAAGATCGCCGAAGAAAACGGCATCGATCCGAACAGCGTCGCCGGTACTGGCAAAGGCGGTCGCGTGACCAAGGAAGACGTGGTCGCTGCCGTTGAAGCGAAGAAATCCGCTCCAGCAGCCCCGGCTGCCAAACCAGCAGCTCCTGCTGCTGAAACACCAGTTTTTGCTGCTGGCGATCGCGTCGAGAAGCGCGTACCGATGACCCGCCTGCGTGCCAAGGTTGCCGAGCGTCTGGTTGAAGCCCAGTCGAACATGGCGATGCTGACCACCTTCAACGAAGTCGACATGACCGAAGTCATGGCCCTGCGTTCGAAGTACAAGGACCTGTTCGAGAAGAGCCACAACGGCGTGCGCCTGGGCTTCATGTCGTTCTTCGTCAAAGCATCCGTAGAGGCGCTGAAACGCTTCCCGGCGGTCAATGCCTCGATCGACGGCACCGACATCGTCTACCACGGCTACCAGGACATCGGTGTCGCCGTGTCCAGCGACCGCGGCCTGGTGGTTCCGGTTCTGCGCAATGCCGAGTTCATGAGTCTGGCTGAAATCGAAGGCGGCATCGCCACCTTCGGCAAGAAGGCCCGTGACGGCAAACTGTCGATCGAAGAGATGACTGGTGGCACCTTCACCATCACCAACGGCGGTACCTTCGGCTCGATGATGTCGACCCCGATCGTCAACCCGCCGCAAGCCGCCATCCTGGGCATGCACAACATCCTTCAGCGTCCGATGGCCATCAACGGGCAGGTGGTCATTCGTCCGATGATGTACCTGGCACTGTCCTACGACCACCGTCTGATCGACGGCAAGGAAGCGGTCAGTTTCCTGGTGACCATCAAGAATCTGCTGGAAGACCCGGCTCGTCTGCTGCTGGACATCTGATTCCGCAGCTGTACACGCGGCAGCCCTCACGAGGGGCTGCCCGGTTTACCCGAAAAGGAACGACTTATGACCCAGAAATTCGATGTGGTAGTGATTGGCGCCGGCCCAGGGGGCTATGTGGCCGCCATCAAGGCCGCTCAGCTTGGTCTGAAGACCGCCTGTATCGAGAAGTATCAGGACAAGGACGGCAAGGTCGCCCTCGGCGGTACCTGCCTGAACGTGGGTTGCATCCCGTCCAAGGCGCTGCTGGACAGCTCCTACAAGTACCATGAGGCCCACGAAGGCTTCAAAATCCATGGCATCGAAGCCAAGGGCGTCACCATCGACGTGCCAGCCATGGTTGCGCGCAAGAACACCATCATCAAGAACCTGACCGGCGGCGTTGCTGGCCTGTTCAAGTCCAACGGTGTGACCCTGCTGGAAGGCCACGGCAAGCTGCTGGCTGGCAAGAAGGTCGAAGTCACTGGTCTGGACGGCAAGACTCAGATCGTCGAAGCCAGCAACGTGATCTTGGCTTCGGGCTCGCGTCCGGTCGACATCCCGCCGGCTCCGGTCGACCAGGATGTGATCGTCGATTCCACTGGTGCCCTGGAATTCCAGAGCGTACCGAAGAAGCTGGGCGTCATCGGTGCTGGTGTAATCGGCCTCGAACTGGGTTCCGTCTGGGCCCGCCTGGGCGCTGAAGTCACCGTACTGGAAGCCCTGGACAAGTTCCTCCCGGCTGCCGACGATCAGGTTTCCAAGGAAGCCATGAAGATCCTCACCAAGCAGGGTCTGAACATTCGTCTCGGCGCGCGCGTCACTGGTAGCGAAGTGAAGAAGAAACAGGTCACTGTGACTTTCACTGACGCTCAGGGCGAGCAGAAGCAAGTATTCGACAAGCTGATCGTGGCTGTTGGCCGTCGCCCGGTGACCACCGAGCTGCTGGCTGCCGATAGCGGTGTGAACCTGGACGAGCGTGGCTTCATCTTCGTCGACGATTACTGCGAAACCAGCGTCCCGGGCGTATACGCCATCGGTGACGTGGTGCGTGGCGCCATGCTGGCTCACAAAGCCTCGGAAGAGGGCATTGTGGTTGCCGAGCGTATCGCCGGGCACAAGGCGCAGATGAACTACGACCTGATCCCGTCCGTGATCTACACCCATCCGGAAATCGCGTGGGTCGGCAAGACCGAGCAGGCGCTGAAAGGCGAGGGCGTTGAAATCAACGTCGGCACCTTCCCGTTCGCGGCCAGCGGCCGTGCCATGGCTGCCAACGATACCGCTGGTTTCGTCAAGGTCATCGCCGATGCCAAGACCGATCGCGTACTGGGCGTTCATGTGATTGGCCCAAGCGCTGCGGAACTGGTCCAGCAGGGTGCCATTGGCATGGAGTTCGGCACCAGTGCCGAAGACCTGGGCATGATGGTGTTCTCGCACCCGACCCTGTCCGAAGCGTTGCATGAAGCAGCACTGGCAGTGAATGGCCACGCCATCCACATTGCCAACCGCAAGAAACGTTAAGCCGCGATAAGAATGGGGGCTTGCTTCGGTAAGCCCTCCCTCCGCAGGAATAACCACGACGAACGGCCCGCGAAGCCTTCTGGGCGATCGCAGGAATGTGCGTCGGGACTGCTAACCAGAGCAGTCAAAGGTGGTGCGGCGCCTGGAGCGCAGCATCGTATGCGCAATACCTAAACGAAGAACGGTAGATAAGCATGAATCTTCACGAGTATCAGGGTAAGCAGCTGTTCGCTGAGTACGGCCTGCCCGTATCCAAAGGCTACGCGGTAGACACCCCGGAAGAAGCGGCAGAAGCCTGCGACAAGATCGGTGGTTCGGAGTGGGTGGTCAAAGCCCAGGTCCACGCCGGTGGTCGCGGTAAAGCGGGCGGCGTAAAGCTGGTTCGCAACAAAGAAGACGCTAAAGCATTCGCTCAGCAGTGGTTGGGCAAGCGTCTGGTGACGTATCAGACTGATGCCAATGGCCAGCCTGTCACCAAGATCCTGGTTGAATCGTGCACTGATATCGCTAAAGAGCTGTACCTGGGCGCTGTTGTTGACCGTTCGAGCCGCCGCATCGTGTTCATGGCGTCCACCGAAGGTGGCGTGGACATCGAGAAAATCGCTCACGACACGCCTGAGAAAATCCTCAAGGCCACTATCGATCCGCTGGTCGGCGCTCAGCCGTTCCAGGGTCGCGAGCTGGCTTTCCAGTTGGGTCTGGAAGGCAAGCAAGTTGCTCAGTTCGCCAAGATCTTCGTGGGTCTGGCCAAGCTGTTCCAGGATCACGATCTGGCCCTGCTGGAAGTGAACCCGCTGGTGATCAAGGCTGATGGCGATCTGCACTGCCTGGACGCCAAGATCAACATCGACGCCAACGCCATGTACCGTCAACCCAAGCTGAAAACCTTCCACGATCCGTCGCAAGACGATCCGCGCGAAGCCCACGCTGCCAAGTTCGAACTGAACTACGTAGCGCTGGACGGCAACATCGGCTGCATGGTCAACGGTGCCGGCCTGGCCATGGGCACCATGGACATCGTCAACCTGCACGGTGGCAAGCCAGCCAACTTCCTCGACGTGGGTGGCGGCGCGACCAAAGAGCGCGTGACCGAAGCCTTCAAGATCATCCTGTCCGACGCCAATGTCGCTGCAGTTCTGGTCAACATCTTCGGCGGCATCGTTCGTTGCGACATGATTGCCGAAGGCATCATCGGCGCGGTGAAAGAAGTCGGCGTGAAAATCCCGGTTGTTGTGCGCCTGGAAGGTAACAACGCTGAACTGGGCGCTAAAGTACTGGCAGAAAGCGGCCTGAACATCATCGCTGCTACCAGCCTGACCGACGCTGCTCAACAAGTTGTCAAAGCTGCGGAGGGCAAATAATGAGCGTCCTGATCAACAAAGACACCAAAGTTATCTGCCAGGGTATTACCGGTTCGCAAGGTAGTTTCCACACCCAGCAGGCCATCGAGTACGGCACTCAGATGGTTGGCGGCGTAACACCGGGCAAAGGCGGCACCGAGCACCTGGGCCTGCCAGTGTTCAACACCGTTAAAGACGCTGTAGCTGCTACTGGCGCAACTGCCAGCGTGATCTACGTTCCGGCTCCTTTCTGCAAAGACTCGATCCTGGAAGCGGCTTTCGGCGGCATCAAACTGATCGTCTGCATCACCGAAGGCATTCCTACCCTGGACATGCTGGACGCCAAAGTTAAGTGCGACGAGCTGGGTGTTACCCTGATCGGCCCGAACTGCCCAGGCGTGATCACCCCCGGCGAGTGCAAGATCGGCATCATGCCCGGTCACATTCACCTGCCAGGCAAGGTTGGTATCGTGTCGCGCTCCGGCACCCTGACCTACGAAGCCGTCAAGCAGACCACTGACGCCGGTTTCGGTCAGTCCACCTGTGTCGGCATCGGTGGTGACCCGATCCCGGGCTCCAACTTCATCGACATCCTGAAACTGTTCCAGGAAGACCCGAAGACCGAAGCGATCGTCATGATCGGTGAGATCGGCGGTTCCGCTGAAGAAGAAGCTGCTGCCTTCATCAAGGCCAACGTGACCAAGCCAGTGGTGTCCTACATTGCTGGTGTGACTGCCCCTCCGGGCAAGCGCATGGGCCACGCCGGCGCCATCATCTCTGGTGGTAAAGGTACTGCGGACGAGAAGTTCGCCGCCCTGCAGGACGCGGGTGTGAAAACCGTGCGTTCGCTGGCTGACATCGGCAAGGCCCTGGCCGAGCTGACCGGCTGGGAAGTCAAGAAAGCCTGAGGCTGACTTGATTTGAAAAGGCCACCTTCGGGTGGCCTTTTTATTGCAATACGTTCAAGCATCGCGGCCGGGCAGCCGATAAGGGTTGTACTTCCTGCCAGGATGGCGGGCCCGTTCCATGCAGCCGCCGACGCTTGCCTGAACAGGAAACACACGATGCAGTGGTTTGCCGATCTACGTATTGCCTACAAAGTCTCTATCGTTCCCGTCGTGCTCTGCACCTTGCTGGTGGTGCTGGGCGTAGTGTCCAGCCTGTCCCTGCGTGGCATTGCCAGTGGCGTGCAAGTGGTGACCCAGGACCTGGGGCCGAGCATGGACCATCTCGCCCAGCTCACGGACGGTATGGCGCGCTTGCAACTGGTGGTGCGCCACTATGCACGCACCGGCGATGCTTCAGCCGAAGAACAGTTCGCCAACCTTGATCAGAATCTCTCGCGCCTACAGGCGCAGACCGCGGCTCGCCTGCATGACCCGGACCGGCAGCGCCTGCTGGGCGAGATCGAACGCCTGCACCGCGAATACAGTGGCCTGTTTCGTGAGCAACTGGTTCCCCTCAGCCGGCAATTGCAGGACGTTACCGGCAAGGAATTGAGCGAGCATGGTCCTGCGATTGAAAAAGCCCTGAGCACGGTTCTGGAAAACGCGCAGCAAGACTTCAACCTCGATGCAGTGTTCTATTCCAGTGCAGCCATGCGCCACCTGCTGCTTGGCAGCCAATACCTCTACCAATACCTTCAGGAGAACAAGCCCGAGCAGGCCAAGGCTTTTCAGCGCGAGCTGGGTTTCGCCCAGAGCAGCATGACCGTGCTGCGCGATCGCAGCAGCAGTGAAAGCACGAAGAATCGCTTGAATGCGGCCCTCGGGAGCCTGGAACTGTACAAGTCGTCTGCCGAGAAAGTGGTTGGGCTGGTCGAGCAGCGTAATGCCAGCCTGCAGGCAATGGACCGCATCGATCCACAGATTGCCGACCTCGCCAGCCAGTTGCAGCAGAGCATCATGGCGGCCATGGATGAAGCGGCCAGTGCGGCGGATGACACCGTCATACAGGTCAACCAACTGCTGTGGGGGCTGGTGCTGGCCGCGCTGCTGTTCGGTGGTCTGGTGGCGGTGGGAGTGGGCAGGGCGCTGGTGGGCTCGCTTGGGCGAATCAACCGCATGCTCAAGGACATCGCCGAAGGCGAGGGTGACCTAACCCGACGCCTGCCGGTGCAAGGGCGCGATGAGCTTGGGCGGCTGGCATCCAGCTTCAATACCTTTGTCGAGAAGATCCGCCTGACTGTCAGTGAAGTGGCCCGCGCGTCTCATACCCTGGAGCAATCAGCCAATGGCCTGCAGGCCTCGGCCGAATCGGCACGTCGCGATGTCGAGCAGCAGCGTGATGAAAGTGGCCAGATGGCCTCGGCCATGACCGAGATGGCAGCCAGTGCCCAGGAAATGGCCCGCAGCGCGGGGCAGGGCGAGCAGCTATCGCGCCAGACGTTGGCCACGGCACAACGTGGCCAGGCCCGGGTTGAAAGCAACCTCACTGCCATGCAGAACCTGGCGAACAAGGTTGATCGCCTGGCGGGTGTGATTACCTCATTGCGCAGTGACAGCGAACAGATTGGCTCGGTATTGGAGGTGATCCGTTCGATTGCCGAGCAAACCAATCTGTTGGCCCTCAATGCGGCTATCGAAGCGGCGCGTGCGGGTGAGCAGGGCCGTGGCTTTGCCGTGGTGGCCGATGAGGTACGTTCGCTGGCCCAACGCACGCAACAGTCCACGGCAGAGATTCAGACAATCATCCAGGCGCTGCAACAGAGCAGCCAGACGTCTATCGACATGATGAGCGAAAGCCAGCAAGCCGTGGCGGCGGCTAGCCGGGGAGCGGAGGAGGCCAATCAGTCGCTGCTGGAGATCGATGCTGCGGTTACGGCTATCGATCAGACCATTCAGCAGATAGCGGCGGCGGCGGGGGAGCAGGCCAAGGTGGCCGATGAGGTTGGCGCTGGCGTTGTACGTGCCAACGACATCAGCGTGCGCACGTTTGCCACGGTCGAGCAGACGCGCAGCGCATCGGCCAGCATTCAGCAACTGGAGGGGCAGTTGAGTCGGTTGATCGAGCAGTTCCGTATCTGACCCTGCGCGGATGCTCTGCGGCGTGCATCTGCGAGGGATTCATGCCTGTGATGGCCGCTTTGGCATGTCACTGCGGCTTTTTGGCTGATCTGCCCCGGCTTGTCGATTGCTGCGAGCTGGGGACTGCCGGACAATCCTCTGGAACCCCTGCAGTAAGCCACCATGTCATCTCTGATCTTTTTTGCCCATGCCAACGGTTTTCCCTCGGCCACCTACGGCAAGCTGTTCGCTGCGCTGGCACCTGACTATCGGGTCACGCATCTGGAGCAGCACGGCCATGACCCGCGCTTTCCCGTGGATGACAACTGGAACAACCTGGTCGACGAGCTGATTCTGCACGTTGCGCAGCAGGAACAACCTGTCCTGGGGGTCGGCCATTCTCTTGGCGGTGTCCTGCACTATCACGCGGCCCTGCGGCGTCCGGAGCTGTATCGCGGTGTGGTGCTGCTGGATTCGCCCTTGCTGACCGGGCTCGATCGTATGGTCATTCGCGCCGCCAAGCGCTTTGGCTTCATTGACCGCATCACCCCGGCCGCACGCACGGTCGGGCGTCGTGAGGCGTTCGGCGATATGGCCGAGGCCCGTGACTATTTTGCCGGCAAGGCGCTGTTCAGCCGCTTTGATCCGGAATGCCTGGATGCCTACGTGCAGCACGGTCTGCGCATTGAAGGGCAGGGGCTGCGACTGCGCTTCAATCCAGCCACTGAAATCGATATCTACCGCAGTGTGCCGCACACCTCGCCGGGGCGCCCGCAACAGTTGCAGGTGCCTCTGGCCGTGGTGCGTGGCCGACATAGCCGCGTGGTGCTGCCGCATCATGCACGCCAGGCGGGCCGTGCCCCGCGTGGGGAATACCTGACTTTACCTGGCGGACACATGTTTCCGCTGGAGCGCCCGGACGAAACGGCAACCCTGCTCAGGACCGTGTTCGCTCGCTGGCAAGCAATCAATGGAGAACGATCGGCATGAGTGTTGTTGTTGAAGAAGTCCGTTTCAGCCTGCCGCATATAGAGTTGGCGGCCCATGTGTTCGGGCCTGAAGACGGTCAGCCGGTGCTGGCCCTGCATGGCTGGCTGGATAACGCCATGACTTACGCTCGCCTGGCGCCAAAGCTGGAAGGCCTGCGTATCGTTGCGCTGGACTTTGCCGGACATGGGCACTCGGGGCATTACGCTCCCGGCTCCAGCTACAGCCTGTGGGAGCTGGCCGAAGATGTGCTGCTGGTGGCTGAACAACTGGGCTGGGAGCGTTTCTCCCTGCTGGGTCACTCCCTCGGCGCGATTGTTTCTATTCTGGTGGCAGCCAGCCTGCCTGAGCGTATCGAGCGCCTGGCCCTGATTGATGGGCTGCTGCCTTACACCGGTGAGGCGGAAAGTGCCCCGCAACGCCTGGGTGAAGCCCTCAAGGCCCGCCTGGGTGTGCGCGAGAAGCGCAAGCCGGTGTACAACGATGTCGACCGTGCAGTGGAAGCGCGCATGCGAGGTGTGGTCGCGGTCAGTCGTGAGGCAGCCGAGTTGCTGGCCCAGCGTGGGCTGGAGCCTGTGCCCGGTGGTTACACCTGGCGTACGGATATTCGTCTGACCTTGCCATCACTCATTCGCCTGACCAAGGCCCAGGCTGAACAGTTCGTGAAAAGCGTGCGTTGCCCGACCACCTTGGCTCTGGCCAACGATGGCTACATCGCGGCGGAATCGAGCGTTACCTCGCTGCTGGCCGAGCTGCCCTTCGACATTCAGTACTTCCCGGGTGGTCACCACCTGCACCTGAATGACGAGGAGGGCGCACGGCTCGTCGCAGACTGTTTCAATCGTTTCTTCTCCGCGGCTTGACTTGCTCCTGACAACTGTCGAGGCTGGGCGGATGTTAAAACCCGCTCGCCCGCAGCTTCCCGACGGCAGGTGATCCGGGTTTCACCGGAGAAACCACCTGCCATGATCGACCTGTACACCGCCGCGACCCCGAATGGGCACAAGGCCTCCATCGCGCTTGAGGAACTGGGCCTGGATTACCAGGTTCATGCCTTGTCGTTCGACAAGCAGGAGCAAAAGGCCCCGGCCTTCCTGCGTATCAATCCCAACGGCCGTATTCCTGCCATCGTCGATCGCGAGTACGACGACTTCGCCGTGTTCGAGTCCGGGGCGATCCTTATCTACCTGGCGGAAAAAACCGGCCAACTGCTGCCCAGCGATGTGAAAGGTCGCTCGCAAGTGATGCAGTGGCTGATGTTCCAGATGGGCGGCGTAGGACCGATGCAGGGCCAGGCCAACGTGTTCTTCCGTTATTTCCCCGAAAAACTGCCGGGTGCGATCAGCCGCTACCAGAACGAGACGCGGCGTCTTTATGAAGTGCTCGATGGCCGGCTGGGCGAGGTGCAGTACCTGGCGGGCGATTACAGCATTGCCGATATCGCGACCTATCCCTGGGTTCGCGTGCATGACTGGGCGGGTGTTTCCGTCGAGGGCTTGCCCCATCTGCAACGCTGGATGGGTGAGCTCGATGCACGACCGGCAGTAAAGCGCGGCTTGCAGGTTCCCCTGCGCGCGCAAGACGAAGCGGTGGTCAAGACCGCACAAACCATGCTGACACGCTGAGGGATCGGATGCGTTCAATTGCTTTCTGTTGTTTGCTGCTGAGCAGTACCCCATTGCTGGCAGATGATCTGCCGGGCAGCCAGGATCTTGAGTCAGTCGCACGACCGACTCATGCCGAAATCGTCGACTACCGTGATGTGGCCAGTCTGGAGCGCCGCTACCCGCAGGAGCCGGTGCAGCGCATCAGTGGCCAGATACGCCTGAATGAAGTGGTGTTGAGCGAAGGGCGCCTGCGTGCGGTGACCTACCAACTGGCGTCGCAGCACTCGCCCGTGGAGGCGGCCCGTGCTGCAGGCAAGGCCTTGCAGGATAACGGTGCGCAGTTGCTCTACTGGTGCGAGGGCCGGGAGTGCGGCTCCAGTAACCTGTGGGCCAATAATGTGTTCGACAATGCCAAGCTCTATGGCCCGGAAGAACGGCAGATCTACCTGTTGCTGCGTCAACAGGACAGCCTGTTGGCGCTGTATGGCATCACCCGTGGCAATCGTCGTGCGTACCTGCATGTCGAACAGCTGGATGCGGCATCAGCCTTGAGTGATGTAATGCCGACCGCGGCGACACTGCTGCGCCAGTTGCAGAGCGAAGGCAAACTGTCCCTGATGCACCTGCCAGCAGAACCTGATGACGCCTGGGTAACCTTGTTGTCGCGTACCTTCAAGATCGACAGCACTGTGCGTGTCGGCGTGAGTGGTGAGCATGCCGAGGCGTGGCGCAGCGCTTTACTGGCCAAGGGCGTGCGGGAAAACCGTTTGCAACTGGGGAATGTCTCCGGCGACTTGCGGTTGGAGAAGCTGCCTTAGGGCGATATCTTTGAGCCCCTTCATGGCACAGATGCACTCTTCCGGGTACATCTGTGCCATAGGTTCTGCCTTCACCGCCCTTGAACGTTTCACTCCGTGTCCCTGAAGCCTTCTGGTACCTGAGTGGGGCGTGGCGTAGTAGTTCTTCTCTCCGAATCGAAAAGATGCGCGGCTGCTTCTAAGCTGCGCCTATGTCTGTGATCATCGTTCCCTATCTTTCCTGGAATCCTCTGCGATGTTTAACAACGATCGCCTGTTGGTGCAGATCCTGCTGCTGGCCTTGCTGGGTGCCTGCTTCTGGGTGTTGATGCCGTTCTTCTCCGCACTGTTCTGGGCGGCGGTTCTGGCCTTTGCCAGTTGGCCGCTGATGCGCCTGCTGACCCAATGGCTGAACGGACGTGAGTCCCTGGCGGCAGCGGTGTTGACGGGCGTGTGGATGGTGGTGGTCGCGGTGCCGCTGGTGTGGCTGGGCTTCAACCTGGCGGATCACCTGCGTGATGCAACGATCCTGTTCAAGGACATGCAAGCGGGTGGCTTACCTCATCCACCGGCCTGGTTGAGCGGCTTGCCGTTTCTTGGCCCACGCCTGGTGGACATATGGGAGCAGATCAACCGGGAGGGTTCCGAACTGTTCGCCAGCATGAGTCCTTATTTCGGCCAGGTTGGCAACTGGGTTCTGGCACGTAGCGCGCAGATTGGCGGCGGCATGCTGGAGCTGGCCCTGAGCCTGGTGCTGGTGTTCTTTTTCTACCGGGACGGCCCCCGCATGGCGGCCTTCGTCCAGCGGCTGTTGCATCGGCTGATCGGTGAGCGTGCCGGGCATTACATCAATCTGGTCGCCGGCACCGTGCAGCGCGTGGTCAATGGTGTAATCGGTACTGCCGCGGCACAAGGCCTGCTGGCCCTGGTGGGTTTCTGGATTGCCGGTATACCGGGTGCCCTGGTGCTGGGATTCCTCACCTTCCTTCTCAGCCTGATCCCCATGGGGCCGCCTCTGGTCTGGGTGCCTGCAACCGCCTGGCTGGTGAGCAAGAGCGAGTACGGCATGGCGATCTTCCTCGGGATCTGGGGCACCTTCATCATCAGTGGCGTGGACAACGTACTGAAGCCCTACCTGATCAGCCGTGGCGGCAACCTGCCCTTGGTGGTCGTATTGCTGGGGGTGTTCGGCGGCATTCTGGCTTTCGGCTTCATGGGGCTGTTTCTTGGCCCGACGCTGCTCGCGGTGGCCTACAGCCTGCTCGGTGACTGGGTCCGTGATGCGCCCTTGGTCACGGAGCAGACCGAGAAGCAGAGTCAGACACCTGACACCTGACACCTGAGTCCTCGGCGATTGGTAGGCGGCTGAAACGACCAGTGGTAGCCTTGCACGGCTTTCTGCGAGCGCGGTGAGATAAGCCGTGGTTACCACGGCTTACTCGCCTGCAGCGAAACGCCTGATGGACTGGCACACCGGTGGTGAGTCAGGTCGGTCACGGTGCAGGGAAGACAAACAACATATAAATACAATGGACAGACTCATGAAAAAGTCAGCAGGAATCGCTGTAGGCCTCATCGTGGCCGCCGGCGCGTTGACCACAGCCGGGGCGTGGTTCACCGGCAATCAACTGGATGGTGTACTGCGCACCGCTACCGAGGAGGCCAACCAGCAGATGAAGCGAGCGCTGATCGGCTTCGATGGCAGCGTCACGCTGGAGCTGGTCTCGCTGGAGAAAAACCTCTTCACCAGCACGGCACATTACCGTCTGAAGGCCGAGAGCCCAGGCCTTGGCAAGGGCGAGGAAAACCTCGAACTGCTGTTCGTCGACCATATCGAACACGGCCCACTGCCGCTGTCGCGCCTCAAGTCAGGCAAGCTGATGCCGGTCATGGTCACCAGCAACTTTGCGCTCGAAAAGAATGAGTTCACTGAAAAATGGTTTGCGCTAGCCAAGGGTGAGTCGCCGCTCAAGGGACAGGCGAGCCTGGGTTATGACCGTGGGACGACCAGCACCATCGAACTGTTGCCGCTCGATGGCGCGCTGGATGAAACCAGTGCCGTCAAATTCTCGGGCATGAGCATCGATGTGGTTTCCAGTGCTGAGGCAGAGAAGGTTCGTATCGGTGGCAGCATGGCCAGCCTGGCACTGTCCGTCACGGGTGAGAACAAGCAGCCGGTACTGATGGAGCTGCGCGGTTTGACCCTGGACAGCGATCGCTTCAAGGGTGGTTCCGGTTTATACCTGGGCAGCACCGATGTGAACGTCGACAGCGCCGCACTCACCCTCGCTGACCAGTCGCCGTGGCTGCTCAAAGACCTCAATCAGCGTGACACGCTGGAAGAAACTGGCAGCAACCTGGTCGGCCGTGGCAGCTATGACATCGGCATGATCAGCTACAACGGCAAGGACATCGGTGGCGCACAGGTGCTCTGGAGCTTCAACAACCTGGACATCCCGGCATTGCAGTCGCTGATCAGCCTCTACGAGAGCAAATTCCAATCGCAGCAGGCAGTGAGTGCCGATGCGGATGCCTTGAGCGAGGCGGAGAGGGTGCAATTGCTGGCCGACGTCGACAAGTTGCTGGCCGCAAAACCCCATATTGCTCTGGATAAGTTCTTGCTCAAGACGGCCAGCGGCGAAAGCCATTTCGCCTTGTCGCTGGATCTCAACAAGCCCGAGTCGCTCGATCTGCCGACACCGGTGCTGGTCCAGCAATTGATTGGTGAATTGAACGCCAAGCTGGTGGTTTCCAAGCCGATGATCAGTGATGTGATCAGCGTGCAGGCTGCGCTCAACGGCGAGACTGATCAGGTGGCGGTAGCCCAGCAGGCATCCATGGTCAGCGAAATGGCCAGTGGCATGGCGGTAGCTACTCAACTGGCCAAGCTGGAAGGCAGCGACATCGTCTCCACCCTGCGTTACGCCGATGAACAGGTGGACTTCAACGGCCAGAAAATGAGCGTCGAACAGTTCGCCAGCATGGTCATGGCCATGGCCGGCGGCCTGAGTGGTGGTCTGCCAGGACAGGCTGCGGAGTAAAACAATCCATACGGTCTTGCCGGGTAGCCTGAGGGCTCAGTAACCCCGGAACCTGTATGCAACGAAAACGGCTGGCTGTCCCACTTGAGTGGGCAGCCGGCCGTTTTGCATTCAGCAGCCGCTTCTTTACGTTTTCTTTATGCCTTGGGCCCTGCGTCCGTCTCGTTCCTTTACGCCCCTCCTGCCGAAAATGCCTCCAAAGCGGCGCCGTCCGCATCTCGGAGCGACAGTCATGAGCATTCTCGACGGGTTGTCCCTGGCATTGGCCACGGGGCTTTTCATCTACCTGCTGGTCGCGTTGTTGCGCGCCGAGCGCAGCTAGGGGGCGTCATGCACGTACAGGATTACGGCCTGATTCTGGCCTTCTTCATGCTGGTGCTGGTACCGGCCCCCTTTATCGGGCGCTACATCTATCGTGCCATGGAAGGTGAGCGCACCTTACTCACGCCACTCTTCGCTCCGGTGGAGCGCTTCTGCTACCGCATTGCGGGCGTCGATCAGCACAGTGAGCAGGACTGGAAGACCTACACCGTCGCGCTGCTGGCCTTCAATGCTGCTGGCCTGGTGCTGCTGTTCGCGATCCTCATGCTACAAGGCGTGCTGCCGCTGAACCCGCAAAAGCTGCCGGGGCTGGAATGGACCCTGGCCTTCAACACGGCGGTGAGCTTTGTCGCCAACACCAACTGGCAGGCGTACAGCGGCGAGGCGAGCCTGAGCTACTTCAGCCAGATGGTTGGCCTTGGCGTGCAGAACTTCGTCAGCGCCGCCGTCGGCCTCTGCGTGCTGGTAGCCCTGGCGCGTGGCATCGTCCGCCGCAGCACCAGCACCTTGGGCAACTTTTGGGTCGACCTGACTCGCGGCACCCTCTATGCGCTGTTGCCATTGTGCGTGTTACTGGCGCTGTTCCTGATCTGGCAGGGCGTACCGCAAACCTTCATCGACTACGTCAGCGCCCATACCCTGGGCGGGACCGACCAGGTGATCCCATTGGGCCCTGCGGCCAGTCAGATCGCGATCAAGCAGCTCGGCACCAACGGCGGTGGCTTCTTCGGCGTCAACTCGGCGCACCCCTTCGAGAACCCCAGCGCATGGAGCAACCTGCTGGAAATGGCCTCGATTATCCTGATCCCGGCAGCGCTGGTGTTCACCTTCGGTCACTACGTGAAGGACCTGCGCCAGAGCCGTGCGCTACTGGCGACCATGCTGATCCTGTTCGTCATTGGCCTGGGTGTAACCCTCTACAGCGAGTACCAGCCGAACCCGGCCCTTGCTGCGCTACCCATCGAGCAGGTGGGTTCCCTGGAGGGCAAGGAGAGCCGCTTCGGCATCGCCGCGTCATCGCTCTGGGCGGTGACGACTACGGCCGCGTCCAACGGCTCGGTCAACGCCATGCATGACAGCTTCAGCGCCATCGGCGGGATGGTTCCGATGTTCAACATGATGCTTGGCGAGGTGATCTTCGGCGGTGTCGGCGCAGGGCTCTACGGCATGCTGCTGTTCGTGCTGATTGCGGTATTCCTCGCCGGCCTGATGATCGGCCGCACCCCTGAATACCTCGGCAAGAAACTCGAAGCCCGCGAAGTACGGCTGCTGGTGGCGACCCTGCTGGTGATGCCGGTGGGTGTGCTGGTGTTCTGCGCCCTGGCGGTGAGCCTGCCAGGCCCGGCGGCGTCCATCAGCAATCCCGGCGCCCACGGTTTCAGCCAGGCGCTCTATGCCTATACCTCGGGCACCGCCAACAACGGCTCGGCCTTCGCCGGCTTCGGTGCCAACACAGCGTTCCACAACATCATGATCGGCCTGGCGATGCTCCTCGGGCGCTTTGGCTACATCCTTCCGGTGCTGGCTATCGCCGGCAGCCTGGCGGCGAAGAAACGCGCACCACTGGGTGGTAACAGCTTCCCCACCCACGGCCCGCTGTTCGTCACGCTGTTGACCCTGACCATCCTCCTGGTGGGTGGTCTGACCTTCCTGCCGGCACTGGCCCTGGGGCCGATTGCCGAACACCTTGCGCTGATCCAGGGCCTCTAAGGGAGAACCATATGAACGCCCCCATCCCGGCGCTGAAGAACAGCGCCAAGCCACAACCACCACGTACCGCCTTCGCTGCCTTGTGGCAGCCGGCGCTGCTGCAGGCCTTCGCCAAGCTCGATCCGCGCCAGCTGAAGCGCTCGCCGGTGATGCTGGTGGTCGAACTGACTGCCGTGGTCACCACCGTGCTGTGCTTTATCCCTAACCCGGCAGTGTCGGTCGGGTTGGCGCTGCAGATCGCCCTCTGGCTGTGGTTCACCGTGCTCTTCGCCAACTTCGCCGAAGCCCTGGCCGAAGGCCGTGGCAAGGCTCGCGCCGACAGCCTCAAGGCGGGCAGCCAAGGCCTCAGCGCACGCCGCCGCACTGCCACCGGGCAGTTCGAGACGGTGGCCGCCAGTAGCTTGCGGCGTGGCGACAGGGTGCGGGTCGAGGTCGGTGAGTTGATCCCCGGTGATGGCGAAGTGATCGAAGGCATCGCCGCGGTCAACGAGGCGGCCATCACCGGCGAGTCCGCGCCGGTAATCCGCGAGTCTGGTGGCGACCGCTCGGCCGTCACCGGCAACACCCGGGTGGTATCCGACTGGCTGCTGGTGAAGATCACCGCCAACCCGGGTGAGTCGACCCTGGACCGGATGATTGCCCTGGTCGAAGGTGCCAAGCGCCAGAAGACGCCCAACGAAGTGGCGCTGGATATCCTGCTGATCGGCCTGACGCTGATCTTCCTGCTGGTGGTGGCCACGTTGCAGCCCTTTGCCCGGTACGCCGGCGGTGACCTGCCGCTGGTGTACCTGGTGGCGCTGCTGGTGACCCTGATTCCCACCACCATTGGCGGGCTGCTCTCGGCCATCGGTATCGCCGGCATGGACCGCCTGGTACGCCTCAACGTCATCGCCAAATCCGGCCGTGCGGTGGAAGCGGCGGGGGACGTGCACGTACTGCTGCTGGACAAGACCGGCACCATCACCTTCGGCAATCGCCGCTGCAGCGCGCTGGTCAAGGCGCCGGGCGTCAGCGGCAAGGAGTTGTCCGACGCTGCGCTGCTGGCCTCCCTGGCCGACGATACGCCCGAAGGCAAGTCCATCGTCGAGTACCTGCGCGCCCTCAGCGTCATGGTTGAGCCGGCTCGCAACGAGGTGACCGCCATCGCCTTCAGCGCCGAGACGCGCCTATCCGGTGTCGACTGGAACGGTCACCGTTACCGCAAGGGTGCAGTGGACGCGGTGCTGGCCTGGGTTGGCATCAGCCGTGCCGAGATGCCCGAGCACCTGTCCCGCGAGATCGACAAGATCGCCCAGAGCGGTGGCACACCGTTGCTGGTGGCGGCCGACGGCAAGCTGTTGGGCGGCATCCATCTCAAGGACGTGGTCAAGCCCGGCATCCGTGAGCGCTTCGCCGAGCTGCGGCAGATGGGCATTCGCACCGTGATGGTTACCGGCGACAACCCGCTGACTGCCGCGGCCATTGCCGCCGAGGCGGGCGTGGATGACGTGATTGCCGAAGCCACGCCAGAGAAGAAGCTGGCGCGCATCCGCCAGGAGCAAGGCGAGGGCAAGATGGTCGCCATGTGCGGTGACGGTGCCAACGACGCGCCGGCACTGGCCCAGGCCGACGTTGGCCTGGCGATGAACGACGGTACCCAGGCAGCCCGCGAGGCGGCCAACCTGGTGGACCTGGACTCAGACCCGACCAAGCTGCTGGACGTGGTGCAGGTGGGTAAGGAGTTGTTGGTAACCCGAGGTGCGCTGACCACCTTCTCGGTGGCCAACGATATCGCCAAGTACTTCGCCATCCTTCCGGCGCTGTTCGCTGGCATCTACCCGCAGTTGGGTGTGCTCAACCTGATGCACCTGCACAGCCCGCAGAGCGCCATTCTCTCGGCCATCGTATTCAACGCGTTGATCATCATCGTGTTGATTCCCCTGGCCCTGCGCGGCGTACGCGTGCAGGCCGCCGACGCTGCCAGCCTGCTGCGCCGCAACCTGCTGATCTACGGACTGGGCGGCATCGTCGCGCCTTTTATCGGCATCAAGCTGATCGACCTGTTGCTGACTGCTTTGCACCTGGTGTGACGCGCTCTCACCCCTCTCCACGGGGAGGGGATTTAATTCGAGGAACTGCATATGCTTACGCAACTCCGTCCCGCCCTGAGTCTGCTGGCCCTGATGACCCTGATCACTGGCGTTGCCTACCCGCTGACCGTTACCGGTATCGCCCAACTGGCCTTCCCCGAACAGGCCAATGGCAGCCTGGTGCGCGATGCCAACGGTGAGGTGCGTGGCAGCCTGCTGCTGGCGCAGAAGCTGGAAGGTCCGCAATGGTTTCAGCCACGTCCATCCGCTGCCGATTTCGCCACGGTCTCGAGTGGCGCGAGCAACCTGGCACCGAGCAACCCGGCATTGGCCGAGCGCATCGCCAAGGACGCCGCCAACTTGGCCAGCGCAGGGCAGGGGCCGGTACCCATGGCACTGGTCACCACGTCCGGCAGTGGTCTCGACCCGCATCTGCCACTGGCTGCTGCGCGCTACCAGATCCCGCGTATCGCCGAAGCACGCGGGATTCCTGCTGCCACATTGGAGCGACTGGTGGAACAACAGGCCGAGCGCCCGTTGGTTGGCCCCGCAGTGGTCAATGTTTTTGCCCTCAACCTGCAGTTGCACAGGATGCCTGAATGAGCGATGCCGGCCGTGCTGATGCATTGTTGGCCGAGTTGCCGCGCGCTGGGCGAGGCCGGCTGAAGGTCTTCCTCGGTGCCGCGCCCGGGGTGGGCAAGACCTTCGCCATGCTGCAGGCGGCGCAGGCGCAGTTGCGCCAGGGCGTTGACCTGCGTGTCGGCGTGGTCGAGACCCACGGCCGCGCCGAGACCGAGGCGATGCTTGCCGGCCTGCCGCAGCAACCGTTGCGACGCCTGGAGTACCGAGGCGTGCCGCTGACCGAGATGGACCTCGACGGCATTCTTGCCGCACCGCCGAAGCTGGTGCTGGTGGACGAGCTGGCCCATAGCAATGCCCCGGACAGCCGCCACGCCAAGCGCTGGCAAGACGTGCAGGAACTGCTCGCTGCCGGTATCGACGTCTACACCACGGTCAACGTCCAGCACCTCGAAGCACTCAATGACCAGGTACTCGACATCACCGGCGTGCAAGTGCGCGAAACCCTGCCGGACTGGGTGCTGCAAGAGTCCGATGAAATCCTCCTGATCGACCTGCCGCCGCGCGAATTGCTCGAGCGTCTGCGCGAAGGCAAGGTCTACGTGCCCGAGCAGGCGCGCGCGGCCATCGACGCTTTTTTCTCCCAGACCAACCTCACTGCACTGCGCGAGCTGGCCATGCAGACCGCCGCTGCGCGGGTCGATGCCGACCTCAACCGTCGCTATCGCCAGCAGGGGCAGGAGGCTCCCACCGTGCGTGGCCGCTTGCTGGTGGGCGTGGACGGCAGTGAGCAGGCCGAGCGTCTGGTGCGTCACGCCTGCCGGGTGGCCGAACGCCGTCACCTGCCCTGGAGCCTGGTGTACGTGGATACCGGAGGCGTGCTCGGTGAAGAAGCGCGCGCGCGCCTGCAAGCTGCCCAGCAACTGGCCGAGCGCCTGGGTGGCGAAGTGGTCACGCTGCGCGCCGAGGGCGTCGCCAGCACCCTGATCGAACATGCCCGTGAGCGCCGTGCCAGTGTGCTGCTGGTAGGGCGCAGCCGGCAGCGTCTGCGGCGTCGCTGGCTGGGGCGTGGAGTGGCCGAGCGCCTGCTGCGGCTGGCCGAGGGGCTTGAGGTCAGCGTGTTGGACACCGATGTCGACGCGCGTCCGGCCACCGCGCGTGCACGTCATCCGTTGCCCCTGGGTGACTATGGCTTGGCGCTGGCTGCAGCCTTGACGGCCAGCGCCCTGGCCTGGGGCGCTTACCAGGTGCTGGCGCTGCCGAATATCTCCATGGTGTTTCTCGCCGCCGTGCTGCTGGTCGCGGTGCGTAGCAGCCTGGGTCCGGCACTGCTCTGCGCTGGGCTGTCGTTCCTGGCCTATGACTTCCTGTTCATTCCACCGAACTTCTCCCTCACCATCGCCCGCCAGGAGGACGTGCTGACCCTGCTGTTCTTCCTGCTGATGGCCGGCCTTACCGGCAACCTGGCCTCGCGCCAGCGGCGGCAACTCCAGGCCCTGCGCGCTACCCAGGCCGAGACCACGGCGTTGCTCGATCTGTCGCGCAAACTCACCGCCGCTACCGATCGCCAGGCGGTGCTGAGCGTAGCGGCCCAGCAATTCGGTACGTGGAGTGACATCGAAGTGTGTGTGTTGGCGCGCAGCCGTGACGGCGTATGGAAGGTCGAGGCCGGGGTGCAACGTCTGCTGGCCGATCAGGAGCGTGCGGCGGCGGACTGGTCCTGGCAGCACGACCAGCCGGCCGGTCTGGGCACCGATACATTGCCCAGCGGGCGTTGGTGGTGGTTGCCATTGTCTGGCGAAGAAGGGCCGCTGGCACTGTTGGGCGTCAGCCCGCGCGACGGCACCCCCTTGCCCGGCGAACGGCGGCGCCTGCTGTCCGCTCTCGGCCAGCCGCTGGCCCAGGCCCTGGCCCGCGCGCAACTGGCCGAGGAACTGGAGGCTGCGCGCCTGCATGGCGAGACCGAGCAGTTACGTACTGCGTTGCTGGCCTCCGTCTCACACGACTTGCGCACGCCATTGACCGCCATGCGCGGTTCCATCGACAGCCTGTTGTCGCTCGGTGAGGTGATCCCGCCGGAGGACCGTCGCGATCTACTGGAGGGGACGCGCGACGAAGCCGAGCGCCTCGATCGCTATATCCAGAACCTGCTGGACATGACGCGCCTTGGTCACGGAGGCCTCAAGCTGGCCCGCGACTGGGTGGCGCCGGTGGACATAGTCGCCAGCGCCCTGCAGCGTCTGCGACCGGTATTGGCCCCATTGAAGGTGCAAACCGATCTACCCGCCGAGCTACCGCTGCTCTATGTCCACGCGGCGCTGATCGAACAGGCCTTGGTCAATGTGCTGGAAAATGCTGCACGTTTCTCACCCCGTCACGGCCGCCTGCGCGTGGCGGTGAGTGCTGATGTCGAAGAGCTGCGCTTTGCCGTCAGTGACCAGGGGCCGGGGATTCCAGCCGGCGAGCGCGAAAAGATTTTCGATATGTTCTACACCGCCGCCCGCGGCGACCGGGGCGGGCAGGGGACCGGTCTGGGCCTGGCCATCTGCCAGGGCATGGTCGGTGCTCATGGTGGCCGCGTGACGGTGGGCGAAGGGCTGGATGGGAAGGGCACGACCCTGACGCTGCATCTACCCTTGCATCCACAGCCACAATTCGAGGAAGACTGAGATCTTCTTTATTTGAACGAAGGACAGCATGACGACCAACCAACCGACCCTTCTGGTCATCGACGACGAAGCGCAGATCCGCAAGTTCCTGCGCATCAGCCTCGTCGCTCAAGGCTACAAGGTGCTGGAAGCGGCCAATGGGACCGAGGGGCTGGCTCAGGCAGCATTGGCCCGGCCGGACCTGGTGGTGCTCGATCTCGGCCTGCCGGACATGGATGGCCAGCAGGTGCTGCGCGAATTACGCGAGTGGTCGCAGGTGCCGGTACTGGTGCTGTCGGTGCGCGCCAGCGAGGGCGAGAAAGTGCTCGCCCTGGATGGCGGCGCAAATGACTACGTGACCAAGCCGTTCGGTATTCAGGAGTTTCTTGCCCGGGTGCGGGTGCTGTTGCGCCAGGCCAGTGGTGGCGAACGCCTGGAAGCGCAGGTTACCAGCGGGGCACTACGCGTCGATTTCGCTTATCGCCGGGTCAGCCTGGATGAGGTCGAGATCAGCCTAACCCGCAAGGAGTTCGCCGTGCTGGGCACGCTCGCCCGCCATCTGGGGCGTGTGGTAACCCAGCAGCAACTGCTCAAGGACATCTGGGGACCGAGCCATGTCGACGATACTCACTACCTGCGCGTGGTGGTCGGGCATCTGCGGCAGAAGCTGGGTGACGATCCGGCGGCACCGCGCTTCATCGTCACCGAAGCTGGAATCGGCTATCGCCTGCTGGCGATCTAGAGCGTTTTTTACGGTTTGTCATCTAGGGCGCGCGGCGCGCACCGAGAATGATCGCGGAGCGCAGCCGGTACGACATACAACGGTCTACGAATGGTCCTGTTCGTACCTGTCCAGGGTATCGCTGGCGATCTGTCGGCCCAGTTGAATCAGCTCCGGTGCCTTGTGGAACTCGAAGAAGCGGCAGACGCGACGGGGTACGTTGATCAGGATGTCCGGTGGGTAGCCGGCAATCTTGTACTGCGCCAGAGAGGTCTGCATGACTTCGAAACTCTGGTTGACCAGTTCCAGCAGCGAGGCAGGCCCGACAGCGCTGACCACCTTGGAGTCGGTGGCAGAGTTGGGCACCGCGTCGTCTGCGACTTTTTTTGCCGGAGCCGTGCTTTCCAGCCAGGGATTATCACCTTCCTCTTCTTCATGCTCATGCAGCAGGGCTTCGGCACTTTCCCGTTTCAGGAAGGGCAGGCGTGAGCTGAGGGAGCCCATCAATTGGTCGACACGGCCCTTGAAGGCAGCGGGGCGCTCGATCACCGGCAACTGATACTGTTTCTGGTTGAGGGCATTGAGGTTGACCGCAACGATCAAATCACAGTGGCTGGCCACTACCGGCACGATCGGCAAGGGGTTGAGCAGGCCGCCATCAACCAGCATGCGGTTGCCCTGGATAACCGGAGTGAACAGACTCGGAATGGCTGCCGAGGCGCGCATGGCCTTGTGCAGGCAACCTTCCTGGAACCAGATTTCCTGCTGATTGGTGAGATCGGTGGCAACGGCGGTGTAGGGAATTCGCAGGTTTTCGATATCGATCTCACCGAGAATTTCGTGGATCTTGCCGAAGACCTTTTCGCCTCGAATGGCACCCAGGCGAAAGCTGACATCGAGCAGGCGCAGCACATCGAGGTAGTCCAGGCTTTCTGTCCATTCGCGGTACTGTTCGAGCTTGCCGGCGGCGTATATGCCCCCGACCACAGCCCCCATGGAGCAGCCGGCTACACAGCCAATTTCATAACCTCGCGCTTCCAGTTCTTCGATAACGCCGATATGCGCATAACCACGCGCACCACCCGAGCCCAGGACCAGGGCCACTCTCTTGCTCATGCACACTCTCCCGATTGGTTTGCAGACCATACGCGCGGTCATGCCACACGCCAAGGCGGGCTTTGCTAGAATTCTTCAGGCACCTCTGTTGTTGCACATCAAAGGCCTTGGCTTTTTGTGCTGCCGGCACTTTTATGCCTGGCTGGCATCCATATCGGACATTGCCGCCTTGGAGTTCCCCACCATGAACAAAATGATTGCCCTGACCCTGTTGGCGCTGGTCATTTCCGGCTGTGCCGGGAAAACGTCATACCGCACCAGTTGTGGCAACCAGTTGGATGCCGCCTGGCGTGAACTGGATATCGCCAAGGCCGAAGGCTTTGCCGGCACGGTGAGCTACTCCAAGGCGCTTTCCCTGCTGACGGGCGCCAAGACCCAGCAGCAATTCGAGGCCTTCGAGGGGTGCACCAGCAAGGCTGAGAAAGCCCGTTTCTATATTCGCGAGTCACGCGCCGGACGTTGATCCGCCGCTTTGGAGAGAGGCTGCATGCAGCTCGATTTCAGCAGTTTGAGTGCAGCGCAGGCTTATCGCTGGCTGGCATCCACGGTCACCCCCAGGCCAATCGCCTGGGTATCCAGTCGCTCGCCAGAGGGCGTCGATAACCTGGCTCCGTTCAGTTTCTTTCAGGTCATCAGTGATGATCCGGCGACACTGATGATCAACGTCAGCAACCGTGACGATGGTGGCCTCAAGGATACCTTGCGCAATGTGCGCGACACCGGCGAGCTGGTCGTGCAACTGGTCTCTTTCGAGTTTGCCGAGGCGATGAATGCCAGTGCTGCGGTGCTGGCGCCAGAGGTCAGCGAGTTTGCCCAGTGCGGCATCGCGACAACGCCTTCTGTGCGAGTAAGCCCGCTGCGGGTTGCCGGGGCTCCGGTGGCATTCGAATGTCGCCTGCTGGAGATCCAGCCATTTCCGCGGGCCACGCCCAATTGCCACCTGATCTTTGCCGAAGTGCTGCTTGCCCATATCGATGACGCGGTCCTGACTGAAACGAGTCGTATCGACCCACAGCGCCTGGATCTGGTCGGGCGTCTCAGCGGCAGTGACTACACCCGCACCCTGCAGACCTTCAGCATGAAACGTCCCGAGTAGTGCGCTGATCCACGGTTTGTCGTCTGAATCGTCAACAAAGTTTTCCATGAGCTATGCCGTTGGCTGGCCGCGCAGTAGCATCGGGCGCCTGACTGAAGGAGAGGCCCATGCGCACCAAGCTGGATGCGGTACTGAACGCGGTGAATCAGATTCTGCTGGGCAAGGAGCCACAGGTTCGCCTGGCGCTGACCTGCCTGCTGGCGCGGGGGCATTTGCTGATCGAAGACTTGCCTGGCATGGGCAAGACCACCTTGAGCCATGCCTTGGCGCGCATTCTCGGGCTGAGTTATCAACGCATCCAGTTCACCTCTGATCTGCTCCCTGGCGACATTCTCGGCACCTCGGTCTTCGACAAGGACAGCGGGCAGTTCACTTTCCATCCCGGGCCGATCTTTGCCGAGCTGGTCCTGGCGGACGAGATCAATCGGGCCACGCCGAAAAGCCAGAGTGCCTTACTCGAGGCGATGGAGGAGGGGCAGGTGACCATCGAAGGGGCAACCCGACCGCTACCGGAACCCTTCTTCGTCATTGCTACGCAGAACCCGGTCAGCCAGGGCGGTACCTTCGCCTTGCCGGAGTCGCAGCTTGACCGTTTCCTGATGCGCCTGTCACTGGGCTACCCGGCCCAGGCTGCAGAGCGCGCCTTGCTACTGGGCGAAGCACGACGTGACCTGCTGCCCAGGCTTCAGCCTTTGCTCGGGCATGCCGAGTTGGCCGAGATCCAGGCGCTGATCCCACAGATACGGGCCAGCGATGCGCTGGTCGATTACGTGCTGCGCCTGGTCGAGGCCACTCGTAGCCAGCCACAGTTCGCCTGGGGCCTGTCGCCACGCGCCAGCCTGGCCTTGCTGGCTGCGGCACGGGCGTGGGCATTCCTGGCCAATCGTGATTACGTGATTCCCGAGGACGTACAGGCTGTGCTGCCCTCGGTGGTTGGCCATCGTCTGCGCGAGCGCGCCGATCCCGCCGGGCACGGCGGCGGTTCGCTGGTGCAGTGGCTGCTGCGTGAGGTGCCCGCAGTTTGACCCGCGGCGTGATTCGTTCCCGCTGGGCACGCTGGCTGGCACGTCGTATTCCGGCAGCAACCCGGGTGCAACTGAACCAGCGCCGCATCTTCATCATGCCCAACCGGGTCGGCGCGGCGTTTTCCGTGATGCTGATATTGCTGCTGCTGGCCGCAATCAACTACGAGAACAGCCTGGCCTACGGGCTGACCTTTCTGCTCGCCTCGGTGTTCGTCGTGGCGATCCTGCATACCTATCGCAATTTCACCGGGTTGATCCTCAAAGCAGGCATCAGCGGTGCTGTGTTCGTTGGCGAGCAGGCGCGTTTTCGCGTGCGCCTGGAAAGCGATGGCCGTGCCCACCAAGCCGTGGCGCTGGGGTGGTCACCTGCATCACTGCAGATGGTCGATGTGCCGGCCAACGGACAATCCGAGTGCGAGCTGGACATGCCCGCGCAGCAACGTGGCTGGCTGCGCCCACAGCGCCTGCGCGTGGAGAGTCGTTTCCCCCTGGGTATCCTGGTGGCCTGGAGTTGGGTCGATCTCGATCAGGCCGTGCTGGTCTATCCACGGCCACTGGCCGGCGATTTGCCTCTGGCCAGCGGCGGCAGTCCGGATGAGCAGGATGAAGGCGTACGCGCCACGGGGCAGGGGGCCGATGACTACCAGGGACTGAAAACCTACCAGCCAGGCGACAACCGTCGCCGTTTGCACTGGAAGGCCTATTCGCGCGGCCAGGGGCTGTTGGTCAAGGACTTCGCGGCACTGGCCGGGCGTGACCTGTGGTTGGACTTGCAAGGCGTCGAGGGCGATCTGGAAACGCGCCTGTCCCTGCTGTGCTACTGGGTGCTGCAACTGGATGCCGGCCAACAGGCTTATGGCCTGCGTCTGCCAGGAATGGAGCTGGCGCCGGATTATGGCGAGACGCACCGGGAAGCCTGTCTGCGCGCGTTGGCCCTCTACGGACTCATGCCATGAGCCAGATCCAGACGATTCCACGTATCAGCCTGATCTGGTTGCTGGTGGCGCAGGTCCTGGTGATTTTGCCGCACCTGATGCACCTGCCGCTGTGGATCATTGGCCTGTGGGGCGTCTGCGCCGGCTGGCGAATTCAGGTGTTCCGCATGCGTGCGCGTTTTCCGTCGGCCCTCGAACGGGTAGGGCTGCTGCTGGGTACCTGTGTGGCCGTTTTCTTTTCCCGCGGCAGCCTGATCGGCCTGGACGGCGGGGTTTTGCTGCTGGTGGCGATGTTCACCCTCAAATTGGTGGAGCTGCGCAGCCAGCGCGACGCGTTGGTGTTGATCTTCCTCGGTTTCTTCGTGGTCGTGACTGCCTACCTGTTCGACGACAACCTTTTAGCTGCGTTGTACAGCCTGCTGCCGATCACTGCCTTGCTGGCAGCATTGATTGGCTTGCAGCAAAGCACACTGGCAACACGTCCGCGGGCAACCTTGAAGCTGGCGGGCGTCCTGCTGCTGCAAGCCTTGCCGTTGATGGTGCTGCTGTTCGTTCTGTTTCCCCGCCTGGGCCCGTTGTGGAGCTTGCCGAATCCGAACAAGGCCTTTACCGGGCTTTCCGACAGCATGGCGCCGGCGGATATCGCCGAGCTCAGTCAGTCTGATGCACTGGCGTTTCGCGCCAGCTTTACCGGTGCCGTGCCAGAGCGCCGCGATCTGTACTGGCGTGCCCTGACCCTGGAACATTTCGATGGCCGCCGCTGGTCACAGTCCACAGGCGCGCAATCGTCTTGGGATGGGCGGCCCGGTGATGTGCAGTGGAGCAAGCAGGGCGATACGCTGGACTACAGCATCGTCATGCAACCCAGCGGCAAGCCTTGGTTGTTTGCTTTGGATGTAGGCTTGAGCAGCCAGGACGGCATTCGGCAGATGAACGATTTTCGTCTGGAAAGCCGCAAACCGGTGCTGCAGAACCTGCTGTACCCAGTAACTTCGTGGCCGCAGGCCATACGCCAGGCCACCTTGCCTGACTCAGTCAGACAGCGGGCGCTGCAACTGCCAGGGAATGGTGATCCGCGCACCAGGGCCTGGGCCGAGGAGCTACGCCATAGCAGCGAAGGGCCGGAGCAACTGGTCGCGAACCTGCTTCGCCACTTCAATCAGGAGCCTTATGGCTACACCCTGCGGCCGCCGCCAGTGGGCCAGAACAGCATCGACGAGTTTCTGTTTCGCACCCGTAAGGGCTTCTGCGCACATTATGCGGGTGCCATGACCTTCGTCCTGCGTTCCGCCGGCATCCCAGCACGGGTGGTGGCCGGCTACCAGGGTGGCGAGCTGAATAGCGCTGGCAACTATGTCTCGGTGCATCAGTTCGATGCTCACGCCTGGATTGAATACTGGCTGCCTGACAAGGGCTGGATCAGTGTCGACCCAACCTTCCAGGTGGCGCCGGAGCGTATCGAATACGGCCTTGAACAGGCCGTGGAGGGGGAGCAGAGCTTTCTGCAGAATTCGCCGCTATCCCTGTTGCGCTACCGCAATATCGACTGGATCAATAACCTGCGCATGAGCTGGGACAGCATCAACTATGGCTGGCAGCGCTGGGTGCTCGGCTACAAGGGCGAGCAGCAGCTGCAGATCCTGCAGCGTTGGTTCGGGCAGCTCGACTGGACGCGCATCGCCCTGCTGTTGGTCGGAGGCGGTGCTGCACTGCTGGCCTTGGTGGCACTCTTCATGTTCCGCCCCTGGCATCGCCAGCGGGATGTACAACAACGCCTGTTGCAGCGTTTCGAACGCCTGCTGGCTCGCCAGGGGCTGCGTCGGAACAACGCCGAGGGAGTGTGTGCGTTCGCATCGAGGGCAGCGCAGCAGTTGCCAGGGCAGGCACTGCAGATCAATCACTTTGCCGAGCTGTTCGAAGCCCAGCGCTATGCGGGGGCCGAGCCGGCACCGCAGGCGTTGCGCGTGGCGTTGGCCCATCTGCGTCGCGCCTTGCCTTGGCGTCGACGCATCAAGGAGTAAACCATGTCAGCCGTTCTGAAAACCCTGGGGCATCAGGTTCTGCGGTTACACGTGCGTTTGTATGCATGTCGTGCCCGGCTGGAGGCCCGGACCGATGGTGAGGCGCTGCACGATTTGCGTATTGCCGTACGTACCTTGCGTAGCCTGCTGCGCCCCTTTCGACGTGATGCCGCCTGCGCCCGGTTGGAGCAGGCGGCAGCAGTGATAGGGCGGAGCAGCAGCGGTTTACGCGACCTGGAGGTGCTGATTGCCGAACTGCAGCGTCAGGGTAAGGAGCGACTGTTGCCAGCTCGACAGCAGGCCTTGCAGGAAGGCTATGAGCGTCTGCTCGCCAGCGAGGCCTTGGGCGAGCTGTTCGCGGCGCTGGATGACTGGCCGCGTGATGCCGTCCAGGCGCCTGTGTGGCGCAAGGCGGGCAAGCGCCTGCACAAGCACCTGCTACGCCAGTCGCAGCGGTTGGCGCTCGCCTTGGTCGATCCAGAGAGTGACAAGCATGGCCTGCGCCTGCTGATCAAACGGCTGCGTTATGCCGGTGAAGCCTATCCCGATGTGGCGCGCTTCGCGCCTGCCGTTCACAAGCGCCTGCGGGCAGCGCAATCGGCCACGGGCAATTGGCATGACCTGCTGCAGTGGCTGGCGCGCGTGCCGAACGAGAGTGATCTGCACGAGTGCGCGGCCGACTGGCAACGTCGCCTGCAGGTGGCCGAGCAGGCTGCAGATCAGGCCTTGCTGGTGTTGCGACTGCATTTTCCTGGTTTGCCCGATGGCAATTCCGCCGCGTGATTGGCCGGACTGACGCTCCCTGAACGGTGCGACATGCCTCTAGAATGCGCGAAATAGACACGGAGATTGCCGGATGACCTTTGCTGAACTGATCCAGGCGGTGCATAACCGGCCGCAGCACGTCGTGGTTCCGCCACTCTGGGGGCAGGGGCGCGCCACATTTGGCGGGCTGGTCGCGGCGATGATCTACGAGGCCATTCGAGCCAAGGTGCCGACAGGTCGCCCGGTTCGTTCGCTGTCGATCACCTTCGTCGGGCCGATGCAGATGAATGAACCCGTGGCCTTCGAGGTAGAGGTGCTTCGCGAGGGTAAAGCCGTCAGCCAGATGCTCGGCAAGGCCGTTCAGCAAGGTGCTGTGGTGGCCATCATGCAGGGCAGTTTCGGCGCGTCGCGACCGTCCGTGGTCACTGTTCCGTCGATTCCTGCGCCGGCCATGAAACCGGTGGAAGAGTGCCAGGAGTTGCCATACATCAAGGATGTCACCCCGGAGTTCACTCGTTTCCTGGCCATGCGCTGGGGCTTGGGGGGCTTGCCGTTCACCAACAATCCATCCCGTGAAATGGGCGGTTGGGTGCGGCTGCGTAGCGATGTGTCGCACGACAAGGTTACCGAGGCGCATCTCCTGGCCCTGGTAGACGCCTGGCCACCCGCGGTGCTGTCCCACCTGAAGGCACCGGCACCGGGCAGCTCCCTGACCTGGACCATCGAGTTCGTGCAGCCCGTCGCCAACCTGACGACCCACGACTGGTGTCTCTATGAGGCCAAGATCGAGCATGCACGCGATGGTTACGGGCATGTTTCCGCGGGGCTCTGGTCGCCCAGCGGTGAACTGCTCGCTATCAGCCGGCAGACGGTGACGGTGTTCGCCTGATCAACATTCGGCAAGCACCGGCAGGTTGAAGAAGGCCCGGGCGCTGGCTGTACTGTGCTCAGCCAGCGCCTGTTCGCTTTCACCCCGGTGCAACGCCACCTCCCGCACTACCTCGGTGAGGAACGCCGGCTCGTTGTGGCCACTCTTCGGTTTCGGCCGCAGACTGCGCGGCAGCAGATAGGGCGCATCGCTTTCGAGCATCAGGCGGCCCGCCGGGATATCACGCAACAGCGGGTGAAGGTGAGTGCCGCGACGTTCGTCGCAGACCCAGCCGGTTATGCCGATGTGCAGGTCCATGTCGAGGTAGCGATACAGCGTGCTCTTCTCACCGGTAAAACAGTGCACTACTGCTGCGGGCAGGCGATCGCGGTAATCGCGCAAGATGGCAATCAGCCGCTCGCCAGCCTCACGCTCATGCAGAAACACCGGGAGTTGCAGCTCAACTGCCAGCACCAGTTGTTCTTCCAGAGCTTTTTCCTGTTGCGGGCGAGGGGAAAAGTCCCGGTTGAAGTCGAGCCCGCATTCACCGACAGCGCGCACCTGCGGCTGGCGCAGCAGCTCCCGTAATTGCCGGGAGCTGTCGACACTCCATTGGCTGGCTTCATGGGGATGAACCCCGGCGGTGGAGAACAGGCGCTGCCCGTTGTCGTCGAGTTCCTGACAGAAGCTCAGGGCCTTTTCGCTTTCTTCTAGGCTGGTTCCGGTCAACACCAACTGACAAACACCGGCGGCATGTGCGCGAGCGAGTACCGCGTCACGCTCCCGGGCGAGACTGGGGTGAGTAAGATTGACGCCAATGTCGATGAGTTGCATCGTGCTACCTCGCGATTTCGCTGGGCAGCATAACAGAGCTGGTTAATTGATTATAAAATCAATAATTACAAAGGGTTGTGCATGGTTATTAATGTAGAGAGTCAGTTTTGACTCAATCGATGACGGTCCTGCGGGGCCGTTTCGTTCCTCTGGAGCGGCAAGGCGGTGAACAACAGAGTGCGGCTGAATGACGCGCCTGCTGGTGCTGCTTGCCTGCTTGTTGCTGCCGCTGTCGCTGCAGGCGCGCCTGGCCGGGCCTCCACTGACGGGGCACGAACAACGCCCCGTACGCGACCTCGCCGACGTACGCAAAAGCGGTGAGCTGCGGGTTTTGGTCAACCAGAGCCGTAACAGTTCCGGTGAGGTCAAAGGCCAGATCATCGGAGTCGAATACCATCGGCTACGAGCGTTCGAGCGCTATCTGAACAGCAATGCCCGGGATGGACGCACCTTGCGTCTGAAGATCATCCCGCGAAGCAAGGATCAGTTGCTGGGCGCCTTGCAGCGTGGAGAAGGGGACCTGGTCGCTCCGGGCGAATTGCTCGATACCCGCACGGCCCAGGCCATCAGCGCCAGCGCCGCCATTCGCAACGACGTACCCCTGGTCTTTATCGCCCGCAAAGGCAATCGTCGTTATCAGTCATTCGAACAACTGGCCGGGCGCACCTTGGTGCTACCGGCAGGCAGTGCGGCAGGAGAGGCGCTGGAGCAGTTCAATCAGCAACTGGCGCTGCGCAAGAAGCCACCGATCAACATCGAATGGGCTGACTCCAGCCTGGCGACCGAAGATGTGCTGGAGATGGTTCAGGCGGGCATCTATCCGTTCACGGTGGTTGAACTGCCTATTGCTGAACGCTGGGCGAAGGTCATGCCGAAGCTGCGGGTCGATCGCGACATGGTATTGGCCCAGGAAAGCGACATGAGCTGGTTCGTCCGCCGTGATGCGCCCATGTTACGTGCCAGCATCGACCGCTTTCTGGCGAGCTACCGCAGCCCGGATGACCTGGATAGCACCTTCCAACGTGTCTATCGCCGCTTGTACAAGGTGCACTATCCCCTGAAGCCCGGGGATGTTCAGCGCCTGGAAAGAGTTCGTCCCGTGCTGCAGAAGCACGCGGACGAGCAGGGGTTCGACTGGTTGGCACTGGCCGCCATGGCGTTCAAGGAATCAACGCTCAATCCGGCAGCGCGCGGGTCCGGTGGGGCGACAGGATTGATGCAGATCACCCCAGCCGCAGCGCGCAGCGTCGGGGTAGGCAATATCCAGGGCGTAGAAGGCAACGTGCAGGCATCGGCGCGTTATCTGGCGATGATCCGGCGCAAGTTCTTTGCCAGCAAGCAGCTCAATGAGCGCGAGCGTCTGGCATTCGTCCTGGCTGCCTACAACATGGGCCCGGAGCGGGTTCAAGGGCTGCGGGCCGAGGCGCGCAGGCGTGGACTCAATCCCAATCAGTGGTTCTTTCAGGTCGAACGCGTGGCCATGGAGCAGGTGGGCATGGGTGTCGTCAGCTATGTTAATAGCGTGAACAAGTACTACGTGGCCTATGACCGGGAGCGTGAGCAATTGGAAGCACAGAGACGTGCTATCAGCACACGAAAATAATCTAATTTATCGATGTTTTTAAGCATTTATTAGCGATTTTATTATCGGTAAACGTGAGTAGTATGGCGTTCACTGTTTTGCACGAAGCCACCCTCAAGGAAGCATTGATATGACCACGCTGATCCGAACCGTTCTCTCTACCCATGCCGGTTATGGCATTACCCTGTTGCGCATCATTACCGGGCTCACCTTTGCGGCTCACGGCTCGCAAAAACTGTTTGGCTGGTTTGGCGGCTATGGCCTGGCCAATACGGCTCAGTGGATGGAGAGCATTGGCATCAGCCCCGGCTACCTGATGGCGACACTTGCCGGTAGCGCAGAGTTCTTCGGCGGATTGGCATTGGTAATTGGCCTGCTGGTGCGTCCGGCAGCTCTATCGCTGTTGTTTGCGATGCTGGTCGCGATCGTTACTGTGCATTGGAGCAATGGCTTCTTCATCGGTGCCAATGGCTTTGAATACGCTCTGACACTTGGGGTGATCAGTGCAACCTTGATCATCGAGGGCGCTGGTCGATTCTCGCTGGATCGCCGTATCAGCAACTGAATAGATGCCAATGAAAGAGGCCCGCTAAGCGGGCCTCTTTCATTACTGGGACTGCCTGGCTTTTTCACGGCTGCTTGCCAGTTCCTCGGCAGCCTCGAGACGCAATCGTTCCTGCTTGTCGAAGCGTTCCTCAGCCAGTGCTTGAAGCGCTGCTTGCTTGTCGCTGTCATTCAGCCCGTTGCTGGACTCGATTCGGGCTTTCTCCTGGCGGTACTGATTCAGCCGCTGGCTCCATTGCAGACGGCTTTGGTCCAACGCCTCCAGACGTGCAGTGGCCTCTGCCCCCACCAGTTGCAGGCGCAGCTGCTGGATCTGCGCAGGGCTGGCACCCTCGGCTTTCAGGGCTGCGGTCTGTTGGTTCAGCTCTGTTTGCAGTTGTGGGACTACGGCATCCTGCAATGCTTCGGGCAGGTTGTTACGCAGTTGATCCAGCGCTTCGGCTTTCTGTGTGTCCGTCATGTTCTTGTCATGACGGATCACCAGGCGCTGCATGGTGAACTGGTTGTAGGCCTCTTCATTGGCGAAGAACGCTTGGTGCGCCTCCGCACTGAAGATGGAGGCACGCATTGCCTTGACGGCCTGTTCTCGCTGTAACAAACCCTCGATGTTCGGGACTTGTGGCAGATCCTTTTCCAGCTGGACCAACTGCTTCTTGTAGTCAAGGTATTGGTCGAGCAAGGCCAATGCTTGATCCCGCGCTGGGGCTTGCAGCTGGCTGGCGATGTAGTCGCGCAGGCGTTTGATCGTGGCAGACAGCGGCTCCTCACCCATGGCGCTGAGGAAGTAGTCGAAGATGCGTCGGATATCCTCACTGATGATCAGGTTGCCGGCCTCGTCCACATGGAACTGACCGTCTACCTGAGTACCGGAGAACGAAGGTGGGAGCGGGGCGAGCCCGGCTGCCAATACCGGTGGCTGATCATGATGTGCGCCGGAGCTATCACGCGTGTGTTGCTGATCGTCAGGAACAGCATGAGCGGTGTGGGGCGTTGCAGGCTCTGGGGCTTGCTCGGCAGTGAGATAGAGAGTCAGCGCAATGCTGCCTCCCATCACCAGTGGAATGGCTAGCAGCAGATTTCGATTCACAGCGGTACTCGATGGCAGTTCTATGAAGCGGTGCAAGTCGTGCAGGTGGGGGCGTGTCATGTACACGCCCCAACGTTTGCAGAGTGTTTAGAGTCCAGCCGTTTTCAGGCGGTTGGCATGCTGGCGGTAGATGGTCACCGGGTCGGTTTCGAAGAGGTTGGTCAGGCCGAAGGTCTGGTTCACTTCGTCCAGGTGGTTCATCCGGTAGTCATCACGAATAACCTTGCCCAGGTGCGAGCTGCATTTGCCGACAAGGCCGTCGTTCGGTTCTTTGAACGTCAGCGAGGTGGCGCCGAGCAGCAGGTCGCTGACATCGAACAGGTTGGTCAGCGGGCTGGTCCCGCTCCAGGAGTAATAGCTGACGCCGTTGACCTTGTAGGCCCCTTCACCGCAGGCACTGGTCGGGATGCCTTGTGGGTACTTGGCGTTGAATACCGCAGCCCCTTTGCTGTTCAGCGACTCAAGCGAGCCAAGCGCATTCTGGGGCGCCTTGCTGGAGCTGCCGGAAAGGAAGTTGATCAGACTACCGAGCCCATTGACGATGCCGGCGAGCAGTTTTTCACCAGCCGAACCTGGCGGTACCTGGCGCAGGAAGTCGGCGGTGGCGGACCCTTTGTGCGGACCGCCGACACTGGTGGCCGACGCGACCAGGTCAGGGCGTACGGCGGCGACGTAACGAATGGTTGGACCACCATGGCTGTGGCCGATCAGGTTGACTTTGCCCTTGCCACTGATGGCGGCAATCTCTTCGACCTGCTCGAGCAATTCCTCACCACGCAGCTCGGAGGTGTTCAGTTGGCTGACTTCGGTGACATAGACGCTGGCGCCATCGGAGCGCAGGGCAGAAGGAATGCCGTACCAGTAATCGATGCCCAGGATGCTGTCGAAACCCAACATGCCATGTGCAAGCACTACCGGATACTTGGTTTTGGTGTAGCCAGTGGAGCCGAAGAGGCCGGCTTCGACCTGGCCAGAGAGAAGTATGCTGGTGCCAACACAGAGGGCGAGCAGGGTTTTCTTATTGTTCATATTTTTAGGGCTCTCAACACGTCATTGGGCAGTTTGATCATCCTTGCCGCTAGTCCTACCCGTCCGGGGTATGCACGACAGCTGGTAAGCATTGGCAGGAAATATGCCAATTTAGAGTGAAGGCTCTAAACAGCCGTTTGAGAGATTCAGGCCGGGTAAAGAGAGGCTTGATGAGTGCAGTCAGTGTTACGTGAGGAAACGCAAAGTCCCTTAAGGCCCCAATTTCATGGGGAAAGCAACTGCAGTGCCTTGACAGTTTTACGGGCGATTCCCTAGCATTCCGCCCCATGCGCCGATTTAGTCAGCTACTTGCGGGGCGCGAAGGATTCGACCCAGTCGATTCTGAAATACCGCTAAAGCGCTGGTTCGGTGTCGCCTCTCACCGCTGCCCAGCAGGATCGATGAGGTGGAGCACACGCTGAAATGACCTACGCCCAACCACAGATACGCCTGGCGCCCATCACGTCTGGCCTCTTCGCACGCAATCCCCGAATCCTTCTCGGCGGCAACCATCAGCCGGCACTGCTGCGCTACCTGGATGGCTGGCCCAAACGCTGGGGGCGACCTCGCAGTTTCCTGATCCAGTTCAACCGCGAAGGTGAATCGTTGGCACGCTTTGCCAGCAATAGCTTCGATATGGCAGTCGTTCAGGCGCCGCCTGCCGAGCATATCGAAGAGCTGGTTCGTGAGCTGACGCGCGTCGCCCGTCAGGGCCTGATCACACTGGGCTGACAGCAGCCTCTGCCGTCAGTGTGAAACCGCCTTGGAAAACACATTGACGATCACCACACCCAGCACGATGAAGGACAATCCCACAATCGCCGCGGCATCCAGTTTCTGCTTGAAAACCCATGCGCCAATGATGGATATCAGCACGATCCCCAACCCGCTCCAGATCGCGTAGGCGATGCCAACAGGCATGGTTTTCAGCACGAATGTGAGGAAGTAAAAGGCCCCGCTGTAGCACACCACCGTGACTAGAGAGGGAATGAGGCGAGTGAACTGTTGTGACTGCTGCAGAAAAGAGGTGCCAATGACCTCCAGAATGATGGCGGTCAATAATGCGCCATAGGTCATGAGTGCTGGGCTCATTGGCCAGGCTCCTGGGTCATTTTGATAAGGGCGGTGTAGAGGTTGCTCCGGTCTTCCGGCGACGGGGGACAATCTTGAGTGAACAGGTTGTCCAGCCAGGCACCATCGGCGGCATAACGGACGATCATCAGGGATGGGTGGCTATCCGTATCCTGGTGACGCTGTAGTCGTGCGTTGTTCCATTCTGCCCAGCGCGCGCGCAATTCCGAATCGGTCAATGTGGAGCTCGCCAAGGCAGCCCACAGCTGCTCGTTGGCAGGTTTGCATGGGAGGAAGACCGTTCCGAGGTAGGCGCGTGTATAACGCCCGAAAGCGATGGGGTCCTGATTCATGGCGTGGTCGATCTCGGCATCCAGCACCTTGAGCAGGTCTTCATAAACTGCTTCGATCAAATGGCGCTTGCTGGGGAAATGGTGCAGCAAGCCGCCCTTGGTCACGCCAGCGGCCTGCGCCACAGCGTGCAATGGCAAGCCGGAAACACCATGCTCGATAAGCAATTGAGCGCAGCACTCGAGGAGTTTGCGGCGCACGACTTCGGGTTGTTTTTTAGGGGCGGTAGATTTCATGCGGGAAACATACCTACCAGTTGGTATGTTTTCAAGCAGAAGATAGATGGCCAGTTTTTTAACCGTTCACGGGAAACGACCAAGGCATAATGAGCCATCCAATTGGGGCTAGAAATGGCTGCCCTGCACCGATGATCTACCAGGTAAGGGAACAGGTTGAGTACCAAAATCATTACCAGAGAAGGGCATGATGCCCTCAAGGCAGAGCTCGATCAGCTGTGGCGGGTCACCCGCCCCGACGTTACTCAGAAAGTGACCTGGGCTGCCTCGCTGGGGGACCGCAGCGAGAACGCGGACTACCAGTACAACAAGAAGCTGCTTCGAGAGATTGATCGCCGCGTTCGCTATATCCGCAAGCGCCTGGAAGATATGCGGGTAGTCGATTACTCACCGGAGCAGGAAGGTCGCGTCTTCTTTGGTGCCTGGGTCGAGATCGAAAACGAGGACGGGGAGTGCAAGCGCTTCCGTATTGTTGGTTATGACGAGATCTACAGGCGCAAGGATTACATCTCGATCGACTCTCCGATGGCCCGCGCCCTGCTCAAGAAAGAGGAGGGTGACGAGATCAGCGTGCAGACGCCAACCGGCGAGATGACCTGGTGGGTAAACAAGATCGAGTACAGCCATTAGCTGCGCTGCTGCCGACATGAGTAATCATGTCGGCATTTGCGTATCACGTTTCCCGCAGTACCGAGAGTGGACTGGCATTCAAAGCTCGTCGCGTACCGATGACACCAGCGGTGCCCACCAGCAGGGCCCCCATCAATGGCAGCGTCAGCAACCAGGCATGGGGTTGCCAGGGCAGATCAAGCACGAAGCGATAGAGCAGGAAGCTCACCAGTTCGCAGCCGACTGCCGCAAGCAGGCCACTGGCCGCACCCAGCAAGCCAAATTCCGCACGTCGGGCTCGCATCAACAGGCGACGCTCCGCACCCAGCGCCCGCAGTAGCGCTCCCTGCCGAATGCGCTCGTCCAGGGTCGATTGCAACCCGGCAAACAGCACCGTCAGGCCCGCCGCCAGCACGAACAGCAGGACATATTCCACGGCCAGGCTGACCTGCGCCATGATGCTGCGCAGTTGCTCGAGCAGCGCTTCGACCTCCAGCAGGGTGACGGCCGGGAAAGCCCGTGCCAGCTCGACCAGTTGCCGTTCGCTATGAGGCGGCAAGTAGAAACTGGTCAGATAGGTCGCGGGCAAATCCTGCAGGGTGCCGGGCTCGAAGATCATGTAGAAGTTCGGTTGGAAGCTGTCCCATTCAACCTTGCGCAGGCTGCTGACACGCGCTTGCCGGTCAAGCCCGCCCACGCTGAAGTCAAGCACATCCCCCAGCTTGAGCTGCAGGCTTTTCGCCAGCTCGGCTTCAACGGAAACCCCTGGCAGTTCGCCCTCGATGTGAGTGGTCCACCACTCGCCTGAAAGCAGTTGGTTGCCCTCCGGAAGCTCGGCTGACCAGGTCAGGCTGAGATCACGCCGTACGGCACGGTCACCGGTGCTGTCCTTGCTGACGAGGCGTTTGACCGGCTCTGCGTTGATGGCTGTCAGGCGACCAGCAACGATTGGATAGAGTGGCGCGGGGTGAGGTGACAGCTGTGCCAGGCGTGCAGCAAAGGCATCCTTGTCAGCAGGCAGGACATTCAGCGCAAAGTGATTCGGTGCATCTTCCGGCAACTGGTTCTGCCAAGTATCGAGCAGCTCTCCACGCAGCAGGGCAATCAAGGCCATCGCCAAAAGAATCAGGCCAAATGCCAGTGACTGGCCGGCAGCCGCAAGCGGATGACGCAATAACTGGCCCAAACCGAGGCGCCATGGCAAGGATGCCCGGGAAAGCAGGCGGCGCAGGGTCTGCAGGCCGAGTACCAGCACGCCGCCCAGCAACAGCGTGGCGAGCAGGCCGCCACCGAGCAGTGACAGGGTCAGTTTCAGATCCAGACTCAAGCGCCACATGATCAGCCCGAGAGCCAGCAGCGCGGCGCCGTACACCAGCCAGGAACTGGGCGGCACAGGCAAAAGATCCCGGCGCAAGACCCGTAAGGGCGGAACGCGGCCCAACGCGGCCAGCGGTGGCAGGGAGAATCCGGCAAGTGCAACCAGTCCCGTCGCCACGCCGGCCAATGCAGGCAGCACACCGCCAGGAGGAACACCTGCAGGCAACAATCCCTGTAATAGCTGGAACAGGACCAACTGACCCAGCCAGCCCAGTAGAGCGCCCACTACGCTGGCAAACAACCCGAGCAGAGTCAGTTGCAGGGCGAACAGGTAGAGCGTATCTCGGCGGGAAAGCCCCAGGCAGCGGAGCAGGGCACTGGCATCGTAACGGCGCGCGGCAAATCGAGCCGCAGAAAGCGCTACCGCAACCCCAGCAAGCATGACGGCGGCCAGGCTGGCGAGGTTCAGGTAGCGTTCGGCACGGCCCAGCGCCCCCCCTATCTGCCGGTTGCCGTCACGTGCGTCCTCAATCCGCTGGCTCGCGGCCAATCCGGGTTTGATCTCGCTCCGGTATTGCTGCAATGCCTCACTAGGGCCTCGCCATAGCTCGCGATAACGCACACGGCTGCCAGGCTGCACCACGCCTGTGGCTTCCAGATCCTGCATGTTCATGAGTACACGAGGCGTGAGGCTGTAGAAATCGCCAGCCCGGTCCGGCTCATAGGTCAGCACTCGAGTGAGCCGTAGGGATGAATTGCCGATATCGATCGACTGACCGACTTTCAGATCGAGCGCCGCAAACAGGCGAGCTTCGGCCCAGACTTCTCCTGGCGCTGGCCCTCCACCCGACTGCTCTGCTTGATAAGGCTCGGCCGCACTTTTCAGTTCGCCTCTCAGTGGATAGCTCTGTGTGGCAGCCTTGACGCTGGCAAGCTGGATGCCATCGTCGGTAGCAATAACGCTGGAGAATTCGACGACCTGGGCGTGCTCCAGGCCAAGCCGATTGCCGGCCTCGATTTGTGCAGGATTGGCAGGATCACTGCCGCTGAGGAGGAGATCAGCTCCGAGAAATTCGGTGGCTCGTAGCAGCATGGCTCCGTTCAGGCGTGCACTGAAGTAACCGATGGCTGTGCTGGAGGCGACAGCGATGAGCAGGGCGAAGAACAGCACATGCAGCTCACCGGCACGGGCGTCACGTCGCAACTGGCGGCCGGCCAGGCTCAACAGGCGCATAAAAGACAGTGTGCGCATCAGGGCTCCACGCTATCGACCAGGCGGCCGCCTTCCAGGCGAATCAGGCGTCGGCAACGATGCGCCAATCGTTCGTCGTGGGTCACCAGAACCAGCGTGGTGCCGCGCTCCTTGTTCAGTTCAAAAAGCAGGTCGCTGATGCGCTCGCCGGTATGGCTGTCGAGGTTGCCAGTTGGCTCGTCGGCAAACAGCACAGCGGGTTCAGCGGCAAAGGCACGGGCGATAGCGACGCGCTGTTGTTCTCCGCCGGAAAGCTGGCGAGGGTAATGCGTTGTGCGTGCGCCAAGGCCAACACGCTGCAGCAGTTGGCTGGCGAGTTCACGTGCGTCCGACCGGCCTTTCAGCTCCAGCGGCAACATGACGTTTTCCAGGGCATCGAGGTTGTCCAGCAACTGGAATGACTGGAAGACGAACCCCACCTGCTCGGCGCGAACGCGGGCGCGCTGGTCTTCATCGAGCGTGGCGAGTGCATGGCCGGCCAGGGTTACTTCCCCGCTGCTGGGCTGGTCCAGGCCGGCGAGCAGACCAAGCAGGGTCGATTTGCCCGATCCGGAGCTGCCAACGATCGCCAGGCTGTCGCCGCTGGCAAGATCGAGGTTGAGGTCATGCAGGATACTCAGCTCGCCTTCCGCGCTGGGTACCACTTTGTTAAGGTGCCGTGCAGAAAGAATGCTGGCGTTCATGGAGAATCCGAATGCGTATAGGGTGGGTAAGCAGCGCATTGGCACTGCTGTTGTGGGCGCAGGGAGCGATGGCTGCAAACGTTCTGGTCGTCGGCGATAGTATCAGCGCCGCTTTCGGCCTGGATACCCGGCAAGGCTGGGTGGCCTTGCTTGAAAAACGCATGCAGGAGAGCGGTTTCGAGCACACGCTGGTGAACGCTTCGATAAGCGGCGAAACCAGTGCTGGCGGGCTGGCCAGGTTGCCTGGACTGCTGGCGGAGCACCATCCTCAGCTCGTGATTATCGAGCTGGGAGGCAACGACGGATTGCGGGGCCAGCCCCCTGCACAATTGCAACAGAATCTTGCCAACATGGTCGATTTGTCCCGCGCGGCCGGAGCCAACGTCCTTCTGCTGGGTATGCGCCTGCCACCAAACTACGGAAAGCGCTACACCGATGCTTTCGCCGGCGTATTCAGCGATCTGGCAAGCGAGAAGAAACTGCCCTGGGTGACGTTCTTTCTTGATGGCGTGGGCGGAGTGGAAGGGATGATGCAAGCAGACGGCGTTCATCCAACTGCAGCCGCTCAGCCTCGTCTGCTGGATAACGTCTGGCCAACACTTAAACCCCTGCTCTGAATCTTCCCTGGATGCAGGCTTTCGGCTATCGTTGCGGCCCCGCACCGGAGCACCGAATGCCGCGTCCCGCCTGGTCCCTGCATGCCTATCAAGTAATCGTCCCGGACGAACAGCTCGATCTGTTCGCCTGTCGCGAGGCGCGTGTGCACCTGGTTGCCCGACAACTGGAGCTGAGTGGGTTTGCCGACCGCACGCTGTGTGGTGGATTGCTCCCGGCATTACCTGTCATGCATCCGCTGCTTAAGGCAGGGCTGCGCGATAAGCGTTTGTGCCATGCCTGCAAGGCCGTACTGGATGCCCAGCGTCGAGGCGAGCGGCCTTTGTGGCCTACAGCTTGATGCTCCCGGTATACCAGGCCTGCGGTGTACAATTTATCTTCCCCTTCAGTCATTGATACCAAGGATTTCCGGATGTCGTCGCGCGCTTCTGCTGTCGCTCGTTCCCTGATGTTCGCAGGCCTATGCGTGGCCGGTCCGGCAAGTGCGCTGGAATTACCTTTGCCGGCTCCGGGAGATGACATTGTCGGCCAGGTCCAGGTGATCAAGGCCAAGTATGAAGATACGTTTGCCGATATCGGTACCGCCAACGACCTTGGTTATCTGGAGATGGTGGCTGCCAACCCGGGAATCGATCCGTGGTTGCCGGGGGAGGGAGCGGAAATATTACTGCCTACGCGTTACGTGCTGCCCTCTGGACCGCGTGAAGGTATTGTCATCAACCTCGCCGAGTACCGCCTGTATTACTTCCCCAAGGGCGAGAACGTCGTTCACACCTTCCCGCTTGGGATTGGTCGCGAAGGCTGGGGGTCACCTATTGCCCACACTACGGTGACGGCCAAGACACCGAATCCCGGATGGACGCCCCCACAATCGATTCGTGAGGAGCACGCTGCTGACGGTGATCCGCTGCCTGCGTATGTGCCGCCAGGCCCGGATAATCCCCTCGGACCGTTCAAGTTCACCCTGGGGGTTCCGGGTTACCTGATCCACGGCTCCAACAAGAAATTCGGCATCGGCATGCGCGTGAGCCATGGTTGCTTTCGCATGCTCAATAACAACGTCCTTGAGCTGGCCAAGATGGCACCTGTCGGCACCTCGGTGCGCATCGTCAACGAGCCGTACAAGTTCGGCATGAGCAACGGCAAGGTCTATCTCGAGGCTCACGCGCCACTGGATGACCATGGAGTGCCATCGGTGGTTGATAAGCACACGGCGGTAATCAACGCCTTGCTCAAGCGTGATGACCTGGCTGGCCGCATTCATCTGAACTGGGATGTCGTACGCGAAGTCGTTGCAGCGGAAGATGGCATGCCTATCGAGATTGCCGTCCCGCAGGATGCCGTTGCACATACTCAGGAGTCCTTGGACTTCTGATTGCTGACAACTAGTTAACTAAAGCCTGTCCGGTACGCTCTGCCTGACAGGCTTTTTATTGCCTGCAGAAAATGAAGAGCAATAAAAAAGCCGACCTGTAAACAGGTCGGCTTTTCAAAGCCTTGGCAAGTATTACTTGCGGCTGGCTTTTTCCAGCATGCGCAGAGCGCGCTCGTTGGCTTCGTCAGCAGTCTGCTGAGCTTTCTGAGCAGCGGCCAGGGCGTCGTCAGCTTTGCGATAGGCTTCATCGGCACGAGCTTGAGCACGGGCAGCGGCGTCTTCAGTAGCAGTCAGACGGGCTTCAGTTTCTTTGGTGACGCTGCTGCAACCGGTAGCCAGGACTGCTGCCAGGGCCAGAGCAGAGAATTTCAGAACGTTGTTCATCGTGTTCCCCTTAAGGTGGACTTTCCATAAAGCAATCTCCCAAGCTGGGAAATTAGCCGGGCTACATACTACTCATTAGTTGTAGTAAGTAAACTGACCTGATGCAAGACAAGCAGTTTTTTTTCCGTTCTGCCAGTCGACTTTTAGTTTTGTTTAAAAAACATACAGCGCGTTGCCTGTGATGCCCTAAAAAGAGGCCTGTAGCGTACGGCAGCCATGGTTGCTAAACGGGCGTACTGATAATATTCCGCGCTCGTGTCATGGGAACTTCAAGGAAGGACTGAGGAATGTCGAAAGTTGTTAAGTGGGGCTTTCTTTCTGTTTTAGCTATTGCACTATTTATCAAACTGTCCCTATGGCTATCGGTACGCTCGATCATGAATGATGTGGTCGATCAGCTATCGCCTTTCATGCAGATAAGTTACTCGGGAATCACCTCTTCTTTTGATGGTCGGGTTGGGGTGTCTGGCCTGACCGTCAAGGTGCCGATGCTTAATGATCAATTTTCGGTCGACCATGGCGAGTTGAAATTCAAAAGCCTACTCAGCCTGCTGCGCTTCAAGGAAAGTTTGCGTGAAGGCAAGTTTCCTGAGCAGATGGCTGTCAGCCTCAAGGGCTTCAAAGTTGATGTGCATGGCCCACTCATGGCTCAACTGCGTCAAACGGAAGATCGCTCTCCTTATACGGCTCTGTCACAGGTAGCGTGTGGTCGTAGCAAGACCATAGGAACCAATGAGCTATTGGAGATGGGTTACCGCACATTCGAGACGGATACGGAGTTTTCTTACCTCTACCAGCCTGGAGCGAAGACCTTGGCGTTCAACATGACGGCAGACACGCGAGACATGAGCGATTACCGCATCAGTCTGGCGTTGAGCAACATGTCGGATAACCCAGGGGATCTGCGAATAAATCCGCCAAGGGTGTCGAGCGTTATCATCGAGGTGAACGACAACCAGTATCAGCGCAAGGTAAACAGCTATTGCGCCGGCAAGCTTGGTCAGACTGATGAGCAGTACCAGCAGACGGCTATCGAGAAGTTTGATAGCAACCTTCGCTCGCAACGCATCGCCTTGGCGCCGGAGGTACTGGTTTCCGTGGCCGCTTATCTGAAAGATCCGCAGTCGCTGCGGTTGGAGTTCAACCCGACAGAAGGGATGGCGTGGGATGGTCTGCAGTTCTTTGACGCGCCAGATGTCATCGCCATGCTGAGGCCGGTGCTATTGATCAATCAGCAGGCCGTGAATGATCTGGCGTTTTCATGGGTAGAGCCAAATGCCGCGGCAGTACCGCATGCAACCGAGCTGGTGCAGGCTGCCGAGGTAGAGCAGAAGAGTAAAACGCCTCAATATGACTTCGTGGCTGTAGCCAGCCTGCCCGAGCATGCCGGTAAGCGATTGCAGTTCATCACGTATGATGGCACTTATTATCAAGGCATTTTGCATAAGGTAGAGAACGGCAAGGCCTTTTTGAGTGTCCAGTTTGGTAGTGGCTCGGCGGAAATGTTTCTTCGCCTGGAAAAGATCGATAAGGTAAGGGTTCTGTTCTAGAACCCGCTGAGGAGTAAAAATGAGCGAGGGGCTGTCCATCCACCATGACCAGGCTGGTCACCAGTTTGAGACCATAGTCGATGGTCATCGGGCGTATTTGGCCTATATGGATCTGGGCAAGCAGACGCTGGATATCTACCGTACCTTCGTGCCTAACGCGTTACGGGGGCGGGGTATCGCGGCTGCATTGACCGAGCATGCGTTGGTCTATGCGGAGCGTATGGGCTACTCGGTCATCCCGTCGTGTTCCTACGTCGAACGATATCTGGAGCGCCGCCAGCGTAATCATTGATTACGCTGGTAATAAAAAACGCCGGGCAATGCCCGGCGTTTTTTTGGTACGCAGTGCTCGTCAGCTGCGTTCACGCTTTGGCAGTACATCCTTGAGTTTGGCGTGCATGCTGCGCAATGTTTTTTCGGTGGTCTCCCAGTCGATGCAGGCATCGGTGATGGACACGCCGTACTTGAGGTCGCAAAGATCCTTGGGAATCGACTGGGCGCCCCAACCCAGATGGCTTTCTACCATCAGGCCGACGATCGAGTTGTTGCCTTCGAGAATCTGGTTGGCGACATTCTCCATCACCAGGGGCTGCAGGGCCGGGTCCTTGTTGGAGTTGGCGTGGCTGCAGTCAACCATCACGTTCGGGCGAATCTTCGCCTTGGCCAGTTCCTGCTCGCAAATGGCCACGCTCACCGAGTCATAGTTCGGCTTTCCATTACCGCCACGGAGGACGACATGACCGTATGCGTTGCCTTTGGTGGTAACGATGGATACGCCACCTTCCTGGTTGATGCCCAGGAAACGGTGCGGGCTGGAAACAGATTGCAGAGCGTTGATGGCGACAGTCAGGCCGCCATCGGTACCATTCTTGAAGCCCACTGCTGAAGAAAGGCCTGAGGCCATTTCGCGATGGGTCTGCGATTCAGTAGTACGTGCGCCAATCGCCGACCAACTGATCAGGTCCTGCAGGTACTGCGGGGAGATCGGATCCAGCGCTTCAGTGGCGGTCGGTAGGCCCATTTCAGCCAGGTCGCGCAGCAGCTGGCGGCCAATATGCAGGCCGTCCTGAATCTTGAACGAGTCATCCAGGTACGGGTCGTTGATCAGACCTTTCCAGCCGACGGTGGTGCGTGGCTTCTCGAAATAGACACGCATGATCAGGAACAGGCTGTCGGAAACCTCCGCTGCCAGCACCTTCAGGCGTTCGGCATACTCATGAGCGGCCTTGATGTCATGGATAGAGCACGGGCCTACGACAACAAACAGGCGGTGATCCTTGCCATCAAGGATGTTGCGAACTACTTCGCGGCCGTGGGTCACGGTGCGCTGAGCGGCGGCAGTAAGGGGTATTTCGCGCTTGAGCTGCGCCGGGGTGATCAGGGTTTCGTTGGATGAAACGTTGAGATCGTCGATCGGTAAATCAGCCATCGTGTTACTCATCAGGTCACGGGTGCCGGGCGCCAAAGGCACAGCTTTATTGTGGGCGCAGCGGGAGAGGCGGAACCTTAGCGCGTAAGGACTGGGCTCGACAATGGGCGGGCGACTAAAATCCAGCTGTAAATCGCTAAAGTAGTAGATCAAGCTGACCGGGATATGGCTTTGGGGTACGTGAATCTGATCGCATTTACGTGCACAGCAGGCTCGGTCGGGTGAACAGGGCAAACCTGCTTGGAAGCTAAACATGGAATTGCTGTGACGCCAACACGCCCAAACTCACTCATCGAATCGCTGGAGTTGACCGATTTTGACGCGGACCACCAGCTCCTGGAACTGTCAGGTCTCTCACTGCTGGTATTTACCAGCGCTGGCTGTGCAAGTTGCCGTTGGGCTCGACGTCATCTACCCGAGCTACCGCTAAGCGTGACTCGCATTACCTGGGTAGATGCCGGTGAGAATGGGGGGCTCGTCCAGCGCTATGGCGTTTTTCATTTGCCTGCACTGTTTCTGGTGCTCGATGGGGCGTTTCTAGGCGCTTTATCGAGCCAGCTCAACACCATTGACCTTGAACAAGCCATAGCGGCAGCGCGCTGCAATGAGCCTGAAGAGCTGCCCTGACGTGAGGTCTGTATCCACGCGTTGAGAGCAATCACGACTTCTCCGCGCACTGCTAAGCTCAAATTCTCGGCGTTCTTGGACAGCGGGGAGGCAGTATGGTCCGGACGATCCTTTACGCCACCGACCTCGGCTTGTATGCCCCATACGTGCTGCAGCACGCCTTAAATCTCAGTCGCTCGTTCAAGGCCGAGCTATATGTGGTGCACGCTGTGGCGCCTATGGGCTTGTTTGCGGAGTCGGTACTGCAAACCTATCTGGATGAAGCGACACTGGCCGAATTACGCAATAAAGGCCTGAGTACGGTGATGGCCAGTATCGAGCAGCGAGTGCTCGAAGGCTTTCGCGATGAACTGGGCGATGTGCAGCAGGATGCGCAACTGATCAATAACGTCCGGGTGGTACAGGGCGACCCGTCCCACGTCATTCTCGACGAGGCCCGCAAACTCGCCGTCGATCTATTGGTAATAGGCAGTCATAGCCATGGCGCGGATCAGGAGACGGCGCTGGGGCGCACCGCAGCGCGGGTTCTGCAGCTCTCGGAAATACCCGTCTACCTCGTTCCGATGTTGCAGCATCGGGGTTGAGTCCTTCATGAGCAGACAAATGGCACGCGAACCTGAAAAAACTCGTCTAGATTTATCGTTTTAACCATTAATATGGTTATATAGGGTCGCGTGCTGACAGGGTCAGCGGCGTCTATCTGCTCTCGAGGGATATTTATGAAGCTCCAGCAACTGCGCTACATCTGGGAAGTGGCGCACCACGACCTCAACGTCTCCGCGACAGCCCAGAGTCTCTACACGTCCCAGCCAGGTATCAGTAAACAGATTCGCTTGCTGGAAGATGAGCTTGGCGTCGAAGTCTTTGCCCGCAGTGGTAAGCATCTGACCCGTGTGACGCCGGCTGGCGAACGCATCATCACCACGGCTGGTGAGATCCTGCGCAAGGTCGAGAGCATCAAGCAGATTGCTCAGGAATTCTCCAACGAGAAGAAAGGCACGCTGTCGATCGCCACGACCCACACCCAGGCACGCTATGCGCTGCCGCCGGTGATCAGTTCATTCATCAAGCAGTACCCGGAAGTTTCCCTGCATATGCATCAGGGAACGCCAATGCAGATTGCCGAGATGGCTGCCGATGGTACTGTGGACTTTGCCATCGCCACCGAGGCTCTGGAGTTGTTCGGCGATCTGGTGATGATGCCGTGCTACCGCTGGAACCGTTGCGTGGTAGTGCCTCAAGGCCACCCACTGGCCAAGTTGCCGAAGCTGACGCTCGAGGCGCTGGCTGAACATCCGATCGTGACGTACGTATTCGGTTTTACCGGGCGCTCGAAGCTGGACGAAGCGTTCAGCCATCGTGGCCTCAGCCCCAAAGTCGTGTTCACCGCAGCGGACGCCGACGTGATCAAGACCTATGTAAGGCTTGGGCTGGGTGTTGGTATCGTGGCGCGCATGGCTGTTGACACCAAACTGGATAGCGACCTCGTTGCCCTCGACGCCAGCGACCTGTTCGAGTCCAGTGTCACCAAGATTGGTTTCCGTCGTGGCACCTTCCTGCGCGGGTTCATGTGCGACTTCATCGAGAAGTTCGCCCCTCACCTGACGCGCGACATGATGGCCAAGGCTGTGCAATGCCACACCAAAGCCGAGATAGACGAGTTGTTCGACGGCGTGGAGCTGCCTACGTACTGAGCCAGTTACAGCAGCTGTAATAAGGAACGCGGTGCATCAAACGATGCACCGCGTTTTTGTTTTATGGACAGCGTTGTTTACCGCAAGGTGTTGGGCGGTTACTAAAACCGCTCGTCCTGTATCGCAGGCATGACCAGCTCCCGGACAAAAGACGCGCTGGACAGGTGCAAAAGCGTGCGCACGACAGCCACCACATCGTGCACGGGGATCAGTTGGCCATTGCCATTCGCGGCGGCGACTTCTTGCGGTACAGACAGCGCGTCCTCGGTATTCAAATAGCCCAATTGCAAGGTCGTCACCGCAAGACGACTCTCCCTGAAACCTTCACGCAAAGCATCTGCCATGCCATTGAGGGCGAACTTGGAGGCGCCGAAGGTCACTTCCGGGCGACCGCTCTGGCGTAGCGCCGAGGTGGAGCCGGTCAGAATCAGCTGGGGCTTATGCGCATGCAGCAGTCTTGGAACCAGGCGCTTGAGCAACAGCAAGGTAGCGGTGATATTGGTGTTCACCATGGTGGTAATGACGTCATCCGTATCGTCCAGGAAGGCATAGTCGTCGCTAAATGCCTTTTCTTCCCAGATACCCAGATTACAGATCAGTACGTCCAACTCGGCTGGGGCCTGTTCCGCAATGCGTTGTGCAGCATTGGTGGGATCACTCATGTCTGCTTCGATCCACTGAAGATCGACATCTGCGGGCAATAGCAGATCGCCAGGGCGAGTGCGTGATACGCCGATCAGGGTATCGCCCGGACTGCACGTGCCCTCGGCCAGAGCGCGCCCCAGTCCTTTGCTGGCACCGATGATCATTATTTTCATGATTAGGCGGGCTCCATGGTGGGCAGACGGCGGGTTACCACCGAGGCAGGGATGATCTCGGCCACTTGCGAGTATCTCAGGGGTATTTTTCTGGCTGCCGTCCCTGGCGGCCAAGCAAGATTGCCTTAATGACTCAAGTGCAGACCGCATTCACGGTTTTCTTCGCCCTTGGTCGGGTCGAAGTAGTCGAAGTTGTTTGGCAGGTTATGTGCAGTCAGGTACTGATACAGGTCCTTCGAGCTCCAGTGCAGCAGCGGGGCGACCTTGATCAGTCCATCCGGGTTGATGCTGACAGGCTGCATTTGGGCGCGTACCGCTGTGTCGGTAGCGCGTAGCGCGGTAAACCAGACCTCGGGAGCTGCTTCGCGCAGTGCGCGAGCGAAGGGCTCAAGTTTCACCTCTTCGGTGAACGCCTCGTGGCGCGGGTCGTCGAGCGCCGGTACCGGGCCATCGACAGCCGTGCGGTGCGCACTGGAACGTCTGGGTAGATAGATGTCCAGGTTCAGCTGCAATTGTTTGGTGACCTCATCGGCAAACCGGTAGGTCGCTTCGGTGTTGTAGCCGCTGTCCATCCAGATAACCCGGGTGTCGGGTTTGACCTGGGTGACCATGTGCAGGATTACCGCTTCGAAGGGGCGAAAGTTGGTCGTGCAGATGGCGGTTTTGCCCAGTCCCAGAGCCCACTGCACCAGTTTTTCGGCATCCTGGCCGAGTTCGGCGTTAATGCGGTCAAGATCGAGGGTCATCGCTGGGCTCCTGATTATCTGAATTGAGCGGGTGAGCAAGGCCGTGGATGGTAGCAGTGCATGAAGCCCGGGACCATCCAGGCAACCGCAGGCGGTAGCCTTTGCCGTGCCCGGCTGCTAGAGTGCCGGCCCTCAATTTATCGCTTTGGAGACCTCCGTGGAAATTGCCTGCCTCGACCTCGAAGGCGTTCTGGTTCCGGAAATCTGGATCGCTTTCGCCGAAAAAACCGGTATCGACGCCCTCAAGGCAACGACCCGCGATATTCCTGACTACGACGTGCTGATGAAGCAACGCCTGCGCATCCTGGATGAGCACGGCCTGAAGCTGGCCGACATTCAGGAGGTGATTGCCACCCTGAAGCCGCTGGACGGCGCCGTGGAGTTCGTCGACTGGCTGCGCGAGCGTTTCCAGGTGGTCATTCTTTCGGACACGTTCTACGAGTTCTCCCAGCCGCTGATGCGCCAACTGGGCTTCCCGACGCTGCTGTGCCACAAGCTGATTACCGATGAGACCGACCGCGTCGTCAGCTACCAGCTGCGCCAGAAAGATCCCAAGCGCCAGTCCGTCCTGGCGTTCAAGAGCCTCTACTACCGTGTGATTGCAGCAGGCGACTCGTACAACGACACCACCATGCTCAGCGAGGCCCATGCCGGCATCCTGTTCCATGCACCGGACAATGTCATTCGCGAGTTCCCGCAGTTCCCGGCGGTCCACACCTATGAAGACCTCAAGCGCGAGTTCATCAAGGCGTCGGACCGTGAGCTGAGTCTCTAAGGTATCTGCAGAAAAAAGCCCGCTTCGGCGGGCTTTTTTGTGGCTGCGTCAGAGCGCTTCCAGGGTCTGCAAGAGAAGCCGGACCTTGGTGATCGACTCCTGGTACTCGGCCAGCCAATCCGAGTCAGCAACAATTCCGCCGCCGCCCCAGCAACTGATCTGTCCATCCTTGACCAACAAGCTGCGAATGGCGATGGAGCTGTCCAGTTCGCCACGTACATCCAGGTACAGCAGGGAACCGCAGTACAGGCTGCGCCGGGTTGGCTCCAGTTCGTCGATGATCTGCATGGCCCGAATCTTTGGTGCGCCGGTGATCGAGCCACCGGGAAAGCTGCCGGCAATCAAGTCCAGCGCATCCTTACCCGTTTCCAGCTCTCCGGTTACCGCGCTGACCAGGTGATGCACGTTGGGATAGCTTTCCAGGGCAAACAACTCCGGCACCCGCACGGAGCCGATCCGGCAACTACGACCAAGATCATTGCGCAGCAGATCAACGATCATCAGGTTCTCGGCGCGGTCTTTGCTGCTGGCCAGCAACTGCTGCGCCTGCCGGGCATCCTCCTCTACGTTGATCCCGCGGGGGCGGGTGCCTTTGATCGGCCGTGTCTCGACCTGCCGTTGGCTGACCTGCACGTAACGCTCGGGGGAAAGACTGAGTATCGCGCCACCCTCGGGCAGCGCCTGAAAGCCGGAGAACGGGGTAGGGCAAGCTTTGCGCAGTGCCAAGTAGGCAGTCCACGGCTCGCCTGCGCAGGCCGCCTGGAAGCGTTGTGCGAAGTTCACCTGATAGCAGTCACCGGCCTGGATATAGGCCTGGATACGCTCAATGGCCTGGCGATACTGGTCCTGATCGACAGCCGATCGGAAGGGGTGCAGCAGGTGAAAAGGCGCAGGCTCATTGGCTTGACTGGCGCTGAACAGGTCGAGCAGGCGTTGCTGTTCGGTGCCCGGCAGGATTGGGTGGCAGACGAGTTGAGACGTGTGCTGCTGGTGGTCGCTGATCAATGCCCAGGCATACAGGCCGAGCCTGGCATCCGGTAGGTGCAGGTCATCCGCCGCACAGGCTGGCAGCCGTTCGAGGCGGCGGCCGAAATCATAGGCGAGGTAACCAATCAGCCCGCCGGTAAAAGGCAGTTCGATAGCAGGTGGCGCATCGGCATGACCCAGTTGTGCCAAGCCATTGCGCAGACGCTGGAAGAATTGCTCGCCCGTTTCGTCGGGCTCTGGACTATAGCTCTCTACCGGCCAGGCACTGAGCAGGTCATAGCGCCCACGCTCCGCCTGCGGCCTGCCGGCATCAAGGAGTACCGCCCCGGGGGCATGGCGCACGCGCGCGAAATAGTCAGCCGGATCGGCCTGGTAGGGCAGAGTGAATACGCGGCAGGTTGTCATTCGGCTGAGTCGGCGGGCGGTAAAGCGCGATTGTAGACCGGGGCAATACGTCTGTCCCAAGGAAAAGCCCGGCGCAGGTCCGGGCTTCCAGTGCAGTGCATCAGACCTCTTTGGGGCTGACGTGACCGAACAACTGCTGGGAGAAGCGCATGCGCTCTTCCGGGGTTTCGCTGACGCCCTTGGCAGCCAGTTCGGCAATGCGTGCCTCGACAGCATGGGCCCGGTGCGTCAGGCCGCAGTCGTTGGCGATCTGGATGTTCAGGCCAGGGCGGGCGTTAAGTTCAAGGATCAATGGCCCTTTATCCTGGTCCAGCACCATGTCCACGCCGATGTAGCCCAGGCCACATAGTTCATAGCAGCCGGCCGCGAGCTTCATGAAGCCATCCCAGTTGGGCAGTTGCACGCCATCGACCGCATTGGTGGTGTCCGGGTGCTTGCTGATCTTGTTGTTCAGCCAGGTGCCGCGCAGGGTCACGCCGGTGGCCAGGTCCACACCGACGCCGATGGCGCCCTGGTGCAGGTTGGCCTTGCCGCCCGACTGGCGGGTCGGCAGGCGCAGCATGGCCATTACCGGGTAGCCCATCAGCACAATGATGCGGATATCCGGCACGCCTTCGTAGCTGATGCTTTTGAAAATCTGATCCGGGGTGACGCGGTATTCGATCAGCGCGCGATCACGGTGCCCACCCAGGGAGTAGAGACCGGTCAGGATGCTGGAGATCTGGTGCTCGATCTCCTCGTGGCTGATGATCTTGCCGGAGACGGTCTTGTATTTGTCTTCGAAGCGATCGGCGATCACCAGGATGCCGTCACCGCCAGCACCTTGTGCCGGCTTGACCACGAAGTCCGGGCGCTCACCGATGATCTCGCGCAGCTTGTCGATCCCTTTCTCGGTCTCGATCACGCCATACATTTCCGGCACGTCAATGCCGGCCTCGATGGCGCGTTGCTTGGTGATGATCTTGTCATCGACGATCGGGTACAGGTGCCGTTTGTTGTACTTCAGCACGTAGTCCGCGTTACGCCGATTGATGCCCATGATGCCTTTGGCTTCCAGGGCCTTCCACGTTTTCCAGAGACCGATCATGGCTCAGTCCTTCAGGAAGGCTTTGAAGCGGAACAGTTCGGTCAGGCGATAGCCGCGATAACGACCCATTGCCAGCATGAAACCCACCATGATCAGCAGCACGGCCGGGAAGGTGAAGATGAAGTAGGTCAGCTGCGGCACGGTCATCAGCAGGTGCGCGAGCGTGGCAGCGAACAGAGTACCCACCGCTACCTTGAAGGCATGGCCACCGCCACGCTCTTCCCAGGTGATCGACAGGCGCTCAATGGTCATGGTCAGAATCACCATCGGGAACAGGGCTACCGACAGGCCGCGTTCAAGGCCCAGCTTGTGGCTGAGCAGGCTGATCACGGCAATCAGCACCACCACGAAAGTCAGCACCACGGATAGTCGCGGCAGCATCTGCAACTTCAGGTGTTCGAGGTAGGAGCGTAATGACAAGCCAAGCGCCGTGATGATGGTAAACAGCACGATGCCGAAGCCGAGCTGGGTCTCACGGAAGGCGAGGGCGATCAGAACCGGGGTGAAGGTACCCAGTGTCTGCAGGCCTCCCAGGTTGCGCAGGATCAGGATCACCAGCACGCCGATAGGGATCATGATCATGATCTGGTAGGTCTGCTGGGTTTGCAGCGGCAGGCCGTAGAGCGAGTATTCCAGGAAGTCGACGTCGGTATTCTCGTCGGTCAGCTTGGCCAGGCGGATGGCGTTCATCTCGCTGTTGTTCAAGGTGAAGCTGACCTGGGCCTTCTTGCCGCCATCCAGCGTTACCAGCGGCTCATCGCCAGTCCACCACATCAGGCGGTCGACAGGCAGGCCTTGCTGGCCAGTGTCCGGGCTGAAATACAGCCACTTCTGGCCATTGAAGCTGCGCAGCCACAGCTCGGGCGACTGCTGGATGTCTGCAGCCAGACGGATGGTATGTACGCGCTCCATTGGCACGTGGGCAATCGACAGCAGCAGTTCGATGATCTTGGCTTTGTTCTGAGCGGAGGTGTCACCGCCCATGAGCAGCTTGACGTTGTCATCGTTCGGGTTGTTGACCCGTTTGATGGTCTCGCTGATGAACGTCTCGACGTCTGCAGAGTGCTGGCGGATCGGGGCAAGCAAAGCTTCGGCGGCGATCTTTTCGGGACCGTCGACAGCGATGCTGTCACGGTAGATCGGGCCTTTGGGCTTGGGCTGCTCGCCGCTGTAGCGTTTGGTCAGCACCAGCCGGTAATAGAGCGTCTGGTTGCCGTTGGCGCGTCGGGCGGACCACGTTACCTTGCGGTTGCCGTCGACGCGGTTGATGCTCACCCCATAGTTGTTGGAGATGAAGCTTTCGTTGAGGCTGACGTAGTCCTGATTCAGCGGCGGCACGAACATCTGCAACTTGACCGGATCGCGCGGATTGGCCTGGAACTCGACTTTGGCGTCGATATTCCACAGATCATCGGTCTCGTCTTCGGTCACCGGGATGCCAAGAATGAAGATCTGATAGGCCGTAACCAGAACGCCCACCGTCACCAGCAGGGTGATGAGGACTTTCAGATGCAGGGTCAGGGAGCGCATGAGCTTTACTCGGCAGCAGTGGTAGCGAGACTGCAGGCAGGCTTGCCGGCAGAGTATTTGAGGCTTGGGTCAACCTGGGCATCAAGACGTTTGAGCGCTTCGGATCCGATCAGCAACGGGTATTGGAAGGCACTGCGGTCGGTCAGGTTCACTTCGATGGTGCGGTGAACCTTGCCCATGCACACGCTCAGCTCGATGACTGGGCGTGCAGTGTAGGTCTTGCCTTCGTCAGCATCATAGTCACCGGCACGGCGCTTGATCTTGCTGATTCGCGCCAGGGGGCGCTCGATAGGGTGTTCGTGGGCGTCGTCGATGGCCAGGTAAAAGCGCACCCAGGTTTCCCCATCGCGCTTGAAGCGCTTGATATCGCGGGCACTCAGGGAGGCGGTTTTGGCACCGGTATCGAGCTTGGAGGCGACCTCAAGATCCAGATCGGCCAGGCTGACGTATTCATTAAGACCATAAACAGTCTTTTCGGCGGCCATGTTCAGGCCCGAGAACACGGCGCAACTGAGGAAAAGGGCGAAGGGCTCGAGTCTCATAAATCCTGACGGTGATCATGTCCATGGGCCGTTATCTGCTGGTGCAGTTGCGGCAAGTGCAGCCTTGCGGGCTTCGCCGACGCAGGCGGGTCGCATTCTAGCATGGGCTTTTTCAGACATAACAGGCGGTTGTACGCCGCCATGTTGCTCATGGAGTACACCGAGGGGCGTTGAGGGTCACCCGGGATTGTCGACAATCTATCTTTGTCATTTGACCTGTTATCGATTTAAGGGGTAGATTCGCCTGAATATCGCCACTGGTGTCGACAATAATGTTTGAGTCTCCCGGTTTTGTTCAGGCCGACTCGGAAACCCTCTCCGAGAACGTCTTCCGGCGCATCCAGGCAGCCATCGTGCAAGGCGAGATCGCCCCGGGCAGCAAGATTTCCGAGCCGGAACTGGCCCGTACCTACGGCATCAGCCGTGGTCCTCTGCGTGAGGCGATTCACCGTCTGGAGGGGCAGCGCCTGTTGGTGCGGATTCCACATGTGGGGGCCCGCGTTGTCTCGTTGAGCCATACCGAGCTGATCGAGCTATACGAAATTCGCGAGTCCCTCGAAGGAATGGCATGCCGGCTGGCGGCCGAGCGCATGACCCAGGGCGAGATTGACGAACTGCGTCGCGTGCTCGACCTGCATGAGCGCGATGCGGCTTTTCAGGCCGGCGTTGGCTACTACCAGCAGGAGGGCGACTTCGATTTCCATTACCGGATCATTCAGGGCAGCGGCAACCAGACCTTGAGCAAAATGCTCTGTGGCGAGCTGTATCAACTAGTACGTATGTATCGCCTGCAGTTTTCCGCCACCCCGAACAGGCCCCGCCAAGCCTTCACCGAACACCATCGGATTCTCGATGCCATTGCCGAGCGCGATGGCGAAATGGCCGAGTTGCTGATGCGTCGGCATATCGCAGCTTCCAAACGCAATATCGAACGCCACTTCTCCGCAAGCAGCGGGCAGGGCGTACAAGCCAAGACAGCCAAACCACGAGGTGAGTCATGAGTCAGCTTTCCCCCGGCCAGCGTTTCCGTGATGCCATTGCAGAGGAACATCCGCTGCAGGTGATTGGTGCCATCAACGCCAACCATGCCCTGCTGGCCAAGCGTGCAGGCTTCAAGGCCATCTACTTGTCTGGCGGCGGCGTGGCCGCCGGCTCGCTGGGGTTGCCCGACCTGGGTATCAACACCCTGGACGACGTGCTGACCGACGTGCGCCGCATCACCGATGTCTGCGACCTGCCACTGCTGGTCGATATCGACACGGGCTTCGGCCCCAGTGCCTTCAATATCGAGCGCACCATCAAGAACCTGATCAAGGCCGGTGCGGCAGCCGCGCACATCGAGGATCAGGTCGGTGCCAAACGCTGCGGTCATCGTCCGGGCAAGGAAATTGTGTCTACTGAAGAAATGGCCGATCGCGTGAAGGCGGCAGCCGACGCGAAGACCGACCCGAACTTCTTCCTGATCGCCCGTACCGACGCCATCCAGGCCGAGGGCGTGGACGCTGCTATTGAACGCTGCCAGCGCTATGTCGAGGCGGGTGCCGACGGCATCTTTGCCGAGGCCGCCTATGACCTGCCAACCTACAAGCGCTTCGTCGATGCCCTGAATGTGCCGGTGTTGGCCAATATCACCGAGTTTGGTGCCACACCGCTGTTCAGCCGCGACGAACTGGCCTCGGTGGGCGTGGCCATCCAGCTCTACCCGTTGTCGGCATTCCGGGCCGCCAACAAAGCAGCCGAGACGGTGTACACCGCGATCCGCCAGCAGGGTCATCAGAAAGACGTCATCGAGCTGATGCAGACGCGTACCGAGCTGTACGACCGCATCGGCTACCACGCCTTCGAGCAGAAGCTCGACGCGCTGTTCGCCGCCAAGAAATAGCCAGGCAGAGTGGCAAGGTAGGGTGGGCTTCAGCCCACCAAATCGTTAATGGTGGGCTGAAGCCCACCCTACGCGCCCAGTGACCAGAATAAAAAATTGAGGAGATGACCATGAGCTCGACCGAAACCATCGCCGCCGGCTTCAAGCCGAAGAAATCTGTCGCCTTGAGCGGCACCGCCGCGGGCAACACCGCCCTGTGCACCGTGGGCCGCACCGGCAACGATCTGCACTACCGTGGCTATGACGTGCTCGACTTCGCCAACCGCTGCGAATTCGAAGAAATCGCCCACCTGCTGGTGCACGGCAAGCTCCCCAACGTCGCCGAACTGGCCGGTTACAAGGCCAAACTCAAGGCCCTGCGCGGCATTCCGGCCGCACTCAAGACGTCCCTGGAACAACTGCCACCGTCCGCCCACCCGATGGATGTGATGCGCACCGCCGTGTCCGTACTGGGCTGCGTGTCGCCGGAGAAGGACGACCACAATCATCCTGGCGCCCGCGACATCGCCGACAAGCTGATGGCCTCCCTGGGTTCCGCGCTGCTGTACTGGTACCACTTCAGTCACAACGGCAAGCGCATCGACGTGGAGACCGACGACGACTCCATCGGTGGACACTTCCTGCACCTGCTGCACGGCGAGAAGCCGCGCGCGTCGTGGGTGCGTGCCATGCACACCTCGCTGAACCTGTATGCCGAGCACGAGTTTAACGCCTCGACCTTCACCTCGCGGGTGATCGCCGGCACCGGCTCCGACATGTATTCCTGCATCGCTGGCGCCATCGGCGCACTGCGCGGGCCGAAGCATGGCGGTGCCAACGAGGTGGCCTTCGAGATCCAGAAACGCTACGACAACCCGGACGAAGCCGAGGCTGACATCCGTGCTCGTGTCGAGAAGAAGGAAGTGGTGATTGGCTTCGGCCACCCGGTGTACACCGTGGCCGATCCGCGCAACAAGGTGATCAAGGACGTGGCGCGCGAGCTGTCCAATGAGCAGTCGAACACCAAGATGTACGACATTGCCGAGCGTCTGGAAACCATCATGTGGGACATCAAGAAGATGTTCCCCAACCTCGACTGGTTCAGTGCCGTCAGCTACCACATGATGGGCGTGCCCACTGCCATGTTCACTCCGCTGTTCGTCATCGCCCGCACGTCCGGCTGGTCCAGCCACGTGATCGAGCAACGCATCGACGGCAAGATCATCCGCCCGAGCGCCAACTACACAGGTCCTGAAGACCTGAAGTTCGTGCCGCTCAAGGATCGACCCTAATCATGAGCAGCACGATGAACAGCCAATACCGTAAAAGCCTGCCGGGTACAGTCCTGGACTACTTCGATACGCGCGAAGCAATCGATGCCATCGAGCCCGGCGCTTACGCCAAGCTGCCGTACACCAGCCGGGTGCTGGCCGAACAGTTGGTGCGCCGTTGCGATCCAGCCGCGCTGACCGATTCGCTCAAGCAACTGATCGAGCGCAAGCGCGACCTCGACTTCCCCTGGTACCCGGCCCGCGTGGTCTGCCACGACATCCTCGGCCAGACCGCGCTGGTCGACCTGGCCGGGCTGCGCGATGCCATTGCCGAACAGGGCGGTGATCCGTCCAAGGTCAATCCGGTAGTGCCGACCCAACTGATCGTCGACCACTCGCTGGCCGTTGAATACGCTGGTTTCGACCCGGATGCCTTCGAGAAGAACCGCGCCGTGGAAGAGCGCCGCAACGAAGACCGCTTCCACTTTATCGAGTGGACCAAGACGGCCTTTAAAAACGTCGATGTAATCCCGGCCGGCAACGGCATCATGCACCAGATCAACCTGGAGAAAATGAGCCCGGTGATCCAGGCGCGCGGTGGCGTGGCCTTCCCGGATACCTGCGTGGGCACCGACAGCCACACGCCACACGTCGATGCCCTGGGCGTTATCGCCGTCGGCGTGGGCGGCCTGGAGGCGGAAACCGTGATGCTCGGCCGCGCCTCGATGATGCGTTTGCCCGATATCGTTGGCGTTGAACTCACCGGCAAGCGCCAACCGGGGATCACAGCCACCGATATCGTCCTGGCCTTGACTGAATTTTTGCGCACCGAGCGCGTGGTAGGCGCCTGGGTCGAGTTCTTTGGCGAGGGCGCCGATAGCCTGACCATCGGCGACCGCGCGACCATCTCCAACATGTGCCCGGAATACGGGGCCACGGCGGCGATGTTCTATATCGACCAGCAGACCATCGACTACCTCAAGCTCACCGGTCGCGAGCCGGAGCAGGTGGCCCTGGTCGAGAATTACGCCAAGACCACTGGCCTGTGGAGTGATGCGTTGGTGGGCGCCGAGTACGAGCGCGTGCTGACGTTCGATCTGTCCAGCGTCGTGCGCAACATGGCCGGCCCATCCAACCCGCATCGTCGCCTGCCGACCTCGGCACTGCACGAGCGTGGTATCGCCGACGAGGGGAAACTTGCCTCCGGCAAGGTCGAAGAAGCTGAAGGCCTGATGCCTGATGGCGCAGTGATCATCGCCGCCATCACCAGCTGTACCAACACCTCGAACCCACGCAACGTGGTGGCTGCCGGCCTGCTGGCGAAGAAAGCCAATGCGCTGGGCCTGTTGCGCAAGCCCTGGGTCAAGACGTCCTTCGCACCAGGCTCGAAGGTTGCCAAGCTGTACCTGGAAGACGCAGGCCTGCTGGCCGAACTGGAGCAGCTCGGCTTCGGCATCGTCGCCTACGCCTGCACCACCTGTAACGGCATGTCCGGCGCGCTTGACCCGGTAATCCAGCAGGAAATCATCGACCGCGACCTGTACGCCACGGCGGTGCTGTCCGGCAATCGCAACTTCGACGGGCGCATCCACCCTTACGCCAAGCAGGCCTTCCTGGCCTCGCCGCCGCTGGTGGTGGCCTACGCCATCGCAGGGACCGTGCGCTTCGATATCGAGCAGGACGTGCTCGGTCATGACCAGCAGGGCAACCCGGTTACCCTGAAAGACCTGTGGCCGAGCGACGAAGAAATCGACGCCATCGTCGCAGCTTCAGTGAAGCCTGAGCAGTTCCGCCAGATCTACATCCCGATGTTCGACCTGGGCAGCGTGCAGGAAGCGGAAAGCCCGCTGTACGACTGGCGCCCGCAGTCAACCTACATCCGCCGCCCGCCATACTGGGAGGGCGCGCTGGCCGGCGAGCGTACGCTCACGGGCATGCGTCCGCTGGCGATCCTGCCGGACAACATCACCACCGACCATCTGTCGCCATCCAACGCCATCCTGCTGGATTCGGCCGCGGGCGAATACCTGCACAAAATGGGCTTGCCGGAAGAGGACTTCAACTCCTATGCCACCCACCGTGGTGATCACCTGACCGCGCAACGCGCCACCTTCGCCAACCCGCAATTGGTCAACGAAATGGCGGTGGTCGACGGCCAGGTGAAGAAAGGCTCGCTGGCCCGTGTCGAGCCGGAAGGCAAGGTCCTGCGCATGTGGGAAGCCATCGAAACCTATATGGAGCGCAAGCAGAACCTGATCATCGTTGCTGGCGCTGATTACGGCCAGGGTTCGTCGCGTGACTGGGCGGCCAAGGGTGTACGCCTGGCGGGAGTGGAGGTGATTGCCGCCGAAGGTTTCGAGCGTATCCATCGCACCAACCTGATCGGCATGGGCGTATTGCCGCTTGAGTTCAAAGCGGGCACCACGCGCCTGACTCTGGGCCTGGATGGCACCGAGACCTATGACGTGATCGGTGAACGCAAGCCCCGCGCAGACCTGACCCTGGTCATCAACCGTCGCAGTGGCGAGCGTCTCGAAGTGCCGATGACCTGTCGCCTGGACAGCGACGAAGAAGTGTTGATCTACGAAGCGGGCGGCGTGCTGCAGCGCTTCGCCCAGGACTTCCTCGAAGGTGCCGTAGCCTGACGTGTCGGGCGGGCAGGACGTGGTCCTGTCCGCCTCGCGCATGACCCGTAGGGTGAATGGCGCTTTCTTCCGTTCACCGTTCGTGCCTCTTGGGTAGACCGATAACGTGTGATCCACCCAATGGGGTCCCTCTGTTCCGCCAGGACGAAATCATGGCTTATCAGCCCCAGATCAAAATTCCCGCCACCTACATCCGTGGCGGCACCAGTAAAGGCGTGTTCTTCCGCTTGCAGGACCTGCCCGAGCGCTGCCAGGTGCCAGGCGAGGCCCGTGACAGGCTGTTCATGCGCGTCATTGGCAGTCCCGATCCGTACAGCGCGCACATTGATGGCATGGGGGGCGCGACGTCCAGTACCAGCAAGTGCGTGATCCTGTCGAAGAGCAGCCAGCCCGATCATGATATCGACTACCTGTATGGCCAGGTCTCCATCGACAAGGCCTTCGTCGACTGGAGCGGCAACTGCGGCAACCTGTCGACCGCCGCGGGCGCCTTCGCCTTGCAGGCAGGGTTGGTCGATCCGGCACGTATTCCGCAGAACGGCACCTGTGTGGTACGCATCTGGCAGGCCAATATCCAGAAGACCATCATCGCCCACGTGCCGGTAACCAGCGGTGAGGTCCAGGAAACAGGCGACTTCGAGCTGGACGGCGTGACGTTCCCAGCGGCAGAAATCGTGCTGGAGTTCCTCGATCCGTCCGACGATGGCGAGGAGGGTGGCTCGATGTTCCCCACCGGCAACCTGGTCGACGACCTGGAGGTGCCTGGCATCGGTACCGTCAAGGCGACCATGATCAGCGCTGGCATTCCTACCGTCTTCGTCAACGCCGAGGATATTGGTTATACCGGCACCGAGCTGCGCGAAGCCATCAATGGCGATCCGCAGCAACTGGCGCGCTTCGAGAAATTCCGCATCGCCGGTGCCCTGCGCATGGGCCTGATCAAGACGCCGGAAGAGGCCGCAACCCGCCAGCACACGCCGAAGATCGCCTTCGTCGCGCCAGCCAAGGACTACCTCACGTCCAGCGGCAAGCAGGTGCAAGCAGGGGATATCGATCTACTGGTGCGCGCGCTGTCCATGGGCAAGCTGCACCACGCCATGATGGGCACCGCGGCCGTGGCCATCGGCACAGCGGCAGCGATCCCCGGTACGCTGGTCAATCTAGCCGCAGGCGGTGGGGCGCGCAGCGCCGTGCGCTTTGGTCACCCATCCGGCACGTTGCGCGTGGGTGCTGAGGCGACCCAGATCGACGGCGAGTGGGTGGTGAAGAAAGCCATCATGAGCCGCAGCGCTCGCATCCTGATGGAGGGCTGGGTGCGTGTGCCGGGTGACGCGTTTTAGTTCGCCATAATGAGAAAAGGCTCGAAGTTATCGAGCCTTTTCTTTTTATATCAATGAACTGCGTGGATTACTTAAGGCGTCGTTCAACGCCTTTTTCCACCAGGATCTTCGCCGAGATCTCTTCCACGGAGAAATGCGTGGAGTTGATGAAGGCGATATTTTCCCGACGGAACAGGTTTTCGACCTCGCGCACTTCGAACTCGCACTGGGCGAAGCTGGCATAACGGCTGTTGGGCTTGCGTTCATTGCGAATGGCCGTGAGCCGGTCGGGGTCGATGGTCAGGCCGAACAGCTTGTTCTTGTGCGGTTTGAGGGCGGCCGGCAACTGCAGGCGCTCCATGTCTTCTTCGGTCAAGGGGTAGTTGGCCGCACGAATGCCGAATTGCATGGCCATATACAGGCAGGTTGGGGTTTTGCCACAGCGCGATACGCCCACCAGAATCAGGTCGGCCTTGTCATAATAATGAGTCCGGGCCCCATCGTCGTTGTCCAATGCGAAGTTGACCGCATCGATGCGCTCCATGTAATTGGAGTTGTGCGAGATGGAGTGGGATTTGCCGACGGTGTACGAGGAGTGGGAGGTCAGCTCCTGTTCCAGGGGCGCCAGGAAGGTCGAAAAAATGTCGATCATGAAACCTTCCGACTCGGCCAGGATGTCGCGAATATCCTGGTTGACCAGCGTGTCGAAAATGATCGGCCGGGCGCCGTCTTTCTCGGCAGCCGTATTGATTTGCTGTACCATGGCGCGCGCTTTATCCACGCTGTCTATATAAGGACGCGTGAGCTTGGTGAAGCTGATGGTTTCGAATTGCGCCAGCAGGCTTTGCCCAAGGGTTTCGGCGGTGATACCCGTGCCGTCGGAGATAAAGAAAGCGGTTCGTTTCATTTGCGCCAAAGGCCTTAAGTCAGGAACGATTCTTGGCTATCATTGGGCACCTCTGTCGGGCCCACACCGGTCGGCATTGTGACTTATTTCCTTGCGGCAAAGCCAGAATGCAGCAGTGCTGCACAGGTTTGGCCCAGTAAACTGGAGAGTTCACCTTGGTAGAGTACGTAGTTTCCCTCGATAAGCTCGGCGTCCACGATGTGGAGCATGTAGGGGGCAAAAACGCATCCCTGGGCGAAATGATCAGCAACCTGGCGGGTGCTGGCGTATCCGTTCCAGGCGGCTTTGCCACTACGGCACAGGCCTACCGTGACTTCCTCGAGCAGAGCGGCCTGAACGACCGCATCCATGCTGCTCTCGACGCACTGGATGTCGACGACGTAAACGCCCTGGCCAAAACCGGCGCCCAGATCCGTCAATGGGTCATGGAAGCTGAGTTCCCCGAGCGCCTCAACAGTGAAATTCGCACGGCATTCGCCGCCATGGCTGGCGGCAACGAGAACATGGCCGTAGCCGTTCGCTCTTCCGCTACGGCTGAAGATTTGCCGGATGCCTCCTTCGCTGGCCAGCAGGAAACCTTCCTCAACATTCGCGGCGTGGACAATGTGATCCGCGCAGCCAAGGAAGTTTTCGCCTCCCTGTTCAACGACCGCGCCATCGCCTACCGCGTACACCAGGGCTTCGACCATAAACTGGTCGCCCTGTCTGCTGGTGTTCAGCGCATGGTCCGCTCGGAAACCGGCACCGCCGGTGTGATGTTCACCCTCGATACCGAGTCTGGATTCCGTGACGTGGTGTTCATCACTGGCGCTTACGGCCTGGGTGAAACCGTGGTGCAAGGAGCGGTGAACCCCGATGAGTTCTATGTGCACAAGCACACTCTCGAAGCCGGTCGCCCGGCGATCCTGCGCCGCAACCTCGGCAGCAAGGCGATCAAGATGGTCTACGGCGACGAAGCCAAGGCCGGCAAATCGGTCAAGACTGTCGAGGTCGACCGTGCCGAGCGTGCCCGTTTCTGCCTGAGCGACGCCGAAGTTACCGAACTGGCCAAGCAGGCTCTGATCATCGAGAAGCACTACGGTCGCCCGATGGATATCGAGTGGGCCAAAGATGGTGACGACAATCAGCTGTATATCGTCCAGGCACGCCCGGAAACGGTGAAAAGCCGCACCAGTGCCAACGTCATGGAACGCTACCTGCTGAAAGAGAAGGGCACCGTTCTGGTTGAAGGCCGTGCCATTGGCCAGCGCATTGGCGCGGGCAAGGTCAAGGTCATTCACGACGTGTCCGAAATGGACAAGGTACAGCCGGGTGACGTCCTGGTTTCCGACATGACCGACCCGGACTGGGAGCCGGTCATGAAACGCGCCAGTGCCATCGTCACCAACCGCGGCGGCCGTACCTGCCACGCGGCGATCATCGCTCGCGAGCTGGGTATTCCGGCTGTTGTCGGCTGCGGCAACGCCACTCACGTACTGAAAGATGGCATGGGCGTTACCGTGTCCTGCGCCGAAGGCGACACTGGCTTCATCTTCGAGGGTGAGCTGGGCTTCGATGTACGCAAGAACTCCGTCGACGCCATGCCCGAGCTGCCGTTCAAGATCATGATGAACGTCGGCAACCCGGATCGCGCCTTCGACTTCGCTCAACTGCCTAACGAAGGTGTTGGCCTGGCCCGTCTGGAATTCATCATCAACCGCATGATCGGTGTGCACCCGAAAGCGCTGTTGAACTTCTCCAGCCTGCCGCCAGAGATCAAGGAAAGCGTAGAGAAGCGTATTTCCGGCTACGATGATCCAGTCGGCTTTTATGTCGAGAAGCTGGTCGAGGGTATCAGCACCCTGGCTGCTGCCTTCTGGCCGAAAAAGGTCATCGTGCGCCTGTCGGACTTCAAGTCCAATGAATACGCCAACCTGATCGGCGGCAAGCTCTACGAGCCGGAAGAAGAAAATCCGATGCTGGGCTTCCGTGGCGCCTCGCGCTACATCAGCGAATCCTTCCGTGACTGCTTCGAGCTCGAATGCCGTGCCCTGAAAAAGGTCCGCAACGAGATGGGTCTGAGCAACGTCGAGATCATGGTGCCGTTCGTACGCACCCTGGGCGAGGCCAGCCAGGTCGTTGAGCTGCTTGCCAACAATGGCCTGAAGCGCGGCGAGAATGGCCTCAAGGTCATCATGATGTGCGAGTTGCCGTCCAACGCACTGCTGGCGGACGAATTCCTAGAGTTCTTCGATGGCTTCTCCATCGGCTCCAACGACCTGACCCAGCTGACACTGGGCCTGGACCGTGACTCCGGGATCATTGCTCACCTGTTTGATGAGCGTAACCCGGCGGTGAAGAAGCTACTGTCCAATGCCATTGCGGCCTGCAACAAAGCGGGCAAGTACATCGGCATTTGCGGCCAGGGCCCATCGGATCATCCGGACCTGGCCAAGTGGTTGATGGAGCAGGGCATCGAAAGCGTCTCGCTCAATCCGGACTCGGTACTCGACACCTGGTTCTTCCTCGCCGAAGGTCAGCAAGCCTGAGTTAACCGTCATCTCCAATAAAGGGTGGGAGTAATCTCACCCTTTTTTGTGCAAGAACCACTATGCAAAGCAGCAGTGAGTTGTTTCCCGTCGCCTTGCTCAGCGCCGAGCTTCGTGGCGACCTGAGCGAAGATGTGTATCGCCTGAAACCAGGTAACAGTGCAGACCCGACTGTCGAATTGGCCCTGACCCGACTGGGTCTGGCCACGCAGGAGAACCGTGGTACGCCCGTGATCCTGCTGCACGGCAGCTTCTCCAACCGGCGCTTCTGGTATTCACCGAAGAACCTTGGCCTGGGCCCATTCCTGGCGCGCGCCGGTTTTGACGTGTGGATCGCGGAAATGCGGGGACATGGCTTGTCGCCGCGTAACCAGCACTATTCGCGCAACACCGTCGCCGACTATGCGCGTGATGACCTGCCTGCAATTGCTGCATTCGTGTGTGAACAAACAGGACAGGCTCCTCACTGGATTGGGCATTCCCTGGGTGGCATCACACTGGCTGCGGCGCTAGGCGGGCATTACCTGGATGAGCGCAGTGCCGCCTCAGTGGCACTGTTCGGCAGTCAGATCAGCCGCATCTACTGGCCGCTAAAAGTGCCGCCAGTGGAGTGGGGCAGTCGCCTACTGCTCAAGCGCTTCGCGCACGTGTCCGGCTCACGCTTCAAACGCGGGCCGGAAGATGAGCCTATTGGCATCGCCCTTGAAAGCCTGCGCTGGCATCGCCTGTTCGGTCGCTTCGGTGATGCTGAGCGGGACTGGTGGGCTGGGCTGGCAGAGGTCAAAGTCCCGATCCTGGCCGTCACGGCAGATGGGGATTCTCAAGATCCAGCTTGGTCGTGCCGCAAATTGTTTGAACAGTTCGCTTCCTCGCAGAAAGCGTTTCTCTGCCTGGGCAAGAGCCAGGGTTTCACCACGGATTTCGGACACATCGAAATGCTGGTCAGCAAAGAGGCGCAACGCGAGGTCTGGCCAATTACTGAGCATTGGCTACGCGAGCAGCGTTTACCTGAAGGTCTCGTCGATGATGCAATTACAAACGAGCCTACTTATGGCTAAGATGTGACCCATTCTTGTTTGATGGTCACATTGCAGCGCTTGAGCGTTTTTGAACGTAGCCTCTGATCTCTGGCCAGCACGGCATCCTCAATGCCTGAATGTTCTCAACTAAAGGAGTTTCCCATGCACTACATCACGCCCGACCTGTGCGATGCCTACCCGGAACTGGTGCAGGTAGTCGAGCCCATGTTCAGCAATTTCGGGGGCCGCGACTCCTTCGGCGGCGAGATCGTTACGGTGAAGTGCTTCGAGGACAACTCGCTGGTCAAGGATCAGGTCGACCAACCTGGTAAGGGCAAGGTCCTGGTGGTCGACGGCGGTGCCTCCATGCGCCGGGCATTGCTGGGCGACATGCTGGCTGAGAAGGCGGCACGCAATGGCTGGGAAGGCATCGTGGTCTACGGTTGCGTGCGTGACGTGGATGTCCTTGCACAAACCGAACTGGGCATCCAGGCGCTGGCCAGCCACCCGATGAAAACCGACAAGCGCGGCATCGGCGATCTTAATGTGGCCGTGACCTTTGGCGGCGTCACGTTCCGTCCCGGCGATTATGTGTATGCCGATAACAACGGCATCATCATTTCTCCTGAACCACTGGAAATGCCTGAGTAAGGGCCTTAGAGCCTGGCAACATCCAGGCTCTGTTCATGTCGCCGTAAGGTTCTATCGATGCAGGAACAGGAAAGCGCCCGCAGCGGGCTTTTGCATGCCTTTGTCCTTGATGGGCTGGGCGGGGCACGTGCAATCAGTCGCGAACAGCTGGATGACCTGCAGCTCGAAGAGCAGGAAAGCCTTTGGCTGCATTGGGATCGTAGCCACCCCCTGTCGCAGCGCTGGTTACGCCAGCAAAGTGGGCTGAGTGTCTTCAGTTGCGATCTGCTGCTGGAGGAAAATACGCGTCCGCGCTTGCTGCCTCTGCCGGATGACCAGCTTCTCCTGTTCCTGCGCGGCATCAATCTCAACCCGGACGCCGAGCCTGAAGACATGGTCTCGGTGCGCATATTCGCCCAGGCCCGGCGAACCATTTCGCTGCGTTTGCGGCCACTGCGAGCGACCGAGGAACTGATCGCAAGGCTGCGAAACGGTACGGGGCCCAAGACATCGTCCGAATTGATTCTGCATCTCGCCGACTACCTCACTGACCGGGTTGATGCGCTTATCGGCAATCTGTCCGAGCAAGTCGATGAGCAAGAAGAGCAACTGGATGTGGATGAGCGCTACATGCCCAACCACGATCTGATGCTCCAGGCCCGCCGGCGCGCGGCCAGCTTGCGCCGATTTCTGGCGCCGCAGCGCGATATTTATGCGCAGCTCGCACGCAACGGTTTTTCCTGGTTTGTCGAAAACGACACGGCCAACTGGAACGAGTTGAATAACAGCCTGACGCGCTACCTCGAAGACCTCGAGCTGATTCGAGAGCGGGTAGGCCTGGTGCTGGAATCGGAAAACCGTCGGATGAGCGAAAAAATGAACCGCACCATGTACCGGTTCAGCATTATCACCGGGTTCTTCTTGCCAATGAGCTTTCTTACTGGCTTGTTGGGTATCAATGTCGGTGGCATCCCCTTGTCGGACAGTGGTTACGGGTTCCTCATTGCCTGCGTCCTGATGGGCGGCGTCGCCACATTGCAGTGGTGGATGTTCCGCCGGCTTCGCTGGATCTAGATTGTGACCCTGAACAGAGCGAGCACGTCTAGGCAACATATCTTGCGAGGTTCGTATGCACGATCCGTTTGAAGATTCCCTGCGCGACCTGCTGAAGTCACAAGCGACTGCCCACGATGACAGCGCCATCCTCGGTCGCGTACTGAAAACTGCTAACAGGCAAGTGGGCGTGGGCGATCTGTTCAGCCTGGCCGGCAACTGTTTCAGCGCCCTGATGATTGCCCTGAACAATGGTTCATCGCACATCGCTCCCGTCTCTCGAACTTCTTCCTCTCGCGCAACAGATAAGGCTGACTGATATGGAACTCGATCCCTGGACTCATAGCCTGGTTACGGCAATGACCGCACTATGGACCAAGGTTGCCGGCTTCATCCCCAACCTGTTTGTTGCCCTGATTCTGGTACTGCTGGGCTTTGTCGTGGCCAAGCTGCTGGACACCCTGTTGTCGAAGCTGCTCGCCAAGATCGGGCTGGACCGCCTGATGACTGGAACCGGCCTGACCAAGCTGCTCAGCCGAGCCGGCATTCAAGCCTCGGTATCGACCTTGATCGGCAAGATCGTCTACTGGTTCGTCTTGCTGATTTTCCTGGTGTCTGCGGCCGAATCCCTCGGTTTGGAGCGGGTTTCCGCCACGCTGGACGTACTCGCCTTGTACCTGCCCAAGGTATTCGGTGCCGCGCTGGTTCTGCTGGCCGGCGTGTTGCTGGCCCAGCTTGTCAGTGGACTGGTGCGTGGAGCGGCGGAAGGAGTGGGTCTAGATTATGCCAATGGCCTGGGTCGCGTAGCCCAGGGCTTGGTCATCATCATCAGCATTTCGGTAGCAATCGGCCAGCTCGAGGTGAAAACCGACCTGCTCAACAACGTAATCGCCATCGTGCTGATTTCCGTTGGTTTGGCTGTGGCCCTTGCACTGGGGCTGGGTAGCCGTGATATCGCCGGGCAAATCCTCGCCGGCATTTATGTCAGAGAGCTGTATGACGTCGGGCAACAAGTGCAAGTCGGCGATGTCGAAGGGCAGATCGAAGAGATTGGTACAGTGAAGACAACGTTGCTGACAGAGGAGGGTGATCTGGTCTCGATCGCCAATAAGACCTTGCTCGAGCAGCGTGTCAGCAGCCGCTGAGTCACCATTCCCTGCTAATGTATGCTGCCTCGCCCGGGAACCGGGCGTTGGCTGCCACCTGACCTGACTGCCGGCAACCCCTGTTTTGAACAAAGGCCAACCCCTTCCTACGCGTTACGACCCGCGCGAGCTCTCGGATGAGGAGCTGGTTCAGCGTGCCCACGTAGAGCTTTTTCACGTTACTCGTGCATACGAAGAGCTGATGCGCCGCTATCAGCGTACGTTGTTCAATGTGTGTGCACGCTATCTGGGCAATGACCGTGACGCCGATGATGTTTGTCAGGAAGTCATGCTCAAGGTTTTATATGGCCTTAAGAACTTTGAGGGTAAATCGAAGTTCAAGACATGGCTCTATAGCATCACTTACAACGAATGCATTACCCAATACCGTAAAGAGCGTCGCAAAAGACGCTTATTGGATGCATTGAGTCTTGATCCGTTGGAAGAAGCATCCGACGAGAAGGCTCCAAAGGCAGAGGAGCCGGGAGGCCTGGACCGTTGGCTCGTGCATGTCAATCCCATTGATCGGGAAATACTGGTGCTACGATTTGTCGCAGAACTGGAATTCCAGGAGATTGCCGACATTATGCACATGGGCCTGAGTGCCACGAAGATGCGATACAAAAGGGCCCTGGATCGCCTGCGAGAAAAATTTGCAGGAATTGGCGAAACTTAATCTACTCTGAATAATCAGAAGCAGGACGGCATGCATTTCTGATATACTCGCTGGTAAGTTGTTCCGCATGACCGTTGGGGCAACTCACAGTCATCACATGATGGGGATTTTACGGATGAAACTGAAAAACACCTTGGGCGTAGTTATCGGCTCTCTGGTCGCTGCTACCTCTCTGAACGCTCTGGCCCAAGGCCAAGGCGCCGTTGAACTGGAAGGCTTCTACAAAAAAGAATACTTCGACAGCCAGCGTGACTTCAAAAACGACGGCAACCTGTTCGGTGGCTCGATCGGTTACTTCCTCACTGACGACGTAGAACTGCGTCTGGGCTACGACGAAGTTCACAACGCTCGTGGCAAAGATGGCAAGAACATCAAGGGCTCCAACACCGCCCTCGACGCTCTGTACCACTTCAACAACCCGGGCGACGCCCTGCGTCCTTACGTTTCCGCTGGTTTCTCTGACCAGAGCATCGGCCAGACTGGTCGCGGCGGCCGTAACGGCTCCACCTTCGCCAACCTGGGCGCCGGTGCCAAGTGGTACATCACTGACGTATTCTACGCCCGTGCTGGCGTTGAAGCGCAGTACAACATCGACCAAGGCGACACCGAATGGGCTCCAAGCGTCGGTATCGGTCTGAACTTCGGTGGCGGCAGCAAGCCTGCTCCTGTCGTAGCAGCCGAACCTGCTCCTGAGCCGATTCCTGAGCCGGTCACCGAGCCAGCCCTGGAAACCGTTCGTGTTGAGTTGGACGTCAAGTTCGACTTCGACAAGTCCGTGGTCAAGCAAGACAGCTATGGTGATATCAAAAACCTGGCTGACTTCATGAACCAGTACCCACAGACCACTACCACTGTTGAAGGTCACACTGACTCCGTCGGTACTGATGCCTACAACCAGAAGCTGTCCGAGCGCCGTGCCAACGCCGTTCGCGAAGTACTGGTTAATCAGTACGGCGTAGGTGGTGATCGTGTTAACTCGGTTGGTTACGGCGAGTCCCGCCCGGTAGCTGACAACGCGACCGAAGCTGGCCGCGCTGTTAACCGCCGCGTAGAAGCTGAAGTGGAAGCACAAGCCAAGTAATTGGTTTGCTGCTCTACAAAAAGCCCGGCCTAGCCGGGCTTTTTGTTGTCTGTAATTCTTACCTTGGTCATCGTATGGACTCGCATCTGTCATAGCGCTGCCACCACCTGACGTTAGATTCGCTGAAAACGGGGCAGGGGGTACGAGATGCGACTTTGTGTGATTGGTGGCGGATATGTCGGCCTGGTAACGGCGAGTTGTTTTGCCGAAATGGGCAATCATGTCGTATGCGTGGAGCGCAACCCACATCGTCTCGACCAGTTATCCAAGGGCGTCAGTCCCATTTATGAGCCTGGTCTTGCAAGCATGCTTCAAACCCACCTTGCTAGCGGACAACTCCGCTTCACAAGCCAGTTGTCTAACGGGACTCACCAGGCACAGGTCATATTCATTGCGGTGGGTACACCGACTGGGGAAGAGGGCGCTGCGGATATTTCTCATGTTCTGAGCGTCGCCGACGAACTTGGAAGGACCCTGCATCAGACATGTCTTGTCGTAAACAAGTCCACAGTACCTGTCGGAACAGCTGCTCGGGTCAAGCAGCGCATCCAGAAAGGCTTGGCTTTGCGCAACGTTACATTTCCCGTCCACGTCGCAAGCAATCCCGAGTTCCTCAAGGAAGGTGCTGCCATTGACGATTTCATGCGGCCTGATCGAGTAATTCTTGGTTGTGATAACGCCGATGCGGATGTTCTTCTGCGCCGCCTCTATGCGCCATTCGTGCGGAATCATGAGCGTATTCTGAGCATGGACGTATGCTCGGCAGAGTTCAGTAAATATGCGGCCAATGCCTTTCTAGCAACGAAAATCTCCTTCATGAACGAGATGGCAGGGCTTTGCTCTCGCCTTGGCGTCGATATCGAACATGTACGCCGTGGCATCGGCAGTGATCGCCGCATCGGAACTCATTTCATTTATGCTGGATGCGGTTATGGCGGCTCCTGTTTTCCCAAGGACGTGCGTGCGCTGATCCGCACTGCGGAGTTGGAAGGATTCGAGCCTGGGATCCTGCGCGCCGTCGAGGCACGCAACGCCTTGCAGAAAACCCTGCTATTCCAGGCTGTCCGTGATCATTTCGGCGGACAACTGCAGGGTAGGGTGATTGCCCTCTGGGGGCTCGCATTCAAACCAGGTACCGATGACCTGCGAGAAGCTCCCAGCTTGGTGTTGCTCGAGGCACTGTTGAACGCAGGAGTAAAAGTGCATGCCTGCGATCCTGTGGCCTGTACCGATGTCGCTAGTCGCTACACCGAGGCCTTGGAAAGCGGGCAATTACAACTCACTGAATCCCCCTATATCGCGGCTAAAGGAGCCGATGCGGTGATGTTGGTGACGGAGTGGAAGCAGTTCCGGCAACCGGATTTTCTGCGTATCCGCAGTAGCATGCGCATGCCTGTCATCTTCGATGGAAGGAATATCTACGAGCCTTCGGAACTTGCTGCGCTGGGCTTCATCTATCATGGGGTTGGAAGACCTGTTGCAGGTCATTGTAAGGCTAGCGCCGCCTAATTAGACTGCGCAGAAATCTACTCCGCTACAGCCCTAGGAATCCCATGATCAAGAAATGTCTGTTTCCGGCCGCGGGTTACGGCACCCGTTTTCTGCCCGCGACCAAGGCTATGCCCAAGGAAATGTTGCCCGTAGTGAACAAGCCGTTGATCCAATACGGCGTTGAAGAGGCACTTGAGGCAGGACTCAACGAGATTGCGGTGGTAACTGGGCGGGGCAAGCGGGCTCTGGAAGACCACTTCGATGTCAGCTATGAGCTCGAACATCAGATCCAGGGCACCGATAAAGAGAAATACCTGGTCGGTATCCGTCGACTGATCGAAAGCTGCAGCTTTTCCTATACCCGACAAATTGCCATGAAGGGCTTGGGTCACGCGATTCTCAGTGGTCGTCCCTTGATCGGTGACGAGCCTTTTGCCGTGGTTCTGGCTGACGACCTGTGCTTCAACATCGAAGGGGATGGCGTACTGCAACAGATGGTCAAGCTCTACAACCAGTTCCGTTGCTCTATCGTGGCCATCCAGGAGGTTCCGCCAGAAGAAACCTCCAAATATGGTGTCATCGCAGGCGAGATGATTCGCGATGATATCTACCGGGTGAACCATATGGTTGAAAAACCCAAGCCGGAAGATGCGCCGTCCAATCTGGCGATCATCGGTCGCTATATCCTAACCCCGGATATCTTCAATCTGATCGAGCAAACCGAGCCTGGCAAGGGCGGTGAAATTCAGATCACCGATGCGCTGATGAAGCAGGCCAAAGACGGTTGTGTGATTGCCTACAAATTCAAAGGCAAGCGCTTCGATTGTGGTGGTGCCGAGGGTTATATCGACGCGACCAATTTCTGCTTCGAGCACTTCTACAAAACGGGCAAGGCATACTAAACCTTCGTCGCCGCTCGCTAAAAGCCACCTTCGGGTGGCTTTTGTATTTCAGGCACTCGTGAATGCATCAGAGCCCGGCCCCAGCGGCTGGCCATAACTGAACTCGACGTTATTACCTGCTGGGTCTCGCACACCACAGTAATAGCCAACGGGGTAGGGTTCATCGCGGGGAGCCCAGACTAGGCAGCCTGCTTGTTGAGCCTTGATAGCGATTTCATCAACTTGCTCTCGGCTGGCCAAGGCAAATCCGAAATGGCTGTAATCATCACTTGCCAAGTTACGGACAGTCCCACCCGGCATGAGCACAAAGATCAATCGATGCTCATTGCCCGTCTCAGCAAGCCAGACAATGCGAGAACCCTTACCTGAGCGTTCATGGACGATGTGCATGCCACAGAAATGTTCATAAAAATGCACACATGCATCCAGGTCTGGCACGTGCAGGGCGATATGAGTCAGGGAAGGATGCATGGCGTTACTCCTCACGCTGCTTTTCGAATGAGGCACAAGGTATGCTGATGGCCTATTCAGGAGATCATTATCCATGCCTTATGACTTTGACCTTTTTGTCATCGGTGCCGGTTCCGGCGGCGTACGCGCGGCTCGCTTTGCTGCAGGCTTTGGCGCACGTGTTGGCGTAGCAGAAAGCCGCTACCTGGGTGGCACCTGTGTCAACGTCGGCTGTGTGCCTAAAAAACTTCTGGTGCACGGAGCGCATTACGCCGAAGACTTCGAACAAGCACAGGGGTTCGGGTGGCGCATGGATCACCCCCAATTCGATTGGCGTACCCTGATAGACAATAAAGACCGAGAAATTACCCGTCTCAATGGTATTTACCGCAATCTGCTGCTCAACAGTGGGGTAACGCTACTGGAGGATCATGCGCGTTTGGTGGATAAGCACACCGTAGACGTTGCAGGTAAGCGCTACAGTGCCGCACATGTCCTCATTGCCACAGGCGGCTGGCCGGAAGTCCCTGATATTCCTGGCAAAGAGTTGGCCATCACTTCGAATGAAGCCTTTTTCCTGAAGCAGTTACCCAAACGGGTGCTGGTTGTTGGGGGAGGGTACATCGCTGTCGAATTTGCCTCGATCTTTCATGGTCTGGGTGCCGAGACATCGCTGCTTTATCGCAAAGAGCTGTTCCTGCGCGGATTCGATGGCGCTGTACGCCAGCATTTGAAGGAAGAGCTGACGAAGAAAGGCATGTCTCTACAATTCCAGAGTGATATTGCCCGGATCGACAAGCAGACAGATGGGAGCCTGCTAGCCACCCTCAAGGACGGTCGCAAGCTGCCTGCCGATTGTGTTTTCTATGCAACGGGACGCCGACCGATGCTCGACAACCTGGGGCTGGAAAATACCGGCGTCGAACTGGACGAGCGGGGCTTCATCAAGGTCGACGAGAATTATGTCTCCACTGAACCGTCGATTCTGGCCATCGGCGATGTCATTGGCCGCGTACAGCTCACGCCCGTTGCCCTGGCAGAAGGCATGGCGGTTGCGCGCCGACTGTTCCGTCCGGAGGAGTATCGCAAAGTCGACTACCAGATGATCCCTACTGCGGTATTCAGCTTGCCCAACATCGCTACCGTGGGCCTGAGTGAAGAGCAGGCTCGGGAGAAAGGCTACTCGGTGACTACCTACGAGAGCCGTTTTCGCCCACTGAAATTGACCCTGACGCAAAGCCAGGAACGTACCCTGATGAAGCTGGTGGTCGATGCCAAGACGGATCATGTGCTGGGTTGCCATATGGTTGGGCCCGATGCCGGGGAGATCATTCAGGGCATCGCCATCGCCATCAAGGCAGGCGCAACCAAGCAGACCTTTGATGAGACCATAGGTATCCACCCGACGGCTGCAGAGGAGTTTGTTACCATGCGGACCCCAACCAGTCACTAACGCATACATGCCCAGCTTGCGTACTCATTTATCAGCCACGGAGCGTGGCGCATGACCCTGGAAAGCACATCAGGACAGCAGGTCGCCCAGCAAGAAACATTGCCGCCGCTCGCAGACCTGATTGCCTGCCATGAGTGCGATCTGCTCATGCATCACCCGCATCCCGGCGAGGAACAAAAAGCCTGTTGCCCACGTTGTGGCTACGAGATGATTGTGCACCGGGCGCAAATGCGCAGGCGTTCTCTGGCGCTGGTTTTGACGGCGCTGTTGTTGTTCATCCCTGCCAATTTCCTGCCCATCATGAGCCTCAACCTGCTGGGCCAGAACGCCGTGGATACGGTGTGGAGCGGGGTAGTTGGGCTGTACCATTCCGACATGCAGGGCGTCGCGGTCGTCGTATTTTTGTGCAGCATGCTGATCCCGTTGCTCAAGCTGCTGTGTCAGTTGTTCGTCCTGCTGTGCCTGCCATTCCCGATGTGGCGACCGCTGGGCGTAAGGCTCTATCGCATCTATCACCACCTACGTGAGTGGGGCATGCTTGAGGTCTATCTGTTCGGCATCCTGGTCTCTATGGTCAAGCTGGCCGACATGGCGGAAGTTCACCTAGGTATCGGTATTGTCTGCTTCATTGCCTTGATGATGACGCAAGTCTGGCTGGAACTGACGATGTCTGCGCACCAGGTTTGGGATGCATTGAGTGAACAGGAAGATGGCCATGCGCGCACTTGATGCCGGGATTCTGCTTTGCATCGAATGCCACCAGCTCGAATACCTGCACGAAGGCGAGGTCCAGCATTGTGCACGGTGTGGTGCTCGGCTGCATAAACGCAGGCCCAACAGCATTATCCGCACCTGGGCCTTGCTGATTACTGCGGCAATTCTCTACGTACCTGCCAATCTGCTGCCGATCATGACGGTCAATTTCCTGGGCAGTGGATCACCGTCAACCATCATGGGAGGCGTGCTTGAACTGATACATGCCGGCATGCTGCCAATCGCATTGGTGGTTTTCGTCGCCAGTATCCTGGTGCCCACGTTCAAGTTGGTTGGGATCGCGACGTTGCTGTATTCGGTGCAGCGGCATCAGCCAATGTCAGCTCGACAGCGCATCCTGATGTACCGGTTCATCGAATGGATCGGGCGCTGGTCGATGCTGGATATCTTCGTCATTGCGATACTGGTGGCGCTGGTCAACTTCGGAAACCTGGCGAGCATTCAGGCCAACCTGGGCGCTGCAGCATTTTCCAGTGTGGTGATCCTGACCATGCTTGCCGCAGTGACTTTCGATCCGCGCCTGATCTGGGACGACCTCGCGACACAGAGCGAAGAGGAGGGGTAACAGCGCTCTCTAGTTACTCAGGTTCTTTATGCTTTAAAATAGTCGGTTGCCGAAAGAACCGTCATGGCCATAGCCATGAAGGGCTTTCATCCTTTCCAAATAAGTGTGGTGAAGATGAACAAGCCTTTCATTTCGCTGTGCCCTGAAATTACTCGGGCACACGCGCTGACGCTGATGGAGTGGTTGGAAGACGAGCGCGTCACCTGCTATCTGAGCGATTCGCGTCATGTCTCCCGCTCCATCGAGCAAGTGATCGATCGGACTCAATTGCCGATCCTGACCCATCTATTCAACCAGGGCGGCCGATTCTTCATGGCCTATGACCGGCATGACGCTCCTGTGGGCTTTGTCCGGCTCATCAAGACCGGCTCGAATTGCGAGATAGTCCTGGTCATCGGAGACAGCGACAAATGGGGCCGAAACCTTGGCTCTCGCACGATCCGCGAAGGGATGAAGCTGGCTTTCCTCGACATGCGGGCCGAGAAACTCATCGCCAAGATCCACCCGGACAACACGCGTTCGCTGAAAGCCTTTCTGCGCAGCGGTTTCCTGCTTGAGAAAGAAACGCCGGCATTGAAGTCATTTTCCATGACGGCTGGGCGCTATCTCCAGTTCTTGCGCGAAGGTGCCATCGGCGACTCCACTGGGATATACATCACTGAAATCGACAAGGCCAGGCTCGAAAGCCTGATCGCACTTGAACAAGGCCCGGTCGTTGTTGAGCTCGAACATGAGCTTGAGCGAGCGATTGTCGTCAAGCCGCAGCAGGTGGCGAGCAATGTCGTCACGATGAACTCCAGGGCCTTGCTGCAGCTAGATGACGAAGAGTTTGAAGTGGCCTTGGTTTACCCTGAGGACGCGGACAGTAGCGCCGGGAAGCACTCCGTGTGTTCCGATATCGGCGCCGCCATCCTGGGCTATCAGGAGGGGGACGCCATCGACTGGCGAATTTCTGATCGGACCCGCCGGATTGAGATCAGAAAAGTGCTTTACCAGCCAGAGGCCGCGGGCGATTTTCACCTGTAATTGCACCTTTAGCGCGAAGATCCCCAAGGACGGGGCGACGCTTTTCGTGCTTGCTTAACTGCAGGGGGCTCATCCGGATACTGGGTGGATGCGCTCATGAACATAACCCACGCCATATTTAATTTAACATAATATACATTATGCGAACCTGTATGACTTAAGCTCAGGACCCAGCTTGGCCACATTTTGCTGGTAGAACCTGTGTATTCAGGCCCCACCAGTACTTCGCTGATAACGACTTACGTTAAACGGTGATTACCACACGCCCACGGCTCGGACAGGTTTCCATGTAGCGATGCGCTTCGACCACGTTACTAAAGGTGAATGTCCTATCGATCTGCGTGCGCAACAAGCCATCAGCCGTCAGTTGGTTTACACCCAGCAACGCCCGCGCGACTGCTTCTTTGTCTTGTGGAATACCCAGCTCATCCTTGCCGACGAAGTTGCCGATGCAGTGCACGAAGAACTGGATGTTCTTCTGGAACGCTGCACAGGCCGGGAATGGTGTTTCGTTACCGCCTTGCAAACCGAACAGCAACAATCGCCCGCGCGGTGCCAGGACATCGCCAAGCAGGCACATTTGTGGACCACCGAGAGCATCCATGACGATGTCCACGCCACGGCCGTCGGTGAGCTTGTTCACGCGAGTCACCAGATCCTGCTCTTCGGTGATGATCACCTGATCAGCGCCCAGCTCACGCAGGTAGTCATGATCATCGGCATTCGCCGTGGCGGCGATGACTTTCGCGCCCAGCGCTTTGCCCATCTGTACGATGTATGGCCCCCAGCACTGGCTGGCCGCTGTCACCAGCACGCTTTCGCCGGCTTTCATTCGCGCCAGCTCGACAAAGCCGAACCAGCCGATCAGCGATGGCAGGTAATGAACACTGGCTTGTTCAGGCGTCAGTACATCTGGATAGCGGACCAGGGAGCTGCGCGGGATCAGGACTTCTTCGGCATATGCAGGATATTGATTGACGTTGTGCCCAGGGAAACTGGCGACCTTGTCACCGACCTTCAGGTCATCGACGCCTTTGCCCACGGCAAGCACGACACCGGCCAGCTCCTGTCCCAGGCCCGCCGGCAACTGGGCCGGTGTATGGGCCAGGTTCTGCCGCCACAGCACGTCGTGCCAGCTGACACCAATCGCTTCGGCGCGCACCAGTACTTCACCTGCAGCAGGTTCTGGGCAAGTACGCTGTTCAATGTTGAGGACATCCGCCTCGCCAAACTGATGAAACCGAATGATGCGGGACATCGCAAACCTCGTCGGTTGACCGCTTATGGCCACGGACTTTATCCGGGCTTTACTGGCAATACCACCAGCCGGCGCTGATAGTAACCATGTCTGTCGATGATTCGATCGATTTTATTTAACCTAAATGTGCCGGTGTATTGCCTGTAACCCGACATCCGCATTAGCCTGATTCGCACGACATTCTGCGCAAGCGCCTCCTTTTCATAATGGACATCGGATGAATCGCAACGATCTGCGCCGCGTCGATCTCAATCTGTTGATCGTCTTTGAAACGCTGATGCACGAGCGCAGCGTGACACGAGCAGCGGAAAAGCTTTTCCTCGGCCAACCAGCAATCAGCGCCGCCCTCGCCCGTTTACGTACGCTGTTCGACGATCCTTTATTCGTGCGGACTGGCCGCAGCATGGAACCTTCTGCCCGGGCGATGGAGATCTTCGCCCTGCTCTCTCCCGCCCTGGACTCGATTTCCACCGCGGTGAGCCGCGCTGCCGAGTTCAATCCGGCGACCAGCACGGCCGTGTTCCGGATCGGCCTGTCCGATGATGTCGAGTTCGGCCTGCTGCCCCCGATGCTCAAGCGCCTGCGTGCCGAAGCCCCAGGGGTGGTTCTGGTGATTCGTCGCACCAACTACCTGTTGATGTCCGGCCTGTTGGCCTCGGGCGAGATATCGGTGGGCGTTGGCTACACCGAGGAGCTCCCGGCAAATGCCAAGCGCAAGGTGCTGCGCCGTAGCAAGCCCAAGCTGCTGCGTGCCGATACCATTCCCGGCCCATTGAGCCTCGATGACTTCTGCGCCCGACCGCACGCGCTGGTTTCTTTTGCCGGCGACCTGGGTGGGTTCATCGATGAGGACCTGGAAAAGCTCGGGCGCAAACGTCGGGTGGTCCTGGCTGTCCCGCAATTCAACGGCCTGGGCACCCTCCTCTCCGGCACCGACATCATTGCCACCGTGCCCGATTACACAGCGGCCACATTGACTGCTGCGGGTGGTGTACGTGCCGAAGACCTGCCTTTGCCCCTGCGCTCCTTCGAGCTGCACATGGCCTGGCGTGGCGCACAGGACAACGACCCCGCCGAACGTTGGTTGCGCTCGCGTATCCAGATGTTCTGCGGTGATCCGGACAGCCTGGAATAAGTCATAAGCCGCTCTATTTCGGGTATAACAGGCGCCGTTATCATTCCCGCTGATAATTAGTTTCGTACTATTCGATTCGTTGCATGTGAGCGCCCCGAGCAAACTCCGCCCCATTCCAATACCTGGCTGGCGGAGTCCCTCATGGAACAGTCTAAATCTACACTCTGGCATTTCCCCCTGGCCCTGGCGGCCATCCTGGTGCTCAGCGCCTGCGGCAAGACCGAGGAAACCAGCCAGCACATGCCGGCTGCCAAGGTCAGCGTGGCTGAAGTCATTCAACAACCGATCAACGAATGGGATGAACTGACCGGACGTCTCGAGGCGCCGGAACTGGTCGAGGTTCGCCCACGGGTATCCGGTTATATCGACCGCGTGGCGTTCAGTGAAGGCAGCCTGGTCAAGAAAGGCGATTTGCTGTTCCAGATCGACCCGCGCCCCTTCGAGGCCGAGGTCAAACGCCTGCAGGCGCAGTTGCAACAGGCCCGCGCCAGCCAGAATCGCGCCAGCAATGAGGCGCGCCGTGGCGAACGTCTGCGCCAGAGCAACGCGATTTCCGCGGAACTGGCAGATGCCCGTATCAGTGCGGCCCAGGAGGCCCAGGCAGCTGTAGCCGCGATCCAGGCGGAACTGGATAACGCCACGCTCAACCTGAGTTTCACCCGTATCACCTCACCCATCGATGGCCGGGTCAGCCGCGCGGAAATCACCGAAGGCAACCTGGTCAATGCTGGCCAGTCACTGCTGACCTCGCTGGTGTCCACCGACAAGGTCTATGCCTATTTCGATGCCGATGAGCGTGTGTTCCTCAAGTACGTGGAACTGGCGCGCAAGTCCGGTGGCGATGCGCGTGGGAAAAGCCCGGTGTATCTCGGCCTGTCCAGTGAAGACGGCAACCCGCACCTGGGCCAGCTGGACTTCCTCGACAACCAGGTCAACCCGAAGACCGGCACCATTCGTGGTCGTGCGGTGTTCGACAACCGGGACGGTCAATTCACGCCGGGCTTGTATGCCCGACTGAAACTGGTCGGTAGCAGCACCTACCCCGCTGCGCTGATCAAGGACGAGGCCGTCGGCACCGACCTGGGCAAGAAGTTCGTCCTGGTGTTGGGCAAGGACAACACCGTGGCGTACCGCGCTATCGAGCTCGGCCCGAAAGTCGAAGGCCTGCGCATCGTGCGCAATGGTCTTGCCAAGGGTGAGCAGATCGTCGTCAACGGCCTGCAACGTGCCATGCCCGGAGCCACCGTAGACCCGCAATCCGTACCCATGGCAGACGAGAAAACACTGGCCGCCCTTACCCAGCAGCGCGGCGTGGTGGATAGCCACGAACGGCCGCGTGTTGCCGAACAAACCGTACAACCCAGCAACGCCCCGCGCGGTTGAGGCAAAGGTTCATGAATTTCTCCCAGTTCTTCATTCAGCGGCCGATTTTTGCCGCGGTGCTGTCGCTGCTGATCCTGATCGGCGGCGCTATCTCCCTGTTCCAATTGCCAATCAGCGAATACCCGGAAGTCGTCCCGCCAACCGTGGTGGTACGCGCCAACTTCCCCGGCGCCAACCCCAAGGTTATCGGTGAGACCGTGGCGTCACCGCTGGAGCAGGCCATCGTCGGTGTCGAGGGCATGCTCTACATGTCTTCGCAGTCCACCAACGACGGCAAGCTGACCCTGACCATCACCTTCGCCCTGGGCACCGAGTTGGATAACGCCCAGGTGCAGGTGCAGAACCGTGTCACGCGGACTATGCCCACCCTGCCCACCGAGGTGCAGCGGTTGGGCGTCACCGTGGACAAGGCTTCCCCGGACCTGACCATGGTGGTGCACCTGACGTCGCCGGATAACCGCTACGACATGCTCTACCTGTCCAACTACGCCGCGCTCAACGTCAAGGACGAACTGGCGCGCCTGGATGGCGTGGGTGATGTACAGCTGTTCGGCATGGGCAACTACTCGCTGCGTGTCTGGCTCGACCCGAACAAGGTCGCCTCACGCAACCTCACGGCCACCGATGTGGTCAACGCCATTCGCGAGCAGAACCGCCAGGTTGCCGCCGGTGCGCTCGGCGCGCCACCGTCGGATGCGGGCAACAGCTTCCAGCTGTCGATCAACACGCAGGGCCGCCTGGTTACCGAGGAAGAATTCGAGAACATCATCATCCGTGCCGGCGATGACGGCGAGATCACCCGGCTGAAGGACATTGCCCGTATCGAGCTGGGCTCCAGCCAGTACGCCCTGCGCTCGTTGCTGAACAACCAGCCAGCGGTGGCCATTCCGGTGTTCCAGCGCCCCGGCTCCAATGCCATCGAAATCTCCGATTCGGTGCGTGGACGCATGGCCGAGCTGAAGAAGAGCTTCCCTCAGGGCATGGACTACGAAATCGTCTATGACCCGACCATTTTCGTGCGCGGTTCCATCGAGGCCGTGGTGCACACCCTGCTCGAAGCCATCGTGCTGGTGGTGCTGGTGGTGATCCTGTTCCTGCAGACCTGGCGCGCCTCGATCATTCCACTGGCTGCCGTACCGGTATCGCTGATCGGCACCTTCGCGGTGATGCACCTGTTCGGCTTCTCGCTCAACGCGCTGTCGCTGTTCGGCCTGGTGCTGGCCATCGGTATCGTGGTGGACGACGCCATCGTCGTGGTGGAAAACGTCGAGCGCAACATCGGCCTCGGTAAGTCGCCCATCGATGCGACCCGCCAGGCCATGAAGGAAGTGACCGGCCCCATCGTCGCCACGGCCCTTGTGCTGTGCGCCGTATTCGTGCCGACCGCCTTCATCTCCGGCCTCACCGGGCAGTTCTACCAGCAGTTCGCGCTGACCATCGCCATCTCCACGGTGATCTCGGCGTTCAACTCGCTGACCCTGTCGCCGGCGCTCGCCGCCGTACTGCTGAAGGACCATAACGCGCCCAAGGACCGTTTCTCCAGGGGCCTCGACAAGCTGTTCGGCAGTTGGCTGTTCAATCCCTTCAACCGACTGTTCACGCGGGCCAGCCATGGTTACGTCGGCACCGTCAAACGTGTGCTGCGTGGCAGCTCGATCGCCCTGCTGGTCTATGGCGGCATCCTTGCGCTCGGTTACGCGGGTTTCTCCAGCACCCCAGCCGGTTTCGTACCCGCGCAGGACAAACAGTACCTGGTGGCCTTTGCTCAACTACCCGATGCCGCAACGCTGGACCGCACCGAGGCCGTGATCAAGAAGATGTCGGATATCGCCGGCAAGCACCCGGGTGTCGAAAACACCATTGCCTTCCCTGGCCTGTCGATCAACGGCTTTACCAACAGCCCGAACAGCGGCATCGTTTTCGTCGCGCTGAAAGACTTCAATCAGCGCAAGGGCGAGAACATGTCGGCCGGCGCCATTGCCGCCGAACTTAACGGTCAATTCGCGGATATTCAGGAAGCGTACCTCGCCATCTTCCCGCCACCGCCCGTCCAAGGCCTTGGCACCATCGGCGGCTTCCGCCTGCAACTGGAGGATCGCGGCAGCCTGGGTTACGAGGAGCTGTACACGCAGACCCAGAACATCATCAACAAGGCGCGCCAGTTGCCGGAGCTGAACCCGATGTCGGTGTTCACCAGCTATCAGGTCAACGTGCCGCAAGTGGAAGCCAATATCGACCGCGATAAAGCCAAGACCCATGGCGTGGCGATCAGCGACATCTTCGACACCATGCAGGTCTACTTGGGCTCGTTGTATGCGAACGACTTCAACCGCTTCGGTCGTACCTATCAGGTCAACGTCCAGGCCGACCAGCCGTTCCGCCTCGAGCCCGAGCAGATCGGCCAGTTGAAGGTGCGTAACAACCACGGCGAGATGATTCCGCTCTCCACCTTCGTCAAGGTCGAGAACAGCGCGGGGCCGGATCGGGTCATGCACTACAACGGCTTCATCACCGCCGAAATCAACGGCGCGGCAGCTCCCGGCTACAGCTCTGGCCAGGCCGAAGCGGCGATCGAGAAACTGCTGAAGGAGGAATTGCCCAACGGCATGACCTACGAATGGACCGACCTGACCTACCAGCAGATCCTCGCGGGTAACACGGCCGTGTTCATCTTCCCGCTCTGCGTCCTGCTGGCCTTCCTGGTGTTGGCCGCCCAGTACGAGAGCTGGGGTCTGCCACTGGCGGTAATCCTGATCGTGCCGACCGTGCTGTTCTCGGCCATCGTCGGGGTGATCCTGGCCGGTAGCGACAACAACATCTTCACCCAGATCGGCCTGATCGTACTGGTGGGGCTGGCGTGCAAGAACGCGATCCTCATCGTCGAGTTCGCCAAGGAGAAGCAGGAAGAAGGTCTGGATCGCATTGCCGCAGTACTGGAAGCCTGCCGCCTGCGTCTGCGCCCGATCCTGATGACCTCGATTGCCTTCATCATGGGCGTGGTGCCCCTGGTGCTGTCCTCCGGCGCCGGTGCGGAAATGCGCCATGCCATGGGTGTGGCGGTGTTCTCCGGGATGATCGGCGTGACCTTCTTCGGCCTGCTGCTGACGCCGGTGTTCTATGTGCTGATCCGTGGCTTCACCGAGAAGAACGAAGCCCGCAAGGCGGCGAAAGCCCAGCAACTCAAGGAATTGCATGCATGATCAACAAGGCTTTCACCCCTGCCCTGCTGGCTCTAGCCCTGAGCGCATGTGCCGTGGGCCCCGACTACAAGGCGCCGGAAACGGCGCCGGCCAAGGTCGCCAGCGCCGAGGCCATGGAGCACGACCGCAGCCGATTCGAAACCACCTGGTGGCAGCAGTTCGATGACCCAACTCTGAACCAGTTGGTGCAACAGTCGCTCAAGGAAAACCGTGAGCTGCGTGTGTCCTTTGCTCGTCTGCGTGCTGCACGGGCCATCCGTGATGACGTGGCCAACGACCAATTGCCCACGGTTACAAGCCGCGCCAGTGCCGAAGTTGGCAAGGCACAGCAACCGGGTTTCAGCGACCAACGCAGCAATGCCGAACGCTACGACCTGGGGCTGGACATGGCCTGGGAACTCGACCTGTTCGGCCGCATTCAACGTCAACTGGAAGCCAGTGATGCACAGATCGAAGTAGCTGAGGCGCAGCTCTACCAACTGCAGGTCAGCCTGATCGCCGAGCTGGTGGATGCCTACGGCGACCTGCGTGGTGCCCAGTTGCGCGAGCGTATCGCCCGGGAAAACCTGAAGAACCAGCAGGAGTCGCGTGGCCTGACCGAGCAATTGCGTGATGCTGGTGTCGGCAGCGAGCTCGACGTGTTGCGTTCCGATGCCCGGTTGGCTGCCACTGAAGCCAGCCTGCCGCAATTGCAGGCCGACGGCGCACGGGCACGTAACCGCATCGCCACCCTGCTGGGCCAGCGCCCGGAACAGCTCACCATCGACCTGTCGCCACAACCGCTTCCGGTCATTGCCAAGGCGCTACCGATTGGCGACCCAGCGGAACTGTTGCGTCGCCGCCCGGATATCCGCGCGGCTGAGCGTGAGCTGGCGGCCTCCACCGCCAATATCGGCGTGGCCACGGCAGATCTGTTCCCTCGGGTCAGCCTCAGTGGTTTTCTCGGTTTCACCGCCGGACGCGGCTCGCAACTTGGTGCCGCCGATGCGCGCGCCTGGGGTGTTGCCCCCAGCATTACCTGGGCGGCGTTCGACCTTGGCAGCGTGCGGGCTCGACTGCGCGGCGCCAAGGCCGAAGCGGATGGTGCCCTGGCCAACTACGAACAGCAGGTGCTGCTGGCACTGGAAGAGTCGGAAAACGCCTTCAGCGATTACGCCAAACGCCAGCAACGCCTGTTGGCCCTGGTACGCCAATCGGAGGCCAGCCGTGCTGCGGCGCAGCAGGCAGGCTTCCGCTACCGCGAAGGCACCGTGGACTTTCTCGTATTGCTCGATGCCGAGCGCGAACGCCTGGCAGCCGAAGACGCCCAGGCACAGGCTGAAGTCGATCTGTATCGCGGCATCGTTGCCATCTACAAGGCGCTGGGTGGTGGCTGGCAGCCACAGGCCTGATAGGTTCCTCCTGGGCTGACGCCTCTGCTCCTTGTCAGCCATTGCTCTCCCCACGGTTGCTTGCCGGCCGTGGGGATTTTTTTATCTGGATACTTGGGGGCTGGGCATGGATGGTCGTGTCGAGGCACAAGCGGACACCGCAGTTGGTGGGCTGAAGCGGAGCGTCGCCGGCTCACCCTGCGCGGGGGCCAGGTTCTGTAGGGTGGGCTTCAGCCCACCAATCGGCGCGTCATGAAACGCAAAAGTCGGCTATCCGCGTGTGCCTCGATCCCGCCGCCCATGTCGAAACGTCAACAGCGCTACCGCTCGCCGCCCCGTCAGGCACGTTGATAGCGCTGCTCGTTGCCGTCGTGAAAGGCAACTGGTACAAGCTGCGAGCAGTTTTCTTCCATGCATTCTGGAGATCGCAATGACCCGTCACCCTCTTCCTATCGCCCTGCCCCTGATCATCGCGTTGCTGTGCGCGGCGATGCTTGGCGGGGCGCTGCTCACCCAGTTCTGGATGGGGTGGGAGCCTTGCACCCTGTGCGTGCAGATTCGTCTTTGGCTCTGCGTAGTAGGTTTCAGCGCCTTGTTGCTCAGCTTCGTCGGCTTGGTAAAGCAGAACTGGCTGGCCTTCCTGTTCTGGCCGCCACTGCTGGCGGCGGCCGTCATGGCGGTGATCGACAATGCCCACGTGGTGTTGATCGAGACCGGTGTAATGGAAAGCACCAGTTGCTCGCCCTTCCCCTTCTACTCCGACTACCTGCCATTGCACGAGTACTGGCCGGACGTGTTCATGAGTGGCGGCATCTGTGGGCAGAACCACTACTCGATCTTCGCCATCCCATTCACCGTGTGGACGTTGCTGAGCATCAGCGCCCTGTTCCTGCTGATCCTGTTCACCCTCTGGCGCAGCATTCGTCCCGCCAATCGCTGAGCGTGTGGGAGTCGCCCAGCCCACGGGCTGGCAGACAGGCTTATATGAACAGGATTAAGGGGACGGCTTATAATCGCCGCCCCTAATCCGAGCCCAGCCCATGCACACTGTCCTCATCGTCGGCTATGTCTGGCCGGAGCCGCGTTCGTCGGCTGCCGGCAGCCGCATGATCGAATTGATCGAGCTGTTCATCGCCCAGGGTTGGCAGGTCACGTTCGCCAGCGCCGCGGCGCTGTCCGAGCACCGGGCTGACCTTGCCGTCTATGGCATCCCCGAAGTCGGCATCACCCTCAATTGCGACAGCTTCGATCACTTCGTAGGCGAGTTGCAGCCGGATCTGGTCCTGTTCGATCGGTTCTTCAGCGAGGAGCAGTTTGGCTGGCGTGTAGAAAAAGCCTGCCCCACAGCACTTAGGGTTCTCGATACCAGCGACCTGCATAGCCTGCGCAATGCCCGCCAGCAGTTGCTCAAGCGCGCGCAAAGCGGCTGTGCCAATGAGCAGGAAAAACACCAGCAAGGTGCAGTCGAGGCAACACCGCACGAACTGTTCACGTTGATGGCCGATGACGACATGGCACAGCGCGAGATCGCGGCGATCTATCGCTGCGACCTGACCCTGCTGATATCGGAATTCGAACAGAGCCTGCTACACGAACAGTTCGGTGTACCGGCTGCCCTGCTCCACCACTGCACCTTGATGCTGATCCCACCGGTTCTTGCGCCGCGCCCGTTCGATCAGCGCGAACACTTCATCAGCATCGGCAACTTTCGCCATGCGCCGAACTGGGACTCGGTGCTCTGGCTCAAGCATCAGCTCTGGCCGTTGATTCGCCAGCGCCTGCCGCAGGCGCAGTTGCATATCTATGGCGCCTATCCACCACCCAAGGCCACGGCGTTGCACAATGCCAAGCAGGGTTTCCATGTACTGGGCTGGGCTGCCGATGCCCATGATGTGATGGTGCGCGCCCGTGTCTGCCTGGCACCGCTGCGTTTCGGCGCGGGAATCAAGGGCAAGCTGGCCGATGCCATGGCCTGCGGCACGCCCTCCGTCACCACGGCCATCGGCAGCGAAGGCATGGCCGGTGAACTGCCCTGGGGCGGCTCGGTAGTGGCCGATGCCACGGCTTTCGCCGATGCCGCCGTGGCGTTGTACAGCGATGCGTCCTGTTGGCAGCAGGCGCAAGAAAACGGCTCGAGCATTCTTCGCGAGCGCTTTGATCGGTGCGCATCCGGCGAGGCGCTGGTTGAGCGCCTGCGTTGTACCCATGAGCGTCTGGCCGAACTGCGGCGGCAGAACTTCGTGGGCCTCATGCTGCGTCATCACCAGCACAAGAGTACGCAGTACATGTCGCAATGGATCGCCGCCAAGAATCGTTCAACGCCCTCGACAGAGCATTGATCAGATGAGAGAAACTCATTCTACGCACAGGCTCGGTTGTTCCTTTGCCGAATCCGGCACCCCGAATACCCGATCGAATCCCCACTGAAAGACGAAGGCATAAATCAGGAAGAACAGCAGCAAACCGAGGTCGGCAACGAAGGCCTCGACGAAGCTGATGTGCAGCCACCAGGCCATCAATGGCACGAGCAGAATTGCCAGGCCGCCTTCGAATCCCGCAGCATGCAACAGACGCCTGCGCAGGGTTCGTGAACGCTCGACCTGGCGCGCCTCCCAGCGCTCGAACAGCGCATTGAACAATATGTTCCAGCTCATCGCCGAGAGTGATAGCAACGCCGCCAGGGTTCCCGAGTAAGCCAGGGTCTCGTCAAAGGCATACGCAATCATCGGCGATACGAAGGCCATGCCCACCAACTCGTACAGGATGGCCTGCACCACTTTACGTTTCTTGCCCTGCATAACGGCCTGCTCATCTGTCCAGATTCACGGCAATCTATGCAGCCCAGCGGACCTCGACAAATGACGTATAGTCCATCCAGATGAATTCAGATCATCTGGAGAAACCATGTTTGCCAGCATCCCGCTAACGGCCCTGCGCACCTTCGAGTCGGCGGCTCGCCTGGTCAGTTTCAAAGCAGCGGCAGAAGAACTGAACGTTACCCCAACGGCCGTCTCGCACCAGATACGCGGCCTGGAAGCCTGGCTCGGCTGCCTGCTGTTCGAGCGGCTCGGACGTGGTGTACGCCTGACCGAAAAAGGGGCGCAACTGCAGCACAGCCTGCATGGCGCCTTGATGGATATCAGCCGCAGCGTGGAAGAGTTGCGCCCAGTGGTGCGCAACGACAGCCTCAGCCTGAGCACAACGCCGGCATTTGCTGCGCTCTGGCTGATTCCGCGCCTGGGCGATTTCTACCGTCAACATCCAGGTGTGCGCGTTCGCATCGAGACCAGCAACGCCGTGGCCGATCTGCAACGCGACTCCAGCCTGGACCTGGCCGTGCGCTGCGGTTTTGCCAACTACCCGCAGCTGCTGGAAATTCCCTTGCTGGAAGAGCGCTTCGTGGCTTATGGCACGGCGCAATTGATTGCCCGTCTTCCCGAACAGCCCGTGGAGCTGATCAGCGTTACCTGGCCCAATCCACAACCCGTCCTGCCCGATTGGCAGGATTGGTCCGTGGCGACCGCACAGGACTGGGTCACGCGCTGCACGCTGCGCGACTACCCCGACGAGCATTACGCGCTGCAGGCCGCGGTTTCCGGGCAGGGTCTGGTCCTGGCCAGTTCATTGCTGGCGTCGGATTGCGTCGCCAATGGTCTGTTGGTGCCTTACCGCCCTGACGTCGAACTGCCTGGCGCGCGCTATTTCGTCGTCTGTGTCCCTGGGCGAGAACGACAGCCTGCAGTTCAATCGTTCATGCGCTGGTTGCAGGCGGAGATGCCAGAAAAAACTAAGCTGTAGCTTAGTTTTATTAATAAACCTGCCCGGAAACCATTAAATCTAAGCCACAACTTAGATCCGATTGAAAAATAACCAAGTTACAGCATAATCTAAGCCATAGCTTAGATTTGGAGGCTGCAATGCCCTTGATTCCAATTCACGACACCACCGAGCTTGGTACTGTCGTGCGCCGCCTGCGTCGCCAGCAAGGTGTTCGCCAGGATGATATGGCCGCCATCATTGGCGCCAGTCACGTATTCCTGCGCGATGTGGAGCTTGGCAAGGGCACCGTGCAGTTGGGTAAGGTCCTGCAGTTGCTCGATGAGCTTGGTGTGCGCCTGCATCTGGAAGTACCTGAGCAGGCCGCTGGAGATGACGCATGAGGCAACTCCAGGTGTGGCTCAACGGCCAGCCCGTGGGTCTGCTCTCGGAGCAGGACAATCTCTGGCAGCTCACCTATGCCCCGGAATGGCTGGGTAGCGCAACGAGCTTCGACCTGTCACCGCAATTGCCACGTAGCGCCGGTGACATCCGCGATGGTGGCAGCCAACGGCCGGTGCAGTGGTTCTTCGACAATCTCCTGCCGGAAGAACAGGCCCGCGTGCTGCTGGCGCAGGATGCCCGGGTCGATGTTGCCGATGCCTTTGGCCTGCTCGCTTATTACGGGGCCGGGTCGGCTGGCGCCCTGACACTGCTACCTCCTGGCCAACCACTTCCCGACGGGGCGCTGCAACCGCTCGGCGAACAAGAACTGGCACAACGCATCACTGCCCTGCCCCGCGTATCACTCGGCCAGGCAGCGCCCAAGCGCATGTCACTGGCCGGCGCCCAGCACAAGCTCGCCGTCGTGCTGCACGGTTCAGCACTGCTGGAGCCTGTCGGCCAGGCGCCCTCCACGCACATTCTCAAACCCGACCACCCGGATACGGAGCACTACCCGCACAGCGCTGCCAATGAATGGTTCGTCATGTCCATTGCCGCTGCGGTGAAACTGCCTGTACCTACTGTAGAACTGCGGAGGGTGCCGCAATAGCGTTTCGACCGCAGCGGCTCACCAGGCGATCTGCAACGACGGCATGTGCTGGACGCCTGCCAGTTGCTTTCGATCGACCGGGTCTACAAGTACCACATGGCCACCCTGGAAACCCTGCAGCGTCTGGTGGAGCTATGCCGCAGCAAGGCCTTGAGCCGGCAACTGCTGTTTCGTTGGGCCGTGTTCAATGCCTTGATCGGCAATAACGATGCGCATCTGAAGAACCTGTCGTTCTTTGTCGGTGCCCAGGGCGTCGAGCTGACCCCGCACTACGACCTGCTCAGTACCAGCGTGTATGCCCGTGATAATGCCTGGGGCTCGGCTGAGCTGTCCTGGCCGATGGGTGAGGCACGGCGTTTCGAGGAGTTGCGGCGCACGGATGTGCTGGCATTTGGCGAGGTGCTGGGGTTGCCGAACAGTGTCGGCAACCGCCTGCTGGATGGATTGCTCAGCGCCCTGCCCGCTGCCGCCGACCGGCAACTGGACAAGGCTCTGGCGCAGGGATTGAACGTCGGTGAAATGCGCCTGCTACGCCAGATCCGCCACGGCGTGCTGGCCGATATGCAGCAACAGCTCAGCTGAGAACAGCCCTACTCCTGCTCCACCGACTGCCAACCTCCGCCGAGTGCAGCAATCAATTGCACGCTGGCGGTCAGCCGGTTGCCTTGCAGGGTCAGGCGCGTGCGTTCGTTGGACAGTGCACTGGTCTGCACGCTGACCACATTGTTGAACTCGACGGTGCCAGCCTTGTACTGGTTGAGGATCAGGCGCAACGATTCGCGTGCGGCCTCCAGGGCTTCCTGCTGCACCACGGCTTCACGCTCGAACACCGAGAGTTGCACCAGGTAGTCTTCCACCTCGCGGAACCCTTGCAGCACGGTCTGCCGGTACTCGGCCACGGTCTGGTCATAGCTGGCTTCGGCCTGTTCGACACGAGAGCTGATCAAGCCGCCGTCGAACAGGGTCATGGCGAACTGCGGGCCGATCGACCAGAAACGGTTGGGTGTACTGATCCAGTCATTGAGGCTGCCACTGCGATAACCGCCGCTGGCGGTCAAGGTCAGATCCGGGTAGTAGGCGGCCTTGGCTACGCCAATCGACGCATTGGCCGCCATGACCCGGCGCTCCGCCGCGGCGATATCCGGGCGGCGCTCGAGCAGGGTCGATGGCAGGCTCAGTGGCACCGCCGGCAATTCGGGAACCTGCTGCACCGCGACCAGGCTGAAGTGCGAAGGTGCCACACCCACCAGAACGGCCAGGGCATGCTCAAGCTGCGCACGTTGGTATTCCAGGTCCACGGCGTCGGCTTCAGTACCTTTGAGCTGGCTCAGGGCCTGGGTCACATCGGACTTTGGCACGATGCCGGCGCGGTACTGGTTTTCAGCGATCTTGAACGCTTGCTGGTAGGCCGCAACCGTCTCGTCGAGCAAGCGTTTCTGTTCATCGAGCACCCGTAGTTGCAGGTAGCTCTGCACCAGCTCCGACTGCTGGCTCAAGCGTACGGCTGCGAGGTCGGCAGCGCTGGCCTGCATGCTCGCGCTGTCGGCCTCCAGCTGGCGACGCAGCTTGCCCCAGACGTCCAGTTCCCAGCTCACGCCCAGGTTGGCGTTGTAGCTCTTGGAGATACCGCCAGAGCCGCTGCTGCTGATGGTCGAGCCATCGGCCAGGCGCACGGTGCTGTCACCACCACCTTGTCCGGACCGGGTCACGTTGCTCCCGAGCGTGAGGTCGGGAAAGAAGGCTGCCCGTGCGCCACGCGCCAGGGCGCGTGCCTGACGATACTGTGCTTCGGCGCTGGCCAGGCTCTGGTTATTGGCATTCAGCCGCTCGACCAGTTGATTGAGCTGGGCGTCGCCATACAGCTCCCACCAGTTACCACGCAATTGCGTATCGGCCGGCAGCGCGGCCTTCCAGCCGGCAGCCTGCTTGAACTGCTCCGAAGGTGCCGACTGTGGACGCTGGTAATCCGGGCCGATGGCGCAGGCGCTCAGGGCCAGGCTCAGGACCAGCAGCGTCAGGTTACGGCCTGCAGTGTTGAAACGATTCGACGACGATGATGATGGACAAGCGATATGGGCGGGTACGAAATTCATACGGGGGTATCCAGAGCAGCATCGGTACGCACGCCGCGCCAGCGGTTGACCCGATGGCGCAGGCGGTCGAGGTAGAGGTAGACCACCGGAGTGGTGAACAGCGTCAGCAGTTGGCTGAAGATCAGGCCACCGACGATGGTCAGGCCCAGCGGCTGACGCATCTCGGCACCTTCGGCGGAACCCAGCAACAGCGGCAAGGCACCCAGCATCGCCGCCAGGGTGGTCATCATGATCGGGCGGAAGCGCAGTATGCAGGCACGCCGGATCGCTTCCTTCGGGTCGAGCTTGTCGTGCCGTTCGAACTGCAAGGCCAGGTCGATCATCAAGATGGCGTTCTTCTTCACCACGCCGATCAGCAGGAACAGCCCGAGCAGGGAAATCACGCTGAATTCGCCGCCCGTTAGGATGATCGCAAGCAAAGCACCGACACCGGCCGATGGCAGTGTGGAGAGAATCGTCAATGGATGGATATAGCTCTCGTAGAGGATGCCGAGCACGATATACACCACCAGCAACGCGCTGAGGATCATCAGCGGCTGACCTTGCGCTGCCGTCTGGAAGGCGCCGCCGGTACCGCCCATCAAGCCTTGTACTTCCGTTGGCAGGTTGACCCGTGCCACGGCGCGGGTAATCGCGTCGTTGGCCTGCTCCTGGGTGTAGCCCGGCGCCAGCGAGTAGCCGATGCTCTCCGCCGCGAACTGGCCCTGATGGTTAACCCGGTCGTCCTCCAGGCTGCGCTCCCAGTGCGCAATGGCAGAGAGGGGCACGCGCTGGTCGTTATGGCCAATAACCTGGATCTGGTCCAGCGCTTCCGGGTATTCGGCGTAACGTGGATTGATCTCCATCACCACGCTGTATTGGTTGAGCGTGTCGTAGATGGTGGAAATCTGCCGCTGGCTGAAGGCGTTATTGAGCACCGAGGTCACCATGCTCATGTCGATACCCAGGCGCTGCGCCGCGGCGCGGTCCACCACCAGGCGGATCTGCTGGGCGCCCTCACCCTCCTTGGCGTCGATATCGGTCAGCTCGGGCAAGGCCGCCAGGGCATCACGAACCTTGGGTAGCCAGGCATTGAGTTCTTCCAGATCGCTGCCCAGCAGCACGTATTCGTTGTCCGAGCTGCGGCCCTGGCGGCCGCCGAATTGCAGGTCCTGGTCGGACATCATCATCAAGCGGGCGCCAGGATTTTTTGGCACGGTTCGACGCAGGCGCTCGATCACCTTCTGCGAGGAAATCTTGCGCTCGGCAATCGGCTTGAGGCGAATCACCAGCATGGCGTTGTTGATGCCGCCTGAACCGCCAATGAAGCCTGCCACGCTGTGTACTGCGGGATCGGCCAGCAAGGCGCGGCGGAAGGCTTCCATCTTCGGCTGCATGACCTGGAACGACAGGCCATCGTCACCGCGCACGAAACCGGTCAATTGGCCGGTGTCCTGCTGCGGCATGAAGGTTTTCGGCACTTCGACGAACAGGTAGACGTTGAAACCGATGGTCAGCAACAGGCTGATCAACGTCAGCCGCGAATGGCGCAGTGCCCAATCCAGCGCCTTGCCATAACCCGCGAGCACGCGCTCCTGAATCCGCGCACCATGGCGTTGCAGGGCGTTCGGCTCACGCGCTTCCTCGGGCTTCAGCCAGCGGGCGCAGAGCATGGGCGTCAAGGTCAGCGATACCAGCAGCGAAATGACGATCGCCACCGTCAAGGTGATGGAAAACTCGCGGAACAGGCTGGAGACGATGCCGCCCATGAACAGGATGGACAGGAAAACCGCCACCAGCGACACGTTCATCGACAACAGGGTGAAGCCCACTTCCTTGGAGCCCTTGTAGGCCGCCACCAGGGGAGAGTCACCGGCTTCGATATGCCGGGAGATGTTCTCCAGCACCACGATGGCGTCGTCCACCACCAGGCCGGTTGCGATGATCAATGCCATCAGCGACAGGTTGTTCAGCGAGAAATCCAGCAGGTACATGACCGCGAACGTACCGACCAACGAAACCGGCACGGCCAATGCAGGAATCAGCGAGGCACGCCAGCGCCCGAGGAACAGGAAGACCACCAGAATCACCAGCGCCACGGCGATCAGCAGCGTGCGTTCGGCCTCATGCAGGGTGGCGCGGATCACTGGCGAACGGTCCATGGCCACTTCCAGGTTGACGCTGGCCGGCATGATCGCCTGCAGCGCCGGCAACTGCTCGCGGATGTCGCTGACTGTCTCGATGATATTGGCGCCGGCCTGACGGTTGATCACCAGCAGCACGGCTTCATTGTCGTTGTAAAAGCCGCTGTTGTAGCGGTCTTCCACGGCGTCGCTGACCGTGGCCACATCGCTCAGGCGCACTGGTGCGTTGTTCTGGTAGCGGATGATCAGCGGCCGATAATCCACCGCCTTGTCCAACTGGTCATTGGCCTGCACCTGCCAGTGACGTTCGGCATCTTCGACCGCACCTTTCGGCCGGTCGACGTTGGCCTTGTCGATGGCCGTGCGCACCTCGTCGAGGGCGATGCCGTACTGGTCGAGCAGGCGTGGCTCCAGGGATACCCGCACAGCGGGCAGCGAACTACCCCCGATCTGCACTTCGCCGACACCCGCCACCTGGGACAGTTTCTGCGCCAGGACGGTGGACGCCAGGTCGTACAACTGGCCTTTTTCCAGCACCGACGAGGTCAGCGAGATCACCATGATCGGCGCCTGCGACGGGTTGACCTTGCGGTAGGTCGGCATGTTGCGCATGCCGCTGGGCAGCAGGTTGCGCGAGGCATTGATGGCCGCCTGCACTTCGCGCGCGGCGGCATCCACATCACGCCCGAGATCGAACAGGATGATGATGCGCGTATTGCCCTGGCTGCTGCGGCTGGTCATCTCGCTGATGCCGGCGATGGTGCCGAGCGAACGTTCCAATGGCGTCGCCACGCTGGACGCCATGATCTGCGGGCTCGCGCCCGGCAGGTTGGCGCTGACAACAATCGCTGGGAAGTCCATCTTCGGCAGAGGCGCCACCGGCAACAGACCGAAGCTCAAGGCACCAAGCAGAATGATCGCCACGCTCAGCAACAGCGTGGCCACCGGCCGGCGGATAAAGGGAGCGGACAGGTTCATGACACCGCCCCAGCGGGAGCCCGCGTGCCAGAGTCAAGCACTCCGATGATCAGCTCGCGAGTACGCGCCTTCCTGCACCGGGCTGTCACAGCGCGACTCCTGCGGCACTACGACCAGCAAAACGGCGGGCCTGACGGTCGAACCAGAGGTAAATCACCGGCGTGGTGAACAGGGTCAGCACCTGGCTGAGCAGCAGCCCACCGACCATGACGATACCGAGAGGCTGGCGCAGCTCGGCCCCGGAACCTGACGCGAGCATCAGCGGGATGGCGCCGAACAGCGCCGCCAAAGTGGTCATCAGGATCGGCCGGAAACGCAGCAGCGCCGCCTGGTAGATGGCCTCCTCCGGGCTCATGCCCTGATGCCGTTCGGCCTCCAAGGCGAAGTCGATCATCATGATCGCGTTCTTCTTGACGATGCCGATCAGCAGGATGATGCCGATGATCGCGATCAGACTCAGGTCATTGCCACTGATCAACAGCGCGAGCAAGGCGCCGACCCCGGCCGAAGGCAGCGTGGAAAGGATGGTGATCGGGTGGATGTAGCTCTCGTAGAGCACGCCCAGCACGATGTACATGGTCACCACCGCCGCCAGGATCAGCAGCAAGGTGCTCGACAACGAGGCACGGAACGCCTCGGCAGCACCCTGGAAGCGGCTCTGGATGCCAACCGGCATGCCGATGTCGTGCTGCACCTGCTCGATAACCGCGACCGCCTCGCCCAGCGAGACGCCAGGCTCGAGGTTGAACGACATGGTCACCGCCGGGAACTGGCCGATGTGGTTGATCAGCAGTGCGGCGGCGCGTTCCTCGACGTGTGCAAGTGACACCAGAGGTACCTGGGTGCCGCTGGCGGTGAGTACATGGATCTGCTGCAGCGCCTGTGGCCCGATTCGGCCGCCATCCTGGGTTTCCAGCACCACGCGGTACTGGCTGGCCTGGGTGAAGATGGTGGAGATCTGCCGCTGGCCGAAGGCATCGTACAGCGCGTCGTCGATGGCGCTGATGCTCACCCCCAGGCGCGCGGCGGCATCCCGGTCGATCCTCAGGTACACCTGCAGGCCCTGGTTCTGCAGGTCGTTGGCCACATCACGCAAGGCTGGCTGGGCACTCAGTGCCTCGGTGAGCTTGGGCGTCCACTCTTCCAGCAGCGCGATGTCCGGGGACTCCAGGCTGAACTGGAACTGGGTGCGGCTGACCCGGTCCTCGATGGTCAGGTCCTGCACCGGTTGCAGGTACAGCTGGATACCAGGGACCGCAGCCAGTTCGGGGCGCAGACGCTCGATCACCTCGCTGGCGGTGACATCGCGCTCCCGGTGAGGCTTGAGGTTGATCAGCAGGCGACCGCTGTTCAGCGTCGGGTTGTCGCCGTCGACGCCGATATAGGACGACAGGCTGGCAACCGCCGGATCACGCAGGATCACCGCAGCCAGGCGCTGCTGACGCTCACTCATGGCCTGGAAGGAAATGCTCTGCGGCGCCTCGGAAATACCCTGGATCACACCGGTGTCCTGCACCGGGAAGAAGCCCTTGGGCACCGCCATGTACAGCACCACGGTCAGGCCCAGGGTGGCGATCGCCACCAGCAGGGTCAGCGGTTGATGCTTGAGCACCCATTGCAGACCGACTGCATAGCGGGCGATCAGGTTATCGATGACGGCCCCACTGGCTCGGTAGAAACGCCCCTGCTCTTCGTCCTTTTCCTGCTTGAGCAGGCGCGCGCACATCATCGGCGTGAGCGTCAGCGACACCACCAGCGAAATCAGGATGGCCACCGCCAGGGTGATGGCGAATTCGCGGAACAGACGCCCCACCACATCCGCCATGAACAGCAGCGGGATCAGCACCGCGATCAGCGAGAAGGTCAGCGAAATCAGGGTGAAGCCGATCTGCTTGGCGCCCTTGAGCGCGGCATTCAGCGGCGTCTCGCCCTCCTCCAGATGGCGGGCGATGTTTTCCAGCATGACGATGGCATCGTCGACCACGAAACCGGTGGCGATGGTTAGCGCCATCAACGTCAGGTTGTTGACCGAAAACCCGGCCAGGTACATCACCCCGAAGGTGCCGATCAGCGACAGCGGCACGGCAATCGACGGAATCAGCGTGGCCGACAGCTTGCGCAGGAACAGGAAGGTGACCAGCACCACCAGGGCTATTGCCAGCAGCAGCTCGAACTGCACATCGGTCACCGCCGCGCGGATGGTCTGGGTGCGGTCAGTGAGCACCTTGACCTCGACACTCGCCGGCAATGTACCGGTGATCTGCGGCAACAGGCTCTGGATGCGATCCACCACCTCGATGACGTTCGCCCCTGGCTGACGCTGAATGCTCAGCAGGACCGTCTGGTTGAGATCGGCCCAGGCGGCCAGGCGCTCGTTTTCCGCGCCGTCGATGATGGTCGAGACATCCTTCAGGCGCAGGGCGGCGCCGTTTTCGTACTTGAGGATCAGGTCGAGATAGGCATCGGCCGAGGTCAACTGGTCATTGGCGTCCAGCTGCGAAACGCGCGTCGGCCCGTCGAAGTTGCCTTTGGGCTGGTTGACGTTGGACGCGGTAATCAGTGCACGCACGTCAGCGAGGTTCAGGCCGTGGCTGGCCAAGGCCTCGGGATTGACGCGGATGCGTACCGCCGGGCGCTGGCCGCCCGACAGGCTGACCAGGCCGACACCGCTGATTTGCGCGATCTTCTGCGCCATGCGCGTATCGACCAGATCGTGGACCTGGGTCAGCGGCAAGGTTGGCGAGCTGATCGCCAGGGTCAGGACCGGCGTATCGGCCGGGTTGACCTTGTTGTACACCGGCGGTGCCGGTAGGTCGTTGGGCAACAGGTTGCTGGCTGCGTTGATGGCCGCCTGGACTTCCTGCTCGGCGACATCCAGGTTCACTTCCAGGGTGAAGCGCAAGGTAATCACCGAGGCGCCGCCGGAACTGGTCGAGGACATCTGCTGCAGGCCGGGCATCTGGCCGAACTGGCGCTCCAGCGGCGCGGTCACCGAGCTGGTCATCACCTTCGGGCTCGCGCCCGGGTACAGGGTCAGTACGCGGATGGTCGGATAGTCCACCTCGGGCAGCGCCGACACTGGCAGCAGGCGGTAGGCGATCAACCCGCTGAGGAAGATCGCCACCATGATCAGCGTGGTGGCAACCGGACGCAGGATGAACAGGCGTGAAACGTTCATGCGCCCTTCTTGTCCGCTGCCGCCGGCGTTGTCTGGTTCGATGGTTCACCGATGACTTCCACCGTGCTGCCATCCTTGAGCTTGTCGGTGCCCTCCAGCACCAGATGCTCGCCGACCTTGACGCCATCACTGATCAGCACCTGGGCGCCATCGCTGGCCTCGGCGGTGACGGGGCGCACCTGAACCTTGTTCTCCGCGTCGACCACGTAGACGAAGGTGCCGCGCGACCCGTACTGCAGGGCTGCTGAGGGAATCAGGGTGACACCGTTGCGGGTTTGCACGCGCAGGCGGGCGTTGACGAACTGATTGGGGAACAGGCTTTCGTTGTCATTGGCGAAGCGTGCCTTGAGCTTGACCGTGCCAGTGGCGACGTCGATCTGGTTATCCAGGCTCTGCAACTCGCCGTCGGCCAGCAGGTTCTTCTCGCTGCGGTCCCATGCCTGCACCAGCAGTTTTTCATTGTTGCGCACACGCGCTAGTACCGGTGGCAGGTCATTCTCCGCCAGGGTGAAGTTGACCGAGATCGGCTTGACCTGGGTGATCACCACCAGCGGCGTGGTATCGCCGCTGCTGACCAGGTTACCCACATCCAGCTGACGCAGACCGAGACGGCCGTCGATGGGCGCGCGAATGCGGGTGAAGTCCAACTTCAGGCGGGCATCGGCCACAGCGGCCTGATTATTCTTGACGGTGCCGCGGTACTGGCCAACTAGTGCGTCCTGGGTGTCCAGGGTTTGCTTGGCGATGGAATCCTCGGCAAACAGGCCCTTGTAGCGAGCCAGGTCGATTTCAGCGTTCTTCAATTGCGCCTGGCTCTGCGCCAGGGTGCCTTCGGCCTGCTGCAGGGCAACTTCATAGGTGCGCGGATCGATCTGCGCCAGCAGGTCGCCAGCCTTGACCAGTTGCCCTTCCTCGAACAGTACCTTGACCAGTTCACCATCGACGCGGCTGCGTACGTTCACTGTATTGAGCGCGGTCACCGTGCCCAGGGCCTTGAGCTCGATGTTGAAGTCACCTTCGCTGACGCTGGTCAGGCGCACCGGCACCGGACCACCCCATGGCCCCGGCGCAGCCCCTGCTGGCGCATGCCCTGTCGGCTTGCTCGGCCACAGCCACCAGGCCAGCAGCACGGCAACGAGTACGACGAGAACAATCAACCATTTGCGGGAAAAGCGCGATCTTGAGCGGGTATCAGACATGGTGCGAGGGTCACTTTTCTTGGGAGCGTGAACGATAAGGACTATCGGCAGCCAAGCAAAGGGGCTTTACCGCCCATTTACCGTTCTCTGACATAACCAAGTGTTTGATGCACAAAGGAAATGGATATATCGAAGGCCTTTCGCATGTGCTGCAGGATGTTGCGCAAACAAAAACGGCTTACCGAAATAAGCCGTTGTGTACCCCCTGGGTGCTTACTTGAGCGCGGCGATGGCCGCGTCATAGTCAGGCTCATTGGCAATCTCGGTGACCAGTTCGCTGTGCAGCACCTTGTCGTTTTCGTCCAGCACCACCACGGCACGGGCGGCGACACCAGCCAGCGGACCGTTGGCCAGGGCAACACCATAGTCCTTGAGGAAATTGGCGCCACGCATGGTGGACAGGTTGATCACATTGTCCAGGCCTTCGGCACCGCAGAAGCGCGACTGGGCAAACGGCAGGTCGGCGGAAATGCACAGCACCACGGTGTTGGCCAGCTTGCTCGCTTCAGTATTGAACTTGCGCACGGAGGTGGCGCAGGTCGGTGTGTCGACGCTGGGGAAAATGTTCAGCACTTTGCGCTTGCCAGCCAGGCTGCTCAGGGTCACGTCCGAGAGATCCTTGCCAACCAGGCTGAATGCCGGGGCTTGGCCACCGGCTTGTGGCAGTTGGCCGTCGACCTGGATCGGATTGCCACGCAGGGTTACTTGAGCCATTTGGGTTTCCTTATGAGAGTGTGGTGCACGCATGCCAGGTGCCAGAGCACCCGACAGTAAAATTCAGCGCTGGAAGTGTCCTCCAGCTTCCAGGGGAAATCCAGCGGCCTGCGTCCATCAGAAGTCCCGGCGGTAGAACAGATCCAGCGAGCTGGCCAGGCCACTGGCAGCCTCCAGGTACAAACGTTTGCTCAACTCGTAACGCAACGCCACGACACTGGACGGCTCCAGCACCCCAAGGCCGTAGCGAATGCTCAGGCGGTCCGAGAGGCGGCCACTGGCGCCATCGTCGTCCAGTTGGAAGTCCTTGATGCCCAGGCGCTCGGCGATGTCACTGGTCAGCGGCGCACTGCCGGACAGACCAAGTGCCAACGCGGCCTGCCCCAGGGCATTGCCGTCACCATCACTGTTCATCGGGCGGCCCAGCACCAGATACGACAAGGCCTGCTCCTGGCTCATGGCCGGGGTCGAGAACACTTCGCTACGGGGCGCGTCAGCCCGACCGTTGAGGCGAACACCGGCGGTGACATCACCGACCTTGCGCACCGCTTCCACATCCAGATAAGGCTGATCCACCGGGCCGGCGAACAGCAACCGCGCACGGCGCAGATCCAGGCGCTGGCCATAGGCGCGGTAACGGCCGTTCTTCAGCGTCAGTTCGCCACGGGTAACCAGGTTGTCGCCTACTTGCAGGTGACCGAGCAGATCCGCCGTCAGGCCGAAGCCAGTGAAGCGCAGGCGATCAGCGCCTACCTCGACCTGCACATCCATGGCCAGTTGCAGGCCCTGATCACTCTGGTCCTGCTCGCCCACGATATGGGCATCGGGCGACACCTTGACCGTCTGCGGCGGCAGTTCACGAATGGTGATCTTGCCGCGCGGGACCGCCACCTTACCGCTGATGGACAGCGTGTCTCCCACCAGGGCGATACGCAGGTCCGGATCAGCCTCCAGGTTGGCATAGGGCTCGACGATTATGGGCAGGCTGCTGCCATGTAATGCCAGGTTGACTCGCGTCTCCGCGCCCCAGGCCAGTTCACCGTCGAGGTTGCCTGCGCCCTTGTCGCCACTGCGCCAACCACCGGTAAGACGCATGCTTTCACCGTCGATACGCGCATCGAGCTTGAGTTGCTCGACCGTGGTCGGCAGCTCGCCGCCGGCCAGCTTGCCGTCGCGCAGGCTCAGGTTTCCGCTGATATTGGGCACCTGCAAGGTGCCACTCAGGGTGCCACTGCCTTGCAGATGGCCCTCCAGAGTTTCCAATGCCGTGACAAAAGGCCGGGCAACCGACAGGTCGACGCCACTGAGGTGAAACTGCCCGGTCAATGGCTTGAGACGCGGACGGGGATCGAGTTGTGCACTGGCCTGCAGCTCGCCCAGACGCTCACCGGAGAACGTCAGCTGGCTGTCGATACGTTGCGGACGCAATGTGCTGTCCAGGTGCAAACGCTGATAGGGCAGATCGACCCACTGGCCCTGATCACGAATACGCAGCACCCCGCTGCCGGCATCGATCAGTACCCGACCATTGGGGCCACTGGCTGGCAGGCGAAGGTCGATATCGGCATTGAGTTCACCCTGCCAGGCGAAATCCTGGGGCAACCAGGGCGCCAGGCTGGCAAGAGGAAAATCGCGCAGCTTGTAGTCGATACGGGGATCGGGCAGCAGACGCTGCTCGCCACCACACAGGCTGGCAGGCCCGGACAACCAGCAGTGCGCACCGAACTCCAGGCGGCCATCGGCAAGATACTGCAGGCGCGCGGGCTGTTGTAACTGCCAGGTCTGCCCCCCACCCTGTACCTCGCCGCGGGCCAGCCGGCCGCGCCAGGCGCTGCCATCCCAGTCACCGGCGACGGCCAATCGAACATCCAGCAGGCCGCCGGCCAGGCCCAATGTGGCTTGTTGACGTTGCTCCGTGCCCGAGCCTTCCAAGTGCAGACGACCCAGCTCGGTATCGCCGCTGGCGAGCCCTTGGACATCCACCTGCAGATTGGCACGTTGCTGTGGGTCGAGGCGCGCGCTCACTGCCAGGCTTTGCGCCCGGTTATCGGCGAACGCCAAGCGGTCACCATTCAGCTGCAACGCACCTTGTGGAGCCTTCAGGCTGCCGGCCAGGTCGAGCCGACCGTTCACCCGTCCGCCGAGCTGTGGCCACAACTGGCCCAACCGATCCAGCGCCAGGTCGACCCGCCCCGTGAGGGCGCCGTCGAGTTTGGCTTGTCCCTGAATGCGGTTATCGCCAACGCGCAGCAGCAATTGCTCCAGAATCCAGCGTTGACCTGCTCCAGATGCTGTCGCCTGCAACACGGCGGGCTGGCCGCGAAGGCGACCCTGCAGGTCGAGATTGGCATTGAGGTCGAGCTGCTCGTTCTTGAGTGTGCCCTGGCTGGTGAGTTGTCCGCCCAGGCTGCCGGGCAGCTCCGCCAGCCAGAAGGCCGGGTCGAGGTCACGCAGCTGCAAGGCGGCATCCCAACCAACACCCTCCGCAAACATGACCTGTACATGGCCGTCGGCAGTGCCTTTACCCGCGTGCAGTTTCAGCTCATTCAGGCTCACCTGAGCCAGATCGCCAGTTAACTCGCTGGCAAGGCTGAAAGCGCCGGCTGGCCCATCCAGCTTTGCTTGAAAATTGCCGTCATAACGCTCATCGGCATAGTTCAAGTTGGCGTCCAGACGCCGTAACTGGACTGCGGGTGGCTGCTCCTGTGGCAACAGGCGCTGCCAGGGGAAGTCTTCCCACGCGAGCTGAGTGGTTGCCTTGAAGCCCTGCTGCCAGTCCAGCTGCCCCTGTACCGTCACCTGTTGCTGAGGCGCAGCGGTCAGTTGCAGGCCCTTGATCTCTGCGCCCAAGGCAGTCACTAGCCCGGCCAGGTCCAGCATGACGTCACCACCCTCCCCCGGCAATGTGGCCTTGCCTTGTACGGTGTAGCCCTGCTGCAAGTCCCCATGGGCGTTAAGCGCCAGTTGGTCGAGGCTCAAGGTGGCTGGCAGGTCGGCACTGGCCAGGAAGTGTTCGGCGCGAATATTCAAGCTGGCCGGCACATGATCGGCCAGCGCCTGAACCTTACCGTCGAGACTGGCAACCAGATAACCCTGGCTTGAGCCCTTGAGCTGCAACTGGTCCTGCAACTCACCCGATACCGTAATGTTCAGCTGCCAGGGCTGTGTATCAGGGGCTGGCAGACTCAGCACGGCCTGCGCCTGTAAGGGCCACTTGCCGTCAGGTTGTAGCGTGCCTTGCAAGGTCAGAGCGAGATCATCCATCCGGGCGTGCAGGTGTTCGATATGGATGCCATCCGCCTGCCACTCGGCACGCCCCTCCAGCTCTTGCAGAAGATCACTGCCATCCAGGTTGAAGCGGTCGACCTGCACCTTGCCCAGGCGGATCGTCAGCGGCAGATCAAGTGCGGGAAGCGTGATGGGTTCGGTGCTTGGCGTTTCTTCATCCGATGTTTCCGCCAGATGCAGATCGACCTGGCTGCTGACCAGCTCATCAATGCAAAGCTGACCACGCAGCAGGCAGCTCGGCGACCAGCTCAAGCGCGGCTGCAGCAGGGCGAGGCGCACACCCTCCTGCTCCCACACCAGGCTTTCAGCTTGCCAGTCACCGCCCAGGCGTCCCTGGTAGGCCTCTACACTCAGGCCAGGCACCTGGCTCAGCACCCAGCGGCTGCCTGTTTCGCTCCCAAGCAAGGCGACGAGCAGCAACAGCGTGACCAGCAGCATGCCAAGCAGGCCAGCTATCCCATACTTGAGTGCGCGCCTCACAGTTCCGGCCCCATGGAGAAGTGCAAACGTACGCCGCCGTCATCATCCAGCGCGTGGGCCAGATCGAGGCGAATCGGCCCTACCGGCGACACCCAACGCACACCGAAACCGACCCCGGTACGGCTCGCGCCATCGAGCGAGTCCAGCGCATTACCACGATCGACGAACGCCGCGATACGCCAGCGTTCGGCCACCGGGTACTGATACTCGGCACTGGTGACCATCAGGTAACGCCCACCGACCTTGTTGCCCTGCCGGTCTTCCGGCGACAGGCTTTGGTAGTCGTAACCGCGCACACTCTGGTCACCACCGGCAAAGAAACGCAGGGATGGAGGAATGGCGCTGTAGTTATTGGTGGCGATGCCGCCGAACTGGGCTCGCGCCAGCAGGCGATGCCCTCCCGGCAAGGTATACAGGCCGCGCGCCTGGGCATTGATGCGGGCCATGTCGGCATCCGACAGCAACCCCTCTTTCCCGGCGCTGACTTCTACCTGCAAGCGATAGCCTTTGTTCGGGTCGATGTTCGAGTCACTGCGCAGCAGGTTGTAGCTGATCCCTGGCATCAGGAAACTACTGCGCCCATCCGGGCTGCCATCGCCATAGTCGTAGACTTCCTGCTCCCAGCGCAGGGAAACGATACGTTGCCAGTTGTTGTCCAGCTGTCGCTGCCATAAGGCACCCAGACTCAGTCGTGCACTCTCCACATCGACCAGGTGCTCCTGCTGGTAGGCGCTGTTGAAGCGCAAGCTGTTGGTCAGGGGCGGGTCGAGTGGTATCTGGTACCAGGCGCCGACGTTCTGGCGTACGGCAGACACTTCGCTTTCCAAACCCAAGCTGTGTCCGTAGGCGTTGATCCACGGACGGGTCCAATTGCCCCGCGCACGCGGCCCGACATCCGTGGAATAGCCCAGGCCCACACCAAAACTGTTGGGTTTGACTGCAGCCAGCTCGACCTTTACCGGTATTTCCTGGACGTCCGCGACCGGGACTGCATCAACCCGGACCAGATCGAAGTAGCCGCTTCGCTGCAGGTTTTCACTGAGCTTGGCGACGAGGTCGGAATCATAGGGTGCGCCCTGAGCGAACGGCACGAAGCGCTCGAGCAACTCATCATCGAAAGGCGTGTCGCCCTGAAAGCTGACTGCGCCCAAATGATGGCGCGGGCCGCTGTCATAGATCAGCTCGATATCGGCACTGCCGGCAGGTGGGTCAATGTCGAGTTTCTGGCTGAGAAAACGTCCAGCGAAGAAGCCATAGCGCAGCGCCTGGTTCTCGATCAGTTTCTTGGCATCTTCATAGGTGCCGTGATTGAGCTTGGCGCCTGGTTGTAAACCCTTGCCACCAGGAGTCTTGAAAACGGCCAGGGCGGCAGCCTCACCCTCGATGCGTACAGTGACCTGACGCAGCCGGACCGGTTCTCCGGGGCGTACCTGCAATGTCAGACGGGGTTGGTTGTCACGGCCGAGGTCGACCGCGCCATTGATCTCGGCCTGGTAGTAACCGAGTGCCTGCGCAGCCTTGCTCGCCTGCTCTTCAGCACTGCGGCGGAAGTTGCGCAAGGCGTTCTCATCGCGCTCGCCCAGATCACCGATATAGGCCTCGATGTTGTTCTTGAGCGCACTGTTACTCGGCTCGACCTTGACGACCAGCAGTGCTTTCGCCTGAGCGGCGGAACAGAAACAGAGCAGGACTAGTAGCAGTCCGCGCAATCCATGGCAAAAATTCATGTGCCGGATGCTAACACGCCCACACCGTCGAGCCAGAGCCCTGGAAGCTTATCCGACGACTGCGTCAATCAGGCACGGGCCTGGGTGGTTACTTGTGGGTTGGGATGAAAGAAGACGTGCTCGATGATCGGCCCGACCGCCACTTCACCAATTTCCTCATAGCCCTGCCGCTTGTAGAACTCCAGGTAATGCGGATTGCCGGTATCCAGGACCACGCCCTGCGAGCCGGCATCTTCCGCGCACCAGTTGTGCAAGGCAGCCAGCAGTTGCTCGCCCAGGCTCTGGCCCTGGAACTCCGGGTGCACGCCAAGCAGGGGCAATACGTGATAAGGCCCGGGCGGCAGGCAGGCAAGTACGGCACTGTGGTAGTCGAGATAACGCCGGGTGCAGCGGAAACCCGTGGTCATCAGCATACGCAAACGCCAGGCCCAGCTCTCGGTGATACCCAGGCGCCGCTGAGGGGGGGCAATGAGCGCCACGCCAACCAGGCGATCGGCGATCAGCAGGCCGATGGCAGGCAGGTCTTCCGCAAAATGTTGGTGTACCAGTTCTCGCACGGTGGCGCGTACGCGCTGGTCAAAGCCAGGACGTTCACTTTCGAACAAATAGGCAAACGTCGGATCGTGGCGATAGGCGTGGTACAGCAGAGAGCGTGCTTCGCGGCTGTAGCTGTGTTCGAGCAGACGGACTTCGGCGGTGCGGGTGGGCATCAGGCGACCTCATTTGTCAGTAGCTGATCCGAATCTCTTGATCGTCGGCCATGCTGCGTTGAAATGGAGTCCGGGCTGCTCATTTACAGCTCGTGAACTCCGCGCCCTCGCCCCATTTCGCCTTGACTGGCTCTAGCTCAAGAGATCGGCAACAAACTTTCTTATTGGATTTTGCGGGTCAGCAGCCACGTTAGCACTGCCAACCCGGACCTGCCAGGCGCTGGCCGTCATCCGACACCTGAGCTAGCATCGCGGTTTTCCTCGCTGGTAGCTGCCCATGAAGATCGTTTCCTTCAATATCAACGGCCTGCGCGCCCGTCCTCATCAGTTGGCGGCACTGATCGAAAAACATCAGCCCGATGTGATCGGCCTGCAGGAAACCAAGGTCTCGGATGAACAATTCCCCGAGGCGGAAATTCGCCAGCTCGGCTATCACGTGCATTACCACGGGCAGAAAGGCCACTATGGGGTCGCCCTGCTCTCGCGCCAGGCACCTCTGGAGCTGCACAAAGGCTTCCCGGATGATGGCGAAGAGGCCCAGCGGCGTTTCATCTACGGCACCTTTGCCGACGCCGAGGGCAACCCTGTCACCGTGATGAACGGCTATTTCCCGCAAGGCGAAAGCCGTGATCACCCGGTCAAGTTCCCGGCCAAGCAGCGTTTTTATGCAGACCTGCAAAACCTGCTCACCAGCCGCTTCCAGCCGGATCAACCGCTGGTGGTGATGGGCGATATCAATATTTCCCCGGAAGACTGCGACATCGGCATTGGCGAGCCAAACCGCCTGCGCTGGCTGAAAACCGGCAAGTGCAGCTTTCTCCCGGAAGAACGCGAATGGCTCGCCACGCTGAAAAGCTGGGGCCTGATCGACAGCTTCCGCCACCTGCATCCCGCGGTGAACGACCGCTTCAGCTGGTTCGATTACCGCAGCCGCGGTTTCGAGGACGAACCCAAGCGTGGCCTACGTATCGATGTGATTCTCGCCAGCTCGCCGCTGCAATCCCGGATCAAGGATGCCGGCATCGACTACGACCTGCGCGGCATGGAAAAACCCTCCGATCATGCGCCGATCTGGCTTGAACTGAGCTGACTACATCCCTCTTGCGGAGCCCGCAATGCATGGCTCCGCAAGAAGGCGCTGTAACGTCGCTGCAACCTTACCGACTTAATCTCCCCGACACTTTCACTCCCTCCAAGAAGGTGTCTGCCGCATGTCGCGCGCCCTGTCTGTCAATGATCGACAAACTTCTCATCACGCCTACGCCTGGCTCCTGCTGGGCTTCATCTGCTATGCCCTGCCTTGGTCGATCTTCGCTGCTGATGCCCGTGACGCGGATACCGTGTTGCGCATTCAGGGCTCCAACACCATCGGCGCCAAACTGGGTCCAGCCCTGGTCAAAGGCTTGTTCGAAGAGCAAGGGCTGCGCGCCATTCGCGTCGAGGACACCGAGGTAGAAAACGAACAGCAGGTCGTTGCCGAAACGAAAACTGGCCAGCGCGTTCGCGTCATGGTGGCCGCACACGGCTCGGGAACCGGGTTTACCGCGCTGCAAGACGGCAGCGCCGAGCTGGCCGCTTCCTCACGGCCAATCAAGGACGCCGAAGCCAAGAGCCTGGTCAGCCTGGGTGACATGCACAGCCTTGCGGCCGAGCAAGTCATTGCCATCGACGGCCTGGCAATCATCGTCAATCCGAGCAACCCACTGAATGCCTTGAGCACCGAACAGCTCGCGGCCATCTATGCCGGCGAGATCAAGACCTGGGAGCAGATCGGTGGCCGTGGCGGCGCCATCAACCTGTATGCCCGTGATGACAAATCCGGTACCTATGACACCTTCAAGGAACTGGTGCTGGCCAGTCATGGCAAGGCCCTGGCCGCCAATGCCAAACGCTTCGAATCGAGTGATCGACTCTCCGACAGCGTGAGCAGCGATCCAGGCGGAATCGGCTTTATCGGCCTGCCTTACGTGCGCCAGAGCAAGGCCGTGGCGATTGCCGACGGCCAGTCGCAACCGATGCAGCCGAGCATCACCTTGATCGCCACGGAGGACTACCCCCTCTCCCGCCGTTTGTTCCTCTACCATGCCCCCAGCAACGGCAACCCCTGGGCCAAGGCGTTGATCGAGTTCGCCCACAGCCCGCGCGGGCAAGCCATTGTCGAACAGACAGGCTTCATTGCGCAGACCGTGCAGGCCGTGAAAGTGGCGAGCAGCCCTGAAATGCCCGAGGAGTACCAGGCGCTGACCCAGGGTGCGCAACGGCTGTCGGTGAATTTTCGCTTTCAGGAAAACAGCGCTGTGCTGGATAACAAGGCACAGCGCGATATCGACCGGGTAATCGACTACCTGGTGCAGCACGACAAGCTGCAACACAAGGTCGTGCTGGTCGGTTTCGGTGATCCGAAGAGCGATCCAGCCCGTGCCGCACTCCTGTCCAAGCTGCGCGCGATGGCGGTACGCCGCGAGCTATCCCGCGCCAAGGTGATCTTCCGCGACATTATCGGCCTGGGTGAATTGCTTCCGGTGGCGGCCAACTCGGCCGACGAAGGCCGGATCAAGAACCGCCGGGTCGAAGTGTGGGTGTACTGAGTGCGCTGTAGAAACCAGAAGCACCGCACTGCACGCTCTTCTTTGCCTCCGGGCAATCTCTTGAAACGGCGAAGGGTTGCCAGGCATCGCCTGGCCCATTAGCCTTTATCGGGTGACGCCGGGCCCCTCTGGCGGTGAAATCTCACCGTGATGTCGGAGTCACTTCCCAGGTCCCATGTACAACGGTCGTTCTCAATCGGCCGTTTTTGCATAGGACCCGAACATCACGCCGGAGGGGCCATGACCGAACTGCTCGATCTTCTTCATACACCTTGGCTCGGCACAGCTGCCTGGCTGTGGCTGAGTTTCCTTGCCATCGTTATCGCCCTGCTGGCGTTCGACCTCGGCATTCTGCACCGCGACCAACATGAAATCGGCATGCGCGAGAGCTTGCTGCTTTACAGCGGCTACTTCAGCGTCGGCGTGCTGTTCGGCGCCTGGGTCTGGTGGGAAATCGGCTCTGCACAGGCCCTGGAGTTCTACACCGGGTTTCTGGTCGAACAATCGCTATCGATGGACAACGTGTTCGTCATGGCCATGATCTTCGGCTTCTTTGGTATCCCGCGGCGCTACCAGCACCGGGTGCTGTTCTGGGGCATCATCGGCGTGATCGTACTGCGTGCGCTGATGATCGGCCTTGGTACCGCTCTGGTGAAAGAGTTCGAATGGGTGCTGTATATCTTCGGTGCCTTTCTGCTGTTCACCGGCGTGAAGATGATGTTCAGCAAGCCGGAGCATCAGGCAGACCTGGCCAACAATCCGGTACTGCGCTTTCTACGCAAGCACATCCGCATGACCGATGAGCTGCACGGTGGCAGCTTCTTCGTCCGCCGCCCATCGTCGTCCGGCAAAATGCTGCTCTACGCGACCCCACTATTCCTGGCGCTGGTGCTGATCGAGCTGGCTGATCTGGTCTTCGCCGTGGACAGCGTGCCTGCCGTGTTCTCAATCACCCAGGACCCGTTCATCGTCTACACCTCGAACATATTCGCGATTCTCGGCCTGCGCTCGCTGTACTTCGCCCTGGCTGCGCTGATGCATCGGTTCGTCTACCTCAAATACGCCTTGGCCCTGGTGCTGATCTTCATCGGCGGAAAGATTTTCCTGCACGGTTTCATTGGCAAGATTCCCGCACTGGTTTCTCTTGGCGTAACCTTGGGACTGCTGGTGGGCGGCGTGCTGCTGTCACTGGTAAAAACCCGCAACAGCGTGGTCGAGGACCAGGAGAAATCGGCGTAAATGCAGGATGTGCGCATTGAAACCTTGCAACACAACGGGCGTCAGCTGTGGCGCGTTCGAGTCGGGCGACGCGCCCTCACGTTTCACGAAGAACTCGCCGCACGCACTTTTGCCGCACAGTTGCACCTGCGCCTGGTGTGGTTGAGCCAGCAGGAGTGAGTGCCGGCGGTGAACTGCCGAGGCTCGGCTTTAACGCATCGAATTTAAAACCCTAGGCCTTCTCCTTGAGGCCATTGCGGGCGCCGTAATTGGTGGGCTGAAGCCCTACGCAGTAGACAGGCTCTGTAGGGTGGGCTTTTAGCCCACCAATTGGCGCGTCAAGAAACGTAAAAGTCGAATGCCCGCAATCGCCTCCATCCGCCCTATATCGAAACGTCCACAGGCGCTAGCGCCCTTCGGCTTTGGCCCGTAGATCGTGCAGGGTCTTGAACGGCGCATCGACCACGAAACTGTTGGCCAGCCAGGAGGGCACGCTACCACCAGGCTCGGTGTGCACCTGATAGACGACCTCGACTTCCCCCGCCGCCTTGGGCTCGAAGGTCCAGTACCCCTGCAGGCTGGCCACGCGGACATAATCCTTGTCCGTCGGCAGATAATCCGGCGTGCCTTCCATGCTGCGTTTCACTCCGCCATCGGCGGTTTCGCTGGTGGTCACATGCAGAATGGAGTCACGTGCGGCGACTGGCCAGGGCATCTTGAAACGGCTGTAGACCCAGCTCTGGTTGCCTTCATGCTTGAGCAGACGCTGCTCGGCACAGGCATGAATCCATACGCAGGAGCCTTTCAGATCCTCCTGTAATGCACTCAATGTCGCGATATCGGTCTTGATCGTGGTCACGCCACGGTAGGCCTTGTACTTGGAGCCAGCCACTTCGCTCAGGTACACACGAATACCGTCTTCATCCTTGGCCAGTTGCCAGTCCTCGGCCTGCACAGCACCAGCCAGCGCCATGACACCCAACCCGCATACTGCAATCATCCGGCTCAACGAAACCATAACCAGGCATTCCTTATAGGCAGTAGCCGCCACCATAGGGTGGCGACGGACAATGGAAATCACGACGCGGTTGCCTGCTCCAGCCAGCCAAGCAGGTTGATGGCTTGTTCACGGCTATCGCCACACACAGCCGGGTCGGCTGAAAACCCCACGCATACGGCAGGTCGCTTGGGGTTACCAAACAGGCCACACAGATTTGAGAGCGTGAGATGGATGCAACGTTCCCCTGCCGCCTTGCCGAACGGCATGCCGGGGATCGGGGAGCTTATGGAAGGCGCGATGCAGCAGGCGCCGCAGCCGGCACGGCATTGCATGAAGGGCGATCTCGGGACCAAACGGCGCAAATTCTAGCGGCGCTTTTTTGCAAAAAAAAGCTGAATTTAAGTCATTGGAAGTGGATGCCGTCACCGAAATAATCCGGGGTGCTCGACAACCTTATCCGCGAAATCCACGTTTGGGTTTCACTCATAAATGGCCCTCTGGCTGCCAGGCGTCGCAATGATCAGCCGGGCCAATCTGGCCACCACCTACACCTGATATGGCACCAAATCACAGGGCAACGCCTGGGCAGGAGTCCCCTTCAGCGTGCTGTACATGCAGCAACCGCTGAAGCGGGACTATCGCTGGGCCGGCATCTGCCTGCAGGGCGCTTTCAGAGATCGATCAGCCCTTGCTCACCGGTTTGAGGCGGGCCAACAGGCTCGAGGTGTCCCAACGGCCGCCGCCCATTGCCTGCACATCCGCATAGAACTGGTCGACCAGCGCCGTTACCGGCAATTGCGCGCCATTGCGGCGAGCTTCATCGAGCAGAATCGACAGATCCTTGCGCATCCAGTCCACGGCAAAACCGAAATCGAACTTGCCGTCGAGCATGGTCTGATGACGATTCTCCAGTTGCCAGGACTGTGCCGCGCCCTTGCTGATCACTTCCATCGCGGCGTGTGCGTCGAGCCCGGCACACTGGGCAAAGTGCAGCGCCTCGGCCAGGCCCTGGACCAGCCCGCCGATGCAGATCTGATTGACCATCTTGGTCAGCTGACCACTGCCGACCGGCCCCATCAGCTTGACCATCTTGGCGTAAGCCTCGATCACCGGAGCTGCACGGTCATAGAACGCCTGTTCGCCGCCAACCATGACCGTCAGCATGCCATTTTCGGCACCCGCCTGACCGCCTGAAACCGGGGCATCGAGAAAACCCAGCTCGCGCTCGGCGGCCAGTACGGCCAGCTCGCGAGCCACGTTGGCCGATGCCGTGGTGTGATCGACCAATACGCTGCCCGGTGTCATACCGGCGAACGCACCATCGGCACCCAGCAATACACTGCGCAGGTCATCGTCGTTGCCGACACAGGTCATGACGAACTCGGCATCGCGAGCGGCTTCGCGGGGTGTGGCGGCCGATTCGCCTGCGAATTCATCCTCCCATAATCCGACCTTGGCGGCCGAGCGGTTGTAGACGCACACCTCGTGCCCTTCGCACGCCAGATGCCCTGCCATCGGAAAGCCCATGACGCCCAGCCCGATAAAAGCCACCTTAGCCATCGCACACCTCCGCAATTCGTGTCATCAACAGCCTAACACGCAGTTTGCCGGTGCGAGAAAGCCCTTCCATACTCAGCCCACGACCGCAGGAGGGGCTATGCGCCATTGGCTGGTAATCGACCTGGAAGCCACTACAGAAGAAGGTGGCTGGCCTCTGCAGGAGATGGAAATCATCGAGATTGGCGCCAGCCTGGTGAACGCTCAAGGTCATGAACTCGACCATTTCCAGCGTTTCGTACGTCCCCTGCGTCGCCCCTGCCTGACCAGCTTCTGCCGGGCGCTTACGCATATCAGCCAGGCCAACGTCGATTCGGCTGCAACGCTGGCGACCGTCTGGCCACAGTTCGAGCGCTGGCTGACACCTCATATTCCACACCTGACGGCCTGGGCCAGTTGGGGCGACTATGATCGTCGGCAACTAGAGCAGGAATGGCATCAGCATGGCCTGCACAGCCACCTGCGTGACCTGGAGCATCGCAATCTCAAGCAAGGCTTTGCCCAGGCCCGCCAACTCAAACGTCCGGTGGGGCTGCATACCGCGCTGCAACTGGCCGGCATGAGTTTTCAGGGGCAGCAACACCGCGCTCTGGAAGATGCCCGCAACACCGCACGGTTGCTGCCATTGATCCTCGGCGGCTGATCCAGCCCCCAATGGCCTGGCTGCCGGCAGTCAGACGCTCAGCGTCCCCCCCTGAAAGCGGATGACGCCTTCACGCGCCTTCGGCATACTGGCCCACCTTTTTTAACCCTTGAGGAAACCTGCATGTTCAAGGTCAACGAGTACTTCGACGGCACCGTCAAATCCATCGGCTTCACCATGAGCGAAGGTCCGGCTACGCTGGGTGTGATGGCCCCAGGCGAGTACGAGTTTGGCACCAGCCAACTGGAGATCATGCACGTGGTAGCTGGCGCACTGACCGTCAAGCTGCCAGATAGCGAAAGCTGGGAAACCTTTGCTGCTGGCAGCCAGTTCACCGTACCGGCGAACAGCAAGTTTCAGCTTCAGGTTGCCGTCGACACGGCCTACCTCTGCGAATATCGCTGAGTACGTCGCGGCACCAGAAAACCGGCCCTGGTGGCCGGTTTTTTCTTTGCAGATGAATCACACCCTTACCTGACGGATGTACCCATGCCTCGCCTCACACTGACCAGTTCGGTCATCCTGCCCATCGCCCTGCTTCTGGTCGCGATGACATCCATCCAGGGAGGCGCTTCGCTGGCCAAGAGCCTGTTCCCCCTGGTCGGGGCGGAAGGCACAACTGCCCTGAGGCTCAGTCTGGGTGCGCTGATTCTGGCATTGGTGATGCGCCCGTGGCGGGCGCGTCTTACATTGGGCTCCTGCCGCTCGCTGCTGGCCTACGGCGTTTCTCTGGGCGGCATGAACCTGCTGTTCTACATGTCGCTGAAGACGATTCCGCTGGGGATTGCCGTCGCTCTGGAGTTCACCGGGCCGCTGGCGCTGGCATTGTTCTCATCACGCCGCGTGCTCGATTTTGCCTGGATCATCCTGGCGATTTTCGGTCTATGGCTGCTCTTGCCGACGCAACAATCCAACGAACACCTTGACCCTCTGGGCATGGCCCTGGCGCTCGCTGCAGGCGTGTGCTGGGCAGCCTATATCGTCTTCGGTCAGAAGGCCGGCGCTGAACATGGCAGCCACACAGTCGCACTCGGCACGCTGGTTGCCGCGATTCTGGTGTTCCCGATTGGCCTCTGGGAAGCCGGTAGTGCGTTGTTTTCCGTGGATCTGCTGCCTGTGGCGCTGGCCGTTGCCGTGCTGTCCTCGGCATTACCCTACTCGCTGGAGATGATCGCCCTCACCCGCCTGCCGGCCCGTACCTTCAGTATTCTGATGAGCATGGAGCCGGCCATTGCTGCATTGTCCGGGCTGATTTTCCTCAGCGAGCGCCTGGGCACTCAGCAATGGCTGGCCATCGGTGCGATCATCATGGCCTCTGCTGGTGCCGCAGCCACCATCAAGCCGCGGGCAAACCACGCGTGAGATCAGCGCTCGGCGGTGGTGATCGCCAAGCCCTCTAACTCGCTCAGGTACTCCTGCAGATCGAGCAGACCGATACAGGGCATCGCACCACGTTCAGCCTGCGTGCCAGCTGCCAGTTTGCGGGCCAACGCCACGGCCGCCATGCAGGGGATGTTCGGGCCATCGTTGTTCAATGCTTGCAGCTCCCACACCCGCTGCAGCGCGTTGCCACTCAGGTCCAGCCCCTGCAAACGCACGAACATGCCACTTATGCCATCGCCGAACGGCTCCAGCAGCACAGCGCCCTTGCGCAGGAAAGCCGCCAGCGGTACGGCGCTGCGCAGCAGGCCGCCACGTACCAGCCAGGACAACAGCCAGGTGCCAAACTGGGTAACACGCAAGCCGACCCCGGCCGAGAAGCGCACGCTGCGTACGCCTGGATAACGGACAGGAAACAGCTGCAGATCGGGGATGTCGCAGTTGATCACCCAGCGTTTCCCCTGCGGTGCAGGGAAATCGTGAGCGCTCAGCTCCTGCCAACCATGGACTGTCTGCCAGGCACCCTCGCGCCACTGCCGTATGGGCTTGCCGCAGTAGTCGAGTACACCCGCCAGGGTCGAGACGCCGGGCGTCTTTTCCGAAGAACTGATGCCATGCCAGATGCTGTGCAGTTGGCTGAATTGCGGCAACAGATGATCGACGACGGCCGCGCTCAATGCCGGCACGGAGCTGGCGCCGCTGCACACCAGCACCCCGGCCTTGCGTGCGGCTTCGTCGAGCTCGTCAATCCCGCAGACAAACGCCCGCGCATCCGCCAGGTCGATATAGTGCGCGCCGGCGGCGATAGCGGCCTTCGCCACCCGATAGTCCTGGCGCTGAAAGGGGCCGGCCGTGGAGATCACCAGGTGCGTGCCCAGCTCGCGAAGGCGCTGGCCCAGATCCGTCTGATTGATATCCAGGCGCACTGCCTGGCTGCCCGTCTGTTGCGCCAGCGCTTCGGCCTTGGCCAGATCGCGCCCGGCAACCCAGACACGCATGCCGGCAATGCTGCTCAATCGCTGGACGATCACCTGGCCGAAGTTGCCATAACCGCCCAGCACCACCACCATGAAATCCCTATCGTTCACTCCTCTGCTCCTGCATCGTGGTTGAATTGCAGCTCGGCCAGTCGCGCATAGAGTGGGTTGGAAGCGACCAGTTCACTGTGACTGCCAATGGCGACCAGCCGCCCTTGCTCGATCACCGCGATACGGTCGGCACTCTTCACCGTGGCCAGGCGGTGCGCGATGACCAGCGTGGTCCGGCCCTGCATCAGCGTCGGCAGCGCTTGCTGGATCAGGTGCTCGCTTTCAGCGTCCAGCGCGCTAGTGGCTTCATCCAGCAACAGGATCGGCGCATCCACCAGCAAGGCACGAGCAATGGCCAGACGCTGGCGCTGGCCGCCGGACAGGCCCAGTCCCGCATCACCCAGGTGGGTCTGATAGCCCTGTGGCAGGCGCTGGATAAACGCGTGGGCATGCGCTGCCCGGGCGGCCGCCTCGACTTCGGCCTGGCTGGCGTCAGGTTTGCCATAGCGCAGGTTGTCCTCAACGGTGCCGAAGAACAGCGCGGGATTCTGCGAAACCAGAGCGAAGCAACGACGCAGGTCCGTCGGATCGAGCCGGTTGATGGGGTGTCCTTCAACCAGGATGCGCCCCTGTTGGGGATCGAAGAAACGCAACAGCAGGTCGAACAGGGTCGACTTGCCGGCGCCCGAGGGCCCGACCAGGGCCAGGGTTTCCCCCGGGCGCACCTGCAGGCTGATGCCATCCACGGCGAAATGATCGGGACGTGACGGATAGGCGAAGCGCACGGCATCCAGCTCGATGGCGCCGCTGATGCGCGCTGGCAGCTGGATCAAGCTCTCTTCGGGCGCGACGATGGCATTGCGTGTCTGCAGCAGCTCGGCAATCCGCTCCGCCGCGCCTGCCGCGCTTTGCAGCTCGCCAATGACCTCGCTGATCGAGCCGAAGGCCATGCCGACGATCAGGCTGTAGAACACGAAGGCAGCCAGGTCGCCGCCGGAAATACGCCCGGCGATCACATCCATGCCGCCGACCCAGAGCATCACCCCGACCGCGCCGAGTACCAGCACGATGACCACGGTGATCAGCCAGGCGCGCTGGGTGATGCGCTTGCGCGCGGTGGCGAACGCCGCCTCTACCGTTGCGCCAAAGCGCTGCCGGTCCTGCGCCTGGTGATTGTAGGCCTGCACCGTCTTGATCTGGCCGAGGGTCTCGCCGACATAGCTGCCCACGTCGGCGACCCGGTCCTGGCTCTGCCGCGACAGGCTGCGCACCCGGCGACCGAAGATCAGGATCGGCGCCACCACCAGCGGCAGCGCGACGATGACGATGGCACTGAGCTTGGGGTTGGTGAAGAACAGCAGGCCGATGCCGCCGACCATCATGATGCCGTTGCGCAGCGCCATCGACAGCGAGGAGCCGATCACGGTCTGCAGCAAGGTGGTGTCGGCGGTCAGTCGCGACTGGATTTCCGAAGCCCGGTTGCTCTCGTAGAACCCGGGATGCAGGGCAATCAGGTGGTTGAACACGCGTTTGCGAATATCGGCCACGAAGCGTTCGCCGATCCACGACACCAGATAAAAGCGGGTGAATGTACCGATGGCCAGCGCCACCACCAGCACGAAGAACAGCGCAATCGAGTGATTCAGCGCTTCCTGGGATTGTGTAGCCAGGCCCTGGTCCACCAGCAGGCGAATGCCCTGCCCCATGGACAGCGTGATGGCAGCGGTGAACATCAACGCCAGTAAGGCACCGATCACCCGCCAGCGGTACGGTGCAACGAAGCGCCCGGCCATGCGCACGGCATTGCGCTGACGGGCAGACAGGATCGAAAGCATGTGGCACTCGCAGATGGGCAACCGCCCAGGCAGAAATCAGTCTCGACCGTTAGCAGCCGGCCATGGGGTGCAGCAACACAACAGTCCTGCCCAAGCAGATGGGGGCGATGCGCCACAACATCAAGCGGGCTTGATCGATCGTGACCCGGAGCGCATCGTGAACGCTGAGTCATAGAGGAGATACAGCATGGAGCGATTCACCGGCGGCTGCCTGTGCGGCAACGTACGCTTCGTGGCCTCGGGACAGCCCTATCGGGTAGGGCTTTGCCACTGCCTCGATTGCCGCAAGCACCATGGGGCGCTGTTCCATGCGTCGGCGATTTTTCCCCAGGAGTCGGTGTCGATCATGGGCGAAACCCGCGACTACGCTGGACGATTCTTCTGCCCACGCTGCGGCTCGTCGGTTTTCTCTCGCACCGCTGACGAAATCGAAGTGAACCTGGGGTCCCTCGATGCCCCAGACCAACTGATGCCCACCTACGAAAGCTGGATTGTCCGTCGTGAAGCCTGGCTGCCGCCCTTTTCACTCACGAGGCGTTATCAGCATGACCGTGACAGTGCGGGGCGGTTCGAGGAGTAACGTCGCTCTGGTCTAAACGGCGCTCCGCTTCCGCCCACCTCTGCCGGTGGATAGTGGGCTAGAGCGGAGCGCCGCCCGGCCCACCCTACTCGCTACTCAATGAAACTGCATGCCCCCCGGCCTCACCTTGCTCGCTAGATTCTGTACGAAAAGTGCCTGCGCTCGGTGAGGCTGCGTTAAAAACAGGCCCAGAATGCTCATTTACAGCACGTAAACTCCGCTTCTTCGCCTGTTTTGCCTTGCCTGACCTTCGCTCGACGACTTTTCGTACAGAACCTAGCCCTTGCCGGGAAAGCGGTAGTGGCCGATCACCTTGAAGCGCAGCAGGATGTCCTCCTCGCGGGTTCCGCTGCCGATATTATGCAGGACCAGCGGCACACCGCTCGTCGTTTGCCGGTCGGAGACGATACCGATATGGGTCAGGCCCCGGCCCAGATCCCAGGTGACGATATCCCCGGCACGGTAATCAGTCGCGACCTCCGAGACAGGCTGGGCCATACCCTGGCGACGCAACCAGGTCATCAGATTGGGAACGCGGCGGTGGTCGATATTGCGGTCGGTGCTGCGCAGCCCCCAGTTCTTCGGGTAGACGGAGAAATGCGCGCGCATATCCTCATGTACCGCTTGCTGCAGATCCAACCCCTGGTCGCGCAGAGCGCGGATGACCACGTCGGTGCATACGCCCGTCGACAGCGGTACATCACCGCCGGGGTAATCGAGCTTGCGATAGACCGGGTCATAGCTCAGGGTCACGCCCACCTGTTGGCGGGCCGAGTCAACCAGACGCTGCGCGTCGATACTGGCCCAGCCTGGCGGGGATAGCAGCGCCAGGCAGAGTCCCATCCAGAGAATCGATGCCCTGACCAGCGCGCTGCAGCGAGGAAGCGGAGGATTACGGTACGAAAAACTGCCTGTTTGCATTTCAATATCTCCCTGATTCCAGCGTCAACTACCCCACCCCACCGGGTAAAGCAGTTCTTCCCTGTAGCCGGCCCACACCCGTACGGCATCGGGGAATGTGTCATCCAGCAGAGGGTCACCACTGTCGACCAGCAGCGGCCGCCCTTCCAGCGTACCGAGCTTGCGCTTGCTCGCCACGACGCGTAGATGCTCCAGGCCGATGGCACGCAACACGCGCGGGCTGATCTGCTGATTGCCGCGCCCAATGATGTGGCCCTGGCCGCCGATTGCCGTGACCAGCAGACGCGCAGGATAGCCGTCGACCAGATTGAAGAGCTCGCGCTCGGTCACATCGTGAGCGATCACCTGGCCATTCTCGATGACATCTACACCCAGCAAGGTGGTGTGCAGATTCAGATTGGCGGCCAGCCCGTGCAAGGTCGAGCCCGGCCCGAAGACATAGCGCACCCCTTCTTCCCAGCTATCGCGCAGCCAGTCGGCGAGGTCGACCAGCACCAGCTCTTCCGATTCCATGCCGGCCTGCTTCACATGCTGCATGAAGCCACCCTCCTCCGGCACCGTCAGCTCGCCGTACCAGCGCGCGCTGACCTTGCTTTGGCGCAAGGCCGCCTCGTCAAGATCGCGCACCTCGCCGCTGGTCAGCCGCACCAGGCCGCCTTCGACCAACCGCCGCGTAAGCTCACCCGCCGCTCTCGGGCTGATGGCATAGACCCCGGAGTGGATTTTCACTCCAGCCGGAATACCCAGCACCGGCTGCCCCTCGCGGGCGGCGGTACAGATGTCGCGAGCCGTACCGTCGCCACCCGCGAACAGGATCAGCGCGCAACCGATTTCCTGCAGCAGGTGCATGGCCTGGCGTGTGTCATCGGCGCAGGTCGCCCCATTTTCAAGGCTGCCCAATACCTGATGGGCAAAGCCCAACTGCGCCAGCAGGTCGGCGCCCATGGGGCCGGGAAAGGTCAGGAAGGTCACCCGCTCGGCGACCGGGCGCAGGCATTCGAGAGCGATGCGCGTACGTTCTGCGGCCCGTGGTTCGGCGCCGAGCGCCAGAGCCTCCTGTGCCACGCCATCACTGCCCTTGAGCGCCGCCGTACCACCCAGGCCAGCCAGGGGATTGATGATCAGGCCCAGATGAAACGTGTTCATGCCCTCTCCTTTGTCCTGGGACAGTCGCTCAAAGGCGTGTGGCGCCCAGTGCATCAATTACCTGCTGCAATGCCTCGGACTCCCCTTTAATTGCCACCTTCAATCCATCGATCTCCCGCCGTGGCGGGTAATGCTTGCGCAGCGCGTCGAAGGCGCTGCGGCGCTGGGTTTCGCTGCCCTGCAAGGTGCGCCGAAAATCCGCATCATCACGACGCGGGTCATACACCGCGCGGCAAAGCATGTTCAGTGCCCAATCCGGTGGGGTGACGGCGCTCAGAGTCAGCTGGTCGAGCCAGGCTTCAGGCTGCAGGTCAGCCAGGCTCACGGTCTCGGCCTGCCCGCTTGCCGCACAATAGGCCTGGTAGATCTGCGCAGTACCACGCAGCTTGCCTCCCAGGCTGTAGCCGGCGATATGCGGAGTCGCGAGTTGGCACAAGGAAGCCAGTTCACTGTCGACCAGCGGCTCGCCCTCCCACACATCCAGCGCCACCTGCAGATCAGCCCCTTGCTGCAGGTGTTGGCGCAGTGCGGCGTTGTCCACCACGGCGCCACGGCTGGCATTGATCAGCCAGGTGCCGGGTTGCAGACGTTTCAGCCGTTCGGCATCGATCAGGTGACGGGTGCTCGGATCCAGCGGGGTATGCAGGCTGATCACATCACAATCACGCAACAACGTTTCCAGCTCGACGAAATCACCACCTTCACGCGCCTGCCGAGGGGGATCACTGACTTGCACCGACCAACCCAGCCCGCGCAGTACATGCACCAGACGGCCGCCGACCTGCCCAGCCCCAACCACGCCGTAGCGGCGCTGCGACAAGGGGCTGCCGCTGGTTTCAGCCATGGCCAACAGACAACCCAACACGTAATCGACCACGCCACGCGCGTTACAGCCGGGTGCGCTGGACCAGGCGATACCCGCCTCATGGAAGTAATCGAGATCAAGATGGTCGGTGCCAATGGTGCAGGTGCCGACGAAACGCACCGACGAACCTTCGAGCAAGGCCCGGTCCACCCGAGTTACCGAGCGCACCAGCAGCACTTCGGCATCGCCCAGCACATCGCGGTCGATGGCGCGGCCGGCGCAGCGGCGGATCTCACCGAAGCCGGCAAAGAACGCATCAAGCAGGGGAATGTTTTCGTCAGCGACAATACGCATGAGGTCCTCCGGGATTGAGGCGTCATTCTAGGCGCTGAGGCAGAACCTGGGTATGCCTGTCCGCCGAGGCTTTCCTGACCGATCCGGCAGCGCGTAGAATGCGCCGCCTCGCGCCCTTCCGTTGGTCATTCAATGCTCATCCAAACCCGTACAGCACGCGCCTTCACCGAATTGCGCGCCCTGCTGACATTGGCCATTCCGATCATCATTGCCCAGCTGGCGCATACCGCCATGGGCTTTGTCGATGCAGTGATGGCCGGCCGCGTGAGTCCGCGAGATCTGGCGGCCGTGGCGCTGGGCAACTCGTTGTGGGTTCCGGTGTTTCTGTTGATGACTGGCTTGCTGCTGGCTACGACGCCCAAGGTTGCCCAGCATTTCGGCGCAGGCAACCAGGCGCAAACCGGGCCGTTGGTCCGTCAGGCGCTGTGGCTGGCGCTGGTCATTGGCTGCAGCGCGTCATTCCTACTGTGGAATGCCAAACCGGTGTTGCTGCTGATGGGCGTCGATACGCAACTCGCGGAGCTGTCCATGGGCTATCTGCACGGTATTGCCTTCGGTTTTCCTGCCGTGGCGCTCTACCATGTGCTGCGCTGTTTCAGTGATGGCCTGGGGCATACCCGCCCGAGCATGATCTTCGGTATCGGCGGATTGCTGCTGAACATCCCGCTCAATTACGTCCTGATCTACGGCAAATTCGGTCTGCCCGCACTGGGCGGGGTCGGCTGCGGCTGGGCCAGCGGCATCGTCATGTGGGGCATGTTGTTCGGTTTGTTCTGGTGGGTACGACGTGCGCCCTACTACCAGGCCAGCCAGTTGTTCAGCCGTTTTCAATGGCCCGACTGGCAGATCATCAAGGGGTTGCTGTCCATTGGCGTGCCGATTGGCGTGGCGATCTTCGCCGAGGCCAGCATCTTCTCGGTGATTGCCTTGCTGATCGGCGGCCTGGGGGCGTCGGTTGTCGCCGGGCACCAGATCGCTCTCAACTTCAGCTCGCTGGTCTTCATGATCCCCTACTCGCTGGGCATGGCCGCGACCGTGCGCGTGGGCCATGCACTGGGCCGCGGTGAGCCACGCGAAGCGCGATTTGCCGCCGGCATCAGCATGGGCGCGGCGCTGGGCTATGCCTGCCTGTCGGCCAGTTTGATGCTCGTGCTGCGTGAGGAAATCGCGCGAATCTATACCGATTCGCCAGAGGTCATCGCGCTGGCAGCCAGCCTGCTCGTCTACTCGGCGCTGTTCCAGTTCTCCGATGCCATCCAGGTGACCGCTGCCGGCGCCCTGCGTGGTTATCAGGACACCCGGGTAACGATGATCCTCACGCTGTTCGCTTACTGGGGAATCGGCTTGCCAGTGGGCTACGCTCTGGGGTTGAGCCACTGGTTCGGTGAGCCGTCCGGCCCCAAAGGGTTATGGCAGGGACTGGTGGTCGGCTTGACCTGTGCGGCGGTGATGCTGGTGATCCGCTTGAAACACAGTTCCAAGCGGCGCATTGACTGGGTTGAGGCCTGATAACAGCCTTCTTCTCTCCGGAGAGCTCGCACAGGGTGCGCCATCCCCAGCAACATGCCCTTCAATGTGCACCGGTGTGCGCGGTGAACCCTACGAGGGCGCTCCTCGCCTTGTCAGTCCAGCTTCTTGCGAATCCAGTACTGGTAAGTGCCGTTTTCTTCGTTCTGCTCGACCAGTTCGTGACCCAGGAACAGACAGAACTTGGGAATATCACGACGCGTCGACGGGTCGGTGGCCAGAACCTTGAGCAGGCCGCCCGCAGGCAGCTCGCGTACCTTGTTGTGCAGCATCATCACCGGCTCTGGGCAATTCAGCCCGCAGGCATCGAGTATGGCGTCGGCTTGGTGGGACATCGGGGTACTCCGCAATTCAGTGATCTATTCTCGCCGATGCGACGTGCTCAGGACAGTCGCCGCAGATGGCAGGTTACTTCCTCTCGGTCGTGATAGAGCTGTTTGCAGGCGATCGAGACCTTGATCTTGCGCGCGGCGAAAGCATCTTCGAGACGCAGCAGTAGACGGCGCACCTCGGCGTAGCGTTGCTTCATCGGCAGCTTGAGATTGACCACCGCTTCGCGACACAAGCCTTCGCCGATCCAGGTCTCCAGCAACGCGGCATTGCGCGCCGGCTTCTCGACGATGTCGCACACCATCCAGTCCACCGGCTGCTTGGGCTTCCAGGTGAAACCATCGACCATCAGGTGCTGGACCAGGCCGGTATCCATCAGACTCTCGGCCATTGGCCCGTTGTCGATGGCCGTCACCAGCATGCCGCGCCGCACCAGTTGATAGGTCCAGCCGCCCGGCGAAGCGCCCAGATCGACACCAGTCATCTCGTCCGAGAGCCGGGTTTCCCATTGTTCGCGTGGGATGAACTGGTGCCAGGCTTCTTCCAGCTTCAATGTCGAGCGGCTCGGCGCTTCGCGTGGAAACTTCAGACGGGGAATGCCCATGGGCCACAGCGCCGAATTGTTTGCCGCGGCCAGGCCCAGGAAAACCTCCCGCCCACTACGAAACGTCAGCAACAGGCGAGGCTTGCTCGCATCCTCGCCCAAGCGCCCAGCCTTACTCAGCGCCTTGCGCAACGGTGCCTCGAACTTCTTGCAGAAATTCGACAGCTCCTTGCCATCATTGGTATCGAATACCTCCAGCCACAGGCTGCCGCACACCGGATAGCTCGCCAACTGCTCCAGCAGCACGGCAATGCGATCGGTTTCCGGTAACTGCACGTAATCGCCGCGTGCCCATTGCCGCGGGAAGATCAGCCGGTCGAAGTGCAAGGCATGCATCAACCGCTCACTGCCGCCAGACTCGCTGCAGATGAATTCGGCGTAGGCGCTGCCGGGTTTGCCCTTGGCATAGCCGGGCACCTCCAGGCGCGCGGCATGTTCGCTCAGCTCGGCGCACACTTCCCCCTCAAAGCCAGGGCGGCAATGCAGTAACAAGGTATTCATCGTATTTCTCCTGAAGGCGCGCATGATAGCCGAGACAGGAACCTCCGGTGCGCCTGCCGGGTCAAGTGAAGTGGCGGGCGTGCCAAGCCGGGACTAGCTTCAAGTTTCGATCCGGTCCTCCCGCTCCCAAAAGGAGAAATGCAATGTCTTCCCTGGATAGCCTGAAATGCCGCCGTTCCCTGCAGGTAGGCAACAAGACCTACGACTATTACAGCCTCTCAGAGGCTGCCAAGCACCTCGGCGATATCGCCAAACTGCCCTTGTCATTGAAGGTGCTGCTGGAAAACCTGTTGCGCTGGGAGGATGACCTCAGCGTCACCAGCAAGGACATCCACGCCATGGTCGCCTGGCTGCAGCAGCGCCATTCCGACCACGAGATCCAGTACCGCCCCGCACGCGTCCTGATGCAGGACTTCACCGGCGTACCGGCCGTCGTCGACCTGGCTGCCATGCGTGCGGCCATGGCCAAGGCCGGGGGCGACCCGCAGAAGATCAACCCGTTGTCACCGGTGGACCTGGTCATCGATCACTCGGTGATGGTCGACAAGTACGCGTCGGCCTCGGCCTTTGGCGAAAACGTCGACATCGAGATGCAGCGCAATGGCGAGCGTTATGCGTTTCTGCGCTGGGGTCAGAATGCCTTCGACAACTTCCGGGTGGTACCGCCGGGCACGGGCATCTGCCACCAGGTCAACCTTGAATACCTTGGCCGTACGGTATGGACCAAGGAAGAAGATGGCGTCACCTTCGCCTTTCCCGACACATTGGTCGGTACCGATTCGCACACCACCATGATCAACGGCCTCGGCGTGCTTGGCTGGGGCGTGGGCGGGATCGAAGCGGAAGCCGCCATGCTCGGCCAGCCGGTGTCGATGCTGATTCCCGAGGTGATCGGTTTCAAACTGACCGGCAAGCTCCGCGAAGGCATCACCGCTACCGACCTGGTGCTGACCGTGACCCAGATGCTGCGCAAGAAAGGTGTGGTCGGCAAATTCGTCGAGTTCTACGGCGACGGCCTGGCCGACCTGCCGTTGGCCGACCGCGCGACCATCGCCAACATGGCCCCGGAATATGGCGCCACCTGTGGCTTCTTCCCGGTCGATGCGATCACTCTCGGTTACCTGTGGTTGTCCGGGCGCAGCGAAGAAACCGTGGCGCTGGTCGAGGCGTACTGCAAGACCCAGGGGCTGTGGCGTGAGGACGGCCACGAGCCGGCTTTCAGCGACAGCCTGGAGCTGGACATGAGCAGCGTCGAAGCCAGCCTAGCCGGCCCCAAACGCCCGCAGGATCGCGTACCGCTATCCCAGGTCTCGCAAGCCTTCGAGCAACTGCTCGGCTTGCAACTCAAGCCCGACAGCAAGGAAGAAGGCCGGCTGATCAGCGAAGGTGGCGGCGGCGCGGCCGTGGGCAGCAATGCGGCAACAGGTGAAGTCGACTACGAGTACCAGGGCCAGTCCCAGCGCCTGAAGAACGGCGCGGTGGTGATCGCCGCCATCACCTCCTGCACCAATACCTCCAACCCCAGCGTGATGATGGCCGCCGGCCTGCTGGCCAAGAAAGCGGTGGCCAAGGGACTGCAGCGCAAACCCTGGGTGAAAAGCTCGCTGGCACCCGGCTCCAAGGTGGTGACCGAGTACTTCAATGCCGCCGGGCTGACCCGCTACCTCGATGAACTGGGCTTCGACCTGGTCGGCTATGGCTGTACCACCTGTATCGGCAACTCCGGGCCACTGCTCGAACCTATCGAAAAAGCCATTCAACAGGCCGATCTTACGGTCGCTGCAGTGCTCTCGGGCAACCGTAACTTCGAGGGCCGCGTGCACCCGCTGGTCAAGGCCAACTGGCTGGCATCGCCACCTCTGGTAGTCGCCTATGCCCTGGCCGGCACGGTGCGTATCGACCTTGCCACCGAGCCACTGGGTACCGGCAAGGATGGCCAGCCGGTCTACCTCAAGGATATCTGGCCCAGCCAGACGGAAATCGCCGAGGCCGTGGCCAAGGTCGATACCGCCATGTTCCGCAAGGAGTACGCCGAGGTGTTCAGCGGTGACGCGCAGTGGCAAGCCATCGATGTCCCGCAGGCGGCCACGTATGTCTGGCAGGACGACTCCACCTATATCCAGCACCCGCCGTTCTTCGACCGCATCACTGATGCGCCACCACCCATCGTTGATATTCACAACGCCCGCATTCTCGCGTTGCTCGGCGACTCGGTGACCACCGACCACATCTCCCCAGCCGGCAACATCAAGAAGGACAGCCCGGCCGGGCGCTACCTGAGCGAGCATGGCGTGGACTACCAGGACTTCAACTCCTATGGCTCGCGACGCGGCAACCACGAAGTGATGATGCGCGGCACTTTCGCCAATATTCGCATCCGCAACGAAATGCTCGGTGGCGAGGAAGGTGGCAACACGCTGCACATTCCCAGTGGCGAGAAGCTGGCGATCTATGACGCAGCCATGCGTTATCAGGCCGAAGGAACGCCGCTGGTAATCGTGGCCGGCAAGGAATACGGCACCGGTTCCAGCCGCGACTGGGCCGCCAAGGGCACCAACCTGCTGGGCGTGAAAGCCGTTATCGCGCAGAGCTTCGAGCGCATCCATCGCTCCAACCTGGTCGGCATGGGCGTATTGCCCCTGCAGTTCCAGGACGGCCAGGATCGCCAGACGCTGCGCCTCACCGGCAATGAACGCCTGGCCATTACCGGACTGGATGGGGTCGAGTTGAAACCATCCATGACGCTGACGCTGGAAATCACTGATGACCAGGGGCGCCATGAACGCGTCGAGGTGCTATGCCGCATCGACACCTTGAACGAGGTGGAATACTTCAAGGCCGGTGGCATTCTGCATTACGTACTGCGTCAATTGCTCGCCCGCTAAACCCATGCTGCCAGCGACTACGGTCGCTGGCAGCATGCCGTTACGGCTTGATAGCTTTATTAGCCAAAGAGAGTGAACGATAAACCTGTAAGAGTTGATGCAAACGAAACGAGAGTTGAATCAAGTAAATTACCGGAGTCCTGAACTTCTTCGATATGTGCTGAATATGGGGCAAAGCAGATTTAAAAAGCGGTCATAGTTCCATTAATTATTTTTGCCCGGCGCTTACCACGCCCCGTAAAGCCGATAGCCTGCGGCATGGCACGGGTGTACCAATAAAAAACCAGCACTTTTGAACAATTGACACTCCGCTATTTGCCAGAGTCGATTTCTGCTGCAAAACCACTTTCTTATCCGCCATCATTTGCACTTCGCAAGAATCTCTATAGCCCTGCCTATTTTCACCGGCAGTTTGGCGCCAAAATATTTTTCATCTACTTGCTGCGTTACACTGCAACCAGTTTTTCGGCCTCATCTTTTTGACCTGGCGGCCGATGCCCTTTGTATTCGACACCATAAGAATCCACTGCCATGCGAAACAACCAGCCTGTAACGCAGCGTGAGCGTACGTTTCCCTCCCAGCAACGCCTGATCTCCACCACCGACCTCAAGGGGCAGATCACCTACTGCAACAAAGCCTTTGTCGACATCAGCGGGTTCAGCCACGACGAGCTGATTCGAGCGCCGCACAACCTCGTGCGCCACCCTGACGTGCCATCGGCGGTGTTCCAGCACATGTGGGGCACGCTGCGCAAAGGGCGGCCATGGATGGGCATCGTCAAGAACCGCTGCAAGAACGGCGACCATTACTGGGTCAATGCATACGTCACGCCCGTTCTCGATAATGGCCAGGTTGTCGGGTATGAGTCCGTGCGCATCAAGCCAACGACTGAGCAGGTGCGCCGCGCCGAAGAGCTTTACCAGCGGGTTAACGCTGGCAAGAGCGCCATTCCGGCCGTGGACCGTTGGCTGCCACTGGTACAGGCCTGGCTGCCTTTCATCCTGATCAGCCAGGTCGGCTTCTTCATCGGCAGTCTACTCGGCTCGACTTGGGGCTTCCTGCTCGCCGCTGCGCTCAGCATTCCCTTTGGCATGCTCGGCATTGCCTGGCAGAACCGTGGGCTCAAACGCCTGCTGCACCTCGCCGAACAGGCCACCTCCGACCCGCTGATAGCCCGGATGTATACCGACAGCCGCGGAACCCAGGCACGCCTGGAAATGGCCATGCTCAGCCAGGAAGCACGCCTGAAAACCTGCCTGACCCGCCTGCAGGACACCGCCGAACAACTCACGAACCAGGCCCGCCAGGCCGACCAGCTGGCGCATAACAGCTCTGCCGGTCTAGACCGCCAGCGCATCGAGACGGAACAGGTCGCTACGGCGGTCAACGAAATGGCAGCCACCACACTGGAAGTCGCCAGCAACGTGGCACGCACCGCCATTGCCACCCAGGAGGCCAATCGCCTTACCGGTGAGGGGCGTGATGTGGCGGCGGAAACCCGCGAGGCCATTCAGCGCCTCTCCATCTCCGTGGGCGAAACCGGCGAGACCGTGTCGCGCCTGGCCCAAGACAGCAACGAGATTGGTGGCGTGGTCGATGTGATCAAAGGCATTGCCGACCAGACCAACCTGCTCGCACTCAACGCCGCTATCGAAGCAGCCAGGGCCGGTGAAATGGGCCGAGGCTTTGCCGTGGTTGCCGATGAGGTCCGCTCGCTGGCGCAGCGCACGACCGAGTCCACCGGGCAGATCCACGCACTGATCGCCAATCTGCAACGCACCGCTGAGGCCGCCGTGACCACCATGGCCGTCGGCCGTCGCCATGCCGATGAAGGCGTCGAACGCGTATTGAAAGCCGACCAGGCCCTGATCGGCATCAGTGAGGCTGTGGCCAACATCACCGACATGGCCAACCAGATCGCCGCCGCTGCCGAGGAACAGAGCGCCGTGGCCGAAGAGATCAACCAGAACATCACCACCATCGCCCAGTTGGCCGACCAGACCTCCAGCGAGGCCCACAGCACAGCCGAGCTGAGCGAGGCCCTGACGGCCACCGCGCAGGACCAGTATTCACTGGTCGAGCGTTTCAACCGCTGATGTTCACGCCATAAAAAAGCCGGTTTATACCGGCTTTTTTTACTGCGCCCAGGCCTGGGCTTGCTAAGGGCTGTTTACGTTTCGTTTCAACTCATTGGCCGGATGGAAATACATTTCCAACCCTGCCCTATGCGCGGGCCTCTTTGATGCAATTGCGGATGCCGCAGCCGGTGGGCTGAAGCCCACCCTACAGAGCCTGAACCCTACGTAGGGTGGGCTTCAGCCCACCAATCGGACGGAAAAGTTGAATGCTCGCAACTGTCTCGCTCCGACCATCCATATCGAAATATCGATAGCCCCCTAAACGCATAGCAGAAACTCGGCAATGGCATCTGCAGCACTGATCAGATGCTGTTCATGAGTCCAGCCGGATGACTTCAGCGGCTTCAGGTCATGGTCTGCGGCCACGAGCCAATGAAGCTCGATGGCTGGGGATAGCGTGTAACCACTGACGGTTTCCCGCTTGCCCAGGGCATCACGCTCCCCCTGCACGATCAATGTGCATGTCCGCAGTTCGGCCAGATGCGCCACGCGCGGCTTGTCCAGTTTGCCCGGCGGGTGGAACGGATAGCCCAGGCAGACCAACGCATCGGCCCCCAACTCATCAGCCAGCAGGCTGGCCATGCGCCCGCCCATGGACTTGCCACCAATCGCCACCGGCCCCGTCACCTGCGCACGCACCGCAGCGTACACCTCACGCCAGCAGGCAAGCAGCTGCGTCTGCGGATTGGGCGGCCGCCTGCCACCGTCCTGTCGGCGAGCCGCCATATAAGGAAACTCGAAGCGCACCACCGTAACGCCCCTTGCCGCCAGTAACGCAGCCATTTGCTGCATGAAGCTGCTGTCCATCGGCGCGCCCGCACCATGGGCGAGAATCAGGGTGACCTGCGACATTCCGTCCACCCTGTCCCATAGCCAATCGCCAGCCCCGCATTGATCCCTGTCAATACCGCTCATCACGCCTTTACCCATGCTTGCCATGCTTTTCATAAACCGTGGATGGAAGCCCAACACATGAACACAACCAGCAGCGCCGCCTACAATTATAAGGTGGTCCGCCAGTTCGCCATTATGACGGTGATTTGGGGCATAGTCGGGATGGGGGTCGGCGTATTCATTGCCGCCCAACTGGCCTGGCCGGACCTGAACCTCAACCTGCCGTGGACCAGTTTCGGTCGCCTGCGACCTCTGCACACCAATGCCGTGATCTTCGCATTCGGCGGCTGTGCCCTGTTCGCCACCAGCTATTACTCCCTGCAGCGTACCTGCCAGACCCGTCTGATCTCGGACAAGCTGGCAGCCTTCACCTTCTGGGGTTGGCAACTTGTGATCGTCCTCGCAGCCATCAGCCTGCCCATGGGCTGGACCTCCTCCAAGGAGTACGCCGAGCTGGAGTGGCCGATCGATATCCTGATCACCATCGTCTGGGTCGCGTACGCCATCGTGTTCTTCGGCACACTGGCCAAGCGCAAGACCAAGCATATCTACGTGGGTAACTGGTTCTTCGGTGCGTTCATCCTCACCGTGGCCCTGCTGCACATCGTCAATAACCTGGCCGTGCCGGTTACCTGGAACAAGTCCTACTCGCTGTATGCGGGCGCTACCGATGCGATGGTGCAATGGTGGTACGGTCACAACGCCGTGGGCTTCTTCCTCACCGCGGGCTTCCTGGGGATGATGTACTACTTCGTGCCCAAGCAGGCCGAACGCCCGGTGTACTCCTATCGCCTGTCCATCGTGCACTTCTGGGCGCTGATCACCCTGTACATCTGGGCCGGCCCGCATCACCTGCACTACACCGCCCTGCCGGATTGGGCTCAGTCGCTGGGCATGGTCATGTCCCTGGTCCTGCTCGCACCCAGCTGGGGCGGCATGATCAACGGCATGATGACCCTATCAGGCGCCTGGCATAAGCTGCGCAGCGACCCGATCCTGCGCTTCCTGGTCGTCTCCCTGGCGTTCTACGGCATGTCGACCTTCGAAGGCCCGATGATGGCGATCAAGACCGTCAACGCCCTCTCCCACTACACCGACTGGACCATCGGCCACGTACACGCCGGCGCCCTCGGCTGGGTAGCCATGATCTCCATCGGCGCGCTGTATCACGTGCTGCCCAAGGTCTTTGGCCGCGAGCAGATGTTCAGCACTGCGCTGATCAACACGCACTTCTGGTTGGCGACCATCGGCACCGTGCTGTACATCGCCTCGATGTGGGTCAACGGCATCACCCAGGGCCTGATGTGGCGTGCGGTCAACGAAGACGGCACCCTCACCTACTCCTTCGTAGAAGCCCTGCAAGCCAGCCATACCGGCTTCGTGGTACGCCTGCTCGGCGGCGCGATCTTCTTCGCCGGCATGCTGATCATGGCCTGGAACACCTACCGCACCGTGCGCGCCTCGACTCCTGCCGAATATGACGCCAGCGCCCAGATTGCCGAGGGAGCCCACTGATGAGCAGCAAACACGAAATCCTTGAAAAGAACGTCGGCCTGCTGGCACTGATGATGGTGCTGGCCGTGAGCATCGGCGGCCTGACCCAGATTGTTCCGCTGTTCTTCCAGGACGTGGTCAATGAGCCGGTACAGGGCATGAAGCCCTATACCGCCCTGCAACTGGAAGGTCGCGACATCTATATCCGCGAAGGCTGCGTTGGCTGCCACTCGCAGATGATCCGCCCGTTCCGCGCCGAAACCGAGCGCTATGGCCACTACTCCGTAGCCGGCGAAAGCGTCTGGGATCACCCCTTCCTGTGGGGCTCCAAGCGTACCGGGCCGGACCTGGCCCGCGTGGGCGGCCGCTACTCCGATGACTGGCACCGTGCGCACCTGTACAACCCGCGCAACGTGGTGCCTGAGTCGAAGATGCCGGCGTACCCGTGGCTGGTCGAGAACAAGCTGGACGATACGTCCATCGTCGCCAAGATCGAAGCGCTGCGTTTTCTCGGCGTTCCGTACAGCGATGAAGACCTGACCGGTGCCAAGGCGGCGCTGAGCGGCAAGACCGAGATGGATGCGCTGGTCGCCTACCTGCAAGTCCTTGGCACCAGCCTGAAGAACAAGAGGTAAGTCATGACCATTCAGTACAGCAGCCTGTTCATGTCTTGGAGTACACAACCGTGAGTTCTTTCTGGAGTGTCTACATCACCCTGCTTACGCTGGGCAGCCTGGTTGCCCTGTTCGCCCTGCTTTTCGCCACGCGCCGTGGCGAGAGCCCGGGCACCACGGATAAAACCATGGGGCATGCCTTCGACGGCATCGAGGAGTACGACAACCCGCTGCCCAAGTGGTGGTTCATGTTGTTCCTCGGGACCCTGATCTTCGCCCTGGTCTATCTGGCGCTCTATCCGGGCCTGGGTAACTGGAAAGGCGTACTTCCCGGCTACGAGGATGGCTGGACCCAGGTCAACCAGTGGCAACGCGAAATGGACAAAGCCCATCTGCAATACGGGCCGATCTACGCCAAGTTCGCCGCCATGCCAATCGAGGACGTGGCCAAAGACGAGCAAGCCCTGAAAATGGGCGGTCGCCTGTTCGCTTCCAACTGCTCCGTTTGCCATGGTTCCGATGCCAAGGGTGCCTATGGCTTCCCCAATCTGAGCGACCGCGAGTGGCGCTGGGGTGGCGAGCCGGCCAGCATCAAGACCACCATCCTGGCGGGTCGTACCGGCATCATGCCGCCACAAGGCGCGATGATCGGGGATGAAGGGGTGCGTGATGTAGCTGCCTTCGTATTGACCAAGCTGGCTGGCCGTCCATTGCCGGAAGATGCCGCAGCCAATGTCGATGCGGGCGAGAAGATCTTCTCGACCACCTGTTTCGCCTGTCACGGTGCCGATGGCAAGGGCACCCCGGCGCTGGGTGCCCCGAACCTGACCAACCCGTCGGCCTTCATCTACGGCAGCAGCCTGGCTCAACTGCAGCAGACCATCCGTTATGGCCGTACCGGCCACATGCCAGCCCAGGAGGACTTTCTCGGCAACGACAAAGCTCACCTGCTGGCCGCCTATGTCTACAGCCTGTCGCAACAGGTGGAGGAAGACACCGCCAGTAAATGACGGTTAGCCAGGGCGCCCTATGGCGCCCTGGCATTTTTACCACCGCACCTCGGCACCACCGCCCGAGTTCAAATACGTTATGCGACTCAGTGTCGCACCTGCCGACACGCTGCCTGTTCATGTCTTTGCCATGAACTAAGCTGCCCAGGGATGTATTCCGTAACAAATCCAAGGCTATTACCCTCTTTCGTAGGGTTTTCCTGCGACCAAAGGACCTCGGCACGGGGGCACCCGATATCCCCCGAGCCCCGCTAAAACCTTGATCGCGCAGGCATGTGGCGTTGCAATGGGGGCCTCCTTTCTACATACTTGCCGCCGATTTTTACCCCCTAAGAAAGTCCATTAACCGTGGAACCCCTCGCATGAGCACAGCAATCAGTCAGACTGCTTATAACTACAAGGTGGTCCGCCAGTTCGCCGTTATGACGGTGATCTGGGGAGTCATCGGAATGGGTCTAGGCGTGTTCATCGCCGCACAACTCGTGTGGCCGGAACTCAACCTGGATCTGCCTTGGACCAGCTTCGGCCGTCTGCGCCCGTTGCACACCAACGCGGTGATCTTCGCCTTCGGCGGTTGCGCCCTGTTCGCCACCTCCTACTACGTGGTGCAGCGCACCTGCCAGACCCGCCTGATTTCCGACGGCCTCGCCGCCTTCACCTTCTGGGGCTGGCAAGCGGTCATCGTGCTCGCGGTCATTACCCTGCCGCTGGGCTACACCACCTCGAAAGAGTACGCCGAGCTGGAGTGGCCGATCGCCATCCTGCTGGCCATTGTGTGGGTCACTTATGCGGTGGTGTTCTTCGGCACCATCATCAAGCGCAAGACCAAGCACATCTATGTGGGTAACTGGTTCTACGGCGCCTTCATTCTGGTTACCGCGATGCTGCACATCGTCAACCACATGTCGGTCCCGGTTGAACTGTTCAAGTCCTACTCCATCTACGCCGGCGCCACTGACGCCATGGTGCAGTGGTGGTACGGCCACAACGCGGTAGGCTTCTTCCTGACCACCGGCTTCCTGGGGATGATGTACTACTTCGTTCCGAAGCAAGCCGAGCGCCCGATCTACTCCTATCGCCTGTCCATCGTGCACTTCTGGGCGCTGATCACCCTGTACATCTGGGCCGGTCCGCACCACCTGCACTACACCGCACTGCCAGACTGGGCCCAGTCCCTCGGCATGGCCATGTCGATCATCCTGCTGGCTCCAAGCTGGGGTGGCATGATCAACGGCATGATGAGCCTCTCGGGCGCCTGGCATAAGCTGCGCAGCGACCCCATCCTGCGCTTCCTCGTGGTGTCCCTGGCCTTCTACGGCATGTCCACCTTCGAAGGCCCGATGATGGCGATCAAGACCGTCAACGCCCTCTCCCACTACACCGACTGGACCATCGGCCACGTACACGCCGGTGCCCTCGGCTGGGTAGCGATGATTTCCATCGGCGCGCTGTACCACATGCTGCCTAAAGTGTTCGGCCGCGAGCAGATGCACAGCATCACGCTGATCAACGCCCACTTCTGGCTGGCTACCATCGGTACCGTGCTGTACATCTCCTCGATGTGGGTCAACGGCATCACCCAGGGCCTGATGTGGCGTGCGGTCAACGAAGACGGCACCCTCACCTACTCCTTCGTCGAAGCGCTGGTCGCCAGCCACGAAGGCTTCCTGGTGCGCATGATCGGCGGGGCGTTCTTCCTCACCGGCATGCTGCTGATGGCCTACAACACCTACCGCACCGTGCGTGCTGCCAAGCCGGCTGAATACGAAGCCGCCGCTCGCATCCCTGCCGAGGTCGCTCACTGATGAAAAGCCACGAAATAGTCGAGAAGAACATCGGCCTGCTGGCGTTGTTCATGGTCCTGGCCGTCAGTATTGGCGGCCTGACCCAGATCGTTCCCCTGTTCTTCCAGGACGTCGTCAACGAGCCCGTTGAAGGCATGAAGCCGCGCACCGCGCTGGAGCTGGAAGGTCGTGATATCTACATCCGCGAAGGCTGCGTTGGCTGCCACTCGCAGATGATCCGTCCGTTCCGCGCCGAAACCGAGCGCTATGGCCACTACTCCGTAGCCGGCGAAAGCGTCTGGGACCACCCCTTCCTGTGGGGTTCCAAGCGTACCGGTCCGGACCTGGCCCGCGTTGGCGGCCGCTACTCCGATGACTGGCACCGTGCGCACCTGTACAACCCGCGCAACGTAGTGCCTGAGTCGAAGATGCCGGCGTACCCATGGCTGGTCGAGAACAAGCTGGATGGCAAGAACACCGCCACCAAGCTCTCCGCCCTGCGCTCCTTGGGCGTGCCCTATACCGATGAAGACATTGCCGGCGCCAAAGACGCTGTCAAAGGCAAGACCGAGATGGAAGCCCTCGTGGCCTACCTGCAAGGTCTGGGCACCTCAATCAAGAACAAACGGTAACGCATGATGGATATCGGGATGCTTCGCGGTATTGGCACCGCAGTGGTTTTCATCGCTTTCATAGGCGTAGTGCTCTGGGCATACAGCAGCCGACGCAAAGACAGCTTCGACGAAGCCGCCAACCTGCCCTTTGCTGACGACGCTCCCGCCAAAAAGCGTGACGACCAAGCTTCTGGGAGCAATAAAGAATGACTACCTTCTGGAGTCTGTACATCACCGTTCTGAGCCTGGGCACCATCATTGCCCTGACCGCACTGCTGTTCGGCGTGCGCAAGGGTCAACGCCAGGAAGGAACGGATCAAACCGTCGGCCACGAGTTCGACGGCATTGCCGAATACGACAACCCGCTACCCAAGTGGTGGTTCATGCTGTTTATCGGCACCGTGGTTTTCGCCCTGGGTTACCTGGTGCTCTACCCGGGCCTGGGCACCTGGAAAGGCCTGCTGCCGGGCTACAGCGAAATATCCGAAGGCAAACCGTTCGCCAACGGTGAGCCGGGCTGGACTGGCGTGCACCAGTGGGAAAAGGAAATGGACAAGGCCGACGCCAAGTACGGTCCGATCTATGCCAAATACGCTGCGATGCCGATCGAAGAAGTGGCCAAGGATGAGCAAGCCCTGAAAATGGGTGGCCGCCTGTTCGCCTCCAACTGCTCGGTCTGCCACGGTTCCGATGCCAAGGGTGCCTATGGCTTCCCTAACCTCACCGACAACGAATGGCGTTGGGGTGGTGATCCGGCAACCATCAAGACCACCATCATGGGCGGTCGTACCGGCCTGATGCCGCCGCAAGGCCCGGCGATCCACGAAGATGGCGTCAAGAATGTCGCTGCTTTCGTACTCACCGAACTGGCTGGCCGCACGCTGCCAGAAGGCGTAACTGCTGATATCGAGGCGGGTCGCAAGATCTTCTCGAGCACCTGCTTCGCCTGCCACGGCGCAGACGGCAAGGGCACTGCAGCCATGGGCGCGCCGAACCTGACCAATCCGTCGGCGTTCATCTACGGCAGCAGCTACGCTCAACTGCAGCAGACCATTCGTTATGGTCGCAGTGGCCACATGCCTGCCCAGGAAGCCTTCCTCGGCAACGACAAGGTGCACCTGCTGGCCGCCTATGTGTACAGCCTGTCCCACGGCAATACCGTAGAGCAATAACGTTTAACCGCCCGTGCGCGACCCAAGGTCGCACCCGGGCGGCGCTTGATCAGGCGTACCATAGGGCATCCGTGAACCAATGACTCCAGTCGGCATGTACTGACGGAGCAATTATCCAAGGCCGTGGTACGCACTGATGAGCGAACAGATACCTGTCCACAACATTACTCCTCCCCCTGCCAAAGACAGCAGCGTCGACCTGTACGCTAGCCGCGAAAAGATCTACACCCGCGCCTTCACCGGGCTTTTCCGTAACCTGCGCCTCAGTGGCGGAGCGTTCCTCTTCCTGCTTTATTTCGGGACCGCCTGGCTTAGCTGGAATGACCGGCAAGCGGTCTGGTGGGATCTTCCCGAGCGCAAGTTCTACATCTTTGGCGCCACATTCTGGCCCCAGGATTTTGCCCTGCTGTCCTGGCTATTGATCATTTGCGCATTCGGCCTGTTCTTCATCACGGTCTTTGCTGGCCGCGTCTGGTGCGGTTACACCTGTCCGCAGAGCGTCTGGACCTGGATCTTCATGTGGTGCGAAAAAGTCACCGAGGGTGACCGCAACCAGCGCATGAAATTGGACAAGGCCCCATTCAGTGCCGAAAAGCTGCTGCGCAAGAGCGCCAAGCACGGCATGTGGCTGTTGATCGGCCTAGTAACCGGCTTGACCTTCGTTGGTTATTTCTCGCCGATCCGCGACCTGATTCCGAGCCTGCTCAGTGGCGAGGCCGATGGCTGGGCCTATTTCTGGGTCGGTTTCTTCACCCTGGCGACCTATGGCAACGCCGGCTGGCTACGCGAGCAGGTGTGCATTTACATGTGCCCTTACGCACGCTTCCAGAGCGTGATGTTCGACAAGGACACCCTGATCGTCTCCTACGACCCGCGCCGCGGCGAACACCGTGGTCCGCGCAAGAAAAATGCCGATTACAAGGCAGAGGGGCTGGGTGACTGCATCGACTGCACCATGTGCGTCCAGGTGTGCCCGACTGGTATCGACATTCGCGATGGCCTGCAGATCGAATGCATTGGCTGCGCCGCCTGTATCGATGCTTGCGACAGCATCATGGAAAAGATGAATTACCCGAAAGGGCTGATCAGCTACACCACCGAGCACAACCTGTCCGGGCAGAAGACGCAACTGCTGCGTCCCCGTCTGATTGGTTATGCCATTGCCCTGGTTGGCATGATCCTGCTGTTCGGCTGGACCGTCGCGCACCGCTCGCTGGTCGAGCTCGATGTGCTCAAGGACCGCGTCCTGTTCCGCGAGAACCAGCAAGGCTTCATCGAAAACGTCTACACCCTCAAGCTGATGAACAAGGCGCAGAATGACCTGACGTTCACCATTCGAGCTGACGGTATTGAAGGTCTTGTCCTGCAGGGACGTAACGAAGTCAAAGTCGCCGCCGGCGAAGTGTTGTCGGTACCGATCGAACTGTCGATTTCCCCGGAGAAACTGCCGTCGAGCACCAACACCGTCACGTTCAAGATCCAGGCAATCGAAGATCCAAGCGTCCAGAGTGACACTCATAGCCGCTTCATCGGCCCCAGCGTCCGCTAACCACAGGAAATCACATGCAGTCGGAAATCCAAGCCAAGCCCTGGTACAAAGAATTCTGGGTCTGGTTCATCCTAAGCCTCCTTGGCTCGTCGATCGTCCTTGGCACCTCGTTGCTGATCATCGCCACACGCAATCCCCCTGGTCTGATTTCTGACAACTATTACGATGTTGGCAAAGGCATCAACACCTCGCTGGAACGTGAAAACCTGGCCATCCGCCTGCAGATCAAAGGCGAGTTGCTGCTCGACAATGATGCCGGCACCGCCACCTTGCAGCTGACCGGCCTCAGCCGGCCACAGCAACTGGTGCTCAACCTGGTGTCCCCCACCCAGCCCGAGCGCGACCGCCGCGTCGTCCTGCAACTGCGCGACGATGGCAGCTACTTCGGCCAGATGGTCGATGCCGTTGAAGGTCGCCGCTTCGTCGAGCTGATCGGCCAAGAAGGTGGCAATGATTGGCGCCTGTTCGAGGAAGAAGAGGTCGGCAGCGGCAAGACCGTACTGCTCGGTGACTGATCCAGCCGACTTATGAGCAATCCCCTACCCTGCTACCACTGCGGCTTGCCGGTTCCCGCCGGCAGTCGCTTCGAGGCCCGTGTACTCGGCGAGACACGGGCCTTGTGCTGCCCGGGCTGCCAGGCCGTGGCCGAAGCGATCGTCGCTGGGGGACTGGAGAGCTACTACCGCCACCGCAGCGACAGCGCGATCAATCCCCAGACACTACCCAAGGCCCTGCCCGACGAGCTGGAGCTTTACGACCGGGGGGAGGTGCAGCAAGGCTTCGTGCTGCATGAAGGTGAGCTCAGCGAAACCTGCCTGCTGATCGAGGGCATCAGCTGTGCGGCCTGCGGCTGGCTGATCGAGAAACACCTGCGCGCACTTCCGGGTGTGGCCCAGGCCACGCTCAACCTGTCCAACCAGCGCCTGCAGGTGCGCTGGGCCGACAGTCAGCTCCCCCTGAGCCAGTTGCTCAAGGAGTTGCGCCGCATCGGTTATGCCGGCCATCCCTGGCAGGCCGATGAAGCCAGTACGCGGCTGGCAGAGGAAAACCGCAAGTCGCTGCGCCAGATTGGCGTAGCCGGGCTTCTGTGGATGCAGGTGATGATGGCCACCATGGCCACCTGGCCCGAGTTCAACATCGACCTGTCAGCTGAACTGGATACCATCCTGCGCTGGGTCAGCCTGTTTCTTACCACCCCCATCGTCTTCTACTGCTGTGGCCAGTTCTTCCGTGGCGCCCTGCGCGATTTGCGCACCCGCCACCTGACCATGGATGTGTCCGTCTCCCTGGCCATCGGTGGCGCGTATATCGCGGGCATCTGGTCAACCATCAGCGGCAATGGCGAGCTGTACTTCGATGCAGTCGGCATGTTCGCCCTGTTCCTGCTTGCTGGTCGCTACCTGGAACGGCGTGCCCGCGAGCGCACTGCAGCGGCGACTGCTCAGTTGGTCAACCTGCTGCCGGCCTCCTGCCTGCGCCTGGACAACAACGAGCACAGTGAACGCATTCTGCTGCGCGACCTGCAGGTTGGTGATCGCGTCCTGGTACCGCCAGGCGCCCTGCTGCCAGCGGATGGCCGCGTGCTCGCCGGGCACTCCAGTATCGACGAGTCGCTGCTCACCGGCGAATACCTGCCCCTGCCACGTGGCGCCGGTGATCAAGTCACTGCCGGCACCCTCAATGTCGAAGGGCCATTGACCGTCGAAGTGCAAGCCCTGGGTGCCAACACCCGACTGTCTGCCATCGTCCGCCTGCTGGAGCGGGCGCAGACTGATAAACCGCGCATCGCCGAGCTGGCAGACCGGGTAGCGCAGTGGTTCCTGGTGATCGTGCTTGGTGTGGCGACGCTCGTTGGCCTCGTCTGGTGGCAGATCGACGCCGACCGCGCCTTCTGGATCGTTCTTTCACTGCTGGTTGCCACCTGCCCTTGCGCACTCTCGCTGGCCACGCCGACAGCCCTGACCACGGCGACCGGCAGCCTGCACAAACTCGGCCTGCTACTGACCCGCGGCCATGTACTCGAAGGGTTGCGGCAGATCGATACCGTGATCGTCGACAAGACCGGCACGCTCACCGAAGGCCGCCTGACCCTTACCAACATTCAACCGCTGCGGGCGATCGATGCCGACAGCTGCCTGGCGTTGGCCGCAGCACTCGAACATGGCTCGGAACACCCCATCGCCCGGGCATTCGGCCACTGTGAACAAGGGGCCCAACAGATCACCAGCACACCCGGCCAAGGCCTGCAGGGCCTGATTGATGGCCGCACGCTGCGGATCGGTCAGCCGGCCTATGTCGCCGCCCTGTCGGGCCAGCCCACCCCGATCATTCCTGGTTCGCAAGGCCAGTGGCTGTTGCTCGGCGATGAACAAGGCCCTCTGGCCTGGTTCGTCCTCGATGACCGTCTACGTGAAGATGCTGGTGAACTGATCAGCGCCTGTCGCGCCCAGGGCTGGCAGATCGTGCTGCTCTCTGGTGATACCTCGCCGATGGTCGCCGAAGTGGCACGTCAACTGGGCATTGACGATGCCCGGGGCGGTCTGACGCCTGATGCCAAGCTGGCCGTTCTGCAGCAATTGCACCAGGAGGGCCACCGCGTACTGATGCTCGGTGACGGCGTTAACGATGTGCCGGTGCTCGCCGGCGCCGATATCAGTGTCGCCATGGGCAGTGCCACTGATCTGGCCAAAACCAGCGCCGACGCCATCTTGTTGTCCAACAAGCTCAGCAGTCTGGTCCAGGCCTTCGCCATGGCTCGACGTACACGGCGCATCATCGTCGAGAACCTCGCCTGGGCCAGCCTGTACAATGGACTCGTGCTGCCATTCGCGGCGCTGGGCTGGGTTACGCCACTCTGGGCCGCGTTCGGCATGTCGGTCAGCTCACTGCTGGTGGTACTCAACGCCCTGCGCCTGGCACGTCCGTAGGGTGGATTACGCTCCATTGATCCATCTGCACGCCGCCATGCTGAATGTAAAAGGCGACATCCACCCTACGTCCGTCGCTACTACCCCTATTCTGGAGACCCCATGGCTGCCCTCTACATTCTGATCCCCGTTGCCGTAGGGCTGGTTGCCTTCGCCATCTGGCTGTTCGTCTGGTCGGTGAATAATGGCCAATACGACGACCTCGACGGCCCGGCGCACAGCATCCTGTTCGACGACGAAGATCCTCAGCACAAAGCTGGTATTGCCGAGGCGGACAAACAGAGCGAGCAGGACGAGCCACGTGCTTGAACTGGCGCCTCTGCTGGTCTCGGCACTGATCCTCGGCCTGCTGGGTGGCGGCCATTGCCTGGGCATGTGCGGCGGACTGATGGGCGCATTGACCCTGGCCATACCGGCGGAACAGCGTGCCCGGCGCTTCCGCTTGTTGGTGGCCTACAACATCGGCCGCGTCTGCAGCTATGGCATAGCGGGCTTACTGATCGGACTGGCCGGCTGGGCCGTCGCCAGCAGCCCGGCCGCCATGCTGCTGCGTGTGATCGCCGCCTTGTTGTTGATCGCCATGGGCCTGTACCTGGCCGGCTGGTGGAGCGGCCTGACTCGCATCGAAGGCCTGGGCCGCTACCTGTGGCGCTACCTGCAACCCTATGCCAGTCGCCTGATGCCGGTCAGCAGCATACCCCGCGCACTGTTGCTCGGCGCCATCTGGGGCTGGCTGCCCTGCGGCCTGGTCTACAGCACGCTGCTGTGGACCGCCAGCCAAGGCTCGGCACTCGACAGCGGACTGCTGATGCTGGCGTTCGGCATGGGCACCTGGCCGGTCCTGCTGGCCACCGGCATGGCCGCCGAACGCCTGACCGCCCTGCTGCGCAAACGCGGTGTGCGTGTGGCCGGCGGCCTGCTGGTCATTCTGTTTGGCCTGTGGACGCTGCCCGGTCCGCACCAGCACTGGATGATGGGGCACTGAGGTAGGCCTGCCATACGTCCAAAGTGCTAAAACAGAGCGGCACGCTCCCTGACCCAGGTCAAGATCACCTGCGCAGCTCCGCCCTAGACTCGCCAGCATTGTTTGCCTTCTCAGGGACAACCACATGCTCGACGCCATCCGCTGGGATGCCGATCTGATCCGTCGCTACGATCTGCCCGGCCCACGCTACACCTCGTATCCGACTGCCGTGCAGTTCGATAACAGCATTGGTTCCTTCGACCTGATGCACGCCCTGCGCGACAGCCGCAAGGCAGTCCGCCCCCTGTCGCTCTACGTCCATGTGCCGTTCTGCGCCAATATTTGCTACTACTGCGCCTGCAACAAGGTGGTTACCAAGGACCGTGGTCGAGCGCTGCCCTATCTGGAACGGCTGGAAAAGGAAATCACCAGCATCGCCTGCCACCTGGATCGTCAGCAGGTCGTCGAGCAACTGCATTTCGGCGGTGGCACCCCTACTTTTCTCAGTCATGATGAGTTGCGTCGCCTGATGGGCCATCTGCGCGAGCACTTCACCCTGCTTGACGATGACTCTGGCGACTACGGCATCGAGATAGATCCGCGCGAAGCCGACTGGTCAACCATGGGGCTGTTGCGCGAGCTGGGCTTCAACCGCGTCAGTCTCGGTGTCCAGGATCTGGACCCGGTGGTGCAGCGCGCGGTCAATCGCCTGCAAAGCCTGGACGAAACCCGCGCCATCGTCGAGGCGGCACGCACCCTGCAGTTCCGTTCGGTGAATATCGACCTGATCTACGGCCTACCGAAGCAGAATCCGCAAAGTTTTGCCCGCACCGTGGCCGAAGTCATTGCCTTGCAACCGGACCGGCTCTCGGTGTTCAACTATGCCCATCTGCCGGAACGCTTCATGCCGCAGCGACGAATCAACACCGATGACCTGCCGAGCCCGGTCGAAAAGCTGGCCATGCTCCAGGGCAGCATCGAGCAGCTCACCGCCGCCGGCTACCGCTATATCGGCATGGATCACTTCGCCCTGCCCGATGATGAACTGGCCACCGCCCAGGAAGATGGCACCCTGCAACGCAATTTCCAGGGCTATACCACCCATGGTCACTGTGACCTGATCGGTCTTGGCGTATCGGCCATCAGCCAGATCGGTGACCTGTACTGCCAGAACAGCAGTGACATCAATAACTACCAGCAAAGCCTCGACAACGGCCAACTCGCCACACTGCGCGGGCTCAGTTGCAGCACCGATGACCGCATACGCCGCGCGGTGATCCAACAACTGATCTGTGCTTTCGAGCTGGATTTTTCGAAGATCGAAACTGAATTCGCGATCGACTTCCGCAGCTACTTCTCCAGTCTCTGGCCGCAGCTGCAGCAACTCGCCCGTGATGGGCTGATTGATCTGAGTGAACGCGGAATCAATGTCCGCCCTGCCGGCCGGCTACTGGTGCGTCCGCTGTGCATGCTGTTCGACCGCTACCTAGAGCAACAGAACAACCAGCGTTTTTCCCGAGTCATCTGACTCGGGACATTTAGCCCATGGAAAGCGTGGCGACAGCCTGCATCTGCTCGTCATCCAATCCAGCGTCCTGCATCGCCTTGAGCAAGCTGGAGCTGGCACTGGATAGAGCACCATTCAGTGTGGATACCTGCAATTGCAGGGCCTGAGTCTGTGCCGCACGACTATCAGGACTTAATGAAGCGTCCGCCATAATGGCCTGCAGCTTGGCCATCTGCTCGGCAATCTGCTGACGTAATGCACGGATCATTTTGAGAATGTCCTTGATGGTATCGGGCAAGTCACTCTTGTCGATATCGTCATTTCTGGACGCTTGCTGGGAACGATTACGCCCCACGTCAGAGAGCATGACATGGACGCCTGTATTGACCCGCTCATCAGTTGTCATGACATCACCACTGCGCGCCACCTGACGATGCACACTCTGCGACAGACGATCCATCATGCCTGCAGACTCAACCCGCATGTACTGCACCTCAACCGTATATATGCAAACTTATCGGATATTCAGCGCAAATCTTTAGCCCAGACGAGGCTGCGACCGTACAGCGCTGGCTAGAAGGTCCGGCCATGCGGTACCCTTGCGGTTATTGTGTGTTTATCGCAGGAATTTGCGTGATGTCCGAAACCATCAAGCTCCACACGCCTCACCAGGCACATTGCAAGGATTGCAGTCTGGCTGCGCTGTGCCTGCCGCTTTCGCTGAATCTGGAAGACATGGATGCCCTGGACCAGATCGTCAAACGGGGACGTCCGCTGAAAAAAGGCGAGTTCCTGTTCCGTCAGGGCGATGTCTTCAACTCGGTTTTCGCCGTGCGTGCCGGGGCCCTGAAAACCTTCAGCCTCACCGACAACGGCGAAGAGCAGATTACCGGCTTCCACCTGCCCAGCGAACTGGTCGGCCTGTCCGGCATGGACACCGAGCTGTACCCGGTTTCGGCACAGGCACTGGAAACGACCTCGGTCTGCGAGATCCCCTTCGAACGCCTCGATGAACTGTCCGTGCAACTTCCACAGCTGCGTCGCCAGTTGATGCGAGTGATGAGCCGGGAGATTCGTGATGACCAGCAGATGATGCTGCTGTTATCGAAAAAGACCGCTGACGAGCGCATTGCTACCTTCCTGGTCAACCTCTCTGCCCGTTTCCGGGCTCGCGGCTTCTCGGCGCAGCAGTTCCGCCTGGCCATGTCGCGCAATGAAGTCGGCAATTACCTGGGCCTGGCGGTGGAAACCGTCTCGCGCGTGTTTACCCGCTTCCAGCAGAACGGCCTACTCAGCGCCGAAGGTAAGGAAGTGCAAATCCTTAACCCCATCGATCTCTGTGCGCTGGCGGGCGGTAACCTGGATAGCTGATAATCCAGGCTCTTGCACTCAAGGGGCCTGACGATGATCTTCGATGAATTTGCCATCAAATCCCTGATTCGTCCGGTCGCGGACTTCCCCAAGCCCGGCGTGATATTCCGCGATATCACGCCGCTGTTCCAATCCCCCCGCGCGCTGCGCATGGTGGCCGATAGCTTCATCCAGCGTTACGTGGAAAGCGACTTCAGCCACATTGCCGCCATGGATGCCCGCGGCTTCCTGATCGGCTCGATCATCGCCTATGAGCTCAACAAGCCGCTGATCCTGTTCCGCAAGCAAGGCCGCCTACCCGCCGAGGTGCTCGCCGAGCCCTACCAGACCGAATACGGCGAGGCCTTGCTCGAAGTACATGCCGACACCTTGTGCGAGGGCGATTCGGTGCTGATTTTCGATGATCTCATCGCTACTGGCGGCACGCTGCTGGCCGCTGCACGCCTGGTGCGTCGCATGCGCGCCACGGTCTATGAGGCCGCCGCGATCATCGACCTGCCAGAGCTGGGCGGCTCACAGAAGCTACAGGATATGGGCATCCCGACCTTCTGCCTCACCGCCTTTGCACTCAACGAGTAAGGGAGGCCCTACAGGCCCATCTGCTTGCTGATGATTTCGTTCATCACCTCCCGGGTTCCGCCACCAATGGACAGAATCCGGTTGTCACGATAAAGGCGCTCCACCAGGCTTTCGCGCATGTAGCCCATGCCGCCCATGATCTGCACCGCGTCGTAGGTGATGCGGTCAGCGATATCGGTGGCGAAGTTCTTGGCCATGGAGATTTCCTTCACCACACTCTTGCCGGCATTCATCTTCGCCGCCTGCCGATAGGTGAACTCACGCGAGACCTCGAGCTGGGTCGCCATCTCGGCCAGCCGATGCTTGAGTACCTGGAACTTACCGATAGGCTTGCCGAACGCCTCGCGCTCCGCCGCCCACTTCAATGACTCCTCAAGCGCCAGCTGTGCCGTCATGTTGGCCATCAGCGCCAGGGACAGGCGTTCGCTCTGAAAGTTGGCCATGATGCCGGCGAAGCCCATGTTCTCCACACCAATCAGGTTCCCCACCGGCACCTGGCAATCGTCGAAGAACAACTCGGCCGTATCCGATGCCCACCAACCCATTTTTTTCAGCTGGCGGCCCACGGTAAAACCAGGTGTGCCCTTCTCGATCAGCAACAGGCTCACGCCACCAAACCCTTCGCCACCCGTGCGTACGGCAACCGTGTAGTAATCGGCACGCACACCGCTGGTAATGAAGGTCTTGCTGCCTGTCACCCGGTAGACATCACCATCCCGTACCGCGCGAGTCTTAAGACTGGCCACATCGGAGCCGCCTCCGGGCTCGGTTACCGCCAGCGCCATGATTTTCTCGCCGGCCAGCACCTGCGGCACGATGCGATCACGCAGCTCCGGGCGTGCCCACTTGAGTACAGGTGGCAAACCGATATCCAGCGAGCCGAGCCCGGCTACCAGGCCGCCAGACCCGCTGCGCAGCAACTCTTCGCTGGCCGCAATCTTGGCAAACAGATCGCCCTCATGGCTGCCACCGAACTGCTCGGGATAGCCTATGCCCAGAATCCCGGCGGCGCCGGCCTTCTGGTACAGCTCGCGAGGGAAGGACTCGGCCTCCTCCCACTCGTCGATGTGAGGCAGGATCTCGCGCTCGACAAAACGCCGAACCGAATCGCGGACCAGTTGATGAGACGAATCGAAATATTCCTGGAAAGCGGTCATGGGTAACTCCGACTGAATTACCACGACCTTAACCGAGCGCTTGCTTGGTTTTCAAGGAGAGGGATCGGCCATAACCGAGGCCATTTAGGCTGGCTAGCGTTGTCTACCTGATTACCGAGCTATCGGAAGCCTCAGCCGGCAATAGGTCGCCGGCCGGCCAGGGCATGGGCCAGCGTGCCGCCATCCACCAGCTCCAACTCGCCACCCAGTGGTACCCCGTGGGCAATGCGCGATAGAACAATCGAACGAGGTGCCAGTAATTGAGCGATGTAATGAGCCGTCGCCTCGCCCTCCACCGTCGGGTTGGTAGCGAGGATCACCTCGCTGAAATCAGCCGCCTCGACACGTGCAATCAACTCGGGAATGCCAATGGCATCTGGGCCAAGACCATCGAGAGGAGACAGGTGTCCCTTGAGCACGAAATAGCGCCCGCGATACCCCGTCTGCTCAACGGCGAAGACATCCAGCGGGCCTTCTACGACACACAGCAGCGAATCATCACGGCGCGGATCTGCACACTGAGGGCAGAGTTCATCTTCGCTGAGCGTACGGCACCGTGAGCAATGACCGACCCCCTCCATAGCCGCCGTCAGCGCCTGCGCCAGTCGCAAACCGCCGCTGCGGTCGCGCTCGAGCATCTGCAACGCCATGCGCTGAGCGGTCTTCTGGCCCACTCCGGGCAGGATGCGCAGGGCGTCGACCAGTTGGCGGATCAGCGGGCTGAAGCTCATGGAGGGTTACCGTGAAGTAAGGAAAGCTTTTAATCACCCCCGCTCGGGGCAAGGGGCGATCAGGCGACGTGCAGGGCAAGGCGTGGGGAAGCGTGGGCACCGGAGTTTACTGGTGTAAATGAGGATGCCCGCGCTTCCCCGCAACGCAGTCATGTGCGTTGACTGGACGCCCCGCTTTAGAAGGGCATTTTGAAGCCGGGGGGGAGCTGCATGCCTGCGGTCATGCCCGACATCTTGTCCTGGCTGTTCTGCTCGACCTTGCGCACGGCATCATTGACCGCGGCTGCGATCAGGTCTTCCAGCACTTCCTTGTCTTCCTGCATCAGGCTGTCGTCCAGGGTGATGCGCTTGACGTCGTGACGCCCGGTCATCACCACACTGACCAGGCCGGCGCCGGACTGCCCGGTGACCTCGGCATTGGCCAGCTCTTCCTGCATCTTCTGCATTTTTTCCTGCATCTGCTGGGCCTGCTTCATCAGGCCTGCCATGCCACCTTTCATCATGGTGAACTCCTTAGCTGTTCACGGGTTCGATGGAGTCGGCGCGGATCACCGCGGCGAACTGTTGAATCATTTTTTGTACCAGCGGATCGTCATGGATCGACTGCTCCGCCTCACGCTGCCGCTCCGCGCGCTTACGCGCAGCGGCCTGGGCCGGTGTTTCCTGCTGCGGCAGGATCAGCTCGATACGCAGGTTGATGGTACGCGCCAGGTGCTGGTTCAGTGCGTCGTTGAGACGACGCTGTTGCGTGCTGTTGAACAACGCACTGTGGCCTGGGTCCAGGTGCAACAACCAGTCGTCGCCATTGGCTTCGATCAAGGTGCAGTTGGCGCCGATGCTACCGGTCATGCCGGACACACCGAGGCGCGGAAACAGTTCCAGCCATTCCGCAGCCAGCCCAGTGGCAGGCATCGCGGCCGGCAACGGGTCGGGCCCGGGTACAGACTCAGCCGCTGATACGTCAAAGTTATAGTCGAGGCTATCGGCATCCGCCTCGGCGTAGTCGTAGTCACCCGGTGGCGGCTCGTCGTCATCCCCCTCCTCGGATTCGGCGACCTGTGCCACCACAGGCACAGCTGCGACGGGTTGTGGTGCCAAAGTAGCTGCAACCGGCTCAGGCTGGACAGTGGCCGGCACCGCCGGTTCTGCTGCCTGCTCGACAACTACAGGCGTTTCACTTACCGATTCGGCAGCGATTGCCTCCACAGTGGCCGCTTCGGATGCGGCTGACGTAGCCCAAGGCACATCGACAACCGGTGCAGCGGCTTCGGCAACAGAAGGGACAGAGACTTCGACCTGCACGACAGGTGCGACTGCAGAGGCAACCACGTCGACCGGAGCCACGCGGGCCGGCGCTGGTTCCGGCGTCACGACTGGCACCGGTGCAGGCGCAACCGTCGGCTCAGCAGGTGGTGGAGCAATAACAACAGCCGGCGCAGCAGCAGGGACTGCGCCGGCCACTGGGGTTGGTAAGGAATCAGCCGTGGCCTTGCTGATCCCCAGGTCCTTTAACGGTGACCTGGGCGCTCCGTCGGCATCGGCCGGACGGAAGGCCAGCATCCGCAACAGGACCATCTCGAAGCCGCCGCGCGGGTCTGGTGCCAGGGGCAGGTCGCGACGTCCGATCAACCCCATCTGGTAGTAGAACTGCACATCCTCGGCAGGCAGCGCCTGCGCCAGTGCCAGCACACGATCCCGGTCACCCTGGCCATTATCGACCGCTTCTGGCAGCGCCTGAGCCACCGCGACACGGTGCAGCACATTGAGCACTTCCGACAGCACACCGCTCCAGTCCGGGCCTTGTTCTGCCAGGTGACGCACGGCTTCGAGCACGCCACGGGCATCACCCTCCAGCAACGCATGCAGAACCCCGTATACCTGGCCGTGATCGAGCGTGCCGAGCATCGAGCGCACATCGGTCGCCAGCACCTTGCCTTCACCGAAAGCGATAGCCTGGTCGGTGAGGCTCATGGCGTCGCGCATTGAACCATCGGCCGCGCGACCGAGCAGCCACAGAGCGTCTTCTTCGAACGGAATGCTCTCGGCGGTGAGCACGTGAGTCAGGTGCTCGACCACACGCTCCGGCGGCATGTTCTTCAGGGAGAACTGCAGGCAACGCGAGAGGATGGTCACCGGCAGCTTCTGCGGATCGGTGGTGGCGAGCAGGAATTTGACGTGGGGTGGCGGCTCTTCGAGGGTTTTCAGCAGCGCATTGAACGAGTGCGTGGAGAGCATGTGCACTTCGTCGATCAGGTAGACCTTGTAGCGACCACGACTGGGTGCGTATTGCACGTTCTCGAGTAGTTCGCGGGTGTCCTCGACCTTGGTGCGGCTGGCGGCGTCGACTTCGATCAGATCGACGAAGCGCCCCTCATCGATCTCCCGGCATACCGAGCAGGTACCGCAAGGGGTCGAGCTGATACCGGTCTCGCAGTTCAGGCACTTGGCGATGATGCGGGCAATGGTGGTCTTGCCGACCCCGCGGGTACCGGTGAACAGGTACGCATGGTGCAGCCGCTGGCTGTCCAGCGCATTGATCAGGGCCTTGAGCACATGGGTCTGGCCGACCATTTCGCGGAACGAGCGCGGACGCCATTTACGTGCAAGAACCTGATAACTCATTGAAAACCGTCGCAGCTGGAGGGCGGAAAGGGGTAATCCTAGCGGAGCACCGCGTAAATTGCATCCGCGCGAGGGCGATCATGCACGCCACGGCTCTGAACGAGCGGACACCCGCATATCGACCATAGGCCATGCCCTGTAGGGCGCACTGAGGAAATGGAAGCTGGATACATGAAGCGTTATGGAGGCGGCCCTGCCAGCCACACCCCGGCACACAATGTTCCCGCTGTGGCTGCTCCCTTCCGGGCCTGACCAGGTTAACGGGTAATCGTTGCGGGGGGACCGACAGAGCCACCATAACGAAGCCCGTCAGGCGACGGGCCGCGCCATTGTACTGGTTAAGTGCAAAGTTACAACTGCTTCAAACACATGGAGTTTTTCATACGCGAAAGCGACCAACCAGTTGCGCCAGCCCGGAGGAAAGCTCCGACAGCCGCTGGCTCGCTTGGGTGCTCTGCTCGGAGGTTTGCGCCGCTTCATTGGACAGATCGCGAATATCGCTGATGTTACGGGCGATTTCCTCGGTGACCGCGCTCTGTTCTTCGCATGCAGTGGCGATCTGTGCCGCCATGTCATTGATCCTGGCCACGGAATCTCCAGTGGCCGAAAGCGCATCGTCGACCCCGGCAGCACGCTCGACGCTATCGCGCGCCTTGACGCTGCCAGACTGCATCGCCTTGACGGCGTTCTGCACGCCGCCCTGCAGGCGCTCGATCATATTCTGGATATCTTTGGTCGAGTCCTGGGTCCGGGCAGCCAGGGCCCGTACCTCATCGGCCACCACGGCAAAACCACGCCCCTGCTCGCCCGCCCGCGCCGCCTCGATCGCCGCATTGAGTGCCAGCAGGTTGGTCTGCTCGGCAATGCCCTTGATCACCGCCAGTACCGCACCGATGTTCGCGGTCTCCTGCTCAAGGGTCTGGATGGTGTCAGAGGCGCTTTCCACTTCCTGGGCCAACTGGCGAATGGCATGAATGGTCGCCCCGACCACATGTGCACCTTCGCGCGACTGCACCTCGGCTGTCCGTGCAACGTCTGCGGCATTCTGTGCATTGCGCGCCACTTCGTGCACCGCAGTGCTCATTTCTGTAGCTGCAGTGCTGACCTGATCCACTGCCGCATGCTCGCTATTGATCAGGCGATCATTGGCCGCCGCCATGCCAGCAAGGCTTTTGGCTGAATCGGCAACCTCACCGGTGACCCGACCCACTTCTTTGATCAACGGCTGCAGCTTGTCGAGAAAACGGTTGAAGGCCTCACTGAGGCGCCCCAGTTCGTCACGCGACATCACTTCCAGGCGTACCCGCAAATCCCCGTCACCATCAGCGATTTGCTCGATGCGGTTGAGCAGATTGTGCAGAGGACGTGTGACCAGTACGGGAAAGCCAACCACCAATACCGCGCAGATCAGCAAACCGATGCCGATAATTGCACCTTGCTGCCAGCTCCGCTGCTCGCCCAGGGTGATAGCCGCAACGCCCTCGGCATTCGCGGCCTTGTCCTCAAGCTCCCCCAGTTGATCGATCATGTCGCGAGCAGCCTCGAATTGGGCCTCACTGTCGCCAAAGCTGAGCCTCGATGCTGCATCGGGCTGGCTGGCCGCCAGTTCCAACACCTGAATCGAGGTCGACTTCCACTGCGCGAATCTGCGCTCGAAATCAGCAACCAGGCGCATGGCATCTGCACCGGGTTGCATGGCGGCATATTTCTGCACGCGGTCGAGCGACTGTTGCAGATTCTCGGCGTGCGAAGCTTTCAATGCCTGCACATGATCGGCAGCCCCTTCATCAAGCAGGCTGCGCTCGGCAACGAACGCCTGGTAAAGATCGCGATCGGCATTCAGCAACAGGCTGATGGCGGGTAAATAGCGATTGGTCAGCTTGGTGCTGGAGTCCGCGACCTGGCCAATCCCCTGCATTCCCAGCCCACCCATGAGAACCAGCAGCGCTGCGAGCAAAAAGATCGGCAGCGCTATTTTCCAGCGAAAACCCAGATCAGCGAAAAGTCGCAACATGGTGGCGCTCCAGTTTCTTGTATTGGCATGCCTGTTTATCGGAACGATTAGCCCGTTACTTGAACGCCAAAACGCAAAACACACACGCACGACTCACTTATTCGCCAGCGTTATTTGATCGGCAATCGCCCACGCGCCGCACGTGGATCGAACCCTTAAGTTTCTATTTTCTGACGAGAAAGCAGGGCCGCGGTGGTATTTCGCAAGACGTCAGGAACCGGAACGACATCGAAGCAGACTAAGCCTGAGCAAGAGCGATGGGCAGATCTTTGTGTTAGCTTGCGCTCTGCGTCGCGGCTTACAGCCTCGTCCATATCCTTCAGCCATTCATGGAGTTACCCATGGCCTTGACCAAAGACCAGTTGATCAGCGACCTCGCCGAAGCCGTCGACACCCCGAAAGCCACTATCCGTGCCGTGCTCGACCAGCTTGGCCAGATCGTTGCCGATGCCCTGGAAAACGACGGTGAAATCACCCTTCCGGGTGTTGGCAAGCTCAAGGTCAACGAGCGCCCGGCCCGTACCGGCCGCAACCCGCAGACCGGCAAGAGCATCGAAATCGCTGCGAAAAAAGTCGTCAAGCTGGTGCCTGCCAAGGTTCTGACCGACGCAATCAACTAAGAACCGTTCATGGCCTTGCATCTAATGATGCACTGCAGATCATGCGGCTCTAAGTAGGACTCGGCTGGTACCCTGCCATGGAACCAGCCTTGTTCGCCCTTCAGTCAAAGGCCGTAGTCGCCTAGCAGCGCAACGAACTGCGCTTCATCCAGCACACGCACCCCCAGCTCATTGGCCTTGGCCAATTTGGACCCTGCACCGGGCCCGGCTACCACGCAGGTCGTCTTGGCCGATACCGATCCCGCCACCTTCGCGCCCAGGCCCTCCAGCTTGTCCTTGGCGATATCGCGGCTCATCACCTCGAGGCTGCCAGTCAGCACCCAGGTTTGCCCCGCCAGCGGCAATCCTTCGACCACCTTCTTCTCGCTTTCCCAGTGCATGCCGAACGCACGCAACTGCGCCTCGACCCGACGGGCCTGTTCAGTATTGGCGGGCTGATCAAAAAACTCACGCAGCGAGCGTGCGGCCTTCTCATTGAGGCGCTCGACCTGGCGCAGATCGAGCCAGTCAGCGCCGATGATGCCGTCCAGGGAACCGAAACGAGCCGCCAGCTTCTCCGCGCCTGTGGCGGCGATGAAGGGAATGCCAAGCTTGTCGATGAAGCCGGCAAGCGTGGTGCACGCGGCAAACTCGGCATGAAGCTCGCCCTCCTCCTGCAACTCGATACCACGCGCGAGCAGTTGGTCGATTACCGAGCGGTTGTGAGCATCCTCGAAGAAACTGTGTATCTCATGTGCCACCTCGCCGCCGACATCAGGCAACCAGGTCAGCACCTCCGGCAACGCCTGTTCGATACGGGACAGCGAACCCAACGCGCGCGCCAATAGCTTGGCGGTTTCCTCACCGACATCGGGAATACCCAAGGCGTAGATGAAGCGAGCCAGAGTCGGCTTCTTGCTCTCGGCAATCGCCGCCAACAAATTGCGCGTGGACAGGTCGGCAAAACCCTCCAGGGCCACCACCTGCTCATAGGTCAATACAAACAGATCGGCAGGCGAAGCCACCAGGCCGGTATCGACCAGTTGCTCGACGATCTTGTCGCCAAGCCCCTCGATATCCAGCGCCCGGCGCGAGACGAAATGGATGATCGCCTGCTTCAGCTGTGCCGCGCAGGCCAGCCGGCCGACACAGCGATAGATCGAGCCATCACTGACCGACTCCCGGCCCTTGCTGCGCTTGACCAGCTGCGTGCGCTCGACCGCCGAGCCACAGACCGGGCATTGCTCAGGAACATGCACCGGTTTGGCATCATCAGGCCGGCGCTCGATCACCACCTGCATGACCTGAGGAATCACATCGCCTGCACGGCGGATGATCACCGTATCGCCAATCATCAAGCCCAGCCGTGCCACCTCGTCCATGTTGTGCAGCGTGGCATTGGCCACCATCACTCCCGCGACCTTCACCGGTTTCAGGCGGGCCACAGGCGTCACCGCACCCGTACGGCCGACCTGGAACTCGACATCCAGCAACTCGGTCAGCTCTTCCATCGCGGGAAACTTGTGGGCAATGGCCCAGTGCGGCGTGCGTGCCCGAAAGCCCAGTTGCTGCTGATCTTCGATGGTATTGACCTTGAACACCACACCATCGATGTCATAAGGCAATTCCAGGCGCCGCTCACCAATATCACGGTAATACGCCAGGCATGCCTCGATGCCTCTGGCCAGTTTCAGCTCACGGCTGATCGGAATACCCCAGCTCTTGAGTCGTTCGAGCATGCCGACCTGGGTGGCCGGCAGTTCGCCGCTGACTTGGCCGATGCCGTAGCAGCAGAACTCCAGCGGGCGGCTGGCGGTGATCTTCGGATCGAGCTGACGCAGGCTGCCGGCAGCCGCGTTGCGCGGGTTGGCGAATGTCTTGCCGCCCGCCTCGGCCTGGCGCGCGTTGAGCTCCTCGAAGCCAGCCTTGGGCATGAATACCTCGCCACGCACCTCCAGCAACGCTGGCCAGCCACTGCCCTGCAGCCGCAGCGGTACATTGCGGATGGTGCGCACGTTGCTGCTGATGTCCTCGCCGGTGCTACCGTCACCACGGGTCGCACCGCGCACCAGTTGGCCATTCTCGTACAACAGGCTCACCGCCAGGCCGTCGAGCTTGGGCTCACAGCTGTACTGCACCTCGGCGCCGCCTCCGAACAAATCGCCACCCTGCAGGCCCAGGCCACTTTGCACACTGCGGTCGAAGGCACGCAGATCGTCCTCTTCGAAGGCATTGCCCAGACTGAGCATCGGTACTTCATGACGCACTTCGCCGAATGCACTTAGCGCGGCACCACCCACACGCTGGGTCGGCGAATCCGCTGTCACCAGCTCAGGATGAGCAGCTTCCAGGCTTTGTAGCTCACGAAACAGCCGGTCGTATTCAGCATCGGGAATGCTCGGCTCATCCAGCACGTAATAGCGATAGTTGTGCTGATCCAGCTCGGCGCGCAGTTCAAGAATACGGGCGGCGGGCGGTGCGATATCGGTCATGGTTCAATGGCCTCAGGCAGGCAAGCACAAGCCCTGTAAGAGCCTGTTTACGATCTTTCGAATGCGGGCCAGCCAGTTTGGTTCGCTTTGCCTGCCTTTCGGGCCAGCCTATGGCTGCTCTCCCGTTGGTCGTTGCAGGACGGCATGGCCGGCAGCCAGAAGATCGCAGGCAGGCTCTAAGAACAAAGCCCCAAACCAAGCGCAGGGCTTGTAGCTTGGGGCTTGTCGCTTGCTGCAGTGTTTATCGTTTGTGGGTCAACTGCTTGCGTTCGAATTCGGCAATGCGCTGGCGGTAGTGTTCGATGGTTTGCGCGGTCAGCACGCTGCGCTGATCGTCCTTGAGCTCGCCATTGAGCTCATGGGACAGCTTACGGGCTGCGGCGACCATCACATCGAATGCCTGCTTCGGATGACGCGGCCCCGGCATGCCGAGGAAGAAGCTGACTGCACGGGTGCTGAACAGCTCGATGTCATCGAGATCGAAGGTGCCCGGCTTGACGCCGTTGGCCATGGAGAACAGCACTTCGCCGTTGCCTGCCATGCTCTCGTGGCGGTGGAAGATATCCATCTCACCGAAACGCAGGCCGCTTTCCAGAATGTTCTGCAACAAGGCCGGGCCATTGAAGACCTCGCCTTCGCGGGCGACCACGTTGATCACCAGCACTTCCTCGACAGGCAGTGCGTCTTTTGGCAACTCCGGCTCGATATCCAGCTTCTCGTCGACCGGGTTGAGCAGCGTCGGCACTGGCTCTTCGACATCCAGGTTGAGGTCACCCTGTTGCGGTTCGATGTTGCGGCCACGGCGCCGGTTAAGTTCGCCTGCGCTCATCGTAGGCATGTCTTCGACGATTTCCGGTTCGCGCTTGCGGTCAATAATCCGCGGCTTGCTGAGCAGGTCAGGATCGGAGTCGTCGTCTGGTAGGTTGCTAAAACTGTGGTCGAGCTTGAACTTCAACTTGCCTTTACCACCCCGCATTCTCCGCCAGCCGTCAAAGAGAATGCCGGCGATAACGATGATGCCGATGACGATCAGCCATTCGCGCAGACCGATTTCCATGAATTATTCGAGCCCCTGAACCAGTAAAAATAATGATGAAGAAAGGGCGTCCCGCCCCTGAAAACACAGACAACTGTATGTTCTTACAGGTATTTTCTGTGTGTAAAAAAAGTGACGCCTAAACTAGCACGACGAACGGTAAAAGTGCACCGCCGCAAGGCAATCTTGGTCGTATGGACATGCTGCAAAAAATGTAGCACTTCACCCAGATCACGCCATGTTCCGGTCATGCTTCGACCAGTGACAATGCCTCCTCTACATCCACGGCCACCAGACGCGAGCAACCCGGCTCGTGCATGGTTACGCCCATCAATTGATCCGCCATCTCCATCGCAATCTTGTTGTGCGTGATGTAGATGAACTGCACTGTTTCCGACATCTCCTTGACCAGTCGCGCATAGCGACCGACGTTAGCGTCATCCAGTGGTGCATCCACTTCATCGAGCATGCAGAACGGCGCCGGATTGAGCTTGAAGATGGCAAACACCAGTGCCAGCGCAGTCAGCGCTTTCTCACCACCAGACAGCAGGTGGATGGTGCTGTTCTTCTTGCCCGGCGGCCGCGCCATGATCGCCACCCCTGTATCGAGTAGATCTTCGCCGGTGAGTTCAAGATATGCGTGTCCGCCACCGAAAACTTTCGGAAACAGGGCCTGCAGACCGGTATTGATCTGGTCGAAGGTTTCCTTGAAACGATTGCGCGTTTCCTTGTCGATCTTGCGGATAACGTTTTCCAGGGTGTCCAACGCTTCGACCAGGTCGGCATCCTGGGCATCGAGATAGCGTTTACGCTCGGACTGCTGCTGATACTCGTCGATAGCCGCCAGGTTGATCGGCCCCAGGCGCTGGATACGCGCAGCCAGCCGCTCCAGCTCTTCTTCCCAAGCCTTCTCGCCTGCCTCGGCAGGCAGGGTCGCCAGAACGCCGTGCAGGTCGTAGCCATCCTCCTGCAACTGCTCCTGCAACGCCTTGCGCCTAACGCTGAGACCTTGCCAGTCCATGCGCTGCTGCTCCAACTGACCACGTAGCAACGCTGCCTGCTGTTCGGCCTGGGTGCGGCGCTTCTCCGCATCGCGCAACTCACGGTCGGCATCTTCCAGGGCCAGACGCGCCAGCTTGAGCTCGTCCTCGATACCCATGCGCTTGTCGAGCAGTTCCTCGAGCTTGATACGCAGCTCTTCCAGCGGTGCTTCACCCTCTTCCAGGTTCAGGCTTAGCTGCTCGCGGCGTTCGATGGCTCGCTCGAACTGCAATTCGAGGCGCTCAAGCGCCTGGCGCGTCGACTCGTGCTGAGCCTTGATCGAGCCCAGGCGCACAGCCAGTTGATGGGCGTGATCCTTGTGCTGCCGGGCCTCCTGGCGTACACGATCCAGTCGCTCACGCAAGGCATCGCGCTGGGCCAGCAACTGCTCACGTTGCTCGGTATCGATGGCCATGGCATCCAGGGCGTCCTGCAGGATCAGGCGCGACTCGCCCAATTGCTCTTGCTCCAGCTCGCGCTGCTCAGCCAGCTCAAGCAGTTCGCTGTCGAGACGCTGGCGGCGCAGGGTCAATTGTTCCGCCTTGGCCTGACCAGCAGACAGTTGCGCCTTCAACTCGCCCTGGCGGCGGGCCTGTTCCTGAACCTGGCGACGCTGCTGCTCTCGGGCATCCTCCTGCTGGCGCTGGCTAGCCTGCAGTTGCTGAAGCTGCTCGTCGAGGTCAGCCAGAACCGCTTCGCGCTCCTCGCGCTCAAGCCCGAGGCGCTCCAACTCCTGGCCACGCGCCAGCACACCGCTTTCCGCCTCGCTGGCACGGCGCACGCGCAGAAAATGTCGACCAACCCAATACCCATCACGACTGATCAGGCTCTCGCCATCGGCTAGCCGCCCGCGCTGAGCCAGGGCATCGTCCAGGGTTTCGACCGGGCGCACCCTGGCCAGCCAAGGTGCCAGGTCGAAACTGGCTTCAACCTTGTCGAGCAGGCTCCCGGCAATACGCCCGGCAACAGGCTGGGGCGTCAGCAATCGCAGCTCACCCTGGGTAAATCCAGTCAGGTCGAGCCCGTTGAAATCATCCAGCAGCACAGCCTGCAAGTCCGCGCCAAGCACGGTTTCCACCGCCAGCTCCCAGCCATTCTCAACCCGGAGCCCTTCTGCAAGGCGCGGACGCGTGTGCAGCTGCTGCTCGCGCAGCCACTCCCCCGCCCCCTTGCCCGGATTCAGGGCGGCCTGCTGCAAGGCCTCAAGCGAAGCAAGACGACCATTGAGTCGCTGCAACTCGCCTTGGGCCTGCTGCTGCGCCTGAGCGGCTTGCTGCAACTCGTTGCGCAACTGCTCAAGGCGCTCGACCAGCCCGTCCTCGCCTACCTGCAGTTCCTCCAGGGTCAGTTCGGTGATAGCCAGTTGCTCGGACAGCTCGAGGATGGCCGCATCTTCAGGATCGGTAGATAACTGGGCCAGCTCGTCGGCCAGACGGCGCTGGCGCTCGGCCAGGCGCTCCAGGCTGTTTTCCAATTGCTGGATACGTGACTGCTGAACTTCGGCTTGTCGGCGTGGCTCGGCACTGCGCTGGTTGAAGCCATCCCACTGCTCCTGCCAGCCATGCATGCCCGCCTCCGCCTCCTCCAGAAACGCGGAAGCCTCCTCGGCTGCGGCGCTGGTCAGCTCCTGCTCGGGTTCGAGCATGGCCAGCTCTTCGCCGAGAGTGGCCAGCAAGGTGCGGTCATGCCCGAGGTGGGACTCGGTTTCCAAGCGCGCGCGCTCGGCCTCGTTGAGGTCGTCCTGCAACTGACGCAGACGCTGCTGGCCATGCTGAATGCTCTGTTCGACCCGGGCGATGTCGCCGCCCACCGAATAGAAGCGGCCTTGTACCAGGTTGAAACGTTCCGACAGCTCGTGATGGCCATCGCGCAGGCGTTCGATACTGGCATCGGCACTGCGCTGTTCGGCGATCAGCGCCTCGAAGGCCACTTCCTGATCACCGATCCCGCGCTCACGCTGGCCGACCTGCTCGTTCAGCGCCTGCCAACGCAGGGCCGCCAATTGTGCCTTGAGCTGCCGCTCCTCAGCCTTGTATTCCTGATACTTTTCCGCTGCCTGGGCCTGGCGATGCAAACGCTCGAGCTGACGCTCCAACTCCTCACGCAGATCAGTCAGGCGCGCCAGGTTCTCATGGGTGCGGCGGATACGGCTTTCCGTCTCGCGGCGGCGCTCCTTGTACTTGGAGATGCCAGCCGCCTCCTCGATGAAGTTGCGCAGGTCTTCGGGCTTGGCCTCGATCAGCTTGGAGATCATGCCCTGCTCGATGATCGAATAGCTGCGCGGGCCAAGGCCGGTGCCAAGGAAGATATCCGTGATATCGCGACGCCGGCATTTCACGCCGTTGAGAAAGTAGGTGTTCTGACTGTCTCGGGTTACCCGGCGACGGATGGAGATTTCTGCAAAGGCCGCGTACTCGCCAGTCAGGGTGCCATCGCTATTATCGAAGATCAGCTCGATGCTGGCCTGGGTTACCGGCTTGCGGGTGTTGGAGCCGTTGAAGATGACATCCGTCATCGACTCGCCGCGGAGATTCTTCGCCGAACTCTCGCCCATTACCCAGCGTACGGCATCGATAATGTTGGATTTACCGCAACCATTGGGACCGACTACTGCGGCCATGTTGCTCGGAAAATTGACGGTAGTAGGATCGACGAAAGACTTGAAACCGGCCAGCTTGATGCACTTCAGACGCATACCGGAGCCTCCACGCGATTACGCACGGAGAACTGCAGAACAGGGCTATCCGCTGCCGTGAAGGTCATGCTTTTCCTTGAGATGCGGGGTGCTGAAGGCAAGATCGGCGGAGTTTACCACAGGGTTTTTCCCCGCCAAGACCACTGTATCGCAGCACCTTGCGCTGCCTGCCACCATGCAATCCCGCCGCGCCAAATACCGACGCATCACCCACAAGGTGCTTAATGCGCACCTTGGTAACGGTCAGCAAGGATTAGTACAGAATCACTATTGAGCGTACTTGCGCCCCAGAGCGGCAGGCACACCACTGCTATCAGTAGGTAGCCAGGGGCCACGCTGGCTACTGGCCCAGCTCCAGCCATTGCTCCAGCGGTAATAAGTGCGGTCGCGGTAGTAGAGATTCGCCTCGGTCTTGATCACATACACGCTGAGGTGATTATCCCAGTAACTGTTACCACCCGGCGGCGGAGCAAAACGGGGATGGGTCTGCTGGATCGAGGGCTGTTGCGGTTTTTCCGGCAAGGTCTGCCCTGGCTGCTGGGAAGGCAACTGGGGCTGCTGTGCTGGTGGTGTCGACGGTGGCAACGTGCGGCTGACGCTACAACCGCCAAGCAGCACCAGAAACAGCACAAGTGACAGGCGAACTGAATGGGTCATTTAGCTTGGTCAGCGCTGTCGATGATCAGTTCCTGCTGCTCGGTCGTACTGCTGGCTATCGGCTGTCCGCGACCGATCCACTCACCGGCCGTGGCATTGCCGGCTCGTGAAATACGTGCCACCAATTGAACCTCGGGAAATGCAGACAGCTTCAATTGCGCCATCATCGCATCGCTATCACTCAGTTCGACCTCTGCCGGCAACTGCGCCACGGTCAGGCGCTTGGCCGCTAACGGCATCGGCGGGCCGGAAACGGCACGAGCGAAGATGAACACACTGTCACCCGGCTCGACCTTGCCCTGCAGCGCCTCAGCCAGGCTCACCCGCACTTTGATTGCTGCAGTTGAAGCCGCGACTACCGGCGCTGGTAGAGACTCACCATTGGCCTGTAGCTTCTCGCGAGCACGTTCGATACCGCCTTGAATCGACTGACGAGACGGGTCTTCTGCCGGCATCAATGCGACCAGGCGCTGCCAGTAATCGATGGCCTCGGCATAGCGCTCGTCTTCGAATGCGGCGATACCCAGCAGGCCCAGGCTGGTTACTTCCTGAGGATCAGCCTTGAGCGCCTCATCGGTCAGGTTCTGCACCTGCTCCGACCATTTCTTGCCATTGGCGAAATACACAGCCTGCGCCCATTGCCCCAACAGTTCAGGTACTCGTCCCGCCGCTTTAACCGCTTGCTCATAGGCATGAGCCGCCTCGGGCGCACGGTTCTGCGCCATATAGATACGGCCTAGGAAATACCAGGACTCTGCAGCATCCGGCTGGGCTTTCACCGACGCTTCCAGGCGCGCAGTCATTTCCTCGACCGACAGTTCGCGCTGTTCACTCATCGCTGTCAGTTGTTGGCTTGCGCCCCAGTGCAGGTACAAACCGCCCGCGACGACCGGAACCAGAATGGCGGCAAGCAACGGCAGCGCCTTACCCAGGCGGGAAACACGCGCTGCGGCAGCGCCTTCGGTATCGGCCAGCAGCTCACGGCCCGCTTCAGCTTGCCCAGCCTGCAACTGCTCCTCGGTGAGCACGCCCGCTGCACGCTGGCCCTGCAATTCGGCGATACGCTCCTGATACAGAGCAACATTCAGCGCGGTGCGATCCTCCTCGGCTTGGGCCTTGCGCCCACGCAATACGGGAATCAGCAGGAAAGCCAGGCCCACCAGCAACAGCAGGCCGGCGGCAAGCCAGAATTCGATCATGGGTCTTTAGGTTCCTGGGAGTTTTTCTGGAGCAACGTGTTTAGTTGCTCAGCTTCGAGACGTGAAAGCGCGGCCTGTTCTGGAGAGTTTTCCACGCGCCGGCGGCGTATCACCAGCACGCCGAGCAACACCAGGCCACCCAGCAAAAGAGCGCCTGGACCGAACCAGAGCAGATAAGTACGTGCATCGACCGGTGGCTTGTAGCGCACGAAATCGCCGTAACGCATTACCAGGTAATCGACGATATCGCCGTTGCTCTTGCCCTCCTCCAGCATGCGGTAGATTTCCCGCCGCAAGTCAGTGGCAATCGGTGCGTTGGAGTCGGCGATGTTCTGATTCTGGCACTTGGGACAGCGCAGCTCTTCGGTCAGGGTACGGAAGCGCTCGCGCTCGGTTTCGTCCCTGAACTCGTAGGTATCGATGGCGGCACGCGCCACGCCGACCAGGCTCAGGCCCAGCAGGCAGGCGATCAGCAGGCGCTTCACTGTTTTTCCTCCAGCAGGGCCTGGTAGCGTGGTGCCAACTCCTGGCGCCAAACGCGCTCATCAATAGCGCCGACGTATTTATGGCGGATGATGCCCTGTGCATCGATAAGGAAGGTCTCCGGCGCGCCATAGACGCCAAGGTTGATACCGAGCGAACCTTGCGGATCGGCCACATTGACCTTGTAGGGATCCAGGTAGTCCTTCAGCCACTTGCGCGCGGCCTCGCTATCGTCCTTGTAGTTGACCCCATGAATCACCACGCCGGCCTCGGCCAGGCGATTGAGCATCTGATGCTCCGCCTTGCAGGTCGGGCACCAGGTAGCCCAGACGTTGACCAGTGCAGGCCCCTTGAGATCCTTCTCGGTGATCATGCGCTGCTCATCCTTCAGGTCCGGCAGGCTGAAGGCAGGCAGTGGCTTGTCGATCAGAGCAGACGGCAGCTCGGATGGATCGAGAAACAGGCCGCGGTAAAGAATCACGGCCATGCCAAGAAACAGCACCAGCGGAACCAGCAGGATCAGACGCTTCATGCAACGACTCCATTGAGGCCTAGTGCATCACGTACACGGGTTTTGACCTTGACCCGATAGCGCTTGTCGAACGCGGCCAGCAAGCCGCCAAAGCCCATCAGCATTCCGCCCAACCAGATCCAGCGCACGAACGGCTTGATGTGCACGCGCACGGCCCAGGCGCCATCTTCCAGTGGCTCACCCAGCGCCACATACAGGTCGCGGGTAAAGCCGGGATCGATCCCCGCCTCGGTCATTGGCATCTGCTGCACGGTGTACAGGCGCTTTTCCGGATGCAACACGGCAACCTGCTTGCCGCCATCGAATACCCGTACGGTGCCGCGATCGGAGGTGTAGTTAGGCCCCTCATGGTGCACGGCACCCTCGAAAACGAACCGGTAGCCGCCCAGCTCCAGCGCCTCGCCGGGCGCCAGGCGCAGGTCGCGCTCGCTGCTGCCGAGACTGACCAGCACCACGCCAATGGCGCAGACGGCAATCCCCAGGTGAGCCATTTGCATGCCCCAATAGCTGCTGTTCAGCGCCAGGATGCCTTTGAACAGCCCTTTGGGGCGGGTTTTGTCGAGCAGACCACGCACACCCGCCAGCACCACCCAGGCAGCCAGCAGGAAGACCGCCAACGCCGACCAGTGGAAGTCGTCCATCAGCAGGCTGGCCAGCACACCCAGCGCAACACTACCGAGCAGCACGGGCGTGAGCATGCCGAGCAGCCATTTGACCGGCGTGTCCTTCCAGCGCACCAGTACACCGACGGCCATCACCACCATCAGCACCGCCATCAACGGCACGAACAGCGCATTGAAGTACGGCGGACCGACCGAGAGTTTGGCTCCGCTGATCGCATCCAGCACCAGTGGGTACAGCGTGCCGAGCAGGATCATCGAAGCCGCCACTACCAGCACCAGGTTGTTGACCAGCAGCAACGTCTCACGCGACCACAGGGCAAAGCCAACCTGGCTCTTGACCACTGGCGCACGGATGGCGAACAGGGTCAGCGAACCACCGATCACCAGCAGCAGGAACGCCAGGATGAATACGCCACGCTCGGGATCGGTGGCGAACGCGTGCACCGAGGTCAGTACACCGGAACGAACCAGGAACGTACCGAGCAGGCTCAGCGAGAATGCTGCAATGGCCAGGAGCACGGTCCAGCTCTTGAACACGCCACGTTTCTCGGTCACGGCCAGCGAGTGGATCAGCGCCGTGCCGACCAGCCAGGGCATGAACGAGGCGTTTTCCACCGGGTCCCAGAACCACCAGCCGCCCCAGCCGAGTTCGTAGTAGGCCCACCAGGAGCCCAGGGCGATACCGATGCCAAGGAATGCCCAGGCAACGATGGTCCAGGGCCGCGACCAGCGCGCCCAGGCCGCGTCCAGCTTGCCGCCAAGCAACGCGGCGATGGCGAAGGCGAAGGCCACGGAGAAGCCGACGTAGCCCATGTACAGCATCGGCGGATGCACAATCAGGCCGAAGTCCTGCAGCAATGGATTGAGGTCGCGCCCGTCGGCCGGCACGTTGGGCAGCAGGCGCTCGAATGGGTTGGACGTGACGATGAGGAACAGCAGGAAACCGATGCTGATCATCCCCATCACGGCCAGCACACGAGCCAGCATCACTTCCGGCAACTGCCGGGAGAAGATCGCCACGGCGAAGGTCCAGCCAGCGAGAATCAACGCCCAGAGCAGCAACGAACCTTCGTGGGCGCCCCACACGGCGCTGAACTTGTAATACCAGGGCAACGCGCTGTTGGAGTTGCTGGCCACGTAGGCCACGGAGAAGTCATCCGCCATGAACGACCAGGTCAGGCAGGCGAAGGAGAACAGCAGGAAGGCGAACTGACCCCAGGCTGCTGGCTGCGCCAGGCTCATCCATTGACGGTCACCCCGCCAGGCGCCGATCAACGGCAGGGTTGCCTGCACCACGGCCAAACACAAGGCGATGATCATCGCCAGCTGCCCCAGTTCGGGAATCATCAGTGCCGTGTTCATGCTCAACCCTCCTTCCCGGCAGGCTGCGGCGCCTGACCGCTTTCCTTGAGGGCCTTGGTCACTTCCGGCGGCATGTAGTTCTCATCGTGCTTGGCCAGGACTTCATCGGCGATCAGCACGCCATCGGTATTCAGTTTGCCCAGGGCGACGATGCCCTGCCCTTCACGAAACAGATCGGGCAGGATGCCGCGATAGCGAATGGTCACGCTCTTGGCGAAATCGGTCACCACGAACTCGACGTCCAGCGAGTCGCCGGTACGCTTCAGCGAACCCTCGGCGACCATGCCGCCGGCACGGATGCGCGAATCCACGGGCGCCTCGCCATTGGCAATCTGCGTCGGGGTGTAGAACAGGTTGATGTTCTCCTGCAGGGCGGACAGCGCCAGGCTGACGGCAATGCCGACCCCGGCGAGAATGGCGAGGACGATGTACAGGCGTTTCTTGCGGACCGCATTCACTGATTGCTCTCCCGGCGCAAACGGCGCGCCTCGTCTTGCAGATAACGGCGCCGCGCCAGGATCGGCAGAACGACGTTGAGGGCCAGTACCGCCAGGCTGATGCCATAGGCCGACCAGACATAAGGACCATGCGTGCCCATGGCGAGGAATTCGCCAAACGATGCAAAACTCATCTGCGGCCCTCCACCAGGCGCTGCACTTCAGCCTTCACCCAGGTGCTGCGCGACTCGCGCTTGAGCACTTCCAGACGCATGCGCATCAGCAGCACCACGGCGAAGAAGCAGTACAGTCCGAGAATGGAAATCAACAGCGGCAACCACATCTGCGCACTCATGGTGGCCTTGCCGGTCACGGTGAACGTGGCTGGCTGATGCAGCGTGTTCCACATTTCGACCGAGTACTTGATGATCGGGATGTTCACCGCGCCGACCAGCGCCAGCACGGCACAGGCTTTCGCGGCGCTGTCGCGGTTACTGATCGACTGACCGAGCGCGATGATGCCGAAGTACAGGAACAGCAGGATCAGCATCGAGGTCAGGCGCGCGTCCCACACCCAGTAGGTGCCCCAGGTCGGCTTGCCCCAGATGGCACCAGTCAGCAATGCGATAAAGGTCAGCCAGGCGCCGATGACTGCCGCCTGTTGCAAAGCGACATCCGCCAGTTTCATCTTCCAGATCAGGCCCACGGCACCGGCCACCGCCATCATCAGGTAGCAGGATTGGGCGAGAAAAGCCGCCGGCACGTGGATATAGATGATTCGGTAGCTGTTGCCCTGGTATTTCTCGGGCGGCGCGAAAGCCAGCCCCCAAACCAGGCCAACGACCAGCAGCAATACAGCGGCAATTGCCAACCAAGGCAGCCAGCGACCACTGATTTCATAAAACCACTTGGGCGAACCCAGTTTGTGAAACCACGTCCACTTCATCGTCACGGTAACTCGATCAACTTGTAGTTATTCACCGACGCTGATTTTCAGGCCGGCGGCAATCGCAAACGGTGTCAGGGTGACAGCCAGGGCAGTCAGGCTGGCCAACCACAACAGGTAACCCGCAGCCGGCAATCCTTGCAGAGCAGCTTGCAGAGCACCACTGCCCAGAATGAGCACCGGCACGTACAACGGCAAAATCAGCAGTGCCAGCAACAAACCGCCACGCTTGAGGCCAACGGTAAGCGCGGCGCCCACCGCGCCAAGCAGGCTCAGTATCGGCGTACCGAGCAGCAGCGAGAGCAGCAACACCGGCAGGCACTGCGAGGGCAACCCGAGCATCAGTGCCAGCAGCGGCGACAGTATCACCAGGGCCAGGCCGGAAAAGGCCCAGTGTGCCAGCACCTTGGCCAAAACCAGAAGAGGCAGGGGGTGCGACGAAAGGACCCACTGCTCCAGCGAGCCGTCCTCGAAATCACTGCGAAAAAGGCCGTCCAGCGAGAGCAACACGGCCAGTAACGCCGCAACCCAGACAAGTCCGGGAGACAAACGCTGCAACAGATTGGTTTCCGGACCAACGGCCAGGGGAAACAGCGCAATGACGATGGCAAAGAACACCAGCGGATTGACCAGCTCCGCCGGGCGTCGAAACAGCAGTCGTGCTTCACGGGCAATCAACGGCAGAAATACGCGGCTCATGCGGCGGGTCGTCCGAGATCCAGCTCGCGATAGCCAGCGGGCTTAGTGACAAGCGTGTGGTGAGTGGTCATCACGATGATGCCACCCTGCTCGCAATGGGTGGCCAGATGAGCCTCGAGCTGGGCGACCCCCTGCTTGTCGAGTGCGGTGAATGGTTCATCGAGAATCCACAGCGGCGGTGCATCGAGGTACAGCCGCGCCAGTGCCACGCGACGTTGCTGACCAGCGGACAAGGTGTGACAGGGGACGTCTTCGAAGCCGCGCAGACCGACGGCGGCCAACGCCTGCCATATCGCCTCACGCTCAGCCGGACGGTGCAGTGCACAGAGCCAGGCCAGATTTTCCTCGGCGGTGAGCAAACCCTTGATTCCGGCAGCGTGGCCAATCCAGACCAGGTTACCGCCCAACTCGCCCTGCTGCGCGCTCAGTGCCTTGCCATTGAGCAGCACCTCACCCGCAGTGGGCTGCATCAAGCCGGCGAGCAGGCGCAACAGACTGGTCTTGCCGCTACCATTGGGGCCGCTGACCTGCAGCATGGTGCCCGCCGACAGGCTCAGATCCAGCCCCTCGAACAGCAGGCGCCAATCGCGCTCACAGGCGACGGCTTGGGCTTCTAGGTAAACACTGGTCAACGCATCGCTACCCATCGGGGGTTCAAGTCGGCAATATCCAGGCCGCTATACTGAACAATCAGCCGACCCGAACGGGGCGGCATTATACATGCCGGGCTTGCGCCCCGAAGCCGGCTTTTCGACAGGGTGTAACCTGGCAATGGCAGAAATCAGCAGCCCGCGCCCACTTCCTGCAACACCACCTCCATCGCGCCCCGCACAAGCCGCTGCCGACCTGGCCGTAAAGCTGCTGAAGCCGCTCGAAGGCATGCTAGCTGCTGGCGAAAGCGCCAAGGCGGAAGTGGTTGCAGTCAAGGAAAGCGCTCAGAGCTTTCAACTCTTGCTCAAACTGACGCTGGAGAACGGTCGCCAGACCACGTTGGAAGCCAGCAGTCCTCGCCCTTTTACGCCAGGCGCTGCATTGGCGGTAACGGCCCTGTCGGAAACCCGGCTAAGCCTGACTTTACAGGCGGGGCTCAGCAAAGCGCTTACCAGCCTGGATCTGCAGCAGTTACCGGTCGGTACCGTGCTGCAGGGCAAAGTCGAGGCGAGTGAACAACTGGCACAGAACAAGGCCCAGCAAGTCATCTATAAAGTCCTGGTCGGCCTACTCAACACGCCATTGGCTGGCAGCAAACTCAGCGTGGAAACACCCTTTCCATTACCTGTTGGCAGCCTGCTGACAGCCCAGGTACAGGGCAGTCAGGCGCTGAATTTCCTCCCACTGAGCAGCCGCCTCGATCAACTGGTCTTGGGGCAGCAACTTGCCGCGCAACAAGCCCGGCAAGGCTCCATGGACGGCCTGTTCAAGGCCCTGCAAAGTCTGGGAAACGGGGCGCCGGATGAATTGCGCGGCGGCATCGACAAGCTACTGGGCCTGCTTCCGAGCGCCGATCAACTCAGCACCTCAAAAGGATTGGCCCAAGCCATCGCCAACAGCGGTGCCTTTCTCGAAGGCAAACTGCTCAGCGGTCAGGGCTCTGCCACACAAGACCTCAAAGCCAACCTGCTGCGCCTGGTCGCACAGATGATCCCGAACCTGCCCTCCAGCTCGCCCTTGCAGACGGCAAATGCCAGCTCGCTGCTGGCCCAGGCCCTCCCCGCCCTGCTCCGCGATGCCCTGGGCCGAGTCGGTCAGGCCAACCTGCGGCAGCAGGCGCTCAGCTTCCCCCTGCCCTCGCGCTTGCTGCAGTCGATGGACGAAAGCCCTGACCTCGAAATGCTACTCAAGCTGGCTGCCTCCGCCATCGCGCGCCTGCAAACCCACCAGCTCTCGAGCCTGGCACAAACAGAGACCACCGCTACCGGCAGCCAACTGACCACCTGGCAACTGGAAGTGCCAATGCGCAACCAGAGCGATATCGTCCCGCTGCAGATCAAGCTTCAGCGTGAAGAGGAAAACAGCGGCGGCGAGAAAAAAGATCAGCAGGAGATCCTATGGCGTCTCGACCTGGCTTTCGATCTGGAGCCACTCGGCCCATTGCAGGTGCAGGCGCAATTGCTGCGCGGCAGTTTCTCCAGCCAGCTTTGGGCACAACAAGGCAGAACGGCGGAGCTTATCGAGCAGGAGCTGGGCAACCTGCGTGAGCGATTGCTCAACGCAGGCTTCGAGGTGGGTGAGCTGGCCTGTCGCCAGGGACTGCCTCCCCAAGGCACACGTACGCATCTGGAACAACGCTGGGTGGATGAAACCGCATGAAAAAACCTGCCCCCCGCCAGGCGATCGCCCTCTCCTACGATGGCGCCAACGCGCCAAGCCTCACCGCCAAGGGTGATGACGAACTGGCCGAAGCCATTCTGGCGATTGCCCGAGAGCATGAGGTACCGATCTACGAGAACGCGGAATTGGTCCGGCTGCTTGCCCGCTTGGAGTTGGGCGATGCGATTCCAGAGCCACTCTATCGCAGCATTGCCGAAATCATTGCCTTTGCCTGGTACTTGAAAGGCAAATGCCCGCCAGGTTTCGGGGAGGACCGTGACATCACGCCACCCGCGCTATTGCTTGATGGTCCCAAACGCTAAAGAAGGATGGTGATAGCGCTCACGAGCGCTGTTTCGCCTGCTGCAGCTTGCTCACCAGCTCGGCTTCCGCCTTGCTCAAGCCACAAGCGCTAGTCAGGTCATCGACGCTGGCGCCCATCCCGGCAAGCCGTGCGGCCTGGGTGAAGGAGAAACTGGAAGGATCGCGCTGCTCGATCTGACTGACCTTGTCAGGTAACGGTGCCACGACGCGGCGCAACTCGTGCAACTCTTCGCCCATGCGAATGCTGCCGGTGAGGTAGGTATCCAGACGACGGCTCAGCTCCTTGAGCCGCTGATCACGGACGCGATCTCGCTCCGCCTGCAGTTGAGCCTGCTGACGCAGACTCATCGACAGCCACAGGCAGGTGCCCGCCAGCGCGATGCAGAACAGAGCGAGGATGGCGACCGCGATCTCAAGCATGGATCAGAAGCTCTCCAGTTCGGACCATTCTTCCTCGGACATCATCTTGTCCAGCTCGACCAGAATCAGCAGCTCGCCGTTTTTGTTGCAGACGCCCTGGATGAACTTGGCCGACTCGTCGTTACCGACATTCGGAGCGGTCTCGACCTCGGACTGACGCAGATAAACCACTTCGGCCACACTGTCGACCATAATGCCCACGACCTGTTTGTCCGCTTCGATGATCACGATACGGGTGTTATCGGTCACCGGTGCAGAATCGAGGCCGAAACGCTGGCGGGTATCGATGACCGTTACCACATTGCCGCGCAGGTTGATGATGCCCAGGACATAGGTCGGTGCACCGGGCACTGGAGCAATTTCGGTGTAGCGCAATACCTCCTGGACCTGCATCACATTGATGCCATAAGTCTCGTTATCCAGGCGGAAGGTAACCCACTGCAGAATGGGATCTTCGGCACCTTGCGCAGACGTTTTCTTCATATCCCTAGCCTCGTCGAGAACCGCCCATGGCGGCATACGCGGGTGCACCCCGCTGTCATCACTATAGAGCTGCGCACGAGGCGTAGCCCATCAAATTTGGTGGCCATGGCCACTGCCCTGTTTACGGGTGGCACCGCTGGCGATCAATTCAGCCAGTGACGCCACGTCGACCAGGGCGCACATATGCTCGATCACCGTGCCCGCCAACCAGGGGCGCTGCGCGCGATGACTGCGCCATTTCACTTCTTCCGGCAGCAGGCGAATCGAACGACTGACCTGATGTACCGCCAGCCCCCACTCATAACCCTGGACCGAAATGACGTAGTTCAGGCCATCGCGGAAATCATCACGGTAACGCTCCGGCATCACCCAACGTGCAGTATCGAGCACTTTGAGGTTGCCAGCCTGACACGGCAGGATGCCAAGAAACCAGTCCGGCTGGCCAAATAATGGCGTCAGCTCAGTGCCAGTCAAAGGATAGATCGACCCCAGACACACCAGCGGAACAGCCAGCGTGAGCCCGGCAACATCGAACAACAGACATTCGAAAGGCGCCTCTCCCCAGCTCGGACGTGCGGAAAAATCGAGCGCGGCTGGCACATCGACCGATGCGGCCTGCAAATCGACTACAGGCTCGATGAGCGCCGGAGCTACTACTGTCGGCTCCTCGACCACAGGCGCCTCGGGCATGGGCAAGACGATGGTGGGCAGTACTTCTGCCGTTTCACTGGCGAGGACAGGCAACGGTTTTTCGGCTACCACCATGACCGGCTGCGGCGTCAGACGTGCATCACGGACCTGCTCCTCAAGCACTGCAGCCTCGAACTCATCCAGGCTTACGCTTTCCTCCAGCTCAGCCGCTGCATCTTGTAGCAAGCCGTCCAGATAGGATTGCAGCGCCAGTTGGGAGCGGCTGGCGGTAGCGACGCTACGACTCATGAAGACATTCCGTGCATGGGATCTGTACAGCGTATCGGCCGGATATGTGACTCACTTGAACCTGCGCGCGCAATAGCCAATGACATGTCAGGCCACCTGACTCGAGGGTTGTGCGGCCAACAGGTGCTTGAGCAATGCCCGGTAGGCAATCACTCCACGGCTATTGCGATCGAACTGCGAGGGTACTACGCCGGCACGGCTGGCATCACGCAAGCGCGTATCCACCGGCACATAGGCCTGCCATAGATGCTCCGGATAGGCGGAGCGCAATGTGCGAAGGGTGTTCATCGACGCTTGCGTACGGCGGTCGAACAGGGTGGGCACGATGGCGTAGGGCAAGGCTTGCTTGCGCGACCGATTGATCATGGCCAGGGTACTGACCATGCGCTCCAGCCCCTTCACGGCCAGAAACTCGGTCTGCACCGGGATCACCAGTTGCTGGCTTGCTGCCAAGCCATTGACCATCAGGACGCCCAGCAGTGGCGGACAATCGATGATGGCGTGATCGAAATCCCCCCACAATTGCGCCAGGCTTTTGGCGATCACCAACCCGAGCCCGCTTTGCCCGGGCGACTGACGCTCGAGTGTCGCCAAGGCGGTACTCGAGGGCAGTAGGCTGATTTGCTCGTGGCTGCTCGGCAGCAACAGGCGCGCCGGCAAACCTTGCGGCACATTGCCCTGATGCAGAAACAGGTCGAAACAGCTCTCTTCAAGGCTGTCCGGGTCATGGCCGAAGTAGCTGGTCATCGAGCCATGCGGGTCGAGATCGACCACCACCACGCGCTTGCCGGCATCCGCCAACAGGCCTGCCAGGGCGACGGATGTGGTGGTCTTGCCGACCCCACCTTTTTGATTGGCTACTGCCCAGACTTTCATTATTCCCATCCTCCCGGCACGGCCGAGGCCGCTCCGAGATTTGATAGTTGTTTCATGGCGCGGGCGTCGAAATATTGACGGAAGACGCCGGCGACGCCGCGGATGCAGGTGCTGGTGCAGGTTGTGTGCCAGCACGCCGCAATGCTGCATCAGGCTTTGCGTTGGCACTGCCAACGCCACTGATGCTGCGCCGCACATCCAGATTACGCGAGATCACCAGCACTACACGGCGGTTACGTGCCCGTCCCTCTTCCGAGGCGTTGTCGGCGACCGGCTGAAACTCACCATAGCCCACCGCGGCCATCCGCCCCGGATTGACGCCATCCATTGCCAGCATGCGCACGATGCTCGCAGCACGTGCGGTAGACAGTTCCCAGTTGCTGGGGAATTGGGCTGTGCTGATCGGCCTGTTGTCCGTGAAGCCCTCGACATGGATGGGGTTCTCGTAGGGGGCGAGAATTTTCGCGACTTTTTCGATCAACTGAAAGGCCACATCGTTCGGTACTGCATCGCCACTGGGGAACAACAGGCTGGAGTTCAGCTCGATCTCGACCCACAGCTCATTGCCGCGCACAGTCAGTTGTTCCGAATTGATCAGATCACCAAAAGCATCACGGAAACTGTCGGCAATCTCCACCAGCGGATCAGAACCGGGGGCGTCTATCGTGGGCTGAGTCGCCTTCTCATCGTCGACCAGGGACTTATCGGTTTCGGTGGTTTTCGGCCGCTGATCACCAATCGGTATTGGCTTGATCGCCCGCTCCGGCTCGCTGAACACGCCGACCAGGCTCTCGGACAGCACCTTGTACTTGCCCTCGTTGATCGAGGAGATCGAGTACATCACCACGAAGAATGCGAACAACAGGGTAATGAAGTCCGCGTAGGACACTAGCCAGCGCTCGTGATTCTCATGCTCCTCCTGCCTACGCCGCCGAGCCATGTCGATCCCCTCGCCCGGTCATTCCATGAAGCCTTGCAACTTCAACTCGATGGAGCGCGGATTTTCCCCTTCGGCGATGGATAGGATGCCCTCGAGCAGCATCTCGCGGTAACAGGACTGGCGTGCGGCAATCGCCTTGAGCTTGTTGCCCACCGGGAGCAACAACAGGTTGGCAAGCGCTACACCGTAGATGGTGGCGACAAAGGCCACTGCGATGCCACTGCCGAGCTTGCTCGGATCGGCCAGGTTGCCCATCACATGGATCAACCCCATCACCGCACCGATGATGCCGATGGTTGGCGCATAGCCACCCATACTTTCGAATACCTTGGCGGCTTGGATATCACGGCTTTCCTGGGTGTACAGGTCGACTTCGAGAATGCTGCGAATGGCCTCGGGCTCGGCACCGTCGACCAGCAGTTGCAGGCCTTTGCGGGCATAAGGGTCCGGCTCGCTGTCAGCGATTGGCTCCAGCCCCAGCAACCCTTCCTTGCGCGCGGTCATGCTCCAGCCGACTACACGATTGATACCACCAACCAGGTCGATATGCGGGGGAAAGATAATCCAGCGCAAAATGGTCAAAGAGCGCTTGAACACGTTGACCGGCGCCTGCAGAAAAGCGGCGCCCAAGGTACCGCCTATAACAATCAGCGCGGCGGGGCCGTTCAACAGCGCGCCAAGGTGGCCGCCCTCGAGGTAATTGCCGCCGATGATCGCGACAAAGGCCAGGATGATCCCGATAAGGCTGAGTACATCCATCAGACGCATGCCTCGACCAGATGCCGACCGATGTCTTCGAGGCCATAAACCGCATCAGCCAGGTTGGCCTTCACCACCGCCATAGGCATCCCATAGATAACGCAACTGGCTTCGTCCTGCGCCCACACCTGGCTGCCGCTCTGCTTGAGCAGGCGCGCACCCTCACGGCCATCAGCCCCCATGCCGGTCAGCACCACCGCCAATACCTTGTCATTGAACGACTTGGAGGCAGAGCCGAAGGTGATATCGACACAGGGTTTGTAATTGAGGCGTTCATCGCCTGGCAGGATACGGACCGCGCCACGCGCGTCGATCATCATCTGCTTGCCACCTGGTGCCAGCAGTGCCAGGCCCGGACGCAGCACATCGCCGTCCTCCGCCTCCTTGACCGAAATCCGGCACAACTTGTCGAGGCGCTCGGCAAAGGCCTTGGTGAAAGCCGCCGGCATATGCTGGATCAAGACCAGAGGTGTAGGAAAATTGGCTGGCAGTTGCGTCAGCACACGCTGCAATGCGACCGGCCCGCCGGTGGAGGTGCCGATCGCCACCAGTTTATAGGCCTTCCGCTTTGGGGCTGCGCCCCCCGTAGATCCAGCTGAACTCGCTGGCCGCACCGTGGGCGCTGCAGTGCTTCTGGCTACCGTTGACGCAGTGCTGGATACAGTCGCCGGCACCGGCGGGTTGTAGGCGCTATAGCGGCGGTTACTGCGAGCAATGGTATGGACCTTCTCGCACAGCAAAGCCTTGACCTTGTCCGGATTGCGCGAGATGTCTTCGAAGTTCTTCGGCAGGTAGTCGACGGCACCGGCATCCAGCGCATCGAGGGTTACCCGGGCGCCCTCATGGGTCAGTGACGAAAACATCAGAACGGGCGTGGGGCACCGCTGCATGATGTTTCGGACCGCCGTGATGCCATCCATCATCGGCATCTCGTAATCCATGGTGATCACGTCTGGCTTGAGCGCCAACGCCTGATCGATGGCCTCACGACCATTGGTCGCAGTACCGACCACCTGGATGTTCGGGTCGGCGGAAAGGATTTCCGAGACACGGCGCCTGAAGAAGCCGGAATCGTCCACCACCAGAACCTTGACAGCCATAAACACTCCTGAGCGGTCGGCGATGCCTGACCACGATCAATCAGATGCGACGTGCGTAGCGCTTGAGCATGCTTGGTACGTCGAGGATCAGGGCAATTCGCCCATCGCCGGTAATGGTCGCGCCGGACATGCCTGGCGTGCCCTGCAGCATTTTACCGAGAGGCTTGATTACCACTTCTTCCTGGCCGACCAATTGATCGACGACAAAACCGATGCGCTGGCTGCCCACGGTCAGAATCACGACATGGCCTTCACGCTGCTCTTCATGGTTCGCACCACGTACCAGCCAACGCTTTAGGTAAAAGAGTGGCAGTGCCTTGTCACGCACGATCACCACTTCCTGGCCATCCACAACGTTGGTGCGGGACAGGTCCAGGTGGAAGATTTCGTTGACATTGACCAACGGGAAGGCAAACGCCTGGTTGCCCAGCATCACCATCAGGGTCGGCATGATCGCCAGCGTCAACGGCACCTTGATGACGATCTTCGAGCCCTGCCCCTTGACCGAGAACACGTTGACGGTGCCGTTGAGCTGGGAAATCTTGGTTTTCACCACATCCATGCCCACGCCACGGCCGGAAACGTCGGAGATCTCCGTCTTGGTGGAGAATCCTGGGGCGAAGATCAGGTTGTAACATTCGAACTCGTTCAGCCGATCAGCCGCATCCTTGTCCAGCAGCCCTTTCTCCACTGCCTTGGCACGCAGCACGTCGGCGTCCATCCCTTTGCCGTCATCGGAAATCGACAACAGGATGTGATCACCTTCCTGCTCGGCCGACAGGATCACGCGACCACCACGAGACTTGCCGGAGGCTTCGCGCTCCTCAGGGGTTTCGATACCGTGGTCAACCGCATTGCGCACCAGGTGCACCAACGGATCGGCGAGGGCCTCGACAAGGTTCTTGTCGAGATCGGTCTCCTCGCCCACCAGCTCAAGGTTGATCTCTTTCTTCAGGTTGCGCGCCAGATCGCGGACCAGCCGAGGGAAGCGGCCGAAGACCTTCTTGATCGGCTGCATGCGGGTCTTCATCACCGAGGTCTGCAGGTCTGCAGTCACCACGTCGAGGTTGGACACCGCCTTGGCCATGGCTTCGTCGCCACTGTTGAGGCCAAGCCGTACCAGTCGATTGCGCACCAGCACCAGCTCACCGACCATATTCATGATCTCGTCCAGGCGAGCGGTGTCCACACGTACCGTGGTTTCCGCTTCACTGGCAGCTGCTGGGGCCTTGTCGGCGGCTGGGGCGGCGGCCTTGACAGGTTCTGGTTTGGCTACAGGTTTTGCAGCAGGCTTAGCGGCCGGTTTGGCTGCGGGTTTGCTGGCAGCCGGCTCGGGCTTGGCCAGAACTGGCGGCTCAACCTTGATGGCTTCTTCGTTGAACTTGCCCTTGCCATGCATCTGGTCGAGCAGCGCTTCGAACTCATCGTCGGTAATCGTATCGCCATTGGCAGCGGCTGGCGCGGCGGCTTGCGGTACCTCCGCTGCCGGTTCGGCGAACTTACCCTTGCCATGCAATTGGTCGAGCAGCGCCTCGAACTCGTCATCGGTGATTTCATCACCTGAAGCGGCAGGCGATTGAGGGGCTGCGGGTGTCGCCGGCGGCGCTTCCTTTGGCTCGACGAACTTGCCCTTGCCATGCAGTTGATCGAGCAGCGCCTCGAATTCGTCATCGGTGATTTCATCACCCGAGGCTGGCACAGCCGCGGTGCTCGGCTTATCTGCTGGCTCGCTGATAGCGTCGAGCAACTGCTCGAACTCACTGTCGGTGATATCACCTGTAGCGGCTTCTTCCTGCGCTGCCGACTCTGGTTCTGGCTCTGCTGCAGGTTCGGTATCGACATAGGAAGGGTCTGCCAGACGCGCCAGGGCGGCCAGCAGCTCAGGCGATGCAGGCGTGGGCTCTACTCGCTCGCGCACTTCGCTGAACATGCCGTTGACGGCATCCAGCGCTTGCAGCACCACGTCCATCAGTTCGGCGGTTACTCGCCGCTCGCCTTTGCGCAGAATGTCGAAGACGTTTTCCGCGATATGGCAGCACTCCACCAGCTCATTCAGCTGCAGGAAGCCGGCACCACCTTTGACCGTGTGGAAACCACGGAAGATCGCGTTGAGCAAATCCATGTCATCCGGGCGGCTTTCCAGCTCGACCAGTTGCTCGGACAGTAACTCAAGAATTTCGCCGGCCTCTACCAGGAAGTCCTGGAGAATCTCCTCATCGGCGTCGAAGCTCATCGATTGCGCTCCAAAGGCTCTGTTAGAGCCCTAAAATCCAAGACTGGACAACAGATCGTCGACATCATCCTGATTGGATGCGACGTCCTCACGCTTATCGGCATGAATCTGCGGACCTTCACCCCTGGAAGGTTCTTTTTGTTGTGCTTGCTCGGTGCGCAATGCGTGATGGTCATGCTCGATGCCGGCAAACCGGTCCACATGACTGGCCATCAACACCAGTTTGAGCAGGTTGCTCTCCACCTCGGTGACCAATTGCGTAACCCGCTTGATCACCTGCCCCGTGAGGTCCTGGTAGTCCTGCGCCAAAAGAATGTCATTCAGATGCGAGGACAGCTTCTGGCTGTCACGTTCGCTATGGGCAAGGAACAGTTCGATGCGCTTGGCCAGTTCGCGGAAGGCATCCGCGCTCAACTCACGGCGCATGAAGCGCCCCCAGTCGGCACTCAATGCCTGCGCCTCACTTCCCAGGTCATTGACCAGGGGAGCGCTTTGCTCCACCAGATCCATCGTGCGATTGGCCGCTTTCTCGGTCATCTGCACGACATAGGACAAGCGCTCGGTAGCATCCGTGATCTGCGAAATTTCGCTGGCGTGCGGCATGCGCGGGTCAATCTGAAAATTGACAATGGCATTGTGCAGCTCGCGGGTGAGCTTACCCACCTCCTGATACAGGCCGCGGTCACGCGTCTGATTCAGCTCGTAGATGACTTGTACAGCCTCACCGAAATTGCCTTTTTCCAGGCTATCCACGAGCTGCCGTGCATGGGTTTTCAGAACCGATTCGAGATCGTCCTGAGAGGATTCATCGTGTGCCATAGCGCCCTCGTGGCGGACATCAGCCATTAACCCGCTCGAAGATTTTTTCGATCTTCTCTTTCAGAACCTGGGCCGTGAACGGCTTGACCACATAGCCATTCACCCCGGCCTGAGCAGCCTCGATGATCTGATCGCGCTTGGCTTCAGCAGTCACCATGAGTACAGGCAAGGTCTTGAGTCGCTCATCGGCGCGCACGGCACGCAACAGGTCGATCCCGGTCATCCCGGGCATGTTCCAGTCGGTTACGAGAAAATCGAAGCTGCCGCTATGCAGCATCGGCAATGCTGTAGTGCCATCGTCAGCCTCGGCGGTATTGGTGAAACCCAAATCGCGCAAGAGGTTCTTGATGATCCGTCGCATCGTCGAAAAGTCGTCAACGATGAGGATTTTCATATTCTTGTCCAAGTCGACCTCCGTACAGTCCTAAACATTACCGGCTCCCGGCAACGTCGCAATCATGAAACCGGTAATTCGTCAGCGTGCGCGCCACTCTCCCAGACGAGCGCGCAAGCGAGCCGCGCACTGACTGTGCAGCTGGCTGACACGCGACTCACTGACGCCCAGGACCTCACCGATTTCCTTGAGATTCAGTTCTTCGTCGTAATACAACGCCAAAACCAGACGTTCACGCTCAGGCAGGTTGGAGATGGCATCGGCCAACGCCGCCTGGAAACGCTCATCTTCCAGTTCGTGCAGAGGTTCTGTCTGGGTGCTACCGGTATCTTCATGCAGTCCGCCGCCATGTTCACCGTCCTGCATGAGGTCGTCGAAACTGAACAAACGGCTGCCCAAAGTGTCGCCAAGAATGCCGTAGTAATCCTCGAGACTCAATTGGAGTTCGGCTGCAACTTCTTGATCTTTAGCATCTCGGCCGGTTCGGGCCTCAATTACCCGGATGGCATCGCTGACCATTCGAGTATTGCGGTGTACCGAACGTGGTGCCCAATCGCCCTTGCGCACCTCATCGAGCATCGCACCACGAATGCGGATACCGGCGTAGGTTTCAAAACTGGCACCCTTGCTGCCATCGTATTTCTTCGAGGCTTCGAGCAGGCCGATCATTCCGGCCTGCGTCAGGTCATCAACCTGAACACTGGCCGGCAGGCGTGCCAGCAGGTGATAGGCGATGCGCTTGACCAGCGGTGCATAGCGCTCGACCAGTTGATGCTGAGAGTCTTGCTCCCGGGCCTTGCTGTACATAAGAAGTCCATTGGCTGCTGTCATACGGCCGAGCCCGCAACCGGTTGCTGCACGAGGCGCTCGACGAAAAACTCCAGATGGCCACGCGGATTGGCCGGCAACGGCCACGTGTCGACTTTCTGGGCTATCGCCTTGAACGCCAGTGCGCACTTCGAGCGCGGGAAGGCTTCGTATACCGCGCGCTGTTTCTGCACGGCCTTGCGGACTGATTCGTCATAGGGCACAGCTCCAACATACTGCAGGGCCACATCGAGAAAACGGTCGGTTACCTTGGTCAGCTTAGCAAACAGGTTGCGGCCTTCCTGAGGGCTGTGGGCCATGTTGGCCAGCACACGGAAACGGCTCATGCCGTAATCCCGGTTGAGCAGTTTGATCAGGGCGTAGGCATCCGTAATCGACGTCGGCTCATCACAGACCACCACGATCACTTCCTGAGCGGCGCGCACGAAGCTGACAACACCATCGCCGATACCCGCTGCGGTATCGACTACCAGGACATCAAGGTTGTCACTGATATCGCTGAACGCCTGGATCAGGCCGGCATGCTGCATGGGCGTCAGTTGCACCATGCTCTGTGTGCCCGAGGCGGCGGGCACGATACGAATGCCGCCGGGGCCCTGAATGAGCACATCCTTGAGATCGCACTCACCGGAAATCACATCCGCCAGGGTGCGCTTGGCGGTCAGGCCGAGCAGTACGTCGACGTTGGCAAGGCCGAGGTCGGCATCCATCAGCATGACCCGTCGACCAAGGTCGGCCAGTGCCAGTGAAAGATTCACCGACACATTGGTCTTGCCGACGCCACCCTTGCCGCCGGTCACTGCGATCACCTGTACGGGATGCCTACTACCCATGGTTTCTATACACCTTGTCTTGCCTGGATTGGGCTGGCCGGAAAATCTCCCGACCCTTCCTCAACACTGGAATACCTTGGACCCTACCACCCACTAGCTCGCATGCCGAGTGGGGTTCTGATAGAGACCGGCGAATACGTCCGCCATGGCTTCCTCGCTCGGATCTTCCGGCGCCTGCAAACTCACTGCCCGGCTAACCAATTGGTGGCTGCGTGGAACCTGCAGGTCATCCGGAATTTTTGGCCCATCAGTGAGATAGGCTACCGGTAGATGCTGGCTGATAGCCAGCCCTAAAACTTCACCCAGACTGGTTGCTTCGTCGAGCTTGCTGATAATGCAGCCGGAAAGGCCGCAACGCTTGTAACTATGATAGGCCGCCTTGAGCACCTGGCTCTGGCTGGTAGCGGCCAATACCAGGTAATTCTTGGCCTTGACGCCTCGTCCGGCAAGGCTTTCCAGCTGCATACGCAGTGCCGGGTCGTTAGCCGGCAAACCTGCCGTGTCGATCAACACGACGCGCTTGCGTGCCAGCGGCGCCAACGCTTGAACCAGCGACTGGCCCGGATCGATCTGCGTCACCGAGACATCGAGAATGCGGCCGAGGGTTTTCAACTGTTCCTGAGCACCGATGCGGAAGCTGTCCATGCTGACCAGCGCGATGCTCTGCGGGCCATATTTGAGTACATAGCGAGCGGCCAGCTTGGCCAGCGTGGTGGTCTTGCCCATGCCGGCCGGGCCCACCAGAGCGATAACACCGCCCTCCTCCAGAGGCTCTTCCTTGGGCGTCTTGATCGTATGCGCCAGGTGCGCCAACAGCATGCGCCAGGCTTGGCGTGGATCACTTTCCTTGCCAACGCGCTCCAGCAATGTCCGAGACAGCTCGGCTGGCAACCCCATGCGTTGCAGGCGGCGCCACAGGTTGGCCTGCTGCGGGCGTTTATTCTGCATCTGCCCCCAGGCAATGGAGCCGAGTTGCACCTCGATCAGCTCACGCAGACCGTGCAGTTCGGAGCGCATGGCATCCAGCGCACGTTGATCGACAGGCGCTGCGCTCACGGCAGCAGGAGTCGGCGGAGCAACCGGACGCTGCGGCTTGACCAGCGAAGCAGGCAGTTCGGGGGCCACTACGGACTCATTGGCAAACAACTGGCGGTCCTTGCGCTCATCGGCAATCAGGCGGCTGGCCAGATCGGCCTCGGCGTTGGCAATCTTTGCCTGGGTCTTGCGCAGCTCTGCTTCCAACGCGGCATTCGGCTGACGCACCGGTTCCACAGGCATCTGATAATCCAGTGCAGCAGTCAATTCCACACCACCGGCCACGCGGCGATTACCGATGATCGCGGCATCGGCGCCCAGCTCATCGCGTACCAGCTTCATGGCCTGACGCATATCGGCGGCGAAGAAACGTTTGACTTGCATGGCTTAGAGCCCTCAGTTCTGTCCCACCGTGGCGACGATGGTGACCTGCTTGTTATCCGGTATTTCCTGGTAGGCCAGAACATGCATGGACGGTACAGCGAGCCGCGCAAAGCGCGAGAGCATCGCCCGGACCGGACCGGCCACCAGCAGGATCACTGGTTTGCCGAGCATTTCCTGGCGCTGCGCCGCATCCACCAGGGAGCGTTGCAGCTTTTCCGCCATACCAGGCTCGAGGAGAATGCCATCCTCGGAGCCCTGACCGGCCTTCTGCAGACTATTGAGCAATATCTGTTCCAACCTTGGGTCCAGAGTGATCACCGGCAGCTCCGGCTCTAGTCCCACAATGCTTTGCACGATTGCACGGGAAAGTGCGATCCGAACTGCCGCCACCATCGCGGCGGGATCTTGACTCTTCGGCGCCGTATTGGCGATGGCTTCGGCAATGGTCCGCACGTCTCGCACCGGCACCTGCTCCTGCAAGAGGCTCTGCAGCACTTTGAGCAAGGTAGACAACGAGACCAGGCCCGGCACCAGCTCCTCGGCCAGCTTGGGCGAGCTCTTGGCCAGCAATTGCATGAGCTGCTGCACTTCCTCATGCCCAATCAGCTCATGGGCATGTTTGTGCAGCACTTGATTAAGGTGCGTGGCAACGACCGTGCTGGCATCCACCACGGTGTAACCAAGCGACTGCGCCTGGTCACGCTGATTTGGGTCGATCCACACCGCCTCCAGACCAAATGCCGGATCTTTGGCGGCGATACCATTGAGCGTGCCAAATACCTGCCCTGAGTTAATGGCAAGCTCGCGCTCCGGATACACCTCGGCCTCGGCCACGCTGACACCCATCAATGTCAAACGGTAGGCATTGGGCTGCAGGTCCAGGTTGTCGCGAATATGCACCGAGGGCATGAGAAAGCCCATCTCCTGCGACAGCTTCTTGCGCACACCTTTGATCCGCGCCAGCAACTGCCCACCTTGGTTGCGGTCGACTAGAGGAATCAGCCGGTAGCCTACCTCCAAGCCGACCATGTCGACGGGCGTTACATCATCCCAGCCCAGTTCCTTGACCTCTTGGGCCTTCTGCGCCGGCAGCAGCTCTTGTTGGCGCTGAACCTCCTGCTCGGCCTCGACCTTAACCTTGTTCTTCTTGTGCCAGATCCAATAGGCCGCGCCAGCTGCGATAGCACCCAGGCCGATGAACGAGACATGTGGCATCCCCGGTACCAAGCCCATGGCAACCAGAATGGCAGCCGATACGGCAAGCGCCTTGGGTGAGGTGAACATTTGTCGATTGACCTGGGCACCCATGTCTTCCGAGCTGGAAACACGGGTCACCATGATCGCTGCGGCGGTCGACAGCAGAAGCGACGGAATCTGGGCGACCAGGCCATCACCGATGGTCAACAGCGAATAGATCTTCCCTGCTTCGCTGAAACTCAGGTTGTGCTGCAGGACACCGATGGCAATCCCGCCGATCAGGTTGATGAACAGGATCAGCAGGCCAGCAATGGCATCACCACGAACGAACTTGCTGGCACCGTCCATGGAACCGTAGAAATCCGCCTCTTGAGCCACCTCGACACGCCGGCGCTTGGCCTCGACCTGATCGATAAGCCCTGAATTGAGGTCCGCATCGATGGCCATCTGCTTGCCCGGCATGGCATCCAGGGTAAAGCGTGCGCTCACCTCGGAGATACGCCCTGCACCTTTGGTAACCACAACGAAGTTGATGATCATCAAGATGGCGAAGACCACCGCACCGACCACATAGTTACCGCCGACCACCACCTCACCGAAAGCCTGAATGACCTTACCGGCCGCGTCATGCCCGTCCTGGCCATGCAGCAGCACGACGCGCGTCGATGCGACGTTCAGGGCCAGACGCAATAGCGTGGCAATCAACAGGATGGTGGGGAACACGGCAAAATCCAGCGGGCGCAGCGCATACACGCAAACCAGCAGGACGACGATGGACAGCGCGATGTTGAAGGTGAAGAAGACATCCAGCAGGAACGGCGGCACCGGCAGCATCATCATGCCGAGCATTACCAGCAACAGGATAGGCACGCCAAAGTTGCCGCGTCCCATGCTGCGCATGTTGCCGATCAGTTGCGCTCTGTCTACTGCCACGTCATATCCCCAGCCGTTCAAACTTTTGACGCGAGATGGCGTCTGGCCAGGCTTATCGCAAGAAGTATTCCAACTTGGCGAAAATGCAGTGCGATCGCCTCAAAGACTCAGCGATCACGCTGCAGGTCAGGCGGAATGGGGAGATCCCGGAGCGGATCGGGACGCTTGGCTTTGCCGGAGCGGAACTGCTTGAGCTGGTAGACGTAAGCCAGCACCTGAGCGACCGCCAGGTAAAGACCGGCAGGAATCTCGTTATCGATCTCGGTGGAGAAATACACCGCTCGCGCCAACGCCGGTGACTCAAGCAACGTGACCTTGTGCTCCTGAGCGATTTCACGAATCTTCAGCGCCAGGAAATCACCACCTTTTGCCAACAACACCGGAGCATTGCCCTTGGTCGGGTCGTATTTGAGCGCCACGGCGAAGTGCGTCGGGTTGGTAATCACCACATCGGCATCCGGGATAGCCTGCATCATCCGACGCTCAGCCATTTCGCGCTGCATCTGGCGAATCTTCGACTTGACCTCGGGTTTGCCCTCACTGTCCTTGTACTCGTCACGCACCTCCTGCTTGGTCATCTTGAGCTTCTGCTTCGAATCCCAGAGCTGGAACGGCACATCGACAGCAGCGATCAGGATCAGCCCGCTGGCCAACCACAAGGCGCTCCAGCCAACAATCTGTGCACTGTGCAAAATAGCTGATTCAAGAGGCTCGTTGGCGATCGCCAGTAGGTCATCCTGATCGGACGAAAGTACAGCCAAAGCCACCAATAGGATGATCACGAACTTGGCCAATGCCTTTAGCAGTTCGACCAAGGCCTTGGGCGAGAACATGCGCTTGAGCCCAGCCAGAGGATTCATCCGGCTGAACTTCGGCTGCATCGCCTCCATGGAGAACAACCAGCCACCCAGCGCAATCGGGCCGAGAATCGCGGCAATCATCAAAATCGTGATGAAGGGTTGCAGCAACTCAGCAGCGGCTTTACCCGCCGCCAGCAAGTGAAGCGACATGGAGCCTTCATCCATCAACACTTCACGTGACAAGGAAAAACTGCCACGCATGATGCCTAGCAACCCGTCCGCCATCTGCCCGCCGTACATAAGCAAGGCGGCTGCACCAGAAAAGGTGATCGCCAGGGTATTGAGTTCGCGGGAGCGGGCGATCTGCCCTTTCTTGCGCGCCTCTTCCTGGCGCTTACTGGTGGGTTCCTCGCTCTTTTCTGCCCCGCTCTCGCTTTCTGCCATACGAGCCTCCTATGGCACCTGCGCCAGTTCGCGCAGCTGTTGCAGAGCCTCGGTCGTCAGCACCTGGAAATGAGCTAGGAAATCGGACAGACCAACCCAGAAGATGAACATCCCAACAACTAATGTCAGGGGAAAACCGATGGAGAAGATGTTCAATTGTGGCGCGGCTCGAGTCATCACACCAAACGCCAGGTTGATCACCAGCAATGCCGTAATGATAGGCAGGGCCAATAATAGCCCCGCCGCCAACACCCAACTCAACTTGCCGGCCAGTACCCAGTAATGATTGGTCAGCAGGCCACCACCTGCTGGCAGGGTAACGAAGCTCTCCGCCAGTACCTCGAACACTACCAGATGGCCATTCATGGCCAGGAACAACAAGGTCACCAACATCAGCAGGAACTGCCCGATCACCGGGACCGATACACCATTGGATGGATCGACCATCGAGGCAAAACCCAGCCCCATCTGCATGGCAATGATCTGTCCCGCGATAGTGAACAGTTGGAAATACAGTTGCAGAACGAAGCCGAACATCACGCCGATCAGCACTTCCTCACCAATCAGCAGCATGGATTGCAGGCTGATCGCATCGACCTGCGGCATCGGCGGCAAGGTCGGAACAAGCAGGGCACTGATGGCCAAGGCGAGATAAAGACGTACTCGCGTGGGCACCAACTGGGTACCAATGATCGGCATAACCATCAACATCGAAGCAATGCGAAACAGTGGCAGAAGGAACTGTCCTATCCAGCCGCCAATCTGTGCTTCGGTCAGCTCCAACATCAGCCAATCAACAGCGGGATGTTCTGGACAAGGTTCTGCGTGTACTCCATGAGTTCACGCACCAGCCACGGCCCCGCCCAGATCAGCGTGAGCAGCATGACCAACAGGCGGGGCACGAAGCTCAACGTCTGTTCGTTAATCTGCGTCGCGGCCTGGAACATTGCAACCAATAGGCCGACTAGCAGGCTTGGCATAACCATCAGGCCGACGATCATGGCAGTCAGCCAAAGCGCCTCACGAAACAGGTCGACAGCGATTTCCGGCGTCATCTGAACCTCGCTAAAGAGTGCCGAAACTGCCGGCCAAGGTACCGATGATCAGTGCCCAGCCATCCACCAGCACGAACAGCATGATCTTGAACGGCAATGAGATGATCAGCGGTGACAGCATCATCATACCCATAGCCATGAGAATACTGGCCACGACCATGTCGATGATCAGAAATGGAATGAAGATCATGAAGCCAATCTGGAACGCGGTCTTCAGCTCCGACGTGACGAACGCCGGAATAAGGATGGTCAACGGCGTCTGCTCTGGCGAGGCAATATCCGTGCGCTTGGAAAGACGCACGAACAGCTCCAGGTCCGACGTTCGTGTCTGCCCCAGCATGAAGTTCTTGATCGGGCCTTCAGCCTTGAGGATCGCCTCTTGTGCCGGCAGTTGATCATTGAGGTACGGCTGTAGCGCTTCACGATTAATCTGGTCGAACACCGGCGCCATGATGAACATTGTCAGAAACAGCGCCATGCCCGTCAGGATCTGGTTCGACGGTGTCTGCTGCAGGCCAAGTGCCTGACGCAGGATCGAAAACACGATGATGATACGGGTGAAGCTGGTCATCAGCATGACGAACGCCGGAATGAAGCTCAGCGCTGTCATGATCAGCAGAATCTGCAGGCTGACCGAGTACTCTTGCTGGCCTTGGGCGTCAGTGCTCAGGGTAATGGCCGGGATCGACAAAGGATTATCGGCACCAAACGCCAACGGAGCCGCCACGACCAGCAACAGCGTCAGAAAAATGCGCCAAGCGCTCATGTCTTGTCCTTATTGTCCTTGCCAAGCAGCTCCATCAGGCGCTGGGCAAACTCTGGCGTGGCAGGCTGGCTATCGGTCGACACAACCGGCTCCTTGAGTACATGCAACGGCGTGATGCGCCCTGCGCTGAGCCCCAGCAGCAGTTGCTCACCACCCACCTCCACCAGCAGCAGTCGATCACGCGGTCCCAGTGCCTGACTGGCTACCAGTTTGATCACCTGGCCACTGCGCGGACCAATCTGCTGCACCCGACGCATGACCCAGGCCAGGACGAAAATCAGGCCAATCACCAGTAACAGGCCCAGCAGCAATTGCACCAGTTGCCCACCAATATTGCTCGTGGCCAAGGGTGTGGCGACCTGCGCCGCCGGAGTATCGGCCAGCACACTCATCGGCGCGGCCAGCAGCAGGCTGAGAAATCTGCGCATGGTTATCTCAACGCAGCTTCTTGATGCGTTCGCTGGGGCTGATCACGTCGGTCAGGCGGATGCCGAACTTCTCGTTGACCACCACCACTTCACCGTGAGCGATCAAGGTACCGTTGACCAGAACATCAAGCGGCTCGCCAGCCAGTCGATCGAGTTCGATCACCGAACCCTGGTTGAGCTGCAGCAGGTTCCGGATGGTGATATCAGTATTACCGACCTCCATGGAGATGGATACCGGGATATCCAGAATCACATCCAGGTTGGGGCCATCCAGGTTGACAGACAGCCCACTGCCTTTCGGTACGCTACCGAATTCTTCCATCGGTGCCCTCGGGGCCAGTGGCTCTGCCGCCCCGCCACTCTGCGCCATCAGCGCATCGATATCGGTCTGCTCCGTGTCACCCGCTTCGGACAGTGCCGCAGCCCACTCATCGGCCAGAGCCTGCTCTTCGGGGGTGGTGTTTTCGTTTTCGTCTGCCATCGTTTGTCCTCGGCTGGCTCTGTAGGGGGTAGCGGTAACGCCTCAGCGTGTCCGCTCGATGGGGTCCAGTACCTGGAAAGCCAGGTTGCCCTTGTGCGCCCCCAGCTTGACCGTGAAAGTGGGTACACCATTGGCGCGCATGACCACGTGCTCCGGCAACTCCACCGGAATCACATCGCCCGGCTGCATATGCAGGATGTCGCGCAAACGCAACTGCCGATGGGCAACGGTAGCGGCCAATGGCACGCTGACATCCAGCACATCCTCGCGCAGCGCCTTGATCCAACGCTCGTCCTGATCGTCGACATCCGATTGGAAACCGGCATCGAGCATTTCGCGAATCGGCTCGATCATCGAATAAGGCATGGTGATGTGCAGGTCGCCACCGCCGCCATCCAGTTCGATATGGAAAGTGGACACGACAATCACTTCGCTGGGGCTGACGATATTGGCCAGCGCCGGGTTCACTTCCGAATTGATGTACTCGAAATTGACATCCATAACCGCGTGCCAGGCCTCCTTGAGGTCGACGAACGCCTGGTCGAGCACCATACGCACCACACGCAACTCGGTCGGGGTGAACTCGCGCCCTTCAATCTTGGCGTGACGGCCGTCGCCACCAAAGAAGTTGTCGACCAGTTTGAACACCAGTTTGGCATCGAGAATGAACAGTCCCGTGCCACGCAGAGGTTTCATCTTCACCAGATTCAGGCTGGTCGGCACATACAGCGAGTGAACGTACTCGCCAAACTTCATCACCTGCACACCGCCCACGGCAACATCGGCCGAGCGGCGCAGCAGGTTGAACATACTGATACGGGTGTAGCGGGCAAAGCGCTCGTTGATCATTTCCAGGGTCGGCATGCGCCCGCGAACGATACGGTCCTGGCTGGTCAGGTCATAGCTCTTGACGCTACCGGGCTCGGCATCGACCTCGGTTTCGACCAGGCCATCGTCCACGCCATGCAACAGCGCGTCGATTTCATCCTGTGACAACAGGTCTTGAACGGCCATGGCTAGCTCCTGCCTTACTGCAACACGAAATTGGTGAACAAGACCTGTTCGACCGCCATCTTACCGGTCTCCTTCTGCGCCAGTTCCTGCACGGTGGCAGTGGCTTGCTGGCGCAGCATTTCCTTGCCGACTGGTGTCATCAGGTTCGCGAAATCCTGCCCGGAAAACAGCATGACCAGGCGATTGCGCAACATAGGCATATGCACTTTCAGGGCAGCCAGCTCGGCCGCGTCACGCGCCATCAGCGCCACACTCACCTGCATATAGCGCTGACGTCCTTGTTGGTTGAAGTTGACAATGAATGCCGGTGCGATCTGCTCATAGATAGCAGGCTTCTTGGCTGCCGCCCCTGCTTCGACCGAACTCTGCGTCGCAGCCTTCTCATCATCGGACGCGTTGCTCTTGCCCAGAAAGAACCAGGTAGCACCAACGGACAGGCTGACAGCAAGCAACAACGCCACCACGATCAGGAGGATGAGCTTGAGCTTGCTTTTACCCTTCGGCGTATCGCCAGGAGCACCCTCGACAGGGGGTTGCGGCGCTTGTTTCTTTGCCATGCCAAAAATCCGTCGCTATTCCAGGTTTTGTCTGCAGTCAAAGGCTTAGAGGCAAGTGTTATGCCACGTTGTAAACAACATAGCTGCTTCCCGTCGCGCAGACACAGCGTGCCGATATACCAAGGCGCAGTCCCGCTGTCACCCGAAAACGACTGCGCCCGGTGCTTTTAACGGCACCGGGCGCACATTTTCCAACGATTACGGCCTGATCCTATGCGTAATAGTCGACCAGACCACGTGACGTCGACGTAGTGCCGGCGCGTATTTCGCTCACGCCAACAAGCTGTTCTTCGTCACCGTCCGAGCGGGCACCATTGCTGCCGTGTGCGTGCTGACGCGCATCATCGCCCCCCTGCCAGCCACGAGACATCGATTGATCACCGACATTCACATTGGGCTGGTCCATACCCTGCTGAATGAACATTTCACGTAAACGGTGGACCTGCCCCTCCAGTTGTTCACGTACGCCCGCATGAGCACTGATGAATGTCACCTGGGTCTGGTCCTGGCGCATATCGATGCGCACCTCCATGCGTCCCAGCTCAGCAGGATCAAGCTGAATCTCCGCCGATTTGAGGTTCTGGCTCGACAGCCACATGACGCGATCCACCACAGCCTCGCTCCAGCCGCCCTGCTGCATGGCCAGCGGCTGCCCTGGAACCAATTGGGTACGAGGCGTGACATTGTTCTGTTGACTGATAGCCTGGCTAAGAGCACTCAGCCTGCTAGCTAATGCATCGGTACGCGCATCAGTCAGGCTTTCTCGGCTTTTGGGCTGTTCAATCTCCAGAGCGCTGGCAAGGCGCTCACCGATAGCGGAATCATCTTTGCCTTCCTTGTTTTCGTCCAACACGCCAGACAAGGCCGCCAGTTTGCTGTTGAAGTCTCCTTCCGTTGGATCTACAGCCTTTTGGGCTGCCAGCGCACCGGGACTTAATGGCTGCTGCCCTTGAGCATTCATTTCCAAGGCCTGACGCATGCCTGGCAAACTCTCAAGGAGATCCAGTTCAGGATCCTGAGTGGTGTCCACTGTGGCACCTGTTAGGCCACTACTGGCTAACAATGCCCCTGCACCACCCGGTAACAGCGCATCAGCCATCTCGATTGGTACTTCCGCTTTGGGTAAACCCGCCTCCTCAACAGGTAGCAGGGGATTCAGCCCAAGCAATAGCAAGGGATCGGTTACGTCGGGCTCTTTGTCCACCTCATCATCCGGCAAGACCTTGCCGCTTTCGGCAACAGCCGGTTTGTCAGCGGCAGCAGCAGTCGGCGCAGCACCCTTCGAGGCAGTTGAGTCACCACTCCCCTTGGCCATCTTGGTGGTGTCATCCTTGCGCTCGGCGGCCTTGCTCTGACGCTCCTTTGCATACACATCAGAAAAGCTCGAAGCCTTGCCCTGCTTGGGCTCCGAGCTATTCGTCGGTGGTTTTGCCGCAGCTGCCTTGGGCCTGGTATCAGGCGCAGACTGCAGCAGGAAATCGGGTGCAACGGACATGGGCTCTCTCCGTTCAGGTTAGGTCCTGAGTGGATATAGCAAGCAGCGGGCCATGTTTTGCTGGCTGGGATTAGGGAGTGAAGCAGCGGCGTCAGGGACTAGCGATAACGTTGACGTTCCGCGCGAAAGAGAATGCGCACGATGGCAAACTCACGCTCAATCTGCTCGATCAGGCTGGCAACCTCAGTGAATTGCTCGCGGCGGGCCACTTCCTCCAGTTGCTTGCACAGTTCTGCCAGCAACGGCGCGCCCATATTGCTGCAACTTCCCTTGAAGCTGTGAGCAGCCAGGCGAAGGACTTGCACATCGGCAACCTTGTGGGCCTCTTGCAGGCTGCGTAGGCGCTCGTCGGAGTCCGAAAGAAAAGTATCGAGCAATACCGGGTATTCGTCTTCCATGACGTCCTGTAACGCAGCAAGCACCGCATCATCGAGGTGGGCTTCAGACACCTGTTCACTCCTTGATCAAGAACGGCTGATTATGCCTGAGCTGACCAACAGAACTCCACGCTTACACCACGCCCGTCCGCAGCCCATTCACAATGTGAGCTCAACTGACGAATCATCTGCAAGCCTCGACCGCTGAGACTTCCCGCTGCTCGCTCAGTGCTCAGGGCGCGGGCGACGTCGAAGCCATTACCGCTGTCCTCGACCCTTACACGCAAGCGTCCCCCTCCGGCCTCGGGCTGCAACTGAAGGTGGAAGCGCACATAACCTTGCTCAAGCTCAGCCAGTCGCTGTCGGCGCTCACGGTAGTACTGGGCGAAGCTTTCAGCATCTCGCTTTAGTCTGGAGTCCAGTCCCAATACGCCATGTTCAAGGGCGTTGGAGTACATCTCCGCCAGCACGCTGTACAGCGCACCGCCCTGCCCCCTCAACCCCTGGACCTCAAGCAATAGCTGCAGCAGGAATGGCAATGGATTGAATCGCCTCAGGGTCTGGGCACGAAACTCGAACTCGGCGGACCAATCCAGCGGGCTGTTCAGTCCACTGTCGGAAAACGCCAGCGGCGGGCGACTGTACAGCTCTTCTTCAAGCAGGCTGACCTCGATCATGCTGACATCATCCTGCGCGGCACCACGAAAGGCGCTCAGGGCGAGTTGAATCTGATCGAAGAGTTGCTCTACCGGATGCAGGGCATCGAACACAGCCTGCAAGCGCCCATCACCAAACAGCTGCCCATCTGCAGCACTGGTTTCCAGCACACCATCGGAGAACAGAAAGATGCGATCACCCGGCTCCAACGCATGCACTTCGTACGCATCATCGAAGGCATCCGGCTCCAATACGCCAAGTGGCAGATGACGTGACACCAGCGGCACCCGCGTCCCATCGCTCCCATGAATCAGATAGCCATCCGGCAGACCACCATTCCACACTTCGACCACACGGCGCTGCGAACTCAGGTTGAGCAAGGTTGTGCAACAGAATACGCCGACCGGCAGAATGCGTTTTAGCTTGGCATTCATCTCCCGCAGGATCTCGGCCATGGAGAAACCCTTGGCAGTCATGCCATAGAACACATCGGCCAACGGCATTGCACCGATGGCTGCCGGCAGTCCATGGCCGGTGAAGTCGCCCAGCAGCACATGCATGCCACCAGAGGGCTTGAAGGCTGCCAGCAGCAAATCACCATTGAACAGGGCAAAGGGGGATTGCAGGTAACGGATGTTCGGAGCATTCAGACAACCGGAGTGCGCCACCTTGTCGAACACAGCCTTGGCCACTCGCTGCTCGGTCATCAGGTGTTCGTTGTGCTTGGCAATCAGGTCACGCTGACGCAACACCGTCCCCTGTAGGCGGCGCAGGCGATCCATGGCGCGAATCTTGGCTTCGAGGATGATTGGGTTGTAAGGTTTGGCAAGAAAGTCGTCACCCACCTCCAAACACCGAGCCAAAGCTTCGCTTTCGGTCAATGAAGTGAGAAAGATGATAGGGACCAGCGTCTCGCCAGACAGCTCTTTGATCCGCCGCGCCGACTCGAAGCCATCCATGACCGGCATCAAGGCATCCATCAGCACCAGTGCGGGACGCTCCTGCTCAAACAACGCCACCGCCTCCAGCCCATTGCTGGCGGTCAGTACGCGATGCCCCTGGCGATTGACGATGGTAGACAACAGCATGCGATCCGCGGCGCTGTCCTCGGCAATCAGGATGGACAGGCGCCCGGGCATGCGAGTCAGCCGATCTGGAACAATTGTTCGAAGTTGGAAATGGACAGGATCTTGCGCACGTCCGGGTTGCAGTTCACCAGGTTGATCCGTGCATGATCGCCACCTGCGTGGTCGCGCAGTAACAACAACATCCCCAGGGCCGAACTATCCAGGTACGTGGCGCCTTTCAGGTCGACCACATAGCGTTTGGGTGTGGCATTCACCCGTTCGTAGGCATCACGAAACTCTTGATGCGCGGAAAAGTCGAAACGCCCCTGGATCTGAATGGTCAGTTCCTGTCCATCTTCCGAAGGCAGCGCGCTGATGGTCATGTAGTACTCCTTGTTATGGATGCGTACCTAGCCCGTCAAGATTTAGCACTCGCCGAGCCTGGCGGCAACATCCTTCCTATCGCTCTCGCACTGGCAACCGTTGCACCAGCTCATCGAGCAGCTTCTGCTCCCGCTTGTCTTCCGCTTGCCGTGCTTCCTCGATGTAGCGCTGAACCAGCTTGCGCAGGCCCTCCAGACGAGCATAGCGCTGTTGCCAGATATCGCGCGCCTTGACCAGATTATCGCGGTGCCATTTGACCGTTTGCAGCTGCTGGCCGATCGCTGTTTCCAACTGGGACAGGAAACGCTGGTAGTTCATCAGCCACTGCCCCGAGACGCCCTGACGGCCCTCAGTAATCCATTGCTGCTGATAGTCACCGCGATAGCGCTCGAGCTCACCAAGCTGCACTTCAGCCTTGTTCAACAGGCCCTGGCAATGACCCAGCTGTCGCGCCGCCTCGCGCTCGGCTCGCTCGGCCATTTCAATGACCGGCGCCAGACGCGCGGCACGGCTGTTCGCACGCGTCATGACTTATCAACCACCCGGAGCCCCTGGATTGAGTAGTTGCGCCAACTGCGCTGCGCTTTCTTCAAGTCCTTCACTTTCATGCAAGCCCTGATGGAGATAGCGCGCCATGGCCGGCTGACGTGCAATGGCCAGGTCCGTATCCGGGTCGCCACCCGGCACATAAGCCCCCACACTGATCAGGTCACGACTCTGCTGGAAGCGCGACCACAACTGCTTGAAACGCTGCGCGTTGCGCATGTGTTCAGGGCTGACGACCTGAGGCATCACGCGGCTGATAGAGGCTTCGATATCGATAGCTGGGTAATGCCCTTCCTCAGCCAGACGCCGGGACAGCACGAAGTGACCATCAAGCACCCCACGTGCCGCATCGGCGATGGGGTCCTGTTGATCATCACCCTCACTGAGTACGGTATAAAACGCGGTGATCGAACCACCACCCGCCTCAGCATTACCGGCCCGCTCGACCAATTTTGGCAAGCGGGCAAACACCGACGGCGGATAGCCCTTTGTCGCCGGCGGCTCACCGATGGCCAAAGCAATTTCACGCTGGGCCTGGGCAAAGCGCGTCAACGAATCCATCAGCAGCAATACATTCTTTCCCTTGTCCCGGAAATACTCGGCGATACGCGTGCAATACATGGCCGCACGCAGCCGCATCAACGGCGCATCATCCGCTGGCGAGGCCACTACGACGGAGCGCTTGATACCCTCTTCGCCAAGGATCTCGTCGATGAACTCCTTGACCTCACGGCCGCGCTCACCGATCAGGCCAACCACGATGATCTCCGCCTCGGTAAAGCGCGTCATCATGCCCAGCAGAACCGATTTACCCACACCGGTACCAGCGAACAGACCAAGGCGCTGGCCACGGCCTACCGTGAGCAGGCCGTTGATTGAGCGGATGCCGACATCCAGTGGCTGACTGATGGGATCGCGATTGAGCGGGTTGATGGTTGGGCCATCCATCGGCACCCAATCTTCGGCCTTCATCCCGCCTTTGCCATCCAGCGCACGGCCAGTGCCATCCAGCACGCGGCCCAGCATGGACATACCCATCGGCAAACGGCCGGTATCCGGCAGCGGCACCACGCGGGCCCCCGGAGCGATGCCCGCCAGGCTGCCAACTGGCATCAGGTAGATCTTCCCCGAGGAAAACCCCATGACCTCGGCCTCGACCTGCACCGGGTGGTAACTGTCATCGTTGATGACCAGGCAGCGGCTGCCGAGTGCGGCTCGCAGCCCCTCTGCTTCCAGGGTCAGCCCGACCATCCGTAACAGGCGACCTTCGACAACGGGCTGACTGGGCAGCTCGACGGCCTCGTTATAGCCCGCCAGGCGTTTGGCAAAACTGAGGCGCTCAAGGCGCATGCGGCGTATCCAGATCAATGCTGATATCGGGCTCGGCCGGCGTAGTGGCATGCTCACGTTGCTGGTCGAAGAGTTGCTTCATGGCCTGGGCCAGTCGCGTTTCGATGCTGGCGTCGATCCGACTGTGTTCAGTCTCGACCCGGCAACCGCCTGGTAACAGAGCCTCATCCTCGAGGATGCGCCAGGTTTCTTCATGACGCTCGCGCAACGCCTTGATTGCAGCGAAATCCTGGGGATTTACATGAATACGGATATTGCTCGCGCCCATCGGTAACAGCTTGAGCGCCTCGCGCAGAACATGGCGGATTTGGCTGGAGTCGGTACTCAGCTCCCGCTGCACCACCTGCCGGGCGATCAGACTGACCAGGTGAACCATACCCTGCTCCAGAGCCTGGTCCTGCTCGGCAATCGGATCAAACAGATGCTGCATGAGCTGTTCGAGGCTTTCTTGCTTGAGCGCCAGAGCCGCGTCGCCTTCCTGCTTGGCCTTCAGTTGTCCAGCCCGGAAGCCGTCCTTCTCGCCAGTAGAAAAACCTTCGTTATAGGCATCCTGGCGAATGGCCTCAACATCATCGAGCGTCAGCGGTTTGACGTCCTCAACCGCTACATCCTCGCTCTGGGCCGCTGCTTCGGGCTCGGCAACAGCGACTTCTTCCTCGCCTGCCTCGGCCTCTGCTACGTGCTCAACCTCAGGGTCAAAACTGGGCAAGGCCCAACGGTCGAAACCACTGATGTCCTTGGCGCGAATGAGTTCGCTGGGCGCTTCCTTGTTGGCCATGCCGGGTACCCGCCGCTTAGATCATCGCTTCGCCGCCGGCACCACCGAGAACAATCTCGCCGGACTCGGCCATGCGACGAGCAATGGTGAGAATTTCCTTCTGCGCGGTTTCGACGTCACTGACACGCACCGGCCCTTTCGCTTCGAGGTCGTCGCGCAGCAGTTCTGCAGCGCGCTTGGACATGTTCTTGAACACCTTGTCCTTGATCGCTTCATCCGAGCCTTTCAAGGCCAGGACCAGCACATCGGACGACACCTCGCGCAGCAGCGCCTGGATGCCACGGTCGTCGACATCGGCCAGATTGTCGAAGACGAACATGAGGTCTTCGATCTGGGTCGAAAGGTCTTCGTCGACTTCGCGAATCGAATCCATCAGTTGGCCTTCGATCGAACTGTCGAGGAAGTTCATGATATCGGCCGCACGCTTCACGCCGCCCAGGCTGGCACGGGTGGTGTTGGCGCTCCCGGAGAACTGTTTCTCCAGGATCAGGTTGAGTTCCTTCAATGCAGCCGGCTGCACGGTGTTCAACGAGGAAACGCGCAGCACGATATCCAGGCGTACCTTGTGGTCGAAATGGCTGAGCACTTCGCCAGCCTGGTCCGGGTCCAGATAGGCCACAACAATGGCTTGGATCTGCGGGTGCTCATAGCGGATCACATCGGCGACGGCACGTGGTTCCATCCATTTCAGGCTATCCAGGCCGCTGGTGCTGCCACCGAGCAGGATACGGTCGATCAGGTTGCCGGCCTTGTCCTCGCCCAGTGCCTGGGTGAGCATCTTGCGGATGTAACCGTCGGCGCCAACGCCCAGGCTGGTCTGGTCGCCGACGATGTCGACGAACTCGCCCATGACCTGCTCGACCTGCTCGCGATTGATATTGCGCATGCCGGCCATGGCCACGCCAACGCGCTGTACTTCCTTCGGCCCCAGATGGCGCAGCACCTGCGCAGCATCGGTTTCACCGAGGGACAACAGCAGAATGGCGGCCTTATCGACCTTGTTCAGCTTGGCGACGCTGCGATTATCACTCATCGGCATTGATCCAATCTTTCACGACTTGGGCGACACGGCCCGGATCTTCTGCCACCAGACCTTTGATGGCATTGAGCTGTGCATCATACCCCTCAGAAGGGCTCGGCAGCAGGATGCTTTGTGGGCCACCGAGACTGACACGATCTGCCGATAGCTCACCGACCAGGCCACCCATTTCACCCAGCTCCACATCACTATCGCGACCACCAGCAAGTCCCTGCTTACCACCGCCAGTGATGTTGTTCAGCACCGGGCGCAGGACGAACCACACCAGAATCAGGATCAGCAGCGCCGGGAAGAGCTGCTTCAGGCCGCTCATGGCCATCAGGAACAGTTCACTCTGATACCAGGGCATGTCGAACACTTCACCGATATTCGGTGCGAACGGAGCATTGATCACGCTGACGCTGTCGCCACGGCTGGCATCGAAGCCCACGGCGTCTTGCACCAGGCGAGTGAAACGCTCCAGATCAGCAGCATTCCAGGGGGCATGCGTAACCTGGCCGTTCTCACCGATCTTGGCCTGGTCATCCAGCACCACGGCGACCGAAAGTCGGCGCAAGCGCCCTTGCTGCTGTTTGGTGTAGCTGATCGAACGATCGAGTTCGAAATTACGCGTGGACTGCTCGCGCTTGTCCGCCGGATAAGGCGCCAGCATCGGTTGGCCAGTGGCCGGGTCCATGATCTGTTGGCCATTGGAATCGAGCAGCGGCTGACCCGGCTGTACCGGACCGGCAGGCGTAGCGGCGGCAGTCGCTTGCTGTGGCGCCGACGCCGCACCTGGTGGCTGGTTGCTCAGGGCGCCGGGCACGCCCTGCGGGCCGAGGCTGCTGGAGCGCTGTTCGTTGACCTGTTGCTCGCTGCGCAACGCTGGTTGGTCGGGGTTGAACATCTCCGAGGTCGACTCGACCGCACTGAAGTCCACATCTGCGGAAACCTCCGCCTTGTAGCGACCATTGCCCAGGACCGGTTGCAGGATATTGTGCACACGCTGGGTAAACAGGCTTTCCATCCGTCGGCTGTAGTCGAACTGCTTGCCAGCCATGGTCAGCTCGGACAGTTCCTGCTGATCGGACAGCAGCGTGCCTTTCTGGTCGACTACAGTGATTTGCGATTTACCCAGCTCCGGCACACTGGTCGAAACCAGATTGACGATGGCCATGACCTGGCTCGGCTCCAGGCCACGGCCCGGATACAGCTCGACCAGAACCGAAGCGCTTGGCTTGCGTTCGTCACGAACGAACACCGAGCTTTTCGGGATTGCCAGGTGCACACGGGCACCCTTGACGTTGTTCAGGCTGGAAATGGTCCGCGCCAACTCCCCTTCCAGGCCGCGACGATAGCGGGTCGCCTCCATGAACTGGCTGGTACCCAGGCCTTGTTCCTTGTCGAGTATCTCGTAACCGATGTTGCCGTCGTTCTGCGTAATGCCTGCGCTGGCCAGTTTGAGGCGAGCACGGCCAAGGTCGGACGACTTGACCAGCAGTGCGCCAGAGCTGGGATCAACGGTGTAGCTGATGTCGGCAGCATTCAGGGTTTCAACGACCTGATTGGCATCCATACCCGCCAGGCTGCCATACAGGGGACTGTAGTCCGGCTGTTGTGACCAGAGCACCACGGCGAAACCGATTGCCACGCTGGCAGCCAGACCGACCAGCAGGCCGACCTGACGCAGCATGGTCATCTCGGAAAGGTTTTCCAGGAAGGTGAGCCCGAACAAGGGCTTCTTCTCACCGGAAGAAGTGGTGGCAGGTACGTTTGCAGCGACTGCTTCAGCCATGACTCAATTCCGCCCTGTTAAACCGGCATCTGCATGATGTCTTGATACGCCTGAACCAGCTTATTGCGTACCTGAGTCATCGCCTGGAAGGATACGCTGGCTTTCTGCGAGGCGATCATCACATCACTGATATCGACACCACTCTGGCCCATCTCGAATGCTGTCGCCAACTGGTTGGAGGCCTGCTGGGTCTCGCTCACCTTGTTCACCGCCTGCCCCAGCATTTCCGAGAAGCTCGGAGCGCCTGGCTCTGGTGCACTGACGGCAGCAGGTCGCTGCTTGGCCATAGCATCCATTTGCATGGAGCGCATTTCCAACATCAGGCGATTGAATTCGATACCTTGGCTCATGACCTTCCTCCATCAGCCGCAGTTTTTTGACGCTACGCGGCTCTATACAGGTGTATTAGCAACAAGGATGCCAGATAGGCATTACAGCTTATTCAACGCAGCATTGAAGCGTCGACAGACCAAGACGTCGTGCAAAGCAGAAGGAATGAGCCGGCCCTGCCAGTCGCAGGAGCCAGCCAAATAGGAGCCCAGGTGAAAACTATGATCGACAGCCGGTTTATCCCTGCCGTCAAAGCTGCTCTTCAACTGGCGAACAGATACGCCTCGACATCCATACCGGCATCACGCATCTGCGCCAGCTTGTAACGCAGAGTACGCGGGCTGATGCCCAGACGCTCGGCAGCCTCCTTGCGACGGCCCCGCTCGGAGCGCAGCGTATCAATGATCAACTCAAACTCGCGGCGACGCAGATCCTCGCCCAGTACACCACTCACATCCCCACCCTGAGGCTCGACAACCGGCCGCTCTGAAGTCGACACCAGGCTCAAGGGTTTCGGTGCCACAGCGGTTACCGGCATGCCGATGAGCGTAGTCAGGCACAGATCATGCGGTTGAATCTGCCCGCCCTGCTGCAGAATCAAGGCACGCTGAATGGCGTTATCCAGCTCACGCACGTTGCCCGGCCAGGTATGCGCAACCAGGCTGGCGCGCGCCTGGGGTGAGAGTTGCACCGCCGCGTGATTCATTTTTTTGACGTGTTTGGCCAGAAGGCGCTCGGCTAACGGCAAAATGTCGGCAGGCCGCTCACGCAAGGCACGCCAGGCTAGCGGGAAGACAGAGAGTCGGTAGTACAAGTCTTCCCGAAAGCGCCCAGCAGCGACTTCGCCTGCAAGGTCGCGGTTGGTGGTCGCCAGCACACGAATATCCAGGTTAATCGGCTTGCGCGCCCCGACCCGCTCCACCTCACGCTCTTGCAGAACCCGCAGCAACTTGGCCTGCAGGCCAAGCGGCATTTCGGAGATTTCATCCAGCAAGATAGTGCCGCCCTCAGCCAGTTCGAACTTGCCAGGTTGTGCAGCAATCGCCCCGGTAAAGGCTCCCTTCTCATGGCCGAACAACGTGGCCTCCAACATGTTGTCTGGGATCGCCGCACAGTTGATGGCAATGAACGGTTTGTTGGCGCGTGGTGACTGCTGGTGGATATAACGCGCCAGCACTTCCTTGCCCGTACCGGACTCTCCGGAAATCAATACGGTGGAATCGCTCTGCGCCACGCGCGCGGCCAGATCCAGCAACTGCTGACTCGCCGGTTCGCTAGCGATCGGCCCCTCATCGCTGGATGCGCTCACGCGCCCCAGTGCATGCCGGTCAACCAGGTCAAGCAAGGTCTTGGGCTCAAACGGTTTGACCAAGTAATCCGCTGCCCCCTGACGCATGGCCTCGACGGCACGCTCGACAGCGCCATAGGCGGTCATCAGCAAAACCGGTAGTTGTGGGTAGCGGCTGCGAATCAGCCCAAGCAACTGATGGCCATCCATGCCAGGCATGTTGACGTCACTAACGACCAGTCCGAAAGGCTCCTCGGTCAATGCCTCCAGCGCATCTTCGGCGCATTCAACCGCTCGGTAATCATGTCCTCCGAGCAGCAGGGTATCCGCCAGGGCTTCGCGCAAGGCGCGATCGTCTTCGACCAGTAGAATTTTGGCAGTCATGACCTACTCCTGAACGACGGACTGAAAGGTGGATTGAATCGCTGGCTGATTTACATGAATCAGCGGTAGAACGAGGGTGGCGCATGTGCCACGAGCGACCCGGGAACGCAACTGCAATTCCCCTTGGTGAGCGCGTGCGACAGATTGAACGACAGCCAGCCCCAACCCTGTTCCGGTGGTTTTTGTCGTGAAAAATGGCTCGCCCAGACGTGCCATGGTGGCTGTGTCGATGCCCTGCCCGTTATCACTGACAGTCAGGCGCAAGCTATTGCCACGGGTGTACAGGTGAATTTTCAGACGAGCCTCACGGCCCGCAGCCTGGATCGAGTTTTCGATCAGATTGAGCACGGTGCCTACCAAGGTATCGCGATTGCACAGCAACTCTCCCGCATGCACATCGCACTGCCAACGCACGTTCATCCCCTGCACATGAGGGTCGGCGGCAGCACGCAAGGCATCGAACAATGCTGTGGGCGTCAGGCGATCTGGCAATGGCAATTCACCACGGGCAAATACCAGCATGTCGCGCACCTGATGCTCTAACTCATGCAAACGCTCTTTCAGGCGGCCGGCGAACCGCTGCTGCTGCTCCAACGGCAATTGCTGTTCGCAGAGGTGGCTGGCATAGAGCAATGCAGCCGATAAGGGCGTACGTATCTGATGAGCCAGTGAGGCGACCATTCGCCCCAGGGATGAGAGACGCTCGTGTCGGGCCAGTTCATCCTGCAGCCGACGGGTTTCTGTCAGATCGGTCAGCAGTACCAACTGCCCAGGCTCACCGCGCAGCGAACGAGTAGCGATGGACAGACGGCGACCATCCTTGAGAGAGATTTCGTGGCCATCATCTTTACGCGGGGCGAAATTGCGGGCGATTACTTCTCGCCAGAGCATGCCTACCAGCGGCTTATCCAGGAGCGCACGCGCAACGGGATTCGCCTCGTGCACCACGCCCTGACCGTCTATGACAATGACGCCGCCAGGCAATAGATCCAGCAAGCTTTGCAAACGATCGGCCAGCCGTTCTTTCTCGGCCAGTTCCTGCATCCGCTGGGCACTGACCAAAGCCAGTTGCCCTTTCAACTCGGACACCCGAGCCTCCAGCATGCTGTAGGAGGCCGTAAGCTGAGTCGACATCTGATTGAACAGGGAAAAGGCCTGTTCCAGGCTCTCGCGACTAGCCTGCTCTACCGGTGCATTGGCAACGGCTTCAGGATTGGGGAACTGTTCGGCAACTGAGCTCATGCTTCTCTCTCACGTGGCAAACCGTCAATAGACGGTCAGTCCATAGAGACATAGCAATCCTCGTGCCTAAAAAAATACATGTTATTTTCAATAACTTAAAAAACAAAGCCGGAGTCTGTGTCAAAGCTCCGGCTTTCTCTGGCGAAACGACAAGATAACTCAGTCGTCTTCGCCGCCCTCATCATCCCGTCGGCTCATGCCGTACTTGCGCATCTTCTCGACCAACGTGGTTCGACGAATTCGCAGACGCTCAGCTGCTCGTGCCACAACACCGGCCGCATCATCCAGGGCCTGCTGAATCAACCCTTGCTCCAGGCTCCCCAGGTAATCCTTGAGATCAAGCCCCTCGGGCGGGAGCATCGCCGTGGCAGTCAGGTCAGGCAAACCGGCGCCAATAGCCGCACGCTCTTCGAACTCTTCACGCAACGTGATTGCCATCTGCTCGTCGTCATCATCGACATGACGAAACTTCTTCGGCAACTCACCAACACCGATCACCCCATAGGGATGCATGATCGCCATGCGCTCGACCAGGTTGGCCAGCTCGCGCACGTTGCCCGGCCAGTCATGCCGGCACAGCGACATGATCGCCGCGGAGTTGAAACGAATGGAGCCACGCTTCTCGAACTCCATCCGCGAAATCAACTCATTCATCAACAGGGGGATATCCTCCACCCGCTCACGTAACGGTGCCATTTCAATCGGAAACACATTCAGGCGGTAGTAGAGATCCTCGCGGAAGGTTCCGTTCTCGATCATCTTCTCCAGATCCTTGTGTGTCGCAGCGATGATGCGTACGTCCGCACTCTGGGTCTTGTTGCTGCCCACACGCTCGAATGTGCGCTCCTGAAGTACCCGCAGCAACTTGACCTGCATGGGCAGCGGCATATCGCCGATCTCATCGAGAAACAGGGTACCGCCGTTGGCCAGTTCGAACCGTCCGGCCCGGCTGGTGATGGCGCCTGTGAATGCCCCCTTCTCGTGGCCGAATAGCTCGCTTTCCAGCAGCTCAGCAGGGATCGCCCCGCAGTTGACCGGAACGAAAGGCGCCTCGCGACGCTTGGAGTGGTAGTGCAAGTTGCGGGCGACCACTTCCTTGCCGGTACCCGACTCGCCCAGAATCAGCACGCTCGCCTCGGTATCGGCGACCTGCTGCATCATCTGTCGCACCTGGTGGATGGCGCGGCTAGTGCCGACCAAGCTGCGAAACAGGTTAGGTTCGCGCTGCCGCCCACGCTCGCGAGCCTGATCGTACATTTCACGATAGACCTGAGCACGATGCAGGGAATCAAGCAATTTGTTGTAGCTGGGCGGCATTTCCAGGCTGGCCAGTACACGGCGGCGGATGTCCTCAGGCCAATCTGCAGGCGCCTGGTCATCGATAAGCAGGATGGGGATATTTTCATCCCATACGGTCAACTGCTTGAGCAGCTCCAAGGTACCACCCTTGGTTTCGACCGTGCCAAGCAGAACAGACAATACGGTTCTACTGGACTCCAGAGAAGAAACGGTGGCCTTCCAATCAGATCCAGAGCAGGCAAGGTGCTCTTCACCGAGGAAGTTGAGAATGACCGACAAATCACGTCGGCGTTCGCTGTTGTCATCAATCAGCAGAATCTTGGTTTCACGCCACATAGTCGTCAATCTGATCCTAGGAGCGAAGAAAGCCCCCCTAGGAGAGCGCCGGCAATTGGCCACCAGTAAAGTCAATTTTCACACAATAGTCAATTTAATGACGTGAAAATTCCTACCTGCTGCAGACTCTGACAGCTCTAAGGGATTTTATGTATAGGGGTTGTGAGACTTGGCCGAAAGACCAAGTCCAGTGCAGTAGAAAAATGGAATCAAACGAAAAGCTGATAAACCTTCGCGCCTTGCTTGGCTTGATTGACCTCGATAAGTGCACCAGCAATACGCTGCTGCTCTTCTCGGCAAGCCGAAACTATTTCCTGGTACAGAGAAAGCAGCTCCTCCATACGCTCACGTAGCCTTGCATCGTCAGAACCTATATCAGACATTGCGTCTTCCACAGCCTGCCGGCACTGCAAATCAAGCTCGCCAATAGCAGCCCAGTCGCTGCACGCAAGCGCCTCGCGCAGCGCGCTACCGGTGTCTTCGAGATGTTGTACAGGTGAACTCATGTTATTTCCTCACGGTCACGCTGCAGGGGCGATGGCATCCCACCCCGATTTGATATTGCGCAGCAATCCGACAACCTCATCCAGCTTCGCGACATCATTGTCTTTGCTCGCCTCGAGTAGACGAACACTCATGTATTCATAAAGGCTATTCAGGTTCTGGGCAATCTCACCACCTTCGCGCAGGTTCAAACCATCACGCAGACCGCCAACAATGGCAATAGCCTTTCCAATCAGCTCCCCCTTAAGGCTGACCTCGCCACGCTCCAGCGCACCCCGCGCCTGGGCCATTCGCGTCAGCCCCCCATCCATAAGCATCTGAATCAACTGATGCGGACTCGCCTCAGTTGCTTGCGCCTGGGTGTTGACGGTCTGGTATTGACGCATAGCTGCCATGGCATTCATGTCATAAACCTTAATCATGAACTAGATACCTTCTGTATCGGTCACCAGGATCAAAGCTTTAGCTCTTTCGCTTACGCCTTCAGCCATTGCCCAGCTCTACCAAGAGCTAGAAAGCATTGTCGATAGCATACGCACAGAAGTGGAAACCCCTTCCATAGCCCCACTAAATAAGCAGTTCAAGATGCCCCCTGCTAACGCAGCCTTTTTCTTTAAAGCTGTACCTGCAGTGAGGATAAGAGCCAGAGCTGGCCTAAAGAATAGTAGCGGTAATCCATATTGGCCGGTCACCGCTACTGGGGAAAGAAACGAAAGAAGGATGAAGAAAGGTAGAACTCTTCACTTAACTACGCCAGGAAGGCTCGCGAGCGTCTGTGACAAACGGCTACTGGTCTGATTGAGCTGGCCCACCAAACTATCCATTGCGTTGAATTGCTTGAGAAGGCGGGCTTCCAGCTTGTCCATCCGCAGATTCAAATCGACACGCTGCTTACTAACTGACGTCATGGTGCCTTGCAAACCGTCCGTGCGCTGCTGCAGCGTACCTCCGGTTTGAGTATACGGGGTAAGCCTCTCATCAAGTCGGCTCATCAGCCCACTATCCCCCGTGAAAAAACCCGATACTGACTCGAAATTATCAGTCAAAATCTTGTCGAGTTTTTTGTCATCGATCTTCAGCGTTCCGTCTTTTTGGGTGCTGATGCCAAGATCTGCCAGCAAACGAACATCGCCACCGCCAGAGACCTTGCCCAGTTCGCCACGAACGCTGGTCAATAGAGATCGAACCGTAGCATCGCCAACCAAGGCACCTGTGACAGGCGCTTTGTCTTCGCCCACAGAGGTAACGCTGGTCAAGGAATTTGTCACGTTAATCAGTTTGTTGTAAGCATCGACGAACTTTTTGACGCTAGCACTTACAGCTGTTTTATCCTGCTCAACTGTCAGTGTAATAGGCTTATTAGCTTCGGTTACCGAGGTAAGCGCGAGCGTTACGCCGTCAATAACATTCTCCACGTTATTGGTTGCGCTCGTCATCTGAAGCCCATCGATGCTGAACTCGGCATCTTCTGCCATCGAAAGATAACTGACATCACCACCAGGAGTGCCCTTAGGCGGGATTGCCAACCCTTGCAGACTCGCCCCCGTCACTGAAACTGTGAGGTCATTGCCGGCCCCAGTCTTGGAGGAAGACAACACCAAGCGCGACTCCCCCGACTTGGGGTCGGTAATGATGTTGGCGCTGACACCATCATTCTTGAGCTGGGTGTTTATTGCATCTCGAACATCTTTCAACGTGGCATTGGGCTTGACGTCGATTTCTCGCAATGAATTACTTCCAAGGCTCACGGTCAGCGAGCCACCGCTCGCGAACACATGATCTGCACCATCGGCCACCGGCGCTGTAGCAACCTTGCTCGCTGTTGCCAGCTTGCCTATTTCGACACTATAGACGCCCGCCATAGCACTCTTGGTTGCCGTAGCGGTCAACAGTTTGGTATCTGAAGACGCTGCTGTACGACTCTGATACAGCTCAGGCTTGTTCAAGTCCTTCAGCGCGGTCTGTAAATCTGCTATCGCATTTTTTAGCTGACCCACACCAGATATCTTGGCTGTGGTGGTCTTTTCCAGCCTGGTGAGTTGAGACTCCTTTGGCGCTCGCTCGGCAGCAACCATGCTCGATACCAAAGACTTGATATCCAACTGTGTGTTGTAGCCATTTAACGTCGTAGGGTTCGCCATATATCACCTCGCCAGCCTGTTGACGCCACTCAGCGCCGATAGCCCATCCATACAATAATCATGCCGCAGTCACGCCTGAGCCTTGAACAACAGGCTTCGCACCTGATCAAGGCTCTCCGCAAGTTTTAGCGCATCTTCAGATGGAATTTGCCTGATGACTTCACCAGAGCTTCCATCTGTGACCTTTACCACAACACGCCCTGACGACTCATCGAGGCTGAAGTTCAAGTTACGACTGATGCTCTGTGTGTATGTTTCGATAGCTGTAACAGCTTGCTCAATCTCAGCGTACGAAGCATCTGTTTTCTCAGCATTAACGCGCTCAGCCTGTTGAGACTCGGCGCCATCCTTTGCAGCCTTTGCGACTGGCAAGCGCACAACAGCACCAGCAATTTTGGTATCCAGGTTAACCAGGTCCATTTCGTCACCTCTCATGGCAAGACGGGGAGAAGCGCAAGCGCTTCCCCCCGTTGTGACAACTTACCTAAATCCGTATTAGCGGAGAAGGCTAAGTACCGACTGGGGCAGTTGGTTTGCCTGTGCCAGGATCGCAGTACCTGCTTGCTGCAGAACTTGCATCTTGGTCAGGTTAGCTGTTTCTGCAGCGAAGTCTGTGTCTTCGATACGACCGCGAGCAGCCGATACGTTCTCACCAATATTCTGCAGGTTGGCAATAGTATTCTCGAAGCGGTTTTGCACCGCCCCCAGATCAGCACGCTGAGCATCGATTTGCTTGATCGCATCATCGATCACCAAGACTGCAGCCTGAGCACCTGCCGCATCACCGATATCAATATCTTTGATGGTGTCTGCAGTCTGAGCAGTTTGGCTCACAGCAGGAGGAGTATAGGTCGCGCCTGTAGTACCGGCTGCGAAAGTAAAGGACGTTAGAATATTGACGCCCTTGCTGTCCGCCTTGGAGACGATCTGGTAAACGTCATTTGCGTCCTTGTTTACACCGACGCCCATGTTGGCATCATTGATGGCTGCTGCCAGTTTTGCAGTAACCTGCTCAGCAGTATCACCCTTTTTCAGATCCGCTGTGACAGTTACAGGACCGCCCTCGCTAAGGGTAAGAACCATGGTGGCTGTACCACTTGCAGTTGCAGCAGCTGCATTACCGAAAGCAGTTTCGAAGTAAGTGCCTTTCAACGAATCGGCGCTCATTTCGTCAATGCCAACACTGATGATTTCGTTGGCAGCGGAGCCAACCTGGAAGCTGGCAACACCGAAAGTACCATCAAGCAATTTGCGACCACCGAAGGTGGTGGTGTTGCTGATACGATCCAGTTCTTTCTGCAGTTGCTTCACTTCAGAGTTCAGCGCAGTACGCTCTTTATCGCTGTTGGAACCGTTGGCCGATTGCAGAGCCAGATCCCGCATACGTTGCAGAATGTTGGTGGACTGCTGCAAGGCACCTTCAGCGGTCTGCGCCAGGGAGATACCGTCGTTGGAGTTTTTAACCGCAACGTTCAGGCCGTTGACCTGACTGGTCAGACGGTTGGCGATCTGCAGCCCTGCTGCATCGTCTTTGGCACTGTTGATGCGCGAACCAGTCGAAAGACGCTGCAGAGAGTTGTTCAGCGAGCTGGAAGACGAGTTGAGGTTACGTTGAGTGTTCAACGAAGCAATGTTGGTATTAACGGTCAAGGCCATGGTCATGTCCTCCAAGGACTAAATGTTTGCCTGAGCTTGCGACCTAGGGTGGGCATCGCCCAGGCACCCGTAAAGTTCGCATTCGTAATTTGTATCGGCGCTAGCTCCGGGACCTTTAGTCTTTTTTTTGACCTATCCTCTTTATTTTTTTAGACATCTAAAAACAAAGACTTACGCATAAATCTCAAGACAACCCAGCTCAGATCTGACGGGCGAGCTGGGGACCATCAATTGCCAAGAGGACTTCTCTGGAGTCAGTCTGGCATCCAAGCCCTGCGCCAAGCCAGAAGGTTTTCTCCCTCCAGCATCCAGCCGCTGAGCACAGCCTCCCTTAGCGCATCCCCAGCCCTGGCACTCGCATCTAGATCCGTAATGTGAGCGCGAATGGCATCGACCCAGTCTCGGAAACGGTTCTTTACACGCATTACCGGCAAGTTATCCTCCTGGTAGCAGCGCACATCGCTGCAGATAACCGGAAAACCACAGGCCCCGTACTCCAGAAGGCGCAGATTGCTCTTGCACTCATTGAACAGGTTCTGTTCCACAGGTGCCAGAGCAAGATCCAGATCCAGAGCTGCCAGCGCCTGCGGGTAGTACTCGATTGCCATCCCTGCATGCACCTCTTTTACATAAGGGCGAATACTGGCCGGGCACATACCAAAAAACACCCAGTCGACCTCGCTTGCCAGCTCCTTGACAACATCCGCAATCATTTCCAGATCACCGGTATGACTGGAACCGCCTGCCCAACCAATGCGAGGGCGTTGAGAGACCTGCCGCCTCCCCTGCAGCTCCGACCACCAGTCCTTGGGCAATCGGTTCTCGATAACCCGAATATCCTCATGTAAGCCTGCAAAAGCCTCGGCCAATGCAGGCGTGGAAACGACAAACCGATCTACATAACCAAGGCCACGACGCAATGTCTTGAGAATGTCCTTAGGCATATGCTGGCGATGGATGCTCTTGAGCGGCAGATTGGGCAAGTAGTCATCCAGCTCATAAACCTTGAAGGCACGTGAGAACGCCTTGATTCGCCGCATGGCCTCCAGTCGCTCCTCGCCAATCTGTCGCTGCATCACAATGACATCCGGGTCATAGCGCTCCAGATCAGCGACGGGGATAAGCCCCATCGACAATGCCCCTTCTATCAACCCTCCACTCTTCATCGCCTCAAAAGGCTGGGTAACTCGATAATGCCCACAGCCCAGGGAATCTGCAGGATGGACAAGGATGCTCGGCAGCGGGCGCCAACTCTGCAAAGGACGCCAAATCAATTGCGGATCGGCCAATTTGAAGGCTGACCCTGCTTGTAAAGATAGCCCCGAGTTATAGGCCGGATCGCGTGCCAAAAGCGGCAACCAACGCTCATACATGGCATCATCTTCGGCACTACTCGCTTCTGCAGTTTCAGAGCGGTTTATCAGTAGCTTCGCATGCGGCGTCCAAACATTCAGATACCCCGCCTGCTGCAGCTTCAGGCATAGGTCTACAGTTGCTTGTCGAGCCAATAGTGGATCCACATCCAGACCGCCAGCCTCCAGAAACAACGCCTTGCTGACCATCAGACACTCGCTACTCAGCGCGGAATAATTCTGATCAACCTGCAGACGCTGCATATACCCTGGAGCATCTAGGGCTTCTCCCACAAAAGGCCTACCCACCGGCCCATGAAATCCTAGAACAAGCCCTGCGCGATGTACCTTTCCATCCGCGCCCAATAATTTACTACCGACAGCACCTACTTCCGGGCGCTGTGCATGGTTGACCATCGCATCCAACCATGTGCCGTTGATAACAGCTGTGTCGGGTGAGAGCAGCAACAAGTAATCACCGTTCGCCTGCGTAGCCGCCTGATTGAGCGCTGCTGACTCTGATTGCATGGAGGAAGACCAAACCATCCGCAATCGCGGCTCACCCAGCCCTTCGAGCGCTTTTAGCCACTCATGCACATCATTTGCTGAGGGATCGCTCTCAATCAACAGCAGTTCATAGTGAGGATAAAGAGTTGCTTCCAGTAGGCTCTCTACACAACGCTGCAAACGTGCCAGTTGATTTCCCGCTATGACCAACACTGAAACCAGTGACTGTTGCACATGCCCGTAATCGATCTGATAGCGCCCGGGAAGAGAAGAGGCAACATGGGCCTGTTCATATCCCCTGCCCTGCAAATGTTTGAGGATCGCTCGCTGTTCATCCTCGATATCAGCCAGTACTGGAGCATCTGTAATTAGCAAAGGTTCGGCGACGTGCTTCAAGCCACCCAAACCAGCGATATTGACCAATCGCAGCACAGCCTCGAACTCAAGCGCTTCATTAAAATCAGCATCAAAACCACCCGCCTCGATCAGCACCTCGCGCCGAAATAGCCAGTGGTGAGCCATTCCCGCTGGAAAGCTCAACAGGTAATCAAGATTGAACGCTGGGCGAAGAGCAATGCCTAGGCGTCCGTCCGACTGGCGGTAGAGCTCATCGCAATACACTGCGCGGCACTCCGGAGCTTCCAGCAGCTCCAAACTAACCATGAGCAAACCATTGGCCGTGAACTCGTCGCCAGCACGGACCAAGATCAACCAATCGAACGAGGTGTCATGCAATACCTGATTAAGAGGTGCAACCCAGTCCTCTTCCGTTACTGTCACGATCTGGCCAGAAAAATCATCCATATGCGACTGTGCAACTGTTAGCACCACCGACTGGATGTTGCCGATGATGCCCTGCAACTGACGTAGCGACTCCAGGCTTTTTGAAAGCTTGTCACCTTCTCCCTGCATATCCAAAATCAGAACCGTGAATGAAGGTCCCTGATTGAACTGTTGCAGCCGCTGCGCAACCAACTGCTGCTGGGCGGGTGAGCATGTACGCGCGGCGACCCAGTCTTCGACTACACCTCTAGAGCCGGATACAAACGAGCCTCCTATCTGCAGGAGCTTGGCTGTACGCTCGTTCTGGACACGCTCATTGCCTAAGTCCGAATGCCTGGAGTAAATCTCACGATACAGGGCTGGATAACTCTTAAGGGCGTGCAGCGAACGCCGCTCCTCGTCACCCACACGCATACGAACCTGCACGGTTTCCTGACGCACATGATGGAACGACGTTTTGGCAGCCAAACGCAGAAGGAAGTCCCAGTCCTCAAGGCCAGGTAAACGCTCATCGAAACCACCTACTTCTGCGACGAGGGCTCTCGGCCAGGCGAAGGTATTGATCGGGATGTAGTTGTCCACCAACAATCGCTCACGCGAATACAGATCATGTCGGTAGCGCCGCTCCTCGCCGAGAACATGACGACTTCCCCCTTCGATCCTTTCGACGAGGAACACCGCATCGCTGTATACAACCTTGCCTGGGTGTTGCTCCAGGGCGTTCGCTAAAGCGCTCAAATGTCCAGGCAAAAGCCGATCATCATCGTCCAGATAAACCAGATAGCGACCACGCGCCAAGCAATGGGCAGCATTACGCGCCGCTGCTGGTCCGCGGTTGTACCCCTGATAGACATAGGTGATGGGGAATTCATAGTTACCCAGTAGATGCTCCACTGGCTCCCCATGGTCGTTGATCAGAACGACCTCGAAATCACACAGTGTTTGCGCACCGACACTGGCCAAGGCATCTGCTAGCAAAACCGGCCGGTTATAAGTAGTAACTACGATGGAAAACAGGGGATGAGAAAATGCTTCCAAGCGCTCAATCAAAGCTCTGGCACGCACTCCCAAAGACGATGAATGCTCACCAGGGAACAAGGCGAGACGACGTTCGATATGTGCGACTACCTCGCGCTCCCGCCCCTTAAGGTAGTGTTGCGCGTTACGCTGGAAAACACCTTCAACAATAGTGAGGTGGGCTTCCAGCGGCTCGGTAGAAGCATAAAACCGGTTGGATTCCTGCTCACCATGCCAGCGATAACTAACCCCCGGCGTATTAACATAAGCAAAATCAGGATATTGCTCAGCCATCTGTACAGCCATTTCCCAATCGCCTGCGCCATAGGTCTTCTCAGGATTCCATGTCCTACAGAAGGCCTCTCGACGATAGATGACAGCAGAGGGAGCCATATAACAATCGTGAATTAATAAATCTGCGACCTCGTTACGGCCACCCACATAATCGCTATTCCAGTATCCAGGGTGACGCGACTGGCTCAATGCCTGCCCTTGGTCGTTAACCCAGCGAATCCCGGTATAACCGACAGCCGTCTGTGGATTTTTTTCTAGGATGGGTAGCAGGCGTGACAAATGCCCCGGGTTGAAATAGTCATCAGCAGACAAGAAGGTGAAGTAACGCCCCTGAGCGATCCGTAGACCATTCCTCCAGTTATAGCCTCCCCCGTAGTTGTATCGATTGCGGATATAACGCACGCGCGAATCTGTGGAGAACGTAGACATAACCTGGGGAGTATGGTCGGTAGAGGAGTTATCCAGCACCAGCACCTCAATGTCATTCTCTCCTTGGTCTAATACAGAGCGGACACATTGCTCAAGAAAACGCCCATAGTTGTATGTCGGAATGATAATACTCATGAGCGGCGCGATGCCACGCAGAACCGCCGCATTGGCAGCTATAGCAGAAGTCAGGGTATAGATCCAAAAGTCGGCCGAGCGGTGATAAAGCCTTGAATAATCTCGCTCATCAGGCGCCCGAGCAATGGCCCACTCCTCCGGGTTTGGACACGAGGTATCAGTCAATATCCGAGAATCTAAATAAACCAATCGTTCATCGGCACTTGGCACAGGCGCCGGAGTGAACAGCTTGGCAAATGCCGTTTCGTCTGAGAGAAGGGCTCGCTGAGTCTCTACACGCAACAATAGGTATTGGGGCAGTTGCGGTATGAAATTGAATACAGGCTGCTGTCGACGCTCATGGGTGACCAGCAAAAGGCCATCGCCATCGAAAGACTCCGCATTGGTAATGCGCTCGAACAATAGGCCATTGCTTCTTCCGTAGACTATCAATGGCTCCAAGGGTAATTGCTGGCGAAGCCCATCCCAGTCCGTCTCGGAGAGCAGGAACACCTGCTGTTCTTCTGGAGCGAAGCCTACAATTCCTACGCGCCAAGGCTGCTTGGAGCAACGCCCACCCGCGATCAAAGTCCAGTCTGTCATGCTGCTCCTAAAACTATATCCGAGCGATCCGCCTATGAAACCAACAAGCTCACAAACTTACAAGAGTGAAAACTCAATATTACCCAGCAACTCCTTCCAAGACACTATAGCTATTCTTTTTTCTGTATTTTGCTTAATCACAGCCTCTATGTAATGCTCATGATCCCCTTCAGAACTGATGATAACAACATCCCCATCCTCAAGATTCCCCTGCATCCAGGCCAGAGATTGAATAGGAATACCAAGCAGCTTTCTTCCATGACGATTAACATTGGAATCTATGCATGCCACGATGTGAGTATTATTCTTCCTACCCTCAAGCACTAGAAGCGCAGCAATAAATGCACTTCCGAAAACAACTATCCTTCGGCCTAATAAAACTTCCAAGAGATTTGAATCAGGCGCTCTATCAACCTCCAACGCCCAGGACAAAAGCTTCCGGGTAGCGCTACCATACCCATCCAGCTTTAATTCTTTGAGCTTATCAAACCGCACCTCAGGATTCAGCAAGCTGTTGAGCATAAAAACGGGCAGCCCTGCCAAAAAAGCCCCGGGAGATATTTCAATATTAGTCTGCAATTCAGCAGCCAGCCTTTCAACCTTCCTGATGATATTTTTCTTTACTGTAATGCTTTCATTGGTCGTAATGGCTTCCTGCACATAAAAGCGCGCCATTAGCGCATCGAAATGCAAAGCATGAGATTGGAAATCTGGAATTCCTCGGGCAAACTTCTTGAGCCAGCGATAGAGATATATGCCAGGACGCGAAAGGCTCGCCGCATGGGAAAATTGATTAGTATGTACCCTCCGCTTTAATAAGGGCCTATTAATATACCCTATGGCATTCTTACGATTGATGTACGCCGGCATCAGAACATCCGCGATACCTGCTGCGTCCATGGGGTTCTTGGCTGGTTTCTTGGATCGAAAATGAAGATCTATCGAATATCCCTTGGGAAGTATCGCCCGCTCTAACATCAATCCACTGGGCATAGGCCATAGACGCACCTTGAGAAAACTAGTGATGTACTCCCCAGGCCCAAAAATTTGATCTTCGCCGTCAACAGCTGAATTAGAGGCGATTTCCTTTCCATGCTGATCAATATCACTGACACGAGTCCAGACCAGGCGTACATCAGGATGAGAGTCAAGAAAGCGCATTTGGCATTCCAACATATCACTCTCCATAATGTCGTCATCGTGGGTAACGATAACCCTAGCCCCTAATGCAATGTGGTAAGCCGAGAGGCAATTAAACTCCACCGTCGATATATTTGAAGAATTCCTGACGTAACGAATCCTGGGATCATTCAAACCCAGAATAAATTCACCCGTTCCATCAGTACTGCAATTATCTAGCACTAAAAGCTCGAAATCCCTATATGTCTGATTGAGGATCGCCTCAAGGGACTCTTTTAGATAATGCAAACGATTGTAAGTTAGCAGTGCGACCGTGAGCGGAGGCGCAGATGAAGTCATGACGTGGGCCGTATTGTTTTTATATTAAGTATTTTTATGTGCTGCTGCGAATGCAGGAAAACGAAATTTGTCTCAAGGGTCTCTTCGGTTATAGCTATACAAGGCGTCAAACCTTCGGAATCCAAAGTATAAGCTTGATAGCCATACTTGCCTAACAACGCTACGACATCATTGGGATGATAGTTGAACTGCCGGGCCCATTTCCTCAGCAACTCGATAAGAATCACCGGTTTGTGCGTAGCAATAGCCTGCTCCCCTCCCTGAATCACCATCAACTCTGCCCCTTCCACATCGCACTTGATAATGGTCGGTGCCAAGTCGTGCTTAGTGCAAAAGAGATCTAGCGTCGTGCCTGGACATTGGATCCTCTCCAGGCGCTCTTCGCTATCGGGCTGTCCAGCCATGGTCAGGGACGTCGCCCCTGAGCAGTTCGGCGTGTATAGAAACTCCAGCGCGCGCTCCTGGTTCGAGAAGGCCAGCTGATGTGCAGTGATATTGCCAAAGCCGTTATGGCGGATGTTGCGTAGAAGAATCTCGTTGGTCGGCGGAATCGGTTCGAATGCATGAATCTGTGCGCTCGGGCAGTGCTTGGCCAGAGCCAAGGAGTACCAACCACAATTGGCACCGATATCCAGAACCGTCGCGTTTTCCTGGATAATGGATTTGAGAAACTCGGTTTCAGCCGTCTCGTAGGCACGAAAATTCATTAGGGTACAAGGAACCAGATGCTGGTCATGGGGATCGAGAAGCAGCTCGATCTGCTGTGAACGGGAGCGGACGAAGACACCATCGGCCCTGATACTCAGCGCCTCGACATCAGTGCCAACGATGAACTCGGGGTAGTCGAACAGAAAGGTGTGCCGGGCGTGAATTGCCTCGATGTAATCCTGCTTTCTGGTTTTTCCCGCCTCGTGTGCCTGGCGGATCTGAGTAAGTGTATTCATCAGGTCTGCGTAGCTCCTGGTGCGATGCTGACTATCCGGCCTGTCCAGCCGTACTGGTTGATCAGCGTATTGCGGATCTCTGCTGCATAGGTAGTGCTGGCGATAAAAATTGTGGCACCCGGGTGATCGACTATTGACTCGGGTGCCGATATCTCAACTCCGAGCAACGGCTTACCCTGCAGGTTACGGTTGCGGTCGATGATGCCGCGGATATTTGCCTTGCCCAGACGCGTATCGCACAGCAAGCGGCTGGTCAGGGAACCAGCGCCCCAGATGAGTACGGGCTCGCCGCTTTCCTCCAACTGTGCAGCCAGCTCTTCAACTGGGCGCAGAGCCTGTCGCGATAACGCTACGTATCGGCGCAGGCTATCTGCCGCTTCGTCGTCAACCCTGAAAGATTGCCCAGATTTGGCGACCTTGCGGTACATGGCCAGCAGGTAGTGGTTGTCGTAGAAATCATTGTGCTGGGAGATAACAGCCACTTTCTCGAAGCCAACTGCCGACAACAGGTTGTCAAGGCTGGTGACACTGAAGAAGTTGATGTGCTCCAGCGCGAACTCGAGAAACGCCTCCGCAGGCGGTGACGCACCGAACGAAACCGCATCCGGCACCGCAAGGAACAGATAGCCATCGTCCCGCAGTAGCGCGTCAATCTTCGCCATGCTGTCATGCAGGTCGGCGATATGCTCCAGCACACCACACAGGCTGATCAACTGAAAACGCTCATCAGCTACGAAGGTGTCCACCGTCGCGGTGCGAATTTCCAGTCCGTATATCTTGCGCGCCAATGCAGCCGCGGCCGGGCTGGGCTCCATACCAAGCAGCCGATTGAATCCGGCGTTCTGGAAATGCCCGAGAAAGTGCCCCATGCCCGAACCGATATCGAGAATGCGGGTGTCTGCCTGCAACGGTGTGTGCTCTCGCACAAATTGGAAGAAATCAGCATGAATACGTTTGAGACCGAGAGGTAGCTCGGCATGCAGATGGTGCTCGGAATCTTGATAGAACTGGTTGAGCGCCGATTGATCAGGTATCTCACTGGCGAAAGAAAACCCGCAGGCACGGCAGGTAACCGCATCGTAATGGACGGGGCTCGACAGGCCTGGGAACAGGAAGTGCTGGCGGTGCAGCAGCTCCAGATCAATTCCGCTACAGATTTCACAAGGTCGAATGGTCATTGTTTTCGATGCTTCGGTCAGGTTGTGCGGAAGGTTCCCAGCCTGTTTCCCGGTCGTTAAGACCTATTCCAGGAGGACATCAGGAAAAATCGAGTCTAATGGATTTCTCCTGCAGCTTTTGCCTCGCGATCTGCGGCATGAGGCTCTCGTTTTCTTCCACCAATTTGAGCGCGACCAGAGTATTGATCCGTTGCTCGAAGCTGGCGTAGTTCTCTCGGGTAATGGGAATGACCTGCCAAGGGTCCAGGGACGTTTGGATTTTTCTTTTATAGGCACGCGGAATCCTGAACCACTGATCAGGGGCAACAAAGATGTTTTTCTGTATCTCCAGTGTCAGTGTCCCCTGGTTCGGGAAGGCTCTGATCGGATTGAAATAGCCCACCGTTAACGGCAAACCATCGATAGAAAATTTGTTCCTGAAGGCAAAGGAGACCTGCACAGCCCAGTTGTCGCCACGCGGGTATTCAACCTGGCTGATAGTGGGCTTGCCGAAGCCTATGCCCGACGCCCGCAGGACAGCCTCAATCTCCCCCTGAAGATCAGTACTGAGGCGATGGTAGGGCCGCATATGGACCGGGTGTCCAGCACTTGAATACAGCGCTCGCTGGGCTTCGTAATCGACAATGTAATGATGCTTGTCAACAAACTCGGAAAAGCTGAACGGCGTGGCGGAACTGAAAACCTGATAGATACCCTGTGCGTTCTCGTTGCCCTCACAGACCTGGAAGATGAAGTAGGTAGCCAGGTAGGTCTTGTACGAAGACATGAGGTTCTCGACCGGATCGCGAGTCCATAGAAAGACCGGCGCGCCCTCTGCTAGCAGGTTGTGCAAGCTCCTGCCGGTTTCTTCGGCATCGCCACGCCGGGTCGGAAAATTGTGATTGATCAGGCCCAGAGCCACATCACCTAAGGCTACTGGCAGCGTGCTCTGCTCGGATAGCCGAGTATCGTTACGCAACAGTGATTCCAGGTTGCCGCTCGTCATGAGCGGGTCGGTATGCCAGTAACTAGGCACGAATACCTCATCAATCTCCTGCAGGCTTTCCAGCAGACTGGCAGTCCCTACCCTGCCGTGGCATAGCAGCATGAATCTGGCTTTCATGACCATGGGTGAAAACACTCCAGATATTGGCGGCCTGCGTGCACGGCAGTGCAGCTGGCAAGCGTCTCAATGATCATTTTCAAGGGCCGTAATGAAGCGACGAGCGGCGTCCTGGGATGCCAGCAGGTCATGCTGACTATCGATTTCGCCCCAGATGCCGTCGTAGGCAATCGTGACGATACTCAGGCGTCCTGCTTCAATGATTTTCTGCAGCGCACCGGTCATATGCATAGTGTCTCGCTGGGCCCGGGGAAGCTCGGCACGAATCGTCCTGATCTCGGACCAGGCCTGCGGCGTGAAGCGCAGCAGGCCCATGTATTGGCCCTGCACTGTGTCGATTGCTGTGGGGCGCTGGCCAATCTCGCTCAGGTTTCCTTTTGCATCGATACGGAAGGTCTCTGCGTCTACCAGGGGATCCTCGAATCGCTGCTCCCATAGATGGCGCCAGTTGACGTCGTAGGTAATGGCCAGTGAGGCCGGGCTGGCCATGAGGCTGCGAACCGCCTGAGGCTGGTAGAAGATGTCCGTGTAACTGACTAGGCAAGGGCCGGAGAGCAGCCACTCTTCGGCACAGGCCAGGGAGCTGACCATGTTGGTCTGTGCCCACTCTGGATTGTGGAACTCGACCATCCCCCGCCCGGCGAGCAGCTCGCGCCGGTAGCCAGTGACTATCGCAATCTCCGCGATACCGGCCAGGTACAGCGCTTGCAACTGCCACTCGAGCAAGGGTTTGCCGTGCAATTCGACCAAGCATTTGGGATTGGTATCGGTCAACTGCTGCATGCGACTGCCGCGCCCAGCAGCAAGAAGAATGGCTTTCATTGCAAAAGGGCCTTCAGGCGAAGAATGTCTCGAGGATTGAGGCGAGACTCCCGCTCCGGGTGCCACATCCAGCCCTCCCAGGGCAATGATGCATGACGGATGGCCTTGATGACGCCATCGACGCTGGTCGCAAGAACATCGAAGTCCTTCGGGCAGGCCGATAACGCCAGGCGATGGAAGCTGTTGGTCTCACCCTCGATGGCACCACTGATCCACTGACGACTAGCCACATGCCCACTCACAGGCTCCAACGTCATACCCGCCCAATGCGCCAGCATCTGCATCCCGCGGCAAATACCCAGCACCGGCAGGCGCTGGGCCTCGGCGTGCTCAAGTAGAAGAAGCTCCGTAGCATCTCGCTCGGGGCACTCGCCGATGTCATTGCCACCGGAGAGCACGATCCCGGCAGGATGGAAGGTAGCCAGCCAGGCACTCAGCGCAGTGACTGGATCACCGCCCTCCTCAACGGCGCTCTGCAGAGTGTTGGGGACCGGCACCGGCAGGTAACCACCGGCGAGCAGAAAAGCTGTCAGGCGCTGGTCCAGGGCATCGCGGGATTCACCGTACTCGGCGATGGTGTCGACGCGCTGGCTAACGGCAACGAGTTTCATGACAACACGTCCACCTGCCGACCAGCGCAGTCAATGCGTAACCGTTTGGCATTGCGCCAGCGCTGGTAGAGCGTTTCTCCCGCACCGATGACAGCGGGCAGGCCCAGTTCACCTGCGCGGATAGCCATGTGCGAGTTGGCGCCGCCCCAGGTAGTGATGAGGCCGGCAATTGGATAGGCAAATAGCCAATCGAAACCAGGATCGGCACTGGGGATGCAAACGATGCACCCTGCCAGTCGATCACGCTCGAGAATGGCCGTGACCGGGGCGTTCACTTGCTTCTGAGTGATGAAGTTCGGCTGGTTTTCCGGATGCTCGAACGCCCAGACATCTTCCGCGCAAGTGATCAATGGCGGCAGCGCAGTTCTGAGGGTGTCGGCATAACGCTGCTGTCCTGCCTCAATGCTTTTCGCCAGGCAGGTCTGCGCATCACTGGAGCCAATGTAAAGCTCCTGGAATACGCCGATGTCGCAGCAGGCCAATTCTTCACGGCTGAATCCCAGGCTGACCCCCAGCTCGCCGATCAGGGTCAAGGCATCGGACAGGTTGCGCGTGAAATGGAACTTGGCCAGCTCTCGCAGCTCGATGCCGGCCTGAAGGAAATCGAAAAGACCCACCGGGTCCGGATGCAAGCCATGCTCATCCAGCAACCGCGCGATCTCGCGCATCTGTGGCAGCGTCAGGGAAAACGGTGACGCCACTTGCGGTACCGAAGGACGTTCATTCCAGTCGAAGTACTGAGCGGGAGCCTCATCATAGCGCGGCGAAAGAATGTCATAGGTACCTGGGCGCAAGTGCCCGTAGCGTGACAGGAACAATGCCTGGTCGAGGACGCTGCGATCACGTGCCAGCTGACCACTGACCGTGGAGACGCTGCCCACGAAAGCGTCGTAGTCGGTCTGCGAAAACACGCCCACGGCAACCAGAGACTTCAGAATCTGAATGGCGATGAATCCAGCCCGCGCCAGCCCTGCGAAAGGCAGGGTGCCATAGCGTTTGGCGTCCTCCAAGAGCCAGTAGATTCGCTCGACCGGACTAGCATCTGACGCTTCGAGGTGCTTGCGGCGTGCCTCCAGGGTGTCGAGCTTGGCGGCGTCGGAACGCCACAGCCCCTCCTTCGGATGGATGATGCGGTTGGTTAGGCGACGCAGGCTCTGGGTGATGGCTTCGCGCTCACTCGTACTGAAGCCTGCTTCTGCCAGGCACTCCAGGCGCTGCGGTAGATCGAGGGTGTAACACGAGAAAAGAATCTCGAACTCCACCTTGTCGTGCAATTGCGGCGCCGCCACCAGTCGTTCGATGTAGTAGTCGACCAGGCGTCCCGCCAATCCCTCGTCCAGGTCGGCTGGAATGAAGGAGTTGAAGGAGACACGCACGTCAATATAGGGCAGTCCTGCGAAGTGCGGCATCAGGGGAAAGCTGCGCAGGTTGCGATAGCCATAGTTATGGCGCTGGTAGGCCCATATGGCGTCGGTCACCAGCTCCCGATAAAGGGATAACGCCAGAGGCTTGGGCCGCACCCCGACGATCTCGGCCGGATTCCAGTCCGGCATAACGCCGTAGACTGTGCGACGTCCCAACAGAAACGGCGATGAGCGCACCCCACTGGCCACTTTATCGGCAACCTGACTCAGGCGTTTAGTCTGCGCCGCCACGCTTTCCGGCGGCTGACGCAGAACCAGCGGGCGGGCCTGTAGTAACCAGAGGACTTCCTGCCCCTTCTCTAGGGTTACCGCAAACTCGCAGTCCACCGGTTGCTCATCGAACAAGCCCAGCAGTTCATCCAGTAATCCAAGTATTGGCTGCAGGGATGACGGCGCAGGAATTGCGCTGCCTGCCGCCTGCTGCCAGGTACGGCCACCCAGGCCGCCGGTAACCATCAGGGTATCAGCACCCTCGGACCAGTTGATGATCCGATACGGCGAGCAGGTGTTGGGATCGTGGCTGAAGGCAACACCGGCGCGAAGCACCTGAGTCAGCATTGGCTGGATCAGCACTTCGTCAGCCTCATCCGTCTCGCCGTACGACGCAATAACCTGCTCGACAGCCGTCTCCAGGGCCGCCGCATCGACGTTTACCACGGAAAGAAACGCCCCGGCATTGGAGGTAATCGAGCTGTCCTCTCTCGAACAGCTGGAACGAACGATCCAGGGACCAGCACCTAGGTACTCGGGAATATCGAGGCACGCGTGCCGATCTGTCCGCCAATCCGTTACGGCGAATGATCGCTGCGGTGCAACGCGGGCGCACCTGAGTACCTGATGCAGGTTCGCCAGCGTACCGGCCTTGCCGGAGAACAGAATTGTCATCGCGCTCTAGCCTTTGCGCCGTGCAGACCATGCGCGGGTCAGGTAAGTCGCCTCGATGGCTTTCATGCCTGCAATTCTTTTTTCGACAAACTCCAGAAACGCATCGAAATTCTCCGGACCGAGCTGAACGCGCAGATCGTTGACCGAGCGCCATGCCCCCAGATAACGCTCCGGCGTCATTTTGATGACATGGAGCCCCTCCAGGTAAACCACGTTTTCGAAATAGGGTGATGCCCACAACTGCTCGGTCAAGGTTTCGGTGATTCCCGAGCGCCCGGAAGAAACGCGCTTGATGTTCGGACGCAGGGTATCAAGGTGAGCCTCAATTTCGACCAACAAGGGATTGGCCTCGATCAGTCGGGGGTTCCACAGCGCGGTGAAATAGCCGCCGGGCCGTAGTACACGATGGAATTCCTGCGTTGCAAGATCGAAGTTGGCCCAGTGAAAACTTGAAGCCATCGATAGCCAGTCGGCTGACTCGCTCGACAGTCCTGTCTGCTCTGCACTACCCGCCAGCCAACGGATCAAGGTGTGCTGGCTATCGGCAGTACCGTTGGCACGCATGTCGTCATTCGGCTCTACGGCCGTTACCGAGCGAACCCCCGCGTCGTAAACCATCCGCGTCCAGATACCTGTACCTGCCCCAACATCGACAAAGTCGATGGCGTCGGCCGGCTTGCCCACGAGCCCGAGCAGCCCTTCCAGCACCGCTGCACAATAATCAGGACGGTGCTGCGAGTAATCCTTGGCCAGACCCGTGAAGTCGCCTGATTTGAGCGCCTGTGTCATGCGTATTCCTTGCTCTCTAGAGCCTTGATCAACTCACTGGCCAATGTCGTTACGGATTGCTGTGGATCGAACACCACGTTCCAGTCTGCCGCCTCTGGCTCGTCAATCGGTAAGTCCAGGCCCGCGACATGTTGCAACTCGCCGGCGTCGAAGCATTTATAGATACCCTTAGGATCGCGGCGCCGCAGCTCCTCAAGGGGAACCCGGAGATACACCTCGAAGTAACCCGGGAGATGTGCCCGATTCCAGACATGAACCTCGTGAAACAAGGAAATCGTGGCAATCACCACTGTCATGTTCTGCTCGGCGATGACCCGACATAGATGGGCATACTGCATGGCCAGCGCCAGGCGCCCTTCCCGGCCGTGGTTCTGGGCATTGGCAGCAGCAGCGCCGAAAACGTCGCGTAGCTCATCGCCATCAAGCATCACGACGGACTCATCGCGCGCGCGCAGGCGCTCGACCACCTCCCGCGCCAGCGTCGATTTGCCGGCACCGGACAGCCCGGTGATCCACAGCACCCTAGCTCCGCTCATGTCGCCCCCGCCGACGACTGCGGAGCAGCCTACCAAGCCCTTCGTCCAGGTTCACCATAGGCTGCCAACCCAGACCGCGAATCTTGTCGATATTGAAATGGCCGGCACTACGGGCAGCAGGTGCCAAGGCACTGCGGGCCTTCGCCCTGACGGTCAACTGCTCGACCTTGCCAGCAGCGGCGATCATCTTCTCGGCGAGGGTCAGAATCGTAGTTTCCTGGGTTTCCCCCACGTTGTAAGCCTGCCCAGGCTCACCCAGGAGCAGAACATGTAAAAGCCCCAGCACAGTATCGGAAAGATAGCAGAACGGGCGTGAGGCGCTGCCATCGGAGTCAAGCTGAATATCACGTTCGCTCAACACATCGGCGAGCAGATCGGCAATCGCACGACCATCGTCCAGACGCATGCCTGGGCCATAACAATGAGAAACGCGAGCAATCTTTGCGTCAACGCCATATTGGGTGTGATAAGCGCGGCATAGGGTTTCCGCCAGCCGCTTGCTTTCGCTGTAGCAGGCACGGGCCGAGAGAGGGTCCTCGCTGCCGAAGTCGGTTTCGCCGATGGCCTCAATCTGCAGGATGTTGTCCCCATACACCGCTCCGCTACTGAGAAAAAGCAAACGGGCTTGCTTGTACCGGGCCAGTTCAAGCAACTGCCGGGTACCGTCGGCATTGGCCAGGATGGTATCCACCGGCTTTTCCAGGTAGTAACGGGGGCTAGCAGGACTGGCCGCGTGAATGATGAAATCCACTGGCGCTTCAGGTTGCCAAGGTTGGGTAACATCCTGAATCACCGGTGTCAGCTCGCCAGGTATTTCCACCCAAGGCATTCGCTCGCGCAGCTTCTCCAGATCCCTAGCCAATGCATGAATATGCAGGCCCGCCTGTGGTTGGCAGCGATTGAGCCAGACCAGCGTTTCGATAACGTGCCCACCGATAAAGCCGGAAGCGCCGGTGACCAAAATGCTCCGACCATAAAGCTGCTCCCATGGCAGCGCCGCCGCGAGAATGCCGGACAGGTCCTCGGCGAGAACGGGCTCAGGCGCCTTCATAAACGGTCTCGAGGCCTATGATGCGATCAGCGGCGATCCCTGCAGCGAGCAGCTGTTGTCGGATTCCCGCACCAAACTTTATCGAGCAGACCAGAATCGGCAGCGCACCGTGGACCGCTTCATCGTAGCCGCTAACGATGTGACTACCGACCTGTTGCCCCCACTTCGAAGCAGCCGAATCCACCAGTGCTCGTATATCCAGCGCATCGGCCAGGGGGGCCACGTAATTGAGAAAGTCCCCGCCAATTGCGTAGGCGATGAAAGCCCCCCCGAGCAGTTTCTCAAAGCGTTGCACAAGCTGCGCACGCAGCTCATCGGGCTGACGCCTAGGCTGGGCGATAACTCGAATCGAATCCGGGTACACCGGCGACTCATAGTGGCCGAGAGACAGTTCATGGCAGGTAAGACCGCAATGGGCGAGCAGTACCGTTAGCGAAGCTGGTGTGAACTGGTGCAGATGTTCGGGGTTACGGTCATTGTCGAGCAAGGGATGGCCAGCCTGATGGGGCACTTCGATCAGCAGTTTGCCGCCAGTTGCCAGCAGCCTGGACCATGCGCGGAGTTCCTCAGCGGGGTCGGGGATATGCTCCAGCACGTGAAAGGAAACGATCAGGTCATAGGGCTGCGACTCAACCTGGTTGGCGTAGGTCTGGAAAACCTGATCCAACCGAGCCCTCGCCAACTCCCTGTCCTGAGAAAGCTCCAGGCCGTCATAGGCCAAGGGAAACCGAGCCTTGATCGCTTCACCCAATGCGCCTTCCGCACAGCCGACCTCAAGCACACGCTCGACCTGTGGCGTCAGCAATGCGGACAACGCAGCGACCCGGTCGGCTATTTTCCTTTTAAACCAGGGCGTCTGCAGATCATTACGCGCCACCAACGCCTCGTAATAACGAGCGCCGACGACTCCTGACGACATACGCCAGCGGTGCCCACAGCAGGTGCAGCGTGTGTAGACAGGACTGGGCAGGAGTACGTCAACCATGCGGCAACAAGGGCACGCGGTGGTTGCTGGTGTCATCGAGGTCGTCATGTCGGCACGACTCATTTGTGGGTCTGCAGCTGTGCCAGGCGCTCCAGCAGCTGTTGTGGATTGAGTAAAGGCTGCTCCTGGCTGGAAAAGCGACCATATCCCCAGGCTACTGGCCAGAAATCGACAGCATTAGCCGCAGCGGCGTGACCATCGTGATCCGTATCCCCCACATAGATAGCAGCCTGCGGCGCTATGGCGCCGGCCTTCAGCAACACGCCGATCATCCCGCTCTTGTCGGTGTAGTGTCCTGGGTGGGAGTCGCTGGCGAAGACCTCTGCGAACAGCCCCTTCCAACCCAGGGCCGCAATGATTTTCTGAGTTGGCAGCAGACGTTTGTTAGTCGCGACGGCCAGGGTCAAGCCCTGCTCACGCAACCCCTCCAGAGCGGCCTGGCAGCCCTCGTAAGCAGGCGTGCTTTGACAGACCTCACCATCGTAGATTTCCTTGAAGCTGGTGCTCAGGGCGTCGAGCAGTGCGGGGTTACTCTGTCCGCTCAAGGTTTCGAGCGTCTGCCTCAACGGTGGGCCGATGAGGCTATCGTCAATGTCGCGACGCGCCTGCAAGCCATGAGCCTTCAATACACGGGAAAAGCAGGTAAGGATGGCCGGTGCAGAATCAACAAGTGTGCCGTCGAAATCGAAAAGGACATGAGTTTTCATCAGCGGGCCTGCTGCCTTACCTGCCGCGACACCTGAGCGAGCCTGCCAGCCATTTCCGCCTCGAGAACCTCAAGAGGCAACAACGGGCTCATGTCTTCAAGTGGCATCGAGGTCATCGAACCATCAGCCTGCGGGATGGCGGCGACCTTCGGACTCAACGCCTCGTCGCTCATCAGCATCACTTCCACGATCATCGGGCGAGGTTGGGCGACAGCCTCGACCAGGCCCTGGGCCAGCTCGGATACGTCACGAATGCGTTTGAACGGCAGGTGATAGGCACGAGCCACCTCCTCCAGATCCGGCATCCATAGGCCCGCTTCAGGGCCGGTGCCGACATAACGGCTTTCAAAGTAGTTACGCTGGGTATTGCGAATCGAGGCATAACCGCCGTTATTCATCACCACCAGGCAAATCGGCAGATTGAAGCCACGCAGGGTGGCCAATTCCTGAATGTTCAGCTGCAGGCTGCCGTCGCTCTCCACTGCCACCATCGGCTTGCGCCCATTGGCAAAGCAGGCACCGATCGCTGCCGGCAGGCCATAGCCCATCGCCCCGAGACCCGAGGTGAGAAATACGCGCTGGCCTGGGCGGTTGCGGAATACGGTGTAGAACACCTCCACAGCCAGCCCCGAGCTGCCGGTGCTCACCAGCGTATCGGCAGGCACGGCCTCAGACAGCGCATCTGCGAACTGGAAATGACTAATTGCGCCTGCGCTCGGGAACGGCCTGCCGTCGTTGACGCCGTAGCGGGCTTTCCAGTCGCTGCAACGCTCTAGCCACTCTGGGCGGCGGAACTCAGCACTATTGAGCGTCGTGACCAATGCGGCAATGAAGTCGGCGGCATCGCTGGTGACCGCGACGTCGATAGACATATCGAGTTTGGTGATTTCGTTGCTGTCCACATCCACCACCACCTTGCGTGCATTGCGAGCGAAGTCGCGTGGTGCATAGGCGGTAATGATGTTATCCAGGCGACAGCCGATGGAGATCAGCAGGTCGGCATTCTGGATCGCGAAATTCGGCGCACGCAATGCCACCACACCTGGGCGCCCGACGTATAGCGGGTGCTCGTAGGGCAGCAGGTCCATAGCGTTCCAAGTGGTCACCACCGGTACGCCAAGAGCTTCTACCAGTTGGCGAAAGGCTTCTGCGGCTCCACTCAGACGCACACCATGCCCGGCAAGAATCAGCGGACGCTGGGCCCCTTCGAGCAAGGTACGAACTTGCGCCAGCAACGTCCAATCGATTGGCGCAACAGGTGCCGAATCGTTCTGCCAGCCGTCAAGGGTTGAGGCGTCAATGGGAGCACCCTGCACATCCAGCGGTACGTCGATCCATACTGGCCCCGCCCGACCATCACGAGCCAGGAAAACCGCGTATTCCAGTTCACGACGTATGTCTTCCGGACGCCCGATGGTTACTGCGTACTTGGTGATTGGCGCAACCACGCTGACGATATCGACCTCTTGAACCCCCTTCTGCCGCAACGGCGCATCGCGCAGCAGGTCGGCCCGTTTGACCTGGCCGGAGATAACCAACAGCGGCACCGACTCGATCCAGGCACCGGCGACCGCAGTGACCGCATTGGTCGCACCAGGGCCAGTGGTCACCATGGCCACGCCGAGATTCTCGTTGATCCGGCAATAGGCTTCGGCAGCGATCGCAGCCGCCTGCTCATGATGACACGCCACCACCTCAAGGTCCGGGTGCTTGCCTACCGCATCGTTGAGGTGCATGGCACCGCCACCTGGCAACAAGAAGACATGCCCTACATTCAACCCGGCAATGAAATCGGCGATGTAGTCGGCAACACGATAAGGGTTCGGCACGTCAGTCCATCCAATAGCTCAAAAGGGTTTTACGCTCCCGATTGGCATTGATGGCCTCATCGGTATAGAACGAGTCGTTGAGGAAATGCGTGGAGGACAGCTCTTCGATAATGGCTCCGTTCTCACTACGGAAAGCATGCCGCACGCCAGGCTCGACAGTTTCCACATCGCCCGGCCCGCAGACACGCTCCACACCATCCAGCTGCAGAATCAGCTCGCCTTGCAGAACGTGGAAGGTTTCTTCCTTGAGCTGATGATGCTGCTCGGGGTGCTGCTGACCCGGAAGGAGCATCAGCAGTTTCTTGCAGTAGCTGCGGTTGACCACGGTGAGCATGGTCAGGCCGTACTCGTCGAAGCGATCCAGGCCATAGTGATGGGAAATTTCAAGGTCTACCCGACCCGGTATCACTACATGACTGCCCTGCAACTGTGCGCGCACCCGCTGAACAATCTCCCAAACCTTGTCGCGCATATCACGCCGTACAGTGTTGGTCTGAGCCAATGCAGCATCTACGGAAATATCGGCCTCAGCCGTGAAGGTCGCATACTTGGACCAGTCATTAGCCGTGAACTGTCCATTCTGAGGTGGGAAGGCAAAGTACACATCCTCCGCATGTACCACTTCACCTGCTGCGATTTCTCGCCGTGCAAACACACCACGTCGCAATGAGCGCAGGCTATCGCGCTCGGACTCGTTCAGCGGCAGGCGCTGCTCTCCTTCACCGCATAGCAGCAAAGCGTACTGTGCAGCCTCCAGCCAGCGCCGTACCTGCTCTGGACTGGCTGAATAGGCGTTGATCGGATACTGCTCGGTGGGCAAGCCGACGTGCTTTTCAAAGATACGGGCCCCCTTCGCCAGAGCCATCTTGACGATATCAGTGTTATTCGGGTCCTCGTGGGTGGAAAAACCAACGCGCACCCCTGGGTAGCGCCGCTGCAGAAAATCCACTTGGGACAGATGCATGTGCGCATCCGGAGTTGGGTATTCACCTACACAATGCAGGATGGCGAAGTCCTTGCTACGGTGAGTGAGGAAACTGACCAGCCGATCCAGCTCCTCCAAGGTCGAACCAGCGGTAGAGACGATCAGTGGATGCCGGGTTTGCACCACTCGCTCAAGCAACGGCCAATCACTCATGGAACAGCTGGCGATCTTGATCGCATCCAAGTTCTGCGCCTCAATCACCGCTACAGATGCTTCATCGAAGGGTGTAGACAGGCATTGGAACCCTTGGTTACGGATTTCCGCAACCAGGATGTCAAACTGCTCGCGAGACAAGCGTGTCTCACTGAATCGTTTGATGTACTTCACATCGTCACGGCCGCGCATCGCGGGGTGAATGAACGTATCCAGATCACGGTACTGAAGCTTGAAAGCGAAGCGGAACGGGAACGGTCGGCACACTTCGGCGAACGCACGAATCAGTGCAACACCGTGAGCCACGTCGCCCATGTGGTTATTGGCCATTTCCAAAACGAACAACGGCCGGTCAAACAACGCGCCGGTGCTAATGGGGGTAGTGCTCATCGATGGGCTCCTATGCCGAGCCAGCGTTCTATTCGGCTAGCAGCATGTTCCAAATGGGCTTCGCTCAGGCCAGGCCAGAGGCCGATCCAGAAGGTGTCATTCATTACTTTATCGGTGTTATTAAGTTCACCGGACACACGATAATTCTGGTTACGCATATAAGGCTGGCGAGTCAGATTACCGGCAAACAGTAAACGCGTTCCAACCCGCTGCTCGTCCAGATGGCGTAGCAGCTTCACCCGTTCAAGACCACAACCGTCTCGCAAGGTCAGGGGAAAACCAAACCAGGAAGGATCACTGCCAGGCGTGGCACGGGGCAGAATCAGTTGCTCGGTACAGCCGGCCAAGCGCTCGCTGAGCCAGGCAAAATTGTGTTTGCGCGCGGCAACGAAGCCATCCAGGCGATCCATCTGCGCCAAGGCGCAGGCAGCCTGCATGTCAGTTATCTTGAGGTTGTAGCCCAGATGCGAGTACGTATATTTGTGATCGTAGCCTTCAGGTAGATCACCCAAATGCCAGCAGAAGCGCTTGCCACAGGTGTTGTCCTCACCCGGAGCGCAGTAACAATCACGCCCCCAGTCACGGAACGATTCGACAATACGTTTCAATGCCGGACTGTTGGTGAACACGGCGCCCCCCTCGCCCATGGTGATGTGGTGCGCCGGATAGAAGCTGAGCGTGCCGATATCACCGAAGGTACCGACCATCTGCCCCTGATAGGTAGAACCCAGCGCGTCGCAGCAATCCTCGATCAGCCACAGGCCGTACTTGTCGCACAGTGCCCGGACGACGCTGAGGTCGAACGGATTGCCCAAGGTATGGGCCAGCATGATGGCTTTGGTCTTCGGGCCGATGGCAGCCTCGATCTTGGCTGGATCAATGTTGTAGGTCGCTAACTCGACATCGACGAACACCGGTACAGCGCCGAATTGCAGGATCGGATTGACTGTGGTCGGGAAACCCGCCGCAACACCGATCACTTCGTCACCAGGTTTGATCGCCCGTTCGCCAAGGCGCGGCGAAGTCAACGCGGAAAAAGCCAGTAAGTTGGCCGAAGAACCGGAGTTGGTGGTGAGGACGCAGCGGCGTCCCAGGTACTTGGCCAGACGTTTCTCGAACGCCTCGTTGAAGCGCCCGGTGGTCAACCAGCCATCCAGCACCGCCTCGGTCATCGACTGTAGCTCACCTACGCCAATTACCTTGCCGGACGGGGGAACAGTAGTCTCCCCCGCCGTGAACGGCTTGGGTGCCATCTGCAGCTCGGCGTAGCGCCCGACCAACTCGGCAATTTGTTGGCGCAACTGCTGCGCAGTGCTGTCACTCATTGGGTTTCGCCTTGGTGAACCGCGATCTGCTCGCGGGTAACGGTGTTCATGTCGCGGCCATTCTGCCAGGCCAACTGCCAGTCCAGGGTATGTTGCAGGGTGGCATCCAGCGACCAACGGGGCGACCAGCCCAGCAGTTGTCGCGCCTTGCTCGAATCCAGCGCCAGCAAGCCTGCTTCGTGGGGCTGGGCATCGGCACTGGTCGACCAGCGCGCCTCGCCCTGCCAGCGTTCAGCAAGGCGGCGAACGACCTCTTCCACGGTAGCGAGACCGGCACTGTCCGGGCCAAAATTCCAGGCACCCGCATGAGGCTCAGGATTACTGAGCAAGCCTTGGGCCAGTTGCAGATAGCCCATCAACGGGTCGAGTACATGCTGCCAGGGGCGTGTCGCCTGAGGGTAGCGCAGGACCACCTCGCGCCCCTCCTGCCAGGCGCGAAAAATGTCCGGTATCAACCGCTCGGGAGACCAGTCACCGCCCCCCAATACGTTGCCAGCACGCGCTGTCGCCAGCGCAACGCCGGATGCACGCAGGAAAGAATCTCGGTAGCTGGCGCACAGCAGTTCGACACAAGCCTTGCTGTTGCTGTAAGGATCGAATCCACCCAGCGCGTCCTGTTCCCGGTAAGGCCAGACCCACTCATGATTTTCGTAGCACTTGTCGGTTGTCACCACCAGCACGGCACGCACTGACAGCGTTGCCCGCACTGCTTCCAGCAGGTTGACCGTGCCCATCACATTGGTGGCATAGGTCTCTGCTGGCGCGCGGTAGGATTCGCGCACCAACGGTTGTGCGGCGAGGTGCAGTACGAGTTCAGGCTCAAAGCGCTGCATGGCAGATGTCAGCACGGTGATATCGCGGATATCGGCAAGATTCCCAGCGACTTGCGATTCCACCTGCGCGACCTGCCACAAGGCCGGCGTAGTGGCTGCCGGTAATGCATAGCCACGTACGTCAGCGCCTAACTGCCGCAGCCACAGCGCCAACCAGCCACCCTTGAAACCGGTATGGCCGGTCAGCAACACCTTGCGCCCAATCCAGAACGCCGGAGTCACCGCCACAGTTGCCACTCCGCCTCACCGCTCTTCCAGCGGTCTTCAAGTAGTACACGGTCGCGCAAGGTATCCATGGGGTGCCAGAAACCACGATGCAAATGACTCATCAGTTGGCCCTCACTGGCCAGACTGCGCATGGGCTCGAATTCCCATGTGGTGTCATCACCCTCGATGTAATCGATTACACCCGGTTCAAGAACGAAAAAACCGCCATTGATCCAGCCCCCGTCACCCAAAGGCTTTTCCTGAAAACCACTGACCATCTGTCCCTGTACATCAAGGGCACCATACCGACCGGGCGGTTGTACGGCTGTCACGGTAGCAAGCTTGCCGTGCTGCTTGTGGAAGGCGATCAAAGCGGAAATATCAATATCGGCAACGCCGTCACCATAGGTGAAGCAAAAAGTTTCATCACCCAGGTATTCCTGCACACGTTTGAGACGGCCACCCGTACTGGTAGCCTCTCCGGTATCGACCAGCGTGACGCGCCATGGCTCGGCGTTACGCTGATGGATGTGCATGCGGTTTTCCACCATATCGAACGTGACGTCCGACATGTGCAGAAAATAGTTGGCGAAGTACTCCTTGATTACATAGCCCTTGTAACCGAGGCAGATTACGAAATCGTTTAGACCGAAGTGCGAGTAGATCTTCATGATGTGCCAGATGATCGGCTTGCCGCCTATCTCGATCATCGGCTTGGGCCGCAGGTGGGATTCCTCACTGATACGAGTACCCAGTCCGCCCGCCAGAATTACTACTTTCATTATATTCCCCAGGCAACCCAGTCCCTTGCACCGCGGAGTCTACACGAACGCAGGCACGTCAAAAATTGGCTCGTCCAACCCTCTGGCTGACTCAAGGATCTTCGCCTGCGTTCTATGCACAAACAAATGCAAAGAGAGAGTCTCCGGGGGCGTGCATCCATACCCATCGATACAGGCAACGCAGTCACGCCACTACTACACAACCGACAGCAAAGGATGAATCTGAATAGCTCTTTACATCTTGTTGAACAAGGTCATCTGAGAGATTTTCACATAGCTCTGCTGTGCAGCTTCCAGAACCAGGCTTTGCATGGACAGCCGTGACAGCGCCTCGGCATAGTCCAGCTCTCGCAGACTTGCCTGAACTCCTTTGTTGACCAGCGCCACATCCTCATTGTCCGTCTGTGTTGTCTCGATAATGTTCAGACGTGCACCAATGTCTCCGCGGGCACTGTCAACACTGGTACTGGCAGTAGCCAGGTTGGTCAGCGCCAATGCCACCGCATCGCGAACCTCGTATGCACCTTGAGGAGTGTCAGGTGCCCCTTCGAGGGTGCTGCGCAGCTGAGCGATGCTATCAAGAAGGCCGACCCTGTACCGGCTGGGGTCGTCTCGTATGGTAATGGTTTCCCCACCGACCGGCTCACCGTCAAAGCTCAGCGCGACCCCACGGAATACCAGTTGATCGCTCTTCTTGGGATCATCGTCCATCTTGCCATCCGCCAGCGCAGGCGCGGTGGTACCGGCGGCAAAGACCTGATAGCTACGGGCATCCGGGGTGCCGAAAACAATATCTACACCTTGAGGTGGAAAAGCCGGATTGCCGGAATAGGCCACTTCATCTTGCACAAGGGGCGCGGAGACCCCGAGCGTCGAGCCGGGTGGCGATACAGTAATCGTACGATCCAGGCGCCCAGCGTTGATATTGTTCTGGAAGATCTTCTTGCCATTGTCACTGATCGGCACCTGGAGTGAACTGGCTATCTCCAGTTGGCGCTGCCCCTCATCACCTTGGTAGCTGTAACTACCATCAGCACCTCGCACAAAGGGCTGACTTTTGCCCTGAAAGCCCGAGAAAATGTATTCGCCACGGGCATTCTTGGTGTTGAGCAGCCCGAGTAACTCGTCCTCCCTCTCACGCAGCTCCGACGCAATAGACTGCCGGTCAGAGGCATTCAACGCCCCATTGCCCGCATGCCCTGCCAGTTCCTGAATACGCAGCAGTACGGTGTTGACCGAGTTGAGGGTGACCTCTTCCTGGCTCAGGCTGTTCTTGGCAGCTCCCAGGTTGTCGCTGTACTGCTTGAGTACGCCTTGCTGATGCTCAAGTTGCAGCAGACGTACGGAGGCTACCGGATCATCCGCCGGTGTGAGAATTCGGTTGCCGGTACTGATCTGCTCTTGAGTACGCGTGACATTGGCGTAATTGCGCTGCAGGCCCTGCACACCATTGTTGAATGCCTGAAGAGTGGAAATGCGCATTGAGGGCCTCGTTTATCGGAACGTACTGATCAGGGTATCGAACAAAGATCGAGCAACTTGAATGATCTGTGCCGACGCGTTGTAGTACTGCTCGAACTTGATCAGGTTGGCGGCCTCCTCATCCAGATTCACCCCTGACAAAGAATCACGGCTGTCTTGGGCCTGCTTGAGGATGGTCGTGGTGGCATCCGTGTCCAATCGCGCCTGTGCGGTGCGTGTGCCAACGTACTCGATCAGCTCACCATAACCATCGGAAAAGTTCGTACCGGTAGCGATATGACTGACGCTGGCATCAAGCCCAACCGTGGCTTTTTGCTGCAGATTCACGAGTTTCAGTCCATTGCGGTTATCGGACACGCCGTTCTGGTTGAAGCCTACACTGAACTGGTCGCCATCCTCGGGCCGGCCGTTGAGCGTGAAACGCACACGACTGCCATCGGCGAGGGTCATCTCGTAGAGGTTGTCCTGCCCTGGCTGGAACTCCGGAGGCACAGCGGGCGCCCCGCTGCTGTCCAGCCGCGTCATCGTGGCTCCAGCCGGCAGCGTGAAGTTACCGGTGGCCGCATCGTAGGTCAGGCTCAACGCTGGCGTCAGCGCAGCTTTGAGAGCGGTCATGTTACTGCCGGCACCGAAGGCCATCAGGTCGGGCTGAGTAATACGTCCGGTGCCCTTGTTCTGCTGGCCGCTCTCCGAGCGGACCGGTGCAGCAAAAGCCAGTTGATCCGCCTGGTCCAGGCTCTTGGCAATCTCAGTCGCACCACGCCGCGTGGGTTGCAATTGGAAGGTATCGCCGGCCATTGGCGGCGGTGTACCCATCACGATCTGGAAACCTTGATCACGTCCCTTGCTATCGATCAGGGTCAAGGTACCCGGTGGGTTGTTCTGCACGGTCATCGGTTCGTTGTCACTCAACCGGCGCGCCGTGTAGTTGGTGCCATCGAACTCCAGGCGATAGTCACTGGTCGTCAGGATGGAGCTGTTGGTGATGTTCAGAAGCGGACGGGAATTACCCAGGTTGTCAGCATTACCGAGCACCCGTAGTGCCGCTTGCCCAGGCTCATTGAAGTCCTTGAACAGTGCCGTACCGACCTCTCCCTTGAGGTCCAACCCCTGCCCCAGTTGCTGGTTGATCTGGTCAGCAATGGCCAACGCCAACCGCCCTACCGAGTTGTAGGTAGTGTCCAGCACATCCTCGCGGTAACGCAACAGCCCGCCCATTTCCCCGCCTTGGAGCTGAGCAGTGATCGACTGACGAGAATTGCCGACGACGAACTGCACTTCCGCACGATTGGGGTCATTGGCGCCGGGCACTACTTCCAAGCGGTTGGCATTACCGCCCAAGACCAGGGGCTGGCCGCTGCCAATGAAGATGTTCTGAATGCCATCGTCCTGGGTGACCACAGTGACGCCGATATATGCCGACAGTTGGCGCACAGCCTCATCACGGGCATCCAGCAGGTCATTGGGTTGCTGACCACCAGAAGCTGCTCTACCAATCGCATCGTTCAGGCTGGCGATCGAGCCAGCCAGGCGATTGATCTGGTCAGTCACTGCGCTCATCTGCTTGTTCAGCGATACGTTCTGCTGATCGAGACGGTCATAGACGGTGTTGAAGCGACGTGCCAGCCCATCGGCCTCGGCCAACACCAATTGCCGCGCTGGCATATTGGCCGGATCTTCTGACGCGGTCTGTAGCGCGGCAAAGAAGCTTTTGAGCGAGGGGCTGATACCCGTGGTGGTGCCAGCCAACAGCGAGTCAAGTTGATCGATCTGGCTCTGATAGGCCGCAGCCTCATTGGCCAGCGAAGTGCTTGCGCGCAACTGGGTCGTCAGAAACTCACTGTAGAAACGGCGCACGTCGGTGAGCGATGTGCCCTGACCGATGTACCCAGCTCCCGAGAACTGCGGCGGACGCGTTTCCTGAACCGTACCCTGGCGAGAAAACCCAGGGGTGTTGATGTTGGTGATGTTGTGACCGGTCACCGACAACGAGGTCTTGTTTGCTGAAAGGCCGGAAAGGCCGATGCTCAGAAGGTCTGCCATGGCTCAGCCTATATGCTCGTGGTGGAACCGTCCGCGGCTGCTATGACCTGGTAGGTCTGCATCTGCCGGGCGATCTGGGCAATCTTGCGGGCGTATTGCGGATCGGTGGCATAGCCTGCCGCCTGCAGCTCACGCACGAACTTCTCGGGCTTGTCGGCAACGTCCAGGGCATCCTGATAGCGGCCATTGCCCTGCAGGAAATCCACATAGTCATTGAAGCTCTGTTGATACGAGCCATAAGCACGGAACGAAGCAGCTTCCTTGACGGGCTTGCCGTTGTTGTACTCGGTGGTCAGCACCCGCGCCGACTCACCCTGCCAGCCGCCGTGGGCTTTGATGCCGAACAGGTTGTGGCTGCTGGATCCGTCTTGCTGGCGAATGATGGACTTGCCCCAACCGGTTTCAAGGGCTGCCTGAGCCACCAGATAGCGCGCATCGATACCGATTTTCTGCGCGGCTTCCTCAGCCATCGGCAGCATGGTCTCAATGAACTCCTTGGCCGATCCGAACGCCGACTTGCCAGTCGCGAGCGGTGGCTGGGCCACGCGCCGACCACTGATCGCATCACCATCGTTCAGGCTCAGGGGTTTGTCGCTACGTACCGCCCGAGCTTGCGCCGGGACCCAATCTGTACCTGCCAGAGGTTGCGCATCACCTGCCTGCTCCGTGGGCACGATCCCAGCGAGCAGACGGTCGGTAAGCTTGCCCGGCAAGCTCAAGCGCCGCTGGTTGAGCAACTGCGAGTCATCGCGACTTACCGGAGCATCGCCCTTGAAGCCACTCGGAGCTGCAACCACGCCAGCAACATCACCGGCCTTGGCGAAGGGGTTCGGCCGCTCGCTGCCACCGCCACCGCGCATCTTGTTCAGCTGCCGCTCCAGCACATCGGCCAGCCCGATACCGCCTTTGTTTTTCGACAGGGTCACGGCTAGCTGCTGGTCGTACATGTCCTGGTAGGTCTTGCTTTCGTTGCTGTTCATGAAATTGCCTTCGCCGAACGATTCGTTCGCCTTGCGCATGGCTTTCATCATTTCGTTGAGGAACAGCGATTCGAATTCCTGGGCGACCTTCTTGATGTTGCCATCGCTGTCACCCCCCACCTTGAATTGGCTAAGGCGGTTCAGGTCGGTGTAGGCACCGGTGTCGTAGGGCTTGCCAGCAACCAGGCCGGCCGAAAGTGGGGTATCCATGGCGGCCTCCTTAAATCACGATCAGGTCAGCCTGGAGTGCGCCTGCTTGCTTGAGCGCCTCGAGGATGGCCATCAGGTCGGACGGAGCGGCACCCACCTGGTTAACCGCGCGAACGATTTCATCCAGTGTGGTGCCGGGGCCGAACTTGAACATCGGCTTGGCCTCCTCCTCCGCATTGACGCGGGAGCGTGGCACCACGGCTGTCTGCCCGCCAGAAAGCGGTCCGGGCTGGCTGACGATCGGATCTTCGGTGATGGTGACGGTCAGGCTGCCATGGGTCACCGCAGCAGGCTGCACTTTGACGTTCTGGCCAATGACGATGGTGCCGGTACGTGAGTTGATGATGACCTTGGCCACCGCCTGTCCGGCCTCGACTTCGATGTTTTCCAGCACCGAGAGGTAATCCACCCGCTGATTCGGGTCCAGCGGCGCACTGACCCGGATCGATCCACCATCCAGCGCCTGGGCCACACCTGGGCCCAACAAGCCATTGATCTGGTCAACGATGTTCTTGGCGGTGGTGAAGTCCGGGCGATTGAGGTTCAGAACCAGGCTATTGCCCTGATCGAAGCCGCTGGGAACCGGGCGCTCGACCGTGGCACCAGCCGGGATACGGCCAGCAGACGGAATATTGACGGTGATCCGCGAGCCATCTGCGCCACCGGCATCGAAACCGCCCACCACCAGGTTGCCCTGGGCGATGGCGTAGACGTTGCCGTCGATCCCTTTCAGCGGGCTGAGCAACAAACTGCCGCCACGCAGGCTCTTGGCGTTACCGATGGAGGAAATCGTGACATCGATGGTTTGCCCTGGCTTGGCAAACGGTGGCAGCTCCGCATGAATGGAGACTGCTGCCACGTTTTTCAGCTGCACGTTGCCGCCACCCGGCGGCACCTTGATGCCGAACTGGGCCAGCATGTTGTTGAAGGTTTGCAGGGTAAATGGCGTCTGAGTGGTCTGGTCGCCGGTCCCGTTGAGGCCGACCACCAGGCCGTAGCCGATCAACTGGTTGGTACGCACACCCTGGATGCTGGCGAGGTCTTTCAACCGTTCGGCCTGGGCCGTGCCGGCCATCAGCAGCAGGCAGAAAATGCCAATCAGACGATTCATGCTCACAGTCCCCCTGCTTAGAACGGCCACAGCGGGCTCATGAAGAAACGGTCGAACCAGCCCGGCTGGCTCGCATCGGCAAAGGTGCCAGTGCCTGAATAGGTAATGCGTGCATCGGCAACCCGAGTGGACGGCACGGTGTTGTCGGTGGAAATGTCGTCGGCACGTACCAGGCCGGCAATGCGCACCAGTTCGTTACCGGTATTGAGGGTCAGCCACTTCTCCCCGCGTACAGCCAGCACGCCATTGGGCAGTACTTCGGATACCGTCACAGTGACCGAACCGGTCAGGCTGTTGCCCTGTGCCGCAGCGCTGTTGCCCTTGTTCGCCCGTGAACCGCTGTAACTGGCTTCCAGACCAAGGTTATTGGTCTTCAGCGGATTGAGGCTGCTGTTCGGGTTGTTGATCCCTACGCCACCGCCGAACAGAGAAGTCAGACCCATGCTGGTGTTGCTGGTCTTGGTCATGTTCGAGTTGGCTGACTTGCTGGCCTGCGTGCGCTCACTGAGGGTGATGGTGATGATGTCGCCAACACGGTAGGCCTTGCGATCGTCATACAGGTTGGTTTCGAAACCCGATTGGAAGATCGCGCCATTGCTTTGTGCGGCGGGCATCGGTGTGCGCGGCAATACCGGCGCGTAGTAGGGGTCGTCCGGCTTTGGCGGAGGCGACACACAGCCGCTCAGGGCGATGGCGCTCAGCACGGAAACAAGAGTAATCAGCCGGTTCATAACCACGTACCTCACGGCGAACGTATTGCTCAGGCAGTCACCGGCTCTCGCCAGCGATCACGCGTTAAAGTTGTTGCGTAATGAAAGACAGCATCTGGTCAGCGGTGGAGATGACCTTGGAGTTCATCTCGTAGGCACGCTGGGTGGTGATCATGTTCACCAGTTCCTCGACCACACTGACGTTGGAGTTTTCCAGGGTGTTCTGCAGCACCACGCCCAATCCGGTCAGGCCTGGTGTACCGATTTGCGGGGCACCACTGGAGCCCGTCTCAAGGAACAGGTTGTTGCCGATGGCTTGCAGACCAGCCGGATTGATGAAGTCGGCGGTCTGGATATTGCCGATCACCTGAGGGGCTGGATTGCCGAAGGTGGTGATAGAGGCAGTGCCGTCCTCACCCACGGTGAATGTCTGGGTTTCCGGCGGCAGTACGATGGCCGGCTCCAAGGCATAGCCTTGGGAAGTCACCACCTGGCCATCGGAGTTCAGGTGAAAGCTGCCATCACGGGTGTAGGACACCGTGCCGTCCGGCATCATGACCTGGAAAAAACCACGTCCGTTGACTGCGATATCCAGCGGCTGCTCGGTCGTTTGCAGGCTGCCCTGGGTGAACATCTTTTGCGTACCGGCGATGCGCACACCGGTACCCAACTGCAGGCCGGACGGCAGCTCGCTGTCCTGGCTCGACTGAGCGCCAGGCTGCTTGCGGATCTGATAGAGCAGATCCTCGAATTCGGCGCGATCACGTTTGAACCCGGTGGTCGAAACGTTCGCCAGGTTGTTGGAAATCGTGGTCAGGTTCATGTCCTGAGCGGACAGACCGGTTTTACTGACCCAAAGTGCCGGAAGCATTGTCTTCTCCTCGAACGCCGGTTTTACGGCGTTTCGCGCTGGTAATTAGTTGATTTGCAAGACTCGCGCCATGGCGCTCGAGTTCTCTTCGGCGGTGTGCATCATCTTCACGTGCAGCTCGAACTGCCGGGCCAGGGACATGATCGATGTCATCTCCTCCACCGCATTCACGTTGCTCGCTTCAAGAAACCCGGACGTCAGTCGTGCATTAGCGTCGGCTTCGATGGGTTGCGTCTGATCCTTGACCCGGATCAGGCCATCGGCGCCCTTCTCCATGGTTTTCAGATCCGGGTTCACCAGCTTGATCCGATCGACCTCGGCCATCACATTCGGAGCCTCACCGAGAGCGCGAATGGTGATGGTGCCGTCCTGGCCGATCTCTACTTTCTGCTCTGGCGGAATCGCAATAGGGCCGCCATTGCCGAGAACCGGCAAACCGTTGCCGGTGCGCAATTGACCAAGGGCGTCGATCTGCAGGCTGGCGGTGCGCACATAGGCCTCGCTGCCATCGGCGGACTGCACGGCAATCCAGCCCTGCCCATCGACGGCCACGTCCATGTCACGCCCGGTCTCCTGCAGCGAGCCTGGGGTGAAATCAGTCCCGGGGCGCTCGCTCATGGCATAGACCCGCGACGGGAAATGCTCGCCGAATACCGGCATCGAACGGGCTTGTTCGAAATCCCGGCGGAAACCGGTTGTGGAGATGTTCGCCAGGTTGTTGGCGTGGGCACGCTGGGCCATGGTGTTCTGGCTGGCGCCAGTCATGGAAACGTACAGCATCTTGTCCATGTTCTTCTCCGCGGGTCGGCACTTGCCGCTCATTACTCTGTTGACAGAGATATAGCAAAGCGTGTGCCACACCAGAGAAAAACTCTCAAACTATTGATTAATAAAGAATTTAAAAAACAAAAAAGCTCCATAAGGAGCTTTTCGACGACGATATCGGCGATGCCTTGCCGCAGGCGGCAAGGCATCGCCAGCCCATCAACGCAGGTTGATGATGGTCTGGGTGATCGCACTTTCGGTTTCGATGGTCTTGGCGTTGGCCTGGTAGTTGCGCTGGGCCACGATCAGGTTGACCAGTTGGTCTGACAATTCGACGTTCGACCCTTCAAGCGCGCCGGACTGCATCGCCCCCATGGTCCCGCTGCCGGGCGTACCGATCACAGGCTCGCCCGATGCCGAAGACTGGACCCAGGCCGTGCTGCCGATAGGCGTCAGGCCTTGCAGGTTGGCAAAGTTGGCCAGTGCCACCTGCCCCATGACCTTGGATTCCTTGTTGGTGTAGCGGGCAAAGATCACCCCGTTTTCGTCGATCTCGATACCGGCCAGCTCACCCGTGGTGTAGCCGTCCTGATTGAGGCTGTTGACTGCAAAACTGCTGGCGTACTGGGTGCTGCCGCGCATGTCGAACTTGATACCGGCCACGTTGGCCGCTGCCTGGTTTGGCCCCCAGACTGGCGGAACCGAGTCATCTGGAGCGGACGGTACCCAGTTATTCATGTTCAGGGTGCCGTCGGCATTCACGGTCAGCCCGGTAGCCGTGAGCTGATTCAAGTCCAGCTTGCCTGCCGAGGTGAACACCAGGTTGGCCGTGGCCGGTGTGGTCGCAATTTGCTCGGAGGCATTGAAGACTGCAGCGGCAACGCTCGCCGCCGTAGCGCCAGGCTGCGCTTCAGCTGCAGTTGCAGCAGCAACAACACTGGGATTACCCCCAGCCACAGATGCCAGCACACTGGCAGGCGTTGCACCGGCAGCCGCCGCAGCAGCGTTAGCCGCTTGTACCGAAGCAGCGTCACCCGAAGCATTCGCCGGATTACGTCCATCGACAAGAATATGCATGTCCCACGTGTTGGCACCGGTTTTCACGAAGTACTGCGTGAACGAGTGAGCATTGCCCTGAGAGTCGAAGATGGTGGCCGAGGTCGAGGAGTTGTAACTGGCACTGTCCTTCGGATTGAACGCCACCGTGGTAATCGGCGTGTTCGTCGAGTTCAGGTTGAACGGTTGGGTAATCACACCCGTTGGTCGCGGCGCCTGATTGCTCTTGTCGATACGCAGATCACCCAACTGGCCATTGAGCAGGTTGCCGTTGGCATCCACCCCATAGCCCTGCAAGCGGTAGCCCAGGTTGTTGACCACATTACCGTCACGGTCAGTGCCAAAATAACCAGCACGGGTATAGCTGATTGCCCCATTGTTACTGGTAACGAACATGCCATTGCCGTTGATCGCCAGGTCCAGCGGGTTCTGGGTGTAGTCCAGGTTCCCCTGCTTGAACAGCTGCGAGACGTTGTTAAGCAGCACACCACTGCCTTGCGGGTTACGACCACTACCCAGGATAGACGCCGAGTACAGATCGCCGAACTCGGCGCGCGACTGCTTGAAACCTGCCGTGCCGGCGTTGGAGATGTTGTTGCCGGTTACGTTGAGATCGCTACTGGCAGCACGCAGGCCGCTCAGGCCGATGTTAAACGACATGGTGTTCTCCTAGCCGGCTGTCCGGCACTGTCAAACGATAAGGGGTTGGCCTGGGGCCACACTCGAATTACTGGCCGATGACCTGGACCTGGGAAATCGGAATACTGCCAATGCCTGCCAGATTGAGCAGCAATTCACTGCCACCCAGGACTACGCTGTCGACATTCGCCGGAAGCATGGTGTAGAGCCCTTTGGTCTCGTTGCCGTAGGTCGCATGTGCCTCGAACTTGTACTTGCCGGCCGGCATTTCTTCGCCGTCGCTGTTCTTGCCATCCCAGGTGAAATCGATATTGCCGGCCTTCTGCTCACCCATATTGATCCGCGTGACCAGCACACCTTTGTCGTCATACACGTTGAAGTACACGTTGCTGCTGCTGGCTGGCAGCACCATTCTGGCCTTGAAGGGCTCCGACGTATCCACGATGGCTTTGTCGGTCGGGACGATGACCTTGCGACCGACCAGGGAAGATGCCTGCAGCGCCTGCGAGGACTGATAACTGGAAAGCAACGAACCCATGCTGGAATTGAGTTTCTCGATCCCCTCTACCTGGCTGAACTGCGCCAGTTGGGCAATGAACTCACCATTGCCCTGTGGCTCGAGCGGGTTCTGGTTATTCAACTGCGCCACCAACAGGTTGAGGAATTCGTTCTTGCCGAGATCCTTGTTCTGCTTGGGTTCTTGCTTTATCTGGTACTGATCAAGCACCGAGTTATTAACGCCACTAACGCTCATTCTCTACACTCCTCGCTGGTGGCTTATTGGCCCAGTGTCAGTACACGCTGCATCATCTGCTTGGCGGTGTTCATCATTTCCACGTTGGTCTGGAAGGCACGACTGGCAGAGATCATGTCAGCCATTTCCTCGACCACGTTGACGTTCGGGTAATACACGTAGCCCTTTTCATCCGCTGCCGGATGGTTGGGCTCATAGCGCGGCATCAGGGTGCTTTGGTCTTCCACGATGCCCAGCACCTCGACGCCACGCCCGGACGCATCCTGATCAGCGAACAACGAACCGCGATCACCCTGCATGCTCGAATTGAACACGGTGGCAAACACCGGGTGGCGAGCGCGGTAAGTCTGGTCGATGCTCGACGAGACCGTTTCGGCGTTGGCGATGTTGCTGGAAATGGTGTTCAGGCGAGTGCTCTGCGCGCTCATGCCGGTTCCGGCGATATTGAAGACACTGGCGAGTGACATGGCATCGTTCTCCTTTATTCGCCGCGCAGGGCGCTGACCAGCCCTTTGAACTTGCTGTTGAGCAGCGTGAAGCTGGCCTGGAACTGCACCGAGTTCTGCGCGTAGTTGGATTGCTCCTGCTGCAGATCAACGGTGTTCTGATCAATCGAGGGGCTGAATGGGGTACGGAAGCGTAGGGCCGGATCGGCCAGCTCGATGCCCATGCCCGCTATGTGACGGCTGCTGGTCATGTTCAGGTTGAAGTCACCACGTTTGGCCTTCTCGCTTTGCTGAGCCAGCACAGCGGAAAAGTCGAGATCACGTGCTTTGTAGTTCGGTGTATCGGCGTTGGCGATGTTGTTGGCCAATACCTCGGCACGCTTGGCGCGAAAGCCTAGGGCCGTTTCGTGGATACCGAGTGCACTGTCGAAGCTGATGCTCATGATCTTTAACCTTTGCCGCTGGGCAATCTGGTGTGGCGTACCAGACATTTAGCAAAGGCCATGCCATTTTTAATTATTCTTATATATCAATGGTTTACTAACAAATCGTGATAAGGAAAAGCGGCAAGCGGCAAGCCTTTACCGCTCTCTGGCAAGGTAAGCGGCAATGGTTTTGCCGCATCGGCAAAGTACGTATCCGTTTTTTCGCCCTCCCCAGTGACAATTCACATGCGTCCAAAAATTGCCAGGAGCTATTTTTAACGCCGCCCGAAGAGGGTCGACGCGCGGCTGTTATGGATAACAGGGCATAAAAAAACGGGAGGCCATTGGCCTCCCGTTTTACTGACTTGCTCGTCCGTCGGTCATTTGACCTTATAGATAATGCCAGGGCTGCACTGCACCATCTGGTAGAGGTCCGGCAATCCATTCAACGCCTCAGACGCCCCCAGGAACAAATAGCCGCCTGGTTTGATCGTGGCATGAATGCGCGTGAGGATGTCTTTCTTCACCTCAGCGGAGAAGTAGATCAACACGTTGCGGCAGAACACCACATCGAACTTGCCGAGGCTGGCATAGCTGTCCAGCAAGTTCAGCGCACGAAACTCAACACGACTCTTTATTGCCGGCTTCACTGCCCAACGGCCTGGTCCCTTGGGATCGAAGTAGCGCTGCAGCCTTTCCTGGGACAGACCGCGTCCGATGGCCAGGCTATCGTACTCCCCCCCCTTGCATGCGGTGAGCATCGAGCCGGAAAGATCCGTGGCAACGATCTGTACGCCGCTTTTCAACAACCCCAGGTTACTTTTCTCGAACTCATCAATGGTCATCGACAGCGAGTAAGGCTCCTGCCCCGAAGAACAGGCAGCCGACCAGATGCGCAAGCGCTGACCGGCGCAAGCCTTGATCATCTCGGGGAGGACACGGCTCTTCATGACCTCGAAGGGATAGCCATCACGAAACCACAGCGTTTCGTTGGTGGTCATGGCATCGACGACCTGCTCCCGCAACCCACCGCGGGGCTGCAGTTGCATCTTCTGCACCAACTCCCCCAGCGTCTTGATGCCCTGTTGTTCCATCAGCTTGTTGAGGCGACTGGACACCAGATATTGCTTATTGCTGCCCAGCAGAATACCGCAGGCCTTTTCCAGAAAAATCCGGAACTGCTCGAAATCCAAATTGCCAGAAGACACTCGTGCCGCCTCACCATGCATATAAACCGCAGAGGTCTGAACCCTCAGCCCCCATCCGACACTCGGATACGCTCAACCACACGAGAAGCAAGGTCATCCGGACGGAATTTCGCCAGGAAATCATCCGCCCCCACTTTTTTCACCATCGCCTGATTGAATACACCCGACAGGGAAGTATGCAGAATCACATGCATGTTCTGCATCCTTGGATCAGAGCGAATTTCCGCCGTGAGCGTATATCCATCCATTTCCGGCATTTCAATGTCGGAAATCAGCATGAGAAATTCCGTCTCCGGCTTCTTGCCCTCCTCAACCATCTTCAGCAGGTACTCATACGCCTGGCGGCCGTCGTTGAGCGCTACCACTTCCACTCCGACGCTCTCCAGACAACGCGTGACCTGCTTGCGCGCCACCGAAGAGTCATCGCAGATCAGTACACGCTTGGTGCTGGCCTTCACCTGGGTTTCAACGTCCACCACCCCTTCAGAAATGCTTTCCGACATAGGGGCAACCTCGGCGAGGATTTTCTCCACGTCGATGATTTCCACCAGTTGCTGATCCAGTCGCGTAACCGCAGTCAGGTAGTGATCGCGGCCCGTTCCCTTGGGTGGCGGATGGATCTCTTCCCAGTTCATGTTGACGATGCGCTCGACCGAACGCACCAGAAACCCCTGAACCTTGGTGTTGTACTCGGTGATGATGACAAAGCTGTTTTTCAGGTCATCCAGCCCGGCACGGCCGGTTGCCATCGCCAGATCGAGAATCGGGATCGTGCCGCCACGGATGTTCGCGACGCCCCGTACCACACGGCTCGACTTGGGCATGATGGTGAGCTTGGGGCATTGCAGCACCTCCTTCACCTTGAACACATTGATCCCGTACAACTGCGGCCCATCGAGGCGAAACAACAGCAGTTCCAGGCGGTTCTGTCCGACTAATTGGGTACGCTGGTTAACCGAGTCCAATACTCCGGCCATGCCAGACTCCTTATTGATCTATATGTATCCGAACATCCAGCTCTAGCGTAGCAGGCGGCACGGGCCTTGCTTTACTGCAGCCATGAACGCAATAACGACACTTTACCGACGCATGATGGCGAAACGCCGCAACCTGGCTGGTGTTTTACCTGCTTTGTGGCTGCTCGGCTATAACCCGATTGCACAGGCAGATACGCTACCTGAAGAGCTTATCGGCGCCACTGAGGGCTTTCTTGAGTTCACGGTTGAAGACTATCTGCAGCGAAGCGAGATCGAGGCGCGCCATGAAATCCGCGTAGCACCGCTCGATCCTCGGCTGCGCCTGGCTTCCTGTGACAGAGATTTGACACAAGCGCTGCAAAGCACGGGGGCTCCGGTTGGCCGAGTGACCGTCAAGGTCAGTTGTGAAGGCAGCTCGCCCTGGAGCATCTTCGTACCTGCGCAAGTCAGTATCTTTCGTCAGGTTGTCATCCTGACCCGCCCACTCAAACGTGATGCCGTCATTGGTCTTGGCGACATCGGCATGATGGAAAAAGATGTAGGATCGCTGGGCCGCGGTTATCTTACTGATCCCAACCAGGCGCTGGGCAAAAAATTGACGCGTCCCCTGCAAGCCGACCAGATTATCGTGCCAGCCATGCTGCTCCTGGCAGAATCCGTACGCCGCGGCGATCATGTGATCATCAGCGCTCGCAGTGGTGGAATTACCGTACGCATGCCAGGCGAGGCCATGGCCAGCGGGGTTCTTGGAGAACAGATCAACGTGCGCAACCAGCGCTCGCAACGCGTCATTCGTGCCCGTATTACCGGCCCTGGCCAGGTCGAGGTGGGAATGTAGGCATGTTTTTTGTAGCGTGATGAGTTGATGATTTCCTACACTGTTAAACAACGCACACTTTTGTGCCCTAAAGTTCCGACGGGAACGGCCGATAAGCCAGGCAAGCGTCCATATACCGTCCGAGGTTTTGAATCATGGTTATCGACTTCAACCGACTGAACAATGCTGCCACGCCTGCCGCTACAGGCCGTGCGGGCAATGCCCAGTCCAGCGGCCGCACTGAAGCCGTCGGCAGCAACCCGTCCAGCACATTGCCTACCGAAGAGCAGGCAAAAGCCGGCAAGAGTGGCGAGTCGGTACAACTCAGCCGCGAAGCCCAGCAGTTGCAGCAAGCCAGCGACAAGCTGCGTGACTTACCTACCGTCGATAAAGAACGCGTTGCCAAGCTGAAGCAAGCCATCGCAGATGGCAGCTATCAGGTCGACAGCAAGCGCGTCGCCAACAAACTGCTCGACTTCGAATCCCAGCGCTAGTCTCACGGCTGCGCTGGGGGATATTGGACGCCCAAACCCCAGAGCCAGCGATGACAGACACCACCTTGCTTCAACTCTTCACCGACGATATCGGCACCGCTCAGCAATTGCTTGAGCTGATAGAAGCTGAACACCAGGCCCTCAATGAGCGTGATCTGGCACGTCTGCAAGATATCCTCACCCAGAAACTCCCTCTGCTCAGCCTGCTCGACCAACACGGCACTGAACGTGCGGATGTACTCACTGCTGAGCAACTGAGCCCGGATCGTGAGGGGCTGCAAATACTTGCTTCCCGCTCGACGGAAGGTTCCTCCCTGCTTGCTCGCAGTGAAGAGTTGAATGAATTGCTAGCCCAGTGCCGCGAAGCCAACCTGCGTAACGGACGCATCATCCGCTCCAACCAGGCCTCGCTTTCCAGCGTCATGAGCATCCTGCGTGGCGGCGACGCAACCCCTGGACTCTATGACAGCCGAGGCAGTGCCGCTAAGATCGGCCAGCAACGCCCCCTCAGCCAAGCTTGAGTAATGACTGTGTCGCTGGGATAGAAGGCAATATGCCATTATCCTAGCGACCTATTTTGTGCCTGGAGACTTTTGGACCGTGTCCAACCCATTTGCCGAGGAAGATGGTCCGCAACCCCCGAAGGTGCTGACGGCGCCATTGGAGATATTTGCCAGCCTGCGACAGCTGCAGCAGGACAACGACCCGCTCATCATCACCTTCAAAGACCGCAGCCAACGTTTCCAGAGCTATCTGGTCGAAGTCAACCGTGAACGCGGGCTACTGGCCCTGGATGAAATGATCCCCAATGAAGGGGAACGCTTCATCAAGGCCGGCGAACCGTTTCGCATCGAATCCTTCCATGAGGGCGTGCGGATAGCCTGGGAGTGCGAAGACCCGGTACATATTGGCGAATTCCAGGGCGCACCCTGCTTCTGGTGTTACATGCCGGAGAAGGTGATCTATCACCAACGCCGCAATGCCTATCGCGCTGCCGTACAGACCACCCAACTGGTCGCGATCGAACTGGCGGGCGGCAAACTGAGCCGCCCACTCAAAGGGCAGATGCTGGATGTCTCTGCAACCGGCTGCAAACTGCGTTTCGAGGGCAATATCACCTCTCGCCTGCAGCCTGGCCAGGTGTATGAGCAACTGCGCGTACAGCTGCCATTTGGTGTCATGACAACCGCCGTCGAGCTGCGCCACCTCTCCTACGAAGAGAAAGTGGACACCAGTTTTGCCGGTTTGCGCTTTCACCGCATGAGCGGACTGGAGCAGCGTCAGCTCGAACGCTTCGTCTATCAGTTGCAACGCGAAGCTCGCCGCGAAGACAGTGACCAACTGCCCTGATCCCAGGGCAGCGCCGTCTACTATTTGTTAGACCTGCCCGGCCAGTACCCGCCGCTCCCAAGGCGTGATCTCATCGAGGAAGCTGAGCAACTCCATGTGCTTGCTGGCGATGTAGCCCTCGATAAACTCCGCTCCGAAACAGTCCCGAGCCAGTTGGCTGTGCTGCAAACGCTGCAATGCTGCATGCATGGTGCACGGCAGGCTCAACGCCTCCGGCACACTGAACTCACCCTGAATGGACTCCTCAGGCTGGATACGCTGAAGCAGCCCATGCAACCCGGCCGCGAGGCTTGCAGCCAATGCCAGGTACGGATTGGCATCGGCGCCGGGCAAGCGATTCTCGACGCGACGTGCCACTGGAGCACTGGCCGGAATGCGCAGGCCTGCCGCGCGATTGTCATGCGACCAACACGCATTGTTCGGTGATGCATAGGGATGACAAAGGCGCTGGTAGGAATTCACGTTTGGCGCGAACAGAGCCGTGAAATCAGCCAGCGCCGCCTGCTGCCCACCAATGAAGTGATGAAACGCCGGGGTCGGGTCACCAGCGGCGTCGCTGAAAATGTTGCTACTACTCCCCTGCTCCACCACGCTTTGATGAATGTGCATGGAACTGCCAGGTGTATTCGCAAGCGGCTTGGCCATGAACACGACGTTGAGACCATGCTTGAAACCCACTTCTCGCAACAGATGCTTGAACAGGAACGTCTGGTCGGCCAACTGCAATGCATCGCCGTGCAGCAGATTGATCTCGAACTGACTGACGCCCATTTCATGCATAAAGGTATCGCGCGGCAGCCCTAAGGCCTCCATGCTGCGATACACCTCGCTGAAGAATGACCGCAAGCCATTGCCGGACGACACGCTGAACGCCGAACACCCGCTTTCGCGCAGCCCATCCAACCCCAGGGGTGGACGAAATGGCTGCTGGGGATCGACATGCCTGTCGAAGATGAAGAACTCCACCTCGGTCGCCACAACCGGTTGCCACCCCCGCTCGGCATACCCTGCCAGTACCTGCTTGAGCAGGGCACGCGTAGAGAGCCCAGACGCCCGACCATCGAGTTCATCGGCATCGCAGATGGCCAGCGCACGCGGCGGATCGCTCCAGGGCAAGCGATAGACGCTAGATAGCTCGGCTGTCAGTTGCAGGTCGCCATCGTCACTGCCGTAGAAGCGTGCAGGCGGATAGCCACCCATGACGCACTGCAGCAAAACGCCTCGCGCCAATTGCAGCCGACGCCCCTCGAGAAAGCCAGCAGTGGTCATCACCTTGCCGCGCGGAACACCATTGAGATCCGGGGTGACACATTCGACTTCATCAATACCGAGCAAACGTTCGGCAAGCGAATGGCGGTCATCGAGAGGCATTGGGAATTGTCCTTGATGCGTTCAGACCGCATGCGCGGCAATCTGTACAAAATACGCATCAGGCGTTCGGGATATCAAGCATCAGCTCAGGAAGTGCACCACCTGATCGGCATCGAAGGGCCAATCCAGCTCGGCCCCGGTATCACATCGGCGCAGGATAGGAATGCGCAGACCATAGCGCTCGACCCAATCCTCTCGATCAGCGATGTCGATCAACTCCACCAGCAATCCATGCTCGACGAACGGCATCAACACAGCCTCAGCCACTTCGCACAAGTGGCAGCCCAAGGTTCCGAACAACTGACATTCGGGGAGCATGACCAGCGCCTCCAGCTATGACGAGAGGCGCAGTCTAACCGCCATCAGACCTTGGCGGAATCTATCGCCTGTGGCGCGACCAATCCCTGCAACCCGGAGAGCAATCGCTCATTGAGCGTTTTGGCCTTATCCAGCTTCGATGCATCGAAACGCTCATCGAGACTGAAACCACCTTGCAGCAGTTGTTGCAGGACATCTTTTGCGTTGTCGGCCAGGCTGCTGGTGCTGCGCAAGGCGTCCAACAGGCTTTGCGCGTAGTCGAGCAATGCACCATTGACGGCCGTACCCTCCTGAGCAACGGCCTGATAGGTATCCGTGGCCTGGTGGACGCTGCTCTGCGTCAGGCGCAGCGACAAGGAGGCCAGCTGAGAACCGTCCATGTCCAGTTTCAACGCACGATCAAATGCCCCACTCAGATCGCCGGCATAGAACTTGTCCGAAATATCCTGAACCTGAGTGAACAGTTTCTTGAGGGCGGTGATTTCATCCTCATCCAGTTCCCCGTCCACCTGTACCTGCCACGCACCAATGCGGATGCTACCGGACTCACTCTGGCTGACCGCTACCGTTCCGGAACCATCACTGGCCAACGCAGCACTGCTTTTCGACCAGTCTGCCGACGCCTTCGCAATGGAGACGCTCAGACGATCACCGTCACGCGTGGTGATCTGCATGTCGAACGTCTCTGCCTGAGCGACCAGCCGTGTACTCGACGCCGCCAGGGCCCCGCCAGATGCACTGACCGGGGTGCCAGACAAGCTGTTTTGCAGTGACTTCAGGCCGGACTGAATCTTGTCGTAAGTAGTATTGATGTCCTCGGCAACCTTGCCCTTGAGCACACCCATGCCATCCAGAATCTTGCGGGCTTCAGCAAAACCCTTTTCCACTCCCTCCTTCGCCTGGTTCAGGAGTTTTTCCAGCTTGCTGGTATCGGCACCGGCAGCCTGCTCCCGTTGCAAACGCTGCTCGATGAAACCCATCAGGCGATCTGCCACCTTGTCGGGAGTGAAATCATTGTTGGTGCCACTCAGTGCACCTGGCTGCAGACCCAACCGATCCGTCAGGCGATTGGCCAGGGTGGCCTGCGCATCGGTGTTGCGCGTATTGCTCGCGATAGTGGCTGACAAGGGTCGCGACAGAACAGGAAACAGATTGGTCAGCTTGTTCATGGCAGAGATCTCGACAAGATATCTACAGATAGAGCGGCCGATTGCGCCGAACCTTGAGCCACCCCGACAAATGGCCTGCTGTAGGCCATGCCCTGGTCGACCAGGCACAGGGGCGACAACGACACTGGAAACGCATGCCGACGATCAGAAACGCATGCGGTTCCCACTCACGATGAGGCCGAGCACCCGGCGATGGGCTGCTAACTGCGCTGTGTGCAGTGACTCGACCAATGTCTAAAGGTGGCGAGCGTTACGAAATGTTTTAGTCACCTGGCTGTAATCAGGGCGGCCATCCGACCTGCAAAACTCCCAGCCGAGGACAATAACAATGAGCAAGTCCCCTCTCGCCCTTGGCGTGGCACTCGCCGCGCTGGGTACCAGCCTCACCCTGCCGAACCTGGCACACGCCGACTTCATCAAGGACAGCAAAGCCAGCCTGGAACTGCGCAATTTCTACATGAATCGCGACTATCGCCAGGACGGTAACCCCAACCCGCCCGCCGTGACCGGCAAGACGCCAACCGAATACCGCAGCAAGTCCGAGGAGTGGGCTCAGGGTTTCCTGCTGCGTTACGAGTCAGGTTTCACCGAGGGCACGGTGGGCGTGGGTGTCGATGCCATCGGCACCCTGGGCGTCAAGCTGGATTCCGGGCGCGGCACCACCGGCACCGGCCTGTTGCAAGTCGACCGGGAAACCGGCAAGGCCCAGGATACCTATGGCGACCTGGGTGTTACTGCCAAGGTGAAGATCTCGCAGAGCGTGCTCAAACTTGGCACCCTGATGCCCAAGCTGCCCACCGTTGGCTCCAACGACACGCGCCTGCTGCCGCAGAGCTTCCAGGGTGGCTGGCTGAGTTCTTCCGAACTGGAAGGCCTGACCATCGACGCCGGCCAACTGAGCCGCGTCAACCAGCGCGACTCTTCGGACCACGAAACCATGACCATGACGGGCGGCAATGGTCGTGGCTTCACTGGTACCGGTGGCGTCACCAGTGACGAGTTCAACTTTGCCAGCCTCACCTACAAGTGGAACAACCAGCTCACTACCGCGTACAACTACGGTGGGCTGGACAACTTCTACAAACAGCACATTCTCAATGCCGTGCACGTCCTGCCCATTGCCGAAGGCCAAAGCCTGAAAACCGACGTGCGCTTTGCGCGCTCGACCGACGATGGCACCACCAACGTCGATAACAAGGCGCTTGGCGCCATGTTCACCTACTCGCTGGGTGGCCATGCCGTTGGCCTGGGTTATCAGAAGATGAGCGGTGACACCGGTTTTGCCTACATCAACGGGACCGACCCGTTCCTGGTCAACTATGTGCAGATCGGCGACTTCGCCTTCAAGGACGAGAAGTCCTGGCAGGTGCGTTACGACTTCAACTTCGCCAGCATCGGTATTCCCGGCCTGACCTTCATGACCCGTTACCTCAACGGCGACAACGTCGACCGTGGTGCCGGCGTGTCCGAGGGCAAGGAATGGGAGCGCAACACCGACATCGGCTACGTCTTCCAGGAAGGCCCGCTGAAAAACCTCGGGGTGAAGTGGCGTAACGCAACCGTGCGCTCGAACTTCGGCAACGACCTCGATGAGAACCGCCTGATCGTCAGCTACAGCTTGCCACTCTGGTAACAAGCGACAAAAACAAAGCCCGCCAACTGGCGGGCTTTTTCGTGCTTTGCACATCAGTCCTGGCTGTTGGCACCAATCTTGTGGATCGACAGATCCGCGCCGTAATACTCCTCTTCCTGGCTCAGACGAATCCCCAGCGACACCTTGAGTACGCCATACACCGCAAAACCACCGAGCAAGGCCACGACCACACCCAGCCCAGTACCGATCAGTTGGCTGAACAGGCTGACGCCACCAAGACCGCCAAAGAACTGCTGACCGAAGATCCCGCAGGCGATACCGCCCCAAACACCACACAGGCCATGCAGTGGCCAGACGCCCAGCACATCGTCGATTCGCCACTTGACCTGAGTCGCGGTGAAGGTCCAGACGAACAAGGCTCCCGCTATCGCCCCGGTAACCAGCGCACCAACCGGATGCATCAGGTCCGAGCCGGCACAGATTGCCACCAGCCCGGCCAACGGCCCGTTATGCAGAAAGCCCGGGTCATTACGCCCAACTAACAAGGCAGCCACGGTGCCACCCACCATCGCCATCAGCGAGTTGACTGCGACCAGGCCGCTGATGCTGCCCAATGTCTGGGCACTCATCACATTGAAGCCGAACCAGCCGATGATCAGGATCCAGGAGCCCAGGGCGAGAAAAGGAATATTCGAGGGCGCAAAAGCCACCAATCGTCCATCACGATAACGACCATCGCGCCGCCCCAGCAGGATCACGGCGCCAAACGCCAACCAGCCGCCCATGGCATGCACCACCACGGAGCCGGCGAAGTCATGGAAGCTCGCACCGAACTGCTCAGCCAGCCAAGCCTGTAGGCCCAAGTTTCCATTCCAGATCAAACCCTCGAAAAAGGGATAGACGAACGCCACGATCAACAGGGTCGCGCACAGCTGCGGGCCGAACCGCGCACGCTCGGCGATGCCACCGGAAACGATCGCGGGAATCGCCGCGGCAAAGGTCAGAAGGAAGAAGAACTTCACCAGTGGATAGCCACTGTCTGCCGTCAGTACCGCGGCCGGCTGCATGAAGTTGATGCCATAGGCCACCCAGTAGCCGATGAAGAAATAGGCGAGTGCCGAGATGGCGAAGTCAGAAATGATCTTCGACAAGGCATTGACCTGGTTCTTGTGACGTACCGTCCCCACTTCGAGAAAGGCGAAGCCCGCATGCATGGCCAATACCATGATCGCGCCAAGCAGAATGAACAATGTATTGGAACCGTGAATCAGGGTTGCCACGGCACTGTCGAGATTTTCCATCGTGCTACGCACTCCAGCAGCAGAAAGCACCAAAGCAGTTCAATCGCTCGCCATGCCGCACCACAATGAAGCCAGAAGGACCTGCCTGGTTGGCATGTGGTGACCCGAGCCGGCGCACGGGCGATGGGCAGTCAGAAATCAAAGCTAGGATTTTTCTATGTTTTTCATGTTGTTGGCGCAAAAAACCGGCATCAACCCTCTTCCCTGGAACGCTCGAATAGAGGGCAAGTTGACCGTCCGCGCACCATGAAAATGCAAGCGCTGTACCAGAGATTGGTTTGAACCATCTGCGCTCCGTGGTACTCCTACCGCTAGGAACCCTCAGCAACGCCAAGGAGACATCTCATGCCACGCAAAACCACTTCGGCCGCTCAAGATGAACTGATGGCTGACTTCAAAGCACTGGTCGGCGACACCGAAAAATTGCTGCAACACACTGCGGAACTCGCAGGCGATCAGGCCGACGAGCTACGTGAGCAACTCAGTGCCAATCTCAAACGTGCCCGCGACACCCTGCATAGCACCGAGGAAAGTCTGCGTGAACGTGGTCGCCAGGCTGTCGAAGGCGCCGAAGATTATGTGCAGGAGCACCCATGGCAATCGGTAGGTATTGCTGCCGGCGTCGGCTTTCTGCTCGGCCTGCTTGCTTCTCGGCGTTGATCCCATGAGCCTCGACATGGAGTCGGGCTCGTCCTCGACGGGCCAATCGCCATCGCTGCTGCGTTTGTCAGCAGCGTTCCTGGGCCTGCTGCACGGCCATGTCGAATTGTTCGGCATGGAACTGCAGGAGCAGAAAACCAACAGCCTGCGCCTGCTGCTCTTTGCAGGCCTGGCCTTGCTGTGCAGCTGTCTGCTACTGCTCAGCTTATCGACCCTGGTCCTGATTGCGCTGTGGGACACCTACCGCCTGCACGCGATCCTTGGCCTGTGCCTGTTCTATGCACTGGCCACGTTGTTCTGTGCGGTACGTCTATACAGTGTCCTCAACGACGAATCCTCGCCGTTCAGTGCGACGCTGGAAGAACTCGCCCGTGACCGGGAGCGCCTGTTGCCATGAACCTGCCAGACCTTCCCCGTAACGGTTCTCGCCGCGAGATGCGCAAAGCGCTGATTCGTATGCGCCTGGAACTGCACCGCCAGGAACTGCGCCATGAAACCCAGGTTCTGACCCGCCCCTTGCGCCAGGTTCGCAGCCTGGCCACGGAGTTGCCTCAGAGTCTTGGCCTCAAGCACGCACCACTGTGGGGCATCGCCGGCGTTACTGCAGTGAGCTTTCTGCTGGCTCGCGGCGGCGGTGCCAGTCACTGGCTGAACATCGGCATGCGCCTGCTACCGGCCCTGTTGAAAAACCTGCGCGCTGGAAAAACCTGATCCCGAAGACAACTGGCCACATTCTTGCTATGCCAGAGCGGCTGTCACTTATGTGTCAGCCCTCCTCTGGCTCTTGAAGTAAGGATGTATCCGTGATCGACGGGCACCCGCTTGCCTGCTTCCAACCCTTCATTGACACCGCCACTGGCCGTATTGCCGGTGTTGAGGCGTTGGGACGTCTGCGCCAACCTGATGGTCAGTTGCTGTCGGTTGGCCCCCTGTTCACTGACCCCAAGGTCTCCCCCGCAAGCTTGAGGCGGCTGGACAGGCAGATCCGTGACGATGCCCTCAGTCGCTTGCATGAGGCTCCGGAGGACTGGTTCCTCAGCATCAACATCTCGCCACGCTGGATCAGCAAACTACGACCCAACCAGTTGCTGCCGAGCCTCAAGCAACTGCAGAAATACGGAATCCCACCACAGCGCGTGGTATTCGAGATCACCGAGTTGGGTGGCGGCAGCCAGAAACTGCCTGAAGTCGTCGCGCGTTATCGCGAAGCAGGGGCCCGCATCGCCATCGACGACTTCGGTGCCGGTTACTCCCAGCTTGATCGCGTACTGGCCCTGCAACCGGACATCCTCAAACTGGATATGCGCCTGTTTCAGGAAGCCGCTCGCGGCGGGCCAAGCGGTGAAGTCGTCAAGGCACTTGCGCAAATGGCGGAAAAGACCGGCTGCTGGATCATTGCCGAAGGCGTGGAAACCGAAGCCGAGCTGGATTTCGCCCTGGAATGTGGTGCGCGCTACGTACAAGGCTTTTTGTTCGCCAAACCGGACCTGGCGTTCTTCCCTGCCGACGCGTTCGTTAATCGCTTCGCCAAACTGCGCGACCGCTACGTGCAGTACAAGCTGGCCGAACGGGCCAGGCTGATGAGCCTGCGTTTGCAACTGACCGAACTGATGAACCGTCTGCGGGATTGGGCAGAGCACGAACAACCGCTTAGCGCCCTGCCCGACCCACTCACCTACCCCTGGCTGCTGCGTATTTACCAATGCGATCGCAACGGCACCCAGCTCACACCGAATCTGGAGTGGGACGGCGCTGCCTGGCAGGAGGATGCTCGCTACCTCGGGCACAACTGGTCGTGGCGTCCGTATTTCTACCAGTTGCTGGCCGAGGGCTGGGAGGAACGTCGCCTGACACTTTCCACTACCTACCGCGACGCCACCACCAACCAGTACTGCCTCACGGCAGGCCAGTTCATCGACAACGGCGCGCGCCTGCTGCTATTGGATATCGACGCTGCCGGCCTCTGAGCAATCGCCTCGGTCAGATACGGATCGAGCGCGGTACGGTAGCCATTTCCATACGGTTGCGGCCGTTCTGCTTGGCCTTGTACAGCGCCTTGTCCGCCCGTTCGATCAGGCCGGGAATATTTTCCTGCTGATGATACTGGGCCACGCCAATCGACGCCGTGACGCGAAACCCCTTGGGCAATCCTTCATAGGTCGTCGTCGCCAATCCTTCCTGAATGCGCTTGAGGCAATGCTGAGCCATCTCGATGGAGGTTTGCGGCAGGAACAACAGAAATTCCTCGCCGCCATAACGCGCAAAGAAATCGGTGCTGCGCAGCAGCGGTTGGATGGTAGCGGCAAAGCTCTTCAGCACCGTATCGCCTGCCTGATGACCATGGGTGTCATTGACCCGCTTGAAGTGATCAAGGTCGAGCATGCAGACGCAGAACCCGGCTCCCCCACGGTCTGTCCGGTTCTTCTCGTGGCTGAGCATTTCCAGCAGGTAGCGTCGGTTGTAGACCCCGGTCAGTTCGTCGTGGGTCGCCAGCTCGGTGACCTGCCGCAAGACCTCCTGCAAATGCGCGTTGCTGGTCACCAGCTTCTTGCGTAACTGGTTGATGCTGCCACCCAGCACCGAGATAAACGGCAGGAAGATCGAAAAACTGCACCAGAGCACAGCCTCCACGCCCAGGTTGAATTGTTCGCCTTCGACCTCGCGCACCAGCGGCAGCGTCAATCCATAGGCAAAGATGGTCAGCAGGCTCATCAGCAACAACTGGCGCGTATGCAGCTTGTAGGAGCCAAACACCATAATGATCAGCAATACCACCAGATAGGCTCCACGTGCCTCTCCCGCATAGATCTGGGTAAACAGCACCAGAGCGATGGCCGCTGCCATCTGCGCGATGGTCAGGCTGGGGTCTTTGAAGCGCAGATTGAAGCCGAAGCGGAAGGCCAGGTAGAACGCGAGGTTGATCACGACGGCATACACCGCCCAGACCAGCATCACCCAACCGGGCGAAAGCCCGTTGTACAGCGCTACCGCCTGGGGTACGCCACTGAGGAAATACATGGCCACACTCATCAGGAAACGACGAATGCGCAGTTGCTGGTGCGAATCGGCGGGCAGCAAGGTGCTGGAAATCACGTGCGTTGTTCTCTTTTTTGTAGGTGCATACGCGATATCACGACGATATCACCCCGCCTGAACACTGCATACGCCAGCCCACGCACCGCCCGTCGCCTGCCGGACGGACCTGCAATTACCCCCAACAAGGCGGCGCACTACTTGCAGCCACCGCAACGAAGCCCGAAGCTAGGGCATCTCTACGGCGAGGACAGCCCTTGGACTGGCAAACCCTGCTTACCCGCGAACGCCTCGGCAAACCGGTACACAGCCCTGACGAACTCGGACGAAGCCCGTTCCACAAGGATCATGACCGCATCATCTTCTCGGGTGCCTTTCGCCGCCTGGGGCGCAAGACCCAGGTTCACCCCGTCTCCAGCAACGACCACATCCACACGCGCCTGACCCATTCCCTGGAGGTCAGTTGTGTCGGACGTTCGCTGGGCATGCGCGTGGGCGAGATGCTGCGCGGCGAACTGCCGGAATGGTGCGACCCGGTCGATCTCGGCGTGGTCGTGCAGTCCGCCTGCCTGGCCCATGACATCGGCAACCCGCCCTTTGGCCACTCCGGCGAAGACGCCATCCGCCACTGGTTCCAGCAGGCAGCCGGACGTGGCTGGTTGGATGACATGGCCGATGCCGAACGCGATGACTTCCTCAACTTCGAAGGCAACGCCCAAGGCTTCCGCGTCCTGACCCAGCTGGAATATCACCAGTTCGACGGCGGCACCCGCCTCACCTATGCCACCCTCGGTACCTACCTCAAGTACCCCTGGACGGCACGGCATGCCGAAGCCCTGGGCTACAAGAAGCACAAATTCGGCTGCTACCAGAGCGAACTGCCGCTACTTGAGCAGATCGCCAGCAAGCTCGGCCTGCCGCAACTCGAGGAACAGCGCTGGGCCCGCCATCCGCTGGTCTATCTGATGGAAGCCGCGGATGACATCTGCTACGGCCTGATCGACCTGGAAGATGGCCTGGAAATGGAGCTGCTCGACTACCCCGAGGTCGAGGCGCTGCTGCTCGATCTGGTGGGTGACGACCTGCCGGAAACCTATCGCCAACTTGGCCCCCAGGACTCGCGCCGGCGCAAGCTGGCCATCCTGCGTGGCAAGGCCATCGAACACCTGACCAATGCCGCCGCCAGTGCCTTCGTCGCCCAGCAGGATTCGTTGTTGCGAGGCGATCTGCCTGGCGACCTGGTCGAGCACATGCACGGCCCCGCCCAGCACTGCGTGCAGCAGGCCAAGGCCCTGGCAAGACAAAAGATCTTCCAGGACAAACGCAAGACGCTGCATGAGATCGGTGCCTACACCACCCTGGAAATCCTCCTCAATGCCTTCTGCGGCGCGGCACTGGAACAGCACGGCGGGCGCACGCCATCGTTCAAGAACCGACGCATCCTCGATCTGCTCGGTAACAATGCCCCCGACCCACAGTGGCCGCTGTACCGCTCCTTCCTACGCATGATCGACTTCATTGCCGGCATGACCGACAGCTACGCGACCGAGATGGCCCGGGAAATGACCGGCCGCTCCAGCCCGGTGTAAAACGATGAAGGCCTTGCTACGGCAAATCCTCGGCTGGCACGCCGGCCCACCCGACTGGGCACCGGCCATTGTCGCCGGCCTGGGCTGCGGCCTGCCGCTGATACTCGGTCTGTTCAGTGGCCACTCAGGGTTTCTCTGGGCGTCGGCCGGTGCATTCCAGGCAGCCCAGGCCAGCCCGTTGCACCGCTTCGGCATGCTCCGCCTGTTGCTGCTCACGCTGCTCGGCGCTTGCAGTGCCGGGCTGGGGTTCTGGTCCGGCAGCCACCCGTTACTCAGCCTTGGCCTGTTCGCAGCCTTCGGCTTCCTTCTCGCCTGGCTGCAGCGTTTCGGCACCGAGGCCGGCAAACTGGGCATTGGCCTGGCCGTTTGCCTCTGCCTCGGGCAGGGTCAGTACGGTATTGGCAGTCTGAAAAATGCCGATGCGGTCGCGGCGCTATTCGTCCTCGGCGGCCTCTGGGTCGCCTTGCTCGCCTTCGGCCTGCGTGGCTTGCGTGGCCTACGCATGTGGCCGCACATGCCGCGTTTCGTCAGCATCCTGAAAATACTCAAACGCCACGCCAAACGCCTGCCCGAGCAACGCTGGCGCCTGCATGCACTGCGTTGCACGGTGGCCTGTGCCGCCGCCGGCCTGATCGTCAACCTGGCCTCGCTGCCCCGCGGCTATTGGCTGACCCTCGCGCTGATCAGCACCTTGCAGCTGGAGTTCAAGGGCAGCCTGGTGCGTGCCGTGCAATCGAGCATGGCCAGCCTTGCGGCCGCCGTGTTGCTGATCTACCTCGGCCATACCCTGCAGAGCCCACCGCTGATGGTCGCCACCATCCTGCCGCTGATCGTGCTCAGCCGGGCCTTCCAGGCTCACAACTATGCCCTGTTCGTGCTGCAGGTAACCCTGTGCTTCGTGCTCCTGGCCGAAAGCCTGTCGCAGGACTGGCACCTGGCTCAGGTTCGCCTGTTCAACAGCCTGATCGGCGTATCCCTGGCCATGCTGGTGGCCCTGATGACCTACGGACTCGAGCAGTGGTTGCTACGCCGCCACAAGCAGGATGAAGCCGTGCCATAGATCAATACGGCAGTACCGGTGCAACGCACTATGCTTTTTCCTGCCACTGGATGGACCCAAGGGAGTGAGATGCAATGAACGTGAAAGCCCGCGCCAGAGAACGCCGTTATCCGCTTCACGTTCATATCAGCGCTTTGTTCGCCCTGTTGCTGATCAGCAGCGGTGTAGTACTCGGCCTGTTCAATTACCGACAGACCAGCCAGATCATTCTGACCAGCAGTGATCAGCTGTTCGCGCAGATTCGCCGAGAAGTCGAATCCGACCTGCAGAATACCTATCAGCCTATTCGACACCTGCTCGGCCTGCTGGCCCTCAATGAACAGAACCAGATGGCCGACGGAAACCAGCGCATGGTTCTGCTGCCGCTGTTCGCCCAGGCCCTGCGCGACAATCCCAAACTGGCCTCGCTGTACCTTGGCTATGCCGATGGCGATTTCTTCATGGTAAGGCCACTGCGTACAGCACGGCTCAAGCAGATATTCGATGCACCGGATAACGCCGCCTACCAGGTCTGGAGCATTGATCGCAGCGGGCAGGCGCGCGCGGTGTCCGAGTCGCAGTACTTCGATGCCGACCTGAAGCTGATCAGCCGCCGGCAGAACCTCAACGAACGCTACGACCCCAGCACTCGCACCTGGTACACCAGCGCCCTGGCAGACGGCGAGCAGATCACCACCGAACCTTATGTGTTCTTCTCCAGCGGCGAAATCGGCACCACCCTGGCCCGAACCAGTCACGAGCGAACCGTGATCGCCGCCGACCTGACGCTGGAGGACCTCTCTGCCACGCTGGCCCGGCATGTGGTAACGCCGTCCACCGAAGTGGTGCTGTACCGCCCGGATGGCGCCGCAATCGCCTACCCCGACAGCAGCCGACTGGTCGTACCGGGGGAAAAGGCTCATCTGGTCCAGGTGCAGCAACTCAGCCCGGCCCTGCGTGATCTGTTCGACAGTGCATTGCAGCAGGACAAGCAAGGCAGCATGCAACTGGCCAACCGACGCTGGCAGGTGTCCTATACCGCCCTTGCCGAAGGCGGGCCGAATGGCCTGCGCCTGGCCCTGCTGACGCCCGAAGATGAGCTGCTGGCCGATGCCTACCGCATCCGCTGGCAGGGCGCGATGCTTACCCTGGGAATCCTGCTGCTGTGCATTCCGTTCGGCTGGCTGATGTCGCGTCTGCTCGTTCGTCCGCTACATGGGCTGGTGCAGGAGGTCGAAGCCATCCACCGCTTCGACTTCGATCATCCTGCGGGCGGGCGCTCACCCGTGCTTGAGGTCGACCAACTGGCTGCGGCCATGGCACGGATGAAAAAGAGGCTGTGCGCCTTTCTCGCTATCAACGCCAACCTGTCTGCCGATGCCCGCCTCGATACCCTGTTGCAACGCGTGCTCCACGAAACCCTGGCGCTCAGCGGAGCACGTTGTGGCCTGCTTTACCTGCGCGACGCTAATGACGGCCTGCTGCGACCACGCAGTCTGCTGATTGACGATCAGCCGCGGGATATCAACGAATATCGCATCCCCGGCGATACCACGTCTCTGCCGCACTGGTTGGAACAACCGGCCAACGGCGGTGCCAGCGCGGTGATCTCGCTCGGTTTCGACCAGGCAGGTGCCTTTCAACCACTGCTGCATGCACTGGACAGTCCGCGGGCGCACGTGGTCAGTTGCGGCCTGCACAATCGCCAAGGAGACACCATCGGCGTACTGGTGCTGATACAGCAAGACCAGGGTGAGGAGCGCGACCTCGCTTTGCTACGTCCCGAACGGGTTGCTTATATAGAAGCTGTCGCGGATGTTGCGGCGGTGCGTATCGATACGCTGCAACAGAAATAGGCCAGCGCTGACCGGATGCGCTCAAGAGGGGGAATTCGAGCGGACTGACACAAAGCCGTCCTAGGGAAACAGAGTGGCAGATACTCTGTGGTGGCGCAGTGGAACTAGACGCGACAGACGTCACGTCTGGTCCACACGATGATCAGCTCGGGTTGACCGGATTTTCCGGGTACCAGACGTCCATCAGCGGGCTGAGGGTGAAACCGCTCAGTTCGCTGCGGCTCTTGAGCCACGCTTCAACCTGACCACGTTGCTCGGCATTCATCGAGCCACGTTTGCCCAGGCAGACGAAACCGTAGTCATCGCCACCGACATAACCCAGGCCATTGCCTTCGATGGCATCACCAAGGAACTCTTCGACGAAGGTATCTACCTGTACATCGGACAGGCCTTCGTTGAAGTTCAGGGTCAATTCGCAGCCCAGCTCCTGAAACTCGTCGACGCAGAGTTTCTTGCGCAGACGGCGGGAACGGTTAGTGGCCATGTAACACTCCTCAAATCTTGACGGTAATAACCGGCGGCACTCTAGCAGCTTGGCGCGCAGACTGCTCGCCTACGGCGGTTTTAACCTAAAGCATCCGATATTCAGGCGATGACGAATGGGCGCTTGAGGCATAATGCAGCGCACTTTCAGGTTACCGTGCGGCCAGTCAACGCGTACGTTTCTTCAGCCCTCGACCTCTTTTTCCGGGCCCGCCAATGATCAAATCGCTCCGCAGCATCGCACTCGCCACCCTGCTTCTGCCCTTTTCCCTGCCTATTAACGCCGCTGTCAGTACGGCTCTTCCCGCCAAGGTTCAACAATCGTTGACGGCCAACAAGCTCGGCGCCAACAGCCTGTCGCTGGTCGCCATCCCGCTCAATGGCCCGGGCACCAGCATCGTCTACAACGCCGATGTCTCGGTTAACCCGGCCTCGACCATGAAGCTGGTCACCACTTACGCAGCCCTTGAACTCCTCGGCCCCACGCATCAGTGGCAAACCGAGTTCTACGGCGACGGCGAGCTGAAGAATGGCGTACTCAATGGCAGCCTCTACCTCAAGGGCGGTGGCGACCCCAAGCTGAACATGGAAAAACTCTGGTTGCTGCTGCGCGATCTGCGTGCCAATGGCGTGCAGCGCATCACCGGTGACCTGGTACTGGACCGCAGCCACTTCAACCTGCCGCAACTGCCCGTGTTCGACGACGATGGCGGCGACCAGAACAAGCCCTTCCTCGTCGGCCCCGATTCGCTGCTCGTCAACCTCAAGGCCGTGCGCCTCATCGTGCGTAACGACAAGGGCAAGATCAGTGTGCAGATGGACCCGCCCCTGACCAATGTGCGCATCGACAACCAGATCAAGGCGCTGCCCGCGGCGAAATGCCCGGGCTGGCCGGATGTACGCTTCAACCCGGTGAGCCAGTTCGACGGCACCACGCTGGTGGTCACCGGCAAGCTGGCCGATGGCTGCAGCGGCCAGAGCTACCTGTCCCTGCTCGATCATCCAGCCTATGCCTCGGGCGCCATTCGCGCGATCTGGCAGGAACTGGGTGGCACCATCATGGGCAAGGACCGCAGCGCCGACGTGCCGAAAGGTGCGCGACTATTGGCTCGCGCCTTTTCGCCTGACCTGACGGAAGTCATTCGCGACATCAACAAATACAGCAACAACACCATGGCCCGGCAGCTGTTCCTCAGCATCGGCGAGAAATTCCGCGACAAGGCCGATCCTGACGATGCCAAGGCTGCACAGCGCGCCATCCGCAACTGGCTGGCCCGCAAAGGCATCACCGCGCCGCACCTGGTGATCGAGAACGGCTCGGGCCTCTCGCGTGACGAGCGGGTCAGCGTGCGCGAAATGGCAACCATGCTGCAGGGGGCCTGGCAAAGCCCCTACTCTGCCGAGTTCATCGCTTCCCTGCCGCTGGTCTCGATGGATGGCACCATGCGCAAGCGCCTGCGCAACACCGGCATGGAAGGCCAGGCACACATCAAGACCGGCACCTTGAACAATGTGCGTGCCATTGCCGGTTTCAGCCGCGACATCAAGGGCACCACCTGGGCGGTCGTGGCCATTCTCAACGACCCGAAACCCTGGGGCGCTTCGGCCGTGCTCGATCAGATCCTGTTGAGCATCTACCGCCAGCAGCGCTGACAACCTACCGAGGCGGCCAACAGGTCGCCTCGGTCCGTTTCATCAACGTGCAGTCAGGCGCCAGGCCCGATGGATCTTCGGGTTACGTGCGAAATCCTGGTCGATGGTACTGGCGCTGATCTCTTCCACCGCATAGCGCGCCACCACGCTTTCATCGAGCTGGAACTTGCGGAAGTTGTTGGAGAAGTACAGCACCCCGCCCTTGGCCAGGCGGTTCATCGCCAGATCCAGCAGTTGCACGTGATCACGCTGCACGTCGAACACCCCCTCCATGCGCTTGGAGTTGGAGAAGGTCGGCGGATCGATGAAAATCAGGTCGTACTCACCACGATCCGTCTCCAGCCAGCTCATCACATCACCCTGCTCCAGACGGTTCTTGTCGGAAAAGCCGTTGAGCGACAGGTTGCGCCGCGCCCAGTCCAGGTAGGTTTTCGACAGATCGACGCTGGTGGTGCTGCGCGCGCCGCCCTTGGCCGCATGCACGCTGGCCGTCGCCGTGTAGCAATACAGATTGAGGAAACGTTTGCCAGCCGCCTCACGCTGGATGCGCAGGCGCATCGGGCGATGATCGAGGAACAGGCCGGTGTCCAGGTAGTCGGTCAGGTTGACCAGCAGCTTGATGCCGCCTTCGCTGACCTCCATGAACTGCCCCTGGGTTGCCTGGCGCTCGTACTGTTTGGTGCCGCTCTGCCGCTCGCGGCGCTTGATCACCACCTTGTCCTGAGACACCCCCAGGGCCACCGGAATTGCCGCCAGCGCATCAAGCAGGCGGGTCTGGGCCTTTTCCGGGTCGATCGAACGAGGCGGTGCATATTCCTGCACATGCACCCAGTCGTGATACAGGTCGATGGCCAGGGCATATTCAGGCATGTCCGCGTCGTACAGGCGATAGCAGTCGATGCCCTCGCGGCGTGCCCACTTGCCCAACAGCTTGAGGTTCTTCTGCAGGCGGTTGGCGAACATCTGCCCACCTTCGGACAGTCGCGCCGCCTCGACTACCGGTGCGCTCGGCGTGGCCTTGCGCTCGTTTGAGGTTTCCGCAGCGGCCTTCTGCTCCCGCTGGGCAGTCGAGCGACGCTCGCCAGTGACGAACTGATCGGGCAGGATCTTGAACAGCAAGAGACGGCACGGCAGCGCGCCGTTCCAGAAGGCGTACTGCTTGTGACTGCGCAGCCCCATGCGTTTGCCGAGTTCCGGTGCGCCGGTGAATACCGCCGCCTCCCAGTTCAGGCAAGCCTGGCGCAGGCGCTCGCCGAGATTCTGATAGAGATACAGCAGGCTTGCTTCATCGCCCAGACGCTCGCCATAGGGTGGGTTGCTGACCACCAGACCGGTCTGGTTCTGGTCCGGGCGCGGCTCGAAGGTCGCCACTTCGCCCTGATAGACCTTGATCCAGTCACCCAGGCCGGCACGCTCGATGTTGTTGCGCGCGGGCTGGATCAGACGTGGATCGGCCTCATAACCACGAATCCACAGCGGGGGCTTGGCCAGACCGGCAGCGGCCCGTGCTTCGGCCTCCTGGTGCAGGCGAGTCCAGATCGCCGGCACATGGCCGAGCCAACTGCTGAACCCCCAGCGCTCGCGTTTGAGGTTGGGTGCGAGGTCTGCTGCAATCATCGCGGCTTCGACCAGAAAGGTACCGACCCCGCACATGGGGTCAGCCAGGGCGCCTCCCGCCGCGGCAATTCGTGGCCAGCCGGCACGGAGCAGTACCGCCGCCGCAAGGTTTTCCTTCAAGGGCGCCGCGCCTTGCTGCAGGCGATAGCCACGCTGGTGCAGGCTGTGGCCGGAGAGGTCCAGGGACAGCACCGCCTCGCCACGGTCCAGGCGCAGATGAACCCGCAGGTCCGGATCGATCTTGTCGATCGACGGACGCGCGCCGTCGGCCTGGCGCAGCTTGTCGACAATTGCATCCTTGACCTTCAAGGCGCCAAAGTGGGTGTTGTCGATGCCCGAACCATTACCGCTGAACTCCACGGCCAGAGTTCCGGAAGACTCCAGGTGCTCGGCCCAGTCGACATCCAGCACGCCCTGATAGAGCGATTCGGCGTCCTGCACCGGGAAACGGCGCAGCACCAGCAATACGCGGTTGGCCAGGCGCGACCACAGGCACAGGCGATAGCCGGTTTCCAGAGTACCGAAGCCGCGTACGGCGGCGGTCTGCTCACGCACCTCCTCCAGCCCGAGGCTGGCTGCTTCTTCGACGAGCAGGCCTTCCAGGCTTTTCGGGCAGGTAAGGATCAGTTCATAGCGGTCCGACATGTGTCACCCAGTCAAATAGCAGCGGCTTACTAGCCAAAATATGTGACAGAAAGTCGCAACGCGACCCTTTGTCGGAATAACGACAACCTGCATTCGCAAGTCATTCGCAATGGCAAATTGCCGCTGCGTTTAGCCAAGACTCCCGGCCTATGCGGGGGTCAGTGAAAAAGGCCAAAAAAACATATTGAACCTTATGGCCCACACCGCAAATACGTTACGTGCTTATGACAAAACGATCATTCACAGGGTCGGCTTCATTCGATAGAACTCATCTCAGGCCGACACCGCAACGATGTCGGCAGGTGGTCCGCGACGCCGGCAGCGGCCCCATTTGGCAGTAGCAATTCTGCCTTGGTCCCTACAGGGGACCCACAGGACATAACAGTCAACAAGTGAGGGCAACACCCTATGAGAAGACTTAAGCGTGATCCTTTGGAAAGAGCGTTCTTGCGCGGTTATCAGCACGGCATTCACGGCAAATCCCGCGACCTGTGTCCTTTCACCCATGCTTCCACACGTCAGGCCTGGATCAACGGCTGGCGGGAGGGACGCGGCGACAACTGGGATGGCCTGACCGGCACTGCCGGCATCCATAGACTCAACGAACTTCACGCCGTCGGCTGAACCAGGATCACCCCCCGACTTCACCATACCGCCCCATCCGGGCGGTGGGCGCAAGCCCAAGGGCTCCTTCGGGAGCCCTTTTTTATGGCCTGCCATCCATGGCAGCCACCCCTCCAGAAGATCGCAGATGGGTTCTTATGCGCGCGGCACTGCAGCGATGGCATCGACGGCCTCGCGGATCAACGCCGGCCCCTTGTAGATGAACCCCGAGTAGATCTGCACCAGGCTCGCCCCCGCGGCGATCTTCTCGGCAGCATGGGCACCTTCGGTAATCCCACCCGCGGCGATGATCGGCAAACGGCCCTTGAGCTCGCCAGCCAGTACCTTGACCGTGTGCGTGCTCTTCTCGCGTACCGGCGCTCCCGACAGACCACCCGCCTCTTCGGCGAATGCCAGGCCCTCGACACCTTCACGTGACAACGTGGTGTTGGTGGCGATCACTGCATCCATGCCCGTTTCCACCAGAGCACGGGCGACATCGGCCGTCTCCTCGTCGCTCATGTCCGGCGCGATCTTGATCGCCAGCGGCACACGACGGCCATGCACCTGAGCCAGGTCTTCCTGACGCTGGCGCAGGGACTCGAGCAACTGCTTGAGCGAATCACCGAACTGCAAACTGCGCAGACCCGGTGTATTGGGCGAGCTGACGTTGACCGTCACATAACTGGCGTGGGCATAGACCTTGTCCAGGCAGATCAGGTAGTCATCCACTGCCCGCTCTACCGGCGTATCGAAGTTCTTGCCGATATTGATACCCAGCACGCCTTTGTATTTGGCTGCCTGAACCCGCGCCAGCAAATGATCGACGCCCAGGTTGTTGAAGCCCATGCGATTGATGATCGCGGTGGCTTCAGGGAGGCGGAACAAACGTGGCTTGGGATTTCCCGGCTGCGGCCGTGGCGTCACGGTGCCGATTTCGACAAAGCCGAAACCCAATTGAGCAAACCCGTCGATGGCGTCGCCATTCTTGTCCAATCCTGCCGCCAGCCCTACCGGGTTGTCGAAGGTCAGCCCCATCACCTGGGTTGGCAGACGAGCAGGCGCCTTGCCAATCAGACCATTGAGCCCAAGGCGCCCCCCTGCCCCGATCAGGTCGATGGACAGTTCATGGGAAGTTTCCGGGGACAGCTTGAACAATAAGGTGCGGGCCAGGTCATACATGGGCAATTTGGCTCGGTGGGTACAATGGGAAATAGGCCGCGATTATAGCCATCCCCACTCGCCTACGGCGAGGCAAGCGCGTAATAAGGCCCAGGGGCAAGACGATGGGAGCATGGTTGCATATCGACTCAGCTATTGCAGTTGGCGCAGTTCCAGCAGTTCGCCACTGACACTGAACTCCAACTCGAAGACTCCGTTGATACCATCGTGGCGTAGAAAGGGCTTCAAATGGTGGGCCGGCAAGCTAACCTTGCGACCATCACGACTGAACAGCATGACCCGATTGGCACGTCCTTGGTAAACGGCAAGGAAACGCTCTGCGGGTAGAGCGATATCCAGTACCAGGCTGGGCATGGAGACGACCTCAACAATGTTTCACTCAATTCTGCCACAAGCAGTCCGCTTCTCTGCGGATCAAAAAAACTCACTTCTTGCCCCATCCAGTGCGTACGGGCGTACCATCTGCCACACTGTTCACCATGTTTCCGGGATGTATTGCGGGTCATGAGTCTGTCCGATTCCACTACCAGTCTGGCGTCACGTTTTTCCGCTCTGGCCCAACGCCTTGGCCTGAGTGGCCGTGGGTCACGTCTGGTGTTCGAGCGCGCTCGCAAGCTGCGCCTGCCTTTCATCGCCATGCCGGTTCCACGACAAAGCATCTGGTGGCAGGACGGCCCTCCACTGCAACGCCTGGTCGACCTGCCGCGCGACGCGTTCTCCGGCCCGGTGCAGGAAGACAAGGCCGCCGCCAGGGCGGCCTTCATGCAGGTGGTGGAACATCAGCACGAACAGCTCGCTCACTTCGACCTGCGCCAGATTGATGGGCTCTTCGGCCAGCCTCTCGAACGCGGCGGCACCCACAGTAATTTCGAAGAGTTGGCCGCCAGCCCAGCATGCCGCAACCTGCGCATTATCAGCTACAAGGATTTCCTCAGGACCATCAGCCGCGCCCTGCCGCGCTTTCTCGCGGGTGACCCCATCGAGCTATGCCAGGCGAGCTGGCATGGCAAACGCATTTTCTGGACCGGTGAACAGCACGTCGAAGATTTTGCCAGTGCAATTGCCTACGCTCGCCTTCGCGGGCTGGAAGTCAATCTACCCGCCAAACTGACCCGTTATCACCTGAGTACATCCGGCCTGAGTCAGCTCAAGCAGCAGTACCACTCCCTCGGCATGCCCTCCCAGGCCTGGAGTGATCCGGCCTTCATGGGGCTGCTGCTGGACAACCGCTTGCCCTACGCACGCCTGTCACTGCTGCGTATTGCGGGCGCGCCTGAAGTATTGATGTTGCCGAAGGCTTCGGCCGAAGCCAATGCGCTGGGTGAAGGCCTGCGATTAGCAGGGGCGCCTGATGTGGTGACCTACCTGGAACACCTGCAACGCCGCGAACTCGCCTGAGAACCTAGAAATATGAAACGCCGGCTGCCACCCAGGCAGCCGGCACACTCCGGGCAGATCATTCAACTGCCCCGCAGATGTACCTCCTGCGTCACGCCCCAGCCATCCAGCACACCACCCAGAGGCCCGACCAGCGATTCGAGGTTCTGCTCGAAATCATCGATCCCCGAATGCGTGGCATACATCACCTTGCTCACCAGCAGGTGCCAGGCACCGTCCTCACGGACGCTGACCTGGGCATTGAGTGACTCACCGCGAAATGTACGTGCAGCCAGACGTGCCCGGTCCTCATCCGGGAAAATCGCGTGAAACTCGATGGGATGAACGCGGGCGAAATCGAAACCGCCCTCTTTCATACGGCGCAGAACGTTACCGCTGACATCATCTTGGAAGGTTGTACTCATGAAACGACCTCCTCTCAGGCGATTGATAGGCCGCAACCAATGGCAGTGGCGGCCTTGCGACACCTTGTGGTGCCGCCCGAGAGCCGGACAACGATCGTGTCCGACCTTAATGCGCCAGGCCGCTGCGCTGACCTGGCTGGCGACACCCCTGCAAACAGGCAGGCCATGTCGTTAGCCCTCAGAGTAGCGCCTGAGACGTGCCCGTGTCGCGGCGATACATCATTGGCAATACACCTGACGACAGGTGGCCCGTGCCGGAATCCGCAGTTCTACAGATATGACAAGGCCGGCAATCGCCGGCCTTGTCATCAGCTACGCGGCACCCTCAATCCGCTTTGCCGCTGACCGCTCCAGAGCGGTTGTTCAGCAAGCTCTGCGTGGCGCTCTGCAGGAAGGCTTCCAGGCGCTTGTGCAGGGCCGCCTCGTCTGGATCGTCCTGCAGGACCTTCACCTCGGCATCAGCGCCCAGACGGTACTCGTACAGGCGAGCAGGCAGTTCCTTCGGCTGGATGAGGATCTTCCCGCCATCGATGATTGCCACCGTCTGATCGCTGCCCGACGGCTTGATCACGCCCGTGCCCTGGTCACCTTCCGGCAGGCTCAGCAAGTCGCGCCCCCAGCATTGATGCTGCACATCGCCGCCCAGTCGACCCATGATGGTCGGCACCACGTCGACCTGGGTACCCACAGTTTCCCGACTGGTGCCGAACTGATCCTGAATGCCCGGCGCGATAAGCAGCAACGGCACGTTGAAACGGAACAGGTCCATCTCGGTCAGTTGTTTCGAGCTGACAAAACCATGATCGCCCAACACTACAAACAGAGTGTTTTTGTAATACGGCTGTTGTTTGGCCTTTTCGAAAAACTGCCCTAGCGCCCAATCCGCATAACGCATGGCAGTCAGGTGTTCATTGTACGAGCCATGGCCCGTTACCGGCTCTACAGGCAGATCCTTGGGCAAGGCATATGGCGTGTGGTTGGACAAGGTCTGCAGCAATGCATAGAACGGCTTCTGCTGATCCATTTTCGCCAGTTCCTGCGCGCCACGGTCGAACATGTCCTGGTCCGATACGCCCCAGGTCGGGTCGATGTACACCGGATCGACGAAGTCTTCCCGGCCGATGAAGCGACGCATGCCCTGGTTGCTGAAGAATCCCGACTGGTTGTCCCACTGGAAGTTGCCGTTGTAGACGTAGACGTCGTCGTAATCACGGGCGCTGAGCAACTGTGGCAGACCGGAGAACTGGTGCCCGCCTTCCGGTGTGCGCATCAGGTACTCGAAGCTCGGCAGATTGGGGAAGCAGGCCATGGTGGCGAACATACCCTGGTGGGTGTGCGTGCCATTGGAGAAGAAGCGCTTGAACAACAGCCCTTCCTTGCTCAGGCGGTCGAAGTTGGGCGTGATATTGGCATCGCTGCCCAAGGCACCGACCCAGCGACCGGCAAAGCTTTCCATCAGGATCACCACCACATTGCGCACGGGTAGCGTATTGGCCTGCGGTGGTTGATAGATCCGGCGCACGGCCGCCTTGTCCGCATCGACCAGGGTGTCATGCTCCCCGAGCAACATGCCACGCACCACTTTCAGCGCCTCGTCTTCCGGCAAGGTCGACTTCCAGGCGTGGTCGCGGTGATCGGAGAAACTGTTCTTCGCCGCATCCACCAGCGTCAGCGTGCCATTCAGGCCCAGGTGGTTGGCGAACATCGAATCCGTGGTGTAGGCATCGCCCCAACGCAGTGGCGGCCCCTGTTTCAGCGTGCCACGCGCGGCGATCACCGCAACCAGCAGGCACAGGATGAATACCACCACACGCCAGTACCAGGCCGAAGCGAGCTGCCCGTCTCTTGGCCGGGTAGAACGCTCGATGCGGATAAACAGCCAGGCCAGGACCAGGGTGGCCAGCGCCCAGGCGATCAGGTAGCGCACCACCGGGAAGCCATACCAGATCATGCTCAGGACCGTGTTCAGGTCCTCTTCCAGGTACTGGAACACCAGGCTGTTCAGGCGCTGGTGAAACTCACGGTAGAAGTCCAGCTCACTGACACCGAGAAACAGGGTCAGGCTGGCGAACAGGGTCAGCCAGATCACGTGCAGCCGGCGCGCGCGCATGGCATGCACGCTCAGGACGGACAGCAGCAACGGCGCACAGGCGTAGACCACCAGACGCAGGTCGAAACGCAGGCCATTGAAGAAGGCCTCGGCAAACACCGATGCCGGCGTAGTGCCGATCTGCTCATGGTTATAGAGAAGCAGCGCCAGGCGCAGCAGGGAATACATCACCATCAGCAGCGCTGCGCTGCCCAGGGTGAAAGCAAGGTGACTGGCGAGTGTGGGCTGGAGACGGCGCACAGCCCCGGGCCGATGACTCAGAACATCCGCTGAAGACATGGTGAAGGGAATCCACGTGAGTAGGGAGATAACGTCGGGAAACAGCCAGGCCAGAGAATACGGACCTGTCGAGCGAATGCATCATGCGGTAATCGATGTGAAATTTGTGTCGAATTCCACCTTTGCGCAAGAAAAAAACAAGCCAATTCCGCCGTTTATGCTGGCTCTTTTGCCATGGCATTTTTCCGGATCTTCGCTATAGCCCGCCAGGGCCGGGGCTTTTCAGCATCGCTGGCCATTGGCTGACCTGCCAGCGGGGTACTATGCCAGCCATCTCTTTGCCATCATCCCCTGCATATCTGCTGCCTTCTGCCGATAGATGAGGCACGCCTGGTACATCGACCCAGTTGTCGACCAGAACAACAAGAATGGAGCCCAAACCATGCAACAGGGTCTTTTGGCGGCCTTCATCCCGCCAACCGAACAGGACAACAGCAACCTGCTGCTGAGCCGCATGCTGGTATTTTTTGCCTTCTGCGGCCTGGTCATCGGCCTGTACAGCGGCATCAAATGGGGTCGATTGGGAAATGGCGCACTCATGCAGGGCTCATTCCTGCTGATCATCGGCATGCCGTTGGTACTGCTGGTTCTGCGCAACGCCTGGCTGCCAGCCCGAGGCATCGCCAACCTGGCCATGGCGTGCATCAGCAGTTACGCGATGATCCTCATCTACCACCTCGGGGGGCTGCATTCGGCACACATCTTCTGGCCTGTGGTGGTGATCTGCTTCGCCTACCTGTTGCTGGGTGGGCGCAGCGCCGCCTTCTGGAGCCTGTTGCAGCTGATCTTCGTTTTCTGGCTGATTCGCCTGGACCGCTCCGGCGCCATTCTGCCGGCCTTCGAGCTGAGCCCCCGCGATGCGATGGTCAACGAGTACTCCGGTTTCCTCTTGCCGGTGGTGACCATCTGGTTCGCGCAGTGGACCAGCGCCAAAGTCCGCCAGCAGGCGCTGGATGATGCCCAACAGCACCTCGATGCCGCACAGGCAGTAGGACGTGAAGCCACCCAGAGCAGCCAGCAGCTGGCGGCCTTGCTGGGCGAGATCCGCCTGAGTGCCGGCGACCTGCGCCAGCTTTCCCAGCAGTTGTACAAGACCCTCGACAACATCCGCCTGCGCTGCCAGAGCATCGACAGCGACGTCCAGCAGCAGGCCGACGCCATGCTGCTGCTCGACCAGGCCTTGAACACGGTGCTGGAAAGCCTGGCCGACAGCACCCGGCACATGCAGCGCCTGAGCCAGGACACTCAGCACAGCAGCAGCCAGGTCAACAGTTGCGCCCAGCATATGCAGGAAGCCCAGCAGAGCATGCAGGCCATCCAGTCGAGCAATCAGCGCATCGCCGAATCCATGCAGATGATCAGCGCCATCGCCCAGCAAACCAACCTTCTCGCCCTCAACGCAGCCATCGAGGCCGCCCGCGCCGGCGAACATGGCCGAGGCTTCGCCGTGGTGGCCGACGAAGTACGCAACCTGTCGCAGCGCAGCAACCAGACTGCCGAGACCGTGCAGAGCGTACTCACCCAGTCCCAGCAGATTGTCGATACCGGCGCCAACCAGGTCAGTGACGTTGGAGCCGCGCTGAGCAGCAACGCCACGGCGACCGAAGACCTGTCCAGTTCGATCCTGCAGCACAGCCAGGCGCTGGATGAGGCCCACCAGCAACTCGCCGATGTTCGCCACAACAGTGCCGCTCAGCGCGAAGCCAGCCTGCGTCAGCGCGAGGCCAGTGCCGAACTGCTGGCCGCCCAGGAATCCTTGGTGGCTCTGGGCGAACGCCTGGAGCAACTCGCCCAACAGTTGCACCAACGCGTTGCCGGACAATCCTGACCAGCCCCCCCTCGCACACAAACCTCCCAGCCACTGCTCACCAGGCCGCCTCAGGCCAGGTGAGCAGCGTGCCTGACAAGCCCGCCTGACGAATTCGTACGCCACAGCAGGCAATCTGCCAGTGCAGACACTTCCCTGAGACAGAGCCGAGCCAGGGCTGCCCCTTCAGCAACGCCCACGCTCCTCCTGCCTGGAACCTGATCGACACGTCATCGGGTCCTGGTCCGCATATGGGAATAAAAGTCGAAACTTTCTTCTCGTCAGCCCAGTCATCACAAGACTGAGGATCAATCCCTGCTGCTCGGCGCTGTGCTTTTCCAAGGGCATTGAAACCTGACGGTCCGAACCCTGGGCATGGAATTCAAATGACTGGAGGACGTATGAGAAATGCTGCTGTGACTGCTCACTTCGATGGAGTCTCAACGCTGGCGATTCGCCAACAACCGCCCCTCCATCTCCAATGTCAGCAGAGTCCGAAGAAGAAAATTCTATTCGTCACCTCCGAGTTCGCCGATCTGGTCAAGGTCGGTGGGTTGGGCGACGTTTCAGCAGCCCTGCCTCGCGCCCTCATGCCCCGCTATGACATTCGTGTGCTGATTCCCGGCTATCGGATGATTGTCGACAGCAGCCAGCCGATTCGCATCGTCGGCGAACTCGGCGGCCACGCCGCCCTGCCCGCCTGCCGCATCGGCCGCATGGACCTGGAAGACGGCCTCATCGTCTACGTGGTGCTCTGTCCCGAGCTGTATGAACGCGAAGGCAACCCGTATGGCGACGCGAACGGCAGGGACTGGCCCGACAACCACATCCGCTTCGCTCGCCTGGGCCTGGCCGCGGCGGATATCGCTGCCGGCACCGCGTGCATCAACTGGTGCCCGGAACTGCTGCACGCCAATGACTGGCCCGCAGGCCTGGCGCCGGCCTACATGGCCTGGCGCGAGCAGACCACGCCCTCGGTGTTCACCATCCACAACCTTGCCTACCAGGGGCTGTGCGCGCCCGAGTGCCGGCCTGAGCTGGGTCTGCCGGAAGCGGCACTCAGCTCGGAAAGCATGGAGTTCTACGGCAAGCTGTCGTTTCTCAAGGCCGGCCTGACCTACGCCAACCACATCACCACGGTGAGCCAGACCTACGCCCGGGAAATCACCACCGCCGATTTCGGCTACGGTCTGGAAGGCATGCTCAAGCTCAAGGCCGATGCCGGACTGCTCAGTGGTATTGCCAACGGCATCGATGAAAGCTGGCAGCCAATGAGCGATCCGCACCTGATCACCGGCTTCTGTGCCCGGCAATGGCAAGGCAAGCGCGCCAATGCCCGGTACGTGGAACGGATCTTCGGCCTGGACCCGGATGCCGGCCCGCTGTTCGCCGTGGTGTCGCGCCTGGTCCAGCAGAAAGGCATCGACCTGACCCTGCAGGTCGCCGAACGCATCGTCGCCGGTGGCGGACGCATCGCCATCATCGGCCGCGGCGAACCGGAACTGGAGGCTGCCGTTGCCGAGCTGAGCGAGCACTATCCAGGACGGATCGGCGTGAATGTCGGATTCAACGAGACCGATGCCCGGCGCATGTTTGCCGGCAGCGACTTCCTGCTCATGCCCTCGCGCTTCGAGCCCTGCGGCCTGAGCCAGATGTACGCCCAGCGCTTCGGCTCACTGCCCATCGCCCGGCGCACGGGCGGCCTGGCCGACACCATCGAGGACGGCGTCACTGGCTTCCTCTTTCGTGAGGCAACCGCCGAAGCCTATTTCGAGGCAATCGAGCGAGCGCTGAACGTGTTCAAGTACCCGGAACTGCTCAATGCCATGCGCTGCAAAGCCATGGCCTCGCCGTTGTACTGGGAGCAGTCGGTCGCACCGTACGACCGCCTCTACACGGAACTGGTCGACGAACTGGAACGTAATGCCAGCCAGCAACAGGTCAGGAGATCGCGCTAATGCCCCTCCGGGTGCGTACCCACGGCGCCCAGGTGCAACAGAATGGAATCACGCGTTTTGCGCTCTGGGCACCCGATTGCCGAGAGGTTGCCGTCGAACTGACGAGCGAGGCGGTCCATTGCCTGGAGGCACAGGCTGATGGCTGGTTCGTTGGCACCTGCGAATGCGTGGCAGGCACTGGCTACCGCTTCATCATCGATGGCCGCCTGCGTGTGCCGGACCCGGCCTCGCAGGCGCAACTCGATGACGTACACGGCTTCAGCCAGGTGGTCGATCACGCCACCTACCGTTGGCAGCATCGCGACTGGCAGGGTCGCCCCTGGCATGAAAGCGTGCTCTATGAGCTGCACGTCGGCCTGCTGGGCGGCTTTAGCGGTGTCGAGCAACGCCTGCCGGCACTCAAGGCGCTGGGCATCACCGCCATCGAGCTGATGCCCCTGGCCGAGTTCCCCGGCAGTCGCAACTGGGGTTATGACGGTGTGCTGCCCTTTGCGCCTGAATCCTCCTACGGCACGCCGAAACAACTGAAAAGCCTGGTCGACAGTGCCCATGGCCTGGGTCTGATGGTTTTCGTCGACGTGGTCTACAACCACTTCGGCCCGGATGGAAACTACCTCAGCCACTACGCCAGCGATTTCTTTCGCAGCGATGTACAGACGCCCTGGGGTGCCGCCATCGACTTCCGCCGGCGCGAAGTGCGGGACTACTTCTGTGAAAACGCCCTGATGTGGCTGCTCGACTACCGCGTTGACGGCCTGCGCCTGGACGCGGTGCACGCCATCGGCGAGACGGACTTCCTCGTCGAACTGGCCAGCCGCGTACGCGCTGCCGTGGAGCCGGGCCGCCATGTGCATCTGGTGCTGGAGAACGAGGACAACAACGCGCAGCTGCTGCAGCATGGCTTCGACGCGCAGTGGAACGACGACGGCCACAATGTCCTGCACGCCCTGCTTACCGGCGAGCATGAGGGCTATTATGCCGACTTCGCCGAGGATGCCACCGCCAAGCTGGCTCGCTGCCTGGGTGAAGGCTTCATCTATCAGGGGCAGCCGAACCGTCACGGTCGCGCTCGCGGCGAACCGAGTGCACACCTGCCGCCCACCGCCTTCGTGCTGTTCCTGCAGAACCATGACCAGGTCGGCAACCGGGCCTTCGGCGAGCGACTGATCGAACTGGCCAACGAGGACGCACTCAAGGCCGCAACCGCCCTGTTGCTGCTTTCACCCATGGTTCCGTTGTTGTTCATGGGCGAGGAATGGGGCGCACGCCAGCCCTTCCTGTTCTTTACCGACCACCACGCCGAGCTTGCCTGCCAGGTACGTGAGGGTCGACGCAACGAGTTCGCCGACTTTGCCCTGTACGCCGATGCCAGCGTGCGCGAGCGCATTCCCGATCCCAACGCCCTCCACACCTTCAGCCGCTCACAGTTGCCAGAAAACATCGCCAGCCTGGTCGAACACCAACATTGGTACGCGTTGTATGAGCAGCTACTGGATATCCGCCATCGCCTGATCATCCCGCGCCTGCCGGGCGCGACGTCGCTGAAAAGCGAGGTGCTCGGCGACGGTGCGGTGAGCGCCCATTGGACGCTGGGCGATCGCAGCCTGCTGCGCATCGACCTGAATATCGGCGAACGCGACCTGCGCATCAGCCCGCCACCGACCCGCGCTGCGGTGATCTTTGTCCTCGGTGTGGACAGTGCCGGCTACCAGCTCGGCGCCCTGCCGGCACGCAGCGTCGCAGTCAGCCTGGAGGCCGCGGCATGAGCGACGAGCGCCTGGCACAACTGGCCGAAACCGCCGGCCTCAGCCAGCACTGGGTCGATGCCAATGGCCGGGCGCAGCATGTGGCGCCGGACGCCCAGCGTGCCCTGCTCGAAGCGCTCGGCTTTCCCGCGCAGACACCCCAGCAGATCGCCGCCAGCCTGGCCGTCCTGCGTCAGCAACAACATGGCGCGAGCCTACCGCCGCTGCTTACCGCCGATCAGGGCCGGGCACTGCGCCTGAACGGGCATTTTTCCGCACACAGCGCCTTCCAGGTGATTCTCGAAGATGGCAGGCGGATCGATGGCCACCTCGATGGCGAAGGCAACCTGCCGGCGCTGGCCGATTGCGGCTACCAGCAACTGCACATTGGCGACCGGCAGATCACCCTGGCCGTGGCGCCACCCGCTTGCTGCAGCGTGCAGGAGTTGACTGGCCGTGCACGCAGCTGGGGCGTCACCGCGCAGCTCTATGGCTTGCGCCGCCCCGGCGATGCCGGCCTGGGCGATACCCAGGCGCTGGAGACCCTGGCTCGCCGTGCCGGAGACAAAGGTGCCGATGCCCTGGCCATCAGCCCGGTGCATGCGATGTTTGCCGCCAAACCCGAGCAGTACAGCCCGTACTCGCCCTCTAGTCGGGTGTTCTTCAATGTGCTGCATGCTTCGCCGGCCACCATTCTCGGCGATGCGGCGGTCGCCTCAGCGGTGACCAACAGCGGCCTGCTGGCCGAGCTGCAGCGCCTTGAAACCTTGCCGCTGATCGACTGGCCGGCTGTCGCCAACAGTCGCCAGCGCCTTCTGCGTCAGCTTCATGATGATTTCGCCAACAGCGCAACCCAGGGGCTGCGCGATGATTTCGCCCGTTTCCGTACGCAAGGTGGCGATGCGCTGACCCAGCATTGCCGCTTCGAAGCCCTCCACGGCCACATGCTCAGCAACGCCCTGCCGGGAGACTGGCGCCTGTGGCCCGCGCAATACCGCGACCCACGGCACATAGAGGTGGCGCGCTTCGCCAGCACACATGCCCATGAAGTGGCCTTCCATGCCTTCGGCCAGTGGCTGGTCGCTCGCGGCCTGCAACGGGCGCAGCAGGCCGCACGCGATGCCGGCATGGGTGTGGGCCTGATTGCCGACCTCGCAGTGGGCGCTGACGCCAGCGGCAGTCAGGCCTGGTCGCGTCAGGCCGAATTGCTACAGGCGGTCAGCGTCGGTGCGCCCCCCGACATTCTCAACCGCGCGGGGCAGAACTGGGGCATCTCGGCTTTTTCGCCCACCGGTCTGCAACAACAGGGTTTCCACGCGTTCATCGAGATGCTCCAGGCCAACCTGGCCCATGCCGGCGGTATCCGCATCGACCACGTGATGGGCCTCCAGCGCCTGTGGGTGATTCCCGAGGGCGCTCCAGCCGATGCCGGCGCTTACCTCAACTATCCACTCACCGACCTGCTGCGCCTGCTGGCTCTGGAATCCTGGCGCCATCGCGCCCTGATGATCGGCGAAGACCTCGGCACCGTGCCTGCGGGCCTGCATGAGGAACTGGCACGGCGCAATATCCTTGGCATGCGCGTGCTGCTGTTCGAACAACGACATGGTCGTTTCATCCCAGCCCAACAATGGCCACGGGATGCCCTGGCGACCACCACCACCCATGACCTGCCGAGCATCAGCGGCTGGTTGCGAGGCAAGGACATCGACTGGCGCCAGCAGGCCGGACACAGCGATGCCGAACGGGCTGCCCACGATCATGTGGAACGCGAGCGCGAGCGCAGCGCATTGATCGACGCGCTGGCCGACAGTGGCCAACTACCCAGCGCCACCCGCAGTGACGAAGCGTGCCTGGAGGCCAGCATCGGTTTCCTCGGCAGTACACCCGCGCCACTGGTGCTGCTACCGCTGGAAGACATCACCGGCCAGCGTGAACAGCCGAATCTACCCGGCCCTGGCGACATCCACCCCAACTGGCGCCGACGCCAGCAACACCCGGTAGAAACCCTGCTCGACCAGCCAGATGCCGCGCGCCGCCTGGCCCGCCTGCACTCGACTCGGCAAGAGGCTGGTCATGAATGATCTGCGTGCCACTCTGCGTCTGCAATTTCACCAGGGTTTCACCCTGGACGACGCCGTCCCTCTGGTGCAGTACTTCTCGCGCCTGGGCATCAGCCATATCTATGCATCACCGCTGCTGACTGCCCGCCCCGGATCGATGCATGGCTACGACGTGATCGACCCGACCCGAATCAACCCCGAGCTGGGTGGCGAGCCGGCTCTGGTGCGCCTGGTCGAGGCCTTGCGGAGCTATCGCATCGGCCTGATTCTCGACATCGTCTCCAATCACATGGCCGTCGGTGGTGACGGCAACCCCTGGTGGCTGGACGTGCTCGAATGGGGCGCGAGCAGCCCCTATGCGCAATTCTTCGATATCCAGTGGCAGTCTCACGACCCGGCCATGTACGGCCAGCTCCTGGTGCCGTTCCTGCGTTGCGACTACGGCGAAGCACTGGCCGCCGGCGATATCGTCCTGCACTTCGATTGCAGCAGCAGTGCCTTTCACGCCCAGCACTTCGAACACCGCTTGCCCATCAGTCCACCCAGCTACGGCGATATCCTGCGCAGCAGCGGCGACGCCACCCTCAGCGCCCTGGCACGCCGCTTCGACAGCCTGCGCGACGACCCGCAGGCCTGGTACAGTGCCCAGGCGTTGCGTGCCGAGCTCCAGCAACTGGGCCAGCCAGAAGCATGCGGCGCGGCGATCCAATATGCCCTGCAGCAATACCGCTGCGACGACGAAGCCTGCCTGCAACGCCTGCACAACCTGCTCGAGCGTCAGCACTACCGCGTGGCCAACTGGCGTACGGCGGCGGACGATATCAACTGGCGGCGTTTTTTCGACATCACCGAGCTGGGTGGCCTGCGGGTGGAACAGGCCGCCGTGTTCGAGGCGACCCACGAAAAAATCTTCGGATTGATCGCGCTAGGCCTGGTGGATGGTCTGCGCATCGACCACGTCGACGGCCTGGCCAACCCGCGCGCCTATTGCCGGCGCCTGCGCCGCCGCGTCGACAGCCTGCTCGACAAGCGCCCACCGCTGCTGCAGGACCAGCCCTTCCCCATCTACGTGGAGAAGATCCTCGGTCACGGCGAGCAACTGCCTGACGACTGGGGCGTCAACGGCACGACCGGCTACGAGTTCATGAACCAGCTATCGCTGCTGCAGCACGACCCACGCGGCGAAGCACCGCTGAGCGAGTTGTGGAGCGAAGCCAGCGGACGCAGCGCCGACTTCCTGGACGAAGCGCGCACCGCGCGGCAACTGGTGCTGACCAGTTCCCTGGCCGGCGATGTCGAGGAAGTCGCCCAGGGCCTTCTGCAGATCGCCCGCCACGACCTGTATACCCGCGACCTGACCCTGGGGGCGATTCGCCGGGCGCTGATCGAACTGATCGTGCACTTCCCGGTATACCGCACCTACGCTGGCGCCTGCGGGCGCTCGGCGCAGGACCAGGCGTTCTTCGCCCAGGCCCTGGAAGGTGCCCGTACTACCCTGGCCGAAGCCGACTGGCCGCTGCTCGATCACCTCGACCACTGGCTCGGTGCCCAGCCACTGCGCGAGCTGCCACCCGGCCCCGCGCGGCAGTTGCGGGAAAAGGTGCTGATCCGCTTCCAGCAACTGACCTCGCCCGCAGCCGCCAAGGCCGTCGAGGACACCGCCTGCTATCGCTCCGGCGTGTTGCTCTCACGCTACGACGTGGGTTTCGATCCCCAGCACTTCAGCGCGCCTATCGAGGCCTTCCATACGCGGTGTGCCGAACGCGCCAAGCACTTCCCGGACAACCTGTTGGCCACCGCCACCCATGATCACAAGCGTGGCGAGGACAGCCGTGCACGCCTGGCCGTGCTCAGCGAACGGGCCGCCTGGTTCGTCGAGCGCAGCGCACACTGGCGCGAACTTGGCGCCGCACTGCGCGACGCTCACGATGAGCAGCCCGCCCCAACCGTGGCGGATGAACTGCTGCTGTACCAGACCCTGCTCGGCAGTTGGCCGCTGGAACTGTCCGCGGATGATAGCGATGGCCTGCGCGGCTACCTCGAACGCTTGATGCGCTGGCAGGAGAAAGCCTTGCGCGAAGCCAAGCTGGCGAGCAGCTGGAGCGCACCGAACAGCCAGTACGAGGCCGGTTGCCGAACCTTTCTCGAACGCCTGCTGAGCAGCGCAGAAGGCTATGAGCTGCGCTGCGAGATCGCCGCGGCGGCAGCCCGGATCGCCCCCGCCGGCGCCCTCAACAGCCTGGCCCAGAGCCTGTTGCGCATGAGCACGCCGGGCGTACCCGATCTGTACCAGGGCGCCGAATTCTGGGACTTCAGCTTGGTCGACCCGGACAACCGCCGCGAGGTCGACTACTCCGCCCGCATCGCTGCCATTACCGCCCTGCCGACACTCGACGAACTGCTCGCACGCTGGCAGGACGGGCATATCAAGCAATGGGTGATCAGCCATGTGCTGGCCATCCGCTACGCCCGCCCGGAGCTGTTCCGCGATGGCGACTACCAGGCGCTGCGCGTCGAAGGCCAGGCTGCCGGGCACGTGCTGGCTTTCTCACGCAGCCTGGGCAACACGCACCTGCTGGTCGTGGTGCCGCACCTGGCCAGTGAGCTGCTCGGCGACAGCAGCCTGCCGCACATCCCCGCCGAGCGCTGGGGCGATACCCGCATCGTCCTGCCCCAGGCGCTGGCCAGCGACAGCCTGAGCAGCATTTTCAGCACCCGCGCCCTTCACGCGCACCAGGGCTCCCTGGCGCTGAGCGATGTGCTCGCGGAATTTCCCGTCAACCTGCTGCTGCTCAAGCCAGCCACTCAGGAGGCATCACCATGAACATCGAAGCGCGTATCCGTGAGTTCGCTTACCAGATCTGGGAATCCGAGGGCCGCCCCGATGGCCAGCAGGCGCGCCATTGGGAAATGGCCCGCAAGCTTGCCGAAGCCGAGGCGGCAAGTGCCTCCCAGGCCACTCCACGCAAGCGCAGTGGCAAAGCCAAGGGCGTGACGCTGGCCGATGTGGAGGCCGAAGTGAACAAGCCCGAACTGCTGAAGAAGCCGCGCCCACGCAGCAGCACTGCCAAGGCACCCACTGCGCCCAAGGCACCGAAGACTCCGAGAGCCTGATGAATGGGCCGCGTGCCCGATTGAGGACCGACCATGACCAAGCGGCACGATTCGAGTACTTGCGCAACCACGCCCAGCGGGCACGCAGAGGTAACACAGGTATCACGCATTACCGAGGGCCAGCCATTCCCGCTCGGTGCGACCTGGGACGGCCTTGGCGTCAACTTCGCCCTGTTCTCCGCGCATGCCACCAAGGTCGAACTGTGCCTGTTCGACAGCAGCGGCGAGCATGAGCTGGAACGCATCGAGCTGCCCGAGTACACCGACGAGATCTGGCACGGCTACCTGCCCGATGCCCATCCCGGCCTGGTCTACGGCTACCGGGTACATGGCCCTTACGAGCCCGAGGCCGGTCACCGTTTCAACCCCAACAAGCTGCTGATCGACCCCTACGCCAAACAGCTGGTCGGCGCGTTGCAATGGTCGGAATCGCTATTCGGCTACACCATTGGCCACGCCGACGGCGACCTCAGCTTCGACGAGCGCGACAGTGCGCCGTTCGTGCCCAAGTGCAAGGTCATCGACCCGGCCTACACCTGGGGCAATCACCAGTCCATCCGCGTGCCGTGGGACAGGACGGTGTTCTACGAAGCCCACCTGCGCGGCCTGACCATGCGCCACCCGGCAGTGCCCGAAGACAAGCGCGGTACCTTTGCCGGATTGATGAATGCGGATGTGATCCGGCATATCCGCAAGCTCGGCGTAACCTCCGTCGAGCTGCTGCCGGTGCATGCCTTCGTCAACGACCAGCACCTGCTGGAAAAAGGCATGAACAATTACTGGGGCTACAACAGCATTGCCTTCTTCGCCCCGCACCCGCGCTACCTGGCCAACGGCCATATCAACGAGTTCAAGGAAATGGCCGCGCACCTGCATGATGCCGGCCTGGAGCTGATTCTCGACGTGGTCTACAACCACACCGCCGAAGGCAACGAGCTGGGCCCCACGCTGTCCATGCGCGGCATCGACAACGCCAGCTACTACCGGCTGATGCCCGACGACAAGCGCTTCTATATCAACGATTCGGGCACCGGCAACACGCTGGACCTGAGCCACCCCTGCGTGCTGCAGATGGTCACCGACTCGCTGCGCTACTGGGCCACGGAGATGGGCGTGGACGGCTTCCGTTTCGACCTGGCGACCATCCTCGCCCGCGCCCATGACGGCTACGACGAGCGCCACAGCTTTCTCGTCGCCTGCCGCCAGGACCCGGTACTGAGCAAGGTCAAGCTGATCGCCGAGCCCTGGGACTGCGGCCCCGGCGGCTACCAGGTGGGCGGCTTTCCACCGGGTTGGGCGGAGTGGAACGACAAGTTCCGCGACAACGTGCGCGCGTTCTGGAAAGGCGACGAGGGCCAACTGGCCGAGCTGGCCAGCCGCCTGACGGCCTCGGGCGACCTGTACAACCAGCGTGGCCGGCGACCGTTCACCTCGGTCAACTTCATCACCGCCCACGACGGTTTCACCCTCAACGACCTGGTCTCGTACAACGACAAGCACAACGAGGCCAACGACGAGAACAACCAGGACGGCAGCAGCAACAACCTGTCGTGGAACCATGGCGTGGAAGGCCCCAGCGATGATCCCGAGATCGTCGAACTGCGCTTGCGGCAGATGCGCAACTTCATGGCCACCCTGCTGCTCTCCCAAGGCACACCCATGCTGGTGGCCGGCGACGAGTTCGCCCGAACCCAGCACGGCAACAACAACGCCTATTGCCAGGACAGCGAAATCGGCTGGATCGACTGGAACCTGGGCGAGTCGGGCAAGGCCCTGCAGCGGTTCGTCAGCCGTCTGATCCAACTGCGCATGAACTACCCCATCCTGCGCCGGGGACGCTTCTTCGTCGGAGCCTACAACGAGGCGCTGGGGGTCAAGGACGTGACCTGGCTATCGCCCAACGGCGAAGAGATGACCGAGGAGAACTGGCACGACCCGCATGCCCGCTGCCTGGGCATGCTCCTCGACGGCCGCGCCCAGCCGACCGGCATTCGCCGCAGCGGTGCCGACGCCACCCTGCTGCTGGTGATCAACGCCCACCACGACGTGGTCAACTTCCACATGCCGGAAGTGGCCCAGGGCAATCACTGGAGGTGCCTGCTCGACACCAACCGTGTCGACGAAGAGCACGAGGAAGACTTTGCCTTCGGCAGCGAATTCACCGTGACCCACCGCTCGCTGCTGCTGTTCGAGCTGCACAAGGACGCCCAGGCATGAACGACTATTCCCTGGAGCCCCTCGACGCCACGCTGCGCGCACTGACGCTACCAGCACCGGTCACCGCGCACGCCCTGGCCGAGGTCATGAAGGCGCTCTGCGGCGCGGGGCTCGATCAGTTGCCTCTGCCGGGCTCAGGCCAGACCTTGCAGCGCTGGCAGGCCCTGGCCTGCGTCGCGGCCTTCGACCTGAGCCTGTGCAAGCTTTACGAAGGCCATACCGATGCCCTGGCGATCATGCAGGAATGGCAGGCGCCCCAACCGCCAACCGGCAGCACATGGGGCATGTGGGCGGCCGAGCCGCCCCAGGCGAAGGTGACCCTGAACGCGCAACAGCAGGATGGCGGCGTGCGCCTGCAAGGCCTCAAAGCCTGGTGTTCCGGTGCCGCCACCCTGAGCCATGCGCTGATCACCGCCTGGAATACGGCCGGCGAACAGCAACTGGTCGCCGTCGCCCTCGATCAGCCCGGCGTACAAATTACGAACGACGGGTGGCAGGCGGTGGGCATGGCCGCGACCCAGAGTGTCGAGGTGCTGTTCGACGGTGCCCATGGCCAACTGGTCGGCCCAGCGGGCGGCTACCTGGCGCGGCCGGGCTTCTGGCATGGCGGCGCTGGCATCGCCGCCTGCTGGTATGGCTCGGCCCAGGCCATTGGCGACGCGTTGCGCGCCCACTGCCTACGCCGGGAAGACAGCCATGCCCAGGCTCATCTGGGGGCGGTGGATTGCGCTTTGCACAGCGCCGCCAGCCTGCTGCGCGCCACCGCCCGCTGGATCGACCAGCAGCCCACCGCCGATGCCCAACTGCCCATCCGCCGGGCACGCGCCCAGTGTGAAAGCAGCGCCGAGCAGGTGATCCGCCACGTCGGCCGGGCCCTTGGCGCACTGCCCTACTGCCGCGATGCCTACCTGGCCCGCCACCTCACCGACCTGCCGGTCTACCTGCGGCAAAGCCATGCCGAACGTGACCTCGCGGCACTGGGGCTGATGACCACACAGGAACGTCAAGGGAGCTGGATGCTATGAGAACCAATCCGATCGTTGGCAGCGGGACGTCGCTGCAGGCCTGGAATACCTCGCATCACCTCGCCGCGGTCGAGACCATCAGCTGTGCGGAACTGGTGCCGCCAGGCGCACGGGCGGTGATCATCTCACCGCACCCGGATGATGAAATCCTGGGCTGCGGGGGCCTGCTGCAACTGCTGGCGCGCGAGCAGCGGCAGATCCTGTTGATCTCGGTGACCGATGGCAACGCCAGCCATCCCGACTCCCGCTATTGGACACCACGGCGTTTGAGCATCACTCGTCCGCAGGAAAGCGCCGCAGCCCTGAAGCGCCTCGGCCTGCCCCTCAACGAGATGAAGTGGGTCCACGGCGGCTTCCCCGATACCGCCGTGGCCAACCACGAAGCCAAGCTGCAGGACTTCCTGCTGACCTACCTGCACCACGACGACGTGGTCTTCACCACCTGGCGCGAAGATGGCCACAGCGACCATGAGGCAGTGGGTCGTGCCAGCGTCGCCGCAGCGCATCAGGTCGGTGCCAGGGTGCACGAGATTCCCGTGTGGGCCTGGCACTGGGCCAGCCCGGAAGACCCTCGTATTCCCTGGCAACGCGCTCGCAAGCTGCCCCTCGACCAATGGACCCAGGCGCGCAAGCGCCACGCCGTGCAGGCCTTCGCCAGCCAGATCCATCCCGACCCAGTCTCCGGGCACGCCCCGGTGCTCGCACCGGAGGCCCTGGAACGGCTGCTGCGGGCCTTCGAAGTGGTGTTTGTATGAGCAGTGCTTGCGGCAGCGTTACCGATGCCTACTTCGAGGAGCTGTTCAGCCACAGCAGCGACCCCTGGTCGATGCGCCAGCGCTGGTACGAACAACGCAAGCGCGACCTGACCCTTGCCGCCCTGCCGCTTCCTCGTTATGGCCGGGGCTTCGAGGCCGGCTGCGCGAATGGCGAGTTGAGCCTGCGCCTGGCCGAACGTTGCGACGACCTGCTGTGCTGCGACACCTCGGCAACGGCCGTAGAGCTGGCCAGCCAGCGCCTGCAGCAGGTGCCTCATGCGCGCGTGCAGCAGGCTCGCCTGCCCGAACAGTGGCCGTCCGGCGAGTTCGATTTGATCGTCATCAGCGAACTGGGCTACTACCTGGACCCGCAGGACTTGCATCGCCTGATCGGCAAGGCACGTGCCGCCCTGAGCCGGGACGGCATCCTGCTCGCCTGCCATTGGCGGCACCCCATCGCCGAATGCCCGCAGAGCGGCGATCAGGTACACGCCTGCCTGCACGAGCGCCTGCATCTGGAGCCTGTGTTGCGTCATGAGGAAGCTGACTTCCTGCTGGAAGTCTGGGGCACGCTGGCGACCTCGGTCGCCGCACGCGAGGGTCTGCTCGGGAGCGCATCATGATCGGTGTAGTGGTACCCGCACACAACGAAGAAGCCCTGCTCGCCACCTGCATCCGCGCCATCCAACAGGCTGCCGCCCATCCCGGCCTGGCCGGTGAACCGGTGCAGATCCTGCTGGTACTCGACAGCTGCGACGACAACAGCGCGGCGATTGCCGCCCTTGCCGGCATCGACTACCTGAGCGTGAGCGCACGCAACGTCGGCTATGCCCGCGCAGTAGGCGTCGAACACCTCGTCGCCCTGGGCGCACGCTGGATTGCCTGCACCGATGCCGACAGCGAGGTCGCCACGGACTGGCTGGTGGCGCAGCTGGCGCTGGGCGCCGATATGGTCTGTGGCACGGTGCAGGTACGGGATTGGGGCGATATCCGTCTGTCCGTGCAGCAGCGTTATGCCGATGCCTACACCCAGGCCGATGGCCATCGCCATATCCATGGCGCCAACCTGGGGTTCTGTGCGCAGGCGTATCGACGATCCGGTGGTTTCCAGCACCTGTCCGTGGGCGAGGACGTGCACCTGGTACGTGCCTTCGAGCAACAGGGTGCCTGTATTTCCTGGAGCCATATGCCGCAGGTGACTACCAGTGCGCGACTGCAAGGCCGGGCGAGTGGTGGCTTCGCCGACTATCTCAGGAACCTGCTACGGACGGATGAGGCGCGCTCCTGATAGCAGTCTCGCTGGCTGTTGCAGGCAGGTTCAGTCCTTGTGGGAGCGAGCCGCGCCCGCGAATGGGCGCTGGCCAGGATTCGCGCTGCCATGACACGCCGAGTGGGCAACGCTGACGAGATGGTGCCCCGGCCGCCCGATGGTTATTTGCTGTGGTGAAAGCAAAACCCTCAGGCAACACCAGGTCCCCTCCAGAAGGGGGAACGGAGTCGTCGCGCAAGGGATTGAGCGGCATCCCTCATCGCTATTGGTCACATAAAGGGCCAATAACCTGAACCGTCCTCCCACCCTCCAGTCGGAATAGTAAGTGCCCTCGGCACGCCCCCATTCACGCAACTCGGGAGGACAGGATGAACACGACCCACCACGACGGCAGCACCTGCGTCGACACCCCACCGGTTCGTTGATCCTCATTGTCGGCGTCAGCAGACGCCGCGTCTGTTTCCCCCTCACGAGGATCTGCTATGAAAGCCATTGTGTTCCATGGCGTGGGTGATATCCGCCTTGACGACGTCGCCGAACCCACCCTGCTCGCCCCGACCGATGCCATCATCCGCCTGACCGCCTCGGCCATCTGCGGCACCGACCTGCACTTCGTGCGCGGTACCGTCAGCCCGATGAAACCGGGCACCATCCTCGGCCATGAAGGTGTTGGCATCATCGAACAACTGGGCAGCGACGTGCGCAACCTGCAGATCGGTGATCGCGTGGTGGTGCCCTCGACCATCGCCTGTGGCAACTGCGCCTACTGCCGCGCCGGTTACTACGCCCAGTGCGACGACGCCAACCCCAACGGCAAGGAAGCCGGTACGGCCTTCTACGGCGGCCCCGAGATGACCGGCCCGTTCCACGGCCTGCAGGCGGAAAAGGCCCGTATCCCTTTCGCCCATATCGGCCTGATCAAACTGCCCAGCGAAATCAGCGACGATCAGGCCATCCTGCTCTCGGACATTTTCCCCACCGGCTACTTTGGTGCGGAAATGGCCGAAGTCACCGATGGCGACACCGTGGCCGTGTTCGGTTGCGGGCCGGTCGGCCAGTTCGCCATTGCCAGCGCCAAGTTGCTCGGCGCAGCCCGTGTATTCGCCATCGACCACCTCGACGACCGCCTGCAGATGGCCCGCCAGCAAGGCGCCGAGACCATCAACTTCGACCAGGAAGACCCGGTCGCAACGCTGAAACGCCTGACCGGCGGTATTGGTGTCGACCGTGCCATCGATGCCGTTGGTGTCGACGCCGAGCATTCCTGCCAGGCTGACGAGGCCCATATCGCCAGCTTCCGCCAGGAAATGGCCGAGGTCACGCCCCAGACCCACCCCGATGGCGCCAACTGGCACCCCGGAAACGCACCAAGCCAGGCGCTGCAATGGGCCGTCGAAGCGCTGGCCAAGGCCGGCACGCTGTCGATCATCGGCGTATATCCGCAGCAGGCGCGCAGCTTCCCGATCGGTATGGCGATGAACAAGAACCTGACCATCAACATGGGCAACTGCCATCACCGCAAATACATCCCCATGCTGATCGACATGGTCATGAACAAACGCATCGACCCGGCCAAGATCCTTACCCAGATCAAACCGATGAGCGACGCCATTGCCGCCTTCAAGGCCTTCGACCGTCGCGAAAGCGGCTGGATCAAGGTCGAGCTGCATCCGCAACAGCTGGCCCACGCAGCCACGGGCAGCGAGGAAAAGATCATCAGCGAGGCGCAGCTGGACGAGGCTATCCAGGGTTCGAGCCACGACAGGCCGGCAACGCCGAAACCCTCGTGAAGACAGGAACAGCCATGAGCAGCGATGTGCGCATTGGCATCTCCGGCTGGCGGTATGCGCCGTGGCGTGGGGATTTCTACCCCGAGGGACTGACGCAGAAGCGCGAGCTGGCCTTTGCCTCGCGGGCGGTCAACAGCATCGAGATCAATGGCTCGTTCTACGCCCTGCAAACGCCCCAGCGCTACGCGAGTTGGGGCGCGGACGTGCCCGATGACTTCGTCTTCAGCATCAAGGCTCCGCGCTTCATTACCCACGTCAAACGCTTGCGCGAGATCGAAGAGCCGCTGGCCAACTTCCTCGCTTCGGGCCTGTTCCAGCTGCGCCACAAGCTCGGGCCGATCCTCTGGCAATTCCCGCCGAGCTTCACCTTCGACGCCACCCTGTTCGATGAATTTCTCCGGCAATTGCCGCGCGACAGCAGTGGCGCCAAGCGCATCGCCCGCCATTGCAGCGCGCGCCTGCAGCAGGAGGGTTACCTGGATATCCCCTCCGGGCAACCGATGCGCCACGCGGTAGAGATCCGCAACGTCAGCTTCCTCACACCCGCCTTCATCGAGCTGTTGCGCCACTACGACGTGGCCCTGGTGGTAGCGGACACCGCCGGCAAATGGCCCTGTGTCGAGGACCTGACCGCCGACTTCGTCTACATGCGCCTGCATGGCGACAAGAAGCTCTACAGCAGCGGCTACTCGGATGCCGCCCTGGAGCGCTGGCGCGAACGCATCGAGCTGTGGCGGCACGGCAAGCAGCCGGGCGACGCCCATCTGGTCAAGCAGCGCGGCGGCAGCGGACGTCGCTCGCGGGATATCTACTGCTACTTCGACAATGACGTGAAGGTTCGGGCGCCCTACGACGCCCGCCATCTGCTGGAAAAACTCGGCCTGGCAGATGCACTCGACGCAGTGCCCGGCCGCTTGCAAGAAGGAATCCCGGGATGAGTACATCGCCCCTTCTGCGCCTTGCCGAAGACCCGGCGGTCACCACGCTGAAAGTGCTGACGGTGAACACCCACAAGGGTTTCACCTTCTTCAACCGGCGCTTCATCCTGCCCGAGCTGCGCGATGCGGTACGCACCACCGGTGCCGACGTGGTGTTCCTGCAGGAGGTGCTCGGCGCCCACCAGCGCCACGCCAGGCGCTTCGATAACTGGCCGCAGACCCCCCATTACGAATTCCTCGCCGACAGCATGTGGACCGAGTTCGCCTACGGGCGCAACGCCGTGTATCCCGATGGCGACCACGGCAATGCCCTGCTGTCGAAATTCCCCATCCTGCATCACGAGAACCTCGACGTTTCGGTGGGCGGCAACGAGGAACGCGGCCTGCTGCATGCGATCCTGGATGTGCCCGGTCGCGAGGTGCATGCGATCTGCGTGCACCTGGGCCTGCGCGAATCCCACCGGCAACTGCAGCTGCAACTGCTCTGTGACGTGGTCGCCCTACTGCCGCAGGATGCGCCGGTGATCGTTGCCGGGGACTTCAACGACTGGCGCCTGCGCGCCGATGCCGTTCTTGCCCGCCAGGGCCTGCATGAGGCCTTCGTGCGCGAATTCGGCACGCCAGCGAAGAGCTTTCCCGCCCGCTGGCCGCTGCTCTACCTGGACCGCATCTATGTGCGCAACGCGCGCACCCGCAACCCTGTCGTGCTGTCCACCCGGCCCTGGTCGCACCTGTCGGACCATGCGCCGCTCGCCGTGGAGATCCACCTATGAGCTATGCCTGGCACGACGGCAACCAGGTCGAGTTGCTGATCAACGGTGAAGCCTTCTACCCCCGTGTATTCGAGGCCATTCGTGCGGCGCGCAAGGAAGTGCTGCTGGAAACCTTCATCATCTATGAGGACAAGGTCGGCACCGAGCTGCAGCAAGTTCTGATCGACGCCGCCACGCGCATCGCGCGTGTGGAGATCACCGTCGACGGCTATGGCACTGCGGACCTGAGTGAGCCATTTCTGGCCCAGATGATCGAAGCCGGCGTCAAGATTCACATGTTCGACCCGCGCCCCCGCGTGCTCGGCATGCGTACCAACCTGTTCCGCCGCCTGCACCGCAAGGTTGTGGTGGTGGACGCTGAACTGGCCTTCATCGGCGGCCTGAATTACTCGGCAGACCACCTCGACGATTACGGTCCCATGGCCAAGCAGGACTATGCCGTGGTCGTGCGCGGACCGGTCGTCGCCGACATCCACCACGATACCCTGCAGATGCTCAGCCCCGCCGCCCGCAACAATAGCCGGCTGACACCCGTGACACGCCACGCCGGCTCTGCGCGCATTCGCCTGTCGATACGTGACAACGACGACCACCGCGACGACATCGAGACCCAGTACCTGGAGGCCATCCGCAAGGCCCAGCAGCGTCTGGTGATCGCCAACGCGTATTTCTTTCCGGGCTACCGGCTGATCCGCGAACTGCGCAATGCCTCGCGCCGCGGGGTCAAGGTCACCCTGATTCTCCAGGGCCAGCCGGACATGCCCTGGGCCCGTGGCTTTTCGCGTCTGCTCTACAACTACCTGCTGCGCGAAGGCGTGACCATCTGCGAATACTGTCAGCGCCCGCTGCACGGCAAGGTCGCCCTCGCGGACCATGAATGGTCGACCGTGGGTTCGAGCAACCTCGACCCGTTGAGCCTATCGCTGAACCTCGAGGCCAACCTGATCATCCGCGACCCGGCGTTCAACCACTACCTGCACGACCACCTCACCGCCCTGGCCGCCGCCCACTGCAAGCAGATCAGCCTGGAGCGCGTGCTGCGCGGCTACTGGTGGCGCGGGCCGATCATCTTCTTCTACTTCCACTTCCTGCGGCACTTCCCGGCCATTGCCGGCTGGTTACCTGCCCACACGCCCAAGCTCAGATCGCTGAAGACCGTCGCGGTTGGCGATACCAACGAAGTGTGTTTCGACCAGGAGAATATCTCATGAACGCCGCCGCGCATGACGACCCCAAGCGCAGCCGACGCAAGGCGCAGCTACGTTGGGCCAAGCGTGCGCTGAACCTGCTGTTCCTGATCCTCGTGCCGGTGCTGCTGTTCATGCTGGTGAAGAACCTGGAATGGAACGAGGTCAAGGATGCGATCCAGGGCTACAGCACCTCGATACTGCTGATCTGCGTCGGCATCACCGTGCTCAGCTTCCTGATCTTCAGCACGTACGACCTGCTCGGCCGTGCCTATGTGAAACACACGCTGCCAGCCAGGCAGATCCTGCCGGTGGCCTTCGCCGCCTACGCGTTCAACCTCAACCTCAGTTCCTGGGTCGGCGCCATCGCCCTGCGCTATCGCCTCTACTCACGTCTCGGCCTGGACGTGGCCACCATCACCAAGGTGCTGACCTTCAGCCTGGTGACCAACTGGCTGGGCTACCTGATCATGGCCGGTGGTGTTTTCTCCCTGCGCCTGGTGAAGCTGCCGGAAGGCTGGGCCATCGGTGTCACCGGCCTGCAGCTGATCGGCTTCGTCCTGCTGGCGATATCGGCCATCTACCTGCTCGCCTGTCACTTCGCCAAACGCCGCGCCTGGCACTTCCGTGATCAGCAACTGACCTTGCCCTCGACCCGCCTGGCACTCAGCCAGGCCGGGCTGTCGATGCTCAACTGGTCGCTGTCCTCGCTGCTGGTCTTCCTCCTGCTGCCCGAGGGCGTCACCTACCCCACCGTGCTCGGCATCATGTTGATCAGCAGCATCGCCGGGGTCATCACCCATATCCCCGCCGGCCTCGGTGTGCTGGAAGCGGTGTTCATCGCCATGCTCCACCATCAGGTATCCAAAGGCGCCGTACTGGCCGCCCTGATCGGCTATCGGGCGATCTACCTGCTGCTGCCGCTGGCGGTAGCGGTCGGCGTCTACCTGGTGCTGGAGAAGCGCGCAAAGAAACTGCGGGCGCAGCAGGACTCGAGCAAAGCGGGCGAAAAGCCTGATAGCCAAGACAGCAAGGCCAAAGCGGTGGAAGCCTGAGCTGATCCTCGAATGATGTGTCCAGATGCGACGAGGCTGGTGGGCCAAAGCCCGCCAGCCCCCACAGAAGCTCGCGCTTATTGCACTCGTAGCCACCCACTGATCGCTCCCACGCTCCGCGTGGGAGCGCCACACGCTGCCGGACGTTATGGACGCAGAGCGTCCTCGGATGCATTCCCACGCGGAGCGTGGGAACGATCAATGCAGAACGTGGCACCAACCAGAAATCCAGAGTGGTCACAGCGCCTCGTTTCAGCCAACGTTGAGCTGCATTGGTGGGCTGAAGCCCACCCTACCCACGGCGCAGCCGACCAATTGCACACAGCACAACGCCCCCTGGCCATCCTCAGCCATCCACCGGCCGCAGGATCAGCGCACCCAGTGGCGGCAGGTCGAGGACCAGCGAATGACTCTCACCATGGCTGATCAGTTCTTCGGCCTGCACTTCGCCCTGGCTACCGGCATTGGAACCGCTGTACTGCTCGGCATCGCTGTTCAGCGCGACGTTCCAGATGCCGCTCAGGGGCACGCCGATGCGATAGCCGATACGGGGCTCCGGGGTGAAGTTGTGCACCACCAGCAACGGTGAGCCGTCTTCACCGAGGCGCAGCCAGGCATAGACGCTGTTGTCCTGGTCATCACCAATCAGCCAGCGAAAGCCTTCAGCGCGACCATCCTGCTGGTACAGCGCCGGTTCGTGGCGCAGCAAATAGTTGAGGTCGCGCAGCAGGCCCTGCACGCCCTGGTGTTCCGAGTAGCGCAGCAGGTACCAGTCGAGCTGGGCGTCGTGGTTCCACTCGCGCCATTGGCCGAACTCGCAGCCCATGAACAGCAGTTTCTTGCCCGGATGGCTCCACATGAAGCTGAAGTACAGGCGCAGGTTGGCGAACTTCTGCCAGCGGTCGCCGGGCATCTTGTCCAGCAGCGAGCGTTTGCCGTGCACCACCTCATCGTGGGAGATCGGCAGGATGAAATCCTCCGAGAAGGCGTAGAGCAGGCCGAAGGTCAGTTGATGATGGTGATGGCCACGGTGCAGCGGGTCTTCGCTGGCATACTTGAGGCTGTCGTGCATCCAGCCCATGTTCCACTTGTAGGCGAAACCCAGGCCGCCCTCGCGGGTTGGCCGGCTCACGCCTGGCCAGGCGGTGGATTCCTCGGCGATGACCAGTGCGCCCGGCACCTCGGTGGCGACCACGTCGTTGAGGTGGCGGATGAAGTCGATGGCCTCGAGGTTCTCGCGGCCGCCATGGCGATTGGGAATCCACTCGCCGGCCTTGCGCGAGTAGTCGCGGTAGAGCATCGAGGCCACCGCGTCCACGCGCAGGCCATCAACATGGTAGGCGCGCAGCCAGTGCAACGCCGAAGCCAGCATGAAGCCATGCACCTCGGTGCGGCCAAGGTTGTAGATGTAGGTATCCCAATCCTGGTGAAAACCTTCGAACGGGTGTTCGTACTCATAGAGCGCGGTGCCGTCGAAGCGACCCAGGCCGTGGTCATCCGTGGGGAAATGCGCCGGTACCCAGTCGAGGATCACGCCGATACCGGCCTGGTGGCACTCATCGACGAAGGCGGCGAAATCGTGCGGGCTGCCGTAGCGCGAGGTCGGTGCGAACTGTGACAGCGGCTGGTAGCCCCAGGAGCCGCCGAACGGGTGCTCCATGATCGGCAGCAGCTCGATGTGGCTGAAGCCCATGTCCAACACATAGGGAATCAGTTGTTCGCTCAGCTCGTGCCAACTCAGCGGGCGGGAATTGTCGTCCTCGCCGGCATGGCGCCAGGAACCGACGTGCACCTCGTAGATCGACAATGGCCGATCATGCCCCTGACGCTCGCCACGACTGTCCATCCATTCGCTGTCGTGCCAGTCGAAGTCCAGCGGCTCCGAGACCACCGAGCCGGTGGCGGGTGGCAACTCGGTGGCCAGGGCGAGCGGGTCGGCCTTGAGCGGCAACAGGCCGTGCCGGCCAAGGATCTCGTACTTGTACACCTCGCCCGCCGCCAGGCGCGGGATGAACAGCTCCCACACACCGCTGGGAATACGCTGGCGCATCGGATGGCGACGGCCGTCCCAGCCATTGAAATGGCCGACCACCGACACCCGCCGGGCATTCGGTGCCCACACGGCAAAGCGCACGCCGTCTACCCCCTCGTGGTTTGCCAGCTGCGCGCCGAAGCTCTGGCCCAGTTCACGGTGATTGCCTTCGGCGAACAGGTACAGGTCCATCTCACCGAGCAGTTGGCCGAATGCATAGGGGTCTTCGGTTTCCTGGGTGCCCTCGCCCCAGTGGATGCGGTAGCGATACGGCTGCGGGTGATCGAGGTGCAGGCTGAACAGCCCCGGTGCCTCGCTCTGGGTCATCTCGCCCAATGCCGCGCCGCTGCCGGCGCTGAGCACTTCGATGCGCAAGGCACCAGGCTGATAGGTACGCACCCAGACACCCTTGCCGTCGGCATGCGGCCCCAGGAACGAGAACGGGTCGAGGTGTTCGCCCCTGAGCAGTGCCTCGATATCGGCCCGCGGGCTGCCTGCAACACTCATGCGCTACTCCCAAGAAGAGGCACGCTCAACTCCATCAGCCCGGCCAGCGGTACTTCCAGCCAGTCGGGACGGTAGCGAGCTTCATAAAGAATTTCGTAAGCCGCTTTCTCGATGCATAACAGTGCCAGGGCCATGCCCTCGCCTTCACGCTCGTGCCAGGCATGCGGCAGGTTGGCCGCCGCCAGGCGGTAGCTGTCGTAGAACGCGGTACGCACCTGGTGCAGGTACTGGTTGGCGATGGCCTGCCGGGCCTGCTCGGCTTCGCTGGATGCATCCGCACCCTGGCTGGTGCGGCGCGCCATGGCGGCGGCGTAATCGAACGAGCGCAGCATGCCGGCGACATCCTTCAACGGGCTGTAGCGGGCGCGGCGCTGTTCCAGGCTGCGCGCCGGCTCCCCTTCGAAATCGATCAGGTAGGCATCGCCCTGCACGATCAGCACCTGCCCCAGGTGCAGGTCGCCATGCACGCGCATGCTCACCCCGCCACTGGCCCGCACGGCCAGGCGCTTGACCAGCGCCAGCAACTGCGCGCGACGTTGCAGTAGCCAGTCAGCCTGCCCGGCAGCGACCTCGCCCAGCCCGGCACGCACGCTGCTCACGGCATCCAGGGCTTCGTCGACCTGCGCGGCAATGGCCACGCCCCAGGCCTCGGTATCGGCGCGGCTGGTTTCGCGCCAACCGAAGTCGACGTTGTCCGAATCCTGTGCCAGCACCCCGTGCATCTCGCCCAGTCGGCGACCGAGCATCTGGGCAAACTGCTCCAGCTCGTGCAGTGCCAGGTACTGGTTTTCAGCGCTGGACAGGCCACCCGCCAGCTCATCGCGGATCGCCCGTTCCAGGGTGTTCTGCGTCCAGGTCCAGGCATCGCCCTGGTTGCTCAGGTAGCCCTGCAGGATCATCAGTGTATGCGACACGCCATCGGCATCGATCCGGCGTACCTCGCCGAGCAAGGGCGCGATATGGGCAAAGCCCCTGGCAGTCAGGTAACCGCCGACCTCGGCCTCCGGGTGCACACCGGGGAACACCCGACGCACCAGCTTGAGCACCATGCGCCCGCCGATCACCGCCGAGCTGTTGGACTGCTCGGCCGAGATCAGGCGGATCTCCTCGCCGGAGACTGCCTCCATCTCGCTGAACTGCGCGGTTGGCAGGAACTGCACCTCGTTGCCCTGCCATTCCAGCACCTTGCGGCTGTGCAGGTGGTTGAGCACCTCGTAGGTGAACGCCGGCAAGGTGAAGGCATCGGTCAGCAGGCCGACCTGGCGGCCACGGCGCAGGCGTGCCAGGGCCATCTGCTGCGGCAACGGGTTGCCGGGCTGGTGCTCGTCGACGTAGCCGAGGGGAATCTGGTAATGGTCGTCGCCCACCGCCACTTCGCACAGTACGCGCAGATCGCCGAACGGCATGCTGTAGAGCAGGCGCGGCGACGGCGCTTCGGCCTCCGCCGAGAACCAGCGGCGTTTGGGCAGGTAGGCCTGCAAGGACTCGCGTTCGAGGATCTGTTTGTTCGGCGCCTGCAACAGCTCCTGCAGGTCACGCTTGATCACCAGGGTGGTCAGTTCCGGCAAACGCTCCACCGGCGGCACATGCCAACTGGGCATCTGCGCCTCGTCGGCCAGCAGGAACCAGTAGAAGCCATACGGCGGCAGGGTCAGCAGGTAGTTGAGCTGGCCAATTGGCGGAAACGAAGTGCCGCCGACCATTTCCACCGGTACCTTGCCGGCGAAGGCCGACAGCTCCAGCTCCGCCGCCTGCGCGGCACGCGACACGTTGGCCACGCAGAGGATCAACTCGTGCTTGCCGTCCACGCCGGTGTACTCACGCACATAAGCGAGAATGCGCCGGTTGCTCGGCGCGAGCATTTTCAGGGTGCCGCGACCGAAGGCCTTCTGCTGCTTGCGAATCGCCAGCATGCGTCGCGTCCAGTTGAGCAGCGAATGCGGGTCGCGCGCCTGGGATTCGACATTGATCGTCTGGAAGCCGTACAGCGGGTCCATGATTGGCGGCAACACCAGGCTGGCCGGGTCGGCGCGGGAAAAACCACCGTTACGGTCGATGGACCACTGCATCGGCGTGCGCACGCCGTCGCGGTCGCCGAGGAAGATGTTGTCGCCCATGCCGATCTCGTCGCCGTAGTACAGCGTCGGCGTGCCCGGCATCGACAGCAGCAGGCTATTGAGCAGTTCGATACGCCGCCGGTCACGCTCGACCAGTGGCGCCAGGCGCCGGCGGATACCCAGGTTGATGCGTGCGCGGCGGTCGGCGGCGTAGTAGTTCCACAGGTAGTCGCGTTCGTGGTCACTGACCATTTCCAGGGTCAGCTCGTCGTGGTTGCGCAGGAAGATCGCCCACTGGCAGTTGTCCGGAATATCCGGGGTCTGGCGCAGGATGTCGGTGATCGGGAAACGGTCTTCCTGGGCGATGGCCATGTACATGCGCGGCATCAGCGGGAAGTGGAAGGCCATGTGGCACTCATCGCCCGGCCCGCCGTTCTCGCCACCAAAGTAGAGCTGAGTGTCTTCCGGCCACTGGTTGGCCTCGGCCAGGAGCATGCGGTCCGGGTACGTGGCGTCCAGCTCGGCGCGGATCTTCTTCAGTACCTGATGGGTCTCCGCCAGGTTCTCGTTGTTGGTGCCGTCGCGCTCGATCAGGTACGGGATGGCATCCAGGCGCAGGCCATCGACGCCCAGGTCGAGCCAGAAACGCATGACGCCGAGCACTTCCTTGAGCACCTGCGGATTATCGAAGTTGAGGTCCGGCTGGTGCGAATAGAAACGGTGCCAGAAGTACTGGCCGGCGACCGGGTCCCAGGTCCAGTTGGACTTCTCGGTGTCGAGAAAGATGATCCGCGTGCCCTGGTACTTCTGGTCGGTATCGGACCAGACGTAGAAATCGCGCGCCTTGGAGCCCTTCTTCGCCTCGCGGGCGCGCTTGAACCAGGGGTGCTGGTCCGAGGTGTGGTTGATCACCAGTTCGGTGATGATGCGCAGGCCGCGCTTGTGCGCCTCGGCGATGAAACGCTTGGCGTCGGCCATGCCGCCATAGTCGGGATGGATGCCACGATACTCGGCAATGTCATAGCCATCGTCGCGGCGTGGCGAGGGATAGAACGGCAACAGCCAGATGGTGTTCACACCCAGGTCGGCGATGTAGTCGAGCTTGTCGATCAGCCCCGGAAAATCGCCAATACCATCGTTGTTGGAGTCGAAATAGGACTTCACATGGACCTGATAGATGACCGCGTCCTTGTACCAGAACGGGTCATCGATGAAGGCAGCCGGTCTACGTTTCTTCGCCATCTGTGACTCCTGAGTCTGCCGGCACTGCGCGCAGAGCGATGCCTGTGTAGGAGCGAGCTTGCTCGCGATGCGGGCTGGCAGGCCGCTGATCGCCAGGATGCCGGCCCACGGCAAGCTCACTCATAAAGGGTTCATCCGGGCGTTCACACCGCCGGCACACTGATGCGCCAGATGCCAAACGGCAGGTGCCAGGGCTCGATGCGCATCCATTGCGTCTTGCCGTGCCAGGTCCAGGTATGGCCGCTCATCAGATCTTCGCCGTGCATCGCTGCATCGTCGGGCAAGCCCAGTTCCCACAGGGGCAGCTCGAAGTGCGCTTCCTGGGCATTGACCGGGTCGAGGCTGATGGCGACCAGGATGAAGTTGCTGCGGTCGTCGGTGCGTTTGCCGAAGTAGAGGATGTTGTCGTTCCACGCCGTGTAAGCCTGGAAGCCGAGGTGGGTCTGCAGCGCCGGGTTCTGCCGGCGGATGCGGTTGAGCTGGGCGATCTCGCCGACGATGTTGCCGGGGGCGTGGTAGTCGCGTGGGCGGATCTGGTACTTCTCGGAGTTGACGTACTCTTCCTTGCCCGGCACCGGCTCGGCCTCGCACAGCTCGAAGCCTGAATACATGCCCCACAGCCCGGAGCCCATAGTTGCCAGCGCGGCGCGGATGAGAAAACCGGGACGCCCGCTGTTGTGCAGGAAGAACGGGTTGATGTCCGGCGTGTTGACGAAAAAATTGGGCCGGTAGCAATCGCGCCACGGCGGCTGGTTAAGCTCAGTGAAGTAGCTTTCCAGCTCCGCCTTGGTATTGCGCCAGGTGAAGTAGGTGTAGCTCTGGCTGAAGCCGAGCTTGCCCAGGCGCGCCATCATCGCCGGGCGGGTGAAGGCCTCGGCGAGGAACATGACCTTGGGATGGTGCGCACGCACATCGGCGATCAGCCATTCCCAGAATGGCAGCGGCTTGGTGTGCGGGTTGTCAACACGGAACAGACTGACGCCCTGCTCCACCCAGCCGATCACCACGTCACGCAGCGCCAGCCACAGGTCGGGAATCGACGCCTCGGCGTAGAAGTCGACGTTGACGATATCCTCGTATTTCTTCGGCGGGTTCTCGGCGTGACGAATCGTGCCGTCAGGGCGCCAGGTGAACCAGCCCGGATGTTGCTGCAGCCAGGGATGGTCGGGCGAGCACTGGATGGCGAAATCGAGGGCGATTTCCAGGCCCTGGGAGCGCGCGGCATCCACCAGCTCGCGAAAGTCTTCCAGGCTGCCAAGCTGCGGATGCACCGCCTCGTGTCCACCCTCGGCGCTGCCGATGGCATACGGACTGCCGGGATCGTCCGGGCCAGCCTCGAGTGAATTGTTCGGCCCCTTGCGGTGAGCGCGGCCAATGGGATGGATCGGCGGGAAATACAGCACATCGAAGCCCATGGCGGTTATAGCGGGCAGGCGCTTGGTCACATCACGGAAGGTGCCGTGGCGTGATGGATCGTCGGTCTCCGAACGCGGGAACAGTTCGTACCAGCTGGCGAACTGTGCCAGCGGCCGCTCCACCTCAACCGGGAACAGCCGACTGCGGGTCAGGTGCGGGCGGCCATCGGATCGCGCCATCAACGCAACGGTGGGCTCGGCCAATAGCAGCTTGACGCGCGCCTCGACCGCCTCGCTTCCCTCCAGCTGCGCGCGCAGGGCCTGCAGCTCCTCCACCTGCTCGCCACCAGCGGTGCGCGCCAGCGCCTTGTCCAGCAGCAACGCGCCCTCCTGCAACTCCAGGGTGAGCGGCACACCCGCGGAGAATTTCTTCATCAGCTCGTAGCCGTAGGTGGCGTACTCGTCCCACCAGGCTTCGATGACGAACACCACACGGCCCACCTGGGTCGGCACGAAGCGTCCCTGCCAGTGATCATTGCCGAGGTTTTCCAGCGGCACCGCCGTCCAGTGTTCCTGGGCAACCAGGCGCCACAGCAGGCGTGCGGCGAGCCTGTCGTGGCCATCGGCGAAGATCACCGCATTGACCAGCACCTCGCCGCCGACCACGCCCTTGGCAGCGAAACGGCCATCCTCGACTGCCGGCTCCACAGCCTCGATAGCGATGCGCGGCAGTGCGACGGCCTCCTCCAGCCGTACTTCGCCAACCAGATGGCCAGTGGGCTTGTGGGGGATGTCTGGCTGCATTGAAGCGGACTCCTTTACGGCGCGATGGCACACAAGCGGGACCCGGGAGAAAACCCTCGGGCGAGCGGCAGGGAGCAGGAAGATCATTCCGCTCCCCCTGGGCTACTAGTTCCGAACGACCCCGATAGGCAAAAGTTCAGCCCCATTCGCCAGCTGAAGCGACGTCTGGCGATTAGCCATTAACCGAAACATGCAGCACCTCGGGCATAGACGCAGGCCGCATAGGAACAACCGAGATAGACGAAGACCGGCACCACCTCTGCCGGTTTCCCGGGCCAGCCCGTTGGGGCTCGGCGCCAAGCCTGGCCACCTGTCAGCGGTGAAAATCGAGGGCATTAGCGACGCCAGATCGGATGCCGGCATTGACGCTCTCCGTAGGGACCCCGTGCGCACCGCAGACCAATCGATGCGCGCGGCACGCTACGCAGCAGTGGACTGGGCTTGTTCACACCGGCTCCGCGCCCAGTCGTTTCCACATCGCCTTGGTAATGCGTTGACGGTTGCTGTACCCCGTCCAGGGATCATTCTTGAGCGCGTCCAGGCGCTCCTGCAGGTTGGCCACGTTCCATTGATTGGAAGCACGCAGGCCATCCAGCTCGTCGCGGGCAATCGGTACCGATACCGGTAGATCGGGCCTGGCGCGTACCGAGTAGGCGGCAACGGTGCTGGCGCCACGGCCATTGCGCAGGTAGTCGACGAAGATCTTGCCGACCCGGTTCTTCGGTCCCGAGGTCGCCGTGAACCGCTCCGGCAACTGCTGGGCAAGAAACTGGGCGATGGCCTTGGCGAATGCCTTGACGGTCTCCCAACCAGCCTGGCGTGCCAACGGCACGATGATGTGCATGCCCTTGCCGCCACTGGTTTTCAGGTAGGCATCCAGGCCCAGCTCATCGAGCACGCTGAGGGTCAACCGCGTGGCTTCGAGCATGCTGCGCCACGGCAAGGCGGTGTCCGGGTCGAGGTCGAGGACGAAGTGATCGGGCTTTTCGATGCTCGAGCTGGTCGCGCCCCAGGTATGCAATTCGATCATGCCCATCTGCACCGCGCCGACCAGTGCCGCCAGCGAATCGATCTCCATCAGCCGGTCATGGCCGGGATCGAGAATCGGGTCCAGGTGCTTGATATGGGGGATGGCCAGGCGCTCGGCGTGCTTCTGGAAAAACAGCTCACCGCCGACACCGTCCGGCGCCCGCACGAGGGACACGGGCCGCTGCCGCAGGAACGGCAGTAGCCAGTCGGCGATCGCACAATAAAACCGCGCCAGGTCGACCTTGCGCGTGCCACTTTCGCTGTCGATCACCCGCTCCGGATGGCTGATGGGCACGCCCGCCACGCTTTCGCGGCCCTTGCTGTCACGCTTGGGTGTGGACGTGCCGGCACTCGCCGCACCGGCGGTTTTTTTTCCTGGCCTACGCGGCAGTTCATGGACAATCTCGCTGGCGGGTTTGTCACTGCGCAGCGCGATAAAGGCGGCCTGACGCACGATACCCTCGCGGGTCCACTCGGCGAACTCCACTTCGCCCACCAGCGTGGGTTCGATCCACTGCACGCCGCGTGCCTGTGCGCCGGTCAGTTTGCCGGCCAGCGGGCTATCACGGCGCTGCAGCTTGCTCATCCGCGCATGCAGCTGTTTCAGGGTCGCCTCGTTGAAACCGGTGCCGACGCGGCCAGCGTAAACCAGTCCGCTGTCGTCATTGACCGCCAGTAGCAAGGCGCCGAAACCACTGCGGCTGCCCTGTGGCGCGGTGTAGCCGACGATGACGAACTCCTGGCGCAAACGGCACTTGAGCTTGATCCAGTCATCGCTGCGCCGCGACACGTAGCGGCTGCCGGCACGCTTGCCGATCACGCCCTCCAGGGACATGGCACAGGCGCTTTCGACGATATCGCCATGCGCTGCGGTAAAGGCTTCGGAGAAACGCAAAGGACCGCTGCGGCGACGGCCAACCAACTTCTTCAGCTCGCCGCGGCGTTGCTCCAGTGGCAGGTCGCGCAGGTCGTGCCCATCGTGGAACGGCAGGTCGAAGACGAAGTACAGGATGTCGTTGCTGCGACCGACGTCGAAGGCATTCTGCAACGCCTGGAAATCCGGCAGGCCATCCTCGTTGAGCACCACCACCTCGCCGTCCAGCCAACCGTCCTGCATGTCCAGCGCGGCAATGGCCTTGGCCTGTTGCGCCAGCTTCTCCGTCCAGTCATGGCCATTGCGGGTGAACAGCCGAACCTCGCCGTCGAGCACGCGGGCGAGAATGCGGTAGCCGTCGAACTTGATCTCATACAGCCACTCGCCTTCCGGTGGGCGTTCAGCCAGGGTCGCCAGTTGTGGCGAAAAGGTGTGGGGGATACTGATTTGCGCCTGGCTGGCGGCTATTTTTTGCGTTTTCCTGCTCGCTGCCCTGGCAACGGGTTTGGCTTTGTCCGCCTTGGCCTTGGCGGCAATCACCGCGCCGCTGATCACGCTTTGCGGCAGTGCCTGTACGACGTTGTAGTCGCTGGCTGCGCGCGCGGTTTCATCACGCTCCTTGATCAGCAACCACTGCTCCTTGTCGCCACTGCCACGCAGGTGGGTGCGTACCAGGTTCCAGTCACCGGTGAGCTTCTCGCCGATCAGGGTGAATTTGAGCTTGCCGGCCTTGTAGGCGGTCGCCGGATCACCCTGGGGCTGCCACACGCCCTGGTCCCAGACGATCACATCCCCCGCGCCGTACTGGCCCTTGGGAATGCTGCCCTCGAACGTGGCGTAGCCCAGCGGATGGTCCTCCACGTGAACGGCCAGGCGTTTGTCCTTGGGGTCCAGACTCGGCCCCTTGGGGATCGCCCAGCTTTTCAAGGTGCCGTCCAGCTCCAGGCGAAAGTCATAGTGCAGGTGGCTGGCATCATGCTTCTGGATCACGAAACGCAGCGAGCCGGCTTGGCGCTTGCCTGCTGGTTTCTCGGCAGGTTCGGATGTGATATCGAAATTACGCTTGCGGGCGTATTCGCTTTGCGGCTTGGCCATCGGTCACCTCGGCGCGCTCACTTTCGCGTGGCGCTCTTCTTGGTTGCAGGGCTGGCACTCTTGGCCGGTGTCTTCTTGCTGCTCGACTTGGCCGGCGCGGGCTTTTTCTCCTTGGCCTTGCCACCCAGGCTGCGCTTGAGCAGCTCGGTAAGGTCGATGATGTCCGCGCTGCGCCGCCCCTCCTCCTCGCCGACACCTTCCACGTTGGCGATCTTGCCCTCGCGGGCCTTCTGCTCGACCAGCTGCATGATCTTTTCCTCGAAGGTGTCGCGGTATTCGTCAGGCTGCCAACTGCCACTCATGTCCTTGACCAGGCGCTTGGCCATGTCCAGCTCACGCTTTTCCAGTTTCGCGGAGGTCACCGCGCTCGGCAGTTCCAACTGATCGATGCTGCGCACCTCGGAGGGCCAGCGCAGCATCACCAGCGCCAGGGCCGCGTCCATGGGCAGCAACACTGCCAGGTGCTGCTTGGTGTGCAGGATGACGTTGGCCAGCGCGACCTTGCCGGTACTGACCAGCGTCTCGCGCAACAGCGCGTAGACCTTCTCGCCGCGTTTGTCGGGAGCCAGGAAGTACGGAGTATCGATGTTCTGCAGCGGTACCTCGTGGCTGTCGACGAAGGAAAAGATGTCGATGGTCTGGGTCGAGGCTGGATGTGCCGAGCGAATTTCCTCTTCACTGAGCACCACATAGCGGCCTTTCTCGTATTGCACGCCCTTGGCGATATGTTCCTTGCTGACCTCCTTGCCGGTGACCTTGTTCACGCGCTTGTAGCCCACGGGCTCCATGCTGCGCTGGTCCAGCCAATCGAAGTCCACACCCTGGCGGGTGGTGGCCGAAACCAGGGCCACGGGGATGTGCACCAGCCCGAAGCTGATCGCCCCTTTCCAGATTGCTCGAGCCATGGCGGCGTTTCCTTGTGCGTTTGCTGTATTGGCCGACCGAGGGGCCGGTCGATGCATCGCGACAACGCTTGCGCAATACGTACGGCAGCGCTAGAGCGCCACGTCGTCACAGTAGATGACCCGGCCTTCGGCAGTGATATCGCGGATCTGGTCGAGCAGGTTGTCGGCGGCGGTTTCCGCCTCGCTCTCGCAGACATAATCCACCCCGAGTACCCAGAGGACCTGGACGTTGGCACCCGGCCGCTTGGGTTGGTACTCGATCAGGCCGACATAGCGTCGGCCATCGTTCATGGCGTCAGTCCAGGCAATGTGATGCTGGAAGGTCTTGAACATGGCAGGCTCCCGTCCAATGCATGTATCAGGCAGCTACCTGAGTTCTGAGCCGCACGCGGCGCAAAGAGTTTCAGTCTTCTTGCACCTGCCTGGATGAAAGGACGACCTTTGCGCTGGCCTGCCGGTCTAGATGTTCAAGAAGGTACTGCGATGACGTCAGGGCCGATCATGCACCAGCACGAGGTGAAGCAGATGACCAGGCAACCAGACCACCCGACCGACACCAACTTCCAGCGCCACCTGGAACTGCATCTGCGCGGCCCGGTTCTCGCTTATCTGGAGGAAGCCTGCAGCTATGCCAATGCGCATGGCTACAGGGCGACCCTGGCCGCGGTTGCCGATACGCAACTGCAACTGTCGTTACACGATAAACAGGGCGCCAACAGCACCTACCGAATTACCGGGGACGTGCCCAACCAACGGGTCGTATTGGAGCAGCAATACGCCAACGGAGACACGCATCGGCAAGAGATCAGCCTGGCGGCGTTGAACGAGACCGTTATCGACACCGAGCTGGCCGCCTTCTGCACCAAGGCTGCTGGTTTACGCCTCGGTTATCTGGCCAGGCGTCATCCCGCCGGGTTCTGGTGATCAGTGCCCGGTTGGGCGATCCCCCAGATGTCGTTGGCGTATTCACGAATGGTCCGATCCGAGGAAAACCACCCCGTGCGGGCGGTGTTCAACACCGCCGAACGCCACCATTTGGTCGGCGTCTGCCACAGGGCATCGACCTTGCGCTGGGCTGCCCAGTAGGCATCGAAGTCGGCGCATACATGGAAGCGATCATGACGTAGCAGGCCATCGACCAGAGCGACGTAGCGGTTCGGATCGTCAGGCGAGAATACCCCGTTGCGGATGGCCTCCAGGGCCGAGGACAAACGTCCGGAGCCCGCCACCAGGGCCAAGGTATCCGCCTCGCTGGCGTGCTTGCGCGCCTCCACTTCCTGCACAGTCATGCCGAAGATGAACATGTTCTCGGCGCCGATCAGTTTGCACATCTCGACGTTGGCGCCATCGAGGGTACCGATGGTCAGCGCGCCATTGAGGGCGAACTTCATGTTGCTGGTCCCCGAGGCCTCAAGGCCAGCGGTGGAGATCTGCTCGGACAGATCCGCCGCCGGGATGATCACCTCGGCCAGGCTGACGTTGTAGTTGGGCAGGAACACCACCTTGAGCAGGCCGCGTACGGTTGGATCGTCATTGATCGTGCGGCTGATGTCGTTGGCCAGTTTCACGATCATCTTGGCCTGCTGGTAACTGGCCGCCGCCTTGCCAGCGAAGATCTTCACCCGCGGCACCCAGTCGGTGGCCGGGTCGTTACGGATCGCCTGGTACAACGCCACGGTATGCAGCAGGTTGAGCAACTGGCGCTTGTACTCGTGGATGCGTTTGACCTGTACGTCGAAGATCGCCTGGGTATCCAGGGTAATGCCCAGCCGCTCGTATACCAGCCGGGCCAGTACCTCCTTGTTGTGCTGGCGGCATGCGGCGAAATGCTTGCGGAAGGTAGCCTTCTCGGCGAACGGTTCGATGCGGTGCAGCGCGGTTTCCGGCGCATCCAGCAGGTCCGGCCCGGCGGCGTCGACCAACAGTTCGGTAAGCTGTGGATTGACCTGAAACAGCCAGCGCCGGAACGTCACGCCGTTGGTCTTGTTGTTGATCCGCTCTGGATACAGGCCATGCAGGTCGCTGAATACGGTTTTGCGCATCAATTCGGTGTGCAGCGCCGACACGCCGTTGACGCTGTGCGAACCGAGGAACGCCAGGTTGCCCATGCGCACGCGACGGCCGTGATCTTCCTCGATCAGGGAAACGCCGCGCAGCAGGTCGAAGTCATGGATGTCGCGCGCGCGCAACGAGTCGATGTGATACGCGTTGATCAGGTAGATGATCTGCATGTGCCGTGGCAGCAGGCGCTCCATCAGCGACACCGCCCAGGATTCCAGCGCTTCGGGCAGTAGCGTGTGATTGGTGTAGGCCAGGGTGGCGACCGTCAGCTCCCAGGCCTCGAACCAGCTCAAGCGGTGCTCGTCGACCAGCAGGCGCATCAGCTCGGCGACGGCAATCGAAGGGTGTGTGTCGTTGAGCTGGATCGCAACTTCCATGGGCAACAGGCGGATATCGCCATGCAGGTCCATGTGGCGCTTGAGCAGGTCCTGCAGCGAGGCGGAAACGAAGAAGAACTCCTGGCGCAGGCGCAGCTCCTGACCCGCCTCGGTGCTGTCGGCCGGGTACAGCACGCGTGAGATGCTTTCTGCACGTACCACGTCGGCCACGGCACCGAAGTGGTCGCCCGCGTTGAAGCGTTCCAGCTGCAGGTCTTCCTCGGCACGCGCACGCCACAGGCGCAGGGTGTTGACGCTGGAGCGACGCCAGCCCACCACCGGCGTGTCGTAGGCGATGGCCCGAATGGTTTCGGCAGGCTGCCAGGTCTGGTGAGGAACTTCGTCGATATTGCCGTGGCTCGCCACGCTGCCACCAAAGCCAATGCTGTAGCTGACCTCCGGGCGTTCGAACTCCCACGGATTACCGAAATCCAGCCAGGTTTCGGTGTGCTCCTGCTGCCAGCCATCGACGATCACCTGGCGGAACAAGCCATGCTCGTAACGGATGCCGTAGCCATGGGCCGCCAGGTTGAGCGTGGCCATGCTCTCCATGAAGCACGCGGCCAGACGCCCCAGCCCGCCGTTGCCCAGCGCCGCATCCGGCTCCCAGCCACGCACCGCCTCGAAATCCACACCCAACTCGGCCAGGGCCTGGCGCGCCACATCGAGCAAGCCGAGGTTGCTCAGGTTGTCGACCAACAGGCGACCGATAAGGAACTCCAGCGACAGGTAATACACACGCTTGCGCTTCTTGCCCTTGACGTGAGCCGACGCCTCTTCCCACTCGTCGACGACATGGTCGCGTGCGGCGAGGGCAACGGCTTCGAACCAGTCATGACCGAACGCGTTCTGCGGGTCCTTGCCGACGGCATATTTCAGTTTGGCCAGAATGCTGTTCTTGAAGGCGTCGACTTGATCGACTGGCGAGCCGGTATCGCTGGGCATGAACGGTCCCCTTGCGGTGAATGGCCGGGTGAAACAGGAAACAGCTACTTGAAGGCAGCGCTGCCATTGAGTGCAGCGGTGCGCTGCTGCCGACTGGCGAGACTGAATTGCATGAGGGCCTCGTAGGACACACCGCCCAGACGCTCCTGCAGTTGTGCCTTGCAGGTCGACCAGATATCGCCGTCGCGAATGATGTCGAGCAAGTCGTGGCCGGCCAGCGTGAGGCTCTTGGCAATCACGACCGGCTCACCATTCCAGGGATGGTTGGCCCACTCGATCAGACCGGCCTGGCCCATCAGGTGGATGTGGTACGTCACCGCCTCGCTGCTGTGTCCGGCAAAATCGTGCGGGGTGAAATGCTGGCCAATGCCCAGTCCCTCGATTTCCACCAGGAGCGTGCGGATCAGGTCCCAATCTCGTTTCATGCTTAGCCCTCCTCGTCCTTTCCCACTGCGCCTCGCATCACCCGTGGTGATGGCGCTGGCAGGCGGCGCGGCGGCAGCCAGCGCGGAGCTGGCCACGACACGTGGCCAGCTCCCATGAAAGTGAGTCTGCGATTGCCGGAGGAGGTTCCATCTTTGTACGCCCATTGCCTGCATCACGCTCGGCACCACTCATCAGAAAGGCCGAACCACGGATTCAGCGCCCCTTCCAACATGAAGACGGCCGCAATCGACGGCAACAGCAGAGGAGATGTCTCCATGCCACGTGGAAGCAAAGACAAATACACCGACGCGCAGAAGCGCAAAGCCGAACATATCGAAGCCAGCTATGAGGATAAAGGTGTCCCGAAAGACCAGGCCGAAGCCCGCGCCTGGGCCACAGTGAACAAGCAATCTGGCGGCGGTGAGCGTGCCGGTGGCTCTGGCCGTGCGACCAGCGAAGGCCGCAAGAGCCAGGCCCGCAAAGACTCGGCGAAGCGTGCCGTTGCCACCAAACATGGCGTGCCCCGTGGGCAATCGCTGGGTGAAGAAAGCAAGGCATCGCTGATGCAGAAAGCACGGGCGAAGAACATTGCCGGGCGTTCCAGCATGCGCAAGCAGGAACTCGTCGAGGCCCTGCGCAAGGCATCCTGAAGCCCATACGGGCATGGAGACTCCACATGGACAGCAACTACCTGATGGTGCTCGCTTGCCTGCTCGCCTCACCTGGCGTGTTCGCCGAGGCGTGCCATGTACACAACCAATCCTCCAGCGCGCAGGTAGCAACGGTGGAAACCGAAAGCTGCTACGAATACCGTGGCATGCCCTCCGGCGCGATCGACTGGTCATGCAGCAACGAGAGCAAGGAAATGGTCGCCAGCGAGAAAAGCAAGGTGGCCACATGTAAGGCCGGCTACTTCGGCCAGTGCACAGCCAGGCTGACTCCGGAAGCCCTGGCGAACCACAGTGCCTCCGGCGAAAGCGGCAGCGAAGACAGCCTGAGCGTGCCGGATGACGCCAAGGTCATCACTTACTTCTACACCGCCACGAACCGCCCGCAAATCAAGATCGACTGCGAGAACGGCGGCGGTAAATGGGCGGACAAGTAGGCGCCAGGTGTTGACGTCTCGCCTGAATGACCGGTTCGAGGCAGTTGCAGGCACCACAGTGGGTGGGCTTCAGCCCAGCAATCAGCACATCATGAAACGCAAGAGTCGATTGCCCGCAATTGCCTCAAGGATAGAGATCATCTGATCGGCGCCCCACTCCACTTATCTCGACGATGGCGCGCCGAAGCTCAATCGTTGCTTGGCTTGTTCACGGCCTGCAACACGTATTGCGGCAAGGCGAATGCGCCGATGTGAATCTCCGGGTTGTAGTAGCGGGTAACGATACCGCTGCCGGCAAAGCGTTGGCGCAATACATCCAGCGATTGTTTGCGGTAGCTGCCATCGGTGCTACCCCAGGCGAACGTCATGCTGCCACCGATATAGGTAGGCACGGCCGCCGTGTAGAAGTGCCAGTCACAGAACAGGCCATCCATGCGGCTGGCGGTGGTCTGCACGTCATTCAACTGCATGAACGGCGTACCGTTCTGGGTCACCAGGATTCCGCCATCACTCAGGCAGCGGCGGCAGGCCTGGTAGAAGTTCTCCGAAAGCAGCCCCTCGCCCGCGCCGACCGGATCGGTGAAATCGGAGATGATCACATCGAAGGTCTCCGTGGTATGGGTCACGAAGTTCATACCGTCATCGATCAGCAGGTTCAGGCGCGGGTCATCGAACGCGCCGCAGGAATGGTTCGGCAGGAACTTCTTGCATATGTCGACGACCGCTCTGTCGATCCCGACCAGGGTAATGCTCTCGACAGTGTGATGACGACGTACTTCACGCAGGATGCCACCGTCCCCCCCGCCGATGATCAGCACGCGCTGGGCGTTGCCATGGGCAATGATCGGCACATGGGCCAGCATCTCGTGGTAGATGAACTCATCGGCCTCGGTGGTCTGGATAACGCCGTCCAGCGCCATGACGCGACCCATGCGGGCGTTCTCGAAAATAACCAGATGCTGATGTCCGTTACGCACCTCGTGCAGCAGCGTGTCCATGCGAAAGCGCTGGCCGTAGCCGTCGTAGAGCGTTTCCTCGTAATCGTTCATGGGTAGTCCCCCTGCGAGCTGGTGGCTTCGGACGGCGCAGCAAAGCCACCCGCCCATGAAGACTCGAATTGTAGAGGCACCCTCCAGGGGGCTCTAGCGTCTTGCTGCCACAGCATGTGTAGCGATACCGACAGGGCTTTCGATAAGCCGGGACTGTCCTGCACCATCGGCAAACATGAGGGAAAACGGTTACATGCGACATATTTCTATGTTTTTACGACAGGATGTGACTTTAAGGTCATGTTCCGTCATCAACGCTATACAGGCCACCGGTAGCGCGTTCTCTCGATGGCCAGATTGCCTATCGGGCCCCTTGGAGAATGACCCTATGAACACCCAGCTCCGCGAAAACGAAGCACTTATTATCGCCGGCCGCGCCTTTCAACCTTTTCAGTGCGTAGCCTGGTCCCAACAAGATGGCAGCGGCGAACTCAACCTCACCGTCATCGACCGCACCAGCACCCGTGTCGGCCAGACCCGTATCGCCAGCAGCGCCTACCGCGACCCCGCCCAACTGGCCACTGTGCTGCAACAATCGCGCGAACAGCTGAGCCAGCAAGGCTACAACCTCGAGCCGTGGAGCATGCCCGAATAAGGCATCTCCAGGCGCCCACGCCAGGCGGGTAGATCACTACCCGCCATGCGTTTCCCCGCATAGATCCTCGCGTTTCCTCCCTTTCGGTTCTTTTCCCGCCCGGCGTCGCCTCCGCGCCAGCAAAATCAGCAGCGAACCTATTGCCGCACCATCACGTCTATCCCATAGACCCCGATAGATGGAGGAGCAGGCATGAGCCTCACTTTGAGTCTCGACGAAGCGCTTGGCGTCATCCAACAGGCGTTCCTGCCGCATTGCTGCGAAACCACGGTGCACAACGACGACGCCAGTTTCGCCTTCCGCGTATTCGACGATAGCGACGTGGAGCTGCTCTCCCAGTGCCATGTCGCCCGCAGCCAGTACAGCGACGCCACACGCCTGGCCGGGCTGATCGAGCTGGCCCGCCTGGAGCTGAGCAAAGACGGTTACGAACTGACACCCTGGTCCATGCCCGGCAGCAACCCACAGCCCTTCTGAAGGAGCCCTGCATGGAAGCGTTCGACTGGCAGCGTATGCTCCTGGATGAGGTTCCCGCGGCCTTTCTCGGGGAAGTCGCAGTGCGTGTGCTGTTTGCCTACCTCGCTGTCTTCATCTTCCTGAAGATTTCCGGAAGGCGCGGTGTACGCCAGCTGTCGCTTTTCGAAGTCGTGGTGATCCTGACACTGGGCTCGGCTGCCGGTGATGTTGCCTTCTACGAAGACGTGCCGCTGCTGCCCATCGTGGTGGTATTCGCCACCCTGCTCCTGCTCTATCGCCTGACCACCACCCTGATGAAACGCAGCGCGCGTTTTGGTAGCTGGGTCGAAGGCCAGCCGGTGGTGATCATCCGCGATGGCGTCTATGAGCTGCCTGTGCTCGCCGAGCAGAACATCTCCAGCGACGAGTTCTACATGGAGCTGCGCCAGGCCGGTGTCGAGCACCTGGGTCAGGTGCGCCTGGGCATTCTCGAGGTCAACGGTGACGTCAGCCTGTATTTCCAGGATGCCGGCGACACCCGCCCAGGCCTCTCGGTGTTACCCGATCCCCTGCGTGCGACCTTCCACCTCCCCCCAACCAAAGGTCTGTATGCCTGCACACATTGTGGCAACACCCAGGTGCTGGTCGCCGGCCAGTCCGCCGCCTGTGTTCGCTGCCGCACTACCTTGTGGAGCGAAGCACTGGAGCGGGAGCGTAGCCGATGACTGCCAATGCACCACCGTTGGCCAAGGGCACTCGCCCCGTCCCCGAGAGCGAAGCGGGTGATACCGGCACCCTGCTCTGCCCCGCGTTGCCGCCTGACCTGCATTACGTTGACGACCGCCAGGCGGGCATTCGCAGGCGCAAGCTGCGTGGCACATTCGCCTACTTCAATACCGAGGGCGAGCGCATTCGTGACGAAGAGGAAATCCGCCGGATCAACCAGTTGGCTATTCCTCCGGCTTACAGCGACGTGTGGATCTGCGCCGACCCACAAGGTCATCTGCAAGCCGTGGGGCGCGATGCGCGCGGGCGCAAGCAGTACCGGTACCACCCACGCTGGCGGGAAATCCGCGACAGCGACAAGTACGAGCGCCTGCTGGATTTCGGCCGTGCGCTGCCCAAGCTGCGCGAACAGGTCGACCAGCATCTGCGTTTGCGCGATCACGGCCACGATAAAGTCATGGCCACGGTGGTCGCCCTGCTCGATTCGACACTGATTCGCGTCGGCAACCAGCAGTACGCGCGGGAGAACAAGTCCTTCGGCCTGACCACCCTGCGCAACCGCCATGTCGATGTGGCCGGCAATTCGATCCGCTTCCACTTTCGGGGCAAAAGCGGCATCGAACATGAGGTCAGCCTCAACCACCCTCGCCTGGCTCGCGTGGTCCGCCGCTGCATGGAGCTGCCCGGCCAGCACCTGTTCCAGTACCTCGATGACAATGGCGAACGCCGGGCGGTGAACTCTGCGGACGTCAATTCGTACCTGCAGACCCACACCGGCAGCGATTTCACGGCCAAGGACTACCGGACCTGGGCCGGTACGGCCCTGGCCCTGCAGCGCATGCATGAGGCAGCACTGGCATCTGGCGGCAACACCCGGCAGGAGGTGGTGGAGATCGTTAAACAGGTGGCCAAGCAACTGGGCAACACCCCGGCCATCTGCCGCAAGTGCTACATCCATCCCGCCGTGATCGAAGCCTTCCTTGCGGGCGAGCTGGCCGCTATCCGCGCAGGTGGCGTACGCAAGGGCCTGCGTGAAGAAGAAAGCATGCTGATGCGTTTTCTTGAACGGCTGAACGACGCCTGATTGGCAATATCTGTGGGCTTATTGTCCTTGTGACCATAGGGGACGACAGACACACTGCATCCATCCCCATGCCGAGCCTGCCTCATGGACGCCGCCAGAACCATTGCCAGCCTGATCTACCCCGATGTCATGAGCCTGGATGTCACCGGCCCCCTGCAGGTGTTCGCCTCGGCCAATGTCGAGTGCGAACGCCAAGGCTTACCGGCCGTCTACCGCTTGCGCCTGCTGGCCGATATGCCCGGCCCTGTCGCGACGTCCGCCGGCTTCCAACTGGTGGCCGAACAGGCCTGGAGCACAACGGACCCGGCCAGCCTGGACACCTTGCTGATTCCCGGCGGCATCGGTGAAGCCACGCAATGTGAAAATCAGCCGCTACTGGCCTGGTTGCGCAAGGCTGAACCGCAGATCCGGCGCTTTGGCTCGGTATGCTCCGGCGCGCTGATCCTCGCGTCCGCCGGCCTGCTCGCCGGGCGCCGTGTTACCACCCATTGGGCGGATACCGATGCATTGCGCAGCTACGCGGGAGTCAAGGTCGACGCCAACTGCCTGCACACCTACGACCCCGACGATCACGACGGTGATGGGCACGTCTTCACGTCTGCTGGCGTCACCGCCGGAATCGATCTCGCGCTGGCGCTGGTAGAAGCGGACCTTGGGCGTAGCATGGCCCTCGCCGTTGCCCGCCGGTTGGTGTTGTTCCTCCGTCGCCCAGGCGGGCAGGCGCAGTTCAGCGCACTGCTGGTACCGGAACCCAGCCGTACGCCGAAGCTGGCCACGCTGCTCGACTGGATTCCGGCGCACCTGGGGGAAGACCTGTCGCTGGAGGTACTGGCTGGCAAGGCCGGAATGTCACCGCGCAGCCTGTCGCGGGCGTTCACCCATGAACTGGGTGTCGGCCCGGGGCGCTATGTCGAGCGTGTCCGCCTGGAAGCCGCCCGGGCCTTGCTGCAGGACGCCCAGGCATCGATCAGTACCGTGGCGCGGCTGACTGGCTTCGGTCATCCGGAAAACCTGCGGCGCACCTTTCACAAGTACCTGTCCATCAGCCCTCAGGAATACGCCGAGCGCTTCGGCAACGCCTCGCAGGGGAAACGCCATGCTTGAACTGCGCCCGGGTTGCGAGTGCTGCGATTGTGATCTGCCTGCCGATTCGACCGAGGCGCTCATCTGCTCCTTCGAATGCACCTTCTGCCTCGCCTGCGCACAAGCCTTACAGCTGTGTTGCCCGAACTGCTCGGGCGAGTTGCTGCGCCGGCCCATACGCCCGCCCCATGAGCTCGTCGACAACCCTGCCTCCAAAGTGCGCACTCACAAGCCGGGTGGTTGTATGCATCAGTAGGCTCTGTTGACGTTTCGACATGGATGGCCGGAGCGAGGCAGTTGTGGACACTGAAGCTGGTGGGCTGAAGCCCACCCTACAGAGCCTGAACCCTACGTAGGGTGGGCTTTAGCCCACCAATTGGTGCGTCATGACACGGAAAAGTTGAATGTCCGCACCTGCCTCAAAGAGGCCCGTTTCAAGGGCTGTATCGGACTATATTTCTATCCGATTCAATGAGTTAAAGCGAAATATCAAAAGATTCCAACCATGCAGGATGTGCCGCGCAGACCATAGCCTGGGCGCCCCGCTGGCCTGCATCCCCGAACCATGCCCGGAGAACTTTCCATGCTGTTCCTAATACGCAAATTTCGCGGTGATGCCGTGGCTCTTCCACCTCGTGCCAGCCTGCGTCAGATCGCCCTGGCATGGCTCGGCGGTGCGCTGGCCATTGGCTGCGTCGCCAGTGCCGGGGATGCCCTGTCGATGACCCTGTTATTGGGGTCTTTCGGGGCTTCGTGCGTTCTGGTTTTCGGCTTTCCCGACCTGCCCTTTTCGCAGCCGCGCAATGTGATCGGCGGGCATGTGATCAGCTCGCTGGTGGGTCTGGTCTGCCTTCATGTCGGTGGCCCCCACGGCTGGGCCCTGGCATTGGCCGTTGGGAGTGCCATCGCCTTGATGATGCTGACCCGCACCGTGCATCCGCCAGCCGGCTCCAACCCGGTGATCATCTTCCTCGCTCAACCAGGCTGGAGCTTTCTGCTGTTCCCCACCTTGATCGGCGCGGCACTGCTGGTACTGGTCGCCCTGTTCTACAACAACGCTACGCGCAGTGGGCGTTACCCGAAATACTGGTAAACCGCCTCGCTTCAGGTCAGGTCAGCTGCCGTGCACGCTGACCTGGTTACGCCCATTGCGCTTGGCGTTGTACAGCGCGTGATCAGCTCTCTCGATCAGTTGCTTGTGGTCGGTGCAGTCAGGCGTCATCTCGGCAATACCCAGGCTGATGGTAAAGGGGATGACGTGCCCATCATGGCTGACCCGCTGCTCTTCGATCGCTACACGCAGGCGTTCGGCAAACAGGCGGGCCTTCTCGAGGCCACTGTCTGGTAGCAGGATGACGAACTCTTCGCCGCCATACCGACCGGCAATATCGGTATCGCGAATTTCATGGCGCACCACATCCGCCACCGTCTGAATCACCCGGTCACCTGCCTGGTGCCCGTAGGTATCGTTGACCTTCTTGAAATGGTCGATATCAAAGATCACCAGGGCCGCGGTATTGCCATAACGCAAGTGACGGGAATACTCGCGTTTGAGTTCCTCCTCCCAATGGCCACGGTTGTTCAGGCCGGTCAGGCGGTCGGTGCGCGACAGGTGCTTGAGCTGATTGTTGGCCGACTCCAGCTGGTGCTTGTTCACCGCCACATCGGTCACGTCATAGATGATCAGGCAAACGTGCTCGATCTGGCTGTTGGTCGCCTGCAGCGGCAGGATGGTGGTGTTCTGGTACATGAAATCTTCCTGGCCGGTAATCGGCTGGTAGTTCTTGAACCGCACCAGATAAGGCCGCTGCTCCCAGATGGTGAAAGCCGGCGTGCCCAGGGTGACGACGCTTTCCACCTTGTGCCGGAACCAGCGCTCTTCCACCTCGGGAAACAGGCTGAAGAATGACTTCTGCAAGGCATCCTCCGGTCGGCGCCCGGAGCGGTTTTCCATGAAGCTGTTCCAGACCTCCACGCGGTAATCACGGTCCAGCACCACCACGCCAACATCGATGCTCTGCACGATGGCCAGCAGCCAATGAAACTCGTTGAGATCCATATTCGTGGCCATGCATTACCCCATCAGGTAGGCGAGTTTGTGGGTCAGCAGCGGCACCGAGTCCTCGGTGAACAACAGCAGCAGGTCGAAGTGGATGTCATAGCCCTCGATGCTGTAGCTGATTTCCACGGCCAGGGTTTTCTGCCAGCGCTGCTGGTTGAGGCGGATCAGTTCATCGATCGAGGCATGCTCGCCGAGTATCTGCGGATGGCCCTGGGAGAACTTCACATTGATCTGCTCGGCGATGCCACTGAGGCACGCGCCGATCAGCACACTGGACATGTCCAGGAGCATCTCCATGGAGGAGTACTGATCGTCTTGCCAATGCATGAGCTTGGCCATGTCGGCCACTTCGGAGTCATGGAAGATCAGCAGAGCTTCGCCACAGATGCCACCGCCGATGTAGCCCTGACAGACCGCGGTCAGACCGTCGCCGACCTGGGCGTCGGCCAGCGCCATATGCAACTCGCCCACTTCGAGGATATTGACGTTGGGTAGCGGCAACTGCACGAACACGCCCAGTACGCGCGCCAGCAATGCCGCCGCACGCCCCATGGCGACATTGATGACCTCGCGGAAGGCATCTCGAAACGACACCATGGGCTCGCTGATTGCCCCACGTGCCTGGACCGCGCCACCGGGCGCCAGCAAGCCAAGCTGCAAAAGCGTCTGCTTCAGTTGCGCGGGGTCGGCAGGTTTCTTCAGGAAAGCCAACGCGCCCAGTTCCATGACGCGCCTGACGGCCTCCTCCTGGACATCCCCGGACACCACGATGACCTGGCACGGCAAGCCTTCTGCACGAATGGCCGCGAGCACACCATAGCCGTCGAGAACCGGCATGGTCAGGTCCAGCAGCAGAACGTCGAAGGTTCCCTGGCGCAGCAAGCCGAGCGCTTCCTGGCCATCAGCAGCCTGGGTAACGGTCACCGGCCATTCTGCAGGCAAGGCACGCAGCAGTTGTTTGCGTGCCATGTTCGAATCATCACAGACAAGCAGGGAAAGTGTGGACACCGCCAACCCCTCAAGACCTATCGACATGTAGCAGATTTTCCTGGTTTTTCTTGCTTTTACCCGCCCTTATCCAGGGCTGTCGGCACCTGGTGGATGGGTATCCGGACAGAGGCGCGGCACAAGAAACCACTTTTCACCCAATAGGAACATAGCAATATGCCATTACCGTATGGGTATATCGGCATTTTGCGAAGAAACGCAAGCTTCAGAAACGAACAAGGCGACCGAAGTCGCCTTGTTTTACGCCGTTACCACTCAGTAGTACGCGTTTTCGCGGTCACTGTGGTCAGTAACATCACGCACGCCCTTGAGCTCGGGAATACGTTCGAGCAAGGTCTTCTCGATGCCTTCCTTGAGCGTGACGTCAGCCTGGCCACAGCCCTGGCACCCCCCGCCGAACTTGAGCACGGCAATGCCTTCATCGACCACGTCGATCAGGCTGACCTGGCCGCCATGGCTGGCCAGACCGGGATTGATCTCGGTCTGCAGGTAATAGTTGATGCGCTCGTTGATCGGGCTGTCTTCGTTGACCATCGGAACCTTGGCATTCGGTGCCTTGATGGTCAGCTGGCCGCCCATGCGGTCAGTGGCGTAATCGACAACCGCATCCTCGAGAAACGGCTCGCTGACCGCATCGATCCAGGCTGTGAAACTGGGCAGTGACAACGCCGTGTCTTCGACCTTTTCCTCACCCGGCTTGCAGTAGGCGATGCAGGTTTCCGCATACTGGGTGCCTGGCTGGGTAATGAACACGCGAATGCCGATCCCGGTGGTGTTCTGCTTGCTCAGCAGGTCAGCCAGATAATCGTGGGCAGCAGGGGTAATGGTGATGGCGCTCATGGCAACTCCTCGCAAACATGGGCGCAGTGTACGCCAGTCAAGGGCATGGATAAAGTCCTAGTAATTTAGTAGGAATAATCCTCAACTGCGTTGGATCACCGCTCAAGTGATCCAGCGCAGCTCTGCCCTTAGGGCCTGTCACGATCTTCTGAATTAGAACCAGACAAGGTTGGTTTTAACGCGGTATGCGCCGACAGTCAGAAGATCGTAAACAGGTTCTTATAGGTTCTGGTAGCGATTCATATCCAGCACACCCGCTTCGATCGGCTCGGTTTCGCCAATATAGGCGCTGAGATCATTGAAATAACGCCAGAAGTCCGGGTGGCTGCGGCGAATGCCCCAGCGCTCGACAATCTTGTCGAAAGCAGCCTGATCACGCGCCTGCTCCATGGCGGCCACAAACTCGGGAACCTCCTCGCCGCGCAGGTTGAACATGAAGTTAGGGTAACTGCTGAGTACCCCCGGATAGACGGTCAAGGTATCCAGCCCTGGCTGATAGCGCAGCGACTCACCGGCCATGAAGGCCACGTTACTGTGAGCACGATTGCGCAACACACTGTAGACCTCACGTTTGCCGTCTGGCAGTTCGATGCGCAGCATGGTCGCTTCCGGGAGCTGCCTGATGACCTTCAACCCGGCAGCCGGGCGCTTCGTCAGGCGGCTGAGCGCCTGCTCGGAACTGCGCAGCAAAGGCGATAGCCCGTTGCGATAGCAATGCGCCCCGGAGCAGCGGTTGATCGGGTCAGGACGGGCATTGATGTCGGCATAACGCTCGATCAGCGCTTCGGCGAAGGCACGCTTGGGGTCACCGCTCGTCCAGATGAACCCGGTCGGCTTATCCATGTCGGCCTCGGTGTAATCCAGCCACATCTTCAACTTGCCACTGTTCTGGTACCAGTCATCCAGATAGCCCTGGCGTGACTCCGGCGGCATCAGGCGCAGGAAATTCAGCTCGGCGCCGTTGCGGATCAGGTCGAAGTACAAACGCGTCTGCGCCTGGTGCGACACGTTGCCGAACACGTCGAAATTGACCACCAGTTGGTAATAGGTGCGCTCCAGCAATGGGTAATCCATCAACCAGATGGTCTGTGGAATCTCACCGATCAGCCCTTTGCGCACCGACGCGCTGTCGAACTGGCGGAAGATCGACAGCAGCGCATTGTCATTGCCCGCCCACAGTGTCGACCAGCTCGGCGCCGGGGCATCGGAGTACGCATCCCGGCGCAGGTCCTCGTATTCGTTGCGTTTGTTGCGGTAGCTGTGCCACAGGCCAAGCAAATCGCCGATTTCATCCAGCTGGCCCGGCATGGACAGCAGCGGCGTGGCCTCGGCGCGGTAATCGGCATCGGTGATGTACAGGTCTCGCTCCGGTGCCTGGAACAGCGCCCAGAAATTGTCGCGAATCACATCCGTGGCGATCTGGCCACGGCACACCGGCCCGCGAATGAAGGTACGCACGAAGTACTCGGCGTTATCCAGCATGAACTGGTAACGCGCCTGCGCCGGGATCGCGGCAAAGGTCTCGAACGGGTTGGCGCGGCGCTGCAGGCCGTAGCCCGGCACCTGATCGGTCGTCCAGTTATCCGCATAGAACAGCGACTTCACCCGTGCCAGCTTCTTCGCGCTGAGCGGATAGGTGATGTGCGTCTTGTGCACGATCACACCCTGGATGGGCCACAGGCGGTAGTAGAAATCATTGCCCGGGTCGTCATTCGGCCGGCGCGTGGCAATCGGGTCGATGGGCTGACCGCTCGGCGTGCGTGAACGGACCATCTGGAAGAAATGCCCGCGCTCGCCGCCTTCGAAATACAGGTGAGCGAGGAACAGGTGTTCATACAGCCAGCGCCCGACCAATACCTCACGGGCCCCGCGGGCATTGAGCAATGCTTCCCAATCGGCGATCTGTTTCTGCTCCGCCGCGTTGGGTTTCAGCTCCGAACTGTCCACCGGAGCGCCCTGCTCCAGCCAGCCCTGCACGGTTGCATATTCGTCATCGCTCAGGCCGGTAACGGCGAACGGCATACCGGCATGGGCGAATTTCTTCGCGTATTCATCGAATTCGCCCGGTAGCGGGCACTGGTTTTCTCGGGAAATGGAGAGGTCAAGGTCCGCCGGTAGCTTGGCATTCGGCTCGGGCGGATTGCTGCGACCCAGCTCGATCATGCGCGCCATCAGTGCGACCTGATCGTCCTGGCTGTCCAGCACCGAAGCGAATCCCTTGCGCCGCCAGGCGGCTTCGCCATGGGCATCGAGAAACAGGCGGGTCGTCGGCTGCGCCTTGGTGCGCGCACCGTCGTAGACCGGCACCTTGCTCGCACCACGCAAAATCCCTTCATCACTGCCCAGGTTGAGCTGGCAAGGCGCGTCATAGCAGGCATGACAGGCTACGCACTTGGCCGTGAGGATCGGCTGGATATCCCGGCTGTAGGAAATGGGTTCGGCTTGCGACCAGACACTCGTCAGACAAACAACTACGGCGAACAACAGTCGGCTGGTCATCGGCCAGCGCCCTCCATGGAAGTGGTCCTGCATTCTATGGCATCCCACATGCCTGGCAGTAGGTTGCCCGGGCATCTTTTAAAGTAGAGCGCTGTTTGCCGAGCAACAAACCCTTCAACATGAATGAAATTCATGCACAGCACCAAGGCGCTTAGAGCGGCCTCAGCTTTGCTATCATGCGGCCCCTGTTTCAGCTGCATTCTCAGGTAGTTCTTCCCATGTCCGATCGCGCCGCTCGCCTGTCCGCCCTCCAGCAAGCCCTGAAGGAGCGCATCCTGATCCTCGACGGCGGCATGGGCACCATGATCCAGAGTTACAAGCTGGAAGAAGAAGACTATCGAGGGGCGCGCTTCGCCGATTGGCCGAGCGACGTCAAAGGCAACAATGACCTGTTGATCCTCAGCCGCCCGGACATCATTGGCGCCATCGAGAAAGCCTACCTGGATGCCGGTGCCGACATCCTCGAGACCAATACCTTCAACGCCACGCAAGTGTCCCAGGCCGACTACGGCATGGAAGCGCTGGTGTATGAGCTGAACGTCGAGGGTGCACGCCTGGCGCGCAGCGTGGCTGATGCCAAGACCCTGGAAACCCCGGACCGGCCGCGCTTCGTCGCCGGCGTGCTCGGTCCGACCAGCCGTACCTGCTCGATCTCACCGGACGTCAACGATCCCGGCTACCGCAACGTCACCTTCGACGAACTGGTGGAAAACTACACCGAGGCGACCAAAGGCCTGATCGAAGGTGGCGCCGACCTGATCCTGATCGAAACCATCTTCGACACCCTCAATGCCAAGGCGGCGATCTTCGCCGTGCAGGGCGTGTTCGAAGAAATCGGCATCGAGCTGCCGATCATGATATCCGGCACCATCACCGATGCCTCCGGCCGCACCCTGTCCGGCCAGACCACCGAAGCCTTCTGGAACTCGATCGCCCACGCCAATCCGATTTCCGTGGGCCTCAACTGCGCCCTCGGTGCCGCTGACCTGCGCCCCTACCTGGCCGAGCTCGCGGCCAAGGCCGACACCCATGTCTCCGCGCACCCCAACGCCGGCCTGCCCAACGCCTTTGGTGAGTACGACGAAACCCCGGCACAAACCGCTGCGGTCATCGAGGAGTTCGCCCAGAGTGGCTTCCTCAACATCATCGGCGGCTGCTGCGGCACCACACCGGCGCATATCCAGGCCATCGCCGAGGCCGTGGCCAAGTACCCGCCACGCGTCATCCCTGAGATCCCCAAGGCCTGCCGCCTGTCTGGCCTCGAGCCATTCACCATCGATCGCAGCTCACTGTTCGTCAACGTCGGTGAGCGCACCAACATCACCGGTAGCGCCAAGTTCGCCCGGCTGATCCGCGAGGAGAACTACACCGAAGCCCTGGAAGTCGCCCTGCAGCAGGTGGAAGCCGGCGCCCAGGTGATCGACATCAACATGGACGAGGGCATGCTCGACTCCAAGGCGGCGATGGTGAAATTCCTTAACCTCATCGCCGGCGAGCCGGACATCTCCCGCGTGCCGATCATGATCGACTCGTCCAAATGGGACGTGATCGAAGCCGGCCTCAAGTGCATCCAGGGCAAGGGCATCGTCAACTCGATCTCGATGAAGGAAGGTGTCGAGCAGTTCAAGCACCATGCCCACCTGTGCAAGCGCTACGGCGCTGCCGTGGTGGTGATGGCCTTCGACGAAGCCGGCCAGGCCGACACCGAAGCGCGCAAGGCGGAAATCTGCCAGCGCAGCTACGACATCCTGGTCAACGAAGTCGGTTTCCCACCGCAAGACATCATCTTCGACGCCAACATCTTCGCCGTGGCGACCGGTATCGAGGAGCACAACAACTACGCGGTCGACTTCATCAACGCCTGTGCCTACATCCGTGACAACCTGCCCTACGCGCTGAGCTCGGGCGGTGTGTCCAACGTATCGTTCTCGTTCCGCGGCAACAACCCGGTGCGCGAGGCTATCCACTCGGTCTTCCTCTACTACGCGATCCAGAATGGCCTGGCGATGGGTATCGTCAACGCCGGCCAGCTGGAAATCTACGACGAGATTCCCAAGGAGCTGCGTGATGCCGTCGAGGACGTGATCCTCAACCGCACCCCGGAAGGCACCGAAGCCCTGCTGGCCATCGCCGACAAGTACAAGGGCGATGGCAGCGTCAAGGAAGTCGAGAACGAGGAATGGCGCTCGCTGCCGGTGGACAAGCGCCTGGAACACGCGCTGGTCAAAGGCATCACCGCCTTCATCGTCGAAGACACCGAGGAATGCCGCCAGCAATGCGCGCGCCCCATCGAGGTCATCGAAGGCCCATTGATGAGTGGCATGAACGTGGTCGGCGATCTGTTCGGCTCGGGCAAGATGTTTCTGCCCCAGGTGGTGAAATCCGCTCGGGTGATGAAGCAGGCAGTGGCGCACCTGATCCCCTTCATCGAGGCGGAAAAAGGTGACAAACCCGAGGCCAAGGGCAAGATCCTCATGGCCACGGTCAAGGGCGACGTACACGACATCGGCAAGAACATCGTCGGCGTGGTTCTGGGCTGTAACGGCTACGACATCGTCGACCTCGGTGTGATGGTGCCGGCAGAGAAGATCCTGCAGACGGCAATTGCCGAGAAGTGCGACATCATCGGTCTGTCCGGCCTGATCACCCCGTCGCTCGACGAGATGGTGCATGTCGCCCGCGAGATGCAGCGCCAGGGCTTCACCCTGCCGCTGATGATCGGCGGCGCCACCACCTCCAAAGCCCATACCGCGGTGAAGATCGAACCCAAATACCAGAACGACGCGGTGATCTACGTCACCGACGCCTCGCGGGCCGTGGGCGTGGCGACCCAGCTGCTGTCCAAGGAAATGAAACCGGCGTTCGTCGAGAAGACCCGCGCCGAATACGTCGAGGTGCGTGAGCGCACCGCCGCACGCAGTGCGCGCACCGAGCGCCTGCCTTACGCCGCTGCCGTGGCCAACAAGCCGAAGTTCGACTGGAGCGGCCACCAGCCGACCGCACCGACCTTCACCGGCGCCAAGGTACTCGACGACATCGACCTCTCGGTGCTCGCCGAATACATCGACTGGACGCCCTTCTTCATCTCCTGGGACCTGGCCGGCAAGTACCCGCGCATCCTCACCGACGAGGTGGTTGGCGAAGCCGCCACGGCGCTGTTCGCCGATGCCCAGGCGATGCTGAAGAAGTTGATCGACGAGAAGCTGATCAGCGCCCGGGCGCTCTTCGGTTTCTGGCCCGCCAGCCAGGTCGAGGATGACGACATCGAAGTCTATGGCGACGACGGCCAGCCCCTGGCTCGCCTGCACCACCTGCGCCAGCAGATCATCAAGCCGGACGGCAAGCCGAACCTGTGCCTGGCCGACTTCGTCGCCCCCAAGGGCAGCGGCGTGACCGACTATGTCGGAGGTTTCATCACCACCGCCGGCATTGGCGCCGAGGAAGTGGCCAAGGCCTATCAGGATGCGGGCGACGACTACAACTCGATCATGGTCAAGGCGCTGGCCGACCGCCTCGCCGAAGCCTGTGCCGAGTGGCTGCACCAGGAAGTGCGCAAGCATTACTGGGGCTACGAGCCGGACGAGCAGTTGACCAACGAGGAGCTGATCAAGGAGGCCTACAAGGGCATCCGCCCGGCTCCCGGCTACCCGGCCTGCCCTGATCACACCGAGAAGAAGACCCTGTTCGCCCTGCTCGACCCGCAGGCTGAATTCGACAAGGCCGGACGCAGCGGCGTGTTCCTCACCGAGCATTACGCCATGTTCCCCGCCGCTGCGGTCTCCGGCTGGTACTTCGCCCACCCCGAGGCGCAGTACTTCGCCGTGGGCAAGGTCGACAAGGATCAGGTGGAAAGCTACACCGCGCGCAAACAGCAGGAGTTGTCCGTCACCGAACGCTGGCTGGCGCCAAATCTGGGCTACGACGACTGACTGGCGCACTCATGAGCAGGAGGAGCAAGCAGCCACTGTTCGCGTCCAGGCGAACAGTGCGGACTGGTACTCTGTCTCTATGATTGACCAACGCGGTTGGTAGACCTGCCAGCATGAGCCATCTCAAACGCCTCACCACCGAATGACACCCATCGAACTGCTCGCCTCGGGCCTGGGCATCGTCGCTGTCTGGCTGACCGTGCGCCAGAATCCCCTGTGCTGGCCTATCGGCCTGGTCATGGTGCTGCTCTACGCGGTCTTTTTCTTCGATGCCCGCCTGTATTCGCTGGTGCTGCTGCACGGCGTATTCGCCACCATGCAGGTGTACGGCTGGTGGCAATGGCGCCTGGGCGTGGACGAGAGTGGACGGCGGCCGGTCAGCAACACCAGTCGTACCGAGATCCTGACCGGGCTGAGCGTAGCCCTGGCGCTTGGCCTGCTACTGGGGCTGCTCATGGCAACCTTCACCGAAGCCATTTATCCCTGGCCAGACGCCCTGCTAACCGCTTTCAGCCTGCTCGCCCAGCTGTGGATGGCGCTCAAACGCTGGCAGTGCTGGCTGCTGTGGATCGTGATCGATGTGCTCTATGTCGTGTTCTTCGCCTTCCAGGACTACTGGCTGACCGCCGGGCTATATGGCGTATTCACCGCTCTGGCCCTGCTTGGCTTACGCGAGTGGCATGCAGCCTGGAAGCCCGCCCGATGAACGTCGTGGTGCTGACCGGCCCCGAGTCCAGCGGCAAGACATTTCTCGCCCAGCGTCTGCAAGCGCATTTCGGCGGCGTGGTGGTCGGCGAGTACGTGCGCCACTTCATCGAGCAGCAACAGCGCGATACCTGCCTGGCGGATATACCCGCTATCGCCCGTGGCCAACTGGCCTGGGAAGATGCAGCGCGCGCAAGCACGCCGGCCCTGCTGATTCTCGATACCCACCTGCTCAGCAACATCCTCTGGAGCCGAGCCCTGTTTCGCGACTGTCCGGCCTGGCTGGAGCCGGAACTGCTGGCTCGTCATTACGATCTGCACCTGCTGCTCTCACCGCTGGATGTCGAGTGGGAAAGCGATGGTCAGCGCTGCCAACCCGATCTGGCCGATCGTCTGTGCTTTCAGCAAAACTGCCGCGACTGGTTGCAGCAACGTAACCAGGCCTACGTCGATATCGGCGGCAACTGGCCGGAGCGCGAACGCCAGGCCCTGGAACAGGTACGTCGGCTGGTCGGCTAAAACCCGGAAACCTGCCCTACACTGCTGGTGAGTCACCCCACAGGCTGTAGACACAGCAGGAAGCCCATGCTGCCCATCACCTACGTGCGCCGCCACCCCTCCGCTGGCCTGCTGTTCGTGCAGTTGCTCGGTGTACTGCTCTATCCCTGGATGGAAGACACGCCGATAGGTCGCGCACTGTTCGGTGCCTTCGGCCTGTTGGTACTCGGGCTGGCACTGCATGTGGTCAAGCGTAGTGCAGCGCAGACCTGGATCGCCGCGCTGCTGGCGCTGTTCGTGCTGGTGCTGTCACTGATCGACGTACTGATGCCCAGCCTGTTTCTCGAGTGGCTGATCGCGATACTGGAGGCGGTGTTCTATTTCTATGCGGCGACCAGCCTGATCATCTACATGAACCAGGATCAGCGCGCGACCACCGATGAGCTGTATGCCGCCGGTGCGACCTTCACCCTGCTGGCCTGGGCCTTCGCGCACCTCTACACCTTCTGCCAATTGCTGATCCCGGGCAGCTTCACCGCGATGCTCGACCCACAGGCTGCGCGCAGCTGGATGGAACTGCTATTCCTCAGTTTCACCACCCTCTCCGGCGTAGGCCTGGGCGATATCGTGCCGATTACGCCCATGGCTCGCTCCCTGGTCATGATCGAGGAGTTCGCCGGCGTCATGTACCTGGCCCTGGTGGTGTCACGCCTGATCGCACTCACGGTGATCAGGCGATAGCCTGACGCCTGCGCTAATACCATTCATGTAAGTCAGAGCGCCTAGAGCGTGGGAGCGGGCCATGCCCGCGAGTCACGCGCGTAGTGTGCTTCCACATGCGAAAGAACTATCAGGCGAATTACGTGAATACGAGCCTTTCCTGGCTCGGCACCAGGCTATTTCTTCACGTTGAAGTCGCGTCCCCACAGGCGAATCGCCTGCACTTCCTCGCCTTCACTGTCGAAAATGAACTTCTGCCGCACCCCAACCTTGGCGGGAATGGTCACATGGTCCGGATTGACCAACCCCACCTGCAAGGCACTGGAATAGCCATCTTTGTCGATAGCGATCAAGGCACCAGTCTGGGTCAGGTTGATCAAACGCAGTGGCTTGTCCGACTGGTTCTTGAAGCCCAGCGTCGCCACCACGCCCCCCTCTTGTGACTCGACCCGCAGCAGATCCACGGTCCCGAGCCCTTCCAGTTGTTCGAAGGTAGAAATACTCGTCGCACCATCGGCGCCTTCTGCCGCTTCGCGTCCCTCGGTCACGCCTTCCGTCAACCCACCCATGAGATTCTTGCCGGCGCTGATGGCGGTGGACATGGTGCTCTTGGCCGAATCACGAAGGCTACTCGCCGATGGAGCCGCCTCCTCCGCGACACTCGCCCCAGCCCACAGCAACGCCATGCAGGCACAGGCGACGATTGAATGTTTCATGCTCACTCCTTGAATGTACTGCCGACGATGGTGCCATGATCACCCAAGCGATGAAGTGCGGCAATGTCGCTTCATCAGCAAGACGAAGACGTTCACATCGCATGGGAATACCTGGATCAAGGTGCAGAGAACATGACTGCCCGCAGAGTCAGCCTTGATTCCACATCAGGACATTTTTACGACCTAGGTATCGGCAGACTGGTACTTTCTGCATATTCCCCAGGAAGGCCATGCTTTCTATGCTGGTGAAAAAACAATCAGGAAGTCTGGACCATGCCGTTCTACGCCACGTACCTCCTGCTTTACCTGAGTGCCATAGGCTGCGCCAGCCTGGTGGCGACCGACCTGTATGCCGTTGACCAAGCCATGACGCGTGGCAGTGTGCTGCAAAGTGCCCTTGTCCCTGGCGGCCCTCGATGAAACTGCTTCTGGCAGGCCTGGTCCCGGTTCTGCTTGGCAGTGGCATGGCCCTCAACGCCACACCACCCGAACCTGCCCTGCGCAACGCCATGCTGGTCAGCAGTCAGCGCCTACCTTGCCTCTATGCACGCCTGGCCGCTGAACGTGGCGAAGACACCCGCGCGCGCCTGAGCGTATGCGCCAGCCAATGGCGTGATGAGAGAGCGGCACAGACACTGGCTAATCTGCCGGATGCCTTGGGCAGCGAACCTGAGCGCTGATCTGCCACAGCCCTTGCTGAGTCGATTGTAGAAACCAGTACTTTGGTAGTAATCCACCCTCCCCAACGTAGCATTCCCAGGTACCCCCACTTATGGCTCTAATGACCCATGGCTGGCTTACTGCGCGCGCGACATTCAACACCGCCGCACAAGCCAGACCCCCAATAAAATCGACTCGGAATACAGCCATGCGAAAGTCGATCACCCTGCCCTTGCGCGCCAGCCTGTTCTGCCTGGGGTTGCTCTGTGGTCCGCTGCTCGCCGCCGAGCCGACGGAGCTGTTCAACGCCGACGGCTACCGCCAGGGCCAGTACCGCAGCCCGACACCGGCGAGTGTCGAAGGCGCAGAGACCGTGGACACACCAGCCCTGCAACAACTGCTGCGTGACGAGCCACAGGTCGTGCTGATCGACGTATTCCGCCAGCAATGGCTCAACGAGCGCTTCATCGCCGACCGCCCCGCACACACCAACCTGCCGGGCAGCGCCTGGTTGGCCAATACCGGTGACGGCAGCCTGGAGCCACGCTGGCAGACCTATTTCGAAGACAACCTTGCCCGCCTAAGCGAGCAGCGCAGGGACCGGCCACTGGTGTTCTATTGCAAGTCCGATTGCTGGTTGTCCTGGAACGCCATCAAACGTGCCCGGACACTGGGCTACACACGTCTGTACTGGTACCGTGACGGCACCGATGCCTGGCAACAGGCAGGCATGTCGCTGGTCCCGGCCGAACCTGTGCCCATGCCCTGAAACATGCGCCCCCGATACGCTGCCCTACGACACGATAATCATAAGAAAGAGGTCAAAGACCATGTACAAGATACTGATTGCCGACGATCACCCGCTGTTTCGCGAAGCGATTCATAACGTCATTCGCGACGGGTTTCCCGACAGCCAGATCATGGAAACCGCCGATCTGGACAGCGCCCTGGCGCTGACCCAGGAACACGACGACCTCGACCTGATCCTGCTCGACCTGAACATGCCGGGCATGCATGGGCTGGGCGGCCTGATCAACCTGCGCAACGAGGCGCCAACCATCCCGGTGGTGATCGTCTCCGCCGAGCAGGACAAGCAGATCGTGCTGCAAGCCATTACCTATGGCGCGGTCGGCTTCATCACCAAGTCCTCGCCGCGCGCACAGATGACCGAGGCCATCGAGCAGATCCTCAACGGCAACGTTTACCTGCCCTCCGACATCATCCGCACCCAGAAGAATCCAACGCGTCGCACGCAGAACGAGCCAACCATTCCGCCGGAACTGCTGCAGGCACTGACACGCAAGCAACTGCTGGTGCTCGAGCGCATGACCAAGGGCGAATCGAACAAACAGATTGCCTACAACCTCGACATCGCCGAGACCACGGTCAAGGCCCACGTCTCGGCAATCCTGCGCAAGCTCAACGTGCACAATCGGGTGCAAGCCATTCTCTCGGCAGGTGATATCGACTTCGCAGCCTACCTACGCCGCTGATGCTGCGGATCGTCGTTTTCACCACCCTGGCTATGCTGGCATTCGCCGGCAACTCCGTACTCTGCCGGGTCGCCCTGCGCGACAGCCAACTGGACCCGGCCAGCTTCACTGCCATCCGCCTCGCCTCCGGTGCCCTGGTGCTGTGCCTGCTGGTGCTGCTGCGCGGCAAGGGCCAGCTTCAGGGCAACTGGCGCTCGGCCCTGGCGCTGTTCGGTTATGCCGCTGGTTTCTCCTTCGCCTACGTCGACCTGGACGCAGGTACCGGGGCACTGATCCTGTTCGGTGCGGTACAGGCAAGCATGATCGGCTATGGCTGGCTGCAAGGTGAGCGTTTGCGACCACTACAGATTCTCGGTTTACTGCTGGCCATCGGCGGCCTGCTGTTCCTGCTGCTGCCAGGAGCCCATGCGCCACAGCCCAAAGCCGCCGCCATGATGGTTCTGGCTGGCGTGGCCTGGGCCTTCTATTCGCTACTGGGGCGTGGCAGCACGGACCCACTGGCCGCCACAGCCGGCAACTTTCTGCGCAGCCTGCCGGCACTGCTGCCACTGGCCGCGCTGTACTACGCCCACCTGAGCTGGGATGGCCTGGGCGCGCTCTATGCGATGCTCTCCGGCGCCCTCGCCTCGGGCATCGGCTACGCCATCTGGTACGCCGCGCTGCCCCACCTGAAAGCCATGCAGGCAGCCAGCGTACAGCTCAGCGTCCCGATCATTGCGGCCATCGCCGGCAGCCTGCTGCTCGGTGAGCAGCTTAGCCTGCAACTGTTGACGGCCAGCGTTGCGGTGCTTGGTGGTATTGCGTTGATATTGCTGATCAAGGCCAAGGCCTGACACGTACGTTGCCTAGCTCAGGGGCACACGACGCACCCTACGGACATCCAAGCGCCGTGCTTTTGCCCCCTACCGGCGCCCCTGCATCAACAGATGGCTCAAGGTGGTTTTCAGCTTCATCGGCTTGACCGGTTTGTGCAGCAGCGTATGGCCGAGTTCGCGCAGGTGCTGCTTGAGTTCGTTGCTGTAGTTGGCAGTCACCATGAGCGCAGGCAGTGGTTCGGCGCGGCGGGCGTTGATGTCGGTGACGGCCTGCACACCGTCGCGGCCATCGTCGAGGTGGTAGTCGGCGATCAGCACATCGGCTTCGGCGTGGTAGTTGTCGACCTGTCGCGCCAGGTCGTCCTCGGATAGAGCGGTGACCACCTCGCAGCCCCAGGCTTCGAGCAGCGTACGCATCCCGGCGCAGATCGCCGCGTCGTTATCCAGCACCCAGACCCGTGCGCCCTGCAGGCACTCCACCGCCATAGGCAACACCTCCGGCGCCTGACGCAGCACGCTGGCGCGCTTGGTCAGCGGCACCTCGATGGCAAACATCGAGCCACGTCCGAGCTGTGACTTCACGCGGATACGGTGACCGAGCATACGCACGATCTTGTCGACGATGGCCAGGCCCAGGCCCAGGCCACGGTCCTGGTGGCGCTGGCCTTCGCCGCGCTTGAACTCCTGAAATATCTCCGTCAGCTTGTCGTCGGCAATGCCCATGCCGGTGTCCCACACCTCGATGGACAACGCGTGCCCACGGCGTCGGCAGCCCAGCAGAATGCGGCCCTTGGCCGTGTAGCGGATGGCGTTGGTCAACAGGTTGCGCAGGATTCGCGCAAGCAGCTGGATATCGCTGCGCACGCAGGCCGAGCTGGGCACGAACGCCAGCACCAGTCCTTCGCTGATGGTCAATTGGCGGAATTCGGCGGCCAGGTTGTCCAGCAGGTCACCAACGGCGAAGCTGGAGATATCCGGTTTGATCACCCCGGCATCCAGCTTGGAAATGTCCACCAGGGTACCGAGCAGATTTTCCACGTCTTCCAGCGAGTTGCTGACGTTGCGGATCAGCCCGTGGCTGGCCTCATTGTGGCGCTGCTCGAGCAGTGCGCCAGTGAACAGGCGCGCCGCGTTCAGCGGTTGCAGCAGGTCATGGCTGACCGCCGCGAGAAATTTGGTCTTCGACAGGTTGGCCTGGTCGGCTTCCTGCTTGGCCTCGCGCAGGCGCGATTCGACGCGGGTGCGCTCGTCGATCTCGCCGACCAGTTGGCGGTTGAGGCTGGTCAGTTCGGCGGTGCGTTCACGCACTCGCAGCTCGAGGTTCTGATAGGCCTGGTGCAACGCCTCGGACGTGCGCCGGCGCTCGGTGATATCGCGGATCAGCACGAACAGGCCGACCACCTCGCCGCTGGCTTGGCGGTTCGGCACATAGGAGCGCAGCATGTAGCGCTGTTGGCCGATGAAGTTGGTCTCGGCCATCTCGAAGGTCACACTCTCCCCGGACAGCGCGCGCTCCATGTAGGGTTCCAGGCGCCGCCAGTGTTCCTCGCTGTGCACCTCGCGCAGGCTCTGGCCCAGCAGACCGCCGTGCGGCCAGTGGTACCACTCCTCGTAGACCTTGTTGGTGAACTCGTAGATCAGGTCGGCGTTGAGGTAGGCGATCAGCGCCGGCACGTGGTCGGTGATCAGGCGCACCCAGCGCTCGCTCTCACTCAGGGCTTCGGCCTGGCGGAAGCGTTCGGTGATATCGGTGAAGGTGTTGACGAAGCCGCCGGTGGGCAACGGGTGGGTACGCACTTCCAGCATGCGCCCATCGAACAGGCGCTGCTCCAGCTCACGCAGGGGCGCGCCGTATTCGTCGCGACTGTCCGGGGTCAGCAGGGGCAACTCGCTCTCGCTCATCACCTCGGCAAACGGTCGGTGTGCCTCGATGGGCGCCAGGCCGCAGAGTTCGAGGAAACGGTGGTTCCACAGCTCCAGCGCGCCCTCGGCATTGACCATCGCCATGCCCTGGGAGAGGTTGTCCACGGCGCGTTGCAGCAGGCGCGAGTTCTGCGCCAGGGCCTGTTCGCGGCGCTGGGTCTCGCTTTGCTTCAGCTCGGTGATGTCGGTGTAGAGGATCACCAGCCCGCCTTCGCGGGTTGGTCGCTCGCTGACCTGCACCCAGCGCCCGTTCATCAGGCGATAGACCATGTGGTCCTCGCCGCGCCCGCGCTGTTCCTCGACGATCAGCCCGGAGCTTTCCGCCAGGCGCTTGATTTCCGACAGGCGCGTACCGCTGGCGACCCGTGCACGGGTGCGTGACCAGAGTTCCTTGAAGCGGCTGTTGAACAAGACGATGCGCTGGTCGCGGTCGAACAGCACGAAGGCGTCGGAGATGCTTTCGATGGCATCGATCAGGTGCTGGTGGGCGGTTTCGGCGCGCAGGCGTGCATCGCTGAGCAGGTGGTTGCTGGACTTCAGCTCGGTCATCGCCTGGTTCAGCGCGTCGGTGCGCTCGCGCACCTGCTCGGCCAGCACCACCGAGTGCTGGAAGGCTGCGTAGCCATCGGAGCGCAGCGAATGGCCGGACTCGACCCGCTCGATCAGCGCGGCGTTGATGGTCCGCAGCCGGGCATTCTCCGCCTCGAGCGCGGCCAGCCGGGCTTCGAGTTCAGTCGTCCTGGCAGTGTTCTGGACGTCCAATGGCAACCCCGGTGAAGGTCTGGTTGATGTGCATGCCATTGAACTGCTCCCCGTAGGTGTTGAAGCCGATCACCCGCTGCTCGCGGAGAAACTCGGAGACTTCGTTCAGGTTGCTACCACCCGACACTTCCAGGCGCCGCAGCACACAGTCGCAGCCGATGGTCAGCAAGGGCTCGCCCAGGCGTGTGCGCAGGCGCTGGAACAACTGCTGCAGGTTGGGCATCAGCGGGCCGGGCGTCATCGCCGTGAGGACGATGCCGTTCTCCACGGCGCAGTAGAAGGTCAGGCTGTTGTCGGCATTGACCTGCTGGATGGCCCGCACGTAGTACTGGTCATTGATGCGCACCGCCAGCGGATGCGCGGCGAAGGTGCGCATGTCCAACTCGGCGCGCGGCACGCCGATCAGGCGGGCGTACTCCTCGGCAGCCGGTGCGGCATTGAGCTCCAGCACACGGCGCGACTGGGAGTCGGCGTGTGTGACCACCAGCTTCTCTTCCCGCGGGTCGATGTGATGGGTGGTGAACACCTCGAATTCGAGCCAGGTGTTGAACAGCACCACCACCGCTGCGCCGCTGTGGAACTGGCCATCGCAGTACACGTGGGTACAGGTCAGGTGGTTATCGTCGCCAGCCGAGCCGCCGAAATGGGGAATGTTACCCAGCGCTGCGCTGAGTGCGGCCAGGACCACTTCCTCGCGGCTGGACAGGCCGTCGAGCAGGGTCAGGCCGAAGGTATGGCCCTTGATCGGCGCCAGCGCGTTGCTGCGGCAATCCTGTACCAGGCGCTCGACCAGCTGCTGGGCGTCGATCAGGTTGAACCGGTCCATCTCGTCGATCAGCACGCTGGCGATGGAGAAGCTGCGGTGATCGAAGCCGATGGCGCTGATGCAGCCCTGGCCATAGCCTTCCGGGGTGATCTCGCCGGCCGTGGTGCAGCCGATCATGCGGATGCCGCCGAAATACGCTTCCAGGGTCGGGCCCAGGGTATCGAGGTCATACTCGGCAGAGCAGAAGAACAGCACAAAGCCCAGGTGCGGGTGCATCAACTGACGCGCCAGTTCCTGGGCCGCTTCCTCTGCCTCGCGGGCGTACGATACGGCGGTCACCACGTATTCCGATTGCCCTTGCCGCATCCGCCCTACCCCATACATACATCTATTGCTTGTGGGGTCATTCTAGGAAGGTGGCCGGGCCGGCCCCATGCTACTTGGGTAGCGAAGGTCCTAGTCCGAAAGTAGCGAAATTGCGCCCTTCATACGCGAAGTTGCTCGACTTGCTCATGCAGCACCGCCGACAGCTCACGCAGGGCATCACTGGAACCCCGGGTCTTGCCGATCGATGCGCCGCTCACCGCCGCCACTTCGTGGATGCGCGCGATACTGCGGTTGATCTCATCCGCCGTCGCCGCCTGCTGTTCGGCAGCACTGGCGATCTGCAGGGTCATGTCGCTGATGGTCGAGGCCGATGAGGTGATCAGTTCCAGAGCGCTGCCGGCACGCGCCGAGGTGGCCACCGGCTGCCGGGCCGTCTCGACGTTGGCGCCGATCCGCTCGACCGCATCGCGCGCACCGTCCTGCACACGCTCGATGATCTGCTTGATCTCCAGGGTCGACTTCTGCGTGCGCTGGGCCAAGGTCCGTACCTCGTCGGCGACCACGGCAAAGCCGCGCCCGTACTCGCCCGCCCGCGCCGCCTCGATGGCGGCGTTGAGGGCCAGCAAGTTGGTCTGCTCGGCGATCGAGCTGATCACATCCAGCACGCTGCCGACCTGGCTGGAGTCGGCCGCCAGTTGCTCGACCACCTCATGGGTTGAAGCCAGCGCGTCCACCAGCTCACGAATCGACTCGATGGTGGCCTCGACGATCTGTTGGCCATCGCTGGCCTGCTCTTCGGCCTGGCGCGTCGCATCCGCTGCCACCGAGGCATTGCGCGCCACATCCTGCACGGTGGCCACCATCTCGGTCATGGCCGTCACCAGGCTGTCGGTCTCGAGCTGCTGGCGCTCCATACCGGTCTGGGCCACGGCGGTAATCTCGTCGAGGTCTTCGCTCAGGCGCGACACCTGACCGCTGGCCTGCGTCATGCCCCGGCTGATCTCATGGGCCGCCTGGATCAGGCTGTTGAAGCTGCGCCCCAGTTGCGCGAGTTCATCATTGCCAACGGTGGACAGGCGCAAGGTCAGATCGGTCTGGCCATTGACCGCGCCACTCAGCGCCTCAACGGTTTCGCGCAGCGGACGGGTGATACTGCGGATCAGCAGCCAGGCAAACAGTCCCAGGCCGAGCAACACCAACACGCTGACGACCACCGGCGCCACCAGCACCCGGTTGACCACGCCCTGCACATCGCTGGGGTAGATGCCGCTGGCGATCACCCAGCCCCAGGGCTTGAACAGGCGCACCTGCGACACTTTGTATTCCGGCTCCGCGCCGTTGTCGCGCGGGAAGTAGTAGTCAATGACCGCCTTGCCGTGGTCACGGGCGCCCTCCACCATCTGCCGAGAAAAAGGCTTGCCGTTCTTGTCCTTGAAGTCCGCCAGTTGCTTACCGACCAGCGCGGGCTCGGTCGGGTGCATGACCATGCGGTTGTCCAGGTCGAGAATCAGCAGGTAATAGCCGCCCAGGTAGCGGATCGTCCCTACCACTTCGGCCGCCTCGCGCTGCGCCTGCTCCAGGCTCATGTAGCCGTTCTCGACCTGCCGGGCGTAGTGGTCGAGCACATTGCCTGCGGTTTCCAGCGCCGTGTCGACACCAGTCATCTTTTCCTCGAGCAATGTGCGGTGCAGCACCGTGCCCAACCAGGTGGCCAGGCAGATGATCAGCACACCCATGCCGATGGCCAGGAAGCCGATGCGAGTGGTGATACGCAGTTTTCTGAGTATGAGCATGGGACTCTCTTGTTTTTGTTATGCGGCACAGCCAACAGCACAACGCCGAAGCGCCAGGGTCTGTTGAGGCTCTGGCATGGATGGCCTCTTCGAGGCACAAGCGGACACCGCAATTGGTGGGCTGAAGCCCACCCTACGCGGGGGTGTAACTCTGTAGGGTGGGCTTTAGCCCACCAATCGGCGCGTCATGAAACGCAAAGGTCGAACGTCCGCAATGGCCTCAAAGAGGCCCGTTAAGGCGAAACGTCAACAGCCCCTAGACGAAGGCGTCCGCGTAGAAGTTCGCCTCGTCCAGCTGCCGCTGGGCGACATAGTCGCGCCGCGCCGAATCGACCACGATGGGCGCGCCACAGGCGTAGACCTCGAAGTCCTTCAGGCTCTGGAAGTCCTTGAGCACCTGCTGGTGGACGAATCCGGTGGCGCCCTGCCAGTCACACCCGGCCTGCGGTTCCGAGAGCACCGGGGTGTAACGCAGCCAGGGCAGCTCGGCTTCCCAGGCAAGCAGTTGCTCATGCCGGTAGAGATCCGCCCGCTGCCGCCCGCCCCAGTAGAGGTAGACCGGCCGGCGGTTGTCACCGCGTGCACGCAGTTGCTCCAACAGCGCCTGGATAGGCGCGAAGCCGGTGCCGCTGGCGAGGAAGATCATCGGCCGCTCGCTGTCGCGCAGGAAGAACGAACCATACGGGCCTTCCAGGCGCAGCAACGTCTTGGGCTTGAGCTGCTCGAAGACGAAGCCGCTGAACAGCCCGCCGGGCATGTGGCGGATGTGCAGCTCGAGCTGGTTGTCCACCGGCGTCACGGTCGCCATCGAATAGCTGCGGTGCCCGCCATCCTTGAGCAACACCTGCACGTACTGGCCCGGGTAATAGGCGAAGGTCGACGCCGGCGGCAGCGCCAGGCGCAGCACCGCGACGTCATGGCTGACCTTGTCGATGCTCATCACCCGCGCAGCGGTCTGCTGGATACTGATGCCGCGCAGCTCGGTCACCTCGGGCGCCTCGATCACCAGATCGGACATCGCCCGGGCGCAGCAGAACAGCGCCAGGCCTTCGGCCCGCTCGGCCTCGGTCAGCACTTCCAGCGGGCTGTCACCATGATCGACATCGCCGCTCAGGACCTTGCCCTTGCAGGAGCCGCAGGTGCCCTCGCGGCAGCTGTGCTTGAGCATCAACCCATCGGCGAGCGCACCATCGAGGATGCTGCTGTCCGCCGCCAGCTCGTAGGCCAGGCCGACCGGCTGGATCTGTACCTGAAATGTCATGGCTGGCTCCTCAATACAGACTGGGCTTGTCCAGCACGGCCATGGTCACGCGCGACACGCAGACCAACTTGCCGGCCTCGTCATGGATGCGCACCGTCCACACCTGGGTCTTGCGGCCCAGCAATTCGGGGCGTGCCTCGCCGTAGACCATGCCGCCGGCCATCGCCGGGCGCAGGTGGTTGCCGTTGATGTCCAGCCCTACGCACTGCTGGCGGGCCGGGTCGACGACAAAGGTCGACGCCCAGGACGCGAGGGTTTCGGCGAACACGATGGACGCGCCACCGTGCAGCACGCCGGCCGGGTTGACCGTACGCTCGTCCACCGGCATGCGGCCCTTGAGCACGTCTTCACCGGCTTCGGTGATCTCGATGCCGAGGTTGGCGTTCAGCGTGTTGCTGCCACGCTCGTTGACATAGGCCAGGGGGAATTCGTCGTTGAACCAGATAGACATGACTGTTTCCTCCTCAGTGGTTCTTGCCAGCGGCCAGCAGGTCCAGCGCCACGTCGACGATCATGTCTTCCTGGCCACCCACCATGCGCCGACGGCCCAGCTCGACGAGGATGTCGAGGGTCTTCAGGCCGTACTTCTGCGCCGCCACTTCGGCGTGACGCAGGAAGCTCGAATATACGCCGGCATAGCCCAGGCCCAGGGTTTCGCGGTCCACGCGCACCGGGCGGTCCTGCAGCGGACGCACCAGGTCGTCGGCCGCATCCATCAGGCGATACAGGTCGGTGCCGTGGTTCCAGCCCATGCGTTCGGCAGCGGCGATGAACACTTCCAGCGGCGCGTTACCGGCACCGGCGCCCATGCCCGCCAGGCTGGCATCGATACGGTCGCAGCCTTCTTCCGCCGCGGTGATCGAGTTGGCCACGCCCAGGCTGAGGTTGTGGTGGGCGTGCATGCCGGTCTGGGTTTGCGGATCGAGGATGGCCTTGAATGCCCGCATGCGGTCGCGGATGTCGCTCATGTTCATCGCGCCACCGGAGTCGGCCATGTAAATGCACTGGGCACCGTAGCTCTCCATCAGCTTGCCCTGTGCGGCGAGCTGCTCGGCCGGAATCATGTGGCTCATCATCAGGAAACCGACGGTGTCCATGCCCAGGCTGCGGGCGTACTCGATGTGCTGTCTGGACACATCCGCTTCGGTGCAATGGGTGGCCACACGCACGGTGCGCGCCCCCGCGTCATAGGCCGCTTTGAGGTCATGCACCGTGCCGATGCCCGGCAACAGCAGGACGGCGATGGTCGCGTGCTCAATCACATCGGCGGCGGCTTCGATCCATTCCAGGTCGCTGTGGGCGCCGAAGCCGTAGTTGAAACTGGAGCCTTGCAGGCCATCACCGTGGGTGACTTCGATGGAGTCGACCTTGGCCGCGTCCAGCGCGCGGGCGATGTCCTGCACGTTCTGGATCGAATACTGGTGGCGAATGGCGTGGCTGCCATCGCGCAGGGTCACGTCGGAGATGTACAGCTTCTTGCTCGGATCGAAGGTCATGCGGCGTCTCCCGAACCGTTGGTCGTGGCAGTGTTCAAAATCGACTGAGCCATGCGCTCGGCGGTGGCCAACGCGGCGGACGTCATGATGTCGAGGTTGCCGGCGTAGGCTGGCAGGTAGTGGGCGGCACCTTCGACTTCGAGGAACACCGAGGTCTTCAGGCCGGAGAAACGCCCGTGGCCGGGGATGTTCAGCGGCGCGTCCTCGGGGATCACGTCGAACTGCACCTTCTGCTTCAGGCGGTAGCCCGGCACATAGGCCTGCACGGCGGCAGCCATTTCTTCAATGGAGGCTTCGACCTTGGCCTGGTCCACGGCTTCGGACAGCACGAACACGGTGTCGCGCATGATCAGCGGTGGCTCGGCCGGGTTCATGATGATGATCGCCTTGCCCTTGGCCGCGCCGCCGATCACTTCAATGGCTTTGGAGGTGGTTTCGGTGAACTCATCAATGTTGGCACGCGTACCCGGGCCCGCCGACTTGCTGGCGATGGAGGCGATGATTTCGGCGTAATGCACCTTGGCCACACGCGATACCGCCGCCACCATCGGGATGGTCGCCTGGCCACCGCAGGTGACCATGTTGACGTTGAGCTGGGCCAGGTTCTGCTCCAGGTTCACCACCGGCACGCAGTACGGGCCGATGGCCGCCGGGGTCAGGTCGATCAGGCGGATGCCGGGCTTGATGCTGCGCAGGAAGGCATCGTTCTTCACGTGAGCGCCAGCCGAGGTGGCATCGAAGACGAAGTCGATATCCTCGAACACCGGCAGGCGCGTCAGGCCTTCGACACCTTCATGGGTGGTGGCCACGCCCAGGCGTGCCGCGCGGGCCAGGCCGTCGGAGGCCGGGTCGATACCGACCATGGCGCCCATTTCCAGGTGCTTGGCGTTGCGCATGATCTTGATCATCAGATCGGTCCCGATGTTGCCGGACCCGACGATGGCGACTTTCAATTTACCCATGGTTGGCATGCTCGAGTGCTCCTCTGGTTTCGCTGAGCAGAATGACGGCGTCGTCGGTGATCTCGGCATACAGGCGCAGGACCTGATCGGCACGCAGCCCCAGTACGAGACGTTGGTTGATGTAACCCTTGTCGGTGATTTCCCCGGCATCCAGGCTGGGCGGTGTGTCGAGAATCAGCAGGCGAGCGGCATGCCGCGACGAGGCCGGGCTCTCCTGCTCCAGCTTCGCCAGCCCCGCGAGCAGCGCCTCACGCACGGCAGGCACAGCGGCCAGTTGCTCGCCGCTGAGGCCCGCCCCATCGGCACCGGCCAGGGCACGCAGTGCCGGCGACGGGAACAGCAGTACGCCGATGTCGTCGCGGTCATGCCCGGTGATCACGCAATCCTGGGCATAGGGCGACAACGCACTGACGATGCGCAGACGCAAGGTGCCTACCGACACCCAGGTCCCGCTGGTGAGCTTGAAGTCTTCGGTGACACGGCCGTTGAACTGGATCCCGCGCTCGGGGCGTTCGGGGTCGATCAGCAGGCCGGCATCGCCGATCATGTAGAAGCCTTCTTCGTCGAAGGCCTGGGCGGTGAGTTCCGGGCTGTTGCGGTACTCGCGGAAGACCGACTCGCCACGCACGCGCATCTCCAGCTTGTCGCCGCTGGGCACGAACTTGATTTCCACACCCGGCACCGGCAGGCCGATGTTGCCGGCACGCTCCAGGCGGAAGTGCACGTTGGTCAGCACGGGCGAGCTTTCCGTGCAGCCCCACTCCGAGGTGAAGAACAACGGCTTCTCGCGCACCTCGGCGGCCACGGCCACCAGGCGGTCCCAACTGCTCTGCGGCAATGCCGCCGCCGCGTAGAACAGCATGTCGAGCCGTTCGAACAGGGCCTGGGCCAGCTCGCGGTCAGCCTCCAGGTACGGCAGCAGCACTTCGTAACCACGCGGTACGTTGAAGAACAGCGTCGGACGGATGTCCTTGATGTTCTCCACGGTACGCTCGATCAACCCCGGCACCGGGCGGCCTTCGTCGATATACAGCGCGCCGCCGTTGCGCAGGATCAGGTTGAAGTTGTGGTTGGCACCGAACACATGGCTCCAGGGCAACCAGTCGAGCACCACCATTTCCGTGGTTTCGACGAAGCGCCAGCACTGCGCGATGGCCTGCTGGTTGGCGCAGAGCATGCGCTGGGTGGTCACCACCACCTTCGGTGTACCGGTCGAACCGGAGGTCAGCAGGTAGCGTGCATGGCTGTCCGGGCCGAGCGTGGCGAACGCCTGCGCCACCGCAGCGGTTTCCACGGTCTGGTAGAGGTCGGCCAGGGCGATGGCGCCGGCAACGTGCTCGGTATTGCGCGCCACCAGAACCGGGCAATTGACGCCCGACAACTCCAGCGCACGGCCATAGGCCTGGCCATCGCTGACGAAGACCGCGCCCGGCGCCAGCGTCTCGACAATCTGCCGCAGCTTGGCGCAATCGCCAGCGGACAGCGAATAGGCCACTGAAATGGTCGCCACCGGAATGCCGACATGCATCGCCGCCAGCGACAACAGCGCATGGTCGATATCGTTTTCCGACAGCACCACCAACGGCTGGCCGGCAGGCAGGCGCAAATTCAGCAGCCCCTGCGCCAGTGCACCGACCTGGCGACGCACCTCGGCATAGCCGAGGCGGTACCACTGCCCGTCACGGCGCTCGGCAAGAAAGGTGTGTTCGGGACGCTCGACCGCCCAGCGCTCCAGCCATTCCCCGACACAGCGCGCATAGGCTTGCAGCGGTTCGGGGGAACGCAGGATGAAACTGCCATCGGCACGCGATTCGCGCTCGACACGGGCCGGCGCCAACCGGGTGGGGTCATTGAAGTAATCGTTCACAGCACGCCCTCAGGGCTCAACAGGCTGCAAGGCCCATTGCCCATCGTTTTTGTTGTCAGCCGCCTTCTGGCAGAAGGCGCCGTTATGCACACGCAAGGCCGGTGATCCGGCTCTGTATCAGGCGAAGCGGCAGCTCACCTCGCCCAGGCGGGTCAGGCGCAGCCGCAGGCTATCGCCCGCCGCCGCCGTGACCATCGGCCCCAGAGCGCCGGACAGCAGCACATCGCCGGCCTGCAGCGGCCGACCGACTTCCGCCATGGTCCGTGCCAGCCACAGGCAGGCATCCAGCGGGTTGCCCAGGCAGGCCGCGCCGACGCCAATGGACGCCTGCGCGCCGTTCTTCTCCAGCAGCATGCCCTCCAGCGCCAGGTCGAGACCCGACAGCGGCACTGGGGTCTTGCCCAGTACATAGAGGCCCGAGGAGGCGTTGTCGGCGACGGTATCGACCAGCGTGATCTTCCAGTCCTCGATGGCCGAGTCGACGATTTCCAGTGCCGGCACCAGGTAGTCCACAGCGCGCATCAGCTCGCCCAGGGTGGTGTCCGCGTTGGGCAGGTCACGTCCGAGGACGAAGGCGATCTCGCCCTCGGCTTTCGGCTGGATCAGACGCGAGCTGTCGATGGCCTCGCCGTCACGCACTTCCATGTCGGCGAACAACATGCCGAAGTCCGGCTGATCGACACCCAGTTGCTGCTGCACGGCCAGCGAGGTCAGGCCGATCTTGCGACCGCTCAGGCGCCGCCCGGCCGCCAGCGCGGCCTGGGTGTTGAGGTCCTGCACGGCATAGGCGTCGGCCAGGGTGGAAATCTGGAAACGTTCGGATATGCGGCCACAAGGGCGACGTGTCTGGCGTGCCTCGGCGAGTGCCGCGGCGGCAGCCTGGATGGAATCGTGGTTCACCGGAAAACTCCTCGGTCGTTAAGGTGGAAAGCAGGTGCTCAGATGCGGCGATCGAGACTGGCGCGGTAGTCCGTACGCAGTTCCTCGACCAGCTCGGCAACGCTGTAGCTGCGGCCGATCTGGCCAACGCCCTGGCCTGCCGACCAGACGTGTTTCCAGGCCTTGTTGGCGCTGGCGATGTTGCCGGAGAAGTCGACGCTGGCGCTGTTCTGGGCCTCGGGGTCGATACCGGCGCGCTCCAGCGACGGCTTCATCCAGTTGGCCAGCACACCGCTGACGGCCTTGGTCGCGACCAGATCATCCATCGAGCACTCCACCAGCATCTGCCGGTAGTCGTCGCCGACCAGGCTTTCCTGCGCCGCGACCAGGCGCGTGCCCACCACAGCGAAGTCACAACCAAGCACCTGCGCGGCATGCACGTCACGCCCATTGGAGACCGCACCGGCCAGCCCCAGCGGGCCATCCCAGAACTGCCGCACTTCGGCGATGAAGGCCATCGGGTTGTAATGGCCGGTATGCCCGCCCGCGCCGTTGCACACCAGAATCAGGCCATCGACACCGGCGTCGGCCGCCTTGCGCGCCATGGCCGGGGTGATCACATCGGCAATCACTACGCCGCCGTAGGCATGCACTTCATCCAGTACACGCTTGGGGCTGCCCAGTGCGGTGGACACCACCGGCGGCTGGTAGCGGCGGACCAGTTCCATCTCGGCGGCGAAGCGGTCGTAGGTGCTGTGCACGATCATGTTCAGCATCCACGGCGCCAGGGTCTCGCCCTGCGCCTCGGCAGCCTTGCGCTCACCGACGATCTGGTCCAGCCACTGCTCCAGTTGCTCGATGGTGCGGGCGTTCGGTGCCGGCATGCTGCCGATGATCCCGGCCTTGCAGCAGGCGGTCAGCAGGTCCGGACCGGAGACCAGGAACATCGGCGCGGCGAGAATCGGCAGTGGCAGGGCCTGGAACAGTTCCAGGACGTGGCGCTGAGACGCGCTCAGGGACGTACGGTTGGCACTCATTGTTCTGTCTCTTTTGTTGTACTTATCAAAGACCGCAAGGTCATTCAGGTCTTGCTGTGCTTGCGCGGTCCGGCGCTGCGAATTTCCCAGCCACCATCGCTGTGGATGATGTTCGCGGTGGTCAACCCGGCATTCGCTTGCGAGGCCAGCAACACGTAGTGGCCGGTATGGTCCTCCGGCTCGGCGATGCGCTGCAGCGGCACGGCCTGGGCCGCACCATCCTCGAAACCGGGGATCTGGTTGAGGGGCACACTGCGTTGGTTGAGCCCATCCAGGCTCTTCATCGGCGTGTTGGTGGCACCCGGTGCCACGCCATTGACGCGAATATCCGGCGCCAGCTCGTAAGCCAGCTGACGGATCATACCGACCAGCGCATGTTTGGCGGTGACATAGAGGATGCCACCACCGCCCGCGTAGAACGCGCTGTTGGACAGGGTGAAGATCATGCTGCCCCGGCTGGCTCGCAGCGCCTCGGTGCTGCAACGTGCGCCCAGCAGGTAACCCTGCACGTTGATGGCGAACAAACGCTGGAACGCGCTCTCGAAATCTTCGGGCGCGATACGGTCCAGGCGGGTGAAATAATCGAACACCGCCGCGTTGCCGACGAAGGTGTCCAGCTTGCCGAACGCCTCCAGAGTGGCGGCCACGGCGCGCTGGTTGTCCTGGTAGCGAGACACGTCGCCCTGCACGGTAATCACCGCATCGCCCAGTTCACTGCGCAGCGCCTGTAGCTGTTCGTTGTCGCGCGCCATCACGCAAACGCGAGCGCCCTCTTCTACATAACGCCGCACGATGGCGCTGCCGATGCCACCCGTGCCGCCGGTGACCAGTGCTACTTGTCCTTCAAGCCAACCCATGGGCGTGTCCTCAGAGGAAGGTGTTGATGTTCTTGCACAGCAACATCGCGTTGGGGATGAGGATCTTGCGCTTGAGCAACTTGAGGCCATCGGCCTCGAGGCGCAGCACGTCTTCGCGGCGACCTACCAGTTGGTGCGACTCGTCCAGGCCACGGCTGCGCAGGTTGATGAAGCAGGAATAGGCAATGAATTCGCCCTCCTCTTCGCCGGCATACACCTCGATGTTGCTGATCAGGTGCACATTGCGCGTGGCCGGGTTCTCGGCCCAGGCCGACGGCTGCTTGAAGCGCGCGACGCGACGCTGCAGGTCACGCAGGCTGTCGTCGAAATAGGCCATGTGTTCCAGGCGATACGGCCCGGAACGGTCTTCGCGGCGGCGGTTCTCGATCCCCGGCATCCAGTAATGAATGGCTTCGGAGAGACCGGCCAGCCAGTCGTCCCAGCGCTCGTCATCGAGCAGGCGCGCCTCGCGCAGCAGGAAGGCTTCCACCGCGCGCGCATCATCCAGAGCGACCGGCTGTTCGTGTTGCAAAGCAGTCATCATCGGTCTCCTCAGCGCATCGTGCCGTTACGGTCGGGCACGTCCGCCCAGGTCGGGGATTCCAGCAGGTCTTTCCAGCGCTGGTAGAAGGCACGGGCGTTGCACTCGTTGAGCTGGCCTTTGAACACGTTGCCCGGCAGCTCGCTGTTCTCCAGGCGCGTATCCATGCCCAGGCCGACGTATAGGTCCTGGTAGCGAGTGACCATGCCGCGGCTGGTCTTGGTGCAGTATTCCCAGTTCTCGCCGTCGTCCATCTCGAACACGCCTGTCGGCGAGAAGGTCATCATCGCGCCACGGCGCCACTTGTCCTTGATCTCCTGCGGGGCGTTCTTGTTGACGATCACCCAGGTGTACAGCTCGATCTTGTTCGGCCCGCGCGGTTGCCAGATGCGCACGGTGTTCTGCCCGGGCAGGAAGGAGAAGTTGGGGAACACGGTGAACGAGGAGATCGAACCGATCAGCTTGGAGCGGAACTCGCCCAGGCGCTCGGCGACCTTCGGCCGCAACAGGTGCAGGTATTTGTTGATCTCGCGCTCGCCGAGGGTCGCGGCATTGCCGACCACATCGGTGGCGAACTCGTAGCCGTGGCCGTTCCAGTTCACCGAGTAGGACTCGGGCAACTCGCTGACCTGGGTCACCGGACCGCCGAGCATGGCCTTGGCGGCCGAGTCGTGGGTCCAGCCGCCGTGCAGGATGTCGCCGACGAAGTTTTCCGCGGCGATCTTCCAGTTGCACTCGATGGTCGAGCGGATGCAGCCGCCGTGGAACTCGCTGCCGCCCTCGTCCATGTCGAGCATCACGTCGAGGTACCAGGTCATCGGGCCGAGGTATTCCTCGAGACTCGGTGCATCGGCGGCAAAGGTGGCGAACACCAGGCCTTTGTAGCTGGCGACACGCGCCTGGCGCAGGCCATGGCGGGACTTGTCGAAGTGGCTTTCTTCGTAGCACTTGGATTCGTGCATGCCGAGCAGACGACCGCCATCGGCACCGAACGACCAGCCGTGGTAGTTGCAGATGAAGCCACGTGCATTACCCGCCTCGGCGAAGCACACCTTGTTGCCACGGTGCGGACAGGCGTTGAGCATGACCCGGATGGACTTGTCTTTCTGACGAACCACCAGGACTTCGTCTTCACCCATGGTGGTGGTCAGATAGTCACCGGCTTTCGGCAGTTGCGATTCGTGGGCGACGAACAGCCAGCAGCGAGCGAAGATCTTCTCCAGCTCCTGCTCGTAGATCGCCTGGTCCCAGAAGACCTTGCCGGACAGGCGGCCTTCCTGCATGTCGCAGAGGCGGTCCAGGTTGGTCAGGGTCGGGGTCGCTTCGATGGGTCTAAGCGGTATCAGCGTGTCGTTGTCCATGCTGTTCACTCAAAAGGCAGTCGGTTGAAAGAGTCGCAGGAGCAGCCGTCAGATCGGGCTGTCGGCGTCCGCCAGGGCTTCTTCGGCCTCTTGCGTGACGTCAGCGAACACTTCTTTATCGGTAACGATGATGCGGTAGGTGCGCAGGTGCTTCTCGCACGGGAAGGTCACGGCCTTGCCACTCGGCACATGGAATTGCCCCCAGTGCACCGGGCAGGTGATCAGGTCGTCTTCCAGATCGCCCTCGGCCAGCGAAGCGGTGGCGTGGGTGCACATGTCGGCGGTGGCGTAATAGGTGCCATCGAGGTTGTACACACAGATGTCACCCACATCGGCGTTGGCGACTTTCTTCAGGGTTCCGGGTTCCAGCTCTTCACGCTGGCAAAGCAGTACGCGGGATGTCATCACAGGTTCTCCCCGGCAATCAGTTGCAGGAAGCCCAGCCCGGTAACCCAGGCCGGCACCGCCTCATAAGCGATCACTTCACCGCGGGCACCAGGCACGGCGGCCATGGCGCAGGCGAAGTTGCGGATTTCCATGGCGCCGTTGCCGGCGCGGCGCAGGATGTCCTCGTCGCGGTAGGCGCACAGGCCTTGCAGGTCACCGGCGACACCCAGGGCGAGAATTTCCTGATCGAAGTCTTCGGCGACCTGGCCCATCTCGGCAGTGCCGACCCAGTGGCTGATGCCACCGCTGCCGATGATCACGACGCGCTCGTCGTCATCGAATGCTTCCACCGCCGCGCGGATCTGCCGGCCGAGGTCGGCGGCACGCTGCAGCGAGATGTACGGATCGACGCCACAGGCCAGGTACACCGGGATGCTTGGCAGCGAGCGGCCCAGAATCTCTTCGGCCGGTTGCACCACCAACTGGTAGGGAATGGCGAAGGAATGGTCGATGGTGAAGCTGCGCGACACCGTCCAGTCGATACCGTTGGCCACACCATGGCTGGCGATATGCCCGGCCAGCTGTTCCTGGTTGATCACCACGCCACGCTCCAGGCCCGGCAGGCGGTCGATGGGGCCGTCCACATCGCCGGTACCGATGACATAGGGCGGCAGGCAGTGGGTGCCGAACAGGATGTAATGGTCGCAGCCGACGATGATCACCGACGTCGGCTTCAGCTCGGCCAGGCGCTGCGCGCACTGGGTGAAGGCGCCCCACACCGTCTCGCGCTGCGCCTGCGGCGGCGCCTCGGGGGCGACGAACATCACCGGGTCATGCGGCATCCAGAAGCCGCCTACGATCTTGCCCATGTCCTTACCCCTTCAGCGCGGCGGAAAAGCCGGCACGTTGTTCATCGGTGGCGCCCAGCCGTTCCTTGTAGCGGCGCATGCTACGTTCGGGCGACAGCTCCTGCCAGAAGCCCATGGTCAGCATCGGGTTGACCCCGATGGCCTGGAGCGCGCCGACGTCGAACGTCACCACCATCTCCACTTCTTCCGGGCTCAGCGCGAAGCGCTCCAGAAACAGGCGCGCATCCTCGCGAAAGCGCTCCTTGGCGGCGCGCTCGACGGACAGTTGCCAGAGCACTCGCTCCAGTACATTGCGGCTCATGGCACTTACTCGGCGAGGAAGTCGCGCACCAGCGCAACGAAACGGCGGGGCTGCTCGCTCTGTACCCAGTGGCCGCAGTGGCCGAACAGGTGCAGGTCGGCATTGGGCACGCTATTGGCGATCAACAGGCCGCATTGCGGCGGCACCACGCGGTCTTCGCGACCATGAACCACCAGGGTCGGCGCGGTGATCTTGGCCAGGGCGCCCGCCGGGAATCCCTTGACGATGGTTTCGCCTTCGGCAGCCGGCTGCGGGATCAGCTTGCGCAGGGCTTCCTGGGAACCGACACGGGCACTGGCCTCGTAGCGGGCTTGCACCAGCTCGGGGGTGATCAGCGAAGTGTCGTAGGGGAACAGCTCCATCAGGCGGCGCATGTTGTCCAGCGATGGCTCGTACTCCCAGGCGCCACGCAGGCCCGGTGTCTGGACGAATTCGCCAGCCGGCGTGCCGAGCAACACCAGCTTGTTCACGCGCTCCGGAGCAAAGACAGCCAGGCCGATGGCCACGGCGCCGCCGAAGGAGTTACCGACAAAGGAGGCCTTCTCGATATCCAGCGCATCCATGATGCCAACCAGATGATTGACCCACAGTTTGATGTCGTACTTGGTGCCTTCCTGGAACTCGGTGAAACCGAAACCGGCGATGTCCGGAACAATCACCCGCCAGTTATCAGAGAAGGCAGCCATGCTCTTCGACCAGTTGGTCCAGCCCGACACGCCGGGGCCCGAGCCATGCAACAGGAACAGCGCTTCGCCCTCTCCCGCTTCGTGATAATTGGTCTTGTGTCCTGCCGCGAGCAGGGTTTTGCCAATTCCGTCCATAAGGCCTCCGGTTGCTTGTTCTTATGAAGATACAGATGTGTATCTGTATGCTATGGACGAATTTGATCTGCGTCAATACCAGGCCGCGCGTAAAGGCCATCCAACAAACACACGGGCATGCCGGCCAGCCGCCTTCAGCGGCTGGCAAAAACAGCCGACAAGACAATTCGCTTCAGTCTCTAAAAATGGCTAAACCGCTGTATTTACTTGGCTTTCATCGAGATCAGGAATGCCGAGGAGAAACCATTGCCGTACCAGCCTGGCGCCAGCACGGAACGGAACCCAACCAAAAGAAAGGCGCCGAAGAATCAGACGAGAATGGCAAAAGCAGCGCAATAACCTACACAAATGTATTGCAATAAGTGGCAGCGGAATGCCCACAAAGACACGTGCAATCGCCCTTGCGCACCGTGCAGAAGCTGCAGAGGTAATCCATCAGCCCCAAGACCCTGATCACCATGTGTTGACATCCATCAATGCATTCGGGATACCGCAAGGGCATGCTATGAAAGCTCAACAGGACGATCCACCAGCAGACACCCTTGCATGTCATTAGCGGCTGCCTGAGGCGTCGGTTGACGCTAGAATGCGCTCTGTAACCAATCGGCGCTTGACAGGCTGTCACTCGCCCGTAACCCAATTCGCTTGCTGGACAAGGCTTAAAACAATGTCATCACGCACCAATCTCACCCGAGAGGATTGGATCCAAGCGGCCCAGAGTGTTCTGGTCAAGAGCGGCGTGGATGCCGTTCGGGTCGATACCCTGGCCAAAGAGCTGAAGATCACCCGAGGCAGCTTCTACTATCACTTCAAGAGCCGTGGCGAACTGCTCGAGGGTATCCTCGGCAACTGGCGCGCCCGAGCCACCGAAGATGTGATTCACCACCTGCGCAATGCCCAGACCTCGCCCCAACAGCAACTGCAGCGCTTGCTGGAACTGCCCTTCCATGGCCAGACCGCCCGCGAGGCGGCGGCCATCGAGCTGGGTATCCGCGCCTGGGCACGTCGCGACAAACAGGCACGTCAGGCCATCGATGAAGTCGACCGGCACCGCCTGAGCTATATCGAAAGCCTGCTGATGCAAGGCCACATGGACGAAAGCGAAGCCCGCGATCGCGCCTACCTGATCTACGCCTACCAGATCAGCCTGTCCCTGCTGCACAGCGACGACACAGCCCAGGAACGCCTGGAACGCAACACGCGCATGTCGCACATCCTGATCCCCGAGCCGGATCTGCTACCCGCCTAATTCCCCTCCAAGCAGTACCAACAGCGGGCAACCAACAGGTTGCCCGTTGCGTTTTGCCGTGCACAAAACAGCCCTCACCCAGCCCAACCACCCTCCAACCGCTAACTGGCACCAGCAAAATCACCCATAAAGATACAGTACAAAACTGTATCCAAATCTCACATAACCTCGACCAACGAGACTTCTTGGAAGATTTCAATCAGCTCCGAATGAAATATATTTTTCCTTCTATATCAGTGCATTAAATAAAATCTACGGGCCCTTTCAGGTTTTCTACCCCCTCCCCTGTTGACAACCAGACATCGCCTAAACGTAAGCTATAAATACACATTCACATGTGTATTCAAAAGCTCTAGAAGCCGATGAAAAACAAGAACAACAGATGGATAAAGCCTATGCACGTGCATGCATGCCCCGACCCTAGCCGGTCGATGGCCGCCCTTCGGGCGTCCCGACACTCAGCCAGTGGCATACCGCCCTCCACCGCCCGCGTTCGACCCACCCTGGTCGAGCGCACCCCTGTGCTCGACTGAGGCCGCCCCATGGATATCTCGATTCTGGCCTTCCTCACGCAGGACGGTCTGACCACGGGCGCCATCTACGCGCTGGTGGCCCTGGCTCTGGTCCTGGTCTTTGCCGTTACCCGAGTGATCCTGGTCTGCCAGGGTGATTTCGTCGTCTACAGCGCACTGACACTGGCCACCCTGCAGGCCGGCGTACTGCCCGGCACCTTGTGGCTGTTGCTGGGTTGCTCGCTGGCCGGTTGCGCACTCGACTGCGCGATTGCCCTGCGCCATCGCCACGCCTGGCGCCTGCCCGGCATTCTGGCTCGCTACCTGACCCTGCCATTGGCGCTGTGGGGAATCCTCAGCGTGTTCGACCTGAACACCCTGCCTGGCCTGGCCCAGATCGCGTTGGCCATCGCCATCGTCACCCCGCTCGGCCCGCTGCTGTATCGCCTGGTCTATCAGCGTGTCGCCGAAGGTTCGGTGCTGTTGCTGCTGATCATCTCGGTGGCCCTGCACATCGTGCTGCTCGGCTTCAGCCTGCAGATGTTCGGCGCCGAAGGCTTCCGCACCGACGCCCTGAGCACCGCCGGTGTGATGGTCGGAACCCTGCCGGTGAACCTGCAGAACCTGCTGGTGATTGGCAGTGCACTGCTGCTGATCGCCCTGCTCTACCTGTTCTTCGGCCACAGCCTGTATGGCAAGGCCTTGCGTGCTACCGCCTTCAACCGTAACGGCGCGCAGCTGGTGGGTATTCCCACACAACTGGCGGGCAAGAGCGCCTTCGTTCTCGCAGCATTCATCGGCGCCTGCTCTGGCGTGCTGATCGGCCCGTTGACCACGCTGTACTACGACTCCGGCTTCCTCATCAGCCTCAAGGGTTTCGTCGCCGCCATCATCGGCGGCCTGGCCAGCTATCCGCTGGCTGCAGGCGGTGCCTTCCTGGTCGGCCTGCTGGAAAGCTTCGCCAGCTTCTGGGCCTCGGCCTACAAGGAGGTGATCGTCTTCACCCTGGTTATCCCGGTGCTGGTCTGGCTGTCGTTGAAACACCCCCATACCGAGGATGAGCACTGATGATCCGCCGACTGCTTCCCCTGCTTCTGCTACTCGCGGCGATCATCGTGGCGCCTCTGGTGCTGCCGCCGTTCTACGTCACGCTGCTCAACTATGTCGGCCTGTACAGCTTGGTCGCCCTCGGCCTGGTACTGCTGACCGGCGTCAGTGGCCTGACGTCCTTCGGCCAGGCTGCCTTCGTCGGCATCGGCGCCTATGCCACAGCGGTGCTCAGCAGTTCGCTGGGCCTCTCGCCCTGGCTCGGCCTGCTTGCCGGCCTGGCCATCACCCTGCTGATCGCCACCGTGCTCGGCCTGCTGACCTTGCGTCTGGCCGGCCATTATCTGCCCATCGGCACCCTGGCCTGGGGCCTGGCGCTCTACTACCTGTTCGGCAACCTGCCGGGCCTTGGCGGCTTCGGCGGCATCCACGACCTGCCACACATCGAAGTGTTCGGCTGGCGCATCGATACCGCCGCGGACTTCAGCCTGCTGATCGGCGTGCTGCTGGTCGCCACCCTGTGGCTGCTCGGCAACCTGCTGCACAGCCGCCAGGGCCGCGCCATCCGCACGCTCAAGGAAGCCAGCGGCATGGCCGAGGCCATGGGCGTGAATACCGCCAGCAGCAAGCTGGTGGTCTTCCTCATCGCCGCCCTGCTGGCGTCGTTGTCCGGCTGGCTCTATGCGCACATGCAGCGTGCCGTGAACCCCACGCCATTTTCCGTGGTGATGGGCATCGAATACCTGTTCATGATCGTCCTCGGCGGCACAGCCAGCCTGTGGGGCGCCCTGCTCGGTGCCGCACTGCTGACCCTGATCAAGCAGGTGCTGCAGGATGTACTGCCGCAGATTTTCGGGCAGACCGACAACGTCGAGATGATCTTCTTCGGCGTGCTGATCATCCTGGTGTTGCAGTACGCCCGTGACGGACTGCTGCCCCTGTTGAGCAAGCGCCTGCCCGCTCCACGCCCACCGCGCCTGTCGCTCGACGATGCCGAACCACTGCCACGCCGTGAACCGCCAATTGCCGGCCAGCCACTGCTGTCAGCCAAGGGCCTGGTCAAGCGTTTTGGCGGACTGGTGGCGAACAACGACATGAGCCTGTCGGTCAACGGCGGCGAAGTGACCGCGCTGATCGGCCCTAACGGCGCCGGCAAGTCGACCCTGTTCAACCTGCTCTCCGGGGTTCTGCCACCCACCGCAGGCGAGATCGAGTTCCGTGGCCAGCGCATTGACGGCCTGTCGCCACGCGCCATCGCACAACTGGGCGTCAGCCGCACCTTCCAGCATGTCCGCCTGCTGCCAACCATGAGCGTGCTGGAGAACGTCGCCCTTGGCGCCCACCGTCGCGGCCGTGCCGGTTTACTGCGCGCCATGCTGCACCTGGAGCGCCACGAAGAGACCCGCCTGCTCGCCGAAGCGGCTCGCCAGGTCGAGCGTGTCGGTCTTGGCGAATTCATGCACACCCCTGCCGGCAGCCTGGCGCTGGGTCAGCAACGCATCGTCGAAATCGCCCGCGCGTTGTGCAGCGACCCGTTGCTGCTGTTGCTCGACGAACCCGCCGCCGGCCTGCGCTATGGCGAGAAACAGGCCCTCGCCAGCCTGCTCGACCAACTGCGTGCCGAAGGCCTCGGCGTGCTGCTGGTGGAGCACGACATGGACTTCGTCATGAACCTGGCGGATCGCATCGTGGTGATGGAGTTCGGCCAGCGCCTGGCCACCGGCACGCCCACGGAAATCCAGGACAACCCGGCGGTCCTGGCCGCCTACCTCGGAGGTGTGGAATGAACAGCCTGCTGGAAGTACGCGGCCTATCGGTCGGCTATGGCAAGGTCGAAGCCGTGCGCACGCTCGATCTGCGTGTTGGCGAAGGCCAGATCGTCAGCCTGATCGGCCCCAACGGCGCCGGCAAGACCACCCTGATGGCCGCTTTGATCGGCTTGCTGCCCTGCTCGGGCGAAGTGTTCTACCAGGGCGAGCCTTTGCTGCCGCACCACGACGTGGCCCACCGCGTGGGCCTGGGCATGGCCCTGGTTCCGGAAAGCCGTGAGCTGTTCGCACCGATGAGCGTGGAAGACAACCTGTGCTTGGGTGCCTTCAGCCGCTACCGGCGTGGTGACCGGGACTACTCCGGCACGCTGGAAGAAGTGTTCGCCCTGTTCCCACGCCTGAAAGAGCGTCGCCAGCAAGCCGCCGGCACCCTCTCTGGTGGCGAGCGGCAGATGCTCGCCATCGGCCGCGCGCTGATGGGCAAGCCACGCCTGCTGATGCTCGACGAGCCAAGCCTGGGCCTGGCGCCACGCATCATCAGCGAAATCTTCACGATCATCGAAGGCCTGCGCCAGACCGGCGTATCGATCCTGCTGGTCGAGCAGAACGCCCGCGCCGCGCTGCGGGCTTCCGATTACGGCTACGTCCTCGAAGTGGGCGAGCTCGTGCTGCAGGGCCCGGCCGCCGAACTGGCCGAGGACCCGAAGGTGATCGAGACCTACCTCGGCCGACGCGCCACCACCACTCCCTCTCCCCAACCCGCCTGAGCGCTGCTCAGGCAAGGAGGCGACAAGCCCAGCACTGCATACCCGCGAGCATTCAGAACAACAACAAGACCAGATTTGGAGCTTCTCATGAAACGATTCCTCCCCTTGCTGCTGGCCGTATCCATCAGCGGTGCAGCCCATGCCGACATCAACGTTGGCGTCATCCTCTCGACCACCGGTCCAGGCGCTTCGCTGGGCATTCCTGAGCGCAACACGCTCAAGCTGCTGCCCAAGGAAATTGCTGGCGAAACCGTCAACTACATCGTCCTCGACGATGCCAGTGACAGCACCGCCGCCACCAAGAACGCGCGCAAACTGGTCAGCGAGAACAAGGTCGACCTGTTGATCGGCTCCAGCACCGTACCCACCTCCGCCGCCGTCGCCCAGATCGCCAAGGAAAGCGCCACCCCGCAGATCGCTCTGGCCCCCTTCGGCCCGAGCGGTGACGACAAGCACTGGATCTTCACCATCGCGCAGACCAACACGCTGATGGCCGAAGCGCTGATCGAGCACATGCAGGAAAACGGCGTGAAGACCCTCGGCTACATCGGCTACAACGATGTCTGGGGCGAAGACTGGCACAAGGTGCTCAGCGAACTGGCACCCGCTGCCGGTATCACCCTGGTGCGTGACGAGCGCTTCAACCGTACCGACTCCTCGGTCAGTGGCCAGGCGCTGAAAGTCATCGCCAGCCGCCCTGACGTCGTGCTGATCGGCGCCACCGGCACCCCGGCCGCGCTGCCGCACACCGAACTGCGTCGCCTGGGCTTCAAGGGCACCATCTATCACACCCACGGTGCCGCCAACAGCGCCTTCCTGCGCATCGGCGGCAAGGACCTCAATGGCGCCATCCTGCCGGTCGGCCCGGTCGTGGTGTGGGACAAGCTGCCCGACAGCCACCCGTCCAAGGCCCTGGCCAGCCAGTACGCCCAGGACTACGAAGCGCAGCACGGCCCAGGCAGCCTGTCGCCATTCGGTGCCTACATGTTCGATGCCATGCAAGTGGTCAAGGCCGCTGCCCCCGAGGCCCTGCAACAAGCCCGCCCGGGTACTGCCGAGTTCCGTCGCAGCCTGCGCGACCGCATCGAGCAGACCAAGGACGTAGCCGGCACCCACGGCGTCTACAACCTCTCCCCCGACGACCACTTCGGCCACGACCAACGTGCCCGCGCCCTGGTCAGCGTGCAGGACCAACAGTGGGTGCTGATCCACGCCCCTGAGTAACACCACCGCCACACAACAACAATAAGGAAACCTCGATGCACAACCGACACCTCATCAAGCGGGGCGTAGCTGCCTGCGCCCTGTTCAGCCTCAGCCCGGCTCTTCTGGCACAAGGTTTTGTCGAAGACAGCAAGGCCAGCCTGACCCTGCGCAACTACTACTTCGATCGGGACTACAAAGGCACTTCGGCACAATCGGCCCTGCGTGAGTGGGCCCAGGGCTTCATTCTCAAGGTCAACTCGGGCTATACCGACGGTCCGGTCGGCTTCGGCCTGGATGCCACAGCCATGCTTGGCCTCAAGCTGGACTCGTCGTCCGGCCGGACCGGCACCGGCCTGCTGCCCTTCGACAGCAGCGACCGCGACCCGCGCGATGACTATTCCGAGCTGGGCCTGACCGCCAAGGTCAAGGTGTCCAACACCGAGCTGCTCGCCGGTACGCTCAACCCCATGTTGCCCGTGCTGCTCTCACCGCCCACTCGGCTGCTGCCACAAACCGCTCGCGGCGTGCACCTGAACTCTAAAGACCTGGAAGGCTTCAACCTGAATGCGGGCTGGCTTGATCGGGTCAATCAACGCGACTCGACCAACTACCAGAAATTCACGATCGGCTCCCCCAACGGGCGCTTCAACGGTGCAGCCGAATCCGACCGCTTCCTCTTCATCGGCGGTAACTACCAGTGGTCCGAGCCCCTGACCCTGCGCTACTACCATGCTGAGCTGGAGGACCTGTACAAGCAGGACTACATCGCCTTTGTGGACAATCGCGCACTGGGTCAAGGGCGGCTGAAAACCGACTTCCGCTACTTCATCAGCAGTGAGGATGGCGCAGCCAAGGCGGGCAAGGTCGACAACCGCACCGTAGGCCTGATGCTGACCTACAGCCAGGGCTCCCACGCCCTGGGTGCCGGCTACATGCGCCTGGACGGTGACACAGCCATGCCCTATATCGCGGGCAGTGAGCCGGACGTCATCAGCGAGGGTGCGCTGAGCAGCGAGTTCCTCAACACCAAGGAAAGAACCTGGCAGGTACGTTACGACTATGACTTCACCCAAGTCGGCGTACCGGGCCTGAAAGGCATGCTGCGCTACCTGCATGGCAGCAACATCGAGTTGCCAGCACGCCTCGGTGGCTCGGGACTGACGGAAAGCGAGAAGGACATCGAGCTGTCCTATGTCGTACAGAGCGGCACGTTCAAGGGTGTGGGGCTGCGTCTGCGCCATGCCTGGTACCGCAATGACTTCGCACCCACCGCCAGCTTCCGCGACGACAACGAGCTGCGCGTGAACGTCGATTACACCATCGCACTCTGGTGACCCCCGCTCGTGGCCTGACGGTCACGAGCCCCTCCCCTCGCAAGATGGGAGGACACCCGACCCCGGCCACAAGCCAGGCGAGGGATCTAAACCTACTGAGCAAAAAAAGGGCCTCCACAAGAGGCCCTTCTGCATTTCGTGCCCTGGTAAACAGCCAGGTCAGTGCTAGACGGCGATCACGCCGGCCAGAACAACACCACCAGCGCAAACATGCCGGAGTACATGAGAATTTCCAGCGTCTCGCTGAGCGGCTGGATACGGCGGATGGCGCCATACACATGCACCAGCACCATCAACAAGGCAACTGCGCCCAGTGCCTCGAAAGCCACGACCAGCGCTTCACCGGTCAACGCTGCACGCAGCATCAGCGCTTCGATGATAAGAATGAACGCGCCCAGGCAACGGCCGAAATAGATGGCCAGGTGGGTTTCCTCGGGAATCTTCCAGCCCATCAGGCGCGCCCACAGCAGCGGCACCAGGAAAATCGGCAAGGCAAATACCAGCGTGGTGGCAATCACCAACCAAAGCAGGAAGTCCTGGCTGTAGCTACTCCAAATTCCAATCACGGCTTATCTCCTTCTTGTTATTAAAAAAGCGGATACGCACCGGCGTATCCGCTTCCACAATGTGCCCGCGCAACACCAGAAGTGCGCGGGCAGATGTCTACCCGAGGGGCTGGATTACCAGTTCAGCACAGCACCCAGGGCCAGGGTCTTGGTCTTCTCGTTCGGCAGGACACTGCGGTCATGAGCATCAACCTCATACAGGTTGTACTCGGCAACCAGTTTCAGGTTGTCGTTGACGGTACGGAAGTAGGCAATACCACGGGTTTCGAAATCGGCAGCGGTATTGAACACGTTGCTCTTGTTGCCGTCATCCTTGGTCTTGCCGTAAGACAGGGCAATACGGTTCTTGCCGAAGCTGTAGGAACCCTGCAGCAGGTAGCCGTCGCTTTCGATATCGCGCAGGTTGGCCTTGGTCAGGTTGTTGCTGAAGAACGGGTGCACGCCCTTGGCCTGGAAGCCCGAAGCGGTCAGCGACAGGCCGCCCATCTTGGCCTGCACACCGTAACCCAGGCCACGGCTTTCCAGATCCTTGACAGCGCTGTCAGTGTTGCTCGAGTTCTGGTAGGTGCCGTTCAGCCAGGTGTAGATAGCCGAGCCACCCAGATCAAACTGGTAGCTGACTTCGCTCTCGAAGCGAGGCGAATCCTGGTAGGACTTGCCCAAGGGACTGCTGTCGTTGGTATCCACCGGATCCATGATACCCACGGCAACTCGCAGGCCTTCGGTCAGGTTGTTGTTGCGGTAGGTGATCTGCGAAGTCGGGAAGGCATAGGGGTAGCCAGTACCGATGTTGCCGAAGGACACGCCACCGCCATCGACCAGAGCCAGGGTATCGCTGGCATTACCGAAGCCGGCCAGCAGTTCGTCGAGGAAGATGTTGGAGCGAGCGAACAGGCCGAAGTCCTTACCGATCAACACCTCACCCCACTCAGGGCTAGAGATGGTGCCGAAGAACTGACGTACGTCGATGGCGGTGGAAGTGCCGTTGTCATCGCCGTCGTTGATGGTGACCCAGAAGGAAGCACGTGCGCCCAGCTTGAGGCCGTCGACCTGCTTGCCGAAATTGAAACCAATGTAGTTGGGCAGGAAGCCCATCTTCACGCGGGACTGGTTGCGATCACGGCTGTCGTCATCGCTCTTGACGTTGTTGTGTACGTAGAAGGTGTTCACGTAGCCGTCGGTGGAGAAGGTGGTGTCATCCTTGTCGTACAGCACGATCTCGGCACTGGCCTGCTGAACCATGCCACAGGTCAGGGCGGTGGCGATGGCAAAGGGCAAAAGCTTGAGGTTGGCGATCTTTTTGTTGTTCATGGCGCTCTCCGAGGCATAGGGCGACTGACCGGGCAGTCGCGTCGGAGGGATTATTCGGAGCCACCCCCTTCGGCCATACGCTGCCTTGGGTGCAAAGCCCCTGTCCTTTGCGCGCACACCCGAGGTCTTGCGCCGTCCTGGCGCCAAAGCGCTACTTCCTCCGAGCTGAAAGTCGTACACCCAAGGGCAGCTACCCACTACTTGCGCAGGATGCGCAGGCACCTGGCAGCCGCCCAATGGGCACCCGGATAAAGAAGAGATGGAACGTGCAGTCGTTACGCCGGGCCGGTGTAGGGAAAGCGCCGTTTCACCGACCCACCATGCACGAGCCCACTGGATGAGGACACCTCATCCACACCGTAGGAAGTGACAGGTATATAGAGAGAAACTACTCAGCCCCAGGGGCAGGCAGCGCTACTCAGCACCAGGTGCGGACTGCGCGTGCGCAGGTGCTCCAGCCAGTCGGCCAGATCAAGAGGCGTCAATGCATCAAGCGCCGCAAGCAGCGCTTGAGGATAAGCCTGTACCTGACCGGACAACCAGGCGTGGTACTGGGTCTGCGCGCTGTCGTGCAAACCACTGCCCGCCCCTTGCAACTGATTGCGCAGATGCTGACCGATTACCTGCCACTCGGCAGGGGTCAGTTCGGTTATGCGCCTTACCTGTGCCTGGAGAAAACTATCCAGTGCCTGCCAGATGGCAGTCGCATCCGCACGCGCCGACTGCACGGCAAACAACAGCCCGGCACAGCCATCGAACTGGCGATAGCCACAGAACAGCGCATAGCCCAGTTGTTGTTCATCACGTAGCTGCCGCTGAAAGGCATCCGGCAGGCATTGGCCGAGCAGGCGCCAGGCCGCTTGGCCGATAACGCCCACCGGGGCGGCAACAAACAGTAGCAGTGCGCACTCAGCGCCAGGCAACGCCAGGTGCTGCCAGCGCCGATCGGTTGCCGTCGCTGACGCCTCGCCCGGCACCACGGCCTGCACCTGCAACGCCTGCGTGGCACATATCGCACCGACTTGGCCAGCCAATGCATCGTCGTGGCAAAGCAGCAGGCCGGAGCAGCGCCCAGGCAATTGCCGAACCTGATGACTATCGGCTGGATGCAGGAAACCCGGCAGCGCCTGCAACAACTGACGCAGGGCGATCCCCGCAACCTTGGGCGAAGCCTCATCCACGCCTTCTGGCCATGGCGCCTGCAATAACGGCAAAGCCTGCTGCAACACGCCCGCCATGACTGCCACGTTGCCGAGCAACTGCAGGTTCAAGGCAGCACCGGACTGACACAGATCGAGCTGTACCCCTATCCGTTCCGCCTCGCGCTGCAACGGCAACAGCAGCCTCTGCAAGGCGCGCAAACGGCCAGCCGACGGTGCGGCATCAACCCAGTGCAGAAACAGCGCCGCCACGGCTGGATCACGCCACTGCGGACGGATATGCATTCCTGACCAGAGCTGTGGCGACAGGGCTGTGCGCCACTCTCGATCCAGTGGATAAGGTGCAGCTCCCAGCCTGAGTGTTATGGGCTGAGTGAAGGGCAGTGGCGCTTGCTCCAGGGCCAACTCGAAACCACGCACTGTGCGCTGGCTCACTGCTCGCGCGTCGACACTGATTTCCAGGCACTGACCCGCCTCGATGGACGCCAGCCAGGCGGCGAAGCTGGCGTAGTAAACCGGTTCCGCACAGTCCATTCGCTCGAGCAGGTACTGTGCCTTGTCCAGGGCGTTGCACAGTGGCCATTGCCAGTGCTGCGCCTCACGCATGTGGGCCAGCCACCCCTCATCAAGAACATGAGACTGACAGGCTCGCAACCAGTCGACCAAAACGCCACGCAAAGCACCACGCTGCGGCCAGCAGGTAGGTGACAGGGAAAAATCGAACGCCAGCAGCGCCTGTTCCCCTTGCGCATGCAGTACTCGCAGGCGCATCCGGGTTTCTATTCCAGCCTCCAGCAATCGGGCCGCCAGGTTTTCCGAGGCGTTGTCCCTCAGCAGTTCAACCAGCCAGGTAGCCCCCTGCGCCTGGCTCTCTACAGCCACCACCAGCACATGGTGCAGCGAGCTACCATTTATGTTCAGGTGCAAGGCTTGAGGGCAGTCCAAACCCAGGATTGGGGGCGGCGCCAATCGCCACGACTGGCGGTCTTGCGCAGCTCGCTGCAATAAAGGCCGCAGTGCGCGCAGCCCCTCAGCTGCCGGTACGGCACTGACGACCACCAGGCGAACCGCTGCCTGCCGGTAGACCATCCGGTGATAGGCCTGCAAGGCCTGCTGGAAATCCGCCGACTCCACCGGCAAGCTGTCCCGGTTGCCCGCATGGAAACCCGCTGCACCATGCGCACTGTCTAGCGCCGTGCCAACGGCTGCATCGATCAACGTGTCAGGATCAGTGGCGCGCAAGTGAAACTCGGCGTCGATCACTTCACGCTCGGCACGCTGCAGGGCTGGGTCGAGCAAGGGCTCAAGCAACTGATCGAAGAGCCGCTCACTGGCACTCAGCAATGCCTGTTCGGCAACCTGGAAATGAAACAGCGTGCGGCTGCCCCGCGTACTCGCATTGACCGAGCCACCCACCTGCTGCACATGGCTCATCAAGCCATCGCCCACGGCATAACCGCGGCTGCCGCGAAACACCATATGCTCAAGGAAATGCGCCAAGCCTGGATAAGCCGCTGGCTCATCATGGCTGCCGCCATCCAGCTCCAGCGCCAACGCCGCCTGCAAGCTGTGAGGCGCATGCAGCCACAGCAGCTCTAACCCGGCACCCAACCGTTCGCGATGGACCTGCTCGCCTGACGCCAGCACGGAGTACTCCTCATACCTTGATGACCGCTAGATTCAGCCCTGCACCACAAGCTGGCAATAGTCCTTTGGCAGCAGAGGCTCTAGCAGTCTGATTCAGGCAGTATGGGGACAGGCGACATGGCTCAATACCCGCCGGGCTGTAATGCCACATACTTGGGGCATGCGCCTGGACCGCTGCAGGCTCACTTCAACCTTTTGACAGAGGCACTGTGTATCTCCATGGGAATGAAAAAATCATCGCAAGAGCTGAAACGCGACCTCAACGGCATCGCCGTCAATCTGGAACGTACAGCCAGTGAAATCAGCCGCCTGGCCGAGCAGATCAAGGGCGTGGATGTCGTGGCCGTGCTGCACCTGATGAACCGGCTGTACCGCGATGCCGACCTGCTCAAGGCCTACACCGATGAGATCCGGGCCGGGCGCATCGTACGTGGCAAAGCTGAATCCTGATGCTGCCTACCCTTCACCACGCTCCACACAGCCCTCGCCGCCAGCGCATTCGCGTATTGCGTGGCCGTATCGGCCTGGGCTTGGTGGCGGGCCTGTCAGTCCTGGCAGGCATGACCGACGCGATCGGCTTCATGGCTACCGGGGACTTCGTCTCGTTCATGAGTGGTAACACCACGCGACTGGCCATTGCTATCAGTGAAGGCGATCTGACGCTGGTACTGCGCCTCACTGTCGTGGTCATGGCGTTCATCGTGGGTAACGCAGCAGGCGTAATTCTCGGGCGCCTGGGTGGCCGTCGCGCCCTGCCTCTGATGCTCGCCGTGGCCACCCTGCTCTGTATCGGCGCGGCTCTCCCCCTGGCATCCACGTTTGCCACGCTTATCCTGGCCGTGATCGCCATGGGCATGCTCAATGCCGTGGTCGAACAGGTCAACGGCCTACCTGTCGGGCTCACCTATGTAACCGGCGCACTGTCGCGCTTCGGCCGTGGCCTGGGTCGCTGGATACTGGGTGAACGAAAGGATGGCTGGCGCGTGCAGTTGATCCCCTGGGCCGGCATGCTGGTGGGCGCCATTCTGGGTGCCTTGCTCGAAATACACCTGGGTATCCGCGCCCTGTTGGTGAGTGCCTTGCTCGCTGCCATCCTGGGAGTGATCGCCCTGAGCATCCCTCCTCGTTGGCAGATGGGCTATAGATTGCGCTAGCGCTTCATAGCGCGTGGTTGGGCTCCATGGAACTGGCGCACCAACACCCACGTAAAAAAACAACCTCGGAAATAACGATGTAAATAATATTATTTATTCATGTCCAGAATAAATGACAAACACCTTCTCACCTAACATCCAGCACTGTACTGAATAGCGTTTATTTACCTGACCCAAGCAACAAGATTCAGAAATCATTATTAAAACCCTCGTCGCAATTAATATCCCCCACTGTTAAACACCTCACACTTTTTTGGCTTGCCCCCTTATCCATCAAGGGTCTAGGATGCGCTCCTCTCTAAGGGATGCGCAATTAATTGCACATCTTAGTGCGCAACTTTTTGCGCACCTTTCTTTAAACAAGGGCCTGCATGATGCCGAGCCGCGTTTATCGAAAGTTACAGGCTTCTATAACAGAGTCATGGAATGACCTATTCAAGCAAGCTCACCGCTCATTATCTGGAACTGGCCAGTACTCCTATTGAACAGGGGAACTTCGCGGGTACAGATGTCCGTTATTCTTCTGAATATGAAGTACTTGAGGGCGAGCTCGGCAAAGCCACGGCTCTGCATGAAACAGGCGCTATCGACTGGCAGAAAATCCGCGAAAACAGCGAAACGCTGCTGCGTTCTCACTCCAAGGATCTACGGGTTGCTGCCTGGTTGATCTGGGGGCTGTACCAGCGCGAATCCTTCGCTGGACTGCAAGCCGGCTTCGGCCTGCTGCACCACCTCTGCCTCAATCACTGGGCCGAACTGCATCCACGCAAACCACGCACCCGTGCTGCGGCTATCAGCTGGCTGATCCCACGCCTGGAACAGGCACTTGCCGACCACGTCCCCATGGGCGAACAACTGGCACTGTTCCGTGCCCTCGCCGAGCAATTGCGGACACTGGAGGGTTGCCTGGCTGGGCATCTGGGCGAGGAAGCGCCCTTGCTGCTACCACTGTGCCGGCGCCTTGATGAGCTGGTAAAACGGGCCAGCCAAGGCCAGCCGGAGCCCGGCTCGGTGGGCGCTGCAATTGCCCAGGTCAAGCAGGCTGCCAGCCAGATACTCACACCTGGCAGTCCTATCGAGAACGAGAAGGAAGCCCACAAAAGCCTGCGCAGCTTGCAGGATCAAGTCCGCCCTCTCTGTGCCTACTGGCTCAAGCAGAAAGCCAGCGATCTTCGTGCCTTGCGCCTCGCACGCACCCTGCTCTGGCTGCCGATCGATAGCCTGCCGGAACGAAACAGTGAGCAGATCACCGCCTTGCGTGGCGTGCCTGTCGACAAACTGACCAGCTATCAGGAGCGCTACCTGCAAGGTCAGTACGCAGACCTGCTGGTTGACCTGGAAGCCAGCATCGCCCGCTCGCCCTTCTGGCTCGATGGCCAGCACCTGGTCTGGCAATGCCTGCAGGAACTGGCCGCTGAACAAGCCATGCGTGAAGTGGAAATTCAACTGGCGCTGTTCATGCAACGCATGAGTGGCCTGGAAGAACTGCGCTTCCATGACGGCAGTGCCTTCGCCGATGCGCAGACACGCGCCTGGCTCAGCTCTCATGTGATGCCCCACGTCCAGCCGGAAAAGACCGAAAACGCCACGCCAACACCGACTCAAGGCACTCAGCCGGCCTGGGACTGCGCCCTGCAGGATGCGCTGCCCACCCTGCGCAAGGAAGGCTTGAAGTCCGCCGTACAGCAACTCAAATCCGGCCTGAGCAGTGCTCGCAGTGGCCGTGAGCGGTTCTTCTGGCAACTGACGATGGCGCGCCTGTGCTACAGCGCCAAGAAATACGAACTGGCCAAGACCCAACTCGAATCACTCGACCAGCTGCTGCAGGCCAATGGCATGGGCAACTGGGAACCTGATCTCGTCCTCGACGTCCTGCGCATGCTGCACAGCTGTTGCGAGCTGCTACCGCAGAACCATGCCGTCCGCGAATGCAAGGAGGAGATCTATCGCAGGTTGTGCCACCTCGATCTTGAAGTGGTACTGGAATAAGGCGTGTCAGGTCACGGGAATCCGCCTTGACCTGCACATGTCTCTAGGCCCTCGGGCCATCACCATAAAGGAGAAAGACCATGGCCAAAGAAGGCTCGGTAGCCCCCAAGGAACGCATCAACGTCACGTTCAAACCCGCCACGGGCGGCGCTCAGGAAGAAATCGAACTGCCGCTGAAACTGATGGTACTCGGTGACTTCACCCAGCGTGCCGACGAGCGCAAGATCGAAGATCGCAAGCCGATCAGCATCGACAAGAACAGTTTCGACGAGGTGTTGGCCAAGCAGGAGCTCAACCTCACCTTCGGCGTTCCTAACCGCCTGCTCGACGAAGCCAGCGACGACGACCTCGCCGTGCAGCTGCGCATCAACTCGATGAAGGACTTCAACCCCGCCAACCTGGTCGAGCAGGTTCCCGAGCTGAAAAAGCTGATGGAACTGCGGGACGCGCTGGTCGCCCTGAAAGGCCCACTGGGCAACGCCCCGGCCTTCCGCAAGGCAATCGAGAGCGTACTTGCCGACGATGACTCGCGTGACCGCGTACTCGGTGAACTCGGCCTGGCTGCCCAGGGCAAGCTGGACTCCTGATCTCAATTAACAAGGAAGCTAATTCATGAGCACTAGTGCAGCAGTGGAAAACGGCCGTAGCGCCGCCGAACTCGGCATTCTCGACCGCATCATCGCCGAAACCAAACTGACCCCGGACGACGAAGCCTATGACATCGCCAAACGTGGCGTGTCGGCCTTCATCGAAGAGTTGCTGAAGCCGGACAACCAGAACGAGCCGGTCAAGAAGGCCATGGTCGATCGCATGATCGCGCAGATCGACGCCAAGCTCAGCCGGCAGATGGACGAGATCCTGCACAACGCCGAATTCCAAGCCCTGGAGTCCTCCTGGCGCGGCCTCAAGCTCCTGGTAGACCGCACCAACTTCCGCGAGAACATCAAGCTGGAGATCATCAACGCCTCCAAGCAAGACCTGCTCGATGACTTCGAGGACAGCCCGGAAATCGTCCAGTCCGGCCTGTACAAACACATCTACACCGCCGAATACGGCCAGTTCGGTGGCCAGCCGGTCGGCGCGCTGATCGCCAACTACTTCTTCGACCCAAGCGCCCCGGACATCAAGACCCTGCAATACGTTGCCAGCGTCGCCAGCATGTCCCATGCGCCCTTCATCGCCGCTGCCGGCCCCAAGTTCTTCGGCCTGGAAAGCTTCACCGGCCTGCCGGACCTGAAAGACCTCAAGGACCACTTCGAAGGCCCGCAATTCGCCAAATGGCAGAGCTTCCGTGAGCAAGAAGACGCCCGTTACGTGGGCCTCACCGTGCCGCGCTTCCTGCTGCGCAACCCGTACGACCCGGAAGACAACCCGGTGAAGACCTTCGTCTACAAGGAAAACGTCGCCAACAGCCACGAGCACTACCTGTGGGGCAACACCGCCTACACCTTCGCCAGCCGCCTGACCGACAGCTTCGCCAAGTTCCGCTGGTGCCCGAATATCATCGGCCCGCAGAGCGGTGGTGCGGTGGAAGACCTGCCCCTGCATCACTTCGAAAGCATGGGCGAGATCGAAACCAAGATCCCGACCGAAGTACTGGTCTCCGATCGTCGCGAATACGAGCTGGCTGAAGAAGGTTTCATCGCCCTGACCATGCGCAAGGGCAGTGACAACGCGGCATTCTTCTCGGCCAACTCGGCACAAAAGCCGAAGTTCTTCGGCATCAGCGAAGAAGGCAAGACCGCGGAACTGAACTACAAACTCGGCACCCAATTGCCGTACATGTTCATCATCAACCGCCTGGCCCACTACCTGAAAGTGCTGCAGCGCGAGCAGATCGGTGCCTGGAAGGAACGCACCGACCTTGAGCTGGAACTCAACAAGTGGATCCGCCAGTTCGTCGCCGACCAGGAAAACCCCAGCTCCGAAGTCCGCAGCCGTCGCCCGCTGCGCGCCGCCCAGGTCATCGTCAGTGATGTCGAGGGCGAGCCAGGCTGGTACCGCGTCAGCCTCAACGTGCGTCCGCACTTCAAGTACATGGGCGCCGACTTCACCCTGTCGCTGGTCGGCAAGCTGGACAAGGAGTAACAACCCGTGAGCTACGGCAGCCTGTTCGAACGCCTCGGTGGTGACGCCAGCCAGCGCACTGGTTGGAGTTTTGAAGCCGCCGCCATGGCGTCGGTGGCTGCCCATCTGGCAAAAATGCTCAGCACCCGGGCGGGCAGCGTGCAAACGCTGCCCGACTACGGGTTGCCCGATTTGAACGATATGCGCCTGTCGCTGCACGACTCGTTGCAGCAGGCGCGTGTCGCCATCGAACGCTTTATCGAAGCGTACGAGCCTCGCTTGAGTCAGGTGAAAGTGATCTCCCTGCCCCGCGAACATAATACGCTCAGCCTGTCCTTCGCCATTGAAGGGCTGCTGGAGGTCGAGGGGTTCAAGCGCCAAGTGAGTTTCTCCGCAAGCCTGGATGGCAGCGGACAAGTGAACGTTCATTGAGGAGTGACAACGGATGTCCGGTAAACCCGCAGCCCGCCTCGGCGACCCCACCGCCTGCCCATTGCCCGGCCACGGCACCAACCCGCTCGCCGCCGGCTCGCCAGACGTACTGTTCGATGGCTTGCCCGCCGCACGCCAGGGTGATGCCTCCGGCTGCGGTGGCGCCATGGCCGGAGCGGTCATCCCCACGGTACTGATCAACGGCAAACCAGCGGCAGTGGTCGGCAGTGTGGGCAGTCATGGCAATACCGTGGTGTCTGGCTCGGGAACGGTTCTGATTGGTGGCTGACCAGACTTTCTGACAGCACTTGTGCCCTTTGCATTACGCCCATGGATGAGCGAACCACATGTCTTTCAATCACTACTACCAGAGCGAACTGACCGCCCTGCGCCACCTCGGCAAGCGCTTTGCCGAGCGTAGCCCGGCGCTGGCACCGTTCCTCGGGCAGGCCGGGCGTGACCCGGACGTCGAGCGGTTGCTGGAAGGGTTCGCCTTTCTCACCGGCCGACTGCGGCAGAAGCTAGATGACGAGCTGCCGGAGCTGACCCACTCGCTGATGCACCTGCTGTGGCCGAATTACATGCGCCCGCTACCGGCCTTCAGCATGCTGCAGTTCGACCCGCTGCAACGGCCTGGCCCTGCCTTGCGAGTGCCACGTAACACACCGGTGGAATCCAAGCCAATCCAGGGCGTTACCTGCCGCTTCCGTACAGCCTTCGCCACCGATGTACTACCGTTGGCACTCGATGGCCTGGACTACTCGGTGAAGGGTGATGGTGCCCTGCTGAGCCTGCGCCTGACCATGAGCGCCAATGGCCATCTCGGGGAGATTGACCTCAAGCAGTTACGCCTGCACCTGTCTGGCGAGCGCTATATCAGTCAACTGCTGTACCTGAGCCTGCTGCGTCATCTGGGCAGCATTCAGCTGGTGCTTCTGGACGACAGCGGCAAACCGCTACGTGACACGCAGGGCAACCTGTTGCCAGCATTGCAACTGCCCAGTAGCAAGGTGCAGCCGGTAGGCTTTGCCGAAGACGAAGCGCTGATCCCCTATCCGCTCAATACCTTTCGCGGCTATCGCTACCTGCAGGAGTACTTCGCCTTTCAGGACAAGTTCCTGTTCGTGGATATCCTCGGCCTGGATGCTCTGCACCGTATCCCGCAAGAACAACTCAGCCTGGCGCGTGGCCTGGAACTGCGCTTCGATATCCACAAGGCCGGGGTGCAACGTATCCGCCCGACTCTGGATAACGTGCGTTTGTATTGCACCCCGGTAGTCAATCTGTTCGAGCACGACGCCGTGCCCATTCGCCTGGACGGTAAACAGGATCACTATCTGCTGCTGCCCGCCGAATTCGATTCGCAGCACTGCGGCGTGTTCTCGGTGAATCGTGTCACCGGCTGGAAACCGGGTGGCCAAGGCTACGAAGAATACGTGCCGTTCGAATCCTTCGAGCATGACCCCAGCTTCGACGTGCCCCGCGCACGCCCGCATTACAGCGTACGCCAGCGTCCCTCGCTGATCGGAGATGGGCTGGAGACTTACCTGAGCTTCGGCCTGCGCAATCTTGACCAGCACGAGACCCTGTCTATCGAGCTGACCTGCACCAACCAGAATCTGCCACGACAACTCGGACTCGGCGATATCTGCATGCCCAGCGAAGACACCCCGGAGTTTCTCAGTTTCCGCAATATCAGTGCAGTCACGCCCAGCTATGCCCCACCGCTGCATCGCGATTTCCTGTGGAAGCTGATCAGCAACATGTCGCTGAACTACCTGTCGCTGGCCAACGTCGATGCGCTCAAGGTGATTCTGGAAACTTACGACTTGCCACGTCACTACGACCAGCATGCCGAGAAAGTCAGCCGCCGACTGCTCGATGGCCTGAAGAACATCGGCCACCAGCATGTCGACCGCCTGCACCGCGGCCTGCCGGTTCGTGGTGTGCGCACCGAGCTGACCATCAACCCGGAAGGTTATGTCGGCGAAGGCGACCTGTTTGTGTTCGCCTCGGTGCTCAATGAATTTTTCGCCCTGTATGCCAGCTTGAACTCGTATCACGAGCTGCGCGTACTCAGTACACAAGGAGAGGTGTACCAATGGACGCCACGTATGGGGCAACAGCCCCTGCTCTGAATCGGCTCAGCCGAGGCATCCGCGAGTACAGCCTGTTCCAGGGTGTACAGCTGGTGTTGGAACGTCTGCAGGCCGCCCATCCCGAGCTGGATGAGGAGGCGCTGTATCAGCGTCTGGAGCTGCAGGCCAACCCGAGCCTGGGTTTTCCCGGTAGTGATATCGACCGCGTGCAGTTCTTCGAGGAGCACGGGGAAACCCGCGCCAGCATGCGTATCAACCTGGTCAGTCTGTTCGGCGCCGGCTCGCCCCTGCCGGCCTTCTATGGGGAGCAAGCCCTGGGTGACAGTGAGGATGGCAACCCGACACGGGACTTCCTCGACCTGTTCAACAACCGCCTGCAACGCCTCCTGTTACCCACCTGGCAGAAGTATCGCTATCACGCACGGTTCTCCAGCGGGGCCAGTGACCCGTTTTCCGAGCAGTTGTTCGCCCTGATCGGCTTGGGCGGCAAGGCGATCCGTCAGGCCAAGGAGCTGAACTGGAAACGACTCCTTCCCTACCTCGGCCTGCTCAGCCTGCGAGCGCATTCGGCGGCACTGATCGAGTCGGTCCTGCGCTACTACTTCAAGCACGCTGATCTGCATATCGAGCAATGCATGGAGCGCCAGGTCGAGATTCTGGGCGAGCAGCGTAACCGCCTGGGCCTGGCGAACAGCCAGTTGGGCGAGAGCCTGGTTCTCGGTGAACGGGTGCGCGACCGCGGCGGCAAGTTCCGCATTCATGTACTGCAACTGGACTGGGCACGGTTTCATGAATTCCTGCCAATCGGCAGCGGTTACCAGCCGTTGTGTGCTCTGGTGCGATTCACCCTACGCGACCCACTGGATTACGACATCCGCCTGGAACTGCGCCAGGACGAGATTCGCCAACTGCGCCTGGGCGCTGAAAACCCCTGCCTGCTGGGATGGACGACCTGGCTCGGGCAGAACCATGCCGATGGCATTGTCACGCTGGGCAGCAAGACTCATTAAGGACTGATGAACGATGATCAATGTCGATCTGCAACAACTGGTACAGGCCCTCGACGCCACGACCAAGCAGGACCTGGAAAGCGCCGCCGAACGCTGCGTCGTGCGGGGTGGCAGCAAGATTCTGGTCGAGGATCTTTTGCTCGGCCTGCTGGAGCGCCGTGATGGGCTGCTGGCCCGCGCCCTGCAGGATGCCGAGGTGGACGCCGGCGAGCTAGCCCAAGCGTTACAGCCACGAGGGGAACACAGCGAATCGCGCAACCCGGTATTCGCCACCGAGCTGGTGCAGTGGCTGCAGGATGCCTTGCTGGTGGCCAACCTTGAGCTCGGCCAGAACCAGGTCGACCAGGCTGCACTGATCCTCGCCTTGCTGCGCAACCCGCTGCGCTACGCCGGCAGCCACTACCAACCACTGCTGGCCCGGCTGAACGCTGAGCGCTTGCGCGACTTCGCCATGGCTCGGCAACCCCAGGCGGCACCAGGCCAACCTGCCTCTGGTGGTGAGTCCAACCTCACGCGCTTCACCCATAACTTCACGCAACAGGCCCGCGACGGCAAACTCGACCCCGTACTGTGCCGCGATGCAGCGATCCGCCAGATGATCGACATCCTCGCCCGTCGGCGCAAAAGCAATCCGATCGTGGTAGGCGAAGCCGGTGTCGGCAAGACCGCTATCGTCGAAGGCCTGGCCCTGCGCATCGCCAGCGGTGAAGTGCCAGATGCCCTCAAGGGTGTAGAACTGCTCTGCCTCGATCTCGGACTGCTGCAGGCCGGCGCCAGTATCAAAGGTGAGTTCGAACGCCGCCTGCAGGGCGTGATCGATGAAGTCAAAGGCTCGCCAAAGCCCATCATCCTGTTCATCGACGAGGCGCACACGCTGATCGGTGCAGGTGGCCAGGCCGGCAGCGGCGATGCGGCCAATCTGCTCAAGCCAGCATTGGCCCGGGGCGAATTGCGCACCATCGCCGCAACCACCTGGAGCGAATACAAGAAGTACTTCGAGAAAGATCCCGCCCTGACTCGGCGTTTCCAGCCGGTGCAACTGCATGAACCGACTGTCGAAGAAGCCGTCACCATCTTACGCGGCCTCGCCCCGGTCTACGAAAAGAGCCATGGCATCTATCTGCGCGACGATGCGGTGGTCGCGGCCGCCGAACTCTCCGCCCGCTACCTGGCGGGCCGCCAACTGCCGGACAAGGCCGTGGATGTATTGGACACCGCTTGCGCCCGTGTCCGTATCAGCCTGGCTGCAGCGCCACAGGCACTGGAAGCCGTACGTGGTGAGATCGCCGAAGGTGAACGTCAGCACGCGGCCATGGAGCGCGATCGCGAAGCCGGTCTGGCCATCGACGAAAGCGCGCTGGAGCAACTGACCACCCGCCTCAGCCAGGCTCGCGCTGAATTGGAGCAGATCGAAACCCGCTGGCAGAAACAACGCCTGCTGGCCGAACGCCTGCTCGACCTGCGCAAACAATGCGCCACCGCACGACAAGCTGCTGACGCGCTCCCGGCAGATCTGCAACAACTGGAAAACGAGCTACGCAGCGTCCAAGCCGAACTGCTCGACTGCCAGGCTCAGGAACGCCTGGTCAGCTTTGAAGTTTGCCCGCGCCTGGTCGCCGAGGTCATCAGTCACTGGACTGGCGTGCCGCTGAGCCAACTGGCCCGCGAACACAACAGCAAGGTCCTGACCTTCGCCAACGACCTGCGCCAGCGCGTACGCGGCCAGGAGCAAGCGATCATCGCGCTGGACCGTGCCATGCGGGCTACCGCGGCTGGCCTTAACCGTAGCGATGCACCGGTCGGCGTATTCCTGCTGGTCGGCCCCAGCGGTGTCGGCAAGACCGAAACCGCCCTGGCCCTGGCCGACCTGCTGTACGGCGGCGAACGTTTTCTCACCACCATCAACATGTCTGAATTCCAGGAGAAGCACAGCGTCTCCCGCCTGATTGGTGCGCCGCCCGGCTATGTCGGCTATGGCGAGGGCGGCATGCTCACCGAGGCAGTCCGGCAAAAGCCCTATTCGGTCGTGCTGCTGGATGAAGTGGAAAAGGCCGACCCCGAGGTGATGAACGTCTTCTATCAGATCTTCGACAAAGGCGTGGCCAACGACGGTGAAGGCCGTGAGATCAACTTCCGCAACACCCTGATCCTGATGACCAGCAACCTCGCCAGCGAACGCATCGCTCATCTCTGCCTGGATGGTCAGCGCCCGGCTGCGGAGGATCTGGAGCAGGCCATTCGCCCAACCCTGGCCCAGCACTTCAAGCCGGCGCTCCTGGGGCGCATGCGAGTCGTACCCTACTACCCCATCGCCGGGAACATTCTCAGCGAACTGGTTGGCCTCAAGCTTGCGCGCTTCGGTGAACGCCTACAGCGCCGGCAGTTGCAATTCAGCCACTGCTCCGCACTGCTGAACGCGTTGGTGGAGCGCTGCACCCACAGTGACAGTGGTGCCCGCCTGATCGACCATCTGATCGACCAGCATCTGCAACCCCTGGTGGTTGATCGTCTGCTCGACGCCATGGCCAGTGGCGAACACCTGCAACGCGTACACGCCACGTTGAACGGCGAAGGGACGGTGTGCTGTGAGTTCGCTTAACGTGTCGCCCATGTTCAGCCAGGTACCGCAGCCCTTGCGCTATGCCGAAGCGCTCCTGCAACACTTCGCCACACTGGCACGCGCCGCCAATGGCAAAGTCTTGCTGGGCGGGTTGGTGAACAGCGCGGCAAACCTGTCAGGTTGCGAGCTGAGCCAACTGTACCTGCTGGACAGCACTCATACTCGTCTGACCCTCTCCGCCGAATGGCAAGGCGGCCTGCTGCAACCGCGAACGGAGTCCAGCTTGCCAAGTGACTATGACGGCGAGCAACTGTTGCAGTACTGCCTGTGCCAGAACCAGACGCTCAGCATCTGCGAGCTGGATACGACCCTGCATCAGACCAGCTTCCTGCCCGAGACTCGGCAAGCATGGCGCAGCCTGTTGTGCCAGCCCTTGCTCGACGAGCAGAAAAGCGTCAACGGCCTGTTACTGATCGCCAGCCATAAACCACGCGACCTCCAGGGTTTCGCCGGTTCACTGGGGCAACTGGGCAGCTTCGTCATCGCCCAGTTGCACCTCCTGCAACGCCTGCATTCCCCCCAAGCGGAGCAATCCCTCAACACAATCACACCCTGTGCCAGTGGCTATGGCCTGATTGGCGAAAGCCCGCCCATGCATGCCGTTTACCGGCTCATCGGCAAAGTGCTGCACAACCCGGTCAGCGTGCTGCTGGCAGGCGAAACAGGCACTGGCAAGGAACTGGTCGCGCGCGCCATTCACGACTGCGGTTTGCGCCGCAGCAAACCCTTCATCGTGCAGAACTGCGCCTCGCTACCGGAAAGCCTGCTGGAGAGTGAGCTGTTCGGTTACCGCAAAGGGGCCTTCAGCGGCGCCGACCGCGACCACCGAGGGCTGTTCGATGCGGCCCATGAAGGCACCCTGTTCCTCGATGAAATTGGCGATATGCCCCTGAGCCTGCAAGCCAAACTGCTGCGCGTACTGCAGGAAGGCGAAGTGCGGCCACTGGGCTCCACCGCAACGCACAAGGTCGATGTCCGCATCGTCGCAGCCACCCATCACAATCTGCGCAGCCTGGTAGAAGAAGGTCGTTTCCGCGAAGACCTGTTCTATCGCCTGGCCCAGTTCCCCATCGAACTACCCGCCCTGCGTGAGCGTGGTGAAGACATCCTCACCCTGGCCCGCTATTTCGCCGACAAAGCCAGTGTCTTCCTGCAGCGCAATCTGTGCCGCTGGGCCGATAGCACATTGGATCACCTGGCGTGCTACTCCTTCCCCGGCAACGTCCGCGAGCTCAAGGGCCTGGTCGAGCGTGCCGTCCTGCTCTGCGAAGGGGGCGAACTGCTGCCCGAACACTTCGACCTGCGTCACGGCCTCTCCCGCGACGACAACAGCATGAACCTGCGCGAACGCATGGAACGAGTCGAACGCAGCCTGCTGCTCGACTGCTTGCGCAAGAATCGTGGCAACCAGACCAGCGCTGCCAATGAGCTGGGCCTTCCCCGCCGCACCCTGCTGTATCGCATGCAGCGGCTGAGTATCAGCCCGGCTGACGTATGAATGAGCCCCCTGCACCTATGTCGTATGTACGCGTCAATACACCTTTCATGGAGGAAACCAGAATGCGCCAGCACTACAGCGCTATCGCCCTGCTCATCGCGCTCATTGCCCTTACCGGCTGTACCGGCAACTACAAGTTCAATGACGACCAATACCGCCCGCTGGGCGATCCACATGCGGTAAAGCGCGGCAACTGAGCACAAGGAGTTCACTACCATGGAATTGGTATTCGATATGGTCAGCGCTCAGCAGTTCGTCCCTGGGCTGCTGACCACAAAATCCTTCAAGCAGGCCGGCGGTGTGATTGGTCGCGCCGAAGAGTGTGACTGGGTCATTCCCGATCGCAAGCGCGTGTTGTCCGGCCGTCACGCCGAAGTGAGCTACCGCGACGGCTCGTTCTATCTCACCGACACCAGCAGCAATGGCATTCAGCTGAAAGACAGCGGCGCCAGCCTGCGCAAGGGCGAACCGCAACGCATCGAACACGGCAGCGTGTATTGCTTCGGTGAGTTCGAGGTACGTGCCCGACTGGTCCGCGACCCTGATCTGTTTGCCGACGATATCGGCCGTTCACTGCCGGCCGGTAGCATCATTCCGGACGATGCGTTTCTCGATCTCGACCCGCTGACAGCCATCGATCAGCAGGAGCGTGTGTATGCCGAAGTCGATGAGCTGGCGGCGATCCTGCGGCCTAGCAACGTGCAGACGCAACAGCGCGACTACGCCCAGATCGATGAAGAAAACCTGATGGTGCCACAGCTGGTCGCCCCGCCCATCCAGCCGCAACCCAAACCCGTGCCTGAACCGGTGCGCCTGCCACCCACCTTCTGGGAGCAGTTCGGTGACGCCCTTGGGGTGAAGCTCAACGACCTCGATGATGACGCCCGTGAAGCCATCGCGCTGCAGGCTGCCCGGCTGCTCAAGCACAGTGTCGGCTGCCTGCAGCAAGCCCTGCGCACCCGCAGTGAATTGAAGAATGAACTACGCCTAGCGTTGACCACGGTGCAGAGCGCCGGCAACAACCCGCTCAAGCACACCGCCGACAGCAATGACGCGATGACAGCCTTGCTGCGTGGCGGCAAAGCCGGTCAGTTGAGCGCCGAACAAGCCATCAACCGAGGCTTTCGCGATGTACAGGCACATCAGGTGGCGCTTCTCGCGGCCAGCAGGGCCGCCGTCAAAGGCATGTTCGAACAGCTTTCTCCGGAGCAACTGACCCTGCGATTCGAACGCGAAGGACGCCGCCCATTGATCGCTACAGCCGGCAGCCGCTGGCGTGCCTATCGGCGCCTGCATAGCGCCCTGGAGCGCAACGACGACTGGAACGAGCGCCTGTTCGCCCGTGATTTTGCCCATACCTACGAAGAACAGGTTCGCCTGATCGCCACGCTCACCACCGATACTCAAGGATGATTGTCATGTCTCGCCACGCCTCACTGGCCCTGCTGGCTGCGCTGTTGACGCTCGCCGGATGCTCCTCGCTGTCGCCCTACTCGACGATGACCAAGCTCGACCTGACCCTGAACGGCAGCGAACAGCTAAACCCCGACCTGCATGGCCGGCCCTCACCCATCGTGCTGCGCCTGATCGAGCTGAAGCACCCGGTAGCCTTCGAAAGCGCGGATTTCTTCTCCCTGTACCAGCGCCCCAAGGAAGCCCTGTCCCCAGACATGGTCACCTACGAAGAGCTGGAGTTGCGCCCCGGCGAACAACGTGAACTGAAACTCTCAGTTCAACCCGGCAGCCGTTACGTCGGTGTACTGGCCGCCTACCGCGACCTGCCGGAAAGCAACTGGCGCGTGGTGATTCCAATCCAGGAACAGGCCCGCAACACCAGCGTACTCACGCTTGGTGCCCTGGGCATCAGAAGCCTCGAGGAAACAGGGGGCAAGCCATGACCATGCACAAAGTGGTCTGGCAGGAAGGCATGCTGCTGCGCCCGCAGCATTTCCAGCAGAACGACCGTTATTACGACTACCAACTGAAGACCCGTACGCAAAAACTCGAAAGCTACGCCTGGGGTTTTTTCGAGTTGGAAATCGACCGCCAGTTTCTCAACATGGGCAAGCTGGTGGTGAGCCGGGCCAGTGGCATCCTGCCGGACGGCACTCTGTTCGACATCGGCGCAGAGCGCGAGCCATTGGCCCTGGATGTGCCACCGAATACCGGTAACACACCGGTCTATCTGGCCCTGCCACTGGTCACCGGCAACCATATCGAAAGCCGCCGGCCCGAACAGCAGGACGTACTGGCCCGCTACACCGTGCAGGACGAAGACGTTACCGATTCCAATGCCGGTGACAGCAGCAACAGCCAGGTGTGTTGCGGTCGCCCGGACTTTCGCCTGCTGCTCGGTGAGCAACAGAGCGACCAGGCCTACGTCAAACTGCAGTTGTGCGATGTGCTCGACACCACGCCCGACGGCGTGATCAGCCTCGCCCCGGAGTTCATCCCCACCTACGTCAACTTCCAGGCATCTGGCTACCTGCTGTCGTGTCTCAAGGAGGTCATCAGCATGCTCGCCCACCGTGGCGACATCCTGGCCGAACGCATCCGCTCAACTGGCAAGGTTGGCGGCGCCGAAGTGGGTGACTTCATGATGCTGCAGTTGATCAACCGCTTCGAGCCGATACTGCGCCACTACCTGGGTATCGAACAGGTCCATCCGGAACAGATCTACCGCGAGTTGCTGGGTCTGCTGGGCGAACTGGCGACCTTCTCCAGCGAGATCAAGCGTCCACGCCTGGAGGGACGCTACCTGCACAGCGACCAGGGCATGAGCTTCCGCAAACTGATGGATGCCATCCGCCAGGTGCTGTCGATGGTGCTGGAGCAACACGCCATCGAACTGCTGCTGCAACAGCGTCAGTACGGCATCCAGGTCGCACCGCTGCACGATCACAAACTGCTCACTACCTCCGCCTTCGTGCTTGCTGCAAGCGCCCAATGCGATTCCGAGGAACTGCGTAATCGTTTGCCGGCACACCTCAAGGTCGGCCCGGTGGAAGGCATTCGCCAATTGGTCAACCTGCACCTGCCGGGGATCAAGATCAAACCGCTGCCGGTTGCACCACGGCAGATCCCCTTCCACTCCGGCAAGACCTACTTCTCCCTGGAGTTGGGCAGCGAAGAACTCGCGCAACTGGAGCGCTCCGGCGGCTTCGCCTTCCATGTCTCCGGTGAGTTCTCCGGGCTTGAACTGAAATTCTGGGCGATCAGGAACTGATGATGACTACCAAGGAAATGGAATACAGTCAGGACGACAAGACCGTCATCCTCAACCGCAACGGTGATACCAGCGCACACAGTCCGCTGACCGACTTCGCCGCGCCGCCGCGGTTCGAGCAACTGGAAGAGCGGATGATCTATGCCGCGCGACTGCGCCCGGCGGAAACCTTCAACATCAGCCTCAACCCACTGGTTGCCGCCGCCGCCTCGCTGCTCTCGGAAGTGGTGCGCCTGAAACACAGTTTCGACAGCGAAAACATGCAGGCGCTGAACCAGCGCCTGTGCAGCGCCATCAAGCTGTTCGAACATCGTTCCCTGCATGAAGGAGCCGAAAGCAGCCAGGTCATGGCCGCACGCTACGTGCTCTGCACGGTGCTCGATGAGGCCGTCGTGACCACGCCCTGGGGCAATGAAAGTGAATGGTCGCAGATGAGCCTGCTATCGAGCTTTCACAACGAAACCTTCGGCGGCGAGAAGTTCTTCCAGTTGCTCGAGCGTCTGTCACGTAACCCGGTCAAGCACCTGCCGATGCTGGAGCTGATGTACCTGTGTCTGTCGCTCGGCTTCGAGGGCAAGTACCGCGTGCTGCCGCGCGGCATGCTCGAACTGGAGGCCGTGCGCGACAGTTTGTACCGGCAGATCCGCCAGTTGCGCGGCGATGTCCCTCGGGAAGTTTCACCCCACTGGCAGGGCCTCAAGGACACCCGCCGGCGCCTGATGCGCATCGTGCCGTGGTGGTTCGTGGCGCTGTTCACCCTGGCTTGCCTGGTGGTGATGTACAGCGGTTTTGCCTGGGTACTGGGCGAGCAGCGTGACACCGTTTTGCAGCCGTACGAGCAACTCGCCCCGTCTGCGGGTATGAACAGGGATGATCTGAAATGAAGAGTTTTTTCGGCAAACTGGCCGCATTCTTTCGCAAGACCTGGGTATGGAGCCTGTGTCTTGTCCTGCTTCTGGCAGTCCTTATCTGGTTCGTCGGTCCGCTCCTGGCGGTCAGCGATTATAAATTCTGGGAGTCCGCTGCCAGCCGCCTGCTGAGTATCAGCCTGCTGTTCCTCATCTGGGGCCTGGCCATGGTCTTTGCCAGCTGGAAGGCCAACGCTCGCAAGAAGGCCGAAGAAGATGACGCCGCCGCCCAGGAACGCCTGCGCCGCGAGGGCCTGATCAACGAAGAGCAGGTCGAGCTGCGCAATCGTTTCAAGCAAGCCCTGCACACCTTGAAGCGCTCCAGCCTGTACCGTGGCCGCAGCGAAAAATGGCGCAGCGAGCTGCCCTGGTACCTGCTGCTCGGTCCGCAAGGCAGCGGCAAGACCAGCCTGCTGGATTTCTCCGGTCTGGACTTCCCGCTCAACCGTAACGATCAGCAGCGCCTGACCAAGGATGTCTCCGGAACTCGCTATGCCGACTGGTACTTCGCCGACCATGCGGTGTTGATCGACACCGCAGGGCGTTACCTGACCCAACCCGATCCCGCCATCGACAGCCGTGCCTGGGACACCCTGCTCGGCCTGCTGCGCAAGCGCCGCGCACGTCCGTTGAACGGCGTACTGGTGAACATCCCGGTCGAACAGCTGCAAGGCGGTAGCGAGAGTGAACTGGAAAGCCTGGCACGCCAGACCCGCCAGCGCCTGCTGGATATTCACCAGCGCCTCGGAGCCGATGTACCGGTCTACCTGGTGCTGAGCAAGGCCGACAAGGTACTGGGCTTCGATGAGTTCTTCGACCAGCTTTCCCGTGAAGAAAGTGACCAGGTGCTAGGCGCCAGCTTCCGCAAAGAGCAGAACGCGACCGACGTGCAGGTAATCCGTCAGGAATTCGAGGAGCTGCTGCGACGCCTCAACAGCCAGGTGATTCTGCGCATGCACCAGGAGCGCGATACCCAGCGCCGCGGTCGCATCCTCGACTTCCCGCACCAACTCGGCCAGCTCGGCGAGCGCCTGTGCCTGTTCGCCGAACTGGCCTTCAGCGGCAACCGCTACCAGCGCGCCAGCCAGTTGCGCGGGTTCTACCTGACCAGCGCGCCGACGCTGAACGACCAACTCGACCCGATCACCAGTGGCATCGGCCGTAACCTGGGCCTCGCCAGCAGCGCTCTGCCAACATTCCGCAGTGGCCGCTCGCGCTTCATCAACCACCTGCTCAGCCGGGTCATCTTCCCCGAGTCGGAACTGGCCGGCCTGGATCAGAAAGAAGTCCGTCGTATCGATTGGGGCCAACGCGCCCTGTATGCCACCGGCCTGGCCTGTCTGGCCCTGTTCGGCCTGCTGTGGGCCACGAGTTTCTCCGGCAACCATTCGAGGTTGGAGAACCTGCGCGAGATCGCCCAGAAACTGAGCCGTGAACAATCCACCCTCAGCGTTCAGGACGATGCCCTGCGCGCACTCAAGACTCTGGATTACAGCTATGCCAGCACTCGGGTTTTCCCGGCAGTGGGCGACGTTTCCTACCTGCAACGTGGCGGGCTGTATCAAGGTGAGAAGGTCAACCCGACCCTGCACCGCGCCTACCGTGCCGAACTGGAAAGCCTGTTGCTGCCCCGTGTTGGCCGTCAGTTGGAAGCCCAGGTACGCGCCAATCTTAATGACCGCGAACGTCTGCTGGGCAGCCTGCGTGCCTACCTGATGCTCAACCTCGAAGCCCGCCGCGACAAGGCCTTCCTGCAGGACTGGTTGGCTGCGGACTGGTCACTGCGCTATGCCGGCAACAGCGTTGGCCAGCGGGGCCTCAATGAACACTTCGAACGCTTGCTGTCGGAGCCCTTCGCGCCCTACTCGCTCAATGCTTCGCTCGTGGCTCAGGCGCGTCAGGTTCTACGCAGCGAATCCCTGGCCAACGTCGTCTATCGCATGCTCCGCGATCAGGCGCGTAGCCTGCCCGACTATCGCCTGAGCCAGAAACTGGGGCCACAAGCGGGTCTGTTCAGCGGCGGCGACCACACCATTCCGGGGTTCTACACCCAGGTCGGCTACCAGAAGCTGTTCGTCGCCCAGGGCGCCGACCTGGTACGTGAGATCCTGCGTGACAACTGGGTACTGGGTGAAGGCGATACCCTCAGCACAGGCGACTTGAGCCGTCTGCTGGTAGAGATGGAGCAACTGTACTTCCGCGACTACGCCAACTACTGGGGCGAGGCGCTGGCGCAATTGAACCTGTCGCCCATCGGCAGCGCCAACCAGGGTGCCCAGCAACTGGCAGGCCTGACTGCTGCCAACTCGCCGCTGCTGCAGCTACTGGTCGAAGTGCGTGATAACACCCGCTTCAAAGGTCTGGCTGATGCCGCCGATAACGTTGGCGGTGCCGCTGAAGCCCTGGAAGGCAGCAAGGGCAAGCTGGGCAAGGCCGCCAAACTGGCCAGCGCCGCAGCCGAACAGGCTCAAGCGCTGCTGGTCAAGAACCTGCCGGATACTGCCCGCAAAACCCTCGAGCGACGCTTCGAACCTCTCCATCGCCTGCTCGATGAAAACGGCGGAGCTGGCGCGGAACTGGCCATCACCCTGCAAGCCCTAGACGCCCTGCAACTGCAGCTGACCAGCCTGGCCCATGCCAGCGCGCCGGAACAGGCGGCCTTCGAACTGGCCAAGGCGCGCATGGGTGGCCAACGGGATGCCATCAACCAGGTCCGTAGCAACGCCGCCCGCCTGCCGCAACCGATTGGCAACTGGCTTGGCCTGCTCGCTGAAGATACCTGGGTGCTGGTATTGGGCGATGCCCATCACTACCTCAACCAGCGCTACAAGAGCGAACTGTATGCGGCCTATAACGGCTCCCTGAAGCAGCGCTATCCATTCAGCGCCCACAGCGAAAGCGACGTGGCGATTGCCGATTTCCGTGAGTTCTTCAAGGCCCAAGGCATCGCCGAGCGCTTCTTCGACGGCTACCTCCGGCCCTTCGTCAGCGACAACTCCGGTCAGTACCAACTGCGTCGCGTTGATGGTCGCGGCCTGCCGCTATCCCGTGAGTTCCTTCAACAGATGAGTCACGCGCAGGTCATTCGCCGCAGCTTCTTCGCCGAAAACCCCAGCGAACCGAAAGTGCTGTTCAAACTGGAACCCTACTCGCTCGACTCCAGCCTGGGCCGAGCCGACTTCCGCTTCGGCAACCAGCAGATGGAATACCGTCATGGCCCCATCGTGCAGACCGCCTTCAGTTGGCCGGCTGAAGCCAACGAGGGCCGCACCAGCCTGGTCGTGGAAGAGCTGGGTGGACGCAAAGTCGGCATCGAGAAAAACACCGGTCCCTGGTCGCTGTTCCGATTGCTCGACCTGATGAACGTGGACTACCACAGTGGCCGCGACGTACTCATGCTCAAGGCGGATCTGGGCGGCCTACGCGCCAACTACTTGCTGCACAGCCAACGCTCGCCGAACCCGTTCGACATCGGCCAACTGCGCAGCTTCAAACTGCCGGCGACGCTCTGATGACAGCGCTCGCCTGTAGCTGGCGCAGCGCCGCGCGCACTGAGGCCGGCAAGGTCCGTGCGCGCAACGAAGACGCCTTGCTGGCGCTGCCTGAGCAGGGCCTGTGGGTAGTCGCCGATGGCATGGGTGGGCACCAGAACGGTGCCCTGGCCAGCCGCCTTATCATCGAGCAGTTGGCCGAACCCAGCGAGGGGGATTTGTCACAACGCCTGGACGATCTGCGCAAGCGTTTGCATGGCATCAACCATCATCTGGGCCAGGCGCTCACCGTGGTCGCCGGCCAGCCAGAGCCGATCATCGGCAGCACCGTGGTTGCCCTGCTGATCGAGGACAATCGCGCCGCCTGCGTCTGGGCAGGCGACAGCCGTTGCTACCTGTGGCGCAGCAGTCGTCTGTACCAACTCAGCCGTGATCACTCACTGTTTCAGCAACTGATCGACGAGCAGCAGCTAAGCCCGGCAGAAGCAGCCCGTCATCCAGCCGCTCATGCGCTGACCCGCGCCATTGGCGCGAGCGACGAACTGAAGCTGGAAATTCTCGAGCTGGATGTGCTCCCTGGTGATGCGTTTCTACTGTGTAGCGATGGCCTTTATCAGGCGTTGTCTGCCGATGAGCTGAGCGCCGCCCTGAACCTGCCCTCCCCGCTACTGGCCCTTAATCGCCTGTTCCAACAGGCCTTGGATGGCCCCGCTCGGGACAATATCAGCGCGGTGGTGATACGCCGATAAGGAGACTCAAGGATGAGTAACCCTCTTGATGACGCCGCTGTCGCCAGCCTGGACGAAGCGTCTCAACTGACCTACTTCGCCCTGGCCGCTACTGCTACCCAGACGGTGAAGAACGTCGTGCACACTGTGCCCGGCGAGTTGCCGGAGGTGCTCGGCGGACGCTACCGCATCGAGCGCCTGTTGGGCGTGGGCGGCATGGGCGCGGTGTATCGCGCCCGCGATCTGCTGCGCGAACAATTCGGAGACCCCGAGCCCTATGTCGCGGTGAAAACCCTCAGCGATGACTTCGCCGAATACCCGGATGCCAACTCGCTGCTGTACAGCGAGTTCGCCCTCACCGCGCGACTCAACCACCCCCACGTGGTGCGCCTGTTCGGGTTCGAGGTCGATCTGCCCAGCCAACGCGCCTTCCTCACCCTGGAACTGCTCAAGGGCCTCACGCTCGACCAACTGCTCGGCGAACGGCCTGATGGCCTGCCCTGGCCAGAGTTGCAGGACATCGCCACTGCCCTGCTCGACGCCCTGAATTACTCACACAACCTGGGCGTACTGCATGGCGACCTGAAACCCAGCAACGTGATGCTCGCCGCCGATGGCCTGCGCCTGTTCGACTACGGCCTCGGACAGCCCGTGGAAGGCGTGCTGCCAGGCCTGCCACGGCTGTGCCGTAACCGCTTCGCCGCCTGGACGCCGCGCTACGCCGCACTGGAGCTACTCGACGGCGCCCCACTCACGGCCAGCGCCGATATTTATGCCATCGCCTGCGTGCTGTATGAACTGGCCAGCGGCCGCCACCCCTTCCGTCGCCTCAGCGCCAAGCAAGCCAAAAGCATGGAGTTGGACAAGCAGTTGAAATGCCCGCCGCGACTCCCCCTGAACTGCTGGCTGGCCCTGCGTACTGCATTGGCCTTCGATGAGGCGCAGCGCAATATCGGCTGTGCCGAATTGCTGCAAGCCTTTCGCCGCCCGCCGCGCTCACGACTGCAACGCTGGCTGGGCAGAACCCACGAGGCCCTCAACGGATGACTTCGATACAAGGATACGATCATGTTCAACCCGGCCAATGAAAACCACTTCAGCCTGACCCTCGACGGGCTTGAGCATGACTTGCAGGTGCTCGAGTTCAGCGGGCGCGAGGCGGTCAGCCAGACCTACCGTTTCGATGTCGAATTGGTCAGCGAGAACCCCGAACTCGACCTTGCCGACCTGCTGCATCGCCGTGCCTTCCTGGCTTTCACCCCAGACGGCCTGGGCATCCATGGCCTGGTACACCGCGCCGAGCAAGGCGAGTCCGGCAAACGCCTGACCCGCTACCGCCTGACCATCGTGCCGCAATTGGCGTACCTCGCCCATCGCAGCAACCAGCGCATATTCCAGCATCTGACGGTGCCACAGATCGTCGGCCAGATACTGCAGGAGCACGGCATCGCCCTTGGTGACTACCAGTTTCTGCTCGGCCCGACGGTATATCCGACACGTGATTACTGTGTGCAGTACGACGAAAGCGATCTACATTTCGTCCAGCGTCTATGCGAGGAGGAAGGTATCCACTACCACTTCCAGCATGGCGCTGATGGCCATGTATTGACGTTCGGCGACGACCAGAGCGCCTTCGCCAAACTGGGCCGCCCCACCGCTTATGTCCAGGACAGCGGCATGACCGCTGACGATCCGGTGATCCGGCGCTTCGCGTTACGCCTGGCAACACGCACAGAACGCATCACCCGACGCGACTACGATTTCGAGCAGCCGCGCCTTTTATTGGAGGCTGCCTATCAGGGTTCCCAGGTACAGGACAGCACGACGCCACCAAGCCTGGAGGACTACGACTACCCAGGCAGCTACACCGACCGCAAACGTGGCAAGCACCTGGCCAAGCGTGCCCTGGAACGCCACCGTACCGACTACCAGCAGGCCGAAGGCCATAGCGATGAACCACGGCTAGCGACCGGCCACCTGCTGGAAATGTCCGAGCACCCACGCCAGGAATGGAACGACCTGTGGTTGCTCACCGAAGTGATTCACGAGGGCAAGCAGCCGCAGGTGCTTGAAGAATCGATAACCACGACTTCAGCGCTGAGCAAAGGTCTTTCCTCTTTGCTGCACGCTACCACTGGCAAGACTTCGACAGAGAGTAGCGACTTCCACCAGGGCTACCGCAATCGCTTTCTCGCCACGCCCTGGGAAACGCCCTTTCGGCCACCGCTAGAACACCTCAAGCCGAGAGTGCTGGGCAGCCAGACGGCAGTGGTCACCGGCCCGGCCGGCGAAGAAATTCACTGTGACAAATATGGTCGTATCAAGGTGCAGTTCTACTGGGATCGTGAAGGCCAGGCCGACGACAAAACCAGTTGCTGGCTACGCGTCAGCTCCAGTTGGGCCGGCGACCGTTACGGTGGTATCGCCATTCCTCGGATCGGTATGGAAGTGCTGGTCACCTTCCTCGAAGGGGACCCCGACCAACCCCTGGTCACCGGTTGCCTTTTCCATGCTGAACATGTGGTGCCCTACGACCTCCCAGCGAACAAGACCCGCAGTGTGTTCAAAACCCTGAGCAGCCCTGGCGGTGGTGGCTACAACGAACTGCGCATTGAAGATCGAAAAGGTGCCGAGCAGATCTACCTCCACGCCCAACGCGACTGGGACGAGAACATCGAGCACGACCAGAAGATCCGCGTCGGCAACGAACGTCACGAGACGGTTGAAGCCAACAGCTACACAGAGTTCAAAACCGAAGAACACCTGACGATCAAAGCCGAGCGCAAGGTCGAGGCCAAACTCGACGACCACGTCAGCGTCGGCCAGAACCAGCACATCAAGCTCGGTAACGCGCAACTGACCCAGGCCGGCCGCGAGATCCACCTCAAGGCCGGGCAGAAGATGGTCATCGAGGCCGGCATCGAACTGACCCTCAAGGCTGGCGGCAGCTTTATCAAGCTAGACCCAGGCGGCATTACCCTGGTCGGACCGCTGGCCAGAATCAACGCCGGGGGGGCACCCGGCAAGGGCTCGGGGAATCTCAGCATGTTGCCGGTGATTCCATTACCTGCGGCTATGGACAAAGCCGGCAAGGTGTTGAAACAAGCTGTATCTCAGCCCACTCCCGAAGTGATACCAACGTTACGGGTGCAGATCAGCCCAGTTCCCGGCATGCCAGGGTATGAACACGAACCTTATATTCTCTTTGCCGATGGCACCCAGATGGCACAAGGCTTGACCGGGCCAAAAGGCATTGTTGAGTTCGAACATCGTCCTGGCACTCTGCGCTATGCCATTGAGGTACTCAACGGACACCGTTTCGAGATCGATGCCCACGAATCATTCGAGCAGATAAGAGAAACTGATATCGAAACCCTCGCCCGGCAAGGACATCGGGATTATCAGGCCCAAATCGATCAAATCGAGCCCCTAGCGACAGCCGATGACTATCGGCGCCTCGCGCTAGCTCTGACCCCGAAGAAAACACGCCAGTAGGAGAAGGAAGCTCATGGCTAACCCTGAATACAGTGCCCAGACCCTCAGTTTACGGACTAAAACAGCCAAGCTCGCCAACCTAACCATGGATTGGTTCGCCAGCAAAGGCATCTATCCACCTCGTGCTGATGTAGAAGTCATCCCTCTGATCAATGGCGAGCGAGCCTTCGGCGCCATTTATGATGCGCTCGAAGCTGCACAAAAGAGCATTGAAATAATCAGTTGGGGATTCGATCCAGCGATGCGTTTCAAACCTGACGGCGACCGAATCGGCGAACTGCTCGATCTTTGCGGGCGTCGCGGAGTCAAAGTTCGGGTATTGATCTGGAAGAACTTGGTCGCCAACCTTAAGGAAAACACTGTAATCGGTGACGGAGCGATAGGTTCAGGAGGTACCGCCGCCGGCTCAGGAGTAAGACGAGGGCAGGCCGCCTCCGACAATGACCGTGAGCAATTACAGTTCCGCCTGCAAGTACACCGTAACGAGCTAGCCAAACTGCGAGCTGGTGAACTGCCCTACTACAACGATAGCCAGTTCCGCTATCGCCAGCGTGAAAAAGAACTGGAAACCACCATTCAGGAGTTGGAAGCCGAGCTGGCAGCACTCGATGGTTACAACATCATTCGTGGCTCTGGAGCCCCAAAGCAATCCCCAAATGAACAGGTCTTCACCCGCGACTGGTTTCGTAAAGTGCATAAAGGCTGGATGCAGAATGTCGAATTCCGCACCCGTGACTTTAACGACAACCTATTGCTGGCCCCTAGCTTGGACAGCGGCAAGGTAATATGGTCTGAGCGTCTGGACATTCTGAGCCGACTGATTGACAGCGAAGCTCCAGACGTAACCTGGAAGCAGATGCTGTTGCTAAGCCTGTTTCCCAGCCATCACCAGAAAATGATACTGATCGACTATCAGGACTCGCGCCTGGCTACCGGCTTCGTCATGGGCCACAACATGCATCGAAACTACTGGGATACTAATGCCCACCTATTCGATGACAAAGCAGCCAAACGCAGCCCCGGGTTCGGCCCATGGCAAGATCTATCCATGCAAGTCAATGGCTCGGTGCTGCACGACCTGAACCATAACTTCTGTCGGGCTTGGGATCGTGAAAGCCACTGGATCAAACGTTGGTTCACCGGCAGCCTGCTTAGCGAGCGCGAAGCTATCAAACCGCACGTCTTTGCTACGCCAGGACGCAGCCTCGTCCAGATCTGCCGCACCCAGCCACAGGAAGGTGCCGAAACTTCAATTCTGGAAATCTACCGTAAAGCCATCGGTAACGCCCGTAACTACCTGTATTTCGAAAATCAATACTTTCGCTATGCAGCCTTCGGTGAGCAATTGGCCACCTTAGCCGCCGCCTACAAGCAAAAGAAACGGCCTGACGACCTGTACCTGTTCGTGGTGACCAACACTCCAGATAGTGCCGATTTCTCCAGCTCCACGTACGAGATGATGCAGTCACTAGGCCAGGAGCAACTCATGCCCCAGACCCAGCGCGACCTGGCGCAAAAACTGATACGCAAGCGCAATCGCTTAGCCATGTTAGAGACCGATCATAGTGGGCGTAATGTGCAGCAAACACGGATACAGATGGCCTCTTTGCGGAGAGAAATCACTGAACTCGAAAACCAGGGGATCACACCCGACGTAGAGCAACGGGTGGGAGGCCTGAGCGAAGAAAAAGTCCGTGTATTGGCTCGTGACCAAGCTAATAAAAGCGATGATCAGAAGCCCTACGAACTGCGTGAGCTACCCGGCCTCAAGGTCGCCATTGCCACGCTGACCACCTGCTCCCCTGAGCCTGGCCGAGCACTCCAGCCTGGAGAAGCCACGCTCTACCGAAAAATCTACGTGCACTCAAAGCTGCTGGTAGTGGATGACGTGTTCAGCCTGCTTAGTTCCGCCAACATCAATCCCCGCAGCATGCATGTCGACTCAGAACTCGGACTGGCCAGCCCGGATCCAATACTTGCGAAGCATTGGCGCAAGGAGTTGTGGGAGTTGCATACAAGACAACCTTCTTTAGTGGCACCCAATGGTCGAGCGGACGCCCAGCTAAATTTCAAGAGATGGAATGATGTTATGGATAGGAACTGGGAGCACCAACGCTCAGACCAACCTCTAATAGCTCACCTGACCCGCTTTTGGGATGTGGAGACACCCTATGCTACTGCCCTCGATTAAGTTCACGCTGCTTGTCACCTTAATCTCTCTCTCTCTGTTGATCGGAGCTCCTGCCATGGCCGACTATCCGACTTTCATCTGTGCATACGAAAAAGACCACAACCCGCCGCTGGATGTCCAAGCTGAGCGATGGTTCCAGCAAGCGCGCCACCTGGAGCGCGCCATGGGACCTTGGCCAGAGGTGGAGCGACTGTACCAACAGGCCGTTACTAAGGATCACTGGAAGGCCATGCATAATTTGGCCAATCTTTACCGCACAGGGTTTCCCGGTGAGCCAGGTATCGAAAAAAACAAGCAGAAGATGCTCGACCTATATGAACGTATGGTCGAGTTAAAAGTACCATTAGGCTATTACAACTGGGCGGTAACGGCAGAGCGTGGTAATGGCGTACTCCAATCCGACAGGATGGCCAGCTCCCATATGTTCCAGGCAGCTCAACTCGGCAGCTCGTTAGCACAAGTGGCTATCGGCAGCTTCTTTGCCTTCGGCTTGCCAATGAAACAGCAGGATAATGAAATGGCGGAGCAGTACTACCGATGTGCAGGAGAGCAAGAAAATACGTATGCCCTTAGAAAGGTGGGCTCTTTCTATAGCGTTGCTAAAAATAACCATCCACGTGCGCTGTATTACTATCAACGGGCTGGGGCATTAGGAAGTAGCGATGCCTTTAACATATTGGCAATGGCATTTGACCCTGACGGTAATGGTTTTGGCTTTGGTTATACACCAGACAAAAACTTGAGCGATTTTTATTTAGAACTTTATTACAAAGCCGAAGCCGACCCTGACTGGCGCTACCCCAACCTGATCGAAGAACACCCTTTACCCAAGCACCCGAGCCAAGGTTACGACGCCGAACATCCAGAAAGACCATTTCGGTTATGAAAGCACTTGGGTATTTGATCGGCAGTTTCTGGTACTGGCATTGCTGGTCAGCGGAGCCAGTACTACAACGTGAAGGAAGCACCAGCTGAAGCTCTGATGTAGTGGTCTACTGACCCCGGACACCCATTTAGGGCGAGAATACTCGCCATAAAGTAGAGGTGTCTGATGACCAAGCAACGTCGTACGTTTACGCCCGAGTTCAAGCACGAGGCAGCCTGCCTGGTGCTCGACCAGGGCTACAGCCATATCGAAGCAGCCCGTTCGCTTGGGCTGGTTGAGTCGGCCCTGCGCCGATGGGTAGCCAGCTCCAAGAAGAGCGAAACGGTATTACCCCGGCCAGCAAAGCGCTGACGCCCGAGCAGCAAAAAATTCAGGAACTGGAAGCCCGGAGCAATCGCCTGGAACGGGAAAAGTCGATTCTAAAAAAGGCCACCGCGCTCTTGATGGCCGAGGAGCACGAGCGTTCGCGTTGATTGATCAACTCCGCGCCGAAGAGCCGGTGGATCTGTTGTGCTCGGTATTTGAAGTCCCCCGTTCCTGCTACTACGCACACTGCCGTAAGCGCCGATCTCCGGACGTTAAGCGGCTACTTCTGCGCAGCCGAGTGAACGAGTTATTTACCCAAAGCCGCAGCGCGGCGGGTAGCCGGAGCATCATGCTCATGATGCGTGAAGACGGGATCGAGATTGGGCGATTCAAAGTGCGCAAGCTGATGAGCGAGATGAAATTGATCAGCAAGCAGCCCGGTTCGCATGCTTACAAAAAGGCGACGGTGGAGCGACCGGATATCCCGAACGTGCTGGGTCGGGAGTTCACCGTATCGGCACCGAATGAGGTCTGGTGCGGTGACATCACGTACGTGTGGGCCCAAGGTCGTTGGCACTATGTGGCGGTGGTGATCGATCTGTTTGCTCGCCGCGTTGTGGGCTGGGCATTTTCGTCAAAGCCTGATGCCGACTTGGTGATCAAAGCGTTGGACGTGGCCTACGAACAACGTGGCCGCCCTCAAAATGTGCTGTTCCACAGTGATCAGGGCAGCCAATACGGCAGCAGAAGTTTCCGTCAGCGACTGTGGCTTTACCGGTTCAAACAGAGCATGAGCCGACGCGGAAACTGCCCCGACAATGCGCCAATGGAACGGCTATTTCGCAGCTTGAAAACGGAATGGCTGCCGAGCGTGGGTTACATGAGCGCTTCGCTGGCACAGCAGGATATCGGCCGATTTCTGATGCAGCGGTACAACTGGCAAAGGCCACATCAATTCAACGGCGGGCTACCGCCCGCCGTGGCCGAGGAAAAACTTAACGCAGTGTCCGGGATCAGTTGACCACTACAGAAGACGAAGCTGCCTTGGTTTTTACGTAGCAACGTCCAAATCGAGCGAATTTTGCTACTTCGAGCAGCAGCTTTGGGGGATACTGACTTTTCCAACAGGGGAGGCTGAAAGCAGCCCCACATCAACACCCACATTTAATCGAAGAAAAACTCCTCACGCACTCATCCGCTCCCGCCCACCCTGCTCGCCAATCCTTAACACCCCCGTATCAATCGCCAAGTGCACCAGCTCGGCCTGCGAGCTGACCTGCAACTTGTGCTTGAGCAGGGTCTGGTGGTTGGAGACGGTCTTGGCGCTGATGCAGAGTTTTTCGGCGATCTGCTTCAAGGGCAGGCCGCGGGCGAGCATGACGAAGATTTCGAATTCGCGTTGGGTCATGTCGCGCAAGCGTGGGTCGCCCTCGTCGCTTTTGTGCGGGTGGCAGGCCAATTGGGTGGCCAGTTGCTGTTCGATATAGATGTGCCCACTGAGGATGCGGCGTACCGCTTCCACCAGCACGTCGGGCGATGAATTTTTGGTCAGGTAGCCCGATGCACCGGCCTCCAGGGCCTGGCGTACCAGGGGCAGTTCGTCGTGCATGCTGAAGAACAGCACGCGCAATTGCGGCAGGCGCTGACGCAGCCGGCGGGTGGTTTCCAGGCCGCTGATGCCGGGCAGGCCGATGTCCATCACCACCAGGCTGGGGATGTTCTCCTGCACGCGCTGCAGGGCCTCTTCTCCGCTGCTGGCCTCACACACGTCCAGCTCTGGCAACAGCGCGCGCAACAGGCCGGCGTAGCCCTGACGGACCACGGCGTGATCGTCTACCAGAAGGATCTTCATGCGTGTATCTCCTGTAGCGGAATATCCAGATAGAGCGCCCATCCCGCACCGGGGCGATTGAGGATGCGCAGTTGCCCGCCCAGACAGCGGGCGCGCTCGCGCATGGATTGCAGGCCGATGCCGGTGTGCCTGGCCATCTCGCCGCAACCGTCGTCGCGCACGAGGATGCGCATGCGCCGGCCGTAGGCGCTGAGGCGAATGCGCACTTCCTGCGCCTTGGCGTGGCGGGCGACATTGGTCAGCGCTTCTTGCAACAGGCGGTAGAGCTGGGCCTTTTCGGCTAGGGGTAGTTGCGGCAGGTCGCGGCCCAATAGCACGCGGCATTGCACACCCTGGCTCTGCTGCCATTGTTCACCCAGTTGCTGCACGGCCTGGGGCAGTTCGAGGTGTTCGAGCATCACCGGATAAAGGTCGCGCACCAGGTGACGGAAGCCCGCTTGCAGGTGTTCGCAGTTGGCTTCCAGGCGCTTTACGGTTTCCTGCAGTTCCGGCGCATCGCCGGGCAGTACACGCAGCAGGCAGATCTGCGCACGCATGCCGGTGAGGTATTGGCCGAGGTCGTCGTGCAGGGTCTGAGCCAGGCGCGTGCGCTCGCGCTCCTGCAGGTCCATCAGGGCGCGGGTCAGCTCGCTGTTCTGCGCCTCGGCCTGTTCCAGCGCGCGGGTCATGTGGTTGAACTGTTCGGCAAGCTGGCGTGACTCGGGCAGACCATGGGCTGGCAGGCGAATCGACAGGCGCCCTTCAGAGACCTGATCGAATGCCCCGATCAGCTCCGCCAGAACGCGCAGACCACGGCGTACGGCCCAGCGGATCACCAGTAGCGAGAGCAGCAGCGACAGGCTGAACAGGCCGAGCAGTTGCCACAGCGACTCGCGTACCTCGTCGATCTCGTCGCGCGGGTCTACAGCGAGGAACAGGCGGCGGCCATCTTCCAGGCGCAGTTCGCGGCCATCATGCCCGGCCTGGGGATAGAGACGCCGCGCCAGCCAACCGGATAGCCCGTTCAGTTCCAGCGAGGCCTGCTGCCCCGGCTCCAGCCATTCGACATAGACGTGCCGCAGGTTGCTGGTAAGTCGGTGCTCCAGAGTCACGGGGTTGTTGTCGGCCTCATCGAGCAGGTAGTCGATGACCGTTTGCGCCGCCTCCAGCTCGCGGCGTACATCTTCCTCGGCCTGGTGCAGCAGCAATGCCGTGCACAGCAGCCCCACCACGCCGAAGAACAGGCTGACCAGCAGGTTGATACGCCACAGGGCCGACATGCCGGGCATCACTTGACGATAAACCAGCCTTCCATGCCCTTACCTTCCAGACCCTTGGCATAGAAGCGGAACTTGCCAGGCTTGATCGGCACGAAGAAGATCTCGGCCTGGCCGGCTTCCTCGAACTCCAGCTCGGTCAGGGTCACGGCCTTGATCTCGACGCCGCCGGCCTCGACCTTGCGCAGGTAGATGCTGGTGGCAAACTCGGGGGCCTGGAAGGCATATTCCTTCTGCCCGTTGGAAATCACCTTGAGCTGGTAGGCCTTGCCGGTCTCCAGTTGGTATTCCTTGTGGGTCATGCTGTAGTCGCTTTCTTCGGAGCCCATTACCAGGTCCGGCAGCTTCTCGGTGCGACGGGTCAGGTCACCGGCGGCAAATACCTTGTCGAAACCGATCAGACTGGTGATCAGCAGGACGTTGAGCATCAAGGCCTTGAATGCGCGCATGCGGCATCTCCCATTCTTTTTATTAGTTAGAGAGCCCCATGCTAGTGGCCTCGGCCGGCCAGCCATCTACTACCTTGGTACAGGCTCACTGGTACTTTCTGCATATTCCCCGCAGCCCGGGGGCTTCCTATGCTGGCGCACACCCCACCCAGGATGCCTCGTGCCATGCAGTTCCCTGCGGCTTCTCTCCGGCGTTATCTGCTTGCCCTGGCCTGCGGCCTGGTAGCGGCCACCCTGCAGGCTGCCGAAGGCGAGCTGCAGATTCGCATCGGTTACCTCGACTTCCAGCCCGAGCGTGGGCCGATCCTCTCCAACGTCATTCCCGAACCGGAAGACGCCGGCCTGCGCGGCGCGGAGCTGGCCATTGTCGACAGCAACAGCACCGGACGCTTTCTCAAGCAGCAGTTCGAGCTGGTGGTCGGGCGCAGCCACAGCCACGAGGCCTTGCTCGCCGCCGCCGCCAAGCAGCATGAGCAAGGCATTCGCCTGTTCGTCGTCAATGCGCCGGCCGACAGCCTGCGCGCACTGAGCCAGGCCCTGCCGGACAGCCTGCTGTTCAATGCCGGCAGCCCCGACGACAACCTGCGCACGGCCAACTGCCCCGGCAATGTGCTGCACACCCTGCCCAGCCGCGCCATGCTCGCCGACGGCCTGGCGCAGTTTCTCGCCGTGCGCCGCTGGAGCCGCTGGCTGCTGATCGTCGGCCAGACCGAGGACGACAAGGCTTACGCTGACGCCCTGCGTCGCTCGGCCAAGCGCTTCGGCATGAAGATCGTCGCGGAAAAGCCCTGGAGCTTCGACAACGACCAACGCCGCAGCGCCAGCGCCGACATGCCACTGTTCACCCAGACCGCCGAATACGACGTGGTGCTGGTGGCCGACGAGCGCGGCGACTTCGGCGAATACATCCCCTACAACACCTGGTACCCGCGCCCGGTGGCCGGCACCCAGGGCCTGACCCCAGTCGGCTGGCACAAGACCGTGGAAACCTTCGGCGCCGCCCAGTTGCAGAAGCGCTTCGAAGCCCATGCCGGGCGCTGGATGAACAGCGTCGACTTCGCCGCCTGGATGGGCGTGCGCAGCGTCGCCGCCGCCGTTACTCGCCTGCGCAACGATGATCCCGCACAGATCCGCCAACTGGCCTTGAGCGATCAGTTGCCGCTGGATGGCTTCAAGGGCCGCAAGCTCAACTTCCGTCCATGGAACGGTGAACTGCGCCAACCCATCGAGCTGGTGCACCCACGGGCACTGGTCAGCACCTCGCCGCAGGAAGGCTTCCTGCACCCCAGCAATGAAATGGACAGCCTGGGCTTCGACGCACCGGAAGTGCGCTGCAACCTGGCAGGCAGCGCGCCATGAACGGCTTCGCCCGCCTGCTGAACGAGCACCGAGGCGCGCAGCCGGCAACGGCCGCGCACGCCCACCGACAACAAGGAATTCCCATGCGCCGCACCCTGCTCTGTTCCGCCCTGCTGCTCGCCAGCGCCCAAGCCCTGGCGGCCACGGCCTACGTCTCCAACGAGAAAGATGACAGCATCAGCGTCATCGACCTGGACAGCATGAGCGTCACCGAGACCCTGGAGGTCGGCAAGCGCCCACGCGGCCTGCTGCTGTCCCACGACAACACGCTGATGTACATCTGTGCCAGCGACTCCGACACCGTGCAGGTGATGGACCTGGCCACGCGCAAGATCATCAAGGAGCTGCCGTCCGGCGCCGACCCCGAGCAGTTCGCCCTGCACCCCAACGACAAGTGGCTGTATATCTCCAACGAGGACGATGCCCTGGTCACCGTGGTCGACACCGAGACCAGCCAGGTGCTGGCGCAGATCGACGTCGGCGTGGAGCCCGAGGGCATGGCCGTCAGCCCGGATGGCAAGTGGGCGGTCAATACCAGTGAAACCACCAACATGCTGCACTGGATCGACACCAGCACCCACACCCTGGTGGACAACACCCTGGTCGACCAGCGCCCGCGCCACGTGGAGTTCAGCGAGGACGGCAAGCAACTCTGGGCCTCGGCGGAAATCGGCGGCACGGTGAGCATCATCGATGTCGACAGCCGCACGATCACCAAGGTGCTGAACTTCAAGATCAAGGGCGTTCACCCGGACAAGGTGCAGCCAGTCGGCGTGCGCCTGAGCCACGATGGCAAGTACGCCTTCGTCGCCCTCGGCCCGGCCAACCATGTGGCGGTGGTCGACGCCAAGACCTTCGAGGTGCTCGACTATCTGCTGGTGGGCAAGCGTGTGTGGCACATGGCGTTCACCCCCGACCAGAAGCACTTGCTGACCACCAATGGCATCAGCGGTGACGTCTCGGTGATCGACGTGGACAAGCTGAAGGTGACCAAATCGATCAAGGTCGGCCGCTATCCGTGGGGCGTGGTGGTCACACCGTGAACAGCCTGGAAGTCGAAGGCCTGGGCTTCGCCTACGGTACGCGCCAGGCTCTGCAGGATGTCAGCTTCGCCTGCGCGCCCGGCCACTTCAGTGCCCTGCTCGGCCCCAACGGCGCGGGCAAATCGACGCTGATCGCCCTGCTCACCCGCCTCTACGGCCTGCAACAGGGCCAGGTGCGCATCGGCGGACACGACCTGCGCCGCGCACCACGGCCTGCCCTGGCCCAGCTCGGCGTGGTGTTTCAGCAAAGCACGCTGGACCTGGACCTCTCCGTACGGCAAAACCTGAACTACCACGCGGCCCTGCATGGCATGCCGCGTTCGCTGGCCAATCTGCGCATCGACGCCGAACTGGAGCGCCAGCAACTGGGCGAGCGCCAGCACGAGAAGGTGCGCCTGCTCAATGGCGGTCACCGGCGCCGGGTGGAGATCGCCCGTGCGCTGCTGCACAAACCGCGCCTGCTGCTGCTCGACGAAGCCAGCGTGGGCCTTGACCCGGCCTCGCGCCAGGCGCTCAACCAACATGTGCGCCAGCTGTGCCGCGATGAACTACTGGCGGTGCTGTGGACCACCCACCTGCTGGACGAAGTGCAGGACGGCGATGCATTGCTGATCCTCAACCGTGGCCGGCTGGTGGCCCAAGGGCGTGCCGATGAGGTCAGTGCCAGCCATGGGCTGAACAGCCTGGCGGAAACCTTCGAGCGCCTGACCCATGGCGAGGCGGCGAAATGAGCCGGTGTGAAAGGGTTCTGGTGTGCGCCGCGCACCCTATGGCGTGCACGGCACAACCCCTGTTCTGGATTGCGGAGCGTCGAGCATGATCACCGCCTACTGGTCCTGCCTGCGTGGCATCGTGGTGCGCGAATGGCTGCGCTTCGTGCAGCAGCGTTCGCGCTTTCTCAGCGCATTGGTGCGGCCGCTGCTGTGGCTGCTGGTGTTCGCCGCAGGCTTTCGCGCGGCGCTGGGTATCTCGATCATCGAGCCATACGACACCTACGTGACCTACGAGACCTACATCGTGCCGGGCCTGGCCTGCATGATCTTGCTGTTCAACGGCATGCAGGGCTCGCTGTCGATGGTTTACGACCGCGAGATGGGCAGCATGCGCGTGCTGCTCACCAGCCCCCTGCCCCGCGCCTTCCTGCTGGCCGGCAAGCTGCTGGCGACCTCGCTGGTTTCGCTGCTGCAGGTCTACGCCTTTCTCGCCATCGCCTGGCTCTACGGCGTACAACCGCCGCCGCTGGGCCTGCTCGCGGCGATGCCTGCACTGCTGCTGGCCGCACTGCTGCTCAGCGCCCTGGGTCTGTTGCTGTCCAACGGCATCCGTCAGTTGGAGAACTTCGCCGGGGTGATGAATTTCGTGATCTTCCCGCTGTTCTTCCTGTCCTCGGCGCTCTACCCGTTGTGGAAGATGCAGGAGGCCAGCGAATGGCTGTACTGGCTGTGTGCGGCCAACCCGTTCAGCCATGCCGTGGAACTGGTGCGCTACGCCCTGTACGAGCGCTTCAACCTGCTGGCCTTCGCCGTCTGCCTTGGCGTGACGTTGTTGTGCTCGGTGCTCGCGGTGCTCACTTTCAACCCGCAGCACGCGGCCATACGGCGCAGCGCTGGCAGTTAGGGCCTGCTCTCGTTGGCCCTTAACTCATTGGTCCTGTTGAAAATATATATACATCCCGGCCCTCGAATGAGCCTCTTTGAGGAAATTGCGGACCTTCGACCCTGCGTTTAATGACGCGTCGATGGGTGGGCTAAAGCGCAGCGCCGCCCGCCAATCTCCACACGACGTTCAGACTCTGTAGGGTGGGCTTTAGCCCACCAGTAGCGGCGCCCGCAATGGCCTCGACCCGGCCATGCATGCCGAAAGGCAGCGCCCCCAATACCTCCAGCCAGTACCAGCCAGTACTTTGGTAGGTCTCCCAAGGGAGAATTTCCCGGCCTCACGCCTACGGCTCTAATAGGCGGCAGCCCGTCACTCGCCTTATCGGCAGCGACAGTCACTCCAATAAAATCGACCCGGAGCCGTAAATGCGGAAGTCGATCACACGTGCCCTGCTCGCATTCTGCCTGCTGTCCGCTCTCGGCTTTGCCGAGCTGCATGTGCTCGCTCTCGGAGAGGCGCACCGTGACAACCTGCAGCGCCTGCTCGCACATCAAGCTGCCCTCGCCCCAGAGGAAGCCGATCGCCCGCTGCACTGGCTTGATGACTGTTTCGCGCCCCAACCGCCTTCTTACGCCCTCACGCAAAACAACCTGTGGCTGGTCAACAAAGACCATGGCCATCTCGTGCCCCGCTGGAAATCTCAGACCGGGATCGAGCTGCCGAACCTGGGGGTCACCACTTCGGCACTCCCAGACCAGCCTCTTCCGTCTGCCAGCCTACTGTCGCCAAGAGCCCTGAGGCAGTCCCGTAGCCTGGCCACTTCGCGGTACTGGTACCGCAACGGCATAGACGCCTGGCGGCAAGCCGGCTGACTCGCCTCACGCGCGTGCATCCCACGCGCCATCACGCCTCCTTCGCACCTCCGCCCCGCTCTCGCCAAGCGCCCTATGACGCTTACGCAGTAACCGGCTGAGCTGCCTGCACCGAATACAGACACGACACACAAACATAACAATCAGGAAGTAGTCCCATGCCTACACCCAAGCACTTCAGACTGAGCGCGCTTGCCCTGCTCGTCGCCAATGTCTGCGCCCTGTCGCTCACCGCCCAGGCAGATACCGGCAAGACCCTGACCATCGACCAGACCGAGGTGATCGGCACCCTGCCGCTGCCTTCGCTGGGCGTACCGCGCGACAGTATCGCCGCCCCGGTACAGTCGTTCACCGCCGATGACCTGAGCCGCACCCAGTCGCTGGGCCTGGCCGACTACCTCAACCGCCAGGTGGCCGGTATCTACATCAACGAGATCCAGAACAACCCGCTGCAGCCGGACATCAACTACCGCGGCTTCACCGCCTCGCCACTGCTGGGCACCCCGCAGGGCCTGTCGCTGTACGTTGACGGCGTGCGCATGAACCAGCCCTTCGGTGACGTGGTCAGCTGGGACCTGATCCCCACCAATGCCATCGCCTCCACCCAACTGATGCCAGGCACCAACCCGGTGTTCGGCCTCAACACCCTGGGCGGCGCGCTGTCGGTACAGACCAAGAACGGCCGCGACAACCCGGGCGGTGCCGTGCAGACCACCCTCGGCTCCTACGGCCGCAAGATCGGTGAGGCCGAATACGGCGGCAGCCAGGGCCAGTGGGACTGGTTCGTCGCCGGCACCTATTTCGAAGAAGACGGCTGGCGCGACCATTCCGACTCCGACGCGCAGAACCTGTTCGGCAAGCTCGGCTGGCGCGGTGAGTCCACCGACCTGAAGCTGACCTACAGCTTCGCCGACACCGACCTCAACGGTAACGGAATGGTGCCCAAGAGCTTCCTGCGCCGGGATTACGACAGCGTCTACACCCACCCGGACAACACGCAGAACACCTCGAACTTCGTCAACCTGCAGTGGGACCACGACTTCAGCGACAACGTGACCTTCTCGGGCAACACCTACTACCGCCACATCAAGACCGACACCTTCAACGGCGACATCAACGATGAGTCGATGCCTGAAGGTATCGGCAATCCGGGGCAGAACATCCTGCTCACAGGAGGCCCCTACACCACCGCCGCCAACCTGGCAGCCTGTATTGCCCAGTTCAGCCCAGGCGGCGAGCCGGGTGAAAAATGTACCGGGATGATCAACCGCACCAATACCGTCCAGAGCAACGCCGGTGTGTTCAGCCAGGTCTCCGTGCGCAACGAGCTGTTCGGCAAGGACAACACCTTCGCCGTGGGCGGTGGCTTCGACTACAGCCAAGTGCGCTTCCGTCAATCCGCCGAATACGGCGCGCTGACCGCAGACCGCGGCATCGTCGGCACCGGTGTATTCGCCGAAGCGGGCAATGCCTTCAACCTCGATGGCGACCTGGACGACCGCGCCGTAAAGCTCAAGGGCAACACCCGCACCTGGAGCCTGTACGGCAGCGACACGCTGACCCTGAGCGAAGGCCTGAACCTGACCCTGGCAGGGCGCTACAACCATGTGTCGGTGCGCAATACCGACCAACTGACCCACTACGAGCTCAACGGCAACGCCCTGAGCAACGTCATCGATGAGAACGCCTCGCTCAGCGGCAACCACAGTTTCAGCCGCTTCAACCCGGCCATTGGCCTGACCTTCAGCCCGACCCAGAGCCTGACCACCTACGTGGGCTACAGCGAAGGCAGCCGCGCGCCAACTACCATCGAACTGGGCTGCGCCAACCCGGAATCGCCCTGCCGGCTGCCTAACTCCATGGCTGGTGATCCGCCCCTCGATCAGGTGGTTACCAAGACTTGGGAAGCCGGCCTGCGTGGCGTGATCGGCACTAACGTGCAGTGGAATGCCGGGGTATTCAGCTCGCGCAATATCGACGACATCATGTTCGTCTCCTCCAGCACCAGCGGCAGCGGTTACTTCGACAACTTCGGCGAAACCCGCCGTCGCGGTATCGAAACCGGGATTGCCGGGGTCTGGGGTGACTGGGCACTGGGCGCCAACTACACCTTCATCGACGCCACCTACCAGTCCGACAAAACCTTCCTGGGTGAGGCCAACAGCAGCGCGGATAACGGCAACATCAGCGTGAAATCCGGTGATCGTATCCCGATGATTCCACGCAATATCCTCAAGCTGTCGGCCAACTACTCGGTCACCGAGCAATTCAACATCGGTGCCGACGCCATCAGCGTGTCCGGCTCCTACGCCCGTGGCAACGAGAACAACGACCACCAGAGTGGCGGTCTGTACTACGGCAGCGGCAAGATCGGTGGCTACACCGTGTTCAACCTGAACACCGCCTACCAGATCACCCCGGACTGGCGCGTGTTCGCTCGGGTCAACAACCTGTTCGACCGCGAATACGCCACTGCCGGCATGCTTGGTGCCAACCCGTTCGATGCCAGCGGCGTGATGCGTACCGACGGCGCAGCCGGCAACGGCACGGTCAACGGCCGTCGCAGCAATGCCGTAGGTGAAACCTTCGTCGCCCCAGGCGCACCGCGCACCGCATGGATCGGCGTACGCTACGAGTTCGGCGGTCCCAACCGCTAAGTTCGCAGTTTCTTGTCGGAAATACGGGGCCATTCAGGCCCCGTTTTTCTGTGTCAACAACGGCGATTCGCTACAGCGAACCCTACACAAGCCAGGTAGCACCAACTGAAAATACGGCCATGAAAAAGGGCCCGTAAGGGCCCTTTTTCACAGGCGAGTTACAGGCTCAGGCCTGCCTCGACTTCCTGCAGCTTGCGTCGGGCCAGAGCCAGGTTGGAGCGGCCCTTGTCGAGTACGTAATACAGGAAGGTACCTTCGGCTTTTACCATCGGGCGAATGATGTGGTACTGCTTGCCCAGGGTGATGAGGATGTCCTCGATCACATCGTTGAGCTGCAGCGATTTCATGGTTTTGAGCTTGGCCCGCACCACTTCCGTATTGCCTGCAGCAGCAAGTTCAAGGTCTACCCCCGCCCCTGCGTGCCCGAGAATCATCCCGCTGTTGGCATCCACCAGTGCCGATACCAAAGCCCCGTCGAGACTCAACAGTTCATCCAGAGATTGTTGGATTGAAGCCATGATCAGTACTCCTGCGTGCATGAATAAAAGGCGCTCGCGACCGCACATGTCGGCAAGCGCTTGTCGATCAATTCGCTAGTGCCAGGTCAGCCGCCGCACGTTTGGCGTGGTAAAGCACCTGGCCAAGAATCTCGCTCGTTGGCGCAACCAGATTCATGATCATCGGGAAGCCCGCGTGGGAAACTTCGATGATCACGATGTAGCCTTCGTCCGCCTCGATCGTGACGCTCTGACAGCGCCCGATTCCGCTCTCGATACCCGCCATGGCGCCGAGCGCGGAGATCGAGCAGGACATCGCGGCCAGCTTGGCCACTTCGGCCTCGTCACGGGCACGCGCGGCCACCTCGAAGCCGTCGCTGGAAGCCAGTACGGCGGCACTCAGGCCGGGCAAACGCCGCATCAACTCATCAAGCAGGTACTCACTGCGCCGTTGCAGTGCTTCCGGGATTGTCATCAGCAAAACTTCCTTTCCAATCGTTCTGTGTTCACGCCTGGGTTTCCAGTTGAACCATCAGCAAGTCGAGCAGCATCACGACCTGCTGACGCTCTCGCACATCGGTAGCGATCACCGGGCACATCACCCCGTGCTCGTGCAGACACTGCGAGTAGGCTTCCAGGTCGGGTTGTGCATGGCTGTCCATCCGCCCCACGCCGACCACGCAGGCGGTATCGCGGATCAGATGGGCGAAGTTCTCCAGGTAAATCGCCAGGTCAGCCAGCGGCTGAGGGCGTGAGTTATCGATCAGGATGACCAGCCCCAACGCACCTTTGGCGAGGATCTGCCACATGAAGGAAAAGCGCTGCTGACCCGGCGTCCCGTAGAGGCGCAGGCGATCACCGTCAGGCAATGCGAGTTCGCCGTAATCGAAGCCCACGGTGGTGGTTTCCTTGGACAGGCTTTCGTCCGTATTGAGGACGTCCGTGGTGACGGGCGGAACATCGCTGATCGCCGCGATGGCCGTGGTCTTGCCGGCCCCCATGGTGCCGGTGAAGAGGATCTTGTATTCCTTCAATGCGGTACCTCCGAGCGCGGCGTGGCGATGCCCAGGTGTGCCCGGATACGTGCGAACAATCCCTTGGGCGCCTCATTGACGGGTGCAACCGGCGTCACAACCGCAACGGATTCACCATTGGCCACGCCAGCATCGATGAGGGCCTGGGCAAAGGCACGGCAGGCATCCAGTGGCAGGTGCCCAAGCTCTGAAAGCTGGGCAATCGTCAGTGGGCGGGAGCTGAGCAACGCCGCCAGGCGCATGAGCCTGGGGTCATGCTGCAGCAGCGCGCTCGGCGGCCAGCGCAGCAGTTGCACACGCAGGGTGGCCGGCAGCTCTTGTGCAGTAGCCGCAGCATGGGAGACCAGGATGAAAGCCTGTTCGAGGCGCTCGAATACTTCACTGGCGCGCAGGGGCAGGCTCAGGGAAAGCGTTCTCGGATTGGCTGGCACCACGTTGGAGCCAATCGTCAGTACCACCTTGGCGCCATGCTCGCCGCGTGCCGCTATCTGTCCGTCATTGGCGCAGCCTTGCACCAGCAAGTCGGTATCACCGGCCTCCACGTGACGCCACAGGCCATGGGTACGCCCATCGAGCAAGCCGACAATCGACTTGAACACGAGCGCGTCGCGTGCAGCCAATTGATGAAAACTGTAGGTATAAAAATCGCGCTGAGCGCTGGCCGAGGTCATAGCGCACCCCATACCCAAATGGATATCGAGGCCGATGTGGCTGGCATTGGAATTGAACCTGTCATGGCTCCTGCCCTTAGTCCGAAATGCATCACACGAACTGGGGTAGCCATGACTGGAGAGCACAAGATTTTGCGCTCGCGCAGACGGAAACGACTCGGATCGAATCGTTTGGGGCGACCCCGCCATCATGGCCCGCAGAGGGCTTTAGATCGGTGGTTTTGCGTCCCTGACTTTCGTACAGGTTTGCTCTTCTCACCCTTGAAGCTATACGCCACCTCCCAAGCTCGCAAGTCGAGACCCGGAAGCAGGCCGCATAACGTGACAGGCGTCACAACATCACCTCAAAAGGCACATTCATTACGTGGTCTATCTATCTGAAAAGCCTGAGTTAGAGCCTTTCAATAGCGATCCGCGATAAGACTGGCGCTGACATGAAGCATGGCGACACCCACATCGGCGCCCATCAATAAACATCGAACTCCCGCGATGATCGGTCGTTCCAAATGAAACAGGGCCGCTTCGGCTCACTCATGGGAGTAGCTCCATGTACAAGCAAACCTTGGCAGTTCTCTGCGTCACGGCGTCCATCGCCGGCTGTGCGATCACCCCGGAGAATCCGGTGGACTTCGTTACCTATCGCAACGAGCCTCTGGTCAAAGACGTCAAAGACGACATGACCCGTGAGCAGGTGCTGAACATTGGCGGGCCACCCTCTTCTACCGTCGACCGGCCGAACAAGGCCGGCCGTTGCAACAACTACGTGCTCAACCGAGACGGCAAGGAGCAGACCTATTACGTGAGCTTCAACAGCGCGGATCGCGTCGACAGCAAGGGCTTCATGACCTGCGCCCAGCACCAGACCAACCAGAAAACGCTGTAGCGCCTGAGCGGGCACAAAAACTCCGGGACGTCGTGCCACAGCGGTTCGGAGAGTGAGCGCCATGGCACAAGCCATAAAAAAACCGCTGCATCAGGCAGCGGTTTTTTATACCTAGCACATCCATATGGAGTCAGCTCAGGCGAGAGCCCGAACGGCGGATGATCTTGATCGAATGGGTCAGCGCGGGCTTGCGGGTGACACTGATCGCCCGGCGCGTGACGGTGTCGATGGTGATGTTCCAGAAACCGGTACTGGGCACCGTGATCTTGGCCGGAAACGTGTCGAAAGCGCCGCCATGATAGGTGTGCCGGCCGCCGTTCTTGAAGCTACGAAAGTTCGCATCGTTCATCAGACGGATATTGCAGGTCTGCGAACACTGGATGACGACAATGTCGTCTTCGTTGAGGTGTTCACGCTGGTGTATGTATTTCATCTACAGCTCCACACGGCTTCTCAGCCAAATCAGGGCGACAGTATGAGTACAACGCCAGCCCTCCGCCAGCATCCCATACGGGAAGCCTGACGTTCGGAGCGCGATATCGAGTGGCAGGCAACCGCACACGCTGCAGCTTCTGATGTGTACGGCGCCTATTCATCTCACCACGTTGACCCGCTCAGGCCCCTGCAAAGGCCGCCTCGTAGTCGCTGAAATACGCCTTCGCCAACTGGGTTTTCTGTTTCTCGCTGAGCAACTTGCCGGCCATCTGGAAGAACTTCTTCTCTTCCTCCTTGAGGTGATGGAAGACCTTCTCCTGCAGTTTTTTCGCAAGCGGCAGCCAGGCTGGGCTGGAACGCTCCAGCTCATCGAGCTCCTCAATCATCTCGTCCATTTCATGGTGTTCGGCAATTGCGTGCCGGGACAGGTCCACGCCGCCGTCCTGCTCCATCAGCGGAATGTAGAAATGCCGCTCCTCGGCCCGTTCATGGGCCTGCAGCTCCGCTTTGAGCAGCGAATAGGCCTCATCGCGCTCCGGGCTGTCGCCAGAAGTCTTGATCAGGGCGCGTGCATAACTGCGCTGTTTTTCATGGCTCTCACGCAAGGCTTCGAAGATGTTCATCGGGGGCTCACCATCAGGCTGATTATTATCGAGAGGGGAACGCTTCCGTGCCCCTGGAGAGAAGACCTCCGGCCCATCACCACGGTTCAGACAAAACACAGGGGCTCCGGGTGCTAATCCCGATGGCGCAGTGATAGGATTCGCGCCCCATGCGTATTCACGACATTCATCAACACCTCGCCACCCTGGGCGCCAAACCTCTGCATATCGGGCGGGTCAGTCGTGCCTGGCTGCAAGGCCTGCCCTTAGACACCGGCACACGCCATCAACAGGCCGAGAACTTCCTGCCACTCAGCGTGCGCAATGGCTTGCCCGAGCTGAGCCAGCGCCTGGACGGCCTGGCACGGCTGCGCTCCGAACACCCGGCAGCGGATGGCTCGGCCCGGCTGCTGGTCGAGCTGGGTGATGGGCAGATGGTGGAAAGCGTGCTGCTGCCACGCGGCGGACTCTGTGTCTCGAGCCAGGTCGGCTGCGCGGTGGGTTGCGTGTTCTGCATGACCGGCAAGAGTGGCCTGCTACGCCAACTCGGCAGCGCCGAAATCGTCGCCCAGGTCGCCCTCGCCCGCCGCTTCAGACCCGTGAAGAAAGTCGTGTTCATGGGCATGGGCGAACCGGCACACAACCTCGACAACGTGCTCGAGGCCATCGACATACTGGGCAGTGAAGGCGGTATCGGCCACAAGAACCTGGTGTTCTCCACCGTTGGCGACCCTCGCGTGTTCGAGCGCCTGCCGCAACAACGGATCAAGCCGGCGCTGGCTCTGTCACTGCACACTACCGATGCCGAACTGCGCCAGCAATTGCTGCCCCGCGCACCGCGCATTGATCCCGAAGAGCTGGTCGCCCTCGGCGAAGACTACGCCCGGCGCTTCGACTACCCGATTCAGTATCAGTGGACCCTGCTGGCCGGGATCAACGACAGCCAGGAAGAAATGGACGGCATCCTGCGCCTGCTCACCGGCAAATATGCCGTGCTCAACCTGATCCCCTACAACAGCCTGGAAGACGACGAATTCCAGCGTCCACAGGGTGAGCGCATCGTCCAGATCGTGCGCTACCTGCACAGCCGCGGCATTCTCACCAAAGTACGCAACTCAGCCGGTCAGGACATTGACGGCGGCTGCGGCCAGTTGCGTGCCCGGGCCGTGGAACTGGTCAATACCAAGCGACTGCACCTCGCGCGCTGAACAGTACGGCAAGCCCTGCTGCCACTCGCTCAGGCCAACGCCGTATCGAGAAACATCATGACTGCGAAACCGCCCATCAACCCTAGGGTGGCGGCAGTCTGGTGGCCGTTGCGGTGGGTTTCCGGAATGATCTCGTGGGACACCACGAACAACATGGCGCCAGCCGCCAGACCGAGGCTGATCGGGTACGCCATCGCGTAACCGCTGGACATACCCAGGCCGACCAAGGCGCCCAGTGGCTCCATCAAGCCTGTCGCCACGGCAACCAGCGTCGCCTTGAGCGCCGACAACCCGGTCGTGCGCAGCGCCATGGCCACAGCCAGCCCCTCGGGAATGTCCTGAATCGAAATGGCGCTGGCCAATGGAATCCCGACGCTCAGGTCACCACCGGCAAAGCCGACACCTATCGCCATGCCTTCCGGCAGGTTATGCAGGGTAATGGCGAAGACGAACAGCCAGACGCGGTTGATTCGCTCGCTGTCCGGACCACAAGGGCCGGTACTCTCGTGTTCATGCGGGGTGAAACGATCCAGGCCGAGCATCAGCACCGCTCCCAGAGCAAGCCCCAGAACCACGGTAGCGGCGGCGACGATGGCATTGCCGCTGATCTCTCGAGCGGCCTCCAGTGCCGGCAGAATCAAGGAGAAGGAACTGGCGGCCAGCATCATGCCGGCGGCAAAGCCAAGCATGATGTCCTGGGTGCGCGGCCTGATCGTGGTCAACCCGAGCGCCAGCAACGCCCCGAATGCCGTGGCCGCAAAACCTGCCCCACCGCCATACAGGGCGTAGCGCAAGCGATCCGCGTTAACGCCATCGAAGGCATTCATCCCGCTGCTCAGCACCAGCCAGGAAACCGCCAGCAGCGATACCGCCAGGCCAAGCGTTACCCAGGGATTGGCCTGAGCCTGGGCCAGCCAGGCAGCGCGAAAGCTATGGGACGGAGCGGTAACGGACATGAGGGGCCTCGCATCGACTGCAATGGGGTGACTATCCCCTCCTCACCCTGCGCGAGACAAGCGGGTAGAGCCCAAGCAATTTCAATCGACCCGATAGTTCCGCACCCGCAACGATGTCGATGAGCATCGGTCGGAGCCAATCCCTGCCCTGACCGAATCGCATTGCCATGGCTCAGAATCTGTTTGCGACCCTGTGAGTCAGAGCCAGACAAGGCAAAACTAGCCGCGGAGTTTACGTGTTGTGCATGAGCAGTCCGAGGCTGGTTTTATGCGGTATGGCTGGCAGCCAGCAGATCGCAAGCAGGTTTTCTCAGATACCGCTCTTGACCTTGCTCCATATCCGCGTGCGCAGGCGGTCGATTTTCGCCGGCATGGCCTCCAGCGCGTACAAGCTGCTCATTACCGACTCCTCCGGGTACACCGTGTTATCGCCCTTCAAGGCCGGATCGACCAGCCCATCAGCCTGGGCGTTGCCATTGGCGTAATGCACATAGTTGCTGATATCAGCCATGACCTTGGGCTCAAGCAGGTAGTTCATGAAGGCATAGCCGGCTTTTTCGTCACGGGCATCGACAGGCATCGACACCATGTCGAACCACATCGGCGCACCCTCTTTGGGAATGACATAGGCGATGTTCACACCATTGTTGGCTTCCTTGGCCCGATTGGCGGCCTGCATGATGTCGCCGGAAAAGCCCACGGCCACGCAGATATCGCCATTGGCCAGATCGCCAACGTACTTGGAGGAATGGAAATAGCGCACGTTACTGCGCATCTGCAGCAGCAAGGCCTCGGCCTTCTTGTAGTCCTCGGGGTTCTGGCTGTGGTGCGGCAGGCCTAACTGATGCAGGGCAATCGGCAGCATTTCCGGGCCATTGTCGAGGATCGCCACGCCGCACTGGCTCAGCTTGGCCATGTTCTCGGGCTTGAAGATCACATCCCATGAATCCACCGGGACATCGCCAAGTACAGCCTTGACCTTCGCCACGTTGTAGCCGATGCCAGTGGTGCCCCACAGATACGGGAAGCCATGCTGGTTGCCTGGATCATTGGTCTCCAGGGCTTTGAGGAGTGTCGGATTGAGGTTCTTCCAGTTTGGCAACTGGCTCTTGTCGAGTTGCTTCAGCGCGCCACCCTGAATCTGCCGGGCCATGAAGTGGTTGGAGGGGAACACCACGTCGTAACCGGAGCGCCCCGCCATCAACTTGGCATCGAGGGTCTCATTGCTGTCGTACACGTCATACTGGGTCTTGATGCCGCTGCTCTTCTCGAACGCCTTGAGCGTGTCGGGAGCGATGTAATCGGTCCAGTTGTATATCCGCACGCTATCAGCGGCGTGTCCGACCGAGGCGACGAGCATCAGCGGGATGAGTTTCTTCAACATGGTTACACCTCTACGTTTTTTGTCAGAGTTATCGAAGTGGCAGTTCAGCAATCAGCTCAGAAAATCAGTACGTACGTCTTGCGTACGGTTTCTTGTATGTCCCAGACACCGGTGGTGTTGGCGGCGAACATCAGCGCGTCGCCAGCCTGGATAACGATGGGCTCACCGCCATCCGGGGTGAACGTGCAGCGACCCTGAATGAAATGGCAGAACTCCTGATGCACGATCTGCCGCCGCCAGCGACCTGGGGAACACTCCCAGACTCCTGCCTCGACCGCGTCATCGCGCTCCACGCTGGTTGTCGAGGTAATCGCCGCTGGCTGGCTGAGTGGCACACCAACCGGGTTGGACTCATCCAGCACCAGGCTGGCGGTATTCTTGAAATGGGTAATGGTCATTACGGCTGCTATCCTCTTCGGTGCCTATCTTCTTCAGTGCATGAAACCTTCCATGAACCCCGCCACGCCTTGAGCCAGACGCCTGCGCCAGGGCGCGCTGCGTGGATCGGCGAGAACCCGGTCTTCATGGACAAAACTGCGAATGATCGCGTTGTAGCCCAGCCAGCGGCAGGGCTCCGGCTCCCAGCCGCGCAGGCGGCCGAGAGAGCCCTCACGCATCACCCAGGGTTGGCGGGTCAGCTCGTTGTCCTGGCCGAGAATCAGCGCGGCCAGGGTGCGACCGCCCAGGTTGCTGGCGCCGACGCCCTCACCACCGTAGCCACCCGCCAGGGCCATCTGCTGCCCGGGGTCGATCAGCATGTGGGGATGAAAACGACGGGCCATGCCCAGGTTGCCACCCCAGGCGTGGCTCAGGCGTACGTTACGCAGCTGTGGAAACAGCTCGCCGAACAGGTAGCGACGCAACTCGCGCTCATCGCTGTCGAGGTTGAAATTGGTCCGCAGGCGCCCACCGAAGCGGTAGCCGCCACGCGCGCCGAAGACCAGACGATCATCGGCAGTGCGTTGGCCATAAGTGACTTGCCGACTGGCTTCACTGAAGGCCTGGCCGCGTTCCAGACCGATTCCGGCCCAGGTATCCGCGGACAATGGCTCCGTGGCAACCAGCAGGCTCTGTACCGGTAATTGATAACGACCCAATGGCGGCAAGCTGGCGGCATAGCCTTCCACTGCTGGCACGACCCAGTCGGCGCGAACCTCACCGTGTTCGGTGGACACCCGACCGACCTGCCAGTCCGTTACCCGGCTCTGTTCGAAGATGGTCACGCCCATGCGCTCGACACAACGGGCCAGCCCCCGGACCAACCGAGCCGGATGAATGGTGGCGCAGTGCGGGCTGAACAAGGCGCCATAGGGTGTGGCGATACGCAGTTGTTCGTTCAGCTCACTCGTGTCCAGCCAGCGGTAGTCGGCCTCGCCGTGCCCTTCGCCACGCAATGCCTGCAATTGGGCCTGCAGGCGCACCCGCTGTTCGGGGTAGCGCGCCGCACAATAGAGCACGCCGGCCTTGCGGTAATCACAGGCGATCTGCTCACGCTGCAGCACGTCGCCGACCTCGTCGGGGATCGCATGCAACAACGCATAGGCGTCATGTCGCTGCGTCGGGGTCAACCCGGCCAGCAGGCGATCCTCCCCCAGCAAGTTGCCCATCAACCAGCCGCCGTTGCGCCCGGACGCCCCAAAACCGGCGGTCTGCGCCTCGAGAATGACAATGCGCAACGAGGGCGACTGTTGCTTGAGGTAATAAGCGGTCCACAGCCCGGTGTAGCCGGCGCCGACGATGACCACATCAGCCTGCAAGTCACCGCTCAAGGCCGCACGGGGTATCAGGGGTTCGTCCAGCTGATCCATCCACAGGCTGATGTTGCGCCAGTCACTCATCGCACACTCCGAATACGGGAATGCCTGCAGACTAGTGACTCGTTTCAGCCTTTGTCTTGTGTGCGTGCCCGCAAGGAAATCTGCTTGAGGTAGGCCTTGGGTGACAGCCCGGTATGTCGCCGGAAGCAACTGTAGAACGCCGACAGTGAATTGAAACCCGCCTCGAAGGCCATTTCGTCCACCCGTCGCAAGTCGCTACCCGCTTCGAGGCCGCTCAACAGGTATTCCAGGCGTGCCTGATTGACGTAGCGGTAGAAGCTCTGCCCGAGTACCTGGTTGAGCAGATACGACATCTGGTTCCGACTGTAGCCGGTGGCCGCGGCGACCTGTTGCAGGTCGAGCTCAGCATCGAGAAAGGGTTTGACCCGCTGAAAGTAGTCCTGCAGGTCCTGCGCCATGAACCCCAATTGCCGGGTCGACAGACCCAGCCGGCTGATCGCGCTGCGCGTCCCACCGGCCTGATGGCGAGTCGTGCCACCCTGCACTAACGAGGCGTATTCATTGACGCGCCAGATCAAACCGTCGCGTACGGTGATCGCCTCGCTGGTGCGGAAAGCCACCAGGCCCTCACCACCGTGCAGCGTGGTGCAGTACTGGATAAACGCCGTATGCCCGTCAATACGAATGCGGTCGGTATGCTCCAGCGCTTCATCCGGTCGGCGCGGCATGGTGCTCAGCACGTAGGCGCGCAACTCACTCAGCCCCATGCTGCGATTGAGGAAGAAGTCGTTGTATTCGATATCCGGGTGATACAGCGCCATTACTGCTTCCAGATCGCGGTACTTCCAGCTGACGTGGTAGCGCAGCACCACGTCGCGGGTCAGCGCCGTCTGTTCGGGGCCGTCGGGGATATCAAGATCGGACATGCAAGGCTCACCTGAAGAGAGGTGCAGCTTGCCGCAGTCGCCGGACCGACTCAATCCCATCCATCAGGCAGCGAACAGGCGAATACGCTGCGCCTGGGCATGCGCCAGAACGGCTGAGGGCTTGAGGCCCATGATGCTGCGGAAGGTATGGGTGAGGTGTGCTGAATCAGTAAAACCGGCCACCATGGCCGCATCGGTCAGGGTCATCCCCCGCGCCACGCCTACGGTCGTGACGAACAACCGATGCCATTGGCGGTAGCGCCGAATGGGAATACCGATCTTCTGGCGAAACAACTGACTCAAGCGCGGTACTGACAGGCCCACTTGTTCGGCCAGATATGCGATGGACTGATTGCAAGCCACATCTGCCTTGATCAACTCCACCACCCGTACGATTCGCGAGTCGAGTGCAAAGCCCGCAGGCGCACACTGGTGAGGATTGATCAGTTCCTCCATCCACGCCTGGATCTGCTCCGGGTCGGCACACTGGCGATGCAACTGATCGAAGCGCTCGATGCTCGCGGTCTCGCTGTCCAACCCATGCAGCACCCCGCCCTGAATATGGGCCATGCGCGGAGCCAACAGTGCGAAGTCCTCTCCGAACACATCCAGATAACAGATCGCTACCCGCGAGTTTTGGCTATCCACCTCCAGCTCGAGGCCGGCTGGAAGCAACGCGCTATGGCTACAGATGGCTGCTCCTGCGCTCTGCAATTGCAAAGGTCCATCGAGGCCGACCAAGAGCATGGCCGCTGCTTGAGAGAGACGGATAGGGCCGGCGAATCGGCTGATACAGAACGTACGTTTATCCCATAGATACAACAGGATAGGGGCATCGCTGGAGAGCATGTGGCAGTTCCTGCTTGGCAACCTGCACAGGGCGGCTGCTCGATTTATTTTTGTAAGCGTCGAGGTAACACAAGCTAGAAAGCGCTACCTAATCGGCACCCATTCAATGTGACGCAAATCACATTAACAACACCTGCCTCATCAGTTCTTACAAGCGCCCCCTTTACCCCGGGTGTTCATATAACGGTCATCTCCGCGGCTGTGTGCGGGGGCTACAACAAAAACAAAAATCAGCAACGCAGGTGCTCATCATGAAAAAACTGCTCGCATCGGCACTCGTCGCCTTCGGCCTGTGCACTGCCCTCCCCAGCTACGCCAACACGCAGTCGCAAACCAAAAACCCCATCGTGCTCGTCCCTGGCATTTTCGCCTTCGACACCATCGCCAACATCGATTACTGGTACCAGATCCCCAGCGCCCTGCAGAGTCAGGGCGCCAAGGTCTATGTGCCGAAGATCAATGCCTTCGACAGCTCGGCCAAGCGCGGTGAAGCGCTGATTCGCCAACTGGAGGAAATCCGTACCAGCTCCAAGGGCAGCATCAAGAAATTCAACCTCGTCGGTCACAGCCAGGGCGGCATCACCGTGCGTTATGTGATGAACACCCGGCCTGATCTGGTCGCATCGGTCACCACCCTCAACTCGCCACACAAAGGCTCACCGCTGGCCGATATCGTGACCGGCGTGGCGCCGGCCAGCAGCCTGCAAGGTGTTGCCTTCGATGTGCTGGCCAATACCGTGGGCAACCTGGTCAACCTGCTGTCGAACAATCGCCAGAGCCCGGCCAACGTCCGCGCCATGCTCGCCGAGTTCAACAAGAACGGCGCCGCCGCCAACAACCGCACCTTCCCGCTGGGCGTTCCCACCAGCGCCTGCGGCAATGGTCCTGACAGCGTCACCATCAACGGCAACAGCATTCGCCTGTACTCGTGGAGCGGCACCTCGAAGCTGACCAATGCCCTGGACGTATCCGATCCTCTGTTCGCCGTAACCTCGCTGGCAATCGGCGAAGCCAACGATGGTGTAACGGGTCGCTGCTCCAGCCACTTCGGCAACGTAATCAAGGATAACTACACGATGAACCACCTGGACGTGACCAATCAGGTGCTGGGGTTGGTATCGCTGTTCGAAAGCAACCCAAAAACCCTGCTGCAGAATCAGGCCAACCGCCTGAAGAACCTGGGTCTGTAATCACAGCATCGGCCGGGTCGGCTCATGCAGCCGGCCCGGGCGCTGTCTGGAGAGACATATGGCTGACAAGCTCATGCTTGGCGCTGTCGCCCTCGCCGTGATCTGCGGCGCTGGCATTGGCGCGACTTCATTGCTGGATCATGGAACATCATCCGCAACCTTCACCCCGCTGAAACCACCACCTGCCGCCCGTCCGACCGATGCGCGCACTCAAGAGGCACTCGCCCTCAACGAGAACCTCAGCCATACGCCGATAGCCGAACTTCCCGATCCTGGCCCACTCCCTGCTTCATTGAAGGGAGCACGGCATGATGTGCAACTCAGCACGGACGCCCAGGGCAATCTGCAGATCGATGAAGGACTTGTGCATCTGTTCGACTTTTACCTGAGCGGCCTGGAAGAAGAAGGTGTCGACAAGGTTCTGGCGCGCATCCACCGCGACTTGGCCGCCCAGTTGCAAGGAGCCGCTCTGGCTCAGGCACGAGAGCTACTACGCCGGTATATCGACTACCGTATTGCCCTGCAGGACCTGCCCAAGAACTCACCGTCCCTGAACGCAATCGATCTGCGCAACCGGCTCGATGCCATCAACGCACTGCGTGCCCAGTACTTCTCCGCGCAGGAAAACGAGGCGTTCTTCAGCCGGCAAAATGCCGAAGACAATTACATGCTGCAGCGCCTGGCCATCGGCCAACAGGAAGGACTGAGCCCTGCCCAGCAGCAACAGGCTATCAATGAGCTGGAGCACCAACTCCCTGCCGAACTGCGCGAAGCACGTGCCCAGGCGGGCCAACATGCAGACGTTTATGGCGCCGCACAGGCGTTGCGCGCACAAGGCGCCAGCGCTGAACAGATCCATCAGCTTCGCGAACAGGCCCTGGGCAAAGAAGCGGCCGAGCAACTGGCAGAACTGGATCAGCAGTATGCGGTCTGGGAGCAACGGCTGGCTGACTATGCCAGCGAGCGCAACAGGCTGCGCCAATCAGGCTTGAATGAGGCCGATCTGCAAAACGCCATTCACAACCTGCAAACCAGTCGTTTCGACGAGTTGGAGCAACGCCGCGTGCAGGCACTGGATGCCGATCTGTAGTGCGGTGGCGGACAAACAGGCGAAAAGGGGCTATAGCTATCCAGACAGATAGCGGAAGGTAGTCAGTCGATGAGTGAGCAAGACGACAACAAGCCCCTGACATTCCTCGAAATGCTGCACAGCGTGTTGGCGGCGGCCATTGGAGTGCAAAGCGGGAAGCGCCGTGAACGTGATTTCAGTCGCGGCAAACCCAGTCACTTCATCATCCTGGGCATACTGTTCACCGCACTCTTCGTGCTGGTGATCTTCTCCATCGTTAAACTGGTGCTGCATTTCGCCGGAGTCTGACGTCAGCGCAGCAGGGCCTCGATAGAGAAGTCGTAGCGCTTCATATCCGGTTTCCCTACTGCGCTGAAACTACGGAAATCCAGCCCAGTGCTCGAACCGCGCAGATTGCGCATCAGATGCAAGGCATCGGACTTGCTGAGCAAGCGGAACAGCCTTGCAGTCTGGTCCTTCCCGCCCCGCTCAGCGAAATCCAGACCGGCCTCGTAGTCATTAAGCATTACCAGAGCGCAGCCGCCCAGGATGAAATGCCCGGCAGCCAGTACATCGATACGTCCATCGACATGTTGCCTGAGCGCCTTTTCGGAGTTGTTCAGCGCGCTATAGCGTAATTGCCGCCCCTGCTCCCGGGCAGCCTGCTGGACGCCAAAGGTCATCTCGTCATTCGCAGACCAGACAAGGCTGACCTTCGGGTAGCGTGGTAGCAGTGACTTGGCCTGCTCGTATGCACGCCTCTCCGACCACTCCCCGTATACCACCTGGCGTAAGCGCACATAGGGATGCTCCCCCAGCGCGCGCTGCATGCCGAGTTCACGCAAGGTCGAAGATGGTGTCTGCTTGGCACCGGAAAACGCCAGCATCTCGGCAATCCCACCTGGCGAATGGGAAATCAGCGCCTGAGCCATCAGGTAGCCGGCCTCTTCGTCATTGGGTACCAGGCTACCGATCCAGTTGCTGTAGCGCTGACGCGTAGTGCCGACAATTGCCTGCTGCTCAGTTGTCAGGGTGCTGTGCACGGAAAACAGCTTGATATCGCTGCCCGAGAATATGCGCAGGATCTCCGGACCGCTGTATTGCTCGTTCACGAACAGCACATAGTCCGGCTTCTGTGCCGACGCCATCACCTCGCGCGCCTGCTGCAGCGTGGTATGCACATCACGCTCCCCGTAAAGCACCTGCAACTGCATGCCCAGGTCCTGGGCAGCTTTCTCCATGAAGGATGCATAGACGGTCCAGAACGCTTCGTCGGCATGGCCAGGGTTGAGAAACACCACAGAAGCGGCACGCGCCGGTAGGCACACCAGCAGCGCCAGGTAGAAGAGGAAAAAAATTCGCAGGAAAATCATCGGCGCACAATCAAAAAACGTGCGCCGTAGTATACAAGCCACTCCATAGCCATATGCCACCACCGGTCCGGCAGGTGTTAAAACCGCGCGATCAGCTCGCGACTACGGGTCTATTGGTGGCTAACCCAGAACACGGCCGTTGCTACGGCCAGCATGATCAGGGCAAAAATGGCCCAGGCATCGACCACGCTATCGTTGTTGTCCGACTCGGAATGTTCGCTCATGGTGTCCCCTCTTTATTGTGATTATGGGTACTCGCGCTTCCAGTTAAGACCAGCCCTGCCCAGCGCTCAAGTCCAAGCGAATATTTGCGCCTTTCTTAGTACCTAAAGTTCACTCCTTATGCTTAAACATCACTTTTGCGCATAAGTCTTAACTGGTATCTTGCCCGGCTCCGCTAGGAGTGCGCAGCCGTGTGCGCAAATTAGTCGCCAGCACAGCTGCCCGATGAAGCAGTGGCCTGAACCACAGGATATATATGTACGTATACGACGAGTACGATCAACGGATCGTCGAGGACCGCGTCAAGCAGTTCCGCGATCAGACCCGCCGCTACCTGGCTGGCGAACTCTCCGGTGAGGAATTCCGCCCACTGCGCCTGCAGAACGGCCTGTATATCCAGCGTTATGCGCCGATGCTGCGCGTAGCCGTTCCTTATGGCCTGCTGTCGTCCAAGCAGGTACGCATGCTGGCCAAGATCGCGCGTGACTACGACAAGGGCTACGCCCACATCAGCACGCGCCAGAACGTTCAGTTCAACTGGCCAGAGCTGGAAGACGTACCAGAAATTCTCGCCGAGCTGGCCACCGTGCAGATGCACGCCATCCAGACCAGCGGCAACTGCATCCGCAACACCACTAGCGACCAATTCGCTGGCGTGGCCAAGGACGAGTTGATCGATCCTCGCCCGTGGTGCGAAATCATCCGCCAGTGGTCGACCTTCCACCCCGAGTTCTCGCACCTGCCACGCAAGTTCAAGATCGCCGTCAATGGCGCCGTGAGCGACCGTGCCGCCATTGAAGTGCACGATATCGGCCTGGAAGCGGTGCACAACGCCGCGGGTGAACTGGGCTTCCGCGTCTCCGTGGGCGGCGGTTTGGGCCGTACTCCGATCGTTGGCAGCTTCATCAACGAATTCCTGCCCTGGCATCACCTGCTGAGCTACCTCGACGCCATCCTGCGGGTGTACAACCGCTATGGCCGTCGCGATAACAAGTACAAGGCGCGCATCAAGATCCTGGTCAAGGCACTGACGCCGGAAGTGTTCGCCGAGCGCGTAGAGGCAGAATGGGCACACCTGAAAGATGGCCCGACCACCCTGACCGAAGCTGAAGTGCAGCGCGTCTCCAAGCACTTCGTCGAACCCGCCTACCTGGCCCTGGACGATCAGGACGCAGCCCTGGCACAGCTCGACACCGAGCACGCGGGCTTCGCTCGCTGGCGCCAGCGCAATACCTTCGCCCACAAGAAGCCCGGCTACGTTGCCGTGACCCTGTCGCTCAAACCTACCGGGGTAGCGCCAGGCGACGTCACTGACAAACAACTGGATGCCATCGCCGATCTGGCCGATCGCTACAGCTTCGGTGAAATACGCAACAGCCATAACCAGAACATCATCCTTGCCGACGTCGAGCAGTCCAAGCTGTTCACCCTGTGGGGCGAGCTGCGTGAACAAGGTTTCGCTACGCCGAACGTAGGTCTGCTCACCGACATCATCTGCTGCCCGGGCGGCGACTACTGCTCGCTGGCCAACGCCAAGTCGATTCCGATTGCCGAAGCCATCCAGCGTCGCTTCAGCGACCTCGACTACCTGTTCGACATTGGCGAGATCGACCTGAACATTTCCGGCTGCATGAACGCCTGTGGTCACCACCACGTCGGCCATATCGGCATTCTTGGCGTGGACAAGAAAGGCCAGGAGTTCTACCAGGTCTCCCTGGGCGGTCACGCCGGACGCGAGGCCAGCCTGGCACAGATACTCGGCCCATCCTTCGCCGAAGCAGACATGGCAGACGTGATCGACAAGATCATCAAGGTCTACGTCGAGCAACGTAATGAAGAAGAGAGCTTTATCGATACCTACCGCCGCGTTGGCATCGACCCGTTCAAGGAGCGCGTATATGCAGCGAATCATTAAGAACGGCCAGGTCATCGATGAATCCTGGCACCTGTTGCCCAAGGAAACGACCCTCGACGACCTGTCCAACTGCGACGACCTGATCGTGCCACTGGCCCTCTGGGTCGAGCACGGCCATGCCCTGAAGGCCCGTGATGGCGGTCTCGGCGTATGGCTGGATGCAGGCGAGGAAATCGAAGAAATCGCCGATCAACTGGATAACTTCAAGGTCATCGCGCTGAACTTCCCGGCATTCACTGACGGCCGCCACTCCTCCACCGCTTACCTGCTGCGCCAGCGCTATGGGTATACCGGTGAAGTACGCGCCATCGGCGACATCCTGCGCGACCAGTTGTTCGCCCTGAAACGCTGCGGCTTCGACGCCTTCGCCCTACGCGAAGACAAGGATCCGTACGATGCCATCAAGGCTTTCGAGGACTACTCCGAGGTCTACCAGGCATCCAGCGACCAGACGCTACCGCTATTCCGTCGGCGCGCATGACGTCTGACGCTGCATAAAAAAGCCCCGCACTGCGGGGCTTTTTTATCGCTGCCTTACCCTATCGAGCCCGCACGCTGTCCCAAGCCACTTGTGCCAACAGGTCACGGCAATCAGCCAACGGGGTCTGGGTGCGTCCGGCCAACCAGTTACGCGCAAAATCATGGCTCGGCCCGATAACCACCGAAGCGAAGCAATCTGCCGGCATGACGCAGAGCTGGCCCAGCTCCCGATAGTCGGCAAGCGCAGCGAAAATCCGTTGGTAGTGCACACGATTGGCCTCTCGCAGTTGCTCACCCAACTCACTGGCCTCGACCCGGCCACGACTGTGCAGGACGAAGCGCGCCCAATCGGGGTTGGCCACCACCCAGTCGACATAGCTGGTCACCAGCAGCTTGACGCAGTCTTCGGCACTGCGAACGCTGGCGAAGCCCTGCTCGAGCAGGGCCGCATACTCACCCGTGCCCGCCAGATAGAGCGCCGCGATGATGCGCTCCTTGTTGCCGAAGTGATGGTACAGACTACCGATACTGGCCCCTGAACGGTCACGGATCATCTCGATCGTGGTGGCATCCACACCCGACTCGGTGAAACAGGCCAAGGCAGCCTGAAGTATTTCGTCTTTACGGGAAGAGCGCGCCATGAAACCTCTTTCATACAAACTAGAATATTTTTCTAGAATTAATTTCCAATAGTCTTATACTGCCTCGGCGCGCGCTTCCCTTCAATGCTTTGCCATTTCAGGAGCACCCCATGAGTCAGATGATGCAGATGTATCAGCAAGCGGGCCCAGCCCAGTTCAGCGCCATGATCGGCCAGGTCGCCCCCTACTTCGCCAGCATCACCCCGCAATTTGTCGAACTGCGCCCCAGCTATGCCGAGGTCACCTTTCCCAAGCGCCGCGAGGTGCTCAACCATATCGGCACCGTACACGCCATTGCCCTGTGTAACGCCGCCGAACTCGCTGCCGGGACCATGACCGATGTCTCGATCCCGGAGGGCTGCCGCTGGATTCCACGCGGCATGACGGTGGAATACCTGGCCAAAGCCACGGGTGACGTCCGCGCCGTGGCGGATGGCAGCGCTATCGACTGGAGTCAACTGGGCAATGTGGTCGTACCGGTGACAGCCTATGTCGATGACAAGCCGGTATTCCGTGCCGATATCACCATGTATGTCAGTCAGGCCTGACCGCCAGACAGGCAAAGGCCCGGCATGACCGGGCCTTTGCCTTGCAAATGGCATCAGCCGAGATTGACCAATACCCGGCCGACTTGCTTACCTTGCAGGATCTGCTGAATTTCCTGTGGCAGCGCATCCAGCCCGACTTCGCGAGCCAGGCCCTCCAGGCCGCCCAACTTCCACTGGACGGACAGCCTGTCCCACATCGAAGCCTTGACCACCAGCGGCAACTCCACCGAGTCCACCCCCAGTAGATTGGCACCCCGCAGGATGAAAGGCATGACATTGGCCTTGAAGCCGACACCAGCGGTCAGGCCGCAGCACGCCACACTAGCGCCATAGCGCAATGACTTGACCACATTGAACAGGATGTCGCCGCCCACCGTATCCACGGCACCGGCCCAGCGCTCCTTGAGCATCGGCTTGTCGACGCCTTCCTGCAACTCACTGCGTGGCACGATCTGCTGAGCCCCGAGCTGTCGCAGAAACTCGCCCTGCTCGACCTTGCCGCTGGAGGCAGCCACGCTATAACCGAGGCGTGCCAGCAAAGCCACGGCTACGCTGCCGACTCCACCCGTAGCACCAGTCACCAACACCGGGCCGGCATCAGGCGTCAGTCCGGCCTGCTCCAGCTTGTCTACGCACAGTGCCGCAGTGAGCCCGGCAGTACCGAGCAGCATGGCCTCACGCAGGCTCAACCCGACCGGACGCTTGATGACCCAGGCCGCAGGTACGCGAATGTACTGACCAAAGCCGCCCGCGGTATTCATGCCGAGGTCGTAACCCGTGACGATCACTTCATCGCCCACCGCAAACTCGGGCACGCGAGACTCGGCCACCACGCCGGCAGCGTCGATGCCCGGTGTATGTGGATAGCTCCGCGTTACCCCACGGTTGCCACTGGCAGACAGCGCATCCTTGTAGTTGAGCGACGAATACTGCACGCGGATCAACACATCACCGACGGGAAGTTCTGCCGTATCACGCGTCACGACACGCGGAAGAAACTCACCATTCTCCTCGCTGACCAACAGTGCCTTGAACTGAGTCATGCCGCTTCCCCTTACCAGAAACGTTGTTGGTTGAGCCGGTTCCACCAGTTCAGCAGAACACGATCGAGTGCCACACTCGCCGCCAGGCCGAATCGCTCGGGCAGGCTTTTCTTCTCGGCATAGTGCAATTGGAAAAGATCGGCTTCGCGGGCGCGCTCAGCGAGGTATTCATCGCTGGTCTTGAGCTCGTCGACCAGCAGCTTCCCTTGCGCGGCCAACCCCAGCCAGACTTCGCCGGTAGCGATTTCATCTATCTCCAGTTGCGGCCGGTAGCGTGCCACAAAATCCTTGAACAGCTCATGAGTGATCTCCAGATCCTCCTGGAACTTCTCCCGGCCCTTCTCGGTGTTCTCGCCAAACACGGTCAACGTCCGCTTGTACTCGCCGGCGGTGAGTACCTCAAAGTCGATGTCATGCTTTTTCAGCAGGCGATGCACGTTAGGCAACTGCGCCACTACGCCAATGGAGCCGAGAATGGCAAAAGGAGCCGAGAGGATACGATTGCCGATGCAGGCCATCATGTAACCACCACTAGCCGCGACCTTGTCCACGCAGACCGTCAGCGGAACACCCGCCTGACGGATACGCGCCAGCTGCGACGCTGCCAGGCCGTAGCCATGAACCATGCCGCCACCGCTTTCCAGGCGCAGCACCACTTCATCCTCAGCGGTAGCCAGAGTCAGCAACGCGGTCACTTCATGGCGCAGGTTGTCGGTGGCAGACGCCTTGATATCCCCGTCGAAATCGAGCACGAAAACCCGCGACCGACTTTCGCCGGCCTTCTTCTCTGCCTTGGCCGTTTTTGCCTCGAGCTTGCGCCGTGCCTTCAACTGCGCCTTGTCCAGCAGTGAATGTTCGAGGCGCTCGCGCAAGGCCTTGTAGAAATCGTTAAGCTTGTTGACTTCGAGATGACCGCTGCCCTTGCTACGGCCTTTGCTGCGCAGCGCGGCGATAGCGGCCAGCACCACGATCAAGGCAATCACCAGGGTTACCGTCCGGAGCAGAAACTCCGCATAATCCACCAGAAACTCCACAGCACCTCCTCATATACCCCGTTGCAGAGCCGCCGCCAGCAGACGCTCCAAATCGCCCAAGCATACCGAGGCGACTGGTCAGCGACCAGCTATGCGCAACCACAGGACATTGCCGCGAACGAATTCAAACAAGCGTATGTTTTTTCGTTGACAGCGAACCGGCTCTGCCCATAACCTCGCGAAACTTCAACCTGCCGGGATCAACTGCGCACGTGGGCAGCATCTATCTGATTCGACATGGCCAAGCTTCGTTTGGCGCCGATGATTACGACGTACTTTCTCCCACCGGCATCCGCCAGGCGGAAGTCCTCGGCGACCATCTGGCAACGCTGGGCGTTACCTTTGATCGCTGCCTCAGCGGCACCCTTCGTCGTCAACAGCATACCGCTACTTCTGCTCTGCAGCGCTGTGTCGCCGCCGGACTGCCAGCCCCCGAGTTGGAAACCGATGCCGGCTTCAATGAATTCGACGCCGAGGCTGTGATTCGCGGCCTGCTGCCCGCCATGCTCACCGACGAGCCCGACGCCCTGCACATCATGCGTAACCCCAAAGAGAACCGCGCCGCATTTCAGCACGTGTTCTCACGCATCATTCAGCGCTGGGTCACCGGCGCATACGACCAGCCCGGCCATGAAACCTGGCAAGGCTTCGTCGCTGGCGTTCAAGCCGGCCTGGAGCGCATCCTCGAGCAAGCCGACAACCGTCAGAAGATTGCCGTGTTCACCTCCGGCGGCACTATTACCGCCGTATTGCATCTACTGACGGGCGTACCCGCTGCCAAGGCTTTTGAACTCAACTGGCAAATCGTCAACACTTCGCTCAGTCGCCTGCAGTTCCGCGACCGCGAAGTGACCCTGGCTTCCTTCAACAGCCGTGTGCATCTGGAGCTGTTGAAGGCGCCGGAACTCATCACCTATCGCTGAGAACCGGCCCACTGCGGTCCGCAAGGATCGCCAGAAACCCTCGATAAAAAGGACATAACCATGAGCTCCGTTGCTGACATCGTGAAAACCATGCAATCCAAGTTCAACGCCAGCGCTGCTGCCGGCCTGGACCTGGTGTTTCAGTTCAACATCGAAGACGGTGAAAACTACGCGCTGATCGTCAAGGACGGTACTTGTGACGTTCAGCAAGGCGACAACCCCAACGCCAACGTCACCCTGATCATGGACAGCGAAACCCTCAAAGGCATCGCCACTGGCGAAACCGACGGCATGCAAGCCTTCATGGGCGGCAAACTGCGCGCCGAAGGCGACATGATGCTGGCCATGAAACTGGCCGAACTGTTCCCGGTCTGATTCAAGCATCTGCGCTGTATCGCAGTACCAGAAACCGGAGTCTTGAGACTCCGGTTTTTTTTGCTCTATTGTCTCGCTCACAAAGCGATCAAGGCCTTTGATCGCATAGCAACACCCACATCTATAACGGTGTACCGAGCTTGTCGGCGCTCCGCAGCAACATTAGATTAGCCAATAATTGGTGCCACCTATCATAAGCAGAAGGGATAAGCATGACGCTTACTGACCAGTCCACCGGAATTCGTGATGGTGAAGAACTCGATGCCAACATCATCGATCCATACCTCAAGGCACATATCCCTGGCCTGACCGGTGAACCGCGTATCAGCCAGTTCCCTGGTGGCGCCTCGAACCTCACCTATCTGCTGGAATACCCGAATCAGGAATTCGTGCTGCGCCGTCCGCCGTTCGGGCACAAGGCAAAATCCGCCCATGACATGGGCCGCGAATACCGCATTCTCAACCAGCTCAACAGCGGCTTCCCCTATTGCCCGAAGGCGTACGTGCACTGCACCGATGAGTCGGTGATCGGGGCCGAGTTCTATGTCATGGAACGGGTCAAGGGCATCATCCTCCGTTCGGACATGCCAGCCGAACTGAACTTCAGCGCGGAACAGACCCAGGCGCTGTGCAAAAGCTTCATCGACAAGCTGGTCGACCTGCACAACGTCGACTATCAGGCCTGCGGCCTGGCTGATCTGGGCAAGCCGGAAGGCTATGTGCAACGCCAGATCAGTGGCTGGAGCGATCGCTACGAGAAAGCCCTGACCCCGGACGCTCCGACCTGGGAACCGGTCAAGGCCTGGCTCAAGGACAAGATGCCCGCCGACCACCACAAGTCGAGCATCGTGCATAACGACTACCGCTTCGATAACGTCATTCTTGATCCCAACAACCCGATGCAGATCATCGGCGTGCTGGACTGGGAGCTGACCACCATCGGCGATCCGCTGATGGACCTGGGCAACACCCTCGCCTACTGGATCGAAGCCTCCGACTCGGCGCCGATACAACTGATGCGCCGTCAGCCCAGCAACGCCCCCGGCATGCTGACCCGCCAGGAGTTCGTCGACTACTACGCCGAGCGCTCGGGCATTCAGATCGACAATTTCGACTTCTACTACACCTACGGCCTGTTCCGCCTGGCCGGCATCGTGCAGCAGATCTATTACCGCTTCTTCCACGGCCAGACCAAGGACAAACGCTTCGCGCAGTTCGTCATGATGAACAAACTGCTGGAGCAGATGAGTCTGCAGGTCATCGGCAAATCCACTCTGTAACCCGGCTCAGACAAGGTACTAGCAATGTCCAAGACCAACCTGTTCGACCTCGACGGCAAGATCGCTTTCGTTTCCGGCGCCAGCCGCGGTATCGGCGAAGCCATTGCCAAACTGCTGGCTCAGCAAGGTGCCCATGTAATCGTCTCGAGCCGCAAGATCGACGACTGCCAGAAAGTCGCCGACGCGATCATCGCCGACGGCGGCAAAGCGACTGCCATTGCCTGCCACATCGGCGAGATGGAGCAGATCAGCAATGTCTTCGCCTTCATTCGCGAGCAGTTCGGTCGCCTCGACATCCTGGTCAACAACGCTGCTACCAATCCGCAGTTCTGCAACGTCCTGGACACCGACCTCAGCGCCTTCCAGAAGACCGTCGATGTCAACATCCGTGGCTACTACTTCATGTCCATCGAAGGCGGCAAGCTGATGAAGGCTAACGGTGGTGGCAGCATCATCAACGTTGCGTCGATCAACGGCGTATCCCCAGGCGAATTCCAGGGTATCTACTCGGTAACCAAAGCTGCCGTAATCAGCATGACCAAGGTCTTCGCCAAGGAATGCGCGCAGTTCGGCATTCGCTGCAACGCCCTTCTGCCAGGCCTAACCGACACCAAGTTCGCCTCGGCACTGGTCAAGAACGACTCCATTCTCAATGTCGCCCTGCAGCGTATCCCGCTCAAGCGCGTTGCCGCCCCGAGCGAAATGGCTGGCACCGTGCTGTACCTCGCCAGCGATGCATCCAGCTACACCACTGGCGTGGCACTGAACGTGGACGGCGGCTTCCTCTCCTGAGCCCTTGCTCACTGAGGCCGCAACAAAAAAGGGACCTTCGGGTCCCTTTTTCATTTTGCTACTGCCAGTCCTTCAAGGCCTGGTCGGCGGCCTGGTTCATTGGCTGGGCCAACAACCCGGTTGGGCTGAGACTGATGCTGAACATCGCCCCATCGGCGATAGGCAAGTAGGTCACTCGCGCTGCCTCGGGATCGAACAGGAACAGGTCATGCTGCCCCAGGCGCAGCCAGCGCCACAAGTCGATGCCATAAGGGCTGTGCGCCAGGGTGACCTGGGCATGGCGTGCCGTTTCCTGCTGCTCGATGGCCAGAAAACGCCCGGAGAGCTTCTCCAGCCGATAACCCGGCTGCAGACCGATGAGCGAGGCCAGCCCTTTCCAGCGCAACAGACGGGCATCCAATTGCCACATATCGCCCTCCAGCAGCACCTCGCGCTCATCACCGCCCTCAAGCATGTTGACCCGATAACGCTGCGGCCCGTCCGCCGCAAAACTCAAGGTCAACAGCGGCTTGCCTTCAGGAAGCGGGTCATAGCTGAGCAGGTCATAGGCAATCACGCCAACCAACCCGGCAGCCGCCAGAAAAGCCAGCCCGCACGTGCCACGCAACCAGCCGAGAAACCAGCTGCGTGACAGCAGGATACGCGCCGCGATAAACAAGGCCAGCAATGCCAGGAGGCCAACGAACCAGGCGAGGCCGTCATACTGCATGGGTGTCATTCCTTATCCATGAAATTGCCGGCATTATGCGCAGCAGCCAGGTGAACCAGCCAGCCGCAACCCGGCACAATTGAATCCACGTCGAGTTTTTTATGTCGTTTCCATTCGAACTTGGCGTCGAGCCCATCACGTTGCTCGTCCTGGCCATAGTCGCCTTCACTGCTGGTTTCATTGATGCTATCGCCGGTGGTGGCGGTCTGCTGACCATCCCCGCCCTGCTAACTGCTGGACTACCACCGCACCTGGTGCTGGGCACCAACAAACTCTGTGCAACCTTCGGTTCGGCGACCGCTGGCTATACCTTCTTTCGGCGCAAGCTATTTGCACCGCGCCAATGGCGCAATGCCCTGATCGCCACCGCTATTGGCTCCGCTCTGGGTGCTGTCATTGCCCACTGGCTGCCAGCGGCCTGGCTGAACCAGATGTTACCGGTGGTGGTATTCAGCTGTGGTCTTTACATGCTGTTCGGCCGCATGCCGGAAGCCCCCTCCCTGGCGGATGCGCCAATCGCGCAAGGTCGCCAGTGGCCACAAGGCCTTGGTCTGGGCTTTTATGACGGCATCGCCGGGCCGGGTACTGGCGCGTTCTGGACAGTCAGCACCCTGCTGCTCTACCCACTGGATCTGCTGCGGGCCAGCGGCGTAGCACGCTGCATGAACTTCGTCAGCAACGCCATGGCCCTGAGCATCTTCATCATTACCGGGCAGGTTGCCTGGCTGTTGGGCATCTGCATGGGTATCGCACTGATGGCAGGAGCGTTTCTCGGGGCACGCACCGCCATCAGCGGCGGCTCCAGGTTCATCCGTCCGGTCTTCATCCTGGTGGTCCTGGCGTTGACGGTGCGCTTAGCCTGGCAGCACTGGTTCGGGCAAGCCTAGACGACGCGCCACATAGAGGTCGATCAGATAGCGCGCGATCGAGCGGCCCATCGGCAATGGTGGTAACTGCTCGATATGGAACCAGCCAGCGTCTTCGATTTCATCGGGCTGCGGGACGATTTCACCGCCCGCATATTCTGCGTGGAAACCAAGCATCAGCGAGTGCGGAAACGGCCAGCTCTGGCTACCGAGGTATTGCAGGTTACGCACCTCGACACCCACTTCTTCGCGTACCTCGCGCGCCACGCAATCCTCGGCTGACTCTCCCGGCTCGACGAACCCGGCCAGCGTGCTGTACATGCCTTGAACAAAGCGTGGCGAGCGCGCCAGCAGGATTTCATCGCCACGGGTGACCAGTACGATCATGCTGGGGGAAATACGCGCATAGCTGTCCAGGCCACACTCCGGGCAGCGCAGGCAACGCTCTCCCGCTACCTGCTGGTTGCGTGTACCACAACGCCCACAGAAGCGATGCTGGCTGAACCAAGTGCCCACCTGCTCGGCCAGCGACAACATGCGAAAGGTCGGATGATCGACCTGCATCATGAACTGACGCAGCCCCTGCCAATGGCAACCTTCCAGCTCCGCCGGTTGGCTCAGTTCGAGCAACCAGACCGGTTCGCCGTCGAAGCAGCCCAGGCCATGCTCGGCCACCACAGGCAACTCCTGGCGCTTGAGCCATTCACGGGGAAACAGCACGCCATTGGCGTCGACGAGAAAGCCCTGCTGGCTGCGCGCCAGCGCCCAACCACCAACGGTTCGATTATCCTGAGGGGGGGTCGTTTGCCAACCTTGCATCATCAAGCAGCCACCGGTAAGCCCAATGCACGCACGCTTTCTTCGGCAAGATCGAGCACGCTGGGCTGAGTTTCGGCGCGCAGGACGGCGCCACCTTCCAGGAAATATTCCAGGCTGCTAAGCGCATCAGCCAGGGTTTCCAGCATTTGTTCAGACGGCATCTGCCGGGCCTCGATCATCTGCAACTGGATGTAATCACCACATGCACCAATCAAGCGTGCCGCACGCTCTTGACCGAGGAACCACAAGCCACCGCGTACCGCCTGCAAACTGAACGGCACATTCGCCAGGTGCAGCTTCTCGCCGTCTGACTCCAGGTACGCCGTAATCGCCCGCTTGGCCAAGGCCAACCCCGCCTGGGCTTCATCGACCACGACAATACGCGCCTCGGCCAATTGATGAATGGCAAAAGCTTCACCTTCCTGTCCCGCCTGCACTGCAGTCGTTCGTGGCTCACGACGCTCGCCACGCTCCAGGCTGGCTACCATGCTTTCCACATACAGCACGGCTTCAGCCAGTTTGTGCAGGTCACTCGCCTGCGCCGGAGTTTCCTCACTCCAGCCTCCCACCACAGGAAGCTGCAGGTGCAGCACATTGGCTGCCGAAATCAATCCGACCATCCCCAATGTCTTGGCCAGCTTGCCCAGCAGGACATGCAGGTTTGCCAGGCTGTCAGGCTGCGCGGTGCCGCGCTCGATGAGATCGAGCAGATCCTTGACGCTGGCCAGCTCTTCGCGAATGGCCGACGACAATGAGCGCATCACGCCTTGACCAGGCCCCGAAAGGCGCTGGTATTCCTCATCCAGAAGGTGATCGGTGAAAGGCAGCGGGTTCAGGCCAAACACCTCACGCACGGCATTCGCCTGGTCGCCATTACTATCAGCCAAGGCCACCAGGTACAGCAATTCCTTGAGCAGGTTGCGGGGTGCCTCGTAAGCCGAATTCCCCAGTGCCTGGCGCAACTCGCGATCCAGGCGCGAGAACAGCTGCTTGCGTGCCTTGCGCGGCAACAGCTGGCCATCGAGCTGAGCCTCTACGGCCGCAGCACCCACCCAGCACAGGCGTGCCCGGGCCTCTTCAGTGAACAGGTTGTCCAGGCGCGCCAGCGCACGCAGCATCAACTTCAGGCCAGCCTGGGGATTGTCCTCACGAATGAAGCCCAGCAACCCCACCTGATACATCTGACGCAGCCTGCGGGTATCTGCCACACGCGGCTCATCGCCTGTCGCGATGCGTTCTGGACGCTGCTGGTCCAGGCGCACACTGAAGAAGAAACTCTCGGGAAGTGGTGGCTGACCGCCTGCCTGACGCAGGTCATTGATTGCCGGCAGCAGCAGTTCAGGCATTTCCTGGCGATTGGCGTCGACGTTTTCCAAGTAACGGCGCAGCACATAAAGCGCATTGCTCAGCGCCGACAACTGGACGTCCCGCTCCTCGCCGGCACTAACCGGGATATCGGTGGCCTGTTGCAGAACTTCCTGAGCCAACAGCTCGGCCCCCGTCAGCTCGATCAGATTGAGGGTGCCGCGTATCTGGTGCAGGTTCTCCACAGCCTGTTGCAACAGGCTACCGTTATGCCGCTCGGCAATGAAATGCTCGAGGCTCTGCTCGGTTTCTTCCATGGTGGTGAACAACTCGTCACGCACCAGGCTCAGGGATGTCGCTCCAGTGACCATGGGCCTACTGCACCTCTCTAGGTGAATACCGCATCAATCGGCAAATTCTGCTTTCTGCTTGCTCATGTGCGCGGCAATGGCCACACGCAAATCAGCAGACTGCAACATGGCGGCATTCCAGTTCGCCACGTAATCCAGGCCGTCATCGACCCGGTGATCACGCATGTAACGGATCATGTGCTTGGTGCCGCGAACGGCAATCGGGGACTTGTCGGCGATCTCGCGGGCAATGCCGAACACGCCGTCCAGCAGGGATACCTGATCGTCGAAGGTTCTGTTGACCAGCGCAATTCGCTGCGCCTCGGCACCATCGATGGTCCGACCGGTATAGGCCAGTTCGCGCATCATGCCGTCGCCTATGATGCGTGGCAGGCGCTGCAGGGTACCGACATCGGCAGCCATGCCCATGTCGATTTCCTTGATCGAGAATTGTGCATCGACAGTCGAATAGCGCATGTCGCAGGCGGAGATCAGGTCTATGGCGCCACCCAGGCAGTAACCCTGGATCGCCGCCAGTACTGGCTTGCGGCAGTTGTCGACGGCATTGAAGGAGGCTTGCAGTTGCAGAATCTTGCGGCGCAGGGCATCGGCATTACGACCGACGTCATTGCCAAGACGGCTACCGGCCTGGGCCAGCAGTTGCAGATCGATACCCGAGGAAAAGTGCTTTCCAGCACCGGACAACACCACGACACGGACAGTGTCGTTGTCATCGATCCAATTGAAGATATCGATAATTTCGGTCCAGAAGTCCGCGTTCATCGCGTTGATCTTTTCTGGGCGGTTGATTTGCACGTGGGCAATCTTGTCGCTCAGTTCGACGCGAAAGGCTTTGTAGTCGGACACGGCGATCATCCTCGAAGGCAGCGCAATTGGGGTCTATATAGACACTATTGTTATGGCTTTAGCCGCCCAACTATAACAAGCGTGACATAAAAGTCGATGCTGGCCACCGTGACGCGAAGCACGCATCACAGTTAAGTCGGATTCTGGCTATTACCGTTAACCAGTTGATCTTTTTATAAGTGGTGTTCGAGACAGCTCGCCAGGTACGCGCCGCGCAGCGGCGCACAAGCCCTCAGACCTTGAGGCAATCCGCCGTGTACTGCCCGCCTTCCTTCTGTAATCCATGGACATCGGCATCGAAGCCAGGAAAGCGCTCATCGAAGGCACGCGCGAACAGCAAGTAGTCGATAATGGAGCGTGTTGCAGCGGTAAAGCGCTCTCCTGGCATGATCAGCGGGATACCTGGCGGATATGGCACCAGCATCACCGCGGCAATGCGCCCTTCGAGTTGTTCGACAGGCACCGCCTCGACGTCGCCCCGAACCAATTGGTCATAGGCTTCAGAGGGTTTCAACGCCACCTCCGGCAATACCGTGTACATGCGCTTGAGCGCCTTGGCAGTGGCATTCTCGCGATAGCACCCATGCAGCTCGTCGCACAGATCGCGCAGGCCCATACCGGCGTAGCGCGCGGCATCCTCTCGCGCCACCGATGGCAGGGCCTGTCCAAGCGCCACGTTGGCGTCATAGTGGCGCTTGAACTCCAGCAGCTCGGTGAGCAACGTGCTCCACTTGCCCTTGGTAATACCCATGGAGAACAACACCAGGAAGGAGTACAGCCCGGTTTTCTCCACCACCAGACCACGTTCCCAGAGGAACTTGCTGACCACCGCCGCAGGAATTCCGGTATCAGCCAGCGTGCCATCTGCACTGAGCCCCGGCATGACCAGCGTTACCTTGATCGGGTCGAGCAGCACATAGTCCTCGGCGACCTCGCCGAAACCATGCCAGTCGGCGTTGGGCTGCAACAGCCAGTCGCCGGTACTCTGTACGCCCTCTTCGCCTTCGGCCTGCGGCGGCTGCCAGATACTGAACCACCAGTCGTTAGGCGCCAGGTTCTGTCGCAGATTGGCCAGTGCACGGCGAAAGCTCAGGGCTTCATCGAAGGTCTCCTGGATCAGTGAGCGGCCGGCCGGGCCTTCCATCATCGCCGACGCCACATCGAGCGAAGCGATGATGCCGTACTGCGGCGAGGTGGAGATGTGCATCATGAAGGCTTCGTTGAAGCGATCGCGATCCAGCTGGCGCTGGCCGCCGTCCTGCACATGGATCATCGAGGCCTGGCTGAAGGCCGCCAGCAACTTGTGCGTTGAATGGGTGGTGAACACCAGCGGGTTCTTCTCGCCCTGCCGGGTGCCCATGCCATAACGCCCGGCATAGAACTCGTGAAACGCAGCATAGGCGTACCAGGCCTCATCGAAGTGCAACACCTCCACCGAGTCGCCCAGCGTCTGCTTGATCAGCTCGGCGTTATAGCAGAGCCCGTCATAGGTGGAGTTGGTGACCACCGCCAGCTTCACCTTCGGTGCGCGGCCTCGCGCAAGGGGGCTGGCATCGATTTTGGCCTGGATCGATTCGCGGCTGAACTCGCTCAGCGGAATAGGCCCGATGATGCCCAGCTCATTGCGCTCCGGGCACAAATACAGCGGGATCGCGCCGGTCATGATGATCGAGTGCAGGATCGACTTATGGCAGTTGCGATCCACCAGCACCAGATCGTCGCGCGCGACCATCGAATGCCAGACGATCTTGTTCGCCGTCGAGGTGCCATTGATCACGAAGAAGGTATGGTCAGCGCCGAAGTTACGCGCGGCTCGCGCCTCGGCCTCGGCCAACGGGCCGGTATGGTCGAGCAGCGAACCGAGCTCGGGTACCGAGACCGACAGGTCGGAGCGCAGCGTGTTCTCGCCGAAAAACTGGTGGAAAGCCTGTCCTACCGGGCTCTTGCGATAAGCGACACCGCCACCGTGCCCCGGCGTATGCCAGGAATAATTGGACTGCTCGGTGTGCTGCACCAAGGCCCGGAAGAATGGCGGCAACAGACCATCCAGGTAGCTGTGTGCGGCCCGCGCCACCTGCCGGGCAAGGAAGGACACGGTGTCTTCGTAAAGGTAGAGAATGCCGCGCAGATTATTGAGATCGGCCATGGCTTCGGCCGGCGCATTCTCGATGGTGACCTGCTCACCCAGGGCGAAGATCGGCAACTGCGGCGCACGAACGCGGGCAATACGGATCAACTCGACCATGTCCTGCAACAGCCGCTGGTTTTCTCCCGCCCCTTCGGCAGCCACCAGGATGCAGGCCAGCCCGTGGTGAGTAGAGGCCACAATGCGCCCCTCAGCCGAGGTTGCCGTGGACAGAATGGTGAAACCATCCTGGCTGAGCTCCTGGGCAATCGCCCGGACACGCTCGCCCGCCACCGTATCGGCCTTGATATCGCGGTGAACGATAAGGACAGGAAACTTCAGGTCTTTGTACATGCGTGTATTCCCGAGGGGCCGGCGCGGCCTATCCCCTCAGGGTAGAAGGTCGCCCGAACGGGCGGAACCCCCTATGCGGCAAGCTATAAGAAAAGGTCGCCTGGGCAACCTTTGCCCCGCAAGTCACGCCTCGGCCGGCGTCTCCAACTGCACCCACAAGGAGGGTGCACCGGCTGACTTCTCGATAACTGCCAAACGCGCAGCATGTGCCGCGAGGTCTTCGTCGCTGGCGCGGATCACACGGGTCAACGCGCGATCGGCCGGCAACCGACGAATCGGACTGGCCACTTGCCGCCCGCTGCCATCACCACCCTCTCCCGCCAGAGACAGGTGCGTCTGCCCCCCTGTCATGGTCAGGTAGACATCGGCCAGGATCTCGGCATCGAGCAAGGCGCCGTGCAGGTCACGCCCGGAGTTATCGACGCCATAGCGCTTGCACAAGGCATCGAGGTTGTTGCGCTGCCCCGGATGGCGCTCACGCGCCATCAACAGGGTATCGAGCACCGAGCAGTAATCGTTGACCTCGGCCCGTTCGCTCTGCCCGAGCAGGGCAAACTCGTTATTGATGAAGCCGATGTCGAACGCCGCGTTATGGATGATCAGTTGGGCGTCCTTGATGAACTCGTAGAACTCATCCGCCACATCCTTGAAGCGCGGCTTGTCGGCAAGAAACTCGCTGCTGATGCCGTGAACGGCCAGCGCGCCTTCATCGATTTCGCGGTCTGGCTGCAGATAGACGTGGAAATGACGCCCCGTCAGGCGCCGGCCTATCACCTCGACACAGCCGATCTCGATGATACGGTGGCCATCGGTTACCGGCATGCCGGTCGTTTCGGTATCGAGCACCACACTACGCACGTTGCGAACTCCTCACTTCATCGACGCCACGGTTGGCCAGTTGGTCGGCCTTTTCATTGCCAGGGTGGCCGGTATGCCCGCGCACCCATTGCCACGTTACATTGTGTCGATTGACCTGTTCGTCCAGGGCCTGCCAGAGATCGGCATTCTTCACAGGCTCCTTTGCCGCGGTCTTCCAGCCACGCTTCTTCCAGTTCGGCATCCACTCCTGGATACCCTTCATCACATACTGGGAGTCAGTGACCAGACGAACGGAGCACGGACGGGTCAGCGCGATCAGGGCGCAGATCGCCGCCATCAGTTCCATGCGGTTATTAGTGGTATTGGGCTCGCCGCCCCAGAGTTCTTTTTCCGCCCCCTTGAACACCAGCAGGGCCCCCCAGCCGCCGGGGCCAGGATTGCCCTTGCAAGCGCCATCGGTGTAGATCTCGACTATTTCTTCGCTCATGGAATACTTAATTTATTACTCGAAATCGCGGCGGCTGATCTTGGCCACCGGCATTGGCAACAGCTTGCCCATCGTGGCGCGCTGCACGGGGCGCAGTGGTCGCAGGCCGACCACCAGTTTGCGCGCCACCAATAGATAGAAGCCCGCACCTGGCGTCTGCCAGGCATCACCCCACACCTCAAGCCGGGCCAGGCGTGACTGCCAGGCCGACGAGGCAAGCGGCGGACGATAACACCCGAAGCGCCGTTTCTCCAGCGCGAAGCCCAGCAGGCTGAGCCAGTCAGTCAGGCGATTCGGTGCAATACAGCGGGCATTTCGAAAACCGTCACGGGCGAAGTAATGGCGCAGCCCCCAGGCACTCCAGGGATTGACCCCGACGATCAGCAGGTGCCCTCCCGGACGCACACTCTGCGCGGCCTCACGCAGCAACCCGTGAGGCGACAGGCAGAAATCCAGGCCATGTTGCAGCACCACGACATCGGCTGCATGTTCCCCTAATGGCCAGGCCTGTTCCTCACAGGCGATATCCACACCCGCCAATGGCGCGCCCAGACGGACGTTGCAGCGTACCTGTTCGGCCCGTGGGGGCGGTGCCTCGGCCGGCCCGTAATGCACCAGATAACCGCCAAAGTAGCGCGCCAGCTCACTATCCAGAGCGCGGCGTTCCTCCTCTAGCAGCAGTTGGCCGAGTGGTGATGCCAACCACTCCCGTGCGTCCTGGGTCAGCTTCAACCAGCTTGCATCGGCCTGAGCGAAAGGTTGTTCGCGGCTTGCTTCATCGCCCATTGGCAGCTCCCGCATGGTCAATCAATGCTGTTGCCGCCTAAGATGCGCCATTGTTCCTTGCTTGGCGACCCCGAAAAATGTTTCAGATCGACGCACTCCCCGCCTTCAGCGACAACTATATATGGCTGTTGCAGGACCCTGTCCGCCAGCGCTGCGCGGTCGTCGACCCCGGCGATGCCGCCCCGGTGCTGGCCTGGCTCGAAGCAAATCCCGGCTGGCAACTCAGCGACATTCTGATTACTCACCACCATCCCGACCACGTTGGCGGTGTTACCCAGCTCAAGCAGGCTACCGGTGCCCAGGTTTACGGGCCGGCGAAGGAAAACATCCCGTCACGGGATGTTGCACTGAGCGAAGGCCAGCAAATCAACGTGCTCGGCCTGGTCTTCGACATCCAGGAAGTACCCGGGCATACCCTGGGCCATATCGCCTACTACCACGCCGATGCGACACAACCCTGGTTGTTCTGTGGTGACACCCTGTTCGCCGCTGGCTGCGGCCGCCTGTTCGAAGGTACGCCGCAGCAGATGCATGACTCCCTGCAACGCCTAAGCAGCTTGCCGGACACCACGCTGGTGTATTGCACCCACGAATACACATTGAGCAACCTGCACTTCGCTCGTGCCGTCGAACCCGGCAACCCGCAGGTCGCCGCACGCCTCGCTGAAGTCAGTGCCTGGCGGGCAAACAATCGCATCAGCCTGCCCTCCAACCTGGCGCTGGAAAAAGCCACCAATCCATTTCTGCGCTGCGAAGAAACATCCATTAAAGAAAAAATCGATGAGCGTGACGGTCCTCTGCAGCGCTCGGCCGATCAGGTTTTTGCCTGCCTGCGGGCCTGGAAAGATGTGTTTCGCACCCCCTGACGCCACAGGGAGGAACTGGTGAAAACTTGACCACCCCGGGTGCCGTTCCTAGAATCGCTCGAATTTTTCGCCCGGGAAACACCAGTAGCCAATGCCTTCACTCCTTCGTGAAACCCTTGAAAACAGCGCATTGGCGCGGGTGTCAAAAGCACTTGCAGCGGTGCTGTGTCTTGCCCTGGCAGGCTGCCAAGGCATGGGCAGCAGCCAGCCGGCAAGCCCGGTCCGGGACACCGATCGCGCCATCAGCCTGCAGCAAGAAACCGAGTGGCTGACGGAAGAACCCGTGGACGAAGCCCCCAAGGATATCTGGGAACGCATGCGCGACGGCTTCAAGCTGCAGGAAACCATCGGCATCAACCCCCGCATCGAAAACCAGCGCCTGTGGTTTGTCAGCAACCCCTCCTTTCTCGAAAACGCCAGTGAGCGCGGCAGCCTGTACATCCACTATGTCGTCGAGCGCCTGGAAGAGCGCGACATGCCGATGGAGTTGGCACTGCTGCCTGTGATCGAGAGCGCCTACAACCCGTTCGCCTATTCGCGCAGCCACGCTGTCGGCCTGTGGCAGTTCATCCCGACCACCGGTCGCCACTTCAACCTGCGCCAGACCAACTGGTACGACGGACGCCGGGACATTACCGCCTCGACCAATGCGGCCATGAACTACCTGAGCCGCCTGCACGACATGTTCAACGGTGACTGGCTACTGGCACTGGCTGCCTATAACGCCGGGGAAGGCACTGTCAGCCGCGCCATAGAGCGCAACCAGAAGCTCGGCCTGCCAACCGATTACTGGAACCTGCCGCTGCCCAAGGAAACCCAGGACTACGTGCCCAAGCTGCTGGCTCTGTCGCAGATCGTCATGTCGCCCGATGCCTATGGCGTGGCGCTCAACCCGATTGCCAATGAGCCCTATTTCGAGCAGGTCGCGATCACCCAGCGGCTCGATCTGTCCCGCGTAGCGCAAATGGCCGATATCGACGAAGACGAGCTGTACAACCTCAACCCAGCCTTCAAGAAACGCATCACCATGGATGGCCCGCTGCACTTGCTGGTCCCTGCCAATAAAGCCGAGCAACTGAGCGCCAACCTGGCGACGATGAAACCCCAGACACTGGTCAGTTGGCAGGAACATAAGGTGCGCGCCGGTGACAACCTGCACAGCATTGCCAACCGCTATCGCCTGACCGTCGCAACCCTGAAGGACGTCAACAACCTGACCAGCAACCACCTGCGAGTCGGACAACTGCTCAGCATCCCGACCGACGGTGAAAGCAAATCGGGCCAGCCGCTACACCAGTTGACGGCCCAGGCAACTGCCACCCCAGCACCTGCTGTTCGCCGTTACAAAGTGCGCAGCGGCGATACGCTGTGGCAGATTGCCAACGCCAACAAGGTGTCACTCAAGGACCTTCAGCGCTGGAACAAGCTCAACGCCAGCAGCAAACTCAGCCTCGGCCAGGAACTGCTGATCCAAGGTGGCAGCGCCCAGCCACGCACTATCGCCACAACGACCAAGGAGCGCCAGGCGGTCACCTACTACCGGGTCAAGCAGGGTGATTCGATGTACCTGATCGCCCGACGCTTCAATGTAGACATGGACAATCTGCAACGCTGGAACCCGCGCAGCACCAGCGCCCTGAAACCCGGTCAAACCCTGACGCTCTACCTCAGCACCAACAATTGAAGGTTCAGGCTCAGCCTTCTGACGCCTGAACCCTGCACGATAAAAGCACACGTTTCCGGTTGAGATTTCAGGCAAACATTCCAGACGCAGCGCCTGTACGAACTGAACGCCTGATGTGTGCCCTCGGGGAGCATTTCCGGTCAGCAAAAACTGCTGACGAATGCCGCTAAGGGGCACTCTTTTTCCAGCGGATACAAGCTGTTACTGTACCTGCCAAGAAGCCGAAAAGCCGCCACGGACTGGACCTTGCGCCTGATGCGTTCCCTGCTCCCGCTGATACTTGGCCTGGCCATGAGCTTTCCCGCCTTCGCAATGCTCAGCGAAAGTCATGGCTACGCACAGTTTGGCACCCTCAAGTACCCCGCCAGCTTCACTCATTTCGACTGGGTGAATGCAGACGCACCCAAAGGCGGCACCCTGCGGGTCATGGCCTATGGCACCTTCGATACCCTGAATCCCTACAGCTTCAAAGGCAGCAGTCCTTCCGCCGCCCCCAACTTCATGCAGTATGGGGTGACCGAGCTGAATGAAACGTTGATGGCAGGTACCGGCGCCTACGACCCCTCGGGCGATGAGCCGGCATCCAGCTACGGCCTGATCGCCAAAACAGTGGAGTACAGTGAAGATCGCAGCTGGGTAGTCTTCAACCTGCGCGAAGAAGCGCGCTTCCATGACGGCCAGCCGATCACCGCCTATGACGTGGCGTTCTCCTACCGCTTGTTGCTCAAGCAGGGCCACCCGCAATACCGCACCAACCTGCAGGAAGTGCAGCGCGTCGACATCCTCAATCGTCACCGTATCCGCTTCGTGTTCAAACGCGCCGGAAATCCCCTGCTGATCCTGCGTCTTGGCGAGCTGCCGGTGTTGCCGCAGCACTACTGGAAAGGCCGTGATTTCAAAGCCACCAGCTTCGAACCGCCATTAGGCAGCGGCCCGTATCGGATCACCCGGGTCAATCCCGGACGTAGCCTGGTATTCGAACGGGTCAAGAACTGGTGGGGCGAGAACCTGCCGGTGAACCGCGGCAAGTACAACTTCGACCGGGTCGAAGTGGAGTTCTACCGCGACAGCGATGTCGCGTTCGAAGCGTTCAAGGCCGGTGAGTTCGACTTCTATATCGAGCACCAGGCAAAGAACTGGGCCAGCGGCTACCGCTTCCCGGCCGTTGCCCGCGGCGATGTGATCCGCGCGGAAATTCCGCACCAGATCCCGACACAGACCCAGGCCCTGTTCATGAACAGCCGGCGTCCCGTGTTTGCCGAGCGCGAGATCCGCGAAGCCATGGCCCTGATGTTCGACTTCGAATGGACCAACCGCGCGTTATTCAACGACGCCTACAAACGCGCCAGCAGCTACTACCCCAACAGCGAATTCTCCGCCACCGGCAAGCCCGAAGGCGCTGAATGGCTGCTGCTATCGCCCTACCGCAAGCAACTGCAACCACGCGTGTTCAGCGAGGCCTTCAGCGTGCCGGTCACTGAAGGGCGAGGCATTCCGCGGGAAACCCTGCGCCGCGCACTCAGTCTATTGGCCGACGCCGGCTTCAAACCGACTGCCCGCGGCCTGCTGAATGGCAAGGGCGAGCCCTTGAAGTTCGAGATACTGCTGGTCAACCCGAACCTCGAACGTATTCTGCAGCCCTACACCGCCAATCTTTCCAGCCTGGGTATCAAGGTGAATCTGCGTACCGTCGACCGCGCCCAGTACAAACAGCGCCTCGATCACTTCGATTACGACATGGTGCTCATGACCCTACCCCAAACACTCAGCCCCGGCCTGGAACAATGGCAGTACTTCCACTCCAGCCAGGTGAATGTCAAAGGCAGCAAGAACTATGCTGGCGTCACCCATCCAGTGGTGGACCACCTGCTGGAAAAACTGCTCTCCGCGCAAACCCGTGACGAACAGGTCGCCGCGGCCCGCGCCATTGACCGCATCCTGCTCTGGCAGCACTACAGTATTCCCAATTGGTACATCAACTATCACCGCCTGGCCTACCGCAACCGGTTCGCCTTCGTCACCACCCCGCCCTACACCCTCGGTTTGAGGGCCTGGTGGCTGAAGCCCACGGAGACCACACGATGACGTTCACCTTGCGCACCTTTGTCCAGCATGGCGCCGGCCTGTTGCTGCTCGGCCTGGCTAGCCTGAGCCAGGCAACCCCCCAGCACGCCCTGACCTTGTATGGCGAAGCGCCCAAGTACCCGGCCGACTTCAAGCACTTCGACTACGTCAACCCGGATGCGCCCAAGGGCGGCTTGCTGCGTCTACCCGCCTTCAATGGCTTCGACAGCTTCAACCCGTTCATCCCCAAGGGCAACTCCGCCAGCCAGCTTGGCTTGCTCTACGACAGCCTCACCTATCATTCGCCGGACGAGCCCTTCACCGAGTACGGCCTGCTCGCCGAGAAGATCGAAAAAGCCGCGGACGATAGCTATGTGCGCTTCTATCTGAACCCGAAGGCCCACTTCAACGACGGAACCCCGGTGACGGCAGAGGATGTGATCTTCACGTTCCACATCCTGCTCGAGAAAGGTGACCCGATGTATCGCCACTACTACGCCGATGTGGCAGAGGTGGTGGCCGAGGACAAACTGAAAGTTCGCTTCGACTTCAAACACCCCGGCAACCGGGAACTGCCTCTGATTCTGGGACAGTTGCAGATCCTGCCCAAGCACTGGTGGGCCGAGCGCGACTTCAGCAAGTCCAACCTTGAAATACCACTGGGCAGCGGCCCCTATCGCATCACCAAGGTCTCCCCCGGAAGCTCCGTGCGCTTCGAACGGGTCAAGGACTGGTGGGCCAAGGACTTGCCGGTCGCCCGTGGGCAGTACAACTTCGAAACGATTCGCGTCGACTACTACCGCGACATGTCGGTCGCCCTGGAAGCCTTCAAGGCCGGGCAGTTCGACACCAACCTCGAGTACTCCGCCAAGGACTGGGCGACCGGCTATGACTCCCCCGCCCTGCGCGCTGGCGACTTCGTTCAGGAAGCTATCCCCAACCACAACCCGGTAGGCATGCAGGGTTATGTCTTCAATACCCGCCGCCCGATGTTCCAGGACCCGCGTGTGCGTGAGGCCATCGCCCAGCTCTTCGATTTCGAATGGGCCAGCAGGCAGCTGTTCTACGGTGCCTACAAGCGCACCCACAGTTACTTCGAGAACTCGGAAATGGCTGCCACCGGCCTGCCTGATGCCGACGAACTCAAACTGCTCGAACCACTGCGCGGACAAATACCCGATCGTGTCTTCAGTGAAGCCTTCGCCCCGCCGGTTACCGACGGCAGCGGCATCATTCGCGAACAGAGCCGCCGCGCCTACCAACTGCTCACCGAAGCCGGCTACCGCATCGAGAACGACAAGATGATCGATGCCCAAGGCAAGCAACTCAGCTTCGAGTTCCTCAATACCCAGGCCAACCTGGAACGGGTGATCCTGCCCTTCAAGCGCAACCTCGCCGAGCTCGGCATCGACCTGCAGATCCGCCGCGTGGACGCCTCGCAATACATCAATCGCCTGCGCTCGCGCGACTTCGACATGACCTCGGCGATCTGGCCGCAATCCAACTCGCCAGGCAACGAGCAACGTGAGTTTTGGCACTCCAGCAGCGCCGACAACCCCGGCAGCCGCAATCTCATCGGCCTGCGCGACCCGGCTATCGATACCCTGGTCGACGGCCTGATCCGCGCCGATTCGCGCCAGTCACTGATCACCCATGCCCGCGCCCTCGACCGGGTGCTGCTGTGGGGCAACTACGTGGTGCCCAACTACTACGTCGACACCTGGCGCGTGGCGTACTGGAAGCGCTTTGGTCGCCCAGCTGTCACGCCGCTGTACGACTACGGCCTGATGACCTGGTGGGAAGAGCGCCCGGTGGGCGCCATCAAAGTGCCGAAAGCGCAGGAAGCCGACTGAATGCTCGCCTACATCCTGCGCCGCCTGCTGCTGATACTGCCGACGCTGTTCGGCATCCTGCTGATCAACTTCATCATCATCCAGGCCGCGCCCGGCGGTCCGGTCGAGCAGATGATCGCCAAGCTGGAAGGCTTCGACGCCGCCTCCGGGGGCGCCACCGGACGCATCTCCGGTGGCGGTGGCGAAGTCGCCGTCGCTGGCTCCAGCTACCGCGGCGCCCAGGGGCTAGACCCTGACCTGGTGGCCGAAATCGAGAAAATGTACGGTTTCGACAAGCCCGCCCCAGAGCGTTTCTGGCTGATGATCAAGAACTACGCCCAGTTGGACTTCGGCAACAGTTTCTTTCGCGATGCCAGTGTGATCGACCTGATCATCGAGAAGATGCCGGTGTCCATCTCGCTCGGACTCTGGAGCACCCTGATCATGTACCTGGTCTCCATCCCACTGGGCATCGCCAAGGCTACGCGCCACGGCAGCCCCTTCGATGTCTGGACCAGCACCGCGATCATCATCGGTTATGCAATCCCGGCGTTTCTTTTCGCCATCCTGCTGATCGTGTTGTTCGCCGGTGGCAGCTACTGGGACTGGTTCCCCCTACGTGGACTGACCTCAAGCAACTTCGACGAACTCAGCACCAGCGGCAAGATCCTCGACTACTTCTGGCACCTGGTGCTGCCGGTAACCGCACTGGTGATCGGCAACTTCGCCACCCTCACCCTGCTGACCAAGAACAGTTTTCTCGACGAGATCAACAAGCAGTACGTGGTCACCGCTCGCGCCAAGGGGCTGAGCAACAACCGCGTGCTCTACGGCCATGTGTTTCGCAACGCCATGCTGCTGATCATCGCCGGCTTCCCGGCGGCCTTCATCGGTATCTTCTTCACCGGCTCGCTATTGGTCGAGGTGATCTTCTCCCTCGATGGACTCGGCCTGATGAGCTTCGAAGCCGCCATCAACCGTGACTACCCGGTGGTGTTCGGCACCCTCTTCATCTTCACCCTGCTAGGACTGGTCGTGAAACTCATCGGCGATATCGCCTACACCCTGGTCGATCCACGAATCGACTTCGAAAGCCGGGAGAACTGACAGATGAAGCTCTCTCCGCTCAATCAACGCCGTTTCGCCCGTTTCAAGGCGCACAAGCGCGGCTGGTGGTCACTGTGGCTGTTTCTCGTATTGTTCGTCCTCAGCCTGGGCGCCGAGTTGATCGCCAACGACAAGCCGCTTGCAGTGCGTTATGACGGCGACTGGTATTTCCCGGTGGTCAAGCGCTACCCCGAAACCACCTTCGGCGGAGAATTCCCGCTGCAGGCGAACTACAAGAGCCCGTACATTCGCGACCTGATCGAACAGAAAGACGGCTGGATACTCTGGCCACCGATTCCCTTCAGCTACTCCAGCATCAACTACGAGCTGCAAGTGCCCGCTCCTGCGCCGCCCTCGGCGCAGAACTGGTTCGGCACCGACGATCAGGGCCGCGATGTGCTGGCCCGTGTGATCTACGGTTTCCGGGTCTCGGTGCTGTTCGCCTTGGCCCTGACCATCCTCAGCTCGATTATCGGCGTGGTCGCCGGTGCCCTGCAGGGCTTCTATGGAGGCTGGGTAGACCTTGTAGGCCAGCGCTTCCTGGAGGTCTGGTCCGGCCTGCCAGTGCTCTACCTGCTGATCATCCTGGCCAGCTTCGTGCAACCGAACTTCTGGTGGCTGTTGGGCATCATGCTGCTGTTTTCCTGGATGAGCCTGGTTGATGTGGTTCGTGCCGAGTTCCTAAGGGGGCGCAACCTGGAATACGTGCGCGCCGCACGCGCCCTGGGCATGCAGAATGGCGCGATCATGTTCCGCCATATCCTGCCCAACGCCATGGTCTCGACCATGACCTTCATGCCGTTCATCCTCACGGGCGCCATCGGCACCCTCACCGCCCTGGACTTCCTCGGCTTCGGCCTGCCACCCGGCGCGCCCTCGCTGGGTGAATTGGTTGCCCAGGGCAAATCCAACCTGCAGGCGCCCTGGCTGGGTATCAGCGCCTTTGCCGTACTCGCCATCATGCTCAGCCTGCTTGTGTTCATCGGCGAAGCCGCCCGCGACGCGTTCGACCCGAGGAAATGAGATGAGCACCGTCGTCCAAGACAACTTGATTGAAGTACGCGATCTCGCCGTCGAATTCGTCAATGGTGATCAGGTCCAGCGCGTGGTCGAAGGCATCAGCTTCGACATCCGCAAAGGCGAAACCCTGGCGCTGGTCGGTGAAAGTGGCTCCGGCAAATCGGTCACCGCCCACTCCATCCTGCGCCTGCTGCCCTACCCGCAGGCCCGCCATCCTGCCGGCAGCATCACCTATGCAGGGCAGAACCTGCTGACGCTCAGTGAACCAAAGCTGCGCGCGATCCGTGGCAACCGCATCGCCATGGTCTTCCAAGAGCCAATGACCTCGCTGAACCCGCTGCACAGCATCGGCAAGCAGATAGCCGAGGTACTCGCCCTGCACAAGGGCCTGACCGGCAAAGCCGCCACCGCGCGCACACTGGAGCTTCTGGAGCTGGTCGGCATCAACGAGCCGCAAAAACGCCTCAAGGCTTATCCCCACGAGCTGTCCGGCGGCCAGCGCCAACGGGTGATGATCGCCATGGCCCTGGCCAACGAGCCGGAGCTGCTGATTGCCGACGAGCCGACCACAGCACTGGACGTCACCGTGCAGTTGAAGATCCTCGAATTGCTCAAGGAGCTACAGGCCCGCCTCGGCATGGCCCTTCTGCTGATCAGCCATGACCTCAATTTGGTGCGCCGCATCGCGCACCGCGTCTGTGTCATGCAGCGTGGCCATATCGTCGAGCAGGCGTCCTGCGAAGAACTGTTCCGCGCGCCCCAGCATCCCTACACGCAAGAGCTGCTCGGCGCCGAACCCAGCGGAGAACCCGTCTCGAATCCAGCCGGGCCAACCTTGCTGGAAGTGGAAGACCTGCGCGTCTGGTTCCCGATCAAGAAAGGCCTGCTACGGCGCACGGTCGACCATGTAAAGGCAGTAGACGGCATCAACTTCAGCCTGCCACAGGGCCAGACCCTGGGCATCGTCGGTGAAAGTGGCTCCGGCAAGTCCACGCTTGGCCTGGCCATTCTGCGCCTGCTCGGCAGCCAGGGGGCCATACGCTTTCAGGGCCAGTCTCTGGATGGCTTGCCGCAAAACGCCGTGAGGCCACTGCGACGGCAGATGCAGGTGGTTTTCCAAGACCCTTTCGGCAGCCTCAGCCCACGCATGTCCATCGCCCAGATCGTTGGCGAAGGCTTGCACATTCACCGCATGGGCAGTGAGGAGGAGCAGGAACAGGCCGTCATCGAGGCACTCGAAGAGGTTGGCCTCGACCCACTGAGCCGCCATCGTTACCCACACGAATTCTCGGGTGGGCAACGCCAACGTATCGCCATTGCCCGGGCGCTGGTGCTGAAACCGGCGCTGATCCTGCTCGACGAACCCACCTCAGCCCTGGACCGCACCGTGCAACGCCAGGTGGTGGAACTGCTGCGCGCCCTGCAGGCCAAGTACAACCTGACCTATCTGTTCATCAGCCATGACCTGGCGGTGGTTAGGGCACTGAGCCATCAGTTGATGGTGGTCAAACAAGGCAAGGTTGTGGAACAAGGGCCGGCATCTGCGATTTTCGAAACACCACAACACCCATATACCCAACAGTTGCTGGAGGCGGCCTTTCTCACTCCTCACCCTGGCAAGGCGTGATCCCCATCAGCAGCACATTACTCCGCCCATGAAAAAGGCCGCTCAAGAGCGGCCTTTTTCATGGTGCAACTGACGATCAGAAACGCTCGATCTTGGCCTTGTCTTTCAACTCTGCCCGGAAGGCGTTGAAGTCCTGTTGACCAACACGCGAAGCAAGGAAGCGACGGTACATATTGCGCTCCTCCTCGCTCAGCGTAGCGTTTTGCTGGCTGACACCATTGAGGCGCAGCAACACATAGTCACCGTTATTCAGGCTAACGCCGGAGAAGGTCGGCTTGCCATCGGCAGAGGGCTTGGGCATACGGAAGAGCGCCTGCAGCACGACAGGCTCGACGCCTTCCTGGCTGCGATTGGCGGCCTCAACCACTTTCCAGTCCCGCTCCTGTGCTTGCTCGACCGGTGTCTTGCCTTCACGCAGGCTACTCAGCAGCTCAGCACCTTTGGCCTTAACAGCGGCATTGGCCTGTTGCAGAGTAAGTGTTTCGCGAATACCTGCCACCACCTGCTCGAACGGCATCAGCTCGGGCTTCTTGTGCTCCTTGACCCGGATAACCACGACGGTGTCAGGATCCAGCTCGATAGCGCCGCTGTTGGACGCGGACTCCAGCACTTCATTGCTGAATGCCGTCTGTACGACCTGACGGTTGGCAGTGATGCCCTCGCTACCACCCTCACGACCAAATGCTGGAGTGACTTTGACCGTCAGCCCCTGCTCCTGGGCAGGTTGCGCCAAGTCAGACGCTTCGAACGCAGCATCCTCCAACTCCTTGGTCGCCTCGACGAAGCGCTGCTCGACGCGTGGAGCCTTGAGCTCACGCACCAGCTTTTCCTTCATGCTGTCGAAACTCGGCACATCAGCAGCCTGAACGCCCAGCAACTTGATCAGATGCCAGCCGAACTCGCTGCGTACCGGGGCAGAAACCTCGCCATCCTTCAGCGCATAAAGCGCCTGCTCGAACGCAGGGTCATAGACACCCTGGCCGGCATAACCCAGATCGCCGCCGCTGGCAGCCGAACCCGGGTCCTGGGAGACTTCCTTGGCCAGCTTGGCAAAGTCCTCGCCGCTATCGAGACGTTTCTTGACCTCTTCCAGCTGGGCCTTGGCTTCGTCATCACTGAGCTTGTCGTTTACCTCAAGCAGGATGTGCGCCGCATGGCGTTGCTCGCTGAGCCCGGCGATTTCTTTCTGGTACAGCGCCTGCAGCTCATCATCCTTGACCTCGACGCGATCGAAGAAAGCATCTTTCTTTAGCTCAACGTACTCAAGCACCACTTGCTCCGGAGTCATGAAGCGGTCGGTATGCTCATCGTAGTAAGCCTTCACATCCTCGTCCGTCAGTTTCACAGCCTTGGTGTCGGCGTGCAGCGTCAAGGTCGCGAAATCACGGGTTTGTTTTTCCAAACCAACGAAGGCATCCACTTCAGCATCCGTCAGGAAGCTGCTCCCAACCAGGCCTGCCTGCAGTTGGCTGATCAGCACGTCCTGCTGGAGGCGCTCACGGAACTCCATGCGGCCATAGCCTTGCTGGCGAATGACCATATCGAAGACTGCTGCGTTGAACTGGCCATCCTGCTGGAACACCGGCATCTGCAGAATGATCTGATCCAGAGCCGCCTGGGAGAATGCCAAACCGGCGTCCTCAGCGCCCTGCAGCAGCAGATTGCGCTCGATCAGCGAGTTGAGCGCGGAGTCGCGCAGCATTTTTTCGTCCAGCTGGGAAGCATCGAAGTCCTTGCCGAACTGCTGGATGAACTGACGGCGCTGCATCTCGACGGCGCGATTCAGTGTGTCCAGGGTAATTTTTTCACCATTGACGTCAGCAGCATTGCGGCTGTTACTGGTGGAGTTGACGATAGCGTCGAATCCGGTGAAAGCCATCAATGCGACGATAACGCCGATGATGGTCTTGGCAATCCACCCCTGTGAATTGTCCCTGATGTTCTGCAGCATGCATCCCCCGAAACGGCTGTACTGAACGAGCAGCCATGGAGCGTGGGTGAAATCTGGATAAAAGAAAGGCGCATCCTAGGATGCGCCTTCTCGTAACTGATGGAGCGGCTTAGGTTCCTGGGAACCACCGCTCCGACCAGATCGGAACCAGCCCGACCTGGAAGGGCAAGGCCAGAGAGACGCTTAGTTGACGGCGTCTTTCAGGGCTTTACCAGCTTTGAAACCTGGGATCTTGGCAGCAGCGATCTTGATCGGGTTGCCAGTCTGCGGGTTACGGCCGGTGCGAGCAGCGCGCTCTTTAACAGCGAAGGTGCCGAAACCAACCAGCACTACGGAATCACCAGCCTTGAGGGCGCCAGTGACGGATTCGATCACTGCATCCAGCGCGCGGCCAGCAACAGCTTTCGGGATATCAGCAGATGCGGCGATGGCATCGATCAGTTCCGACTTGTTCACTCTAAGTCCCCTTATTTCTGTTGAGTTGTTTCTTAATTTTTGGTGTAAGCAAAGCGGGCGCTGGATCGCCTGGTTGACACATAAGAGCCGCTTTATAACAAGGGCTCGAAAAATGTGTCAAGGAGGCATTCCGGCTAATGCGTGCTGATTCGCTCCTTGGAATCAGACTCGCGCTTGTCATCCTTTGCAACCATCTCGGGAGCCGCATCGGGCAAGGGCTCCGGGGCGTATTGCAGCGCAATTTGCAGGACCTCGTCAATCCATTTAACCGGCTTAATGGTCAGGTCCTGCTTAATATTCTCCGGAATTTCCTTCAGATCCCGAACATTTTCCTCCGGAATGATCACCGTCTTGATTCCGCCTCGGTGAGCCGCGAGCAATTTCTCCTTCAAACCACCGATGGCCAATACCTGACCACGCAGGGTGATTTCACCCGTCATGGCCACATCCGCACGCACCGGAATCTGCGTCAGCGCAGACACAAGCGCTGTGCATAGGCCAATGCCAGCACTCGGGCCATCTTTCGGTGTAGCCCCCTCCGGCATGTGGATATGCACGTCGCGCTTCTCATGGAAGTCGACCGGAATACCCAGGCTCTTGGCGCGACTACGCACCACTGTAAGCGCCGCCGTCATGGACTCTGCCATCACATCGCCAAGGGAGCCGGTCTTGATCAGTTGCCCTTTACCGGGCACCACAGCCGTCTCGATGGTGAGCAACTCCCCGCCGACTTGAGTCCAGGCAAGCCCGGTAACCTGCCCGATCTGATCCTGCTGCTCTGCGAGGCCATAGCGATAACGACGTACGCCCAGGAAATGCTCAAGGGTGTCGGCCGTTACCAGCACCTTGAAGCGCTTCTCCTTGGCATGCTCCTTGACGGCCTTACGGCACACCTTGGCGAGCTGACGCTCAAGGCTGCGCACACCAGCCTCACGCGTGTAGTAACGAATAATGTCGCGGATCGCCGGCTCATCGAATTCGATTTCACCTTTTTTCAGACCATTGGCGCTCACCTGCTTGGGTGCCAGGTACTTGACCGCAATATTGACCTTCTCATCCTCGGTATAACCGGGCAGACGAATCACTTCCATCCGGTCGAGCAGCGGCCCCGGAATATTCATCGAGTTGGCGGTGCAGATGAACATGACATCGGAAAGGTCGTAATCGACCTCTAGGTAGTGGTCATTGAAATTGTGGTTCTGCTCGGGATCCAGCACCTCCAGCAACGCCGAAGCAGGATCCCCGCGCATATCGCTACCCATCTTGTCGATTTCATCGAGCAGGAACAGCGGGTTACGCACACCTACCTTGGTCATTTTCTGAATCAAACGACCCGGCATCGAACCGATATAGGTACGGCGATGGCCACGAATCTCGGCTTCATCCCGCACGCCACCCAATGCCATGCGTACGAATTTGCGATTGGTAGCACGCGCAATGGACTCGGCCAGAGACGTCTTACCCACACCGGGAGGACCGACCAGACACAGCACCGGCCCCTTGAGCTTCTTCACACGCTTCTGCACGGCGAGGTACTCAAGAATGCGTTCCTTGACCTCCTCCAGACCGTAGTGATCGGTATCGAGAATGTCCTCTGCTTTGGTCAGGTCCAGACGGACCTTGCTTTCAGCCTTCCACGGGACATTCACCAGCCAGTCGATATACGAACGTACGACAGTAGCTTCGGCCGACATCGGTGACATCTGCTTGAGCTTGTTCAGCTCGGCATTCGCCTTGGTCAACGCTTCAGCGGTCAACCCGGCATTATCAATGCGTTTCTTCAGCTCATCGACTTCGTTATGCCCTTCGTCTATATCGCCAAGCTCTTTCTGAATGGCTTTCATCTGCTCATTCAGGTAGTACTCGCGCTGGCTGCGCTCCATCTGCTTCTTGACGCGCCCACGGATGCGTTTCTCAACCTGCAACAGGTCTATTTCAGCATCGAGCAACGCCAAGACATGCTCGACGCGCGCAGACAGTTCGGTAATTTCGAGGATTTCCTGCTTCTGCTCGATTTTCAGCACCATGTGCGCTGCCATGGTATCGACCAGACGACTGGGTTCATCAATGCTGTTTAGAGACGACAGCACCTCAGCCGGCACCTTCTTGCCCAACTGTACATATTGCTCGAATTGAGCAAGCAGGCTGCGCGAGAAGACTTCAGACTCGCGCTCCGGCACGTCCTGCTCGTCGATCAGTTGAACCTGGGCCCGGCAATAGCCATCCACCTCGATAAACTGCTCGATGGTGCCGCGCTGCTCGCCTTCGACCAAGACCTTGACCGTGCCGTCAGGCAGCTTGAGCAGTTGCAGGACAGTGGCAACGGTGCCCACGCGATAGAGCGCGTCCTCACCGGGATCATCATCAGCAGGGTTACGCTGCGCCAACAACAGAATCTGCTTGTCGCCTGTCATCGCCGCCTCAAGGGCCTCAATGGACTTCTCACGACCGACAAACAGCGGGATGACCATGTGTGGATACACCACCACATCACGCAGCGGCAGGAGGGGCAATTCGATGGTTGTCTTCATGATTTCAGCTCTACGGCGGCCATTTGGCCGTAAACGGACGGGAGACCCTTGAAACTAAGATGGGGCCAGCCCCATGAAAAAACAAGCAAGATGCTTGGAAAAAGAAAGGGCCCCGAAGGGCCCCTTGTTTCATCATGCGTCAGGCGCTGCCTTGGCTGGCGGCTCGCTGTTTTCATAGATGAGCAGAGGTTTGGACGTACCCTCGATGACGCTTTCGTCGATCACCACCTTGCTCACTTCGCTTTGCGAAGGGATGTCATACATGGTGTCGAGCAGAACGCCCTCAAGGATGGAACGCAGACCACGTGCACCGGTTTTGCGCTCAAGCGCTCGGTGAGCCACAGCCTTAAGCGCATCTGGACGAAACTCCAGATCCACTCCCTCCATCTCAAAGAGCTTGCCGTACTGCTTGGTCAGCGCATTTTTCGGCTCAGTGAGAATCTGCACCAGAGCAGCCTCATCAAGCTCATCCAACGTAGCGAGAACCGGCAGACGTCCAACAAACTCCGGTATGAGTCCGAACTTCACCAGATCATCCGGCTCGACCTCACGCAAGGCTTCGCCAACCTTCTTGCCCAGTTCCTGACTGCGAACTTCGGCACTGAAACCGATACCACCTTTGGTCGAGCGACCTTGGATGACCTTTTCCAGGCCAGAGAAGGCGCCACCACAGATGAACAGGATGTTGCGCGTATCAACCTGCAGAAACTCCTGCTGGGGATGCTTGCGACCACCTTGCGGCGGCACGGATGCAACCGTGCCTTCGATCAGTTTCAACAAGGCCTGTTGCACGCCCTCGCCCGACACGTCGCGGGTGATGGAAGGGTTATCAGACTTACGCGAAATCTTGTCGATTTCATCGATGTAGACGATACCCATCTGGGCCTTCTCGACATCGTAATCGCACTTCTGCAGCAGTTTCTGAATGATGTTTTCAACATCCTCGCCCACGTAACCGGCTTCGGTCAGCGTGGTCGCGTCGGCGATGGTGAACGGTACGTTGAGCAGACGAGCCAGCGTTTCGGCCAACAGCGTCTTGCCTGAACCGGTCGGACCGATCAGCAGAATATTGCTTTTGCCCAACTCGACATCATCTTTCTTGTCGCGCTGGTTCAAACGCTTGTAATGGTTGTAAACCGCGACAGAAAGCACCTTCTTGGCGCGTTCCTGCCCAATAACGTACTGATCCAGAATGCCGCTGATTTCTTTGGGCGCAGGCAATTTGTGAGCACTGCTTTCGGCCTGGGCTTCCTGCACCTCCTCGCGGATGATGTCATTGCACAGGTCGACGCACTCGTCGCAGATAAAGACCGAGGGACCGGCAATCAATTTGCGCACTTCATGCTGGCTTTTGCCGCAGAAGGAGCAATAAAGCAGTTTGCCGTTGTCCTCGCCATTGCGGGTGTCAGTCATTCGATCGATCCAATCCGGTAGGCATGAAACACAAGATGAAGGCAATTGCAGGTGTTTTCAACCCTGCAAACCTGCCAGATAAGTCTGGCAGTCTCGTTGTAGCGCGTTTTAGGCAGTTACCGGACGCTTGCTCATCACCTGATCAATAAGTCCGTACTTCACCGCCTCTTCACCGCTCATGAAATTATCACGGTCGGTATCGCGGGCAATCACGTCGATCGGCTGACCACAATGATCAGCCAGGATCTTGTTCAGACGCTCACGGATGGTGAGGATTTCCCGGGCATGGATCTCGATATCCGAAGCCTGCCCCTGGAAGCCGCCCAGCGGCTGGTGAATCATCATCCGCGAATGCGGCAGGCAAGAACGCTTACCGGCCGCACCACCTGCCAGCAACAATGCGCCCATGCTGCAGGCCTGACCAATGCAATAAGTCGCCACATCCGGCTTGATGAACTGCATGGTGTCATAGATCGACATCCCGGCAGTTACCGAACCGCCAGGCGAATTGATGTACAGATGGATGTCCTTGTCCGGGTTCTCAGCTTCGAGGAACAGCAACTGAGCCACCACCAGGTTGGCCATGTAATCCTCGACTTGGCCGACCAGGAAAATCACTCGCTCCTTCAGCAGGCGCGAATAGATGTCATAGGAACGTTCGCCCCGGGCGGATTGCTCGACAACCATGGGCACAAGGCCACCAGCTGCTTGGATATCAGGCATTTGCTGCATAAATTGATTACGCGACATGTCCAGCGATCTCTCCTAATGAATCCTGTCTCAAAGACGCATAAGCCAGCACGGAGGCTGGCTTATGGTACGTGCTCTAACGAAGGTGTGGATCAGGCCGCTTGCGGAGCTTCCGCTGGCTTGACCGCTTCCTCGTAGGAGACCGCTGTATCGGTCACTTTGGCCTTCTGCAGAACAGTATCTACAACTTGTTCTTCCAGTACAACCGAACGCACTTCGTTCAGTTGCTGGTCGTTCTTGTAGTACCAGGCAATGACTTGCTCAGGCTCCTGATAGGCAGACGCCATCTCTTCGATGACTTCGCGGACGCGGGCGTCATCCGGCTTGAGCTCGAACTGCTTGACCACTTCAGCCACGATCAGGCCCAGCACCACACGACGCTTGGCTTGCTCTTCGAACAGCTCAGCCGGCAGTTGATCAGCCTTGATGTTGCCGCCGAACTGCTGAACAGCCTGAACGCGCAGACGATCCACTTCGTTGCTGAGCAGCGCTTTCGGCACGTCGACCGGGTTGGCAGCCAGCAACCCTTCCATCACCTGGTTCTTGACCTTGGATTTGATGGCCTGACGCAGCTCGCGCTCCATGTTCTTGCGAACTTCGGTGCGGAAGCCTTCAAGACCGCCGTCCTTGATACCGAACTGAGTGAAGAACTCTTCATTCAGCTCTGGCAGGACAGGAGCGGAAACGCTGTTGACAGTGATGGTGAACTCGGCAGTTTTGCCGGCCAGATCAAGGTTCTGGTAGTCGGCCGGGAATGTCGGGGTGATGACACGCTCTTCACCAGCCTTGACGCCCACCAGCGCCTCTTCGAAGCCCGGGATCATGCGGCCGGAGCCCAGCACCAACTGAGTGCCCTTGGCCGAACCACCAGCAAAGACTTCACCGTCAACCTTGCCGACGAAGTCAATATTCAGTTGATCACCATTTTCAGCGGCACGATCAGCAGCTTCGAAACGGGTATTCTGCTTGCGCAGGATTTCCAGCATGTTGTCGAGGTCGGCGTCGGCCACTTCAGCCTGCAGGCGCTCGATGGCAATATCTTCCAGACCAACCACTTTGAATTCCGGGAAGACTTCAAAAGTGGCGATGTATTCCAGATCCCTGCCTTTCTCGAACACTTTCGGCTCGACGGCAGGAGCACCAGCCGGATTCAGCTTCTGCTCAACGATAGCTTCGTAGAAAGTGGCCTGGATGAGGTCACCCAGCGCCTCTTGGCGAGCAGCATCTTCGTAACGCTGGCGAATCACGCTCATCGGCACTTTGCCTGGGCGGAAACCTGGGACCTTGGCACGCTTGGCAGTCTGCTGCAGACGCTTGTTCACTTCGGTCTCGATGCGCTCGGCCGGGACACCGATGGTCATGCGGCGCTCAAGAGCGGAGGTGCTTTCAACAGAAACTTGCATGGATATTCCTCGTTGCACAGACATAAGCCGGGCGTTCCGGCCCAGAATCAAGGGCATGCATTCTAGTGGGTGAAATGACAGAAGTCACCCAGCAGAAACAGCCCGTATAGATACGCTAGGGAAAGCCTTAAAAATATGCGCCAGCTACAGACTGACGCGACCCCAGAAACGACAAAAGGCAGCCCTTGCGGAGCTGCCTTTTGCCTACTGCCTCCAAAAATATCAGAAACAGCTCAAACATGGTGCGGACGGAGAGACTCGAACTCACGCACCACAACAGCCAGCCCCCCGCAGCCCAGTAAAATCAACAGCGCACCTATATGAGCCGGGTCATGTTTGTTCCCAGCGCGTTCCCAGCTTCTTCAACGCAGAAGCCAGGTGTGCGCTCTGGAGGCCATTTTACACGATTTATACTGACCCACGGGAAAAGGGTAATAAAGGTAATTCAGCTCAAGCATTCATGCCGGGAGTCGTCTAGGTCAGTGCTTTGAGACGATTCCAACAGGTAATAATTCAGTAACTCAAGGTTATTTTATTACCTAATCGAACAGTTAGAGCCTTTAAAATAAAACCCTTTAATATCAAAGACTTATAAATCAATTACCTCGACCATTACCAAAAATCACCATCACAGGTAATCGCTGCAGCCCTGAAAAATCGCAGCCTGTAGCCGTTTTCCATGTGCGCATTACTGAAATTACCTATTTCCCGTACCACCTTGCCGTTTGCAGCCATAGCAAGGCGCCAAGGGAGTCCACAGAATCACGCGCCGCGCAGGGTTTCGCAGGGATTTACGCGGTGGAAAATAGCTTCCCAGCGCCCAGCCTGGGCCGGCTGGCACCCTTTGCAGAAGTGTCGAAAAATTAACCTCTTTAGGCCGCAGGCGTGGCGGGGGGACGACTGCGCGCGCCGGGTGCTGGCAGGCCCCCTCGGCCGCCTGGCGCACCACCTTGGGGCGCGCCACTTCCTCGGCATGCTTGCGCCGTTTCCTGGGCCCCAGACACAAAAAAGCCGCCCGTAGGCGGCTGGTTAGAGGGTATGCGACTCAAGCGCGTGTAGCGGGTAACTCAAATGGCTTAAACCGGATCACCTCCTCCCCCAGCCATTCGTTCACCTGCAGCAGCCTTGCCTGTATAGGCTCCAGTTCGTTCATGGCCCACACGGCAGCGGCATCACTGATCGAGCCGAAGCCCCCCGCGTTCTGCGGCACGATGCCCATCAGTTGCGGCGGCACCCGCAACGCCGCGAGCAGATCGTCACGGCTGATGTTCTTGATCGCGGCGAAATCATCCTTCGCCGCCACCTCACTGATCGGGATCAACTGCATGCCGTCCTTTTTCCCACCCGGTGCGTACATGAACAGGTTGCGGAAATTTCCGGGACCTTTGCTGTTCTTCATCGCACCGCGCAGATCGTTGACGAACGTCTCGTCCTGCACCGAGTCGGTCATGTACAGGATGAAACCTGCATGGCTGCCGTTGTTGTAATACTTGCGCCGGAACAGCGTGGCACTTTCGTTGAGCAACGCGCTTTGCAGAGCCGCCAACCAATCAGGCAGGCCGTACACCTCCTGATTGATATCTGCCTCTCGAACATGGCAAACGGTCCCCGCCTTGAATTCGTGCTCATCCTTCCAGCCCCGCACCTGGTAATAGGTCTCGAGATCCACACCGCGCCGCATGTACTTCGCCAGCAGCGGCCGCAGCTCCAGAACCTGGCCGAGCACATTCATACGTGTTTCCAGGTAGGCATTACCGCACCACAGCCAATCCATGGCGAACTGCTCAAACGTCGCCCGACTCATCAGCCGATGCGGTACAAACGTCCGCGCCAACGCGTTGCGCTTGAAGGTCAACCCAGATTGCAGATACACGCTTGCCCTGGTCGACTTCGCCAACCCATCAAGCGAAACCGGCGGTTCATACCAACGCCCATTCGCCCAGCACTCCAGATAATCGAGAATCTCCCGCCCATCCAGCACCGGCACTGGCTCGCCGAATGTGAACGCCTCAGCGCGTCCACGGCCCTGAGCAGTCAATACCTCACCCTCAATAGGCGCCTTAGCAACTGCAACCTGCTGGCCACGATTCCGTTTTCTGCTCATTTAGCAAATCTCCATGATGGCCGTGTTCTGGACCGTGCGGCCCTCAAGCGGCTCATTGATCAGAGCGTGGAACAGCGCCCAGGCGAGGTCGGCATGCCCCGTCGCCTCACTGCGCCCCGCCGTATACGTGAATGCGCGCCCGCTGGGCGTCATCGTTTTGCGAATAGCCATCAGTGCCTGCGCGATGTCCGTGGCGCCCGCGTCAAACTCCAGCCGCCCCTTACGGATCACATCCCACGCCTTCATCACCAATTGGGTTTTAACCTCCGGGCTGTAGCTGAACGTCCGCAAGCCCGGGAAAAACGCCCGCACCAACTGCGCAACCCCCGAGCCCATGCCCGTGGTGTCGATGCCGATATAGGTCACCCAGTAGCGCTGGGTTATCTGCTGGATCGTCCTAGCCTGCGCCTCGAAATCCATGCCACGGAACTGATGTTTCTCAACCACGCGGAACTTGCCGCCCGGCACCGCCGGTGGCGCCACCACAATCAACCCAGCGCTATCACCGTTCTCAGCAGGGTCATACCCCACCCACACCTGGCGATCAGCCAACGGGCGCGGCGCCAACGGCTTGTAATCGGCCCACACCTCCCAACTGTCCACCATGCACGGCTGCAACATGGCGAGAGGGAAAATGGAATCGCCATCGTCGACGAACTGGCACATCAGCAGGTTTTGGAACGCCGGGCCGTCGTACTCCATCCGCAGCTCTTCAAGGTCGAACAGATCACACCCACGCGCCTCAGCGTCGAGAATTGTCACGATCTGCCGCCAGATACGGTCCTCACACAACCGCCCCTGCTGCAGGGCGTCGTGGCTCACATCCAGCTTGAGGTGCTGCGCGGTAGGTTTGCCCTTGTTGAACCGCTCACCCGTCCAATACACATAGGCCGGGTGCGCCATGCTGCTCGGTGTCGAGAAATAGGTTTTGCGCCAACGCTTTTGCAGCGCCATACCAGACGCCACTTTGTTGATCTCGGCGAAACCATGCACCCAGAAGAATTCGTCGAAGTAGAAATTCCCGCTGCGCCCCTGGGCTGTGCGGAAATTGGTGCCCAGAAAATGCAGCTCCGCGTTGTTCCACAACACAATCGGGTCGCCGGTCAACTTGATGCCCAGCACCTCGTTAACGAAACCCTGCATGTACGTCTTGAACTGGTGCGCCTGCGCCTTGCTGGCTGACAGGAAAATCTGGTTACGCCCGGTGGTGATCGCATCAATCAACGCCTCCCGAGCAAAGTAGTACGTCGCCCCGATTTGGCGGCTTTTGAGGATCATCCGCGTGCGCTGGTCGCCAGCTCGGTACCAATCGAGCTGATAGTCAAAACACCCATCACGGAATGCCTCGACCAACGTCTCGATCTGCGCCTCACTCAGCTCATTGCGCACCGCCTGCTTTTTAGGCCCCGCATTGCGCCGCTCGATATTCGGATTGAGATCACCCTCGGTACCGCCGTCCTGGTACCGCTGTATCCGCGCCTGCCGCTCCAACTGGCGGTGCAGCAGATCAATTTCCTTGAAATCACCACTGGTCTTGCCGTCCTTGAGAATCAGCTGCACCAGGCGCGCTTCCAACGCCCCGCCAATCCGCTCAACGTTATCCGCCCGGTCCCATTCGTCGCGGGCCTTCCAGCTGTGGACGGTCTTTTCCTTCTCGCCCAGGTAATCGGCGATATCTGTGATGCGCCACCCCGTCCAGTACAAAAACTTGGCCTGGCGGCGAGCGTCGGTGGTTAGGGCAGGCTGGGCTATAGCATTCATGGCGCCGATGCTGACGGTCGCGCGCGTGACGCCCTATCGCCGCGCGCTGTAACCGAGCGCGCTACACCCTCAACACGTTGCTGCACTCCCGCCAGGTGCCGACCATGCCCTCAACGCGAAACCCGCACCGAGGATTACCCCGCATGGCCGCTTCCACCGCACCCGCCAAGAAATACCGCTCCAAGTGGACTCGAATCGCCGTCGAAGGCGCCACCACCGATGGCCGCAACATCGAGCGCAGCTGGATCGAGGACATGGCGGCTCAGTACAGCCAGAACACCTACGGCGCCCGTATCAACTGCGAGCACATCAAGGGTTATTGGCCGGGCGGTGAATTTGGCGCCTATGGCGACGTGGTTGCACTCAAAGCCGAAGAGGTCGAGATCAACGGCCAGAATAAACTGGCCCTGTTCGGCCAGCTCGAACCCAACGAAGCGCTGATCGCGCTGAACAAAAAAGGCCAGAAGGTCTACACCTCGATCGAGGTTCACCCCAAGTTTGCCGACACCGGCAAGGCCTACCTGATCGGCCTGGCCGTCACTGATTCGCCTGCCAGCCTGGGCACCGAAGCCCTGAGCTTCAGCGCCAAGAACGGCACGCTTGCCAACCGCAAGCAGGACAAAGACAACCTCTTCACCGCCGCCGAAGAAACGGTCATTGACTTCGAAGAGGTCGACAACACCCCCAGCATGTTCGCCTCCCTCAAGAGCCGTATGGGCGAGCTGCTGAAACTGAGCAAGGACAAAGAAGGCAAGGACGCCGCCCACTTCGCCGAGCTGGGCGAAATGATCGAAGACCTGGCCGAACACGGCGCCAAGCAGGCCGAGGCCTTTGCCAACGCGACCGCAGCCCACCAGCAACTCCAGACCGCTCACACCAAGTTGGCCAGCGACTTCGCTGACCTGCTCAAGCGCCTGGAAGAAACCCCCGACCACCAGCACCAGCAGCGCCCGGTAGTTCCGGGGGGCGACGGCAAGCACCTGGCCGCGTTCTGACCCACCACCCCAGCTTCGGAGCAACACAATGCGTAATGAAACCCGCCTCGCCTACAACGGATACCTGGGCCACGTCGCCAAAATGAACGGCGTCGAAAGCGCAGCCGTGAAATTCAACGTCGAGCCCAGCATCCAGCAGAAACTGGAAACCGCCATCCAGGAAGCCACCACCCTACTGGGCCGCATCAACATCATCGGCGTTACCGAACAGTCTGGCGAAGCCCTGCTGCTCGGCGTTAATGGTCCGATTGCCAGCCGCACCGACACCGCCAACGGCAACCGCCGCAACCCTGGCCGTCGCGAAAAGCTGAGCAAAGACGCCTACACCTGTAAACAAACCAACTTCGACAGCGCCTTCCCATACGCGCTGCTCGACGCATGGGCCAAGTTCCCTGATTTTCAGGTGCGCCTGACTGGTGCCATCGCACAGCGTCAAGGTCTCGACCGCATCATGATTGGCTTCCACGGTATCAGCGCTGCTGCTGCCACCGACCCAGCCACCAATCCACTGCGCCAGGACGTCAACATCGGCTGGCTGCAGAAGATCCGCACCGGTGCCGCCGACCGTGTCGTCGACGAAGGCAATACCGCTGGCAAAGTCACCATTGGTGCAGGTGGCGACTACAAAACCCTAGACGGTCTGGTCTATGACAACGTGCAGTTGCTCGACCCGTGGCACCGCAACAACCCCAACCTGATTGTCATGGTTTCCCGTGATCTGCTGCATGACAAACTGCTCAACGCAGTCGAGAAAGGCGCGGCCAGCAACGTCGAAGAGAACGCCGCCGGCGAAATCGTCAACCGTGCCCGCCTCGGCGGCCTGCCTATCGTCGATGCACCGTACTTCCCAGATGGCACCGTACTCATCACCACCCTGAGCAACCTGTCCATCTACTGGCAGGAAGGAGCCCGTCGTCGCCACCTCAAGGACGAACCGGAATACGACCGCATCGCCGACTACCAGTCGAGCAACGATGCCTACGTGATCGAAGACTTCGGCCTTGTGGCTCTGGTCGAGAACATCGAAGAGGCATAAGCACATGGCCCTCTCCCTCGCCCAACGCACCCAGCAGCGCAAGCGCGCTGCTACGGCTGCCGCTGCTGCCAGCGGCCCCGCCCTCACCATGGAAGGCGCCACCGCCTACGAGCTGCAACTCGCCCAGTTGCAGCAGGACCGCCTGCGCCTCAAACAGATCCAGTCCGGCGAAGGCAAGGCCGAACTCAAGCGCACCCTTCTGCCCAACTACGCCCCCTATGTCGACGGCGTACTCTCCGCCGGCAAGGGCGCCCACGACGAAGTGCTCACCACCCTCATGGTTTGGCGCATCGACGCCGGGGACTATGCCGGCGCCCTGCAGGTCGCGCGCTATGTGCTCCAGCACAAGCTGCCCCTGCCCGACAAGTTCGAACGAACCCCCGGCACCCTCATCGCCGAAGAAATCGCAGAGGCCGCGCTCAAGGCCCAGAAAGCCGGCGGCACCTTCGACCTGCTCACCCTCGTCGAAGTCGGCAACCTGACAAAAGACGAAGACATGCCCGACCAGGCCCGCGCCAAGCTCTACCTTGCAGTTGGCCGTGCATTCCTACCAGGCATCAACAAAGAAGCACCAACCCCCGAAGACCTGAGCAACCTTGAAGCGGCCCGGAACAACCTCGCCCGCGCCATTGAGCTGCACAGTACCTGCGGCGGGAAAAAGGATCTGGAAGGCGTCGAACGTCTCCTGAAAAAACACGCTGTGCCACCCGCCAGCTAACCGAGCCGTCCCCGGCACCCGAGCGGCTCGGGGCTGATCAGCAGGTTTGCTCCTTTCCTCGCTGTGACGCCCCGACCACCGCTCACTATTCAAGGGCAGACCATGCGCAACTTTAACGCCTGGTACACCGGCACTTTCGAGAGGAACTACTGCGAAATTGCACTCCAGCAGGCTGCCGAACGCTATGTCAGCGAATCTGAGGCATATGACCGCACGGTTTGTACCGGCCCAATCATCAACGGCGCCATCATGCCCGCCACCGGCCGGGAGCGAGCACAGATCAACCGCGCCGCGGTTCAACTCTTCAAGCGCTTGGTTGCCACCAGCAATGGGCAATTCACAAGCGACGATCTGCGCCGCGAAATCCAACGTGTAGAACGCCGCTCATGAGCGCATTCATCGCCAACGGCGGCGCCCCCAGCACCACCGATATCGACAACGGCCCATTCTGGCCAGCGATAAAGCTGGACGCCCTGCGCGCCGCCCTACGCATCGACGCATCCGTCACCGACCCACGTCTCGAAACAGCCGTCGTCGCCGCAATGATCACCGTCAACCGCGAACTCGCCACCTGGCGCACCGCCCAGGAAGCTGCCGGCCACACGACCCTGGCCGACGTACCAGGCGAGCAGGTCGGCACCCTCACCGACCACCAGCACCTGTACCAGCGCGCCATTCAAGCCGCCACGGGCGCAGAGGTCTGCGAGCGCTACCGCAGCTACGACACAACCGGCACTGGCGACCGCAAAGCCGAAGACCTGCAATTCAACATCGACGAATACCGCCGCGACCAACGCTGGGCCATCCGTGACCTGCTCGGCGTCAGCCGCACCACCGTGGAACTCATCTGATGGCCACCACCCTGCACGCCATCCAGGGCGACACCGTCGACGCCATCTGCTGGCGACACTACGGCCGCACCGCCGGAGTAACCGAGGCCGTGCTCGACGCAAACCCTGGCCTGGCCGACCACGGTCCACAGCTGCCGCAAGGCACCGCCGTCGTCATGCCCGACGAAGCCCCACAGCCCCAACTGCAAACGGTGAATTTATGGGACTGATCCACCTCGCGATGTACAAGGGCAAAGGCCGACTGTTCAACCGCCTCATCCGTATCTGGACGGGCTCGATCTACAGCCACTGCGAGCTGGTCATGCCAGACGGCCGCTGGCTCTCCGCCAGCGCAATGGACGGCGGCGTCCGCGCGAAGCGCATCGAACAGACGCCAGGGCACTGGGATCTGATCCCACTGCCCTGGGCCAATGCCGACCACATCGAGTCCGTTTTCGCTCGCCACCAGGGCCAGGGTTACGACTGGGCCGGCATCTTCCTCAGCCAGCTGCTGTCCACCGGCCTGCACAGCGAACGCCGCATGTTTTGCAGCGAGTTCTGTGCCGCCGCCCTCGGCTACACCGGCGCCCAGCGGTTCAGCCCCGTATTGCTCGCCGAAGTGGTGCGCCGCACCAACCGCCTGCCATTCGTGCAACTTGCCCACTCCCTCACCGAGGGCCAACGGAATGCCCCCAATGCCTGACCGCCCCGAAACCTGGGCCATGCTGCTCGCCTGGCTCGAACACCACCACCCACTGGTTTATGCCGCCGTGCTCTCGGCCACCATTGCCGCCGCCCGCCTGATCTACAGCGGCGGCAGCATCCGCCGCAGCCTGGGCGAGGGTTTTATCTGCGGCCTCATCACCCTTGCCCTGAGCAACGGCCTGCCCCTGTTCGGCGTACCGATCGAGGTCGCGCCCTTCTTCGGTGGCGTCGTCGGTCTAATCGGCGCCGATGGCATCCGCGCCGGCCTCAAACAACTCGCCAAACGCAAGGTAGACACCCTATGACCCAGCCCCAAACCCTACGCCATGGCGACAAAGGCCAGGCCGTGCAGCAGCTGCAAAAATCCCTCAACGCCCGTGGCGCCAAGCTGCGCGTCGACGGTGACTTCGGCGACGAAACCGAAAAGGCCGTGCGCGCCTACCAGCGCAGCGCCGGCCTGGTAGACGACGGCGTAGCGGGCGAGAAAACCCAGGCCGCCCTGGCCGGTACTGACCTCTCCCGCCTGCTCAAACTCGCCGACCTGCAGGCCGCTGCCAAACGCCTGGGTGTAGACCTCCCCAGTGTGCTGGCAGTCAACGAAGTGGAAAGCGCCGGCGCTGGCTTCCTGCCCAACGGCAAACCCAAAATCCTCTTCGAGCGCCACGTTATGCACGCCCGCCTGAGCCTGGTGCGCAACGAAGGCGACGACAGCGCCGCACTGATCGCCCGTGCCGACCAGTTCGCCGCCCAGCAACCCAACCTGGTCAACCGCGCCCAAGGCGGCTACGCCGGCGGCACCGCCGAACACCAGCGTCTGAGTAATGCCCGCTACATCGACGCCCTCGCCGCGAATGAGTCGGCATCGTGGGGCGCATTCCAGATCATGGGCTACCACGCCACCCGCCTCGGCTATGCCAGCGTCGACGAATTCGTCACACTCATGAGCCGCAGCGAGGCCGACCAGCTCGACGCATTCGTGCGTTTCATCGAAGCGGACCCGGCCCTGCATAAGGCCCTCAAGGGTAAGAAGTGGGCCGACTTCGCCAAGCGCTACAACGGCCCCGCCTACGCCCGCAACCTCTACGACGTGAAGCTCGAACGCGCCTACGAGCGCCACGCAGCCGCGCAGAAGGTGGCGGCGTGAGCATAATCGCCTACCTCGAAATCAGCCCCCGCCAGACTGGCAAAACCAGTCGACTGATTGAGACAGCGCGCCGGCTGCTTGCTGCCGGCACCGCCGTTCGCTTTGTGTGCCTTAAAGGCATGAAGGCAGATATACAGCGCCAGTTGCCAGGCGCACTTGTCATGGAGGATGGCGAGCCCTTTCCACTCGACCACGAACCGGATACCGGCGCGTGGTTCTACGACGAATTCGACTGGCTGAAATCGACCCAGGTCCGCAAAGGCGGCTACTACGCCACCACGGCCCGCTTCGTTCGCCAGCTCGGCGAAGCGTCCGCTGACAACGACGTGCTGCTGCAACTGATCCAGGCAGCGGGCGGCCGATTTGAAAGATTCTACTGGCCCTTCAACATGGGAAAGGTCCTTGTCGAAGCCCGCAAGCTGCATACCCCCAAAGAGTTCCGCTTGCTGTATCTCGGGGAGTTCTTCGCATGACCACCCTCCGCCAATCCCTCTACGGCCTGGCCCTGCTCGGCGCCCTCGCCCTGCTGCTATGGGGCACCTACCAGCAGCACCAGGCAGCCGATGCCAAGGCAGAGCACGCCGCAACCCGCATCACCACCCTCGAACAACGCAACGCCCGCCAGGCCACCACCATCGTCAACATGGGCAGCGAGCTTGCCCGCCAGCGCGCAGCCCAGCAGAGCCTGCAAACCACCCAGGCGGACGTACGGCAACAGCACGCCGCCAGCCAGATCCATAAACAGGAGACCCGCCGCAATGACCCGAGTTTTAGTGATTGGGGGGCTCAGCCTCTCCCTGGCGCTGCTCGCCGGCTGCATGAGCGCCCCGCCCTCAGCGGAGCCGACGGTTACCGTCAGTGGCTGTCCCGTCGTAACGCCCTGCCAGCTGCTGCCAGCAGCCCCACAGAATAACGGCGCACTCAGCGACGACACCGACTACCTGCTCAGCGCCTGGGCCGAATGCGCCGCCCAGGTCGACACCGTATTTCAGTACAACCAGCAGCAACCGAGGGCAGACCCATGAACAAACCCGAAAGCCTGCGCGCACACCTGCTCGCCACAGTGCCCGAGCTCAAGCACAACGCAGACCGCCTGCTGATATTCATCAACGACGGCAACGTGCGCTGCACCTCGGCCAAGTCGTTCTCGTTTGAATACGTCTACACCCTGGAAGTCATCCTCACCGACTACCCCGGCCACCCCGACACAGTCATGCTGCCCCTGCTCGGCTGGCTCAGCGTCAACCAGCTGGAGCTGCTGCAAAACCTCGAAAAGGTCGGCGAAGGCCTGGGCTTCGAGGCGGACATAATCGACGCCGGCAAAGTCGACCTCAGCATCAAACTGCCGCTCACTGAACGCGCCATCGTCACCACCGACGCCGAAGGCAAAACCACCATCACCCACCCGCCGGAGCCGCTGCCGATCGAGCGCATCCTCGACCCGACCTTGCCTGCACCCACCGAATGGTTCATCCCCCATGGCTGACACCCTCGACGACCTGGCCGACTGGCTCACCCCGCTCATCAGCCGGCTGGAGCCAGGCGAGCGCACCCGCCTGGCCCGCACCCTCGCCCAGCAGCTGCGCCGGCGCCAACAGCAACGCATCATCGCCCAGCGCAACCCCGACGGCACCGCATACGCCCCGCGCAAAAAACGCGACCTACGCGGCAAGGTCGGGCGCATCAAACGCCGCGTAAAAATGTTCACCAAGCTGCGCGCCGTTCGCTACATCAAAGCCAAAGGCAACGCCGCCGAAGCCGCCGTAGGCTTTGCCGGGCGCATCACCCGCATCGCCCGCGTGCACCAGTACGGCCTGCGCGACCGGGCCGAACGCGGCGCCCCCGACGTGCAATACGCCCGCCGCGAGCTCATCGGCCTCACCGATGCAGACCGCGAATTCATCCGCGACGAACTCCTGCGCCATCTCGCCCTGTAACGCCCCCCGCTACCACGCCAGACGGCTGCGCCCCTCGCGCGAGGGCGCGACCATCGCGGCATGAACGATCTAGCCACCCTCACCCGCCTGCTTGAAAACCTAATCCGCTTCGGCACCATCCATGCCGTGCAGATGAAGCCGCCGCGCGTGCAGGTAAAAACCGGCAACCTCACCACCGGCTGGCTGCCCTGGCTCGCAGTCCGCGCCGGTACCTCCAAAGAGTGGTGCCCGCCCACCGTGGGCGAGCAGGTCATCCTGCTCAGCCCCTCCGGGCAAACCGCCAACGGCATCGCCCTAACCGGCATATACAGCGACGCCAACCCGGCCAACGGCGACCGCGCCGACCTGCACCGCCACACCTACCCGGACGGCGCCGTCATCGAGTACGACAGCGCCGCCAATGTGCTCCGCGCCACCCTCCCAGGGGCTGCTGAAATCAGCGCCCAGGGCGACATAACCCTGCACAGCGCGGGCAATATCACCCTCTCGGCCGCCGGCAATGTCGTCATCACCGGCGCCCGCGTGGACCTCAACTGATGGCCGCCGTAACGCGCCTGGGTGACACCTGCACCGGCCACGGCTGCTGGCCGCCGCGCCCATCCAGCAGCGCAAGCCCCGACGTATTCGTGAATGGCCGCGCCGCGCACCGCCAGGGCGATGAATGGGCCGCCCACACCTGCCCGAGCATCCCTGAAACGCACGCCAGCACCCTGGCCGCTGGCTCGTCAACGGTGCGCGTCAACGGCCTGCCGCTCGGCCGCACAGGTGACCCAGTTGCCTGCGGCTCCCGCGTGGCCGAGGGGTCCCCCAATGTTTTTGCAGGGGGCTGAATGAACCGGCAAACCGGCGGCACCATCAGCAATCTGGCGCACATCCGCCAGTCAATTGCGGACATCCTCACCACCCGCCTGGGCACCCGCGTCATGCGCCGCGACTACGGCAGCCAGCTGGTGGACCTCATCGACCAGCCCGGCAACCCGGCCACCCGCCTGCTCTGTTATGCCGCCATCGCCATCGCCCTCATGCGCTGGGAGCCCCGTATTCACATCACCCGCGTGCAGCTCACTGAAGCCAACATGGCCGGGCAATTCGAGCTCACGCTCGACGCGACTGTCATCGACACCAACGAACAACACAGCCTCAGCATCCCGCTGAGCCTGGGGGCGGCATGAACGTCTGGACGCCCATCGACCTCGCCGCCCTGCCAGACCCGCAAGTCATAGAGCTGCTCGACTACGAGCAGATCCTCGCCGAGCGCAAGGCATCCCTGATCGCCGCATTCCCGCCCGAAGAGCGCCCCGCCATCGCTGCGCGCCTGGCCCTGGAGTCCGAGCCGCTCACCAAGCTGCTGCAAGAAAATGCCTACCGCGAAACCCTGCTACGCCAGCGCGTGAACGAAGCGGCCCTGGCCACCCTGCTCGCCAAGGCCAAGGGCAAAGACCTCGAACAGGTCGCCGCCAACTTCAACGTGCAACGCCTCGTCATCACCCCCGCCACCGATACCGACGAAGCGGTCATGGAAGGCGACGACGCCCTGCGCGAGCGCACGCAAATGGCGTTCGAAGGCCTCAGCACCGCCGGCCCGCGCAACAGCTACATATTCCACGCCCGCAGCGCCGATGGCCGCGTGGCCGATGCCACAGCAGAAAGCCCAAGCCCTGCCGTCGTTGTCGTCACCGTCCAGGGCGCCACCGGCGACGGCACAGCCGCCCCCGAGCTGATCACCCTGGTGCAGGCCTACCTGTCCGACGACGACCGCCGCCCAGTCGCCGACCGCCTCGACGTGCAGAGCGCCGAGGTCATCCTCTACAGCGTCACCGCCGTGCTGCACCTGGCCACTACCGGTCCCGAGGCCGAGCCCATCCGCGCCGCCGCCGAAGCCCGGCTCGACGCCCTGGTCAACGCTCGCCGGCGCCTAGGCGTCGAGGTATCCGCCTCGGCCATCTACGCCGCCCTGCACGTCGAGGGCGTGCGCCGGGTAGAGCTGCAGGGCTGGGCCGATATCACCCCAACCCCAGCCCAGGCTGCGTACTGCACCGCCACCACCATCACCCTGGCCAGCACGCCATGAGCCGCGCCCTACTCCCCTCAAATGCCACCCAGCTGGAGCGCCTAGCCGCCGAGGTACTGGCCCAGATCGAGCGCGTGCCGGTGCCCATCCGCGACCTCATCAGCCCCACCCGCTGCCCGGTCGCGCTGCTGCCCTACCTCGCCTGGGCGTTCTCGGTAGACCGCTGGGAACAGGGCTGGAGCGAGGCCACAAAACGCCAGGTCATCGCCTCCGCGTACTACGTCCACGCCCACAAAGGCACCATCGGCGCCCTGCGCCGCGTGGTCGAGCCCCTGGGTTATCTAATCCGCGTGACAGAGTGGTGGCAGGAAGCCCCCACCGGCGTGCCGGGCACCTTCCGGCTCGATATCGGCGTGCTGGAATCCGGCATCACCGAAGAAATGTTCGAGTCCCTCACCCTGCTGATCGACGACGCAAAACCCGTAAGCCGCCACCTCGTCGGCCTGGCCATCAGCCTTGAGGCTAGAGGCCGTATCTACATTGGCGCCGCCATGCTCGATGGCGAAATTCTCACCGTTCACCCCTACGCCCCTGGCCCGATTGAAGTGCGCAGCCCCGCCCTTCAAATAGGCGGCGCGCCACACATCATCGACACCATGAGCGTCTACCCATGACCCAGACCTATTTCGCCATTCTCACAAAGGTCGGTGAGGCCAAAATGGCCAACGCCATCGCCCTGAAAGTTCCAATGGAAATCAGTCGTATGGCTGTAGGTGATGGCAACGGCAACCTGCCAATACCCGACCGCCTGCAAGACAAACTGATCAGAGAAAACCACCGGGCCGACCTCAACAGCCTCACGCCGGACCCAGCCAACACCAGCCAAATCATTGCTGAAATGGTCATCCCAGAAACCGTCGGCGGCTGGTGGTTGCGTGAGATGGGGCTTTACGATCCGGCAGGCGACCTGGTGGCTGTAAGCAACTGCCCGCCCAGCTACAAACCCCAAATGGCAGAGGGCTCAGGCCGCACCCAGGTGCTGCGCATGGTGCTCATCGTCAGCAGCACCGCAGCCGTACAACTCAAGATCGACCCGTCCGTGGTGCTGGCCACCCGCGCTTATGTAGACACAGCCAAGGCCGCCGCCATCGCCGCCGCCGCACAAATGATCGTCGTGCATATGGAGGACCCTGACCCACACCCGCAGTACAAAACCGTACCGGCCTCGAAGGAAGAAGCCGAGGCTGGCACCGAAAACACCAAAACCATGACGCCGCTGCGTGTGTTCCAAGCGCTGCGCTCTGCTGCGGCGAACGCCACATCTGTATTACGCGGGGTAATGCGTTTCGGTACACAGGCGGAGGTGGATGCCGGAGCTCTGGGTGACGTAGCAGTGTCACCGGCAACCCTTCGCGCCCTTCGTAGCCTGGGCATTGGCCAGACATACCAAGATGTCACTGGAACCCGAGCGTATGACACCACCTACACCAACCCGGCCGGCCGGCCGATGTTGCTGCTCGTCAGTCTTTACAAGCAGGGTCCGGCCGGCGCGGAGCTATTCATCAATGGGCTCAAGGTGGCACACATGAGCGCAGTCAACGGTGGAGGGGCATTCCCGAACCTGTCCGCAACGCTGCTCGGCATCGTCCCGCCTGGCGGCACATACCGCCTGCAGGAACGGCCAACTTACGTGAAATCTGACATTATCAACTGGGTGGAGATGAGCTGATGAAGTACCTGAAAGATCCTGATAATGGAGAGGTATTCGCCTTCGCGGCCGATGGGACACAAGACGAATTCATTGCTAAGCATCTGATCCTGCTCACCCCGGCCGAAGTGGCCCAGCACCTCAGCCCAACCGCTGTGACATCGGCACTTTCACTCTGTGCAAGCATCGACAGCGCCGCCGACATCGCCCGCCTCACCGTCGCCGGTGACCCGCTGCGCGCCGTGGAATACGACCGCGCCCGCATCGCCGCCGAAGCGTTCGCCGCCGCAGGCTACCAGGGCGTCGTACCACCTATGGTCGCCGCGTGGGTCACCCCCGAGCGCAACGCCCAGCAAGCGGCTGATAGCATCCTCACCGAGGCCGCCCAGTACACCGCCGCCCTGGAGCTGCTGCGCACCACCCGCCTGCAAGCCAAAGAGCAGATCCGTGCACTCATGGCAGCCGAGCAAGTCGAGCAGGCCGAGCAGCTCGCCGCGCAAACCATCGCAGCGATCGAGGCCGCCGTCGCCGGCATCGGCAACAACGCCTGACCCATCCGCCTGCTGCACCCATTGCCCCGCCCCGTGTGGGGCTTTTTCTACCTGCACGCTGTAACCCCGCCCGCTACACCGTCCGCCGCTCGCCCCAACGCCGCGCGCGCGTCAGCCTGTGCCCTGTCATTCATTCACGCGCAGGCACACCCCATGGCCGACTACCTCCACGGCGTCCGCGTCCTCGAAATCAACGAGGGCATCCGCCCCAATCGCACTATATCCACCGCCGTTGTCGGCATGGTCTGCACCGGCTCGGATGCCGACGCGCTGGCGTTCCCGCTCGACACCCCGGTGCTAATCACCAACGTACAAACCGCCCTCGGCAAGGCCGGCACACTCGGTACCCTGCGCGCCAGCCTGCAAGCCATCGCCGACCAGACCAAGCCGTTCACCATCGTTGTGCGTGTAGCAGACGGCGCCGGCGAAACCGAGGCCGAGAAAGAGGCCGCCACCGTCTCCAACCTCATCGGCACCACCACCGCCGAAGGCAAATACACCGGCATGAAAGCCCTGCTCGCCGCCAAGGGCCGCCTGGGCATCGTGCCGCGCATCCTCGGCGTGCCAGGGCTCGACAGCCTGCCCGTGGCCACCGCCCTGGTCAGCATCGCCCAAGACCTGCGCGCCTTCGCCTACATCAGCGCCTGGGGCTGTAAAACCAAAGAAGAGGCCGTCGCGTACCGCGAGAGCTTTGGCGCCCGTGAGGTCATGCCCATCTGGCCATCGTTCGAGAAGTGGGACACCACCGCCAACGCCACCAAGGTCGCCCCCGCTGTGGCCGTTGCCCTCGGCCTGCGCGCCAAGATCGACCAGGAAATCGGCTGGCACAAAACCCTGTCCAACGTCGCCGTGAACGGCGTCACCGGCATCAGCGCAGACGTATGGTGGGACCTGCAAAACCCCGCCACCGACGCCAACTACCTCAACGCCAACGAAGTCACCACGCTCATCAATGAGGCCGGCTTCCGCTTCTGGGGCTCGCGTACCTGCTCCGAAGATCCGCTCTTTGCCTTCGAGAACTACACCCGCACCGCCCAGGTGCTGGCCGACACCATGGCCGAGGCCCACTTCTGGGCCGTAGACAAGCCCATGACCCCCGGTCTTGTGAAAGACATCATCAACGGCATCAACGCCAAGTTCCGCGAGCTGAAAACCGCCGGCTACATCATCGACGGCCAGTGCTGGTACGACGACACCGCCAACGACGAGACCACCCTCAAGGCCGGCAAGCTGTTCATCGACTACGACTACACCCCCGTGCCGCCGCTTGAAGACCTCACCTTCAAACAGCGCATCACCGACCGCTACCTGCTCGACTTCGCCGCGCAGATCAACGCCGCCTAACCCATTGCCCGCGCGGCACACGCCGCGCCGTAGGAGACAGCCGTCATGGCCCTGCCCCGCAAACTCAAGAACATGATGTTTTTCAACGACGGCACCTCTTACGGTGGTGTCGCCAAGTCCATCACCCTGCCCAAGCTGGGCCGCAAGCTGGAAAGCTACCGGGGCGGCGGCATGCCTGGCCCGGCCAAGGCCGACCTTGGTCAATCCGACGATGGCATTCAACTGGAATGGACACTCGGCGGGCTCGACCTCATCGTGCTCAAACAATACGGCTCGGTAAAGGCAGACGGCGTGCCGCTCCGTTTCGCCGGCGCCTACCAGCAAGACGACACCGGCGAAGTATTCGCGGTCGAAATCGCCGTGCGCGGTCGGCACGAAGAAATCGACATGGGCGACGCCGCCCCCGGTGAAGACACCGAGCACAAAGTCACCACCACCTGCACCTACTACAAGCTCACCGTAGACGGCGAAGAAATCATCGAAATCGACGTGCTCAACTTCATCGAGAAAGTGGGCGGCGTCGACATGCTCGAAGCCCAGCGCCAGGCCCTCGGCATCTAACCCCATAACCCCCAAAGCCCGGCGGGCCTGCGGTACCGCAGCGCCCGCCGGCATACCGCTAAAGGAGCACACCCCATGGGCAGCATCATCGACAACGCGCACGACCAGCAGCAAGACGCCACCCGCGAGGCCGCAGCCAAGCCGTTGGCCACCGCCACCCCTGCACCGCCGCAAAACCCCAACCAGGCCACAGTCACCCTCGACGAGCCCATCGTCCGCGCCAACCAAACCATCAGCGAACTCACCCTGCGCAAACCCATGTCGGGCGAGCTGCGCGGCGTAGCCCTGGTCGACCTGCTCAACCTCGAAGTAAACGCCCTGCGCAAAGTCCTGCCGCGCATCACCACGCCGCTCATCACCGATGTCGAAGTGGGCCGCCTGGACCCTGCCGACCTGGTGGAACTGGGCAGCACGGTGGCCGGTTTTTTGGTGCGGAAGTCGGTGAAGGCGGAAGCATTCCTCACCGCGTAGAAGACGCCATGGCGGACCTCGCCATAGTGTTCCACTGGGCACCACAGGCCATGGACGGCCTCACTCTCACAGAACTGATGGAATGGCGCGAGCGCGCCCGCGTACGGAGTCAACCGGATGGCCGCTGATCGTCTGCAACTCAAGGTCATCCTGTCTACGCTCGACAAGGCCACCGGCCCGCTGCGCAAAATCCAGGGCGGCGGCGTCGGTGCCGCCCGCGCACTGAAAGAAACCCGCGACCGCCTCAAAGAGCTCAACGCCCAGCAGCGCGATGTCAGCGCCTGGCGCACCCAGCGTGCGGCCGCCGAGCAGTCGCAAAAATCCCTGGAGGCAGCCCGCCAACGTGTGGCCGCCCTCAGTCGGCAAATCACCGCCAGCGGGGCACCTACTCGACAGATGACGCGCGATATGCGCAGCGCCATCCGCGAGGCCACCCAGCTCAAGCAGCAGCACGCCCAGCAGCAACAGCAGCTCCAGGGGCTGCGCAACCGCCTCACCGCCGCCGGCATCAGCACCCGCAACCTGGGTGCCGGCGAACGCGCCTTGCGCGAGCAGATCGGTGCCGCCAATGCTGCCCTGCAACAGCAGGAAAACCGCCTCAAGCGCATCACTTTGCAGCAGCAGCGGCTGGCCAAGGCCAAACAGCAATTCGCCCGCACCCAGCAGCTCGGCGCCAGCATGGCGGGTACAGGTGCAGGCTCCCTGGCCACCGCCTACGGTATGGGCCGCCCGTTGCTGGCCACCCTCGGCAAGGGCGTCGAGTTTGATACCACCATGGCCCGCGTGCAGGCGCTCACCCGCCTCGACAAAGGGGCGGACGAACTCGCCATGCTGCGCAAACAGGCCCGCGAGCTGGGCGCCACCACCCTGTTCACCAGCACCCAGGTGGCAGAGGGGCAAGCATTCCTCGGCATGGCCGGCTTTGACCCGGAGAAGATCAAGGCCGCCATGCCCGGCATTCTGGACATGGCCAAGGCCGGCAACATGGACCTGGGGGAAACCGCCGATATCGGCTCCAACATTCTCACCGGCATGAACCTCAAGGCCGACCAGATGGCCAGGGTGGCCGACGTAATCACAGCCGCATTTACCCGCTCAAACACCAGCATCAGTACCCTGGGCGAAACGATGAAGTACGCCGCCCCGGGCGCGGCACAGTTTGGCGTTGACCTGGAAACCACTGCCGCTATGGCCGCGAAGCTGGGCGATGCAGGCATTCAGGGAAGCATGGGCGGTACCGGTATCCGCCGCATAATCGGCCGCCTCGCTGCGCCCAACAAAGCAGCACGGGAAGCGCTACTGAAGCTTGGCGCTACAGATGACGAACTATCAGAGCTCGGCGCTGCCAACAAAGCAGTCAAGAAACTCGGCATCAATGTCATGGACGCCAAAGGCAACATGCGCGATATGCCGACCATCCTGAAAGAGATTTACGACCGCTCCCGCAAGATGGGCGACATCGAGCGCGGCAGCCTCTGGAAGGCCATCGCCGGCGAAACCGGCTCCAACGCCATGGGCATCCTCGTCGACCAGGCCGGTGAAGGTAAGCTGCAAGAGCTGATCGAGACGCTGCGCAACAGCCAGGGCGAAGCGCGCCAGGTAGCCGCCACCATGGCCGACAACTTCGCCGGCGACTGGGACCAACTCACATCCGCCTGGGCAGACGTGGGTATCTCCCTGTTCGAAGGGCAGAACACTGCCCTGCGCGACCTGACGCAGAGCATCACAGGCGTTATTCGCACCATTGGCGAATGGATCAATGAAAACCCCGTGCTGGCCGGGCAAATCATAAAAACCATCGCCGGCATCACCCTGCTCATCGCCACCATGGGCGGCATCACCCTGGCCATCGCCAGCGTGCTCGGCCCCTTCGCCATGGTCCGCTACGGCATGATGCTGTTCGGCCTCAAAAGCCTGGGCCTGATCACCTCGCTCAAGGGCGTTGGCGCTGCCCTGCTCTGGGTCGGCAAAGCCGTGCTGTGGATCGGCCGTGCGCTCATGATGAACCCCATCGGCCTGGCCATCACCGCCATCGCCCTGGCGGCCTACCTCATCTACCAGAACTGGGAGCCCATCAAGGCGTTTTTCGTCGGCCTGTGGGCCGAGATAACCGAAAACCTCAACGGCGGCATAGGGGGCTGGACGCGCCTGATTCTGGACTTCTCCCCCCTCGGCCTGTTCTACCGCGCCTTCGCCGGCGTCATGAACTACTTCGGCTTCGAGATGCCCGGCAAATTCTCCGAATTCGGCAGCATGCTCATGCAGGGCCTGGTAACCGGCATCACCAACGGCCTGGGCGCGGTGAAAGAAGCCATCACCGGCGCCGGCGGCCAGGCCATCGACTGGTTTAAAGAGAAACTCGGCATCCACAGCCCGTCCCGCGTGTTCGCCAGCCTCGGCGGCTTCACCATGGCGGGCCTCACCCAGGGCCTGGCCGGCGGCGAAGGGGACGTGCTCACCCAGCTCGCCAGCACCGTCAAGCGCGTGACCGATGCCGGCGCCGACATGCTCGGCCTGGGCGGCAACGGCATCAGCTTTGACGGGCGCCCGCCGCTGGCCGCTGGCGGCATGGGCGGCAGCGCTATGCCCCCCGCCCCCATCACCATTCACGTTTACGCGGCGCCGGGCATGGACGCCGCCGCCATCGCGGCAGAAGTGCAACGCCAACTCGCCGCCGCCCAACGCCAGCAGCAGGCGCGCAACCGTGGCCGCCTGGCCGACTCGGAGTAATTCAGCATGATGATGGCCCTCGGCATGTTCGTGTTCAGCCTGCCCACCCTCGCCTACCAAGAGCTGCAACGCTCGACAACCTGGCGCCACGCCAGCAGCAGCCGCGTGGGCACCAACCCGGCGCGCCAGTTCGTGGGCCGGGGCGACGACAGCCTCACCCTACCTGGCATCATCCTGCCCGAGCTGGCCGGCAGCGCCCTCAGCCTGGACGCCTTGCGCTTCATGGCAGACACCGGCAAGGCCTGGCCGCTGATCGAGGGCACCGGGCGCATCATGGGCATCTGGGTAATCGAAGACATCAGCGAAACCCGTACGCTGTTTTTCCCTGACGGCGCAGCGCGGCGCATCGAATTCACCATCCGCCTCACCCGTATCGACGACGGCAAGCTCGACATGCTCGGCGCCGCCATCGGTGCAGCCGGCAACATCCTGCGGAGGCTGTTTTGATCACCGAGGCCCTGTCCGCCGTAACCGGCACGCTCACCAAAATCGGCAAAAGCCTGCTTGGCGACAACGACTACCCCGCGCCGATATTCCGGCTCATCGTCGATGGCAAAGACATCGCGCAGATCATCAGCCCGCTGGAAATCAAACCGCCGCTACAAGTGCCGCGCCTCATCAGCCTCAGCCTCACCGACAATCGCGGCATCGAGGCCGACACCCTGGAGGTGGAACTGAGCGACCACGACGGCCTGCTCAACATCCCGCCCAGGGGCGCCGAGCTGGAGCTATGGCTAGGCTGGAGTGACACCGGCCTGGTGGAAAAAGGCACGTTCACCGTCGACGAAACCGAGCACGCCGGCGCGCCCGACGTGCTCAGCATCCGCGCCCGCAGCGCGGACATGCGCAGCAAGCTCAAAACCAAGCGCGAATCGAGCTGGAGCAACACCACCATCAACGCGCTCATCTTCCACATCGCCGTGCGCAACGGCCTGGAGCCCGTTACCTCACCCAAATTCCATAACGTGCCCGTGCTGCAGCTCGATCAGGCCAACGAATCAGACGCCAACCTGCTAACGCGCCTGGGCGAAGAGTTCGACGCCGTGGCCACCGTCAAGGCCGGCAAGCTGCTGTTCATGCCCGTTGCAGGCGGCAAAACCGCAAGTGGCGCCCCCCTGCCCCATATCACCCTTACCAGAGCAGACGGCGACAGCCACCGCTACCTGCAGGCCGACCGCGACAGCTACGACGGCGTGCGCGCCTACTTCTACGACATCAACAGCGCCAAAAAGCAGGAAGCCATTGCCGGCGGTGGGGACAACCTCAAGGACCTGCGCCACACTTACAGCGACCAGGCCAGCGCCCTGCGCGCCGCCCGTGCCGAGTGGAACCGCCTGCAACGCGGCAGCGCCACCCTCAGCTACCAACTGGCCAAGGGCAGGCCAGACCTGATACCTGAGCTCACTTACACCCTGGCCGGAGTCAAAACGGAGATAGACGCCATCATCTGGCACGGCGGCAACGTGCAACACAGCCTCACCGCAGACGGCGGCTACACCACCAGCCTGGAGCTGGAAAGCCAGCTGCCCGAAGACACCGTCGACGAACTGTACGAAGACAACGGCGGCAACTACACCGGCATCATTGCCTACTACCGCGATAAGCAGTCCGGTACCGAAAAAACCCTCACCGCCGGCGACCAGACCAAACCCCGCCGCTTGCGCTTTCTCTACAGCGACAAGGCCAGCGCCAAGCGGGCCGTGGACCGGGAATGGGCGAAGATGCAGGCGCCCCAAATTACAGGTTCGAGGTTCGCTGGCTAAACGCGGTTTGATTTGAAGCGCAATAAAAAGCCCCGCACTAGCGGGGCTTCTTTTTTGGCCGTATCGCAACAGGTGGCCATCGCCTCGATCGCTCTTCCTATAAGTACATGATGACCGTTCGTCGGGTATGATCATGCCGCCATTGACGGTGCACCATAGGTGCACCTATTATTCACATCAACGGGACGCGCAAAGCGAACCGCCACTGAAGAAGCCGGCACTACCGCACGGCACGCACAGAGGGAAACACCATGAACAACGACATTACCTACACCATCGTTCTCGCCTTCGACGCCGCCGGCACTGACGAAGCAACCGCAGAATACTGCGCATGGTTGAACGAACAAGGTCATGAAGCCCGCGTTGGCAACACCACCGTAACCACCATCGACGGTGTATCCACCAGCGGCGAAGCCAATGAATTGGGCAACCAACTCTGGGACGACTTCTGCAACAGCTACTAATCACCCAGCCCTGGCCAAGCGCCGGGGCTTCTTATTTCTGGAGAACACCATGGCCAAGAAAGCCGGCATTCACATCGGCCCACAGCTCGAAGCCGCCATCGGCGCCACGGGCGACGAAACGGGCATCACCACCAGCAAGCGCGTAAACGTAATCGGCGACCGCTACGCCGAGATCCTGCGCCGTGAGCGCGTAGAAAAACTATTCAGCGATGCAGAGTGGAACGCCCTGCGCGACATGCTCAACGGCACCCTCAGCGAGCCCGCTGAGGTCATCCGTGGCAGCCTGAACATGGGCTGGGAGGACAGCATCGAGGACGGCATCGCCGAAAAATGGGACGTAGACCCCCGCGCCATGCAGCAGAAGCTGGCGGCGCTGAACTACGTGCAAGAGGTGGCCATCATCGAGGCCGTCGAAACCTGGTGGCGGGGGCAGGCGCGTGGCTGATCCCAGCGTGCTGCCGCGCTGGCTCAACCTGGCCCAGCTCACTACTGACCCCGAGCAACTGGCCGGTATTGATCAGTTTGCCCTGCTCAACGGCCTCAGGGAGTGGTCACAGCTCTACCTCGGCCAGCACCTCACAAACGATATCGTGGCTGAACTAGCCCTGGTACCACGCAACACCGTAGAGGCCTGGCGCACCCGCCCAGACGGTGGCTCTCACCGGGAAATGCCCGTGCATCGCCGCCTGTTGCTCGTCTATCGCTTGCGTGAGCAATTCACAGTCCGGCGTAAAAAATGGACTCCCGAGGAGAAGGCCTACATACGCAACAACTACCCCGCCACATCCATCGAGCAACTGGCCTGCGAACTCGGCAGAACAGCCCTGGCAGTCCTCATGCAACTGAGTGCACTGGGTGCAACGAATGACAAGCGCATACCGTTTTCAGACGACGAACTGGCTTACATCCGTACCCACGCCGCCACACAAACGGCTGCGCAAATTGCCGAGCATTTGCAGCGCCACCCTTACTCGATACGGGCCAAAATAAGAAAGCTCGGCATTGACACGAAGGGCCACAAGCGAAGCCGATTCACCAGCGCCGAGGTCGAGTTCATCCGCAGCAATGCCAGCACGATGACAGCCCGCGAAATCGCCACAAGCCTACGGCGTGATCCCTCAACAATCAGGCATAAAGTGCTTGAACTGGGACTAGAGTTGAAACGCAAAAACAAGCGCCGACAGCGGCTAGAGACGCCGAACGAAAAAGCCCCGCACTAGCGGGGCTTCTTTTTCAGGCTGTATCGCAACAGGTGGCCATCGCCTCGATCGCTCGGCCTATGAATGCCTGGTCATCAGCGCCAAGGCGCCGGTAGAACATCAACAGCCGCCGTTCGGCTGGGGTTATCGACTCTATCGAGGGCTTTACAACCGGCTCCGCAGGTTGATTGCTGGCAGGCCCAAGAACATCAGTTTTCATCTGCATACTCCGTTAATGGCAGTGAACTGCCAGCATCTGCAAGATGCCGGCCTCGCTGCCACTCAACGTGGTGCAGTTACTCTCTGCTACCGCAGAGCCGGAATCGTCCAGTACATAGACGATAATCTCTGGAGCGAATCATCCTTGATAATCAGTGCCTCCCAGCGCACTCCGGCTACATCGGCCCGGTCAAACTGGATCTTCAAGAACTGTTTCTCGTCTTTGGCCCAAGCGAGGAAAAATCGATCGATACCCGGATAGCGCTCCAAAAGTACGGGCATAAGACGCTTTGTAGTCAGCAGGTGGTAATCACGGGTGACATTGGTGGTCTCAAATACAACAGCAAGGTACTTGGTGCTATCAACCGTATAGGCGCTGGCTGGTGCTGTTCTAGCGACAACCTCAACAACCTCGCCTAGTGTGTTTGCACGCGCCAGCTTATCCGCCTGGCTCTCTCCCTCAGTGCAACCGGACATTGCGCCGACCAACGCTATGACGAAGAGCAGCCCGCCGACTAAAATTCCTTTGCGTGCCGCCCAAAAATTCCCTGCAAAACCTTCCATCGTGAGCATCCCCTGCTAATCCATTCAATTCGCAACTGCGCGACTTACTTCTTTACCTCATAACGCCCAGCCATTTCGGCTAGGGCAGTAATCATCCTCGCCGCACCTGCCCGATCTTCATCAGGCAACCGGCGGTAGCGCTCAACAAGTTCAACCTCTCCGCCACTGAAACTATTGCTTGGTTCCGGCGTGCGCCGGCCAGTCACGACATACAACACATCTACACCCATCACATCAGCTGCAGCCAGGTACGTGGCATCTGGGCTTCGCTCGCCCTTCTCGTAGTTGTACTGGGTGTTTTTCGACGCCCCAGCTTGGGCCGCGAACTCTGTCTGGTTCAGCCCTAGCCGCTCACGTTCCTCTTTCAGGCGCTCGCCTATTCCCACAAATGTCTCCATATAGCGTTGACATTCCCACGAATGAGGGAAATACTTCGCCTGTATTCACGCTAAATCACACGAATTTGAACTATGGCCGACACCTACGCCCCCGAGCAAGCCTGCCAAGCCGCACGTGAACGCCTGGAACGCCAAGGCATCACTGTCCGCGCATTCGCCGCGCAGCACGAAATCCATGAGTCCACCGTCTACGCCGTCCTCAACGGCCAGAAGAAGTGCCTACGCGGTGAAGCCCACCGCGCCGCCGTACTTCTCGGCATCAAGGAAGGCACGGTCGCACAGTAGTGCGCCTGGTCCAGGGGAGAAACGAGAAGATGAAGCGCCCAATTCTAGAAACCCGCCGCCAGGTCATGAGTGCCGTGGTATCCGCCTTTCCCGGGGGCCGGGAATGCGCCGCCGCCCGCCTCGGCCTGCCAGTGAAGAAGCTGGATAACCACCTCTACGAAAACGCCGGCAGCCAGCCCCTGAGCGATGCCCAGTTGCAGCAGCTGGAACACCAGGCCGGCACCACCCACCTACCCGATTACATTTGCGCGCTGTACGGCGGTGTTTTCGTCCAACTGCCCGACGCGGGCGAGCTGGACAACATCGACCTGTTCGAACGCAGCCTCCATACCGCCACCAAGCGCGGCAAGGTCGATTCGCTGCTGGTCCGCTTCCTTGAGGACGGCCAGCTCGACGACAAGGAAATCAAGCGCATCCTCGCCGCCCACCGCAAGCACATTGCGGCCCGCCATGCCGAGGTGTTCGCCGTTATCACCCTGCACAGGAGGCCTACCGAATGAGCGCCAGTGCCGGCGGCGGTTACCGCTGCATTTGCCCGGCCTGCGGCGCTGCCATGCGCATCCGCAACAGCCAGGCGCAAACCCCGGTGTTCAAAACCATGTACGCGCAGTGCATGAACGTGGCCTGCGGCGCGACGTATGTCGGCAGCCTGGGCTGGGAATACGCCCTGAGCCCATCCGGCCTGGACGCCCCCCGCGTGGTACTGCCCCTGGCGCCCTCGGCCCAGCGCATGCAGGCCCTGCGCGATAACCGCAAACCCACCGCCCAGCTCGACATGCTCGACCCCGTGGAGGCCAACGCATGAACACCCAGCCCGCTCCCCTCGCTACTGATGAGTACCGCGCCAGCATGCAAGCCGCCGCTCTGGGCTTTTTGCAGCGCCACCAGGCCGAACACCTGGCCGACGACGGCGCCCTGTTCGACCGCGCCGTTAACTACCTGGTGCAGGCCATGGACGTGCCCCTGTTTATGGCGCCGCGCCTGGTGCACTTGGCCATGACCGAGCTGGTACCGGTGGTGATCGGCATAGACCGCGCCACCGGGCCAGACGCCACCGTTATCACCCATGTTCACCAGGGCATGCCCTGCAAGGCGTTCGCGGTGCCGCGCCGCATTTTGCCGACTCGCTTCCAACCCCACTAACCCAACCCCACGCCCTGCCCATGCCGTGGGTTTGGGGAAGTTGCGCCCGGAGGATGCCATGCCCAACGCCATCACCTTCCAGCTCGAAATGCCAACGCCCGTTGCACAGGCCTGGCTGGCAGACCTGCGTAGCGAGCTGCGACGGGGGCTGACAGAGCACTGGTACGACGACGCCTACCGCACCGTGCCCGCCGGCCTGCGCAGCGCTCGCATTCTCGACGATTACCCGGCCCTCGCCGGCCACAAACGCACCATCGGCGCGCTGAAAGCCGCTCTCAACGCTGCCCAGTAAGGACTGCACCATGCCAACGCCCAACCACCCCGCCCTGCCCCTGTGCAGCCAGTTCGCGGCACATCCCGACCGCTATATTTTCGCCGGCAACATGCAAACCATCCTGTACGACCAGCCGGCAGACCTACGCCAGGCCGAAGTTCGCCACTTGACTGGAATGCTGGCCGCATACCTTGAAGCTGACGTTATCAACTGCGAGCAGCACAGCGCGCTGCGTCATGAGCTATATGAATTCGCCTACGGTGCCAAAGCATGAGCACCATGCGCGAATCCCTGCGAGCGGACATTCTCCAGCGCCTGGAGAACGATTACGGCCTCAAGCGCGCCGGTCGCACCAAGTACATGCGCAAGGGCAAATGCCCGGCGTGCGGCAAGCTGGAGATGTACACCTTCTTCGACAGCCCGTGGATGCTGCATTGCGGGCGCGGCAAATGCGGGGCGCAGTACCACGTCAAAGACCTGTACAGCGACCTGTTCAACGACTGGAGCGAGCGCGTACCGGCCACCGCCGAGCAACCTACGGCCACGGCGCGGGCCTATCTGGAATTCTCCCGTGGCTTCCGCCTTGAGCTGATTGAGGGCTGGTTTAGCCAAGAAACCTTCTGGAGCCGCGACGCCAACGCCGGCAGCGCCACAGTGCGCTTCCCGCTGGCCAAGGGCGGTTACTGGGAGCGGCTGATCGACCGCCCCGAGCGTTTCGGCAAGCAGAAAGCACGCTTCGCCCCTGGCGAGAGTTACCGGGGCGTATGGTGGTGCCCGCCCTCGGTGGACCTGCAGGAAGTAAGCGAGCTGTACATCGTGGAAGGCATCTTCGACGCCATCGCCCTGCTGCACCACGACATGCCCGCCGTCTCGATGATGTCCGCCGCACCCTTCCCGGAAGAATCCCTGCGCGAGCTGGTCAAGGCCCGTACCGCCGCAGAATTGCCCCTGCCCAAACTCATCTGGGCGCTGGATAACGAGCCCTACGCCCGTGCCTGCATTCGCAAGTGGGTGCCCCAGGCCCGCGCCCTGGGCTTTACCTGCATCGCGGTGCAGATCCCGCAGCACGGCAAAAAGCTGGACTGGAATGACCTGCACCAGCGCTGGGCCTTTATCGACGACGACGAGCAGCGCGCCGAGCGCATCGACAAAGACATTGACGCCGCCCGCTACCAGGGCGCCCTGCTCATCGCCGAAAGCGCCTCGGAAAAGGCCCTGATCATGTACCAGCGCAGCGAGCGCAGTGAGTTCCACTTCGGCTACGACAACCGCCTGTATTGGTGGGCGCTGGACCTCGACAAATACAACAAGGCCATGCAGACCCTGGAGAGCAGCGACGAACCCGAGGCCAAGCAACTCACCAACAAGCAAATGCGCGAAAAGGCCCTGCGCCTGAGCGGCTGCGTGGTGGAAATCGCCAACTGCTACCCCGAGGCCCTGTACTACCAGCGCAACGAAGTGACGGACGAGTCTTGGTACTACCTGCGTGTGGACTTCCCCCACGGCGCGCCCAGCGTCAAAAACACTTTCACCTCTACCCAGCTTGCTGCTGCCAGCGAATTCAAAAAACGCCTGCTCGGCATGGCCGCAGGCGCCATGTTCACCGGCACGGGCCAGCAACTGGACAAGATCATGAAAGACCAGCTCTACGGCATCAAAACCGTCGATACCATCGACTATGTGGGCTACAGCAAGGAATACGGCACGTATGTGTTCGGCGACGTAGCCGTGCGCGACGGCGTGGTGATCGAGGCCAACGTCGAGGACTACTTCGAGTTCGACAAGCTGCGCCTCAAGACCCTGCAAAAGGGCGTACCTATCCGCATCGAGCGCAGCGGCAAGGGCTATAACACCGACTGGCTCAACCTGCTGTGGATGTGCTTTGGCGCCCAGGGCGTGGTGGCGCTGACGTTCTTTTTCGGCTCCCTGTTCTGCGAGCAGATCCGCGCCCGCTGGCAGTCGTTTCCGTTCCTCGAAGCCACGGGCGAGGCCGGCGCCGGTAAAACCACCCTGCTCAATCTGCTGTGGAAACTGCTGGGCCGCGAGGGTTACGAGGGCTTCGACCCGATGAAGTCCACCAAAGCCGGGCGTTCCCGCCTCATGGGTCAGGTCTCCGGCATGCCGGTGGTCTATCTGGAGGCAGACCGCCACAGCGAGGACAAAGCCCACGCCAAAACCTTCGAGTGGGACGAGCTGAAAGACTTCTACGGCGGCGGCACGCTGGCCACCAAAGGCGTGAAAACGGCGGGTAACGAGACCTACGAGCCACCCTTCCGGGGCACCATCGCCATCAGCCAGAACGCCGCGGTGGTCGCGCATGAGGCCATCATGACGCGCATCTGCAAGCTGCACTTTGTACGCCCCACCGTTACACCGGAAAGCCGCGCAGCGGCAGACCAGCTCAACGCCCTGGACGGCACCACCCTCAGCCACTTCCTGCTGCTGGCCGTGCGCCAGGAAGCGGCTGTGCTGGATCTGTTCAACCAGCGCTTCCCAGAGCACGAAGCCCGCCTGCGCCGCCTGCACACCCATTGCGTGGCGTGCGGCACCGCCTACCCGGACGATAAAAGCCCCTGCGGCTGTGGCAACGCCCTGCGCGGCTACATCCGCGTTGAGCGCATCAACAAGAACCACGCCCAGCTGCTGGCCCTGCTCGACTGCCTGCGCCTGCTGCTGCCCATCACCGACGCCCAGGTCAGCGCCACGCAACGGCAAATCATCGCCATGGCGATCGAGCGGCAGAGCTCAATCAGCGCAGACCACCCCGCCGTGGCCGAGTTCTGGGAGGTGTTCGACTACCTCGAAGGGCTGGACGCCGAAGGCCCGGTGGTCAACCACAGCAACAACCCGGAAACCGGTGAAATCGCCATCAACCTCAACGAATTCTACGAGCGCGCCAACGAGCACAAGCAAAAGCTGGCCGACATCGCCGTGCTGCGCAACCTGCTGCCCGAAAGCCGTACCCGCAAGCTGGTGGCCAGCAACCGCGCCGTGTGCAGCGCGGTGCGCAAGCACCAGGCCAAGCGCTCAAACCTCACCGTCTACAAGTCACCTACCGTCAAGTGCTGGGTGTTCAAGGCCAGCTAACCCGCCCAGGCGCTGCAACGCCCAGGCACAACCCCAAAGGAGAAACACCATGCAACCCACCCTCACCGACCACCTGAAAGCCCTGGCCAGCAACGGCCTCACGCTGGCGGTAATCGCCATCGGCGGCTACCTCACCCCCGACCTGATCACCGCCCTTATCCACTGACCAACCCGCCCAGGTGCTGCAACACCTGGGCAACCAAAGGAGAAACACCATGCAAACCAAACCGTTCAACATCAACCAGACCATGCGCGACAAAGTAGCCAATCAGCTGATGCTGCAGGCCATTGCTCAACACGGGGAGCGCATCGCGTTGGACCTCGCAGCGTTCAATAAACAGTTCTGGGCTGCGCACCGCTCGAAGGTCGAGGCCCTGCCAGGGCTGGATAAAAAACACTGGGCAAGCCTGATTCAGGCCGGCGCCGTAACGGCAACTTCGACTGTGCGCCCCGAATACATGAAGCCCCGCGAGGGCGAGCAGCCGCGCAAATGCGAGCTGGTAGGCATCTACGATGAATACGACAACGAAATGCGAAACCACCGCGTCACCACGATGCTGGCCTCGGAGGCATTCGCCGGTGTGGTCCGGTACCTGAAACATAGCCGCTACAGCCCAGCGGGCTGGGTCATCAATCTGGTCAGCACCTCCGGTTCAGTCCCCCGCCTCCACGGCATGGAACTCATCACTGATCCAGGCATGGAAACGCTGGGGCTGATGATCTGCGCCGACATTACCGCCGTAATGGAGGCCGGCCTGGCGTTCCGCCAGCAAGCCATGGACGTGCTGCTGGCCTGCCGCACCTCCCGCCAAGTCGAAGACCTCTTCCCCGAAGCCGCCAAGCTGCTGCCGCAGCCGGTCAAAAACGATAAGGCCGTCGCCCCCACCGAACTGGCCGCCAGCGTGCGCAGCATGCTCAGCAAGGGCGTGCCACCCGTAACGGCACAGGTGTGAGGTGGAAGCCATGAGCAAAGACCTCACCTGCAGAGTCACCGAGCGTGGTTTTCCGATCATCACCTTCCGCGATGAATACGACGAAATCTGCTCTCTCCAGATCAGCAGCCTGATGGGCGAACAGGTGTTTTGCTGGTTGGGGGTCACCAACCCCACCATTCAGTTCATGAATCAAGGCAAGGGCTGGCAGCCAGTGCAACTGCCAGCGGGGACCGTCATCAGCAGCCGCATGCACCTCAGCCAGGAACAGGTGCGCCAACTGCTGCCACACCTGCAGGCCTTCGCAGAGTCGGGTGAGTTTGCGTTTGACCCGCTGAGCACCTGACCGACAACCCAACCGCTCTGGTGCGCTGCAACGCACCAGGGCAACCCAACGGAGAAACACCATGCACCCCATCCACACCAACCACCGCTGGCCGCTGCTGGCCATGGTCGCCGCCCTCGCCGGCGTCACGGCCACGTCGGTGGCCATGGCCATGGCTGCCCTGATCGAAGCGCCCGTGCTGACTGCCCTGTTCGCCACCGCTGCTGTGGTGCTGGATCTGTTCAAGTACGCGGCCTGGCCGCTGGCCCTCGGCCTGCTGGCCGTGCGCCGCACCCTCTGCGCGCTGCTGATGATGGCCAGCGCTCTGGCCTTGGGCGGCGTTTCTGGCTGGGCCAGTTACGACCGCCTCATGACCTCGATCGTCACAAGCCGCGCCGAGTACCAGGCGCAACACCAACAACGCCAGGCCGACCTGCTGCAACTGCGCCAGGCCGACGCAACGCGCATCGAGCAGCTCGACGCCGAGGCCATAGCCGTGCGCCGCCAGGGCGATGCCCTGCGCGAACGCGGCATGGTCAGCCGCGCCCTGGAGCTGGAAAGCGCCGCCCTGGCCCGCATCGACACCGAGCGCGACCGCGCCCAGGTGCGCCGTGATACCGCCTCGCAGGAACTGACCGCCCTGCTCAGCCTGCCGGCCAAAGCCACAGGCCTGCCCATGCAACTGGCCACCCTGCTGTGCCTGGGTTTTGCCGTGGCACTGGAGGTTGTACCCGCCCTGATCCTCTCCGCCCTTCGGCCCGTACCCGTTACCGGGAACAGCACCGCACCCGTAACAGCACGTCAGGAACAGGCCGGGGAACAGCCACAGGAACACCCGGAAACAACGCCGGAAACGGCAACAGGCGAAGGCCTGCCAGCCGCGCTGCTGCAACTCATAGCCGGCACGGAACAAGGAACCAAGGTGGCAGTAAGACAGGTAGCGAAGGAACTACGAATAGGCAGCGACAAGGCCACCAAGCTGATGCAGAAGGCCACCGAGCGCGGCCTCCTGAGCAAGACAGCCGCCGGTTACGTGGCGGCATAAAAAGAGGCCCCGGCGGGCTGCAACCCACCGAGGCCGTACCAACCCCAAAGGAGAAACACCATGCAAGCGAAACCCCAAGAGACCGGCGAAGTGAAGACTACCACTTTCGCGGGCAACTCCCGAAGCGCCGACAAATTCGTGCTCCGTATGCCCGATGGCATGCGCAGCCGTATCGAACACCTGGCCGCCGCCAGCCATCGAAGCATGAACAGCGAAATCATCGTGCGGCTGGAACGGTCCTTCATCACCACCGACCTCATTGCAGAGCAGCGCATGGTGATTGATGCCCTGAAAGCGCAAGTCAGCGCCCTGAGCGAGGCGCTGGAAGATATCGTCCAGCAGTATCCGAACCCTGATATTTCTCACGTCGATTACCGTGTGCATGCCTGCAAGCACGCCGAAGCGGCCCTCACCGCCTGCCGCACCGCGCAAGGCGGTGCAGCATGAAAAACGAGCTCATCACCCTGCAGCAGGCCAACGACCTCATGGCCGAGCTGGAAGCCCAGGACCAGCCGTTCCACGAACTGACCGAGCCAGCCGGTTATACCTGGCTGCTCGACCGCCTCCGAGCCATTGGCCGCACGGATACCTCGTCGGTGGTGTTCCTGCTCGGCGCCGACGCCACACACTTCCAGCAGCTCAAGCGCATCCGCCGCAACAAGGGCGCCGCCCTGGGCGACATGACCGTCTACGCCGTGGAGGTGCCCAGTGAGCAATAAGATCGGCGCCGACCAACTGAGCGAGAAGGTACAAGCCAAACTGCGCAAACTCCAGGCGCTGGCAGAGCGCGGCGAAGGAGGCGAGAAGGTCAACGCCCAGCGAATGCTGGAGAAGCTGCTCGCGCGCCACGGCATCACCGTGGATGACCTGGCCGAAGAGAGTCGCGAGATTCGCTGGTTTCCGGTGGGCAACATGTTCGATAGAAAGCTCGCCGCGCAGATCATGGCGAAGATCGGCAACACCAACGACCCAGGCATCTACAAGAACAAGCGGCGCCCGAAGCATGTAGGGGTAGAGACAACTCCGGCAGAAGCCATCGAGTTCGAACTCCACTACGACACCCTGCGTAAAGCGCTGGCCGAACACTTCAGCGCCGCATTCTCAGCGTTCATCCAGGCCAACCGCGTGTTCTCATCCCTGCCAGACGACGAACTACCGAAAGAATTGAGCGAGCGCGACCTTCGCGTTATGGCGATGGCAGCTGTGGTACCTGTCACGCCAATCAATCCTCGCCTGGAGCACACCGAGGAGGTGCCCCATGCGTGAGCGCCCACCACTGGCAAGCCACCGCCTGGACCTGCCCAGCATCTGCGACATCTGCCTTAAGGCCCGCTCGACACGCAAGCACGCCAAGTGCAGCCGCATCCGCCAGCAGCTCAAGCAGGCCGAATGGGCGGCAGTGCAGGCCGAAAAAGCCGCAGCCAAACAAGCCCGGAGGCCTCGCTATGCGCGCTAAACATCACCCCAAAGAGCGACCAATCCTGTTCAGCGGTGCCATGGTTCGCGCCATCCTCAGTGGCCATAAACAGGTCACGCGCAGGGTCGTAAATAGCGACTGGATTCAGTCTGAGCGACTCCCACTCGAAACAAGCACAGGCATTTTCCATTTTTGGTGCAGCGGGGAGCATGCGTGCCCATATGGCATCCCCGGCGACCGGCTGTGGGTGCGCGAAAGCCTTCGCTTCGATCCAGAGTACGGCCACCACTACGCCGCCGGCGGAAGACACGGCGAAACCGTTTACTTGTGCTCGCTGTTCGACGACGAAGATAAGCAAGCAGGCCCCAGTTATGACGGTCTGCTGCCTGAACGCTCGGTACCCAGCATTCACCTGCACCGCCGCTATAGCCGCATCCTGCTGGAAATCTCTGCCGTGCGCGTCGAGCGCCTGCAGGACATCAGCGAACAGCAGGCGCTGGCCGAGGGCGTGGCAAGCTGCGCGCAAGACCTCGACCCGGACGGCAACGGCTATTCCCCTAGCGAGCTCTTCTCGATCCTGTGGTCATCGATCAACGGTACGGACAGCTGGAACGCTAACCCTTTGGTATGGGTAGTCGAGTTCAAGTGCGTGGAGGTGGCCCATGTCTGACCTCTTCTACCTGCAGGACAGCCGCAGCAACACCGGCAGCCGGGCGATGTTCTGGCGCGACGGTGGTGGCTACACCTCCAACCTGGACGAAGCCGAGCAGTTCACCCGAGCTGCTGCGGTCAAACAGTACGAATGCCGCGAAACCGACCTGCCCTGGCCAGTCGACTACGTCCGCGCCCTGGCCGAGGTCGGCGTCGATCATCAGTACCTGGAGCTCACCCCAGAACAGGCGCTGGCAGCGGCGCCGGCTGGTGACTGCATCTACGTTGCTTACAAGGGCGACTGGGACGGCAATTGCCTGATATGGCTTCGTGCCCCCGGAGCGACTTCAAATCTGGCAGACGCCAGCACCTGGAGCCTTGCGCATGCCCCATTCTTTGCCCAGCAGGGTGACGTACCCTGGCCGAAAAGCTACATCGACCAGCACAGCAGGCCGGTGGTGCGAGCCTACAAGCTCGATCACAAGAAAGCGCTCCGCGCGGTCGGCCTCAAGCTGCCCAAGCTCCAGCGCCAGAAGGCCCGCCGCGAGACCCACCGCTGTGGCAGCGGCTACGGCGGCTGCGGCCGCTTCCTGCGCCCAGCGGACTACTACTCCAGTTGCCCGCACTGCGGTACGGGGAATGCGCCATGAGCATCACAGCCCCCGTTATCCGCTATCACGGCGGCAAGTTTCGGCTTGCCCCGTGGGTCATCGAACACTTCCCGCCCCACCAGGTGTATATCGAGCCGTTCGGCGGCGCCGCTGGCGTGCTGATGCAGAAGCCGCGGAGCCATGGCGAGGTTTACAACGACCTGGACGGCGATATCGTCAATCTTTTCCGCGTGCTGCAGGACGCAGCACAGCGCGAACAGTTAGCCGAACTGCTGGTGCTCACCCCATACGCCCGCGACGAGTTCGAACAGGCATGGATCTACACCGACGAGCCGATCGAGAGAGCGAGGCGCACAGTGATACGCGCACAAATGGGCTTCGGCAGCTCTGGCGCGACCAAGGCCACCACCGGTCTGAGAGTCGACCCATACCGCAAGTACGGTACCGCGCCGCAATTGTGGTCACGCTTCCCCGATAACCTCGCTGCTTTCGGCCAGCGGCTGCAGGGCGTGCTGATCGAGAACAGGCCGGGCCTTGAAGTAATACGCCAGCATGATTCGGCATCAGCGCTGCACTACATCGACCCGCCATACATGCACGAAACCCGCGTTCACGGTGCTCAGAAAGGCCGCTACTACCGCCACGAAATGGACGACCAGGAGCATGGCGAGCTACTCGACACGCTGAAATTGCTCGACGGGATGGTGATTGTCAGCGGCTACCCTTGCGAGCTGTATGACAAGGCTCTCAAGGGCTGGTCGGTCAACACCACAACCGCAAGAATCGCGGCCTTTCGAGGCACAGCGGCGCGCACCGAATGCCTCTGGCTCAACCCCGCCTGCATGGAAGCGCTGGCGCGGCGTGGCTTGCCGCTGGAGGTGACGGTATGAGCCGACACGTCATCATTGCCGGCCGGCGCGGTGGCAAGCGCCTGTGGCCGCTGTTCTGCTACGCCAGGGAACACGGCTGGCAGATCTCCAAAACCAACGGTGGCCACCTGCGCCTAACAAAGCCAGGCCGGCCTATCGTCCACACCAGCAGCACGCCGAGCGATTGGCGGGCCGTTCGCAACGCTGTGTCCATGCTGGCCAGGGCAGACGGTTATTGCGTGGTGGAGACGGAGCATGCAGTCGTCGAGGTAGCGCATGGCTGAGCTGACAAGAAACTGACCGCCCAAATTCTTGGCCCCTCTGCGGGCCAAGTTTTTTTATGGCCCATACACTGGGCCTTTCGCATTGTGTGGGGACGCAAATGGCAAAGGGTGTAGAGGTGCGCGGCAACCGCGTACGCGTGTATTTCCGTTATCAGGGTGAGCTGTGCCGCGAGCCGTTCAACGGCGACGCCACGCCCGATAACATCGCCCAGGCAGAGCGCCTGGTCGGCATGATCGAGTACGAAATCAAGGCGGGCACCTTCTCCTATGCCCGCCACTTCCCTAAGTCGCCGAAGGTGCAGACCAACACCCTCGGCCACTACATCGACCTCTGGCTTGAAATCAAACGCAACGAGCTAGCGCCGTCCGGTTTCCGCACTTACAAGAGCAAGGCCGAGACACACATCCGCCCGCGCTGGGGCGATCAGCAGGCGGACGCCATCGACCACCTGCACCTCAAGGAGTGGGTGCATAAGACGCTGATGCCCAGCCTGCATAACCGCACGGTACGCGAAGTAATCAGCCTGCTGAAACAGATATTCACCCTGTACCGAGCGCGCAACCGCTCGGCGCACGACCCGACCGAAGGCATCACCATCCGTCAGCCCGACCCGGACGAGGTTGATCCATTCACCCGCGAGGAAATCGACACCATCCTCAGCACGCCCACCGACAAGATCCAAGAGCTACACCTCGCCCAGTTCATGTTGTGGACGGGGCCACGGGTATCGGAGGCCATCGCCCTGGCCTGGGAGGATGTCGACCTCAAGGCCGGCACGGTGAAGTTCCGCCGCAGCCAGGTGCGCGGCGTCTACAAGGTGACCAAGACTCGGCGATCTGCCCGCGAGGTGCGCCTGCTCAAACCAGCCCTGCAGGCGCTACACGCCCAGGCGATCCATACGCAGAAGGCCAAGCCAGTGGAAGTCGAGGTGCTCGATCGCGACAACAAGACGCGCAAGCGGCAGACGCTGCATTTCGTGTTCCACTGCACGACCACCGGCGCGGCGCACAGCAGTTCGGACATGCTGCTCAAGGGATTCTGGCGCCCGCACCTGGAAGCGGCCGAGGTGCGCTACCGGGGGCCGAACAACTGCCGCCACACCTACGCCAGCCAACTGCTGACTACCGGCGCGGTAACGCTGCAATGGCTTAAGGATCAGATGGGGCACATGACCATCGCCATGCTGGAACGCCATTACGGCAAGTACATCAGCAAGGACGGCCCGGACATGATCCCAATTCTTGAACACGCGCTAAGGCTCTGAATCCAGGCCCCCAGAAACGACAAAAGGCAGCCTTATCAGGCTGCCTTTTTCGTTGCCTCATTCCCAAAGTATTCCCAAAACACTCCCATACAGAGAGCCGATTTAGAAAAAACCTTTAGTAACAAGGCCTTACATGGTGCGGACGGAGAGACTCGAACTCTCACACCTTGCGGCGCCAGAACCTAAATCTGGTGTGTCTACCAATTTCACCACGTCCGCGTGGTCAATCCTGAAACAAAAACGCCAGGCCTAAGCCTGGCGTTTTCTCGAATATGGGGTGGACGATGGGAATCGAACCCACGACACCAGGAGCCACAATCCTGTGCTCTACCAACTGAGCTACGCCCACCATATTGCGATGCTTGCGCCTGGATGCCAGATGGCACGCCCGGCAGGACTCGAACCTGCGACCATCCGCTTAGAAGGCGGATGCTCTATCCAGCTGAGCTACGGGCGCTTATACATCTGCAATCGCAGATTTAAAGCTTTGGCTTGGCATGACTCAAGAGTCCTGCCTTGCCATCTTACCCAGCGACTGGCTGTGCTCGACAAGCGGGGCGAATCTTATATAGGCGTTCACCAAGCGTCAACAGGAAAAATCAAAAAAATTCAGCGAGATAAAGGAGTTACAGGAAATTCGCGGCCCCTCGCCTTTGCCCGACCGCCCCGTCGTGCGAGAATGGCCGCCCTTTTTCAATCCTTTTCGATGGTTAACCACGCGTCATGACCGCACAACTGATCGACGGCAAAGCCATAGCTGCCAACCTGCGCCAGCAAATCGCCCAACGTGTTGCAGAGCGACGCCAGCAAGGTCTGCGTGCGCCAGGCCTGGCGGTAATCCTGGTCGGTAGCGACCCGGCCTCCCAAGTCTATGTTTCGCACAAGCGCAAAGACTGCGAGGAAGTCGGCTTCGTTTCCGTTGCCCACGACATGCCTGCTAACACGACGCAAGGCGCCCTGCTGGCGTTGATCGATCAATTGAATCGTGACAACGCCATCGACGGGATTCTCGTGCAACTGCCACTGCCCGATCACCTCGATGCGTCGCAACTGCTGGAGCGTATCAATCCGGACAAGGATGTGGATGGCTTCCACCCTTACAACGTGGGCCGCCTGGTCCAGCGTATTCCGCTGCTACGCTCCTGCACCCCGAAAGGCATCATGACCTTGCTGGAAAGCACCGGGGTCGACTTGCATGGGCTAAATGCCGTTATCGTCGGCGCTTCCAACATCGTTGGGCGCCCGATGGCTATGGAGCTGTTGCTGGCCGGCTGCACCGTGACGGTGACTCACCGCTTTACCAAAGACCTGCCCGGCCATCTGGCCAACGCAGACCTGGTTGTCGTGGCAGCCGGCAAGCCTGGGCTGGTCAAGGGCGAGTGGATCAAGCAAGGGGCCATCGTCATCGACGTCGGTATCAATCGCCAGGACGACGGCAAGCTGGTTGGTGATGTCGAATTCGACGCTGCCGCCGAGCGCGCCGACTGGATCACACCGGTACCCGGTGGCGTCGGCCCCATGACACGCGCCTGCCTGCTGGAAAACACCCTGTACGCAGCGGAACACCTGCACGTGTAGCACCCGTGGACGCAACAAAAACGGCGCCGCAGGGCGCCGTTTTTATTTCACTGGCAGAAGCCCTATCACCGGCATCAAACCTCAGCCTCATCAGCCACAGGCAACACCGGGGAGAAAATATAAGAGGCCAGAAGCTCCGCAGCCATCGGCCGCGCAAACAGATACCCCTGCCCTTGCACGCACCCCAGCCCGATCAGAAGCTGGCGCGTCGCCTCATCTTCCACACCTTCGGCGGTCGTCAGAAGTTGCAAGCTTTTGGCCATTTGGATGATGGCTGTGACAATAGCCTGCCCCTGCGTATTGCCCTGCAACTGACGCACGAAGGACTGGTCGATCTTCAGCTTGTCCACCTGGAAGCGCTGCAGATAGGAAAGATTGGAATAACCGGTGCCGAAATCGTCAATCGACAACTTCACACCCAGCCCCTTGAGCCGTTGCAGCACCCCGATAAAGGCATCGGAATCCTGCAGTAGGATGGTCTCGGTCAGCTCCAGCTCCAGACAACCAGGCGGCAGGCCAAAACGCGTCAACGCAGAGCGAACCAATACTTCCAGATTGCCCCGTCGGAACTGCACGGCTGACAGGTTCACCGACACCACAAAACGCGGCAACCCTGCGGCCTGCCAGACCATCATCTGCCGGCATGCCTCGTTGATCACCCACTCGCCAATCTCCACGATCAACCCGGACTGCTCTGCTGCTGCAATAAAGCGATCTGGATAAATCAGACCTTCCTGCGGGTGCTGCCAGCGAATCAATGCCTCAACTGCCAGCAGACCGCCGCTGTTCAGGTCGACAATCGGTTGGTAGTGCAGCACAAACTCGTTGCGATTCAACGCTTCACGCAATCCCAACTCCAGGCTTAGGCGCTCACGGTTGGCGGCATGGGTCTGCGCATCGAAAAAGCGAAAGCCATTTCGCCCCGCCGCCTTGGCCTGATACATGGCCATGTCAGCATGGGTCAGCAGCGTATCGAAATCGTCGCCATCTTCCGGGAACAGGGCAATACCGATGGAGATGGAGGTCACGATCTGCATGCCCTTGAGCGTGAAGGGCTGGGCCAGGCGCTGCTGAATCTGCGTCGCGACGGCGGATACGGCCGCCAGATCATGCACGTCCGCCAAGGCGACGAGAAACTCATCGCCACCCTGCCGGCTGATGGTGTCCTCGTCGCTTACCGCCTGTTCCAAGCGCAGCGCGACCTCCTGCAACAACTCGTCACCGGCCGCATGCCCAAGGGAGTCATTGATCGTCTTGAAATTATCGAGATCGAGAAACAGCAACGCGACACGCCGCTGATAGCGCCGGGCCTGCCCAATGGCCTGCTCGGTACGGTCACTGATCAACAGGCGGTTTGGCAGATTGGTCAGGGCATCATGCTGGGTCAGGTGCGTGACACTGGCCTCGGAGTTTTCCACCTGTACGACCGCTTGCTGCAGACGCTGCAGCGTACGTCGCAGGTCATTGGACAACAGCCACACAGCCACCGCACAGACCAGCAGAATACTGCTGACATTGGCCAAGCGCCCCAGCCCCATCGGTAACGGTTCGAAGGTCTGCAGCCCACTCAGCCCGGCGTAGGTCAGAAATGCCACCACCGCCAGCATGCTCACCAGCAGCCCGATGAACATACGCAGTGATGCCACCATTCCAGCCACGATGAGAATGCCAGGATAGGCCAGCAAGGCAGCGCTATAGAGGCCCTGGCTGAACCACAGGGACACACTCACCAGCACCATGATCGAGCTGAGCACCAGCGCTACCGACAGCTCGATACGCCCCCTCTGATTCAGGTAGCGCCCAGCCAGCGTAAACAGCAGCGCGAGCGCTACCAATCCCGTGTTCAACCAATCCTGCGCCAGCACCGTTTCTGCACCGATACAAAGCAGTATCACGCACAGCACATTGGCGATCTGCAGCAATCGCTGCGCCGGCATATCACGATCCAGGGACGTGTTGATCCCATCCTGATGCTGCGGAAACTGCACACGCGCCATAACGACTTTACTTCCATGAGGCGACAACTGCGGCAGGCCATTATCCGGCCGAAAGGCCGAAAGCTAACGAAATGCCCGCGGGGCAGCAAGTTCTACTCAACAAGCAGCCCGACACCCGCCCACTTCATGCTGCCTCAGATTGGCCGTAGCTGACCTATGCAGGTGCCTGTAACCCCGCTACCTTCGCACAGCCGTCTTCCCCTGATGGGGTCATGGCACGCTCACGCGCAAGCCAACGCGACGAGGAAAACAATAAAGCGATGATCAGGCCACCAGCAGCACCACGCCTCAGCCACCACGGTTCACCGCATAGCAAACGTTGGCTGGTGGCGATCAGCTATACGCTGGCGCTGTGCGCTAATCAGGTGCTGATTACCAATCTGATCCCCCTCCTCTCGCACCTCCAAAACCTCTATGGCCTGTCAGAGATTCAAGCCAGTGCCAGCGTTCTGATCTTTCCCATCTTCTGTGTCGCGCTGTCGATCCCGGCAGGAATGTTCATCGATCGCTTCGGATTTCGCCACGGCACCGGCTTGGGGGTTGCGCTGATGGCATTGGCAGTACCGCTGCGCCTGAAGATCGAAACCTATTCAGGCCTAATGCTCGGGCAATTGCTGATTGCGCTGGCCCAACCCCTGATCATCAATGGCGCCGCAAAAATGGCCGCTGAGTGGTTCGCTGAAGAAGAGCGCGGCAAAGCCATAGGCCTGACCACCGCAGGCATGTTTACCGGACTGGCACTGGGCCTGGGGTTAACGCCCATTCTGTTCGAACGCTACGGCTTGCACGCTACCATCCTGGGGTTTGCGCTGGCCTCACTCCCACCTTGCCTGCTGTTCTTCCTTTTAAGCGGCAATGCTGAGCGGCCCCAACTCAGCCAGAGCGACAGCACCAGCCGTGGCTTATTGAACCTGTTTTATACCCCAGGATTACCGGTCCTGCTGCTGGCAGCACTGATCGGCTTCGGCCTGTTCAATGCGCTAACGTTGTGCCTGGAGCCCATCCTGGCAGACAACGGACTGAATGCCCGCACCCTCGCAGCAGCGAGCACGCTATTGATCGGTGGCGGTGTATTCGGCTCGCTTCTGGTAGAGCCGTTGGCACGACTGATAAACAGCAAGAAAAAGGTTCTACTGGGTTGCGGCTGCGGCGGCATCTGCAGCATCTGGTTGTTGTTCCACACTCATACCCATGTTGCAGCGCTCTTCTATGCAGCGCTGCTGGGCGTATTCTTGCTGCCCTGCTATGCCTTGCTCCTGACCTTGTGCGAAGAGCTGGCAGGCGCCAAGCAGGCTGCCAAGGCCAATGCCTTGCTAACCGTCTCGGGGAATGTCGGTTCGGCTTTGGCGATGACGGCCGTCCCCCTTATCCATTCAGCCATGGGCAACTGGACTGCAGTGATCGTCTTTCTGATCGCCCTGGCCCTGTTGCAATTGATGGTGGTCATACGCTTCAAACCGCCGGTATACACTCAAGCCTGCGCTACCGATAGATAGCGTCCAACCTCTACAACCGTAATCAAGCGAACAGCCCAATGAAATTTGATTGGCACAGTGATCCGATCACCCATCACACGGTCATCAGTAGCGACTACAAGAATACGCAGAACGTCCGCAGGTTCATGCTTGAGCACTGCGGCCCCACATTCCGGTTCGATCGCGACTTCATGGCCTGGATACGCGGCGGTGCACCACAGACGATGGGAGAGATTGTGGCAGAGTGGCAGCGCCGCAACCCGTCGTCAGGACCATCACCGGCCACCGCGTGACGCACCAAAACACGCACAGAAATGCACGCCGGTTTGCCATAATTGCCAGCCCTGAATCCCAGGTTCAGCGTAACGCAGACATTCGCTGCATAACCCACCAGTAGCCAGCGGTGACACGATGATTGAGGTAACCGAGGTTTCCATTTCCGAATTGCGCGCCGCGCTCGAGTCCGGCCGCACCACTTCGGTAGAGCTGGTCCAGGCCTACCTCGCCAGGATCGAGGCCTACGACAGCCCCACCACACCCACACGGCTGAACGCTGTGGTGGTGCGCAACCCCGAAGCCCTCCAGGAAGCCGAAGCCGCCGATGCGCGTCGGGCTCGCGGCGAAACACTCGGCCCGCTGGATGGCATCCCCTACACCGCCAAGGACAGCTATCTGGTGAAAGGGCTCACTGCAGCCTCCGGTAGTCCGGCATTCGCCAGCCTGGTCGCCTATCGGGATGCCTTCACCATCGAACGGCTGCGTGCCGCCGGCGCAATCTGCCTGGGCAAGACCAACATGCCGCCCATGGCCAACGGTGGCATGCAACGCGGCGTCTATGGCCGGGCAGAGAGCCCCTACAACGCCGACTACCTCACCGCCCCCTTTGCATCGGGCTCATCGAACGGCGCCGGCACGGCGACCGCAGCAAGTTTCGCGGCTTTCGGCCTCGCCGAAGAAACCTGGTCGAGCGGTCGCGGGCCAGCATCGAACAACGGCCTGTGCGCCTACACACCTTCGCGCGGCGTGATCTCGGTACGTGGCAACTGGCCGCTGACCCCGACCATGGACGTCGTCGTGCCCTACGCCAGAACCATGGCCGACCTCCTCGAAGTGCTGGACGTGGTGGTGGCTGAGGACCCCGATACCCGCGGTGATTTGTGGCGCCTGCAACCCTGGGTGCCCATTCCGAGCGTGGCCTCGGTACGTCCCGCGTCCTATCCAACGCTTGCCGCCAGCGCCGACGCGCTCGCCGGCAAACGCTTCGGTGTTCCGCGCATGTACATCAATGCCGACCCCGAGGCAGGCACCAGCGATGCGCCCGGAATCGGCGGTCCCACAGGCCAGCGAATCATCACCCGCCCCTCTGTGATCGAGCTCTGGAAGCAGGCTCGCCAGGCGCTCGAAGCGGCTGGCGCCGAAGTGATCGAGGTCGACTTCCCGCTGGTCTCCAACTGCGAGGGGGACCGTCCCGGCGCACCGACGGTATTTACCCGTGGCCTGGTATCCAAAGAATTCCTTCATCATGAATTGTGGGACCTGACCGCCTGGGCCTTCGATGACTTCCTGCGGGCCAATGGCGACCCCAACCTGAACCGTTTGGTCGATGTGGACGGGCCGCTGATTTTCCCGCACGACCCGGGAACCCTGCCCAACCGCGAAGGCGACCTCGTTGCCGGCATGGACGAGTACGTGCGGATGGCCGAGCGTGGCATTACACCCTGGAACGAGATCACCACCCTGCCGGACGGTCTGCGTGGGCTCGAGGAAACCCGGCGCATCGATCTCGAAGACTGGATGGACGGACTGGCGCTCGACGCGGTGATCTTCCCGACGGTGGCCGACGTGGGCCCGGCGGATGCGGACGTGAACCCGGCATCTGCGGACATCGCCTGGAGCAATGGCATCTGGGTCGCCAACGGCAACCTCGCCATCCGCCACCTGGGAGTGCCCACGGTCACCGTGCCGATGGGAATGATGGCGGATATCGGCATGCCCGTCGGGCTGACCTTCGCCGGCCGGGCCTACGATGATTCGGCGCTGCTGCGCCTGGCGTCGGCGTACGAGTCCACCGGAACGAAACGGGTGATTCCTCCGCGCACTCCGCCCCTGTCACGTAACTGAGACGAGTCGCGAAACCGGGGCAATAGACGCCCCGGCTCCGCTCAGGGTCTCCCCCTGAACCCGAGCCGGGCTGGCTCAGCTCCAGAGCCGCCTCAAAGGCAATCCCAGCACGATACCTAACAAGCAGAACAGGCCGAACAGCCAGCCCGAAGCCGCCCCGGCCATGATGCCGGACAGCAACGTGCCGACCGTACAGCCCAGCGCCAGCATGCTGCCCAACCCGAGCAGCACGCCGCCCAGCAGATTACGCATGAGCTCGTTTGCACTGGGGCGCCGAGGCTGGAAGTCACCGGCAACCAACGCACTGGCCCAGGCCGCCGCCACCAACCCGAGAATGAACAGGCCGTTGTTCGACAGCAGGGTTTCCTTGATCACGGTGGCACAGCCGGAGAACCCGTCCAGGCCCTCCATTCGCTCCGGTAACCAGCCCAGATCACTGGCGGAAGTACGGGCCACGCTGCCCAGTTCCGCCGTTACACCAAGCGGTCCGACCCGCAAGTAGGCCAGGGTCGCAAGAAAGCCGATCAGCACACCCCCCACCCAGGTCGGCCAGCGCTGACCGAACAGCACTTGCTTCAGGCTGCGTAAAGGCTGGATCACCTGCGCTCCTGACCGATGATAGGTCAGCAGCCAGCCCGCCAGTCCTGCCAACAACAGGAGCTGCAACACCAGCGAAACCCCGTATCCGTGCCAGTTGGGCAACCACACCACTGGCGCAGCCTGAATGCTCAACAGGTACAACGGGTTCCAACACAGAAAACCGATGACGAAGCCAAGTAGCGCCCCCAACAAGGCGAAGACCGATGCGAAAGCCCCCTCTCCCAGCCGGTACAGATGAGCACTGATACAGGAACCGGAAATGGCCATGCCGATACCGAACAGCGTTGCCGCCAGGGCAAGCACCCAGCTCAATGGCCCCACATGGGCATCAGGTGGTAACCGCCCCGACATCGGATCCGGCAGGAAGGCGCCAAACACCGCGTGGTAACCCAAGGTACCCACGACAAGCGCGGCGATGATACCGAGCAACCCTTCGGGCTTGCGCTGCTCAATGAAATCCCGGGTGACGCAAAAGAAGCAGAAGCGCGAGCGTTGCAGCAGCAGGCCGAAAACCGCGCCACCCAGCAACGACAAACTCAGGGCCTGGCTTTCACTGTCCGGGCCAGCCAACTGCCAGATGGCCAACAGCAGAACCACCGTGATCGATAAAGCCGTCAAGGTGGCGATGCGCTCGGTCGAGCGCCGGGGAACTGCAAGCATGCCGACTCTCCATAAAAGAAGGGTGAGCGCCCAGCCTGAACGCTCACCCCGGCAACCCTGTCACGAAGAATATTGCTTACTTGCCACCCCAGACGGTGCCGGCCACGTTGACCACCGGCACGCCGACCGCGTTGCCGTATTCGGTCCAGGAACCGTCGTAGTTGCGCACGTCGTAACCCAGGATTTTCTTCAGGGCGAACCAGGTGTGACTGGAACGCTCGCCGATGCGGCAGTAGGTGATGATCGGCTTGCTGCCGTCGATCCCGACCGCCGCGTAGACCTTCTTCAATTCCTCGGCAGACTTGAAGGTACCATCGGCTGCCACCGCCTGGCCCCAGGGCACGTTGACCGCACCCGGTACATGGCCAGCGCGGATTGCCAGTTCCTGTACGCCCTGCGGCGCGAAAATCTTGCCGTTGTATTCATCGGCAGAACGGATATCCACCAGTTGCACGTCGCTACGCTTTTCCGCCGCGGCCAGCACATCCGGCAGGAAGGCTCGTAGGTCCTTGTTCGCCGCCTTGACCACCACATTCCCCGCCGCCGGCGTTTTCACGCGGTTCTCCAGCGGACGTTTTTCCGCCTCCCATTTGACCCGGCCGCCATCGAGCAACTTGACGTTATCCACGCCATACACGTCGAAAACCCAGGCGCCCCACGCGGCGAACCAGTTGTTGCTGTCGCCATAGAGCACCGTGGTGGTATCCGCCGAAACCCCCGCCTTGCGCAACAGCGCCTGGAAGTTCTCCTGGCTGGCGATGTCACGGCGCACCGGGTCGACCAGATCGGTATGCCAGACGACATTTACCGCGCCGGGAATATGCCCGCGCTCGTAGACGCCCGGCACGACGCTTACCTCGATGACCCGCACCTTGGGGTTGTTCAGGTTCTTTTCCAACCAGTCGGTCGTCACCAGCACATCACTGGCGGCAATCACCGGAGACGCCTGCAGCAACGCGGTAACCGCGAGCACACCGGCACCAATCAACGTTTTCAGTTTCATCATGAATTCCTCGAAGATTGATCAGGCAAGGCCCCTGCCTTGCAGTCATTGAGTGCTGTGAATCCTTCAGCTGAACGTTCGAGGTAGCGGATCAATCGTCCACAACCGCCGCACACACAGCGCAGAAAATGCAGCGTTGCATGAGCAAGTGGATGAGATGACAAACGCGAGAACCTGGCAGACCTCGTGAGCACGTGTCGGCCATCTTGGCGGGCCGGATCACGGACAACTTCAGGGTTGAGCTGGAGTCCGGTGATCCGGTAGCGGCTAAGCTAGAAGATATAAAAAACAGGCTGCAAATAATCTTTAGGAATTAGCTTATATTGACTGAAGGAGGAAGGGTCGAAGGCAGTGAAAACTCCCGAAAGGCTGCTATCAGCACAAGCCTTCTTTGCGTGACAGGCCGCTCGTAACTCAATAGCAAGCCCTCTCGAATGAACCCTTGCCAGCCCTGTGATTGAGCAATGAGTATGCGACTTTCAACAACTGGATTTTCCTCGTTATCAGCAGCTCCGGAAAAACTGTTGGAGCCTTCTTACAGGGTCCGCCTGGAAGGCTATTTCTCTGGGAAACAGCTCGATGCGCGAGTGCTTCAAAATATTTCTCTCACATGCACGAGCTCATCGCTCCCCTTTTGCTTAACACCACTTGGGCGTTGAGCTGATAAAACTGGGGGGGATCAGTACCCCTACTCAGCTTGATACAGACGACCTTGCCATCGGGGTGGACGAACAAAAATGGGCCATGCTCATCGTCGGTAGTGTTCACGTGAGCTGGCCCTAAAAAGGCGTGTCGGAAGGCTGAAGCATTCCGACCGCCACCGGGGAAATTTAGAAATTCAGGGTATAGCGGACGATAAAGCGGTTCTCGTCACCACTATCCGCATAGTTCGAACGGTTTGTAGAGTTCCGCCAAAGCACCGACACCCCCTTCACAGGCCCGCTCTGTACAACATAAGCAATATCCGTGACCCGCTCCCACTCCTTACCGCTCTGGCCATCGACTCGTAGGGCTGCTGCTTGTCGGGTGTTGAGCAGTGTAGGGTCAACATCGTCGCCTTTCACGTATTTCAGCCCGAACGTCAACCCAGGGATTCCAAGTGCCACGAAATCGAAGTCATAGCGGGCAAACCAGATGCGCTCGTTCGGTGCAGTGAAGGTACTCACCAGAGACTCACCAAACAGATAGGTGTCAGTGCCATTCACAAACGCAAAGGGTGTCTCGCCCCAAGCTTTCTGATAGCCACCGCCAATGGTGTGTCCCTTGATGCTATAGGCGAAGTAGCTACTCAAGGTGCGGTTATCCACCTCGCCCAAGAGTGCGCTTCCCGTCTCACTGGAGTCGAATAGGCGTACATCGGAAATTACAGCGCCAGGCCCCCACGGCTGGTTTAGCTTCAAGCCAGCGTAGTGGGATCGGTAGAGGTCCTTCAGCTCGGCAATGTGATAACTGAGCGTCAGCGTGGGAAGTGCCTTGAGATCGAGTGCCAGGTAATCATAATGGTCCGCCTCAACGGGTCGGTAGCCGAATGCGGTAAGCGACTCGAAGTCTGTCGAGTTTCGCAGCTTGACGGCATTGACCCGGAGCGCCGTGATGGTGAGCGGATCAAGATCATTGGAAACCAGCATCCCGCCCCGGAAGACCTGAGGCAGCAGCCGGCTGAAGTTGCTCGATAGCATGGGAAGGACGGGGTTTAGCCCACCGACGCGCAGCTCGCTTCGACCGAGTCGAGCCTTGGCAGTCAGTAGCAGCTTGCTGTACTCATCCTCCACATTCCGCTCTGAATCAAAGGCCAGAAGCCCCGACCCCGTTCGGTCCGGGCTGGAGTCCAGCTTCACACCGAGCAGCCCCATTGCATCGATGCCGAATCCAACGGTGCCTTCGGTGTAACCCGACTGCAAATTGAGAATGAATCCTTGCGCCCATTCTTCTCGCTTCGACTGGCTTGCCCCCTCGTTACGGAGGTCACGGCTGTAATAGAAGTTGCGAAGTTCCAGGCTTCCCTTTGCATCTGCAACGAAGTCAGCCATGACGACTGGAGTTTCCAGTGCAACGGCAACGATGAGAGATAGCCGAACAAAGTTCTTCGACATCTTGAGCACCTTTTGTTTTTGTAGTGTGCATGAGTCCGTGCCACCAAGTTCTGGCAGCATTCGGGGTTTATTCGTGAGTCATATTTCTCTCAGTACGGCGCTGGCAGAACACCAGACGGCGCTCGACTCCAAGCCTCTTTGTTGGGGCAGTTGGAGTCATCTTGAGCACGTCCTTGGATACTGGTTGGTGGATCCAAGGACTGTGGGCTCAAGAAGCCTGTCGTTCAAACCACTCAGCGAGTGTGCTCAGCCTCCCAAGCCTTAATCGCCTCCGTAGCCACCCGGAACGCAGCCAGTGCGGCCGGTACGCCGGCATAAATACCAGCCTGCATCAGTACCGCACGAATCTCCTCAACGGTGACACCATTGGTGAGCGCCCCCTTCACATGCACACCCAATTCGTGGTGCTGGTTCATGGCTGTCAGCATGGCCAGATTCAACAAGCTGCGTGTTTTGAAAGGCAGCGTTTCATCCCCCCAAACAGCCCCCCAGCAGTACTCCGTCACCAACGCCTGCATGGGTTTGTTGAAGTCATCAGCAGCCGACCAGGACTTCTCTACATGTGCGGCGCCAAGTACAGCCTTGCGATTTGCGAACCCTTTATCGAACAGTTCTTTATTGCTCATATTTCACCTGCTATGAGTAGCTTGATAGTCAGAGGTTGATATCTACATCGCGGGTTTCACGAAGGAAGATCAACCCGATCACGAATGACAATGCAATCCAGATAACCGGGTACCAGAGGCCGAAGTAGATGTTGCCCTTCTCCGCCGACAGGGCGAATGCAATAGTCGGGAGCAAGCCACCGATCCAACCGCTGGCAAAGTGGTAGGGGAAGGACATCGAGGTGTAACGGATGCGCGCGGGGAACATCTCTACCAGCATCGGCGCTACAGGGGTGAGCGTGATGACGCCGCAGAACACCAGCGCCATCAGCAGCAGGAAGACCTTTCCTTGCTGGAATTTCTCAGGATCAGCTTTTACTGGATAACCGGCCTGTTCAAGTTGACCCAGCAGCGATGCTTTCAGTGACTCCATGCGCTCTTTGGCTACAGCTGTATCCAACCCAACGCTGCCAGGCGACATGAGCTCAGCCGCTCCCACCTTGATCAATGCAGTGGCCTGCCCTGGTACATTCTGAGTCTGATAGCTGATGCCCGAGGTCGAAAGCACCTGCTTGGCCACATCACATGGGCTACTGAAACTGCGGGTGCCCGTAGGGTTGAACATGAACGAGCATTGAGCTGGATCCACCACCAATGTAACGGGTGTACGCTCCTCAGCAGCCAACAGATCGGGGTTGGCGTAGTGGGCCACTCCTTTGTAGATCGGGAAGATGAAGAGCGCAGACAGGAAAAAACCAATCAGCAAGACTGGCTTACGCCCTATCCGATCACACAGCCAACCCGCGATCAGGAACATCGGCAGGCCGGTAACCAGGGCAAGCGTCAGCGTGGTATTGGCCAGTTGCGGATCAACCTTGAGACTCTGGGTCATGAAAAAGGTCGGGTATAGCACTGCCACGTAATAGGCACAGGTCATACCACCGCAGATACCGAACAGAGCAATGGTCAATCGCTTCAGGTTGGCTTTTTCCATGAAGGTCTCTCGCAGCGGAGACTTTGAAAGCCGATTCTCTTCCTTCATTTTCTTGAACGCAGGCGACTCTGCCATTCCCATGCGGATAGAAATGGAAATGCCGAGAAGCACTAGCGAAAAGAGAAATGGGATTCGCCAGCCCCAGGTGTTGAACTCATCACCGGTGTAATGACGGCAAGCCAGAATTACCCCAAACGCCAGCAACAATCCCGTCGTACCCGTAGCTGAAATCCACGCGGTATTAAGGCCTCTGCGCCGCGAGCTCGAGTGCTCAGAAACATAAGTCGCAGCACCACCATACTCACCACCCAGAGCCAAGCCTTGGAGCATTCGCATCGCGATCAGCAGACTGGGGGCGAGCACCCCGGCTGACTCGTAGGTAGGAAGCAGGCCAACTGCAACCGTGGAAATACCCATGATCACGATAGTGATGAGAAAGGTCTTCTTGCGCCCGATACGATCACCGATACGCCCGAAGACCACTGCGCCTACCGGACGCATGATGAACCCTACGGCAAAGGTCAAAAGCGCAAAGATGAAGCCTGTCGTAGGGTCGAGACCGGAAAAGAAGTTGAGTGCGATGACTGCTGCGAGAGCCCCATAGAGGGTGAACTCGTACCACTCGAAGACAGTACCCAGCGATGCTGCGGCAATGACTTTAACGGTCGACTTATCGATGCTTTTGGAGGAGCCGACATCCACCGTAGCTGTTGATGTTTTCATGTTCACAACCTGCATTGTTTTTATTGGTGTGTTTTCTTCATGGCGCTCAAGGCGCCGGGGCATAACCGACGATGGACTTGGTTTCCAAATACTCGATCAAACCGTGCTCTCCCCATTCGCGTCCGTTGCCAGATTGCTTGTAGCCACCGAAAGGGGCCCCCATATCCGCGGGTGGGTAATTGAGGTGAACGCCGCCTGCTTGCAGATAGGCCGCGACATCACGAGCCCGTTGCAGGCTGCTGGACTGCACATAGGCCGCGAGCCCATACGGAGTGCCATTGGCGATCGCGATCGCTTCGGCCTCAGTGCGGTATGGAATGATCGAAAGGACCGGACCGAAGATTTCTTCCTGGGCAATGGTCATGTCCGGGCGGACAGCAGCAAAGACCGTCGGCCTGACGTAATAGCCGCGCTCCAGGTCATCAGGTCGACCAAGGCCTCCACAGACCAGTTCAGCGCCCTCGTCGATACCGCTTCGAACCAGTTGCTGGACGCGATCGAACTGCGCCTTGTTCACCAACGGACCCAGTTGCGTTCGTTCGTCATTCGGGTCCCCCGTGCGGTAGGCAGCTGCCGCTGTGCGGGCGATTTCCACTGCCTCGGCCATGCGCGTCACAGGAACCAGCATGCGGGTAGGAATCGAGCAGGACTGACCACTATTGGTAAAGCAAGCAGCCACACCTTTAGTAACGGCCTGGGACAGGTCGACATCATCGAGCAGGATATTGGCAGACTTGCCGCCAAGCTCCTGGGCGACACGCTTGACCGTATCCGCAGCAGCCTTGGCTACGCGGATGCCCGCCTGGGTAGAACCGGTGAAAGACACCATGTCGATGTCCGGATGTGCACAAATGGCATGCCCTACGGTCGGACCATCGCCGTTCACCAAATTGAATACGCCAGCAGGCAGACCAGCTTCATCCAGTACCTCGGCGAAAAGCAGCGCAGAAAGCGCAGAGAACTCGCTCGGCTTCAACACAATCGTGCAGCCTGCCGCCAGGGCAGGCGCGATCTTCACCACGATCTGGTTGATCGGCCAGTTCCACGGCGTGATCAACCCACAAACCCCAATAGCCTCCCGCCGGATCAGCGTTGTGCCGTGCTGCTCATCGAAACTGAACTCGCGCAAGACACGGATGATCTCCTCGATATGCAGACGACCACGCGCCGCCTGTCCTGCCCGCGAAAAAGTAATCGGCGCCCCCATTTCCAGTGTCATGGCCTGGGCAAACTCTTCGTGGCGCTGGTTATAGAGGGTCAATACCCGCTCAAGCAGCTCGATGCGCTGCTGGGGCGTCCAGCGTGAATAACTGGAGAACGCCTTACGCGCAGCACGCACGGCACAATCAACGTCCTCGGCACTCCCCATGGTCAGCTCGCCATAGGCTTCTTCGGTTGCCGGATTGATCAGAGGGAACGTGCGATGTTCGCCTGCTGGCGCACACCATTGCCCATCGATGAAAAACTTATTCATACGATTCATGTCAGCGCCCCGCTCAATCGAAAGTGATGACTTGGCGAACTGCCTCGCCATTGCGCAGGCGATCCATACCGATATTGATTTCATCCAAAGGCAGGCGGTGCGTGACCAGCTTGTCTATAGGCAGGCGGCCAAGACGGAATAGCTCCAGATAGCGCGGGATATCGCGATTCGGGACACTGCTGCCCATATAGCTGCCACGCAGAATCCGCTCCTCTGCCACCAGCCCCACCATCGGCACGCTGAAGGTTGCGCTCGGGCGAGCCAGGCCTGCGGTGACGACCTCACCACCACGCTTGCCAACCTTCCAGGCAGTCTCCAGGGCTGCCGGTGCACCAGCGAACTCCAATGCTACGTCCACCCCTCCCTTGGTCAGTTCACGAATCGCCTCTACCAGGTTCGGATCGGTTGCATCGAATGCGTGGCTAGCCCCAAGCGCCTTGGCCATCGCCAATTTCTCGGGATTGGTATCGATTGCGATAACCTGACTAGCACCGGCCGCCAGCGCACCAAGCAGTGCGGCCAGGCCAACGCCCCCCATGCCGACGATGGCGACAGTCGAACCGAGCGTAATGCTCGCACTGTTGGTGGCAGCACCAACCCCCGTCAGAACGGCACAGCCGAACAACGCCGCGTGTTCCAGAGGAACTTCACGGTCTATTTTCACCAGAGAGTGGGTAGACACTACGGCGTACTCGGCAAAAGCCGAGATACCCGAATGGTGATTGAGGACCTGAGCACCACGGCTCAAGCGTCGGTCGCCACGCAGCAAGGTACCGGCGGTACCCGCAACCGCTCCCGGCGCACAAAGGGCAGGACGCCCTCCAGAGCATTCGACGCAGTGACCACAGGCTGCAACGAACACCGTTACCACATGGTCACCTACCGCCAACTCATCCACATAAGGGCCGACAGCCACCACGACCCCAGCCGCCTCATGCCCGATAACCATCGGCAACGGTCGAGGGCGCACGCCCTCAATGATGGAGAGGTCAGAGTGGCAGATGCCTGCAGCAGCGATCTTGATCAGCACCTCACCAGGACCGGGATCAGCAAGCTCAATTTTTTCGATGCGCAACGGCTTGCTTTCGGCGAATGGCGCGGGCAGCCCCATTTCATCCAGCACAGCGGCTCTGATTTGCATGATGGTTTCCCTTTTACATTGTTCTCGGAAAGGGCTTTTCGGCCTCACTTCGTAAGACTGTATTACAATCCTACAGGCATAACAACACATAAAGATAATTGCTCAGGACTCGGCAAGGGCAATTGACATACAATATGCGTGGTAATCAAACAGATCGTAGGGTTGGCATGCCGACCATGGAGAAATGGATGGAACACGGAGATATGCCGGTGATGAACCGCCCAGAGACCTTGCGCGGCCAGGTTGAAAGCTTCTTGCGCGAAGCGATCATGAACGGACGCTTTGCGCCGGGAGAGCGTCTTGTCGAGCGCGAGCTATGCGAGATGCTGCAAGTGAGCCGCCCTCCTCTGCGCGAAGCCCTGCGCCGCCTGGAAGCGGAAAAACTGGTCGTGATCGTTCCGCATAAAGGCCCCGCGGTGGCCAGCCTGGATACTCGCGAAGCCAAGGAGCTCTATGCCTTGCGTGCACTGCTGGAAGGCTTTGCAGCTCAGGAATTCGCACGGCTAGCCAGTGATGAACAGATCCAGGATCTGGAGCGTGCAGTCTGTGATCTTCATGCGCAGGCGAAAAACCCGGACAGACGAGCACTGCTGGTATCCAAGTCGAAAATTTATGATGTGCTCCTGGGGGGCAGTGGAAACAGTCTCATCAGCGAAGTGCTGCAAGGTCTTCTATCGCGTATCAACCTGCTCAGGGCCACCTCGTTTTCCCGACCTGAGCGCCTTGCTGAAAGCCTGGCGGAAATCGATGAGCTGGTTACCCGGATCAAGGCACGCGACAGCGAGGGAGCAAAAGAAATCGCTCAACAGCACATCAAGAATGCAGAGTCAGCCGCTCTGGGCATGCTCGATACAAACGAGTAGCAAGTCGTATCATTGACAGATTGTATTACAATTCATAGGCTTCTCGGCAGAGCCACTTTTTATGGCTGCCCTTGAACAATCCAAACTGTCGAGACAAGCATGAACAACAACCATACTCCGCTTCCGAAAGTTCTCTTCATCGGCCTAGGCATGATGGGACGCCCCATGGCCACTCTCATCGCCAAGGCGGGTTACCCTTTGCTCGTCAGCGATACCAATACCCACGTGGTTGAAGAGGTTTGCACCGCTCTAGGTGCAGCCCGCTTCGAGGGTGCTCACTCGCTCACCGACGTGAGTGTGGTCATCACCATGCTGCCGAACTCAAAGGTCGTAAATGCTGTTCTGCTCGGTGAAAACGGCATTGCCAAAGGGCTGAAAAAAGACGCGTGCATTATCGACATGAGTTCCTCAGAGCCGCTTGAGACTCAGCGCCTGGCTCAAGAACTGTCCACGCTTTCGATAAACCTCCTCGATGCACCAGTATCCGGTGGGGTAAAACGCGCCACTGCGGGCACTTTACAAATCATGGTTGGCGGAGCAGTCGAAGTCATGACCCAGCATGCCGGCCTGCTGGAGATCATGGGCGTGTTCACTCATGTTGGCCCCAGCGGTGCGGGCCATGCAGTCAAAGCACTCAACAATTTCGTTTCGGCCACTGGCCTGCTCGCAACCGTCGAGGCACTGCATGTGGGTGAAAAATTCGGCATCGACCCGGCCGTGATGACCAACGTGCTGAACAACGCTTCCGGCGGCAACTTCACCACTGCCAACAAGGTGCATCAGTTCATGCTGAGCGGCACCTATGCCTCTGGTTTTGCGTTGCAGTTGATGGTCAAGGACCTGAAGATCGCAGTGAACCTCGCCGAACAAATGACCGAGGACATGAAGCTCGGCCACCAATGCTTGTCCGTCTGGCAAGAAGCCGCACAGAGCTCGACCCCGCAGACCGATCACACCGAGATGTACCGCATCGTCGGTAATCACGGCTGACACCACCAGCCACCCTGGGTGCCCTGGCTTCAAGTGAAGCCCTCGGCACCTCAGCGTGGAAGCAATGCCAATCGGCCCTATGCCACCCCTTAACGGATCTGCCCTTCCCTGACTGAAACACGTGTGGCCATAGCTCTCCATCGGCTGTAACGCGTCAGCAGTTAGAGGCCCGAGCAGTTCGCCTCAGAAAGCAACTCAGCTCATACGTGATGCAAATTACTTATTTTCCCCGCGGCATGGCGGTTCTGTTCCTTGCCGGCCTGGCCTGCGCATTCGCGGGCAATCACATCGCAGCTCGCATCGCATTTGATAATGGCGCCGGCTTGCTTCTCGCAATTCTTTGTCGCTCTGGAATAACGTCCCTGGTCCTGGGGGCCATCGTCCTGGCACGCCGTGAACACCTGCGCATACCTCCAGGCGTACTCAAATGGCAGCTACTGGCAGGTTTGCTCTTGGGGTTGCAGAGCTTATGCATATTCTCTGCTGTAGCTCGAATTCCCGTAGGCCTGGCTCTCCTCCTGACTAATCTGTCACCCATTCTATTGGCTCTGCTAACGGCTCTCCTCGGCGGCCCTGCTCCCACTCGGCAAGCCTTCGTGCTCATGGGTGTAATCCTTAGTGGCCTGTTATTGGCACTCAATATCCCCTCGATAATCAGTGGGCAAGTGACTATGGATGGTCGATGGTTCGAAGGAGTGCTATTCGGACTCGGCTCTGCCCTCTCGTTCGCGATGGTGTTGTGGACCACTGAAAATCGATTGGCAAGCCTGGATGGGACCGTCCGCAGCATGATGTCAACGGCCTTGGTATGCCTGTGTGCGGTTGCTGTGGGCACGACGGGAGTTTTCCCGACCGGGATCTCACTCCCAGGCAGTACGGGAGGCTGGCTTGCACTATCGGTAATGGTCATGCTTTACGGTGCGGCGTTCTCGGGGTTGTTCATCCTCATGCCGCGCTTGAACATGGCACGCAATGCTCCTGTCATGAACGCCGAGCCTGTTGCAGGCTTAATCTTGGGATGGCTGATCCTCGGGCAACACCTAACCTGGGTTCAACTGATTGGTGGCAGCCTGGTCGTTGGCGGAATTGTTCTCCTCGCCTACCAGCGCCATTCCTGAAGTGAAGAGGCAGGATCACAGGACAGAGGCGAGCCGCCCAAGTCGTTGCATAGCCCCTGTGCCTTTAACGTTGCCTCCTATCGAACCTGATGTCAGCTGAATCGCCCACGAGAAAGCAGTCTTGCGAATAACCAGCACGGCTACAGAAGCGTAGATATCGAACCATTCAGTTCCGAAAGCTCAGGTATTGCGAGTAACCAAGCCCCTTAAGCTGCGCATCAGTCACAACCTCGACTGCTAGCGAGTCTAACGATGTAACAGCCGCCAAACCGAGCGGCTACGACCGTCTTGGATAACACGCAAGGAACCCGCTTGAGATGAAACTGCCCGACATTGATCACGCGTGGCTACAACTCGCCCAGCAAGGTGATCCCGCAGCACTGGACCGCCTCTTGCTGACGATCCAGCCGACGATCTTCAACCTTGCCATGCGCATGCTCCACCAGCATGAGGATGCACAGGACGCGACCCAGGAAATCCTCCTGCGCATCACCACGCATCTTTCCAGCTTCCGGGGCGAAAGCCGCTTCAGTACCTGGATGTTCCGTATCGCCAGCAACTACCTGCTCACCGCACGCTCGCGAGCCAAGGAAGCACCAGCCCTGTCCCTGGACGGGTTGGAAGACAAGCTGGGCCTAGGCCTGCAACTGGCCGAGCGCGCCCTGGCTGCTGGCAGTCCTCACCAGTTTGGTCCAGATGAGAAGCTGGCGGCCCAACGCCTGGCGCTGACGTGTACCCAAGGCATGTTGATGTGCCTGGATCGTGAGCACCGTGCCGCCTATGTCCTGGACCTGACCTTCGGGCTCGACTCGGCGACAGCAGCCGACGTGCTGGAAATCACCCCTGAGGCATTTCGCAAACGCCTGTCACGGGCGCGCCAGCGCCTGGACGACTTCATGCAACAGCAATGCGGCCTGGTGAATAGTCATGCCCACTGTACCTGCGAGAAACAACTGGCGGCGATCAGCGAAGCCCAACGGCTTGGAATCGGCAAATCCACGTCACGTCAGCCAGAGGCAGAACTGATCGCCCTAACTGGACTCAGCAACACCGCCGCGGTGTTCCGCGCCCACCCCGACTATCAGGTGCCACACCGGGTCATCGAGAGCGTACGCGCAGTGCTCAAGCTGCATACCGGAGGTTGGCAATGAACACCGGGCAACCATTCGAACTGCTGGCGGCAGATGGCTTTGTCCTCACGGCCTACCTTTTCTCGCCACCAGCGAGGCTCCAACCTCGCCAGAGCGTATTGATATCAAGTGCGCTTGCCGTACCACAGCGTTTCTATGCCCGCTTCGCCACATGGCTGGCCAATCAGGGCTTTGTGGTGCTGACATTCGATCCTCGCGGCATGGGTGCCTCTCGTCCCGCTGCGTTTGCCGGTTCGCTGCGCGGCTTTGCGACGGACTTCGGCGTCTGGGCTGAGCAGGACTTCTCAGCTGCAGTGCTCTGGCTCAAGACACAGTTTCCCAATCTGCCATTGCAGGTAATTGGACACAGCCTAGGCGCTCAGCAACCAGGCATGGCCAGCCAGGAGGCGCAACGGGCCATCGATGGCCTGCTGGCAATCGGCAGCGGCTCCGGCTACTGGCGTGACTGGGCCTGGCGCTCACAGCTGATAGCACCATTACTACTGCATAGCCTGGGGCCACTACTCAACCGCTTGCTGGGCTACTTCCCCGGGCGGCGCCTGGGCCTGGTTGGCGACTTGCCCCACGGGGTGATGCGTCAGTGGATTCACTGGTGTCGTCACCCGGATTTTGCCTGGGGCGCCGACCCGCAGAAGATTCTCGCCGGTTATCAGCAAGCGCGCTTCCCGATTCATGCCATCGGCCTCAGCGACGATGAATCCATGACGCAAGCCTGCACCCGCAAACTGCTGGCCGCCTATACCAATGCACCCAGCCGGTTGGAGATGCTCGACCCTGCACAGCTGGGTCTCGGTCGAGTCGGTCACATGGGGTTCTTTCGCCGCCAGTTCTCCGACAGCCTATGGCCACGCGTGCTGGCAATCCTCGAACAGAAGACAGATGCGAGGCTGCTCGTATGAATGACGCCCTGATTCCCGAGGGATTCCTCAGCCTACCTCGCAGCAGCCCATTGCTCGACCTGCTCGGGCCGTTTTATTGCAAAGGCAGCGGCTTGCAGCTGGAAATCGGCCTGCGCACAGACAGCCGCCATGCCAATGGTCGTGGCACCTTGCATGGCGGCGTCCTGGCAACCCTGATGGATGTCGGCATGGGCTACGCCATGGCCTTTTCCAGTGAGCCACCATTACCACTGGTAACGGCCAGCATGACCCTGGATTACCTCGATGCAGTACAGATCGGCGAATGGCTGGTAGTGCGCCTGGAACACGCCAAACGTGGCCGGCAGATGGCATTCGCCACGGCGAGCTTGCAGGTTGATGAGCGAGTGGTGGCGCGCGCCAGTGCGGTATTTGCGGTACCCGCACCAGCGTTAACTTAAAGGTTCAGCAGAACGATAACGTGAACCAAAGTTGCTGCCCTACAGGCTCTGATACTGCTGCACCATCGGAATATGCAGGAGCGGGTCTTTTCCATGTCAAAACGTGAGGGCCAGCAAGCAACAGCCACAAAAAAGGCCGCTCATCGAGCGGCCTTCTCCGTGCAGCAAACGCTTATTCGGCCAGGCGCCAGGTAGTGCCGCCCTTGCCGTCTTCCAGCACCACGCCCATGGCAGTGATCTGGTCGCGGATGCGGTCGGACTCGGCCCAGTTCTTGTCGGCGCGTGCTTGCAGGCGCGCGGCGATCAGGGCATCGACCTCGGCAGCGTCGACCTTGCCTTCGGCACCGGCCTTGAGGAAGTCGTCCGGCTGCAGCTGCAGCACACCGAGCACACCCGCCAACTGCTTGAGCTGGGCAGCCAGGCCGGCGGCGGCTTGTACGTCCGACTCACGCAGGCGGTTGACCTCGCGGATCATCTCGAACAGCACGGCGCAGGCTTCTGGCGAGTTGAAGTCGTCGTCCATTGCTGCGCCAAAGCGCTCGACAAAGGCTTCGCCACCGGCAGGCTGGGCTTGTGGCAGGCCTTTCAGGCCGTTGTAGAAACGTTCCAGGGCGCCTTTGGCTTCCTTGAGGCTGTCCTCGGAGTAGTTGATCGGGCTGCGGTAGTGGCTGGACACCAGCAGGTAGCGCACCACCTCCGGGTGGTACTTCTCCAGCACTTCGCGGATGGTGAAGAAGTTGCCCAGGCTCTTGGACATCTTCTCGCCGTCCACGCGCACCGCGCCGGCGTGCATCCACGCGTTGGCGTAGAGCTTGCCGGTAGCCGCCTCGCTCTGCGCGATCTCGTTCTCATGGTGCGGGAACACCAGGTCCGGGCCGCCGCCATGGATGTCGAAGGTCTCGCCCAGGCAGCAGGTGGACATCACCGAGCACTCGATGTGCCAACCCGGCCGGCCCGCGCCCCAGGGCGACTGCCAGCTCGGCTCGCCCGGTTTGACGCCTTTCCACAGAACGAAGTCGAGCGGGTCTTCCTTGATTTCGTCGACTTCGATGCGAGCACCGATCTTCAGGTCTTCGATCTTCTTGCGCGACAGCTTGCCGTAGCCGACGAACTTGCCGACGCGGTAGTACACGTCGCCGTTGCCGGGGGCGTATGCGTAGCCCTTGTCGATCAGGGTCTGGATCATCTGGTACATGCCATCGATGTGGCCAGTGGCACGCGGCTCGATGTCCGGGCGCAGCACGCAGAGACGCGCCTCGTCCTCGTGCATGGCGGCGATCATGCGCTCGACCAATGCCTCGAACGGCTCACCGTTTTCATTGGCGCGCTTGATGATCTTGTCGTCGATGTCGGTAATGTTGCGCACGTAGGTCACGTCATAGCCGCGATGACGCAGCCAGCGGGTGACCACGTCGAACGCCACCATCACGCGGGCGTGGCCGATGTGGCAGAAGTCGTACACGGTCATGCCGCACACGTACATGCGCACCTGGTTGGCCACCAGCGGCTTGAAGGGCTCTTTGACCTTGCTCAGGGTGTTGTAGATGGACAACGCCATGGATCAGGCTCCCCAGGAGTCGCGCAGGGTTACAGTCCGGTTGAAGACGGGCGCACCCGGCTTGCTGTCCTTGCTGTCGGCAACGAAATAGCCTTCGCGCTCGAACTGGAAGCGCTCTTCCGGCGTGGCATTGGCCAGCGATGGCTCGGCGCGGCAGCCTTTGAGCACCACCAGCGATTGCGGGTTGATGTTGTCGAGGAAGCTGCCGCCCTCTTCGTCCTTCTCCGGGTTGGCGGAGCGGAACAGGCGGTCATACAGGCGCACTTCGCACTCCACGCTTTCGGCAGCCGGCACCCAGTGGATCACGCCCTTGACCTTGCGGCCCTCGGGGTTCTTGCCCAGGGTGTTCTCGTCATAGCTGCAGCGCAGTTCGACGATGTTGCCGGCAGCGTCCTTGATGGCCTCGTCGGCGCGGATCACGTAGCTGCCACGCAGGCGCACTTCGCCACCGGGGATCAGGCGCTTGAAGCCGTCCGGCGGGGTTTCCTCGAAGTCGCTGGCGTCGATGTAGATCTCGCGGCTGAACGGCAATACGCGCACGCCCAGGTCCTGCTTGGGATGGCGCGACAGTTCGAGGTTCTCGACCTGGCCTTCCGGGTAGTTGGTGATGACCACTTTCAGCGGCTTGAGCACGCACATGGCGCGCGCGGCGTTGGCGTCGAGGTCTTCACGGATGGCGAATTCGAGCATGCCGACATCGACCACGCCGCCGGCACGGTTGACGCCGATCATGTCGCAGAAGTTGCGGATCGACGCCGGCGTGTAGCCACGACGACGGAAGCCCGAGAGGGTCGACATGCGCGGGTCGTCCCAACCATTTACATGCTTCTCATCGACCAGTTGCTTGAGCTTGCGCTTGCTGGTGATGGTGTAGTTCAGGTTGAGACGGGCGAATTCATACTGGCGAGGTTGCGCCGGCACCGGCAGTTGCTCGAGGAACCACTCGTACAGCGGGCGGTGATCTTCGAACTCCAGGGTGCAGATGGAGTGGGTAATACCCTCAATGGCATCCGACTGACCATGGGTGAAGTCGTAGCTCGGGTAGATGCACCACTTGTCGCCGGTCTGGTGGTGATGGGCGTGACGGATGCGGTAGAGGATCGGGTCGCGCAGGTTCATGTTCGGCGAGGCCATGTCGATCTTCGCGCGCAGGGCACGGGCGCCGTCCGGGAACTCACCAGCTTTCATGCGGGCGAACAGGTCCAGGTTCTCTTCCACCGAGCGCTCACGGAACGGGCTGTTCTTGCCCGGCTCGGTGAGGTTGCCCCGGTATTCGCGAGCCTGCTCCGGCGACAGGTCGTCGACGTAGGCCTTGCCAGCCTTGATCAGCTCCACGGCCCAGTCGTGCAACTGGTCGAAGTAGTTGGAGGCGTAGCGCTCCTCGCCCGCCCACTTGAAGCCCAGCCACTCGACATCGGCCTTGATTGCGTCGATGTATTCCTGGTCTTCCTTGGCCGGGTTGGTGTCGTCGAAACGCAGGTTGCACTCGCCACCGAACTCCTTGGCCAGGCCAAAGTTCAGGCAGATCGATTTGGCATGGCCGATATGCAGGTAGCCGTTGGGCTCCGGCGGGAAGCGCGTGATGATCTTGGCGTGCTTGCCGCTGTCCAGGTCGGCCTGGACGATCGGACGCAGGAAGTTGGCGGCGGCGGTGCTGGCTTTGGGGTCGACGGTGGGCTTGCTCATGATGTCCTTAGGTACGAATACGCGGCGTAGAGCTAATTTCGGGTCTCGCGAGCTAGAGCCAGGCAAGGCGAAATCGGGCGAAGAAGCGCAGTTTACGACGTGTAAATGAGCATTCTGAGCCCGGTTTCAACGCGGCATGGCCGACGCGCAGCAGACCCGACAAGGGTAGGCCGGTCAAATCAAAGCCCGTATGATAGCGAACCCGTCAACCCCCTGACAGCCGCAAAGCGACCAGGCGTGACGATAAGGCACCAAAGTCAGGCCCTCGCCGCTACCGTGCCGGTCCATGCCGCCCGTTTTGCCCGTAACCCGAGAGTGAATCCCATGATCAAGCTGCACACCAACCACGGCGTCATCACCCTGGAACTGTTCGAAGACAAAGCCCCGGAAACCGTGGCCAACTTCAAGGAGTACGTGAAGAGCGGTCACTACGACGGCACCGTCTTCCACCGTGTGATCAGCAACTTCATGATCCAGGGCGGTGGTTTCGAGCCGGGCATGAAGCAGAAATCGACCCGCGCACCGATCAAGAACGAAGCCAACAACGGCGTGGCCAACAAGGTTGGCACCGTGGCGATGGCTCGCACCATGGAGCCGCACTCGGCCTCTGCGCAGTTCTTCATCAACGTTGCCGACAACAGCTTCCTCAACCACAGCGCACCGACCGTACAAGGCTGGGGCTACGCGGTATTTGGCGAAGTAGTCGAGGGCATGGACGTGGTCGAGAAGATCAAGGCTGTTGCCACCACCATGAAGTCGGGTCACCAGGACGTTCCGGTGGACGACGTGGTCATCGAGAAGGCCGAAATCGTCGAGTAAGTCGATGATCCTGCTGATCTCCGATCTGCACCTGGAAGAACAACGCCCGGATATCAGCCGGGCGTTTGTGCATTTCCTCGCCGAACGGGCGCCCCAGGCACAGGCCCTGTACATCCTCGGCGACTTTTTCGAAGTATGGATCGGCGACAACGCCATGTCGCCGTTCCAGCACGACATCGCCCGCGCCCTGCGCCAATTGAGCGACAGCGGCACGCGGGTATACCTGATGCACGGCAACCGCGACTTTCTCATCGGCCAGGCATTCTGCCGCGAAGCCGGCTGCACCCTGCTGAAAGACCCGAGCGTGATTCAGGTCGACGGCAAGCCGGTCCTGCTGATGCACGGCGATAGCCTGTGCACCCTGGATGTCGGCTACATGAAGCTGCGCCGCGTGCTGCGTAACCCGCTAACGCTGTTCATCCTGCGCCGCCTGCCGCTGAGCACCCGGCACAAGCTGGCGCGCAAGCTGCGCAACGAAAGTCGCGCGCAAACGCGTATGAAAGCCAGCGAGATCGTCGATGTGACGCCCGAGGAAGTGCCGAAAGTGATGACGGCCTTTGGCGTGCGCACGCTGATCCACGGCCACACCCATCGCCCAGCCGTACACACGCTGGAGGTCGATGGCGAGCCCGCGCAACGCATCGTCCTTGGCGACTGGGACAAACAGGCCTGGGCCCTGCAGATCGACGAAAACGGCTACCAACAGGCCCCTTTCGCACTCTGAACGGTCTTCTCGCTACGCCAAAACACGCACCTCGATTGCCCGATAGGCAGGCAAAAAAACGGCCCAACACCGCAAAGTGTGGGCCGCGAAGCACTATCGGGTCGTGTGCCTGCAAAAGGTCACGACTGGACGACCAGCCAACCGGACCGAAAACTCAGATGTGAGCGTCCTGGTATTCCTTCTCGGCCACATCGAAACGCTGCTGCATGGCTGTGGACGGCGCATTGCCGATACGACTGAAAACCAGGATTGCCAGGGTCGCGAAGATGAAGCCCGGAATGATTTCGTACAGCCCCAGGCCGATCCAGTTCTTCCACACCACCACGGTCACGGCACCGACCAGCATGCCGGCCAACGCACCGTTGCGGGTCATGCCCTTCCACAGGACGGCAAGCAGCACCACCGGCCCAAAGGCCGCGCCGAAGCCCGCCCACGCGTAGGACACCAGACCCAGCACCTTGCTATCCGGGTTGGAAGCGATGGCGATGGCCACCACGGCAATCAGCAGCACCATGCCGCGACCGACCCAGACCAGCTCGTTCTGGCTGGCATCCTTGCGCAGGAAGGCCTTGTAGAAATCTTCAGTCAGGGCGCTTGAGGACACCAGCAGCTGGCAACTCAAGGTACTCATTACCGCGGCGAGAATCGCCGAGAGAATGATGCCCGCCACCCATGGATTGAACAGGATCTTGGTCAGTTCGATAAACACACGCTCGCCATTCTCGGTTACGGGACCCGCCAGCGATGGGTTGTTGGCGAAGTAGGCGATGCCGAAGAAACCGACTGCGACCGCGCCGCCCAGGCACAGGATCATCCAGGTCATGCCGATACGGCGTGCAGCCGGGATCGACTTGACCGAATCGGCAGCCATGAAGCGCACCAGGATGTGCGGCTGACCGAAATAGCCCAGCCCCCAGCCCAGCAGGGAGATGATGGCGACAAAGGACAGGCCACGGAACATATCGAAGTTGGCCGGGTTGGCTTGCTCGATGGTCGCCATGGCAGCGCTGTAGTCACCCAGGGCAAGCACCACGAACACCGGCGTGATCAGCAGGGCGAAGATCATCAGCGTGGCCTGTACGGTGTCGGTCCAGCTTACGGCGAGGAAACCACCGACGAACACATAGACGATGGTCGCGGCAGCCCCTACCCACAACGCTACATCGTAGGGCAGGCCGAAGGTGCTCTCGAATAGGCGCGCACCGGCAACGACGCCAGAAGCACAGTAGATGGTGAAGAACACCAGAATGACCACAGCAGAGAGGACGCGCAGGATTCGGCTTCTGTCCTCGAAACGGTTGGTGAAGAAGTCCGGCAGAGTCAGCGCATTGCCATTGTGCTCGGTCTGCACACGCAAGCGCCCAGCGACGAACAACCAGTTGAGGTAAGCACCAATGATCAGGCCGATGGCGATCCAGCTTTCGGAAATGCCCGCGACGAAGATCGCCCCGGGCAGCCCCATCAACAGCCAGCCACTCATGTCGGAAGCGCCGGCAGAGAGCGCGGTTACGAAGCTGCCCAGGCTACGCCCACCCAGGATGTAGTCGGAGAAGTTCTTGGTGGCCCGGTAGGCAACGAAGCCGATCAGTACCATGGCCAGGATATAGACCACGAAGGTGACCAGCATGGGAGTGCTAGCAGTCATTGGGGAGTACCCTCTCGTTTATTGTTAGTGCACGTTTTTATCGCTGCGATGGGTTATCCGCAGCCCGGCTTGCAAAACACCCGCTTTTGGCAAGTGTCGCGACGAGCCCTGCTCACGGTGGAGCAGAACCCTCAACAGGCACGCCATGCTCGGCGCCAATCAGCACTTTCATCCTGAAAGTGGTTGGGCGAGACCTTGTCCCGCCCTGCCCTGGACCTAGAAGCTCAGGACATTTACGCCTTACTCTCCATCGCCCAGCGACAGCAGCGAGGCGTTACCGCCCACCGCTGTCGTGTTGGTGGAGGTGGTGCGTTCGTTGGCGAAGCGCAGCAGGTAGCTCGGGCCACCGGCTTTCGGGCCGGTGCCGGACAGGCCGCAACCGCCGAATGGCTGCACGCCGACCACCGCACCGATCTGGTTGCGGTTGACGTACAAGTTGCCGACACGCGCCAGGGCCTCGATACGCTGGGCGGTTTCCTCGTTGCGGCTGTGCACGCCGAGGGTCAGGCCGTAGCCGGTGGCATTGATCGCTGCGACGACCTTCTCCAGGTTCGCCGCCTGAAAGCGCACCACGTGCAGCACCGGGCCGAAGTGCTCTTTCTTCAGCTCGTGGATGCCAGCGATCTCGAACGCCACCGGGGCGATGAAGTGGCCATTGAGGCCGTCTGGCAGCGTGGCTTCGGCGATCAGCTTGCCCTCGCCTTTGAGTTGGGTGATGTGCGCCAGCAGGCCGGATTTGGCTTCTTCGTCGATCACCGGTCCAACGTCGCTGACGCGCTGGTGAGTCGGGCCGACGTTGAGTTGGGCCATCGCGCCCTTGAGCAAGTCGAGCACGCGCTCGGCGATATCGTCCTGCACATAGAGCACGCGCAGGGCCGAGCAACGCTGGCCGGCACTGGTGAAGGCCGAGGCTACAGCGTCCTTGACCACTTGCTCGGGCAACGCGGTGGAGTCGACGATCATGGCGTTCTGGCCGCCGGTTTCGGCGATCAGCGCGGCGATCGGGCCTGGCTTGTCGGCCAGTTGGCGGTTGATGATGCGTGCGGTGTCAGTGGAACCGGTGAAGCACACGCCGGCGACGCGGGCATCGCGGCAGAACACGCCGCCGAGGGTAGCGCCGTCGCCCGGCAACAGGGCGAACACATCTTTCGGCAGGCCGGCTTCGAACAACAGGTCGGCGGCACGGGCAGCGATCAGGCTAGTCTGCTCGGCCGGCTTGGCCAGCACGCAGTTACCGGCGACCAATGCGGCGCTGATCTGGCCCAGGTAGATGGCCAACGGGAAGTTCCACGGGCTGACGCAGGCGAAGATGCCGCGGCCTTCGTGGAACAGCTCGTTGCGCTCGCCAGTCGGGCCCTGCAGCTCTTCACGGCCCAGGCGCAGGCGCGCCTGCTGGGCGTAATAGCGGCAGAAGTCGACCGCTTCACGCACTTCGTCGATGCCATCCTGCAGCGATTTGCCGGCTTCCAGGGTGCACAGCGCCATCAATTCGGCGCGGTGGGTTTCCATCAGGTCGGCAACGCGGTCGAGGATCGACGCACGGTCGTCAACCGGGGTGGCATTCCAGCGCGGCCAGGCGGCACTGAGCACGTCGAGGGCAGTGGCGGCCTGTTCGGCACTGGCGAACTGCACGCTACCGACCACCTTGCCGAGGTCATAGGGGCAACGCACGTCCTGTGCCGCGCCCGTGAGTTTCTGGCCGTTGATCACCGGGGTGGCCTGCCAGGTCTTGCCCAGGTTGGCGTTGAAGTCGGCCTCGAGGTCAGCCCATTGGCTCTGGATGTTCATGTTGATGCCCTGCGAGTTTTTCCGCTCCGCGCCGAACAGCGCCAGCGGGAGGGGAATCCGGTCATTGCCGAGAGTGTTGAATGTGCGCAGTTGCGTCACCGGGTGATCGATCAGCGACTCCACCGGCACGCTCGGGTCGACCAACTGGTGCACGAACGAAGAGTTCGCACCGTTCTCCAGCAGGCGACGTACCAGGTATGGCAGCAAGTCCTTGTGCGCACCGACCGGGGCGTAGATGCGCACGTTGCGCCCATGCTGCTCGAGCACGGTGTCGTACAGCGCATCGCCCATGCCATGCAGGCGCTGGAACTCGAAATCGCGCACCTCACCGGACTCGGCCCTGGCCGCGTCGGCCATGCTCAGGATGCAGGTGACGGTGTGTGCGTTGTGGCTGGCGAACTGCGGGTAGATCACCCCACGGGTATGCTCGGAGAGCAGGTAACGCGCACAGGCGAGATACGAGGTGTCGGTACCCTCCTTGCGGGTGAACACCGGATAACCCAACGCGCCCTGGACCTGGCACTGCTTGATCTCACTGTCCCAGTAGGCGCCCTTGACCAGGCGCAGCGGCATCCTGGCGCCGAGCTCCTTACCCAGCAGGGTCAGCCATACCAGCACCGGCAGGCAGCGTTTGGAATAGGCCTGGACCACCAGGCCGAACTCGCCCCAGCCAGCAATGGCCGGGTCACGCATGAGCTTCTCGTACAGTTCAAGGGACAGCTCCAGGCGATCCGCTTCCTCGGCATCGACCGCAATGCCGACGTCCAGTGCACGGGCACGGATGGCCAGCTCCCGGACGTTGGCGAACAACTCGCTGAGCACGCGTTCGCGTTGCGCCACTTCGTAGCGCGGGTGCAAGGCAGAGAGCTTGATCGAGATCGACGGACGCGGACCGGGACCGACCTGCGGCTCCTTGCCGACGGTGTCGATGGCCTTGCGGTAGTCGTTCATGTACTTCTCGGCATCGTCAGCGGTCAGCGCCGCTTCACCGAGCATGTCGAAGGAATAGGTGTAACCCTGTTCGCGCTGCGGTCGACCGTTTTTCAACGCCTCGCTGATACTGCGACCGAGGACGAACTGCTTGCCCATGAGCTTCATGGCCTGGTTCATCGCGGCGCGGATCACCGGCTCACCGGAACGTTTGATCAGGCGGCCGAGGATGTTCTTCGGGCGACCGTCGGCGGTTTCCGGGTCGACCACCTTGCCGGTCATCACCAGGCCCCAGGCAGCGAAGTTGACCAGCACGTTGTCGCTTTGGCCAAGGTGACGCTCCCACTCGGCGGCATTGAGCTTGTCGCGAATCAACGCATCGGCAGTGGCGGCGTCCGGCACACGCAACAGCGCTTCAGCCAGGCACATCAGCATCAACCCTTCGTGGGTGTCGAGGCTGTACTGGCGCAGCAGGGCGTCGAGGGTGTCTTCGGCGTTGTCGCGGCTGCGCACGTCCTCGATCAGGTGACGCGCCTTGGCGCTGATGGCCTCGATGCCAGCAGCACCGGGGTCGGCGAGCTGCAGCAGCTCGGTGAGATAAGCGGCCTCGTCAACAGCGTAGTTGGCGCTGATGGCGGGGAAGAATTCGGCGGCAGTCTGCTTGAGAACATCGCCCTGCAAGACGTGACTGGCTTTGAACATCACGCCCTCCTCTTTTTCTAGAGACTATTGTTTGGTCTAGCCCATTGCAGCGAAGCTGCAAGAACGAATGGTTCTATGCAGCAAGCACGCGGGATGCAGGACTCTAGTGACAGAGCGATGACGGGTTCTTGCGAGAAACTCTGGAGTTTTTGCAGAAAACTCCAGAGTGGGGGACTTTATCGAGACAGACGCTTGAATCAGCAGGAGGCAATGTTCAAGCGCTAGCGTGCACAGGCAGGGTCAGGACAACACGCTGCGGTCGAATACATAAAGGCCCGAGTCTGTCGGGCAATGTTCCAGCAGCGCCTGGGGACGGCCCATTTTCGGGTAGTTCTTCTCACCGGTATCGGTGATCCAGCCCTGTTGTTTCATCTTCTCCAAACGCCCACGCAAGGTGGTGTGCTGCACCGCCTGCCCCAGGCACGCCTGGAATGCAGCCAGCGCCTCGGTGACGGTAAAGCGCGGGGCAAGCAGGTACAGCGGCAGCGAGGTATAGACGGACTTGCTGGCCAGCCGCTCGGCAGCCTGGCCGACCAGTTGGGCATGATCGAACGACAAGGCACAGCTTCCATCCAGCACACCGGCCAGCGCAACGAAGGCACTCTCGGAGCCCTCGGCAGTCACATCCCCATCGAGCAACGCCAGGTAGAAGGTGCTCAGTGACCATCCCCGCGGGTCGCGGCGAGCATTCCCCACCGTGGCCACCTGCTCCAGATAGCGCGGGCATACACGAGCCTTTTCAGCCAACGCACGTGTGGCGGCCGCATCCAGATCGATATCGGCGCAACGACCATTGACCAGCACACCAGGCAGTGCCCACTGCCCCGCAAACGGGGCACGTTCACGGCGGATCACCAGTACTTCCAACTCGGCGCGGACATTCAGGCGCAGTGCGACGATATCGACACCGGCCAGGACTTCGGCAGACTGCATGTCACCTCCTCTCCCAGGACTTATTTCATCTTGACGAATAACTCGTGCATTTTCACTCCCAAGGCAGGAAAACTGCTTGACGACTTATTTCATCAGATGGAATATCTAGCCATCCAACCCAAGCCGAGGGCTACTCCATGAAAATCGCCAGCTTCGACATCGATGCGCAAAAAGGCTTCACGCCGCTGTGCCCGAACGAACTGCCGGTTGCCGGCGGTGAGCAGATCGCCCCAGCCCTCAATCAACTGGCCAGCCGTGCGCATTTGCGCCTGGGCAGCAAGGATGCCCACAGCCCGCAAGCCGCCTGGATCGCGCCAAGCCATGCGGAGATGCTCAAGCCACTGCCGCTGGCCAATGCCGACCTGTCCTGGGTCAGCCACTGCGTACCCGGTACGCCCGGCTTCGAACTGCTCGACGAACTGCCCGCCCCGCTCGATTACGACTACTTCGTCTGGAAAGGCGTAGAGCCGGACCTGCACCCCTACGGTGCCTGCTACCACGACCTGGCTGAGCGACGCAGCACAGGCGTGATCGAGTTTCTCCGGCACAATGGCGTGGAGCGCGTGCTGGTCGGCGGCCTGGCCCTGGACTACTGCGTGAAGACCAGCGCCCTGCAATTGCGCCGCGCCGGCTTTGCGGTCGATGTCTACCTACCGGCCTGCCGCGCCATCGCTGACGATACGGCACAGGCCGCCTGCGCCGAAATGCGCGCCGCCGGTATTGCCCTGCATAACGATCTGGATGAGCTGGACGCAGCCCTCAACAGCAAGAACCTGGAGAACTGACATGGGCGAAAGCGTATTTGCCGAGCGCATCGTGCAGAACCTGCTCGACACCGACTTCTACAAGCTGACCATGATGCAGGCCGTGCTGCACAACTACCCCAACGCCGAAGTGGAGTGGGAGTTCCGCTGTCGCAACCAGGAAGACCTGACCCCGTACCTGGCCGAGATCCGTTACCAGATCGAGCGTCTGGCGGACATTTCCATCACCGCCGATCAGCTCGCCTTCCTGGAAAAGATCCCGTTCATCAAGGCCGACTTCATCCGCTTCCTCAGCCTGTTCCGCTTCAACCTGCGCTACGTGCAGACCAGCGTCGAGGATGGTCAGCTGTGCATCCGCCTGCGTGGGCCGTGGCTGCACGTGATCCTCTACGAGATCCCGCTGCTGGCGATCATCAGCGAGGTACGCAACCGTTATCGCTACCGCGAGGTGCTGCTGGAGCAGGCCGGCGAACAGCTCTATCGCAAGCTCGACTGGCTCAAGGGCGAGGCCAGGGCCAGTGAACTGGAAGGCTTCCAGATCGCCGATTTCGGCACCCGCCGACGGTTCTCCTACCGCGTGCAGGAAGAGATGGTGCACATCCTCAAGCGGGATTTTCCGGGCCGCTTCGTCGGCACCAGCAACGTGCATCTGGCCCGCGAGTTCGACCTCAAGCCCATTGGCACCATGGCTCACGAATGGCTGATGGCGCACCAGCAGCTCGGCCCGCGCCTGATCGACAGCCAGATCGCTGCACTGGACTGCTGGGTGCGTGAATACCGCGGCCTGCTCGGTATCGCCCTGACCGACTGCATCACCACCGATGCCTTCCTGCGCGATTTCGACCTGTACTTCGCCAAGCTGTTCGACGGCCTGCGCCACGACTCTGGCGACCCGCTGGTCTGGGCCAACAAGACCATCGCCCACTACGAGAAGCTCGGTATCGACCCCTTGAGCAAGACCCTGGTGTTCTCCGACGGCCTTAACCTGGAGAAAGCGCTACAGCTCTACCGTGCACTTCACGGACGGATCAACGTAAGCTTCGGCATCGGCACCAACCTGACCTGCGACATTCCCGGCGTCGAACCGATGAACATCGTGATCAAGATGACCGCCTGCAACGGCCAACCCGTGGCGAAGATCTCCGACACGCCCGGCAAGACCCAATGCCTGGACGAGAATTTCGTCAGCTACCTGAAACATGTATTTCGCGTGTGAGGACTTTGAAATGAGCAACCGCCAAGCCGAAATCGCCGCCGCTCTCGATGTGGTGGCGCCCTTCGCCGATGACGCCGCCCTGCTGGCGGAAATCGAACGCCGCAAGACCTTCATCAAGCAGACCCTGCGCAATGCTGGCCTCAAGGTGCTGGTTCTGGGCATCAGCGGGGGCGTCGATTCCACCACCGCCGGGCGCCTGGCTCAGCTATCGGTCGAAGAACTGCGCCGCGAGACGGGCGATGATGGCTACCGCTTCATCGCTGTGCGTCTGCCGCACAACACCCAACACGATGAACATGATGCTCAGGAATCGATGCGCTTCATCCATGCCGATGTGGAGGACACGGTAAACATCGCCGCCAGCGTCAACGGCCTCAACGAGCAAGTCAGCCACCTGCAAAAGCTCAGCGATGCCCGTCGCGACTTCGTGGTTGGCAACATCAAGGCACGCATCCGCATGGTTGCCCAGTTCGCCATCGCCAATGCCAACAATGGCCTGGTGATCGGCACCGACCACGCCGCCGAAGCGGTGATGGGCTTCTTCACCAAGTTCGGTGACGGCGCCTGCGATCTGGCGCCACTCAGCGGCCTGGTCAAGGGCCAGGTCCGCGCCATCGCCCGCGTTCTGGGAGCCCCGGAGAATCTTGTGCAGAAAGTGCCGACCGCCGATCTGGAAGAGCTGCGCCCAGGCAAGCCGGACGAAGACGCCCACGGCGTGACCTATGCCGAGATCGATGCGTTTCTGCATGGTCAGCCCGTGAGCGACGAGGCTTACGCCATCATCGTGCGCACCTACGACAACTCCCGGCACAAACGCGAACTGCCGCTGGTGCCGTGATCGCCATGCACAGTGCGCGGGGCCACCGGCCATGCGCACCGTGAACCAGCCAAAGCCGTCATGGCCAAGAACCTAAGCGCGGGCTACAGGCGTGGGCGGCGGTGGATCTGGCAGGGTCGGTACACCCGGCTCGACAGGCGGCTCAGGATTATCGGGGGTGTCAGGGTCCGGCTGGCCAGGAATGCCCCCCATCAGCCAGGCGTCGATCAGGTAGTCTTCCAGGTAAGCATTTACATTCGCTGGGAGCGAGCCCGTAGGGGATCGGGACAAGGAATAAACACGCATATGAACCTCCATCAGGCAATACGGCCCTCGATGGGTAGAGTTCAGTACCCGGCTAACATTCCCCCTATTTCCCGGCCCGTGCTCAGCGCCCTTCGTTGAAATGCACGGTCAGCGACACCACGCGCTGCTCGTCGCCATCGCCGGAACCGTAATCTCCGGCCCTGCCGTAGCCGATCCAGATTTCGCTACCGTTCTTGATCAGCACTTCCGAGCGTTCGTCGCCAGTACCTTCCAGCCCCACCAGCCAGGGCGCGACTTCTTCCCGGGCTTGCCCCAAGGACAGCTGGTCATCGACGCTGAAAGTCGGCCTGGTCCCCTCGCCTGTCTCGATATCCTGCATCCAGCCGAGAAACAGGTCGGAAGTGAAATCGGGCAGCGCCCAGCAGCGCACCTCGCGCAAGGTATCTTCGGCAAACACCAGCAGCAACGAATTGCCGAACAGCAGGCCACGACGGCCATTGCTCAGCGCCAGCTCGGCGCTCGGCGTACCGAGACGTTTGATAAAGGACTCAGCCGAGGCGCTAGGCAACAGGCCGAACACTTCTCGTCCGGTGTACACGACCAAGGTATCGCCTGCCTGGCTCAACGGCGGAAACGCCAGGCACAGCAACAGGAGCAGAATATGACGCGCCTTCATCACTTCACCTCGGCATTGACGATCCACTGATCACAAAATGGCTGATGGCCCTTTTGCCCGTCGCTTGCGGTGGCCGGCAAGCTGACTGCCCCAAGGTAGCCACTCACAAAAAAGCCGGGCATCCCCGGCTTTTTACACAGCTAGCCGTCCATCAGGTGCGCGGCAGGGTGACCCCGGTCTGCCCCTGGTACTTGCCGCCACGATCCTTGTAGGAGACTTCGCAGGCTTCATCCGACTGCAGGAACAGCATCTGCGCCACGCCCTCGTTAGCGTAGATCTTCGCCGGCAAGGTGGTGGTATTGGAGAACTCCAGGGTCACATGGCCTTCCCACTCGGGTTCCAGCGGGGTGACGTTGACGATGATGCCGCAGCGCGCGTAGGTGCTCTTGCCCAGGCAGATGGTCAGCACATCGCGCGGGATACGGAAGTACTCGACGGTACGCGCCAGGGCGAAGGAGTTCGGTGGAATAATGCACACCGGGCCTTTTACATCCACGAAGCTCTTCTCATCGAAGTGCTTGGGGTCGACGGTGGCCGAGTGGATGTTGGTGAACACCTTGAATTCATCGGCGCAGCGCACGTCGTAGCCGTAGCTGGAAACCCCGTAGGAAATCAGGCGCTCGGCACCCTCGGTACGTACCTGACGCTCGACGAACGGCTCGATCATGCCGTGTTCCTGGGCCATGCGGCGAATCCACTTGTCCGATTTGATGCTCATGGCGGGCGTCCTGAATCAAGGTCTGGAGAAAAACTGAGCGCGCATCTTACCGGGGCGGGCCGCAGCGAGCAAAGTGGTGCTCACTCCGTCGACGGCAAAGCCGCATGGAGCTAGGCTGTGGGCCTTTCTCCCCGGGAATGGATACCGGCATGTTTGAAAACCTTGCGCCCCCTGCTTTATCTCAAGCTCAGTTCCCAGAGTCTCAGCGGCATCCATCTGCCTTCCGGCAAGACCTTCAATGAACCGCCGCTGCTGGCGATGCAAGTGCTCAACGGCAAACGTCAGGCGGTTGCCGTAGGCGAAGCAGTCAGAAAGCTGCAGGGCAAGGCCGATGTCGAACTCTTGAACGGTTTCGAGCATCCGCGCTCGCTACTGGCCGATTTCTCCATCGCAGAGAAGACCCTGCAACTGTTTTTTCGCCAGCTCACACCCAAGTCGCTGTTCAAGCCCGCGCCGGTAGTCGTCCTGCACCCACAGGAACACCTGGAAGGCGGCCTGACGCAGATAGAAGCACGCGGTTTGCATGAACTCTGCTGCTGCGCCGGCGCACGAAAGGTCCACCTCTGGATTGGCCGCGAACTCAGCCAGGAGGAACTGCGTTCCCGCCAGTTCCCCGCCGATGGTGGATCATTGATCGCGCCCTGAGAACCTGTCTCGAATCTCGCGAGCTAGAGCAAAACAAGGCGAAAATGGCTGAGGAAGCGCAGTTTACGGGCTGTAAATGAGCATTCCGAAGCCGTTTTCAACGCAGTTTGGCCGACGCGCAGCAGATCCGAGACAAGTTCTGAGGGTCAGTCGTCGCTGACCTCGATGGTCGGCATGGCATTGGCACCCAACCCACCCTGAGCAATGCGCGCACCCACGCTGCGGGCCATTTCCTGGTAGATCATGGCGATCTGGCTTTCCGGATCGGCGATAGTGGTCGGCTTGCCGCCATCCGATTGCAGACGGATAGCCATCGACAGTGGCAACGAGGCCAGCAGGTCGACACCGTATTGATTGGCCAGCTTCTCGCCACCGCCCTCACCGAACAGGTGCTCGGCATGGCCGCAATTGGAGCAGATGTGTACGGCCATGTTCTCCACCACGCCGAGCACCGGGATATTGACCTTGCGGAACATCTCCACGCCCTTGCGCGCATCGAGCAGGGCCAGGTCCTGCGGAGTGGTGACGATCACCGCACCGGCCACCGGCACTTTCTGCGCCAGCGTCAGTTGGATATCGCCGGTCCCTGGCGGCATGTCCACCACCAGGTAGTCGAGGTTGTCCCAGGCGGTCTGGGTAATCAGTTGCAACAGGGCACCGGACACCATCGGCCCGCGCCAGACCACCGGCGTATTCTCGTCGGTGAGGAAGGCCATCGACATGACCTGCACGCCATGGGCTTCCAGCGGCACGAAGAATTTCTCGTCGCGCACTTTCGGCCGGGTGCCCTCGGGCAGGCCGAACATGATGCCCTGGCTCGGGCCGTAGATATCCGCATCGAGGATGCCGACCCGTGCCCCTTCGCGGGCCAGGGCCAGCGCCAGGTTGGCGGCGGTGGTCGACTTGCCCACACCGCCCTTGCCGGAGGCCACGGCAATGATGTTCTTCACATTGGCCAGCGCCGGCACCTGGGCCTGCGCCTTGTGCGGCTCGATCACGCACTCGACCTCGACCTTGGCGCTGTCGACACCGTCCATGCCCTCCAAGGCCATTTGCAGCATCTGCGCCCAGCCGCTCTTGAACAACCCCGCGGCATAGCCCAACTCCAGGCGCACATGGACCTTGCCGCCCTGGATATCGACTTCACGCAGGCAACCGGCGCTGACCGGATCTTGATTGAGGTTGGGGTCGGTGAACTGACGCAGGGTCGCTTCGACCCCTTCGCGGGTGACGGCGCTCATGAGGCAACTCCGAAAGGCTGAGCAAAACAGGCGGGCATATTACCCCACACGGTTGATCCGTAGGGTGGATCGGGGCGCGCAGCTGACGCCTTTTTCATCCACCAGAACGCCGCTCGGTGAATCGGTGAAGCGCGATCCACCCTGCGTCCGGCGATGCTTGCGCCTTGCCGGCAATCGCAAGCAGCGCTCGCTCCTACGCGCTTTTACCTGCGGCTGGTAGCTTGAGGCTTGCCGCTTCCCTTATAGTTGCCGACTTCTCTCGTAATACCAGTGCAGTCGATCACCATGTCCGAAGCCCGCAAGATTCTCGTTACCAGCGCCCTGCCCTACGCCAACGGTTCGATCCACCTCGGCCACATGCTTGAGTACGTCCAGACCGACATGTGGGTGCGTTTCCAGAAGCTGCGCGGCAACCAGTGCATCTACGTCTGTGCCGATGACGCCCACGGCTCGGCGATCATGCTGCGCGCGGAAAAGGAAGGCATCACTCCGGAACAGCTGATCGCCAACGTACAGGCCGAGCACTGCGCCGACTTCGCCGACTTCCTGGTCGAATTCGACAATTACCACTCGACCCACGCCGAAGAGAACCGCGAGCTGTCCACCGCGATCTACCTCAAACTGCGAGATGCCGGGCATATCGCCACCCGTTCGGTGACCCAGTATTTCGACCCTGAGAAGGGCATGTTCCTCGCTGATCGTTTCATCAAGGGCACCTGCCCGAAATGTGCGGCCGAAGACCAGTACGGCGACAACTGCGAGAAGTGCGGCGCCACCTACGAGCCGACCGAGCTGAAGAACCCGCGCTCGGCCATTTCCGGCGCCGTACCGGTACTCAAGGACTCCAAGCACTTCTTCTTCAAGCTGCCCGATTTCGAGGCCATGCTGAAGACCTGGACCCGCAGCGGCTCGCTGCAGGACGCCGTGGCCAACAAGATCGCCGAATGGCTGGATAGCGGCCTGCAAGAGTGGGACATCAGCCGCGATGCGCCCTACTTCGGCTTCGAGATCCCCGACGAGCCAGGCAAGTACTTCTATGTCTGGCTGGACGCGCCGATCGGCTACATGGCCAGTTTCAAGAACCTCTGCACCAAGCGCCCGGAGCTGGACTTCGACGCTTTCTGGAACAAGGATTCCAGCGCCGAGCTGTACCACTTCATCGGCAAGGACATCGTCAACTTCCACACCCTGTTCTGGCCAGCCATGCTCGAAGGCGCGGGCTACCGCAAGCCGACCGGCGTCAACGTGCACGGCTACCTGACGGTCAACGGCCAGAAGATGTCCAAATCGCGTGGCACCTTCATCAAGGCGCGCACCTACCTGAACCACCTGAATCCGGAGTACCTGCGCTACTACTACGCAGCCAAGCTGGGTCGGGGCGTCGATGACCTGGACCTCAACCTCGAGGACTTCGTACAGAAGGTCAACTCGGACCTGGTCGGCAAGGTGGTCAATATCGCCAGCCGCTGCGCCGGCTTCATTCACAAGGGCAACGCCGGTGTATTGGTCGACGCCAACCCTGAACCAGAGCTGTGGGCTGCCTTCCAGGCCGCCGCGCCGAGCATCGCCGAGGCCTACGAGGCCCGCGACTTCTCCCGTGCCATGCGCGAGATCATGGCGCTGGCCGACCGCGCCAACGCCTGGATTGCCGACAAAGCCCCATGGGCACTGAACAAGGTCGAAGGCAAGCAGGCCGAGGTACAGGAAATCTGCGCCCTGGGCGTCAACCTGTTCCGCCAGCTGGTGATCCTGCTCAAGCCGGTACTGCCGAACCTGGCACGTGACGCCGAGGCCTTCCTCAATGTCGCGCCACTGAACTGGAGCGACCTGAGCACATCGCTGGCCAACCATCAGTTGAATCCGTTCAACCCGCTGCTGACCCGTATCGAGCCTGCCAAGATCGAGGCCATGGTCGCCGCGTCCAAGGAAGATCTCGCCGCCACCGACGCACCTGCTGCCCCAACTGGCAACGGCGAACTGGCGAAAGACCCGCTGGCCGCCGAGATCGCCTTCGATGCCTTCGCCGCTGTCGACCTGCGTATCGCCCTGATCGAGAAGTGCGAGTTCGTCGAGGGTGCGGACAAGCTGCTGCGCCTGAGCCTGGATATCGGCGACGAGAAGCGCAACGTGTTCAGCGGCATCAAGAGTGCCTACCCCGACCCAAGCAAGCTCGAAGGCCGCCTGACCCTGTACGTGGCCAACCTGGCTGCACGCAAGATGAAGTTCGGCGTATCCGAAGGCATGGTCCTGGCCGCCGGCCCTGGCGGCGAAGAGATCTACCTGCTCAGCCCGGACAGCGGTGCCAAACCCGGCCAGCGCGTCAAATAACCCTTACCTGCCAGCAAGGAGCCTGTGATGCATAAATGGATGATGGGGCTGATGGCCCTGCTGGCACTGGTGGGCTGTTCCGACCACAGCGCATCCGGTGGCGGTGCCTCCCTGCAAGGCGAGAGCAATCGCAATGGCAGCCTGTTGGCCTACGAACATACCGTCGCCATCCAGCTCCCAAGCGGGCAGGTGCTCGAGCGCTTCAATGCCACCCGCCAAGCCTGCAACAGCGGGCGCTTCGGCGCCTGCAACCTGCTCAATGCCGATGAGAACAGCAGCACACGGGCTTATTCCAATCTGACCCTGCGCATCGTGCCCGAAGGCGTCGAGCCATTGGTCGCCTTCGCCACCGAAGGCGGCGAGCTGACCAGTCGCAACACGCGCAGCGAAGACCTGGCCCAGGCCGTCGCCGACAACCAGCGGCAACGCGAACAGCTTCTCCTGCAACAGCAGACCCTGCAGGCCTACCAGGCCCGCAAGGACCTCAGCGTCAGCGACATGCTGGCCCTGGCCAAGGAGCTGGCAGCCGTGGACGTGCAACTGCAGGCCACCGCCCAGGAAGCCGCCCAGCAACAACGTCGCCTGAATACCAACCTGCTAACCTTGAACTTCAGCAGCCTCTACCAGGCACCTGATCGCCTTGACCAGATCGGTGGTGCCTTTAGCGACATGCTCGACAACATCACCGAAGGATCGGTCGCCGCCTTGCAGTTCGTGGGGCGCGGCTTGCCTTTCCTGGTCCTGCTGTTCCCGCTGGCATTGCTGGTGCGCTGGTTGTGGCTGGTCGTCACACGTCGCAAGAAAACCGCCTGATACCCGCCCGGGGTGCCATGCGCCCCACTCGCTCGCGCTTGCATGCGAGCGGCGACCTGCTCATTAGCCACTCGTGGCTATCCCCATCCGGCCACATCCCGGATAATGCGCACACCCCATCAGTGATACAGCCGCCTCCACGCGCATGAGCGAACTCCTATCCGCCCTGATCGGCGCCGCCCTGATCAGTAACCTGCTGCTCAACCTGCCGCTGGCCGTAGACACCCTGCGCGGCGCCCGCGTACAGGCACTCGGCCCAACCACCGCGCTGTTGATTGCCCTGGCGTGCCCGCTGGCCTGGTTGGTCGAACACGGGCTGCTGCAACCGCTGGCCCTGCAACACCTGCAACTGTTCGCCTTCCTACCACTGGTTAGCCTCCTCGCCTGGCTAAGCCTGCGTTTGCTGGCGCGCCTGCGCCCCGGACTGCCCGTACAAGGCCTGTGGCCCTTGCTGCTGATCAACGGCGCCGGACTCGGCAGCATGCTGCTCATTCTTCCACTGGCAAGCGTTGCCATGGCGCTGGCCGTCGGCATCGGTGCCGGTCTGGGTTTCTGGCTGGCGCTGCAACTGTTCGCCGATCTGCTTGAGCGTATCGACCGCTGCGATGTACCCGCTCCCTTCAAGGGCATGCCTATCAGCCTGATCGGTGCCGGCCTCATGGGCCTGGCCTTTCTCGGCTTCAATGGGCTGGGGGGCGCATGAGCAAGGCATTGCTTGTTCCCCAACAGCCTGGCGACGCCAGGCGCATTCAGGCCATCGACGCGCTGCTGCCGCAGACCCAGTGCGGCAAGTGTGGTCACCCCGGCTGCCGCCCCTATGCCGAAGGCATCGCTGCGGGTGAAGCGATCAACAAATGTCCACCTGGCGGCACGGCAACCATCCATGCACTGGCCGACCTGCTAAAGGTCCCGGAACTGCCACTCGCGCTACCCGCGGTACCGCCGCAGCGCGTGGTGATCCGCGAGGCCGAATGCATCGGCTGCACCAAGTGCATCCAGGCCTGCCCGGTGGATGCCATCGTCGGCGCCGCCAAACTCATGCACACGGTCATCAGCGACGAGTGCACCGGCTGCGAACTGTGCATCGCGCCCTGCCCCGTAGACTGCATCGATATCCTCACATTGACTGGCGCGGAGGCCGATGCACAGCGCCAGCGTGCCGACCAGTTCCGCCGCCGACATGACGCCCGGCAAGCGCGACTGGCGCGCGACGAAGCCCGCCGCCTGGCCGAACGTGAAGCCCGCAGCCAGCAACCGAAACCTGCTACCCGTGGCGCGGACGCGGTGCAGGCGGCCCTCGCCCGGGTCAAGGCACAACAGGCCGCCAATGGCGATGCCCATGAGCGTGGCAAACGCCTGAAGATCGACGCAGCCATGGCCAAGGTCGCCCTGGCCAAGGCGGAAAAACAACTGGCCGTGCATGGCACACCAGAGTTGGAACGGCAGGTTGCGCAACTGCGTCAGGCCGCCGAACAGGCGCAGCGCGCCCTGGATGACGCCCAGCCATCCCAGGGCACAGCGCCCAGCGCAGGGGTCGCGGCGCTCAGGCAGGCCAAGATCCATCTCGCCAGTTGCCGGGCGGAACTGGGCAAGGGCGAACGTCAGGGCCTCGACGAAACCGCCCTGGCGCCATTGCGCCTGGCCCTGGCCAATGCCGAACAGGCCCTGCATGCCGCCGAAGCCGCCAGTGGTAAGCCACTGCCCGATCTCGTGCGCACCGACAAGCGACCGGTCGATCCACAACTGCGCACGTTGAAGACCGAGGTAGCCTACGCCCGTGCCGACCTGCTGCGCCTGGAGCGACGCCAGGGCAGCGATGCCGACACCCTGGAGCAGGCGCGCCAGCGACTGGCCAAGGCCGAGCAGCAGTTACATGACCACGCCAGCCGCTGAGCCTCGCTTTGACCCACGCCCGAGCCTGCAACGGGTGCTGCTGGCCTGTTTGCCGGGCGTGCTGGCGCTGCTCTGGTTCAATGGTTGGGGCGTTTTACTGCAATTGTCGCTGGCCACAGCGACCTGCTGCGTCTGCGAGTGGCTGACACGTCGTCTGCGTCAGCAACCCACAACCGCCGCAGACAGCCTGTTCGGCCTACCGCTACTGGCGGAGGGCAGCGCCCTGGTCAGTGCCGTGCTGCTGGCGGTGGCCCTGCCGACCTACGCCCCCTGGTGGCTGACCGTCAGCGCCGCAGTATTTGCCAGCCTGTTTGGCAAGTCGTTGTTTGGCGGTTTTGGCCAGAACCCGTTGAACCCGGCGATGCTCGGGTATGCCTTCGCCCTGGTCACCTTTCCGGCACAGATGACGCAGTGGCCGGTTCCCGGTAACGGTCCCGGGTTGTATGCCGCCCTGCAGCAGGTATTCGGTTTTGGCAGCGGTCTGATCGATGGGTGGAGCCAGGCCACCGTGCTCGACAGCCTCAAGCACAACAACCGCCTGACCATCGATGAGCTGTTCAGCCGGCACAGCGCCTTCGGCACCCTGGGTGGTCGCGGCGCAGAATGGATCAACCTGGCCTTTCTCGCCGGCGGCGCCTTTCTGCTGCGGCAGAAGGTGATTCGCTGGCACGCCCCCGTGGGCATGCTCGCCGCCCTGTTCGTCATCAGCCTGCTGTGCTGGAACGGTTCCGGCTCGGATTCCAACGGCTCGCCTTTGCTGCATCTGTTCAGCGGCGCGACCATGCTTAGCGCCTTCTTCATCGTCACCGAGCCCGTCAGCGGTGCCAGCAGCGACCGCGCGCGCCTGTATTTCGGCATCGGCGTTGGCCTGCTGACCTATGTCATCCGTACCTGGGGCGGCTACCCCGACGGCCTGGCCTTTGCGGTGCTGCTGATGAACCTCTGCGTGCCTCGCCTCGAACGCCTGGCCGCCTGGCGTACAGCGAGGGCAGCGCAATGAACCGGGCCTACCTGGTGCTGGGTGTGCTGGCCGTGGTCGCGGTCGGCCTGGTAACAGGCCTGCACAACCTCGGTGAAACGCGCATCGAGGTACAGCGCCAGGCGGCTGCCGAGCGTGTGCTGCTCGACCTGTTGCCGACCGCGCTCTACGACAACCATCCCCTCGCCCACCCACGCCCCCTTGCGGCTGGCGGGCTGCTCGGTAATACCAGCGCCACGATGGCCTACCTCGCCACCCTGAACGGCCACCCCAGCGCCGTACTGCTCCCCGTAACCGGCAAGGGTTATGAGGGCGAGATTCGCCTGCTAGTAGCGATCAGCCCGGAAGGTCGCCTGCTTGGCTCCAAGGTTCTGCAGCAGCGCGAAACCGCCGGCCTGGGTGACCTGATCGAACGCACGCGCAGCCCCTGGCTAAGTGCTTTCGACAACAAGATGCTGGGCGATCCTCCAGCAACCTGGACGCTACGCGCCGATGGCGGCCAATTCGACCAGATCGCCGGCGCGACCGTCACCTCGCGCGCGGTCACCGACGCCTTGCAGCGCAGCCTGCGCTTCTTCGACAGCCAGCGCGACACTCTAATCAACGAGCGAGCGGATGAGCCCCTGTCGGACGGTGATCAGCCATGAAGCAGCCTGAGTCTTCCCTGCTCTTTCTCGGATTACCCGTGCTGCTGGGCGGCACCGACCTGTTGGTCAAAGCGCTGGTCATTGCCGCTATCGGCCTGGTACTCCTGCTCCTCTGCGGCTTGTTTCTGGCGGCCTGGCGAAAAGCATTGCCCCTGGCAGGTCGCATCCTTGCCGCGCTTCTGCTTGCGAGCACGGCGCTGAGTTGCGCCAGCCTGCTGCTGCAGATGCACAGCCGTGAACTGTTCGATGCACTCGCGCTGTTCCTGCCGCTGCTGATTCTGCCCTGCCTGCAGCTGGCGCAACGTGAGCGCTCCACCGCCCTGAGCGGCCTGCGCCCCGGCCTGACCCTAGCCGCCCTCGCGCTGCTGCTCGGTCTGCTGCGCGAGGCGCTGGGCAACGCGACGCTGCTCAGCCATGCCGACTGGCTATTCGGTGCACAGGCCTCCGCCTGGCAGCTTTCTCTGACTGGCCTCAGCGGCCTGCACCTGCTGATGCTGGCGCCAGGCGGCTTTATTCTGCTGGGCCTGCTGCTCGCCCTCCTTCGCCCCTTTTTGCACGCGACCCACGACCGACCATGAACGCCGCCAAACGCCACGAAATCTTTCGCCGCCTGCGCGAAGACAATCCCGAACCGAAAACCGAACTGGCCTATTCGACGCCGTTCGAGCTGCTGATCGCGGTGATCCTTTCCGCCCAGGCCACCGATGTCGGCGTCAACAAGGCCACCGCCAAACTCTATCCCGTGGCCAACACGCCGGAAGCCATTCATGCCCTCGGCGTCGACGGCCTGAGCGAATACATCAAGACCATCGGCCTGTACAACAGCAAGGCGAAGAACGTCATCGAGACCTGCCGCATCCTGGTCGAGAAACACAACAGCCAGGTTCCAGAGAACCGCGAAGAGCTGGAAGCCCTGCCCGGCGTAGGCCGCAAGACCGCCAACGTGGTGCTCAATACCGCCTTCCGCCAACTGGCGATGGCAGTGGACACGCACATCTTCCGCGTCAGCAACCGCACCGGCATCGCGCCAGGCAAGAATGTGGTCGAGGTGGAGAAGAAACTGCTCAAGTTCGTGCCCCGGGAATTTCTCCTCGATGCGCACCACTGGCTGATCCTGCATGGCCGCTATGTATGCCAGGCGCGCAAGCCTCGCTGTGGCAGTTGCCGCATCGAAGACTTGTGTGAATACAAGGCCAAAACCTCCGACGATTGAGCGCTTATTGAATAAGGCAATCTGTCGATTGAAAAAATCTTTTTTACCGACTCATGCTTTGCCGCTATAAGGTCGCCAACATCGCCCCGAAAGCTGGAGTGAACCGGATGAGCACAGGCAAAGAAGACCTCGAACTCGAAGATGACTTTGTCGCGGAAGACGCGGAAGAGCCAAGCGAGCGCCCCGTGGAAACCGCCAAGACCAATCTGACCAAACGTCGCATCATCGACAACTACCTCGATGAGCGTCGCTTGCAGAAACAGCTCGGCGATTACGATTTCGATCTCTGAATCGCACCCAACAAAAAGCCCCGTCTCAGCGGGGCTTTTTGTTAATCATCGCTAGCGTGCAGCGCGCGCGCTCACACGCTCGGCGAGCCGGCCTCAGTCACCGCGCTGCGGCGAAAGCAGCTCGATCTTGTAACCGTCCGGGTCCTCGACGAACGCCAGGATACTGGAACCATGCTGCATCGGGCCTGGCTCGCGGGTGATCTTGCCACCACGCGAACGAATGTCTTCACAGGCCTTGTACACATCGGCGACTTCCAGGGCGATGTGACCATAGCCGGTGCCCAGCTCATAGCTGTCCTTGCCCCAGTTATGGGTCAGCTCGATCACGCTGTTATGCGCCTCGTCGCCGTACCCGACGAACGCCAGGGTGAACTGGCCATCCGGATAATCTTTGCGCCGCAGGAGGGTCATGCCCAGCACTTCGGTATAGAAGGCGATGGACTTGTCCAGATCGCCGACGCGCAGCATGGTATGCAGCAGTCTCATCAGGTCTTCCTCGTCATTGGCCCATTCGGGCTCTAAAAAACAGAACCCCGGCTTATGGCCGGGGTTCGTATGGCTCAGGCGAAGCTTATCAGAAGAGCTTGCGGCCCTTGCCGGCAGCGATGCGCAGGCGCAGCGCATTGAGCTTGATGAAGCCTGCCGCGTCCGCCTGGTTGTAGGCGCCGCCATCTTCCTCGAAGGTCGCAATGTTGGCATCGAACAACGAATCGTCGGACTTGCGGCCGGTAACGACGACGTTGCCCTTGTACAGTTTCAGGCGCACAACACCGTTCACGCTGGCCTGGGAAGCGTCGATCATCTGCTGCAGCATGACGCGCTCCGGGCTCCACCAGAAGCCGTTGTAGATCAGGCTGGCATACTTCGGCATCAGCTCATCTTTCAGGTGAGCGACTTCGCGGTCCAGGGTGATCGACTCGATGGCGCGGTGAGCCTTGAGCATGATGGTGCCGCCGGGGGTCTCGTAGCAGCCACGGGACTTCATGCCGACGAAGCGGTTCTCGACGATGTCCAGGCGGCCGATACCGTTCTCGCCACCGATGCGGTTCAGCTCGGTCAGCACCTGGGCCGGAGTCAGCTCCTTACCGTCGATGGCGACGATGTCACCGGCACGGTAGGTCAGTTCGATATAGGTAGGAGTGTCCGGCGCCGCTTCCGGCGACTTGGTCCAGCGCCACATGTCTTCTTCGTGCTCGGTCCAGGTGTCTTCCAGCACACCGCCCTCATAGGAGATGTGCAGCAGGTTGGCGTCCATGGAGTACGGGGATTTCTTCTTGCCGTGGCGCTCGATCGGGATGGCGTGCTTCTCGGCGTAGTCCATCAGCTTCTCGCGCGACAGCAGGTCCCACTCGCGCCACGGGGCGATCACTTTCACACCTGGCTTGAGTGCATAGGCACCCAGCTCGAAACGCACCTGGTCGTTGCCCTTGCCGGTGGCGCCATGGGAGATGGCGTCGGCGCCGGTCTCATTGGCGATTTCGATCAGGCGCTTGGCGATCAGCGGACGGGCGATGGACGTACCCAGCAGGTACTCGCCTTCGTAGACGGTGTTGGCGCGGAACATCGGGTAGACGAAGTCGCGGACGAATTCTTCGCGCAGGTCGTCAATGTAGATTTCCTTCACGCCCATGGCTTGCGCCTTGGCACGTGCCGGCTCGACCTCTTCGCCCTGACCGAGGTCAGCTGTGAAGGTCACCACCTCACAGGCATAGGTATCCTGCAGCCACTTGAGAATTACCGAGGTGTCCAGGCCACCGGAATAAGCCAGAACTACCTTCTTTACGTCCGCCATGCCAATCAACTCCACGGGGTTGTACGGAAAACCCGTGATTCTACCGGCCACGCCCGCCGTTTTACAGGGGCGCGACAGGGACTAACGACAAAGCGACGAGTTTATTTGCAAAGTCTAGGCTCAGGACGCACTAACCGGCCCTGTCGCAGCCGGCGCAACGGGCGGCGCTGACGCGGGCACCTCCTCGGCAGGCGGTAAAGGAGCCTCGCGCGACAGACTCAGGGTCACGCGGCGGTTCTTCGCCCGATTGGCTTCGCTGTTGTTGGGAGCCAATGGATAGCGCTCGCCATGGAAACGCACCAGAATCTGTTCTGCCGGCACGCCATTGGCCTTGAGGTAATCCTCCACGGCGATGGCGCGGCGGCGTGACAGGTCACGGTTGGTCAGGCGGCTACCGCTGTTGTCGGAATGACCATCAAGTTCGATGCGGTTGACCGTGGGATCGGCCTTGAGAAACCCGAGAATTATGTCGAGCTTGGCCCGCCCGACATCGTCTAGCGCCGAGCCGCCGCCGGGGAATCCTACCTGCGCCTTGCGAATCTGATCGAAATTGACGGGCAGCAGCTTGGCCGTACACGCCAGGTAATCGCTGTAGGCCTTGTTGAAGCGGGCAGGCAGCAAGCGCACTTCAAGGCTGTCCCCACCCATTGACGTCCGATGGCGAACCAGCGGGCTGCGCCCTTCCATCAGGCCGGTCAGCAACCGCCCGGCTTGCTCCTGCGAGCTATTGAACGGCACCTCACCACCGACCACGCTGACCGAGCCCAGGTTGATATCACCACGCCCGGGCTGCCAGGGCGCAGCGGCTGCCAGCAGGGTTGCAGCGCCCGTCCCCATCCAGCGCTCCTGCGCTTTCAGGCGGAACGTCGCCTGCTCACCCGCACGCCGCACGAACTCGCCACTGCCGAAATCGGCCACCGGCTGCGACAGACGACACTCGAACTGATCGCCTTCTACCTTCCATTCCACCTTTTCCAGGCGCGTCTGGAAAGTAATAGCCGAAGCCGGCACGCACCACGGCAAGCTGGTCAACAGGCATAACAAGGCGATATAGGGCTGGCGCACGACAGGCTCCACTGGGAGAAACGGCATTCCTCTCGGGTATCGGTCAGCATCGGGAAAACTTGATAGCCCGTGCCGGCAAAGGGCATTTCCGGTAGCATGCGAGCACGTTTGACCCGCCTGGAACTCTCCATGTCCGACCGCCTTACCCTGCTGCGTCCCGACGACTGGCACATTCACCTGCGCGATGGCGCCGTGCTGCCCCATACCGTCGCGGACGTCTCTCGCACCTTTGCCCGCGCGATCATCATGCCGAACCTGGTTCCGCCCGTGCGCAATGTCGATGAAGCCGACGGCTATCGCCAGCGTATCCTCGCCGCCCGCCCAGTTGGCAGCCGTTTCGAACCGCTGATGGTGCTGTACCTCACCGACCGCACCACGCCTGATGAAATTCGCGAGGCCAAGGCCAGCGGTTTCGTCCACGCGGCAAAGCTCTACCCGGCCGGCGCCACGACCAACTCCGACTCTGGCGTCACCAGCATCGACAAAATCTTCCACGTACTGGAGGCCATGGCCGAAGTCGGCCTGCCCCTGCTGGTACACGGCGAAGTGACGCGAGCCGACGTGGACGTCTTCGATCGCGAGAAGCGCTTCATCGACGAGCACCTGGTGCGTGTGGTCGAGCGTTTTCCCAGCCTGAAGCTGGTGTTCGAGCACATCACCACCGGGGATGCCGCCGAGTTCGTCAAGGCCGCGCCAACGAATGTGGGCGCGACCATCACCGCGCACCACCTGCTGTACAACCGCAACCACATGCTGGTGGGCGGTATCCGTCCGCACTTCTATTGCCTGCCGATTCTCAAGCGCAACACCCATCAGGAAGCGCTTCTGGATGCCGCCACCAGCGGTAATCCGAAATTCTTTCTTGGCACCGACTCCGCGCCACACGCCCAACACGCCAAGGAAGCCGCTTGCGGCTGTGCAGGCTGCTACACGGCGCATGCGGCTATCGAGCTGTATGCCGAAGCGTTCGAGCAGCGTAATGCGCTGGACAAGCTGGAGGCCTTCGCCAGCCACTTCGGCCCGGACTTCTACGAATTGCCGCGCAATACCGAACAGGTCACCCTCGTACGCGAAGAGTGGACCACACCGGCCAGCCTGCCCTTCGGCGAACAGACCGTAATCCCCCTGCGCGCTGGTGAAAGCCTGCGCTGGCGCTTGCTGGAGAACCACGCGTGAGCGAAGACAACTACGACGACGAACTCGACAGCAACCAGCCCTCCGGTCCTCGCCATCCCATGGCGGCACGTTTCCGTGGCTATTTGCCGGTTGTAGTGGATGTCGAGACCGGCGGTTTCAATAGTGCGACCGATGCCCTGCTGGAAATCGCCGCGACCACCATCGCCATGGACGAAGGTGGCTTCCTCTACCCTGATCACACGCATTTCTTCCGCGTCGAACCGTTCGAGGGCGCCAACATCGAACAGGCGGCCCTGGAATTCACCGGCATCAAGCTTGATCACCCACTGCGCATGGCCGTTAGCGAAGAACACGCCCTGGGTGAGATCTTCAAGGGCCTGCGCAAGTCGATCAAGGCCAATGGCTGCAAGCGCGCCATCCTGGTCGGCCACAACAGTAGCTTCGACCTGGGCTTCCTCAATGCTGCCGTCGCGCGCTGCGATCTGAAGCGCAACCCGTTTCACCCCTTCTCCAGCTTCGACACCGCCACCCTCGCCGGCCTCGCCTACGGGCAAACCGTTCTGGCCAAGGCCTGCCAGGCAGCCGGTATCGAATTCGACGGGCGCGAAGCGCATTCGGCACGCTATGACACCGAGAAGACCGCTGAACTGTTCTGCGGCATCGTCAACCGCTGGAAGGAAATGGGCGGCTGGGACGAGTTCGATCAATAAACCCTTTTAGTATGAGCCAAGCCCGTAATGGCACTGTCTAGTCCTGAAATAGGTTTACACCGTTTCAGCTAGATTTGCGGCACCTAGAGCGCCCGATGCACCGCATCGGGCGTTTTGTATTTCAGGGCCCTATGCGGCCGCTCCGTGTTGTAGATTCTGACGGCCTCGCTGACCATTAACCTGGCCTGCTCCAAGTCATTGGGGCTTCGCTGCAGTAGTTCGTTCTTCAGGATTCCATTCACCCGCTCTGCAAGCGCGTTCTGATAGCAGTCGTAGCCATCGGTCATCGAACACCGCACGCCATGGCGCTTGTGCAGCTCCTGATAAAGCGCCGAGCAATATTGGACTCCACGATCAGAGTGATGGATGAGCCCATGGTTAGTGCGGCGACCGCGCAAGGCGTGTCGAAAGGCAACGGCCACAGACTCGGCATGCAAGCCCTCGTGAACGTGATGACCGACGATCTTCCGTGAGTAAGCATCAGTGACCAAGCTCAGATACAAAGGACCACTGCGCGCCGGCAGATACGTAATATCCGCCACCCACACATGCTCGGGCGCTGCCGCTGTAACTTGATCGGGCCCCGGCTTCAGCCGGTTCGGATGCCGATAGAAACGATGAAAGCTATGCGTGGTCTTGTGATACGCGCGCTTGGGTAAAACCAGCAGGCGACGCTCACCCAGGATCGAAAATAGCCGGTCACGACCTACCTTCAGGCTGTCATTGGGCTGGTTGTGCAGAAGATGATGCAACTTACGCGTGCCGATCCGCGGCTGGCGCACCCTTATGAAACTGACGTACTGAGCGACCTGTTCACCCTGCCTATGGCGCTGGTCAGCAACACGGTTGCGCTTGTAGTAAGCCTGGCGGCTGATGGAAAGAAACTGGCAAGCCCTGACAACGGTCAGCCCTTGGATTTGCTCTTGCGAGAGGACTTGCCGGGTCGCTTTTTTACGATCGAAACACCGTAATCCTTCTTCAACACATCGACCACAGCCTCAAAGAACTGGGCCTTCTGGCTCATGAGCTGCAATTGCTGCTCTAGCTCCTTGATGCGTTGCTCAGGCGTCAGGTCTTTGGGATCGGTCACAGCTTCACTCCTATCGGCTCGAATCGATGCCCCCTGGCTCCAATCCTGCCGACCATGCTTACGCAACCATACCAAAATGGTAGACCTGCCCTGGATGCCATACCGTGCCTGCGCCTGTTTGTAAGTCAGCTCGCCCTTTTCGACCTGATCAACCACAGCCAATTTAAAAGTCAGCGAGTAATCACGCTGCGTACGCTTAACACCTTGCTCCATCGAGCTCTCCAGATTCTCGGGATAAAGGTGTAAACCTTATTCAGGACGGGACACACCTCAATAAAAAGCCCGACTTAGGTCGGGCTTTTTATTGGTCATCTGAGAAATTGCCCTGCACTCCGAATCGCTTCCAGATGTACTCCTATTTCATAGGACGCCAAACGAACCAATTCTTGCCTGTCACACCGCACGGTCCAGGCGAGCAATAAATTATCTCACAAGGTTTTGACAAGCATTCTCATTAACATTAGTATCCCTCGCCAACAGCAACCCGCTTTTCGAGATTGCCCATGTACGTTTGCCTCTGCCAAGGTGTCACCGACGGTCAAATCCGCGATGCAATCTATGAAGGCTGCTGCAGCTACCGTGATATCCGCGAAAATCTCGGTGTTGGCACCCAATGCGGCAAATGTGCCTGCCTGGCCAAACAAGTCGTTCGCGAGACTCTCAGCGACGTGCAAAGCAGCCAGGCCCTTGCCTGCCAGGCCTCTTTCGTCGCTGCCTGATAAGCACATCGCGAATACAAAAAAGCCGGACCTCATGTCCGGCTTTTTCATGCCTACGAATCCCCTGCCCTCAGGCCGCTACTCCGCTGTGGAAGCGGAACTCGCTGTCGGGAGTGAGGATCGCCTCACGCTCTACTTCGGCAAAGAACGCCACCCGCTCGTCAATCGGCCCCTTGGCGTAGTCGCGCGCCATCTTCAGGTAGCCCTGGTAATGCCGCGCCTCGGACTTGAGCAAGGAACGGTAGAACGTACCAAGCTCTTCATCGAGGAACGGCGCCAAGCGGTAGAACCGCTCACACGAACGCGCCTCGATAAAAGCACCGACGATCAAGGTATCGATCAGCTTATGCGGCTCACTGCTGCGAATATGTTTGTGCAGGCGCTGGGCATATAGCGCAGCGCTGATGGGGCGATAGGTCACACCACGCTTCTTCATCAGCGCCGCAACCTGCTCGAAATGACGCAGTTCTTCACGCGCCAGGCGTGACAGGTTGTGTTGCAGCTCAGCCTTTTCGACATAGCGAAACAGCAGCGTCAATGCCGTCGATGCGGCCTTCTTCTCGCAGTTGGCATGATCGATCAGCATGATGTCCTGATTGGCCAGGGCCTGGGTAATCCAGCCGTCAGGCGTCGGACAGAGCAGAAAGGATTCGATTTCGGGGATCAAGGACATGCGCGTTCAATGCTGGCAGGCTGGATAAGAGCGCGCCATTATACGAGGAGCGGCGCGCAGAGCCAGCGATGCGTGATACAGGTCAAGACCCTAGCCGCTCACGCGACCTATAGTGACAGTAGAAAAATACAAGTACTCATGTCCGGGAGACGTTCATGCAAGCCATTCGCAGCATTCTGGTGGTAATGGATCCGCAACGAGGCGAATGCCTTGCCCTGAAAAGAGCCAAGCTGATTGCCGGGGTTACACAATCCCACTTGCACCTGCTGGTTTGCGACAAGAAGCAGGAGCACGCGGCCTTCCTTGAGGGCACCAGCGCCAGTCTGATCGCCGAAGGCTACTCGGTCAGCACGCAGCAGGCATGGCACGAGAATTTCTACCAGACCGTCATCACTGTGCAGAATGCAGAGGGCTGCGGCCTGGTGATCAAGCAACACGTTCCGAGCAATCCGCTGAAAAAAGCCCTGCTCACCCCGGACGACTGGAAACTACTGCGCTACTCGCCAGGCCCGGTGCTGATGGTCAAGACCGACAAGCCCTGGACTGGCGGCATCATTCTTGCCGCAGTCGATGTGGGCAACAGTGATGGCGAACACCGCACCCTGCACTCCAGCATCGTCAGCAATGGCTACGAAATCGCCAGCCTGGCCCAGGGCACGCTCCACGTGATCAGCGCTCACCCTTCACCTATGCTCTCCGCAGCCGACCCGACCTTCCAGCTCAAGGAAACCATCGAGGCGCGCTATCGTCAGCAATGCAAAGCCTTCCAGGCCGAATTCGATATCAGCGACGAGCGCCTGCATGTCGAGGAAGGCCCAGCCGATGTGCTGATTCCCTATATCGCCCAGAAACTGCACGCTGTGGTCACCGTCATTGGCACGGTTGCTCGTACCGGGCTATCCGGCGCGCTGATCGGCAATACCGCTGAAGTGGTGCTCGACACCCTGGAAAGCGACGTATTGGTACTCAAGCCAGACAGCGTCATCGCCCACCTCGAAGAGTTGGTCGCCCAGCGCTAACCTGCTCCCGAATAAAAAGCCGCCCAATCAGGCGGCTTTTTAATTGCAGACGAGTTCAGACACGTACATCCATGCCTTCGCGCAGGAATTTCGGCGCGATGTAGCGCTCATAGTGCGCCTCGGAGAGTAGGAAGAACTCCCGGTCGATGGCTTCGCGCAAGTCGGGCAACGTCCACTCGCGGAACTCCGGCAGCAACGACACGCCATAGGCATCCAGCCGGTTGATGACACGCGACGCTCGCGCAATCAGTTGGTAGGCCCAGCAATAGGCAGACTGTTCCGGCACGAAGCGCACTTGGCGCTGTTCCAGCTGGGTCCGCAGACGTTGCGCATCGAATATTTCCAGCTTGCCCTGCATCACCTGCACCAGCAGCACTTCCAGACGACGCCAGACAGCACGTTTTTCTTCCTCGTCGTACAGGTTCCAGTTCACCACTTCGTGATGGAAGCGCTTGCAGCCGCGACACACCAGATCGCCGTATACCGTGGAACAGAGACCGACGCAGGGCGTCTTGATGCGCTGATTGGACATGGGAAAGAAGAGAAAAAACAAAAGACAGGCAGGTCATAGTAGCGGCTTACTTCGACAGGGTCACGCACCAGGCAATGCCACCTACTTGCGTCTATATCGACCTTGGTCGCACATCAGCAAGCCTGCTGTCTCGGGCTTTACGCTTAACTTTAGCCGCGTATTCCAGTAGAATCGGCCCGCCATTTTAGGCGTCGATGTCCGATAGAAGCTGTTTTCAAAGCGTCACGAGCACAGTTCATCCGCCAGGAACGACGTTGGCGCCAGGTCTTCGAATCCACTTCAAGACCTGCGCCAGCCCTCATCGCCCTGTTCCTGCGGCGTAAAACTTTGAAAACAGCTTCTTGTATGAAGCTATCGACACAGAGGCCAAGGTACTCAAAAAGTACCGAGGCGCCCTGTGCGATGGCTTTCTGGATGAGCGTCGCGAGCCGCCTCGCGATCACTGATGAGGGTAAAAACTGTGCTTGAAGCCTATCGCAAACACGTAGCAGAGCGTGCCGCCCAGGGTATCGTGCCCCAGCCGCTAAACGCCGAACAAACCGCAGGCCTGGTCGAGTTGCTGAAGAACCCGCCAGCCGGCGAAGAAGCATTCCTGGTCGACCTGATCACCAACCGCGTACCGCCAGGCGTCGACGAGGCTGCCTACGTCAAGGCCGGCTTCCTTTCCGCCATTGCCAAAGGCGAAGCCACCTCTCCGCTGATCACCAAGCAACGCGCTGTTGAACTGCTCGGCACCATGCAGGGCGGCTACAACATCGCCACCATGGTCGAGCTGCTCGATGACGCCGAGCTGGGCGCCACCGCTGCCGAACAGCTCAAGCACACCCTGCTGATGTTTGACGCCTTCCACGACGTAGCCGAGAAAGCCAAGGCCGGCAATGCCAACGCCAAAGGCGTTCTGCAGTCCTGGGCCAATGGCGAGTGGTTCACCAACAAGCCTGCAATTGCCGAGAAGTACAGCCTCAGCGTCTTCAAGGTCACCGGCGAAACCAACACCGACGACCTGTCCCCGGCTCCTGATGCCTGGTCGCGCCCGGACATCCCGCTGCACGCCCTGGCCATGCTGAAAATGGCTCGCGACGGCATCGTGCCTGAGCAGCAAGGTGCCATCGGCCCGCTGAAGCAGATCGAAGAGATCCGCGCCAAAGGCTTCCCGGTTGCCTACGTCGGTGACGTGGTTGGTACCGGCTCCTCGCGCAAATCCGCCACCAACTCGGTGCTGTGGTTCTTCGGTGACGATATTCCTTACGTTCCGAACAAGCGCGCTGGCGGCTTCTGCTTCGGCTCGAAAATCGCCCCGATCTTCTACAACACCATGGAAGACGCTGGTGCCCTGCCGATCGAGTTCGACGTATCGAACATCGCCATGGGTGACGTGATCGACGTATACCCGTACGCCGGCAAAGTGACCAAGCACGGCACCGACGACGTCATCACCACCTTCGAACTGAAGACCCCGGTACTGCTCGACGAAGTTCGCGCTGGCGGCCGTATTCCGCTGATCGTTGGCCGTGGCCTGACCGAAAAAGCTCGCGCCGAGCTGGGCCTGGGCCCAACCGACCTGTTCAAGCTGCCGGAAGCACCTGTCGACACTGGCAAGGGCTACACCCTGGCGCAGAAGATGGTTGGCAAGGCCTGCGGCCTGCCGGAAGGCAAAGGCGTCCGTCCGGGCACCTACTGCGAACCGAAGATGACCACCGTCGGCTCCCAGGACACCACGGGCCCGATGACCCGCGACGAACTGAAAGACTTGGCGTGCCTGGGCTTCTCCGCTGACCTGGTCATGCAGTCCTTCTGCCACACCGCTGCCTATCCGAAGCCGATCGACGTCACCACCCACCACACCCTGCCGGATTTCATCCGCACCCGTGGCGGCGTGTCCCTGCGTCCTGGTGACGGCATCATCCACAGCTGGTTGAACCGCATGCTGCTGCCGGACACCGTCGGTACAGGTGGTGACTCGCACACCCGCTTCCCGATTGGCATCAGCTTCCCGGCCGGTTCTGGCCTGGTCGCCTTCGCTGCCGCCACCGGCGTCATGCCGCTGGACATGCCGGAATCCGTTCTGGTGCGATTCAAGGGCAAGATGCAACCTGGTATCACCCTGCGTGACCTGGTGCATGCCATCCCTTACTACGCCATCCAGAAAGGCCTGCTGACCGTCGAGAAGAAAGGCAAGATCAACGCCTTCTCCGGCCGTATCCTGGAAATCGAAGGCCTGGACGACCTGACCGTCGAGCAAGCATTCGAACTGTCCGACGCCTCTGCCGAGCGTTCTGCCGCTGGTTGCACCATCAAGCTGCCGGAAAAAGCCATTGCCGAGTACCTGAAGTCGAACATCACCCTGCTGCGCTGGATGATCAGCGAAGGCTACGGCGATGCGCGCACCATGGAACGTCGCGCCCAAGCGATGGAAGCATGGCTGGCCAATCCGGAACTGCTGCAAGCCGACAAGGACGCCGAATACGCCGAAGTCATCGAGATCGACCTGGCCGAGCTCACCGAGCCGGTCCTGTGCGCTCCGAACGACCCGGATGACGCTCGCCTGCTGTCCACCGTTGCCGGCGACAAGATCGACGAAGTGTTCATCGGCTCGTGCATGACCAACATCGGTCACTTCCGCGCTGCCGGTAAGCTGCTGGACAAGGTCAAGGGCGGTATCCCTACGCGCCTGTGGCTGTCGCCGCCGACCAAGATGGATGCCCACCAGTTGACCGAAGAAGGCTACTACGGCATCTACGGCAAGGCTGGCGCACGCATGGAAATGCCGGGCTGCTCGCTGTGCATGGGTAACCAGGCACGCGTCGCCTCCAACTCCACCGTGGTGTCGACGTCGACCCGTAACTTCCCGAACCGTCTGGGTGATGGCGCCAACGTGTACCTGGCCTCTGCCGAACTGGCAGCAGTCGCTTCGATTCTCGGCAAACTGCCGAGCGTCGAGGAGTACATGGGGTACGCGAAGGACATCGACAGCATGGCTGCCGACGTCTACCGCTACCTGAGCTTCGACCAGATCGCCGAGTTCCGCGAAGCAGCTGCGAACGCCAAGATCCCGGTCGTTCAAGCCTAAGCGCCTCTGCGTCAGAAAAGCCCCGCCTAGTGCGGGGCTTTTTCTTTCTGGTACTTGCAGCAATTCGCTCAGCGACTAGTTTGAGTACAGGAGCCGGCTTTCACGGCTCTCTTCATCCTGAGGAGCTGTCTCATGAAACACTGGATTCTTGCAGTGCTCTGCGCCGTCAGCCTGGCTGGGTGCTCCAGCGAATACATCATCACCACAACCGATGGCCAGATGCTGACCAGCAGTAACAAACCCGTATTGGATGACGATACCGGCATGATCGAATTCAAGGACAGCGAAGGTCGCCAGCAACAGATTCCCCAGACCTCCGTCAAACAGATGCTGGAGCGCTAATCGCTCCTCACAAACCCCGCTTCGGCGGGGTTTTACTTTGTAGCCCGCATAGCAATATCGCCCAATTCGCAGCAGTAAAAACATTCACTCAAACCCAACCCAACTGACGCCCTCCCCTCTACGTGCGCCAGTGGAGACAAAGGCACTGTTGCGGGGCTCGACAAAGACGCACCACTGCGATTATCTTCGCCGCCTGGCCAGCGCACTGGCCAACGTCGCTCGGACGGTTCCGGGCGCTTACGTATCAGAGGAAAGCATGGCTGACCAAGCTAAGCGCCGCTTTGCGCGCATCGATCGTCTCCCCCCCTACGTTTTCAACATCACTGCCGAACTGAAGATGGCTGCTCGTCGCCGTGGCGAGGACATCATCGACTTCAGCATGGGCAACCCCGATGGCGCCACGCCGCCACATATCGTCGAAAAGCTCTGCACCACCGCCCAGCGTGACGACACCCACGGCTATTCCACCTCCCGTGGCATTCCGCGCCTGCGCCGCGCCATTTCGCGTTGGTATGCCGACCGTTACGACGTGGAGATCGACCCTGATGATGAAGCCATCGTCACCATCGGCTCCAAGGAAGGCCTGGCGCACCTGATGCTGGCAACCCTGGATCATGGCGATACCGTGCTGGTACCAAACCCCAGCTACCCGATCCACATCTACGGCGCCGTGATCGCAGGCGCCCAGGTGCGCTCCGTACCGCTGGTACCGGGCATCGATTTCTTCGCCGAGCTGGAACGTGCGATCCGTGAATCGATTCCGAAGCCGAAGATGATGATTCTTGGCTTCCCGTCCAACCCGACCGCCCAGTGCGTGGAGCTGGACTTCTTCGAGCGCGTGGTGGCCCTGGCCAAGCAGTATGACATCCTCGTGGTACACGACCTGGCCTACGCCGACATCGTCTACGACGGCTGGAAGGCCCCGTCGATCATGCAGGTGCCGGGCGCCAAGGACATTGCCGTGGAGTTCTTCACCCTGTCCAAGAGCTACAACATGGCCGGCTGGCGCGTGGGCTTCATGGTCGGCAACAAAGAACTGGTCAGCGCTCTGGCGCGGATCAAGAGCTACCACGACTACGGCACCTTCACCCCCTTGCAGGTTGCGGCCATTGCTGCCCTGGAAGGCGACCAGCAATGCGTGCGTGATATTGCCGAGCAATACCGGCAACGCCGCAACATGCTGGTCAAGGGCCTGCATGAGGCAGGCTGGATGGTCGAGAACCCCAAGGCCTCGATGTACATCTGGGCGAAGATTCCGGAGCAATATGCCCATCTGGGTTCGCTGGAGTTTGCCAAGAAGTTGCTGCTGGAAGCCAAGGTCTGCGTTTCACCTGGCATCGGTTTCGGTGACTACGGCGACGATCATGTGCGCTTTGCCCTGATCGAAAACCAGGACCGCATCCGTCAGGCGGTACGCGGTATCAAGGCCATGTTCCGTGCCGATGGCCTGCTGCCGACCGTCACCGTCAAAACGCGCAAGACACCTGTCGCGTAACGCATGGGCGGCGGCATATACCGCCGCCCTGCCCTCAACCGGAATAATCCAGCGCCGTCCAGGCACGGCTCAGACCACGGGCGATTACACAGCCCGGCCTGTCCAACTCCTCGTTGTAATCCCGTGACAATCGCGTGACCTCCCCCTCTGCGCTGCCCTGGCGCTCTGTCAGCCATTGCACCTTGCCGCAGTTCGGCGTTTCGATCACATAACTGGCGGAGATGTGCGTGTGCTGCCCTGGCAGCTTGACCACGTCCAGCACGGTGCCGTGCTCTTCGATCCGCTTGCCATCAGAAACCAGCACTGCCCAGGCCTCGCTCCCGTCAATCACCAGATAGGCACCATTGGCTTTGGGCTGCTCAAGCTGCGGCTGGGCACAACCTGTCAGCAGGGCGAACAGCAAAATTGTCATCAACCTGTGGTGCATATAGTGCGGCTCCTCTTTTCGGCGAGCCTCCCGGCAGGAGGCAAGACTGATTCAGCAGTGCATGAGCCGTACTATTATCGAATACTGTTTATTTGTACAGTATTTTTCGTTTACCCTTGGCGCCCAACAGAAATGACCATGCGACAGGTGCGCAAGGCCGCAGCCAACAGGAGCAGGATGATGCTGGACGTACTGCAGCTGAAGAACAAAGTGAACCAGACACCCCTGGAAAGTATTCGCCCCATGGTCGCCGAACTGCATCTCGAAGGACTGGTGACTGGCAGCAAGACCCCATTCAGGCGGGTGCACTTCAACACCTGCTTCGCTGAAATCGAGGCCCTGCTGCAAAGAGCCGGCTATCACAAGCAACTGGATGTGGTGGGTTACCAGGGCCTCGCCTATGCGCTGTTCGACCCGGCACGCTGGGAGGCGGTTACCGTGCTGCGCTGGCTCAAGGAATACGTGGAGGAAGCTCAGACCCGCACCGGCAGCCGTCCACGCGGTTGATCGCCCCCTTCAATGACCTGGCGTAGCCGAGCTGTAAGCACCGGCTACGCTCGCGGCAACGATCATCACGATCAGCCCCACATAATTCCTCGATGCGGTCCATACCAACCCATCGCACGACCACCCAGACCATGACGCCTGCAAACCCCATAACCACAGGGCATCAAGGTCATGAGCACTGGCTCTTTTACTTCGCAAACGCCTCTCCCTACTCTCTTGCGGGCCAGACACTCATAACAATACCGGAGGCCCCATGCTTGCCAGCATCTACACCGCGGCTGCGCTTTCCCTGCTGCTGATCGCCCTGTCCCTGAACATCTCGCGCCTGCGCCTGCGTTATCGCATCTCCTTTGGCGATGGCGGCAACGCGGCGCTTACAGCAGCCATGCGCGCCCATGGCAACAGCCTGGAACAGTCGCTGCCCTTCATCATCCTGCTCTACTTTGCCCAGACCACGGGGCAAGCCACCCATACACTGGTTGCCCTGCTCGGCGGCGCATTCGTCGTGGTACGTGTCCTGTACTGCGTCGGGGTATTGGGGCGACTGTTGCTGCTGCGCCAGGTCAGCCATGGCCTGACCATGCTGCTGTTACTGGCGGTCACGCTGCTCCTGCTGGCCTGAGGAGAACGCCATGTCTACGGAGCAGCGCAAGATCGCGCTCTATCAACGGATCAACGGGTTCACCGGGCCGCTGTCGCGCGGCAGCTGGCACTGGCGCACCCGCTGGATCGCCCGCTTGCTGGCCAGCATCGTCTGGCGCAAGAACAATGGCCAGGTGCAGCAGGAAACGCTGGCCATTGCCCAGGAATGGATACGCCTGTTCGGCCTGCCGCAGTTCTGGCAGGTGGAACATATGGAGGATGACACAGCCCACTGCGCCATCCGTTTTCCTTGCTCGCTGGAAGGTACGGGCGATGTCGCCGCCTGCCATCGCCTGATGGAATATGACCGCGCCCTGTTGAAGAAAATAGGGGGGAGCCTGGTGGTAGTGCGCTCACGGGCCGACCCGACGGTGACAGGCGCCTGCCAGGTCGCCATTCGCCGCCTGACGGACTCGCGCCATGATCTGATCCCGGCACGCCTGCTCGATTGACCCTGGCTGACTTGCTCGCCGCCGAAACACTGGCGAAGATGGCAGCGGCAGTCCTGCCAGGGAAACGAGCACTCTTCATGCGTCTGGAAATGAAACACCTTCGCCTGGTCCGCAGTATCGCCCAGACCGGTAATCTCACACGGGCCGCCGAGACGCTCTTCATCTCGCAACCGGCCCTGAGCAAGCAGTTGGCAGAACTGGAGGGTCGCCTGGGGCTGGCACTGTTTCAGCGCACGCAGAAAGCCATGCTGCTGACGGAGGCCGGCCAGGCTTTCAACGATCACGCCCAGCGTATTCTTGGCGATGTGGCCGTGCTCGAAGAACACCTGCTGCGCTATGCCAAGGGCGCTTCAGGCCGGCTGCGCCTGGCTATCGATCGCATGCACCTGAACGACTGGCTGCCAACCTTTCTGCTGGATTTCCGCGAGCGTTTTCCGCATATCGAAGTACAGGTCAAACAGGTGCCAGACCTGCTTCACAGCCTGCAGCAACATGATTGCGACCTTGCCATCCTCGGCGAGGCAGTGCCCGCCAGCGGCGTCGAATACCTGGATTTGAATGCCGATGAAATGGTCGTCATCGTGCCAACCACCCACGCCCTGGCCAGCAAGCCCTGGTTGAAGGCAACCGATCTGCAAGGCGTCGACCTGCTCTATCACTTCGAACTGGAGCAGTCCTTTCTCTACCGTCGCTACCTGCACCCACAAAATATCGAGCTGGGCTCGCTGCAACACATTCAGGATATCCCCACCATCATCGAGCTGGTGCGCAAAGGTATTGGCATCAGCCTGCTGCCGCGCAGACAGTTGCGCGGGGATGAAAGCGGTCTACTGGTAAAGCCCATTGGTGTGAACGGCATGCTGTTTCACTGGCAGGCCGCCATCGCCACCGACGAACAAAGGGCGTTCGTACGCACCGCGTTGCAACTTTTGCAGATACAGCTCAAGCCACTGTCAGCAGCCAGCGATTGACGTGGTCCGCCACACTTTGCGGCGCCCTCAACCAGGCACTGTGGGCGTTCTCCCGTGCAGGGCGCGGAGATGGCAGCAGGTCGATCTGCGGCTCATCCTGCACCAGTTTCGCCAGGGCCAGCGTGGAAGCCGGCGGCGCAAAGTTATCGCCTTCGATCTGGATGAACAGTGAAGAAGCAGCGTTGCTCTTCGCGGGTGTCAGCGCCAACCCCAGGTGGTTGTAGTGACCACTGAACGCCACACGGCCCCAGTCCCGCATCAGTTGGCGAGCCTCATGCCCACCGAACCCGATCCGCCGCCCAGGCAAATAGCCAAGTACGCTGGTCAGCACATTGAAGGTTACTGCCACGGTGGGCGTCATCAACGCGCGCAGGCCACGCCAGTTACGGTAATGGATATTGCCGCACGCAACGCCAACCATACGCACCGTGCCCTGCGGGTTTGCCGCTACATACAACGTCGCAATATGGCCACCCAGGCTGTGGCCGAGCAGCACCGGCGTCGTACCCGGGAACTGCTCATCGGCCAGGCGCAGTAGTTTGGGCAGGAACTCGTCGACCAGTTGCCGGTAGCCATAGTCGAAACGCCAGCTCGGCCTCGGCTGGCTTTCGCCCTGCCCGGGCCAATCGGCTACCAGGACATTGTTACCCGCCTTGGCCAGCAACTGCGCGAGCCCGACATACTTGCGCGCCACAACACCGAGCGCCGGAAGCACGATGATGGTACGTGTCGCACCGGCTACCGGATAGAAAGTTACCGGGCAACGAAACATGCCATCGGCAAACTGCAGGGTATCGCCCATATCCGCACGTCCTGAACAAGAGTGAACAATGCCAGGCAATTTAGAGTTATTACTCTAAAAATACCAACTCCCCCTCTTCAGACAACGCTCGCCTGATTCATCTGGCTATCACGTTGTCGCGCTAGCGAACGCCTGAACGACCGTAGCGGTTATGCGGTCTGTTCAAGTACGGGGGGCGGTAGCGTGTCAGCAACAGGCAGATCGAACACCGGCAGTACGTGAGGTGCATCGAGCCGTTGCTGCAGACGCGCGATAAACTGGTATGCCGACTGGCGGGTGGAGAAATCAATGGAACACTCGCCCAACGTCACGATCCAGCCACGGCCTGTTACTTCATGGATGCTGATATTCATGTCATTCCCCTATAGAAACTCGCCAGGCGAGCTTAGGAGCCGTAGATGACAGTTTTGCGTCAGCCCACACAGCGGCCACTGACAGACGCCTCGCCGGGCGCTATGGTGAGGCCTCATTACTCAAGGAGAGCAGCATGCCCTGGTATGCCTGGTTGATCATTGCGCTGGCCCTCGGCTCGATTTTAGGCAGCCTGTTATTACTGCGCGACAGTGCGCGCAAGCTGCCGTTGAGTGAGGATCAGCTCAAGCGCATTCATGAACGCAATGCCGAACAGGATGCCAAGGACGCCGCGGACCGTTGAACTCCAGCGTTCCCCTGCACCTTCGCCTGCTGCTTCCCGCCTTGGCGCTTGGCCTTGGCGTCGCGCTCGACTTCATCCAACCCGTTGGCCTGCTGGCTGCCACGCTATTCATCGCCATCGTGCTACTGGACGATCACCGCCGACCACAATGGCTCTGGTGGCTGCTTGGCCTGGTAATCAGCATCGCGCTCGCCGCGCACCTGGTCCCGGGTTTCCTGCCAACAACGTTGGCCCTACCGCAGCGTTTCAGCCTCGATGCCGATCCCGTCACCATCCGCCTTTCCTGGGACAAACTGCTGGTTGGCCTGACGCTGCTGGCCTGGTGGCTTGGGCAACGCCCCCAACACAGCCTCTCTCTGCGCAAAGCCTGGCACGTGATGATCGCAACGCTGATCGTGGTACCAACGCTAGCGCTGGCTCTCGGGCTGGTCGCCTGGCAGCCGAAATGGCCGGACGGGTTGTGGCTGTGGCTGCTCATCAACCTGAGCGTAGCGGTGCTGGCGGAAGAACTGCTGTTCCGCGCCTGGCTACAGCCTTGTTTGGTGAAACGCCTGGGCGCCTGGCCAGGCGTGCTGTTGACCGCAGCCCTGTTCGGTGCGGCCCATATCCCGTTCAGCCCACTGTTCGCCCTGGTCGCCGCTGTTGCAGGTCTGGGCTACGGATTGGCCTTCCACTACAGCGGCCGCCTGCACCTGGCCATTGTCCTGCATGGCGCCGTCAATCTGACGCACATGCTGCTGTTGAGCTATCCCTTACGGCTGGCTTAGCTGATGCGACTCTTTGTGTGACGCACTGAGTTCGCAGTGGTGGGGGTTCTGGTTAGCCCCCCTACCCCTACGCTGGGATAGCAGCGCTCTCAGCCTTCCTTGATAACCAGGGTCAGGGCTTCTTCGGCCAATTGATCGAGGCTCATCTTGCCGTCCTGGCGGAACCAGGTGGTGCTCCAGCTCAGCGCACCGGTAAGGAAGCGGCGCAGAATGAACGGATCGCCTTTCACATAGCCAGCCTTGCGCGCCTCGCCGAGCACGTCGAGCCAGATCTGCTCGTAGGTGTCGCGCAGGGCCAGGATATGTGCGCGCCCCTCCTCCGATAGCGAGCGCCATTCGTAGACCAGCACGGCCATGGCCTCGCCGGTACCGCCCATGATCGATTGCAGCTCGCAGCGGATCAGCGCCAGCACGCGACCGCGCAGGTCGCTCGCCTCGGCCAGCGCGGCGTTCATCAATGCAGTGTTGTAGCGCACCGTCTCTTCCATCACGGAACGCAGGATTTCGTCCTTGCTCTTGAAGTGGTGAAAGATGCTGCCGGACTGAATGCCCACCGCACCAGCCAGGTCACGCACGGTGGTGCGCTCGTAACCCTTGCTGCGAAACAGGTGAGCAGCGGTCTGCAGCAGCTTGCCGCGGGCACTTTCAGGGTCGGTGACCTGGCCACTGGCAACCAGTTGCTGCATCACGGCGCGGGCCTTGTGATCGTCCAAACTTGCTTCTCCGTTGAACACACAGGCCTGAGCTGGCCTGCCTTTAGAAGTGGTGGACGAAATTTACGGGCCACAAGCCACCCAAGCAAGCGCTTGGGTGAAAAGTTGTCACAAAGGCTTTTCAACCAAGCGCTTGCTTGGTAATGTCTTATCACCTTCTGTCGTCGATGGAATACCGACCATGAGCAAGACCATCCGCATCGGCTGCGCCTCCGCCTTCTGGGGCGACACCTCCACCGCAGCCGCCCAGCTCGTCAAAGGCGCTGAGCTGGACTACCTGGTGTTCGACTACCTGGCCGAAATCACCATGTCGATCATGGCCGGAGCCAAGATGAAGAAGCCGGATGAGGGTTATGCGACCGACTTCGTCGACGTGCTCGCCCCGCTGCTGCAGGACATCGCCAGCAAGAACATCCGCGTGATCAGCAATGCCGGCGGGGTCAACCCGCAAGCCTGCGCAACAGCGCTCGCCGCGGCCTGTGACAAGGCTGGCGTCAACCTGAAGATCGCCGTGCTGCACGGTGACAACCTGCACCCGAAACTCGGTGAACTGGCCAAGGCCGGCGTCAGCGAGATGTTCAGCGGCGCGCCACTGCCGCCGATGTGCGTGTCGGTCAACGCCTACCTGGGTGCACCGGGTATCGTCGACGCACTCAAGCTGGGTGCCGACATCGTCATCACCGGCCGGGTGGTCGACAGCGCCGTGGTCAGCGCAGCGCTGGTCCACGAATTCGGCTGGGCCTGGAGCGACTACGACAAGCTGTCCCAGGCGGCCCTGGCCGGGCACATCATCGAATGCGGCGCGCAGTGCAGCGGTGGCAACTTCACCGACTGGCGCGATGTACCGGACTACGAGCACATTGGCTTCCCGGTGCTGGAGGTCAGCGCGGACGGTAGCTTCATCGTCGGTAAACCCGCCGGAACAGGCGGCCTGGTGACTCCGCTTACCGTTGGCGAGCAGATGGTCTACGAGATCGGCGACCCGCGTGCCTACTACCTGCCCGATGTGATCTGCGACTTCACCGAAGTCGAGCTGCGGCAAGTCGGCGAAAACCGCGTCTCGGTAAGTGGCGCTCGGGGCCTGCCGCCCACCGATCAGTACAAGGTCAGCGCTACCTATCCTGACGGCTTCCGCTGCACCGCCAGTTGCCTGATTGCCGGGATCGACGCCGTCGCCAAGGCCGATCGGGTCAGCCGGGCGATCATTGCCAAGACCGAGGAGATCTTCGCCGAGCGCGGCTGGGGCCCGTATCGGGAAGTGAATATCGAGCTGCTGGGCAGCGAGGCCACCTACGGCCCACACGGGCAACGCAAGGACACCCGTGAAGTGGTGATCAAACTGGCCGTGCGCCACGCCAAGAAGGAAGCGCTGGTGGTGTTCTCCCGCGAGATCGCCCAGGCGGCCACCGGCATGGCACCGGGCCTGACCGGCATCGTCGGCGGGCGTCCCACCGTTTACCCGGTGATCCGCCTGTTCTCCTTCCTCACCGACAAAGGCAACTGCAACCTGGAAGTCAGCCTGGGCGAGCAACGCCAACCTGTTGAGCTGCCGCCACTGGACAGGTTCAGCCCCGAGCAATTGGCCGAGGCCGTGCAACCACCACGCCCGCAGGGCACAGCCGACAGCAGCGTGCCCCTGTACAAATTGGCCGTGGCTCGCTCCGGCGACAAAGGCAATCACAGCAACATCGGCGTCGTGGCACGCCAGCCCGAATACCTGCCGTGGATCTCCGAGGCGCTGGGCAAGGAAGCCGTGGTCGACTGGATGAACCATGTGCTCGACCCACAGACCGGCCGTGTCGAACGCTGGTACCTGCCCGGCAGCCACAGCCTGAATTTCCTGCTGGAAAACGCCCTGGGTGGCGGTGGCGTGGCCAGCCTGCGTATCGACCCACAGGGCAAGGCCTTCGCCCAACAGTTGCTGGAATTTCCGGTGCCGGTGCCACGAGCGCTGGCAGAAACCCTGTAGATGCTAGTCGTAGGGTGGATGACGCTTCATCCATCCACTGGCTTCTGGTGAAAAACGCTTCACGGGTTCCCACCCTACAACCCACTCAATAGCGCACCACCTTGACGAGGTGGCGCCCATAACGAGGTCGAAGGACAACAACAATGAGCTACGACTCCGTCTTCAAACCCGGCCTGTTCAGCGGCCAGACTATCCTGGTCACCGGTGGCGGCAGCGGCATCGGCCGTTGCGTGGCCCACGAACTGGCCCATCTGGGCGCCCATGTGGTGCTGGTCGGGCGCAAGCTGGAAAAGCTCGAGACCACCCAGGCTGAAATCGTCGGTGACGGTGGCAGCGCCAGCTTCCAGGTGTGCGATATCCGCGAAGAAGAAGCCGTGAAAGCCATGATCAAGGCGGTGATCGACGAGCACGGGCAGATCCACCACCTGGTCAACAATGCCGGTGGCCAGTTTCCTGCGCCGCTGATCGGCATCAACCAGAAAGGCTTCGAAACCGTAGTGCGCACCAACCTGGTGGGCGGTTTCCTGATTGCCAAGGAAGTCTTCCTGCAGAGCATGAGCAAGCACGGCGGCAGCATCGTCAACATGCTCGCCGACATGTGGGGCGGCATGCCCGGCATGGGCCACTCGGGCGCCGCGCGTGCCGGCATGGAGAATTTCACCAAGACCGCCGCCTACGAATGGGGCCACGCCGGGGTACGGGTCAACGCCGTCGCGCCGGGCTGGATCGCTTCCAGCGGCATGGACACCTATCCCGAGTCGATGAAAACCATGATCCGTTCGCTCAAGGATCACGTGCCGCTGCAGCGCATCGGCACCGAGTCGGAAGTGGCTGCGGCCATCGTCTTCCTGCTAACCCCCGGCGCCAACTTCATCAGCGGCAACACCATCCGCATCGATGGCGCCGCCAGCCAGGGCACCCGTGCCTGGAGCCTGGGCAAGGCGAAACAGAGCGAGTCCTACAACGGCTTCCACCGGGCCTATGTGCCTGCTGTATTGAAGGAGTAAATCGATGCCCGTCATTCAGTCCGACATCGATGTGCATGGCGAGGACTTCGCCAGGAACCGCGACGCCATGCTCGCCGCCATCGCCAGCTTCCGCGATGTCGAAGAGAAGGTGCTGGAAAAGGCCGCCGAGGCCAAAGCCAAGTTCATCAAGCGCGGGCAACTGCTGCCACGCGAACGCCTCAACCTGCTGCTGGACCCCGGTGCCCCGTTCCTCGAGCTGTCCTCGCTGGCCGGCTACAAGCTGCATGACGACAAGGACGGCACCCAGGCCGGCGGCGGCATCATCGCCGGTATCGGCTACGTAGCGGGCGTGCGCTGCCTGGTCAGTGCCAGCAACAGTGCGATCAAGGGCGGCACCATCTCCCCTACTGGCCTGCGCAAGTCGTTGCGCCTGCAGCAGATCGCCGCGGACAACAAGCTCCCCCTCATTACCCTCGCCGAAAGCGGTGGCGCCAACCTGACCTACGCCGCCGATATCTTCGTCGAAGGTGCCCGCGCCTTCGCCAACCAGGCACGCCTGTCCGCCGCCGGCATTCCGCAGATCACCGTGGTGCATGGCTCCAGCACCGCCGGGGGCGCCTACCAGCCGGGCCTGTCCGATTACGTGGTGGTGGTGCGTGGCAAGGCCAAAATGTTCCTCGCCGGCCCGCCGCTGCTCAAGGCTGCCACTGGCGAAGTGGCCACCGATGAAGAACTGGGTGGCGCCGAGATGCACGCCCAGGTCGCCGGTACCGCCGAATACCTAGCCGAGAACGACGCCGACGGCGTGCGCCTGGCCCGGGAGATCACCGCCATGCTGCCGTGGAACGCGCAGCTGCCGGCACGCCCGGGCAAGGCCTACAGCGAGCCGCTGTACCCGGCCGAAGAGCTGCTCGGCATCGTCCCGGCGGATGCGAAGAAGCCTTACGATGTACGCGAAATCATCGCACGCATCGCCGACGGTTCGGCCTTCCTCGACTTCAAGAACGAGTTCGACAGCCAGACCGTCTGCGGCCACCTGGCCATCGAAGGCCAGCCCTGCGGCTTCATCGGCAACAATGGGCCGATCACCCCGCGAGGCGCGGCCAAGGCAGCGCAGTTCATCCAGCTGTGCGACCAGAGCAACACGCCGATCCTGTTCTTCCACAACACCACTGGTTTCATGGTCGGTACCGAGTCGGAACAGAACGGTGTGATCAAGCACGGCTCCAAACTGATCCAGGCAGTGGCCAATGCCCGCGTACCGAAGCTGACCATCGTCGTCGGTGGCTCCTACGGCGCCGGCAACTACGCGATGTGTGGCCGTGGCCTCGACCCCCGCTTCATATTCGCCTGGCCGAACAGCAAGACCGCCGTGATGGGCGGCGCCCAGGCCGGCAAGGTGCTGCGCATCGTCACCGAGGAGAAGCATCGCAAGGAAGGCAAAGAAGCCGACCCGAAGATGCTCGACATGCTGGAAATGGCCACCGCACAGAAGCTCGACAGCCAATCCACTGCGCTGTACGGCACGGCCAGCTTGTGGGACGACGGCCTGATCGACCCACGCGACACGCGCAAGCTGCTTGGCTTCCTGCTGGACATCTGCGCCGAAGCTGCTGTACGCCCACTCAAATCCAACACGTTTGGCGTTGCCCGCCTGTAACTGCCCAGGAGAACAAGAACAATGATCTTTACTCAGGAACACGAAGAGCTTCGCCGCACCGTCCGTAACTTTGTCGACAAGGAAATCAACCCGCATGTCGACGAGTGGGAAAAGGCCGGCAAATTTCCGATCCACGAGATCTTCAAGAAAGCCGGCGACCTCGGCCTGCTGGGCATCTCCAAGCCGGAAAAATTCGGCGGCATGGGCCTGGACTACAGCTATTCGATCGTCGCTGCCGAAGAGTTCGGCACCATCCATTGCGGCGGCATCCCGATGTCCATCGGCGTGCAGACCGACATGTGCACCCCGGCCCTGGCCCGCTTCGGTTCCGATGAGCTGCGTGAGGAATTCCTCACTCCGGCCATCGCCGGCGACATGGTCGGCTGCATCGGCGTCTCCGAAGTCGGCGCCGGCTCCGACGTCGCCGGGCTGAAAACCACCGCCAGGAAAGATGGTGACGACTACGTGATCAACGGCAGCAAGATGTGGATCACCAACTCGCCCTCCGCCGACTTCATGTGCCTGCTGGCCAATACCAGCGACGACAAGCCCCACGTCAACAAATCGCTGATCGTCGTGCCGATGAACACTCCCGGCATCAGCGTCAGCCCGCACCTGGACAAGCTCGGCATGCGCAGTTCGGAGACCGCCCAGGTGTTCCTCGACAACGTGCGCGTACCGCAACGCAACCGCATCGGCCACGAGGGCGCAGGCTTCATGATGCAGATGCTGCAGTTCCAGGAGGAACGCCTGTTCGGCGCGGCCAACATGATCAAGGGCCTGGAACAGTGCGTCGACAGCACCATCGAGTACTGCAAGGAGCGCAAGACTTTCGGCAACGCGCTGATCGACAACCAGGTCATCCACTTCCGCCTGGCCGAGCTGCAGACCGAGATCGAATCCCTGCGCGCCCTCGTCTACCAGGCCACCGAGCTGTACGTCAAAGGCCGCGACGTGACCAAGCTGGCCTCCATGGCCAAGCTCAAGGCCGGGCGCCTGGGCCGTGAAGTCACTGATTCCTGCCTGCAATACTGGGGCGGCATGGGCTTCATGTGGGACAACCCGGTATCGCGCGCCTACCGTGACACCCGCCTGGTTTCCATCGGCGGCGGCGCCGACGAGATCATGCTCGGCATCATCTGCAAACTGATGGGCACCCTGCCCGGCAAGAAGAAATAGCGCGACACGCAGGGGGGATGGCGCTTTTTACATCCACCCAAAGGCTGCACGGTGGATCGCTAAAGCGTGATCCACCCTACAGGCTCTCCACCCGGGAGCCGGAACGAACAGGTCGCTGGATGGGTGAAGCCCGGGCTGACAAAGACCCAGACCGCACCCACCCTGCTTCAACGGAGCGATGAAGATGTCCCTACCGAACTGCGAAACCCTGCTGCTGGAACAGCGTGAAGGCGTGCTCTACGTCACCCTGAACCGCCCGGAAAGCCGCAATGCCATGAGCCTGGCGATGGTCGAGGAACTGCGTGCCGTGCTGGCAGCCGTGCGCCATGACCACAGGGTTCGGGCTCTGGTGCTGCGTGGCGCCGGTGGTCACTTCTGCGCGGGCGGCGACATCAAGGACATGGCCAGTGCCAAGGCACGCGGCAACGATGCCTACCGTGATCTCAACCGGGCCTTCGGCAGCCTGCTGGAAGAAGCCCAGTGCGCGTCGCAGGTGCTGATCGCCGTGCTCGAAGGCGCAGTGCTGGGCGGCGGTTTTGGTCTGGCCTGCGTCTCCGACATCGCCATTACCCGTCAGGACGCCAAATACGGCCTGCCGGAAACCAGCCTCGGCATCCTGCCGGCGCAGATCGCCCCCTTCGTGGTCAAGCGCATCGGCCTGACCCAAGCCCGTCGCCTGGCGCTGACCGCCGCCCGTTTTGACGGCACCGAAGCGCTACGCCTGGGCCTGGTGCACTTCTGCGAAAACGACGACCAGGCCGTGGCCGGACGCCTCGAACAGAGCCTGCAGCAGGTCTGCCAGTGTGCGCCGGGCGCCAATGCGGCGACCAAGGCCCTGCTGCTGGCCACCGAGACCGAACCGCTCGGCACCGTGCTCGACCATGCCGCCAACCAGTTCGCCGACGCCGTGCTGGGCAACGAGGGCACGGAAGGCACCCTGGCCTTCGTACAAAAACGCAAACCAACCTGGGCCCAATGATGGATTGGACCGAGCGGCATTGCCGACGGTAACCCCTAGGGTGGATGTCGCTTTCTACATCCACCCGAACACCGCCCTGTGGATCGATAACGCGACATCCACCCTACGCAAACCACAGCGGTTTGAACGGCAGGAGTAGAGAACAAGATGGCTGCATTCAACAAGATTCTGATCGCCAACCGTGGCGAGATCGCCTGCCGGGTGATGCGTACCGCACAAGCCCTGGGTTATCGCACCGTGGCGGTGTACTCCGCGGCCGACGCCGGCGCGCGCCATGTGCAACTGGCCGACGAAGCTGTGTGCATCGGCCCGGCGCAGGTCAACCAATCGTACCTGGTGATCGACAACATCATCACCGCCGCGCAGAAGACCGGTGCCGATGCCATCCACCCCGGCTACGGCTTCCTCTCCGAAAACGCCGACTTCGCCCGCGCCTGCGAGGCGGCCGGAATCGTCTTCATCGGCCCGACCGTGGAAGCCATCCACCTGATGGGCAGCAAGCGCCTGTCGAAGATCGCCATGCTCGAAGCCGGCGTGCCGTGCATTCCCGGCTACGAAGGCGCGGCGCAGGACGACGACACCCTGAGCCGCGAGGCCGAGCACATCGGTTACCCGCTGATGATCAAGGCCAGTGCCGGCGGCGGTGGCCGTGGCATGCGCCTGGTACACGAATCCAGCGAATTGCTGGCGCAGATCCGCACCGCCCGCTCTGAGGCGCAGAACGCCTTCGGCTCCGGCGAGCTGATTCTCGAACGCGCGGTGATCCAGCCACGCCACGTGGAAATCCAGGTGTTCGGCGACCAGCACGGCAATATCGTCTACCTTGGCGAGCGCGATTGCTCGGTGCAACGCCGCCACCAGAAGGTGGTCGAGGAGGCGCCCTGCCCCGTGATGACGCCCGAACTGCGCCAGGCCATGGGCGAGGCCGCGGTGAAGGCCGCAGCGTCGGTCAACTACGTCGGCGCTGGCACCGTGGAGTTCCTGCTCGACACCAGCGGCGAATTCTTCTTCCTGGAAATGAACACCCGCCTGCAGGTCGAGCACCCGGTCACTGAGCTAATCACCGGCCAGGACCTGGTGGCCTGGCAGATCCGCGCCGCCGAAGGCCAACCGCTACCACTCAAACAGGACGAGATCCGCCTGACCGGCCATGCCATGGAAGTGCGCCTGTATGCCGAAGACTCGGCCCATAACTTCCTGCCCCAGACCGGCGATGTACTGCGCTGGGAACCGGCCTTGCTCGACGGCATCCGCATCGACCACGGCCTCGTCGAAGGCCAGGCCGTTACCCCGTTCTACGACCCGATGCTGGCCAAGGTCATCGCCTATGGCGCCACCCGCGACGAAGCCCGGCGCAAGCTGGCACGTGCGGTCGAAGACTGCGTGCTGCTCGGCGTCAACGGCAACCAGCGCTTCCTCGCCAACCTGCTCAAACACCCGGAGTTCGCCGCCGGAAACGCCACCACCGCGTTCATCGGCGAACACTTCTCTGACGACCCCAGCCTCACGCCACAGGCGCCCAGCGCGGTTGAACTGGCCAGCGCCGCCGCCCTGCTCTATCAGGCCTCGGCCACTGCCAGCGCGCACCAGAGCGGCCTGGCCGGCTGGCGTAACGCAGGCAGTGCGCCCTGGCACTTTGTCCTCAAGCAGGGCGAACAGAAATACGCCGTCGAGCTGCAGGTCGTGGCGTCCGGCGAGCAGCCACAGCTGCGCGCCACGGTCGGCGATATCCAGGTCGAACTGCGCCTGCTAGACAGCGATGGCCGCTGGGCGACCCTCGAGCTGGACGGTATTCGCCAACGCCGCGCCTATCACCTGGCCGGTGAGCGCCTGTGGCTGTACGGCCAGGCCGGCAACCTGGAACTTATCGACGCTACCCATGAGGCCGCTGGTGGACAGAATGCCGCCAGCTCGGGCACGGTCAAGGCACCCATGGACGGTGCGATCGTCGACGTACTGGTCAGCGAAGGGGAACAGGTCAGCAAAGGCCAACTGCTGGTCGTCCTGGAAGCGATGAAGATGGAACACCCGCTCAAGGCCGGGATCGACGGCGTGATTCGCCGCGTACAGGTCAGCCAGGGCGACCAGGTGAAGAATCGCCAGGTGCTGGTGGAGGTCGAAGCCGCAGAAGCCTGATGCAAGGTGGATCGGGGCGCCTAGTCGGCGCTTCATTCATCCCCCCAAAAACGGATGGAAAGAACGCCATCCACCGTACAAGAACAACATGCCACGGAGCACGCTTATGTCACTGCAAGGCAAAACCCTGTTCATCACCGGCGCCAGCCGCGGTATCGGTCGCGAGATCGCCCTAAAGGCCGCTGTCGATGGCGCCAACATCGTCATCGCCGCCAAGAGCGCGGAAGCCCACGCCAAGCTGCCAGGCACCATTCACTCGGTGGCGGCCGAAGTCGAAGCCGCTGGCGGCAAAGCCCTGGCCCTGCAACTGGATGTGCGCGACGAAGCGGCGGTGAAGGCCGCCATGGCCAAGGCGGCCGAGCACTTCGGCGGTATCGATGTGCTGATCAACAACGCCGGCGCGATCAAACTGGTTGGCGTCGAGCAACTGGAACCCAAGCGCTTCGACCTGATGTATCAGATCAACACCCGCGCGTTGATGGTCTGCAGCCAGGCGGCCCTGCCCTACCTGAAGAAAAGCACCAACGGCCACATCCTCAGCCTGTCGCCGCCACTTAACCTCGACCCGAAGTGGTTCACCCAGTACGGCCCCTACACCACCACCAAGTACGGCATGAGCATGCTCACCCTGGGCATGAGCGAGGAATTCAAGAAATACGGCATCAGCGTCAACGCCCTGTGGCCGAAGACCATGATCGCCACCGCCGCCATCGAGTTCGAACTGGGCAGCCGCGACGCCTTCAAGCGCTCACGCACCCCGGCCATCATGGCCGACGCCGCACACGCCATTCTCTCGAGCCAGGCCCGCAGCATCAGTGGCCGACTGCTGATCGACGAGGACATCTTGCGTGAACAGGGTCAGACCGAGTTCGACCAGTACCGCTACGACCCAGAGGGCGGCGCCCTGGTACCGGACCTGTTCCTCGATTGAGGCCTAAGGAAGGAAGCGCCGTGCACATCGAGCACGGCCTGTTCCTGCTTTCGTAGGGTGCGCGCCTCGCGCCCCGTGAGGTCACTCTACAGATTCAGAGCGACTGGGGCCTCCCCCGAAATCAGTGGCGGAACTTGATCTGAACTTCCGCCCCTTCCACCTGATCCTTCTGCTGTTCGTTGGTGAGCAATCGACCATTGAGTTCGAACGGGCTAGGCTCAGCCGGCTTCTCGGTGAACAGGGGCGGCAACAACGGCTGCTTTGGATCTTCCAGCACTTCGCTAGGGTCGATCTGATCCACCAGCTCGGCGGGCAAACGCAGATCCAGCTTGGCAGGCGGCAACACCACATCCTTTACTGCCTTGGGTTTGCTGGCTGCGGGCTTGGCCGCTGCAGCCGGCTTCTCTGCCTTGGTTTCAGCAGGCGCAGATGGGGTTTCAGTCTTGACCGGAGGTGGCGTCGGTTTGGCTTGCTGAGGAGCAACCTGCTCCGTAGCGGGTACTTCGGCAACGGGGGCCGGTTTGGCAGGAGCAGGATCATCACAGGCCGCAAGCAGGCCGCAAACCAGCACCAAAGGCATTACACGAAAACAATTCATGGCTCATACAAATACAACGACATGGACCTTAATGCTCGCTGCTGGCCCGCGATCTGGCAAGTCGTAGAGCCTGAATCAGACACGCCCTTCATCGCCAGGCTTGTAAATGATCACGTTCGAGTCGCTGCCATTGGCCGGCTCGCTGCAGCTCTTCAGGGGGCAACCACAGGTCGCCTCGAGCCTGCAGAGAGGCCTCGTGCATGGGTAGCAGATCGGTCAGTGCAATGCGCCTGACCTCTCCTAGATCATCCTCCACCTGCCAGTCACTGGCGAATGTGCGCACCTCGATGCCGTGCTCATCGAACCCCACAAACAACGGCATGCAACCGATGTGGGTACCGGTATCGCGCAGGGTGTGTGCCTGCGTATCGAGCAGCAGCAGATGCCATTGATCGGTCTCGACCTGCTGTCGACTCTGCATCCGGTCAATGAACCGTGTCAGCGCCAGGTAACGCCCATCCGCCGACCAGATCATCGATGGGCCAACGTTCGCCAGCGCCAGTCCGGATGCAGTCAACAAGCAGCCCCCCTGTCGCGGAAAGTCTTCCCGCACATAATGGTCGCCGTATTCACTTTCAGCACCGAACAGCCAGGCAGCGTCATGGCCATTGGGGGCCGGCAGCACGAAATCGCCGTCGGCATTGGCTGCTTGCGGGCGATCAACCAACCGCCACGCCGGGAGTGGCTGCAACTCGTCTGCCCCAACCTGCAAGGTCAGGTCTTGATAGAACAGGCGCGAATCCTCGCGGCGCTCAAGAAAGCGCGCAGCCCGCTCCGCCGCCGGTGCGGCTTGGTCGAAGCGGCGTAACGGCGTGTCCTGCTCGCCTTCGCTCAAACGCCCGAGCACATGGATGAGGCTGAGCTGGCCAGCCTGGAAGTCGAGCAGACGAGCCAGCCGTAGCGGCTGCGGCGTGCTTAGCACCCGACGCTGTGCGATATCCACTACACACACCCGGCCAGGCACTGCCGGCGCATCAGCGAACGTCACCAGGGCCAGGTAGCGGCCACAGGCGGAAACCCGATGATCGAGCAACCACTCGCCCGGTATGCACCAGTCAGCAATATGGCAGGTGAAGGCGCCTAGCCGTCCCAGAGCATTGTCGTGCAGCCAGGTAAAACGAGCGCACTGCCCCTCCGCCAGCGGCCTACTGAGCACCTCACCAGCGCCACGCCGCGCGCCCCCCATCAGCGGCAATACCAGACGCACCTGGGTGCGCTGGAACTCGCCTGTCAGCAGGCGGCCCTCGGCATCATGCCCTGTGGCAACCTCGATATCGCTCGGCGTGTGGTACAGCGCATACCCGAAACCCAGGCGATTGGTGTACGCATGATCGAACGTCGCCTCGATCTGGATGGCCTGCTCGTCCAGTTCGAGCACATTGCCCCACCCCATATCGGGCTCGTCTTCGACCGAAACCCAGGGTGTCGATAATTGACGCCAACCCTGCCCTGCCTGCCATAGCCAGTAATCACGTGACCAACGGGGCTCGCCCATCCGGGACGCACGGCAGACCAGCGCCTCGCCATCGGCACGCCAGACCACGTCCTCGCTGTCGTCGATCATCAGGTCGCTGAGCTGCTCATCGACCTCTAGGCGATAGGACGGATAGCGCAGCGGCAGCATTGGATCATCCAGGCCGCGCAAGCTGTGCGGCATATGCCGCACAGCCCGGAGATGGTGACCGCCGGCAGGTGCGTCGAAAGCCCGCTCGGCAACAGGTTCACCACGTTGCCAGCCTGGCTCCAGCCACAGGTCGGCCACGGCGTGCAGTGGTACGGCCAGCTCTGGATTGAGCAGATCAGCCAAGGCAATGCGATAACCCTGGTTATCCACCAGCGGGCTACAACGTCCGGTCAGCGTCTCGTCGGTAAAGCTGTCAAGTTCCCAGAATTGCCCCATATCGGCATGGCGATAGACCGTTCGCTCCTGGCGATCGAGAATCAGCAACCCCCAACCGTCACGCCCCGGCAAGGGTGCAGCGAAGTAGCGGCCGCTGCTGGAGAACCGCACGGACGAGCCCAGCCCACTCAACAACACGCCATCGGGAAACAGATAGCTGCCATAGGTCGGCCCGCCCATGCATAACTCGCCCCAATCCAGGGTACGAATGAGCTCGCCTTCGGGGGTCAGCAAATCACTGCCTGACCAGGCGCTGGTGCTGGTCGCAGGCGTATCGCGCGTAATAGGCTCCGGCTGGGCCTTGCTCAGTCCCAGGCGGCGCTCGTAAGTCGACAAGGCTGCCAGACCGCCAATCAGCACCACCGGGACCAAGACGACTCCCCACCAACCGGGCACGCTACCAAACAGCGCAATGCACAAGCCGATAAGCGTGGTGCTCAGCAATACGCACAGGCGCTCGGCAATCTTCTTTCTGCCAAGGCGGGCGCACAGACCGACAAGTAACACCAGCACCAGCATCACCCCGGCGCCGAGCAGTGGCGGAAGCAGCGCAATCAAGGTGATGGGCGCCACCAGCTTGATCACGGCCCAGAGCAGCCGCAGTAGCAGCACACTAAGCGGCGTAAGCTCATCGTCAGACGTCGACAGACGATCCGATTGATCCGGCATGAACGACTCCTGTCTCAGTGGAGGCGCAGCTTAAGGCGCTCCACTGCGGGCTACTGCGAACTGATGGGCTTTTCCTGGCGAAGCCGCTGCAAACGCAACAGCTCTGCCGGCAGATCATGCTGCGGATAGGCCTTTTGCAATTGCTGCAAGGCCTCGTCGGCAGCCTTCTGCTCGCCCGCCTCGCGCAATTTCAGGATGCCCTCCAGCGCCTGCTGCACTGTCGGCTCCAACGGCTTCTTAGGCGCTTTCGCGAACGCCGTTACAGCCTGCTCGGCAAGTTCATCTCCGGCAACGGCATCGGCCAGGGCTTCTGCTGCTTGTGCCTGCTGTTTTGCCAGTGGGGCAGGCGCTGCTGCGCTCCGGGCACTGACCGGCGCCTGCTTGCGTTGCATTTCGGCAGGGGCAGGCATGGCAGGAGCTACTGGAGGTGCGTAGGCCTGGCTCATCTCCGCCTGCGGGGCCTCCGGCTTCGGTGCCTGCATACGGGGTGACGCAGCCATGGGCACGGCCTGGTCATAGGCATTTGGTGCTTCGTCCAGCGTGCGCCAGGTCAGGCTCAGGCCAAGACCAACCGTGGCCAGGCTGGCAAAGGCCACCGACCAACGCAGCCGTGCCCCCGAGCCAAAGATCCAGCCATGCAGCCGCTCGTGCCAATTTGGTGTGGCCACAGGAGCCTGCGCCACGGCAGCACTGGCGGCCGCCAGAATACGTGCGTCCAGCGCCGCAGACGGCTCGCCGGTGGCGTGTTCGCGATAGTGCTGCAGCAGTGCCTGCTCGGGATCGTGCGGTCGATGGTTCATACGGATACCTCTTCGGCCGAAGCCGGGTCGGCCAATAGCCGACGTAACTTTTGCAGCGCGTAGCGCAGGCGGCTTTTCACGGTTTCCGCCGGAGTACGAGTGAGTTCGGCAATCTCGTGCAACTCCAGATCACCGTGCGCGCGTAGCAGGAAGACTTCGCGCTGCTCGGCGGGCAAGTCGTCCAAGGCGGCCTGAAGGCGCTCCTGATCGCGCGTCAACGTCAGTTGCTGCTCCGGGTTAGGCTGCGGATCAGCACTGGCATGTTGCTGCTCATCGTACTCGTCATGCTTTCCCTGATGACGACCGGACTTGCGCCAGTGATCGATCAGTCGGTTGCGCGCGATCTGGTACAGCCAGGTCTTGAACAGCACGGCTTCGCGCTGCTCGCTGGCACTGCGGATCAGGCTCATCCAGGTGTCCTGGAACACCTCTTCGGCCAAGGCATGATCGCTGCACAACCCCAGCAGGAAGCGAAACAGGCCGAGGCGGTGGCGCTCGTAAAGCACCGTAAAAGCCCCAGTATCGCCGTTGCGATAACGCCGCAACAAAGCGGCGTCATCGTCCATCAATAGCTTTTCCAACTAGTCAGCCCTGACCTGAACGTTTTGCGGAGTTTGCAGGCTTTGTGCGAGCTCTACCAGTTGCACGAATTCGGCCCGCAGCCCGAAGCGATCTTCACCCTTGGCCCTACGCGCCAGCTCGGCGCTGTCCTTGAGGGCAAACGTACCGGTGTACTGCTCACCCTTTAGCTGCTGAGCAAACGCTGCCACCGCTGCGGCGAAACGCAGGTCTTCACTGGCTCCGGCAATGGGCGTCACCTTGCTTTGTGCCTCAATCGACCGCTCCAGCAAACGACTGGTCTCAGCCTGCGGGGCCTTGTAGCGCAAACGCAGCCAGGCCAGCTCGCCCGGCTTGCCTGCAGCTCGTTTGCCTGAGGACTCAGTACCCTCGGCATAACGCAGCGGCTCCAGCCAACCCTTGCCACCGGCCGGGACGATTTCATACAGCGCGGTGACCGTGTGACCGGCCCCGATATCACCGGCATCGACCTTGTCATTGCTGAAATCCTCGCGCTTCAGTGCACGATTCTCATAGCCGAGCAGGCGGTACTCACTGACCTCTGCCGGATTGAATTCGACCTGGATCTTCACATCGCGAGCGACGGTCGCCAGGGTCGAGCTGAGCTGGTCGACCAGCACCTTGCGCGCCTCGCGCAGGTTATCGATGTAGGCGTAGTTGCCATCACCGGCATCAGCCAGCTGTTCCATCAGGCGCTCGTTGTAGTTGTCGGTGCCAAACCCGAGGGTGGTCAGGGAAACCCCGGTCTTGCGTTTGTCGGCGGCCAGTTGTTTGAGCGATTCGAAGTCGCTGATGCCGACATTGAAGTCACCATCGGTGGCCAGCAGGATGCGGTTGATGCCCTTCTCGATAAAACCCTGCTGGGCCTGCTGATAGGCCAGCTGGATGCCCGACTCGCCAGCGGTGGAGCCACTGGCAGTGAGCCGGTCGATGGCGGCACGAATCTTCGCCTTCTCCTTCCCGGACGTGGACGCCAGCACCACCTGCGATTCGCCGGCATAGGTCACCAACGCCACATGATCCTGCGGGCGCAATTGATCGACCAGTAGCTTGAGAGTGCTCTGCACCAGCGGCAGGCCGTCACGACGGTCCATCGAACCGGATACATCGACGAGGAATACCAGGTTCGCCGGCGGCAACGCCTCGACCTGCATATCGGATGCCTTGATAGCGATACGCAACAGGCGGCTATTGGCGTTCCAGGGCGAGGCCGCTACCTCGGTCGTCACCCCGAATGGCGTGTCGCCAGTAGGCTGCGGATAGGCGTAGGGGAAGTAGTTGACCAGCTCCTCCAGACGCACCGCATCCTTCGGTGGCAGACGCCCGCTGTTGAGGAAACGACGGACATTGGCATAGCCGCCGGTGTCGACATCGATGCTGAAGGTCGACACAGGTTGCTCGGCAACGGCATGTACCGGGTTATCAGCAACAGACTGGTACTGCTCGCGGTCGGTATCCTGGTAGCCGGTAATACGGTCGGCCATCGGCATTGGCGCAATCGCCGCGCGTGGCATGAGCGCGCGGCGCTGCACTTGCTCGGCTGCGATAGGGGCGCTCTTGCGAGACATATCCTGAGGCGCCATCTCCTCATACAGGGCATCTGGCTCACTGGCTACGGGCTGTGCAGGGCGAGCTGCAGACTCATTATTGTCGGGCAGGCTGCAACCAGCCAGAGCAAAAGTCAGCCCAGCAGCAAAGCCGGCAAGCAGAGGTTGGCGAATCAGAGGATTGGAAGTGAGCATGGTGGCGGCCTCCAGGGGCGAAAAGTCCATTCGCTCAGGTAGACGCAGCCACGCTCCACTTCGGGTTAAGCATGCGAAGAAATTGCATGCCGGCTTTCAGAGGCCAGGGCTCAAAGGGCCACCTCGCCCTCCTGGCACAGTTGGGTAGCCAGCATGCCCAGCGTCATCATGGCGCGCTCGGAGTCGCGGTTCCAGGGAATGCCACAGGTCAGGCGCAGGCAGTTGTTGAACTGCTCGGTGTTACTGAAAATCAGCCCTGGCGCAATACTGATGCCACTCTGCAAGGCACGGGCGTGCAAATCCTTGACGTTGATCCGGCCCGGCAGACTGACCCAGAGAATGAAGCCACCGTTAGGCCGGGTCATCTGCGTGCCTTCGGGGAAGTACTGCTGTACCGCCAACTGGTAGGCGGTCATGTTCTTGCGGTACTCCTGGCGAATGTAACGCAGGTGCCGGTCGTAGCCACCGTTCTCCAGGTAAGCAGCCACCCCCATCTGCGTGACGCTGCATGCCGAATGGGTACTGAAGGTCTGTAGCCGCCCCACTTCCTCCTGATAACGCCCGGCGATAATCCAGCCAATACGTACACCAGGCGATATGGTCTTGGAGAAGCTCGAACAGTAGATCACCTGATCGTTGCGATCATGAGCTTTCAGCGCCTTGCAACGTCCTGGCTCGAACAGCAGCTCGCCGTAGATGTCATCCTCGACGACCTGAATGCCATAGTCCGCCGTCAGTTTGAGCAGTTGTTTCTGCCGCTCCTCCGGCATGCTCCCGCCCATCGGATTGCTCAGGCGGGCGGTGAGCACCAAAGCCTTGATCGGCCACTGGTTGGCAGCCAGTTGCAACGCCTCCAGGCTCAGGCCCGTGCTCGGATCACAGGGAATCTCGATGACCTTGAGACCAAGTACCTCGGCCAGTTGCAGCAGGCCGTAATAGGTAGGCGATTCGGTTGCGATCAGGTCACCCGGCTTGGTCAGAACCCGCAGCGCCATATGGATGGCATCCACACAACCATGGGTGATGACCACCTCGGAGGGATCGACCAGTACGCCTGCATCGCGCATGCGAATCGCTACTTGCCTGCGCAGGGGTTCGAAACCCGGACTGAACATGTAGCTGAATGCACGAGCGCTATGGAAACGGGTGATCTTGGCCAATTGCTGATGCAATGCACGGGCCGGCAGGTAATCCACATGCGGCACCGCGGCGCCCAAGGGAAAAACGCCCTCCTGCCGTGAGTCGGTCAGCACCTGGCTGATGATGCTGCTGCGCGTGACCATTGCAGGTCGCTCGACGCGGGCAATATCCGGCGTGGCGGCAGTCAATGCTGCCGTCTGATGCACGTAGAAGCCGGATTGCGGCCGCGCGCGAATCAGGCCCTGGTCTTCCAGGTTGGCATAGGCCTGCAGCACCGTCGCATGGCTGACGCTGAGCTGAGCACTCATCTTGCGTACCGAGGGCACACGCTCGCCGGGCTGGTACACCCCACGACGAATATCTTCGGCCAGTTGTTGGGCAATGCGCTGATAAAGCAGAAGGTTGGTCATGGCGGAAATCTCTGATTCAGACCATAACAGTAGCTCAGTATTTGAATACTGTAGCGGTACAGTTATCAGATGTGGAAACCGTACAGATACGGCAACCGTCCAGCACGTTTTCCTAGCGGCCGTTATCCCCTGTCTAGTCCTGAAATAGGTTTACACCGTTTCAGCTAGATTTGCGGCACCTAGAGCGCCCGATGCACCGCATCGGGCGTTTTGTATTTCAGGGCCCTATGCGGCCGCTCCGTGTTGTAGATTCTGACGGCCTCGCTGACCATTAACCTGGCCTGCTCCAAGTCATTGGGGCTTCGCTGCAGTAGTTCGTTCTTCAGGATTCCATTCACCCGCTCTGCAAGCGCGTTCTGATAGCAGTCGTAGCCATCGGTCATCGAACACCGCACGCCATGGCGCTTGTGCAGCTCCTGATAAAGCGCCGAGCAATATTGGACTCCACGATCAGAGTGATGGATGAGCCCATGGTTAGTGCGGCGACCGCGCAAGGCGTGTCGAAAGGCAACGGCCACAGACTCGGCATGCAAGCCCTCGTGAACGTGATGACCGACGATCTTCCGTGAGTAAGCATCAGTGACCAAGCTCAGATACAAAGGACCACTGCGCGCCGGCAGATACGTAATATCCGCCACCCACACATGCTCGGGCGCTGCCGCTGTAACTTGATCGGGCCCCGGCTTCAGCCGGTTCGGATGCCGATAGAAACGATGAAAGCTATGCGTGGTCTTGTGATACGCGCGCTTGGGTAAAACCAGCAGGCGACGCTCACCCAGGATCGAAAATAGCCGGTCACGACCTACCTTCAGGCTGTCATTGGGCTGGTTGTGCAGAAGATGATGCAACTTACGCGTGCCGATCCGCGGCTGGCGCACCCTTATGAAACTGACGTACTGAGCGACCTGTTCACCCTGCCTATGGCGCTGGTCAGCAACACGGTTGCGCTTGTAGTAAGCCTGGCGGCTGATGGAAAGAAACTGGCAAGCCCTGACAACGGTCAGCCCTTGGATTTGCTCTTGCGAGAGGACTTGCCGGGTCGCTTTTTTACGATCGAAACACCGTAATCCTTCTTCAACACATCGACCACAGCCTCAAAGAACTGGGCCTTCTGGCTCATGAGCTGCAATTGCTGCTCTAGCTCCTTGATGCGTTGCTCAGGCGTCAGGTCTTTGGGATCGGTCACAGCTTCACTCCTATCGGCTCGAATCGATGCCCCCTGGCTCCAATCCTGCCGACCATGCTTACGCAACCATACCAAAATGGTAGACCTGCCCTGGATGCCATACCGTGCCTGCGCCTGTTTGTAAGTCAGCTCGCCCTTTTCGACCTGATCAACCACAGCCAATTTAAAAGTCAGCGAGTAATCACGCTGCGTACGCTTAACACCTTGCTCCATCGAGCTCTCCAGATTCTCGGGATAAAGGTGTAAACCTTATTCAGGACGGGACACCCCCCACAAAAAAGCCCCGCATCGCAGGGCTTTTCCAGCAGCACTTGTTGAGTCAACGCTCCGAGCCTAGGTGCCCCATCTCGTCGGAGAAAACGATCTCAACCCGGCGATTCAAGGTTCGCCCACGGCTGGACGCATTGTCCGCTACAGGGAACGCTTCACCGTAACCAACCACGCTGAGGCGTTTGCTGTCGATACCCAGATCGACCAGCGCGTCAGCCACCGTTTGAGCCCGCGCCCGCGATAGCTCCTCGTTTTCCTTATTGTCGCCAACACTGTCGCTATAGCCCTCGATACGCACGATGCGTCGCGGGTTCAACTGGAGAAACTGCACCAGCTTGAGCACGGTCCGGTTAGCCGATGCATTGAGCTCGGACTTGCCCGCACTGAACAGCACATCGCCGAGCGTCATGACCAGGCCACGTTCGGTTTCGTTGGCAGCCAGGCTGGCCATCTGTTCTTCGAGCCACTGCCCTTGCGATTGAACACTGAGTAGCTTGGCTTCACGTAAGGTCAGTTGCAGGCGCTCACGCTCCAGTTCGAGCTTGGCTGCGCGCTCCTGATTCAGGCTGAGCTGACTATGTTGGCTGGCGATATCGCTGTAGCGCTGGCTGAGATAGGCGTAATGCTGCACATCCTTCTCGCTGCCCCAGTAGCTGGATAAGCGTTGTGCCCGAGCCAGCGACTCGCCAGCCCGGATTACATCCTTGGGCGCACTGCGCAATACGTTGGGATCTTCCTTGACCTTCTGGAAGCTCGCCTCGGCCTCGGCCAATGCCTGGTCGCCCTGCTGGCTGGCACAGCCGCCCAGCAACATCACCACCAGCGCCAATCCCGTCGCGGCATGAGTATGGAACGTCACTGTACATCCCCCAGTTGCTTGCGCAGACGTGTAATTCGCGCATTCAGATCAGCCAACTGGGCTTCACTCTTCTGCGTCAGCACTTTGGCTTCGGCCAGGCGCGCATCCAACTCGGCCTGCTCGGCGAATACGCGCGCACGCTTGTAATCCTCTTCCCCCATGTTCTTCTCCGCGCGAGCAAGCTTGGCCTCGGCCAGTTGCATCTCCGGAATCTGATCGTCGGCGCCAATGGCTCGGGCCTGCTCGACGGCACTGATGGTCAGGCGCATCTGCTCGCTCGGCGCCGGGTCATTGGCGCAGCCGGCTAGCGCCAACATGGACAGGACGACGCAGGGAATTCGTTTCTTCACTGAAAACTTCCTACTCACTCGGCGGAACACTGACAGGCTGCAATTGCTGCTCCTTCCAGCGCTCGAGATTGCGCTGCAAAAGCGTTTCCGGCAGCCCGGAAGCGGTCAATTCTGTCATCTTTTTCGCCAGCTGTCCGCGCAGCCAGGGCTCATTACACGCCGAGTTGTGCGACAGGGTAAGGAACAGCCCTTCACTGGCGACCGGCGGGTCAAGCGCCTGCAAGTCATCAAGCAAACCCAGCGTATCGGCTATGGCCACACCCGGATAACGCTCATAGAGCACATAGTCCGTACGCCCCAGCAGTAGTTTCTGAAACGCCTGGGTCAAGCCGGGTACGGGCTCGAGGTTCAGATTAGCCTTGGCATAGGCATCGAATGCCTGACCAACGCTATTGTTGACCAGTGTCCCGCCCTTGAGCCCTCGCAAGTCTTCCCAACTGCTGTAGGGAAACTCGTGCCCCTGCCGCACCCAGACCACACTAGGCGTGATGAAGAAGGCAGGATGCACATAATCCATGGTTTCCAGCCGGGACAAGGTAATGAACGCACCGGCCAATGCATCCGCCCGCCCCGTGCGTACTTCGTCCTGAGCGCGCGACCAAGGACCGGTATAGATCACCTCCATCTTCACGCCGATGGCCTCACCGATGTGAGCAATCAGGTCGGCATTCGCTCCGATAAGCTTTTGTGGATTCTGTGGGTCACGCCACAGGTAAGGCGGGTATTCCGGATTACCCGTCACCACCAGGCGCTCGCATTTGCCAGCAGCCACTACCTGCAACGGACTGAGCAGCAGGGACAGCAACAGCGAGGACGCGAAGAACAGCGGAGTGCGCATAGTGAATGTCCCGGCTTGAAGTTCGAAAGAGCATGCGTCATACCTGACGCCCGAATCGACCTAATCGTAGCTCAAAAAAAACTCTAAATAATTAAACGCGATAAGGAATCGCCATGAAAAAACTTATTCTCGGCATCATCCTGCTGCTGGCTGGGATAGCCGCCACGCTTTATCTATCACCTGCAACGCTGATCGCCAGCGTACAGTTCGCCGAGCGTAGCTTGGCCGGTCTGTCGTCACGGCAACTTCAGGTCGGGGACCTGGATATCCATTACTACGAAGGCGGCAAAGCCGACAGGCCAACCATCGTCATGATTCACGGCTTTGGCGCTAACCGTGACAACTGGTTACGTTTTGCGCGCTTCTTTACCACTGACTACCACGTTATCGCACTGGACCTGCCAGGCTTTGGTGAAAGTAGCAAACCAGATGCCAGTTACGACGTTGGCACACAGGCCGACCGCCTGCAGGAATTCCTTCACACCCTCGGCCTGGAAAAAGTCCACCTGATCGGTAACTCAATGGGTGGCCATATCGCAGCGTTGTACGCCGCCCGTCATCCACAGGAAGTGCTGACCCTGGCTCTGCTGGACAACGCAGGTGTTACCTCACCCCGCAAAAGCGAGATGTTCGAACGTGTCGAACGTGGTGAAGCCAATCCGCTGGTGGTGAGAAAAGCCGAGGAATTCCAGGCATTGATGGAGTTCGTCTTCGTCGATCCACCGCCCCTGCCAGACGCACTGAAACGGCACTTCGCCGAACAGTCCATGGCCAATAGCGAGCACTACGATCGCATCTTCGACCAGTTGATCCACCAGTACATACCACTGGAACCTGAGCTACCCAAGATTCAGGCTCCGACCCTGTTGCTGTGGGGGGACCAGGACAGGGTGCTGGATGTATCCAGCATCGAGGTCATGCAGCCACTGCTGCGCGATCCAACCGTGGTGATCATGAAAGACTGCGGTCATGCACCAATGATCGAACGAGCGGAAGAAACAGCCGATCACTATCGCGCTTTCCTCGACTCCCAACACTGAAAACAGCCAATAAAAAACCCGCTCGATGAGCGGGTTTCTTGTGGGCTAGAAAACTGGATCAGACCAGTTTTTCCAGCTCCGGCACAGCTTCGAACAGGTCAGCAACCAGACCGTAGTCGGCCACCTGGAAGATCGGTGCTTCTTCGTCCTTGTTGATCGCAACGATCACCTTGGAGTCTTTCATGCCAGCCAGGTGCTGGATGGCACCCGAGATGCCTACAGCGATGTACAGCTGCGGAGCAACGATCTTGCCGGTCTGACCAACCTGCATGTCGTTCGGTACGAAACCGGCGTCGACTGCGGCGCGCGAGGCACCGACAGCAGCGCCCAGCTTGTCGGCCAGCGCGTACAGGTGCTTGAAGTTGTCGCCGTTCTGCATGCCGCGGCCGCCGGAAACGACGATCTTGGCAGCGGTCAGCTCAGGACGATCCGACTTGGCCAGTTCTTCGCCAACGAAGGCGGACTTGCCAGCATCGGCTGGGCCACTGACGGCTTCAACAGCGGCGGAACCACCTTCAGCGGCAACCGGGTCGAAACCGGTAGCACGTACGGTGATGACCTTGACGGCAGCCGAAGATTGCACGGTAGCAATGGCGTTACCGGCATAGATCGGGCGCTTGAAGGTGTCAGCGCTTTCAACGGAGACGATCTCGGAGATCTGATCGACGTCCAGTTGAGCAGCAACACGCGGCAGGATGTTCTTACCGTTGCTGGTAGCAGCAGCCAGGATGTGGCTGTAGCCCTTGCCCAGCTCGGCCACCAGCGGCGCGACGTTTTCTGGCAGTTGATTGGCGTAGGCAGCGTTGTCGGCGACCAGCACCTTGCTTACACCGGCAATCTTGGCAGCAGCCTCAGCAACAGCGTTCGCGTTCTGGCCAGCGACCAGGACGTGAATGTCGCCACCGATCTTCGCGGCAGCGGCAACGGTGTTCAGGGTGGCAGGCGCCAAAGCGGCATTAGTGTGTTCAGCGATAACCAGGATAGTCATTTAGATTACCTTCGCCTCGTTCTTCAGTTTCTCGACCAGTTCAGCCACGGACTTGACCTTGATGCCGGCGCTGCGAGCTGCAGGCGCTTCGACCTTCAGGGTCTTGACGGTGGAGGCAGTAGAAACGCCCAGCGCGTCTGGAGTAACGGTCTCCAGCGGCTTCTTCTTGGCCTTCATGATGTTCGGCAGCGACGCATAACGCGGCTCGTTCAGACGCAGGTCAGTGGTCACGATGGCCGGCAGGTTCAATGCAACGGTCTGCAGACCGCCGTCGATTTCGCGGGTCACATTGACCTTGTCGCCGGCCACTTCGACTTTGGAAGCGAAGGTGCCTTGGGCATAACCGGTCAGGGCACCCAGCATCTGGCCAGTCTGGTTGTTGTCGCTGTCGATAGCCTGTTTGCCGAGGATAACCAGCTGAGGCTGCTCTTTATCGACAACGGCTTTCAGCAGCTTGGCAACTGCCAGAGAATTCAGCTCATCGGCAGACTCGACCAGAATGGCACGATCAGCACCCAGAGCCAGGGCAGTACGCAGTTGCTCCTGAGCAGTGCTCGGACCAATGGTGACCACGACGATTTCAGTCGCTACGCCCTTTTCCTTCAGGCGTACGGCTTCTTCCACGGCGATTTCGCAGAAGGGGTTCATCGACATCTTGACGTTGGCGAGGTCGACGCCGGAGTTGTCCGCTTTGACGCGAACCTTGACGTTGTAGTCGACCACTCGTTTGACAGCTACAAGAACCTTCATGGATTCCTCGTTACTCTCCGGTGAATAAGGATGTCGCCAAGGCGAGCCTGGCAGGTGATGCAAGTCGGTCGGAACCGACGGTCAGCCCGTACGGCGAACGCAAAACCGACCGTATCTTGACCGGAACGCCTATTCTGGTCAATACGAAAAAATCCCATTTCATCCGCTCCCAAGCCTTGCGCGACATGGGTTTGACAAAATTCAAACAAACGTTTGTATTGGACCGGAACGGACGTGTGGATATAATGCCCGCGCGCAGGCCAGAGAAAGCCTAGCCAAGTAATCACAATACACCGAAGAGCCTTGAGTAGGAGATTCTCTGTGGAACGCGAATTTATGGAATTCGACGTCGTCATCGTCGGTGCTGGCCCTTCCGGTCTGTCCGCCGCCTGCCGACTCAAGCAGAAGGCCGCCGACGCCGGTAAAGAGATCAGCGTCTGCGTAGTCGAAAAAGGCTCCGAAGTCGGTGCCCATATTCTTTCCGGCGCAGTATTCGAGCCTCGTGCTCTGAACGAGCTGTTCCCCGACTGGAAAGAACTCGGCGCCCCGCTGAACACCCCGGTCAAGCGTGACGACATCTATATGTTGAGAAACGCCGAAGCCGCGATCAAAGTGCCGAACCTGTTTGTGCCAAAAACCATGCACAACGAAGGCAACTACATCATTTCCCTGGGCAACCTGTGCCGCTGGCTGGCCCAGCAGGCCGAGAACCTCGGCGTGGAAATCTACCCGGGCTTCGCCGCCCAGGAAGTCCTGATCGACGAAAACAACGTGGTGCGCGGCATCATCACCGGCGATCTGGGCGTAGACCGTGAAGGCCACCCGAAAGAAGGCTACTACACCCCCGGCATGGAACTGCGTGGCAAGTACACGTTGTTCGCTGAAGGCTGCCGCGGTCACCTCGGCAAGCAACTGATCAGCAAGTATGACCTGGCCTCGGAAGCCGACGCCCAGCATTACGGCATCGGCATCAAGGAAATCTGGGACATCGATCCAGCCAAACACGAACAGGGCCTGGTGGTGCACACCGCCGGCTGGCCGCTGGACTTCGTCGGCAACCAGAATACCGGGGGCTCGTTCCTCTACCACCTTGAAAACAATCAGGTGGTCGTCGGCCTGATCGTCGACCTGTCCTACAGCAACCCGTTCCTCTCCCCGTTCGACGAGTTCCAGCGCTACAAGCACCACCCGGTGGTCGCGCAGTACCTCGAAGGCGGCAAGCGCGTTTCCTACGGCGCCCGTGCAATCTGCAAAGGTGGCCTGAACTCCCTGCCGAAGATGGTTTTCCCAGGTGGCGCGCTGATCGGTTGCGATCTCGGCACTCTGAACTTCGCCAAGATCAAAGGCAGCCACACCGCCATGAAGTCCGGCATGCTGGCGGCCGATGCCGTGGCCGATGCGTTGCTGGCTGACGGCCAAGGCGGCGATCTGCTGAATAGCTACGTCGATGGTTTCAAAGCCAGCTGGCTCTATGACGAACTGTTCCGCAGCCGTAACTTCGGTGCCGCCATCCACAAATATGGTGTACTGGCCGGCGCTGCGTTCAACTATGTCGACCAGAACATCTTTGGCGGCAAGATCCCAGTGACCCTGCATGACAACAAGCCAGACTATGCCTGCCTGAAGACCGCTGCCGAGTCGACGCGTATCAGCTACCCGAAACCGGATGGCAAGCTCAGCTTCGACAAGCTGTCGTCGGTATTCCTCTCCAACACCAACCATGAAGAGGAACAACCCTGCCACCTGAAACTTGCCGACGCGAGCATCCCGATCGCCAAGAACCTGCCTCTGTACGACGAGCCAGCCCAACGTTATTGCCCGGCTGGCGTGTATGAAGTGGTCAGCAATGACGACGGCAGCAAGCGCTTCCAGATCAACGCACAGAACTGCGTGCACTGCAAAACCTGTGACATCAAGGACCCTGCCCAGAACATCACCTGGGTAGCCCCTGAAGGCACTGGCGGCCCGAATTACCCCAACATGTAATTCCAGCCGCACCAGAAAGGCCGCCGCAAGGCGGCCTTTTCATTTCTACATCTACCTGCCTAATCCCTCCCTCTTTTCAGCTAGCACAGCAACCTAAACTGTAGGATGCGCCACGCGAACCGTCTTCGGCTGGCGCCCTACAATCACATGCAAAGCGCCAAGCTCACCACAGGTACGCACCTGCTATCGCTGCAACCCAATCTGCCCAATACCCACGTTCTCACGGCCATAAAAAAAGGCTCCCGAAGGAGCCTTTTTCAACAGCTGATAAATCAGTGAGCGAACAGCGAACCGCCCTTCTTACCGGCAAGTTTCTCCGGCTTGATCAGGAAGCGGGCCAGTGCCGGCAGCAGCCACAGCGCACCGAACATGTTCCACAGCAGCATGAAGGTCAGCATCAGCCCCATGTCCGCCTGGAACTTGATCGCCGAGAAGATCCAGGTCGCCACGCCGATGGCCAGGCACAGGCCTGTGAACATCACGGCCTTACCCGTGGACTTCAAGGTCTGGTAGTAGGCCTCCTGCAAGGTCATACCGGCACGCAGGAAACTCTCCAGGCGACTGTAAATGTAGATACCGTAGTCGACCCCGATACCCACACCCAACGCGATCACCGGCATCGTTGCCACCTTCACACCGATACCCAACGTGGCCATCAAGGCATTACCGAGGACAGAGGTCAGGATCAGCGGCAGGATGATGCACAGCATCGCGCCGAAGGAACGGAAGGTCAGCAGACACATTACCGCCACACAGATGTACACCAGCACCAGGATCTTCAGTTCCGAGGTGGCGATGACTTCGTTGGTGGCCGCTTCGATACCCGCGTTACCCGCTGCCAGGATGAACTCAAGGCCATCCTTGTTGTACTCGTCGGCAAACTCCTGAGCCACACCCACCGCACGCTTGAGTGTGTCGGCCTTGTGGTCGTTGAGGAACACCAGCACTGGCGCCAACGAGCAGTCAGCGTTGTACAGACCGTCAGCCCGGGCAATGGAGTTGTTCAGCACATCAGGGTTGCGCGACAGGGTTTCCCATTTCAGGTTGCCCTCGTTCATGCCCTTGATCATCTGCTTGGACACACTGACCATGGAGATCGCCGACTGGACGCCTGGCGTGTTCTCCATACGCCACATCAGCTCGTCCATAGGCGCCAGCGCCTCGTAGGTCGAGCACCCTTCATTCGCCGTCTTGACCATCACCACCAGAACGTCGGAGCTGGTGGAATAGTTGTCGATGATGAAGTTGTTGTCCTTGTTGTAGCGCGAGTCGGCACGCAGCTCCGGGGCCCCCTGATCGAGGTCACCGATCTGCAGATGCTCCTTCTGGTACATGAAGCCTGCAACGCCCGCAGCCAGAGCGATGACAACCGAGATCGGCGCCACGACCGGGTGTGCGAAGTAGGACAGCAGGCGCCAGAACGGATGGTCACGTACCGCGTCTTTCTTGCTGCGCTCGACGGCTTTCTTGCTGATACCGATGTAGGAAATTGCCACCGGCAGCAGGATCAGGTTGGTGAACACGATCACCGCGACACCGATGGACGCACCGATGGCCAGCTCGCGGATCACGCCAATATCGATGATCAACAGGGTAATGAAGCCAACCGCATCCACCAGAATCGCGATCATCCCCGGCAGGAACAGCTGACGGAAAGTACGACGCGCAGCGGTCAGGGCATTGTCGGCATCACTCGACTGCAGGGCGATACCGTTGATCTTCTGTACGCCGTGGGAAATACCGATGGCGAAGATCAGGAAGGGCACCAGCATCGAATACGGATCGAGACCGAAGCCCACCAGGTGCATCAGACCGAGCTGCCAGATCACCGCAATCAGCGTGGTCGACAGCACCGAGATAGTGCTGCGGATACACCAGCTGAACCAGTAGAGCAGAACCAGAGTGATCAGGAAGGCGATAGCAAAGAACGCCACCACCATGATCAGACCATCGATCAGATCACCCACCTTCTTGGCAAAGCCAACAATGTGGATTTGCACATTCGGGTTCTGGTTCTGGAACTTGTCGCGAATCTTCTCTTCCAGCTCGTGAGAGAACTGGCGGTAGTCGAGGGTCAGCAGTTCGCTCTGGTTATCCGGATTCGGATAGGACTCCAGCAACGGCACGTCGACGATACTCGACTTGAAGTTGTTGGCAACCAGGCGCCCGACCTGACCGGATTTGAGTACGTTGTTACGCAACTCTTCCAGGCTGTCCTTGGAACCGTCGTAGGTCTGCGGAATGACTTCCCCACCCTCGAAGCCTTCTTCGGTCACTTCAGTCCAGCGTACGCTGGGGCTCCAAAGCGACTTCAGACCGGAGCGGTCGACACCGGAGATGTAGAACACTTCGTCATGGATCTGCTTGAGCGTCTCCATGTACTCCTTGCTGAAGATGTCACCATCCTTGGCCTCGACGGAAATACGCACGGTATTACCGAGGTTGGCCAGGTCGTTACGGTGTTCCATCATCTTCTGGATGAAGGGGTGCTCCAGCGGAATCATCTTCTCGAAGCTGGTCGAGGGACGAATCATCGAAGCCTGCCAAAGCAGGAAAACACTGACCAGCAGGCAGATCGTGATCACTGCCGGCCGGTTATTGAAAATCAGGCGCTCAAGAAAGGTCGCCTTGTCTTGGTGATGGCTGCTCATCGTACTGATTACCTTCAAAAAGCCCGGCTTATTGTTTTTGGCCCGGAGCGGCGCCAGTCGCCGTAGCGATATGCACCCCACCCTGCCCCACGAGGATCAGGTTGCCGGCGGCATCGTCCGTAACCCCGGCCAGCGAGGCACGGTCACTACGGTTGATAACCGAGAACGTACGACCACCATCGCTGCTGCGCAGTACGCTGCCGCCATGGCCGACGATGACCAGCGTGCCGTCCTTCAATAAGGTGCCGCCCGCCAGACCGAAGCGCAGGGGACCGTTTTCGGAGAGCAGTTGCAGGCTCTGCCAGGTCGTGCCGAAGTCAGTGGAACGCAGCAGGTTGCCGCGCAGGCCATAGACCAGCAAGGTATTCGCATTGGCGGTGCCCAGTGCACCGAACAGGGAGCCTTCGTAGGGGGCGTGCATGCGCTCCCAGGTTTGTCCCCAGTCAGCGGAGCGGAACATGCTGCCCATTTCGCCGACCACGAACAGACCCGCATCCTTGACGGCAGTAATGCCGTTCAGGTGATAGCCATCTTCGTTGTCCAGGCGATCACTGACATTGTTCCAGTTCTGACCGCCATCAGTGGTTTCCAGCAGAGCACCGTAAGCACCTACGGCAAGTCCGTGATTGGCATCCTGGAACCAGATATCCAGTAAGGGGGCTTCGCGCTCAAGGTCTTCGAATTGCAATGTCCAGTTGGCACCACCGTCAGTGGTTGCCAGGATCTGTGCATCGTGACCGACAGCCCAGCCTTTCTTGTCGTCGATGAAAAATACACCGGTCAGCATCTGTCGGGTCGGCACACGCGCCTGAACCCAGTTTTTACCGGAGTCATCGGAAAACAGGATATGCCCACGATCACCTACCGCCACCAGGCGTTTGCCGGCATGGGCGATGTCCACCAGCAGGCTGGTTGCTGCCTTGGGTGACTCGACGGAGAAAACGGCAGGGGCATCCGTAGCCGCCTGGGCATGCATGGGAGCAGCCAGGGCAAGAACGGAAACCATGCTGAGCAAGGACAATGCTTTCGCCAGAGGCGATTGGAAACGGGTCGGCATCTGTACAGCGTGCAGATGGCCGGAGCAGGTGCGCCGCATGAAGGGCTCACGCATAAAACTTCCCCCTTTATTCTTATAAGTGGGTGCATGCCTAGATGGCAGACTCCCCATGCTATACAGCTTTGCAAAAGCCTTACAATCAGCGCGACGTTATGTTTTGTTAAGCACGTCCAACGAGACGCGTCGCATGCTGACTCCACACCCCGCAAGGCTGCCACAACTGTAGCGGCCTTTTGATGGCTCATGTGTGAATTCATTCAGCGACGCATACGGAACAGCCAACCAGCGCACAATCGAACAGCCAGCCCCCCGCCAAGTCACCCACTCGGTCAGCGTGTGCCCAGTCGCCTTAATGTGGCCGCAGAGAAATAGCTGCTGGGTGGCACCGGCTGGCTGAAGTCGCTGGTCCCCCGCTCTTCGTTATCCAGGTTCTGCACGTAGTAACGCCCCGATTGCAGATCATGGAAGACATCCAGCGCGGACCAGGTGGTAGGCACCTCGTAATAGTTCTTCAGGTAGGCCAGCGAAACCCGCCACAGCTCGCCACGGTTGTCGTACTGGTCTACCGCTGCGGCCTGCCAGCTGTCCTCATCGAGATACAGCGTACGCTTGGCATAGACATGTCGCGCCCCTGGTTTCAGCGTCCCCTCCACCACCCAGACCCGGTGCAGTTCATAACGGGTATAGGCCGGTTCGAGGTGCCCCGCACGAATCAACTGGGCGTATTGCACGTCCGGGCTGGACAACCGGTAGTTGTTGTACGGGATAAAGATCTCGCGCTTGCCCTGCAACTGCCAGTCGTAACGGTCCGGGGCGCCGTTGAACATGTCCTTGTCGTCTGCCGTCATCAGGTTGTCAGCCGTGCCCAGCGGCGTGTCATAGGCCACATTTGGCGCTCGGCGCACACGGCGCTGCCCTGCGGCATAAGCCCACGCCTGGCGCGCCTGGGCAACCTGATCGAGGGTTTCCTGCACCACCAACGCCCCACCGGCCAAGCGCGCCGGACTTTTTGTTTCCGCCAGGAAGTAGAACAGGATGTTGTTCAGCTCACTGGCTGAGCGGGCCTGGTAATAGTTGAACAGCGCTTCCTGACGCAGCGTTACCAAGCCGTAGCTGCCATTGCGCTGTACGCTGGCATCGGAGGACTGGCGCACGACATAGATACCGCGATAACGGGCGATGTGATTCCACAACGCTTCGACACCACGTTGTGGAATGGGGAACGGGATGCCCGCGTAGGCATCGGCAAAACCGTTGCCATCCTTCAGCAGATGCGCCTGGGCAGCATTGCGCCGCGTATTGTCATACACCCATTGCGGCGCCGACGCCGTACGCCGGCTTTGGTAGACCGGCATCGAGAAACTGTCTGGATAGGCCTTGAACAAGGCGACCTGCCCCGCCGTCAACTGCGCCTGGTATTGCTGCAGGTTGGCACTGGTGATGGTGAACAGCGGCTTGTCGTCGGGAAACGGGTCAACGTGATGCCGACCTGCACCGGCATAACCAGTCGGTGCCTGGGTAATGCCACCATCCCAGGCCGGAATGATGCCTGCCGTATTGCCGGCTCTTTCGCCACCCAACGGTGTCAGGCTGCCCCCCAGCTTGTCGACCTCGGTCTGGGGAGCTGCCGCCATGGCATTGGACAGACACAACAGCAAACCCGCTGTGAACACGCGCTTCAACATTGCACCACTCCATTCAAAGGCAGGCACAACCGACCGGGAGGCCTTACAGAAGGCTCCCGGCTAGCGGCAGTGAAAAAGAAATGCCGGTGCTCGATCCGAGCACCGATTAGCGAACCATCCGGGATGCCGAAAGCATCCCGGAGGACCATCAGGCCAGGCTCTTGCTCACGACTTCGTAGACGTCGCTGGACAGCTCGCCGGAGGCAAGAATGCGCTCCAGTTCGCCACGCATCAGCGCCTGACGCGCAGCGTCATACTTGCGCCAGCGGGTCAGCGGGCCGAGTTGACGTGAGGCGATCTGCGGGTTCGAAGCGTTGAGGCTGATCACCTGGTCGGCGAGGAAGCGATAGCCGCTGCCGTCGGCCGCGTGGAAGTTGATCAGGTTCTGCCCGGCGAAAGCCCCGATCAGGGCGCGGACCTTGTTCGGGTTCTTCAGGGTAAAGGCTGGGTGCTGCATCAGCGCCTGCACTCGCGCCAAACCACCCGGCAAGGTGCTGGCGGCCTGCACGCTGAACCACTGATCCATGACCAGGGCGTTGTCCTTGAAGTGCTCGGCGAAGGCCTTCAGTGCCTCGCCACGCTCGGCCTCGAACGGCGAATTGACCAGCACAGCCAGCGCGGTCAGGCGCTCGGTCATGTTGTCGCACACCTCGTACTGCTCCAGCGTGGCGGCCAGCACTTCCGGCTTGCCGGTGAGCATCAGGTAGGACAACGCGATGTTCTGCAGGCTGCGGCGGGCGAAGTGGCCTGCCTCGGCCACGTAGGCGGTCGCGCGCGACTGCTCGCGATTGGCTTGGTAACGCTGCCACAGCGGCTCGAACAGCGCATTGGCCAGTTCCTGACGAGCGAATTCACGCGCCGCATGAATCGCATCGACATCGGCCACGTCGCTGATCTCGGTAAGGTAGCTCTCACCCGGCAGCGAGAGCATCTCGGCGACCATCGCCTGGTCCAGCGAGGCGTCCTCCAGCAGGGTACGGAAGGCCGCAACCAGGCGCTGGTCGAGCACCAGTGGCTCGCCGCGCTGATGCTGGCCGATCAGTTCCTGCAGCACCTGCACCGCCAGTTGCTGGCCGGCCTCCCAGCGATTGAAACCGTCGGAGTCGTGCTGCATGAGGAACATCAGCTGGTCGCGGTCGTAGGGGAAGCTCAGCTTGACCGGCGCGGAGAAGCCCCGCAGTAGCGACGGCAGTGGCTGCTCAGCGATATCGACGAAGGTGAAGCGCTGTTGCGCCTCGGTCACCGACAGCACGCGGTTGCCGCCCGCGGCAGCGCTCTCACCCTGCAGGCGCAGTGGCAGGTCGTTGCCCTGGGCATCGAGCAGGCCCAGCTCGACCGGGATCACGAAGGGCAGCTTCTCGCTCTGACCCGGCGTCGCCGGACAGCTTTGGGTGAACGTCAGGGTGTAGGTTTTCGCGGCCGCATCGTACGACTCGCTGACCACCAGGCGCGGCGTGCCCGCCTGGGTGTACCAGCGCTTGAACTGGCTCAGGTCGACGCCGCTGGCATCTTCCATGGCCTTGACGAAATCGTCGCAGGTCACGGCCTGGCCGTCGTGGCGTTCGAAGTACAGGTCCGAGCCCTTACGGAATTTTTCCGCACCGAGCAGGGTGTGGATCATGCGCAGCACTTCGGAACCCTTCTCGTAGATGGTCAGGGTGTAGAAATTGGAGATCTCCATGTACGCATCCGGGCGCACCGGGTGGGCCATCGGGCCGGCGTCCTCGGCGAACTGGTGGGTACGCAGATAGGCCACGTCCTCGATGCGCTTGACCGTGCGCGAGTTCATGTCGGCGCTGAACTCGGCGTCGCGGAACACGGTGAAGCCTTCCTTGAGCGACAGCTGGAACCAGTCACGGCAGGTCACGCGGTTGCCCGACCAGTTGTGGAAGTACTCGTGGGCGACCACCGCCTCGACGCGCTGGTGGGCCGCGTCGGTGGCGGTTTCGGCGCGGGCCAGCACGCAGCTGGAGTTGAAGATGTTGAGGCCCTTGTTCTCCATGGCCCCCATGTTGAAGTCGTTGACCGCGACGATCATGAAGATATCCAGGTCGTATTCGCGGCCGTAGACCTCTTCGTCCCACTTCATCGATTTCTTCAGGCTGTTCATGCCGTGCTGCACCTTGTCGATGTTCTCCGGCTCGACGTAGATGCGCAGGGTCACTTCGCGGGCGTTCATGGTGGTAAAGGTATCTTCCACGCACCAGAGATCACCAGCGACCAGGGCGAACAGGTAGGCCGGTTTCATGAACGGATCTTCCCAGGTCGCCCAGTGGCGGCCGCCCTCTTCGCTGCCGCTGGCGATCGGGTTGCCGTTCGACAGCAGGACCGGGTAGCTGTGCTGCTCGGCGCTGAGGGTCGTGGTGAATTTGCTCATCACGTCCGGGCGGTCGAGGTAGTAGGTAATCTTGCGGAAACCCTCGGCCTCGCACTGGGTACAGAACATGCCGCTGGACTTGTACAGGCCTTCCAGCGCGGTGTTGCTTTCCGGGTGGATGCGCACGCTGCTATCGATGACGAAGGTGGCGGCGGTGGGCTGCAGCGTCAGGTGGCTGTCGGTGATTTGATAGTCGCCGGCGCTCAGCTCACGGTCGTCGAGGGCGACGCTGAGCAGCTCCAACTGCTGGCCGTCGAGCACCAGCGGCGGAAGGTCGGCACTCAGCGCCGGATTGCGGCGCATCACCAATTGCGTGTGGACCAGGGTGTGGTCTTCGAACAGCTCGAAGGTCAGGTGGGTCTCGTCGATCAGGTAATCGGGCGCCTGATAGTCCTTGAGGTAGATCATTTTCGGCTGTTCGGTACGCATGGCTTGTGGCCCTTTGTGTGCGAGCCGACAGTGCGGCCCGTTGACGATAAGTTCGGTAAAACGCGCTGGCCGATTACTGATGCACGGCCAGTTGGTACGCCGTGTACTTGCGGATGTTGATCACCCCGGTGTCGAACATCAGGTACTGGCCCTTGACGCCGAGCAGCGTACCCTCCACCAGCGGGTTCTTGTCCAGGTTGAAGCTGGTGATCTTCGCCGGATAGGCCTCGATCGGGTAGCTAATCTCCACCACCGGCTGTTCACTGAGCGGCTGCACCGCCTGGATGCCGAAACGCTCCTGCAGCGCCAGCACGCCATCGGCGCAGGCATCCAGGACCTGATCACGCACCGCCAGCAGGTCAACCGGCAGCGCATCGCCCTTGAGCAGCGCGCGCCAGTTGGTCTTGTCCGCCACCTGGCTGCGCAGCAGGTCCTCGACGAAGCCGGATTGCTGGCGGGTCGCGACGCGCATGATCGGCAGCGCCTGAGTCGCGCCCTGGTCGATCCAGCGTGTGGGAATCTGGGTGGCGCGGGTAATGCCGACCTTTACACCGGACGAGTTGGCCAGGTAGACCACATGATCGGTCATGCAGAACTGCTCACCCCAGCTCGGCTCGCGGCAGGTACCCGACTCGTAGTGGCAGCGCTCCGGGCTCATGATGCAGATGTCGCACTGCGCCAACTTCTGCATGCAGGGGTAGCAATAGCCCTGGCTGAAACTGGTCTTGGTCTTGCGGCCGCAATGGCTGCAGTGAATCGCGCCGAGGTATTCCAGGCGCAGGGTCTTGCCCACCAACGGATTGACCGGAATTTCCTCATCACCCAGGCGAAAGGCGTACTGCACCGGCGCGCCCAACTGCGCCGCCATCTTGCTCAGCGCACCGCGCCCCAACTCACTCACCTCAGTGCACCGTGTCGCTGGATTTGAACAGCAGATTGGGAATCGGCTCGGCGTGCGACTCGCACTCCTGCGGGCCCATGTAACCGGTACGCTGCTCTTCCGGCAGATTCTGGATTTCCCAGGCGATCATTGCCTGCAACGACAGCTCCTTCTGCTCCTGGCTCAGCTTGCGTCCATCCGGCCACTTGCCGATTTCCACCGCCAACTTGAGGCTCTGGTAGATATCGGGGGTGATGTTCTCGATCATTTCGGCAAAAGATGACATTTCAGGCTCCAGACAAACGTCATGGCAAAAATTCAGGCCGCCAGTTTAACGACGTGCGCGTGCCAATGCACCGCCGACCAGCCCCGCGACACAGCCCGCCACCAGCCCGCCGACATGCGCCGCATTGGCGATGGAGCCAAAGCCCAGCAGGTCGATCGCACCGCTCAGGCACACCAGCAACCAGATCAGCATCATCACCAGCACGCCGCGTGGCAGGCTGTAGGCTGGAGTTGGCGCCAGCAACTGGAAAATCCAGCAATAGCCAAGCAAGCCATACAACACGCCGGATAGACCACCAAAGCGCGCCGGACCGCCGAACCAGAACTGGGCCAGGTTGGATAGCAGGCCGAACAACACTGTCAGCCCCAACAATGCCAATGCACCCTGGCGTGCCTCGATACGCCGCCCCAGCTCCCAGTACCACATGCCATTCATCGCCAGGTGCAGCCAGCCGAAGTGGATGAACATCGGTGTGATCAACCGCCACCACTGCCCTGCCTCCATGCTGTCCAGCCAGGGCACGAAATACAGGTATTGGCCCTGTATGGAGTAGTCCTGGAACGTCAGCCAACTCACGCTGACAGGGTTATCGCCCAGCGACGTAATGCCCGCCACGATCAGGGTGAGCAATAGCATCAGCGCCGTCATCGGACTGCTACGCAACTGCCTGACCACACCTGCGCCAGCGGGCCGTTTCTGCAGGGGCGGCAGATCGTCCGGCTCGCCGCCCTGCGGATAGCGCGCATAGAGCTCGCGCACGCCGCCTGCCAGTTGTTCATCAGGTACCCAGAGCACCTGCTCGCCGGACTCTTCGCTGACCCGGTGCGGCACCTGCAGCCTGCGCAGCAGGGTGACAAAACCACTCAGGTCTTCATTCAAGGGCCGGCGTAACGCCGCCACTCTGCTCATCGTGGTGCCTCCGGCGGGTCGACATCGACCCAAACGAACTTGTCTGGCTCGATCCGGCTTTCCTGGTCGAGCCGGTAGGCCACCAGTTTGCCGGCCATTACCGCGCTGTAGTCCAGGCAGGCCAGGTTCGGGTGAATGGGGGATGGTGTGCCGCGGCGCCAGTAATGACCGACAAACAGCATCGGCTCGTCGAGGCCGTATTGCAGCAGGCGGCCCCGGTCCGCCGGGGACAAGGGCGTGCGCGCTACGTCGGCCGGCAAGCCGTCGGGCTGGAACACCACGTCACCATAGGTTTGCGGGTTATCCGCCCAGAACTTGGTGCGGAAGAAGGCGCGGGTAAAACCCTCCTCGCTGGTCAGCGTCAGGCCTTGTGGCAGGCGCATGTCCGTACCACGCAACAGGCGTTCGAAAACGCGATTGGCAAAGCTGCCCGGCACGGCCGAGGCTTTGACGAAGGGCTCATCGATGCGTCCATCCGGGTGCGTGACGCGCAGCGCTGTGATCAAGTCATGGTCCCAGCAGGCATGCACCACACGAAAACGCCCGGCATCGATGAACAACGGCAACTCGTAGAACCAGTTGAGAAAATCATGCCAGTCCGCCGGGTGGCTGGCGAACTGCGCTAACGTCTGCTGCAACAGCCGCTCGTGACGTGGCGTGTGCTCGCGAACGAACTGCTTGTCACTGGATGTGGGCGCCGGCGTGCTCCAGCCCAGGGCGTTGTATTCGTGGTTACCCATGATGCACAGCGCTTGCCCGGCCGCGACCATGTCGTGCACCAGATGCAGCGATTCGCGGATATGCGGGCCACGGTCGATCAGGTCACCGAGAAACAGCGCCATGCGCGTCGGATGACGCCAGACACCCGCATGGCGCCGATAGCCCATTTGTTCGAGCAGACGCGCCAGCGTATGGGCACAACCGTGCACATCGCCAATCAGGTCATAGCCGCGAGCCGGGTCCATACTCACACCGTTCTCAATCGTGACTCCACTGCCGGCCATTCCAGCCGAGCTTGGTTCGACAGGCCTCGTAGTAGTTGTGTTCCAGCGGATGAATCAGGCGCAGCTTCTGCGGTTTCTTCGACACGGTAATGGTGTCGCCAGGCGCGCAGGTGAAGTGGTTCTGCCCGTCGCAGGAAATCAGCGGGTACACCGGCAGATCGTCGGCCACCACGACCTTCAACTCACTGTTGCCATCGACCACGATCGGCCTGCTGGAAAGCGTGTGTGGGTACATCGGCACGATGACGATGGCATCCAGGCGCGGATGCATGATCGGTCCGCCGGCAGACAACGAATAGGCTGTGGAACCGGTCGGCGTGGCGATGATCAGGCCGTCGGCCTTCTGGCTGCAGACGAAATGCCCGTCGATATACAGTTCGAACTCGATCATCTTGGTCGACTTGCCAGGGTGCAGCACCACGTCGTTGAGCGCGTCGCCCTGGCCGATGGGCTCCCCATGACGACGGACCTCGGCCTGGAGCAGAAAGCGACTCTCTTCGATGAACTTGCCTTCGAGTACCTCGGCGACCCTCACCTCCAGCTCATCCGGCTTGATATCGGTGAGAAAGCCCAGGCTGCCACGGTTGATGCCGAGCACCGGTATCTTGTGACGTGCCAGCGCACGGGCCGCGCCCAGCATGCTGCCGTCGCCGCCGACCACGATCACCAGATCACAGACTTCACCCAGGATCTTGCGCGAGGAGGTCTGCAGACCATGCCCCGGCAGCACTTCGGCGATGGTGTCCTCGAGGATCACGTGCAAATGCCGCGCGATCAGAAAGTTCTTCAGACGGCGGATGGTATCGAGAACGTGGGGGCTGCCCAGGCGACCGATGATGCCGATATTGCGGAATTGCTCCATGGGGCGCTCTGCAACGGGAGGAATTGCCAGGATTATGGGCGAAACGGCTATACAGCAGCAAACCGCGCTCAGCTATGCTCGGCACATGGACGGCCAGTTCCCCGATGACCTGCTTGGCCAATTGCGCATCCCAGCGGTGCGGGACCTTGCCTGGGTGCTGCTCTCACCTGGCCTGCTCGATGCTCAAAACCTGCCCGTACGCCACCCACTCACAGCCAGCGAGTGGTCCACACAGCCTCACCAACTCCATGACTGGCTATTGCGGCAGGAACACGATAGCAGCCATCTGCACGCCTGGCTGGCCGAGGGTAGCAATCGACGCCTCGGCCGCTACTACGAACGGCTTTGGCAATTTGCCCTGTGCCAGGCTCCGGGTGTCGAGTTGCTCACGGCCAACCTGCCGATCCGCGAAAACGGCCACACGCTCGGTGAGCTCGACCTGGTGGTGCGTGACGGGCAAGGAACCCATCATCTGGAGCTGGCAATCAAGCTCTACCTGGGACCGCAACAGACAGCCGGCTGTGATCCACAGAACTGGATGGGGCCAGGGAGCCAGGATCGCCTCGGCCTTAAGCTGCAGCATCTGCGTCAGCATCAATTGCCACTCTCAGCCAGCCCGCAGGCGCGCACGGCACTGATCGGGATCTCCGAGGATGACGTGCAAGCCAACCTCTGGATGGCCGGCTACCTGTTCTACCCCTGGCCAACCCACTGCGCAGCGCCTCTGGGCAGCAATCCTCAGCATCTGTCCGGGCAATGGCTGCATCACCGTGACTGGCCTGCCTTTTATTCGGAGCACGGCACAGGCCACTGGCAGCCCTTGCCGCGCAGCGCCTGGCTGGCAAAAGCACGCTTGGATAACAGTCGGATCTGGGACAACGTACAACTGACGGAATGGTTGGCAGCCCTCAGTGAAGAGGCTCCCGCTCAGTTGATGGTCAGGCTGGAACGAACCAGCGCGGGCGACTGGCTGGAGGCGGAGCGCATCTTTCTGGTCAATGATCAGTGGCCGCAACCAGCAACTGCGACCTCAGCAATACGCGAACGTGGCTGACACTCAGCCACTGCGCTCGGTGCGCCCACCTGAGCGCGCCAGATAGCCAGGCCCGCTCTCGCAGAGCAATCCGTCACGCTGGATAGCCGGCAGCGCATCGACACCATCACGTAAGGCATAGGCACTGAAGCCCAACTGGGACAGCAGAAACACCGCACTGGCGCTTCTTTTCCCGCTGTCGCAATAGCACAGGTACGTGCGCGCCTTGTCCAGCAACCGGGTTTTCAGGCGCAACAGGTGCAACGGCATGTTCAGCGCCTGCAAGGCATGGGAACGCTCGTACTCTTCTTGCAGGCGCACATCGAGCCACTGCGCACCACTCGACAGCATGCGGGCAGCTTCACCGAAGGACACCTCATCGACTACCGGCGCCTTGAGCAGGGAAAAGAAATCCTGACGGTCGAGACGCAGCACCACGCCAGCTTCGATCAGGGTGACGCTGGCATTTCGCGGTTGATCGGAGAGCAGGGCCTCCTCGCCGAAACAGGCACCGACCTCCAGCTCGGCCAGTACCTGGCGATCACTGTCCATTCCTCGAATGACTTCGGCACGACCGCTCTTGAGAAAATAGCAGCAGTCACCGCCCTGCCCCTCCACCAGCACCCGACTTCCGGCGGGCAAGTCGATTGGATGCAAACGCTCGAGCATGGCGCGCACGTTGCCGGGCGGCACCTTGCTGAACAGCGGATTTTCCAACAGGCGGGCCAGCCATTCCGTGTCCTCTCCGTTACCGCCCAGCTCTACCAGAAGATCCTGATAGGCCAGGCGCCAGGTCACGAGGCGCCCGAGCAACGCGCTGTCCAGCGCCAAAACGCTGACATCACTTACCGCCAGCGCTTCCTGCTGGCGTGGCAGGCTGGGTGAGAGTGGATGGCAGCTGGCAGCGGTGCCCGCATGCAGACGCTCCTCGCTACCATCGGCCGAGCGCAGCAGGAGTTCACCGGATAACAGGTAATAGGTCGTGCGCCCCTGATCACCCTGGCGAAACAACAGCTGTCCGCCCAACAGAGGCAGCGGCACCAACTGGCTGCGCAACTCACGCCATTGCTGTTCGGACAAGACATTAAGTGGAGTAAAGCTACGCAACTGCTCGGGATTCAGCGGCTCACTCATCAGAACCTGTCCTTATCATTATTTCTGCTGGCTTCACTGCTCATGACACGGCCAATACCTGCAACTGCCCGGCCAGGGCTCGACGCCCCTGCAGGCCACCGGTATGCAGAAACAGCAGGCGCGTGCTGCGGGCAAAGTAACCGGCCTCAACCTCCGTGCGCAATGCCAGCAACGCTTTCGCGGTGTAAACAGATTCCAGTGGCACACCGGACTCCGCCTCTGTCGCCAGAATGAAACGCGCCAATTCGGCGTCCAGCCGGGCAAAGCCGCCTCGACTGGCATCCAGCAAGCGATAGCCCGTCATGGCCTGCGCGCCCAACAATTCAGCCAGGTTGCGCTCGACCCCATGCCCAACCGGTACGGCCAATGCTCCGTGTACCATCCGTTGCCCCCCTTCAGCCAGAACCAGGCCAGCCAAGGTGGTACCCGTTCCTGCAGCCAGCCACCAGCCGTCGTAGTCATTCCAGCCCAGTTGTGGCAACTGCTCTCGGGCCATCTCGACTATCAAGGCACAGGCCTGCGCTGCCGCCAGGCTGCAACCGCCTTCGTCGACCGGATACAAGTGCGGGTAACGGGCCAGCCAAGGTTGCCAGAAGTCAGCCTGATGACGAGCCCGATAGCCGCCATAGCCAAGCCAGTGCACGTGCATGCCGAATGCCTGCAAGTCACGAACGGTTGGGGTGTCCTGCGCCTCACCTCGCAGCAACCCCACCGTCTCGAACGAGAAACGCTGCCCCGCAGCCGCCAGCGCATGCAGATGATTGGAGTGCGGCCCACCCAGGCTGATCAACCCTTTCGAGCCCGCTAACTCAGCAGCCTGAAAATGCGGCAAGAGCTTGAACCACTTGTTGCCGGATAGCAGGGGATCGAGCAGGTCCAGGCGCAGTACCGCGACTTCGATGCCAGTGCTATTGAGCCAGCCAAGACGCAGGGGTTGCAGGGGCGCACAAGGCGCCCACTGCGGCACATTCACCGTCATTGGTTGACGGTGCGCAGGCGGCTACCTGTCTTGTGCCGGGCGCAGCAATTGGAGTCGCCGAGAATAAAGCGGCTGGGCGTTTCCACCCGATCGATGGGGGTCGCGCAGCGCTCACCGGACGGCAAAACAGCCTCGCAGACCGGCTGCTGATAATGCGCGAGCCACTGACGATACTGAGCCTCGGTGACAAAGCACTTGGCCGCCGCATAGCTCAGCGGATTGTCCTGATAGCGGGCAATATCCTGCAGCGGAATCGTCAGGTGTCCTGCGCCGGGGTGATACACCACGAACACCACGCCAAGCTTGGACAGGCGCTCGAGGATCTGCTCGCCTCCCTGGCTGGCAAACTCGTCGCGCTCACGTTGCACTCGCTCAAGCTCACGCTGCGAGCCGACTTCCTGCTCGGCGCGGTAGGCCAGCTCCATATCGCGGATTGCAACCTGCTCCTTGAGCTCAGCCACGGCAGCAGCCACCTTGGCCTGCAGTTCACCCTCGAACTGGGCACGCAGAATATCCGTCTCGGTTCGCGAATGCCGCTCCAGTGCACGCAACTGCTGGGTCATGTCTTCACGGTTTTTCTGGTAGTTGGCGCCCTGCTCGACCAGTTGCTTCTTGAGGGTAGCGTTCAATTCTTCCTGCTGACGCAGGGCGTGCTGCAGTTTGTGAATCTCGACCTGCGCCCCACGTTGCTGCTCGGCAATTCCCAGTTTGAGACGTGCCACTTCCTCTTCGTACTGCTTGCCCAATGTACTGATACGCAGGCGCTGCTGCTTGATCAGTTGAGCTGTCTTGAGCCTATGCTCCTGATCCTTCTGCTCTGCGAGCTTTTCGTTTGCAGCTCGCGCGGGGTCAGGCGCCTGCCATGTTTCCTCCGCGACCATCTGCAGACGCTCAGGCATCACCACGGAGGCCGAGTCATCCTCCACCAACATACCCAGGGCATTGCGCCTGACCGCATCACGCAACAGCACCAGATCGTTCTTTCCTGGTGCCAGGCTGGGGTCCCACAGGTGCATCTGGTGCCAGGAGACCGGACACTGACTGCGGCATGCCAGGCGAATCGGCCCGGCGCCCATGTCCGGACCACGCCCTGCGTTGTCTGCCAGATGCCGTAGTGGCAGATTCCAGCCTGAGTCGGCGGCACCCTTTTCATCGAAATCCAGGTAGAAGAACACCACAGCGCGGATCATCAGCCGCGGATTGATCAGCAGATACGCCATGCGCATCTGTTCGTCAGCAAACTCCGGCATGCTAACCACGCCATCGAGCAAGGCTTCGAATTCGGGGAAGAACATCTCCTTGCAGATGCCGCGTTCATTGAAGAACATCACGGCTTCGACCATCTGCGGTTTGTTCTGCATGCTTGTGTATTCCTCGCAGGCACAGGATGACAGTCGCTGCATAGCGGGCAGAGCCCGCCTGCACTTATCACCTGTGGCCCTGCTCAAGGCGTGCCGGACAAGCCGAACCGACAATCACGAGCAGGCCCCTGGACAGGTGCCATCCATTGTTTGGCCAAGTCTAGGGGAAAAAGCGAAGCGGGCAATGTGACTGGGTTGGCAGACGACCTGCCGCTGGCGCCAGATGCGCCAACGGCAGGGTCAAACTGTGATGCGGTTTTGCGCTATGCCGTGAGTCAGGCAGGTTTGGCTGTCAGAAAAGGTGCCAGACGCCGGCCCATTTCCTCGCCGAGTGCCTGCAGGCCGCTCATGGGGCGGACCATCACTTCGAACTCGACGATCTTGCCCGCATCGTCGAAACGGATCATGTCGATGCCTTTGAGCTCTCGCTCGCCGACCCGGGCGCTGAACTCCAGGACCAGGTTGAGACCATCATCGCTGACCAGCTCACGGTGGTAGACGAAGTCCTCGAAGACCTTGACCACGGTATTGAGAATCAGATTGACCGTTTGCGCGCCTGGGTAGGGAGTGTGCGCCATCGGCGAGCGGAAGACCGCCTGCGGGTGCAGCAGCTCACTCAACTGGCTCAGGTCGCCGGCAGCAACCATCTGGTGCCAGCTTTCAACGCTCGCGGCCACGGCCGGCGCGAGTTGCTTGGATGTGCTCATGGCAATTTCCTTGTTTTTATCAGCCCAAAGAAAACGCCCCGCACGAGGCGGGGCGCAGGTGATTCAAATTTCCGCAGCGAGGCGTGAGCCCTGGTTGATCGCGCGTTTGGCATCCAGCTCGGCGGCCACATCCGCGCCACCGATCAGGTGCACGCTTTGCCCGGCGGCAACCAGGCCGTCCTGCAACTCACGCAATGGGTCCTGGCCCGCGCAGACGATCACGGTATCCACCGGCAACACCTGCGGCTCGCCCTCGCCAATACGAATGTGCAGGCCGGCGTCATCGACCTTGAGGTACTCGACCGAATTGAGCATCTGCACATTCTTGTTCTTCAGGCCGGTGCGGTGGATCCAGCCGGTGGTCTTGCCCAGACCGTCGCCGACCTTCGAGGTCTTGCGCTGCAGCAGGAACACCTGACGCGCCGCCGGGTGCGGATGCGCCTGGATGCCGGCGATACCGCCACGGGCTTCCAGATCGGCATCGATGCCCCACTCCTTCCAGAACTCGTCGCGGTTGAGGCTGGTCGCTTCGCCCTGATGGGTGACGAACTCGGAGACGTCGAAACCGATACCACCAGCGCCGATGACCGCAACCTTCTGGCCGACCGGCTTGCGCTGCAGGATGGCATCCAGATAACTGATCACCTTGGCGTTTTCGATACCTGGGATCGCCGGCGTGCGCGGAGCGATACCGGTGGCCAGGATGATCTCGTCATAGCCGCCCTTGGCCAGGTCATCAGCCGAGACACGGGTATTCAGGCGCAGGTCGACACCGGTGGTTTCCAGCTTGCGCTTGAAGTATCGCAGAGTCTCGTAGAACTCCTCCTTGCCCGGTACGCGCTTGGCCACGTTGAACTGGCCGCCGATTTCGCTGGCCGAGTCGAACAGGGTCACGCTATGACCACGCTCCGCCGCGACGGTGGCAGCAGACAGGCCAGCAGGGCCGGCACCGACCACGGCGACCTTCTTCACCTTGGCGGTGGGGATGTAGTTCAGCTCGGTCTCGTGGCAGGCACGCGGGTTGACCAGGCAACTGGTGAGCTTGCCGCCGAAGGTGTGGTCCAGGCAGGCCTGGTTGCAACCGATGCAGGTGTTGATTTCATCGGCGCGGCCTTCGGCTGCCTTATTGACGAAGTCCGGATCGGCGAGGAATGGTCGGGCCATGGACACCATGTCCGCGTCCCCCTCGGCCAGCACCTGTTCGGCAACTTCCGGGGTGTTGATGCGGTTGGTGGTGATCAGCGGAATGCTCACTTCACCCTTGAGCTTGGCGGTCACCTTGGTGAACGCAGCACGCGGCACCTTGGTGGCAATGGTCGGGATACGTGCTTCGTGCCAACCGATACCGGTATTGATGATGGTGGCGCCGGCTTTCTCAATGGCCTTGGCCAGCAGGACGATTTCGTCCCAGGTGCTGCCACCTTCGACCAGGTCGAGCATCGACAGACGATAAATAATGATGAAGTTCGGACCGACCGCCTCCCGTACACGGCGGACGATTTCCACCGGCAGGCGCATGCGGTTTTCGTAGCTGCCGCCCCAACGGTCGGTGCGGTGATTGGTGTGGGCAGCGAGGAACTGATTGATGAAGTAGCCCTCGGACCCCATGATCTCGACGCCGTCGTACTCGGCCTGTTGGGCCAGGACGGAGCAGGTGACAAAGTCCTGAATCTGCTTCTCGATGCCGTCCTCGTCCAGCTCACGCGGTTTGAATGGATTGATCGGCGCCTGGATCGCACTCGGCGCAACCGACTTCGGGCTGTAGGCATAGCGACCGGCGTGGAGGATCTGCATGGCGATCTTGCCGCCAGCTTCGTGTACCGCGCGGGTGACGATCTTGTGGTTCTCGGCTTCCTCGGCGGTGGTCAGCTTGGCCGCACCGGAATAGACGCCACCTTCCACGTTCGGGCCGATGCCGCCGGTGACCATCAGGCCGACACCACCACGGGCACGCTCGGCGAAGTAAGCCGCCATGCGCTCGAAGCCGCCCGGTTTCTCTTCCAGGCCGGTATGCATCGAGCCCATCAGGGTGCGGTTCTTCAGGGTGGTGAAGCCGAGGTCGAGCGGAGCCAGCAGATGCGGGTATTGAGCAGACATGGATCTCTCCAGAGCAGACATGCAATTCACGGGACGCCGTAGCCTCAACAGGACCACGATCAGTTATGGGGCAGACGATAAAGAGCAGTCGGCTGCGGCTCAATGATCGAAACTAACAACTTATTGATCAAAAGTAGCAGCACGACTTGGCATTGCCGATCGACTCCCCTACCCTGAGCAACGAACCCAATGACACGTCCGGTTATGCGCAAACTGCTTATCCTGCTTCTCGCCGCTGCCTTTATCGGCGCCGGTACAGCCTATGCCTTCTGGCTCCGCGAAATGCCGGTCAGCCATTACCTGTCCGACCTGGGTAGCACAATCAGCGAGCCGGGCAATGCGCCAGGCGATACTGGCAACCTGCTCGCCCTGAATCCCGCATTATTTCCCAGCGATTATCAGGATCCGGAACGCCTGCGCCTGAAGCTGTCCAGCGCACTGGACAATGCTCGTGCCCAAGGGTTACTCACCAACGACACCCTGGTCGCCCTCCCTGAACATATCGGTACGTGGCTGATGCTGCGTAACGAGAAACCAGAGATCTATCGCGCTCGTTCACTTAGCGAGGCGCAACCGCTGCTGATCCTGAGCAACCCTGTGGCCTTACTACGCACGTGGCTGTTCAGCGATAAAACGTTGCCATTGAGTGACCTGATACTGCGAATGAAAGCGCGGCAGGCTGCAGCCGATTACCAGCAACTGTTCAGCAGCCTGGCTGCGGAATACCGCGTCACCCTGCAGGCCGGCTCGATCCTGCTTCCAGAGCCCAGCCTCAAGAATGGCAAGTTGCACACGGGCTATGGCGCGCTACGCAATGTCGGCATGGTCTTTAAACCCGACGGCACATTGGCCAGCCCACTGCTAGCCCTGCCCTGGCCGGTGACGACCGATAGCGAGCAGACAACGGTACAACTGGGGGAACGACACCTTCTGCTGACGCATCAAGGTATCCAACTCGATATAGCAGGACACAGGGCGCTGGCCGCATCGTTCCTGCAAGGTCGGTTGTGGCCATTACCACTCGAGCAGCACACGTTCCAACTGACGCCAGATAACGATCCGCGCAGCCAGACCGTGCTCGTCAATCGCTGGTTGAGCGAGGGGTGAAGGCTCCACGTGTTCGCCTGGGTGACCTATCCGTAGGGTTTATCCATGGCCTGGCCGACGCCATCAGAGAAGCGGGACAGAATCCCACGCCGCTGCTCGATCAGTTCGGTCTTGATGCAGCACGCCTGGCCGAACCACAAGGCCGCTTGTCGATACCCCGCTACATGCGCCTCGGTCATGCGGCTATCCAGCTCTGTGGCAATCCGGCACTGGGCTTGGCCATGGGCCGACTCAGTCACCTGGGGCAGCTCGGCCTCGCCGGCGTTACCGCAGCCCAAGCGCCTACTGTCCGTGAAGCAGCACGCTGCCTGACTCGCTTCGAACTGCTCTATGCCCGCAACTACCGGGGGCAATCGAGCTTTCATGAAGACAGCCGTGGGGCCTGGTTGCGCTTCTACTCGATCAGCCCTTACAACGCCTACAACCGGTTTGTCGTCGATGCAGTATTGGCCGGCTGGTATCGCCACCTGAGCCAGTTGAGTGGCGGCCCTGTCGTGGTGGAAAAGGTCGAAGTCGAATTCGCCGCCCCCGTCTATGCCGACCGCTACAGCGAGCTATTCGACTGCCCGGTAGAGTTTTCCGCAGCGGCCAATCAATTGCGCCTAAGTCAGCCAACGCTTGGCCGTCGAAGTCAGCAGCACTGCCCGAGCACCTGGCAGCAGCTACTTGGCCTATGCGAGGTTGAGCTTGAACAGCTGACCCGCACACGCAGCCTGCGCGAGCGTATTACGCGCCTGCTAGGGCCTCTTCTGCATGGACAGGAACCGGACCTGGAAGAGATCGCCACACGCCTGCAACTGCCCGTATGGACACTGCGGCGCAAGCTGGCGGAAGAAGGGACGCAGTACCGAGCGATTCTCAACGATACCCGGCGTGATCTGGCGATGGCATATATCAGGGATACTGAACTGGCGTTCAGCGAAATTGCATACTTACTGGGTTTTGCCTCGGCAGAGGCTTTTCAGCGGGCCTTCAAGCGCTGGAGTGGGCAGACTCCTGGAGAGTTCCGCCGCCACCAGCGCCTACAGGCCTAAAGGACTTCACAGCTCTGTAGCATCTTCGGCCGGCTCGGCCGGGTCACGCTCAACTGCGTGGAACTCAAGTAACTCTTCAACGTAATCGTCCATAAGGTTTCCTCCTGTTATGACGTTATGGCCTACCTAATGACCACGACAGTAGCCTGAAGATTCCCTATGACAGGCGTATGACACGGGAAATTGCTCCCGACAGCCCATTACGCGCCTTCCCAAGTCCATTCATGCCAGCACTGGGCCGTGCATCCATGACCGTACATTCACAGCCTGAAGCAGCTTGGTCTGGCACATTAGGTCACTATAATCCTTGGCCCGGTCTATGGAGATCAACATGGCAGCCATTCATATCAAGTCCCCTGCTCTCAACTTTCGGGCGGGCAAGCGCGCGATCGCACACATCCGCGAAAATGGTCTGCGGCCTGAGGATGTCGGGATTCTGCCTGGCGCTGCAGGTGGGCCCAAAGGGCTTGGGATCCAAGGGCTGGACATGGCGCTGTTCGGAGACTGGCTTCCACGTGCGCCTCGTGTACGAACTCTGATTGGTGCATCGATTGGCTCCTGGCGCTTTGCCAGCGCTTGCCTGCCAGATGCGAGCGCGGGTATTCGCCGCCTGGGCGAGCTCTATACCAGCCAACGCTTTGCCAAAAATGTAAGCATGACCGAAGTCTCCCGCAGCTGTGTGCAACTGCTCGAGGAGCTTCTGCAGGGGCAAGATGCAACGATCCTGGATAATCCGCTCTATCGCCTGAACATCGTCGTAGTCAGGAGTCACGGCCTATTGCAGCAGGATAAAAAAGGACATCTGGGGCTCGGTCTGTCTTCTGTGATCGGTAACAACTTGCTGAGTAGACAGCGGCTGGGCAAGCACTTCGATCGGGTGATTCTGCACGATGCCCGGCAAGCCCCTCCACTCAATGAACTGACAGACTTCAGCTCAGAATTTCATACCCTCAACACACTCAATCTTCGCCAAGCGCTGCTGGCCTCAGGTTCGATTCCGATGGTGATGGAAGCTATCCGGGAGATACCAGGATTGACCCCAGGTGCCTACCGCGATGGCGGGCTGCTCGACTATCACCTGGACCTTCCCTACAAAACGGATGGGATCGTTCTTTATCCACACTTCACCGATAAAGTGGTCCCTGGATGGTTCGACAAAGGCCTTCCCTGGCGCCGAGGTGATCAGCAACGCCTGCAGGATGTCGTACTGCTCTCCCCCTCCAGCAGCTACTTGTCCGGCCTCCCCCACGGGAAGTTGCCAGACAGAAGCGATTTCAAACGCTACCTGGGCAATGACAACGGACGCGAGCAGTACTGGAACAAAGCAATGGACGAAAGCCAGAGACTGGGAGACGAGTTTCTCGAACTGGCTGATACCGATCGTCTCGTAGAGCGTCTGCAACCCCTTTGATAGCCATATCAAGATAGGTAGAGCTGGTAAACTTCGCCGCTTTGGTTGCCTGTCGCAACCGTCTGCAGAGCCCCAAAGATCGTGGAATTGTTCAAAGAGTTCATCTTCGAGTCGGCACATCGGTTGCCGCATGTCCCCGAGGGTCACAAGTGTGGCCGCCTACATGGCCACTCCTTCCGAGTGGCAATCTATATCGAAGGCGATGTCGATCCACATACCGGCTGGATTCGCGACTTCTCTGAGATCAAGACCATCTTCAAACCTATCTATGATCAGCTTGATCATAACTATCTGAATGACATCCCAGGTCTTGAAAACCCGACTAGTGAAAACCTGGCGAAATGGCTATGGCAGCAAGTCAAACCGCTCTTGCCGGAGCTATCCCGTATTCGTATTCATGAGACCTGCACAAGCGGCTGTGAATACCGAGGGGATTGAATCCGATTGTCTAGTCCTGAAATAGGTTTACACCGTTTCAGCTAGATTTGCGGCACCTAGAGCGCCCGATGCACCGCATCGGGCGTTTTGTATTTCAGGGCCCTATGCGGCCGCTCCGTGTTGTAGATTCTGACGGCCTCGCTGACCATTAACCTGGCCTGCTCCAAGTCATTGGGGCTTCGCTGCAGTAGTTCGTTCTTCAGGATTCCATTCACCCGCTCTGCAAGCGCGTTCTGATAGCAGTCGTAGCCATCGGTCATCGAACACCGCACGCCATGGCGCTTGTGCAGCTCCTGATAAAGCGCCGAGCAATATTGGACTCCACGATCAGAGTGATGGATGAGCCCATGGTTAGTGCGGCGACCGCGCAAGGCGTGTCGAAAGGCAACGGCCACAGACTCGGCATGCAAGCCCTCGTGAACGTGATGACCGACGATCTTCCGTGAGTAAGCATCAGTGACCAAGCTCAGATACAAAGGACCACTGCGCGCCGGCAGATACGTAATATCCGCCACCCACACATGCTCGGGCGCTGCCGCTGTAACTTGATCGGGCCCCGGCTTCAGCCGGTTCGGATGCCGATAGAAACGATGAAAGCTATGCGTGGTCTTGTGATACGCGCGCTTGGGTAAAACCAGCAGGCGACGCTCACCCAGGATCGAAAATAGCCGGTCACGACCTACCTTCAGGCTGTCATTGGGCTGGTTGTGCAGAAGATGATGCAACTTACGCGTGCCGATCCGCGGCTGGCGCACCCTTATGAAACTGACGTACTGAGCGACCTGTTCACCCTGCCTATGGCGCTGGTCAGCAACACGGTTGCGCTTGTAGTAAGCCTGGCGGCTGATGGAAAGAAACTGGCAAGCCCTGACAACGGTCAGCCCTTGGATTTGCTCTTGCGAGAGGACTTGCCGGGTCGCTTTTTTACGATCGAAACACCGTAATCCTTCTTCAACACATCGACCACAGCCTCAAAGAACTGGGCCTTCTGGCTCATGAGCTGCAATTGCTGCTCTAGCTCCTTGATGCGTTGCTCAGGCGTCAGGTCTTTGGGATCGGTCACAGCTTCACTCCTATCGGCTCGAATCGATGCCCCCTGGCTCCAATCCTGCCGACCATGCTTACGCAACCATACCAAAATGGTAGACCTGCCCTGGATGCCATACCGTGCCTGCGCCTGTTTGTAAGTCAGCTCGCCCTTTTCGACCTGATCAACCACAGCCAATTTAAAAGTCAGCGAGTAATCACGCTGCGTACGCTTAACACCTTGCTCCATCGAGCTCTCCAGATTCTCGGGATAAAGGTGTAAACCTTATTCAGGACGGGACAATCCGATGGATAATAAAAAGCCACCCTAGGGTGGCTTTTTATTTGCTCTGTTTATTCGAGCGTAGGTTCCGCTCCTGCAAGGGTTGAGAGAGGCTTATCCCTCTTCAGTGCTTCCAGCTTGCTCACCAATTTTTCCGTCGCGCAAAGCCAAACCCCCAACCCGATTACTCGGATTGGGGGTTTGGGGATAGGAGCTTGACGATGACCTACTCTCACATGGGGAAACCCCACACTACCATCGGCGATGCGTCGTTTCACTACTGAGTTCGGGATGGGATCAGGTGGTTCCAACGCTCTATGGTCGTCAAGCAATTCGGTTGCTGTATCGGTGTTTAGTCGCTACAGCGAATTGGGTATGTGATGTGGTGGTATTGCGTGTTCAGGCAAATTTTCGGTTTGTTTGTCGACTTCAACCATCGAGCACACAAACAGCAAATTGTTTGGGTGTTATATGGTCAAGCCTCACGGGCAATTAGTATTGGTTAGCTCAACGCCTCACAGCGCTTACACACCCAACCTATCAACGTCGTAGTCTTCGACGGCCCTTTAGGGAGCTCAAGGCTCCAGTGAGATCTCATCTTGAGGCAAGTTTCCCGCTTAGATGCTTTCAGCGGTTATCTTTTCCGAACATAGCTACCCGGCAATGCCACTGGCGTGACAACCGGAACACCAGAGGTTCGTCCACTCCGGTCCTCTCGTACTAGGAGCAGCCCCTCTCAAATCTCAAACGTCCACGGCAGATAGGGACCGAACTGTCTCACGACGTTCTAAACCCAGCTCGCGTACCACTTTAAATGGCGAACAGCCATACCCTTGGGACCGGCTTCAGCCCCAGGATGTGATGAGCCGACATCGAGGTGCCAAACACCGCCGTCGATATGAACTCTTGGGCGGTATCAGCCTGTTATCCCCGGAGTACCTTTTATCCGTTGAGCGATGGCCCTTCCATACAGAACCACCGGATCACTAAGACCTACTTTCGTACCTGCTCGACGTGTCTGTCTCGCAGTCAAGCGCGCTTTTGCCTTTATACTCTACGACCGATTTCCGACCGGTCTGAGCGCACCTTCGTACTCCTCCGTTACTCTTTAGGAGGAGACCGCCCCAGTCAAACTACCCACCATACACTGTCCTCGATCCGGATAACGGACCAGAGTTAGAACCTCAAAGTTGCCAGGGTGGTATTTCAAGGTTGGCTCCACGCAAACTGGCGTTCACGCTTCAAAGCCTCCCACCTATCCTACACAAGCAAATTCAAAGTCCAGTGCAAAGCTATAGTAAAGGTTCACGGGGTCTTTCCGTCTAGCCGCGGATACACTGCATCTTCACAGCGATTTCAATTTCACTGAGTCTCGGGTGGAGACAGCGCCGCCATCGTTACGCCATTCGTGCAGGTCGGAACTTACCCGACAAGGAATTTCGCTACCTTAGGACCGTTATAGTTACGGCCGCCGTTTACCGGGGCTTCGATCAAGAGCTTCGCTTGCGCTAACCCCATCAATTAACCTTCCGGCACCGGGCAGGCGTCACACCCTATACGTCCACTTTCGTGTTTGCAGAGTGCTGTGTTTTTAATAAACAGTCGCAGCGGCCTGGTATCTTCGACCGGCATGAGCTTACGGAGCAAGTCCTTCACCCTCACCGGCGCACCTTCTCCCGAAGTTACGGTGCCATTTTGCCTAGTTCCTTCACCCGAGTTCTCTCAAGCGCCTTGGTATTCTCTACCCAACCACCTGTGTCGGTTTGGGGTACGGTTCCTAGTTACCTGAAGCTTAGAGGCTTTTCCTGGAAGCATGGCATCAACCACTTCACGCTCTAAAAGAGCGCTCGTCATCAGCTCTCGGCATTAAGACCCCGGATTTACCTAAGATCTCTGCCTACCACCTTAAACACGGACAACCAACGCCGTGCTGGCCTAGCCTTCTCCGTCCCCCCATCGCAGTAACTAGAAGTACAGGAATATTAACCTGTTTCCCATCGACTACGCATTTCTGCCTCGCCTTAGGGACCGACTAACCCTGCGTCGATTAACGTTGCGCAGGAAACCTTGGTCTTTCGGCGTGCGAGTTTTTCACTCGCATTGTCGTTACTCATGTCAGCATTCGCACTTCTGATACCTCCAGCCAGCTTCTCAACTGACCTTCACAGGCTTACAGAACGCTCCTCTACCGCATCACTTACGTGATACCCGTAGCTTCGGTGTATGGTTTGAGCCCCGTTACATCTTCCGCGCAGGCCGACTCGACTAGTGAGCTATTACGCTTTCTTTAAAGGGTGGCTGCTTCTAAGCCAACCTCCTAGCTGTCTAAGCCTTCCCACATCGTTTCCCACTTAACCATAACTTTGGGACCTTAGCTGACGGTCTGGGTTGTTTCCCTTTTCACGACGGACGTTAGCACCCGCCGTGTGTCTCCCATGCTCGGCACTTGTAGGTATTCGGAGTTTGCATCGGTTTGGTAAGTCGGGATGACCCCCTAGCCGAAACAGTGCTCTACCCCCTACAGTGATACATGAGGCGCTACCTAAATAGCTTTCGAGGAGAACCAGCTATCTCCGAGCTTGATTAGCCTTTCACTCCGATCCACAGGTCATCCGCTAACTTTTCAACGGTAGTCGGTTCGGTCCTCCAGTTAGTGTTACCCAACCTTCAACCTGCCCATGGATAGATCGCCCGGTTTCGGGTCTATACCCAGCGACTAAACGCCCTATTAAGACTCGCTTTCGCTACGCCTCCCCTATTCGGTTAAGCTTGCCACTGAATATAAGTCGCTGACCCATTATACAAAAGGTACGCAGTCACCCAACAAAGTAGGCTCCCACTGCTTGTACGCATACGGTTTCAGGATCTATTTCACTCCCCTCTCCGGGGTTCTTTTCGCCTTTCCCTCACGGTACTAGTTCACTATCGGTCAGTCAGTAGTATTTAGCCTTGGAGGATGGTCCCCCCATATTCAGACAAAGTTTCTCGTGCTCCGTCCTACTCGATTTCATTGATAAGAGATTTTCGCGTACAGGGCTATCACCCACTATGGCCGCACTTTCCAGAGCGTTCCGCTAATCTCAAATCAACTTAAGGGCTAGTCCCCGTTCGCTCGCCACTACTAAGGGAATCTCGGTTGATTTCTTTTCCTCAGGGTACTTAGATGTTTCAGTTCCCCTGGTTCGCCTCTTGCACCTATGTATTCAGTACAAGATAACCATCTTATGATGGCTGGGTTCCCCCATTCAGAGATCTCCGGATCAAAGTCTGTTTGCCGACTCCCCGAAGCTTTTCGCAGGCTACCACGTCTTTCATCGCCTCTGACTGCCAAGGCATCCACCGTATGCGCTTCTTCACTTGACCATATAACCCCAAGCAATCTGGTTACTGTCTCAAACGTGAAGACGACATTCGCCGAAAATTTGCAATATAGAGAACACGCAAATTTTACCTTGACTTGAATAACTACCAGTGAAAGTAATTATCCAGTCTACTTCTATCACATACCCAAATTTTTAAAGAACAGTTCTGGCGCAAAGACCAGAACTCAACACCCCAACCCCTACGGGCAGATGCTCAGTTCTGAGCTTTCAACGATTATCGAGTTAATGGTGGAGCCAAGGAGGATCGAACTCCTGACCTCCTGCGTGCAAAGCAGGCGCTCTCCCAGCTGAGCTATGGCCCCATTTACGGACTTGGCCACATCCCTTGACAATTGGTGGGTCTGGGCAGATTCGAACTGCCGACCTCACCCTTATCAGGGGTGCGCTCTAACCAACTGAGCTACAGACCCAATCGTCTAACTCTCGGGTGTAAACCCAATCGCTTTTCGCAAGTGAATCAAGCAATTCGTGTGGGAGCTTATGATAAAGCTGATGTCGTCGATTAAGGAGGTGATCCAGCCGCAGGTTCCCCTACGGCTACCTTGTTACGACTTCACCCCAGTCATGAATCACTCCGTGGTAACCGTCCCCCTTGCGGTTAGACTAGCTACTTCTGGAGCAACCCACTCCCATGGTGTGACGGGCGGTGTGTACAAGGCCCGGGAACGTATTCACCGTGACATTCTGATTCACGATTACTAGCGATTCCGACTTCACGCAGTCGAGTTGCAGACTGCGATCCGGACTACGATCGGTTTTATGGGATTAGCTCCACCTCGCGGCTTGGCAACCCTTTGTACCGACCATTGTAGCACGTGTGTAGCCCTGGCCGTAAGGGCCATGATGACTTGACGTCATCCCCACCTTCCTCCGGTTTGTCACCGGCAGTCTCCTTAGAGTGCCCACCATAACGTGCTGGTAACTAAGGACAAGGGTTGCGCTCGTTACGGGACTTAACCCAACATCTCACGACACGAGCTGACGACAGCCATGCAGCACCTGTGTCTGAGTTCCCGAAGGCACCAATCTATCTCTAGAAAGTTCTCAGCATGTCAAGGCCAGGTAAGGTTCTTCGCGTTGCTTCGAATTAAACCACATGCTCCACCGCTTGTGCGGGCCCCCGTCAATTCATTTGAGTTTTAACCTTGCGGCCGTACTCCCCAGGCGGTCGACTTAATGCGTTAGCTGCGCCACTAAGATCTCAAGGATCCCAACGGCTAGTCGACATCGTTTACGGCGTGGACTACCAGGGTATCTAATCCTGTTTGCTCCCCACGCTTTCGCACCTCAGTGTCAGTATCAGTCCAGGTAGTCGCCTTCGCCACTGGTGTTCCTTCCTATATCTACGCATTTCACCGCTACACAGGAAATTCCACTACCCTCTACCGTACTCTAGCTCAGTAGTTTTGGATGCAGTTCCCAGGTTGAGCCCAGGGCTTTCACATTCAACTTGCTGAACCACCTACGCGCGCTTTACGCCCAGTAATTCCGATTAACGCTTGCACCCTTCGTATTACCGCGGCTGCTGGCACGAAGTTAGCCGGTGCTTATTCTGTCGGTAACGTCAAAATTGCAACGTATTAGGTTACAACCCTTCCTCCCAACTTAAAGTGCTTTACAATCCGAAGACCTTCTTCACACACGCGGCATGGCTGGATCAGGCTTTCGCCCATTGTCCAATATTCCCCACTGCTGCCTCCCGTAGGAGTCTGGACCGTGTCTCAGTTCCAGTGTGACTGATCATCCTCTCAGACCAGTTACGGATCGTCGCCTTGGTGAGCCTTTACCCCACCAACTAGCTAATCCGACCTAGGCTCATCTGATAGCGCAAGGCCCGAAGGTCCCCTGCTTTCTCCCGTAGGACGTATGCGGTATTAGCGTTCCTTTCGGAACGTTATCCCCCACTACCAGGCAGATTCCTAGGCATTACTCACCCGTCCGCCGCTAAATCAGAGAGCAAGCTCTCTTCATCCGCTCGACTTGCATGTGTTAGGCCTGCCGCCAGCGTTCAATCTGAGCCATGATCAAACTCTTCAGTTCAATACTGCTTGGGTTTTGAGAAAACCCTAAACTTGGCTCAGCAATCGCAAATAAACTCTCGAATTCACGAGTGTTACTTGTGTTGCTGACAATCATTTGACTATCAGTCTTACATCACAAGCACCCACACGAATTGCTTGATTCAAGTTGTTAAAGAGCGTTTCGATCAAGCCTTTCGTCTCAACCGAGGCCGCGCATTCTACAGCAGCCTTTCAATCTGTCAAGCTGTTTTTGAAGAATTTTTCGTTTCTTCTCAACCACTTGCGCTTCGGATCAGCAGAGCCTCTCGTCAGCGGGAGGCGCATTCTACAGCGTTACAAACCGCTGTCAACACCTCCTTTCCAGCATCTTCAGTCGCTTCCGACTGAAGCGCTGACAGGTCTAAACCACCACCCTGTCAGCCCGGCGCATTCTACTTGAATCCGCCACCGTTGCAACCTTTATTTTCGTCTAACTTCTTGTTTATCAAGGAGTTTTTCGATCCGGCTGCACCGGAAGTGGTGCGCATTATAGGGGACCAAAATTTAACGTCAACCCTTAAATGACAGGTTTTTGCCATATCAGTCAGAAAACCTTCATCAAGCCTGCATAGTCCACCCTTCCACAGCCATGGCAGCCTGGCGCAATGCCTCTGAGCGAGTAGGGTGCGGGTGGCAGATGAGGGCAACGTCCGCAGAAGACGCAGCAAACTCCATCGCCACGCAATACTCGCCAATCATCTCGCTCACGCTAGGCCCGATCATGTGAACGCCCAGGATTTCATCGGTGCGTTCGTCTGCCAGGACCTTAACGAACCCATCCGTCTCATGATTGATCTTGGCTCGACTGTTCGCCGTAAACGGGAACTTGCCGACTTTATAAGAGCGTCCTTCAGCTTTGAGCTGCTCTTCACCCTTACCCACGCAGGCCACCTCAGGCTTGGTATAGATGACGCTAGGGATCACATCGTAATTGACCTCCACCCCTTTGCCCGCGATTCGCTCTATACAAGCAATCGCCTCCTCTTCCGCCTTATGGGCAAGCATCGGCCCTGAGGTCACATCACCAATGATCCAGACTCCATCAGCCGCGCTGCGCGAGCGATGGTTTTCCAGAACGCCTCTGGCATTCGGCTCAAGCCCAACGCTTTCCAATCCGAGCCCTTCTATATAAGGGCGCCGACCGATCGCTACCAGGACGTAGTCAGCCTGAAGCGATTCCACTGCGCCGCCACCAGCGGGCTCGATGGAAAGCTCCACTCCGTCCTCACCAACTGCAGCGCCTGAAACCTTGCTCCCGAGCTTGAATGTCACACCTTGCTTGGAGAGTGAACGCTGTAGCGCCTTGCCGGTTTCCTGATCCAGGCCCGGGCAAATGCGATCCAGGTATTCGACGACCGTGACCTGGCTACCCAAACGCCGCCATACCGAGCCCAACTCCAGACCAATGACGCCGGCTCCAATAACCACCAGATGACGGGGGACCTCCGGCAATGAGAGCGCCCCAGTCGAATCGATAATGCGCTGGTTATCGATGGTCACCCCTGGTAACGAGGTGGGCTGTGATCCGGTTGCGATAACAATGTCCTTGGCCTGCAGCTCGACAACAGCCCCATCAGCCGCCGTCACCACAACACGCCCCAGACCATCAATGCGACCCCAGCCCTTGATCCAGTCAACCTTGTTCTTGCGGAACAGGAACTCGATGCCCTTGGTAAGGGAGGCAACGCTTTCATCCTTCTGCTTCATCATCTGCGCAAGGTTGAGTGATGGCTTGACCTCGATCCCAAGATCCGCAAATTCCTTGCCTGCCGCCGCTTCGTATAACTCCGAAGCATGTAGCAGCGCCTTGGAAGGCATACAGCCAACATTGAGGCAGGTGCCACCGAGCGTTTCTCGCCCTTCGACACATGCGACCTTGAGTCCTAGCTGACCAGCGCGAATGGCAGCGTTATAGCCGCCCGGGCCACCACCGATGATCACAACGTCATAAGCACTCATCTAATCCCTCCTCATTCAGGGAAGCTTGGCGACAACAGGTGCCACGGCAGCACCCGCGCGACGCAATAAATGAAAGGCCGTGAAAGCAGACAGGGCAAAAATCACATGCAGTAGCACCATAGGCCATGCCGAACCGTCCTGCTGCATGCTCAGCAGCAGGCCAGCGCAGGTAGCCCCGAGCATTTGCGCAAACCCCATCAGGCCCGCAGCGAGTCCCGCGCGGTAGGCGTTGGGCATTACCGCTCCCGCTACCGAAGCGGGTAGCACCATCCCGCCACCTAGCGTAACCAGAACCTGCGGCAGGGACAGACCAATAATCGACAGGCCGAACACCTTGTAGATAGCTAGCGTCAGCAGCCCGCCAGTGGCCACGAAGATCACACCGATCCCAACGATCCGCTCCGGTCCCAGTTTGATGATATTGCGTCGGGTAAATACCGCCCCGGCGATCAGGCCGGAAACGATCAGGCCGAAGGTAGCCCCGTATTCCATCGCGCTCAGATGCAGCAGCTGCATATAGGTGAAAGAGGATCCCGAGATGATCGTGAACATCGCCCCATAGGTCAGCAATAGCGCCGCAGCGAAAGCCCTGCTCGAGCGCGACCGAAGCAGGTCGATGTAACTGCCCGCCAGGTGTTTCAGTTGCCCTGCCTGAGGATCGAGTTGGCGATTGCTTTCCTTATAAAGGATGCAAACCACCACCAACGCGCCCGTCCCGATAAAGAGCGCTGTCATGACCGGCGCCTGCCACCCGCCATATGCAGTGAGCAAGCCACCTATCACGGGCGAGATGGCGATGGCGAACAGCATGCCGATCACCGTCAGTGCCAACGCGGGAGCCGCTTGGGCCTGCCAGACATCCCGCACGATGGCCCGCGCCAGCACAAGTGCCGCACAGGCGCCAAGCCCCTGCAGAACGCGAGCTGCGATGAACTCATTCATGCTGTGGGCAAACAGCATCCACACGGTGGCTAATAGATAAGTCAGCAAGCCTGCAATCAACACCGGACGCCGACCGATACGGTCTGACAGCGGCCCCAGCACCAGCTGCCCCAAACCAAATGCCGCCACGAATGCCGACAGGGCTATCAAGCTGCTGCCAGGGGCCGCTACAAAAGCGGCTTCGATGGCCCCCAGGCTGGGAATGATCAATTGCGTCGAGATTTCACCTAGCGCCGTGAGAACGACCAGAAGCAGCAGCAAGCTTCTGGATGGGGCTGGATAAACAGGCATGAGCGGCTCCGTTCAATCAGGGCTGGACTTAACATTTCAACCGTAATATATAATTGAATTACGATCATAATCAAACGAATTCACCACCGTACAAGGACACCCTGATGACAAGCATTAACCGAGAAGAAAAACTCAACGCCTGGATCGCTGCAGAAAAGGCCCGCCGCAGCACGCTTGCTGCTCCCGGTACCTTGACCCTGGCCGAGGTCAGCGCGCTGTCCCCGCAGGAATTCTTCGACGGGATCGGCAGTGGTCAGCTGCCTTGCCCGCCCATTGGCGAGCTGCTCGACTTCGTGCCCATCGAATGGACACCTGGCACATTCACCTTCCAGGGCACACCCGACACCCGCCACTACAATCCGCTGGGCAGCGTGCATGGTGGCTACGCCGCCACGCTGCTGGACTCCTGCATGGGTTGCGCCGTGCACACGCTGCTCAAACCGGGCCAGGGCTACACGACCACGGACCTGCGCATCAGTTATGTACGCGCCTTGCACGCCAAGGTCGGCCCGATTCGTGCCGAAGGACGCATCGTCCATCTGGGCCGCAGTACGGCACTGGCCGAAGGCCGCATTTATGACGTTGATGACCGTCTGTACGCCGTGGGCTCCACCACATGCCTGATTCTTGACATGCGCCAGTGAGAGAACGCGCGCCATCCATGATGGCGCGCATCAGCACATTCTTATTCAGTTAAATTACAACCAACATCTATACGATCATTTAAATTACACATATCATTTTAACCGACAGGACCCGTCCTGCCCTCGTCACCTGAAGGATTAATCGCCATGACCTCTATTGTGATAGCCGGATTTGCCCGCTCGCCTTTCCAGTTCGCCAAGAAAGGGGCACTGATCAATATTCGCCCTGACGACCTCGCCGCTCAGGTTTTGAAAGGGCTGGTCGGAAAGCTGGACCTCGATCCCGCCGAGATAGAAGACGTGATCATGGGCTGCGCCTATCCCGAAGCCGAACAAGGTATGAACATCGCCCGCATTGCCAGTTTCCGTGCCGGCTTTCCGGAAACCCTGGGGGGCGCCACGGTCAACCGCTTCTGTGGGTCATCGATGACGGCGGTGCATTTCGCTGCCGGGCAGATCATGCTCGGGGCCGGCGAGGCCTTCATCTGTGCAGGTATAGAATCCATGACCCGCGTGCCCATGGGCGGTTTCAATATCTCGCCCAACCCGAGCCTGATGAGCACCTTTGCGCAGGTCTACATGGCCATGGGGCATACCGCGGAAGAAGTGGCCAAGCGCTTCTCGGTCAGCCGGGAAGAACAGGAAGCCATGGCGGTTGAATCCCATGCCAAGGCCGCCCGCGCGCGTGAACAAGGGCTGTTCGTCGACGAAATCATCACCATCGAAACTCCGGATGGCCGTGTCGAAGAAGACGGCTGTATCCGTCCCGGTACCAATGCCGAAGCCCTGGCAGGACTCAAGCCTGCATTCGGCGGCAGCGTGACCGCTGCAACCTCCTCGCCGCTGACCGACGGCAGCGCTGCGGTGCTGGTGTGCACCGAAGAATTTGCCCGCAGTCGCAACCTGGAAATCTTCGCGCGAATCAAGGCCGTCGCAGTCGGGGGTTGTGCACCAGACATCATGGGCATGGGGCCAGTGGTCGCCACCCGCAAGGTGCTGGAACGTGCCGGCCTGAACATCGGCGACATCGACCTGGTGGAAATCAACGAGGCTTTCGCTAGCCAGTCGATTGCCTGCGTACGCGAACTGGGCCTGGACATGGCCAAGGTCAACCTCGACGGTGGCGCGCTTGCCTTGGGTCACCCGCTGGGTGCAACAGGCGCACGCATTACCGGCAAGGCCGCGTCATTGCTCAAACGCACCGGTGGTCGCTATGCCATTGCCACCCAATGCATTGCCGGTGGCCAGGGCGTTGCCACGCTGTTGGAAGCGGTCGACAAATGAACAGCCAGCCGTCGTTGATGAACAGCCATCCGCACCGCCTTGCCGTGTTGCTGCCGATGATCGCCCTGCTCGCCCTTGCCGGTTGTAATAGCAAGGCCGACAGCGCCGCGAACACGACGACAACATCGCCGCGACTGGTGCTCGCGGCCCAGGTGGAACCCGCCGCACAACACGCGGCGGTGTACACCGGCGTGGTGGCTGCGCGAACCGAGAGCAACCTGGGTTTTCGCGTTGCTGGCAAAGTGATCGAACGCAAGGTCGACCCCGGCATGCGGGTGGCACGCGGTGATACCCTGCTGGTTCTGGATATCGAAGATTTCGAGCTGGCCCTGCGTGCGGCGAACAACCGCGTACAGGCCGCTCGGGCCGAGTTGAATCAGGCCCGGGATGATGCCCAGCGCTATCAGCGCCTGGTCAGTAGCGGTGCCATCTCGAAACAGATCTTCGACCAGTCAGCGACCCGGCGGCGCATTGCCGAGGCCGACCTGGCAGCTGCCAGTTCCGATGCCAACCAGGTGAAAAACCGGCGCAGTTATTCGGTTCTCAAGGCCGATGCCGATGGTGTGGTTACCGAGGTACGTGTTGACCGCGGCCAGGTCGTGGGTGAAGGCCAGGTGGTTGCCCGACTTGCCCATGACGGCGCCCGCGAGGCAGTGATCGACATCCCTGAAACCCAGCGCAAACTGGCCAGCAATCCTGCCCAGGCAGCGTTGTTCAGCTCACCTGCGGTCAGCGTTCCCGCCCGACTGCGCGAACTATCCGCAGCAGCCGACCCAGCCACTCGCACCTTCCGTGCCCGCTACATTCTCGACGGCGCCAGCGAGCCCTTCCCCATCGGCTCGACCATTACCCTGCGCCTGGCCAGCGATGCTGCCGCGCAGCAGGTCCGCGTGCCGCTCGGCGCGCTGTACGACGCTGGCCAGGGAAGCGGTGTCTGGTTGATCGACGACGAGGAGCATGTCCGCTTCAAGCCCGTGCAGGTGGTGCGACTGGAACAGGAGCATGCCCTGCTCAGCGCTGGCGTGAGCAGCGGCCAGCGCGTCGTCGCCCTTGGCGCGCACCTGCTGCATGAAGGCGACCCGGTTCGACTGCAGCCAGGCCAGGCACTTGCCCTGGCCAACGCTGCGCAAGGAAAACCCTGACATGCGCGGCCTCAATCTCTCCGAAATCGCGGTACGCAACCCAGCCGTCACGCTGTTCCTGATCATCGCCGTGCTGGCCTCGGGCATCTTCGCTTTCGGCAAGCTGGGACGCGCCGAAGATCCATCTTTCACCGTCAAGGTCATGACCGTGACCGCCGCCTGGCCCGGTGCCACGGCCAGGGAAATGCAGGAGCAGGTGGCCGATCGCCTGGAAAAACGCCTGCAGGAACTCGACTACTACGACCGCGTCGAGACCATTGCCCAGCCAGGCTTCGTCTCGATGAAGGTGTTGTTTCTCGACTCCACCCCACCCAGTGCCATCCAGGACGTGTTCTACCAGACCCGCAAGAAACTCAGCGATGAAGCCAGCCGGCTGCCCCAAGGCGTGGCCGGCCCCTTCTTCAACGATGAATACTCCGATGTGTACTTCGCCCTCTATGCACTGGAGGCTGAACAACTGCCGCACCGGCAATTGGTGAACATGGCCGAAGACCTGCGCCAGGGCTTCCTGCGTCTGCCCGGCGTGAAGAAGGTCAACATCCTCGGTGAACAAGCCCAGCGCGTGTTCGTCGAGTTTTCCTATGAACGCCTGGCCACCCTGGGCATCAAGCCCGAACAGATCTTCGACGCGCTGGCCAAGCAAAACAGTGTCGCGCCGTCCGGCTTTGTCGAAACCAGCGGACCACGCGCCTACATCCGTCTCGACGGTGCCTTCGACAGCCTCGAACAGATCGAGAACGTCCCCGTGGCGGCCAACGGCAAAGTCCTGCGCATCGCCGATGTCGCCAGCGTGCGTCGCGGCTACGAAGACCCGCCCACCTACCGTATCCGCCACCAGGGCACGCCAGCACTGATGCTCGGCGTGATCATGGAGAAACACTTCAACGGCCTCGACCTCGACAAGGCACTCCAGGACGAGGAGGCCCGCATCCACGCCCAGCTGCCACTGGGCGTGACCCTCGATAAAGTTGCCGATCAGGCCAGCAAGATTCGCCTGGCGGTGAACGAGTTCATGATCAAGTTCTTCGTCGCCCTGGCCGTGGTCATGTTCATCAGCCTGCTGGCCCTGGGCTTTCGCGTCGGCGTGGTGGTCGCTGCAGCCGTGCCGCTGACCCTGTCGATCGTCTTCGTGATCATGCTGATGAGCGGCCGCGAATTCGACCGCATCACCCTCGGCGCGCTGATCCTGTCCCTTGGCCTGCTGGTGGACGACGCCATCATCGCCATCGAGATGATGGTGGTGAAACTGGAGGAAGGCCTCGACCGCATTTCCGCCGCCACCTATGCCTGGAACTCGACCGCCGCGCCGATGCTCACCGGCACCCTGGTGACCATCATCGGCTTCCTGCCGGTGGGGTTCGCCAAATCCGGCGCCGGCGAGTACGCCGGCAATATCTTCTGGATCGTCGGCTTCGCCCTGATCGCCTCCTGGCTGGTGGCCGTGGTGTTCACGCCCTACCTGGGGGTGAAGCTGCTGCCAGCGATCAAACCGGTCGCTGGCGGGCATGACGCGATCTACGCCAGCGCCGGCTATGCGCGGCTGCGGCGGATAGTTGAAGCCTGCGTGCGTCATCGCTACCTGGTTACCGGCCTCGTGATCGGCGCCTTCGTGCTGTGCATCCTCGGCATGGGCGTGGTGAAGAAGCAGTTCTTCCCCAACTCCGATCGCTCCGAGCTGATGCTCGAGGTCTACATGCCGCCCGGCAGTGCCTTCAAGGCCACCGAAGCGGTGGTCGAACAACTGGAGCACGCGCTGCAGCAGGAACAGCAGGCAAAGGTGGTGGATGCCTATATCGGTGGTGGCCCGCCGCGTTTCTTCCTCTCGCTCAACCCCGAGCTGCCCGACCCGGCATTTGCCAAGCTGGTGATCCAGACCGATAGTGCAAAAGACCGTGAAGCCCTCAAGTTGCGCATGCGTGAGCGCATCGCCGCCGGTGAATTTCCTGCCGCGCGGGTACGGGTAACCCAACTGCTATTCGGCCCGCCCGTGCCCTTCCCGGTGGTGTTCCGCCTCTCGGGTCCGGATGTCGACGTGCTACGCACCATCGCCGCAGACGTACGTACCGTCGTCGATGCCAACCCACTCACCCGCGACACGTTCATCGACTGGGGCGAACGCAGCAGCGGCTACCGCCTGGTACTCGATCAGGATCGCCTGCGTCTGCTCGGCTTTACCCCGGCCGAAGTGAAATCCCAGGTCAACGCCCTGCTCAGCGGCAACCCGATCACTCAGGTTCGCGAAGGCACCCGCAGCGTCTCGGTGATGGTCCGCGCCCTTGGCGTGCAGCGTGAACAGCTGGGCAGCATCGATGACCTGACCATCACCAACGCCGCCGGCCTGTCCGTGCCGCTGCAACAGGTGGGACACTTCCTGCCGGTGATGGAGGACCCCATCCTCAAGCGCCGCAACCGCGAAATCACCTTCGAGGTACGTGCCGATATCGTCGATGGGACCCAGCCGCCGGACGCCGAACTGTCCGCCTATGCCGACCTGCAACCGCTGATCGCCGCGCTGCCGGCTGGTTATCACCTCGCCATCGGCGGCCCGGTGGAAGAAAGCGGCAAGGCCAACAAGGCACTCGCTGTGCTGTTCCCGATCATGATCCTGCTGATGCTGGTGGTGATCATGTTCCAGGTACGCTCGTTCGGTGTGATGTTCATGGTCTTCGCCACGGCGCCGCTTGGCCTGATCGGCGCGGTGCCGACCCTGCTGCTGTTCAACCAGCCGTTCGGCTTCAACGCCATCCTCGCGCTGATCGGCATTGGCGGCATCCTGATGCGCAACACACTGATCTTTACCGACCAGATCCACCAGAACCAGGACCACGGCATGCCGATACGCGAAGCGATCATCGAAGCCACCGTGCGCCGTGCCCGCCCGGTGATCCTCACCGCGATGGCCGCAGCCCTGGCGTTCATCCCGCTGACCTTCTCGGTGTTCTGGTCATCGCTGGCCTACGTACTGATCGGCGGCGTGCTGGTGGGGACCGTGCTCACCCTGTTGTTCCTGCCCGCCCTGTGCACCCTGGTGCTTGCCCGCAAGAAGCAGCCCGGCACTTTCACAGAGCAGGCGAGTCTCAGCCCATAAGCAGGTAAGATGACGGCCAGCATTCCAACTTTCTCGAAGGAGCTCAGCCATGCGCTACTCGGAAGACCACAAAGCCAAGACCCATCAACGCATCATCGAGGAGGCAGCACGCCTGTTTCGCCAGGATGGCGTCGGGGCGACGGGTCTGCAGCCGCTGATGAAAACCCTGGGGCTGACCCATGGTGGTTTCTATGCCCACTTCAAGTCCAAGGACGAGTTGGTGGAAAAGGCGCTGGGCCATGCCGTGGAGCGCCTGAATACATCACTCGCGATTCAGTCGCAGTCGTTGCCGGCCTTCATCAAGTACTACCTGTCCTCGGCACACCGTGCCGACCCGGGTACCGGCTGCCCACTGACCACCCTGTGCGCCGAGCTGGGGCAACGGGGCCAGCCCAGCGAAATCACCGATTCGATGGTCAACAACAGGCTGGCCATGATCGAAGCTGCCCTGCCGGAAGACGAGCATGCCGACGAGCAGGCCGTACTGATGTTCTCGGCCATGGTCGGCGCCCTGCTCCTGTCCCGCAGCGTCAGCGACCCGGCCCTGTCCGACCGCCTGCTGAAAACCACGCGTAAGCTGCTGATCGAGCAAGCCGAGGCCAGCGCCGAAGCCTGAAGCCACAGGATGTACACCAAAGCCCTTGCCCTTACCGACAAGGGCTTTTTTGTGGCTGCGTGCCCGTAGATGAGGCAAGTGCCTGCATAGGATATCGACCCATGGGCAACCTCAGAGCCGGTACACACGGCAAACTCTACAGTCGAGTTATTGAGTGTCGCGGCATGATGAAGAACTCACTGGCCGCTCTATCTCGCAGATCTTCCCGCCACGCCTAAGCTAATTCCCAAAAAGTATTTATTTTTTGTTTTTTAGATCGTTTAGCTTCTCCCCACCGGACAACCGGAGCGTGTCATCCACTCATTACGACCCGTGATCCGGCCACCTTGGATGGCCATCGCCCGCCTGGAGCACTGCCATGATCCACACCCTTTTTGCGCGTCGCCTGCTTGCCGCCTTGACCCTCGGTAGTCTGGCGTTGACCGCGCAGGCTGCCGACTTCACTGTTGCTTACCAAACCACCGTGGATCCGGCGAAAGTAGCCCAGGCCGATGGCGCCTATGAGAAAGCCAGCAACGCCAAGATCGACTGGCGCAAATTCGACGGTGGTGCCGAAGTCATCACCGCCGTGGCCTCCGGCGATGTACAGATCGGCTACGTAGGTTCCAGCCCGCTGGCCGCTGCTGCCACCCGGCAACTGCCTGTGCAAACCTTCCTGATTGCCACCCAGATCGGCGCCGCCGAAGCATTGGTCGCCCGGTACGGCAGCGGTATCAGCAAACCCGAAGACCTGATCGGCAAGAAAGTCGCCGTGCCCTTCGTCTCCACCGGCCACTACAGCCTGCTCGCCGCGCTCAAGCACTGGAATATCGACCCAACCAACGTACAGATTCTCAACCTCGCACCGCCAGCCATCATCGCCGCCTGGAAGCGTGGCGATATCGACGCCACTTACGTGTGGGACCCAGCCCTTGGCGTCGCCAAGGAAAACGGCAAGGTGCTGATCACCTCCGGTGAGCTGGGCAAACTTGGCGCCCCGACCTTCGACGCCTGGATCGTGCGCAAGGACTTCGCGCAGAAGCACCCGGAAGCCGTACGTGCCTTCGCCAAGGTCACCCTGGATGCCTACGCCGACTACCGCAAGGATCCGCAAGCCTGGCTGGCGAATCAGGACAACATCGCCAAGGTAGCCAAACTGTCAGGCGCCAAGGCCGAAGACATTCCCCTGCTGCTGCAAGGAAACGTTTTCCCGCTGGCCGCCGATCAGGTCACCGCCCTCGGCGCACCGACGACCCAGGCCATCACCGACACCGCCACCTTCCTCAAGGAGCAGGGCAAGGTTGATAGCGTGCTGCCGGACTACACCAGCTACGTCAGCAACCAGTACATCACCAACTGATCGAGCATCGGGCCCTCACCTGCTCGCAGGTGAGGTTCGAGGGCGGGCAAGGACGCCCGATCTCGTCACCACCTGAACCGCGCCGCAAACAGACGCGCACAGGCAATCAGCAGAGAGCGACATGGCCTTATTAGAACTGGAGCGCATCAGCGCACAGTACCCCGGCACGGCCGAGCCGGTACTGACCGACATATCCCTGAGCCTTGGGCCACAGCAACTGCTGGTGGCCCTTGGCCCTTCCGGCAGCGGCAAGACCACCCTGCTCAACCTCATCGCCGGCTTCGTCGCTCCCAGCGCTGGCAGCATCACCCTTGACCGCCACCCCGTAAGCGGCCCCAGCGCCGAGCGCGGCGTGGTGTTCCAGGATGATGCCCTGCTGCCCTGGCAGAACGTGCTCGACAACGTCGCCTTCGGCCTGCAACTGGCTGGCGTGGAGCGCGGCAAACGTGAGGCCCGTGCCCGCGAGCTGCTGAGTCTGGTCGACCTGGCCGGCTTCGAAAAACGCCGTATATGGGAATTGTCTGGCGGACAGAAACAGCGTGTCGGCCTGGCCCGCGCACTGGCCGCCGACCCGCGCGTGCTGCTGATGGACGAACCCTTTGGCGCACTCGACACCTTCACCCGCGAGCAAATGCAGGAACTGTTGCTGCAAGTGTGGCAACGCACGGACAAGCCGGTATTCCTGATCACCCATGACATCGAGGAAGCGGTCTTTCTCGCCACAGACCTGGTGCTGCTTTCGCCCAATCCGGGACGCATCAGCGAGCGCCTGCACCTGGACTTCGGCCGCCGCTATGCCGCCGGCGAAAGCGCCCGAGCGATCAAGTCCGACCCTCGCTTCATCGAAACCCGCGAGCATGTCCTGGCGGAAGTCTTTGCCGAACGCCAGAGGAGACGCGCATGAGCAGCCTGGAAATTCCCTTGGCACAACCGGCACCCCAAACCAACGCGCCGCGCAAAGCCAAGCGCGAGGTGAGCCTGACCCTGATCAGCAGCCTGACCATCGGCAGCCTGCTGTTCATCTGGTGGGCGGTGACCACTGCTGGCCTGATCGAAGCGCTGTTCCTGCCCAGCCCGCAAGCCGTGGCCACACGTGGCTGGCAACTGCTGACCGAAGGCTACATGGGCAGCAGCCTGTGGCAGCATCTCGGCGCCAGCCTGGAGCGCATCGGCCTGGGCCTGGTGGCGGCGGTATTGACCGCCATTCCGCTGGGCATCGCCATCGGCCGCAACCGCATCGCCCGCGGCATCTTCGATCCGCTGATCGAGTTCTACCGGCCGATCCCGCCACTCGCCTACCTGCCGCTGATCGTCATCTGGTGCGGCATTGGCGAGTTGTCCAAAGTGCTGCTGATCTACCTGGCGATCTTCGCCCCTATCGTCATCGCCACGGCGACCGGGGTGCGCAATGTCGACCCGACCAAACTGCGGGCAGCGCAGTCGCTTGGCGCCACCCCGAGCCAACTGATTCGCCATGTGATTCTGCCCAGTGCCCTGCCCGACATCCTCACAGGCGTGCGCATCGGCCTGGGCGTCGGCTGGTCGACCCTGGTCGCCGCCGAACTGATCGCCGCCACCAGCGGCCTCGGTTTCATGGTGCAGTCGGCCGCGCAGTTTCTGGTCACCGATGTGGTGATCCTCGGCATCCTGGTGATTGCTCTGATCGCCGTGGCGCTGGAACTGAGCCTGCGCGCCCTGCAACGCAAACTGGTGCCCTGGAACGGGCAAAGCCACTGAGCCATAACCTGTAGGAGCCTGAGGCGCACCTAGCGGGGCACGCCTAGTGGGACACGCCCAGCCCTGGCTCCTTAACGTCTTCGCGAGACCTCTGCCATGAGCCTGCACATCACACCCTTGAGCCCGTCCATTGGTGCCCTGATCGGCGGCATCGACCTGCGCCAGCCGCTGTCCGATGCCGACCAGCAGGCCATCGACCAGGCCCTGCTCGCCCATCAGGTGCTGTTCTTTCGCGCCCAGCCGATTAACCCGCAGCAGCAGGCCGCATTCGCCGCTCACTTCGGCGACCTGCATATCCACCCGATCTACCCCAACGTACCCGAGCAGCCTGAAGTGCTGGTACTCGATACCGCCGTTACCGATGTCGCCGATAACGCCATCTGGCACACCGACGTGACGTTCCTGCCGACCCCGGCGCTCGGCGCTGTGCTGGCCGCCAAGCAATTGCCCGCCTATGGTGGCGACACCCTGTGGGCCAGCAGCAGTGCAGCTTACGAAGCGCTCTCCAAGCCGCTGCAAACATTGCTCGACGGCCTGACCGCGACCCACGACTTCACCCGTTCCTTTCCACTGGAACGCTTCGGCAATACCGAAGCAGACCTGGCGCGTTACCACGAGGTGCAGCGCAAGAATCCGCCCCTGTCGCACCCGGTGGTGCGTACCCACCCGATCACTGGGCGTAAGGGATTGTTCGTCAACGAGGGGTTCACCAGCCGCATCAACGAACTGCAACCGGCGGAAAGCGATGCGCTGCTGCGCTTCCTGTTCGCCCACGCCACCCGCCCCGAGTTCACCATTCGCTGGCGCTGGCAAGAAAACGACGTGGCGTTCTGGGATAACCGCATCACTCAGCACTATGCGGTGGACGACTACCGCCCCGCGCGGCGCGTGATGCACCGCGCGACCATTCTGGGCGATGCGCCCTTCTGAGTGACGCCCGCAAAGTGCGTCATGCGCACTGGAGAGCAATGCCTCGCCCTGAGGACGGCCCGATCAAGCGTCCTTGGCGGGTGACGCCTCTTCGAAACGGCTGACCCGACGCAGGCTCTTGAAGCCCCACATCCAACCGCCTACCACACCCAGGGTGCACAGGCTGCCCAGCACTGCCGCCGGCACGGCGCCGAGCCAGGCGGCGCTGGTGCCAGCGCGGAACTCACCCAATTCGTTGGAGGAGCCGATGAACAGCATGTTCACCGCATTCACCCGGCCCCGCATGGCGTCCGGGGTGGAGAACTGCACCAGCGACGAGCGAATGTACATGCTCACCATATCGGCCCCACCCGCTACCAACAGCGCCGCGAACGACACCCAGAACAGCGTCGACAGGGCAAACACCAGATTGGCCACGCCGAAGATCGCCACAGCAATGAACATCACCATGCCGACATTGCGGTTGAACGGGCGCAGGCTCAGGTAAAGGCCGACGCCGACCTCACCGATGGCCATCGCACTGCGCAACAGGCCCAGACCGGCAGGCCCCACTTCGAGCACTTCCTGCGCGTAGATCGGCAACAGCGCCACCACACCGCCCAGCAATACGGCGAACAGATCCAGGGAAATGGTGCCGAGAATGATCGGCCGGCTGCGAATGAAGTGAATGCCTGCGGTAAAGCGCTTCCAGGCAGTGGCCTCCAGCGCCTGCATCTTCTCGGCATAGCGCACCGGCACCAGCGGCAGCATCAGCACACCGGCAAGGAAGCAGAACAGGCATACCGCATAGGTCAGCCCACCGCCGCCCAGCGCATAAAGGCCACCGCCAAGCACCGGCCCGGCAATGGTCGAGGCCCGTACGATCATACTGTTGGCCGCAATGGCAGCCGCCAACTGCTCGCGGGGGACGATCTGCGGCAACAGGCTGGACAAGGCCGGCCCGGTGAATGCACGCCCACAACCGTAGAGCACCAGCACACCGTAGATGGCCGTCACCGGCCCGTGGGTCAACGACAGCCACAGCAATGCGGCGGCGCAAAACGCCTCCAGCAGCCAGCTCAACGCCAGAATTCGCTTGCGGTCGTAGCGATCGATCAGGTCACCGGCCGGCATCAGCAACAGCAACATCGGGATGAACTGCGCCAGGCCAACATAGGCCAGCGACAGCGCATCGCGCGTCATGTCATACACCTGCCAGGCCACCACCACGGCCAGAATCTGTACGGCAAACATGGCCAATACGCGGCTGACAAGAAAAGCCAGGAAACCGGGCTGACGATAAACGGACGTGCTGGGCACTGCGGAGCTGGCGGACACGAGGATGGCCTTGAGATGGAGGCGGCATGCAGGATGCCGAAGACTGCGGGTTGGCAAATTTACCGGATACCAGGCACTGCCGGCAAACCGGGAATGCGGCAATTGCCCCTACTTTTGCGCACCGTTAATCTCGAACGCGTCCATCTACCCCGAATCGAAAATCAGGTACACGAATGTTGCCCTCCAGAATTCCCTTTGGGCTTAGCCAGGAACAGTTCCGGCAACGCTATCAGCGTTGCCTGGGTCGGGCCTCGGCGCATCTGATCCAGCAACTGCGCGAACTCATTACGCGCCCAGTTCCATCCACTATCAATGCGGCTCAGGTCCAGATATTCCTTGAGGAGGAAGGGCAGCGAAGGCCCAGCATATGGGTGTACTTCCAAGGTGAAAACAACAAGGTAGACCCGGCGGATCAGTCCATCTTCCCTGGTCGCTCACTGGAAATTTCAACAGGCCTAGTACGGATGGACGCGTTCGACGAGCACTACTTCTCTGATCCTGAGTTCGCCGGCACCGATCTGATCGCGAACATTCTGAAAGCCTGGTTCGCCGAGTGTTGGTGGAAAGCAGGGGGTTGGAGCTACGCCGTACCAGCAACCGTCTGGGTACATGACAGCCTGGGAGACGGGCAAAGCATCGAACTCTCCGAGCCGCGCTAAACAACCTTGATTGCACAGCTTGCCAATACCCCAGAGGCTTATGCTCATGAGGACGGTTGCGCCCCACACGGTTTGAATTAGGATATCCGCTTACATTCAACTAGTTGCCGCGACCTCCTCGTACGGTTTGCTCCAGACGCCCCCCACTCGATCAATCGACACGCCCATGCCTAGACATCTTTTCCCCCTTTTCCTTCTGCTGCTCTGGAGCCCGCAGGGGCTGGCCGAAGATTGCGAGAGCGGCGCCGCCAACATGGCCGAGGTGCGCGCCTGCCTCGATCGCCAGAACGAAAATGAGGTCCAGTCGGCCTACTCTGTTCTCCTGAGCAAAGTGAAAGTCCATGCTCCCGAGTCAGCCTCGGCACTGGAAACTGCCCAGGCAAGCTGGCAGCAGTTCGCTGGAGACTCCTGCAACTTCTACTCTGCATTCAACGCCGAGGACTCGAACCCAGCAGACCTGCAAGTAAACTGCTGGGCCGATTTCTCCAAGGCACGCGTCAAGGTTCTCAATGCCTGGGAACACCAACTCGACAAGCGTCAGCAATAAGTACCTGCACACCGAGTTCCCTGCCTGCCAATCGTGTTGTCGATGGGCAGGGATGCCCGCACCATGTGACGAGCTGGGCCATCGCCGTATCACCAAGCCGTCTGCAGGCCTTGCAGCCATAGCACCTGCCCCTTTCGAAGCGAATACCTGATGCCTATCCCGACAGTCGATGCCAACTACCGCTTCATTGCTGCATACCAAGAGGTAAATGCCCGCGTGGCCCAGCGGCAACACGCCCTGGCGCTGTATGTAACGCTAATCGTCAGCCTGCTTGCCGCGCTTGTAGCGTTGCGCCCGTCAACATCGGAACATCCAGCGCCTATCGAATGGTTGATCCTGGGCTTTCCTGTTGCGGCCATCTGCTTCGCCTTCCTGAATTACAAAGCAGAGCGCGCGATTACCAACTTGCGGACGTTTCTCTCCACATTGGAGCGACTGGGTGATGCCAATGAACATTTACCCAGCTATAACACGGACCCCAAATGGTCCTACAGCGCCAACAAGGCCCGCCGCTTCCATGATTACGCTGCCGCAGTACTGGTAGCAGGAGGTAATCTCGTGGGACTTGGCGCGGCCCACTCCATTTACCCACAGCGCATCGCCGCGGAACCGGTCTTCATCTATGTCGCCGTGGTGCTTGCCATAGGTTCATTCGTGGTGGTTCTGCTCACCCCGAAATGGCGCTACTCACCCGGAAACGCATAATTGGTCCGCAGGGATAAGCATTGAAACGCGCGCTTGTCGTTCAACGCTCTGAATTGCCAGCTGCACGGCTGATCGAATAGCTACCCCACGGTAATCACCACATGCCTATCGTTCGTCCCTTCGAGGCCTCCGAATGGCCCCTCTACAAGACGCTGCGTCTGCGCGCCCTTGTCGAGAGCCCTGATGCGTTTGGCAGCACATTCGCCGTAGAGGCTTTGCGCACCGACGAGCAGTGGGCAGAACGGCTCACGATAGCCAGCACGTCGGGGCAAGACCTCCCGCTTATTGCGCTATCCAACGGTGAGCCCGCCGGCCTGACATGGGCCAAAGTGGAGGCAGCCAACCCGACAAACGTCAACCTGTTCCAGATGTGGGTCGCACCCGAGCATCGCGGCCAGGGCATTGGCCGAATGCTCCTGGACGCGGCCATCCACTGGGCCCGACAGAGGTCGTCAGCCTGGCTGAGCCTTGGCGTCACCTGCGCGGACACGCCGGCCTTGTATCTCTACCGCAACGCTGGCTTCGTCATCGTCGGCGCGCCGGAGCCGCTTCGTGATGGCGCTGAGCTTCAGGTGCAGAACATGAGGCTGGCGCTCACTCCAGGCTAGAAAACCACGCACAAAACAAAGCCCCTGCTCCTCGCAGAACAGGGGCCTTGTTCATGGCCGTCTTAGCGTCGCTGGGCGAGCCGCTGCACGGTACTTACCAGCAGATCGACTTCCGCTACCGTGTTGTAGAACGCCAGCGATGGCCGCACCGTGGCTTCGACGCCAAAGCGCCGCAGAATCGGCTGCGCGCAGTGGTGGCCAGAGCGTACGGCGATACCCTCGCGGTTGAGGGCCGCGCCGACTTCCTCGGTACGATAGCCAGCCAGCACAAAGGACAGCACGCTGGCCTTGTGTGCAGCCGTGCCAATCAGGCGCAGGCCGGGGATGCCCTGCAGCCCACGGGTGGCATATACCAGCAGGTCATGCTCGTAGCGGTAGATGTTTTCCAGGCCGATACGCTCGACATAGTCCAGCGCCGCACCCAATCCCACCGCGTCGGCAATGTTGCCGGTCCCGGCCTCGAAACGCGCCGGAGCAGGTTGGTAGACCGTCTTCTCGAAGGTGACATCGGCAATCATGTTGCCACCACCCTGCCAGGGCGGCAGCGTGTCGAGCAGGTCCTTCTTGCCGTAGACCACGCCGATTCCGGTCGGGCCGAACACCTTGTGCCCGGAGAACACGAAGAAGTCCGCATCCAGCGCCTGCACATTGACGCGCATGTGCGACACCGATTGCGCACCGTCCACCAGCACCCGTGCACCCACCGCATGCGCCAGGGCGATGACCTCGTTGACCGGGGTTACGGTGCCCAGGGCATTGGAAACCTGGGTGATGGACACCAGCTTGGTGCGCGAGCAGAGTAGCTTGGCGTACTCCTCCAGAATGATCTGCCCGGTATCGTCCACCGGAATCACGCGGATCTTCGCGCCGACTTCAGCAGCCAACTGCTGCCACGGCACGATATTGGCGTGATGCTCCAGCTGCGAAACGATGATCTCGTCGCCAGCGCCGATGTACTTGCGGCCGAAGGTGTTGGCCACCAGGTTGATACCTTCGGTTGCACCACGCACGAAAATGATCTCATCCACCGAGCGTGCCCCGAGGAAGCGTGCGGCTTTGCTGCGCGCCCCTTCGTAGGCATCGGTCGCCCGTGCCGCCAGTTCATGCGCGGCGCGGTGGATGTTGGAGTTCTCATGCTCGTAGAAGTAGCTCAGGCGCTCGATCACCGCCTTCGGTTTCTGCGTGGTAGCCGCGTTGTCGAACCACACCAGCGGCTTGCCATTGACGCGCTCGGCGAGAATCGGGAAATCCCGACGCACCGCCTGTACATCGAAGCCGCTTTGCGCCTGGCTCTGCCCACCTGGCTCGGGGGCCTTCTCCAGGCGCGGCGCCGCATTGTGCTCGAGAAAGTAAAAGTGACCGCTGCCCTGCCCACTCTGCGCTGCCGGCGCAGGTGCCGAAGAGCGGCTGATGATCGATTGCACGATCGCCCCCAGCTCATCGCCTCCCGGCAAGCCATAAGGCTGGGCATCCACGCGATTTTCCCGGGCACGAGCCGGCTCGCCATCCACCTGCGGCGCTGCAGTGCTCGTGGAACTGGGCGCGAAGCTGTCGTCCACGTAGTAGTACGGAGAAGAGGCAGGTGCCCCGCCGCCCGCTGGCGCCAAGGTGGCCGCACCGGGATACACCTGCGGGATCGCCGCGGTGTAGGCCTGGGGCGAGCCGAGGTCCAGACCATCCAGGGTGCCGGCTGGCGGTGTTGCCGTCAGTGGCGCCTCATGGGCGGTCAGGGTCGGCGTGGCAACAGCGGGTGCCGAAACCGGAAAGCGCTCAGGGCCTCCACCCGGCAGGCTGGCGAACAACTGGTTGGCCAGTTGCGCGAGCGCGCCGACATCAGGCAATCCGGCCGGCGACCCTGCGGACGGCGTTCCAGCGCCCGGCAATCCCTGCGGGTCACTTGCCTGCGGATTACTTGTAAGTGTCTGGATAGTCATGGTACTTGCCGACCTCCACGTCATCGAGCACTGCCAGGGCGTCTTCGGTCAGTACCGCCAGCGAGCAGTACAGCGAGATCAGGTAGGAGGCGATGGCATTGCGGTTGATACCCATGAAGCGGACCGACAAGCCCGGGCTCTGCTCGCCAGCCACGCCCGGCTGGTACAGGCCGATCACGCCCTGGCGCTTGTCGCCCACGCGCAGCAGGAGGATCTTGGTCTTGCCGTCTTCGTCGATTGGCAGTTTGTCCGACGGGATCAGCGGCAGGCCGCGCCAGGTGAGGAACTGCGAGCCGAACAGGCTGATGGTGGGCGGCGGCACGCCACGACGGGTGCACTCGCGGCCGAAGGCGGCGATGGCCAGCGGGTGGGCGAGGAAGAAGGCTGGCTCCTTCCAGACCTTGGTGATCAGCTCATCGAGGTCGTCCGGGGTCGGCGCGCCGGTGAGCGTGGAAATGCGCTGGGTCGAATCGACGCTGGCCAGCAGGCCGTATTCGGGGTTGTTGATCAGCTCGTTTTCCTGACGTTCCTTGATGGTCTCGATAGTCAGGCGCAGTTGCTCACGGATCTGGTCGTGCGGGCTGCTGTAGAGGTCGGAAACGCGGGTGTGCACGTCGAGGATGGTGCTGACCGCGTTGAGGAAGTATTCCCGCGGGTGTTCTTCGTAATCGACGAAGGTCTGTGGCAGTACGGCCTCGTCGCGCTGCGAACACGCGACCTGCACATTGAGCGGGTTTTTCACCTTGTTGAGACGGAAGATACCTGCTTCTACCGGCGTCCATTGCAGCAGATGGACCAGCCAACGCGGGGTGATGGTGGAAAGTTGCGGTACGGTTTTTGTCGCGTTGGCCAGTTGGCGGGCGGCATTGTCGCCAAGCGCCAGACGAGCGTCCTGATTGTCAGCCATTAATCGATCCCCAAGATAAAGTTTCAGGCCAGACGGGTACGAGCGGCCACACCGTAGAGCCCCGGACACTATGTGTTCGGGTCTCCAGGCATCTGCCAGATCGACACGCTGGTTGTTTTCGTAGAGCCGGTTACTACCGGGCCGCCAGGTTCATCAGAACGATTACCCGGCGTTGCCTGGCTGGTGTTGCAGGGTGGCCTGGCTGACATTGCTTCCCGCAGGCACGCTGCGGGTCAGCCAGACGTTTCCACCGATGGTGGACCCTTTACCGATGGTGATGCGCCCGAGGATGGTGGCCCCGGCGTAGATCACCACGTCGTCTTCAACGATCGGGTGACGAACCTGGCCCTTGTGCAACTGGCCGGTTTCATCGGAGGTGAAGCGTTTCGCACCGAGCGTCACCGCCTGGTAGATGCGCACGTGATCGCCGATTACCGCTGTTTCACCGATCACCACACCGGTGCCGTGATCGATGAAGAAACTCTTGCCGATTTGTGCGCCCGGATGGATGTCGATCCCGGTGGCCGAATGCGCCAGCTCCGCGATGATCCGCGCCACCAGCGGCAATCCGGCGTTGTACAGATGGTGGGCCAAACGGTGATGAATGATCGCCACGACACCGGGATAGCACAGCAATACCTCATCAACACTGCGCGCCGCCGGGTCACCGTGATAGGCCGCCAGCACATCGGTATCGAGCAACTGGCGCAGGGCTGGCAGTTCCTGGGCAAAGGCCTGAACGATCTGCACCGCCCGCCCCTGGATATCCGCCTCGGTCTCGCCCCGTTGCCGGGCCACGTAACGCAGCTCCAGGCGGGCCTGAACCAGCAACGCATTGAAGGCGGCGTCCAGGGTATGGCCAACATAGAAATCTTCGCTTTCCTCGCGCAGATCGTTCGGCCCCAGGCGCATCGGGAACAGTGCACTGGCCAGTTGTTCGACGATCACCTCGATCGAGCTGCGCGATGGCAGCTCGCGGCCACCCAGCTCCCGTGAGCGCCCAGTCTTCTGCCGCCACTCGCTGCGGGCACTGCGCAATCCCTCGACGATCTGGCCAAGCTGCCAATTGATCGGATTGCGTTCGCCACCTGGCTTCCCATCACTCATCACTTTCATCCGGCTATGGCGCCCATCTTCGGCAGCACGTCCTGGCATCCGAGCCTGGCACTGCGTACTCACGGCAACCGTTGGCTATGGCAACGCTGAGCGGCCCGCTTGTTTCCAGCGCAAACCGCTTGCATGGGGGGTTAATCGTATGACCATAAATGATCCGCAAATATGTCGATCAGTCCTGTACCCAGGGTAGACCCCAAAGCTTCCAACCGCCCTGCTCGCCCCGCTGCTGCTGGGCATCGAGATCGCCTTCGAAGCCTTCCAGAACATTGAACACCTGGGAAAAGCCGGCCTTGGTCGCCGCCTCGGCGGCTGCCGCGGAGCGCTTGCCGCTGCGGCACAGGAGGACCAGCACGGCATCGCGACCAGCCTTGTTCTCCAGCTCACGCAAGAAGCGCGGGTTCTTGATCATCGCCGGACCGGTTTGCCAGGCCACATGCAGGCTATCTGGCACATGGCCGACGAACTTCAGTTCCTCGGCAGTGCGCACATCCACCAATGTGACCGCACCGGCCTGCACCAGCGCCCAGGCCTCGGGGGGGTAGAGGCTGCCAGCGTATGGCGTGGCAGCGTCCTGACCGCGACTGCGAGCGCGTTCCAACAGCTCTTCGGAACTGCTTTCGAGCACGGCGCGCAGGTTGTTCGGACGTTGTGTGGGATGGGCAACAAGGGCAGCGGGGGCAAGGGCAGGCATGAGGTGTCCTCTAGTTGGCTAGTCGGGGGCCGGCAGAAATCTGCTGTGCCGCATGCAAGCCACTCTATGCCTGTCGCATATTCCAAAAAAATAATTAATTCTTTTATTTATCAAACTTTATGGAATAAGAGATCATTTAACACCGAACACCTGTAAGGCCTCGGCGAAGCGTTGACCGCAGAGATAGCATCAGGACTCTGACCCCTGATAAAAGAATGGCCCGGTGCTGGTGAACAGCGCTAACAACCCCCCAGCACGAGCAGCCCAAATGGCGCTTGCCCTGCAACGAACGCCTGAGCGCGCTTCATCTCTTCAACCAGCGCGCGTTTGCGCCTGGATGCCGGCCAACTCACGCAGGTAGGACCAGGGATAAATCCCCCGCTCATGGCCATCGTCGAAACGCAATTGCACGCCATAGCCCTGTGCCTGAATGTCCGTCAGGCGTACTCCGGCGGCGACCAAATCGATGCGCTGTTGCAGGCGCCCCGCTCGGCATTGCGAGCACGGGCAGGCTGCGCGAAGCTGCCCATGGCTGAGCTGCTGCATGTGGCCATCGGGCCACTCCACCCGCAATACGGCCTCGGCAATGCTGTTACGCAAGGCGCGCGGGGCAACGTTCATCGCGCGGTACCCTGCAACTGAGCCAAGGCGATACGCACGGATTTGCGCACTTCGGGATCGCTGTCGTTTTCCACGGCCTGCAACGCTGGCAAGGCCGCAGGGTCTGCCAGTTCGCCCAGCGCCAGGGCCGCTTCCTTGCGCAGGTTGCTGATGCTGTGGCCGAGCAGTTCGATCAGCCCGGCAAGACCACCCGAGAAACGCAGTTTGCCCAATGCACGGGCGGCACGCAGGCGCACCTGCCAGTAGCTGTCCTCCAGCGCGGCCACCAGCGCCGGGCCGGCGTCAATATGGCCGACCTTGCCCAGGGTCGTGGCGGCCTCCTCGCGCACCTGCCATTCGCGATCACGCAGTGCGGCCTGCAATGCCCGCAGCACACTGGCGTCGCTGGCCAGGCCGAGGGCACCGGTGGCAGCGCGGCGCACTTCGGTATCCGCATCATCGCTGGCCAGGCGCGCCAGTGCCGGCAACGCGTCGGCCTGTTTCAACCAGCCGAGGATGCCGACTGCCTCGCGCCGGACGAAGGCATCGGGATCGCTCAAGGCCTGCAGCGCAACGGGTGCGCCATCGGGCAGGCGCAACTCGCGCAAGGCCCGCAGGGCGCTGGCGCGGACGAAGGCGTCGGCGTGCGTGGCCCAGGGCAGTACCACGCGCCCGGCTTCAGCGGTTTTCAGTTCACTGAGGCTCTGTGCGGCAGCCGAACGTACACGCACATCGGCATCGGCCAACGCGGCGCAGAGGCCGTTGACCACCTCGCCCTCTTCCCAGGCTTCGAGCAGGCGCGCGGCCTCGGCGCGGACATCGGCAGACAGGTCATTGGCCAGGGTATGCACCAGCCAAGGCAAAGCGTCCGGATCTTCCAAGTCAGCCAGTTCGATCAGGGCAATGCGCCGTACCCCGGCATCTTCATCCTCAAGGCGGGGTTGCAGGTCGAGGATATCCGGGTTGTCGGTGGCCAGGTCGGTCAGGGAAATATCAGTCATAGCGCAACTCGCAGTGGCGGGTAATCGGTGGGTAGGCCAAGCGGGGTCAGACGCGGCAGTTCGCGGCCTTCCTCGTGGCGCAGCAGTTCCAGGCAATGGCGTTTGAGCTGGATGAAGCCAGGGCTGGTCAGCAGGCTGGCGCGACGCGGGCGCGCAAAGTCCAGGCGCAGGTCTTCGATGAAGCGCCCTGGGCGCGGGCTCATCACCAGGATGCGGTCGGCGAGGAACAGCGCCTCGTCGATATCGTGGGTGACGAACACCACGGTGGTGCGAATGCGCGTCCAGATATCCAGCAGCAGTTCCTGCATCTTGCTGCGGGTCTGCGCATCCAGCGCGCCGAAGGGTTCGTCCATCAACAGCAGGCGTGGGCGGTTGATCAGCACGCGGGCGATCTCGGCACGCTGCTGCATGCCGCCGGAGAGCTGGTCAGGCCAACGTTCGGCAAAGTCCTGCAGGCCCACCAGGCGCAGGAACTCGGCGGCCTGGCGGCGCCGTTCAATCTTGCCCAGGCCCTGCATCTTGAGGCCGAAGGCGACGTTGTCGAGCACGCTGCGCCAGGGCAGCAGGGTGTGATGCTGGAAGACCATGCCACGCTCGGGCGACGGCCCGTCGACCAGCACGTTGTCGACGCGCAAGGTGCCAGCGCTCGGTTGCAGGTGGCCCGCCAGGGCGCCGAGCAAGGTCGACTTGCCGCAACCGGACGGCCCGAGGATGCACACGAACTCGCCGGGTTCGACGCTGAAATCCAGCGCCTGCACGGCCTCGAAGGCTTCACTGCCCTGCCCCAGGCGGATCGACAGTTTCTGTCCGTCGATGCGGCCCGGCTCCACGGCCTTTTCATAGACGCTCATCAGCGATTCCCCTTGACCCGGTACCAGGGCGTGAGCAAGCCGCCGAGGCGTTTGACCAGGCCACTGCTGCCCATGCCGAGCACGCCGATCAGCAGCATGCCGACGATGATGTCCGGGTAGTTCTGGATGGTGTAGGACTCCCAGGTGTAGTAGCCGATGCCGAACTGCCCGGAGATCATCTCAGCGGTGACCAGGCAGAACCACGACGTGCCCATGCCGATGGCCAGGCCGGTGACGATGCTCGGCGCCGCACCTGGCAACACCACTTCACGCAAGATCGCCAGGCGCCCGGCACCCAGGCTGCGCGCCGAAGCGACCAGGCGCGGGTCGACACTTTCGACGCCATGGACGGTGTTGAGCAGGATCGGGAACAACGCGCCGGTGAAGGTGATGAAGATCATCGACAGCTCCGACGAGGGAAACATCAGTATCGCCAGCGGAATCCAGGCCACGGCGGGAATCGGCCGCAGCACTTCCAATGGAGGCAGTAAGCTGTCCTCGGCCCATTTCGAGCGGCCGATGGCCAGGCCCAGCAATACGCCGACCACGGCCGCCGCCAGGTAGCCGGCGAACACCCGGCTGAGGCTGCTGCTCAGGTGCTGCAGCAGCTTGCTGGAATGCAGCAGTTGCCAGGCAGCGTCGAGCACAGAGGCAGGCGTCGGCACATAGGTAAAGGTCACCAGGCCCAGGTCTAGGCGCTGGGTCGACGCCACCTGCCAGAACAGCAGGCAGGCGGCGAGCGAGGCCAAACGCAGCGGCCAGCGGTACAGATTCGTCATGGCAATTCCTCCGACCCGCAAGGTGCGCGAGGGAGAACAGCCTGATCTCCCTCGCACCACCCTACGAGCACATCAGTGCTGCGCCACCAGCTTCTGGTTGGCCGTGGTGAAGTCCAGCGCGGTACCGCCATGTTGCTGGGCATACTGCTCGGCCTGGGACTTGAGCAGGAAGGCATTCAGTTCGCCCTTGCCGTTGCGCACGAACCAGGCCTGGTTGGCCAGCAACTTGATCCCGCTGTCGGCGGCCTGGGCGTAGATGGCGCGGATGTCCTTGCCCTCTTCTTCCAGAGTGGCCAGCGCCTGCAGCGCTGCTTCTGGCGAGGCGTAATGACGGACCTTGTCCTCACCACGCACCCAGATCTGCGCCAGGCGCTTGAAGTCGGTGATCGGCTTGCCGGTGACCGCGTCATTGGCCTTGAGCGGCAGCGCTGCGTAGTTGGCCAGTTGCTTGTCGTAGTCCAGACCGGACTGTTTGAAGGCCGCACGGATGTACTGGTCGTCGACGAACTTGTCCACGTCCAGTCCGCGACCGGTCCTCTTCAGCAGCTTGAGGGTGTCGATGGACGTGGCGACCGCCTGGCGATACTCCGGCTTCCACGACAGATCACGGGTCTGCAAACCGAGCGGACCATGGAACAGGTAATTCACCTCGGCTTCGATCCCGGTGACCTTTTCGATCAGCTCGCTGTATTTCTCCGGCTCGGCGGCCAGCAGTTGATCGGCCTCGATGCCGGCACGCAGGTAGGCGGTGACGATCTCCGGGTACTTCTGCGCGTACGAGGCATCCACCAGGGCGCCGTGGAAGGTTGGCGCGTTGGCTTGCGAGCCGTCGTAGATCTTGCGGGCGAAGCCGCGGTTGGGGAACAGCTCGGCAAACGGCACGAAGTCGGCATGCGCTTCGATGCGGTTGCTGCGCAATGCCGAGCCGGCGATTTCCGGGGCCTGGGCAATGATGCGCACGTCCTTCTCCGGGTCCCAGCCTTGTGCGGCGATGGCACGCAGCAACATGCCGTGGGCGGTGGATGCGAACGGCACGGAGATGGTCTTGCCCTTCAGTTGATCCAGCGACTGCACACTGGACGACGCCGGTACCACGATGCCGTTGCCGCTGCCCTTGATGCTGCCCGACAGCACACTGATGAACAGGCTGCGCTTGTTGGCATCCAGGTGCGCCACGCCGTTGAACGAACCGGGGAAGTCAGCCATGGCACCGAAATCGAGCTTGCCGGCGACCATCTCGTTGGTCAGCGGTGCGCCGCTGGTGAAGTTCTTCCACTCGATGTCGTACTTGGCGTCCTTGTACTTGCCGTCGTGCGGCAGGTACTTGTCGAGCAGGCCCAGCTCACGGATGAGCAGGCCGCCGGCGGCGCAGTTGATGGTGGTGTCCTGGGTGCCGATGGCGATGCGGATGGTTTCGGCACTGGCCTGGGCGGAAGCGATGGCCAGCGCGAGGCCGGCAAGTGTGGTGCGCAAGAGCATGGGTATTCCCCTCGAATCAGTAGTTGTGCAGACCGTGGGAAAACTGCTGCGCTCGGTTAAGCGGCGTTGAAACCCAGCTTCAAAATGCTCATTGGCTACAGCCAACTGCGCTTTTCACTTGGGTTTCGCCTTGCTTACCCTTCGCTCGCTACGTTTTCACTCGGTCTACTGGAATCGTCTCCGCCATGCGGTTGGCTGGTGGGAAACGAGGGGCTTGGTGGTGCGGCGTCCGGGGTGTCCGGATGGCATTTGTAAGGCGGATGAAACCCGCGCGGGTTGCGCCTGCCCTACGGTTATTCAGCGCTGTCGTAGCCAGGATGGAGCGCAGCGATGCCCAAGTTGAGTGACACTCACCGCAGCAGGTAAGGGATTTCCACCTTTACCGCGCCTGTCGGGCAGTCCTTCTCACAGGGCATGCAGTACCAGCATTCGTCGAAGGCCATGTAGGCCTTCTGCGTCGACGGATTGATGGCCAGCAAGTCCATCGGGCAGACCTCGACGCACACCGTGCAGCCCTTGTGGGCGATGCACTTGTCCTCGTCGATGGTCACCGGCGCGTTGCTGCGGAAGAAGATTTCCTGCGGTTGAAAAGCCATGTCACGGTGTCCTTGGAGCCTGTGGCTCTCGCATTCTTTACAGTCCCGCCGGCACGCTCCGGCGGTCTTCTTGCCGATGGTTCCCACGCTCCAGCGTGGGAACCTCTGTGAGGACGCTCCGCGTCCGTGCCAGCAGACGCGGAGCGTCTGAGGCGGCATTCCCACGCGGAGCGTGGGAACCATCATCAAGCCGCGGCGCTCTTCACCCGCAGGCGGTTGTAGGCCTGCTGCTCATCGTCATCCAGCGCGATCAGATACGGCTCGACCGGCTTCTTGAAGCTGACCATCTGGCCGTTCTCATCCTTTTTCAGGTGGCAGTGCACGAACCACTCGGCGTCGTTGCGCTGCGGGTGGTCGACGCGGTGGTGGTACAGGCCCCAGCGGCTTTCCTGGCGGAACAGCGAGGCGCGCGCGGCCATCTCGGCGCAGTCGCGGATCACCGACACTTCCAGGGCGCGCATCAGCTCGTGGGCGTTGTTGGCCTTGAGCTCGTTCAGGTCAGCCTCGATGGCGGCGAAACGGTCCAGGCCGATCTCCATCTTCCTGGTCACTTTCGGCGGCTGCAGGTAATCGTTGACGAAGCGGCGTAGCTTGTACTCCACCTGGGCCGGCGGCAGGCCGTGATCACGGTGCAGCGGGGCGTAGACGCGTGCCTTCTCTGCTTCGATCTGCGCCACATCCAATTCGCTGTAGTCACGCCCGGCGACGTAGTCCGCCGAGTTGGTGCCGGCGAACCAGCCGTAGGTGAAGGCGCCCAGCATGTAGTTGTGCGGCACGGCGGCCATGTCGCCGGCCGAATATAGGCCCTTGACCGAGGTTTCCGCCCGCTCGTTGACCCACACGCCCGAGGCGCTATGGCCGGAGCAGAAGCCGATCTCGGAGATGTGCATCTCGACCATGTGCTGGCGGTAGTCGGTGCCGCGCCCGGCGTGGAACTGGCCACGGCTGGGGCGCTCGTTGCTGTGCAGGATTTCCTCGATGTTCTGGATGGTTTCCTCGGCCAGGTGGTCGAGCTTGAGGAACACCGGGCCATTGCCACCTTCGAGTTCCTGGTGGAACTCCCACATCATCTGGCCGCTCCAGTAGTCGCACTCGATAAAGCGCTCACCCTTGTTATTGGCGGTGTAGCCGCCCAGCGGGCCGGTGACATAGGCGCAGGCCGGGCCGTTGTAGTCTTTGATCAGCGGGTTGATCTGGAAGCACTCCAGGTTCGCCAGCTCGGCGCCGGCATGGTAGGCCATGGCATAGCCATCGCCGGCATTGGTCGGGTTCTCGTAGGTGCCCATCAGGTAGCCCGACGATGGCAGACCGAGGCGGCCGGCCGCACCGCAGCAGAGGATCACCGCCTTGGCCTTGATCACATGGAAATCGGCCGTGCGGCAGTCGAAGCCCATCACGCCGTTGACCGTGCCTTCGCTGTCAATGAGCAAACGCGTGGCGATCAAGCGGTTGGTGATCTCCACCCGTGCGCGCTTGAGCTGGCGGTACAGCACCTTCTTGATGTCGTGACCCTCCGGCATCGGCAGCACGTAGGCGCCCATGTGGTGGACCTTCTTAACCGCGTAGTCGCCGGTCTCGTCCTTTTCGAATTTCACGCCCCAGCGGTCCAACTGCTCGATGGTCTCGAAGCTGTGGGTGGCATAGGCGTACACGGCGGCCTGGTTGACGATGCCGTCGTTGGCGACGGTGATTTCCTTGGTGTACTGCTCGGGCGTGGCGTGGCCGGGGATGATGGCGTTGTTCAGGCCGTCCATGCCCATGCTGATGGCGCCGCTGCGCTTGACGTTGGCCTTGTCCACCAGCAGCACGCGCAGCGCCTTGTTGCGTTCCTTGGCCTTGATCGCGGCCATCGGCCCGGCAGTCCCGCCGCCGATGACGACGATGTCGTATTCCTGCTCCAGAGTCTGATAGCTGCTCATTGGTGCGCGCCCTTCTGCCGGTCGATGCGCAGGCGATACTGGAAGGCATCGCCGCGGTAATAGAGGTGTTCGAAGTCCAGTGGCGTGCCGTCGGCGGCGTGGGTCAGGCGCTCGATGCGCATGATCGGCGAGCCCTCTTCCACATCCAGCGCCTGAGTCAGCTCGCTGTCGGCAAGCACCGCGTCGATGGCCAGGTCGGCATGGCCGAGGGCGATGCCGCAGTCGTTTTCCAGGATCAGAAAGATGTCGCGGGTGACCAGGTCGGCCTTCTCCAGCTTCTCGCCGACCGCCTGTGGCAGCCAGGTGATCTCCAGCGAAATCGGCTCGCGGTTGATCAGCCGCACACGGCGGATCTCGGTGACGGTGCTGCCCTCTTCCACCTGCAGGCGCTCGGCGACCAGCGCCGAAGCCGGCAAGAAGCGGAAGCTGCGCAGCTTGTTGAGCACTTCGTAGCCCATCTGCGTCATCGACTCGGCCAGGCCCTGCAGGGTGCTGACGTTCTGGAACGCCTTCGGCTTGGCGACGAAAGTGCCCTTGCCGTGGATCTTGAAGATCAGCCCTTCCTTCTGCAGGTCGCCCAGCGCCTGGCGCACGGTGATGCGGCTGACACCATGGGCCTGGCCCAACTCGTTCTCCGACGGCATGCGGCTGTGCGGCGCGTACGTGCCATCGAGAATGCGCCCGCGCAGCAGCTCCTTGAGCTGGCTGTACAGCGGCACCGGGGAAAGGGGAAGCAGTTCGGCCATGTTCGGGTCTCTTGATTTCTAACTTGTCATAACAAGTTGTGACCAGAAGATAGCGGATATAAAAAAGGAATCGGAAATATTTTTATTGCATAAGCATATGGCCGGGTGAGACCTGGTCAGCGTGCATCAAAACCCAGCCCGTAAAATGGCATGTAACCCCAGCACCACCAGCCCGCCGAAGAACAGCTTGCGAAAGGTCTGTTCGCTAAGGCGCTGGCGCACACGCTGCCCCACTTCCAGGCCGATCAGCGCTGGCACCAGCATCAGCCAGGAAAGCCCCATGCCTTCGATCTGCAAACCGCCCTGCATCAGCAGGCCGATTCCAAGGGCGATGGTGGAAACGGTGAACGACAACCCGAGGGCCTGGATCAGGCTGTCCTTGTCGAACCTCAATGCCTGCAGATAAGGCACCGCCGGAATCACGAATACGCCGGTGGCTCCGGTGATCAACCCGGTGAGCAGGCCTACCAGCGTAGAACGGGTGGCTTCGCCCTTGCCTGAGACTCGCCAGCGCCACGAACGCAGCCCCATGACGCCATAGGCGACCAGGCACAGGCCCAGGCAAACCGATGCCCACTGACTGTCGCTGGCCACCAGCCAGGGCGTGGTCAGCAATGTTCCCAGGCTCAGTGCCAATAACATCGGCCACAGCCGCTTGATCAGCGGGAGCAGGGCCGGGCCGCTGAACAGTTGCCAGAAATTGGTGATCAGCGAAGGAATCAGCAGCAACGCCGTGGCCTCCCCCGGTGAGACGACGATCGCCAGCAAGCCCACGGCCACGGTCGGCAGCCCCATGCCCAGCACGCCCTTGACCATGCCTGCCAGTAGAAAGACCAGCAGCGAAAAAACCATCACCATGCCCCGACACTCCTGCGAAATTTCCGTTAGGGTGCGTGAGCATTAGCCATGGCAGAATCTGTATTTACCGAGCCCAGGCTCAGGCCTGCACGAAACCTCACGCAAATGGGTGGACCATGCGTTTCGATCTGATTGACCTGAAGCTGGTCCTGGCCATCGCTGAATCCGGCAGCATCACCGGTGGTGCCGAGCGCAGCCATATGGCGCTGGCTTCGGCGAGCGCTCGGGTCAAGGGCATGGAAGACACCCTTGGCACACTTCTGTTCGAACGCCAGCGCCACGGTGTAACGTCCACGCCGGCCGGCCGCGCCCTCATCCACCATGCCCGCACGGTGGTGCAGCAACTGGAAATGATGGCCAGCGAGCTCGGCGACTACGCCGCAGGGCTGCGTGGTCGTGTGCGTCTGCTGAGCAATACCACCGCGCTGGTCGAACACCTGCCCGCCGCGCTCGGCGAATACCTGGTGGCCCACCCGCAGGTCGATCTGGATATCGAGGAAAAGCCCAGCCATGCCATCGTCCACGCCCTGGTCAGCCGGCAGGCCGAACTCGGCGTACTGGCGGACAGTGCCGACATGAGCGGCCTCGAATGCCGACCCTATCGCGCCGACCCGCTGTACCTGATCACAGCCCGCGGCGCCAACGCCAATTCGTCCCTGGCGCCGCTCTACTTCGACGAGGTACTGGACCACGCCTTCATTGGACTGGACAGCCACAATCCCCTGCAGGCGCACCTGGCCGGCAAGGCCCTGAAGGTCGGCCGGCACTTGAACATGCGGGTTCGGGTGAACAGCTTCGAGGCCATCTGCAGCCTGGTCGCTCGCGGCGTGGGCGCCGCCGTCATCCCGCTGGCGGCGCTGGAACGCTCGCCATCGCGCGGCCAGTTGCAGGCCACGCCCCTGAAGGATGCCTGGGCCATGCGCACGCTGCACCTGTGCACCCTGCGCTTCGCCGACCTGTCGCCCCATGCGCTGGCCCTGGCTGACTGCATCCTGGCCTCGGGACACAATGAAACAGAGACTTCTACCTCCTGCCCCACGCGTTAATGGCCACCCTCGGTGTCACGGTGGAAGGCGACGCGCAGCGCCTCAATCGCCTGGCGTGCCGACGGATTACCCGAGAAAGTGCCTGATAGAAGCTGCACGAAAGCGCCGTGAAGCGGATAATGCCGGGGCTGCATGCCTCCCAATAAGAAACACCCCCTGTCCCTGCCCAATATTGCCGATACCTTTCTTCCTGAAAGGTGCGCTGCGTAGCTCTTTATCTGCGGCACCGCCGCCAACCGAGACACCTGTCAGATGAGTTCGAGATCCCTGTTCTCCTTGCCCCTGTTGGCGCTGGCCCTTGGCAGTTTTGTCGTAGGCAGCAGCGAGTTCATCATCATGGGCTTGCTGCCCGAAGTCGCCGCCGACCTGCGGGTGAGCCTGGCCGATGCCGGCTTGCTGGTCAGTGCCTATGCCATGGGCGTGGTGATTGGTGCACCGCTGCTCGGGCCATTGCTCGGGCGCCTGCCCCGTCGACGCGCCCTGCTCTGGCTGATGTCCGCCTACACACTGGGCAACCTGGGTTGCGCATTGGCGCCGGACTACAACTGGCTGATTTCGATGCGCATGCTCACGGCCATGAGCCATGCCGGCTTCTTCGGTTGCGCCACCCTGCTGGCCTCCGAGCTGGCACCGCCTCATCGCAAGGCCTCGGCCATGGCCCTGGTGATCAGTGGCCTGACCATCGCCAACGTGCTGGGCGTGCCACTCGGCGCCTGGCTGGGACAGGCTACCAGTTGGCGTATGACCTTCTTCGCCGTCTCCGCCTCCGGCCTGCTGGCATTACTCGCCCAAACGCTATGGCTGCCCACTATTCCGCTGGCACCGCGCTCGCAAGGTGGCGCCTGGAGCGGCATCCTGCGCCGCCCGGTGCTACATGCCCTGTCGGTGTGCTGCCTGTCGTCCATCGCCCTGTTCAGCGTGTTCACCTACATCAGCCCCCTGCTGCGCGACATCGGCGGGTTCAGCCCGTCGCACAGCAATGCCGCGCTGCTGATATTCGGCATCGGCCTGACCCTGGGCAACCTGCTGGGCGGGCGCATGGCCGACAAGGGTTTCCGCTACGCCCTGCCGCTGGCCTTCGGTTGCAGCATGCTGTGCCTGCTGGGCTTGTACCTGTTCATGCATGTGGCACCGCTGGTGCTGGCCACCCTCTTCGTCTGGGGCATGGCCAGTTTCGCCATCTCCACACCCCTGCAATTGCTGCTGGTGGAACAGGCCGGCGAGTCGGCCAGCCTGGCCGCGACCTTGAGCCACGCCGCCTTCAACCTAGGCAATGCCGGCGGTGCCTATTTCGGTGGGTTGTGGCTGAGCCAGCAGATGGGCCTGGACCACTTGCCGCTGCTGGGCGTCGGCCTGCTGCTGTTGAGCCTGCTGGTCTGCCTGTCACTGCCACGCCTGCGTGCAACGCGCGAGCGATTCGAGCGGCAGTGACGTCGTGCAAAGCAGGCTGATCAGCCTGCTTTCTGGCGTGAATAGGTGCACTCCAGATTACCAATTGCAGAGGCCCGGCAACGCCCCGCATCGGCTTGCATCCAAGGCTGGCATTGGCGCTTCATCGGCTTGCGGCCAGGAATCCAGATCCCCAGGTAATTGCCAAATTCAGCGCAATAGAGTCAAATTGCAAGTAATTATCATTACCGACCGTTCGCCATGTCCGTCAACGACAATGCTCTGCATTTCGCCGTCCATGAACTTTACAACACCCATAGCAGTTGGCTGCGCGGCTGGCTGCGCAAGCGCCTGGGTTGTAGCAGCGATGCCGCAGATCTTGTCCAGGACACCTTCGTCCGGGTGATCAAGACACGCCGGGCGCTGGAGATTCGCGAACCGCGACAGTACCTGAGCACCGTAGCCAAAGGTTTGGTGATCGACCTGTTTCGCCGCCGCGCACTGGAGCAAAGCTACCTCGAAGCCCTCGCCGCGCTGCCTGTCGAGGCCTACCCCTCGCAAGAAACACAAGCCATCGTTCTCGAAACCCTGATGGAAATCGACCGCATGCTCGACGGCCTGGGCGACAAGGTCAGGCAGACGTTCATCCTGTCTCAGTTCGAGGGCCTGAGTTATCCGAAGATCGCTGAGCGCCTGGGTATCTCCCTGCGCACGGTGAACAATCACATGGCCAAGGCCATGGAGCATTGCTGCCTGATGCGCATGGGCCTGTTGTGACAGCGTTGCGCCAACCCTTGAAGCCAGCGGAACGCGAAGCGCTGCGCAGCGCCGCGCAGTGGTATGCCCGGCTCTCCTCCGGGCTGGCCCCGGCCGCCGAGCAGCAACGCTGGCAGCACTGGCACGACGCCGACCCGCTGCACCAGCAAGCCTGGCAGCAGGTCGAGGCAGTTCGGCAGTTGGTGGAATACGTACCGGGGAATGTCGCATCACCAGCCCTGCAGCAGGCCGGTGAATCGCGACGCAGGGTGCTGCGCCAGTTGCTGGTGCTCGCTGGCGTCGGGGCGGTCGGATGGACGGGCTGGGAAAGCGACTGGCGGACAGCGATGGCCGCCACCCATCACACCGGTGTCGGCGAGCAGCGCGGCGTTGTGCTGGAGGATGGAAGCCGGGTCTTGCTGGACAGTCGCTCATCGCTGGACGTGCGCTTCGACAACAATCGTCGAGTCGTACGTCTGCTCAGCGGACGGGTAATGGTACAAACCGCCGCGGACTCGCTGGCGCGCCCCTTCCTGGTGGAGATTCCCCAGGGCCAGGTGCAGGCGCTGGGTACGCGCTTCACCGTGCAAACCGACGAGCGCTTCTGCGAAGTCGCCGTACTGGAGAAAACGGTGCAGATCCGGCCTGTGAATAGCGGCGATACGCTGCGCCTGGATGCCGGCCAGCAGGTGCGTTTCGACCGCACACAGTTCGGCGATCCTTGGATCAGCGATGCCTCGGTGGCCTCCTGGCGCACGGGCAACCTGATCGCTATCAAGCGCCCGTTGGGTGATCTGCTTGAAGAAATGTCGCGCTATCGTCGCGGCTGGCTGCGTTGCGACCCCTCCATTGCCAGGCTACAGATCTCTGGTGCCTTTCCCCTGGATGATACTGATCGCGCGCTCGCCGCACTGGAAAGCGGTTTCGATCTGCGCATCGTGCGTCGTACCGACTACTGGGTCAGCGTCATGCCCAAGCACGGCTGACGAGTTGCGAAATAACTTCGGCAACGTTGCACTGTTTGCTCATGTTGTTCGGCCAATCCTCAGATATGTGCCGTTTGATCGGTTTTATTTGGGGAGAAACACCATGATGTACCCGTATACGCGCGGGCTGAAGCCGTTGGCCGCAGCCCTTCGACTACGCCTTTGCGCCCTCACCCTCGTCAGCCTGCCAAGCATTGTCTGTGCTGCCGAGATCAGCGACCTGCGGCATTACCAGATCCCTGCCGGTAACCTCACCGAAACGCTCAGCGCCTTTGCCTCCGCCTCAGGCAGCGCCCTGTCGTTCGACGCCGCGTTAACCGAGGGCCGCCAGTCTGGCGAACTGCAGGGTCGCTACAGCGTCGCCCAGGGGTTTGCCGTATTGCTGCAAGGCACAGGCCTGCAAGCCGTTGCGCAAAGCAATGGCAGCTATGCACTGCGCCCGTTGATCAACAAGGAAGGCTCGCTGGAACTGGATACCACGACCATCTCGAGTCAACGCCTGGACCCAACGTCGGAAGCCACCAACGCCTATGCCGCACGCGCGGTGACCATAGGCAAGGGCGTGCACACGCTGCGCGAAACGCCCCAGGCAGTAACCGTTCTGACCCGCAAGTACATGGATGACCAGAACATCAACACCCTCGACCAGGCCATGGAGAAAACCCCTGGTATCGCGGTGTACGAGTCACCCATGGGCGGCAAATACTTCTACTCCCGCGGTTTCATGATGCAGGGGCAATACCAGTACGACGGTGTGCCTCTGGACGTAGGTGGTGAATACGTCCAGGCCAGCAGCTTCTCTGGCGATATGGCCTATTACGACCGCGTCGAAGTGCTCAAGGGCGCAGCCGGCATGATGAAAGGCTCAGGCGGTTCCGCTGGCGGAGTCAATTTCGTGCGTAAACGCGGGCAAAGTACCCCGGCTACCAACCTGACACTCTCGGCCGGTTCCTGGGACAACTACCGCGGTCAGGTGGACACCGGCGGCCCGCTTAACGAGTCGGGCACCCTGCGTGGTCGTGCGGTAGCGGCGCTGCAGGATCGCCAGTACTTCTATGATCTGGGCAAGCGCGACGACCAGATCCTCTATGGCGCCCTGGACTATGACGTAACGCCAGATACCACGGTAGGTCTAGGCGTTGCCTACGAGCGATTCGATGCCCGGCCCTGCTGGCACGGCCTGCCGCGATACAGTGATGGCAAAGACCTGAAACTCAGTCGCTCCACCTGCCTGGGAGCTTCCTGGAACACCTGGGAGAGCGAGCGCACCACCGTATTCGCCGACCTGAGCCACCAGTTGAACGATGACTGGGCCGTGAAGGTAGCCGGCGTCTGGACCCATAACGACCAGGACATCAAATACGCCCTGTCGGAGACCCCAGGCGGCGTCACCCCTGGCGCGAGCACTGCCCCCTCTTCGGTGTACTCCGGCCTGTTCGACTATGACCAGACCGACTACGGCTTCGACGCCTATGTGAATGGCAAATTCGACGCCTTCGGCCTGCAACATGAACTGGTGGTCGGGGCCAATGCCAGCCGGGCGAAAACCCGCGACCACTGGGCGCTGATCAACATGACCGGCTTGCTCGGCACCTCCCAGGACCCGCTCAACCCCAACCCGCACATTCCCGAGCCCAGCGATGGTTTCTACCCGCCCAACTCCTACCGCGGCGGCCCGGTCCCGACCGAATCGGACACCAAGCAGTACGGCACCTACGCCACGCTTCGGCTGAAGCTTGCCGAGCCATTGACCGTCGTACTGGGCTCACGCGTCAGCTGGTATCGCAACAGCCGCGACTCCTATACCCGGGCCTGGGACTACTGGCAGCACGACAAGAGCCAGGAAAATGGTGAAGTCACGCCCTTCGCAGCACTCATCTATGACCTCAACGACAACTGGTCCGTCTATACCAGCTACGCGGATATCTTCCAGCCGCAAAGCACCTATACCGATGAATCCGGTAGCCCGCTGCAACCCAAATCGGGCGCCAGTTACGAAATCGGCATCAAGGGGGAACTGATGGATCGCCGTGTCAACACGGCCTTCAACCTCTTCCGTACGGTCGAAGCTCACCGGGCTGAAGCCAACTACAACTCCTCCTGCCTCGGCTCTTCGGACGGTTTCTGCTACAGCGATGTGGGCAAGGTCAGAGCACAGGGCTTCGAAGCGGAAATCAGTGGCGAAGTCGTTGACCGGCTGCAGCTGCTAGCGGGCTATACCTACACCCAGACCAAGTATCTGGATAGCGCCAACGACAATCCGCAGGAACCTGCGTTCTCGGTCACCTACTTCCCGCGCCACCTGTTCCGCGCCTGGGCAGACTATCAACTGGCGGGTGAACTGGATCGCTGGAATGTGGGAGCCGGTGTAACGGCGCAGAGCGACGTTTCATTCCGCGACGCGAACATGGCCCCTGCGGTGAAGTCGGTGCAATCCGGTTATGGCATCTGGAGCGGGCGCATCGGCTATCGCATCGACGATAACTGGTCGGTGGCACTCAACGGCAACAACCTGCTCGACAAGAAGTACTACCAGAGCGTCGGCGCCGTGTCCTGGGGCAACTTCTATGGCGAGCCGCGTAACTTCATGGTGACGCTGAAAGGCAATTTCTGATAACTCGCACGAGAGTGCTGGCCGGGCTGTGGCGCAAGACAAAGCCCGGTCAGCAGGTAGAGAGGGCCGATGCCGGCCTACCTGTCCCTGTCCCGCCTGCTTGCATGCAACGTGCAAGCGGTTTGGGCGGCAGTGACATCACCCAACTCACATGCGCCACATCGCTATAGCTCACTGGATTTTCCGCACTCTCCTGGCTCATCCCGGCCCCAGGCACTCTCGTAACAGGTCCACTCACTGAGGCTCACACAGAGCGTATTGGACATGGAGCGGACTACGCGAAAGCCAGGGCAATTCAAAGAGGCCTGCCAGAGGAGATTCAGTAACTGCCCCCACATCATGAAGGTGACTAATACGTCAGTGAAATCAATTCATTTTCGCTCATTCAGTGCCCGACATAAAATAACGCTTAATTAAAGGGAAATAAATATTACCAAACGGATAAATCAGAAAGAAACTTGAACGTACTGAACTCAAGACATTTCGGGTTTATCTCGGCAATCAGGGCAGCAGATCATCATGAGCAACGATTTCACATTCACCATCAAGAGCCTTTGTTTCGACGAGAATTATCACCCCTCCGAAAACACGCGCATCACAACCAACTTCGCCAACTTGGCCAGAGGCGAGAGCCGCCAAGAGAATCTGCGCAACACCTTGAGGATGATTGACAATCGCTTCAATGCCCTGGCGCATTGGGACAATCCTAAAGGCGACCGTTATACCGTCGAACTTGAAATCATTTCCGTTGAAATGAACATTGATGCTGGAAGCAATGGCGCCCCTCTCCCGCTGATTGAAATATTGAAAACCCATATCATCGACCAAAAAACCAATGAACGCATCGAGGGCATTGTAGGAAATAATTTCTCCTCTTACGTACGTGACTATGACTTCAGTGTGCTATTGCTGGGACACAATAAGAATCAGCCTGAATTCAGCACGCCAACTGACTTTGGCGACCTCCACGGTAAGCTCTTCAAGTGCTTCTTGAATTCGAGCACCTACAAAGAAAACTTCAGTAAACCACCTGTTATATGCCTGAGCGTTTCGAGCAGCAAAACCTATCATCGAACTGAAAACCAGCACCCTGTATTGGGCGTTGAATACCTGCAAGATGAATATTCGCTGACTGATGAATATTTCGGAAAAATGGGGTTGAAGGTTCGTTACTTCATGCCTCCAAATAGCACTGCACCGCTGGCCTTTTATTTTTCCGGCGATTTGCTTGGTGACTACACTAATCTTGAGCTTATCAGCACCATCAGCACGATGGACACCTTCCAAAAGATTTACCGGCCTGAGATTTACAATGCCAACTCTGTAGCAGGTAAATGCTACCAGCCAAGCTTGAACAACCAAGATTACTCGGTCACTCGCATTGTTTATGATCGAGAAGAACGGAGTCGGCTCGCTATCGAGCAGGGGAAGTTTGTTGAGGAGCACTTCATCAAACCGTATCAAGCCGTTCTTGAGCAGTGGTCCGCCAGCTACGCGGCTTGAACAACCAAAAATACAAGGCCATTTATTGTGAAAAAACTGTTACCCACTTCAACTGCTGGCAGCCTGCCAAAACCCTCTTGGCTTGCACAACCCGAAACACTTTGGTCGCCCTGGAAACTGCACGATGAGGCATTGATTGAGGGCAAACACGACGCGTTGCGTTTGTCATTGCATGAGCAACAACAAGCCGGCATTGATATTGTCAGTGATGGTGAACAAACACGCCAACACTTCGTCACGACGTTTATTGAGCACCTCAGTGGCGTTGATTTTGAGAAGCGCGAGACCGTCAGAATTCGTGATCGCTATGATGCAAGCGTACCGACGGTCGTGGGCGCTGTTACTCGGCAAAAGCCAGTTTTTGTCGAGGACGCCAAGTTTTTACGTCAGCAAACCAAGCAACCCATAAAATGGGCGCTGCCAGGTCCCATGACGATGATCGATACGCTTTATGATAGCCATTATAAAAGCCGCGAAAAGCTGGCTTGGGAATTCGCCAAAATTCTCAATCAAGAAGCCAGGGAACTAGAGGCTGCTGGTGTTGATATTATCCAGTTCGACGAGCCCGCCTTTAACGTTTTCTTTGACGAAGTGAATGACTGGGGCGTTGCCACCTTAGAAAGGGCAATTGAAGGCCTTAAATGTGAAACCGCTGTGCATATTTGCTATGGCTATGGCATCAAAGCCAATACGGATTGGAAAAAGACGCTGGGGTCCGAGTGGCGCCAATATGAAGAAGCCTTTCCCAAGCTGCAAAAATCCAGCATCGATATAGTGTCGCTGGAATGCCACAACTCTCATGTCCCCATGGAGCTGATTGAACTCATTCGCGGCAAAAAAGTAATGGTAGGGGCCATTGACGTGGCCAACCATGCAATTGAAACACCAGACGACGTTGCCAATACCCTACGAAAAGCCCTTCAGTTTGTAGATGCCGACAAGCTCTACCCTTGCACCAACTGCGGCATGGCTCCTTTGCCTCGTCGAGTCGCGAGAGGCAAGCTAAATGCTTTAAGTGCAGGCGCAGAAATCGTCCGAAGAGAACTCTCGAACCCGTGTTGAACTAACGTCGGGAGTGGTGTGTGGAGAGGATTGAAACGGTTGATTGAAAACTACCTAACGGCTTCACGCCTTCATACGCACTCTCGAGTTCTGCCCAATATTCAGGATCTACCATGTCGCGCTCCAGTACTGCCATCGAGCCATTGAGCTTTCGCGAAGCGCTCGGGCACTACGCATCCGGTATCACGGTAATTACATCGCACGTTGATGACGAGCCGATTGGTTTCACGTGCCAGTCGTTCTATAGCGTTTCGATGAACCCACCGTTGGTGTCATTCAGCGTAATGTCCAGTTCCGCCAGCTATCCCAAAATCCGCCAGGCAGGTCGGTTCGCAGTCAATATCCTCTCAGGTGAGCAGGTCAAGATTTCCAACCAGTTCGCTCGGCGAGGTACCGACAAGTGGCACGGGGTCGAATGGCAGCAATCACCGTTGGGTAATCCGCTCATTGCCGGCAGCCTGCACTGGCTCGACTGCGAAATTCACGCCGAACACGCAGCAGGTGATCACATGATCGTGATTGGTGAGGTGAAAGCGTTAAACCTGCAAGAAGCGGCTGCTACGCAACCATTGCTGTATTTCAAAGGACAATATTGCAACCTCGCCGCGCATAGCGCGGTTTGAGCGCTTGCCTGCGCTGCCCTCATCGAAACCTGATTGCCATGCAGGCGGATGATGATCGACAGATCGTAGAAAGCCCCTAGCGCTTTACACAAACAAACAACGCATTCCCTGACACCCCATTCCACGGGGTGATCTTCTCGTAGTCATGTTCGAACACCTGCACATCGAACTGCTGTTCTAGCAGCGCCTGCAACTGCAAAAAGCTCAGCGCGACCATGGCGTGTTCGTCCTGCCAGGCCTGGGTCTGCCCTGCCGTGGTCTTCTCGATGCTCAAGCGCAGCGCCTGGCGTTCGCCTTCGCCGCCGTAGTACCAGCCGGAGCCGAAGGCGAAGTGGCTGCCTTCGTGCTCCGCGGTGTGCCGTACGAAGGAGGCGTTGTCGATCTTGCGCTTGTCCACGGCGTTGAAGCAGAACACCCCGCCCTCCCCGAGCGCCGCATACACACTGGCGAGGCACTGCTGCAGCTTGTCCAGCCCGGCGTTGTAGTGAATGGAGTAGAGAAAGCAGGTAATCAGGTCCAGTGGCTCGGCCACCGTGAAGTCGGCCATGTTCTGGCGAATAAAGCGCGCCTCGGGGTTGCGCTGCTGAGCGATGTCGAGCATCGGCTGGTTGATGTCCAGGCCAGCACTGTCATAGCCGAAATCAATGAAGTGGCGTACGTGGGGTCCGGTGCCGCAGGCAAGGTCCAAGTGCTTGCGTCCCGTGGTGCCGAACAGCTGGTGCAGCCGGCGTACGCTGTGGCTTTGCGCCTGATAGTCGATGTCGGCGCACATCAGGTCGTAGTAGGCAGACAGGTCGGTGTACAAGGCGTTGGAGGACATGGAAAACCAGGACAGGTTGAGCCGAGAAAATTCGGCGCGGCATGGTACCTCAAGCCGCGCCCTCCCCCTGTAAACAAAAAACCGCCGCTACAGCAGTGTCGCCCCCATCGTTGCCTACCTGCTCCTTAAAGCACTTCCCGTAGGACGCACCGCGCGCAGCAAAGGCTTCAACGCGCACGTCGGTGCGCATGGCGCGCCCTACGGAAGATTACGCACTGGCATAGCGACCAGCAGGCCGTGCCAGACCGAGGTTGTCACGCAGGGTCTTGCCTTCGTATTCGCTGCGGAACAGGCCACGGCGCTGCAACTCGGGCACCACCAGGTCGACGAACTGGTCCAGCCCTTCAGGCAGGAACGGCGGCATGACGTTGAAGCCATCCGCTGCGCCGTGGGTGAACCACTCCTCCAGTATGTCGGCGACCTGCAGCGGTGTGCCGACCACGGTGTTATGGCCACGGGCACTGGCTATCTTCAGGTACAGCTGGCGGATGGTCAGGTTCTCGCGGCGAGCCAGGTCGATAAACAGCGCCTGGCGACTCTTCATCGCGTTGCTTTCCGGCAGCTCGGGCAGCGGCCCATCGAGCGGATACTGCGACAGGTCGAAACCACCCGACATGCCAGCCAGCAACCCGAGGCCAATACGTGGGTCGATCAGGTCCTGCAGCTCGGCGAATTTGTCCTCCGCCTCGCTCTGTGTCGCACCCAGCACCGGCGAAATGCCCGGCATGATCTTCAGTTGCTCGGCATTGCGCCCGTAACGCGGCAGGCGCGCCTTCAGGTCAGCATAGAAAGCCTGGGCGCCCTCAAGGGTCTGCTGGGCGGTGAACACCACCTCGGCAGTGCGCGCGGCGAGTTCCTTGCCCGGCTCGGATGAACCCGCCTGCACCAGCACCGGGTAGCCCTGCGGCGAGCGCGGAATGTTCAGTGGCCCACGGACCCGCGGGTAATGCTCGCCACGGTGATCGAGCACGTGCACCTTGGCCGGGTCGAAGAACTGGCCGCTGGCTTTGTCGCGCACGAAGGCATCATCGTCGTAGCTGTCCCACAGGCCGGTGGCGATATCGATGAACTCCTCGGCTCGCGCATAGCGGTCCGCGTGTTCGTCGATGCGCTCCTGGCCGAAGTTCTGTGCTTCCAGGTCGACCGCCGAGGTCACCAGGTTCCAGCCGCTACGCCCTGCCGACAGGTGATCGAGCGAGGCGAAGCGACGGGCCAGCAGGTAGGGGTCGTTGAAGGTGGTCGACACGGTGCTGATCAGGCCGATGTGTTCGGTGACTGCTGCCAGGCCTGCAAGCAGGATCAACGGGTCGAATACATCGCCGCCGGTGGTCAGGCTGGACAGCGCAGGCGGACCCAGGAGTGCCAGGTTGTCAGCGAAAAAGATCGCATCGAACTTGCCGCGCTCGGCGGTCTGCGCCACCCGTTTGAAGTGGGCGAAATCCAGCCCGCCGCCCGCCCAGGCCCTTGGATGGCGCCAGGCAGCCAGGTGGTGCCCACTGGCCATCAGAAAGGCGCCAAGGCGCATCTGCCGTGGAGAAGTGCTCATGAGTTGATTCCGTCATCGAGTGCCATTCACCCAGCCTGGTCAGGCCGGGTGAATGCAGAGAGGCAAGGTCAGAAGTCGTAACGCAGACTCACACCCGCAGTGCGCGGCTGGCCCAGGTAGCCCACATAGAGGCCGTTCGAGTTGTTGGCGGTGGTCAGGTAGTACTCCTTGTCGAAGGCATTGCGCACCCACAACGAGGCATCCACTTGCCCGCCACTCAGGTCCTTGCGCACCCCCACACTGAAGTTGGCCAGACCATAGCCGTCGATTTCCGAAAGTTTGGAGTTGTCCAGGGTGCCCGGCGTATCGCTGCGGTAGGCGTAGTTGCCCGATACATACGGTTCAAAACCACTCTCCAGGTTCCAGCGGTACTCGGCACTGACGTTGCCGATCCACTTTGGCGCCCCGGCGGCACGCTGCCCGCTCAGATCCTGGGTGGGAACAGCGCTTTCAGCCGGCGCCTGGGCATCCTTGAAGGACAGGTAGGTAACGTCGTTGTACGAGCCCGTGAAATTCAGGGTCAGGCCGCGAATCGGCAGCGCGGTGACATTCAGCTCAAGCCCGCGGGAGCGCAGCTTGCCGGCGTTGGTCAGGAAGAACACGCCCGGCGCCGGGTTCGGCGAATAGCCCGTGGCCTGGTAGCCATGGATGCCGGTCCAGAACAGGTTGGCGTTGACCAGCAGGCGGTCGTCGAGCCACTGGCTCTTGATCCCCAGCTCCGCATTGTTGGCCCGCTCGGGCGCCACCAGCAGGCTCTCGGCACCGAGCGTCGGCGCCTGGCTGACGTTGAGGTTCACCCCGCCTGACTTCTCGCCGTGGGACAGAGACACATAGCCCAGGAAGTCATCGGTGAACGTGTAACTCAGCCCCAACAAGCCAGAGGGTGAGAAGTTGTACAGGCTGAGATCGCCGGAGTCGTAGGCGCCGGTCTGATTCTGGCGAACGGCTGCAGCCGTCCCACCAACCGCGACCCCACCGGTCGGGGCAAAACGCTTGACCCGTGCCTCGCGCTCTTCATAAGTACCACGAACGCCTGCGGTGAAATCGAGCTGCTGAGTCAGGTGCCAGGTGCTCTGGGCGAACAGGGCGAAACTCTTGGTCTCGCTCTTGCCGTTGGTCTTGGTTTCGACGTTGTTCAGTGCATTGAGACCCAGCCCGTTAAGCGGTGCGGGCAACAGGTACAGGTCGGCCAGCGGGCCCAGCTTGGTGAAGTTGCGGTTGCCCAGATCCTGCTTGAACGCATAGGCACCGAGCACATAATCGAACGCCCCACCAGTGGGCGATGCCAGGCGAATCTCCTGGGAGAACTGGCGATCATGCACCTCATAGCCGAGGTCGCGAATCACTGGTACATCCAACTGATCAGCGTCGTTGGCCGGGTTGAAGTGCCAGTAGCGATAAGCACTGATCGACGTCAGGGTATAGCCGCCCGCCAGGTTCCAGTTGGCCTCCAGGGAATGGCCATTCTGATGCACGCTGACGTTCTGTCGGCCATCGATATTGCTGCGACCGACGCGCTGGGTCGAACCGACCAGCGCCGCACGGTCCCAGAACTGCTTGGTGCCGCCGTAGATCACCCCACTGCCCTGGCTGGAGTTCTCCTGGTTGTACTCGCTGATCCAGCGCAGGCTGAAATCATCGTTGGGCTGGAACAGCAGTTGCGCCCGCAGCCCCTCACGCTCGCCGCCGAGCAGGTCGCGACCATCATGGTCGTTCTTCAGGTAACCATCATCACGGCTGCGGTAGAACGACACGCGACCGGCCAAGGTATCGGTCAACCCGCCGGAGACGGAGCCCTTACCTTGGAAATAACCATCCTGGCCGCCTGATACTTCGACGCTGCGCTCGGTGGTAAAGGTCGGTTTGCGCGTGGTGATGTTGAGTACACCCGCCGTGGTGTTCTTGCCGAACAGGGTGCCTTGGGGGCCGGAGAGCAGGTCGATCTGCTCGATATCCAGCAGATCGAAGACAGCCATACCTGGGCGCCCCAGGTAGACGTTGTCCAGATAGACTCCGGCGCTGCTTTCCAGGCCATCGTTGGCCGGGTTGTTACCGATGCCGCGAATGGCGAAGCTGGATACGCGCGAATGCATGTGAGCGATGTTGACACTCGGCAGCACCTGCTGCAGGTCCTGAATCTTGTACAGGCGCTGGGTCTCCAGGGTCTGTCCGGAGACGGTGGTGATTGCAGCCGGGACATCCTGAGCATCCTCGGCGCGACGCCGTGCGGTTACCGTGACCTTGCCCAGAGCCGTCGCCTGCTTGCCATCAGCCTGTTGGTCCTGGCTGGCTTGTTCCTGGGCCTCGTCCGTGGGCGCTTCCGCTGCCACGGCAACGTGCTGCATGGCCAGCAACAGGGCCAGGCCCAGGGGTTTCAGCACAGCACCGGCGAGCGCCGGTCGATGATGCAGGTACGTCATGAATACTCCTCGTCCCTTACGGGCACACTCGGCGGCGTGATCAGTGGTGGCGAATCGCTGTTCGCCTTGGGCCGGAATGCTAAGCGCAGGCTCGAAAAGAAAATGGGCTTTGTCGGACAAGCCATAGTCCGCGGCGGACAATGATCAGACCGAAGGGTGTCGTGCAGCGATCATCGAGCTAGCAGGGCGCGCCATGCTAAACGATCTCGCTGCAGAAAAATCAGTAGAGCGCGTGTAGTTGAACGGCTTTATTTCACGCGTACAGAACACACGCTAGAAGCCAGGGATAAACCTCTACGTAAGGGGCTGCTCAAGCCGTGCGCACCGGTAAGTAACGGTGCGCATCGCCCTCCGACAGCGGTGAGATCCGAACCCACAGACCTCCCGCCTCGCGGTGCATCCTAGATGACGCCGTTGCTCACACGCCTCAGAACTCCAGGGTGCTGGACAGCTGCACCTGGCGTGGATCACCCAGGGACACGTTGAGGTTGTTCACTGCCGAGCTGTAGTAGGTCTTGTCGAACAGGTTCTTCACGTTGAGCTGGAAGCGCACGGTATTTTCCCGCAGGCGCGTCTCGTAGCTGGCGAAGGCATCGGCGACCGTGTAGTGCGGCAGCTCGAAGGTGTTCTGCGCGTCGGCCTCGCGCGCGCCGACATAGCGCGCCCCGATACCTGCCCGTAGGCGATCGGCACCAAACAGCTCGCCAAAGTCATACACCGTCGACAGCGACGCTGTGTGCCGGGCCACGTTCTGCAGGGCGTTACCTTCAAGTAGGCGGTCCTTCGTCACCTCGGCATCGGTAAAGGCGTAGGTGCCGATCAGGCTGATGCGCTCGGTGACTTGCCCAGTGACGTCCAGCTCCAGGCCGCGCGAGCGCACCTCTCCAGCAGCGGTGGCGATGCTGTTGGCGGGCACGGCGGTATCGGGAATCAGCACCAGCACATTGGTCTTGGTGATATCGAACAACGCCAGGGTGCCAGTGATGCGCCCCGGAATATCCAGCTTGGCACCGATTTCCCAGGACTTGCCCTCCTCCGGCGCCAGGCCGTTGATCGTGGCGCCGTTCGCCAGCGGCGCGATGGTCGAGTTGGGCTTGAACGACTCGGTGTAGCCGCCATACAGCGACAGCTCGTTGCTCAGCTTGTAGACCAGACCAACACGGGGAACCCACAGTTGGCCGTCGATATCGGTGTTCTTGTTGAAAGGGCGGCCGCGACCGGACAGTTGATCGTAGAGCTGATAACGCGCCCCGGCGACGAATATCCAGCGGTCGGTCAGGTGCACCGAATCCTGCACGAAGGCCGATTGGGTCACCACCCGGTCGGTCTGGTCGCTGTCATTGGCCACTACCGTGGTCGGCACCGGATCGAGGCCATAGATGGGGTTGTCGTAGTTCAGACGGCGCGTGGTGTTCTGACGGATCAGGTCGGCGCGGTAGAACTTGCGGTATTCGTGGTCGACGCCTGTCAGCAGATCGTGCTGCATACCGGCCAGTTGCACGGTGCCTTCCAGGTTCAGGGTAGCGAAATGCGAGGTACTGACGGCACCACGAGTGCCGTCGAGGCGGCGGCCGACCGTATGGTTGATGGTGTTCACGCTGGTGACCCGCGCCTGGTAATCGTCATAGCGATCACGGTTGTAGCTGTAGGCGAAGTGCAGTTTCCAGTCGTCATCGAGGCGGTGGTCGATGCTGAGGATGGTCAGGTTCGAACGCCCTTCGGTGGTGTTGTAGGGTTCATCCAGACGACGGTCGGCCGGGATATCCAGGCGCTTGCCATTGACGAAGATCGTGCCACGGTCGAAGGGCACCGAGTATTCACGGTACTCGTGGCTCAGGTTCACCGTGGTGTCCTCGCCGTACCAGGCCAGCGAGGGAGCGAAAGTCTTGTCGCGACTGTTGCCGAACGAGCGCCAGTAATCGGCATCGTCGTAATCGGCGATCAGGCGGTAGGCCAAGCCGGTGTCACCCAGCGGGCCGGTGAGGTCGAACTGGCCACCACTGCCATTGTCGCCATGGCCATAGGTCGAGGCCCGCGCAGTGATCGAACCGAAGGATTCCAGCTGCGGCTTCTTGCTGACCACGTTGATCACGCCGCCCGGATCGAGAATGCCGTAAAGCATCGACGACGGTCCCTTGAGCACTTCCACCCGCTCCGCCGAGGCGGTGAAGTTGCGGCCCTGGATGGTACGCATGCCATCACGCAGGATCGAGCCGTCGCGGTTGTCACCGAAGCCACGCTTCATCACCGCATCCAGCGTGCTGCCCAGGGTGTTGGCCTGGGTAATGCCGCTGACATTGGCCAGGGCGTCGTCGAGATTTTGTGGCTGCTGATCTTGCAAGACCTGTTGCGGCACCACGGCAACGGCCTGGGGAATGTCCAGTAGCGGGGTTTCGCTGCGCATCAGTGAAGTCACGGGCGGTGGCTGATAACCCTGTGCCTGCCGCGATGCATCGATGTTCACCGCATCGATACTCAGCGCCCCGCCAGTGGCCAGCGGCTCCAGAGTCACGGTGCCGGCGCCAGCCTGGCGGTAAGTGAAGCCTGACCCGGCAAGCAACCTGCTCAGGGCCTGTTCAGCACTCATCCGCCCGCTGACCGCTGGTGCGTTCAGGCGATATGGCGCCTCGGCGGTGTACACCACGCTGAGCCCGGTGACCCGACTGAAGGCATTCAGGGCCTGCGGCAGCGGCTGAGCGGCAAGCGCGAAATCGTATTCGGCGGCATAGGCCCCTGCAGAACCCGGCTCGGAGGCCTGGGCCAGGACTGGCAGGCCCACCGGCCCCAGCAACAGTGCAGACGCCATGCCCAGGCCCTTGAGAACGGCGGCATGCACGGGAGTGATCCGGTATTTCATGAAGTGTATGACCCTTGTCGTATTGGCTTCTCGTTTGCGAAATACTCGCATTTCAAGCACTACACGAACGCCAAGGGCATGTACCTCACCACTCAGGCGAAATCTTTTTTTCTTATCGACGTCAGTCTGCTCAGTATCTCAACGCAGGATGATCAGGCGACCGAGCCACTCACTCTGCTCGAAACCCACCACCGCTTGCAGTGATGCCAACACCGCTGCCGGATCATTACTGGGGAAGCTACCGCTAATGCGCCGGCCGGCCAGCGCCTCGTTGAGCAACAGGATGCGTCCGGGGTAATAGCGCTCGAGCGTAGCCAGCACATCACCCAGTGGCGCCTTGTAGAAGGTCAGCCGCTCTTCACGCCAGGACAACTGCGCCTGGGTATCGACAGTCTGTGGTTGCGCCACCTGGCCACCGGCAAAGTGTGTGCGCTGCCCGGCGGTCAGCACGTGCTGCACACCACTCTGCTGCGCCCGGACACCGACCCGACCATGATCCACGGTGACCTGAGCACCCTCCGCCAGCAAACGCACCTCGAAGGCGGTTCCCAGCACCCGTGCTTCACCACCATGGGCGCCAACCACGAAGGGCACAGCGCCCGGCGTGACCTGGAAGAATGCCGCGCCACGACGCAGCTCGATATGGCGCTCGTTCTCCCGATACTCCACCGTCACCGCGCTGTCGGCATCGAGCAGCAGGGTCGAGCCATCGGCCAGGGTCAATGTGCGAATTTCGCCCGGAGGCGAGACATGATCGGCGCGCAGATCCTCCAGCCAATGCAGGGGCTGCCACCCCCCCGCCCAAATTACCAGTAGCAGACAGGCCGCCATGCTCAAGGCACCAGCCCAGCGCGATAGGCGTCGCCCGGCGGGTTGCACAGGGACCAGGTAGCGCTGCAGTGCCAGCGCCTCCTGAGCTGCCATTTCAGCCGCAGCAGGTTGGCTGAGCTGCCACAGATCACGTGCCCGGACGAAGGCATCGACATGCGCAGGCGCGGCGTACAACCACTGCTCGAACTCGGCACGCAACGCCGGCTCCGGCTGCCCCTGCAAACGCCCGAGCCACAACCAGGCCTGCTGCTCCAGGGCAGACGACGCAGCGGTGGCTTGCAGGTGATCGAGGCTCATGAGCTGGCGCTTCCGGGTGAGGACACGGTATCCGCAAGGCTGGCTTTGCAGACGTCGAGGGCGCGCATCATATGTTTTTCCACGGCACTCTGCGAAATCACCATGCTCCGGGCAATCTCGGCGTAGGTGCGACCATGGATACGATTGAGCAGGAAGATATGCCGGGTGCGCTCCGGCAACGCCTGCAATGCTGCCGACACCGAACGCAGGTCGTGGCTGGCCTGCAGTGTCACTTCGGGGGGCGGATGTTCATCCTGCTGCGTCTCGGGGAACAAGCCACTTTCATTGCGGGTACGTGCCCCTTCGCTGCGCAGATGATCAATCGCCATGTTGTGGGCACTGCGCAACAGGTAGCTGCCCAGGTCTTCGACCACCGGCGTCGGCCGCCGCCAGAACCGCAGGAACAGGTCCTGCACCAGATCCGCCGCCGTGGCCCGGCAGCCAACCCGACGCGTGACCAGCGATTCCATCTGGCTGCGCCGCGCCAGGAATACACGCAGCAACGTCTCGTTGCGCGCCGATTCGGGCACGCCGTCAGAGGGAATATCGACCAATGAATCGAGGTCTGGCATGGAGCTCACTGCATGAAGGCGTAGCCCTGAAATACCGGGCAGCAAGCAGCGAATGATAATCCCTATCAATAAAATCCGATAGCGATCACCCCACCACTTCAGTGGCGATGACATGTGGCCTCGTTGCGCTCACGCCCCTCTCCCTGTGGACGCACATCGATTGCCTGCGACTGATCAGACGGCCAGCGCCGGCGCCCAGCTGGAGAAATCCACTGGCCGCTCGCGTGCCACCACCGGCAATGCCAGCACCGACGCGCTGGCGCGTTCCTGCGCCTGGGAGCTGCGCCATTGCCCTGGCGTGGTTCCTGTCCAGCGGCGGAAGGCCCGGTTGAAGCTGCTTGGTTCATTGAAGCCCAGGCGATAGCACGCCTCGTTGACCGAGCAGTGCGGCTGACGCAGGTAATCGAAGGCCAGTTGCCGGCGGGTATCGTCGAGCAACTCCTTGAAGCTGGTGGCGTGCTTGAGCAGATGACGGTGCAGGTTACGCACGCTCATGCCCAGCTCGTCGGCGACCGCCGTCTGCTGCACCTCGCCTTGCGGCAGTTGGCGAACGATGACACTGCGCACCTGCTCCGGCAGGTTGTTGCGTTGCAGACGCTGCAAGTAGCCCATCAACACCGTGTCCAGGCTGCTGGCCAGTTCGCTGTTGCCGGTACGCAGCGAGCGACCCATGAATTGTGGGGCGTATTCGATGGCATTACACGGCGCCTCGAAGCGTACCGGGCAGCCCAGCGAGCGCTCCCATTCAGCCGGATTGGCGGGTACCGGACGCGACAACTCGACGGCGATGATCGGGTTCAGTTCGCTCCAGCTCTGCCGGGTGAACCGCACTGCCGAGGCGATCAGCGCTTCGGTGGCGATCTGTTCGGTCTGCACCGCCGACGATGGCCGATAGAGCATCAGGCAGCGACCACCCTCGCGCTGCAACTCCATGTTGGCCGAGGTCGTGATGATGTGGGAAAAGCGCACGACGCGCTCGAGGGCATCCGCCACCGTGAGGCTGGTCTGCAGGGCGAACAGCAAGCCGTGGAAATCCGTGGGGCAGGCATGCTCGGCAACACGCAGGCCGAAGCACTCGTCACCGGTCACTCGGCGCACCGCACGCCACAGGCAGCTCATGGTGCTGACAGGAATGCGCTGGTTGCTGTCGTGCAGGTGGTCCGGGCTGATGCCCGCCTCCTGCAAAAGCGCCCGGCTCGAGTAACCGCTTGCATCAAGCGCACGGGTAACAGCCTGCGCCCAGGTGGCGATGGTGCTGATCGTCTGCATCCGTGGGTGCTCCAGCCACGTCCCGGTGGGCTGCCGCGAACTATCTGCGCAGATCGCCACCCGTGACGCGAGAAATAAAAAGGGGGCAGACCCTGTTTCCAGACGCCCCGAAACTGTAGTGGTGCGGCGCAATCATCCGGGGCAGCCACTTATTTCATAAAGTAACTTTTAAATATTTTTTAATATCCAATGCGCATATAAAAATACTAAACCATTGAATTTATAGAAGTTATTTGAATTCAATTCTATTCAGGCATGGAAAAAATGCACAAAAAGCATTGAGCGCATTCATCGCTGCCTCTGCCCACCCCGGCAAAGCTGCTGTTGCCAGATGAACAGCTAACGCGAACCTTCTTATTCCATATTTGAATTTTTATATTTTCCATAATTCTTTTGAGGAATAAAAAACCAGTCGTATAACTGGCCGCACGTTCTTACAGGCGCGCGAATATGCTCCAGTCGTTCTCCTCATCAGTCTCGGCGCTGCACGCCCAGCAACTGTTGCCAGGGCAACAGCCAAGCAACAAAACACCTATTGCATCAACAGCGCAGCGCGGCGAAACCAGCTGGATCCCAGTAAACCCGGGCCTATCAGTGTGGTACAGCTCTTGCTCAAGCCTGTGTACCGCTCTGCCCACAGAGCACCACCACAGGACCCAGACATGACTGCAGCACTCAACGTGGTCGCCGTTTCCGGCGGCGCCTATCGCCCCTCCCGCACCCTGGCACTGACCGAGGCCATCGTTGCCGAGCTGGGCAATCACTTGAACATCGACGCTCGCCTCATCGAGCTGAGCGAAATCGCCCGGCCGCTGGGCAATGCCCAGTCGCGCAGCGAGCTGCCCGATGCGGTGGAGCAGCACCTGCAGGCCATCGAGAATGCCGATCTGCTGATCGTCGCCTCCCCGGTCTATCGCGGTTCCTATCCGGGCCTGTTCAAGCACCTGTTCGACCTGGTCGGCCAGGACAGCCTGATCGACACCCCGGTGTTGCTCGCCGCTACCGGTGGCAGTCCGTTGCACGCACTGGTCATCGATCACCAGTTGCGCCCGCTGTTCAGCTTCTTCCAGTCCCTCACCCTGCCCATCGGCGTTTATGCCAGCGAAAGCGACCTGCGCGACTACCAGATCAGCAGCGACGCCCTGCAGGCACGGATACGCCTGGCTGCCGAACGTGCCCTGCCGCTGTTCACCGCCCACGCGCACACCGTGCGCAAGATCGCCTGAGGAGCGGACGATGAATGTATTCTGGTTTCTGCCCACTCACGGCGACGGCCACTTCCTCGGCACCAGCCAGGGCGCCCGCCCGGTCAGCCTCAATTACCTGAAGCAAATAGCCCAGGCTGCCGATGGCCTTGGCTACTACGGCGTGCTGATTCCCACTGGACGCTCCTGCGAGGACAGCTGGGTCGTCGCCTCGGCCCTGGCACCGCTGACAGAGCGCCTGCGTTATCTGGTGGCGATCCGTCCCGGCATCATCTCGCCGACCGTCTCGGCACGCATGACCGCCACCCTCGACCGCCTGTCCGGCGGACGCCTGCTGATCAACGTGGTCACCGGCGGCGACCCCGATGAAAACCGGGGTGACGGTATCCACCTCAGCCACAGCGAGCGCTACGAAGTCACCGACGAATTCCTGCGTATCTGGCGTCGCGTGCTGCAAGGGGAATCCGTGGATTTCACGGGCAGGCACTTCAAGGTGGAGAACGCCAAGGCGCTCTACCCGCCCGTGCAAAAGCCCTATCCGCCGCTGTATTTCGGTGGCTCGTCCGACGCCGCCCATGACCTGGCCGCCGAACAACTGGATGTCTACCTGACCTGGGGCGAACCGCCTGCCGCCGTCGCCGAGAAGATCGCCGATGTGCGTGCCCGCGCCGCCCAGCACGGGCGCACGGTGAAGTTCGGCATCCGCCTGCATGTGATCGTGCGCGAGACCGCCGACGAAGCCTGGCAGGCGGCCGACCGCTTGATCGCACATATCTCCGACGAAACCATCGCCGCCGCGCAGCAATCCTTCGCCCGCTTCGACTCCGAAGGCCAGCGGCGCATGGCCGCCCTGCACGGCGGCCGCCGCGACCAGCTGGAAATCGCCCCCAACCTGTGGGCCGGCGTCGGCCTGGTGCGCGGCGGTGCCGGTACCGCGCTGGTCGGCGACCCACAACAGGTCGCTGCACGCATCAAGGAATACGCCGACCTCGGCATCGACAGCTTCATCTTCTCCGGTTATCCGCACCTGGAAGAAGCCTACCGCTTCGCCGAACTGGTCTTCCCGCTGCTGCCGGAACCCTACGCCAGCCTGGCCGGACGCGGCGTGACCAATCTCACCGGACCGTTCGGCGAAATGATCGCCAACGATGTGCTGCCGCGAGCGCAGAACGCATGAGCCCTTCATCCGTCATCTGCCCCGCAGCCACCCCAGGACAATCGAGGAAATCCGCGTGAGCGCACACCACCCACAACCCACTGTACTCAGCCCCTTGCAGACCGCGCGCAAGCTGGCCGCCGAGTTCGCCGAAACCGCCACCGAACGTGACGAACGGGGCGGTACGCCGAAGGCCGAGCGCGATGCCATCCGCCAGAGCGGCCTGCTCGCCCTGAGCATTCCCACCCAGTTCGGCGGCATCGGCGCCAACTGGAGCGACACCCTGAACATCGTGCGCGAGTTCGCCAAGGTCGACAGCTCCATCGCCCATGTCTTCGGCTTCCAGCACCTGATGCTGGCCACCGTGCGCCTGTTCGCCCGCCCGGAACAGTGGCAACCGTGGTTCGAGCAGACCGCGCGCAAGAACTGGTTCTGGGGCAACGCCCTGAACCCGCTGGATACCCGCACCGTGGTCAGGAAGTTCGATGGCTGGCGCGAGTTCTCCGGCAAGAAGAGCTTCTGCTCCGGCGCCAGCGACTCGGAAATGCTGATCGCCTCGGCGGTCGACGAAAGCGCCGGCGGCAAGCTGCTGATCGCCGCCATCCCCAGCGGTCGCACCGGCATCACCCTGCATGGCGACTGGGACAACATGGGCCAGCGGCAGACCGACAGCGGCAGCGCCACCTTCGAGCGCGTGCGCGTCGAGGAGTCGGAACTGCTGCTCGATCCGGGCCCGTTGAGCACACCGTTCGCCTGCCTGCGCCCGCTGATCGCACAGCTGCACTTCGCCCATATCTTCCTCGGCATCGCCGAAGGCGCGCTGGAAGAAGCCCGCCAGTACACGCTCAAGGAAGGCCGGCCGTGGTTCAAATCCAAGGCCCAGCACGTCAGCGAAGACCCCTACATCCTGCGTCACTACGGCGAGTTCTGGGTGGGCCTGGAAGGCGTAAGGCTGCTGGTCGAACGCGCCTCTACCCAGCTCGACGAAGCCTGGAGCAAGGAGCACAACCTCGGCAGTGAAGAGCGCGCGCAACTGGCGCTGTCCATCGCCGCCGCCAAGGTGGCGGCGACCCGTACCGGGCTGGACCTGTGCAGCCGCCTGTTCGAGGTGACCGGTGCCCGGGCCACCCATGCGTCGCTGCGCTTCGACCGTTACTGGCGCAACCTGCGCACCCAGACCCTGCACGACCCGGTGGACTACAAGATCCACGAATTGGGCGAGTGGGCACTGAATCAGACGCGCCCTACTCCGTCCTTCTACTCATAAGGGATGCCCATGCAACTGTTGACGCTTCCTCCATCCCCGACACTGGCCACCTCGATCCGGGCGACCGCACAGGTCTTCGAAGACCCCAAATCGCAGGCGCTTCTCGCTCACTTGCAACAGGTCGCCCCCAGTGAGGCCAGCGTCCTGATCATTGGCGAAACCGGTACGGGCAAGGAACTGGTGGCGCGACACATCCACAACCTCAGTGGCCGGCGCAGCGGGCCGTTCATTGCGGTCAACTGCGGGGCGTTCTCCGAATCGCTGGTGGAAGCCGAACTGTTCGGCCACGAGAAAGGCGCCTTCACCGGTGCCCTGGCGGCCAAGGCCGGCTGGTTCGAAGAGGCCAACGGCGGCACCCTGTTTCTCGACGAGATCGGCGATCTGCCCATGGCCATCCAGGTCAAACTGCTGCGCGTGCTGCAAGAGCGCGAGGTGGTGCGCCTGGGCTCGCGCAAGAGCATCCCGATCAACGTACGGGTGCTGGCCGCCACCAACGTGCAGCTGGAAAAGGCGATCAACGCCGGGCATTTCCGCGAGGACCTGTACTACCGGCTCAACGTGGTCAGCCTGCAGCTCTATCCACTGCGCGAGCGGCCCGGCGACATCCTGCCGTTGACCCGCCACTTCATCGCCAGCTACAGCGGGCGTCTCGGTTATGGCGAAGTGCGCCTGAGCAGCGAGGCCGAGCACAAGCTCGCCAGCTACGACTGGCCGGGCAACATCCGCGAGCTGGAAAACGTCATTCACCACACCCTGCTGATCTGCCATGACGGTCTGATCCGCAAGGAAGATTTGCGTCTGTCCAACCTGCGTATCGAACGACCGGAAAGCACCCCACCTCTCGACGAATCCGCCGACGCCTTGCTGCAACGCGCCTTCCAGAAACTCTTCGAAGAAGAAAGCGGCGCTCTGCACGAGAAAGTCGAAGAAGCGCTGCTGCGCAGTGCCTACCGTTTCTGCCATTACAACCAGGTGCATACCGCCAGCCTGCTCGGCCTCAGCCGCAACGTCACCCGCGCCCTGCTGATCAAGATTGGCGAGCTGGTGGTGAACAAGCGTCGGCCGGCGCAGAGTTCGAAGGGAGGACGGGTAATCAATCTGTCGATCTGAACCAGACTTGCCCAAGCAAGCGTGAATTGACATGCCCTGCGTTGCACGCACCGCCGCTCGCCAAGCGCGGCGGCCCATTTTCCTGCAACGAGTAAAACGCCATGAGCCTCGATATTTTCTGGTTCCTGCCCACCTCCGGCGACACCCGCTACCTCGGCCATTCCGCCAGCGGGCGCCCGGCCACCAACGCCTACATGCGGCAGATCGCCGTAGCTGCCGAGAACCTCGGCTATGACGGCATCCTGATTCCCACTGGTAGCAGTTGCCTCGATCCCTGGGTCACCGCGGCCAGCCTGGTGCCGGTGACCCAGCGCCTCAAGCTGCTGGTCGCCCTGCGCACCTCGCTGGGCAACCCGACCGCCTCGGCCCGCCAGGCCGCCACCCTCGACCAGGCCAGCGGCGGCCGCCTGCTGCTCAACGTGGTGCCCGGTGGCGATGCCACGGAGCTGGCGGCCGATGGCGTATTTCTCGATCACGACCAGCGTTACGCTGCCGCGGACGAATTCCTTAGCGTCTGGCGTCAGCTGCTCAGTGGCGAAACGGTCGACTTCCACGGCGAGCACCTGCGGGTTGAAGGCGCGCAGAACTTCTTCCCGCCGGTACAGCAGCCCTACCCGCCGCTGTTCTTTGGCGGTTCGTCGCCGGCCGCCCACGAGCTGGCGGCCAAACACGTGGACGCCTACCTGACCTGGGGCGAGCCGCCCGCAGCCGTGGCCGAGAAGATCGCCGACGTGCGCGCCCGCGCCGCCAAACACGGTCGCACGGTGCGCTTCGGCGTGCGCCTGCATGTGATCGTGCGCGAGACCAACGAGCAGGCCTGGGCCGCCGCCGACGAGTTGATCAGTCATCTCGACGACGACACCATCGCCGCCGCCCAGGCCAACTACGCCAGCATGGACTCCGAAGGCCAACGACGCATGGCCGCGCTGCACGGCGGGCGCCGCGACAGGCTGGAAGTCTCGCCGAATCTCTGGGCCGGGGTCGGCCTGGTACGCGGCGGCGCCGGCACTGCCCTGGTTGGCGATCCGCAGACCGTGGCCACCCGCCTGCAGGAATACGTCGACCTGGGCGTGGACCGCTTCGTGCTATCGGGCTATCCACACCTCGAAGAAGCCTACCGCTTCGCCGAACTGGTGTTCCCGCTGCTGCCCGGCAAGGGCAAGGTCACCGTGGAGGGCGCCTTTACCGGCGGTGCCTTCGATGTGCGTGCCGGCAAGGAAAAATCGCATGACGGTCATTGATCGGCGCTGATAACGACTCGTCAGAGCATCGAAACGCATCAATGTACGCGGGCGACGACACTGCTGGTTATCGCCCGCAGCTATTGACCGGTAATTTTTCGTTCTTTCAAAAACAGAAACCGCTCAGGCACTCTGCCGCTCCGGTGGAGGCCTTCGCCCGGCGTACGTTTGTCCGCACCCAACGTAGAGCCCCTGCACACTCTCGCCCGTCGCCCTGTGAACCCTCAATGACCGCCCCCGCTCCTTCGCTCGATAGCTCTGCGCAGGCCACACGCATCCCGCAACTGCCCGCCAGCCCGCTGCGCTTCACCCTGCAGTTCGCCCGGCGCTTTCGCGGGTGGTACCTGCTGATCACCACCCTGCAAGTGCTGTCATCGATCAGCGCCGTGATGCTGCCCTATGCCCTCGGCAAGGTGGTCGGGGTGATTGGTGAAGGCATACCCGGTTCCGAGCTGTATAGCGCGCTGGCCATGCCGCTTGGGCTGTTCCTCGCGCTCAGCCTGGCCGAAGTGGTTTTTGGCCGCAGCGCAGGTTTCTGCCGTGTCTATGTCGCACCGCTGCAGCGCACACGCGTGTCGGCCGAGCTATTCGCCTACCTGCAGCATCACTCGCAGCGCTATATCAGCAGCAATTTCGCCGGTGCCCTGGCCTCGCGGGTATCGGAGACAGCCATGGGGGTGAACATGACCCTCTGGGCACTGATCTTCGATTTTCTGCCGGTGCTGGTCACCATGGCCGTGGCGGTCATCCTGCTGGCCACGGCCAGCGACATCCTGGCGCTGTTCGCGCTGCTCTGGTCCTTGCTGTTCGTCGGCGCCTCCTACCTGTTGGCGCGACGCTGCCAGCCCTATTCCAAAGCCTTCGCCGCAACACGCAGCGAGACCACCGGACGCATCGTCGATGCCATCGGCAACCTGTCGGCGATCCGCTTGTTCGCCCGCATCGGTTTCGAGCGGCGCTTCCTCCAGGGCTTTCTCGACAAGGAAGTGAAGGCCGCGCGCAACGCCTTCTACTACAACGAGAAGATCGTGCTGTTCCAGTTCCTCGCCGCATTGGTGCTCAAGGTCGGGCTGCTGTTCTTCGCAGTATGGCTGTGGCGCCAGGGACGCATTGATGTAGCCGGTTTTGTCATGAGCACCAGCCTGTCGTTCGTGGTGATCGCCGAGGCGCGCAACATCAGCCGGCGCTTCCTCGATCTGTTCGAGTACATCGGCAATATCGAGAACGGCGTGCGCACCATCATCCGCCCGCATGACATCGTCGACGCCGAGGGTGCCCGCGACATCGAGATCGAGCAGGGCAGCATTGAGCTGCAGAACGTTGGCTTCGCCTATGAAAGTGGACAACAGGTGTTCGACGGCCTCGACCTGAAGATTCCGGGCGGCCAGCGGGTCGGCCTGGTCGGCTATTCCGGCTCCGGCAAGTCCACCCTGCTCGGCCTGATCATGCGTCTGCACGACCCGCAGCAAGGTCGCATCCTGGTCGACGGCGAGGATATCCGCAGCTTTCGCCAGCAGTCGCTGCACTCGCAGATCAGCCTGATCCCCCAGGACCCCAGCCTGTTCCACCGCAGCCTGCTGGACAACATTCGCTATGGCGATCCGGAGGCCGACCGCGACGCGGTGGAGTCCGCCGCGCGCCAGGCCTATGCCCACGACTTCATCCAGCAGATGCAGCAACAGTACGACTCGCTGGTCGGCGAGCGCGGCGTCAAGCTCTCCGGCGGCCAGCGCCAGCGCATCGCCATCGCCCGGGTGATCGTCAAGAACGCGCCGATCCTGATCATGGACGAAGCCACCTCCAGCCTCGACTCGCTGACCGAGAAGGCCATCCAGGATGCCCTGGAAGAGGTGATGCGGGGCAAGACGGTGATCGTCGTCGCTCACCGCCTGTCCACCGTCGCCAGCCTGGATCGCATCCTGTTCTTCGACAATGGCCGCATCATCGAAGACGGTAGCCCGCAGGAACTGCTAAACCGCCCAGACGGCGCCTACCGCCGCCTGTGGGATCAGCAAGTCAACGGTATGCTACCCGAACACCAACCCACCCCCGTCGCTACGCAGGACGAAGACGGCGAACTCGGCCATCAGTCCGGCGCCCATACGTCCAACGCCCTGCCCTGAGGAGCCTGCCATGCCTGTCCAGACCCTTAACATTGCCACCGCCGATGGCCAGCTCGATGCCTGGCTGCATACACCGGAGGGCCCCGGACCTTGGCCAGGCGTGATCCTGCATACCGATATTCGCGGCGTGCGTGAAGCCTTCCAGAACAAGGCAGCCGCCCTGGCCGCCGAGGGCTACGCGGTGCTGCTGCCCAATCTCTACTACCGGGTGGCGCGCACGCCGGTGGCCGACCCGCAACTGGGCCTGAGCAGCGAGGAAGGCCGCAAATTGTTCTTCGGGCTGAAGGACACCCTGACCCAGGCCGGCCTGAAGGCCGACCACCAGACTCTGCTCGACTGGCTACAGGCACAGCCGCAAGTGCGCGCCGGCCAGGTGGCGGTTGTCGGCTATTGCATGACGGGGGCCATCGCCCTGCACGCTGCCGCGGACTTTCCCCAGCGGATTGCCGCAGTCGCCTCGTTCCACGGCGGCCACCTGGTCACCGACAACAGCGACAGCCCACACCTGCGTGCGCCTGAGTTGAAGGCAGCGAAACTGCACTTCGGCCACGCCAAGGACGATGCCTCGATTCCCAGCGAAGCCATCGATCGGCTCGACCAGGCACTGCGTGCCGCTGGCGTCACCTTCAGCTCGACTCGCCATGACGCGCGCCACGGCTTTGCCGTCGCCGACAGCCCGGTCCATGACGAAGCCGCAGAGCGTCAGCACTGGCGTGAATTGCTCGAGCTGTTGCGCAGCAGCCTGGCAGGCTGAGCGGGCCGCTACCCGGACAGCCAACGGTGCATGAGCCGATTACAACAGCAACAGCTGTTGTCGGGTCGGCATCAGCACACCTTCCAACTCGAGCAGCGCCTGCTTGCGCTCCATGCCGCCGGCGTAACCGGTCAGGCTGCCATCGGCGCCGATGATGCGGTGGCACGGCACGATGATCGCAATCGGGTTGACCGCATTGGCCCGCCCGATGGCCCGAGCCGAGGTCTTGCGTTCTAGGCGGTTGGCCAGGGCGCCATAGCTCAACGTGGTGCCATAGGGCACATCGCGCAAATGGCGCCAGGCCTCTTGCAAAAAGGCATTGCCCTGAGCTGCCAGCGCCACCTCGAACACCCGCCGCTTGCCGGCAAAGTACTCGTCTAACTGGCGCACCACCTGTGCCAGCGCCGCCTCATCGCGCCGCCACTGCCAGCCCATCCAGAGCTCGGGTTCCGGCTGGTCCGAAGGCAGGAAATCCAGGCGCAATAAACCGCCCTGCTCGTTCATCAGAGCGATCATCCGCCCCAATGGCGTCTCGAACAGATCGCCCCGGACGTGTTCATGCAACATCTCACCCTCTCCACTGTCTGAGCCAAGCCGCTTCGGCGAAGGCACTGGATCGTAGCAGCCGGCAACGTCTACAGTGCGCCATCTTTCATGAATGCCCCGACCATGCTCGACACCTTGCCTCCCGCCTCACCGCTTGCTGCCTACCACCATGCGCTGGAATACGACGGTTTTCACGCCGATGCTGCGCAACTGCATGCCGTCGAACAGCTCGAAGCCTGCTATCAGGCCCTGCACCGGCAGCCGTACAAAGCTACCCAAGGTGTCTACCTGTGGGGCCCGGTAGGCCGGGGCAAAACCTGGCTGATGGATAGCTTCTACAACAGCCTGCGCATTCCGGCACGGCGCCAGCACTTCCATCATTTCATGCAGTGGGTGCACCAGCGCCTGTTCCAGCTCACCGGTACCGCCGAGCCGCTACGCGCCCTGGCCCGTGAACTGGCCAAAGAGGTGCGCGTGCTGTGCTTCGACGAGTTGTTCGTCAACGATATCGGCGATGCCATCGTGCTCGGTGGCCTGATGCAGACGATGCTCGAGGAAGGCATGGTGCTGGTCGCCACCTCCAACCAGCCGCCGGACCAGTTGTACGCCGGTGGTTTCAACCGGGATCGCCTCCTGCCAGCCATCGCCGCCATCGAACACTACATGCAGGTGGTCGCGGTGGATGGTGAGCAGGACCACCGCCTGCACCCCGGAATCCCATTGCAACGCTACTGGATCAGTCATCCCGGCCAATCCAGCGCCCTGCGCGAGGTATTCGCGCAGCTGGTTGGCAACCAACCGACCGCGACCACACCGATCGAACTGGGCCATAGGCCGGTCCATGTGCTCGGGCACGGCAACCGTGTGCTCTGGTGCCGCTATGCCGACCTGTGCCAACAACCCCTAGCGGCACTGGACTTCATTGCCCTGTGCGACCAGTTCCGCCATGTCCTGCTCAGCGACGTGCCACGCCTTGGCGGCCAGCAACGTGAAGGCCGTATCGCCCGCGGCACCGAGGATGGCGTCGAACAGGTGGTCGCCGGCGACCGTGAACTGCCGATGCTGGCACCCGAGGATGACAGCGTGCGGCGCTTCATCGCCCTGGTCGACGAGTGCTACGACCGGCGTGTGCCGCTGTACCTGGAAGCCGAAGTGCCAATGGAGGAGCTGTACTTGGAAGGCTACCTGGCCTTCCCGTTCCGCCGCACCCTCAGCCGGCTACAGGAAATGCAGCAGGCGCGTTACGGCCAGGGCTGACCTGTTCGGCACGGTCCGCCACCTGGCGGGCCTGCTCCAGCAACTGCTCGAACGCGCTCGCAGGCGCCTCCACCCGAATGCGCAGGCAGCCGAGGGTGCGCCCCTGGATGCGCTCCAGATTGCCCTGCACCAGACTGGTCTTGTAGCCCAGCACGCGGATGATGGCCGAGAGGCCCGGCTCATGACCGCTGGCACCGGTGTAATGCAGATCGAGCACCAGATCCGTCGACGCACGTGACTCATCGACAGCACCCGGCAGCAGGGTATGCAGCAGCGTTCTGGTCACCTCATGCTGCGGATTACCGAAGACCTGCCACACCTCGCCCTGCTCCACCACTTCGCCCCGTTCCAGCACCACCACCCGGTCGCACAGGTCGCGGATGATTTCCATCTCGTGGGTAATCAGCACGATGGTCAGGCCCAGGCGACGATTGATATCGCGCAACAGGGCCAGGATCGACTGGGTACTTTCCGGATCGAGCGCCGAGGTGGCTTCGTCACACAGCAACAGGTCCGGCTGCAACACCAGCGCCCTGGCAATCCCGACCCGCTGTTTCTGGCCACCGGACAACTGTGCGGGATAGGCATTGCGCTTGTCCTCCAGCCCCACCAGTTGCAGCATTTCAGCCATCCTTCGCTCGCGCTCGGCACCGGCAATGCCCGCCAACCTGAGCGGCAGGGCGACATTCTCACCCACGGTTTTCGCGGCCATCAGGTTGAAATGCTGGAAAATCATGCCGGTACGCTGACGCTGGCGCGCCAGCCGGGACGTGTCGAAATCGGCGATATCCTCATCGTCGATCAGCACCTGGCCGCTGCTGGGATGCTCCAACCGGTTCAGCGAGCGCAACAGTGAGGACTTACCCGCACCGCTGCGCCCGATGATGCCGAAAACCTCGCCACGGCGGATCTCCAGGTTGATGTCACGCAAGGCATGAACACCCTGCTCGTGCCCTGGGTAATGCTTGCCGAGCCCCACCAGGCGGATATGCACGGCGGCAGCCAGCGGCTGCGGGTTGAAACTGACCATGGAAAAGGCCTGCGGTGACAATGAAAAACCGCGCTGCGAGGCAGCGCGGATCATGAGGGCCGATCAGAAGCCGGGAGCGATCTGGCCCTTGTAACGGGTCAGGATGAACTCGCGCACTTCAGGCGAATTCAGCGCCTTGGCCAGCTTCTGGATACGCGGATCGTTGATGTTGTCGGGACGTGCCACCAGGAACTCGACATACAGGTCCTTGCCCTTCTCGACGATGAGCGCACTGTTGGTGTCGATGCCAGCTTCCAGCGCGTAGTTGGCAAAGATGAATGCCAGATCAACCTGGTTCACTGCACGGGCCAACAATGCTCCTTCCAGCTCACGAATCTTCAGTTTCTTCGGGTTGGCCGCGATGTCCCGCTGGGTCGCCAGGGTGTTGCTCGGGTCCTTCAGGGTAATCAGCCCAGCCTCATGCAACAGCACCAGAGCACGGCCGGTATTCACCGGGTCGTTGGGGATCGCCACGCTGGCGCCTTCCTTGAGCTCGGAGAGGTTCTTGATGCGGGTCGAATACGCGCCGAAGGGTTCGATATGCACGCCAACAACGGGGACCAGATCGGTCTTGCGGGTGGCATTGAACTCATCGAGGAATGGCCGGTACTGGTAGTAGTTGGCATCGAGATTCTTCTCGGCCAATTGCAGGTTCGGCTGGATGAAATCGGTGAACACCTTGATGTCCAGATCCACCCCTTCGGCGGCCAGCGTCGGTTTGACGAACTCGAGGATTTCCGCGTGAGGAACCGGGGTTGCGCCTACCACCAGCTTCTCGTTGGCGTGGGCGGATAGCGACAACACAGCAGCCAGTACGGCCAGGGTCTTCTTCATGGTCTTGCTCCTGAACAGTTGATACATGGCCGTCGTGGGGTGGACGTGGGCCGGCGGCAGCGAAACCCGGCTGCCGCTGACGGGAAAGGGAAAATTCAGCGCCGGGTGAAGTGGCGCACCAGGCGATCACCACTGACCTGCAGCGCCTGCACCAGCAGGATCAGCAGCAGCACGGTGACCACCATCACGTCGGTCTGGAAGCGCTGGTAGCCGAAGCGGATCGCCAGGTCGCCCAGGCCGCCGCCGCCGACTACGCCAGCCATGGCGGTGTAGTCCACGAGGACGATGGAGGTCACCGTGATAGCCGCGATCAGCCCGGTACGTGCTTCAGGCAGCAAGGTGTGCCAGACGATCTGCCAGGTGCTGGCGCCCATCGATTGGGTCGCCTCCACCAGGCCACGGTCGACTTCACGCAAGGCGGTCTCCACCAGCCGGGCGAAGAACGGCGTACAGCCGATCACCAGGGGCGGAATCGCACCCGCCACGCCGAGCGACGTGCCGGTGATCAGCGTGGTCAGCGGAATCAGCACGATAAGTAGAATGATGAAGGGCATCGAACGCAGCACGTTCGCCACCACAGACAGTAGGCGATACACCAGCGGTGAAGCCAGCAACTGACGCTGGCCAGTCAGGTACAACAACACGCCAAGCGGCAACCCCAGCAGCACGGTGAAACCGAGTGCAGCACCGAGCATGCTCAGGGTGTCCAGGCAGGCCTGCCCGATCTCCGACCAGTCGATGTTGACCAGCAGCTCGTTCATCGAATCCGCTTCCCGTGCAAGGCTGCCGGGTGCGGTGCCGCCAGCCGATTGCCCGCGCCGAACAGCTTGTTACGCAGGGTGCCCTCGGCGTAATCACGCTTGAACAAGCCACGCGCCTGCAACTCCGGCACCAGCAGATCGACGACAGCTTCAAAGGTTTCCGGCGCCACTACGCTGGCCAGGTTGAAGCCGTCCACATCGGTCTCTTCGACCCACTCCTGCAACTGGTCGGCAACCGTCTTCGGAGAGCCGACCAGCACCGGGCCGTCACCACCGATGGCGCAGTAATCGGCGATCTCGGCCGTGGTCCAGGTCCGGGTCGGGTCTGCGCGGGTAAAGGCTTCCACCGCCGACTGAATGGCATCGCTTTGCACCTCGCGCAGCACCTGATCGGGTTGGTACTGGGCGAAGTCGATACCGGTCCAGCCGGACATCAACGTCAATGCACCGGTGGCGCTGGCGTACTCGCGGTATTCACGCAGCCGCGCAAGAGCCGCCTCGTCGGTCTCGGCGACGATCACCGTAAGTTGTTCCAGCACCAGAATGTCATCAGCAGCGCGACCTGCAGCCACGGCGGCGGCACGGAACTCCGCCACCTGCTTTTTCAGCACGGCCTTGCTCGGCGCCGCCACGAATACGCACTCGGCATTGGCCGCCGCGAACGCCTTGCCACGTGTAGAAGCGCCCGCCTGATAGAGCACCGGCGTGCGCTGTGGCGATGGCTCGCACAGATGGAAGCCGGGCACCTGGAAGAACTCGCCCTGATGGTCGATGCCATGCACCTTGGCCGGGTCGACATAGACGCCCGCTTCCGGGTCGGCGCGCACCGCATCGTCCTCCCAGCTCGCTTCCCACAGTTTGTAGCAGACCTGCAGGTACTCCTCGGCCAGGGCATAGCGTTGATCATGGGACAGCTGCTCGCGCTGCCCCAGGTTGCGTGCTCCGCTGGACAGGTACGAAGTGACGATGTTCCAGCCGGCGCGCCCACGGGTCAGATGGTCCAGCGTGGACATGCGCCGGGCAAACGGGAATGGATGCTCGAAGGACACCGAGGCAGTCACGCCAAACCCCAGGTGTTCGGTCGCAGCCGCCATCGCCGGTACCAGTTGCAGCGGATCATTGACCGGCACCTGGGCAGCCGTGCGCAGCGCCTCGTCGGCGTTACCGCCATAAACGTCGTACACGCCCAGCACATCGGCGATGAACAAGCCGTCGATCTTGCCGCGCTCCAGGGTCCTGGCCAGCTCGGTCCAGTAGTGGATATCGGTGTAACGCGTGGCCTGGTCACGCGGATGGCGCCACAGGCCGGGCGACAGATGGCCAACCGTATTCATGGCAAAGGCGTTGAGACGGATCTGCTTGGTCATGGCGACGGCCTCAGTTCCAGTCGTGACGGGGTGGCTTGACCCCGTTCAACGCCCAGTTGCCGACCAGGTGATACTTCCAGCGCACCGGGTCATGCAATGTATGCACGCGGGCGTTGCGCCAGTGACGGTCGAAGTTGTGGCGAACCTGGGTCGAGCGCGTGCCGCCCAGCTCGAACAGACGGTTGCTGGCTTCGATTGCCACCTCAGTGGTCAGCACCTTGGCCTTGGCCACGGCGACCGACGCCTGCGCCACGTTGTCCTCATCCGGTGCGGGCTTGGCACGGTCGAGTACCCAGCCCGCCCGTTCCAACAATGCTTCGGCTGCTTCCTGGCGAATCTCCAGCGCGCCAATCTGGACAATGGTCAGCGGATCTTCGCTGGCCTTTTCCACACCCGCATCGATCCACGGCCGAGCCTGCTCACGGATGAATGCAATGGCATCGACCAACGCCGCACGACCAATGCCGGCATCGATGGCGGCCGTTGTCAGTTGCGCGAACGGCCCGGCCAGGGTCGGGCTTTCGTAGGAGCGATAACTGGGGAACAGGTTGAAGGCCGGAACGAACAAGCCCTCTGCCAGCACCGTACCGCTGGAGGTGGTGCGCTGACCGATGTTGTCCCAATCATCGACGATCACCAGGCCGGGCGTATTGCGCGGCACAAATGCCAGCTGTGCACGGTCTTGCTCGTCCAGTGCCAACACACCAAGCCAATGGGCATACAGCGAACCGGTGCAATAACCCTTGCGCCCGTCGATGCGATAACCATCCCCTTCGGCAACGATGCGGGTGCGAATGTCCTGCACGTTCTTGCCGCCGGTTTCCGACAGCGCATTGGCGAAGCGATGGCCCTGGAGCACCAGGTTGAAGAAGAAACGCTTTTGCTCGTCGCTGCCCTGCAGGCGGATGTCTTCCAGCAGGCAGTAATGGTTCTGCGGGATCTGCCCCAGGGAGGGGTCGGCAGCGGAAATGATGGCGATGACTTCAGCCAGGGTCGCAAAAGACACCTCGGCGCCGCCATAGGCCTTCGGGACGGTGATACCCCACAGGCCACTGTTGGAGAACGCGTCTACCACGTCGGCGGGTACTTCACGGCGGCGGTCACGCTCGGCAGCGCCATCGCGCAATAGAGCGGCAATCCGATGAGCAACGGCGATGGCTTCAGCATCGTCACGGATGACATGAGCATCCGGCTGGCGAATGTCGTAGTGGGCGGAAGCAGTGGATGTATACATGACTCATCTCTTACGTACACGGAGTTGATACCTGTAAAAGCACAACCCATGCCACTTAATTTAATGTTTAAAAACAGCTACTTATGTAAATTCATCAACAGCTTAAGTACATGGGAGGCAACAAAGTGTTGGGTAACTGTTCACACAGCAACAGTTACCGAGCGAACAGCTACCTCCCGGGCACTCAGAATGTCTTGCCGACTTCTGCTACCAGCGTGGCGCCACACAGATCGTCATAGCCGCTGTAGGACAGGCATTCGGATTTGGACAGGTTGGTGTCGATGTAACTGGCCTTCCAATCCAGCCCCAACCAGGCGCGCGAAAGAGAGACCTGCCAGTCGTCATAGCGACTGCGGCCCTTGCCGGAGGTATTGAAGAAGACCTCATCCTTGTAGTCGGAGCGGGCGTAGCGCAGATCCAGCGTCGTCTCGAAAGGCAGCGCCACGGAATACCCCAGGTAGCCATAGAAATAGGATTCCTTGTCGGCCAGGTCATCCGAGTAATGAGCGCCGAGGGTCACGCCATACGCACTGAGCGAGCCGTAGTATTCGCTGTAATTCTGCACACTCTCGCCGTGGTACTCGTACTTGGCCCAGCCCAGGTCGAGCGCCACTTCGTCAGCGAGGGGAATAGTCCAACCAGCAATGTAATCCCACTCGCGAGTGGCCTTGCCCAGGTCGTAGTTGGAGGTGAATAACGCCAGGTAAGCGCCGGACTCGTGGCTGAGCACGGACGTCACTTGCAACGCCGGATCACCCAGCGTCTGCGAGATCCCCCGCGAGCGGTAATCGCTGAGCGCCGTCAGCGTCGTGTCCAGTGAAAAGCCGCTATCGGACAACGGCAAGGCAGTGGCGTGAGTAGCGGCCAGGCATAACGCCGCGGCAGTGATGATGCTCCCTGAAAAACGCATGAATTCCCCTTGATGGATGGCAGATTGAAAGGTCTGGTGTCGGCCGAGTGAAACCACTGCAACGCAACACCAGAACAGCCTTATCAAGTTTCAGGCCACTCAGGAAAATCCTTATATTTCAATTAGATAAATAGAAATCAGAGAAAGCATCAATGTGCCATTAACCGGCAATCTTCTGATCATCTGTTGATCAGGCAACAGTTTGAGGATGGTGTGCTCGGCCCGATAACAACGCGCCGCCTCGATCACCGTAGTTACTTTGAGAGAATTTGGCCCGGGGTTAATTTGTGCTTAGTGTCGTGGCTGGAGATGACTGCTTCCGGCCCAGAGTGTGTAAAAACACTTTCGCATCTCGTATGCCTCAGCCCAGTGCTCCTGGGCGAGGCGGTTTCCCAAGCAAATATCCACGCTCAGCACCAATAGTGCGTCAGAGCGTTTAAGAAGCCCTTCGACACCCCTTGGAGCAGCGAAAGCTGGGGCTTTTACGTCGTCATCGCCTTCAGCAAGTGTTCAGTACCGATGATTTTCATGACTCGTTTCATGTTGTAGGCGAGCACGTTGAGGCTCATCTCCGCGCTGACACCGACCAGTCTGCGTGTAAGGAAATGCGTGGAGCCCATCCATTGTTTGAGCGTTCCGAAGGGATGCTCAACAGTGCGCTTCCGGACTCGCATCATGTCCGGCATATGGTTCAACCGGCGCTGCATTTCCTCCAGCACCGCTTCATGTTCCCAGCGCCTTACTCGACGATTTGTGCTTGGCGTACACTGCGGTTTCAACGCGCATTTCTGGCAGTTTGAACTCCAGTAACAGTGCATATTCATGCCCTTCTCAACGCTGGAGAAGCGCCAGATCAATGCCTCGCCAGCCGGGCAGATGTATTCGTTTTTCGTCGCGTCATAAACGAAGGCATCTTTGTTGAACCGTCCATCTGCCTTGGCGCTTGAAGTCATCGGCTTTGGCACATAGGCGGTGATATTCGCGTCGTGACACGCTAGTATTTCTTCACCTTTGAAGTAGCCTCTATCAGCCACGACCGACAGCGTTTCTGAGCCGATGACTTCCCGCGCCTGCTTCGCCATAAAGCTGAGCTGGTCACGGTCGGAGCCGACGTTGGTAACCTCGTGAGCAACGATCAGATGATGCTGGGTGTCGACCGCCGTCTGTACGTTGTAGCCGACGATTCCGCTGCCGCGCGTCATCATTGAGCGAGCATCAGGGTCGGTCAACGAAACCTGTTTGTCAGGCGAATTGTTGAGCTGAGATTCGATCACCTGAAGCTCTTTCATTTGATTTCTGAGCTGGGCAATTTTATCTGCCAGACGCGTAGCGTCTGGTTCGGAAGCGGTTGGCACCTTCCGGTCGGCCGCATCAAGCGCGACCAGGTAACGGTTGATGCTTGACTCGATTTCCTCCATTCGCCGCTTCAGTTTGGCGCTGGTGAAGTTGCGGTCGCGGTTGTTCACCGCCTTGAATTTGCTGCCATCGATGGCGACCAGGTTTTCTCCGAAAAGCCCCAACTGTTGGCACAGCACAACGAACTGGCGGCAGACCCCGCGAATGGCCTTGCTGTTGTCTTTTCGGAAATTGGCGATGGTTTTGAAGTCAGGCATTAAGCGCCCGGTTAACCACATCAGCTCGACATTGCGCTGGGCTTCTCGCTCAAGGCGCCGGCTCGACTGGATGCGGTTTAGGTAGCCGTAGATATAGATCTTCAGCAGGATCTCAGGGTGGTAGGCAGGTCTGCCGGTATCGGCTGGAATGACGCCATCAAAACCCAGCATGGCCAGATCGAGCTCATCGACGAAGACATCGACCACGCGCACCGGATTGGTATCGCTGACGTAGTCGTCGAGGCTCTCGGGAAGTAAGGTGCTTTGACCTCGGTGTTCACCCTGGATAAACCGTTTCATGGGTTTCCCTTGCGATGAAATTCTCAGAAATCATAGCAAGGGTATGTCCTGACGTTTTTACACACTCTGGGCCGATTGGTGCCGGTGGTCGATATCTGCAATCGGCCAGTTGCAGCCGGTCGTGGGCGGCTACTATTGCCTTTAGCGTCCAAAAATAAATCTGTCCCCATTTCGACTCAGCCATGGTCACGCTGGCCTGCAGCCTACGCTGTATGAGCCGATACTTTTCGTACAAAACCTAGAGGTTCCCTACCGGCGCGACGAAGTGGCACCGCCGGTGAAATGCCTGGTGCCGCTGAGCATCGCGCTGGTGGCCCAAGGGGCCAAGCAGATGTGGGCGGGCGGCGAGGGTTTCCCCTATGACACGGGGCGTTTTCTGGTGGACGTCGCTGGACCTGCCGGCCAACTCGGAAGTCACCCTGGCCAGCCCGGAGCAGCCTTGCCTGGGCCTGAGCGCGACATCATGGCCTTGCGGGAGCGGGCGCTGGTGTCCTGACGCCGGGCGAGGGCGCCGCTACCTCACTGAACACCACCCCCATCTCGGTCAGCAACTCGGCGCGGGTGGCGGCCGAAGAGTCGCGGTAACCGCTCAGGTCACGGTATGCCGTCAGCGTCTGGGTTGTGGCCAGATCCGTTGCCCCTTGGCGCCATAGCCAGGGCAGCAACTGCAATCGGGCCTTGATCCGGTCAGAGGGGCGGTCGGCCGGCAGATGGTCGATCATGGCCACGGCTTGGGGCAGCAGTGCTGGCTCGGGCTGTTTCAGGCCCGCTTGCCGGGCCAGGTCCACAAGCTTGACCAGGGTGCTGATGTCTTCAAGGCTGCGCGGCCTGCCGGCGGCGGGTTCCAAGGCCTGGAATGCCTGCCGGTAGCTGGCGCTGAAGTCTTGGTGGGCTTGCCACTGCAGTTGAGCCACCTGCTGCCAGGCGCTGGCCTGTTCCAGCGCAGATTGCTTGATCGGGCGTTCGGCGAAATAGCGCGCGGTGGGCAGGTCATTACGCTCGCTGGCATCCTTGATGAGCTTTGGCCACAAGCGGGCGCCGTAATGGGTGTTGCCGTCCTGGGGCGCCGCGGCGAGCAGCGCATAGGCTTGGTCCGGGGCGCCAGTGATAGCCAGGCGGGTCATGTTCAGATAGGGCGTCAACGGCTCTGGCAGCGAGGCTCCGCCGGCTTTGAGCGCCAGCAGGTTGAGCTGGTTGAGGACGAAGCCTTTGCGCGAGTCGCGCAGTTGACCGGTGGCCTCGATTCCTTGGGCGACAAAACCCAAAGCCTGGGTCTTGTCGCCCATTTTCAAGGCCAGCTCGGCGAGGCTGAGCCAGTTGAAGGCGGCCATTTCCCGATCGCGCGCAAGTGCCTGGGTCACCGGGCTGATCATCCAACTGCGGGTATGCTGTGGGCTGCGCCGCATCGCGTAGATCATCCGGTCGTAACTGTCGAGCTTGTGCGCATACTCCAGCGCCAAAGCAAACAACGCACGGGCCTGAGTCTCGTCGCCCGCGCCGCAGTAGTGCACTGCCAGCCACATGAAGGCCCCGGCGCCGACGGTGCTGTCGCGCTCGGCCTGTTGCCGGGCAATGTCCAGCGCCTGATCCAGCAACGCTTCACGGCGCGCCGCGCTTACCTGTGGCAGCTCTGCCACTTCCACCAGCCGATAGGGCTGCGAGCCAGCATCAAGACCGGCGATGGTTTTGAGGGCGTCATCGACAAAACCGGCCCTGGCCTGGACCAGCGGCAGTGATGAATCGATATTTTTCTCCTGGCCGGCCTCAAGCAGGACGGCACGGGCCGCCTGATGCCAGTCGTGGCGGGCCATCAGGGCCTCGGCATTGCTGGCATGGGCAAGCAGTGGCAGGCAGGTGAGCAGCAGGGTGGTCAGCGTCCGTGCGAGGGTGTTCAACAGCGGGTCTCCGAAGGTTTAACGGGTAGGGTGGCAGGCTAGGTTTTGTACGTAAAGTGCCTGCGCTCGGCCATGCTGCGTTAAAAACCGGCTCGGAGTGCTCATTTACTCCAGTAAAGTCGGCCGCGACGCCGACCGTTCCTCGCCTGTTTTTGCCTTGCCTGACCTTCGCTCGCCGACTTTCCGTACAGAACCTAGCGTCAAGCCGGCGGGACTGCCCACCGCTCACCGATTTAACTGGCTCGCAAGTGACCGCTTTTGGCCCAGAGTGTGTAAAAACGCTGAGCTAAAACTGAAGTGCGCGCATCTACGCGAAATCTGAAATTTATCGGTGGTTCAGCAGATATGGATTTCGCGTAGAAACGCATTTTTCAGCCCGACTTTTGGCCTTTGCTGCGCTTGAAAACGTTTTTACACAGCCTGGGCCGATTGCAGCCCTTCACACACTCAGCTGATGGCCACTCACAATAAGCTCTGAAGACCGGAGAGATCGCACACCCAGAAGCGCCCTGCTCCTGACTTAGCAGAGACCGAACTCCAAGCGGCCACAGAAACAGGTTAAACCAGTGATAACCGACCTGTTTCTGGAATCGCAACGGCAGTTTTCAGCGAGCCGTCATAGAAGCCCTTCAGCCTTCAACGCAGCCTGCACGGCCGGGCGCGCCAGCCAGCTCTCATGCAGCTTCTTCACCGCGATGAGCTGCTCGAACGGTCCACCGATACGGGTGAGCCAACTGGCGAATACACCCAGGTAGGCATCGGCGATGGTGTAGCGCTCGCCCACCAGCCACTGGCGGTCCGTCAGGTGACGTTCGATATGCTCGAAGGCCTTGAGCAGTTGCACCTGAGCCTGGGCACGAATGCCCGGATGCGCCGCTTCGTCAGCCGAGTAACGCTCGGGGCGGTTCAACGGGCGGAAGGAGGCGGTGTGCACTTCGGCGGCCAGGTAGCCGATCCAGCTCTGGATCTGCGCGCGCTCCAGCGTGCCGGCTGGTGCGAACAGTGAGGTGCCGGGTTTGAGGTCGGCCAGGTAAGGCAGTACGGCGCTGTTCTCGGTCAGTACCCCGCCCTCTTCCACCTGCAGCGCTGGCACGCGGCCCAGCGGATTGATGCGGTGGATGGGCGAGTCGCTGGTGCGCAGCGCCACTGTTTCGATGTGGATGGGCAGGTCCAGCTCACGGACCACAATATGCGACGCCAGGGAGCAGGCGCCGGGGGCGATGTACAGAGTGCTCATATGCTTTACCTATTTGAGTGTTCCCACGCTCTGCGCGGGAAGCATCGAACCAGGGTCTGTTGAGGTTTCGCTTCAACTCGTTGAATCGGATGGAAACATCCTTCCAATCCAGCCCTTCGAACGGGCCTCTTTGAGGCAATGGCAGACGTTCGACTTTTGCGTTTCATGACGCACTGGTTGGTGGGCTGAAGCCCACCCTACAGAGTTACACCCCCGCGTAGGGTGGGCTTCAGCCCACCGTTGCGGTGTCCGCTTGCGCCTCGATCCGGCCATCCACATCGAAACGGCGGAATAAAAAAGAGCCGCTCCCCTGCCAAGGCGGAAGCGGCTCAATAAGTCTTGCTCAGCGTGCGGTGATGACAGCGAGCTTGGTGATGCCGGCACGTTCGATGGCGGCCATGGCCCGTGCCACTTCGCCGTAGTTGACGCCGTCATCGGCTTGCAGCTGGACACGGATCTCGGCATCCAGCGCCTTGGCTTCGGTCAGGCGCGCTTCGAGCAGGTCTGGCTGGATTTCATCCTTGTTGATGTACAGCTTGCCGTCACCGTCGATGCTCACCACCAGCGGGTCTTTCTGGTCTGCCGGGGCGACCGCTTCGGTCTTCGGCAGGTTGATCGGGATCGAGTTGGTCAGCAGCGGCGCGGTGACGATGAACACCACCAGCAGCACCAGCATCACGTCGACCAACGGGGTCACGTTGATCTCACTCAGTACTTCATCGCTGTCTTGGGTCGAGAAGGCCATATCAGGACGCCTCTTTCACAGGCTGGTTGCCAGTTACGCTACGTTTGCCAGCCGGGTGGACGATGACCTTGAAGGCACTCTTCTGCGCCAGGCTGTAGAAGTCATGGGCGAAGTCGTCGAGGTCCGCAGCAGTGAGCTTCAGGCGACGCAGGAAGTAGTTGTAGACCAGTACCGCAGGCACCGCGACAGCGATACCCACGCCGGTGGCGACCAGGGCCGCACCGATCGGGCCGGCAACGGTTTCCAGGCTGGCGGAGCCGGCCAGGCTGATGCCTTTCAGTGCCTCCATGATGCCCCAGACGGTACCAAACAGACCGATGAAGGGCGACGTCGAGCCAATCGAGGCGACAACCGCCAGGCCCGACTCCAGGGAACGGCGCTCACGCTGGATCTGCTGGCGCAGGGCGCGCTCGAGGCGGTCCTGATGGTTGATGGCCTGGCTCAGGTCGCTCGGCTGGCCGTCCGGAACCTGGATGGCGGCGAAGCCGGCCTGGGCCACGTGGGCGACGGCGCCGGACTGGTTCTGACCCAGCTCGGCAGCCGAGTCGAGGCTGGTGGCGCTCCAGAACAGTTTCTGGAATTTGCGGTCCTGGTGACGCTGGCGGGCGAACTGGATGCCCTTGATCAGGGCCAGGCCCCAAGTCACCACGGAAAAGCCGATCAACAGCCAGATGACGCTGTGTTCCACCGATTGCAGAGGGGAGTCGACAAGCAGGTTCATGATGCATTCCTCGGGTAAAGCGCTCGGATAAAGCGAAAGTTCGGTTCAGGCGCCCGGCATACCAGGCGCATCAGTAATCAGTTCAGGTGCACATTCAGTTCAGGCGGAAGTCCAGCGGTACGGTGACCCAGCCTTCCTGAGCCTGGTCGCCACGCTTGGCCGGCACGAAACTCCAGCGCTTCACGGCGCGGATTGCGGCCTGGTCCAGCAGGTCACGACCGCTGCTCTTCTGTACCTGGATCTCGGCCGGCTTGCCGCTGGCCAGAACGCGGACCCGCAGCAGCACCGTGCCTTCCCAACCGCGACGCTGGGCCAGCGACGGATATTCCGGCGCCGGGTTCTTCAGGTACGCCGCGTTGGCCGACGGCGGTGTTTCCGTTACCGGCTTCGGCGCTGGCGGTGCAGGCGGAGTCGGTGGTGTTTCCGCTTTCGGCGGCTGAGGCTGCGGCGGCTGCTCGACCGGTTTCGGCACGGGCTTGGGCTTCGGCGGTTGCGGCTTCGGCGGTACGGGCTTGGGTGGTGGCGGCTTGACGGCCAGCTCCTCTACCACGGGTGGTGGCGGCTCGATCACCGGCTCGGGCGGCGGTGGCGGGCTGGTGAATTCGATGGTCATCGGTGGGATTTCCACCGGTACTTCCGGCAATACCGGTTCTGGACGCTGGCTCAGCCAATACAGCACCGCACCATGCAGAACCAGCGCGAACACGCCGAGCAGAATGCCCTCACGACGACCCAGTACCGGCTTGCCGGTAGCAGGGATCAGGCGCTGCAGACCCAACGCCTGGCGCAATGGCACACCCAGGTCGAACACCTCGCCCGGATGGCGCAGGTCACGCCACAGCGCCTCGGCAGGGGTATCGGCTTTAAGGATATTGCCCATTGGCAAAAAACTCCTGAAACAGGATCGGCCTTCGCGGTCCGATCGGTTTGATCATTGCACCTGTCCGTCGTGGCAGCCTGAGGCTTGAGCCAGAGCGGTTCGGCTTGGTCGCGATGATTGGTTTTTCTGCTTATCCCATAAAGTAATTTTTAATAACTTTGTAATTTCTTTTTGGAATATTAATTATTAAGTCATTGTTTTAATTAGATTTATTTTTTTCGATGCATTTTAGGCATTGAAAAAATGCAGCAAAGGCATTGAGCGGGCACGCCGCTGATCCTCCACTTGCCCTCCAGCACTCTTCACCGGCATGAAAAAGCGGCGCCTCCAACGGAGAGCGCCGCCATGGGATGTCACGACTGGAGCTGCTGATCAGAACGGACGGCTGCCCGCCAGGCTGATGCGTTTCAGCCTGCGCCGCTGGGTCGCCGGGAAGGCATTGCGGGCATGCAGTGTGGCCTGGTTGTCCCAGTAGACGATGTCGCCCACCTGCCACTCATGGGTGTAGGAAAACCGTGGGTTCTGCAGGTGCTCACGCAAGCGCGCGATAAGCGCCTGGCCCCGCTCCGGCTCGTAGCCGACCAGCTCCACCTCGGTATGCACGCTGAGGTAGAGCAGGCGCTTGCCACTTTCCGGGTGGGTGCGCACCAATGGATGTTCGGTGCCCTGGACCGGCTCGATATCCGGCGTTCGATAGGTGATGAACTTGCCTCCGCTGTAACCGCCATTGCGAATCCGCACGAAGGGGTTGTAGTTGATCAGGCGCAAGCCATCGATCTCGCGCTGGGTTGCCTCATCCAGGGCACTGTAGGCCAGCGCCAGGTTGGTCCAGATCGTCTCGCCGCCCTCCTCCGGCACCTCCAGGGCATACAGCAACGAGCCGCTGGAAGGAGTCGGCGTCCATTGGTGGTCGGTGTGCGCCGGCAGGGCAAAACTGCCCAGTTCGCCATCCTCGGTATTGGCCACCTTGACGATGTCCGGCGCCTTGCCATCCGCACCGGACGACAGCACCGGGAAGTCCGGATGCGGCTGGAACACCGAGCCGAACCAGGAGGTGAAGCGCAGGAACTGCACGTCATCCAGTTGCTGGTTCTTGAAGATCAGGATGTGGTTGTCGCGCAGGGCTTGCTTGAGCGCGAGAATCTGCTTGGCACTCAGTGGCTGACGCGCATCGAGACCATAGACCTCGGCGCCCAGTGGCCCAACCAACGGCACGATGCGCAGGCTGCCGGGCTCGGCTGCCGGGCGGATTGAAGTAGCGGCTTGACTCATGCTCAGGACTCCTCGGGATCGGTGATGTTCAGGCCTTGCTGATGGTTTGGCTGCGGCGCCCGTCGAGGCCGACCGGCACTTCGCCGGCCAGGGTCACGCGGCGCACGATGCGGGGCTGGTCACCATAGTCGTCCACCGCATAGTGCTGGGTGGAGCGGTTGTCCCAGATCGCCACATCCCCTTCACGCCAGCGCCAGCGCACGGTGTTCTCCGGACGCGTGACATAGCTCTGGAAGATGTTGAGCAGCCCGCGCGAGTCGGCCTGTGGCAACCCCTTGAGGTGTTTGACGAAATGCCCGAGCAGCAGGCTGCGCTCGCCACTGATCGGGTGCACCCGCACCACGGGATGTTCGGTCTCGTAGACGGTGGAAGCGAACACCTTGCGATAGGCCTCGAGCTTCTCCGGATCGGCCTTGGGCTTGAGCGCGGCGTAGTCGTACTGGTTGCTGTGCACGGCCCAGAGCTTGTCGGCCAGCTCGCGCAGCTCCTGCGGCAAATCGTTGTAGGCCTCGGCGGTATTGGCCCAGACGGTATCGCCACCCGCCTTGGCCGCTACCACCGAGCGCAGGATCGAGGCCTTCGGGTACGCCTCGACGAACGTTACGTCGGTGTGCCAGGAGTTGGCTCGGTGGCCACTGGCGCCATCGAGTTCCAGCAGGTAACTGGTGCCATCGCGTACCGGCACCGTGGGATGGGCAATCGGCTCGCCCAACAGTTTGGCGAACGCTTCCTGAGCCTGGTCGTCGAGCTGACGCTGGTCGCGGAAGAAGATCACCTTGTAGCGGACCAGCGCCGCCTGGATCGCGTCCACGGTGGCGGCATCCAGATCGCCAGACAGGCGTACGCCGTCGATCTGCGCGCCGATACGACCGGCGATGGGTTGAACCTCCAGCTCGGCTGGCTGGGTGCGGTAATCACGTGCGGCATGGCTCATTTCGGTTGCCCTCAGGCTTGGGGATGAATACGGGACACGCCCGCTCAGAAGTCGTAACGCAGGGTCACGCCAGCGGTTCGCGGGGCCCCGACGGAGGCGCTGTAGGCGCCGTTGATGTAGGCGAAGGCCGCCAGGTAGTAATCGGTGTCAGTGGCGTTCTTGACCCACACGGAGGCATCGAGCTGGCCATCGCCCAGGTCGCTGCGTACACCGGCAGCCAGGTTGAGCAGGCCGTAGCCGTCGATGCGCGACAGCTTGGAGTTGTCGAGCGTGCCCTCGGCGGCGGAGCGATAGGAGTAGCCGGCATCGATATACGGACGAATGCCATTGGCCAATTGCCAGGTGTATTCGCCGTACAGGTTGCCGATCCATTTCGACGCGCCGACCACCCGTTCGCCCGTCAGGTCGCAGACGGCGTTGGGATTGACGGTGCTGACCTCACCGGGGCATGGCGCGTCCTTGAACGACAGGTACGTGACATCGTTATAGGAACCGTTGAAATTCAGCGTCAGGCCGCGGATCGGTAGCGCCGTGGCTTCGAATTCGAGGCCGCGCGAACGCACGCTGCCGGCGTTGGCCAACACCTGGACCAACTGCGCGGAGCCGGGTGCCTGGTACAGCGTGGTGGCCTGGTAGCCGTGGATGCCGGTCCAGAACAGGTTGGCGTTGAGTTGCAGGCGACGGTCCAGCCAGGTGCTCTTGAAGCCCAGCTCGGCGTCATTGGCCCGCTCCGGGCCGACCAGCAGCGAATCGGCTCCGGCAGTCGGCGCGCTGCTCACCGCCAGGTTGACCCCGCCGGACTTCTCGCCATGGGACAGGCTGGCATAGCCGAGCAGGTCATCGGTGAAGCGATAGCTCAGGCTGAGCAAACCGGAAGGCGCGGCATTGTGCAGGCTCAGGTCGCCCGAGTCGTAGGCACCCAACTGCTGGTTACGCAGCCCCTGCCCCAGCGCCCCAACAGGCGACCCGCCTTGTGGAGCAAAGCGCTCGACCTTGGCTTGTTTCTCTTCATAGGTGCCGCGCAACCCGGCGGTGAAATCGAGACGATCAGTGATGTGCCAGGTACCCTGGCCGAATAGCGCATAACTGTCGGTCACCACCTTGCCGTTGGCCTTGCTGCTGGCATTGCTGAGCGCACCCGATGCATTGAAGGCCGCAGGCAAGAGAAACAGATCGGCCAGCGGCCCGTATTCGGTAAAGGTCTTGTTGCCGAGGTTCTGGTTGAACACGTAGGCGCCGACCACGTAGTCGAACGCGCCTCCGGTGGGCGATGCCAGACGCAGTTCCTGGGAGAACTGTCGGTCATGCACCTCGACACCGGTGTTGAGGATCACCGGCACGTTCAGTCCCTCATCATTGGCCGGCGTGAAGTGCCAGTAGCGATACCCACTGATCGAGGTCAGCGTGTAACCACCGGCCAGGTTCCAGTTGGCCTCCAGCGAGCTGCCACCCTGGTGCACGCTGACACTCTGCCGGCCATCGATATTGACCTTCTTGTCGTCCGGGTTGCGCAGCGGGGAGGCCCCGACCAGCGCGGCGCGCTGCCAGTACAACGCCGGAGCGCCGTAGACGACCATGGTGCCGTTGCTGGAATCCTCCTCGTTGTAGTCGTTGATCCAGCGCAGGCTGAAGTCGTCGCTGGGCTCGAACAGCAACTGCCCCCGCACGCCTTCACGCGAGCCGCCATTGAGAGTGTCGCCGTTATGGATGTTCTTGATGAAGCCATCGTCTCGCGTGCGATAGGCCGACAGCCGCCCGGCCAATGTTTCAGTCAACGCACCGGACACCGTGCCCTTGCCCTGGAAGTAACCATCCTGGCCACCCGAGACTTCGATGCTACGCTCCGGCGTGAAGGTCGGTTTGCGGGTGCTGATGTTGAGCACCCCGGCCGTGGTGTTCTTGCCGAACAGCGTGCCCTGCGGGCCACGCAACAACTCGAGCTGCTCGATATCCAGCAGGTCGAACACCGCCATGCCCGGCCGGCCCAGGTAGATGTTGTCCAGGTACACGCCGGCGCTGCCTTCCAGGCCATCGCTGGCCGGGTTGTTGCCGATGCCGCGTACCGCGATGCTCGACTGCCGGGCATGGACATAGGCCACGTTGACGCTGGGCAGGACCTGCTGCAGGTCCTGCACCTTGTAGATCTTCTGGGCCTCCAGGTTCTCCCCACTGAGGGTGGTGATCGGTGTCGGCACGTCCTGCGCATCCTCTGCGCGGCGGCGGGCCGTTACGGTGACCTTCTGCAGCGCCACATCATTTTCGGCCGTAGTAGAAGCACCAGATGTATTAGAGGTCGGCTTTTCAGCGGCCTGCAGCCCAGTGCCGGGCGCGGCCATGCCCAGGGCCAGCAGCAAGCCCAGAGAAGCCAGTGGATAAGGTGGGCGGGCAATAGCGGGCAATAACTGTGTGACGCTCATGATTTCCTATCCTTCCATCAGGCCTGCCCACGAAATTCAGGCAACAGCAGGCCGTGTCACGCCGATGTGACCGTTATCGAGAAACACGTTTTTTGGGGGGAGGCGCAACAGCGCGAGGTCGCTGCCGGCTACTCGCTATCGTTTAGCGACAACGACACATGAGCCTGTGATGAAGAAGGGGTGAGGCACGGGTAACACTGCAGTGCATGGCTATCTCCCTGAATGGCTGATCATATCGATATTCCATTAAGATCTAGTTAAGCGAATAAACTTAGATTGACGGAATAAGAGCCTGCATTTAAAACCAGCACCCTCGGCATCGCAAATGCCTTGGTCCTATATTTTCAATGCTGGGAATGCATCATGGATCTGCGTCAACTCCGCTACTTTCTTGCCCTGGCAGAACACCGCAGCTTCGTCCGTGCGGCCGATGCCATGGGCATTACCCAGCCGGCATTCAGCCGCAGCATCCAGGGATTGGAGAACGAACTCGGTTGCCAGTTGGTCGACCGTGGCAGCAAGGACCTGCGCCCCACACCGGAAGGCCAGGTGGTGCTGCAACACGCCCTGAGCCTGGTTCGTGGCGCCAGCAACCTGACCAATGAAATCAACCAGATGACCAAGCTCGACGCTGGCGAACTGCACTTCGGTTGCGGCCCGGCGCTGGCAGCCAAACTGGTGCCGGACAGCCTGGTGCATTTCATGGCGCAGTACCCGCGCGTGCGCACCCGCTTCGAGGTCAACAACTGGGAAAACCTCAGCCGCAGCCTGAGCCGTGACGAGATCGAATTCTTCATCGCCGACATTCGCCAGTTCGAAGCCGACCCGAGCTTTCAGACCCGCGCCCTGACACCTCGCAGCGGGCTGTTCTTCTGCCGTGCCGGGCACCCCCTGCTGGGCAAGGAAAGCCTGTCGACCAACGACCTGTTCGACTATCCCCTGGCCGCGACACGCATCCCCATGGGCGCGCGCAAGGTTCTGGCCAACCTCAGCGGCAAGGCTAGTTTCGAACTGCATGTGGAATGCGAGCAGTTGTCCATTCTGGAACAGATCGTGCGGCAGACCGATGCCATCGGCATCGCCACCTTCGAGTCCCTGCGCAGCCAGTTGGCCAGCGGAGAACTGGTGCAGTTGTACCTGCGCAACCTGCCGCAGAACCTGGAAAGCCTGAATGCCCGTTGCGGCATCGTGACCCGCACCGGCTACCGCCTGTCGCCCGCGGCACGGGCAATGATCGAGCTGCTGGTGCAACTGGATCGGGAGCAGGCAGCCGCTGCCGCGGCTTGATGCAGAGCTGTTTACGCTCTCTTGAATTAACGCCAGACAAGGCGCAACGACCAGCGGGGTAACAGCCACAGGCTGGCCAGAAGGGGGAGCGCCCGCGAATCAAATTAGCCGAGGAAACGCAGTTTACGATCGGTAAATGAGCATTCCGGGGCTCGTTTCAACGCTGTATGGGCGACAGCCAGGGAATCGTAGACAGGCTCTCAGTTTTCGGTGAGGGTCATGAGGATATCGGCATACCAGGCACAGTTCAGACCAAGCGCTTCGTCCTGATCCAGATCGCGCGTGCCAACGTCCAGCCGTGCCGAGTGCACCCCGAGCAACAGCCAGGGCAAGTCGCCCTGTCGCCCATCGACGTTGGGGTTGCGCATCACCACCGGTGCACCGCTGGTACCCCGATGGGTGCGGGCATCGGTAAGAAAGTAGCCCTCCCCCTGAAAACGCAGGCCGAATGACGACGCCACCACCGCCTGGCGCGCCACCGGCATGTGGTGCAAGTGGTCATGAAAGCCCAGCGGAAAACCCACCACCAGCAACGACGAGCCGATCTCGACCGCATCGAACGAGCTCAGCAGATGGGCTGGCGTAAAGGCGCGGTACACCAGAGCTGATGGCAATGCTGCACGCTCGATTTCGATCACCGCCACATCGATCTCGCCGGCCGAATCGAGGCCTTGGCGCCAGACGCTCTGGCCGTCGCGGTACAGCGGCATGGAAAAGCCGATGGATTGCGTGAGGTTGTCCGGGTCGATATGCAGCTCGATCTCGATGCGATCTGGAAAATGCCCACTGGGCTCGTCGATCAGCACATGCCGACTGGTCGCCACGAACAGACGCCCGTCGCGTTCGAAAAAGAAGCCGCTGGCATTGGTCAGTCCGCGCTGCTGCTCGAACGTGAGGATGCGCGCGGCACTGAGCAGAATGGATTCGATCATGCCTACCTCGGCTGCCAATACAGAAAGGAAGGCTGCCCGACGGCAGGCCTCATGGTGCGCTGCCGTGAATCACGAAGCGCTCATGCATCTCGACGGTCAAGCGCTCGATACGTTCGGTGAGTTGGCGAGTCATTTCAGTCAGCTCGGTGTTCTGCTGCAACAAGGTCAGCATCTGCTGGGAATTGAGCGCCGCAGCAGCCAGGCGTGTCTCGTTGGCCACTGCCAGCGCCTCGCGGTGCTGCGCATCGGCATCGGCGTGGGCCTTGTCGCGGGCCGCCTGGCGCGTCTGCGCCAGCAAAATCAATGGTGCGGCATAGGCCGACTGCAGGCTGAATGCCAGGTTGAGGAGAATGAAAGGGTACAGATCGAAGTGCACCAGACCGGCCATATTGCAACCGACCCACAGCACCACGATCAGCGTCTGCGCCCCCAGGAACAACGGTGTACCGAAAAAGCGCGCAAAGGCTTCAGCCCGCAGGGCGAAACTGTCATTGCCAAAGGGGCCGGACAAATGGGCGAGCGATCGATGAAAGCGGAAATGATCGGACGTGTGTTGAGAGGTCGGCTTTGCCGGGGATGAGCTCATGTTGCCTCCAGGGGTCCATGCACGGTTGCAGAACCACTGTGCCCTATTCCATCCGATCAGGCATGTGCCATCGTCATCTGAAGGAACCATGGACTGGTCGTAGGGTGCGCCGCCCTGCACGAGCCTGACGGCGCACCCTGGGTCAATGGGCCTGCTACCAGCAGCGCGCCCCGAAACTGTCGAGCAGACAACAAAAATATCGCCATAAAAAACCGCAGCCAAGCTGCGGTTTTCATGATCACCGAAGATGACTCAGCGGGCCGCCGCGACCGGGGCCTGTTGCAGTGCCGCATCCAGGTATTTCGGGTCGGCCCAATCGCTGACCTTGAAGCCCTTGCGGATCAGCCGCTGCTCAGCAGCCAGGTCGACCCCGGCCTGCAGGTGCGCCAGGAAGTCCGGGTCCAGCCGTGGGTCGAAGATGCGGCTGAAGCTGGCATTGTCCAGGTCGGCCTGCAGCAGCACCTGCGGGTAGCTGGAAAGCCCGGAGACCAGTTCGACGTAATCCTGCTTGTGCTCCTCACTGCGCAGCCATTGCACGGCCTTCTGCTGGGCCTTGATCAAGCGCGCGGTGACATCCGGGTATTTTTTGACGAAGTCACCGGTGCCGAGCAGTACCGCCTGCATGCTGCCCACGCCCTTGAGGTCATCGGTATTCAGCGGCAATTCAGCCAGGCCACGTTGCTGCAAAGCGATCAGGTTGGCCGCGCCCCAGGTCGCGTCGATCTGCTTGGCCGCGAGGGCAGCGGTCGAGGCATTGAAGTCGAGGTTGATCACTTGCAGGTCGCGTTCCTTGAGGCCTTGGCTGGCCAGGGCGGCGGCGAACGACAACTGGTTGGCCGTGCCGCGGAACACGGCTACACGCTTGCCCTTCAGGTCCGCTAGGGTCTTGATGCCGGAGCCCGGCACCACGCCCAGGTACAACCGCACATCCCGCGCCGTGGCACTCAACAGGCGCGTGTCCAGGCCATTGGCCTTGCCGATGATCGCCGCCAGGTCGCCCAGGTAGGCGAAGTCCACCTGACCATTCGCCAGCGCTTCATTGACCACCGGGCCGGCGCCTTTGAAGAAGCTCCACTGGATGCGGATACCGTCGGCGGCAAACTCCTCTTCGAAGATCTTCTGCGAGCGCAGCACGTCGACCACACCGCCACCACTGCTCTGCCTGCCGGCGCTCAGGTCCGGCACGGCGATACGGATTTCCTTGGGCGTCTCGGCAGCGTGCACCACCGGCGGGAATACGGCCAGCAGGCCAATCAGGGCTGGTGTGGCGAATAGCCCCAGCACGGTATCGAACACACTTTTCATAAGGTGGCGCTCCTGGCGCAAGCGATGTCGAGCCGCCGACCGGTAGCTCGTTGCGCGCAAGATAGGCACAGCAGGAAAAGTTAAATAAATAATAAAAGATTATTTTTTAATATCTTAAATGCATAAATCAGCCACTACGCCGCGCGCCAATGCACATGCCCGACAGGCATAAAAAATATTCAGCAAAGGCATTGGATCGAGAGGGCCTGCGCTCTCTTTAATGGCCTCCCTTATCACTTAAAAGCATTGATATGCCGTTTTATATACCCGTTAAGCGCATTACTTCTAAGCACCACACCGGCGCCGCTGAAGCACGACGCCCTGCGCCTGGCGGATACACGCTGTCGCACCTGCTTTCATCGTCACAGAGGGGCTGAACATGTCTCACGCTGTATCGCTCAGTCCAGCCTCGCCGCCACTTTTCGCTGGGGCGCTCGGGCGAATCGGCGACCACGTGCAGCCGTGGCTGGTACCTCTCGGCCTGTTGCTGCTCTGGTACCTGGCGAGTCGTTTCTCATGGATGAGCGAGCAGGTCCTACCGGCCCCGGAGCTGGTCTGGAAAACCCTGCTGGAGCTGAGCCAGGACGAGCTCTGGCAGCACCTGGCGATCAGCCTGCAGCGTTTGTTCTGGGGCCTGCTCGGCGGTGTCTCGGCGGGCATCCTGCTGGGTGCCTTGCTTGGCTCAAGCCCGCGCGCCGAACGGCTGATCTTCCCCACCTTCGCCGCCCTCGCCCAGGTACCGACCCTGGCCTGGATACCGTTGTTCATGCTGCTGTTCGGCATCGGCGAAGCACTCAAACTGGTGGTGCTGATCAAGGCCATCATCGTCCCGGTCACGGTGCATACCCTGGTCGGCGTGCGCGATGCTCAACCGCGCCTGCGTGAGGCCGCCGCCGTGTTGCGCCTGCCTTTGCACCTGCGCCTGTGGCGCCTGACCATTCCCGCCGCCCTGCCCTCGTTCATGGCGGGCCTGCGCCTGGCTCTGGCCACCGGCTGGGCCTCGCTGCTGGCCGTAGAGTTGCTGGCCTCCAGCGAAGGCATCGGCTACCTGATGGTCTGGGGCCGCCAGCTGTTCATGCTGGATATCGTCTTCGTCTGCATCCTGGTGATCGGCCTGTTCGGCATCGTGCTCGACCGCAGCATCCAATACCTCGACCGCCGCCTGCTGCACTGGCCACACCCGGCAGCGGCCGAGCTGCGCCGCGGCCCCGGCGGCCAGGGCTGGCAACGCGTGCAGCCGTGGCTCCTGCCAGCTGCCCTGCTGGTGCTGTGGCAACTCAGCACACAGTTGCACTGGATCGACAGCAACATCCTCGCCGCACCGCTGAGCGTCCTGCACGCCACCTGGCTCGGCCTGCTCGACGGCAGCCTGCTCGATGCCATGGCCCGCAGCCTCGGGCGCACCCTGGGTGGTTTGCTGCTGGGCGGTGGCCTGGGCTTGCTGCTGGGTATCGTGCTCGGCCTGTGGCGCCCGGCCGAACGCCTCTTCGGCCCAACCCTGTCGGCCCTGCGGCAGATCGCCATTTTTGCCTGGGTCCCCCTGCTCACCGCCTGGTTCGGCCTGGGCGAAGGAGCCAAGCTGGTATTCGTCGGCCTGGCCACCTTCTTCCCGCTGTTCGTCGCCACCCAGCGCGGCATCGCCAACCTCTCGTCACAGCTGGACGAGGCGTCCCGTGTGCTGCGCCTCAATCGTCGGCAACGCTTGTGGCGCCTGGTCCTGCCCGGCGCCGCGCCGGCTATTTTCGCCGGCCTGCGTCTGGCACTGATCTATGCCTGGCTCGGCACCATCGGCGCCGAATACTTCATGCCCTCAAACGGCGGTATCGGCAGCCTGATGATCGGCGCCCAGCAACTGTTCCGCATGGACCAGGTGCTCGCCGGCATGCTTCTGGTCGGCCTTACCGGCGCCCTGCTCAACACCCTCGGACAACGGATAGAAGCGCGTGCCACGCGCTGGAGAAACGCATGAACAGCCTGACCCTGAGTGACACCCGTATTTTCCAGGGCCTGCCGCCGGCGCCACCCATCGTCAGCTTCGAGCAGGTCAGCAAGCACTTCCCTGTGGACGGCGGTGAACTGGAAGCGATCCGCGAATTCAGCCTGGATATCCGCGAGGGCGAGTCCATCGCCATCCTCGGCTCCAGCGGCTGCGGCAAGTCCACCCTGCTGCGCCTGCTGGTCGGCCTGGACCGCGACTACGCCGGCTACATCCGTGTCGATGGCCAGTTGATCGACGGCATCGGCGGCGAGCGCGGCATCGTGTTCCAGGAGCACCGCCTGTTCCCCTGGCTCACTGTCGAGCAGAACATCAATCTGGGCCTGGTCAACGAGCGCCTGACCCAGGCCGAACGCTTTCGCCGGGTCGACGAGTTCATTCAGCTGGTGGGGCTCGACGGCTTCCAGCGTGCCTACCCGCACCAGCTTTCCGGCGGCATGGCCCAGCGCGTGGCCATCGCCCGTGGCCTGGTCGCCAGCCCGCGTATCCTCCTGCTCGACGAACCTTTCGGCGCACTCGATGCCCTGACCCGCCAGCAGATGCAGGACGAACTGCTGGCCATCCGCGCCCGCGCCGGTATCACCAGCCTGCTGGTCACCCACGATGTCGAGGAGGCGATCTTCCTCGCTGACCGTGTGGTGGTGATGGCGCCACGGCCGGGGCGGATCAAGCGCATCGTCGAGATCAACCTGCCGCACCCGCGTGACCGCAGCAGTTATGACTTCCACCAACTGCGCGAAGAACTGCTGCACGAACTGACCGGCGACGGCGACTACCGCGCGCCACCGCCACGCCTGCAAGACCTGCCGCTGGCCTCCATCGCCTATTGACCCGCCGCCCGCCGGCTGCTCCGGCGGGCTTCACTCCCTTCGCGAGACGCGCATGAGCAAACGCCCGAACTTCCTGCTGATCGTCGCTGACGACCTCGGTTTCTCCGACCTCGGCGCCTTCGGCGGCGAAATCGAGACACCCCATCTCGATGCGCTGGCCCTGCAGGGACTGCGCCTGACCGACTTCCACGCCGCGTCGGCCTGCTCGCCAACCCGGGCGATGCTGCTCACCGGCACCGATCACCACCTTGCCGGCATCGGCGCGATGGCCGAATTCAGCGACGAAACCATTCGCCGCAACCCTGGCTATGAAGGGCACCTCAACCAACGCGTGGCCGCCCTGCCCGAGCTGTTGCGCGACGCCGGCTACCACACGCTGATCGCGGGTAAATGGCACCTCGGCCGGACAGCAGAGACCTCAGCGGCCGCACGCGGTTTCGAGCGTTCGTTCATCCTCGAAGGTGCGGCGCACAACCACTACGCCTGGTCGCCGAACGTTCCGCCGCACAAGATGCCGCGCCTGCTGCATGCCGTCGAAGGCACCTACCGCGATGGCCTGGAGCCGGTGACCGAGCTGCCGAAAGAGTTCTACTCGTCCGACGCCTTCACCGATCGCCTGCTCGACTACCTGGGCGAGCGAGCGGCCGATGACACCCGCCCGTTCTTCGCCTACCTGCCGTTCTCCGCCCCGCATTTCCCGCTGCAGGCACCGGCCGAGCTGATCGCCAAGTACAAAGGCTGCTATGACGCCGGCCCGGACGCACTGCGCGAGCAGCGTCTGGTACGCCTCAAGGAGCTCGGTCTGGTGGCCGCCGATGTCGAGGCTCACCCGGTGGTGGCCGATACACCGAACTGGCACGAATTGGACGAGGATGGCCGCCGCCAGTCCGCGCGCGCCATGGAGGTGTACGCCGCCATGGTCGAGCGCCTGGACTGGAACGTCGGTCGCGTGGTCGAGCACCTGCGCGGCACCGGCGAGCTGGCCAATACCGTGATCCTCTTTCTCTCCGACAACGGGGCCGAAGGTGCAGCCCTGGAGGCCCTGCCCATCGTCGGCAAGCGCGCCCAGCGCTTCATCGGCAAGCACTACGACAACAGCCTGGATAACGTCGGTCGCGCCAACTCCTACGTCTGGTACGGCCCGCGTTGGGCCCAGGCGGCGACCGCGCCGTCACGCCAGTTCAAGCTGTTCACCAGCCAGGGCGGCATCCGCGTGCCGGCCTTTATCACCTGGCCGGGCCTGCGCCTGCAGGGGGCAATCAGCCATGACTTCGCCACGGTGATGGATGTCGTGCCGACGCTGCTGGAGCTGGCCGGCACGAGCCATCCCGGCACCCGCTACCAAGGGCGCGACATACTGCCCATCCGTGGGCGCTCGCTGCTGCCTTACCTGCAAGGCGACGAGGCGCAGCCCCATACGCAGGACGAGACCACCGGCTGGGAGCTGTTCCGTGCCCGCGCCATCCGCCAGGGCCAGTGGAAGGCGCTGTACATCCCCAAACCCGACGGCCCCGGCCGCTGGCAGCTCTACGACCTGTCTCGCGACCCTGGCGAAATCCACGACCTCGCCGAAACCGAACCGGAACGCCTGCGCGCGCTGGTCGGCCACTGGCAGCGTTATGTCGATGAAACCGGTGTGCTCGATTTCAGCTTTGCCGGGCGCCTGTTTCGTGAGCTGGCCCGCGGGCTGCTGCGCGTCTTCACCCGCCAGCCACGGACACTCTGACCATGGGCAAACGAACCAATACCCTGCGCCATGGCCTGTTCGCCGCCCTGCTGCTTGCCCTGGCTGGAGCGGCCATGACCGCCGCGCAAGCCCAAACAGATCCGCCCACGGTTGATGCGCCCAAGGCCAGCGCTCCAACAGTGATTCACCTGGGCGTGCCGGATGCCGCTGTCGGGCCGCGCTCCAGCAGCGGCACGGCCACGGTGGATTACGCCTATGTACACAAGTTGTTCGAGCAGGAGTTCGCCAAGGAAGGCATCGAGATCCGCTGGGCCTTTTTCAAGAACGCCGGCCCGGCGATCAACGAAGCCTTCGCCAACGAACAGATTGATGTGGCCTTTCTCGGTGACCTGGCGGCGATCATCGGTGAGTCGGCCGGCAATGAAACCCGCCTGCTGGCGGCGAGCAGCCGCGGGCTCAACGGCTACCTCGGCGTGGTGCCGGGCAGCGGCCACGACAGCCTCGAATCACTGCGCGGCAAAACCCTGGGCGTCTGGCTCGGCACCGCCAGCCACCTGTCGCTGAATGCGGTGTTGGCGCGCAATGGCTACAGCGCCAAGGACTTCCGCCTGATCAGCCTGGATGGTGGGGCGGCCCTGGCCGCGCTGGCAGCCAAGCGCGTCGACGCGGTCTGGAGCGCGGCCGGCATGCTCGCGCTGCGTAATCGCGGGCTGGCCGAGATTCCCCTGAGTACCCAGGGCGGTGATGGCACCGGTACCATCGCCGTGACCATGCTCGGCGCCAGCGCCTTCGTCGAGCGCTACCCGGACATCACCGAGCGCCTGGTGCGCGTCGTGGTGCAGTCCGCGCACTGGGGCTCTGAACCGGGAAACACCCAGGCGGTGATCGACCTGCTGACCCAGCAGACCAACCTGCCCAAGGAGCTGATGGCGCAGGAGCTGCAGGGCGAAGCGCTGTCACGGCGCAATTCGCCGCTGCTCGATGACTACTTCCTCAAGCACCTGCAATACGGTGCCAACGCCGCCCTGGAAGCCCAGCTGATCCGCACGCCGGTGGATGTGCAGCGCTGGGCCGAACCGCGCTTCCTGGCACAGGCCCTGAAAGAGCTCGACCTGCAGAACTACTGGCCGCAACGGGAGGCTTATGTCGATCCTTGGCACTGAACGTCTGCGCAGCGCGCCCAGGCGTTACACCTGGGCGGTTCCCCCGGCCCTGCTCGGTCTGCTGGTGCCGCTGGCGCTCTTGCTGCTGTGGTCGCTGGCGTCGAGCGAACGCTGGATGCCCCGGCAGATTCTTCCACCGCCGTCGCTGGTCTGGCAGACCGCCGTCGGGCTCTGGCACAGCGGCGCGCTGGCACAGCTCGGGGTCAGCCTGGCGCTGCTCGCCAAGGGCCTGCTGTTCGGCGTGATCGGCGGCGTGCTGATTGGCGTGGCCATGGGCCTCAGCCGCCGTGCCGAGGACATCATCGCGCCGAGCTTCTACGCCTTTGCGCAGATTCCCTCGCTGGCCTGGATTCCGCTGCTGATCGTCTATCTCGGCATCGGCGATGCGCTGAAGCTGTTCCTGATCTTCAAGGCCGTGGTGGTGCCGGTGGCCGTGCATGTGCAAACCGGTGTGCGCGATGTGCCGCCGCAACTGCGCGAGTCGGCAGCAGCCTTGCGCCTGTCCTGGGCCCTGCGCTTCTGGCGGCTGACCTTGCCAGCCGCGTTGCCGGCCTTTCTGACCGGCCTGCGCCTGGCGTTGATGGCGGCCTGGATGACGCTGATCGCCGTGGAGCTGCTGGCGTCGAGCGAAGGCATCGGCTACCTGATGGTCTGGGGCCGGCAGTTGTTCCAGCTCGACCTGGTATTCGCCTGCATCGTCATTATCGGCCTCACCGGCTGGCTGATGGATCGCGGCATCCAGGCCCTCGACAGCGCGTTGATCCGCTGGCCGCGACCGGCACTGGCAGCCTTCAGCCGACGCGCGCCGCGCCATGGCCGGGAATGGCTGGCAACCCAGGCGCGGCACTGGGCGATCCCGCTGCTGGTGCTGTGGGGCTGGAGCGCGCTGGTCAGCAGCGGCAAGGTCAACCCGGCGATCCTGCCGTCGCCACTGGGCATCGTTTCGACCGGCTGGGCCGAGCTGGCCAACGGTACGTTGTCGGCGGCACTCGGCTGGAGCCTGTTGCGTTGCCTGCTCGGCCTGTTGCTGGGCAGCGCCATCGGCATTGTGGTGGGCCTGTTGCTGGGCCTGTATCGCCCGTTGGAACGTCTGTTCGCCCCCAGCCTCGCTGCCTTCCGCCAGGTTGCCCTGTTCGCCTGGGTACCGCTGATCACCGCCTGGGCTGGCATCTATGATTTCGCCAAGATCGTGTTCATCGCCCTCGCCGCCTTCCTGCCGGTGTACCTCGCCACCTGGCGCGGCGTGACCAACCGCTCGGCGCAGCTCGATGAAGTCGCGGACACCCTGCGCCTGAACGTCCGCCAGCGCCTGTGGCGGCTGATCCTGCCGGCGGCCATCCCGTCGATCTTCGCCGGCCTGCGCCTGGCGCTGATCTATGCCTGGCTGGGTTCGCTCGGCGCCGAGTACTTCATGAACTCGGGGATCGGCATCGGCAGCTACATGATCGGTGCACAGCAGAAGTTTGAGATGGCCAAGGTCTTCGCCGGCATGGTCCTGGTGGGCGTGCTCGGCGCGCTGCTGGCCACCCTCGGCCAACGCCTGGAGCAGAGCGCCAGCCGCTGGCGCCAGAGCGGCGGGCGAACATGAACACCTTAAGCTCTACCCATTACCGCCTGAGCGGACCACTGCCGGGCATTCCACAGGTCCACGACAGCTTGAGCGCCTCATCATGTCCAGAGTGAAATCCCGCCCCAATTTCCTGGTGATCGTCGCCGACGACCTGGGCTTTTCCGACCTCGGTGCCTTCGGTGGCGAGATCGCCACGCCGAACCTCGACGCCCTGGCCACTGCCGGCCTGCGCCTGACTGACTTCCACACCGCACCGACCTGCTCGCCAACGCGCTCGATGCTGCTCACCGGCACCGACCACCATATCGCCGGCATCGGCAGCATGGCCGAAGCCATCGCCCCCGAGCAGATCGGCAAACCGGGCTACGAGGGCTACCTCAACGACCGCGTCGTCGCCCTGCCCGAGCTGCTCCGTGAAGCCGGCTACCAGACGCTGATGAGCGGCAAGTGGCACCTCGGCCTCACCGCCGAACTGGCACCGCACGCCCGTGGCTTCGAGCGCTCCTTCGCCCTGCTCCCCGGCGCCGCCAACCACTACGGTTTCGAGCCGCCGTACGATGAAACGACGCCGCCGGTGCTCAAGGGCACACCCGCGCTGTACATCGAAGACGACCAGTTCATCGAACAACTGCCCGAGGATTTCTATTCCTCCGATGCCTTCGGCGACAAGCTGCTGCAGTACCTCAAGGAGCGCGACCAGAGTCGGCCGTTCTTTGCCTACCTGCCCTTCTCCGCGCCGCACTGGCCATTGCAGGCACCCGCTGACGTGGTCGCCAAATACGCCGGCCGCTACGACGCCGGCCCGGACGTGCTGCGCCAGGAGCGCCTGGCCAAGTTGCAGGAACTGGGTCTGTCCGAAGCTCAGGTCGAGCCCCATCCGGTGCGGGCCTTCACCCAGGAATGGGACAAGCTGACGCCCGAGAAACGCGCGATCTCGGCGCGCACCATGGAGGTGTACGCGGCCATGGTCGAGCGCATGGACTGGAACATCGGCCGCGTCGTCGACTACTTGCGTCAACAGGGCCAGCTGGACAACACCTTCATTCTGTTCATGTCCGACAACGGTGCCGAAGGCATCCTGCTCGAGGCCTTCCCCAAGTTCGGCGACAATCTGCAGACCTTTCTCGACCAGCACTACGACAACAGCCTGGAGAACATCGGCCGCGCCAACTCCTACGTCTGGTATGGCCCGCGCTGGGCCCAGGCGGCAACCGCGCCGTCGCGCCTGTACAAGGGCTTCACCACCCAGGGCGGGATTCGTGTGCCGGCCCTGGTGCGCTACCCGGAATTCGCCCGCCAAGGCCAGATCAGCCACGACTTCAGCACGGTGATGGACATCACTCCGACCATCCTCGACCTGGCCGGTGTGCGCCATCCCGGCAAGCGCTGGCAAGGCCGCGAAGTGGCCGAGCCGCGCGGCAAGTCCTGGCTGGGCTACCTGTCGGGTGAAACCGAGCAGGTCCACGACGAGCAGACGGTGACCGGCTGGGAACTGTTCGGCATGCGCGCCCTGCGCCAGGGCAGCTGGAAGGCCCTGTACATCCCCGCGCCCCTCGGCCCGGCAACCTGGCAGCTGTATGACCTGAGCGTCGACCCTGGCGAAATCAACGACCTCGCCGCCCAGCGCCCGGACAAACTCGCCGAGCTGACCGGACACTGGCAGCAGTACGCCGAGGACACCGGCGTGGTGCTGGGGCGTTCACCGTTCAGCAAAGGCTGAAGCGTTTTTCCCAGTGACCAGCCCTTCGTGGAAAGCCGCACACCGCTCAGCACCACTGAGCAGCAAAATTGAGGTCGATCTTCCACTGGGGTTTCGTCGTGAAAAAAACCGCCATGTACAGGCTCAACTCGAATAGTCAGGTTTGGCGCATATGAGGTTCAGCATGGCGGTCACCGAGCTTTCCACGGATTTCACATCACCTGTCGTTATGAGGTCCAAAAAGTAACCGCGGGTCGCAGCCAGGATCAATCGCGCCCGCTGATGTGCGTCCTCCTCATGAAACCCTACCTTCATGAAAAGTGCCGCCAAAACATCAACCCAAGGCTGCACAACACCCTCCAGAAACTCCTCGCACTCTTCACGATGGCGAAGCGCATAGCTGTATGTTTCAAAGTGCAGTTGATAAAACGGCAAGAACTCGCCTGTTCTATAGCGCTGTCCGAACGCCTCAAGAAAATCCCTGAGATCAGCAGCTGAATTCACGTGCTCTGTTTCAGCCATGAACAGCTTGCTCTCTGAGCCACGCACCTCATTAATAATTGCCGACCAAAGCCCGTGCTGGCTACCAAAGTGGTAAATGAGCATTCGATGGCTAATCCCCGAGGTTTCTGCAATCGCTCTCAATGAGCGGAAGGCATAGCCATTTTTAAGCGCATCATTTACCACTTTTTTTAATACATCAGCTGGTGGGTGTTTGATCGCTTGCTTCCTAACACCAGAGTCTTCGTTGCTCACTAACGCTCCTTAATACAGACGTCTTTAGCTTAATCGAGCTGATAACTGGCGGCCCTCTCTTCACTACAGCGTAACCCAGGAAGGTGTGAAAGGTCAGCCAACGTAAATGTGAATCAGCGGCCATCCGAGTTTCTGGCTTGCCGTTGCTAAAAATACGCGCTTTAAGCCGTGTTCTACCTGGAGAACCCTACTCATCAAGCCAAAGCCTAGCGCACAAAAATCAATAAAACACTTAAAAATCATAAAGATATGCATGATTGACAGACCCAATCGATCACCGCTACGATGTGCGTACCAAATGGTACATGCCGACATAAAGCGACATCGGCACTATCTCTTTGAAACAAAGGCTGCCTACTAAAACCAACAAAACAGGGTGTGTCATGAAAGAACGAAAAGTCTTTGAAACAGGATCCTGCCCCAAGAATCCTGATTACGCCTGGCCTTTAGCAATGGCCATGGCGGGCTCACTGCTCAGCAGTGCAAGTGCATGGGCCCTAGACCTGTCGCCTCCAAATAGCGAAATAACTGCCAGCCTCGATACAACTCTTTCGTATGGGCGCCTCTGGCGGGTACAGGCACAAGATCCAAACAATGACAACACCAACCAAAACGACGGAAATCGTAACTTTGAAACCGGCCTTGTCTCTGAAGTTTTCAAAATAACTTCAGACGCCTCCATCAGTTATAAAAACTATGGCGCCTTTCTTCGCGCCACCGCGTTCTATGACACGCAGATCATGGATAAGCGAAACGACTTTAATAAAAGCAACCTGCCAGAGCAGCCCAGCGGCAATTACCCTAAAAACGATCACTTCTCCAAGAGAACCCGCCAGGAAGCGGGCAGTAGTGTGGACTTGCTGGATGCTTACATATACGGGAGTTGGGATGTCGGTGATCGCATGCTCTCAGCCCGCGTAGGACGTCAGGTATTCAACTGGGGAGAGGGGCTGTTTTATCGGGGTGGCGTCAACACCACCAACCCGGTCAATGTCGCAAAATTCCGGCTACCTGGCTCTGAGGTTAAAGAAGTCCTGATTCCAGTCGAAGCGTTTTCCGTTGCCTTCGATTTGACTGAGAGCCTCAGCACCGAGTGGTTCTACCAGTGGAAATGGCAGGAGTCCTCCTTCGATCCACTGGGCACTTTTTTCTCCGAGTCCGACCTTTTCGTACCGGGTAGTCGAACCGCCTATACCAAGGTTGCCAGCTTTGCCAACCCGGCATTCCAAAACACCTATAACACCTTGACCAGCATGGGCATTGGCGGGCTTCAGGGCACCGATTACCTAGACAAGGCCGGTAACTTCAAGGTCGCCAGTGTAGGGCGCGATATCAACGCCAGGAATGATGGTCAGTATGGGATTTCCTTCCGCTATCTGGCCCAGGAACTAAACGCCACAGAGTTCGGCTTCTACTTCGTCAACTACCACGCCAAAGAACCGGTGATCGCCTCATCCACAGGTGATACGAACCTCGACCTGAACACCCTCACAAGCGCTGTTACCGGTGGTGCGTTCACCTCCTACCAAGCACTTGCGGCTGCGGCCTCGGCAGACCCTGCACTGGCTCAGCCGCTGGGGCTTGTTAACGGCGCCTCGATCATCGAACTGGGCAATCTAACCACTGCTCGCCGAGAGTTTCCGGAAGACATCCGCATGTACGGCGTGAGTTTCAATACCTCCATCGCTGACGCTTCAGTCTTTGGTGAGCTGTCCTATCGCCCCAACCTGCCAATCGGTAAGGCAGCACTCAATGACTCGGTTGCCGATAGTTTCGCCCAGGCCAGTCAGTTCTTTGCCGGTAGGAACGTGAATATTGGCGGCACGCAAACCAACATGAACTCGACGCTGCACAACTACGAACGGGTAGAGGCGTTCAACCTCTCTCTGGGCTCGATCTATAACTTCGGTCCGAGGCTATCTTTCGACAGCGTTATCGGCACTGCCGAGATTACCTCCGAGATGATCCGCGGAAGTTCTCTGAAGTACACCGCCTATGACGGTACAACCCGCTACTACGCCGGGCGTGCGAACAAGGAGTACGCCGCTGGATTCGGCCGCGACGAACAGATCAACCGTAATGCATACGGCGCCACGGTTCTGTTCATGGGGACATGGAACGACGCCTTTGCCGGTGTAAACCTGTCGCCCTATGCCATCTACAAGGACGACTTCAAAGGCAACTCCCACTCGGGCGGTAACTTCATCGAAGGGCGTAAGGCTTACACCTTGGGCATAAAAGCCAGCTACCTCTCTTCGTTTGAGCTAGAGCTCCAGTACACAAACTTCTACGGCGCTGGCCAGAGCAATGTGTCTCGTGACCGGGACAACATTGGCATGAACGCCAAATACTCTTTCTAATCGAGGTACGTTATGAAGACCTTTAAAAAGGCTTTTGTTGCCTTGGCAATGATGGCACTGACGAACGTTAGTAATGCCGCCGTGTCCGAAGCTGAAGCGGCAAAACTAGGCAACTCGCTCACCCCCCTGGGCGGTGAGGCCATCGGTAATGCGGCCGGTACAATCCCGAGCTGGACTGGTGGCCTGACTCAAGGCCCCGCAGGCTACACACCCGGCCAGCCGTACCTGAATCCTTTCGAAGGCGAACAGCCGCTGTTTGTCATCGACAAGTCCAACCTGGAAACCTACCGGGCCAACCTCACCGAAGGCCAGATCGCGCTGATTAATAGCTATCCGGAAACCTTCCGTATTCCGGTATACAAAACCCACCGCAGCGCAGCATCCCCGAACTGGATCTACCGCAATGTTCGGCAAAACGCCGTAACCGCCAAGCTGCTCGAGGGTGGTGTCGGTCTTGAGGGTGCCTATGGTGGCGTGCCATTCCCGATTCCGCAGTCGGGTCTCGAAGCCATCTGGAACCACATGCTCCGCTACATTGGCACCCATATCACCCGAACCACCGCCGATATCGCAGCGCAAAAGAACGGCAACTACATGCCAACCATCATCGATACCAATGTCTTCTCGGCCTACAACGTGGAAGGCAAGGACGCTAGTAGCATGGGAAGCATCCTCTACTACTACATTGGTATTGCGAAGAGCCCGGCGCGTATGGCCGGTGAAGCCTATCTGATCCATGAGCCGATCAACCAGATTGCAGAGCCCCGGCTGGCCTGGATCTACAACCCTGGCCAGCGTCGTGTACGCCGCGCTCCGACCGTCGCTTACGACACCCCCATCGGCAGCTCGGATGGCCTGCGCACCTCTGACGATACGGATATGTTCAACGGTTCACCGGATCGCTACGAATGGAAGTTGATAGGTAAAAGGGAAGTCTACATACCGTACAACAGCTATCAGCTTCTGGATAAAAACCTGAAGTACAAGGACATCATCAAGCCGGGTCATATCAACCCAGAGTTCACCCGCTATGAGCTGCACAGGGTCTGGGAGGTGGAGGCGACCCTAAAACCAACGGCACGTCACCTCTACTCCAAACGCAAGTTCTACCTGGACGAGGACAGCTGGAGCATTGCCAGCGCAGACCTGTACGACAGCCGCGGGGACCTGTGGCGCACCTCAGTGGCCCACTTGGTGAACTACTACAACGTGCCCGCCACCCTGAGCAGTGTGGATGTATTCCATGACCTCCAGTCGCGCCGTTACCAAGCACAGGGACTGGCCAATGAGCAGCAGGATGTCATCCGCTTCTCAACCGTTGCACCTGATATTGGAATTTACAAACCTTCCAACCTGAAGCGTGCCAGCGGCCGTTGATCACCCTATCCCTGCCATACGCTCGCTTGGCGGGGTTTCCCCGAGGTACCTATGAAACGCAGCAATGCTTCTACGTTGCTCGGCACTGCCGTGGGCAATTTTTTCGAATGGTTGGATTTCACCATCTATGGTTTTTTTACAACGGCCATTTCCCTGACCTTCTTCCCTAAAGGTGATGAAGTTCTGGCCTTGGTGGCCACCATCAGTGCGTTTGCCATCGGCTTTGTCACTCGTCCGCTGGGCGCTTATGTGATGGGGCGATACGCCGACAATGTTGGCCGTAAAAACGCCCTGTTGCTGACGTTCGCATTAATGGGGATTGGCACGGTACTGATAGTGATCGCCCCAAGCCATGCAACTGCTGGCATGGTCGGCGCGGGCTGCGTGCTACTCGGCAGGCTGCTCCAGGGTTTTGCCGCATCAGGCGAGTATGGTGCGGCGGCGGCCATGTTCCTCGAGGTCGCTCCAGAGGGCAAGAAAGGACAGTACGGTAGCCTTCTGGCTGTCTCGACCTACCTCGCTCTGGCCAGTGGCGCCCTGCTTGCCGTGGCAATCTACTACGGCTTCGGTACGCAAGCCGCCGAAACCTATGCCTGGAGATACGCCTTCATCGTAGGCCTATGCATCATCCCGGCCGGGATCTGGATCCGCATGAAAATGTCCGAATCCGATGAGTTCAAGCACGAGAAATCCAGCCAGTCGACAAGCCGAGAGAAGATTGACTGGAAATCAGTGTTCATCGTTATCGGTCTCACATCGCTGGGGACTTCATCGCTCTATCTATCGATGATCTTCATGCCCAGCTTCGCCAAGGCTGCCTTCGATATTCCCGTCATCGAAACATCGATCGCCACCGGTCTGTCGTGCCTGATTGTCGCCCTGAGCGCATTTGCAGGAGGCTGCCTAAGTGATCGCGTGGGCGGTGCCGTACCTATGTTCACCGGCCTGGCCATTACCATCTTGGGCGGTTTGCCAAGCTACTTCTTCCTGCTTTCCACACCCAGCATTTTGAGCATCCTGCTCTTCCAGTCCATGAGTGGCATCGGTCTTGGGCTATTCGTCGGCGGTAGCTTCAGTACCGTTTGCGCCCTTTTCCTTACCTCGGGGCGAGCCCTTGGCCTTGGCCTTGGCTACAACCTCGGCGTCGCATTCTTCGGGGCATTTGCGCCCATCGTATCGACGGCCGCACTCAAGTACGGAGTCAATTACGCACCGGTGATCTACCTCGCCGTGACAGCGGTCACCAGCATCGTTGCCACAACTGCCCTCCTGACCCAGTCGGTACGCAACAACACCAAGAGAGTCGCGTGATGATTCAAGACAAGGAATACATTTCCCGCCGGGAAAAGATAAAAACAAAGCTCGCCGAACTGGGTGCAGATCAGTTCGTTGCCACCAGCTCAGAAAGTATCTACTACCTCTGTGGTGCCAGTTACGAGGCCCTGGAACGCCCCTTTTTTCTGATAATTCCACGCGAAGGCGCAGAGCGCCTGGTCGTTCCCTATCTGGAAAAAGACCACCTCAAAAAAGCGCGGGCGTTGAGCAGCGAGAGCATCCACACGTACTGGGATTTTCCGGCCCCACCCGGAAAATGCTGGAAGTCCGTCATGCAAGAGCACGGCAAACTGGATAAGGGTTTCATCTACGAGTCCTCCTGCCCCATGACCATAGCCGAGCAACTCATCAAGCTTGGCGGTCAGCACATGGACCTTATCGAGCAGTTGCGGATGGTGAAGTCCCCAGCCGAGATCGAAATGATCCGAGTAGCAGCGCACTATGCCGACATGGGTGTCCAGCAGCTGTTCGACTGGTCCTACTATGGATCGACAGTGGCTGAGGGTTTCGCCAGGAGCAACAAGGTCACACAGTCGATCATTCGCAACACACCGGACTGGGACGCGCTATCCACCAAAGTAATCATGGCGACGTTCCCGGCGCCCATAAGCTCCCAGCCGCATTCCATCCCGGCAGTCGACGACCTTCTACTTGAAGGCCCGCACGTCACACTAGTACTGACCCGAGTCAATGGTTACTCGGCGGAAAGCGAACGGACCTACTTCACTGCACCGCCCTCGAAGCAGGAGTTGGAGTACTTCAAACTTATGGTCGAGGCCAGAAACTGCGGCCTCACTATGCTTCGCCCCGGCACGCCCTGCTCGGACATAGATGCGCAAGTGAATCATTTCCTCAACAGGGAAGGCATCGATAAACCAGAACAGCGGCTGCATCGGATTGGTCACGGTTTCGGCCTTGGAAACCACGAAGGACCATGGCTTTCCGAAGGGTCCACAGACATTCTTCAGGCTGGCATGGTGATATCGATAGAGCCAGGCATCTACATACCCGGCACGGGCGGTTATCGCCACTCGGACACCATTCTCATCACTGACACAGGCTACGAACTGCTGACCAAAGCACCCGGTATCGAGGAGCCATTGGTGTTGCAGAACAAGAAGCTCAAGCACCGAGTCTTCCGCCACTTCGTCAGTAAAGCGTTGAGCCTGAAGGTGTAGCCATGTCGCTGATGTTGCTACAGCTCTCCTACGCAGTGCTCGGAGGGATCATGAACATCATGAGCCTTCTGCACTACCGTAATACTGCTCGTTACTACACACCGACTGGCCCCGTTTCCGGTCTGATGATGATGGCCATGTATGCGTTGTGCGTACCACTGCAACGTCTGGAATGGCAGCTACCTTTCCAGGTGATGATGGTTACATTCGTGGTGCTGCTTGGCGCTGGTGGCGTGCTGAAACACCTCGTGCATCGCCCCACCACCGACTACGCCTCTGCCACCGCGCGCTGGGCCGCAATCATGATCAACGGCTATGGCGTGGCTCTGTCTGTCTACGCGCTGGCAGGTAACTAGTATCAGAGGCGACTGCGCCAGCAGGTCTTTCAGTCCTTGGCACAGGCAGATACAACTCGGGTTGCAACAGGTGGATCTTCAGCCATCTGCACGCGATTGCGCCCCGCCCCTTTCGCCGCGTACAACGCCCGGTCGGCCTGGTCGATCGCGGCCGCGACGTGGCCCGGGGCGAAGCGTGGGGACACGGTTGCCACACCGACGCTGCAGGTCAGCGGCACGGGTTTCCCCTCCGCCTCCAGCTTCAGATCGGCCACCGCAGTACGCAGGCGCTCGGCGACCAGCAGGGCGTCCGCAGGTCCGATACCGGGAAGCGCCACGACAAACTCCTCTCCGCCATAACGAGCCAGGATATCGACGTCGCGGTACAGGTTGCTGCGCAACACAGCTGCTACCGACACCAGGCATTGGTCACCAAACGGATGCCCGTAGGTGTCGTTGATCGACTTGAAATGATCGATATCGATCAGCATGAACGCGATGCTTTCACTCTCCCGAAAAGACCGTGACCACTCGTCCGCCAGGCGCTGCTCGAAATACAGGCGGTTGGGAATCTGGGTCAGCGGGTCCGTCAGGCTCAAGCGCTCGAACTCCGCAGCCTGTTCCTGCAACAGGCTCTTGGCCTGGATCGCGTCCCAGTAGTCCTGGTGCAGGTTGGTCGACGAGACATACAGGTAGATCATGAATACGCCGAGCAACACCACCAGCAGAAGGTTGCCCGAACCGGGTTCCAGCAGCAGAGCCAGCGTAAACGGCAGGAACATGACCGCAGGCATGCCCACCCTGACAATCGGGTCGATGGACATGGCCAATGTGGCTGAGGCACATAGCACACTGGTCACCAGCATCAGCGGAATAAGCGCAGGCTCCAGCGGAGGCCAATACAGGGAAAAGGTCGTGATCAACCCCAGATATGCCCCGCCGCAGAACAATAGCGAGAGGAACAACGCCCGCGCGAGGCGTTCGTTGAAGCCCACCAGTGCGGGGAAATGACGGTGCAGGAAGAAGCGTGCAGTCGCCAGCACCAGCCACCCCAATGACAAGCCCAGCACCAATCGGCTTTGCGTCAGGATCAGTCCGGTCGATACCGTTATTCCGAGCCAACAGGCGAGATAGATGTAAATACCGCTGGTAGCGCGTCGACCGATCTCGATCAGTGCCTGCTTGCGCAGCGCCGCAGAAGGGGCAGGAAAAACGCCTACACGGCGCGCTCCGGAGAGGACTCGCCTTAACAATCCCAGATACTGCATTCGCTTCCCGGCATCCTGAAATGGCACCGTGGAGTGTAGCGTCCCGCTCCTCCGATACCACCCCCTCTCTGTGCCTTCATTGTGCAATCAACCGCCTTCATGCCTTCAAACAGCACGGCACGGTGCATAGCCAACATCACTTACTTTGATCGTGGTTTTACGAGTTGATACCCACCATGGCTCGCCCTACGATGGGAGCAGGCGCGCGAATGCTGCGCCTGGGCACACCTCCCCTTCACCAGGCCGGAGTCATGACAACAATGAACAGCCCTACCCCCACTGTCGCCACGGTCAAACTGCTGATCAATGGCGAATTCGTCGAGTCGCGCACCAGCCAGTGGCGCGATGTGGTCAACCCCGCGACGCAGGAAGTACTGGCGCGCGTCCCCTTCGCCACGCCGGAGGAAATGGAAGCTGCCGTCGCCAGCGCCCGGGAAGCCTTCAAGGCCTGGCGCAAGACGCCCATCGGCACCCGTGCACGCATCTTCCTCAAGTACCAGCAACTGATCCGCGAGCACCTCAAGGAGCTGGCTGCAATCCTCACCGCCGAACAGGGCAAGACCCTGCCCGATGCCGAGGGTGATGTGTTCCGTGGCCTGGAAGTGGTCGAGCACGCGGCGAACATCGGCAACCTGCAACTGGGCGAGTTGGCCAACAACGTGGCGGCAGGCGTGGACACCTACACGCTGATGCAACCACTGGGCGTCTGCGCCGGCATCACCCCGTTCAACTTTCCGGCGATGATCCCGCTGTGGATGTTTCCGATGGCCATTGCCTGCGGCAATACCTTCGTCCTCAAGCCTTCGGAACAGGACCCGATGGTCACCATGCGCCTGGCGGAACTGGCGCTGGAGGCCGGTGTGCCACCCGGTGTATTGAATGTCATCCATGGCGGCGCCGATGCGGTGAACCTGCTGTGTGATCACCCCGACATCAAGGCTGTGTCGTTCGTCGGCTCGACCCGCGTCGGCACCCACGTCTACAACCGCGCCACCGCCAACGGCAAGCGCGCGCAATGCATGATGGGTGCGAAAAACCACGCCATCGTGCTGCCCGATGCGCATCGTCAGCAGACCCTCAACAACCTGATCGGCGCTGCCTTCGGTGCGGCCGGCCAGCGCTGCATGGCGCTGTCGGTGGTGATCCTGGTCGGTGAAGCCCAGAACTGGCTGGATGAACTGGTCGACAAGGCCAAGGGCCTGACCCTCAATGCCGGCAACGAAGCCGGTACCGATATCGGCCCGGTGGTGTCCTGCACCGCGCTGGCACGCATCAACGAGCTGATCGCCAGCGGCATCGACGAAGGCGCTACCCTGGTCCTTGACGGCCGCAACGTGAACGTCGCCGGCTACCCCAAGGGCAACTTCATCGGGCCGAGTATTTTCAGCGACGTGAGCCCGACCATGGCCATTTACCGCGAGGAGATTTTCGGGCCGGTGCTCTGCGTGCTGCACGCCGACACCCTGGATGAGGCCATCGCGCTGATCAACGCCAACCCCAACGGCAACGGCACGGCGCTGTTCACCCGTTCCGGTGCGGCAGCGCGGCACTTCCAGGAAGAGATCGACGTGGGCCAGGTCGGGATCAACGTGCCGATTCCGGTCCCGGTACCGCTGTTCTCCTTCTCCGGCTCGCGCGGCTCCAAGCTCGGCGACCTCGGTCCCTACGGCAAGCAGGTGGTGCTGTTCTACACCCAGACCAAGACAGTGACCCAACGCTGGTTCGACGAGGATGAAGTCGGTACAGGCGTGAATACCACCATCACCCTCAAGTGAACCGGTTGGCAGCCCTGACGGGCTGCATCCGCTCAGCCAACGACAAGAAGAGGTATTCGTCATGCACATCGGCTTCCTCGGACTCGGCAACATGGGCGCGCCGATGGCGCACAACCTGCTCAAGGCCGGGCATCACCTGAGTGTCTTCGATCTCCATACCGCCGCCGTCGACGATCTGGTCCAGGCCGGTGCCACCGCTGCCACTTCGCCAGCCACGCTGGCCGGCAGCGGTGCGGCCATCATCATCACCATGCTGCCGGCATCGGCCCATGTGAAGGCCGTCTACCTGGGCGACGACGGCCTGCTCGCCCATGTCCAGCCCGGCGTCCTGCTGATCGACTCCTCGACCATCGACCCACTGTGCGCACGGGAAGTCGCCGCCCTCGCCCAGAGCCAGGGCAACCCGATGCTCGACGCCCCGGTTTCCGGCGGCACCAGCGGCGCGGCAGCCGGCACGTTGACCTTCATGGTCGGTGGCGAACGGGCAGACTTCGAGCGCGCCCGTCCGTTGCTGGACGTCATGGGCAAGAACGTCGTGCACTGTGGCGGTAGCGGCAATGGCCAGGTGGCCAAGGTCGCCAACAACATGCTGCTGGGCATCTCCATGATCGGTGTCGCCGAGGCCATGAGCCTGGGCGTCGCGCTGGGCATGGACCCGCAGGTACTGGCTGGTGTGATCAACACCTCGAGTGGCCGTTGCTGGAGTTCGGACACCTACAACCCCTTCCCCGGCGTGATGGACAACGTACCCGCCGCACGTGGCTACAGTGGCGGCTTCGGCAGCGACCTGATGCTCAAGGACCTGGGCCTGGCCACCGAGGCAGCCCGCCAGACGCGCCAGCCCGTGCTCCTTGGCGCCGCCGCACAGCAGCTCTACCAGCAGTTCAGCCAACAAGGCCATGGCGGCCTGGATTTCTCCGCCATCATCAACCTCTATCGTCAGCCCCCTGCGGCCGACGAATGATTCGCCAGGCGGCGTGCAGAGCATGCAGCCGCGTCCGCACTACCCTGGAAGAGAGGCAACAATGCACGACCTCGAACTGAGCGAAGAACAACGCATGATCCGCGACATGGCCCGCGAGTTCGCCCGCCGTGAAATCGCCCCGCGCTCGCGTGACATGGAAAAGGCCGGCTGGCTCGACGATGCCCTGGTGGCGCAGATGGGCGAGCTCGGCCTGCTCGGCATGGTGGTGCCGGAAGAATGGAATGGCAGCTATATCGACTATGTCGCCTACGCCCTGGCTGTAGAGGAGATCGCCGCCGCAGATGCCGCCACCGCCACCCTGATGAGTGTGCACAACTCGGTAGGCTGCGGCCCCATCCTCCAGTACGGCAGCCAGACGCAGAAACAAACCTGGCTGCCGGCCCTGGCCAGCGGCGAGGCCATCGGCTGCTTCTGCCTGACCGAGCCGCATGCCGGCTCCGAGGCCCATAACCTGCGCACCCGTGCCGAGTTGCGCGAAGGCCAGTGGGTGCTAAATGGCGCCAAGCAGTTCGTCAGCAACGGCAAGCGCGCCAAACTGGCCATCGTCTTCGCCGTCACCGATCCAGAGCTGGGCAAGAAAGGCCTCTCCGCCTTCCTGGTGCCTACCTCGACCCCTGGTTTCGTGGTCGATCGCAGCGAGCACAAGATGGGGATCAAGGCCTCCGACACCTGCGCGATCACCCTGAGCGACTGCCGCATTCCCCAGGCCAACCTGCTCGGCGAACGCGGCAAGGGCCTGGCCATCGCACTGTCCAACCTGGAAGGCGGCCGCATCGGCATCGCCGCCCAGGCGCTGGGTATCGCCCGCGCTGCCTTCGAAGCGGCGCTGGCCTATTCGCGTGAACGCATCCAGTTCGGCAAGCCCATCGGCGAACACCAGAGCATCGCCAACCTGCTCGCCGACATGCACACGCGGATCAATGCCACGCGCCTGCTGATCCTGCATGCGGCGCGCCTGCGCAGCGCCGGCCAGCCATGCCTGTCGGAGGCGTCACAGGCCAAGCTGTTCGCCTCGGAGATGGCCGAGCAGGTGTGCTCCAGCGCCGTGCAGATCCACGGCGGCTACGGCTACCTGGAAGACTACCCGGTGGAGAAGTACTACAGGGATGCGCGCATCACCCAGATCTACGAAGGCTCCAGCGAGATCCAGCGCCTGCTGATCGCCCGTGAGCTGGGCCGCTATCCGCTCTAAGAGCCTGTTTACGATCTTCTGGATTAGAGCCAGACAAGGCAAAAACGCCCGAGGAAGCGGACTGGGCTCGCACTCGAGTTTACAAGTGGTAAATGAGCATTCCGAGGGCGTTTTTAACACCGTATGGCCGCGAGCCAGGAGATCGTAAACAGGCTCTAAGTAGCCCGAGGTGCAAAGCCGCAATCTGCAGATGCGGCTTCAGGCTCCAGCCAGCAAGGCCCGCGCCACCCGCGAACCGTTGGCCCGTCCCAGCACGTCACTGATGCGTTGCCCTGCGGCAGACAGGGCCGCCAGGTCGATACCCGTTTCGATTCCCAGGCCATTGAGCAGGTAGAGCACGTCCTCGGTGGCGATGTTGCCGGTCGCGCCCTTGGCATACGGGCATCCGCCCAGGCCCGCGACCGAGGCATCGAACACGCTGATGCCTTCCAGCAGGCTGGCGTAGATATTGGCCAGTGCCTGGCCGTAGGTGTCGTGGAAGTGCCCGGCCAGTTTCTCGCGCGGGACCTCGCGCCCCACCACCTCGAACAGCGTGCGAGTCTTGCCCGCGGTACCGACGCCGATGGTGTCGCCCAGCGACACCTCATAACAGCCCATTGCTGCCAGCTCGCGGGCCACGCCGGCCACTTGCTGCGGGGCGATCTCGCCGTCATACGGGCAGCCCAGCACGCAGGACACATAGCCGCGCACGCTGATGCCCTGCTCGCGCGCCAACTGCATCACCGGCACGAAACGCTCCAGGCTCTCGCTGATCGAGCAATTGATATTGCGCTGGGAAAACGCCTCGGAGGCCGCCGCAAATACGGCGACCTCGCGCACGCCGGCGTCGATGGCCGCTTCCAGGCCCTTGAGGTTGGGTGCCAGCGCCGCATAGACCACCCCCGGCCGCTGCTCGATACCGGCGAACACCTCGGCGCTACCGGCCATCTGCGGCACCCACTTGGGCGAAACGAAGCTGCCGACCTCAATATAGCCAAGGCCGGCACTGGACAGGTCATCGACCAGGCGGACCTTGTCGGCCACGCTGATCGGCTGTTTCTCGTTCTGCAAACCGTCACGCGGGCCGACTTCGACCAGGCGGACGTGTTGGGGCAGGTTCATCGCGTTCCCCTTGGCTGGCCCCGGCTGCAAGCCGGGGAATGTATTACGGGTTCGTCCCGGATGTTATCCAGGTGAAATGATCATGTGTATGAGCGAGCCGCGCACAAGGTCAGCGTCGTGTCACACATCAAATGCCGGTTTCCACGAGCGCTGGGAATGCACATCACTCGTCGCGGGAGCGGGCGGGAACGCCTCGCTCGTGTTCGCGAAAATCAAGAGTACAAAGGCTTCGCAGACGTGGCCCACTCCCACTAAGACCCGGAGCTGGGCCGGTATTGGACTCGTGTCGTGACACCAGGGGCTGTTGCCGTTTTGCCACAACCCCGGGTGCGTCATGCCGAACTTTCCTCCAGCTCCACCAGCGCAGTGCCTTCGCTGATCAGCTCGCCTTCGCCACAGTATATCGCCTTGACCGTGCCGGCCTGGGGCGCGCGGATGCTGTGCTCCATCTTCATCGCCTCGAGCACCACCAGCGCGGTGCCTGCCTCGACCTGCTGGCCAACCTCGACCAGCACGCGAACGATGCTGCCATTCATGGGCGCGGTCAGGCCGCCGGCATGCCCTGCCAGCCCGGCCTCGGCTTCGGCGATCGGATCGACGCGCGTCACCTCGTACAACGTGCCCTGCCATTCGATGAACAGCGTGTCGCCCTGGCGAATGCTGCGCACATGCAGCTTTGTGCCATTGGCGATCAGCGTGCCCGCCGACACGGAGCCACCCAGGTTGACCACTTGCGTCGCCTCGCCACAGCGCAGGGTCAGCACCGTTTCCGGGGCCAGGCCAGAGCGCCAGCCAGCACGTGCGGACCAGGGCGAATGGCGGTCATCCTCACGGCGCCGTTCGACCTCACTGGCGACGAACGCTTCGCCGGCCAGTTGCCAGAAGTCCTCGGTCAAAGGCTGAGGCGCTGGCAGCAGTTGCGCTTCGTAACGGGAAATGAAGCCGGTATCCAGTTGCGCCTCGGCAAACGCCGGATGGGCAAGAATCCGCGTGAGGAAGGCCAGGTTGGTCTTGAAGCCACCGACCAGGGTTTCCTTGAGCATGGCCAGCAAACGCTGGCGGGCTTCCTCGCGGCTCTCACCCCAGGCAATCAGCTTGGCCACCATGGGGTCGTAGAACGGCGACACCTCGTCGCCCTCTTCCACTCCGCTGTCGACACGCCGTCCCGGCCCTGCCGCCGGCTCTCGGTACAGCTTGAGCGGACCACTGGCCGGCAGGAAGCCACCGTCCGGGTCCTCGGCATACAGGCGCACCTCGATGGCGTGCCCATTCAACGGCACCTGCGCCTGGGTCATCGGCAGCGCCTCGCCACGGGCCACGCGGATCTGCCAGGCCACCAGGTCGAGGCCGGTGATGGCTTCGGTCACCGGGTGCTCGACCTGCAGGCGGGTGTTCATCTCCATGAAGAAGAACTCGCCACGCGCATCAAGCAGGAATTCCACGGTGCCGGCGCCGACATAGCCGATGGCTTGCGCCGCCCGCACGGCGGACTCGCCCATGGCCTGGCGCAGCGCCGGTGACAACCCGGGAGCCGGCGCTTCTTCGACGACCTTCTGGTGGCGACGCTGGATCGAGCAGTCGCGCTCGTTGAGGTACAGGCAATTGCCGTGCTGGTCAGCGAAGACCTGGATCTCCACGTGGCGCGGCTTGAGCACGTACTTCTCGACCAGCATGCGCGCATCGCCGAAGGACGACAGCGCCTCGCGCTGGGCGGAACTCAGCGCCTCGGCCAGCTCGCTCTCCTGCTCCACCACCTTCATGCCCTTGCCGCCACCACCCGCGGTGGCCTTGAGCAGCACCGGGTAGCCGATACGTTCGGCCGCCACACGGAAGGTTTCCAGGTCCTGGGCCTCGCCGTGGTAGCCGGGCACCAGCGGCACGCCGGCCTGTTCCATCAGCGCCTTGGCTGCGGACTTGCTGCCCATGGCATCGATGGCGCTGGCCGGCGGGCCGAGGAAGATCAGCCCGGCCTCGTGCAGCTTGCGGGCGAAACTGGCGTTCTCCGACAGGAAGCCGTAACCGGGGTGCACGGCCTGGGCACCGCTGGCCTTCGCCGCGGCGATGATCTTGTCCATCAGCAGGTAGCTGTCGGCGGGTTTGGCGCCGCCCAGGCTGACACTGATGTCGGCCTCGCGCACATGCCGGGCGTTGTGGTCGATATCGCTGTGCACCGCCACGGTGGTCAGGCCCAGGGCCTTGGCCGTGCGCATCACACGGCAGGCGATCTCACCGCGGTTGGCGACGAGAATCGTGGTGATCGGGGTGTTTTTCATGTCGTCTGCTCTGTTGAATGCATGTCTGCTGCGCGTCGGTCCAGCTCGCGAGACAGTGAAAAGTCGCTGTTCATTGCCACGCCGGCGGGCGCTTTTCCAGGAAGGCATTCAGCCCTTCCTGGCCCTCGGCGCTGACGCGAATACCGGCAATTACGCTTTCGGTGCGTTGGCGCAGGGCTTCGCTCAACACGCCGCTGCCGACGTCCTGCAGCAGCGCCTTGCTCGCGCGCATCGCCTGCGGGCTGTTCTGCAGCAGGTTGGCGACCCACTGCTGCACGGCATCGTCCAGTTGCTCGACCGGGTAGCATTCGGCAAGCAGCCCAAGCTCACGGGCACGCTCGCCATCGAAACGCTCGGCGCTGATGGCGTAGCGACGGCTGGCCCGCTCGCCGATGGCCTGCACCACGTAGGGGCTGATCACCGCCGGGGCCAGGCCAATGCGCACCTCGGACAGGCTGAACAGCGCATCACAGGCACCGATGGCAATGTCACAGCAGGCCGTCAGGCCCACCGCGCCACCAAAGGCCGCGCCCTGAACCACGGCGAGCGTCGGACATGGCAGGTGGTACAGCAGGCTCATCAGTTCGCCCAGCTCGTGGGCATCACGCAGGTTGGCTGCGTAGTCGAGCCTGGCCGACGCCTGCATCCAGGCCAGGTCGGCGCCGGCAGAGAAATGCTTGCCGCGTCCGCGCAGGATCAGGAAACGCACGCTGTCGTCCGCGCTGACCTGACGCAGGGCGACGATCAACTCGGCGATCATCTCGGCGTTGAAGGCGTTGTTCTTGTCCGGACGGCTCAACCACAGGGTGGCGATGCCGCGCGGATCGGTTTGCAATTCGATGGTCGTGAAGTCGCTCATCACTCTTTCCCCTGTCGGGCGGAAGAGGTTTTCTCTTCCACCATGGGTGCTCATTACAGGATCGTTCGAACCACGCAGGTGAAGCCTCGGCAACACGCCTCGGCCCACCCGGCGTCTCTCGTCACATCCGAAACACGCCGAAGCGGGTCGGCTCGATGGGCGCGTTGAGGCTGGCGGACAGGGCCAGGGCCAGCACCTCGCGGGTCTGCGCCGGGTCGATCACACCGTCGTCCCACAGCCGCGCGCTGGAGTAGTAGGCATGGGCCTGGCGCTCGTACTGCTCGACGATCGGTTGCTTGAGCTGCTGCTCGTCCTCGGCGGAAAACACCTGACCGGCGCGCTGCGCCTGCTCGTGCTTGACCTGTACCAGCACACCGGCAGCCTGTTGCGCGCCCATCACGCCGATCTTGGCGTTCGGCCACATCCACAGGAAGCGTGGGTCGTAGGCGCGGCCACACATGCCGTAGTTGCCCGCCCCGAAGCTGCCACCGATGATCACGGTGAACTTCGGCACCTGGGCACAGGCCACGGCGGTGACCAGCTTGGCGCCATGCTTGGCGATGCCACCGGCCTCGTACTTCTGCCCGACCATGAAGCCGGTGATGTTCTGCAGAAACAGCAGCGGAATGCCACGCTGGCAAGCCAGCTCGATAAAGTGCGCGCCCTTCTGTGCCGACTCGGCGAAGAGGATGCCGTTGTTCGCCAGGATCGCCACCGGATAGCCATTGATCCGCGCGAAGCCGCAGACCAGGGTGGTGCCGAACAGCGCCTTGAATTCATCCAGTTGCGAGTCGTCGACGATCCGCGCGATCACCTCGTGTACGTCGAACGGCTGCTTGGCATCTGCCGGAATCACGCCGTACAGCTCGTCCGCCGCGTAGCGCGGGGCAATCGATGCCTGGGTCTCCAGGCGGCCGAGCTTGCGCCAGTTGAGGTTGGCCACGCAGCGCCGCGCCAGCGCCAGGGCATGGGCGTCGTTCTCGGCATAGTGGTCGGCGACGCCGGAGGTCTTGCAGTGCACGTCGGCGCCACCGAGTTCCTCGGCGGTCACCACCTCACCGGTGGCGGCCTTCACCAGCGGCGGGCCGGCAAGGAAGATGGTGGCCTGCTCGCGGACCATGATGGTCTCGTCGCTCATCGCCGGCACATAGGCGCCGCCGGCGGTGCACGAGCCCATGACCACCGCGATCTGCGGGATGCCCTGGGCGCTCATGTTGGCCTGGTTGAAGAAGATCCGCCCGAAGTGCTCACGGTCCGGAAACACCTCGTCCTGGCGTGGCAGGTTGGCGCCGCCGGAGTCGACCAGGTAGATGCAGGGCAGGCGATTCTGCTGGGCGATGGTCTGCGCACGCAGGTGCTTCTTCACCGTCAGCGGGTAATAGCTACCGCCCTTCACCGTGGCGTCGTTGGCGATGATCATGCACTCGACACCTTCGACGCGACCGATACCGGCGATCACGCCAGCGGCGGGCACGTCCTCGCCATACACCTCGTACGCCGCCAACTGGCCGACTTCGAGAAAGGGCGAACCGGGATCGAGCAGGCGATTGATGCGCTCACGCGGCAACAACTTGCCGCGTGACACGTGCCGCTCCTGCGCCTTGGCGCCGCCGCCTTCATGGGTGCGGGCGAGCAAGGCGCGCAGGTCGTCGACCTGGAGCAGCATCGCCTCGCGGTTGGCGGCGTACTCGGGGGAGCGGGTATTGATTTGCGTGTGCAGGATGGCCATCTACGGCGCTCCGTTTTCTGCCCGAAGTGCATCCGGGCTACCGTCTTTAGGATGCGCGGCGCCATCAGACGGAAGCTACGCGCACCATGCTTGGCGAGGATGCGCATGGCCTTTGCGGCCCTGTGCATCCTGCGGCTACTTGCGGATCAGCGGGTCTCGTTGAACAGCTCGCGACCGATCAGCATGCGGCGGATTTCGCTGGTGCCGGCACCGATCTCGTAGAGCTTGGCATCGCGCCACAGGCGGCCCACCGGGAACTCGTTGATGTAACCGTTACCGCCAAGAATCTGGATCGCCTCGCCCGCCAGCCAGGTAGCCTTCTCGGCAGCATAGAGAATCACCCCGGCGCAATCCTTGCGCACCTGGCGTACATGCCCGCTGCCCAGGTCGTCCAGGTGCTTGCCCACGGCATACAGATAGGCGCGGCAGGCCTGGTGCGTGGTGTACATGTCGGCGATCTTGCCCTGGATCAGCTGGAATTCGCCGATGCTCTGGCCGAACTGCTTGCGGTCATGGATGTAGGGCACCACCACGTCCATCGCCGCCTGCATCAGGCCCAGCGGCCCGCCGGAAAGCACCGCACGCTCGTAGTCGAGGCCGCTCATCAGCACCTTGACGCCTTCGCCCACGCCACCGAGGACGTTTTCCTCGGGAATTTCCACATCCTGGAACACCAGTTCACCGGTGTGCGAACCGCGCATGCCGAGCTTGTCCAGCTTCTGCGCCACGGAAAAACCGGGCGTGCCTTTCTCCAGGATGAACGCGGTCATGCCCTTCGGGCCGGCGGCCAGGTCGGTCTTGGCGTAGACCACCAGCACGTCGCAATCCGGACCATTGGTGATCCACATCTTGGTGCCGTTAAGCACGTAGCGGTCGCCCTTCTTGTCGGCGCGCAGCTTCATCGACACCACGTCGGAACCGGCATTCGGCTCGCTCATGGCCAGCGCACCGATGTGCTCGCCGCTGATCAGTTTCGGCAAGAAGCGGCGTTTCTGCGCGTCGCTGCCGTTGCGGTTGATCTGGTTGACGCAGAGGTTGGAGTGCGCGCCGTAGGACAAACCGATGCCACCCGCCGCCCGGGAGATTTCTTCCATGGCGATCATGTGCGCCAGGTAACCCATGCCGGCACCGCCGTATTCCTCGCTGACGGTCAGGCCGAGCAGGCCCATGTCACCGAACTTGCGCCACAGGTCCATGGGGAACTGGTCGGTGCGGTCGGCCTCTTCGGCGCGCGGGGCGATTTCCTTCGCGGCGAAACCGGCGACCGAGTCGCGCAGCATGTCGATTTCCTCGCCGAGGAAGAAATTCAGTCCGGGCAAATTGCTCATGGTCATTCTCCGTTCTTATGTTTATTCGCTGAATGTGTTTATTCGGTGGATTCGCTGGTCGCTTTACGCTTCGGGCTGGCTGCCAGGGCGGCGCGGCAGCGCTCCTCGGCGGTGTCCAGCTCCAGTTGCATCTGTTGGATATCGAGTACCTGCTGTTCGAGCTGGCGCCGACGTTCCTCGATCTTTTCCAGGAAGCGCTGCAGCTGCTTCTGGTTGCCCCCACGGGGGTCGTACATGCCGATCAGTTCCTTGCACTCGGCAAGCGAGAAGCCGATGCGCTTGCCGCGCAGGATCAGCTTCAGCGTGACCCGGTCGCGCGCGGTGTAGATGCGCTCCTGCCCACGCCGCGTTGGCGCCAGCATGCCCTGCTCCTCGTAGAAGCGAATCGTGCGGGTGGTCACATCCAGCTCACGGGCCAGATCGGAAATGCTGTAGGTAGTGCTCATGCCGGCTTCCAGTTATTACCTTTACGTTAACGTAAAGCAACGACCGCACGCTGTCAAACCGTCTGACACGCTCAAACGCTGCCAACAGGCGCGACAAAGCCGCCATTCAAGGACTGGCAAGTGATGGAGAAAATAGCGGGAATAAAAAAAGCGACCTGAAGGTCGCTCTTTTTGTAGCTTTCAAGGACATGCCAGCGAAAGCAAATATGGCGCAGCGGACGGGACTCGAACCCGCGACCCCCGGCGTGACAGGCCGGTATTCTAACCGACTGAACTACCGCTGCGCGTCGGTCTCGCAAGAGACATGGTGGGTGATGACGGGATCGAACCGCCGACCCTCTGCTTGTAAGGCAGATGCTCTCCCGGCTGAGCTAATCACCCGAGTAGCCTTGCGAGGTGGCGCAATTTACGCAGACGGCTCCGCTAAGTCAACACCCTGCTTGAAGTTTTTCCGGACAATGCGTTTTTTCGCGAGTTTTCCCTATGCCTGGCACCGCAGAAATCCGTTCAGGTGCCGCTGCGCAGTAACAGGCGACTGCTGACCAAGCCTTTGTCGGCGCGCTCCAGCCCGGCTTCATCGACACGCACGCCCTGCCCCTGCAACTCGATCAACCAGCGCAACAACCGGGCGAACTCGGCAGGCTGCAAGCTGACCTGCACCGCACCATCGCCCTGGCTGTCGAGCCGTTCGACCGTCAGTCCCTGGCTGCCGGCACTGGCCGTGATGAAGCCCTGCAAGCGCGCCGGCTCGATATTGGCCGGCTGTGGCTTACTCTGCGCTTCACGGGCCTGGGCGGTATTGGCCTGCAAATACAGGTGCAGCTCGCGTTGCTGCTCCAGATAAGCGCGCGCCTGCTGCACCTGCTGCGCCGCCGGGCGCCAGAGCAGCATATACAGCAGCACCAGCAACAGGAACAGGCTGAGCAGCACCAGCGCCAGTTGATCGCGTGGCGCAAGCCCACGCCAGTAGACAGCCAGGCCCGTTGCCTCCAGGCTGGCCTGCAAGGGTTTGAGCAACCTCATCCGTTACCTCCAATGACCAAACGCGCACTCACACCCGCTTCCGCCCGACTGGCCGAGCCCATTTCCACAGGCACGCCAGCCTCTTGCAGGTGCGTACGCAAACGCTCCAGAGCGGCGAAATCCTGCGCCTGGATATTCAGCGCCAGGTCACCGCGCAGGGCACTGAAGTCGAGCTGATCGATACGCACCTGGGCACCCTCGGCATTGATCGCCGTGGCGGCCTGATCGAGCAAACCAAGCAGCATGTCCTGTCGGCCGCCGCCCTCGCTCAAATGCTGATCGAACTGCGCACGCAGGTTGATCAGCTTGTTGTCATCAGGAAACAGATCGCGGTACAGCGCCTCGCTGGCACGGGCATAGCGCTCTGCTTCGCTGCGCAGCAGCCAGCCCTGCGCCAGGTTGAAGCCCCACTGCACCACCAGGCACAGGACGAGCAGCACCAGCAGCGGTCGCCAGCGCGCAATACCGGCAGACGCCTCGCGCCGCTCGAAAGCCCCCTGCGCCAGATTGCCAGCACTGGGCTGACGCGCCAGCCAGACATAGGGCTGATCGACCCCATACACCTCGTCCACGCCTTCAGGGGCGACCTCACCAGCCAGTACATGAGCGACACAAGGCGTGGGCACCTGCCCGCGCAGCGACGGCCAATCCTCCGGTCGCAACGCCATACGTGCCTCGCCACGCCCCCCCAGCAACCAGCGCGCCCCCAGGCACAGAACCTGGCTGCCCTCGCCGCTCAGCAGATCGGCGTCGACCTCGATTCGCTGCGGCGGGCAATCGCCGCACAGCGCCAGCCAGCTGGCCAGCCAGTCACGGCGTACGGCATACACCCGATAGCGCCCGGCACCCAGCGCCTCGCCGATGCACAAGTGAAACAGCTCGACATCCTCGGCCAGCTGTTCCTCGACCGCGAACGGCAGCGCCTTGGCCAGCCAGCGCGCCTTGGTGGTGGGCAACTGGGCGACACAGATGGTCACCGCTTCCACCGGCAGCACCAGGCGCCAGGCCTGCCCAGCCGACGGCAGCGCTTCAGCGAACACCAGGTGCTCGGATACACCCGCCACCACCCGCCATACCGGCAATTGAGGATCGCTGGCCGCACAGGCAGCCGGCGGAAGAAAGACACACGACGCACTCATTGCTCGGACTCCTTGTTGGGCGGCACCGGCTCCTCGCCGGACTGCCCCAGATCGCGTGCCAGCACCCGCACGCGCCCATCATTGCCACGTTGCAACACACTCACCAGCACCTGCCTGCGCTCGCCCAGGTGTACCTCGCTGGTGACCTGAAAGTAGGCGCTGCCAACCTGCAACCCCTGCGCGCTGACACCACCATTGCCGAACTGCTGGATGAAGCTGCCGACATCACGAAAGCCAGTGCGCGAGCGCGCAGCAATCACGCCTTCGACGGATCGCGGCGACACGCCATCGGCCAATGCCGCCAGCACCTGGGCGCTGGCCGTATTCACGTTCAAGCCGACCTCGGCCGGCAAGGCGCTGACGAAGGGCACCAGCCGACGGTAATCCGCCTCGCCCACCCCCAGCAGCAGGCGTAACTCGGAAACGGACTCGATACGCCCGGGGCCGGTGCGGTACGCAGGCTGTAGCAACAGGTACTGAGCATCCTCGGCACCCTGTGAGCCGGACAGTTCCTGATCGGTATCCAGCCAGTCACGCAGGCGCTCGGCTATCGCCGGCTCGATCCCCAGCAGCCGCAGCAGGCGGCGAAAACGCAGCATCGCCAGTTCACCTTGCTCCCCTTCGGCAGCCAGGCTGTTGAGGTTGAAGCGGCCGCTCAGGTCGGTAATGCGCAGGGTCAGCTCGCCGCCTTCATCCAGGGGAAAGCTCAAGCGTGGATGGGCCCAGGCTTCACCTAGGTGATCGACCGGCATGCGTGGATCACCCTCGCGCAGATCGCGCAGGAGAATGGCCTTGGCCAGCAGCTCGCCACCCTCGGCGTAGTAATGCGCCTGACGCACCAGCAACTGGTTTCCGGTACTGCGAATCGCCAGTTGCTGGCGCAGCACCAGCCCCGTGCAAACCACGCTGACCAGCGCCACCACCAGCAGCACCGTGATCAGGGCCACGCCTGCCTGACGCTTCAAGGGCTTTCCCCCTGCTCCGGCGCCGGGATCTCACCCTCGCCGCCCTCAGGCGGCTGTTTGCGCTCTGCCGCTTCTGGCAAGCGCCAGAGCCGCCGCAGCTCACCGTAGTGACGGTGTTCGATGACCAGCTCCACGGCCTTGGGCAATTGAGTCAAGGCGGCCTCACGGTCACTGTTGGCGGGTGGCCAGGTCTGCAACCAGCGGTCCTCATCATCAAGAAAGCGCAATTCGAAACGCGTCACGCCACGCAGTGCCCGCTGCACCTGGGGCTGGCTGTCCTGCGCCTGGTCGAGCACCGTCCAGTAGGCTCGCTGCCACTCCTCGCCCTGCAACTGCCAGCGCACCCGCTGCAAGGTCGAACGCGGTTGCCCCAGCGGGTTACGCCAGCCATTGCGGGTCAGTTCCAGGCGCGTCGTACTGCCACTGTCACCCTGCAGGGCAGGGATCGGATCACCCAGTTGATCGCGCACGGGGCGCGGCAGCACTTGCAACACGTCACGTTCGAACGCCGCCATCGCCCGGGTCAGTTCACGCAGGCGCTGCTCTTGCACACGCTGGCCACGGTCGACCTGCATCACGCTGTCGAACATGCGATAGGTGGCCAGGCCGAGCAAGGCGAAGATGGCAATTGCGATCAGCAGCTCGAGCAGGGTGAAACCTGCCGCACGCTTCATGGCTCCACTCCGACGAAGCCGCTAAGGGTCGTCAGCGCCTGGTCCTCGATGCGACCACGCAAGCCGCTTTCGGGACGCAGCGCCACCCACAAGGTGACCCGGCGCATACCTGGCTCGCTGGTCGCCTTGACTTCGCTTTGCCACAGCCAGCGGCGCCCGGCATAGGTTTCCTCACCCTGTTCGCGGCCTTCGCTCAGTGGGTCGCTGGACAGTTGCAGGGTCTGCAGGCGATTGTCCGCCAGCCACAGGGAAAAGGTCTTGTCCTCCAGGCGCGCCGCAGTCTTCAGCGACTGCGAACTGGCCGTCAGCATGCTGGCCGCGACCAGGGCGAAAATCGCCAGGGCCACCAATACTTCCAGCAGGGTAAAGCCACGCGCCCGGTTCATCGACGCACGCCCACAGCAGCTTCTGTTTCGATCTGCGGGTCACTGAAACCATCGCTGGACAACGACAACGCCGGGCCACCGCGCTCGCGTCCGGCCATACGCAGACGGAACGGCGTCAACTCACCGCTGGAAAGAACCAGCAACTGTGGCACAGGCATGGCCGCCGCGTCAGCGTCCTTGTCGCTTGCGGCAGGCAAGGCCACTGCGCGCTTATCCAGTTCGATGGTCACCTCTATCCACTGCGGCAAGGTGTAGACCGATGCATCGGGTTGTGGCGTCCAGCGTGCCTGCCTCGGCTCATAGCGCAGCACCTGGTACGACTGACGTTCGAAGCGCACCCCGTATTCGCGATTGTCCAGCACGGCCTCGTCGAGCAGCACCCGCAGCAGGCCGCTGAGGCGTTCGGCTTCGTCGTTGAGCTGGCGCGCCGGGCTGGCTGCCATGCCACTGCTGAGCACGGCCATCCCGGTCAGCGCGCCGAGGATCACCAGCACGACCAGCAGCTCGATCAGGGTGAAGCCTCGCGCACGGCGCATGCAGGGTCAGAGGTTCCAGTTGCCGATATCGGCGTTATTGCCCTCACCGCCTTCACGGCCATCGGCGCCCAGCGAATAGAGGTCGATCTTGCCGCGCGTGCCTGGCGACAGATAGAGATAAGGATTGCCCCATGGGTCGACTGGCAGCTTCTTCAGGTAGCCCTCGGTGTTCCAGTTCTTCGCCGGCGGATTGCCGGTCGGCTTTTTCACCAGGGCTTCCAGGCCTTGCTGGGTGCTCGGGTAGTTCTGGTTATCCAGCTTGTACATGTCCAGGGCTGCGCCGATGGCGCGGATATCGTTCTGCGCCACGGTCACCTTGGCCTGGTCGGGACGCCCCATCACCTGCGGCACCACCAGCGCGGCGAGGATGCCGAGGATTACCACCACGACCATGATTTCAATGAGCGTGAAGCCCTTCTGCTTGTACATCGTTTCACCCCACCAGTTGGTTCAAAGACAGAATCGGCAGGAGGATGGCCAGTACGATCACCAGCACCACCGCTCCCATGAAGACCAGCATGAATGGCTCGAACAACCCCACCAGCAGGCCGATGGTCGCGGCCAGGTCGTTCTCCTGATTGCGCGCCGTGCGCGCCAGCATCTGATCCAGTTCGCCAGAACGCTCGCCACTGGCGATCATGTGCAGCATCATCGGCGGAAACTGCTGACTGGCCTCCAGCGCTCGCGACAGGCTGCCGCCCTCGCGCACCCGCTGGGTGGCCTGGATCACGTCATGACGGATCACCCGGTTGACCACCACCTCGGTGCCGATGGCCAGCGCTTCCAGCAATGGCACACCACTGCGCACGAGGATGGCCAGGGTCGAGGCGAAGCGTGCCGTTTCGGTCGCCCGGATCAGCCCGCCGATCAGCGGCATCCGCAGCAGAAACCGGTGCCAATGCCGGCGCATTCCTTCTTCGCGCACGGCACGGCGAAAACCCAGCACCAACAGCACACCGAGAATCAGCACCAGCCAGCCCCAGCTCTTGACCAGCTCACTGAGCGTGATCATCACCCGGGTCAGTGTCGGCAGCGTTTGTCCGGAATCGACGAATACGCGCACCACATCCGGCACTACATAACCGAGCAGAAAGCCGACGATGATCAGCGAGGTGACCATCAGGATCGTGGGATACAACAGCGCAAGCTGTACCTTCTGCCGCGACTGCTGGCGTTGCTCGGTATAGTCGGCCAGTTGTTCCAGCACCGGCCCCAGGTGCCCGGCGTGCTCACCGGCCGACACCGTGGCCCGGTACAGCTCGGGGAATGCGGCCGGAAATGCGGCCAGCGCAGCCGCCAGGCCATGGCCTTCGAGTACCCGCGCGCGCACGGCGAGCAGCATCGACTGGATACGCGGCTGACGCGACTGCGCAGCGGCGGCACGCAACGCTTCCTCGATAGGCAGCGCGGCGCTGATCAAGGTCGCCAGTTGCCGGGTCACCAATGCCAGGTCACGTGTGGACAACCCACGGCGCAGGCTGAAACCACCGGCCTGGGGCGCTTCACGGCTGCGCATGGCATCCACCTGCAAGGGCGCCAGCTGTTTCTCACGCAATAGCTGACGAACCTGACGGGCACTGTCGGCCTCCAGCACCCCCTTCTGTTGGCGTCCCTTGTTGTCGAGCGCGATGTAGCTGAACGCCGCCATCAGTCCTCCCGCGTTACGCGCAGGACTTCCTCGAGCGTGGTCACACCTTCCAGCACCTTGCGTCGACCATCTTCGCGAATGCCCGGGCCGAGGCTGCGCGCATGCCGGGTCAGTTCCTGCTCACCGGCGCCGTTGTGTACCAGGGTGCGCATCTGCTCGTCGAACACCACCAGTTCGTAGATCCCGGTTCGCCCTCGATAACCCTGCTGATGGCAGTCCGTGCAGCCCTGGGCGTGGTAGATCGTCGGTGCGCTCCGCACCTCCAGCCCGAGTAACGCGCACTCGGCCTCGTCGGCCGGGCGTGCCTCGCGGCAATGCGGACACAGCACACGGACCAGGCGCTGGGCCAATACGCCAAGCAGGGACGACGACAGCAGGAAAGGCTCAACGCCCATGTCGACCAGTCGAGTCACCGCGCCCACGGCACTGTTGGTGTGCAGGGTGGAGAGCACCAGGTGGCCGGTCAGCGAGGCCTGTACGGCGATGTCGGCGGTCTCCTGGTCGCGGATCTCGCCGACCATCACTACATCCGGGTCCTGCCGCAGGATGGCGCGCAGGCCACGGGCAAACGTCATGTCGACTCGCGGGTTGACCTGGGTCTGGCCGATGCCTTCCAGGTAGTACTCGATCGGGTCTTCGACGGTGAGGATATTGCGCGTGCGGTCATTGAGGGTGACCAGGCCGGCATACAGGGTCGTGGTCTTGCCAGAACCGGTCGGCCCAGTGACCAGGATGATGCCGTGGGGTTTGCGCAGGTTCTCGTCGAGCAAACGGCGATCACGCTCACTCATGCCCAGGTGTGGCAGCGACAGGCGCCCGGCCTGCTTGTCGAGCAGGCGCAGCACCACGCGCTCGCCATTGGCCGAGGGCAGCGTCGACACACGGATGTCCACCTCGCGCCCGCCCACCTTGAGCGAGATACGGCCGTCCTGCGGCACCCGCTTCTCGGCGATGTCCAGGCGCGCCATGACCTTGACCCGCGACACCAGCAGCGCGGCCAGTTCGCGACGCGGCTCGATCACCTCGCGCAGGATGCCGTCGACGCGGAAGCGCACGACCAGACGTTTCTCAAAGGTCTCCAGGTGAATATCGGAGGCACCGGCCTTGATCGCTTCGCTGAGGATGGCGTTGATCAGACGGATGATCGGCGCGTCATCTTCCTGCTCCAGCAGATCGCTGGATTCCGGCGTGAGTTCGGCGAGACTGGCCAGGTCCATCTCTGCACCCAGCCCCTCGGCCATCTGCCGGACTTCCGAGGAATCACGCTGGTAGGCATCGCTCAAGGCCTGTTCGAAGGCCTCCGGCGTCAGCCATTGCAATGCCAATGGCTGACGGGCAAAACGCTGGGCCTCCTGGATCGCGAACAACGGCGCCCCTTCGCGCACATACAGCAACGGTTGGGCGCTGCTGTCACGCAGCAGCACACCATGGCGCTTGGCAAAGGCGAATGGCAGAGAACGAAAAGGCAAAACTGCCGGAGCCGCTGATGCGGCATACGGATCGATGGACATGCGCGGGCCCGTTCCTGAAGTTCTGTTCTTGTTGTTAGGAGGCGCGACAGAGCCGCCAAGTTAACGGATTCGGCAGAAAAATAAAGAGCCAGGCCCGGCTTTGTCGTGACAGCCCACGCAATCACATGCGAGAAGCTGGCTGCACACCTCGAAAAACGCCGCCTTGCGCGGAAAATCCACAATCTCAGGCGATTAATGCAATTAACTGCCGATATTTGCATTATTGCTCGCTGCACATGCGGCATCCTTGAGGTAAGGTTGGCGGCGCGTCGACGTAGTGCCAGAATCGGCCCCACTCCACAGGAGTGAACGGGGGCCTGATTCCAGACCGCGTAAGGATGCGACACATAATAAGAATAATGTTGGGGGTAAGGCTTTGACCGCACCGAGCAACCGCCTGCATGGCTGGCTGCAGCGCCATGGCGTGTCCGTGCTTTTTCTAGCGGGGGTATGCGCCATGAGCATGGCACTCTCCTGGCAGATCATCGATCTGGTGCGCCAGCTCCGTGGCGCGACACCAACGACTGCAGATGCGACCGCCACCGCCCAGCACCCACCGCTTTCGGTCGATGCCCTGCAAGGTCTGTTCGGCATCCCTCTCCAGCAACGCAGCGACCAGCAGGCACCGCCCACCACGCTGCAACTGAGTCTGCTTGGCAGCTTCGTCAACCCGGACAACGCCCGCTCGACAGCCATCCTCCTCGTCGCTGGCGGCAAACCCAAGCGCTTGGCCATCGGCGATGAAATCAGCGCCGGCGTACGTCTGCATGCCGTGCATCAGGACCATGTGGTACTCACTCGTAATGGCCGCGAAGAAAGCCTGCACTTCACACGTCAGCGTGCGACTGCGCCGCAGCCTCGAAGTGTCGCGCCAATCGCCCAGCAATCCACCACCGAACAGCTCGAGCAACTGCAAGACGAAAACAACCAGTCCCTGCAGCAACGCCTGGAAGTTCTCCGTCAACAAATGGATGGCGACGGCACCCCACCGCCGCCGGTCGAAGAGCCTGAAGCAGAAACCACTCCATGACCCGCTCGAAATCCCTGCCGTCGAAACACCTGCCCCTGGCTCTGCTATTGGCCATGACCTGCATCGGCCTGACACCAACACTGACTCATGCCGCTCCAGCTGCAGGCGTCACGGCGCAACAGGACGAAAGCTGGACCATCAACATGAAGGACGCGGATATCCGTGACTTCATCGAACAGGTGTCGAGCATCAGCGGGCAGACCTTCGTCGTCGATCCTCGGGTGAAAGGCCAGGTCACGGTGGTGTCCCAGGCGCCCCTGAGCCTGAGCGAGGTCTACCAACTGTTCCTCTCGGTGATGAGCACCCACGGGTTCTCGGTCGTCTCACAGGGTGACCAGGCGCGGATCGTGCCGAATACCGATGCCCGCGCCGATGGCTCGGTCGCCAGCGCTGACAGGCCAAACAGCCTGGAGACCCGGGTCATTCAGGTGCAGCAAAACTCGGTGAACGAACTGATTCCGCTGATCCGCCCCCTGGTGCCGCAATACGGACACCTGGCAGCCGTGGCCTCGGCCAACGCCCTGATCATCAGTGACCGGCCTGCCAACATCACCCGCATCGAGCAACTGATTCGCCAACTGGACCAGGCCAACGCGCAGGACTACACCGTCTACGACATGCGCAACGCCTGGGTGATGGATGCCGCCGAAGTGCTCAACAACACCCTGAACCGCGGCCAGGCCAAGGGCACAGGCGCCACCCAGGTGGTCGCCGATGCGCGTACCAATCGGCTGATCCTGCTGGGCCCAGCCGAAGCACGCGCAAAAATGCTGGCACTGGCCCGCTCTATCGATACGCCCTCTTCGCGCTCGGCCAATACCCGCGTCATCCGCCTGCGCCACAACGACGCCAAGGCCCTGGCGCAGACCCTCGGCGAGATTACCGACACGCTCAAGACTGGCGAAGGGGGTGGCGCTGAAGCTGGGGGCGGCAAACCCAAACAGATGCTCATTCGCGCCGATGAAAGCCTTAACGCACTGGTGATTCTGGCCGACCCGGATACCGTGACCATGCTCGAAGACATCGTGCGGCAGCTCGACGTTCCCCGCGCCCAGGTACTGGTCGAAGCCGCCATCGTGGAAATTTCCGGCGATATTCGCGACGCCCTCGGCGTGCAATGGGCGGCCAAGGGCGGCAATGGCATCGGTGGCGTGAATTTCAGCAATACCGGCCTGTCCATCGGCACCGTGCTGGGCGCCCTGCAGGAGAAGGAAATTCCTGCCGCCCTTCCCAATGGCGCCATCATCGGCCTGGGTAATGGCAGCTTCGGTGCGCTGATCACCGCCATCTCGTCCAACAGCAAGAGCAACCTGCTGTCCACGCCTACCCTGCTGACCCTGGACAACCAGGCGGCAGAGATTCTGGTCGGCCAGAACGTACCTTTCCAGACCGGCTCCTACACCACCGCCACCGATGGCGCGAGCAACCCGTTCACTACCATCGAACGCCAGGACATCGGTGTGACCCTCAAGGTCACCCCACATATCAACGAAGGCGCGACCCTGCGCCTGGAGATCGAGCAGGAAATCTCCTCCCTGGTGCCGGCGCCGGCCAACGTCACCGTCTCCGACGTGATCACCAACAAACGCTCGATCAAGAGCACCATCCTGGCCGGCGATGGCCAGGTCATCGTGCTTGGCGGCCTGATTCAGGACGACGTCACCCGCAGCGACTCGAAGGTTCCCCTCCTCGGCGATATTCCGCTGCTGGGGCGGCTGTTCCGCTCGACCGAGAACACCCACGTCAAGCGCAACCTGATGGTCTTCCTGCGCCCGGCGATCGTGCGCGACGACAACGGGCTGGCCAGCCTGAGCGGCAGGAAGTACAGCGATATTCGCGTACTCAACCAGCCTGACAAGGGACCGAACATCCTGCCGGTCAACCCGAATCGCCTGTTCGACCATCAGGACTCATATCCGCCAGCCGTTGACCTGCGTCCGGCACCATGAAAAACGGCGCGGGGGCCATGAGCCCCCGCGCCGTCGATAGCACGCGACAACAATCTAGAGCGCCGCCAACCCCCGAGCCAGATCGGTTTTCAGGTCGGCAAGATCTTCCAGCCCCACGGCAACCCGGATCAGGTTATCGCCAATCCCTGCACTGGCACGCTCCTGCGGCGACAAACGCCCGTGGGAGGTGGTGGCCGGATGGGCAATGGTGGTCTTGGTATCACCCAGGTTGGTGGTGATGGAAATCACCCGCGTGGCATCGATGAAACGCCAGGCCGCTTCCTTGCCCCCAGCCACTTCGAAGCTCACCACCGCACCGAAGGCGTTCTGCTGCCGCTTGGCCAGCTCGTGCTGCGGGTGGCTCGGCAGGCCAGCGTAGTAGACACGCTCGATCCCCGCCTGCTGTTCCAGCCACAGCGCCAGCTCCAGCGCACTGGCGCAATGCGCCTGCATACGGATACGCAGGGTTTCCAAACCTTTGAGGAACACCCAGGCGTTGAACGGGCTCAAGGTGGGCCCCGCGGTACGCAGGAAGCCAACCACAGCCTCCATCAGGCTGCTCTTGCCAGCCACCACGCCGCCCATGCTACGGCCCTGGCCGTCGATGTACTTGGTGGCCGAGTGCATGACGATATCGGCACCCAGCTTCAGCGGCTGTTGCAGCGCGGGGGTGCAGAAGCAGTTATCCACCACCAGCAGCGCACCGCGTGCGTGGGCAATGTCAGCCAGCGCGGCGATATCCACCAGCTCGGCCAGGGGGTTGGACGGCGACTCGACGAACAGCAACCGGGTATTGGTCTTGAACGCTGCCTTCCAACCATCCAGATCAGCCAACGGCACGTAGTCGACCTGCACGCCAAAGCGCTTGAGGTACTTTTCGAACAGGCTGATGGTCGAGCCGAACACACTGCGCGAAACCAGGACGTGGTCGCCGGCGCTGCACTGGCTCATGACGATGGCCAGGATAGCCGCCATGCCGGACGCCGTAGCCACGGCCTGCTCCGCGCCCTCCAGCGCCGCAATACGTTCTTCGAACGCGCGCACGGTGGGGTTGGTGTAGCGTGAATAGACATTCCCCGGCTGCTCGCCAGCGAAACGCGCCGCGGCATCGGCAGCGGTGCGGAAGACATAGCTCGAGGTCAGGAACATGGCCTCGCCATGCTCGCCCTCCGGTGTGCGGTGCTGCCCTGCCCTCACGGCCAGGGTGTCGAACCCCACGCCTTCCAGGTCGCTGTCCAGTCGCCCTGCATCCCAATCCTGACTCATCGACGGTTCCTCGCTAAATCGGTCAATCGTTGTGCAGGTCGATGATTGCGCTGACTGCTTCGCTCTTGGCCTTGCTCGAGTCGTTGCGGGCCTGCTCGATCTTGTTCAGGTAGGCCTCGTTGACATCGCCGGTGACGTACTCGCCATCGAACACCGCGCAATCGAAGTGCTCGATCTTCACCTTGCCGCCGCCAACCGCCTCTTTAAGATCCGCCAGGTCCTGGTAGATCAGCCAGTCGGCGCCGATCAGCTCGGCCACTTCGTCCGTGCTGCGGCCATGGGCGATCAACTCGTGCGGGCTGGGCATGTCGATGCCGTAGACGTTCGGGTAACGCACAGCCGGCGCCGCCGAGCAGAAATACACCTTCTTCGCGCCGGCTTCGCGGGCCATCTGGATGATCTGCTTGCAGGTGGTGCCACGCACGATGGAATCGTCCACCAGCATCACGTTCTTGCCGCGGAACTCCAGCTCGATGGCATTGAGCTTCTGGCGTACCGATTTCTTGCGTGCCGCCTGGCCAGGCATGATGAAGGTACGGCCGATATAACGGTTCTTGACGAAGCCTTCGCGGAACTTGACGCCCAGGTGGTTGGCCAACTCCAGCGCCGAGGTACGGCTGGTATCCGGAATCGGGATGACCACGTCGATATCGTGATCCGGACGCTCGCGCAGGATTTTCTCGGCCAGCTTCTCGCCCATGCGCAGGCGCGCCTTGTACACCGAGATGCCATCCATCAACGAATCCGGACGGGCCAGGTAGACGTGCTCGAAGATGCACGGCGAATACTGTGGGTTCTGTGCGCACTGACGGGTGAACAGGCGGCCGTCTTCGGTGATATACACCGCTTCGCCCGGAGCCAGGTCACGAATCAGGGTGAAGCCGAGCACGTCGAGGGCAACGCTTTCGGAGGCGATCATGTACTCGACGCCATTGTCGGTGTGGCGCTGACCGAAGACGATCGGACGGATCGCATGGGGATCGCGGAAGCCGACCACGCCGTAACCGGTGATCATCGCGACTACCGCGTAACCACCCCGGCAACGCGCATGCACGCCAGCGACCGCGGCGAACACGTCCTCTTCGGTCGGCTGCAGCTTGCCGCGCACGGCCAGCTCATGGGCGAATACATTGAGCAGCACTTCCGAGTCGGAGTTGGTGTTGACGTGGCGCAGGTCCGACTCGTAGATCTCCTTGGCCAACTGTTCAACGTTGGTCAGGTTGCCGTTGTGCGCCAGGGTGATGCCGTAGGGCGAGTTGACGTAGAACGGCTGTGCCTCGGCAGAACTGGAGCTGCCAGCGGTCGGGTAGCGCACGTGACCGATACCGGTATGGCCAATCAGACGCTGCATGTGGCGCTGCTGGAAAACATCCCTGACCAGGCCATTGTCCTTGCGCAGATACAACCGGCCGTCATGGCTGGTCACGATGCCGGCAGCGTCCTGGCCGCGATGCTGGAGAACGGTGAGTGCGTCGTACAACGACTGGTTGACGTTCGACTTACCGACAATACCGACAATGCCACACATGTGACGCAACCCCTACGTTGGTGAAACAGGCTAATTGCTTGGCTCTTGCGGCAGTTTAGGCTGCAAGAAAGCTTCTTTAAACGGCAGCTCGGCAGGCTCGCTGACGGCGCCCGCCAGCCACTGACTGGAAAGGCTGAGAATCAGATTCTTCGACCAGTCCGCCACCATCAGAAAATGCGGCATCAGCGTCGACTGCTGCCACCACTTGTCCTGTTGCACGGGTGCCAGGCTGACCAACCCAGCCAGCACCACCACCAGCAAAGCCCCGCGCGCCGCGCCGAAGACCATGCCGAGAAAGCGATCGGTTCCTGACAAGCCGGTTACCCGGATCAGTTCGCCGATAAGAAAATTGACCAGCGCCCCCACCAGCAAGGTGGCGATGAACAGAATGGCGCACGCGGCGATGACGCGCATCGACGGAGTTTCAATGAATTCGCTGAGGTGCTGCGAAAGCGCGCCACCAAACATCCAGGCCACGACACCTGCGACTATCCAGGTCAGCAGCGACAGGGCTTCCTTGAAGAAACCGCGCTTGAGGCTGATCAAACTGGAAATGGCGATGACGGCGATGATCGCCCAATCGACCCAAGTGAATGCCACGATGCTGCCTGCAGACGGGAAAGGCGGCGGATTTTAACAGAGCGAGCCCGGTCGGGTAAGCCGGGCGTTCAACCTGCGTCAGCTGTTTTCCGGCTGGAAACGCACCACGAAGCCTTTGAGCTTGTGCTGACGATTGAGCTGATCACGCAGGCGGTCCGCTTCTGCGCGCTCGATCAGGGGGCCGACGAAAACCCGGTTCATGCCGTCGACACTACGGATATAGGCGTTGTAACCCTGGCTACGCAGTTTTCTCTGCAACTCTTCCGCACCCGGACGACTGGACAGGCTGGCCAACTGGATCGACCAGCTCACCGGCAGGTTGTTGGCATCCAGACGCTTGGTTTCCACAGGTTTCGCCTCCACTGGCTTGGCCGGTGGCGTGACAGCAACAGCGGTTGGTGGCGCGGTGACGGGAGCCGTAACCGGAGGTGTGGCCGGAGCAGTCGCAACGTCGGTGCCATCCACAGGCTCGACTGGCGGCATATGCTCATCCGCGACAGGTTGCTGGGTAGGCACCGAAACAGGGTCAAGCACGATATCGGGAACCACGGGGGCCGACGGCATGGCAGGCGCCTCTACCACGACATGGCGCTGTTCATCTTCACGAGAGAACAGCATCGGCAGGAAGATCACTGCCAGTGCGACCAGCACCAACGCACCGACAATGCGCTGTTTGAGCCCTCTATCCAGTACTGCCATCCCCCGCCTCCTTCTGCCGCGCCAGCCACTCGATGGCCTCGGCTACACAATAAAAAGATCCGAACACGAGGATTTCGTCGCCCTCCTGTGCTCGTTCGCATTGTGCCTGTAATGCGTCCGGGATGCTGGCATAAGAGCGCGCTGACGCCCCAAGATTGCTCAACGCCGCCTGAAGTTCTGTAGCAGGCCGGCTACGCGGTGTCGGCAGCGGCGCCACTGCCCAATCCGCGATTTCTCCCAGCAAGGGCTGCACCACTCCATCAAGATCCTTGTCGACCAGCAGCCCGAATACCGCCAGGCGCGGCCTTTGCAGCGGGCGAGCAGCCAGCCTGGAGGCCAGGTAATCGGCAGCATGCGGGTTATGCCCCACATCCAGCAGCAACTGTAGCGACTTGCCCTGCCAGCGCAGCACCCTGCGATCCAGTCGCCCATCGACTCGCGTGTGCAACAAGGCATTACGGATAGATGCGACATCCCAAGGCAAGTCGAGCAAGGCGTAAGCCTGTAAGGCCAGCGCAGCGTTTTCCATCGGCAGGTCGAGTAGCGGCAAGCCGTGCAATTGCAGAACGGCGCCCTCTTGCGTCAAACCATGCCAATCCCAACTCTCTGCATTCAGTATGAGGTTATAGGCGCTGCCGCGCAGGAAGAACGGGCAGTCGAGGGCTACCACCTGATCCAGCAAGGTATGCGGCGGATCGAAGTCGCCACACAATGCCGGCCGCCCCTGGCGCAGGATGCCGGCCTTCTCGAAAGCAACGGATTCGCGGGTATCGCCCAGCCAGTCAGCGTGATCCAGGCCAATACTGGTTATCAGCGCCAGATCGGCGTCGACCAGATTCACCGCATCCAGGCGCCCGCCCAGGCCGACCTCCAGCACTACGGCATCCAGCGCTGCACGCTCGAACAGCCAGAAGGCGGCCAGAGTACCCATTTCAAAATAGGTCAGGGATATCTCGCCACGCGCCGCCTCGACGGCCGCAAAGGCCTGACACAGCGCCTCATCACTCGCCAACCGGCCATCGAGCGCAACCCGCTCGTTGTAACGCACCAGATGCGGTGAGCTGTAGACCCCGACACGCAACCCCTGCGCCTGCAGCAACGAAGCCAGAAAGGCACAGGTAGAGCCCTTGCCATTGGTACCGGTGACCGTGATCACCCGCTCCGCGGGGCGCCCCAGGCCGAGCCGCGCAGCTACTTCCCGACTGCGCTCCAGGCCCATATCGATGGCACTGGGGTGCAGCTGTTCAAGGTAGGCGAGCCATTCGGCGAGGGTGCGTTCGGTCATGCAGTAGCCGGAACCTGTACGGGAGTGGGAAGGTGCTGCAACTGAGCGAGCAGGCGCGACAGACGCGGACGCAGTTCCTGGCGATGAATGATCATGTCGATGGCGCCGTGCTCAAGCAGGAACTCGCTGCGCTGGAAGCCTTCCGGCAACTTCTCACGCACGGTCTGCTCGATCACACGTGGCCCGGCGAAACCGATCAGCGCACGCGGTTCGGCGACGATCACATCACCGAGCATCGCCAGGCTTGCCGAAACGCCACCGTAAACCGGGTCGGTCAACACCGATACGAAGGGAATACCCTCTTCACGCAGACGTGCCAGCACAGCGGAGGTCTTGGCCATCTGCATCAGGGAGATCAGCGCTTCCTGCATGCGAGCACCACCGGACGCAGCGAAGCACACCAGCGGGCAGCGCTTCTCCAGCGCCACATTGGCTGCCCGAACGAAGCGCTCACCAACTACCGCGCCCATCGAGCCACCCATGAAGCTGAACTCGAAGGCACAGGTGACGATCGGCATGCCCAGCAGCGTACCGCTCATCGACACCAGCGCATCCTTCTCGCCAGTGTCCTTCTGCGCCGCGCTCAGGCGGTCCTTGTACTTCTTGCTATCACGAAACTTGAGGCGGTCCACCGGCTCCAGATCGGCACCGATCTCTTCACGACCTTCGGCATCGAGAAAGATATCCAGGCGGCTGCGCGCACCGATACGCATGTGGTGATTGCACTTGGGACAGACATCCTGGGTCTTTTCCAACTCGGGGCGATACAGTACGGCATCACAGGATGGGCACTTGTGCCACAACCCCTCGGGCACCGAACTCTTCTTGACCTCGGAACGCATGATCGAAGGGATCAGCTTGTCTCTCAACCAGTTGCTCATGCTCACTCTCCGTAGCTGACCCGGGCGTTTGGCAACACCCGGCAAACTCAAATTCGCGCCTCGGGCAGCCTTATCAAAAGGAACTGCGGGCATTCAAAGGACTGGTTATGGACGGCAGGCATGACCGCCCCGTCACATCAGAAACCTCGTACCTCACGAATGAATAACCGGATCTTGTCTGCGTCCTTGATCCCTTTCGAGGCCTCTACACCGCCACTGACATCAACCGCATAGGGACGAACACGAGCGATCGCGGCACGCACATTTTCAGGACTCAAGCCCCCCGCGAGAATCACCGGCTTGGGCAGATCATGCGGCACCAACGCCCAGTCGAACGCCTCCCCCGTACCACCGGGCACACCCTCGACGAACGTATCGAGCAGAATCCCCGACGCACTGGGGTACTGCGCCATCTGCGCGGCGATATCGTCGCCGGCGCGCACTCTCAAGGCTTTGATATAAGGCCGATTGTGGCCTTCGCAGTCGGCTTGGCTTTCATCGCCATGAAACTGCAGCAGATCCAACGGCACTGATGCGAGCACCTCGCACAGCGCGTCACGTCCCGCGTTGACGAACAAACCGACGGTCGTTACGAATGGCGGTAATGCCGCTACGATCCGCTGCGCCTGCCCGATGGTGACCGCACGCGGGCTTTTTTCGTAGAACACAAAGCCAATGGCGTCCGCGCCCGCCGCGGCTGCGGCCAGCGCATCCTCGACCCGGGTTATTCCACAGATTTTGCTGCGAACGGCTGACACGTGCAGGCACCTTGGAGTGAAAAAGCGGATGTTAGCAAAAGGCTGCAAAAACAGGCGATGGAATTCCCACGCCCTTTTGCGAAGAATTATTTACCCGGCAACCATGACATCCGGCAGCCCGGAGAGAAAGTGAGGGCCTAGATAGCGCTGCGGCAGATCGAACTGCTCCGGGTACTCGACTTGCACCAGGTACAAGCCATAAGGATGCGCAGTGACCCCACCGGTTCGCCGAATACGGGTTTCCAGCACCTCGCGCGCCCACTCCACCGGCCGCTCACCTGCGCCAATCGTCATCAGCACACCGGCAATGTTGCGCACCATGTGGTGCAGAAAGGCATTGGCCCGGATATCCAGCACGATGAAACGGCCATGTTCCAGCAATTGAAGATGGTGCACCGTCTTGATCGGTGACTTGGCCTGGCACTGGCGAGCCCGGAAAGCGCTGAAGTCGTGGGTACCGACGAAATGCCGTGCGGCCTCCCGCATGCGCTGGACATCGAGAGGTCGATGATTCCACGTCACCTCTTCCGCCATATGCGCCGGGCGGATCTGGTCGTTATAGATCACATAGCGATAACGTCGGGCCATGGCACTGAAGCGCGCATCAAACTCTACCGGCATGGCACGCGCCCAGGTGACGCTGATATCCGACGGCAGGTTCATGTTCGCACCCATGACCCAAGAGTGCATGGTGCGCTCGACGCGCGTATCGAAGTGCACCACCTGACCACTGGCATGCACCAGCGCATCGGTGCGACCGGCGCAGCTCAGCGTTACCGCTTCGCCACCGGCAACCTTGGATAAAGCCTTTTCCAGGCTTTCCTGAACGGAGGGCACACCAGCACGCTGGCGCTGGAAGCCGCGATAGCGGGAGCCACGGTATTCGACACCCAGGGCTATCCTGGAAAAACCAACGGCAGCCGATTCGGCTGCCGTTGTGAGTACTGCATCAGACATGTATCAAACCAGTTTGGCGATCAGCTCACGTGCTTCCTGCTGCTGACCTTCGCTGCCCTCGGAAACCACTTCATCGAGGATGTCACGGGCACCTTCCGTATCGCCCATGTCGATATAGGCGCGAGCCAGATCGAGCTTGGTGGCGGTTTCGTCGGTTCCTGAAAGGAAATCAAATTCGTCGTCCATATCCAGATCCGCCACGCTTGCAGGCTGGCTAGCAGGGATAGAGGCCAGCTCATCGCCCCCAAGGTCGCTATCAAGGCCACTGCTCAGTTGCTCAAGCTCGGCGTTCACTTCATCCAGCTGGGCGGCGAAGCTGTCAGCAGCCGGCACGGCAGCTACTGGCTCATCGTCCAGGGACAGATCGAAATCGGCTGACAGGTCAAAGTCTGCAGACGGCTGCGGGCTCGAAGCGGCAGGCTCATCATCCAGACTGAGCATGAATTCATCTTCCAGAGCGGCGGCAGGCTTGATGTCTGCATCCAGATCCAGGCTGAAATCGGCCAGATCATCACCCAACTCCAGCGTATCGGCGCTATTGCCCGACTCCAACCCGAGATTGAAGTCCAGATCACTGGTATTTGTCGGCTCAATGCTGTCCGGCAGGGCAAAATCGCCACCCAGCTCCAGACCAACCAGCGGATCGCTATCAGCAACGGCCTTGGGCGCGTCGGCATTCAGATCGACGTCCAGATCATCCAGGCTCAAGTCGAAAGCGTCATCCAGCTCATCCAGCGCGCTCTCGACAGGGGCCGGGCTTTGCTGGCTCGGCTCGTCATCCAGCGTCAGGTCATCCAGATTGAAGCTGTCGAGGTCATCCAGCGCAGCGACACCAGCGGCAGCGCCCAAGGCGACCATGGCCGGGTATTTGGCTTTCAGCTGGTCGACACCGGCAGCAGCAGCACCGATCTCACGCAGCTCTTGTTCCTGACGGGCAAAGCCATCGCGATCACCCAACTCAGCATAAACCTCCATCAATTTCAGACGAAGGTCACTGCGCTGCGGCTCATCATTGATGGCGTTCTGCAGCAGCTCGGCTGCCTGGCTGAACTTGCCATAGGCTATGTAGATATCGGCCTCGCCAAGGGCATCAGCCGTTTGCGGTGCAATGCGCTCCTGACTTGCCTCGGTGATCGAATCATCGAGACCGGAAAAACTGTCGTCTTGAAGATCCAGGTCAGACTCAAAGACAGGTGCGTCCTGCCCTGCATCAGAAAGGCTGTTGTGCAACTCAGCCTCTTTCAGCGCGTTACGGCGCGACAGAGCCATCAGAGCGATCAGCAGTACCAACAAGGCACCACCGCCGACGATTCCGAGCAACATCGGGTTGCTCAGCACGTCATCAATCAAACTGGTCGGCTGAGGCTCTTCAGCTACCGGCGCTGGCTGCTCAGCAGGTGTGGCCGCCTCCGCAGGTTGTGCCGGCTCGCTTGGTGTTGCCTCAGCAGCAGGCGCAACTGCAGCCGGCGCTTCCTCGGCAGGAGTCGCCTCGGCAGCAGGCTCTTCGCTGTAGTTGAAATCAGGTGTTTCTGTTTCGGTCTTGGTATCTACCGGTGCAACAGCCTCCGCCACCGGTGCAACAGGGGCTTCCTCGGCTGGAGCTGCTGCGGGTTCAGCAGGAGCAGCAGCCGGTGCCTCTGTGGCAGTTGGAGCAGGCTGAGCATCCGCCAGAGCCTGAGGCGCAGACGATGCAGCAGCGGCAGCGGCTGCCTTCTGCCCCTGAGCTGCCAGGTCGGACTGCAGCTTGGCCAGCTGGTTATCCTTGAGTTCGATCAGCTTCTGCAGTTTCTCGACCTGGCTCTGCAGGTCAGTCATGCGGCTGCCCAGTTCCTGATTCTCACGACGCGTGGAATCCAGGCTTTCCTTGGTCACGGCCAACTGATCGCCAAGCGCCTTGTTGTCGCTGGCAGCTTTATCCGAAGCAGGAGAAACCAGCTTCAGGCTGTCCTTGACCTCACTCTTGGCCGGTGCCTCTCCCGCCGCGGTACGCGTGGTGGCATCCAACTGACGGACACCAGTACCGGCGGCCAGGCTACGACCTTCACGCCACGCAGTGTTCTGTTCGGCCACCTGGGCGATGGCTTCGGCCTGACTGCGACTCTTGATCTGCTGCTCATCCGGCAGGCGCAGGACCTGACCGCTTTTCAGGCGATTGATGTTGCCATCGACGAAGGCATTCGGGTTGAGCGCCTGAATGGCCAGCATGGTCTGATGCACAGAGCCGCCCTGACGCGTGCGCTGAGCGATGTCCCACAGGGTATCGCGCGAGGTGGTTTTGTATTCGTCGCTCGCGATGGGCTTGGCGGCAGGTGCTGGCGGGGTACGTGGGGCAGCAGCAGGCGCAACAGATGGCGACGGCGTAACGGGACGTGGTGCAGGCGCAGTGGTTTGCGGACGTGGTGCAGGCGCGGCCACAGGCAGTTTGGGTGCTGTAGCGAGAACCGCCTGCGGCGAATACATCGGCGGGTCCAGCAGCAGGGTGTACTCACGCAGCAAACGGCCATTGGGCCAGAGTACTTCCACCAGGAAATTCAGATAGGGCTCACGTACGGGCTTGTTTGAAGTGACCCGGATAACGCTTTTGCCGTTGGCATTGATTACCGGGGTGAACTTCAGATCGGTCAGAAAATACTGCCGGTCCACACCTGCTTTGCTGAACTCTTCGGGGGAAGCGAGTGCGGGAATGACCTCGGTGGTGCCAAGATCGCGCACCTCGAGCAACTCGATCTCTGCCACCAGCGGTTGGCTCAGCGATGACTTGAGGGTCACTTCCCCCAGCCCTAGTGCATACGCTGTACCGGAGGTAAACGCCGAAGCAGCCGCGATTGCCAGCACCAGTTTGCGAACCTGAACCATAGCGTAATCCCTTGTTTTATCTTTTTTTCTCGGTAACCGAGAGGATTTTGAAGGTCACTGCCTACCCCCGCTTAACGCGGCGCCCCGTCAGCGAACAGCCAAACCAGTATTGCCAAGCTAGAAAAATTCTTCAAATTTGGTGGTAAGTATCTTTTACAGATAGTGTTTTATCAACAACTCCGCTATTTGCACAGCATTTAGCGCAGAGCCTTTTCGCACATTATCAGACGCAATCCACAAATTGAGTTCTGCCGGGTCATCCAGCCCTGTGCGCAAACGCCCTACATAGACCTCGCCCTGACCTACTGCATCTCCCACTACCGTGGGATAGTCGGAGTTCTCTACCCGCTCGATACCGGCCTGCCCATCCAGCAACGCAGCCACAGCCGTTATATCAACGGCCTGCGCCGTTTGCAGGGATACACAAAGGCTGTCGCCAAAAAATACCGGAACTTGAGTACAGGCAGCCGCCACCTTCAAGCCCTGTATACCCATTACCTGTTTCAATTCATCGGTAATGCGCCGCTCCATATGCGCATGACCGCTCTCCTCCATACCGCCAACCTGGGCCAGTACGTTAAAGGCCACCTGACGATCAAACACTTTCGGCTCAAGCGGACGCATATTGAGCAATTCGGCAGTCTGCCTCGCCAACTCGGTAATACCCTTGCGCCCCAGACTGGAAACCGACAAGGCAGCAGTCAGCGACACCTTATGCATTTCCAGCTCGTCACGTAGCGGAGCCAGTACAGTCGCCAATGCGACCACTGCCGGGGCTGGACTGCATAGCAGGAATGGCGGCCTGGCCTCAATCAGCGAATCGCCATTGGCCTCAGGCACCAGCCGCATGGCGCGCTCCAATGGCAGCGCACCACTCAGATCGATAACCGAACACCCAGCCGCAACCGCTGCTTCGATGTGTGGCCGGGCCACATCCTCGGCTACAGCGCAGAAAACCAGTTGCACCTGAGCAAAGGAAAAATCGGTCAGCTCCCGTACACGTAGGTTCTTGCCACGAAACGACAGGGACTGCCCTGCCGACGCATTGCCAGCCAACAGATGCAGGTTACCTATAGGGAAATCGCGCTCTTCGAGCAGTTGCACGATGGTTTCACCAATGGTGCCACTGGCACCGACCACCGCAATATCGAGAGACTTGGACATCAGAACGCCTTACGCAGATAACCGAATGGGCGGCACTGTAACCGCCCCACGGCACGCAGGCAATTTGGCGCCAGCCAGGACGGCCGGCGCCAGAAGGATCAACGCTCCAGCAGGATACGCAGCATACGCCGCAGCGGCTCGGCCGCGCCCCACAGCAGCTGGTCACCAACGGTGAACGCGCCCAGGTACTGAGAGCCCATGTTGAGCTTGCGCAGACGCCCAACCGGTACGCTCAGGGTGCCGGTCACAGCTGTAGGACCCAGCTCCTGAATGCTGGCTTCGCGCTGGTTCGGCACCAGTTTGACCCAAGGGTTGTGCTGGCTGATCAGGCCTTCGATATCGCTCAGCGGCACATCCTTGTTCAGCTTGATGGTCAACGCCTGGCTGTGACACCGCATGGCACCGATACGCACGCAGAGACCGTCAACCGGGATCGGGTTCTTGTTGCGACCCAGAATCTTGTTGGTCTCGGCCTGCCCTTTCCACTCTTCACGGCTCTGGCCGTTAGGCAGCTCCTTGTCGATGTAGGGAATCAGGCTGCCGGCCAGCGGCACACCGAAGTTGTCCACCGGGAACGCATCGCCACGCATGGCTTCAGCCACCTTGCGGTCGATATCGAGAATGGCGCTGGCCGGGTTGGTCAGGTCATCGGCGACCGCCCCGTGGATGGCACCCATCTGCTTGATCAGCTCGCGCATGTTCTGCGCACCGGCACCCGAGGCTGCCTGGTAGGTCATGGCACTCATCCACTCGACCAGGCCAGCTTCGTACAGACCGCCCAGCGCCATCAGCATCAGGCTGACGGTGCAGTTGCCGCCGATGTAGTTCTTCACGCCACCGTCCAGCGACTGATCGATGACCTTGCGGTTGACCGGATCGAGCACGATGACCGCGTCATCGGCCATGCGCAGGCTGGAAGCCGCGTCGATCCAGTAGCCCGCCCAGCCGGCCTCACGCAGCTTGGGGAAGACTTCGCTGGTGTAATCGCCGCCCTGACAGGTCAGGATCACATCGAGACCTTTCAGCTCGTCGATGTTGTAAGCATCCTTCAGCGGAGCAACGTCTTTGCCCACGGCCGGGCCTTGACCACCAACGTTGGAGGTAGTGAAAAACACCGGCTCGATCAGGTCGAAGTCGCGCTCTTCCAGCATGCGCTGCATGAGCACGGAACCAACCATACCGCGCCAACCGATCAGACCTACGCGTTTCATAACAACTACACCCTAATAAAGAAGTGGACCGCTGCCAGGCGGCGGGCCGATAGATTACAGATTACGCAGGGCCTCGACCACTGCATCGCCCATCGCGACGGTTCCGACTTTGGTGTTGCCTTCCGACCAGATGTCACCGGTACGCAATCCCTGGTCCAGCACCTTGCTCACAGCCTGCTCGATGGCATCGGCCGCAGCAACGAGGGAGAAGGTGTAACGCAGCATCATCGATACCGACAGAATAGTCGCCAGCGGGTTGGCAATACCTTGTCCGGCGATGTCCGGCGCCGAGCCGTGGCAAGGCTCGTACATGCCCTTGTTGTTGGCGTCCAGCGAAGCGGACGGCAGCATGCCGATGGAACCGGTGAGCATGGACGCTTCATCCGAGAGGATGTCGCCAAACATGTTGTCGGTCACCATCACATCGAACTGCTTGGGTGCGCGCACCAGTTGCATGGCAGCGTTATCGACGTACATGTGCGACAGCTCGATGTCCGGGTAATCCTTGGCCACTTCCTCGACCACGGCGCGCCACAACTGGCTGGACGCCAGCACGTTGGCCTTGTCTACCGAGCACAGTTTCTTGCCGCGCACACGGGCCATGTCGAAGCCGACCTTGGCGATACGGCGGATTTCACTCTCGCTGTACGGCAAGGTGTCGTAAGCCATGCGCTCGCCGTTTTCCAGCACCTTGGACTCGCGCGGCTGGCCGAAGTAGATGCCACCGGTGAGTTCGCGCACGATGAGGATATCCAGGCCCGCAACCACTTCCGGCTTGAGGCTGGATGCCGCAGCCAGTTGCGGATAGAGCAGCGCCGGACGCAGGTTGCCGAACAGGCCCAGCTGCGAACGGATCTTCAGCAGACCGCGCTCCGGACGAATGGCAGGGTCGATCTTGTCCCACTTCGGACCACCCACGGCCCCCAGCAGGATGGCATCCGCCGCACGGGCACGCTCCAGGGTTTCATCGGCCAGCGGCACGCCATAGCGATCCACCGCCGCGCCGCCCAGGTCGTCATAGCTCAGCTCGAAGCCGAGGTCGAACTTGCTGTTGGCCAGCTCCAGGACCTTGACCGCCTCGGCCACGATTTCCGGGCCGATACCGTCACCGGGAAGAATCAGAATCTGCTTGCTCATACATCGTTCCTTCAACAATTCATGCCCAAGTCGCGCACCTCACACCATTAATGAGGCTTGCCACTTGCAGCTCGGTTATCTATCGGCCCACAGCACCAGCACATCGGTACTGAAAGAGCCGTCAGCGGCTATTTCGTAATACGCACGCACCTCTTCGCCGGCGGCCAGCTGCAATGCCCGAATGGCATCGCGCAGCACCTCGGGCGTCCGCATGCGCTCAACCCAGGAGCGGTATTCCAGACGCAGACGCTGACGCGCATGGCTACGCACCTGCAATCCTGCCTCGCCCACCAGGCGCAGCCACTCGCCGGCCGAATAATCACGCACATGGCTGGTGTCACGCAGCAGCTCGACAGCCTGCAGATGCGTATCGAGCAGCGGCAGGCCCGGGGCGATCACATCGACGAAGGCGGCCACGCCACCCGGTTTGAGGACGCGCCGGACCTCACGCAACGCCTGGCCGACATCACTCCAGTGGTGCGCGGAGTAACGACTGAAAACGAAGTCGAAACTCGCATCCGCGAACGGTAGATGTTCCGCCGCCCCCTGCTCCGTGCGGATGTTACCCAGGCCACGCTCGCGTGCGGCAGTCGCCACCACATCAAGCATCTGCGTCGACAGGTCATAGGCAACGACTTCGGCAACCAGCGGGGCCAGGTGAAAACTGACATGCCCGGCGCCACAGCCCAGGTCGAGCAAGCGCGCATCGCTGCGCCCGGCAACCTCGGCCTGCAGCAGGGCGAACTCGGTGCCCTGGGCATGCACGGCACTGCTCAGGTAGGCATTGGCCTGCTCGCCGAACTGCGTCGTTACCACCTGCGCATGAGACTTGTCAGTCATCTCGCCACTCCCGACTGGCCAGGCCAGCCTGCGTTACTTGATCGCGCCAAACAGCCAGGGGTTGTTCTGCTGATGACGGCCTTCGAACACTTTGATCGCATCGGCGTCCTGCAATGTCAGGCCGATATCGTCCAAGCCATTGAGCAGGCAGTGCTTGCGGAACGCATCGACGTCGAAGCGGTACTGCACGCCATCCGGACGGGTCACAGTCTGCGCGACCAGATCGACGGTCAGTTGATAGCCCTCGCTCGCCTCGGCCTGCTGGAACAGTGCATCCACCTCATCCTCCTTGAGGATGATCGGCAGCAGACCGTTCTTGAAGCTGTTGTTGAAGAAGATGTCGGCAAAGCTCGGCGCGATGATGGTGCGGAAGCCGTACTCCTCCAGCGCCCAGGGCGCATGCTCACGGGATGAGCCGCAGCCGAAGTTCTCGCGCGCCAGGAGCACGCTGGCACCTTGGTAGCGCGGGAAATTGAGCACGAAATCCTGGTTGAGCGGGCGTCCGGAGCTGTCCTGGTTCGGTTGCCCGACATCCAGGTAACGCCACTCGTCGAACAGGTTCGGGCCGAAGCCGGTACGCTTGATCGACTTGAGGAACTGCTTGGGAATGATCTGATCGGTGTCGACGTTGGCACGATCGAGCGGCGCGACGAGACCGGTGTGTTGAGTAAAGGCTTTCATGTCGGGTCTCCTCAGGCCTGCATCAGTTCACGAACATCGATGAAACGACCGGTCACCGCCGCTGCGGCAGCCATGGCCGGGCTGACCAGATGGGTGCGACCACCGGCGCCCTGACGCCCCTCGAAGTTGCGGTTGGAGGTCGAGGCACAATGCTCGCCGCTGCCCAGCTTGTCGGGGTTCATCGCCAGGCACATGGAGCAGCCTGGCTCACGCCATTCGAAACCGGCCTCGATAAAAATTTTGTCCAGCCCTTCCTGCTCGGCCTGCTGCTTGACCAGCCCCGAGCCCGGTACGACCATCGCCTGCTTGACCGTGGCGGCGACCTTGCGGCCCTTGGCCACCTCAGCCGCGGCGCGCAGGTCTTCGATGCGCGAGTTGGTGCACGAGCCGATGAACACGCGATCCAGCTGGATATCGGTGATCGGCTGATTGGCCGTCAGGCCCATGTACTTGAGCGCGCGCTCGATGGAATCACGCTTGACCGGATCGGCTTCGACCGCCGGGTCCGGCACACGTTGATCGACAGCCAGGACCATTTCCGGCGAGGTGCCCCAGCTGACCTGTGGCTTGATGTCTTCGGCGCGCAGCTCGACCACGGTGTCGAACACCGCATCGGCGTCGGATACCAGATCGGCCCAGGCCGCGACAGCCTTGTCCCAATCCTCGCCCTTGGGCGAATACGGACGACCCTTGACGTAGGCGATGGTCTTTTCATCCACCGCCACCAGGCCCACGCGCGCACCGGCTTCGATGGACATGTTGCAGATGGTCATGCGCCCTTCCAGCGACAGCTCGCGAATCGCGCTGCCGGCGAATTCCAGGGCATGGCCGTTGCCGCCGGCAGTACCGATCTTACCGATCACGGCGAGGACGATGTCCTTGGCCGTCACGCCAACCGGCAAGGTGCCTTCGACACGCACCTGCATGTTCTTCATCTTTTTGGCCACCAGGCACTGGGTCGCGAGCACGTGCTCGACCTCCGACGTACCGATGCCATGGGCCAGCGCACCGAATGCACCGTGGGTCGAGGTGTGCGAATCACCGCAGACCACGGTCATGCCCGGCAGGGTCGCGCCCTGCTCGGGACCGACCACGTGAACGATGCCCTGACGCACGTCGTTCATCTTGAATTCGAGAATGCCGAAGTCATCGCAGTTCTCGTCCAGGGTCTGCACCTGAATGCGTGACACTTCGTCGGCGATCGCTTCATTCCCGCCCTGGCGCTCTGCCTTGGTGGTCGGTACGTTGTGATCCGGCGTGGCAATGTTGGCGTCGATGCGCCAAGGTTTGCGCGCGGCCAGGCGCAGTCCCTCGAAGGCCTGCGGCGAAGTCACTTCGTGAAGGATCTGCCGGTCGATGTAGATCAGCGACGAACCGTCGTCGCGACGTTTCACCTCGTGCATGTCCCAGAGCTTGTCGTAGAGGGTCTTGCCGGCCATCTGCTATGTCCTCATCAGGTCGTTTCTATGCAAAGGGTCAATAGCCCTTCTGCTTATGGGGCCATCCTAGGGGCTTGCAATTAATAACTCCAATTCATATTTTTCATCCATTGGATAACCGACAGGAATCTAGAAATGGATCTGGCCAACCTCAATGCCTTTATTGCCATCGCCGAAGTGGGCAGCTTTTCCGAGGCAGCCGAGCGCCTGCATCTGACCCAGCCCGCCGTCAGCAAACGCATCGCCGGCCTCGAGCAGCAATTGAACATGCGCCTGTTCGACCGCCTGGGTCGCGAGGTAAGCCTGACCGAAGCCGGGCGCGCCCTGCTGCCCCGTGCCTACCAGATTCTCAATGTCCTGGACGACACGCGCCGCGCCCTGAGCAACCTGCGCGGCGAAATCAGCGGGCGCCTGACCCTGGCCACCAGTCACCACATCGGCCTGCATCGCCTACCGCCGCTACTGCGTGCCTTCACCCGTGCGCACCCGCAGGTGGCCCTGGATATCCAGTTCCTCGACTCGGAAGTGGCCTACGAGGAAATCCTCCATGGCCGCGCAGAGCTGGCAGTCATTACCCTCGCCCCGGAAACCCGTGAACCGGTACGTGCCGTGTCCGTGTGGGATGACCCGCTGGATTTCGTCGCCGCCCCGGAACATCCACTGGTGCGCATGGGCCCGGTCACCCTGGCCGATGTGGCGCTGCATCCGGCGGTATTTCCCGGCGACAACACCTTCACCCATCACATCGTGCGCCGGTTATTCGAAGGCGAAGGCCTGACCCCCAACATCGGCATGAGCACCAATTACCTGGAGACCATCAAGATGATGGTTTCCATCGGCCTGGCCTGGAGCGTGCTACCCCGCACCATGCTCGACGAACAGGTTACGCGCCTGGCGCTGGCCGATATTCAGCTGCGCCGCGAGCTGGGCTACATCGTGCACACCGAACGCACCCTGTCCAACGCAGCCAAGGCATTCATGGCCCTGCTCGACGAGCAACGAACAGGCCTTGCTTACGCAGCACGGACAAGGCTAACTTGAGGCCATAACGATAAGAAAAAGGCCCCAGGCATGCCTGCACGCCACGCTGTAAATATCTATTCCCATTCTCATGCAGAACGCGCACAGGATCATTCATGAGCCGTTCCAATGAGCACATTCCGCCCCTGCCCTTCATCCCGGCACTGGACCCTGTCGAATTCGAACAGGCCTGGCAGGATGCACCTCATCTGCTGGCGGCCCTCAACGGCGCCAAGCTTGGCGCGTGGTACTGGGATATCGAAAGCGGCGTGGTCAACTGGTCACGCGGCGCCCAGGCGCTGTTCGGCATCGACCCCCGACACCCGCTGCGGGAAAAAATCGACTACATCGAACTGATCCCCGAAGAAGACCGTGCCGACATCCTGAGCCTGTTCCGCCAGGTATTGGCTGGCAACCCCAGTAACCGCCCCTTCCGTCATCGTATTCGCTGGCCCGATGGCAGCCTGCATTGGCTCGAGGTCAGTGGCAGCCTGCAAAGAGATCAGGACGGCAAAGCCCGCGTCTTTGGCGTCATTCGCGATTTCACCCATCAGCGTTTGCACGAAGAGGCCCTGGCCAGCTCCGAACAACGCTTTTCCAGCCTGTTCCAGATGAGCCCGGAAGTGGTCCTTCTGGTGCGTTACGCCGACGGTGTCATCACCGAGGCCAACCAGCATTTCGAAGCCCTGTTCGGCTGGAAAAGCACCGAAGCCATCGGCCGCTCCCCCAGTGACCTCAATATCTGGGTGAGTTCGCAGGATCGCCTCTTCATGCGTGAACAGGCGCCACAGTTGGAAGGCCCGCTGACGCAAGAGGTCCAGCTGCGCACCCGCACCGGTCATATGCTGGAAGGCCTGCTCAGCAGCCAGCACATCGACCTCGACGGCCAGGCCTTCCTGCTCTGCACTTTCGTCGACAACACCGAACGCAAACGCGCCGAAGCGACCCTGCGCGCCAGCGAGGAGAAGTTCGCCAACGCATTCCGCCAAACGCCGGATGCCATGGTCATCACCGACAAGGCCAGTGGACGCTTCCTCGAAATCAACCCGGCCTTCGAGCGCCGCTTTGGCTGGAACAAGGCCGAGGCCCTTGGCCGTACATCGCTGGAGCTGGGTATCTGGAGCTCGCCGGATGATCGGCAACGGCTGATCGATGCCATGCAGCAAGGCGGCAGCTGCAGCAACCTGGAGGTCAAGCTCTTCAGCCGTGACAGGACCCTGAGCTCCAACCTGCTGTTCGGCAGCCAGATCGAAATCGACGGTACGCCCTGCCTGGTTCTGACCGTTCGCGACATCAGCCGCGAACGCGAGCAGGAACAGGCCCTGCGCGACAGCAAGGAACGCCTGACCCTGGCCCTGGACTCGGCCAACCTGGGCACCTGGGACTGGCACATTCCCAGCGCCATGCTGTACGGCTCGGAACGGGCCGCTACCCTGCATGGCCTGGAGCCCGAGCCCTACCATGGCGACTTCGGCGCGTTCTTCCGCCTGGTGCCCGAGGACGACCAACAGGCCATGCGCCACGCCTACAGCGAGCTGGTGCATGGCAAGCGCGACAACTACCAGCTGACCTATCGCATCGCCCTGGGCAGCGGTGAAATGCGCAGCCTGGAAAGCACCGCCAAACTCTACCGTGACGAACAAGGCCAGCCGCTGCGCATGTCCGGCATCATCATGGACATCACCGAGCGCATGCACCGCGAACAGCGCCTGGCGGCTTCCGAGGAAAAGTTCGTCACACTGTTCCAGGCCAGCCCGGAGCCCATCTGCGTCTCGCGGATTCGCGATGGTGTCTTCATCGAGATCAACCCCAGCTTCACCCAGACCTTCGGCTGGCAACCCGAACAGATCGTCGGCCAGAGCGCGCCCGCTATCGGCTTCTGGTGCGACGAAGCCCAACGTGTGGCCCTGCTCGCCAAGCTCACCAGCAGCCATGGCCTGAACAACGAGATCGCGCGCTTCAATACCCAGGACGGTCGGGAGCTGAGCTGCGTGCTCTCCAGCCGCTTCATTCGCGTGGAGCGCCAGCTGTGCATCACCACCACCTTCCGCGATATCACCGAACGCCAGCAGGCTGAAGCAGCCCTGAAGGCCAGCCAGGAGAAATTCGCCAAGGCATTTCACTCCAGCCCTGACGCCATCACCATCACCGAACGCGACAGCGGGCGCTTCATTGAAGTCAACGAAGGTTTCTGTCGCCTCACCGGCTACCAGAGCGACGAGGTCATTGGCCGCAGCTCCTACGAACTCAATGTCTGGGCCGACCTGCAGGAACGCGACAAGCTGCTGGACAAGATCACCCGCGGCGAACGCATCCATCACCTGGACATGCATGGCCGGCACCGCGACGGCAGCTCTCGGCTGGTCGAGGTCTCGGTCGAACCCATCGAGCTGAATGGCATCCCCTGCCTGCTGCTCACCGCCCGCGATGTCAGCGACCTGAAACATGCGCAAGCCCAGGTACAGCACCTGGCCTACCACGACTCGCTGACCAACCTGCCGAACCGCGCCCTGCTGATGGACCGACTGGTCCAGCAGATCGCCCTGCTCAAGCGCCACGACCTGCATGGTGCCTTGCTGTTCATCGACCTCGACCACTTCAAGCACATCAACGACTCGCTCGGCCATCCGGTGGGCGATGCGGTGCTGAAGATGGTGACCGCGCGCCTGGAAGCCAGTGTGCGCCAGGAAGACACCGTGGCCCGCCTGGGCGGCGACGAGTTCGTCGTGCTGGTTTCCGGGCTCGAAGGCAAGCGCTCGGAAATCACCCGCCAGGTGCGGATGATCGCCGAGAAACTGCGCAATCTGCTGGCCGACCCCATGCACCTCGACGGCCATCGCCTGCAAGTCACGCCGAGTATCGGCATCGCTCTGATACCCGATCACGGCGACAACCCGACCGACCTGCTCAAGCGGGCCGATATCGCGCTGTATCGCGCCAAGGACTCGGGCCGCAACACCATCCAGCTGTTCCGCACCACCATGCAGGCTGCTGCCAGCGAACGCCTGCGCCTGGAAAATGACCTGCGCCAGGCGCTGACACGCGGCGAGTTCGAGCTGCACTTCCAGCCCCAGGTGGACGCGCGCGACGGCCGAGTAATCGGTGCCGAAGCGCTGCTGCGCTGGTGCCACCCGACCCTCGGCCCGCAGTCCCCCGCCCAATTCATCCAGGTGCTGGAAGAAAGCGGCCTGATCCTCGAGGCCGGCGCCTGGGTACTCAACGAGGCCTGCCATGCCGGCGCGCAATTGCTCGCCGATGGCCTGGCCAGTCGCAACGAGTTTCGCCTGTGCGTGAACATCAGCCCGCGCCAGTTCCGCCAGAACAACTTCGTCGACCTGGTGGAACGCTGCCTGAAGGCCAGCGGCCTGCCAAGCAACCTGCTCAAGCTGGAAATTACCGAAGGCATCGTCATCCAGAACATCGATGACACCATCGCCAAGATGCACAAGCTCAAGCGAATCGGCGTGACCTTCGCCATGGATGACTTCGGCACCGGCTATTCGTCGCTGACCTACCTCAAGCGCTTGCCAGTGGACGTTCTGAAGATCGACCAGTCGTTCGTCCGCGACGCCACCAGCGACCCCAACGATGCCGAGATCATTCGCGCCATCGTCGCCATGGCGCGCAGCCTTAACCTGGAAATCATTGCCGAAGGCGTCGAACAGCCGGAGCAACTGGCATTCCTGCTGCAACAGGGATGTCACCTGTACCAGGGCTATCTGTTCAGCAAGCCGATTCCCTTGAACGACTTCCGCGCCCTGGTGCAGCACAACCGGGAGCAGCACGGCGCACCATAAGGCCTAGACCATCACCATCGTGATCAGCACCGTACTCAACAGCAGCAGATAAACCTGCGCGTGAAGGCGGTCGGGGATGCGTCCTATCCACGGCGCTGCCAGGCGGATGCCCAGCCACGAGCCGAGGGCCAGAACCAGAAAAGCCCACAGGTCGACATAGCCGGCATACCCTGCCCCCAACGGGGTTGCATGCCAGGAGAGCAGCACATAGGTAGCCGTCCCGGCGAGCGCCATGGGCAGCGACAGGGGATTGGCCATCGCCGTGGCCGCGCTCATGCTCGCCCCTCTTCTACGCATCAACGGCACTGTCATCACGCTACCACCTACCCCCAGCAACGCCGCGACAGCACCAATACCCACACCCACTGCGGCAGTCGTCCAGCGTCCCATCGGGCGAATCGGTGCGTTTGCCTCCCCCATGAAGCCAGGGCGCAGCACCGCATCGAGAATCGTGATAGCGAGATAAACGACAAACGCCCAGCGCATCCAGTCACCGCTCAAGGAAATTGCAGCGGCAGCCCCCAGCATGGCGCCCAGGGCAACGTAGATCAGTAGCGGGCGGACCTCCTGCCATATCTCCGTACCGGCACGCTGGTGACGCAACGTGGCCAGCGACGCGCCGAAGATCATCACGCAGGTCGAGGTGGCGACGGCGACATGCATGGCATTCTGGCCAACCACAGTGTCCGCACCATGGGCGGCCATCAGCATCACGTAAAGCAGTGGAACGACGACGAAGCCGCCACCAAAGCCAAACAACACGGTGGTAACCCCTGCCAGGCAGCCAAACAACAGCAAGAGAAGGTACATATCAGTTCATCTATCGAGAGCAAGAGCGCCTACGCTAGTTCGTGCCCAACTGGCTCGCCCTCGACAAATGGACAACAATCATCTTTTTCCGGCCAAGGCCGCTTGCCATGCTCAACGTCCCACTGAACACCGTCGACCACACGGACCGAGCCGTCCTGGCCATCGGCACGGATTACCCGCCAGGCACGCTACTCGACACGCACCAGCATCGCCGCGCGCAATTTCTCTATGGCATGACCGGCCTGATGGAGGTGGAAACCGACGACGGCGCCTGGGTCGTACCGCCTTACAGCGGGGTATGGATTCCGCCGGGCAAACCCCATCGCGTCCATATGCAGGGCGTCAGCACTCGCAGCCTGTATATCGAACCGACTGCGGTGCCACGCGACAGCTGCTATTGCGAAGTCCTGAGCGTCACGCCACTGCTCCACCAGTTGCTGCTGGCCTCGGCCACCGTACCGGCGCACTACGATCTGGATGGGCGTGACGGTGCGCTCGTGCACCTGCTGCTGCACGAACTTCAGCTCGCCCAGCCCCTGCAACTCTTTGCACCGCTCCCACAGGACGAATGGCTGGCCGCACTGTGCAAGGAATTCCTGCGCCAACCCAGCATTCGCACAACGCCACACGCCTGGGCGCAGCGTCTGAATAAAAGCCCGCGCACTTTTAGCCGCCTGTTCCGCCAACAGACCGGCCTTTCCTTTGGCGCCTGGCGCCAGCAGGCGTGTCTGCTGGCCGCGCTTTCCAGATTGTCGGCAGGCGACTCCGTCACGCAGGTAGCACTGGACCTGGGCTATGACAGCCCCAGTGCGTTCTCCAACATGTTTCGCAAAGTCGTGGGGCAGTCACCCTCGGGCTTTGCCCGCACCGCACATGCGCCTCACTGAACGCCAGCCAGCGTGTAGCAGGATGCCGTACCATTGTCCGTTCGGAAAACCGGGGTTCGAAATGGGACGTGATGCAGGTAAACGAGTCGTTGTCATTGGTGCAGGCATTGTGGGTGCATCCCTGGCGTACCACCTGGCCCGCAAAGGCGCGGAGGTCATCGTGGTCGAGGCAGGAGCAATCGCCTCCGGCGTGACCGCGACCCCCTTCGCCTGGATCAATACCGCGCACAGCGGCCCTGACCCCATTCCACACCTGCGCAGTTTGGCCATCGACGCGTACCACCGCCTGGAAACAGAGCTGCCTGATCTGCAGATATGCTGGACCGGAGCCCTGTCCTACAGCACGAGCGTGAGCGCAACACAGCAGGTATCAGGCAGCCAGCCCCCGGGCACCCTGATGTCTCGCGACCAGATTCGCAGCCTTGAGCCAAACCTCAAGAATCCGCCTCAGCATGCCGTGTATAAAGCCGAAGAAGGTGCCCTGGACGCGGTGCAAGCGACACATACCTTGATCGCCGGGGCGCAAGCTCACGGGGCGAAGGTTCTCACCCAGACCCGCATGCTCGGTTTTACAGCACAGGACGACCAGGTAATAGGAGTCGAAACAACAGCAGGCAGCATTGATGCCGACGTTGTCGTACTGGCCGCCGGGACGGGGACCTCCACGCTGACAGAGATGCTCGGCGTGTCTCTGCCCATAGAGGCCTCACCCTCAATCTTCATCCGTTACAGATCGCCGCCCGGCCTCGTTAACACCATCATTTCCAGCCCCGCAATGGAAGTGAGGCAAAACGCCGAGAGCCGATTAATCGCGGCGGAGGATTACCTGGACAACACGCCGGAAAACCAAGCAGACGCCATAGCAATCCGAGCCGCCAAGGCCATCCAGAAGGAACTACACGGGGTGACCTTCATCGAGCCGGAACTGGCATGTGTCGGGCTCAGACCAATGCCTGCCGATGGCATTCCCATCGTCGGCCCTCTCCCCAACATCCGTGGTGTATACATCTGTGCGATGCATCCTGGCGTTATTCTGGCAGCAATCGTGGGTCGCCTTGCCAGTGAGGAGATACTGGGCGACCAGCCAGCGGCGGCCCTGAGCTCATGCCGTCCTCAGCGTTTTATCCAGGATTAGGTAACACAGCCCCACAGATTTGCGGCAGCCATATCTTCACCAACTGAGCCATCCCCAGTCTGCTGACCCAAGAGTGTCCGCTGTTATCAGAGCCCCTGCTCTTCAGCCCTCAGTGTCAGCACCTCAACCCCATCCCGCGTTACCGCAACGGTATGCTCGAACTGCGCGGAAAGCCTTCCATCACAGGTCACGACACTCCAGCCATCCGCCAAGGTTTCGACGCCGGCCTTTCCCTGGTTGAGCATTGGCTCGATGGTAAACACCATGCCTTCCTCAAGCACCAACCCTCTCCCCGGCTTGCCGAAATGGAGAACTTGCGGCGCTTCGTGCATTTTTCTACCAATGCCATGCCCGCAGTATTCCCTTACGACCGCATAGCCGTTCTGCTTGGCGTGGCGTTCGATTGCATGACCGATATCGCCCAGGGTGGCACCCGGTTTCACAGTGCGGATGCCTTGCCACATGGCCTCGTAGGTCACCTGAACCAGGCGCTTGGCTGCCGGCTCGACATCACCAATCAGGTAAGTCTTGCTCGAATCGGCAATGAAGCCGTTTTTCTCGAGGGTAATGTCGAAATTGACGATGTCGCCATCGTGAAGCGTCTCGGTGGCAGAAGGCACGCCATGACACACGACCTGGTTCCGTGAGGAATTGAGTACGTAGGCAAACCCGTACTGACCCTTGCTCGCAGGTCGGGCCTGCAACTCCTGAGTAATGAACCGCTCCACGAGGTCATTCACCTGCAAGGTCGACATTCCCATCAGAGACAATGAATCCACATAGGCGAACACGCGGGCGAGCAGCTTGCCGGACGCCGCCATAAGGGCCAGTTCCTCCGGCCGCTTGATCAACTCACCACCTCATGGCTGGCAGCTCTCACACCGGCAACCTGCAGCTCGCGGGTGACAATTTCATTGAAACTCATGGTGGGGTTGAGCTCGCACAGCATGCCGATCTTCATCCAGAAAGAAGCTTGCGCATTGATGGAGCGACATGAAACGGAACTGGCACGACGGACCTGATCGTGCAGCTCATCGTCGAGGTTGATAATGCCCACGGCTAATCCTAAAAAATATAAAACATTACAAATAATATACGAATCATATCGTCAGTATCTGAATGGCTCAACAGCGGCACAGCCTGAACAGCCCGCCCCCTGCTCTTTTCCGCAAGAATGAAAAAGGGCGCCCTAGGCGCCCTTTTCTACCGCAGCGAGACTCAGCCCTGCAGCACAGGTTGCTGGCCATTGATCGGGATGCGCTTGGCTTTGGCCTCTTCAGGCACGATGCGCACCAGCTCGATGCTGAGCAGACCGTTGGCCAGATTGGCATCCTTGACCTCGATGTGATCCGCCAGGCGGAACGACAGCTTGAAGCCGCGCTGGGCGATGCCCTGATGCAGGTAGGTCACGGTCTCGGCACTGCGCTCACGCTTGCCACCACTCACGGTGAGCACACCACGCTCGACCTGCAGCTCGAGGTCCTGATCCTGGAAGCCGGCAGCTGCAACGACGATACGGTACTGGTCGTCGCCGTATTTCTCGACGTTGTAGGGCGGGTAGGAACTGCCGGTCTCGTTGCGCAACGCCGACTCGAACAGATCATTGAAGCGGTCAAAACCCACGGAATGACGGAACAGCGGGGCCAGGGAAAGTACGTTACTCATGGAAAATCTCCTGAATTGATCAGCAAGTTTCAAAGGCGGGACCCGACTTCGGCATCCCGTATTCCCTAGATAGGGACACCCTGAAAAATTTCAAGCGCTGCTGCTCTTCTGGAAAAATCCATGCGGTCGATTACGGCGCACACACCCAGTCAGGCCGGTACCACCCCATCCACCTGGCGGGCTGGCTCAGCCCGCAGCATGGCGTCGATCTGCTCGCAGTCATTCTCACGGCGCATGGCATTGAACAGCTGGGTGGCCTGCGGATAACTGCGCGTGAGCATGGCCAGCCATTGCTTGAGACGTCCCGGCGCATAACGTGGCGCGATCTTGCCGCGCGCCTGCTGCCAGAAGTCCCGCAACAAGGGCAGAAACTCCTCCCAGGTCATGGCTACGACCGGCTGGCCAGCGCGTGCGGCGGCGATCTGCCGCGCCAGGTCCGGACGCGCAACCAGCCCACGGCCGAGCATGACGTCGTCCACGCCGCTGATTTCGCGACAGCGCCGCCAATCCTCCAGACTCCAAACCTCGCCGTTGGCATACACCGGCACTGCCACGACCTCCTGGACGCGCGCCACCCATTCCCAATGGGCGGGCGGCTTGTAACCGTCGACCTTGGTCCGTGCGTGCACGACGAGTTGCCCAGCACCGCCATCGGCCAGCGCTCGTGCACAATCGAGCGCGCCATCCGGCGAGTCGAAGCCCAGGCGCATTTTCGCCGTTACTGGAATCGAGCGCGGCACTGCACGTCGCACCTCGCAGAGAATGGCGTGCAACAGCTCAGGCTCCTTGAGCAGCACAGCACCGCCGCGGGACTTGTTCACCGTTTTCGCCGGGCAGCCGAAGTTGAGGTCGATCACCGGCGCCCCCAGTTCACAGGCATAAGCGGCATTTTCCGCCAGGCAGACCGGATCGGACCCGAGCAACTGCAGACGCACCGGCGTGCCGCTGCGAGTCTGCGAAGCACTCGCCAGCTCAGGCGCCAGCTTGCGGTAATGCGCAGCCGGTAGCAGCCGATCGCTGACACGGATGAACTCGGTCACGCACCAATCGACGCCACCGACACGGGTCAGCACATCACGCAGGATCTCATCGACGAGCCCCTCCATGGGCGCCAGGGCGATTTGCATACGATCATCCGAAAAAAGGGCGCGTAGTGTAGCCGATAGCGATCCTGAATCGCCCCGCCCGCAGGTCAGGCGGTTTTTAGGCAGAACCTAACCTTCTCCGCTGCGCTCACATCCACAGGACATTCATAACGAAGCCAGGAGGACACCCATGCCACGTTACCTGCTGATCGCCTGCTGGCTGGCCAGCGCCCTGGCAATGGCCAGCGAGTCGGTGCTGGATGCACCGCTCACACCTTCCGCCCCCGTTGCCGACGCGTTGGGGCGCCTGGTGATCAGCCGCGACAACAGCTCACCCAATGCCTGCGATGTCGAACTCTATGTCAATCAGAACTCGGTGGCTCAGATCGCCCCTGGCCAGTCGCTGGGCCTGGATGCGCCCAGCGGCGAACTGACCCTGAGTGCAGCCCTGTCACAATCCGGCTATTGCGCTGGCGCAGGGCCTAGCGCCCCACAATCGGTCCTGCTGGAGCCTGGGCAGACACGCCATTTCGACATCCGCGTCGAGGGCGACGCGGTGTTTCTCGCACCGGTGATGGAGTAAGCGAATTCCAGCCATCCCGGGACGTGACGGTGATCAGACCTGCGGAGCGAGCAACGCCTGACCATATCCCTCGACGAATTCCACCGGCATGCGCTTCGGCTTGCCACTGGACAGTTCGATACACACGAAAGTGGTCTGCGCGCGCAGCAAGGTGCAGGCATCCTCGGGTCGTTTCAGCTGAAAATGGCGCTTCATCTTCAGGCGATTATCGGACTCGACGATCCAGGTCGCGACCTGCAGCTCTTGCCCTTCATAAGCGCTGGCGAGGTAGTCGATTTCATGACGCAATACGGCCATCGCCCGATCCAGGCGCCGGTACTCGCTCAGGTCCAGCCCCAGGCTCTGCGAATGGCGCCACGCGCAACGCTCCAGCCAGCTGACATAAACCGCGTTATTGGCATGGCCAAGACCATCGATGTCCTCGCTGCCCACACGCAAGTCGATGACAAAAGGAGTTGGCAGATCCCAGCTCATTCACGTACCTCCAGATCCTTGCCCAGCGCACACGCCTCGGCAGCCAGTTGGGTGATCTGATCCCAGGCGCGCGCCCGAATCAGGTTGTCGGGAGCAATCCAGGTGCCACCCACACACGCCACGTTGGGCAGGCGCAGGAAGCTCGGCAGGTTATCCGGCGTGACCCCACCCGTGGGGCAGAAGCGTATGCCGGTGAACGGTCCCTTGAAGCTTTTCAGCATTTTCACGCTGGTGGTGCCATTTGCAGGAAATAGCTTCAGCGAGCGATAGCCATACTCCAGTGCCAACAGCACTTCGGAAGGGGTCATCACCCCCGGCAAATACGGCAGGCCACAATCCTCGGCAGCAGCGGCCAGGCGCGCGGTGCAACCCGGGCTTACGGTGAATTGCGCCCCAGCATCGCGCGCCTCTAGAAACTGCTCGGTATGGATCAACGTTCCCGCGCCGACCAGCAACTCCGGGAGCGCCTTGCGGATCGCCGCCAGCGCATCGAGAGCACGCGGCGTGCGCAAGGTAACTTCCAGCACATGGATACCACCGGCATGCAGCGCATGAGCGAGATCGACAGCCAGCTCGGCATTATCGACCACCAGCACCGGCAATACCGGACGCGCCTGCTGCAGCACCTTGTCCATCGTCAGACTCATGCCCTTCCCCTCCAATGTTCCTCAGCCGACAGTAATCGACGAGCCTTGCAGGGACGCCCATTACGCGCAACAAGGCACGCTCCATCATCGATGGCAGCGGCCAGTGTAACGGCAGAAGGTCATGGATAGGGTTATGGACGCGCATGCCCCTGCTGAATGGCAACGGGGAGTGGAAGCGCAGAAAAACAAAAGGGTCATTCCATAACGGAATGACCCTTCAAAAGCCCGCAGAGCGGGTAAAAATGGCGTCCCCTAGGGGACTCGAACCCCTGTTACCGCCGTGAAAGGGCGGTGTCCTAGGCCACTAGACGAAGGGGACAAAACCTTCGAAGAACAAAGCCAGCACACGGCTGGCCTTGTCAGTGATTGGTGGAGCTAGACGGGATCGAACCGTCGACCTCTTGCATGCCATGCAAGCGCTCTCCCAGCTGAGCTATAGCCCCGGATTTATCGTCTCTCGACCCGCAACGCTTACGCGTTGCTGCTGGAATAATGGCGTCCCCTAGGGGACTCGAACCCCTGTTACCGCCGTGAAAGGGCGGTGTCCTAGGCCACTAGACGAAGGGGACGCAAACCCTTCTACAACATCAATCGATCCGAAGATCAACCGTGGCAATTTGGTGGAGCTAGACGGGATCGAACCGTCGACCTCTTGCATGCCATGCAAGCGCTCTCCCAGCTGAGCTATAGCCCCGTCTCAAGGACGGGGCGCATATTAGGGTCAGGGCATAGGACTGTCAACAGAATTTTTCCGTCCTCGCAGAATCTTTTCTCCGCAAGAACAATCACTTACCCCGACTTGATCAGCGAAAGCTCTCCAGCAGCTTCTTCCACTCCTTGGTTTCGCCATTGCTGGCACCACCCAACAGCTCGATAGCCTGGCGCAGACGGAAACGCGACAGATCGGCCCCGAGGATTTCCATGGCATCCAGCACCGACACCGAACTGGCCTTGCCGGTAATGGCCGGGAACATCAGCGGCATCAGGTCGCGCAGCTTCAGACCCAACCCTTCGCAAACGAACTGAATGGCTGCAGTAATGCGCTCCTTGTCCCATTGGCGCAGGGCTTCCAGCTCCCACAGCACCAACTGCATGGCCTGGCGTACCTGGTCCGGCGACAGCTTCTTGTGCACGAACAGAGAGGCATCCGGCTGCACACCACCGCTAAGGAAGAAGCCGGCCAATGGCGCAATCTCGCTGAACGTCTCGACGCGGCCTTGTACGTGCGGGGCGATCTGCATCAGGTACTGTGGATTCAGCGCCCACTGCTGCACGCGCTGGGCGAACGCTTCCACCGGCAGCTCACGCAGCCATTGCCCATTGAGCCAGGCCAGCTTCTCGACATCGAAGATCGGCCCACCCAGGGATACACGCGACAAATCGAAGTGCTCGATCATCTCTGCCAGGGAGAACTTCTCGCGCTCGTCCGGCATCGACCAACCCATGCGCCCCAGGTAATTGAGCAGCGCCTCGGGCATGTAGCCCATGCGCTCGTAGAAGGTGATGCAGGTCGGATTCTTGCGCTTGGACAGCTTGCTCTTGTCCGGGTTACGCAACAGAGGCATGTAGCAGAGCTTGGGTTGTTCCCAGCCGAAGTATTCGTACAGCTTGATCAGCTTCGGCGCCGAAGGCAGCCACTCCTCGCCCCGCAGGACGTGGGTGATCTCCATCAGGTGATCATCCACCACGTTGGCCAGGAAGTACGTCGGCAGGCCATCGGCCTTCATCAGCACCTGCATATCCATGCGATCCCACGGAATCTCGACATCGCCACGCAGCATGTCCGGCACCACGCAAACGCCTTCGGTCGGCATCTTCATGCGCACGACATGCGACTCGCCAGAAGCAATGCGCTGCTGCGCCTCGGCCGGCGGCAGATTGATGCAGTGGCCGTCGTAACGGGGGGTTTCCTTGTTCGCCATCTGCTCGGCGCGCACCTTGTCCAGGCGCTCGGCGGAGCAAAAGCACGGGAACGCATGGCCTTTGCTGACCAGTTCGTCCGAATACTTCTTGTAGATATCGCCCCGCTCGCTCTGCCGATATGGGCCATGCGGGCCGCCGACATCCGGGCCTTCGTTCCACTCGATGCCCAGCCAGCGCAGCGCGTCGAAAATCTGCTGCTCAGACTCCCGACTCGAACGCAACTGATCCGTGTCCTCGATACGCAGGATGAACTCGCCACCGTGCTGGCGCGCGAAGCACAGGTTGAACAAGGCGATATAGGCGGTACCGACGTGCGGATCGCCAGTGGGCGACGGCGCAATACGGGTGCGGACTTTGGTCATGGCGATTCTCGAAACCAGGAGGTGGATCAGAAAGGATGGATCAGGGGCGCGATGTTAACAGGCTGGCCACCGACGGCTCCAGCAGCCCGGGACGCGGCAGGCTGGCCATGAGGAAGTCGAGGAACGCCTTGACCTTCATCGCCTGGAAACGCCGGGACGGATACACCGCATACAACTCCCCGACCGGCAGATGCGCTTCGGGGAACAAGGTGACCAGGCGCCCGCTGCGCACCGCCTCCCCGGTAATGAGCAGCGGTAGCCCGGCAATGCCGGCGCCAGCCAGCGTCGCTTCCCGGGCCATGGTGATGTTGTTGCATGACAACACCCGCTGACAGGGCACCTGCTCGCCCAGCAATGGCCAGTAGCGCGACGAGTCCTGTGGCATGAGGATGGCGCGGTGCCCGGCCAGCTCGGCAATGGTTCGTGGCCGGCCTTGCACTGCCAGGTAGTCGGGACTGGCGAACAGCCCTCGACTGTTCTCGAACAACTTGCGAGCAATCAGTGTGGAGTCATGAGGCTGGCCGAGCTGGATGGCGATATCGATACCCTCCTCCACCGGATCGACATCCCGTGAGGTCAACTCCACCTCGGCGCTGATCTGCGGGTACTGGCGCATGAAGCGCCCCAGCACCGCGCCCAGGAACAACTGGCCAAACTCGATAGGGGCAGTAATCCGCAACAATCCCGAGGGCTCCTGCTGCAGTTGCATCACCGCCTGCTCGGCTTCGGCGAAGTCGAGCATGATCTGCCGGCAACGCTCGTAATAAGCCTGGCCAACCTCGGTGAGTCGCAACTTGCGTGTAGTGCGATTCAACAAACGCACACCCAGCCGCTCCTCAAGCAATGCAATGCGCCGACTGACCGTGGACTTCTGCATGCTCAGGCTCTGCGCCGCCTGGGTAAAGCTGTGGAACTCCACCACACGCGTGAAGATCAAGGCGTCATCGAGCCCCATTACTGTTCCCTATGCGCAACAAAGTTTGTGAATTCTAGCGGCTATATACATGACGGCAACACTGTTAAATTTACTTACATTAATGCACCTCGTCCGAGCCATTATTCATGCCCGCCAAATTGCAGCGCCGTCTGTCCGTTTTTGTTGCCATCGTTGCCCTGATCGTCATCGCCCTCTTCGCCCACTGGCTACTCATTGGTCGCTTCTTTGAGAGCACCGACAACGCGTATGTGCAAGGTGAGATCACCCGCGTATCCAGCCAGCTCAGCGCCCGTATCGATCAGGTCCTGGTAAACGACAACCAGCATGTGGAAAAAGGCCAGTTGCTGGTCAGCCTGGAGTCCGCCGATTTCCAACTGGCCCTCGACCGCGCCCGCGCCACGCTCGCCACCCGCGAAGCCGAACTGACCCAGGCCCAGAGCCGGCTTGACCAACAGGCAAGCCTGATTGCCGCCAGCCGTGCCGATGTGGGCGCCGGCCAGGCCAACCTGAATCGCACGCAGATCGACCTCTCCCGCGCCCAGGCCCTGCGCAAGCCGGGTTATGTGTCCGAGGAGCGCGTCACTACCCTGTCCGCCGACAGCCGTGTCGCCCACGCGCAACTGGCCAAGGCTGAAGCAGACCTGGCCGCGCAGAATCAGCAGGTCAATGCCCTGAATGCCGATATCAAGCGCCTGCAGGCTCAGATCAGCAATGCACGCGCCGACATTTCCCAGGCCGAACTGAATCTCGAACGCACCCAGATCCACGCCCCGCTCAGCGGCATCGTCGGCCAACGCTCGGCACGCAACGGGCAGATCATCCAGGCGGGCGCCTACCTGCTGTCGATCGTGCCGAACGATGACATCTGGGTGCAGGCCAACTTCAAGGAAACCCAGATCGGACGCATGCAGAACGGCCAGCATGCCGAACTGACCTTCGACGCCTATCCGGACACGCCCATCGACGCCACCATCGACAGCTTGTTCGCTGCCTCTGGCGCGCAGTTCAGCCTGCTGCCACCGGACAACGCCACGGGCAACTTCACCAAGGTGGTGCAACGTATTCCGGTGAAATTGACCTTCCCGGCAGACAATCCGCTGCAGGGCAAGATTCGCCCCGGCATGTCGGTCGAGGTGAAGGTCGACATCCGCAATGAGCGGTGATCAGCTAATTCGCCCTACCGGCGAACCCAGCCGGCGCGACTGGATCGCGGTAATGAGCGCCATGCTCGGCGCCTTCATGGCGGTGCTGGACATCCAGATCACCAACTCATCGCTCAAGGACATCCAGGGGGCGCTGTCGGCCACCCTGGAGGAAGGCTCGTGGATTTCCACGTCCTACCTGGTGGCGGAAATCATCATGATTCCGCTGACCGCCTGGCTGGTGCAACTGCTCTCGGCGCGCCGCCTGGCGGTATGGGTATCCCTGGGCTTTCTCGCCTCCTCGCTGCTCTGCTCGTTCGCCTGGAACCTGGAGAGCATGATCGTGTTTCGCGCCCTGCAGGGCTTCACCGGCGGCGCGCTGATCCCCCTGGCGTTCACCCTGACCCTGATCAAACTGCCGGAACATCACCGCGCCAAGGGCATGGCCCTGTTCGCCATCACGGCGACCTTCGCGCCCTCTATCGGACCCACGCTGGGCGGCTGGCTCACCGAGAACTGGGGTTGGGAGTACATTTTCTACATCAACGTGCCGCCGGGTCTGCTGATGATCGCCGGGCTGATGTACGGCCTGGAAAAGAAGATGCCCAATTGGGACCTGCTGAAAAGCACCGACTACGCCGGCATCGTCACGCTGGGGATGGGCCTGGGCTGCCTGCAGGTGTTCCTTGAGGAAGGGCATCGCAAGGACTGGCTGGAGTCCAACCTGATCGTCGGCCTCGGCAGCATCGCGCTGATCAGCCTGTGCCTGTTCGTCATCCTGCAGTTCTCGCGCGACAACCCGCTGATCAACCTGCGCATTCTCAGGGAGCGCAACTTCGGCCTGACCAGCATCGCCAGCCTGGGCATGGGTCTGGGGCTGTACGGTTCGATCTACCTGCTACCGCTTTATCTGGCGCAGATCCAGAACTACAACGCGCTGCAGATCGGCGAAGTGATCATGTGGATGGGCCTGCCACAGTTGTTCATCATTCCGCTGGTGCCGCTGCTGATGAAGGTGATCCCACCCAAACTGCTGTGCGCGCTCGGCTTCGGCCTGTTCGGCTTTTCCAGCTTCGCCTCAGGGGTGCTCAACCCGGACTTCGCCGGCGAACAGTTCAACCATATCCAGATCATCCGCGCGCTCGGCCAGCCGATGATCATGGTCACCGTGTCGCTCATCGCGACGGCGTATATCCGCGCCGAAGACGCCGGCTCAGCCTCCAGCCTGTTCAACATCCTGCGCAACCTCGGCGGCGCCATCGGCATCGCCCTGCTCGCCACCTTGCTCGACAGCCGCACCAAGGTTTATTTCGACTACCTTCGCGAATCGCTGGTGCCAAGCAATCCACAGGTCGCCGAGCGCCTGAATCTGCTTGCCGAGAAACTTGGCAGCGAACAGGCCGCACTGGGCAAGCTGAGCGAAATCGCCCATCAACAGGCCAGCATCATGGCCTACAATGATGCCTTCCATTTCGTTGGACTGGCGCTGGGCATCAGCATGATCGCCGTGCTCCTGACCCGGGCACTGCCACCTGGCACCACAGGTGGTGCGGCCCACTAAAGGCTGTTGTCGCTTGAAAGCGCCTCATGCGCTCCTGTACGCCAGAGCGCTGTATCGACCGTCACACTCCACATGCAATCGCATGTGATTTCTCGCCTAAGGTTTGCAATGCCCGCCTCCGCCCTGCGCACTCACACCCTCTTGCTGATCGGGGCCTTCCTGGTCATTTACATCGGCTGGGGCACCACTTATCTGGCCAACCATTTTCTGCTCCGGGAACTGCCGCCATTCGTCATCGGCACCCTGCGCTTTCTGTTGGCCAGCGTCCTGGCCCTGGGCTGGGCGCTCTTGCGTGGCCAGGTCGGCATGCAATCGGGAAACTGGGGCAGCGCATTGATCGGCGGCGTATTGTTGATCGCCATCGGGCAAGGGGCACTGATCTACGCCAACCAGCACCTGCCCACCGGCATGCTGGCCATGCTCTACACCAGCCTCCCCCTGTGGAGCGTGGCCCTGGAGTGGCTGCTTGGCGAACGCCCGCCACTCTGGGTATTGGTAGGCCTGACAGTCGCAAGCGCAGGCATCATGCTGCTGATGGGCAATGCCCTGGGAGGCAGCGCAGGCCCCATGCAATGGCTTTCGGGCGCCCTCGTGTTGCTTGCCACCCTGCTCTGGGCCGTTGGCGCCCACTGGCTACGCAAACGCCCACCCTTTACCTCCAGTTGGCTGGGGCTGGGCCTGCAGATGCTAATCGGTGCTGCCATTCTCGCCACGCTGGGCGTGATCGAGGGCGACTGGCAGGGGCTGGAACTGAGCAGCCTCTCCAGCCAGAGCTGGCTATGGCTGGCCTACCTGGTCTTGCCCGTGAGCCTGGGGGTCTACCCGGCGTACTTCTGGCTGCTGCGCGAGGTGCGGCCGAGCCTGGTATCCACCTTCGCCTTCGTCAACCCGGTGGTCGCCCTCCTGCTCGGCTATCTCATCCTCGATGAATACCTCAGCCTCAGCGCAGGCATCGCCTGCCTGGCAACGCTCGGCGGCGTGTCGCTGATCATCTTCGGCCGACGCTGACGGCGCAGGAGAGGCCGTCAACATCACACTACAGCGTCAGACCTGCAGCAAGCGGTCGCGCAATTTCTGAATCTCGTCGCGCATCTGCGCCGCGGCCTCGAACTCCAGGTCGCGGGCCAGTTGGTACATCTTCTCTTCCAACTGGCGAATACGCTTGGTGATTTCGCTCGGCGAACGCAGCTCGGCTTCGTACCGCGCATTTTCTTCGGCCGCCTTTGCCATCCCCTTGCGCTTGTTGCTGCGTGAGCCCGGCACCGTGGCGCCTTCGAGAATATCCTGGACGTCCTTTTTCACCCCTCTGGGCACGATGCCGTTGGCTTCGTTGAAGGCGATCTGCTTGTTACGCCGGCGCTCGGTCTCTCCAATCGCCCGTTCCATCGAGCCGGTCATGTTGTCGGCATAGAGGATGGCCCGGCCGTTGAGGTTACGCGCCGCCCGGCCAATAGTCTGGATCAGCGAGCGCTCGGAACGCAGGAAGCCCTCCTTGTCCGCGTCGAGAATCGCCACCAGCGACACCTCGGGCATATCCAGCCCTTCGCGCAACAGGTTGATGCCCACCAGGACGTCGAATGCACCGATGCGCAGGTCGCGGATGATTTCAACCCGTTCGACCGTATCGATGTCCGAATGCAGGTAACGCACCTTGACCCCGTGATCGGCAAGGTAGTCGGTGAGATCCTCGGACATGCGCTTGGTCAGTGTCGTCACCAGGACCCGCTCTTCGAGTGCGACACGCTTGGTGATCTCGGACAGCAGGTCATCGACCTGGGTCCGCGCAGGGCGCACCTCGATCTGCGGGTCGACCAGCCCGGTCGGGCGCACCACTTGCTCGACGACCCGCCCGGCATGCTCGGCCTCATAGGGCCCCGGGGTCGCGGAAACAAAGATGGCCTGCGGGCTGATCGCCTCCCACTCGTCGAAGCGCAGCGGGCGGTTATCCAGCGCTGACGGCAGGCGAAAGCCATATTCCACCAGGGTTTCCTTGCGTGAACGGTCGCCCTTGAACATGGCACCGACCTGCGGCACCGAAACATGGGACTCGTCGATCACCAGCAAAGCCTGGTCTGGCAGGTAGTCGTATAGGGTCGGTGGCGGCTCACCAGGCCCACGCCCAGACAAGTAGCGCGAGTAGTTTTCAATGCCGTTGCAGTAGCCCAGCTCGAGGATCATCTCCAGATCGAAGCGGGTACGCTGCTCCAGACGCTGGGCCTCGACCAACTTGTTGTTGGCGCGCAGATAATCCAGCCGCTCCTTGAGCTCGACCTTGATCGCCTCCACCGCCTCCAAAAGCGTTTCGCGTGGGGTCACATAGTGGCTCTTGGGATAAAAGGTGAAGCGCGGCAGTTTGCGAATCACTTCCCCGGTCAGTGGATCGAATGCCGACAGGCTCTCTACCTCGTCATCGAACAGCTCGATGCGGATCGCCTCCAGGTCGGATTCCGCCGGGAAGATATCGATCACATCGCCCCGCACCCGAAAGGTGGCCCGCGCGAAATCCATATCGTTACGGGTGTACTGCAGGTCGGCCAGGCGGCGCAGCAGCGCACGCTGGTCCATCTTGTCGCCTCGGTCGACGTGCAAGACCATTTTCAGGTACGACTCGGGACTGCCCAGGCCGTAGATGCAGGAAACAGTGGTGACGATGATCGCGTCCGGACGCTCCAGCAAGGCCTTGGTGGCCGACAGGCGCATCTGCTCGATGTGATCGTTGATCGAGGCATCCTTCTCGATGAAGGTGTCTGAGGACGGCACGTAGGCCTCGGGCTGGTAGTAGTCGTAGTAGGAAACGAAATACTCCACCGCGTTGTTCGGGAAAAAGCTTTTGAACTCGCCATACAGCTGCGCAGCCAGCGTCTTGTTCGGCGCCAGCACCAGAGTCGGGCGCTGCACCTGGGCGATGACGTTGGCAATGCTGAAGGTCTTGCCCGAGCCTGTCACACCCAACAATGTCTGGTGAGACAGCCCAGCCTCCAGCCCCTCTACCATCTGACGAATGGCTTCCGGCTGATCACCGGCAGGTTTGAAGCGGGTGACGAGTTGAAACTGCGACATGGGCAAACCTCGACAGGCTGCATGTGACGCGCCACGGTAACGGGCGTCAAAGCTAGCAATAAAGCGTGCGGACGCTGTCGCCGCACGTAACCTTGGCCGCTATAATACCGGCCCGTTACGCAACGCCCTAACATCTATCCCCGTTAGGGGTTGCCGGTCTTCCACCCTCCTCTCCGAGCTGCCGCATCATGAGTCTGTTCTCTGCCGTCGAAATGGCTCCGCGCGACCCAATCCTGGGCCTCAATGAAGCATTCAACGCCGACCCTCGCACCACCAAGGTCAACCTTGGCGTTGGCGTCTACACCAACGAGGAGGGCCGAATTCCACTCTTGCGCGCGGTTGCGGCTGCAGAGGATGCCCTGGCCGCCGCTCACGCACCCCGTGGTTACCTGCCGATCGAAGGCATTGCCGCCTATGACAAGGCGGTACAAACCCTGCTGCTCGGCAAGGACTCGGCTCCTATCCAGCAAGGCCGCGCCATTACCACCCAGACCCTGGGCGGTACCGGCGCGCTGAAGATCGGGGCAGACTTCCTCAAGCGTCTGCTGCCAGACGCTACCGTCGCCATCAGCGACCCGAGTTGGGAAAACCACCGCGCCCTGTTCGAATCCGCCGGTTTCCCGGTGCGCAACTACCGCTACTACGACGCCTTCAGCAACGGCGTTAACCGTGGCGGCCTGCTGGAAGACCTGAAAAACCTGCCTGCCCGCTCGATCGTGGTGCTGCACGCCTGCTGCCACAACCCGACCGGGGTCGACCTGAACATGGACGACTGGCAAGCGATCCTCGAGATCCTGCGGGAGCGCGAACATGTCCCGTTCCTCGACATCGCCTACCAGGGTTTCGGTGACGGTATTGAAGAAGACGCCGCAGCCGTGCGTTTGTTCGCTCAATCCGGTCTGACGTTCTTCGTTTCCAGCTCGTTCTCCAAATCCTTCTCGCTGTACGGTGAGCGCGTGGGTGCGCTGTCCATCATCACTGGCTCGCAAGAAGAAACCGGACGCGTGCTGTCGCAGGTCAAACGCGTGATCCGCACCAACTACTCCAACCCGCCAACCCACGGTGCGGCTGTTGTCTCCGCGGTGCTGAACAACCCCGAACTGCGCGCCATGTGGGAAGCCGAACTGGCTGAAATGCGTGAGCGTATTCGCGGCATGCGCAGCGCCATGGTCGAGCAACTGTCTGCCCTGGGCGCCAAGCGCGACTTCAGCTTCGTAGGCCAACAACGCGGGATGTTCTCCTACTCCGGCCTGACCACTGAACAGGTGGAACGCCTGAGGAGCGAGTTCGGTATTTATGCCGTAGGCACAGGCCGCATCTGCGTTGCCGCACTCAACCAGCGCAACCTGCCAGTGGTCACCAAAGCCATCGCCGAAGTCCTCTGAAACTGGCACCGGGAAGTCGCCCAGATACTTGACTTCCCCTTTCCAATCAGTAGGATACGCACCGTTGTTCCGCGATAGCTCAGTCGGTAGAGCAAATGACTGTTAATCATTGGGTCCCTGGTTCGAGTCCAGGTCGCGGAGCCAAACATCAAAGCCCCAGGTGAAAGCTTGGGGCTTTTTTATTGCCTGCAGCACAGCTACCCCTAGAGCCACTCCGCGCTGAACTGGAATCAAGTCACAGGATACTCCGTGCACCTTCTGCGCAAACAGAAACTCTAAGGGCAATCACCGTTGAACTGGGGACGACTGCGCCCATGGCCGGCACAAAAAAGCCGGTCAAAGACCGGCTCATATACAGCTCTGGGGGGATGGCGTCAGTTGACGCTCAACTTTCCGCGATTCTTTTCAAGCGTCGCCGCGCCAATACCTTTGACCTCCAACAACTCATCCACTGAGGCGAAAGGGCCATTGGCGGTACGATGATCGACGATTGCTTGCGCCTTGACCTTACCAATACCGATCAGCGTAGCCTCGATCGTACCAGCATCAGCAGTGTTGATATTTACCGATCCAACTGCTGCATTCGAGGCAGACTGAGTGGTTTCAGCAACAGGCTTAACAGCCTTGGTGGGTTCTGCTGCAACGGCGGCAACAGACAACGTGGTGATGCAAGCGAACAGGACAGCGGACAGTTTCATCTTCAGCATTTCACACTCCTTGTAATGGCAAGTGACCAATCCCGGTCACGCTTCTAAATTAGTCGCTAACGCATCGCTGTCAACGTTGAACCTCAAGATTCTGTGCGGCGCTGCACATGAACCCAGTCGACTATTTCACCTTCCGGGCTGTAACCGCTGACGGTTTCACGCAACAACTGACGCACCCTGTCGTAATCATCGCACTCAACGGCTGCGAACAGCTCCTCCAAGACGACCTTCAATGCTTCCCATGACAAGTGCTCCTCATTGGCCCGCATGATCATCGGGTGATCTGTCGGACTTACGTTATCGCCAATCAGCAACTCTTCGTACAGCTTCTCACCAGGTCGCAGCCCGGTGAACTCAATGGAAATATCACCAGCCGGGCTCTTTTCTGAGCGCACGCTGAGACCACTAAGATGAATCATCTTCTCCGCCATTTCAGCGATCTTTACTGGCTGCCCCATATCCAGTACGAAAACATCACCGCCCTCGCCCATCGCACCGGCCTGAATGACCAACTGCGCAGCCTCCGGTATGGTCATGAAATAGCGGGTTATATTTGGGTGGGTGACTGTAACAGGCCCTCCACGCTTGATCTGTTCACGGAACAAGGGGATGACAGAACCTGACGAGCCCAGAACATTGCCAAAACGCACCATGGTGAATCGGGTCTGCCTGAGCTGTGAAATACCCGAGTCATCGCTTAACAACAATGGGGCAGACTCTGCGCTCAAGGCCTGCAAAACCATCTCAGCCAAGCGTTTAGTACTACCCATGACGTTCGTGGGGCGCACAGCCTTGTCAGTGGATATCAATACGAAGTTTCGAACACCTGCCTTCAGCGCTGCCTGGGCAGTCTGCAGCGTACCGAGCACATTATTGAGTACACCTTCGGCAATGTTGTGCTCAACGATAGGAACGTGCTTATAGGCAGCCGCATGGTAGATAGTTTGCACATTCCAAGTCCGCATAACGTCCAATAGGCGGTCAGAATTACGAATGCTGCCCAATATACCCACGAGCTTTACCGATAAAGAATCTCGGCGTATCCATTGCTCCAATTCATTTTGGATGCTGTACAGGTTGTATTCACTGTGCTCGAAAAGGATTAGCGTCCGAGGGCCTGATAGGAGAATTTGTCGGCATAGCTCCGAGCCAATAGAACCTCCCGCACCAGTAACCATAACAGACTGAGCGCGAATACAACGCTCAAACAGTTCGCGCTGAGGCGGCACTGCATCACGCCCGAGAAGGTCAATGATATCGACCTCCTGCAAGTCACTAACATTGACCCGGCCGCTGGCCAGATCCATAAACCCCGGAATTGTTCTTACATGAAATGGATATGCTTCGAGTGCGGAGAGAATTTCCCGACGGCGACTACGCGATGCAGAGGGAATCGCAAGCAGAACCTCTTCTGCACCAGTTTCATCAATTAGCTGCTTGATATGTTTCGATTTATAGACTTTGACGCCAGCGATTATACGCCCAGAAATCCCCTCGTCATCATCGATAAAAGACACTGGGAGCATGCGCTTACCCATTCGCAGTGCCGTAAGTAATTGATTTCCTGCTGCACCCGCGCCATAGATTGCAACACGCGTGAGGGGTCGACGCCCCTGAGCGCGCGTGGGAAATAGCTCACCGCTGAAATACTGACGCATCAATAACCGTAGGCCGCCGATGAACAATAAAGACAGTGCCCAATAGATAAAAATTACCGAACGAGGCATGAGCTCGTCAGGCTGTATGAGATAGATGACCAAGGCTAACAGTAGGGCGGAAAGGCTTATCGCATTGAAAATGGTTACTAGCGCACCACTACCAAAATAGCGTAAGACGGCCCGATATAGGCCAAAGCGAATGAATAGGGGAATAGCAGTGGCTGGAGCGACGATGAATAGCCACAAATACTCTCCTACTGGGTCGATCATGCGCTCCAAACCGAGGCGCACGAAAAAGGCCAACCAAAGCGCAGCCCAGAGTAGCAGGATGTCAGCACATACTTGCAGAGAGCGTTTGCTCTGACGTGACATACGCAGAAGATACTGACGAATCCTGTCATTTTCCAATCCCATCAAACCGATACTCCGAGCAAAAGCGATAGCAACCGGCAAGTCTTGCCGTTAGCTAGCTATTATCTTGTCGCCGCAGCCATAACACTGGACAGCACTTCGCAGGTCTTTTCTAGTTCTTCCGTCGTCAATGTCGGATGAACCATGAACATAAGGCTGGTTTCTCCTAACTCGCGGGCTACTGGGAAACGCTCATCAGGGGCCCAGCCAGTCGAATCGAACGCAGCTTCCAGGTAGACCTCGGAACACGAACCAGAGAAACAGGGGACGCCATGCGCATTGATCTCTTCGAGAACGCGATCACGAGACCAACTGTGTCCAAGCCGTTCAGGTTCAACAAATACGTAGCATTTGTAAGCAGCATGTACCACCCCCAATGGGACTTTAGGCACACGTAATCCCTTGAGCTTTTCTGCGACGCCCCAAATCCGTTCAGCATTGGCAATACGCTGCTCATGCCATTGCTGCATCCGCTGTAATTGGATACGCCCGATAACAGCCTGAACCTCAATCATCCTCCAGTTGGTGCCAAAGCTCTCATGCAACCAACGAAACCCCGAGGCATGCTCACGCTCGTACACTGCTTCCCAGCTTTTCCCATGGTCCTTGAACGACCACATCTTCGACCACAGTTCTCTGGAGTTGGTGGTAACCATTCCCCCCTCCCCACCCGTAGTCATTATTTTGTCCTGACAAAAGGACCAAGCTCCAACATGGCCAATCGAGCCAACTGGGCGCCCGTTATAATGAGCGCCGTGGGCTTGAGCACAATCCTCTATTACCTTGAGGTCGTACTCAGAGGCTAGCGCCATGATCGGATCCATGTCACACGGCCACCCTGCCAAGTGAACACAAATAACCGCCCGGGTCCGTGGGCTTAAAACAGAGCGGATAGTCTCAGCAGTAATATTCTGCGAATCGCGATCAACCTCAGCGAAGACCGGAATCGCACCCGCATTCACAATGCTTGAAGCAGAGGCGAGAAAAGTACGTGGAGTGACGATAACTTCGTCCCCGTCACCTATTCCCAACGCCCTTAGCGCCAGGTCCAGAGCGACAGTCCCATTGGTGACAGCAACGGCATACTCCGTTCCAGTCCAAGACGCGAACTCCTGCTCGAACCGGCGACACTCCTCGCCGGTCCAGTAGTTCACTTTGTTGGACAGGATAACGTCACGAGCAGCATCAGCCTCTTCTTCAGAAAAGGACGGCCAAGGAGAAAATGGCGTATTCAGCACAAGAGGGATCTCGACAAACGGTGGCAGTAGATCGATCCGAAACCAGCTCCGGATACAACACAAAAATCTATTCGAAGTGGGCAGGCACCCCGAAAGCGACAATATTATCCGGCACATCGCGCACAACTGCAGCGCCTGCGCCAATAGTGACATCGTCGCCAATATGAATCAGTTGCCGAATGCTCGCCCCAATGCCAATCCAGCTCGCCTCGCCTACCCGCACCCCGCCAGCAAGGTGCGCGCCAGGGCTGACATGAACCGCACGAGCAAGAACGCTATCGTGATCAACGCTACAGAGGGTATTGAGGATACAGCCCATACCTATCTGCGCATAAGCGTTCACTACAACACCGCCGAATACAACGCTCCCCGCACCGATAGAAGCGTAGCGACTAATAGTAGCGGTAGGATGGACAAGCGTCGCAACACTCGCGCCACGCGATAGCAACTCTTCCAGTTTGGATAATCTGGCCCGGTTATGGCCGATAGCCACCAGCACAGCGTCAAAAGTCTCCAGATGCTGCATTAGCTCTTCAGATGTCCCTGCAACAACCCAGTTACCGTTCAGCGCTAAACCCGGGTATGCATCATCATAGAATACGATGCTCTCCCAACCGCAAAGCTCAGCCGTATCAGCCACAACTCTGCCATGTCCGCTGGCACCTAAAATAGCTAGCCGTTTCACGTATCGTTACCCGTGAACTTGGACATCGTCGCCTGCCCTTCGGCACTAATGCCTTCACGAATGAGGACCTTACGCACGGTCAACAGCAGGATCCGAATATCCAGCCAAAACGTCTGGCTATCCACATACCAGATATCCAGATCAAATTTCTGCTTCCAACTCAATGCATTACGCCCGTTGATCTGCGCCCAACCGGTAATGCCTGGACGGACTTCGTGCCGGCGCGCCTGCTCAGCACTATAAAGTGGCAAGTACTCCATCAGCAGCGGACGCGGCCCAACCAAGCTCATATCTCCCTTCAGTACGTTCCACAATTCGGGCAACTCATCCAGGCTGGTCCCACGTAGAAACCGTCCAAAACGAGTTAGGCGAATGTCATCCGGCAAAGAATTGCCTTCAGCATCTACAGCATCAAGCATGGTACGGAATTTGACCATCATAAACGGCCGGCCATACAACCCGGGACGTTGCTGGCGAAAAAATGCAGGGGTTCCCAGTTTTACTCGCACCAGCACGTAAAGAACCAACAGCACTGGCCAGAGCAACAGCAACGCTAGCGCACTACAAACAATGTCGAAAATCCGTTTGAAGCTCATGTCTTATTCCCTTGGCCGAATATGCGCGCATAAAAATCGCTCAATCCGCCGACGACTTTCGCGCGAGAAAAACGTAGCAATGCACGGGTCCGTGCAGCCTCGCCCATTGCAGCACGTAACTCGCCATCCTCGATCAGACGCTGCAGCGCAGCCTTTAACTCTGGCACGCTCGCGGACGGAACCAGCAGACCGGACACACCATCCTCCACCGCATCGGTAAGCCCGTAGATGCGCGTGGCGACCGACGGCACACCAGCAGCGGCAGCCTCGAGAACCGAGCTACCAAATCCCTCCCGATAGCTGGGTAGACAGAAGATGTCCGCTGCAGCCATGTACGCCTCGGGTTCGCGGGTAAAACCCTGGAAATGCAGACGTTCGCCCAGGCAACCGGCAACCGAACGGATATGCTCGACCATCCCGCCCTCGTCAGGCCCGGCTATCAGCCAATGCACATCAGGGAGCTGGTCATCCAGTTCCACCATGGCCTGCGCCAACTCGCGCAGCCCCTTGTCGGTATTCAACCGCCCGAGAAAGAGCACCACCAACGCGTCGGTTGGAACAACGTGCTCATCACGGACCCGCTTACGGGCGAGCGGATCGGGGCGAAAACGCTCACCATCCACACCACAGATCGACCCATCACCAATCACCTCTATCCGTCCCTGGCGACAGACCCGCTCGGCAACCAGGAAGTCACGCTGCGACGGACTATCTGCCAGCAGATGCGATGCGGCTGCAGCGATCAGCCGATCCGCACTCTTGAGAATGAAACGCCCCAGCCCCGTGCGCGTGACCCAGACCTGACCGGTAAACCAGTGAATGCGCACCGGAACGCCAGCCAGCCGCGCAGCCAGCATGCCCAGCAGCCCCGCCTTGGGGGTGACCGAATGAACCACGTCAAAGCGGTAGTGACGAAACAGCCCGACCAGCGAAAACAACGTTCTCAGATCAACGAGCGGAGAAATTTCCCGCGCCAGCGGCACATTCAGATACGTGACTCGCTCATCGTCCGGCAGCGGCCCGGTACCGTAATTGGAGATGACGAAGACGTCGTAGTCATCGGCAAGCCGCTCGATATGCAGGCGCAGAAAGGCCGACACAGCCATGGGGACGGTTGTGATGAAACAGAGCCGCTTACGCGTCAAATCTCGCCCTCCTTCGCTGCATCAAATCTGTAAAGGTGGTAATCACCAAAGCTCTCCATCTCGGCAGAGGGCAAATCTTTGCAAAAGCGCTCTGGCAAATACCCTTCATATGTCAACAGATAGCGCACATGATATTTTTCAAATATCTCCTGGACAGGTACACGCAAAACTGGAAACACCGGTTCCAACAGATGATATCCATACCCATGGCCGCCGAACAAAACCGGCTTGCCTGTCCGATAAGCAACCAAATCATGCCAATGCTGCGGAAAACACATGACAGGACCATCTTCAAGAGTGGCTAAATGGCTAACGGCCTCATCCAGCTTAGAGTCGACCTTCATCGTCCGACTTGTGCGCAAGGCTCTGAAAAAAGCAATGAGAGCCGACATACACATCAATAAGCCAACAACAAGTGCCACCCACCAGTACCAAGCCTGCCCCAACGACAAAAAACCGATGCCCAAGGCCAGTGCAGCCGGAAAACTTCCATTATAGCCATACAAGTAACCTTGGCCCAGCGAACGAAACATCGGAACCAACGTAGTAAGGAGCGCAAACAAGAATATCAAGGCAAGCCAGGCGTATATCCACACCTCATACGTAGAAAAGTCATGTCCTTTGAAGAGAGAAAACAAGCCCACCCCCAATGCAATTGGCATCCAGGGATTAAACCCGATCACAAACTGCAGTCGCCGAACCCAAGCCTTGAATCCGGACCGATAGAACTTGCCAGGAGTTTCATATCCCGCTTCACCATAGACCGGAGATTCCAGCAACGGATGAACTCCATTCCCACGCCAATTTCGAGCCCAGAACTTAACAGTATCCCAATGAGCTCTCATCGTCAGGCGATAAAACCCTCCACTTAACAGAAGCGCAGCCAAGACACTACCGGGCACCAATAAAGAGAGACGAAAATCACCAGCCAGACCCGCCCCAAACAAAGAAATGAACCAAAATAACTGCATGGCCATCTTATGAGTAATCATAACCATGCCAGCAAGAAAAAATACGCCCAGCCAAAACCAGGGTGAGGCCTCATATAAAAAAACTGCACCCACCAACAACCACATCGCATCGAGAAATAGCGCCCCCATGCCCCGCGGATTCAACTGCATATTATAAGTAACAAGAAGAGGCGTAACCGCATAGACTATTCCAGCAATTGCAGCCACTACCAGATCTGCAGTCAACCACCAGGCAGCCCAAACCAAAAGAACCATTCGCAGCATGTCTATAAAAACTGCGAACTGCACACTGAAACGATCAAACATCGAAGCAGGCAACCTCGACATCAACCATGGAAAGAAGGGGGGGTACCAGTGCCCCTCATCCAAGAGAAATTGCGGCATCTTGACGGGCAACGAGCCATCGCGACGCAAGGTTTCGATATAAGTCTTCCAATACCATTGATCCACACCCGAACCATGAGAGGAAAGCAATACCGGCGCGAGGCGCAGAATCAGCGCACATAGAAAAACCAGACACAGAAACAGCACCATCACCATGGCATTCCTTTTCTACATAAGAGCCGCACCAATATTGGAGCAGTACGAGACAGAGAAACCGGCACCATGGCCGAGACTTCTTCTGGAGAAAAAAAGTTGGCACGCCTAACTAAAGTAAGCATGCATAGCATAACCAACCCCGCGATCAGAGACCGAGCCCAAAAACTTTCCATAACAACCAACGACAAACCACCAAGGTGAGCCAGCAGCAGAACCAGGGCACCTCCAGCGAAAGGTAATTTAAGATAGCGATGCTGATCAATTAGAAACAGCCATTGCACTAAAATAAAACCAGCCAATGCCGCAATCGCGGCACCTAAAACACCAAAAACGGGTAGCAAAATTAAAGTTAGCAACACATTGACCAACAACTTCAATCCAAACAGGCCAACATTAGCGGTCAATAGGCGCCCCTGCACGAAGTGCCCCAAACCATAAAGATGTGTAGCTGCAGCACCCGGCACCGCCGCCAATAGAACTTGGAGTATGACCCGACTATCTTCAAAAGAACCACCCACTAACCATGAGAAGAGAGCAGGCAAAAAAGCGATAAGCCCAATAGTTGCGAGCACCCAGAGACTCATTACCTGAGGTGCAACGCGGCCAATCAGTTGTCGCTCACTTTCTACACCCACCTTCTCTACACGAGAAACCAGTTGGGGCATCAAAACAGCAACTACAGCAGTGGGCAGGCCGACCATGATCAACATGTACTGATAGGCAGGGTGATAAAAACCTACGGCCTGAGCATCAAGAAAGTGGCTTATCAGAATATAGTCACACCACTCCGAAAGGTACCCGACCAAGTATCCCGGCAACAGCGGAAGAGAAAAAGCAAGTGCCAAATTAACTTGCTTTTTCTCTGGCACCCCCAAACTTAAAGAGCTCCCTCTTAACTCTCGAGCAAGCATAAAAACCCAAGCTGCAGCTCCCGAGAAACTGACGACCATGAGAATCTGCAACGAGGTTAGACGCTGGCCCAGAATGGCCATTAAAGATAGAGCACCTAGAACCCCAATTAAGAGTAGGTCAGCCGCGAGTGGAGACCATGCAAGCCGCAAATAGCGCTCTCGCACTTGCTGAAGCCCCTGAGTCTCGCCCATGAGCCAAAGGGAGATGAAAATTGGAATAATCAACCACAAGCTATCTTCTGGCACATCCAATCGGGCCGACAACCATTCCGAAGGCGCCAGCAAGAAACAAGCAAGAACTAGCACGCCACCGAAAAACAATAAAGGCCAGCGCGTTGCCCACGTTCGCCGTAGCTGCCCAGAAGCCTCCCACTCCAGTCGCCCAAAGCGTTGAGTAATCGACTGAGACCAAAGCACAAACACTTGATTCAGCAACATGCCGGCGGCCAGAAGCATAGCCCAAGCTCCCAGGCCCTCCGGCCCCATTACACGAGCCATCAAAGCCGATACGAGCAGCCACAGCGGGGCTCGTACGGCACGTGCCAACATGAGTGCGGCTGTAGCTGACAAACGAAACGGGCTGTCAACTGTGCTCATGAGAAGGGCTCAAAATTCGGCCACCACAAGTGAATCTCCAGCATGCAGTCCAGCTAGTAATCCAGACTCCACCGGAACGAGGCGAACCACTCCATGAACACATGCAACCAACAGACTTTCTTCATCAACTTTCAGAATGCAACCCGGCGCAGCACTACTTGCAGCATCATCGACCACTTCCGAAGAGCTGAAATGCAATATCTCGCCCGCTGCTGTGCAACACATAGCTCCCTGTGTATAAGGTGGCGCCACCGCGCGAACGAAGTCCCTGACTTTCTCCGCACGATCAAAGGAGACCAACCAGTTGTCTTGAGCATGGCGCCGGCGAAACAGGCTTGCGCAAGTCTCGTCTTGAGGATGCGCTACCAAACGCCCACTCGCCCACTCAATTAGCGCTGACGGCAACCATTCATTAAGCAGTGCTGTTCCTCGGCGGAAGGCGTCATTAATATCCTCATCCACCCCCAAGTTGAAAGCGACCTGAGCCAAAACACCGCCAGCGTCCACTTCAGCCACTACTTCATGCAGAGAAAATCCCAACTGGGTCTCCCCATTGAGAATGGCCCATGTAAACGCGTGCCGCCCCCGATACCTAGGCAACAGAGAATTATGCACATTGAGAACAGCATGCTGTCGAGAAATGAACTCGGACGACAGTATATAGGGCCAATTTATCAGCAATACATTCGCATCACTGACAGAACCCAGCCCCTCACGCGAGCGAACGACCTTGGATACCAATCCCGAACTCTCAACTGCAGAGAAGAGTGGAGCATCGAATTCCAATGTGGTCAGCAGGGTAAGCACTATTGCAGCCTCAACATATATGTTTCCCTAAACTGCCCTATAGCCCCCAGCGTTTCCTTGAAGCGAAAAATTGAATCGTAAGCTTGCATATTCACTGAAGAGGTCCCCAGATCCATCCAGCAGTAACCCAACGACTGGGCCTGCTCAAAACCATCAAGCAGTAAGGCTGACTGCGCCTGGGTTGCCTGATGCTCAGGGTCCTGACAAAGATAAAATGTTCCTACCACACGACTGTTTTGCGCAAAATAGCAAACACCGGCAATGGGCTTTTCTTCCAAATAAGCACAGGAAAAGAAAACCTTATTGGGCAGCTCAGTCGCAAGCCACTGTAACTCCTCAAAAGTATGGGTTGGCTTCATACCGTGCTTTTCAAAGGTGGCAGTAAGCGTTTGCCAAAAATCCTGAATCGGTGCAGATCTACGCACCACAACGCCTAGCTTATTTGCCTTCCGTGCACGACGCTCCCACTCGGACCGGTGGGACTGCACATGACTATACTCTGCGAGATTAGCGTCAAGAGGAATGACACTGGAAATATCCCTATTAACACACGAGAAGCCTGCTTCCAAAAGCGCGAAACGAAATGTTTCTGTATAAATCAGACTACACGCTCTAATTGGCAATGTTATTCGAAACTCTTTGACACCAGCGTTTGCGACATAGTTGACGACCGAGCCGATTATATCTCTACACGCTGCAAGCCCCATCACACCTTGCATTGCTGGACCACCATAGCTACCGCCGTATGGTGACAGTGCGCAGAGTTCACCGTTGCGATCTATAAGAGCTAACGACCAGAGCGCAACCCTCTTTTTTTTTCGGTGAATGGACAGAAAAATTTCGGAGCTTTCAAAACGATCGCCGTGATAGCTTAAAAAGCTCTTCTTATGAAAGATAGTACCTTCATTTGAGCTCTCCACCCACTCATCCCACTCAAACGAATTCTCGCTCAAGAATGGAACAACCAAACACTCATTATTGGCAGCGTCAGTCATCAACTGATCCCTAAAAAACACACAAGAATCCCGCAAAGAATCAAGCCATAAACTGCACAAGATTCAAATACAGACTAGGCACAGGAACACCTGTACGTCTAGAATTATATATCAGCTCACCAACTTTCAAACCAAGTGAATGCAGCGCAATTACCGGCCTACTCCCAAGATATGAAAGTGTTTTTGCCATTCGATAAGGCCCCAGACAATCGACCGGATAAATTGAAATTCCTGCCTTAAGAATTTCTTTGACATCAAGCGAGCCAGAAAACTGAATAACCTTAAGAGAGCTATTCAAGGAATGAATCTCTTCCACGGTATACGGAGACCTCTCCAGCACATTCTCCTCAGCAGAGTAGGTAGCAACCACCAACGCATCTACAGAGGAAATCGTCTCCTCACTCAAGCAACTAGCATCTTTAACTAGAATCACATTCGCGGCATTCGCCTTCAAAGCCTTAACAATCACCACTCCAAAAGGATCATTGCTTAATACCGCAAACCTGCACCCTGCGACCTCTAAACCAGCCTCAAAAATCAGCTTCAGAGCTAACTGACCACATGAAGAAAAAACACCAAAACCATCAAAATCCTCATTAACTCCAGCAACAGCTATACCTTTAGTCCGACAAAATTCTAAATCCAAGTCACCAGGCCTGTATTCCCAAGCCTCGCTCATATAGGAGACAACCGCACACTCACTGCCACGAGAAATCAAATCTCGATCAAGTGGACGCACAAAACCTAAATTAAGAAATATATCGATACCGTGCGGAATCTTATCTCGAGAGTCTATAACTTCTATGCACCCATCGTTTAGACCCCACTCTTGGCACCTAAGCGATATCTCTTTAAACAGCATTTCATGTGTCGCGTGATAGCTGTCTGGCGCCACTGCGTAGACCTTTCTCGCACCAGCCATTGCCGCCACTAATGCAGAGTAGAGAAAAGGCCCACTCCCCGCCTCGGTCACGACAACCGCGCCACCCAAGTCTATAGATAAGTGATCAATGAACTCACGGATCAGCCTCAACTCTCGAGCGTCTATCATTATCAAATGCCAGTTCTAGCAATGATCGCTTCGCAAATGCGCCCCACATCAACGCCTTCATAGCAAGGCAAGGTGATTGTGTCTTGTTGAAGACGAGCAGCATTGGGCTGAACATCGGCGTATCGATTCTGGTAGTAGGTCGTAGCGCTGAGGCAGTAAGTACCGATGGTGGTTTCGATTTCATCATCGCGCAGCCCGCGGATCAGTGCATCCCGATCCAGTCCTTCTGGCACACGGAACACCAAGGACTGCACGTTATGCACGACATCCCCGGCCCGATGCTGTGGTATGAAACCAGCGGGCTCCAGACGACTCACATAGTCGCTCCGCACCGCGTTTCGCTCTGCCACGATTGAGTCCAGCTTACGTAGCTGGACCCGCCCCATCAGCGCCTGCGGCTCCGAAAGACGGTAGTTGTAACCCTGCTCGATGAAGTCCAGGCCGTAGCCCACCATCCCACTGGCCCCGTGGTTGAGCTTTACGTCAAACCAGGCGGACCAGCTATCGTCATTCATTGTGATCGCGCCGCCCTCACCCGTGGTGAGCAACTTGCGCGGGTGGAAACTGAAGCAGGTGAGATCTGCAATGTTCCCGACGGGAATACCCTGCTCACTGCTGCCGATAGCGCATGCTGCATCTTCGATGAAGGGCAACCGGTGCTCTTTGCAGATGGCCGCGATCTCATGCATACCCGAGGGATTGCCAAATGCATCGACCGCAATGACGGCCTTGGTCCTTTCGGTAATGCGCGCACGCAGGGCGCAGGGCAGCATGTTATAGGTGTCGAGCGACACATCGACAAAGACCGGACGCGCCCCGAGGTCCTCTACCACGTTGGCCGTAGCCGGAAAGGAGAAGTCGGAGACGAGAACTTCATCACCCGGCCCCACACCGATCAGCTTCAGACAGACGCTCAAAGCCGTGGTGGCCGACGTGGCCAAATGGGCGTGCTTCGCACTGGTGTAGGCGCAAATCTCCTTGCGAAAAGCCTCTACATGCTGGCCACGGGTGAACATGCCTGAGTCGAATATCTCGCGCATCTCCGTCTCGACTTCATCGAAGCTTATATAAGGCCTCATCAAGCGAATCTGGCTCATGCACGCTCTCCGATCTGGGCGGTGTACCACGTCAGAGTGTCAGCCAGCCCTTTGCCAAAGGGCGTCAGCGAATATTGAATCAGCCCCTTGACCTTCTCATTACTGGCGTTGTGCGACAGCACATCGGAGTGGCGGCCTGGCTTTCTCAGAATCTCTCCTGAATACCCGTAATGGGCGCAGATACGCGGAATCAGCTCATTGATCGAAATCTGGTTGTCGGTGGAGATATTTACCGTCTCGCCGGACGGCAGCACATCATGGAGCTTGACTACTGCATCCACGGTGTCGTGGACATAGATGAAGTCACGGCTTTGAGTGCCTTCACCGTGGATCTCCGGGGTTCCGCCGGTGAGCAGGCGCACGGCGGTGATCGGGATTACCCCGGCGAGCATGCCCTTGTGGTTCTGCCGCGGGCCGTAGTTGTTGAACGGGCGAACGATGTAGGCATCCACGCCGAACATGCGCACATAGCTTTCCACTGCCAGATCTGCCGCCGCCTTGCCGGCAGCATAGGTGGTGGTCGGGTTGCGCGGGTGGGCCTCATCCATCGGTTCGTACACCGCCGAGCCATAGACCTCGGAGGTGGAGAAGTGGCACAGAGTCTTGAACAGACCACGCCGCTGCAGCTCTAGCAGGTTCAGCACCACCTTGACGTTGGTGTCGAAGGCGTTGGCAGGGTTGAGGAAGGAGTAGTTCAGTGCCTTGGTGGCGCAGTTGAACACCACGTCGATGGCGTGCTGGGTGAATATGTACTCGAGGCTGGTGCTCAGTTCCGCATCGTCACGGTAGAACGTGGCCTTGCCACTGGCCAGCGCCTCGGCCAGGTTGTCTTCGGAGCCGACGAAGAGGTTGTCGATGACCGCCACATGATCAGCCCCTTCGGAAAGCAATCTATCGACCAGATGGCTGCCAATAAAGCCGGCACCGCCCGTGACTAGAATACCCTTGCCCGCAAAACCTTCTCGAATAGTCATGCCTGAACCGCTACCTGAATTTGTGCACATATCTTCATTGCGTCGACACCAGCATCGACTCCCGGAGTCTGCCCTCCACCCAACTGGCGGCAGCTCGCCATGAACGCCTGCAGCTCGGTCAGCAAAGCTTCCTGCGGCGGAACAGCAACGGTTTCCTGAATAGCGGAAACCGCGTAGGGCAGGCTGCCACTGTCGCGAGTCTCAGACTGCCGGTTGATCAGGATTTCCTTACGCAGCAGGTCGCAGTCGACGAACATGTCAACGCAGGTGCCTTCGATCTGGCGGATTTTCTTGTCTGTTACCCGGCTGGCCTGGATACGCGAGAACTGGCCGTTCTCGTGAGTAATCAGCGCCGAGGCGAAGTCGATCATGCTGCCATGAGCGAAACCATGCGCCGCCACAGAGGTAGCCGGACCATTGAGATAAAGCGCCAGGTCAATGTCGTGAATCATCAGGTCGGTGACCACATCAACATCGGTAATGCGCGCACTGACTTTGTTGGTACGTGTGAAATCCAGGCTGATGACACGCTCGGTTCGACCAAGTACTGTCTTCAGTGCCTGGACCGCCGGGTTGAAACGCTCAATGAAGCCGACTTGGATATTCAGACCCTTGTCTTTCGAAAAAGCGGCAATTTCTTGTGCTTCTTCCAGCGTGGCGGCCAACGGCTTCTCAACAAAAATGTTCTTCACATGCGCAGCAGCCAAGCGGATATAGTCCGCATGGGTCACGGTTGGGGTGCAGATCACCACCGCATCTACGCCCGCCAATAGCGGTGTCGGGTCGACCACACCTGGGATGCCATGCGCCTCACCCGCCTTCGCGGCGACCTCGGCATTGGCATCAGCTACGAACGCCAGCTCGAAGCCTTTGAGCATCGAGAGTACGCGCAAGTGGTTGCGCCCCATGTTGCCGAGGCCGATCAGGCCTACTTTGAGCACTTTCTCTTGCATGGCGTCAGACGTCTCCGGAAACTCGATTGCCTTCGCGGTCGATGCGAGCTACCGCACGCGCGGGGTTGCCCATGACCAGGGTGTAGGGCGCAACGTCCTTGGTCACCACACTGCCGGCGGCGACCATGGCGAACTCGCCGATGGTTATACCGCAGACGATGGTGGCGTTGGCGCCGATGCTGGCGCCGTTGTCGATGCGCGTCGAAGTGATCTTCCAGTCGGCATTGAAGGCACGCGGTACCTTGTCGTTGGTGAAGCAAGCGTTGGGGCCGACGAAGACGTCGTCGCCGATCTCCACACCGTTATAAACCGAGACACTGTTCTGGATCTTGCATCGACTGCCGATCTTCACCGCATGGTCGATATAGACGTCTTTGGACAGAATACAGTCTTCGCCGACCACTGCGCTTTCGCGAATCTGCACATTGATCCAGACCTTTGTCCCGGTGCCGATGCTGGCCTTGTCCGAGACATTGGCGCTAGGATGGATGTAGATGTCGTTAGCGGACATTGCCACCTCCAAGAACCGAACCCACCACTTCAACCACGCGCAGTTGCTCGGCTTCATTCATGTAGGGGAACAGCGGCAGGTTCAATACCGAGGCACATAGCTGCTCGCCGATCTGACCGCCGAAGTGGCCCTTGATGTAGGCCGCAGCACCCGGCTGGCTGGACATGACACTGGGATAGATATTGCCAAAACCGATGCCCTCGGCCTTGAGGCGGGCCTCTAGGCTGGCCTTGATGGCCGCATCCGGCACCAGGCAGACGTTGCAGTAGCCGTTCTCCTCATAGCCGGCCGGCGCGTTCATCAGCTGGATGCCGGTGGCGGGCAGGTGCTTCTGGTAGAAGGCAACGGCTTCGCGACGCGAGGCAATGCGGGCCTCGATGTGATCCAGCGACAGGTTGAGGAAAGCAGCCTGCAGTGAGTCCAGGCGCGAATTCCAGCCCACATCGCCGTAACCGTAGTGTGCTGTGCGGCCATGGTTGCCCAGGCGGCGGACCTTGTCGGCCAGCTCGGCGTCGTCGGTAAATACCGCGCCACCGTCACCCGCGCCACCGAGTACCTTGGCCGGGTAGAAGGAGGTGGTGGATATGTGTGCGCCCTTGTAGATGGGCTCACCCTGGTAACGCACGCCAAAGGCCTGGGCACAGTCCTCGATCAGCACCACGTCCTGCTCGCGGCACAGCGCGCGCAATTCAAGCAGACGGGCGCTGCCCCAGCCATACAGATGTGCCACCAGCGCCACCTTGGGTTGGGACTCGCGAATGGCCTGGGCAAAGGCTTCGAAGCAGACGCCGCCATCGCTGAGCTCAGCGTCCACCGTCACCGGTTTGGCGCCCACGTTCACCACCGCCTCGAAGGTCGCCCAGAAAGTGACGTTAGGCACCAGAACCACATCGCCCTCGCCCACCCCAACAGCCCGCAATGCCAGCTGCAACGCGTCTGTGCCGTTGGCGCAGCTCACCGCATGGGCAACCTGCAGCTCGGCCTGCAAACGGCTTTCCAGCGTGGAGACTTCTGCGCCGCCGATAAACTGGGCCCCCAGGGTCATAGCATGGAGTTTTTCCATCAACGCCGAGTGGAAACCGGGTTCCAGGCGCTTGAGGTCGATAAAAGGAACGTTAATTTTCAGACTCCTTGGCGAGGCGGCCGCAAAAAATAGGCGCCACTTTACCAGCAACGTGACGCCGTCGTCAGGATTGCGCCCACGCGACAGTTTCGCGCAGCGCCTTTGGCCGGTCAGGCCGGGCTTGGATTCACGACAAAACAACCGAGAGGCGCTGACGAGAAAGCATTCGCAACTGGAATAGCACCAAGAAAGCTACAGCTAGAAAAACTACAGCACCACCTACCCAACTGCGGAAGTGAATAACTGCGGCTAGACCAACGAGGACAGACCAGGTAGCCAGCAGCATGAGGATATCGGATACGGAAAGGTGCGACTGAGCCCGCGTCACACCAATCACGACTAGCGTCGCGACAAGGCTCGATAATGTCCAAGCCAGAGCCAAACCTACCAAGCCCATCGCCGGCATAAGCAAAAAATTCAACACGAGATTGGTGAGTAGGCCGATCAACGCGGCGATAGCCGCTCTTGTCGAAACAGCCGACACCGCACACAACTTGAATAGCAACAATGCTGAAAGTGCAAATGGTAGTTGCAGTGCACCAAACTTGAGAATCCCAACCAACCTCCCTGCAGCCTGAGGGTCATTCAACCCACTTGCGGCCGCATAGATAATGGGTTCAGCGAAGATGAAAACCGCAACGATGACTATTGCACTCCCCCAACTTCCAAGCATCAAGGAAACAAACAGATCGTCGCGGATACGAGCTTTCAAGCCAAGCGTCACAACTTTACTCATATAGGGCACAAACACTGCCGTCATCAATGCAGCACCCAGCAGAGAAGATATCTGCACTAACTTACTGCCCAGCGCCCAAGTAGACAGCCCACCTACACCGATCTGCCCGGCGAACCAAAAGTTCATAGGTACGGCTGCACCAGTGAGAAGTGCACAAAGCACCAACCATTTGCAGTTACGTAGCATGCCACTTTCATCTCGCAACACCCGCAGAGAACCAGGCAGGAGGTTGAACCCAGAACGCTTGAGAATCAGAGCCAGCACTAAGAGGTTGGCCAACTGGCCCACAGCCATACCAGTCATTGCGACTTTTACTATTTCACCTTCATTTGCAAAAAGAACGAAGGTCACCACAACCAACGGTACAAGCAATTGTGCGGATGCTGCCGCCACTGGCCGTCCTTGCGAATTAACGACGCTATTTCCTGCGACTATCGCTCCTGAAAAAATCAGAAGTAAAAGAGCAGCTGGGAATAGCTGCATCGTCAGATAAATATCCCCCTCACTGGAGAAGGTATGAAAAATGTCCTGCTCAAATACCAACAGCACTGCGCTGACCATAGTGAAAAGCAGCAGCGTGAAAGAGGTAGTACCAGCCAGAAGACGTTGTATCTGCAGATGATCTACAAGCTGTGATATTCGGGCAGACAAGGCGTCCCCCAGTGGCATCGATAGAAGGCCTGTAAAGAAAGTGGGCAGCATGATCGCCAGATAATAGCTATCGAGCGAAGAACCAAAACCTACCCTATCAATCAACAGCAGGTCGCGAACAAGTAGACCTAAGAAACCCACTAGCGAAACCAGCATCACTAGCATTCCTGCACCAGCCGCACGCGAACCACTAGGAGCTCTTGGTCGCTCAGAAAATACCTGCTGAATCCCAGCGGGACCGTCCGGCGGCGATCCGAAGCGCGAAAACAGCCTACCGAAAAGAAGCGCCCAGCCACATGCCCCTATAAGCAGAAACACAAACCACTGCCCGTACCGCACTCGGTGTAGAGTCCCCATGTTCGGACTTACATAGCTGTTGACCACTAACACAGCCCCCGCCACCACCAAACAAATGAGCAAAGGCTTACTCATGCGGTGACGCAGAATAAAGAAAAACCCTGGAAAAAATATATAGAACACCAATGTTTCGAACGCACCGATGACTCGCGGCAACGAGAGTTTTTCCACCCAGAAGTCTGGAAAGGGAGCAAACAACCCCACCACCAGAGCACGAGGAAGATAGGCAATAGTCTGCCCCACACTCTCTGGTTTGATGTCAGCGTCAATGATAGAACCTGCCTCGACAGAAAGGCCATAGTTGACAAAATGGGCACGAACTGCAGAAACCTTTTGAAGCAGGGCATCCATAGAGGCCGGCAAATAACCTGACTGCTGCCACTCCCAGCCAACTAGAAGCCCTCCTGGCACTTCACTTAAGTCCTGGTCAATCAGGGCGTTGCTTGATGGAACAATACTTAAGAAGAGTAAGCCGAGACCAATCAGCCAAGCAGTTCTGCCCAACCCTCCCCAATCCCTTATACTCCCCCATATAAAAGACACTAAAACAAGACAAACGAACGCACCAGAAAAAGCCACCAAATATATGCTCACCAAATGTGGCCGCATCATCGCAACGAGCCCAAGCCCAAGTAAAAACAGAGCTGAGTTCAATAGTAGGCGATAGAATCCTGGAAAACTAAAACACCTCAAAAAAGCAAGCAAGGCTAGTAGAAATCCTGCAATAGCAAAGGAATCCTTATGATTCTGGCCAAACCAGACCAATGCCGATGGAAAAACAAGGAAAAAGAAGCCTGCGACAAACCCGGCACGTAACCCACTTCGCGTTGGAAGGATTTGCAGAGCAATAAATACAATCAATACTGCGCCGAGGGCATGAAAAGCAGAAGTTAAAGGCAAGAAGAAAGCAGGCTCAGGCCCTAGCAGAGCGTAAACTGCAGCGAGCAGCCCCACGTTCCCTGTAGCAGCCCCTGAAGGCATAAGCCTCCACTCACTCCACCCAAGCGCCCGAATGCGCTCCGACATCTCAAGTGCAGTGGTGTGAAAATAAATCGCATCATCCGGCATCAAACCATGGCCGGCATGCATTGACGGCATCATCGGCAACACCAGCTTTTGCAGAATCAAGCCAATGGCCAACGAATAAACAAAGGCAAGCCCCCATAGCAACCAAGCTCCTCGCCCAGAAATCAGAGGGCAACCCCGCTCAACACAAATCATTTTCCTTACCACCAATAATCTGAATGGGCAAAAGCCCCACCGTCACAAAACACGCCAAAGCCCAACATTCTAATCAAGCTAGCTAAGCAGAACGCGGTAAAATGACAAAAAAACCGCAGCTTAGCACTAATGGGTAGCTGCCCCCTACCGTGAAAAAGCCACTGACAATAACATCTACCACTGGCACAAGCATGCCAAGCCTGGTCAACATCAAGCCTAACAATCCAAATATTTCTCTAGACACGGAGAGCCTTGCGAAGCAGTTGAGCAGTGGCGTGCCAACAATTGCAGGCGACTCCAATCGAAGCCTCAACCCCGCCCCCTATCGGAGGGAGGATGTGATACAGCTTTAAATGGGTCGATTTATTGATGACTAGTCCAGCCAACTGAGTCACTTTAGCCCGGACCACTTGGAATACCGACCCCATCTCCCGCTAGCCTATAAACCTTAACAAGGATGGAAAGGACGAATAGCCATCCACGCGCCATCTCCAATCAAAATTCATTTCATATAGATGCCCCTGAGCATGTTCGGCAAACCAAGAGCCAAACCTGTAACGGACTGCAATCGGCTGGATAAAGAGGATCAAGAGCAACATTATATAGAAATGTTGCAGGCACTTATATATAAGTGCACTCCTAACACATAGAAGATGACCGCTTAGAACAAAAAGTAGAAAAGGGAGAAACTATGTTACCAATGCATCCACAGTAACAATAAAACGTGAGCCCTAATTAGGTAACCCCACTTCAGTTCATCCGGATCATGAGATATTGTTGCACTAAAAAGACTGCATCTCAAAAATATACTATTCACGCCATTCAAAGCTGGCAGATAAAGCAGAGATACTGGTTTAACATCAGCGAAAAAAACAGGATAGGTGATGAGCCAAACCGCCTGAATCACCCAACAGAAAATCCCTAAAAGCGGACAGAGCCGTAAGCGAGAGCGCTCACAGAAACGCCCACTAACAGCTAGAAGGCACGAAGCATAAGACCAGCACAGGCCAGAAGAAATTAAATAAGTTTAAGCATAGGCTATATCAACTAATAAACGCTATTACGATCATGCCTTTCACTCATCTTCGTTCACTCGGTCACGCAACTCTTTTCCAGGCTTGAAGTGAGGGACGAACTTTCCGTCCAAGCGAACCGATTCACCCGTCTTCGGGTTACGGCCTACACGAGGCGCACGGTAGTGCAGGGAGAAGCTGCCAAAACCACGAATTTCGATGCGATCACCCGTTGCGAGCGCCTGCGACATCTGCTCGAGCATGGTCTTGATCGCCAGCTCAACATCCTTCGGCGACAAAAGCCCCTGATGGGTGACGATGCGCTCGATCAACTCCGACTTGGTCATGGTTTTCCCTTCTTTTTCAAGCGGCTAGATCACTAGATAGGGAGTTTTTAGCACGCTGCTCAGCTTTTGAACAGCCTATAAAACAAGGTGTTAAGAAAAAGCACTGCGTCAGTCAAGTAATTTCCAAGATCCCAAGCGCAAGGGGAAGCTCGAACAAGTCTTACGTCACGATCCTGCCTGCTGCGAAACGAGGAAACCCTGGAATTGCGCCCACAAAAAAGGGCGACCGAAGTCGCCCTTTCCAGAATCACCCGAACTTAGTTCTGGTTCATCTGCGCACGGATCAGATCACCGATGGTGGTCGGACCAGTGGTTTCAACTTCCTGCTTGGTACGCAGCTCTTTCATCGCGTCTTTTTCGTCTTCGACGTCTTTGGACTTGATGGACAGGCTGATTACGCGGCTCTTACGGTCGATGCTAATGATCTTGGCTTCGACTTCCTCGCCTTCTTTCAGCACGTTGCGCGCGTCTTCAACGCGGTCACGGCTGATTTCGGAGGCCTTCAGGGTCGCTTCGATATCGTTGCCCAGATCGATGATGGCGCCTTTGGCGTCAACTTCTTTCACGGTGCCACGAACGATGGTGCCCTTCTCGTTGAGCGAGGCGTAGTTGGAGAACGGATCGTCTTCCAGCTGCTTGATGCCCAGGGAGATGCGCTCGCGCTCAGGATCAACGGAGAGGATGACAGTTTCCAGCTCGTCGCCCTTCTTGAAACGGCGTACGGCTTCTTCGCCCACTTCGTTCCAGGAGATGTCGGACAGGTGAACCAGACCGTCGATGCCACCGTCCAGACCAATGAAGATACCGAAATCGGTGATCGACTTGATGGTGCCGGAGATCTTGTCGCCCTTGTTGAACTGGCCAGAGAAGTCTTCCCATGGGTTGGACTTGCACTGCTTGATACCCAGGGAGATACGACGGCGTTCTTCGTCGATGTCCAGAACCTGAACTTCCACTTCGTCGCCAACCTGAACGACTTTCGACGGGTGGATGTTTTTGTTGGTCCAGTCCATTTCGGAAACGTGTACCAGGCCTTCAACACCCTCTTCCAGCTCGGCGAAGCAGCCGTAGTCGGTGAGGTTGGTGACGCGTGCGGTAACACGAGTGCCTTCTGGGTAGCGAGCTTTGATGGCAACCCATGGGTCTTCGCCCAGCTGCTTCAGGCCCAGCGATACGCGGTTGCGCTCGCGGTCGTATTTCAGAACCTTGACGTCGATTTCGTCGCCAACGTTGACGATTTCCGACGGATGCTTGATGCGCTTCCAGGCCATGTCGGTGATGTGCAGCAGGCCATCGACGCCACCCAGATCGACGAACGCGCCGTAATCCGTGAGGTTCTTGACGATACCCTTGACTTGCTGGCCTTCCTGCAGGGATTCCAGCAGAGCTTCGCGCTCGGCGCTGTTCTCGGCTTCCAGCACGCTGCGGCGGGAAACGACAACGTTGTTGCGTTTCTGGTCGAGCTTGATGACCTTGAATTCCAGCTCTTTGCCTTCCAGGTGCGTGGTGTCGCGCACTGGACGGACGTCAACCAGAGAACCTGGCAGGAACGCACGGATGCCGTTAACGTCGACAGTGAAGCCGCCTTTAACCTTACCGTTGATAACGCCCTTGACCACTTCTTCAGCTGCGAAAGCCGCTTCCAGAACGATCCAGCACTCGGCACGCTTGGCTTTTTCGCGGGACAGCTTGGTTTCACCGAAGCCATCTTCAACCGCGTCCAGCGCTACGTGGACTTCATCACCGACCTTGATGGTCAGCTCACCAGCGTCGTTGTAGAACTGGTCGAGCGGGATGACGCCCTCGGACTTAAGGCCGGCATGCACGGTAACCCAGTCACCGTCGATGTCGACCACGATGCCAGTGATGATGGCACCCGGTTGCATGTCGAGGGTCTTCAGGCTTTCTTCAAAAAGTTCTGCAAAGCTTTCGCTCATGTTGATTCCTGTTGATTCAGGGCAGGGAATCTGCCCAAACCACACTCCAGACAATGTGGGTTCGTTATGTAAAAAGAGGCCTGCAGGACGTTGACTGGTCTCCTGCACGCCTCCTTGTCGACCGCGGTAGTGCGGTCTTTCTACTACCCGGCGAGATCGCGGCTGGCGACCTCGCTGAGGATTCTTTCCATCACCTGCTCGATGGACAGCTCGGTGGAATCCAGTTGAATGGCATCACTGGCCGGCTTCAGAGGAGCCACCGCACGCTGCATGTCGCGCTCGTCTCGAGCACGAATCTCGTCTAGCAGACTCGGCAGGCTAACACCATCCACTTTTCCTTTCAACTGCAGATAGCGGCGGCGCGCCCTTTCCTCGGCGCTGGCGGTCAGGAAAATCTTCAGGGGCGCCTCAGGAAATACCACCGTCCCCATATCCCGGCCATCGGCAACTAGCCCTGGCGCCTCGCGAAACGCTCGTTGGCGCTGCAGCAACGCCTCGCGCACCGCAGGCAGAGAAGCCACCTGAGAAGCGCCGGCACCGACCTGCTCATTGCGGATGTCGTCGGTAACCTCATCCCCTTCGAGGATGATGCGCTGCCCTTTGCCATCGACACCGGCGATGAACTGCACATCCAGATGCGCCGCCAATACTTTCAGCGACTCCTCGTTGGTCAGGTCGACCCCGTGATTGGCGGCCGCGAAGGCCAACAGACGATACAACGCACCCGAATCCAGCAGATTCCAGCCCAGTTTCTGTGCCAGTAACCCCGCCACCGTGCCCTTGCCCGAGCCACTGGGGCCATCGATCGTGATTACCGTTGCCAAGCCTGTCATACGCTAGCCTCCTCAGCCACGCGGATACCCGCCTGCGCAGCCAGACCGGGAAAATTGGGAAACGATGTGGCCACATTGGCACAATCGTGAATACGAATAGGCGCATTGGCGCGCAACGACGCCACACTGAACGCCATGGCAACGCGGTGATCGCCATGGCTCCATACTTCACCACCGCTCATGATGGCGCCATCAGAGCCCTTGCCCTCGATAACGATGCCATCCGGGGCGGGCTCAACCTTTACGCCGAGCGCAGCAAGGCCATCGGCCATGACCTGGATGCGGTCAGATTCCTTGACCCGTAATTCCTCGGCGCCACGCAGAACTGTCCGCCCTTCGGCGCAGGCTGCCGCAATGAACAACACCGGAAACTCGTCGATGGCCAAGGGCACTAAGTCCTCGGGAATGTCGATCCCCTTGAGCCTGGCCGCCCGCACACGGATATCGGCAACCGGTTCCCCACCCACTTCACGCCGGTTATCCAGGGAGATATCGGCCCCCATGAGCGTGAGGATATCGATCACTCCGGTGCGCGTCGGATTGATACCGACATGCTCCAGCGTCAGGTCGGAACCCTTGGCGATACTGGCGGCAACCAGGAAGAATGCGGCAGACGAGATATCAGCCGGCACCTCAATACGCGCGGCATCCAGATGATGCCCCGACTCGAGAGTCACGACATTGCTATCAACACTCACCGGATAACCGAAGCCACGTAACATGCGCTCGGTATGGTCGCGAGTCGGTGCAGGCTCGGTCACTGCCGTCTGCCCCGCGGCATACAGACCGGCCAACAGCAGGGAAGACTTCACCTGAGCACTGGCCATCGGCATGTCGTAGTGCATGCCGGTCAAGCGCTGACCACCTTTTATGTGCAACGGCGGACGCCCATCTGGGCCCGTTTCGATCACTGCGCCCATCTCGCGCAGCGGCTTGGCCACGCGACTCATCGGGCGCCTGGACAGCGAAGCATCGCCCGTCAGCGTGGTATCGAAAACCTGCCCCGCCAGCAACCCGGAGAGCAAACGCATGGAGGTACCGGAGTTGCCCAGATAGAGCGGCCCGGGCGGCGCCTTCAGCCCTTGCAGGCCGACACCGTGAATGGTGACCCGGCCATGGTGCGGCCCTTCGATGACCACCCCCATATCGCGGAATGCCTGGATCGTAGCCAGGGCATCCTCGCCTTCGAGAAAACCTTCGACCTCGGTCACGCCTTCGGCCAGCGAACCCAGCATGACCGAACGATGAGAAATCGACTTGTCACCGGGCACACGGATGCACCCGACGACCTTGCCTCCAGGGCTGGCTAGATAAACCAGATCATTCGACCGGACGGTATCCACGTACGCACGGCGCGCCAGGATCTTGCCAAAGTGCTCACGAGCGACCCGTGCACGGGTGAATACGCCAAGCAACTGGTGCCCATCCCCCGCATCCACCGCATCGCGCAAGGCGTCCAGATCATCGCGGAAGGCATCGAGGGTGCGCAGCACCGCATCGCGATTGGCCAGGAAGATGTCGTGCCACATCACCGGATCACTGCCAGCAATCCGGGTGAAATCACGGAAGCCGCCCGCCGCGTAGCGGAAGATTTCCAGGTTCTCGTTGCGCTTGGCCAGCGAGTCGACCAGTGTGAAGGCCAGCAGATGCGGCAAGTGGCTGGTCGCGGCGAGCACCTGATCGTGGTGCTCGACTTGCATATGCTCGACATCCGCCCCCAACTCGCGCCAAAGACGATCCACCAGCGCCAAAGCAGCGGGAGCGGTCGAGGCTTGCGGCGTCAGAATGACCTTGTGACGGCGGAACAACGACGCGTCAGCCGCCTCCACCCCACTCTGCTCGGACCCTGCAATCGGATGCCCGGGAACGAAGCGCGGCATGTCGCCAGAGAAGGCCAGGCGCGCCGCCCGCACCACGTTACCCTTGGCACTGCCCACATCCGTCAACACGGCATCACCCAGGTCTAATTTGGACAGCTGCAGCAGCAGCTTTTCCATCGCCAGGATCGGCACCGCCAACTGAATCACCGCAGCCCCCTGGCAGGCAGCCGCCAGGTCGCTCTCACAGCGGTCGACCACGCCCAGGCTTACCGCCTGACGACGCGATTCCGCATCCAGATCGACCCCCACTACCTCATGAAACATGCCCTTCTCACGCATACCCTTGGCAAAGGAGCCGCCAATCAAGCCCAAGCCGATCACCACCAGGCGACCCAGCGTGGACTTCTTGCGTTGCAGCGGCATGACATCAGCCATGGGCCAGAACCTTGGCCAGCGCCTCGAGGAAACGCGCATTTTCCTGCTCGGTGCCAATCGACACACGCAGGTAGGTCGGCATGCCGTAGCCTGCCACCGGGCGCACGATCACGCCTTCACGCAGCAGCGCCTGGTTGATTGGCCCGGCATCGCGACCGAGGTCGACAGCAATGAAATTGCAACGCGATGGTATCCAGCTCAGCCCCAGCCCGGCGAAACCGGCTTCAAGCTGGGCCATGCCGGCATCGTTGGCACGCCGACTGGCTACCAGATATTCGACGTCGTTCAGGGCCGCACAGGCTGCCGCCAGGGCCAGGCTATTGACGTTGAAGGGCTGGCGCACGCGATTGAGCACATCTGCCACTTCGGCCGACGACAACCCATAGCCCACGCGCAGAGAAGCCAGGCCATAGGCCTTGGAGAAAGTGCGCGAAACCAGCAGATTGGGGTAGCGCGCCAGATACTGAAGACCATCCGGCAGCTCATCACCCTCGGCGTACTCGATGTAGGCCTCGTCCAGCACCACCAGCACCTGGGCAGGCACCTGCGACAGAAAACGCTCGAGCGCGTCGGGGCCGAACCAGGTGCCGGTCGGATTGTTCGGGTTGGCGATGAACACCACGCGAGTATTGGCGTCGATGGCCGCCAGCATGGCCTCTAGGTCATGGCCGTGATCCTTCGCTGGCACGACCTTACCAGTTGCTCCCACCGCTTGCGTGGAGATCGGATAGACAGCGAACGCATACTGGCTGAACACGGCGTTCAAGCCAGGCGCCAGCCAGGCGCGGGCGACCAGATCGAGAATATCGTTGGAGCCATTGCCCAGAGTCACCTGCGCGGGCGTTACGCCACAGCGCGCCGCCAGCCGGGTTTTCAGCTCATAGCCGCTGCCATCGGGATAACGGGTCAGCTCGGCCAGCTCGGCCTGAATGGCCTGCAGCGCTTTCGGCGACGGCCCCAGGGGGTTCTCGTTACTGGCCAGCTTGACGATATGCGCCGGATCGAGATTCAGCTCACGCGCCAACTCGTCGACCGGTTTGCCCGGGACATAGGGCGAGAGTTTTTGCACGCCCGGCACGGCCAGGGCAAGGAAATCGGACATGGAAAGCCTCACGCTTCATGCGGCAAGCTGCAAGCAAAGCCCGGCGTTATCCGCGTGAACTGAAGCCTGAAGCCTGCGACTGTATTTAAAGGACCGCTTTCGGATAAGAGCCCAGCACCTTGAGCGCCACGGCGTCGCCGTTGATCTTTTCCAGCACGTCCTTGATCAGCGGATCCTTGTGGTGACCGACGAAGTCGATGAAGAACACATAGGTCCACTTGCCGCTACGCGACGGACGGGTCTCGATACGGGTCAGGTCGATGCCGTTGGTATGGAACGGCACCAGCAGCTCGTGCAGCGCGCCCGGCTTGTTGCGCATGGAGATGATGACCGAGGTCTTGTCATCGCCAGTGGGCGGCACTTCCTGGTTGCCGATGATCAGGAAGCGCGTGGAGTTGTCCGGACGATCCTCGATCTTCTCGGCCAGCTTGCTCAACCCGTACAGGCTCGCCGCCATGTCGCCGGCGATGGCAGCGGAGTTCCACTCGCTCTTCACCCGCTTGGCCGCCTCGGCATTGCTCGACACGGCCACGCGCTCGACATTCGGGTAGTGTGCGTCCAGCCACTTGCGGCACTGCGCCAGGGACTGGGCATGGGAATAGATACGGGTGATGCGGTCGGTCTTGGTGGTGTCCCCGACCAGCAGGTGATGGTGGATGCGCAGCTCCACTTCACCACAGATCACCATGTCGTGCTCAAGGAAGCTGTCCAGCGTATGGTTGACCGCACCCTCGGTGGAATTTTCCACCGGCACCACGCCGAAGTTGACCGCGCCCGCCGCTACTTCGCGGAACACTTCGTCGATTGCCGCCATCGGCTGGCTGATCACCGCATGACCGAAGTGCTTGAGTGCCGCAGCCTGGGAGAAGGTACCCTCTGGGCCGAGATAGGCGATCTTCAGCGGTTGTTCCAACGCCAGGCAGGAGGACATGATTTCGCGGAACAGACGCGCCACCTCCTCGTTGTCCAACGGCCCCTTGTTCAGCTCCATGATGTGCTTGAGCACCCAGGCTTCGCGCTCGGGGCGATAGAACACCGGCGCCTCACCTTCTGGCAGCGAGAGCATCTTCACCCGCGCCACTTCCTGGGCACAGCGCGCGCGCTCACTGATCAGCTCGAGGATTTTCTCGTCGAGGTTATCGATGCGCACCCGTAGCGCCTTGAGCTGATCAGCGTCACTCATCAGGCGTGCTCCTTCTCGAACTCCGCCATATAGGCTACCAACACCTCGACCGCATCCAGGCCGGTGGCGTTGTAGATGGAAGCACGCATGCCGCCCACCGAACGATGCCCCTTGAGGTTGAGCAGACCGCGCGCATCGGCACCCGCCAGGAATAGCTTGTCGAGTTTCTCGTCAGCCAGGCGGAACGGCACGTTCATCCACGAGCGGGCATTGTGTGCAATCGGGTTGGTGTAGAAATCGCTGTCGTCGATGGCCGTGTACAGCAGATCCTTCTTCGCCTTGTTGCGCTGCTCGATGGCCGCAACGCCGCCCTGCTCCTTGAGCCACTCGAACACCAAGCCCGAGAGGTACCAGGAGTAGGTCGCCGGGGTGTTGTACATCGAGCCGTTATCGGCAGCGATCTTGTAATTGAGCATGGTCGGGCAGACGCTGCGGGCACGGCCGAGCAAGTCTTCACGCACGATGGTCACCACCAGGCCGCTCGGGCCGATGTTCTTCTGCGCACCGGCATAGATCAGGCCGAACTTGGAAATATCGACTTCCCGCGACAGGATGTCCGAGGACATATCCGCGACCAGCGGGACATCACCGGTCTCAGGAATCCAGTCGAACTGCAAGCCGCCGATGGTTTCGTTGGTGGCGTAATGCACGTAGGCCGCGTCTTTCGACAACTGCCACTCGTTTTGCCCCGGGATGGCGAAATAGTCATAACCCTTGGCGCTGGCGGCGACATTGATAGTGCCGTAGCGACGCGCCTCTTCGATGGCTTTTTTCGACCAGATGCCGGTGTCGACATAGTCGGCGACGCCGTCTTCGGGTAGCAGATTGAGGGCGATCTCGGCGAACTGCTGGCTGGCGCCGCCTTGCAGGAACAGCACCTTGTAGTCCGACGGGATGGACAGCAGGTCGCGCAGGTCCTGCTCGGCCTTCTCGGCGATGGCCACGTATTCGTCGCTGCGGTGGCTCATTTCCATGACGGAAAGACCACGCCCCTGCCAATCGAGCATTTCAGCCTGCGCACGCTCCAGCACGGAGGTAGGGAGCGCCGCTGGACCGGCGCAGAAGTTATGGGCTCGCTTGCTCACGTCACTCTCACTCTTCGTCGTTGCCTGGGGCATCTGCCGGGGCCTCGTCGCCCTCGACTGCCACTGCGTCATCGCCTGCTTCGCCGGCCACATCGTCACCAGCCAGCTCTTCATCTTCTTCATCCGGTGCGGACGGCTCCTGCACACGCTCCAGGCCGACCAGTGTCTCGTCCGCCGCCAGCTTGATCAGGGTCACGCCCTGAGTATTGCGGCTCAGGCTGGAGACCTCATCAACACGGGTACGGACCAGGGTGCCCTGATCGGAAATCAGCATGATCTCTTCGCCGTCCAGCACCTGGATGGCACCGACCAGCTTGCCGTTACGCTCGTTGCTGACCATGGCAATAACGCCCTGACCGCCACGACCACGGCGCGGGTAATCCTCGAGCGGTGTGCGCTTGCCGTAACCACGTGCCGAGGCGGAGAGGATCTGCGCACCGGACTCGGGAATCAGCATGGAAATGATCTGCTGGCCTTCGGCCAGGCGCATACCACGCACACCACGAGCTGTACGGCCCATGGTACGCACCTTGCTTTCCTTGAAGCGGATGACCTTGCCGCCATCGGAGAACATCATCACTTCACGCGCGCCGTCGGTCACGGCAGCAGCGATCAGGGTGTCGCCCTCCTCCAAGCGCAGGGCGATCAGGCCGGAGCTGCGCGGCTTGCTGAACTGCACCAGCGGAGTCTTCTTCACGGTGCCCTTGGCGGTCGCCATGAAGATATAGGTACCGGTAGGCTCGTCAGCACTGTCGTCATCAGCGTCTTCGTCGTCGCCGACTTCTTCGATTTCTTCCGCCTCGACGATGACGCCCTCGATGACGTCGTCGCCCTCGTCACCTTCTGGCGCCTGCTGACGCACGGCTTCCAGATCGACCTGCAGCATCGCGGTGATGCGCTCGCCTTCGTCCAGCGGCAACAGGTTGACCAATGGACGACCACGCGCGGTACGCGAAGCCTCCGGAATCTCGAAGGTGCGCAACCAGTAGACCTTGCCCTTGCTGGAGAACAGCAGCAGCGTGGCGTGGCTGTTGGCTACCAGCAGGTGCTCGATGTAATCCTCGTCCTTCACCCCGGTAGCCGACTTGCCGCGACCGCCACGACGCTGCGCCTGGTAGGCGGCCAGCGGCTGGGACTTGGCGTAGCCACCATGGGAAATGGTGACGACACGCTCTTCCTCGGTGATCAGGTCAGCGATGGTCAGGTCGACCTGCGATGCAACGATCTCGGTACGACGGGCATCGCCGAACTCGGCCTTGACCTTCTCCAGCTCCTCGCGAATCACTTCCATCAGGCGCGTGGCGCTGGTCAGGATGCGGATCAGCTCGCCAATCTGGGTGAGGATTTCCTGGTATTCGGACAGCAGCTTCTCGTGCTCCAGCCCGGTCAGGCGGTGCAGGCGCAGTTCCAGAATGGCCTGAGCCTGTTCCGGCGAGAGGAAATAGCGCCCTTCGCGCAGACCGTATTGCGGATCGAGGTCTTCTGGGCGGCACGAATCAGCACCGGCGCGCTCGACCATGGCCTCCACGGCGCTGGATTCCCAGGCAGTGGCGATCAGGCGTTCCTTGGCCTCGGCCGGGGTCGGCGAGGTCTTGATCAGTTCGATTACCGGGTCGATATTCGACAGGGCAACCGCCTGGCCTTCGAGGATGTGGCCACGCTCACGCGCCTTGCGCAACTCGTAGACGGTCCGGCGGGTCACCACTTCACGGCGGTGACGGACGAACACCTCGAGCATGTCCTTGAGGTTCATGATCCGCGGGCGGCCATCGACCAACGCCACCACGTTGATGCCGAACACACTCTGCAGTTGAGTCTGGGCGTAAAGATTGTTGAGGATCACGTCCGGCACTTCGCCACGACGCAACTCGATGACCACGCGCATGCCGTCCTTGTCGGACTCATCGCGCAGCTCGGTAATGCCCTCGAGTTTCTTTTCCTTGACCAGCTCGGCGATCTTCTCGATCAGACGCGCCTTGTTCAGTTGGTACGGCAGCTCGGTGATGACGATCTGTTGGCGGCCACCGACCTTGTCGATGTCCTCGATCTCGGCGCGGGCACGCATATAAATGCGGCCACGACCGGTGCGGTAGGCCTCGATGATGCCGGCACGACCATTGATAATGCCCGCGGTCGGAAAGTCCGGACCCGGGATGTACTGCATCAGTTCGTCGACGGTGAGGTCCGGGTTGTCGATCAGCGCCAGGCAGCCGTCGATCACCTCACGCAGGTTGTGCGGCGGAATGTTGGTGGCCATGCCCACGGCAATACCGCTGGAACCGTTGACCAGCAGGTTGGGGATCTTGGTCGGCATGACCGCTGGGATCTGCTCGGTGCCGTCGTAGTTGGGCACCCAGTCGACGGTTTCCTTGTCCAGATCGGCCAGCAGCTCGTGAGCCAGCTTGGCCATGCGCACTTCGGTGTATCGCATGGCCGCGGCGTTATCGCCATCCACCGAACCGAAGTTGCCCTGGCCATCGACCAGCATGTAGCGCAGCGAGAACGGCTGGGCCATACGCACGATGGTGTCGTAGACCGCAATATCACCGTGAGGGTGGTATTTACCGATGACGTCACCGACCACACGGGCAGACTTCTTGTACGCCTTGTTCCAGTCGTTGCCCAGTTCGCTCATCGCGAACAGCACACGGCGGTGCACGGGCTTCAGACCGTCACGCGCATCCGGCAGGGCGCGCCCGACGATCACGCTCATCGCGTAGTCGAGATAGGACTGTTTCAGCTCGTCTTCGATATTGACCGGGAGGATTTCTTTGGCCAGTTCGCCCATGAGAAGCCTGGTTCCTTTTTCTGGTGAAACCCCGTCACACCCTTCCTGGGCGGGACCGGAGTCCGCCGTTGTCGCTCTTGCCCAGCAGCGACTCACGACAAATCAACGAGTTAAGCCAACAATTCGCGCTATGGGACGGCCTCCATGAGGCCGCCTGAAAACTGCCGGAGCTTACCACAGTCAGACGCCTCAGACCTACCCCGGAAACGCCCGTCAGTGCAGGCGCTTGCGGCACATGAGTGCCGCCATTTTCGCCGCATCCGGCCGCTCGACGATGCCCTTTTCGGTGACGATCGCATCGATCAGGTCGGCCGGCGTCACGTCGAACACCGGATTGAAGGCATCCACATCAGCCGCCACGCGCTGGCCGCCGACCTCCAGCAGCTCACTGGCGGCGCGCTCCTCGATGGGAATGTCCTCGCCACTTTCCAGCGCCATGTCGATCGTCGAGCTGGGCGCCACCACCATGAAACGCACACCGTGGTGCATGGCGCAGACCGCCAATTGATAGGTACCGATCTTGTTGGCCACATCGCCATTGGCCGTGATCCGGTCCGCACCGACGATGACCCACGTAATGCCACGGGTCTTCATCAGATGCGCTGCCGTCGAGTCAGCATTGATGCACACCGGTACGCCCTCACCCGCCAACTCCCAGGCAGTCAGACGTGAGCCCTGCAGCCAGGGCCGTGTTTCATCGGCATAGACGCGTTCGACCAGGCCCTCCAGATGCGCCGCGCGAATCACCCCCAGCGCCGTGCCGAAGCCGCCGGTCGCCAACGCGCCGGTATTGCAGTGGGTCAGCAGGTTCTGCGGGTTGCCCTGGTGCTTGCGAATCAGCTCCACGCCCAACTGGGCCATGGTCAGGTTGGCCTCACGGTCACTGGCATGGATGCCCGCGGCCTCGGCCTCCAGTACCGCCAGCGCATCGTCACCTGCCTTGAGCCGTTGTAGGCGATCGCGCATGCGCTCCAGCGCCCAGAACAGGTTGACCGCCGTGGGGCGGGACTCCTGCAGCACGGTGAAGTCTTCCTCAAGTGCCACCTGCCAATCGGCATCACCCTCGGCCAGACGCGCACGCACGCCCAGCACCAGGCCGTATGCCGCAGCGATACCGATGGCCGGCGCGCCGCGCACCACCATGTCACGGATGGCCTCAGCCACCTCGGCAGCCGAGTCGTACGCCAGCCAGACTTCCTGCCGTGGCAGCAGGCGCTGGTCGAGCAGATGCAACGTGCCGTCTCGCCATTCGATGGCTTTAACCTTTTCAGCCGCCAGCAATTGCTCGCGCATGGCACACCCCACCTGCAGAAACGAAAAGGCGCGGATTATAGCGAGCCGCGCCCGGTATGGCTCAGTTATACTGCCGCGACCGTCAGCTTGCCCTGGATACCACGCCATGCCCGATCATCGCGCGCCGCTCGACCTATTGCTCCTGCCGACCTGGCTGGTGCCGGTCGAGCCTGCCGGGGTGGTGCTGCGCGAACATGGCCTGGGTATCCGCGATGGCCGCATCGTACTTATCGCCCCCCGCGCCGAGGCCTTGCGCCACACGGCCGCAGAGGTGCGCGAGCTGCCAGATTGCCTGCTCACACCCGGCCTGATCAACGCCCACGGGCATGCCGCCATGACCCTGTTCCGCGGTTTGGCTGACGACCTGCCGCTGATGAGCTGGCTGCAGGACCACATCTGGCCCGCCGAGGCCAAATGGGTCGATGAGACCTTCGTTCACGACGGCACCGAACTGGCTATCGCCGAACAGCTCAAGGGCGGCATCACCTGCTTCTCTGACATGTACTTTTTCCCGGAGATCGCCAGCGAACTGGTGCACAAGAGCGGCATTCGCGCGCAGATGTGCATTCCCGTGCTGGACTTCCCCACGCCGGGCGCGCGCGATGCAGACGAGGCCTTGCGCAAGGGGCTCAAGCAGTTCGACGAACTCAAGCTGCATCCGCGGATCAAGATCGCCTTTGGCCCGCATGCGCCCTACTCGGTCAGCGACGACAAGCTGGAAACCGTGCGCATGCTCGCCGAAGAGCTGGATGCCGGCATCCACATGCACGTGCATGAAACCGCCTTCGAGGTGCAGCAAAGCCTTGACCGGCACGGCGTACGCCCCCTGCAACGCCTGGCCAACCTCGGCCTGCTCGGCCCACGCTTCCAGGCCGTGCACATGACTCAGATCAGCGACGACGACATCGCCCTGCTGGTAGAAAGCAACAGCAGCGTGATCCACTGCCCCGAGTCCAACCTCAAGCTGGCCAGCGGTTTCTGCCCGGTGGAAAAGCTCTGGCAGGCCGGCGTCAACGTCGCCATCGGTACCGACGGTGCCGCCAGCAACAATGACCTCGACCTGCTCAGCGAAACGCGCACCGCCGCACTGCTAGCCAAGGCTGTCGCCGGTAGCGCCACGGCGCTCAATGCACACAGTGCGCTACGCATGGCCACGCTCAACGGTGCCCGAGCGCTGGGCCTGGACGAGCAGATCGGCTCGCTGGAGCTGGGCAAGCTGGCCGACCTGGTCGCATTCGATCTGTCCGGGCTGGCCCAGCAACCGATCTACGACCCGGTTTCACAACTCATCTATGCCGGTGGTCGCAGTTGCGTGCAGCACGTCTGGGTGGGTGGCAAACAACTGCTCGACCAAGGCCGCCTGACCCGCCTGGATGAAGAACGCATCATCGCCACAGCCCGCGCCTGGGGCGCACGCATCGCCGACAAAGGCGCCGCGCTAAAGAATTCGCTTTAAAGGAACGCCACATGAGCAATGTCGATCACGCTGAAATCGCCAAATTCGAAGCCCTCGCCCACCGCTGGTGGGACCGCGAGAGCGAGTTCAAGCCGCTGCATGACATCAACCCGCTGCGCGTCAACTGGATCGACGAGCGCGTGGGCCTGGCCGGCAAGAAGGTGCTCGACGTCGGCTGTGGTGGCGGCATCCTCAGCGAAGCCATGGCTCAGCGCGGCGCCACGGTAACGGGCATCGACATGGGCGAGGCGCCACTGGCCGTTGCCCAGTTGCACCAACTGGAGTCAGGGGTGAACGTCGAGTACCGGCAGATCACCGCCGAAGCCCTGGCCGAGGAAATGCCCGGCCAATTCGACGTGGTCACCTGCCTGGAAATGCTCGAGCACGTGCCCGACCCATCCTCGGTGATCCGCGCCTGCTACCGCATGGTCAAGCCTGGTGGCCAGGTGTTCTTCTCCACCATCAACCGCAACCCCAAGGCCTACCTGTTCGCCATCATCGGCGCCGAATACGTCATGAAGCTGCTGCCACGCGGCACCCATGACTTCAAGAAGTTCATCCGTCCCTCGGAGTTGGGCGCCTGGAGCCGCGCAGCCGGCCTGCAGGTCAAGGACATCATCGGCCTGACCTACAATCCGATCACCAAGCACTACAAGCTGGCCGCCGATGTCGACGTCAACTACATGATCCAGACCCTTCGCGAGGAGTGAGGCGCATGCGTTTGCGAGCAGTACTTTTCGACATGGACGGCACCCTGCTCGACACGGCGCCGGACTTCATCGCCGTCTGCCAGGCCATGCGCCTGGATCGTGGCCTGGAGCCACTGGACAACACCCTGATTCGTGACCAGATCTCCGGCGGTGCCCGCGCCATGGTGGCCGCCACCTTCGCCATCGACCCTCAAGCCGAAGGTTTCGAAGCCCTGCGCCAGGAGTTTCTCGAGCGCTACCAGAGCCACTGCGCGGTATTCAGCAAGCTTTTCGACGGCATGCCGGCCCTGCTCGAGGATATCGAGCAGGCCAAGCTGCTGTGGGGCGTGGCGACCAACAAGCCCGTGTGCTTTGCCGAGCCGATCATGCAGCAACTGGGCCTGGCCACCCGTTCGGCCGTGCTGGTCTGCCCGGACCATGTCTCCCGCAGCAAACCGGACCCGGAAATGCTCCTGCTGGCCTGCGAAAAGCTCGGCATCCAGCCTGGCGAGGCGTTGTTCGTCGGCGATGACTTGCGCGATATCGAGTCCGGCCGCGCGGCTGGCTGCAAAACCGCCGCCGTGACCTATGGCTACATCCACCCGGACGACAACCCGCGCCACTGGGGAGCCGACGTGGTGGTCGACCACCCACAGGACCTGCGCGCCGTGCTCGACCGAGCACTGTGCAGCTGCTGAGTGCCCGCATGTTCAGCTACCTCACCCTGGGCTCCAATGACCTCCAGCGCAGCATGACCTTTTACGATGCAGCTCTGGCCCCGCTAGGCCACGTGCGCTGCGTGACAGGCGAAGACGGCTGGCAGGGCTGGGCCGGCTGGGGGACGTATCGAGATGACGGACGAGAGCAGCTGGCCCTGTGGTTATGCCAGCCCTTCAATGGCGCCCCAGCCAGCGCTGGCAACGGCAGCATGATTGCCCTCCAGGCGGATAGCTGGCAGGCCGTGCGGGCCTTTCACCAGGCGGCCCTGGCTCACGGCGGTCAGTGTGAAGGTCCCCCTGGCTTGCGTCCGCACTACAGCGATGACTTCTACGCCGCCTATGTGCGCGACCCCGACGGCCACAAGCTCGCCGTCGTCTGCCGCGGCTTTACTGGCGAGCACCAGCAGACGCCTTTTCCCTAATCCATCTTCATTTCAGCGAGACTCTTCCATGTTCGACTACGCCCCCCGCCCCGACCTGCTGCAAGGCCGAGTGATTCTCGTCACCGGCGCTGGCCGCGGCATCGGCGCCGCAGCCGCCAAGGCCTTCGCCGCTCACGGTGCCACGGTATTGCTGCTGGGCAAGACCGAGGCCAATCTGAGCCAGGTGTATGACGAAATCGAAGCGGCTGGCCACCCGCAACCGGCCGTCATCCCGTTCAACCTGGAAACCGCACTGCCCCATCAGTACGACGAACTCGCCGCCATGCTGGAAGGTGAATTCGGCAAGATCGACGGCCTGCTGCACAACGCCTCCATCGTCGGGCCACGCACTCCGCTGGAGCAGTTGTCCGGTGACAACTTCATGCGCGTCATGCAGGTCAACGTCAACGCCATGTTCATGCTGACCAGCACCCTGCTGCCGCTGCTCAAGCTCTCCGAGGACGCCTCGGTGGTCTTCACCTCGAGCAGCGTCGGGCGCAAGGGTCGTGCGTACTGGGGCGCTTATGCGGTGTCCAAGTTCGCCACCGAAGGGCTGATGCAGGTCATGGCCGATGAAGTGGAGGACATCACCAACGTCCGCGCCAATAGCGTCAACCCTGGAGCCACGCGCACCAGCATGCGCGCCCAGGCCTACCCGGGGGAAAACCCGGCAAACAACCCGCCCCCCGAGGCCATCATGCCGGTCTACCTGTACCTGATGGGTCCGGACAGCAAGGGCGTCAACGGCCAGGCCTTCGACGCACAATAACGACCATGAACGCCGCCGGTTTTCCGGCGGCGCAGCGCAAGACGGCATCAAATTGCCACCACGACCCTCATCTTCCTGGCAAAAAACTGCCACCCCACCCTCGCGACAACCCAGTAACCATTTGAATTAAAAGGACTTAAACCAATTGGCACGAAATTAGCTCTATCTCGATATCACAGCGCCTAGCGCCAGAGGTTGAGCTTCATGGTCACGCACACCCACTCCAACACCATTGATTTCGATGCCGCCAAGCTGCAGCGCCTGGGTTACGCCAACCGCGTACCACAGCCCCTGAAGCCGATCAGCGCTGCCCAGTTGCGCCAGCAGTTGAGCTTGCAGCTGCAAACCTCGCTGGAAGTGGAACGCATCCTTGAGCTGTTCTTCCAACAGGTTCAGCGCCTGGTGCCCCTGAATACCCTGAGCTATCAGTTGGCCTCCTGCGACCTGCGTCTGGAACTGGGCGAGCGCGCCAATCATTCGGCAGGCTATCGCCTGAGCCACGAAGGTGAATACCTGGGTGAGCTGGTCTTTCGGCGCAGCTATCGTTTCAGCGAAGAGGAGCTTGGCCAACTGGAGTCACTGTTGGCCAGCCTGCTCTTCCCGCTACGCAATGCCCTGCTCTACCGTGCAGCCCTGCAGATCGCCCTGCGCGACCCACTGACCGAGACCGGTAACCGCGTCGCCATGACCCAGGCCCTGCAACGCGAAACCGACCTTGCACGCCGCACCCTGCAACCGCTGTCGGTGCTGATGCTCGATCTCGACCACTTCAAACAGGTCAACGACAACTATGGTCATTTGACGGGTGATGAAGTACTCAAGGCCGTCGCCGCTGCGCTGAAGAACAGCCTGCGCAACATCGACATGGTGTTTCGCTACGGCGGTGAAGAATTCATGGTACTGCTCTCCAATACCTCCCGCGAAGCCGCAGGCATGGTCGGCGAACGCCTGCGCATGGCCGTGCAGGAACTTCAGTACGTGGTAGAGAATCAGGCCATCGAGTTGTCGATCAGCCTGGGTTGCGCCACCCTGCTGCCAGGTGAGTCACCAGAAAGCCTGCAACGCCGCGCCGACAACGCCCTGTACATCTCCAAGCGTGAAGGTCGCAATCGCCTGTCGATGGCGGGCTGACAGCCAGTTTCTCCAGTAACGCCTGTCTGCTGTAACTCATACCGGCCCTTATCGATACGGATAGGGCCGCGTCGCTGCTCCGTCCTGCCCCCATCTATCGCGCTGCCAGAAATGGCGCAGCAGTTGCTGCATTGCAGGATGAACGTCGCCTAACTGCTCACCTATTTCACCTATCTGTCCGGCGCACCTGATGCTCGGTGTGCTCCTTCGGTGCGCGCGGCGCACCCCACGACAGAGCAGCATCCCTGCGGCAATGGCTCACAGATACGCGCCCATAAAAAAGCCCCGCACAAAGGCGGGGCAGAAAAGGAGCATTTCAGTAAGCGTCTTGCGGTACTGCGTCTTGCTTAGAAGGCGTACTGGGCGCGAACCACGAAACCATCACCGCTATCATCACGGGCAGCTGCCGAGTTGATCACGCCATCAGACTTGGCCTTGACGTAGGTGGCGCTGATTTTCACGGCTTCGTTGGCGTACCAGTTCACACCCAGGTTGTGGGTTTTCAGGTCTACGTCACCCACGGCGCGGGTGGCAGTTGCCACGACGACGGTGTCGTCTTCCACGGTGAAGTCATCGTAGCGGTAGAACACTTCCCAGGCGCCGATTTGCTTGTTGGACGGCTTGATCGCATCAAACTTGCCCAATTTATAGATGCGCGGCTCACCGGTCAGGGTGTAGGCAGCCTGTACGTAGAAGCCATCAGCCTTACGGTCGGCGATCGCATCGTCAGCCTTCAGCTTGCGCTGCAGGTATTCGCCTTGCAGGGACAGTGGACCCATGGCCCAGGCTGCCTCGAGACCCCATGCAGTGTCGGTATCCCATGCATCCTTGTTCAGGTCCTGTGCGCCGATGCTGATGCGGTTGCCGTTGGTGCCGGCATCGTTACCACCTTCGGTTGCCACGCCACGCATGCCCAGACGGGTACGGAAGCGCGAGTCGTAGTTGGAAACGCCAGCGTCACGACGGGCATAGTTGAGGCCGAAGTGCAGGACGTTGCCATCGGCATGCAGCGGTGCGAATACGGCACGGGCGTTGAGCTGCTTGGTGCTCTCGCCATGCTCGTCGTTGGCATCCTTGGCGGTGATACCGGCGGAACCGTACAGGGATTCGCCAACGTTGCCGGAGAACTGGATGCCCAGGCCGCCGTCGTGGTTGTTGACCCACTCCATCAGGTCATAACCGATGTTGCGCTCAGGCGCGGTAACCCACTTGGAGCTAGTGGCTTTTTCCAGGCCGAACTCAGGGTCGAAACGACCAACCTTGATGGTCAGCGGATTGAAGCCGGTGTAGGCCAGCGACGCTTCGTCGAAGTAACCGTCGTTCGACTTGTCGCTACCGCCGGAGTTGTGCGACAGGTCGTAGTTGATCTGGTATTTCCAGTCGGTGAACATCACGCCGCCCACTTCCAGGAAGGCGCGGCGGAAATAAGCAGCGTCAGCTGCGTCGCCGTCTTTGGTGTACAGGCCATCGAAGGTGCTGTAGTCAGCTTGTACGCGACCGCCAATCTTGAAGCCGAAGGCCTTGTCGGTAGTAGCGACTTCCAGGCCGCCCTTGGTCTTGATCACGATATCGGCACCGTCGGTGCTGACGGTACCGGCGAAAGCCTGGGCGGAAATGGCCAGAGCCAGGGCGCTGGTGGCAAAACCGGCGAAGTGCTTACGGATCATTCGAAGATTCCCCTAATTGGTCTTTAGCGTTGGAAACACGCGGGCAAGTGCCAGCGGTGTTGGAGGGGAATCTTGGCGATGGGTTATTTCAGCGCGGTTTCTTTTATATGAAAGTTCGATGACAGAGGAACTTTTTAGTCCGAAGTCGAATAACTGCGTTGACACGCCACAACGCGCGCCTTGCCAACAGCAATAGCCGGGCGCGACAAGGGCGAGTTACAGCAGGTGGGATAATGCAAGACAGGATCGGGCGATCGGCGTGAGAGCTGCTATGCAACCCGGATCAACACGCGATGACGAAACGAGCAGCCATGTGCCGTTTCGCCATTTTTTGCAGTAATTTTCAGCAACCAGGCAGGACAGAGGGTGTCCTGCCTTCAGACTCAGCGCTTGCGCAGAATCACGCTGCCGATGGAGTAACCCGCGCCAAACGAGCTGAGCACACCCAGCGAGCCGCTCGGCAGGTCATCCTGGTGCTTGTGGAAGGCAATCACCGAACCGGCCGAACTGGTGTTGGCGTAGGTATCTAGAATCACCGGTGCCTCGCCTTCCTCGGCATCACGGCCCAGCAGCTTGCGAGCAATGAGCAGGTTCATGTTGAGGTTGGCCTGGTGCAACCAGAAACGTTTCACCTCGCCCACCTCGAGCTCGTTTTCCTGCAGGTGCGCGGCAATCAGCTCGGCAACCATCGGGCAGACATCACGAAACACCTTGCGACCTTCCTGCACGAACAACTTGTCCGGCGCACCGATGCCCTCTTCCGCCGCACGGTTGAGGAAACCGAAGTTGTTGCGGATGTTGTTGGAGAACTGGGTCAGCAGCTTGGTGCCGACTATGTCCCACTGGTAGCTGGAGGTGGCCTGATCGGCCCGCTCGATGATCACCGCCGTGGCGCCATCACCAAAGATGAAGTGACTGTCACGATCACGGAAGTTCAGGTGCCCGGTACAGATCTCCGGGTTGACCATCAGAATCGCCCGGGCCTGGCCGGTCTGCACCGCCGTGACGGCAGCCTGGATACCGAAGGTGGCGGAAGAACAGGCCACGTTCATGTCGTAGCCCCAGCCCTGGATGCCCAGTGCCGCTTGTACTTCGATGGCCACGGCCGGGTAGGCACGCTCCAGGTTGGAGCAGGCGACGATCACGCCATCGATATCGGCAACGGTCCTGCCCGCTCGCTCCAGTGCCTGCTTGGCGGCCTCTACGGCCATCTGGCAGAGAATGCCCCACTCGTCATTGCTGCGCTGAGGCAGGCGCGGTGTCATGCGTTGCGGGTCGAGAATGCCAGCCTTGTCCATCACGTAGCGGCTCTTGATGCCGGATGCCTTCTCGATGAAAGCCACGCTGGACTCGCTCAGCGCTGCGACCTCGCCTCGCTCGATCGCAGCGGCGTTGTCGCTGTTGAATTGCTGCACATAGGTATTGAAGGAGTGCACCAGTTCTTCGTTGGAAATGCTGTTTGGCGGGGTATACAGGCCAGTGCCACTGATTACGGCGTTGTGCACGGGGCGTTCCTCTTGTTCGGGGTCGCGCGCGACCTGGTGTGCGTTGAGCCCACGCCAGTCGGCGTCGGGTATAAATTCGTCATCTGGCTAAAACGGCAGGGCCTTGGCAGAGGTGCTGCCCGCTTTCAAGCCGTAGAGTTTGCCACAGCCGGAAGCCGTCGTCCGCTTGTCCAGCAAGGGCATAAGGCTTGTTTCGCTGATCAGAGAAGATGCTATGTGCTCGCAGAAAGGCACAGATATGTCGCAATAAACTGGGGAAAATGTCAGCAACATCTGCAAGAAGCCACTTAAGTGGCTGTTTTGGTCGTTCATGGGCAACAGCAAATGGGAGGCGCTCCTGCTGCCCGGCGCTGTAATCGAGCAACGACTGCGATTACAGTCCGCTCTTTACCCAGCAATGGACTAATCCATGGCCTTGCATACCTGGCTCATCTACCTTGTCGCCGTGATTGGCCTGTCGTTGACACCCGGCCCGAATGGGCTGCTTGCCCTGACCCATGGCGCGCTATACGGCCACCGCCGCACCCTGTGGACCGTGGCCGGTGGCGTTAGCGGCTTCGTGGCCCTGATTGCCCTGTCGATGTTCGGCATCAGTGCCCTGCTCAAAGCATCGGCCAGCGCACTGATCGTGCTCAAGCTGGCAGGTGGCGCCTACCTGATCTGGCTGGGCATCCAGCTCTGGCGCTCGCCGCCGATCCACATGACCACAGTGACCACTGCCCCCCTGAAACCTGGCCAACAGCTCTTTCGCCAGGGTTTGTTGTCGGCCATCTCCAACCCCAAGGTGATCCTATTCTATGGCGCCTTCCTGCCGCAGTTTCTCGACCCCAAGGCTGATCTGTTGCTGCAATTCGTGGTCATGGCGCTGACCTTCGCTATCGTCGAGGGCTTCGTCGAGTACCTGCTGGCCCGCCTCGCCCACCGCGTACGCCCCTGGCTGGAACGCAGCGGCAGAGGCTTCAACCGCTGCTGCGGCGGCCTGTTCGCACTGATGGGCGCGGCATTGCCGATAACGCGGTAGGCTCTGTTGACGTGTCGGCCTGAATAGCCGGTTCGAGGCAGTTGCGGACATTCGGCTTTTGCGTTTCATGACACTCTGGTTGGTGGGCTGAAGCCCACCCTACAGGATCATACCCCGCGTAGGGTGGGCTTCAGCCCACCAATTGAGGTATCCGCTTGTGCCTCAAAGAGGCCCATTCGAATGGCTAGGCTGGAACGATATTTCCATCCGCTTCGATGAGGTAAAGCGAAACGTCAACCGTCCCTGGTCGCGCGCCTCAGAAGAACTGCGAAACACTCATCTTGATATTGCGCCCAACACCCGAGACGGACTCGCCCAGGTACGGGTAGTACTCGCGATTGAACAGGTTATCCACGGTCACACGGGCCTCGAAGCCCTTCACCTGCTTGGGCTGCCAGCTGGCGAACAACCCGTGCAGCGCGTAGCCCTGAGTCTTGGGCAGGCCCCAGCCCGTTGCCAGCGGGTCATCATCCACGGGCGAACGGTCCTGCCGGCGAACGAAGTTACCGGTCCAGCCCAACGCCATGTCTATTTCCGGCACCTTCACACCCAGGGTCGCCACAGCCTTGCGCGGCGGGATCTCGGCGATCCAGGTTTCCGGCCCCCACGGGTTACGCGGCGACGCATCCCGCTGACCACGGATGTAGGACACCGACAGGCTGCCGAACACCCGCGAGCTGTCATAGAAGGACTCAACCTCAATACCCTCGATGGTGTAGCCGGGTAGGTTGCGGTAGTTGGTCAACGGTTGTGGACGGCAGATACCGTTATTGGCGCCACTGGGGATCTGCTCGACACAGGAAATACCGGTGCGTTTGAAGATCTCGTCCTTGCCACGGTTCTGGAACAGTGTGGTACGGACCTGCACGTTATCGCTATCGACCACTAGCCCTTCGAAGTCGACGATGCTGCCCACCCGGATGCCCCGAATGCGCTCGGGGTCCAGGTTGCGGCTGGTGGCCGGCACACTGCTGATAGCGCTCTGGACTTCGTAGAGTTCATCGATCAACGGCGCACGCCAGGTCTTGCTGACATCGGCGAAGAACGCCAGGTTGTCGGTGGCGGTCCAGAAAATTCCCAGGCGTGGCGACCAGCCGGTATAGGTCACGCTGCTGTAGTCATGGCCAACTGCCGGATTGGGATTGTTGTAACGCGACGCCAGGTTGGGCTCTCCTTTGCTCAACACCTGGTCATAACGCAGCGCCGGGGTGATGGTGACGGAGCCGATGGTCAACGCATCCTGGATGTAGCCGCTGCGGGTTTCCTGTTCACCCGATGGCATGTAATACGGCTGGTAGAAGCCGTAGTTGTAGGTGGCATCCTTCTTCTTGCCCAGGTCGTTCATCAAGGTGTCGCGCTTATGACCGTGCCACTGCATGCCGACGGTCAGGACATGGTCGAAAATGCCATCGGCAAAGCGGCTTTCGTTCTTCACCTCAGCCAGGCGGTCGGTGTAATTGACCCAGCTCTCGTTGCCCAGCGATGCCGCGAATACCGTGCTGGCAGTGTCCGGGCGCTTGTCGTTCTGGTCGGTCTTCGAATAGGCGAAACTGGCAGTCAGGTTGACCCACTGGTTATCCAGCGGCGCATAGTTCCATTTCAGCGAGTAGTTCTCGTCCTTCTGATCGCGATAGACCAGTTTGCGTTTCCAGGCGCCATCGAGTCCGTATTTCGCGATTTCCGCCGCCGTCGGCGCAGCCATTTCGTCACGCTTGGCGGCGAAAGGCTCCCAGGCCTTGCTGCCGGACTGCATGGCGGAAAAGGTGAACACGTGCTCGTCGTTCAGGCGCAGATTGCTCTTGTAGAGGAAGGCATCCAGGCTGTTGGACGAGTACTCGAAACGGGTGCCATTGGGCCGTTCGATGTTGTCACCCTCGCGCCCGTTGACGAATAGCAGGGCATCGAACATGCGGCTGGGCGTTTGCCCATAGACCGCGCCACTGTAGATGTTCTGCCGGTCATTGGTGTGGTAGCCGTACTTGAGGAATGCGCCGATGTTGCGCCCATCCTGCAGCAGGTCCTCGGGGTCCTTGGTGTCGACCTTGATCACCCCACCGAACCCACCGTTGCCGTACAAGGTGTTGTGCGGCCCCTTGTCGACTTCGACGTTCTTGATCAGCTCCGGCTCGATGAACACCGAACCCTGGCGGTATTTCTCGAAGCCCTTGGGCGCGCCGTCGAGGATGACCTTGACGTCTTCCACGTCGCCCATTCCCCAGATATTCAAGGTCTGGCCGCCCGGCCGGGGCGAACCGCTGGAGCTGACGCCCGGCAAGGTATCGAGCAATGCCGCGATGTTGTCCGCCTGTTGTCGGTCGATGTCCTTCTGGGTCAACACCGAGCGCCCCGCCGTACTGCTGTCGATCACACTGCCCATGATGGTGGTGCTACCCAGGGCCATGACATTCTCGCCGCCGCTACTGGCTTCCTGGTGACGACGAATCACGAAGCCGTCGCCCGCCTCGACCAACTCCAGCCCCGAGCCAGCGAGCAACCGCGTGAGCGCCTCACGGGCAGTGAACTCACCAGACAACGCCGGTGCCCGCAAGCCGCGCAATTGCGCTTCATCGAACAGGATCTGCAACTGGCTCTGCTGGGCCATGGCCGTCAGTGCATTGGCCATCGGCTGCGCCGGCAAGTTGAAGGTAAAGGCCTCGGCCATGACCGAGCCACTCAGCAACAGGGCGCTGAGAGCACTGCTGGCGCAGAGGTGGCGTAAGGCGAAACGGGTGTTGCGGGTTTTCATCCAAATCTCCCAGGGTGATAAACCGCTCATGCGTGAGGCGGACACCTGGAAGACGCAGAGAATGGAATAACCCACATATGCAAATGAAAAATATTTGCATCCATGCCGATTAGCGGGAAAAGCGCCGCGGCTCCTGCCTCAACGCGCGTGAATCAGCGCCCTGCCATCACGCTGATATTCCACCTGCACGGGCAGCAACTGGGGTAATGCAGCGAGAAAGGCATCCGGGCGGGCGATGTTCAGGCTGCCGGAAACCCGTTGTGTGGCAAGGCTGGGATCAGCCAACTGCACGGGCGCCTGTCGGTAGTGGGACAACTCATCCACCAACTGCGCCAATGGCCGGTCACGGAAAATCAGCTGCCCGCGTCGCCAGCCGGCAATCTCCTCAGGGTTCTGCTGGCCCAGTTGCAGCGTACCGGTCCGATAATCGAAGTCGGCACTGTCGCCCGCGCTCAACAGGGTCGGCTGTCCGGTGCCGGTTTGAGCGTGCAGGGCCACGCGGCCGCTTTCCACCACCACCGCCAGGCGCTGGTCGCCACGGCGTACATCAAAGCGCGTACCAACCACACGGACGCTGCCCTGCCCCGTCAGGACATCGAACGGGCGCTGGGTATCGGGGGCCACCGTGAAAAACGCCTCGCCGTGCAGCAACTCCACTTCGCGACGATCCGCATAGAGCCGCACATGCAGGCGCGTGTCGACATTGAGGTCGATACGTGAGCCATCCTCCAGCTCGACCTGGCGATGCTCGCCCGAGGTGCTCTGCACATAGCGATCGACATCCGGCTTGGCGGCAAACCAGCTCTGCGAAGTGGCCAGCGCTGCGCAGGCCAATACCACGGATGCAGCCAGCGCCTTTCCGGGTTGCCAGCGGCCTCGGGACTGCAGGGGAACGATAGCGGCAGATGGAGTGGCCGGCCGGGACAGGCTGTCGAAATCGGCCCAGATCAGCTGCATGTCGGCGAATGCCCTGGCATGCGCAGGACTGGCCGCCAACCAGATATCCAGCTCGGCCAGTTCATTCGCCGATAGCTGCCCGCTGGAGCGGCGGCTGAACCAGTTGGCCGCCTGCTCGTCGATCGTGTCCATCCGCTTCCTGTCGCTCATGTCTCGTCCGTCGTCGACTGACCTTGCACCCGCTGCTTGCAATGCAGCAATGCGCTGGCAATGTGCTTTTCCACCATGCTCAGGGAAATGCCCATCCGGTTCGCCACCTCAGCCTGGGACAGGCCATCGAACTTGTGCAGGATGAACGCCTCACGGCGGCGCGGCGACAGATCATCAAGGGCCAAGCCCAATAGATGCAAGCGTTGTTGCTGTTCGATCTGCTCCAAAGGGCTCACTTCCTGCTCATCGGCCATGCCATTGAGGGCCTGCTCGCCATCCAGCCCTTCGCACGCTTGCGGGCGCACCTGCTGCCGACGCCAATGGTCACGCAACAGGTTGCGGGCAATCTGAAAGAGGAACGCGCGGGGCTGCTGGACTTCGCCACCGTTGCGCCAGTCAAGCCAGTGGGTAAAGGCATCCTGCGCCAGGTCAGCAGCATCGGCCGTGCTGTCCAGACGCTTGCCAAAGAACTTCAGCAGCTCGCCATGGAACGCCCGATAGGCACCGGAAATCGATGCGCGTGAACGCTCATCCATATCGATGCCACCTGCTCGCTTCACGTCCGCCGCCCGAGATCACGCTTCGCCCCAACTGCATAAGTCGCCAGCGAACGGGAATGCCGTGCACCAAGGCCTTAAATGAGAATAACTATCATTAGATTACAGGGATTGGGGGCAGGTCAAGAAGCAAGAATCGCCGCGCCCATCAATGAAGGTGATGCCCACTAGCAGACGCATCGATTTTTTTCGTGACGCGTGCGGTGTTCATATAAGCCCCGTACCCAGCCTGACAACGACTCCCAGCGCGCTGCCAGCTCGAGGCAACAGCCCGACAGTATTCAGAGGACAGGTCATGAAAATTGCTTCCATCGTTTCCGCCGTTATCTCCAGCCTGATGCCCATGGCATTTGCCGAAGCCGCCGAAAAACCTGGCGAGGGCATTCCAGCCGTCGATTACCACTACGGCATGCAGCTGGATATCGAGAAGGTCCTGCATCGCACCGACAACTCCGACAAGATCGGCGTGGTGCCCAGTACCGTGGTGTACCAGGACGGCAAGGGTGAAGTGCACAAAGTGCGCTTTCTCGAGTGGGGCGGTAAAACCAGTCAACAAGGTTGAAGCCCAGGCGGATCAACCATGCTGGCCTTCATCGGCCACATGGCTGTCTGGCAGGCAGTCGTCAGCCCCGGATACTTTGCGGGCCGGCGATGCCACCCGAACGAATGAAGCGGGTCATTGCACGCGCTACATCGAGCACGTCGTCGGATGGATGGTTGGCGCAGTACGCACTGATCCACATACGCCGCCTGACGGCATCGAAGTCCTCGACCAGGTTTTCTTCCATCAGCAAGCGCTCACTGACGCCATGCAAATAGCCATCGACCCACAGACCAACCGTGCGCACTTGCGCCGAGTCATGTCGCTCTATGTGTTCGATGCTGTTACAGGTAACCGTAGCCAGATCCGCAGCACGGCTCAGATCATCGGCCAGGGCGCAATGACTGGTGAACAAAAGAACGGTACCGACAATGATGGCCTTCATGGGCAGGCTCCACAGATTCACGCTGACTCTTTTGGCCAACTGCCGCATGTGGACCACATATTCCAGCAAGGTTCCGCAAGGCACGCCTGGAGGCACGGGGAACGACCGGAAAAGCCGTCCCCGTGCACATCGTCACCGCGCGAGAATGGCCACGGCCTGAGTGCCGTAACGAACCAGATAGCCGCCATTCTGATGTTGCCAGACCTGGGCTTGCTGCACGTCGGCAAACCAGTTCGTCTCGAAATCACCAAAGGCCCCGGCATCCAGACGGTAGCGATCGATGGACGCGCTATCGCAGGTATCGATCGTTTGCTTGCAGGTAGCCCAGTCGGCATACCCCAGCTCGACGGCGAGCATGGCCAGGATCTGCTTGAGTTGGAGACTCTCACGTTGCCCGTACAGTTCGGTGAGGCGCTGGACTTTCAAGACCTTTGCCGTCAACAGCCGTCGCAGAATCGGCAAGGCGATACTCCGCTCTGCGCCGCGAGCACGACGCAACAGATGGCGAGCATGACTGCGCAGGTAGTCGGTATTACGGATATCGGTATGAATGGGGCAGGATGTGGACCACATGACGTTTCCTCTGTGTCTGCCGTTCTCGCTGCGGCTAGGAGGTTAACGTGAAGGTCAATCCAGAATGGAAAACCGGGACAGGTGCAAATGGCTTTTGCGAGAGTGGGCGCCCTGTCGTGCCCGGCGGCGATTCTAAAGCGCCTTTTCGTCGCCGTGCAAGCGCCGCCTCGACAGACGGCCGAGCGGTGTGGCTCAACAGCCACTCGGCCAGTCGGCGTAGACAGAAGGGTCGCTCGGCACAGCAAACCGGGTCGAGCGAGCCCCTCTATCGGTCAGCCATTGATGCGTTTGACCAAACGCGCCTGCAGCTTTTCCAGCTCAGCCGGGTCAGCCTTGGCAGTGGCGTGCATTTCGAGGTTATCGCCATTGAAGCGCGGCACGATATGCAGGTGGATGTGAAACACCGTCTGCCCTGCCGGCGCACCGTTGAACTGTGCGATCTGCACACCATCGGGTTGCAGCTCCTCCGTGATCACCCGGGTCAGTTTCTGAAGCGTCAGCATCATCTTGCTCAGGGCGTCCGCGTCGACATCGAGAAGATTGCGAGCGGCAGAGCGCTTGGGAATTATCAGCGTATGCCCGTAGGACTGCGGGAATACGTCAAGAAAGGCGAGCACGTCGTCGTCTTCGTAAAGCTTGTAGCAGGGGGCCTCGCCGCGAATGATCTTGGCAAAGATGTTCTGTGAATCGTAATCGCCGTGCAGGCTCATCAGGGTTCTCCATGTCAGGGTTAAGCCATGAACAATACCGGCTTGGCCTTGTCAGGTAAAAACAGTCGTTCAAAAACAAGTGCCGAGGCAATCCTTGGCCCGTTATTCTCACCTCCTCCTCCCCACATCGGAGTTCGCATGTCAGACCTTTCCGCCTACGCCATTACCCGCAAGTGGCCAGCCGCCCATCCCGAGCGCCTGCAACTCTATTCGCTGCCTACTCCCAACGGGGTCAAGGTATCGATCATGCTCGAGGAAATCGGTCTGCCCTACGAGGCTCACCTGGTCAGTTTCGAGACCAACGATCAGCTCACCCCCGAGTTCCTGTCGCTCAACCCGAACAACAAGATTCCCGCGATCATCGACCCCAATGGCCCGGACGGAAAAGCCCTGACGCTGTTCGAGTCAGGCGCGATTCTGATCTACCTCGCCGACAAGACCGGCAAGCTGATCCCCCAAGACGGCGTGGGCCGTTACCACGCCATCCAGTGGCTGATGTGGCAGATGGGCGGCATCGGGCCGATGTTCGGCCAGCTCGGCTTCTTCAACAAATTCGCCGGCAAGGACTTCGAAGACAAGCGCCCGCGTGACCGTTACGTCGCCGAATCCAAGCGCCTGCTCGGCGTGCTGGAGCAGCGCCTGGACGATCACCAGTGGCTGGTGGGCGATGAATACAGTATTGCCGACATCGCCACCTTCCCCTGGGTGCGCAACCTGATCGGCTTCTACGAAGCCGCAGACCTGGTTGAGTTCAACCGCTTCCCCAACGTCCAGCGTGCACTGGATGAGTTTCTCGCTCGCCCCGCCGTCATCCGTGGCTTGAACATTCCCAAGCGCGCCTGATCGAACCGCATGGCCCGGCTGCCATTAGCCGGGTCATGCGGTCTCGCCAAAGCGCCAACCTGTTCACCGGAGAAGGCTCTAGAACAAGCCTTTCGCCCGTCCTAATCAATCTTCGTAATGATCACTATCAGGCTGATCGGCCTTCTTAATGGTCACACCAGGTTTCTATAATTCCCGCCCCGCATATCTCCAGGCCTGTATCAGGCCTCGCCCTCCGGAACATAAAACCATGTCAAGCCTCAGCCAACCCCTCGACCACCAGGCGCAAAGCCCCAAGCAGCAATGGCTGGCGATCCTTTCGGTGGCCGTGGGCGCCTTCGCCCTGGTGACCAGCGAATTCCTTCCGGTGGGCGTTTTGAACGATGTCGCCAGCGACCTCGGCATCAGCTCGGGCCATGCCGGCCTGATGGTGACCCTCCCTGGCATCATGGCCGCTCTCGCCGCGCCTTTGCTGTCGGTCGGTATCGGTTCGATGGACAGGCGCCACCTGCTGGTCTTTCTGACCCTGATGATGATTGTCGCCAACACCGTCGTGGCCTTCGCCAGTGACTTCAATGTGCTGCTGGCTGGCCGCGTGCTGCTGGGCATCAGCATCGGTGGCTTCTGGGCAACGGCGATCGCCCTGAGTGACCGCCTGGCACCCAAGGGCGTGGGCGTGGGCCAGGCCAACGCGATCATCATGGCGGGGGTGACACTGGCCACCGTGCTCGGCGTGCCGGTCGGCACCTGGCTAAGCGGCCTGATGGGCTGGCGCATGACCTTCCTGGTCACGGCCCTGGTAGGTATTCCGGTGTTGCTGCTGCAGTTCTTCCTGCTGCCCACGCTCAAGCCGCAAAAGGCCATTCGCCTCAACGATCTGCCGGCGCTGTTCATCAATCCCAAGGCGCGTGTCGGCCTGATCGCGGTGCTGCTCATCGGGCTGGCGCACTTTGCTGCCTACACCTACGTCGCGCCCTTCTTCAAATACAACGCCCACTTCGACGGTGCGACCATCAGCTCGCTGCTGTTGCTCTACGGCACCGCAGGGGTGCTGGGCAATATCTTCGCCGGTTTTGCCGCCAACCGCAGTGTGCGCTACACGCTCCTGCTGGTGGCCTGCCTGCTCGGTCTGAGCACTTTCCTTTTCCCGTATTTCGCCACGCAGATGAGCGGTGCGGTCATCCTGATTGCCGTCTGGGGTTTCGCCTTCGGCGCATTCCCGGCCTGCGCCAATATCTGGATGTTCGTCGTCGCCCCCAAGGACGTCGAACGTGGCATGCCGCTGTTCGTCGCGCTGTTCCAGGTCATCATCGCCCTCGGTTCGTTCTTTGGCGGGCGCGTGGTCGATCAAATGGGGGTCGATGCCCTGCTTACCATGGCCACGGTGCTGGTGGTGTGTGGCTTCCTCACCGTCATGACCTTCGGCCGCGGCGTCAGCAACAACCTGGCACCTGCCGCGAACTGAGCTAGGCGAAGCGGGTACGGGGCGGTATCTTCAAGCGCCCCATACCTAGGACCTGCTCGCCTCATGCGTCGATCCCTCACCCTCCTGGCCCTGACGCTATGTGCGACGACTGCACTCGGCCATGTCGAAATCGCCGCCGTGCAGCACCCCACCATCGGCAAAATGCTGGTTGGCAAGGTTTCCGAAGAGATCGCCCCCGGTGACTACGAGGTGCTGCTCAAGAGCCTGCGCGATCACCCTGGCACCTTCGCCCGCAAAGTCATCCTGCTGGATACCATCGGCGGGAGCGCTGCCGAAGCCATGCGCATGGGGCGCCTGCTGCGCGAAACCGGCTTCGATACCCTGGTACCGTCCACCGGTGTTTGCCAGGGCAGTTGCATCTACCTGCTCGCCGCCGGCCACAAACGCACCGTGCGCGGGCATGTCGGCCTGCATCGCCCCTACTTTCCCGCCGGTGATTCCGCGCAGGCGCAATCGACACCGAGCGCGCTGCGGCAGAACCCCGTGACCTACCTGCGGGACATGGGCATGGCGCCCAACCTCGCGCCGGACATGCAAGCCATCCCTCCACAACGCATGCGCGTCCTGACCCCGCAAGAGCTCGCCCGCTACCGGCTCAACTGAGCGCTGTCGCGCTTTTGGGCAATGCGTGGCATTTACCGCAAGCGCGCATTGCGGGCCGCCCTGTAACTGGCTACGTTCGGCTGCACATCTCGTTGCCACCCCGTTCTATTCGCGATTTTCAACAAAGGAATCCGCATGCCTGCCCTACCGCGCACTCTGCTTGCCAGCCTCGCCCTGCTCTGCAGCATCAGTGCCCATGCCACCGATCCGGCCTGCCCGATTACCCTCGACCAGGAAGACCCCTCAAGCATTCGCCAACACCAGGAAAAAGCCGATGAGGGCGATGTCTGCGCCCAGTTCAATCTTGGCTTCTTCCACTACACCCGGCAGGAATACGAACTGAGCGAGCAGTGGTACGCCAAGGCTGCCGAACAGGGTGACGCGCGAGCCGCTTTTGAAATCGCCATCCTCTATCGCGACGCGCTGTTGCCCGGCGACGACAGCCAACGCCGCCAATGGATGGAAAAATCCGCCAACATGGGCCTGGACCTGGCCCAGATCGAACTGGCGATCGATCACCTGGAAAAACGCGAAGACCAGAGCGAACTGATCACGGCCATGGAATGGTTCGAAAAAGCCGCCAAGCAGAACAACGCCCAGGCCCAGTACGTGCTCAGCGAGTTGTACTGGAGCAACGAGCGCGGCCCTCAGGACATGGCCGCAGGCGATGACTCCGACCCTGAAATGCAGCGCGCCATGCATTTCGCCAGCGATGATCAGAAAGCCGCGCAATGGCTGTGCAAAGCGGCAATGAATGACTACCCACAGGCTCAATACACCCTCAGCAACGCCTACAGCATCGGCCGGGGCGATGTACCGCCCAGCCAGGTGCAGCGCCAGCTCTGGCTGGAAAAAGCCGCCGCCAATGGCGACGAAGATGCCATCAATTCACTCGATACCCGCCTCGAAGCCTGGTACACCACCGCGGAAAAGTGGGTGAAACGGCAATTGGTGACAGAAGAAGCCACCTGCCCGGAAGGCGCACTGGAGGTAGAACACTAGGACCTGGCGCCGTTTCGTCGCGAGCCGCGCTGCCGAGTTGCAGCGAGCGGAACGGCAAAGCCCCTCATAGATCGGTGAGCGGGAAAGGATGAATGGGCGCGCTCGCTACTGGCCCTGCAGCGTCCAACTCCTTACTATCCCCTTCCTTTCCGCCCGCTCGCTCACGCTGGGCATGCTCGCTCTTCGCCTCAGGTAGATCATGAAAATCGCCCGTCTGCGCGCCGATGTCCTGGCCGGACTCACCTCCTCGTTCGCCCTGGTGCCCGAGTGCATCGCCTTCGCCCTGGTTGCCCATCTCAATCCGCTGATGGGCCTGTACGGCGCGTTCATCATCTGCACCCTCACGGCGCTGTTCGGCGGGCGGCCGGGGATGATCTCCGGCGCTGCCGGGTCGATGGCCGTGGTGATCGTCGCCCTGGTGGTGCAGCACGGCGTGCAGTACCTGCTGGCGACAGTGCTGCTCGGTGGGTTGATCATGATCGCCTTCGGCGTGCTGCGCCTGGGCAAGCTGGTGCGCATGGTGCCGTATCCGGTGATGCTCGGGTTCGTCAACGGCCTGGCCATCATCATCGCCCTGGCTCAACTGGAACATTTCAAGGACGGTGAAGCCTGGCTCGGTGGCACGCCGCTGTATCTGATGCTCGGTCTGGTGGCCATGACCATGGCCATCGTCTACCTGCTGCCACGCCTGACACGCAGCGTACCGCCTGCGCTGGTGGCGATCCTCGGGGTTGGTCTGCTGGTCTACCTGACGGGGCTGCCAACCCGCACCCTGGGTGACATGGCGCATATCGCCGGCGGCCTGCCGAGTTTTGCCCTGCCGGACATTCCGTGGACCCTGGAAACCCTCGGCATCATTGCGCCCTATGCCGTGCTGATGGCCCTGGTCGGCCTGTTGGAAACCCTGCTGACGCTCAACCTTACCGATGAAATCACCCAGACCCGCGGCCACACCAACCGCGAGTGCGTGGCCCTCGGTGCAGCCAACGTGGTCTCCGGTGCGTTTGGCGGCATGGGTGGTTGCGCGATGATCGGCCAGACCGTGATCAACCTGAACTCCGGCGGCCGTGGCAGGCTCTCCGGTGTGGTCAGCGGCGTGATGATCCTGCTCTTCGTGCTGTTTCTTGCACCGCTGATCGAGCGCATCCCCCTGGCTGCGCTGGTCGGGGTGATGTTCGTGGTCTCTCAGCAGACCTTCGCCTGGGGCTCGCTGCGGGTACTCGGCAAAGTGCCGGCCAACGATGTCCTAGTGATCGGCGCCGTGACCCTGATCACCGTGTTCACCGACCTGGCCACCGCCGTGCTTTGCGGCATCGTCATCGCGGCCCTGAACTTCGCCTGGCAGCATGCACGCGAGCTGTATGCCGACAGCCTGACCGACGCTGACGGCAGCAAACTCTACCGCCTGCATGGCACGCTGTTCTTCGCCTCGACCACGCCATTTCTCAACCTGTTCGATGTCGCCAGCGATCCGGAACAGGTCACGCTGGACTGCCGCCACCTGAGCTTCGTCGACTACTCCGCCATCGCCGCACTGAAGACCCTGCGCGAACGCTACGCCAAGGCCGGCAAGCACCTGCGTGTGGTGCACCTGTCGGAACGTTGCAAACAATTGCTCAAGCGAGCGGGAATGCAGCAATAACGCCTCTCGGTCCGAAATTCGCGATGGCTTGGATCGGCGCGCACCGCGCAGCCTGCGAAGCGATTTCATCACGCACTCGAAATGCCCTCACATACAGGCAGGTGTGCAAGAACGTACCTGTAATCCTCGCTGCAGCTCTGCTCTTCTACGGCCAGCCGCCCAAGCACCACAAAGAAGCTCGACCACAAAATCGCGCACCAAAATAACGCGCCGTTTTTCCTCCTTTTCCTCCTCTTTGCCACGCAAGGCCCGCCCCTTCTGGGTCTGCGCTAGCTGGCACGATGTTCGCTATATCCCAGTCATGCAGAAGCACCCCGCAAGGGCGCACGGCACGACAATTTGCAATGGCTGACTAGGGTTCCGGCTCGACGCGCTCCTGAGAGCACGCGGGTGACTGGTCCGAGAGTTGGCGACCTCGTTCGGGGTTACACGGCGGGACAAAAGCCCGGGAGAACGCGCCACCTGAATGTCAGGCTCGTGCCGCGCTGCTCCTGCCCGTATTCCACCGAACCGGAGGTTCACCATGCGCAAGTCCCTGTTCTCCTCGCTGATCGCCGCCGGCCTCGCTGCCGCCCTGAGCATCCCCGCCCACGCCGAGAAGAAAGACCATTTCAGTGTCTGCTGGACCATCTATGCCGGCTGGATGCCCTGGGAATATGGCGCCGCCGAAGGCATCGTCGACAAGTGGGCGAAGAAGTACGGCATCAGCATCGATGTGGTGCAGCTCAATGACTACGTCGAATCGATCAACCAGTACACCGCTGGCCAGTTCGATGGCTGCACCATGACCAACATGGACGCCCTGACCATCCCCGCCGCTGGCGGCGTGGACTCCACCGCGTTGATCGTCGGCGACTTCTCAAATGGCAACGACGGCATTGTCATCAAGGGCGAGAACAAGACCCTGGCCGATCTCAAAGGCCTGGACGTCAACCTGGTCGAACTCTCCGTCTCCCATTACCTGCTCGCCCGTGGCCTGGAAAAAGCCGGCCTGAGCGAGAAGGACCTGAAAGTGGTCAACACCTCCGATGCCGACATGGTCGCCGCCTTCGCCACCAAGGACGTCAAGGCCGTTGCCACCTGGAACCCGCTGCTGGCCGAGATCGAAGCCACCCCAGGCGTGACCAAGGTATTCAACTCCAGCCAGATCCCCGGCGAGATCATCGACCTGATGCTGGTCAACAGCGCAACGCTGAAAGACAACCCGAACCTGGGCAAGGCCTTGACCGGTGCCTGGTACGAAATCATGGCGACCATGAGTGCCGACTCCGCCGCCGGCACCGCTGCCCGCGAGCACATGGCCAAGGCCTCCGGCACCAACCTGGCCGGCTACGAAGCCCAGCTCAGCACCACCAAGATGTTCTACGACGCCAAGGAAGCCGTGGCTTTCGCCAACAGTCCGAAACTGCCGGCGACCATGAGCAAGGTGGCCAGCTTCTCCTTCGATCACGGCTTGCTGGGTGAAGGCGCACAGAGCGCCGAGGCCATTGGCATGAGCTTCGCCCGCGACGTGGTCACCGGCGACAAGAGCAACGTCAAGCTGCGCTTCGACCCGAGCTACATGCAGATGGCGGCCGACGGCCAGCTCTGACGCCCTGGCCCCCGAGCGGGTTTGATCATTCCCACGTCGAGGCGTCGAACCGTCCGCGTGGGAATGCAGCCCGAGACGCTCCGCGTCTCAGTCTTGTGGACGCAAAACGTCCAACCCGGGCTCCCACGCAACGCGTGGAAACCATCGGTAACCTTGAGGAGCGCCATGCGCCTGATCAACCGACATCCGGACCGCGGCGGACGCCTGCTGCTGATCCTGCTGCCATTCGCCCTGCTGCTGTTCGCCTACTTCGTCGGCTCGGCATCGCGATTGACGGAAAACCCCAACGACAAACTGCTGCCCAGCGCCAGCCAGATGGTCGCTGCCATCGATCGCCTGGCCTTCACCGAGGACAAGCGCAGCGGCAACTACCTGTTCTGGCAGGACAGCGCAGCGAGCCTCAAACGCCTCAGCATGGGCATCGGCATTGCCGCCCTGGTCGGCCTGTGCCTGGGCATCGCGGCGGGCATATTGCCGCTGTTTCGCGCCCCGCTGTCGCCACTGCTGACCGTGCTGTCAATGGTGCCGCCACTGGCGATCCTGCCGATCCTGTTCATCGTCTTCGGCCTCGGCGAGCTGTCCAAGGTCATGCTGATCGTCATCGGCATCACCCCGATACTGGCGCGTGATCTGGAGCAACGGACCCGCGAGATTCCCACCGAAATCCTGATCAAGGCACAGACCCTCGGCGCCAATACCTGGACCCTGATCCTGCGCGTGGTCTTGCCGCAACTGCTGCCGCGCCTGCTGATCGCCCTGCGCCTGGTCCTCGGCTCGGCCTGGTTGTTCCTCATCGCCGCCGAAGCCATCGCCTCCACCGACGGCCTCGGCTACCGCATCTTCCTCGTGCGTCGCTACATGGCGATGGACGTGATCCTGCCGTACGTGGTGTGGATCACCCTGCTCGCCTGGCTGATGGACCTGGGCCTGCGCCAGCTCACCCGCCTGTGCTTCCCCTGGTATGAAGGAGCGAAAGCATGAAACGCATAGAGAGCGGCGCCGTAGCGAGCGAGTCGCTGGCAAGAAGCCCGGAGCGCAGCAACCGGAGTGGACATCTGGTCCATGAGGATTGCGAGCACCGCGTGACGCAGCCAGCGGCTCGCGCAGTAGGCGCCTTCATCGAAGTGAAAAATGTGTGGCAGGAGTATGGCGATCAGGTCGTGCTGGAACGCCTGAACCTGCGCATCAACGAAGGTGAGTTCTGCACGCTGGTCGGTGCCTCCGGCTGCGGCAAGTCGACCTTCCTGCGCCTGCTGCTGGGCCAGGAGCGCGCCAGCCGTGGCGAGATCCTGCTCGGCGGCGAGCCACTGGCCGGCGAGCCGGATAGCAGCCGTGGCGTGGTGTTCCAGCGCTACTCGGTGTTCCCGCATCTCTCGGTACTGGACAACGTCGCCATCGGCCTGGAACTGCCGCGCTCACCGCTGCTCGGTCGCCTGTTCGGCGCCGCCAAGCGCGAGGCCCGCGCCCAGGCCGAGGTGATCCTCGACAAAGTCGGCCTCGGCCATGCCCTGGACAAGTATCCGAGCCAGCTCTCCGGCGGCATGCAGCAGCGTCTGGCCATTGCCCAGGCGCTGATCATGAAGCCGCGCGTGCTGCTGCTCGACGAACCCTTCGGCGCCCTCGACCCTGGCATCCGCAAGGACATGCACGCCCTGCTGCTGGAGCTGTGGAACGAGACCCGGTTGACCGTGTTCATGGTCACCCACGATTTGAGCGAGGGTTTCAGCCTCGGCACCCGCCTGCTGGTGTTCGACAAAACCCGCATCGACCCGCACGCACCGAACGCCTTCGGCGCGCGCATCACCTACGACATCCCCCTGAACAGTGACCGCCGCGCCACCCGCGCCGCCGTCGACGCTTTGCCGGCACACGTCACCGAGCCCTATAAGGAGCACCCATGAGCGCATCCCTGAGCCTGCGTCCGACCCTGTACGAAGAACTCGTGCCTGGCGGCGGCCACACCTCGTTCGTCCTCAAGCGCGGCCAGTTGCTGCGCATCACCGATCTCGAAGGCGACGCCAACGTCAGCTTGCTGCTGCTCAGCGCCGCCGAGAAGAGCGAGCGCCTGAACCTGCCGGACACCCTCAAGTGCCAGCACACCGCCAAGCTCACCGCCGGCCATTGCTTGTACTCGGACATGGGCCGCGTGCTCGCCGCCATCACCGCCGACACCTGCGGCTGGCACGACAGTTTCGGTGGCGTGCTGAATGCCGAGGAAGTCGCCGAGAAATACGGCGCCGGTCGCTACCAGGAACTGCGCAACCACTTCTTCCGCAACGGCGTGGACAACCTGCTGGTGGAAATGGGCAAGTGGAACCTGAACATCCAGGACCTGCTGATGGCGCTCAACCTGTTCAGCAAGGTCAGCGTCGATGGCGACGGCCGCTTCCATTTCGAGCCTGGCAACTCCAAGGCCGGCGACTACATCGAGCTGTACGCACCGATGGACACCCTGGTGGTGCTCACTGCCCTGCAGCACCCGCTGGACCCCAACCCGCAGTACGCACCCAAGCCGGTGCAACTGAGCTGGAGCAAGGTCGAGAGCGACGGCATCAGCGTGCTGTGCCGCACCTCGCGCCCGGAAAACGGTCGCGGCTTCCACAACACCGAACGCCTGTATATCTGAGGACGCCGACATGAGCCTTACCGCCAGCGACAAACATGCTGCCACCGCTGTCTACCGCCACGAGATCCCTGCCGGCGAGCCGTTCCTCTGCGAAGTCAAAGCCGGGCAGACCGTGCGCCTGCTCGACCTCGAAGGCAACCAGGCGGTCGACACGCTGTTCTTCTCGGCCCGCAACCCACGCGAGCGCTACGACCCGCAACGCACCCTGCGCAAGCAGAACAGCGTGTACCTGACCACCGGAACCGTCCTCTACTCCAACCTGGGCAACCCGCTGCTGACCATCAGCGCCGACACCTGCGGCCGCCACGACACCCTCGGCGGCGCCTGCGCCCAGGAGAGCAACACGGTCCGTTACGCCCTCGACAAGCGCTACATGCACAGCTGCCGCGACAACTTCCTGCGCGCCAGCCTGCACGACGGCCGCCTGGAGAAACGCGACATCGGCGCCAACATCAACTTCTTCATGAACGTGCCGGTCACCCCCGAAGGCGGCCTGACCTTCGAGGACGGCATCTCCGCACCGGGTAAGTACGTCGAGCTGGTCGCGCACATGGACGTCATCGTCCTGATCTCCAACTGCCCGCAGTTGAACAACCCCTGCAACGGCTGGAACCCGACCCCGGCCGAGGTGCTGGTATGGGACTGATCAGACGCTGGCTATTCGCCCTGTGCCAGAGCCGCAGCGGCCAGTGCCTGGGGCAGAACGCCAAGCCAACGCAGACCCCGTAGGCGCGAGTTCTGCTCGCGAAGCGTTACCTGCCCTGTTCGCCAGCAGAGCACTAGGCGTGCCCCTAGCTCCTACACAGCGCGCGCGTATTCCCCACCCCGGACGACCGTGGTGCAGACCCAATACCGGCGGGACGGCCCGCCTCCTTCGAGGACACCTCGAATGTTCGACACACTTCTGATCGCCAACCGCGGCGCCATTGCCTGCCGCATTCTGCGTACTCTGCGTCAGCTCGACGTCAAAGGCGTGGCCGTGTACTCCGAGGCCGACGCCGCCAGCCTGCACATCCAGCAGGCCGATGAAGCCTTCAGCCTCGGCGAAGGCCCGGCCGCCCAGACCTACCTGGTGGTCGACAAGATCCTCGCCGTCGCCAGGCAGACCGGCGCGAAAGCCATCCACCCCGGTTACGGCTTCCTCTCCGAGAACGCCGCCTTCGCCGAAGCTTGCGAAGCCGCCGGCATCGCCTTCGTCGGCCCGACCCCGGAGCAGCTGCGCGTATTCGGCCTCAAGCACACCGCACGCGCCCTGGCCAAACAGCACGGCGTACCGATGCTCGAAGGCACCGAGCTGCTGGAAAACCTCGACGCTGCACTGATTGCAGGTGAAGAAGTCGGCTACCCGGTGATGCTGAAAAGCACCGCCGGCGGTGGCGGCATTGGCATGCGCGTATGCCGCAGCGCCGAGGAACTGAGCGACGCCTTCGAAGCGGTCAAGCGCCTGGGGCAGAACAACTTCAGCGACAGCGGCGTATTTATCGAGAAGTACATCCAGCGCGCCCGCCATCTGGAAGTGCAGGTGTTCGGCGATGGCGCCGGCGACGTGCTGGCCCTCGGCGTGCGCGACTGTTCGGTGCAGCGGCGCAACCAGAAAGTGCTGGAAGAGACCCCGGCGCCGAACCTGCCGGCCGGTATGGCGAAAGAGCTGTGCGCGGCGGCGATCAAGCTGGCCAAAGCGGTCAGCTACCGCAGCGCCGGCACCGTCGAATTCGTCTACGACAGCGAGGCCGAGCGCTTCTACTTCCTCGAAGTGAACACCCGCCTGCAGGTCGAGCACGGCGTCACCGAACAGGTGTGGGGCGTCGACCTGGTGCGCTGGATGATCGAACTGGCGGCAGGCGATCTGGCGCCGCTGAGCGAGTTGGCGAAGCACCTGAAGCCCAGCGGCCATGCCATCCAGGCGCGCCTGTACGCCGAAGACCCGGGCCGCGACTTCCAACCGAGCCCCGGCCTGCTCACCGCCGTGGACTTCCCCAAGGCCGATGGCAAGAGCCTGCGCATCGACACCTGGGTCGAAGCGGGCTGCGAGATCCCGCCATACTTCGACCCGATGATCGCCAAGGTCATCACCTGGAAGCCAACCCGCGAAGAAGCCAGCGCCGCGCTGAACCAGGCCCTGGCCGATACCCTGCTGTACGGCGTGGAAACCAACAGCCAGTACCTGCGACAGATCCTGGTCGACGCCCCGTTCGCCAGCGGCTCGCCGTGGACCCGCTGCCTGGAAGGCCTCGTCTACCAGGCGCACACCTTCGAGGTGCTCTCCGCCGGCACCCAGACCACCGTGCAGGACTTCCCCGGCCGCCTCGGCTACTGGGCGGTGGGCGTGCCGCCCTCGGGGCCCATGGACGACCGCGCGCTGCGCCTGGGCAATCGCCTGCTGGGTAACGACGAAGGCGCCGCCGGCCTGGAAATCACCATGAGCGGCCCGTTGTTGCGCTTCAACACCGATGCGGTGGTAGCGATCACTGGCGCGGAAATCCCCGTGACCCTGGACGGCGTGGCGCAACCGCTGAACAGCGCGCTGCTGATCAAAGCCGGCAGCACCCTGAGCCTCGGCACCATCGCCGGCAGCGGTGCACGCTCGTATCTCACCCTGCGTGGCGGCCTGCAGGTGCCGGAATACCTGGGCAGCAAAAGCACCTTCACCCTGGGCCAGTTCGGCGGTCACGGCGGCCGCGCCTTGCGTGCCGGCGATGTGCTGCATATTCCGGCACTCTGCAATGCGGAGAATGGCGCGCAACTGCCCGCCGCGCTATGCACCGCCCTGCCCGCCGTGCGCGAAATCCGCGTGATCTACGGCCCGCACGGTGCGCCGGAATACTTCACCCCGGCCTATATCGACACCTTCCTCGCCACCGACTGGGAAGTGCACTTCAACTCCAGCCGCACCGGCGTGCGCCTGATCGGGCCGAAACCTGAGTGGGTACGCGACAGCGGCGGCGAGGCCGGCCTGCACCCGTCGAACATCCACGACAACCCCTACGCCATCGGCGCGGTGGACTTCACCGGCGACATGCCGGTGATCCTCGGCCCGGACGGCCCGAGCCTGGGCGGCTTCGTCTGCCCGGTGACCATCATCGAGGCCGACCTGTGGCAGCTCGGCCAGCTCAAGGCCGGCGACAAGCTGCGCTTCGTGCCGGTGAATATCGAAACCGCCCGCACGCTGGCCAAGGCGCGCCAGGCAGAAGTCGCCGGGCTGGACGCTGTTGCCGTCAACTGGCAGCCGATCCCATTGGAGCCGCCGGTGATCCTCGACATCGGCAGCCAGGACAAGCGCCTGGTCGCCCGCCTCTCCGGCGACACCCACCTGCTGCTGGAAATCGGCCAGGCCGAGCTGGACCTGGTGCTGCGCTTCCGCGGCCATGCGCTGATGCAGGCGCTGGAAACAAAATTCGGACTGCGTCAGGGCGTAGCGAGTGCAGCCGAGCCGAGTTTTAACGACGCATCGGCAAACGCAGTAGCCCTGACTCGGTTCGCCAATGGCGTGATTGATCTGACGCCGGGCATCCGCTCGCTGCAGATCCATTACCAGCCGGAAACCCTGTCGCTGGCCAACCTGCTGGCGGTGGTGATCGGCGAATGGGACGCGGTGTGCAACGCCCAGGACCTCAAGGTGCCGTCGCGCATCGTGCACCTGCCGCTGTCCTGGGACGACCCGGCCTGCCAACTGGCCATCGACAAGTACATGACCACGGTGCGCAAGGACGCGCCCTGGTGCCCGAGCAACCTGGAGTTCATCCGCCGCATCAACGACCTGCCGAACCTCGACGAGGTGTACCGCACCGTGTTCGACGCCAGCTACCTGGTGATGGGCCTCGGTGACGTCTACCTCGGCGCGCCGGTGGCCACGCCGCTGGACCCGCGCCATCGCCTGGTCACCACCAAGTACAACCCGGCGCGCACCTGGACCGCCGAGAACTCGGTGGGCATCGGCGGCGCCTACCTGTGCGTGTACGGCATGGAAGGCCCCGGTGGCTACCAGTTCGTCGGCCGCACCCTGCAGATGTGGAACCGCTACCGCGAAGTCGCCGCCTTCCACGGCAAGCCCTGGCTGCTGCGCTTCTTCGACCAGATCCGTTTCTACCCGGTGGGGGCCGATGAGCTGCTGCAGATTCGCCGCGACTTCCCGCTCGGCCGCTATGAACTGCGCATCGAAGACAGCGAACTGGCCCTGGCCGACTACCAAGACTTCCTCACCGAGGAAGCCGAGGGCATCGACGCCTTCCGCACCCAGCAACGCGCCGCCTTCGACGCCGAGCGCCAGCGCTGGATCGCTTCCGGCCAGGCCCATTACGAGAGCGAGGAAGTGGTCGCCGAACTCGGTGATGACGCCCCGCTCGCGGCTGGCCAGCACAGCATCGACAGCCACATCGCCGGCAACCTCTGGCAGGTGCAGGTCGAGGAAGGCAGCGCGGTGAAAGCCGGTGACGTGCTGGTGATCCTCGAGTCGATGAAGATGGAAATCCCCCTCACCGCCCCGCGTGACGGCGTGGTGCGCGAGGTGCGCGTGCAACCCGGCTCGCCAGTGCGTGCCGGCCAGCGCGTGGTGGTACTGGAGGAAGCCTGAGGATGAGCTGGGCGGTGGATGGATGGAGCGCCAGCTACGCGCCCCGATCCACCCTACGACTGAATCGCAGGGTGGGCTTCAGCTCACCATTGCCATCAGCCAGAACGCGGTGAGCTAGAGCGGAGCGCCGCCCGGCCCGCCCTACACCTACGAACTCTCACCGCAGGGTGGGTCACGCTTCATCGACCCACCACGCGGACTCGCAATAAACGAGGAAACCTGACATGACCCACGAATTCGACCTGCGCCTCGGCGCCCTGAAAACCGCCTACGCCGACGGCAGCCTGACCCCGCGTCAGCTGATTCTCGCCCTGCATGACAAGGCCGCCGCGCTCAATCCGGAATTCCACCTGTTCATCCACCTGCTCAGCACCGCCGAGCTGGAACCCTATCTAGCGGCGCTGGACGGCAAGTCGCCGGCCGAGCTGCCGCTGTTCGGCGTGCCCTTCGCCATCAAGGACAACATCGACCTGGCCGGCATCCCGACGACCGCCGCCTGCCCGGCCTTCGCCTACGTGCCCGAGACCAGCGCGACGCTGGTCGCCCAGTTGATCGCTCTCGGCGCCGTGCCGATGGGCAAGACCAACCTCGACCAGTTCGCCACCGGCCTCAACGGCACCCGCTCGCCCTATGGCGAATGCCGCAACAGCGTGCACCCGGCCTACCCGTCCGGCGGCTCCAGCGCCGGCTCGTCGCTTGCCGTGGCCCTCGGCGTGGCCAGCTTCGCCCTCGGCACCGATACCGCCGGCAGCGGACGCGTACCAGCCGCACTGAATAACCTGGTCGGCCTCAAGGCAACCAAGGGCCTGCTCTCCACCGCCGGCGTGGTGCCGGCCTGCCGCACCCTGGACTGCGTGACCTACTTCACCGCCACCGCCGCCGAAGCCAGCCAGTTGCTGGCCCTGACCGCCAAGCTGGATCCGCGTGACGAGTACAGCCGCGCCAACCCGCTGTGGAACGACGCCAGCGCCTTCGGCAAACCCCGCGCAGGCTTCCGTTTCGGCGTGCCCAAGCAGCTCGAATTCCTCGGCTGTGTGGAGAGCCCGGCACTGTTCGCCAGCACTATCGAACAGCTGAAAGCCCTGGGCGGCGAAGCAGTGGAAATCGACTTCGCGCCCTTCCTCGACGCCGCGCGCCTGCTCTATGAAGGCCCCTGGGTCGCCGAGCGCTACAGCGTCGCCGGCGCACTGATCGAACAGCAGCCAGATGCCGTGCTGCCGGTGATCAAGGCCGTGCTGGAAAAAGCACCGGGCACCACTGCCGTCGACGCCTTCCGCGCGCAATACCGCCTGCAGGCGCTCAAGGCCATCTGCGACCGAATCCTGGCCGAGGTCGACTGTGTGCTGACCCCGGCCTACCCCCGCCCGGTAACGCTGGACGAGCTGCACGCCGAACCGGTCAAGCGCAACTCGGACCTGGGCTACTACACCAACTTCATGAACATGCTCGACTACGCGGCCGTTGCAGTGCCGGCCGGCTTCATGGCCAACGGCCTGCCGTGGGGCGTGACCCTGTTCGGTCGCGCCTTCACCGACCAGTATCTGCTCAGCCTCGCTGATGGCCTGCAGCGCCAGCACGGCCTGCCGTTGTCCGGTGCGCGCACGCTGGATACGACAGCCCCGGCCGCCATCGCCCGCAACGACCGCGCCCGCGTGGTGGTGTGCGGCGCCCATCTGGATGGCCTGCCGCTGAACTGGCAGCTCAAGCAACGCGGCGGCCGCCTGCTGCAAGCCACGCAGAGTTCGCCGGACTACCAGTTGTACGCCCTGGCCGGCGGCCCGCCCTTCCGTCCAGGCATGGTCCGTGTCGCCGAAGGTGGCGTGGCCATCGCCGTGGAAGTCTGGGAATTGCCAAGCGCCGAGCTGGGCTCGTTCCTTACCGGCATCCCCGCGCCGCTGGGCCTGGGCAAGGTGCAACTGGCCGACGGCAGTTGGGAAACCGGTTTTATCTGCGAACCCTATGGCCTGGCGGGCGCCCTGGACATCACCCATTTTGGCGGCTGGAAGGCTTACATGCAGAGCAAGGGCTGAGGCCAAACACCTAGCGTGAGCCGGGCGCAGCGGATGGTTCGCGCGAGCCTCGGATGCTGATGCGGCTGGAAGCAAGCACAGGGTGGATAGCAGCGCGTTATCCACCCTGCCATTCAAACCGTAGGGTGTGCAGGCGCATCGAAATTATGTGCAAGCCCTCCGCTGTGCACGGCGCACCCGACCTCTCTCTACAGGAGCAGCCAGCGCGTCTACAAATCCCCTGAGCGCTGATAACAGAGAATCCGCCCCCTGAACGGCGCATCCGGGTCATCCAGATCGTTGAGCAGGTCGGCCTGTTGCTGGTAGCCATGGCTGAGCATCTCGCGGCTGAAACGCGGGCTGTTGCCACGCCCCGGATCGACGATCAGCACTTCGGCCACCGGTTTGCTGTGGCGGTCGATAAAGCCGGCCAGCAGGCCAGGATGATCGCGCTCATACAGCAGGTCGCTACCGATGATCAGGTCGAACAGGCCAAGCTCGAGGTACACCTCGCCCCAATCACATGCCTGATATTCGATCGGTTCCAGCTCGTTCAACGTGGCGTTGCGCAGCAGGAACTCGCCAGCCAACGGGTGATAGTCGCTGGCGGTAATATCGGCGCCCAGGCGCTGCAGCACCAGGCTGCTCAGCCCCAACCCACAACCCAGCTCGAGAATGCGCAGGCCCTCGGTCGGGAAGCGGCTCATGGTCTGCGCCAATACCTGCCCGGCAGGCCACAGCTGGCCGAACAGCGACCAGGTGGCCGAGGAAATTCCTGCCAGCTCGGCCAGGCCATCGTGGTCGGCGAACTGCTGCTTGTCACGCAGGGAACACAAGTGAAAATCCTCGGCACCGATGCTGAGGGTGGAGTACTTGATGCGGTAACCAGGCATAGGCTGCTCGGGCCGTCGGAAATGTCATGCCACCCTGGAGGCGCGCAGACGAATCAACCAGCCGTCGGAGGGTAGGCATCCGACACATGGCCTGGAGGCGCCAGACCGGAACGTGTGACCCCATTGCGGGAATCAACGGAGAACATCAGAACAATCACTCTTCGTGCCGGACACCTTAGGCGCCTGGTCCAGGCTAAGCAAGGTCGTCGCCTCGCCACCCTCGGCGCTGGTACAGCCAGCCACCGCCACGTTAGCATGTGGCCACTACGAACCCAGAAACCGCCCCCCATGCCGCCACATACCTCCAAGCATGCCCAGGCCTACCTGCTTCTGCTGTTGCTGGTCCTGCTGCTCAGCGGCTTCATCGCCACCACCCTGGTCAGCTACTACACCTCGCGCGATGGCATTCGCCACACCATCGTCAACACCGAGCTGCCGCTGACCTCCGACAACATCTATTCGGAAATCCAGAAGGACCTCGTCCGCCCCGTGGTCATCTCCTCGATGATGGCGCGCGACACCTTCGTACGCGACTGGGTGATGGGTGGCGAACAGGACAGCGACCAGATGACTCGCTACCTGCGCGAAGTGCAGGAGCACTACGGCGCCTTCACCAGCTTCTTCATCTCCAACAAGACCCTGACCTATTACCAGGCCAAGGGCGTGCTCAAGCAGGTCGACGAAAAGGCCAAGCGCGACGTCTGGTACTTTCGCGTGCGCGACATGCAGACGCCCTACGAGGTCAATGTCGATGTCGACATGGCCAACCAGGACCGCCTGACCTTCTTCATCAACTACAAGGTCTATGACTACGACGAACGCTTCATCGGCGCCACCGGCGTGGGCCTGACCGTCGACGCCGTGGTCAAGCTGATCGACGACTACCAGCAGCGCTTCGAGCGCAGCATCTACTTCGTCGACACCAATGGCCGTATCGTCCTCACCGGCGCCACGGGTGGCCCCATGGGCGCGCGGGTTGGCCAGTCGCTCAGCGAAGTCGCCGGCCTCGAAGCCTTGCAGGCCAAGCTGCCACAGCCCAAGAGCGGCAACTTCACCTACAACGAACAGGGCCGTGGGCACTTCCTCAACGTGCGCTTCATTCCCGAGCTGAACTGGTACCTGTTCGTCGACAAGCATGAAGAAGGCGCGCTGGCCGACATCCGCCACACGCTCTACCTGAACCTGCTGGTCTGCCTGATCATCAGCAGCGTGGTGCTGTTCCTCGTGTACCTGTCGATGCGCCGCTACCAGCGCCATATTGCGGCCCTCGCCACCACCGACACCCTCACCGAACTGCCCAACCGCCGCGGCTTCAACCTGCTGGCCAACCAGGCCATCGTCGAGGCGCAACGCGAACAGAGCCCGCTTAGCGCCCTGCTGATCGACCTCGACAACTTCAAGGACCTCAACGACAGCCACGGCCACCTGGCCGGTGACGAAGTGCTGCGCGGCTTCGCGCGCAACCTGCAACAGGACCTGCGCCAGTCCGACATCATCTGCCGCTGGGGCGGTGAAGAGTTCATCCTGCTGCTCAAGGACACCGACAGCGCCACCGCCCGCCACCTTGCCGAGAAGATTCGCCACCAGACCGAAGCCAGCCGCTTCCCGTTCAATGGTGCCGAGCTGCAGATCAATACCAGCATCGGCCTTACCGAACTGCATGCCGACGACACCCTCGAGCGCCTGATCGCCCGCGCCGACCGCGCGCTGTACCGGGCCAAGAAGTCCGGGCGCAACCGGGTGTGCGAAGAACGTTTCGATCCGTCCTCATGAGCGAGACCACACGCTGCCCCTGCTGCGGCCAATTGAACGACTGCGCCCAGGCCGGCCAGGACGCTGCCGTGGAAGACTGCTGGTGTTTCAGCACGCCGATAGACCCGGCCCAGCTCGACGCCCTGCCCGCCGAGCAACGCAATCGCGCCTGCCTGTGCCCACGTTGTGCCCAGGGCCTGCCGGTAGAGCCCGACTGATCCATGCGCCTCGACCGTTTCCTCAGCAACCTGCCCCGCTTCAGCCGCCTCGATGCCCGCCAGTTGCTGGCCAGTGGTCGCGTCCGTGTGGATGGGCAGGTCAGCCGCGATGGCCGTGATGAAGTACGCGCCTTCAGCCGTGTCGAAGTGGACGATGAGCTGCTGCAGGCCGGCAAGCCGGCACGCTACTTCATGCTGCACAAGCCGGCCGGGGTGGTCAGCGCCACGCAGCACCCCGAGCACCGCACCGTGCTGGACCTGCTGGATGAACCAGACAAACAGGACCTGCACATCGGCGGGCGCCTCGACCTGACCACCACTGGCCTGCTGATCATCACCAATGACGGCCTCTGGTCCCGCCGCCTCACCGAACCGCGCAGCCGCCTGGGCAAGACCTACCGTGTCGAGACCGAGCAGCCCATCGGCAATGAATACATCGACGCCTTCGCGCGCGGCCTCTACTTCGCCTACGAAGACCTCACCACACTGCCCGCCGAACTGGAAATCCTCGACAGCCACACCGCCCGGCTGACCCTGCACGAGGGCCGCTATCACCAGGTCAAGCGCATGTTCGGCCACTTCAACAACAAGGTCCTGCGCCTGCACCGCGAACGTATGGGCCCGCTGGTGCTGGACCCTGCCCTGGCAGTCGGCCAGTACCGCTCGCTGAGCGAGAGCGAGATCACCCAGGTCTGAGCGCGACCGTCCGGCAGAAGAACGAAAAAGGTTCACACGCATGACTTGCGACTTAAACACGCGCCTGCTTGAATCCAGTTAACGGTCCGAACGTGACCGGATAGTCTGAAATGCATTCCAAGAAGATTTTTCCGACTGAAAGGTGCCTTGCACCTGCACGGGGACTGCCCTAGATCGACCTGACCGGCACCGCCGCCAGCCGATTCCCCCAGCCGGAAAACCCCGCCTATAACAACAGCTGTCGGCACGCTTGCACCCGCCGCTACCAGGCCTTTTCCCAGGCTTTTTGCCTACTGACCTAAGCTCGCGCAGCATTGAGTAGCTGTGCGTCCGCAACACGTACGTGTCATGGGGCTGCACGATGAAACCAGAAACCGCTGTGCTGGATATCCAGGGGCAATACCGCGTCTATACGGAGCACTACCGCGCTGACAGCGCCGAGCACACCATCATTCTGGTCAACGGCTCACTGTCGACGACGACCTCCTTCGCCCAATCGGTGCGCTATCTCTACCCGCACTTCAACGTGGTGCTGTTCGACTTGCCCTATGCCGGGCAATCGCGCGAATTCAACGACCACACACACCTGATGAGCCGCGAGGAAGAGGCAGACATCCTCCTCGAACTGATCGAACAGTTCGCCTGCGACCATGTGCTGTCCTTCTCCTGGGGCGGTATCGCCACGCTGCAGGCGCTGGCACGGCGACCACGGCGTATCGTCAAGGCGGTCATCAACTCGTTCTCGCCCATCATCAACGGGCCAATGCTGGCGTACCTCGAACGCGGTGCCGAGGTGCTGGCGGCCTGTGACCGCGAGAACATCGGCACGCTGCTCAACGCCACCATCGGCAAGCACCTGCCTTCACTGTTCAAGCGCTACAACCATCGCCATGTCGCCACGCTGGAGACTTACGAATACGCCCAAATGCGCTTCCACGTGGAAAACGTGCTGACCCAGCAAGGCCGCGCCTGTAACAGCTTCGCCGACGAAATCGACATCCCCCTACTGTTCGTCAACGGCGATTGGGACGAATACACCAGCGCAGAGGATGCGCGCCTGTTCGCCCGCCATGTCAGGCACTGCGAATTCCGCGTGATCCACCAAGCTGGCCACTTCCTCGACATGGAACACAAAGCCGCCTGGATGCAGACCCGCGACGCCCTGCTGGCTTTCCTGCTGCCGCCGCTCAACAGCCCACGCCAGCCAGCGGCCCGCTCCCATGCGCTGGCCATCTGAATAGCCTGGGCACGCAGCGCCCTTCTGCGTGCCCAGGCGGGGATGGGCGGGGGATGGATTACAAACAAGCGGGGAATTTTCTCACCCGCGGCTTCACCTGGGCGGGTGATTCTGGTAAAAAGGCTGCCCTCAAAGCGGGTGTCGTATAATGGTAATACCCTAGCTTCCCAAGCTAGAGCCGTGGGTTCGATTCCCATCACCCGCTCCAAAATCGAAACGTTAAAGCCCTGTTCTTACAGGGCTTTTTCGTTTTCGGGTTTGGGATGTGTCGAAGATGGGATTCAGTCCCAGCTAGCGGTAAGACCGTGTCGGAAAGCAGCCAGCCCAATTCGGCTTGCGACGAAGCCAATTGAAACGCCAACTCAACACAGAATAGCGACCACCCAGGAAGCAGGTAGGCGCTGGTATACCCGGGCATATAGAGCCAAGTGTGGCTAAGAAATTTGACTAAGAGCGGGCTTTAGCTCGTTCTAATGAGCGAAGCGAACGACCTGAACCAATAATCAGGGGCATTTCAACTCCATGCCGCGAGCCAGTTCTGAATTATAACGCTCTGCGAACTTTTTAGCTGCCGGCTGTAGATTAACTATTTCATCGCTGCACAAAATGTCAGATGTGCCAGGCATGTGTTTTATTTGTGCTTTTTGATGCAGGCAAGCCATCACATCGTCTGAAAGCCCTGGAGTGCTTACGGAGTAGCCATATACTCCATAAAATGCGGGACTGGAAAGTTTTGCTTCTTCTTTTGCTAGTTCCTCAGGATTGAGCTGAAGAAGTTCTTTGAGTTCGGCAAGGTCTTTTTCTTGTGGTGGGCAATCAACTACTTCAGTTGCAGCGCATGCAGAAAGAAGAACCATCATGGTGGTTAGTGCAATGCGTCCAAGCACAGGTAATGTTCCTAATGTTTGGTTAAGGGGCCGGCTTTAGCCGGTCCCGCAGTGAGCGAAGCGAACGTCCTGAACCGTTTGTTAGGCGCGCACAGAACAATGAGCTATGCCTGCTTCCGCGTAGGTAAAAATGCGGACAGTCCGAGCGCAACCATTAAAGCTCCAGCCATTGATATATGTGATTCTGGAGACAGAATACTGATGAGGCTTACTGAGGATGGGAGACCGGGAAATAGGTAGTAAATAAGCATTGAGAAACTGGCTATAAGACCGGCGATGATGTAGGCAGATGCGACCATTTTGCTGTTTGAAATTTGCTTTCTTATTGAGCTAATGGCTAGTAGTAGTGCACATGAGAAAATAATATTCCCAACTGCAATTCCTGCTAGAGGTGTGAGGTTGTATGTGCGCTGCATTATGCCTCTGAGAAAGTAAGTTATCTCGCCCAGCGAGTAAGCAGCTGCTAAAAGCAATAAGACTGTGCTTATAAGTAAAGTTATCTTTTTCATTGCGATCTTCATGGGTGGTAGTGGTGCCTAACTATAAATCAGGCGTCATAGCTGTCGCATAAAATCCCCCGGTGGTGTCGGCTAATCTGTCATGAGCGGTAACACCCCTTTGATTTTTAATATATCAAAGGTGACAAACACGACAGACACACTGAGAGACTGATGGCCAGAAGCTAGCCATAGCTGCCAGACATGTCTAGCAGTTGCGCTGAAAAAGTGTCGAATTCACTGCAGGGATAACGGGAAAATGCTGCCGTTTATAGGTCGAAACGTGAGAAAGCTGGCCTTTGCGGATCACAGCGAAGCACTGATAAGTGCTCAACTCCAATCACCCTCTCCAAATAAGCCCCTCAATTCAATCCTCCCTAAGCTCCTGAAACCGCTCCGCCAAAAAATCCACCAACGTCCTGACCGAAGGCAATAATCCACGCCGAGAGGCAAACACAGCGTGGATGATTTCTCGACGTGGCGCCCAGCCTGGGAGGACGTGGATCAGTTCGCCACGGGCGAGCTGTTCCTCGACCATCATTCGTGGCAGTTGCACGATGCCGACGCCGGCAACCGCCGCAGTGCGCAGGGCGAACATGCCCTGGGTGATAAAGCGCGGCTCATGACGGATGGTTGCTTGCCGTCCATCCGGGCCTATCAGGTTCCAGACGTGATCGTACTGAGGCAAGCCCAGGGCCAGACTGGGAAGGCCGGCCAGGTCGGCGGGGGTCTGTGGCACACCCGATGCTGCCAGCACTTTCGGGCTGGCGACCAGGCACTGGCCGCGGTCGGCCAGTACGCGCATGACCAGGTCGCTGTCTTCGAGGGGTGGTGGGCGCACACGAATGGCGATATCGATCCCCTCCCCCACGACGTCCACCCGGCGGTTGGTTTCCTCCAACTGAACCTGTACCCGTGGATAAGCCACCATGAAGGCTGCCAGCATGTCGGCGACGCGTGCGTCGAGCAGCGCGACCGGGCAAGTCATGCGCACGGTGCCGCATGGCTCGGCCTGGGTGATGGCAATCGCCTCGTCGGCGGCATCCGCCTCTACCAGCATGGCCTTGCAGTGCATGTAGTAGGTCTGGCCGATTTCGGTCATGACGAAGCGACGGGTGGAACGCTGGATCAGGCGTACGCCCAGCTTCTCTTCCAGCAGGGCAATGCGTCGGCTGAGTTTGGACTTGGGCATGCCCAGCGCTCGCCCGGCCTGGGCGAAGCCACCGTGCTCCACGGACTGCACATAGAAGTAGAGGTCGTTGAGATCTCTCATGGCTCATCGTTCACCAGATAGGACTCTGAAGGCAAAGATTAGCCTCTACCGGGTCTGTCGTCCCATATCTATTCTCCTTTCACGTTATCGAGACCCTGGTCTCATGCCTCAGGAGAATCCGCCATGAAGAAAGTACTCGGCATCTACAGCGCGCCTCGTCCGCACTGGGTAGGCGATGGCTTCCCCGTGCGTACGCTGTTCGACTATGGCAGCCACGGCGCCCACCTGAGCCCATTCCTGTTGCTGGATTACGCCGGCCCTGCTCACTTCGAGCCGTCGGCTCGTCCCCGTGGCGTCGGGCAGCATCCGCACCGGGGATTCGAGACCGTGACCATCGTCTACCAGGGCGAGGTCGAGCATCGCGATTCCACGGGCGCGGGCGGTCTTATCGGACCGGGTGACGTGCAGTGGATGACCGCGGCCAACGGCATCCTGCATGAGGAGCTCCATTCGCCGGCCTTCAGCAAAACCGGCGGCACGCTGGAGATGGTCCAGTTGTGGGTCAACCTGCCCGCCAGCGGAAAACGTGCGGAACCGGGGTATCAAACCCTGCTGGACGCCCAGATCCCAACGGTCGATTTGCCGGATGGCGCAGGGGCCGTACGTGTTATCGCCGGCACCTTCGATGGCCGCACCGGGCCTGCCCGCACCTTCACGCCCATGCAGGTCTGGGACGTGAAGATGAACCAAGGTCATCTGGCACGGTTCGAAAGCCTGCCGGGCCACACCTTTGCGCTGGTGGTACTGCATGGCTCGCTGCTGATTAATGGCACGCACGCCATCCAGTCAGGGCAATTGGCGCAATTCGAGCGCGGTGGCCATGACATCGAACTGGAGGCAAGCAGCGATGCGGTCTTTCTGCTGCTGGGCGGTGAACCGATCGACGAACCCATCGTCGGGCATGGACCGTTCGTGATGAACAGCCAGGCGGAAATCGCCCAGGCCATCGACGACTTCAACCACGGCCGTTTTGGCCAACTCCCCCGGTAGCGTTGCTACCACCACAGGCAACAGTCCTCAACCCAAGGAGAAACACCATGACTAAACCTTATGTTCGTCTCGACAAGAATGATGTCGCTGTCCTGCTGGTGGACCACCAGACCGGCCTGCTGTCGCTGGTACGCGATATCGACCCGGACAAGTTCAAGAACAGCGTCCTGGCCCTGGCCGGTATCGCCAGCTACTTCAAGCTGCCGACCATCCTGACCACCAGTTTTGAAGAAGGCCCCAACGGGCCGCTGGTTCCGGAACTGAAAGAACAGTTTCCCGACGCGCCCTACATTGCCCGCCCCGGGCAGATCAACGCCTGGGATAACGAGGAGTTCGTCAAAGCCGTCAAGGCCACCGGCAAGAAGCAACTGCTGATCGCCGGCGTGGTGACCGAAGTTTGCGTGGCCTTCCCGGCGCTGTCAGCCATCGAGGAAGGCTTCGACGTGTTCGTCGTGACCGATGCCTCCGGTACCTTCAATGAGCTGACCCAGCAATCGGCCTGGAACCGCATGTCTGCCGCCGGTGCGCAGTTGATGACCTGGTTCGGCGTAGCCTGCGAATTGCACCGCGACTGGCGCAACGATGTGGAAGGCCTGGGCACCCTGTTCTCCAACCACATTCCCGACTACCGCAACCTCATCACCAGCTACACCAAGCTGACTCAGAAACAGTAAGGCCCGCCCGGCACACTGGAAAACAAAGACCCGCCATTGGCGGGTCTTTGTCTATCTGAACACGCGAGGTTCACGCCTCGTTTGGCACACCGGCGTTGATGAACAGCTGTGCGGTCATCACACAGCACTTCTCGGCCTTCTTGGCACTGAACGCCTTGTGGTCCAGCGCCCACTCCAGCCAGAAGCCGTCGATCAGCGCGGTGATGGTCAAGGCGCCGGTGCGGGCATCGAGGGCGATGGCCTTCTCGATGGCAACAGCCTTGAACATCGCTTCCAGCTCCTTGCGGTAATCGCTGTAGAGCTTCTTGTTCAGCGCGCGCAATTGCTCGGATGACACCGCGGCGCCCCAGAAGCCCAGCCAGGTGGTGAGGATGAATTCGTTGAAGATCTTGCCGCGAAAGGAGGAACGGATGATCGCCAGCAACCGGTCTTCGGCCGAACCGCCCTTGATCTCCAGGAACTTGCGGGTCTCTTCACGCAGTTGGTTGGTCAGTTCCTGGTAGGTGGACAACATCAGCTCTTCCTTGCTGGAAAAGTGATGACCGATCAACCCGACCGAAATGCCTGCCTCGGCGCAGATACGCTCTATGGTGCTACCGGAATGACCGAAGCGCTTGATGCAGCGCATCGTCGCTTCGACAATCGCCTTGCGTCGCACTTCTGGCTCGACGCGGGTCCGTCGCTTCTTGACCTCTGGTGCGAGTGTCTCGGTGCTCATGCATCAACCTGCCTAATGCGCGTCGTTCATAGAATCGCTTCACGCCCGTGATCCTGTGGAAACAGGTCGAGGCATTCGAGCGAGGCGACAATTTAGCAATTTTCATCACGGCAGGCGCAGGAATTGCGTTGTAGAGCGAACGCCAGCAACCATCGCAAGCGCACTCAGCGCTTGAGGGAAACCGCCGCCCGTTGCGGGCGGCGGGTTTTACAGAACAGCGACGATCAGAAGATATTCAGCGGGTACTCGGTAATCAGCCGCAGCTCGCGGGTGCTGCCACCGGTGGAGTCGCTACCGGAGTGCCAGGCGTGCATCAGGCGCACGGACAGGTCGCGCAGGCTGCCATCCGGCACCACATAGCGTGCCTCGAGATCCGTCTCATGCTCCTTCTCCCCTTTGCCGTACAGGTCGAAGTAGGCGGACGATTCCTTGGTGTGGCTGCCGTCGATACCCGAACCCCGGATGTGCCGCACCATCATGCTCAGGCCGGGCAGGCCATAGCTCGCCAGGTCCAGGTCGTACCGCACCTGCCAGGAGCGCTCGCCCGGGGCGTTGAAGTCCGAGTACTGCGACGAGTTGCCGAGGTAGATGGAGTCGGCGTAATAGCCGGCGCTCGGTTTTCCCAGGCCGACGTAGTCGAAGGGTTGGTCACCGTGGATCGACTGGTGGATCAGCGTGAGGGTGTGCGCACCGAGGGTGTAGCCGGCAGCCAACGACCAGGCCGTGGTGTCGATACCGCCAGCTTTGGCGCTGCCGCTGTCGGTGGTGCGATAGAGGTTGGCATCCAGGCTCAGTGACTGACCGTCCGCCAGCGGCTGGACGAAGTTCAGGTTGCCGTAGTACTGGTTCCACAGGTCCTTGAAGCGACCGTTGTACAGCGCGACGCTGAGTTGGTCGTTGACCGTGTAACGCCCGCCCAGGTAGTCCGCGGCGCGGGTTTCCTGACCGGCATAGGCAGCGTAGATACCGCCGTCGCCGCTGGTGGTGACCGAGCCCGTACCGGCGGTGAAGTGCCCCGCCTCGATATCCAGCCCTTCGATTTCCTGGCTGGTCAGGCTGAAGCCGGTTGCCGTCTGCGGCAGCAGGTAGTTGCCCCCGGCGGCGAACACCGGTGCGGTGGGCTGCTGCATCGAGCCGTACTTGAGCACGGTATTGCTGATACGCAGTTTGACCGCGCCACCGAGCTTGGAGAAATCGCTCGGCGAGTGGCCATCGCCGTTCACCGGCAGGGTCGGCGTGCCGGTATGGCCGTCACCGCCGTCGAGTTTCAGGCCCAGGTAGCCGTTCACGTCGATACCGAAACCGACGGTGCCCTGGGTGAAGCCCGAGGTGTAGTTGAGCAGAAAGCCCTGGGTCCAGTTGCGCGCATCACGGTTGTTGCGTGCATCGGCATGGTGGCCGTCGCCCTGGTTCTGGGCGTTCCAGTAGTAGTTGCGCACCAGCAAGGTGGCGCTGCCATCTTCGATGAAACCCTTGCTGTCGGCTTGCTGGCTGGCCAGCGCCAGCGTCGGCAGGTGTACCGCGAGGGCGAGCAGGGTCATACGGGCCCAGGGGGCCGCACTTGGAAGCTTGTTCATTGTTATTTTCCCAAATGGTTCAGAAGATGCTCACGAACCGCCGGGCAGCGGCTGGCGCGTGTGAAGCCGCGTCGCAAGGCTGCCATGCAACCTGCGCGACCTGAGCAGCGGAGCCTATACAGCCCGCTCCGTTGCTCAGTGTTTTCACCACGCGTTACCACTGGCTCGCTGGATCGTGAGCGGACGCTCAGAGGCCTTTTTCCAGGTCTTTATCCAGCTCGTCGATCTGGGCCAGCTCTTTCTCGATGTCCTGCGAGCGGCACAGCCACCAGTACACCAGCGCCGAGACGGCCAGGCCGATCAGCATGCTCACGTCGGCGCCATCCAGACGCTCGGCCACATAACCGGTGTACAGGCCGGTGTTGGAGAACGGCAGCATTGCCACGAAGCCCACCAGGTAGGCGCCAATACCGCGCCAGTTCCACTTGCCGTAGATACCGTTGGGTTTGAAGATCTCGCGGATGGAGAACTTGCCGTGGCGCACCAGGTAGAAGTCGACCAGGTTGATCGCCGTCCACGGGGTGAACAGGTACAGCAGGATGGCCAGGAAGTCGCCGAAGTCTTTGACGAAGTTGTCCGAGGCGGTCATCGCGATGAAGATCGCCGAACCACCCACCACCAGCATCGCCAGGATGCGCTTGAACAGCGTGGACTTCTGGGTCTTGACCGTGTCGACGATGCTCAACAGGGTGATCGACGCGCCATAGAAGTTCTGCGCCGCACTGGTCACCAGGCACAGCACCGCCAGGATCAGCAGGAACTCGCCGAAGCCGACATACACCGAGTTGCCCATCAGCACCAGGCCCTTGGCCAGGTTCTGTCCGGGGCTCAGCGCAGCAGCCAGGGCACCGATCAGCATCATCCACACACCACCGATCATGGCGCCCAGGTAGGTCCACCAGAACGAGCCACGCACACTGATGTTCGGCGGCAGGTAGCGCGAGTAATCGGAGACGTAGATCGCCCAGCTCAACTGGTAGGCGGCGGCGACGAAGAACTGCGCGAGGAACGGCGTGGCCTTGAATTCGGAAACATTCATCTGGTCAGCCGGCAGCTTCACGAAGATGAACAGCCCGAAGGTGAACACCACCATCACCGCAATCAGGAAGAACGCCAGGAACCGCTGCACCTTGTGGAAGGTGTTGTAGCCCGCGATGGCCATGATGATCGCCAGCAACGAGAAGGCGATGGCCGAGCCATGCTCGGGCACATCGAACAACTCATGCAGGGTCTGTCCGACCAGCAACTGGTTGAACGCGTTGTAGCCAACGTAGGTGGCAATCGCCACCAGGTACACCAACAGCGCCCCCAGGTAGCCGAATTGTGGACGCGACTGGATCAGCTGCGGCAGGCCCATCTGCGGGCCCTGGGTGGAGTGGCCGGCCATGAACAGCGTACCGAAGGCACAGCCGAGGATGATCGCCACGGCCGACCAGAACAGGTTGGCCCCCATGCCAACACCGATGATGCCGACCGCCAGCGTGGTCAGGTGGGCTTCACCGCAGAACCAGATCGGCCACAAGTGCCAGGCCTTGCCGTGCCGTTCGGCCAGGGGCACGTAATCGATGGAGCGGGTTTCGAGGTTGAGACGTCCTTTGGACGTGGTTTCACTACTGGATGACATGGTCATTGCACCTTTCTTATTGGTCTTGGCATCAGGGCACACAGGGTGGAACGGGACCCGCAGCTCAGCTGCGGGCGTTATCGATGGCTTGCGTGAGCAGCGCCTCCAGATCGCTCAGAGAGCTGTCTCGTGGGTTGGTCTGACGGGCCGGATCGGCGAAGGACTTGCGCGCGATATCAGCCACATCCACCTGTTTCACACCGAGTGCGGACAACGACTTGGGAATGCCAAGGCTGTCGAGTTTGGCGCAGACGGCGGCATAAAAGGTCTCGAAACGCGCATCCGGCAGGTCAAGCACCTGGGAGATCGGCTTGAGGCAGCGCGCGATCTCCTCCTGATTGAAGCGCAAGACCACCGGCAGGATGATCGCGTTGGTCAGGCCGTGGTGGGTGTTGTAGCGCGCACCGACCATGTGGCTGAGGGCATGCACCAGGCCCAGGCCCTTGAGGAACGCCACGCCGGCCAGGCACGAGCCGATCAGCATCTTGCCGCGCGCCTCGAGGTCCCGGCCCTCATTCACGGCGGTGTCGATGGAGTGCCAGAGCAGGTCCAGCGCCTGCAGCGCCGCCCCGTCGCAGAGCGGGTTGAAGCTCGGTACGAAGTAGGCTTCCAGCGCATGGATGATGGCGTCGAAGCCGGTCCAGGCAGTGAGGTTGGCCGGCAGGCTCTGGGTCAGTTCGGGATCGAGGATCACCGCCGCCGGGCGCGCCAGCGGATGCCAGACGCAGCCCTTGATGCCACGCGAGGTGTCCGTGAGCATGGCCGTGCTTTCGGTTTCGGCACCGGTGCCGGCGGTGGTCGGGATGGTGATCACCGGCGGGAAATCCGCCGCGCTCAGGCCTTCGGGCACCGGGCAATCGAAATCGAACTGCCACAGGTCGACATGCTGCTGGCGGGCGATCAACGCCACCGCCTTGCCGCCGTCCAGGCCGCTGCCGCCACCCAGGGCGATCACGCCGTCGGCGTTCCAGTCCTGATAGGCCTTGGCCCCGGCCTTGACCGCATGGTCGGTGGGGTTGGGCTCGATGCCGCCGAACAACCCGCAGGCCAGGCCGTCGTCATTGAGCAGGTTCTGCAGCTCGGCCACGAAGGGCAGGTTCAGCGAGCCCTGGTCGGTCACGATCAGCGGCCGGGTGATGTTGAACTGACGGCACAGCGCGACCAGTTTGCTGCGCACGCCAGGGCCGTATTCCATCGGCAGTGGAACGGTCCACGTCTGATGGTTGAGAGGAGACAGATTGCTTTGCACGAAACTCACCTTAACCGCAGCGGATGATGGTTGATTTCAACTCGGTGTACTTGCTCAGCGCGTGAGCGGAGTTGTCCCGACCATTTCCGGATTCCTTGAAGCCACCGAACGGGAAGTTCATGTCCACCAGTTCGTCATAGCAGTTGCCCCATACCGTCCCGGCCTTGAGTGCGCGGGTCGCGGTACGCAGGGTGTCGATGTTCGAAGACCACACCGCCGCGGCCAGGCCGTACTCGGTCTGGTTGGCAATGGCGATGGCCTCTTCGAGAGTGTCGAAGACGATGACCGTCAGCACCGGGCCGAAGATTTCTTCGTTGGCGATACGCGCATTGGCGTCGGCGAGGAAGATGGTCGGCTCCAGGTAGGCGCCCTCGCCCGCCAGCGACAACGCATTGCCGCCCGCCAGCAACCGGGCTTCCTGCTTGCCGATGTCGATGTAGCGCGCCACTTGCTCGAACTGGATGCGGTCGATGATCGAGCCGGTGACGCTCTGTGGGTCCAGCGGATGGCCCGGCTGGTAGCCCTTGGCCGCTTCGATCAGTTCCGCGATCAGCTCGTCGGCCACTGCTCGCTGCACCAGCAGACGCGAGCCGGCACTGCAGATCTGTCCCATGTTGGCGAAGATGGCGGCAGCAGCCGAGGCAGCGGCACGCGGGATATCCGGGCAATCGGCCATGACGATATTGGCCGACTTGCCACCCAGCTCCAGCCAGACGCGCTTGAGGTTGGACGACGCGGCATTGGCGGCGATCTGGCGACCGACCTTGCCGGAACCGGTGAAGGCGATGCAGTCCACATCCAGGTGCAGGCTCAGTGCGCGGCCCACGCTGCCGTCACCAGGCACTACGTTGAACACGCCAGCCGGGATACCGGCTTGCAGCGCCAGGTCGGCAATGCGCAACGCCGTGAGCGGCGATTTTTCCGAGGGTTTGAGCACCACGCTGTTGCCCGCAGCCAATGCCGGGGAAAACTTCCAGGCGGCCATCAGCAGCGGGTAGTTCCATGGCACCACGGCCGCGACCACGCCCAGCGGCTGGTGCGTCACGGTGCCGAAGAACTGCGGATCGATAGCCGGCACTTCGCCGTGCACCTTGTCCACCAGCTCGGCGAACCATTCCAGGCAATAGATCGTGCCAGGCAGATCACCGCCCGTGGTGTCACTGATCGGCTTGCCGCTGTCGAGGCTTTCGAGCAGGGCCAGCTCTTCTAGGTGGGCCTGCATCAGCGCAGCCCATTTGAGCAATACGGCTTTGCGTTCGCGGGGCGGCAGATCGGCCCAGACGCCGGCATTGAAGCTGCGACGTGCGGCGGCTACCGCAAGATTGACATCGGCATCGGTGCACGCGGCAACGGTGGCCAGCGGCTGCCCATCGATGGGGCTGTACGAACAGAACGTCGCACCCTTGCAGGCATCGACGTAGGCGCCGTCGATGAAGGCACGGCCTTCGATCTGCAACGTTTCACGCTTCTCGAACCAATAGGCACGGTCTTTGACTTGCGTCACTGCAACACCTCGTTTTGTTCTTTTCAGGCTGCGGCGATGCTAGATCATACTGAAAACTCATTCAATAGAAGCGAAAGCCATTATTGAAAATAAATTCAGTAGTAGGTTCCACGGAAAAATCAGCAAGAGAAGTGCCTGAGGCCTTGTAGGGCGTGGCATCCAGCAGATATGGAGAGGGGCCGATCGACAGGCCAAGCCTGTGCCGTTCATCAGGTAATTGCGCATGGGGCTGCGGAGAAAGCGGATGCAGAGACGCTCGCGAACGGAAAATTCGCGGCTTCATTCAGAGAAAAAATCTGCCTACCGAAGAGAGATACAGAAGCAGCCTGATGGAGAAAAATGCTATGGCCTGGTCAGCGGAGCGAGTGTCGCTGGAAATGTGCAGATCGTTGCCGTCGGCTGATGGCAATCGTTCAGCTCATGCACACCCCGTGTGCAAAAAGCCGGAGCGCAAGGCGGCGCCCGCAAGAGCCAGCATGGCTCATCGGACCTGTAACACGCCCTACTCCGGCAACGCACTGCCCACTGCATGGCCACTTATACCGTGCCGCTCGCGATAGGCACTGGGCGTCATGCCATACCAGCGGCGGAAGACGCGCTGGAAACTGCCCGGTTCTTTATAGCCGAGCTGCTCGGCGACCCTTTCCAGGCTCATGTTGGCATCCTGCAGCAGGTCCTGGGCCAGGTAGCGACGTTGCAGGTCGACCATGGCGCTGAACCCCCAGCCGTCGCGCGACAAGGTGCGTTGCAAGGTGCGTGGTGTCAGGTGCAAGCGTTCGGCAATGGCGTCGGCGGTGATGTCATGGGCCAGGCCAGACAGCACCGCATCGGCCACCAGCTCCAGCACCGAACCACCGGCGGTTTCCTGGGCATACTCTTCCAGCGCCTTTTCCAGGGCGCGCTGCACGGCCTGGTTGCCTTCCGGGCGCTCGCTGCGCAAGGCCTGCACGTCCATCACCAGCTCATTGTGTGGCTGACCGAAACGCACGGGGATACCGGCGCCCTGGAGCCAGGGCTCCGGGTTGGCAGGTTCGGGGCGGTGCAGGCGCAGCTCGACCAGCGCGCCAGGCGCCCCTGGCAAACTCCTCATGTGCTGGATCTGCCGAAACGCCCAGTAGTCCATCTCTTCCGCCGCCGGCAACAGGCCATGGTTCGGTAGCAGTGCGCTGTACAGCAGCCCATCACGCTCGTATTGACGCAGTTCGAGGTGGCCGGCAACCAACGGCCAGTAATGTTCCAGGGTCTGCAAGGCTGCCAGGCGCGATGGCAGCAACAGCATCAGGTAGCCCAGCCCCAGCAACTGCCCCGGAGCAAAACGCGCCGCCGCGATCCCGATGGCAGGATCGTCGCAGAACGCGCGTACCACCTCCCAGAAACGCCGCACCAGAAAGGCCGGTAAACGCAGGTTGGGCTGGCGCAAACTGGCCAGCCGCACCCCCCAGGCACTCTGCACTTCATCCAGGTCGATGCCGCGGCTTTCGAGCATTTGTACTGCCGCAAGGATTATGGTGGGGCATAACGAGGCCCTATTACGGTGTTCGGGGAAACTTTTTGTCGGCCACTGCCTCATCGACTCCAACGCATTTCTCCCATAGTTCCTGCACCCACCGGTCACCGCCGGCTGCGGCCAATGATAAGGCTGACATCTTGACGCGTCAGCCCATTGATGCTCACGGGCATACCACAACAATTACAACAGGTGAATTGACGGCATCAACGCCATCAACCCGCTGGACGCCTCCGCGTTCAACCGCCCTGGGGTAGAACTCAAGGAAGGCCAGCTGCCGGTCGAGATGCTCAGCTTCAACTATGACCTCAGCGACAGCCTGAGCCTCGAGGGCTTCTACCAGTACAACTTCCGCCCCACGGTACTCGATGGCTGTGGCACCTTCTTCTCGATCAGCGACAACACCCAGGAAGGCTGTGCAATGACCGAAATGCTGATCGGTCCGGCGGGCAACGCCACCACCGATCAGCTCATCGGCGCCCGTGTCTATGCCAGCCGCGCGGGCACCAAACACCCACGCGATACCGGCCAGTACGGCCTGGCAGTGCGCAAGACCATCAGCTCATGGAACGATGCCGAGCTGGGCCTGTACTACGCCAAGTACCACAACCGCACACCGAGCGTTAACGGCACCGTGGTCACCAGCGCTTCCCTGCCCACGGGCACATACAGCACTACCTATGTCGAAGACATCCGCCTCTACGGCATCAGCCTCAACGGTGTGGTCGGCACTACGGCGGTATTCACCGAGCTGAGCTATCGCCCCAACCAACCGCTGAACTACAACGGTTCCGATGTCGTTGCCGTGATTGCCGGAGCCGGCGCCAGCACACCGATCTACAACGGCGTGTCGCCTGCCCTGGGCAGCGAGTTCGAGGGCTATGCGCGCAAGAAAGTCTGGCAGTACAGCCTGGGGGCGACCGACAGCGTGAGCAACATCCTCGGTGCCGAGAAGTTCATCTGGGCCGGCGAAGTCGGCGCCAACTGGATCGACGACCTGAACCCGAACAAGGAGCGCTTCGGCCGCGCCGCCCTGTTCGGCCGTGTGCAGAACAACGGTGCCGCCTGCTTCGCTGCGGCTCCGGGCGGGCTGAACGCGGGCCAGGCAGCGAAGAAGAACGCCGACTACTGCAACACCCACGGCTACTTCACCGGCTTCTCCTGGGGCTATCGCCTGCGTGGTGCGCTTGCCTATGAAAGCCTGATCCCGTCCACCGTCATTACCCCGGCCATCAACTTCCGCCATGACGTGGAGGGCTACGGCCCGAACTTCCAGGAAGGGCAAATGGCAGCAGGCGTCTCGCTGACCTTCGACTACCGCAACAACTACTCGCTGGAGCTGGCCTACAACGACTTCTTCGGCAGCAACAAGTTTTCCACCATCGATGACCGCGACTTCGCCTCGGTCACCCTGAAAGCAAGTTTCTAAGGATCAGCCATGAAGATATTACCTCTCGCTCTGACCCTATTCGCACTGAGCCCACTGGCTCAGGCCAAGCAGAACGACCCGTCGCTGTTCGACACGCAGCTCACCCCCATGGGCGCCGAACGCGCCGCCAATGCCGACGGCAGCATTCCGACCTGGGACGGCGGCATGGCCCCTGGCGCGGCAGCCGTGAGCGCCAATGGCGACTATGCCGATCCGTTCGCGGGTGAAAAGCCCTTGGTCATCATCGACAAGAGCAACCTGGCGCAATACAAGGCAAACCTCAGCCCCGGCCAGCAGGCGATGTTCGCCCGCTACCCCGAGTACCGCATGCGTGTATTCCCCACGCACCGCAGCGCCCGCCTGCCGCAGAAGTACTACGACGAAAACCGCGCCAACCTGAGCAAGGTCGAGCTGACCGAGCATGGCTATGGGCTCAAGAACTACATGTTTGGCGTGCCATTCCCGCAGCCCACCGAAGCCCTGGAAGTCATGTGGAACCACATGACCCGCTTTCGCGCCGGCTCGGTGCGCCGCGAGCTTGCCTCTGCCACCGTGCAGGAAAGGGGTGACTACACCCTCGTTGTCTACGAAGCCCTGAGCGGCTTCCGCGAGAACCTCACGGATGTCGGCCCGAACGACAACATCCTGTTCTACAACCGCATCCTGACCCGCTCGCCGTCGCGTTTTTCCGGTGAGGTCACCCTGGTCCAGGAGCCGCTCAACCAGGTGGCAGAACCCCGCTCCGCCTGGCAGTACATCCCCGGTCAGCGCCGCGTGCGCCGTGCACCGACCGTGGCGTACGACAGCAGCGCCCGCTACAGCTTCGGCCAGGTGACCAACGACAGCGTCGATGGCTACAACGGCGCGCCGGATCGTTATGACTGGAAACTGATCGGCAAGCAGGAGCTGCTGGTCGGCTACAACTCCTACCAGTTGGCAAGCAAGAGCGTGAAGTACGCCGATATCCTCAAGCCCGGCCATATCAACACCGACCTCACCCGCTACGAGAAACACCGCGTGTGGGTGGTCGAGGCCAACCTCAAGCCAGGTGCCCGTCACGTCTACGCCAAGCGTCGCTTCTACCTCGATGAAGACACCTGGCAGATCATGGCGTCGGACATCTACGACAGCCGTGGCGAGCTGTGGCGCAACTACGAGTCCTACATGGTGCAACAGCATGACCTGGAGCTGCCGCTGACCGCCATGGAGGCGACCTACGACATGATCTCCGGCCGCTACGCCGCCAACATGATGACCAACGAAGCGGCGAAACGGATGGAGGTCAACTTCCCCGTCAGCAAATCCGAGTTCACCCCTGCACAGCTCAAACGTCTGGGCAAGTGAGTCAACGCATCCGGGGTCGGATGGCCCCGGTATCTCGCGTCTCGTCAGGAGATTCAACCATGCAACGTTCCACCAAACTCCGCTGGGGCCTCGGCCTCGGTGCTGGCGTCCTCGTGGCCGGCGCCCTGGCCGGCAAGGCCGTACTCGATCACGCTCAGGCCACCGCCCAAGGCTATCTGTTCGGCTATCCACTGGTGCTCATGGAAGTCACCCAGCGCTACATGATCGAAGCCAACAATGTCCCGCTCAACCGGATGCATCACATGCGCCAGTTCCCGGACGCCAGCTTCCGCTCCGTGGTTTCGCCCAACGCCGACACGCTCTACTCGACCGCCAGCCTCGACCTGAGCAGCGAGCCGGTCGTCATGCACATCCCGGATATGCAGGGCCGCTACTACATGATGCCGATCATGGATGCCTGGACCAACGTGTACGCCTCCCCTGGCTCGCGCACCTATCCCGACGGCCCGCGTGACTACCTGATCGCCGGTCCGGGCTGGAAAGGTGAAGTCCCCCCTGGCATGGCGCTGCTGCAATCGCCGACCAACCTGGCCTGGATGATCGGCCGGATCACCAGCAGCGGCCCATCCGACTATGCCGAGGTTCACGCCCAGCAGGACGGCATGAGCATCACGCCGCTCAGTGCCTGGCTGGGCACCGGCGCGCCGAAGCAGGCCGTAGCGTCGTGGCAGCCACCTGCCATCGACAAGCGCGCCCCGGACCAGCAGCTACCGAAATGGTCGTCCACGGAGTTCTTCACCACGGTCTGCAACCTGATGCGCGCCAACCCGCCGCGCAGCGCTGACGCGCCCGCCCTGCAGCAACTGCGTGACGCCGGCCTGCTCACCGATACCTGCACGCTGGACCAGTCGCCACTGCAACAGCTTGGGACCTGGATCGGCTACCGCAAGGTGATCGCTGCGCTGAACGACACCGACAACCTGATCGGCAAGATGCCGTCCTACAATGGCTGGCGCGTTCCTTACGACATAGGCGAATACGGCACGGACTACCCACGCCGCGCGATGGTCGCCAAGTTCGGCCTGGGCGCCAACCTCAACGAGGACGCCATCTACCCGTCCCTGCGCCGTGACACCGAAGAGCGACCGCTGTCAGGTGAATACCGCTATGTGCTGCACTTCGACAAAGCCCAACTGCCAGCGGTAAAGGGATTCTGGTCGCTGACGCTGTACGATCAGAATCAGTTCTTCGTGGCCAACCCGATCAACCGCTTCGCCATCGGCGACCGCGACAGGCTGCACTACAACGCCGACGGCTCGCTCGACCTGTACATCCAGGCCGACGCCCCGACGCAGCCGGAACAAATGGCCAACTGGCTCCCGGCACCAAAAGAAAACTTCAACATCATCCTGCGCCTGTACTGGCCTGAGCAGGCCATTCTCGACAAGAGCTGGCAGCCACCGGCCATCAAGCGCCTCGATTGACGCCCTTGCGCCCCGACTCATCATCGGGGCGTTTTTTTGTGGCCCAAGAAGGCAGCTAAGGACGTTCGACGTTTGCGTTTCATGACGCGCCGACTGGTGGGCTGAAGCCCACCCTACGCGGGTTGCCAGATCTGTAGGGTGGGCTTTAGCCCACCAACTGCGGTGTCCGCAATTGCCTTAATCCGGCCCTTCATGTCGAAACGGCAACGGCCCCTAGCCCTCACTGTGTCCCTGCCAACGTAGCCGGTTTGCTGCCGATAGCCCTGCGGATTAGAGTACGTGACCACCACACGACTGGTTCGTGCCCCCATGCCTCGATCGTCCTTCAATCTCTCCGATGCCGTGACCAGCACCACGCTGGCGACGGTCGTGCGTGCCATTACCACTACTTTGCGCCTGGACTACGGCATCGACCCCATCCCCGTGCTGCGCCATGTAGACATTGCACCGCAGGTTCAGGAAGACAATGAACTGCGCCTGCCGATGATCCGGCTCAAGCCCCTGTGGGATTACTGCGTGGCGCTGACCGGCGACCCGGCGTTCGGCCTGAAGGCCTCCCGCCACCAGTGCCCTTCCGACCTGCACGGCATCGATATCGCACTCAGCAGCAGTGCCACGCTGGGCGAATCGGTGAAGCGCTACATGCATTACCTGATCCTGCTCAGCAACGTACCGCGCAGCGAGCTCTATCAGGACGAACACGGCGACTGGCGCCTGGAGTTCACCCAGATCAGCGGGCCGCTTCCGGCCATGGCCGCGCGTGATTACTTCATGGCGATGCACCTGCGCCTGTTCGAAAAACAGACGGGAGTGCCTGCCGATCAATTCCTGCGGCGCCTGGACTTCATCAGCCCCGACCCCGAGAGCCGCAGCTACTGGTCGAGCATGAAGGTACCCGTCACCTTTGGCCAGGAAAGCTCGGCGTTGGTATTCAAGGCCGAAGCCTGGGACATGCCCTCTCCCGGCGCCAATCCACGCCTGCTCGCCCAGGTCGAACAACCGATCCTGGCCTACCTCGCCGAGTGCGGCATGCCGCTGCCCCTGAGTGCCCTGCGCGCACGTCTGGCCGATATGCTGGGTGGCCCGGTAAGCCTCGAGCAGTTGGCCGAGTCCCTGCAACTGCCCGTCAAAACCCTGCACGACTCCCTCGAACGGCAGGGGCTGAACTTCGCCCGCCTGCTCGACCAGACCCGCGAAGAGCTGACACTGACCTTGCTGAACGACCCCGCCCTGCTGCTCAAGACGGTCGCCAGCCGCGTCGGTTTCAGCACGTCCAGCGGCCTGATCAGGGCCTTCGTACGCTGGCGCGGCTGCACGCCCAACCAGTATCGCCGCCAACTCGAAACGGCCAAGGACGCCTGAGCCTTTCCTCTTGCAGCCAATCGCAAGGCTGAAATCCGTGTACGCAAAAAACATCCTGCAAAGCGGCTCCTCGCGTTGACTCGATTGACGTTCGATGATCAGATGCCCGGCTGTTTTCAGGTGCCCCCTGCCGCCGTGCATGGGGTGAAACGGGAAACCGGTGCGTCATCTCCATGACAAGTCCGGTGCTGCCCCCGCAACGGTAAGCGAGCGATGCATTCGACAGACCACTGTGCTTCGGCATGGGAAGGTGAATGCCTCATGACCCTCGCAAGCCCGGAGACCGGCCTGAGACGTTGTTTGGCAAACCCGCGGTGGGCGGGCGCAGGCCGGTTTCCGTGGGCTTTCTGCGCCTGCGGTTCCCTATGCGTTGTTCCCTCCGGGATTCATTCATTCCTGCATTAAGTGGAACGACATGTCCCGTAATTCCCTGTTCCAGTTCCTGGCGCGCAACTCCCTGCGTGCTGGTCTGACTCCTTTGGTTGCGCTTTCCCTGCCTAGCATCGCGGCTACCCAGGAGCCCGCCGACAAGGTATTGGCCCTGCCCTCGACGGCGATCACCGACACCGCCGACCAGCAGGCCGAACGCCCTGACCTGCACACCCCGCTGCCTGCCGGCTCGCGCTTGGGCCTGAGCGCCCTGAAGACCCCGGCCAGCGTCACCAGCATCTCCGGCGACGACGTACGCAACCGCAACAACGCCACCATCCAGCAAGCCGTGACACGCTCCCCCGGTATTTCCTACATGGGGGCGGTCGGCAATGGCGGGACCGCACTGGCGGCACGCGGCTTCACCGGGCACACCTCGGTCATGCAGCTGTATGACGGCACCCGCCTGTACATCGGCGCCGGCACCGTGACCTTCCCGGTCGACACCTGGTCGGTGGAACGCATCGACGTGCTGCGCGGCCCGGCCTCCGTGCTGTATGGCGAAGGCGCCACCGGTGCGGTCATCAATACCGTGTCGAAAAAACCGTTCAGCGGCGAGATCCGCAACCACCTGCGCGTTGGCTACGGCTCCTATGACCGCCGCCAGACCGCGTTCGACAGCGGCGGCTCGCTAGACGATGCCTGGAGCTATCGTTTCACCCTCAACCAGCAAGCCAGCAATGGCTCGGTCGACCGTGGCGACTCGAAGAGCCTGGCCATCAGCGGCGCCCTGCGCTGGGACGCCAATGACGACCTCAGCTTCACCCTCGCCCATGACTATGGCGATATCGAGCCCCCGTCCTACTTCGGCACGCCCCTGGTCAACGGTCACTACCGTGAGAGCCTGCGCAAGAAGAACTACAACATCGCCAATGCCGATAACCACTACAACGACCAATGGACGCGGCTGACCACCGACTGGCAGATCACTGACGCCCTGAGCGCCAGCAACCAGCTGTACTTCCTCAAGACCAATCGCTACTGGCGTAACGCCGAGACCTACAGCTGGCTGCCGGGTGACAGGGTGGAGCGCAAGGGCTACTACCGCATCAAGCACGAGCAGGAGCAGATCGGCGATCGCCAGACGTTCACGCTGAACCACCACCTGTTCGGCCTGGACAGCAAGACGGCGGTTGGCGTCGATTACAACTCGATCCGTTTCGTGCGTAACCACGACTTCAGCAACACGTCCAGCAGCAGCGTTCCGCTCTCGCAATCCGGTGGTGGCGGTTACCTGAGCAACGCCCCTTACGCACCGGGCGAGCACAGCCAGATCAAGCAGTTCTCGCTGTTCGCGGAAAACCAGACACAACTGTTCGAGCGTCTTTCGCTGGTCAGTGGCATTCGCAAGGACCAGGTGCACCTGGACCGCGACGACCTGCTCAAGAACACCCGCAGCGACCGCAGCCTGAGCGGTGGCAACTGGCGTCTCGGCCTGGTGTTCTCCGCTACGGATGATTTGTCCCTCTATGGCCAGTACGCCACCAGTACCGATGGCGTGAGCAACCTGCTGACACTGGGCGTTGCCGACCAGCAATGGGACCTGACCGAAGCCAAACAGACCGAGATCGGCCTCAAGCAGCAGTTCCTCGACGGCCGCGGCGAGTGGACCCTGGCGGCTTACCATATCGTCAAGAAAAAGCTCATCAGCCGCGACCCGATCAACCCCACCATCAGCCAGCAGGTTGGCCAGCAGTCTTCCGATGGCCTGGAGGCCTCCCTCGAGCTGAACCTGGCTCATGACTGGCGTCTGTCGGCCAACGCCGCCTTCGTGCGCGCCGAGTTCGACGACTTCAACGAGACCGTCGCCGGCGTCGCCTATAGCCGCGATGGCAATCGTCCGTCCAACGTGCCGCGCCGAACCGCCAACCTGTGGCTGAGCAAGGACTTCGGCCAGGCCTTCAGCGCCGGAGCCGGTGCGCGCTATGTCGACGCCCGTTATGCCGACAATGCCAACACCCTGGTCGTGCCCAGCTACACCGTGGTGGACGCCAATTTCGATTGGCATGTACAGCGTGACCTGACCCTGGGGCTGCAGTTGAACAACCTGTTCGACCGCCAATACGCCACCACGTCCGGCAACGCCGGCAGACAGTGGCTGATGGGCGAACCGCGCTCGTTCTTCGTCACCGCTGATTACAGCTTCTGACCGTGCTGCGGGCGCCTCGGCGCCCGCTCTGGAGCCCGTATGTCATCCCTGATGCTCAACGACCTGTCGTGGGCCGCGACCCAGGCTCGCGGCCAGCCGCACTGGTTGCTGCAGAACATCGACCTGCAGGTTGATGAAGGCGAATTCGTCGGGCTGATCGGCCCCAACGGCAGCGGCAAGACCAGCCTGCTGCGCTGCGCCTATCGGTTCAATCAACCGACTGGCGGCAGCGTGACACTCGACGGACAGGACCTCTGGCAACAGACGCCACGCTGGAGTGCGCAACGCATTGCCGTGGTGCTGCAGGAGTTCCCCCAGGAATTCGGCCTGAGCGTGACCGATGTCGTCGCCATGGGCCACACGCCACACAAGGGGCTGTTCGACAGCGACACCGCAGACGATGCTGCCCGTGTCGTGCAAGCCTTGCACAACGTTGGCCTGACCCCGGCGGCACACCACGCGTTCGCCACGCTGTCCGGCGGAGAAAAACAGCGCGTGCTGCTGGCCCGTGCCCTGGTGCAGCGTCCAGGCCTGCTGATTCTCGACGAGCCGACCAACCACCTCGACCCGCGCTATCAACTGGAACTGCTGCGCCATCTGCGCCAGCTGGGCCTGAGTACCCTGGCCAGCTTCCACGACCTCAACCTGGCTGCCGCCTTCTGCGACCGCCTGTATGTCATCGCCGGCGGACGCATCGTCGCCCACGGCACGCCCAGCGAGGTACTGACCGCCGAGCGCCTGCTGCAGGTCTTCGGCGTGCACGCCCTGGTCGACGCCCATCCGCTCGCCGACTGCCCACGCATCACCTGGATTCCCCACCCATGAACACACGTTGTCTGTTCAGCCTGCTGCTGGTCCTGCTCGCCCTGCCCGCCGCCACCAACGCCAGCGAGTACCCGCTGACCCTGCGCAGCTGCGACCGCGAGGCGACCTACAGCAAACCGCCGCAGCGCGCGGTCAGCCATGACATCAACATGACCGACATGCTGATCAGCCTCGGCCTGCGTGAACGCATGGTGGGCTACACCGGCATCACCGGCTGGAAAGCCGTCGACCCGGCACTGGGCGAGGCACTCGGTGACATGCCCGAGCTGGCCAGCCGCTATCCCTCGCTGGAAACCCTGCTGGACGTCGACGCCGACTTTTTCTTCGCCGGCTGGAGCTACGGCATGCACGTCGGCGGCCCGGTCACCCCGGACACCCTGGCGCCCTTCGGCATCCCTGTTTACGAACTGAGCGAGTCCTGCTCACGGATCATGGCCCAACGCTCAGCCAGCCTCGACGACCTGTACCGTGACCTGCTCAACCTGGGGCGAATCTTCTCCGTGGAGCCCCGCGCCGAGCAGCTGGTGGCCGGCATGCGCGAGCAGGTGGCCGCCGTACGTGCACGCCTGGCCGATGTGCACGACACACCCAGTGTCTTCCTCTACGACAGTGGCGAGGACCGCCCCGGTACGTCGGGACGCCTGGGCATGCCGCAAGCGCTGATCGAGGCCGCCGGCGGGCGCAACATCATGGACGATGTCGCGGCCAGTTGGACGCAGGTCAACTGGGAAAGCGTGGTCGAACGCAATCCCGAATACATCCTGATCGTCGACTACGGCTCACGCACCTGGCAGCAGAAGCGTGACTTCCTGCTGCAGCACCCAGCCCTGCAAACCCTCGATGCCATCCGCGAGCAACGTTTCATCGTGCTCTCGTACCTGCAGGTAACACCGTCAGTGGTCAGCGCCGACGCCGTCGAGCTGATTGCCCGTCACCTGCACCCACAGCAATTCGCCGAGGCCCGGCCATGATGCTGATCCGCACGACGGCGGCTTATCGGCTGCTGGTTCTCGGCTTGCTGGGCTTGCTGCTGGTTTCCTGCGTCAGCGCCCTGGCCTTTGGCCCGGCGAGTGTGCCGCTGGGCAACGTGTGGGGCATTCTTGCTCAACAGGTGGGGCTGAACGTCGATGCGGACTGGAGCAAGGGCCAGGAACATATCGTCTGGCTGATCCGCGCCCCGCGGGTGCTGCTCGGCGCCCTGGTGGGGGCCGGCCTGGCGCTGGTCGGCACTGCGCTGCAGGCCGTCACCCGCAACCCGCTGGCCGACCCGCACCTGCTCGGCGTCAGCTCCGGCGCCGCCCTTGGCGCGGTGCTGGTGATGCTCTACCTGGGCGACTTCATCGGCGTGTTCAGCCTGCCGCTGGCGGCCTTCATCGGCGCGGCGGGCAGCATGGTCCTGGTGCTCGCGGTGGCCAGCCATGGCGGCCGCCTGGAAAGTGACCGCCTGCTGCTGGCCGGCGTGGCGGTGTCCTTCGTGTTGATGGCCCTGGTCAACCTGCTGCTCTATACCGGCGATCACCACACCACCAGTTCGGTGGTGTTCTGGATGCTCGGTGGCCTGGGCGCAGCCCGCTGGGAAGTGGTCTGGTTGCCGGCGCTGTGCGTGGTGATCGGCCTGGGCGCATTGCTGGTTCTGGCGCGCGGCCTGAATGCCCTGATGAGCGGCGAGCAGACCGCCGTCAGCCTTGGTTTCAGCGGGCGGCGCCTGCGCCTGCACGTGTTCATCTGCACCTCGTTGCTTACCGGCGTACTGGTATCGCTGTCCGGCGCCATCGGCTTCGTCGGTTTGATGGTGCCGCACATGGCACGCCGCCTGGTGGGTGCCGAGCACCGCCGCCTGCTGCCGGTCAGCGCTCTGCTCGGCGCGCTCTTTCTGGTCTGGGTCGACGTGGCCGCCCGCACCCTGATCGCCCCTGAAGACCTGCCCATCGGCATCGCCACTGCAGCCATCGGCGGGTTGTTCTTCATCATGCTGCTACGACGCAGGCGCTGACCATGACCCCTGACCACTACCAACACGTGCTTTTCGTCGGCCCCGACCTGCGCGACGGCTCGGCCAGTGAAACCTTTCGCCGCCAGTTGCAGGAACTGCGCGGCGAGCAGGCACTGGACGACATCGTCGACACCACCACCGGCTTCGATGAACTCTGGAAAACCGTAGCCGACAGCCTGGGTCGGTACGCTGGCAAGGTGCTGCTGGTCGATCTCGATCCGAGCGCAGACAGCGCCTACCTGGACTGGCTGCGCTGCGAGCTGCAACGCATCGCCGCACCACTGGCCGGCAGCGGCCGACTGTTCGTCAGCGGCAGCCTGCTCGGCCGTCGCGACCTGTCCGCGGCAAACGCCTGCGACGCCATCGACCAGATCAGCGATCACTTGCCTTGCGAAGGCGCCAGCGAGATTCCGGCCAAACCCAACTGGTCACGCATCCCCGCGCACCGTCATCACCTGTTCCTGTGCATCGGTGCTCGCTGCGTGCGGCGTGGCGCGTTGCCGTTGTGGAAACGCCTGCGCCAGCAACTGAACGCCGCCGGCCGCATCGACACGGTCAATGGCGTGCTGATCACCCGTACCTATTGCCAGTTCCCCTGCAACCTGGGGCCTGTGGCAACGGTGCACCCGTCCGGGCACTGGTACAGCATCGTCAACGAGGAGGATGTCGATCGTCTGGTCCGCGAACAGTTGATCGATCACCAGCCGGCCACTGACGTGATGATCGAACACACCTATCAGATCGAATAAACAGCTCAGGTCGAACGCAGGCGCTCGTAGTAGTAAGGCACCTGCAGCAGGGCATAGCGCGCCGCCGCCAGGCGGACCTCGTTGCGCTCCCCGACGAAGCGCACCGTTTCGCTGACCACGCCCTCGTGGCCGTTGACACTCATGGCGCAGGCAAAGCACACCACGCCCTCGCCTTCGGCAAGCCCCGTGTTGGCCAGCACGATACTGGCGCGGGTCTGCTTGAGTGCCCCCACCGCCATCTCTCGCGCCACTTCTTCACTGGTGAGCCCATGCACCTCGATGGTTTGCAGGCTGACGCCCAGCACGCTGTGCTTGGCCTCGGGTGAATACACCACGAAGCCGCTTTCCAGCACGCCACCAATGCCAGAGAAATCACCCAGCAGCGAAGCCATCAACCCGGCCGTACAGGATTCTGCCGTCGTCAATGACAGCTGATATTTACGCAGAAAACTGACGACCTGTTCGATGCGTTGCATGGGGCGTATCTCGGTTACCGTTGAAAGTCTGTGCGCCATCGGAAGTGTCCGGACGGACAAAGTTCAAGTTTCTTCTTGAGGGCCCCCACGGGCCGAATAATGCGGCGCAGTTGACAGCTGCCAGGACAGGGAGTGGTTGAGCAAGAGAGGAGCCAGCCAGGTGATGCGCGGGCGATCCGCCGTATGCCGATTCGGCTCAAGCAGGGCTGGGCCGAAGGGTAATGAATGGCGTGATGGCCATCTGTTGATGGCACGTTCATCGCGCCATAGCCCATCGAATAAACCGCTCTAGGCAGCCGGTACAGGGCCAAATAAAGGCGAAACTTCTGCCCATTCGCAGCGGTCAGGAAAGTAGGACTTGCGCACTGGTAGCGTACGCAGGACCGCCTGTCGCCAAAGCCTCGGGACAGGCCCGCACAGAACGGAGGATGGTATGAGAAGTGCTGGCATAAGTGCTGATGTACCTGTGGCGAATACCGACTGCCCACCCTGTCCAACTCGCGCTTCACACCAACTCGCGCACCTCCCCGGATTCAAGCAGAGCCAGTTAGTCAGAACCGCCGCAAAATCCCCACCCAACCGACGCACCACGCTGATCGAACACGGTGACTATCTACCTGCCGCAGGTCATACGTGATGTACCCGGTCACGCGCAGCCATGGCGCCCTGCTGCAAGAGGATGGTACGACGCGCTTCGCCCTGTGGGCGCCGAACGGTCATGAGGTGGCCGTGGAGTTGGGCGATGGCACACTGCACCCGCTGCGCGAGCATATCGACGGCTGGTTCAGCAACCAGGTGGACTGCGCAGCCGGCACGTCCTATCGCTACCTGATCGACGGTCACCTGCATGTGCCCGACCCGGCCTCACGCGCGCAGGTCGATGACGTGCATGGCTTCAGCCAGGTGGTCGACCCCCACAGCTATGCCTGGCGCACAGCCAACTGGCGGGGACGGGCCTGGCATGAAACGGTGATCTATGAAGTGCATGTGGGACTGCTCGGCGGCTTCGCCGGCGTCGAAGCGCACCTGCCAAACCTGCTCGAGCTGGGCGTGACGGCTATCGAACTGATGCCCCTGGCCGGTTTCTCCGGGCTGCGTAACTGGGGCTACGACAGTGTGCTGCCCTTCGCCCCGGAAAGCGCCTACGGCACACCCGATGAACTGAAAAGCCTGATTGACAGCGCCCATGCCATGGGCCTGATGATCTTCGTCGACGTGGTCTACAACCATTTCGGCTCAGAAGGTAACTACCTCGGGCAATACGCCAGTGACTTCTTTCGCCAGGACCTGCAAACGCCATGGGGGGCAGCCATCGACTTTCGCCGCGTCCAGGTTCGCGACTTCTTCTGCGAAAACGCCCTCATGTGGTTGCTTGATTACCGCGTCGACGGCCTGCGCCTGGACGCGGTGCATGCCATCGTCGACCGCGACTTTCTCGTCGAACTGGCCCAACGCGTGCGCAAGGCCGTGGAGCCTGGCCGGCATATCCACCTGATGCTGGAGAACGAAAACAACGATATCGACCTCCTGCAACATGGGTTCGATGCGCAGTGGAACGACGATGGACACAACGTGCTCTATCACCTGCTGACGGGCGAGCGCGACGGCTACTACGCCGACTTTGCCCAGGAACCGGCACGCAACCTGGCGCGTTGCCTGAAAGACGGCTTCATCTACCAGGGCAGAACCGATCACGGGCGCAACCAGGGCTATTCGAGCGCCAACCTGGAACCCACGGCATTCATTCTGTTTCTGCAGAACCATGGTGTCAGTAATCGCGCCGTGGACGAACGCCTGATCAACCTGGCCGATGAAAATGCCCTGAAAGCCGCCACCGCCCTGTTGCTGCTGGCACCGATGGTGCCGCTGCTGTTCTTTGGCGAAGAATGGGGCTCGCATCAACCGTTACTGTTCTTCAGCAAATTCCAGGACACGCCAACCGAGGCAGTACGCGATACCAGTCGTCATCAGGCCGACCGTGAAGAGCGCCAGCGCCTGATCTCGGCGCAAGCCAACCGCCCCTTGGCGATACCGGATCATGATCCGGGCAACCAGCCTCAACAGCGTCACTGGCGCAGCTTCTATCGGCGCCTGCTGTACCTGCGTCACGCCCAGATCATCCCGCGCCTGCCGGGCACTCGCGCGCTCAATGCGGAAGTTGTCGCCGAGCATGCCGTATGCGCCCTCTGGCGCCTGGGCGACGGTTGCCGCCTGCATATCGATATCAACCTGGGCAACACACCGGCCTGGGTCGGCCCTCAGGCACTGGGCTCGACTGTCCTCCTGGCTCAGGGCGTGGAGCCGGAGGTGTACCGCCAGGGCTCCCTGCCACCCCGCAGTGCGGTGGTGCTGCTAGAAGACCCCGCCTGAACCCGCGACAAATGGCTTTTGGCCATGTTGCGGGTTCAGGACGGTAAAAAATCCCTGAACCGCAGGCGCGTGTTTTCGCTCGAAGCGGTAGAGAGGCGTGTAGGGGGTGCCATGCGCACCGCCTGCAAACCGCCTCCTGCTGGCCGCCCTGACACCGGCGGGCATTAGTCATTACCGCCTTATTTACGCTAGAGACAGGTCAATGAATTACAGCTGGCGCGAAGGGAACCAGGCCGATCTGCTGGCCACTGGAGAGGATTACTTTTCTCGTGTTTTCGCATGCATTCACGAAGCCCGGGAAGAGGTACTGCTGGAAACCTTCCGCATTGCCGAAGACGACGTGGGCCTGGCCCTGCAGCAGGCCTTGATTGCTGCGGCCAATCGTGGCGTGCGGGTCGAGCTGACCGCCGACAACTACGGTACCCACGACCTCAGCCAGTCATTCGTCAGCGCCATGACCGATGCCGGTGTTCATGTGCACCTGTTCGCCCCCGCGCCGCGCCTGTTCGGCTGTCGCACCACACGCTTTCGCCGCCTGCACCGCAACGTCCTGGTGATCGACGGCGAGCACGCCTTCATCGGCAGCTTTGCCTACTCGACCGGCCACTCTTCCCCTGGCGCAGCGCAAAACTATGCTCTGGCCGTGCGTGGGCCGGTGGTGGCCGATATTCACCGCGATGCCCTGAACCAGTTGCCAGACGCAGGCCGTCAGGCCAACCCGATCAAACCGGTCACTCGCCACGCGGGCAGCGCACGCCTGCGCCTTACCGTACGCGATAACGACACCCATATCCATGACATCGAAAGCGAGTACTTGCGCATCATCCAGGCCTCCACACAGCGCCTGGTAATCGCCAGTGCCTGTTTCTTCCCTCGCTATCCGCTACTGCGGGAAATACGCAATGCCGCCCGGCGCGGGGTCAAGGTCACCCTGCTGCTCCAGGGGCAAGCGCACATGCCCTGGGCCTACGGCTTCTCACGGCTGCTGTATGACTTCCTGTTGCGTGATGGTGTCGTCATTCATGAATACGACCAGGCTATCCTGCACGGCAAGGTCGCCCTGGCCGATCACGAATGGGTCAGCGTGGGCTCCAGCAACCTCGACCCACTCAGCCTCGCGCTGAACCTGGAAGCCAACCTGATGGTGCGCGATGCCCCCGTCAACCGTAGCCTGCACGACCATTTGCTGGAGCAGGCACATACCCACTGCCGCCCTGTCGAGTTGCAGGCTGCCACTCGCGGGTATTGGTGGCGGATACCGCTGATCGTCCTCGGATTCCAGTTCCTGCGCCGCTTTCCCGCCCTCGCCGGCTGGTTCCCCGCCCACACGCCGCGCCGCCCACTCATCGATGCCGAGCAGGCCCACCTGCAATACGACTCCGAGAACGCCGCCTGACGGCTATCTCCATATGGCGCATTCTTGTAGGGTGCGCCATGCGCAACGGTCTTCGGCAACAGGACGCTCCGCACAATACGGCTCCCCCTACACAACCGAGTCGCTCATGAGCGTGCTTGTCAGAACCTTCCGTGAGAGTGACCGAGAGCCATTACGCCGCCTCTACCAGGCAGCGCGTAATGCTGCCTTCACCTGGGCGCCTGTAGATGCCCGCCCGCTCACCGACTTCGACAAACATACCGAACAGGAGTTGATCCTGGTGGCGCTGATCGGCCAGGAGCCCGTCGGCTTTGCCTCGATCTGGGAGGCAGACAGCTTCCTGCACAACCTGTTCGTGCATCCGCAGCATCAACGGCAAGGTGTTGGCCGCGCCTTGCTCGGCCACTGCACCCAGCATTTCACCGCGACGCCGACGCTGAAATGCCTGCAAGCCAATGCAAGCGCCATCCGTTTTTACTCTGCATATGGCTGGCACGTGATCGATGAAGGGGAATCATCCGACGGGCCTTATTTCCTGATGGCTTGGAGTCAAGCCAGCCACAGCCTGTAGAGCGGAAACTCCCTGCCGGAAATGGCAGGGAATTGCCGCCTGCACAGGTGCGAGCAACGGCCGAAGTCCTATATCGCGTGATAGACAGAGGTGGCATAACTCCTGCTTTCCCGCCGGGCAGTTACAGTGAGGAATGCCCCATGCGGATCGACACAGCCACTACCCTCTACGCCACCCAGCGCCCCGCCGCCACGGCTGGACAACCCGAGTCCAAGGCATCATTCGCTGCGATGCCGAATGACAAGACGAACCAGCCCGTCAACACGGGGCCGAATGCCGCCCGGGATACGGATAAACCCGACTTCACTAGCATGACCCGGCAGCAGTTGGCCGACTGGATGAACGAGCAGCTCAGCGCTGGCAAGATGACCCTCGATGAAAGCTCGGCCTTTCTCGGCATGACGATCAGCATCCCGGTCGACGGCAGCAAGGGTCCCGACATGCGCGCCGATACCACGCGCTTTGATTTCATCTCCAAGGCACGCCTGGGAATCGACGGCGCGCTGTCGCACAACGACCCAAAATTGGCCGCGCGCCTGGAAAAAGCGATCAGCATCATGCAACGTACCCAGAACGCGGGCAGCGGTATCGATACCCGCGCGTAAGATACTCGCAACGATAATGCTCAGCCGTTTCAGGTAGTACGATGATCATTGAAGCCTTCAGGTACAAACAATGGGCCGACACGCGGACGCTGGAGGCGGTAAACCGTATCGATGGGGAGCACTTTCCTTCTGCCGTGGCGTTTGCCCGGCAACAGCTGAATCACATGATCCGAGTCGAGGAAATGTTCAAGGCTCGCCTTCTCGGCTCACCGGTACCCCATGGCTCGACGAACAGCGAAGCGGTGCCTGAACTTCCCGAGCTCATGCAGCGCATAGACGACTCGAATCGATGGTTCGCCCAATACGTCAACGAACTCACTGCCGAACACAGGGATCAGCAGGTGTTCTTTCAGTTCGTCGACGGCAAGCAGGGAGCGATGACGCGTCTGGAAATCCTCTTCCATATCGTCAACCACGGCACCTATCACCGGGGCGCGATCGGCCATGCCCTCGACCTGGCCCAGGCACCTCGCCCGGCCGATACCTACACGGTGTTCATTCACGCGGCTGAACCCGAGCGCCGTGAACGCGCCAGCACTGGCTGCACCTCTTCCCCCTCAGACCTCACAGGCTCGCCATGTCCTTGATCGCCCCGACACCCGCACCGCCTTACTATGCGGTGATTTTCACGTCCCAACGTACCGATGGGGACAATGGCTACGCAGAGATGGCAGTTCGCATGGTGGAGCTGGCATCCCGTCAGCCAGGCTTCCTGGGCGTCGAGTCGGCCCGGGAAGAGGTCGGCATTACCGTGTCGTACTGGTCCGATCTGGAATCGATCAAATACTGGAAAGCCGACATGGAACACCAGCAAGCGCAACGCGCTGGCCGTGAACGCTGGTACTCGACCTTCAAAGTCAGGATCGCGAAGGTCGAGCGAGACTACGGCCTGTAGCCAACGGCTGCGGTAGACTGCCCTCCCGCCCTGAACATCGGCCACGACCATGGTCCAGATCAAACCAGCAACGCCGAACCACATCCCCGCCATCCTGCCGCTCATCGAGCATTACTGGCGCTTCGAGGGCATCGGCGGGTTCGATGCCGAGCGCGTGGGCTATCAACTGAACCGGTTGTTCTCCAACCCCGACCTGGGGGCAGGCTGGATCGCCTATGTCGATGGCGTGGCAACCGGCTATCTGCTGGCCGTTCAGGTATTCAGCCTCGAATACCTCGGCCTGACCGCGGAAATCGACGAATTCTTCGTGCTGTCTTCGCAACGGGGCGGTGGTGTCGGTGCCGCACTGCTCAGGGCGGCCGAGGTCGAATTCATCCAGCGCGGCTATACCAACATGGCGCTGCAACTCGCGCGCGGCAATGACGCGGCACGGGCGTTCTATCACCGCCAGGGTTATATCGACCGTGCGGGCTATGAGCTTCTCGACAAGCACCTGGCTGCCGCCCCACCCACATCGATCCCAGGCTGACCACGATGCTCTGTCTACACGGCAAACACATCCACCTGCGCCCTCTGCTCGAGTCCGACGCCGACGCGGTGGTGGCTGCGGCCAGCGATGGCGAACTGTGGCGCCTGAACGTGACCGTGGTGCCGTCCGCCGACACGGTAAAGGCTTATATCAATACGGCCCTGAGCGGGCAGGCGCAAGGTACGGTGCTCCCGTTCGTCACGGTGGCCAACTCGACCGGAGCGGTCATCGGCAGCACGCGGTTCTGGAAGATCGACAGCCACAACCGCAGCCTCGAGATTGGCCACACCTGGCTGGCGAAGTCCTGGCAGCGTTCGGTCGCCAACACCGAGACCAAGTACCTGATGCTGCGCCATGCGTTCGAGACACTGGCCTGCATCCGTGTGCAGTTCACCACCGACGTGCTCAACGAGGCATCACGCCGCGCAATTCTTCGCCTCGGCGCCGTCGAAGAGGGCCTGATCCGCAATGAGCGCATCATGCCGGATGGGCGCAAGCGCACATCGGTGCGTTTCAGCATCATCGAGGATGAGTGGCCGGCAGTCGAAGCGCGTCTTTGCGCCAGACTTGATGGCAATGTGGCCTAACCCTTTCCTTGCCTGAGCGTCTTGCGGCACTCTCCACACTCATTGATCGCCCTAACTCACTGCCGAACGGGAGCACCATGCACGCACTTGAAAACAGGATTCCACCGCCACTGGTAGCCACGTTCTCCGGCCTGTTGATGGGGCTTATCGCCGTGCTGACGCCAGGTATCGATCTGCCGACGTCCGTGCGTATCGGCCTCTCGGTCGCGCTGGTCGCCCTCGGGCTGTTCTTCTGCCTCGCCGGGCTGGTGTCTTTTCGCCGGGCCAAAACCACCATCAACCCGCTACGCCCGGCCCGGGCCTCGGCGCTGGTCAGCTCAGGTATCTACCGGATCTCTCGCAACCCCATGTACGTGGGCTTCGCACTGTTTCTGCTGGCACTGGCGGCCGGCCTGGCATCGGCGTGGTCACTGATCGGCGTTGTGGGCTTCATGCTGTTCATCGGCCGCTTCCAGATCACCCCGGAAGAGCGCGCCCTGAACGGCCTGTTCGGCGACGAATACAGCGCCTATCAGCGTCGGGTTCGCCGCTGGATCTGAGCACCCCGACTACAGCCAAACGCGGGCGGTACCGCGCATCACTGTTTACGCCGCTCCAGCCAGTCGATGCAGTGCGGCACCACATTGAGGATCAACAGGGCCAGCACCGTACAGGCCACAGCGGTGCCTTCGCGACCGAGGCCGGCAGAGATACCGATGGCCGTGGTCAGCCAGATACCGGCTGCGGTTGTCAGGCCCTTGACCTTGGATTCCTCGTCGCTTTTCAGGATGGTGCCGGCACAGAGAAACCCGATGCCTGCCGCCACCCCCTGAATCACACGACTGAGCGCATCGCTGCTGGCACCCGACTGGGCCAGGGCCAGCACGAACAGCGCAGCACCCACCGCCACCAGCATATGGGTGCGAATACCTGCCGCCTTGCCATGCTGCTCGCGCTCGAAGCCGAGCAAGCCACCCAACAGTGCAGCCACCAGTACGCGCAGTACCACACGGGTGATGTCATCCACTTCCTTGATGTCGGAAAACTCGTCTATCACGGTGGCCCGGATGACATCCCAGGTACTCACGATGACAGTCCGCCAACCAGCGCAGCAGAAGCCTCTGCGGGCAGGTAGCGGTTGGCGCCGCAACGGCTGCAGCGTTGGCAGAGCAACGCTTCGTTACCGACATGCATGGGCGTGGCCTGTGCCCAGACGCAACCACCGATCAGACAGAGAAATGTCATGTCACCTCCTCGAGCACCCGATGCGCACTGGCGCGTGGATATCGCGTTCAGGATTTCGACCGGGGCAGTTCGGAGAAGGTTTGAGCAATTTGTGCGCGAAAAATAAAGATGAAGCCTTTTGCCAGGTCACAGGGTCTACAGCTTCAAGACGTGTGTGACCTGCGTGCTGATGATCTGGCGCGGCGTCGCTACCCACCATTGCGAGTAGCTCGGCATCATGAAGAACCTGGAAACACCCACCACGAAACTGGCCCTCTATGGCGCCCTGGGCAGCATCGGCAATGCGCTGATGGTCGAGGCCCTGCACCGGCAGTACGAGACCACGGCCGTTCTCGATGACCTCAACGCGATTAACTCGCGGCCCGGTATTCGCGCCAAGAGCGGCAACCTGTTCGAGGCCGTGAGTGTCAGCCAGAGCGTGGCGGGGATGGATGCGGTGATCTGCGTGCTCGCCAGTGACCACCTCGACGCAGGCGCCAGCAATGCATCTGCCGCAAGTGCCGAGCGCCTGTCCAACGCGGTGACGGCCCTGCTCGATGGCCTGGTCGTCGCCGGCGTGAAACGTCTGCTGCTGATTGGTGACTTCAATTGGATGGAGCATCCCTCGGCAGTCGGCGAATACATCCAGCAGCGCCTGACCGGCAGCCCGGTGGCCTGGACCCTGGTGGAAGCACCCGAGGTCGCGGATGACCTGTTGCAGTTCGACGAACTGACCCAACCGGCCAGCGAACCGGGTGGCCCGGTCGATGTGCTGCAGCGCTTCGCCGCTGGCGCGCTCGACGAACTCGAACTGTGCCTGCATGTGCACTGCCGCCTGCACCTGATCGATCAGCAATAAGCGGTGCGGTGAAACCATTGCCGTCCTGCTGATGACGGCCTGAACCCACGTCGGAGGTTACTTCGATGAACCCGGAAAGCCTGATACTGCTGATGATCTGTGCCTGGCTACTGCTGGCAGCAGCCCTGCTCTGGGGCATGCTGCGCGTGGCCCGCCGCCATCAACGCGATGCCTGGGAACAGCACCAGCACAAGAGCCTGCCGGCCAATGCCGACGCCAAGCGCCCAGCCGTGCCGAAACCGCAGCGCCCATGGCGCAAGATGATCCCGACGCTGTATCACCGCCTGGCTCGTCATCCACAGCACTAAGCACCTGTCTCGGATCTACGCGCATTGACCGAACCGCGTTGAAACGGCTTCGACAAATCGGCACACCTCGCTCTTGTCTAGCTCTGGGGTATGTTCCCGTTTCTCTTCAACGCATTGAATAGGATGGAAATATACGTCCAATCCAGCCCTTGGAACGGACTTCTTTGAGGCACAAGCGGACACCGCAATTGGTGGGCTGAAGCCCACCCTACGCGGGGGTATGACTCTGTAGGGTGGGCTTCAGCCCACCAACCAGTGCGTCATGAAACGCTAAGGTCGAACGTCCGCAACTGCCTCGATCCGGGCATCCATGCCGAAACGTCAACAGACCCTAGCTTGGGAGATCGGAGACCGGTTCCGAACGCCGGATAGCCCTGCGGCAGGCATCATTGCCTGCCGCAGGGCTGGGACGCCATCAGGCAGGAATGCGCTTCGCTTTTGCCTCCCGCGCCCAGACCCGGTGCTTGCCGATCGACGCAACGAAATCCGCGCTCAGCTTCGCCGCCTTGCCTGCACTGAGCAGGCCTGCATCCTTCTCCAGGTGCAGTTGCCCGGCGATGTCAGCCGCGCTGCCACACAGGGCGATGGTCTTCAGGTGCTTATAGGCTTCGAGCACGTAGTGCAGCGCCACGCCATCCTCGGCGAACTGCTTGGCCGCTTGCGCACCACCCGGGATGAACACCGCATCGAAGGCAATCGACGGCAGGCCTTTCATGCTGTCATCCGGCGTCAGGGATGAGCCATTGGCGGCTGTAACGGCTGCCGAAGTCGGCGCCACCAGCTTGGCACTGGCCCCCTGTTTACGCAGCACGTCGAGAATATGCTCGATGTCGCCGCTTTCCACGCCATCGGCGATCAGGATCGCCACCTTGCGCGATGCGATGGAGTCCGGCAGCAGGTTCATCTGGCTCAGCGCCGGCGAGGCTTTCAGCTTGCGTTTGAGCGTCGGCCGGGTAGGACCGTTCGGTGGCGTGAGGCCAAGATTCTTCGCCACCTCGGTCGCCAGCACCATATCGATATTGGCGAGGATTTCATTCACCTGGCGCTCACGGATGAACACGCGCTCAACCTTGCCCAACTCGAAACTGTAGGCCGCGATGATGTGCGCCTTTTCCACCTCGCTCATGCTGTTCCAGAACAGGGTGGCCTGGGAAAAATGGTCTGCGAACGAGTCGGCACGCTTGCGCAGTTTGACCCCGCTGACCGCCTGCGGATACGAAACGAAGCCCCCACCCCGGGGCGCTTCAGGCACCTCCTTCGGCCAGCCACCATCGATGGAGTTGGGCTCATAGGCGGCCCGCCCCTTGTTGATGGTCTGGCGGTGGGGCGCATCGCGCTGGCTGTTATGGAACGGACAGACCGGCCGGTTGATCGGCAGCTCGTGGAAGTTCGGCCCACCCAGGCGCAACAACTGCGTATCGGTGTAGGAGAACAGACGCCCCTGCAGCAGCGGGTCATTGGTGAAATCGATACCCGGTACGATATTGCCCATCTGGAAGGCCGCTTGCTCGGTCTCGGCAAAGAAGTTGTCCGGATTGCGATTGAGCACCATCTTGCCCACTGCGCGCACCGGCACCAGCTCCTCGGGGACCAGTTTGGTCGGATCCAGCAGGTCGAATTCGAACGCGTATTCGTCCGCCTCCGGAATGACCTGCACGCCCAGCTCCCACTCGGGGTAATCGCCCGCCTCGATGTCGTCCCACAGCGAACGGCGGTGGAAGTCCGGGTCCTTGCCGGCCAGCTTCTGCGCCTCGTCCCACACCAGCGAACGCACCCCGGAGGCCGGCCGCCAGTGAAACTTGACGAACACGCTCTGCCCTTCGGCATTGATCAGGCGGAAGGTATGCACGCCGAACCCCTGCATGGTGCGATAGGTCACCGGAATCGCCCGGTCGGACATGGTCCATAGCACCATGTGTGCGGACTCGGGCGTCAGTGAAACGAAATCCCAGAAGGTGTCATGGGCCGAGCCGCCCGTAGGAATCTCGTTGTGCGGCTCGGGTTTGACCGCGTGCACGAAGTCGGGAAACTTGATGGCATCCTGAATGAAGAACACCGGCATGTTGTTGCCGACCAGATCGAAGTTGCCCTCGTCGGTGTAGAACTTCACGGCGAAGCCGCGCACGTCTCGCACCGTGTCCGCCGAGCCGCGCGGCCCTTGTACTGTGGAGAAGCGCACGAATACCGGGGTTTTCTTGCCCGGCTCGTTGAGAAAGTCCGCCTTGGTCAGTTCGCTCAGCGGCTCGTAGACCTGGAAGTAACCATGCGCCGCCGCGCCACGTGCATGCACGACGCGCTCGGGAATGCGCTCATGGTCGAAGTGGGTAATCTTCTCGCGCAGCAGAAAATCCTCGAGCAGGCTCGGCCCGCGCTCACCCGCTCGCAGGCTGTTCTGGTTGTCGCTGATGCGGGTACCGGTGTTGCTGGTCAGGGCCTGGCCCGTCGCATCATCACGGAACGCGTCGAGTTGCTCGGTCTTGCGGTTGAGGTTGGCACGGTCACGGGTATCGGTACCAGCCATTGCGCTGGTGTTCTTTTTCTTTACGGCCATCAGAGTATCTCCGGGTAGCAGGCGGCCAACGCTGTCGGCTCACGGACCGACAGGTGGCGTTATCGATAGGAATTTCTGCGTCTGGATGAACCACTCAAGCTCGGTGCTTAGCGATTCTCGGGGCGACTGCTGTGACGGCCCCCTTTGCGACCAGCCTCGGCTGCCCGTTGCGGGTCATGGCGAAAATTGCCGCCACTGACCTGGCCACCTTTTCTGCCCGCATCCACGGCGCGTTGTGGATCGTGTGCAAAGTTTCCTTTGCCACCCCGGTGTTCGGTCATGGGTCTCTCCTGTTCGGCACAATCAGGCCATGGATGCACGGTGCATCTAATGAATGGGAGACCGGGTAGACGCAGAGGTTCTATGTTTCGCTAGAGGAAGTCGGTCTGTGAAACACAAATGACCAACGAAATGGAACCATGGCAAACGGCCAGCCCCTGCGCGTATTCGGGACCGGTTATCGGGTACTTCGGCAGGCATTTGACACGCCCCTTCTCAGCCACTATTCCTTCAATTCCTGCGTGCAGTTGCGAACCCGTGACAGAGGCAATCCATAGCTGTTTCTGCCGCCAAGCACGCTGCAGCATTCGCGCGAATCGACCCACCAGGCGGGCGCTTTTTCCCTCAATGCGACACCCGAAAAGGATGGACGGCAATGATGAGAAGAGCAGCATTGAGCGTACGAGAAATCGAACACGAACTGATCAGCAGCATGCCCAAGACCAAGCTGCACTGTCAGTTCATTGGTGATGGCTCGTTGAACATCCAGGTTCACTATCAGCACAACCACCTCACCATCGTCGGCGTGAAGCGCGATGACCTGGACAACGTGGCAGCCGTGCAGGAACTCGGCAAGGTGCTGCTGGCCGAGGTGAAAAGCATGCAACCCCTGCACGGCTATCCGCTGGAATAGACCCCGCGTCATTTATCTTGTGCACACCCGGCAAGCCGGCCCCACACGATTGATAAGTGGCCGGCGCATGCGCTCTTCGTGTCCCATCCATCTGCTTGCCATTGCATAACCTCCCGCACGCTGATATCTGTATATACAAACAGTATTCAGCATTCACCTCATGCAAACCCCGCTGACCCCCGACTTCTACTACCTGGCCAATTTCCACAAGGTGCTTGCCTGGTTGGGCGAACGCTATGACGACCTGCTGGATGCGGATGAACGTACCTTCCTGCACCAGCTGCCTGCCTTGCCGCTGCCTGCGCAAGCCCTGCTGGTACGGATGATCATGCGTAAAGGCGTGCATTTTCGCGCCAGCAAGCTCAGCTATGGGGAAATCGGCTGCCCCCACCAGGCGGCCCAGCCACTGCTCGAGACCGGCTGGATTACCGACCGCGCACAACTGCCTCTCAGTGATCTGTTCCCCGTGCTGCGCAAGGGCGAGATCCTCACCAGCTTCGCTGCGCATGCCCCACGCGCCCAACTGCGCAAACACGAGTTGCTGGAACAGCTGGATGCCCTGTTCGACGAAACACGCAGCTTCGCTGACTGGTGCCCGGACCTGCCCGATACCCTCTACTCAGTGACCATCGATGCGTTATGCGAGCGCCTGCGCCTGATGTTCTTCGGCAACCTGCGCCAGGACTGGTCGGAGTTCGTCCTCGCCGACCTGGGCATCTTCCGTTATGAGCAGGTGGCACTAGGCCCTGACTCCCGCGCCTTTCGCCAGCGTGCGGATGTCGATCACTACCTGCACCTGCAACGCTGCCGAGAACGCTTCGAGGCCGGCGAGCCGATCATCGACGTGCTAGACGCCATCGGCCCACCCATCAGCGACAATCCCTACCTGACCGGACGCCGAGACAAGCTGCTGTTTCGCATCGGTCAGCACCTGGAACGCGAAGGCGAGGCAGATACAGCGTTGGCGGTGTATCGCGCCAGTGCACACCCCGGTGCTCGCCAACGCCAGGTACGGATACTCGAACGCCAGGCGCGCCATGCCGACGCCCATGCCCTCGCCCAGGAAGCCCTGGCCGCGCCGTTCAACGATGCCGAAGCGCAACTGCTGCAGCGCGCGCTGCTGCGCCTGAACCGCCAACTCGGTCTGCCGGCACCGGCAAAAAACCGCTCGGCCGCCCCCAGCCGCCTGGACCTGAACCTGCCACGACCGTCTGGTTTGAGTGTCGAGCATTGCGTACGACTGCATCTCGGCGAGCCCGAAGCACCCGTGCACTACGTGGAGAACACGCTGATCTGCGGGCTGTTCGGCCTGCTCTGCTGGGAAGCAATCTTCGCCCCGCTGCCCGGCGCCTTTTTCCATCCCTTTCACAGCGCCCCGGCCGACCTGCTCGCCGCGGACTTCGCCCTGCGCCGGACCTCACTATTCAACGAGGCCTTGAACCTGCTGGACACGCCGCACTACCCGCAACGCATTCGCCAGACCTATCAGGACAAGTTCGGTATCCAGTCACCCTTCGTGCACTGGGGCGTGCTGGATGAAACCCTGCTCGACCAGGCCCTCGCCTGCCTGCCCGCAGCGCACCTGAAAGCCTGGTTCACGCGCCTGCTCGGCGACATCCAGGCCAACCGCGCCGGCATGCCCGATCTGATCCAGTTCTGGCCCGCGCAGCAGCGCTACCGGATGATCGAAGTCAAAGGCCCTGGCGACCGCCTGCAGGACAACCAGCGCCGCTGGCTGGCGTTCTGCGCCGAGCACGGCATGCCGGTGGACGTGTGCTACGTGCAATGGACCGATGCGAGTGATGCCGTGCAAACCGACACGGCGCTACCAGCATGAGCTACCGGATTGCCGTGCGCGCCCTGTGCGAGTTCACCGCCAAGGCCGGTGACCTCGATCTGCGCTTCACACCAGCGCCCACCGCCCAGGAAGGCATGGCCGGACATGCCACCGTGGTCAGCCGACGCGGGGCGCACTACCTGGCGGAGCTGTCGCTCAGCGGCGAGTACCAGAACCTGCAGGTGCGTGGCCGGGCCGATGGTTATGACCCGCTGGCCAACCTGCTGGAAGAGATCAAGACCCACCGGGGCGATGTCAGCCGCATCCCCGACAACCACCGGCAATTGCACTGGGCCCAGGCCAAGGTCTATGGCTGGCTGTTGTGCGCCGCACAGGAACTGGACGAGATCGACCTGGCCGTCGTCTATTTCAACGTCATCACCCAGAAGGAAAGCAGCGTTCAGCAGCGCTACAGGGCGAGCGAACTGCGCACGTTCTTCGAGTTGCAATGCAATCGTTTCATTGCCTGGGCCGAGCAGGAACAGGCGCATCGCCAGGTCCGTGATCTGGCTCTGCAAAACCTGCGTTTCCCCCACGCGCAATTTCGCAGCGGCCAGCGCCAACTGGCCGAGGCGGTCTACCGGGCCGCCCGCGATGGCCATTGTCTGATGGCGCAGGCCACCACCGGCATCGGCAAGACCCTCGGCACGCTGTTCCCGCAACTCAAGGCATTCGCCGAGCAGAAGCTGGATCGCCTGTTCTTCCTGACCGCTAAGACGCCGGGGCGACGCCTGGCCCTGGATGCCCTGGCCACCCTGCGCGGGCAGGAAACCGCGATGCCGCTGCGAGTGCTCGAACACGTGGCCCGGGAAAAGGCCTGCGAGCATCCCGACAAGGCCTGCCACGGCGAATCCTGCCCGCTCGCCAAGGGCTTCTATGATCGCCTGCCCGCCGCCCGCCTGGCCGCCCTGCAACGCGGCTGGCTCGACCAGAGCAGTGTGCGCGAGGTGGCCCTCGCCCATCAGGTCTGCCCCTATTACCTGAGCCAGGAGCTGTGCCGCTGGAGCGACGTGGTGGTGGCGGACTACAACTACTACTTCGACATGAGCGCCCTGCTTTACAGCCTGACCCTGGTCAACGACTGGCGCGTGACCGTGCTGGTCGACGAAGCGCACAACCTGATCGAACGGGGGCGCAAGATGTACACCGCCGAGCTGGACCAGGCGGCCTTCAACAGCATGCGCCGTGGCGCGCCAAAGTCGCTCAAGGGCTGCCTCGACCGAGTCGCCCGTCACTGGGGGCAGTTGCACAAGGACCAGGAGCAGGCCTATCAGGTGTATCCCCTGCCGCCCGACCTGTTCATCGCTGCTCTGCAGAAAGCCGTCAGTGCAATCACCGATCACCTGACCGACCAGCCCACGGGTAACGCCGCCGACCTGCTGAACTTCTACCTCGACGCCATGCTGTTCTGCCGATTGGCCGAAGCATTCGGCGACCACTCACTGTTCGATATCAGCCGCCACGGCAATTTACGCGGGCCGAGCCTGTCCACGCTGTGCCTGCGCAATATCGTGCCGGCGCCATTTCTCGCCGAGCGCTTCGCCACCGCCCACAGCAGCACGCTGTTTTCCGCCACCCTGAGCCCGGCTCATTTTTATGCCGACCTGCTTGGCCTGCCAGCCGAGACCCCGTGGCTGGATGTCGAGTCACCCTTTGTCGCCGAGCAACTGCAGGTGCAGGCGGTCAGCAACCTGTCCACGCGCTACCAGCACCGCGAGCAGTCCCTGGCGCCCATCGTCACCCTGATGGCCCGGCAGTTCCGCCAACAGGCCGGCAACTACCTGGCGTTCTTCAGCAGCTATGCCTACCTGCAACAAGTGCTCGACCTGTTCCAGCACGAACATCCGCAGATTCCGGTATGGGTGCAGTCCAGACAGATGGACGAGGCGGCGCGCGAACAGTTTCTCACACGCTTCCACGTCGATGGCCGTGGCATCGGCTTTGCCGTGCTCGGCGGGGCTTTTGGCGAGGGCATCGACCTGCCGGGAGATCGCCTGATCGGTGCCTTTATCGCCACCCTCGGCCTGCCCCAGATCAACCCGGTCAATGAGGAAATCCGCCAGCGCATGCAGGAGCTGTTCGGTGCCAGCGGCGGCAGCGGTTACGACTACACCTACCTCTACCCCGGCTTGCAAAAGGTCGTGCAGGCCGCAGGCCGGGTGATTCGCACACAGCAGGATCGCGGTATCGCCTACCTGCTCGACGACCGCTTCAACCAACCCGCCGTCCGTCGTCTGTTGCCAAGCTGGTGGAAGGTCCAACGGTGGCGATTGCTCGCCGACCACGAACCGGTGGCATGAGCGTTTTGGAAATCACTCGATCTTTTCCAATGCGCCGCGGTCTAGAGTGAGACACCCTCGCCTGTCTCTCCCTCCCTCATCATGCAGATTGCACGACTCCACAAGGCCCGACCGTGCAGATTGCCAGATAATGGCTTTTCAAAATCACACCAAGTCTTTGATTTTAAAAGAATATATATAAGTTAAAAGTTTGGCATGACTGATGCTGCTTTAACCCTTGTGGGTTCATTCATAAGGAGCATCGCCATGCAGCAGCAACCAGCCTTGAGTTCTTTTTCCGATGCCTTTCCCGAGCATGCCGTTTCGCTCATGCCGCGTCCGGATGGCAGTTTGCTGATCAAACTGGAGAAGGAAGAGAACCTTACGTTCAGTCGCGCCATCGACGCCAAGGATCTGTTCTGCCCCATGCGTACGAGCAAGGTGATCCACCAGATTCAACGCGACATGAATCTGGATGATGGCAATGTCGTGCTCGATCAGCAGTGGATGACCACCGACCTGCCCACCTATCTGGGCCAGCCCATCCATCTGCGGGCTATTCAGACCCTGGTGGCGAAAAGAAGGATCAAGTGAGCAAGATGCCTGACTAGCAGCGCCCGGCTCCTTCATGGCCCCGGCGACAGGACGTCATCGGGGCCACCTGCTCAACCGCAATTCTCGGTCGGCAGGTTGCTGCGCAAGCGATAGCGACGCTGCGTATCGCGCTCCACCAGGCCACAGGCACAAAGACGGCACAGCACCTGGCGTACGGTCAGGACGGAAATGCTCTGATCACTCACCATCAGTTCGGCGTGCAAGGCGCTCGATGGCAAACGCTGGCCTTGGCGCTCGGCTCTCTGCAACACCTCAAGCACCTTCAGACGAACCAGGCTGACCTTCAGTCCGGCACTGTGCAGCAAACTCTTCTGCTGCTGGTTGTGGCTGGTATTCATGCACGTTCTCCCTTGGCGGTGCGCCGCTATAGCTCCAGACCTCGTTCACCCACCCGAGACAGGCAGATGGCCAGTATCGAATCAGCGTCTCTTACCTATAAAGACGAACGAGCGCGGAAAAACCTGCACGCCATTTGGAATCTTTTTGACTCACACCCCGAGCTGGCTTTGTGCTATTCCTGAGCAACCCGCCAACCTGGCCTGGCCAGGGTGCAAAGCAGCCACTGCACACGAAGAACTGCGGCACGTCGGGATATGCTTCGGGATGGTGGGCCACAAGCCCGCCCGTGACAGACAAGCCAACTGGGGACAAACATGAAAAGGCTTGTGCTGCTGGTCGTTGTGCTGGCGCTAGCCGGCTGTGCCGCCAATGCAAAAACCTACGAAAAGAAAGGCCGTCGCGGCCTGCACATCGATTGCTCCGGCATCTCGTCGAGCTGGGAACAATGTGAACAGAGAGCCAAGGATTCCTGTGGCCGCAAAGGCTATCGGGTGGTGGCCAAGTCAGGGGGCGAAAAGTCCGACGACGATTCAGGTGATTTCCTGTTCGGCATCAACCCTGCCGGCTTCTCCAGCCGCAGCATGATCGTGATGTGTCGCTGACCCATCACTGACCTACCGATCACACCGCATTGATAATGGGCCTGCGCCAACTCAGGTGCTCAGCGCAGGCACGACTGTCCTCTACTGCATCACGGAACGGACCCGGTCATATCGACCTGCCTGCCCCGCCACCGTCACGATCTCACCAATGAACTGAGCGAGATCGCAACGAGGCGCGATGCTCATATATAGCCGAGGACCAGCAACACGATAATGATGACGAGTACCAGGCCCAGACCGCCACTGGGCCCGTAGCCCCAGGCACGACTGTGTGGCCAGGCCGGGATGGCGCCCACCAGTAACAGGATCAACACGATCAGCAGTATGGTTCCCAAAGTCATGGCCGTTCTCCTCGAACGTTGGTGCATGAAAATATGGTCAGCCGCGTTGAATTTGAAGTGAACGCGCTGGCTATATCCAGGAACGTGGGCACTACACCCATAAAACCCCTGTACCAGTTCCGACCTGCACCCGGCGCATTTGGTTTAGCTCGTTTTTTCCGGTCGTCTTTTTCGTGCCCTTTTCGGAAAATGTCGCCTTATGTTTCCACCGCCCGATCCGATAACCTCCCGACGCCTGCCTCCAACGGCATCGCCCATTCCTAGAAAGTCCCCTCACCTTCCCACATAGAGGTTCGCGCCATGCTGTTACGGCGTCTGAATATTGCTCCACGAGCCACGCTCAGTTTCTCCCTGGTCGCCCTGCTGGTTGTGCTGCTTGGCCTGTTCGCCTTGAGCCAGATGAAAGCGATCCGCGCCTCGACGGTCGCCCTCGTCGACACCACGATGCCCAGCTATGCCTCCCTCGGCACCATCAACGAAAAGATGCTGCGCCTGCGCATCGTCTCCTTCCGCATTCTGGTCGACCGTGAGCCCGACCAACTGGACGCGACGATGGCGCGCAAGGACGAGTTGGTCGACCAGTTGAACAAAGCCCTGGCCATCTATGAGCCGCTTCTCAATTCCGATGAGGAGAAACGCCTGTTCGTTTCCTTCAAGAGCGAACTGGACGCCTACCTCACCGTCAACAACCAGTTGATCCAGCTGTCCCGCGCTGACCGCGTCGACGATATCCGCGCCCTGCTGGGTGGCCAGTACAAGCAGCACTCCGACCGTCTCGGCGTATTGCTGGAAGATCTCATGAAGATCAACAGCCGTGACGCGTCCCTGGAGGCCAAGGCCGCCGACACGGAATACGACTACGCGACGTCCGTCGTCGTGGCCTTCATGCTGGTTGCCGCCGCGCTCACCGGCATTCTCGCCATGCTGCTGACCAAGAGCATCGTGCAGCCACTGCGCCAGGCCGTCAGGGTTGCCGAAACAGTGGCCGCCGGCACCCTCACCGACACCATTACCGTCAGTGGCTCCGACGAGCCCGCGCACCTGCTCGGCTCGCTGCGCACCATGCAACAGAGCCTGAAGAACACCCTGCTGAGCATTGCCCACTCATCCGAGCAACTGGCGTCCGCAGCGGAAGAACTGAACACCGTGACCGAAGATTCGAGCCGTGGCCTGCACCAGCAGAACCAGGAAATCGAACAGGCCGCCACGGCGGTGAACGAGATGACCACGGCGGTGGATGAAGTGGCCCGCAACGCGGTGGCAACCTCCGAAGCCTCGCGCAGCTCGGACAAGAATGCCCGGCAGGGCCAGGAGCAGGTGGACCGCACGGTCGAGTCGATCAGCAACCTGGCGCAGGACGTCAACACCACGTCCGGTCAGGTCGAAGAGCTGGCCGGCAAGGTCAACGGCATCAGCAAGGTGCTCGACGTGATTCGCGCCATCGCCGAACAGACCAACCTGCTGGCATTGAACGCCGCCATCGAAGCCGCGCGGGCAGGCGATGCCGGACGCGGCTTTGCCGTGGTCGCCGACGAAGTACGGGCCCTGGCCCATCGCACGCAGCAGTCGACCCAGGAAATCGAGCAGATGATCGGCGGTATACAGCAGGGCACCAACCAGGCCATGACCGCCATGCAGACCAGCACCGAACGCGCCCGCTCGACCCTGGACATGGCCCGCGCCGCCGGTGAAGCCCTGGCCCAGATCACCGATGCGATCAGCCATATCACCGAGCGCAACCTGGTCATCGCCAGCGCCTGTGAAGAACAGGCCCAGGTGGCTCGCGAGGTCGACCGCAATCTGGTCAACATCCGCGACCTGGCCACGCAGACCTCGGCAGGCGCCAACCAGACCAACGCGGCCAGTCAGGAGCTGGCGCGCCTGGCCATCGACCTCAACGGTTTGGTGACGCGCTTCTCGATCTGAATCACGCCAGCCGGGCAGGCACTGCAACGTGCGCTGCCCGGCCGGACCTACCCGGCAGACCGGTTTGCGCCAATGGCGAACCGCTGGCGGTAGTCGCGCGGCATCAGCCCGACGACCTTGAGGAACACCTGGCGGAAGGCGCCAGGGTCCTGATACCCCACCTCCCACGCAATCTGTTCGACTGTGCGCTGCGTCAGCTCCAGCAACTCGCGGGCCTTGCCCATGCGCAGGTGTTGGGCGTACTCGGTCGGTTTCAGCCCGGTCGCCGCACGGAAACGCCGCAGAAAGGTCCGCTCCCCCAGCCCGGCACGCGCCGCCATGTCCGCCAGGCTCACGCCTTGCGCCACCTGGGTCTGCAGCCAGTGCTGCACCTTGAGCACAGCCTCGTCACCATGACTGAAGCTGGGCGCGAAGCTGCTGAAATACCGCTGCGAGTGGCGGCTAAGATCGACCACCAGGAAGCGCGCGGTCTGTGCCGCCACGCTGGGCCCGAGCAGGCGATTGACCAGCGCCAGGCCGAGGTCGGTCCAGGCCATCAGGCCCCCGGCAGTGATGATGTCGCCGTCGTCGATGATCAGCCGGTCGGCATCGACCTGAATCGCCGGAAACTGCTCCGCCAGCTCACGCGCCAAGTGCCAGTGGGTGGTCGCGATGCGTCCGTCGAGCAGGCCACTGTGGGCCAATAGAAAGGCCCCCGCGCACACCGAACCGAGGGTCACGCCACGCCCATGCTGCTCGCGCAGCCAGTCCGCCAGCGAAGCGATGATGGCGTCACTCGGCAAGTCCACCAGGCAGGGCGGCAGTACGATCACCGTCGCCTGCCCCACCTCGCCCGGATGGCTATCGAAGCAACAGCTCAGCCCCGCATCAGAGGCATCGACCTGCCAGTGCCGCACCCGCAACCTCGGCAGGCCCGCCGTCGCATGCTCGGCCGCAATACCGTTGGCCACGCCGAACAGGTCGGTCAGGCCATGCACTGCCGCCTGCTGCGCGCCAGGGTAGACCAGCAGGTCAATTCCCCGCACATCCGTATCCGCACACAGAGGCATCTGTCAGTTTCTCCCGCGATATTGTCGATCCAGCCAATCCACAAGCGGCCCCGCCAGCCAGCACAATCCAGCGCATCCATCCCTCAACAAGGAATAGCTCCATGAGCAAACAGGCGCTGATCATCGTCGACATCCAGAACGACTACTTCCCCGGCGGCAAATGGACCCTGAACGGTGCCGAAGCAGCCGCCGACAATGCTGCCCGCGCACTGGCTGCCGCACGCGCCGCAGGCGACCTGGTGGTGCACGTACGGCATGAGTTCGCCACGGCCGACGCGCCCTTCTTCGCCCCGGGTTCGACGGGCGCGCACGTCCATCCCAAGGTCACCGAGCAGGCCGGCGAGCCGGTGGTGGTCAAGCAGCAGATCAACGCCTTCCGCGACACCGCCCTGCAGACCATCCTGCAGGAACACGCCATCGAGCGCCTGGTGGTGGTCGGCAGCATGAGCCACATGTGTGTGGATGGCATCGTACGTGCCGCCGTCGACCTAGGCTATGCGACCATCGTGCTGCATGACGCCTGCGCCACCCTCGACCAGACCTTCAACGGCATCACCGTACCGGCCGCCCAGGTGCACGCCGCCTTCATGGCGGCCCTGGCCTTTGGCTATGCCGAAGTCCTCTCCACCGACGAGTACCTCGCCCGCGTGGGTTGAGTCCCACCGACAACTGGAACATCTGCACCTGCCCGTGGCTCCAAGCCCTAACAGCTAGCCGCGCAGGTGCAGCATGGAGTTGGTCATCGCCCGTCCCGAGGGACTCTACTGCCCACCCGGCGACTTCTACATCGATCCCTGGCGCCCGGTCGAACGCGCCGTGATCACCCACGGTCATGGCGACCATGCGCGCGGCGGCAGCCGTCACTACCTGGCCGCGGCGGCCGGTGCCGGTATCCTGCGCACCCGCCTGGGTGCCGACATCAACCTGCAGACCCTGGACTACGGCGAGCGCCTCGATCACCACGGCGTGACCCTCAGCCTGCACCCTGCCGGGCATGTGCTCGGCTCGGCGCAGGTGCGCCTGGAATACCGTGGCGAGGTGTGGGTGGCGTCCGGCGACTACAAGGTCGAACCGGATGGCACCTGCACGCCGTTCGAGCCGGTGCGCTGCCACACCTTCATCACCGAATCGACCTTCGGCCTGCCGATCTACCGCTGGCAGCCGCAGGCACAGATCTTCGCCGGCATCGACGACTGGTGGCGGCAGAACCAGGCCGCCGGGCGCGCCAGCGTGCTGTTCTGCTACGCCTTCGGCAAGGCGCAGCGCATCCTCCACGGCATCGACCCGCGCATCGGGCCGATCCTCGGCCATGGCTCGATGGAACCGCTCAACCAGGTCTACCGCGATGCTGGCGTGCACCTGCCGCCCACCCTCTACGCCGGCGACTTCAAGAAGAGCGACCCGCTGCTGCGCCAGGCGCTGATTCTCGCACCGCCCTCGGCAGGCGGCAGCCCCTGGATGCGCCGCTTCGGCGAGTACAGCGACGCCTTCGCCAGCGGCTGGATGATGCTGCGCGGCACGCGTCGGCGGCGCGGCGTCGACCGCGGCTTCGTGCTTTCCGACCATGCCGACTGGCCAGGCCTGCTGTGGGCCATCGAACAGACCGGCGCCGAGCGGGTGTTCGTCACCCATGGCTCGGTCAGCGTGCTGGTGCGCTACCTGCGCGAGCAGGGCCTGGACGCACAGGGCTTCGACACCGAGTACGGCGACGAGGATGAAACCGCGCCCGGTGCAGAAGCGGAGCCGAGCGTATGAGGGCCTTCGCCGACCTCTACGGCCGCCTCGACGCCACCACCTCGAGCAATGCCAAACTCGCTGCGCTGGAGGATTATTTCCGTACCGCCAGCGCCGAGGATGCCGCCTGGGCGGTGTACTTCCTCGCCGGCGGCCGTCCGCGGCAACTGGTGCCGTCGCGACAGCTGCGCGAACTGGCGATGCAGGCGGCCGACCTGCCGGAATGGCTGTTCGAGGAAAGCTACTCCGCCGTGGGCGACCTCGCCGAAACCATCGCCCTGCTGCTGCCCGAATCCAGTCATGAATCCACCGACGGCCTGGCCGTGTGGGTCGAGGAGAAACTCCTGCCCCTGCGCGGCCTGCCGCCAGAGGAACTGGCCGCACGGCTGCCGGCGTTCTGGGCGCAGCTCGACCGCCAGGCGCTGATGGTGTGCATCAAGCTGATCACCGGTGCGTTCCGCGTCGGCGTGTCCAAGCTGCTGGTGACCCGCGCCCTGGCCAGCCTCGCCGACATCGATGCCAAGCGCGTGGCGCAGCGCCTGGTCGGCTACACCGACCTGTCGCACCGGCCCAGTGCCGAGCGTTATCGACGCCTGATCGCCGCCGAATCGGACGACGAACACGCCCAGCGCGGCGGCCAGCCCTACCCGTTCTTTCTCGCCCACGCCCTGCAATTGCCGGTGGAACAGTTCGAGGAAAACCTCGGTCCGGTCGAGGCCTGGCAGGTGGAATGGAAGTGGGATGGCATCCGCGCACAACTGGTCAAGCGTGACGGCCGCCTGTGGTTGTGGTCGCGCGGCGAGGAACTGATCAGCGAGCGCTTCCCCGAGCTGGACGAGCTCACCGCGCGCCTGCCCGACGGCACGGTGATCGACGGTGAACTGGTGGTCTGGCGCCACCCGCCGACCATCGCGGCCGAGCAGGCCCACCTGCTCGACGGCGCGGCGCTTGAAGCCAAGGTGGAGGACGAAGTCGAGCGCTACGGCATCCAGCCATTCGCCCTGCTGCAGCAACGCATCGGCCGCAAGACCCTGGGCAAGAAGCTGCTCGAAGAGGTGCCGGTGGCCGTGCTCGGCTACGACCTGCTGGAATGGCAGGGCCACGACTGGCGCAGCCGCCCGCAACATGAGCGGCGCACTCAGCTGGAGCAGGTGATCGCCGCCTGCGCCAGCCCCCGGCTGATGCCCTCGCCGCTGCTGCACGGCGACAGCTGGCAGGCGCTCGCCGAGCAGCGCGAAGCCTCACGTCGCCTCGGCGTCGAAGGGATGATGCTCAAGGCACGCGATTCGCTGTACGGCGTGGGCCGGACCAAGGACATGGGCGTGTGGTGGAAGTGGAAGGTCGACCCATTCAGCGTCGACGCCGTGCTGATCTACGCCCAGCGCGGCCACGGCCGCCGCGCCAGCCTCTACAGCGACTACACCTTCGCCGTGTGGGACGGCCCGCCGGACGCCAGCGCGCGCAGCCTGGTGCCGTTCGCCAAGGCCTATTCCGGGCTGACCGACGAGGAAATGCGCAAGGTCGACGCCATCGTGCGCAAGACCACCGTGGAAAAATTCGGCCCGGTGCGCAGCGTCACCCCCACCCTGGTCTTCGAGCTGGGTTTCGAGGGTATCGCCCTGTCCAAGCGGCACAGGAGCGGCATCGCCGTGCGCTTCCCACGCATGCTGCGCTGGCGCCAGGACAAGGCCGTGGAGGATGCCGACACCCTGGCCATCCTCCAGGACCTGCTGCAATGAGCCTGGCCAGCGCCTGGTTCGCCCAGCGCGGGTGGAAAGCCTTCCCGTTCCAGAAGCAGGTCTGGCAGGCCGTGGCCAAGGGCGAATCCGGCGTGCTGCATGCCACCACCGGCTCCGGCAAGACCTACGCGGTGTGGCTGGCCGCGCTCAACCGGTTCGCCAAGGCCACGCCGGCGACCACCGCCACAGGTCAGCCACGCAAGCGCCAACCTGCCGCCGCGCCGCTCAGCGTGTTGTGGATCACGCCGATGCGCGCCTTGGCCGCCGACACTCAGCGCGCCCTGCAAGCGCCGCTGGACGAGCTGAACATCGCCTGGAGCGTCGGCCTGCGCACCGGCGACACGGGCAGCAGCGAACGCGCGCGCCAGGGTCGCAAGCTGCCCAGCGCGCTGATCACCACCCCGGAAAGCCTGACCCTGCTGCTCACCCGCAGCGATGCCGAGGCGCAGTTCGCCGGCCTGCGCATGCTGGTGGTGGACGAATGGCACGAGCTGCTCGGCAACAAGCGCGGTGTGCAGCTGCAACTGGCCCTGGCACGGCTGCGGCGCTGGAACCCTGGGCTGATCGTCTGGGGCCTGTCGGCAACCCTGGGCAACCAGGCGCACGCGCTGCAGGTGCTGCTCGGCAACACACCGGGGCGCCTGGTACAGGGTAAACAGGACAAGAGCCTGCGCATCGACACCCTGCTGCCGCCCGGCATCGAGCGCTTTCCCTGGGCCGGGCACCTGGGCCTGCGCATGCTGCCGCAGGTGGTCGACGAGGTCGAAAGCAGCGGCACCAGCCTGCTGTTCACCAACACCCGCTCGCAGGCGGAGATCTGGTACCAGGCGCTGCTCGACGCCCGCCCGGACTGGGCCGGGCTGATCGCCCTGCACCACGGCTCGCTGTCGCGCGAGGTGCGCGACTGGGTCGAGCTGGGCCTCAAGGAAGGCCGGCTGAAAGCCGTGGTGTGCACCTCCAGCCTCGACCTGGGCGTGGACTTCCTACCCGTTGAACGGGTGCTGCAGATCGGCTCGGCCAAGGGCGTGGCGCGCCTGCTGCAACGCGCCGGGCGCTCCGGCCATGCACCGGGGCGCGCCTCGCGGATCAGCCTGGTGCCGACCCACGCCCTGGAGCTGATCGAAGCCGTCGCCGTGCAGGACGCGGTCGCCGCCGGACGCATCGAGGCCCGCCAGTCGCCGCAGAAGCCGCTCGACGTACTGGTCCAGCACCTGGTCAGCATGGCCCTCGGCGGCGGCTTCCACCCCGCTGAGCTGCGCGATGAAGTGCGCAGCGCCTGGGCCTATCGCAGCCTCAGCGATGACGAATGGCAGTGGGCCCTGGCTTTCGTCCGCCATGGCGGCAACTCGCTCACCGCCTACCCTGACTACCAGCGCGTCGAGCCGGACGAACACGGCGTCTGGCGCGTGCCCAACGCGGCCCTCGCACGGCGCCACCGGATGAGCGTCGGCACCATCGTCAGCGATGCCAGCATCACCGTGAAATTCTGGGCCAAGGGCGGCAGCGGCGGTTCGCTGGGCAGCGTCGAGGAAGGCTTCATCGCCCGCCTGCGCCCCGGCGACTGCTTCCTCTTCGCCGGGCGCCTGCTGGAGCTGGTACGGGTGGAGAACATGACCGCCTACGTCAACCGCGCCAAGGCGCGCAAGGCGGCGGTACCACGCTGGAATGGCGGGCGCATGCCACTGTCCAGCGAGCTGGCCGACGCCGTGGTGGCACGTTTCGGCGAGGCGGCGCAGGGCCGCTTTCGCGGCCCGGAAATGCAGCTGCTGCGGCCGCTGCTGGACGTGCAGCAGGCCTGGTCGGCGCTGCCCACCGCCGACTCGCTGCTGGCGGAAACCCTGCATTCGCGCGAAGGCTGGCACCTGTTCCTCTACCCCTTCGCCGGGCGCAGCGTGCACCTGGGCCTGGCCAGCCTGCTGGCCTGGCGCCTCGGCCAGTTGCAGCCGGCGACCTTCTCCATCGCCGTCAACGACTACGGCCTGGAACTGCTCTGCACCAGCCCGGTGGATTGGCCACGCTGGCTGAACACCGATCTGCTGCGCAGTGACGACCTGCTGCACGACGTGCTCGCCAGCCTGAATGCCGGCGAGCTGGCGCGGCGGCGCTTCCGCGAGATCGCCCGTATCGCCGGGCTGGTGTTCGGCGGCTACCCCGGCGCGGCGAAAAGCGCCCGCCAGTTGCAGGCGTCCAGCGGGTTGTTCTTCGACGTGTTCCAGCAATACGACCCCGACAACCTGTTGCTCGGCCAGGCCCAGGAGGAAGTGCTGCGCCAGGAGCTGGACGTGCAGCACCTGCAACTCACCCTGCAGCGCCTGCGTCAGTTGCGCCTCGACCTGCGTGAGGTGAAGCGTCCTCCACCGCTGGCCTTTCCTCTACTGGTCGAGCGCTTTCGCGAGAGCCTCAGCTCGGAAAAGCTCGCCGACCGCATCGCCCGCTTGCTGGCTGATCTGGAGAAGGCCGCCGGCCCCGGCGCTTATCCGGTAGAGCCACACAGCCGTCCCCTTATCGAGCGCGAGCCTGCCGCCAGCAAACGCGCGCGCCTAAGAAAAGACGGCCGTGCACGAACCCAACGATAGCGATCACCTCATGACCAGGAACACGCCCATCGATAGCGCTCAACTTGACGTCAGCGTCGCCGGTGAAACGCTCTGCCTGCTGGCCGACAAGGCCCTGTACTGGCCCAAGCAAAAAACCCTGCTGGTCGCCGATATCCATATCGGCAAGGCCGCGGCTTATCGCGCCCAAGGCCAACCGGTGCCCCATGGCACCACCCGGCAAAACCTGGCACGCCTGGATGCGTTGCTGGGCCGGCATGCCTGCCAGCGCCTGATATTCCTCGGCGACTTCCTGCATGCCCGCGCCGCCCATGCGCCATTGACCCTGGCGGCCCTGCACCAGTGGCGCGAGCAGCATGCCGAGCTTGAAATCATCCTGATTCGCGGCAATCACGATCGCCATGCCGGCGACCCACCGGCCAGCCTGAACATGCAGGTGGTTGACGAGCCTTTTCTGCTCGGCCCCTGGGCCTTGCAGCACGAACCCACCGCCCACCCCACTCACTGGGTGATCGCCGGGCATGTGCATCCGGTATTCGCCCTGCGCGGTCGTGGACGACAACGGTTGCGCATGCCGTGCTTCTGCCTGCAGCCAGGGCTCCTGCTATTGCCTGCCTTCGGCGAGTTCACCGGCGGCATGCTCGTGGCCGCAGAGAGCGACCGGCAGATTTACGGGGTCGCCGATGGGCATGTCTGGGCACTGAACAGCTAACCATTCATCCATCAGGCTGAACATGACGCCATCTGACGCAGTCCTGTACTGACACCCACAGGGAGATTTGCCATGACCACCTACGACTCGAAAACACTGAGCGTGATCGCGCCAAGCCACAACCTGAACGGCTGGGAACGTGCCCTGTCGATTGGCGCCGGCCTGGTGATGACCACACGCGGCCTGCGCCGTGGCGGCATCGGCGGTATCTATCGGGCCGGGCTCGGCGGATTGCTGGTACTGCGCGGCTTGCGCGGGCATTGCAGCGTCAAGGGCTTTACCCAGGACCCGGCCGAAGAAATCCGCTTTCTCAGTGCCGAGTTGCGCCGCGCCTCCAACGCGCTGTCCCAGCTTGCCAATGACGTCGAGAAAAACAACGCGCGCGGCAGCAAGGGCAAGAACGGCAAGGCTACCGTGGTGATCGATCAGGTCGACCCGGTTATCGCCGATGCGGTGGCCAAGGTAACCAACTGACACGCCGCTGGCGCGCTCCGGCTGCACGGCGCAGGGAACGCCGAGGGCAGGTCAGGCCTTGTCGTCGCTGCGCCGCATGATGTAGCTGTCCATGATCCAGCCATTGGCTTCGCGTGCGGCAGCCCGCACGCGACGGATCTCATCCGCCACATCACGCAGCTTGCCGGCCACGAGGATCTCATCGGGCGTGCCGACATAGGCGCCCCAGTAGATGTCGATATCCTGATCGACGTAATGGCGGAAGCTGTCTTCGGCATCCAGCATCACCACCACGCTGTCGGCATCCGGATAGGCAGCCGCCACCTTGCGCCCGGTGGTGACTTCGATGGACTTGCCGATCCGATTCAGCGGCACGCGGTGCTTGGCAGCCAGGGCCTGGATGCTGCTGATGCCGGGAATGACCTCGTAATCGAACGAATGCACGCCCGTCGCCACAATGGCTTCGACGATGCGGATGGTGCTGTCGTACAGGCCTGGATCGCCCCAGACCAGGAACGCTCCGCATTGGCCGTCGGCCAGTTCCTCGCCGATCAGCCGCTCGAACACCTGCTGCTTGTCACGGTTCAGGTCTTCGATACTGGCGTGGTAGTCGGCTCGGTCACGCACGCGCTCAGGGCTGGTCGCCTCGACGATGCGATAACGGTCGTGGCGGATGTAGCGCTGGCAGATTTCCTTGCGCAGGGCGACCAGCTTGTCTTTGGCCGGCCCCTTGTCCATGACGAAGAACACGTCGACTTCATTCAGCGCGTTGACCGCCTGCATGGTGATGTAGTCGGGGTTACCGGCGCCGATGCCGATGATGAGGATCTTTTTCATGGAACAAACTCGCCTGGAACGGATGGTGCGCAGCATACCAGCGGGCAGCGGCCATGCGCTCGCCGGTCCGGCGTTGGAGGCCAGAGCCGGGCAAGGCGTCGAGCCTGTCTAAAGGGAGGGAAAACACTCCAGATACCTGGGGTGCGCGGCCGGGGACAACGCACACCCTATGGTCGTACTGGCGCTGAAATCACGGAGAGCGTGGCAGGGTCAGATCACCCTGCGGCGTGCGAGACCTGCGGATCGATCTTGCGGCGCTCTACCAGAGTCTGGATCGCACGCAGGGAAATCGCTTCCCCCGTATAGGTGGGCAGCTCGCTGTGCACCCACTGGCTGCCCTGGCCGCGACACGTAACAGTGCCACCTTCCAGAGCCAGATCACGTTGCAGGTGACGAATCTCCTTGTCCATCAGCTCGGCGTTGAGCAGGACTTGCGAGTCGATCACTCGGCGCAACGGCTTGTCCTTGCCGCGCTCCAGCGTGATCAGCATGGACCCGTCGGCGCGAGGCCTGAACGAAACGTCATGCCCATCGAAAGCCTTCAAAAAACCATCCAGTACAAATTCCACGGTCGTGCACTCCACTGTTTACCTAAAACACAGGGAGCAGTAAGCATGCCAGGCCGCGATAAAATATTTTCTACTTGAATATCAATAGCTTAAAAACAAAGCAAGACTTCATAAACCATGCAATTTGCACGAAACCATCGCTGAGCCCATGCAATATGCAGGTATGGCCCGAGCGCCGAAACGGCCTCTGCCGATCCAGCGCTCGCGCGTCGTCACTCAGTGCTTGTGCTCGGTGGGCTCGTCCTTTTGCACGGCGACGTCTACCTGCACAGCACCGGCTTTCTCGAAGTGCAGGGTCAGCGGAAACCGTTCGCCATCACGCAACTGCTGTTTCAAGCCGAATAGCATCACGTGGTAGGCCATGGGCGCGAAGCTCACTTCACCATTGGCCGGCACCTCCACGGTCTGCACCTGCTGCATTTTCATCAGCCCGCCCTGGTGCACGTGCTCATGCAACTCAGCCTTGCTCGCCACCGGCGTGTCGACGCTGAGCAGACGGTCTGCGCTGTCACCCTTGTTGTGCACCACGAAATAGGCCGCTGCCGTCGGTGCGCTGGGCGGCATTTCCCGCGACCAGGGATGGTCGATGTGCAGGTCGCCTGCTTCGTATTCGTGGGCACTGGCCAGGGGTGCGGTAATCAGCAAAGCCGCGAGCAGCAGGGTGGATTTCAGGGTCATGGGTTTTCTCCTTGCAGGGGTGAACAAGCAGGTGAGGAACGGCGCTCGGTACGGATCCGGGGACGCCGCAAGCGACGCCAGCCAAGCACGGCGCCGCTGAGACTGATGACCAGGCCACCAAGGCTGGCGGCGATGATCAGGGTTTCACGCAACAGGGGACGCTCCAGCAACGGCAGCCAATCCCAACTGTGTAGCAGGTTGAACAACCAACGGGCAGCACGACGGCGCTGATCGAGCTGATCGACCAGCGCGCCGCTGTACGGGTCAAGGTAGATCCAGGTGGCGGCCTCGTCATCGAAGCGTACCTGCAATACCGGCAAGCGTTTGCTCAGGCTGCCATTCATGCTCTGTTCGGCGCGGGCGTAATGGTAGTCGTCATAGTGCTCCAGCCAGTGAGTCTGCAGGTGACCTGCGGGCTGCATGGCATGCGCAGCCCGCAGCAGCGTGTCTGCCGGCAACAGCGGCAAGGCCGGCGAGCCGGGCACATCCAGAGGCAGGATACGGCTGTCTCCCGTGCGCGCCAGGCCGACGACATAGGCTTGCCCGCCGAGCATGCGCCACTCCAGCTCGCTGACCCGCAGGCCACTTTGTCGCAGGCGCACCAGGCTGTCCTGCACGGAATACGGCAGGTTTTCCGCACGCAGCTCGGCACCGCGCAAATCTGCTGCGGACAATGTCGAGCGGCTATCGAGCAGGTGCCACGGGCGCATGGACATCAGCCCGCTGAAGATCCAGGCGATCAACAACGTGCCGAACAGCAATCCGGCGATATGGTGCCAACGGGCGAAGCCGCCGGCATAGGGCGAGCGCGAGCCACTGCGATAGGGCCGCGAAAAGCGCCAGCGCAGGATGCCGACGACCTGCCCGAGCAATGCCATGGCGGTAGCCGCCAGCGACAGATAGATGACGATATCCGCCGCCCAGCCGTCGAACAGCCCGCCGCGCAACGGATACAGCCAGTGCAGCCAGGCGCCCAGCCAGTTCCAGGCCCGCTCGCGCGCCGTGGCATCCAGCCAGACGCGCCCGGTGTGGCTGGATATGTACAGGCGGCGCTGCTGGGCGTCGTCGACATCGACCACATGGAAGGGCCGCTCCGCGCTGAGCGCCCGCGAGTGACTCCACATGTCCTCGTCGACCAGCCCGCGATAACGGGCCGCCACGCCACCGGCGAATGCCTGCGCACTGGCCAGTGCTGCTTCGCGATCAACGGCGCTGATCCGTGCTCCACTCAGCGCATTCACCGCCACCTCCGGTTGCCCCGGATAGGCCAGCAGGTAACGCGGCTCCCCCGCCACCGAGGTCAGGCGCAGGCTCGTCGGCGCCTCGCTCATGCCGCTGGCTGCCAGTGCCTGGGCTGGGTCGATGCAGCACCCCGCCGCCGTCAGCTCGGGTAGCGGCGCCAGGTGTTCGCGTGGTGTCAGCTTGGGGTAGCCGACATACAACATGACCACGCCCGAGACGAACCACAGGGCCATGAACAGGCACAACGCGATACCCAGCCAGCGATGCCAGAGATACAGGTAGCGTTTCATCGGTGCCCCCTCAGAACCGCGTATCCAGCGCCAGTTCGACGCTGCGCGGCTCGCCCAGGTAGTACTGGGTATTGCTCTGGTGGATGAAGCGCGCGTAGACCTCATCGGTCAGGTTGCGCACGCGCGCCGTAACGCTGGTCCGCTCGTCCAGGCGCAGCTTCACGAAGGCACCGAACAGGGTGTAGGACGGCACCCACAGGGTATTGGCGTTGTTCGCGTACACCGATGAAACGTAACGGGCATCCACCCCGCCCTGCCACTGGGAAGAAAAGTCGTAGGTCAACCAGAGGTTGGCCACGCGGTCGGGAATGTTCACCGGGGTCTTGCCCTTGCGCGACACGACCACAGCGCCGACCTTCTCGTTGAAGTCATCGTACTCGGCATCCACCCAGGCGAAATTGCCCTCGGCCAACAGCGCCGGGGTAATGCGCAACGAGGCCGCCAGTTCAAGCCCGCGCGACGTCTGCTGCCCGGCCTGGATGGTGGCGTTGGCATTGTTCGGGTCGGTAACCGGGAAGTCCTTGCGCACGATCTGGTAAACCGCCGCCGTGGTGGTCAGGCGCCCGTCGAAGAAATCCGCCTTGCTGCCGATCTCCACCTGGCGTCCGGTGCTGAGGTCGAAGTCCCCCACCTGCCCGGCACTGGCGCCCGTCAACGAGCCACCGGGCGGCTCGGCCGAGGTGCTGTACTGGGCATACAGGTTGGCATCGGGTGTCAGTTGATAAACCAGGCCGGCCCGCCCGGTCAGCGCATCCCAGCGACGCTCCACCGAGGTGGGTGTCGTACCCGGCGGGTTGTCCAGATGAAAGTCGATATGGTCGACACGCAACGCGGTGACCAGGCTCAGGCGCTCGCTCAGGTGCTGCAGGTTCTCGGCAAAGGCGGCCAGCGTCTTGACCTGGGTACTGCGCCCTTTCTGCCGCGCGCCCGCCATACCGGGAATAGCGTCGAAGTGCCCTGGGTCGAAGGCACCCGGGTCAACGCTGTCATAGGCACCGCCCGAGCGCGGGAACACTGTCTGCTGGTTGACGCTGTAATCGGCACCGAAGGCCCAATCACTGCGCAGGCCGAACAGTTCCCCCTGGCGCAGCAGCTCCAGGCGGTTGCCGTTCAGCTCCTGGTCATGCCGTTGCAGGTAGGCACCGGAACGCAGCACCTGCGTATTGCCTGGCGTGTAGCGGTACACCTCCAGGTTCCGGTAATCGCGCTGGCCCTGGTAGTGATAGAAGGTATTGCGCAGCGAGGTCGCTTCGTCGAGGTGATAGTCGGTGATCGAGCGCACCCAACGCGTGCGCTGTTCGTAGCGACCATCCTCGACGTTGTAGTTGTTGAAACGGTGATGGGTATCGATCTTCAACGTGCCCTGCTGCGGGTTCAGGGTCGGCGCGCCCCAGTACGGGCTGTCTTCCTTTTCCTCCAGGTATTCGATGGCCAGGGTGTGGGAAAGCTCGGGGGTGAAATCGCTGAGCAGCGAAAACGCCAGGCTGGTTGCCCCGCGCTCCTGGCGGTCGATGTAGCCGTTGCTGCTGTCCCGGCTGAAATCCAGGCGGGCATAGTGACGCGGACCGTCGCCGTCGTTGAGGGCCTGGTTGACGCCAATGGCGGTCTGCCAGGTATCGAAACTCGCGTAACTGATGCGCGCCTCACCGGCCTGCTCATCGCGGCTGGCCAGGCGCGTGATGTAGTTGAGCGAACCGCCCACCGAGCCACTGCCATGCAGGAAGGACGACGGGCCACCCACCAGTTCGACGCGGTCGTAGATCCAGGAATCGACCGGCCGGTTGGCACTCCCCGATTGCAGGCTGATGCCATTGAACAACTGGTTGACCTGCGCACCATTGAAGCCGCGATAGGCCACATAACCGCCCCACCCCGGTGGCGCCGAGGCGTTCACTCCGGGCAGGGTATTGGCAATATCCAGGGTATTGCGCGCGCCCGCCTGTTCGATCCGGCTACGCTCGGCGACGCTGACCGAGGCCGGGTTTTCCCGCACCGTGAGGCCCAAGCGGGACCCCGAATCGACCGTGCGCTCGAGCGACAGGCCAGTAGCTGGTTCTTCATCCGCGGTGATGGTGCTGCTGGGCAGATCGAGCGGGGCATGCTGGGCCCACGCCACATTCCCGGTGCTGACCAGCAGCACCAGGCAGGTAGTTCTTATAGACATGCTGTAACGCCTTCCAGGCAAAACGATGGATCACGTCTGAGCGCCACCGAACATGCACAGGCACGGGCAGGCGGTCAGCGTGCGTAAATCATCAGGCGGAAGGCGTAGGGGAAGCGCGGGGATTGATCGACGGCCAACTGTCGCGGGGAGGCGGTTGGGCGCGGCTGAGCAGGATGGCCGGAGCCACCGCACTACCCGGCAGGAACTTCAGGACCCAGGCCGAGGAATTCAGCGCCACCGCCTGGCCGAAGGAAGAACACAGCGGGCAGGACAACATCGAAAGTTGCGCCTGGTCCCCTTGGGAGCCGGACAGGTCGATGCCGGCACCGCTGTCGGAGCCGATCGAACAGAATCCGCCACCCAGGCCACTCAGGCTGAGGCCGCTCATCTGCCCGTGATGAATGCCACAGACGAACAGACTGAACAGTACGCTGGCGTACAGCGTCCAGACAGTCAGCGAACGGCGTTGGCGGGCAAGATTCATGGCGGCGACTCTAACACTCGGCTGCTGGCAGGTAGAACCAGGGCTACGCGGTCAATTGCCGCATCCGCGACGATCAACGGGGCAAGTAAAGCGGAGCCAGGGGAACCTGTCGACTCGATAACAGCCTGATCTTGAAAATCACCGCCACCGGCGAAGTCGATTGCAGCGGCTCGTGCTTTCGGCGATAAGCCTAGGGTCTATTGACGCTTCGACATGAGTGGCTGGATCAAGGCACAAGCGGACGTTCGACCGTTTGTGTTTCATGACGCGCCTATTGGTGGGCTGAAGCCCACCCTACGCAGGGGCCGGCTTTTGTAGGGTGGGCTTTAGCCCACCAACTCTAATGCCCGAAATTGCCTCAAAGCAGCCCGTTCGAGGGCTGGATTGAAAAGACATTTCTATCCGACTCACTGAGTTGAAGCGAAACATCAACAGACTCCAGTTTTTTTGACGTTGTGAGGTTGCTAGCGGATGTATCACGGGGAACGACTCAACGCCTGGACACACCTGGTCGGCGCCGTGCTGGCCTGCATCGGCGCCATCTGGCTAATCGTACTGGCCAGCCTTACCGGCGACCCGCACAAGATCGTCAGCGTCTCCATCTACGGCTTCGCCCTGGTGGTGCTCTACAGCATTTCCACCCTGTACCACAGCGTGCGCGGCCCGAAGAAGTTGGTCATGCGCAAGCTCGACCACCTGTCGATCTACCTGTTGATCGCCGGCAGCTACACGCCCTTCTGCCTGGTCACGCTGCAAGGCGCATGGGGCTGGACGCTGTTCGGTATCGTCTGGGGCCTGGCCGCGATCGGCATGCTGCAGGAGATCAAGCCACGCAGCGAAGCCCGCGTGCTGTCCATCATCATCTATGCGGTGATGGGCTGGATCGTGCTGATCGCGGTCAAACCCCTGATCGCCGCACTCGGCAGCACCGGCTTCACCTGGCTGGCGGCCGGTGGCGTGTTCTACACCGTGGGCATCATCTTCTTCGCCTATGACAGCCGCTTCCGTCACTGGCATGGCATCTGGCATCTGTTCGTGATTGCCGGCAGCGTGCTGCACTTCGTGGCGATCCTGCTCTATGTGTTGTAGTTGCCAGGTCTCTTTCGAGAATCATTAACAATTGAGACAAACTGCGGATACGCATAAGCTAGCGCGCTTCGCTCATCGCGCCCGGCTTCAGGCCTGTCCCATCCATGTCGCAGCAATATTCCTCGCTCCTGGCCTGCTTCATCGCCGAACGTCAGCGCCTGGCCACGTACCTGGCCGGACGTACCGGCTGTGCCGCCACGGCTGAGGATCTGCTGCAGGAAGCCTGGCTCAAGCTCAACCGCACCCACACCAGCGAAACCATCAGCAATCCGTTGGCTTACCTGCGACGCATGGCCACCAACCTGGCGATCGACGACGCCCGCGCCAACGCACGCCGCCTGCTCGATCCGATGGAAATCGACACGCTGCTGGATATTGCCGACGAAGCCCCGAACGCCGAGCAGGAAGCCTCGGACAGCCAGCAACTGGAGAAGCTTGCCGAGATCATCGATGAACTGCCGGCCCGACGGCGTGAGCTGTTCCTCGCCGCCCGCGTCGAGGGGCTGCCGCACAAGGCCTTGGCCGAGCGCTTCGGCGTCAGTGTGCGCACCATCGAACTGGAAGTGCATCGCGCCCTGGATTACTGTGCCCAGCGTCTGCGCCAGTTGGCCGGCGAAACGGAATTCTGAACCTGCCATGTACAGTCACACCCCTTGCCAGCCCACATGCGCCCGATGAACCAGCCAACCGCCTCCCCGCTGCCGGACCTCGACAGCCAGGCCAATGCCTGGGTGGTGCGTATCACCTCGGGCCAGGCCACGGTCGAAGATGCGCGCGCCTTGAAAGACTGGTGTGCATTGAGCCCGGCGCATGCGCAGGCCTATCGGGCAGCGGCACAGCTGTGGAAACAGACCGGTCGCGCCGCGCCGCAGGTGCCACGCAAACCCCGTCGCCTGCGGCGGATGCTCATGGGAGCCGTGGCAGCCGGTGTGCTACTGGCAGTGTTCGCCCCCCTGCAACTGGGCCATCTGCCTGACGCCCAGGCGCTGTTGGCGGACCACGCCACCACGCAAGGCGAACGGCGGCGCGTCGAACTGCCGGATGGCAGCGTGGCCGAACTCGACGCACGCACCCGCCTGGATGTCGACTTCAGCGGTAGCGAGCGGCGCATCCGTCTCGGCAGCGGGGCAGCCATCTTCCACGTGACCCACGATGCACAGCGACCCTTCGTGGTCAGCGCCGACGATGGCAGCGTCACCGCCCTGGGCACCGTCTTCGAGGTACGCCATCAGCATGACGGCATCCGCGTGACCTGCAGCGAAGGCGTGGTTGCGGTACGCCAGGCCGGCTTCGAGCAGGCTCTGTTGCACGCCGGAGAGCAGCTCACCTACGACGCGCGCCAAGGGCCGAGTGCCACAGCCCGTGTCGACACCGACCAGGCACTGGCCTGGCGCCAGGGCCTGCTGGTGTTCAAGAACCGTCCCCTGCAGGAACTGGTGGATGAGGTCAATCGCTACCACAGCGGCCGCATCCTGCTCGCCAACGAACGGATCGCACGCATGCCGGTCAGCGGCGTGTTCCACCTGCAACGGCCTGACGAAGCGCTGAAGCACATCGAAAGCAGCCTGCAACTGAGCGCGACCCGCCTGCCAGCCGGCCTGATTCTGCTGCGCTGAATTATTTTCAGGAAAATCTTGCGGGTCCCCCCTGCGGGTAGCGTCATTCAGATAAGAACGCGTTTCAAACGCGCTTATCAAATACTGCTATTGGGGGAATCATGGGCAACAGACGCACACGCTTCGCACAGGCCACGCCTACCAGCACACCGCCTTTCTCACGCCACGCCCTGGTCGGCGCCCTGCTGCTCGGTTGCTCGACTGCATTTCTCGCCACAGCGTCGGCCGTCGCTGCCGAAGCCACGAGCCAGACCAACGCCCAGGCCCTGCACTTCGACATCCCCGCCCAGTCGCTGGATGACGCGTTGGCCGCCTACGGCATCGCTAGTGGCGTGCAGGTGTTGTACGGCGCATCGCTGACCACCGGTCTGCAATCCAGTGCGGTCAATGCCCTGCTCACTCGCGAACAGGCCCTGTCACGCCTGCTCGGCGGCACCGGCCTGAGCTACCAGTTCACCGGAGAACGCAGCGTCACGCTGCAGGCCCCTGCCGCGCGCAAGACCCAGGCCATGGAATTCGCGCCCATCATGGTCACCGGGGAAAAGATCAACCGCACCCTGGAGCAGACCCAGTCCAGCGTGGTGGTCAACACCGCCGAGACCTTGCGCGCCCATAGCGACCGTGACCTGGGTGACGTATTCGCCCGCACGCCAGGGGTCTATACCCAAGCCGGCAACGAAACCTGGGGCATCCGTGGCGTACCGGTTTCCGGCTTCGATGACCAGGGCCCGGCCACGCTCAATGGCGCGGTGTCGGTCTATGTCGATGGCGCCCAGCAGCCGAACCGCGCCCTGACCCTGAGCCCCCTGCCCATGTGGGATGTGGAACAGGTGGAAGTCTTCCTCGGTCCGCAGTCGACCACTCAGGGCCGCAACTCGCTGGCCGGTGCCGTGGTGGTTCAGACGCGTGCACCCAGCTTCGAGCCTTCACTGGCCCTGCAGAGCAACGTCGGCAACTACGGTGAGCGCGGCGCCGCTGTCGCCGCCGGTGGTGGGCTGGTCGACAACGTGATCGCCGGGCGGATCGCCGTCGACTACCAGGAAGGTGATGGCTACATCGACAACATCGCCCGCGACCAGGACGCCAACCCGCGCCATGCCAGCAATGTGCGCGGCAAGCTGCTGGTACTGCCCAACGATGATCTCGATGTCCTGTTGACCTATGCCCACAGCGATACCCGCCAGGGTGACAACTCGATCCTGCGCGACAGCGGCCGCGTGCGGTACTACAAGATTTCTTCGGACACCGCAGCATTCGACAAACTGCAGCAGGACACCCTCAGCGCCAAGCTCGACTATCGCCTCGATGACAGCTGGAGCCTGACCAACCTCACGACTTACACCCGTTCCGACTACGACGCACGCCTGGATTTCGACCAGACGGCCGATGACAACGAAGAGATCCTGCGCACCCAGGACACCCGCATGTTCAGCCAGGAACTGCGCCTGGCTTACCAGGGAGATACGGTGCGTGGCTTCGCAGGTGCCTATTACGGGCGCACACGCAACAACCTGCATGACCGCCTCAACTTCGATGATGTGCTTTTCGGCACGGTCAAAGGCGATACCCGGCTCACCAACCAGGCTCTGTTCGGCGAGCTGAACTGGACCTTCGTTCCGCAATGGACGCTGGTCACGGGGCTGCGCTACGACCGCGAGCGCAACGAGACGGACATTACCGAGGATGATTTCTCCGGCCCGGCGCAAACCTCCAAGACCTTCCATGCCGTGCTGCCCAAACTGGGCCTGAACTACGAACTGGCCAGCAATCAGTTCCTGGGCTTCATGGTGCAGAAAGGCTACCGGGGTGGTGGTGTCAATGTGCGTGCAGGTAGCAGCCACGCCGCCTATGACCCGGAATACACCACCAACTACGAGCTGTCGTACCGCGGTGCCTGGCTGGACGACAGCCTGCGTGCACGCGCCAACCTGTTCTACACCGACTGGAAAGACCAGCAGGTCAGCGTGCGAGACCGCAACACCAACTTCATTCAGGTCTATAACGCCGCCAGCAGCCAGATCAAAGGTCTGGAGCTGTTCCTCGAGCGGGACATCAACAGCCACCTGGAACTGACAGCAGGCCTGGCCTACACCGATGGTCGCTACAAGAAGTTCGAACAGGGCAACAACACCCTGAAGAATGAACCGTTCCTCTATGCCCCCCGCTACAAGGCCTCGGTCGGCGCGCTGTACCGCTTCGACAACGGGCTGCGCCTCGGCAGTGACGTGGTCTATCAGGAAGGCACACCCTCGCAGTACCAGTTCGACGCCAACGGCAAGAGCCACATGCGCAAGAGCGACAGCTATGTGCTGGTCAACTTCAACGCCGAATACGAACTGCTGGATGGCCTGGTCGTGTCGGGTTACGTGAAGAACCTGTTCGACAAGCAATACGTCACCAACAACCGGGATGACGACATCATCGATGTCGGCGCACCGCGGACACTCGGAGTGGTGTTGAACTACCGCCTGTAGGCACAGGTCGACGGCCGATAATCGCCGCTCTGCTCAGTCATGGCCCCGCACCCTGTGTCGGGGCCATTGTGCATGTGCAGGGTGTCCGCTGAGTGTTTTCTATTGCCCGTAAACGATCCCGGGCACTCCAAAAACATCATTAGCCTGCCGACCGATGGCGACCCTGCGCGTCGAAAAAATGGCTCCAGAAAGCAGGCGCGATCTCATCAATGAAATGTGATGCAGGCCGCACAATCTCCGGCGTACACTCATTTTCACAAGGACAAATGAGAGTGCGTTCATGCGCAAAAAACCCCAGGTTTTGTTGTTCATAGCATTAGGGATTGCAGCATTCATCACCCCCCTCGGCCTGTCGCTTTACATCGCCTGGGATGACGGCCGAACAGAAGCCACCCGCTATCTCGAACAGCTCGCCAGTGATGTGTTGCGACGCTCCACAGCGACCCGTGCGCAGATCGATACGGCCTTGGATACATTGAGCAAGACGCCTGATGCCGATCCCTGCTCGGCAGATCAGCTACGCCGCATGCGGGCCATTGCAGGTGGCGCCAAGTACCTGCAAGGCATGGGCTATATCAAGGAGGACCACTTGCTGTGCTCGTCCCTGACCCAGCTCGATGAACCGATTGCCCTCGGCAAACCGCAACGCCTCACCTCCACCGGCTTCACCTACTGGGGCCTGGTCAACCTGCCCGGGGTTTCGGGCGGCCCGTTCAACATCAATGCCCGCGATGGCTACGCGACCATCCTCGACCCGGACCTGGTGGTCGATATCCTGCCCGAGCAATCGCCCATTTCGATTGTCCAGGTCAACACGGAATCCGGGAGCATCCTGCGCTCCCGTGGCGAGTTCAGGAAAGAGTGGCTGGCGGCCTACCACGGGCAGAAACAGATCTACTCCGATGACAATCACTTCGTCGTCATCCTGCCAGCCAGTAATCAGGAGACTACGGCCATCGCGGCGATGCCCCACTCGCAGTTGATCGATGACATCAAGGATGCCGCCGTTCATGTGGTGCCTTATGGTCTGATCATCAGTGTGCTGCTCGCCGCGCTGACGTACTTCATCGCCCGCTATCGGTTGTCACTCAAGGCGCAACTGCAGTCTGCCCTCAAGAAGCGCGAATTCTTTCTGCTGTATCAGCCGGTGATCGACCTGCGCAGCAACCGTTGTGTCGGCGCCGAAGCGCTGATCCGCTGGCGGCAGCCCAATGGCGAGCTGGTCAGCCCGGTCATCTTCATCCCCGCGGCAGAGCGGCACGGGCTCATCCAGCAGGTCACCGCCCAGGTCATGGAGATGGTCGCGCACGACACGACGGAACTGATCACCAACAATCCGGAAACACATATCGCCATCAACTTCTCCGCCGAAGACCTGCATTCGGTGGAAATCGCCGAGCGCCTGCAAACCCTGATCAAAAGCACCGGCGGGACATCGCGCAATATCCTCATCGAAGCCACCGAGCGTGGCTTCATGAGCCCGGACAAGGCCAAGGGCGTGCTGTTCTCGGTACGTTCGCAGGGCTTCAAGGTGGCCATCGACGACTTTGGCACCGGCAACTCGAGCCTCTCCTACCTGGCTACCTACGACCTGGACTTCCTGAAAATCGACAAGATGTTCGTCGACGCCCTGGGCACCGATACCGCCAGCAGCCGAGTGGCCTTCCACATCATGGAAATGGCCAGGACCCTGAATCTGCAGATGATTGCCGAGGGGGTCGAAACCGAAGAGCAGCGCGACATCCTGCGCAATGCCGGCGTGCAATTCGCTCAAGGATGGGTGTTCGGTAAACCGATGCCGATAGCCGAGCTGACCACGTTCATTCACCAACGCAACAGCCTCAATCCCGAACCAGCACCCAGCGAGCCAGATGCCCGTCAGTGAACGCGGGCTGCTGCGCAATGGCCCGTTGCGCAGCAGCCGCGCGGTGATTCAATGATCGTGCTTGCTGCCGCCCCGACAGGTCGGTGAATCCGGCGCAGCGCCCTGTTCACGCCACTCCTGCGGCGTATAGGTATGCAGCGCCAGGGCGTGGAACTGGCCCATCAGATCGCCCAGGCTGGCGTACACCTTCTGATGGCGCTTGACCGCGTTGAGTCCGGAGAACGCCTCGCTGACCAGCACCGCCTTGTAGTGGGTCTCCTGACCGCGGCTGTGCATATGGCTCTCGTCCACTACCTCGATATGCTCTGGCTGCAAGACCGTGAGCGCCTGCTGGATCTTCTCGCGCATGCTCATGCCCGGTTCCTCATGGCTGCTTGGCTTCGAGCTCGGCCGTCATTTCGGCGAGCAGCTTGTTCACTTCCGGCACAGCCGCCTGCAGGCGCTGCTGAGAAATCTGGATCGACTGCGAGGCGAGCGCCGGCATCTTTTCCAGCACCTTGCGCCCGACCGGGCTCTGGTAGAAAGCCATCAGTTCCTTCAACTCCGCCTCGGTGAAGGTGGTCGTGTACAGCTTGACCATGTCCGGTTTGAGCTTGTCCCAACCAATAGCGCGGTTCAGCGCTTCATCGGCCTTGGCCTGATAGCGCTCCAGCAGCACACGTTTGTTCTGCGGGGCCTGCGCCTGGGCAAAGCGCTCGGCAAACATCTGCTGCACCTGGGTATAAACCGGCACGCTCAGTTTGTCGGCATGGGTCAGCGTGAGAAAACGCTCGGCCTCAGCGGCATGGCTGGCCGCATCGGCGAACACGGAGCTACTGCCAGCCAGTAGCAGAGCAGAACAGAGAAGGCGCAGACGCATGAGCAAATCCTGTGGCAGGTGACGGGCCCCATGATTCGGGCCGCGAGGCCGGCCATTCTGCGCCGCACTGGGCTCATGCTCAAGCCGACCACAATCACAGCCCCCGACAAGCCCTTGTCAAAATGCCAGCACTTGTACATTCTTCCCCACCCTTGTCATGCTGCGCGCCAAGCAAATGGCGCCTATTCTCGTCCACCTCCCGAGGTGGATGCTTCACACATGGACGTGTCTGAATGAGTAGCTTGATCCTCCCTGATAGCACTGTGGCCGCGCAGAACCTCTGCGACGCTAGCGGTCGACTTGATCCCCGCGCCGTGGGCTGGTCCCCGCGCCCCCTTGTGGAGTGCGCCCTGCCCGGTAACTGGGGCCGGCGCAAGCGCTGGAATCACTGGTGCATCACCACCCCGCACTGGATGCTGACCCTGACCCTCGCCGATCTCGACTACGTCAGTTACGGCGGCGCCCACTTTCTCGACCTGGACAGTGGCAAGCTGGTCTCGCACACCCAGCGCCGCCCATTCGGCATGGGCTGTCATCTGCCAGACAACGCCATGCAGAGCCATGCGTTCAACCATCACCGCCTGCAACTGCGTGCCGATGATCGCGGCAGCAACATTCGTCTGACCGCCACAGCCCCGAGAATCGGCGGGCAGCCACTGCAACTGGCCCTCGACATTCAGCGCCCAGCCCATCTCGATTCGGTGAATCTGGTCTGTGCCATGGGCGAGAAGACCTTTCATGCCACCAGTCGGCAGCTTGGCCTACCCGTGAGCGGCAACCTGCAACTGGGTGGCCAGACCTATAGCTGCCCACCCGGACAGAGCTTCGCCTCGCTGGATTTTGGCCGTGGCGTATGGCCGTTGCGCACACACTGGAAGCGAGTGGTCTTTTCCGCGCCGGGCGGTATTGCCGGTAATTTCGGCTCAGGATGGTGCGATGCCAGCGGCCTGTCAGAAAATGCCTTGTGGTTCGGTGGTGAATTGCTCCATCTGAATGAACCGGTAACCATCGAACAGCACCCCAGCGGCGCCTTGGCACCCTGGCACCTGAGCTGTGCCAGCGAGCACGTCGACCTGACCTTTACCCCTCTTCAACACCATCACGCCCGACCACAGGTCGGTCCGTTTTTCGCCGATACCCGCCAATGGTTTGGTTATTTCGACGGTATCCTGCGTGGCCCCCGTGGCGAAAAGGTACCCGTGGCCCGCGCCTATGGCTGGCTCGGCGAAACACGCGCATGCTGGTAATTGCCACGCTCAGGGAACCCGGAGCGCTGCCTCAGGCCTAAGACCCTGGCGCCTGCATTTCGGCGGCCAGTCATGCCGCCGCCGTCTGCCATGCGCATGCTGTGGATACCGCCCCACCGTCTGGAGATCGCTCATGAGCCGTATCGAAACCGACAGCCTCGGCGCTATTGATGTTCCTACCGAGGCTTACTGGGGCGCGCAGACCCAGCGCTCCCTGATCAACTTCGCCATCGGCGAGCAACGCATGCCATTGGCCGTCCTGCATGCCCTGGCGTTGATCAAGAAGGCCGCCGCACGGGTCAACAGCCGCATCGGTGAGCTACCACCGGATATTGCCCGCCTGATCGAGCAGGCTGCCGATGAAGTCCTCGCCGGCGAGCATGATGAGCAGTTCCCGCTGGTGGTCTGGCAGACCGGCAGCGGCACGCAGAGCAACATGAATGTCAACGAAGTCATCGCCGGCCGCGCCAACGAGCTGGCCGGCAAGGGGCGCGGCGGCAAGAGCCCAGTGCATCCCAACGACCATGTCAACCGTGCACAAAGCTCCAACGACAGCTTCCCCACAGCCATGCACATCGCAGCGATCCAGGCCGTGCAGCACGATCTGCTGCCAGCGCTCGCTGAACTGAGTGCCGGCCTGGCCGATCAGTCTGCCCGCCACATGCACCTGGTGAAGACCGGCCGGACCCACCTGATGGATGCCACGCCGATCACCTTCGGCCAGGAGCTGTCCGCCTTCGTCGCCCAACTCGAATATGCCGACAAGGCCATTCGCGCCACCCTGCCCGCCGTGTGCGAACTGGCCCAGGGCGGTACGGCAGTCGGCACCGGCCTGAATGCACCCCATGGTTTCGCCGAAGCCATCGCCGCCGAACTGGCCGCGCTCAGCGGCCTGCCCTTCATCACCGCGCCCAACAAGTTCGCTGCGCTGGCCGGCCATGAACCGTTGACCAGCCTGTCCGGCGCGCTGAAGACCCTTGCCGTGGCGCTGATGAAGATCGCCAACGACCTGCGCCTGCTCGGCTCCGGACCACGTGCCGGTTTTGCCGAAGTACGCCTGCCGGCCAACGAACCCGGCAGCTCGATCATGCCGGGCAAGGTCAACCCGACGCAGTGCGAAGCGCTATCGATGCTGGCCTGCCAGGTGCTCGGCAACGACAGTACCATCGCCTTCGCCGCCAGCCAGGGACACCTGCAACTCAACGTGTTCAAGCCGGTGATCATCCACAACCTGCTGCAATCGATACGCTTGCTCGCCGATGGTTGCCGCAACTTCAACCAGCACTGTGTCGCGGGCCTGGAGCCGGATGCGAAACAGATGGCAGATCACCTGGAACGTGGCCTGATGCTGGTCACCGCACTGAATCCACATATCGGTTACGACAAGGCAGCGGAAATCGCCAAGAAAGCCTATGCCGAAGGCCTCAGCCTGCGTGAAGCCGCCTTGCAGCTCGGCTACTTGAGCAATGACGAATTCGACGCCTGGGTGCGTCCGGAAAACATGCTGGAGTCGGGTCAACATGGTTGATGACGTGAAGAGTGGTGCCACCCCGCTGGAGGGCGACGGCAAACGTATCCTGATGATTGTCGGTACGCCCAAGGCAGACAGCCTGTGCCACGCATTGGGTGAAGCCTATGCCGTAGGCGCCCGCCGTGAAGGCCATGTGGTGCGTCAGTTGAAACTGGGGGATATGCAGTTCGATCCGGTACTGCACGATGGCTACGCGCAGAGCCAGAACCTGGAACCGGACCTGCTCGAAGCCCAACGGCAGATTCACTGGGCCGAGCATCTGGTGTTCGTCTACCCCGTCTGGTGGGGTGGCCTGCCCGCGTTGCTCAAGGGCTTCTTCGACCGGGTGTTCCTGCCCGGCTTCGCCTTCAAGTACCGCAACCGCTCGCAGCTGTGGGACAAGTTGCTCACTGGCCGCACTGCCGATCTACTCGTTACGATGGATACGCCGCCCTGGTATTTCCGCTGGATCTACGGCGCTCCCGCACACCGGCAGATGACCCGTACCATTCTCGGCTTCAGCGGCATCAAGACCCGTCGCATCGCTCAGTTCGCACCCGTGCGCCCCTCGACCGAAGCCCAGCGCCAGAATTGGCTGCGCAAGGCCGAATTGCTCGGCGGTCGCGCTTAACGCCAACAGCCCTCCCGGCGTCGCCAAAACGGCGCCAAAAAACGCCATCTTCGCCCATCAAGATGAGAGACAGTCGGCAAATCAACCATTTGTCCGACAGTCCCTCTATGCCCTGGCGACGGATTAGACTGAAACTCAGCATCCTGTCTCAGGAGATACTGCCATGCATGCTCAACGCGCCATCGACCCCGCACCGGGCACCCACTACCGCAGTGAACGCATCAGCGCCGTCAACGGGCAGTATTTCTTCTCCACCCGCGAAGGCACGCTGGAAGGCCCCTTCTTCACCCGCGTGGATGCCGAACGCGAAATCGGCTTCTACATCCAGCGCATGCAGCAATCGCAAAAGATCACCGAGAGCCGGGTCTACTGACTGCCGTCGTTCAGTCCCGTTCGAAGGCACGCTCCAGGGCATCATTGATGGTGCGCAGCACCTTGACCCGGGCATAGCGCTTGTCGTTGGCCTCGACCAGCGTCCAGGGCGCCAGCGTACTGCTGGTGCGGTCGACCATATCGCCCACCGCCTCGCGGTACTCCTGCCACTTCTCGCGATTACGCCAATCCTCTTCGGTGATCTTGAAGCGCTTGAACGGCGTAGCCTCGCGCTCCTTGAAGCGCCGGTACTGGGTATCCCGGTCGATGGCCAACCAGAACTTCACCAGGACCACGCCCGCGTTACTGAGCTGCGCCTCGAAATCATTGATCTCGCTGTAGGCACGTAGCCAATCAGCAGGCTCGCAGAACTTCTCGACCCGCTCGACCAGGACACGGCCGTACCAGGAGCGGTCGAACACGGTGAACATGCCGCGTGCCGGGATGTGCCGCCAGAAGCGCCAGAGATAAGGTTGTGCACGTTCATCTTCGGTGGGTGCGGCAATCGGTACGATGCGGTACTGGCGCGGGTCCAGCGCTCCCGCGACCCGGCGAATGGCGCCGCCCTTGCCTGCCGCATCATTGCCTTCGAACACCGCGACCAGGGAATGCCGGCGCATGCGTTTGTCGCGCATCAGCCCGGCCAGGCGCGCCTGCTCGGTGGCCAACTGCTCCTGATAATCCTCCTTGCTCAGGGCGAGGTTCATATCCAGGCTGTCGAGCAGGCCGCGATCATCCAGGCTGGCGCTCACAGGCGCCACATGGGCCTGGGTATTACGCCGCTTCTTCGCCTTGAGCGCCGCCTGCAGCCCCTCGAGGAGGATGCGCCCCACGGTCAGGCTGCGGTAATACTCGTCGACCCCTTCGACCACATACCAGGGCGCGAAGTCGCGACTGGTACGCCGCAACACATGCTCGCCATAACGCACGAACTTGTCGTAGGTCTTCGACTGCTGCCAGTCCAATGGGCTGATACGCCAGCTGTGCTGGGGGTCATCCTTGAGGGTCTTGAGGCGCGCTTTCATGTGCGCCTTGGACAGGTGAAACCAGAACTTGAAGATCAGTGCGCCTTCGTCACAGAGCATCTGTTCCAGGCTCAAGGCACCATCGATGGCCTGATCCAGCACCGCATCCTTGAACTCGCCATGCACACGCCCCTGCAGCATCTGGCTGTACCAGTTGCCGAAGAAAATGCCGATACGCCCCTTGGCCGGCAACTGCCGCCAGTAACGCCAAGCCGGCGGGCGGGCCAGCTCTTCGTCGGTCTGGCGGTCAAAGGTACAGACTTGGATCAGGCGAGGGTCCATCCACTCGTTGAGCAACTTGACCGTCTCACCCTTGCCCGCACCTTCGATGCCGTTGATCAGCACGATGACCGGGAAGCGACTCTGCTGGGCCAGCTCGAACTGTGCCTCGAGCAACGCTTCACGCAGTGCAGGCACTTCGGCGTCATAGGTTTGCTTGTCGATGGCATGGCCCAACTCGGCGGACTCGAACATGAACAACTCCTTGATCAGATGCCTCCAGCCTAGCGGATAGAAATGGTCGTAGCCTAGGGTCTTCTCGAGCGATATCACGGCGCAATGAAACATCAGCCGCCACTTAAGTGAGCCTGCGGCTACAATGCGCGCCTCTGTACAGGTGCCTGCATGTCCGACCTTCCTTACGCCCAGCTCGATTGGGATGAACATGGCCAGCCGCGTTCGCGGCAGTTCGACGATGTGTACTTCTCACGCGATGACGGCCTGGGTGAAACCCGCCACGTTTTCCTGGCCAACACCGACCTGGCTACACGCTTCGCCGCCCTGCCCGCCCATGGGCGCATGACCATCGGCGAAACCGGCTTCGGCACCGGCACCAACTTCCTCTGTGCCTGGCAGCTGTTCGAGCAACACGCACCCTCCGATAGCCGCCTGCATTTCATCAGCGTGGAAAAACACCCGCTGAGCCAAAAGGACCTGCAGCGCGCCCTGGCGCTATGGCCTGAACTGGCCCCTTGGAGCACACCGCTCATCGAGCAGTACGTCGCGGTACACCCGGGGTTCCAGCGCCTGCTGTTCGACGGTGGCCGGGTCGTGCTGACCCTGCTGATCGGTGATGCCATCGAGATGCTCAGCCAGCTCGATGCCCGCATCGACACCTGGTTTCTCGATGGTTTCTCGCCCGCCAAGAACCCGCAGATGTGGAATGCCGATCTCTACCGCCAACTGGCGCGGCTTGCAGCACCAGGTGCCGTGCTTGGGACATTCAGCAGTGCCGGCGTGGTTCGCCGTGGCCTGATCGAAGCCGGCTTTGCCATACGCAAGGTACTGGGCTACGGCAAGAAATGGGAAAACCTGCGGGGTGACTTCCCCGCCACAGCCTCCGCGCCCGAGCACACGGCAGCACCGATCAAGCCCTGGTTTTCACGTCCCGCGTTCGTCCCCACGCAGCGGGAAGCCTTGGTGATCGGCGCCGGTCTGGCAGGTTGCGCGACAGCCGCCAGCCTGGCCTCCCGTGGCTGGCAGGTGACCTTGATCGAGCGCCATGGCGAAATCGCCATGGAGGCCTCCGGCAATCCTCAGGGCGTGCTGTATCTCAAGCTGTCCGCCCATGGTACGGCCCTATCGCAATTGATTCTCTGTGGATTCGGCCATACGCGACGTCTGCTGCAACGCCTGCAGCAAGGTCAGGACTGGGCAGCCTGCGGCGTGTTGCAACTGGCCTTCGATGAACAGGAAGAACAGCGCCAGGCCAAATTGGCCGCCGCCTTCCCCGCCGATCTGCTGCAGCGCCTGGACCACGATGCAGCCCAGGCGCGTGCTGGTATCGGCCTGCCCAGCGGCGGCCTGTTCTATCCGGAAGGCGGCTGGGTACATCCCCCCGCCCTGTGCCAGTTGCTCGCCACTCATCCACACATCCGCCTGCTGACGCACCACGAAGCACTCGATCTGCAGCGCGTCGAAGAGCGTTGGCAGGCCAGCGCCGACGGCCAGGTGCTGGCCTGCGCGCCGGTTGCCGTGCTGGCGGGCGCGGCAGATGTTCGACGTTTCGCCCCTGCCGCCGATCTGCCACTCAAGCGCATTCGTGGCCAGATCAGCCGCCTGCCGCAAAGTCCGACCAGTGCCGAGCTGGCGTGCGTGGTATGCGCCGAGGGCTATGTCGCGCCAGTGCGTAATGGCGAGCACACCCTGGGCGCGAGCTTCGACTTCCACAGCGATGACACCACGCCGACAACTGCCGAACACCAGAGCAACCTGGGCCTGCTGCGCGAGATTTCCAGCGACCTGGCCGAGCGCCTGCACGTCGACGCTCTCGACCCGAACACCCTGCAAGGCCGCGCCGCCTTTCGCTGCACCAGCCCGGACTACCTGCCCATCGTCGGGCCGCTGGCCGACCACAGCGCCTTTGCCACGGCCTACGCCGCGCTGGCCAAGGATGCCCGCCAGGTGCCGGACATCCCCTGCCCGTGGCTCGATGGCCTCTACATCAATACCGGCCATGGTTCTCGCGGGCTGATTACCGCGCCCCTGTGCGGCGAACTGCTCGCCGCCTGGCTGGATGATGAAGCCCTGCCCGTGCCGCGCAGCGTGGCCGAAGCCTGCCACCCCAACCGCTTCGCCCTGCGTCGGTTGATCCGCGGATGATCGAAGGTCTGTTGCTGCAAGCCCTGAGTATCGGCACCGTACTTGGCCTGCTTCTAGGACTGACCGGCGCCGGCGGCTCATTGGTGGCGCTGCCCCTGCTGCTCAGCCTGCACCTGCCACTGCGCGACGCCATTGGCGTGAGCCTGGGCGCCGTGGGGCTCACCGCGTTGATTGGCGCCATCGTGCGTGCCCGCCAGGGGTTGGTGGCCTGGCAACCGGCACTGCTGCTCAGCCTGAGCGGCCTGCCCGGCAATGCTCTCGGCCAATGGCTGGGACGCTTCGTCGATGAGCGTGTGCTGGTGGTCGCCTTCTGTCTGCTGGTGCTGTGGTCGGCCTGGCGCATGTGGCGCAATGCGAGCTTGCCGCGTAGTGGCCAGAGCCCGCTGCGCCTGTTGCCCCTGGCACTGATCGGTGTTGGCGTGGGCGTGCTCTCCGGTTTGATGGGCGTAGGCGGCGGTTTTCTGCTGGTACCTGCCTTGCTGGCCTTCACTCCGCTGTCGATTCTCGCCGCCACCGCCACCTCGATGGCCGTGATCGCCCTGGTTTCTGGAGGCGGCTTCATTATCTACCTCAGCCACGCCCAGCCTTCCCCGCTACTGCTCGCCGGCCTGGCAGCCGGTGGCGCACTGGGAGTGCTCACCGGTAATCGCCTGGCCATGCGTCTGGGTGGCAAACTGTTGCAACGGCTGTTTGCCGTGATGCTCGTTCTGGTCAGCCTGTCGCTGGCCGCACAGAAGCTTCTGGGAGGTGCCTGAGATGCTCTTTCGCCAACTGTTCGACAGCACCAGCTCGACCTACACCTACCTGCTGGCAGACAGCGGCGAAGCTGTGCTGATCGACCCGGTCAAGGACAAGCTGGATGATTACCTGCAACTGCTCGGCGACTTGCAGCTGCGTCTGGTGCTGGCCCTCGACACCCACACCCATGCCGACCACATCACCGCCCTCGGCGACCTGCGCGATGCCACCGGCTGCCGCAGCGGTTTTGGTGAGCAGAGTGCCAGCTCCTGCGCCAGCTTTACCTTTACCGAGGGCGAGCGCCTGCCATTCGGTAACAAGGCCCTGGTCGCCTGGCACACCCCTGGGCATACCGACGACTCCTACTGCTTTCTGCTGCCCGCCCATGACACGCAACCGGCCCGTCTGTTCAGCGGTGATACCATGCTGATCCGAGGCAGTGGCCGCACCGACTTCCAGAACGGCGATGCACGCCAGCAATGGGCCAGCCTGCAGCGGTTACTGAGCCTGCCTGGCGACACCGACGTCTGGCCGGCCCATGACTACAAAGGCTGGACCTGTTCGAGCATTGCCGAAGAGGCCGCACACAACCCGCGCCTGCAAGTCGCTGGAGCGGACGCCTATGCCGCCCTGATGGCCAGCCTGAACCTGCCCAACCCGGCGATGATGGATATCGCCGTGCCGGCCAACAGGGCCTGCGGCCAGGACTGAATCAGTGGCTGTTGCACGCTGAGGCAGCCAGCCGCGGCGACCGCAGGCTCAAGGTTCCACATCGCCGCACAGCTCTGCCGCCCGCAGCAGCGCTGCGGTCAGCCCATGGCGCTCCCACTCGGGCAAGGCCGAGAAGCGCTGGCTGAACTCCGGTGGCAACAGTGAAGGCGCCTGCTCGACCAGCGCTCGCCCTTGCGGACTGATCAACAGCCACTGGCGACGCCGGTCCTGATCGTCGCGCTGGCGCTGCAGCAAACCCTTCTCCTCCAGACGATCGAGCATGCCGGACAACGTGGCAGCACTCAGGCTGACCCGGCCGCTGAGCGCGCTGGCAGTCAGCCGCGCCTCCCCCGCCAAGACCTGCAGGATCATCAACTGCATGGGGGTCAGACCACCGAAACGGGCCAGTCGCTTGGCGTGCACCTCACCGGCCTGCTGCAGGCGCCGCAAGGCCTTGAACACATTCAATTCAAAGGCGGCCGCAGCCGGGCTATCAATTTCAACAGGAACTAATTTTTCAGACATCTACTCATATTCATTCAAGGTAATGCTTTGACATGAAAGCATTATTTTGTTTTGGTTTAAAAGGTCTGGAGCCATCCAGGCCACTCCCCAACGGCAAAACCGGTAAGGAATTATGTGCGGAATAGCTGGAGAACTACGTTTTGATCAACGCCCGGCCGATCTGGCCGCCGTCGAACGCATCACCCATCATTTGCGCCAGCGCGGTCCTGACGCGCATGGCTTCCACGCCCAAGGTCCCATAGCCCTGGGCCATCGCCGGCTGAAGATCATGGATCTTGCCGAGGCCTCCGGGCAACCGATGATCGACAGCGATCTCGGCCTGTCGATGGTGTTCAACGGCGCCATCTACAACTACCCCGAACTGCGCGAAGAGCTGACCCGGCTCGGCTATCGTTTTTTCTCCGATGGCGACACCGAGGTTCTGCTCAAGGGCTACCACGCCTGGGGTGAACAACTGCTGCCGAAACTCAATGGCATGTTCGCCTTCGCCGTGTGGGAGCGCGACAGCCAGACGCTGTTTCTCGCCCGCGACCGCCTCGGGGTCAAGCCGCTCTACCTGTCGCAAACCGGGCAACGCCTGCGCTTTGCCTCAACCCTGCCGGCACTGCTGCAGGGTGGCGATATCGACGCGACACTGGACCCGGTCGCCCTCAATCAATACCTCAACTTCCATGCCGTGGTGCCGGCCCCGCGCACCCTTCTGGCTGGGGTGAAGAAACTGCCACCGGCCAGCTGGATGCGTATCGACGCCAGCGGCAAGAGCGAGCAGCAAAGCTGGTGGCAGCTCGACTACGGCCCGCGCGCCGACGAGCAGGCCTTCACCCTCGAAGACTGGCGCGACCAGGTGCTCAACGGCCTGCGTGAAGCCGTCTCGATTCGCCAGCGGGCGGCCGTGGATGTCGGCGTGCTGCTCTCCGGCGGGGTCGACTCGAGCATGCTGGTGGCACTGCTGCGCGAAGCTGGCGTGGACAACCTGCTGACCTTCTCCATCGGCTTCCAGGATGCCGGCGGAGAGCGCGGTGACGAGTTCCACTATTCGGACCTGATCGCCAAACGCTTCGCTACCCGCCACCACCAGTTGCGAATCGACGAGCACGAGATCATCGAGCAGTTGCCAGCAGCCTTCCGCGCCATGAGCGAGCCGATGGTCAGCCACGACTGCATCGCTTTTTATCTGCTGTCGCGCGAAGTGGCCAAGCACTGCAAGGTGGTGCAGAGCGGCCAGGGTGCCGACGAGCTGTTCGCCGGTTACCACTGGTACCCGCTGGTAGACGGTGCAGAGGATGCTTATTCCGCCTATCGACAGGCCTTTTTCGACCGCGAGCACGATGAATACGCCGCCTGCGTGATGCCCGCCTGGCTGGGCGCTGACCACGCCGGCGAGTTCGTCCGCCAGCACTTCGCCCAACCCGGCGCCGAGGCGGCGGTGGACAAGGCACTGCGCCTGGACAGCACGGTGATGCTGGTCGACGACCCGGTCAAACGTGTCGACAACATGACCATGGCCTGGGGCCTGGAAGCCCGTACGCCGTTCCTCGACTACCGCCTGGCCGAGCTCTCGGCACGCATTCCTGGCCGCTTCAAGCTGCCGGACGGCGGCAAGCATGTGCTCAAGGAAGCCGCCCGTCTGGTCATTCCCGCCGAGGTCATCGACCGCCCCAAAGGTTACTTCCCGGTGCCTGGCCTCAAGCACCTGGAAGGCGCCACCCTGGGTTGGGTACGTGATCTGCTGGTCGACCCCAGCCAGGACCGTGGGTTGTTCAACCCCGCCATGCTCGACCGCCTGCTGACCGATCCCCACGGCCAACTCACCCCGCTACGGGGTTCCAAGCTGTGGCAACTGGCGGCACTCAACCTGTGGCTGAGCGAGCAGGGTTTGTAATGACTCACCGCGCCGCAGGTACCGCGGCGCTTCACCTATAGCAGACAGCAGAGGAAGCACCCGATCATGCGCGCCATCGCCCTCAATCAGCGTCTCGTACGCGGCCAAGCTCCTTCCTACGAACGCCTGCAAGCGCGTTTCGCCGAGGGCCAGGGCACTCAGCCAAGCCAGGCACGGACACTGCATTGCGGCTGGGGCCGCCTGTTGATCGGACACACCTTCGCCAACAACGAAAGCCTGGCCGGCGAGCTGCTCAACGAAGCCCCCGGCGAGCGCGACATCGCCATCTACATCGCCGCGCCGCACCAGGTGCTGGCACAGGCGCCGCAACAGCTGTTTCTCGACCCCTCCGATACCCTGCGCCTGTGGTTTACCGACTACCGCCCGGCACGCCGCAACTTTCGTGGTTTCCGCATCCGCCGGGTGCATAACGCCGAAGACTGGAAGGCAATCAACCGCCTGTACCAGACCCGCGGCATGCTGCCCATCGACCCGGACAAGCTTACCCCGCGCCATCAGGGCGGTCCGGTGTACTGGCTGGCCGAGGATGAGGACAACGGCACGGTGATCGGCAGCGTGATGGGCATCAACCACACCAAGGCCTTTCACGACCCGGAGCATGGCAGCAGCCTGTGGTGCCTGGCAGTCGACCCGCAGTGCCGGCGCCCGGGCGTCGGCGAAGTGCTGGTCCGTCATCTGGTCGAGCACTTCATGAGCCGTGGCCTGAGCTACCTCGACCTGTCGGTCCTGCATGACAACCAGCAGGCCCTCAAGCTCTACGCAAAACTGGGCTTCCGTGCCTTGCAGACCTTCAGCCTGAAGCGCAAGAACGGCTTCAACGAGCCGCTGTTCCTCGGCCCCGGCCCCCAGGCGGAAATGAACCCCTATGCACGCATCATCATTGATGAGGCGTTGCGCCGTGGCATCGAGGTACACGTGGACGACGCCGAGGCCGGCCTGTTCACCCTCAACCATGGAGGGCGACGCATTCGCTGCCGCGAGTCGCTGTCGGACCTGACCAGCGCGGTGAGCATGACCCTGTGCCAGGACAAGCGCCTCACCCACCGCGCCCTTGAACGCGCCGGATTGCAGCAGCCCCAGCAGGCGCTGGCCGGTAGCCCCGAGGACAACGCTGCCTTCCTCAGCGAGCACGCGCGCGTCGTGGTCAAGCCGGTGGATGGCGAACAGGGCCAGGGCGTAGCCGTCGACCTGCGCACAGCGGATGCCGTCGAAGAGGCCATCGCCCGCGCTCGCCAGTTCGACAGCCGCGTACTGCTGGAGAGCTACCACGAGGGCCTGGACCTGCGCATCGTGGTCATCGGTTTCGAGGTGGTGGCAGCTGCCATCCGCCGTCCTGCCGAGGTGATCGGCGATGGGCGCCACAGTATCGGCGCGCTGATCGAGGCTCAAAGCCGACGCCGCCAGGCCGCCACCGGTGGCGAAAGCCGCATCCCGCTGGACAGCGAAACCCAGCGCACCCTGCATGATGCCGGCTACGACTATGACCGGGTCTTGCCCACCGGCACCCGCCTTGCCGTGCGCAAGACCGCCAACCTGCACACCGGTGGCAGCCTGGAAGACGTGACCGCCATCCTCCATCCGACCCTGCGTGACGCGGCCATTCGCGCCGCGCGCGCCCTGGATATTCCGGTCGTCGGCCTGGACCTGCTGGTGACCGCCGCCGACGCCCCCGACTATGTATTCATCGAAGCCAACGAGCGGTGCGGGCTGGCCAACCATGAGCCACAACCCACCGCCGAACGCTTCATCGATCTGTTGTTCCCGCTCAGCCAGATCAGCGCCTGAGCCGGGCTACTGACCATTCATGACGACTGACGGAGGTTCCATGTCCGTACGCCTGCCCGACCCCGATCTGCCCTATCTGCAACAGGTGCTGCTGGAAATGCTCGCCATTCCCAGCCCGACCGGCTTCACCGACACCATCGTGCGCTATGTCGCCGAACGCCTGGAAGAAATGGGCATTCCCTTCGAACTGACCCGTCGCGGCACTATTCGCGCCACCCTGCTCGGCCGGCAGAAAAGCCCGGACCGTGCAGTTTCCGCGCACTTGGACACCATCGGCGCCATGGTCCGCGAGATCAAGGACAACGGCCGCCTCGGCCTGGCCGCAGTCGGCTGCTGGTCCAGTCGCTTTGCCGAAGGCAGTCGCGTCAGCCTGTTCACCGATAACGGCGTGCTACGCGGTAGCGTGTTGCCCCTGATGGCCTCGGGGCATGCCTTCAATACTGAAATCGATCGCATGCCGATCAGTTGGGATCACGTCGAACTGCGCCTGGACGCCTACAGTTCGACACGCGCCGAGTGCGAAGGCATCGGCGTGCGCGTCGGTGACTTCGTCGCCTTCGACCCACTGCCGGAGTTTTCCGAGAGCGGCCATATCAGCGCACGCCACCTGGATGACAAGGCCGGGGTTGCCGCATTGCTCGCCGCACTCAAGTGCATCACCGAAGCCAAACTGGTGCCACCGATCGACTGTCACCCGCTGTTCACCATCACCGAGGAAATCGGCTCAGGCTCGGCCGGTGCCCTGCCCTGGGACGTCAGCGAATTCGTCGGCATCGACATCGCCCCGGTGGCGCCCGGCCAGCAATCCACCGAACACTGCGTGAGCGTGGCCCTGCAGGACTCCGGCGGCCCCTATGATTACCACCTCTCGCGGCATCTGCTGAAACTGGCCGAGCAGGAAGACGTGCCAGTGCGCCGGGACCTGTTCCGCTACTACCACAGCGACGCCCAGTCGGCGATTACCGCTGGCCACGACACCCGCGCCGCACTGCTGGCCTTCGGCTGCGACGCCACCCATGGCTACGAACGCACCCACATCGACAGCCTGGTCGCGCTGACGCGCCTGCTCGGCGCCTACATGATGAGCCCGCCGGTATTCGCCAGCGATGCAGGGGCCGACCATTCGCTGGAACGCTTCAGCCATCAGATCGAACACGACGCGCAGATGTCCAGCGAAACCCAGGTGCCCAACATCGACAGCATCCTTGGCCAGCGCACCCTCGACACCGAATGACTGATCGCTGACGCATCACCGCATTGAAACCGGCTGTAACGTATTCAGCAGCCCCCATGAGCATGGGGGCTTTGGCCTGCTCCGCATCCTTGCATACGGCCAATCCGGCACCTACAACTCAATGGTGGGAGCTTGTGGCGAATCGCGCATGAAGGCAAAGTGCAACTACGGACGCCAAAAATAATAAAGAGGTTCGCGGATGCCTCGTTTCTGCCTGACGTTGCTCATGTTCTGGCTCAGCGGCGCCCTGTGGGCCATGCCTCCCGCGCCACTGGACCGTGACGAACTGCGGCTGTCACTGGCGCCTTACATGGGCTACCACGAAGACCGTACCGGCACGCTCAGTGCCGAGCAGGTGCAACACCTGCCCGACAGCGAATTCCAGCGCATTCGTGGCGACCATGCCAACCTCGGCAAGAACAGCTCCGCCTGGTGGTTCAAGGTGCGCCTGGTCAACAGCCGCCCACAGCCGCTGCATGGCTATCTGGAAATCAACTACGCCCTGCTCGATTACATCACCGTGTACCTGCAGGATGCCGATGGCACCCTGCACAAACAGGAAAGTGGCGACCGTTACGCCTTTTCCCAGCGCCCGGTACAGGTCCGCGACTTCTGGTTCCCGTTGGATCTGCCGTCCGGCAGCAACACCGTGCTGCTGCGCATAGAGACCACCAGCACCATCTTCGTGCCCGCCTTCTTCAGCACCTACGGTGCCAGCGCCGCCGCCCAGGAAAACCTCATGGGCATCAACGGCGCGTTCTATGGCGTGCTGTTCGCCATGTTCATCTACAACCTGTTCCTGTTCATTTCCCTGCGCGAACCGGCGTACTTCTGGTACCTGGTGTACAACCTCAATATCGGCCTGTTCGCCGCCAGCTTCGACGGCATGCTGTTCAAGCTGCTGCCTGACCATATAGGCCTGCAGTCGGTGAGCATCTATGTCCTGATGTTCGTCCACTGCCTCACCGCCATCCAGTTCAGCCGTCACTTCTTGCATATCAACCAGTACTTCCCGTCACTGGACCGGGCCATGCGCCTGCTCATGCTGGCCGTTGCCGGCTGCCTGATCTCTGTCGCGCTGATCGGCCTGGAAGCCTGGAACGTGCTGGCCAGCCTGGCCGTGCTGATCGTCTCGCTGCTGCTGCTTTGTGCGGGCATTTATGTCTGGCGCAAGGGTGTGCGTCACGGCTCTTACTACGTCCTGGCCTGGAGCGTGCTGCTGGTGGCGTTCATGCTCACCACCAGTGGCTCGCTGGGTGTCGAGGTGCTCGGCGTGTTTGGCTCGGCCATGGTCAAGATCGGCGTCACCATCGAGCTGCTGACCCTGTCCATCGGCCTTGCCGACAGCATCAACCGCCTGAAGGAGGAAGGCTTCCGCTCGCGCCAGGCAGCGGAACAGGCTGCCTTCGAAAGCCAGGCCAAGAGCCGCTTCCTGGCCAAGATGAGCCACGAGATTCGCACGCCTCTCAATGGCGTGCTGGGCATGTTGCAGTTGCTGCGCGAAACACCGATGGACCGCAACCAGCGCTTTTATGTGGAAACCATCAGCAGCTCCGGCAACGCGCTCATGTCCGTGATCAATGACATCCTCGACTACGCCCGCATCGAATCCGGCAAGCTGACCCTGGAGGAGATCGAGTACGACCTGGAGCAACTCATCTCCGACACGCAGAGCCTGTTCACCGGCCAGGCGCTGGAGAAACGCTTGCGCCTGTACGTCAGTATCGAGGCTGGCGTGCCCCGGCGCATCGTGGGCGACCCGACACGCCTCAAGCAGGTGCTGATGAACCTGCTGAGCAACGCCTTGAAGTTCACTCAGGAAGGCCGCGTGATCCTGAGCGTCTGTCGGCGTACCAACAGCACGGGCAGCCCACACCTGGTTTTCGCGGTCAGCGACAGCGGCATCGGCATTCGCAACGAGACCCTCACCCAGTTGTTCACCTCGTTTTCCCAGGGCGACTCCAGCACCACCCGCCGCTACGGTGGCAGCGGCCTGGGCCTGGCGATCAGCAAGGAACTGGTGGAAATGATGGGCGGCCATATCGAGGTGCAAAGCACGCTCGGTCAAGGTTCGCGCTTTGCCTTCGACGTGCCGCTGCACCCCGCCGCAGACGAAGAGGACAGCCTGGCCTCGCTGCTCAAAGGCCGTGTAGCGCTGCTCTGCTCACTGGATGGAATCGGCCTGGATGCACTGGGCCACCTACTGGCCCGCTGGGGCATGCGCACCGAACGCTGCCAGGACCCGGAACGCCTGCGCGAAATCCTCGATGACTTCAACGCCCCGCCCCTGCTGGTATTGATGACACCATGGCCAGGCTCCGTCGGCCACTGGCTCGACAACCTCGAACCCTTGCTGGAAAAAGGCCAGCGTGTACTGCTCCTGCACTCGCCGGAGCAGAATCCAAACCTCTCCGACATGCGCGGCCTGCGCACCCTCAACCTGGCCGTACCGTTGGCGGTGACAGCGTTGCGCAATGGCTTGGTCGAACTGTATAGCGAGCGTCGCAGCCAACCACGACCGGCCATGGATGAACCTGTGAGCCGTTCCAGCACATCGCCCTGCATCCTGGTGGCCGAAGACAATGCGGTGAACCAGATGGTCGTGCAGGCATTCCTGAAAAAACGTGGTTACAACGTCCGCCTGGTAGCCAACGGCACGGCTGCCGTAGCGGAGTATCAACGCGCGCCAGGGGCGATCCAGCTGGTGTTGATGGATTGTGAAATGCCGGAGATGGATGGATTCGAGGCAACCCGGCAGATCCGCAAACTGGAAAGCCGCCAACGCCTTGCGGCTGTACCGATCATCGCCGTCACCGCCCACATTCTCGAGGAGCATCGCCAGCGCGGCATCCAGGCCGGCATGGACGGCTTCCTCGGCAAACCACTGGATTGCCAGGTGCTGTATGCCCTGCTCGATCATTACCTGACTGACAAAGCGGTGGGTCCGCAGTAGCATCACGGCCCACTGCCGAGAACCGCACCATGCTGATTCCCTATCACCTGCTCGAAGCCGACACCCTGACCCGTCTGCTGGAGGACTTCGTCACCCGTGAAGGCACTGACAACGGCGACGAAACGCCGCTGCAGACCCGCGTCGAGCGCGCCCGTCACGCCCTGGTCAAGGGCCAGGCACTGATCGTGTTCGACCCGGACAGCGAGCAGTGCCAGTTGATGCTGAAAGAAGAAGTACCACGCGAACTGCGCGAGCCATGAGAACTACTCAGAACCTGTTCAACGTCTCGCGAGCTAGATGTATGTGAGGCAAAAACAGGTAGGAAGCGGAGTTTACTGGCTGTAAATGAGCATTCCGAACCTGTTTTAACGCAGCAGACCTGACGCGCAGCAGACTTCTCAGCGCCAGCCCAGGCGCGGGCCCAGCAGGATGATCGTCGCGCCGGCCACACACAGCACTGCACCGATCCAGTCCGTATTCAACGGACGTCCCCGCTCGACCACCCAGAGCCAGAACAGTGACGTGACAATATAGAGCCCGCCATAGGCGGCGTAGGCACGCCCTGCGTAGGCTGCCTCCACCCGCGTCAGCAGCAGGGCGAATGCGGTGAGCGCCAGCAAGCCCGGAACGATCCACCAGGCACTCTTGCCCATGCGCAGCCACATCCAGAAGGCATAGCAGCCAGCAATTTCGAACAGTGCCGCCAGGAAAAACCACAGGTAGTTGAGCATTCGTCAGTCTCGTCAGATGCCTAGGGGCTGGTGCCGTTTTGATTTAACTCATTGAGTCGGATGTAAGAATACTTCCAGTCCAGGCCTTCGAACGGGCCTCTTCGAGGCAGTTGCTAGCTTTATCTGTGGGGGCGCGATGCCCTGCAGGAAGGCTGCCGTCACGGATAAGGCATACGCGCGTTCAACTGCGCAAACTCCCCTCGCGCTCCCACACGCAGCGCATGCGCAGCTCGTGCTCCTGAGGGCTGTGATAGCCGTTTTCCGACTCCCAGCGAAAGGTGTGCAGGCCATTCAATTCGGTTTCCAGATGCACCACCGCACTGGCCCAGTACAGGCGTTTCAGCAACGACTCGAACGCCTGCACCCAGAGTGCCCACTCGTACTCGACCGCCCGGTAGCTGGCGCCGAAATGGATCACCTGGGTCTGGTACAGGCCTGCATCCTCGTTGGCGCAAAAGGAGAACATCTCGCGGCCGAGAAACGGCCAGACATCGCCTTGCGGCAATTGTTCGAGCGCGCGCCGGTTGTTCTCGCGACGCTGCTGACGTTGCTCGCGGTCACCGGATGGCCAGTCACGGATACAGCCATAGACGATGGATTCAGGCTCCACACGGGTACTCCGAAAAGTGCAGGCTGCCTTCTATCACAGGGCCTCGCCGCTGCAAAGGAACTGCACCCAAGTCCGTGAACTGGCCTCAAACACGCTGCGCCGCAGCCGGGGCACGCAGGCACCAGGCGATCACCGTCATCGTCACCGCCATGCCCACCATGACCATGAACGGCACCTGGTAATTGCCTGACAGGTCGCGGCCCATGCCAACCAGTACGGGGGCCAGGCAGGCCATGCCATAGCCTGCGCACAGCATCATTGCCGTCCAGCGGCTGACCGCCATTGGCGTATGCACTTCGTACAGCGGCAATACCAGCGACAAGGCAAAGGAACCACTGAGGGCGAACCCCATCAGCACCGCCCAGACTTCCGGCAACAACTGAGGGTTGAAGGTGATCATGCTCAGGCACAGCACCATGCTCAGGCCGCAACAGACCAACAGGGGCTGACGGATATCGAAACGCTGCGCCAGCCAGGGCAGCAGCCAGGCACTGGGCAGACCGACCAGCATGAACAGGCTGAACAGGGCGTTACTGTGCAGCGTGCCCAGGCCGCCCTCGTGGTAGCGCGCCACCAGCCAGGTCGCCAAGGTATAGAACAGGCCTGCCTGAATGGCGAAGAAGCCCGTGACCAGCCACGCCCTGGGCTGGCCCCATGGCAGCCCTTCACTCGGTTCCTGGCTCACCGCATCGGCCCGACTCGGCAAACGCCACCAGAACAGCAAGGCCACTACGGCAGGCACGGCCCAGCCAGCGAGGCCGAAGGCCCAATTGTCGCCCAGGGCCTGGGTGACCGGCACGGTCAGCACGGCACCGGCGGCACCACCGATGGCCATGCTGAAGGAATACCAGCCAACGACCCGACCCACGTGATCGACGAAATGCCGCTTGATGAAACCGGAGAGCAACGGCCCGGCCACGGCAATACCCGCACCCAGTAAAACGGCACTGCCGATCAGCAGCGCGCTGACATGCCCGCCCAGGCGCAACACCAGCGCCAAAGCTATGAGTGCCAGACAGGCAGTAATCGTGCGTTCCAGGCCGAAGCGCATCGCCAGACGCGGCGCCAGCGGCGCCAGCAGGCCCATGCACAGCACCGGCAGTGCAGTGGTCAGGCTGATCAGGCCACGGCTCAGGGCCAGTTCGTTGGCGATACGTTCGATAAGTGGGGCGAAGGAGGTGATGCCGGGGCGTAGATTGATCGCCGCCAGCACCAGAGCCAGCATGAGCAAGACGCGAGAAACAGGTTTCACAGGAAATTCACTAGCAGATCGGCCACATGAGCCTGGTCGGCCACCCTACCCCGCAAGCCTTTCACGGGCAAGATCATCCCCCGCAAAAATCGACTGTTCGGACAGCAAATCCTGCCAACGCGGGTGCCGTTTGGAACACCAATCAATGGCAGTTCGAATGAGCGCCTTCAGTGTCTCGAAAAATACCAATAGCCTGTATATAGTGGCCTTTTGCCAAAACAATCGTGATGCACCGTACCTGAACAGAGCCCTGCCACGGCAGCCATCCCAGGCAACGCCCCATGGTCCGTGCGCAGCAGCCCCCTCGCCCACTCGCTGGAATATCGATTATGAAAACAAAAAAAGATGCAGATTCCACCGTTTCCGAGCCGCGCTCCCTGGCCGTTCCCGTAGCCGATGCACCACCCCGTACGGCCCTGCTGCCAAGCGTGCCGGGTAATGGCGAGCAGTACATGTACTTCACCGAGCGGGACATCGACCGCATCCTGGAAAACCTCGACGGCCTGCGCGAGCGGGTGTTTCCCAAGGTGCTGAATGACGACGGCAGTGAATCGCGCTCCGCCCAGCACTTCCCCTCGGTCTGCCTGATCGGCCTCGGTCGCTGCGGCTCCAATATCGCCCTGGACGTCGCCTCGCTGGTGTACAACGCCCGCAAGTTCTACCTCAACGAATTCAGCAACCAGGAAAAGGCCGCCAATGAACAGCGGCCCAACAGCTGGATTCGCAACAACCTGCGCCTGTCATCCAGCCGCGCTGCCAAGCCGGTATTCCTGATCGAGCCCCTGGTCATGCTCGGCGACCTGGACAAGGACATCGAAGGACGTATCCGCTTCTCGCGCAAGACCGAGAAAAGCGGCTTTCTCAGCGACTACAGCAAGATGAAGATCATGGACCTGTCCGAGGTGCATGCCGGCGGCGCCGGTAACGCACCGATCCTCGGTCAGTACCTCGCCAAGATCATCCTCAACAAGGACACCCAGCGTTTCTCCAATGCGGACTGGAAGTTCATCCACAGCTACCTGATCGACTCCTGCGGCATCAAGGCCAACCAGTCGCGGCTGTACTTCTACATCTTCAGCGCTGGCGGCGGTACCGGCTCGGGCATGGCCTCGGAGTTCGGCTTAGCGCAACAGTTCGCCTATATGAGCAAAACCTTCGAGACCAAGCCCGAGCAGGCCAACGACGACAACCGCGACCACTCCTTCGTTTTCGAGCCGATCTTCACCAGCGGTATCTGCATCCTGCCGAACATCTCCGACCAACGCATCGAGATGTCCGAAGCCCTGCACATCAACGCCGGTCGCCTGCTGTGCAAGTACCTCGCCGAGGAGTGGGACTTCTCCTACAACTTCGACAACGAGGAAACCGGTGAAGAGAGCGTGATGCGTCGTATCCGTCCGTGGAACGCGATGATGCTGATCTCCAACGACATCATGCGCTATGCCGAGGAAAGCGACGGCGGCAACATCCAGAACATCGACGTCAACGCCATGGAGCGTCACGCCAACCAGTACATCTCGCAGCAGATCTTCAACATCCTCACCGCCCAGGCTGTCACCACCGACTACGACCAGAACTACTTCCGCCGTGCGGGTATCGACATTGGCGAGACCATCCGCCTCGACGCCAACGACCTGTTCATGAGCCTGGCCGGCCCGGTTGCCGTGGCCTATGCCGAATCGGTGGTCGCCGAACAGGCACCGCCAACCCCGGCAGACAAGTTCAAGGTGTTCGAGAAAGAACCAGCACGCCTGAACATCGACGACCTGTTCTTCCGCTCCATCGATCTGCCGCACTTCAACAAGGCGACCCAGGCCATCGAAGGCATCAGCTTGCTGCCGATCGAATCCAAGCGCTACCGCGCGGCGCTGGAGCAGTACAAGAAGTCCAACTACGACGCCAGCGCCCTGAGCGACCTGCACTTCTTCAAGAACTGTTCCTCGGTGGTGTCGATCGTCTCGCTGCCCAAGGACTACAAGCTGTCCTACATGGACCTGAACCGGCTCAAGACCCACCTCAACAGCCTGTTCCCCAACACCACCCTCAAGCGTTACGCGCTGGTGATCGGCGCCTCTGCCAACCTGTCGCTGACCACCCTGATCGTCAAGAGCCCATGCCTGTCGGACGATTTCCTGACCCTGATCGTGGCCTTCATCAAGCGCTGCTTCGCTCGTGACCAGTTCCGCTACGACGACAGCCTGGACAACGCCATGCTCGAATTCATCGTCTCCGACGAGTTCGATGAAGAGCGCATCGAGGCCATGCTCAACGAACACGAGAACCCGGCGAAGATCCTCGACACCAACTGGTATGCGATCAAGCCAATGTACGAGAAGAAGTACCGCGAGCTGATCAATGATCAGGACAAGTTCGTCTCGATCAACGACATCCGCCTGTCGCGCGACAGCGTGAAAAAGGCCATCAAGTACCTGCGCGAGATCTACCGCCACCGCGTCGGCAAGACCCGCGTCATCTCGCTCAACGATTACACCGACAAAGCCTGATCCGCGCGCTGCACCAATAAAAAGGGCCTGTCTTTACAGGCCCTTTTTCATGAGCAGATTGCTTAGCGGTTGAAGGCCGCCTCCCACTCATGCAGCCAACTCAGGCCATGCATGGTCGGGCGCTGCGATTTGTATTCGGCCCCCAGCCAACCGCGATAGCCTGACTCTTCCAGGGCCCGCAGCAGAACAGGGAACTGCAGTTCGCCGGTCCCTGGCTCGCCCCGCCCGGGGCAATCGGCAAACTGCACATGGCCGATGCGACCGGCCAGCAGGTGAATCCCAGCCACGACGTCCAGCCCCTGGCGCGCCATGTGATAGAGGTCGTACTGAGCCTGGCAATTGGGGTGATCGACCGAACGCAGCAAGTCATCGAGCTGCTCCGGGGTGTTGATCAGGAAACCAGGCATATCCAGCGGATTGATCGCCTCGCACAGCACGCGTATGCCCAGCGGCGCAAACGCCTCGGCAGCCTGACGCAGGTTGGCCGTCAGGGTGGTGATGGCCTCATCGCGCGTCACGCCATCTGCCAGCCGCCCCGGCAGGACGTTGACACAAGCTGGGCGCACCATCGCCGCATAGGTCAGCGCCTCGCGCAAGGCTGCGTCGAACTCGGTCTGGCGCGCGGGAACGGCGGCCAATCCCGGGCCACCGGTCAACAGATCGCCGGCTGGCAGATTGATCAACACCAGCGGCATACCAGCCCTCTGCAGAGCCTCCTTCAGACGCAGCGCCGGAACCTCGTAGGGAAACTGGATCTCCACCGCCGAAAAACCTGCGGCAGATGCTGCAACGATCCGATCGATCAGAGGCAACTCGCTGAACAGCAAGGACAGGTTGGCGGCGATCTTCATACGAGCTCCGGGAGATACAGTTTCACCAGTGTAGAAGGATCCTGCTCGAGATAACCGTGACCGCCGTGCAAACGCATCAATTGGGCGGCCAGGCCAGTCATCGGCGTGGCACTACCCTGCTCATGCGCCAGCTTCACCGCATTGTCCAGATCCTTGAGTAACGTGCGGACGTGCCACTTGACTGGCTCGAAGCAACGCTCGGCCATCTGCAGGCCGAGAATCTGCAGGGGTTTGGAGTCGGCAAAGCCACCCGCCAGCGCTGGCGCAATCAGCGCGGCATCGACCCCTGCACGCTCGGCCAGCGCCACAACCTCGGCAATCACCAGTGCATTGCAGGCGACGATCATCTGGTTACAGGCCTTGGTCACCTGGCCTGCGCCGACCTCGCCCATGCGCGTCAGGCGTTGGCCAACATGAGCGAGTATCGGTCGCACACGCTCGATATCCTCGTGGCGGCCGCCAGCCATGATCGCCAGGCTGCCAGCCTGTGCACCAGCGGTACCGCCCGAAACTGGCGCATCGACCCAACGCATGCCCGTGCGTTGCTCCAGCTCTGCAGCCATTTCACGGGTAGCCGCCGGCTCCAGGCTGGAAAAGTCCACCAGTAATTGCCCTGGCCGAGCACGCTCGACAATGCCACCTGCACCGAAAACCACCTCACGCACCGCTGCCGTATCGGCCAGGCACAGCATCACGACATCCGCCTGCTCACACAGCTCGCCCGGTGTCGGCACCACAATGGCACCGTGTTCCAGCAAAGGTTGGCATTTGTCAGCGGAGCGATTCCACACATGCAGCGTAAAACCTGCGGCGAGCAGGCGTTGGCTCATGGGCAGGCCCATCAGTCCGATGCCGGCGAACGCCAGCACAGGCAGAGAAGAAGACATCGAACGACTCCAGTCGAAGGCCACGAAGGGGCAAGGCCTGTGGGTAAGCGGCTACAGCCTGTCCTTTTCCAGGTGATCGAGATCGACACTGTCACCGGGGTGCGCGTCGAGCAACTGACGAATGTCCTCGAACATGAGGTCGAACTCGGCATGGCTGTGCATGATCAGCCCACTGGGTATCTGCAAACCATGCTTGGCGGCCAGGCGTGTGGCGACGCTGGCAAAATTGAAAGCCGTGTCGCGATGCAGTTCGACCGTGTCCTCGAATGCCTGCCCCTGCACAACGCCCTGCAGACGCATGTGCAGCATCGCCCCCTCCTGGGCATCGTGGCGAACCTCATAGTAAAGGTCGACCGTGAATTCCGGCTGGCCAGGCAAACTGGCGCGATGCAAATGGCCGGGAGTGAACATAGGCCTCTCTCCTGATCAATCGGGAACAGTCAGTCTAGGCGCTTTTGCCCCTGAGCACTGTTTCAGTGCAGCACGTTAGCGGTTACTCGCTCCTGCACCAACACCCATGGTGCAACCACCACCGCCCACAGGGCCGGATCACGCGCCAGCAGATCTTCCGCCAGCGCAACTTCGACCTTGGTCACCTGGGCGCTTTCCAGCCATTGCGCTACTTTTACCTGGCTATTCTCGGCCACAGCCAACGCGACTTCGACCAGATCCAGGGTGCCATCGACCCACAACAACGCCCCACGGGCGAAAAAGGGCTGCAGTTCCTGCCAGGTGATCGGGGCGGTTTCGCCAAGCAATTTGGCATAGAGGGTGCTAGGTTCTTCTGTCATGGCGCGCACTCGGTGAAAAAACGGCGGTCATGATAGCGCCCGCAGACGCAAACGTGCGCTTCAACCCGCATGGCAAGTCGCCTCCAGAGCAGCGCCGTTATTCTGTATGTTTGTTTCAATTAAGCGACACACCTGGGAATGCTCCGGATTGTCGGCTTTTCAAGCCGCGAAATGGAGTTCTACACTGTGCCGGTACAGTTGCCGGACATATGACCGGGGGATGCCAATCCGGTCCACCCGCTTCGGCGCATGGATTACAACAACGAAAAACTAAAAAAGAGTGGAGCACTATGAATAAGGCTAGCAAGCACGTATCCAAGCTGTTCGCCGCCATGGCTCTAGCTGGCGTCGCCAGCTACTCGATGGCAGCCGACACCATCAAGATCGGCCTGGCAGGCCCGGTCACCGGCTCTGTAGCCCAGTATGGCGACATGCAGCGCGCTGGCGCGTTGATGGCCATCGAGCAGATCAACAGCGCTGGCGGCGTCAACGGCGCCAAACTCGAAGGCGTTGTCTATGACGACGCATGCGACCCGAAACAAGCGGTCGCGGTCGCCAACAAAGTGGTCAATGATGGCATCAAGTTCGTGGTCGGCCACGTGTGCTCCAGCTCCACCCAGCCGGCTACCGACATCTACGAAGACGAAGGCGTACTGATGGTGACCCCGTCGGCCACCGCTCCGGAAATCACCGCTCGTGGCTACAAGCTGATCTTCCGCACCATCGGCCTGGACAGCATGCAAGGCCCGGCAGCCGGCAAGTTCATCGCCAGCCACTACAAGGACAAGACCATCGCGGTGCTGCATGACAAGCAGCAATATGGCGAAGGCATCGCTACCGAGGTCAAGAAAACCCTCGAAGGCGCTGGCGTCAAGGTAACGGTCTTCGAAGGCCTGAACGCAGGTGATAAAGACTTCAACGCCCTGATCAGCAAACTGAAGAAAGCCGGTGTCAGCTTCGTCTACTTCGGCGGCTACCACCCGGAAATGGGCCTGCTGCTGCGCCAGGCCAAACAGGCCGGCCTGAACGCCACGTTCATGGGTCCGGAAGGTGTCGGCAACAGCGAAATCACCGCCATTGCCGGTGACGCATCCGAAGGCATGCTGGCTACCCTGCCACGCGCATTCGAGCTGGACCCGAAGAACCAGAAGCTGGTTGAAGCCTTCAAGGCCAAGAAGCAGGACGCGAGCGGCATCTTCGTTCTGCCGTCCTACTCGGCGGTTTCCGTCATTGCCCAAGGCATCGAGAAAGCCGGCTCGACTGATCCGGAAGCCGTTGCCGAAGCACTGCGCAGCAACACCTTCAACACCCCTACCGGCGAACTGAGCTTCGACGACAAGGGCGACCTGAAGAACTTCGACTTCACCGTCTACGAGTGGCACAAAGACGCCAGCAAGACCGAAGTCAAATAAGCAATCCGTTGTAATCACAAAGCCCACGTCTTTTCGTGGGCTTTGTTTTAGCAGCGCTCCAGTGTCTGCCCCCGCTTCCCGGCGCAGTCCTGGCAACCAACTGCGAGCCGAACGCCCAACAGGTATCCTGTGCGGGACGTTCAGCGAGAGATTCCCATGCCTGACATCTATCACTACCTGCAACAGTTGCTGAACGGCCTGACCGTCGGCAGCACCTATGCATTGATCGCCATTGGCTACACCATGGTCTACGGCATCATCGGCATGATCAACTTCGCCCATGGCGAGGTGTACATGATCGGCTCCTACATCGCCTTCATCGCCATCACCCTACTCGCCATGATGGGTCTGGACAGCGTGCCGCTGATGATGATCGCCGCCTTCGCCGCGAGCATGATCGTCACCAGTGCCTATGGTTACAGCATCGAACGAATCGCCTACCGACCGCTACGCGGCGGTAACCGTCTGATCCCGCTGATCTCGGCAATCGGCGTGTCGATATTTCTGCAGAACATGCTCATGCTCTCGCAGAACTCGAAGGAAAAAGCCATTCCGTCCCTGCTGCCGGGTAACTTCATCATCGGTGAAGACAGCATGAACGGCATCGTCGTGTCCTACATGCAGATCCTGATTTTCGCAGTCACCTTCCTGGCCATGGTCGGCCTGACGCTTTTCATCTCTCGCTCGCGCCTCGGCCGCGCCTGCCGCGCCTGCGCCGAAGACCTGAAGATGGCCAACCTGCTGGGCATCAACACCAACAACATCATCGCCCTGACCTTCGTCATCGGCGCCGCCCTGGCAGCCGTAGCCGCCGTCCTGCTGGGCATGCAGTATGGCGTGATCAACCCGAACATTGGCTTCCTCGCCGGTATCAAGGCCTTCACTGCTGCCGTACTCGGCGGTATCGGCAGCATCCCTGGCGCGGTGCTTGGCGGCCTGCTGCTGGGCGTGGCCGAAGCCTTCGGTGCCGATATCTTCGGTGACCAGTACAAGGATGTGGTGTCGTTCGGTCTGCTGGTCCTGGTTCTGCTGTTCCGCCCAACCGGCATTCTTGGCCGTCCTGAGGTGGAAAAAGTATGACCGCCCCGACTACGAACAAGCGCGTCAAAACCGCCTTCTTCAGTGCCCTGCTGGTACTGGCCGTTGCCTACCCGGTGCTGGGTCTGAAACTCACCACCGTAGGCATCAAGCTGGAAGTCCACGGTGCCAGCCCCGCGGTGCTCTGGACCATCGCCGGCTGTGCGATTGCCATGTTCTTCTGGCAACTGTTCCGCGATAAGGTACAGACCGCCTGGGACAACACCCCGAAGCTGCCCGCCATTCCCAGCAAGGCCAGCAATTTCTTCACCCTGCCCTCGACCCAGCGCTGGATCATCCTGGGCCTGATCGTGGTCGCCCTGGCCTGGCCGTTCTTCGGCAGCCGTGGTGCAGTGGACATCGCCACGCTGATCCTGATCTACGTGATGCTCGGCCTCGGCCTGAACATCGTGGTCGGCCTCGCCGGCCTGCTGGACCTGGGTTACGTCGGCTTCTACGCAGTCGGGGCCTACACCTACGCCCTGCTCTCGCACTACTACGGCTTCGGCTTCTGGATCTGCCTGCCGCTGGCGGGGATGATGGCTGCCCTGTTCGGCTTCCTGCTGGGCTTTCCGGTGCTGCGCCTGCGCGGTGACTACCTGGCCATCGTGACCCTCGGTTTCGGCGAGATCATTCGCCTGCTGCTGCGCAACATGACCGACATCACCGGCGGCCCCAATGGCATCAGTGGCATCGACAAGCCGAGCTTCTTCGGCCTGACCTTCGACCGCCGCGCTGCCGAGGGCATGCAGACCTTCCACGAGTATTTCGGCATCGCCTACAACTCGGTGCACAAGGTGATCTTCCTCTACCTGATCGCCCTGCTGCTGGTACTGCTCACGCTCTTTGTGATCAACCGCCTGCTGCGCATGCCCATCGGCCGCGCCTGGGAAGCGTTGCGCGAAGACGAGATCGCTTGCCGCGCGCTGGGCATGAACCCGACCATCATCAAACTCTCGGCCTTCACCCTGGGCGCCACCTTCGCCGGCTTTGCCGGTAGCTTCTTCGCCGCACGCCAGGGCCTGGTCTCGCCGGAGTCCTTCACCTTCATCGAATCGGCGATCATTCTCGCCATCGTGGTGCTGGGCGGCATGGGCTCGCAACTGGGCATCATCCTCGCGGCCATCATGATGATTCTGCTGCCCGAGCTGGCACGCGAATTCAACGAATACCGCATGCTGATGTTCGGTGCCCTGATGGTCCTGATGATGATCTGGCGTCCACAGGGCCTGCTGCCGATGCAGCGTCCCCACCTGGAGTTGAAGCAATGAGCCGCGCGATTCTCGATGTAAGCGGGCTCACCATGCGCTTCGGCGGCCTGCTGGCCGTCAACGGGGTGAGCCTGACCGTCAAGGAAAAACAGGTGGTGTCGATGATCGGCCCGAACGGCGCCGGCAAGACCACCGTATTCAACTGCCTGACCGGCTTCTACCAGCCGACCTCCGGCAGCATCCGCCTGAACGATGAAGCGATAGAGGGGCTGCCGGGGCACAAGATCGCCCGCAAAGGTGTGGTGCGCACCTTCCAGAACGTGCGTCTGTTCAAAGACATGACCGCTGTGGAAAACCTGCTGGTAGCCCAGCACCGCCACCTCAACACCAACTTCCTCTCCGGTCTGCTGAAGACGCCCGCCTATCGCCGCAGCGAGCGTGAGGCCATGCAATATGCCGCCTACTGGCTGGAGCAGGTCAACCTCACCGACATCGCCAACCGTCCCGCCGGCACCCTCGCCTACGGCCAACAGCGCCGCCTGGAAATCGCCCGTTGCATGATGACGCGCCCCAGCATCCTCATGCTCGACGAACCGGCTGCCGGCCTCAACCCGCGCGAGACAGAAGACCTCAAGGCGCTGATCGCCATGCTGCGCAACGATCACAACGTCACTGTCCTGCTCATCGAGCACGACATGAAGCTGGTCATGAGCATTTCCGACTACATCTACGTGATCAACCAGGGCACCCCGCTGGCCAATGGCACCGCCGAGCAGATCCGCAACAACCCGGATGTGATCAAAGCCTATCTGGGGGAGGCGTAACCCATGCTGAGCTTCAACAACGTCTCCACCTTCTACGGCAAGATCCAGGCCCTGCATGACGTCAGCATCGAGGTACAGAAAGGCGAGATCGTCACTCTGATCGGCGCCAACGGAGCCGGCAAGTCGACCCTGCTGATGACCCTCTGCGGCTCGCCCCGCGCGGCCAGCGGCAGCATCCGTTACCTGGGTGAGGAACTGGTCGGCCAGGACTCCTGCGACATCATGCGCAAGAGCATTGCCGTGGTTCCCGAGGGTCGCCGCGTGTTCGCCCGCCTGACCGTCGAGGAAAACCTGGCCATGGGCGGCTTCTTCGGCAGCAAGGCGAGCAATCAGGAACAACTGGACAAGGTCCTGCACCTGTTCCCGCGCCTGAAAGAGCGCCTGGCCCAACGTGCCGGCACCATGTCGGGCGGCGAGCAGCAGATGCTCGCCATTGGCCGCGCCCTGATGAGCAAGCCCAAACTGCTGTTGCTCGACGAGCCGTCACTCGGCCTGGCGCCCATCATCATCCAGCAGATCTTCGACATCATCGAGCAACTGCGCGAGGACGGCGTGACTGTGTTTCTCGTCGAGCAGAACGCCAACCAGGCACTCAAGCTGGCCGACCGCGCCTATGTACTGGAGAACGGGCGAATCGTCATGCAGGGCAGCGGCGCCGACCTGCTGGCCGACCCCAAGGTACGCGACGCTTACCTGGGTGGCTGATTGTTGATAGCGCCTGACCAAGACCGCCCTCCGGGGCGGTTTTTTATTGGCCTCAGGGAGGGTACGGTCGGATTTGGCCGGTTCACCACGGCCTGCCCCATACAGCGACCACCGCACCTCGGACAACCTCAGATCCGCTACAACGAAAATCCGAAGATCACCGTTTACTGCCACGTGCAGACATTGACTGGAGGCCCTCGGTATAGACTAGCCGCCCCCAGCACCAGGAACGCGCCCCCATGCTCAAGGTCATCGCTCAGGACTTCATCAAGCCGGAGTACGTAGAAGCAGTCATGCCGTACTACCGCGAACTGGTGGAGAAAACTCGGCAGGAAGAACGCTGCATTGCCTACACCCTGCATATCAACCAGAAAGACCCCGGCCATTTCATTTTCATCGAGGAATGGCCAGACCGAGCAGCACTGGACTTCCATTGCCAGACGGAACACTTCCGCACCCTGGTGCCAAAGATAGATGCCCACCAACGGCAGGCCGGTACTTACCTGCTCATGGACCCATTCAGTTGAATAACCCAGATAAAGGCTGTGCCCTATAACCGGGCTGTGGCTTCACACCAATTGCGCCTGGCGCCCAGCGAACGCCGCCAGATGACTACCCCATGGCACGGAGTACTTACATGCCAAACCAGCGGATTTCCCCGTACTACTATGTTCTTGGCCTCCTCACCCCGTTCTGGCTGCTAATTGGTGTTGCCGTGACGGGCGCACTCTACCCCGGATACAGCCATATCGATCAGGCCATGAGCGAGCTTGGTGCACTGGGAGCCCCCACCCACGAGATATCGCCGCTGATCAACAACTATCCGCTCGGAGTCCTGTTCATCGCCTTCGGCCTGGCCGTCTATGCCACGTTCAAACAGTCCTGGCCGGCCAAGGCAAGCGGCGCGCTGATCGCCCTGCATGGCCTGGCCAGCTCCGCCACCGGCTATTTCTCCTGCGATGTGGCTTGCGGCCTGGAAAACCCTTCCACCAGCCAATCGCTGCATAACCTGGCAGGCCTGGTCATGTTTCTCTCGCTGGTCCTCGCCAGCGCCTTGTGGACATACCTCGCACTGCAGTTGCTGAACCGCCGGGGCTTCGCCTTCTTTTCCCTCGCCTGCACTGTCGCAGCGCTGGCCGTGTTGCCACTGATGGGAGCAGCCGTCGAGTCGGGGCAAGGCTTCGGTCTGTACCAACGCATCAACTACGGCGCCTCGCTGCTTTGGGTAGCAGGACTGGCCTGGGTACTGCTGCGCAGGCAGCATCGATAGCCAGGCGCCTACTGAACGCCCACGCAAGGCCACCACGAATCAAGGAGAACCCATGCCCTTCCCACCAGAAGAACGTGAAGCGCTACTGAGCCTCAAAGGTGTCGGCGATACGGTAATCATGCGGCTCGAGCAAATGGGGTTCGACTCACTCGAGCAACTGAGCCAGGCCAATGCGTTGGATATCGTGAGTTCAGCCGCTGCCAGTGTCGGCTCGACTTGCTGGAAGAACAGCCCACAAGCGCGCGCTGCCATCCAGGCGGCTATCTCGCTGGCGCAATCGCATCAGCCAGGAGGGGCCGGCTGACATCGCTCGTCAGGTCACACCTCGCCGGCATAGCACACCGGCGAACTTGACGGCCCTCGCCGCTCCAACTCGTCGTCAAGAAACTCGGCCAGCACCCGGGCGTTGTTGCACTGCTCATCCTTGGCCGCGAACAACAATGTCAGCCTACCTTTGCCAGCCAAGCCCAACAGCCCCTGCCAATATTCGGGATGAGCCGCCAGCTCGGCCCGATAGCGCTGGCGGAATTCACCGAATAACGCGGGGTCATGACCAAATGCTTGACGCAATTGCGTAGAAGGGGCGACTTCACGCAGCCAAGTGGTCAAGTGCAGGACGTCTTTGCGGCACCCTCGTGGCCACAGGCGATCGACCAGCACACGAGCACCGTCTTCCTCACTGGCTGGTAAATAGACCCGCTTGCATTGGATCACCGCGACGCCTCTCTAGCCTTCGTCATCCTCATCATTGCTGCCAACCGTGGCACCCAGACACGTGAGCACGTGATTGCCCGTGCTATCGGCAATCGCCCAGCTGCCACTTTCAACACTGTAGCTGGCGGCCGCTACCTCAGTGGCGGAGAAGCTCCAGACACGATGAGTACGACCATCCATGCATTCCACTCGGAGCAATGGCTGCTCGGCCTCAGCCGGCTCACCAAGCGTGAATTGCCAGGCATGCAGATCATCAATGATCAACATGTCGGCTTGCTGCAGTTCGCCAAGCAGATCAGGGTTATCGGTCATCATTCACGCCCCTCGAGCAGTGCCAGGCGCTCTTCCAGCGCCACGATACGTGCCTCCAGCTCGGCCAGACGGCTCTCGTCAGCGACAGCCCGCGGCGCACTTTCGGTACTACCACGACTGGCCAGCAACGCCTCCAGGTCCGCAGGCTCGCCCAGCAAGTGCATGTAACGCTCTTCACGCTGCCCCGCCTGGCGTGGCAACAGGCTGGCCAATCCACGGACCGCGAGACGCTCCAGTTGGTGCTGCACTTCGGCGGCATCCTCGAAGGCGAACAAGCGGTTGCTGCGGGTCAACAACTCATTGATGGTCTGCGGCCCACGCAACAGCAGCAGGCCGATCAGTGCCAACTGCGGCTTGACCAGTTCCAGGGTCTTTTCCGCCCGCTGCTCCCAGCGGTCAGCCCGCCCTCCCATGACCAAGCGGCTCAAGCCACGCCCTTCGAGGCTGCGCAGTGCCTGCCCGACCTGGCCTTCGGTAAGGCTCATCAGGGGTTCACGGCTGGTTTTCTGATTACAGGCCAGAACCGTTGCATTGACGGTCAGTGGATAGGTTTCCGGCGTGGTGGCCTGCTTCTCGATCAGGCATCCCAGTACACGGACCTCGATGGCACTGAGCGGGTCCAGTTCCGTTTGGGCGTCGAGATCGTTAGACATGATGGCTCCCTGGCAATTTAAAGGACGTAGCCTGCCACATGTCTCTTCACAACGCTCTGCCTTCCCGCTTCCCCTTGAGATCGCCGCACGCTGTGGGTAACGTGACCGCTCCCTGCACGAGAGCCTGTCCATGTCCCCCGTCCGTTGCCTGCTATTTGCCTTGTTGCCGCTGTTTGCCGGCTGCCAGCTGTTCGCTACCAAAGCCGAGCCGGAAGTGCTGGGGCAGCGCCTGCAGGGTGAACTGGGCACCAGCAAGGGCAAACTGCTGTTCCGCCCCTGCCAGGACCAACGCACGTTCAGCTTCAGCAGCGACGGCAACCCGGACCTCATGCGTGAAATCTCTGGCCTGCTTGCCGATGGCGGCGGCCCTGTGTTCGCCGACCTCAGCGGCCAGCTTCGCGCCGGCGCGGTGGCCGACACCGACGGTCAGCTCAAGCTCACCCAGCTCTATCGCATTCAACATGAGGGGCATGGCTGCGATGACCCCGACTTCAAGCGCCTGATCTTGCGTGCCTCCGGCAATGAGCCGGACTGGAGCGTGAATGTCACCGGTAAGGGACTGGCCTTGATGCGCCCCGGCCAACCACCGCTGGCCCTACCGTATCTGGAGGAAACCCTGCCGGATGGCAGCTTCAACCTCAGCAGCGAGGCCAATGGGCAGCGTTTCGAGCTCTGGGTCGCCCCACAACGTTGCACGGACACCATGAGCGGTGCCATCCAGCACCTCAGCGCCGAACTGCGCCTGGACGGCGTCGTCCATCGCGGTTGCGCCTCGCTGGGTGGCGCGCGAAACCGCTGACACGCATTTAGCGACAGGCGACATTCTCCGATGCTCGCCTCCTTCCTGCTCAGTGCTTGCCCCTCAGTCGAGAATCCCTGCCGGCGCGCGCGCCGTGCTACGCCACTGGCTCAGCACCACGCCGATGAACACCAGTGCTGCCGCTGCATACTGCAGGGTGTTCAAACGCTCCCCCAGGAAGATCGCCGCAAACACCAGAGTGAACACCGGGATCAGATTGGTGAAGCCTGATGCCTGACTCGCTGGCAAACGGCTGACACCGAAGTTGTACAAGCCATAAGCGCCCACCGTGACCAGCACGCCCAGGTAGATCACCGAGCCCACGCCGAGTGCACTGAACGCCTGAGGGACAGGCTCAGTCATGAGCGCCAATGGCAGAAAGAACAGGGAGCCGATGAAGGCCTGCATGGCAGTCAGGATGAACGCCGAATAACGCTCGGAGAGAAACTTCAGCAACAGCGTGTAGCCCATGGCACAAAGTATGGCGAGAAATTCGTAGAAGTTGCCGAGCATCGGCGCAGGCGCACTTTCGTCTGCTTCGCCAGCCAGGCTCAGCCATACGGCGCCGATCACTGCCAAGCCGAAACCAGCCAGCGTGGTCCGGGTGATACGCTCGCGCAGGAACAGGTAGGCACCTATTGCCACCAGCAACGGCAGCAAGGCCGTGATCATCCCGGCTTGCGCGGCGCTGGTGCGCTGCAGGGCCAATGCCTCGAAAATGAAATACAGACAAGGCTCACACACCGCCAGGCCGAGCAGGTACTTCCAGTCGCCACGCAGGTAGCGCAAGCGTCCTCGCCAGCGCCAGGCCAGGAGGAAAACCAAGCTGCCGAGCGCCATACGGCCAAAAATCACCCACATCGGCGGTAGTTCACTAAAGGCGAACTTCAAGGCGATGAAAGAGCTGCCCCACAATGCCATGGCAATTACCAGGCAAACCATCGCCAGCCCTGGCCCCTGTGCTCTGTGCACTACACACCTCTACATCTGGCAAAGACGCAGTATAGAGCCGCAGAGCTGAGCAACACAGAGACGACCCGCTTTCGAAAATCTCTAAACGGTCGTCAGCCGAAGGGGCGAACGCATCCGTTTTAATAACGAAAAAGAATATAACTTTTGTTTTATAAACCTCTAGTACCGGGTAGGGTGGTGGCTGCAATTGGCTCCAGGAGTGTGTGTTCTTGTCTCTACGTAACCGTGTCACCCGTTTCTTTCAGCTCGAATCAGCCAGCGGCCTGCTGCTGATCGCCGCCGCTGTACTGGCCCTGAGCATCAACAATTCGCCGCTGGCCTTCCTCTACAACGGCCTGCTGGAAACCCCCGTGGTCGTCCAAATCGGCGCCCTGAATATCGCCAAGCCCCTGCTGCTGTGGATCAACGATGGGCTGATGGCCCTGTTCTTCCTTATCGTCGGCCTGGAAATCAAGCGCGAAGTCCTTGAGGGGCATCTGGCCAAGCCGTCGCAACTGGTCCTTCCGGGCGCCGCAGCGCTGGGTGGCATGGTTGTCCCCGCGCTGGTGTTTCTGTTCTTCAACCATGACAACCCGGCAGCCGCCAGTGGTTGGGCCATTCCCATGGCTACAGATATCGCCTTCGCCCTCGGGGTACTCGGCCTGCTCGGCAAGCGTGTGCCGCTGTCCCTGAAACTGTTCCTGATGACGCTGGCGATCATCGATGACCTCGGCTCGATCATCGTCATTGCCCTGTTCTACTCCAGCGAGCTATCGACCCTGTCGCTGATGCTGGCTGCCGGACTGCTCGCTCTGCTGATGCTGTTCAACCGCCTGGGCGTCACGCGCCTCGGACCCTATCTGGTGATTGGCTTGCTGGTATGGGTATGCGTGCTTAAAAGCGGCGTGCATGCCACCTTGGCCGGAGTCGCCCTGGCCTTGATCATTCCACTGCGCACGGCGCGTGACACACCCTCGCCTGCCCGCGCGCTGGAGCACGCGCTGCATCCATGGGTCGCCTTCGCCATCCTGCCGCTGTTCGCCTTCGCCAATGCCGGCGTACCACTGGCAGGCCTGACCCTTTCCAGCTTCACCAGTCCGGTACCTCTGGGTATCGCCGCCGGCCTGCTGCTGGGCAAGACGGTGGGGGTCTTCGGCTTGACCTGGCTGGCCGTCCAGGCACGCATCACCCGTTTGCCGGCCGAGGCCAACTGGGGGCAGGTGCTGGGTGTGGCAGTACTGTGCGGCATTGGTTTTACCATGAGCCTGTTTGTCGGATCCCTGGCTTTTCCGCCTGGTGTCAGCGAATACGCTGGCGCAGACCGTATCGGCATCCTGACCGGCTCGGTGCTGGCAGCGGTGATCGGTTACGCCATTACCGCGGCAGCGGCCCCGCGAAAGGCCTGAATATCGGGCAGAAAAAAGCCGGCATATGCCGGCTTTTTTCATCGACCTGTCGCTCAATGGGTAACGCGACTGGTGCCGTCGACGGTCATGATGCGAACACGCTCACCCACGCGGAAGATCTCGTCCTTCTCCACCTGCTGCACATAGGCGCGCATGGTGCCGTCATCTTCACGCACAGTAATTTCAACACCTTGGGTACGGGTCAGGCCCTCTTCCGTCGCGGCGCCCAGCAAACCGCCCGCAACTGCGCCAATCACCGCTGCCACCGCAGAGCCTCGGCCCCCGCCGATACCGCTACCGGCCACGCCACCGACTACCGCACCTGCGCCACCACCGATTGGTGTTTTGGTGCCCTCGATCTTCACTGGACGCAGTGATTCGATGGTGCCCATGCGCACGGTCTGCACCTTGCGCGCTTCGTCACGGCTGTAGCTGTCTCCGCTCAGGTTGGATGCGCAACCACCCAACGTCAGGGCCAGAGCGGTGAATGTCGCGGTTATCAGCATCGATGTACGCATAGTCTCTCTCCGATATGGCAGTACTGCATTAGAACCCGCCTGACACTACGAACCAGTGCGCGGTATTCCCTTAGATACACGGCGCGGCAAAAAGTCCGATTCTGTGCCGCACAATATTTAGTTAGGGTAGCGCAGTTGTCGCAGTGAGCAGGTCAATGGACTATTTCATCGTTTTTATCACCACGGCCGCTGGCCTGTACTTCCACGGCTGGCTTTACCTGCGCATCAAGCGCTGGATGGACCGCGATCTGGCGCTGTCTCTGGCAGGCAGCGACCCGGACAAGCGCGCCTATATGCTCGAACGCCTGGGAGAAGCCCGTAAGTCGAAGATCAAGCGCCGAGATCTGCAGCCCTGGCTGGAAAACGCCGCCCTGACCTATCGGGCCGACTGAGCCAGACGCCACAGGCGAGCGATATCACTGGCGCGTGCCTGCAGTTCACCCGCTGCGCCATCCAGCGCGGCCTGCAGGCTCATCGGGCCCGGCGCCAGGCTGAAGGCAGCCTCGATACCCGCCTCGTACAACTTCTGATAATCCTCACCCAGACTACCGACCAGCGCGATGACCGGCACACCCGCGGCCTGCGCGATACGCGCCACACCAACGGGTGTCTTGCCGTGCAGGCTTTGGGCGTCCAGGCGCCCCTCTCCGGTAATAACCAGATCCGCCCCCTCGAGTGCCTGGGCCAGGCCTGAAACCTCGGCCACCAACTCCACACCAGGACGAAAACCGGCCTGCAGAAAAGCCCGAACAGCGAAACCCAACCCGCCCGCCGCGCCCACACCTGGGAACTGGCGGTGATCTTCGCCCAGCGTCTCAGCCGCGATGCGCGCATAGTGATTCAGCGCCGCGTCCAACTGCTCCACCTGAGTCGGGTTCGCCCCTTTCTGCGGGCCAAATACCTGAGAGGCCCCCTGCATGCCGCACAGGGGATTATCGACATCGGCCGCCACATCCACCTGGACACCCTGCAGACGTGCATCCAGGCCGGACAGGTCCAACCGGGCAAGGCCCGCCAATGCAGCGCCACCAGGCGCCAGCTCGCGCCCCTGATCATCAAGCAAGCACACACCCAATGCCTGCAGCAGACCGGCGCCACCATCGTTGGTCGCACTGCCACCGAGGCCGAGAATGATCCGGACAGCCCCGGCATCCAGCGCCTGACCAATCAGCTCACCCGTACCATAGGTAGTAGCGCGCGTAGCATCACGCTGCTCGCGCGGGACCCAGTGCAACCCACTGGCAGCGGCCATCTCGATGACTGCCGTGCGGCCTGGCAACCAGCCCCAGTGTGCTGCCACCGGCGTGCCCATTGGCCCGCGCACCTGACACTCGCGCCGCTCGCCACCGGTCGCGGCCAGCAGCGCATCCACCGTGCCCTCGCCGCCATCGGCCATGGGCTGCAACACAATCTGCGCGTCAGGGAATACCTGCGCCCAGCCACGCGCAATAGCCGCTGCGACCTCGGCGGCAGAGAGGCTTTCCTTGAAAGAATCCGGAGCTATGACGACTTTCATGCAGTCCTCGTGGCGGGCACGACACCCGACAGGTCAACACCTACGGCTCAGCACCTGCTTGCAGCCCTGGCGGTAGAACCAGACAAGACCTGACGAGGTATCGCCGCAGGAGTCGTAGACAGGTGCTCAGGGAGCCAGGCGTTCACGCACCCAACCAGCGTCCTGCAGTCGGTAGTTGAGACGGTCATGCAGGCGACTGGGGCGTCCCTGCCAGAACTCGATACGATCCGGCAGCAGTCGGTAGCCACCCCAGTGGGGCGGACAATGCGGTGCTTGGTCGAGAAAGCGCTTTTCCGTATCCGCCAGCAGGCCTTCCAGCTCGCCACGCCCTTCGATGACCCGGCTCTGCGGTGAAGCCCAGGCGCCCAGGCGGCTGCCCAGTGGTCGCACCTGAAAATAGGCGTCCGACTCGTCAGCCGTGACCCGCTCGATCCGCCCCTCGATCCGCACCTGACGCTCCAGGGCTGGCCAGAAGAACGTCATCGCCGCGAAGGGCCGCGCAGCCAATTGCTGGCCTTTGGCACTGTCGTAGTTGCTGAAGAAGGTAAAACCTCGCTCATCCAGCCCCTTGAGCAGCAGCACCCGACTATGCGGCCGCCCCTGCTCATCAACCGTCGCCAGCATCATTGCGTTGGGCTCCACCGGTAGCTGCTCGGTTTTTACCGCATCGGCGAACCAGTGCTGGAACAGGACGAAGGGCTCATCCGGTGCCTGGTCTTCGCTGAGGCCATTGCGGGTGTATTCGCGACGCATATCAGCAAGGGACTGGGACATGACTCAGGCTCCGTGAACAATAGGTCCAGCTTACTTGGCCAATGCCTTCTTGGTTTGACCTGGAGCAGCTTTATCGGCAACTACCACGGCTGGGGCCGGAGCCGAAGCGGGAGCCGGGTTGCTGTACTGGACAAGCAAGGCCACCAGGGTGTCTTGCGGCGTCAGGACCATTTCGACACGGCGATTCAAGGCACGTCCTTCAACGCTGTCATTGGCAGCACGTGGCATATCCGGGCCGACGCCCTTGAGCAACAGGCGATCACGCTGCAACCCGCTGAGGCGAAAGATCGCCGCCACGGCCTTGGCGCGGTCTTCACTGAGTTTGCGGTTGGCCTCGAGGCTGCCACTGCTATCGGCATGACCGAGTACCAGCACCGCTGTGCGCGGGTCCTGCTCCAGCATCTTGGCGACACGGGTGAACGGCCCCAGAGTGACCGGCAGCAACATGTTCGGCCGATCGGGGTTGAACGAGCCATCCACCGGGGCGGTGATTACCAGTACGTTTTCCCGACGCTCCAGCTCGAAGCGGCTATCCTTCAACGCCTCGCGAAGGCGTGGCTCATACTCGTCGAGCCAAGCCTGGGTCACCTTCTGGTTGATTTCCGGCACAGCAGGCTTTTCGGCCTTGTCGGACTTGTCGAAAAAACCGGCACAGCCAGTCAGGCCAAGGCACAGCAGCAACGCGAGGGGTCTGGTCGAGAGCATTTGAAATCCACAGTCAGTAAGAAATTGATCGGTAGCGGGCGTCCATCGCCACGCCGGGAATAGGGTTGTTTACAGGCATTGGCCCAGTATGCGCGACAACTTCTGCGCACGTGGGTCCATCAGTACATAAGGCCCGAGGCTGTTGGTGGCGAAACCGAATGCCACTTCGCGCTCCGGGTCGGCAAAACCGACCGAACCGCCAGCACCGGGATGACCGAACGCCTTGTGACCAAGGCCGAACGTCGCATTCGCCACATCCGGTTGATCGAGCATGCACCCCAGGCCCAGACGGGTACGGGTCAGCAGGGTCTTGTCTTCGCCATTGGCATGTTCACGGGTCATTTCGTTGAGCAGCTCGGCTTCCAGCAGGCTGCCGTCCAGCAGCCCGGCATAGAAACCGGCGAGCGCGCGCGCGTGTCCATGGCCGTTGGCAGCAGGCTGCTGCATGCGGCGCCATTCAGGCTTGTTGGTACTGGTAAGAATCGACGGCGGGTTGGCAAACGCTCGCGTGGTCATCGATGCTGGCTCAGTCATCATGCACGTGAGCAGGCGCTGCGCAGCGGCGTCCCCCATGTCCCCCTTCTTGCGGGCGATATGCGCCACGCGCTCGAATTCGCTATCGGCCAGGCCAACATGAAAGTCCAGCCCGAGCGGTTTGGCGATGCGCGCGACGATGGCTTCTCCCGGCCCGCGCCCATCGACCCGACGCAACACCTCGCCAATCAACCAGCCGTAGGTGATCGCGGCATAACCGTGGCCTTCGCCAGGTGTCCACCAGGGCTGTTCGGCGGCCAGCGCCTGGGTCATCTGTGTCCAGTCGTACAATGCTTCAGCGGGCAATTGCTCACGCAGGGCTGGCAAGCCCGCAGTGTGACTCAGCAGTTGGCGGACCGTTATGCGCTCCTTGCCGGCGGCGGCGAACTCCGGCCAATAACGCGCGACGGAGGCATCCAGCTCAAGCTTGCCTTCGGCGACCAGTTGCAGCGCGGCCACAGCAGCGAAGGGCTTGGTGCAGGAAAACAGATTGAGAATGGTGTCGCTGTGCCAGGCTTGCTCGCCATCCTTGTCGGCAACACCTGCCCACAGGTCGACCACGGTTTCACCACCAACCTGCACGCACAGTGCAGCGCCCCGTTCCTGCGTATCGTTGAATAATTCGGCGAACGCCTCTTTCAGCGCTTCGAACCGCAGGTCGAAATGGCCCTGTATCTGCACCTGCATCCCCCTAATTCAAAATAAAGCCGGGGCATTGTTACAGCCCCGGCTGTGAATGTGAATCTTGGCCGACAGCCTGCGCTCAGAACGTGCTTACGCTTCTTCTGACTGTCGGCCATACAGCGTTAGAAATATTCTCAGGGTGTGGCAGCTTTACCCGGCTCGGCAGGCCTCGCGGCAGCCTTGAGCAACACGCCCGGCGCGCTCAGGTTGGCCTTGCGTACGGCCTCGACGAAGCCCTGCCATGGTCGGTCGGTAATTCCCAACAAGCCCAGGTGGCCATTCTCGCCATCCAGGCGGCGCCCACTGACGGGCTGGTCGAGGTACTGGAACCAGTGCACGCCAACAATACTCGGCTCTTCCAGGGACCTGGCCAGGAAGTGCGCATAGGCCGGGCCACGCTCCTCTTCCTTGTAGGTCTCGACCACACCGCCCCAGAACGGGCCACGGTCACGCGAGCCAAAGTGGAACTCGGTGATCAATATCGGCTTGTCCAGCGCCCGCAGCGTGGCGAAGTCATAGCCCTGCTGCGGCTCGCGAGCGTAGAAGTTGAAACTCATCACGTCGCAGTACGTGGCACAGGCCTCGATGGCTTCCGGCGAACTGATGGCGAAACGACCACCCAGCAGCATGTGGTTGGGAGCATGCCACTTCAGCGAATCCGAGATGGTCTTGAAGTAGGTGTCGGCGAAGAAGCGCTGGAATGCCTTCAGGTCCTGTTCGATGGCCGGATGTTCAGCGCTCGGCAGTGGCGCCTCGAAGCCCGGGTCTTCCATCAACTCCCAGGCACCCAACTGAATGCCCCACGCCTTGGACAAGCCATCCTGGTTACGGTACTTGTCACGCAACTGCTTGAGGAAGGCGCGCTTGGCTGGCACATCGGTGGTCAGGCGCAATGTGCTGTAGGCCAGGGCGTAGCGGCTTTGGGGATCATTGCCGGGCGCCGTCCAGGCCAGCTCGTTATCGGCGAAGAAGCCAAGCAACCAGGGATCGTCGCGACGATCACGAGCGGCAATCGCGATGGCCCGCTCAGCCGCCATGGCGAAGCGCGGGTCGAACGGATCAGGCATGCCGCCCCACCAGTCCAGGCCCGTATTAATGATCGCGTAGTCGCCGGAAATCGACAGCGGAACGGTATAGGGCATGCGCTTGGCGGCACCCAGCTCGGCATCGCTCCAGTTGCCCAGGGTGTTGAAGCCCCACCCGAGCAGGCGATCAAGGCTGTGCTGAGTCCAGCGAGGTGAATCGAAGCCCGGCCCTGCGCATGGCGCGACGGATGCCTGCACGGCTGCTGCACTTCCGGCATGCGGGCAAGGATGTTCGTAAGTGCGCTGCAGGTTGGCGCGATAGAAATCGAACCAGCGCCCCTGGTCGAATGCCCGGCCACGGTTGGCACCGGTGTCACGTCGGCTATCGCTGCTGCCATAGTAGGTTGCCAGCGCATCATCCGGCTTGGGCAGCGCACTGAACATGCCCTCCCGGCCTTCGATATAAGTCTGGCTCTGGTGGGAGCTGACCGCATTGACGCCCAGCGAATAGAACGGATGCCCCTCTGGCGTCACCAGAAACCAGCGGCCGTCCTGCTTCTCGGCGCGGAAGAAACCCTTGGCCTCGAAACGTGGCCCCTTGAGCAGGCCACCAAAGGGGTCCAGCTCAGGGCGCTTCTGCAACCAGTTTTTCAATTGAGCCTGCTCGCGAGCAGCCGCCTCGCGCAGTTGTTTGTCACTGCTGATCTTTTCTGGCCACTGGCCCCGGCTGTACTGGCCCCAGGCATCGACGATACCGCTGTAGGCGGCCTGTTGCGCCGCGCCCGAGCTCTGCACGCCAAAACGCCCAAGCAGAATGCTCTGCGGCGCGTTCGGCTTGTCGAGGAACAGACTGACGGACTTGACCTGTGCAGCCGTCAGCTCGCCACTGACGGTTTCCGCCAACAGTACCCGTTGATTCTCGAACGCAAACGGCATGGGCGGACCGGCACGCATGCCCTGAGCCAGCGGTGACGTGGCGGCCAGTGGCATCAGAAGCGTCTGCGCCGGGCCGGCAGGCAAAGCGATGCGGCTGCTGAGTACTTTGCCATCCGTGCTTTCGATACGGACTTCAAGGGTAATGGCCCAGTCCATCGCATTCTGTACACGCAGGCTCATGGCGCGCTGTTTCGACCAGTCCCACTCCCCGCTCTGAGGTTGCAGACGAAGAGTTGGACGCTCAGCTGCATTAAAAACCACGCGGCGCAGCACCTCGCCCTCGGCGTTGGGCTCGGCGGTCAGTTCGGGCAGATTGGCCTGCTCGGTAGTGACTTGCACCGCATCCAGCGGGCGCACGAAATTGAACAATGTTTCATCCTTGGCCACAGCCACACCGGCAACGCTCAGCAAAACCAGCAACAACGTGGCCTGCAGTTTTCTCTCGTGCCCCATGAAACCCCTCATTCAACGAACGCTCCGAAGCCCAGTGGAAATCAGTCGATATTTTCACGTAAATCGTGAGGCAAAAGTATGGGCGCCCCAACTATTGTTTATCCGGAAAATATTTCACCAAAACGCTGACGCAATGCCCAAGGATAGTGGTTTTCAGGCCCGCCAGGCCTGTATGCAGCCAATCAGATGCAGTTCAACCCAGCTACTGGCTGCGGACCTGCGCAAAACGTCAGTGTTGAAGACGTCACCAGGCGCCAGGGGTTCCCTGTCCTACGCCTTCGTCCACCCTACATGGTTGCTGGAGGGCTGGGAATTTGGGCCGTAGTGGACACGCTTCGCGTTGCCCACCTTACAGCTGGATACTGCTGTCGAGATTCTTCATCGGGTGGGTCGGGGCGCGTAGCTGACGCTTTTCTTATCCACCAGTACGGCAGTGCCCGGTAGCGGGCATCGAGCTGGATGAGCACTCATGCCAGCGGCAAATCCCCGCTACCTGATCATAACCCTGCGTCATACCGCCGACCGCTTGAGACGATCGAGCAGCCGATCCGGCAACAGTCGGTTAAGCACACGAAATAGCTTGGCCGGTACCGTCACCGGATAGCGGATACGTGGGGTACGGCACTCCAGCGCCTGCAGTACCACATTGGCCACCGCCTCGGCAGGCAGGGTGTACTTGACCGCCGCACCTTCCCTGGCCAGGCGTTCCTGCATCTGGGCATAGGCAGAAACATGGGCGCCGCGCTCGGTATCGACGTGTTTGCGCAATGCCAGCAGGCTGTTGGCGCGAAACCGCGCGATGATCGGCCCTGGCTCGATCAGCACCGCATCGATGCCACTGCCGTGCAGCTCGAGGCGCAGGGTATCGACCAACCCTTCGATGGCAAACTTGGACGCGTTGTAGGCGCCACGCAAAGGCAATGCGGCGTAGCCCAACACCGAGCTGTTGAACAACACACGACCATGCCCTTGCCTGCGCATGATTGGCAACACGGCGGCCGTCAGCTCCACCGGACCGAAGACATTGGCCTCGAACTGCTCGCGCCAGGCCTCGCGCGGCACATCCTCGATGGCACCCGGCTGGCCATAGCCGCCGTTGTTGAACAAGGCATCGAGCCCGCCGCCAGTCTGCTCCAGCACCCATGCCAGCGCGCGCTGGATACTGGCGGAGTCGTTCAGGTCGAGTTGCACCGCAGCAAATCCATCCCCCTGCAAACGCGCGACATCCTCGGGCTGGCGCGCCGATGCGAACACCTGCCAGCCTGCAGTCCGACAGGCGAGCGCCGTGGCGTAACCAATGCCGGTCGAACAACCGGTGATCAGAATCGAACGGGATGTCGACGTCATGCACCGCTCCTTGGCGATGGGGAATGGAACGGCGCGAAGTGCGGATACGCCCTCATTCGCGCCACAGGCTCAACTGATTTCGCGGCGAAACGGCGGCAGGGCATTGAGGATTGCCTTGCCATAGCGCTGGGTGACCACACGGCGATCGAGCAAGGTAATGATGCCGCGATCCTCTTCGGTGCGCAGCAGCCGCCCACAGGCCTGCACCAGGCGCAGGGAAGCATCAGGCACGGCGATTTCCATGAACGGATTGCCGCCACGCGCTTCGATCCACTCCGCTAGCGCCGCTTCCACCGGATCATCCGGGACGGCAAAGGGAATCTTGGCGATCACCACGTGCTCGCAATAGGCGCCGGGCAAATCCACACCTTCGGCAAAGCTGGCCAGCCCGAACAGCACGCTCTCCTCGCCACTGTCGACGCGCGCCTTGTGCTTGTTCAGGGTCTCCTGCTTGGACAGATTGCCCTGAATGAACACACGCTTGCGCCAGTCACGATCCACGCCATCGAACACGTCCTGCATCTGCTTGCGCGAGGAAAACAGCACCAGGGTGCCGCGCGAGCCCTCGACCAGACCGGCCAGCTCACGCACGATAGCGGCGGTGTGCGCAGCAGCATCGCGTGGATCGGCCTTGAGATCCGGCACCCGCAACACACCGGCATCGGCATGATGAAAGGGGCTGGGCACCACTGCCGTGACCGCCGCCCTGGGCAACCCGGCGCGCATGCGGTAACGATCGAAACTGTTCAAGGCCGTCAGCGTCGCCGACGTCACCAATGCGCCATAGGCGACGTTCCACAGGTTACGCCGCAAGGTCTCGGCCGCCAGGATCGGACTGGCGTTGACCTCGATGTCGAACGCCGCGCCGCTGTCGGCCAGCGTCAGCCAGCGGGCCATCGGCGGGCTGTCTTCCGGGTCCTCGGTGGTGAAGGCGGTCCACAATTCCCAGTTGCCCTGGGCACGCGCCAGCAGGCTGCCGAACAGCGGGTACCATTCTTCGGCCTGATGACTGGCAATGCCCACGGCGCCCTCGCCGTCCATCGCTTCCTTGAGCAGCTCGGTCAGGCGGGTGAATACATCGGTCAGGCGCGAGAAGCCCTTCTTCAGCTCGATACCCAGCTCGCGCAAGTGCTCCGGCACCAGGCCACCGACGAAACGATGCTGGGGGCGTTCACGGCCCTGCATGTCTTCACTGGCGGTAAAGTCCGCCAATTGCTCGCAGGCACTGAACATGAACTGCTGCTGCGTGCGCAGCTCGCGGGCCATTTCCGGCACCTGTTCGATCAGCCGCCCCAGATCGCCGGGCAGCGGGTTCTGCGCCAGCAGCTTGGTCAGGTTCTTTTCCACCTGGCCGAGCCAGTCGGCAGTGCTGCGCAGGCGAGTGAAATGGGCAAAGTGGCCGATGGCCTTGTCCGGCAGGTGATGGCCCTCGTCGAACACGTAGAGGGTTTCACGTGGGTCCGGTAGTACCGCGCCGCCCCCCAGGGCCAAGTCGGCGAGCACCATGTCGTGGTTGGTAACGATCACATCGACCTTGCCCATGCCTTCGCGGGCCTTGTAGAAGGCGCACTGGCCGAAGTTGGGACAATGGCGGTTGGTGCACTGGCTATGGTCGGTGGTCAGACGGCTCCACTGGGCATCGTCGAGTTCTTCCGGCCAACTGTCGCGATCACCGTCCCAGCGGTTGCCGGCGAGTTTCTCGATCATGCCGGTGAACAGTTTCTGGCTGCTCTCGTCGACATCGATGTGGAAGCCTTCCTCGGCGAACATCTGCGCGGTGGAGCCCTGCGCTTCACCCTCCTGCAACAGCATGTCCAGCTTGGACAGGCACAGGTAGCGACCACGTCCCTTGGCCAGCGCAAAGCTGAAAGCGAGGCCGCTGTTGCGCATCAGGTCCGGCAGGTCCTTATGCACGATTTGCTCCTGCAGCGCGACGGTCGCGGTGGCGATCACCAGGCGCTTACCGGCAGCCTTGGCGATAGGAATCGACGCCAGCGCATAGGCCACCGTCTTGCCAGTACCGGTGCCAGCCTCGACCGCCACCACGGCAGGCTCGCCGTCGCGCTGGCCTTCATCATTGTGTTTGATGGTGCCGAGAACCTTGGCGATCTCGGCAATCATCAAACGCTGGCCATAGCGGGCCTTGAGGCTCTTGGACTCGAGAAAACGGCTGTAAGCGCCCTGGATCTGGGACTTGATTTCGGAACTGAGCATGAGGGCTGAAGACTGGATAAATTTTCAGTAGTTTACCGACAGGTCACCCCCTGGCGCCATCTTTAGCGCGCCCAGTGACCTGTCCGTTGATCCATCTGCCTGGCGTAGACAGATGCGCAACGCAGGGTAAACTTCGCGCCCTCGGCCCGACTGCCTCAGAACCTGTTCACGATCTTCTGGATTAGAGCCAGACAAGGGCTAGACGCCCCCGCAAAAACGCCCGAGGAACGTACTGGGCCCGCACTCGGGTTTAGGAGTGATAAATGAGCACTCCGTCAGGAACGCCCAGTCCGGGCTGGCGATCCAGGACGTTTTCAACGCCGTATGGCCGCGAGCCAGGAGATCGGGAACAGGTTCTCAGGCGCTGAAACCCCACAGGAGAATCTGATGACCGCTTTCGCCGCCGTGTATGCCCTGCACTTGCTCGCCGCCCTGATCTGGGTCGGTGGCATGTTCTTCGCCTGGATGATCCTGCGCCCTGCAGCCGTGACCAGCCTCGAGGCGCCTGCACGCCTGACACTGTGGACAGAAGTGTTTCGCCGCTTTTTCCATTGGGTATGGGTGGCCGTGCTGGTATTGCCAATCACCGGCTTCGGCCTGCTGCACCTGCGTTTCAGCGGGTTCGAGACCGCGCCACGCTATGTGCACATCATGATCGGCCTGTACCTGGCCATGCTGGCGTTGTTCATCCGGGTGCAAGTACTGCAGTTGCCGAAACTGCGCCAAGCCGTGCAGGCGCAGGACTGGCCAGCGGGTGGCGAGGCGCTGGGGCGCATTCGTCGACTGGTAGGCCTCAATCTGCTGCTCGGCCTGGCCCTGGTTGCCATTGCAGCGGCGCGCCCGATGTTCTGACAAAGCTGCCGGTTGCTGGGGCGTGTGTTGGTGCGCTCGGCGCACCCTGCGTGAGCACAAGGCATCAATCGTCAGCAAAAGAAACGGGGCCTTGTCGGCCCCGTTTCTTTTTTCCAGCGAATAATGCGATTGCCTAGCGGTGAACCTGAATCTCCACGCGGCGGTTCTGCGCACGGCCATCGGCGGTCGCGTTGTCAGCAATCGGGCGGCTTTCGCCAGCACCCGACACCGAAACCACGTTGCCCCTGGCTACACCTTTCTCCACCAGGTAATCCATCACGGAAACCGCACGACGCTCCGACAACTTCAGGTTATAGGCATCGCTGCCCACACTATCGGTGTGCCCTGTGATGGTCAGTTGGGCATTCGGTGCTTCGTTGGTCAGGCGACTGGCCACGGTATCGAGCCGAGCTTTATCGCCAGCGGTCAGCCGCGCAGAGTCGAATTCGAAGAGGATACCGCTGACGACGATGACTTCGTCTTCCTCGACCACCACGACTTCTTCGACCACTTCAGCCACTACAGGCGGGCAGCCATCAGCATCGACTTGTACGCCGCGTGGTGTGCCCGGGCATTTGTCTCGGCTGTCGGGAACGCCGTCGCCATCCTCGTCACCATCGCCATGAACCCAGCAATAACCAGCGGCCAGACCGCCGCCGAGCAATGCCCCGTAACCTGCCCAGGACGAGCTCTCGATCGCCCCCAATGCTGCACCACCAACACCGCCGACCGCCGCACAGGTTGGCCAGTCGGTCTTCTGCAGGCCGGCACAGCCGGTCAAGACACTGGTCAACAGGATCATGGGTAATGCTGTCCTCATTATGCTCATATGCAACTCTCCTGTAGGGATCGGCTGGAACCGACACTCTAGGCAGTAAAGACTGCACAGTTGGAATACGCCAGCACTAGGCCTGACGCGGCCAGCACGCTAGGCTTTAGCCATTGCCCGAGGTATTTCAATGAGCGCCGCCCCTTCCCAACGTACACCGCAACAAGCGCTGGCCGCCCTGCTTGACCATCACCTGCCGCAGCAGTTGCTGCTGGTCGGTGCCAGCAGCCTGCCCGCTGTAGATGCTTTCATTGCCGCCCACCCGGATGTGCAACTGGCCCATAGCGATGCCGGTGCCTTGCCCAGCGAGCTGGCCGCCAAGCGCTTCGACCTAGCGCTGATCGTCGACTGCCTCGAACACCTGCCCAAGCGCACGGCACTGGAGTTGCTCGGCGGTATCCGCAACCTCAATGCCAGCCGCATCGCCGTACTGGTCGACCTGCAGGCCTGCGACTGGCGGGAAACCGACTTCTACTCCCTGGCCCTGCAAGCCAGCGAAACATTCCGCCGTGATGAACAGACACTGACGCTGTTCACCTACGACCTGCGTGATTACAAACAGGTACCGGACTGGCTGAACGCCAAGTTCTGGGCCAACCCGGAAAATTTTGGCAAGTACTGGTGGTGACCTCATGAATCAGGCCTGTCCCTGCGGCAGCGGGATGCAACTGGACGCCTGCTGCGCGCACTACCATGCGGGCACTCCGGCACCGAGCGCACCAACCCTGATGCGCTCACGCTACAGCGCCTATGTGCTGGGCAATATCGATTACCTGGTCGCAACCACGCTGCCAGCCCAGCAGGCAGGGCTGGACCGCGCAGCCATAAGCGCCTGGAGCCTGGGCAGCACCTGGCTCGGTCTGGACGTGGAGAGTGACGAACTGATCGGTGCCCTGCCCGAACATGCCTTCGTCACGTTTACCGCACGCTGGCACGACGAAACTGGTGAGCACAGCCACCGCGAACGCTCGGCATTCGTGCAGAACGCCGGGCGTTGGTACTTCATCGACCCCACCGTGCCCCTGAAAGCCGGACGCAATGATCCGTGCCCCTGCGGCAGCGGCCAGAAGATGAAGAAGTGTTGCGCTGCCTATCTATGAACTGAACGCGCCACCACCCGGTGACGCATGGCTGTAACCAGCCAATACAGTGGTTACTCAGGTGCACGCAGCCTATGCGGCCACGCGCGCCCCGTGCTTATTGCAACTTGAGGTGTGAAGTATCCGGCGCTGGTGCGGCAGGCGCCTGCTTGATCTGGCCCATGTCGCTGCCCACAGGTGCCAGGCTGAACTGGGACAGGTCCACCGGTGGCGGCGCTGCATCTGGCTTGGCATCCTGAAGATCGACGCCCACCGGGGCAATCCCGAAGTCTGGGGCTTCCACATCCACGAAAGCCGCCATGTACTCATCACGTGGAATGACTTTCGACGAAGCCCCCTTCAGCGCAGTATCCGGCGGCGAAGCAACCAACGCGGGGCTGGCCACAGGCACCGCTGCAGTCGCAGTCGCAGTCGCAGTCGCAGATGGTGGAGCGTCTGCCACCGGTAGATCGAGCGCACGGACAATAGCCACGGCGCCGGCACGCTCCAGCGTAGTCCTGTACTTCTCTGCCCCGGCCTGATCCAGGTTGGTCTTGATCACGATACGCCGACCGGAAAACAACAACGCAATGCGCTGCGCATCCGCCTGGAACAAGCGCGCCAGATTCGCCTTGACCTGCTCAGATTCGGCGCCCGCCACCAGCTGCCCGGCAAAGGCGATCTCATAGAGGCTCATGACCACACTCCTGTTTGGTTAACTCGGCCTGCTTCTGTTTCGCTCGTAAGCCCTGTGCTGCACAAGAATCGTGCTTCAGTACAAGACGAGGGAAACGGAGCGCACCCTGGCAGTATGACCCAGGTCTTTTTCTCATAACACCATGTGGTCGGCAGTTGTCAGTTGTTACACTGGGTCATTCATCGGAGTAATGAAATGCTTTACCAGGCGCGAACGATACGAATTATCGCCCTGACGATAGGGCTCGGTCTGCTGGCCAGCCTTGCAGGATGCTCCACCTGGTTTACCAGTGAGTTCCAGGACCCGGAAGTCCGCCTCGTCAAGGTCGATGTGATCAAGGCCAGACTGCTTGAGCAGCAGTTCATGCTGCGTTTCCGTATCGATAACCCCAACGCCTCGAGCCTGCCGGTACGTGGCCTGGTCTATAGCGTGACCCTGGACGGCATACCACTGGCCGAAGGCGAATCGAGCAACTGGTTCACCGTCGAGGCCCATGGGCACCAGACGTTCGAAGTGCCGGTACGCACCAACCTCTGGCGCCACATCAAAGATATCGTTCGCGCCTTGGAAAACCCGGACGAGGCGATCCGCTACAGTTTCCAGGGACAGGTCAAAACCGGCCTGCTGTTCGGTCGCAGCGTGCACCTTGTGCGCAATGGCGAGATAATACCCGGCGACTACATCCCAGAGTGATTCACCGATGAACCAGCAACCCCACGTCCACGGCCCAGACTGCAACCACGATCACGACCATGATCATCACCACGATCACGGCCATGTGCACGGCCCGAACTGCGGCCACGCCCACCAGGAGCCGGTGCGCAACCCGCTGAAAGAAGTCGGGCGCAACGACCCTTGCCCCTGTGGCAGCGCCAAGAAATTCAAGAAGTGCCACGGCGCCTGAGCCGTCCTGTCTCAGGCAGGTCATCCGCACCTGCCTGAACGCCCCTACCGCCCGTTCTCACCGCCCTCTACAATCGCCCATTGATTTCCCTCCTACTCCCATCAGGAGCCGGCCCATGGGTTCGCGCTTTTTCCGCCGTTCGTTTTTCGTTGCTGCCGCCACTGCCCTGCTCAGCGGCACCTTCCTGACCGGCTGCCAGTCCTTCCTCAACAGCCGCTATGCCGATAGCGTGCCGCCAGACCAAGGCATTGTGCGCATGCAGGGGCTCGCCCAGAGCGTGGTGGTACGGCGCAACTCGCTGGGCATGCCGCTGATCGAGACGTCGACCTTTCACGATGCCCTGTTCGCCCTGGGCTACGTGCACGCCAGTGACCGTATCAGCCAGATGGTTGGCATGCGCCTGCTGGCCGAAGGGCGCCTCGCGGAAATGAGCGGCCCCGGCGTGCTGGAAATCGACCGATTCATGCGTACCGTCAACCTGCGCAAGAGCGCGGATGTTCTGTACAAGAACGCGTCACCGCGCATGAAACAGTTCTTCGAGGTCTACGCGCGCGGCGTCAACGCCTACCTGTTCCGCTACAAGGACAAGCTGCCGATGGACCTGGCAGCCTCGGGCTACCGCCCACCCTACTGGAAGCCGGAAGACTCGGTGTTGGTGTTCTGCCTGCTGAACTTCGGCCTGTCGGTCAACCTGAAGGAAGAGCTCGCCGCCCTGACCCTCGCCGACAAGGTCGGCAGCGACAAGCTCGCCTGGCTGCTGCCCACCTACCCGGACGAACCCCTGCCCTTCGACGAGGCGGAAAAGCTGCGTGGCCTGAAGCTGACGGGGCAAATCCCCGGCCTGGCCGCCATCGACCGTGCCGCCAGCCAGGTGCAGGACCTGAACATGCTCGGCATCGCCGCCTCGAACAACTGGGCCATCGCGCCGCAGCGCAGCCGCAGCGGCAAGAGCCTGCTGGCCAACGACACGCACCTGCCGCTATCGATGCCCTCAATCTGGAACTTCGTGCAGATCCGCTCGCCGAAATTCCAGGCGGCCGGGGTCTCCATCGCCGGGGTTCCCGCCGTGGTCGCCGGCTTCAACGGTAAAGTCGCCTGGGGCATGACCATGGTCATGGGCGATAACCAGGATCTGTTCCTCGAACAGGTCAAACGACAGAACAACCGGCTCTACTACCTGGCTGACGGCAAATGGCAGCCCGCCCTTGAGCGCCAGGAAACCTTCTTCATCAAGGGGCAGCGTCCGATTCGCGAAACCGTCTACGAGACCCGCCACGGCCCGCTGCTGAACTCGGTGCTGGGCGAACGCAAGCACCCGCTGCAACCGCTGCCTCTCACCAGTGGCTATGGCCTGGCCTTGCAGACCGCGCAATTCGAGAGCGACCGGACCCTGGATGCCTTCTTCGACCTGTCCCGCGCACAGTCGGTCGACCAGGCATTCGAGGCCACTCGCGAGATTCGCGCCATCGCCCTGAACATGGTCTTTGCCGATGCCCAGCACATTGCCTGGCAGGTCACCGGTCGCTTCCCCAACCGCAAACAGGGCCTGGGCCTGATCCCCTCTCCCGGCTGGGATGGCGCTTATGACTGGGACGGCTACGCCGACCCGATGCTCCACCCCTATGACCAGGACCCGCAACAAGGCTGGCTGGGCACCGCCAACCAGCGCACCGTACCACGCGGCTATGGCATGCAACTGTCCAACTCCTGGTTCTACCCGGAGCGTGCCGAACGCATCGCGCAACTGGCCGGCGCGGGCAAGCACGACATGCGAAGCATGATCGCCATGCAATACGACCAGACCACGCCTTTCGTCGCGAAACTCCAGGCGATGTTCGAAGCGCCCGGCATGGCCCAGCCGCTGCAGAAGGCCATCGATGCCCTGCCCGCGGATCAACGCGGCAAAGCCCGCGAAGCCTATAGCCGCCTGATGGCTTTCGACGGCCGCATGAGCGCGACCTCGGCCGATGCTGCGCTGTACAGTGCCTTCCTCTACGAAAGCGCGCGGCAGACCTTCCTCGACAAACTCGGCCCTGAGGATGGTCCAGCCTGGAAGGCTTTCGTCGATATCGCCAATGACTCCTACTCGGCGCAAGCCGACCACCTGCTCGGCCGCGAAGACAGTCCGTTCTGGAATGACACCCGCACCGCGCAACAGGAAGACAAGCCGGCCATTCTCGCCCGTAGCCTGGCCGCTTCGGTGAGCCTGCTAGAGGCGCGTCTCGGTGCCGACCGCAAGGGCTGGCAGTGGGGCAAGCTGCACACCTACACCTGGACCAGCGATGCCACGAAGATGGCGCCCTACCTGAGTGCCAGCGAGCGCAGCAGCATCAACGCGATCAGTTCCTACCTCAACCGCGGGCCGTACCCGGCTGGTGGCGACCATGGCACGTTGAACGTGGCGGCCTATAACTGGGGCAAGGATTTCGACACCTGGCTGATCCCGGCCATGCGCATCATCGTCGACTTCGGCCGCGAGGAACCGATGATCGGCCTCAACAGCTCCGGTCAGTCTGGCAACCCGGCCAGTCCACACTATGCCGATGGCATCAACGCGTGGCTCAAGGCAGGCTACCTGACGTTCCCCTTCCAGCAGCAGAACATCGACAAGGTCTATGGCACACGGCGCCTGTTGTTGACGCCTGGCAAGTAGATCCTCCATCAGGGCGCCAACAGGCGCCCTGCGTCTTTTCAGACCATCGGTTCGATCCGCTCTTAAAGGCCTTGTCTAAGTGCCATGAGATATATAGACGCGCCTGCAAATCCTCAAACAGTTTAAAAACAGCCCTTTACGCACGCTTTATCGCACTACACTTCAAAACGAGCGGCTAAGCCCGCTCCGGGTAGGGTGTTTTGGCTCCAGCAACATAAGAGCCCGTAATCCAAGAACAACCGGTACCAGCCCTGCCAGCATCCTTCGCGAGGAGCTTATGGGTATTGCCGCCAGCGAACTGCGTGAGTACGTCATCCGCCCTACCCTGCTGTACCTGGGGCGCCACTCCTCCACGGCTGAAGTCTTGTTGCTCAGTATCGCCGCCTGCCAGTCCTCCTTTGGCGAAGCGCTGCACGGACAGGAAGACAGCTACGGTCTCTACCGTATCAGCGGCGACGCGCACAAACGTCTCTGGGACGAACACCTGGCGCTGGATCCGAACCTCGCCAGCCAGGTTCGCGGGCTGGCCAGCCAGCATGCCTTCCTTGCCGCGCCACATGTCGAGCTGACCGTCAATCTGCGCTATGCCACCGCCATTGCCTGGATGCTCATCGAAGCGCATTCGGTGGAACTTCCAGACAGCGATGACATCCATCGACTAGCTCGGATCTGGCGGCGTGTGTTCCAGCCAAAGGGTCACTTGAGCGATTTCATTCAAGCCTGGCCACGCTGTCTTCCCGACTGCCATCACGCCGCCTGAATGCCGCAAAAACACATGACCAACCAGTCAACTAATCACCTCGGACGCTGTTCGTCTGAAATCCTGAAATAGCTGTTCTAGAGCGGTTGGCAAGCCCTCTTTAAATCGCTAACTTGCCGCCCCCATTCTGCCGTACGAGAGTATTTGCGCATGAACAATCATTGGCTAAAAACCTCCCTCGCCCTGATCATCACCACCGCCTCCGCTCACAGTTTCGGCTCCGGTTTCGCTCTCAACGAGCAAAGCGTCAGTGGAATGGGGACCTCCTTCGCCGGTCGCGCCTCCTCGGCCGACGACGCCACCACCCTGTTTGGCAACCCGGCCGGGATGTCGCGCCTGAAACGCGACGAAGTCAGCGTCGGTGCCGCCGCCATTTACGCCAGGACCGACATCAAGCACGCCAGTGGCAGCACGGCCGGCAGCAACGATGGTGACATGGTCCCGGTAACAGGCGTACCGATGGGCTACTACGTCAAACCCATCGATGAGAACTGGGCCTTCGGTATTGGCGTCTACGCCCCATTCGGCCTGGTCACCGACTATGAGAAAGGTTTCCAGGGCCGCAACTACGGGGACTACAGCAAGGTTTCGGTGGTCAGCCTGCAGCCCACCATCAGCTATCGTTTCAACGATCAGTTGTCCGTCGGTTTCGGCCCGACCATCAACCGCATCGACGGCACGTTGAAAAGCGCAGTTGCCTCGCCAGCGCCACAACTGGACCCACAGGAAAGCCGGGTAAAGATCGAGGGCGATGACACCGCCTTTGGCTTCAATGCCGGGGTGCTCTACGAGTTCACGCCACAAACGCGCGCGGGCCTGGTGTACCACTCCAAGGTCAAATACAAGCTGGAAGGCGATACCAAGATTTCCGGCGGCAACGCCTTGCTCGGCGGGATCGACGCCTACGGCAAATACGATGCTTCGCTGGACCTGACCACACCGGAATCCGTCGACGTCTCCATCACCCATGAGCTGGATGACCGCTGGACGGTCTACGCCGGTAGCACCTGGACCCGCTGGAGCCGCCTCAAATCCATCGTGGTGGAAAACGACGGCGTGCCGGCAGGCCTTGCGGCTGCCAACTTCGGCACCATCGGCGAAGAACAGAACTGGCACGACACCTGGGCCTATGCACTCGGCGCCGCCTACAAGCTGAACCAGCAATGGACCCTGCGCACCGGCCTGGCCTTCGACCAGAGCCCGACCAACAATACCGACCGCTCGCCGCGCATTCCTACCGGTGACCGTACCGCCATCAGCGTTGGCGCCGCCTGGAGCCCTACCGCCGATATCACCGTTGACCTGGCCTACTCCTACCTGTGGGAAGAAGACACCAAGATCAACCACAACGACCCGGGCAAAGGCAGCTACAGCTCCACCTACGAGAACAGCGCACACGGCCTGGGCGCACAGCTGAGCTATCGTTTCTGAACAACACGCAGGTATGAAAAAGCCGGGCCAATGCCCGGCTTTTTTGTGAGTGCAGACTTAGGGCATCAAGGCTGGCTGGCAATCGCCTGCTCGACCGCCTTGATCAGCTCAGGATCATCCGGCTTGGTCATGCTGGAGAAGCTGGCAATCACCTTGCCGTCGCGACCCACCACGTACTTGTAGAAGTTCCAGCGTGGCGCACTGCTTTGCGCGGCCAGCTCACGGAACAACGGTATCGCATCGGAACCACGCACGGGCTGAGGCTCGCTCATGGCAAAGGTCACGCCGTAATTGATGTAACACACGGTCGCCGTTTCGCTGCTGTCACTGGCTTCCTGTTTGAAGTCATTGGACGGTACGCCCAGCACTTCCAGACCTTGCTCCTTGTAACGCTGGTACAGCGCTTCGAGCCCTTTGAACTGCGGTGCGAAGCCGCAATGGCTGGCGGTATTGACCACCACCAGCGGCTTACCGGCAAAGCGCTCGCACAGGTTGATCTGCTCCTTGGAGCGCAGTTGCTGCAACTCACCCTGCAACAGCGGCGGACAATCAGCCGCCATCAGCTGCGAGGCAAACAGACCTGCCAGGAGACTCAAGGACAGACGCGTGAACATGGCACCACCTTTCTTCAATTCGATCAGGTGGACCACGCTACTCGCCTTGCCAGGCAGCGGCAATGCTCAACACAGGCTCATACCCAGTTGCAGCAAGGCCAGCCCCCCCTGCCGCCAGCCCCAGATGACCAGTGCGATCACCAGGCCCGCGCCAAGCAGCAGGCTGACCCAGCCCAGACGGCGAGTACTCACGCCGCACTGCCCGCCGCTTGCAGGCGTGCCACCGGCTGCTCGCGCACCGGCCAGTTGAGCACGGCGGCCACCAGACCCAGGCCGATGGAAATCTGCCAGATCAGGTCATAACTGCCCGTTTTGTCGTACACATAGCCCCCCAGCCAACCGCCGAGGAACGAACCGATCTGGTGGAAGAAGAACACGATACCGCCCAGCATCGACAGATTGCGCACGCCAAACAGCGTGGCCACCGTGCCATTGGTCAACGGCACGGTGGACAACCACAACAACCCCATCGCGACGCCGAAGGCATAGGCGCTCCACACAGTGAGTGGCGAATAAACGAATGCGACGATCACGGCCGTGCGCAGCAGGTACAAGGCGGTCAGCAACCGCGGCTTGGACATCCGCCCACCCAGCCAGCCGGCAATATAGGTGCCGAATACGTTGAACAAGCCAACCAGCGCCAGCACCGTCGTACCGACCAGGGCAGGCAGGTGCTGATCGACCAAATAGGCCGGCAGGTGCACGCCAATGAACACCACCTGGAAACCACAGACGAAGAACCCCAGCGCCAGCAGCCAGAAGCCCGAATGCCCGCAGGCTTCACGCAAGGCCTCGATGAGTTTCTGCTCACCCTCCTGCGGCGGCAAGGGACGGTCCTTCAACATGGCCGCCAGCGGCACGATCAACGCCGCCATCAAGCCGAGCACCAGCAAGGCTGCCGACCAGCCGAGCCAACTGATCAGCCCCAATGACCCTGGCAGCATGGCGAACTGACCGAAGGAGCCAGCTGCAGCAGCAATACCCATGGCCATGCTGCGTTGTTCAGGTGCCACCGCGCGGCCAATCACACCAAGAATCACCGAGAACGAGGTCCCGGACAGGCCGATGCCAATCAACACACCAGCACTCAACGACAGGGACAACGCCGAATCGGACAAGCCCATCAGCAGCAGACCCAGCGCATACAGCAGGCCACCGATGATCACCACCCTGAGTGCCCCAAAGCGATCCGCCACCGCCCCGGTGAACGGCTGGGCCAATCCCCAGATCAGGTTCTGCAGGGCAATGGCGAAGGCGAACACCTCGCGCCCCCAGCCGAACTCCGCACTCATCGGCGCCAGGAACAGGCCAAAGCCATGCCGAATGCCCAAGGAAAGCGCCAGGATCAACGAACCACCGAGCAATACCCAGAAACTTGCTCGCCACAGATTACTCATTTCAACCTCTTTGCGGGTATATACCCATTTCTCAGGAAAAATTAACCGATGACTTCCAGATCATCCAGCAACAGCATCAAGACTTCGCGCTTGTCTTCGCCCAGGTACTGCGCCAACTGCACTTGCGCCTGTTGCCAGGGCTCAATGGACATTTCCAGGCGCTGGTGTCCCTGCGTAGTGAGCTGCACCACGCGGCTGCGCTGGTCGGTACCTTCACCCAAGCTGATCAGTCCTTCTTCCTGCAACAGCTTGAGGTTGCGCCCCATGGTGCTGCGGTCCAGCCCCATGGCCTCGGCCAGCACGGAAATACTCGGCTGATCGAGCCGCTGCAAATGCCGCAGCAGGGAAAACTGCGCAACATTCAGCCCGACATCACGCAGCGCGTCGTCATAGATTCGGGTCACCCCACGGGTGGCCCGACGCAACTTGGTACACAAGCAATGAGTCTTCAACATAAATAGATGTATATACCCGCATTTAGCCAAACACAAGCCTGGTAAACAGTTTTCGTGCACGCCCCTCCACACCGTTCACTCAGATGAACAAGGCCAAGGCCAGCAAAACCGAGCACTCGACTAGCTCCAGCAAGGCGCCAGCGGTATCGCCTGTGGTGCCTTCCAGACGCTGCATCAAACTCCGCCGCACGTACGCGAACATCACCCCGGCCGCAATCAGCGCCACGACCCCACTCCAACCCAGCAACAGCATGAGCCCGGCATTGACCAGCAACACCAGCGGCAACCTCTCACGCGGCAAGTGCTCGCTGATGGCTGCTCCCAGACCACCGGAGCGAACATACGGCGTGCTCAGGAACAATGCCGGCAACAGGCTGCGCCCCAGCCACGGAGCCAGCAACAAACCCGCCCAGGCGCCCTTGTCGAGCAAGGCGACCAGCGCAGCGAACTTGAGCAACAGAACCAGCACCAGCACGACCACGGCAATCGGGCCACTGCGGGGGTCCTTCATGATCTCCAGGGTGCGCTGACGATCGCCATAGCCACCCACCCAGGCATCGGCACTGTCCGCCAGGCCATCGAGGTGCAGCCCGCCACTCAATAGCACCCAGAGTGCCAGCAGCAGCGCGGCATGCAATAGCAACGGCGCGCCATCGAGCAACCCATGAGCCAGCAGCAGAAGGACGCCGATCAGCACACCCACCAGCGGGTACCACAACACCGAGCGACCCAGTTCAACTGCCTGCGGCATACCTGGCAAACGTACCGGCAAGCGGGTGAGGAACTGCAAGGCGATCAGCAGGGGAATGGGCAGTTTCATCTCAGCTCCTGCAGACCTGACCGATCATCCACCAGAACGCTGAACAGCGCGCCATGAGCCACTTCGACCTGCAGCAAGTGCTCACGTGGCAAACCACGGGCACGCGCCAATAGCAGACGCATCACCCCGCCATGGGTAACCAGCAGCAGATGCTTGCCCGCATGCTGCGCCTGCAACCTGGCCAGGGCAGCTAGCACCCGTGCCTCGAAGCGCACCAGCGGCTCGCCTTCGGGTGGCGTGAAAGTGTAGGGATCGTTCCAGAACAGGCCCAGCTCACGCTCGCTGTCGACCATCAACTCGGCGGCACTGCGCCCTTCCCAGGCACCGAAGTGCAGCTCCTGCAATCCGGGCTCCAGCTGTAGCGGCAATCCGCGGGTCAGCGCCAGTTCATCGGCGAAGCGCGCACAACGCTGCAAGGGCGAGCTGACTAGGGCATCCCACCCCGCCAGCCCGCTGACCGCCTGGCGCATCTGCGCCCAACCGGTATCGGTCAGGGCATCGTCAAGGCTGCCACGAAAGCCGCCGCCACGCTCGGTCTCGCCATGTCGCAACAGGTCCAGGCGCAGGCTCATGCCGGACGATCCGCCACGGCGGCTTCGGCGAAGGTCGCCATCTGCCCGTGCAGGGCACAAGCCATGTGCAGCAAAGGCACGGCCAATGCCGCGCCCGAGCCCTCACCCAGGCGCAAGCCCAGTTCCAGCAAAGGCTCGGCCTGCAACACCTCGAGCACCTGGCGATGCCCGGGTTCCGCCCCCTGGTGGGCGAACAGCAACCAGTCGCGCGCGCCCGGATTGAGGCGTACGGCGCACAGGGCAGCTACCGTGCAGATAAAGCCATCGACCAACACCGGCACACCCGCCTGCGCGCAGCTCAGATAGGCACCCGTCAGCGCGGCGATCTCGAACCCACCGAGGTACTGCAAGACCTGTAGCGGATCACTCAACACCGCCTGATGCACCCGCAAGGCATGCTCTATCACCTGCGCCTTGTGCGCTACGCCCTTGACATCCAACCCCGTGCCAGGCCCGACCAGCAGGGTCGCTGGCTGACGCAGCAACGCGCAGGCCATGGCGGCGGCGGCCGTGGTATTACCGATGCCCATCTCGCCACCGATGAACAAGTCACAGCCACTGGCTACCGCGCGGTGTGCGCTGTCCCGCCCGGCCTCCAGCGCGGCCTGGCACTGTGCAGTCGTCATCGCTGCCTCGCGGGCGAAGTTGCGCGTACCAGCGCCCAGCTGCAGGTGGCGCACGCCGGGCAACGGCGGCAGCGGGATAGCTGTGCCCAGGTCGACAACGTCCAGCTCGGCGTTCAATTGCCGGGCCAGCACGCTGATCGCCGCCCCCCCATTGACGAAGTTGTGCAGCATCTGCCCGGTAACCGCTTGCGGGTAAGCCGAAATGCCCTCCTCGACCACACCATGATCGCCAGCGAACAGGGCAATCCAGGTCTTGCTCAGGGCAGGTCTATCCCGCCCCTGTAACCCGGCCAGAGTGACTGCCAGTTGTTCCAGGCGGCCCAGCGAGCCTGCCGGCTTGGTCAGTTGCTGCTGGCGTTGCAGGGCGCGGCTGCTGGCCTCGCTGTCCAGCGTCTTGCACGGGTGTTGCCACCAAAAGACGGTCATAACGCTGCTCCCTTGAGAACCATGGGCAAGCCGGCGACGGTAAACACCACGCGCGGGCAACACTCGGCCAGGCGCTGGTGCAGCCAGCCGGCTTCATCGACATAGCGACGGGTCAGTTCCCCCATGGGTACTACGCCCAGGCCGGTTTCGTTGCTGACCAGAATGATCCGTCCCGGCAATGCAGCCAGACTGTCGAGCAGCGCGTCGCGCTCGCCACGCAGCCGGCTTTCATCCTCCAGCATCAGCAGATTGGTCAGCCACAGGGTCAGGCAATCGACCAACAGGCAGCGCTCGCTGCTTGCCTGTTCACGCAGTACCCGTGCCAGCGCCAGCGGCTCTTCGATTAGCCCCCAGTTATCCGGGCGACGCGCGCGGTGCTGCCGGACACGCTCGCTCATCTCGCCATCCAGCGGCTGGCTGGTGGCGATATAGGTCACAGCCAGGCCGCTATCGCGGGCCAGCGTTTCCGCCAGGCGGCTCTTGCCGGAACGAGCGCCCCCGAGGATCAGTTCATGCATGGTTCACTTCTTCCAAAACGCTGGGCCTGGCAGGCGATATCACCCTACAGGCCACACAATGCCCGCAGCTTTCCGGTATCCAGATGCGCCTCGACCAGATCGGCCAAGCGCTCGATATCCCGCTCGCGCAGGGCGTGGTAATCCACCTGCTCCACCCGCTCCAACCCGGCCCAGCGCAACAGCGCGGAACAGGCCTGCGGGGTTTCGAACAGACCGTGCAGGTAGGTGCCGATAACCTGGCCGTCGGCACTGATCGCCCCGTCAACGCGGCCATCGTCCAGCACCACCGCCGGGCTGGACAACCCAGGGCCGCTGCTGACGCCCGCATGAATCTCGTAGCCGGTGACCTCGGCCTGTTCCAGGCCCAAGCGCCCTGTCACCGTGCGCAACTGCTTCTCCGGCTCCAGCACCGTGGCGAAATCGAGCAAGGCAAAACCTGCGCTATGCCCGGCGTCACCTTCAAGCCCGTGGGGGTCGTCGATCCGCGTGCCGAGCATCTGCAGACCACCACAGATGCCAAGTAGCTTGCCGCCGTAGCGGAGATGACGCTGCAGCGCGCGCTCCCAGCCATTGACGCGCAGGAACGCCAGGTCGGCGCGCACGCTCTTCGAGCCGGGCAGGATGATCAGGTCTGCCGCCGGGATCGCCTGCCCCGGCGCGATGAACTGCAGGTCGACCTGCGGGTGCAGTCGCAGTGGGTCGAAATCAGTGTGGTTACTGATTCGTGGCAGCACCGGCACCACCACCCGCAGTTGCTCGCCGCGCTTGTCACCCTGGCGCCGGTCGATGGCGTCCTCGGCTTCCAGATGAAAATCGCGCAGGTAAGGCAGCACGCCGAGCACCGGCTTGCCGGTTCGCTGCTCCAGCCAGTCCAGGCCTGGTTGCAACAGGGCGATATCGCCACGAAAGCGGTTGATCACGAAGCCCTTCACCCGTGCCTGCTCGCTGGGCGATAGCAGTTCGAGGGTGCCAACCAGGTGGGCGAACACGCCGCCCTTGTCGATATCGGCGATCAGAACCACCGGGCAGTCGACCGCCTCGGCGAAGCCCATGTTGGCGATGTCGTTGGCGCGCAGGTTGATCTCGGCAGGCGAGCCGGCACCCTCCACCATCACCACGTCGTAGGCTTCTTGCAGGCGCCGATGGGAAGCCAGCACGGCCTCGCGCGCCACCTGCTTGTACGCGTGATAGCTCAGCGCATTCATGTTGCCGACCGCGCGGCCATGGATGATCACCTGTGAGCCGGTGTCGCTGTTGGGCTTGAGCAGCACGGGGTTCATGTCGGTATGCGGCGCCAGGCCACTGGCCTGGGCCTGTACCGCCTGGGCGCGACCGATCTCGCCACCATCGGCAGTCACCGCGCTGTTCAGTGCCATGTTTTGCGGTTTGAACGGCACCACCGCCACGCCCTGACGCCTGAGCCAACGGCACAGCGCCGTCACCAGCGTGCTTTTCCCGGCATCAGACGTGGTGCCCTGCACCATCAGGGTGGCCCGCACTCGGGTGGCACGCATCCGGGTGGCCTGCACTTGGGCGCTCATGGCTGCTCCAACGCAAATGCACGCAACGCCGCATCCAGCCGCTGCCAGCCGGCCTCGTCACCCGGCAGGCCGAAACGCAGGCCCGGTGGATTATTGATCAGTCGTACGAGAATGCCGCGCCGGGCGAGAAAGTCGTGTAGCAGCGGCGGCTGCTCGTGCAGCACCAGATGAAACATCGCGGTACCGCCCGCTGGCGGCAAGCCGTGGCTGCTGAGCAGTATCGCCAGGCGCAGGCCATCGCCGAGCAGGCGCTGGCGCTGCTGGCGCAAGCCATGGGTGTCGCACAGCGCCGCCGTGGCAACCAGGCGCGCGGGGCCACTGATGCTCCAGGGCCCCAGCAACTCGTTCAGTTTGCCCAGCAAAGCCGGCTCGGCCAGGACGAAGCCCAGGCGAATACCGGCCAGGCCAAAAAACTTGCCGAACGAGCGCAGCACGATCAGCCCCGGCAGGTGGGCATGGGCAGCCAGGCTTTCCTCCGGGGTGCAGTCGATGAAGGCCTCGTCCACCACCAGCCAGCCCCCACGCGCAGCCAGGCTGGCATGCCAGTCGAGCAGCACCTGCGGCGAGATGCGCCGGCCAGTCGGGTTATTCGGGTTGATCACCACCAGCACATCCAGGCGATCCAGCGCGCGGGCTACGGAGCCCTCGCTGATTTCCAGCAGACGGTGCCCTTCTCGGCGCCAGGCTTCGGCATGTTCGGCATAGGCTGGCGAAACGATGCCCACCTGAGCGTTGCGGCGTAAACGCGGCAGCGCCTGGATCGCCGCCTGCGAGCCGGCCACGGGCAAGAGTCTGGGCACGCCGTAGTAATCACGCGCCGCCGCCTCCAGGCCATCTTCCAGCTCCGGCAGGCGATTCCAGACCGCAGGCGGAATCTCGGGCAACGCGCCGTGATACGGGGCGATACCCGTGGACAGGTCGAGCCAGTCGGCCAGGTCGATTGCATAGTGCTGTGCCGCTACCCGCAGGCGTCCGCCGTGTTCAAGCAAGGTAAACACTCCCGATTACCAGCAGCGCCAGCCACAGCAGCACGCCGCCCCATACCAGATTCATCGCCCGTTCGATATCCCGCGCCCGTGGCTGTGGGCCTTCGCCCAGGGTCGGGCGCTGATGCAGCTCGCCGTGGTACACCGCCGCACCGCCAAGCGCCACACCCAGCGCACCGGCCCCCGCCGCCATCACCGGCCCGGCATTGGGACTGTCCCATTGCGGGGCCTGGCGCCGCCAGCAACGCAGCGCCGTCGCGGTCTTGCCAAGCAGCGCGTAGGTCAGCGCCACCAGGCGGGCCGGCAGGTAATTGAGTACATCGTCGATACGCGCCGCAGCCCAGCCGAAGCGTTCGAAGCGCTCGTTGCGATAGCCCCACATCGCGTCCAGGGTATTGCTCAGGCGGTACAACACCACGCCCGGCGCACCGGCCACGAGAAACCAGAATAGCGCGGCAAACACCGCATCGCTGCCGTTCTCCAGCACCGACTCCGTGCCGGCTCGCGCAACACCTGTGGCATCCAGCTCTTCGGTACGCCGGCTGACCATGTAACTGACACGACGCCGCGCCTCCGGCAGATCGCCCAGACGCAACGCCTGGGCCACCGGCTGGGCATGCTCGCCCAGGCTGCGCAGGCCAAGCGCAGCGTACAGGGCCAGTACGTCGACCAGCCAACCGACATAGGGCAGGCTCACCAACAACACCGTGAGCAGGGTCAACGGCAGCACCGCCATGCACCAACCTGTGACGCCATGGCTACGCCAGCCGTGACCACCGCTGTTGAGGCGCCGCTCGATGCGTTGCGCCAGGTTGCCGAACGCCACCAGCGGATGCCAACGCCGTGGCTCGCCCAGGGCACTGTCCAGCATCACACCCGCCAGCGTAGCAATCACCAGGCTCATGGCTGCCCCCAGCGGTCGGTATACAACAGCTCGGCCAGGGGACGCGGCGCAGCCCAGCCCTCCTGAACCAGCATTGGTTCGCTATAGAAGGCGGTGACCGGCCCCAGGCAGAGAATCGCCATCGGCTTGCTACCGGGCGGCATGTGCAGCAGGTCGGCGAGGGCGTGCGGGTCGAACAGCGAGACCCAGCCCAGGCCGAGCCCTTCCGCGCGCGCTGCCAGCCACAGGTTCTGGATGGCGCAGGCCAACGAGGCCAGGTCCATCTCCGGCAAGGTACGGCGGCCGAAGATATGTGCCTCGCGCTCGTCCATCAGTGCCGCCACCAACAGCTCGGCGCAATCGCGGACACCCTCGACCTTGAGCCGCATGAACTCATCGCTGCGCTCGCCGAGCGCCTCGGCGGTGCGCTGGCGCTCGACCTCGACCTGCGCGTGGATCGCCTCGCGCAGGTCGGCCGTGGTGATGCGAATGAAGCGCCAGGGCTGCATCAGGCCGACGCTTGGTGCGTGATGCGCAGCCTCGAGCAAGCGGGCGAGCAGTTCAGGTGCCACCTCCCCTCCGGCGAAATGGCGCATGTCGCGGCGCTCGGCAATCGCCCGGTACACCGCTTCGCGCTCGGCGGCGCTGAACGCCTGATCGCTCATGGCTGCAGCAACCTGGCTGCGGCCTGAGGATTCGACGGCAGGTAGAAGTGGATGTAGGAGGCCGTCAGGCGACCGATGCGATACACCGCCTCGGCGGCCGGACGCTGGTTGGGGCTGCTGCCGCAGGCCACGGGCTCCAGGGCGCAGTCGAGCAGTGAATGGTGGTAGGTGTGCCCACGCAACAGGCCCTCCGGCAACGCCACACGCTGCAGGCCGAGGGCGGCCATGCGCGTCTGCATCTGGGCGCTGCCAGGCAGCAGGCCGAGCAGGTCGGCCGCTTCGCCGTGCTTGTCCGTCAGCCGTTCGAGCAGGTAGAGCATGCCGCCGCATTCGGCGAGGATCGGCTTGCCAGCCGCATGGTGCGCGCGGATCGCCTCGCCCATCGGCCGATTGCCAGCCAGTTGCTGCAGGTGCAATTCGGGGTAGCCGCCGGGCAGGTACAGGCTGTCGACAGGCGGCAAGGCGCTGTCCTGCAGCGGCGAGAAAAACGCCAGGTGGGCACCGAGCTGACGCAGCAGGTCCAGGTTGGCCTGATACAGGAATGCAAACGCGGTATCGCGGGCCACCCCAATGCGCACGCCATCGAGCAACGCCGGCACCGATGCGGGCTGGGGCGCGGCGAACGTCACCGGCAATGGCAGCACATCCCCGGCACTGGCCAACAGCGCATCTGCGGCGGCATCCAACCGGGTATCAAGGTCAGCCAATTCCTCGGCCTGGACCAGGCCCAGGTGGCGGCTTGGCAGTTCGACCGCGGCACTGCGCGGGAGCGCGCCGTACCAGTGAATGGAGGGCGGCAGGCTGTCGCGCAGGATATCGCCATGGCGCAGGCTGCCCGTGCGGTTGGCCAGCACTCCGGCGAAGGGCAAGTCTGGCTGGAAGGTCGCCAGGCCGTGGGCCAGCGCACCGAAGGTTTGCGCCATCGCCGCACCATCGATCACACCCAGCACCGGGATGCCAAAACGCCGCGCCAGATCGGCCGCCGAAGGTGCACCATCGAACAGGCCCATCACCCCTTCGATGAGGATCAGATCGGCCTGCCCCGCCGCCTCCCAGAGCAGCCGGTGACACTCTTCCTCGCCCACCATCCACAGATCCAACTGATACACGTCCTGCCCAGAGGCACGCGCCAGAATCATCGGGTCGAGGAAGTCCGGACCGCACTTGAATACGCGCACACGCCGGCCAGCACGCGTATGCAAGCGCGCCAGGGCGGCGGTCACCGTGGTCTTGCCTTGTCCCGAGGCGGGTGCAGCAATCAGCAGGGCCGGGCAAACATGTGGCTGGGTCATCAGTATTCGATGCCCTTCTGCGCCTTTACGCCGGCCTTGAATGCGTGTTTCACCAGGCTCATCTCGGTCACGGTGTCAGCGGCTTCGATCAGGCCCGCTGGCGCGCCGCGCCCGGTCACCACCACATGCTGCAGCAGCGGCCGCGCTTCGATGTCGGCGAGCACCGCATCCAGTTGCAGGTAGCCATGCTTGAGGGCGATGTTCAGTTCGTCGAGTACCACCAGGCCGATCTGCGGGTCGTTCAGCAGTTGCGCCGCCACGGCCCAGGCCTGTTGCGCCTTGTCGATATCGCGCTGGCGATCCTGGGTTTCCCAGGTGAAACCCTCGCCCATCACGTGGTAGCTGACCTCATCCGGGAAGCGCCGGAAGAAACGCTCCTCACCGGTACTGGCCGCGCCCTTGATGAACTGCACCACGCCAACCTTGAGGCCATGCCCGAGCGCCCGCGCGACCATGCCGAAGGCCGAGCTGCTCTTGCCCTTGCCGTTGCCGGTATGCACCAGCAGCAGGCCGTACTCGTCCTGGGCCTGGGCGATCTTCTCGTCGATCAGCGCCTTCTTGCGCTGCATACGCGCCTTGTGGCGCTCATCGCGCGCAGCCGATTCGCGGGAGGCGGATTCACTCGATTCGCTCATGCCGGGCCTTTCTCAGCAGGGCTCGCGCAGGCAATGCGCAAGCGCCACACGCCGGCCAGACAGACCACGCGCATGGACTATTCATTGAAGACAGGCAAAGGGTCAGGCGATGAGCCTCGCAGACTCACCCACCCGCAGCGCCCTCCGCACTGCCGTGGATCGTTTCAGGCCGGTCTCCGGGCTTGTGAGGCGTGACGTTTTCCTCACCTACCGTTGCGGGGGCAGCGCCGGAGTCACCTGCAATCGAGCACGGTGTGCCGGCTTCCCTGTTTCACCTGATTCGCGCCAACGCGGCAGGCACCTGGAACAAGCCGCGCAGCTTAGTGGCTGGCCGCCCTACGGGTCAATCGAGCGACCGTTGGGAAGACCAGGCGAACCCTCTCAGCCAGGCGGCGTCGACAGGTAGAACAGCCACTCCACGAGGAGACGCCCGATGATCCGAGAACGCTATGCCTCCTGTATCCAGTCCTGCAACGCTTGCGCCATCGCCTGTGAAACCTGCGCTGCCGCCTGCCTCAAGGAAGCCGATATCCAGCATATGGCCCTGTGCATCAGTTGCGACCACGACTGCGCCGACCTGTGTCGGCTGGCCGCCGTACTGATGGCACGCGACAGTCCGCTGGTCGATGAAGTCTGCCGTCTGTGCACCCTCGCCTGCCAGGCCTGCGCCGAGGCCTGCGGCAAGCACCAACACGACCACTGTCAGGAATGCGCCCAGGCTTGCCTGCGTTGCGTAGTGGAATGCGAGGCGTTGGCCGCCGGAGCCTGATGCTCCGGCGCGTTATTCAACGCTTGCGACAGAGAGTCAGGCCATCGCCAATCGGCAGTAGCGACAGGTCGATGCGCGCATCGCTCTTCAGTCGGCGGTTGAGCGACTGGATGGCTCGCGTGTCGGCGCTGTCTGGCTGCGATTCGAGCACGCGGCCGCTCCACAGCACGTTATCGAACAGGATCAACCCGCCCGGGCGCACCAGCGCCAGTGCATGCTCCAGGTAAACCGGGTAATTCGCCTTGTCGGCGTCGATGAAGATCAGGTCGAAGCTGTCGCCCTGACCGCCGCGCTCCAATGCCGTCAGGGTTTCCAGTGCGGGCGCCAGGCGCAGGTCAATGCGCTCGAGCAGGCCGGCCTCATGCCAATAGCGCCGAGCGATGGCGTTGTAGTCGCCAGGCAGGTCACAGCAGATCAATTGCCCGTCGCTGGGCATCGCCGAGGCCAGGCAAATGGCGCTGTAGCCAGTGAACGTGCCGATTTCCAGCAGACGTCGCGCCCCGGTCAACTGCACCAGCAACGACATGAACTGCCCTTGCTCCGGCGCGATCTGCCAGCGCGACATCGACAGGTGCGCGGTTTCCTCACGCAGCCGCTTGAGCAGCGGTGACTCACGCAGAGACACATCGAGCAGGTAACGGTAGAGATCGTCGTCGAGCGCCAGGGTGCGGCCGGTCATGGCTGCTGGGCCAATCGGGAAGCGCTGAGCACGCGCTTGGCGCTGAGGTAGGACTTCTGCCAGTAGGCATTGCTCAGGCTGTCCAGGCGCACCGTCCCCCCACTGGAAGGCGCATGAACGAAACGCCCCTCGCCGACATAGATGCCGGCATGGCTGACCTGGCTGCCGCCATTGGTGGCGAAGAACACCAGATCCCCGCTTTGCAGGGCATCACGGCCCACGCTCGGTGCACGGATGCCGATCATCTCCCGTGTCGAGCGCGGCAGCTGGATACCGGCGGAGTTGCGATAGACATAGCCGATCAGCCCACTGCAATCGAAACCGCTGTCCGGCGTGTTGCCGCCATAACGGTAAGGCGTGCCCACCAGGCCAATGGCACTCATCAGCACATCGGCGGAGCTGTCATGGGTGACGGTAGGGAAAGGTGGCGCAACAGGGGTTTGTGGGGCGGGGGCGTTGCCAGCGCATGCAGTCAGCAGCGTGGCGAGGGCAAGCAGGGCAAAGCGAGCCGTGAAATGCATGAGCGGGCGATCCTGGCCGGAATGCGCCCACTCTGCCGAGACTGCGGCGCAGGCGCAACCCTGCAACCGCAAACAACGATCAGCGACGCGGCGCTTTTTGCACCGAAGCGTCGTGGTCCGGCGCCATGGCCAGCACACGCTTGGCCTCCATGTAGCTGCGGCTCCAGTAGCTGTCGTCCAGGCTATCGATCCGTACACCGCCGCTACGGCTACTGCTGGAATGGATAAACTGGTCATCGCCCAGGTAGATGCCGGCATGGCTGACACGGCCACGACCCCGGTTGTTGAAGAAGATCACATCGCCCGGCTCCAGATCGGTACGCGAGACCAGCGGTGCATCCAGGTTGATCATTTCACGGGTCGAACGCGGCAGCTGGATGCCAGCCTCTTCGCTGAACAGGTAGCCGACGAAACCGCTGCAGTCGAAGCCTGTCTGCGCCGAGCGGCCACCGAAGCGATATTTGGTGCCGATCAGGGACATGCCGTGTTCGAGGATGCTGTCGGCGAAGCTCGGCAGCTCGTAGGGCTTGTGATCGGAGAACTCTGCCAGTTGCTCGACACTCAGCTCGTCATTGGCCACTTCGGCCTGAACGGTGGACGGGCTGAAAACGAAGGAAGAACCGGAGCCGGAACGGGAATCTGCCACGCTGACTTGTGGCTGCGGTGCCTGGCTGGCACACGCCACCAGGAGGACCGAAAGTGCAATGGGCACGAGGGGTGCGAAGCGCTTTAGCATGGGCACGACCGTGTGGAATAGTTATAAACAAGTGGGCGACTATGCCGTCTGATAAACGAGATTGCAAATTCAATGCTCGGGAATGTGACTTAGCAACGCCGGCAAAACATCTAACGCCTTCCCCTCCAGGCGAACATCCACCCAGCGGCTCAAGTCGGTGCTGGAAGGGTTCACTTCGACCGTGAAGCCCCCGGTCTTTCTGGCCTGCATCACCGGTTCGACGATGTAGGGGAAGCTTGCTGTAGTGCCCACGGCCAGCACTACATCGAAGCCCTTGCGCAGCTCGTCGTAAAGTTTCCCCAGCGCCGCCTCCGGCAACCTTTCTTCGAACAGCACCACGGATGGGCGCAGTACCCCTGCGCAGCGGGCACAACGTGGCGGCAGAGGTCGCTGCAGGTGCTCGATCAACTCATCATCCTCGGCGCCGCAAGACTGGCAGGACAACGGCGCCAACTCGCCATGAATCTCGATCAGCCGCTGCGCCGGGCTGCCTGCCGCCCGGTGATAGCCGTCGATATTTTGCGTCAGCACCCAGCAACCGGGCTTGCGCCGTTGCAACTCGGCGATGGCGGCATGTCCGGCATTCGGCCGCGCGGCCAGGCAGGCCTTGCCCAACTCGGCCAGGTATTTCCAGCACAGGGCCGGGTCGCGTTGCAGCATGGGGCCGGACAGCGCCGCTTCGATGGGCAACCCCTCAGCCGTATGGCCGTTGTACAGCCCGCCCAGCCCGCGATAGGTCGGCAACCCGGAGTCCGCCGACACCCCGGCACCGGTAATGACCAAAATGCGCTCGGCCTGCTCGATGGCTCGCGCCACCTGGAGGATCGCCTGCTCCATCGCCCGTGCCTCGCTCAATGATTGACCGTGTGCGCCAGCATCGCCGACAGCTGACACAAGGGCCGACCGCTCTGCTCCTGCCAGCGATTGAACACCGCCTGGACAGCGGCGAGATCCTTGAGGCTGGTGGGTGCCTTGTCGATGACCTTCTGCGCCTGCAGGGCAGCCACCACGTCGTAGGTGGGCACGAAGGTATCCTTGCCCGCCATTCGCAGAAAGCGCGGCGCCGACAGGCCACCCAACTGACTACCGTGCTTGGCCAGGTACTTCCACAGGCCGACGATATCGTCCGTGGGCCAATCGGCGATCAACGCACCGAAGCTGCCCCGCTCCTTCTGCACATCGAGAATGAACTGGGCATTGCGCGGTACGCTCTTGAGCTTGCCCAGGTGACGAATGATCCGCGTGTCCTGCATCAGCCGCTCAAGATGCTCGGCACTCATCAACGCGACCTTCTCCGGGACGAAACCAAAGAACACCTCCTCGAATGCCGGCCACTTGGCATCGACCAGGCTGTGCTTGAGGCCGGCACGGAATACCCGCAGGGCAATCAGCGACAGGTAACGGTCATCCGGGATCTGCCGCAGCGCGTCGCTGGACAGGGGCTCGGGCAACATCGCCTCCAGGGCAGCGGCCGAGCCGAAACGATTCAGACAGTATTCGTGAAGCCAGGTGTAATCGCGCATGGGGGCTCCTGGGTAATAAGAGGTTCACAGGGTGCCCGCCACCGAACAACCAGGCAACCACGGGCTTTGCAGGCAGCATGGATTTTTTGCCACACTGCCGCACCGTTTCCCGTGAACCTTGCCATGCCTGATGCCACCGAGCCCTTTCTGGCGTGCTGCCTGTCCGTTCTACAGGGCGATCCGTTTGTCATCGACGAGCTGCGTTTTGCCGGCTTCGACTGCTCGCCGGGCGCATGGAGCTTCACCCTGCCCGCTCTGCATGCCTTTCTCACCGAGCACCTGCACGTGACGCTCGCCTACAAGGCCTTCATCCAGCAGTTGTTTGCCAGCGACATCAACCTGCGCCTGCGTGAGCACGGCGCCGAAATCGCCATCGCCGACAACCGGGGCAAGGTCAATTCGAGTCGTTACTGTCTGCGTCGCCTGCCGCTCTGAACAGATGCTGGTGATCGGCGTTGTACAGCGCCGAATCAGCGAACTGCTCCGCCCCCAGCACATGCCCGACCAGAATCAATGCCGTGCGCCGGAAGCCTTTGTCGCGGACCCTTGCCTCAATATCGGCGAGCGTACCCTGCACCCAGTCCTGATCCGGCCAGGTCGCCCGGTGCACCACGGCAATCGGGCAATCGGCGCCATAGTGCGGCAGCAATTCTTCAACTATTCGCGCCAGGTGCTGCACACCCAGGTGGATGGCCATGGTCGCCCCATGCCGGGCCAGGTCGCCCAGTTGCTCACCATCGGGCATGTTCGACTTGCTGGCATAGCGCGTGAGGATCAGCGTCTGCGAGACCTCCGGCAGGGTCAGCTCGCTTTCCAGCAGCGCCGCACAGGCGGCGGTCGCCGTGACTCCCGGAACGATCTCGAACGGAATAGTCAGCGCGCGCAACTGACGAATCTGCTCGCCGATTGCACCGTAGAGTGACGGATCACCAGAGTGTACGCGGGCCACGTCCTGGCCCTTGCCATGTGCCGTAGCGATCAGTTCGATGATTTCACTCAAGTGCAATTCGGCGGTATTGACCACCTGCTCGGCACTGTTTCCAGCCAGCACCGCCTCGGGCACCAGCGAGCCGGCATACAGGATCACTGGGCACGAACGAATCAACCGCTGACCCTTGACGGTAATCAGCTCGGGATCGCCGGGGCCGGCGCCGATGAAATAGACGGTCATGGGAGCCTCGAAAAACCACAAGACGTAGGGTGGAAGACGCTGTTTCCTTCCACCATGGGTTCGCTGACTAGCATCCGTGAGTCGAGCGCTACAACGCCCCCGCCAATGCCAGCGTCGCTTGTGCACTCTTGCGCTTGCTCACCAATAAACGCGCGGGGCGGCCACTCAGCGCTTCCGCCTGGGCCAACGCACTGGCCTCGGCCACGCCGGCACTGCCGGTGGCTTGTAGTGATGCCGCGGACGGCTCAGTCAGACGCTCATGGTAGCGCGCCAGGTGTTCGGCGGGGAGGAAGGCGAGCGGCAAATGCAGATGCTCGGCCAGGCGCAACAGGCCGGGTTCGTGTTGCTTGCTGGCACTGCTGGCGAGTGCCGAGAGGTCGGCCAGTTGCAGGCCACATTGGCGCAGGGTGATCTGCAGCAGCTCCAGCAGCGCCTCCATCGGACAGTCGCGCCGGCAACCAAAGCCGGCGACGACTGTGGATGAAGTCAGACTCAAGCGTTGCGGCTACGGCCGTATAGCCAGGCGGCGGCCAGGCCGAGGGCGGACCAGAACAGCGCGTTGGTCACCAGCGAAGCGATGATGAACTGGTGCTCCAGCGCTTCTGGAGCCAGGCTCTCGTGGACGTCCGGCTGCGGCGCGCCAATCACATGCGGAATGACCAGAATCACCACGCCGAGAATGCGCAGCACCCAGTTGCTGCCGAACGCCAGCAGCGCCAGGCCTGCGGCGGTAGACGCCGCGGTACCGATCCACCAGTACTGACGCAGGAGCAGGTCGGCGGCGGCAGTGCCCGGCAGTTCCGGCGGCAGGCCGGCGGATGGCGCGAGAACGAAGGTGGCGAAGCCCGCCAGGCCCCAGACCAGGCCCTGCCAGGTCTTGTTCGGCGCGCGCAGGGTGAACAGGCCAGCGAGCATCAAGGCGAAGCCGACAGCCACCACCAGGTTGCTCAGGCCGGTGGACAGCAGGCGCTGCCAGCCATCTTCCGGCGACCAGGCTTCTGCATCATGGCTGTGGCCGGCAGCGGCGCCATGATCGTGCTCGGCAACAGCGGCCTCATGACTGTGTTCGGCCACGGCGGCCACCGGCTCGGCGGTTTCGAAGGTTTCCGCATGCAGGATCAGTGGAGTGACCCACAGGGCTTGCAGCAGGGTCAGGACGATGGCGGCCAGCAGGCCGGCAAAACCTGCGGTCTGAGCGATACGCTTGATCATGTCGGTATCCTCAGTGGCACGGGAACGCAGCGCTGTGACGGGTATCGTGGGCGGCGTTGTGCACGGCCTCGATATGCGAGAAGCCGGCGAAGAAGATCAGCGCGGCGCCGAGCACCACACTGGAGATCGCCAGGATCAGACGCTGCGAGAGGGAAAGCGGGAGTGATGCCGAGGTCGACAAAGTGCTGCTGGACATGATCTGAACCTTCCAGGGTTATAGGGCGATGCTAAGGAAGGAACGCAGCACGAGCAGATCCGCTGGACCTGATTCCGACGCGTTCCCGCCCACCGCGGGTTGCCAAACGGGGCTTCCAGGCCGGTCTCCGGGCTTGCGATGACTGCTATCAGCAGCAGAGATCAAACGTCCCAGCCTGTTGGCGGGCGATCCCGGACATTCGCGTACCGTTGCGGGGGCAGCACCGGACTCGAACCGGCTTCCCGTTTCACCTTGCACACGGCGGCGCAAGACACCTGGAAAAACCGCGCTAGAACACCACGAAGTACCGATTGCGTCAACTTGTTACCAAGGCCATCCGCCGCACCGCGATTGACCGCCCCACAGGCACTGCGTAGCCTTGCCGCTTTCGAGGTTCTTCGCCGCCTGCCGGTCGCGAAGCTAAGAGGGAACACGGCAAGCCGTGGCTGCCCCCGCAACTGTGAACGACTGCTGCCTTTCAATACGCCACTGCGATGACGCGGGAAGGCGAAAGGCATGCGCCAAGCGCCGGTCGTGAGCCAGGAGACCTGCCTCGCTGAACGCTTAGAGCCTGTTTACGATCTTCTGGATTAGAACCAGACAAGGCAAAAACGCCCGAGGAAGCGCAGTTTACAAGTAGTAAATGAGCATTCCGAGGGCGTTTTTAACGCCGTATGGCCGCGAGCCAGGAGATCGTAAACAGGTTCTTAGACAACCGGGCGGGGTGATCCGGTGATGTCCGCGCGCCAGCTTCGGCTGGTGCCTGTCATCGCATTGCCCGCTCGCCGCTCCTACTGATGCCAGGGCCCTCCATGAAAACGCTCGCCAAACTTCCCGTCACCATCGTCACCGGCTTTCTCGGCGCCGGTAAAACCACGCTGCTGCGCCACATGCTGGACAACGCCGAAGGCCGGCGCATCGCGGTGATCGTCAACGAATTCGGCGAGCTGGGCATCGACGGCGCCATCCTGCAGCAGTGCAGCATAGGCTGCACCGAGGAAGAAGCCATCGGCCGCGTCTACGAACTGGCCAACGGCTGCGTCTGCTGCACCGTGCAGGAAGAGTTCTTCCCGGTCATGCGCGAACTGGTGGCACGTCGCGGCGACCTCGACCACATCCTTATCGAGACTTCCGGCCTGGCCCTGCCCAAGCCGCTGGTACAGGCCTTCAACTGGCCGGAAATCCGCAATGCCTGCACCGTCGATGCAGTCATCACCGTGGTCGACAGCCCTGCCGTGGCCGCCGGCACCTTCGCCGCCTTCCCGGATCAGGTCGACGCCCTGCGCAAACAGGACCCCAACCTCGATCATGAGTCGCCGCTGCACGAGCTGTTCGCCGACCAACTGGCCAGCGCCGACCTGGTGATCCTCAACAAGACCGACCTGCTCGACGCCGACGCCCTGGCCGCCGTGCGTGCCGAAGTGGCCGAAGAACTGCCGGAGGCGGTCAAGGTCATCGAAGCCCGTAGCGGTCAGTTGCCGCTTTCCGTGCTGCTCGGCCTGAACAGCGAAACCGAGCTGCACATCGACGCGCGCAAGACCCACCACGACCTCGAAGACCATGAAGAGCACGATCACGATGAGTTCGACTCCTTCTCCGTCGACCTGCCCGAGGCCGAGGAAGCACGCCTGCTGCAAGCCCTGAAAGACGCCGTGGGCAACCATGGCATCCTGCGCATCAAAGGCTTCGCCGCCATTCCCGGCAAACCCATGCGCCTGTTGCTGCAAGGCGTTGGCCAGCGCTTCGACAAGCATTTCGACCGCGCCTGGAAAGCCGATGAAAGCCGTATCAGCCGCCTGGTGGTGATCGGCCAGGAGCTGGATCAGGCGGCCATCAGCGCCGAGCTGCACGCCGCACTGGCATGAGTTGCCAGTGACCGCCGGAATGCAGGACCACAGCACACGCGCTGCCCGTACAGGAGCCCTTCTGCTGGGGTTCGGCACGCCAGCGACGCTCTTTCCCTCTGCACGTCCGAGCACCTGACCCATGCACCTGCTGCGCACCCAGCCCGGCGTCGCCCTGCCGGCCGACAGCATCGCCGACCTCGGCCAGACGCCCGCCGAACTGGTGGTGCTGTGCACCGGCGATTCGCACCTGTCGCTGCTCGCCGAGGTCGCCCGCCACCTGCCCGAGGATTACCCCAGCCTGCGCCTGGCCAGCCCGGCACAGCTGGGCAACCACGCTTCGGTGGACTTCTACGTCGAGCAGGTGCTGCAGCACGCCAAGGTCATCCTGATTTCCGTGCACGGTGGCGTCAGTTACTGGCGCTACGGTATCGAACGCCTGGTCGAACTGGCCGGGCGCGGGGCGAAGCTGATCCTGGTGCCCGGTGACGACAGCCCGGACCCCGAGCTGACCGGCCTCGGCAATGTCGCCGCCGAAGACGCCGAGCGCCTGTGGCAATACCTGCGCCAGGGCGGCGTGGACAACGCCCGGCAGTTCTTCCACTGCATCGCCAACCGCTACCTGGATCGCAACTACACCTGGGAAGCGCCGCGCGCCCTGCCCCGCGTCGGCCTCTATCACCCGCACAAGGGCGACGCGCACCTGGATGACTGGCGCGCCGATTGGCAGCCGAACGCACCCGTCGCCGCGCTGCTGTTCTATCGCACTCATGTGCAGGCGGCGAACACCGCCTTCGTCGATACGTTCTGCCAACGCTTGCAGGCCCAGGGCCTCAACCCGCTGCCCATCGCCGTCGCCAGCCTCAAGGAGGCTGCCTGTCTGCAACAGGTCGAGGATTGGCTGGACGAAGCCGGTGCGAGCGTCATTCTCAACACCACCGGCTTCGCTCAATCCAACCCTGAAGCACCGCAATCACGGCCATTTCGCCGCGACGTACCGGTACTGCAAGCGCTCTGCGCCCTGGACAGCGAAGAACAGTGGCAGGCCAATGCCCAGGGGCTCGGCCCACGCGACCTGGCTATGCACATTGCCTTGCCGGAGCTGGACGGCCGGCTGATTACCCGACCGATCAGCTTCAAGGGCCTGGCCTGGCGCAGCGAGCGCAGCCAGAGCGATGTGGTCTGCTACCGCGCGCACCTGCCAGGCATGGATTTCGTCGCCGAACTGGCGCGGCACTGGAGCGATCTGCAGCGCACGCCCGCAGCGGACAAACGTGTCGCCCTGGTGCTGGCCAACTACCCGACCCGCGATGGCCGCATCGGCAACGGCGTCGGCCTGGATACCCCGGCGGCCGCGCTGAATATCCTGCAGGCCCTGCAGCAGCAGGGTTATCCGGTCGATGAATTGCCGGACAGCGGTACCGCGCTGATCCACCAGTTGCTCGGCGGCGTGACCAACGACCTCGACAACCTCGACCTGCGCCCCTGCGCACAAAGTCTGGCGCTGGACGACTACCGGCGGTTTTTCGCCACCCTGCCCGAGGCCAACTGTCAGGCCGTGCTGGAGCGCTGGGGCGCGCCGGAAAACGACCCGATGTTCCGCAGCGGCCGCCTGATGATCGCCGGCCTGCGCTTCGGCCTGACCTTCGTCGGCATCCAGCCGGCACGGGGTTATCAGGTCGACGCCGCGGCGGTCTACCACGACCCCGACCTGGTGCCGCCCCACGGCTACCTGGCGTTCTACTTCTGGATGCGCCAGGTGTTCGCCGCCAATGCGGTGATCCACGTCGGCAAGCACGGCAACCTGGAATGGCTGCCGGGCAAGAGCGTCGGCCTCTCCGAGAGCTGCTGGCCAACGGCGATCCTCGGCGCACTGCCGAATATCTACCCGTTTATCGTCAACGACCCCGGCGAAGGCGCCCAGGCCAAGCGCCGCACCCAGGCGGTGATCATCGACCACCTGATGCCGCCGCTGACCCGTGCCGAAAGCTACGGCCCGCTGCGTGACCTGGAACGGTTGGCCGACGAGTACTACGACGCCAGCCAGCTCGACCTGCGCCGCGCCGCCGAGCTGCGTGGCGAGATCCTGCTCAAGGTGCGCGAAGCCAGTCTGGATCGCGAACTGGGCCTGCAGCTCAACGACGATCCGCAGAGCTGGCTGCCGCAACTCGACGCCTACCTGTGCGACCTCAAGGAATCGCAGATTCGCGATGGCCTGCATGTGTTCGGCGCATCGCCAGCCGGCCAATTGCGTCGCGATACCCTACTGGCGCTGCTGCGCATTCCCCGCGGTGATGGCCAGGGTGGCAATGCCAGCCTGCTGCGCGCCCTCGCCCGCGACCTGGCGCTTGACTTCGACCCGCTGGACTGTGATATGGCCGCGCCCTGGGCGGGGCCGCATCCGGAGATCCTGGCGAACCTCAGCGATGACCCCTGGCGCAGTTTTGGCGATACCCGCGAACGCCTGGAGCTGCTCGGGCTGAGCCTGATCGAAGCAACGGATTGCGAATCCATCGGCCCGGCCAGTGATGCCGTACTGCACAGCCTGCGAGAGCAGATCGCCCCGCTGCTCGACGCCTGTGGCGCTGCGGAAATGCACGGCCTGCTTGCCGCCCTGAATGGCCGCTTCGTGCCCTCCGGCCCGAGCGGCGCGCCGAGTCGCGGTCGTCTCGACGTGCTGCCCACCGGGCGCAATTTCTATTCGGTGGATGTGCGCAACCTGCCCACACCCACCGCCTGGCGCCTCGGAGTGCAGGCCGCCGACCGTCTGCTCGAACGCCATCTGCAGGATGAAGGCGACCACCTGCGCCAGCTCGGCCTGTCCGTATGGGGCACCGCGACCATGCGCACTGGCGGTGACGATATCGCCCAGGCCATGGCCCTGATGGGCGTGCGCCCGGTGTGGCAGGCCGGTAGCCAGCGGGTCGAACGCTTCGAGGTGCTGCCCCTGGAGCAGCTCGGCCGTCCACGGGTCGATGTAACCCTGCGCGTATCCGGTTTCTTCCGCGACGCCTTCGCCAACCTGATCCGCCTGTTCGACGACGCCGTGCAAGCCGTCATCGACCTGGACGAACCGGAAGACATGAACCCGCTCTCGGCGCGCGTCTGGCAGGAAGCCCTGGCCTTGCAGGATGACGGCCTGGATGAAGCCGAAGCACGACGTCAGGCCGGTTGGCGGATCTTCGGCGCCAAGCCCGGCGCTTACGGTGCCGGGGTGCAGAACGCCATCGAGGAACGCCTCTGGCAAAGCCGTGCGGATCTCGCCGAGGTGTACCTGAACTGGGGCGGCTACGCCTACGGCAAAGGCAGCGAAGGCACACCGGCGCGGGCACAGTTCGCCGAGCGCCTGGAGCACCTGCAGGCGGTGCTGCACAACCAGGACAACCGCGAGCACGACATTCTCGATTCCAACGACTACTACCAGTTCCAGGGCGGCATGCTGGCAGCGGTGGAAACCCTGCGTGGCGCCAGGGTGGCCAGCTACCACGGCGACAACAGCCAGCCGGACACCCCGCGCATCCGCACCCTCAAGCAGGAACTGGCACGCGTGGTACGCGCCCGCGCGGCCAACCCGAAGTGGATCGAGGGCATGAAGCGCCACGGTTACAAGGGCGCCTTCGAACTGGCCGCGACCATCGACTACCTGTTCGCCTTCGACGCCACCAGCGAGCTGGTCGACGACCACCAGTACGCGCTGCTCACCGACGCCTACCTGCTCGACCGGGACACCCGCGACTTCATCCAGCAGCACAACCCCGGCGCCCTGCAGGACATCATCGAACGCCTGCTCGAAGCCCAGCAGCGCGGTATGTGGCAGGAGCCGGGCGAGTACCGCGAAGCCCTGGAAAACCTGCTGATCGACAGCGAGGAAAGCTGAGCCCTGATATCGCGGCCGAGAGCCGGCTGCGCCACTGGCAGGGTGGATCACGCTTCACCGATCCACCCTGCCAGTGGTGGATGCACAGAGCGTCGGCTACGCGGCCCATCCCCCCCACCGCTCGCTGAGTGCAATGGTGGACAAAAAAGAGCATTGTCCACCCTTCGGCTGCTATCACCTTGAGCGCTTTTCGGCTTTTACACGCGTCCTCGGTTGCCCTGGCCTGGCCTTGGGTTTAGCCTACGCGCTCATTTCCCGAAGGAGTTTCGTCCAATGCGCCAGTAATGCCGTCGTGTCCGCACGACCTGTGATTCGCCGCCGCGGCCCCTGGCTGCGCGTGTTCACGGCATTAGCTGGAGTCATTCATGACGAACTCGCCTTTTATCGCGCTCGATCGCGTTTCCTTTCAATTCCCCAACGGCACCTTGCTGCTCGATACCCTGAGCGAGACATTCGATGCTCGCCACACCGGCCTCGTCGGGCGTAACGGCAGCGGCAAGAGCGTGCTCGCACGCCTGCTCGCCGGGCAGCTGCAACCCACTACAGGCCATATCACGCGCCCTGCCCTGTTGCGCTACCTGCCACAGATCATCACGCCACCTGGCAGCGCCAGTGTCGCCGACCTGGCCGGTATAGGCCCGCAGATCAGCGCGCTGGCGCGACTCGAACGCGGCCAGATGCACGATGGCGATATCGACTTGCTCGATGGCCAGTGGGACATCGCCGAACGCCTGCGTGCTGCGCTGCAGGATGACGGCCTTGGTCACCTTGACCTGAATGCACCCGCTGCCCGCCTCAGCGGGGGTGAATGCACCCGCGTGGCCTTGCTCGGGGCGCTGCTCACCCCTGCCGACTTTCTGATCCTCGATGAGCCGAGCAATCACCTGGACCGTGCAGGCAGGCACCGTCTCTACCAACGCCTGGCCGCCTGGCGAGGCGGGTTACTGGTGGTCAGCCATGACCGTGAACTGCTCGACGGCATGCAGCGTCTCGTCGAGCTTTCACCCAGAGGGCTGCGCAGCTACGGCGGCAACTACCGCTTCTACCGGGCGGCTCAGGAACGTGAGCGCCTGGCCGCCCAGCATGCCCTTGAGCACGCCCGCCTGGAACGCAAACGTGGCGAGCGGGAACTGCAGCTCCAGCATGAACGCCAGCAACGACGCACGGCCAGCGGCAAGCGCGCGGGCAAGGAAGGCAACCAGGCCAGAATTCTGCTCGATGCGCAGAAGGGTCGCAGCGAAGTCAGTGCCGGCCGCTTCGAACGGCGCCTGGACGAGACGCGCCGGCAGTTCGATACCGCGGTACGTGACGCAGCAGCACACGTCGCAGCCGATACCCGTATCGACCTGCATGGCCAGCAAGCGGATCTGGCGGATGGCAAGCGGGTACTGAGCCTGACGGACCTGCGCCTGCCATTCTCTCCCGGCACAGTGCCCGACCTCGAACTGTTCGGCCCACGACGCCTGGCTATCAGCGGCCCCAATGGCTGCGGCAAGTCCTCCCTGCTAGCGTTGCTGGCGGGCAGGCTAGCACCTGCTGCAGGTGAGTGTCGGGTAGACGTCACCTCGGCCTATCTCGACCAACATCTGGTCCGCCTAGGTGGCGCTGCATCGGCGCTCGAGCATTTGCGCACGTGCAACGCCGACCTCAGCGAAGCGACCGCCCGCACCCGCTTGATGCACCTGGGCCTCGACGCTGAAAAGGCCCTGTTGCCCTGTGCACGGCTCAGCGGCGGCGAACGCCTGAAAGTCGCGCTGGCCGCCGTGATCGGTGCGGCACCGGCCGCCCAGCTCCTGCTGCTCGATGAACCGGACAACCATATCGACCTGGACTCGCTGCTCGCGGTGGAAGCCATGTTGCGGGACTACCAGGGCGCCTTGGTCGTGGTGTCACACGACGCAGCCTTTATCGACGCGCTGGCACCGACAGAACACCTGCGCTGGACGTGCGCGGGCTGGCAGTACGAGCGCTGTTGACGGTGATCAGCTCCCCGCCAGGCATGACGGCGTAGCCGCCACCAGGGCATCGATAGCACAGCGTGTCTTGGCTGGCATATACGGTGCCGTGGGCCAGACGACGTGAATTGGCAAGGGCTGCCCGCGGTAGTTCGTCAGCACCGGCTCCAGTTGCCCGCGCAATACATAGTGTGCGAGCAGCCAGCTCGGCAACCAGGCCAGGCCCACGCCGGCAATGGCGGCATCGGCCACGGCCTGCAGGTCGTCCAGCCACAGCGGGGAGGCCACCCGCGCGTGGTGCAGGCGCCCTTGTGCGTCACTCAGCTCCCAGCCCGAACGCGGCCCGGCACCGCCGTAACCAATGCCTCGATGGCCGACGAGGTCCTCGATTCGCTCGATTCGACCGCAACGCTGCAGGTAAGCAGGCGAGGCGCCCAGGCCCATGGCCTGTTCGCCCAGGCGGCGGGCGCTCAGGCGGTCCGTATCGGGCAACTGGCCGATGCGTACGGTCAGGTCGAACCCTTCCTGCGCCACATCCACCAGGCGGTCGGAGAAGGAAATCTCGATTTCCAGCTCCGGGTAATGATCCAGCAGGCCCCATAGCGCCGGCGCGGCATAGTGGTGACCGAAGGCCAGCGGCACGCTCACCCGCAATCGCCCGCGTGGTTGCTGCCGGCCACTTTCCAGGACGGATTCGGCAGCCTCCAGCTCGGCCAGCGCGCGCAGGCAATGCTCGTAGTAGGCCTGCCCGTCTTCGGTCAGGCGCTGGCGACGGGTGGAGCGCTGCAACAGGCGCGTGCCCAGCCGCGCCTCCAGTCGCGCCAGCCCCTTGCCGACGGCGGAGCGGGTGAGATTCAGCCGCTCGGCGGCCTCCGTCAGGTTGCCGCTCTCGACGATTTGCAGAAAGAGTTCGACGCCGTCAAAACGTGGAGTGGCCATTCAATTGTCGCTCAAAAATCCCCAATGAATGGAAAACTTATCACGAATAAAGAAACAGATTCCCCTGAGAATGGCATGCACACCCTATGGCGCCACTCGAAGGAGATATCCCATGCCCCCCGCCAGTACCCCTACCACCGCCGACATCGCAGCGGCTCACCCGCCGCGCGCCGGCCGGGATGGCCTTGCCCTTACCGCCATCTGCCTGGTGGCGCTGATGTTCGGCCTGGAGATTTCCAGCGTGCCGGTCATCCTGCCGACGCTCGAGCAGCAACTGGGCACGGGCTTCCAGGATGCCCAATGGATCATGAATGCCTACACCCTGGCCTGCACCAGCGTACTGATGGCGGCGGGCACATTGGCCGATCGCTTCGGCCGGCGACGCATACTGGTGCTGTGCCTCTGGGTCTTCGGCCTGGCCTCGCTGGCCTGCGGGCTGGCCAGCGAGGCGTCCACCCTGATCGTGGCGCGCTTCGTCCAGGGCGTGGGAGCTGGCGCGATGATGATCTGCCAGTTCGCCATCCTCTCGCACCAGTTTCGTGAGCCCAAGGCCCGTGCCCGTGCATTCGCGCTGTGGGGTGTGATTGCCGGTGTGGGCCTGGGTTTCGGGCCGATGGTGGGGGCACTGATCCTGGCCGTGGCGGATTGGCGCTGGGTGTTTCTGGTGCATGCACCACTCACCCTGCTGACGTTGGCGCTGCTGCGTGTGAGCGTGCAGGAATCGCGCGATCCGGCTGCTCATCGTCTCGACATTGCCGGCATGACGACCCTGACGCTGACGGTGTTCGCCCTGGTCTACTTCATCACCCAAGGCACCGAGAGCGGCTTCGGCACACCCGTGATGCTCGGTTGGGCGGGCTTGTCGGTGGCCGGGCTGTTGCTGTTCATCTTCATCGAGCGGCGCAGCGCACAGCCGATGTTCGATTTCTCGGTGTTCCGCATCCAGCGTTTCAACGGCGCGTTGATGGGCTCGGTCGGCATGAACTTCAGTTTCTGGCCCTTCATGATCTACCTGCCGCTATATTTCCAGGCCGGCCTGGGCTACGACACGATGACCGCTGGCGGCGCCCTGCTCGCCTACACGCTGCCCACCTTGCTGGTGCCACCGCTGGCCGAACGCCTGGCCCTGCGCTATGGCGCCGAACGCATCATTCCGCTGGGTCTGGGCATGATGGGCACAGGCTTTATCGTCATGGCTGCGGTCAACCAGGCCGATCAGCCCAGCATTGCGCTGATTCTTCTCGGCTGTGCCATTGCCGGCGCGGGGCTGGCACTGACCAACTCGCCCACCACCAACACCACCACCGGCTCGGTCTCGGCCGACCGGGCCGGCATGGCCTCGGGCATCGACTTCAGCGCCCGACTCATCACGCTGGCACTGAACATCGCCCTGATGGGCCTGGTGCTCATACTCGGGATCGCCCAATACCTTGTCGATGTGCTGCCCGGTACGACAGCCGCGCAGTGGGCCACCCTCAGCCAGGAGATTGCAGCCGGCAAACTGGACACCCTGACCTTGCCAGGGCTGACGGAGACAGGCCCGGCAATCGCCCAGGCCGCACTTCGCCACGGCGCGGGTTGGACCATGCTCTACGCAGGTCTTGGTGCTTGCGCGCTTGGCCTGCTGAGCAGGCTGTTCTTCCGGCGCGGCAAGGGTAATACGCAGTAGACCGCTAACGTTTAATGCGCCCCCAGAACGAAAACGGGCCTGCGTTGCAGGCCCGTTTTCATTGAAGGGGAGCTATCGGCTGCGCAAGCGCTCCGCTGCCTCGAGCAACATCTGCTCGGTACCCACCCAGCCCAGGCAGGCATCGGTGATCGACACACCGTAACGCAGTTCGCCGCCAAGGCTCTGCGCGCCGTCGAACAGGTGGCTCTCGATCATCACCGCACGCAGTGCGGCATCGCCGGCCAGGCGCTGGTCGAGCACGCTGCGCAGCACATCGGGTTGGCGCAACGGGTTCTTGCCGCTGTTGGCGTGGCTGCAATCGACCATGATCCGCGGCGTGATGCCCTGCCGTTCCAGCTCGGCCCGCGCCACCGCCACGCTGGCCGCATCATGGTTGGGGCCGCCATGGCCACCGCGCAGGACCAGGTGGGTATCCGGGTTGCCCTGGGTCTCTACCAGCGCTGGCCGGCCGTGACCATCGACGCCGAAATGCTGATGGGCGTGAGCCGCCGAACGCATGGCGTCACAGGCGATGCCGAGGCTGCCGTCGGTGCCGTTCTTGAAGCCCACCGGCATCTCCAGGCCGCTGACCAGCTCGCGGTGCACCTGGGATTCGCTGGTGCGCGCACCGATGGCAGCCCAGCCGAGCAGGTCATCGAAGTAGCCGGCCACCAGCGGTTGCAGCAGTTCGCTGGCCAGCGGCAAGCCCTGCTCCAGCAGGCGTAGCATCAACTGACGCGAGCGTCGCAGGCCCTCGGCCATATCGCTGCTGCCATCCAGCGCCGGGTCGTAGACCAGGCCTTTCCAGCCCACCGTGGTCCGTGGCTTTTCCACGTAGGCGCGCATCACCAACAGCAGACGATCACTCACCCGTTCGCTCAGTGCGGCCAGGCGCCCGGCGTACTCGAGCACGGCCTGCTCGTCGTGCAGCGAGCAGGGGCCGACCACCACCAGCAGGCGCGGGTCGCTGCCATCGAGAATCGCGCGAATGGCCTGGCGCTGCTGTTGCACCTGGCGAGCCAGTAGCGGGGCTAGGGGCAACTGCTCGCGCAACTGGCTGGCGCTCGGCAGGGGTGACGTCTGGCGCCGGGCACTGGAGACCAGGTGCAGGTCGGCGTTGGCGGCGGGCGAAAGGCGGGGGGAAACGGCTGCGGTCATGCTGGACTCCTCGGCCGGCGCGGGCTGGGCCGCGCGCGGCGTGCTATCTGCTGGATGTTCGATTCAGGGGAATGGCGGCGCTGCGGGCGGTAAATCGCCAGTCGTAGCGGGAGTCGGCGTAATAGGTGGCGTATGCGGTCATGATCGATTCCTCGTGATGCTGTGGCTGGCCGTTATTGGCCGGAAAAAACAAAACCCCCGGTCGGGTGGCCGACCGGGGGTTTCGAGAAACTGTCTGGTGGCGACCCTGCTTGCTAGGGCGCCTGTGGGGTATCAGGCGCGCCTATGGCTAAACCAATACCCATAAAAGGAATAACCAGCCGCGGCCGCCACGACTTGCGCACGCGCAATCACGACGCGGAAAGCATCGAGGGCGGCGAGCGAAAGGGACGAGGCAGACGACATGGGAAACTCCGTTGAATGTCCCGCAAGGTAATCCATCGGGCGCCAGGGTTCAACACCCGGCACACAACCTCATAAAGAGTGGCGCCAGTGGCCGGCCGTGCTTGTTACCATGCACGCCTTGCTCCCGCCGGAACCTCACCATGACCGACACGCCTCACTTCCCCCTCGCCGCCGTGGTGGGTGCCGACGACCTCAAACTGGCGCTGTGCCTGGTCGCTACCGACCCGGCCATTGGTGGCGTACTGATCGAAGGGCCGCGCGGCATGGCCAAGTCGACCCTGGCCCGCGGCCTCGCCGAGCTGCTGCCCAGCGGCCAGTTCATCACCCTGCCGCTGGGCGCCAGCGAGGAACGCATCGTCGGCACCCTCGACCTGGATGCCGCCCTGGGCCAGGGGCGCGCGCAGTTCTCGCCAGGCCTGCTGAGCAAGGCCGATGGCGGCGTGCTCTATGTCGACGAGGTCAACCTGCTGCCCGACCATCTGGTCGACCTGCTGCTGGATGCCGCCGCCAGCGGTATCAACCACATCGAACGCGACGGCATCTCCCACCGGCATACGGCGCGCTTCATCCTCATCGGCACCATGAACAGCGAGGAAGGCGAACTGCGCCCGCAGTTGCTCGACCGCTTCGGCCTCAACCTGGCCCTCGACGGCCAGCCGCAGCCCGAGCAACGGGCAGAGATCGTGCGCCGGCGCCTGGCGTTCGACAGTGACCCGCAGGCCTTCCTGCAGCACTGGCATAGCGAGCAGGATGCCCTGCGCCAGCGTTGCCAGACTGCCCGTGAACGGCTCGCTGCGATTGCCCTGGACGGCCCGGCCCTCGACCTGATCACCCAGCGCTGCTTCAGTGCCGGTGTGGACGGGCTGCGTGCCGACCTGGTCTGGTTGCGCGCCGCACGGGCACATGCTGCCTGGCGCGGCGCGGACAGCATCGAGCCCGAGGATATCGATGCCGTGGCGCACTTCGTCCTGCGTCACCGACAGCGCCAGGCAGCCGCCAACACCGCGCCGCCGCAACACTCAACGCAACAACCCACTCAGCAGCCCGTGCAGTCACCGGCTACGCAACAGAACGAACCTCGCCAGGGTGAAGGTCAATGGGGCGAACTGCCCGCGCAGCCACAGAGCATCGGTGAACGGCGCGAACCGCCACGCTGGCCAAAAAAGCCCTGAGCATCCGCCCACGCCCAGCCCCTGGCGCGGATGCCAGACCCGGGCCAGGCAAGCAGGCAGGCGGCCATAACGGCGCGGCCCGCAACGGCAGGCTCGGAAGTATTGACTGGCCAGCCACGCTGCTGAACGGACGCCCGATCCGCCGCCGCGACCTGATCCGCCGCCCCCGCAGCAGCCGTCCGGAACAGCTCTGGGTCGTCATCGTCGACGCTTCCGCCTCGACCCGCCGCCAAGGCGCCTTGGGCAAGGCCAAGGGGCTGCTGCTCAGGCTGTTCGAGCAGGCCTACCGCCAGCGCGCACGGATCGCCCTGCTGCACGCCACCGGCAACCAGCCCCAGTGGCTGTGGCAAGGGCGCAAGAGCGCCACCGCCCTGCACCACTGGCTGCAGGACCTCGGCGCCGGTGGTGGTACGCCGTTGATCGACGCGGTGCGCCAGGCGGCACACTGGCAATTACGCCGGCAACGCCTGAAACCCGGCGAACAACAACGCCTGCTGATCCTCACCGATGGTCGCCTGCGCGATTGGCAACCCCTGCCAGCCTGCGCCTGTCCAGCCCTGCTGGTAGACCTGGAAAGCACCAGCATCCGCCTCGGCCGCGCGCAAAAGCTCGCCAGCGAACTGGGCGCCGACTACCGCCATATCGACTCACTGCTCAGCCATTGAGCGCTGGCGGCATAAGCCCATAACCAAACGATCTACATCTTTCTCCCGTCTCGTTGCACATACAGGGACCAGGCCGCCGCGTAGCGGTCGCCCCTATTCTGCACAGGACGTTTCATGCTTACCCCATTCCGCCATCACCACGCCTGCCAAGCCGGCCCCCGCCTGCCATCGTGGAGGCGCCCATGAGCCATTACCTCGACGCCGCGCAGCGTCTCGATATCGAACGCCTGAGCCAGGATTTCACCGGCCGTACCGAATGGCCCACCTGGCTGCTGCTGATCGGCGTGCAAGTCGCCTGGTTCGGCCTGCTGCTGGGCAGTTCGTGGCTGGGCGTGTGGCCCACTACCCTGCTGCTGATTCCGCTGGTGACGCTGTGGATGTCGGTGCAGCATGAGCTGCTGCATGGCCATCCGACCCGCTGGGACGCGCTGAACAAGGTGCTTGGCTATGCCCCTTATGCCGTCTGGTATCCCTACACGCTGTATCGCGACAGCCACCTCACCCACCATCGCGATGAAGACCTGACCCTGCCCGGCGTCGACCCGGAAAGCCGCTACCTCGACCAGGCCAACTGGCGCCACAGCCCGACCCTGCTTCGCGCCCTGCTCTGGCTGAACAAGACCGTACTGGGTCGCCTGTTGATCGGTGCCCCGCTGGCTCTGCTAGGCCTGGCCAGTAGCGAACTGCAGCGCCTGCGCCAGGGCGACCGGCAAGCCTGGACGATGTGGCTGACCCACGGCAGCCTGACCGTACTGATGCTGCTGTTCATCGAGCACTACAGCGTGCTGTCGGCCTGGCACTACCTGCTGCTGGTCAGCGTGCCCGGCCTGAGCCTGGCGATGCTGCGCTCGTTCTACGAACACCGCCCCCATGCCAACCCCGAACAGCGCACGGTGATCAACGAAGCGGCCTGGCCCTGGACCTGGCTGTTCCTCAACCTGAACCTGCACCTGGTGCACCACGACCTGCCCAGCCTGCCCTGGTATCGCCTGCCCCAGGTCTATCGGGCACGCCGTGAACAATGGCTGAGCCGCAGCGGTCACTTCCATATCCAGGGTTACAGCCAACTGGTGCGCCAGCATGGCCTGCGCCCGGTGGACAGCCCCGCCCACCCCTTTGCCGAAGGAGCGCGCCCATGAGCACCGGTTACGCTGAACTGCATATGTACACCGCACCCGATGCCATCCACGCAGCCAATGAAGCCTGGCTGACCCTGATCCTTGAGCGACTGGGCGCCCAGCGTTTGCCAGCGCAGCACCTGCCCCTGCACGCGCTGTTCGAGTCCCCGCAGTTGCTCTTCACCCAGACCTGTGGCTACCCGCTGATGACGGCCCTGCGTGGTCGCGTGCAGGTGATCGGGCGCCCGGCCTACGACCTTCCGGACAGCCACGACGGCAGCCATTGCAGCCTGCTGCTGGTCCGCCAGGATGATCCCCGTGAGACGCTTGCCGAGCTGCACGGCTGCCGTGGCGCGATCAACAACGAAGACTCGAACACCGGCATGAACCTGCTGCGCCACACCCTCGCACCCTGGCAGCGCGACGGGCGTTTCTTTTCCAGCCTGGCGCTCAGTGGCGGCCACCGCAACAGCTTGCGGCTGCTGCGCGAAGGCGTAGTCGACCTGGTTGCCGTGGACAGCGTCACCTATGCCTACCTGGCCCGCGCCGGCAGTGAAGAAGTCGCCGGCCTACGCATCCTCGCCCGCAGCGCGCCGAGCCCGACCCTGCCCTATATCGGCCCGGCATCGCTGACTGCCGAACAGGCCGGGCAGATCCGCAGCGTGCTGAACCAGACCCTGCATGAGCATCCCGATATCGCCGCGACCCTGGCGATCAGCCAGGTATTGCCCGCCAGCGAGGCGGATTACCAGGTGCTGCTCGATTACCAGAACCAAGCCAGGCAACGCGGCCTGACTCATCTTGAACCCACTCTTTAATTCCTAAAAAGAATATAAATCTACAACTACGGTATTTTTACAGAATAAGTGGCTTTGTTAGCATGCGGCCACCGGAACACCGGACTTCCTGTGCATCAACCCGAGTCTGGAGCAGTCATGTCCGGTGCTGAAAATTCTCATAGCGAATACGTGGGCCTGCTGTTTCGTAGCCATTACGACTGGCTATGCAGCAGGTTGCGCCGTCATCTGGACTCCACGGCCAGTGCCGAGGACATCGCCGCGGAAACCTTTGTCCAGGTCCTGAGTTCGCCCAGCGTGGCGCCGATCCGCCAACCACGCGCGTTGCTCACGACCATCGCCAAGCGCCTGATGTACCAGCTCTGGCGCCGGCGCGATCTGGAGCGGGCCTACCTCGATGCCCTGCGCGATGACAGCCTAGAGGAGTCCTCCTCCCCCGAAGAACTGTCGCAGATGTTCGAGGCGCTGCAGGTGATCGATAGCCTGCTCGACGGACTTCCGGGCAAGGTCAAGGCCACCTTCCTGCTCTCGCAGGTCGACGGCCTGACCTATCCGGAGATTGCCGCCACGCTGGGTATTTCCCAGCGCTCGGTCAGCGACTACATGAGTAAGGCCTTCAAACGTTGCCTGCAAGCCAGCCTGGAGTGACATGAGCGAAAGCACCCCCACCGAGCAGTTGATCGAACAAGCCACGCAATGGCTGGTGCTGCTGCGCTCCGGTGCGGCCAGCGAGGCCCAGGTGCAGGCCTACCAGGCCTGGCGCGCACAGGACCCACGCCACGACCACCTCTGCGCGCAACTGGAAAGGACGCTCGGCGTCTTCCAGGTGCCCATTGCCCAGGGCATCGGCAGTGGCGTACTGAACCGGGCCATCGGCACCACCAGTCGACGCAAGGTGCTGCAAGGGGCCCTGGTTGGCGCCGGCGTGATGCTTGGCGCGGGCTTCATCTCCCATCGCATCAGCCCTTTCAACGGACTGACTGCCGACCTGCGTACCGCCACCGGCCAACGCCAGCGGATCGCGCTGGACGATGGCAGCGAGCTGATCCTCAATGCACGCAGTGTCGTCGACCTGAACTTCAGCCGCGAACAGCGCCTGCTGCGCCTGTACAGCGGCGAACTGCTCGCCCGCGTGACCGACGATAGCCGGCCCTTCAGGGTGCAGACGCCACAAGGCCTGGTCCAGATTCAGAACAGTCAGTTGCTGGTACGCCAACGCGATACCCAGAGCCAGGTCATCGCCTTCGAAACCCCGGCGGAGATTGCGCTTCAGGGCGGTGATCGCCTGCACTTGCAGGCCGGCCAGCACATCAGCTTCGACGGCAATCGCTTCGGCACACCAAGCCCTGCTCTCCTTTCGGAAACAGCCTGGGTCGATGGTTTTCTCGAGCTGCATGACCGTCCACTGAGCGACGTCATCGACGCCCTGCGCCCCTATCGCGCCGGTGTTCTTCGCCTCGACCCGCAGATTGCCGGGTTGCGCGTCAGCGGCCTGTTCCGCCTCGACGACAGCGACCTGGTACTGGATTCCCTGGAACGCACCCTGCCCATTCGCGTAACACGCCGGACCAACCTGTGGGTGAGTCTGGTCGCCGCCTGACTCTCGACCGCACAGCCTGCCCATGCCGGGATGGCCGGTCGGCGCGCATTCAGCACGCCTTCCGCTTTAGAACCTGTTTACGATCTCTTGCCCGGCGGCCATACCGCGTTAAAAACAGGCTCGGAATGCTCATTTACAGCTCGTAAACTCCGCTTCCTCACCTGTTTTTGCCTTGCCTGGCTCTAGTCCAAAAGATCGTAAACAGATTCTTAGATCCTTTTGGAGTGACGAAATAGAGCCTGATAACAATTAGGTTCTAACGCCATAACAAAACGATCTGCAAGTTTTCTCCTCGCCATTGCACACCTATCCCGAACGGCGCCAATGGGGCGGCGTATTGAATTCGAGGAGGGAAGCCATGCTGCGTCATCACATGTCCGCGTTTCAGCGCAGCGCGCTGTCCCTCACCCTGGCTCCGCTGACCAGCCTGTTCCTGCTCAATGCCCAGGCCAGCGAGCAGGCCTACCACATCGACGCCGGCCCACTGGACCAGGTGCTGCTGCTGATCAGCCGCCAAAGCGGCCAGGTGATTTCCTTCACCCCCGAGGTGGGTCGTTATGCCTCCGCGCCGGTCAGTGGCAGCCTGTCTGCCGAACAGGCGGTCAAGGAGGCCCTGCGCGGCTCCGGCCTGGTGCTGCAGATCAGCCCCGGTGGTGCCTTCATCGTCAAGGAAGTGCCCGCAAGCCAGGCCCCTGCCGAGCAAGCAGCCCAACCCGCGATCACCGCGCCGACCCTGGGCCGGGTGGTCTCCATCGGCACCCGCCGCCATGGCATCACGACCCTCAACAGCGTCACCCCGGTGGATGTGATCACCGTCGCCGAACTCAAGCAGAGCGGCGCCACCAGCCTCAACCAGGCCCTGTTCCAGCTGCTGCCCTCGTTCAATTTCCCGCAGAACCAGAGCGCCACGCGGGGGCAGATGCCCAAAGGCGCCTCGCTGCGTGGCTTGTCCCCCGACCAGACGCTGGTGCTGGTCAATGGCAAGCGCCGGCACGCGTCGGCCGTGGTGAACATATCGGCGGGCGTGCCCTTCATCGGCACGCAACTGGTCGACCTGGACATGATTGCCCTGAGCGCCATCGACCACATCGAGGTCCTGCGCGACGGCGCCTCCGCCCAATATGGCTCCGATGCCGTGGCCGGGGTGATCAACATCGTGCTCAAGGAGCGCGACAGCGGCGGCCAGTTCAGCAGCCAGGTCGGCAAATACGCCCAGGGCGACGGCTTCAGCAAGTCGGCCGATGGCTGGTACGGCCTGTCGCTACCAGGCGACGGATTTCTCAACCTGAGCGCCAGCAGCCTGACCAGCAAACCCACCGAAACCGGTACCTCCTACATCGCCGATGATCAATGGCAGACGCCACGCTGGGGCGGCGCCGACCGTGATCGCCTGAACCTGGCAGCCAATGCCGAAACCGGGCTTAACGAGCAGTGGCGCCTGTACGGCTTTGCCCTGTGGACCCATGACGAGTCGCACAACAACACCTCGCCGCTGCTGGCAACCAGCCCCAACAACGTACCGAGCATCTACCCCAACGGCAGCACGCCGAACTATCGCTTCCGCTACGAGGATGCGGCGCTGACCCTTGGTGCACGTTTCAATGACGAGCGCATCGGCCGTCTCGACATCAGCGCCACCTATGGCCGGGACCGGCACGATGAGCACGCCAGCAACACCCTGAACCCGAGCTACGGCAGCGCCAGCCCAACCCGCTTCCACGTCGTGGAACTGGTCAATGAACAGACCAACCTGACCCTGGATTACGCCCACGACCTGAGCATCGCAGGCTCCGATAACCCACTGACCTTCTCTGCCGGCGTGGCCTGGCGCAACGAGCGCTATCGCCTGCGCCCAGGCGATGCCAGCTCGTACTCCTTCGGCGGCGTCAGTGGCGTGCAGATTGGTGCAGTGCAGGCCTCCGGACTGACGCCCGACGATGCCGGCACGTACACCCGGCAGGTCAGCGGCCTCTATCTGGGCCTGGAAAACCAGCTCACCGACAAACTCCAATGGGGCGTTGCCGCACGCAGCGAGCACTACAGCGACTTCGGCTCGACCACCACCGGCAAGCTCTCGGCGCGCTATGAAATCACCCCGCAGGTCGGCGTGCGCGCCACCCTCAACAGCGCCTACCGTGCCCCCACACTCGGGCAGATCGGCACCTCCTGGACCACTACCACCAACAACGATGGCAGCGGTAACGGGCTGATGACGCGCATCCTGCCGGTCGATCACCCGGCAGCCCAGGCCCTGGGTGCGGAGAAGCTCAAGCCGGAGCAATCCACCAACTACTCGGTGGGCCTGGTCCTGCGCCCCACCGAGCAAGCCTCGCTGACGCTCGATGCCTACCGTATCGATATTCGTGACCGCATCCTGTTCAGCGGTGGCATCGCTGGCCCGGAGGCCGAACGGATTCTCGCCGATGCCGGCTTCGGCCAGTACCGCTGGGCCCAGTTCATGACCAATGCCGCCGATACCCGCAGCCGCGGCATCGACCTGGTCGGCAGCTACGCCCTGGACCTGCAGGAACACGGCGAACTGACCCTGTCCGCCGGCTACACCCGGGTACGCACCCAGCTCGACAAGGTGCATGCCAACCCTAATGGCTTCGAGGTGGTCACCCGTGAGTCGCGTGGCTACCTGGAACATGGCTATCCGGACGACAAACTGATTGTCGGTGCCGTGCATGTTCGCGGCCCCTGGACCATCAGCCTGTCTGCCACCCGCTTTGGCGAATACCGCAAGTACGCGGTGCAGGCGAGCAATGCCCAGTATGACCAGACGTTTTCCGCACAGTGGATCGCCGACCTCGATATCGGCTATGCCGCGACCCGCCACCTGAAGGTGTCGCTGGGCGCCAACAACCTGTTCGACAGCCACCCCGACACCTTCGACCAACGCCACCTGCAGGCCCGGGCACAGCGCTACAGCCATCTGTCACCTGCGGCGCCAGAGGGCGCGTTCTATTACACCCGTCTGACGTATGACTTCTGATTACCCGGCCCCGCTCACCCCACTCATGGACTTGATCAAAGAACCAGAACACCCCTGACGACAGCCTGAAACACCGAATCAACCCGACAACTTTTTTCAACTTCGCACGTGGGCGAAGCGGGTTCGTATTGCCGAAAAACAGCCGTTTCACCGTTTGAACGTACCACCCAAAACACAGGAAGCAGGTAATCGGAAACTGCGCATCACGCGCACTTCCCCGCCCTATTTCGAACGCTGTACAACAACGAGGAGAGTGTTATGTCCACCACCAAAACCGGGGAAACCCCGGGTATTCATATCGAACGCACCCCACGCTGGGTTCGCGTACGTTTCGCCGGGGTCACGGTTGCCGACAGCCGCAATGCGCTGCTGGTGATCGAGCGTGGCACGCTGCCGCGTTACTACTTCCCGAAGAAGGATGTACGCACCGACCTGCTGGTCGAGTCGAGCCACAAGACCCGCTCCGAAGTCGCCGGCCAGGCCACCTGGCTGAGCCTGGAATCCGGTCCGCGTTTTTCCGAGGACGCCGCCTGGTTCTACAGCTCGCCGACACCCGCCGCCAAGGAACTGAAGGACTACATCAGCTTCGAGTGGAACAAGGTGGACAGCTGGTTCGAAGAAGAGAAGGAAGTCTTCCGCCACGCACGCGACCCGTATCACCGTGTCGATGCGGTAGCCAGCTCGCGGCACATCAAGATCGTGCTCGGCGGTGAAGTCATCGCTGAAAGCCGCCGCGCCCTCCTGGTCTTCGAGACCGGCATCCGCACCCGCTACTACCTGCCTCGCCTGGACGTACGCGAAGACCTGCTCACTCCCACGCAAACCCACACCCGCTGCCCCTACAAGGGCGAGGCCTCCTACTGGACAGCCAAGGTCGGCGGCCGCGAGTACAAGGACATCGTCTGGGGCTACATCGACCCCATCGCCGAGTGCCCGAAGATCGCCGGCTACTACGCCTTCTACAACGAGAAGGTCGATGCGGTTTACGTCGACGACGTGAAGGAACCAGCCGAGCTGAGCTGGAACCGTCGCCTGCCGGTAGAAGGTTGAGAGCAGCCAGCATGAATAATCAGAATTCGATCGCCAACACCCGCACGCTGCTCGCCTGCGCCATCGCTGCCGCACTCTCCGGCACCACCCTCGGTGCCTTCGCCGACACGCCTGAAAAGCCCGTCGACAAACAGGCCGCGGCACTCGCCAGTCGCCTGGACACCGTGGTGGTTGTCGGTACCCGCAGCCGCGACACCACCGTGCTGACCAGCACCGCCCCGGTCGATGTGATCGGTGGCGAAGAGCTGACCAAAACCGGCGCCACCACGCTGAACCAGGCGCTGTGGCAACTGGTGCCGTCGTTCAACTTCCCGCAGAACCAGCCGACCACCCGCGGCCAGAACCCCAAGGGCGCCTCGCTGCGCGGCCTGTCCACCGACCAGACCCTGGTGCTGTTCAACGGCAAGCGCCGGCATGCCTCGTCCATCGTGCAGATTTCTTCCGGCCTCGGCCTGGGCACGCAACCGGTGGACCTGGATGCCATTCCCTTCAGCGCCATCGAGCGCATCGAAGTGCTGCGTGATGGTGCCTCCGCCCAGTACGGCTCCGACGCCATCGCCGGGGTGATCAACATCATCCTCAAGAAGAAAACCGGCAGCGGTGTCACCGGGCAAATCGGCCAGTTCGCCCAGGGTGAAGGTCTGCGCCGCTCGGCCGGCGGCTGGACCAGCTTCGACCTGCCTGGCGACGGTTTTCTCACCCTCAGCATCGATGCGCTCGACGCCGACAGCACCGACAACTCCAAGCTCGACACCGCCCAGCATTACTTCAACGGTGACCCGCGCGAAGCGACCGTCGACCGCCGCCACCCCATCGGCTCCCCCGAGCGCAAGGTCTACAACCTGGCCCTCAACGCCGAAGGCAGCCTGAGCGATGAAGCCCGTCTGTACGGCTTCGCCACCTACGGCAACAGCGAGTCGCGCAACAACGTGATCGGTGTGCTCTACCCACGCTCGGACTGGAACGTGCGCAACCTGTACCCGGACGGTTCGCACCCTTGGTACAAGTACCGCAACGAGGACATTTCCGGCACCGCCGGCCTGCGCATCGGTGATGAGTCCAGCGGCCTGTTCGATTTCAGCGTCAACTACGGCAGCAACGACCACGACGAGAACATCTACGACTCGGTGAACCCGAGCTATGGCCTCAACAGCCCGACCGACTTCCTCGTCGCCCGCCTGAAGAACCAGCAGCAGAACGTCGCCCTCGACTACGTGCGCGACTTCGACGTGTCCGGCCTGGCCGGTCCGCTGACGATTTCCTCGGGCCTGGCCTACCGCCACGAGCGCTACTCCGTGGGCGCTGGCGACTACGCCTCCTACGCCAACGGCGGTGTGCCGATCCTCGATGGTCCCAACATCGGCAAACCCGCCAACGGTGGCGCCTTCCAGGGCCAGGGCATCCAGACCGTGGACGCCGGCAGCTACACCCGTGGCGTGAAGAGCGTGTACCTGGGCGCGGAAACTCTGGTGACACCAGAGCTGACGCTGAGCCTGACCGGCCGTGCGGAGAAGTATTCGGACTTCGGCTCCACCACCAACGCCAAGCTGTCCGCGCGCTACGAGTTCATTCCGGAAATCGCCTTGCGCGGCACCATCGGCACCGGCTACCGGGCACCATCGCTGGGCCAGATCGGCACCTCCTGGACCACCTCCACCGGCACCATCCTGGCACCGGACGGCACACCGCTGCTGACACGTATCGTCCCGGTCGACCATTCGCTGGCCAAAGCCCTGGGTGCGACCAGCCTCAAGCCGGAGAAATCCACCGACATCAACGTCGGCCTGGTGCTGCGCCCGACCAGCAACTCGTGGGTCACCCTGGATGCCTACGACATCAGCATCCGTGACCGTATCACCCTTAGCGAGCGCCTCAGCGGCACAGCCGTCACCAATGTGCTCAACGCTGCGGGCTACACCAACTATGCCGCGGTCCAGTACTTCACCAATGCCGCCGATACCCGCACCCGCGGCTTCGACCTGGCCAGCCGCTACCTGCTCGGCCTGAACGGCTACGGCGACCTGGAGCTGTCGGCCAGCTACGCGCAGTACAAGACCAAGATCACCGACGTGAAGGGCAACCCCAACGGCTTCGTCACCTTCGGCCGCGCGCAGACCCTGTACATGGAAAAAGGGCATCCGGAATCGCGCCTGCTGCTCAGCTCCAAGTACACCCTTGGCGCTTGGTCGGCACAGGTTTCGCTGTCCCGCTTCGGCAGCTACATCGCGCCCAATGCGGCCAACCCGGCGCTCGACCAGACCTTCTCGCCGCTGTGGAAGACCGACATCGACTTCGGTTTCAAACCCACCGCCAACCTGGGCATCAACGTGGGCGTGGAAAACGTCTTCGACAAGCGCCCGGACGAGAACAATGACCCGGCCAGCCGCCAGCGTTACGGCTCGTCTGCCGCCGTCGCACCGGAAGGTGCGTTCGTCTACACCCGCCTCAGCTACGACTTCTAACTTTCGCCACGGAGCAAGCCCCATGAGCAATGACGATTCCATCAGCAACCTGCTGAAAAACAGCCCGCTGAGCCGGCGCAAGATCCTCGGTTATTCGGCCACCCTGGGGGCGGTCGGTGCCCTCACCTCGCTGACCTCCGGCCTGTTCTCGGCCTCTGCCGAAGCCGCCGAAGCGAGCGCCGGGAAATACCCGACACGCATCCTCATCGAACCGACCCCGCGCTGGGTGCGCGCCAAGTTCAACGACGTATTCGTGGGCAATACCCAACGCGCGCTGTTCGTTCACGAGCAGGTGCCCAATGGCTGGAAAGCACCGGCCTACCTGTTCCCGGAAAAGGACATCCGCAAGGACCTGCTGGTCTTCAGCGGCGTGACCGAGAAAGCGGACCGTGCCGGCCTGGCCACCTTCTATCACGTCAAGGTCGGCGGCAAGGTCTACGAGAACGCCGCCTTCTCCTACGAGAAACCGCTGCCTGGCGCCGAGGCGCTCAAGGGCCATATCGGCTTCGTGTGGAAGAAGGTCGACCAGTGGCTGGAAGAAGAAGAGACCATCTTCCAGCACCCGCGCGACCCTTACCACCGTGTCGATGCCATCCCCAGCTCGCGCCACATCAAGATCGTGCTGGGTGGCAAGGTCATCGCCGAGAGCCGTCGCCCGGTCATCGTCTACGAAACCGGCATCCGCCCGCGCTACTACCTGCCGCGCGTGGATATCCGCGAGGAGTACCTGACCCGTACCGAGTTGCACACCCGCTGCCCGTACAAGGGTGAGGCGTCGTACTGGAGCGCCGACATCGACGGCAAGCAGTTCGACAACATCGTCTGGTCCTACCCCTACCCGTTCCCGGATGTGCAGAACCTCTCCGCGTTGCTGTCGTTCTACAACGAGAAAGTGGACGCGGTGTATGTCGATGGCGTGAAGGAAGAAGATCAGGTGTGGAATGGCGGCAACAATGTCTTCTATGTCTGATACCTGCCAGCCAGGAGGTGCCGCCCGCAAGGGCGGCGCTCTGCCACGAACGGCACGCGCCACGTGGCTGACCGGCCTGGTCGCCGGGTTGCTGATCAGCAGCCCGCTGGCCCATGCCGACACCAGTGAAAGCGCAGCCCAGACCAGCCCCCGCGCGGTGGTCAGCCTGGTCAGCGAGTCCGCCACGGTCGCGCCGGGGCAAGCCGTGCGCATCGGTCTGTGGCAGAAGCTCACCCCACGCTGGCATACCTATTGGCGCAATCCGGGTGATGCCGGCACGCCACCGGATATCCAGTTGAACCTGCCCGCCGGCGCCAGCGCCAGCGAGATTGCCTGGCCCGGCCCGGATGCACTGGCCTTCGGCCCGCTGGTCAACTTCGGTTATGACCACGAAGTGCTGCTGCCCATCACCGTCACGCTGCCGGACACCCTGCGTCCCGGCGACGTGGCCCGCATCGAGGCCGACGCCAGTTGGCTGGTATGCGCCAACGAATGCATTCCTGAAGAGGGACACTTCACCCTGGAACTGCCCGTCGCCGAGCAGGCCGTTGCCGCGCGCGACGAAATTCGTGCGGCCTTCGCCCGCAGCGATGCCCGCCTGCCGGTGCCCTCACCCTGGCCGGCCGAGGTGGCTATCGACGCTCAGGCGCTGACCCTGACCCTGGAGGGTGAAGGCATTGGCCAGGGAGCGATCGCCAAAGCGTTCTTCTTCCCCTTCGACTGGGGCGTTATCGAGCATGCCGCACCGCAGGCCCTGACAGTCAACGACGGTCATCTGCAACTGAGCCTGCAACGTGGCATGGCCCTCGACCCCAACGCCGCGTTCGCCGGGCTGCTGGCCGTCAGCGATGCCGAGGGCAACCGACGCTGGCTGGAACTGACCGCCGCCCCAGCGGCACTCGGCGCACACGCCAACCCGGCGACAGTCGCCGCTGTGGCGCAATTGCCGCTGGGCCTGGGCAAGGCTGCGCTGTTCGCCTTTCTCGGCGGGCTGATCCTAAACCTGATGCCCTGCGTCTTTCCGGTGTTGGCCATGAAGGCCATGTCGGTGGCGCAACTGTCGGGTGGCGAACTGAAGCGCATCCGCCTGGCCGGGCTGTTCTACACCCTTGGTGTGCTGACCGCCTTCGCCCTGCTGGCGGCCGCGCTGCTCACGGTGCGTGCGGGCGGTAGCGCGGTGGGCTGGGGCTTCCAGTTCCAGTCGCCCTGGTTCGTGACGCTGATGGCCTGGCTGCTGCTGTTGATCGGCCTCAACCTGTCCGGCGTGTTCGAGATCGGTGCGCGCCTTGCCGGTGCCGGGCAGTCGCTCACCGAGCATCAGGGCTACAAGGGCACGTTCTTCACCGGCCTGCTGGCAGTGGTGGTGGCGACGCCCTGCACCGCCCCGTTCATGGGCGCGGCCCTGGGTACGGCCCTGGCCGCACCACCGCTCGAAGCGCTGGCCCTGTTCCTCGCCATGGGCCTGGGCCTGGCATTGCCCTATGCCCTGCTCGGTGTGGTGCCGCAGGTGGCGCGCTGGCTGCCGCGTCCGGGGTTGTGGATGGTGCGCCTGCGCCAGGCCCTGGCTTTCCTCATGTACCCATCCGCCGCCTGGCTGGCCTGGGTGCTGGCCCAGCAGGCCGGTGACCTCGGCGTACTGGTGGTCCTGGCCGGCGCCGTGCTGGTGGCCTTGGCCGCCTGGCTGTATGGCCTCAGCCAGCAGGTGCGGCGCCGGGCCTGGCTGGCACAGGTACTCGGGGTGTTGGTCCTGGCCAGCGCTGTCGCCCTGCTGCCGCTGCTGCCGGAAAGCGGCAGCAGCACCACGGCGGCTCGCCCTTCATCCGCCACCTACGAAGCGTTCTCCGCGAAACGACTGGCGCAACTGCGCGCAGAAGGCCGCCCAGTGTTCGTCAACATGACGGCCGCCTGGTGCATCAGTTGCCTGGTCAACGAACGCGTCGCGCTGTCCACCGGTGCCGTGCAGCAGAGCCTGAAGGATCGAGGCATCACCTACCTCAAGGGTGACTGGACCAACCGCGACCGCGAGATCGGTGACTACCTGCGTGGCTTCGGCCGCGATGGCCTGCCGTTCTATGCCTTCTACCCAGCCGCAGGCCAGGAGCCGGAGGTACTGCCTCCGGTACTCAGTGAAAGCCTGCTGCTCTCGACATTCAGCGGAGCCGCCACGCCATGACGCGCTCCGCTGTACACCTCCTCATTCAACCCAATGGGACAACCCACATGATCAAACGCAATCTTCTCGCCTCCTGCCTGCTGCTTGGCGGCCTCCTGAGCGGTGCTCAAGCCCTCGCGGCCGGCCTCGTCATCGGCGAACCCGCCCCCGATTTCACCCTGCAGGACAGCGACGGCAAGACCCGCAGCCTGGCCGAGTTCAAGGGCAAGACCGTGGTGCTGGAATGGAGCAGCCCGATCTGCCCCTTCGTCAAGAAACACTACGAGAGCGGCAACCTGCCCAAGCAACAGCAGGAGGCGACCCAGCAGGGCGTGGTCTGGCTGACCATCAACTCCACCGCCACCGGCCGCGAAGGCCTGGTCAACGGAGAAGAAGCCAACCAATGGCGCAAGGAGCAGCACGCCGCGCAAACCGCCTACCTGATCGACCCGGACAGCAAGGTCGCCTTCGCCTATGGCGCCAAGACCACACCGCACCTGTTCGTCATCGATGGCGAAGGCAAGCTGCGCTACAACGGTGCCATTGACAGCGTGCCGAGCACCAAGGTCGAGGACCTCAAGCGTGCCCAGCAATACGTGCCGACGGTGCTGGCCAAACTGGCCAAGGGTGAGGCGGTGGAAAAACCGATCACCGCGCCTTACGGCTGCTCGGTGAAGTATCCGGTGGTCAATCCTGATGAAGAGGAAGACTGCGGCTGCTGATGGTTAGCTGCTGATGATTGCAGGGCGCTCCATCTTCTTTGGCAACAGCCTGGAGACGGGCGCCCTGTTATTCCTTTAATGAATAAACAAATAAATTAAAGGAACTTTTTGTTTTCAAAACCCTTTGCTACTGTCCGCTTCGCCGGACAACCGGATCTCCCTCTGCCACCTTATCGAGTAACACCAGGTGTCCGGCTCCGAGCGACTTCGAAATCAATACATGGATGCGCTGTTCCGTGGTCATTACCAGTGGCTGCGCACGCGTGTGCAATCCCGACTAGGCTGTGCCTTCGGTGCGGATGACATCGCCGCCGAGACCTTCGTGCAGGTCATGGCCGTACCGGATCTGCTCGACCTGCGCCAACCCCGCGCCCTGCTCACCACCATCGCCCAACGCCTGATGTACCAGGGCTGGCGGCGCCGTGACCTGGAGCGTGCCTACCTGCAAGCCCTGGCCCTGGAGCCGGATGTGGAGGCGCCCTCGACCGAACACATGGCGCAGCTGCTGGAAGCCCTGGAGCGCATCGACCACCTGCTCGAACGGCTGCCGTCCAAGGTCAAGGCCACCTTCCTGCTGTCCATGGTCGACGGCATGACCTACGTGGAAATCGCCGCGCACCTGGGCATTTCCTTGAGTTCGGTGAAGCAGTACATGACCCAGGCGCTGGAGCGCTGCTACCGCATGGGGGCCGAATGAGCCGCACGACATCAGAACAGGACCCGCTGGTGCAGCAGGCCATCCGCTGGATGGTGCTGATACGTTCCGGCGCGGCCGACAGCGTGGAGATCGACGCCTACGCCCGCTGGCGCGCCGCCGACCCACGTCACGACACGGCTTGCCGCCGCCTGGAAGATACCCTCGGGGTGTTCCAGATTCCCGCCGAATTCGGCGCCAACGGCACCCTGGTGCAACGTGCCCTGGATACGCCCACCACACGCCGTCGCGTGCTGCAGCGCAGCCTGCTGGGTGCCGGTGCCCTGATGACCGCTGGTTGGCTGGGCAACCGGGTGGCGCCGGGTCAGCGACGTGCTGGCCGACCTGCATACCGCCACCGGTGAACGGCGCACCTTCCGCCTGGATGACGGCAGCGACCTGATCCTCAATGCCCGCAGCGCCGCCGACCTCTATTTCGATGCGCGTCAGCGCCGCGTGGTGCTGCGCAGTGGGGAGTTGCTGGCACGCGTCGCCCGCGATGCCGCCCGGCCCTTCATCGTCGAGACCCCAGCCGGCCAGGTGCAGACACTGGGCAGTGAGTTCGCCGTACGCCGCGTGGGGGCTGCCAGCCGCGTGGTGGTCACCCAGGCGCAGGTGCACGTGGCCACCCGCAGCAATACCCGCCTGGATCTGGCAGCCGGCCAGGCCGTGCATTTCGACCGCGACGCCTTCGGCCGTATCGAACCGGCGCAGGCCAATGAAACTATCTGGGTCGACGGTTTCGTCGAAGCCCGCGACCGCCCGCTGGGCGAGATCATCGACGCCTTGCGCCCCTACCGCACCGGCGTGCTGCAACTCGACGAGTCGATCAGCGCCTGGCGGGTCAGCGGGTTGTTCCCCCTCGATGACAGCGACCTGGCCCTGGCCTCCCTGGGCCAGACCCTGCCGATCCGTATCACCCGGCTCAGTGCCTTGTGGGTACGCGTGACCCCTGCCTGAAGCAGCCGCCTGCAAGCGTTCATGAAAAAAATCAAAATTTTCTGCCTGTTTTTCCTCGCTCGCGCCACAAGCAATGAACACAGGCACAGATACGGCACTGCCCTCGAGGCTGAGCGGCAAACGTTCGCAATCTAAGCACAGAAGAAACCGATCTAACCCTTTTCCGGTACTCGCTCCACAGAAAGGGTAATCGCCATGCCGGCGATGCTTTTTTCCATCTGGGGAGATTCATCCATGTCACATCCTTCCACGCGCTGGAGCCGCCTGGCCCTCGCCATCATGCTCGCCGGGCCGTTGGCCGGCATTCCCTTGGCACAGGCCGAGTCTGCTGCCGTCGCCCAGGAATACCGCATAGCCGCCGGTCCCCTCGACCAGGTGTTGTTGAACATCGCCCGGCAAAGCGGCCGCGCCATCTCCTTCGACCCGGCCGTGAGCCAGCGCAAGGCGCCAAAAGTCGAAGGTCAGTTCTCGGTCGAACAGGCCATCGAACGTGCCTTGCAAGGCAGTGGCCTGGTGTTGCGCAGCAGCCCGGAAGGCGCCCTCAGCATCGTCGCCGGCAGCGTACCGGCGGCCAGTCTTGCTCCCGCTGCGCGGGCAGCCAGCGCCCCGCAGGCCAGCGACATTCCGCAGCTCGACCGCGTGGTCGCCATCGGCACCCGGCGCAACAATGCCACCGCCCTGACCAGCGCCGCTCCGGTGGACGTGATCAACGCCAGCGAACTCAAACAGACCGGCGCCACCAGCCTCAACCAGGCGCTGTTCCAGTTGCTGCCATCGTTCAACTTCCCGCAAAACCAGAGCGCCACCCGCGGCCAGGACCCCAAGGGCGCGTCCCTGCGCGGCCTCTCGCCCGACCAGACGCTGGTGCTGATCAACGGCAAGCGCCGCCATGCCTCGGCAGTGGTGAACATCTCCGGTGGCGTGCCCTTCATCGGTGCCCAGCCGGTGGACCTGGACATGATCCCGCTGAGCGCCATCGACCACGTCGAAGTCCTGCGTGACGGCGCCTCCGCCCAATACGGCTCCGATGCCGTGGCCGGGGTGATCAACATCGTCCTCAAGGAGCAGGACAGCGGCGGACAGCTCAACACCCAGCTCGGCAAATACTCGCAAGGCGACGGTTTCAGCAAGTCGGCCGACGGCTGGTTCGGCCTGGCCCTGCCGGGTGACGGTTTCCTCAACCTGAGCTTCAACGGCCTGAACAACAAGCCCACTGACATCGGTGACAAATACGAAGCCGACGGCATTCTGCAGGACCCGCGCTGGGGCGGCGCGAGCCGGGAGAAATTCAACCTGGCGGCCAACGCCGAAGTCGGCCTGAACGACCAATGGCGCCTGTACAGCTTCGCCACCTATGGCCGCGACCAGTCGTTCAACAACACCCCGCCGCTGCTGGCCAGCAACCCGAACAACGTGGCCGCGATCTACCCGAACGGCACCATCCCGCGCTACCGCTACCGCTACGAAGATGCCGCCCTTACCGTCGGCGGCCGCTTCGAGGATGAGCGCATCGGGCGCCTCGACCTCAGCGCCACCTATGGCCGCGACAAGCACGACGAGCGCGCCTCCGACACGGTCAACCCGAGCTACGGTGCCGCCAGCCCGACCAGTTTCGACGTGGCCACGCTGATCAACGAACAGACTAACCTGGCCCTGGATTACGTGCGTGAGCTGGATGTCGACTGGTCGAACCAGCCGCTGACCTTCTCCAGCGGCCTGGCCTGGCGTGACGAGCGCTATCGCCTGCAAGCCGGCGACCCCAGTTCCTACTCCTACGGTGGCATCGACAATGTGCAGATTGGCGCGGTGCAGGCTTCCGGTCTGACTCCGGACGATGCCGCCACCTACACCCGCCAGGTCAGTGGTTTCTACCTGGGCCTGGAGCACCAGCTCACCGAGGCCTTCCAGTGGGGCGTGGCCGGGCGTACCGAGCACTACAGCGACTTCGGTTCGACCACCACCGGCAAGCTCTCGGCACGCTACGAGATCACCCCGCAGATCGGTGTGCGCGCCACCCTCAACAACGCCTACCGGGCGCCTACCCTGGGGCAGATCGGCACGTCGTGGACCACCACCACCAACCTCAACGCCAACGGCGATCCGGTGCTCACCCGCATGCTGCCGGTCGACCACCCGGCCGCCAAAGCCCTGGGTGCGCAAGACCTGAAGCCGGAGAAGTCCAACAACCTGTCCCTTGGCCTGGTGTTGCGCCCGACCGAACAGTCCTCGCTGACCATCGACGCCTACCAGATCAGCATTCGTGACCGCATCCTGTTCAGCGGTGGCATCTCCGGTCCCGAAGCCGAACGCATCCTTACCAATGCCGGGTTCGGCCAGTACAGCTGGGCACAGTTCATGACCAACGCGGCCAACACCCGCACCCGGGGCGTGGACATCGTCGGCAAATACAACTTCGCCCTGCAGCAGTACGGCGACCTGGCACTGTCCGCCGGCTATACCCGCGCCAAGACCACCATCGAGAAAGTCCACGAGAACCCCAACGGTTTCGACGTGCTGACCCGCGAATCGCGTGGCTATCTGGAGCACGGCTACCCCGAGGACAAACTGCTGCTGGGCGCCGTGCACCGCATCGGTGCCTGGACCACCAGCCTGTCGACCACCCGTTATGGCGAATACCGCAAGTACGCGCCTTCGGCGGCCAACGCCCAGTTCGACCAGACCTTCTCTGCGCAGTGGGTCACCGACCTGGACATCAACTATGCCTTCAATGCCCAGTTCAAGCTGTCGGTGGGGGCCAACAACCTGTTCGACAGTCATCCCGATGACTACAACCAGCGGCTGCGTCAGACCCCGGGACAGCAGTACAGCTTCCTGGCACCTGCCGCGCCGGAAGGAACCTTCTACTACACCAAGCTAACCTACGACTTCTAGGCCATGCGAAGGCCCGCCCGGCAACGGCGGGCCGTACCCGGCCAGAAGCACTATCAGGAGACGATATGCAATCGATCAGACAGTTGCTGGGCTGCGCGCTACTGGCGCTGGGCCTGCTGAGCCAGAGCGCCACGGCGGAACAAGCTCGCCAGCCGATTCACTTCGGTGACCTCACCTGGGAAAGCGGCAGCTTCATCACCGCCCTCCTGCGGGTGATCGTCGAAAACGGCTACGGCTACCCCACCGATACCCTGCCAGGCAGCACCATCAGCCTGGAGGCCGCACTGGCCCGCAATGACATCCAGGTCATCGCTGAACAGTGGGCCGGACGCAGCCCTGGCTGGATCAAGGCCGAAGCCGCCGGCAAGGTCTTCGCCCTGGGCGATACCGTGAAGAACGCCAACGAAGGCTGGTGGGTACCGGCCTACGTGATCGAGGGCGATGCGGCCAAAGGCATCCCGGCGCTGGCGCCGGACCTGCGCTCGGTCAGCGACCTGGCGCGCTACAAGGACGTGTTCCGCGACCCGGAAACGCCCGACAAGGGCCGCTTCCTCAACAGCCCCACCGGCTGGACCTCGGAAACCGTCAACACACAGAAACTCAAGGCCTATGGCCTGACCGACAGCTACGTGAATTTCCGCACCGGCTCCGGCGCGGCGCAGGATGCCGAGATCAGCTCGGCCATCCGTCGCGGCAAGCCGGTGCTGTTCTACTACTGGTCGCCCACCCCGCTGATGGGCCGCGCCAAGCTGATCAAGCTGGAAGAACCGCCCTTCGATGAAGAGGCCTGGAAAACCCTGGCCGACGCCAGCAACCCCAACCCGCGCGGCACCCGCTCGCTGCCAGCGCACCTGGCCATTGGCGTGTCGGCGCCACTGCACCAGTCACACCCTGAACTGGTCACCTTCTTCGAGAAAGTCGACCTGCCCATCGACACCCTCAACACACTGCTGGCGCACATGAGCGAGAAGCGCCAACCGGCCCGCGACGCCGCCCTGGGTTTCCTGCGCGACAACCCGGAAATCTGGAAAGCCTGGCTGCCCGCTGACGTCGCTGCGCGTGTCGAGGCCAGCCTGTGAGTTCGCCGTTTCCCGAAACCCTGCATTACTCGATAGCCGAGCCGGTCAACCGCTTCGTCGACTGGCTGGTGCTGAACTACGGCGATGCCCTGCGCCAGTTCTCCGACACCCTGCTGCAATTGGTAGTCGGCCTGGAAAACCTGTTGCGCCTGGCCCCCTGGTGGCTGCTGCTGATTGTGGTCGGCGCGCTGACCTGGCATGCCTCGCGCAACTGGCGCAAGGCGCTGTTGCTGGTCGGCCTGCTGTTCCTGATCGGCGTGGTCGGGCTGTGGGACAAACTGCTGCAGACCTGCGCCCTGGTGCTGGTCTCGACCGGCCTCAGCGTGCTGATCGGCGTACCGATTGGCGTGCTGCTGGCCAGCCGACCCACGGCACGCAAACTGCTGATGCCGCTGCTGGACATCATGCAAACGCTGCCCAGTTTCGTGTACCTGATTCCGGTGCTGATGCTGTTCGGCCTGGGCAAGGTGCCGGCGATCTTCGCCACACTGATCTACGCCCTGCCGCCACTGATCCGCCTCACCGACCTCGGCCTGCGCCAGGTCGACCCGTCAGTGCGTGAAGCGGCACGCTGCCTTGGCGCCAGCCGCTGGCAGAGCCTGCGCCATGTGCAATTGCCATTGGCCCTGCCGACCATCATGACCGGGCTGAACCAGACCGTGATGATGGCGCTGTCGATGGTCGTGGTGGCCTCGATGATCGGCGCGCGCGGTCTCGGTGAAGATGTCCTGACCGGCATTCAAACCCTGAACGTCGGCATGGGCGTGGAAGCCGGCCTGGCCATCGTTGCCCTGGCCATCGTCATCGACCGCATCACCCAGGCCTACGGGCGCTCGGCTCCGCTCGAAAACAACAAGGACTGACCGTCACTTGCTGTGCTCCGGCGACGTAGGTCCCTCGACCACGCCGCGGGGGCCGGCAATGCCCCAGACGATCAGACCGAGGAACGGGAACAGCACGATTCCCAGCGACCACAACGCCTTGGTTTCCACTCCCGTGTCGCTGCGAAACACACTGACGATGGCCCACAGGTCGAGCAGCATGACGATCGCCACCAAGGCGATCAGCAGGTAGGTCAGTAGATCCGGCATATCGTGCCCTCCTCAGGTGCAGCCATAGGGTTTCGGCCCGGCGAATGAGGCGAGGGTTCCATCCGGGCGACCACAGGTAGCGCCTGACCACCGGTAATCATTCTCCCTGAACGATTGGCAAACGCGGGGCGTCGGAACCTGTGTGCACCCGATCAACCCTTCGTTAATCAACGCACGCTACCCGTTACCGGGACAATGTCGATATGGGAGAAGACAAGTGACTACCACTGACGTGAAAGACACCATCAAGACTCTGAACACCCTGATCGAGACCAGCAAGGATGGCGAGGCTGGCTTCAAGGTCTGCGCTGAAGACGTCAAACGCCCCGACCTGAAAACCCTGTTCCTCGACCGCGCCCAACAATGCGGCCAGTCAGCTGCCGAGCTGCAACGCATCGTCCGCGAACTGGGTGGCGACCCCGAGGACAGCACCAGCCTGGGCGGTGACCTGCATCGTCGCTGGGTCGACCTGAAGTCCCTGGTGACCGGCAAGGACGACACCGCCGTACTCAACGAATGCGAGCGTGGCGAAGACGTGGCCAAGAAACACTACGCCGAAGCGCTGGAAAAACCACTGCCGCCGCAAATCCGCTCCGTGGTGCAGAGCCAGTACGAGGGTGTGTTGCGTAACCACGACCAGATCAAGGCCCTGCGCAACAGCGCCCGCGCCAGCTGATCCGATCAGGCGCAACGCAAGAACCGCCAGGGGTTAGCCCTGGCGGTTTTTTATTGGCTATCACGCTGACGGCCATCCTCAAGTGCGGTGTGCACAGCGTCCCTACCCTGGGATGCCTAAGCCTGCGGATACCAGCGCGGCGTGTACACCCACTCGCCACCATCGGCGCGGGGGAAGCGCCGGGTGGTGCTGGAACCGATGATCACCAGGGTACGCATGTCCACCAGTTCCGGCGTCAGCTCGCCCAGGGTGACGATGCGCAGGCGCTCGGCCGGGCGACCGATATCACGGCCCAACACCACCAGCGCCTCGGGGGCGCGATGGCGGCGCACGATCTCCAGCGCCTGGCCCAGCTGCCACGGCCGTGATCTGGAAATCGGATTGTAGAAGGCCATGGCCAGATCGGCGGCGGCGGCATGGTCGAGGCGTTTTTCGATGATCGACCAGGGCTTGAGGTTGTCCGACAGCGACAGCATGCAGAAGTCATGGCCCAGCGGCGCGCCAGCCTTGGCCGCGGTGGCCAGTGCCGCCGACACGCCCGGCAGTACCTGCAGCTCGACCTGGTGCCAGCTTTGCTCCACCGAGGCTTCCAGCGCTTCCAGTACGGCGGCGGCCATGGCGAACACGCCCGGATCACCGGACGAAACCATCACCACGCGGCGGCCCTGCGCGGCCAGTTCGAAGGCATGGGCGGCACGTTGCAGTTCTTCACGGTTGTCGCTGGCATGCAGCACCTGGCCGGCGTGGAACGGCCCGGCCATGTTCACGTAGGTCTCGTAGCCGAGCACGTCTTCGGCCTCGTCCAGCGCCTGGCGCACCGCCGGGATCATGCAGTCGGCAGCACCTGGGCCAAGGCCGACCACGCTCAGCAGACCACGCGGCCTGCCGATGGCAGCCGCCGCGTGTGGGTCGTCTGCCAGGTGCAGGCTGATGCCATCGGTCGTATGCATGGCAGGCGGCAGCGCGCGCGCGCTATCGATAAAGCGCAGCGGCACAGCCAGGGCATTGGCCGCCTCGAGCAGTTCCGTCGACCCCATCTGCCCACGCCCGGCGATCAGCGCCGACAAGGCCGCTTCAGCCAGGCCGGCCTCGGCCAGGGCCGCACGAATCCGTGCCGGCAGATCCGCCGAGGTCTCCTGGCACTGCACCAACAGCAGGCGTGGGTGGATCAGCAATTCGTCCGCCCCGGCCCGCGACTGTGGGCTGACCCGGATACTGCGCGTGGCCTGCTCGCTCACCGGCAGCCGCGCCTCCGCCAACCAGGGCGCCGCGCCGTCGATGCGCACGCTCTGCCCTCCGAGCAGGTCGCTGACCAGCCGTTTGCCCTGCTCCAGGTCGGCCAGCACGTAGCCGTCCGGCGGGTTGAGCACGCAGGTGCCGAAACGCAGTTCGCCGCTGGTGGTGATGGCCGGCGCCACGGCCAGCAACGCCGCCATCTCGCGGGCCATCAGGTTGACCCCGCCGAGCCCACCAAGCAGCGGCACCACCGCGCTGCCGTCTTCGGCCACGGCGAGCACCGGCGGTTCAGCGCCCTTGCTGGCAAGCAGCGGCGCCAGGCTGCGAATGACGATGCCGGCGGCGCACAGGGCGATGATCGGTGTCCCCGCGCGATACAACCCGCGCAGGGTCTCGCCGAAATCGTCATACAGCTGATCGGCACCCTCGGCACGGCCGCGCAGGCCATGCACAACGGCTTGCGGGTAAAGGGCCTGCAGACGGCGGGCCGTGGCCAGCGCGCTGGCACCGAGGATGATCAGGGCGGGAGTGGTGGACATCTCAGGCTCTCGAACAGGAATCCGTGGCTCGCAGCCAGACGCTCCGGGCATCCGACAAGCACTCGTCAATCAAATCAGGGGGCACTCAGCCGCGCCATTTCTCGCCAGGGATCACCACCAGCGAGAAGTACGGCGAAGCCATCGGGTCGACCTCGTCCAGCGGCACGATGCGCTGATTGTCCATGGTCGCCCGCTCCACATAGCGCGCGCGTTCGGCCAGGCCCAGCTCGCCGAGCACCCGACGCACCTTGTCGAAGTTGCGCCCGAGTTTCATCACCACCGCCGCATCGGTAGCCGCCAGGCGCTGCTTCAATTCGTCCTCGGGCAGCACGCCGGAAAGCACCGAAAGGTGCTGGTTGCGGTACACCAGCGGCACGCCGAGCACCGCCGCCCCGCCGAGCATCGAGCACACGCCGGGAATCACCTGGGCCTGGTAGCGTTCGGCCAGACGGTCATGCAGGTACATGTAGGAACCGTAGAAGAACGGATCACCTTCGCAGATCACCGCCACGTCGCGCCCGGCATCCAGGTGCTCGGCGATCTGCACCGCGCAGGTGTCGTAGAAATCGCTGATCACCGTTTCGTAGGACAGCGGCGGTTCGAGCTTCTCGGTGGTGACCGGATAGACCAGCGGCAGGCGCTGCTGGCTCTCGCACAGGTGCTGTTCGATGATGCCGAAGGCGTTGCCGCCCTGCCCCTTGCTCGCCTTGGCCTTGGCCACGAAGTAGCCCACCACCGGCGCGGCCTGCAGCAGACGCAGGGCCTTGAGGGTGATCAGTTCCGGATCACCGGGGCCGACGCCGAGCCCCAGCAGACGTCCTTTGCCCGCCATCATTCGACCTCCGTGGCCAGCGCGTTGACCGCAGCCGCAGCCATGGCGCTACCGCCGCGCCGGCCACGCACGATGACATAGGGCACGCCACGGCTGTCAGCGGCGAGCAGGTCCTTGGACTCCGCCGCGCCGATAAAGCCCACCGGCATGCCGAGGATCAGCGCCGGCTTGGGCGCGCCGGCGTCGATCATCTCCAGCAGGTAGAACAAGGCGGTCGGCGCATTGCCGATCACCACCACGCTGCCTTGCAGGTGCTCGCGCCAATGCTCCAGCGCCGCCGCTGAACGGGTATTGCCCAACTCGCGCGCCAGCGCCGGCACATCCTCGCCATGCAGGGTGCAGATCACCGGGTTGTTCGCCGGCAAGCGGGCACGGGTGATGCCCTCGGCGACCATCCGCGCATCGCAGAGGATCGGCGCACCGGCAGCCAGGGCCGCACGCCCGGCGGCGCCGGCTCCGGGCGAGAAGCGCAGGTCCTGCACCACGTCGACCATGCCGCAGGCGTGAATCAGCCGCACCGCGAGCTTTTCCAGATCGGCCGGAATGGCGCTCAGGTCGGCCTCGGCGCGGATGGTGGCGAAGGACTGGCGATAGATTTCCTGGCCATCGCGGATGTAATCAATCATGCGGAATTCCTGATTCGGGCTGCGCGGCGAACCAGGCGCCGGCTTCTTCGAGACTGAGAGAGGGGGCCAGCAGACGGCCGAAGCCAGCAGCATCGGGCGCCCGCTGATACAACTGATAATCCCCGCCGGGCTGGGCCAGCAGGGTGAAGGCCGCCACATGGGCGGCGGCGCAAGAACGCGGGCAACCGCACAGGTGAACCTGCGGCGCGCGTCCTTGGGCGGTGAGCAGCGTCGCCAGCCGACGGGCATCAGCCTTGGTATCGGCCAGCCCCTTGGCGCAGGCCTGCGAGCCGGTGCAGGCCAGCAGTTGGCCAAGTGGCTCGTGCCGGTCGACGACCAGACCCAATTCGCCAAGGGCCTGCAACACCCGCGAACTGGCAGCGGCGGGAATATTCGGCAGCAACACGCCTTGCCAGGGCGTCAGGCGCAGTTGGCCATCGCCTTCGCGCTCGACCAGATCGGCCAGCGCCAGCAACTGCCTAGCCTCAAGACGCCCCAGGGGCGCCCCCGCCACCAGCATATGCAGGTCATTCTGACGCTGCACATGGGCGCCAAGTGGTACGCCAATCGCGCTCGACTGCTCGACCTCGTCCGTCACCGCGCGCAAAGCAAAGGGCAGACGCGCCTGCAAGGCCTCGACAAAACGGGTTATCCCAACCTCTGCCAACAGATGGCGCATACGCGTCTGTTGCACGTCAGCCATCTCAAGGAACAGCTGCAAGACGGCACTCACCAAAGGCACGACCTGAGCCAGGGTGACCGCCGCCAGTGGCGGCTCGACCGGGCAACCGGCCAGGCCGAAGGCCAACAGCGGCTCGCTGCCAGGCACGGCACGCAACCACAGGTCATGGGGATGTTCGCGCATGGCCAGGGCTTCGCCGCCATCCAGCTGCACAGCGAACTTGGGCGATAGGGCGTGGAAAGCTGGGGTGTCCTGCAGCAGCGCCAGCAGGTCGTCGGCCAGCGGGTGCACATCCAGCAACGCTGCCGGGTCGAGGCCCGCCGCCGGGCTGATCAACAGGTTGCGCACATCGTCCGCCCCCGCCGTGCGCGGCCCCAGGCCTGCCGCCAGCAACGCGGCGATCAACGCATCGCGCCGCTCATCGCGTACACCGCGAATCTGCAGGTTGCTGCGGTTGGTCAGCTCCAGCACACCGCTGGCGCAGCCCATGGACGCTCGCGCAATGGTCCGGGCCTTCTCGGCCGGCAAGATCCCGCAAGCAAGCTTGACCCGGCATATGCCACCGTCCAGCGCCGGCACGATACGCAGCAGGCCGGGGCAGGCAGAGGGGCGAATGGCTGGGTTGGCGTTGGGCAAGGCGAGGTCCAGGGATGGTCGATTCACACGCCGGATAGGGTTCGGGGCCGGCGTTTTCGGCAGCCGCTGCACACCTCACAAAGGTCTGTACGGGAATGCCAGGGCGTAGCCCGGAAACCGGGCCCTGCAGAAGGCGCTATTATGCCCGCTTTGCCCGGCCCGGCGACAATTCAGCTCGTCGGCAGGCAGGCGACGCTCGATGAGGATGGCGCAATGGCGCAGTGGTTGACGGTTGTGGGAATCGGTGAGGACGGCTATGCAGGCCTGGGCAAGACAGCCCGCCGGGCGCTGCTGAATGCCCAGCGGATCGTTGGCGCCTCGCGCCAGCTCGACCTGCTGCCCCCGTGCATCCGTGCCCCACGCCAGGCCTGGCCCAGCCCGTTCAGCCTGGAGCCGGTACTGGAACAGCGCGGCACGCCGGTCTGCGTGCTGGCCAGCGGCGATCCCATGCTGTTCGGCGTCGGCGCCAGCCTGGCGCGCCAGGTGACGAGCGAGGAACTGCGGGTATTACCGGCGCCCTCCTCCTATTCACTGGCTGCCGCCCGCCTGGGCTGGCCCCTGCAAGACGTGACCCTGCTGTCGGTGGTCGCCCGCCCGCTGGCCGCGCTCAACGGCCACCTGCATGCTGGTCGACGCCTGTTGATCCTGTGCAACGACGGCAGCAGCCCGGCGGCGATTGCCGAGCTGCTGCGCGAACGCGGCTTCGGACCCAGCCGCCTGAGCGTGCTGGAGCACCTTGGCGGCCCGTTGGAGCGCCGCGTCGACGGCCAGGCCGATGGTTGGGCCTTGCCACAAGCCGCCGCCCTCAACCTGCTGGCGGTGGAATGCCTGGCAGGCGCTGACGCCCTGCCGCTGCCGCTGACCTGCGGCCTGCCGGACAGCGCCTACCAGCACGACGGCCAACTGACCAAGCGCGACGTGCGCGCCGTCACCCTGGCCCGTCTGGCACCACGACCAGGTGAACTGCTGTGGGACGTCGGCGCCGGTTGCGGCTCCATCGCCATCGAATGGATGCGCGCCCATCCCAGTTGCCGCGCCATCGCCATCGAGGCAGATGCCGGTCGCCAGGGACTGATCGCCCATAACCGCGACGCGCTTGGCGTACCCGGCCTGCAGTTGGTGAGCGGCGCTGCCCCCGAAGCGCTGAACGGCCTGGAGCCGCCGGATGCGATCTTCATCGGCGGTGGCGTGACCGTGCCCACCGTGCTGGAGCAGTGCTGGCAGCAGCTCAAGCCAGGTGGGCGCCTGGTGGCCAACGCCGTTACCCTGCAGAGCGAGGCAATGCTGATGGGCTGGCGTGAGCGCCATGGCGGTGAGCTGACCCGCCTGCAAGTCGCCCAGGCTCAACCGCTCGGCGGCTTCGACACCTGGCGCAGCGCCCTGCCGATCACCCTGCTGGAGCTGCACAAACCGCTGGGCAGCCCGACATGAAGCGCATCCTGCTGCTGGGTGGCGTAGGCGATGCCCTGCGCATTGCCCGGCGTCTGGGCCCGGCACACATCTACAGCCTCGCCGGGTTGGGTAAGGTGCCCAGCGACCTGCGCTGCCAGGTGCGGGTCGGTGGCTTCGGCGGCGCGGCCGGCCTGGCCAGCTTTATCCGCGCGCAAGGCATCAGCCTGCTGCTCGACATCACCCACCCGTATGCGGCGCAGATCAGCCGCAACGCGGCCCAGGCAGCAGAAGACGCAGGTATTCCCTGCTGGGCCCTGCGCCGTCCGGGCTGGCAACCAGGCCCGCAGGATGACTGGCGTACGGTGAACGACTGGGACGAACTCTCCCTCGCCCTGCACGCCTTCCAGCGCCCCTTCTTCACCCTTGGCCGCGAACCGCTACAACACCTCGACACGATTCCAGCAGGGCAGTTCTGGACCATCCGCATGCTCGACGAGCACCCCGGCAATGCGCGCGCGCGGGTGATCGGCAATCGCGGGCCGTTCAGCCTGGACGAAGAGCGCGACCTGTTCGCGGCGGGCAATTTTGACGTGCTGATCAGCAAGAACAGCGGCGGCGATGCCACCGAAGCCAAGCTGCAGGTCGCCCGCGAACGCAGCCTGCCAGTACTGCTCCTGGCCCGCCCGGAGCTGCCGGAGGTGGACCGCACCTTCGTCAGCTGCGACGCCTTGTGGCAAGCGTTGCCAGATGGTCTCGGGTAGACTGCCGCGCCTCAGAAACCCTCTGCGGCGACCGCCCGGAACGGTTCAATACTTTACGGATACACGATGACCACCGCCCTGCCCCATCCATACTCCCGCGTGCTCTATGTCGGCCCAGACCTGCAACGGGGCTCGTTCGCCGAACTGTTTCAGCGCCAGCTGGTAGCAGCGCGGAACGAATCGGCACTGGCCGATATCGTCGACACCACGGAGGGCTACGACGCACTCTGGCAAACCGTTCGCGCCAGCATCGCCGCCGGGCAATTGCCATTGCTACTGATCGATCTCGACCCGAATTCGAGCAGTCCCTACCTCGACTGGCTGCGCAGCGAACTGCAACAACTCACCAGCGATCCGGCCATACAGGCGCAACTGCTGGTCGCCCGTGGCGATGCGGCTGCCGTGGACATACTCGACACGCTGATCGAACACCGTGAGTCGCACCTGGACTGCGTGACCGTCGCGCCACTGCCGGGCGCTCACGCCTGGTCATGCATCCCCGAACACGATTATCGCGTGCTGCTGTGCAACGGCCCTCGCTGCACGCGCCGTGGCGCACTGCCTCTGTGGAAAGCCCTGCGCGAGCAGCTCAAGGCCGCCGGCAAGCTGGAGTGCGCAGGCGGCGTGCACATCACCCGCACGCAGTGCCAGTTCCCCTGCGATCAGGGGCCGACACTCAGCGTCTACCCGCCAGGTGCGTGGTATCAGGTGCAGAACGAAGAGGAGGTGCGCACGCTGGTGCAGGAGCGCTTCGTCGAAGGCCGCGAAGTCCCGGCGCTGTTGATGCGGCCGCTGCCGGCGTGATCGGCGCGCCTGTCAGAACTGCGCCCGTGGTGCGCATGGCGCACCCTGCAAAAGCAACGGCTTCGTAAGGCGCGCTGTGTATTCAGCCGAAATTACAGGTTCATCACATCGAGAAAGCGCGGAGTGGCGCTTTCGTCGATCTTCAGGCTGTTGAAGTCGAACAGGTTGCGGTCGGCCAGTTGCGACGGCACCACGTTCTGCAGCGCGCGGAACATGATCTCGGTACGCCCCGGCGACTTGCGTTCCCACTCCACCAGCATCTCCTTGACCACCTGACGCTGCAGGTTTTCCTGGGAGCCGCACAGGTTGCACGGGATGATCGGGAACTCCTTCATGTCCGAGTAAGCCTGGATGTCCTTCTCGCTGCAGTAGGCCAGCGGACGGATCACCACGTTGCGCCCGTCGTCGGCACGCAACTTGGGTGGCATGGCCTTGAGGGTGCCGCCATAGAACATGTTGAGGAAGAAGGTTTCCAGGATGTCGTCGCGGTGATGCCCGAGGGCCATCTTGGTCGCGCCGATCTCGTCGGCGAAGGTGTACAGCGTGCCGCGGCGCAGGCGCGAGCACAGCGAGCAGGTGGTCTTGCCTTCCGGGATCTTCTCCTTGACCACCGAATAGGTGTCCTTCTCGACGATGTGATAGGCCACGCCAATGGATTCCAGGTAGGCCGGCAGCACGTGCTCAGGGAAGCCGGGTTGCTTCTGGTCCATGTTCACCGCGACGATTTCGAAGGAGATCGGCGCAACCTTCTGCAGGTACAGCAATACGTCGAGCATGGTGTAGCTGTCTTTGCCGCCGGACAGGCAGACCATGACCTTGTCGCCCTCTTCGATCATGTTGAAATCGGTGACGGCTTCGCCGGCCAGGCGGCGCAGGCGTTTCTGCAATTTGTTCTGGTTGACCGAGAGGCTGCTGGACATGCGCGGGAAATCCGGGGGAAGGCGAAAAGCTGGCCATTTTACGCACAAAGCCGGCTCACGGCAGCCCGTGTTAGGCTCTGAGCGCACATTCCCACTCCCTGATGGCCGGCCTTCCGATGAACAGCGACCTCGACCCCGCCCAGTCACTCTGCGAGCAGGTGCATGAACTGCTGCGGGGAACACCTGCGGGCATCAGCGAGTTCGAGTTGATTCAGCAGCTCAAGAGCCGGCACTCCACGCATATCCCCAACCTGCCACTGGCCGACAAGCTGGTGCTGTTTCGCACGCATTTCCTGCTGTTCAACGCCCTCTACCTGTTGCGCGAACAGCTGTGGCAGGCCCAGCAGGCGCACGTGGACATCAATCCGCTGTGCGTCCGCCTGCTGCCCTGGAGCCCCGGCCAGGCGGCACTCGCCGAACGCGATCCCCTGCGTGACTACTACCTGGACCTGCGCCACCTGCGCGAAACCGGCGAAGACGACGTGGAAAAGCTCTTGGCCAGTTTCTGGACACGCATGCAGGGCGGCGACGAAAAACGTGCCGCACTGGAGCTGTTCGAACTGGACCTGGACCAACCAATCAGCCTTGCCGTCATCAAGCTGCGCTATCGGCAGCTGGTGAGCCAGCATCACCCCGACCGAGGTGGCAACACCAGTCGTCTGCAGTCGATCAATCTGGCCATGGAAATACTTCAGCGTTATTACCGCTGACCTGAACATCGCGATTCGCTCTAAGCCACGCACCGCGCGGGCTGCAGCCTTTGCCTATACTGCGACATACGGTCGCAGTGATTCGAACCGATACCCGCCATCGCTGGACGACGCGGAGCGGGCCTCTTGTTCGGGGCGGCCGACAATAAAAAAGAGGAGGTGTCTGCATGATCCACCATGTTTGGGGGCTCTTCACCCATCCCGACCAGGAGTGGCAGGAAATTCGTGGCGAAGAAGAAAGCATCAGCCACATGTACCTGACCCACGTTCTGATTCTTGCTGCCATCCCGGCACTCTGCGCTTACTTCGGCACCACCCAGGTGGGCTGGACGGTAGGTAATGGCATGCCGGTCAAACTGACCGAATCCAGTGCGTTACAAATGACCGTCATGTCGTACCTGGCGATGCTGGCCGGGGTCATCGTGATGGGCGCGTTCATCCACTGGATGGCCCGCACCTATGCCGCCAACCCAACCCTGACCCAATGCGTGGTGTTTGCAGCCTATACCGCCACACCGCTGTTCATCGGTGGCATAGCCGCGCTTTACCCCAGCCTGTGGTTGGCGATGCTGATCGGCACGGCAGCGGTGGCCTACACGGTGTACTTGCTGTACACCGGCCTGCCAACCTTCATGAACATCTCGACTGAAGAAGGCTTCATGTTCTCCAGCTCTGTCCTGGCCGTCGGCCTGGTGGTGCTGGTGGCAATGATTGCCTGCTCGGTGATTTTCTGGGGGCTGGGCGTCGGCCCGGTATACATCAGCTGAATCATGACGTTGAAGCAGAAGCCGCCATCAGGCGGCTTCTTCGTTTCTGCAGGGCCGAAAAAGGTTGAACCCCCTGGTGGCATAGCGCGCTCTAACCTATGACGCCGATGCAAAAGCATTCATCGGGCCACCACCCTTGCCCAAGGAGGAACGCCCCATGGCTCCGCATTTTCTCACCCTGTTCACGCGCCCGGATGCTGCCTGGCACGAGATCCGCCAGGAAGAGGAACGCAACAGCGTGCACTACCTGAGCCACCTGCTGCTGCTCGCCCTGATACCCGCGGTCAGCCTGTTTATCGGGACCACGGAGGTTGGCTGGAGCCTGGCGGAAAACGAGCGCGTAACCCTGGACACCCGCAGCGCGCTGCTCCTCAGCATAACCATCTACCTGACGACCCTGCTCGGCACCCTGATCATGGGCGGGTTCATTCGCTGGATGTCGCGTACCTTCGAGGCACGTCCAACGTTGAACCAATGCATCGGCTTCGCCGCCTATACCGCGACGCCGCTGTTCATCGCCGGACTGGCCTCGCTCTACCCGAGCCGCTGGCTGGCAGTGGCTGTGCTGGGCCTGGGGTGTGCCTACTCCACCTTCCTGCTGTTCGTCGGCCTGCCGACCTTCATGCGCCTGCGACAGAACCAGGGACTGGTCTATGCCGGTTCGGTGTGGGCCGTGGCAGTGCTGGTCCTGGTGACGCTGCTGGTATCGGCCATCCTGCACTGGAACATGTACCTGCAACCGAACTACGAGCGTGCGCCAGCCACTGACCAGGCTTACCCGACGCAGGATGAACGCCCGCAATAGCGCCAGTCGACAGGCGGACAATTGGAGATAGGGTCTCCTCCCGAGGGATTGCGGCATAATTGCCGGCTTCTGGAGGAGCCGCATGCCCGAGTCGCTCAACAACCGCGTGGAAGCCTGCTATCAACAGGCCGAAGCCTTCTTCAACCGCCGCTTTCCCCGACCCGAGGTCAGCTTCAAGCTACGTGGGCAAAAAGCGGGGGTAGCCCACCTGACTGAAAACCTGCTGCGCTTCAATCCCAAGCTGTATGCGGAAAACCGCGAACATTTCCTCAAACAGACCGTGGCCCACGAAGTCGCGCACCTGATCGCCCATCAGATGTTCGGTGGACGCATCCAGCCTCACGGCGAAGAATGGCAACTGATCATGCGCGGCGTTTACGAGCTGCCGCCGGATCGTTGCCACACCTATGACGTTGGCCGGCGCAAGGTCACGCGTTTCGTCTACCTCTGCCAATGCCCGAACAGCAGCGAATTTCCCTTCTCCGCCCAACGCCATTCACTGGTAGCCAAAGGCCGACGTTACTTCTGCCGGCGCTGCCGGGCGACGCTGGTATTCAGCGGTGAACAACGTGTCGAATAGCGTCTACCCCATGACCTTGCCGGCCTTGAGCTCGGCGATCTGCTCGTCGTTGTAGCCAATTTCGCGTAGTACCTCGGCGCTGTGGGCACCTACCGCGACACCAATGTGCCTCGGTGCATCCAGCCCACCGGAAAAACGGATCGGGCAGGCAATCTGCCGCTGGGCCGCCCCGCCCTCGCGTGGCACCTCGGTGACCAGCCCGCGCGCCTGGAGCTGCGGGTGCTCGACGGCTTCGGCCAGGCCCAGCACCGGTTCGACACACGCATCCACAGCAGCAAAACGCTGCTGCCATTCGGCGAAGTCGCGCTTCTCGATCTCGATTTCGATCTCGCGCTTGAGCGCGCGCTGGTCTTCCGCCTTGGGCGAGAGGCCGCGTGCAGCCAGCTCCGGGCGCCCCAGTTGTGCGCAGAACTGCTGCATGAACTGCGGCTCCAGGCTACCCACCGACAACCAACGGCCATCACGGGTGCGGTAGTAATCATAAAAGCTGCCGCCATTGAGCGCCTGGCCTTCCATCTCCGGCTCCACGCCGCCGGCGAGGAAGCCGGCACCGGACATGGCGTGCAGGCTGAATGCACAATCGGTCATGCTGATATCCACGTGCTGCCCCTGCCCTGTCTGCTGGCGTTGCACCACCGCAGCGAGCAGACCGATAACGCCATGCAGCGAACCACCCGCGATATCCGCCACCTGCATACCCAGCGGCAACGGCCCGCTCTCGCGTCGTCCCGTGTAGCTGGCCAGGCCGCTCAGGGCCAGGTAGTTGAGGTCATGACCGGCACGATCCCGGTACGGCCCGGTCTGCCCATAGCCGGTAATCGACACATAGATCAGCCGGGGATTGATCGCCTTCAAGACGTCGTATCCCAGCCCGAGTTTGTCCATCACGCCCGGCCGGAATTGTTCCAGCAGGATGTCGTACTCCTCGACCAGTCGATGCACCACCGCGAGCGCGCCGGGCTGTTTGAGATCCAGTGCCAGCGAACGCTTGTTGCGGTTGAGGTAGGCGTGGCTGGTCGAACAACCGCCCTCGAAGGGGGGCAGCACGCGGACCAGATCTGCACGGGTCGGCGATTCCACACGCAGCACCTCAGCGCCCATGTCCGCCAGCAGCAGCGAAGCGAACGGCCCAGGCAGCAGGGTAGAGAAATCGAGGACTTTCAACGAAGACAACGGGCCAGACATGACGACTCCAGAATCAGAAAGGGTCAACAGGCAAGCTTGAACACACGCTGCGTATCTACGCCGGTTCTCGCTCTCGGCTCGAAACGGGAGCTCGGCTCTGCTCAGGCAACGAGGCGACGCGCGTGACGAAACGTTGCCAGCGAACGGTACCTTTAACAATGCATGGGGGTTGACCCACGGCCTTGATGGCCCACGCTGGTTGAACGTGCCCTCAGGGTAGGTGCCGTTGACGGCCTCGCTCAATGACCCAAGCGCTCGGCGCCATTGACCCAATCGCCCAGGCGCGCAACTGCTCCACAACATTGCCCTTCAACTGTAGATTGCGCGCCCGCCCATGCGGCGTATCCTTTGCGCTCCCGCAAAGGAGCCGCCCGTGCGTCCCGCCGACTATTTCCGCCTGCTTGCCCTCGCTGCCATCTGGGGCGCGAGCTTCCTGTTCATCCGCATGCTGGTGCCGCAGGTCGGTGCGTTGCCCACCGCCTTCGGCCGTGTACTGCTGGCCACACTGGGCCTGCTGGTGATCATCCAGGTCATGCGCAGCGGCTGGGATTACCGCGGCAAGCTGGGCAAGGCGCTGCTACTGGGCGTGGTCAGTTCGGGGATTCCGTTCGCCATGTACGCACTCGCCGCTCAGCACCTGCCGGCTGGTTACTCGGCAGTATTCAATGCCACCACCCCGTTGATGGGCGTATTGATCGGGACGCTGTTCTTCCATGAACCCGCCACACCGGCGAAATTCGGCGGTGTGTTACTCGGCCTGGCTGGCGTTGGCGTGCTGACCCGCACCGGGCCGATGGCTTTCGACACGGAGCTGCTACTGGGCGCCGTCGCCTGCCTGGTCGCCACCAGTTGCTACGGTTTAGCCGGCTTTCTCACCCGTCGCTGGATCACCCAGCAGGGGGGCGTCGACGGTCGCTTGCTGGCCTTCGCCAGCCAGCTCAGCGCCAGCCTTCTGCTGCTACCCTTCATGCTCTGGAAACTGCCTAGCCAGACTCTTGCACCCTGGCTCGAGCCTTCGCTGTGGCTGGCATTGGCCGGTCTGGGCCTGGTCTGCACATCCCTGGCCTATATCCTGTATTTCCGCCTGATCGCTGATGTTGGCCCGGTCAAGTCGATGGCCGTGACCTTCCTCATTCCACCGTTCGGCGTGCTCTGGGGGGTGTTGTTGCTCGATGAGCCGCTGTCCTGGGCCTATCTGTATGGCGGCGTGCTGATCGCCATGGCGCTGTGGCTGGTCTTGCGTCCCAGCCCGGCGCCTCGCACCTGAATCCGCGCGGCCTGCCAGTAACCTGGCAGGCTGGCCTCGTCGATCAGGGTTGCAGTTCCTGCTCGGTAAACAGATCGCTGAACAGCATGCTCGACAGATAACGCTCACCGGAGTCCGGCAGGATCACCACGATGGTCTTGCCCTGCATCTCCGGCGCCTCGGCCATACGCACCGCCGCTGCCATGGCTGCTCCACAGGAAATGCCACAGAGGATGCCCTCTTCCTGCATCAGGCGCAGGGCCATGGCCTTGGACTCGTCATCGGAAACCAGCTCGACGCGGTCGACGATGGACAGGTCGAGGTTCTTCGGCACGAAACCGGCACCAATGCCCTGCAGCTTGTGCGGGCTGGGTTTGACCTCTTCGCCCGCCAGGGTCTGGGTGATCACCGGCGAGCCAATCGGCTCCACCGCCACCGACAGGATCGGCTTGTGGCGCGTGTGCTTGATATAGCGGGAAATACCGGTGATGGTGCCGCCGGTACCGACGCCCGCCACCAGTACATCGATGGCACCGTCCGTGTCGTTCCAGATTTCCGGACCGGTGGTTTTCTCGTGAATCGCCGGGTTCGCCGGGTTCTCGAACTGCTGCGGCTGGAAGTACTTCTGCGGGTCGGAGTTGGCAATCTCGGCGGCTTTCTCGATAGCCCCTTTCATGCCCTTGGCCGGTTCGGTCAGGACCAGTTCAGCGCCCAGGGCCTTGAGCACCTTGCGTCGTTCCAGGCTCATCGACGCGGGCATGGTCAGCAGTAGCTTGTAGCCACGTGCCGCCGCAACGAACGCCAGGCCGATACCGGTGTTGCCGGAGGTGGGCTCGACCAGGGTCATGCCCGGCTTGAGCACGCCGCGCGACTCGGCATCCCAGATCATGTTGGCGCCAATCCGGCATTTCACCGAATACCCTGGGTTGCGCCCTTCGATCTTGGCCAAGATGGTGACGCCCTTCGGCCCCAGGCGATTGATCTGCACCAACGGTGTATTACCGATGGATTGCGCGTTGTCTGCATAAATGCGGCTCATGGCGTTTGTCCTTGTCGATACGCGAGCCCGTCAGCCTATGCCGCATGACCCGGATCGTCCAGCCGCAGACAGGTCGAACTCTCGACAGCACGTTGCAGTCCATCAAACAGACGCGCAGAAACGGATGCCCTGATGAAACGTCGCTACAGCCTGCCCTTGTGGCTCCTGCTTGGCCTTGTCGGCCTGGTGGTGGCGCTGCATATCGCCCTGCCCTACGTGATCCGCGACTACCTCAATGGCAAGTTGGCGGACATGGGCGACTACCGCGGCCACATCACCGACATTGACCTGGCCTGGTGGCGTGGTGCCTACCAGATCAACGGTCTGCGCATCGTCAAGACCGACGGTCAGGTTCCCGTACCGCTGCTCGACGCACCCACTATCGATATTGCGGTGAGCTGGCACTCGCTGTGGTACGAGCACGGTATCGTCGCCCAGGTGATCTTCACTGCGCCGGAGCTGAACTTCGTCGACGGCGGCAAGGATCAAAGCGCCTCACAGACCGGTGCCGGTGTCGATTGGCGCGAACAGTTGAACAAGCTGCTACCCATCACCCTCAACGAACTCCGGGTTGTCGACGGCACCCTCGGCTTCCACAACTACAGTGCGAAACCACCGGTCAACATCAAGGCCAACAAGATCGAGGCCAGCCTGTACAACCTGACCAACGTTGCCGATGCCAGCGGCTCGCGGGTGGCCCGTTTCGAAGGCAAGGGCCTGCTGCTCGATCACGCGCCCATAGAAGCCACGGCAGTGTTCGACCCATTCCACAACTTTCAGGACTTCGCCATGCGCCTGCGAGCCACCGGCATCGAACTGCGCCAGCTCAATGACCTGGCCAACGCCTACGGCAAGTTCGACTTCAATGCCGGCAGCGGTGACCTGGTGATCGAGGCCAGCGCCGAGAACGGACAGCTCAGCGGTTATATCAAGCCCCTGCTGCGCGATGTGGAGGTATTCAACTGGCAACAGGATGTGGAGCGCGACGACAAAGGCTTTTTCCGTTCCATCTGGGAAGCCCTGGTCGGTGGCAGCGAAAAAGTGCTGAAGAACCAGAGCAAAAACCAGTTCGCCACTCGCGTCGAACTCAGCGGCAGTGTGGAGCAGCAGAATGTCAGCGCCTTGCAGGCCATCCTCGGCATTCTGCGCAATGCCTTCATCAAGGCCTTCAATACCCGCTTCGAGAACAGTCCGCCATCGGAATGAGCCCGCGAATCGCTGCCCAACTCAGCTAAAGTCGGGCCCCTGGCGAAGAATGTGGTCGATAACCGCGTGACCCGCCATTCAGTGACTGAATGGCACGTCTGCGTTCACACTCCACCTCCACGCACGTTATAGTCGCCACTTTCGTACATACCGAACCACCCGGTTTCGCCACGGGCGTTACCGTTCGAGGATTTCCAGATGAAGTTCGAAGGCACCCAGTCCTACGTCGCCACCGACGACCTCAAGCTCGCGGTCAACGCCTCCATCACCCTGCAGCGTCCGCTGCTGGTCAAGGGCGAGCCAGGCACCGGCAAGACCATGCTCGCCGAGCAACTGGCCGAAGCCTTTGGCGCCAAGCTGATCACCTGGCACATCAAATCGACCACCAAGGCTCACCAGGGTCTGTACGAGTACGACGCGGTCAGCCGCCTGCGTGACTCGCAGCTGGATTCGGACAAAGTCCACGATGTGCGCAACTACATCAAGAAAGGCAAGCTGTGGGAGGCCTTCGAGTCCGAAGAACGCGTGATCCTGCTGATCGACGAGATCGACAAGGCCGACATCGAGTTCCCCAACGACCTGCTGCAAGAACTCGACAAGATGGAGTTCTACGTTTACGAGACCGACGAGACGATCAAGGCCAAACAGCGCCCGATCATCATCATCACCTCGAACAACGAAAAGGAACTGCCGGACGCCTTCCTGCGCCGCTGCTTCTTCCACTACATCGCCTTCCCTGACCGCGAAACACTGAAGAAAATCGTCGACGTGCACTACCCGAGCATCAGCAACGAGCTGGTCGCCGAGGCGCTGGACGTGTTCTTCGATGTACGCAAGGTGCCGGGCCTGAAGAAGAAGCCCTCCACCAGCGAACTGGTTGACTGGCTGAAGCTGCTGATGGCCGACAACATCGGCGAAGCAGTGCTGCGCGAGCGCGATCCAACCAAGGCCATTCCGCCACTGGCCGGTGCCCTGGTGAAGAACGAGCAGGATGTGCAGTTGCTCGAGCGCCTGGCGTTCATGAGCCGTCGCGCCTCGCGCTGAGCAGTCCATGTATCACGGCAGTTGCCTCTGTGGCGCGGTGACCTACCAGGTCGACGCGCCCATAGATTCCGCGACCCATTGTCATTGCACACAATGCCGTAAAGGGCACGGCGCGGCGTTCGCCACCTACACCAACGTGCGTCGAGAACATTTTCGGTTCACCCAGGGCGAGGAATCGGTTGTCGTGTTCAACTCTTCGCCGGGTGTGAGCCGGACGTTCTGCCGCCACTGTGGCACCAACCTGCAATGGTTCGCCGAGCACCCCTACCCCAACTGGCTGTCGATCGCCCTGGGCACGCTGGATACACCACTGACGAACATCGCGCAGAAGCACATTCATACCGACTCATGCGCTGCCTGGTACCGTCTAAGCGACAGCACGTCTGTCGAAATGCGCGATTGAGGACATCCCATGCTGCTCAACCTGTTCAATGAAATGCGCGCAGCCAAGGTGCCGGTTTCGGTACGCGAGCTGCTCGACCTGATCAATGCGCTGAAACAGCACGTGATCTTCGCCGACATGGACGAGTTCTACTTTCTCGCCCGCACGGTGATGGTCAAGGACGAACGCCACTTCGACAAGTTCGACCGCGCCTTCGCCGCCTACTTCAAAGGCCTGGAGAAGCTCGACGACTTCCTCGAGGCGATGATTCCCGAAGACTGGCTGCGCAAGGAATTCGAGAAACACCTGACCGACGAGGAGCGCGCCCAGATCCAGTCGCTTGGCGGCCTGGAGAAGCTGATCGAGGAGTTCAAGAAACGCCTCGAAGAGCAGAAAGAAAGGCATGCCGGTGGCAACAAGTGGATCGGCACCGGCGGCACCAGCCCGTTCGGCTCCGGCGGCTACAACCCGGAAGGCGTGCGCGTCGGCGATGCCGGCAAGCGCCAGGGCAAGGCGGTCAAGGTCTGGGATCAGCGCGAGTACAAGAACCTCGACGACCAGGTCGAACTGGGTACGCGCAATATCAAGGTGGCCCTGCGTCGCCTGCGCAAGTTCGCCCGTGAAGGTGCGGCAGAAGAGTTCGACCTGGGCGGCACCATCGACCACACGGCGAAGGACGGCGGCCTCCTCAACATCCAGATGCGCCCGGAGCGGCGCAACACCGTGAAGCTGCTGCTGTTGTTCGACATCGGCGGTTCCATGGACGCCCACGTCAAGGTCTGCGAGGAACTGTTCTCGGCCTGCAAGACCGAGTTCAAGCATCTCGAGTACTTCTACTTCCACAACTTCATCTACGAGTCGGTGTGGAAGAACAACCTGCGCCGCACCAGCGAACGCTTCTCCACCCTCGATCTGCTGCACAAGTACGGCGCCGACTACAAGGTGATCTTCATCGGCGATGCGGCCATGGCGCCCTACGAGATCACCCAGGCCGGCGGCAGCGTCGAACACTGGAACGAGGAAGCCGGTTACGTGTGGATGAAGCGCTTCATGGAGAAGTACAAGAAGCTCATCTGGATCAACCCGTACCCCAAGGATGCCTGGAGCTACACCGCTTCGACCAACATCGTGCGCGAGTTGATCAACGACCAGATGCACCCGCTGACCCTGCGTGGACTGGAAGAAGGCATGCGCTTCCTTTCGAAGTAACTCGCGTCCGCCACAAACGGAAAAGGCCCCAATCGGGGCCTTTTCTTTTGTGGCTGCACGTAGGGCAGGCGCATTGCGTTGCCGACCCTACGCCGACAAGGGCATGACGAACTCAGCGCTTGTCGTCTTCCGGTTTGTTCAGGTCCAGCACGGTGGTGGCTGGGGCCACAGGCGCGGGTTCTGCCACGGCAGCTACGGGCTCCACGACTGGAGCGGCCACTTCGGCTTTCTTCTTGCCGAACAGGCGCTTGCCCAACCAACCGAAGAGCAGTACCGGCACGATCCACAGTTTCTTCAGCAGAATCAGCAGCGTGGCGAACAGACCCGCCTTGGCCGCCAGCTTGCCGGCGATCAGGGCACCAATGCCATACGCCGCGACCTCATCGATATCCGGGTTGAAATCGGCGTAGCGATGGCCCTGATTGAATTCGGTCATGGCCAGCACCGTCGGTACGTTCTTCTGGATATCGGCCAACTGATCCATGTTGGCAATGAAGTTCAGCACCAGTACACCCTGGCGGCCCAGCACGCGGATGTTGTAGTTGAGGGTGTTTTCCTCACTGTCACCGAACTTGAGCTCCTTGGCCCAATGCAGCTTCTTGCCTTCGGCGTCGTAGTGCGGCTGATCGGCCCAACCAACCAGCTCGACAGACTCGTAGCCGTTCTCGGCGCGCCACGCGTTATCGGTACGGGCCTCTTCCTGCAGATCCTTGAGCATGTCGGCGTAATCGATATCGCCGGCATCCTCGTCGGATACATAGCCCTTCTTTTCATACTCGACGGTCACAGCCCAGGACTCTGCAGCCAGCGGCGAAATACCGGCAGGCAACACCATGCCCAATGGCAGCTCGGCGTCCGGAGGGTTGCCCCAGGCCTCGACTAGCAGCCGCTCGGCATCCTCGCCATTGAGGAAGACGTAATTGGCCGGCAAATTGAGGGTGGCGAGGTTATCGCCAAGAATGATCTTGCCTTGCTGGAAATTCAGGCTGTCGATGAACGCTTCTTCGTCGAACTCCTCACCTTCCTCTTCGTCCTCGCTGATTTCCTCTCCTGCCGTCACCTGCTCAGAGGCATTCGTGTCGACCTCCTGAACCGAGGGATTGGCATGAGCGAGAGGGGTAACGGCAAACAACAGGGCGGCAAGGATGACTTCCTTGATCGACATATGAACTCCATGACGATGGGGGCTTGATTGAAGGGCGCCACCCTAACATGGAGGTGATTGAAATTCGGCGAGCCAGCGCAACTTTTTGAAACATCCAGGCTGAATGTTTCAGCGCCAGTGACGTTGTTCCGTCTGGATGATGCGGTGCTTGCGCCCGAAGCCCAGCGTCCAGCCCGCCGCAAGCACGATCAGTTCCACCAGCCAGGCCAGCACCAGCGCACAACCAAGGCCCCAGGCAATCGCCTGCGGCGCCAGCAAGACCTGGTAGGTATAGGCATCGACGGTTTCCTGGAACAGCTCCGGGTCAGCCGAAGTCATCAGGTGGGCCACCTGGGTGTACCAGGGACCGTGCATGGCCAACCACTCGTCCTCCAGCAAATTGGCACGGGTTACCAGGCGATTGACGCTATCGGCGTCACTGCGCATCACCGCATCGGTGCTGGCCCGGTAGTGAGCGACCAGGGCATCGAGGTCATCCTTGAAGAAGCGATGAGCCGTTTCGCGAAAGCCGCTGAGGCTTTGCTCCGACTCGGCGCGGTGCGCATCCACCCGCTTGCTGTAATCGTCGATAAACCCTGGCACCTGCACGCCAATCAGCAAACCGAGACCGAACACCACCAGACGCAGATAACCCCTGAACATGCCTTACTCCCCCATTTGCCCATGAGCGACCCGCTCACCACGACGCCACAGGCTCCACTCACCGGGCTGGAACAGCGTCCAGCGCTCGTTATCGGTCAGCGGCTCGGTGGCGATCACCGTGACCACGTCGTTCGGCGTGGTTTCGGACTGGAAATCGACGATGACATCGACATCTTTCAAGCGCGCCGGGCCAAACGGTGCGCGGCGGGTGATCTGTGCCAGTTTGGTCGAGCAAAAGGCGAACAGCCAGTCACCATCACTGAGCAGGCAGTTGAACACACCCAGGCGACGAAATGCCTGAGCCGACTGGATCAGCACCGGCAGCAGCACTTCCACTGGCACAGGCTCGGGGAAGGCGTTGCGCACCCGGTTGAGTAATTCACAGAACGCCGCCTCGCTGTCGGTATCGCCCACCGGTCGGTAGAAGCTGTGCTGCGGGGCAAAATCGGCCAGTTGTCCGTTATGGGCGAAACACCAGTTGCGCCCCCACAGTTCGCGCACGAATGGGTGCGTATTGCTCAGGCAGACCTTGCCGACATTGGCCTGGCGGATATGACCAATCACCGTTTCGCTCTTGATCGGGTAACGCTGTACCAAACGCGCCACCTCGGACTCGACACTCGCCGACGGGTCCTGAAACAGGCGCAGGCCACGGCCCTCATAGAAGGCGATGCCCCAGCCATCGCGGTGCGGGCCCGTACCGCCGCCCCGCTGCATCAGCCCGGTAAAGCTGAAAACGATGTCGGTCGGGACATTGGCGCTCATGCCGAGCAATTCACACATGGTTCATGGTTCTCGTTGCAGGGCGTTGCGCAGTACATCCGCCTCACGCTGCAGGCGGGCCTCGATGGCCTTGCGGCCGAACGGCAGGAAGCGCGTCAGGATGCGCCAGATCAACGCCGGCAAATCACCCGGACGACGTGGCAACAGGTGCAGGTGCAGATGAGGGACGTGTTGGTTGGCTACCGGCCCATCGTTGATCATCAGGTTGATCCCGGCAACCCCAAGGCCGCTGCCATACAAGGCCTGGGCAACCCGCGCGGCGAGCGCCAGCAAGGCGTCGCGCGGAGCTGCCGAGAGATCGGTGAGAAACGGCGCGTGCTCACGGGTAATGATCAGCACATGAGCCGGGCGCAGGGGGAAGATATCCAGCAGCACCAGAAACTGTTCGTCTTGGTAGACCACATTGGCGGGCATTTGGCCGGCAGCGATGGCACAGAACACACAACTCATGGGCACCCCTTGGGCAACAGGCTGAGCATCTCGGCAGGCATGGACAGCCACCGGGACTTATAGGCGGGGCTCGATACGCAGGCGACGGTCGCCATTGCCATCAATGCGGGTATCGGTCTGCTGGCCGTCGTTGCGCGCCATCAGGTCGCGCAGCGTCGGTTCATCCTCGACGGTGGCAGTCGGCGTCTCGCCCTTGCGCGCGCGCCACCAGCGTTCCACCGGCCAGCGCAGGGCAGCGAAAATCAGCCACACGGAGAAGGCAATCAGCATATACAGCGACAGATCAGCCACCGCACGCCAGGCGTTGTTGCCAACCTTGAACAGCAGGTCCAGCGCCGTGACTGCAATGGCCGGGGCAAACAGCTCGCGAGCCGGGTCGACGATGGTCGGGGTCAGCAGCAATACCGCCACCAGCACCCGCAGTGGTTCGCGCAGCCAGCGCCAGATCCAGCTGGTGAGACGAAACCACACCAGCAGGCAGCCGAGCGCAGCAATGGCATAAGCGCCCCAGGCAAGCAGATAGTCTTGTTCAGTCATGCGTTCATGGCTTGGCCGGTAAATGGGCGCTTATGATAGCGGCTTTTGCGCAACCCGGCGCGCCCGCCGTCAAGCCCTCAACCCCGCGAGATTACCGATGCCCAATGCCCCGATCGCCCGTCGTGATGCCGCCACCGACCCGTACCAGTGGCTGGAACAGCGCGACACCGCAGAGGTACTCGACTACCTGAAGGCCGAAAACACCTACCTGGAAGAACAACTGGCCGGGCAACGTGAACTGCGCGAAACCCTGTTCCAGGAGATCAAGGGGCGTATCCGCGAAACCGACCTATCACTACCCACGCCGTGGGGCCCCTGGCTGTACTACCAGCGCACCACCGCAGGCGACGAATACCCGCGCCACTATCGCAGCCCACGCCCGACAGACGGCTCGCTGCGAGTGGATGAAAACGCCGAGCAGCTCCTGCTCGACCCCAATGCCCTGGCCGGCGGCGAGTACCTGTCGCTTGGCGCTTTCAGCATCAGCCCTGACCACAATCTGCTGGGCTACAGCCTGGACACTTCGGGCGACGAAACCTATGACCTATTCGTCAAGGACCTCAGTACGGGCGCCATCACCGCCCTGCCCTTCGACGACTGCGACGGCAGCCTGACCTGGGCCAACGACAGCCGCACGCTGTTCTTCGCCACCCTCGACGATACCCATCGCCCCTACCGCCTGCACCGTTTCCACCTTGGTGAAACAGCCGCCCAGCAGGTATTCGAGGAAACCGACGGGCGCTTCTTCCTTACCTGCTACCGCTCCAGCTCGGAACGGCAACTGATCCTCCTGCTCGGTAGCAAAACCACCAGCGAGAACTGGGTGCTGGACGCCGACCTGCCACAAGGTGACTTCGCCTGCCTGGCAGCGCGCGAAGACGACCATGACTACCACGTCGACCATGGCCTGCTCGATGGCGCCTGGTGCTGGTTCATCCGCAGCAACCAGAGCGGCATCAACTTCGCCCTCTACAGCCTGGCCGAAGGCGCCGGCGGCCGCGAACAGTGGCGCGAACTGATCGGCCATGACCCGCAGCGCATGCTCGAAGGCATCACCCTCAACCGCGATGCATTCATCCTCAGCCTGCGCGAAGGGGGTCTGCCGGTAATCGACGTGCATGGCCGCGATGCCTCCCCCTACACCGTGCAACTGCCCGATGCCGCCTACAGCCTGTACGTGCAGGACAGCCTGGAGTTCGACAGCCCGGTCATCCGCCTACGCTATGAAGCCCTCAACCGTCCGGCGCAGGTACGCCAACTCGATCTGCGCAGCGGCGCCCAGCAGGTGCTCAAGCAGACTCCGGTGGAAGGCCCGTTCGATCCAGACGCCTTCGAAAGCCGGCGCCTGTGGGCCACTGCGGCAGATGGCACCCAGGTGCCGGTCAGCCTTGTAGCGCGCCGCGACGTACTCGCCAGTCAGCAGCCTGCACCGCTCTACCTCTATGGCTATGGCGCCTATGGCGAGAGCCTTGATCCGTGGTTCTCCCATGCCCGCCTGAGCCTGCTCGAACGCGGCTATATCTTCGCCATTGCCCATGTACGCGGCGGCGGCGAACTCGGCGAAGCCTGGTACCGCGCCGGCAAGCTGGAGCACAAACAAAACACCTTCGACGACTTCATCGCCTGCGCCGAGCACCTGATCGGAGAAGGCCTGACAAAGCCGAGCCAGCTCGCCATCAGTGGTGGCAGCGCCGGTGGATTGCTGATCGGCGCGGTACTCAACCAGCGTCCGGAGCTGTTCGCCGCGGCCATCGCCGAAGTGCCCTTCGTCGACGTGCTCAACACCATGCAGAACCCCGACCTGCCACTGACCGTCACCGAATACGATGAATGGGGCGATCCCAACCAGCCCGAGGTCCATGCGCGCATCAAAGGCTACGCGCCCTATGAAAACGTGCGCGCCCAAGCCTACCCGGCCATTCTTGCGGTGGCCGGCTACAACGACAGCCGTGTGCAGTACTGGGAGGCAGCCAAATGGGTGGCCAAGCTGCGCGCTACGCGCACCGACAGCAACCTGCTGCTACTCAAGACCGACCTCGGCGCCGGCCACGGCGGCATGAGCGGGCGCTATCAGGCCTTGAAAGACGTAGCCCTGGAATACGCCTTCGTCTTCAAGGTACTGGGAAGCGATACACGGCCCTGAATCCGCCCCGCATCGGGTGAAAACGGGCGCTTCGGAGCAGCCCTGCACGCCCATCTTGGCAAGTCGGCTCGGCGCGTTTATTGTCCCGACCTTGCCAAGACCGCTTGGCAACCACCAACCGCTCTGCGCGCCTATTTTCTGCACAAGGGATTTCCAGAATGCCTGGCTACCGCCACCTGCTTCTCCTTGCCCTCGCCGTGAGCCTGCCGGGCCACGCTCAGGTCTACAAATGGGTAGATGCCAACGGCCAGACGCACTTTGGCAGCCAACCGCCCACGCCTGAGCAGCCATTGGAAGAAGTAGAGTTGCGCTCAGGCTATCAAGGCACGCCGGTCCCCGAGCCGACCTTTTCCACGCCCAATGCTGGTGGTGAATCACGTGGCAGCGAGAGCGCCTCGCAAGAGGCTCCGCCCTCGGCCCGTACCATGTGCGGGGAAGCCGTACGCTGGACTGCCATCGACATTCCCAACCTCAAGGAAATCGGTCAGCAACGCCAGAAAGACGGCAAGATCACCCGCGAGCAGTATCGGCAGGTCGAAAAAGCGCTGAACCAGGTCAAGTCGTCGATTACCGTCTCCGACTGCATGGCCAGCAAGGGCAAGGACCGCGAGCGCTACGAATGCCTGTCTCGGGGCGCGGGCATCATGGTGTGCTCCGGCGCCATGGAAGCCGCCCTCAAGGAAGCCTTCAAGGGACTCTAGCGCTCCGGCTGCGCCTTTTGTCGCTCCCGATTACGGCGCAACTGCTCTTCAAGCGCGGGGATCGGCGGGTCCGGGCGCGTTTCTCGCACGTTTGGCTGTACTCGCCGTTGCTGGCCAGTATCGAGTAGCGGTGGGCTGTCACGCGGTACGCCGAGCGGCCTGACCTGCGGCAGCACATAAGGCTGCGGCGTGGCATTTCCCGGCGCGACCGGTTGTGGCGAGCGCAGCAATTCCTGGGCAGACACCACCTGCACCAAGGACGCCCCTGCCAGCAACAGTGCCAATCGGATAAAACCCATCGTGGGCCTCCATGAACAAGCAGCTTTCGTTCTATTCTGGCAACGTATCCACCCAAGCGTTCGTCATCCGATAACAGGTTCTGTCATGAGTACCAGCAACAACCCCTATTACCTGTCCGCCCAGGCCGAAGAAGGCTACCGGCAGAAAGCCCTGAAAATGTATCCCCACGTCTGTGGCCGCTGTGCCCGCGAGTTCTCCGGCAAGCGCCTGAGCGAACTGACCGTGCACCACCGCGACCACAATCACCACAACAACCCGGCCGACGGTTCCAACTGGGAGTTGCTGTGCCTGTTCTGTCATGACAACGAACACTCGCGCTACACCGATCAGCAGTACTTCGCCGAAGGCTCCACCGCCAGCCCCCAGGCCGCCAAGTCGACGTACAAAGCCTTTGGCGACCTGGCCAGCCTGCTGAAAAAGGACTAGAAAAAGGGCCGCTGCCGTATAATCGCGTCTTTTTTGCGAGTGCGACCGTGGCCAACAAACGCTATGCCTGCATCGGCCTGTTCAATCCCAAGTCGCCGGAGAATGTAGGCTCCATCATGCGCGCGGCGGGTTGCTATGGCGTCAGCTCGGTGTTCTACACCGGCACCCGCTACGACCGCGCCAAGGACTTCGTCACCGACACCAAGAAGGTCCACCAGGACATTCCCCTGATCAATATCGACGACCTGCGCAAAATCCTGCCGCTGGGCTGCACCCCGGTAGCGGTGGAACTGGTCGACGATGCCCGTGCCCTGCCCACCTACACCCACCCTGATCGGGCGCTGTACATCTTCGGTCCGGAAGACGGCTCGCTGAACCAGGAGATTCTCGACTGGTGTGGCGATGAGGTGGTGTACATCCCTACCCGGGGCTGCATGAACCTGGCCGCCACGGTCAACGTGGTGCTCTACGACCGCCTGGCCAAGGGCAACAACACCCGGTCGGGGCCGCTTTTCTAGAGCCGTTCCTGACCGGCGGCTCGCTTGCAGGGTGCACCCTGCGCATGAGCAGCCCGTACAGTGCCTCGGTGCGTAACTGCAATCCACCCGGCTCAGCGCAGTAGCTTGCTGTCCAGCACGGCGGATGACCGACCCATCACGTTTTCGCTGATGCTGATGAAGTCCCGGGTGCTGACCTTGTCCATGCGCATCAGGCCGCGGGTGACATCGTCCAGCGAGCGCTGATTGTCGGTTGCCTTGCGAATTTCCCGGTCCAGTTCCTGCAACAGCAGCACGGCACGCGCGGTGGTCGCACCCGTAGAGTTTTCCGTGCGCAGGGTGTCGACCTTCTTGCTCCAGCGAATCAGCTTCTTGCGTACCGCCTGGTAACGGTCCTCGCTCATACCGCCAGCGCGGCGCACCAGCTCGATGGCGTAGTACTCGGCCATGCCTTCGCTGATCCAGTCGCTCCTGTCGGTATCGCGCACCCGGCTGAACACATGGACCAGTTCGTGCACCAGGGAGCTGGTGCCGTTCTCGCTGACCAACGGCCGCGCACTGTGCATGAACAATGAATTGGACGCCGATAGGCCACCGCGCCACATCGGATCGCCCGCGCCGACGATCAGCAGCTTGGCCGGATCGCGCGGGAACACCGCCTGCACCTCCGGCCAGATGAAGGTCAACAATGTGAGCATGTCCATCCGGCGCATGCCCTCGCCCACCGGGGCGGCTACCGTGACATCGGTATTACCGAGCTGGGCGCGGCGGCTGCCGATCTTGCCGGCTACTATCCAGCCGGTAGGCCGGTCGAACAGGCGCGACGGGGTGTCGATCCGGAAGCGGTTCTTGCCAATGCGCGGCCAGCCGGTTTCGACGCTTTTCCAGCCCTTCGGCAGCTCGAACTGCAGACGTGCGACCAGGTCGACGCCGTCTTCCTTATTAAGGTGCGCACTCGGCACCAGGTCATCCCCACGCAAGAGCGCCCAGTCCGGGGTCATGCGCGCATCGTAGCCCCCAGACTCGCGCGGATGGCTGACCCGAACCTTGTAGGTGAGCTTCGCCACGCCCTTGCCCGGCACCCAGGTGCCACGCTGAGCACTATCCAGCTGCCAGGTGCCAGTCGCCGTGGCGAAGTCACTGTAGTAGCCCTTGTCACCCAGGTCGAAACGCAGGCTGCGCACCACCTCGCCTCGCTCCAGCACCAGGCTGACCTCGGCCTGGTCACTGTCCGGCAGAAAGCGCACCTGATAATCCAGATCGACTTTGCGGGCCGCCCATGCAGGGCTGCTCAGGCACAGCAACAGGGCGCACAGCAACAGGTTGAGGCGAGCGGACATTACGTTGGCTCCATGCGTTAACGGATATCGGCCTTTGACCGGCGTAAAGCGGGATCGCTCAACCGGCGCGGAAAATCAGGTAATCCTCCCAATCGTCCTCGGCCACGCTGCTTTCGCTGAGCATGCGACCGGATTGGGAAATGCGTTCATGGTGAACCGCGTCGCGATCACCGCACACCAGATGGTGCCAGAGTGGCAGGTCCTTGCCTTCACTGACCAGGCGGTAACCGCAGGTTGGCGGCAGCCAGCGGAATTCGTCGGCCTGCGCCGGGGTGAGCTGGATGCAGTCGGGCACCTGTTGACGGCGGTTGGCGTAGTCGCTGCACTGACAGGTCTTCAGGTCCAGCAGTTTGCAGGCGATGCGTGTGTAATAAACACTGCCATCATCCTCGTCTTCGAGCTTCTGCAGACAGCACAGACCGCACCCGTCGCACAGCGACTCCCACTCGTCCTGATCGAGCTGGGCGAGGGTCTTGCGTTTCCAGAAGGGTTCGACCTTGGCAGCCATGGCACACATACGAGGTAATAAAGGCCGGCAGTCTAGCCGCAAGCCCTCAACGGGCCAAGCGCTGGCAGACGAGCTAATACCCGCGACTGAAATCCACCTGTCCACGCAGGACTTCCCCGCGCTGCCAACGTCCCAGGTTATCGAGGAACAGGGCCACCATGGCCGTCGGATCGGTCGGCGCCGAGGTGTGCCCGGTCAGCAACAGGCGCGGCGCATCCCAGAACGGGTGGCCAGGCGGTAGCGGCTCCTGCCGGCAGACGTCGATCACCGCGCCAGCCAACTGCCCTTGCCGCAGCGCAGCGACCAGCGCCTCGTCGACCACCGCAACGCCGCGGCCCACGTTGATGAACAAGGCATCGGCCTTCATCCGCGCGAACAGCGCGGCGTCATATACATCCTGCGTGGCCGGGGTATCCGGCAGCAGGTTGACCAGTACATCGGCCCAGGCGGCCTGCTCGGCCAGCGCCGGCATGCCATGCACGTCGGCAAAGGGCTCCAGTGCACGAGGCTCACGGGCGATGCCATGCAATACCACACCGAATGGCGCGAGAAACGCAGCGATCTGCCGACCGATCTCGCCCGCTCCCACCAGCAGCACCTTGAGCCCGCGCAGCGTACCGGGAAGCCGCTCGTCCCAATTCTCGGCAACCTGGCTGGCCAGGCGACCAAGCACCTGGCGCTGATGTGCCAGCAGATAGGTGAGCACGTACTCCGCCATGACCTGGCCAAACACGCCCACGGCACGACTCAGGCGATAGTCGGTTGGCAGATCGGATGCCAGCAACGGTGTGATACCCGCCCAGGTCGACTGCAGCCAGTCGGGCTTCAGGCCCTGGCGCAGCAGGGGAGCCAGCACATCGGGCTGCCCCAGCCAGATGTCGCAGGTCGCTGCCTGCTGGAGATCATCCAGCCACTGCACCTGCGGTGCCGCTGCCTGCAACAGATGCAGGTAGCGAGACGACTCCTGCTCGGCAATCAGGACACGGGTCATACCGGGTCGTTGCGGCGCAGCAGCTCTTCCGGCAGGTGCTCGATGTAATCATCCTCGGGAGGCGGCATCTGCAGGTGGTAACCCTGCTTGTCGAGGTTCTCCAGCACCTGGTGGATATCCTCGCGGGCGAGTGGTTTCTCCGGCGTCAGCACCAGGCTGAACGCCAATTGCGGCGGACCGAAGGCAGCCAGCAGGCCCTCGGGTACGCGCTTGAGCTCGTCGCTCTTGAGCACGTAGAGGTACATCTCGTTCTTGCGCGGGCTGCGGTAGATCGAACAGATTTTCTTCATGTCAGGCTTCCAGGGCGGCCAGCAGGGCCTCGCCCATCAGAGTACGGCGCCAGCCCTTGAGGTTGTCCGGCAACTGGTAAGGGCCATCCGGGTAACCGCTCTTGAGCAGGGCTTCGAGGGATTTCTTGCGCAGCATCAGTTCCGGGGCGATTTGCAGGCGTTCGGCTTCGCGCTGGCCGACCGCACGCAGCTTCTTCAGCAATACGGTGGACTCCAGTGGCAACGGCTGCGGCAGTGCTTCCGGCCACTGCGCCGGAGGCAGGGCGCCGGCTTCGCGGATCAGTTGCAGCAGAGTCTCGCCATCCTGGCGCACGGTCTTCGGGTGCATCTCTTCGATCCGCGCCAGATCCACCAGGTTGTCCGGCTGGGTACGTGCCAACGGCCAGAGCGAGTGTTCGCGAATGATGCGGTTGCGTGGCTGGTTGCGCTCGCGGGCCTGACGCTCGCGCCACGCACACAGGGCGCGCAGCACGGCGAGTTGCTGGCGCGACAGCTTCCAGGCCAGCTTGGCCTCGCGATAGGCCTCGTCCGGGTCGATCTCGCGGCGCAGGTTGGCCACCAGTTCGGCGCCATCTTCCAGCACCCAGGCCTGTTTGTCCGCCGACAGCCTGGGCTGCAGCACGCGGTATACCTCAGCCAGGTGCTGGGCATCCTCGGCGGCATAGCTGATCTGGGTCGGCGACAACGGGCGCTGCAACCAGTCCGAACGCGTCTCGCCCTTGGGCAGCTCGATATCAAGCACCGCCTGTACCAGCCGCGAGTAACCCATGGAGAAACCGAGGTTGAGGTAACCGGCCGCCAATTGGGTGTCGAATAACGGCACCGGCAGGCTGCCGGTCAGACGCAGGAACACTTCCAGGTCCTCGCTGCAGGCGTGCAGCACCTTGACCACGTTGGGATCTTCCAACAGGTCGGCGAACGGCGACCAGTCACGGATCTCCAGCGGATCGATGAGAAATGCCCGTTCGCCGTCGCCCACCTGGACCAGGCCGGCGATCGGATAGAAGGTATCGACCCGCATGAACTCGGTATCGAGGGCAACGAACGGCAGGCGCCGCCAGTCGGTGCAATGACGGGCCAGGCTGGCGTCGTCGAGAATCCAGTGAATGTCGATAGCCACGCGGTACTCCTTGGGCAATGCCGCGCAGTATATATCGCCAGCAGCCCTGACCATGCACCTTGCGTCACTCCTGCCCCATGTGGCGTGCACATGGGGTGGCGTGACTGACCTTAGACCAACTGCTCGCGCAGCCGCTGCACCAGCGCGGCGGAGCTGGCCTGCATCGGTGGACGCAGCCCATCGCTGATCAGCCCCTGCAAGGCCAGCAGGCTCTTTACCGGCGCCGGATTAGGCTCGGCGAACATCAGCCGGATCAGCGGCAGCAGTTGATAGAAGATCGCCCGCGCTGCCTGCAGCTCGCCGGCGGCAACACACTCCACCAATCGCACGAACTGTTCCGGCTGAACATGCGCCGAAGCGGCAATCGCCCCGCTGCCGCCCAGGCACAGGGTGGTGAACAGCTGAGCGTCCTCGCCTGCCAGGACGTCCAGCAGACCTTCGGCAAGCAGCGCCTGGGTCTTGTCGGGGTCGCCGCCACAATCCTTGATCGCCACCACACGCGGGTGCCCGGCCAGCTCGCGCAGGGTTTCCAGCTCCAGGCGTGCGCCGGTGCGGTAAGGAATGTCGTAGATAATCAGCGGCACGCTGGCGGCCTCGGCAATGGCACCGAACCAGGTCAGCAACCCTTGCTGCGAGGGACGAATGTAGTACGGCGCGGCGACGAGCAACCCGGCCAGGGGGCGGCGCTGTATTTCACGCTGCTGGGCCAGTACCTCATCGAGGTTGTTGCCCGCCAGGCCCATTACCAGGCGTTCGCCGGGTACCCATTCGAGCAAGGCATCGAGTATCGCCAACTGCTCGCCCTTGCTCAGGGCTGCCGCCTCACCGGTCGAGCCGCAAACCACCAGGCCGGCGACACCCGCCGCGAACATGCGCTCGGCCACACGACGTAGTGCGGCGAAATCAACCGCGCCATCGGCAGTGAACGGCGTGACCAGCGGAACCCAGACTCCAGAAAACACAGGCATTGCATATCTCCTTCAGGCTGACCGTAAACGTCACCGTCGGAGGGATGCAGGGAGTTGTCGTGCAAGAAAGGTTCGACCTTCGCGCCTACTGTCCTGTCAGCCCATCTGACGGGACAGCGCGCCCCGGTCAAATGAGCGACTGTTTCTTCGATTTACCTGCACCAGCGCCACGCACCAGCGCCTGGGCCAGAAAGGCCAGGTCGAGGGTCGATGAGTGGGCAGTGGCGGGCATGTACAACTCGGGGAAAACACGTGATGAAGGCCTGAATACTGCGAAAGCCGTACCACGCTTGTCAACCACGCTGACGTGAAACCTGTGTCATTCAGCAAACCTGCAATCCTGGCATTAGCCGTCTGCGGCTGCTAAAACCCCAGTCAAACAAAAAACGAGCCTTCACAGGCACCACACACGGGGAACCTTCCATGAAAAAACTGCTGGGCCTGCTCGGCCTGTTGATCGCGCTGGCGGTCATCTACCTCGCCATCACCCCAAGCCCTGTCGACCCCGCCGCCTGGAAACCACCTGTAGCGCCCCTGCTGACTGGCGTCCTGGAACCCAATGACACGCTGATGAAGGCCGAACTGCTGGGCCGTGGCGAAATCCATGGCCCGGAAGACACCGCCGTCGACGCCCAGGGACGCGTTTATGCCGGCCTGCATGATGGCCGCATCGTGCGTATCGATGCCGAAGACAATGTCGAGACGTTCGCTGAAACCGGCGGTCGCCCACTGGGCCTGGATTTCGATGCCCAGGGCAACCTGATCGTCGCCGACGCGTACAAGGGCCTGCTGCGCATCGACCCGCAAGGCAAGACCGAAGTGCTCACTACCAGCGCCGACGGCATCCCCTTCGCCTTCACCGACGACCTCGACATCGCCAGCGACGGGCGCATCTACTTCAGTGATGCCTCGAGCAAGTTCCAGCAACCGGAGTACCTGCTCGACCTCTTCGAAGGTCGCCCCCATGGCCGCCTGCTGCGCTACGACCCGGCCACCGGCAAGACCGAAACCTTGCTCAAGGACCTGTACTTCGCCAACGGCATCGCGCTGTCGCAGAATGAGGACTTCGTCCTGGTCAACGAAACCTACCGCTACCGCATCACCCGCTACTGGCTCAAGGGCGACAAGGCCGGCACCCACGATGTGTTCATCGACAACCTGCCGGGCATGCCCGACAACCTCCAGGGAGACCGTGCCGGTACTTTCTGGGTGGCCCTGCCAACGCCACGCAATCCCGCTGCCGACTTCCTGCAGGACAAGCCTTTCCTCAAGGCCCAACTGACCAAGCTGCCCCAGTGGATGTGGCCGAAACCGCAGGCCTATGGCTTCGTCATCGCCCTCGACGAGCAGGGCCAGATCGTCCGCAGCCTGCATGACACCAGCGGTAGCCACCTGCGCATGATCACCTCGGCCAAGCCGGTAGGCGACTTCCTCTACCTGGGCAGTCTGGACAACGACCGCATCGGCAAGCTGAAGATTCACTGAGTGCCTGAGCCAGGCGATGCGTCTGCATCGCCTGGCAAGTTCAATCCACCGCGTGCACCCAAAGCGCTCGCGGCAAAACCTCCACCCGCCTCAAACAGCCGGCATCGGCGCCGAAGCCATTGCTGCCGACGCCGGTTCGCCCAGCAACGCCTGCATGCGTGAACGCACTTCGGCCATCAGCTCCGGCAGTTGCTCGGCACTGTACTTGCTGGCATCGATGGGTTCGCCCACGTGCAGCTCCACCGGCTGGCCCAGGTTGAAACGCCAGGTGCGAGCCGGCAGCACATGATGAATGCCACGGAAGGCAATCGGCACGATCAGCGCCCGGGTATCCAGGGCCAGATGGAAGCAACCCTTCTTGAACGGCTGCAACTGCCCATCCTTCGAGCGGGTGCCCTCGGGCGCCGCCCACAGGACGATGCCGCTTTCCATCATCTGCCGGGCGACTTCCAGGTCCTGGCGCGCCTGCTGGGGATGGTGGCGGTCGATGGAGGGGAACTCGGCCTTGCGGATCGTCGCGCCGAACAGCGGAATCCGGAACAGCTCCTTCTTCGACAGCATGCGGATCGAACCCGGCAACGCGGCGAACGTAGCCGGGATGTCGTAATGACTGGCATGGCTGCTGAGCAGGATGTAGCGCCGCCCGTCGTTGAATGCCGGCACCGCGCCATGCACGCTCAAACGCATGCGCACCAGCCGCAGCAACAGGCCCGACCAGGTACGCGTATAACGGTCGATATGCGCACGCTGCAGGCGCCCGCACGCGGAGCGCAGCAGGATCAGCACACAGAAATATTGGGTCACCAGCAGCGTCCCCAGTACCACGCCAACACGGCGGGCCAGGTTGGCGCTCTCTATGGCTGGATGCAGGCTCAGCATGGGAACTCCTTGTGGGGTGCGCCACGCTGAACCGGGGCACCCTTCTCGTACTGTAAAAAATGGGGTGATCATTGAACCCTGTTCCGTATCGTCCATCCACGGACGACCACGTTGCAAGCGTTCACAGGGCGCTGGCACTACCGACACGCACCGCTCGCCAGACACCGGGCAGGTTCTTATGATGCCCAGAGCCAGGCAATCGACACAGGAGTTCTCATGCCACTCGCTCAACTGCTCACCGCCACCGAACTGCACGCTCGCCTGGGCCAGCCCGATCTGGTCATCCTCGACTGCCGCTTCGCCCTCGATGACCCGGGGCTCGGTGCCCGCAGCTATGGGCAAGGGCATATTCCCAGCGCTCACTTCGCCGATCTCGAGCGCGACCTTTCCGCCCCCGTACGCAAGGGCGTGACTGGGCGGCATCCCCTGCCGGAGGTGCCCCTGCTGATCGAGAAACTGAAGGATTGGGGCATCGGCGCCGACTCCACCATCGTGCTCTACGATGATGGCCCCGGCGCCTTTGCCGCACGCGCCTGGTGGCTATTGGCGTGGCTGGGCAAGCGGGACGGCGTGTTCCTGCTCGATGGGGGTCTCAAGGCCTGGAAAGACGCGGGCCTGCCGCTCGATGAAGCCATTCCGTCAACACAGCGCGGCACGTTCAGCGGCCAACCCGACCCGTCCCTGTTGCTGAGCGCCGAGCAGTTGCAACAACGCCTGAATACCCCTGCGCTGACCCTGCTCGATGCCCGCGCTCTGCCGCGCTTTCGGGGTGAAGTGGAACCGCTGGACCCGGTTGCTGGGCACATTCCCGGCGCCCAATGCGCAGTATTCACCGACAACCTCGGCAGCGATGGGCATTTCCTGCCCGCCGACCAATTGCGTCAACGCTTTGCGGCGCTGCTGGGTGGCAAGCCGGTGGAGCACCTGGTGGCCTATTGTGGCTCCGGCGTGACGGCCTGCCACAACCTGTTCGCCCTGAGCCTTGCGGGCTATCCGCTGGCGCCGTTGTATGCGGGTTCCTGGAGCGAATGGATTACCGATGCCACACGCCCGGTGGCAACCGGAGACTGAGGGGCTCGAACAGCTGTGCAGAACCTGGGCTCTGCACGCCGTTTGGCACTTCATGTGCGGGTCGCTTTCGAGCGCCCTGTACAGCATCCGCCTCCGTCCGCGCGGTGCGCAGGGCGCCCCCTGACGTAATAAGGCTATCCCCTTGCTGATGGCAGGTGCACCCTGCTCCCTGCCACACGGGTGGCAGATTCTCGTCCCGTCGGAAGAAACGGTGGAGGACAGTCAGCAACCCTGGAGGCTGCGCAGCCGCTTTGGCGTCAGCCCCAGGTAGCGGCGCATGGCGGTGGTCAGCGCACTCTGGCTGGAAAAGCCGCACTCTTCGGCAATCCGCACCAGCGGTAGCGGGGTTTCGCGCAGCAGCCGCGCGGCGCGATCGAGGCGGGCTTTCAACAGGTATTGGTGGGGCGTGAAGCCCACGCTGTCCTTGAACTGCGCATGGAAATGGCTGGGACTGAGGCAGGCAACCTGTGCCAACTCGATCACCGTGATGCGCCGGGCCAGGTGCTCGGCGATGTAACGGTCCAGCTTTTCGATATCCAGCACGCCGCCGACTGGCTGTGCCTGCTCGCCAAACAGGCGCAGGTGCAGGGCACGAAGCAAGACACCACCCAGCGCGCGCGCCAGATGAGGGTCACTGCCGTAGCGCGCCAGTTCGGCACCGGCGTAGCTCAGCAGGTTCTGGAAGTCGGCATCCAGCGCGGGGAAGCGTGGATTCTCGAACAGTTGCTCAAGTAGAAGCAGATCCTCGGGAGACGTGCCCTGCTCGTCCAGATCGAGAATCAGCATGCGGTTGTCGCCCATACCGGCGAACTGGTGTTCCGCATCGCCCGGCACCAGACAGGCGCGCATGCGACAAACCTCGCCACCATTGCCGTTGACCTCGAATTCCGCACGGCCAGCCAGCGACATGACCAACTGGTGGAAGTCGTGGGCGTGTTCATGGGCCTGGGTATCGAGGCGCGCGAGGCGGGCTTTGAGCATGCTGTCTTCTGAGCAAATTTTGCGCACTTTACTGCAATCCTCCCAAGCCTGCCCAACCGAGCCGCCGGACGGACACGGCCTGCAAAAAGTTGGAGGATTGAAATCACCGCCGTGGCGTCCCATTAAAGGAAGAGGAATTGAGCCAAGGTGCCCCATGAGCGAAGACAACACCGCCGAATTCATCGAAGCGCAGGCCAGCAGCCTCGCTCTACCCGGCCAGACACTGCCGGACAAGCTGTACATCATCCCGATCCACAACCGTCCGTTCTTCCCCGCGCAGGTGCTGCCGGTGATCGTCAATGAAGAGCACTGGGCGGAAACCCTGGAGCTGGTCAGCAATACCGATCATCACAGCCTGGCGCTGTTCTACGTCGACCAACCGGTGACCGATCCGCGTCACTTCGACACTGCGAGCCTGCCGGAGCACGGCACCCTGGTACGCATCCACCACGCCAGCCGTGGCGACGGCAAGCTGCAGTTCGTTGCCCAGGGCCTCAATCGCGTGCGCATCCGTGGCTGGCTCAAGCGCCACCGTCCACCCTACCTCGCCGAAGTGGAATACCCACAGAACGCCGACGACAGCCGTGACGAGGTCAAGGCCTACGGCATGGCGCTGATCAATGCGATCAAGGAACTGTTGCCGCTCAATCCGCTGTACAGCGAAGAGCTGAAGAATTACCTGAACCGTTTCAGCCCCAACCAGCCCTCGCCGCTGACCGACTTCGCCGCCGCGCTGACCACCGCAGCGCCCAAGGACCTGCAGGAAGTGCTCGACACCGTGCCCATCCTGCAGCGCATGGAGAAGGTGCTGCCGATGCTGCGCAAAGAGGTCGAAGTCGCGCGTCTGCAGAGTGAGCTGTCCGCCGAGGTCAACCGCAAGATCGGCGATCACCAGCGCGAGTTCTTCCTCAAGGAACAGCTGAAGATCATCCAGCAGGAACTGGGCATCACCAAGGACGACCGCAGCGCCGATGCCGACGAATTCCGCGCGCGCCTGCAGGGCCGTACGCTGCCGGCGCAGGCGCAGAAACGTATCGACGAGGAACTGGCCAAACTGGCGATCCTGGAAACCGGCTCGCCGGAATACGCCGTGACACGCAATTACCTGGACTGGGCCAGCAGCGTGCCGTGGGGCCTCTTCGGCGCAGACAAGCTCGACCTCGGCCATGCCCGCCAGGTGCTCGACAGCCAGCACGCCGGCCTCGACGACGTGAAGAGCCGCATCCTCGAATTCCTCGCCGTGGGGGCCTTCAAGGGCGAGATCGCCGGCTCCATCGTGCTGTTGGTCGGCCCACCCGGCGTGGGCAAGACCAGCATCGGCAAGTCCATCGCCGAATCCCTCGGCCGGCCGTTCTACCGTTTCAGCGTCGGCGGCATGCGCGACGAGGCGGAGATCAAGGGCCACCGCCGTACCTACATCGGTGCCATGCCCGGCAAGCTGGTGCAGGCGCTGAAGGATGTCGAGGTGATGAACCCGGTGATCATGCTCGACGAGATCGACAAGATGGGCAGCAGCTTCCAGGGCGACCCCGCCTCGGCCCTGCTGGAAACCCTGGACCCGGAACAGAACGCCGAATTCCTCGACCATTACCTCGACCTGCGCCTGGACCTGTCCAAGGTGCTGTTCGTCTGCACCGCCAATACCCTCGACTCCATCCCCGGCCCGTTGCTCGACCGCATGGAAGTGATCCGCCTGTCCGGCTACATCACCGAGGAAAAACTGGCCATCGCCAAGCGCCACCTGTGGCCCAAGCAGTTGGAGAAGGCCGGCGTGCCGAAGAACCGCCTGGCCATCAGCGACGCTGCCCTACGCCTGGTGATCGAAGGCTACGCCCGCGAGGCCGGCGTGCGCCAACTGGAGAAGCAGTTGGGCAAGCTGGTGCGCAAGGTCGTGGTCAAGCTGCTGGAAGACCCGCAGGCGAAGATCAAGATCACACCCAAGGACCTGGAGAGCTACCTGGGCATGCCGCATTTCCGTACCGAGCAGGTGTTGTCCGGCATCGGCGTGATCACTGGCCTGGCCTGGACCAGCATGGGCGGCGCCACCCTGCCTATCGAGGCCACACGCATCCACACCCTCAATCGCGGCTTCAAGCTCACCGGCCAACTCGGCGAGGTGATGAAGGAATCGGCAGAAATCGCCTACAGCTACATCAGCTCGCACCTGAAGACCTTCAAGGGCGACCCGACCTTCTTCGACCAGGCCTTCGTCCACCTGCACGTACCGGACGGCGCCACACCGAAGGATGGCCCCAGCGCCGGGGTAACCATGGCCAGCGCCTTGCTCTCCCTGGCGCGCAACCAGGCCCCGAAGAAAGGCGTGGCGATGACCGGCGAGCTGTCGCTGACCGGACAGGTGATGCCGATTGGTGGTGTGCGTGAAAAGGTAATCGCCGCCCGCCGGCAGAAAATCCACGAGTTGATCCTGCCGGAAGCCAACCGCGGCGACTTCACTGAGCTGCCGGAGTACCTCAAGGAAGGTCTCACCGTGCATTTCGCCAAACGCTTCGCCGACGTGGCCAAGGTGCTGTTCCCGTAGTACGGCCTGACGAGCCCTTTTGCTCGTCGGTCTCCAGCGGCCGGCAATCAGTCCTTCGCGAGCAGGACGCGCTCCCCCGGCAAACGCTTGTGGGAGCGCGCCACGCGCGCGAAATGAGCGATGCAAGGCTTTGTCACGGCAGAGCCCAGCCGGCTATGCTGCCGGCATTCGCCAGATACAGGAGTTGACCATGACCATCACCCCCCGCCTGCTGCTGCCCGCTGCTCTGGTCCTGCTCGGCGCCTGCGCCCAGCAGCCGCCGAGCAGCGTGACCGTGCAGGAAAAACAGCTGGGCCACTGCCCATTGCAGCTGCATGCCGGACAGACACTGACCATCAGCCTGCCGAGCAACCCGACCACCGGCTATCGTTGGGCCGTGGTCGATGCGGCGCCCAGCGTATTGCGCAGCCTCGGGCCAGAGGTCTACAGCCCCGAGCAGAGCGGTGAGGTGGTCGGCAGCGGCGGCAAGTCGACCTGGCGCTACCGTGTGCTGCAGGCCGGCAGCGGCCGCCTGCTGATGCATTACCAGCAGCCCTGGCAGACCGACGTGGCACCGGCGCAAAGCATCGACTGCCAACTCGTCGTGCAATGACGGTTGGGTCGCGCCGGCCACTTGGATAAAATGCCGGCCTTTTCGCCAGACCGCCCGGAATTGCCGTGAGCCAACAACCCGACCGCCTCTTCGCCCAGCCCCTCGCCGAACCGCAGGACTTTGTGTTCAACGAGGACGTGGTGCGCGTGTTTCCCGACATGATCAAGCGCTCGGCGCCCGGTTACCCGACCATCGTCGAGAACATCGGCGTGCTCGCCGCCCAGTTTGCCCAGCCCCACTCCACCCTGTACGACCTCGGCAGCTCGCTGGGCGCGGTGACCCAGGCCCTGCGCCGGCATGTGCGCCAGGATGATTGCCGGGTCATCGCCGTGGACAACTCGGCAGCCATGGTCGAGCGCTGCCGCGAATACATGAACGCCCAGGACTCGATGTTTCAGGAGCTGCTGCCGGTCGAGGTGATCGAGGCCGACATCCTCGCCCTGGAGTTCCAGCCCGCCTCGCTGGTGGCACTGAACTTCACCCTGCAGTTCATCCCGCCGGAGCAGCGTCTCGGCCTGTTGACCCGTATCCGCCAGGCGCTGCTGCCGGGCGGTGCGCTGATTCTCTCGGAAAAACTGCGCTTCGAGGACGAGCAGCAACACGCCCTGCTCACCGACCTGCATATCGCCTTCAAGCGGGCCAACGGCTACAGCGACCTGGAGATTGCGCAGAAACGCAGCGCCATCGAGAACGTGATGAAGCCGGACAGCCTCGAGCAACACCGCGAACGCCTGCTCACGGCCGGTTTCAGCCAGGTCGTGCCGTGGTTCCAGTGCATCAACTTCGCCTCGCTGATTGCCCTGCCATGAGTAGCGGCCAGCTGCAAACCCGTGCGCTGCACCTCGACGCCTTGCAACGAACCCTGGCAGGTACGCCCTTGCAAGCCTGGGGCGCCGACCTGCCCCGGCAGATCGACGCCAAGCTGGAGATCGGCCACGGCGACCTGCAGCGTTGGTACGCCGCGGTACAGGCCCTGCCTGACCTGGCCGTCGAACAGCAGGACCTGGTCGACCACTTGCGCCTTGACGGGCCCTGCGACGAAACCACGCGCGCCACGCTGAAAAGCGCCCTGCAAGGGTTGATTCCCTGGCGCAAGGGGCCTTTCGACCTGTTCGGCGTGCATGTCGACACCGAGTGGCGCTCGGACTGGAAGTGGCAACGCGTCGCCGCGCATCTGGATCTGCGCGGCAAGCGCGTGCTGGATGTCGGCTGCGGCAATGGCTACTACCTGTGGCGCATGCTGGGAGCCGGCGCGGGCAGCGTGGTCGGCGTCGACCCCAACTGGCTGTTCCTCAACCAGTTCCTCGCGGTGAAACGCTACCTGCCCGACCTGCCTGCCTGGCACTTGCCGCTGGCCCTGGAAGAGCTGCCACCCAAGCTGGAAGGCTTCGACACGGTGTTTTCCATGGGCGTGCTTTACCACCGCCGCTCCCCGGTGGACCACCTGCTGGACCTGAAGGATTGCCTGCTCAAGGGTGGCGAACTGGTGCTGGAAACATTGGTAGTCGAGGGCGATGCCCAGCAGGTGCTGGTGCCCGAGGATCGCTATGCGCAGATGCGCAATGTCTGGTTCCTGCCCTCGGTGCCGGCACTGGAGCTGTGGTTGCGCCGTGCCGGGTTCATCAACGTGCGCTGCGTGGATGTATCGGTCACCAGCATCGAAGAGCAGCGCAGCACCGAGTGGATGCGCTTCCAGTCACTGCCCGAGTTCCTCGACCCGAACGACCACAGCCGCACCGTCGAAGGCCTGCCCGCGCCAATGCGCGCCGTGCTGGTGGCACGCAAGCCGTAGGCCTTAATGCGCGCCGCGAAATGTCACGGCGCGCATGACCTCACACCAGCTCGATACGGTCGTCGTGAATGACGATCTTGCCCTGTTTGAACAACCCGCCGATGGCCTTCTTGAACGTGCCCTTGCTGACGCCAAAGGCCTGGGCGATGACTTCGGGCGGGCTCTTGTCGCTGAGTGCCAGGCTGCCGCCCTGCTCGCGCAGGCGAGCCAGGATCTGCTCGCCCAGGCTGCCTGTTGCTTCCTGGCCAACCGGTTGCAGGCTGAGGCTGATCTTGCCGTCGGCACGCAGCTCCTTGATGAAGCCTTTCTCCTGCATGCCATTGCGCAGGAACTTGAACACTTCGTTCTTGTGGATCAGCCCCCAATGCTGGCCATTGATAATGGCCTTGAAGCCCATGTCGGTTTTCTCCACCACCAGCAGGTCTACGGCCTGCCCCACGGCATAGCGTGGTGGCATCTTGTCCAGGTAGCGATCCAGGCGTGCGGTGGCAGTGATGCGTTTGGTGCGTTTATCCAGGTACACGTGGACCACGCAGTAATCGCCCACCTGCAACGGACGCTTCTCTTCCGAATGCGGCAGCAGCAGATCCTTGGGTAGGCCCCAGTCGAGGAACAGGCCGATCCGGTTGATTTCGACGACCTTGAGGCTGGCGAAGCCGCCCACCTGGACCTTGGGCTTTTCCGTGGTGGCGATCACCCGGTCTTCGCTGTCCAGGTAAACGAATACGTTCAGCCAATCACCGATCTCGTGGGGTTCGCCCTTGGGCACGTAACGATTGGGCAGGAGGATCTCGCCGTCGGCATCGCCGTCCAGATAAAGACCGAAGTCGGTCTCCTTGACCACCTGCAATGAGTTGTAGCGCCCGATCAGAGCCATGTTCACCACCTTGTCTGCAAGGTTGCCATTCTACCCGTTGCCGCCGTTTGCCGCTGCCGCGACGACGCATGCGTTACAACCTGCAGCCATTCAGTGCTGGCGCCTTGCACATCCTTGTTTCAGAATCATGACAAGCCGCGACCCCGGCTCTCCCACCCAGTCTTAGGTTCTGTACGAAAAGTGCCTGCGCTCGGTGATGCATCGTTAAAAATCGATTCGGAATGCTCATTTACTACTCGTAAATTCCGCTTCCTCACCGCTTTTTGCCTTGCCTGACCTTCGCTCGGCGACTTTTCGTACAGAACCTAGTTACATGGATTCTCACTGCCTGATCTCAGGAGTTCCTGTGCGCAGCTCCACTCGCTGGTCGTTGTCCCCTGTCGCATCGCTTGCTGCGCTCAGCCTGTTGTTCATCGCATTGCCCATGGCCAGCCGTTACGGGCTTGGCTGGTCCGATGTTTCCGGTTATCTCTCCGACCTCGCCATCGGCAGTCTGCTGGTGCTGCTCAGCTATCGCCGGCCGTGGCTGGCCATCCCGCTGATGCTGGCATGGGCCGTGATGCTACTGGGCAGCGCGGAACTGGTAACAGCCGTTGGCCGCCTGCCGGAGCCGGGCGACCTGAAATACCTGACCGACCCGCAATTTCTCAGCCACTCGACCAGCGGCGCCGGCATTACCTATCCGTTGCTTGCAGCAGGCCTGGGTATTGGCACATTGGCCTGCCTGCTGACCGGACGCCGGCGCTGGCGAGCACTGCCGCGCTACAGCTACGCCCTGCCCGTGGTACTGCTGCTCGCCCATGCCACCGACCAATACCTTGCGCCCAGCGAGGCAGACCAGTGGAAGCAGTTCAACCTGCCGCACAAGCTGTTGGCCGAAAGCAGCAACGCGGCGCAACTGACCCTGGAGAACTGGCTGGACGGTGATACCGCAACCCCGCCGGACATTCGCGGCCTGGCACAGCTCGACCTCGACGGCACGTCCCTGCTGGCCAATGGAGGCAAGGCGCGCAACGTGTTGATCATCGCGATGGAAGGCATTCCCGGCGCCTATATCGCCGGTAACCGCGAAGCGCTGCACAGCAGCTATGACGAAGACCTGATGCCGCGCCTGAGCCAGTGGGCCGAACGCAGCATGTCCACACCCGACTACGTACTGCACGCCCACCAGACCATTCGCGGCCTGTACGCGATGCTGTGCGGCGACTACGACAAGCTCAACTCGGGCACGCCCAAGGGTGTCGAGCTGCTCAACAACCAGACCCGTAACGAGCAATGCCTGCCCGCGCAACTGCGCTCGCAGGGGTTCAGCACGCACTTTCTGCAGGGTGCCGGGCTGCGTTTCATGGCCAAGGACCAGATCATGCCGCACATGGGTTTCCAGCAAACCCATGGCCGCGAATGGTTCCGCAACAAACCCTATGTGGAATTCCCCTGGGGCATGGACGACAAGGCGTATTTTGAAGGCGCGCTCGGCTACGTGAAGCAGCTGCGCCAGAAGAAACAACCGTGGATGCTGACCCTGCTCACGGTCGGCACCCACCAGCCCTACTCCGCGCCACGCGACTACCTCGAGCGCTATTCAAGCCCCAAGCTGGCAGCAATCAGCTACCTGGACGATGCCATCGCCGACTTCCTTGCCGGCCTGGAGAAACAGGGTGCTTTGAAAGACACCCTGGTTATCCTCACCTCCGACGAATCCCACGGCATCGAGAATGTCCGCCTGGCCTCGGCCTGGGGGTTCAACCTGGTCCTGGCGCCGGATCAAGCCGCGCTACCCGGCATCAAGACCGGCGTTTACGGGCATGTTGACCTGGCGGCCTCGGTGCTCGACTACTTTGCCCTGCCCGTGCCGGACAACATCAGCGGTCGCTCACTGTTTCGCGACTACAGCACGCCACGCCAGATCATCTCCTACACCAACGGCTTGCTGCGCCAGCATGACGGCAAGGTTCTCACCGAGTGCAACTTCCAGCAGGTCTGCCGACGCTACAGCAGCACCGGTTTCATCGCCGACAGCGCGCCTTACATTGGCCGCATCAGCGGCAAGCAGGCACGTCTGGTCAGCCAGAAAGCGGACTTGCTCGACCAATCGATCAGCGGCGGCCAGATCGGCCAGCGCTATCAGTTCGCCAACCGCGAACGCATCGACCTCAAAACGGACGACAGCAATGACTGGGCCGACAACCTGATCGGCGCGCAGTACCTGGAAATGCCCAAGGGCACCCGAACCCGCGTGACCCTGAAGATCGATGCCCTGCGCATGGATCACCAGGGCGCCGTGCTGCACCTGAAAACCAAGGAGTTCGATCGCGACGTGACGCTGGCTATTCCCGAGTTGCCAGCCCTGAAACGTGGGCAGAGCATCGAGCTGAGCTTCGACTTCGACAACCTCGAAACCCGCAAGGCATTCTCCTTCCACCTGACCGGCAAGGGGCGGGGCAGTATCCGCATCAGCGACTTCAGCGTGATCACCGAGCCGCTACCCCTGGAGCTGGTTGCGACCCAGACCGACGAGAGCGGGGAAACGTTGCTGCCGTAACCCACAAGTACCGGCGGCTTCTCCTGTTCCAGGTGTGCAGGCGCGGGCCCGAACATCCAGCGCGCCTCACGACCTCGCGGCCATGGGCCGATCCCACGGAAGCCCTGTCGAACCGACCTTTCATGGCTGACACGGCCAAACCTGGACGCTGCCAGCAGACCGTCAGGGCTTGAGCCCCAGGCGCAGCAATTTGCCATTGCGCTCGTCGGTCAGCACATACAGGTAGCCGTCCGGCCCCTGGCGCACATCGCGGATGCGCCAGCCCTGCTTCGTCAGCAAGCGTTCCTCGTGTACCACCTTGTCACCCTCGAGCTGCAGACGGATCAAGGACTGGTCCGCCAGGGCACCGACGAACAGGCTCTTCTGCCAGGCGGGAAAACGCTCGGCGGAATAGAACGCCATGCCACTCACGCCCGGCGACTTCTTCCACACATGGTGAGGTGCTTCGGTGCCCGGCACGGTTTCGCCCTTGGCCTCGGGAATCGGCAGCATGCTGTAGTTGATGCCGTGGGTCGCCAGTGGCCAGCCATAGTTCTTGCCGGGCTGGGGAATGTTGATCTCGTCACCACCCCGTGGGCCATGCTCATGCAGCCACAGCTGGCCACTCTGTGGATTGATCGCCGCGCCCTGCACGTTGCGATGACCGTAGGAGTAGATTTCGCCACGCGCCTCGTCCTTGCCCACGAATGGGTTGTCTGGCGGGATGCTGCCATCGGGGAAGACCCGCACCAGCTTGCCCTGCAGCTTGTCCAGATCCTGTGAGGCGGCACGTTGGCCGTTTTCGCCCAAGGTAATGAACAGGTGTCCACTGCGGTCGAAAATCAGGCGCGAACCGAAGTGTTGCCCCGTGGAAAGCTTGGGTTGCTGGCGGAAGATCACCTGAAAGTCCTCCAGCCTGCTCTTGTCCTCGCTCAAGCGGCCACGGCCGACGGCGGTTCCCGCCTTGTCGCCGTCGGCATCCGCCTCGGCATAGCTCAGGTAGACCAGGCGATCCTTGGCAAAATCCGGAGACAGCTGCACATCGAGCAGCCCGCCCTGACTGCGGGCGAACACGGCCGGGACACCCTTTATCGCGGCAGACAATTGCCCCTCCCCGCTCAGCCAGCGCAAGCGCCCGGGCCGTTCGGTGATCAGACTACCCTGCCCCTCCGGCAGGAACGCCACGCCCCACGGATTCTCCAGCCCGTCCACCACCTGCTCCACCTGCAGCGCCCCCAGCTCGCTGGGCTCCTCACTCGCGTGGGCCAGCAAGGGCAAGCTCAACAACAGGCCACACAGCCCGGCACGCATTCGATCATGGCTCATGAAATTCTCCTTGCGGTTCATGCACACGCTCATCGCGCGTGCCGTTCGACGTCAGACAATCTTGTAGCGCAATCCCGCGATACTCGGCTGTACGGGTACAATCGCCGATCATTTCATTTTGTGACGACCGACCATGAGCGAAGCCGAACGCCTGTCCAAACGCCTGACACAACTGCTGCCCTGTTCGCGGCGGGAGTCGGAGCTGTACATCGAGGGTGGCTGGGTCACCGTCGACGGCAAGGTGATCGAGGAACCGCAACACAAGGTACGTGACGAAAAGATCGAACTGCTGCCCGGCGCGGTCGCGCAAACCCTGCCGCCGGTGACCATCCTGCTGCACAAGCCGGCCGGCATCGGCTGCGGCCTGGGCGCCAACTCAGCGATGCAACTGCTGACCCTGGCCAACCGCGCCAGTGACGACGCCAGTGGTATCCGTCCATTGCAACGCCACTTCCAGCGCCTCGACATGCTCACCCCGCTGGAAACCGATTCCAGCGGCCTGGTGGTCTTCAGCCAGGGACGCAGCATGATTCGCCTGTTCAAGGACGACGGACAGACGCTCGAACACGAATACCTGGTCGAAGTCAGCGGCCAGATCATCGAACACGGCCTCAAGCGTATCGCCCATGGCCTCGGCTACAAGGGCACCATCCTGCCGCCGTGCAAGGTCAGTTGGCAGAACGAGACCCGCCTGCGCTTTGCCCTCAAGGCCGTGCAGCCGGGGCAGTTGCGCTTCATGTGCGAAAGCGTCGGCCTGCAGGTCGTCAGCATCCGCCGCCTGCGTATCGGCCGGCTGGCCATGGCCAAGCTGCCGGTCGGCCAGTGGCGGTACCTGACCCAGCACGAGCGCTTCTGAGTCGAAAGGAAAGCACGAGGGCCCATCACTCGGACGTATGCCAAGCAATTACTCCGCAACCGGTCGGACCGGGCTAGACTCCATGACCTTACTGCCCATGGAGAACTGACATGCTCAAAGCCGAATACCAGCGTCGCGGCCCGGTGCCGCAGGACGTCATCGAAGCTGTCGACCTGACCCTGCCGGTGCTGCAAGCCGGCCAGGTGCTGATCAAGGTTCTGGCTGCACCGATCAACCCCTCCGATGTTCTCACTCTGACCGGGGAATACGGCATGCTGCCGCCGCTGCCGGCGATTGGCGGCAATGAAGGTGTCGGCCGGGTCGAGGAGCTGGGCGAAGGCGTCAGCAAACTCAAGGTCGGCCAGAATGTGCTGCTGCCGGTCGGTAGCGGTACCTGGGTCACTCACCTGATCGCCGATGTCGACAAGCTGATCCCGCTGCCGGATGCCGACCCACAGCAACTGGCCATGCTCACCGTCAACCCGCCGACCGCCTCCCTGCTGCTCAGCGAATTCGTCGACCTCAAGCCGGGGGACTGGGTAATCCAGAACGCCGCCAACTCCGGCGTCGGCAGCTACCTGATTCAGTTGGCGAAGATCCGCGGTTTCAAGACCGTCAACGTGGTACGCCGCGAATCAGCCGCCGAAGCCGTGCGTGCCGAAGGGGGCGACGTGGTATTGGTGGATGGCCCCGATCTGCACAAGCGCGTGCGCGAAGCGACCGGGAGCGCCCCGATCCTGCTGGCCATCGACGCCGTGGCCGGTACCGGCACCGAGCACCTGGCCAACTGCCTGAGCGACGGCGGCGTGCTGGTCAACTACGGCCGCATGAGTGGCCAGCCCTGCCAGATCACGCCCAGCGCGTTCGTCTTCCGCGACATCACCATGCGCGGCTTCTGGCTGGCCAAGTGGTTCCGCACCGCCAGCCAGGCCGATCAGTTCCGCGTGTTTGGTGAGTTGATCCAACTGATTGCTGCTGGCCGCCTGAAAGCCCGCATCGGCGCGACCTACAACATCACGCAGATCAAGGAAGCCGTGGCCGCAGCCGCCAGTGGTGAGCGTGACGGCAAGATCGTGCTGGTGCCCTGACCGGGCAGGCAGTGATGCAGGAGCCTGGGCGGGCTCCTGCATGTCAGTCACTCGGCAGTCGGCTTCTTGCGCTTGAGCGGCGCCATGCCGTCCTGGCTCACCACCGCTGAGGGCGCGTTGTTCGGCCGAGCGGTTGGCTTGCGCTTCGGTGCGGCCTTGGCAGTGGCTTTCTTGCCATCCTTGCCGACCACCTTTTTCTTCTTCACACCCGCGGCCTTACCCGACGCCTTGACGTTCTTCGGCCCCTGGTAGCTGCCCTTGAGCTCCTTGATGACGCGGCGCTCGAAATGCTGCTTCAGGTAGCGCTCGATACTCGACATCAGGTTCCAGTCGTTGTGGCAGATGAGCGAGATCGCCAACCCTTCACCACCGGCACGGCCAGTACGCCCGATGCGGTGCACGTACTCGTCACCGGAACGCGGCATGTCGAAGTTGATGACCAGGTCCAGGCCTTCCACGTCCAGGCCACGCGCGGCCACGTCGGTCGCGACGAGAATCTTGGTGCCACCCTGGCGCAGACGCTCGATGGCCAGCTTGCGGTCCTTCTGATCCTTCTCGCCGTGCAGTACGAACACCTTGAACTCGTCTGCCACCAGATGCCCATACAAGCGGTCGGCCTGGGCTCGGGTATTGGTGAAGATGATCGCCTTCTGATAGGTCTCGTGGGTCAGCAGCCACTGCACCAGGCGCTCTTTGTGCACCGGATCGTCGGCCGTGATGATCTGCTGGCGGGTTTTCTCGTTCAGCTCGCTGACGCTGTTGAGCTTCAGGTGCACCGGGTTACGCAACACCTTGCCAACCACGTCGCGCAGGCCCGCGCCGCCGCTGGTGGCGGAGAACAGCAGGGTCTGCTGGCGATTGGCACATTCCTGGGTGAGGCGTTCGAGGTCTTCGGCGAACCCCATGTCGAGCATGCGGTCCGCTTCGTCGAGGATCAGCACCTGCACCGCCTTGAGGCTCAAGGTGCCGGCATTCAGGTGTTCGATCAGACGCCCTGGCGTGGCGATCAGCACATCCGGCAGCTTGCGCAGCAACGCGGCCTGGACCTTGAAGTCCTCGCCACCGGTGACCAGCCCGGACTTGATGAAGGTGAACTGCGAGAAGCGCTCGACTTCCTTCAGCGTCTGCTGCGCCAGTTCACGGGTCGGCAGCAGGATCAGCGAACGAATTTCCACCCGCGGCTTGGCGTCGCCGATCAGGCGATTGAGCAACGGCAGGAGGAAAGCCGCGGTCTTGCCGCTGCCAGTCTGCGCCACCACCCGCAGGTCGTGCCCTTCCAGCGCCGGCGGAATCGCCGCCTGCTGCACCGGAGTCGGCTCGGTGAAGTTGAGCTCGGTCACGGCCTTGAGCAGGCGTTCATGCAGGGCGAATTGGGAGAACACGGGGCTTACCTCGACAGAATCAGCAAAACAGCTGCATAGGTTACCGGTTCTGCCGGGCAAAAGCCCGATTGGCAATAGCAGAACAATCCGAACGTCAAGCCAGGATGCCTGGCCGGAGCAGAGATCACTCACCAGGTGATGACCAATACGTATGCTCCCGGTAGAAGCTCGACGCCACAATCTCACTAGCCCTGTGTTGGTAATCCTAAGAATGGCTCAGCCGATCTATCCAGCTTCCTGATTACGCTATCCGTGACACCGAACACTTCGACAATTACGCAATACCCGAAACGAAGACCCAAACCCTGACAGCCTGGACAATACGTCACCATCCCCAAAGATGGTGCGCCGCTCAAACTCGACCCATACGGTCAATTCCGGGACACTATTCCCACTGTTACTTTCCGCCGCTCACGCCTGACAACCAATGTATTCCGATGGTATTCAACCTTCAGGGGGGCAATACGGCCGCTCTGCTGGGTACCAGGCTCTATCCACGCAATGACAGGACGAGCAGCCAGTTTCTTAAATTGAATTAGCCCACTCATCCAGCTGGAGACCTTGTAATGACCCTGCACGCTACCAATCCAACATGGCGCCGCTATTTGATCGCCCTGGTACAAACCGCCGGCCTCTTGGCCTTGCGCGCGCTTCTCGTTGTACTCGGCTTGGTGGTCGTACCTCTTGCTCTCCCCTTCCGTCGCACCGATGAATCAACGCGACAACCTTTCACAGCCAGCAATGGGGATTGGGTGTTGGTGACCCTGCCACAATGGGCTTGGTTGTGGAGCAATGATCGTGACGGTGCAGTGGGTGATAAAAGAGGCTGGTGGCACACCAATGCCCCATTTGGTCTGGGAGCCCACCATTGGCTTTCGATGCTGATCTGGCTCGCATTCCGCAATCCAGCAAACAATGCCCGATTCACCCGATTGATGGGATGCCCCGTTACAGAATGCGATTTCGAGTTCTGGGGCGATGAAGTCGTCAAGGATAGAGTCGGTCAAGGCGGCCGGCGCTTCTTGGTGGCTACCCATCGGAATACCGGCAGGCGCTATAGCGGGCTGTACTGGGTAAAAACATGGAGCAGCAAACGAGCACTGGTCGTACAGATTGGCTTCAAAGGCGAACCATCCGACTGGGCCGAAGATTACAGTAACGATCCGAGTCGCCAGTGGAAGGGACTGACCTTTGAGGTCAACCCCTGGAAAAACATTGCCTGAGCATTTCAAAACATAGACTAGCGGCCCGCAGGGCCGCATATTCCTGAGGATTACCTCACCTCCCGTCAGACAGCTACTCAAGCTCACCGCCACGCCGGTAGAATGCGCGCCGTCGTTCAATACCGGACGCCATGGGTTCCCTAACCCCATCCATCAAAAAGGCACGACCATGATTCTGCTCCCCGAGCCGCGCCAGCGCATGGCGTTGGCTGTGCTTATCGCATTCCACATTCTGATCATCATCGCCAGCAACTACCTGGTGCAGTTACCGATCATCCTGTTCGGCTGGCACACCACCTGGGGCGCGTTCAGTTTCCCGTTCATCTTCCTCGCCACCGACCTCACCGTGCGCCTGCTCGGCAAACATCAGGCGCGCCAGGTCATCGCGCGGGTCATGCTGCCTGCGCTGCTGGCGTCCTATGTGGTCTCGGTGCTGTTCCAGGAAGGGGTCTTCCATGGCCTGGAAGCGCTGGGCCAGTTCAACGAGATCGTGCTGCGTATCTCGATTGCCAGCTTCCTCGCCTATACGGTCGGGCAATTCCTCGATATCCAGGTCTTCGACCGCTTGCGCCGCCTGCGCCAGTGGTGGGTCGCACCGACGCTGGCGACAGTCGTCGGCAGCTTGGTGGATACTTTCGTGTTCTTTTCGGTCGCCTTCTGGCACAGCAGCGACCCGTTCATGGCCGAACACTGGGTGGAGATCGCCACCGTCGACTACGGCGTCAAGCTAGCCGTCAGCCTGCTGCTGTTCGTGCCGCTGTACGGCGTGCTGCTCAATGCCATCCTGCGCGTGCTTGCGGGCCGGGAGAAGGCCGCAGCCTGAAGCGATCTTTAGCCAAGGATGGTCACCACAAGCTGGTTGGCCATCCTTCGCTGATCGTTCCCACGCTCTGCGTGGGGATGCCGCCTGTGGCGCTCTGCGCCGCGCTTTTGGAGTAGGCCGCACGGTCGCGGACGCGGAGCGTCCTGGGGTGCGTTCCCACGCGGAGCGTGGGAACGATCAAATCAAAAGCAACTAGCGCCCCTTACTTCACCTCGAACGACAGCGTCGCCACATGGGTCACGCTGTCGTACTGCTTGCCGTCCACTGTCGCCGAGCCGTTGATCTGCGCGGCAACTTCCAGCACATAACGGCCGGGGAATGGCGTATCCAGCGCCACGCTGCCATCGGCTGCCGGTTTGAGCACGCGCGACCATTCTGCCGAGGTATGCACGTTGACCTGCGAGGCCGACACCACGGTGCCTTTCCAATGCAGCTTGAACACATTGCCGCCTGACTCGATGGGCACCAGTTCCAGGTCGTTCTGCGCCTTGGTCTCGCTACGCCCTTCACGTGCCTCGTAGATGGTCAGCGCCGTACCGTCGGGTTTCTTCGCCAGTAGACGCAGGTCACCAGTCACGACTTGCGGCACGCCATAGGCATCGCCCGAAGGTGCCAGCGTCTGAAACTTGCCCCCAGCCAGGCGCAACTGAGGCTCCAATAACGTGGACAGGCTCAGGCGTTCGCTTGGCTGGAAATCACTGAGATACGCCTTCCCCGGCTGGTCGGCGCTACGCTCGATCCACAAGTAATCGGCCTGTGCCAAAGACGCGCTACCCAGCGCCAGCACGGCCACCAGGGCATGACGGGAGGAACATGAAAACATGGGGATTCCTTTCTGTGGGGTTACGAAAAGCCCGGTGAAAATACATCGTTCATCTTTAAAGACGAATGAGTTGGGAAAAACCTGCATCAGTGATGCGTTTTTCTGAGCGGCCGCCCTGGCGGCTACACCACAGCCCGTTGCAGGCGATGCGAACAATGGCGCCCGGTCATTTCTGCCCTTAATCGTTGCAAAAATTCGTCTCCATTCCCGGTAAGCCCATGATTTACCTATTCTTGACAGTTCTTACCCCACCCTTACCCAACACCGGCAACTCGCTCTCTATAGTGGGCACCCTCCCACTTCGCCACAGTGCATGCCGATGTCCAGATTTCGCCCCCGCTACCTATTGCCCGCCGTCATCGCCCTCGCCATCGGTGCCTATGCCATCAAGACCTGGGTACTCCCGGCGCCTGCCAACACGGGCCTGCTGACGGCCGAGGTGCGCAAAGCCGATATCGAGCAGACCGTCATCGCCACCGGCACGCTGGAGGCTTTCAAGCAGGTCAGCGTCGGTGCTCAGGTCTCCGGACAGATCACCCGGTTGCATGTCGATTTCGGTGATCAGGTCAAACAGGGCGACCCGATTGCCGAGATCGACTCGCTGACGCGCCAGAACGACCTGGCCAACGCCAAGGCCTCTCTCGCCAATGTCAGGGCTCAGCGTGCGGTACAGGCTGCGACGCTGAAGAAGGTCCAGCTCGCCTTCGCCCGGCAGAAGGCGATGCTCGCGCAGAACGCCAGTTCTCGCGAAGACTACGAAAATGCCGAGGCCGACCTGGCCACCGCCAAGGCCCAGGTCGCCGCCCTTGACGCCCAGATCCAGCAGGCGCAGATCCAGGTTTCCACCGCCGAAGTGGACCTCGGCTACACGCGCATCACCGCGCCCATCGATGGCACCGTGGTCGGCGTGGTGGTCAAGGAAGGTCAGACGGTGAACTCGGCGCAGTCGGCACCGACCATCGTCAAGGTCGCCCAGCTCGATCAGATGACCGTGCGCGCGGAAATCTCCGAGGCCGACGTGGTCAACCTCAAGCCCGGCCTGCCGGTGTACTTCACCATCCTCGGCGAGCCGGGCAAGCGCTACAACGCCACCCTGCGCATGATCGAACCGGCTCCCGACTCGATCAACACCAGCGACAGCGGCACCAGCAGCTCATCCACCAGCAGCTCGACCGATACGGCCGTCTATTACATCGGCGTGTTCGACGTGCCGAACCCGGATGGCAAGCTGCGCATCGCCATGACCACCGAAGTGAACATCGTGCTCGACAGCGCCAAGGGCGTGCCGAGCCTGCCGGTCTCCGCCCTTGGCACCGCCAATCGTGATGGCAGCTACACCGTGCGGGTGCTGAAAGGCGGCAAGGTCGAACCACGGGATATCCGCACCGGGCTGGAAAACTCGATCAACGCCCAGGTGCTCGATGGCCTGCAGGTCGGCGACAAGGTGGTGCTGGGTGACGCCGCGGCGGGGTCCTCCACGACCGTGCGCATGCGCGGCGGGCCGATGAGGCTCTGACATGGCACTTCTCGAACTGCGCGGCCTGCGCCGCGAATTCCCGGCGGGCGAACAGACCATCGCCGTGCTCAAGGACATCGACCTGAGCATCGAGCAAGGCGAGATGGTCGCCATCATCGGCGCCTCTGGCTCGGGCAAGTCGACCCTGATGAACGTCCTCGGCTGCCTCGACCGTCCCAGCGCCGGGACCTACAAGGTCGCGGGTCGCGAAACCGGCAGCCTGATCCCTGATGAGCTGGCCGAGCTGCGCCGCGAATACTTCGGTTTCATCTTCCAGCGCTACCACCTGCTGGCCGATCTGGACGCCGTGGGCAATGTGGAAATCCCTGCCATCTATGCCGGCAAGGACGCCGCCAGCCGCCACCAGCGCGCCGAGGCCCTGTTGCAGCGCCTGGGCCTGGGCGAACGCCTCGGCCACAAGCCGAGCCAGCTTTCCGGTGGCCAGCAGCAACGCGTGTCCATCGCCCGGGCGTTGATGAATGGTGGTCAGGTGATTCTTGCCGACGAACCCACCGGCGCCCTCGACAGCCACAGCGGCGAAGAGATGCTCAAGCTGCTGCGCGAGCTGCATGCCGCCGGGCATACGGTGATCATCGTCACCCACGACATGAAGGTGGCGGAAACAGCCGACCGCCTGATCGAGATCAGCGACGGCTGCATCATTGCCGACCGCCGCCTGCGCGACGGTGATGAAGCGGTGCGCGCCCTCGACGAGCCAGCTCCCGCACGCGGAGCCAATGCGCTGCGCGCCAGCTTCGGCCAGTTCCGCGAAGCCTTTCGCATGGCCTTGCTGGCGATGCTGTCGCACAAGCTGCGCACCTTTCTGACCATGCTCGGCATCATCATCGGCATTGCCTCGGTGGTCTCGGTGGTGGCACTCGGTCAGGGTTCGCAACAGCAGATCCTGCAGAACATCAGTGCCATCGGCACCAACACCATCGACATCTACCCCGGCAGTGGCTTCGGTGACCGCCGCTCGGCACGCATCCAGACCCTGGTACCCGCCGATGCTGAGGCGTTGGCCGGCCAGGACTTCGTCGATAGTGTCACGCCCTCGGTGTCCAGCTCCGGCACCCTGCGCTACCGGGAGCAGGCCCTGTCCGTATCCATGAGTGGCGTCGGCGAGCAGTTCTTCCGCGCCAAGGGCTATACCTTCGCCCAGGGGCGCGCGTTCGACACCAAGGCCGTGCGTGAGTCGGCGCAGAGCGCGGTGATCGACAACAACACCTACAAGAAACTGTTCACCGGTAAACGGGCGCTCGGCCAAGTGATCTTGCTAGGCAACGTACCGGTACGCATCGTCGGTGTGCTCGAGCCGATCCAGAGCAACTTCGGTGGCAGCGAGCAGCTACGTGTGTACCTGCCGTACACGGCCGTGATGAACCGCATGCTCGGCCAGTCGTACCTGGAAAGTATCACCGTGCGGGTCGACGACAGCGTCTCCAGCGATGCCGCCGAGCAGGGCATTATCCGCCTGCTCAAGCGTCGCCACGGAGTGCAGGACTTCTTCGTGATGAACACCGATACCATCCGCCAGACCATCGAGAAAACCAGCCAGACCATGACCCTGCTGATCTCGGCCATCGCCCTGATCTCGCTGCTGGTCGGCGGCATCGGCGTGATGAACATCATGCTGGTGTCGGTTACCGAGCGCACCCGCGAGATCGGCGTGCGCATGGCGGTCGGTGCGCGGCAGAGCGACATCCTTCGCCAGTTCCTAATCGAGGCGGTGCTGGTGTGCCTGATCGGCGGTGCGCTTGGCGTGCTCTCGGCATTGGCTTTTGGTGCGGTCTTCAGCCGTCTCACCAGCGAGTTCAACCTGATCTTCTCCGCCGGTTCCATCGTCGCCGCGTTCCTTTGCTCCACGGTCATCGGCCTGGTGTTCGGCTACCTGCCGGCCCGCAACGCCGCCCGCCTGGACCCCGTCGATGCCCTTTCCCGAGAATAGAACCGTGACCCGATTTTCCCTCAAACCTCTCCCCCTGCTGGTTCTTGCCCTGGCGCTCGGCGGCTGCGGCTCGCTGATCAGCACGCCTTATCAGCAGCCAGCCGTCAACGTGCCGGCGAACTGGCAGCAACTCGCCGCACAACAGGCCGGCAGCAGTGCCGACTGGTGGAAAGCCTTCGGCGATCCGCAGCTCGATCGCCTGGTGGAACAGGCGCTGGCGCGGAACAACAACCTCGGCAGTACCTTGCTCAACACCCGCCGCGCCCGCCTGCTCGCTGGCCTGGCCCGCGATGCCCAGTGGCCGCAGACCAGCAGCGGCCTCAGCGCCGACCGCACCCGCGCCCTGCGAGGCGAAGGCAGCACCGCCCACAGCTATTCACTGACCGGCTCGGTGCGCTGGGAAGCAGATCTGTGGAACCGCCTCGGCAGCGCCACCGACGCCGCCGAGCTGGAAGCCCTGGCCACCGAACAGGATTACGCCGCCACGCGCCTGTCGCTGATCGGTACCGTCGCCACCCTGTACTGGCAGATCGCTTATCTCAACGAACGCCTTGCCGCCAGTGCCGCCAGCATCGGCTATGCCCGGCAGACCCTGGCGCTGGTTCAGGTGCAGTACGACGCCGGCAAGGCCTCCTCGCTGGAGCTGGCCGAAGCGCGACAGAGCCTGGAAAGCCAGCTCGCCAGCGAAGTGGACCTGCGCCAGCAGCGGGTGGAGCAACGCAACGCCCTGGGGGTTCTGTTCGATGGCGCCACGCCGGTGGAGATGGACGAACCCCGGAGCCTGGTCCAGACCAGCCTGCCGCCCGTCGACGCCGGGCTGCCTGCCTCACTGCTGGCAAGGCGTCCCGACCTGCGCGCTGCCGAACTGCGCCTGCGCAGTTCGTTGAAGAATGTCGACGCCACCCGCGCCAGCTACTACCCGGACCTCAGCCTCACCGGCACCCTCGGCTATTCCAGCGACGCCCTGGGCAACCTGCTGCGCAACCCGGTCGGCGCCCTGGGGGCGGGAATCACCCTGCCCTTCCTGCAGTACCGGCAGATGCAGTTGAACATCGATGTATCGAAGACCGACTACGAGCTGGCCGTGACCCGTTTTCGCCAGACGCTCTACGAAGCCCTGGTCGACGTGGAGAACAACCTCGCCGGACGCCGCCACTACGCCGAACAGGCAGGCATGCGCACGCGCGCGCTGGAGGCGGCGCAGGAGGCCGAACGCATCTACCGCATCCGCTACCAGTCCGGTGCCGAAACGCTGCAGTCCTGGCTCAATGCCCAGGAAACCCGGCGTAGCGCGGAAATCACCCTGGCCGAGAACCACCTCAACCAGTTGCTCAATTTCATCACCCTCAACCAGGCACTGGGCGGCGATGCGCAGGTGCCGGAAGGCTGATAGCGGAGCCAGCAAAACGCGCGCAAATGTCTCGAGCACGTGAGGGGCGTTGGCGTCTCGAGAGGATGGCGGTGCGAGGCAGTTGCAGACATCGCTACGGTGGGCTGAAGCCCACCCTACAAATACTGCACCCCGCGTAGGGTGGGCTTTAGCCCACCAATCGGCGCGTCATGAAACGCAAAGTCGAGCGTCCGCAACTGCCTTAAAGAAGCCTGTTTGAAATACATTCCCATCGCATTCAATGCTTAAAAAGCCCCGAGCAAGCAGGCCTATTGCAGCCGTTCGGTCAGCAGTGATAACGAGGTCGCCACTCGTCGGAGAATGCTTCTCATGGTGAACTCATGTCGTCTTTGCACAGTCCGTGAACGAGGCGCGAGGAACAGGCGCTTCGTTTTTTAGTGTCCGAGGTGCTGTTTTCAGAATGGACTCACGGCGCCCTGGAATCTTTCAGGTCATCTGTGTGAATAAACTATTGCTCTCACTGTTCATCGGTGGCGCGCTTTGCCTGGGCGTCACCAGCGAAGTCAACGCCTCCTTCCGTGTCCACCTCGCCAATGGCGAAATTCGTGACATCACCCCAGCCAAGATCGAAGCCAGCCCGACCCAGGAAGTCCTGGGACGCGCCATGAGCGCACTCGGCAAGCCCTATCGCTGGGGCGGCGCCAGCCCCAAGCGGGGTTTCGACTGCAGCGGCCTGGTCAAATATGCCTTCGACGATGTCGAGGATCTCGACCTGCCACGCACCTCGCGCGAACTGTCGCGCATCGACGGGCCGAAAGTCGCCCGTAATGACCTGGAGCCCGGAGACCTGTTGTTCTTCAAGGTCCGCAGCCGCACTGTCGATCACGTAGCAATCTACCTGGGCGAGGACCGTTTCATTCACGCCCCGCGTCGTGGCAGCAACGTACGCATCGACAAACTCGATAACAGCTACTGGCAGAAGCGCTTCCAGTTGGCACGGCGCGTCATCCCCAACCCGGAAATAGTCGCCAATAACTGAGCCTGCAGCGGGGCACGACTCGTGCCCCGCTGCAGGCTCACGTGACGATGCTCTAGAGCAGGCTCAGGCAACCTTGGCCAACTGTGCACGGGCGGCACTCAGGCCTTTTTCCTGGAACTCGGCCCCCATGTTCAACCCTTCGGCATGGATGAAGGTCACGTCGTGAATGCCGACGAAAGCCAGCGCCTGGCGCAGGTAGGGTTCCTGATGATCCAGCGCACCGCCCACATACAGGCCACCGCGCGCGGTCAGCACATAGGCGCGCTTACCGACCAGCAGGCCTTGCGGACCGGTCTCGGTGTATTTGAAGGTCACCCCGGCACGCAGCACGTGATCGAGCCAGGCTTTCAGTGTGCTGGGAATGGCGAAGTTGTACATCGGCGCAGCCAGGACCAGGACATCAGCGGCAACCAGCTCGGCTGTGAGGAGGTCGGAGCGAGCGGCGGCCGCCTTCTCCACGGCGCTCTGCTGGTCGGCAGGCTTCATCCAGCCACCCAGCAGGTCGCTGTCCAGATGCGGCACCTGTTCGGCGGCCAGATCACGGACCTTGATCGAGTCTTGCGGATTGGCAGCCTGCCAGGTGGCAATGAAGTCGGCCGTCAGTTGGCGGGAGACGGAACCTTCGGTGCGGGCGCTGCTTTCGATAACCAGGACATGGGACATGACGAATTCCTCCATCGGGATGTTGTGCGTCGATGGAGGCAGGTTATGGTGACATTGATCGATAAAAAAGCGTAAAAAATCACCTATATCAATCGACTAATTTGATTTATCAACAACCCCGCATTAGGCTGTTCGCCGTAGCCTGATTACTTCTGCACGCAGGTCAGGCTGATGCGCAGCTTGATGATGTTGCGGGCGAATTTCACCGTCAGGTTACTGGTCTGCCCTGGCGCCAGTTCGGTCCTGCGGGTACGCGGCGCTTCTGGGCCATTGCGGAAGATCGCCGTGCAGCTGGCAGCCTGGCGCCCATAGTTGTAGAGCATGATGGAACCGATATCGCTGTCCACGTCCTGGCCGGTTGCCGACACTTCAGCGCCGTTGAGCTGCTTTTCCACTTCGATGGGATAAGCAAAAGCCGTCAGGGGCAACAGGGCGATCACGGCTATACAGAGTTTTTTCATTGGGCAGTCTCCTTCGAGGGACGACCAGAGTAGAGAAGAGGAAGCGACGATGAAAGCGCCCCGTGTCACGCTGGATCAATGGCGTACGTTGCAGGCGGTGGTCGACAACGGGGGTTTCGCCCAGGCGGCCGAGGCCCTGCATCGCTCCCAATCCTCGGTGAGCTATACGGTGGCACGCATGCAGGAGCAGCTCGGCGTGCCGCTGCTGCGCATCGACGGACGCAAGGCCGTGCTCACTGAGGCCGGTGACGTGCTATTGCGCCGCTCGCGGCAACTGGTCAAGCAGGCCAGCCAGTTGGAAGACCTCGCCCACCACATGGAACAAGGCTGGGAGGCCGAGGTACGCCTGGTGGTGGATGCCGCCTACCCCACCGCACATATCGTCCGCGTGCTCTCCGCCTTCATGCCACAGAGCCGTGGCTGTCGCGTGCGCCTGCGCGAGGAAGTGCTCTCCGGTGTCGAGGAAGTCCTGCTGGAAGGCACGGCCGACCTGGCCATCAGCGGCCTGACCATTACCGGGCACCTGGGTATCGAACTCAGCGCCGTGGATTTCGTCGCCGTGGCCCACCCGGAACACGCCCTGCATCGCCTGCAACGTCCCCTGACCTTCCAGGACCTGGAGGGCCAGATGCAGGTGGTCACCCGGGATTCCGGTCGCAAACAGCCCCGTGACGTCGGCTGGCTCGGTGCCGAACAGCGCTGGACGGTAGGCAGCCTGCCCACCGCCCGCACCTTCGTCAGCAGCGGCCTGGGCTTCGCCTGGCTGCCCCGTCACCTGATCTGTCGCGAGCTCAAGGAAGGCCTGCTCAAGCCCCTGCCCCTGGACCAGGGCGGCAGCCGTTCGCCGCACTTCTACCTATACAGCAACAAGGACCGCGTACTCGGCCCCGCCACACAGATTCTCATCGAGCTGATCAAGAACTTCGATACCGCACCACTCGACGCGCCCTTCGCTGCACCGCTCTCGGCCAACTGAGGATTTCGTCATGTCGTATTTCGAACACGCCGGCTGCCAGATCTATTACGAGGATTACGGCCAGGGCGAACCCATCCTCCTGGTGCACGGGCTCGGTTCCAGCACGCGGGACTGGGAATACCAGGTGCCAGCCCTCAGCGCCGGGCGCAGGGTGCTGGCCATCGACGTACGCGGCCACGGCCGCTCCGGCAAACCGAAGGAGGCCTACAGCATGCAGGCCTTCGCCGGCGACGTGGCAGCGCTGATCGAACACCTCGGCCTGCCGCACGTGCACCTGGTCGGCATCTCCATGGGCGGCATGATCGGCTTCCAGCTCGGTGTCGATCGCCCGGAATTGTTGAAAAGCCTGACCATCGTCAACAGCGCGCCGGAAGTGGTGGCCAGAACCCTCAACGAGCGCTGGCAACTGCTCAAACGCTGGACCCTGGCTCGCCTGTGCAGCCTGGAAACCATCGGCAAGGCCCTGGGCCAGAACATGTTCCCGCGCCCGGAACAGGGCGAACTGCGCGCCAAGGTCGAACAACGCTGGCCGGAGAACGACAAGCGCGCCTACCTCGCCAGCCTCGACGCGATCATCAACTGGAGCGTGCGGGAACGCCTGCACGTCATCACCTGTCCTACCCTGGTGGTCACCGCCGACCGTGACTACACCTCCGTGGACTACAAGAAGAGCTACCTGGGCGAACTGCCCAACGCCCGCCTGGTGGTGATCGAGAAATCACGCCACGCCACCCCGATGGATCAACCCGAACGCTTCAACAGCACCCTGATCGAGTTTCTCGATACCGTCGACAACACCTGAGCCACAACAACAAGGACTTACCATGCTTAAACGACTTGCCCTCGCCGCCTTTGGCCTGCTGCTGACCGCCAACCTGTTTGCCGCCACGCCGAGCGAGAAACCTCACGTCCTGCTCACCACCAGCCTGGGCGAGATCGAAATCGAACTGGAAGCCGACCGGGCGCCGATCAGCGTGCGCAACTTCCTCGGCTATGTGGATGCCGGCTTCTACAACGGCACCCAGTTCCACCGCGTGATCCCGGGGTTCATGGTCCAGGGCGGCGGCTTCACCGCCAGCATGGACGAGAAGGAAACCGAGAAGCCGATCCGCAACGAGGCCGACAATGGCCTGCACAACGTACGCGGCACCCTGGCCATGGCCCGCACCCGCGACGTCGACTCGGCCACTAGCCAGTTCTTCATCAACCACAACGACAACGCCTTCCTCGACCATGGCGGCCGTGACTTCGGTTATGCCGTGTTCGCCAAAGTCGTGCGCGGCATGGATGTGGTCGACAAGATCGCCCAGGTGCCGACCGGCAACCGTGGCATGCACCAGAACGTACCGCGCGAGCCAGTCCTGATCATTTCCGCCAAACGCCTCTGACGCTTGTACCCCATCGCCCCCAACTGCCAGCCCGGCAGTCGGGGGCTGACCGTTTTCTCTCTTCAGGCAGATAGTCCGCCATGTTGTTTCGCCGCTTCGAAGCTCTGATCGACGCCTTCAAACCCAGCCCGGACGTCGAGCCCCCGCAAGGCATCGTGCGCTTCTATCTCCACTATGCGCGCCAAGTCTGGCCGTTGATGCTCGCCGTCCTGGTGATCGGCTTCTTCGCCGCGCTGATCGAAGTGGCCCTGTTCAGTTTTCTCGGGCAACTGATCGACATGACCCAGGCCACGCCGGCCAACGAATTCTTTGCCCAGCACCGCAACGAATTGCTGTGGATGCTGCTGGTGGCACTGGTCTTGCGCCCGTTGCTGTTCGGCCTGCACGACCTGCTCAACCACCAGGCCATCAGCCCCGGGCTGACCAACCTGATCCGCTGGCAGAACCACCGCTACGTGCTGCGCCAGAGCCTGAGCTTCTTCCAGAATGATTTCGCCGGGCGTATCGCCCAGCGAGTGATGCAGACCGGCCCATCGTTGCGCGATTCGGCCATGCAGATCATCGATGCGTTGTGGCACGTAGCGGTCTACGCCGGCAGTGCCCTGTACCTGTTCGCCGAGGCCGACTTGCGCCTGGTGATTCCGCTGTCCGTCTGGATCGTCTGCTACTGCACCGCGCTCTGGTATTTCGTACCGCGCATCAAGAACCGCTCGGCAGCCGCCTCGGCAGCCCGCTCCAAGGTCATGGGCCGGGTCGTCGATGGCTACAGCAACGTGGCCACCCTCAAGCTGTTCGCCCACAGCCGCGTCGAGGAAGGCTACGCCCGTCAGGCCATGGAAGAGCTGCTCGGCAAGATCCGCCTGCAGTCGCGCACCATCACCAGCCTGAACTTCACCATCACCGCCATGAACGGCGTGTTGATCGTCGTCACCGGCGGCCTGGCCCTGTGGCTCTGGAGCCAGGGCCTCATCAGCGCCGGCGCGATTGCCCTGTCGCTGGGCCTGGTAATCCGCATCAACAACATGTCGGAATGGATCATGTGGGTGGTCAACGGCATCTTCGAGAACGTCGGTACCGTGCAGGACGGCATGAGGACCATCGTCCAGCCGCGCCATGTGCTCGACCGCGACAACGCCCCGCCGCTGCGCATCGAACAGGGTGACGTGCGTTTCGACAGCGTGCATTTCAACTACGGCAGCGACAAGCCGGTGATCCAGGGGCTCAACCTGCATGTGCGTCCCGGCGAGAAGATCGGCCTGGTCGGCCCATCCGGCGCCGGCAAGTCGACCCTGGTCAACCTGCTGCTGCGTCTGTACGACCTGCAGAGCGGGCAAATTCTCATCGACGGACAGAACGTCGCCGAAGTCGCTCAGGAAAGCCTGCGCGCCAGCATCGGCGTGGTGACCCAGGACACCGCGCTGCTGCACCGCTCGGTGCGCGACAACCTGCTGTATGGCAAACCTGATGCCAGTGAGGAAGAACTGCAGCGTGCAATTCGCCAGGCGCGTGCCGACGAGTTCATCCCCAACCTGAGCGACAACGATGGCAACCTCGGGCTCGACGCCCTGGTCGGCGAGCGCGGGGTAAAACTCTCCGGCGGTCAGCGCCAGCGCATCGCCATTGCCCGCGTGCTGCTCAAGGACGCGCCGATCCTGATCCTCGACGAGGCCACCTCGGCGCTGGACTCGGAAGTCGAAGCCGCCATCCAGGAAAGCCTCGACGTGCTGATGCAGGGCAAGACGGTGATCGCTATCGCCCACCGCCTGTCAACCATCGCGCGCATGGATCGCCTGGTGGTGATCGAGCACGGGCGCATCATCGAAAGCGGCAGCCACGCCGAACTGATCGAGCGGGGCGGCTTGTATGCCCGGCTGTGGCAGCACCAGACGGGCGGTTTCGTCGGCGTCGACTAACGCTCCGACCAGACCGCCAGCTCATTGCCATGGGGGTCGGCGAACTGGAAGCGCCGGCCACCGGGAAAGCTGAAAATCCCCTTCAGAATCTGCCCGCCATGCGCCCTCACCCGGGCTTCGGTCTCCTCCAGGTCCGTGGCGTACAACACCACCAGCACCGAGCCATTGGCCGTCGAGGCTCGCAACTCGCTGCGGTAAAAACCACCGTCGAGGCGACCATCGTTGAATGCGCAGTAGTCGGGGCCGTAATCGACGAACTGCCAACCGAAGGCGTCCGTGTAAAACGCCTTGGCAGCGGCCAGGTCGCTGGCAGGCAGTTCGAGGTAATCGATCTTGCGGTCTTCGGGCATGTCACCCTCCTTGAGAAAGCGGAACTGCAGGCAGGATACGCCCATGTCGGCGCCCGAGGCAGGCACAGGATGCCCATCACCAATGCCACAGGGGGCGCTGTACGCACCGGGATAATGCGCAGGGCCTGCTGGCGCACCCTGCGACATGGGCACACAGGGTCATGGCACGCCGTCATAAAAAGCCAGCCATAAAAAAGGCAGCCCGAAGGCTGCCTGACATCACACAGAACCGTTTCGATCAGTGCGCCACTGCACCACTGGCACCCAGGCCGGTTTGCGAGCGGACGAACTGCGAGTAGAAGCGTGCACGTTCTTCGGTGGCCGCAGCCGACTTGTCGGTGATCGAGAAGAACCAGATACCGATGAAAGCCACGAGGATCGAGAACAGCGCCGGGTACTCGTAGGGGTAGATCGCCTCGGCGTGACCGAGGATCTGCACCCAGATGGTTGGGCCGAGGATCATCAGGCCCACCGCGGTGATCAGACCCAGCCAGCCGCCGATCATGGCACCACGCGTCGTCAGCTTCTTCCAGTACATGGAGAGGATCAGCACCGGGAAGTTGCAGCTCGCCGCGATGGAGAAGGCCAGGCCGACCATGAACGCGATGTTCTGCTTCTCGAACGCGATGCCGAGGAGGATGGCGAGGATACCGAGGGCCACAGTGGTGATCTTCGATACACGCAGCTCATCCTTCTCGTTGACGCGGCCCTTGCGAAACACGCTGGCATACAGGTCATGGGACACCGCCGAGGCACCGGCCAGGGTCAGGCCCGAAACCACCGCGAGGATGGTCGCGAAGGCCACCGCCGAGATGAAGCCGAGGAACCAGCTGCCGCCCACTGCATTGGCCAGGTGCACCGCCGCCATGTTGTTGCCGCCCAGCAGGGCGCCATTACCGTCCATGAAGGCCGGGTTGGTGCTGACCAGCAGGATCGCGCCGAAGCCGATGATGAAGGTCAGGATGTAGAAGTAGCCGATGAAACCAGTGGCGTAGAACACCGACTTACGCGCTTCCTTGGCATCGCTGACGGTGAAGAAGCGCATCAGGATATGCGGCAGGCCAGCGGTACCAAACATCAGGGCCAGGCCGAGGGAGATCGCCGAGATCGGGTCTTTCACCAGGCCGCCAGGGCTCATGATGGCCTCGCCTTTCGGGTGCACGGCGATGGCTTCGCTGAACAGGCGGGCGAAGTTGAAATCAACGTGTTTCATCACCATCAGCGCCATGAACGAGGCACCGGACAGCAGCAGGACCGCCTTGATGATCTGTACCCAGGTGGTCGCCAGCATGCCGCCGAACAGCACGTAGAGCACCATCAGGATGCCGACCAGCACCACCGCGATGTGGTAGTTGAGGCCGAACAGCAGCTCGATCAGCTTGCCCGCGCCAACCATCTGCGCGATCAGGTAGAACGCCACTACCACCAGCGAACCACAGGCGGACAGGGTGCGGATCTGCGTCTGACCAAGGCGGTACGAGGCGACGTCAGCGAAGGTGTACTTGCCGAGGTTGCGCAGGCGTTCGGCGATCAGGAACAGGATGATCGGCCAGCCAACCAGGAAGCCAATCGAATAGATCAGGCCGTCATAGCCAGAGGTAAAGACCAGCGCGGAAATCCCGAGGAACGAGGCCGCCGACATGTAGTCCCCGGCAATCGCCAGGCCGTTCTGGAAACCGGTGATGCTGCCACCCGCGGTGTAGAAGTCGGAGGTCGAGGTGTTGCGCTTCGACGCCCAGTAGGTGATGTACAGCGTGGCGCCGACGAAAGCGAGGAACATGACGATGGCCGCGGTGTTCAGCGGCTGACGCTGCACATCGCCAGTCAGGGCATCCGCCCAGGTCATGCTGGAAGCGGCCATCAGGCCAAGGGCAGTGAGGATACGGGCGATCATTTCTGCACCTCGTCGAGAATGGCCTTGTTCAGGTCGTCGAACTCGCCATTGGCGCGTTTGACGTAGATGCCGGTCAGGATGAAGGCAGAAAGAATCAGGCCAACGCCGAGGGGAATCCCCCAGGTGATGGGTGAGTCAGGGCTGATACGCGCGCCGAGCAACTGCGGCTCGAAGGCGATGAGCAGGATGAATGCCACATACAGACCGAGCATGATGGCAGATAAGATCCAGGCGAACCGTTCGCGCTTGGCGACCAGTTCCTGGAATTGCGGATTTTGCTCGATCCGCTTGTAGATGCTGTCGTTCATTGTTGTTGTCCTCCGCAGCATGAGTTGCTGGTGAGTTCACTCTAGATGGCCCACAAGCCGGTGACAGACGACCTTAGTCGTAGCAACCGGCCATTCTCGACGAAAGTCTTATAAGCGGCGTTCGCCACGAATCGGGTCGCCAACGCGTGGCCTTCACCCCCTATCGGCGCCGCAACCGACAGCACGCATTCCATCGTGTTAACAGCCGCCACTACACGCCCGGCATCCTGCGCGCTACCCTGTGGTCATTCGTTGGAGAAGATCGTTATGCAGACCGCTTACACCGTGCTCATTCTGTTGATGCTGGTCGGTGTTTCGCGGTTGCTCGGGCGGTTACTGCCTCTCCCGCTGCCGCTGGTGCAGATCCTCGCCGGTGCTGCCCTGGCATGGCCAACCCTGGGTCTGCACGTCGCCCTCGACCCCGAACTGTTCTTGCTGCTGTTCCTGCCACCCCTGCTGTTTTCCGACGGCTGGCGCATGCCCAAGCGCGAGTTGTGGCAATTGCGCGGCTCGATCCTGCTGCTGGCCGTGGGCCTGGTGTTGTTCACCGTGGTCGGCGCGGGCTATTTCATCCACTGGCTGATGCCCGCCATTCCGCTGCCTGCCGCCTTTGCCCTGGCCGCCCTGCTTTCGCCCACCGATGCAGTGGCCGTTTCGGCCATTACCCGCGACCGTCTGCCCGCACCGCTGATGCATGTGCTCCAGGGCGAGGCCCTGATGAACGATGCCTCTGGCCTTGTGACCTTCAAGTTCGCCCTCGCCGCCACCCTGACCGGGATTTTCTCCCTCGCCGACGCCAGCCTGATCTTCCTGCTGGTGGCCGTTGGCGGCCTGGCCGTCGGGGTCGTGCTCAGTTGGCTGCTCGGCTACCTGCGCGCCTGGATGATCCGCCGCGGCTGGGACGAACCCGCACCGCACGTGATGTTCATGTTGCTCCTGCCCTTCGCCGCCTACACGGTCGCCGAGCGCATGGGCGTGTCTGGCATCCTCTCCGCCGTGGCCGCCGGCATGATGCAGAGCCGGCTGGACCTGCTGCCGCGTCAGACCAGCACCCGCCTGCTCAATCGCAGCGTCTGGTCACTGCTGGAATTCACCTTCAACGGCCTGATCTTCCTGATGCTCGGCCTGCAACTGCCGGACATCCTCAAGGCCGTGGTCAGTGAAGAGCACGACCTGTGGCCCGCGCTGCTCTGGCAGGTATTGGAAGTGGTGGCGGTGTTCATCGTCCTGCTGGTGCTGCGCTACATCTGGGTGCAGAGCAACTGGCGCCTGCTGCGCGGCCTGCGGCGGCTGCGAAAACGGCCTACGGACGACATTCCCAGCGATCACCGCTCAGCCTGGCTGCTGACCCTGGGCGGTGTGCGCGGGGCGGTCACCCTGGCAGGTGTACTGTCGATCCCGCTGCTGATCGACAGTGGCCACGCCTTCCCCGAGCGCGACCAACTGATTTTCATCGCCGCCGGGGTGATCCTGCTGTCGCTGGTTACCGCCAGCGTGGCCTTGCCGCTGCTGCTCAAGGGCGTGGTGCCGGAAGACGACCATCAACGCCGCCAGGAGGTTCGCGAAGCCTGGCAACGCACGGCCGAAGCCGCGATCCGCGTGCTCGAAGCGGATGACGAAGGCGCGGGTGTGCCACCGGATGACGCGGCACAGGCGGCGCTGGCCGCCGAAACCAAGGCCCGCATCATGGCCGAATACCGCCGCCAACTGGATGTCTTCAACGACTCGCTGGAAGCCCAGGCGCTGGCCTCGCAGGTCGAGCAACTGGAGGATCGCCTGCGCCTCAAGGCCCTGCGCGCCCAGCGCCTGGAACTCTACCGCCTGCGCCGGGAAGACCTGATTGGCGATATCGCCCTGCGCGAGGTACTGGCCGAACTGGATATCACCGAGGCGACGCTGGGCAAGGTTTCCAACTGAACCACGTGAGCACTCGCCATCGGGGCACCAGACGCCACCTGAAACATACGCTCTCAACGGCGCGGCTACGGTCTAGCAGATGGGCTACAGGCCGGTACTTTCGCGCACTCACGCACTGTCCGCCGCGGCCTGCAATCCGCTAAGATGCCGGGCTTTGCAGCCAAGTGTCCTTCATCACCATGACCCAGCGCTCGCCCTTCCCCGTACTGCCTTACCTGCTTGCCCTGCTCTTTGCCTGTGCAGCACTGATTGCGCTCTGGTACGGCATTGGCCGCCCTGTGGTGCTCCCCGATGCCGCCACCCCGACCCACAAGCTGCAATGTGCGTCGTACACACCGTTTGGCAAACACCAGTCGCCGTTCGACAAGCCACTGAGCATCGACAGCGCGCAAATCGATACCGACTTCACCCAATTGGCCAAACGCTTCGATTGCGTGCGCACCTATTCGATGACCGGCCTAGAAGCCGTGCCTGAACTGGCGCGCAAGCATGGGCTGAAGGTCATGCTCGGCGCCTGGGTCAACGCCAACCCGGTCGACACCCAGACCGAAGTGGATGCCCTGGTGCAGTCCGCCAACGTCAATGCCGATGTGGTGACCGCCGTGATCGTCGGCAACGAAAGCCTGCTGCGCAAGGAAGTCACCGGCAAGCGCCTGGCGCAACTGGTGGGCGAGGTGAAGGCTCAGGTCAAACAACCGGTCACTTATGCCGATGTCTGGGAGTTCTGGCTCAAGCACCCCGAAGTGGCGCCCGCCGTGGACTTCATCACCATCCACCTGCTGCCGTACTGGGAAGATGATCCCAGCGGTATCGAGCAGGCCCTGGACAAGGTTGCCAGCGTTCGCCAGACCTTCGGCAAGACTTACGACAAGGACATTCTCATCGGCGAAACCGGTTGGCCAAGCGAAGGCCGCCAGCGCGAAACCGCCGTGCCTAGCCGGGTCAACGAAGCCCTGTTCATCCGCGGTTTCGTGCACATGGCCGAAGCCAACGGCTGGCACTACAACCTGATCGAAGCCTTCGACCAGCCCTGGAAACGTGAAAGCGAGGGCGCGGTGGGCGGCTACTGGGGGCTGTTCGATGCAGATCGTCAGGACAAGGGCGTACTCGCCGGGCCGGTTTCCAACCTGCCGAACTGGCCATTCTGGCTGGGCCTGAGTGGCCTGCTCGCCGCCGCAGCCCTGGTACTTGGCGGCCGACCAGCCTCATCTCGTGCGGCAGTGCTGCTGCCCGTGACGGCCGCCATCGGTGGCGCCTGCATCGCGGGCTGGGCCGAGCTGGCCACCATCACCAGTCGCTTTCTCGGCGAATGGCTGTGGACAGCGGCCTTGCTGGCACTGAACGTTATCGTCCTGGCGCATGCGGCGCTGGCGCTGTCTGCCCGCCGCGGCTGGCGCGAGCGTCTGTTCGCCTGGCTTGAAGCACGTGGTGGCTGGTGGTTGGCATTCGCGGGATTTGCCGGTGCGGTGCTGATGCTCGGCCTGGTGTTCGATGCCCGTTACCGCAGCTTCCCGAGCATGGCCCTGCTACTGCCAGCGCTGGCCTACCTGTATCGCCCGGTCAGCGGGCCACGCCGCGAGCTCACCCTGCTCATGTGGATCATTGCGCTCGGTATCGTTCCGCAACTGGCTCTCGAAGGCCTGTTCAACCTGCAGGCCATTGGCTGGGCCGCAACCAGCCTGCTGCTGGTGGGTGCGCTCTGGCGCGGAGTAAGCCAGCGCACCTGAGCCTGTTCGAATCCTTGAAATAACCAGGGCTCGCTACGCAGGGTGCACCTGCCACTGCGTAGCGCACCTCCTTCAATACTGAAAAAACCTCAGGCGTGTCAGGCTGCCGCACGGGGCGCACGTACCAGGCGCAAACCCGCCAGCACCAGGGCAAATACCGCCAGGCTCGCGCTGTACAGCACCAACGCCGGCAGCCCGACGATCAGGGCCAGCAGCGCCGTCGCCCAACCAAGGCGCCCCGGGATAACGAAACCCAGCACGGCCAGCGCCAAGGCCGTCCAGGCGATCACCCGAAAGTGGATCAACAGGCCCAGGCTCGAACGCACCTGGCATTCCCAGCGCGCCGCCTCGTCCACACACAGCCCGACCCACTGGCTGTCTTCCATCAGAGCAAAACGCACACCGTAACTGGCAGCCAGCCACAACAGCAGAGCCAGCAACAGGGCAATCAAGGGCACATGGCGCGACATAACGGTACTCCGATAGTCAAAATCGGCGGTCAGCTTAATCCGCTGCTAGGTTTATGCAAGCCACCCCTGTATACGAGGTGATCCCGAATCAGTACAAGTGAACAACTGCCATGTGGAGCCGTCTTATTTCGCCGATAACCCGCATGACAGCTAACCTGCGTTGAATGATCCGCACTCTTTAGACTTGCACTTGTCATAGCGTCGTTATTCACTCAGCAACTCCTCGCAAAAGGATTTGGCCATGCCCCGTTTGCCTGCCCTTGCCGTGCTGCTCGCCAGTCTGTTGTCGGCCCCAATATTACGGGCAGCCGATATCGATGCAGCCAGTTATGGCTACCCGATCACCAACCCGTTCGAAGCCACCATTCTCACCACGCCGCCCGAACTGCGCGCCCAGGTGCCGAGCGACGAGGATATCGACCAGTCCGACTACAGCCTCAAGCTGCGCCCCGAGCGCGAATTCGAGCTGCCGAAGAACTTCTGGCCAGTCACCTCGCTGCGCTATCGCCTGGCGCAACAGAAAGGCCCGGCGCCACTGGTGTTCATTATTTCCGGCACGGGTGCCAACTACGCCAGCGGCAAGACCGAAGACCTCAAGCGAGTGTTCTACGGCGCCGGCTATCACGTGGTGCAACTGTCGTCCCCGACCAGCTATGACTTCATGAGCGCCGCCTCGCGGGCAGCCACACCGGGCATCTCTAGCGAAGATGCCGAAGACCTGTACCGCGTGATGCAGGCAGTGCGAGCCCAGCACCCGCGACTGCCGGTCACCGACTTCTATCTGACCGGCTACAGCCTGGGCGGCTTGCAGGCGGCCTTCGTCAGCCAGCTCGATGAAACCAAGCGCAGCTTCAACTTCAAGCGCGTGCTGCTGCTCAACCCGCCCGTCAACCTGTACACCTCGGTGACCAACCTCGACCGCCTGGTGCAAACCGAGGCCCGCGGGGTCAACAGCCACACCACCTACTTCGAACTGCTGCTGGGCAAGCTCACCCGCTACTTCCAGCAAAAGGGCTATATCGACCTCAACGATGCCCTGCTCTATGACCTGCAGAGCTCCAAGCAGCAACTGACCAATGAGCAACTGGCCATGCTGGTGGGCAGCTCGTTCCGCTTCTCGTCGGCCGATATCGCCTTCACCTCCGACCTGATCAACCGCCGCGGCCTGATCACCCCGCCCAACTACCCGATCAACGAAGGCACGCCACTGGAGCCCTTCTTCAAGCGCGCCCTGCAGTGCGACTTCGATTGCTACATGGCCCAGCAACTGATCCCCTACTGGCGTGCGCGCTTTGGCGGCGGCAGCCTGACCCAGTTGATCAACCAGGTCAGCCTGTACAAGCTGGAAGACTACCTGCGCAATAGCGGCAAGATCGCCGTGATGCACAACGCCGATGACCTGATCCTCGGCCCTGGCGACCTCGGTTTCCTGCGCCGCACCTTTGGCAATCGCCTGACGGTCTATCCGCACGGCGGCCACTGCGGCAACCTCAACTACCGCGTCAACAGCGACGCCATGCTGGAGTTCTTCCGTGGTTAAGAAAGCCTTCCTGCTCGCGTTGCCGCTGTTCGCCAGCCTGGCCCATGCCCAGGTCGACGAGGATGGTTTCACCAATCCGCTCGACCAGTTGAAGTTCAACCCCGCGCTGGACCAGCACGAATTCGAACGTTCCACCATGGTCGCGCTCAACGTGTACGACCCCTGGGAATCCTGGAATCGCCGGGTCTATCACTTCAACTACCGCTTCGATGAATGGGTGTTCCTGCCGGTGGTCGATGGCTACCGCTACGTCACCCCGCGCTTCGTGCGCACCGGGGTCAGCAACTTCTTCAGTAACCTGGGTGACATCCCCAACCTGCTCAACAGCCTGTTGCAACTCAAGGGCAAGCGAGCAATGGATACCACCGGGCGGCTGCTGCTCAACACCACCATCGGTGTTGCCGGCCTGTGGGATCCGGCTACGATGATGGGCCTGCCCCGGCAGAGCGAAGACTTCGGCCAGACCCTGGGCGTCTACGGCGTGCCCTCTGGTCCTTATGTGATGCTGCCGTTGCTGGGCCCATCCAACCTGCGCGACACCGGTGGCCGGGTCTTCGATTTCGTCGCGGAAAGCCAGATCAACTTCCTGAACGTGCCCAAGGAAAGCCTGCACCACCCGGAGATTACCGCGCTAAGGGTCGTCAATACCCGTTACAACACGGGCTTTCGCTACGGCCAACTGAACTCGCCATTCGAGTACGAGAAGGTGCGCTACATCTACAACGCGGCGCGTAAGCTGCAGATCGACGAATGACCGCTGCTGGGGTGCGGTAGCGCCTGCTACTGCACCTCTGCCAACCCGAGAAAGCGTGTCAGCGCGCCCTTCTGCGCCATCGCATCCTGATAGCCCAGTTCGATCAGTTCGTTGCAGTAACCCGGTTCGAACAGCAGATAGCTGAGCACACCGGCACCGCTCGCGCGCGTAGCGCCAGGCCCACGCAGGAAGAAACGCATCGTGCGTGGCAGCTCGTGACGATGACGGGCCGCGATCTGATCCAGTGGCTGGCTGGGCGAAATCACCAAGACCTCCACCGGTTTCAGACTCAACCCGCGCTGGTTGATACCGGACGGAATCAGGCTGCTCATATGATTGAGCCGCTGCAACTGTTCGATATCCCCCTCCAGACTGTCGATGAAGGTGCTGTTGAGCATATGCCCACTGATCTGTGCCAGGGTTGGCGGCTTGCCGCTGTTGGGGCGTGGAATCACTCGATTGGCATCCGCGCCCTGCGGATTGCCACTCACACCAATCACCAGCACACGGCTCGCCCCCAGGTGCAGTGCCGGGCTGATGGGTGCCGACTGACGTACCGCACCGTCACCGAAATATTCGCGATTGATCCGTACCGGCGGAAAAATCAGCGGAATCGAAGCACTGGCCAACAGGTGCTCGAGGTTGAGACGGGTCGGCACCCCAACCCGGCGATGGCGAAACCAGGGGTCAATAGTCGCGCGCCCCTGGTAGAACGTCACCGCCTGGCCGGACTCGTAGCCGAAGGCACTGACTGCCACAGCCCTCAGTTGCCGCATGCGCACCGCCGCGGCAATACCGGTGAAGTCCAGCTCGCGCTCGAGCAACTCGCGCAACGGCGAGCTGTCGAGCAGCGCCACGGGCTGGTCTTTGCCCAAGCCCATCAGGCTGTGGCCGAAGAAACGCCCAGCCTGGCGCAGCACGCCGGGCCAGTCGCTACGGTAGATGCTCGCGCAATGAAAACTCTTCCACACCTCGCCCAGGCGCTTCACCGCATCGGAGAAATGCATGGCGCCGCAGGCCAGCCCCACCGCATTGATCGCCCCGGCCGAGGTGCCGACAATCACCGGGAACGGGTTATCCAGGGAGTCCCCCAGCAGATCGGCGATCGCTCTCAGCACCCCCACCTGATACGCCGCACGCGCACCACCACCGGAAAGGATCAGCCCGGTAATAGGGCTGGCGGCTGAGGCGGCGTGAGGCATGGCAGAGCTCCGCAGGTCGAGGGGATGCTGGTCTATTTCTTGGCGTACAGCTTCGGCTCACCTGGCGGGCGCGTCTTGAAACGCCGATGGGCCCACAGGTATTGCTCGGGATGCTGGCTGACCGCCTGTTCGATCCAGTGATTGATACGCAGGCAATCCGCCGCCTCGCTCTCGCCGGGAAAGTCATCCAACGGCGGATGGATGACCAAGCGATACCCGGAACCATCGGCCAGGCGCTCCTGAGTGAAGGGCACCACACGGGCCTTGCCCAGGCGGGCGAACTTGGTGGTGGCAGTCACTGTCGCGGCCTGCACACCGAACAGCGGCACGAAGATGCTTTGCTTGGGACCATAATCCTGATCCGGTGCATACCAGATGGCTCGCCCGGCCCGCAGCACCTTGAGCATGGCGCGGATGTCCTCGCGCTCGATGGCCGTGGCGTCATGGTTGTGTCGCTCTCGGCCACTGCGCTGGATGTAGTCGAACACCGGGTTCTTGTGCTCGCGGTACATGCCATCAATGGTCTGGCGCTGCCCGAGCAAAGCTGCACCAATCTCCAGCGTGGTGAAATGCAACGCCATCAGAATCGCCCCTTGCCCTTCTGCCTGAAGCTGCTGAAGGTGCTCCAGACCCTCGATATGGGCCAACCTGGCCAGGCGCTCACGCGGCCACCACCAACTCATGGCCATCTCGAAAAAGGCGATGCCGGTTGATGCAAAGTTTTCCTTCAGCAACTGCTCGCGAGCAGCCTCGTCGAGCAGGGGAAAACACAGCTCGAGGTTACGTCGGGCAATTCGCCGCCGGGAACCCGCCACCCGATACATCAGCGCACCCAGTAGACGGCCAAGCCGCAGCAGCAGGCGATAGGGCAACTGCACGATCAGCCACAACAGCCCCAACCCCAGCCATAGCGGCCAGAAACGCGGATGCAGGAAGTAGGCTCGAAAATGCGGACGATCCATGACTGATTCCGGACAAACGACAAAGCCGGCGATTCTACAGCAGTCCCCGCGGCTTGCGGCCGTGCAGGCTTATCGTTATAAGTCGTGCCCATTCAGTGTGATGGGCAGACCATGAGCCAAGCCGACCTACTCGACCAAGACCCCGTGTTCCAACTCAAGGGCAGCATGCTTGCCATCACGGTATTGGAGCTGGCGCATAACGACCTCGAACGCCTGGATCGCCAACTGGCCGATAAAGTCGCTCAGGCGCCGAATTTTTTCCAGAACACCCCGCTGGTCCTGGCTCTGGACAAATTGCCAGACGGTGAAGGCAACCTCGACCTCGGCAAGCTGATGCAACTGTGCCGCAGCCATGGGCTGCGTACCCTGGCGATTCGCGCCAACCGCGAAGAGGATATCGCCGCGGCCAACGTCCTCGATTTGCCCGTACTACCGCCATCCGGCGCACGTGAGCGCCTGGTGGAACCGGTAGAGGCCCGTAAGAAAAGCGAAAAACCGGAAAAACCGGCCGAGCCCGCGTTCAAACCGAGCAAGATCATCACCACCCCCGTGCGTGGCGGCCAGCAGATCTATGCCCAGGGCGGCGACCTGATCGTTCTGGCCGCGGTCAGCGCCGGTGCGGAACTTCTCGCCGATGGCAATATCCATGTTTACGGCCCTATGCGCGGCCGCGCTCTGGCTGGCGTCAAGGGCGACGGCAAGGCACGGATTTTCTGCCAGCAGATGGGCGCCGAAATGCTGTCCGTGGCAGGCCAGTACAAAACCGCCGAAGACTTGCGCCGCGACCCGTTGTGGGGGCAGTCGGTACAGGTCAGCCTGTCGGGCGACGTGTTGAACATCACCCGTCTTTAACGGATACTGCGGCCAATTTTCAGGGACCAAAAAGGGCATCCGGAAGCCAGCTTGAACCGGCTTTGGATTGCCCATTTTTTCATTTATTTGGGGTGAAGCACCTTGGCCAAGATTCTCGTAGTCACTTCCGGCAAGGGCGGCGTGGGTAAAACCACCACCAGCGCCGCCATCGGTACCGGCCTCGCACTGCGCGGGCACAGAACCGTCATCGTCGACTTCGACGTCGGCCTCCGCAACCTCGACCTGATCATGGGTTGCGAGCGTCGCGTGGTGTATGACTTCGTCAACGTCATCAATGGCGAAGCGACCCTGACCCAGGCCCTGATCAAGGATAAACGCCTGGAGAACCTCTACGTCCTGGCTGCCAGCCAGACCCGTGACAAGGACGCCCTGACCAAGGAAGGCGTCGGCAAGGTCATTGACGAGCTGTCGAAAAACTTCGAATTCGTCATCTGCGACTCACCCGCCGGTATCGAAGTCGGTGCCCACCTGGCCATGTACTTCGCCGACGAAGCCATCGTCGTAACCAACCCGGAAGTGTCCTCGGTCCGTGACTCCGACCGTATGCTCGGCCTGCTGGCAAGCAAATCGCGCCGCGCCGAGAACGGCGAAGAGCCGATCAAGGAGCGCCTGCTGCTCACCCGCTACAACCCGGAGCGCGTGACCAAGGGCGAAATGCTCGGCGTGGAAGACGTCGAGGAAATCCTCGCCATCAACCTGCTGGGCGTGATCCCCGAGTCCCAGGCTGTGCTGAAAGCCTCCAACCAGGGCGTGCCGGTGATTCTCGACGAACAAAGCGACGCAGGCCAGGCCTACGGTGACGCCGTTGACCGCCTACTGGGCAAGGACGTGCCTCACCGCTTCCTTGATGTGAAAAAACAAGGCTTCCTGCAACGGCTCTTCGGAGGTCGAGAATGAACCTCTTCGATTTCTTCCGCGAACGCAAAAAAGAAACCCCGGCGTCGATCGCCAAGGAACGCCTGTCGATCATCGTCGCCCACGAGCGCGGCCAGCGCAGCCAGCCGGACTACCTGCCGGCCCTGCAGAAGGAACTGGTCGAGGTGATTCGCAAGTACGTCAACATCGAACAGGATCAGGTACAGGTCGCGCTGGAAGACCAGGGCAGTTGCTCGATTCTGGAACTCAATATCACGCTTCCCGATCGTTGATCGAGTAAGCGCATGCAACGGCGGCCCAGGCCGCCGTTGTCATTTGTGGAATACCCATGCCGCTGTCGAATGTCGAAATCCTCCATCAGGACGCCGCCCTGCTGGTAATCAACAAGCCCACTCTGCTGCTCTCGGTGCCCGGCCGCGCGGAAGACAACCGTGACTGCCTGGTGACCCGCCTGCAGGAAAACGGCTACCCGGAAGCGCGCATCGTGCACCGCCTGGACTGGGAAACGTCCGGCATCATCGTCCTGGCTCGCGACGCCGACAGCCACCGCGAGCTGTCTCGCCAGTTTCACGACCGTGAAACCGAAAAGGCCTATACCGCGCTGTGCTGGGGCCAGCCCGAGCTGGACAGCGGCAGCATCGATCTGCCCCTGCGCTACGACCCGCCGACCAAGCCACGCCATGTCGTCGACCATGAGCAGGGCAAGCACGCCCTGACCTTCTGGCGGGTGCTCGAACGCTGCGGCCACTACAGCCGCGTGGAACTCACCCCCATCACCGGCCGCTCACACCAGTTGCGCGTGCATATGCTGTCCATCGGTCACCCGCTGCTCGGCGACGGTTTGTACGCCCACGAGCAAGCCCTGGCCGCCTGGCCACGCCTGTGCCTGCATGCCAGCATGCTCAGCCTGACCCATCCGCAGACCGGCGAACGCCTGCGCTTCGAGTGCCCGGCGCCGTTCTGACCGCAAGGCAAGCGGCGCCACACGGCCGTGCGCGGCTGAACTTGCGCATACAGGTGCTCAACAGTGACCGGATAGATGCCCCGAGGCCGCCCTTCCCGGCACAGCCGGATACAAATTGGTTACACTCGCGCCATCGCTGTCCGGAGTCCCTATGCGCGAAGAACTGAATCAGGGCCTGATCGAGTTTCTCAAGTCCTCGCCAACCCCCTTCCATGCCACCCGCACGCTCGCCGAACGCTTGCAAAGCGCCGGTTTCCGCCCGCTCGACGAACGCGATAGCTGGACCACCGAACCTGGTGGCCGCTACTACGTCACCCGCAACGACTCGTCGATCATCGCCTTCCGCCTGGGCAAACGCGCGCCATTGGAAGGCGGTCTGCGCCTGGTTGGCGCGCACACCGACAGCCCGTGCCTGCGCGTCAAGCCGCAACCGGAGCTGCAACGCCATGGTTTCTTCCAGCTCGGCGTAGAAGTCTATGGTGGCGCCCTGCTCGCCCCCTGGTTCGACCGCGACCTGTCACTGGCCGGGCGCGTGACCTTCCGCCGTGATGGCAAGGTGGAAAGCCGCCTGATCGATTTCCAACTGCCGATCGCCGTGATCCCCAACCTGGCCATCCACCTCAATCGCGACGCCAACCAGGGCTGGGCGATCAATCCGCAGAATGAACTGCCGCCGATCCTTGCCCAGGTGTTCGGTGAGGAACGCGCCGACTTTCGCGCCCTGCTCGCCAACCAGTTGGCCCTGGAGCACGAACTCAATGCCGATGCCGTGCTCGATTACGAGCTGAGCTTCTACGACACCCAGGGTGCCGCCGTGATTGGCCTCAATGGCGATTTCATCGCCGGCGCGCGCCTGGACAACCTGCTGTCCTGCTACGCCGGCCTCGAGGCCCTGCTCGGCAGCAACAGCGACGAAACCTGCATCCTGGTGTGCACCGACCACGAGGAAATCGGCTCCTGCTCCGCCTGTGGCGCCGACGGCCCGTTCCTTGAGCAGGTACTGCAACGCCTGCTGCCCGAGGGCGACGCCCTGGTGCGCATCATCCAGAAATCCCTGTTGGTATCGGCTGACAACGCCCACGGCGTACACCCCAACTACGCCGACAAGCACGACGCCAATCACGGCCCCAAGCTCAATGCCGGCCCGGTGATCAAGGTCAACAGCAACCAGCGCTACGCGACCAACAGCGAAACCGCCGGGTTCTTCCGTCACCTGTGCCTGGCCGAAGAAGTGCCGGTGCAGAGCTTCGTGGTGCGCAGCGACATGGGCTGTGGCTCGACCATCGGCCCGATCACCGCCAGCCGACTCGGCGTGCGCACCGTCGATATCGGCCTGCCGACCTTCGCCATGCATTCGATCCGCGAGCTGGCCGGCAGCCATGACCTGGCGCATCTGGTGAAAGTGCTGAGCGCCTTCTACGCCAGCGCCGAACTGGCCTGAGGAACAACCTGATGACAGTGGCGATCTTCGATCTCGACGAAACCCTGCTGGATGGCCAGTGCACCAGCCTGTGGGCAAGCCATATGGCCGATCTCGGCTGGGTAGACCGCGACTCCTTCGTCGACCGGGAGCAGGCCCTCATGGCCGGTTACCGCAATGGCACGCAGAGCCTGCAGGACTACCTCGCCTTCAGCCTGGCGCCGCTGGTGGGGCGTACAGCAGAGGAGATTGCCTTCGTGGTCGAGCCGTTCGTCGAGGATGTCATCGAACCGCTGCTGCACAGCGCCGCCATGCGCTGCCTGGCGACGCATCGCAGTACGGGCGTACGCGTCCTGCTGATCGGCACACTCCCCGCTTTCCTGGTCGAAGGTATTGCCGCCCGCCTGGGCATCGCTGACGCGCTGGGTATCGAGTTGGAAGAGCGCCACGGCTGCTACAGCGGTCAACCGTTGCATGCCGATGCCCATGCCGCGCTGGTAACGGCTGTGAATAGCTGGCTGGAAGAAACGGGGGAAATCCTCGACCACGCCTACGTCTACTGCGCTGCCCAGGACACGCTCTGGCTGCTGGACCAGGCTGCCCATCCCCATGCCGTCAACCCGGCCCCGGAGCTTCAAGAACAGGCCGAGCAACACGGCTGGCCCATTCTTGAGTGGCGCTGATCCTAAAAAACCAGTCATGACCTCCTGACTGTCAGCCGTTACAACAACCCGCGGGCGTAACAGCCGCAGGCTGGCTCCAAGTCAGAACATCGTGAAAAGGTGTCAGACCAGGCTTTCGTCGATCAGCAACACCACCTTGCCGTTCACCTGATTGCTCGCCAGCGCGGCAAACGCCGCCTCGACATCCTTGGCAGCAAAGCTGCGCTCAAGCTGGGGACGCAGCCGTCCCTCGGCGAACAACGGCCAGACCTGGCGCCCAAGATCGCTGAGCAACTCAGCCTTGAATGAGTCATCCCGGGTGCGCAAGGTCGACCCAATCAGCTGGATGCGTTTGCCCAGCAACAGCGCCATGTTCAGTTGCGCCTTGCTACCCCCCATCAGGCCGATGCTTACCCAGCGCCCATCCCGCCCGAGCAGCTCGAGATTGAGATCGGCATAGCTGGCACCCACCGGATCGAGGATGACATCGAAGGGCGCAAAATCACGCAGGCCGGCCAGGTCGACATCACGAATGGCCCCGCCCAACGCCCCGAGCCCCTCGCAATAAGCCAGACGCTCGGCAGACCCCACGCTGACCCAGCACGGGTTGCCAAAAGCCTTGCACAGCTGGATCGCCGCCGACCCCACGCCACTGGCACCGGCGTGCAGCAGCACTTTTTCGCCTGGCTTCAGCGCGGCCAACTGGAACAGGTTGAGCCAGGCCGTCGCATAGACTTCCGGCAACACTGCCGCCTCGGCCAATGACAACCCTTCGGGAACCGGCAGCGCGTGACGGGCATCGACCACGACCTCCTCAGCCATGCCGCCGCCCGCCAGCAGGCAACAGACCCGGTCGCCCACATTCCAGGCGCTACCCGGGCCTACTTCAGTGATGACGCCCGAGCACTCCAGACCAAGGATGTCACTGGCACCCGGTGGCGGCGGATAAAGCCCGGCACGCTGCAACAGATCGGCACGGTTGAGACCTGCGGCCGCCACACGGATGCGAATCTGCCCGACATCGCATGCCGGGCTAGGCCGTTCACACCATTGCACCTGCCCTTCGACGCCTTGCAATGCCTTCATGCTGCCTCCATAGTGAATACGACACCGGCGTGTAGCGCCGGTCTTTTTTATGCGCTCTCGCCAGACTCGACTGGAACCCAGCGCTCTAAATGACGGCCTAATATGCGTTATCAATTGCCCTCGCGTCGACTTATCCCCATGCAGCGTTTCCTCCCGACTACCGCACTCGCCTTCATTCTTGGCCTGCAGGCCCTGCCAGCACTGGCCAAGACCGCCCCGGACAACTGGGAGTATCTGCAGCCCGACCGCGAGCAGGTGATCGCCAGCCTCAACGTGGTGGAGCTGCTCAAGCGCCATCACTACAACAAGCCGCCACTCGATGACGCGCGCTCGCAGAAGATCTACGCGGGCTATCTGAAGATGCTCGATCCGGCGCGCAGCTATTTCACCGCCAGTGACATCGCCGAATTTGATCGCTGGCGCAACCAGTTCGACGACCTGCTCAAGAGCGGCGATCTCGAACCGGGCTTCACCATCTACAAACGCCAGTTGGTACGTGCACAGGAACGCCTGAACTACGCGGTGAAGCTGCTGCAGAACATCGACCAGTTCGACTTCAGTGTCGACGAAACCCTGCTGGTCGACCGCGAGAAGGCCAACTGGGCCAAGGACACGGCCGAGCTCGACGACCTCTGGCGCAAACGCGTCAAAGATGAAGTCTTGCGCCTCAAGCTCACTGGCAAGGACAACAAGGCCATCCAGGAACTGCTGCTCAAGCGCTACAAGAACCAGCTCAGCCGCCTCGAACAGACCAGTGGCGAGGACGTGTTCCAGGCCTACATCAACGCCTTCACCCAAACGTACGACCCGCACACCAACTACCTGTCGCCCGACAACGCGGAAAACTTCGATATCAACATGAGCCTGTCGCTCGAAGGTATCGGTGCCGTGCTCCAGTCGGACAACGAGTACGTCAAGGTCGTGCGTCTGGTGCCGGCCGGCCCGGCCGAGAAGAGCAAGCAGATCGTCCCTGCCGACAAGATCGTCGGGGTCGCCCAGGGCGACAAGGACATGGTCGACGTGATCGGCTGGCGCCTCGAGGAAGTGGTCAAGCTGATTCGCGGCCCGAAAGGGTCGACGGTACGCCTGGAAGTGATCCCGGCCAGCAACGCGCCGGGCGACCAGACCAGCAAGATCGTCAACATCACCCGTGAAGCGGTGAAGCTCGAAGAACAGGCCGCGCAGAAATCGGTGCTCAAACTCGAGCACGAGGGCCAGGAATACAAACTCGGCATCATCAAGGTTCCGGCCTTCTATCTGGACTTCAAGGCCTTCCGTGCCGGCGACCCGGACTACAAGAGCACCACGCGTGACGTGCGCCGCCTGCTCACCGAACTGCAGAAGGAAAAGGTCGACGGCGTCGTCCTCGATCTGCGTGACAACGGCGGTGGCTCGCTGCAGGAAGCTACCGAGCTGACCGGCCTGTTCATCGACAAAGGGCCGACCGTACTGGTGCGCAACAGCGACGGCCGCGTCGACGTACTCGCCGACGAAGAAAAAGGCGCCTTCTATACCGGCCCGCTGGCGGTATTGGTCGATCGCCTCTCCGCCTCGGCATCCGAGATCTTCGCCGGCGCCATGCAGGACTATCACCGCGCCCTGATCCTCGGCGGCCAGACCTTCGGCAAAGGCACTGTGCAGACCATCCAGGAACTCAACCATGGCGAGCTCAAGCTGACCCTGGCCAAGTTCTACCGGGTTTCCGGGCAAAGCACCCAGCACCAGGGCGTTCTACCGGACATCGCCTACCCGAACGTGGTCGACACCAAGGAAATCGGTGAAAGCGCCCTGCCCGAGGCCATGCCCTGGGACAGCATCAAGCCGGCCATTCGCCCCGCTGCCGATCCGTTCAAACCGTTCCTGGCCGAACTCAAGGCACGCCACGAAGCACGTACGGCGGGCAATCCCGACTTCGTCTTCGTTCGTGATCGCCTGGCCCTCGCCCAGGAGCTGATGAAGGAAACCACCATCAGCCTCAACGAGCAGACCCGTCGCGCCCAGCGTGCCGATATCGAAGCGCGCCAGTTGGCCCTGGAAAATGCCAAGCGCAAAGCCAAGGGTGAAGAACTGCTCAAGGAGATCAAGGAAGAAGACGAAAGCGCCCTGCCCGTCGAGCCGGAAAAAACCAAACCGGAAGACGACGCCTACCTGGCGGAAAGCGGACGCATCCTCCTCGACTACCTGGGCCTTCGCGGGCAAGTAGCCAAACACTGATCGGGCGTCATCAAAGAGTCATCGTTCTGTCGTGAAATAAGGGCCGGTAGCGATACCGGCCCTTATTTTTTGCCCAGTCGAGACCCGCCATGACCGTCACCGAGCAGTTGAGCGCCCTGGACCAGATCCTCGCTCACGGCGACTTGCACACCCTGTTCCAACCCATTGTCTCGCTCTCCGAGCGGCGCATACTGGGCTATGAGGCCCTGACCCGCGGCCCGTCCAACAGCCCCTTGCACTCGCCCATTGCCCTGTTCAGCGTAGCGCGCAAAGTCGGACGGCTCAGCGAGCTGGAACTGGCCAGCCGCAAGAGTGCCTTTCGCCGTTTTCGCGACCTGCACCTGACCGGCAAGCTGTTTCTCAACGTCTCGCCGGAGTCGCTGCTGGAAACCAATCACCAGCCCGGCCGTACCCTCAAGCTGCTGCAGGACTTCGGCATCGCCCCCGAGCGCGTGGTAATCGAACTGACCGAGCAAACGCCCATAGACGACTTCACCCTGCTCGACACCGCGCTGCACCACTACCGCGCCATGGGCTTCTCCATTGCCCTGGATGACCTCGGCGCCGGCTACTCCAGCCTGCGCCTGTGGTCCGAACTGCGCCCCGACTACGTAAAGATCGACCGCCACTTCATCGATGGCATCCACCAGGATGCGGTCAAGCGCGAGTTCGTCGGCTCCATTCTGAAGATGGCCAAAGCCTCACGGGCCGAGGTCATCGCCGAAGGTATAGAGTTGGTCGAAGAACTGGCCGTGCTCAGCGAGATGGGTGTGGACCTGCTGCAGGGCTACCTGCTCGCCCGCCCCCAGGAACAACCCTCGCGTGACGGCAACAAGCTACTGCCGCAGCCGGACAGCCTGGTCAGCAACCTCCATGAAGACAGCGGCGACCTCAGCGCGCTGCTCGCCGAACAGCAAGCCATGAGCCAACACACAGCCACGGCAGAAGTGCTGGAAGCCTTCCGCGCCCAGGCCAACCTCAACTCCCTCGCCGTGCTCGACGACCATCAGCAGCCGATCGGCATCGTCCATCGCCATTCGCTGTCCGACGCCCTGCTCAAACCCTTCGGCACTGAGTTGTTCGCGCGCAAGCCGATCACCCGCCTGATGAGCACGGACTTTCTCGCCGTCGACATCAGCCAGTCGCTGCAGCAGGTCAGCCGTCTGCTGACCAGCCGTGCTCGGCAACGGATCGAAGAGGATTTCATCATTACCCAGCACGGCGTCTACCGTGGCCTGGGCCGCGTGATTGACGTACTCAAGCTGATCACCGAGGTGAAGATTCAGCAGGCACGGCATGCCAACCCGCTGACCCTGCTGCCCGGCAACGTGCCCATCCAGCAATGCCTGACACGCCTGCTGCAACAGGGCCGGGATGCCGCCGTATGCTACGTGGATATCGACAGCTTCAAGCCATTCAACGACATCTACGGCTATGCCCGTGGCGATGAGGTGCTGCTGTGCCTGGCCCAGTGCCTGAACGAACGCGTCGATCCCAACCGCGACTTCGTCGGCCATATCGGCGGTGACGATTTCATGCTGGTCTTGAGTTCGCCGGACTGGCGCAAGCGGGTACAGCTTCTGCTGGAAGACTTCCAGAGCCAGTGCCGGCGCTTTTATCTGGAAGAGCATCTGCAGGCAGGCTGCTTCGTCGCGCTCAACCGCAAGGGTCGCCGCGAGGAGTTCCCCCTGCTCTCGCTATCGGTAGGCGTGGTGCAATTGCAGGCCAGCACTGGCCAAGGTCTGGATGCCAGCCAATTGGCCGGCCTGGCCTCGGAGGCCAAACGCCGGGCCAAGGCGATACCCGGCTATAGCATGCATGTACTGGAGAGCTTGTCAGATTAGGCCAAGCTCGCCCGAACGCCGCTCGAATTGCGCAGCCAAGCTGCTATCGGCGGCCAATCCCGGCCCACCATCGCGGTACAGCCTGGCCAGGCGATGGGCCGCCAGCGGATGACCCGCATTGCTGGCGAGCGTCCACCAGCGCACCGCCTCCACGGCATCTGGCGCTTGCTGGGTATCGCCGTTCAGGCACAGCAGCCCCAACTGATACGCCGCCTTGCCATCGCCCCCTGTGGCCGCCAGGCGCAACAGACGCTTGCCCTCTTCCCTGGCACCAAAGCCCTGCCCACGAAACAACAGCAAATGCCCGTAGAAGCTTTGCGCCGGCACATTGCCTTGCGCCGCCAAGCGCGCGAACTGGCCCTGCATCCAGGTCCACGCACGCGGCTGGCGCACCAGCCAGCGCCACTGGAACAACTGACGAGCCACCCAATAACCGATATGTGCACGCAATCGCCACATGACTCAGGGCTCCTCGGGATAGGTGAATTCGAACACCCGTGCCACTTCGGACGCGTGCCAGGAGGCCGCCGCCGTGCCGTCCGACGGCCCGGAGAAACGTCCCAAGCGTGTCACGCACTCGAAAAACCCGGTACGCGGCAGGCGGCTGGCACTCTGACTGATCACCAGCGCGCTGCGCAGCGGGCGGTCGGCACGGGCATCCAGCGCAGCCAGGTGCTCCAGTGCAGCCGTCAGGGTCTGCATGGCCGGCGTTGGCAGTTGCAGACGCTCGACCAGGGCACGGTAGGTCAGCAGGTGCCGTTGCCGGCGCGCATCTTCCAACGCCGTCAGGAGCGCCTGCCAATGCTGCCGCTGAATGCGTACGCTCAAGAATCCTGCTCCCAGTCACCCACGCCCAGCACACGCGCCAGCGCGCGCCGAATCGCACCATCCGGAGCGCGTTCACCGCTTTCGATCAATCCCAGGTAATGCGGACTGATACCTACAGCCCGTGCCAAATCGGCCTGTGACAGCCCCTGGGCCTCACGCACACTCACCAGTTCAGCGAGCTGACGCGCAGGAGCTGGAGGCGCTGCAACGGCCACTTGCTCGGCACGCCCGGCAGCCTGCAACAGTGCCTGATACTCGGCCCATGGCAATACCGCATACTCTGCCGCGCCATCGCGCATGATCACTTGCACACTCATTACCGCTCTCCGTGAACGCCAGGATCGACTCTCTCGACCCCTCTCGCAGCCGCCATCTTAACAACTGATAGTGGCCTAGAGGGTGACCGGTAACGCGACAGGTCTACAACGAGACGTCTTGCGCGTCGCAAATGCCTGAGTCAGGAAGGGTCGACACGCTCGGCAATGGGCAGGCGCTCGATAGCTGCCACCTCGGCAACCGGTCGCCCATCACGCCAGCGTCGATAGGCATCCAGTTCACCCTGCCAGGTCTTCATGACCCAAGCGAGCACCGCCAGATCATCCAGTAGACCGATACCGGGAATCCAGTCGGGCACCAGATCCAGCGGCGCGATGAAATAAAGCAGGCCGGCCACCACACTCAGCAGCGCCTGTGGGTTGATTGCACGGTACTCACCCCGGAACCAGGCCATGCACAGCCCCTGCAACAGACGCAGATTTTCCCCAAGCTGGGAAAACCCCACCCCTCGTGCGCTGCGCTTGCTGGCAACTGCCAGCAGCAAAGCCGGCAGTCGACCACGGGCCAGAATAGGCTGAGCCAAACGGAAGTAACGCTTCAGATGCCGGGGGATATTCATGAACGATTCTCCGCAAACCGCATGCTTGCTGGCCTGGCATAGGTTATCCACCATACCTGTGGATAACCTTGTGCACAGATTATTGATGAGCCGGGCAAACGCCCACGCCATGGGGCCTCGCTACAGATCGGGCACTTTTTGTTCAGGTTAAAAATTCATTCTAAATCAATCAGTTAAATTGACATACAGAGCCACGTAAGGCGTAACCCCGGAAGAGCTTCTGGTAACCCCGGCAATGTGCATAACCGTAACACCACACCGCTCGCCCATCCCTGAATGAGACCCTGCAGTCAAGTGTCCGTTCGCCAGAAACGACAACGCCCCGACAAGGCGGGGCGTTGCTGGGCCAGCGCTACCTGTTACTTGGCAGCAGCGGCCGGATCCTTGATCGCCAACAGTTCGAGCTCGAATACCAGAACCGAATTCGCCGGAATGGTCGGGCTCGGGCTCTGATCGCCATAGGCCAGCTCGCTCGGGATGTACAGTTTGTATTTCTCGCCAACGTGCATCAGTTGCAGGCCTTCGACCCAACCCGGGATCACACCGCTGACAGGCAGATCGATCGGGCTGCCGCGCTCAACCGAGCTGTCGAAGACGGTGCCATCGGTCAGCTTGCCTTCGTAGTGAACGGTCACCACGTCAGTTGCCTTGGGCTGAGCGCCATCGGCCTTCTTCAGTACTTCGTACTGCAGGCCGGAAGCCGTGGTCGTCACGCCTTCTTTCTTGGCATTTTCTTCGAGGAACTTCTTGCCAGCCTTGGCCGACTCTTCGTTCAGAGCTTGCATGCGCTGCTCGGCACGCTGCTGCAGGAAGGTGAAGGCTTCAACCAGCTCTTCATCCTTGAGTTTCTGCTCTTTCTTACCCAGGGCATCTTCAATGCCTTGAGACATCGCTTTCGGGTCAAGGTCTTCAATACCTTGCTGAGACAGGCTCTTGCCCATGTTCAGACCGATACCATAAGACGCTTTCTGCGCCGGGGTCTTCAGTTCGACCGTGGAAGTGGACGAACTGGAAGTTTGCGAATCACACCCGGCCAGTACCAGGCCCACCAGCGCAACCGCCGCCGCTAAACGATGTTGTTTCATGCTTGATCCTTGTTGGGATGCCCTGAGGCTATCGGTGAAAGCGCGAGCTTATCAGGCTGCGGCGATCAATGGCTACGGCATAGGAGCCGGCCAGACACGATAAGTTCAGGAGTGCCCGGAGGTTTTTCAGCTGGCTGGGCAAGCCTGCAAAAGCATCGGGCAAAAGGCGAGATGTGTCGTGAATGGAGATGCTGCCAAGGGCCCGGGAAAAGGCTGATGGCTTTTCTGCGGGCATTAAAAAAGCGGCCATTGGCCGCTTTCTTGTTGCTTCCGGGTGTTCAGTGGGCCCTGGAAGCTAAATATGGCGCAGCGGACGGGACTCGAACCCGCGACCCCCGGCGTGACAGGCCGGTATTCTAACCGACTGAACTACCGCTGCGCGTAACCTCGCGAGATGGTGGGTGATGACGGGATCGAACCGCCGACCCTCTGCTTGTAAGGCAGATGCTCTCCCGGCTGAGCTAATCACCCTTCACTCTCGAAGTGGGGCGCATTCTAGAGTTCGATCCGAACCTTGGCAAGCTCTTTTTCAAAAAAAATTATCAGCAGTTCCAAAGGCTTAGGAGAATGGGGGTAACTCGTCACTTTCCGCCGGTGAAGACTCGACTGCGACTTGGACATTCTGCCCCGGGAGAGAATAATGCGCGCTTTGCGCAATTGGAGTGTCACCCCTCATGTGGTTCCGCAACCTGCTTGTCTATCGCCTGACCCAGGACGTGCCGTTCGATGCCGAAGCCCTGGAGGCTGCATTGGCCACCAAACTGGCCCGTTCGTGCGCCAGCCAGGAACTGACCACCTACGGGTTCATCGCGCCGTTCGGCAAGGGTGAGGATGCCCCGCTGGTACATGTCAGCGGTGATTTCCTGCTGGTCGCCGCGCGCAAGGAAGAACGCATCCTGCCGGGTAGCGTGGTACGCGACGCCCTGAAGGAAAAGGTCGACGAGATCGAAGCCGAGCAAATGCGCAAGGTCTATAAAAAGGAGCGCGACCAGCTCAAGGATGAAATCATCCAGGCCTTCCTGCCACGCGCCTTCGTACGCCGTTCCGCCACCTTCGCCGCCATTGCACCCAAACTGGGCCTGATCCTGGTCGACTCGGCCAGCGCCAAGCGTGCCGAAGACCTGCTCTCGACCCTGCGCGAAGTGCTCGGCTCGCTGCCAGTACGCCCGCTGACGGTGAAGATGGCACCTACCGCCACCATGACCGATTGGGTCAAATCGCAGAAAGCCGCTCCGGACTTCTTCGTCCTCGACGAATGCGAACTGCGTGACACCGCCGAAGATGGCGGCGTGGTCCGCTGCAAGCGCCAGGACCTGACCAGCGAGGAAATTCAGCTGCACCTGTCTACCGGCAAGCTGGTGACCCAACTGGCCCTGGCCTGGCAGGACAAGCTGTCGTTCATGCTCGACGACAAGCTGGTGATCAAGCGCCTGCGCTTCGAAGACCTGCTGCAGGACCAAGCAGCGCAGGACGGTGGCGAAGACGCCCTCGGCCAACTGGACGCCAGCTTCATGCTGATGATGCTGACCTTCAGCGACTTCCTTCCGGCGCTGTTCGAAGCCCTCGGTGGTGAAGAAATCCCGCAGGGTATCTAATGCCGGCATGACGACTGCCTGGGCCGCGCCTCCGCGCGCACGCCCTGCGCAGTCGCGCTCCCAGAGCAAGGACGACCTTGCCACTCCATAGAGTGATCACCGCGGGACGGCCCCATTACCTGTGCACGCCATGGAGGTGGCCTATGTCCTGGATCATCCTGTTTTTCGCCGGCTTGTTCGAAGTCGCCTGGGCCGTTGGCCTGAAGTACACCGACGGTTTTACCCGCCTCGTTCCAACCCTGCTCACGGTAAGCGCCATGATTGTCAGCCTGACCCTGCTCGGTTTGGCGATGAGGGAGCTGCCTCTGGGGACGGCGTATGCCATCTGGACCGGCGTCGGCGCGGTGGGAACGGTCATCGTCGGAATCATCCTGTTCGGCGAATCCATGGCGCCGTTGCGCCTGCTCAGTGTTGCCCTGATCGTGACCGGCCTTCTGGGGCTGAAACTCAGCACCTGAGTGAATGACATGAAAAAGCCCGCCAATCGGCGGGCCTTTTATTCAAGGCTGGATCAGCGCAAAGTGCCGCGCAGCTGACTTACCTGCTCCTGCAACACCTGCCGCCCGGTTTCCGCCGGCAAGGGCTGCCCGGCAATCAAGGTGACTCGCGACCAGAAGCGGCGGAACAGCCCCTTGGACGGATCGCGGCTGAAGAAGCTCCCCCACAGCCCCTGCAAGGCCATGGGAATCACCGGCACCGGCGTAGTTGCCAGAATGCGCTCCACTCCCGCCTTGAACTCGTCGATCTCACCCGTGGTGGTCAGCTTGCCCTCGGGGAAGATACACACCACTTCACCATCGGCCAGGTACTGGGCAATGCGCGCGAAGGCCTGCTCGAACACTTGCGGGTCTTCGTTGCGTCCGGCAATCGGCACGGTACCGGCCGTGCGGAAGATGAAGTTGAGTACCGGCAGGCGGTAGATCTTGTAGTACATGACGAAACGGATCGGCCGCCGTACCGCACCACCGATCAGCAAGGCATCGACAAACGACACGTGGTTGCATACCAGCACCGCCGCCCCCTCGTCCGGGATGACATCCAGCCCTTCATGGCGCACCCGATACAACGAATGGCTGAGCAGCCAGATGAGGAAGCGCATGGTGAATTCGGGCACGATCTTGAAGATGTAGGTGTTCACCGCGATGTTCATCAGCGAGACCACCAGGAACAACTCAGGGATCGACAGACCGGCAACATTCAACAGCAGCATGGCGACCAGCGCCGCCACCACCATGAACAAGGCGTTGAGGATGTTGTTGGCAGCGATGACCCGCGCCCGCTCATGGGCCACCGTGCGCGACTGGATCAACGCGTACAGCGGCACGATGTAGAAGCCGCCAAAGATGCCGATACCGAGGATGTCCGCCAGCAACCACCAGGCCTGGCCCTGCTCCAGCAACGTCAGCCACGTATAAGGTTCGCTCGCCTGCGGGAAGCCGCCCGCGTGCCACCAGAGCAGGATGCCGAATACGGTCATGCCGATCGAGCCGAACGGTACCAGGCCGATTTCCACCTTGCGTCCGGAGAGCCGTTCGCAGAGTACCGAGCCCAGGGCGATACCCACCGAGAACACGGTGAGGATCAGGGTGATAACGCTCTTGTCCCCGTGCAGCAGCTCCTTGGCAAAAGCCGGCATCTGCGCCAGGTAGATCGAGCCCAAGAACCAGAACCAGGAGTTGCCGAGCAGCGAGCGCGATACCGCAGGGCGCTGCCCCAGCCCCAAGCGCACGGTGCTCCAGGTCTGGCGGAAGATATTCCAGTCCAGCGTCAGCTCGGGCATGGCCGCATGCACCCGTGGGATGCTGCGACTGGCCAGGTAGCCCAGGCAGGCGACCACCATGATCGCGGCAGAAATCATGCCGGCGGAATGGCTGGCAGACATGATCACCCCGGCACCGATGGTTCCGGCGAGAATGGCCAGGAACGTGCCCATCTCCACCAGGGCGTTGCCGCCGACCAGTTCTTCTTCACGCAAGGTCGCGGGCAGGATCGAATACTTCACCGGACCGAACAGCGCCGAGTGCGTACCCATGCAGAACAATGCCAGCAACAGCAACGGCAGACTGTTGAGGAAGAAGCCCACAGCCCCGACCAGCATGATCCCGATTTCAGCCAGCTTGATTGCCCGAATTAGTGCGTCCTTGGCGAACTTCTCGCCGAACTGACCACCGAGCGCGGAAAACAGAAAAAACGGCAGGATGAACAGCATGTGGCAGAGATTGACCAGCAGATTGCCCTTATCGGCATCGAACGCCAGGCCGAACAGCACGACAAAGATCAGTCCCTGCTTGAATACATTGTCATTGAAGGCGCCCAGCAATTGCGTCACGAAGAACGGCAGGAAGCGCCGTGTGCGCAGCAGGGCGAATTGCGATTGTTGGGTCATCGTCCATGTACCTGGCGGTCAGCAGAAGTAGCGGGATTATCCCGCAGTCCGGGGCCGAATCGTGGCCCGTAGTAGACGTGGATTGCAAGACACGGGCAGAAGTCACATGCGCCGCGTCACCTAAATAGGTAATTGACCCAAGACCCACCGCAATAAAAAGAACACCAGCAAACCTCCACCGATAGTCGCCAGCAGGTGCCGCGTCAGCGCGGCGATGACAATGGTCGCCAGGCCGGCCATCAAGTACGCGTTATCCAGAGTCAGCTCAAGGTGCTCGCCACCGGGCAGCAGCATGCCGGGCACGACAATGGCCGTCAGCACGGCAGTCGGCACGTAGTGCAAGGCCTGACGAACCAGCGGCGGGAAACTCAGCGAAGGAAAGGCCAGCAGGCTGTAGCGGATCAGAAAGGTCACCAGCGCCATCGCCCCGATCAACAACCAGATGTTCATCGAGCGCTCTCCACTACTGCGTCCCGTTGCTCCAACCAGACACCCACGACGATTCCCGCCATGGCAGCGGCCAACAGGCCAAGCTTGTACGGCAATGCATGGCAAATCAGGGCGACCGCGCCGGCAACCAGCGCCGCCGCCAGTTGTGGTCGTGTGCGCAATGCAGGCACCACAATACCGATGAAGGTTGCCAGCATGGCGAAGTCCAACCCCCAGGCAGCCAGGCTTGGCATCGCCTGGCCAAACAACACGCCCAGCAGCGAGGAGCCGATCCAGCACAGGTACAAGGCCAGTGCGGCACCGGCGTGATACCACTGACCATCGACACCGCAGCCATGTGCCAGATAGCGTCGCTGCACCAGCGCGAAGGTTTCATCGGTCAGCCCGAACGCCAGCACCACCCGCCAGCGCTGGGCCAGATGAGCGATGTGCGGCTGCAGCGAGGCGCTGTACAGCACATGTCGCACGTTGACGATCAAGGTGGTGAACACGATCACCCATACGCCCGCCCCTGCCACCAACAAGCTGATGGCGATGAACTGTGCGGAACCCGCGTACACCAGTATCGACATGCCCAACGCCTGGGCCAGACTCAAGCCGGCCACACTGGCCAATGTGCCGAAAATCACGCCAAACGGCACTATGCCAACGATCATCGGGATGCTGTCACGAGCCCCCTGAACAAATAACTGCAAACGAGACATACCACTCCTCCGGCTGGCCAATCCAGTGACGCAACCTGACGGCGTATTGAACGATCTTGCTCAGTCAGCGAGGAACACGTCCACCCGCTCCTTGCCCTTGCCAATGTTCTTGCGCTTCAGACGCAACCTTCCCACCTCGCCAGTCGCGCGTGGGTGCGTACCGCCGCAGGCCATCTGCGCGAACTCATCCACTCGCCAAAAGCGCCGCTGGGCGGCCTCATCGGAGAAGTCACAGACTATTGGCCGATCCTCAGCCACCAACCTGGCGGTTTCAGCCTCGATCTCGGTAAACAGCGAGCTGATGTTCTCGTCCAGGTGAAAGTCGATACGCGCCTTGTCCGGCGCGATATGCGCGCCAATACGCTCGATGCCCGGCCTTGATCGGTAGATGAGCTGCAGCACCATTTCAGCCGCGAAATGCAGGCGCATCAGGCGATAACGACGCGCCCAATCGATAACTTGCAGCACGGGCTGTCCGACCTGCAAGCCGTGCCCTTCCGCGAGGCGGTAACGAATGTCCAGGCCGTCCTTGCGCGCCTCCAGCACCGGCAGGTCGTTCAGTGAGCCGGCATCGCTTTCCTGCCCGCCAGAGAAGGCAAAGAAGATCGTCGACTCCAGCCCCACCTCGTTGCCCTCAACCCAGGCAATACTGGTGTTTAGCTGTGTCTGATAGGGGTCTTGCCAGAATAGTTTGTGGGTCATGCCGAGCATCCTGAGCTGATGGCTACAGGCTAGCTGACTCAGGCGCGTGGAATATTGAACGATCTTGCGCAGGCGTTGCGGTATTCACCCGGCCCCACCCCGTAGGCCTGTTTGAACTGACGACTCAGGTGGCTCTGGTCGGCGAAGCCCAGCTGCATGGCCACTGCCAGCGCTGTGCAGCCTTCCCTCAACAATGCCCGGGCCTGCTCCAGACGCCGCTGTTTGAGCCAGGCATGCGGAGGCAAGCCGGTGGCACGGCGGAATACCCGGGCGAAGTGGAAAGGCGAAAGATTGACCTGCGCCGCCAACTGCTCCAGCGAAGGCGGATCAGACAACTGGCTGCCGAGCAGCTCCTTGGCCCGCGCCACAGCCTGCGGTTCACGCCCGGCGGCGGGCAGCTCGGGAATACGCGCATAGCGCTGGAACAGTGCGAGAATCGCCTCGCGCCAGGCCGTCTGCTGCTGCAAGGCACTGGCACCGCTCTCCAACAGAAGATGCAAACCGGTGAAAGCCTGATGCAAGGTCGCATCCTGCAGCACACTGAGGCCGAAAGAAGGCAACCCACGCTGACCCAGCTCAAGCTCATCGAGGACGCCGGTAACCTTGGCGATCTCCGGGTAGAACGCTCGATAGCGCCACCCTTCCTCATGCGCCTTGGAGCCGGTGTGCACCTCATCCGGGTTGATCAGCACCATGCTGCCGACCGGTGCCAGATGTTCGCTTCCACGGTGGTGGAAACGCTGGCAACCGTGCTCGATCATGGTGAACACGAACCCTTCGTGCACATGTGGGGCGAAGCGCTGATCAATGTAGCGCGCGTGCAGCAATTCGACTCCGGCCAGGGCATCCGCCTGCCAGAAACGCGTCTGCTCGCGCGCCCGCGTCATCTTCGATCAGGCGCCAAAGCGCGCCTCGAGCTGCTGCCGGACCTGTGGCCACTCGCGGTCGGTGACGCTAAACATCACGGTATCGTCGAGACGACCGTCGGCCAGTCGTCGATGGTTACGCAACACGCCTTCGCGCTGGGCGCCAATCTTGGCGATCGCAGCTTGCGAGCGCAGGTTGCTCGCTGCCGTTTTCAGTTGCACGCGCACCAGTTGCCACTCCTCGAAGGCGTGGCGCAGCAACAGGTACTTGATCGAGGTGTTGAGTCCGGTGCCGTGCTGGGCCGCATCCAGCCAGGTCCAGCCGATCTCGGCAGCAGGCAGCTGCTTGTTGAAGTCAGCAAACCGGGTGGTGCCGATCACCTTACCCGACAGGCGAATGGTAAAAACCACGGCACGCTGCTCGGCCTGGTCAGCCAGCGCAGCGCGGTACCAATCCGGACGCAGTGGACCATCCATGTATTGCAGCTGCTCGCGGTTGGCCTCAGCCAGGGCCAGCAGGTCCGGCAGATCAGCTTCAGCGAGCGGCTCGAGGCGCAAGGCTCCCTGCTGCAGGACGGTAGATTGCGGCTCGAACATCGATAAACTCCGAAAAAAACTGATTATACGGCCAACAATGGGAGTAGTGGCGCAACAGACGCTCAAACGCTTTGCGACCATGGTCGGCCTGACGCGCGACGATACGCGTGCGAGACTACTCCAATGGCTGCCTAACAGGCGGTGATGATTGGTTCTGCCGGGTGTTCGACAACACCTACCCTTGGAGTCTGCATGTTTCTTTCCGGCGGGCTGATCGCCCTGGTCGCCCTGATCTACATGGCCACCCTCTTCGCCATCGCCTTCTATGGCGACCGTCGACGTGCACCGCTGCCGCCACGGGCGCGCGCCTGGATCTACAGCCTGTCGCTGGCCGTTTACTGCACCAGCTGGACCTTCTTCGGCGCCGTGGGCCAGGCGGCCGGCCAGTTGTGGTCATTTCTGCCCATCTACCTCGGACCGATTCTGCTGCTGTTGTTCGCCCCCTGGGTGCTGCAGAAGATGGTGATGATCAGTAAACAGGAGAACATCACCTCCATTGCCGACTTCATTGCCGCCCGTTATGGCAAATCACAGTCACTGGCCGTTGTCGTCGCGCTGATCTGCCTGGTCGGCATACTCCCGTACATCGCGCTGCAACTGAAAGGCATCGTGCTCGGCGTCAACCTGCTGATCGGCGCCACGCCCGGCGTCAGCAGTGGCCAGGACACCGCGTTGATCGTCTCGCTGGCCCTGGCCCTGTTCACCGTGCTGTTCGGCACGCGCAACCTCGATGTCACCGAACACCACCGCGGCATGGTTCTGGCCATCGCCTTCGAGTCGCTGGTCAAGCTGCTGGCCTTCATGGCTGTCGGCATATTCGTCACCTGGGGCCTTTATGACGGCTTCAGCGACTTGCACCGACAGGCCATACAGGCGCCTGAACTGCAGGAGTTCTGGGCGGAAGCAGTGAATTGGCCGGCCATGCTGGTGCAGACCGGCCTGGCCATGGCGGCCATCGTCTGCCTGCCGCGCCAGTTCCACGTCACCGTGGTGGAGAACAACGACCCGAAAGACCTGCGCCTCGCGCGCTGGGTGTTCCCAGCCTATCTATTACTGGCCTCCCTGTTCGTCATCCCCATTGCCTTGGCCGGTCAGCTACTGCTCCCCGCAGGCGTGCAACCGGACTCCTTCGTCATCAACCTGCCACTGGCCGAAGCGCATCCCTCGCTGGCGCTACTGGCCTTCATCGGCGGCGCCTCAGCGGCCACCGGCATGGTGATCGTGGCCTCGGTCGCCCTGTCGACCATGATCTCCAACGACATGCTGCTGCCTGCGCTGCTGCGCCGGCAAAGCGCCGAGCGCCCGTTCGAGGCCTTCCGCCACTGGATGCTCAGCGCCCGCCGGGTCAGCATCGTCGTGATCCTGCTGCTGGCATATGTGTGCTACCGCCTGCTAGGCCCCAACGCCAGCCTGGCCACCATCGGCCAATTGTCGTTCGCCGCCATCGGCCAACTGGTGCCGGCCATGTTCGGCGCCCTGATGTGGAAGCAAGCCAACCGCCGCGGCGTGTTCGCCGGGCTCGCCGCTGGCTGCACACTGTGGTTCTACACCCTGGTATTGCCCCTGGTCGCTGGCGGCCTGCGCTGGTCGCTGGATAGCTTCCCGCTGCTGCCAGAGCTGCTGTATTACCCCGTCGGCATCGAGATCGACCCACTGACCCGCGGCGTGTTGCTGTCGTTGTTCGGCAACTTCCTGCTATTCGCCTGGGTGTCCTGGTTCTCCCGCACCCGAGTCTCCGAACATTGGCAGGCCGGGCGTTTCATCGGCCAGGAAATCGCCGCCCGCGAAGGCAACCGCAACCCGTTGGCCGTCCAAGTCGCCGACCTGATGGAACTGGCGGCACGCTTCGTCGGCGAGGATCGCGCCCGACAAAGCTTCGTGCGCTTCTCCTACCAGCAGGACAAGCCCTTCACCCCCAACCAGAACGCCGACAACGAGTGGATCGCCCACACCGAGCGCCTGCTCGCCGGTGTGCTCGGCGCCTCCAGCACCCGCGCCGTGGTGCGCGCGGCCATCGAAGGCCGCGATATGCAGGTCGAGGATGTGGTGCGCATCGTCGACGAAGCCTCCGAGGTGCTGCAGTTCAACCGCGCCCTGCTGCAGGGCGCCATCGAGAACATCACCCAGGGCATCAGCGTGGTCGACCAGTCGTTGCGCCTGGTTGCCTGGAACCACCGCTACCTGGAGCTGTTCGGCTATCCCGAAGGCTTGATCAGTGTTGGCCGGCCAATCGCCGACATCATCCGCTATAACGCCGAGCGCGGCCTGTGCGGCCCCGGCGATGTCGACGGCCATGTGGCCAAGCGCCTGTACTGGATGCGCCAGGGCAAGCAGCACACCTCCGAGCGCCTGTTTCCCAATGGCCGGGTCATCGAGCTGATCGGCAACCCCATGCCCGGCGGCGGCTTCGTCATGAGCTTCACCGACATCACCGCCTTCCGCGAAGCCGAACAAGCGCTAAAGGATGCCAACGAAGGCCTGGAACAGCGCGTAGACGAACGTACCCGCGAGCTGTCGCAACTGAACCAGGCCCTGGGCGAAGCCAAGGGCACGGCCGAAGCCGCCAACCAATCGAAGACCCGCTTCCTCGCCGCCGTCAGCCATGACCTGATGCAGCCTCTGAATGCCGCCCGCCTGTTCTCCGCCGCCCTCTCCCACCAAGCCGAGGCATTGCCCAACGAGGCGCAGGAGCTGGTTCGCCACCTGGACAGCTCGCTGCGCTCCGCCGAAGACCTTATCACCGATCTGCTGGATATCTCGCGCCTGGAAAATGGCCGCATCACCCCCGACCTAAGTGCCTTCCCGCTGAGCACCCTGTTCGAGGCCCTGGGCGCTGAGTTCAAGGCACTGGCCCAAGAGCAGCGGGTCGACTTCCGTCTCCTTTCGAGCGACCTGCGCATCGAGAGCGACCCCAAACTGCTGCGTCGGGTGCTGCAGAACTTCCTGACCAATGCCTTCCGTTACGCCAAGGGGCACGTACTGCTCGGTGTGCGCCGCGAGGGACGCAACCTGCGCCTGGAAGTCTGGGACCGCGGCCCCGGCATCCCCGAAGACAAGCGCAAGGTGATCTTCGAAGAGTTCAAACGCCTGGACAGCCACCAGACCCGCGCCGAAAAGGGCCTGGGGTTGGGCCTGGCGATTGCCGACGGCTTGTGCCGGGTACTCGGCCATCGCCTGGAGGTCCGTTCGTGGCCCGGCAAGGGCAGCGTGTTCAGCGTCAGCGTACCACTCGCCCGCCACCCAGCCGTCAGCGCCCCGCGCCTGGTCAGCGAAACCAACGGCCATGTTCTCAGTGGCGCCCAGGTGCTGTGCATCGACAACGAGGACAGCATCCTCACCGGCATGCACAGCCTGCTCTCGCGCTGGGGCTGCCAGGTGTGGACCGCGCGCAATCGCCTGGAGTGCGAGCACCTGCTGGACGAAGACGTCCGCCCGCAACTGGCGCTGATCGACTACCACCTGGATGAAGGCGACACCGGCACCGAACTGATGGCCTGGCTGCGCACACGCATGGGCGAGCCCTTGCCCGGCGTGGTGATCAGCGCTGACGGGCGCCCGGAATTGATCGCCGCCGTGCATGCCGCCGGCCTCGACTACCTGGCCAAACCGGTCAAACCGGCTGCCTTGCGTGCCTTGATCAGCCGCCATCTGAGTTTGAGCTGACCACTTCAAGATCAAATTATTCGATTGTTTGTCGGGATTTTTTGCGCTTTTAATTCAATAAACCAAGATAGATCATGCCTGCCATACCCCGGCGTCACCGCGCCCTCAGAGGACCACGAGCATGATCGACATTCGCCCCTTCGACTCCCTCGGCCACGAGGACCATGGCTGGCTGAATGCACGCCACCATTTCTCCTTCGCCAACTATCGCGACCCGCAGCGCGACCACTGGGGTCAACTGCGCGTGTGGAACGACGATGAAATCGCCGCAAACAGCGGCTTTCCGCCCCACCCGCATCGCGACATGGAAATCATCACCTATATCCGTGAAGGTGCGATCAGCCACCGCGACAACCTGGGAAACCAGGGCCGCACCGAGGCGGGTGACGTCCAGGTCATGAGCGCCGGGACTGGCATCGCCCACTCCGAATACAACCAGGAAGACGTGACCTGCCGGCTCTTCCAGATCTGGATCATTCCGGACCAGGATGGTCAGGCACCTTCGTGGGGTACCAAGCCATTCCCCAAAGGCGAACGCGCCGGCCAGTTCGTGGTGCTCGCCAGCGGCCATGAAGCAGATAGCGATGCCCTGCGTATCCGTGCCGATGCCCGTCTGGTAGCGGCGACTCTGCAGGCCGGGCAGACGGCCGAGTATCCATTGGGGCGGCTACGCAAGGCCTATCTGGTCGCGGCCAAGGGAGCGATTGAGGTCAACGGCGTACCGGCTGCCGAACGCGACGGCGTAGCCATTGCCGAGGAAGAGCTCGTGCGCGTGACTGCGCTGCAGGACAGCGAAGTGATCCTGGTCGACGTGGCCTAGGGCGCGTTGGCATGGATGGCTGGAGCGAGGCAATAGCGGACAATCAACGTTTGCGTTTTCATGACGCGCCGATTGGCGGGCTGAAGCAGAGCGCCGCCCGGCCTACCCTACAGAGCCTGAACTCCACGTAGGATGGGCTTCAGCCCACCAGTTGCGATATCCGCAATTGCCTCAGAGAGGGCCGCTCGAAGGGCCAGACTTGAAGTACATTTCCATCTGGTTCATTGAGTCAGATCGAAACATCAACAGCCTCCAAGGAAAGCGCAAGACATTGATCACCACAGGGCCGCTCAGGCCCTGCGCTTCCTACGCCAACTCGCTTACTCATTACCCTCGTCGAGCAAGGGCAAGCCTGCCGCACGCTCCAGGACGTCGGTGGGCAGGCTCTTGCTGGCGCGAGCGCCCAGCAGCTTGAGGTTCTCTACTCGGCCAACCAGGTTGCCGCGTCCGTCCACCAGTTTGTTGCGTGCCGCGGCATACGCCTTGTCCAGCTGCTGCAGGCGGCTGCCCACCTCATCGAGATCTCCGATAAAAGCCACGAACTTGTCGTACAACTGCCCGGCGCGTTCGGCGATCTCGCGGGCGTTCTGGCTTTGCCGCTCCTGGCGCCAAAGGCTGTCGATCACCCGCAGCGTGGCCAGCAACGTGGTCGGGCTTACGATCACCACATGCTGCTCGAAAGCCTCCTGAAACAGATTCTGATCAGCCTGCAAGGCAGCGGCGAAAGCCGCCTCTATCGGCACAAAAAGCAGCACAAAGTCCAGACTGTGCAGCCCATCCAGGCGTTTGTAGTCCTTGCCGGACAAGCCCTTGAGGTGGCTGCGCAGGGACAGTAGATGCTGCTTGAGCGCCTGCTGACGGATCACCTCATCATCAGCCGCGATGTATTGCTGGTAAGCAGTAAGGCTGACCTTGGCGTCGATGATCACTTGCTTGTCGCCTGGCAGCTGGATCAGCACGTCCGGCTGGAAACGCTCGCCGTCGGCACCCTTGAGGCTGATCTGCGTTTCGTACTCCCGCCCCTTCTCCAGGCCGGCATGCTCGAGCACCCGTTCCAGCACCAGTTCGCCCCAGTTACCCTGGGTCTTCTGGCCCTTGAGGGCACGGGTCAGGTTGGTCGCCTCGTCACCCAGGCGCTGGTTGAGCAATTGCAGGCGCTCCAGCTCCTTGGCAAGGGAGAAGCGCTCGCGCGCCTCGCTCTGATAGCTCTCCTCGACACGTTTTTCGAACGACTGGATGCGCTCCTTGAGCGGGTCGAGCAACTGGCCAAGCCGCTGCTGGCTGGTTTCGGCGAAACGCTGTTCGCGCTCATCGAATATCTTGCCGGCCAGTTCAGCGAACTGCGCGCGCAGCTCATCGCGCGCACCTTGCAGGTCGCTCAGGCGCTGCTGATGATTTTCCTGCTGCTCGCGCAATTCGGCCTTCAGGCCGGCACCTTGTGCCTCCAGGCGGCGCAATTCATTTTCCTTCTGCTCACGCTCGCGGCCCCAGACCTGCGCCGCCTCGCGAGATGCTTCGCGCTCAACGGCAAGCAGTTCGCTTTCCCGGCGCAGTGCTGCCAGATCTGCCTGCTGGCGCGCGCTGTCCTGCTGCAATTCGCGCAACTCATCCAGGCTGTTATCAAGCTGTACAGCGAGACCGTCCTGAGCCAGGCGGGAAGTATTCAGCCGCTCCTCAAGCAGTTGCCGCTCCGCACCCTGCACGGCCAATTTGCGTTGCAATTGCCACGCCAGAACAGCCAGGGGCACTGCCGCCACCAGCAAGCCAAGCAACAGGGAGGAAAGGTCGAAGGTAAAAGGCAAGGGCACGGCAGAAACTCGCTATCAGCTACGCAGTAGCCCGGCAGTATACCCAGCCGAGGCGTGATTCGCGGAAGCGAGCGCAGCCATGCAAACCTGGGGCGATCAGACGGGCGGACGCAGCTCTTCGAGTAACCGGGTCGCATCCTGCGAGCCCTGCCCGGCGGCCAGCTCCAACCAGTGAAGCGCCTGAGGCAGCTCACGCTGGCGTGGCTGGCTATACAGGCGCCCCAACTCGAGTTGCGCCCGCAGGTCACCGCAGCGAGCAGCCTGGCGCAGCAGCTCCAGACCGATACGTCGATCACGGGCATTGCCACAATCGCGACAGAGGATCTGCCCCAGTCGGCTTTGTGCCTCCACCACGCCCTGACGGGCTGGCAACTTGAGCATGCGCCCGGCAAAACGCTTGATGCTGGCACTGCGCCCCAGACGCGGGCGATCCAACAACCAGAACGCCATGCGCATCGGCAGGCGGCCGCCATCATTAGCAGGAGTTTGAGCGGCAGCAGACAAAACGCGAGACTTCATGAGAACGGCTGGTAGCGACGAAGGCGCGCCACTCTACTCTCTTTTTTTCGCAGGTAAAGGCTTGCCAAAAGCGGGCGAATCGGCTCTGAAACCTATACTCAGGACAATCCACAAAACCTGTGGATAACTCCGTGGACAACTTGATGAAAACTTCTCTCACCACCCATGGCGTGGGGGCTGGGGTCAAACTGGTGCTTTTTTCACCATCAAAAAAAGTCCTTATTTTTCATTGACTTGCAAAATCATGACGATTTATCAAGTGCTTACGAGACTTTGTGACAGCAACTTGACAAGGTGCATCACTATTGTGCACAAGTCTCCACGCCGTTCGTCGCCTGTGCTGTTTCTGGGCGTACAGGCCGCGCACTGTCTAGCCTTGGGCATCCCGCATCATGCGGGCACCCAATTACTGCTTGATTCAGAAGTCATGCACGCACGTTGCCCCTGCAGGTCAGTCCAGCGTCTGGTCATCGCGCAGCAATATGAATAGACGCCCCTTGTCGCTCTCGCGGTAATCCTCGACGAAATACATCACCACTTCGCCTGCACCCGACATGGTCGCGATGTAGTCGCCGACCGACGCTTGGAAATAAGCCGCAGAACCAGGTTTGGCCTCGCACTCGAGGTAGGCCGTGACGAACAGATCCGGATCGCTGTCACCGAAGAAGTCTTCACGCTCCTGAGCATCCCAATCAGCGGGCGCGACGAAGGGGCCGGCAAGCAATACCTTGGCGTCGCCCAGATCAATCTCCTCTGCATCCAGGTCGCTTTCGTCAGGGCGATACACGGTGCAATCCAGTGCCTGAGGATTATCGAGAACGGCCTGGCGATGTTGCGGATCGATCTGGGACATGGACACTCCAGTGGTAAGGGCAATGTAGCGCGCAATAAAGGGCGCCACCTTCTGCGCATCGGCAGCGCCCGTCAATGGGCACAGAAAAGGCCAGATGCTCTAGGTGTATTCATCAGGTATCACAGGGCGAAGTTCGATGTTCTTGCCTGGTTCGCATCAGCCGCTCCCTCAGGCCGGCAAAGGTAACTCGCCATTGATCAGGAACAGCTCCCGCGAGAAACGATGTGGCACATCGAAGCTCTGGGTCCGCTTGAACGCTACATAATCGCCGGTGGTTTCACACAGCCAGGGCGTCAGGTTACGTGGCCGCCGCTCGCTCAACGCCTGCGGCGTGAACAAAGCGACATTGCAGCCCTGCTGAGGGCAACGTGCCGAGAGATATTCAAACGCTCCGATACCGGCAGCACGCATATCGCTGCCAAGCTGCTGGGTCGCCCGGTAATCACGTCGGTCAGTCAACTGAGCCTGATACGCCACGAAAGGTGATGCCTGTAAGCGAATGCCACGCTCGACCTGATAGCGCGCCTCGAACGAAGAGTGCTCGGAAAGGATGCGTCCGCTCGGCGGTGGCGTGAGCATGCCACTCCACAGGACGAAGCGATAATAGGCCGTCTCAGCCATCGCAGTTTCCAGACGGCATGCCGCGTAAAACAGACTCGGCTCATGACGACGCCCAAAGCGCGAGCCCCAGCGCAGCGGCGGATAGCGAAATGGCGTGTGTAACAGGTAATGCAAGGGCTCATCACTGGGCGGCAACGGCGGCTTGCTGGACTCCAGCAACTGCTCGAGCAGCGCCTGCTCTTCCAAGGTATCGACCAAGTGCAGCGTCGCTACCTGCACCTGGCTCTCCACCAGACGCACCAGGCGCCCTCGCAACGGCGTGATCTGCTGTTCCCCCGAGCAAGCTTGCCAGATACCCATACGTTACTCACTCAGGTCGGCACGTAGCCCATTGTCGAAATCCCAGCCATGTTCGCTACCGCTATACCTTCCCGCGAATGGCATCAAGGTACTCCACTACCCGCACCAACCCCTGAATCTGCCCCATCTGCGCCAACGGCACACCTGCGAGATGATGGTTTTCCGAACGCAGGAAATGGCGCATATCACCGAGATTTCCACCGAACAAGGCATACAGCCCGCGATAGACGCGAATCAGCAACAGGGCGAGCTCTCCCGTCTTGCTCTGCGGACGCAACCCACCGCTCTCTCCCCAGCGACTGATAGCGGACCGGTTAACCCCGACGATACCGGCGAGCTCCTGCTGGGTCAGCCCCAACTGCTCACGCGTATTGAGCAAGGCCTTTAGCAGCACGGCGTCGGCGTCGACATCAGGCTTGGTTAAGGCAGTCATCAGATCACCCTACGTCTGTTTACAACAAATTCAGGATTTAATATCCCAAACAGAACAAATAAAAGAAAGAGAGTTCCTGACGATCAGACCAATGGAGCATCTGCAGGGGTAAGCCATACATGGCTCCATCTCCATACATAGGGGGCTTCACCCATTTCGGCCCACTAGAATCAGCGAGCCGTGAGCAAGGCTGACTGCGACCGCAAAGATTGTTCTGCAAGAACGAAAAAGCCCCTGAAATCACTTGTGATTTCAGGGGCTTAGCGAATATTCGATATGGCGGGAAGATAGGGATTCGAACCCTAGGTGCACTTGCGTACACAACGGATTTCGAATCCGTCCCGTTCGGCCACTCCGGCATCTTCCCACGGCGGGGCGCATGATAGCAGCTCAGCGTCGTCAGGCGAACCCCATTTCTTTATTTTTTCGCGTGCTTTCAGGCGCTTGCGTCATGACCGGGCACCAATCCCAGGTCAATACCATTCCCTTCCCCCAACAAAAAAGAGGAGCAACAGCTCCTCTTTCCTTATTCCTCGATTGCTATTCCGTCAGACGGGTCAGCGCTTCGCGATACTTGTCCGCGGTCTTCTGTGCGACATCGGCAGGTACGGCCGGAGCTGGCGGCTGTTTGTTCCAACCTGTGGACTCCAGCCAATCGCGCACGAACTGCTTGTCGAAACTTGGCGGATTGCTGCCTTCAACGTAACTATCTGCAGGCCAGAAGCGGCTTGAGTCCGGTGTCAGCGCCTCATCCATCAGGGTCAGCGTGCCGTTCTCATCCAGACCGAACTCGAACTTGGTATCAGCAATGATGATGCCGCGAGTCGCAGCATATTCGACGGCAGCGCTGTACAGGGCAATCGCCGTATCACGCACCTTCGCCGCCAGTTCGGCGCCAATGATGGCTTCACACTGAGCGAATGAGATGTTCTCGTCATGGTCGCCGACAGCAGCCTTGGTCGACGGGGTGAAGATCGGCTGAGGCAGTTTGGCAGCCTCTTTCAGCCCTGCCGGCAACTGGATACCGCAGACCGTGCCGCTTTTCTGGTATTCCTTCCAGCCGGAACCGACGATATAGCCCCGCACGATTGCCTCGACGGCTACCGGTTTGAGGCGCTTGGCAACAACTGCCCGTCCTTCTACCAGCGACCACTCAGCGGCCGGCACCACGTCTTCCGGCTTGTCGCCGGTAAAGTGGTTCGGCACCAGACCCGCCAGTTTCTCGAACCAGAAATTGGAGATCGCCGTGAGGATCTTGCCCTTCTCGGGGATCGGCTCATTGAGGATCACGTCAAAGGCCGACAGGCGGTCCGTGGCGACCATCAGCATGCGCTGGTCGTCGATTTCATAGAGGTCACGGACCTTGCCCGAGTAGATCTTTTTCAGGCTCAGCGAGCGGGGGGTAGTCATGTCGGAATTTCCGCCTCGATCAAAACGAAACAGGCGAAACCCACCGGGTTTCGCCTATCGATTAACTGCGCAACCGACCCCTTGAGATCGGCCAGCTCGGTATTAGCCCAGGTTTTCCTGGATCTGCGACAGCACACGACGGGCGACATCTTCTGGCGCCGAGGTGTTGATGTCCTTCTCCACGGAAACCTGTACATCGCCACTGGCGCTGTTGGTCAGGCGCACCTGATAGCGCTCGGCACGGGCATCGATTTCTTCCTGGCTCGGCTTGCTGCTGAACAGGCGACTGAAGAAACCACGCTCGTCATCTTTCTGCCGAGCCCCTTCTGCCAGGTTGACGTAATACACGCCCAGGCTGCGGTTGATATCGTCGACCCGCAGGTCAGCCAATTCCAGCGCGCGACCAACACTCGACCAGGCACGGTCGAAATCGGTGCTCAGGTGCAGAACCGGGTTGCCGTTACCGTCGCGCGACAGGGTGACACGGCTCGGCGCGTCATAATCACGTGCCGCGAGCAGGGATACGGAGCCGTGTTCGGCGCTGCTGCTCAGGTCAGCCAGCATGCCATCGAGCAACGAGGCTTCCAGAGAGGCATTACCGGTACGCGCCGGGAAAGGCACATCGGCAGTATCGCCCGCCTTGCGCTCAGCACTGACCACGAAGACTTCACTGGTATTGCGCACAACACCCGGCTCGATGCGCACATGCACACGCACGTCGTTGGCACTGTCGCTCAGCAAGCTGCCAAGACGACGCGCCATGGAGGGAGCCAGCTCCTTGGCCGCTTGCCATTCCGTGCTGAACTCGCCTGTTTGCGGGCGCTCATCGGTGATGCGGAAACCATTGTTGGCAAAATACTCGCGCGCAACCGGCCAGACTTCTGCTGGCGCACGTTGAGCCACCAACCAGCGCGAATCGCCACTTTTCTGCAGGCTGAATTCACTGGCGCCTGCCTCGACCGACATGGGCTGCGGACGGGGCACCTCGAACTTGCCGGGAACCTCGTTGGTGTCAGCCACGTTGTTCGGGATCGGCAGCAACGGATCGATGCGTTTGCCGTCAATGTCCGGCGGCATCTGCATGGTCGCAGCTTGCCGCGCCGACAGGTAATCGGTACCACGGTCACGGAAATAACCGTTGTCACCCCACAGCCAACCACAACCACTGGTGCTGGTGATAATCACGGCAAGGGCAGACAGTCCGGCCAATCGCTTCATGCGTAATGCTTCCTCGGTTAAACCAGTACGCCGGACTGGCGCAGGGCCTGACGCAGCGGTTCATGACAACGCGGGCTGAGCCAGGTCAGGGGCAGACGGATGCCGTCGAGCATCAGGCCCATTTCGTTCAGCGCCCACTTCACCGGAATCGGGTTGGATTCGATGAATAGATTCTTGTGCAGCGGCATCAGACGCTCATTGATCGCCCGTGCGGTTTCGGCATCGCCGGCCATGGCAGCAGCGCACAGCTCAGCCATCGCACGCGGCGCGACGTTGGCAGTCACCGAGATATTGCCCTTGCCGCCGATCAGCATCAGTTCGACAGCTGTGGCGTCGTCACCGGAGTAGACGAGAAAATCCTTGCTCACGCGGTCGAGCACTTCCTGGCCACGTTGCAGGTCACCGGTGGCTTCCTTGATACCGATGATATTGGCAATCTTGGACAGGCGCTCGACGGTCTCCGGGAGCATGTCGCAAACGGTGCGGCCCGGTACGTTGTAGAGGATCTGCGGGATGGCGACAGCCTCGGCGATATGGCGGAAGTGCTGGTACAGGCCTTCCTGGGTCGGCTTGTTGTAGTACGGCGTCACCAGCAGGCAGGCATCGGCGCCGACGCTCTTGGCGTTCTGTGTCAGTTCGACGGCTTCACGTGTGCTGTTGGCACCCGTGCCAGCAATCACTGGGATGCGGCCATTGACCTGATCAACCACGCGGCGGATGACCTCGACATGCTCGTGGACATCCAGGGTAGCGGACTCACCCGTAGTGCCGACGGCGACGATGGCGTTGGTGCCCTCTTGCAGGTGGAAGTCCACCAGCTTGCTCAAGGCGTCCCAATCCAGACCACCCTGCGCGTCCATGGGCGTGACCAGTGCCACCATACTGCCCGAAATCATGCAACCGCTCCTGCTGGAAAAAGAGAGCCGTAATGGTACTGACGCCACCAGGGTTGCACAAGCGAAGGACTGCACCGCCGACGCGTTAACCTAAATGGCGCGCCGGCCTCGACAGACGCAGGCTCGGCATTCCCCTGCGCGGTGCTTTTCGCTACCCTTCCGTCTTTGTTCGGCACGTTACGTGTCGATCACTCATCGCTTTAGGAATGCTGCATGTCCACCCCTTCGGTTCGCGAACAATTCCTCGTCATCAGTGCACTCGGCGCCAACCCCATGGAGCTGACCAGCATTCTGTGCCGGAGCAGCCAGGAGAGTCGCTGCGCCATCGTCAGCACGCGCCTGACCCGGCATGGCGAGTACAGCGCCCTGATCCTGCAGGTCAGTGGCAGCTGGGATGCCTTGGCGCGCCTGGAAGCGATACTCCCGGCCCTGGCCAAGAAGCACAGCTTCAGCATCAACATGACCCGCAGCGCGGCTCTCGATATCCGTCCGCAGGCACTTCCTTACGTAGCCTACGTGAGCTGCGCCTATCGCCCGGACATCCTCAACGAGCTGTGCCAGTTTTTCAGCGACCACCGTGTGGAGCTGGAGAACATCACTTGCGACACCTATCAGGCTCCGCAGACCGGCGGCACATTGCTCAACGCCACCCTGACCGTGACGCTGCCAGCCGGTACGCAGATCAGTTGGCTGCGCGACCAGTTCCTCGATTTCGCCGACGCCCTGAACCTCGATGCACTGATCGAGCCCTGGCGCCCACAGAACCCATAAAGGAAGACCCATGGCAGTTAGCCTCGACCAACCGGTTGCCGACTTCACCGCCCCAGCCACCAGCGGCCAGCACGTCTCACTGTCTGCCCTGAAAGGGCAACAAGTAGTGATCTACTTCTACCCGAAGGACAGCACCCCGGGCTGTACCACCGAAGGCCAGGACTTCCGCGACCAGCACGACGCCTTTCTCGCCGCCAACACCCAGGTGTTCGGCGTCTCCATGGATAGCCTGAAGAAGCACGAGAACTTCAAGACCAAGCAGGGCTTCCCCTTCGAACTGATCAGCGACGAAGCACACGCCCTGTGCGAGCAGTTCGGTGTGTATCAGTTGAAGAAAAACTACGGCAAGGAATACATGGGCATCGTGCGCAGCACCTTTCTCATCGACAGCAACGGCGTACTGCGCAAAGAATGGCGCGGCGTGAAGGTTGCCGGCCATGTGGATGCCGTACTCGCCGCCGCACAAGCCCTGCACAAAGGCTGAGCAGCGCAATAAAAAAGGGCCGTATGGACGGCCCTTTTCAGTAGTAAGCAATTCTCACCCCTTGCGCAGCCAGTAGCGGAACACGCCCTCCGCCTCCTCTTCCTGTAACAACTCATGACCTGCCAACCGGGCAAAGGCACGAAAGTCACGCTGCGAACCGGCATCGGTTGCCGTCACCTTGAGCACCGCCCCACTGGGCAGGCGGTTCAACTCCAGCTTGGCCTTGAGCAGCGGCAGCGGGCAATTCAAACCACTGGCATCCAGCTCGGCATCACAGACAACAGCATCATTCATCGGTACGCTCCAAACAGGCGGCAAGCATACCCACGCCGCACAACCCTGGCCAGCCGACGGGCCAGACAGCTACAGTACCCCCTTGTCCAACACGAGCCCCGTGCATGAATCTTCTGCGCCCCTCCCTGCTCGCCATCGCCTGCCTGCTCGCCCAGCCGGTTTCCGCCGATGACCTTCCCTCGCTGGGCGATGCCAGCTCCTCGATCGTCTCGCCGGAACAGGAACACCAGCTTGGCCGTGCCTGGCTGAGCATGCTGCGCGGACAGGTCGCACAGCTGTCCGACCCCCTGCTCAAGGACTACGTCGAGAGCAGCGTTTACCGCCTGGCGGAATCCAGCCAGCTGCAGGACCGCCGCCTGGAGTTCGTCCTGCTCAAGAGCCCGCAACTCAACGCCTTCGCCGCCCCAGGTGGGATCGTCGGCGTCAACGGCGGCCTGTTCCTCTACGCCCAGACCGAAGCCGAATACGCCTCGGTGCTGGCCCACGAGCTGGCTCACTTGTCGCAACGCCACTTCGCCCGCGGCATTGAAGCCCAACAACGCATGCAGATGCCCATGATGGCCGCCATGCTCGCCGGCATCATTGCCGCAGCAGCCGGCGCCGGGGATGCCGGTATCGCCGCCATCATGTCGACCCAGGCTGCCGCCATTCAGGAACAACGGCGCTTCTCCCGCCAGAATGAACAGGAAGCCGACCGTATTGGCCTGATCAACCTGGAAAAGGCCGGATATGACCCGCGCGCCATGCCCAGCATGTTCGAGCGCCTGATGCGCCAATACCGCTACGACGCCAAACCGCCAGAATTCCTGCTGACACACCCGGTGTCCGAGTCGCGCATCGCCGACACCCGCAACCGCGCCGAACAGTACAAGGCGGGCGGTGTCGAAGACAGCCTGCGCTACCAACTGCTGCGCGCCCGCGTGCAACTGACCTTTGAGGAAACCCCCGGGATTGCCGCCAAGCGTTTTCGCGCCATGCTCGACGAAAATCCAAAGCTGGACGCCGCACGGTATGGCCTGGCCATTGCCCAGATCAAAGGCGGGCAGCTCGCCGAGGCGCGTAGTGAACTGCAGGAACTGCTCAACAAGTCACCCAATGACCAGACCTACAACCTGGCGATGATCGACCTTGACCTTGCCAACAATCGCTTGAGCGATGCCCGCCAACGCGCCGAGAAGCTGCTCACCCTGTACCCCAACAGCTACCCACTGGAACAGGCGCGAGTCGACGTACTGCTCAAACAGAATCAACCGAAAGACGCCGAGCAGGCACTGGAGAAACTGGTCAAGGCCCGCCCGAACGATCCGGACATCTGGTATCAGGTCGCCGAAGTGCGTGGTCTGGCTGGCAATATTATCGGTCTACACCAGGCGCGGGCCGAGTTCTTCGCGCTGGTCGGCGACTATGATCAGGCGCTGTCACAACTGGACCTGGCCAAGCGCCGAGCCAGCAGCAATTTCCCCCTGGCATCGCGCATCGACGCACGGCAGAAGGTCCTGGCTGAAGAAAAACGCGCCATCGACAAGATGATGCGCTAGCGCCTCGACCTCGTTGCCATACAAAAAAGCCCCGCATTGCGGGGCTTTTTCAACACACTCGCACCTCAGGCATTACCAGCGAGCTTCAACCTGGCAGCTTGCGTGAAGTCCAGCATACGCTTGAGAGGCTTCATCGCCCGCGGGATCAAGGCCGGCTCGACGAGAATTTCGTTACTGCCCTCGCGCAAGCATTGCAGGGTGCGCTGCAGGGTATTCATCGCCATCCACGGGCATAGCGCACAGCTGCGACAAGCCGCGCCGTTGCCCGCAGTCGGCGCCTCGATGAACTCCTTGTCCGGGCAAAGCTGCTGCATCTTGTAGAAAATGCCGCGATCGGTCGCGACGATGAACATCTTGTTCGGCAGCGCCTGCGCTGCCTTGATCAACTGACTGGTAGACCCAACGGCATCCGCCAGATCGATCACCGCCTCCGGCGATTCAGGGTGCACCAGCACTGCGGCCTCTGGATACAGGGCTTTCATGTCCTGCAACTGCTTGGCCTTGAACTCCTCATGGACGATGCACGCACCGTCCCACAGCAACATGTCAGCCCCCGTCTCACGCTGAATGTAACGCCCCAGGTGCTGGTCCGGCGCCCAAAGAATCTTCTCGCCGTTATCCATCAGACTTTCGACGATTTCCAGCGCACAACTGGATGTCACCACCCAGTCGGCTCGTGCCTTCACCGCTGCCGATGTGTTGGCATAAACCACTACGGTGCGCTCCGGGTACTGGTCACAGAACGCCGAAAACTCATCCACCGGGCAACCCAGATCGAGCGAACAGGTCGACTCCAGGGTCGGCATCAGCACACGTTTTTCCGGATTCAGGATCTTCGCGGTCTCGCCCATGAACTTGACGCCAGCCACAACGACCGTCTGCGCCGAATGCTGATTACCAAAGCGAGCCATTTCCAGCGAGTCGGACACACAGCCGCCTGTCTCCTCGGCAAGTGCCTGAATCACAGGGTCGCAGTAATAGTGCGCGACCAGGACGGCATTCTGCTTCTTCAGCTCCGCAGCGATCTCACTGCGATAGAAGGCTTCCTGCTCAGGGGTCAGCGGGACAGGCTGCTTGGCATCGAGATGGGCCTGTACCAACAGGCGTTCGGAAATCTGGGTCATGGCATCAGGCTCTGAATATGCTTTCAGTGAAGGCGATTATACGCGCCAACAGCTGCCTCCGGGCACTCTGAACGCCAGCACGGCCATCGCCTTCGGGCGATGTTCGACCATCTCGCCGGATTCCGCATGAGCGACCATCTGTATTCAGGGTACCGGAGCAGACCGCACCCTTTAAGACGGCCATGCAAAATACCTGCAATAGGCCCTGAAACGAAAAAGCCCGCCTCCTTTCGGATACGGGCTTTTCGCTTGATTTGATGGTGGGTCGTGTAGGATTCGAACCTACGACCAATTGGTTAAAAGCCAACTGCTCTACCAACTGAGCTAACGACCCAACGCGGAGCGCATGATACTGATTTAACTCACAAAATCAACACCCCGCAGATTTTTTATCGATACCGGGTTGGATCGACCACTCCCGCCACCGCAAAACCGGCTGCACGTAAACGACAGCTATCACACCGGCCACACGCCCTTCCCTCGTCATCCGCCTGATAGCAAGACACCGTCACCCCATAATCGACACCGTGCTGCATGCCGACCTCGATGATCTGCGCTTTGCTCAGATTCTGCAGGGGCGCCTGGATACGAAAACCAGTGCCCTCCACCCCTTCTCGTGTCGCAAGATTGGCAACACGCTCGAACGCCTCGATAAAGGCCGGGCGGCAATCTGGATAACCCGAATAATCCACCGCATTCACGCCAATGAAAATATCGTGGGCTCCGAGTACTTCCGCCCAGCCCAGCGCCAAGGCAAGGAATACCGTGTTGCGCGCTGGCACGTAGGTTACTGGAATCCCAGCACCCGGACTTTCCGGCACAGCGATGCTGCTATCGGTCAATGCTGAGCCACCCATGCCATTCAGGTCGAGCCCAACCACCTTGTGCTCGATTACACCGAGCTGACGCGCCACCCGCTCTGCGGCCTTTAGCTCCGCACGATGACGCTGACCATAGTCGAAACTCATGCTGTAGCAGACAAAGCCCGCCGCTTTGGCCTGTGCCAGGATGGTCGCCGAATCCAGGCCACCGGAGAGCAACACCACTGCCTTCTTGTCAGTCATGTTCAATGCCCCGGCTCGTCATTCCACAGAATCTTGTGCAGCTGCAATTGGAAGCGAACCGGCAGATTGTCGGTGATGATCCAATCCGCCAATGCCTGCGCACTGACCTGCTGGTGACTGGGCGAGAACAGCACCTCACCCGCACGCTGGTCGAGCCGGTACTCAATCAGCTTCGAAACGGCCCAGTCGTAATCCTCACGCGAGCAGATGACGAACTTCACCTGGTCGTTGCGGGTCAAGTGCGCCATATTGCTGTAGAGGTTGCGCGACACTTCGGCCGAGCCCGGCGTCTTGAGGTCGACCACACGACTGACGCGCACGTCGGTGCCGGCGATATCCAATGCACCACTGGTTTCCAGAGACACCTCGTAACCAGCATCGCACAGGCGCTCGAGCAAGGGGATACAGTTCGGCTGAGCCAGTGGCTCGCCACCAGTGACACAGACATAACGTGGCTTGTAGCGGGCAATCTGCTCGCAAATAGCGTCCAGGCTGATGAGCTCGCCGCCACTGAAGGCATAAGCGGTATCGCAGTACTGGCAACGCAGTGGGCAGCCGGTCAGGCGAACGAATACCGTGGGCAAACCACTGGTACGCGCTTCGCCCTGCAGCGAGTAGAAAATCTCGGTAATGCGCAGGGTTTGCATAGGGCACCGGGCGTGACGGCTAAACAGGCCATCCGCCTCCGTTGCGAAAAAGGAGCGCGATTCTAACGAAAAACCCGCGGCAGGCGCGGGTTTTCTGAGAAGCGGTCAATCTGTCAGGGCAAGCGCTGCAGGTCGCGCTGGGCCAACTGCGCCGCTGACGAGCCTGGGAACTGCGAGATCAGCTGACGCAGAATCCCCTTAGCCTTGTCGGTGTTACCAAGACGCTGCTCGACATCCGCCAGCTTGAACAGCGAATCAGGCACTTTGGCATGGGTCGGATAGGTCACGCTGACACTGGCAAACGCCTTGCCGGCAGCCTGCAGATCGCCATTGGCAAGATTGACCTCACCCAGCCAGTACTGCGCATTACCTGCATACGGGCTATTAGGGTACCTGCGCAGGAACGCCGTGAAGGCCTGGCTAGCCTTGTCGAAATCCTTCGCCTTGATCAGATCAAAAGCAGCGTCGTAATAGAGCTTTTCCTTCGCGGGATCGGAAGGTTCATTACTGGCTGCCGGCGCTTGTTGAGCAGGGGCAGCAGGAGTGCCGCTGGCGTTGATCGCGCCATCGGCTGGAGAATTCTGGGTAGAAGTAGCGGCACCGCCAGCCAGACGGCTGTCAATATCCTGATAACGCGCCAGGCTTTCTTGCTTGAGGCGCTGAATTTCGTTCTGTTGCTCTTCAACCATGCCGCGCAGCTGAGCGATTTCTGTCTGCATCTGCTGCAACTGCATGAACAACTCGCCCTGTGCCGAGGTCGGAGCCGAAGCTCCGCCCCCAGCATAGGCGCCATTCGTGCCATAACCCGCTGGTGGGTAGCTACTACTGCCGTAACCGGCGCCGCCATCCACCACAGGAACCTCAGCCACTGCCGCTAGCGGCAGAGTGAGAGCCAACGAAATTACTGCACGAAGGCACTTACGCATGACGAATTACTTACGCAGTTCGACGCGACGGTTCTGAGCCCAGGACTGCTCGTCGCTGCCAGTGGCAACCGGACGCTCTTTACCGTAGGAAACCAGTTCCAGCTGAGCCGGGGAAACGCCCTGCAGAACCAGGTAGCGTTGAACGGCTTTCGCACGACGCTCGCCCAGAGCCATGTTGTACTCGCGTGTGCCGCGCTCGTCAGTGTGGCCTTCCAGAACGACGCGAGCGCCATTGCCTTTCAGGTCTTTGGCGTGAACGTCCAGAGCGCGCATGGCTTCTGGCTTCAGGTCGGAGCTGTCGTATTCGAAGTAGAAGGTGGTGATGGCGCGCAGAGCGGCTTCTTCGCTCAGGGAACCGTCAACACCGCTACCGCCGGCGTTGTAACCAGCGTTAGGATCGATAGCGCCTTCGCCAGAGTTGTCGCCGCCTTTGGACGAGCAACCAACAGCAACGGCCAGAGCCAGACTCAGTGCAGCAAACTTGCCAAATTTCAGCATTTCCATGATGTAACTCCTAATGAAACCCCAGGTGTGTTTTAAAGCAAAACGTGTTGGTACCACATCAGTTCAGGTAGGGAGACCAAGAAGGCTCCCGAACATCGCCCTGTGCTGTGGGAATCGGGAGCCTGACGCGTCCATTGGTTGAGACGAGCATCAGCACGCCCCGGCCCTGCTGGCGGGTGGCGTAGATTAGCATGGTGCCATTGGGCGCAACAGTGGGCGAATCATCGAGACTGGTTTCCGAAAGTATCCGCAGGCGACTGGTTACCAGGTCCTGTGCAGCCACTTTGAAGTTGGTGAAGCCATCCTGACGATGGATCATTACCAGCGTCTTCTCATCCGCCGACAATTTGGGGTTGGCGTTGTAGTTACCAGTGAAGGTCACACGCTCAACTGCACCCGACGCAATGTTCAGTTTGTAGATCTGCGGCTTGCCTGCACGGTCGGAGGTGAAGTAGATGGTTTGGCCATCCTTACCCCAGAACGGTTCGGTATCGATCGCATAGTGATTCGTCACACGCTGCAACTGACGAGTACCCAGATCCATTACATAGATTTCCGGATTGCCGTCCTTGGACAGCACGAACGCCAGACGATTACCGTCCGGCGACCAGGCCGGGGCGCCGTTGAGGCCTTCGAAATTGGTGATCTGCTCACGACGCCCCGTATCGATGTGCTGAATGAAGATACGCGGACGACGCTGCTCAAACGATACGTAGGCAATACGACGGCCATCCGGCGCATAGCGCGGAGACAGGATAGGCTCACGAGACTGCAACAGCGTCACACCTCGTGCGCCGTCATAGTCTGAACGCTGCAAGGTATAGCGGGTGTTATCCACCGAAAAACGCTCAGCCGTGACATAGAGCATCTTGGTAGAAAACGAGCCTTTGATGCCGGTGAGCTTCTCGAAAGACTGATCGGCAACGTGGTGAGCCATGTCACGCAACTGATCGAGCCCACCACCCACAGTACCGGTGACAATCTGCTGCTCGGTGGCCACGTTGAACAAGGCGTACTGCACCTGCAGACGTCCGCCAGCCGGTACGATACTGCCCACCAGCACATACTGCGCATTCAATGCCTTCCAATCGCGGTAGATGATCTCGCTGGCCTGGGTAGGCAAGCTGATCATGTTCTGCCGCGAAATCGGTTCATACATCCCACTGTTGCGCAGGTCATTGCCGATGATCTCGGCCATGTCTTCCGGCAGCACACTGCCGCCCTGCCAGCCAAACGGCACCACGGCAATCGGAATAGCGCGATCAGAACCGCTGGTAACCAGGATGTTCTTTTCCTCAGCCATGGCCAGCGTGGCCATGCAGCAGAGAGCAACAAGAAATCCTCGAAGAATAGTGATCACAGGTCCAGATCCTCAGGCGTAAATGTCATCTTGAACGAACGGTAGGGATTGAAATCACGTGGACTAAGCCCTGCCATTTCACTGATACGACCCACATTGCGCACGGCTGTTACAGCCGAGCTGTCAAACGCCCCATCCCCACTGGATTTGGCCACAGCGACATTGGAGATGGTGCCGTCCGGCAACATATTGATCTGCACAACAACATGCATACCATTACGCGCGGAAGGCGGCCGACTCCAGTTTTGCGATACATACTGCCGAATCAGGTCATCAAAGTTTCCCGCGACCTGATCGCCGACCTCGTCAGCCAAGGCCTGTTGGCGCTGGGTCGTGTCAGACAGCAAATCAGCCAGGGCCTGCGCCTTCTTATCCTCGGCAGCCTTGCGTGCAGCCTCTTGAGACTTCTTCTTGGCAGCCTCTGCTGCTGCCGCTTTTTTCTTCGCCTCTTCAGCTGCCTTTTTCTTGGCATCTTCCGCGGCTTTCTTCTTGGCGTCTTCTGCCGCCTTTTTCTTTGCGTCTTCGGCGGCTTTCTTCTTCGCCTCTTCCTCGGCCTTTTTCTTGGCGACGTCGGCGAGGCGTTTTTCTTCGGCTTTCTTTGTCTCCTCGGCCTTCTTGCTTTCCTCAGCCTTCTTCGCCTCGGCAGCCTTAGCGGCCTCAGCTTGTTGTTTGGCTGCCTCGGTCTTCTTTTGTTCCTCTTGTTTCTGTTGCTCGGCCTTCTTGGCCTCCAACTGCTCGGCCTCATACTGACGGGCCGCAGTCTTCTGCGCCTCACCCGCAATTTTCTGAGTGGTCTGAGTAGTGGCCTGACTTTGCGACTTCAACTGATAGAGCGTGGCCTGAACAATTGGCTTGGCCGGCGGAAGCTCAGGAGCAAAGTGGAAGCTGACGAACAGCATGGCGAACATCAGGACGTGCAGACCCACCGCCCAGATGGTCGGCCAGAAATAGCTTTCCGAGGAGGAGCGTGCGCTCTGCTGCATCAAGGCGCCTCGGTTATCAGCCCGACGTTGCCCACGCCAGCCTGCTGCAAACCGCCCATTACCGCCATGACAGAGCCGTAGTCGACCGACTTGTCACCGCGCACGAACACCTGCACCTTTTTACCCTGCGCAGCGTTCTGGCTCATGATGGCACTCACCGTCTGCACCAACTTGGGCAGGTCAGTGGCTGTCTCGCTCTGCTTGCTCTGATCGGTGTCGACCTCTTCGCCCATGTTCCAGTAATAGGACTTGTCCGCCTTGATGGAAACGGTCAGCACACGGGAGTTGTTGTCCTGAGGCAATGCCTCACTCGAGACCTTGGGCAGATCGACCTTGACGCCCTGATTGAGCATCGGCGCGGTCACCATGAAGATCACCAGCAGCACTAACATGACGTCGATGTACGGCACGACGTTCATCTCGGCGACTGGCTTGCGTCTGTTACGAATTCTGGCCATGAGCTGAGCCTCAGTCTTCCGAGGTATGCACTTTGCGGTGCAGGATCGCCTGGAATTCGTCAGCGAAGGTGTAATAACGACCGATCAACATTTCGCCACGAGCGGCGAAGCGGTTATAGGCAATGACCGCCGGAATCGCAGCGAACAGGCCGATAGCAGTGGCGATCAGCGCTTCGGCAATGCCCGGCGCCACGGTCGCCAGCGTAGCCTGCTGCACCTGGGCCAGACCGCGGAAGGAGTTCATGATGCCCCACACGGTGCCGAACAGGCCGATGTAAGGACTGGTCGAACCGACCGTGGCGAGGAATGGCAGGCTCTGCTCGAGCTTCTCTTCTTCACGCGAGATGGCTACGCGCATGGCACGGGCCACACCGTCCATCACTGCATCCGGATCGACACCGGCTTGCTGGCGCAGGCGGGAAAACTCCTTGAAGCCGGCACGAAAGATTTGCTCGACTCCGCAATCCGGGTCTGGATTGCTACCGGCCTGGCGATAGAGCTTGGACAGGTCGATGCCCGACCAGAAACGCTCTTCGAAAACATCCAGGGACTTCTTCGCGGCACGCAGCATGGTGCTGCGCTGAAAGATCATGATCCATGAAGTGACGGATGCAGCCACCAGGATAAGCATGACCAGCTGCACCACGAAACTGGCGTTGCTGATCAGGCTCCACATGGACATATGGTCAACGGCGTTGGCTTCCACGCTTACTCTCCTGCTGGGGATAGACCCGCAACACCGGCAAAGGCTGAACGCAGCACTTCGGGGATGGCACGGGGTTTCAAACTGTCGGCGCGCACACAGGCCACCAGGAACTGCCCTTCACAGAGCAGCGTTTCATCCGCTACCCGCCTCACCTGTTGACGAAAGCGCAGGCTGACACGGTTTAACTCGATCACTTCGGCAGTGATTAAAAGCTCGTCATCCAATTTGGCCGGCGCGTGATAACGCGCCTCGGCTGAATGCACAACGAACAACAGGTCTTGCGTGGCAAGCGAAGACTGGGCAAAGCCCAGATCACGCAAGCGCTCGGTGCGAGCCCGCTCCATGAACTTGAGGTAATTGACGTAATAGACGATGCCGCCAGCGTCGGTATCTTCGTAATAAACCCGACAGCGATGGGTGAACACAGTGGCCTCGTTTTGCGCGCGCATACTCTAGTGCTTACTCCTGGCCTTGCCAATCGGCTCAGACCCCTGTTTTTCAACTATTCATTACCAGACGCGAAAAGATCGGCCGTGGGCGTTTCACCCAGACGTTTCGGCACATTGAGGCCGAAGTGCAGGTAGGCGTGACGCGTCACTACCCGCCCACGTGGCGTACGCATGATATAGCCCTGCTGGATCAGATAAGGCTCCAGCACATCCTCGATGGTATGGCGCTCTTCACTGATAGCCGCGGCCAGACTGTCGATTCCCACCGGGCCACCATCGAACTTGTCGATCATGGTCAGCAACAGACGGCGATCCTGATGATCGAAGCCATGTTCATCGACATCCAGCAGATTGAGTGCCTGATCGGCCACTTGCCGGGAAATCTGCCCGGTCCCCCGCACCTCGGCGAAATCACGCACCCGCCGCAACAGGCGGTTGGCTATACGCGGTGTGCCACGCGCCCGGCGGGCAATTTCGAACGCCCCTTCGGCCTCGGTCGGCAGACCGAGGATTTCCGCAGAACGCCGAACAATCGTGGTCAGGTCCGCCGTGTTGTAGAACTCGAGGCGCTGCACGATGCCAAAACGGTCACGCAGCGGGTTGGTCAACATTCCAGCCCGTGTGGTGGCACCGACCAGGGTGAACGGAGGTAGATCAAGCTTGATTGAGCGGGCAGCAGGCCCTTCGCCGATCATGATATCGAGCTGGAAGTCCTCCATTGCCGGATACAGCACTTCCTCGACAATCGGCGACAGGCGATGAATTTCATCGACGAACAACACATCACCGGGTTCAAGATTGGTCAACAAGGCCGCCAGATCACCGGGGCGCTCCAGCACCGGGCCAGATGTACTTTTGATCGCCACGCCCATTTCCTGGGCGATGATATTGGCCAAGGTGGTCTTGCCCAGACCAGGCGGGCCGAAGATCAGCGTGTGATCCAGCGCCTCCTTGCGATTCCTTGCGGCCTGGATGAACAGCTCCATCTGCTCGCGCACATTCGGCTGCCCGATGTAATCGGCCAGGCGCAGAGGACGAATGGCACGGTCCAACTGCTCATCGCGGTCGCGGCTACTGGCGGTTATCAGGCGGTCGGCTTCAATCACGTATCAGAACCTGTTTCGAATCTTGCCAACTTGGCAAAACCGGGGGTCTGCGCCAGCAGCACAAGACCATTCCGTCATAAATAAATGCCCTTAGGCGTTTCTACGGCTGCGCTATCGGCATGCCTCCGGGTGGAGCAGTGCTTAGACCATTCCTTTCAGCGCGCGACGGATCAGCTCCTCGCTACTCAATCCTTCCTCCCCTACCTGCGCCACTGCGCGACTCGCTTCCTGCGGCTTGAAGCCAAGGGAGATCAAGGCACTGACCGCATCATTCTCCGCGCTTGAGACTGCCACACCGGCGCGTGGTTCAACCACCAGCCCAGAGATGGACGGCATGCTTTCCCAAGCCTTGAAGCGATCTTTCAGCTCAACGAGCAGGCGCTCAGCGGTTTTCTTGCCCACGCCAGGCACCTTGACCAAGGTGGAGGTATCACCGGCCTGCACGCAGCGTACCAGCTCGTCGACCTCCAGACCGGACATCAGCGCCAACGCCAGCTTGGGACCCACGCCATTGAGGCGGATCAGCTCACGAAACAGCTCGCGCTCGCGCTTCTCGGCAAAGCCGTAGAGCAGGTGAGCATCTTCGCGCACCACCAGATGGGTGTGCAGCGTCACGGGCTCACCTAGTGCAGGCAAGCGATAAAGCGTGGTCATGGGCACTTCGATCTCATACCCCACACCATTTACATCAACCAGCAAGTGGGGTGGCTGCTTTTCCGCCAGCGTGCCTTTCAAACGTCCAATCACGAATTCGTTTCCTTAAATCAGTCAAAGACGCAGCCGGCCACCACGGCGCTTTGCCGTAGCCAGACCATGGGGAATCAAGCTCTGCCGATGATGGGCATGACACAAGGCGATGGCCAGGGCATCGGACGCATCGATCTGGGGTTTTTGCACCAGTTTGAGCAGGTGCATGACCATCATCTGCACTTGCTGCTTGTCCGCACCACCGGTTCCAGCGATAGCCTGCTTGACCTGCGTGGCGGTGTACTCAGCAATGTCCAGGCCCTCTTCCACTCCGGCGACGATAGCAGCCCCACGCGCCTGCCCCAGCTTCAAGGCCGAGTCGGCGTTCTTGGCCATGAACACCTGCTCGATCCCCATGGTCACAGGGCCATGGGTGCGAATGACCTCGCGCACACCACGGTAAACCGCCTGCAAGCGCTCGGGTAACGAACCGCTGCCGGTACGGATGCAGCCCGAGGCAACGTACTCGCAACCTCGCCCTATATCGCGCACCACACCATAGCCGGTGATTCGCGAGCCAGGATCGATCCCCAAAATCAGCGTCATGCCATTCATCCATCAGCAGCAACAATCGTCGCGACAACATACTGTCTATTTATCCAGGCGAGAGTATAGAGCGGTCACCCCGATGACGTCACTCGTCCATTACCAACAAAAGTGCAAACACTCCTGACGCCTCCTGAAGCCGCCGGCCAGCTGAACACCCGTAATCGCGAAAACTGTTTTGAGATAGCGGGACACAAAAAAGCCGGAGCCCCCAAGCATTGGTGCCTGAGGACTCCGGCTTCTACAGCCGAGCCAACTCAGTCGAGCTGTTCCATGATCTCGTCAGGGATTTCGGCGTTGTGATAGACGTTCTGCACGTCGTCCAGGTCTTCGAGCATGTCGATCAATTTGAGGACCTTTTTCGCGGTCTCCAGATCAGCGACAGGCGCACTGAGCGACGGGATCATCGCGATCTCGGCATCATCGCCTTTGAAACCGGCTTGGGTCAGCGCTTCATTGACCGACAGAAAATCGCCGAACGAGGTGAACACCTCGACCGAGCCATCATCGGCAGCGACCACATCATCAGCCCCCGCCTCGAGTGCGGCCTCCATCAACGCATCCTCATCCACACCGGGTGCGTAGCTGATCTGCCCCTTGCGGTCGAACATGTACGCCACCGACCCGTCAGTGCCGAGATTTCCGCCGCACTTGGTGAAGGCGTGACGCACCTCAGCTGCGGTCCGGTTGCGATTATCAGTCATGGCCTCAACGATGATGGCCACGCCACTTGGTGCATAGCCTTCATAGCTCAGCTCGACAACGTTATCGGCCTCATTGTTACCGGCACCTCGAGCGATAGCCCGATCGATCACATCGCGCGACATGTTGGCAGTCAGCGCCTTGTCTACCGCCAGGCGCAGACGTGGATTATCCGCCGGTATGCCGCCACCATGCTTGGCGGCTACGGTCAGCTCACGGATCAGCTTGGTGAAGATCTTGCCGCGCTTGGCGTCCTGACGCCCTTTGCGGTGTTTGATGTTGGCCCACTTGGAATGACCAGCCATAACTCACTCCATTTCTTTCTACTGAAGGTTGCTACCGGCGTGAGAGTTCGAGTCTCTGCGTCCGCCCCTTAATGAAAGAAGCCTGGAAATCCAGGCTTCTTGTGTCGGCTTACTCGGCCTTGGGCTGCTCGCGCAGACGAATGTGCAATTCGCGCAGCGCCTTGTTGTCGACAAGCCCCGGCGCCTGCGTCATGACACAGGCCGCACTCTGGGTTTTCGGGAAGGCGATCACCTCCCGGATCGAACTGGCCCCCGTCATCAGCATGACCAAGCGATCCAGACCGAAGGCCAGGCCACCATGGGGCGGCGCACCGAACTTCAGCGCATCGAGGAGGAAGCCGAACTTCTCCTGCTGCTCGTCTTCGCTGATACCCAGCACGCGGAACACGGTCTGCTGCATGGCCTTGTCGTGGATACGGATCGAACCACCACCCAGCTCAGTACCGTTGAGCACCATGTCATAGGCACGCGACAGCGCTGCAGACGGGTTGGCCTCCAGCTCGGCCGGCGTGCATTTCGGCGCGGTGAACGGGTGATGCATGGCAGTCAGGCTGCCGTCGTCATTCTCTTCGAACATCGGGAAGTCGACGACCCACAGCGGCGCCCACTCGGCTGTCAGCAGGTTCAGGTCATGACCCAGCTTGATGCGCAAAGCGCCCAGCGCATCGCAAACCACCTTGGCCTTGTCAGCACCAAAGAACACGATGTCGCCGTCGGCCGCGCCAACGCGATCGAGAATCTCGTTGAGATTCGGCTCGGCAATGTTCTTGACGATCGGAGACTGCAGGCCTTCGACGCCTTTGGCGCGCTCGTTGACCTTGATATAGGCCAGCCCCTTGGCGCCGTAGTTGCCGACGAACTTGGTGTAGTCGTCGATCTGCTTGCGCGGCATGCTCGCCCCACCTGGCACCCGCAGCGCAGCAACGCGGCCTTTCGGATCGTTGGCCGGTCCGGAGAAGACCTTGAAGTCGACATCCTTGAGCTGATCGGCAACATCGACCAGTTCCAGCGGAATGCGCAGGTCGGGTTTGTCGGAGCCGAAGCGGCGCATGGCTTCAGCCAGGGTCATGTGCGGCAGCTCGCCGAACTCGACGTCAAGCACTTCCTTGAACAGGTTGCGCACCATGGTCTCGGTGATGCCCATGATGTCGCTTTCGTCGAGGAAGCTGGTCTCGATGTCGATCTGGGTGAATTCCGGCTGACGGTCGGCACGCAGGTCTTCGTCGCGGAAGCACTTGGCGATCTGGTAGTAGCGGTCGAAGCCAGCAACCATCAGCAATTGCTTGAACAGCTGCGGCGACTGCGGCAGGGCAAAGAAGCTGCCAGCGTGGGTGCGGCTCGGCACCAGATAGTCGCGTGCGCCTTCCGGGGTGGCGCGGGTCAGAATCGGCGTTTCCACGTCGAGGAAGCCGTTGTCGTCGAGGTAGCGACGGATACTGCTGGTGATACGCGAACGCAGCTTGAGCTTCTCGGCCATTTCCGGGCGACGCAGGTCGATAAAGCGGTAGCGCAGGCGGGTTTCCTCGCCTACATCGCTGTATTCATTGAGCGGGAACGGTGGGGTTTCAGCTTCGTTGAGCACTTCCAGCTCGTAGCCCAGTACCTCGATAGCACCGGAGGCCATGTTGGCGTTGCGCGCACCCTCTGGCCTTACACGCACTTTGCCGACGATCTTGACGACGTACTCGCTGCGCACGCGGTCAGCCTTGGCAAAGGTCTCGGCGCGATCCGGATCGAATACCACCTGAGCCAGACCTTCACGGTCGCGGATATCGAGGAAAATCACACCCCCGTGGTCGCGACGACGATGGACCCAACCGCAAAGGGTGACTTCCTGACCGTCCAGGCTCTCGTTCAACTGGCCGCAATAGTGGCTGCGCATCATGATCGTGGTTCGCTTCTCTAATCAGTCTTGAATTCATCAGGCCAGCCGCTCGCTGGCATCGAGGCCGCGTTCACAGCAGCCCTTGTAGAGGCTCATTGCCCAGCGATACCGCCAGACTTCCGTCAATTCGGACAGGGCTCACGCCAAACCACCGCCCCACAGGGCAAGAAGCAGGCACACCGCCTTATCCAGAGCAAGGGGCGGGATTATATATGGTTAAGCGAGACGGTGCAGCCGCTCACCGGATGACCGCCCCAGACGCTTCTATACTTGCGAGCACCTGCCTACAAGGACATCTGGAACCTCTGCGCAAACGATAGACTCGAAGCATCGATTCCATTGACACAAGCCAACCCAGTTGAACACGTGCCCGTGATAGGATTTTTCCCATTGCGGCAAAGCGCAAACCCGATCATCCCTAGAGGAGAAATGCAGCTATGGAAATCAACATCGGCATTGCTGAACAGGACCGCGCAGCCATCGCTGAAGGTCTTTCTCGCCTATTGGCAGATACCTACACCCTTTACCTGAAAACCCACAATTTCCACTGGAACGTCACCGGACCGATGTTCAATACCCTGCACCTGATGTTCGAGGCGCAGTACACCGAGCTGGCCCTGGCTGTCGACCTGATCGCCGAACGCATACGCGCACTGGGCTTCCCTGCACCAGGCACCTACGCGGCCTATGCCCGCCTGTCCTCGATCAAGGAAGAAGAAGGCGTTCCAACCGCCGAAGACATGATCAAGCTGCTGGTACAAGGCCAGGAAGCCGTCGTGCGTACCGCGCGCGGAATCTTCCCACTGCTGGACAAGGTCAGCGACGAACCGACTGCCGACCTTCTGACCCAGCGCATGCAGGTTCATGAGAAAACCGCCTGGATGCTACGCAGCCTGCTCGCAGCCTGATACATCCCGACGTGCAAACAGGCCCGGCTAGTCCGGGCCTTTTGCCAGATATACCCAAACCCCATACCGCCCTTTAACAGCAGCGACATGAATGAGCCAACCGCCTAAAGCGCCATCGATACTCGAACTGTATCCCGAAGAAACGCGCGAGGCTGCCGACCTGCTAAAGCAGGCGGTACCTCATATGGTGCGCCATGACATTCCGCCCAACCCCATGCACTACGCGCTGTGGTACGCCTACAGCAAAGGGGCAGATCCTGATCTGAATCGCCGCCTGGACAAGATCACTCAGGATTTTGACAGTTTCCCTCCAGACGCCGCAGCCAAACTGTTTCGCGAGCACATTATCCGGGGCGAGCTCGATGAAGCACGCGCAGGCCAACAGCAAGTCATCACCCTGGTCGACGATATCGAAAGTGATGTCGAGCACAGCGTGAGCGGCAACCTGAATTATCAGAGCAGCCTCAACCTTGGCCTTGCCGCCCTGCAAGAGCCCGTCATCGAAGACCTGCCCAGCGTGCTCAACGAGCTCCAGCAGAGCACCCAGGAGATGCAGGCCCAACAAGAAAAGTTTCTGTACCGCCTGCGCGCCGCCCAATCAGAGATTCAACACCTGCGTAGCCAACTGGAACGAGCTCACGTTGCCGCCACAGTTGACAGCCTGACCAACGTCTTCAACCGCCATGCATTTACTCGCTTACTGGAGCAGGCCCTCAGCACCGATACGCAAGGTCTGGCACTGATCATTCTCGATATCGACCACTTCAAGCAGTTCAATGATCAATATGGCCATCCCCTGGGAGACCGCGTTCTGCAACATGTCGGGCAGCTACTGCGCGACCGGCTTCCCCCTCGCGGTATTGCCGCACGTTATGGGGGCGAAGAGTTCTGCGTCATCCTGCGCGACTGCCCTGATCTGAATAGCGCCCACGCCTTTGCCGAGCAATTACGCCTCAAGGTTCAGGCCCTGAGAGTCAAAGTCCGCACGACAGACAAATTGCTGGATAGCATCACCGCCTCCTTCGGCCTGGCATTGGCCCACCCGGAAGACACCTTCGAAAGCCTGCTGACCCGGGCCGACGATGCGCTGTATCAAGCCAAGCGTAACGGCCGCAACCAGATCCACCCAACGCCCAAAGAGCCCGTGCTAAGCGCTTGATTTGAGTACCCATCCGCTTTGCTGTTAAATACGGCCCGTGTTCCCGGCAGGTAACTGTCGGGACATAGGCGGCCATGCGACACAAGCAGCTCTTACCGAGCCCCGCACCAGCCGCTCCTCCTTTTATGTCAGCGTTAAAACAGTGAGCTCACTTGACATGTTGAAGATCGTCCATCTGTGCGCGGGCGTTGCCGCCCTGCTGCTGTCCTTTGTTCCTAGCTTGCGCAGCGAAGCCCTGCCCTATCTGCTAAATGCCGATGCGCTTTACCTCGCCCTGTTCGGCGCAAGCAACCTGCTGTTGGCACCCACTCTTTCAACTCGTAACCATTTTCAGGTACTGACTTCTGCCCTGCTCGTACTGACCGTTGTTCTACAAGCACTGGTTCTGCTAGCCCCGCTGCCATTGATTGCCGGCCAACCCGCCATCCTGCTCGGCCTCTCCACGCTGGCCCTCGCGGTAGTTTTCCACCTTGCGGGGCACATGACGCCTCGCCCACGCAACATTGTCGACAGCCAACCAGCGGCACTGAGCGGCAACCGCGAAACCGGCACGGTGAAGTGGTTCAATACATCCAAGGGCTTCGGGTTCATCTCTCGCGACACCGGCGACGATATCTTTGTGCATTTTCGCGCTATCCGAGGGGAAGGCCACCGCGTACTGGTTGAAGGCCAGCGCGTAGAGTTCTCCGTGATGAATCGCGATAAAGGCCTGCAGGCCGAAGACGTGATTGCCGCCGCCCCCAGTCGGCGCTGATCCAGACAAGAAAAAGCCCGCGACTTGCGGGCTTTTTTATACGCGGGCATTTAGTAATGAGGCGGCGGCGCCTCATCTTCCTCTATCCCGAACTGCACCTGCATTTCCTCCTGCCGCCGCACCAGTGCGGCAATCTGCAGTTGCAGGCGATCGATGATGCGCTGCTGCTCTACGACAACGTCATTGAGGGCGGAGATCGTGTCATCCTGAAAGGCCTGCCGAGTCTCCAGCTCCATTACACGCAGGTCGATGCTCATACCCGCACCTCGGAAAAAACGAATTCGCTCCCCATTACCGAGCCAAGACGCTCACGAATGGCCATGATCTGCGCATCGGTATAGGGAACTGCCGGATGACGCCCCCAGACAGGTGCAGGCCAGGCCATGTCTTCGCGATATCGCGCAATGACATGCATATGCAGCTGACCGACTACATTGCCCAGTGTGGCGATATTGATCTTGTCAGCCGAGAAAACATCTCGCAGAACCTCTGCCAAATGCGTGGTTTCTGCCCACAATCCCGCCTGATCAGCATTACTCAGATGAAATACCTCACTGACATCCGCGCGGCGAGGCACCAGGATAAACCAAGGGTAATTGGCGTCATTCATCAGCAATACGCGACACAAAGGAAAATCGCCAATCAGCACCGTATCCTGCTGCAAGCGAGTGTCGAGCGTAAACATCGTGATCTCCTTCATCAATTAAACCTGCTCGCACCCGAGCCCATGTAGAGCAGGATACAACGAAGCGCTGTGCACACCATTTTCCTGATAAGACAGATGCACCACATTCAGACAATCAGCCTCTACACGAGCACCAACTTCGGGCACTTGGGCACCTCACGCCTACCAGCCAAGAATGAGAATGAAATCCACAAGCGTCTAACGGCATTTATTTTTGATAACCGAAATAGCCCTCAGCCAACAAGCTCGTCTTGAGCTGATCAAAACCTACCGGCATCAAGAAATGCGGCATCAATCATCTAGGGAAAAGCATTATTTAGCTCAGCAAAACCGCTTAATAAACGCCCGAAAAACATGCTGCCGCACTCTGTGAAAGCACCTCCATAGGTTTTGTGCACAGTTATTGCTTTGTCTCTACAGTAACGCTAGGGACGACCCTGGAATGGCCAAATGCCAGCTTAAATGAGATTGCTGGCAGCCCCAGCCGACAGCCATCTAGAGGCATTTTTGCAAGACTTTTGAACACGAGAAACAACCAGGGATGAACGCGATGAGCGAAGGAACGAGCCCGAAGGAAAGCCATACAAAGCTATAAAAATGCGACATGCGATATACTTTTTCGCGACGCACGAGCAAATAAAGTGCAGCTGTCTGACAGCAAGTGTCGCCAACTATGTCGGCGTGCTATAAGTTACCGCCGACACAAAAAGAAAGAGCTGCTCGCAAGCAAGTTAACGATGAGCAGCGTAACTCTTCCAAACCAAGGAGCATTCCCAATGCAAGTAATGAAGTGGAGCGCACTGGCTCTGGCCGTGACCGCATGCACCACCCAGCTGGCTTTCGCCAGCGCTCAGTCCGACTCGAAAGGCTTCGTCGAAGACAGCAGCCTGAATGTGCTTCTGCGCAATACTTATTGGAACCGCGACTACAACAAAGGCGTGGACGACGTAAAAACCTGGGGCCAAGGTTTCATCGGCACCTTCGAATCCGGCTTCACCCAAGGCACTGTAGGCTTCGGCGTTGACGCCTTCGGCCTGCTGGGCGTGAAATTGGATGGCGGCCAGGACGATATGTTCCGCCTCAAGTCCAACGGACACCGTCAAGACGACCTGTCTCAAGCTGGCGCTGCCGTAAAAGCCCGCTTCTCCAACACCGTGATCAAGTACGGTAACCAGTTCCCGGAACTGCCGGTTCTGGCCTATGACGATTCCCGTCTGCTGCCACAATCCTTCACTGGCACCCTGGTAACCAGCAGCGAAATCGAAGGCCTGGAGCTGAACGCCGGTCGCTTCACTCAAGACAGCCCGATGGCTTCGCCTGCCCGTGACGGCGGCAACCTGAAAAGCATCAACGTCCTGGGCGGTAGCTATCAGTTCAACGAGAACTTGAGCGTTGCCCTGTACGCTTCCGACATCGACGATGTTGCGAAAAAACAGTACGCCAACGTGAACTACACCATTCCGCTGGCCGCTGAACAGTCGCTGAACTTCGACTTCAACATCTATCGCACCAAGTACGAAAACGACACTACCGCTTCCGACAGTTTCTTCGGCAACGGTATTGAAGGCGACAAGAACACCGTCTTCAGCCTGGCCGGCAAGTACACCGCTGGCTCGCACGCTTTCATTCTGGCCTACCAGCAGAACAGCGGCGACGTAGGCTATGCCTATGACATCGGCGACGGCGGCAGCGCGATCTACCTGGCCAACTCCTACTACTCCGACTTCAACAATGCCAAAGAAAAATCTGTACAAGCTAGCTATGAGCTGGACTTTGCAGAGTACGGCGTACCGGGTCTGAGCTGGAAAACCGCCTACGTTTACGGCTATGACATCAAAGTCCTCAACGAAAGCGATGCCAAAGAGCGCGAGTTCTTCAACCAGGTCAAATACGTGTTCCAGAACGGCCCGGCCAAAGACCTCTCCCTCAAGGCACGTAACTCGATCTATCGTACCGACAACAACTTCGGTACCGACCTGAACGAATGGCGCCTGTTCATCGAGTACCCGCTGAGCATCCTGTAATTCAGGTTGTGATCGGTTAGTCGATACAAAAAAGCCCGGCATCTGCCGGGCTTTTTTCATTAGCCGATGAAGACAATTCCATCACAGAGGCAATGCGTACGTTCCGGTCACATGCGCGACCAGATCATCCTCTGCCCCCTGTGAATACACCTGCACCTCACACACCGCCTGACGCCTCGACAACCGCAGAATTCGTGCTGCAGCCAGCAAGTCCACTGGTGCGGGTTTGGCCAGGAAATTGATATTCAGGTTAGCGGTGACCGCCATCTCCACACGACCCAGACGCCCGAGCACTACGGCATACATGGCCGCATCCGCCAGAGCCATTATGGTTGGCCCCGACAAGGTACCTCCCGGTCTGACCAATCGAGCATTGAATGGAACCCTGACCAGCGCCTGATTGCCATCCAGGTGGTCGATTCGCAATTCAATATCCTCGGCCATTGGCACGCCGGCCCGAATAAGAGCCTGAACCTGCCCAGCGGTCAACTCAGTCACGTGTCACTCCCGGTCTGATCCTGTACGCCACCGTACTGGCACCGTACAATGCCGAGTCATTATTTGCCCTCGCAACCGACAAAACGGCCAAACATGCGTACCAGTCAGTATCTGCTCTCCACCCTCAAAGAAACGCCTTCCGATGCTGTCGTAATCAGCCATCAGTTGATGCTGCGTGCAGGCATGATCCGCAAGCTGGCGTCTGGCCTGTACACCTGGCTGCCCATGGGCCTGCGCGTGCTACGCAAGGCTGAAGCCATCGTGCGTGAAGAAATGAATGCCGCTGGCGCACTCGAAGTACTGATGCCCGCCATCCAGCCGGCCGAGCTTTGGCAGGAATCTGGCCGCTGGGAACAGTACGGTCCGGAGCTGCTGCGTGTTCATGATCGCCACAACCGTGAGTTCTGCGTTGGCCCAACCCACGAAGAAGTGATCACCGATCTGGCACGCAACGAGCTGAACAGCTACAAGCAACTGCCGATCAACCTGTATCAAATCCAGACCAAGTTCCGTGACGAGATCCGTCCGCGCTTTGGCCTGATGCGTGGCCGTGAATTCATCATGAAGGACTCCTATTCCTTCCACACGAGCCAGGAATCGCTGCAGGAAACCTACGACCGCATGCACCAGGCGTACTGCAACGTCTTTGCTCGTCTGGGCCTGAAGTTCCGTCCAGTACAAGCCGATACCGGCTCGATCGGTGGTACCGGGTCGCACGAATTCCATGTGCTGGCCGAGTCCGGCGAAGACGATATCGCCTTCAGCGATACCTCCGACTACGCCGCCAACATCGAAAAAGCCGAAGCGGTTCCCCGCGAAACCAGTCGTGGCGAGGCTAGCGAAGCCCTGCGCCTGATCGATACCCCGGACGCCAAAACCATCGATGAGCTGGTCAGCCAGTTCAATCTGGCCATCAGCAAGACCATCAAGACTCTGGTCGTGCATGGCGCAGAAGAAGGCAAGCTGATCGCCCTGATCGTACGTGGCGATCACGAGCTCAATGAGATCAAGGCAGCCAATCTGGAACAGGTTGCCAGCCCTCTGGTTTTCGCTTCGGATGCGGAAATACGCGCTGCCATCGGTGCAGGCCCAGGCTCACTGGGGCCAATGAACCTGCCGATTGCCTGCGTGATCGACCGTTCCGTTGCCCTGCTCAGCGACTTCTCTGCCGGCGCCAATATCGACGGCAAACACTATCTGGGCCTGAACTGGGAACGCGACCTGCCCCTGCCCGCCATTGCCGACCTGCGCAATGTGGTAGCCGGCGACCCGAGCCCGGATGGGCAAGGCCTGCTGGAAATCAAACGCGGCATCGAAGTTGGGCATATCTTCCAGCTCGGCACCAAATACAGTGAAGCTCTGGGCTGCAAAGTGCTGGGTGAGAGCGGCAAACCGATCACCCTGATCATGGGTTGCTACGGCATTGGCGTATCACGCGTGGTCGCCGCTGCCATCGAGCAGAATTGGGACGAGCGCGGCATTCTCTGGAGTGATGCACTCGCGCCTTTCCAGATCGCTCTGGTACCGATGAAGTACGAAAACGAAGTCGTGCGCGAAGCAACGGACAAGCTGTATGCCGAGCTGACAGCTGCTGGCTATGAAGTCCTGCTGGACGACCGCGACAAGAAAACCAGCCCAGGCGTGAAATTCGCCGACATGGAGCTGATCGGCATTCCACATCGGATTGTCGTCAGTGACCGCGGCCTGGCAGAGGGCAACCTCGAGTACAAGAATCGTCGTGATACCGAAGCGCAAGCCGTACCGGTCGATGGCATTCTTTCTTTCATCAACGCCCGCACCGGCCGCTGATAGCGTTTTATCCAAGAGCGATCATGTTCAAGCGAAGCACCATCCGCCTCAGCGCCGTTCTGTTCGGCGCCCTTTTTCTCGGCGGCTGCGCCAACCACCTGCCGCAACGCAGCGAGCAAGAAGAGCGTGTCGAGCGCAAACTGCTCGACCATAGCCTGCAGATCGATGTGGGCGAACCCCGCATTCTCGAATTGCCGCAACGTCGCGTGCGAGTGAACGAGCAAAAGACCTTCGAAGTCACCGAATTCGAAGTCACGCGCCGTTATGATCGCTACACCCCTTACCAGCCATGGCGCGAGATCTATGAAATACCGCTCGGAGCTGTCGCAGTGGTTGCCGGCGTTGGTGCCAATATCGTCAATGTCTTCGCCCTTGGGCGCCTCCCCGACTCGGTAACCCGAGGCTGGATCAGCTACGGTATCGCCGGGCTCAATCCCTTCATGAACGTTGAATCCAACGGTCGCTCCGAGCAGAACCTGGCCAGCCTTGACGAGAAGCAGCGTGACAAGCGCATGGAATACTCCAGCCTGCCATGGGCCGAGCGCCCAGTACTGGTAAAGGCCGGAAACACGACTCACGAACTGACGACCGACCGCAATGGCGTACTGCGCCTCAACTTGCTCGACGAGCCCTTTGCCGAGCAGGACGTCAGCCTTGTCGGCAACCTGCTGCTAAGCGTCGAAGATCCAATCGACAAGGCTCGTGCCGACGAAACCCTCCTGGTCAGCCGCACCTTGCGCGGCAAACTGCGGGAAGCCCATACCCTGATCTATGACGATCTGGAAGACGACGAAGTGAACGAGTGGGTGCATCGGGTCAAGCGCCTGTCCGATTTGGGGCTGGAAGAAGAAGCCAGCGAATTGGAACAGAGCCTCATAGAGCTGACCCGCAATGATCCGGAGCTGCAGCAGGAGTTCGTGCACAAGCTGCTGAAAGATGCCGGCCGGCTGGCCGCAGACCCTGGTAACGACTGATCCTTCACCGCGCACAACAGCTCTTAACAAGCCTGACGATAACAGTTAAACCGTCAGGCTCAGCCGCTCCAAGAAGCTGTTTCGTCTGTCGCGAGCTGAACCACAACAAGGCGGAAAACGCAGCTTGGCCGCCGCGCAGCAGTCCAAGACAGGCTCTAACGCCGGATAACGAAGCCGGTGATACCCTGCAATGACTGCTCCTGCAGCTCGACCGCTTCGACCTCCGCCAAAGGCGAACCACTGCTGAGCCAAGCCTCAAGCTCACGCACAACGCTCTCCTCGCCCTCCACCAATACCTCGACTCGGCCATCGGGCAGATTGCGCACCCAGCCGTCGAGGTCCAGGCGCTCCGCCTCTTCACTGGTGTATTGGCGAAAGCTCACGCCCTGAACCTTTCCTGAAACATAACCATGCAGGCAAATACGCGCCATGCTTCACTCCTGACTCTGTAATGCGGATAGCTTGGACAGTAATCCTTCAGCGGTCTGCTCACCGACAAGCCGCTCACGCAAGGCGCCTTTGGGGTCGACGATATAAGTCACAGGCAGCACGTCATTGCGAGGCAGCCCATAGCGCTGCGCAGGGTCACTGGCCAGTACGGTGAATCGAATATCGAATGAGTCGGCAGCCTCACGCAGAGGCTCGCCCTGAAGTGCATCGAAATTGACCCCAATCACCTGGGCCTGTCGATTTTTGAGCTGCTCATTCAATAAGTTGAGTTCTGGAATTTCCGTGCGGCAGGGCTTGCACCATTGAGCCCAGTAATTAATCACCAACCACTGCCCTTGCAGTTGTTCCGCCGTGACCTTTCGTCCATGCTGGTCCGAACCCAGATCTTCGGCGCACCCAGCCAGCATGAATCCGGCCAGCACTACCACCATAAACTGGAGTCGTATTCCCATGCATTCGATCCTCGTACATGCGGGGTTGATATGACGCTGGATGCCCTGCGCCTGGAAGTACCAGATATCCACGATGGCGAGACGGCATCGCTTGTCGGGCTGAACGAACAACTGGCAAGTGCTCGCTCTCAATCGACGGATAACGCACTGCAACAAGTGCTAAGCCTGCTTTTTCACTTCAACCGAAGCGCCATGACCTTACTGGAAAGGCAGCGCGCTCTGCAAAGTTTCAGCGAAGAATACCGCCATTATGCAGTGACCTATCAGGAACACAGGGCGCCCTCGCCCCTGTTTCTGCACCTGTGCGCCGAATTGGCCGCCGGTTTCAAGCGCCTGCTCCTGCAGATACTTCAAGGCCACCAGCCTTCACGTCCACATTTGGCGTGGTGCCTGTACATGGCCGAGCACTTCGTTGCGCAAACCCTGATGCGTCACTACCAGACCTACCAGGAACCTCCACCTGGGCTTTGGCGAGACAGTCACTTGCTGTACTGGCTGGGCGAGCACCAGAACTGCCTTGATGAACACGTGGCAGCTGCTTTCCAGCCTGCACCGGCCAGCACCCTTCGCGGCTTGTATCAACAGACCCTGCTGCTGGCGATGAGCAACCCCTTCCACCTTGCCGACGGTGAGTGTCCACGCCTGTTCAGCGCGCTGACCCCGCTCGCGGAACTGGCACGCCTGATCCCCTGGGATGCAGAGGAAGACAACGAAAGCCCGATCATCGACCTCAGCCAGCCCCTGCCCTGCCTGCCGTATGAGCAAGCCGTCACCAGCGACCCCGACTGCCTGCGCCGCCTTGAGCTCGGCGCGCTGTTGATTGCCATGGATGACCCCGCGCCTTTGCAACGCGCAGAAGAACGCGAGCTGCTCGAGCGCGTCCAGCAGCACTGGCTCGGCAGACAGCAACGCCGCCATCCACGCGCAGACTTCAGCGCCGACTGCAATGTCGTGATCGGCTTGCCAACCATTCATGCCCAGCTATTGGAAAAACGCCCTTCGACCTGCTCAGCCCAGATGCTGGATGCCAGTCCTGGGGGAGCACGCCTACTGTGTAACGCTGATCAGGGCCATCAGTTGCCCGTTGGCCAACTGCTCCTGGTCTTGACCAGCAAAGGCACACCCAGCCTTGCACTAGTACGCTGGCGACACCTGAACAGCAATGGGCTTCACTTGGGCGTACGCTACCTGAAAGGCCTGCCACGGCCGGTCTGGTTACGGCGCGCACCCAGCTCACAGACACATCCCGCCGTCCTGCAAAGCACGCCGGAACCAGGCAACGGTTGGCACCACGGCCTTTGGCTGCCCTGCGGACAATTTGTCGAAGGGGAAAATCTCTGGCTTCAATTGGCCAACATCAATAACCAGGCGGTGCTGCCCCTGCCGGCAGCCAACCTCAGCACCTCGACCGTGGTAAGGCATCCTTTGCGCCTGGCCTGAATTTGCGAGCACGATCACGACCGATGGCGTCTGAACGCACAGTTTTCCCCGTACCTGCCACTTATGATGAGCAGCCAACACATTCACTAGAAAAACCGGAGCCCCTGCATGTCCCAAACAGCTGACAAGCTGATCGGCCCAGTCCCCTCCAGCATCGTCAACAGCGCCCGTTCCAGCGTCACTGCCTACGAAGGGCGCGTGGTCGAGTTCAATGTCGCCGCCTGGCTGCACTTGCCAGGGTTGGCCAACCTGCCTGTCTCGCTACTGGTCAGCTATCGGGATGGTGCCCAGCAACGGGAAGCGGCTGTCGACCATGGCAAGGTCAATGCCCACCATAAGGTCATGCTGTCCGGTATTGCCCGCCTGCCCATGAAGCTCAAGATCGAAGACATGCAAATACGTCTGCGCTCGGCTGTAGAGACCAAGACAGTCATCGTGGAAGAGTTGTTTGTTCAGGCCGTCGAGCAACAGAATAGTGACAGCCGCCAAGCGAGTGCCTGATTGCTCAACGAGGCTCCCAAACCGCGCTTAAAGCGCGGTTTTGCGTTAGGGCTTCAGGCCGTCTCGGCATCCGACTCAAGCGCGTCGGGACACTGCATAGCAAGGCTTTGTTCTCCAGCGCCTTCAGGCTGTGGCACCAGAGACTCCGGCCAACGCGCAAACGTCAGCCCTGTTATGCGATTCAGGCGCGCCAATGCATCCTCGGCATCGCGCTCGAGCAGGTGAATGACCTTACGCTCCCTACTGCTCATGACATCCTCGGAAAAATACTGGCACTCTGCCAGCTCAATTACCAAGAGATAGCCAAAAGCATGCCAGCTTGCCGAGGCTGAGAAATAAGGTCGTGAGAAGCGCGTCGAGGCAAAGCCTACCTGTTCAACGCCCTAATCTGACCTTTTTTGTCACCTAAGTGGTCAACTATTGCCGCGTAGCCAGTGGGCGAGGCTGCCGTCGAACAAGACCGCCTGTTCATCATTGAGCGCATTCAACGCCTGACGTAATCCGGGGTACCAGGCTTCATCGAGCTGCTCTGGCAATTGGCTCAGCCGAGGCAATGGCCAAGGGCTGCGACTGAGCAATTGATACAGGCTGAAATGTTCCAGATCACGACACAGCACCCAGCCTGCACCACCACTGACCCGACAGACCAGGTGCTCACGCTCAAGAAACTCGAGCACTTCCTCCCACTCATGCTCTTCCAGCGGCCAGCCTTCACGTTGCGCATCCACGTGACGAACCGCTAGCCCCTTTTGCTGCCGCCGGTGAAAGACCCGCAACACACCCAGCATGATCAGGACCTTGGGCAACGCTCGGCGACGCCATTGGCGTGAAGATGACAGGTTGCACACCAGTTCCGCGCCAAACAGCACGATCAGCCAGGAGACATAAATCCACAGGAGAAACAGCGGCACGGTGGCGAACGCGCCGTAGATCAGTTGATAGCCAGGGAACAGCCGGACGAACACACCAAACAGCGCCTTGGCTATCTCGAACAAGACCGCACCGAACAAACCGCCAATCAGAGCATGGCGTAAGGGCACGCGGGTATTCGGTACCGTGGCGTAGATCAGGGTGAAAGCCGCGACGCTGGACAGCAATGGTGCAAAACCGAGCAATGTCTTGGCGCCGATCAGTGCATTCGGGCCGGCAAGCAATGCCAGCGACGTGATGTATGTGCTCACCGCAAATCCAACGCCCAGCAGCAATGGCCCAAGACTGAGAATTGCCCAATACAGCAGGAACCTCTGAACCCCACGACGCGGCTGGCGTACTCGCCAGATCGTATTGAATGCCTTCTCGATGTTCAGCAGCATCATGAACGCCGTCACCGCCAGCAGCACCACGCCAACCCAGGTCAGCTTGCGCGCCTGCACAGTGAAGTCCCGCAGATACTCCTGCACCGTAGCGCCAGATGAAGGGACAAAGTTGCGGAAGATAAAACCTTGAATGTCTTCACCCATCCCCTGGAAGGCAGGAATCGCCGAGAGAATGACAAACGTCACTGTCATCATCGGCACCACCGCGAATAGGGTGGTATAGGTCAGCGCCCCCGCACTCTGCATGGCCCGATCAGCAAAGAAACGCTGCAGCAGAAAGCGCCAAAACTCCATAACGTCGACAAACCGCTGCCGCATGCCCTCTCCTTGAAGCTATGCAATACCTGCTGCGCCCGCAGGCGCCAAGGCGGGTAGAATAGCGCCCACCCTAGGCAAGATGCGACCCATCCATGACCGACCTGACTCTCTATCACAACCCTCGCTGCTCGAAGTCCCGCGGCGCTCTGGAGCTTCTTGAAACACGTGGCCTGCAGCCGCACGTGGTGCGCTATCTGGAAACCCCACCAACGGCCAGCGAACTGAGCAGCCTGCTTGGCAAACTCGGCATCCCTGCCCGCCAGCTGCTGCGCACCGGTGAAGACGACTATCGGGTGCTGAACCTGGCCGATAGCAGCCTCACCGAGGCACAACTCATTGATGCCATGGCCGCTCATCCCAAGCTGATCGAACGACCGATACTGATCGCAGGCGACAAGGCCGTGATAGGTCGTCCACCTGAGAAAGTCCTGGAGCTGCTGGCATGAGCACACCCTATATCCTGGTGCTCTATTACAGCCGCCACGGCTCCACCGCAGAAATGGCCAGGCAGATCGCCCGCGGTGTCGAACTGAGCGGCATGGAGGCGCGCCTGCGTACGGTCCCAGCCATCTCTGCAGAATGCGAAGCAGTGGCCCCGGCGGTGCCTGCCGAAGGCGCCCTCTACGCCAGCATCGAGGACCTGAAGAACTGTGCCGGCCTGGCACTTGGCAGCCCTACCCGCTTCGGCAACATGGCTGCACCCATGAAGTATTTCATCGATGGCACCAGCAGCCTGTGGCTCACTGGCGAACTGGTCGGCAAACCCGCAGGCGTGTTCACTGCCACGTCTAGCTTGCACGGCGGACAGGAAAGCACCTTGCTATCAATGATGCTGCCACTGCTGCACCACGGCATGCTCATCTGCGGCCTGCCCTACAGCGAAGGTGCCCTGCTGGAAACCCGTGGCGGTGGCACCCCCTATGGCCCGAGCCATCACGCCGGGGCCGACGGCAAGCGGGCGCTGGATGAACATGAAATCAGCCTATGCCGTGCACTGGGTCAGCGCCTGGCCAAGACTGCCCTGCAACTGACGCCCCCGGAGAACACGCGTGGCTAAGCAAGCAAAACCTCTTCCTTCACTCGACTGGCTACAGCCGCGCCTCAAGCTCAGTCGAGCACTCAGTCTGTTCAGTTTCATTGCTCTGATCATTCTTCTGCTGGTCTGGAATCTCGGTTTTGCCGACCTGCACGGTGCACGCACCTGGGTAGTGCTGTGCATCCAACTCGTTCCGCTGGCCCTGCTCGCACCCGGTCTCGTAATCGGCAGCGCCAGAGCCCATGCCTGGACCTGCTTCGTGATGAATATCTACTTCATCCAGGGGATTCTTGCCGCCATCGACCCCAGCCGCGCGCTGTTCGGCGCCCTGGAGACAGTCATCAGCTTCAGCCTGTTCTGCAGCGCCCTGGTCTATACACGCTGGCGCTTCCAGTACGACCGCAAGCTGCTCGGCGAAGCCTGATGCGCCTGGTCCTGCTGCCAGGCCTGAATGGCAGCGACCGACTGTTTGCCCCATTGCTGCCTTGCCTGGATAGTTTGCACATCGAATACTGCAGCCTCCCCGAGCAAGGTCAGCAAACCTACGCAGCGCTGACTGAAGCCCTGCTGCCGAAGCTGGGCAGCAGCCCCTATGTCCTTTTAGGGGAATCCTTTTCCGGACCATTGGCATACGCCATCGCACAGCACCAACCCCCAGGTCTGCGCGGCGTGATCCTGGCTGCCTCGTTTCTGCAACGACCGCATCCCCTGCTGGCATTAACGCCCTATCTACCGCTGCCGCGAAATCTTCTGCGTGCAGGACCACTACTCAGGCTGCTCTGCGTAAACGGTCAGGCCTCCCCAGAACTGCTCGCACTGCTGCGCGGGGAAATCAGTCAATTGCCGACTGCACTGATACGCCAACGCCTGCTGACGTTAAACCAGCTGCAAGCACCCAAGCAGCCGCTCACGCTGCCGGTACTGCATCTGCATGCGCGCCAGGACCGACTGATCACACGAAAAGCCGCTGCCAGCGTGCAACAGCATTGCCAGGACCTACGCCAGATCGACATCGATGGGCCACACTTCCTCCTGCAAAGCCAGCCTCAGGCAAGTGCAAAAGCGATCAGGGCGTTCATCGAGGAGCTGATTCAACAGGACTCTGCTGTGACTGAGCACGGCTAAACGGCACGCCACTACCAGCCGAGAGTCTCTTTCAGAAAGGGAATGGTCAGTTTACGCTGAGCTTGCAACGAAGCCTGATCGAGGCGCTCAAGCAACTCGAACAAGGCGCTCATGCTGCGTTCACCCCGGGTTAGGATAAATCGACCGACCTCATCGGTCAGGTGCAAGCCCCGACGTGAGGCCCGCAACTGCAGGGCGCGCAGCTTTTCCTCGTCCGACAAGGCATGCAGCTGGAAGACCAGCGCCAAGGTCAAGCGCGACTGCAGATCCGCCAGGCCCACCGGCAACTCACGCGGGGCAGCTGCGGCGGCCAGCAACAGACAACGGCCCGCATCACGCAAGCGATTGAACAGGTGGAAAAGTGCCTCTTCCCACTCCGCCCGACCGACCACCGCATCCAGATCATCGAGGCAAACCAGGCCGCACTGTTCCAGATTGTCGAGCAACGCCGGGCCATAATCGGCGACCTCCGCCAACGGCAGGTAAACCGCCGACTCACCACGCTGCTCGAACCGCAGGCACGCCGCCTGTAGCAGATGACTACGCCCAACGCCCTCGATGCCCCATAGATAGATCAGGTTTTCCGCCCACCCGGCATCCGCCTCACACATACGCTCGACATAGCCGAGTGCTGCTGCGTTGGCACCTGGATAATAGTTGGCGAAGGTGGCGTCATCGCGCAGACGCACACCAAGGGGCAGTTGAATCGGGATCATGCTGAGCTGAGCGGCTCGTCAAAGCCGGCTCCGGGTAGCTATAAAGGCTGGAAAGTTTATAGTCTTGGGCGCCGGGTGTCATTGAATGCTTAATCGTTCCATTTCAGTGACTTAGAGCCAGCCCGGCTCAACACCAACAATGTTACGCCGCGGCGGAATACCCGATCAGCATTCCATGCTCGACCTTGAGTAGATGCCCGTTGACGTTAAGAGTGAGGGGCGCTCGACTGACGATTTTCGCGCCACCGAGTAGTAGATGATCGATATGAGCGCGTAAGGCTACGAATTTCCGCTGTTCCTTCATCGGAAAGCTCTCCTAATTGAATGCGAGGCAAATGCTAACAAAAACAAATGGCATTTTGACACTATTCATTCGTAGAAGGCCGTAAAAAACCTCCCCATATCCGCTCATCGACTAGACGCGTTGCATCAAAGGCTCATCTACGAGGCGAGCCTACTCATGCTCTCTGAATAACTTCACTCTGGCGGAGAAGCAGCGCCATAGGTGTCTGATTGCTTGTAACCTTCGCAGGCACACGCCATTGTTGGACAACGCCCGTCTTTACTGGGCAGAGAAGCCCTTGGCAGCTCTGGTTCCGGGCTTTTTCGGCTAATGCTGGCCAGTAATTTCGACACTTGGTCGACACCCGGCATCAAGGGCCGTGCTAGGATATTTGGCAAAATTTGGCAAAGGTGGCACCCCATGAGCACCATGAACATCTCATTGCCTGATGCGCTCAAGACCTTCGTCGACGATCAGGTCAGCACACGCGGCTATGGCACCAGTAGCGAATATGTCCGGGAACTGATCCGCAAAGATCAGGATCGCCAGCACCTGCGTGGCCTTCTGCTGGCCGGTGCCGAGTCTGCGCCAACCGCTCCGGCTGATGCCGATTACTTCGAATCGCTCCGCTCGCAGGTGCGGAACACTCAAGGATGAAGCAAAAGCCAGTCATACCCCGAGCGCTGGCCACTCAAGATGTAGACGACGCCATTGCCTACTATCTGGACGAACAAGCCGACAAGGCAGCCTTGGGCTTTATCGACTCCCTGGAACGAGCCTACAAACAGATTGGCCGCCACCCCACCAGCGGATCGCCCCGCTACGCCCATGAGCTGGACCTGCCTCAACTACGCTCCTGGCCACTCCAGCGTTACCCCTACCTCGTCTTCTATGTCGAACACGCCGAACACATCGATGTATGGCGCATGCTGCATACCACGAGAGATATTCCCGCGTGGCTCCTAGGCACACCGGCCACTGACAGCATCAAAACCCTGTAAAAGCAAATTGACATCAGGCCGTTGCCTTAGCTTCTCCCTGTGATTACTCTCGGGGCAGCCAGCTCAACTGGCAAAGGGAATTGCGGTCTGGTGCATAAACTTCTGCCTCTTATGGCGACCCTGCTTTAGAGCCTTTGCTGCGCTCCGCAAAGAGTTTTATCCACCAGTCCCGCTCAGCAGGTTATACACCATTTGGTGTCTATTTATAGTTAGAGGCAAACATGCTCCGCAGCATACTAATCGCCCCCCTAATGCTCCTTGCAGCATCATTTACTTTCGCAGGGCTGGACTATATTCCCGACGTGACCCAAGAGAAATTTGAGGCTACGAATGGAGTTATAAACCATCTTATCCCATCCTCCGTAACCAACGGGCACACGTATTACCTAGCCGAATTTACTGCATACAACTCATTTCTAAATTCTTGGGCTTGGCGCATTTACAAAAATGACAAAAGCGCCACCTACATACTTAGAAGCTGGGAAATACACAAATCTCAAGACAGAAAAACAAAAACAGAAGAAAACGTCCTAGAGCGTGAGGTAACAGAAGATCTAGCCCAGAAAATTTACACGCTATGGACAAATTCAATACTTGACTCAAAATATACATTGGTTATGTATAGGGGGCTTGATGGGGCAACCTATAATTTCTCGACTTACCTCAGATCCATAGGGTGGATAGCTGGGGAAACCTGGAGCCCCTCGGAGGAGCTTCCTCCACGCTGGCTAGTTGAAATCGGAATAAACATCTACGAAGAGTCGCGCAAAGACACAGCCACTCCACTTAAAGTAACAGACAGCATAAACGAACTAAGCTCCAAACTGTCGCTATATAAATCATCAAACAGTAGACTCTAACAATGCGCTCAACTGTCGCTCACTTCGCTCGCTGGACAGCCAAAAGCTACGCTTTTGTCTGCCCGTTAGCTTAATCGTTATGCAAACCAAGCGAGGTCTTATCCAGATTGAGAGAGGGAGTTTTAAAGAAAGTTTTCCTTAGGGGCCAAACGGACACCTCCATATGTAAATGGCTCGCCATGCTTCCCTTGGAATTATATGTAGGAGAACATTTAGTTGAAATGCTGGCAAATACAGCATCATATAATCACGAAACAAACCAGCCTAGAATCGGAAGCGAAACAAACGGGTGGCGGAAACCTCTTTCAGATTTCATTCCTGCAACCTTGTTTAACAAATTTGCCAAAGCCGAAATACTTGAACTCTTGGAGGAAAAGTATTTAAAGCATTACGAACTAATAAAACAAAGCGCTCCTTATGCAGAGGGCGCACCTATAAAAGAACGCTTCGAACTCAATCACGGAAAGCTCTACTTGCTAACCGAGTTGAAACTTTCTTACAACACTATCTGGGTTATTCTAAATCTCACAATCGACCTAACTGTATATTTTATTACAAATGACATCGCTACAACTTTGCTTGCTGGCGCCTTAGTCGAGCTCTTACGTAGACTTAAATTATGAGACGCATAACAAGCGGTTCAAGTCGCTCGCTTCGCTCACTGGGACGGGCTAAAGCCCGCCCCTTAACCAAACGTTAGGCCACAATACGGACACCCACCTTCATGCTAACTCCCTCTCGTTATTGGCGTGTGGCCAAGTCTCTCAACGAACTTCAGAGCCCGCCCCAAACCGAGTTTGAGCTTCCATCCACTCTTACCGAACAGACTGCGCCTCCGAGGGTCCGGGACGGGTTGCTTTTAGCGGACTATGAATCAACAACCCAGACTGGACTTGTCCGATACTTGGGAATTATCCGTAGTTGCTCCAGTCGACGTATCCAGGTCGATTGGCTACCAACGCACACAGAGATATGGGTAGACACGCCAGCTGGCCGCGGTAACTGGAGTACGAAGCAAGGCTTTAAGTTCGCAGCGACAAAGGTTGCTGGCTACGGGCTACATCAACTCTTCGCGGATACATTCCCGGATCTTGAACCGCAGGAAAATTTGCCGAATGGAGCAGAGGCAATCTCAACCATTCGTCCACCCAGACAGCAGAAGGGTTCGGTAGCACGCGAACGATTAGACCCTATGGAGATCGTTGGAGAGCCGACTAGCTCACCGCGTGGAGGGTACATATACGTCCTTCAATCGGCTTACGGGTTCAAGGTCGGTCGAACGCGGAACATGCCTAGTCGGATGCGAGCATTCGGGGTCAAACTGCCGATTATGTACACGATCCCGCTTTGTGCTTGGTTCGACGACCACATCGAAGCCGAATCCGCCTATCACCGCATCTTTGCGGACAAGCACGTAAACGGCGAATGGTTCAATCTTGAAGAGCAGGATTTGTCCATAATTCGGAATCGTGAGTATCACATGTGAATTGTGCGCAGGTGAGTAAAAATTATTGGTGATGGAAAGGCCTAACGACTGCGTCAACCAGACCGTCTGCAAGCTGCACTTGCAGGGGCGCTCCGTACTGCGCTCTCCGCTGAGGCCTAACAACTGGTTCAAACCGTTCGCTTCGCTCACTGGGACGGGCTAAAGCCCGCCAAACGCTGGGCCCAAAGGGAGATTTTTCAGTGGGAAACATCTCATTTTTAACCGGATCTTCGTCCAATTCTCCTTCGTCTATTGGAGAATCCATTTATCAGCTTGAAAACTGCTCGGTACTGTTTTTGGCTGCATGGCAGAAGACTCCTCCGGATCTCGTGCGAGCTGCGCGCGTTAGTTCAGAAGCGATGGCGCATCTAGACCACATTGTTAACGTAATACTCAGAGCTAGAGATGATTCCAAAGCAGCAAGCACATATGCCGGGTCGCAGCTTGAAGCAGCCTTAAGGGGCCAGTGTGGTTTGTCGGTTGCACCTGTCACTAGGTCGCAGCAGCAAGCGCTTCCAGCTTCAGGTGCAGGCAATGGAATAATTCCGGGCGTTGGAGTTGCGTTAACTCTTGAGAAGCTACTGAACAAGATCAAGCACCGCCGGCCCAACGATGCAAACTTTCGCGTGGACCAAACTGGTCAGCACATTTTTGTAGTGGCAGTCGATAAGCCAAATCAGCAGCCAGATTCTATAGTTGAATTTACGGTCAAGCACTTCTGCGTTCAATGCTCCAACATTACTCAGTACATATGAGCATCCCGGCCCAACAAGGCGCTCCAGCGGACAGCTACGCCGCCGCTGAGCTTGGGCGTTAGGCCCAGGAGATAGAATGCCGTTAAATCACTCTTCTCAGTATGCAGAGCTCACCGACGAGCATTTCCAAGCTATCGGAAAGCTCACAGTTGAGTGGTCGAATATTGAATTTCTACTTGGAGAGTTACTTTCTCGTCTATTGGTTACACCGGCTTTCTTAGCACGCACCTACACTGATCATATATCCGGAGCAAAGCGTCAAGAAGCCATCAGAGAAGCTTACGAAATACATAGATATCGGTATGGGTATAAGCTGGTAAGCGAAGAGCAGATAAAACAAATCCAAACAATAAACAACCAGATAACACCTCTTAGATCCACCAGAAATAAATTCGCTCATTTCTGCTGGTCACGGAGCAATGACGAAGAGATTTTTGGCACAAATTTCTGTGGCGGCATTCCCGAAGGGAGCAAGCATAGAAAAAGCTTTGTTTCTTTCACAGTTACCGAACTAGCCGAATTCCACAAAAAAGCATATGCAATTGTAGATCTACTAACAGAAGCAGTCCAAAATCTCCCTGAAATGCAAGAGGAAGGTTTAACTAGCAAAGTCACCAAGCGTTAATTCGTCGGTGCAGCCCGAGCCTAACAAATGGTTCAAGTCGTTCGCTTCACTCACTCGGGAGGGGCTAAAGCCCGCCCCTTAACCAAACGTTAGGCATCTTGTTTAGTATCTTGTACGCAAAGGAAGGCAATGCTCAACTTCAGTAAATGGCTCCCTGTTTTTACAGTTTTCATTTCCGGTCTGTGCTTGGCAGGTTACATATCCATTGATACGTTAAATCTCAATGTACATCTGCTTGTCGTGCTTTTCTGGTTCGCATTTTTTGCTTATTCACAACTCTGTTTTTAGTTCGTAAAAATCGGTTGTGGCCAGCACTCGCATCATTTTGTACATTGGGCCTTCTGTGGCCAACAGCAGAGTCTGTAATGGCTTGGTCAGCATGGTGGTTCAATGGTTTTGGCCCGTAATCCGCGCCTAACAATTGGTTCAAAACGCTCGCTTCGCTCACTGGGACCGGCTAAAGCCCGCCATCTAACCAAACGTTACTCCTATCAGGCATCCGGTTCAGTGCACCTTGCGCGGTGGCTGAGCCAGCGTTCTGCCGCTTTTCTTGTGAGTGTTATCCCGCGCTTGGTGCTGCCAAGTTTGCATTCCCCGGATCACTTGCGCGACGCTGTGCGATTCAACCCGCAGGATGCTGTCGACACTTCATCGACACCAAGCCGGAAAATAAAAACCTCACAAATCAATCAGGTGGACTGGATGCACCGTAAGCGTCTGATTGTTTGTAAAAGTCATGCGCATGACGCAGCAACACCATGATGATTGCCGCGACCGGTAGTGCCAGCAGAATGCCGGTGAAACCAAACAGTTGGCCGCCGGCCAGGATCGCGAAGATCACGGCTACAGGGTGCAAGCCGATACGGTCACCAACCAGCAACGGCGTCAGCAACATACCTTCGAGCAACTGGCCGATTCCAAATACCACGGCAATACCCAACAGCGGATAAAGATCGACGCCGCCGTGCTGGAACAAGGCTGCAATCACTGCGGCGCCAAAGCCGACGATAAAGCCCATGTACGGCACGATGCTCGCCAGCCCGGCGAGCAGGCCAATCAGTAATCCCAGCTCAAGCCCTACCAACATCAAACCGCTGGAATAGATACCCGCCAGCGCCAGCATCACCAGCAACTGCCCACGAATAAACGCGCCAAGCACTTCGTGGCATTCGCTGACCAACTGCACTACCGCCCCTTCGCGACTACGCGGCAACAAACCACGCAGCTTGGCCATGATCAGGTCCCAATCACGCAGCAGGTAGAAGCTCACCACGGGGATCAACAGAAGGTTACCGACCCAGGCCACCAGCGCCAGGCTCGACGCCGTAGCTTGAGCAAGAACAACACCCACGATATTGGTGGTCTTACCCAGGTGTTCACTGAGCGCCGTCTTGATTTGGTCAAAACGCCAGAAGTCCTCACTCAGACCAAATTGGGCCTGCGCCCATGGCAGGGCCTGCAGTTGTGCCCAGTCGAGCATTTGCGGCAGCAATTGATAGAGGTGCACCAACTGCCGCCCCAGCATCGGGATAAGGATCAACAGCAAGATCAACAGCAGCAGGCTGAACAGCGCAAATACCAGCACGACGCCCCACGTACGCGACATCCAGCGCTCCAGACGATCGACCAGCGGATCCCCCAGGTAGGCCAGCAACATCGCGATCAGAAAGGGGGACAGGATCGGGGTCAGCAAATACAGCAGCCAACCGCCCAGAACCACACCTGCCAGCCACAGCCAGTGCCTCGAATCACTCATGTCAGGCGCTCCGCCTCTGTTCATTGAATTTACCCACCCACACCCACGCATAGTGCCCCGCGCTGGCCAACGCCAGGAGCAGAACGCCATAGATCAACAGCCAACGCACATCGGCAACGCCAGGCAGGATACTCAGTTCCAACAGTACCGCCAGCACCAGAACGATCTGCATCACCGTCGACAGTTTGCCCAACCCGCTTGGCTGGAACTGCAACGGGCCGAGTAGAAGACGATACAAGCCAGCACCGCTCACGATCAGCGCATCACGCAGCAATACGATCAGCGTCAGCCAGGCCGGCAGCACCTGAGTTGCCGTCAGGCACACATAGCTGGTGACCAGCAGCAACTTGTCGGCCAGGGGATCGAGAAGAGAGCCCAGTCGGCTGACCCAACCGAAACGACGTGCGATAAAGCCATCCAAAGCATCGGAAAAGCCTGCCACGGCGAACAGACAGAGCGCCTGCGCATGCCGCTCTGCCAGCAATAACAAAGCAATCGGCACAGTCAAAGCGAGACGCATCAGGGTCAAAGCGTTAGGTAAATGGTGCATGGCATTCCTTTGTCACGCGGCGCGGTCATCGATGATGAACGACCTGCTGCTCTATAGCCCTTCAGGCCCATGTCCCAGACGTGAAGGGAAAGAAACAGTCCTTACCAGCTAAAACGCAGCAGATTGTCTGGCATCGCTGGTGCGGAGTCCGGAGTGGGTGCGGCGGCATCCAACGGCGCCGCATTGGCAGGAATTTCACGCAGACCCGCCAGCCCCAATTGGGCGCGTAACTGCTCTGCGCTGGCATTGACCTGCCAGGTGACCTGGTCACCCTTGACCTGGCTCAGGCGTGCAGAAAAAGGCTCGAGAAGGCGCTCAAGCTCGGCATAACGCGCCAGATTGGCGCCCTGGACCTGCACCAGCAGGGCACTGGCCGCACCCGGCTTGACGACAAAACGAGGGGCCAGGCGCTGGCTCACCGCCAGCAGCACGGCATCGGCTGTGGCCTGCTCACTGTCGCCACTGCTCGTACCTTGCTCGCGGCTGTCACCCAGCCACAGGCGCCATTGGGCCTTCCACTTGCCATCCTCTTCATGGGCCTGCACCGCCAGGAGAGCATCCGCGGCATAGCGCTCGGAAGCCGCTCGCAAGTCATCCGGCTCGTTTTCAGACAGGTGTTCCGGGGTCGCGACCAATTGTTCTTGCAGGTCGGCCAGCGGCAGGCGCAGGGGCAAACCACGGTTCTGCGCCGCCTGCCACAACGGCGCGGCAGCCTCTTGTGCGTCGCCCAGCAGGCTGTTGCCCTCATTGTTGCTCTTCAACCACCAGACCAGAATCGACGGGCGATTGGCGCTCCACAAGGCCAGCCCCGCCCCGCGCAATTTGTTATCCGTGGTCAAGGGATCGAAATCGACCACCAGCGTATCGCCCTCATAGACGTACTGACTGACCAATTGCTGTGGGTCCTTGCGCACGCCTTCCAGGCCCGACGCCTGGATCGCCTTGCTGTCACCAGTCAGACGCAGCACCAGTGTTTCCAGCGCTTTACCCAAGGCCGTGCCACGCTCATCGGGTTGCTGGCTGGTCACAGGTTCACGCACTTGATAGAGGCCACTGACCGGTTCGGCAAGGGACGGCAGGCTGAGCAGCGCGCAACACAGGGCAAGCAGAGGGGCGGAAAGGCGCATGGTGGCTCTCGACAGCTGGGATGGCATGCGGGAAACCGCACGAGAAGGGTATACCTTAAACAGCCGCCGACCACCCGGCAACCGTCGCGGCCGGTGGCCGCTGGCGGGCAAGCCTGATAAAATCGCGCGCCTTCGCAGACCGGCACGTGCATGGACATTCGCCATGCCCGGTCGACCACCGCATTTCCCCCTTAAAGGCCTGAATCCATGAGCAAGCAACCCTCCATCAGCTACAAGGACGCCGGTGTAGACATCGACGCCGGTGAAGCCCTGGTCGAACGCATCAAAGGCGTAGCCAAGCGCACCGCACGTCCGGAAGTCATGGGCGGGCTGGGCGGATTCGGCGCGCTCTGCGAGATTCCGGCCGGTTACAAACAGCCCGTGCTGGTTTCCGGTACTGATGGCGTCGGCACGAAGCTGCGCCTGGCACTGAACCTCAACCAGCACGACAGCATCGGCCAGGACCTGGTCGCCATGTGCGTCAACGACCTGGTGGTATGCGGTGCCGAGCCGCTGTTCTTCCTCGATTACTACGCCACCGGCAAGCTCAATGTCGACGTGGCCGCCACCGTGGTCACCGGCATCGGTGCCGGTTGCGAACTGGCCGGCTGCGCGCTGGTCGGTGGTGAGACCGCCGAGATGCCGGGCATGTACGAAGGCGAAGACTACGACCTGGCCGGGTTCTGCGTCGGCGTGGTGGAAAAGGCCGAGATCATCGACGGTTCCAAGGTCGCTGCCGGTGATGCCCTGATCGCCCTGCCCTCCTCCGGCCCGCACTCCAATGGTTACTCGCTGATCCGCAAGATCATCGAAGTGGCCGGTGCCGACATCGAGAGCATCCAGCTCGATGGCAAACCGCTGAAAGACCTGCTGATGGCACCGACGCGCATCTACGTCAAACCGCTGCTCAAGCTGATCAAGGACACCGGCGCAGTCAAGGCCATGGCCCACATCACCGGCGGCGGCCTGCTCGACAACATCCCGCGCGTACTGCCGGAAGGCGCTCAGGCCGTGGTCGACGTGGCCAGTTGGACCCGCCCGGTCGTATTCGACTGGCTGCAGCAACAAGGTAATGTCGACGAGCACGAGATGCACCGCGTTCTCAACTGTGGCGTCGGCATGGTCATCTGCGTCGCCCAGGATCAAGTCGAAGCGACCCTGAGCAACCTCAAGGCCAGCGGCGAACAGCCCTGGGTGATCGGCCAGATCGGCGTCGCCGCCGAAGGCGCTGCCCAGGTCGTGCTGAACAACCTGAAAGCCCATTGATGGCTGACTGCAATGTCGTGGTGTTGATCTCCGGGTCTGGCAGCAATCTGCAGGCCCTGATCGACAGCAGCACCGCAGCGGACAACCCGACACGTATCCGCGCGGTGTTCTCCAACCGTGCTGACGCGTATGGCCTGCAGCGCGCACAGGCTGCCGGTATCGCCACCGAAGTGCTGGACCACAAACAGTTCGATGGACGCGAGTCCTTCGATGCAGCCCTGATCGACGCCATCGACGCCTACCAGCCCGACCTCGTGGTGCTGGCTGGCTTCATGCGCATCCTCACGCCAGGCTTCGTACGCCATTACGCGGGCCGCCTGCTGAACATTCATCCCTCGCTGCTGCCCAAGTACAAGGGCTTGCACACCCACCAGCGTGCGCTGGAGGCTGGCGATGACGAGCACGGCTGCAGCGTGCACTTCGTCACCGAGGAACTGGATGGCGGACCCCTGGCCGTACAGGCGGTGATCCCGGTACAGTCCACCGATACCCCGGACAGCCTGGCCCAGCGCGTGCACGAACAGGAACACCGGATCTACCCCTTGGCCGTGCGCTGGTTTGCCGAAGGCCGCTTGCGTCTGGGCGACAAGGGTGCGGAGCTGGACGGGCAACCCCTGCCGCCCACCGGGCAGCTGTTACGGAATTAGCACCTTACCTTTAGGAGATGTACCAATGCGTCGCGCCTTGTTGTTGCTCCTCGCTCTGTTCACCCTGCCACTCCAGGCGGCCGATCTCGCGCCTTTCTCGGCCAGCTACACCGCCGACTGGAAACAGCTGCCCATCAGTGGCACCGCCGGGCGCAGCCTCAAACAACTGGATAATGGGCGCTGGGAGCTGACCTTCGAAGCCGCCATGCTGGTGGCAAGCCTGAGCGAAGTCAGTACCTTCCGCGTCGAGAACGGCACTTTCCTGCCGCTGACCTATCGCTTCGACCGCAGCGGTCTGGGCAAGGCCAAGCAAATCGAGCAGGACTTCGACTGGACCGAGAAACAGGTATTGGGCAGTGACCGCGGCGAGCCGATCAGCCTGGTGCTCAACCGCGGCGTGCAGGACAAGTCGACCTACCAGCTGGTGCTGCAACACGACGTCGCCGCCGGCAAGAAAAGCATGAGCTATCAGGTCGTCGACGGTAACGAGATCGAAGTCTATGACTTTCGCGTGCTCGGCGAAGAACGCGTACGGACCCGCGCCGGCCTGATCGACGCGATCAAGGTCGAGCGCGTACGCGACCCAACGCAAAGCAGTCGCAAAACCATCCTGTGGTTCGCCAAAGACTGGGACTACTTGCTGGTCGCCCTGCATCAGGTGGAGAAAGACGGCAAGGAATACCAGATCATGCTGAAAAACGGCACGGTCAATGGTCGCACCGTCGAAGGCATCAAGGAGTAAGTGCTCCTGAATGAAGAAGCCGGGCATCGCCCGGCTTTTTTGTGTCCGGTTGAGTTTGAATGTCGGTCCGAGAGATGAAACTGCCCCGGACAGACCACAAGAGTATGCCGTGGTGTGCACAGCACAGCCTACTTGATGGTTCTGCAGCCGCTGAAAACTGGAGGTTCGAATACATGAACGAGCGCTATCAACCGCTGGCCTGCTCGCTCTATGACCACCTGGAGGTAGCCTGCCTGTATGGCTACCAACTGCGGGTGGAACTGCGCGATGGCAGCGAACTACAGGCTCAGGCGATTACCACCCGCAGCGTGAATAAGGAGGAGTTTCTGTTGTTACGCAATGCCTCGGGTGAACATCTGCTGCGCCTGGACCAGTTCTTGGCGATCACACCCCTGAACGAAGGCGCGCAATACGGCCGAATCGAACTGTCCTCATCCCCTCAGCAACCGTCATAAAAAAGCCGGGCAGCGCCCGGCTTTTTTTCACCACATCAGATCATCAGGGATCTGGTAGGCCGCATACGGATCATCGGCATCGGGTGCTTCCGTCTGCACATTGAGCTGCACCACGCGCTGCGGGTCGCGCTCCTGGATCTTCAATGCCGCTTCGCGCGGAATCACCTCGTAGCTGCCACCATGGCGAACGATGGCCAGCGAGCCGCGGCTGAGCTTGTCACGCATCAGGCTATTGACCGACAAGCGCTTGACCTTCTTGTCGTCGACGAAGTTGTAGTAGTCCTCGGTGGTCAGTTTGGGCAGGCGCGACGTCTCGATCAGTTGCTTGATCTGTGCTGATCGGGCCTTCTGCTCGGCCTTTTCCTGCTGCTGACGATTCAACTCCTGATCGCGCGCCAGCTTTTCAGCCTGGGCCTGCAAGGCGGCCTGACGCTGCGAGTCGTCGACTTCGACCTGGTTCTTCTTCTCCAGACGCTGCTGCTTCTGTTGCTGCTTGCTGGCCTGTTTGACCTGCTTTTCATTGACCAGGCCGGCTTTCAGCAACTGGTCACGCAATGACATGCTCATCGTTAACGAATCATCCGACATTCGAGGTGAGAGGTTCGTCGAAACGTGTTCGCCGAAGGTCGTCTATCCTCCGTTTTGCGTCACCAATACGCAAGACCCATGCCCCGAACGGAGCGCCAACGCTCCCTTCCATGCCAAGGAAGGCTCAATGACCGCAACATTCACCCTCAAGCTACTCGTCGTTTCCCTGTTCATCGGCAGCGTTATGTACATCCACCTGCGTGGACGTGCCCGCCTCCCCTTCCTGCGCCAACTGGTGAATTACTCGGCACTGTTCGCCCCCTACAACGCCTTGATGTACCTGTGTTCTGCGACACCATCGCGCCCCTATCTGGAACGTCATGAGTTTCCGCAACTGAACCTGCTACGCGACAACTGGCAAACCATTCGCGACGAAGCCATGCAGCTGTTCGACGAGGGCTACATTCGCGCGGCGCTGCATGATAACGAAGCCGGTTTCGGCTCGTTCTTCAAGAAAGGCTGGAAGCGCTTCTACCTGACCTGGTACGACGGCACGCTGCCTTCAGCCGAACGCCTATGTCCGAAAACGGTGGCCCTGCTGAAACAGGTGGACTGTGTGAAAGGTGCCATGTTCACCCTGCTTCCCGGCCCCGGCCACTTGAATCCGCACCGCGACCCGTTTGCCGGCTCACTGCGCTATCACCTGGGGCTCGTCACGCCCAACTCCGACGCCTGCCGCATTTATGTCGATGGACAACCCTACGCCTGGCGCGACGGCGAGGACGTGATGTTCGACGAAACCTACGTGCACTGGGTAAAGAACGAGACCGAGGTCACGCGGATAATCCTGTTCTGCGACGTAGAGCGTCCATTGCCCGAGCCGGTGCGTACGCTCAATCGCTGGATCAGCGGCGTGCTCGGCCGCGCGACCGCGCCACAGAACGTCGAAGGTGAGCGCGTAGGCGCCATCAACCGCGCCTATGGCGGCTTCAAGCGGCTCGGCAACGTCATGGGCGGGCAGGTAAAACGCTTGAAGCGGCATTCGCCACGGACCTACAAGGTCCTCAAACCGATTCTGGCCATCGCCTTGCTCGCTCTGCTCATCAGCTGGGTTGCTCTCTGAGAAGGCTCATTCACGCCTGACCATCGCAGCCAGGTCGGGTGCTCATCGACAGTTCATGAACCCGGGTGCGCACCCAGCCTGTCATCAAATGCTACTGGGTGCGCTCGGCCAGAAAGAAACGGAACGGACAGCCCGTTTCCTCTTCCCTCACCGTGAAGCCGACCTCGGCCAGCAACGCAGTGAAATCCTGGCGATGCCAGGCATCAGCAAAAGGCTCATGGGCACGCTGAGCCAAGGCGCGAAAATACAGACCGCGCCAACCGTAATGGCGCCAGAGCCAGCGATAGCCTTGCTGCCACTGCACCGGCGATGGCTCCAGTACAGCTAGACGGGCCCCGGGCCGGGTGATGCGGGCCAATTCCAGCAGAGCACGACGCAGATAATGCGGCGGGATTTCATGGAAGACGAAACACACGGCAACTGCATCGAACTGCCCATCGGCCAGCCCCGTGTTCTCAGCCACGCCCTGAATCCAGTTGATCCGCTCATGGGCGCGCGCTGCGTACTGCAGCAGATAGGGGGAAGGGTCGAGCCCCCACACGTCAGCAACTCCCGCATCACGCAGTGCAGCCGCCTGGCGGCCGGCACCGCAGCCCAGATCCAGGGCACACTGTGCACCGCGCAGCGCTGCCGCCACGCGCTGGCGCCCTTGAGTCAGGCTACCCAACATCACACGATCGAAGCCCTGCGCGTAGCCACGGCTGAACGATTTGGAATAGTTGCCATTGGGCAGGTTGTGGAACTCCTGCAATACATACTTGGGAATTAGCTCGCGCCCTGGCAGGTCTGCCGGTAGTTGCACAGGACGATGGGCACGGCCGAGCAGCGTGCGGGCCACGCGCTTCAGGTCGGGTAGATGGGTCCAGTCGATCCGGTCAGCCCAGGCGTCGGGCAACGCAACGGTCGCCCAATCGATCCCGCTGGACTCCCTGTGTGGATCGACCTGCGGTTCATCCTGGAACCGCAAGGATTGAGCAGTAGCCATTGTCGTATTCATTGCAGCCTGCAAATCGGTGTGCTCAGCCGGCAGCTCATAGCGCAGCCCGCCAGGACGCAACCTGCTTCCAGGCTCCGCCACTCCCCATGCACATAAAGATGAATGCTTGTGCGGCGTAAGAACCTACTCACGCTTTCGCGAAGAGGCTCTGAATCAACCGCTGCAGCCGGATGCCTGTTTTTCCTGCTTTTTGGCTTCACCCCAGAGGGCGTCCAACTGCTCCAACGTGCAATTCTCGATGGGCTTGCCTGCTGCACGCAAGGTTTGTTCGATGAAACGGAAGCGCCGTTCGAATTTTCCGTTGGCGCCGCGCAACGCGGCTTCGGCATCCACGTTGAGATGGCGCGCCAGATTGGTGACGACGAACAGCAGGTCGCCGATCTCTTCGGCGATTGCCTGCGGGTCGTTTTCGCTCATGGCCTCGAGGACCTCATCGAGTTCCTCGCGAACCTTGTCCACCACCGGCAGAGCTTCCGGCCAGTCGAAGCCAACCTGTGCCGCCCGCTTCTGCAGTTTGCCGGCACGGCTCAATGCTGGCAGAGCGCTCGGCACATCATCGAGCAACGATAACTGGTGAGGCTCCTCTGCCTGTTCGGCACGCTCCTCGGCCTTGATCGCCTCCCAACGCTGCTTGATCGCGCGCTCTTCGAGCCGAGGCATATCCACTGCGCCATACAGGTCGCCGTCCGGGAACACATGTGGATGACGGCGTACCAGTTTGCGGGTGATGCCATCGACCACCTCGGCGAACTCGAAGCGCCCTTCCTCCCTGGCCAACTGGCTGTAGTACACCACCTGGAACAACAGGTCCCCCAGCTCTCCCGGCAGGTGCGCGAAGTCCGCACGCTCGATGGCATCAGCGACCTCGTAGGCTTCCTCCAGGGTATGCGGCACGATGCTCGCATAGTCCTGCTGGAGATCCCATGGGCAGCCGTGCACGGGGTCACGCAGGCGCGCCATCAGGTGCAGCAGGTCGTCCAGCGAATAGCGCTCGGCCATCGTCAGTTGCCACCGCGGCTGCGGCGGGCCTCGATGATGTTCGGCAACTGGCTGATCCGCCCGAGCAAGCGACCCAACGCGTCCAGCCCCGGAATCTCGATGGTCAGCGACATCGACGCCGTGTTGTCTTCCTTGTTCGAACGGGTATTCACCGCCAGTACGTTGAGCCGCTCATTGAGCAGCAACTGCGACACATCGCGCAGTAGGCCGGAGCGGTCGTAGGCGCGAATGACGATGTCCACCGGGTAGGTTTGTACCGGCACCGGCCCCCAGCTGACCTGGATGATCCGCTCGGGCTCGCGCCCGGCCAGTTGCAGCACCGACGCGCAATCCTGGCGGTGAATGCTGACGCCGCGGCCCAGGGTGATGTAGCCAACGATCGGATCGCCCGGCAACGGCTGACAGCAGCCGGCCATCTGCGTGAGCAGGTTACCGACGCCCTGGATCTGGATATCGCCACGCTTGCCCGGCTTGTAGCCACTGCCGGCACGCCGGGGAATCAGTTCCAGCTGTTCGCTACCGCGCTCCGGCTCGACCAGTTGCTGGGCATGGTTGACCACATGGGCCAGGCGCAGGTCACCAGCGCCCAGTGCCGCGTGCATGTCTTCGGCAGTGCGCAGGTTGCACTTCTCGGCGAGCTTCTCGAAGTCCACCGCCGGCAATGCCAGGCGGTTGAGCTCGCGCTCAAGCATGGCCTTGCCGGCCGCGACGTTCTGGTCGCGCGCCTGCAACTTGAACCAGTGCACGATCTTCGCCCGCGCCCGCGAGGTGGTGATGTAGCCCAGGTTCTGGTTCAGCCAGTCGCGGCTCGGCGCGCCCTGCTTGGAGGTGATGATCTCCACCTGCTCGCCGGTCTGCAGGCTGTAGTTGAGCGGCACGATGCGCCCGTTGATCTTGGCGCCACGGCAGTTGTGGCCGATCTCGGTGTGCACGCGGTAGGCGAAGTCCAGCGGTGTGGAGCCCTTCGGCAGGTCGACGGCGTGACCATCCGGGGTGAACACGTAGACCCGGTCCGGCTCGATATCAACGCGCAATTGCTCGGCCAAACCACCGATGTCGCCCAGTTCCTCGTGCCACTCGAGCACCTGACGCAACCAGGAGATCTTCTCCTCGTAGTGATCGGAGTTGCCCTTGACGTCGGTGCCCTTGTACTTCCAGTGCGCACAGACGCCCAACTCGGCTTCTTCGTGCATGGCCTGGGTGCGGATCTGCACCTCCAGTACCTTGCCGTCCGGGCCGAGCACGGCGGTGTGCAGCGAGCGGTAGCCGTTTTCCTTGGGGTTGGCGATGTAGTCGTCAAATTCCTTGGGAATGTGCCGCCACAGGGTATGCACGATGCCCAGCGCGGTGTAGCAGTCGCGCATCTCCGGCACCAGCACACGCACTGCGCGCACATCATAGATCTGGCTGAACTGCAGGCCCTTGCGCTGCATCTTCCGCCAGATCGAATAGATGTGCTTGGCCCGGCCACTGAGGTCGGCCTTGATCCCGGTGGCCTCCAGTTCGGTACGCAACTGCTGCATCACATCGGCAATGTACTGCTCACGATCGAGGCGCCGCTCATGCAGCAGCTTGGCGATCTGCTTGTACTGCTCGGGCTCCAGGTAGCGGAAGGACAAATCCTCCAGCTCCCATTTGATATGACCGATGCCCAGGCGGTGAGCCAGCGGCGCATAGATGTCGAACACCTCGCGGGCCACACGGTGGCGTTTCTCGTCGTCGGCGTTCTTCACCGCGCGAATGGCGCAGGTTCGCTCGGCCAGCTTGATCAGTGCCACACGCACATCATCGACCATGGCCACCAGCATCTTGCGCAGGTTTTCCACCTGCGCTTGCGAGCCGAGCACTAGGGAGTCGCGCGGGTTCAAAGAAGCACTGATCGCCGCCATGCGCAGCACGCCCTCGATCAGTTTGGCCACCACCGGACCGAAGCGCTCCTGCACCGCCTTGAGGGTGGTCTTGCCCTCACGCACGGCACGGTAGATCACCGCCGCAACCAGTGAATCCTGGTCGAGCTTGAGCGCTGCGAGAATTTCTGCGATTTCCAGACCGGTCTGGAAGCTGGAGTTGCCTTCCGCCCACAGATTCTGCGCGGCGTTGGCCTGTTGCTCGGCATCGCGAGCGAACTCGCAGGCGGCTTTCAGCGCCTCGCGATCCAGGGCCGGGTCGACACTCAGGGCATGATCGAGCCATGCCTCCAGGTTGATGCTGCCATCAAGATTGATGGGCTGGTGCGCTCTCACCTGTACCATCTCTTCTACCTTTCCTGCGACACGAACAGGTCGTGCCGAATGATCGCCTGCCTTCTCCGGACAGGTCGGATTACGCGGGCTTCCTAGCCCGCCTCGAATAACGCCATCGCCTCGACATGCGCGGTCTGCGGAAACATGTCGAGAATTCCGGCCCGTTTCAGCCGGTAGCCCTGCCGTGCCAGCTCGGCCGCATCGCGCGCCAGGGTTGCCGGATTGCAGGACACATAAAGCAGCCGTCGGGCGCCCAGCACACCGACCTGCCGGACCACCTCGAACGCCCCGTCACGCGGGGGATCGAGCAGCACCGCATCGAATGCCTGCGCCGCCCAGCCTGCCTTGGCCAGCGGCTTCGACAGGTCTGCGTGGAAAAAGTGCAGATTGCCCAGTGCATTGTGCCGGGCGTTGTCTCGCGCCCGTTCGACCATCGCCTGCACGCCTTCCACCGCTACTACTTCGCGTACTACCTGGGCCAACGGCAGGGCAAAGTTGCCCAGGCCGCAAAACAGGTCCAGCACGCGTTCGTCAGTGTGCGGTGCCAGCCACTGCAATGCCTGTGCGACCATCGCCTCATTGACCCCGCCATTGACCTGGACGAAGTCACCGGGCCGGTACTGCAACTCCAGCCCCCAGTGCTCCAGGCGGTAGCCCAAGGGCTGCTCTGCCTGATCGGCCTGCGGCTCACCCGCCCCCTGCAGCCAGAGTTGCGCGGCATGGGTCGCGCAGAAACTGCGCAGCCGGGCCAGGTCAGCTTCGCTCAAGGGTGTGGTATGCCGTAACAACAGTGCGCTTTGCGTGCCGTGGAACAACTCGACATGCCCGACGGCCTGTGGTTTGTCCAGGCCACTCAGCAATGCCGGTAACGCCCGCAGCAACGGTTGCAAGGGCTGTACCAGCACCGGGCAATCATCGATGGCAACGATGTCCTGGCTGGACATAGCACGGAAACCCACCTCCAGGCGCTGCCCCTTGGCATCCCAGCGCACGGCGATACGGGCGCGGCGGCGATAGCCGAGTTCGGGGCCGACCAGGGGAGGTGCCCACTCCTCGGGCTCTAGGCTGGCAAAGCGCTGCAACTGATCGGCCAGCGTGCGCTGTTTCAGGGCAAGTTGTTCGTCGTGAGGCAGGTGTTGCAGGGAACAGCCACCACAGCGGCCGGCATGCGCGCAGGGCGCGGCACGGCGCAGTGCGGCAGCGGTAAAGATACGTTCCGTGCGGGCCTCGACCACCTGGCTGCGTGCACCCAGCACACGCACCTCGACGTCTTCGCCCGGCAAGGCGCCGGCCACGAACCAGCTGCGCCCGTCGAGAAAGGCAATGCCCCGGCCATCGTGGGCCAGACGCTCGATCACGAGCCTCTGCTTCTTGCCCACTGGCACCTGTGCCTTGCGCTCACCACCACTGGGTTGAAAGCGCAGGCCAGGACTGCGTTTGGCCATTATCGATACCTGCCCATCGTAAAAAATATCGGCGCCGCACTGCCGCGCCGTGAATACCGCACCGCCGTATCAGCGGGGCTCGTCGTAGATCCCGGTAGAAAGGTAGCGGTCACCACGGTCGCAGATGATAGCGACCATCACCGCGTTCTCAACCTCTTGCGACAAACGCAGCATGGCGGCCACCGAACCACCGGACGAAACACCACAGAAGATGCCTTCCTCACGTGCCAGGCGCCGCATCACCCGTTCGGCCTCCTCCTGGCTCATATCGACCACGCGATCAACGCGGCTTGAGTCGAAGATCTTCGGCAGGTATTCCTCTGGCCAGCGGCGGATACCAGGAATGGCCGCGCCTTCCATCGGTTGCAGGCCAATGATCTGCACCGCCGGATTCTGCTCCTTGAGATAGCGCGACATGCCCATGATGGTGCCGGTGGTGCCCATGGAGCTGACCAGGTGCGTGACCTGGCCCTGAGTCTGGCGCCAGATTTCCGGGCCGGTTCCCACGTAATGCGCTTCGGGGTTGTCACCATTGGCGAACTGGTCCAGCACTTTGCCCTGCCCATCGGCCTGCATCTGCAGCGCCAGGTCACGGGCGCCTTCCATGGTGTCCACCAGAATCAGCTCGGCGCCATAGGCCGTCATCGCCGCCTTGCGCTCGGCCGTGGAGTTGTCCGGCATGATCAGGACCATCTTGTAGCCCTTGATCGCCGCCGCCATGGCCAGGGCGATTCCGGTATTGCCGGAGGTTGCCTCGATCAACACATCACCGGGCTGTATGTCCCCACGCAATTCGGCACGGGTGATCATCGACAGCGCTGGCCGATCCTTCACCGAGCCAGCCGGGTTGTTACCTTCCAGCTTGACCAGCAACGTATTGGACGTATTGCCAGGCAAGCGTTGCAGGCGGACCAGCGGGGTGTTGCCGATGCAGTCGGCGATAGTGGGGTATTGCACGCTCATGGCACTTCGCAATCCGGGCTCTGAAGGGGGCGCTTATGATACCGACAAACCGGCATCCACCATATCGCGTCAGCGACTCAGCTTATGCCTTAAAGCTATATGTATAGCGTGGTCGGTTTTATTGAACCCAAGCACCGAGGCGCCGTCTTGGCACACGAATAGAACCGCCTGATCGAGTTCGACAAAAGGACTTGGGCGACGCTTGTATATCGCAAAAACACAATATATAGTTCGCCCCATCGCGATATACAGTTGCACCGAGTTTACTGCCATGACTGTCGACATCGACGAAATCCTCAAGGCACTGGCCCATCCGGTCAGGCGCGAAATGCTCACCTGGCTGAAGGAGCCGGAGCAGCATTTCGCCGCGCAGGAACACCCGCTGGAATTCGGCGTGTGCGCCGGCATGTTCGAACGCTGTGGTCTTTCCCAGTCGAGCGTGTCGGCCCACCTTGCCAACCTGCAGCGAGCTGGGCTGATCAGCAGTCGCAAGATCGGCCAATGGAGCTTTTTCAAGCGTAACGATGAGGTCATCCAGGCCTTCATCGACCAGCTCGGCGAAAAAATCTAAGAACTCATCCAGATGCCACTGCCTCCAACCTCACATGAGGGGAGGCATGGGCAACCCAGAACCGTATTTCCCAAGGAGCAGGCGCATGCCTCTGTCGCTTCTCGTACTCGCTTTGTCCGCGTTTGCCATCGGCACCACGGAATTCGTCATCATGGGTCTGCTGCCAGATGTCGCCAACGACCTCGGCGTCAGCATTCCCGGTGCCGGCTGGCTGGTGACCGGTTACGCACTGGGCGTCGCCATTGGCGCCCCCTTCATGGCCATGGCGACCTCCAACTGGCCACGCAAGGCCGCCCTCCTCGCCCTGATGAGCATTTTCATTCTTGGCAACCTGTTGTGCGCACTGGCCACCGACTATGAACTGCTGATGGTCGCCCGCGTGGTCACCGCACTCTGCCACGGTGCCTTCTTCGGTATCGGTTCGGTGGTTGCCGCCAGCCTGGTCCCGGAGAATCGACGCGCCTCGGCCGTCGCCCTGATGTTCACCGGCCTGACCCTGGCCAACGTGCTTGGCGTGCCGGCTGGCACGGCCCTCGGCCAGTACGCCGGCTGGCGCTCGACCTTCTGGGCCGTGACCGTGATCGGTGTGATTGCGCTGATCGGCCTGTGGCGCGTTCTGCCCAAAGACACCAACCAGCCCAAGGCCAACCTGCGCAAAGAGCTGGCAGCCCTGCGTGGCATCGGTTTCTGGCTGGCACTGAGCACAACGGTGCTGTTCGCCGCCTCGATGTTCACCCTGTTCACCTACATTGCCCCGCTGCTGGGTGACATCACCGGCGTATCGCCGCGTGGCGTGACCTGGACCCTGCTGCTGATCGGTCTCGGCCTGACCGTCGGCAACATCCTCGGCGGCAAACTGGCCGACTGGCGCCTGACAACAACACTGGCCGGCGTTTTCGCCAGTCTGGCCGTGCTCAGCACGCTGTTCAGCTGGACCAGTCAGTCACTGATCCCGGCAGAAGTCACCCTGTTCCTCTGGGCCATCGCCGCCTTCGCCGCCGTGCCTGCCCTGCAGATCAATGTGATGAGCTTCGGCCAGGGCGCCCCGAACCTGGTATCGACCCTGAACATCGGTGCCTTCAACCTCGGCAACGCCATTGGCGCTTGGGTAGGGGGCGTGGTCATCAGCCAGGGCCTGGGCCTGACCCGTGTTCCGCTGGCCGCTGCGGTGATCGCCGTACTGGCCCTGATCGCAACCTTTTTGACCGTTTCCCTGACCCGTGGCAGCGCACCTGTCGCCGCCCTCGACTGATTTCCCACCGGAGGTTTCACCATGCCTACGCTTTTCGACCCCATCAAGATCGGTGACCTGGACCTGCCAAACCGGATCATCATGGCCCCGCTGACCCGCTGCCGTGCCGAACCTGGCCGGGTTCCCGGCGCCCTGATCGCCGAATACTACGTACAGCGCGCCTCTGCCGGGCTGATCATCAGCGAAGCCACATCGGTCACGCCGATGGGCGTTGGTTATCCTGACACGCCCGGTATCTGGTCCGAAGACCAGGTGCGTGGCTGGCTCAACGTGACCCGCGCCGTGCATGCCAACGGCGGACGTATCGTCCTGCAGCTCTGGCATGTGGGGCGCATCTCCGACCCGCTGTACCTCGACGGAGAAACCCCGGTCGCACCGAGCGCCATCAAGCCAGCCGGACACGTCAGCCTGGTGCGGCCGCTGAAGGACTTCGAAACGCCGCGCGCCCTGGAAACCGAAGAGATCGCCGACATCATCGAGGCCTACCGCCACGGCGCGGAAAACGCCAAGGCCGCCGGTTTCGATGGCGTGGAACTGCACGCTGCCAATGGCTACCTGATCGACCAGTTCCTGCAGGACAGCACCAACCAGCGCACCGATCAATACGGTGGTTCCCTGGAGAACCGTGCTCGACTGCTGCTGGAAGTGACCGACGTACTGATCGACGTCTGGGGTGCGGGCCGTGTTGGCGTACACCTGGCGCCACGTGCCGATGCTCATGACATGGGTGATTCGGACCGCGCCACTACCTTCGGTTACGTTGCCCGCGAGCTGGGCAAGCGCGGTATCGCCTTTATCTGCGCCCGAGAAAAAAGCGCGGATGACAGCCTGACGCCGCAACTGAAGCAGGAGTTTGGCGGCGTATTCATCGCCAACGAACGCTTCACCAAGGAGCAGGCCAACGAATGGCTGGCCGAGGGCAAGGCCGATGCCGTGGCCTTCGGTATTCCGTTTATTGCCAACCCGGACCTGCCGCAACGGCTGGCCAGCGATGCCCCGCTCAATGAACCACGCCCCGAGCTGTTCTATGGCAAGGGCCCGGTCGGTTACATCGACTACCCGCGCCTGTAATGAGGCCGTTACGGATGTTCGACGTTTGCGTTTCATGACGCGCCGATTGGTGGGCTGAAGCCCACCCTACGTAGGGTTTAGGCCCTGTAGGGTGGGCCGGGCGGCGCTCCGCTTCAGCCCACCAGCGGCGGTGTCCGCAACTGCCTCGATCCAGCCCTCCCTGTCGAAACGTCGACAGGCCAAGAAAAACGCCGCGACTCCCATTGGGATCGCGGCGTTTTTGCCTTGTCTGGCCCTAATCCAGAAGATCGTGAACAGGTTCTTAAATGAACAGCATTAGCGCACGAGCGGGGCGTTCTTTTTGCCGTGCCGACTGATCAGCGGGCGTTGAGCTGCTGCTGCAGATTCTGCACCTGGGCTTGTAATGCGCTGATGTTGCGCGTGACCTGCCCACGGAATGCATCGAACTCGCTGTTGTTCTGCGCCGCTGCGGGAGCCGGACGGTTATCCAGCTCGCTGCGCAGCACCAGCAGGTCCTGCTCGAGGCGGCTGATGGCCTGACTCGGGTTGCCCTGCTTCTTCAGCGCAGCGATATCGCTACCCAGGGTTTTCAACTGTTCCTCGAACTTGCCGGTAGCCGTTTGCGCTGCTTTCTGCTCGCTGGCCAATTTATCCAGCTTGCCATCGAACTGGCTGGTGGCGCCCTGCTGGGTTTTCAGGTCAGCAGCCAGTTGCTCGATCCGTTTATCTTGAGTGCTCTGGGCAACGGCAGCGCCTTGCTGCTGCTTGCTCAGCCCAGCCAGTTTGTCCTCCAGTTGTTTGACACGCAGCTTCAACTGCTCGCTGCCGCTGGTAACACTGGACTCGGTGGCCACCACCTTGCCGGAGATATCCTGAATGCGGCCTGCGGCCTCTTCGCTGATGCGCGCGAAACTCTCCTGAGTGGCAACCAGTTGCTGCTCCATCAGGGAAATCTGCTGGAAACTCCACCAGCCCACCCCACCCAACGCGATGGTCAGTGCCCCGACCAGCGCCCACAACGCCCCCGTGCTGCCACCCGAGCGAGGCGCGGGTGCCGGCACAGCAGTGCCACGCCCTGCATAGGCTGGCGCATAGTCGGGAGATGGAGGCACGGCGAAGTCATCACGGTCGCGCGCGTCCGTGGTCATGCTGGGAATATGGTCCAATTCGTCGCGAGCATCGTTACGCATGGGTCGACCTTCAGGGAAAACACGAAAACGGGAACAGTCTGGAATCTGGTGCGGCAGTATACCTACTTACACCGCCGACCTTCAGCGCCGCGCCAGACAGGTGCAAGACGCACCAGCACCGCGCAGGCCTGCCCTCATTGACCGGAGAAGCGCCGCACAGTTCGCGGCCTGCAGCTCTTGGTACGCCGATTGCTAAATCCCTCATGACGCGCTGTCAGTGGGGTACTGCAGAGCGACCTTGCATCAGCAAAGGGGGGAAGCACATGGAACTGAACAAAGCCGTACTGGATTGCATGCAGGCGCTACGCCGTCGTCTACGGGAGGAGTTTTCCGTGGACATTCGCCTCAGCCAACCGGACGCCGTGGAAGCCATGCTACTGGCCTGCATGCGCTCCAGCGACAAGGACACCCGCCAACTGGGCATCCAGCTCGCCGAGTTGAGCGATGTCGAGAACGACGCGGCACCGGGCACGCCCCGCCAGCAATACCGCGGGCATGTTCTAGCCAATGAAAGTGTCGTGCCCCTGGTGACCACCCGTACTACCGAGGAACCGCGAGGCACCGTGGTACGCATGTATCGGGGCCAGCGTGTCTATGCCTGAACCGGCATGACCAGCCGGCCGTCGAACATGTAGGCGAGACAGGCAAAGCTGTTTTCACCAAGCATTGCCAATACAGGTCGTTTTCCAACGGCCTGCTAGACGTGGCTGACGGGGCGCGCTAAAAGCTAGGCAGACAGCTCGTCGCCACCGGAGACGCCCATGACGTCACGCCCAGCCTGGCTGGTCAGCCTGGAGAGTTCGCCACCTGCCCTGTTCGAAGCAGCGTTATGGGTTGCCCACGAGCATGACCCTCAGTTGCAGCCCGCGGCGGTCCTGCGCGATGTGGCCAACCTGCGCCAGCAGGTAGCCGCCGGCCTGCCCGCGATGCCGCCTGCTGAGTTGGCCCAGCCCCTGTTGCGCCGCCTCAACGATCTGGACTTCCATCAGGACGACGACCTGCCCCTGCGTCCACAGGCCGCCCTGCTGCACAAGGTGATGCAACGACGCCGCGGGCAGCCCCTGTCGCTGGCCCTGATCGCCCTGGAGCTGGCCCGGCAACTGGGCATTCCGCTGCAGGCGGTGAATTTCCCCGGCCACCTGCTGCTGCGGGTGCCAGGTGCCGATCACCTGCTCGACCCCTGCAGTGGCCGCCGCCTGTACACCCGTGACTGCCGCGAGTTGCTCAATCGAGTGACCGGCAACAGCGAGCTGAATGCCAACCACCTGCAAACCTGTGACGCCCGCGCGCTGCTACTTCGACTCTCGCGCAACCTCTGCCACCTGCATGGCGGTGCCGGCGATGCACTGGCCGCCCTCAAGGACGCCGAGCGCATCGTGCAGCTGGCGACGCCGAATGTCGCCGATCACCTATTGCGCGCCGACCTATACCGCCAGCTGGATTGCCCACAGGCCGAGCGTTTCGATCTGGAGCGGGCACTGCTGCTGTGCGATGACGAAGCACAGCGCATGCAACTGAGTCAGCGCCTGCACGAACTCGGCAAAGCGCCTGCACTGCACTGAACAACCGATGCATCCAAGACCGCCCTGCTAATCGCAGGCATGAAAAAGGCCGACGAATCGGCCTTTTTCATGAAGGGCTGAATCAGCCCGTGTACTTCTGCAGGTTGGCCATCATTTCACGCAGGGCCGTGACGTTGTCATCCGGGTGCACCGCGCCGTCGAAATCGCCGATCTGCTTCCAGTTGGCCGCCACATCTTCCGGGCTGAAGCCGGCACGCGGATCGAATCCGGCACCCAGGCTGCGCTCCCAACGCACTTTGCCAACCCAGCCACCCCCTACTTCATACAGACCGGAGGTGTCTTTGCACTGCTCGCTACCCAGGTAAACCACCAGCGGGCTCACCAACTCGGGCTTGAGCTGCTCGAATACTTGCGGCGGGATCAGGCCTTCGGTCATGCGTGTACCACCAGTGGGGGCGATGGCGTTGACCAGGATGTTGTTCTTGCGCCCTTCGATAGCCAGGGTACGGGTCAGGCCGTACAGACCAAGCTTGGCCATGCCGTAGTTGCTCTGGCCGAAGTTGCCGTAGATACCCGATGTGGAGGCAGTGAAGATCACCCGGCCATAGCTCTGCTCGCGCAGGTGTTCCCAGGCGGCACGGGTCACCTTGTAGGCGCCCTCGACGTGGACCTTGTAGACCAGGTCCCAGTCAGCGTCTTCCATCTTGTGGAAGGACTTGTCCCGCAGAATGCCGGCATTGTTGACCACGACGTCGATGCGACCGAAAGCGTCCAGCGCGTTCTGTACGATCTTGTCACCGTCGGTCACCGAATCATGGTTGGCCACCGCGGTACCACCAGCCGCCTGGATTTCGGCAACCACCTTGTCGGCCGCCGACGCATTGGCGCCCTCACCGTGAGTACTGCCGCCCAGATCGTTGACGATAACGCGCGCGCCATGTTTGGCGAACAGCAGCGCGTGAGCTCGGCCAAGACCACCACCAGCACCGGTGACGATGACCACTTTGTCTTCGAAACGAACGGCATCACTCATGGGTCGGGCTCCTTGATCAATAAGGGAAAGTCGCGAGTTTCCGGCAGACAGCCGCCATTAACAAGAAATCGTGGCAGGCTGAATGTCACGCAATAAGACGACGGGATGGTCAGATTACGACGCTCTGTTCCATTACCGCCATCCTGCCTTTAGAACCTGTTTCGGGTCTCGCGAGCTAGAGCAAAACAAGGGCTAGGCGCCCCCGCGAAAACAGCTGAGGAACGCACTGGGCCCGCATTCGGGTTTACAGGCTGTCAATGAGCATTCCGTCGGGGACGCCCAGTCCGGGCAGGCGATCCAGGACGTTTTCAACCCAGTTCGGCCGACGCGCAGCAGATCCGAGACAGGTTCTTACGGGTTGCTACCAGCCCCGCCACTGCCACCCGGCAGCGCAGAAGGGCCATTGTTCGGCCTTGGCGTCATGACGCCCCCGTTGGGTCGATCGCGATTGTCATAGGTGCCGCGATCCTCACCCGTGCCCCTGTCGGAATCATTCGGGTTCGGCGTGGGCGTGCCTGGCGAATAGGTGCCGTTGGCGTCGCCCGGCTCGTTGCCATTGGTCGACGGCATACTCGGCGGTGTAGGGGATGTCGGACCGGTCGAGCCATCGCCGGCCGCCATGAGCGCAGAGGAGAAGCTGGCCAGCAGGCCACTGAGTAACAGCGCAGGAATCGTCTTGTTGTTCATGGGAAATGACCTCCATAGGGTTACCCAACAGACGACTGCCCGCCTTATCCCCCCGTTCGACTCAATGGATCAACGGTCTGCTGCCTGCCCGGGACAAATGCCTGGAACTGCAGCAGGTGCCTGCAGCGGTGAAAACCGGTAGGTGCGGTCGCGATCCGGAGCGCCACTGGCAATGATCAGAAACATGCCGAAACTGGTGGAGTGTTCATCGACGTGCAGCATGCCATGCGGGTCCGGGCGCAACTGAAGCGCGCGCCGCTGGGTGCCCCACACCAGCGGTGGCAGCCCATCGAAGGTGCTCTGCTTGTTGTGGAAACGCTGCCCATCCCAACTGCCGTCCAGCGACAGGTGCTGCACGCATCGACCAGCCTGGTAGAGGCTGGCCTGCATCTGGTGTTCGTCCACGACCTGCAGATGCACCGCATCGCCGACCTCGCCCGCGATACCGATCGGCATCAGCAATTGCCACAACGATTGCGGGTAGTCAGCCTGTTGCGCATCGACCTGATACCAGCCGTCGAATAGCGCTGCCGAGCCCGCAGTGCGTTCATCGATGGTGCCGCAACCGCCCACGAGAGACACGGCCAGGCCAAGAACAAGAGAAAGGAATATGCGCATGACGGTCCCTGTGCCGAATCACCTGCGCAGGGTACGCCGCGCGCCACAAAGGCGTACAGGCTCACGTCGGCGGATACACGGCCTCTGGCGGCACGAAACCGCCAGAGCCAGCGACCTCAACCGTTCGCGACGTTACGTGGACTGAGCGCCTGACGAAACGCCAGGTAGTGGGCCAGCACCTGGTCAGGTGCCTCGGTCTGTGGATAGTGGCCGATGCCTTCGAGCAGCACCGTATCCGGGTTGGCGATCAGCTCGCGATAACGCGTCACCATGTGCGCGCCGGAAATCGGGTCGACCGCGCCATCGATCACTCGAAGCGGGACACCGCCTTTCTGCATGGCTGTCACCCAACGCTCACGCTGCTCGCGTCGTTCGGGCATGTAGCGAATCAGGCGATGCATCACCGCAGGGCCCTGGTTATGCGCCATGAGGGTCCAGAAAGCATCCACTTCGCTGTCACTGGCGCGTGTATTGGCGCCAAATACCTTGTCCAGATTGGCCTTGAGCTTGGCGCGCGAGAACAGCCGCCCCAGCAATGGCCCGACAGGGCTCAGCAACAACTTCTGCATCAGTACCGGGTGGTGGGTTTCCGGGAACAACCCACCATTGAGGAACACGCAACTGGCCAGGTGGATGCGTCCCTCATGGTGCCTGGCCAGCAGTTCCTGGGCCACGCTGTCGCCATAATCGTGGGCCAGCACATGCACCGGTCCTTCGACCCGCAAATGGGTCAGCAGCGCCTGCTGCAGATCCGCCTGCTCCAGCAGGCTGTAGGCATGTCCGCGCGGCTTGGCGGAAAAGCCGAAGCCGAGCATGTCGCAGGCGATCACCCGGTACCGCTGGGCCAACGGCTGCCACAGGTAATGCCAGTCCCAGCTCGCCGTCGGGAAACCATGCAGCAATAGCAGCGGCTCGGCATCCACCGCACCCGCCGTCCAGTAGCGAATGGCATGGCCATTGAACGTGAAGCCCTTGCCCTGCGCCCGCCAATCGGCCAGGGAGATACCCGCGAGCGCCATTAGTTGGCGTAGCCTGGCATCTGCTGGTCGAGCTTGCGCAGCAGGGCCGGCCACGGCAGCGCGCCCCCCATGCCCTGCGGGCTGCGCATGACACCGGCAATCATGGCCTTGGCACCGTCGAGAACCTGCTGCGGAATGTGGATCAGCTCACCGCCGCCACTCTGGGCCATGATCTGTATCTCGCAGGCACGCTGCAGGATGAACATCATCAGGAAGGCATCGGCGATGCTGCCACCCGCAGTGAGCAGGCCGTGGTTGGGCAGGATCATGAAATTCTTGTCACCCAGGTCGGCCTGCAGCCGGGCTTTTTCATCATGATTCAGGGCTACCCCCTCGTAACCGTGATAGGCCAGGCTGGACAGCACGAACAGCGACTGCTGGGACAACGGCAGCAGCCCCTGCTTCTGCGCCGCCACGGCGATACCGGCGGTGGTGTGGATGTGCAGCACGCAGGCTGCATCGTGACGTACTTCGTGCACGGCGCTGTGGATGGTGTAGCCAGCCGGGTTGATATCGAACGGGCTGTCCATCAGCTTCTTGCCGGCCAGGTCGATCTTCACCAGGCTCGAGGCCGTGATCTCGTGGAACATCAGGCCATACGGATTGATCAGGAACTCATCGGTGCCGGGAATCTTCGCCGAGATATGGGTGAAGATCAGGTCATCCCAACCGTACAGGGCGATCAGGCGATAGCAGGCGGCCAGGTCGACGCGGGTCTGCCATTCGGCAGCGGAAACCTGATCGCGCACGTTGATTTCGGGAAAGGCTTGAGCAGCGGTCATGACGAAATCCTCGGTTTGTTGTTATGCCCCGCAGCATAGCGGGCACCACGGCACAGACCAGTCGCCTTGCGAGCCAGCTTAGTGACCGTGCCGGTCACCTCCGCTTGCCCTTCCCTTCAGGGTTAACAACGCAGTGCAGTAATCAGCTCCGCCAACCACGGCTGGGCATCATCTTCCGGGGTCACGCTTTCGCTGGCGTCCAGGCGCAGCATCGGCAACGCCTCGCGCATGCCCAATTCGGCGAACAGCTCGTGCATCAGTTCGCCACCACCACAGAATGTGTCATAGCTGGAGTCCCCCAGGGCGATGACCGCCGAAGGCAGGCCGCTCCAGGCGGGAAACCGGTCACGAAGCTGGTAGTAGAGGTCCTGCAGATTGCCCGGCAGCTCTCCCATGCCAGTGGTCGAGGTAATGGCCAGCACGGCCTGTGGCTCGAACGCCAGCACCTCTTCAAGGCTGGCGCCAGCCTTGTGCCAGGCCTCGAAACCAGCCGATTCGAGCAGTTGTGCAGCGCCGTGGGCGACCTCTTCGGCAGCGCCGTAGACCGAGCCGGACAGGATGGCGACTTTCATACAGGAACTCCGCAACACATTGAAAATGGCTCTCATTATGCAGCAAGTGGACAGCCCTTCGGGATGACATAGAATGCAACGAGTCCACGCTCGCAGAAGCCGAACCATGATCAATGCCACATTGCTGCAACTGGTGATCGACGCCTCCAATGACGGCATCGTGGTCGCCGAACAGGAAGGCGACGACAACATCCTGATTTATGCCAACGCGGCCTTCGAGCAGCTGACCGGTTATACCAGCGATGAAATCCTCTATCAGGATTGCCGCTTCCTCCAGGGTGATGACCGCAACCAGCCCGCGCTGCAAGTCATTCGCGATGCCGTGCGCAACCAGCGCCCCTGCCGACAGGTCATCCGCAATTACCGCAAAGATGGCAGCGCGTTCTGGAATGAGCTGTCGATTACCCCGGTGTTCAATGAAGGCGACCAGCTCACCTACTTCATCGGCATCCAGAAGGATGTCAGTGAGGAAGTAGCCGCCAAGCAACGGGTAACGGAACTTGAAGGTGAAGTTAACCGTCTGATAGCTGAACTCGCAGCTTTGAAGTCGGCCCACTGACCTCCAACCCCGCGTCAAGACGCACTTATCGCTTGCGACACTCCACACCCCCGACTGAGGGCGGTTCCCATGTCCGAGCACTCAGCTCTTTCCAGCGAAGAACTGGATTTCATCCAGCGTGTTTTCAACACGCCTACGCCAGGCAAGCGCCTGCAGACACCGACCTTTAGGGTCGATGGCGGTGCTCGCGCCAACACGATGCTCAGTGACCTTGGCGAAAATGCCCAACTCAGCCTGGAAGCGCACTTCGACGGTTACTGGATGAGCTTCCCCCTGCAACTCGTGGAAGACGAGATGCACAACCTGCAGATGGAACTGGGCGCACCGAGTATCTACGAAGAAGGCGACGTGCTACGCCCATTGCGCCTGCATCTGGATGAGTCGATGCCGCTGCTCGACGAAGAAGGCATCCCGAGCGGCCTGCACGTCGAAGAGGTTTCTCCGGGCGGCCTGCTGGTAACCGGTAACACCGCCATGCCGCGCCGCTTTGAGCTCTGGCTGCCATTGCCCGGTCACAAGCCGATGGCCATCAAGGGACGCCTGCTGCGCATGGTGGGTAAACGCCGAGCCGTCTATGCCCTGAAACTGCGCCACCCCGAGCATGCCGAACGGCTACGGCAGTTCATCTTCGACCAGTACCGCCAGCAGCATCCACAACTGCACCTGGGCAACGACTGAATTACCGTCACATCTGGCAGACACCCTCCCCAGATAGTCTGGAAGGGTTAGACTTGTCCATTCGAGGGCGCCCGCCAGGCTCAAGCATCGGCTCTAGCGTCACTCGCCGAGCATAGGCCAAAGCAATCACAGCCATGCCCTCAATCAATTAAGAAAATTGAGCGCATGCCGTTAGTATGGCCCCTATCGAATTTTCAACCCACGTGAAGGAGTTCACTGATGTCTCTAATCAACACTCAAGTCCAGCCGTTCAAAGCCAACGCTTTCCACAACGGCAAGTTCATCGAAGTCACCGAAGAAAGCCTGAAAGGCAAGTGGTCGGTCCTGATCTTCATGCCGGCAGCCTTCACTTTCAACTGCCCGACCGAGATCGAAGACGCGGCCAACAACTACGCCGAGTTCCAGAAAGCCGGTGCTGAAGTGTACATCGTCACTACCGACACCCACTTCTCGCACAAGGTCTGGCACGAGACTTCCCCGGCTGTCGGCAAGGCTCAGTTCCCGCTGATCGGTGACCCGACTCACCAACTGACCAACGCCTTCGGCGTGCACATCCCGGAAGAAGGCCTGGCGCTGCGCGGCACGTTCGTGATCAACCCGGAAGGCCTGATCAAGACCGTGGAAATCCACTCCAACGAAATCGCTCGCGACGTCTCCGAGACCCTGCGCAAGCTGAAAGCGGCTCAGTACACCGCCGCTCACCCGGGCGAAGTCTGCCCGGCCAAGTGGAAAGAAGGCGAGAAGACTCTGGCTCCGTCCCTGGACCTGGTCGGCAAGATCTAAAAATGGCTACGGGGTTGCTGCACTAGGCCCCTCCTCCATTTTCGCCTGCCGGAGTCTTACCAGACTTCCAAAGGTGCCCGAACGCCCGGGCGCGATCCGCCCGGGCGTTTTTTCATCCGAATTTTCGTAAAAGGAATCCGCCGTCATGTTGGACGCCAATCTGAAAACCCAGTTGAAGGCCTACCTCGAGAAGGTCACCCAGCCGTTCGAGATCGTCGCGTCCCTCGATGACAGCGCGAAATCCGAAGAGCTGCTTGGTCTGCTCAACGATATCGTCAGCCTGAGCGACAAAATCGCTCTGCGTACCGATGGCAACGATGGCCGCAAGCCATCGTTTGCCCTCAATCGCCCGAACGGGAATATCAGCCTGCGTTTCGCCGGCCTCCCGATGGGACACGAATTCACTTCGCTGGTGCTGGCCCTGCTGCAGGTCGGCGGTCACCCATCGAAAGCCGCCGCCGATGTGATCGAGCAGATCAAGAACATCGAGGGCGAATTCAACTTCGAGACCTACTTCTCGCTGTCCTGCCAGAACTGCCCGGACGTGGTCCAGGCGCTGAACCTGATGGCCGTGCTCAACCCGAACATCCGCCACGTCGCCATCGACGGCGCGCTGTTCCAGGATGAAGTCGAGCAGCGCCAGATCATGTCGGTGCCGAGCATCTACCTCAACGGTGAACTGTTCGGCCAGGGCCGCATGGACGTCGAGCAGATTCTCGCCAAGATCGATACCGGCGCCGCGGCCCGCGACGCCGAGAAGCTCAATGCCAAGGACGCCTTCGACGTGCTGGTCATCGGCGGCGGCCCGGCCGGTGCTGCTGCCGCCATCTACGCGGCCCGCAAAGGCATTCGCACGGGTGTCGCCGCCGAGCGCTTCGGCGGGCAGGTATTGGACACCATGGCCATCGAGAACTTCATCTCGGTGCAGGAAACCGAAGGCCCGAAACTGGCCCGCGCGCTCGAAGAGCACGTCCGTCAGTACGAGGTCGACATCATGAACCTGCAACGCGCCAGCGCGCTGATCCCGGCCAGTGCCGTCGGCGGCCTGCACGAAGTCAAGTTCGAGAGCGGTGCCAGCCTCAAGGCCAAGACCGTGATTCTTTCCACCGGCGCACGCTGGAGAGAGATGAACGTGCCGGGCGAGCAGGAATACCGCAACAAGGGCGTGGCCTACTGCCCGCACTGCGATGGTCCGCTGTTCAAGGGCAAGCGTGTGGCGGTGATCGGCGGCGGCAACTCCGGCGTGGAAGCAGCCATCGACCTGGCCGGCATCGTCAGCCATGTCACCCTGCTGGAGTTCGACAGCAAGCTGCGCGCCGACGCGGTGCTGCAGAAGAAGCTGCACAGCCTGCCGAACGTCACCGTGATCACCAGCGCGCTGACCAGCGAGGTCAAGGGCGATGGGCAGAAGGTCAATGGCCTGGTCTACAAGGACCGCACCAACGACGCCTTCGTCAACCTGGAACTGGAAGGCATTTTCGTGCAAATCGGCCTGCTGCCCAACTCCGACTGGCTCAAAGGCAGCGTGGAGCTGTCGGACCGAGGCGAGATCATCGTCGATGCGCGTGGCGAGACTTCGCTGCCGGGCATCTTCGCTGCGGGCGACGTGACCACCGTGCCGTACAAGCAGATCGTCATCGCTGTCGGCGAAGGTGCCAAGGCCTCGCTGAGCGCCTTCGATCACCTGATCCGTCACAACTGATCGATACGCCGTAACGAAAAAGCCGGGCTCGCAAGAGACCCGGCTTTTTCATGCCTGCATGCAGGGTGCGCCGCGCGCCCGATACACCTGCATGCCCGCATCTTATTGAGCAGTCAGCACCCGGTACTCGTCCTCGGCCAACTGGTCGGTCAGGCCGCTGACGAAGTCCAGCAGCAACCGCGTGCGGTGGTAGAACTCCCATGACTCGGCGTGTTCGCCTTCGTCACGCTTGCACGCCTGCTCATAGGCAGCCAGCAAGTGCGTAGGCAGGCGCCGGGCCAGCATCCGTAGGTCGGCCCGCCCCCGCCCCTTCAATACCGCTGCGAAGTCATCGTCGCTCAGTTCGAGCAGCGCACCATAGGCCTCCAGCAATCCCTGCAGGATACGCAGGCCTCGCAATTGGAGAGTTTCCACCTCGCGATGGCAGTACACGTGCTCGGCGCCCACCGTCTTGAAGGTCTGCACCACCGCGCAAGCCGGGCTGTCGTCCTCCAGCAATGCACGGTCAAGGGTGCCGGCGTGCACGGCATCGAGCTGCTCGACGAATTGCCGTGCGGCATGCCGGACCAGTGGATGAATCAGGTTCACCCGCAAGCGAATGAAGAACTGGCCGACTTTATCCACCGGCTCGTCACGTGCCCGCTGCTGGGCATCCTCGAGCAGTTCATCGAAACTGCGCTGCCGGTGGTCGATCACCGTATCCAGGGGTTTGAAACGGCAGAAGGTGTCACGCAGCAGCGTGACCAACTGTTCCAGATCGAGGATGCCCTTGACCACCGCGTCTTCCAGATCAGCCAGGCAGTAGGAAATGTCGTCCGCTGCCTCCATCACATAGACCAGCGGATAACGGGTCTGCGGCTGCATGCCCACGGCCTGCCACAGCTCGTGAACGAAACCTTCCTCGCTCAGGTAGAAGCCGGGTTTCTTGCGCAGATAAGCGCCCGTGCTGCCCTTGAGCGGACGCGGCTGATACGCCGCACGCACGTACTTGAGCATGCACGCGGTCTGGCTGTAGGTCAGGTTCATGTCGTGCAGGCGATGCACCAGGCGAATGGCCTGGGCGTTGCCCTCGAAGGTCTTGAGGTCAGCGAGCATGCGCTGGCGCAGCTCGCCATCACCGTGCGGCACCGCGCCATCGAACAGCCGGTCGAGGTGGCGGGCGCACCAATCCCCGATGGCGAACTCACCGAAGTGGCCGAACGGCGGATTACCGATGTCGTGGGTCAGGCAGGCCATTTCCACCAGGGATTCCAGCGCCCGTTCCAGGCCATCGAGCCCCTGTTCGGCAGCGCGTGGACCGAGCTGCTGGAACAGCGTACGAATGATGTGCCGACCGACCTGCTGCACTTCCAGCGAATGGGTCAGGCGGCTGCGCACCGCCGCGTTGCGCTCCAGCGGGAATACCTGGGTCTTCTGCTGCAGACGCCGCACCGCCGCCGAGTTGACGATACGACCACGGTCGCTCTCCAGCCGCTCACCCAGTTCGAGCAGCCAGTCGGCGCCACCCGGTGCAGGCGCCACACCCGTCTCACGGGCGCGGCGCAGGGAAATCTTCGCCTTGAAATCCAACGCATTCGCTCCTTGCCAATTGGTCCGCAGCCTACCGCGTTGGCCGGGCCTCGGCTAGGCGGGTTGCAGGCCCCGCAGGCGCTGCCAGAGCTTGCTACCGAACACATTGACCAACAGGCCGAGCATCACCAGCAACGCGCCCAGCCATTGCAGGCCGCTCAGGCGCTCGCCCAGCAGCCAGGCCGACGAGCTCAACCCCACCACCGGCACCAGCAACGAGAACGGCGCCACCTGCCCCGCCGGGTAGCGCGACAGCAGGCGGCTCCACAGACCATAGCCGAGCAGCGTGGCGATTATTGCCAGGTACAGCAGGACGAAGATCGAGCTGGGGCCGATGTTGAGCAGGGCATGTTCGATGCGTTGCGGCCCTTCCAGCCACAGCGACAGCAGGAAGAAGGGAACCAGCGGAATCAGGCTGCCCCAGATCACCAGGCCCATCAGGTTGATCTTGCCGAACTTGCGCGTGAGCACGTTACCCATCGCCCACATGGACGCGGCGACCAGGGTCAGCACAATGCCCAGCAACGAAGTGGAATGGCCATTTTGCAGGCCGATCAACAACAGCCCGCCACCGGCGATCAGCAGACCCAGCACACTGGCACCGCGCATGCGCTCGCCGAGGAACAGCGCGGCGAAGGCCAGGGTGAAGAATGCCTGCGACTGCAACACCAGCGAGGCCAACCCGGCCGGCATGCCGTTGGCCATGGCCTGGAAAAGAAAGACGAACTGGCCGAGGGAAATGGTCGCGCCATAGGCGATCAACCAGCGCCACGGCAGATCGGGCCGGCGCACGAAAAACACCGGCAACGCCGCCAGGGCGAAACGCAGGGCGCCAAGCAGCATGGGCGGCAGGTCATCGAGGCCGACGCGGATCACCACGAAGTTCAGGCCCCAGGCGACGATCACCACCAGCGCCAGCAGCAGATCCTTGGGCGACATCACGGCACTCCGCTACAGCAGGGAAAGAATGCGATTAAAACGCACCGCGCGCCCGGCGCAGACATACAGCTGCCAGCAACAGTAGCCGTACAGTGGTGCCCTCGGGTTATCCTGCACGCCTCACCTTCGCACCCAGCACGCCATGAATCCCGAAGACCTCCTGCTCCTGGTGACCCGCACCATGCCATTCGGCAAGTACAAGGATCGCCTGATCGCCGACCTGCCCGGCCATTACCTGAACTGGTTCGCCCGCGAGGGTTTCCCCAAAGGCGAAATCGGCCGGCTACTCGCCTTGATGCAGGAAATCGATCACAACGGTCTCAAGCCCCTGCTCGATCCCCTGCGGAAAACGCGTAACCACTGATCGCCCGAACACCTGCCAAACAGAAATGGCGCTTGAACCCATTTGGGCCGAATGATTAGATAGCACCCTAATAGATAGCCTACATTCTTTTATATGCCTATCGAATCGCTTCACCAGCAAGTCAGCAGTCGTCTGGTCATAAGCGGCAGGAACTGGCGCAAGATCTGCCAGCAGGTCCTGTCCCGTTTCGGCATCAGTGAGGCCTGCTGCATGCCCCTGCTGATCACCGCGCGCCTCGGCGATGGCGTACGCCAGGTGCAACTGGCCCAGGCCGTCGGCATCGAGGGTGCCTCCCTGGTGCGTCCCCTCGACCAACTGTGCGCCGCCGGCCTGATCGAACGCAGCGAAGATGCCGGCGACCGCCGCGCCAAGGTGATCACCCTCACTCCGGCCGGCAGGGCCCTCTGCGCCACCCTCGAAGCCGAGCTGGTCGAGTTGCGCCGCAAGGTCCTGCAGGACCTGCCGGAGGCGGACCTGGCTGCCGCCTTGCGTGTGTTCCAGGCCTTCGACCAGTTCAGCGTGCAGTGATAGCGCCCATGATCACCCTGCCTCCGGCCCGCGACTGGTTCTACTCGATCAAGGTCTTCGCCGCATCGATGCTGGCGCTGTACATCGCCCTGTACATGCAACTGCCACGTCCCTACTGGGCCATGGCCACGGTGTACATCGTCGCCAACCCCTTCGTCGGCCCCACCAGTTCCAAGGCGCTGTACCGGGCGCTGGGCACCCTGCTGGGCGCAGCCGCCGCCGTGTTCTTCGTGCCCTTGCTGTCGCAGGCGCCGCTGCTGTTGAGCCTGGTCGTCGCGGTGTGGACCGGCAGCATGCTGTTCCTCTCCATGCATGTGCGCACCGCCGACAACTATGCGCTGATGCTCGCCGGCTACACCATGCCAATGATCGCCCTGCCGGTGGTGGACAACCCACAGGCGGTGTTCGACCTCGGCTGGTCACGCTTTCTGGAAATCACCCTGGGCATCATCTGCGCCAGCGTGGTCGGCAGCCTGTTCTGGCCCAGCCGCCTGGCGCCGGTGCTGGCCGACAACACCCGCCGCTGGTTTGGCGATGCCCGTGACTACTGCGCCCTGCGCCTGCAACGGCGCCAGGACGAACAGAACCTGGCGCGTTTGCGCAGCGCCATGATCACCACGTTCAACGGCCTGGAACTGATGATCGGTCAGTTGCCCCATGAAGGTGCCCATCCCCGTGTGGTCCGCGATGCCCGCGAGCTGCGTGAACGCATGGCCCTGCTGCTGCCGGTGGTGGACAGCCTGCACGACAGTTTGCAGGTGCTGTATGAACAGGCGCCCCGCCTCGCCACACAGCTCTCCGGCAACCTGCAGCAGAGCCTGGACTGGCTGCAGGATGCGCCCGACAGCCCACGCCGGGAGACGCTGCGCGCGGCCCTCGACGACCTGCAACCGGGCCTGGAACGACTGACCGACCCGCAGCAAACCCTGCTGGCCAACGCCCTCTATCGCCTGCGTCAGTGGCTCGATCTGTGGCAGGACTGCCGCAGCCTGCAACAGCGCCTGGTGGCCGACGACCACAGCCCCTGGACTGCGGCCTACCGCCACTGGCACCTGGGCAACGCCGCGCGCTTCCATGACCGAGGACTGATGCTCTACACCGCGGGCTACATCATTCTCGGCATCTTCGTCGCCGCACAACTGTGGATCTGGCTGGGCTGGCCCGACGGCGCCAGCGCCGTGGTGCTGGCCGCCGTGGCCTGCTGCTTCTTCGCCACCCTCGACGAGCCGGCGGTACAGATCAAACGCTTCTTCATCTGGACCACCTTCAGCGTGGTGCTGGCCAGCCTCTACCTGTTCCTGATCCTGCCCAACGTGCATGACTTCCCGTTGCTAGTGCTGGCCTTCGCCGGGCCGTTCATCTGCGTCGGCACGCTCACCGTGCAACCGCGTTTCTACCTGCCCACGTTGCTGATCGCCGTCAACACGGCCACCTTCATGAGCATCCAGGGCGCCTACGAGGCGAACTTCCTGGTGTTCATCAACAGCAACCTGGCCGGGCCCATCGGCCTGCTCTTTGCGCTCCTCTGGACCCTGATATTCCGTCCCTTCGGCGCTGACCTCATGGCCCGCCGCATGACCCGCTCCAGTTGGCGGGACCTGGCCGAGATGAGCCATGCCGATAACCTGATCGACCAGCGTCGCCTGGCCGGGCGTCTGCTCGACCGCTTCACCCAGCACATCCCGCGCCTCAACCTCAGCGGCCAGGACAGCAGCAGTGCCGAGCGCGAACTGCGCATCGCCTACAACCTGCTGGACATCAAGGCCCAGCTCAGCCGCCTGCCACACAGAGCGCAACGCCCGCTGCAACTGGTGCTGCGCGGCGTGGGCCGGCACTTTCGCCGCCAACTGAGTGCTGGCCGCAGCTGTACGGTGGCACCGTCGCTGCTGGCGCTGATCGACCGCGCCCGCCAGGCAGTGGCCGAGGTCGCCCCGCAACATGGCGAAGCGGCACTGGCCACCCTGCACGCCCTCGGCGGCCTGGCTATCGTCCTGCGCCCCGGCGGCACCAGCGTGCCGGCACATCAGGAACACCACCCTCATCCCCACGGCCTGGACGGAGCTGCCCTGTGATCGGCGACCTCAATGTTTTCGGCGTCTTCCTGCCCACCGCTCTGGTGCTGATGCTGCTCGCCTACCTGCTCTACCTGCCGCTGCAGCGCCTGCTCAACACCCTGCACGTCTATCGCCTGGTCTGGCACCGCGCGCTGTTCAACATCGCCTTGTACGCCGCCCTGCTGGGCCTTCTCGACCACTTCAGCCGCCTCCTGATGCACACATGAAAACACTGACGCTCTCCGCCGCACGCCTGCTCGTCACCCTGGTCGCCGTGATCATCGCCGCCGTGCTGATCTGGCAAATGGTGACCTACTACCTGTTCGCACCCTGGACCCGAGACGGGCATATCCGGGTGGACGTGATCCAGCTCGCGCCGGATGTCTCCGGCTTGATCGAACGTGTCGAGGTCCACGACAACCAGCCGGTCAGCAAAGGCCAGGTGCTGTTCGTCATCGATCAGGAACGCTTCCAGGTTGCCCTCAAGCAGGCGGCAGCCGTGCGCGATGCACGCAAGGAAAGCCTCGCCCAGGCCCGCCGTGAAGAAGCGCGTAATCGCGCCCTGGGCCAGTTGGTGGCCCGCGAGGTCGTAGAGGAAAGCCAGTCCAACGTGCTGCGCGCCAGTGCCGCGCTGGCCGAGGCCGAGGCCGCTGTCGACGGCGCCCAGCTCAACCTCACCCGCTCGGTGATCAAGAGCCCGGTGGACGGCTACCTCAACGACCGCGCGCCACGGGTGGGCGAGTTCGTCAGCGCCGGGCACAACGTGTTGTCGGTGGTGGACAAGGACTCCTTCCACCTCGACGGCTATTTCGAGGAAACCAAGCTGGAACAGATCCATATCGGCCAACGCGTGGATATCCGCGTGATGGGCAGCGACCTGCGCCTGAACGGCCGCGTGCAGAGCATCGCCGCCGCCATCGAAGACCGCGACCGCACCAGCGGCAGCAACCTGCTGCCCAACGTCAACCCAGCCTTCAGTTGGGTGCGCCTGGCCCAGCGCGTGCCTGTACGCGTTGCGTTCGACGAAGTACCGGAGAACTTCCGCATGGTGGCCGGGCGCACCGCCACCGTATCGATCGTCGACGAGCCGAAACAGCCATGAGAACCCGCCTGCTGGTCACCCTCGCCGCCCTGAGCCTGACTGCCTGCCAGGTGGTCGGCCCCGACTACAGCGTGCCCAAGGATGCGGCGATCAATCGGGCCGACGCCCAGGGCGACTTCCCCGAGCGGGATGCCAACACCCTTTCCGCGCCGGTACCCGCCGACTGGTGGCGCCTGTACCACGACCCGGCATTGGAGCGCCTGGTCCAGCAGGCCCTGGCGGCCAATACCGACCTACGCGTGGCCGCCGCCAACCTCGGTCGCTCCCGTGCCCAGCTCAGCGAAGCGCAGGACCGTGGCGGTTTCGAGGAAAGCGTCAGCGCCGATCTGCAACGCACCCAGGTGGCCGGGCAGCAGTTTCTGCTGATGGAAAAGGTGCCGGTGGTCAACTTCGCCAACCTCAGTGCCAACCTGTCCTATCAGTTCGACCTGTTCGGCAAGCTCGAACGCGGCGTGCAGGCCGCGCATGCCGATGCCGATGCGGCCCAGGCCGCCGCCGACCTGGCGCGAATCAACGTGGTCGCCCAGGTGGTCGGTGCCTACGCCCAGGTCTGCGCCGCCAACGAGGAACGTGAAGTCGCCCTGCACTCACTGGACCTGCAGCGCCAGAGCCTGGCCCTGACCGAACAGATGCGCGCCGCAGGGCGTGGCAACGAAACCGACGTGACACGCTCGCAAACCCAGTTCAAATCCCTGCGCGCCGAACTGCCGCGCTTCACCGCCGCCCGCCAAACCGGCCTCTATCAGCTGGCCATGCTCACCGCCCAGCCTGCCAACACCCTGCCCCGAGAGGTCAGCGACTGCAGCCACCTGCCCGGCCTGAACCAGCCCCTGCCGGTAGGCGATGGCGCCGCGCTGCTCAAACGCCGGCCGGATGTGCGTCAGGCCGAACGCCAACTGGCCGCTGCCACTGCTCGTATCGGTGTAGCCACTGGCGAGCTGTACCCGGATATCAGCCTCGGCGCTTCCACCGGGCTGATCGGTATTCTCGATGACATTGGCGAGGCCTCCACCCAGCACTGGGGCTTTGGTCCGCTGATCCAGTGGCACATCCCCAGCACCGGCGCCCGCGCCCGCGTGCAACAGGCCGAAGCAGCCACCCAGGCTGCGCTCGCGCGCTTCGATGGTGTGGTGCTCAATGCCCTGCGCGAAACCCAGACGGCGCTCGCTCAATACCAGGCAGCCCTGCAACAACGCGACGCCCTGGAGGATGCCGCCCGCTCCGCACAACTCGCCGCCGACCAGACCCATGCCTTCTACCAGGCAGGCCGCGAATCCTTCCTCGATGAGTTGCAGGCACAACGCACCTACAGCAGCGTGCGCGAACAACTGGCTACTGCCGAAAGCCGTGTCGCGCAAACCCAGATCGCCCTGTTCATGGCCCTGGGCGGCGGCTGGCAGCACGCTGACACCCCGCAACCGATTGCCAACCACACACCCCACGGCAACTGATGCCACGGTATTTGCGCGCCCTATAGCGGGCGCTCAGGCAGGCCGGAGCGATTAGGGTAGGCGCCTGCCCGTCTGTTCAGGAGTTCCGCCCATGCATCCCTACTTCAACCTGCAAGGCCGTACCGCACTCGTTACCGGCGGCACGCGTGGCATTGGCCGCATGATCGCCCAGGGTTTTCTCGAGGCCGGCGCCCGCGTGTTCATCTGTGCCCGTGATGCCCAGGCCTGCACCGAGGTAGCCGCCGAGCTCTCGGCATATGGCGAATGCATTGGCCTGGCTGCGGACCTGTCCAGCGAGGAAGGCGCCAAGGCGCTGGCCGAGCACCTGGCGCAACGCACCGGGCAACTGGACATCCTGGTCAACAACGCCGGTACGACCTGGGGCGCGCCCCTGGAGAGCTACCCGGTCAAGGGCTGGGAAAAGGTCATGCAGCTCAACGTGACTTCGGTGTTCAGTTGCATCCAGCAGTTGCTGCCGCTGCTGAAAAAAGCCGGCAGCGCACAGAACCCGGCCAGGGTGATCAACATCGGTTCGGTGGCTGGCATCAGCGCCTTTGGTGAGCAGGCCTATGCCTATGGCCCGAGCAAGGCAGCGCTGCACCAGCTGTCGCGCATCCTGGCCAAGGAGCTGGTCAGCGACCATATCAACGTCAACGCGATCGCGCCGGGACGCTTTCCCAGCAAGATGACCAAACATATCGCCCAGGATGAAGCCGCCATGGCGGCGGACACCGCGCACATCCCGATGAAGCGCTGGGGCCGCGAGGAAGAAATGGCCGCACTGGCCATCAGCCTGGCCAGTGCCGCAGGGGCCTACATGACGGGCGCGATCATTCCCATCGACGGCGGCTTTACCCTCTGATGGATAGGCCGGGGGCAGGTGACCCTTCAGGCTGCATTCACCCGTCTCCGCGCTAGGGAGTGGTGGTGCGTGCGGCGCCCCCTAGCTGAGGCTGCCCTTACTCCACCTCGGATTCATCCGGGTCGCGTGGCTGTTCGCCGTCATCGCGGTCCGGATCGACCGGCTCGGGATCATGCTGCGGCTCGGGACGTTCGCGCTGGCTCTGCAGGGTCATGGGGCACCTCCTGACGGGCTGGACATCGTTCTCGTTCGAACGGCCGTCATGGCCAGTCGTTCAACATCTTTCAGCGCAGCCCCTTGGGTTCGCTGGCGTTTCCATATGCAGGGTCGGATCGAGCAATCGCAGACGTTCGACTTTGCGTTTCATGAGGCGTCGACTGGTGGGCTGAAGCGGCTCGCCGCCCGGCCCACCTTACAGAGCCTATTCCTGCACAGGGTGGGTCGGACGGCGATCCGCTTACGTCCACCGATTAAGTTCACCTCTCAAAGAAGCCCGCTCGCGAGTTGGATTGGAAATACAGGCCCATCCGGCTCAACGAGTTAAGGCCAATCATCAACAAACCCTCGCCTACGTAGCGGCACAAATTCCATGAACCTTACGCAACAGCCCTCTCACTAATGCTGGGAGGGATGGCGAACTAGCGTCCCCTGGAGCCGTGCGTTTCCACAATCCAAGCAAGGGATATGACAATGATTACGACCTCTGATGTTGCTTCAACTGCCCTGGATGAATCAGCCAATACCTCAGGTGTTTCCTGGGGGGCGATCTTCGCGGGTGCCGCTGCTGCGGCGGCGCTGTCGCTGATCCTCATCCTGCTCGGCTTCGGCCTAGGCTTTTCCGCCGTCTCGCCCTGGAGCCATGAGGGCATCAGCGCAGAAGGACTGGGTATTTCCACCATCGTCTGGCTCGCCTTTACCCAGTTGGTTGCAGCGGGGCTGGGCGGTTACATCGCCGGTCGCCTGCGAGTCAAATGGAGTGCGCTGCACAGCGATGAAGTGTTCTTCCGCGACACGGCCCATGGCTTTCTTGCCTGGGCGGTGGCCACGCTGCTGACCGCGACCCTGGTGGTCAGCTCGGTGAGCGGCATCGTCGGTGCTGGCGTACAGGCCGGTGCCCAAGTGGCCTCCGGTGCTGCGCCTGCTGCGGTGGCGGCTACCGATAGCGACCAGTACGGCTATTTCATCGACACCCTGTTCCGTGATGATCGCCCGGCACCGGTCAGCGATGACGCGGCGCATGCCGTGGTCGCACGCATCCTGGTGCGTACCGTGGATAACGATGGGCAATTGGCCGAGGCGGATCGCGCCTATCTCGCGCAACTGGTGGCCCAGCGCACCGACCTGTCGGCAACCGAAGCCCAGGCCCGTGTCGACCAGGTGTATGCCCAGGTTCGCAAAAGCGTCGACGACGCCAAGCAGGCCGCCGATAGCGCACGCAAGGCCGCTGCCCACGCCACGCTGTGGATGTTCGTGGCCCTGCTGATCGGTGCCTTCGTCGGTAGCTTTGCCGCCACACTGGGTGGCCGTAGCCGTGACAACGCCGTGGTGGTCACCAACGACTATCGCACCCGTACCGCTCCCCTTCGCTGAAAACAAGGAGAACAACCATGCGCTCACTTCTACTGTGGTTCCTCGGTATCCCGATCCCACTCATCATCCTGATCGCCATTCTCACCTGATGGCCCTGAGAGCCTGTTTACGATCTTCTGGATTAGAGCCAGACAAGGCAAAAACGCCCGAGGAAGCGCAGTTTACAAATGGTAAATGAGCATTCCGAGGGCGTTTTTAACGCCGTATGGCCGCGAGCCAGGAGATCGTGAACAGGCTCTGAGGCCTGGGCGCTTTCCCCCACGGGAAGCGCCCAGGTGCTCACTGGCGATGTTGCGTCAGGGCCTTGCCCATGGCCTGGTCCACATGCTGACGCCATTGCCGATCACGCCTGCTGTCCTCGCTCATTGCCCGTAGTACGGCACTTTCCTCGCTCGCCTGGCACTGCCTGAAACCGTCATCCCAGCCTCCGGCATAACGCGCATCGCTCAGGTAGCGCGGCACATCCTTGCGGAACCGTTCCAGCGCCCCCGCCGCCTGCCGGCCACTGCTGCACCCGGCCTCGAAACCATCGGCAAACGCTGGCGGATACCCTTCTGCAAGCATGCGCTCGTGGGTCGTCTGGCAAGCGGCGAGTCCTGCGCTGGCCAACACGAAAATCAACGACACCCAAGGTTTCATGGTTAACCTCTGCGCAGCGGCATGCATCGGCACAACTCATTCATTCAGCACATTGACCAGGCGCGCCTTCACCGCACACAGCGCCCACGGGCTGGTACTGCAGGCGCCACTGTCCAGGGCGGCCTGCAAACGCTTCAGGTCGACCTCCTGCACATAGCGCTCGGCATCATCCATGCGTTCGACTCCGCCAAAACCGCCATTGCGCATCTCGTCCAAGGCCTGCGCCTTGCTCCAGCCCTGGTAGACGATGCGGTACATCGCCGCGATCAGGCCGGTGCGGTTCTGCCCATGCTTGCAGTGGATCAGCACCGGCCCCTGGGCTTGCGCCTGACGGATGCTGCGCAGCACCTGCAGCACATCGGCATCGTCGATGCGGTCCGTGCGCAACGGCAGGTGTACCTGATGGACCTGTGGATCGTTCAACCACTGTGCATCAGTGCGCTGGTAGAAATTGATCACCGTGGTGATACCCAGTTGCGCGAGCCGGGGCTGATCCGCCTCGCCCGGCAAGGCACTGCGATACAGCCCCGGCTGCATGCGGTAGAGGTTGAAGCGGGTGTCGACGGCTTGCGCCCAGAGCGGATGCGGCTGCCCGGCGGCCAGGGGCTCCGGGGCGGAGATGGCGCCCCAACTGAAGGTGCCGGGAAACACCAGCAACGTGGCCAGCAGCCCGAGGCAGGCCAGCGCCAGCTTGCAGTAGCTCAACAGGCGCTGCATCACTCGCGCCCTCCTGCCAGAACCGCCAGTGGCTGAGCCACGGCTTCCGCTTGCGGACTGCGGTAGAGCAACCAGCGGTAGCTGAGCGCGCAGATCATCCAGTCGATCAGCAGCGTCCAGACGTTGTGCGAAAGAAAGTGCGCGCCCTGCAGCATGCGTCCAACGGAAAACACCGTGCCCAACCCCAGCGCCACGACCAGGGCAACGCGCGCCAGACGCGGACGCCGGTCACGCAAGACGAAGAAGAACGCCAGCAACGAGAACCCCGCCGAGGCATGACCGCCCGGCCAGCAACGACCCGGTTTGTCGGTCGGCGCCCGTTCACTGAGCAGCGAACTGAAGGTTTCCTCGCCGCCAAACTGGGTCAGGCTCCACGGGCACTGCACGGCGGTCAGGGCCTTGAGCGGAGTGACCATACTGGTGGACAACCCCAGTGCCAGTACCACGTAGCCCAGCTCGCGACGCCAACGGCGCAACCAGGGCGAGAGCAGGCTGAGCAGAAAGCCGACGATGAACAGCACACCCAGACCGATCAACGCCTGCTTGGCGCGGTCATGCAGGATGTCCTCCAACCAGAAGCTGCTCTTGCCAATGAAGCCCTGCCCAGGCTCATAGGCCAGGCCGGCCAGGGCGAAATCCAGCGGCGCGGGATCGACCAGCAGCAACAGCGCCATCAGCGCCAGGGGAATGCCCAGGACCAGGCGAAAATCCATGAACCGCGAAACGCGACGTTCAGCAGTGACAGCCATGACGAACTCCAGCAGGGGCGCCGCACCACGCAGCACCCCGAAAACGATTCAAGGTTGGTGAGTGGCTACGTGTTCGCCGACCGCCGTGGGCGCCTGCCAGGCCAGCAGCCCGTGCTTGAAGGCATGGCTGGCGCCCTGGTAGTAGGCGATATCGCGGCGAATCAGGTCCTGCACATCGCTGCTCTGCGACTCGTGGCTGAGCCCCAGGGCATCCTCGTGCAGGCGCATCAATCGCCGTGGGCTGAGGATCGCCAGGTCCTGCCCATCGAACAGGCCCAGGTGCTGGTAGTTGCCGATCAGCGCACGCCCTGGCGCCGCGTCCTCACGCAGCACATTGCGGCCGAAGAAGGTCGAGGTGTAGCTGAAGTTGAGCAACCCGAGCAGCGTCGGCGCCACGTCGATCTGGCTGGTCAGGCTGGAAACCTCGCGCGGCACAATGAAGCCCGGCGCGTAGACGAACAGCGGAATGCGGTAGTTCGCCACCGGCAGGTCTTCCTTGCCGGCACTGCCCGCCGTGTGGTCGGCGACGAAAATGAACACCGTGTTGTTGAACCAGGGTTTCTTGCGCGCCTGGGCGAGGAACTGGCCAATCGCATAATCGGTGTATTTCACCGCACCTTCGCGACCCTGCCCCGAGGGGATGTCAATACGCCCATCCGGGTAGGTATAGGGCCGGTGGTTGGAGGTGGTCATCAACTGCAGGAAGAACGGCTTGCCGGCGGCGTGATCGGCATCGGCCACTTTCAGGGTCTGGGCGTACAGGTCCTCATCGGACATGCCCCAGGCGTTCTGGAATGCCATGTCTGCCTCGGCCACGCTGCTCTGGTCGACGATGCGATAACCGTTGCCGCCGAAGAAGGCATTCATGTTGTCGAAGTAGCCGCGCCCACCGTAGATGAACACGCTGTCATAGCCCTGGGCATCGAACTGCTGACCGAGGCTGCCATAGCCTGACTCACGGCCGATGCGCTTGACGATGGAGCGCCCCGGGGTCGGCGGCATCGACAGGGTGATGGCCTCCAGGCCACGGTCGGTACGCGTGCCGGTGGCGTAGAAGTTGTTGAAGAACAGGCTCTTGCTGCGCAGGTCGTCCAGGTTCGGCGTGAGGCCGCGGGGATCGCCAAAGCTGCCGAGGTATTTGGCGCTCAGGCTCTCGATGGTCACCAGCACGACGTTGCGCCGCTGCGGCTGGCCAGGATTGTCGATGACGCGACGCACATCCAGCGGGTCGCTGCCGATGAAGCGCGCATTGGGCTCGGCCAGTTCCTCGCGCAGCAACACGCCCACCTGCTCGTTGGACAGGGTCTGATAGAACTGCCGGTAGTCCAGCTCGTTGTTGCGGAACGCAGCGAAAAACTGGAACGGCCCATTGCTGGCCAGCTCATTCTCGTACGCATTGCCACCCGCCTCACGCGGAAAGCCCTGACCAATCACCACGCTCGACAGCACAGCCATTGCCGCCATACCGGCCAGAGCCAGACCCGCCTTGGCCTTGGGCAGCAGCGGAGCGGCCAGGGCAGAGGCGACCACCCGACGCAGCGCGAAGCTGATGCCGATGGCCACCAGCGCCAGCACCGCCAGCAACGGGTAGATCGGGTAGGACTCGAGGATGTTGTTGATCACCTCCTCGGAGTACACCAGGTAATCCACCGCGATGAAGTTGAAACGCACGCCGAACTCGTCCCAGAACAGCCATTCGGCGACGGCGACGAACAGCATGACGAACAGGCTGACGCTGAGCAGCGCATTGAGGAACAGGCCATGTCCCCGGCTACGCCACACCCGTGCGGGACACAGCAGCAGGTAGAGGGTCAGCGGGATGGCGGCGTAGAGCAGGAAGCTCAGGTCGTAGATCAACCCCACGCCATACACCTGCAATACACCCAGCAGGCCGACGTCGGCATCCGCCCAGTGGGTCGCCAGCAACAGGCTGCGCGTGAGGGCAAAAACAGCCAGCCAACTGAGTACCACGATCGACAGGTAGCGCAGTTGGGCATAACGAAAATGTGGCATCGTATGATCCTTGTTGGACGAACGAGCCGCAGTGTGTCGACGCCCGCGTGAGGCGCTCGTCAACAGTGTGTGAAGAAATCGTCAATTGCCGTGAAGAGACCGTTACATGCGCATCCTGATCATCGAAGACAACCGTGACCTGCTCGCCAACGTGATGGATTACCTGAAGCTCAAGGGCTACACCGCCGATTGCGCCCAGGACGGCCTGAGCGGCCTGCACCTGGCGAGTACAGAGCACTATGACCTGATCGTGCTCGACATCATGCTGCCCGGTCTCGACGGTTATCAGGTCTGCCGGCGCCTGCGCGAAGAGGGTCGCAACAGCGTGCCGATCCTCATGCTCACCGCGCGCGATGCCCTGGATGATCGCCTGCAGGGGCTGAACGCCGGCGCCGATGACTACCTGATCAAGCCCTTCGCCCTGTCCGAGCTGGTTGCGCGGATCGAGGCGATCCTGCGGCGCACCCAGGGCAACCGTAAACGCCTGCTGCAGGTCGCCGACCTCACCTACGACCTCGACACCCTGCTCATCACCCGCGCCGGCCAGCCACTACGGCTCAACCCACTGGCAATGAAACTGCTGGCCGTGCTGATGCAGAAGAGCCCGGCGGTGGTGCGTCGCGAAGTGCTGGAAGAAGCCCTGTGGGGCGATGACTGCCCCGACAGCGACAGCCTGCGCAGCCATGTGCACCAGTTGCGCCAGGTCATCGACAAGCCCTTCGCCACCCCCTTGCTGCATACCCAGCATGGCCTCGGCTATCGCCTGGCGGAGGAGCACGATGCTGTCTAAGCAGCCCTTCATGCGCCGGATCGTCATCGCCTTCGTGTTGATGACGACCCTGGTCAGTGGCGCCTTCTCGCTGAGCATCGTGGCCATCGTGCACCTGATCGAAGAGCACCTGGTGTCCGAGGAAATGGAGCGCGAACTGGATGTGGTGCTGCATCAGGACCTGAAGAACAACCAGGCGCCACGCCTCGATTCCAGCACGCGGTTCTATGCCTCGAATATTGATGCCTATGCCATCCCGCCGCAGTACGCCAACCTCGACGAAGGCTTCACCGAAGTGGTCGAAGGGGACGAGGCGTACTACGTCTACACCCAGATCATCAATGACCAGCGCTACCTGCTGGTACAGGAACAACACGAGTTCGAGAAGCGCGAACAGGCACTGTTCAACGTGGTGCTGGCGTGCTTCCTGCTCTCGGTAATCGGCTCACTCGGGCTTGGCTGGGTCATGGCGAAAAAGGTCATGACTCCCGTCAGCAAGCTGGCCCAGCAGGTGCGCCATCGCGACCAGTTGCTGGACCTGGCGCCGCCCCTGGCCCCGGAATACCCGGATGACGAAGTCGGCCAACTGGCCGCCGCCTTCGACGGCACGCTGGGCCGCCTGCGCCAGTCGCTGGAACGCGAGCGATTGTTCACCAGTGATGTCAGCCATGAACTGCGTACGCCCCTGATGATCATCGCCAACTCCTGCGAGCTGCTCGACGAGGCCGAATTGCCGGCCCTGCAGAAGGACCAACTGGGCCGTATCGAACGCGCCAGCAAGGACATGCACGACCTGGTGCACACCTTCCTGCAACTGGCGCGCAACAAGGATTACCAGACCTTTTCCGCCAGCAGCAGCCTGCGCCAGGTGGCCGAGGAACAGATTGAAACCTGGGGGCCCTTGCTGCGCGAGAAGGGTCTCGACTTCCAGGTGGTTAACGAGGGTGATGATGACGGTCTGTACAACCCCACGCTGCTGCGCACGGTGATGGCCAATCTGCTGCGCAATGCCCTGCATTACACGGAACAGGGCTTCGTCCGGCTGACCCTGAAACCGGCAGGCTTCAGCGTGGAAAACAGCGGTACGGAGATACCCGAGCAGCAGCACGAGCAGATCTTTCAGCCTTTCGTGCGGGGCGAACAGGCGCGGGGCGAAGGCCTCGGGCTGGGCCTGTCCATCGTCAAGCGCATCTGCGTCCATCAGGGCTGGCAGATCAGCCTGCACAACCTGCCCGACACAGGCAGTTGCTTCAGCGTGTCATTGAAAGGAGTCGCTTGACGTTTTCTTCACGTTCCTTTGACGCGCTGATGATCCGCCCCACCCTAACGTGGCGAGCAACTCCATTCGAGGAAGCTCGCCATGTCCAAGTCCCCCGTTATCGATCTCGAGTTCTCACACAAGTACGACCACGAGCACGCCGTCGACTACCTGCACAAGCACCAGGACGGCCTGGCCCGGCGCCTGTCCCACTGGCGTGACATACAGGTGGCACGCTCGGCCCTGAAACTGGTCGACGACCCGAACCTGGTGCTGGACCTGCCCTGTGGCGCAGGGCGGTTCTGGCCGATGCTCACCGAGCATCCCAACCGGGTGATCATCGCCGCCGACAACTCCGCCGACATGCTGGCCACCGCACGCGCCGGCCAGCCCGCCGACGTGGTGGCACGCGTGCGCACCTTCCAGACCTCGGCCTTCGACATCGACCTCGGTGCCAATGCGGTGGACTGCATCTTCTGCATTCGCCTGCTGCACCACATCGAGTCCGCCGAACACCGCCAGGTAATCCTGCGCGAATTCCACCGGGTGACCCGCGACAGTGTGATCCTGTCGTTGTGGGTCGACGGCAACTACAAGGCCTGGAAACGCCGGCGCCTGGAGCAATACCGTGCCGAACATGGCCATCCGGGACAGAACCAGAACCGCTTCGTGGTGCCACGCACGGTCATCGAAGCTGAATTCGAACAGGCGGGGTTCCGCATCGTCAGCCATCAGGACTTCCTGCCCGGCTACGCCATGTGGCGGACCTATGTCCTGCGCAAGCAGGAGGCCTGAGCATGGGTATCCTGACCAGCGCCATTCCCGCCCAGACCGGCCCGAGCCAGTTCGATCGCTGGTGGCAAAGCGCGGGCTACTGGGTCGAACCGGCCAACCAGCGCCGAGGTGGTGAGAGCGGTGTGCAACTGTTGCACCAGCACAACGCCGGGCGCCCGCCGCTGTACTGCAAACGCCAGACCGGGCACCTCTACCGCAGCCTGCTGCATCCGTTCGGACGGCCGACCATCCTGCGCGAACTCCAGGCCTACCGTGCCTTTGCCCGGCTCGGTATCCGGGTACCCCGCCTGGTCTATGGCGCTGCCCGGCGCCAGGGCGAGCAGTGGCAAGCATTGCTCGTTACCGAAGCCTTGCAGGGTTTCGTCAGTCTGGAGCAGTGGTATGCCACCGGGCCGCAAAAACCGGAGCTGAACCGAATGATCATGCAGGAACTGGCCACCACCCTGGCCCGCCTGCACCTAAGCGGCTGGCAGCACGGCTGCTGTTATCCCAAGCATGTCTTCGTCAACATCGTGACCGGCGGCGACCCCGAACCGCGTATCGAGATCGCCCTGCTTGATCTGGAGAAAAGCCGCCGTCGCTGGCTGACGCTCCGGGCCTCCCGGCACGACCTGCGCCAGCTCTACCGGCATCGCGGGCCGCAACCCGATGGGGACTGGCAGTACTTCCAGCAGGCCTACGCCGAGGCCCTGGCCAGCCCTTTCGGTGCATGAAGGCACGCGCGTGGAGTACGCCGTGCGCACCTGGGATATCGTGGGGTTGCACGGTGGGTCACCAGCGCTCAGTCTTCCGCCTGCGCCTTCAGTGCCTCATAGGCCGGTGCGGCGTAGATCCCGACAGCCACCGCCAGCTCCATCACCCGCGCCAGGTCGCTGGTGTAGACCAGCACCGACTGCAACTCATCGTCCAGTGGTTCGCTGATATCCAGCAGGACATAACCGCCCTTCTCCTTGTACAAGGCCGACAGCTGAACCTGAATACGGTTGAGCGCCTTCAGCGGCTCGACCTTGGCCAGTTGCTTGGCCTTGAGGGTGAAGGCCACCTCCGGCCCGAACGAATCGACGACCTGCTGGAACAGCGCATCGTAGGTATCGGCCTGGAACAGCACGGTTTCCGGCAGGCTGCCGATCACCACCCATTCGCCCAGGGGAATGGGGAAGGTGTCGTCGTAATTGATGTCCGGGTTGGCGGCGAGGAACGCCTGCGGGTCGGCATAGGCCTGCGCAGCTTCGTCGGCGACGCGGGCAATCTCCTCCTCGGTCATGCAGCCGGAGCTGATCAGGGTAATGAGTTCGAGGAGCTGGGCTTTCATCGGGGTGGTCCTGAGAGGCGTTACGGGGCGCCTAGGATAGCGCAGCTGCCACGTCCTGGCCCGACGCCTGCACGCGGCATCGGTCTGGGTGGCATGAGTTCTTGACCAGAACCGCCCAACTACCGCTACAGTCACGGCGCACGGCCGCATGCCTGGCCAGACCCACACAGCCCGTCGAATCAGAAGGAACCCAGATGCAGTCGGCCAGATTCCCCGTGAAGGGCGCGCTATGGATGGTAGCCAGCCTGCTCTCGTTCGTTGGCATGGCGGTCGCCTCCCGCGAGCTGGCGGCATTCCTGTCGACCTTCCAGACCCTGTTCTTCCGCTCCCTGGTCGGGCTGATCATCCTGTTGCCCGTGATCTACCAGCAGCGCGCCCGGCTGCGCCAAGCGCTGGACCTGCCCCTGCAGCTCGCGCGAAACGCGGTGCACTTTTGCGGACAGTACGCCTGGACGCTGGGCGTCGCCTCACTGCCATTGGTGAAGGTGTTCGCCCTGGAGTTCACCACGCCGATCTGGGTTTCCCTGCTGGCGTTCCTGTTCCTCAAGGAGCGTCTGTCCCTGGCTCGCAGCCTCGCTGCCGTGGGCGGTTTCGTCGGGGTGCTGGTGGTGCTCAGGCCGGGGCTGGATGGGCTCGAGCCGGCCGCGCTTGTCGTGCTGCTGGCAGCCGTGTGCTACGCCGCGTCGATCATCCAGGTCAAGCAGCTGACCCTGACCAGCACGCCGATACTCATCGTGATCTGGATGGTGGTGCTGCAACTGCCGCTGGGCTTCGCCCTGTCACTGCCGCAGTGGCGCACGCCGCCCCTGGAGTGCCTGCCCTGGATCGTGCTGCTGGGATTCACCGGCTTGAGTGCGCACTTTGCGATGGCCAAGGCACTCACCGTCATGGACGCCTCGGTGGCCATCCCCATCGACTTCTTCCGGGTGCCGCTGATTGCGCTGGTCGGCTACCTGCTCTACAGCGAGCGCCTGGAGGCCTGGGTCTTCGTTGGCGCACTGATCATCTTCGCCTCCAACTACCTGGCGCTGCGGCTCGAGCAGAGGCGCCAGGTTCTGTACGAAAAGTCGCCTAGCTCAAGTAAGGCAAGGTGACGGTTCGACAGGGATGGCCGGATTGAGGCAACTGCGCACCTTCGACCTTGGCGTTTCATGACGCAGTGATGGGTGGGCTGAAGCCCACCCTACAGCGTCGTACTCCCGCGTAGGGTGGGCCGGCTTTAGCCCACCAAACGGCGCGTCACACCGAGCAAAGCAATCAGCGCAGGCGCTCGAGCATCTGGTAGTACCACATGCCGACCGACAGCATCGGGTTGCCGAAGATGTCACCCAGCGGCACCTTGATGTGCTTGCAACTGGCAAAGGTGTCGAACTGGCCGAGGGTGCCGGTCAGGGCGTTGGCCATGATCTCGCCCATGATGTGGGTGGTGGCGATGCCGTGGCCGGAATAGCCCTGGCAGTACCAGACGTTGTCCGACAGCTTGCCCAGCTGCGGAATGCGGTTCATCACGATGCCCATGGCGCAGCTCCACTGGAAGTCGATCTTCACGCCCTTGAGCTGCGGGAAGGTGCGCTCGATGCACGGGCGCAACTCGCCGGCGATGTCACGCGAGTCGCGTCCCGAGTAGTTGGCGCCACCGCCGAACAACAGGCGGCCGTCAGCGGTGAGGCGGTAGTAATCGAGGACGAAGCGGCAGTCGTACACCGCCAGGTCCTGCGGGTTGATTGCCTTGGCCAGATCGCCCAGCGGCTCGGTGGTGACGATGCCGCCCATGGCTGGGAAGATCATGCCCTTGAGCTGCTTGCGTTCGAGCTTGTGGTAGACGTCGCCGGCCAGCAGCACCTGCTTGGCGTCGATACGGCCCTGGGCAGTGATCACCGCCGGGTTGGCGCCATGGATGATATCCAGCACTTCGGAGTGCTCGAAGATCAGCGCACCCAGGCTCTCGGCCGCACGCGCCTCGCCAATGCACAGGTTGAGCGGATGCAGGTGCATGTTGCGGGTGTTCTTCACCGCGCCCAGGTACAGGTCGCTGCCCAGGTGCTCGCGCATGGCGGCGGCATCCAGCAGGCTGACCTCATCGCCCATGCCACGACGCTGGGCTTCCTCGTAGGCACTGCGCAGTTCGTCCAGATGGCTGGGCTTCATCGCCGCGTGCAGGTGGCCATGCTTGAGGTCGCAGTCGATGCCGTATTTCTCGACACGGCCCTTGATGATCTCGTGACCGCGCCAGCGCAGGTGCCAGATGAAATCATCCACCTCGGCACCGATCTTCTTGCGCATCTGCGTGCGCATGGCTTCGTCTCCGGACAGGCTGCCGGTGACCTGACCACCGTTACGCCCGGTGGCGCCCCAGCCGATCTTGTGGGTCTCGACGATGGCCACCTTGAGGCCACGTTCGGCCAGTTCAACCGCCGTGGCTACGCCAGTGAAGCCGCCACCGATGATCACCACGTCGACACTGACCTGGCCCTGCAGGGTCGGGTAGTCGGTTTCCTGGTTGAGGGTCGCCGTGTAGTAGGACGCGGTACGTTCAGCGGCGGGAACCACGGTCTGATTTGCTGCATTCATCGTGCGTATCTCTTGTCGTTGGGCAGCCTGGCTGCCGTAAATGCTAGGAGGGGCACACCGCCTGTACGGCCACATGCACCCGACGAATCGTGCTCAGGCGTGGGTCAGGTACCAGCGCCAGTCCTGCTCACCCACCTCGCCCATGAATTGACGATACTCGGCGCGTTTGATCGCCAGGTACACCTGAAGGAATTCCTGGCCCAATGCATCGCGGGCCCAACTGGACTTTTCCAGGGCCTGCAGCGACGTCAGCCAATCCGTGGGCAGCAGGGTTTTGGCCTGGGCATAGCCGTTGCCGGCAGTGGGCTCGCCTGGATCGATCCGCTCGCGAATGCCACGGTGGATACCGGCAAGAATCGCCGCCGCCGCCAGATAAGGGTTGGCATCGGCGCCGCAGATGCGGTGCTCGATATGCCGGGTGTTGGCCGGCCCGCCAGGTACACGCAGGCTGACGGTGCGGTTGTCCACGCCCCAGGTCGGTGCCAGCGGCGCATAGCTGTTGGCCTGGAAGCGCCGGTAGGAGTTGGCATTGGGGCAGAACAGCAACAACGAATCGAGCAGCGATTCGAGCATGCCGCCCACCGCCTGGCGCAGCAGTGACGTGCCGGCGCCTATGCCCTGGCGCAGCTCGTCCAGCTCGCTGGCGAACAGGTTGCGGCCCTCGCCATCGGCCAGGCTGACGTGCATGTGCATGCCGGTGCCGGCGATATCGTCGAACGGCTTGGCCATGAAGCAGGCCTGCATGCCGTGCTTATTGGCGACGGCCTTGACCAGTCGCTTGTAGCGCACGGCCTGATCCATCGCCATCAGGGCATCGCCATGCTCCAGGGTGATTTCCACCTGGCCTGGCGCGTATTCGGAGATCGCCGTACGCGCTGGAATGCCCTGCAGCTTGCAGGCGGCGTACAGGTCTGCCAGGAACGGTTCGATCTGCTCCAGTTCGCGCAGGCCATAGACCTGGGTACTACGCGGGCGCTGGCCATCGGCATCACGCGCCGGCTGCGGCCGGCCATTGGCATCGCGTTGCTGGTCGAGCAAGTAGAACTCCAGCTCACAGGCCATCACCGGGTGGTAGCCGTCAGCCTTGAGCTGGTCGATCACCTTGACCAGCAGGTGGCGTGGGTCCGCCACGCTGGCCGGCATGCCCTCGGTGGGGTGCATGCTGACCTGCAACGCAGCGGTGGGAATCTTGCGCCAGGGCAGGCGCACCAGGCTGCCGGCCAGTGGATAGGCGCGGCAATCGATATCACCAACATCCCAAACCAGTCCGGAATTTTCCACATCCTCGCCGTGCATGTTCAGCCCAAGAATCGTGCTCGGCAGCGGTCGACCGCTTGCATAAACAGCCAGCAACTCTTCGCGGTGCAGCAGCTTGCCGCGTGGCACACCGTTGGCGTCGAGGATGAACAACTCGACCATCTCGATATCGGGATTCAGGTCCAGGAAAGACCTGGCGTCCTCTACAGGGGCGAAATTCATGGTGTTCTCGCTTGGCGGCCCACACAGGCCGCATTGTCTGCTGCACGGCCCTCCATCGTCACTCCAGACGGGCAAGGCAAGGCAGACAACTGTTTCGAAAGGCAGGCCGCAAACAGGATGCAGCCGCCTGGCTCATTCAGTGGGCGAGCGTGGTATCCGGCGGGCGAGCATGGCGGCAGTGCCACAGGGCCCAAAAGGCCAGGAGCACGTTGCGCGAGGAGGATGAGTCGCCAACGCAGAGCCGCATCCTTGGGGGGAAGGTGTCAGCGGACTCTCGGGGGGAGGGCATTGGTGAGCTCATGGTTTTGAAGACTCGCACGGCATTCAGGAAGGGTTAAATTCGATTTTTTATACGTTCAGATAATGAACGGCTAAACATTTCGCCCGCGAATCTGTGCCAGCACCTGCTCGGCGTTTTCCGTACAGGCAACACCTTCCGGTCGATTATTCAGGCTGTCGATGACGGCCAGCAGCTTCATCCTGTTCTGCGCCAGGCGCGCCTGCATGGCCTCGATCTCCCCCACCTTGCGCTGCAGGCTGGCGAGCAAGGACTCATGCGACCAGCCCCGCTGACCGGCATCCGGCAGCATGCTGCGGATTTCCTCGAGGCTGAACCCGGCCTGCTGCGCAGAGGCGACGATATCCAGCGTCTGCACCACCTGCTCCGGGTAATCGCGGTAGCCGTTGGCCTGCCGTTGCGCGGTAATCAGCCCGCTGCTCTCGTAGAAACGAATACGCGAAGGCGCCAGGCCACTGCGTTTGGCCAGCTCACCGATTTTCATGAAAGCCTCCCAGGGTGTATTGACATTAAAGTTAACTTTAACCTTAGGCTCATGCTGTCAGCCACCACCGGATCGCCATCATGCCCCTGTTCCAACCGCTGCAACTGCCCAACGGCAGCGTTATCCCCAATCGCATTGCCAAGGCCGCCATGGAGGAAAACCTCGCGGACGCCACGCAGGGGCCATCGATAGAACTGATGCGCCTGTACCAGGCCTGGGCCGAAGGCGGCGCCGGCCTGTTGCTGACCGGTAACGTGATGATCGACCGGCGCGCCATGACCGGGCCTGGCGGTGTGGTGCTGGAAGATGATCGGCAACTGGAGAAATTCCGCCAGTGGGCGCGTATCGGCCGGGCTCAGGGCGCGCAATTCTGGATGCAGATCAACCACCCTGGCCGGCAGATGCAGGCCAACCTGGGCCAGCAGACCGTGGCGCCTTCGGCCATCGCCCTGGAACTGGGCGGGCTGTCGAAGATGTTCCCGCTGCCCAAGGCACTCGACGAAACGGAAATCAGCGAGCTGATCCAGCGTTTCGTACGCACCGCGCAACTGGCCGAGCAGGCCGGTTTCAGTGGTGTGCAGATCCACGCCGCCCACGGTTACCTGCTCAGCCAGTTTCTTTCGCCCCTGAGCAATACCCGCACGGATCGCTGGGGCGGCAGCCTGGAGAACCGGGCTCGCCTGCTGCTGGATGTGGTCAAGGCGGTACGCGCGGCAGTTGCCACGGACTTCTGCGTGGCGGTCAAACTCAACTCGGCCGATTTCCAGCGCGGTGGCTTCGAAGCCGCCGACGCACAGCGCGTGGTGCAGATGCTCAATGAACAGGCCGTGGACTTGGTCGAGCTGTCCGGCGGCAGCTACGAAGCCCCGGCGATGCAGGGTGAAGCCCGCGACGGTCGTACCCTGGCACGCGAAGCCTATTTCCTCGACTTCGCCAGCCAGGTCGCGGCCATCGCCCGGATGCCGGTGATGGTCACTGGCGGTATCCGTCGTCGGGCGGTCGTCGAACAGGTGCTCGCCAGTGGCGTGGCCATGGCTGGTATCGCCACGGCCCTGGCCATCGAGCCGGCCCTGCCAAACCAGTGGCGACACGGTCAGGACAGCAACCCCGAACTGGCGCCAATCACCTGGAAGCACAAGCCACTGGCCTCGCTGGCCAACATGGCGCGGGTCAAGTACCAGATGCGCCGCATGGCCCGAGGCGCCACGCCTGACCCACAGGTCTCCCCCTTGCGCGCGTTGCTCTGCGAGCAGTGGAAAACCCTGCGCCGCACGCGCCAGTACAAACGCTGGATGGGGCAGCAGGCCTAGGTTCTGTACGAACAGTCGGCGAGCGCAGGTCAGGCGAGTGCCGCACTGAAGTGCGTTAGCCGCACGCGGCTTGCCGAACCCGTTTTAAACGCAGCATTACCGAGCGCAGGCACTTTCCGTACAGAGCCGAGGGTCTGGTGCCGTTTCAGCAAGGATGACCGGATCGAGGCAATTGCGGACACCGCAGCTGGTGGGCTGAAGCCCACCCTACGCGGGGGCGCAACTCTGTAGGGTGGGCTTTAGCCCACCAACCGGCGCGTCATGAAACGCAAAGCTCGAACGTCCACAACTGCCTCAAAGAAGTCCATTCGAAGGGCTGGACTGGACGTATATTTCCATCCAATTCAATGAGTTGAAGCGAAACGGGAACATACCCTAGGTCCGTATCGGACTACTATCGAGTCCATCGAGCACCTGCCGGCTGCGCTCGAACCAACCCAGCAGGTAATCGGCCAGGGCCTGGGTGCGGCGCGGCAACGTGCCCTGCCAGGGATGAACGAGAAACACCGGCGTGCTGCGCGTCTGGTAGTCGCGCAGCAGCCAGAGCAGCCGACCATCGGCCAGCTCGTTCTGCACCATGTAGGACGGCAGGCGGGCGATGCCGGCACCACTCAGCGCCGCCTTCTTCAACAGGCTGTAGTGGTTGCTCGCCAACCCGCCACGCACCTGCACCCGCTCCAACTGGTGCTGGCGGTGGTACAACCACTCCTCGAAGCCACTGTAGTGGGTATTGAGCAGGCACTGGTGTGTGGCCAGTTCCGCAGGAGTCAGCGGCGTGCCTCGCTCGTTCAGGTAGGCCGGTGCCGCGCAGGTCACTTCCTGCAAGGCGAACAGCGGCTTGGCCACCAGGCGTTCGTCGAGTTGCTGGCCGGAGCGGATGCCCAGGTCGAATCCCTCGGCGACCAGATCCCGGTAGTTGTTGGACAGATCCAGCTCGACCCGCACCTGCGGGTGCTGACGGACGAAATCCACCAGCAGCGCATCGAAGAAGGTTTCCCCCAACGACACGGGAACGGTCAGCCGCACGCTGCCCGTGACCTCCTCCTGCAGGCTCTGTACCGCCTGTCGCGCGCGCAACCCCTGAACCTGCAACGCCTGCGCCTCGGGCAACAAGGCGGCGCCTGCGGCAGTCAGGTGAAGGCGGCGTGTGGTGCGGTGCAGCAACACACTGCCCAGGCAGCGCTCCAACTGGCTGATGCGCTTGGACAACTGCCCCTTGCTGCAACCCAGCCGCTCGGCGGCTGCGGTAAAGCTGCCGGCATCGAGCAGCACGGCGAATGCCACCAGGTCTTCCAGGTCGCTCATGTCGGCACCCAATTGTTTCCCAATGAGAACCAAAGGTTTCACATTGCCTGGATTATTGGCAACAACCGTCCGCCTAGACTGAGGTCGTCACTTCAATCACCCCGAGGACATAGCCATGAAGATCATCCTGATCGGCGCCAGCGGCACCATCGGTAAAGCCGTCGAACACGAACTGCGCGAGCGCCACGAGATCATCCGCGCCGGCCGCAACAGTGGCGACCTGCAAGTGGACATTACCGATACCGCCTCGATCCGCCGCCTGTTCGAACAGACCGGCCCGTTTGACGCACTCATCAGCACTGCCGGCAACGTGCACTTCGGTGCGCTGGAAGAGCTGGACGACAGCCACTACGCCATTGGCCTCAAGGACAAACTGATGGGCCAGGTGAACCTGGTGCTGATCGGCCGCGAGTTCGCCAACAATGGTGCCTCCTTCACCCTGACCTCCGGGGTACTCAGCGAAGACCCGATTCGCCACGGCAGCTCGGCCAGCATGGTCAATGCCGCGCTCGATGGTTTCGTGCGCGGCGCGGCCATCGAACTGCCTCGCGGCCTGCGCATCAACAGCGTGAGCCCGACCGTGCTCCAGGAGTCGCTGCCAGGCTACGCGCCCTACTTCCGCGGTTTCAAAGCCGTACCGGCCGCCACCGTGGCGCTCGCCTATGCCAAGAGCGCGGAAGGTCACCAGACCGGTCAGGTCTATAAGGTTCTGTAAACGCGTGCCCCTGATCGGCCTCTGGGCGAACCCTGCTCCCCTGAGGCCGGACTACCTGAACGCTGAAACCAGACGAAACCAAAAAATCCCGATCGACGACGGCGCAAGAGCGCCCGTACGACTGCCCATCAGGCGGCTTTCAGTGTTCAATGGCAGCAACGGCTGAATCACCACGCCGTTCTTCATCGAATAAGGAATCGCCATGACCGGCAATGCTTACATCTTCCCTGCCCTGTTCGCCCTGGCCCTGCTCACGGGTTGCAGCAGCACCCCCGAAAAAGCCCCCGCCACTGCAACCGCCCCGGCAGACCAAGCCGCTGCCGAGGTTGACGACACCCTGCTGAGCCGGCCGACAGCCAAATTCGATGACCGCTGCGACGCCGATGGCGTGCAAAACCTGGTTGGCAAAACAGTCACCGTGCAACTCGCCCAGAAGGCCCGTGACGATGCCCGCGCCAGCTACCTGCGCGTCACCACACCGAACCAGGCCGTGACCATGGACTACAACGCTCAACGCCTGAACATCGATACCAGCGATGCGGGTGTAATTCTGCGTATCAACTGTGGCTAATGGCCTGCGCGCCCTCGGCTGCGTGCTGCTGCTCACCAGCCTGAGCCAGCCCGCAGCCGCATTGGGCCGGGAAGTCAGCTATGGCGAAGCCCGCGACCAGTTCGGCAGCCTGCAGGAACTGCAACGCTGTGGGGACTGGCAAATCGGTGAGCGCAGCGGGGAGTTCCGGTTGTTGCGTTTCTCGCTGTATGGCCAGAACCTGCTGTTCGTCGACCGTATCGAGATCAACGCCAGCGGCACGGCCTTCCAGATTGTCGAGGGTTTCGGCTTCGTCGAGTTCAACAATGACCATGCCGAACAGTCGTTGAGCGACCTGCACTGCAGCAGTGACGGCAAGGCGACACTTGACCTGAGCGGTACCGCCGTCAGCGGCCATGATGATCAGGTCCTGCACTTTCGCGTGGAAGTGGATGCTGTCAGTGGCACCTATCGCTACAGCGCGACCCCGGACGAATAGGACTCCAGAGCACCCGGGTTTTCGCTGTGCAGTGCCAGGTGACGCACCAGCCCCCCGGCCAGCAACTGCCCGAGCACTTGCACATGCGGTTGCTGCAGATGAGCCATCAGCGCCTGTTCGCTGGCCCACTCCCCTCGCAACATCCAGGTATCGTGCCCGTCATTACATTGCAGCTCGTAACCGAGACATCCCTCATCGGCGCGGCTGCAACGAACCAGTTCGGCGAGACAGGGCCCAACGGCTTCGCTGCACCCGAAGTTGGCCTGGATTCGAGCAAGGCTGATTGCATGAGTCATGCGTGTTCCTCCTTTGAATACGAGCAAACAGGCTCTGTGTATGTTTCGACATGGATGGCCGGATCGAGGCAATTTCGGGCATCAGAGTTGGTGGGCTAAAGCCCACCCTACAAAAGCCGGGCCCTGCGTAGGGTGGGCTTCAGCCCACCAATCGGCGCTCATGAAACGCAAAAGTCGATTGTCCGCCGTTGCCTCAAAGAAGCCTGCTTGAAATGAGTTACAGCGAAACGTGACAGCCGCTAGCATCCGCCACGAGGTCGGGTCTTGCGGCCAGTAAGCACTAACGCGTGGTTTACCCCCTCAACAACGAGAGACAGGATGAAAGAAAAGCGCGACCAGGTATTAGTCGATTGCTGCAGGAGATTTGCCTGATCCTGCAAAAAAGCAGCACTGGTCAAATACCTTGCTCACTCCGCGCGCATCCTTCATCCGCTTGCACTGTGGCAGTGCATCAGCTCCTTATTAAGCGCAATGCCGAGTACGCGACAACTAGCACGATTCTGCACCGTGATTGCCCAATCCTGCCCAGTGCGAAGACGCCAACAAGGGGCTGACGTATCCTTCGGCAACGTTTGCAGCGAGGTCACAGCATGCCCACTCCGTCGACTACCACGGCCGATATCGAAAGCCAGCACCGCACCCTGGCCGAACTGATCAGCCGCATCACCCAGGAAGATGGCATGCACCAGACGGCAATCAGCCAACTGGCCTTGTTTCGCACCAGCATGCCCTCTCCCATGGGGCATCACGACCTGTGTCAGCCAGCGCTATGCCTGATCGCGCAAGGACAAAAAGTCGTGGACCTGGATGAGGTGCGTTTCATCTACGACCCACTGCATTATCTGGTGGCCTCAGTGGCCCTGCCGGTGACGAGCCAGGTCACCGTGGCCTCGCCTACCGAGCCCTACCTCAGCCTGCGCCTGAACATCGACCCCGCCGAAATCAGCAGCCTGATCGCCGAAGCCGGCCCCATGGCCGTCACCAACAGCAATAGCCGCGGGGTCTACGTGGACCGTCTCGATGCGCCCCTGCTCGACGCCGTGTTGCGCCTGATCAGGCTGCTCGATACCCCACGCGATATCGCCATGCTCGCGCCGTTGATCCGCCGGGAAATCATCTACCGCCTCCTGCGCAGTCCCAGCGGGCAGATCCTGCGCGACATCACCAATACCGACAGCCTGACCCACCGGGTCACCCGCGCCATCGACTGGCTCAACCAGAACTACCAGGCACCCCTGCGCATCGAAGACCTCGCCCGAGTCGCCAACCTCAGCCCATCGGCCCTGCATCATCGGTTCAAGGCCGTCACCGCCATGAGCCCGCTGCAATACCAGAAACAACTGCGCCTGCAGGAAGCCCGCCGCCTGATGCTCTGCGAAAACCTGGAGGTCGCCGCGGCCGGTTATCGCGTCGGCTACGAAAGCCCTTCGCAGTTCAGCCGCGAATACAGCCGCCTGTTCGGCGCACCACCGCTGCGTGACCTGGCCCGCCTGCGCAATACGGGCTAGCGCCCCGGTTTACGGTAGTGCGGCAATGCCGGCACCCGCCACAGGTACCAGGCCGCCACCGTACGAAACGGGCTCCAGGCCTCGGCCATCGCCTGCAACTGTTTAGGCGTCGGCGCCCGTTCGAGCGCCTTGATGAAGCGATAGCCTTCACGCACGCCGAAATCATCCACGGGCAGAATATCCGGGCGCTGCAAGGTGTAGATCAGCAGCATCTCCACGGTCCAGCGACCGATCCCCCTCAGGCTGGTCAGGCGCGCCACCAGCGCCTCGTCATCCAGCGTTTGCGCCTCGTCCAGGGAAGGCACCAGGCCGCTGATGACCCCAGCGGCGATGGCATGCAGGGTCTCGATCTTGCGCCCGGAAAAGCCGCAGGCGCGCAGGGTGTCGGGCGCAATCAGCAGCACCTGCTCGGCACCAGGAAAGGGCTGCCCCGGAAACAGCGCCAGCAGGCGAGCGAGCATCGCATCGCCGGCTCGCACATGCAGTTGCTGATAGGCCACGGCCCGTATCAATGCCTCGTAAGGCTCACGCGCCGGCTTGGCCTCATGCAGACAGGGGCCGACCTGCTCGATCAGCCGGGCCATATCTGCATCCACTGCGGCCAGGTGGCTGACGGCCACCTGATAATCCCTCCCGCTGACACCTGTATTCATGGGGCAACTTTGTCATCTATGGGCAGCGAGTAGCCTAACCGTTAGTGGACGCTGAGGAACCCCAAAACGCGCTTTCAATTTCGCCATCCTGCAGGCAACCATTCAGGCACTTACATGACAGATGCCGAAGCAGGTAGCCGCGCGTACACGGGATAAGCGCGACACAAGGTCACCACCTGCTCACGCACCCGGCTTGCCACCTCGTCGCTTGCAGCAGTGGTCATGGCATCCAGCACGTCGCACAGCCACCCGGCCAGTTTTTCGCATTCGGCCACGCCAAAGCCGCGCGTGGTCACGGCCGGCGTGCCGATGCGCAGCCCCGAGGTGACGAAGGGGGAGCGCGGATCATTGGGTACCGAGTTCTTGTTGGTGGTGATGTATGCCCTGCTCAGGGCCGCATCGGCATCCTTGCCGGTATAGGGTTTGTCCGACAGGTCGATCAGCATCAGGTGATTGTCCGTACCGCCCGACACAATGTTGTAGCCTCGCTGCTGAATCACACCCGCCATGGCACGGGCGTTGATCACCACTTGCCGCTGATAGGTCTTGAACTCGGGGGTGAGCGCCTCCTTGAAAGCCACGGCCTTGGCGGCGACCACGTGCATCAGCGGGCCACCCTGGATGCCGGGGAATACGGCGGAATCGAGTTTCTTGTAGAAATCCTCGCCCTGCCCCTTGGCCAGGATGATGCCACCACGCGGCCCGCGTAGCGTCTTGTGGGTGGTGCTGGTGACCACATGGGCATGCGGCAGCGGATTCGGGTATTCGCCCGCAGCCACCAGGCCGGCCACGTGGGCCATGTCGACCCAGAAGATTGCGCCCACCTTGTCGGCAATGGCGCGCATCCGTGCCCAGTCCTTGTAACGGGAATAGGCGGAGAAACCACCGATGAGCATCCTCGGGCGAGTCTCCAGGGCAATGCGCTCCATCTCGTCGTAGTCGAGCAAGCCCGTTTCCGTATCGAGTCCATAGGGCACGATCCTGTAGTGCCGACCGGAGAAGTTCGCCGGGTTGCCGTGGGTCAGGTGCCCACCCTGCGCAAGGTGCATGCCCATCACGGTATCACCGGGGCTGGTCAGCGCCAGGAACACCGCGGCATTGGCCTGGGCGCCCGCGTGGGGCTGGACGTTGGCGTAGTCACAGTCGAACAGGGCCTTGGCCCGCTCGATCGCCAGACGCTCGGCCACGTCCACGTTGTTGCAGCCGCTGTAGTAGCGCCTGCCGGGATAACCCTCGGCGTACTTGTTGGTGAACACCGAGCTTTGTATGGCCATCACCTGCGGGCTGGCGTAGTTCTCGGAAGCGATCAGCTCGACGTGATCTTCCTGACGGTGCTCCTCGCTCTGGACGGCATCGGCCAGTTCGGGGTCGAACTCGGAGAGGGGAATGTACTGCATGGAGGTATCGTCCTGTGGTCCGTGATACGTGATTCTGAGGGGGTGATGGGGAAGGTTCCGTCAGTCAGCGTTCGACGCCAGCAAGCGCGTGACACGCACCACGATGTCGTCGATCTGCGCGTCATCGCAGATCAAGGGCGGCAGCAAGCGGATGGTGGTGTCGCGGGTCACGGTGATGAGCAGGCGCTGCTCTGCCAGTGCCTGGCCGACCAGTTCCTTGCAGGGCCTGTTCAGCTCGATGCCGACCATCAGGCCCTGACCACGGATGGCAACGACATCCGGGTGCTCGCCAAGCGCCTCCTGCAGCCCGGCAAGCAGACGGGCACCGAGTACGGCGGCACGCTCCGGCAGCTTGTCGCGGGCCATGATGTCGAGGACCGAACAGGCCACACGGCACGCCAGCGGGTTGCCGCCGAAGGTCGAGCCATGCTGGCCGGGCGAGAACAGGTCGGCGGCGGGCCCTCGCGCCAGACAGGCGCCGATGGGAAGGCCGTTGCCCAATGCCTTGGCCAGGGTCATGACATCGGGGGTGATACCCGCATGCTGATGACCGAACCAGGTGCCCGTGCGGCCCATGCCGGCCTGGATTTCGTCGAGCATCAACAGCCAGCCGTGCTGATCGCACAGGGTTCGCAGCGCCCGCAGGTAGTCGGCGCTGGCGACGCGGATGCCGCCCTCACCCTGTACCGGTTCGATCAGGATGGCAACGATGTCGGGAACCTGCTCGGCCATGCGCCGCACCGCGTCGATATCGTCGTAGGGCACCCGCAGGAAGCCTGGCATCAGCGGCTCGAAGCCCTGTTGTTTCGCGGGGTTGCCCGAGGCCGAAAGGGTTGCCAGGGTGCGGCCATGGAAGCCGTTCTCCATCACCAGGATCTTCGGCTGCGCCACCTGCCTGCGCTGGCCGTGCAGCCTTGCCAGCTTGAGCGCGGCCTCATTGGCCTCGGCGCCGGAATTGCAGAAGAAGGCCGTGCGCATGCCGGTCAATGCGCACAGGCGCTCGCCCAGACGCTCCTGCCAGTCGATGCGAAAGACGTTGGAGGTATGCAGCAACATCCCGGCCTGCTCGGCGATCACGGCGGCGATCTCGGGATGGGCATGGCCAAGGCTGGTTACCGCGACGCCGGCAATGGCGTCCAGGTACTCCACACCCTGTTCATCCCACAGGCGAGCGCCGCTGCCACGCACGAAGGAAACAGGCTGGCGGGCATAAGCCCGCATCAGGTGGCTAACGGTGGGTTGCATGGCTGGGTCCTCGAGTCTGCTGCAGATAAGGGTATTGTCTGGGTTACGGTTTTTCGCCAGCAGGCCAGTAGTGGCTGTCCGGCAAGGCGCGTGCGCCGAAAATGGCCTGCCCGACGCGAACCACCGTGGCGCCCTCCTCGATGGCGATTTCGAAATCGCCGGACATGCCCATGGACAGTTCATCCAGGCCGATGCCCGCCGGCGCGCCTTGGCGCAATCGATCGCGCAGCCCACGCAGCAGGATGAAGCACTGGCGCACCCGCTCGGCCTCGCTGGAGAACAGCGCCAGCGTCATCAACCCGCGTACCCGCAGCGCGGAAAACGCCGGCAGCTCCTTGACGAAGGCCGCGACGTCCTCCGGCGGCAAGCCGTACTTGCTGGCCTCGCCCGAGGTATTGACCTGTACGAACACATCCAGCGACCGGCCTTCAACCTGCAAGCGCCGATCCAGTGCCTCGGCCACGCGCAGGCTGTCCAGCGCCTGGAACTCGCTCGCAAATCGCGCCACCAGCTTGACCTTGTTGGTCTGTAGGTGGCCGATGACGGACCATTGCAGATCGCCGAGGTCCGCCATCGCCTCCCACTTCTGGTAGGCCTCCTGCACCTTGTTCTCGCCCAGTAACCGACAGCCCGCCGCGTAGGCCAGGCGCAGGCTCGCCTCCGGCTTGGTCTTGCTGACCGGCAGCAGCCGCACGCATGCCGGATCGCGCCCGGCACGACGACAGGCCGCGTCGATACGGGCCTGCACCGCAGCCAGATTGCGTCGAAAATCCTCGACCGTCATGGCCTGGGGATAACGGCCGTGCTGTTCATGCCGGGTCTGTGTAACGGAGATGTCTTGCATCAGTTGGTCGCTCCTTCTCTGGTTGCAGACGTGGAGTCAGGCTGAATCACCTGTTGCGGTTTAGCCCGCCGCGGCCATCGACCATTGAGCAGCGCATAGGCCACCAGGCCGATCAGCAGCCCCCAGAAGGCGCCGCCGATACCCAGCAGGTTGATGTTGGCCGCAGCAGCCAGAAACGTGATCAACGAAGCTTCGCGAGCCTTCGCGTCGGCCATGGCACTGGCAAGGCTGCCGCCTATCGTGCCCAGCAGAGCCAGCCCCGCCAGAGTGGTGATGAAAGTCGCCGGAAAGGCCATGAAGACGGCGGCCAGCGTTACCCCGAATACCCCGACGAGGATGTAGAAGACGCCTGCGGCGATGCCGGCGAGCCAGCGTTTGGCAGGATCTTCGTGAGCCTCCCTGCCGGTGCAGATGGCCGCGGTGATGGCGGCAATGTTGAAGGCATGTGAGCCAAACGGTGCCATCAGCAACGACCCCAGCCCGGTGATGGTCACGATGGGGTTGGCGCTGCTCTTGAAGCCATCGTTGCGCAACACCAGCATGCCGGGCATGTACTGTCCGGTCAGCGTGATCAGGAACAGTGGCAACGCGACGCTCAGCAGCGCATTGAGCGAGAATGCCGGCTGGGTGAAGACGGGAGCGGCGAGCCGCAACTCCAGCCCGGACAGGTCGACCCGCCCTTGCCACAGCAGGAAAGCCAGCCCCAGCACCAGCAAGCCCACTACCGCATAACGGGCACTGAAGCGTTTGAGCACCACATAGGCCACGATAAGTAGTGCGGTCAGCAAGGGGTCGATGCTCATCCCGCCGAACGCGTTGATGCCGAATTGCAGCAGGATGCCCGCCAGTAGCCCGGAGGCCACGCCTGCGGGGATGAGCCGGATGACACGTTCGAACCAGCCCGACAACCCGAGCACCACAAAGGCGGCCGCAGAGATCAGGTAGGCGCCCACCGCCTCCGCATAGGGCGTGGTCGCCAGGGCCGTGACGAGGAACGCGGCAGCCGGTGTGGACCAGGCGGTAATGATCGGCTCGCGGCTGATCCAGCTCAGCACGATGCCGGTCACACCGACCCCAATCGAAATCGACCAGACCCACGACGCCGTCAATTCCGGGCCGAGGCCCGCCACCCTGGCCGCCTGGAACACCAGGATGAAGGTGCCGCCATAATTGACGATGACCGCGATCAGACCTGCCACGATGGGATGGATGAAATCGCCCCACTGAACGGGCGAATGTGAGTTGGCGGATGACATGCTTTGAGGCGCCCCTGGAAACGATTCGATCGAGGTAATCGAGAAGCCGCTTTGTAGCGCTAAAATGGATGGTTGTTCCCCACCATTTTTACCAATGGATACCAGCCAATTGTTCAAGCATGCCCAACTCGAATCGGTTAAAGCCTGGGTCGGCGACCCGGCGCATGGCGCCCTGCCCCTGCATGCACGTATCCAGCGGGCCATCCGTCAGTTGATCCTCGAGGGCGCCCTGGGCGTCGGCAAGCCATTGCCCGCCTCCCGCGCGCTGGCGCAATCACTGGGCGTCTCGCGCGACACCGTCGAGGCGGCGTACAGCCAATTGCATGCCGAAGGTTTTATCGAACGCCGCGTGGGCAGTGGCAGCTTCGTGTCCAAGCGCACGCAGCGCGTGCCCAGACGCAGCCCCGCCCGCGCCACCGGGCCGGCGCAGGCACCGCTACGCCTGAGCCAGCGCGGGTCGGCCATGTTCGCAGGCGGCGGCGTACGCGACTTCCTCGCGCCTCGGCCGTTCGCCCCCGGCGTGCCGGAGACCCGCAGTTTTCCACTGCAAACCTGGGAGCGACTGGGGCGGCAGGTGCTCAAGGAGCATGGCACGCAGGCCCTGCTGCACAGCCCGCCACAGGGCATGGAACCCTTGCGGCGGGCCATTGCGGACTACGTCAACCTTGAACGCGGCGGGCGGGCAACACCGGAGCGGGTGCTGGTCCTGACCAGTTCCCAGCAGGCCCTGACTCTGTGCGCCAGCGTGCTGCTCGATGCCGGCGATCACATTTTCATCGAGGACCCCGTGTATCACGGCGCGCGCAAGGCGTTCGACGCCGCCGGCCTGGTGTGCCTGCCGGTGCCACTGGATGCCGATGGCATGCAGGTGGACCAGCTGCGCCACGCCACGCAGCAGGCCAAGGCTGTATTCCTGACCCCCTCGCACCAATTCCCCAGCGGGACCACACTGGCGCTGGACAGGCGCCTGGCCGTCATCGAATGGGCCCGCCAGCAGCAGGCCTGGATCATCGAGGATGACTACGACAGCGAGTTCCACTACGCCGGAAAACCCACGGCCTGCGTGCAGGGGCTCGACCCGTACGAGCGGACCCTGTACATCGGCACCTTCAGCAAATCGCTGTTTCCCGGCTTGCGCATCGGCTACCTGGTCTTGCCGCCCCCGCTGGTCGCGCCCATGACCATCGCGCGCACCCTGCTGGACGGCCACAGTGCGCCGATTGCGCAATTGACCCTGGCGCGCTTCATGGAAGGCGGCCACTTCGGCGCACACGTGCGCGCCATGCGCAGTGTCTATGCCGAGCGGCGCGACGTACTGGCCCGGCTGGTGCACGAGCACCTGAGCGACTTCGTCGAGGCACGGGTGCCCCACGGAGGCATGCAGATGCCCTGCGTCCTGATCGGCGAGATAGCCGAACAGGCAGTTCTTGACGCCGCACGCCGGGAAGGTATCGACCTGCTGGGGCTGACGGGGCTGCATGCGGCCACGCCGTGCGAAGCAGGCTTTCTCATGGGCTTCGCCGCCTACACGCCGGAGGAGCTGGAGATCGCGATCAGAAAGCTGGCCGCCGTGTTTCGTCGGCTGAGTCGTTGATGAGGTTTCGTGCCAGGAGCATGAAAGGGCGGCATCAGATACCAATCAATACGACAACACACCAGGGATGTTGACGTTCCGCTTAGCTCATTGAGCCGGATGGAAATCCATTTCCATATCCGGCCATCGGAGCGAGCCTCTTTGAGGCAATGGCGGACAATCGGCCTTTGCGTTTCATGAGGCGCCTATTGGTGGGCTGAAGTCCACCCTACGCAGGGCCCGGCTTTTGTAGGGTGGGCTTTAGCCCACCAACTCTAATGCCCGAAATTGCCTCGATCCGGCCATCCATGTCGAAACGCCAACAGTCCCTAAGCGACCTCAGTGCGCAGGCCAGTCGAGCGTCAGGCCACTCTCGAACGTGCGCACCTGCCCAGTCAGCGGATCGACAAACGCCAACGCCTGGGCCAGCAGCTTGAGCGGGCGGCTGTAGTCATCCGCCTCGTCGCGCTCGTCACGCAACGCCGGGTAAAAAGTGTCGTTGCAGATACCCGCGCCCAGCGCCGCCATGTGCACCCGCAACTGGTGCTTTTTGCCGGTCACGGGGAACAGGCGGTAGCGCCACCACTCGCCATTGCGCTCGATCACCTCGATGCGCGTCTCGGTATTGGCCTCACCCGGCCCTTCCTGCATGCGGAAAAATGGCTCGCTGGCGACCAGGCGAGTCGCCCGCTGCACAGGGAAATCCAGGTGCGGCAGCGCCGGGGCAATGGCTTCGTAGCGTTTGTCGATCTTCCGCTCGCGAAACAGCGCCTGATAGGCACCACGACTGCTCGGGTTGGCGGAGAACAGCACCAGCCCGGCCGTATGCCGGTCGATGCGATGCAGCGGCACCAGATGCGGATTGCCCAGGCGCCGGGTCAGGCGAGCCTGCAGGGTTTCCTCGACGTATTCACCCGCCGGCATCACCGAGAGGAAGTGCGGCTTGTCCGCCACCACCAGATGCTCGTCGACATGCAGTACCTGTTCGACAAAGGGGATCGGTGTCTCCGCCAGCACTTCTCGGAAGTACTGGATACGCAGGCCCTGGCGATAGCCATGCAGCGGCCCGACAGGCAAACCGTCGGCATCCAGCACGCGGCCACGCGCCATGCGGTCCAGCCAGGTGTCCCGGCTGATGGCCGGAAAATGCGCGCACAGGCACTCCAGCACGGTCGTCCAGGCGCCGGCTGGCAGGTGCAGGGTACTGGGGCGAATGCTGGACATGGGCCACTCATGGAAAGACAAAGGCGGCCATTATTCCGCAGATGGCCGACAAAAAGCGCTACTGGCCGAACGGTACAGTCACACGACCTGACTGTACCTTTCCCCATAAGCGGCCTTGCCGCACCATGCAGCCATTGCGCGGAGAGCATCATCATGAAGACCATCGGCCTGATCGGCGGCATGAGCTGGGAGTCGACCATTCCCTATTACCGGCAGATCAATGAACAGGTAAAAACCCGCCTGGGTGGCCTGCATTCGGCACGCATCATTCTGTTCAGCGTCGACTTCCAGGAAGTGCAGCGCCTGCAACACGCCGACCGCTGGGACGAGGCTGGCGCCCTGCTGGCCGATGCCGCGCACAGGCTGCAAGTGGCTGGCGCCGACCTGCTGGTGCTGTGCACCAACACCATGCACAAGGTGGCGCCAATCATCGAGCAGGCAGTGCGCATCCCGCTATTGCACATTGCCGACCCGACCGCCGCCGCCATCAAGGCCGCCGGCCTCGGCAAGGTTGGCCTGCTGGGCACGCGCTTCACCATGGAGCAGGCGTTCTACCGCGAACGCCTGGAGCAGTTGCATGGCATCGAGGTGCTCATGCCGCCAGCGGCCCAGCGCCAGGAGGTGCATCGGGTGATCTATGAAGAGCTGTGCCTGGGCCAGGTTCGACCGGCATCGCGCCAGGTCTATTGCGCAGTGATCGATGAACTGGTCGCCTGCGGCGCCGACGCCATCATCCTCGGCTGTACCGAGATTGCCTTGCTGGTCAGCCAGCAGGACACCTCTGCGCCGCTGTTCGATACCACCCGATTGCATGCCCAAGCCGCCACGGACTGGGCCCTTGGCGCCAGCTAGCCGGCGACGGGCGCGCCAGCCGCGTACAGCACCACCCGATTGCGCCCCGCCGCCTTGGCGGCATACAAGGCCTTGTCCGCCTCCTCCACCAGGCCCTGGGCGGTCGCCGCACATTGCCCCGGTGAACAGGTCCGCACACCCGCACTGACGCTCAGCGTATTCCAGGGACAACCGGTATGGGGAATCGCCAGCGCCTCGACCGCCGCGCGCACCTGCTCGGCGACCTGCAAGGCACCTTCGGCATCGGTTTCCGGCAACAACAGGCAGAACTCCTCACCGCCATAACGCGCCGCCAGATCAGCCGAACGCTTCTGCCCACTGCGTATCGCTTCCGCGACGGCGCGTAGGCATTCGTCCCCTGCGGAATGGCCATAGATATCGTTGTACTGTTTGAAATAATCGACATCGAACAGAATCAACGACAGCGGCCGCTGGTAACGCGCGGCCCGGGAAAATTCGTCCTCCAACGCACGGGCAAAGCGGCGCCGGTTGGCCAGGCGCGTCAACTCGTCCTCCAGAGCCTGTTTCTCCAGCCGCTGGTTGAAGGCGCGCAGCGCATCACGGGTGGCCAGCAACTCGGCTTCGGTTTTCTGTCCACGCTTGATCAGGTGGATCAGATAGAAACCGAACAGGCCGAGGATCAACGCCAGCAGGAGCACGACAAGGAACTGGGCAATGGCGTCCCGACGCCAGTCCGCCAGGATGTCATCCTTGCCCAGCGCAGCAATCACCACCAGCGGATACCCCTGGATCTGCCGATAGCTGTACAGGCGCAAGGTGCCATCGATGATCGACGGCAGCACGGCGGTGCCGGTCGGGCTTTTCGGCAGCAACTCACTGAAGATCACCCCGCTGGCCAGACTGCTGCCAATGGCGCGTTCCACATACGGGCTGCGCACCACGATAAGCCCGTTATTGAGCGCCAGGGTGATGCTGCCATGGCTGCGGATATCGAAGGAGGCATAGAAACGCTGGAAGTAGTCGATGGAAATCGTCGCCAGTGCTACCCCGGCAAAACCGCCCTGCTCATCCTGCAAACGCCGCGACACGGGGATTACCCACTCGCCCGTGGTGCGGCTGCGTACCGGCAAGCCCACGTGCGGGCCGTAATCGTCAGGATGCTCGCGATGAAAGATGAAGTACTCGCGGTCGGCGTTATTGGCGTCAGCGGGCACCGTACCGAACGAGCTCACCCGCCATTCTCCATTGGGGCCATAGACGAACAACCCATGCAGCTCGGCCAACTCGTGCACATGCCGCTGCAACAAAGGTTGCAGGCGCTGCAGGTGTGCTGGGGTAGCGGCGTCATTCTGCAGCCGCTCGACCATATCGATAAGAATCGTATCAGCCTTCTTCAGGCTATCGGTTGCCTGCCGGGCCAGTGCTGCGGCCAGGTTCGAGGTCTCGACCTCTGCGCCATGCAGCCTTACTTCCCGTGCTTTCCAGATCAGCCAGGCATCGGTGGTCACCAGTGACAGGCACACCAGCACCACGAACATTCGCGCCAATGGCAGGACCGCTGGCTTGAGCAACCAACACCACCATGTGGTCACGCGCTTCCTAGAATCAACCATGCGCCATGGGTACCCGAATCTCATCCTGCGTCGAATATCGCGCCGCCAGACGCAGTAGCCTGGCCATACATAGCGACGTTAGCAGAGATGCAGCTTCACGGCGCACAAAGACGAACGTTTGTCCCGGCTTCGTTGACAAACCCTTCACGGGATAGCCGATACCCTGAATCAAACATTCCATCTGGAGCCACTCATGACATCACTGATTGCCAAACCCTGCACCCTGATTGCGCTGGCACTGCTGTGCGCCATGCCGGCCCTGGCCACTACGCAGGCCAACAACGTTGTCGGCTGGGTCGAGGATGGCCTGATCCAACCCGACGGCATCCCGGTGAAAGTGAAGATGGACACCGGCGCCCTGACTTCATCATTGCATGCCGAGGGCATCGAACGTTTCGAGAAGAATGGCGATAAGTGGGTACGTTTCACCGTCGAGGTCAAGAACAGCAAAACCGGCAAGCGGGTCAGCCAGGTCTTCGAGCGGCAGATCGAACGCAACGTCAAGGTACGCGGCGCTGGCGGTGAGGAACGCCGCCCGGTGGTGGACATGCAGATCTGCATCGGCAACAAGACCTATACCGAGCCGTTCACCCTGAGCGACCGCGGCCTGATGAATTACCCCGTGCTGATCGGCCGCCGAACTCTGGCCCAGCTCGGCCTGGTGGATGTCTCCCGCACCTTCACGACAAAACCGACCTGCAGCAAGGAAACTGCTGCCCGCTGAGCAGCCCTGGAAACAGTTGCAGCGTGCTACGCACACTGATTGGCATGTTCGGTAGGGACGCCGACCCGGCAGATGCATACACTAGGCCCCACTTGGCCCGGCAGATGCATACAACCGGCGCCCTGCCAGCCGGCCAATCAATGAACGGCTGTGCCGCTAGCCATTTTCCAAGAGGTAATCCATGACTGACGCTGCAACCGATACGGCCATCATCATTGGCGCTGGCCATGCTGGCGGCGAACTCGCCACCAGCCTGCGCAACGAGGGCTGGGCCGGACGAATCCTGCTGATCGGTGAAGAAGTGCACCTGCCCTATCACCGCCCGCCCTTGTCCAAGGCATTTCTGGCCAATGCTGGCGCTGCCACAAGCCTGCTGATCAAGCCTCAGGCCGCCTACGACCGGGCCAATGTGGAAATCCTCAGCGGCGTGCGGGTCGAACAGATCGACCGGGCCAGCAAGCGCCTGCTCCTGGCCGATGGTCGCGCGCTGCCCTACAGCAAGCTGGTGATCGCCACCGGGGGACGACCACGGCCACTTGCCGTGCCGCAGGCAACCGCCGCAGAAAGCTGTGACAACTTCCACTATGTGCGCACCCTCGATCATGGCGAACGCATGCGCGCGCAGTTCGAAGCCGGACGTAATCTGGTGGTGATCGGTGGCGGCTACATTGGTCTGGAGGTGGCTGCCTCGGCCGTGCAACAAGGGCTCAAGGTCACCGTGCTGGAAGCCCTGCCTCGCGTACTGCAACGGGTCACGGCCAGCGAGCTGTCCGCCTACTACGAACGCAAGCACCGCGAGGCCGGTGTGGATATTCGCACCGGTGTGCAGGTGGCCGATGTCGAGATCGACCCGGCGACCAATCGCGTCAGTGCCGTACTGTGCAACGATGGCACACGTCTCCCGGCCGACCTGGTCGTGGTCGGAATCGGCCTGCTGCCCAATACCGAACTGGCATCGGCCGCCGGCCTGGACGTCGACAACGGCATTCTGGTCGACGAGTACGCGCAAACCTCGGACCCGGACATCTATGCCGCGGGGGATTGCACCAATCACCCCAATGCCCTGCTCGGTTACCGCCTGCGTCTGGAGTCGGTGCCCAACGCCCTGGAACAATCGCGTGTAGCAGCAGCCGCCATCAATGGCAAGCCCAAGGCCTATGCCTCGGTGCCCTGGTTCTGGTCCGACCAGTACGAGCTGAAGCTGAAGATGGTTGGCCTGTCGCAAGGTTACGAACAACTGGTGCTGCGCGGCACGCCAGAGAGCGACAGTTTTTCCGCCTTTTATCTCAAGGGCGGCAAAGTCATCGCAGCCGACACGGTCAATCGCCCGCAGGACTTCATCGCTGCCAAGCGCCTGGTCGCCGAAGGCCTGATCATCACACCCGAGCAATTGGCCGACGACAGTATCGCCCTCAAGGAATTGCTGCCTGCCGCCTGACAGGGTCACGGTCATGAAGCCAAGACAAGGACGTCGCGGCACATAGATGTTTCATGCACTGTGACGGTGCACAGCACATTCTATGTGAACGATATGAGAACAGCCTTTGTCATAGCCGTTAACACGCCCGCGAAACCGAGTGGCTAATATCTGGCAATGACCTTGCTGCACGATATAATCCCTCGTATCGCGGCACAGCCCGCGAGTATCCGTCCTCACCCCTACTGGGAGCAGGCGGATTTATGGATAAATCAGGTACTCACGTGACGAAAGACGAACTGCGCGCAGAACTAGAGCGCCAGGCGCAACGTTACAAGGATGTATACGGCGGAGAAGTTGTAACCTACGCCGCTCAACCGGACCCCGAGCGCAAGCCCTGGCGAAAACGCCCAAGCCTTATCGATCAGGCATTCCAGCAGGAATTGCAGAAGATCGAGCAAAGCCGCGAAACAGATTGAAGACAACTGACCGCCACTGGCATTGCGTCTAGACTGCCGAGACGGGGTGTTATCTGGCATAATCGCCGCCCCTTCATGAGTCGGTCACCTAACCTTCATGTTCGAATTATTCAGCGGGCTTGATGCCTGGCTGGCGCTGAGCCTGGTGCTCGCCCTGGCATTCGTGCTCTCCTTCGAATTCATCAATGGCTTCCACGATACGGCCAATGCGGTGGCGACGGTGATTTACACCAAAGCCATGCCAGCGCATCTGGCCGTCATTCTGTCCGGCATATTCAACTTCCTCGGCGTGCTCCTGGGCGGCGTCGGCGTGGCCTATGCCATCGTGCACCTGTTGCCCGTCGAGCTGCTGATCAATGTGAACACGGCCCACGGCCTGATCATGGTTTTCTCGCTGCTCGCCGCAGCGATCACCTGGAATCTGGGCACCTGGTATTTCGGCATTCCGGCCTCCAGCTCGCACACCCTGATCGGCTCCATCCTGGGTGTCGGCCTGGCCAATGCATTGCTGACCAATGTCGACCTGAGCGACGGCGTCAATTGGCAGAAGGCCATTGATATCGGCATTTCCCTGCTGCTTTCGCCGATTGCCGGCTTCGTCGTCGCCGCCCTGATTTTGCTGGCGCTCAAGCGCTGGCGACCCGCATCGAAGATGCACAGCACCGCGGAAAGCCGCAAGGAAATCAAAGGCAAGAAGCACCCCCCCTTCTGGAACCGCCTGGTTCTGGTGCTTTCGGCCATGGCTGTGAGCTTCGTGCACGGCTCCAATGATGGGCAGAAAGGTATTGGCCTGATCATGCTGGTCCTGATCGGCATCGTGCCCGCCAAGTTCGTGCTGGACCTGAACAGCACCACCTACCAGATCGACCGTACCCGTGATGCCGCCATTCACCTCAACGACTTCTATCAGCGCAATGCACCCACGCTGACCGAATACCTGGCCCTCGGCAAACCTGGCAACACCGAACTGCCCAAGCAGTTCCGCTGCGATCCGCAACTTACCGAACCGACCATTACCGCCCTGCTCAGCACGCTGGAAGGCGTGAAGGACTATCGTGCGCTGAGCGAGACCCAACGCATCGATGCCCGCCGCTACCTACTGTGCCTGGACGACTCGGCGAAGAAGGTCAGCAAACTGCAAGACCTGCCAGCACGTGAAAGGGCCGACCTCGACAAGCTGCGCAAAGACCTGACCGCCACCACCGAGTACTCGCCATTCTGGGTGATCCTCGCCGTTGCACTGGCGCTGGGTATCGGCACCATGGTGGGCTGGAAACGCGTGGTCCTGACCGTTGGCGAGAAGATCGGCAAGCAGGGCATGACCTACGCACAGGGCATGAGTGCGCAGATCACCGCAGCCTGCGCCATTGGCATGGCCAACGTCTTCAGCCTGCCAGTCTCCACCACGCACGTCCTGTCATCTGGCGTGGCCGGCACCATGGTCGCCAACAGAACCGGCCTGCAAAGCAGCACCGTAACCAACATCCTGCTGGCCTGGGTGCTCACGTTGCCGGCGTCCATGGGCCTGGCTGCTGGCCTGTTCTGCCTGGCATCGTTCCTGTTCGGCTGATTGCTCAGCTCAAGAAAAAGGCGCCTCACGGCGCCTTTTTTATTTCAACTCACGCACTAGCGGCGCTTGCTACCACCCAGTAGCGACCCTAGCAGCCCGCGCACGATCTGGTTGGTCGCCTGACGCACGAAGGTCTTCATTGCCTGGTTGGCAAGATTGCCAATCACCGCACCAGCAGCATCACCCAATCCCGGCTCAGGCTTGACTGCCTTACCCTTGGGCGGGGCCGGCACGGTGGCGGGCGTTGCGGATGCCCGTTCCATGAGAATCTCGTAGGCCGACTCCCGGTCTATGGGCTTGTCATACCGGCCAGCTTGAGGCGACGTGCGTATCAGCTCGGCGCGCTCGGCATCATTCAGCGGGCCGATGCGTGATTGCGGCGGGGCGATCGCTACTCGCTGCACCATCGCTGGCGTGCCCTTCTCCTCCAGGGTGCCGACCAGGGCCTCGCCGATTCCCAGCTCGGTAAGCACCGACAGGCAATCGAATGCCGGATTGGGACGGAAACCATTGGCCACGGCACGCAGAGCCTTCTGTTCCTTGGTAGTGAAAGCACGCAGACCGTGTTGAATACGCAAGCCCAACTGGGCCAATACGTCATCTGGCAAATCGCTCGGTGACTGGGTCACAAAATACACCCCGACGCCTTTCGAACGGATCAACCGCACCACCTGCTCCAGACGTGCCTGCAAGGCTTTCGGCGTATCGGCAAACAGCAGATGAGCCTCATCGAAGAACAGTGCCAGCACCGGTTTGTCCGCATCGCCACGCTCAGGTAGCTGCTCGAACAACTCGGCCAACAGCCAGAGCAGGAAGGTCGCATACACCTTGGGCGACTCATGCACCAGGCGACTGGCGTCGAGCAGGTGAATACGTCCGCGGCCATCGGCATTCGGACGCAGGATGTCCTCCAACTGCAGGGCGGGCTCGCCAAACAGCTCCTCGGCGCCCTGCTGCTCCAGGGTGGCCAGACGTCGCAACAGGGCCTGGGCAGATGCGCCGGCGAACAATGCGCGATCCTCACCCAACAGCTCCGGGTGATCCTTGAGGTGATTGAGCAGCGCCTTGAGATCCTTCATGTCGAGCAGCAGCAGGCCTTCTCGATCTGCCACCTGGAAGGCGGCATACTGCGCGGCCTGCTGGCTATCGGTCAGTGCCAGCAGGTTGCCCAGCAGCAGCGGCCCCATTTCACTGAGCGTGGTACGCAGGGGATGCCCACTCTTGCCGGCAATGTCCCACAGCGTGACCGGGTATGCCTGCGGATGATGATTCAGCCAGGGCATGCCGGCGATGCGTTCGGCCACCTTGCCCTGCGGATTACCGACGGCGCCCAGGCCACACAGATCCCCCTTCACGTCGGCGGCAAAAACCGCCACGCCCGCATCGCTGAACAACTCGGCCAGATGCTGCAAGGTCACAGTCTTGCCAGTCCCCGTGGCGCCCGCAATCAGTCCATGGCGATTGGTCAGGCGCAATGCCTGGGCGATGGGCTGAGCCTGCGAGTCAGCCCCGAGAATGAACGTATCAGTTGCCGGCATCTTGCCTTCCTTCTGTCTAAGCCCTGATTGCAGAGCCACAGCCCAGCTCTGCTGACCAAGACTGCTGCCAGAATCGCCAAGGCGCAAGTGACCCTAGTCGGGAATCTCAAACTCAAGAGCCTGATTCAGGCTGATAGCGGAAATTCGGCTACAGGACTGACAAGGCATGATCTTGCCCACCAGCAAGCACTTCGCTGCCAGCAAGTACTGTTAAGAGCCCAATAAAGCAAATGCAGGAACGAGTGCATTACACAGGGCGCGCCATGCGCACCACCAAACGACAGTAACGGCCTCATAAAGCGCCTCGGCGTAATCCTTACTTACGCGGAGGTTTCTCCGGAGCCTTGACCTCATCCTGCTGTACGCGTTCCCAGAGCTCGGCAGCTCCCGGAAACTCGGTACCATCCTCATCCGTCAGCGCTTCCGGGTCGTAGCGCTGAACACAACCTTCACCCACCGTAGCAGGTGGAGTGGCCGTGCCTGGTCGACGTGGATCAGTCATGGGTTACCTCACTAAGGTTCTGCACGAGAAGTGCCTACGCTCGGTGATATGGCGTTAAAACAGGCTCAGCAAGCCGCTGCGGCTAACGCCCTTCAGTGCGGTCCAAAGGGCGTCATGCTCATTTACAGCACGTAAACGCTGCTTCTTCGCCTGTGTTTGCCTTGCCTGACCTTCGCTCGCCGACTTTTCGTACAGAACCTAGCGCCGCAGGAGCGCGCAGATCAGTCGAATACCACCGTCTTGTTATCGTGGATCAGCACCCGGTCTTCCAGGTGGAAGCGCAGACCACGAGCCAACACCATCTTCTCCACGTCCTTGCCCAGACGCACCATCGTCTCGATGCTGTCGCGGTGACTGACGCGTACTACATCCTGTTCGATGATCGGGCCGGCATCGAGTTCCTGCGTCACATAGTGACAGGTTGCCCCAATCAGCTTCACACCACGCAAGGAGGCTTGGTGATAAGGCTTGGCGCCCACGAAGGACGGCAGGAAGCTATGGTGGATATTGATTACCCGGCCCATGAAGTCTTCACACAACTGCGGGGGCAGGATTTGCATGTAACGCGCCAGCACCACCGCATCGGCCTCATGTTCACTGACCAGACGCGCCACTTCGGCAAAGGCCGGGGCCTTGTCCTGCGGATCGACCGGAACATGATGGAAAGCAATGCCATGCCACTCGACCATGCTACGCAGGTCGTTGTGGTTGGAAATCACGCAAGGGATCTCGCAATCCAGTTCACCGCTGTGCCAACGGTGCAGCAGATCGGCCAGGCAGTGCGATTCACGACTGGCCATCAGCACCACACGCTTCTTCTGCTCCGAGTCGGTCACTCGCCATTCCATGGAGAACTCACGGGCGATGGGGCCGAATGCCTGACGGAACCCATCCAGATCGAAAGGCAGGGAATCCGCGCGAATCTCATGGCGCATGAAGAACCAGCCACTGTGGTTGTCCGAGTGATGACTGGCTTCGGTGATCCAACCGTTGTAGGTGGCGAGGAAATTACTGACTTTGGCAACGATGCCAACGCGGTCCGGGCAGGCGATGACCAGACGAAAAGTGCGCATGCTGAAAACTCCGGAAACTTCGCAGGGCGGCCATTCTAGCCAGAGAGCGGGAAAAGTTCAGCACTAAAGCGCTCGAACAGCGCGAGGGGAGCGCATGCACCTTGAAGTGAGAAGTTGCTCTTTTTATAAGGATATAGCCGTGACCCGCACAGGGGAGGCCATTTAACCCGCACAGTATTGCGAATAGATGAATTGTGTTTTCCACACTAAATACATTTACAGATAATGCCGACAAAACTTTTCAAACATGTTTACTTGTGCCAAGTGCCTGACTACTATTACCAACACTTGCCCACACATCCATCTATTCATCAAGGTATAGCTCATGTCCCTGATCAACGAATACCGCGCTACAGAAGAAGCCATCAAAGAACTTCAAGAGCGCCTGAAAAATCTGTCGCAAGATGACAAGCTGAAAAAAGAACTGGAATTCGAAGGCAAACTGCGCACCCTGATGGGCGAATACCAGAAGTCCCTGCGTGACATCATTGCCCTGCTTGACCCTGAAGCCAAATCCAAAACCGTTCGTACTACCAAGGCAACTACCGGTAGCAAGCGCGCGCGCAAGGTCAAGCAATACAAGAACCCGAACACCGGTGAAGTGATTGAAACCAAAGGCGGCAACCACAAAACGCTGAAAGAGTGGAAAGCCAAATGGGGCGCTGACACCGTTGAGAGCTGGGCGACCCTGCTCGGTTAATCGGTGGCAGTAAAATAAAAGCCGGCACTCGCCGGCTTTTTATTGTCTTGTATTTGATCTTATGGCGTTACAACGAATAGGTAGCCCGCGCCCGAGCAACATACTCCTGCCAAGCCTGTAAAACACCGCGCCCCGCTGCATCGGCCTGCGCCAACTCGGCCTCCAGTGCCTGCTCGAAAGCCTGCACCGTATTAGGTGCCCCCAGCCCTGCATTACTCAAGCGCTCCTGACAGAATGCATGCCAGCGCGCCTGCTCTTCAGGTTGCAATGATTCAGCGAAATTGCGAGCACGGTAGCGAAAGAGCAATTCCGGCAAGCGTTCATCGGCGAACATCCAGTTTCCCCGCGCCAACTCGGCGGGACTCGACTGCCTCACCTGCTCACATAAACGCCTATCCCGATCACCAATAAAGCCGGCATAAAGTTGCTGTTCAGGGTCTGCCTGCTCATCGAAATCATCCTCACCGTATAGCGCAGCCAACTTGTCTTGCCAGGCCGACCTGGTTTCGCGCAACAACTCGGCACGGTCACGCGCCTCGTCCATATTCAACTGCAAACGTTCAATATCCTGAACACGCAAGACCGAAAGTGGCGCCAATACCGGGCAGCGATTGATGTGCAGCAACTTGAGCGGCACTGGCAACTCCCCTTCTGCCAGTTGCTCGCGACGCCGGTAAAGTCGCTCACGCAACGCAACCGCATCCAACTGCAATAGCGGCTCAGGATCAGCGTGCAAGTCACAAACGATCAACGCATTGCGATTACGCGGGTGCCAGGCCAGGGGCAATACCTGAGCCAGATAATGGCGGCTGCCAGCGAATCGCCCGGATACATGCACCAGCGGCTGCAGCAGCCGAATCTGATCCATCACCTTGTGCTTGCTACGCAACTGGAAGAGGTACTCATATAGCTTGGGCTGTCGATCACGCACCAGTCGCGCCAATGCAATGGTGGCACGCACATCGGACAGCGCATCGTGTGCCTGCCCATGCTCGATCCCATTGGCTGCCGTCAGACGCTCCAACTTGAGGGAGACTCGCCCTTCTTCGTCACGTGGCCATTCGATACCTTCGGGACGCAACGCATAAGCGGTGCGCACCAGATCGATAAGATCCCAACGGCTATTCCCCCCTTGCCACTCCCGGGCATACGGGTCAAAGAAATTACGGTAGAGGCTGTAGCGAGTAACCTCGTCATCGAAGCGCAGGCTGTTGTAGCCCGCACCGCAGGTTCCCGGTTGCGACAGCTCTGCATGCACTCGCGTCATGAACTCGGCTTCACACAGGCCTTTTTCGGCAAGTATCTGCGGTGTAATACCGGTAATCCGGCAGGCAGCCGGATGCGGCAGGATGTCATCGCTCAGTTGACAATAGATGTTCAGTGGCTCGCCAATCTCGTTGAGCTGCTCATCGGTGCGAATACCGGCAACCTGCAGCGGCCGATCGCAGCGTGGATTGATGCCAGTGGTTTCGTAGTCGTACCAGAAAATGCTTGGGCTCACGGCGCAGTCCTGAAATGAAGGCTGCCGCAGTTTAGCAGGCTGGAAAAACACACTGCCCCGACACACGCAAGCATTCGCTCCCAAGACGTCAACCCAGGTCATCCCACTGCGTGAAGTGAACCAAAGCATGACCTGGCTCACTCCTGCCCCTCGCCCGTGCTTGCCGCCTGCAGCGCTCAGCCGATAGCATGGCGCGTTCGGCCATTCGCCTCGCCACAAGGACTGTCACCCATGAGTGAATCCATCACCCCCAATCCCTACGCCGCCCCCAACAGCAATCTGCAGGAAGTGGTCAGCAACCAGCAGGCCCCGAGCATCGCGGAAGCCCTCAACCGTGGTTATGACTTCACTCTGGGCGGGGTGATCGACGATGCCTGGCAGCGCGTCAAGGGGACCAAAGGAATCATCATTGGTGGCTTCCTCATTTTCTACGTGATCATGTTCATGGTCACCGGCATTCTCGGCCTGCTCCTGGGTCTGCTCGGTATAGGCACCGACGGCGGCATGCTGAGCATGTTCGTCAGCCAGATACTCGTTTCCGTAGCCGGTTCGGCAGCGACCTACCCGTTCCTGGCTGGCCTGAATATGGTGGGTATTCGCCGGGCTGCTGATCAGCCGGTGACATTCAACGAGGTATTCAACCACTTTGGCCGCTTCGTCCCGCTGCTGATTACCGGCCTGCTGATGATGGTGCTGGTCTATGTCGGTCTACTGCTGTTCGTCCTCCCTGGTATCTACCTGAGCGTGGCCTATATGCTGGCCATTCCGCTGGTCGTGGAGCGCGGTCTGTCCCCCTGGGAAGCGCTGGAAACTTCGCGCAAGGCCATTACCCAACACTGGTTCAAGGTCTTCTTCCTGTTCCTGGTCCTGGGCCTGATTCTCGCGGTCAGTATCATTCCGCTGGGCATCGGCCTGATCTGGACACTGCCGCTGTTCATCATTGCCATCGGCGTGCTGTACCGGACCATTTTCGGCGTATTGCCAGTCGCCAACTGACCTTTTGCCTTCGGGCCGCACCGCGGCCCGATTGCATTTCTGCCCTGCTGCTGACTAGCATCAGGCTTTCCTCGATGCAGTTGAGCGATGCACTCCAGTCCACTATCTGCCATGCATGACCTTCCCCGCGCCGGACAACGGCTGCTGGATACCCGTCATCACGTGGAAACCCCGGAAGGCATCGACCTGGTCCTGCGCCCAGCCGGCGTGCTGCCGCGCATTCTGGCGTTCCTCATCGACCTGCTGATCCGTGGGGCCATCCTGCTGGTGGCTTTCATCGTCCTGGCGATTCTCGGCCAGTTCGGCATCGGCCTGGCGAGCATCCTGTATTTCCTCATCGACTGGTGGTACATGGTCCTGTTCGAAGTGCTCAACCAGGGCCGCTCGCCAGGCAAACAGGCACTTGGGCTTCGCGTCGTACATGACGATGGCACCCCGGTCGGCTGGGGCGCCTCATTGACACGCAACCTGCTGCGTTTCGTCGACCTGCTACCCGTCGGCTACTGCCTGGGCCTAGTCAGTTGCCTGAGCAACCCCGCATTCAAACGCCTCGGCGATCTGGCCGCCGGAACGCTGGTGGTATACCGCGACGAAAGCAGCAAGCGCCCGGCGATTCCGGAGGGCGATGCCGAGCGCGCACCCTTCCGCCTTGAGCTCGATGAACAACGCGCCCTGCTCGGTTTCGTCGAACGACAAGGCGGCCTGTCCGCCGCCCGGCGTACCGAGCTGGCAAGTATCCTGGCCGCCCCGCTGGAGGTCCCGCCTGAACAAGCCGAAGCCCGCCTCAATGGCATCGCGCGCGGCCTGATGGGGTCCGCATGAAGCAGCACCTGTTCGAACAACGCCATGCTGCCGACTGGCAACGCTTCACCACACAATTGGAAGCACTGGAACGCGGCAAGGCCGAAGCCGCCTCCTGCGAAAGCTTCGCAGCCGACTACCGTCATCTGTGCCAACACCTGGCACTTGCCGAAGAGCGCGGCTACAGCAGCCACCTGATCGACCAGCTACAGCAGTTGGCCATGCGCGGTCATCAGCAGTTCTACCGTCACCGCAGCCATCTTGGCGCGCAGATGATCAGCTTCATTCTCACGGGGTTTCCCCAACTGATTCGTCGGGAATGGCGGGTGGTATCGATTGCCAGCCTGGTGTTCTTCGGCAGCCTAATCGTCATGGGCCTGCTCACCTGGCGCTTCCCGGATCTCATCTACAGCCTGCTCGACCCGTCGCAGGTCAGCAACATGGAACACATGTATGACCCGGATGCCCGTCGCATCGGCCGTTTCAACGAACGCGACGCCGGCGATGACTGGATGATGTTCGGCTTCTACATCATGAACAACATCGGCATAGGTTTTCAGACCTTCGCCAGCGGCCTACTGTTCGGCCTCGGCAGTCTGTTCTTCCTGCTGTTCAACGGCCTGATGATCGGCGCAGTCGCCGGTCACCTCACGCGCATTGGCTACAACGAGACTTTCTGGTCATTCGTCATTGGTCATGGCGCCTTTGAGCTGACGGCCATCGCCTTTGCCGGTGCCGCCGGGCTCAAGCTGGGCTGGGCCCTGCTTGCACCGGGTCGCCTGCGCCGCAGCGAGGCCTTGCGCCAGGCCGCCAGGCACGCCATTCAACTGGTTGCCGGGGTCATCCTGTTTCTGGTCATCGCCGCCTTCATCGAAGCCTTCTGGTCATCCATGACCTACACCACGCCCACCGTCAAATACCTGGTGGGTGCCGGATTATGGACGCTGGTCATCGCCTATTTCGTTTTTGCCGGACGCCATCGCCATGCGCCTGACTGACGCCAGCGTCGCCATCCGCCCGCGCAGCGCCTGGGAGGCAGTCGACCTTGGTGTGCTGCTCGCGCAACGTCATGCCGGCCTGCTGATGGCCAGTTGGGCGGCCCTGACGTTACCGGTCTTCGCCCTGATCACCCTGCTGCTATGGCGCTATCCAACCCTGGCCGCCCTGCTGTTCTGGTGGTTGAAGCCTGCCTGGGAACGCTTGCCACTGTACATCCTCTCCCGTGCGCTGTTTGGCGATGTGCCCACGTTCAAGCAGGCATTCAAGGCCTTGCCGGGATTGCTCAAGCCCCAACTGTTCGCCAGCCTGACCTGGCGGCGCTTCAGCCCGACACGCAGTTTCGATCTGCCCGTACTTCAGCTCGAAGGCCTGCAGGGCGACGCGCGCAGCAAGCGCCTGGTGGTGTTGGGCCAGAGCAACAGCAGCGGCGCTACCTGGCTGACCCTGCTCGGCATTCACCTGGAAGGCATATTCTGGTTCGGCCTGCTGGGGCTGTTTTACCTCATGCTGCCGCAACAGATCGAGGTCGACTGGAACTGGCAAAGCCTGCTGCAGTCTAGCCAGGGCGACTGGCTGTGGATGGAACACCTGTCCAACCTGCTCTATGCCCTGGTTCTGGTGTTCTGGGAGCCGATCTATGTCGCCTGCGGCTTTACCCTCTACCTCAATCGCCGCACTGCACTGGAAGCCTGGGACATCGAACTGGTGTTCCGTCGTCTGCGCCAGCGCCTGACCGGCAGCGCCTATGCCCTGCTGCTGGCATGCGCCCTGTTCACCCTTATCCCGAGCGACAAGACCTGGGCCGCCGACGCGGCGACCAGCAGTTGCCCAGTACCGGTCCAGGACCCCAACGGCCCGGAAGCCGAACGTCTGCTCAAGCAGCCGCTGAACAGTACTGCCGCGCAAGCCAGCATCGGCCAACTGCTTGATGAACCACCCTTCGAGAACCGCGAAACCGTGACACGCTGGCGCTTCGCCGACGAGCCCAAGAAGAAGGAAGAGCCCACGCCTAAGGACGAGAAGAGTGAAGGTGCCGGCAAGCTGCTTGAGAAACTGATCGACTACTTCAAGCACCTCAGCCTGGTCGCCCAGGTCTTCGAAGTCATCTTGTGGACGCTGGTGATCAGCCTGATCGTCCTGCTGGTGTGGCGCTACCGCGAATGGCTGCAGACCTTCGCCAGCCGCCTCGGCTTGCCGCAGCGCCGTATCGTACGGACCATGCCCAGCCAGTTGTTCGGCCTGGAAGTGGCGCCGGAAAGCCTGCCAGAGGATGTTGCCAGCACGGTTGAGCGGCTGTGGGCCGAGCAACCACGCGAAGCCCTGGGCTTGCTCTATCGCGCCCTACTCAGCCGGTTGCTGCATGATTTCCGCCTGCCCCTGAAAGGCTCGCACACCGAAGGCGAAGTGCTGCAACTGGTGCAGCGCCTCGACCAGGAAGAACTGAGCCGCTTCAGCGCGGTATTGACACGCCACTGGCAAAACCTCGCCTACGGCCATCGCCTGCCCCCGGACAACCTCAAGCGCGGCTTGTGTGAAGGCTGGCGACGCTTGTTCGGCCAGAGAGTGGCCGCATGAAGCGCATCAGCCTGCTGCTCATCGGCGGTGCCCTGCTGGTCGGCCTGACGCTGCTGGGCAGCCATCTGGCGGGCAAGCTGCAGCCCTACGAGAAGACCATCAAGCATGGGCCGGCACCGGAAGTGGCGGCCAACCCCTATCTGGCTGCCGAACTGTTTCTGCGCAAGCAGGGCATCAGCGTGCAACGGGCCGACGGCCTCTCGGTGCTGCGTGAGCTGCCGCCCGCCGGCCAGACCCTGATGCTGCTCGGTGGCCGTGCCGACATGACGCCTCCCCAGGCCAAACGCGTGCTGGACTGGACAGCCAAGGGTGGCCACCTGCTGATCGTGGCGGAAAGCCTCTGGGACGAGGAGCGTGGCAAAAGCGATGACCTGCTTCTCGATACGCTGGGCATCCAGCAATCCCTCAGCGACGAGCTGGACGCCACGGACAGTGAGGCAGAAGAAGAAACACTCGAACAGGATGACGAGCACGATACACCGCTCGAACAGCCATCGACCAAGGACAAAGAACAGGATGTTGAAGAAGAAACCGAGCCGTATCCGGAACTGACCAAGCTCTACCTGGAGAACGAAGAAGCGCCGGCTTACGTCGACTTCGACACCGACTACCACCTCTACGACGCCAAGAACCGTGCCCATGCCTGGGCCAATAGCGCCAATGCCACGCACATGATGCAGCTCTACCATGGCGATGGCCTGGTGACGGTGCTCACCGATGCCTGGATCTGGCAGAACGACGACATCGGCAACTACGACAACGCCTGGCTGCTCTGGTACCTCAGCCAGGACAGCGCCGTGACCCTGATCTACAGCACTGATCGAGACAACCTGTTCAGTCAGCTCCTGGAAAACTACCCGCTTGCGCTGGCAACCCTGGCGTTGCTGATCATTCTCGGCCTGTGGCATGTCGGTCTGCGCCACGGCTCTCTGCTGGCACGCCCCAGCCATGCCCGCCGTCAGTTGGAAGAACACCTGCGCGGCAGCGCTGACTTCCTCTTGCGCCGTGTAGGCCAGCAGCATCTGCTGCAGAACCTGCAACGTGACATTCAGCGTCGTGCCCGGCACCGTCACCCAGGTTTCGAGCGCCTCGCCATTGCCGAGCAATGGCGCGTACTCAGCCGCCTGACCCGTTTACCTTCCAGCGCCATCAGCCAGGCCATGCGCCCCATCCCTGCGCAACGCCTGTCCGCTGCCGACTTCACCCGTCAGGTCGCCAACCTGCAAACCCTCAGGAATGCCCTATGAGCGAATACACGCCGGACCCGCAAATTCCTTCGACGGATACCCCCGAGGTGCCAGCCAGCCCCACGGCTGCCGTCACGCCCACTGAATCCCCGGCTCCTGCGCCAGTGGCAGCAACGCCTCCGGCGAGCAGCCAGCGCCAGCGGGCCAGCCAGATGCTGCAGGCCCTGCGCAGCGAGCTGCAAAAGGCACTGATAGGCCAACAGGCGGTAGTCGACGATGTACTGACCGCGCTGATCGCCGGTGGCCACGTGCTGATCGAAGGTGTACCCGGCCTGGGCAAGACCCTGCTGGTACGCGCATTGGCACGCTGCTTCGGTGGCGAGTTCTCGCGCATCCAGTTCACTCCGGACCTGATGCCCAGCGACGTCACCGGCCATGCCGTGTACGACATGCAGAGCGAGCAGTTCAAGCTGCGCAAAGGCCCGGTGTTCACCAACCTGTTGCTGGCCGACGAAATCAACCGCGCCCCCGCCAAGACCCAGGCCGCACTGCTGGAAGTGATGCAGGAGCGCCAGGTAACACTGGAAGGCCGTCCCCTCGCCGTGCCCTTGCCATTCATGGTGCTTGCCACGCAGAACCCGATCGAGCAGGAAGGCACCTACCCACTGCCGGAAGCCGAGCTCGACCGCTTCATGCTCAAGCTGCGCATGGATTACCCACAAGCCGACGAGGAACTCAACCTGGTACGCCAGGTGACCCGCTCCGCCAAGGCCGACATGCTCGACGTGGCGCCCCTGCGCACGCTGCTGCAGGCCAAGGACGTGCTGGCCCTGCAGAAGATCGCCAGCGACCTGCCCATCGACGAACAGGTTCTCGACTATGCCGTGCGCCTGGCCCGTGCCACACGCACCTGGCCTGGCCTAGCCATCGGTGCAGGCCCCCGTGCATCCATTGCCCTGGTGCGCGGCGGGCGCGCCCGTGGCCTGCTGCGTGGCGGCGACTTCGTCGTGCCGGACGACATCAAGGGCTGCGCGCTGGCAGTGCTGCGCCATCGCGTACGCCTGTCGCCAGAGCTGGATATCGAAGGGCTGTCGGTCGATCAGGTGCTCCAGCAACTGCTCGATCAGGTTCCGGCGCCGCGCCTGTGATGCCGGCTTCCGCCCCCATACGAGGCCTGCATCCGGCATGAAACCCTCGCGCATCCTGCTCGCCCTGCTCGGCACTCTGCTGGTGCTCGCCATTGTGTTTGGCACCTTGCCGCTGCTGCGGATCAGCCTGCCGGCAACCCTGCCCGTGCTGGGTTGGAGCCTGCTGCTGGCCGTGCTCTTGCTGGCCGCAATCGATGCCCTGTGGTTGCGCCGCCTGCCATCGCCACGCGTGGAGCGCGAACTGCCTGGCAACCTGCCTCTGGGGCGCTGGAGCGAGGTCCGCCTGACCCTGCACCATGACTACAACCATGCCATGCAGGTCGAGCTGTTCGACCATGTGCCCGAGCGCATGGATTTCGACTACCTGCCGCAGCACGTCGAGCTGCGCCCCGGGGAGCAAACCCAGTGCGGCTACCGCGTGCGCCCGCTGCTGCGTGGTCATTTCCACTTCAGCCGCTGTGAAGTCAACCTGCCCAGCCCGCTACGTCTGTGGCAGGGGCGCCGGTATGTCGACCTTCCCGGCGAAACCCGCGTCTACCCAGACTTCGCCCGCCTGTATGGTGCCCAGTTGATGGCCGTGGACGACTGGCTCAGCCAGATGGGCGTACGCCAACGCCCACGCCGTGGCCTTGGCCTGGAATTCCACCAGCTGCGCGAGTTTCGTGAGGGCGACACGCTACGCCAGATCGACTGGAAAGCCACCGCCCGCAAGCGCACCCCCATCGCCCGTGAGTATCAGGACGAACGTGACCAGCAGATCGTCTTCCTGCTCGATTGCGGTCGACGCATGCGTAGCCAGGATGGCGACCTGTCGCACTTCGATCACGCCCTCAATGCCTGCCTGCTGCTCAGTTACGTCGCCCTGCGCCAGGGCGATGCCGTGGGCCTATCGACCTTTGCCGGCAACCGTGATCAGTATGTCGCCCCGGTCAAGGGCCAGGCCCAGATCAGTACCTTGCTCAACGCGGTGTATGCCCTGGATAGCACCCGCCGTCCCGCCGACTACGCCGCTGCCATCAATGGCCTGCTCGCGCGCCAGCGCCGCCGTGCCCTGGTGGTACTGGTAACCAACCTGCGTGATGAAGACGATGAGGAACTGCTCGGGGCCGTCAAACGCCTGAGCCGCCAGCACCGGGTATTGATCGCCAGCCTGCGCGAGGAAGTGCTCGACCAACTGCGCCAGGCCCCTGTCGACAATTACGAACAGGCCCTGGCCTATTGCGGCACCGTTGGCTACCTGAATGCCCGAGCCGGCCTGCACGAGCGCCTGCTGGCCCATGGCATCCCGGTACTCGATGCACGGCCGGGCGAACTCGGCCCGGAGTTGGTCAGTCGCTATCTGGCCTGGAAAAAGGCCGGCGTGCTGTAGCGTTCAGCGCAGACTGCCTGATCTTGGAGCCTGTTCACGATCTGCTGAATTAAGGCCAGGCAAGGCAAAAATGGCTGAGGAGCGAACGGGGTCCACATTCGGATTTACAGCATTCCGACCGGGCGGGCGCTCCAGGGCATTTTTAACGCGGCATGGCCGACAGTCAGGAGATCGTAAGCAGGCTCTTAGCCAATCAGGATGACAGCCCAGACCAGGGCAATCAGGCTCAGGGAAACGAACTGGGCCGCACTGCCCATGTCCTTGGCGTTCTTCGACAACGGGTGGCGGTCCAGGGAGATACGGTCGATCGCCGCCTCCACCGCCGAATTGAACAGCTCGACGATCAACGACAACAACCCGACGGCAATCATCAGCGCCCGCTCCACCGGGCTCACGTCCAGCCAGAACGCCAGCGGTATCAACACCACATTGAGCAGAACAAGCTGACGGAATGCCGCCTCGCCGGCGAATGCCGCGCGCAGGCCGTCCAGCGAATAGCCAGCGGCATTGAAGATACGTTTCAGGCCGGTCTGGCCCTTGAATGGTGACATGCGATGACTACCCGAAGATGAAAGGGCACCAGCATGCCTGCGGCACCGTCAAAAAGCTGTGAAGGACTAGCCTGGAATCGATTCCATCTGCTGCAGCAGCAGCGCTGCCTGAGTCCGCGTACGCACGCCCAGTTTGCGGAAGATCGCGGTCACGTGAGCCTTGATGGTGGCCTCGGAAACACTCAGTTCATAGGCGATCTGCTTGTTCAGCAGCCCTTCGCAGACCATGGTCAGCACGCGGAACTGCTGGGGCGTCAGGCTGGCCAACCCGGCGCTCGCCGCCTTGGCCTCTGCCGATACGCTGACCACCTCTGAGGTTTGCGGCGGCCACCAGACATCACCGTCGAGCACTTGGCGCACAGCCTGCTGAATGGTTTCCAGAGAGCTGGACTTGGGGATAAAGCCACTGGCGCCGAACTCACGCGAACGTGCCACCACTGCTGCCTCTTCCTGAGCCGAGACCATGACCACCGGCACCTGAGGGTATTGCCCGCGCAACAGCACCAGGCCGGAAAAGCCATAGGCGCCCGGCATGTTCAGGTCGAGCAGCACCAGGTCCCAGTCGCCCTTTTCCCCCAGACGCGCTTCGAGTTCGGCAATGCTGGCCGCCTCGACCAGGCGTACATCCGGCCCCAGCCCCAGATTCAGGGCCTGGTGCATGGCGCTGCGAAACAGCGGGTGATCGTCAGCGATGAGGATTTCGTAAGCGGCCATAGCGTTCCCTGTTCTTGTTGTGGGCCGGAGCAGACGGCCTAGATCGGACTCGGCGCGCCTGGGAAGCGGCGCCAAGCATGCCCAGCCTGGCCGGGGTGGTCAAGTTTCCTGCTTTCGGGCAAAGTCGCCGGCTTTCCTGCCGAGAATGATCATGCACCGCCAAGCCCTGCGCGCCGACCTGTTGATGCTCCTGACCGCCATGATCTGGGGTTCGTCCTTTGTTGCGCAACGTCTCGGCATGGATGCCATCGGCCCCTTTCTTTATACCGGCCTGCGTTTCGCACTGGCGACCGTGGTACTCCTCCCGCTGGTCGTCCTGTTGAGCCGCCGTGCAGGAGGCAAGGCCCCCCAACCGATCAACCGCGGCTTGCTGCTCGGCGGCACGGTCATGGGTCTGGCCCTGGCACTGGGTATCAACCTGCAACAGGTCGGCCTGCTCTTCACCAGCGTGACCAATTCAGGCTTCATCACCGGCCTCTATGTGATCGTGGTTCCACTGCTCGGCCTGTTCCTTGGCCACAAGACCGGCCTGGGTATCTGGCTTGGTGCGGGTCTAGCCGTCGTGGGCATGGTCCTGCTCAGTGTGGGTGAAGGTTTCCATGTCGCCTCCGGGGACTGGCTGCAACTGGCGGGGGCATTCGTCTGGGGCGCGCACGTGTTGTTGGTCAGCTTCTTCGCCAGCCGCCACGATCCGCTGCGCCTGGCACTGTTGCAGTTCGCCGTCTGCGCGGTAGTCAGCCTGGCACTGGCCATCGCCCTGGAGAAGATCGAGCTGGCGGCCATTGTGACTGCGGGGCCGGCACTGTTGTATGGCGGCCTTCTGGGGGTCGCCGTTGGCTTCACCCTGCAGGTCATTGCCCAGAAGCATGCCATTGCCTCGCACGCGGCCATCATCCTGTCACTGGAGGCGGTATTCGCCGCCATTGCCGGCGCCATCTTCCTTAGCGAAGCCCTGGCACTGAAAGGCTATATCGGCTGTGCCCTGATGTTCTCCGGCATGTTGCTCGCCCAGCTATGGCCGAAGAAGGCCGAACGCCCGGCCTGAATGGCCGAGGGAACGGGTCCTATCCAAGAAAGGGCTTGAGCGCCTGGTGGGTGGGGCTGCTCTCATCCACCGGCCAGTGATGCTTGGCCCCCAGGTAACGCTCACTGAACAGATCCAGCCAGGCATCCAGGGCCTGTGCCGCCCGCTGGTCACCGGCCAGTTCAAGACACAATGCCGCGACTTCCGCGGTGCACAGGTGCTCATCACGCTTGGAACGACGCAAACGGTAACGTGACAACTGCTCCGGCTGCAGGCTGAGTACCGGCAACTGATCGAGATACGGGCTCTTGCGAAACATCTTGCGTGCCTCGCTCCAGGTCGCGTCGAGCAGGATGAACAACGGCCGCTTCCCGGACGCCTGCGGCAGCTCGGTGATTACCCGCTCGGGCGCCACATATTCGCCGGGGAACACCACGCATGGCTGCCATTGCGGGTCCTGCAGCAGCTCGATCAGTTTGCTGTCGACCGCCGTACGCTGCCAGCCAAAGGCATGGGTATCGGCAATCAGGTCGGCGATCAGCCAACCCGTATTGCTCGGCTTCAGCGCCTCCACGTCATACATCACCAGGCACATGCCCGAACGCGCGTCGACACGCGGTTGCCAGGCACACAGGCAATGGCTGAACAGCACCCGGCACTGCGGACAGCGGGGAGCCCGCGAGCCACGCGCAACAAAGGGCTTCAGACTGCGAGCCAGGCGTTCAGCGCGCAAACGGGAAACGGCATGACTCATTGGCGATCTTCATGGCAAGGAATAAAGAGGGCCGGAAGTCTAGAGTAAGATGCCAGTCAACTGAACCCGCCCTCTGTCGGCCGGTCGAAGGATTCAGCCTTTTCCAGGAGATTATCCATGCCCCGCCTCGTCACCCTGCTCGTACTCAGCCTGATCCTCCCAGCAGCCCATGCAGCCTCCCTGAAAGACTATGAGCTGACCCAAACACTGGAAAAGGTCGCGCGTGAGAGCAGTGTCGGGACACCGCGCGCCATCAACGAAGACCTGCTTGACCAAGGCTACACGGTCAATGGCAACGAACTGATCAATCACCTCAGCGTACGCCCGGCCCATGCCGCGCAGATGCGTGGCAATCCCGATGCCGTACGGGCACAGCTGGGAAATAGCGTGTGCAACAACACCGGCTACCGCAAACTGCTCGCGCAAGGTGCCGTCCTGAGTTACGAGTTCACGGAATACAAGAGCAATCGCTCGGTAACCACCGAGAAGTTCAGCAAAGCCGACTGCGGTCTCTGACCACCAACAGCTGGCAAGGAGCGCAGGGCCGCTCAACAGCCAGCGGTTGCCGCTCACCAGACTCCTCCGCTGTTACCTCAAGGCTCGATGAGCCCCTCAAAGTGTCACGCCCCGTCCATACTTTGAACGGGCGCACGGCTTCATGGCACAACCAGCCGCCCTGGAAAAAGGAGATGTATCCATGCCTTATGAACCGGACGACTACCTGTCTCGGCATGTGCAAACCAGTGCTATCGACCTGACCGGCAAATTGACGGAGATCACTGCACTCGCGGTTCCTCCCGCCAGCCCGAATCGTGCCCTGTACCAGGAAATGCTCACCACCGTCATACGCATGGCCCAGGCAGACCGTAACCGCTGGGATGCCAAGATCATGCTGCAGACCCTGCGTGAAATGGAACATGCCTTCAGCGTCCTCGAACAGTTCAAACGTCGCCGCAAAGTGACGGTATTCGGCTCGGCGCGTACTCTTCCGGACAACCCCACCTATTTGCTGGCACGCGAACTGGGGCAGACCCTGGCCAATCTTGGCCTGATGGTCATCACCGGGGCTGGCGGCGGCATCATGGCCGCAGCGCATGAAGGCGCAGGACGCGACAATAGCCTAGGCTTCAACATCACCCTGCCTTTCGAGCAGAGCGCCAACGCCACCATGCATGACAGCGACAACCTGCTGTCCTTCCACTTCTTCTTTCTGCGCAAGCTGTTCTTCGTCAAGGAAGCCGATGCTCTGGTGCTCTGCCCTGGCGGCTTCGGTACGCTGGATGAAGCGCTGGAAGTGCTAACCCTGGTGCAAACAGGCAAGAGCCCGCTGGTACCCATCGTTCTGCTCGATGAGCCCGGTAGCCAGTACTGGGAAGAAGCCCTTCGCTACATTCGTGAGCAACTGCTCGAGCGTCGCTACATTCTGCCCAGCGACATGCAACTGGTCCGACTGGTACACAGTGCCGAAGAGGCCGGGCAGGAAATCGCCCGTTTCTATCGCAACTTCCACTCAACACGCTGGCTCAAGGGCACCTTCCTCATCCGCATGAACCATCCGTTGAATGATGCTGCGATGAAAACCCTGGACAGTGAATTCAGCGACCTGTGCCTGAATGGGGGCTACCAGCAGCAGCCTGGCAGCGATGTGGAAAACGACGAGCCTGAGTTCAATGAACTGACACGCCTGGCCTTTGCCTTCAATGCCCGCGATCACGGCCGCTTGCGCGAGCTGGTGGACTACATCAACCTGCCGCAGAACTGGACACCGAACGCCTGAGCCACAGCTATTCGCTGCCGATAAAAGAAGCCCGGAGACTCAGCTCCGGGCAAAGGGGAATTCAATCGAGATCGGCACCACGTAGCAGGCGGCCAATCTGGTCCAGGGCAAATCCTCGATAACTGAGAAAACGCCCCTGCTGAGCCCGCTCTTTCATATCGGCAGGCTGGCTACCGAACCTGCGCTGCCACAGCTCACGCAACTGGGCATTCCAATCGACATTTGCCTCGCTCAGCGCCTGCTCGATATCCGCACGGGCCAGGCCGCGCTGGCTCAGTTCTTCACGAATCCGTAGTGGCCCATAACCAGAGCGTGCCCGACTGCTGACAAAGCTGTGCAGGTAACGCGCCTCGGAAAGCAGGCCATCCTCGGTCAAACGGTCAAGCGCAGCGTCAATCAACTCAACCGGTGCGCCGCGCTTGCGCAGCTTGCGCGTCAGTTCGACACGACCGTGCTCACGGCGTGCCAGCAAGTCCATCGCAGCACGGCGTACAGCAGCGGGTGTATCGAGAATGACAGGCACCGGACACTAACCTATGGATCAGGCGTCAAGGTCGGCCAGATCGTCGGCCTCGGCGGTTGCCCCGGCGCGAGCAGGTGTCACGGGAACCAGCAGCTTCTCGCGAATGATCTTCTCGATGGCGCTGCCCACTTCCGGGTTATCCTCCAGGTACTTGGCCGAGTTGGCCTTGCCCTGACCGATCTTGTTGCCCTGGTAGCTGTACCAGGCACCGGACTTCTCCAACAACCCCAACTGGACGCCCAGGTCGATGACCTCGCCAGTGCGGTAGATACCCTTGCCGTAGAGAATCTGGAACTCAGCCTGGCGGAATGGTGGAGCAACCTTGTTCTTGACGACCTTGACCCGGGTTTCGCTGCCGACCACTTCGTCGCCTTCCTTCACGGCACCTGTACGACGGATATCCAGTCGGACGGAAGCATAGAATTTCAGGGCGTTACCACCCGTGGTGGTTTCCGGGCTACCGAACATCACGCCGATCTTCATACGGATCTGGTTGATGAAGATCACCAGGCAGTTGGCATTCTTGATGTTGCCGGTAATCTTGCGCAGAGCCTGGCTCATTAGACGGGCTTGTAGGCCGACGTGCATGTCGCCCATTTCGCCTTCGATCTCGGCCTTGGGCACCAGGGCCGCCACGGAGTCGACGATAATGACGTCGACCGCGTTGGAACGGACCAGCATGTCGGTGATTTCCAGCGCCTGTTCACCGGTATCTGGCTGCGATACCAGCAGGTCGTCGACATTCACGCCCAGCTTGCCGGCGTAGTCAGGGTCCAGCGCATGCTCGGCATCGACGAAGGCACAGGTCGCACCCAACTTCTGCGCTTCAGCGATCACGGAAAGAGTCAGTGTGGTTTTACCCGAGGACTCCGGCCCGTAGATCTCGACGATCCGGCCTTTTGGCAGACCACCAATACCCAGCGCGATGTCGAGGCCCAGCGAGCCGGTGGAAATGGCCGGAATGGCTTGGCGATCCTGATCGCCCATGCGCATGACAGCGCCTTTGCCGAACTGCTTCTCGATCTGGCCCAGAGCCGCCGCCAAAGCACGCTTCTTGTTGTCGTCCATTTCCATCCTCACGTATCAAGAGGGCCTAGCGCCCACCAACAACTGTATAAGTAGACAGTAGTATTTCACAAGGCAAGTCGCCCGCCTACCCCTATTGCGGATTTTCTCCTGCCGCCAGTCGGAGCAGCCCCTGCAAGGCGCACTCGACGGTACTGCGCCGCACCTGATCGCGATCACCAGAGAACTGTTTGCGCAGGCTGACCAGCCGCTGGCCGTCGCCCCAGGCCAGCCACACCGTACCGACCGGCTTCTCTGGCGAGCCCCCTCCAGGGCCTGCCACACCGCTCACCGCTACGGCAAAGCGTGCATCACTGAGAGCCTGGGCGCCACGGACCATCGCTTCCACCACCTCCCGACTGACCGCGCCGACCGTGATGAATAGCTCGGAAGGCACCCCCAGTTGTTTCGTCTTCTGCGCATTGGAGTAGGTGACATAGCCTGCCTCGAACCAGGCAGAGCTGCCCGGGACCCGGGTGACGGCCTCGGCGATACCGCCCCCCGTGCAGGATTCAGCCGTGCAGACATGAGCACCAAGGGGCAGCAGTTGTTCACCCAGCCGTGCGGCCAGGGCAGTAAGGGAATCCATATGTTCTCCGGGGTGAAGCGGGCCAAAGGGATACCGTACACTACGCGCTTTTGCGATTTAACCCGGACAGCCAGAACGATGAGTGATCTTTCCGCCCACACCCCGATGATGCAGCAGTATTGGAAACTGAAGAATCAGCATCCGGACCAGCTGATGTTCTATCGCATGGGCGACTTCTACGAGATCTTCTACGAGGACGCGAAAAAAGCAGCGGCGCTTCTCGATATCACCCTGACGGCCCGTGGCCAGTCCGCCGGGCAGGCCATTCCGATGTGCGGCATTCCGCACCACTCCGCCGAAGGCTACCTGGCCAAGTTGGTCAAGCTGGGCGAATCGGTGGTGATCTGCGAACAGATCGGCGACCCGGCCACCAGCAAGGGGCCGGTCGAACGCCAGGTGGTGCGCATCATCACGCCGGGTACCATCAGCGATGAGGCCCTGCTCGACGAGCGCCGCGACAACCTGCTCGCCGCCGTACTGGGCGATGAGCGCCTGTTCGGCCTCGCCACTCTGGACATCACCAGCGGCCGCTTCACCGTGCAGGAACTCAAGGGTTGGGAAAACCTGCTGGCCGAGTTGGAACGTTTGAGCCCGGCTGAACTACTGATTCCCGATGACTGGCCACAAGGCCTGCCGGTGGAGAAACGTCGCGGCACACGTCGCCGGGCGCCGTGGGATTTCGAGCGCGACACTGCCCGCAAGAGCCTGTGCCAACAATTCGCTACCCAGGACCTGAAAGGCTTTGGCTGTGAAAACCTGACCCTGGCCATCGGCGCCGCCGGCTGCCTGCTGGCTTACGCCAAGGAAACCCAGCGCACCGCCCTGCCGCACTTGCGCAGCCTGCGCCATGAGCGACTCGATGACACCGTCATCCTCGACGGCGCCAGCCGCCGCAACCTGGAGCTGGACGTCAACCTCGCCGGCGGGCGCGACAACACCCTGCAGTCGGTGGTCGACCGCTGCCAGACCGCCATGGGCAGCCGCCTGCTGACCCGCTGGCTGAATCGCCCGCTGCGTGATCGCGACGTGCTGGAAGGTCGCCAGGACTCCATCACCTGCCTGCTCGATCATTACCGCTTCGAGCTGATCCAACCACAGCTCAAGGAAATCGGCGATGTCGAACGCATTCTGGCGCGCATCGGCCTGCGCAATGCCCGCCCGCGCGACCTGGCTCGACTGCGTGACGCCCTGACCGCCCTGCCCGAGTTGCAAAACGGCATGGCCCAGTTGGAAGTCGCTCACCTGAAAGACCTGGCACTGAGCATTCGCACCTATCCGGAACTCGCGGAGCTGCTGCAGCGCGCCATCATCGACAACCCGCCCGCGGTAATCCGCGATGGTGGCGTGTTGAAGACAGGCTACGACGCCGAACTGGACGAGCTGCAATCGCTGAGCGAGAACGCCGGTCAGTATCTGATGGATCTGGAAACCCGGGAAAAAGCCCGCACCGGCCTGGCCAACCTCAAAGTCGGCTACAACCGTGTGCACGGCTACTTCATTGAACTGCCGAGCAAACAGGCCGAGCAGGCACCCGCCGACTACATCCGCCGTCAGACGCTGAAGGGTGCGGAGCGCTTTATCACGCCCGAGTTGAAAACCTTCGAAGACAAGGCGCTCTCCGCCAAGAGCCGTGCCCTGGCCCGAGAGAAGCTGCTGTATGACGAGTTGCTCGAGCAACTGATCGGTCATCTGGCGCCCCTGCAGGACACCGCCGCCGCTCTGGCCGAGCTGGATGTACTGAGCAACCTGGCAGAGCGTGCCCTGACGCTCGACTTCAATCGCCCACGTTTCGTCGAAACGCCCTGCCTGACCATCGACCAGGGACGCCACCCGGTGGTCGAGCAAGTCCTCACCACCCCGTTCGTCGCCAACGACCTGCGCCTCGACGATGCCACACGCATGCTGGTCATTACCGGTCCGAACATGGGTGGTAAATCGACCTACATGCGGCAAACCGCGCTGATCGTTCTGCTCGCGCATATAGGTAGCTTCGTCCCCGCTGCGAGCTGCGAGCTGTCTCTGGTCGATCGTATCTTCACGCGGATCGGCTCCAGCGACGACCTCGCGGGAGGACGCTCGACCTTCATGGTGGAAATGAGCGAGACCGCGAACATCCTGCACAACGCCAGCGACCGCAGCCTGGTGCTGATGGATGAAGTCGGACGCGGTACTAGCACCTTCGACGGCCTGTCGCTGGCCTGGTCGGCTGCCGAGCAGTTGGCCAACCTGCGCGCCTGGACCTTGTTCGCCACCCACTATTTCGAACTGACCGTCCTCCCTGAAAGCGAGCCGGTGGTCGCCAACGTGCACCTCAGTGCTACCGAGCACAACGAACGCATCGTCTTCCTGCACCACGTGCTGCCTGGCCCGGCGAGCCAGAGCTATGGTCTCGCGGTAGCCCAGTTGGCCGGGGTGCCGGCACCGGTCATCGCCCGTGCACGGGAACATCTGGCGCGCCTGGAAACCACCAGCATGCCCCATGAGGCGCCACGCAGCTCGCCGGGCCAGCCGCCAGCGCCCATGCAGAACGATCTGTTTGCCAGCTTGCCGCATCCGGTACTGGAAGAACTGGGTAAGCTCGATCCGGACAACCTGACGCCACGTGCCGCGCTAGAGCTGTTATATGCATGGAAGACACGAATCTGACAGCACGCCTCGCAAGCTGGTAGAATCCGCGCGCTTTTAAGATTGTCCGGTATCCTAGCCTGAGCCGAGACTGTCACTTTCCGCGCCGCAGAACCTCTTAGAATGGGCACGGCCGCTGTCTGAGGAGAGAATCAGAACATGACTTTCGTCGTCACCGACAACTGCATCAAGTGCAAATACACCGACTGCGTGGAAGTTTGTCCGGTGGACTGCTTTTACGAAGGCCCGAACTTTCTGGTGATTCACCCGGACGAGTGCATCGACTGCGCCCTGTGCGAGCCAGAATGCCCGGCCCAGGCCATCTTCTCCGAAGACGAAGTCCCGGACGATATGCAGGAGTTCATTGCGCTCAACACCGAGCTGGCAGACGTCTGGCCGAACATTACCGAGCGCAAGGATGCCCTGCCTGACGCCGAAGAATGGGATGGTGTGAAGGACAAGCTGCAGCACCTTGAGCGCTGATACAAGCGCCACATAAAAAGGCCCGCTCACTGCGGGCCTTTTGCTATGCGGTACTTTTTCACGGGCAAAAAAAAGGGGCGGTTATTAGCCGCCCACTCTTTTTTCCCTACTCCCTCTCTTTCCTACTCATCATCCTGATGAACTGCATCCTGCAGTGGTCCTGACTATCGTCCGTGACAGCCTGCGCCTATCCCTTGGCACAGCTTCATAGTAGCTATTCGACAGCCTTAAACAACTTGTCGAGAACGGATGAAAAGAGCTGTCAGCGATCTCCAATAATTTTAAAAATCATAAAAATCAAATACTTAAGATAATACAAGCCGCAACCTAGACGATGGAATGCAGGCTTTTCCTGAAATCGCCTACATGCCGTGTAAGCAATCACTTACATGGCGCCCAGAAAAAAACCCGGCCATGGCCGGGTTTTCTTCACTTACGCAATCATTGGAACAAGGCATCACTCGATAAACCATTCTTTTCTAATATTTCCCGGAGACGCTTGAGCGCTTCGACCTGAATCTGGCGCACCCTCTCTCGGGTCAGGCCAATTTCCTGGCCGACTTCTTCCAGCGTACAACTTTCATGTCCTCGCAAACCAAAGCGGCGCACGACCACCTCGCGTTGTTTTTCGGTCAACTCCGACAACCACTGATCGATGCTCTGGGAAAGGTCATCGTCCTGCAGCAACTCGCAAGGATCGGTGGGCTTTTCATCCGTGAGGGTGTCGAGCAGGGTCTTATCAGAGTCAGGCCCGAGAGAAACATCGACCGACGTCACCCGCTCGTTGAGGCCCAGCATGCGCTTGACCTCCCCCACCGGTTTCTCCAGCAGATTGGCGATTTCTTCGGCTGACGGTTCGTGATCAAGCTTCTGCGTCAATTCCCGCGCAGCCCGGAGATAGACGTTGAGTTCCTTGACCACATGAATGGGCAACCGGATCGTACGGGTCTGATTCATGATCGCCCGTTCGATGGTTTGACGGATCCACCAGGTGGCGTAGGTCGAGAAGCGGAACCCGCGCTCCGGGTCGAACTTTTCCACGGCCCTAATCAGCCCGAGATTACCTTCCTCGATCAAATCCAGGAGGGAAAGCCCCCGATTCACATAGCGCCGGGCGATCTTCACCACCAGACGCAAGTTGCTTTCGATCATCCGTTTGCGGCCCGCAGGATCGCCCTTCTGCGCCAGACGCGCAAAGTGCACTTCTTCCTGAGGGGTGAGTAATGGCGAGAAGCCGATTTCGTTGAGGTAGAGCTGAGTGGCGTCTAGCGCCCGGGTGTAGTCGATGTACTTGTGTTGCTTTAATGCGGTGGTCGACTGTCTGGATTTGGCGCTGGAGCGCTGTGGCTCGGTATCCTCACTGAGCCCATCTTCCAGGACGATGCCGGGCTCCATGAGAAGCACGTCATCATCGACGTCAAACTCCGGCGCTTCTTTAGTGAATGCCATTGTTGTTGTCCTTTACTTGAGTTCGACAACAAGCTCTGGCGACGCCCCTTCCAGCTCTACCAAAGGAGATCCAGCTCCTCAAGCCCGTCTATGACAGACCTGTTGCCTTCACTGCACCCTGGAACAACAAGCAGGAACAAATCCTTGGCAACACCTGAGCCCGTTCTTCCCATGTTCGGGACAGGTTGGCAGCGACTCAGCGACGAGGCAGATACTGCAGTGGATCCACAGGTTTACCTTGGAGGCGAATCTCGAAATGGAGCTTCACCCGGTCGGTCCCCGTGGAACCCATCTCGGCAATACTTTGCCCGACTTTGACTTGCTGACCTTCCCGTACCAGCAACCTGCGGTTGTGGCCGTAGGCGCTTACATAGGTATCACTGTGCTTGATGATGACCAGTTCGCCGTAGCCCCGTAATCCACTTCCGGCGTACACAACGGTGCCATCAGACGCAGCTAAAACAGGCTGTCCCAATTCGGCAGCGATATCAATGCCTTTATTCAAACTACCGTTTGAGGAGAATTTCCCGATCAGAACGCCATTGGCGGGCCATGCCCAGCCCTTTACCGAACGCGCTGCGGGCGGCACCTGGACAGGCGGAGCAGTGACCACGGGCGGTTTGTTGGCAGGCGCTGTCTGCCCGGAAGAAGTCTGTACGGGAGGCCGCGTGGCCGGTGGCGGAGTCGTTGTCGGTGCCGACGAAATGACAGGCGGTACACCAGCGGCACCGCCCGGTACATCGAAACGAATTGCCTGCCCCGGACGGATTACGTAGGGCGGTGGAATATTGTTACGGGCAGCCAGCGCCTTCCAATCCCAGCCGAAACGGAACGCGACCGAATAGAGCGTATCGCCCCGTTGAATCAGGTAACTGCCGCTGGTAACCGGCTGACGCTGTGGCGTAGCCCGGGCACCGGCATGCGTACGATCGACGACTTGTACACCACCGGGTGGGGAGCTGGCACACCCCGCCAGCAACGCGGCAATAAACAAAGTGCTGAGGCCGAAAAGACCAGCAAAGCGATCCTGCTGCTGTGTGGCTATGAGTCTCAACCCGTGCTCCCTGTGCCGGTTGTTCTTGAAGAATAGGCGCTATTGTGCCGGATTTATCCGTCGGAGCCAGCCGTTTACGCCTGCGCCTGCCTCGCTATTGCGGCTGACGAGGCATCAATAGGACCGCATTATCCGTGACATGCTCAGGCCAATGGCCCATTGAGCAGCGGGACAAAGCGCACCGCATCGAGCACGCGACGGGAATAACCGTCCTCTTCACGGACGATCAGCAGCAGCTCCTGAACATCGCCCGCGCCGACCGGAATCACCAGCCGTCCGCCCGGAGCCAGTTGCTCCAAGAGCGCCTGTGGCACTTCAGCCGCCGCAGCAGTGACGATAATGCCATTGTAGGGCGCCAGCGCCGGCCAGCCTTCCCAACCATCGCCCCAGCGAAACACAACATTGCGCAGTTTGAGTTCGGTCAGCCGCTCCTTGGCCCGGTCCTGCAGCCCCTGGATACGCTCCACGGAAAACACCCGCTCAACCAGTTGCGCCAGCACGGCGGTCTGGTAGCCGGAGCCGGTGCCGATTTCCAATACCTTGTCCAACGGCCCCGCCGCCAACAACAGCTCGGTCATGCGCCCGACCATGTATGGCTGGGAAATGGTCTGGTTATGGCCGATGGGCAGGGCGGTATCTTCATAGGCACGATGCGCCAGTGCTTCATCGACGAACAGGTGACGCGGCGTACGCCGGATCACTTCGAGCACGTGCGGGTTGGACAAGCCTTCTTCGTACAGGCGCTCGATCAATCGCTCGCGGGTGCGTTGCGAGGTCATGCCGATACCGTGGCGCTGATGGTCCTGGCCACGCATCAGAGCAAGCCCTCCAACCAATCCTGCACACCGGCAAAGGCATCGTTGAAGGTGCGATCGAGCTGCAGCGGCGTGATCGACACATAGCCCTGCATGACGGCATGGAAATCGGTGCCCGGCCCACCATCCTCGGCATCGCCGGATACCGAGATCCAGTAGCCTTCCTTGCCGCGCGGGTTGACCGCCTTAACGGGCGCTGCGGCACGTGCGCGGTGCCCGAGTCGGGTCAATTGCACGCCACGAATACGCTCAAGCGGCAGATTGGGCACGTTGACGTTGAGCACCGTGCGCGGCGGCAGATCGAGATCGGCATGCGCCTCGATCAACTTGCGGGCGAAATAGGCCGCCGTCGGCAGGTTGTCCGGCAGTCGCGAAACCAGCGAAAAGGCAAATGCCGGACGCCCGATGAAACGTCCCTCCAGGGCCGCGGCCACGGTGCCGGAATACAGCACGTCATCGCCCAGATTGGCCCCCAGGTTGATGCCCGAGGCAACCATGTCCGGCACCTGTTCGAGCAAACCGTTGAGCCCAAGGTGGACGCAGTCGGTCGGCGTGCCATTGAGGCTGATATAGCCGTTGGGCAGGTACATCGGGTGCAACGGGCGATCGAGGGTCAGCGAGCTGCTCGCGCCACTGCGGTCCTCGGCGGGCGCGACGATCACGCACTCGGCATAATCGGCTAGCGCGCCATGCAGCGCGGCGATACCGGGCGCCAGCACCCCATCGTCGTTGGATATCAGAATTCGCATGGATTTTCCGTCGGTCCCGTCGGCAGCAGTTCAACCAGTTCGCGCACCACGACGGTGGCGAAGCATCCAGCCGGCAGGACGAATTGCAGTTGCAGAATGTCAGGCTCGGGATAATGCCACGTCAAACCGCCAATGGGGAGGCGCAGGATTCGCCGTTCGTGCGCCATGCCCGCTTCGGCCAGCCAGTTCGCGAGATCCGGCTCGCGCAACGCAACGGACTGTTCCAGTTGCCCCGTCTCGCCGGCGGCGGGCGATTCACCTGCCCCCCACAACGGGCCTGTCGGGTGCAGATCGAGAATGGCCAGGCGTGGATCACTGCACTCGGCATCGCCCGCCATGAAAAAACTGCGGCTGTCGGTAAAGGCCAACAGGTCACCCACTCGCGCCTGATTCCAGTTGCCCGCTGCCACACGCTCGGCCAGCAATTGATTGAACAGGTAGCTGCGTGCTGCAGACAACAGCCGCGAACGCACATTGCGTTGCTCTGGCAACTCATGCCGTGCAGCGAACTGACGTGCATCGACCACGTTACCGCCCTGATGGCCAAAGCGCTGCAGGCCGTAGTAGTTCGGCACGCCCTGCGTAACCAGTTGCTGCAAGCGCTGCTCCAGAGCGTTTTTGTCGCCCTCGAACTGAGTCAGGCGCAAGGTGAAACCATTGGCCGAATGCGCGCCGCGTTGCAATTTGCGCGAATGACGAGCGGTCTTGAGGATGCTCAGACTGTGCCCTTCGGCGCCACTCAGCTCGGGATCGGCCTTGCCCGGCAGGTGCAGGCTGAACCACTGGCGGGTCAGGGCCTGGCGATCTTTCAAGCCGGCATAGCTGATATTGCGTTGCGAGACACCAGCCGCACGCGCCAGACGCCGGGCGGCTTCCTCGGTATTCAAGCCGCGCTTTTCCACCCACAGCCAGAGGTGCTCCCCCTGCCCGGAAAGAGGAATATCCAGCACTTCATCGACCTGGAAATCTTCGGCCGTGGCTTTCAGCACCGCGCGCGCGACGATCTCGCCATGGGCGTGCGGACCCAGCAGTTGCAGTTCGTTCATGCCTTGGCCAACAGGGCTACGGCGTGTACCGCGATACCTTCCTCACGCCCGGTAAAGCCGAGCTTTTCGGTCGTGGTGGCCTTGACGTTGACCTGATCCAGTTCGACTTGCAGGTCAGCCGCAATCAACGTGCGCATGCTCTCGATGTGTGGAGCCATCTTGGGCGCCTGGGCGATGATGGTGGCGTCGACATTGCCGATCACCCAGCCCCTGGCCTCTACCAGGCCATACACGTGGCGCAGCAACACCCGGCTGTCGGCGCCCTTGAAGGTCGGATCGGTGTCGGGGAAATGCTTGCCGATATCCCCCAGCGCCAAGGCGCCGAGCAAGGCATCGCTCAAGGCATGCAGCAGCACGTCACCATCGGAATGAGCAACCAGACCATATTTATGGGCAATCCGAACGCCGCCCAGGGTGATGAAATCGCCTTCGCCGAAGCGGTGAACGTCGTAGCCGTGGCCAATGCGCATGAGCACGTGTCCTGGAAAAAGTCCGGATTCTAACCGAAAGCATTGCCCCGGTCCCGCTGGCGCAGACTTGCCTCCAGCCTTATCCAATCCGTAGAATGATAAATATTCCCATTTGAAACATAACCTCAGCATGTCTAGCCATCCGCCTGCCCTACACGACCAGGTCAGCAGGATCTATCAGGATCATCACCGCTGGCTGCTCGGCTGGCTGCGGCCGCGCGTCGATTGCCGGGATCTGGCGGCTGATCTGGTCCAGGATGTCTTCGTGCGAGTGCTGAGCGCGGACAATGCGGCCGGAAAGCTGGAAGTCGTGCGTGAGCCACGCGGCTACCTGGCGACCATCGCGCGCCGCCTGATGATCGATCACTTCCGTCGTGCTCGTCTGGAGCGGGCCTGGCTGCAGGCACTGGCCGAACAACCGGAAGCCGAGGACATCTCACCGGAAACCCGTGTCATCCTGCTGGAAACCCTCTGCGAACTGGACGCCATGCTTGCCGGCCTTGGCCCCAAGGTGCGCAAGGCGTTCCTGCTCTCGCAGCTCGAGGGCATCCCTTACAAGGCCATCGCCGAAACGCTCGATGTGTCGCTGATTACCGTCAACCGCTACATCGCCAAGGCCCTGCACCATTGCATGCTGCACAACCTGGAGGCCGGGCTGTGAGCGTCTCGCTCGACGCCCGCCAGCGTGCGGCGCTGGAGCAAGCGGCCCATTGGTATGTCTGCCTGAATGCCGGTACGACAGACCCGGCTGATCGGGACGCCTGGCAAGCCTGGCTCAATACCGAACCCCTCAATCACTGGGCCTGGCAGCAAGCCGAGCGTCTGCAGCAGCGCCTGCAACAGTTGCCCACGCACCTGACAGGCCGCACGCTCGATCTCGCCGACCAGGCGCGCAGCACCAATCGCCGCAGCGTTCTGAAGGGCATCACCCTGCTCATTGGCAGCGGTGCGGTCGGCTGGACGGGTTATCAGCAGGCACGCAGCGAGCATTGGCTGGCGGACTACCGCAGCACCGTGGGTCAGCGATTGCCACTGACCCTGGCCGATGGCAGCCAGGTGCAACTCAACACCAGCAGCGCCATCGACGTGCAGTACGACGCTCGGCAACGGCTGCTCGCATTGCGCCAAGGCGAGATCATGGTCAGCACAGCCACGGACCAAGCCGGTCGACCGTTTCTGGTACGCACGCCACACGGCACGATTCGCGCACTGGGCACGCGCTTCTCCGTGCACCTGAGCGCTGAACACACCCAGGTTGCCGTTTATGAACATCAGGTACAGGTCACGCCGCTACAGGGCGCACCCACCCTGCTCGGCGCCGGCCAGCAAGGCCAGCTCTCGGCAAAGGCGTGCACCCAGCAGACGCTGGACAGCAGCCAGGGCGCCTGGAGCCAGGGCCTGCTGATTGCCAACGAGCAGCGCCTGGGCGACTTCCTCGCAGAACTTGGCCGCTATCGTTCAGGTTGGCTGCGTTGCGACCCTGCCATCGCCGACCTGCGCATCAGTGGCACCTTCCGTCTCGACGATACCGATCAGGCACTGCGTGCCGTAACCAGCGCCCTGCCCGTACGCGTCGAGGAAAGAACGCGCTACTGGATCACCGTGCGCCCGGTCTAGGGCGCAGCCGCAACAAGCCTTTTTCAATAGATCGCCAATTATTTTTCGGCGCAAATGATATTTCTTCTCTTTCTCGTTCGACTTATGGAGAACGGCCCTGCGCCGCCCCTCTGCCAACTCCAAAGAGAACGCGATATGAAGTCCGCCCGCCGCACCTCGGCTTTCACCCCCTCACGACTCAGCACCGGCATTCGCCACGTACTGTTCTGCTCCACCCTGTTGTTACCCCTCGCCGCTCCACTCGCTGCTCACGCTGAATCGGACGTGCGTGAATACCATCTGCAGCAGGATGACCTCGGCAGGGTACTGACCCGCTTCGCCGCCGAATCCGGCGTGGTGCTGTCGTTCGATGCCGGCCTGACACAAGGCAAGGTCAGCCAGGGGCTGAACGGGCACTTCAGTGTCGAGGACGGTCTGCGCCATCTGCTGGTCGGCAGTGGCCTGCAGGTACTGCGCGAGAATGACGGCCGCTACACGCTGGTGGCAGCCCTGGACCAGACAGGCGCTCTCGAACTGGGAGCGACCAGCATCACCAGTAACCAGCTCGGTACCATCACCGAAGGTACGGGTTCCTACACACCAGGCACCATCGCCACGGCGACGCGCCTGGTGCTGACGCCACGCCAGACGCCGCAATCGATTAGCGTGATCACCCGCCAGCATATGGATGACTTCGCCCTGGACTCTATCGACCAGGTCATGCGCCATACCCCCGGCATCAGTGTGTCGACCTACGACAGTGAGCGGACCAACTACTATTCGCGCGGATTTTCCATCGACAACTTCCAGTACGATGGCATCCCCACGCTGCGTAACTCGGCCTACTCGGCAGGCCATACCCTCAGCGACATGGCCATCTACGACCGTGTTGAAATCCTCAAAGGTGCCCCGGGCCTGCTCTCAGGTGCCGGTGCCCCGGGCGGGGTGATCAACCTGATCCGCAAGAAACCGGGCCACGAGTTCAAGGGCCAGCTCGAGCTGGGAGCCGGCAGCTGGGACAAGTACCGCTCGCAGGTCGATGTCACCGGGCCGCTGACCGACAGTGGCAATGTGCGCGGCCGTGCCGTAGCGGCCTACCAGGACGAGCACTCGTTCATGGACCACTACGAGCGTAAAACCAGCGTCTACTACGGCATTCTCGAGTTCGACCTGAGCCCGCAAACGCTGCTCAGCGTCGGTGCCGACTACCAGAACAACGACCCCAAGGGTTCCGGCTGGTCCGGCAGCCGTCCGCTGTTCGACAAGAATGGCGAGCGCATCACACTGCCCCGCTCGTTCAACAACGGCGCCAAATGGAGCAGCTGGCAGCAATACAACTACAGCCTGTTCGCCACGCTGGAGCACAGCTTCGACAACGACTGGGTCGGCAAACTGCAGTACAACTACCAGCGCAACGGTTACGACGCGCCCCTGGGCTCGATGCAGAGCCCGCCCGACCCGGCTACCGGATTGGCCAGCCTGTACGCCAACAAGTACACCGGCGAAACCACCAGCAACTCCCTCGACGGCTATGTCAGCGGCCCCTTCAGCCTGCTGGGCCGCCAGCACGAGCTGGTGCTCGGTGCCTCGACGTCCCGCGCGCACTGGCTGGGCAAGGACTACTGGAACGTCACCTACTTCGACAACGACATCGACTTCTACAACTTCAACGGCAATGTGCCCATGCCCGACTGGGGCCCCCTGGGCCGACGTATCGACGAGGTTACCCGGCAGAGCGCGCTGTATCTGACCAGCCGCTTCAGCCTGAGCGAACCCCTGTCGCTGCTATTGGGTGCACGTTTGGCCGACTACCGCCTTAGCGGCAGCGACAAGAGCGTCGAGACCGGCCGCCTGGTGCCCTATGCCGGCCTGACCTACGACCTCAACGAGAACTACTCGCTGTACGCCAGCTACAGCGACATCTTCATGCCGCAAACCTATTACCGAGACACCCAGAACAAGCTGCTGGAACCGGACGAAGGGCAAAACTACGAGGCCGGCATCAAGGCCGAGTTCTTCCAGGGCCGACTTAACGCCAGCCTGGCTTACTTCGAGGTGCACCAGGACAATCGTCCCGAGTCCGACCTCAATGCCGTGGCATCGGTGAACCCGGACCCTTATCTGGGCATCAAGGCCAAGACCAAGGGCTATGAAGCGGAAATCTCCGGCGAACTGCTCCCAGGCTGGCAACTGCAAGCCGGCTACACCCACAAGATCGTCCGCGACGAACACGGCGCCAAGGTGTCCACCTGGGAACCCCAGGATCAGGTCAAGCTCTACACCAGCTACCGCCTGGGCGGTGTTCTGGACAAACTCACCCTGGGCGGCGGCGCCCGCTGGCAGAGCGAGAGCTGGCAGGTGATCAACAATCCAGGCAAAAAGACCAGGGAGAAATTCACCCAGGACGCCTACTGGCTGGTAGACGCGATGGCCCGCTATCAACTCACCGAACAACTGTCGGCAAGCGTCAATGTGAACAACCTGCTGGACAAGAAGTACTACACCAACATTGGCTTCTACCGCTCCGCCTACTCCGGCGATCCACGTAATGTCATGTTCAGCACCCGCTGGGACTTCTGAGCCAAACCGAATAGAAAGCCCCGCTAATGCGGGGCTTTTCGTTCACGGTCTTCTGAGTGATCGCCTCCCGCACTGAAACGTGAGCCCATAATCCGCTCAGTTTTCACGATGGATGACGCTTTTTCCACCCACCATTTATGGCGGATCGATGAGGCGCGACCCACCCTACAGGCGCACAGCACAATAAAAAATGCCCCGCACAAGCGGGGCATTTTTCTGGTCTGCACCATCACGTTCAGTTGTTGAGTGCCTGGGCATGGTGGCGCAGGTGGTCCTCGATAAAACTGGCGATGAAGTAGTAGCTATGGTCGTAGCCCGGCTGCAGACGCAAGGTCAGTGGATGCCCGGCAGCCTTGGCGGCAGCTTCCAGCACCTGTGGCTTGAGCTGGCCCTCGAGGAAGTCGTCACGATCCCCTTGATCCACCAGGATCGGCAGCTTTTCCGTGGCCTCGGCGATCAGCAAGCTGGCATCCCACTCGCGCCAGCGCGAGCGGTCGTCACCTAGGTAGTTGGCCAACGCCTTCTCGCCCCATGGGCAGCTGAGCGGGTTGGCGATCGGCGCGAAGGCCGACACGGATTGATAGCGTCCCGGATTTTTCAGGGCACAGATCAGCGCGCCATGGCCACCCATGGAGTGGCCGGAAATACCGCGCCTGGTCGAAACCGGGAAATTGGCCTCGACCAGCGCCGGCAGCTCCTGCACCACGTAGTCGTACATCCGATAATGCCGTGCCCAGGGCTCCTGGGTGGCGTTGACATAGAAGCCGGCACCCAGACCGAAGTCATAGGCGCCATTGGCGTCGTCTGGTACGCCTTCACCGCGCGGGCTGGTATCCGGTGCGACGATGATCAGGCCGAGCTCAGCCGCCATGCGCTGGGCACCAGCTTTCTGCATAAAATTCTCGTCGGTGCAGGTCAGGCCGCTGAGCCAGTACAACACTGGCAACTTGGCGCCCTGCTCAGCCTGCGGCGGCAGATACACGGCGAACACCATGTCGCAGTTGAGAGCCGTCGAGCGATGCCGGTAGCGCTTGTGCCAGCCGCCAACGCTCTTGTTGCTGGATACGATTTCGAGGGTCACGTGAAACTCCTATCGCGTAGGGTGGAAGGCCGCCCCGTGGAAAACCGCGAGGCGTTTTCCACCAGACAAGGCGGACAAGCGACCGGGAGGGCCGCCTTGTCCACCCTACGGATCAGTAGTGGATGACAGTGCGGATGCTCTTGCCTTCGTGCATCAGGTCGAAGGCTTCGTTGATCCGCTCCAGGCCCATGGTGTGGGTGATGAAGGTATCCAGCGGGATCTCGCCCTTCTGCGATTTCTCCACGTAACTCGGCAGCTCGGTACGGCCTTTGACGCCGCCAAACGCCGAGCCACGCCAGACGCGACCAGTCACCAGTTGGAACGGGCGGGTGCTGATTTCCTGGCCCGCGCCAGCGACGCCGATGATCACGCTCTCGCCCCAGCCCTTGTGCGCGCATTCCAGCGCCGCGCGCATCAGCTGCACGTTGCCGACGCACTCGAAGCTGTAGTCGACGCCGCCGTCGGTGAGTTCGATGATCACGTCCTGGATCGGCTTGTCATGGTCCTTCGGATTGACGAAGTCGGTCGCGCCCAACTCGCGAGCCACGTCGAACTTGGCCGGGTTGATGTCGATGGCGATGATGCGCGACGCCTTGGCCATCTTCGCCCCGATGATCGCCGCCAGGCCGATGCCGCCGAGACCGAAGATGGCTACCGTGGCACCCTCCTCGACCTTGGCCGTGTTGAGCACCGCACCGATGCCGGTGGTGACGCCGCAGCCGAGCAGGCAGACCTTCTCCAGCGGCGCCTCCTTGGGGATCACCGCCAGCGACACTTCCGGCAGCACGGTGTATTCGGAGAAGGTCGAGCAGCCCATGTAGTGGTAGATCGGCTCGCCGTTGTAGCTGAAGCGGCTGGTGCCGTCGGGCATCAGGCCCTTGCCCTGGGTGGCACGCACCGAGCTGCACAGGTTGGTCTTGCCGGACTTGCAGAATTTGCACTCGCGGCACTCGGCGGTATACAGCGGGATCACGTGGTCGCCAACCTGTACCGAGGTCACACCCTCGCCCACGGCCTCGACGATGCCGCCGCCCTCGTGACCGAGGATCGCCGGGAACACACCCTCGGAATCGGCGCCGGACAGGGTGTAGGCATCGGTGTGGCAAACGCCGGTGGCGACGATGCGTACCAGCACCTCACCGGCTTTCGGCGGGGCCACATCCACTTCGACGATCTTCAGCGGTTCGTTGGGGGCAAAAGCCACGGCTGCACGGGACTTGATCATGAGGTTCTCCAGTGGATGGGATATGGCGCGCAGTGTAGATCACCGCGTTTTGGTGAATAATCCCTGGAAAGGCAAAACATTATTGCCAACTGGGGATAATCAACCGCTATGAACCGATGGGAAGGCCTGGACGAATTCGTCGCCGTCGCCGAATGCGGCCAGTTCACCGCCGCCGCTACTCACCTGGGCCTGTCGTCCTCGCAGGTCAGCCGTCAGGTCGCCAAGCTGGAAGAGCACCTGCAGACCCGGCTGTTCTACCGCAGCACCCGCAAGGTCGTGCTGACCGAAGCCGGGCAGACATTCCTGCAGCATTGCCTGCGCCTGCAGGATGCCCGCGAAGAAGCGCTGCGCGCCGTCGGCGACCTGGCTGACGAGCCCAAGGGCCTGCTGCGCATGACCTGCGCCGTGGCCTATGGCGAGCGCTTCATCGTGCCGCTGGTCAACGACTTCATGCAGCGTCATCCGCAACTGCGTGTGGAGATCGAGTTGAGCAACCAGACCCTCGACCTGCTGCATGGCGGCATGGACCTGGCGATCCGCCTCGGCCGCCTGCAGGACTCGCGTCTGGTAGCTACGCGCCTGGCGCCGCGGGTCATGCACCTGTGTGCGGCACCGCTGTACCTGGAACGCTACGGCAGGCCACACAGCCTGTCGGAACTGGCACGGCACAACTGCCTGGTCGGCAGCAGCGATCACTGGAGCTTCCAGCAGAACGACCGGGAAATCTCCCTGCGGGTGCAGGGCAACTGGCGCTGCAACAGCGGCGAGGCAGTGCTCGACGCGGCGCTGCGGGGCTTTGGCCTGTGCCAGTTACCCGACTACTACGTGCAGACGCACCTGCACAGTGGCGCACTGATCGACCTGCTGCCCCAGCATCGCCCACCCCATACCGCGGTCTGGGCGCTCTACCCGCAACAACGCCACCTCTCGCCCAAGGTGAGGCAGTTGGTCGACCTGCTCAAGGAGGGGTTGGCGCAGCGGCCGGAGTATCAACCTGGGGCTGTTGCCGTTTCGCTTTAGCTCATTGAATCGGATGCCTCCACAGGCACAAACGGACACCGCAATTGGTGGGCTGGAGCCCACCCTACGCGACGGCATAACTCTGTAAGGTGGGCTTCAGCCCACCAACTGGCGCGTCATGAAACGCAAAGGTCGAACGTCCGCAACTGCCTCAATCCGGCCATCCATGTCGAAACAGCAACACCCCCTGGCGCAGGGTTCCTATCATGGCAACGGCTTTACCGCTGGGCGCTTGGAATTCATGCCGGAGTCAAGCACTCCGGGGCATCCAGTGTGGGATCGTTGACCAGATTGGCCAGTACTCGCTCACGCAGTGGCGGGGTTGGGGTCAACAGCAACGTCTGCAAGTGCGCCATGGGCGTATCGTCGGCCAGCCAGGCACGCTGCTGCTCGGCATCGAGCATCACGGGCCGGCGTAGATGAGCCGCCGCCTGGGTGATCATCGCCACACTCAGGTAAACATGGTCGCCAGCCGGATAGGCCTCCCACAAACCAGCGAAGTGCAACAGGCTCTCTTCGCCGGTTAGCCAGAATGGTCGCTTGCGCTGGGTACCGCGCCACTCATAGAAACCGTTGGCGGGCAGCAGGCAGCGTCGCTGACGAAAGGCCTCGCGGAACATCGGCTGTTCGCTGAGGGTTTCCGCGCGGGCGTGCGACGGTGATTTCGACAGGTCATTGAGCCAGGCCGGCGTCAGCCCCCAGCGGCCACTGGCCGCCTGGAGCTCGCCTTCCACCTGTCGCAGAAACAGCACCTGGGCGCCAGGCGCCAGGTTCCAGTGCGGCGCCTGTCCGACCGGAAAACCAGGCAACGCCGACAAGCTGGGCGACCAGCGAAACAGGGCAAAGCGGCCACTCATAGCACACAGACTCGTCAGGAAAGGCAAAAAGACACTGTGCGTATCAGCACAGCAAGGTGCCAGGATGCTCCTCGGGCTCATCTCCCGGCACCGGCGCGGCGGCATTGTACGCGGCGATCAGTTGCCGTGCGCGCTCGGCGTCCTCGTTCTCCACCAGCAGACCGAGCAAACCAAAGGCCGGCAAATCGCCGAGGGCACCGAGCAGATGACTGCCGGTCAGGTGGGCATCGACACCTTCACTGGCAAGCATGGCCAGCAGCAGTTCGCCTTCGATCAGGTCCTGTGGCTCATAGATACGCTGCATCAATCGTCCTCCCGACGTACATCCACCGACCATTCCACGCCATCGGTGCGCAAGTCGAACAGGATCGGCCTACAGCACACCGGGCAATCCTCGACATACGCCTGATCCCCCGCCGACAGGTCGAGCAATGTATCGACCTGTTCACCGCAGTACGGACATTGATACGCCTGTGTCTCCAGCATCGCGACCTCCATTGTGACTTGCGGGTACAATCTCCGGTCTATTGCAGGCCCTATGCGGGCTACCTCCTTTCACCGCGCGCTGCAGAACCACGAGAACATGATGGGCGAATTCGATTCCATCCGACCTTACAACAATCAAGAAGTCCCCACCGTCATCGCTCGCCTGCTGAACGACCCGACGTTTCTCGGCACGCTCACGCGTTTCCGTTTCCCGCGCCTGGCGGGGCCATTCGGCTGGTTGCTCAAACCTCTTATAGCCCATCGGCTACGTCAGCAGGTCGCGGGCATCGAAACAGTCGAAGCCCTGCAGGACAAGATCGAGTTCTATGTCGACCGCACCATCGAGCGTGCAACCGATGGCGTGACCTATTCCGGCCTGGAGCAGCTCATCCCGGGAACCGCCTATCTGTTCATCGCCAACCACCGCGATATCGTCATGGACCCGGCCTTCGTCAACTACGCCGTGTACCACGCCGGTCTGCCGACACCGCGCATCGCGATTGGCGACAACCTGCTACAGCGCCCCTTCGTCAGCGACCTGATGCGCCTGAACAAGAGCTTCATCGTGCATCGCAACCTGGCCGGTCGCCGCGAGAAGCTGGCCGCCTTCCAGTTGCTGTCGGCCTACATCAATCACTCCATCCGCGTGGACGGGCAGTCCATCTGGATCGCCCAGGCCGAAGGGCGTGCCAAGGACGGTGACGACCGCACCGACTCGGCGATCCTCAAGATGTTCCACATGAGCCGCAAGGACGAACCCTTCGCCGAGGTATTGCGCTCGCTCAAGCCAATCCCGGTGTCGATCAGTTACGAATACGATCCCTGCGACCAGGCCAAGGCACGGGAACTGACCATACGCGCCACCACGGGCAGCTACGAGAAGGCGCCTGGCGAAGACGATGCCAGCATCGCGCTCGGCATCACTGGCTACAAAGGTCGCGTGCATATCCACTTCGGCGCGCCGCAGCTCGACGGCTTCGAAGACAGCAAGCAACTGGCGACCCTGCTCGACCAGCAAATCCTCACCGGCTACCGGCTGTTCCCCGTGCACTATCTGGCCTATGCCCAGTGGAGCGAGCGCTGCGTCGAACTGGATGTACCGGCAATCGATCAGTTGTTCCCGGCAGCGGAGCTGACCAAGGCACGTGGCGAATGGCAACGCCGGCTGGACGCCTGCCCCGCCGAGCAGCGCCCCTGGCTGATCCAGCAGTACGCCATGCCGGTACGCAATCAATACCGGATCAAGGCTGGCATACCGCTCTAAGCAACCGATTGGTCAGATAACCGGAGCGTGCGCGACACCGCACGCCTCCGGCACCAGCGTCAGAATCGGGTACTGAACCAGGACAGCAGCACGGCGGCACTCAACGTGGCCGCCGCGAACCGGTAGAAGAATCGGTTGAGGCGCTGGGTGCGCTCATCCTGCAGGCTCGCGGGCTCGTCCATATCCGCCATTACAGGCTGCCCGGCCAGGGTCGCGACAGCACGTTGCTCACGCACTCGGGTCGCAATCAGCAGCCAACTTCCGGCTGCGGCGAAAAACAGTGCCAACGCATTGATAACCTGCGCGGGGTGAAGCTGAAACAAGGACCAGAACGCCTGCAGCGACATCATCAACCTCTGCATGGAAGCCGACCGCAGGCGAAGCCGCAGACGGCAGGGAAACGTTTAGACAGTGCAATTCACCAGGAGCGGGCGAACGCGCGGGCGGAGTCTACCGGAGCGTTTCAGGCGCCGCTGCCGATTCCGACGAATGCCGGTTCGCCGTCATCTGGCTGTAAGAAGGGCCTGCCAGACTGCCGCCTTTTCCAGGTACGGACCCCAGTCATGTTGCACGCCCAGGTTCAGGATCACCTCTATCGAATCGCCCACAACGATGAGCAGCAAGCGCTGGTCGGCGCCTTTGCCATCAATGTCCAGGATACTCACTGGCTGGTCTATTGCGCCCTCGGTGGTCACGACCACCCGGAACTGCCCGAGAACGACCCCGACACGGGGATCAGTCTGCCGCAGTTCTACCAGCAAGCCGCCTGAGCGCGCACAAACAAAAAAGCCCGGCTCAGGCCGGGCTTTTTATTGCGTCACGCTTACTGCGAGAGGATCTGCCCTACGGTCGGATCCTTGAAGGCGCGAGTCAGGGCATCGCTGAGTACGTCAGTGACCAGTTTAGTGTTGGTCTCCTGATTCGGCGCCATGCCAAAACGCTGGTTCAGCGAGGCACCGTAACGGCCGGTGTAGCGACGGCTGCTGTTCTGCACATCTACACGGAAGCTGGCACTGATGTCAGCTTCGGTCACATACATCCCCTCCTTCGGCGACTGATATTTCAGCTCGGCGAGAGTCAGGGTCAGTTGCGGTGCGTTGTAGGCATTCGGGCTCGGAGTGAAGCCCAGCAGTCGCACGGCGGCCTCGGCTTCGGCCTGCAGGCGCGGCAGGATGTCCTGGCCTTGAACGATGATCGAGCTAGTTTCCGGATACAGACCGCCACGGGTGCCCAGGTTAGGCGACTGACGCCCATCGGCTACGCGTACGACCACTGGCTGCCCCTGGCCAACCGCGACCAGTGAAGACGTGAGTTTGGGTTGCGGCTTGAGTTGTTGCGGGCTGTGGGCACAGCCGACCAACGTCAGGCCGAGCAGGGCGATCAGGCCGAGCAGAGCACGGTTCATCATGCTTGATCTCTCCAAAAGGTGGGGTCAGGAAATGGCCGGCAGTATAACCAGCGTCATCCGCACCTGACAGCTGGTTTTTCTGACCGTCAGCCCCCTCGCAGGTTCCTGTCACGCCCTTGTCACCCAAGCCTGCGATAAGGGTTTGGCCGATCCCGAGGACACTCCGATGATGCGTTTGTGGAACCTGCTCACCCTGCGCCCGAAAATGCGTTGCTTCGCCCTGCTCGACAGCAACGGACACTGTCGCGCCCTGCGTGAATGCCGGGAGGTACCCCTCCATGCCGGTTGGGTCGAAGTCTGTGAAATACGCCCACACTGGCTGGGCCAGACGCTGCCATATGGCATGCTGGTTCAGCCCGGCAACCTCGAGCCAGCTCGCCGCCCGCTGCTGGCAGCATAAAGCCCCGGGAAATCTATTACGTCGCACGACAACCGTCCGAAGGGTGGCAGCCGTAAATGGCAGGCCATAAAAAACCGCCCCGAAGGGCGGTTTTCTGTACCACATTCACATCACGCGTCCAGCTGCAGCCTTGCGGTGCTCTGCGTGCTGACTTCGCGATACAGCGCGGCATCTTCTTCCAGAGCATGCTCACGCGCCGGGAAGATTTCCTTCAGTTTGCTGGTCCACTGCTCGCTACGCGCCTGCTCGGCGAAGCAGCGCTCGATCAGGTTGAGCATGATCGACACGGTGACCGACGCCCCCGGCGAAGCGCCGAGCAGGGCGGCAATAGTGCCGTCCTCGGCAGCCACCAGTTCGGTACCGAACTGCAGCACACCGCCCTTCTTGGCGTCCTTCTTGATGATCTGCACACGCTGACCGGCCACTTCCAGGCGCCAGTCTTCGGCTTTCACCTCGGGGTAGAACTTGCGCAGGGCATCCAGACGCTGATCCTGGGACTGCATCACTTCCTTGATCAGGTAGCGAGTCAGGTCCATGTTGTCGCGCGCCACGGCCAGCATCGGGCCGATGTTGCTCGGACGCACCGACAACGGCAGGTCGAGGAACGAACCGTGCTTGAGGAACTTGGTGGTGAAACCGGCGTACGGGCCAAACAGCAGTGACGTCTTGCCATCGACCACACGGGTGTCGAGGTGCGGGACCGACATCGGCGGCGCACCCACTTCGGCCTGGCTGTAAACCTTGGCCTGGTGGCGCTTGACCACCTCGGGGTTGTCGCAGCGCAGCCACTGGCCACTGACCGGGAAACCGCCAAACCCCTTGCCTTCCTCGATACCGGACATCTGCAGCAGCGGCAGTGCACCACCACCTGCGCCGAGGAACACGAAGCGAGCCGAGACATTGCGCAGCGCGCCGCTCTGGGTGTTCTTGACCTGTACACTCCAGCCCGCCTCGGTGCGCGTCAGGCCGGTAACCTTCTGGTTGTAGCTGACGTTGATGCCGCCCTGGCTGGCCAGGTACTGCAGCAACTGATTGGTCAGTGCCCCGAAGTTGACATCGGTACCGTTCAGCGCACGGGTCGCCGCGATGCGCTCATTGGCATCACGTCCCTGCATCATCAGCGGCATCCACTCGGCCATGGTGGCCTGGTCTTCGGTGTACGCCATGTCGGCGAAAGCATGATGCTGGGTCAACGCGGCATGGCGGGTCTTGAGGAACGCGACATCTTTCTCGCCACGCACGAAGCTCAGGTGCGGCACCGAGTTGATGAAGCTCTTCGGCGAACCGAAGGCGCTCTTGCCGCACAGGTAGGACCAGAACTGCTTGGAGACTTCGAACTGGGTATTGATGGTGACGGCTTTCTTGATATCGACCGTGCCATCCGCCGCTTGCGGCGTGTAGTTCAGTTCGCACAAACCGGCATGGCCGGTACCCGCGTTGTTCCACGGGTTGGAGCTTTCGATGGCCCCGGATTCGCGCAGCTCGGCGATTTCCAGTGTGAGGCCGGGATCGAGCTCCTTGAGCAATACCGCCAGGGTGGCACTCATGATGCCGGCCCCGACCAGCAGCACGTCCACCGTTTCGTGATTGTTTTGCGTCATTAACGCTTCTCCAAGATCTGCAGTACCAAATCGATGACAACGACCTTTTGAGCCGCGCATCAACCACTAATCACTGACAGCCAGGCAAATGCCCGGAATATCGGAGGGGCGACCATCAGGGGCCAGAAACCCGGCCTGACCCGATTCTCGCAACCTCAACCAGTACGCGCGCGACCGGTGGGCGGCACGCATCCCCAAATCTCTGAAATCCCGTCGCGGCGCAGTTTGGCCAACTCCTGGCATGAACCTGCAGCTCGTCTGCGTAGCACCCGGACACAGGGCATTCAGCAGACCGGTTTTTCCGGCGCGCACGATACCATTAATGACGCATTTTCAGACGCAAAAAATGCGCGACTGGCATCTGCCCGCCGTAATTCTTTAGTCGAATCAGCCGCGGGCAGCCTTGATCGCCTCGATATAGGGCTCGGCCAGGCGCTGATCCTGAATCAGGGCAACGAAATCACGCCCTTCGGCGTCCGTGGCATTCAGGTCATAACCAGCCTCTTTGAAGAAGCCGAGAAACTGCTCGAAGTCGTCGATGCGCAGGCCACGATAGGCCTTGACCAGCTTGTGCAGGGACGGTGATGTGGCATCGGCCGGCTCGACCGCCAGGAACAGCTTGATCGCGTCCTCGCTGATTTCCTCGCCAATCACCTGTTTCTTGTCTTTACGCATGACGCACTCCAGCTAGCACGGGGGCGCGCAGTTTACCCCTGCCCCGGCCCGCCGCTCAACGCGGCCGTGCACCGGAAATGCGCATGAATAGCTCTCCTAAGAACCTGCTCCGGATCTCGCGAGCAGATCCAGGACAGCGTCTCAGAGGCCTTTCACCGCGTAGATGCCCGCGGCGTTGCGCCAGTAGCCCTTGTAGTCCATGCCGTAGCCGAAGATGTAGCGGTCTTCGCAGGGCAGGCCGACGTAATCGGCCTTGAGGTCGGGGCGAGCCTTGCGGTCATGGGTTTTGTCGATCAGCACTGCGGTGTGCACGGCGCTGGCACCGGCGTGCTTGCAGAACTCCATGATCGCCGCCAGCGTATGCCCCTCGTCGAGGATGTCGTCGATGATCAGCACTTCGCGGTCGATGAAGGAAATTTCCGGCTTGGCCTTCCAGAACAGCTCGCCGCCGGTGGTTTCGCTGCGGTAGCGCGTGGCATGCAGGTAGGACAGTTCCAGCGGGAATGTCAGCTTCGGCAGCAACTTGCCAGCGAAGATCAGCCCGCCATTCATCACGCAGAACACCACCGGATTACGCTCGGCCAACTCGCCGTTGATGGCCTCGGCCACCTGATCGATGGCCGCCTCGACCTGCTCGTTGCTGTACAGGCAGTCCGCCTCGGTCATGACAGTGCGGATATGGTCGAGATCGACGGACATGGCAGTACTCCGGAAACGGCTGGCAGTTAACTGATTAAAAAATAGCCGGCAAAGGTACTCAGACAGAGGAAACAGGGCAAGCCTGCAGCCCGTCTTTCTGACTACCTGCTCAGTTTAAATTGACGGATGCCTTCATCCTGGCATGGCCAGTGCTTTACTCTAGCGACAATTTTTTATCCGCCCGGAGCTCCTGCATGCCCATCCGAGAAATTCGTCACCCGCTGATCCGCCACAAGATCGGCCTGATGCGCCGTGCCGACATCAGCACCAAGAACTTCCGTGAGCTGGCCCAGGAGGTTGGCGCCCTGCTGACGTACGAGGCGACCAACGACCTGCCCCTGGAAAACTACGAGATCCAGGGCTGGGCCGGACCGGTGCAGGTGGAGAAGATCGCCGGCAAGAAAATTACCGTGGTACCGATTCTGCGCGCCGGCATCGGCATGCTCGACGGCGTGCTCAGCCTGATTCCCGGCGCCAAGGTCAGCGCCGTGGGCGTGGCGCGCAACGAGGAAACCCTGCAGGCCCACACCTACCTGGAAAAACTCGCCCCGGAAATCAACGAACGCCTGGCGCTGATCATCGACCCGATGCTCGCCACCGGCAATTCCATGGTCGCCACCATCGACCTGCTGAAAAAAGCCGGCTGCAAGGAAATCCGCGCCATGGTCCTGGTCGCCGCGCCGGAAGGGATCAAGGTGGTGAACGATGCGCACCCCGACGTGACCCTCTTCACCGCGTCCATCGACGAGCGCCTCAACGAACACGGCTACATCATTCCCGGGCTGGGCGATGCCGGCGACAAGATCTTCGGCACCAAGCAGAAGGATGCCTGATCCATGCAGGACGAATTCAATGACCCCCTCTGGCGCCAGGTGATATCCGGCGCGCAGATGCTGTTCGTCGCCTTCGGTGCACTGGTGCTGATGCCGCTGATCACCGGCATGGACCCCAACGTCGCACTGTTCACCGCCGGCGTCGGTACCCTGTTATTCCAGATTGCCACCGGCCGCCAGGTGCCGGTGTTCCTCGCCTCGAGCTTCGCCTTCATCGCCCCGATCATCGCCGCCAAGGGCGAGTTCGGCCTGCCGGCGGTACTCGGTGGCGTCGTCGCGGCGGGCTTCGTCTACACCTTCCTCGGCCTGGCAGTGAAGCTCAAAGGTCCGGGCTTCATCGACCGCATCCTGCCACCGGTGGTGATCGGCCCGGTGATCATCGCCATCGGCCTGGCCCTGTCGCCCGTGGCAGTGAACATGGCCATGGGCAAGAGCGGCGATGCCAGCACACAACTGGTGCCCTACGAGACGGCGATGTTCATTTCCATGCCGGCACTGGTCACCACCCTGCTGGTAGCCGTGCTCGGTCGCGGCCTGTTCCGCCTGGTGCCGATCCTTGCCGGCATCGCCGTGGGGTGCACCCTGGCCGCCTTCTTTGGCGTGATCGACACCAGCGGCATTGCCGCCGCGCCCTGGCTGGCGCTGCCCAACTTCGTCGCCCCGGAGTTCCACCTGGGCGCCATTCTCTACATGGTGCCCGTAGCCCTGGCGCCCGCTATCGAGCACATCGGTGGCGTCATCGCCGTCGGCACCGTCACCGGCAAGAACTTCGTGCGCAAACCCGGCCTGCACCGCACCCTGCTGGGCGACGGCCTGGCCACATCGGCCGCCGGCATGCTCGGTGGTCCGCCGAACACCACCTACGCCGAAGTGACCGGCGCCGTGATGCTGACCAAGAGCTTCAACCCCAAGGTGATGACCTGGGCGGCGGTGTTCGCCATTCTCCTGGCCTTCATCGGCAAGTTCGGCGCAGGCCTGCAGGCGATCCCGGTGCCGGTAATGGGCGGCATTCTCTGCCTGCTGTTCGGCTCCATCGCCGTGGTTGGCCTCAACACCCTGATCCGCCACCAGGTCGACCTGGCCGAGGCGCGCAACCTGATCATCGTCTCGGTCACCCTGGTCTTCGGCATCGGCGGCATGGTTATCGGCGGGCAGAGCTTCGCCCTCTCGGGTATATCCCTGTGCGCGATCAGTGCCCTGGTGCTCAACCTGCTGCTGCCCGGCGGCAGCGCCTGGCACAAGCACCCGCCGCTCGATCCGGAGATTTGAGCAAAAAGCTCGCGCACTGAAGACAGAGCCCCGCTGATGCGGGGCTTTTTATGGGCCATAGACTCTTGAACGCAAGGTGGATCACGCGCTATCGATTCACCAAGCGGGCTAGGTGACGCGACCCTGAACCTGACCGGGTCAACTTGATCGGCTGTGCTGTAGAGGTGGGGGAAAGGCTTCACGCACTTAAATGCCTATCGCCTCACTCTCATCAATGTGGCACCGCAATGGCAGATGAAAAAGCCATCCACCCCACGCCCGCCACCACACCACCCTGGCCTCTCCCGGCAGCACGCGCTATGGTCATCGACCTTTCGCATCACCTGGCCTGATCTCATGCTCGATACCCTCGCCCGCGTCTTCGGTTTCTCCCAGCTGCGCCCCGGCCAGGAGCGCGTGGTCAACGCCGTGCTCGGCGGGCGTTCGGCGGCGGCGATCTTCCCCACGGGCTCGGGCAAGTCGTTGTGCTACCAGTTGCCGGCCCTGCACCTGCCGCACCTGACGCTGGTGGTCTCGCCGCTGCTGGCGCTGATGCAGGACCAACTGGCCTTCCTCCATGCCCACGGCATCAGCGCCGCCAGCATCGACTCGGCGCAGAGCCGCGAGCAGGCGGCCGAGACCATGGCCAAGGCCAAATCCGGCGAGCTGAAGATCCTGATGATTTCGGTCGAACGCCTGAAGAACGAACGCTTTCGCAACTTCATCAGCCAGGTGCCGATCTCCCTGCTGGTGGTCGACGAGGCGCACTGCATCTCCGAGTGGGGGCACAACTTCCGCCCGGACTACCTCAAGCTGCCCGACTACCAGCGCCAGTTCGGCATTCCCCAGGTGCTGCTGCTCACCGCCACGGCGACGCCGCCGGTGATCGCCGACATGCAGAAGAAGTTCGCCATCGCAGCAGACGACGTGGTCACCACAGGGTTCTACCGCGCCAACCTCAACCTGCTGGTCGAGCCGGTGGCCGGGCGCGACAAACAACGCCGCCTGGTCGAGTGGCTGGGTGCCAAGGCCGGCCAGCCGAGCATCGTCTACGTCACCCAGCAGAAGACCGCCGAGCAGGTGGCCGAACAGCTCAGCCAGCGCAGCATCGCCGCCAGCGCCTACCACGCCGGCATGCCATTTGAGGCGCGCGAGGCGATCCAGCGCCAGTTCATGGATGGGCGGATCAACTGCATCGTCGCCACCATCGCCTTCGGCATGGGCATCGACAAGAGTGACATCCGCAACGTGGTGCACTTCGACCTGCCCAAGTCCATCGAGAACTACAGCCAGGAAATCGGCCGCGCCGGGCGTGACGGTCAGCCGTCCGACTGCCTGGTGCTGGCCAACCGCGACAGCCTCAATGTGCTGGAGAACTTCGTCTACGGCGACACCCCGGAGCTGGGCGGCATCCGTCGCGTACTCGACGAATTGCTGGCCAGTGCGCCAGACGGTCAGTGGGAACTGATGCTCAATCAGTTGTCCGAGCAGAGCAATATCCGCCAGTTGCCGCTTAAAACTCTGCTGGTACAACTGGAGCTGCGCGGCATCATCGCGCCGCGTTATGCCTATTTCGCCGAATACCGCTTCAAGTATCAGGTTGAACCCGAGGCGCTGCTGGGCAAATTCGAGGGCGAACGGCGACAATTCGTCGAGGCCATCGTCGCCACCTCGGCACGCGCACGGACCTGGTGCACGGTGGATTTCGACGCCCTGTACAACCAGCACCAGGCCGAGCGCAGCCGGGTGGTCAAGGCCCTGGATTTCTTCCAGGAGCGCGGCTGGATCGAGCTGGAAAGCAAGCAGATGACCGAGGTCTACGCGCTGCTTGACCCGAACTTCGATCCACAACTGCTAAGCGAAGAATTGCACGGCTACTTCAAACAGCAGGAAGCCAGCGAAATCCGTCGCATCCACGCCATGCTCGACCTGTTCGCCACCGACCAGTGCCTAAGCCAACGCCTGGCCGCCTACTTCGGCGACGCCAATGCACCGCAACGCTGCGGCCATTGCTCGGTGTGCCACGGCCAGGTTGCCCATCTGCCGTCGCCACCAGCGCTGCGCCCCCTGGCCGAACAGGATCTGCACGCGCTGTGCGCCACCTTCTCTCAGCGCCATGAGCAATACAGTGGCGAAGCACCGAGCAGCGAGTGCCTGACGCGCTTTCTCTGCGGCATCAGCGTGCCGCTGTTCACCAAGCTCAAGGCGCGGCAGATTGCCGGATTCGCCGCGCTCGAGGACTACCCCTACGCTGAGGTGCGCGACTGGGCTACGCAGGCCTGACACTGCATGGGCCGGTGATGGCACGCCTATCCAGTGAAGGCCTGCCGTCACTCACTTTAACGGCACCCGGTAAGCACGGTCCGAATCGATCTCGCCGACGCCACCGGGCGAACCCAGCAGCAACTGATCACCACGCTGCACCACGCTGCTGAAACTCGGCAGGTCGCTGCCTGGCGAAGCCTGCAAGGTTTCCAGTACGCGACCGTCGCCATCGAAGCGAAAGACATAGGGGTAGACCACCGGCTTGGTCAGCAACGCACGCGGCAGGCGTGCAGCGACCTTGCGCAGTTGTGGCCAGGGCGCCAACGCGTCGAGTACAGCCTTGCGCGGCGAGAAGAACGAACACCAGTAGCTGCCGTCCGGGGCAATGGACAGGTCACCGGGAAAGCCCGGCAGGTTGTCCAGCAGCACCTCGCGCTGGCCGGCGCGTTCACCACTCAGCCACAGGCGGGTGATCCGATAGGCGCCGGTTTCGGCGACCAGCAGGTAGGACTCATCCGGCGCCAGCACCACGCCGTTGGCGAATTCGAGGCCGTCGAGCAGCAACTCGATGCGGCCATCGGGGTGGCGTACGAAGACCCGGCCATCAGCGCTGTGCTCCAGCAACGCCAGCTTGTTGTCTGCCAGGCTCCAGCGGCTCGATGCATCGCTGAAGAACAGCCGTCCGTCACGGGCGATGAACACATCGTTGAGAAAGTTGAAGCGCTGTGTGGCCGTGCTCTGCACCACGACCCCCACCTCGCCCTGTGGCGACACGCGCCAGACCAGCGCCTTTTCCTCGTCGGCAGCGTAAAGGCTGCCGTCGACGGAGAAGTTCATCCCGACCGGGCGCCCCTCGATCTTGACGAAGGTCTCTGCCGCCTCTCCGGCTCGCCAGCGCACGATGCGGCCATCGCCGACACCGCTGTAGCGGCGGCCCTCAAGGTCTACCACCACGGTATCCGGGCCAGGCAAGCCGGATTGTTCCAGCACTGCACGATCCAGTCGCCCATTCGGCGCCCAGACGCCTTCAGCGGCCGGCACCGGTTGTGGTTGCCAGGCCACCGGTTGCAAAGCAGTCGGCCAGAACCACAGGTAGCCGAAGCCTGCGAGTACGATCAGCAACAGCAGCTTGCGCATGGCGATGTCTCTTGTCGTTGTTGTACCAGCAGCCTAATCCAGGCACGCGAACGGCGAACGTGCGCGACGCGCCAAAGCACTGACTTTGCCGCGCGCACCGCATCGACGAAGGCACTCACCTACTCGTTTTCCCGCCACGTCAGACCGGCTCCAAACACAGCCGGTTTGGTTACCGGATATTGCCCTGCCCTCCCCAAGACGGGCTGGACGGTCTATCACTGTCCAGTGCTCATCAACGTGGGAGAACGCTCGCCATGCACACGCGCCGCCGGTTCATTCAACACTCCACTGCCGCCGCCACCCTGGCCGCACTCGCGCCACTGCTGCCTACGCTGTCCTGGGCTGCGGACGGTAGCGGCCTGCTACGCCGCAAGATTCCGTCTACCGGCGAAGAACTCCCGGTAATCGGCCTGGGCACCTCACGCACGTTCGATGTCAGCCTGGACCCGAACGACCTAGCACCGTTACTGGAGGTCGTACGCACCCTGGCCAATGGCGGCGCCACGCTGGTCGACACCGCGCCCAGCTATGGCAATGCCGAACGGGTAACCGGCGCGCTCGCCGCCCAGGACAACCTGCGCGCCCGCCTGTTTCTCGCCAGCAAGGTCTCGTCCACGGGGCGCGAGGCTGGCCTGCGGCAAATCGAAGCCAGCTTCAAGGACCTGAAGACCGACAAGATCGACCTGATCCAGGTGCACAACCTGCAGGACACCAGCACCCAGCTGGCACTGCTGCGCGAACTCAAGGAACAGGGGCGCATCCGCTACATCGGCATCACCCACTACATCGATTCGGCCCATGACGATCTGCTACGTGCGCTGGAAAAGGACAAGGTCGACTTCGTCCAGCTCAACTATTCGGTGGGTGCACGCAATGCCGAGAAACGCCTGCTGCCGTTCTGCGCCGACCACGGCATCGCCACCCTGATCAATCGTCCGTTTCAGCGTGGCGAACTGTTCGCCAAGGTCAAGGACAAGCCGCTCCCCGGCTGGGCACAGGAGCTGGGCGCCACGTCCTGGGCACAAGTGATGCTCAAGTTCATCCTCGCCCATCCGGCGGTAACCGCGGTGATTCCTGCCACCTCGAAACCACGCTACATGACCGACAACCTGCTGGCCGGCCATGGGCAACTGCCCGATGCCCGGCAGCGCGAACGGATCATCGAGGTTTTCGCCTGAACCACGCGCGGGCACGTCGCTCTCCAGTGCCTGCGCGCTCTGCCCCGGATAAAACCGCCCCATGACACCACCGTTTTCGCCCCTCCATATCCTCACCCAGCGCCTGAGTCGAGCGATCGATGCCCGGCCTGGCGAATTGCTGCCTGCCCTTGGCGGCTTCGCCCTGTTCTTCTGCCTGTTCGCCGGGTACTTCATGTTGCGGCCGATCCGCGAGGCGATGGGCATCGCCGGTGGCGTCAACAACCTGCAGTGGCTGTTCACCGCAACGTTCGTGGTCATGCTGATCGCCGTGCCCCTGTTCGCCTGGCTCAATTCACGGGTACCGCGCATTCATTACATCGATTGGATATACGGTTTTTTCTGCCTCAACCTACTGGTCTTCGCTAGCGCGTTCGCCCTGCTCGACGACAACGTCTGGCTGGCACGGGTGTTCTATGTGTGGATCTCGGTCTACAACCTGTTCGTCGTCTCGGTCGCCTGGAGCCTGATGGCCGATGTATTCGACGCCCCGCAAGCCAGGCGCCTGTTCGCCTTTATCGCCGCAGGGGCCAGTGTCGGCGGCCTGAGCGGACCGGCCTTGAGTGCGCTCTTGATGGGGGCACTGGGCGAGGCCGGCCTGATGGTGCTGGCCGCCTTGCTGCTCGCCGCCGCCCTGTTGCTCAAGCATTACCTGATGGCCTGGCGCGAACGTGGCGGTGCTGGAAGGCCGGGCGCCCGGCAAACGGAAACACCACGCCGACCTGTTCCGGGCAACCCCTTCAGTGGCCTCACCCGAGTACTCGGGTCGCCCTACCTGCTCGGGGTTTCTGCATTCGTCGTGCTGCTGGCGACAGTCAGCACCTTTCTCTACTTCGAGCAGGCCCACCTGGTCGCCGAGCTGTTTCCCGAGCGCAGCGAGCAGGTGCGTGTGTTCAGTGCCATCGACTTCTGCGTACAGGCCGGTGCCCTGATCGCCCAGCTGTTCATCACCGGTCGGGTAGCCCAGCGGCTGGGCATACGGGTATTGCTGGCGGGCGTGCCGCTGCTGGTCTGCCTGGGGTTTATCGGGCTGGCGCTGGCGCCGACCTTCGCCATGCTCGCAGCGCTGATGATCGTGCGTCGCATCGGTGAGTACGCCTTCGTCCGCCCAGGACGAGAAATGCTTTTCGCCCCGCTCGATGCCGAGACGAAATACAAGGCCAAGAACTTCATCGACACCGTGGTCTATCGAGCCGGAGACGCCGTCAGCGGCTGGGCGAAAAGCCTGCTCGATCTGCTCGGCCAAGGCACGCTGCTGGTGGCCCTCGTGGGCGCGGCCTGTGCGGCGCTGTGGGGTTTGCTGGGCTGGTACCTGGGCGGCCGCGCTGATCGTAGTGCAGTGGACTCAGCAGGTGAGACGCCGCGCTAGATCAACTGTACTGCGAGCCCTCAGATCACGCGATCAGGGGCAGACCATCCGTCCGCCATTGGAGCACTGCTCCTTGTCGTCCACTGCCGCACTCTGCATCCGCACCGTGGCTTCGGCAGTCAGCACATAGCCACGACGACTGCGACATACATCGTCGTAGTTGGCGCTGGTGGTGCGCGACACATCACGGAAACTGGCTGGAGCCTTGTCAGTGTTGCCGCGATCAACAAACTTCGAGCTCGAGCTGAGCAGGTAATCGACCATCGGCACAATCAATTTCATGCAGTACTGCACACGGACTTTCAGCAGGTTGGCGTCCTGGATCGATACAGGGCTCTGCTGCATGGGCCGGAACATGAGATTGTCGTTGGGGATTGCCTGGCCGCTTTCGCCATCTCCGAGCGGGTCATCATGGGGCTCCGCCCATGCACTGAAAGCGGCGTTGTCCGGACTGACGCGGGTAATCAGCACGTAGTTGTCGATCTCTTCGGCCGTCTTTTCCAGCCGCGTGTCCTCATCCTGGTACTGGGAAAACATCGGATACATGCCGCGTAGCAGGCCACGGCGCATGTCAGCGTACTGGGCGTTGTTCATCGCACCGATGCGCGCGGCCTGGAAGGTGGCGTAGTTCAGGCCATTCTTCGCCGAGTAGATGAGAGCGGCCTGCACCGCACCGAAGATCAGCAGGATCAGTACCGGGATGATGATAAGAAACTCGACCATCGCCTGTGCACGCTGAGCACGCCGTTTCATCTCAAGGCTCCCGTCCGGCATCGCGGCTCGGCTGCTCCATGACATCGAGCAAGCGCTCGCCAAGCCCCAGGGCCCGATCGGCTTGAGGCTGCTGGGGATTCAGGGTCTTCTGCATCTCGGCCGCCGTGAACAGCGCCTCGCGCAGCTGCACCTGCAGCAGGTTATGCCAGGCCCGGGCGTGCTGAGGGTCACGCAAGAGCGCCTCGCGATAACTGCCGATAGCGCCCTGCACATCGCCCTGCCGGGCCAGGCTGTTGCCAAGTTGATAGCGCACGCCCGCATCGCTGGGCATAACCTTGGCCAAGCGACGGTACTGCTCGCTGGCCTGCTCGAAGCGGCCACTGGCGTAGTCCTGGTTGGCCGAATTCTGCAGGGCCACCAGATTGGATGTCGGAACCATGCCGGCGCAACCAGATAGCAGAAGGCTTGCGAGGGCGAGACTCAGGGTACGCATCTAAGACTGTCTCCAGGTTCTATATGCAGGCGCCGACATTCACCGGCAGCCAGTTCGACCACGCTGCGGGCACGCCAGCAGATGCTGAAGCGCCAGGGGCGCAGGTCGTTCCGTATTTGCAGGATGCGCTGCTCTGCATCCAGATAGAGCACGTCGATGGCAAAGCGCATGAAGCAGCAATGCACCGAATTACACGGGCTGATCCACAGGCCCTGGGCGGCAGGCAACCCGCGTCGCCCAAGCAGGCCACGCAGGCGCGTCCAGGGTGTTACCGCACGTTCCAGGTGCAGACGTGTGGGAACGCGCCCGTCAGCCCGATGGATTACCTGGGCATTCATGACTGGCCCATGAACTTGACCACGATGGGGAACAGCAGGATCACGAAGGTCAGCGGGAAGATGAACATGATAAGCGGGATGATCAGCTTCACCGGAGCCTGCATCGCGGTTTTCTCGGCTCGCTGGAAACGCTCTTCGAGGCGCTGTTGGGCCTGGATCTGCAAGGTGTTGCGCAAGCTGCTACCCATCTTCTCGGCCTGGATCACCGAGCGCACGAAGGTGGTCAGGTCCTTGAGGTTGACCCGCTCCTCCATGCGTTGTAGCGCCTCCGAGCGAGGCAGGCCGGAGCGGATATCACGCAGCACGATGCGGAACTCATTTTTCATCGCGCCATCGGGCCCCTTATCCACCGCCTGTTGCAGGGCACCGAGGAAGTTCAGGCCAGCGTCCACGCACATGGTCAGGTATTCGAGGAAGACCGGCAGGTTGCGGATGATGTCACGGTCGCGGCGCTTGTGCGTGTCGCTGATCCACATCATCGGCAACAGCGCGCCCATCGCCAGCATCACCAGCAACACCGACCAGATGATCCCGGACTTACCGGTTGCCATCGGCACCGCGGCGACCAGTGGAAAGAGCAGAGCCAGGGTGATGCAGAGAGCGAGAAAATCCTCGGCAGTGAGCACGTAGAGCGCACCGGTCTTCTGCAGTTTCTGGTCGAGGCGGTCCATGAAACGCGGCGGTACGTTGCTGCAGAAGAAGTGGCTGATCAGGCGTACCAGTGGCCAGATCGGCCTTACCCAGCCAGGCACCGGGTCCATGTAGGCACGGTTCTCTTCTGGCAGCAGCGATAGCAACCAGATGAAGATCAGCAAGGTGCAGGTGACGGCCATGCCAAGGCCGGCGCTGCTGAGAAGTGCGAGCAGTTCGGTCATTTAGGCGTCGATCCGGGTAATTCGTTTGATGGACATGAAGCCGAGGACTTCCATCACCACCATCACCGTCAGCACCATCAGGCCGTTGCGGGTGGTGTAGAGCTGGCTCATGGCTTCCGGCTCGATGGCACTGAGGATGCCGGCGAGAAACACCGGCAGCAGTGCCATGAAGGTGCCCTGGGCGCGGCCCTGGGCGGTCAGGCTGTCGATCTTGCCCTCCATTACTCGCTTGCGTCGCAGCATGGCAGCCATAGTATTGATGGTTTCCACCAGGTTGCCACCGACTTCACGGCTGATACGGATCGCCGAACTGGCCATGATGAACGACGGCATGGGGATGCGCTTCTCCAGTTTGAGCAGCGCATCTTCGAGCGTCACACCGAGGCGGATGTTCTTGATCAGCAGACCGAACTCCTGGGACAGCGGCGCGGGCGACTGCTGCACCACGTTCTCCAGCGCCATGGTCAGACTCGCCCCGGACTGCAGGCTGCTGGAGAGCATCATGAAGGCATCAGGAAGCTGCTCCTCAAACTTCTTCAGGCGCGCCTTGCTCATCTGCTTGAAGATCAGGCGTGGCACGAACAACGCCACCAGCGTCCCCGCGACTGTCACCACCAGTATCTGAAATAGCGCATGCAGGAACAGCGGCACCAGCACCAGCAACATCAGGTTGAGGATGAACAACTGCCGACCGTTGGCGAAGATGAACATGTCGGCCATCTCAAGCTCGGCATTGCGCGTGAACTGCTGGCGATAGAACGAGAAAAAGTCCGTCACCCGATCAGCGAGCAGCACGGCTGCGATCCCCACCGCTGCACCGAGCGCCGCCAGGCAGGCCAGCAGCAGCAGGTCACTCATAACGTCGCCCCCGCGCGGAAGATATCCAGGTTGACCGGGATACCGCGCTTGGCCAGCGCCTCGTAGAACTCGGGAACCTGGCCGGTGGCCTGGAAATGGCCCTTGACCCGGCCGTTCTCGTCAAAGCCGGTCTGCTGGAAGCGGAAGATCTCATTGAGCTGGATGGTGCTCTGCTCCATCCCGGTGATCTCGCTGATGCTGGTGATGCGCCGGGAACCATCGCCGAAACGGGTCTGCTGAACGATCAATTGCACCGCCGAGGCGATCTGCTCGCGAATAGCCTGCACCGGCAGGTCCATGCCGGCCATCAATACCATTACTTCGAGACGGCGCAGCATGTCGCGCGGGCTGTTGGCGTGACCGGTGGTCAACGATCCGTCGTGGCCGGTGTTCATCGCCTGCAGCATGTCCAGTGCCTCGCCGCCGCGGCACTCACCGACCACGATGCGGTCCGGACGCATACGCAGACAGTTGCGCACCAGATCGCGGATGGATACCTGACCCTTACCTTCCATGTTCGCCGGGCGTGCCTCCAGGGAAACCACGTGCGGCTGCACCAGTTTCAGCTCTGCGGCGTCCTCCACCGTGACCACCCGTTCCTCCACCGGAATGAAGTTGGACAAGATGTTGAGCAAGGTCGTCTTGCCCGAGCCGGTGCCGCCAGAAACCACCACGTTGAGCCGCTGCTCGACCGACGTACGCAGGAACTCGACCATCTGTGCGTTGATGGTGCCAAAGCGCATCAGATCATCGGTAGTCAGCTTCTTTTCGGAGAACTTACGAATGGTCAGACAGGGCCCGCGCAGCGCCAGTGGTGGAATGATGGCGTTGACCCGGGAACCGTCCTTCAGGCGCGCATCGACCATCGGCGAGCTTTCGTCGATACGCCGACCCAGCGGTGAGATGATCCGCTCAATGGTCGACAGCACCGCAGCGTTGGAGCTGAAGTTGATCGGCGTTTTCTCCAGCCGACCGGCACGTTCGACATAGATATCGTCGTGGGCGTTGACCATGATTTCACTGACCGAGCTGTCAGCCAGCAGGTCTTCCAGTGGGCCGAGACCAATCGCCTCATCAAGCACGATCTTGCGCAGGGTATCGGTATTCAACGCTGGCAGACGCCCACCGACTTGCTGGAGGATCTCGTCGATCAGCCCGGAGAGCGTGGTACGAACCTGCTCGTGGTCCATGCTGTCGAGATTCATCCGACGCAGGTCGAGGGCGCGGAACAGCTCGCCCTGAATGAACTGCGCCCACTCCATGTAGGCATGATGCAGGTCTGGCGCTACGTCCTCGGCCACGATGCTCTCACCCACAGTGAGCGGAGTGAGACTTTCCGGCTCGTCACTCTGCTGCGGATGCAGCGCACGCACCCGGACCAGGTAGCCGCCAATAGCGATGGCGTCCTCGGGAACCAGCGGACCGTGGCGCGCGACTACGCGCTCATTGACGCGTACCTCATAGCCCCGGCTGACGTCTTCGACGAACAGGCCCGCCATGGAATGTTCAATGCGCGCGTGAACCGGCGCGACCTTCCAGCCGCGCAGGCGGATCAACCCGCTGCGCGCGCGCCCCAGTTCGCAATAGGCGCTGGTGCAGGTCAGTTTTTCCAGCGGTTTGCCGTCGCGGTAAGTGACTTCGATCTCGAACATGGTGGCCTCAGTCGATCAGCTCAATGGCGCCGACATCCCGCCGGTAACGTTCGATCATCTTGTCCTGGCGCTTGAGCTCCTGGGCATTCACCGAGTCCGGCGCGTCGGTCAGCAGACGCGGCGTGATGAAGATCACCAGTTCGGTGCGGCTGCCTTTGAAACTCTTGTTGCGAAACAGCGCCCCAACGACTGGCAGATCCTTCAGCCAGACCAGGCCTTCGTTGGATATCTGGCTGTCCTCGGTTACCAGGCCGGAGAGCACCAGGGTTTCACCGATACGCAATTGCACGTCGTTTTCGGTGCGACGAGTCTTGAAAGCCGGGTATTCGCCCACCTGGTTGGCCTTGTCGAGTTGGCTGATCTCGGCCTGCACCTTGGTGGCGACCTGATCGCTGCCATATAGCTTGGGCTCGATGTTGAGCAAGATGCCGAAGTCCTTGTACTCCACCGAGGGGCCACTGATGCTGCTGGTCACCACGGGCACTTCGCCACCAACGGTCAGTTGCGCCTTGCCGCCACTGCGAGCGGACAGCCGTGGCGATGCCAGGGTCAACGCAGAGCCGTTCTTCTCCAGCAGGTTGATGCGCGATGTCAGCTCGCTGGCAATGCCCCAATAAGCATGGGAGCCAGCGCTACCGACCACCTGATTGAGGCCATCAAAGGTACCGCTTTGGCTGGGGAATTGACCGCGATACAGATTGTTGGTGGCCCCATCGGCGTTGAACGCCAGGGTCGGGCCGTTGATCGATGTGCTCCAGTTGACGCCGAGTTCCTCGACATCGTCCTTGGCAAACTCGGTGATGCGTACATCGAAATAGACCATCGGGGCGTCGTATTCGGACGTCAACTGAGCCAGCACCAACACATCGGGGTAGCTCTTCTTGACCAGTTCGATACGGTTCAGGTCGACCTGGTCCAGGCTGCCATCGATGACGATCTGCCGCCCCACTGCCCGGATAGTGATGCCAGGGATATGCCCGAGCATGGTCTGCACCTCGCTCAGGACCTCAAGCGCATCGGACTTGGCGGCGGCACCTGTCTGCTCCTCGGCAAGCACGATGATGTTGTCACCGTAGGGTTTGACGGCATCCTTGATCTGTACCAGTTGCTCAGCGCTAACCCGGCCATCGACCACGACCTGGCGGCCGACCGTACGCAAGCGCACACCCGGGATGCCAGATAGCATCGCGCGCAACTCCGGCAACTGGCGGTAGCCGTTGCCCTTGGCAACCACCACACTCACCTGCTCGCGGTGACCATCCTCGAACCAGAAATGCACGGTGGTTTCGCCGTCTTGTTGAGCGGTGATCACGACCTCTTCGTTCTTCAGCAAAGTGGCGCTGATCAAATCGATATTACCTACCGCGACCCGCTCGACACCGGGTGCCTTGATCACCCGCACGTCGCCGTCGTAGAGAACCAGCGAGGTTGGAAGTGTATTGGCCTGAACCGAGAGGCTCAGGCACAGGATTGCCAGCATTCCTACTAGAGATCGCATTGTGTTGTGCCCTGGTGTGGTCTTGCCTGTTCTCATCTTTTTCCCCATACCCCTTCACATGCGACTTAACGCAGCTCACCGCGCGAACGCAGCCTTGCCGTTCGCGTCGATGCAGCCGTGAAGAGAGTGAGCGTCATTCAAGTCGCAGTGTTTGTATCGAAATGACGCCCTGTTTCCCGGTACCACCGGGAATGAACTGAACCGTACGGGTGACATCCCGACGGGCAGTGGTCGGAGTAGCATCACGCGGCGTCTCCACACCAAGGCTGACGCCACGGGCAAGCACGTTGCCGTTGGCATCCACAACCTTGCCGTCCACGACCTTGCCGATGACCTTGCCATCGGCGCCGTACACCGTGTCCCCACGCACGTTGCCGAGAACCTTGCCGGATGCATCGCGCACCACTTGCTGGGCATCCTTTTGCAGGACGATTTCCGCCCCCGGGATCAGGTTGCCGGCCAGGTCGTAGACCTTGCCATCACGGATGTAGCCGATCTTGCGGCCCTGGCTGTCGATCACGTCATTGCCGACCACAGTGCCAAGAATCTTGCCGTTGGCGTCGCGAACCACCAGCACGACATCGGCCATCGGCTTGCCGTCGGCACCCAGTACGGCCTGCTCGACCTTGCCGATGACCTTGCCGTCACTGCCGACCACCACACCATCCTTGACCGTTCCGAGCACCTTGCCATCGGCATCTATCAACTTGCCGTCGACAACCCTGCCGAGGACCTTGCCGCTGGCGTCGCGGACAATTTCCCCCGGCTCGCCAAGCACGTTGCCATTGGCATCGACCAGCTTGCCGTCGACCAGCTTGGCACCGGTATCACCGCTTGCTCCTTGTACCTGCGAGGTGCTCATGTCGATCACGCGGCCGCTGGCATCGAGCGCGACATTCTGCTCCACGCGCCCCAGTTCCTTGCCATCCAGGCCGACCGCCTTGCCGTCCGTATAGGCACCGATGACATTGCCCTTGGCGTCGACCACCTTGCCATCGACCACTCGCCCGATCACATTACCGTCGGCATCGCGCACCACGGTGGCGCGGTCACGCATACGCAGCAACGGATCATCGGCGGCCAGCCCACGTACGATGCGCCCCATGACCTTGCCGTCGAGACCGATGGCCTGGCCATCGACGATACGACCGATGATGCGGCCACTCAGGTCTACCACGTTGTCACCAACGATGCGTCCGAGCACCTTGCCATCGGCATCGAGTACCACGTCGACGGTTTCCGCCGGCAGCGGATCGAGCAGGCTGGAGACAGTGACCTGACCGAGTTCGGCAGAGCTGCTGTCCTTGGGGTGACGCAATACGGCGACCAGCTCGCCGGCCTTCTCGGCCAACTCCACGCGCGCCACCTGCGCCGGCGTAAGCATCAGCGACAGGGTCGAGAAGTTCATGTTGAAGCCATCAGGCGTGCTGCGGTCGTAATGGTTCTCATACTTGCGACCCTTGGCGTCCTGGCGACCGGCAGCGAGCACCTCGACATCCTGCAACACGTTGATGACCACTTCGTTGGAGTAGTTGGTCTGTTCCTGCAGGCCGATGTCGGTGGCGGCGAAGGAACCGAGCAGATCAATACGGTCACCGGGGCGCAGCATGCCGTCAAAGGAGTTGATCTTGCTGATTTTCACCGTCTTGACCCGCTTGCCAAGCTCGACGTTTTCCGAGAAGCGCGACACACCATCCTGCTCCACCGCATCCCAGGTGATCGGCCGGCCCTTCTGCAGGGCATGCACGGTCATGCGGTTTTCCAACTCCGGCCAGTCATCGGCCGTCACAGCGTTGGACGGCAGGTAATCACGCGGCACATCCATTACCGCGACATTCTCTGGCGTAAGCGACTGGGACTTGTCGATCTCGACCTTGGGCACGATCACCGACACCATCACCTGACTGGCCGGTTGATAAGCCGACCGGTACTGGGACTCCTTGGCCTTCAGGTACAGCCAGCCGAGCAGTGCTGCGAGCACCCCGCAGGCGATGGCGATAATCAGCAGTTTTTTTCCCGAAACGGATGACATGTTGCTCCCCATTACTCCCACGACCCGGCGAAGGCCGTGGTCAATTGCTGTTCTATTGCGCCTGGTTCTCGGTCGTGCATGCCGCCAGGTACCGTCGGCTCACTCCGTGCCATGGCATGCCCTGCACGGCGGCGTCTCGTTCTGCCCTCCTTTATGAGAGGAGAGGGTCAGTCATGCGGTGTTACCGGCGCAGCAATGGAAAAACTGCGCCAGTGAATGCTCTCTATTTCTGCAGCGTCCATTTCCCCGTAGCCGGATCGTGGGTCACGGTGGTATTGCCGTTGCAATCGCTGGCAGTGGCGCCGTTGACGAAACCGCCAGCGCCCTTGATGCCTGCGATGCTGAGGCGTTGAGAAGGATCGTTGAACTTGTTTTCCCACATGCCACCTGGAATAACCCCATTGCCAACAAAGTCACTCCAGCCCAGAGGCATCACCAGGCAGGGGGAGTAGCCCTCCCACTTGCTGGTCGGTGCCTGGGTGAACACGACGTTGACCAGCTCTTCCTTCTCGGGGCTGATCTCGTTCTTGAAGGTGGGCAAAAGCTCCAAAGTCGACTTGACCGAATAGAGCTTGCCGCCCAGCTCGTAACCAGCCGTCTGCGGTACACCCTTGCTGTCGAGGTCCACCACCCTGCGCATGGGTTTGGCGTTCATCCCGGTTGGTTGTGGGTCGAGCAATTTCCGATCGGAGGCGGAGTAGTACTTGTTCTTGTACAGGTAGGCGAAACCGTAGACCTTGCCACCTAGTGTCAGCGCCATCATCGGCAATTCTTTGCCGTTCTCATCGATCCATACGCGGTTGCTGGACGCACCGCCGTAGACGATGTTGCCGTTCTCGTCGACGAATACGCAGTCCCCCGTTTCGGTACGCTGACACCAGGCCAGGATGTTGCCGGCAGCGTCCACCAACGTGTCGCCATTCATCTGGCCCAGCGGCTTGCCGTTCTTGTCATAGACAAATTCGATGGAGGGCAGCTGCGCGTCCACACTTGGCAACGGTGTATCGTCCGGCGGCGGCGTGTCGCCATCATCGAAATCCTCGCCCTCACCTTCATTAGCGTTGAAACGCACCTTGTAGTTGTCGTAGTGCTGAACCTTGTTCATCTCACTGGATTGGGTGCGATAGCCACGCTGGATATTGTCGAAAATACCCGTGACATCGGAGGTGGCCGCCAACAAGGCAGCGCCCGTAACGCCGAGCACGACCATGTACTCGGTCATGGACTGTCCCAGTTGGCGGACACGGTTCATCAGCGATCCATCCTGTTGACCAATATCTGGGTTTTGTCCTGCGCGCGCAGCAGGCCGATGGTCATGATTTCCCGCCCCTTGGCGTAGCCCAGCACGATGGCATTGGCCTGATTGCTGCGGGTCTCCAGCGTCCAGCCCTGGTTCTGCAGCTCGGACTCGTACCAGGCCCGGGTGGCATTCATATCGTCATCACCCAGCAGCAGCACCATGCGTCCTTCGCGGATCTCGTCGTCGCTGCGCATGTCGCTGATCACCTGAGCTCCCGGCGGCACCGGCATACCAGCACCCAGTGCCTGTTTACCCGCATCACTGGTCGGTGGATTGGTCAGCAACATGCGCCCGAAGCTGTAGCGATCGTTCTGTGCCTTCACCTGCACCATCATCATGCAGTGCTTGTTGATGTGCAGAATCTGATCCCAGCCGTTGAACTCGGTGAAGTCCACTGCCTCCTCCCACTTGCCGGCATAGAACGACTTGACCTGCTCCAGCGTGGCGGCTACACGAAAACTGCGCCCTGCCAGAGGGTTGTGGTTCCACTGCACATTGCCGCCAATCGAACTGACCAACATGCCATCCATGCGCGGAAAGTCGTCATAGTCACAATCGGCCTGGGCACCCAGGCAGACCAGCAGCAATGTGGCGGGTAGAAGTCGGGAAAGTCTGTTCATTTGAAGTAGCAGAAACCGGTGGTGACGTTGCAATTGACTTCCTTGTCAGGCATCGGCTTGGTGTTGACAGGAGCGAAGTTCACGTCCTTGAAAGACGGCTCGAAGATGCCGATCACACTGCGCACTACTCCCCAGAGCGGGTTCTCTTGAATCAACGTACCCAATACGAAGTCATCGGTCTTCTCGCGGAAATGCTCTTCACTCTGAGCCACCCAACCATCGGCCAGCACCGCCGAGTTCGCCCTGATATTGAGCTGATTGGCGAAGGCATCACCCAGCAGTGGTTTACCGCCGAACTGGCCATTGGTCAGCGGCACCGGGATATCGACGGCGGTCTTGTAGAAGTTGTGAGTGGGATGGGCGATCTGCAGGAAGTCATCGTCCCCCTGGCCAAAACTGATGACCTTGAGCGCCTTGTTCACCGTGCCCATGACATCGTTGTAGACACCAAGAACGTCGTAGGCTAAAGACGGTGTTTTCTCATTCTTCAGGCTGGAATTGGCTGCGGTGCTACCAGCAGCGGTCATTGACTGGCCACTGTGTGTCCAACGCCACAGCTTGTTGCTGGCGGTCGGCTGGTCGATATCGGTGGCGGAAAAACTGCGTGTTGTCGCCTCGAAAGGCATCAAGCGCTGTTCGGCGCTATTGAGAATGTCAGCGTCGGAGCGGATCGCCAGGTAGCCATCCTTCGTATCGATCTGGCTTGGCAAGGTGTCACTGGCGCCAAAGCTGTTGTACCAGACCGTACGCTCCCAAGCAGTGTAGCGAGCCAGCTCCTGAGCCTTGTAAGACATGTCGGACAACTTGGCCACCACCGGTACCAGCACGAATAGCAGCAGCAGGCAGCCAGCAGTCATTACCACGAACTCAGCCATCGCCTGGCCACGGCAATCACGCTCCATGATCATTCCAGTGCCCCAGTGATACCTTCAGTGGCCTTGTCCAGCACCATGTCGGTAATCTTTTCCAGTGCAGGCTTGGCAACCGGTTTGATCAGTGTCGGCAACTTATCCAGCAAGCGGTCGCGGCCAGGTTTGATGACGTAGTCAGTGGCCAGACCCAGCATGAAGCCCGCCACGTTCGATGGGCTGACGTTGAGGATCTGAGTCAGGTCGATCTTGCCGGAAGCAATGAACTGCACCACCTGGCTCGGCTCGCGCAAACGCGCATCCCAGAATGGGCTGTACTGGTTTGGCGACTCCGTGCGCCCCTTGGGCGGAGCAAAATAGGTTTCCGCCGAGGAGATGGTCATCATCCGCTCGCCACCATTCCACAGGAAATCCATCGGGTTATCGTCCACACCTTCCGTCTGCAGCGCGAAACGACCCTTGCGGTTCAGTATGTTGGAGCTATCGGCAACCGGACGCAGATTCAGGCCGTTCGGGTTATCACTGGTGCGGATGGCCGTCAGCGGTTTGGAAACAGCAACCGTGAACTCCTTGCTGCGTCCGGTTTCTGCATGATCCTTACCCAGGACAAAGAATGACGGGGAGCCGCTATAACCCGTGTTGACGTCTTCGGCCGTGTTCATGCCGAACATCATCATCGGGAAATTACCCCAGCCATAGGTCACTCCATGCACCTGGCGCATAGCGTCGCCATAGGGGCGAGGTTTGCTCCTGAGCAAGCCCTGCGCTGGCGTGCCCCATTGAGGGCCGAACCAGAACTGGTCCTCGGGACTGGTGACAAGCTGGTTGGTCGCCCCTCCCAATGGCAAGCCAATGCCGAAGTTGATGCCATCGTCAAAGATGGTGACGCAACCAACCATCGGCAGGCATAGCTGAATTGCCAGGTCGACGTCGAGATTGAAACCCATCGAACTGAAGTCAAGCGATGCCCAACCGAACACCGGCATGGTCTTGCCGGCAGCCGATGTGCTCATCGGGTTATAGACATAAGCGGTGCCGCCGTTATTGAACACCCCAACCTGCAACCCGACCTTGAACTTGATGGTGATGAAACCCAGCGGCAGGGTAATTTCCGGAGTACTCAAGCCAACAGCAGCATCGAAATTGCGGTCCGACAGCCAGGCGTTACGCTGGTCGTTGATGGTGGCGGCGAAATAACGCGTTGCCTCGCTGCCAGCTTTGTCATCCTTGCTCTTGGACGCCTTCTTGCTGTGCATTTCCGGGGCCAGGTTGACCAACATCGAGCCGGGCGTATGCGCCCCGATGAAGTCGGCCAACATATCTTCCTCATCGGGCTCTGGCGCATTGCTGCCTCCACTGGAGCCTCCCGTCCCTCCGGATCCAGCTCCCCCGCCGCCACTATTCGCGCTTCTGAGCTGAGTCAGCAATGCATCGATGGGCAGGTAGTCGGCGAAATACGTGAGGATGAAATTCTGCACCAGCAACAGGCTGGAAAGGGGCGCCACTTCCAGCTTTTCACCGGTCTTGTTTTCCAGCTGGTGCTGTTTGACGATCTGCCCAGGTATTCGTGCCTGCGCCTCGAAGGTGGCGATGGCAAAGGTCTTCTGAAAGAAGCCCATGATCATGTTGAAGCTCGACACTACATCCGGGTAGATCTTCATCACCGGTGTAGCAGCGGCACGCACCCCGTAACCCAATATCTGGTAGGGCAAGGTGACGGTGTTAAGCACATCGGCAATCGATGGCTTAGGCGGGATCAGCAGGATCGGTACCTGGTAGGCCGGAAAGCTGTTGACCCAGCGGGGAATATTGGAATAACGCTTGGACCAGGACATCAGTGCCACAACCTGCCCGATCGACAGCTCGTTGGCGACGATGGCGCGGTTGGTATAGGCGATCAGATTCTGATGGCGGGCGAACAATTTGGCCTGGGAATAGGCAGCGGCATCGGCAGCGTTTTCCAACTGCACACGATCACGAGTCAGAACGCCCTGATTGAACATCAAGATCAGGGCGATCAACGCGATACCCATGAAGAACAGCCCAAAAACCATGGACTGTCCCCGCTGTCGCGTGCGATTCACCGCCAACGCCTCCCTGCCAAGCCGCGCTTACTTACGCTCGTCCTGTTGGAAGTCGCTCAGGTTGGACTTTCTCCCGGCGGCGGTTTGCGCCTCGCCACCTGTTGCTTCAGCTGTCTTCTTGGCCTCACCACCACCCAGTTCGGCCGCCATATCACCGACTTGCTCGCGTACCGTACTGCCGAACAGGTTGTAGACGACGATCGCGGAAATGGCGATCAAGGCCACGATGATGATGTATTCGGTCATGCCCTGACCCAGCTGACGTGCACGCGATTTAAGCGACATGAAACTCCCCTCGGACCCTGCGAGTCCTTTCTTGGCTACGGAAAAAATGGCGAGGCCAGGTACATGTCCGGATAAGCTATCGGACACCCCAAACCAGAGTCGGCGAGTACCTTTCCGACATGGAAAAGTTCCAACCGCCCATCACTTTTTCGACAGTAGCCCAGAGTCCTGCCTTCACGCCCCGTTCGTTTAGATAGGGAAGCTATTTTTGACCTTCCGGACAGTTTTATGAGGGCTGCCTTGTCATGCCAAATCCAATGCAGGCCTTGGGGGCGCACTGGCGCATCGGATCCGAGTCCTTGGCACTGAAAGACTCGCTCTACAGGCTGCGAAAGCCCTACTCATCAAGGAGCGTTCTCTTGATCACCGCCGCGACCAACAGATGAACGGTGATTCCCATTTTTGATATTTACAAATCAAAAACCGGCAAGACATCACCAATTTCAGGTATACAATCCCCCGCCAACAAAAAAGCTGGGCTTAAATACCACCCAGATTTTGGCCGGGAAGCCCCTATCACCGCACTGGGTTCGCCGCAATTTGTGCACGATCGTACCAGTGGGTAAGGGCCTGGCTCGCACCACCAGCTCAGCGCAACGAACGCGATCTGGATCAAGAACATAAAAATTCAGGGCCGCAGGCAGCACCCACCCTGATCGAACAAATAAGAACAACTAAAACTGCCCTACATGCAGCAATTGGAAGTCGAGCGCTTGGCCACGCAGCGTCACGGCAAAGACTCTGAAGTTCGGGGGAATACAGATGACCATCATATCCATGTGGCTGCGTGCACGAACCCTTTCAGCACCTAGCACATCACGTCAAGCCCACAGCCTTTTGGCCAGCGCGCTCAGCCTGCTTCTCCTCTGTCCCATGCTGCACGTCAACGCCGCAAGTGCCGAAACACTACTGACCATTAAAACAGCGCAACAGACCCTGGATATCAGCCGCGAGCAGATAGAGGCACTGCCGCAACGCCATGTGCACACCTCCACCGCCTGGACCGATGGCGTCAAAGACTTCGAAGGGCCATTGATGCGTGATGTGATGGCCTTGCTGGATACACCTGTTGCCGCAAATGCATCGCTCAAGCTGATCGCCCTGAACGAATACGAGGTAGAAGTCAGCATGAAGGACTACCTCCAGTGGGACGCCATCCTCGCCCATCGCATGGATGGCACTGCACTGACCCGGACCGACCATGGTCCCTTGTGGGTCGTCTATCCAAGAGACGAGGTTCCGGCCTTGCAAGAGTCACGCGTGGACTATCGCTGGGCGTGGATGCTGCGCAACATCATCGTCACGCCCTAGATGCCTGCAGGAGCCCGTAATGTCCGCCTGCATTCTATGCATCGAAGATGAAATCACGCTGCTGAACGACGTTCGCGATGAACTGACCACTGCCGGTTACCGGGTGCTCACCGCCACCTCGGCAAACGAAGCGCTGGTCCATTTGCAGACCACGCGACCTGATCTGATTCTGTGTGACGTGATGCTCGGTGGTGACAGCACGCGCGATGGCTATTTCATTCACCAGCATATCCGTGAATCGCGCCCTGACCTGGCCGATACGCCCTTTCTGTTTCTCACTGCACTGGGGCACCGTAGCGCCATCATCGAAGCCAAGCGCGAAGGCATCGACGATTACCTAGTCAAGCCGGTGGATTACGACATGCTGCTAGCCACCATCAAAGCACGCCTGGGCCAGGTAGCACGCCTGCGCGACCATGCCCAGCGCCAACAACCCAATCTGCTTCAACGCTTGCAAGGTATCTTCGAGCAATTGCCCGGCGCGGTGCTGCTCTGTAACCCAGCGGGACAGTTGCTATACGCCACGCCCAAGGCTCTGCGCCTCTCGAAGGAAGAAGGGGTCTGGCAGCGCAATGCACAGGGACATGTCATCTGGCCCGCACTCAGCGCTGCCACCACCCTCAAGATGCAGCAATGCCTCAATGCACTGGTCGCCCCCGGAGAGCGCCAGGTGCTGGTCCTTGAGCGCACCGATGCAGGTTCTCCCGTCGTCGCTACTCTGCTCTGCCTGGAGTCCCCTCTCGATGGTGAAAACCCGGAAAGGCTGCTGGCGATATTCGTGTCATCCACACAAAGCCGGCCACTGCCCGGCCCTGAAATCCTGCGTCAGCTGTTTGCTCTAACGCCGTCGGAAGCCGCTGTAGCACTGCTGCTCGCTCAAGGCCTGCGTTCGGAGGAAGTGGCCAGCGAACTGGGCGTGTCTTCGACCACCATCGCTTTTCACCTGCGCAATCTCTTCTCCAAGACCGGCGTCACCCGCCAGTCTGACCTGGTTGCACTCATACTGAGTACTGGCTGGGCCATGCCTGATGCCACATCCGTCATGGCGAAGAAGTAGATGCCCAGGAGGAACCTCAGAACGGACCGCGTGAGTCTGCTCGCACTGGTCGCGGTCCTGTTTTTCGTACTGATGCTGGGTTACGCCCTGTACAAGCTCTTCGATCTGCAATCGGAAGTCAGTGCCGATGTAGGCGAGAACATGGTCTGGGCACTCAGCCAGGCCGTTTACCAGAGCGGCCGGCTGTACCAGGCCACATCCATCAACCCCGAAACGCCTCAGTCCCGCGCCGACAAAGAGCTGCACCATGACCTGCTCAAGTCTCGCCTCATGATGCTCGAGGAGGGACCCCAACGCCGCTACATGCAGAAGAGCGGTGTCTGGGAGATCATTCAGCAAGTCAGCAAAAGCCTGGACGACCCTGCAGCCGACTATGCAGCCTTGCTGCACACTCTGCGTCAAGCCGGCAACACGGTCATGATCACCGAGCGCGAAGAGGCCGGTGCGCAACGCGATGCTCACCGTAGGCTGATCCTGCAAGTCATGGCGGCAGTCATGGGCATTCTGCTCGCCGGTGCCTTGCTGTGCTGGCAACTGGTAAACAGCCTCAAGCGTGCCAAGGAGGCCAACGAAAAAGTGGTTCGCCAGCACATGCAGACCCGCACGCTATTGGAGGAACTGCAGCAGGAACGCTCTACCCGTCTGCGCTATCGCGACTTCGTTTCGCTCATGTCTCACCAGTTGCGTACCCCGCTGGCGGTCATCGACTCCACCGCACAGCGCCTGAAACGCCAGCTCAGCGAACCGCCCCAGGAACAGAACATTCTCGAGCGTTCACAGCGGATTCGCGCATCGGTCAATCACCTCAACCACCTCATAGGCCGGGTACTTGAAGGCCTGCGCCTGGATGAGGGGGTCAACAGCAGCGAGAACATGCCGACTCTGGAGCATCACCGTTGCGACTGGCTGACCGTGCTGGCAGGCGCCCAGGAACGCTTTGGGGACTTACTGAGCGAACGCACCATCCGCATGAGTTCATCCCAGGGTACGCGGCCCATCTGGGTCGAGTGCGACCGCATCTGGTGCGTGGAAATTCTCTGCAACCTGCTCTCCAATGCACACAAGTACAGCCCGCTCGAAAAACCCATCGAGATTGACCTGCGGATTGAGGAGGGTCACCTGCTCTGTAGCGTGCGCGACTTCGGCCCTGGCATTCCCGAGGAAGATCTGGAGCTGATCTTCGAACGCTTCTATCGCAGTGAAAACACCCAGCACGTGGCAGGTATCGGCCTCGGCCTGTCCATCGCCCAGACCTTGGCACAGTGGCATGACGGTGCTCTGAATGCACATAACGCAGTTGAGGGAGGCGCGATCTTCACCCTGACCCTGCCACTGAAAGCACGCCAGCAGACGCCACCACCGCAGCCCACTGCCGAGCAGCTCGGTTACTGAGCCTTCAGGGGCGCGGCAGACGCTCGCTCTGGCGCAACGACCACTGCACGACCTGCTCGCTTAGCTGATCAGCCGCCTGGCCAAAGGCCCGTACCACCGCAGGCACCGACGCATCTGCCGAGGCTTGGCGCACGTCGAAGCGTTGGCTGACAAGGATACGTTGCGTACCGCCGTTCACCAGTTTGGCATCGAGGACGAGATGCACCTGGGGTTGGCCATCGCGGTACTCGCTCTGGAATGCTCGCAGGTCCGTGACCAGTTCCAGGTCTGACTGCAGGCGGCTGGTATCACTGCTGACCGCGGCCATACGGCCATCCTGCAGGAACGCCTCGATCAGGCGATCACGCAGCAATACCGGCGCCCGGTCGCTCCAACGCACGCCCTTGTAGGCACTGATGCGATCCCCTTCCGGCAGTACGGCAATCCGCGTGCTATCCAGTAGCTGGCTGGCCAGCGGTTTACTTACCCGCAAGCTCCACGGCACACCCGCCTGGCTGGTGTTGGCCACCGCTACCTTTGTAGGCAGCTGATAGATATCCAACGCTTCGCTCTTGGGCAGGATCGAGCAGGCACTGAGCAACGCGCACGACATCACCAAGAGTGAAGGCAAAAGATGGCGGGTCATGGTTGGAACTCCTTGATGGTATCGCTGCGCAACAGGTAACCGGTCGGGTCTTCTTCCAGACGGCGCGAGAATGAGCGCAGGCTGTCCAGTGTGTCGCGCAGCTCGCTGATGGCCGGGCCCAGCTCGCTGACGCCCCGCAGGCCGCCGTCGAGCGCGCTGCGGTTATCGTCGAGCAGGCGCTCGATGTTGCGACTGCTGCGCTCCAGCGAACCGAGCATGCGTTCCGCACTGTCCAGGCTTTGCCGGCCCGGGCCACTGAGCAACTGGTTGGCATTGTTCATCAGCCCTGCCGCTTCGCGACTGGCGCTGCTGATCTGGGCCAGCGCCTCGGCCAGTTGATCGCGTTGGCCGGCCACGCTGGCGGTGGTCTGTTCGAGGTTTTCCAGGGTGCGCGAGACCCGTGCAGCGTTCTCCCGGGAGAACATCTGGTTGGCCCGATTGAGCAGGCGGGTGACGCTGACAATCAGGTCCTCGCCATTGGCCATCAGCCGTGACAGGGGTGATGGATCGGCGATGATCTGCGCGGGGTGGTCGCCACTGCCTTTGAGCACGGGGCTTTCCGGCGTGCCGCCATGCAGCTGGATCACCGACGTGCCCGTGATGCCGGTGATCGTCAGCCGCGCCCGGGTGTCCTGCTTGATCGGTGTATTGCCAGCGACCCGGATGCGCGCATGCACCTTGCGCGGATCACTGGGGTCCAGACCGATGCTGACCACATCACCAATCTTGATCCCGCTGTACTGCACGCCACTGCCCTGCGACAGGCCACTGACCGCCTCGTTGAAGATCACATCGTATTCGCTGAATTCATTGTCCGCGCTGGACTTGACCAGCCACAGGGCGAACAACAGTGCGGCACTGACCGTGAGCACGGTAAACAGGCCGATGATGACGTGATGGGCACGCGGTTCCATTCAGGCACTCCCTGGCGCGCCAGTGGCGGCCTGCTCGGCTGCGCGTCCGCGCGGGCCGTGAAAATAGTCATGAATCCAGGGATCGTCGGTGGCCGCAACCACGGACAGACGATCCGCTACCAGTACGCGCTTGTGCGCCAACACTGCGACCCGGTCGCAGATGGTGTAGAGCGTGTCGAGGTCATGGGTGACCAGAAACACGCTGAGCCCCAGCGCATCACGCAGGGTCAGAATCAATTGATCGAAAGCCGCCGCCCCTACCGGGTCAAGGCCCGCCGTCGGCTCATCGAGAAACAGGATATCCGGCTCCAATGCCAATGCCCGGCCCAACGCGGCACGTTTGATCATGCCACCCGACAACTCCGTGGGGTATTTGTCACCGGCATTGGCCGGCAAGCCGACCAGTGCCAGCTTGACCTGGGCCAGCCGCTCGGCAGCAGGGCGCTTGAGACCAGCATGCTCGATCAGCGGCAAGGCGATGTTCTCGGTCACGGTCAGCGATGAAAACAGGGCGCCGCGCTGGTACAGCACACCAAAGCGCCGCTCCAGCTGCGAACGACGCTCGGGCGGCAGGCTGAGCAGCTCCTCACCGAACACCCGCACCCGCCCTGAGGTTGGCTGACGCAGCCCGACGATGCTGCGCAGCAACACCGACTTGCCGGTCCCGGAGCCACCGACCACACCCAGCACTTCCCCTTTGTACAAATCCAGATCCAGCCCCTGGTGCACGGTTTGTGCGCCGAAGCGGTTGCACAGATCACGGACCTCGATGATCGATTCGCGGCTCACCAGCCCATCTCCATCAGGAACAACGCGGCCAGGGCGTCCAGCAGGATCACCACGAAGATCGACTGCACCACGCTGGAGGTGGTTCGCTCACCCACCGATTGCGCACTGCCGGTGACCTTGAAGCCTTCGAGGCAACCGATCACCGCAATCAGGAACGCGAAGATCGGTGCCTTGCCGATGCCCACCAGAAAGTGCTTCACCTCGACACTGTCCTGCAGGATCGACAGATACATGAGCGGCGAAATATCCAGGGTCAGGGCACAGACCACAGCACCGCCCAGCATGCCGCTGAGCATCGCGATGAAGGTCAGAATCGGCAGCGCGATCAGCAGCGCGAAGACCCGCGGCAGCACCAGCAGCTCCATCGGGCTGAGACCCAGGGTGCGAATCGCATCGATCTCTTCGTTGGCCTTCATCGAGCCGATCTGCGCGGTAAAGGCACTGGCCGTACGCCCGGCCATGAGAATGGCGGTAAGCAGTACACCGAATTCGCGCAGGAAGGAAAACGCCACCAGATTGACCGTGTAGATGCTCGCGCCGAAGTCAGCGAGGATGGTCGCGCCGAGAAACGCCACGACCGCACCGACGAGGAACGTCAGCAAGGCGACGATGGGCACCGCGTTGAGCCCGCTCTGCTCCAACTGCGCCACCAGGGCGGTGATGCGCCAGCGACGTGGGCGAAGAACGATCGCAAACATCGCACTGAGCGTCAGGCCGATGAAACCGAGCAAGGCCACCGTCTGCTGCCAGAGCCCGTCGACTGCTTCACCGATATGCCCGAGCAACTCGCGCCAGGCAGGTGAGTGACGAGCAGGAGGCAACGCAGTCGATTCGCTGAGCGCCGCCCCCACCGTCCGCAGCAAGGCACGGCGCTCGGTCGGCAGGCTTGAATCCGCACCGGTTACACGCGTCAGGCGCTGCTCGCCAAGCAAACGGACCAGCAGCGCGGCACCCGAGGTATCCAATGCGCCCAACTGTTGCAGATCGACCTCCGTCCCGGCGGGCAGGCTGTTGCTCAATGCATCGACCTGCTCTTCCAACCGAGCGTAATGAGCCAGCGTCCAGTCGCCGCCTACCTGCAAGCGCGCAGGTGCATCCGACCGGTCAGGCTGAAGCGATGTGATGAAGGGTGCTGTTGTCATGCCCGACAGCTTACTTGCCGATGCCCATCGATAACAACGCCGTAGACCAGTGCGACAAAAGTACACAAGCAGTTCTGCCGCGGCTGCCGTACAGTGCAATGGCAGGCCTGTGCGGTGCCATCCATCGATGCCCCCGGCAGACTGCTGGCGTGCGTGCCGCGTGCACGCACTCTCCATCACCTCACACCGGCCTGTGCAAGGCCCTGCAATACCCCGTCACGTGCTGAGCAGAAAGCCGAGGAACCTGGACAACAGACCAGGCCTCGAAGGTTACAAGCCCGTCAGAAACGAGGAATACCATGCAGGTTCAAGTGAACAGTAACCACATCGAAGGCAGTGCCCGACTTCAGGAATGGGTAGGTTCGGCGGTCGCGGGTCGACTGGACCGATTCGAGGATTACCTCACCCGCCTGGAGATTCATGTCAGCGACGAGAACGGCGCCAAGTCCGGGGCCGAAGACAAACGCTGCCAGATCGAAGCCCGGCCCAAGGGCCACCAGTCGCTCTCCGTTACGCACAAGGCAGAATCACTGGAGCAGGCCGTGGAAGGCGCTGCGGAAAAAATGCGCCATGCCCTGGAACACCTGGTCGGCCGGCTCGAGGCCAAATCGCCTGGCCAGCTCAAAGCCCCACTTGATGATGACCTGAAAGAAGACACCGACGCGCTGCTGCAGGAAGACTTCCTGGCCAACCAGCAGGCACTCGGTAAAGACTGACCCTTCCTGCCTGTGAGCTGCCACGCCCAGCGTGGCAGCCAATCATCCTGTTCTCCACGATGCGCACGCACCCTAGGTGTTGCAACAGCTCAGCAGAACGCCCTTGCAAGGGCGCCATGCGCACCAGAAAGCACGCCGATTCGCCTGACACCTATCCTTCGCAAGCCACGCTCCGATGTTAAGCAGACACCCCACGCCCCAGCGCGATGATCTGCTCGATCAGCCACTGCAACGCCTTTTCACGCTGGCGCAACTCCAGGCTGACCACATCCAGATGGAACGGCCCCAACTCGAATGGCAACTCGTGCACCTGCAGCGGCAGCAGCGCGGAGTAATAGCGCGCCAGGCGCGTCGGCAGCACCACGACCAGGTCACTGCTGGCAACGATATGGGCGGCCTGCAGGTAGTTCGGCGTGGTGTAGACGATCTCCCGCGCCAGACCACGCTCGCCCAACCACTGCTCGACCATGCCGCGCGTCTGCCCGCCATGCACCCACAGATGCCGCTGGGCCAGGAAACTGTCGAGATCCAGCGTGCCGCGCAGCCCCGGGTGGTCTCGATGGGCGACCAGTTGCAAGGTTTCGCTGAGCCAGCGCTGCGTGATGAAGCGCTCCGGCACATGCTCGAAACGCCCCAGTACCAGGTCCAGTTCACCTTTGGCCAGCGCCTCGCCTGGCAAGGTCGGCGACAGGTGCTGGATGTCGATCTGCACACCGGGCGCCAGGGCAGACAACTGCCGTAACAGCGGTGGCATCAGGATCAGCTCGACATAGTCGGTGATGGCGATACGGAAACGCTGCCGGCTGCGCGCCGGGTCGAACGGCGCATCGCCACTCAGGCTCTGCTCGATGCGCTGCAATGCATCGCGAATCGGCGCCTCCAGTGCCAAAGCCCGCGGCGTTGGCTGCATCACCCGGCCAACACGCACCAGCAAGGGATCGTCGAGCAGGCCACGCAGGCGATTGAGCGCATTGCTCACAGCCGGCTGACTCAGCGACAGGCGTTCCGCCGCACGGGACACGTTGCGCTCGCGCAGCAAGGCGTCTAGGACGCGCAACAGGTTGAGATCGAAGGTCGATATATTCACAAGCCAAATTCAACTTATCACAAGACAAAATTTCTAAAATAGTAGCGGCTTACCTAAGGTGCGTCTCTTTCTGTTCCACGCCGTGAGGAAAACCGATGAGCAACAGCTTCAGCATTCAGCAGGTCGCCGTGATCGGCGCCGGCACCATGGGCCGCGGAATCGTCATGAGCCTGGCCAACGCCGGCATCCCGGTACTGTGGCTGGACAATAATCCGCAGATGCTCGAGCAGGCCCTGGCTGCCATCGCCGACACCTGGGCTCACAGCGTGCGCCAGGGACGCATCGACGAAGGCCAGGCCGGTGCACGCCGCGCCTTGGTCAGCCCGGCAGCCGACTACCCGGCACTGGCCGATGTCGACCTGGTGATTGAAGCGGTTTATGAAAACCTCGAACTCAAGCAGCAGATCTTCCGCACCCTCGACGGTTTGCTGAAGCCCTCGGCCATCCTTGCCAGCAACACCTCGGCCCTGGATATCGACGCCATCGCCGCCGTCACCCAGCGCCCGCAACAGGTACTCGGCCTGCACTTCTTCAGCCCGGCGCACATCATGAAGCTGCTGGAAATCGTCCGCGGCGCCAAGACCGCCCCGGCGGTGCTCGACACAGCCCTGGCCCTTGGCGAGCGTATCGGCAAGGTCAGCGTGGTCGCCGGCAACTGCGACGGTTTCATCGGCAATCGCATGCTCAACACCTATGTGAAGGAAGCCCGCAGCATGCTGCTCGAAGGCGCCTACCCGCATCAGGTCGATGCCGCACTGCAGGGCTTCGGCTTCGCCATGGGTCCGTTCCGCATGTACGACGTGGTCGGTATCGACCTGGAATGGCGCGCTCGCGAACTGGCCGGCAAGGGCCAGGATCAGGACGTGGTGCAGGTCGACAACCGCCTCTGTACCCTTGGCCGCTTCGGCCAGAAGTCGCGCATGGGCTACTACCGCTACGCCGAAGGCAGCCGCCAGGCCGAGCACGACCCGGAGGTCGACGCCCTCGTACAGGACGTGTCCGAATCCCTCGGCTACACACGCCGCGAGATTGGCAGCGAGGAAATCCTCGAGCGTTGCCTGCTGGCCCTGGTCAACGAAGGGGCGAAGATTCTCGAAGAGAACATCGCCGCCAACAGCCATGACATCGACCTGGTCTACCTCAACGGTTACGGTTTCCCGGCCGACAAGGGCGGGCCGATGAACTGGGCTGACGCCCAGGGCGCCGCCGCGCTGTATCAACGCCTGAAAGATCTGCAGGCGCGCTTCGGTGAGCACTGGCAACCCGCACGACTGATCGAAACGCTCGCCACCAATGGCAAGCGCTTTGCCGACATGCGGGTAGCCGACGTGCGGGTAACCGACGTCAAGGAGGGTTCCGTATGAGCTACCAGGCCCCCCTGCGTGATATGCACTTCGTGCTACACGAACTGTTCGACGTCAGCGCCCACTGCGAGCTGCTGGGCAATGGCCTCGATCGCGAACTGATCGACGGCGTGCTGGAAGAGGCCGCCGCCTTTACCGCCCATGAAGTCGCCCCGCTCAACCGCAACAGCGACGAGGAAGGCTGCCAACTCGTTGACGGCAACGTGACCACGCCCAAAGGTTTCCGCGCCGCCTACAAACAGTTCGTGGAAAACGGCTGGGCCAGCATGACCGGCCCGGTCGAGTTCGGCGGCCAGGGTTTCCCGCAACTGGTGGCGTGTAATTTCCACGAAATGCTGATGTCCGCCAGTCTGTCGTTCCGTGTCTATTCCGGCCTTACCGAAGGCGCGGTACTGGCCCTGCACAAGCACGGCAGCGCCGAACTGCAAAGCGCCTACCTGGGCAAGATGGTCAGCGGCGAATGGACCGGCACCATGTGCCTCACCGAACCGCAGGCCGGTACCGATCTTGCCCTGTTGCGCACCAAAGCCGAACCCCAGGCCGACGGCAGCTACCGCATCAGCGGCAGCAAGATTTTCATCAGCGGCGGCGAACAGGACCTGTCCGACAACATCATTCACCTGGTGCTCGCCCGCCTGCCGGATGCACCGGCCGGGGTCAAAGGCATCAGCCTGTTCCTCGTGCCGAAAGTCCTTCCCGATGCCGCGCGCAACGCACTGAGCTGCGGCGCCATCGAGCACAAGATGGGCATCAAGGGCGCATCCACCTGCGTGATGAATTTCGACGGCGCTACCGGCTGGCTGATCGGCGACGCCAATCAGGGCCTGGCATGTATGTTCACCATGATGAACGATGCACGCTTCCAGGTCGGTCTGCAGGGCCTGGGTATCGCCGAGGCCGCCTTCCAGGGCGCCCTGCGCTATGCCCGTGAGCGCCTGCAGTCGCGCAGCCTGACCGGTGCCCAGCAACCGGAGAAAGCCGCCGACCCGATCATCGTCCACCCGGACGTGCGGCGCATGCTGCTGACCCAGAAGACCCTGGTCGAAGGCAGCCGCATGCTCGCTGCCTACACCGCGCGCCAGCTCGATCTGGAGCACGGCCATCCGGATACGGCGACACGCAAGGCCGCAGGCAAGCGCGCCGCGTTGCTGATCCCGATCGTCAAAGCCTTCTTCACCGACATGGGCCAGGAAGTCTCCAGCCATGCCGTGCAGGTCTACGGCGGCCACGGTTTTATCCGCGAGTGGGGCATGGAGCAACTGATGCGCGACAGCCGCATCACCCAGCTCTACGAGGGCACCAACGGTATCCAGGCGCTCGACCTGATCCGCCGCAAGCTGCTTGGCGACGGTGGCGGCGAGCTGACTGCGCTGATCGGCGAATTCAGTGAGCTGGCCAACAGCCTGGCGCAGCGCCCGGCGCTGGCGGAAATGGCCAGTGTGGTTGGCACGCGCCTGGTCGAATGGCGCGTGCTGGCTGGGGAGGTGATCGCCATGAGCCAGCGTGATGCCCAGGAAATCGGCGCCTGCTCGGTAGACTTCCTACAGTATTCGGCCTACGCCCTGCTCGCCGGCCTGTGGCTGCACGCCGCTGCCCGCGCCCAGGATGCGCTGGATGCCGGCACGGGCGAGCAGGCGTTCTACCAGGCCAAGCTGCACAGCGCGGCGTTCTACCTGCGCCGCGTACTGCCACGCGCCAGCAGCCACCGCGAAGCCCTGCTGGGCGGCGCCGAGTGCCTGATGGCCATGCCGGAGGAGAGTTTCGCCTTCTAAAGGCCCAGACCGTAGGGTACGCCGTGCCTGCCATGTGCACTGGCACAGTCGCTGCACACGGCGCACCCTACACTTGACGCTCGACCATCCATGACGGTGAAGCACACATGAAAACGACAAGAAAGGTGCTGATTCCACTCCTGCTGCTGGCTGCCCTGGTGGCCGGTCTGTACGGCTACTTTCTCTATGCCCCCAAGCCTGCCCTGCCGGTCCTGAGCGCCGCCCTGCAGCACGAACGTATCGAGTTCGGTGGCCTGCAACGGGACTACGCCTCTTATATCCCGGCCAAGCTGCCGGCCAACGCGCCACTGGTATTCGTCCTGCACGGTTCTCTGCAGACCATCGACGATATCCGCACCTTCAGTGCCTACGAGTTCGAGCGCCTGGCCGACCAGCACGGGTTCATCGTCGTCTACCCACAAGGCTTCGAGAAGAACTGGAACGACTGCCGCCGCACAGCCGACTACCCGGCGCGCACGCAGAACATCGACGACAAGGGCCTGATCGCCGCGCTGATCCAGCGCTTCGCCAGCCAGCACGGCGCCGATCCGCAACGTGCCTTCCTGGCCGGCTACTCCAACGGCGGCCAGCTTGGCCTGCGCATCGCCCTGGAGAACCCGACCTTGCTGGCCGGCGTCGCCGCCTTTGCCGCCAACCTGCCAAGTGACGACAACCTGGATTGCCAGGCGTCTGGCCAGCCTGTACCGGTGCTGTTGATGAACGGCACGCGCGACCCGATCAACCCGTACAACGGTGGCGTGGTCACCCTACTTGGTGTCGGTAACCGGGGCACGGTGCGTTCGGCCTATGAGTCTGCCCTGTACTTCGCCAACCTCGCCGGCTATCCGAGAGATGCCGTGCACAGCAGCGTCGTCTGGTCCGAACCGACACGCCGCGACCAGCGCGTCAGCCTTGATCAATGGCAAGCCAGCGGCCAGCCCGAAGTCGCCTTGTATTCGGTGATCGGCGGTGGCCACCTGCTACCCCAGGCTGGCTTTCGCGCGCCGCGCCTACTTGGCCCGACCCTCTCCGGCTTCGATGGCCCCCAGGCCATCTGGGACTTCTTCGCTCGCCAGCGTCCCGCGCCGGCCTCACGCTGACCCTTGGAGGTAGAGCCATGCAACCTTTCAGTTTCGCCACCACCGCGCAGATTCTCTGCGAATCCGGCAGCGCCGTACGCCTGGCCGAGCTGTGCCGTGAACGTGGCGCCCACCGCGTCTTGATCGTCACCGACCCCGGCATCACCCGCTTCGGCCTGCTGGATGCGGTACTGCCTGGGTTTGCCGCCGCGAATGTAGCCGTCGAGGTCTTCGACCGGGTGGTCGCCGACCCACCGGAAGCCATCGTGCTCAATGCCGTCGAACGCGCCATCGCACTCGAGGCGGAACTGGTGATCGGCTTCGGCGGAGGCAGCTCGATGGACGTGGCCAAGCTGGTCGCCCTGCTCGCCCATCCAGGCTGCAAGCAGTCGCTCAAGGCTATCTACGGAGTTGGTAACGCCAAAGGCCAGCGTCTGCCGCTGATCCAGGTGCCGACCACCGCCGGGACCGGCTCGGAGGTGACGCAGATCGCCATCATCACCACCGGTGAAACCACCAAGATGGGCGTGGTCTCGCCGCTGCTGCTGCCGGACCTGGCCGTGCTCGACGCCGACCTGACCCTAGGCCTGCCGCCTGCGGTGACCGCCGCCACCGGTATCGACGCCATGGTCCACGCCATCGAGGCCTATACCAGCCGGATCAAGAAAAACCCGCTGTCCGACCTGCTCGCCCGCGAAGCGTTGCGCCTGCTCGCCGCCAATCTCGACGAGGCCGTGCACAACGGCCAGAACCGCGAGGCGCGCCAGGCCATGCTGCTCGGCGCCCTGCTCGCCGGCCAGGCCTTTGCCAACGCGCCCGTGGGTGCCGTGCATGCCCTGGCCTACCCATTGGGTGGGCACTTCCACATTCCCCATGGGCTTTCCAATGCCCTGGTGCTTCCCCATGTCTTGCGCTTCAACGCGCCAGCCGCCACGGCGCTGTACGCCGAACTGGCACCCTTGCTGCTGGGCGAACGCCTGCGCCCGGGCACTGCCGAGCAGCTTTGCGCGCAATTCATCACCGAGCTTGCCGCGCTCAATACACGCTGTGGCCTGCCCGCACGTCTGCGCGATGCTCAGGTCCCGGAAAGCCTGCTCGAACAACTGGCCTGCGACGCCATGCTCCAGCAACGCCTGCTGGTGAATAACCCACGCGAGGTGAGTGAGGCAGACGCCCTGGCCATCTACCGCGCGGCGTATTGAGCAGCCGGCACCGGCAGGTGTGGCTCGGGCGCGTAGCCGTCGCTTTTTACCGACACCGCCCGGTGAGTCGATGGCGCGATCCTCCGGGGGGCGATCCTCCGGGTGGCGGTCCACGGGGTGGCCATCCACCCTGCATGCCGACAAATCCATAAGGGCCAATACAGCCCACGAATCAAACTAGCCCCTGCACACCCCAACCGTTAGGGTGATGCGCGAGCCCAAGGAACGACCATGAGCCAACCCGATTACCTGCGCAGCGACTACGTCCACTTCCAGCCGATCACCACGCGCTGGCACGACAACGACGTCTATGGCCACGTCAACAACGTGGTCTATTACAGCTTCTTCGACAGCGCGGTGAACACCTACCTGATCGAGGCTGGCGGCCTGGATATCCACGATGGCGAGGTGGTCGGCTTCGTGGTCAGTTCCAGCTGCGACTACTTCGCCTCCATCGCCTTCCCGGACCTCATCGAGGTGGGCCTGCGTGTCGGCAAATTGGGCAACAGTTCGGTGCAGTACGAGCTGGCCATCTTCAAGGTCGGCGAGGAGCAAGCCTGCGCCGCCGGACGTTTCGTCCACGTTTTCGTCGACCGGCAGAGCAACCGCCCGGTCGCCATTCCAGAAGCACTGCGTGCGGCCTTGGCCCGCCTGGTGCGTGACTGACAACAAGCAAGAGGAGCACTGCCATGCAAGACGCCGTCATCGTTTCCACCGCTCGCACGCCCATCGCCAAAGCCTTCCGCGGCGCCTTCAACGACCTCAAGTCACCGTCCATGGCCGCCGTTGCCATTCGTGCCGCTGTCGAGCGCTCCGGTATCGAGGCGAGTGAAATCGACGACCTGGTGATGGGCACCGCCATGCAGGGCGGCACCGCCTCCACCAACCTGGCGCGCCTGTCGGCGATCGCCGCGGGCCTGCCACTGTCCGTCAGCGGCCAGACCATCGACCGCCAGTGCGCCTCCGGCCTGATGGCCATTTCCATCGCCGCCAAGCAGATCATGGTCGACGGCATGCAAGTCACCGTCGGCGCTGGCCAGGAACAAATCAGCCTGGTGCAGAACACCCACATGAAGTGGACCGTCGCCGACTACGATCCGGCCGTGGTGAAGATGGCCGAGCATGCCTACATGCCGATGCTGCAGACTGCCGAGCTGGTCGCCAAACGCTACAACATCAGCCGTGAAGCGCAGGATGCCTACTCCCTGCAGTCGCAGCAGCGCACCGCCGCTGCCCAGGCCGCGGGTCTGTTCGCCAACGAAATCGTTCCGGTCGCCGCGCGCAAGAAACTGGTCGACAAGGAAACCGGTGCGGTCAGTTTCGAAGAGGTCACCCTCAGCCTGGACGAAGGCAACCGTCCGCAAACCGTGCTGGAAGACCTGACCAAGCTCAAGCCTGTCATCGAAGGCGGCTGCATCACCGCCGGTAACGCCAGCCAGCTGTCCGATGGCGCCAGCGCCTGCGTACTGATGAGCGGCGCCCTGGCCGCCCAGCGTGGCGTGCAGCCGTTGGGCCTGTACCGTGGCATCGCCGTGGCAGGCCTGGCACCGGAAGAAATGGGCATCGGCCCGGTCTTCGCCGTGCCGAAACTACTCAAGCAACATGGTCTGTCCGTCGACGACATCGGGCTGTGGGAGCTCAACGAAGCCTTCGCCTGCCAGGTGCTGTACAGCGCGCAGACCCTGGGCATCGACCCGGCCAAGCTGAACGTCAACGGTGGCGCCATCTCCATTGGCCACCCGTACGGCATGAGCGGCGCGCGCATGGTCGGTCACGCCCTGCTGGAAGGTAAGCGTCGCGGCGTGAAGTACGTGGTCGTGACCATGTGCGTCGGTGGCGGCATGGGTGCCGCAGGCCTGTTCGAAGTCCTGTAAGCCACAACCCTGCGGCCGGCGTCATGCGCCGCCGCGGGAAGCCCTGAAAGAAACGCTCCATGCCTTGCCGACCAGCAGGCTGGGGCGTCTCGTCAGCGACTCAGTGCGCGACCCAGAAACGCCTGCCGGCATCAGGCAAGCCAGCTGGCAGGTCACTCTCGAGAATCAGCACACGCCGCTCGTGCAGCCGGCTCCGGTAGATCTGCTCACCGAAATGACGGAGAACCAGTGCCTGGAAACTGCCATCGTCCTGCACCAGACGCAGCCCTCGCTCGAAACGCTCGCGCAGCGCCTGCCCATTCTGCCGATTGAAGGTGAAGTACACCGGCAACGGGTAGACCAGCGCCAGGCTGGGCTCGACCATCAAGTCCGGGTGCCTGGCCGCCTCGCTGTCCAATTCCGACCAGGCTTCGTGCAAGGCGCGGTGGTAATAATCGAAACGCCGACTCTCCAGCATCGCCAGCAGGTTCTCCGAGCGCGAGGCTCCCACCACCGGTAAACGGTTGGCCGCGAACTGCGAGAAATCACTCCACTGGGTAACGAACCCGGCGCGCATCTGCCGCAAGTCGTCCAGGGTACGCACCTGGGCAAAACGCGGCGCATCTTCCCGACGAATCAGCAGCAGGCGATACCCGAGCATGCCGGCATGGATGTCCTGACGCAGCATGTCGAAGTCGTCCAGGCGCTGCTGGTTCGGCGGCACGTAGGCCAGGTCGACCTCTCCGGTGCGCAGTTGCATCAGGCAGCGCTCCTGTGGCGGGTCCTCATCGCTCGCGGGGGCTATCGTCAACTCACCGTCGGATGCTGCCGTGCGCGCCAGGATCAGGTTCGCCAGCTCGATACGGTAGGCATAGCGACCCGGGTCATGCTGGCACACACGCAACTCGCCGGCCTGCAGGTCGAGCACCAGGCAGGCCGCAAGCAGCGTCCACCAGGGCCTGCGGCGAGGCGTGTTCAACGCGCCTGCGTGACCTGTTCGCACAGCGTAGTGAGCGCGCTCACCCACTGCGGGTGATCATTCACACAGGGCACCAGCACGAGCGTTTCGCCGCCGGCTTCCTGGAACTGCTCCTGGCCGCGCATGCCGATTTCCTCCAGCGTCTCGATGCAATCGGCAACGAACGCCGGGCACATCACCAGCAGTTTCTTCACCCCTTGCTTGCCCAGCTCATCGAGGCGCGCCTCGGTATAAGGCTCGATCCACTTGTTGCGGCCCAGGCGCGACTGGAACGACACCGACCATTGCCCAGGCTGCAGGCCGGCGCGCTCGGCGAAGGCTTCGGCGGTACGCAGGCACTGGCTGCGATAGCACAGCGCCAACGTCGCGTCGCTGACCTGCCGACTGTCGCTGGCCAGCAGGTCATGTGCAGGGTCCTTCACCAGCTTGCGAATATGGCTTTCCGGCAGACCGTGAAAGCTCAACAGCAGATGATCGAAGCCCTGCTGCAGATGCGGCTGGGCACTGGCGACCAGAGCATCCAGGTATTCCGGCTCGGCGAAGAACGGCGGCAGGATCGCCAGTTCCAACGGCAGTTTGCGCTCGCGCAAGACGCGGCGGGTTTCCTCGATCACCGTGGTGGTGGTGCTGTCAGCGAACTGCGGATACAAGGGCGCCAGGGTCACACGTTTGACGCCCTGATCAACCAGGCGCAGCAACGCCTTTTCGATGGACAGTTCGCCATAACGCATCGCCAGGTCGACGGGGCCGTGCGTCCACTGTGCCTTCATCGCCTGCTGCAGGCGGCGGCTGAGCACCACCAATGGCGAGCCCTCCTCCCACCAGATCGAGGCATAGGCGTGTGCCGACTGCTCAGGTCGCTTGATCAGGATCAGCGACACCAACAGCCGCCGGATCGGCCACGGCAGGTCGATGACGTAGGGGTCCATGAGGAACTGGTTGAGGTAACGCCGTACATCGGCCACCGACGTAGAGTCCGGGGAACCGAGGTTGACCAACAGCAGGGCATGGTCTGTCATGCAGCATCCTTGAAAAGATCGGCCAGGGCCGAGTCGATATCGGTAAAACGGAACGTGAAGCCCGCGGCCAGCGCGCGCGCAGGCAACGCCTTCTGCCCGCCGAGCAGCAGCCCGGACAACTCCCCCAGGCCAACACGCAGCACGGGGGCGGGCAACGGTAGCAGCGCCGGACGATGCAACGCACGCCCCAGGGCCTGGGCAAAGGCCTTGTTACGCACCGGCTGCGGCGCGCAGGCATTATAGGGACCCTGTGTGTCTTCCTGCTGCAAGAGAAAGTCGATCAAGGCGATTTCATCCTGCAGATGAATCCATGGCATCCACTGCCGGCCGCTGCCAATCGGTCCACCCAGCCCCAGCCGAAATGGCAGCAACAGGCGTTTGAGAAACCCGCCATGGCTGGCCAGCACCAAACCGGTACGCAGCAGCACCACGCGAACCCCGAACGCTTCGGCACGTCGCGCAGTCTCTTCCCAGGCACCACAGAGCTGGGCGGCGAAATCCTCGATCACCGGTGCATGATCCTCATGCAGCTCGCGTTCGCCACCGTCGCCGTACCAGCCTACCGCCGAACCCGAGATCAGTAGATGCGGCTTTTGCGCGCGCCCCTGCAGCCAGTCCAGCAACTGCTCGGTCAGGCCGATACGACTGGCCCAGAGCAAGGCTTTGCGTTTATGGGTCCAGGGGCGCTCGGCAATCGGCGCTCCAGCCAGGTTGACCACCGCATCCAGGGGCTCATCACCGTAGTCAGCGAACTCACCGATGCCACGAACCTCGGCACCACACAGTTCCGCAACCCGCTCAGGCGTGCGGCTGTACACCGTGAGGCGGTGCCCCTGCTGCAGCCAATATCGACACAATGGTCGGCCGATCAACCCCGTACCGCCGGTCAGCAAGATATGCATGATTGTCTCCTTGCATGGCGCCAAGTACCCGTCTCACCCTAGCAGCCTGCCAGACTTGATGTCGCCCAGAGCACGTGCAGCTAGCCGCGGGAGCGCGCCATGCGCGCGAATCGCCGGCATGCACCAAGCCCGGACACCCCCGGGACCCTCGCTCGAATAAACAGCATTCGCTTCAACCCGACCTTCCCCCGCGACGAACGATCAAGCTCCGACAGGCTGCTAGTCTGAATCATGCCTTGGCAGCAGGGTCTGTTGTGTAGTCTCAGCGATACAACCTGCTGCAACGGCAATCGCTCCAACCTACGAGGTCCATCATGAGTGCACCCATTGCCATCATCGGCACCGGCCTGGCAGGGCTCTCCGCCGCGCAGGCATTGCATGCTGCCGGTCAGGAGGTCCAGCTCTTCGACAAGAGCCGTGGCAGCGGTGGACGCATGGCCAGCAAACGCAGCGAAGCCGGGTCCCTGGATCTCGGCGCACAGTATTTCACGGCCCGTGACCGCCGCTTCGTCGAGGTGGTGCAACAGTGGCAGGCTCGTGGCTGGGTCGCCGAATGGGCCCCTCATCTGTATAGCAGCAGAGACGGTCGCCTGAGTCCCTCACCGGACGAGCAGGTGCGCTGGGTCGGTACCCCACGCATGAGCGCCATCACCCGCGCCCTGCTCGGCGCCCTGCCTGTGCACTTTGCCTGCCGCATTACCGAAGTCTTTCGCGGTGAGCAGCACTGGACCCTGCAAGATGCAGACGGCCAGAATCATGGCCCGTTCAGCAGCGTGATCATCGCCACACCGGCCCCGCAGGCCAGTGGTTTGCTGAGCGCCGCGCCCAAACTGGCCAGCGCGGCTGCCAGTGTGATCATGGAACCGACGTGGGCCGTGGCCCTGAGTTTCGCCATGGCCCTCGACAGCCCGGTCGAAGGCTGCTTCGTACAGGACAACCCCCTCGCCTGGCTCGCACGCAGCCGCAGCAAGCCGGAGCGAGATACCCTTATCGACACCTGGATTCTGCACGCCAGCAGCACATGGAGCCGCCAGCACCTGGACCTCTCCAAGGAAGCCGTTATTGAACAGCTGCATGGCGCGTTTGCCGAAATGATCGGCTGTGCAGTGCCCGCGCCCTGTTTCAGCCTGGCGCACCGCTGGCTCTATGCGCGCCCGACCAGTGCTCATGAATGGGGCGTTCTGGCCGATGCCGACCTGGGCCTGTATGCCTGCGGCGACTGGTGCCTGTCCGGGCGGGTCGAAGGTGCCTGGCTAAGCGGCCAGGAAGCGGCCAGGCGCCTGCTGGAACATCGCCAATGAATACCGGATTGCGACTTAATCCAAGCAAACTGCTGCTCTCGAAATGGACGGCCCGTCACCCGCAAAACCGAGAGAAACACTTCCTGGTCAGCAAACTGCTTCACGCCGAGGACGGTACGCTGTCAGGCATCGAACTACAGGCCGTGCTCACGGGGCGCAGTCAGATCCTGGACTGGAAAATGCTACGAGACGGCGAACGCTGGCAGATGGGCTGGCACTAGCCATCTTGTGGGACAATACGTCTCCTGCCCCTTGAACCCTCCGTTATGCGCAAGCAACCCGAACGCCCAGCCCCTCGCTCGTCCGTGCCCGAAAACAAACCCTTGCTGCACCCGCGCAACCGCCATCAGGGCCGCTATGATTTCCCCGCACTGATCAAGGCCAGCCCGGAACTGGCCGCGTTCGTCATCCTCAATCCATACGGCAAGGAAAGTATCGACTTCGCCAATCCGCAGGCGGTACGGGCCTTCAACCGTGCGTTGCTGCAACAGTTCTACGGGGTCCAGGGCTGGAACATTCCAGAGAATTACCTGTGCCCACCGATACCGGGGAGAGCCGACTACCTGCACTATCTGGCTGACATGCTCGGCTCCAGTCATGACGGCGCCATTCCGCGCGGCGCTGCCATTCGCGGGCTGGATATCGGCACTGGCGCCAGTTGCATCTATCCACTCATCGGCCATCACGACTACGGCTGGAGCTTCGTCGGCGCCGATATCGATCCCGCCTCACTGGCCTCAGCCACCGCCATCCTTCAGGCCAATCCACCGTTGGGCAATGCCATTGCCTTGCGCCAACAACTCGATCCGCAACAGATATTCCAGGGATTGATCCAGGCCGACGAGCAGTTCGATTTCACACTCTGTAATCCGCCCTTCCATGGCTCGCTCGACGAAGCGCACCGAGGCAGTCAGCGCAAATGGAAGAACCTCGGCAAGCTCGACCCGAAACGCCAGTTGCCAGTACTCAACTTCGGCGGACAGGCGGGAGAACTGTATTGCGAAGGGGGTGAAGCCGGTTTCATCGCGCGCATGGCGCAGCAGAGCGCTTCGTTCGCCCAACAGGTCTTCTGGTTCAGTACCCTGGTTTCCAAGGCCGGCAACCTGCCGCCCCTGCAAGATCGTCTGAAAAGCCTGGGGGCCAGCGACATCCGCGTGGTGCACATGGCCCAAGGCCAGAAACAGAGCCGCTTTGTCGCCTGGACATTCCTCGACAAGAACCAGCGACGCGCCTGGCGCAAACAACGCTGGCAGGCGTGACCACGAGCGCATAAAAATGCGCCCGGCAGTGCGCGCAGCGGCCACTGCCCATGGATTTATCCCATCATGGGGGAACGGCACACGCCTCCAATAATCCAATCGGGCTATTCTTCGCGTCAGGCAATGATAAGGAACAGTCCATGCGCCGCATTCTCCGCGACCTGAAAATCATGCTCATGACCAACCTGTGGATCGTGCCAGTGGTGGCCGCCCTGGTGGGTGCACTTTTCTATTTCGTCGCCCCACCACCGCCGATGCATGCCCGCATGGCCACAGGGGCACCCAGTGGTGGTTATCACGCCTTCGCCGAGCGCCTGCGCGATGAGCTGGAGAAACAGGGCTTTACCCTTGAGCTGGTACAGAGCCGTGGCTCCCAGGACAACCTGACCAAACTGGAAAGCAATGAGGTGCAACTCGCCCTCGTGCAAAGCGGCCAGGAATTGAATGTCAGTGATGAGGAGCGCGAAAAGCTCGCAGGCCTGGGAGTGATGTACCGCGAGCCGCTGTGGTTGTTTACCAGTCGCAAGGTGAAATTCGAGCACCTGTCCGACTTGATGTCCTTGCGCCTGGGCGTCGGGACGGAAAACAGCGGCACCCTGGCCGTAACGTCAGCCCTGTTCGAAGCCAATCGCATCGACTCCACGCAGTACCCTGCATCCTGGCAGAAGGTTGGTGGGTCACGTGCCGCCAACGCATTGATCGCAGGCGAGCTCGATGCGGCGTTCTTCGTCGGCCCGGCAGAAAATGCGCTGATCCAGCGCCTGGCCGCCAGTCCAGACGTGCGCCTGGTGAGCCTTCGCCGCACCTCCGCCTACCTCGCGCGCCTGCCCTACCTGAGCGAACTGCAGGTAGGCGAAGGCATGCTCGACATGGCGCAAAACACCCCCGAATCCGACATCGTCACCCTCGGCCCGGTGGCCACGCTGGTCAGCGGCGAAAGCTTCCACCCTTCGCTCACCCCGCTGATTCTCGAGGCGGCGCGCACCGTGCTGAAGAATGGCAGCCTGCTGGACCCGGCCGGCCAGTATCCGGCACGCCCACCGTTGTCGCTGAAAACACTGTCCGAAGCCGATTACTACTACGACAAGGGCTTGCCGATCCTGCAACGCTACCTGCCCTTCCGCATCGCCTCGCTGGCCGACCGCTACATCATCCTGGCCATCCCGCTGCTTGTGCTGCTGTTCCCCCTGTTCAAGGCCATCGGCCCGATTTACCAGTGGCGAATTCGCGCACGCATCTACCGCTGGTACAAGCACCTGCGCGAGATCGACCAGCGTCTGTACAAAGGCACGCTACCCAACGACCTGAGCGCAGAAATCAGTCGCCTGGAACAACTGGAGGATGAGCTGGCACGTGTCGAAGTACCACTCTCCTATTCGAACGAGTTGTACGAGTTGCACATGCACCTGCGCTACATGATCGAACGCCTGCAGTCCTATCAGCAGCGTGAGCTGAAATCCCAGGAGGCCTCCTGACAGGAGGTCGCTCGACTCGCTAGGTTTTCCAATCGCCTGATACCATACCCACTTTCCGCCTCTGCATTACGAGACTGCCATGCCGATCCGCCACTGCATCGTCCACCTGATCGACAAGAAGCCCGACGGCACACCAGCCGTACTGCACGCCCGTGACAGTGAGCTGGGCACATCCCAGGCCATGGAAAACCTGCTGGCCGATCTCAATGAGAGCTACAACGCCAAGCAGGGCAAGGCCTGGGGACTGTTCCACGAGGAGTCGGGGGCCTATCCGTTCAGTGGCTGGCTCAAGGAATACCTCGACGGTGGGCGCGACTTCACTGCTTTCAGCCGCCAGGCCGTCGAGCAACTGCAGAAGCTGATGGAAGAGTCCAACCTGTCCACCGGCGGCCATGTGCTGTTCGCCCACTACCAGCAGGGCATGACCGACTACCTGGCCATCGCCCTGCTGCACCATAGCGAAGGCGTGGCAGTCACCGAAGCACTGGACGTGGCGCCAGCCAAGCACCTCGACCTAGGCCAGCTGCACCTGGCCGCGCGCATCAACATTTCCGAGTGGCAGAACAACCAGCAGTCCAAGCAGTACATCTCGTTCATCCGTGGCAAGAACGGCAAGAAGGTCTCGGACTACTTCCGCGACTTCATCGGCTGCCAGGAAGGCGTCGATGCGCCAAGCGAAACCCGCACCCTGCTCAAGGCCTTCAGCGACTTCGTCGAGAGCGAGGATCTGCCGGAAGAACAGGCCCGCGCCAAGACCGATACGCTGGTCGACTACGCCAGCAGCCAGGCCAAGATCGGCGAACCGATGACCCTGGAAGATCTCTCCGGGCTGATAGACGAGGACCGCCCACGCGCCTTCTACGAACACATCCGCAACAAGGACTATGGCCTGGCCCCGGAATTCCCGGCGGATAAGCGCACGCTGAACCAGTTCCGCCGTTTCACCGGCCGTGCCGAAGGGTTGTCGATCAGTTTCGAGTCACACCTGCTGGGCTCGGCCATCGAGTACGACGAAGCCCGAGACATGCTGATCATTCGCCAGTTGCCCACGCAGCTGAAAGACCAGCTCAAGCGCCGCAAGGACTGAGCATGAAAAAGATTCTGGTGCTTCTGGTAGCGCTGGTGGTCTGGCAGCAATGGGACCGTATCGAACCATTGCTGAGCACCAGTGACACGCCGGTAGTATCCACACGCCCCGGCGAAGTGGTGCTCTATGCCACGTCCTGGTGCGGGTACTGCGCCAAGACCAGAACGTTTCTCGAGCAGCAGAACATTCCTTACCGCGAACTCGACATCGAGAAGTCGGCCAGTGCACGCCAGGCCTATGACGCCCACGGCGGACGCGGCGTCCCGCTGATCGACGTAAAGGGCCAGCTCATCAGTGGCTACAACCCCCAGGCCATTCTCGCTGCTTACTGAAACGTGATCACCAGTAATAGAAATGCCCGGCGAGCCGGGCATTTTTAGTGGGCAAGAGAATGAAATGACTCACGCCGCCTCGATACGGAACCCCAGCCGCGGGAAGTGCACATGCACGATGCCGGCGCGCTCATCCTCGCGGCGCAGGATCAGCTCCTCACGTCCGGCAAACAGCAACTCACCGGCAACCGGGTCGACCCCATAATCAGTGGCGGCAATTACCACCTGCTGCCCCGCGCTGAAACCATTGGGCTCTTCGAGATCATCCACTGGCAGTGCCGCGGGCGTGGCTTCGCGAGCAATGTCGATGGCCTCGACAGCACTCAATGGGCTCGCCGAGCCATGTCCAAAAGCCAATACTCGCGCAAACCAGGTGCTCACCGCTGGATAGGCATCAACCAGTTGCGCTGTAGCCGGCGAGGCTTTGAGGAACCACAGACCATGAGCCAGGGCAAAATCGGCAATGGAAGGCTCGCCAAACAGGAAATCACCCGATTCGCGCGCCAGTTGCTGTTCGACCCGCCCCATGATGCTCGGCCAGTTATGCCGAGCGATCTCTGCCGGCAGGCGCCCAGCGGTCCCCCCACTGAACAGACCCGCCCGATCCGCGACGAACGCCTTCATCGCTTCCGGAGGGAACTTGGCAAAACGCACCGCTATCGCCTCAGGTTGAAACGCCAGGCTGACCGCATGCTGGAACACCACCGAGTCGACCCACAGGGCGAAGCTGGCACTGATGAACTCCTGGCCTTCGGGGAATAGCGCAGGAACTGCCTTCTCGGCCTCCAGGCGTCGGGCGATCAAGGCCGTGTCGCAGTAGATATCAGCACCGATCTGCAAGACCGGTGTCTTGCGATAACCGCCGGTCAGGGCCACCAGGTCAGGCTTGGGCATCACCGGCGGAATCACCACCGAACGCCACGACAATTGCTTGAAGCCCAGCAGCAACCGTGTTTTTTCGGCGAATGGCGAAGCGGGATAGTGGTGCAGAATAAGCTCGTGCATGACGGGCTCCGTGTCATTGGCAGTGGACCAGCAGCTTACCTGTCACACCCTCCGCAGCCTACCCGCTTAGCCTGATAGCGCATCATCAGCCGATTGCATGGGCTGGTCACTGACCAGGCGCTCCTTGGCCACTTTCGTCAGTGCCTTGACCGCCCGCTCGCGGCGCAATGCATCGCCCTTGCTCGCGCATGCCTCGACGTAAACCAGCGCCTGGGCCGGGCTGGAGTGGAAAAAACGTGCGCCCTTGCCGCGCTGATGCTGAGCGAAACGCCGCTGCGGATCATCACTGATACCGCAATAAAGCGCCCCATTGGCCGCACGCACCAGATAGACAAACCAGGCTTTCTCCGGCGTCGGCTCGATGCCCTCTGCGCCCTTGCACTCACTCATCACTACCCTCGCCTTCAATGCGCGGGCAGCTTACGTCACTCAGCGACCCGCCTGCCAGGCATGCAGCCCCGCCATTGCCTGTTTGCGAATGGCGCCTTGCACCAGCGGCGTCCAGCCCAGCAACAGTCCTTTGTTCCCCAGAGCCTGACGCGACCAGCGCCACAGGTCGAAGTGGTCACGGTGCTCCACGATCTTGCCGTCGGCAAAGCGGAAGCGCGCCTGGATACGGTTGACCACAGTACGACCGGTCTTGCTGAACAGGTAGGTGGCGACCCAACAGGCACTGCCCTGCTGGTCATCGGCCTGGACGCCATCGAAGGTCAGGGAGAAATTCTGTGCACGCGCCGCCAGCATGCGCCACATATCAGCCGCGTCGCTGCCACGCAGGTCCGTGAATACCGGGTCACTGAACTGCACATCCGCGCTGTAGCAGGCCGCCATCGTTTGCGCATCCAGTTCCTGGAAGGCCTGGTAGAAGCGCGTGATCAATTCGGCGTTGGGATGGGCCATGGGTGCTGCTCCAGTGAGTGAACTGCATGCAGTATCGCTGGCATTTCGCCACAGAGCGATTGTCTCGAACGCCATCTTTGTGTCAATAATCGCCAACCTGTCAACCGGGCCGCCTCATGATCCGCATTGCCTTGTATGTGTGCCCACAAACCGTTTGCTCCAGCCTGACCATGGCAGACGATGCCTTTCGCCTGGCCAATCTGCTGGCCGGCGAGGAGTGTTTTCGCATACAGCGCGTCAGCAGCGACGGAAAGGCCGTGGAGCTTGGCTTCGTCGAGGTGCGCGTGGATGGCGACCTGCGTCTGGCAGAAGAGGCCGACCTGCTGCTGATTCCCGCCACCGGCAGTGCGCAACACCGGACCCTCGAAGGCAACCGCACCCTGCTGCAATGGCTGGCAAAACGCCCAGCCGAGCAACAACTGGCCAGCCTCTGCAGCAGTGCCTTTCTCCTGGCCGCGGCCGGCCTACTCGACGGCAGACGTGCAACCACCCATTGGGCTCTTGCGAATCAGTTCCGTCAGCATTTCCCTCGTGTGCAACTGCAGATCGATCAACTGTTCACCGAGGACCGCAATCGCTTCTGCTCGGGCGGCGCCCAGGCCGGGCTCGACCTGTGCCTGCATCTGATCGCCTGGCATGCCGGCGACTGGCTGGCCCAACGGGTTGCCAACACCCTGGTGGTCGACCGCGAACGGGGACAACAATCGCGCTTCGCCCCACTCCTGCCGGACATGGTAATGGACGACGCACTGGTCGCACCGCTGCTGCGCTGGTTGCAACACCATCATGGCGAAGCCATCGACCTGCAACGCCTGGCCGGCCAGGCCAACTGCTCGACACGCACCCTGCTGCGCCGCTTCAAGGCGGCAACCGGACTGACACCCAACGACTACCTGCAACGCCTGCGCATCAGTGCGGCACAGAGTGCATTGCGCAACCCTGCTCGCTCCCTGGAACAGGTGGCGGCGCAGGTGGGTTACGCCGATCGCGCCACTTTCGCCAAGCTGTTCAAGCAGGTATGCGGGGAAACACCGGGAGCATTTCGCAAGCGCCTGAACAATCGCCCATCCAGAACAGATCCTGCTTAGTGGCAGCCAGCGATACGCCGCGCTCTCCCTGTGATGGACGGTTTGGTCGCTCCAACGATCTACGCGGGGACACCTCTACAAAGGCTCTGCCCCTGATGCACGCGGAGCGCCCCCGACTCAGGTCCCGCACGCTCAATGCAGGATCTGGCTGAGAAACAGCTTGGTGCGCTCGTTCTGCGGGTTGGTGAAGAAGGTGTCAGGGTCGTTCTGCTCGACGATCTCCCCCTTGTCCATGAAGATCACCCGGTCCGCCACGGTACGGGCAAAGCCCATCTCGTGGGTCACGCAGAGCATGGTCATGCCGTCGTGGGCGAGGCCGATCATGGTGTCGAGCACTTCCTTGACCATTTCCGGGTCCAGGGCCGAGGTCGGCTCATCGAACAGCATGATCTTCGGCCGCATGCACAGGGCCCGGGCAATCGCCACCCGCTGCTGCTGACCACCGGACAGCTGACCGGGAAACTTGTTGGCCTGTTCCGGAATGCGCACCCGCTGCAGGTATTGCATGGCGACCTCCTCGGCCTCCTTCTTCGGCATCTTGCGCACCCACATCGGTGCCAGCGTGCAGTTCTGCAGCACGGTCAGGTGCGGAAACAGATTGAAGTGCTGGAACACCATGCCGACCTCACTGCGAATGGCCTCGATCTGTTTGAGGTCGCTGGTCAGCTCGGTACCGTCGACGATGATGCGCCCCTGCTGGTGCTCCTCCAGCCGGTTGATACAGCGGATGGTGGTCGACTTGCCAGAGCCCGAAGGCCCACACAGCACAATGCGCTCGCCCTGGCGCACATTCAGATTGATGTCCTTGAGCACATGGAACTGTCCGTACCACTTGTTCACGCCCTGCAACTGGATGATCGGCTCGGCGCTGGGTTGTTTGTTGGCTTCACTCATCTCGACACTCCTAACGCGTGTGGCCGGTATTCAATTTGCGCTCCAGGCGCATGGAATAGCGGGACATGCTGAAACAGAAAATCCAGTAGACCAGGGCCGCGAAGACATAGCCCTCGGTCGACATCCCCAGCCACATCGGGTCGCTGGTGGCGCGCTTGATGCTGTTGAGCAGGTCGAACAGGCCGATGATGATCACCAGGCTGGTGTCCTTGAATAGCGCGATGAAGGTGTTGACGATCCCCGGGATCACCAGCTTCAGCGCCTGCGGCAGGATCACCAGGCCCATGGTCCGCCAGTAACCAAGCCCCATGGCCGCCGCCGCTTCGTACTGCCCCTTGGGAATCGCCTGCATGCCGCCACGTACCACCTCGGCGATGTAGGCCGCCTCGAAGAAGACCACCATCACCATCGCCCGCATCAGCTTGTCGAGGCTGATGCCTTCCGGGAGGAACAACGGCAGCATCACCGACGACATGAACAGCACGGTGATCAACGGCACCCCACGCCAGAACTCGATGAAGGTGACGCAGATGACCTTGATCGCCGGCAGTTCCGAGCGTCGCCCCAGCGCCAGCAGGATGCCCAGCGGCAATGCCCCTGCGATGCCCACCGCGGCAATCACGATAGTCAGCATCAACCCGCCCCACTGCGACGTGGCCACGGTTTCCAGACCGAAGAAGCCGCCGTGCAGCAGCCAGTAGGCCACGACCGGATAGATCACCAGATAGGCCAGCCCATACTTGGCCTTGTACTGGAATCGATCGAGAAAGAGCGGGATGGCCGCGACGACGGCCAATATCCCGGCCAGGTCGACCCGCCAGCGCAACTCTGTCGGATAGAAGCCATACATGAACTGGCCAAAGCGGTCGCCGATGAAAATCCAGCAAGCGCCCTTCGCGGCCCCCTCGCCCTGTGGCACGCAATCCGCCCGGGTACCACTCCCCCAGTACGCATGGATGAATGCCCACTCGATCAAGGGTGGTATCGCCAACCAGAGCACGTACAGACCCAGCAACGTCAGCAGGGTGTTGAACCATCCCGAGAACAGATTGGCCCGCACCCAGGCCAGTGGTCCCACGCTGATCGAAGGCGGCGGCAGGTCGGGCTTGAACGTATGTGTCGTCATGTCAGCCTCCTAGCGCTCGACCAACGCGATGCGTTTGTTGTACCCATTCATCAACAGCGAAATGCTGATGCTGATGGCCAGGTAAACGCTCATGGTGATGGCCATGACCTCGATGGCCTGCCCCGTCTGGTTGAGCACGGTGCCGGCGAACAGCGAGACCATGTCCGGGTAGCCGATGGCCGCAGCCAGGGAAGAGTTCTTCGTCAGATTGAGATACTGGCTGGTCAGCGGCGGAACGATCACGCGCATGGCCTGCGGGATGATCACCAATCGCAGGATGCGTCCGGGGCGCAGCCCCAGCGAGCGCGCTGCTTCCGTCTGGCCATGACTGACCGCCTGGATGCCGGAGCGCACTGTCTCGGCGATAAACGCTGCCGTGTAGATGCTCAGTGCCAACACAATGGACGTCAGCTCAGGCGCCATGACCCAGCCGCCCCGGAAGTTGAAGCCCTGCAGCACCGGCACGTCCCAGTGCACCGGCACGCCAGCGACCAGCATGGTCAGGCCCGGCACTCCAAGCAGCAAGGCAAGCACACACAGCCAGACGGGAAAACCCTGCCCCGTAGCCAGACGCCGCTTGTGTGCCCATCGCCAGAGAACGATGGCAACAATCACACTGACCAGCAATGCGATCAGAAAGGGCACCAGCCCCTCGGCGGCCAGCGGCGCCGGCATCTGCACGCCACGCTTGTTGAAGAAAAAGATATCGCCCAGGCTCAGGCTTTCGCGGGGACCGGGCAGCGGCCCGATCACGGCGAAATACCAGAAGAAGATCTGCAGCAATGGCGGGATATTGCGGAACGTCTCGATATAAATGGTCGCCAGCTTGCGAATCAGCCAATTGGGCGAGAGCCGTGCGACACCGACGGTGAAACCGATCAGCGTGGCGAAGATGATGCCAACCACCGTCACCAGCAGCGTGTTGAGCAACCCGATCAGGAATACCCGGCCATACGAATTGCTTTCGTTGTAATCGATCAGGTGTTGGGAAATACCGAAACCGGCGCTCTGCTCGAGAAAGCCGAAGCCGGAAAGGATGCCGCGCTGCTGCAGGTTGTGCTGGGTGTTGTGAAACAGGTACCAGCCGATCGCCACAACGGCGACGACGGCAATGATCTGGAAGAGCCAGGCGCGGATCTGCGGATCGGTCCAGATGGACGGGCGCGGGCGCGAAAGAGTGGCTTTGTTCGACATGATGGCCCTCATGGAGCAACGCGCCCATCACCGCAGCGCGAGGCTCATGGAATCAGGAACACGCCATCGCCCCGCTAGAGGGCGATGGCACAGGGCAGGTCAGCGCACCGGCGGTGCGTACTGCAGACCACCCTTGTTCCACAGGGCATTGAGGCCACGCTCGATTTTCAGCTCGCTGCCGGCGCCCACGTTACGGTCGAAGATCTCGCCATAGTTGCCCACTTGCTTGACGATCTTCACGGCCCAGTCCTTCGGCAGCTTCAGATCCTTGCCGAAATCACCCTCGGCACCCAACAGACGGGCGATATCCGGGTTCTTGGTCGACTTGGCCATTTCCTCGACATTCGCAGAGGTAACCCCGAGTTCTTCGGCATTCAACTGGGCAAACAGCGTCCAGCGCACGATATCGAACCACTCCTCATCACCCTGACGCACTGCCGGGCCAAGAGGCTCCTTGGAGATCACTTCCGGCAACACCACGTACTCGTCCGGCGCCGCCAGCTTGATGCGCTGGGCGTACAACTGCGACTGGTCGGAAGTGAGCACGTCACAACGACCCGACTCCAGCGACTTGGCGCTTTCATCCGAGGTGTCATAGGTGATCGGGGTGTATTTCAGGCCATTGGCGCGGAAGTAGTCCGCCAGGTTCAGCTCGGTAGTGGTGCCCGCCTGGATACAGACCGTGGCGCCATCGAGTTCCTTGGCGCTGGAAACACCGACCTTCTTGTTAACCAGGAAGCCCTGACCGTCGTAGTACGTCACGCCGGTAAAATTCAGGCCCATGGCCGCATCACGCGAGCTGGTCCAGGTGGTATTGCGCGACAGCATGTCGACTTCACCAGACTGCAGGGCGGTGAAGCGCTCCTTAGCGGTCAGCGGGCTGAATTTGACTTTGGACGCATCGCCAAATACGGCGGCGGCGACGGCACGGCAAACATCCACATCGATCCCCAGGTAATTACCCTTGGCATCGGTATAGGAAAAACCCGGCAAGCCATCACTGATCCCGCACTGCACGAAGCCCTTCTTCTTTACCGCATCCAGGGTGGCACCGGCGTGAGCAAAACCGCTCGCTCCCAGTAGCGTTGCCGTGGTCAATATCGCTAGGGTGGATTTCACCATCTTCATCAAAACCTCCAGATATTCTTGTTGGATCGGAGTCTCGGTCCCGCCGCCGTAACCCTTGTGAGGCACGTTCGATACCGCCACCATTGCGGATCGACCGGAGAGAGAACCAGAAGTGAGTCTAGTTGCCGATCTACCAGCCGGCGAAAAACTCACTCCGCGCTCGCAGGTCATACGAGCTGGAGACGAAATGGATGCCCGCCTTTTACCGTTTCAGAACCTGTTCACGATCTGGCGCGTAGAGGTTCTTTGCGGCACCCACCGGGCCAAGGCGCTGTAGCAAGCGCCGTACCACCTCAGGCGAAAGATACGAATTCGAGAGGGTCAAGAGGCAAACGTTCGGCCTTGCGACATCTTGTTAATGATCCACCTACAGGGCGCGCCCCATGATGATGCGCCCGCACTGCCATGGAGCCGCACATGCCCGAAGCACTGCTTCTCGATCCCACAGACAAGGCCGATGCCTGCGTCATCTGGTTACACGGCCTGGGCGCCGACCGTTATGACTTCCAACCTGTGGCCACAGCCCTGCAGAAACACCTGAGTACGACACGTTTCATCCTGCCGCAGGCGCCAACGCAACCTGTGACCATCAATGGTGGTTGGGCAATGCCCAGTTGGTACGACATTCTCGCCATGAGCCCGGCACGCGCGATCAATCGCGAGCAACTGGAAGCCTCTGCGCAAACCGTGATTGACCTGATCGAAGCGCAACGTGACAGCGGCATCGATCCGGCGCGCATCTTCCTCGCTGGTTTTTCCCAAGGCGGCGCCGTGGTCTATCACACGGCTTTCCTGCGTTGGCATGGGCCTCTGGGCGGAGTGATGGCGCTGTCCACCTACTCACCGACCTTCAACGAAGGGCTGACGCTCAACGACTACCAGCAGCGCCTCCCCGTACTGTGCCTGCACGGTAGCCATGACGACGTCGTGCTGCCGAGCATGGGGCGCGCAGCCTACGACCTGCTGCACGACAAAGGCGTAGACGCGACCTGGCAGGAGTTCCCGATGGCCCATGAAGTCGTGCTGGAAGAGATAGAAACCATCCATGCCTGGCTGGCCCAGAAGCTCAGCCGCTGAGAACAACCCTCCTGCTCGCAATGGGTTCAGGGGCGTGATAAAGGCAGCAGGCTGCCGATAAGGGACGCCCGCGCCGGCGCCCCCCCTGACAACCGCCACTGGTCGAGCAAGTCAAACAACAATAGACCCTGCAACATCCCAGCAATATTGACCGCTGGTCGGCCTGGCATGCCTGGGCCATTGCCTCCCGATAAATGGCGGCATACCGTCGATGCAAGTATCCACACAACAGGGAGGGGTTTGTGATGCCAGCATTCATCAAACATAAGCTCGGCGCTTCACCCTTGCGATGAAAAACGCCAATTGGAAACAGGATCTGCAGCAAATCAGCCGCGTGCGGCTCTTCCACAACGTCGCTGCCAGCAGTCTTGAGCAGTTGCTCAGAGAGTTCCGCGCCTGCGACCTGGAGGCCGGTGAAGTCCTGCTCTCCCCTTTCAACCGCAATCAGTTCCTCTACCTTCTGCTCGAAGGTGAACTGAAGGTCTACCTCGGCTCGCTCGACAATCAACCGGTCAGCACCCTGCAAACGGGTGAGTGTGCCGGTGAAATCAGCTTTATCGACAATGACCACCCGTGCGCCTATGTCGTTGCCACACAACCCTCCAAGGTCTTGCGCCTGCACCGCGAATCGCTGGTCAGCCTGTTCAATCAATCCCCCCAACTGATGCAGAACCTGCTGGAGCTGCTCTGCGAGCGGGTTCGACAGGGCAACCGGATCATTCTGGACAGTGAACAGAACGCCAATGTCGATACGCTCACCGGCTGTTTCAATCGACGCTGGCTGGACTATGTCTATGAGCGCGAAAGCACGCGCTGTGCCTTCAATGAGCAGCCCCTGTGCCTGCTGATGCTCGATGTCGACCACTTCAAGGCCTACAACGATCAGCACGGCCATCTGGCAGGCGACTACGCCCTGTGCCTCGTGGCCCACACCCTGCGCCAACAGCTACGCCCCAAAGACAGCCTGGTACGTTATGGCGGCGAGGAATTCGTCATCCTGCTCCCGGAGATCGCCGCGGACGAGGCTCGCAGCATTGGTGAGCGCCTGCGCCAGAGCCTGGAGCAGATCGGCTCGTTCTACTCTCCAGTCGGCATCCTGCCGGGCGTCACGGTGTCCATCGGGCTGTCCCAGATGCAGCCCAGGGACGTTCTTGAAAAACTCATCGCCCGGGCAGACAGCGCGCTCTACCAGGCCAAACTCCAGGGTCGTAACCGTCTCTGCGGCTGAAAGCTCCCTTCAGGAACAGATTCCGCCTTCTGATCAACCTCCCCCCAGCGCAGTTGTGATGACGCCTCAACAGGCCCTACAGTCGGCACATAACAAAACAACAACGCCCGGATGGCACCTCATGCGCAAGCTCCTGCTCACCCTTCTGATCCTCGTGCTGATCGGCGCCGGGATCTTCTTCAGCCTGCCCAGCCTGCTCGACCGCAAGATGAACAGCGTCGCCCACCCCGCGCCCTACCACGCCAGCGACAGCGCAGAGAAACTGCATGACAGCCTGTTCGTCGCCGACCTGCACAACGATGCCCTGCTCTGGCAACGCGACCTGCTCGACCGGGCCACCTATGGCCACTCCGACCTGCCACGCCTGCTCGACGGCCATGTAGGCCTGGAAGTCTTTTCCACCGTCACCAAGACGCCACGCAACCTGAACTATGAGAGCAACGCCGCCGACACCGACAACATCACCCTGCTGATCATGGCGCAGCGCTGGCCGCGCGCCACCTGGACCAGCCTGCTGGAGCGAGCCCTGTACCAGAGCCAGAAGCTGCAACAGGCCGTGGCTGACAGTGAGGGGCGTATGGTGTTGATTCGCACCCGTGGCGACCTGCAGGCGTTCATGGAAACCTGGCGGCGCGACCCCAAACACTTGGCCGCCCTGCTCGCCACCGAAGGGCTGCAACCGCTGGAAGGCCAACTGGACAATGTCGATCGCCTGTACGACGCCGGCTTCCGCATCGCCGGCCTGACGCATTTCTTCGATAACGAAGTCGGTGGCTCGGCACATGGCCTGAACAAAGGCGGTCTGACTCCGTTTGGCCACGAGGTCATCACCCGTCTTGAGCAAAAAGGCATGCTGGTGGACCTGGCCCATGCTTCCAAAGCCCTGATCGATGACGTACTCAAGGTCAGCAGCCGCCCGCTGCTGGTCTCGCACACTGGGGTCGCCGGCACCTGCCCCGGTCCACGCAACCTCAGCGATGCCCATATCCAGGGCATTGCCGCCACCGGCGGGTTGATTGGCATCGGCTACTGGAAAACCGCCGTGTGTGAAACCTCGGTAGGGGCTATCGTTCGAGCCATTCGCTACACGGCCGACAAGGTCGGGGTCGAACACGTGGCGCTGGGCTCGGACTTCAACGGCACGGTCCACACGCCGTTCGACACCACCGGCCTGGCCCAAATCACCGAAGGACTGCAGCGCGCCGGTTTCAGCAATACGGACATTGCCGCCATCATGGGCGGTAATGTCCAACGCCTGCTGATGCGCACACTGCCCGAGTCATTAGGGTCTGCTGCCGTTTCGGCAAGGCGCTGACAAACCAGCGATAGGCCCTCGCCCCCGCGGCACTTCGCCACGGGGGCATCTTGCTTTACACTGGCGGCCGTTCATTCCTTAACCAATACGAGATGGCCGTGCTCAAAGCACTCAAGAAAATCTTCAGCAAGGGCGATGCCGAGCAGCCCGCGCGCGGCACCCCCTCCAGTCCTGCAGTAGCAACCCCGGCACCCAATAGCGAGAAGCGTGGGCATTCACCTCGCCCCTCCTCTGCCGCCACCCCTGTCAGCACTGCGCGGGACAACGCCACAGATCCGAAGAAACCGCGTAGCGACAAGCCACGTCGCGAGCGCGTAGCCAAGCCGGTCGACATCTGGAAACTGGAAGACTTCGTGGTCGAGCCTGCCGAAGGCAAGACCCGCTTCCATGATTTCCGACTCGCCCCCGAGCTGATGCATGCGATCCACGACCTGGGCTTCCCGTATTGCACGCCCATCCAGGCGCAGGTCCTCGGTCACACCCTGAAGGGCAAGGACGCTATCGGCCGCGCCCAGACCGGTACCGGCAAGACCGCCGCCTTCCTGGTCTCGACCATCACCCAGTTGCTGCAAACCACACCGCCGAAAGAGCGCTACATGGGCGAACCGCGGGCGCTGATCATCGCGCCGACCCGTGAGCTGGTCGTGCAGATCGCCAAGGACGCTGCCGCGCTGACCAAATACACCGGTCTCAACGTGATGACCTTCGTCGGCGGCATGGACTTCGACAAGCAGCTCAAGCAGCTGGAATCACGCTTCTGCGACATCCTCGTGGCCACTCCGGGCCGCCTGCTGGATTTCAACCAGCGCGGCGAAGTGCACCTGGACATGGTCGAAGTCATGGTCCTCGATGAGGCCGACCGCATGCTCGACATGGGCTTCATTCCGCAGGTCCGTCAGATCATCCGCCAGACCCCGATGAAGGGCGACCGCCAGACCCTGCTGTTCTCCGCCACCTTCACCGAAGACGTGATGAACCTGGCCCGGCAATGGACAGTCGACCCGGCTATCGTCGAGATCGAGCCGGAGAACGTCGCCAGCGACACCGTCGAGCAGCACGTCTACGCCGTATCCAGCAAGGACAAGTACCGCCTGCTCTACAACCTGGTCACACAGAATGACTGGGAGCGGGTCATGGTCTTCGCCAACCGCCGCGACGAGGTACGCCGTATCGAGGAAAAACTGATCAAGGACGGCGTCAGCGCCGCGCAGATGTCCGGCGACGTGCCCCAGCACAAGCGGATCAAGACCCTGGAAGGCTTCCGCGAAGGCAAGATCCGCGTGATGGTCGCCACCGACGTCGCCGGTCGCGGCATCCACGTCGATGGCATCAGCCACGTGGTCAACTTCACCCTGCCCGAAGTGCCGGACGACTATGTGCACCGCATTGGCCGTACTGGCCGCGCCGGCGCCAGCGGTGTCTCGATCAGCTTTGCCAGTGAAGACGACGCCTACGCCCTGCCGCCCATCGAAGCACTGCTCGGCCGCAAGATCACGTGCGAAATGCCGCCCGAGGAATTGCTCAAACCGGTGCCGCGCAAGAACTGATCCGCCGCCAACGAAAAAGCCCGCTCACCGCGGGCTTTTTCATGTCCGTAAAACGGGACGGTGTGCATCGCAGCCTCTCCCATCACCTACAGCTGCTTTACCAGGCTCAACACCTCGGCACTGCGCTGCGGCCGCTGGGCCAGGTAACGGGTGCAACTGACGCGCAGGAACGAGGCGAAGTTGACCACTTCCCCGCGGTAATCCATGACCTCGTCATACAGCTTGGCGATCAGTTGATTGGTAGTCATGCCGTCGACCTCGGCGATCTCGTGCAGGATGTCCCAGAACTGGTTCTCCAGGCGCAAGGTGGTTACCACACCGCGAATGCGCAGGGATCGCGAGCGTGACTCGTAGAGGATCGGATCAGCCTTTACATACAACTCACACATCGTGCGTCACTCCCCAGTCGGCGATGTTCCAAGGCTCGCCAGGCCTTGGCCTGGTGTGCAGGTCAGCGCCTGCACACGCTTCTGCAGTTTATCCCAGCACGCGGAGGAGCGCCGCCAGCCAGGCCGGATGTGCCGGCCAGGCTGGAGCGGTGACCAGGTTGCCGTCGACATGCGCGGCATCCACCGGCAGCTCGATATATTCACCGCCTGCCAGGCGCACTTCCGGGGCACAGGCCGGGTAGGCGCTGCACTGGCGGCCCTTGAGCACACCGGCAGCGGCAAGCAATTGCGGGCCATGGCAGACCGCCGCAATCGGCTTGCCGGCAGCGTCGAAGGCCTGCACCAGCGCCACCACGTCGTCATTCAGGCGCAGGTATTCGGGCGAGCGTCCACCGGGCACCACCAGTGCGTCATAGTCTTCGGCACGGACCTGATCGAAAGCGAAGTTGAGCACAAAGTTGTGCCCCGGCTTCTCGCTGTAGGTCTGATCGCCCTCGAAGTCGTGAATGGCGGTGCGCACGCTGTCGCCAGCCTGCTTGCCAGGGCACACCGCATGCACGGTGTGGCCGACCATCTGCAGCGCCTGGAACGGCACCATGATTTCGTAATCTTCGACGTAATCGCCGGCCAGCAGGAGGATCTTCTTGGCAGTCATGAGGTGTCTCCGGGTGGGTGAAGGTGATCGCAGTCTGGAGCAGGACTGCAGCCGTCGGGTAACAACTGGCTACTACAGTTTGATCTGACGCGTTTATGAGTGTGCAGAGTGTGCGCGGCGTGCCCTACGGGCTTGCACCAAGGCTCGAGCTCTAGCGAAAAGCAGCCATAAAAAAGCCCCGCATCAGCGGGGCTCTTTCCTGCAGCATCAGCTTAGAGCGGCTTGCCGCGATTGCCATGCTGGCTGACGAACTGCTGAACGGTCTTCAGATCGTTGGCCAGTACCGTGCAACGCTCTTCGCGCTGGAACAGGTCGGTCAGGTGTGCCGGAAGCTCGATGGCCTTGGCCACACCGGCCTTCTCCACCGCCTCGGGGAACTTGACCGGATGCGCGGTGCCCAGGGTGACCATGGGGATGGCCAGGCTGCGACGGCACTCACGGGCGGCACGCACACCGATGGCGGTGTGCGGATCGAGCAGCTCGCCGCTCTCCTTGTACACCTCGGCGATGGTCTCGCAGGTCTCCTCGTCGCTCACGGCCAGCGAGTCGAACAGCTTGCGCGCCTCGGTCCAGCGGTCGTCCTCGACGCTGAAGCCACCACCTTGCTTGAAGGTTTCCATCAGCCCGGCAATGGCCGCACCGTTGCGACCGTGCAGGTCGAACAGCAGGCGTTCGAAGTTCGACGAGACCATGATGTCCATGGACGGCGACAGGGTCGGGTGCAGGTCACCCTTGACGTACTGATTGCCGCTCATGAAGCGGTGCAGGATGTCGTTGCGGTTGGTGGCGACGATCAGTTGGCTGATCGGCAAGCCCATGTTGCGCGCCAGGTAGCCGGCGAAGATGTCGCCGAAGTTGCCGGTCGGCACCGAGAACGCCACCGAACGCGCCGGCCCGCCCAGCTGCAGGGCTGCGTGGAAGTAGTAGACGATCTGGGCCATGATCCGCGCCCAGTTGATCGAGTTGACCGCGACCAGACGGGTGCCTTTGAGGAAGCCCTGGTCGGCGAAGCTGGCCTTGACCATCTCCTGGCAGTCGTCGAAGTTGCCTTCGATGGCGATGTTGTGGATGTTGTCACCGAAGATGGTGGTCATCTGCCGGCGCTGCACCTCGGACACACGGTTGTGCGGGTGCATGATGAAGATGTCGACGTTATCGCACGCCTTGCAGCCTTCGATGGCCGCCGAGCCGGTGTCACCCGAGGTCGCGCCCATGATCACCACGCGCTCGTTGCGCTTGGCCAGCACGTAGTCGAGCAGGCGACCGAGCAATTGCAGGGCGAAGTCCTTGAAGGCAAGGGTCGGGCCGTGGAACAGCTCCAGCACCCACTCGTTGCCGTTCAACTGGCGCAGCGGCGCCACCGCGTTGTGGGCGAACACGCCATAGGTCTCTTCGAGAATCTTCTTGAAGTCGGCATCCGGAATGCTGCCGGTGACGAACGGGCGCATTACACGGAAGGCCAGCTCGTGGTACGGCAGGCCTGCCCAGGAGGCGATTTCCTCCTGAGTGAAGCGTGGCAGGTTTTCCGGTACGTAAAGCCCGCCGTCACTGGCCAGGCCAGCGAGCAGGACATCTTCGAAATTCAGGGCCGGCGCTTGGCCGCGGGTGCTGATGTAACGCATGGTTCAAACCTTCGGTCTGTGTCTCGCGCGGGCAAAAGCATGCCGCGCGAGACGTCGATTAATTGAGCTGTTCGACGCGCAGGCGGACGACGCTGCCGGCTACATCATCAAGGGCTTCCAGGGCGGCGATGGCTTCGTCGATCTGCGCTTCGCGCACGCGGTGGGTGACCAGAATCATCGGCACCAGACCGTCGTGTTCTTCGACTTCCTTCTGCATGATCGATTCGATATTGATGCCACGCTCCGACAGGATGCTCGCCACCTGGGCCAGCACACCCGGATGATCCTTGGCCTGGATGCGCAGGTAGTAGGCACTCTCGCACTCGGCAATCGGCAGGATCGGGTGGTCGCTCAAAGCGTCTGGCTGGAAGGCCAGGTGCGGCACACGATTTTCCGGGTCGGTGGTCAGCGCACGGACGACATCGACCAGGTCGGCGACCACGGACGAAGCGGTCGGCTCCATGCCGGCGCCTGCGCCGTAGAACAGGGTCGAGCCCGCAGCATCGCCGTTGACCATGACCGCATTCATCACGCCGTTTACATTGGCGATCAGGCGGTCGGCCGGGATCAGCGTCGGGTGTACGCGCAACTCGATGCCAGCCTCGGTACGGCGTGCCACGCCCAGGTGCTTGATGCGGTAGCCCAGGGCTTCGGCGTAGTTGACGTCGGCGCTGGTCAGCGTGCTGATGCCTTCGGTGTAGGCCTTGTCGAACTGCAGCGGAATACCAAAGGCGATGGAGGCCAGGATGGTCAGCTTGTGCGCGGCGTCGATACCTTCGACATCGAAAGTCGGATCGGCTTCGGCATAGCCCAGCGCCTGAGCTTCCTTGAGGACGTCGGCAAAGGCACGGCCCTTCTCGCGCATCTCGGTGAGGATGAAGTTACCAGTGCCGTTGATGATGCCCGCCAGCCAGTTGATGCGGTTGGCCGCCAGGCCCTCACGGATCGCCTTGATCACCGGAATGCCGCCGGCTACCGCGGCTTCGAACGCAACGATCACGCCCTTCTCGCGCGCCTTGGCGAAAATCTCGTTGCCGTGCACGGCAATCAGCGCCTTGTTGGCGGTGACCACATGCTTGCCGTTCTCGATGGCCTTGAGCACCAGCTCATGGGCCAGGGTGTAGCCACCGATGAGTTCGATGACCACATCGATCTCCGGGTTGCTGGCTACGTCGAAAATATCAGCGGTAATGGGGGTCGTACCGGTATCGCATTTCGGATTGGGGCGACGCGCGGCAATCTGCGCGACTTCGATTCCACGCCCGGCACGGCGGGCAATCTCCTCGGCGTTGCGCTTGAGTACGTTGAAGGTGCCGCCACCGACGGTCCCCAGGCCACAGATGCCTACTTTTACCGGCTTCACGCTGAACTCCCCATCTTCACTGCAAAAACGGCCGGGATAGCCCCGGCCGCGGAAAAGAGCCGCACTGTACGAAGCGGCTGTTTATTGGTCAATCTGGCGGTGAGCCAGGCGCTCAGTTGGCGCTCAGGGCGACTTTGGCCAGTTGCGGTGCCGGCTGGTAGCCCGGAATCATCTGACCATTGGCCAGGACGATAGCCGGCGTCCCCTGCACACCAATCATCTGCCCCAGCTCGAACTGCTTGGCGACCGGGTTGGCACAGGTGGCTGGCGGCAGCTCTTCGCGGGATTTGGCCTTGGTCATCGCCGCCTGGCGATCCTTGGCACACCACACGCTGACCAGACCGTTGTAGCCATGGGAGCCTACGCCCTGGCGCGGGAAGGCCACATAACGCACCTCGATACCCAGGCGATTCAGCTCAGGCACTTCGCTGTGCAGCTTCTGGCAATAGCCGCAGTCGGTGTCGGTGAACACGGTGATATGGGTTTTCGGCTGCTTCGGTGCGAATACCACCATCTCGCTGACCGGAATATCGGCGACGACCTTGGCGATACCGACGCTCTCGGCCTTCTCGGTCAGGTTGACCGCATTGCCATCCTTGAACTGGTACAGGTTGCCTTGCAGCAGGTACTGGCCATCGGCGCTGGCATACAACAGGCGACCACCTTTGAGGTGAACCTGGAACAGGCCGCTCATTGGGCTTTCCGCGATGGCCTCGATGGGCAGGTCAGGCTGCAATTTGCCGAGGGTGGAGCGAATGGCCTGATCGGGATCGGCAGCCTGTGCAACAGCAGCGGCGAGGCCGAGAACCGCACCAGCGAGAAGGCGGGAAACACGCATGGAATTCTCCTGTCAACGAGCCGCCAAGCCTACCACAGAAGGCCCGCAGAGCCGACCGCAGACGCCGGATGGATGCCACAGGCAGACAAAAGACACTCAACCGCGCGGATGATGCTGCGCATGTAGCTCCTGCAAGCGGGCTCGGGCGATATGGGTGTAGATCTGCGTGGTGGACAGATCGCTGTGGCCAAGCAGCATCTGCACCACGCGCAAGTCCGCGCCATGGTTGAGCAGATGCGTGGCGAAGGCATGGCGCAGGGTGTGTGGCGACAGCGCCTTGCTGATCCCCGCCACCCGCGCCTGGTGCTTGATCCGATGCCAGAAGGTCTGCCGGGTCATCTGCTCACCACGCAAGCTGGGGAACAACACATCGCTGGGTTTGCCATCGAGCAGGAATGGCCGCGCTTCGCGTACATAGCGCTCGATCCAGGCAATCGCCTCCTCGCCCATCGGCACCAGGCGCTCCTTGCTGCCCTTGCCGAATACCCGCAGCACACCCTGGCGCAGGTTGACCTGCTCCAGAGTCAGGGAAATCAGCTCGGTGACCCGCAAACCGCAGGCATACAGCACCTCCAGCATGGCGCGATCGCGCAGCCCGATGGGGTCATCCAGTTCGGGCGCTTGCAGCAAGGCCTCGACGTCCGCCTCGGACAGCGACTTGGGCAGCGGTCGGCCAATCTGCGGCAAGTCGACCTGCAAGGTCGGGTCCTCGCTGATCAGCCCTTCGCGCAGCAGGTAGCGATAGAAACCACGCACGCCGGATAGAAAGCGCGCCGTCGAGCGCGCCTGATAGCCCTCGGCCAGGCGCCAGGCCAGGTGGTCCAGGATGATCTCGCGCCCGACGCTCGGCAACTCCAGGCCGCGCGCCTGCAGCCAGGCGTGAAAATGGCCAAGATCGCTACGGTAGGCATCACGGGTATGCGCCGACAGCCCTTTCTCCAGCCATAAGGCATCGAGAAAGCGATCGAGTAGCGGATGATCCAGAATCGGCATGGGCACGCACTTCACCGGTAAAAGGCCGTCTAGTCTTCCATAGCACCCACCGCACTGTCAGCGACAAGGAGTCCTGATGAACGAAACGCATATTCTCATTGGCCTGGGCGCGATTGGCGCCGCGTCGCTGGCGTGTCAGTGGCTGGCCTGGCGCCTGCGCTTGCCGGCCATCCTGTTTCTGCTGCTGTGCGGCATCCTCGCCGGCCCTATCCTGGGCTGGCTCGATCCGCAGGCCTTGTTCGGCTCCCTGCTGTTTCCGCTGGTATCCCTCGCGGTGGCACTGATCCTGTTCGAAGGCAGCCTGACGCTGCATCTGTCCGAGTGGAAGGAAATCGGCAGCGTGGTGCAGCGCATGGTCACCATAGGCGCCCTGTCGACCTGGGCAGTAATTGCCATCGCCTGCCACTACCTGCTGGACTTCGCCTGGGACCTGTCCCTGCTGTTCGGCACGCTGACCCTGGTCACCGGGCCGACGGTCATCGCCCCCATGCTGCGGGTGGTCCGCCCACGCGCGTCCATCGCCAACATCCTGCGTTGGGAAGGTATCGTCATCGACCCCATCGGCGCCCTGCTTGCCGTGGTGGTCTTCAGTTTCATCGTCAGCCGCAGCGCAGGAGAAGCCTGGAGCAGCAGCTTGGGCACCTTTGCGGCCGTCATTGCCAGCGGCAGCCTGCTGGGTATCGCCGGCGGCTGGCTGTTCGGCCTGACGCTGCGCCGCCACTGGTTGCCGGAATACCTGCAGAACCTCGGCGCCCTGGCCGCGGTGCTGGGTATTTTCATCGGCGCCAACCTGCTGATGCATGAATCCGGCCTGCTGGCTGTGACCGTCATGGGCATGTGGCTGGCCAACATGCGCGGCGTGGATGTGAAGCCCATCCTGCACTTCAAGGAAAACCTCAGCGTCCTGCTGATTTCCGGCCTGTTTATTCTTCTCGCCGCTCGCCTGGACCTGAATGCCCTGCTGGCGTTGGGCCCGATCACCCTGATACTGCTTGCCATCATCCAGTTGGTTACGCGCCCACTGAACGTCGCCCTGAGCACAGCCGGCTCAAGCCTGAGCTGGCGCGAGCGCGCCCTGCTGGCCTGGATTGCCCCGCGTGGCATTGTCGCCGCCGCGGTATCCGCTATCTTCGCCTTTCGCCTGCAAGAGCAGGGCTATGCGCAGGCTCACCTGCTGGTCCCCCTGACATTTCTGGTGATCATCGGCACCGTCGTGCTGCAAAGCGCCACCGCACGCCCACTGGCCAAGTTGCTCAACGTCGCCGAACCCGCCGCACGCGGTTTCCTCATCATCGGCGCCAATCCAGTAGCCCGCGCAATCGGCAAGGCCCTGCAGCAACATGGCTGGCGCGTCCTGTTGACCGATTCGAGCTGGGAAAACATCAGCGCGGCACGCATGGAAAGCCTGCCGACCTATTTCGGCAACCCGGCATCGCAACACGCTGATGCCAACCTCGACCTGACCGGCATCGGCCAATTGCTCGCCCTGTCCCCTTCCAGTCAGCTGAACGACCTTGCCTGCACCCGCTTCCGACCCGACTTTGGCAAGGCCAACCTCTACACCCTGAGCAATGCCCATGAGCAACGCCTGAGCGAAAAGCATCGACTGAACAGCGAATTACGTGGCCAGCCATTTGGCCACCCGGCACACACCTACGGGCAACTTGCCAGCCTGCTCGCCCATGGCGCGGAAATACGCACCACCACCTTGAGCAGCACCTTTGGCTGGGCCGACTATCAAGCCCTGCATGGCAGCCGGGCAACCCTGTTGCTAGCGTTCGACCCGCGAGGCTGGGTGCATGTCGCGAGCGAACACCTGGCTTTCAGCCCTTCTGTGGACTGGACGCTGGTCGCGCTGATCAAACCGACAGAGGACGACATCCGCCGACCGCTATAGGGGAAACTCGGGCAATACCGGAACCGGCTTCTTGTCCTCACCCACCGCGACGAAGCTGAACACGCCGCTGATGGCCTTCTCTCGGCCATCGCTGTACATGCTCTCGACATAAACACTGACCTCGACCTTGAGGCTGGTGTTGCCAACCTTGATCACCCGGGCGATCAACTCGACGATCGAGCCGGCGGCAATGGCGTGCTTGAAGTCGATACGGTCAGAGGACACCGTCACCAGCGGCAAGCGACAGAAACGCGTGGCGGCGATGAACGACACCTCATCCATCCAGGCCAGTGCCGTACCACCGAACAGCGTGTTGTGGTGGTTGGTGGTCGGTGGAAACACCGCCTTGGCCACGCGGGTCTCGGATAGCTCGGTACGGCGCTGAATCTCTTGTTCTCTGGGGCTCATGTCATGTCCATTCTGTGCAATACGAGGTGGCGATAGCGGGCACTGCCACCTTACAGAAAGAAAAATACAGGCATGAAAAAAGCAGCCCGTGGGCTGCTTTTTTTCCTGCAGGAAAACCGTCCGATCAGGACAGTTTTTCCTTGATGCGTGCTGCCTTGCCGGACAGGTCGCGGAGGTAGTACAGCTTGGCCTTGCGCACGTCACCACGACGTTTGACGCTCAGGCTGTCAACCAGCGGGCTGTAGGTCTGGAAGGTACGCTCTACACCAACACCGTTGGAGATCTTGCGTACGGTGAAAGCGCTGTTCAGGCCGCGGTTACGCTTGGCGATGACAACACCTTCGAAGGCCTGCAGACGCTGACGCTCGCCTTCCTTCACTTTTACTTGCACGATTACGGTGTCGCCTGGGGCGAAAGCCGGAATCTCTTTGCTCATTTGTTCAGCTTCGATCTGCTGAATAATCTTGTTGGTCATCGCAGTGCTCCTAAGACAAGCCCATGGCTTGCCATCGATACGTTAACTATCGTCCCGCTGGCGGATGTATTCCTCCAGCAGCTTTTTTTCTTCTCCAGAAAGCGAGCGGCTATCCAGAAGATCAGCGCGACGTTCCCAGGTCCGACCAAGGGACTGCTGCAAACGCCAGCGCCGGATGTGTTCGTGGTTGCCGCTAAGCAATACGTCAGGAACACATTTACCCGCATACACCTCCGGTCGGGTGTAGTGCGGACAGTCGAGCAGGCCGTCGCTGAACGAGTCCTCCTCGGCCGAATCTGCATGGCCCAATGCTCCGGGCAACAAACGAGTCACTGCATCGATCAGGACCATCGCCGGCAGCTCGCCACCGGAGAGAACGTAGTCACCGATCGACCACTCTTCATCGACATGTTCCTCGATGAAGCGCTCGTCGATACCTTCGTAGCGACCCGCGATAAGGATCAACGCCTCTTCGCTAGCCAACTCACGCACAGCCGGCTGATTAAGCTGGCGGCCTTGTGGCGACAGGTAAATCACCTTCGCCTTCTCTCCAGCAGACGCCTTGGCCGCAGCCAGAGCACCTTCCAGAGGCTTGATCTTCATCACCATCCCGGGACCACCGCCAAAAGGCCGGTCATCCACTGTCTGGTGACGGTCGTCAGTGAAGTCACGCAGGTAGTGGCAGTTCAACTGCAACAGCCCCTGCTTCACTGCACGACTGGTAATGCCGTACTGACTGATGGCGGCAAACATCTCCGGAAAGATGCTGATGACTTCAACGCGCATGGCACTCGCTCGCACAAGAGCCTGACAGCTCAGAAATCGGCGTCCCAGTCGACCTGCATTTCGCCGGCATCCAGATCGACCTTGAGTACGCACTGAGCCGTGTAGGGCAACAGGCGCTCGCGATCGTCCAGGCTACCCGCGCAGGGCTTGACTACCATGACATCGTTGGAGCCGGTCTCTAGCAGATGATCGATCGTACCGAGCAACTGCCCGAGATGATCAATAACCTTGAGACCCACCAGCTGGTACCAGTAGTACTCGTCTTCAGCCAGATCTGGCAGCGACTCACGGGGGATGCAAATGTCAAAACCCGCGAAGGTACGTGCCACTTCGCGGTCATCGAGCCCCTTGAGCTTTGCCACCAGAACCTTGCCTTGCAAGCGCCCGCTGACCAGCTCAACCTGCTTGACTTCGCCGTCGCGCTGAAGCGTCCAACGTTTGTAGTCCAGCAGATTGTCAATCGGATCGGTGAAGGAAAAAATCTTCACCTCGCCACGAATGCCGTGCACCGAAGTGATCTTGCCGATGACGATAAGGTCAGCGGCGGCCGGCGTCGTGGTCATAGTACTCAGGCAGCGGCCTTGGCAGCGTCCTTGAGCAGCTGAGCAACACGCTCAGACGGCTGGGCGCCTTGGCTCAGCCAATAGGTGACGCGCTCCTGGTTTACAGAGAGCTTCACTTCAGCACCGCTAGCGACCGGGTTGAAGAAACCAACGCGCTCAACAAAACGACCATCGCGCGCATTGCGGCTGTTGGTCACGGTCAGGTGGTAGAAGGGGCGCTTCTTGGAGCCGCCACGGGCAAGACGGATGGTTACCATGTGAACATCGTTCCTGTAGTCGGTGCTTGCAAAACTAAAAGGCACACTTTGAGGGCCTAGGCCCGAAAGGCCGCATATTCTAAGGATTATGCGGCCGTTTGCAAATCTCTTTTTGGGTATCGATCAATCCATGAGCGCGGCAGGCCGAATCAGACTGGCCGTCGCGCTGCGCAAACCCACCACCCCGGGGTCTGCAGCCGCATCACAGCTTGGGCATGCCGCCGCCCGGCATCATGCCGCCGAGGCCGCGCATCATCTTGGCCATGCCACCCTTGGCGGTGAATTTCTTCATCATCTTCTGCATCTGCTTGTGCTGCTTGATCAGGCGACCGACGTCCTGCACCTGCGTGCCGGAGCCCAGCGCAATGCGGCGCTTGCGTGAGCCGCTGATGATTTCCGGGTCACGGCGCTCGGCCGGCGTCATCGAGCAGATGATGGCGTCCATCTGCTTGAACTGTTTCTCGGCAGCGCCCTGGGCATTGCCCATCTGCGACAGGTTGACCCCACCAATGGAAGGCAGCTTGTCCATCAAGCCACCCAGGCCACCCATGTTCTTCATCTGCTGCAGCTGGTCACGGAAGTCTTCGAGATCGAAGCCCTTGCCCTTCTTCAGCTTCTTGGTGAGCTTCTCGGCCTTTTCGCGATCAATGGTCTGCTCGGCCTGTTCGATCAGGCTGAGCACGTCGCCCATGCCGAGAATACGCGACGCGATACGATCCGGGTGGAAGGGTTCGAGCGCGTCACTCTTCTCGCCCATACCGAGGAACTTGATCGGTTTGCCGGTGATCTGTCGCACCGACAAGGCCGCACCACCGCGCGCATCACCGTCGACCTTGGTCAACACCACACCGGTCAGCGGCAAGGCATCGCCGAACGCCTTGGCGGTATTGGCCGCATCCTGACCGGTCATCGCGTCGACCACGAACAGCGTTTCGGCCGGCTTGATCGCCGCATGCACAGCCTGGATCTCGGCCATCATCTCGGCATCGATGGCCAGACGGCCCGCCGTATCGACGATGACCACATCGATGAACTGCAGCCGCGCCTCGGCAATCGCCGCCTGGGCAATCGCCACCGGCTTCTGACTGATATCGGAGGGGAAGAACACCACCCCGACTTCACCCGCCAGGGTTTCCAGCTGCTTGATCGCGGCCGGACGATACACGTCGGCCGATACCAGCATCACGGTCTTCTTCTTGCGCTCCTTGAGGAAGCGCGCGAGCTTGCCAGCCGTGGTGGTCTTACCCGCACCTTGCAAGCCAGCCATCAGCACCACCGCCGGCGGCGTGACGCTCAGGCTGAGGTCTTCGTTGGCCGCGCCCATCAGCTCTTCCAGCTCGGCACGGACGATCTTCACGAAGGCCTGGCCTGGCGTCAGGCTCTTCGACACCTCGGTGCCAACAGCACGATCCTTGACCTTGTTGACGAATTCCTTGACCACCGGCAGCGCGACGTCGGCCTCAAGCAGGGCCATGCGCACTTCACGCAAGGTGTCCTTGATGTTGTCCTCGGTCAGCTTGGCCTTGCCAGTAACATGGCGCAGCGTCTGTGACAGGCGGTCGGTAAGGTTCTCGAACATGCGCGTTCCTTTCAGGCGGGGGCTTGCAGCAAGCAGCGAAGTATAACCAAGAGTCCCGGTCGCCGACACCGCCAGCGGTCTTTCGTGAAACGCGTCTTATATGCCACACTCACGCCCTTTCGGGCCCGCCTTACAAGGACTTATGCACCCTCTGCTGCCCAGCCTGGTCGCCGCTGCTCTCTACGCCGGCGCCACTACCTACCAAGGCCTGCGTCTGGCCAGACACGAAACGCCGAACAGGCCTCTGCTCGCCGTGCTCGTGCTGATCGCGCTGTTCTTCCATGGCGCCAGCCTGTTCATGCAACTGCATGCCACACCCGGCCTGACGATCGACTTCTTCAATGCGGCCAGCCTGATCGCTTACGCGGTCATCGTGCTGACCCTGCTCGCCTGCCTGCGCATCCCGGTGGAGAACCTGCTGCTGGTGCTGCTGCCACTGGGCTGTCTCACCGTGCTGCTGGCGCAGTTCCTGCCATCGGGCACGCTCAACCCGATTGACGAAGAGCCCGGCATCCTTGCGCATATCCTGCTGTCGATCCTCGCCTACGGTCTGCTGACCATGGCGGTGTTCCAGGCCATGCTGGTGCTGCTGCAGGATCACCAGCTCAAGCACAAGCATCCCTCGGGACTGATCCGGAACTTCCCCCCCCTGCAAACCATGGAAAGCCTGCTGTTCGGTTTTCTCTGGGCTGGCTGGTCCCTGCTGACACTGTCGCTGATTTCCGGGTGGCTGTTCGTCGATAACCTGTTCGCCCAGCACCTGGCGCACAAGACCATCCTGTCCTGCTTCGCCTGGGTGGTGTTCGCCGTGCTGCTCTGGGGTCGCCACCAGCTCGGCTGGCGCGGGCATAAGGCAATCCGCTGGACCCTGGCCGGCTTCTGCCTGCTGATGCTGGCCTATTTCGGCAGCAAGCTGGTTCGCGAATTCATCCTGCACATCTAGGGCCTGCGCGTGAACCTCGACTCCTACACCCTGTGGGTCATCGCCGCAGTTGCGGCGGTTATTGCCAGCGGGCTGCTCGGCAGCCGAAAGCTGACGGCGAACAAACGCCAGCGCACAGCGCCAAGCCACGAAGGCGCGAAACTGCATGAGCGGCATGCCGACATGCAAAACGCCTCTCCCGCCGAAATACGCCAGCGGCGCCAGCAAACCCTGCTGCAGCTCCTCGAACTGGAAAAGATCACGGTCGACGACATCATGATCCCGCGCAGCGAAGTCACTGGCATCGACCTGGATGACCAGCTGCCGCAGATCATCGAACAGCTGCGCACCACGACCAACACACGCCTGCCGGTATTTCGCGGCGAACTCAACCAGGTGGAAGGCATCGTCCACATGCGGCGCCTGGCCAGCCTGCTGACCCAGGGCAAGCTGACGCACGAAAGCTTGCTGGAGTGCTGCCAGCCGCCCTACTTCGTTCCGGAAGGCACGCCACTGGCGACCCAGCTGATCAACTTCCAGAAGGAAAAACGCCGACTCGGCCTGGTGGTCGACGAATACGGTGACGTGCAGGGCATCGTCACCTTCGAGGACCTGCTCGACGAGATCGTCGGCGACTTCAGCGATCAGGAAAACGCCGAGAACCCGGAAATCCACCCACAAGCCGATGGCACACAGATCATCGATGGGGCGGCGAACATCCGCGAAATCAACAAAGCTCTCGGCTGGCGCCTGCCCAGCGATGGCCCGAAAACCCTCAACGGCCTGATCACCGAAGCCCTGGAAACCATTCCGGACAGCCCGGTTTGCCTGCGTATCGGTCCTTATCGCCTGGAGATTCTCGAGTCCAGCGAGAGCCGGGTGATCAGCGTTCGCCTATGGCAAGCGCAGTTCCGGCGCAGGGCACAGTAGACCGGCCTGAGTCAGATCTCCTCGCCAACAGCCTTGATGCCAAACCTGTGCCCTGCGGGTTCCAGGCCCAGCCTTCGACATATCCTGCCCTGGCTTGACGGACGGCCAGTAGCCCGACAAATAAGCGGCTATCGTCAGAACGTGCAGCCGTAATCGGCCGCTTTCGACAGGAGATACACCATGCTCAACACCCGCCTACTGACCGCATCGACCCTTCTTGCGGCGGCCCTGATGATGCAGTGCGGAATCGCCCTCGCAGAGAGCCCAACGGAAAAAGAGATTCGCCACGAAGGTCGAGAGGCTCTCCATGATGCCGACCACGTTGGCAAGGAGCTCGACAAGGGCGCCAACCATGCAGACGCCGAGCGTCACGATGCGGACAAACATGTGGACAAGGAAGAGAAAAAGGCCTTGAGGCATGACGACAAGGAGTTGAAGAAACTCGAGTAGCACTCGACCGAGCCCACACAGAGGCGCACCGGTTATTTATTTTGTTCACGTAATTTTCACACCCGAGGGTGCAATCTGAACCCAATGATTCCCCAAATCAGTGATGTGCTCCCCTCGCCCCGCCTCGTGCGGGGCATTTTGTTTGTGCGTATCTCACACCGCAATCACGGCGGGCAGCCGCCTCACTCAGCCGCTACCCCATCGATGACATGACCTTGCAAATACGCCTGCGGCTCTGCCTCATCGGCAAATGCCAGCGCCAGTTCCAGCACCCGGTTACGACCACCCTCTGCCACCAGGTACGTCTTGCTTGAGGTCGCGATGATCGATTGCGGGGCTTTCAGGAATGAAAGAATAGTGTGCTGGCGGCCCTGCGGATCGATCAGCAATAGCCGGGCGCGATGGGTCGAGTCCTCGCTGATCCACAGCCCACGCTGGTCACACATCAGGAAAGTGGGCTGATTCAGATTGGCGATCACTATCGGATCGCGCCGATCTTCGGTCAGTTGGCGCACCACCCCAGCCTCCTTTTCCGAATAGAGCAAACGCCCATCCGTGCAGCGCGTGATGGACTCCGTCTCTATGAGGCCATCGCGAACCACCGTCAGCGCCTTATCGCTCCAGTTGTAGCGCAGCAGCCGACCATCCTCCTTGCGGTCTTCAATGGCATAGAGATCCTCTCCGTCATTCCAGAGCCCTTGTACGGAAGTGCCGCGGAACAGATCCGTGATTTCTCCATCCTTGAGAAAGCTGACCGCCGCCTCGCCCTCCTCCTGGCTGAACACCCAGCCACCATGGGCGGAGATCATTCCATCCGGCTTGGACAATCCGCCCACCGCCTCCTCGCGTGTTCCGTCCGGCTTGATGCGCACGATACTTCCACGCCCACCCCGTAACTCCTGGCTGACCATGAGCGTGCCGTCTTGCTGGGCACTCAATGAAGCCGCCTTCGGAACATTGTGGTAAGCAACGCGATAGCTCCAGCCATCAGCCGCCTGAACCGGATAGAAGCTCTGCCAGGCAAAGAACCCCAGCGCCGCCATCAGCAGCAGGCCAAATGTGCCCAGCGCCAGCTTGACGGTTTGGATCAAAGAACTGCTCTTGATCATCTTGATTGCCTTTTTCATCGATCACATTGCCGACAGGTGCTCGTAAAGAATGGCCGCGCCAACCACCATCAAAACCACACCCCCGACCATTTCCGCACGCTTGCCCACCACGGCCCCCAGCACACGCCCCAGCATCACCCCGATAGTCACCATCACCGTGGTAGCCAAGCCAATGGCTGCAGCCGCAACCAGGATATTCACATCCACGAAAGCCAGGCCCACTCCGACTGCCAGCGCATCGATGCTGGTGGCAAACGCAGTAACCGCCAGAATGAAGAACGAATGCTGATTGGGTTTTTCTACCTCTGCATCATCGTGCTTCATGCCGTTGTAGATCATGTGCAACCCGAGCCCCAGCAGCAGGACGAAAGCGATCCAGTGGTCCCAGCTTTCGACAAACCGGGCCGCCACCTGCCCAATGCCCCACCCGATAATGGGAGTGATCGTTTCGATCACACCAAAAATGAGGCCCGTGCGTAGCGCCTCGGCAAAACGGGGCTTATGGAGACTGGCACCCTTACCAAGCGCCGCCGCAAAAGCATCCGTCGACATGGCGAAGGCAAGGAAAATCAGGGAAATAGGATTCACGGGTTACGTCCAGTCGGGCAATGAGTCAACGACACAACCACACGCCCGACTTGAGGCATGGATGTATCGTTGGTCTCGCCAACCCGAAGGTGTTCGCACCACGGCTTGTCGCCGAGAATGTTGACGCGAACGCTCTACGACCAAGGGTCAAGAGCAGGCTACTCCCCAACAGGGACGGCCACTATATCGCCAGGCATGTGAAAAAAGCATTAAGACGACAAAGCGTGTGAAGCCTTTTAGCCCCACCTAAACCTGACTGTCCTGAGCAGAACCCACTACCGCGCACGGAGCACCAAGGGGAGCAATAGCATTTCTGTTCACGTAATTTTCACGCCAGGGGGAGCAGTCTGACCCCATCGAATGCTCCTTCGATGCTCTCCATTCGCCCCGCCTAGTGCGGGGCTTTTTATTTATGCTCTGGCAGACATAAGTGCTTAGCGTTTAGGCCCGCCCTCGACAGGCTCGCCCCAGGGCTGGCGCGTGTAGAAACCTCAACTAACGGTACCTATACGATGAAGTACTCGCTGCATTCGCCAGGCATACCAAAAAATGCCTACGCCCCTCTGGCCTGCTGTGCCGGCTAAGTGGAGAGAGGTTCGCAGGCGCTACAGATAAGTAGCATGCATGGATAGCCTGTCCAAAAGCTGGGGGCTTCTTATAGCCTCCGCTATCTCAATCCCCACTCAGAAGCCTGAAAATTAAAAAGCCCCAGTAGATATCTCTGGTAATGCCAAGGCGTTCAATTCTTGCACTGCGTTGTAGGTGGCTCCCTCAGCGCTAACCTTTTGGGCAGGACATATTTTGTCCCTGGAATAGAAACCAGCTCAAACACTGCGAACGCACATCTAATCGCTTCTTGGCCATCCGCATCCGGGGTTACAAGCACGCCCGCAAGGACCTCGTAGTCTTTTCCTGCCTCGAAATTAACTAGCCGAGCACCCGCTGGGCAGCTTGTATAAGTGCTCCCATAACTTCCAATCACCGCGCCTGCAGTTGAGACTTGAAACGGCCAATCGGTCCTGACTCGGTACTCACCAACCACTTCGGTATAAAGCCCTTCAGCCATTCTTATGGCTGCAACGTACTGTGTAAGCCTAGGAGCTATTCGTTTAGGCATGCCAAGGTCCGCAGAAACCAGCGGGTACTGAGGGTAGTTAATGCTTGGCCTCCCATCACGCGTGTAGCGCCCGGCAATAGCCATTGCATGACGCTTAGCAGGAGCGCAATTGGTAGCAAGGGCATCGCCATAAACACTAGAGTTCGTGATTACACGAACTCGCGCAGTATTTTCTGATTCGGCTGGCTCTTCGTATGGAGCGGTAGTAACTCCAGAGCAACCGGCAAGCGATGCAGCAGAGAGCAATACGGCGAAGAGTGCTCGCATAATCATGTCCATATGAATTCGAAGAATTGCGGAAAACTTGCAGGATTACGGAAACTGGAATGGAGTATCCACGTCCAGATTTCCGCATGAATACTGGTGCCCGGAGCCGGACTCGAACCGGCATGCCATTGCTGGCGAGAGATTTTAAGTCTCCTGCGTCTACCGATTTCGCCATCCGGGCAGAATGCGGGCCGCGAATTATGCAGAAGCAACCCGCTGCTGTACAGCACACCGACCGAACCCATGCCCCGCCTGTGAATGCTCATGCCGCCCAGCAGTGACGCAGGCAATTCCACCCGCCGTACGCTACGCTGCACGCCCTGTAGTTACCCACCCGAGAACCTCATGAGAGACGACTTCTCCAACCTGCGTGCCGAACGTGATGAGCCGGTGTCTTACCGCGCCACGTCTGCCCCCTCAAACCCACGCCAAGGCAACCTTACGCTCCAGATCGCTATGGGCATCTGGCTGGGTGGTGTGGCACTGGGTATTACCGGCTGGGTGGTGAACATGCTCCTGGTCAAATTCGGCATGCAGATCGTATTACCCTGACCACGCGCATCCCCCGAAGGACGTCGTCAGTTCGGCTCTGCCGGACGTAGTCGATACTGGCTCGGCAGTTGCTCAAGACTGCTGACCGTGACATTGAGGTTCTTCCAGCGACCGTCCTTGATGCCATAGATACAGCCATGGACCGACAGCGCCTGCCCACGGTGCCAGGCGTTCTGCACGATGGTGGTGTGGCTTACGTTGGCCACCTGCTGGATGACATTGAGCTCACACAAGCGGTCGACCCGCTGCTCTTCCGTGGTGAAATGGGCAAGATGTTCTCGCTGTTCGTAATAGAGATCGCGAATGGTCCGCAGCCAGCCATCGATCAAACCCAGTTGCGCATCCTGCATGGCAGCCCGCACACCGCCACAGCCGTAGTGGCCGGTGACCAGGATGTGTTTGACCTTGAGCACGTCGACGGCGTACTGCACCACCGATAGACAGTTGAGGTCGGTATGCAGCACGACATTGGCCACGTTGCGGTGCACGAACAGATCGCCGGGCAGCAGCCCCACAATGTCGTTGGCCGGTACGCGCGCATCGGAACAGCCGATCCACAGGTATTCCGGGGTCTGTTGCCGGGCAAGTTTGGCGAAGAACTGCGGGTCTTCTTCCTTGATCGCCTCAGCCCAGCGGGCATTGTTTTCGAACAGGTGCTGCAGATCGCTCATGGTTAACCCTCCTGGTCCGCACCGCACAGGCAGTACGGCCCAGGCTGCGATGAAAACAGTAGCTTACGCGCCAGCCGGTGTTCCGTCTGTGGCCGCGTCATCCACCACACTGCTGAATTGGAAACGATTGTCTCCCAGATAGGTCACCTGCAGGCGCTGCCCGGACGGCAACTCGCCTTGCCACTCAATCGAATAGGAATGGAGCAGATAAGCCTCAGGCGTCAGTTGCTGCTTATTGCCATTCAGAAGCCTCGCCCCGGCAACCAGCAGGAAGCCCAGTGAGGCAACCGGGCCTGGATTGAGCAAAATCATCTGGAAAAGGTCCGGCCCTCTGAACGCATTGACCATCACGCTCTTGGGGCCAAAGATCAGCGTCAGAATGCCGACGAGCAATACGCCGTAGCCGATAAATGTCAGCAAAGTCGAGAACGCGGAATCTTCATTGGCGACCCGATGCTCTTCGTAAGCGCTGGCGAAGCCAGGTACGTCGAGGTCTTGCGGTAGCGCCCCGAAATCAACCTGCAGATTGTGGTCGGGATGCTGATTTGCCTGTTCCATGGCAACTACTCCTGAATAAATGGAGCACTATTTTACCCACCAACGCTCCATCGCTTCATGTCAGCCTGAGCCTGAGATCGCTGTTTTGTCGAACAGCTCTCAGTCAAACAACGTACACGCCATCACCAGTGCGTCTTCACGGCCGCCGGGCGCCGGGTAATAGTCACGGCGCTTGCCGATCTCATTGAAACCATAGCGCTCGTAGAGGCGATAGGCCGGCTGGTTGCTGGCACGCACTTCGAGGAAGCACTCACCGGCGTTCAGTTGCGTGGCACGCCGCATCAGATGCTCGAGCAACTGCAGGCCCAGGCCCTTGCCCTGGCTTTGCGGGTGCACGGTGATGTTGAGCAGGTGCGCTTCGTCGATGATCACCTGGATCACGCCATGCCCCACCTGTGTCTCGCCCTCGAACATCACCCAGCAGTCATAAGAGGTCAGCGCATCCTTGAAGATGCCAGGTGACCACGGGTGACTGAACGCGGCATTTTCGATCTGCAACACGCGCTCCAGATCAGCGGCCACCATTGGGCGGAAGGAAATGGCGCCACTCATGCCTGTGGCTTCCAACGCTGCATGACACGGCGCATGGCGTGCCACAACTCAGCCTTGCGCTCGGGCTCATCCATCAACAGCTCCAGCCCCGGCAGCGCCCAGGCCGCACCAAGCTCTTCAATGTTCAGCTCGCGGTTGTAGGCCTGCTCATCCGCCTCGCCGGCGAAACGAATGGCCGGCAGGCCGATCAGCCACAGGCAGGTACAGGGCTGGCTTTCCAACTGGCCGGCCAGCACACCCTGCACATAATCGCGTGCTGCATCCGGGCCCTGATCGAGATTGCCGCGTGACAACAGCGGCCAGCGGATCGGCGAGCCATCGCCCACCTGCTGCGGACTGTCCGGCAGACCCGCGGCGCGCAGCAGATCCTTGAGCAGGAGATAAGCGGGATCGCGGCTCTGGAAGGATTCCCCCGTCGGCAGCTCGACCAGCACCGCACAGGAGCCGGCACGCAACAGTTGCAGGGCGAAACGCGGCGGTGCGACGACTTTGGCCGGCGCTGGCTCGGGCTCGTCCTGTTCCACTGGCGTAGCTGTCGGTTCCGGGCGGGCGATGGTTTTCAGGGCAGCCGCGGCTGGGCGCGGTATCTCGGCGGGAGCCTTGGGAGCGACGGGGGTCGTATCGGGAGTCGTGGGTGCGACGGCTGCCACCGGCTCAGGCGGCCTAGCCGGCTTGGCTTCCGGCTCGGCCAGTGGCTGCAGCAACTCCGCTCGCGAAGGCGCCGCAAAGGGCAGCACAACGCGCGGCAACCAGCTCACGACTTGCATGGCATTCAGATAGGCTCGGCGGCGCTGCTCAGTGTTCAAACGTCGGGTACTCGGTGCATCGTTGCGAGGCCGATGATTGTCGCGTGAATCGGCGTGTGCGGGTAGCCCTGTCCTTCTCCAGGCTCGACGTCCACCTACCAGCGAGCAGCTGAGCACTTAGCGGCACGTGATCCGGTGTCATACCAATGTTCAGAAAGTGCGCCCGAACGGGCGCACCTGCGTGCTCGATCAGGCGAGCGCATCCCACGGACGATCACCGTGCTCATCCTTGATGCGGGTGGGCAAGCCCATCACATCGAGGAGTTTGAGGAACGGCTCGGGTGGCAGCTCCTCGACGTTGACCATGCGCGACACGTCCCACTCGCCACGGGCGACCAGCAGCGCCGCAGCGACCGGCGGCACACCGGCGGTGTAGGAAATGCCCTGACTGTCGGTCTCGGCGAAGGCGTCTTCGTGGTCAGCCACGTTGTAGATGAAGACTTCGCGCGGCTTGCCATCCTTGCTGCCCTTGACCAGGTCACCGATGCAAGTCTTGCCGGTATAGCCCGGCGCCAATGAAGATGGATCGGGCAACACGGCCTTGACCACTTTCAGCGGCACGACTTCGAGGCCCTCGGCAGTTTTCACCGGCTGTTCGGAGAGCAGGCCGAGCTTGTTCAGCACGGTGAACACGTTGATGTAGTGCTCACCGAAGCTCATCCAGAAACGCACATTGGGCACATTGAGGTTTTTCGAGATCGAGTGCACTTCGTCATGGCCGGTCAGGTACAGGTTCTGCGAACCCACCACCGGCAGGTCGTCGGTGCGCTTGACCTCGAACATGCTGTTGGTCGTCCACTGGCTGTTCTGCCAGCTGTAGACCGTGCCAGTGAACTCACGGAAATTGATTTCCGGGTCGAAATTGGTGGCGAAATACTTGCCGTGGCTACCGGCATTGACGTCGAGGATGTCGATCGACTCGATCGTATCGAAATGCTGTTGCTGCGCCAGGGCGGCATAGGCGTTCACCACACCCGGGTCGAAACCGACGCCGAGAATGGCGGTGATGTTCTTCTGCTGGCATTCCTCGAGGTGTTTCCACTCGTAGTTGCCATACCAGGGCGGGGTTTCGCAGATTTTGCCCGGTTCTTCATGGATGGCAGTGTCCAGGTAGGCCACGCCGGTATCGATGCAGGCACGCAGCACCGACATGTTCAGAAAGGCGGAACCGACATTGATCACGATCTGTGATTCAGTCTCGCGGATCAGCGCCTTGGTCGCTTCAATATCCAATGCGTTCAGCGCGAATGCCTTGATCTCAGCGGGCTGCTTCAAGCTGCCCCTGGCATTGACGCTGTCGATGATGGCCTGGCATTTGGAGATGTTCCGGGACGCGATGGCAATACGACCGAGCTCGTCGTTGTGCTGCGCGCACTTGTGGGCCACCACCTTGGCGACACCTCCTGCACCAATGATAAGAACGTTCTTCTTCAATTGTTTCACCCCCTTGCTACTGCAGCCTCATGAAAGGCTGGACAGATAGTCCTCAAAGCCGAACTCGCGCACCACCTCGACACTGCCGTCGAGCTGCTTGACCACGATGGCCGGCATTTTCAGACCGTTGAACCAGTTTTTCTTGACCATGGTGTAACCCGCCGTATCGATGAACGACAGGCGATCGCCGACGGCCAGCGGACGATCGAATTGGTACTCGCCGAAGATGTCCCCGGCCAGGCAGGACTTACCGCAGACCATGTAGGTATGCTCGCCCGTGCTGGGCGCCATCTTGGCATTGAGGCGGTAGATCAGCAGATCGAGCATGTGCGCTTCGATGGAGCTGTCGACCACCGCCAGGTTCTTGCCGTTGTACAGGGTGTCGAGCACGGTCACTTCCAGCGAGGCGCAGCGGGTGATCGCCGCCTCGCCCGGTTCCAGATAGACCTGCACACCGTACTTCTCGGCGAAGCCTTTCAAGCGCGCGCAGAACGCCTCCAGCGGATAGTCGTCACCGGTGAAATGTATGCCGCCACCGAGGCTGACCCAGCTCACCTTGTGCAACAGATGGCCGAAGCGCTCTTCGATGTGCGTGAGCATCTTGTCGAACAGGCCGAAGTCGCCGTTATCGCAGTTGTTGTGGAACATGAAACCGGAAATCTGCTCGATCACAGCATCGATCTTTTCCGGGTCCCACTCGCCCAGGCGGCTGAACGGCCGCGCCGGATCGGCCAGCAGGTAATCGGAGCTGCTCACCTGCGGGTTGACGCGCAGGCCGCGAATCTTGCCTTCGCTGGCTGCGGCGAAGCGCTGCAACTGCCCGATGGAGTTGAAGATGATCTTGTCGCAGTTCTCCAGCATCTCGTCGATTTCATCATCGGCCCAGGCCACGCTGTAGGCATGGGTCTCACCGGCGAACTTCTGCCGACCCAGCTTGAGCTCGAACAGGGAGGACGAAGTGGTGCCATCCATGTACTGCTGCATCAGGTCGAACACCGACCAGGTGGCGAAGCACTTCAGGGCGAGCAGGGCCTTGGCCCCGGACTGCTGGCGTACATAGGCAATCTTTTCCATGTTGCCCAGCAGTTTCTGTTTGTCGATGAGGTAATACGGCGTATTGATCATTGCGCAGTCCGTAATAAAAGGTCGGCCAACAGGAGCCCGCCAGCCTCCTGAAAAAAGCGGAGGCGAATTGTGCCGATATCAGGCACAGATCGAAAGGCCGCGAAACATATCCTGTCCATTCTGCCATGTTTCAGATCGCCATTCGGCCGACCGCCTGTTCGTCACCGAGGATGACCAGCCGGTATGACCGACGCGTGACAATGCGCCACGGTGCTTAAAGCCTGGCCTTACTTTCCCGTACAATCGACGTTTTTCCGCAAGCGAGCGACCGTCCCCGATGATCGACCCCAAGCGCGTATTGCGCGCCCTTGCCGAGCACTGGACGTTGCTCGAGCCGCTGTGCGAACGCTTTGATACCGGCACCCTGAGCCTGATCGAGCTGCGCAACCAGCTCGGCAGCCAGTTGCCCCAGGGCACGCCCACCGACATCACCACCCTGCTCGACCAGTGGATCCGCCTGGACATCCTGGTACCGGTGGCCAAAAGCCCCAACCGTTTCGAGCTGAATGCGCAGATCCACGACTTCCTCGCCTACCTGCGCCGCGAGCACCGCCTTGGCCTGTGCCTGGAGATCGAGGCCTACCTGCGCCACCTGGAACGCCTCGCCGGCTATATTCAGGATGCCTTCGAGATCCGCGACGCCAATGACCTGGCCCGCCAGTTACGCCTGCTCGACATGCGTGTGCGCGATGTCCTGAAGAAGCTGGCCAATGACGAACAGGCCCTGGTCGGCGTGGCCGAGCGCGCCAAGACCAGTGATCGGCAGATTCCGCTGCGCCAGCGTTACGCCGAAGTGCTGGCGACCTGGGACGAGTACGTCGAACCGATGATCCAACTGGTCGCCGCCGACGGCGCCTTCGAACAGGGTGTGCGCCGCGTCGAGCAGGTGCTGCTCAAGCTCCTCGGCGAACAGCAGCGCCTCGGTCAACTGGTCGACGACGACCTGCTGTTGCGCACCCACGCGCGCATCCTGGAGATGCAGACCACGGCCCAGTTGACCCTGCGCAAGGCCCGCGAGTTGCTGCTGCCATTGCGCGAGGAAGCGCGCCGGCACAATGCCGTGACCCGCGGTGCCGCGCTAGCCCTGGCGGCGATTCGCAAGAAAGGCCTGGACGCCGTGCCGCAGGCCTCGCTGCCCCTGCACACCCGCCCGCAGAGCACTTTTCTCGGCACCGCCTCGCAGGTCGAAGCGTACGTTTATGCCCTGGCCCGCTTCGAGCCCAAGCCGACGCAGTTCCCCAAGGCCAGCGGCACGCGCAAGGGCGAACCACAACGCGCACCACGCACCGCGCGCGAGATGATCGAGCGCTGCGAGCAGGCCCTGCCCTTGCCCGACCTCATGGTCTGGCTGCTGGAGCAGGAGCCCAATGGCGCCACCGACGAATTGCTCTACTGGTTCTCGCGCCTGTCCCGCGATGGCCGCTTCCAGCGCGAGCGCCTCGAGCGCCGCGACTACCTCACCCGTGAGCATCAGGTCAGCCTGAGCTCCTACGCCCTGATCAAGCCGGCCGGGACCACGACTGCATGAATATCGACCTGAAAGAACTGACCCAACTGGCGCCGATCTTCCGCGAGCTGTTCAAGGGCTACCACATCAGCCGCCGCGACCCGGAGCTGTACGCCCAACTGTCCAACCTGCAGGACCAGTACCGCGCACTGTTCAAGTCGCTCGGCTACGAGCTGACCTGCGACACTCGTGGTTTCTACTACTTCGTGCCCGAGCAGATGGGCGCCCAGGTGAACAAGACCGCCCAGCGCCTGGCGCTGTTCACCTTCATTTTGGTCGAGCATCTGGCTGATCAGGGCCGCGACCCGCTGGCCGTGCTCGACGGCGGCAGCCTTGGTCGCGACGAGCTGCCGCCGCTACTGGACAAGTACAAGGACCTGTTCCTCCAGGCCGAAGTCACCACCCAGGAAGAACTGGAAGAGAAGGTCATGCGCCGCCTGGTCCAGCTCGGCTTCGCCAGCGAGGACAACGGTGTGTACCGCTTCCTCGCGCCGATGCACCGCTTCCTCGACGTGTGCCTGTCGGTGCAGCAGGACCGCGACCTGGCCGCCAGCCTGCACAGTGCCTTGCCGCTGCCAGCGCCGGAGCTGGTCGCCGATGAAGTCGAAGACGATATCGTGATCATCGAGCCTGCCGAAGAAACCGCCCTCGAAGAAAGCGAGGACGACGCCCTGGCTCGCGCCATGGCCGAAGAACGTGACGCCCAGGAGATCGACGCATGAGCCAGGAACGCTACGGTATCCGCCGCTTCGCCCTGCTGAACACCGCCGGCTACAGCCTCGGCCTGTTCCCGCTGGAAAACCCGCTGTCGGTGTACGGCGCCAACAACCTGGGGAAATCGGCGTCGATCAACGCCCTGCAGTTCCCGATCCTGGCGCGCATGTCCGACATGAGCTTCGGCAAGTACAGCCTGGAGGCCTCGCGCAAGTTCTACTTCGCGTCCGATACCAGCTACATCCTTGTCGAAGTCGCCCTGCCCCATGGCCCGCACGTGATCGGCGTGGCCGGTCGCGGCCCGGGCGGCGGCTTCGGCCACCAGTTCTTCGCCTATCAGGGCGAGCTGGACCTGGAGCACTACCAGAAGAACGGGACCTGCCTGCGGCAGCGCGAGCTGTTCAACAGCCTCGAGCACGAGGGCATCAAGGCCTGGGAACTCAAGCCTGAAGAACTGCGCCGCCTGCTGGTCGGCGGGCACACCTCGATTCCGCTGGACCTCACCCTGATCCCACTGCGCTCGACCAGCGAGCAAAGCCTGAAGACCTTCCGCGCGCTGTTCATCAACCTGCTGCACATGCGCGAGATCACCGCAGCCAAGCTCAAGCAGTTGTTCCTCGATGCTTTCGAACACAGCCTGCGCTCCGGCAGCGTCGACTACATCGCCGCCACCGAAGAGGCGTTCCGCGACGTGCGGCGCATGGAACAGGACTACCAGGCACTGGTCACCGCCGGCCCACTGATCGAGGCGCTGTCCGCCGGCGTAGCCCAGCGTGAAGTGCTGCGCGGCAAGCTGCATCGCCTGTCGCCACTGCTGGATAACCTGCTCGGCGTCTGGCAGGACTACTCCGGTGCGCGCCGCGACGAACTGCTCCTGCAGCACGAGCACTTCCGCGCCGAGCAGGACGGCCTGCAACACGAGCAGCGCGGTGGCACCCAGGAACTGATGCGCCTGGAGCGCGAGATCAGCGAGATCCAGCGCTGGATGGGCGAACTGGCGGCATTGAAGAACCGCTTTGCCCTGGTCGACGACGTCAAGGTACTGGAAGCGCAACTGCTCGCTGCCAAGGACGCCCACGACGAACTGGCCGGCGCCCTGGCACAGTCGCGGCAGTTCTCCGCCGAGGACCTCGACGAGCGCCTGCGTGACCTGGAGAAACGCCTGAAGTCGGTCAAGCAGCAGCTCGACCACGCCGACAACAACAGCTACTCACGCCTGCGCGAAGAGTTCAGCCAAGCCGACGTCGACCGCCTGATGCGCCTGTTCAACAGCCAACTGTTCAGCCTGCCGCTCGGCGAGAAAGGCATCCAGGCCGAGGGCGACGACTGGGTCAAGGCCGTGGAAGCGGTGCTGGATCGCTTCAAGGGCGATCACTTCGAAGTGCCCGGCCTGTCCATCGACCTCTCGCACATCGAGCCGCCGGCCCTGCAGGCCCTGGCCGACCGCGCCGCCCTGCGCGACCAGCGCGACCGCCTGGAGCGCGAGCTCAAGCAACTCAAGACCCAGCAGGCCGTTGCCGCCGACCGTGCGGCGAGCAAGGCTCAGGCCGAGCAGTTGTACAAGGACGTGCTCGACGCGCAGAAAGCGCTGGAAGACTTCCGCCGCTGCCAGACCCTGTCCGTCGAAGACGCCGGCAAGCTGGAACAACTGGCCCAGCTGGAAGCCGCCCAGGACGAACTCAAGCGCGCCGCCGACGCCTTCACCGAGCGCGTGCAGCAACTGTCCGCCAAGCTGCAGCTGGTGGGCCGCCAACTGGCTGACCTCGAAGCCAAGCAACGTACCCTGGAAGATGCCCTGCACCGACGCCAGCTGCTGCCGGCCGACCTGCCATTTGGCACGCCGTTCATGGACCCGGTCGACGACTCGCTGGATAACCTGCAGCCGCTGCTCAACGACTATCAGGACAGCTGGCAGGCGCTGCAGCGCATCGACGGGCAGATCGAGGCGTTGTACGCTCAGGTGCGCCTGAAAGGCGTGGCCAAGTTCGACAGCGAGGACGATGTCGAGCGTCGCCTTCACCTGCTGGTCAACGCCTACGCGCACCGCCAGGACGAAGCCCTGACCCTGGCCAAGGCACGCCGCGCGGCGGTCACCGATATCGCCCGCACCCTGCGCAATATCCGCAGCGACTACGACAACCTGGAACACCAACTGGCGTTGTTCAACCGTGAGATCAACAAGCGTCAGGTCTCCAACCTAGAGAGCTTCCGCATCGTCCTCGCGCCAAACAAGGACGCGCTCAAGCACATCGACCAGATCATCCACAGCGCGGGCCAGTACGAGGAAGGCGAGACCCTGTCGGTGTTCGACCTGCAGCAGAGCGGCGATCAGGACGCCAAGAACGAGGAAGCCAAGGAGTACCTGGCTCGCCTGGTCGCGGCCAACCACAACCAACTGGGCCTCAAGGACCTGTTCGAACTGGCCTTCGAGATCACCAAGGTCGGTGGCGCGCCGGTGATGCACACCGACATCGATGGCGCAGCAAGCAACGGCACGACCATGACCATCAAGGCGCTGACCAACATGTACCTGCTGCTGCACCTGATGGACCGCGAGCAGGCCGGCAAGGTGCGCCTGCCCTACTACCTCGACGAGGCGGCAGACATCGACGAACGCAACCAGCAGGCGTTGATCGAAACCAGCCTGCAACTGGGCTTCGTGCCGATCCTCGCCTCGGTGAAACCACAGGTCTCGGCCCACGTGGCCATCGACCTTGAGGGTGGCAGCGGGCCGAACGGCATCTATATCGACGAGGCAGACTGGAAGTACATCAAGCGCCGCGAAAGCGCCGCGGTGGGCACATCGGAAAGCGCCTCGGCCACTGAGCCGGCGTAAACGACAAGGGCCGCAATAGCGGCCCTTTCGTTATGCAGCTGGATCAATCGTCCTGCTGGTCTTTCAGCACCTGGCCAGTACTGGCATCCAGGTCCAGATCCCATTTCACGCCATGGGCATCGCGCAGCTCTACCTGATAGATGTACCGGCCATGCTCCTCTTCCAGCTCGGTATCACCGATCTTCGCGCCCGGATGCTTGGCCAATGCCGCAGCATTCAGTTTTTCGAAGCTCTGGATAGTACCGGCATCACGCAGCTTGAGCGCTTCGTCCGGCCCCAGGTCACGGGCTTGAGCCATACCAGCGGTTACAGTGAGAGCAGCAGCGGTAATCAGGGCAGTCAACGTCTTCATGGTGTGTATCTCCGTTGGGTTTCGACAGTTGCCAAGATACAGACCACGACTTAATTCAAACTGAACAGGTTATTTTCACTTCTCCAAGACGATTTTCGGCGCCCACTTCAGCCACTCTTCGTTGAGTTCGTCATGCAGGGCGAAGGTCTGTCCAGGCTGCGCAGGTCCACCCATCTGCGGGTTGTCCGGCGTCGCAAAGGCAATACCGCCTTCGAGCAGCGCTTCCAGCGATTCGGTCCGCACCTTCAGGCCTTTGAACAGGCCAGCATCGACGCCGATACCACTGGCGTTCCAGAAGCGGCTACTGCTACGCACCAGGGGCGCATAGCGCGGTTCGATGAGAACATGAATCAACACACGATCCGAGGTCGGGCCTAATTCGAAATCAGTGACCCTGCCCACCGGCACCTCACGGTAGCTGACCAGCACACCCGGCTTGATCGATCCCCGCCGCGCCGTACTCAGTACCAGTTTCAGACCGGTTTCACTGGCCTGTACTGAAGGCGCCTGCTTGCGTACCTCGAAATAGGCTTGTGCCTTGCCCGGTTTATCAGCGGGTAACACTTCCAGGTATTGGCCGCTGACCAGGGTTTCCAGGTTGGCCGTACGAATCAGCCCCAGTTCAGGTTTGACCACCCAGAACTGGCTGCCGACACTGGCGATACGTGCCTGAGCCTTGGTAATTCGTGCATGCAACAGAACGGCTTGCAGGTCGTCGGTCAGCTCGACTGTCTCGATCTTGCCCACATCCAGCCCTTTGTAACGGATAGCCGTCCCCGGACTCAGGCCATCGCCTGTCGGTACCTTGATCTGGATAGCCGTCCCCTCCTGCAAGGCGCTTTCGCGATCTTCGTGCAGGGTGAACCGCTGAATCTTGCGGTTGACCGGCGCTTTCATATCCGGGGTTTCAAACACCACACCGCCAGCCAGTAGGCTCTGCAAGGAATCGCTTTTCACCTCGATACCCGAAAGACCGCCAGTAATGCGAATGCCGCTGGCATTCCAGAAACGCGTCGAGCTGTTCACCAGGTTGGCGTACTCAGGCTCGATATGTGCGCCAAGCACCACGCGCTTACGATCGCGAGAGAACTGGTAGCTCTGGATACTGCCGACCTTGACCTGTCGATAGAGAATCGGACTGCCCACATCGATCGAACCAAGCACGTCGCTGAACAACACCAGGTGCAAACCGGGGGCAGCCAAGTCCAGAGGCGGTGCCTTGGCGCGTGCCACAAAATCACGCCTGGGCTTGGCATTCTTGTCCCCCGGGCGGATGGCAATGTAATTACCTTTGACCAACGCCTCCAGGCCCGAGATGCCTGCCAGGGAAATGGATGGCCTGACCACCCAGAAATCGGTCCCCTCAACCAGATAGTCCTCGGTACGCGGGTCCAGCGTCAGCTCGGCCGTAGCACCAGTCAGGTCTTCTTCGATCTTGAAGGTCTTCAGCGTACCGACCTGCACGCCTTTGTACATCACTGGGGTGCGACCGGCCTCAAGACCATCGAAATCAGTGAGCTTGATCGTCGCCTTGATGCCCGCCTGCGCTGCGTCGTAATCCTCATAGAGGCGGAACGGTAGTGTCGGGTCCGTTGCAGGACTGTCTTTGCGATGCTCTGGGGTGGCGAAGGCAATCCCCCCCGCCACGATGCTGGTCAATGACTCCGTACGCACCTTGACGCCAGATAGCCCTGCATCAATCGAGACGCCGCTGGCATTCCAGAAACGCGTGTGTTTCCTCACCAGGGAAGCGAACTCCGGCTGGATATAGACCTTGAGCTCAACCGTGGTCTGATCCTCAGCCAGGTTATAGCTCTTCACCTTCCCCACCTGAATCTGCTTGTAGAACACAGGACTATCCCGGTTCAGCGAGCCCAGACGCTCGGCCTTGAGGGTCAGATGCAGGCCAGGCACGCTATCGGATAGCGGTGGCGCCTCAGTAAGCGCCACGAAGCTGCGCTCTGATTCACCATCACCAGGGCTTACGGCAATGTAATTACCGGATACCAGCGTTTCCAGACCCGTAATCCCAGCCAGCGAAACGCTCGGCTTGACCACCCAGAATCGAGTATTGCTGCGTAACTGAGGCTCGACGCTTTTATCCATCTCAATGGTCGCGCGCACGCCACGCTGGCTGCCCTTGTCATCCAGTTCCATGCCGACCACCTTGCCGATCTGCATGCCTTTATAGATGACCTCGGTCTTGTTGACCTGGATTCCCTCGCCACTGGCAAAGAACACCTGAATCTCGATACCGGCCTGCTCATATGCGCGCCACGCCAGCCAGCCACCAATCAACAAGGCGATCAGTGGCAGTATCCAGATAGCGGACCAGTTAGTGGTTCGACGCGTTTTAGCTGTTTGCAGCTCGGTCATGATCGAGATCTGACTCCATTACCAGGGCACGCAGCAGAAGCGGTGCAGTGGAAAACAGGCACCTAGGCCTTGAAGGATATGACTTACAGACAAGCCATCAAAGGAAGCAGGGAGTAGACCAACAAGGCCTCGCTCCTGCAAGGGTTGAGAGAGGCTTATCCCTCTTCAGTGCTTCCAGCTTGCTCACCAATTTTTCCGTCGCGCAAAGCCAAACCCCCAACCCGATTACTCGGATTGGGGGTTTGGGGATAGGAGCTTGACGATGACCTACTCTCACATGGGGAAACCCCACACTACCATCGGCGATGCGTCGTTTCACTACTGAGTTCGGGATGGGATCAGGTGGTTCCAACGCTCTATGGTCGTCAAGCAATTCGGTTGCTGTATCGGTGTTTAGTCGCTACAGCGAATTGGGTATGTGATGTGGTGGTATTGCGTGTTCAGGCAAATTTTCGGTTTGTTTGTCGACTTCAACCATCGAGCACACAAACAGCAAATTGTTTGGGTGTTATATGGTCAAGCCTCACGGGCAATTAGTATTGGTTAGCTCAACGCCTCACAGCGCTTACACACCCAACCTATCAACGTCGTAGTCTTCGACGGCCCTTTAGGGAGCTCAAGGCTCCAGTGAGATCTCATCTTGAGGCAAGTTTCCCGCTTAGATGCTTTCAGCGGTTATCTTTTCCGAACATAGCTACCCGGCAATGCCACTGGCGTGACAACCGGAACACCAGAGGTTCGTCCACTCCGGTCCTCTCGTACTAGGAGCAGCCCCTCTCAAATCTCAAACGTCCACGGCAGATAGGGACCGAACTGTCTCACGACGTTCTAAACCCAGCTCGCGTACCACTTTAAATGGCGAACAGCCATACCCTTGGGACCGGCTTCAGCCCCAGGATGTGATGAGCCGACATCGAGGTGCCAAACACCGCCGTCGATATGAACTCTTGGGCGGTATCAGCCTGTTATCCCCGGAGTACCTTTTATCCGTTGAGCGATGGCCCTTCCATACAGAACCACCGGATCACTAAGACCTACTTTCGTACCTGCTCGACGTGTCTGTCTCGCAGTCAAGCGCGCTTTTGCCTTTATACTCTACGACCGATTTCCGACCGGTCTGAGCGCACCTTCGTACTCCTCCGTTACTCTTTAGGAGGAGACCGCCCCAGTCAAACTACCCACCATACACTGTCCTCGATCCGGATAACGGACCAGAGTTAGAACCTCAAAGTTGCCAGGGTGGTATTTCAAGGTTGGCTCCACGCAAACTGGCGTTCACGCTTCAAAGCCTCCCACCTATCCTACACAAGCAAATTCAAAGTCCAGTGCAAAGCTATAGTAAAGGTTCACGGGGTCTTTCCGTCTAGCCGCGGATACACTGCATCTTCACAGCGATTTCAATTTCACTGAGTCTCGGGTGGAGACAGCGCCGCCATCGTTACGCCATTCGTGCAGGTCGGAACTTACCCGACAAGGAATTTCGCTACCTTAGGACCGTTATAGTTACGGCCGCCGTTTACCGGGGCTTCGATCAAGAGCTTCGCTTGCGCTAACCCCATCAATTAACCTTCCGGCACCGGGCAGGCGTCACACCCTATACGTCCACTTTCGTGTTTGCAGAGTGCTGTGTTTTTAATAAACAGTCGCAGCGGCCTGGTATCTTCGACCGGCATGAGCTTACGGAGCAAGTCCTTCACCCTCACCGGCGCACCTTCTCCCGAAGTTACGGTGCCATTTTGCCTAGTTCCTTCACCCGAGTTCTCTCAAGCGCCTTGGTATTCTCTACCCAACCACCTGTGTCGGTTTGGGGTACGGTTCCTAGTTACCTGAAGCTTAGAGGCTTTTCCTGGAAGCATGGCATCAACCACTTCACGCTCTAAAAGAGCGCTCGTCATCAGCTCTCGGCATTAAGACCCCGGATTTACCTAAGATCTCTGCCTACCACCTTAAACACGGACAACCAACGCCGTGCTGGCCTAGCCTTCTCCGTCCCCCCATCGCAGTAACTAGAAGTACAGGAATATTAACCTGTTTCCCATCGACTACGCATTTCTGCCTCGCCTTAGGGACCGACTAACCCTGCGTCGATTAACGTTGCGCAGGAAACCTTGGTCTTTCGGCGTGCGAGTTTTTCACTCGCATTGTCGTTACTCATGTCAGCATTCGCACTTCTGATACCTCCAGCCAGCTTCTCAACTGACCTTCACAGGCTTACAGAACGCTCCTCTACCGCATCACTTACGTGATACCCGTAGCTTCGGTGTATGGTTTGAGCCCCGTTACATCTTCCGCGCAGGCCGACTCGACTAGTGAGCTATTACGCTTTCTTTAAAGGGTGGCTGCTTCTAAGCCAACCTCCTAGCTGTCTAAGCCTTCCCACATCGTTTCCCACTTAACCATAACTTTGGGACCTTAGCTGACGGTCTGGGTTGTTTCCCTTTTCACGACGGACGTTAGCACCCGCCGTGTGTCTCCCATGCTCGGCACTTGTAGGTATTCGGAGTTTGCATCGGTTTGGTAAGTCGGGATGACCCCCTAGCCGAAACAGTGCTCTACCCCCTACAGTGATACATGAGGCGCTACCTAAATAGCTTTCGAGGAGAACCAGCTATCTCCGAGCTTGATTAGCCTTTCACTCCGATCCACAGGTCATCCGCTAACTTTTCAACGGTAGTCGGTTCGGTCCTCCAGTTAGTGTTACCCAACCTTCAACCTGCCCATGGATAGATCGCCCGGTTTCGGGTCTATACCCAGCGACTAAACGCCCTATTAAGACTCGCTTTCGCTACGCCTCCCCTATTCGGTTAAGCTTGCCACTGAATATAAGTCGCTGACCCATTATACAAAAGGTACGCAGTCACCCAACAAAGTAGGCTCCCACTGCTTGTACGCATACGGTTTCAGGATCTATTTCACTCCCCTCTCCGGGGTTCTTTTCGCCTTTCCCTCACGGTACTAGTTCACTATCGGTCAGTCAGTAGTATTTAGCCTTGGAGGATGGTCCCCCCATATTCAGACAAAGTTTCTCGTGCTCCGTCCTACTCGATTTCATTGATAAGAGATTTTCGCGTACAGGGCTATCACCCACTATGGCCGCACTTTCCAGAGCGTTCCGCTAATCTCAAATCAACTTAAGGGCTAGTCCCCGTTCGCTCGCCACTACTAAGGGAATCTCGGTTGATTTCTTTTCCTCAGGGTACTTAGATGTTTCAGTTCCCCTGGTTCGCCTCTTGCACCTATGTATTCAGTACAAGATAACCATCTTATGATGGCTGGGTTCCCCCATTCAGAGATCTCCGGATCAAAGTCTGTTTGCCGACTCCCCGAAGCTTTTCGCAGGCTACCACGTCTTTCATCGCCTCTGACTGCCAAGGCATCCACCGTATGCGCTTCTTCACTTGACCATATAACCCCAAGCAATCTGGTTACTGTCTCAAACGTGAAGACGACATTCGCCGAAAATTTGCAATATAGAGAACACGCAAATTTTACCTTGACTTGAATAACTACCAGTGAAAGTAATTATCCAGTCTACTTCTATCACATACCCAAATTTTTAAAGAACAGTTCTGGCGCAAAGACCAGAACTCAACACCCCAACCCCTACGGGCAGATGCTCAGTTCTGAGCTTTCAACGATTATCGAGTTAATGGTGGAGCCAAGGAGGATCGAACTCCTGACCTCCTGCGTGCAAAGCAGGCGCTCTCCCAGCTGAGCTATGGCCCCATTTACGGACTTGGCCACATCCCTTGACAATTGGTGGGTCTGGGCAGATTCGAACTGCCGACCTCACCCTTATCAGGGGTGCGCTCTAACCAACTGAGCTACAGACCCAATCGTCTAACTCTCGGGTGTAAACCCAATCGCTTTTCGCAAGTGAATCAAGCAATTCGTGTGGGAGCTTATGATAAAGCTGATGTCGTCGATTAAGGAGGTGATCCAGCCGCAGGTTCCCCTACGGCTACCTTGTTACGACTTCACCCCAGTCATGAATCACTCCGTGGTAACCGTCCCCCTTGCGGTTAGACTAGCTACTTCTGGAGCAACCCACTCCCATGGTGTGACGGGCGGTGTGTACAAGGCCCGGGAACGTATTCACCGTGACATTCTGATTCACGATTACTAGCGATTCCGACTTCACGCAGTCGAGTTGCAGACTGCGATCCGGACTACGATCGGTTTTATGGGATTAGCTCCACCTCGCGGCTTGGCAACCCTTTGTACCGACCATTGTAGCACGTGTGTAGCCCTGGCCGTAAGGGCCATGATGACTTGACGTCATCCCCACCTTCCTCCGGTTTGTCACCGGCAGTCTCCTTAGAGTGCCCACCATAACGTGCTGGTAACTAAGGACAAGGGTTGCGCTCGTTACGGGACTTAACCCAACATCTCACGACACGAGCTGACGACAGCCATGCAGCACCTGTGTCTGAGTTCCCGAAGGCACCAATCTATCTCTAGAAAGTTCTCAGCATGTCAAGGCCAGGTAAGGTTCTTCGCGTTGCTTCGAATTAAACCACATGCTCCACCGCTTGTGCGGGCCCCCGTCAATTCATTTGAGTTTTAACCTTGCGGCCGTACTCCCCAGGCGGTCGACTTAATGCGTTAGCTGCGCCACTAAGATCTCAAGGATCCCAACGGCTAGTCGACATCGTTTACGGCGTGGACTACCAGGGTATCTAATCCTGTTTGCTCCCCACGCTTTCGCACCTCAGTGTCAGTATCAGTCCAGGTAGTCGCCTTCGCCACTGGTGTTCCTTCCTATATCTACGCATTTCACCGCTACACAGGAAATTCCACTACCCTCTACCGTACTCTAGCTCAGTAGTTTTGGATGCAGTTCCCAGGTTGAGCCCAGGGCTTTCACATTCAACTTGCTGAACCACCTACGCGCGCTTTACGCCCAGTAATTCCGATTAACGCTTGCACCCTTCGTATTACCGCGGCTGCTGGCACGAAGTTAGCCGGTGCTTATTCTGTCGGTAACGTCAAAATTGCAACGTATTAGGTTACAACCCTTCCTCCCAACTTAAAGTGCTTTACAATCCGAAGACCTTCTTCACACACGCGGCATGGCTGGATCAGGCTTTCGCCCATTGTCCAATATTCCCCACTGCTGCCTCCCGTAGGAGTCTGGACCGTGTCTCAGTTCCAGTGTGACTGATCATCCTCTCAGACCAGTTACGGATCGTCGCCTTGGTGAGCCTTTACCCCACCAACTAGCTAATCCGACCTAGGCTCATCTGATAGCGCAAGGCCCGAAGGTCCCCTGCTTTCTCCCGTAGGACGTATGCGGTATTAGCGTTCCTTTCGGAACGTTATCCCCCACTACCAGGCAGATTCCTAGGCATTACTCACCCGTCCGCCGCTAAATCAGAGAGCAAGCTCTCTTCATCCGCTCGACTTGCATGTGTTAGGCCTGCCGCCAGCGTTCAATCTGAGCCATGATCAAACTCTTCAGTTCAATACTGCTTGGGTTTTGAGAAAACCCTAAACTTGGCTCAGCAATCGCAAATAAACTCTCGAATTCACGAGTGTTACTTGTGTTGCTGACAATCATTTGACTATCAGTCTTACATCACAAGCACCCACACGAATTGCTTGATTCAAGTTGTTAAAGAGCGTTTCGATCAAGCCTTTCGTCTCAACCGAGGCCGCGCATTCTACAGCAGCCTTTCAATCTGTCAAGCTGTTTTTGAAGAATTTTTCGTTTCTTCTCAACCGCCTGCGCTTCGGATCAGCAGAGCTTCTCATCAGCGGGAGGCGCATTCTACAGCGTTACAAACCGCTGTCAACACCTCCTTTCCAGCATCTTCAGTCGCTCCCGACTGAAGCGCTGACAGGTCTAAACCACCACCTTGTCAGCCCGGCGCATTCTACTTGAATCCGCCACCGTTGCAACCTTTATTTTCGTCTAACTTCTTGTTTATCAAGGAGTTTTTCGATCCGACTGCACCGGAAGTGGTGCGCATTATAGGGGACCAAAATTTAACGTCAACCCTTAAATGACAGTTTGTTGTCATATATGCCCGAAAGACTGAAATCCTTGGCCGAAAACACGGAGCCCAACCCTCGTAGCTATTTAACAACGCTGTTTTTGCCTTCTGCAGCAGCACCCCCCCTCCTCCATCGCGAGCCTCTGCCCTAACAAAGCAGCACGCCCTGCGCCTCCTCCTTATAGATAGAAGAGACCATGTACCAGGAGCATCACAGATGCATGCAGCGGCGACGCCCCCAACCAAAAGGAGAACAGGAAAGTTATTAATGCAGAGAAGGAGTCGCTGAGAGCTGGCATGAGGCAGGACGCCTCAAGAGGTATAAAGGACTCATGCCTCGCCAACCGAAGCATGAGCCTGAAAGCTCCGTGCACACTACAGGACACAGAGCGGAAGGACAGGATTACTCGGCCGTACGCCGACGACGCATCTGCAGCAGATACTGAACCGGGCCGGAGGCGGCATAGGCAACGAAGATCAGCAGCAGGATACGTGGCGGATCGCTGAACACCACAGCGAACACTAACACCACCACCAAGATGGCCACGAAAGGCACACGTCCTTTAAGGTCCAAATCCTTGAAGCTGTTGTACTTGATGTTGCTGACCATCAGGGTTCCGGCAGCTGCCACCAACAGCGCGACAACAAAAGCCATATTGGAGCCCTTGATACCGAAATCACTGAATGCCCAGACCGTACCCGCCACCAGCGCTGCAGCTGCAGGACTGGCCAGACCAATGAAGTAACGCTTATCAGCCTTGCCGACCATGGTATTGAAGCGCGCCAAGCGCAGTGCAGCACCCGCCACATAGATGAAGGCAACCATCCAGCCGACCTTACCCAAGCTACCCAGCGCCCACTCGAAGGCGACCAGGGCAGGCGCCACGCCGAAAGCGACCATATCAGACAGCGAGTCATACTCGGCACCGAAGGCACTTTGCGTGTTGGTCAGTCGCGCCACACGTCCATCCAGGCCATCGAGTACCATGGCCACGAAAATGGCGATCGCCGCGTGGTCGAACTGGCCGTTCATACCATTGACGATGGCATAGAACCCGGAGAACAACGCCGCGGTGGTGAACAGATTGGGCAGTAGATAGATACCGCGATGGCGAACCTTGCGGCCTTCGGCATCATGCCCCTCCTCCACATGCTCATCGATGGGCAGGAGACTTTCCTCGTCGGGCGCTTTGCCGGGTTCCTCGGGACGTTCGTTCATGAACACTACCTTGCAGCGATTTGAATGATTTTCGACAGAAACGGCTGACAGAGGTTCGTCGGCCGCTCCATGCAAACGAATGGGCTTTATACCAGAAGCCCGCCGCGAGCATAAAAAAACGCGGCCTAGGCCGCGCTTTTTCTCACATCGACGTCCTTAGTTCTTGGACTTGTCGACGATCTTATTGGCCGAAATCCACGGCATCATCGAGCGCAGTTGCTCGCCGATGATTTCGATACCGTGTGCGGCGTTGTTACGACGCTTGGCAGTCATCGACGGGTAGCCCGTAGCGCCTTCGCTGATGAACATCTTCGCGTATTCACCATCCTGGATGCGCTTCAGGGCGTTACGCATGGCTTGTCGGGATTCGGCGTTGATGACTTCAGGACCCGTCACGTACTCGCCGTACTCGGCATTGTTGGAGATCGAGTAGTTCATGTTGGCGATGCCGCCTTCGTACATGAGATCAACGATCAGCTTCAGCTCGTGCAGGCACTCGAAGTAGGCCATTTCCGGCGCATAGCCGGCTTCGACCAGAGTCTCGAAACCAGCTTTGACCAGCTCGACGCAACCGCCGCACAGAACAGCCTGCTCGCCGAACAGGTCAGTTTCGGTCTCGTCTTTGAAGGTCGTTTCGATGATGCCGGTACGACCACCACCAACGCCAGCAGCGTAGGACAGGGCAACGTTCTTGGCATTGCCCGAAGCGTCTTGGTAGATGGCGATCAGGTCAGGGATACCGCCGCCCTTGACGAACTCGGAACGCACGGTGTGGCCCGGGGCCTTCGGCGCAATCATGATCACGTCGAGGTCGGCACGCGGTACGACCTGGTTGTAGTGGATGGCAAAACCGTGGGAGAACGCCAGGGTTGCGCCCTTCTTGATATTCGGCTCGATTTCGTTCTTGTACAGCTGGCCCTGGAACTCGTCCGGGGTCAGGATCATGACCAGATCGGCAGCAGCAACGGCGCTGGCAACATCGGAGACTTTCAGGCCGTGGGCCTCAGCCTTGGCGACAGTAGCCGAACCTTTGCGCAGACCAATGGTAACGTCGACGCCCGAGTCCTTCAGGTTGCACGCCTGGGCATGGCCCTGGGAGCCATAGCCGATGATGGCGACTTTCTTGCCCTGGATGATCGAGAGGTCGCAGTCTTTGTCGTAAAACACTTTCATGGGAATTCCCCTGGTTTGTCTGGCCTCGTGGGCCGTTCGCTAAAGAGTTAGATGCTGAGTACTTTGTCGCCACGGGCAATGCCGGTGACGCCACTGCGCACAGTTTCTAGAATCGACGCGGTGCCGATGGCCTGGATGAAGCTGTCCAGCTTGTCGCTCGTGCCGGCCAGCTGAATGGTGTAGACGCTGCTGGTCACATCGACGATCTGCCCGCGGAAGATGTCAGTGGTGCGCTTGACCTCGGCGCGCTGAGCGCCGGTGGCCTTGACCTTCACCAACATCAGCTCACGCTCGATGTGAGCGCTTTCCGACAGGTTCACCAGCTTGACCACTTCGATCAGCTTGTTGAGGTTCTTGGTGATCTGCTCGACCACATCGTCATGGCCGATGGTGGTCAACGTCAGACGCGACAGAGTCGGGTCTTCGGTCGGCGCTACCGTCAGGCTTTCAATGTTGTAGTTGCGCTGGGAAAACAGACCAACGATGCGCGACAGGGCGCCCGGTTCGTTTTCCAGCAACAGGGAGATGATATGGCGCATGTTCAGGTCCGCTCCGTCTTGCTCAGCCACATATCGCGCATCGCACCGCCGCGGATCTGCATTGGGTAGACGTGCTCACTGGTATCCACGGCGATGTCGAGGAACACCAGACGGTTCTTCATGGCGAAAGCCTCTTCCATTTTCGGCTTGAGGTCTTTCAGGTCGGTGATGCGGATACCCACATGGCCATAGGCTTCGGCCAGTTTGACGAAGTCTGGCAACGACTCCATGTACGAGTGCGAGTAGCGGCTGCTGTATTGCATGTCCTGCCATTGGCGAACCATGCCCAACGCACCGTTGTTGAGGTTGATGATCTTCACCGGCAGGTCGTACTGCAGGCAGGTCGACAGCTCCTGGATATTCATCTGGATGCTGCCCTCACCGGTCACGCAGGCCACATCGTTATCCGGGAAGTTCAGCTTGACGCCCATCGCGGCAGGGAAACCGAAGCCCATGGTGCCCAGGCCACCGGAGTTGATCCAGCGATTGGGCTTGTTGAACTTGTAGTACTGCGCGGCGAACATCTGGTGCTGGCCCACGTCCGAGGTGATGTAGGCATCGCCCTTGGTCACTTCGTACAGGGTTTCGATGACGGTCTGCGGCTTGATGATGCTGCCGTCGCCCTTGTCATACGGGAAGATGCCGCGGTTGCCACGCCATTCCTCGATCTGCTTCCACCAGGCAGCCTGAGCATCCTTGTCCTGGGTCTCGTCGATTTCCTTGAGCGTGGCAACCATCTCGGTCAACACGCTATCGACCGGACCGACGATTGGGATATCAGCCTTCACGGTCTTGGAGATCGAAGCCGGGTCGATATCGATGTGGATGATCTTAGCGTTCGGGCAGAACTTGGCTGCGGTCTCGCCATTGATCACGCGGTCATCGAAACGTGCGCCGACAGCGAGGATGACATCCGCATGGTGCATGGCCAGGTTGGCGGTGTAGCTGCCGTGCATACCCAGCATGCCAACGAACTGACGATCATCGCCAGGGTAGGCACCCAGGCCCATCAGGGTGTTGGTCACGGGCACATTGAGTGTACGAGCCAGCTCGGTCAGTTGCGCCGAAGCACCACCGAGGACCACGCCACCACCGGCATAGATGATCGGGCGCTTGGCCGCCAGCAACATTTCTGCTGCTTTACGGATCTGCCCCGAGTGCCCGCGCAAAGCCGGGCTGTACGAACGCAGCTTCACCTTCTTCGGATAGCTGTATTCGAACTTCTGGGTCGGATCGCCCATGTCCTTCGGAATATCAACGACCACCGGGCCAGGGCGCCCGGACTGGGCGAGATAGAAGGCCTTCTTGATCACCTCAGGGATTTCCGAGGGATGCTTGATGATGAAGCTGTGCTTCACGATCGGACGTGACACACCCACCATGTCGGTTTCCTGGAATGCATCGGTACCGACCACGGTGCTAGGCACCTGACCGGAGATGATTACCATGGGAATCGAGTCCATGTAGGCAGTAGCAATGCCTGTGATGGCATTGGTCGCACCCGGGCCGGAGGTCACCAGCACCACGCCGGCTTTGCCGGTCGCGCGCGCATAGCCGTCAGCCATGTGGGTAGCGGCCTGTTCATGACGCACCAGAATATGGGTCACTTCCGGTTCTTTGAACAGGGCATCGTAAATATGCAGGAGAGCACCACCCGGGTACCCATAGATATACTTAACGCCTTCGTCACGCAGCGAGCGGACGACCATTTCAGCGCCGGATAAAAGCTCCACGTTTTTCACCTCTAGAACGCCAGATTACCGCCCGCAAACAAGAGCGGTTCGTTAGGTTTACTGCCAGGCAGAGCATGAGCGACGGTGGTCGCCGACTACGTCAGCTACTGAACTGAGCAAGTATTGGGAATGCCCCTGAATGTTGCGGAGTATTCCCACCCAGCGCGAGGTAACGCGTTGCGGGTGAAACAAGTCGGCGCGGGTGTGCACCTCATGGTCTGCTGAGAAAAGCCTGCTTGCGGCGGACCCACTACAGCGGACTCCGAATTCTTCGGATTCATGGCCCGCAAGTCAAGTAATCCGTTACAGAATCTTCCATCTATAGCTGTGACACGGCGCAGGATGACGTTCCACGAGTTTTGGTTATAGTAACCACCAGGTCCCGCAGCCAATAAAGGAAACACCATGCGTCGCATGATTCTCACGGGCAGCCTGCTGCTCGCCCTGAGCGCAACAGCTATGGCAGGCCAGGTTTACAAATGGGTAGATGACCAGGGTCGCACTCACTTCGGCTCACAGCCACCGGAAGGTCAGCCGGCCACCTCGATCAACACTGCCGTCCCGCCAGCCAAACCCGCTACACCACCACCGAGCCTGACCACACAGACCGAAGGGGAAAAGGAGCAGGAGGCCATTGACAAGAAGGTGAGGCAGGACGTGGCCAAGCAGGAAGCCGAGCGCAAGCAGTTCTGCCAGACCGTCAGAACCAACCTTGCCCAACTGCAGAACAATCCACGCCTGCGCGCAGAGGTCGGCGGCGAAACGCGTCGCCTGACCGAGGAAGAACGCCAGGCACGCATCGCCGAGAACGAGAAGGCTATTCGCGAAAACTGCAAATAAGGGTGTCTACCTGCCCGGAGTCCCGGGCAGGTCTTAAGACGACAACAGCCGGTCGAAGGCGGCCAACGCCTGCAACAAAGGCGCGACTTGCCGCTCCTGCCCCCGGTAGACCTCTTCAGCCATGTCATGAATACCGGAAGCGGTGGGCAGCGACTGCTCAGCCTCGATCAGCAGTTTCATCCGCGGCAGCATTACCCACTGCAACCATTGCTCGAACGACAGCGTATCGATGCTGAACGGCTGCGTGCTGGCCAGCGCCTGTGCGGAAGGCGGGACATGCTCCCACCAGCCCAGCGCCCGTAGCTCCCGCTCGATCAGCAGCAGCTGCTCAGCCAGCAATGGCAAGCGCCCATCCATCAGAGACTCACTCGCGCCCGCTCACGCGCCTGCGCGGCACCTGCCGCATCGCCCTGCCGCTCCAGCGACTGAGCAATCAGCCCCCACAGGCTGGCCTGCAGTGTGGGACGGCCATTGGCCAGGGTCAGCCCACGACGAGCCAATTGCTCGGCCTGGGCTGCATCCCCCTGAGCCAGACGCACCTCAGCAAGTCGGTACAGCACTTGCGGCTCACGTGGCGCAATACGCTGGGCCCGCTCAAGACTGGAAGACGCACCATTCAGATCACCGCCGCTCTGTTGCTGCTGAGCAGTACTCAGCAATGCCAGGATCGGTCCATCCAGTTGCTCATCGGCAGACAACCCACCCGCCGACGGGATACCACTCGGCGTGCTTGGCGCACTGTAGGTACCCGCACTGGAAATTGGCCCGATGGTCAGCGGCGCACTGGTGATCGGTGCAGGCTGCGCCGCACTGCCCGCAGGGAAGCTCTGGATCGGCGTGGACGATGTGCCACCCGGCACCATCACCACAACGCCGGAATCCTCAGGCAAGCTCCGAGGTTGGGTGGCGCGAGCCGGCTGCTGATAACCGCCACCACCTTCCAGTTGATCATCCGCCGCGAGCGAACCGCTGGAGTCGATAACAGGAATGGAACCCCGCGGCACAGTGGCGCAACCGCTCATCATTACCGACGCCATCACGGCGCACATCCACCACTTGCCCATTTGCATCCTCTCTGTAGGCGAACTCAATTGAGCCAGCCTTTTACCCAATCCATAACCGACTCAGATGGCGACTCTGGGCCGCCACATGCAGCACCCTGTACGGGCTCACTGCCGCGAATATACGGTATCTGTACTGCATTCGGGCAGCCGGCCGCCGAGCCCTGCCCACTGCTCGCATCCACCCAGGCCTGCGTCACGTTATCCGGTTGCGGCATGTCCAGCGGCAGCGGGTCCGCCTTGACCATGAAGCTGGTCCAAACCTGCAATGCCCCGCTCGCACCGGTCAGTGGTGTCTTGCCATTGTCATCACGCCCCAACCACACCACGGCCAGCAGATCCTGGCTGAAACCAGCGAACCAGCTGTCCCGCGAATCGTTGGTGGTGCCCGTCTTGCCCGCCAGCGTCAGATTACGCGGCAGTTGGCTGTACACAGAGCGCCCAGTCCCTTCGCGCATGACGCGCTGCATGGCGTTCTGTACCAGGTAGATCGCACCGGTATCGAAGCGCTGCTGAACCTGGAACGGATAACGCTTGAGCGGCTGCCCCTCAGCGGTCAACACACTACGGATCCCGCGCAATGGCGTGTTGAACCCGCCATTCGCCAACGTTTGGTACATCGTCGCCACTTCCATCGGCGTCAATGCCCCAGCCCCCAGCAGCATCGACGGATACGCTGGCCACTCGCGGCTGACACCCAGTCGCTCAAGGGTTTTGAGCACATTGGGCACCCCCAGTTCCAAACCCAGCTTGGCGGTCGACAGGTTGTAGGAGTTGGCGAGCCCCTGATAGAGATGAATGGTGCCATGGGCCTGGCGATCATAGTTCTGGGGGGTCCAGACCTGTCCATCCTGGCCCTTCACGGAGAACGGTTCATCCGCAATCCAGGTGGTCAAGGTGTACTGGCTCGGCCGCTCGAGCGCCGTGAGGTAGACCGCTGGTTTGATCAACGAGCCAATCGGCCGCACCGCATCGAGTGCACGGTTGAAGCCGGCAAAGCGCGGCTGACGGCTGCCGATCATGGCCTGTACTTCGCCATTCTCCGGATTGGTTACCACCATCGCGGCCTCAACCTCATCCACCCCCTTGCGCCCGCCCAGGCGCTTGAGCGTCTCACTCAGGGCTGCCTCGGACTTGATCTGCAGGATCGGATCGAAACTGGTGAAGATGCGCAGCCCTTCCTCGGTCAGGTCTTCGTCGCGGTAGTCCTGGCGTAACTGGCGCTTGACCAGATCCAGGAAACCGGGGAACGAGCTGTCCGCCAGACTGCCACGCGTCGTAACCCCCAGTGGCTTCTGCTTGGCGGCCTCCGCCTCGGCTTCGGTAACCGTGCCCTGCTGCGCAAGGAGGTCGAGTACCAGATTGCGCCGCTCCAGCGCACGCTCGGGATAACGCCGCGGGTTGTAGTAGGTCGGCCCCTTGACCATGCCGACCAACAGCGCCACTTGATGCAGTTTCAGCTCACTCAATGGCTGGCTGAAGAAATACTGACTGGCCAGGCCGAAACCGTGCACGGCACGCTGCCCGTCCTGCCCGAGGAACACCTCGTTCAGGTAAGCCTCAAGAATCTCCCGCTTGTCGTAATGCAACTCCAGCAACACCGCCATCATGGCTTCGGTAGCCTTACGCGACAGGCTGCGCTCGTTGGTCAGGTAGAAGTTCTTGACCAACTGCTGGGTCAGGGTACTGCCACCCTGACGTAACTGACCGGCAGTCGCGTTGATCCAGACGGCACGGGCGATCCCTTTCGGCGACACACCGAAATGATTGAAGAACTCACGGTCCTCAACCGCCACCAGCGTTTCCACCAGGTAGGCCGGCGCCTGTTCCAGCTTGATCAGGATGCGATCTTCGTGGTGGGCCGGATAAAGCCCGCCGATCAGCAGGGGCTCCATGCGCGCGACATCCAGCTTGCTGCCATTGGCCTGGTCGAGGCCCGCCACGTAGTCGCCGGAGAAGCGCACGCGCAAACGCTGTGCTGGCTCGGCGCCTTCGTAGAACTGGAAGCCGCGTGTATGCAGGTCGATCACATTGCCATTGACCACCGCCGCGCCCGGACCGTCAGCCGCACTCTCGCGGCGATAGCCCAGCGCATCGAGTTCAGTGAGGAAATCCTGCTTGGCCAGTTTTTGTCCGACGAACAGCTCCAGCGGCCGCGCATAAACCTTGGCCGGGACCGTCCAGCGCTTGCCGGAAAACTTCTCCTGGACCACCGCATCCAGATAAACGGCAAAGCCGGCGAGCACCACCAGCCCGACCAATGCGAGTTTCAGGACCCAGCCAAGCCAGGGACGAGAGCCACCAGAGCGGCGTTTGGCGCGAGCGCGCGGAGTTCGGGAACGTGTCATGGCCGCGCATTATACGCACTTTACCCTGGGTCGACAGGCACGCACCGGCGGTTTGCACTGCGCCGCACAGCAGCCATAATGCGCCCTCCGAAATACCAGAACAAAAGGATTGACCGTGAGCCAAGCACTGATTGCAGCCCTGCAAAACCCGGCCCTCTATCCGCATCCGGTAGACGGTTTCCAGGTTATCGAGACGCATATCTCCTGGGTTCTGCTCACCGGCCCCTTTGCCTACAAGATCAAGAAGCCGGTCAACTTCGGCTTCCTCGACTTCTCGACACTCGACGCTCGCCAACATTTCTGCGGTGAGGAACTGCGCCTCAACCAGCGCCTGACCACCGACCTGTATCTGGACGTGCTACCGATTACCGGCAGTGAAGCCGAACCACAGCTCAACGGCACCGGCCCGGCCATCGAATATGTACTGAAGATGCGCCAGTTCCCGCAGAGCCAACTGCTCAGCGACGTGCAAGCTCGCGGCGAACTGACACCCGCGCATATCGACGCACTGGCCAAGCAGATCGCTGACTTTCACGTCCAGACGCCGGCAGTCCCTGCTGATCATCCCCTCAGTGCTCCACAGTCTATCGTCGCCCCCATGCGGCAGAACTTCGAGCAGATCCGCCCCCTGCTCAACGATGCCAACGACCTGCTGCAGCTGGAGGCACTGGAAGCCTGGACCGAAGCCAGCTTCAGCCGGCTGGAACCTCTGCTGGCCAAGCGTGCCGAAAACGGTGCCATTCGCGAATGCCATGGCGATATCCACCTGGGCAACGCCACGCTGCTCGATGGCCAGGTTGTACTGTTCGACTGCATCGAGTTCAACGAACCCTTCCGCCTGATCGACACCGCATCCGACGCCGCCTTCCTGGCCATGGACCTGGAAGACCGTGGGCTCAAGCCGCTGTCGCGCCGTTTTGTCAGTGCCTGGCTGGAGCGCAGCGGTGACTACGCCGCACTCGAGCTGCTCAACTTCTATAAGGCATATCGGGCACTGGTGCGCGCCAAGGTCAATCTGTTCCGCATCGGCCAGGAACAGGATGCCGTGCAGCGCGCCGTGATCCTGCGCGTCTACCGCAGCTATGCCAACCTGGCTGAAAGCTATAGCGCCATCCCTTCGCCCTTCCTGGCCATCACCCACGGCGTTTCAGCGGTAGGCAAGAGCAACGTCGCCATGCGCCTGGTCGAAGCGCTGGGTGCCATTCGCATTCGCTCCGATGTCGAGCGCAAGCGCATTTACGGTGAGCAGCCCTCCGAGCAAAAAGGCGAGCTGCAGGCCGGCATCTATAGCTCCGATGCCAGCACCGCAACTTATGAGCGCCTGCATCAACTGGCAGACAGCGCACTGCAAGCCGGCTTCCCCGTCGTACTCGATGCAGCCTATCTGAAGCGCGAACAACGCGCCGCCGCCTGGCAGGTTGCCGAGAACAATGGTGACCCGTTTCTGATCCTCGACTGCCAGGCACCGCAGGAAGTGCTCGTCGCCCGCCTGCAACAGCGCCAGACCGAAGCAGACGATCCATCCGATGCAACGTCGGCAGTGATTGATGCCCAACTGGCCAGCCGCGAGCCATTGAGCGCAGACGAACAGGCCTACAGCAAACTCGTCAACACCCATGACAGCGGCAGCCTGGACGGCCTGGTCAGCAGCATTCGCCTGCGCCTACCCGGGCTCTGAAGGTGATCGGTCAGGCTTGCGTGGAGCTTCTATACTCAGCGCAAGCCCTGACCGGATGCCTGCCATGAGCCAACCACGCCAGCTCGACAATCCGCTGTATCGCTTGCTGCGTAGCGAAGACATTGCCAGCTTCAATACCAGCAAGCCTGCCGAGGGGCTGATCGACCTCCGTGGCGGCGACTTCCGGGGCCTCGATCTTCGCCTGCTGGACGCCGCCCAGATCGACTTTACCGACGCCTACTTCCGCGGTGCCGACTTGCGCGGGCTGGACTTGCGCCACGCCTGCCTGGAAGGAGCCAGCATTGCCCATGCGCAGATCTCCGGCGCCTACTTCCCGGTAGAGCTGACAGCCGACGAAGTGCTCATGTCGCTCAATTTCGGTACCCGGCTGCGCTACAAAACCCACTGAGCCTCCCCCCTTCCTCCGCGCATCGTGGAACAGACACTGCCGATCAACCGCCGTGCATGAGCACGCGCTTGCGCCAACGCCAAATGATGCATGCCCCGGCGTTTTATCCACAGCCCGCTACACTTGCACGCAGAGTCACCCAAGCCGCAGAGCAATGCAGGGAGGCGTAATGACCGATGAACTGCAACACCTGAAGAACCTGGGCAAGACCTCAGCGCAATGGCTGCATGCCGTCGGCATCCACAATGCCAGTGATTTGCGGCGGCTGGGTGCCGTGGACGCTTACCGCGCCGTTCGCGCCCGTGGCTTTCGGGCCTCGAAGGTACTGCTGTATGCCATCGAAGGCGCCCTGCTCGACATCCACTGGAATGATCTGCCCCCTGCCCATAAAGCCGAACTGAACGGTCAGGTTGACTCATCGCAAGCGAGCAACAAGAGCTAGCTCACAACCTCCAGTCGCCGAGATTTACCTGGATCGCGGCGCGCCCTATTGTTGGCAGGACGTGCGTGCCTTATCGTCAGCCCAGCCAGTTCAAGGAATCAGAGTCATGTACCTACTCGGGGAGCAACCGGCCTACGCCGATCAGTTGATCCAACGCCTGCAGAGCATTCCCGCACAATTGCTCGAGGGCCTGCAGCCTAGCGGTCCGCCCCTGCGCTTGGAACAGGTCGATGATCTGGCGAAGACCCTGCCTGGCAACCAACTGTTCATCATCGAAAATGGCTTGCTGCACGCGCTGGTCGACGAACGCCCGCTGTTCTATCTCCAGGAAGGTGATCTGGTGGGTCTGCGCCAAGGCATCGACCTCCCGACCTGCCGCTACAGCAGTGAGGAAGCCCTCAGCCTGGTGCCCTACTGCCGCGCCGAGGTGTTCAAGCACATCTACAGCAGCGAGGCACGTCAGGAACAGTTCGTTCAGTACCTGATCGGCCATACCGCCCTGCTATCCGATGCGCTGGCCCGCCTCAAGCAGCCGGAAATCCGCCCGGCCACCGGTTTCCAGCATTTTGCGGCCGGGGAAGAACTGATCCATCAAGGCGATGATGCCGACCACGTGTTCGTCATCATCGAGGGCCATGCCGAAGCCCATGTCGACGGACAAAAAGTCGGTGACGTGCAGAAAGACGAGATTTTCGGCGCCATGGCCGTGTTCACACGTGAGAAGCGCAGCGCCACGGTCATTGCCAGCGAACCCTGCACGGTCATGGTGATTCCCAAGGAACAATTCCTCAGCCTGATGCAGAGCAATCCGCGCATCGCGCACAGCCTGATCGAAAGCATGGCGCGGCGCATTGACCTGCTGAACAAGGAAGTCACTCAACTGCGCGTACCGCACGAGTCAGCCTGACCAACACGCACGACAACAGACCCCGGCCATGCGCCGGGGTCTTTGTTTCCGGGGCCTCGCGAGCCAATCGAAAATAATTCTCAAAAAGGCATTGACCAAATAATGAGAATTGTTATTATTACCACAACTGGTCGCGAGATCAGTCGATAAGCTGGAAATCCAAGCAGTCGGGCTTTCAGATTATCTCCTCATCAGGCTAATCACGGTTATTGACCCGGCATCTTTGCCGGGTCTTTTTTTTGTGCCGAATTTACCTGCCCCGCCAGGTTTGAAGCCTGTGCGGTAGCGCGTCGAAGCGCATCCAGACGATTTCCACACCAACACCTGCGCCTGGGCACGGTCTACCTGATAAATCTCAACAGGAAGCCCGCCATGCCATTGCTACGTCTTGCTCTTGCAATGCTGCTTGCCAGCACCTTGTTCGGTTGCAGCAGCTTTGCCCTGCGCGACCCGGTGCGTATCGATCTGGTCGGCCTGGAACCACTGGCGGGTCAGGGACTGGAAGTACGCTTTGCCGCCAAGCTGCGCGTGCAAAACCCGAACGACCAGACCATCACCTACAACGGCGTGGCCCTGGAGCTGGATATCAATGGCCAGCCACTGGCGCGTGGGGTGAGTGATCAAGGTGGAGAAGTGCCACGCTTCGGGGAAGCAGTCATCAGCGTGCCCATCTCCATCTCCGCCTTCTCGGTTGTGCGCCAGGCCTGGGGCGCAGCAGGCCACACGCCGGGGCAGAGCATCCCGTATGTGCTGCGCGGCAAACTGGCCAGCGGCCTCTTCGGCACCACACGCTTCAGTGATAGCGGCATGCTCGACTGGCCCCAGCCACTCGAAGGGCCTTATGCCCCCTGAGCCTGCTCCTCAGGATCAGCAGCTTTCTCGCCCAGGTTCTTGCCGCCCCTGGCATGGTGCTCGATGACTGCATTCAGCTCGGCGCCGAATAACAGCACAGCGGAAGAAATGTACAGATACAGCAGAAAGATGATGATCGCGCCGATGCTGCCGTAGGTGGCGTTGTAGTTGGAGAAGTTCTGCGCGTAATAACCGAAGCCCAGAGACGCCAGAATCCACACCACCACCGCCAGCACCGAACCGGGCGTAATGAAGCGAAACTTCTGCTGCACGTCCGGCGCCAGGTAATACACCGCAGCCACCACCGCGATCAGCATGGCCACGGCTACCGGCCAGCGCAGCCAGGCCCACAGCACCAGCACCGTATGCTCAAGCCCGACCTGATGCGCCAGCCAGGCCATCACCTGAGGCCCGGTGACCATCAACGCCGCAGCGCTCAACAGTAGCCCGGCCACCACGATGATGTAGATCACCGACAGCGGGATGCGCTTCCAGGCCGGCCGAGCATCCACCACGCCATATGCCTTGTTCATCGCCGCCATGGTTGAGCGCACCGCTGCGGACGACGTCCACAGCGCCAACAGGATACCTACGGAAAACAGCCCGGCCTTCTGTGTCTGCAACTGATCGATGACCGGGTTGACCAACTCCAGCGCCGCCTGTGGCAATACCAGCTCGGCTTGCTGACGCAGCCAGTCGAAGAACGGCTGCATGTCGAGCACGCTGATGATGGCGATCAGGAACAGCAGAAAGGGGAATAACGAAAAGAACAGCTGAAAGGCCAATGCCGACGCGTAGGTCGGCAACTCGTCATCAATGAACTTGGTGACCGTGTCCTTGGTGATCGCCCATAGGGAAACACCGCGTAGATCAGGAAATAACATGCCGCCTCCACGTATCCATACCCATCAGTCTGCTGGATTGGAACGGCATGATGGCAGATCGGTTCGACCGAAAACGCCCGCGCTGCAACGCGGCCAGAACAAGGACGGCCCGAAAGCGGTTAAAACCCTATACACTACGCGGCTTTTCCAGCCACCCGAGGACCCGCCGTGAGCACGCTGCCCCCCTGCCCTGCTTGTAACTCCGAATACACCTACGAGGACGGCGCCCAGCTGGTTTGCCCTGAATGCGCCCACGAGTGGTCGGCTACCGACACGGCTGACGCAGCAGCAGAAGGCGAAAAAGTGATCAAGGATGCCGTCGGCAACGTGCTGCAGGACGGCGATACCGTCAGCGTGATCAAGGACCTCAAGGTCAAAGGCTCGTCATTGGTGGTCAAGGTTGGTACCAAGGTCAAAGGCATTCGCCTGTGCGATGGCGACCACGATATCGACTGCAAGATCGACGGGATCGGCGCGATGAAGCTCAAGTCCGAGTTCGTGAAAAAGGTCTGAGCCACTCAGCCAAAAAAAGCTCGGCACATGCCGGGCTTTTTTATTTTCCGCAGGGTGCGCCCTACTGTACGGGCAGGAAGTTGAGAAACAGCAGGCTCTGCGCGTAGTTCACGCTCAGGCGGCGGTAGCGCTCGTCGAGCACATCGGTGACCAGGTCAAGCCGCGCGACGATCTTGCCGAACTCCACGGCGAAGCTCAGGTTGCGCCCGTCCACCGATATCTCGTTGGACAACAGCCAGGGCTTGCCCTGCTGGTCCATGCGCGTCGCCAGCATCCAGGTGGCCTTCTCGATATTACGGGCGGCGTTGTGGATGAACTGCGCATCCAGCGAATCGGTCATGTAGAACTCGGTGCGCCCGCCATGGGCAGTAACCAGCATGCTACCCAGCGCATAGATGAAGGCGCCGACCCGGTCGCCCTGGTACTCGGGGCTTAATGCATAGCTGAGTGCCGCCACATCCTTGCGGTCACCCAGATCGGGCAGCGGCCTGTTCTGCTCGATGGCCATCTGCACTTCATGCTCGGCAGCCTCGATGCTCGGCAGCCCGGTCTTGCGCCACTCGCGGGGATTACGCCGGTACAGCTTGTCCATCAGGCGATAGAGGCTATTGAGGTTGTTGCGCATGCCGATGGTCGCCATGCGGTCGGAGTGGGTCTGGAAAAACTCCGTGGCCTTGATCGGGCTTTTGTTGCCGACGATGGCGGCATGATCCTGGTGCCGGGCACAGCCGCTGGCACCGGCAAAAAGCAGAAGGAACACCAGCCAGGACGGCAAATAACGGGCCGTCCGCAGCGGGTAGACAACGCGACAGGCACCGGCCAATACCCCGTATCCAGGCATCACCCGCCAAATGGCTCGAGCACTTCTGTTCCCACACTCCATGAATAGAACAACCATCCGCGCCTGGGCAGTAGGGTCAAACTAACCATAAAAATATGTCGCTTGGGAATCTTCTTGCCGCAGAGCGCAACCACCATCACAGCCTGAAAGCCTGCTTGCAGCTGACTTGCCAACCACTCGATACGCCGCCAAGCCGCCACACGACAGTGCATCGCTCATCGGGTTTACACAGGATTTACACTGCCCCTTGCGATGCCGAGATCGGCGCATGGTCGAACGCAGTAACCGGACAACCACCGGTTTTGCAGAGGAGTTTCGATCATGCGTGCGCGTAATGCCCTACTTACGGTAGTGGTCGCCGGGCTGGCCTTGGTAGGCCAGCAAACCGTCCAGGCTTCAGACCGCAATGCGGCGATTGCCGGGTTGGCGGTCGGTGCCGTGGTCGGCGGCGCTATCGCCAGCCAGCATAGTCGGTCGGTACAGGTCTATGCGCCACCGCCGGCGTATTACCCGCCGCCCCAGGTGGTCTACTACCCGCCGCCAGCGGCTTACTATCCACCACCGGTTTACTACCAACCGCAACCGATCTATTACCAGCCACGGCCGGTCTACTATCGACCTGCCCCGGTGTATTCCCGCCCGTACTACGGGCCACGCTATGAACGCTGGCAGGGCCGCGACGGCGGCCGCTGGTAATCCACACAAGCCCCGCCACGGCGGGGCTTCTCTTTGCTGGTGACGGGCTCATGTGCCACATCGCCACGCACCTTTCCCTTTAACACCCACCTATTTTCAGGAAGCCGTACATGTTCAAGACCACGCTGTGTGCCCTGCTGGTAGTCAGCTCATTCTCGGTAATGGCCGACACCACGGTCGATGTCTCGAAGATTTACGGCAAGATAAAATTCGTCGACAGCTTTCCCGACTACAAGGTGAAAGTGGTGGACGCGTTCCCGGACCTGAAGGTGAAGAAGGTCGACGCCTTCCCTGATTCGGCTGGGAAGTGGAAGACAGTCGACAGCTTCCCCGATTACAAAATACAGATCGTCGACTCCTTTCCCGACTTCACCATCAAGTACGTGGACGCCTTTCCCGGCGTGAACTGAGGCGGGTCGCTCCCAAGCCACGCACATGAGCCCATCGGACTCGATAACAAGCCCCGCTCTGGCGGGGTTTGTCGTTTTCGGAACCAGAGGTTTCATCGACTCACACAGAAACACAGGCTCCACTTTGGAACTATGGCGTTTGGCCAGCAAACCGCAGTATGGTCGACCTATTCTTCAAGGACGAAACCATGGCAGCCAAACCCACCCTCCCTCGCCAGCAGAAACACCTCGCCGTATTGATCGACGCCGACAACGCCTCCGCCGCCATTGTCGAAGGCCTGTTCGAGGAAATCGCCAAGTACGGCATCGCCAGCGTCAAACGCATCTACGGTGACTGGACCGGCCCGCAACTGGGCGGCTGGAAGAAGGTGTTGCTCGACTACTCCATCCAACCGATGCAGCAGTTCGCCTACACCACCGGCAAGAACGCCACCGACAGCACACTGATCATCGACGCGATGGACCTGCTCTACACCCGCCGCTTCGACGGCTTTTGCCTGGTTTCCAGCGACAGCGACTTCACCCGCCTGGCAGCGCGCCTGCGTGAAGAGGGTTTGGAGGTGATTGGTTTTGGTGAACAGAAGACGCCGAAGCCGTTCGTATCCGCCTGCGACAAGTTCATCTATACCGAGCTACTGCGTGCCGATGCCGAATCGCACAGCGTGGATGCACCAAGCACGGTGGCGCCTGTTACGTCACAGGCGCCCGCCGTTATCACCGAGGCCAAACCCGTTACGCAGCCTGCTGTGGCCAAAGTGAAACCACAGAAAGTGCCAGTCGACTTCATCGCCAAGGTAATCGACGACAACTCGGATGAAGATGGTTGGTGCCACCTCGGCGCTCTCGGCACCAATATCAGCAAACTGCGCTCGGACTTCGACTCACGCCTATACGGCCACAAGAAACTCAGCGACCTGATCAAAGCACAGAAAGCGCGCTTTGAATTGCAGGAGCGCGGCGCCACTGCCACGGGCGGCAAATCGCTGTATGCGCGCAATCGTAAGTCGAGCAAGTAGCCTTGGGGATGGAAGCGTTAGTGCGCAGGCTCATTACTGAAGGTGGCTGGCAGCATGGTTTCGCCCTGCTGGGCGACTCACTTGGCTCTGATCGTTCCCACGCTCCGCGTGGGCATGCAGCTACAGACGCTCTGCGTCTGCGGGACGCAGAGCGTCCCCGGATGAGTTCCCACGCAGAGCGTGGGAACTATCGAACACACCCCGACATACGGGTCTCGCTACGCTCGACTTCCTTCCCTCCGGTGCCGCTCCGGGGCCGGCTTACAAGGGCCATCCCTGGCCCTTTAAGCCTCTCGCCGCATCCATGCGGCTCGCCCCCTACACAACACCTCCGCTCGGCCTACTGACGGGGGAGTTTGCGCGCATGAAGGTTTTGCGTTTCAGGCAGCCTGGAGTTGTTTATGGACCTCGCCGTAGGGCGGGTGAAAGCTGCGGAGCAAGCCCACGCGGGCTCCACCCGCCCTACTCACTTGATCGTTCCCACGCTCCGCGTGGGCATGCAGCTACAGACGCTCTGCGTCTGCGGGACGCGGAGCGTCCCCGGATGAGTTCCCACGCAGAGCGTGGGAACCATCTAAAAGAGATGAAATCGATGTTAGCCGAAGTTTCGTTAGGCTCCATTGGTGGACAAGCGAAACGTTGTCCATCCTAAGGATGCTCAAGCCTTTATCCACCCAGCCCTGCCATAACAAGCATATTTATAAATCAACCAACCAAGGAGGATCCCACATGCAGTATTTTTCTACCGACTTTCCACTGCGTCGTGGAATTAAAAAGGAAGACCTATTAGGGGAGTGCTTGAACTGGATCACAGATTCCCCTCATACATCTATCTCTCAAGAAGAAGCATCAGCACTGAACGGCAAAAGAGAATTTCAATTCAAAAAGGGAACCGAGAACCTAGAATACAACTCAGCGCACGACAATGATTGCGAGATAATTTCTTTTCGATACACAAAAACCGACAACCAACTCCATTGGATAACAACAATCAGCTTCCTCCTCATGGAGGCTAGTCAAGAAGTTTGGACCAACGTAAAATCCACATGCGAATCAAAGGACGCTTTCACTAATCTACCCACTGTTAAAAAGCCAGTCATAGCAATCCGCCTAATAGATAGATTTGGCGGAGGAATAGATGATGAGCTCTATGTAAATCATAACCCATTCATCCTTAGCGATGACGAAAGTGGATACCAACAAGCAACTCACCTTATTACCGGACAAGGCTCAAACAGATTACCTATTGTATATGTTAGCTGCGGTTACAATGGACGCCACGCTCTAATCCCTGGGCGTTTAGCTAGAAAATTGTCAGGCCTTGCCCACGTTCTTGTAGAACCCTCTCGAAGCTTCTCGGTAAAAATCAGATCAAGATCCTCGTCCAGAAATGTCTACGGGGGAGTCGTAGGTGTATATTGGCCAAATAATCAGGGTATTACACTGCATAGATATGACCGCTTATGGGGCTCTGTAAAAGAATTCGAAGAAGAAATTTATTCTCAAATAAGCAGCATTCTGTCCAAGCGCATGCCTTTAATGAAATGCACTTGGGAAGCAGTGAAAGACATAAAAAACAGAGCATCAATTGAAAAACTAAAAGCAGGAGAAACAACAACAAATGAACTAGTGGAGCTCTACGACAACGAAATACGCCAAAAGGAATACGAACTAGCAAAGGTCCGCAGTGAAGTACTTAGACTAGAAGCGACAGTCCGTTCTCTACAAGCCAAAAGCCCAGTACAAGGCGGCATTACAATCAAGACCGGAGATGAGGACGACTATTTTCCTAATGAAATATCTGAGATAGTCCTAGACGCTATCAAAGACTACTCGAGCCGTGTAAAGCAAGGAAGCAGACGTCAGCACGTAATAACCTCGATACTTGATAACAATGCACCCGAGAGAACAGCCGATGGGATTTCCAGAACCATAAAAGAAGCCTTGCGCGGCTATCGAGAAATGACCCAAAAAGTAAGATCAGCACTTGAAAGCTGCGGATTCGAGATAGATGCAGACTCTCGTCACTGGAAAATAACTTACCAAGGGGACGAGCGTTATACTTACATCCTACCTAAATCAGGAAGTGACAACAGAGGCGGACTAAATGCCGTATCAGACATTTGCGGATTAATTCTATAGCTCTCGCCCTGTAAGATAAATTTTCTTTATGAAAGAGGACCCGAAATTACGGGCCCTCTTGTCACCATGCACTCACCCAGCAGATTCACGCCACCGCTATATCCTGCTTCTTAGCAGCCTTGGCCTTCTGATACTCCCTCGCCGCCTCATGAAACGCCTGCAGCAGCGCGTTGTAATCCGCCTTCTCCCAATACCGATATTCCGGGTGCCACTGCACGCCAACAGCAAAGGCCTTCGCGCCAATCACACTGACCGCTTCGATCTGCCCATCCTCAGCCACGGCCTCGACCTGCAGGCCTTCGCCTAGGCGGTCGATGCCTTGCCCGTGCAGGGAGTTGACCCGTAGTTCGCGATCACCGAGCAGTTGATGCAGTACGCCGCCTTCGGTGAGGGTGACGCCGTGCATGGGGCCGTAGGCCACGTCGTCCGGAACGTCCTTGACCTCGCGGTGGTCGAGGCGGCCGGGGACTTTGTGCACTTCGCGGTGCAGGGTGCCGCCGTACAGTACGTTCAGTTCCTGCACGCCGCGGCAGATGCCGAGGAAGGGAATGCCGCGCTCGATGCAGGCGCGCATCAGGCGCAGTACGGTGGCGTCGCGGGGTTTGTCGGCGAGGCCGAGGCCGGGGTGGTCGTCGCCGTAGAAGCTCGGGTGGACGTTGGAAAGCGAGCCGCCAAACATGATGCCGGAGACGCTGTCGAGCACGGTTTCCATGTCCAGCTCATCGGCGAACGCCGGGATCATCAGGGGGAAGGCATCGAAGCCGGTGACAGCGCTGATGTACTTCTCACCCACCAGGTGAAACCAGCCGATGTCGCGATCGGTCAGCTGCCAGCGACACAGGGGAAGGCCAATCATGGGTTTGCTCATTGCAAGGAGTCCTCTTCATAGTCAGTTGAAGTGGGCTGCCCTTGGGAGAGCGGGCTTACGAATCACGCTAACCGTGAACTCGCTCGCCCAAGGGGTGCCGTAACCTGTGGTCACTGCACCAATGCCGCGCCCGCGCGGCTGGTTGTACGGAGTAACGCTGTTGCTTGTGTAGGAGCTGGCGGGGATGTCCAGGCCATGCCCTCGATAAAGACCAATGCCACTATCGCGGGCCTGGCCCGCACCTACAAGATAATTGCACCGCTGTATGCATCAAAAAAGGGGGCTGATCCTGCGATCAGCCCCCTTGGGGTGTTACTTAACCGTTACTCGGGAAGGCGAACTGCGCCGCCTCGTGGCTGGCACGCTGCGGCCAGCGCTGGGTAATGGCTTTGCGGCGGGTGTAGAAACGCACACCGTCCGGGCCGTAGGCATGCAGGTCACCGAACAGCGAGCGTTTCCAGCCGCCGAAGCTGTGGTAGCTCACCGGCACCGGCAGCGGCACGTTGACGCCGACCATGCCGACCTCGATCTCGTCGCAGAACAGGCGCGCCGCTTCACCGTCACGGGTGAAGATGCAGGTGCCGTTGCCGTACTCGTGATCGTTGATCAGTTGCATGGCCTCTTCCAGGCTGGCAACCCGCACGATGCACAGCACCGGGCCGAAGATCTCGTCGGTGTAGATGCTCATCTCGTTGGTGACCTTGTCGAACAGCGTGCCGCCGACGAAGTAGCCATTCTCGTTGCCGGCGACGCTGTAACCACGGCCATCGACCAGCAGCTCGGCACCAGCAGCAACGCCTGCGTCGATGTAGCCGACCACTTTGTCACGCGCGGCGGCGGTGACCAGCGGGCCCATGTCCAGGCCGCACTGAGTGCCGGCACCGATCTTCAGGGCTTTGATCTGCGGAGTGATTTTTTCGACCAGGGCATCGGCAATCTGATCACCGACGCATACGGCGACGGAGATGGCCATGCAGCGCTCACCGCAGGAACCGTAGGCCGCGCCCATCAGCGCGTTGACGGCATTGTTGAGGTCGGCGTCGGGCATCAGCACGGCGTGGTTCTTCGCGCCGCCCAGGGCCTGTACGCGCTTACCGCGTTTGGTGCCTTCGCTGTAGATGTATTCGGCGATCGGCGTCGAGCCGACGAAGCTCAGGGCCTTCACTTCCGGCGCTTCGATCAGCGCGTCGACCGCTTCCTTGTCACCGTGCACCACGCTCATGACGCCCTTGGGCAGGCCGGCTTCGAGCAGCAGCTCGGCGATCAGCAGGGTCGAGCTGGGGTCACGCTCGGATGGCTTGAGGATGAAGCAGTTGCCGCAGACGATGGCCAGCGGATACATCCACAGCGGCACCATGGCCGGGAAGTTGAACGGGGTGATACCGGCGACCACGCCCAGCGGCTGGAAGTCGCTCCAGGCGTCGATGTTCGGGCCGACGTTGCGGCTGTACTCGCCCTTGAGGATTTCCGGGGCGGCGCAGGCGAATTCGACGTTCTCGATGCCGCGCTTGAGCTCACCGGCAGCGTCTTCGAGGGTCTTGCCGTGTTCCTGGCTGATCAGCTCGGCGATGCGTGCTTCGTTCTGCTCCAGCAGTTGCTTGAAGCGGAACATCACCTGGGCGCGCTTGGCGGCCGGAGTGTTGCGCCAGGCCGGGAAAGCGGCCTTGGCCACGTCGATGGCCTGCTGCACGGTAGCACGGTCGGCCAGGGCAACCTTGCCGGTGACGGCACCGGTAGACGGGTTGAAGACGTCAGTGGTGCGGCCGTTGCCGGCAATGCGCTCGCCGTTGATCAGGTGCGGGATAGTGCTCATTGTCATCTCTCTTGAAAGGCTGTGTTCGTGTGGGCCTTGGGAGGGTTGCTCCCTTCACCTCTCCCTCCTCCGAGGGAAGAGGGGCAGGCCGTTCGTTGTTCGATTCTGGTGTCGCCGGGGTTGTAGGAGGGAGGCGCTTCATCCATCCACCGTTCGGAACCGAGGCGGATGAATAGAGCGTCTGCTCCCAATGTTCTCAGTCGATTTTGCCGAGGGTCTCGCCAACGGCGTCGAACAGGCGGTCCAGCTCTTCGGGCTTGGTGTTGAAGGTTGGCCCAAACTGCAGGCAGTCGCCGCCAAAGCGTACGTAGAAGCCAGCCTTCCACAGTTGCATGCCGGCCTCGAACGGACGGATCGACGGGTCACCATCACGCGGCGCCAGTTGCAGCGCACCGGCCAGACCGCAGTTACGGATGTCGAGAATGTGCTGGGCGCCCTTCAGACCGTGGATCGCGCTTTCGAAATGCGGGATCAGGTCAGCGGCTTGCTGCACCAGGTTTTCCTTCTCCATCAGCTCCAGGGTGGCCAGGCCAGCGGCGCAGGCAACCGGGTGGCCGGAGTAGGTGTAACCGTGGGTGAACTCGATCATGTGCTCGGGCGTGGCCTGCTGCATGAAGGTGTTGTAGATCTCGCTGGAGGCGATGACCGCGCCGAGCGGGATGGCACCGTTGGTGATCTGCTTGGCGGTGTTCATGATGTCCGGGGTGACGCCGAAGTATTCCGCGCCGCTCCACGTGCCCATGCGGCCGAAGGCGGTGATCACTTCGTCGAAGATCAGCAGGATGTTGTGCTGCGTACAGATTTCACGCAGGCGCTGCAGGTAGCCAACCGGCGGCACGATGACACCGGCCGAACCGGACATCGGCTCAACGATCACCGCGGCAATGTTGGAGGCGTCATGCAGCTCGATCAGCTTGAGCAGTTCGTTGGCCAGCTCCACGCCACCGGTCTCCGCCATGCCCTTGGTGAAGGCCAGGTGCGGTTGCAGGGTGTGTGGCAGGTGGTCGGCGTCCATCAGTTGGCCGTACATCTTGCGGTTGCCACCGATGCCGCCCAGGGCGGTGCCGGCGATGTTCACGCCATGGTAGGCACGCGCCCGGCCGATGAACTTGGTCTTGGCCGGCTGGCCTTTCAGGCGCCAGTAGGCCTTGGCCATTTTCACCGAGGTGTCGGCGCACTCGGAGCCGGAACCGGTGAAGAACACGTGGTTGAGGTCGCCTGGCAACAGGTTGGCGACTTTCTCGGCCAATTGGAAGGACAGGGCATGGCCATACTGGAAGCCTGGCGAGTAATCGAGGGTGCCGAGCTGCTTGGCCACGGCCTCCTGGATTTCCTTGCGCGAGTGACCGGCGCCGCAGGTCCACAGACCAGAGAGGCTGTCGAACACGCGACGGCCCTGGTCGTCGACGAGGATGTTGCCTTCGGCCGCGACGATCAGGCGCGGGTCGCGCTTGAAGTTACGGTTGGCGGAGAACGGCATCCAGTGCGCATCCAGCTTGAGCTGGCTGGCCAGAGAAGGGGTGGTGGTCTGCGGCATGTTCATGGCGGCACTCGCGAGCAGGGGCTTGTCAGGAAACAGCGCGGGGTAAACCCACGCCGTGGTTGCAGTGAAAGGTGCCACGGGCATAAAGTCACTAAAACCCAAATCTTCCTATCTTCAGTTTAAAGATAACTAAACAATGAGCACGCGTCGTTCCGAACCTCTGGCCCAGGTCAGTGACTTTGAAATCCGCCTGCTGCGGCTGTTCCGCAGCGTGGTCGAGTGTGGCGGCTTTTCCGCTGCGGAAACCGTGCTGGGCATTGGCCGCTCGGCCATCAGCCAACAGATGAGCGACCTGGAGCAACGCCTGGGATTACGCCTGTGCCAGCGCGGGCGTGCCGGCTTCGCGCTGACCGAGGAAGGTCGCGAGGTCTATCGCTCGACCCTGCAATTGTTCGGCGCCCTGGAAAGCTTTCGCGGTGAGGTCAACGGCCTGCACCAGCAACTGCGTGGCGAGCTGCATATCGGCCTCACCGACAACCTGGTTACCGTGCCGCACATGCGCATCACCCATGCGTTGGCGCGGCTCAAGGAACGCGGCCCGGAGGTGCGCATCCAGATCCGCATGATTCCGCCGAGCGAAGTGGAACAAGGTGTGCTCGACGGCAGCCTGCACGTTGGCGTAGTGCCGCAGAGCCATGCGCTGTCGGGGCTGGAGTATCAGACGCTGTACGAGGAGCGCTCGCAGCTGTACTGCGCCGTCGGCCACCCGCTGTTCTATGTGGACGACCGCCAACTGCCGGATGAGCGCCTGAACGCCCAGGACGCCATCGCCCCGACCTTTCGCCTGCCGCCGGAAATCCAGGCGCTGTACCAACCCCTCCATTGCACCGCCAGCGCCTCGGACCGTGAAGGCATGGCCTTCCTTATTCTGACGGGGCGTTTCATCGGCTACCTGCCGGACCACTACGCCCAACAGTGGGTGCAGCAAGGGCGCCTGCGCGTGCTCAAGCCAAACCAGCGCTTTTATGACCTGAACATGGCAGCGGTGACGCGCAAAGGGCGTCGCCCGCAGCTGATTCTGGAGAGTTTTCTCGAAGCGCTGGAAGCCACCAACACATAGGCTGGAACGCACGTGCCACTAGACCATCGGCCTCTAACAGCTGGGTTCGGGGCCGAGAAAGAATCCGATGAAAAGACGGTTTTCTGACGTTCGCGGCAGAAACGAACTCAATCACTCAATTTCATACACGTTTTTGACACCCAAGGCTTGTTTCGTGACCCGCCGTGGGGTATCTGTTCGCAATTGACCACTGCCTTGTATGGAAACATTTGATGCCCGCTGCGACTCCTCTCCTCCAATCGAATACCGGGAAACCGGCCGGACGCATTCGTCAGAAGAATGAGAAGGCGATCATCGCCGCTGCCGAGGAGCAGTTCGCTCGTCATGGTTACAAGGGCACCAGCATGAACACCATCGCCCAGGCGGTGGGGCTGCCCAAGGCCAATCTGCACTACTACTTCAATAACAAGCAGGGGCTGTACGTAGCGGTGATGGCCAGCATCCTTGAGCAATGGGACGGTTCGTTCAGCCACCTCACGGCCAAGGATGATCCGGCCACCGCGCTGGGCGGATACATCCGCGCCAAGATCGAGTTCTCGCGTACCCGTCCGCTGGCATCACGTATCTTCGCCATGGAAGTGATCAGCGGCGGGGAATACCTGAGCGGCCATTTCAATCAGGATTACCGCGACTGGTTTCGGGGCCGCGCGGCCGTGTTCCAGAGCTGGATCGACGCCGGCAAGATGGACCCGATCGACCCGATGCACCTGATCTTCCTGCTGTGGAGCAGCACCCAGCACTACGCCGACTTCGCCAGCCAGATCTGCCGCCTGACCGGCAAGAGCAGCCTGCGCAAGGCCGACTTCGAGGAAGCCGCCGACAACCTCGAACGCATTATCCTCAAAGGCTGCGGGCTGACGCCTCCAGTGCTCGGCTGAGCCTCGACCTCAGCCCAATGCGCACCCGCCCGACACACCCTGCGCATCGCCACCTAGCGCTGCAACCAGGGCGCCTGCGCCAGCAACACTGCACAGCGCTGCTGAAGGAACTCACGCAATAACAGCACCGGCTTGCTCAGCTGAGCCCGGTGCGCGCAAATCAGGTTGAGCGGCGTTGCCTCGCCGGCATAGGACGCCAGCGCCAGCTCCAGACGCCCAGCCTGCACGTCCGCCGCCACATCCAGCCAGGACTTGTAGGTAATCCCCTGCCCGGCCAGCGCCCAGCGGCGCACCACATCGGCATCATCGCTGATCCGGTTTCCGGCCACCGTGACGGTGTGTTTACGCCCGAAAGCCCAGCGGTCATGCACGCGCCCGCCCAGCATGTACAACAGGCAGTTGTGCCGCACGAGCTCATCCGGCTGCTGCGGTTTTCCGTGACGAGCGAAATACTCGGGCGTGGCGCACAAGACACGGCGATTGCCCGGCGCAACCGGTAGCGCCACCAGGGTGGAATCTTCCGGCTCACCATAGCGCAGGGCGATATCGACCGGCTGGCGGAACAGATCGGTCACCCGGTCACTGAGCAACACACGCAGGTTGAGCTGCGGGTGTTCCGCCTGGAAGGCATCGAGCCAGGGCAACAACACATTACGCCCAAAGTCGGAGGGCGCCGATAGCTGCAGAACACCACTGATGGTCGCCTTGCCCCCTGCCAGCACCTGTTTTCCATCGGCAAGGCTCTGCAAGGCTGCACCAGCATGCACGAGGAACTGCTCGCCCTCGGCAGTCAACCGCAAGCTACGCGTGGAGCGCACGAACAAACGGGTTTCCAACTGCTGCTCCAACCGCTTGAGCGCGGCGCTGGCCACCGCAGGCGAGCAATTCAACTCCCGCGCAGCGGCCGACAGGCTGCCCAGCGCTGCGGTACGTACAAACAGAGCAAGGTCATCCAGGCGAAGCATGGGGTCTCTACTTTCAACCATTTATTGAAAGAGACTCTACTTGCCGATGGTTTTTCTCGCCAGACGAATAAACGACCATGGCATCACTGTCAGAGCCTGTTCACGATCTCCTGAAGTAGAGCCAGACAAGGGCTAGGCGCCCCCGCGAAAATGACTGAGGAACGGACGGGGCCCGCACTCGGGTTTATTCCGACCGGGGGCGATCCAGGACATTTCGCCGTTTGGCTGACAGTCAGGCGATCGTGAACAGGTTCTTAAAGCCCCCTGTAGGCGAGAGCCGACTACGCTGGTGTTTCGCCTTTCTGATTCTGTGTCCTGCCCGGAGACCCGCATGAAAGCCATTGCCTATTACCAATCCCTGCCCATCGACCATGCCGAAGCCCTGCTGGATGTCGAACTGGCAGAACCAACCCCTGGCCCACACGATCTGTTGGTCGAAGTGCACGCCATCTCGGTCAACCCGGTGGATACCAAGATTCGCCGCAATGTCGCCCCCGCAGGCGGTGAGGCCAAGGTGCTGGGCTGGGACGTGGCCGGTGTCGTCAAGGCCGTAGGCGACGAGGTGCGGCAATTCCGTCCCGGTGACCGGGTGTTCTATGCCGGCGCACTCGACCGTCCTGGCGCCAACAGCCAATTGCACGTGGTCGACGAGCGCCTGGTCGGGCGCATGCCCGGCTCCCTGGATTTCGCCCGCGCCGCCGCCCTGCCACTGACTGCCATCACCGCCTGGGAGCTGCTGTTCGAGCGCTTGCAGGTGAATGAAACCAACCGCCGCGACGCCCAGAGTGATTCGCCACAGAGCCTGCTGATTGTTGGAGCAGCCGGCGGTGTCGGGTCGATTCTCGTGCAACTGGCCCGCCAGCTCACCGGGCTGACCGTGATTGGCACCGCCTCCCGCGCCGAAACCCGTGACTGGGTCCGCGAGCTGGGCGCACACCATGTGATCGACCACAGCCAGCCACTGGCCGATGAGCTCAAACGCCTGGGCATCGATCAGGTGACACACGTCGCCAGCCTGACCCATACCGACCAGCACTACGACCAGTTGATCGAGGTGCTCGCGCCACAGGGCAAGCTGGCGCTGATCGACGATCCCGCCCAACTCGACGTGGTCAAGCTCAAGCGCAAGAGCCTGTCGCTGCATTGGGAGTTCATGTACACCCGCTCGCTCTACCAGACCGCAGACATGAACGAGCAGCACCGCCTGCTCAACCGGGTCAGCCAACTGATCGACGATGGCGTGCTGAAAACCACTGTGGCCGAGCACTTCGGCACGATCAACGCCAGCAACCTGCGCCGCGCCCATGCCCTGCTGGAGAGCGGCAAATCGCGCGGCAAGATCGTTCTTGAAGGTTTCTGAGCCCTCGCGTCCGGCCTGGTAACGGGCGCTCCGACGAAGGGCCGGCAGAGCGTGCAGCAGTGGCTAGACTCAACAGGGGCGCCAGGCCATTCCCGTGGTCGGCGCCCAGCCACTCGCACCACCAGGGGGGCAAGGAATGCGCCAGGTACTGTTCTCACGGCCCATGCGTCTGGCCGGCGCCTATATCGTCTTCAGCATCCTGTGGATCGTCCTCAGCGACCGCATTCTCCTGCTGTTCACCCTTGATCCGCATACCCTGGCCAACGGCCAGACCTACAAGGGTGTGCTGTTCGTCATTGCCAGCAGCCTGCTGATACTGGCCATCGCCCGCCGCGACCAGCGAGCCCAGCGCCAGCTCGAGGAGGCCCTGCAGCAGCGCACGGCCCAATTGCAACAAACCCAACGTGAAGCCGGTCTGGCGACCTGGCGCTTCGACGGCGACGTCCACTGTTCCGCCGAAGCTCTGGCCCTGCTCGAACAGCCCGCCGCCAACCCCACCTGCAGCATCGATGAACTGCTCGCCCGGTTTTATCCGGCCGACCGCAATGCCCTGCAACGCGCGCTGAACAACCTGCTGAACGATGGCTACCCCTTGCGCGTCAATGCCCGCCTCAACCGCGCCCACAACGAGCCCTCGCTATGGCTGATGCTGCGGGCCTCGCGCCAAGCGGATGGGCAGATACAAGGCACCTTGCAGAACATCAGCACACAGAAACGCGACGAGCAGGCCCTGCGCGAAAGCGAGCAGCGTTTCCGCCAGCTGTTCGAGCAAACGCCTCGCATCGCCGTACAAGGCTACGACCGCGAACGGCGGGTGATTTTCTGGAACCAGGCCAGCAGCCAGCTCTATGGCTACAGCGTCGCCGAAGCCATGGGCCGACGCCTGGAAGAGCTAATCGTGCCACCGGCACAACGTGCGCAGGTGATTCGCGATATCGACACCTGGATGATCGGCGGACGCACCATCCCAGCCTCGGAGCTGACCCTGCAGCACCGTGACGGCCAGGAGGTGAATGTCTATTCCAGCCACCTGCTGCTGCGTAACAGCCGCAACCAGATGGAGCTGTATTGCGTCGACATCGACCTCAGCCAGCAACAACGCGCCCACCGCGAGCTGGAGGCCAGCGAGGCGCGCTATCGCGAGTTGGTCGAACACCTGCACGAGGCCATCTTCCTTACCGATAGCGATGGGCGGCTGACCCTGCTCAACCCGACGTGGGAAGCCATCACCGGGTTCAGTATTAGGGAAAGCCTGGGCCGCCCCCTGCTGGACTTCATCGAGGACAACCAGCAACGCCAGGTCGGCCGCACGATCACCCGGATACTCAGTGCTCAGGGCAATAGCTGGAAGGGGGAAACCCGCCTGCGCGAAAGCGATGGCCAGTGCCGCTGGATCACCTTGCGCCTGGACGCCGGAACACAACCCGGCCAAGGCATCCGCGGCAGTTTCAGCGACATCCACGAACGCAAGCAGACCCAGGCCCTGCAGGAAGCACGCAACGCCGTGCTCGACCAATTGCTCGCGCAACAACCCCTGCAGCGTACCCTGGATGACATGGCGCAACGCCTGGAACGCCTGAACCCCGAGTTGGTGGTATCGATCATGCTGCTGGAACAGGGCAACCTGCACCTGGTCGCCGGCCCGAGCCTGCCAAGCCTCTACAGCCGCGCCCTCGAGTCCATACCTGTGCAGGAAGGCCTCGGCAGTTGCGGGCACGCCGCGGCCACCGGCGAACTGGTGGTGGCGGAAGACCTGCAGACCCATCCCTTCTGGGCTGATTACCGGGAGCTGACCGCACAAGCCGGGCTGCATGCCTGCTGGTCTCTGCCGTTCAAGGGCGACCAGGGTGAAGTGCTGGGCACGTTCGCCATCTATTACCGCCATGTCGCCCACCCGGCGCCCGACGATGTCGTGCTGGTGACCGAATTCACCCGCCTGGCCGGCCTGGCCGTGCGTCAGCATCAGCGTGAGGGCGAACGCCTGCAGAGTGAACTGCGCTTTCGTGCGACCTTCGAACAGGCCGCCGTGGGCATCGCCCATCTGGCACCCGATGGGCACTGGCTGCGGGTCAACCAGCGCCTGTGCCGGATGTTCGGCTACAACCGCGACGAGTTGCTGGGGCTGACCTTCCAGGAGCTCACCTACGCCGAAGACCTCGACAGCGACCTGGAGCACCTGCACCGCCTGCTGTCCGGCGAGGTCACCAGCTACAGCCTGGAGAAGCGCTATCGCCGCCATGACGACAGCCTGTTCTGGGCCAACCTCAGTGCCACCCTGGTACGCCACACCAATGGCGAACCCAACTACCTGATTGCCGTGGTCGAAGACATCAGCGTGCGCAAGCAGCAGGAACAGGCTCTGCACCAGGCGGCCACGGTCTTCGCCAGTACCCAGGAAGCGGTGGCGATCATCGACGCGCGTGGACGCATCATCACCAGCAACCCAGCCTTCAGCGCCATCACCGGGCTCACTGCGCAACAGGCCATCGGCCGCCGTCTGCCACTGCGCACCGGCAACGGTCTGGAACGCACGCGCTACCGCAGCCTGTGGCGCAAGGTCGAGGAAAGTGGTCACTGGCAGGGTGAACTGAGTGGCACCCGGCAGGACGGCTCGCCCTTCCCCTTCTGGCTGACCATCAGCCGGGTGCGCGATGGCGACCCGCAACAACCGCAGTACGTGCTGACCTTCACCGATCTCAGCCAGCACCGCGACAGCCAGGAGCGACTCGCCCACCTGGTGCACTACGACACCCTCACCGACCTGCCTAACCGATTGCTGGCCAACGAACGTCTGGGCCACGCCTTGGAGCATGCCCAACGGCATAACGAACGGGTCGCGGCGCTGGTGTTCGACCTCGACCACTTCAAGACCATCAACGAAAGCCTCGGCCACAAGGTCGGTGATGAGTTGCTGATCGCAGTCGCTCGCCGTCTGCAACAGCGCTTGCGCAACGAGGACACCCTGGCGCGCCTGAGCAGCGACGAATTCCTCGTGGTATTGGAAAACCTGCAACACCCCGAAGAAGCCGCAACCATCGCCCGGACCCTGCTCGAACTGCTGGAGCGCCCGGTGCAACTGAGCAATGGCCGCGAGGCCTACCTGGGCGCCAGCATCGGCATCAGCCTCTACCCGAATGATGGCGACAGCGGCGAAGCCCTGTTGCGCAATGCCGATGCCGCCCTGCACCAGGCCAAGCAGGAAGGCCGCAACACGTACCGGTTCTATACCGAAAGCCTCACCCACCAGGCCCACAACCGCCTGACCCTGGTCAACCAACTGCGCCAGGCGCTCAAGCGCAACGAGTTCATCCTGCACTACCAGCCCCTGCTGGAAAGCCACAGCGGCCAGCCCGTAGGCGTCGAAGCGCTGCTACGTTGGAACACCGAACATGGCATGGTGCCGCCCGCTACCTTCATTCCACTGGCCGAGGAAACTGGGCTGATCGTCCCCATTGGCACCTGGGTGCTTCGCGAGGCCTGTCGGCAGATGCAGTTCTGGCGTCAGCAGGGCGTGACTCTAACGACCCTCGCGGTCAACCTGTCGCCCCGCCAGTTCCGTCAGGCCGATCTGCTCAAGCAGGTACGCGAAGCCCTGCACGACAGTGGTCTGCCTGCGCACTACCTAGAACTGGAGCTCACCGAAGGGGCGTTGATGGAAAACGTCGAGCAAGCCAGGGCCACGCTCAATGCCCTGAAAAGCCTGGGCATCCGCCTGGCCATCGACGATTTTGGCACCGGTTACTCGTCACTCGCCTACCTGCGGCGCTTCCCGCTGGACAAGCTGAAGATCGATCAGAGCTTCATGCAGGGCGTCCCCGAGGACCAGGGCAATCTGCAGATCGTCTCCACCATCATCGGCCTGGCGCGCAACCTCAAACTGCATGCCCTGGCCGAGGGTGTGGAAACCGTCGAACAGCTACAGGCCTTGCGCCAGCTGGGCTGCGATCAGTGCCAGGGGTATCTGTTCAGCCGCCCCCTGAGCGCCATCCAGTTGCTCAACTGGCTACGCAACGACCACCAGTCGGTGGGTTGACCGGGATCAGCATCACACTGGAGCACAGGTCTACACTGGAGCTTCCCCCGTGATCGTCCGGAGCCTGCGATGAACATCCTCGTCCATTCCATCACCACCGCACAGGGCACGCTCTGGAAGGTGCAACTCGATCAACACGGCGTCACCTTCCGCAGCGAAGCCGAAGCCAGAGCCTTCGTCACCACCCTGGAAGACCGCCTGCGAGCACCGCACCCGCTACCGGAACAGCGACGAGCGGGCTAGGGGCTTGGACGCCTCGCTTCACCTCAGTGAGCCACGTGGAAATATATTTCCAACCCAGCCCTTCGAAATGGCCTCTTTGAGGCAATGGCAGGCATTGCAACTGGTGGGCTGAAGCCCACCCTACAAAGTCTGAATCTCACGTAGGGTGGGCTTCAGCCCACCAATTGGCGCGTCATAAAACGCAAAAGGCGAACGTTTGCAACTGCCTCGATCCGGTCATCTATATCGAAACGTCAACAGCTCCAGGTAGCCACACGTTCAGTAATCCAGCGATGACTTGGCTGCAAACCGTGACGTATAGAGCGCCAGCAATACCGTGCCGATGCCGCACAGGAAGATGACCAGCGCCATGGGCCGCGCGCTGCCATCGTGCAGCACACCAACCAGAGAGGACGCGCCAGCGGCCACGCAAAACTGCAACGAGCCGATCAAGGCAGAGGCACTGCCCGCATGCGCGCCCTGCCCGGCCATGGCACAGGCCGTGGCATTCGGCAGGATGCACGAGAGGCTGGCCATGCAGATGAACAGCGGAATCAGCAACGGCCACAATTCCGGCAACTGCAGGCTGGCGACGCCCAGCATGCCCGCTGCCGCCAGCAGATAGAGCCATACGCCGCGCTTGAGCCAGTAGTGAGGCCCACGATGACGCAGCAGCCAACCATTGAGTTGGGCGCAGAGGATGAAGCCTGCGGCGTTCATGCCGAACAGCCAGCCATAGTGCTCCGGCGAAACGCCATAGAGGTTGATGAACACGAACGGCGAACCGGAGATGTAGGCGAACATCCCCGCCATGGCGATGCCGCCTGTCAGGCCATGGCCGATCAACTGTCGGTCCCCCAGCAGCTCGACATAACGCTTCAGCGCGCCACTCAGCGGCAAGTGCGGCGTGCTCTGATCCATCGTCTCCGGCAGCCACATGAAGACGCCAAGCAGGCACAGGCCGCTGAACACCATCAGGGCATAGAAGATCGACTGCCAGCCGAACGCTGCCAGCAGAAGGCCGCCGCCCAACGGCGCGAGAATCGGTGCCACGCCCATCACCAGCATCAGCTTGGAAAACACCTTGGCCGAGGCCAGCGGATCGCACAGGTCACGCACCACCGCGCGGGAAATCACCATGCCGGCACAGCCACCCAGCGCCTGCACGAAGCGCATGGCGATCAAGGCATCCAGGCTCTGCACCAGCGCACAACCCAGCGACGCCAGCGTGAACAGCAATACTCCCGCCAGCAGGGGTTTGCGACGGCCATAACGGTCCGCCAAGGGTCCGTAGATCAACTGGCCGAAGGCGATACCCACGAAGTAGGACGCCAGCGACAGCTGCACATGTTCGACATCGGTGGAGAAGACGTCCGCCAGTGTGGGGAAGCTCGGCAGGTAGAAATCGATGGCCATGGGGCCGAATGCGCTGAGCGCACCCAGGATGAGCAGAATGCGTAATTTCATCGTTGTTCCAAAGCAGCCACCGGGCACGTGCGACCGGCGTAAGACAACAGCGCCGCCCCGAGTTCCAGGCGGCGCCAAACAAGTCATTCACTGCTGGCGGGAGGGTTTTTTGCGACGTGCATCCAGCTTGTCGGCCAGTGATTCGACCAGCAAGTAGAACATCGGGATGACGAACGTCGCCAGCAATGTGGCCGCTAGCATACCGCCAATTACCCCGGTACCGATGGAATGACGGCTCGCCGAGCCTGCTCCGGTGCTGATTGCCAAGGGCACGCAACCGAGGATGAAGGCCAACGAAGTCATCACGATGGGGCGGAAGCGAAGACGCGCCGCTTCATACGCCGACTCGAAGATCCCCATGCCCTGCTGCCGGCACAGCACGGCGAACTCGACGATAAGAATGGCGTTCTTCGCCGCCAGGCCAATCAGGGTGATCAGGCCAACCTGGAAGTACACGTCATTCTGAATGCCGCGCAGCCACACCGCGAGAATCGCCCCGAACACCGCGAACGGCACCGCGGTGACCACCGCAATGGGTAAGGTCCAGCGCTCGTACTGCGCGGCGAGAATCAGGAACACCATGATCAGGCCGAAGACGAACGCGGTGCTGCCCGAACCCTGGGTTGCCAGCTCCTGATAGGCCGAGCCGATCCAGCCGAGGGTGTAGTCCTTGCCGAGCACTTCGTCGGCAACCTCCTGCATCGCCTCCAACGCCTGCCCGGAGCTGTAGCCCGGAGCCGGGCCGCCGAGCACCTTGGCCGCGGGATAGACGTTGAAGCGCGCATAGGTGTCCGGGCCGAGAATGCGCCGCACCTTGATCAACGAGGTCAGCGGCACCAGGTCACTGGTACTGGAGCGGACATAGACCTGCGACAGATCCTCCGGCTTACGGCGGAACTCCGACTCCGACTGCAGGCTGACCTGCCAGGTACGTCCATACAGCGTGAAGTCGTTGACGTAGTAGCTGCCGAAAGTCGACTGCATGGCCGTGAATACATCGCTGATGGACACACCCAGCGCGCGTGCCTTGGTGCGGTCCAGGTCGATGTAGTACTGCGGCACGCTGGCATTGAAGGTGCTCTGCACACCGGCCAGTTCCGGGCGTTTGGATGCCGCACCGATGAATGTCTGAACCTTCTCGGAAAGCTGCTCGACCGAACCGCCGACACGGTCCTGGATGTAACCTTCGAAGCCGCCCGTGGTGCTCATGCCAGTAATCGGTGGCGGATTGAAGGACATCACCACGCCATCCTTCTCGCTCATGCCCATGCCCATGAATTCGCGGGTCAGGTTGCGGGCATCGAGTTCGCTGGTTGTGCGCTCGGACCAGTCCTTGAGCGGCACGAAGGAAACCCCGGCATTGGTGCGGTTACCGAAGGTCAGCACATCGAAGCCGGCAAAGGTCACCACATCCTGCACGGCCGGATGTTTCATCATCTGATGGGTGAAATCGTTGGTCAGCGCATCGGTACGGGTGACCGACGCGGCCGGCGGCAGGAAGTAGGCGTTGATCACATAGCCCTGGTCCTCATCGGGCACCAGCGAACCCGGCACCCGGGCGAACAGCACCATGATCAGGGCAATCATGCCGCCAAACAGCAGCAGGCCGATCAGCGAGCGACGCAGGAAGAAACTCACTCCCGCGCTGTAGCCTGCCGTGACCTTGTCGAAGAAACGGTTGAACACCCGAAACGGCGCAATCGGCTCGCTGTGACCGGGCTTGAGCAGCAAGGCACACAAGGCCGGTGACAGGGTCAGCGCGACGATGCCCGAAATCACCACCGACACGGCAATGGTGATGGCGAACTGTTTATACATCTCCCCCGCCAGACCACCGAGAAAGCCCACCGGCACAAATACCGCACACAGCACCAGCACGATGGCGACGATAGGCCCGGTCACCTCCTCCATGGCCTTGATCGATGCCTCACGCGGGCCAAGTTTTTCCGTACGCATGACCCGCTCGACGTTCTCGATCACCACGATGGCATCGTCCACCACGATGCCGATGGCCAATACCAGGCCGAACAAGGTCAACAGGTTGATGGAAAAACCCAGCACATACATACCGGCGAAGGTGCCGATCAGCGACACCGGAATGGCCAGCACGGGGATCAGCGTGGCGCGCCAGTTCTGCAGGAAGATGAACACCACCAGCACCACCAGCAGCAGCGCCTCGAAGAAGGTCTTGATTACCTCCTCGATGGAGATCTGCACGAACTTGGTGGTGTCGTAGGGAATCTTGTAGGTGATGCCTTGGGGAAAGCGCTCGGACAGGCGCTTCATTGCCGTCTGTACCGATTCGGCCGTATCCAGGGCATTGGCGCCGGGCTGCAGGTAGATGCCGAACGCGGCGTTCTGCTGGCCGTTGAGCGAGGTGATCAGCGAATAATCCTGAGCGCCCAGCTCGATCCGCGCGACATCCTTGAGCAGCAGGCTGGCGCCGGTTTCATCGCTACGCAGGATGACGCTCTCGAATTCCTTGGGGTCCTTGAAGCGCCCTTGGGTCGTAACGGTGTAGGTAAAGTCCTGTTCAACCTGCAAAGGCTGCTGGCCGAAGCTGCCCGCGGCGAACTGCGAGTTCTGTTCGCGAATGGCATTGACCACATCGGTGGGGGTCAGGTCGTACTGCGCCAGTTTGTCCGGGCGCAGCCAGATGCGCATGGAATAGTCCTTGGAACCGAACTGGTTGACCGCCCCGACGCCGGGCAGGCGCTTGAGCTCATCGATCACGTTGATCAGCGCGTAGTTGGAGATGAACACCGGGTCCTGGCTGTTATCCGGCGAATACAGGGTGACCACCTGGAGAATGTCGGATGATTTCTTCTCCACCTTGACGCCTTGGCGGCGCACTTCCTCGGGCAGCTTGGCCAGTGCTGCCTGCACCCGGTTGTTGACGTCGATGGTGGCCTGGTCCGGGTCGCGCCCCACCTCGAAGTACACCGACAGGCTCATCGCCCCACTGGCCGCCGAGTTAGACAGCTGGTAGATCATGCCCTCGACGCCGTTGATCTGCTGCTCCAGCGGCGCGGCCACGGTCTCGGCAATGACCTGGGCGCTGGCACCGGGATAGCTGGCCGACACCGACACCTGCGGCGGCAGAATCTGCGGGTACTGGGCAATCGACAATGCACGCATGGCAGCAAGGCCGGCGAGCACGATGACAATCGAGATAACGGCGGCGAACACCGGCCGGTCGATGAAGAATTTCGAGATCACAGGCCGCGCTCCTTATTGTGGCTGCGCGGCGGGCGCCGGCTTGTCACTCACCTTTACAGCGGCATTCGGACGCACTTTGGGCAAGCCCTCGACGATCACCCGATCACCCGCGGAGATACCGGACTCGACCACCCAGCGCCCTTGCGCCGTATGCGCAGTGGTAACCGGGCGTATCCGCGCCATGCTCTCGTCATCGACGATGTAGACGAACGTGCCCTTGGGTCCTTGAGAAATGGCTCGCTCGGGCACCGTCACTGCATTGGGTTTGGTGATGCCCTTGACCCGTACCCGGATGAACTGGCCGGGTAGCAGTTTCTGGTCCGGGTTGGGCACGACGGCGCGCGCGCTGACCGTGCCGGTGCCGCGGTCGACCAGACTGTCGGTAAAGTCGACCGTGCCCTCGAGCGGGTAGCTGCTGCCGTCGCCGAAGAGGATGTCGATGCTCATGTGGCCACTGGTCGGCGCAATCAGCGTGCCGTCCTTGAGGCCGCTGCGCACCCGTTCGACGTCACGGTCAGGCGCAGCGAAGTTGACGTAAATCGGATCGAGTTGCGTGATGTTGGTCAGCAGGCTGGCGTTCGGGTCACCCGCCACCACCAGGCTGCCTTCGGATACGGTTTCCTTGCGGGTGATACCGGAAATCGGTGCCTTCACGGTGGTGTAGTCGAGGTCGATCTGCTTGGACTGCACCTCGGCCTGAGCCGCCTCGATATTGGCTTTGCTCTGCTCGAAGTTGGAGATCGCGTTGTCCAGCTCGCTCTCGCTGGCGAAGCCTTTTTTCTGCAACTCGCGGATGCGCCGCAGATCGCGCTCGGTCTGTCGATAGCGCGCCTGCTCCTGCGCCAGCGCGCCCTTGGCTCGGGCCAGTGCAGCCTGGTAAGGGCGAGCATCGATACGGAACAGCACCTGCCCCTGCTTCACCGAGCTGCCTTCCAGGTAGGTGCGCTCCTGCAGGATGCCACTGACCTGGGCACGCACTTCCACTTCACGAAAACCCGCCGTGCGCGCCGCATACTCCAGAACGATCGGCAATGACTCGACCTTGGCGACTTCCACCACCACCTCGGGCGGCGGCATGGCGGCGCCACCCTGTTCGGCAGCGACGATTCCACCACAGACAGACAGGGCCAACAGGGCAACACCGAACACAGGCGAGAGAGAGCGAAGCGGCATGGGCATCTCCGGTACAGAGCAGTCGGGCATCAGGACAGGAAGCCGGTGTTACATACATTCACGCATGTAAAAGCACATACCAAGAGTAAAAACATTACACTCAGCCTCCCCAAGAGAGCCTAGACGTAATCGTCCCGTCCGCCATGCGCAGAACCAAAGAACAAGCCGAACAAACCCGCAGCGCCATTCTCCTGGCCGCCGAGCAGCTATTCCTGGATAAAGGCGTGGCCAGCAGTACCCTGGAGCAAATCGCGCGGGCGGCTGGCGTAACGCGGGGTGCGGTGTACTGGCACTTCCAGAACAAGGCGCATCTGTTCCACGCCCTGCTCGACCAGGTGCGTCTGCCGCCGGAGCAGTTGGCGGAACGTTTGTGCGGGTGCGGCGGCAGCGACCCGCTGCTGTCACTGCGCAACCTGTGCATCGAGGTAACGGAAAACCTCGTGCGCGATCAGCAACGCCAACGCATCCTGACCATCCTCCTGCACCGCTGCGAGTTCACCGAAGAGCTACGTGAAGCCGAACTGCGCCACAACGACTTCATCAATCAGTTCATCAACCTGATGGAAGAACTGTTCAGCCGCGAAGAGTGTCGCGTTCGTCTGTATGAAGGAGTAACCCCGCGCCTGGCGGCGCGGGCAATGCATGCGCAGATCATCGGCCTGTTTACCGACTGGACGCGCGACCAGAGCCTGTTCGACCCATTGCAGGACACTGCCTGTCTGATCGACGCACAACTGCGCGGCCTGCTGCGGGATTGGCAGCCTTAGCCGCGTTCGACAATCCGCTAGCCAATCTCGGCGCCGTAGCCACTGCCACGAATCGCCTGCAGCACCTGCTCCTCGCTCTGCTTGCTGGCCACCCGTACTTCCTTGGCACCGAGATCGACCTGCACCTCGGCAGCCGGATCGTTCGCCTGCACGGCCTGGGTGATGGCGCGGATGCAGTGACCACAACTCATACCGCTGACCTTGAATACCTGCATGATGCTGTCCTCGTGTTGGTGAGCCTGCAGTTTCAAGCTTGCCATGGCGGCAAGGTCAAGCCCTTGCGACTTGTTCTCTTGCCATCCTTCAGCCACGCTGCCTGTAGCCCTTGGCGAGGAAACCATCATGCGCTCATGCATCCCCGGCCTGCTTGCCCTGCTCTGCCTGCCGTTGCTGGCTGCGGAAACACCTGCCACGGCGACCTCAACGCCTGCGCTTTCACTGTCGCCGATGACCCTGTCGACACCCATCGACTACGGCATCCTGATCGTTTCGCGCGAGCGCCTCGAAGTCTCTACGCCCTGCGATATCGGCCTGTACCTGCAAGGCAACCTTGCCGCCCGTCTGTATCAGGGGCAGTCCGTCACCCTCAACCTGCCGCCGGGCGAAGTCCGCGTTCGGCTCGGCTTGCTGGGCGGCGGACACTGCCAGCCACGCTTCGAACAACTCAATAGCCAGAACGTGCGCCTGAGTGCCGGCCAGGTGAACAAATACCGGATTGCCATGGGCGACAGCGGCCTGCAGTTGATCCCCGCGCCACTCAACTATTGAGACTGCGACAACCCACCGCTTGACCTTACCCCAGGGGCAAGGTTGATCCTGTAGACGAATCCAGTGAGGGAACCGTCTATGTCCGCCCTGCAAACCTTCGATCTACCGATTCGAGGCATGACCTGCGCCAGTTGCGCGTCTCGCATCGAACGCGCCCTCAGCCAGGTACCTGGCGTGCAACAGAGCAGTGTCAACCTGACCACCGAACAGGCGCGAGTCCAGGCCCCGGCAGACAGCCTCGACAGCCTCCTCGCCGCGGTGAACCAGGCGGGCTATCACGTGCCTCTGCAACGCATCGAACTGGCTATTGGCGGCATGACCTGCGCCAGCTGCGCCGGGCGTATCGAGCGGGCGCTGGGCAAGGTGCCGGGCGTACATCAGGTCAGCGTCAACCTCGCCACCGAACGGGCGCAGCTCGACGTGGTCGATGGGTTGCCCGTGGCCGACCTGATCGCTGCCGTGGACGCCGCCGGCTACCGCGCCAGCCAACTGACCCCGGACAAACCCGTGGACCGTGAAGCGGGCCTGCGTCGCGAGCGCTGGGCCGTGTTGTTCGCCCTGCTGCTGGCGGCCCCGCTGGTACTGCCGATGTTCGGTGAATGGTTCGGCCTGCACTGGATGTTGCCAGCCTGGGTCCAATTCGCCCTGGCCACCCCTGTGCAGTTCATCCTCGGTGCGCGCTTCTACATCGCCGCCTGGAAAGCCGTGCGTGCCGGGAGTGCCAACATGGACCTGCTGGTCGCCCTCGGCACCAGCGCCGGCTATGGTCTGAGCCTGTACCTGTGGGCCACCGCCGGCCACCACGAAATGCCGCACCTGTATTTCGAAGCCTCCGCCGTGGTCATCGCCCTGGTGCTGCTCGGCAAATACCTAGAAAGCCGCGCCAAACGGCAGACCAGCGCCGCCATTCGCGCACTCGAAGCCTTGCGCCCCGAACGCGCAACCCGGGTGATCTATGGCCATGAGGAAGATGTCGCGATCACCGCGCTGCGCCTCGGTGACCTCGTTGCAGTGAAGCCCGGCGAGCGCTTTCCGGTGGACGGCGAAGTGGTCGAAGGCAACAGCCATGCCGACGAAGCCCTGATCAGCGGCGAAAGCCTGCCCGTGGTCAAGCAACCGGGTGACCGCATCACCGGCGGCGCCATCAATGGCGAAGGCCGCCTGCTCGTGCGTGCCACCGCATTGGGGGGAGAAACCGTGCTGGCGCGGATCATCCGCCTGGTCGAAGACGCCCAGGCCGGCAAGGCTCCGATCCAGAAGCTGGTCGACCGGGTCAGCGCCGTGTTCGTCCCGGTGGTCCTGCTGATTGCCCTGGTTACCCTGTGTGGCTGGCTGATTGCCGGAGTCGGCGTGGAAACCGCCTTGATCAACGCCGTCGCCGTACTGGTAATCGCCTGTCCCTGTGCGCTCGGCCTGGCCACACCAGCGGCCATCATGGCCGGTACCGGAGTCGCCGCACGGCACGGCATCCTGATCAAGGACGCCACCGCCCTGGAGCTGGCGCATAAGGTCAGCGTGGTGGCCTTCGACAAGACCGGCACCCTGACCTCTGGCGAGCCACGCATCGTTCATCAACAGGCCGCCGTTGGCACCGATAGCGATCTGCTGCGCCTGGCGGGCGCACTGCAGCGCGGCAGCGAACACCCGCTGGCACGCGCCGTGTTGCAGGCCTGCGCCGATGGGCAGATCACCACCGCCACGCTGGAGAGCAGCCAGGTCCTCAGCGGTCGCGGCATCCAGGGTCAGGTCGAAGGCCGCACCCTGGCACTGGGCAACGCTCGGTTGCGCGATGAGCTGGCCCTGCCGGCCGGCGAACTGGCAACCCAGGCGCAAGCCTGGGAGAACGAAGGACGCACCGTGTCATGGCTGCTGGAGTTGGCACCGCAAGCGCGGGTGCTTGGCCTGTTCGCCTTCGGTGACAGCCTCAAGGTCGGTGCGGTCGAGGCGATCCAGGCCCTGCGCGAACGTGGCATTCAAAGCCACCTGATCAGCGGCGACAACGCCGGTAGCGCCAATGCCGTAGGTCGGACCCTGGGCATCGACGAGGTGCATGCCCAGGTGTTGCCAGCCGACAAGGCCGCTCACGTCGCGGCCCTGCATACCGACGGCACGTTCGTGGCGATGGTGGGTGACGGCATCAACGATGCGCCGGCCCTGGCAGCGGCGGATGTCGGCATTGCCATGGGTGGCGGCACCGATGTGGCCATGCAGGCCGCCGGCATCACTCTGATGCGGGGCGATCCACGCCTGGTCCCCGCGGCCCTGGAGATCAGCCGGCGCACCTGGAGCAAGATCCAGCAGAACCTGTTCTGGGCTTTCATCTACAACCTGATCGGCATTCCGCTGGCCGCCTTCGGCCTGCTCAATCCGATGGTCGCCGGGGCGGCAATGGCCTTGTCCAGCGTCAGCGTGGTCAGCAATGCTTTGCTGCTCAACACCTGGAAGCCGGAGAAGAACGACGATGCCTGAAGCCAGTGCACGAGAGGTGGTTGCATGAACATCGGCCAAGCCGCACGCAAGAGCGGCCTTACCGCGAAGATGATCCGCTATTACGAATCCATTGGCCTGCTAAAAGCAGCCGGACGTTCGGAGAGTGGCTACCGCCGCTATTCGGACAACGACTTGCACGGCCTGGCATTCATCAAGCGCTCACGCGACCTGGGTTTCTCTTTGGAGGAGGTCGGCAAGCTGCTGGCCCTGTGGCAGGACCGCCAACGGGCCAGCGCCGACGTCAAGGCCCTTGCCTTGGCTCATATCGGCGAACTCGACCGCAAGATCGCCGAGCTGAGCAGCCTGCGCGACACCTTGGCTGAGCTGGTCGATCACTGCCAGGGCGATCACCGCCCTGACTGCCCGATCCTCAAGGACCTGGCCTCGGCCTGTTGCAGCAGTGCATCGCAGAAAGGCTGAGCCTCAGGTACACGGCCTGCACACCTGAGGCTCGCACGGATGCGCGTGGCGCATCTCACGGAAACGAGGCTGGGTTCAGCCTTGCGACTGCAGGTAGTTTTCCAGACCGATGCGGTCGATCAGACCGAGCTGCTGTTCCAGCCAGTAGGCATGGTCTTCTTCGGTGTCCTTGAGCTGCAGCGCGAGGATGTCACGGCTCTGGTAGTCCTTGTGCAGCTCGCACAGGGTGATGCCCTTGCTCAGTGCCGCCCGTACTTCGTACTCCAGCTTGAGGTCGGCACGCAGCATGTCCGGCACCGTGGCACCGGGGGTGATCGCCTTGGGCGTCATGTCCGGCGTGCTTTCCAGGAACAGGATGCGCTGCAACAGGGCATCGGCATGCTGGGTCTCCTCCTCCATCTCGTGGTTGAGGCGCTCGTAGAGCTTCTCGAAGCCCCAATCCTGATACATGCGCGAATGCAGGAAATACTGATCACGGGCAGCCAGCTCCCCGCGCAGCAGATCTTTCAGGTATTCGATGACTTCAGGTACGCCTTGCATGTGCGGATTCCTCGGAATAAAGCGGATCAGGTGCAAAGCTTCGACCGTGAAAGGGCAACGGTCAAGCTCGAATATGCCGCACCTGGCGGAGCGATTCGCATTCCGCCAAAGCCGCATGGTTGCTAGGCCACAGGCTTTTTCAACAGCGCTGAAAACGACCGTGTCATCACACGTCTTCCAAGCCGATGACCATCAGGAGAAATGCCTCTCCATCCGCAATCATTCGGCGCAGGCGCACGCTGACATTGCACAAAATAATTGAGAATGCGTCTCACCTGAATTAATCTCATCATCCTCTTATTCCCATCCGGCTTCCAACGCCCACCATGAGCAAGCCGTCCCCCTTCCTGTCTCTTTACCTGCGCGAGCAAACGCGTCTGCTGCAACTGATCCGGCGCATCGTGGGCGATCGGAATACGGCAGAAGACCTGGCCCAGGACACCTTTCTACGCCTCTGGCACCACCCGCTGGGCGAAGGCGACCGCAGCCTGCTATTTCGCACCGCGCAAAACCTGGCCATCGATCACCTGCGGGCACGCCAGGTACGTAGCCGCCACACCCACCAGCAACAGGCGCTCGACGAGCCGTCCAGCCCCGATCTGGAAGAACAGGCGATTGCTCGCCAGGAGCTTGAGACACTGATGCAGCGCCTGCGCAAACTGCCTCGGCGGACCCAGCAGGTGTTCCTGCTCAGCCGTGTCGATGGCTTACCCTATGCCACCATCGCCGAACAGCTCAGGGTTTCCATCAGTACCGTGGAGAAGGACATGATTCGGGCCTTGCAACACTGCCAGCGGGGTGCAGCCCAATGAGATACCGCCCCACGAGATGTCGCCCAGCGAGAATGTCACAATGAGGAATGACCTCACCTCATCCGTTGTAACGGTACCGGCCTGCGGAACCCAGCCATCGTGAAGAATTCTCCCGAGCAGCAAGCCCGCCAACAGACGGCCACCGAGTGGTACGTGCGCCTGCAGAACCCGCAATTACCACCGAGCGAACGCATTGCCTTTCGCCGCTGGCTGGACAGCGAGCCGCTCAATAGCGAAGCCTTCCATGAGGTCGAATTGCTCTGGAAAAAGCTGCATGCGCCGGCGCAACAACTGGCCCTTAGCGGTTGGCACCGGCCCTCACGCCATGCTGCCCGAATGCATGGGCTACGCCGCCCGGCGCTGGCACTGGCCTGCAGCCTGCTACTGGCCCTAGGGATTGGTGTGTGGCGCGATCCCGGCCTGCTGCAACGCGCCGGGGCTGACTACGCCAGTGCGCCGGGCAAGCAGCAAACGCTGACCCTGGCCGATGGCAGCCATGTGCTGCTCGATGCCGACAGCGCACTGGATATCGACTTTCGCGCGGACCAGCGCGAGGTCCACCTGCGCCGGGGGCGTGCCTGGTTCGATGTCAGCCACGATGCGCAACGGCCATTTGTGGTGCATGGCCAACACATGCGCACACGGGTACTGGGTACTGCGTTTGCCGTGGATCGCAGCGGTCGGGAAGAACAGGTCACGGTATCGCGTGGACGGGTCGAGGTACGCGACGATGGCTCGGGGCAAACCCTGACCCTGGCACCCGATCAGCAGGCGCGCCGACACGATGGTCACCTCCAGGGCCCGCTTGCCGTGGACAGTGCGCGCACCCTCGCCTGGCAGAACGGTTTGCTGTTGTTCGACCGCGCCACGGTCGGCGAGGTGGTCAGTAGCCTGCAGCGCATGGGTTTCCCCCCGGTGGTGATCCTCGATGAGGACCTGCGCCAGCAGCGCCTGTCCGGCACGTTCCGCAACGACGATCCACAGACGTTGCTGGAGGCCCTGACGAGCAGCATGCAACTGAAAACCACCCGTATACCCGGACTGGCCGTGCTGATTCACCGTTGAGGGGCCAGCGCCTCGGTCTTTTCTAAAAAAAAGTATGAGGGAATCTCCAGGCTCGCCCGTTGTGTTGGCAGCGAATAGTTCGCATTTGCCAGACTGACCTCTTGGGGGAGACCATCATGTACAACCACCGCGCCCTGGGCAGACCGCTGTCCCGATCACTATTGGCCAGCGCTCTGCTGGCTGTAATTGCGGCACCTGGCTACGCCCAGACGCCGGTTGCAGAGACCACCACTGGCCAGCAGCATGACAGCGATCAGCGCTTTACCTTTGCCATCGCTGCCCAACCCCTGCTCGATGCCCTGGGCGAATTCACCGCCATCACCGGCATCGCCGTACTACGCACCAGCGATGAACCGCTGACCGGCTCGGCTCCCGCCGTGCATGGCCAACTTACGGCCGAACAGGCCCTGCAACGGTTACTCGCCAGCAGCGGTCTGACCTACAGCCGCACTTCGCCGCGCGCTGTGACCCTGCTGCCCGTTCCGTCGGACGGCGTGCTCAACCTGTCCGATGTCAATATCGATGCCAATCGCCTGCAGTCTGCCTGGGGCCCGGTGGATGGCTATGTGGCCAAGGCCGGCAGCACCGCGACCAAGACCGATACGCCGATCATCGAAACCCCGCAATCGATCTCGGTGGTAACCCGTGACCAGATCACCGACACCCACGCTCAAAGCCTGCGTGATGTCCTGGGCTACACCGCCGGGGTCATCGCAACAGAGGCCGACGACCGCACCACCGACACCTTCGTTCTGCGCGGTTTCCAGATCGCCAACAGCACCTACCGTGACGGCATGCGTTACATGAGCAACATCTACGACGGCACCCAGGAGCCCTATGGCATGGAGCGCGTGGAGGTACTGCGCGGGGCCGCTTCCGTGTTGTTCGGCCAAGCCGCGCCTGGCGGCATCATCAACGTCGTGAGCAAGCTGCCGACCACGGAAGAACGGCATGAGATCAAGGCCGAAGTCGGCAGTAACAACCGCCGGCAACTGGCCACCGACCATGGCGGCTCGCTGACCGAGGATGGCAGCCTGTCGTATCGCCTCACCGCGCTCCAGCGTGACAGCGACACCATGGTCGACCATGTCCCGGATGATCGTACCTACATCGCGCCCGCCCTGACCTGGCGCCCGGACGACGCCACGTCGGTGACGCTGCAGGCCACCTACCAGAAAAGTCGTACCACCTATGTCTACGGCCTGCCCGCCGAAGGCACCATCAACGGCACGCCGTTCGGCCATATCTCACGCCACCTGTTCACCGGCGTGCCTGGCTACGACAAAGCCGACGTGACCTTCTGGAACATCGGCTACCTGTTCGAACACGCCTTCAGCGATACCCTGAAGGTGCGGCAGAACCTGCGCTACTTCGAATCGGAAAACGACATGCCGGCGGTCTCGCTCGAGGCCTACGATGCCGCCACCGGCACGATCAGCCGGACGGCCCAGGACCGCCAGGACAATTCGCACAACATCCTGGCCGACACTCAACTGGAATGGCGCCAGCACAGCGGACGCTTCGAGCATGTGCTCCTTGGCGGCCTCGACTACTCAAATAAATACCATCGCAGTGAACGCTATCTCCGTACCGCCAGCCCCCTGAACCTGTACGGCCCCAGCACTGGCAGCGTGTCCAGCACCGCGACGCCGAACCTCTACAGCTCCAGGACCCGCGTAGAACAGACCGGCCTCTACCTGCAGGACCAGATCAAGTTCGACGGCAAATGGGTGCTATTGCTCGGTGGGCGTGAGGACCGGGCGCGCTCCGTCGATGAAGGCTTGTTCGTGGCGGAAAAATACACCAGCCAGGACAGTGTCTTCACAGGTCGCGCCGGGCTGGTCTACCTGGCCGATAATGGCTTGGCTCCCTTCATCAGCTACAGCGAATCCTTCGAGCCCCAAAGTGGCAACGATAATGGCAGCGCCTTCAAGCCTACCGAAGGCGAGCAATACGAACTGGGTATCCGCTATCAGCCGGCAGGCAGCAACACCCTGCTGTCCGCGGCGGTTTATCAACTGACGCAAAAGAACGTGCTGACTCCCAACCCGGTCGACGCCACTCGACAGGTACAAACCGGTGAGGTGCGGTCCCGCGGCCTGGAGCTGGAAGCCAAGACCGACCTCGGCGACCACAGCAGCATCACCGCCTCCTACGCATACACCGATGCTGAAGTAACCAAGAGCAACAGCGCCAACCTCGGCCAGAAGAATGCCGGCATGCCGCGCAACATGTTCTCCGTGTGGGGCAACCACCGTTTCGGCGAAGTCGGCCCCGGTCAGTTGCGCGTTGGCGCAGGTGCGCGTTACGTCGACAAGGTAAGCGGCCTGTTCGACAGCGCAGTCGTCTCCCCGTCCTACACGCTATTCGACGCAATGCTCGGCTACGAGATAGGCCCCTGGGACCTGACCCTGAATGCCACCAACCTGACCGATGAAGACTACGTGAGCTACACCTACGCGGCTTTCTATGGTGCAGAGCGCACACTCACCGCTGGCGTCGCTTACCGCTGGTAAGCCATACGAAAACGCCCGCAGGCGCGGGCGTTTTCATCAGACGATCCTCACGTGGCCCAAGGCGGCGGTGGCGGCTCGTCGCGGGGCGCATCCTCGGCGTTACGCAAAGCTTCCAGGCGGGCCTGCTCAGCTAGCGCGGCCTTGATCTCGCGCATGACCGCATCGACATCCGCGCTCTCCTCCGGCTCATCGAACTCGCCAGTGAGCGGGCTTTCCGGTGTCAGCTTGCCCTCTTCGTACAACGCCCACATTTCCTTGGCGTACTTGGTATAGCGCAGCTCAGGCGCGAACTGGCCGAAGTACTCGGCCATATTGCGCACATCGCGATCAAGCATGCTGAAGGCATGGTTGTTGGCGGCCGCATCCACCGCCTGCGGCAGGTCGATGATCACCGGCCCCTCCGGCCCCAGCAGCACGTTGAACTCGGACAAGTCACCATGTACCAGCCCGGCACAGAGCATCTTGACGATCTCACCGATCATGAATGCATGGAATTCGCGGGCATCTTCGGGTAACAGGTCGACATCGTTGAGACGGGGCGCGACATCCCCCCGACCATCACCGACCAGTTCCATGAGCAACACGCCATCCATGTAGTCATAGGGCTTGGGAACTCGCACACCGGCATTGGCGAGGCGGAACAACGCCGTCACTTCAGCGTTCTGCCAGGCCTCCTCCTGCTCCTTGCGCCCGTGTTTACTGCCTTTGGCCATGGCCCGCGCATCGCGGCTGTTGCGCGTCTTGCGGCCTTCCTGATACTCGGCGGCCTGGCGAAAGCCGCGTTTGTTCGCCTCCTTGTAGACCTTGGCGCAGCGCAGTTCATTGCCGCAGCGCACCACATAAACCGAGGCTTCCTTACCGCTCATCAGCGGGCGGACAACCTCGTCGATCAATCCATCTTCAAGCACGGGTTCCAGGCGTTTCGGGGTCTTCATTGCGCTGACTGAGGGTCCTATCGATGGGGGCATGGAATGGTGTCGTTATACGGCAATCCGACCGTCTCGCCCAGATTAGCGGGTCAGCAGGCTTCGCCGCAGGGCTTCGATCGCATAACGGACCTTGGCCGGCTGGGCATCTCGCCGGGGCGTGACGATATGGATGCCCAGCGGTTCGGCCTGCCAGTCCGGGAGCAGCACGAGCAATTCGCCACGCGCCAGCTCTTCACGCACCTCCGGCTCCGGCTGAACCGAGACGCCCATGCCTGCCAAGGTGAACTGGCGTACGGACAGGATATTGTTGCAAGCGACCCGGCTCTCCACGCGCAGCCGCTGCACGCTACCGTCCGGTCCCTGGAGAACGAGCTGCTGGGCACGCTCGTGGTTCAGGGTCAGCCAATCCAGCGCTGACAGATGCTCTGGCCCTTGCACAGGGCCGCAACGTGCCAGATAGGACGGTGCCACGCAGAGCAGCATGCGCCAGTCGCCCAGGTGTCGCGCCACCAGGCTGGAGTCCTCCAGTACACCAGCGCGGATGGCCAGGTCGATACGCCGCTCGACCAGGTCGATCTGTTCATCATGGAAGAACAGACGCAGGCTCAACCCCGGATGCGCGCGCAACAGCGGCACCAGCGCCTCGGTGACCATTCGCCCGGAAAATCCGACAGGGGCAGCAATGCGCAACTCACCCACCGGCGCATCCCGCAGTTCGGCCAGGCGCTGCTCGGCCTGTTCGGCCAGGGCGAGTATCTGCGCACAGCTCTGGTAGAAGCTGGCACCCGCTTCGGTCAGGGTCAGCTTGCGCGTGGTGCGGTGCAGCAGGTTGACCTGGGTCGCTTCCTCCAGCTTGCGGATCTGCTGACTGACGGCAGAGGGTGTCATGCCCAGCTCGTCAGCAGCCGCCACCATCGACCCCTTGTCGACCACGGTGGCGAACAGCGCCATACGCTTAAGCTGTTCCATTATGAAGCCCTGCTTAATTGTTCATGCTCATTTAGGCTCTTTTTCTGGCCTTTATCCAGCTGGGATGATTCATCCACCTCATCCCACCCAGGAAATACCGCCATGAAAATTGCCTTGATCGGTGCCACTGGTTTTGTCGGTACCCCGTTGCTGCAAGAAGCCCTGAACCGTGGCCACCAGGTCACCGCACTGGTGCGCCATCCGGAGAAAATACCCCAGCACGCAGCCCTGAAAGCCGTGAAGGTAGACGTACGCGACACCGACGCACTGGCCAAAGCCCTGGCCGGTCACGATGTCCTGCTCAGTGCCTATAACCCGGGCTGGGGAGAAACGGACATCCGTGCCCAGTTCATCGCCGGCAGCCGCAGCATCCTCGCCGCGGCCAAACAGGCCGGCATCAAGCGCGTCCTGGTGGTCGGCGGCGCCGGCAGTCTGTTCGTCGCACCGGGCCTGCAGCTGATCGACACGCCTGACTTCCCGGCGGCCTACAAGGAAGGCGCCGAGGGTGCGCGCCAGGCGCTGAATGATCTGCAGAGCGAGAAAGACCTGGAATGGACCTTCCTGTCCCCTCCCGCCCTCCTCGAACCGGGAACACGCACTGGCCAGTTCCGCCTCGGGGGTGATCAGTTGCTGATGAGTGGCGAGCAGCCGGCGCGCATTTCCGTCGCCGACCTGGCCGTGGCCCTGCTGGATGAAGCCGAGCAGCCACAGCACATCCGCCAGCGCTTCACCGTTGCCTACTGACAGGTCCCCGGCCCGGCCCCATGGGGCTGGGCTCTGCCCTGGAGCACCGCATGTCCCAGAGTTCATCCACCTTCATTGCCACGCTCACGCCGGGCCGTTACATCGCTCGCCTGTGCCAGCACTTTGCCCACAAACTTCCGGTCACGTTCGACGAGAAGCACGGGCGAATCGACTTCGCCTTCGGCACCTGCCTGCTGCGTGCCAGTGCAGATGGGCTGACACTGCAGGTACGCAGCCACACCACCAGCGACCTGGAAAAACTGCAGCACCTCATCGCCAGCCATTTCGAGCGTTTTGCCTGGCAGGCGTTACTTACCCTCGAGTGGCGTTGAGAACCCGGTTTGAAAGTCAGATGTGCATTGGCAGGCTGACGGGCGCGATGGAGAATTGCCCCATAGCCGTTCCGAGGAAAGCGCCATGCTCGACATCAACCACTGCTGGCAAGCCGTCTGCGACCGCGATGCTGCACAGGATGGGCAGTTCGTCTTCGCCGTGCGCAGCACCTCCATCTATTGCCGACCCAGTTGCCCGGCGCGCCGCCCGAAGCGCGAAAACGTCGACTTCTACGCCAACGCCTCCAGCGCCGAAGCCGCCGGCTTTCGTCCGTGCAAACGCTGTTCACCACAAGGCACCAGCCCGGCCGAGCAGGTAGACGCCCTGGTTATCGCGACCTGTCGCCTATTGCAGGAGCACGATGGCGCGCTGACGCTCGAGCAACTGGCCACACGCATCGGCTTGTCTGCTTCGCACCTGGCCCGTGCGTTCAAAGCACGCACCGGGCTGACACCCAAGGCCTGGGCCAACGCCCAGCGCCGCCAACGCCTCGATGCGCGTTTGCCGCAAGCCGATTCGGTGCTGGAGGCGGCACTCGAGGCCGGGTTCTCCGGTACCCGAGCGCTCTATGAGCAACCGACTGCACTCAGCCCTGCGCAACGACGCCGGCAAGGTGCGGGCGAACAACTGCGCTATGCCATCGCCCCCTGCGAGTTGGGCCAGTTGCTGCTCGCCGCCAGTGACAAGGGCGCCTGTGCCCTGCTGTTCGGTGACGATGAACAAAGTCTGGAGCAGGAGCTGCACCAGCGTTTCTCCGCCGCGACACTCCAGCGTGACCAGCAAAGCCTGCAACCCTGGCTGCAGCAAGTGCTCGCCCAGGTAGCTGAACCTGATCGAGCGGCACACCTGCCGCTGGATCTGCGCGGCAGCGCCTTTCAGCAACGGGTCTGGCAAGCCTTGCGGGAAATACCGCTCGGCCAGACTCGGCGTTATGGCGAACTGGCCGTGCAGATCGACAGCCACGCCCGTGCCGTGGCGCGGGCCTGCGCCAGCAATCCGCTGGGGCTGTTAATCCCCTGCCACCGCGTGGTCGGGGCCAACGGCAACCTGAGTGGCTACCGCTGGGGCATCACCCGCAAGGCCGCGCTGCTGGCTGCCGAGGCAGCGGTGCGAACCAGGGCTCATTAGCCCCTCTTGGCGTTTATCGTGCGGAACGCTACTGTGGCGCCCACCAAACTCCGCTCACCGGCGCCGGGGTTGGCCAAACGCCTACCGCACATACAGGATTGCACCCATGAAACAGGGAATCGCCCTCGCGTTCACCGCGGCCCTCGTCGGCTTCACCAGTCAGGCTCATGCCGTTGACCCGGTCGGTCAGCGCTATATCGACCAGTTGCTGCAAGGTGGCCCGGTATCGGTCAGCCAAGCGGCGCAGAGCATCTATCACACCGGTTACCGCGATCAGGAAGTACTCGATGTAGCTGCCGAAATCCTGGCCCAGCGCTACACCACTGCCACCAGCAACAGCGAAGCCGATGCCTACGCCTGGGTCTGCAAGGCCATCGGCAACTCCGGCAATGGCCGCTACAAGAATCTGCTGACCACGGTAGCTGAATCCGGCAACCGCAAACTGTCGCGCCATTGCGGCAAGGCCGCCGGCAGCCTGAGCGCCAGCAACCCCAGCTTCGCTGCCGGCTCGGTCAACCTCGATCGCTACCGCTCCGGCGCAGCCTCGTCAGGTGCCAAACCCGTAGCGCAAGCCGCCAAACCTGCCACTCAGCAGGCCAAGGGTTCCTTCGGCAGCGTGGTCAATGGCATGACCATGGATGAAGTCAACGCCATTCTCGGCGCCCCAACCGCGACCTACTCGCACCAGACCGGCAAGGCCTGGGTGCCTTTCAACTTCAAGGGCAAGGACATTGCACGCGTGGTCAATCTGTACAAAGGCCAGGGTCGTGTAACCTTCTCCCAGGAAAGCGTCTACTCGTCCATCTGGCGCGTAATCGAAGTCCTGCCGAACGCCAACGAGAGCGGCTACCCGTAACCGCTGCGTGACCGGGTATGCTCGCCGGTCGAGCGTACCCGTCCTGCCAACGTCTCCAGGCCCGCTTTAGCCTGACCGGAGCCTGCGATGAACATCACCGAATTTACCCAGCGACTGCATGCCATTCGCGACCGTAACGACTGGCGCCCCTTCCATTCGCCAAAGAACCTGGCGATGGCCGCCAGCGTGGAAATGGCCGAGCTGGTGGAAATCTTCCAGTGGCTCGATGAACCGCAGTCACGCAATCTCGATGCAGCTCAGTTGGAACACGCCGGCCAGGAGGTCGGTGACATCGTCCTCTACTTGCTGCTGTTCTGCGCCGAACTGGGCATCGACATGGACCAGGCGGTACGCGCCAAACTGGCCGACAACGAACGGCGCTTCGCCTAATGAGCTTCCAATGACCGACCGCCACTTCGACGAGCTGGCCACCCGTTTTGCCGAAAAGATCTACGGGGGCGCCAAGGGTGCCATCCGCCTGGCTGTCCTGCAGGCCGACCTCAAGGAAACCCTGCCTGAACGCCCGTTGCGGGTACTGGATATCGGCGCGGGCCTGGGGCACATGTCACTGTGGCTGGCCGAACGCGATCATCAGGTAACCCTGGCCGAACCCGCCGCCCCGATGCTTGAAGGCGCGCGCCAACGCTTCGCCGAAGCCGGCATCACGGCCACCTTCATCCAGGCACCGTGGCAGGAACTGCTCGGCCAACTCGACCAGCCCTATGACCTGGTGTTGTGTCATGCCGTCCTGGAATGGCTCGCCGAGCCGCATGCCATCCTGCCGGTATTGCATCAATTGACCGTACCCGGTGGCTGGCTGTCGCTGGCGTTCTACAACAAGGACGCGCTGATCTACCGCAACCTGCTCAAGGGCCACTTCCGCAAGCTGCGCAAGGCTCGCTTCGCTGGAGAGGGCCAAAGCCTGACCCCACAACAACCGCTCGATCCGCGTGAACTGGCGACGCAACTCGACGGCCACTGGACGGTCGAAACCAAGAGTGGCGTGCGCGTATTTCATGACTACATGCCGGTGGAGTTCCAGGCCAAGGCCGACCTCACCGACCTGCTGGAAATGGAGTTGGCGCACCGCCGTCACCCAACGTTTGCCGGTCTCGGCCGTTACCAGCACTGGATGTGCCGACCGCTGACCACCGACGACTAACCTACCGGCCCGTTCAAGACGCTACAGGGGGCATCCCATGCGCTACCTACTGCCGCTGTCCCTGACCATGCTGCTCGGCGCCTGCGCCAGCAGCAATCCCTATGTCGAAGAATCACTTCCCTTGCCGCCGGCACCGCCGGGTATCGAAAACCATCTCGATCTCAGCGCCTACCCAGCCGCCCCCCGTGATTATTCACGCTACCGCAACTGGAGCTGGCGCAACGGCCAACTGCCGCCGGGCAGCGCCTGGGCAGACAGCGCACTGCTCGCCGAGGCGGTAAGCAACGCGCTCGATCAACGCGGCCTGCGCCCCGCAGCCTCCAGCACGACTGCCGACGTGCAGGTGACCAGTGACCTGCGCCTGGAGCGCCGTCAGTACCAGGTTCGTGATGACTATGGCAGCTACTACGGCAGCGGCCCCTATGGTGACCGCTACGGCATGTACGGCCGTGTACCACTGACCCGCACCTACGAACAGGAAGTGGCCGTGGTGCGCATCGACCTGTTCGATGGCCGCAATGGCCAGCCCGTCTGGAGCAGCTCAGCCGAGGCACTCAGCAAGGGCAGCCAATCCGAGCGCGCTGACGCGCTGCGCGAGGCAGTGAAGAAAGCCCTGCAAGGCTTTCCTCCGTCGTAGCATCAGGATTGCCTAAGAACCTGTTTACGCTCTCCTGACTGTCGGCCATACGACGTTAAAACTAGCCTCGGATGCTCATTTACAGCTCGTAAACTCCACTTCCTCGGCCACTTTCGCCTTGCCTAGCTCTAATTCATAAGATCGTAAACAGGTTCTAAGTCGCTTGCCGAGGCGCTCGGAATACGTTTCGATAGCGCTCTAACCCGGAGGTTCTAACCATGCTCTCGCGTCTGCTGCTGATCCCTGCCCTGTTGCTGCTGGCCGCCTGCCAGAGCACCCAGATCGATCACGACTTCGACATTACCCGCGACTTCGCCGCTTACCGCGACTGGACCTGGCAAACACCAGCGCTGTCCTATCGCCCGGATGATCCACGCATCAAGAGCGACCTCACCGAGCAGCGCATTCGTGAAGCAGTCAGCCAACAACTCGACCAGCGTGGCCTGCGCCCGGTCCAGGCTGGCAAGACGGCCGACCTCAAGGTGCAGGTCTATCTGATCGTCGACCAGCGCCAGGAACAGGTCAGCACCAATTACGGCGGCGGCTATTGGGGAGGATACTGGGGTGGCTATTGGGGCGGCCCGATGATGCAGACCGAAACCCGCACCATCGAGTACAAGGTCGCCACCCTGCAGATCGACCTGCTCGACGGCAAGGATGGCAAGCTGGTCTGGCGCGGCAGCTCCGAACAGATCATGCGCAGCATGCCGCCAAGCCCGGCCGAACGCGAAGCCGCCATTCGCGAAACAGTTGCCAAGGTATTGAGCCAATATCCACCGCAATGAGCGAGGCATTCAGCCAACGCCCCGCGACTGCCGACGATCTCCATGAGGTCGTTGGTTTCGTGCAGAACGCCGACGAGCTGTTCTTCGCCTTTCCCAGAGCCACCTGGCCACTCACCGTCGGCCAACTCGAAACGGCTCGCCTTGGCCGACGCAATGCAACGGTAGCCCTGCTCGGTGGCCAGTTGGCTGGCTATGCCAATTTCTATCAATGGCAGCAAGGTGCCAGTTGTGCACTGGGTAACCTGATGGTCGCGCCATGGGCTCGCCGTCATGGCGTGGCGCACTACCTGATCGGCAGCATGGAGCAACAAGCCCGACATGACTTCGCCGCTACCCATCTTCAGGCGTCGTGTTTCAACGGCAACAGCGCCGGGTTGCTGCTTTATACCCGCCTGGGTTATGCGGTGAATGCCATCGTCGAACGCCAACATCCCAATGGCGAGCGGGTGGCTCTGGTGCAGTTTTCCAAAGCGCTAAACAGCTGACCCGCCGGATAATCTCCCCCATACTGGCCCGTCCCTTTCCCCACGGAGATAGCCATGCATCCCTGGTGGTTGCTTGCCCTGCCCTTGCTGGCGGGTGCTCTGATGCCCCTGCAGGCCGGTATCAACGGCCAACTGGCGAACAACCTGTCCAGCGTAATGAGCGCCGCATTAGTGTCGTTCGTGGTTGGCACCCTGGCCTTGCTGGCGATCGTCATCGTTCAGCGTGACCTGCCAACTCTTGCTGCACTCAAGAGCCTGAGCTGGTGGCACCTGGGTGGCGGGCTGATGGGCGCGTTCTTCATCGCCACCGCCGCCTTCACCGGTCCACGTATTGGCGCGATGCTGTTCATGTCGCTGATCCTGGCCGGGCAAATGGTCATGGCTCTGCTGCTCGACCATCAGGGCTGGGCGGGCTTTCGCGAAGCACCGATCAGCCTTGGCAAACTGGCCGGCGTTGCGCTGATCATCGGCGGTGTATGGCTGATCAGGCGCGGCTGAAGGCTTGGCCCGCTACCAAAAGGTGCCTCCCTTTGTAGCCCCTTTGAGTGTCCGAAACTTTACGACCAACGTGCTGGCAACTGGCTTCCATCGCCCATATCCCGGCGCTATGCTCAGGCCGTCGTATTTGTGATCACAGCACATGCCAAATTCAGCTCTGCCCCGGCAGACCCAGGCCTTCGCCATCTGGCGCGAAGCACAGGACACCCGCGTCCGTACCCGTCTGGGAGGTATCTATTACCTGTTGGCGTGGCTGCTGACCTGGCTGTTCAGCAGCGCGCCGAGGGACCTGCTGGCGAGCGGCCTGCTGTTCGCTGCGTTCTTTGCCCTGATGCTGACCCTGCGCTGGCTGCACAAGCTCCCTGAACAGGACAGTCCCACGGCCCAGCAACGCTGGATCGACCGTCACTGGAGCCTGATCCTTATCACCTCCCTGACGTGGGGCCTACTTCACGCATGGGCCTGGTCGGCCCCTCAATTCGAACCATCACGCCTGATCGCCACCTTGAGCACGGTTGCCTTCAGCACAGCCATGGCCTTCAACTTCCCCATGCGTAAAGGCCGCGGCATCAGCGCCATTTTCCTGCTCTATCTGCCGGGGCTGATAGCGCTGGGCGTGAACTGGGGCGAGCACCATGCACTATTGATTACCCTGGCCGTCTACCTCAGCTACCTGCTGCTGGCCCTGAATCGCAGCCATCGCGAATATCACGCCACCCTGAAAATGGAACAACAGCTGATTGAACAGCGTGAACGCTTCGACCTGCTCAGCCGCACCGATAGCCTGACCCAGCTTGGCAACCGTTTCGAATTCAACAACCTGTTCCCCGTGCTGGTTGCCAATGCCCAGCGCCAACAAGGCCAACTGTCGCTGGTGCTACTGGACATCGACTTCTTCAAGCGCATCAATGACGAATACGGTCACACCATCGGTGACCGGTGCCTGAATGCCTTTGCCGATCGCATGCGCCAGGTGTTCCGCCGAGACAGCGATGCCCTGCTACGCCTCGGCGGCGAGGAGTTCGGTGTACTGATGCTCGATACCTCGCAGGAGCAGGCCAGAGAACTGGCCGAAGAGTTTCGCCAGAACCTGGCCTGCAAAGGCCTCGCCATAGAGGAGCACCACCTCCCCCTGACAGCCAGCCTGGGGCTGGGCAGTTATGATCCCGAGCATGACAGCAGCGCCGAAGCCTTTTTCAAACGAGTCGACGATGCGCTGTATCGCGCCAAGGAAGAAGGTCGTGATCGGCTGGTGCTGGCCGGCTGAACGCATCCGACCGCGACCATGAACAGCGGAGCACGAAATGAGCTCGGCGATCACTGAGCCCATCCTGCCCGTCAGAACTTCGCCCGTAATGCCAGGTTGAAATTGCGTGGCTCGCCGTAGAAGTTCCAATAGTTGTCGTTGCCGATGGTCTGGATGTATTTCTTGTCGAAGACGTTATCCAGGTTGTACTGCAGCTCCAGGTTCTCGTTGATCTCGTAGATCGCATGCAGGCTGGTGAGCGTGTAGCCACGCTGCTGGATCTTGTAATCCTCATCGTGGTTGGTGATCTTGCTCTACGCATGGAAACTGCCGCCCACTCGCGCCTTGTTCAATATGCCCGAGAAACGATAGTCAGTTGCGATCTTGAACAGATGGCGTGGCGCCAGCGATGAGTAGTCCTCGCCCTTCTGGCTGCCTGCGATGTATTTGGACTGGGTGTAGGTGTAGCCGGCAGACAGATTCCAATCCGTCGCCAGGGCACCGTTCACTTCCAGTTCGAGACCACGGTTCCTGACCTTGTCAGAGGCTTCGTAGCAATCGTACGGGGCAAGTACTCCGCCCGCCCATTCTGATCAGCCTGGAATAGTGCACCATCGAAATCGTCCTGACGAATGGTGGCACCCACCACCAGCTCATGCCGTCTGCCGAACAGCTGGAACGGCTCGCTAACGAGCCATCGGCGCGGGTAGGCAGGGCCGACCAGTCATAATCCGAATTGCGGTCTTTCTGGTAGGTAAAGCCCAGCGTGGCGAGTGTCCGAGGCGCCAGGTCAGCCTCGAAGATGGCGTAGAAGAGCGCACCCTCCTTCTTCACATTGTCCATGTAACCACTGGCATCGTTGTAGCAGTTCACGCGCATGAGCCTTGAAGGCCAGTTTCAGTTCTTCGGTGGTCGTGTTCTATAAGGATGGCAGCCCCAGTTGCAGGGCAAGCGCGGACCCCATACGAGAATACTTTGCGTCTGTAACCTATTCCGCGCTGATCGCAGCCCTGCACCGTTCGCCGCCAGGAGCCAGCGGCTTATACTGCCGCCTCACTGCGGAGCACCCGATGAACCTCTTCAAAGACGCCTGGCGTCATACCCCGACTCATCACCGGGTCTGGGCGCTCGCCGCGCCAATGATTCTCTCCAACCTCTCAGTGCCCATGGTCGCCCTGGTCGACAGCGCCGTGGTCGGCCATCTGCCCCATGCCCATCAGTTGGGTGCCGTCGCCGTCGGCAGCAGCCTGTACACACTGCTCGTCTGGGCCATGGGTTTCCTGCGCATGGGCACCACCGGTTTTGCCGCACAGGCCTGTGGCCGTGGCGACGGCGGCGCATTGCGGCAGATTCTGCTGCAGGCCCTGTTGCTAGCCCTGGGCTTCGCGCTTCTGCTGGGATTGCTGGCCATTCCTTTCAGCGGCTGGGCACTGGGCCTGATGAACCCGTCAGCCGAGCTGGACACCCTGACCCGCGAGTTCTTCCAGGTGCGTCTGCTCGGCCTGCCGGCTGCCCTGGCCAGCTATGCACTGGTCGGCTGGTTTCTCGGCAACCAGAACGCACGCGCGCCGCTGGCCATTCTGCTGTGCACCAACCTGCTCAATGCCGCCCTGGCCCTGTGGTTCGTACTCGGCCTGGAATGGGGCGTGCTCGGTGCGGCACGTGCCTCGGTGATCGCCGAATGGAGCGGCGCCCTGCTCGGCCTGGCCCTGACGCGCCGTGCACTGCGCCGCACACCCGGACGACCGGACTGGCCAGCCCTGCGCCGCTGGGTGAGCTGGCAACCGCTGCTGGGTGTCAACCGGGACATTTTCATCCGCACCCTGGCGCTGGAGTTGGTGTTCTTCCTGATTACCGTGCAGGGCGCCCGCCTGGGCGATGCCACGGTGGCGGCCAATGCCCTGTTGCTCAACGGCCTGCTGCTGACGGCTCATGCGCTGGATGGCCTGGCCCATGCGGTGGAGGCATTGTGCGGCCACGCCATCGGTGCACGCGACCGCGATGCGCTGCGCCGCTCGCTATTGGTATCGGGCGGGTGGTCGCTGTTGGCCAGCCTGGCTTTCGCCCTGCTGTTTCTCGTCGGCGGGCACCAGTTCGTCAACCTGCAGAGCGATATCAGCGAGGTGCGTGAGGTGGCCTATCACTACCTGCCCTACCTGGCGCTGCTGCCACTCCTGGCGGTCTGGGGTTACCTGCTTGATGGCTTGTTCATCGGCGCCACCCGGGCGCGGGAAATGCGCAATGCCATGCTGCTGGCGGTTGCCCTGGCGGTACCCGTTGGCTGGCTGAGCCAGGGCTTGGGCAATCACGGTCTGTGGCTGGCGTTTTTATGTTTTATGCTGTTCAGAGGTATCAGCCTGGGAGCAATGGCCTGGCGCCTGCACCGCCGCGATGCCTGGATACCCTCGGACGTCAAACGGAGTTTTTGATGCTTTCAGCCCCTCGCCTCGCAGACGAACAGGATCGCCAACGCGCACTCGATGAACTCGAACTGCTGGACACCCCGGCCGAACACTACCTCGATACGCTGGTGCGACTGACCCGCGAACTGTTCCAGGTGGAGAGCGTGTTGATCAGCCTGATCGATCACGACCGGCAGTGGTTCAAGGCCCGCATCGGCCTGGATGCCGCGCAGACCAGCCGCGACATTTCCTTCTGCGACCATGCCGTGGCCGCGCACAGCCCACTGGTGGTCGAGGACGCCCGAACCGATCCGCGCTTTGCCGACAATCCGGTGGTTACCGGCGCACCGTTCGTTCGTTTCTATGCCGGCCAACCGCTCTACAGCCGAGACGCCCAGCCCATCGGTACGTTATGCCTGCTGCACCCGCAGCCACGTCAGTTGAGCCAGGCCGAACGCACGCGCCTGAGCGACCTGGGCACCCTGACCGAAGGGTACCTGCAGTTGCGCAGCGTCAGTCAGCACGCCGAAAAGCTGCGCTGCGATGTCGACCGCGAACAGCGCCGCGCCCTGCTCGACCCCCTGACCCAGCTGTGGAATCGCGCCGGGCTCAACCAGTTTTTCCCACGCGAATATGCCAGTGCAGTGGCGATGGGGCGGCACCTCGGGGTGATCTTCTGCGATCTCGACCACTTCAAACAGGTCAATGACCAACATGGCCATGCCGGAGGCGATCAGGCCTTGTGGCAAAGCGCGCGGCGAATGGCCACCGCATTGCGCCCGGACGATCTGCTGGTTCGCCTGGGTGGTGAGGAGTTCGTCGCCCTGGTCAGTGTCAGCGATGCCCATGAACTGCAGCTGATTGCCGAACGCATTCGGCATGAGATCGCCAGCCCACCGATGCTCCTGGGCCAGGTCGAGCACAGCATGACCACCAGTATCGGCACCGCCATCACCGAGCCGGGAGAAAGCCAGGACAGTGTGCTTCACCGCGCCGACCAGGCGCTCTACCAGGCCAAGCAGCAAGGCCGCAATCGCGTGATCCACCACAACGACTCTGTCTGAGGAGAAGCGCCATGGCCATTGCCATCGCCGCCAGCCTGCACTACCTGTCGATCTTCATCCTGTTCGCCCTGCTGACCGCCGAGCACCTGCTGTTCAAACCGCTGATGGACGCTGCCGGGGCCAAGCGTTTGCTGCGGATCGACATCGCCTATGGCATCAGCGCCGGCCTGGTGCTGGCCACCGGGGCCGCGCGCATGCTGTGGTATGGCAAGGGGCTCGACTACTACCTGAACAACGGGCTGTTCCACGCCAAGGTCGGGCTGTTCATTCTGATCGGCCTGCTCTCGATCATACCGACGCTGACCTTCTTCAACTGGCGCAACGACCTGCTCGCCGGCCGTGCGCCAACCATCACCCCGGCACAAGCCAAACGCACGATCTGGGTGATTCGCATCGAACTGCTGCTTCTGTTGTGCCTGCCAGTGCTCGCCAGCCTGATGGCGCGTGGCTACGGGATGATCGGCGCAGGCGTTTGAAAGCCACCCAGGCGTTGGCTCGATACAGCAGGGGCGCCGTGCGCCCCTTAAAGACGCATGCCCACGGCCAGACGATTGAGGCCATTCATCAGGGCAACAGCGACAGTCAGGTCGGAGATTTCCTTATCGCTGAAGTGCTCCTTGAGCGGCAGGTAATCGGCATCGGCGGCGTTGCTGCGCACCACATCGGTCAGTGACTCGGCCCAGGCCAGGGCGGCACGCTCACGCGCATCGAAGAACCGGCTCACCCGCCAACCCGCCAGGCTGTCCAGCTTGGGCTGTTCGATACCGTCCTTGCGCAGGGAGTTGCTGTGCTTTTCCAGGCAGAAAGCACAACCATTGATCTGTGAAATTCGCAGGTAGACCAGCTCGATCAACGGCCTGCCCAATGGGCTCTTTTCGAGGGCCTTGTTGGCCGCTTGCAGGCCCTGTACCGCCTCGGCGGAGAGCTCGTAATAGGGTAAGCGCAGGATGCTCATGGATGTTCTCCTAAGGACAGGGAAGAAAAGAAGGGAGCCAGGCTCAGCTCGCGGCGTGCTTCGGCAAGCGCCGCCTTGACCTGCTCGGGACCGTGGGTGAGGCCCTGCAGGTGGATGAACTCGATCTGGTGGATGCCGATGGTGCCCAGCACGTGACGCAGATACGGGCTGAGGAAGTCCGGCTGGCGTGCCTGCTCACCGCGGTAGAAGCCACCGGCGCTGACTACCACGAAGGTGGGCCGGTCGTGCAACAGCCCCACCTTGCCCGTCGCGGTGGCCGTGAAACTGCGGGATATGCGCACCACATGATCGAGCCATAGTTTGAGCGCCGCCGGTACGGTGAAGTTGTGCATGGGCGTGGCGATCAGCAGGCAATCACTGTTTTCCAGCTCGGCGATCAGTTGCTCGGAGAGTTGGAAAACCGGTGACTCGGCATCAGCCCGCCCGGTGATGGCCTGGGCAAACTCGGCCGCCAATGCGGGCAGTGGATCACGCGCCAGGTCACGCTCCAGCACCTGGGCCTGGGGATGGCGACGCAACAGGCAGCCGGCCATATCCCGTGCCAGGTGACTGCCCACACTGGAACCACCATGGGGACTGCATTCGAGCAGCAGGATGCGCCGCATCTCAGAGCGCCTCGCGAAAATGCATGCCGGCCGCCAGCAGGCCTTGGCGGAAATAGAAGCGCTGGGCCAGTGCGTTGCCAAGGCCGGTGTCCAACACCAGGTTCTTGCACCCGAGGCGCCGCGCCTCGTCTCGTGCCGTAGCGAGCAGACGCTCGCCAATCCCGGTGCGACGCTGGTCCTCGCGGGTCACCAGATCATCGACATACAGGAAGCGACCGTAGATGAGGTTCTCCTGCAACCGGCAACCAGCCAGGCCCAGCACCTCTTCTCCCTGGCGTGCGGCCAGCAGGCGGTAACCCTGCTCGGCTTGTCGCTCGACCTGGCGAACGAATTGCCCGGCATCCGCCAGGTGCGGGCGCAACTCACGCATCAGGGGGAAACAGGCGAGCAGATCGCGTTCATCGGCAAGCCAGTCGAAATGGTAGTCAGGGGCATGGGGCATGGCAGTTCTCCAGAAACGTGCTGCTACTCTAGAGGCGCAATGGCATAGTCAATAGAGCCAAGAATCAACAGAATGACTGGGACATGAGCCATGCATGACATCCGCCTCGACCCGGACCGCAACCAGGCCACCCCGGTCTACCAGCAGCTTTATCAACGTGTGCGTGATGCCATCGCCGACGGCCGTCTGCGCCCCGGCGAGCGCGTGCCGGCGATACGCAGCCTGGCCAGCGAGTTGAACATTGCCCGCGGCACGGTGGAGGCCGCCTATCAGTTGCTGATCGGCGAAGGCTATCTGCTCGCTCGTGGGCCGGCGGGTACCGTGGTGTCGCCCCAGCTCGTCCATGCACCGACCAGCAACTCACCGCTGCCCCCGGCACGCCCAGCAACGCACCTCCGGAGTTCCGTCGAAGCACAACCCTTCCAGCTCGGCCTGCCGGCACTGGATGCCTTTCCTCGTAAAGTATGGAGCCGCCTGGGGGCCCGCCATCTGCGCCAGCTCAGCGCCAACGAGCTGGATTATCCGGCACCTGGTGGCCTGTCGCAGCTACGCCGCAGCATCGCCCGTTACCTGGGCGTGTCGCGTGGCATTGCCTGCGAGCCCGAGCAGATATTCGTCACCGCCGGTTACCGCAGCGCCTTGCTGCTGATTCGCCACAGCCTGTTGCAGGAAGGCAATACCTGCTGGTTCGAAGACCCCGGCTATTTCCAGGCCCGGCAGTTGCTGGAAGGTGTCGGCATACGCCTGGCAGCCGTACCGGTGGATGACCAAGGCCTGTGTGTGGACGCCGGCATGGCGCATGCGGCGAATGCCCGCTGCGCGTTGGTTACACCGTCGCACCAGAGCCCGCTGGGCGTATCGCTCAGCCTGCCACGGCGTCTGGCGCTGCTCGACTGGGCCGAGGCTCATCAGGCCTGGATCATCGAGGACGACTACGACAGTGAATACCGCTACGTCGGCCGCCCGCTGCCGGCGCTGAAGAGCCTCGACCGCAGCGGCCGGGTGCTCTATTGCGGCACCTTCAGCAAGGTATTGTTCCCCGGGCTACGACTCGCCTATCTGGTCGTGCCACCCGCCGAAGTGGAGCGTTTCACCCACACTGCGCGCCTCTTTGACCATGGCTGCCCGGCGCTACCGCAGGCGACGACTGCGGACTTCCTCGACCAGGGCCACTTCGCCCGCCACCTGAAAAGAATGCGCAGCCTCTATGCCGAACGCCGCACGTATCTGGCCGACGCTCTGACGACGGTGTTCGGCTCACGCTTGCACGTGGAGTTGCAGGCCGGCGGCATCCATCTCCTGGCCCGGCTCGCCGATGGTGAAGATGATCGCGCCCTGGCCACGCGGGCACACGCAGCCGGGCTGGCCGTTTCGCCGCTATCCAGCTGGGCACTGCAGAAACCGTGCGGGTCGGGGCTGTTGCTTGGCTTCACCAACATCGTCAGCGCCGAGCAGGCATTGCACCTGGCTCGGCGGCTGCGTGAAGCGTTGGAGTAAACCTGCGTTACGAGGACAGGTAGGAAGAACGCGTCAGTCCCAGGCGCAAGGCGTCCAGGTATGACGTGCGCTCACGGGCGCTGAGCTTGGCGCTGGCGACCTTGTCGCGGTAGTAGTTCATCAACTCCTCCGGCGACAGGTGCACGTAGCGCAGCATGTCCTCGATGGTGTCGTGGGTTTCCACCCCGGCGTGGTACGCGCTGCCATCGGCGTTCTGGTAGATGTTCACCGAATCGGTGTCGCCGAACAGGTTGTGCATGTCGCCGAGGATTTCCTGGTAGGCGCCGACCAGGAAGATACCCAGCAGGTAGTCCTCGCCCTCGCGCACTTCGTGCACCGGCAGACTGGTCTCGATGCTCTGCTCGTCGACGTACTGGCGGATCTTGCCATCGGAGTCGCAGGTCAGGTCCTGCAGCACAGCGCGGCGCAGCGGCTCCTCGTTCAGGCGGTCGAGCGGCAGGATCGGCAGGATCTGGCCAATGGCCCAGGTGTCCGGCAGGCTCTGGAATACCGAGAAGTTGCAGATGTACTTGTCGGCCAGTTTGTCGTTGAGCTCGTCGAGCACCGCGCGGTGCGAACGCTGGCGTGCCTTGAGCTGGTTGTGCAGGCGCCGGCAGATGGCGAAGTAGCACTGCTCGGCCAGCGCCTTCTGCGCCAGCGAGAGCTTGCCGGCGGAATACTGCGCGGCCACTTCCTCGATGAAGTGGGTCGCGCGCCAGTAGCTCTCGGCAACCATCTCCGGATCGGTCGGACCCAGCAGTTCGATTAGCGCCTGCAGCACTTCGGGCTGCTCGACAGCAGGATCGATCTCCGGCTCATCGTCGTTGTGCCGCTCCACATCGGTCACCTGCACCACCAGCACGGCGTGGTGGGCGGTCATGGCGCGGCCGCTTTCGGAGAAGATGTGCGGGTGCGGCAGCTCCTGGCGATCGCAGAACTCGCGCAGCATGTCGACCACGGTGGCCGCGTAGTCGTCCATGTCGTAGTTGATCGAACTGGCGTTGCGCGAATGGGTGCCGTCGTAGTCGACACCCAGGCCACCACCGACATCGATGTGATCGACCGGCAGGCCCAGCGCGCGCAGCTCGCCGTAATAACGAATGGCCTCGCGGAAGCCCTTGCGATAGTCGGCGATATTGGCGATCTGCGAGCCCATGTGGAAGTGCAGCAGGCGAATGCCCTGATCCAGGCCCGCCTCACGGAAGCGTTCGACCACCGAGAGGATCTGCGCCGCCGACAGGCCGAACTTGGACTTCTCGCCACCGGTGTCGGCCCACTTGCTTGAGGCCAGCGAGGACAGGCGCACACGCAGGCCGATCTGCGGCTGCACCTTGAGCTCGGCCGCCTCTTCGATCACCAGCTGCACTTCGGATTCTTTCTCGATGACGATGAACACGTTGTGGCCGAGCTTCTGCCCGATCAGCGCCAGCTTGATGAATTCACGGTCCTTGTAGCCATTGCAGACAATGGTCCCACCCTTCGGCGCCAGCGCCAGCACGGCCAGCAGCTCGGGCTTGGAACCGGCTTCCAGGCCAATGGAAACATTCTGCGTGGCGATGATGTTTTCCACCACCGCTTCCTGCTGGTTGACCTTGATCGGGTACAGCGCGGTGTAGCGGCCCTGGTATTCCAGGCGCGCAATATTGGCGTCGAACGCGCCGGTGAGCTGGCGCACGCGGTCCTGCAGGATGTCGGGAAAACGCACCAGCAACGGCAGGCTCAAACCGCTTTCGCGCAACTGGTCGAGTTCGGCATACAGGTCGATGGGCGCGCTCTGCGGGCCGTTCGGGCGCACTTCCACGCGCCCGGCATCATTGATCGAGAAGTAGCCGGCGCCCCAGTGGCGAATGCCATATACGCTGCGGCTATCCGCGACTGTCCACTGGCTTCCGTCATCTTTGCGTGTACGTCTTACGGCCATCGAGGTCTCCCTGAAACAAAGGATCTGCAGCGAGCCGGATGCACCGGACCGCGCCGCAGGTTAAAGCCATAACATGACGAATGACGCAGTGTTGACCGCCCATCTCGCCGAGAAGTTTAGAAGCTGTTGCACTGGCCGCCCTGAGCCGCCACCACACGACGGCGTTTCAGCCGCCGGATTTCTTCGCCTTGAAACCGCGCTTGGTCAGCTCGTCGAGCAGCAGGTCGACATGGTCACCCTGGATCTCGATAACGCCATCCTTCAGGCCACCGCCGCAACCGCAGCGTTTCTTCAACGCGCTGGCCAGGTCCTTGAGCGGGTCAGCAGCCAGAGGCACGCCGGTGATGGTGGTGACGGTCTTGCCGCCCCGCCCCTTGGTTTCGCGGCGCACGCGGGCAATGCCGTCGCCTTCGGGAATCTGGTTCTGTTTGCAGGCACAGGCATCCACGGGCTGGCCACAGTCGGGGCAATGCCGACCACCATCGGTGGAGTAGACGAGTCCGCCCAGGGCGGCAAAGGACGCAGCTTTCTTGACCACCGGCTTTTCCTCTTGGGTTGGTCAGGATAGCGACTGGCTGACGGCTGTCAGCCGCGAGGCCCCACTCTGGCAGGGGCAGCGCAACGGGCGGGAGCCCGGTCATGAGCGCCGAGGACGGCGATCAGAGGCCGCGCAGTGTAAAGGCAAAGACGGCCCGTGCTAAGTGCCAAATTGCGCCATTGTTCAACGGATTGGCGACCTCGTTCGGCATCCTGAACGCATCGTCCGAATTCCTGCACAAAGGCACGCCATCAGGACGTTTGGCGGCTCGCTAGGTAGAGCTGCAGGGCCTGCAGTGAATCAGGGCAATAGGGGCGCTGGTCGAGGTCGGCCAGGACCTGTTCAAGACCCACGAAACGCGCCTCCAGCACTTCCTCCGGCTGCACCTGCACCGGAGCGTCGGAGACAGCGGAGAACACCGCGCCCCATAGGCGATTACCCGGTTCATCGAACAGGAAACGACCATGCGCCTCTAGCGTGGCCGCCTGAATGCCCAGCTCTTCGGCCAGTTCACGCTCGGCCGATTGCACATAGCTTTCATCGGGCCCGACCATGCCGCCAGCGGTCACATCCCAATAACCGGGATACACCGCCTTGCTCAAGGTGCGCCGATGCACGCACAGTTGCCCGGCACTGTTGAACAGCAGGATGAAGGTGCCACGACCGATCAGGCCGCGCTCACGCAAGTCGGACCGCGGCAGGCTGCCCAGCACACGATCCTGCTCATCGACCCAGACCACTTGCTCGCGGTCGGAGGCGGCACGGTGCGCCGCCTCTTGCACGGAAATGCTCAACCCTGGCTCAGCAGGGTACGCAGGTCGATGATCGCCGCGTTGGCACGGGAGATGTAGTTGGCCATCACCAGCGAGTGGTTGGCGAGCATGCCGTAGCCGCTGCCATTGAGCACCATCGGGCTCCACAGCGGCTCCTGGGCGGCCTCCAGCTCACGGATGATCTGGCGCACGCTGACGGTGGCATTCTTCTTCGCCAGCACGTCGGCGAAATCCACCTCGATGGCACGCAGGATGTGCGACAGCGCCCAGGCCTGGCCACGGGCTTCGTAGAACACGTTGTCGATCTGCAGCCAAGGCGTCCTCACCTCTTCCTCACGCACCGGAATGGCTTCGCCCTGCGGGATCGGCTGGTCCGGCTGCACATCGGTATTCAAACGCACCCGCCCGACACTGGCAGACAAGCGCTGCGACAACGAGCCCAGACGCGTGGCGGTATCGCCCAGCCAATTATTCAGGTTATCGGCACGCGCATAGAACTGTGCGTTGGATTGATTGGGGTTGCTGAGGCGAGCCAGGTAACGGTCCAGCGACTTGATCCCCTCAGCGTACTCGTCCTCGGAGGCCGGCAGCACCCAGCTCTTGTTGTCGAAGTTGAAACGCGGTTCGGCCTTGGCCAGATCCGGGTCTTCGGTGGACTGCGACTGGGAACGGGCGAAGTCCTTGCGCAGCGCACGCGACAGGTCGCGCACCTGCACCAGCACGCCATATTCCCAGCTCGGCATGTTGTCCAGCCACAGGCCGGGCGGGGCGATGTCGTTGGTCAGGTAGCCACCGGGTTTGTGCAACAGAGTGCCGGCCACTTCCTTGAGCGTTTCCACCGTGGTGTAGCCAGTCACCAGCTTGCGCTGGGCTTTTTCGGCAGCCGCCTGGGCATGCTGTTGCACCGGGAACAACGCCGGCTCCTGGCTCCAGTACCAGCCCACCAGCAACGCGGCCAGCAGGTACAGAGCAATCAGGATGCCCAGCGAGCGGGCCAGCCAGCGACCACTGGATGCGCGGCGCGGCACACTGGTGGTGCCACCTGCGCTGGCGAGAGGGTCTTCGGTGCGTGTCTTCCAATCCAGCATGGTCATGTCCTTAATCGTCGTTGAACGCCCTGGCCGATCTCTCCACGGCAGGATCGAGCCAGAAATGCGAAGCAGTGCCTGAGCCATGAAGGGGATACCGTGCAGTATCCCGGCCCGGGCACACATGCCCCGATGAATAGTCCGACCACACATTGGGCCATGCGTTGCGGTAATGCACTATAAGTCAGCCTCGGCCATTGCGCAGCGCCAAGCAGGGCTCGTCCGCCAAAAGCAACGCTCTATTGGCGCCAGATGATCGTCGGTAGTGGCAATAAAAAAACCCAGTGGTAGCATGAGGCCATCATTCAGCCGCGACGTCGAATAGCAGAAGATCAGGCCATGACCGAGCAAGAAGATCCAAGTCGCGACCGTCTCAAGCAACACTTCGCCAAGCGGGTGATCAACCAGGCTCGCCAGGTGCTGGAAGTGTGGCAGCGGCTGCAACAGGTCGAGTGGAATGCCACCGACATGGCCGAACTGGTCGAGGTCAACCTGGGCCTGCTGCGCTATGCCGAGCGCTTCGAGCAGCAAGGCCACGCACAACTGGCCGAATCCATCGGCAACTGCCTGACGGCGGTCGAGGCCAATCGCGGGCGCCTCACCAGTCACCTGATCACCGAGCTCAACCAGCTTATGCAGCGCCTCTCGCGTACGGGCCTGCGCCACGGCGACCAGTACGAGCAGACCTTCCTGCCGCCGCTGCGCAAGCCGGTATACCTCGCCCTGCAGGACGAGGAGCGCGCCGAACGCCTGGCCCAGCAACTGGAGTTCTTCGGTCTGACCGCTCAGGCCCTGGCCACCGCCAATGCCTTCCGCTCGGCGATGGTCGAGCGCCACCCGGCGGCGATCCTGATGGAAGTTGACTTCTCCGGTCCCGGCATGGGCCTGCAACTGGCCAGTGATGTGCAGCAGGGTCTGGAGCAGAAACTGCCGTTGCTGTTCTTCAGCCATGAAGACACCGACACCCCGACCCGCCTGGCCGCCGTGCGCGCCGGTGGCCAGGAGTTCTTTACCGGCAGCCTGGACGCTTCCAGCCTGATCGAACGTATCGAAGTGCTCACCCACGTGTCGCAGTACGAGCCGTACAAGGTGCTGGTGGTCGACGACTCGCGCGCCCAGGCCATCCATACCGAGCGCGTGCTGAACAGCGCCGGTATCGTCACCCGCACCCTGACCGAGCCGATCCAGGCCATGGCCGAGCTGGCCGACTTCCAGCCCGACCTGATCATCCTCGACATGTACATGCCTGACTGCAGCGGCACCGAGCTGGCCAAGGTGATTCGCCACAACGACCGCTATGTCAGCGTGCCGATCATCTATTTGTCAGCCGAGGACGATCTCGACAAACAGCTCGATGCAATGAGCGAAGGCGGCGATGACTTCCTCACCAAGCCGATCAAGCCGCGCCACCTGATCTCCACCGTGCGCAACCGCGCCGCCCGCGCGCGCAACCTCAAGGCACGCATGGTGCGCGACAGCCTCACCGGCCTGTACAACCACACCCACACTTTGCAATTGCTCGAGGATGCGCGTTTCCGCGCGCGCCGCGATGGCGAGCCGCTGACCTTCGCGATGATCGATATCGACCACTTCAAGAAGGTCAACGACACTTACGGCCACCCCATGGGCGACCGCGTGATCAAGAGCCTGGCCCTGTTTCTCAAGCAGCGCCTGCGCAAGACCGACCATATTGGTCGCTATGGTGGCGAAGAATTCGCCGTGGTCCTGCCCGATACCGATGCGGTAACCGCCGCCCGCGTACTCGACGAAATCCGCCAGCGCTTCTCGGAAATCCACTACCCCGCGCAGCCGCTCGACCTGTCCTGCACCTTCAGTTGCGGGATCGCCGAGATGAATGACGGCATGGACAGCAACACCCTCTCCAAGCAGGCTGACGAAGCGCTTTACGTCGCCAAACATGGCGGCCGTAACCGGGTGGAAATCCACCGTGACTGATCCAGTCTGAAAGCGTGACTCCCGTCACGCTGTCATCAGCCTGCAATCAAACCGCAATAACCTTCAGGACACCGCTCAAGCATTACGGTGGCCCCTGCCATGCGCCTCAAGCTGCTTACCAACCTGTCTACCGCCCTGCTGGTCGCCGCCTGCCTGGCGCTCGGCGTCACGCTCTGGTGGTCGGAGCAGGCACTGGAACGCCCCTACCTGCTGATGCAGCGCTACATGAGCTTGTCTCAACAGTTTCAGCAGCAGATTGCCGACAACATCAGCGGCTACCTGGCCAGTGGCAACGCCGTGCGCCACAACGAAGCCAGCCAGGCCATCGCCCGCCTGGAACAGGAACTTGGCGAGCTGCCCAGCGCGTTGGCAGACGAACTGCGTCCCAGCCTCTCCGACCTCAGTCAATTTGTCGCCAGCGACCTGCTCGCCGCCGGCAAGCTGGCGGGTGACCCGCAAGGCCTGCTGTTGCAAGCCGAACGCGAAATCGGTGCCAGCCTCGACCAGCTTGCCCAGTACAGCCAGGAAGGGAATACCGCTGACGCTGCACGCTACCAGCCCCACCTGTTCAAGGCCGCCCAGCATCTGGCCCGCCTGGGCCATGCCCGCGACAAACTGGTCAGCAGCGGACGCAGCGAACTGGCCGCGGACGTCGACCGCGAACTGGCCGCTCTTGGCCAGCAGGCCAGCCAGATCGACAGTCTGCCGCTGCTCGGCGTGAGCGCCAGCCAGGACAGTGCGAGCAGCTCTTTCGCCGACCTGCTGGGCCTGGACACCAGTAACCAGGACGAACAGGCGGAAGACCGTGGCATCGCGCTCAAACGCGAATTGGGCAGCCTGCTCAAACGCTACCCAACCGAACTGCAACGCACCCGGGAACTGATCGAAACCCGTGGCGAGCTGACGCGCAGCACGACCGCCAAGGTCGACCACCTGCAGCAGGCACTGGCCGCGCTCGAGCCTGCGGTACGCGCCGAACAGCAACGGATACAACGTGAAGTACGCCTGGTTCAGGGCCTGATGATCGGCCTGATTCTGCTGGTAGCCTTGATGCTCGACCGTATCCAGCGGCGCCTGAGCACCGTACTCAGCCAGTTGGCGCCGGACCTGTCGGCCTGGGCCGCTGGCGACTTCGCCACGCCGATCGCCCTGAACTCGACGACCCGCGAGATGCGCGATATCGAAGACTCGCTGAATCACCTGCGCCGCTACCTGGTCGAGCTGGTCGGCACCATTCATCAGCATGCCGAACAAGTTGCCGGCAGCAGCCGCACCCTGGCCGACCTCAGCCAGGGCCTGCATGGCGGCGCTGAACGCCAGCTTGCCGACACCGCGCAGATCCGCGATGCCCTGGGTGAACTGGAAAACACCATCCAGCAGGTTGCCGACGACGCCAGCGAAACCGCCACCGCCAGCCGCTCGGCCAGTCGCGCGGTCGAACAGGGGCAGCAGGTGATCGAGCAGAGCCTGACAGGCCTGCACGCGCTGGTCGACGAAGTGCAGAGCAATGCCCTGTCGATCGAACAACTGGCTGAAGAAACCGCCACCATCGGCCAGGTGCTGACGGTAATTCGCAGCGTGGCCGAACAAACCAACCTGCTCGCGCTCAATGCCGCCATCGAAGCTGCCCGCGCCGGAGAAATGGGCCGTGGCTTCGCCGTGGTCGCCGACGAAGTGCGCTCACTGGCGCAACGCACCAGCGGCGCCACCGATGAAATCCAGCAACTGATCACCCGCCTGCAACATGCCGCGCAGAAGTCCGTCTCGGCCATGCGCGCTCAGGTCGAGCATGCCGAAGCCACCGCCAGCCAGGCCGAACAGGCTGATGGCGCACTGGATGAAGTGGTGGCGTCGATCCGTACCATCACCAGCATGGCCGAACGCATCGCCGAAGCCACCGCCCAGCAGGGTGGCGCCGCCAGCGAGATTCGTGGACACAGCGAACGCATCCACCAGCTCGGTGGCGCCAACCTCGCACGCATCGGCGAAGGCCGTAGCCAGGGTGAACAGTTGCTGGAGCTGGGCGGCCAATTGCATACCGCCGTACAGGCATTCCGGTTATGACGGCGCGGCCAGGCAATATCTGCTGACAGGCTGCGCCAACCCGCCGCCTGGGGTCGCCCCGCCAACTTGGGTATGATGCGGACCAAGTCCGTCGTGCGAGGCCATCATGCGCCGTCTGCTGCCCCTGTTATTACTTGTGCTATTCACCCTGCCGGTCCAGGCCGGCCTGTTCGACAAGCTGCCCAGCGCACCACTGGGCGCACCGTTGAACAACAGCACCGACTTTCTCCCGGTGCGCGAAGCCTTCCGCCTGAGCGTGGCCGATAGCTCGGCCACTTCGGTAAAGCTGCGTTTCACCGCCGCCGAAGGCTATTACCTGTACCGGCATAGCTTCAAATTCCGCATCGAGCCAAGCGACCTGGCCAAGGGCGAGGCCGTGATTCCGCCCGGCGAAGCCAAGCACGATGACTATTTCGGCGATGTCGAGGTGTACTACGGCATCACCGACATCGAACTGCCGCTGAACAATCCCTACGACCTGCCGCTGACCGTGCATGTCACCTATCAGGGCTGTGCGGACAAGGGCCTGTGCTATCCGCCGGAAACCGAACGTCTGGAGATTGGTGATGCCGCCCCGCAGACCGCTGCCGCAGCGCCCGTCACCCGGCAGTCGGCTGCTGTCACCTGGAGCTGGCGTGACCTGGCGCTGTTCTTCGCTGCCGGGCTGGGCCTGACGTTCACCCCTTGCGTCTTGCCGATGCTGCCGATTCTCTCCGGTGTGGTGTTGCGTGGCCGTCCGAGCAACCGACGCGGTCTGGTGCTGTCGCTGGCCTACGTCTTGCCGATGGCCGCCTGCTATGCCGTGCTGGGCGCACTGATGGGCCTGTTCGGCGCCAGTCTCAACCTGCAAGCCCTGCTGCAATCCCCCTGGATACTGGGGCCGTTCGCCCTGTTCTTCACCCTGTTCGCCCTGGCCATGTTCGGGGTATTCGAACTGCGTCTGCCCGCGTTCATCCGTGATCGACTGGATCGACGTGCAGCCCAGACCCAAGGTGGAACCATTGCCGGCGCCGCCACCCTCGGCGTGCTCTCCAGCCTGATCGTCTCACCTTGCATCACCGCGCCTCTTACCGCCCTGCTGCTGTACATCAGCAGCACCGGCGATGCCGTCGGCGGCGGCCTGCAGTTGTTCGCCCTGGGGCTGGGCATGGGCACACCATTGGTACTGTTCGGCGCCGGCGGCGGGGCCTTGCTGCCGAAGTCAGGGGCCTGGCTGGTCACTGTGCGCAACGCTTTCGGCGTGTTGCTTCTGGGCGTTTCCGTGTGGTTGCTCGAACGCATCCTGCCCGGCCCGCTCAGCCTGGCGCTCTGGGGCTTGCTGGCAGCGGGCGTGGCGGTGTTCCTCGGTGCTCTGGAGTTCACCCCCAAGGAAGCCGGGCGCAAGCTTGCCCAAGTGGCCGGCCTGGCCCTGCTCGTTTATGCACTGGCGGCCTGGTTCGGCGCCCTGCAGGGTAACGACGACCCATTGCGCCCACTGGGCCAGTTCACCGGCGTTGCCGCCTCCAGCTCCAGCACAGCAACCGCCGGCTGGCAGACCGTGAACACACCGGCAGACCTGGACGCCGCCCTGGCCGCAGCCAAAAACGCCGGCCAACCTCTACTGCTCGACTGGTATGCCGACTGGTGCATCAGTTGCAAGGTCATCGAGCGTGAAGTGTTCACGGCTCCACAGGTCACCAGTCAGTTCGGCGCCTACCGCCTGATCCGCTTCGACATCACCGACAGCACCGCGGAACAACGCGCCCTGCTCGATCGCTATCAACTGTTCGGACCACCGGCGATCCTGCTGTTCGACGCCCAGGGCAACGAGATGCAGGACCTGCGGGTAATCGGTGAAATCAATGCCGATAACTTTGCCGAACGCCTGCAACAGGCTGCAACAAGACTGAAGTAACCTTTCAGTCATCTCCGGCAAAAATCGTCCATCGTGCAGGTGACTGGACAGTCTCCTGCACTTTCGGCAAAGTGCCGCCTTTCACGCTTTCCGCTTGGCGCCCATAACAAGGACACACACATGGCCACCTTCCTGGTGCTGCACGGCCCCAACCTGAACCTGCTGGGCACTCGCGAACCGGACGTCTATGGCGCCGTGACGCTGGCCCAGATCAATCAGGACCTCGAACAACGTGCCCGCGCCGCAGGCCATCACCTGCTTTATCTGCAGAGCAACGCCGAGTACGAACTGATCGACCGCATCCATGCGGCCAGGGACGAAGGCGTCGACTTCATTCTGATCAATCCGGCCGCTTTCACACATACCAGCGTTGCATTACGTGACGCATTGCTGGCGGTGAGCATCCCATTCATCGAAGTGCACCTGTCCAACGTGCACAAACGCGAAGCCTTCCGCCATCACTCCTACTTTTCCGACGTTGCCGTTGGAGTGATCTGCGGCCTTGGCGCCAGCGGTTACCGGCTGGCCCTGGAGGCCGCGCTCGAACAACTTGAACGACCCTGACCCAACTGGGAGTTGAACACCAATGGATATCCGTAAAGTCAAAAAACTGATCGAACTGCTGGAAGAGTCCGGCATCGATGAACTGGAGATCCGCGAGGGCGAAGAGTCCGTGCGCATCAGCCGCCACAGCAAGCAGCCAGCCTACGCCCAACCGATCTACGCACCGGCACCCGCTCCAGTTGCCGCCGCCGCTCCAGTTGCCGCTCCGGCCGTCGCCGATGCCGCGCCCGCCGCTGCCAAGCTGAATGGCCACGTGGTGCGCTCACCGATGGTCGGCACCTTCTATCGCGCCGCCTCGCCAACCTCGGCTAATTTCGCCGAAGTCGGTCAGACCGTGAAGAAAGGCGACATCCTGTGCATCGTCGAAGCCATGAAAATGATGAACCACATCGAGGCCGAAGCCAGCGGCGTGATCGAGTCCATCCTCGTGGACAACGGCCAGCCGGTTGAGTACGACCAACCCCTGTTCACCATCGTTTGATGCGCGGGGAGCCTGCGATGCAGAAGCTGGAAAAAGTACTGATCGCCAACCGTGGCGAAATTGCCCTGCGTATCCTGCGTGCCTGCAAGGAACTGGGCATCAAGACGGTGGCCGTTCACTCCACCGCCGACCGTGAGCTGATGCACCTGGGCCTGGCCGACGAATCCGTCTGCATCGGTCCGGCGCCCGGCAATCTGTCCTACCTGAACATCCCGGCGATCATCAGCGCCGCCGAAGTCACTGGCGCCACCGCCATCCACCCCGGCTACGGCTTCCTCGCGGAAAACGCCGACTTCGCCGAGCAAGTGGAAAATTCCGGTTTCGCCTTCATCGGCCCGAAAGCCGACACCATTCGCCTGATGGGCGACAAGGTGTGTGCCAAGGACGCCATGATCAAGTCCGGCGTCCCCGTGGTGCCCGGCTCCGAAGGCCCGCTGCCGGAAGACGAGGAAACCGCACTGGCCATCGCCCGTGAGGTCGGCTACCCGGTGATCATCAAGGCCGCCGGCGGCGGCGGTGGTCGCGGCATGCGCGTGGTGCACAAGGAAGAAGACCTGATCAAATCGGCCAAACTGACCCGCACCGAAGCCGGTGCTGCGTTCGGCAACCCGATGGTCTACCTGGAAAAATTCCTCGGCAACCCGCGTCATGTCGAAGTCCAGGTGCTGTCCGACGGCCAGGGTAACGCCATCCACCTGGGTGATCGCGATTGCTCGCTGCAACGTCGCCACCAGAAGGTGCTGGAAGAAGCGCCTGCCCCGCTCATCGACGAGAAGGCCCGCGCCGAAGTGCTCAAGCGCTGCGTCGACGCCTGCATCGAGATCGGTTATCGCGGCGCCGGCACCTTCGAGTTCCTCTATGAAGACGGCCGTTTCTACTTCATCGAGATGAACACCCGCGTGCAGGTCGAACACCCGGTCACCGAAATGGTCACCGGCATCGATATCGTCAAGGAAATGCTCAGCATCGCCGCTGGCAACAAGCTCTCTTACAAGCAGAGCGACGTGGTCATCCGCGGCCATGCCCTGGAGTGCCGGATCAACGCCGAAGACCCGGATAACTTCATGCCCTGCCCAGGCAAGGTCAAGCACTTCCACGCCCCAGGCGGCTTCGGCGTGCGCGTCGACTCGCACCTGTACAGCGGCTACTCGGTACCGCCGAACTACGACTCGCTGATCGGCAAGCTGATCACCTACGGCAAGGATCGTGACGAGGCCATGGCCCGCATGCGCAATGCCCTGGACGAGATCGTCGTCGACGGCATCAAGACCAATATCCCCCTGCACCGCGACCTGGTCGTGGACAAAGGGTTTGCCAAGGGCGGCGTGAATATTCACTACCTGGAAAAGAAACTGGGTATGGATAAGCACTGAGCCTGATCGGCTATGCTGCATGACAAGGGCTGCCACTTCGGCAGCCCTTTTCGTTTCCGGCCAGCGCAGGCGCTGGTAGCCCACTCACCCCTCAAGTAAGCTTGCCCGCCCATTACGCCGGCCCCGGCCCGCCGCACCACCGAAGAGGTTCCAGCATGCCCTGGTTACAAGTCCGTCTCGCCATTACCCCCGAACAGGCGGAGACCTACGAAGATGCCCTGCTGGGCGTTGGCGCGGTGTCGGTGACCTTCATGGATGCCGAAGACCAGCCAATCTTCGAGCCGGACCTGGGCACCACGCCCCTGTGGAGCAACACCCACCTGCTCGCCCTGTTCGAGGCCGATACCGACACCAGCAACCTGGTCGCCCACCTGGAGCTGCTGACTGGCGCGCCCCTGCCAGAACACCAGATCGAGCACATCGCCGACCAGGACTGGGAACGCAGCTGGATGGACAACTTTCAGCCGATGCGTTTCGGCCAACGCCTGTGGATCGTCCCAAGCTGGCATGCCGCACCGGAGCCCAATGCCGTCAACCTGCTGCTCGATCCCGGCCTGGCGTTCGGCACCGGTACCCACCCGACCACCGCGCTGTGCCTTGAATGGCTGGACGGCCAGGAACTGACAGGCTGCACCGTGCTGGATTTCGGCTGCGGCTCGGGCATCCTCGCCATTGCCGCCCTGCTCCTTGGCGCGCCCCATGCTGTGGGCACCGATATCGACCCGCAAGCGCTGGAAGCTTCGCGCGACAATGCTTCGCGCAACGGCATCGACCCGGCACGTTTCCCGGTCCACCTGCCGGCCGACCTGCCGCAGCAGACAGCCGATGTCGTAGTAGCGAACATTCTCGCAGGCCCACTGGTCGCTCTGGCACCGCAGATCATCAGCCTGGTCAAGCCTGGCGGACGCCTGGCGCTGTCGGGCATCCTGGCCGAACAGGCGGAAGAGGTACGCAGCGCCTACCAGAACGCCTTCACGCTCGACCCAACCGCCGAGAAAGACGGCTGGGTGCGCATAAGCGGCATCAAACGCTGAGCGGCGCGCACAGTCTTGCACTTTCCTCTGTCTGCTTGGGTAAACTAGCGCCTCGCGCCACCCGGACCACCGCATGACCGACAGTTTCGTCACCCAGTGCCCACATTGCCGCACCAGCTTCCGCATCAGCCGCGCTCAATTGAACGCGGCACATGGTGCGGTGCGTTGTGGCGCCTGCATGCATGTGTTCAACGCAGCACAGCAGCTACTGGTTGACCAGACTCGCGCAAGCAAACCAGCGCCTCAGGCAGCGAGACCCACAGCACCGACCGCTCATCCTCGCCCGCCTGCGGCAACAGCGACGACCAGTACACCGCCACCGCCTGCCGTCCCCACCGCCAGCAAGGTTGCCGTTGAGCCGCGCACCAGCGAACCCAAGCAATCGGTCGATACCCTGTGGATTCACGACGATCTCGATCTCGACAACCTTGACCTCGACGAAGAGCTGGCCAAGCTGGAAGAGCAAGAAATGCAGCTCTCCCAGGACTTTCTGTCGCTCAAGGATGCACCCGAATCACCCTCTCCCCTGCTCGATACGCAGGAAGAGACCCGCGACCCGCACAATGAAGACTGGGCCGAGTCCCTGCTACGCGCCGAACAAGGTGACGTACGCCTGGAAACCCGCCCCTTGTCGCCCGCTCGTCCGGCGTCAGTCGCCAGTGCAACAGTCGCCAGCCCGCCGCCCCGCACGGCACCGTCGATTACCCTCGACAACGCACGGCACCTGGATGATCTCGACGAAGATCCACCCCTTACGCCGCTGAAGGCGGAACGCGAAGAGGCCGAACTCAGCGCCCGCGATGCTGATGAAATCGACGACCGGGACTACAGCCTGCCGAACGAGCCGACCAGCAAAGGCAAGCGCAATGAGCCTGCACTGCGCAATGACAGCCTGCTCGACCTGGAAGAAGAGCCCCTGCAACTCGACTGGCAGGAAGTGAAAAAGCCCTGGGGACGCTGGTTCGGCTGGGTGTTGCTCAACCTGCTGGCCGTCCTGGCCCTGGGCAGCCAGTACGTCACCTACCATTTCGAGGAACTGGCCCGACAAGACCAATATCGCCCCTGGTTCGAACAGCTGTGTCCAGAGATCGGTTGCACGCTGCCCTCCAAGGTCGACATCGAACAGATCAAGAGCAGCAACCTGGTGGTGCGCAGCCACCCGGACTTCCGTAACTCGCTGGTGGTCGATGCGATCATCTACAACCGTGCATCGTTTGCCCAGCCGTTCCCGCTGCTGGAACTGCGTTTCGCCGACATGAGCGGGCAGCTACTTGCCAGCCGTCGCTTCAAGCCCAGCGATTACCTGGGCGGCGAACTCGCCGGACAGGCGGAAATGCCACCGCAAACACCGATTCATGTGTCCCTGGAAATCATCGATCCGGGCACCAAGGCCGTGAATTACAGCCTCAGCTTCCACTCGCCGGAATGACCCTCAGGCGCCGAATTTCCGGCACCTGAAGCGTCCAACCTGCCTATCGGCGATAACCGGACAGCTGCTCATAATTTGTTCAAAACAGCCTTTATCCGGTCATCGAGAGCGGGTATCATGCCCTCCCTTTTTCGCACTCCCCTGAAGCCGTTTTCCGTGAACAGGCAGGCATCGCCATTCCCGTGACGGCTTCAACACAACAGGGATGATCCCATGTCGGTGGTACGCATCGGCCCATACACGCTGCCCAACCCGCTGATCCTCGCCCCCATGGCGGGCGTCACCGATCAGCCGTTCCGTCAGCTGTGCCACCGCCTCGGCGCTGGCCTGGTCGTATCGGAGATGGTCACCAGCGACGTACGCCTGTGGAACAGCCGCAAATCCCGCCTGCGCATGGTCCACGATGGCGATGCCGAACCCCGTTCCGTGCAGATTGCCGGCGGTGACGCCGAGATGCTCGCCGAAGCCGCCCGTCGCAATGTCGAGATGGGCGCGCAGATCATCGACATCAACATGGGCTGCCCGGCCAAGAAGGTCTGCAACAAGGCCGCCGGCTCGGCGCTGATGAAAGACGAAGCCCTGGTCAGCGCGATTCTCGATGCCGTGGTCAAGGCCGTCGATGTGCCCGTGACCCTGAAGATCCGCACCGGCTGGGATCGGGCCAACAAGAATGGCATCACCGTCGCCAAAATCGCCGAGCAGGCCGGCATTGCTGCCCTGGCCGTGCATGGCCGCACCCGCGCCGACCTGTACACCGGTGAGGCAGAGTACGAGACCATCGCCGCGATCAAGCAGGCGGTGTCGATCCCGGTGTTCGCCAACGGCGACATCGACTCGCCGCACAAGGCCAAGGCCGTGCTCGAAGCAACGGATGCCGACGCCCTGCTGATCGGCCGCGCCGCCCAGGGTCGCCCGTGGATCTTCCGCGAGATCACCCACTTTCTCGCCACCGGTACCGAGTTACCGGCCCCGAGCCTGTTCGAAATAGAACGCATCCTGCTGGAGCACATGATTGCCCTGCATGCGTTCTATGGTGATGTGATGGGCGCGCGCATCGCTCGCAAGCATGTTGGCTGGTACCTCGCCACCCTGCCTGGCGCCAGAGCATTCCGAGCCGATTTCAACCGTCTGGAAACCCCGGACGAGCAGTGCGCCAGTGTTCGGCTGTTTTTCGCCGAGCGTCATAACAAGGGAACCGAGGTGGCCGCATGACAAGGATGACCGAGCTGACTTTTGATGCATCTACATTTGATGGGGCCGTACCCGTGAGCGACAACGCCAATCTCAAGCAGCACCTGAGCACGCCCAGCGAACAAGGGCACACCCTGCGCGGCAGCGTGGAAAAGGCGCTGCACAACTACTTTGCCCACCTCGAGGGAGCGGACGTCACCGACGTCTACAACTTGGTTCTCACCGAGGTCGAGGCGCCGCTGCTGGAAACCGTGATGAACTACGTCAAGGGCAACCAGACCAAGGCCTCCGAACTGCTCGGCCTGAATCGCGGCACCCTGCGCAAGAAGCTCAAGCAATACGACCTGCTGTAATCCTCGAATGCATGAAAAAGGGCGGCCCCGCAGGTCGCCCTTTTTTACTGATTTCCCTGCTCTGATGGACTCTGCAATGACCGACCAGACCACCCGCCTTCCCGTTCGCCGCGCGCTGATCAGCGTTTCCGACAAGACCGGTATTCTCGACTTCGCCCGCGAGCTCGTCGCTCTGGGCGTCGAGATCCTGTCCACCGGCGGTACCTACAAGCTGCTCAAGGACAACGGGATCGCTGCCGTGGAGGTCGCCGACTACACCGGCTTTCCGGAGATGATGGACGGTCGCGTGAAGACCCTGCACCCGAAAATCCACGGCGGCATTCTCGGCCGCCGCGCCCTCGACGGCGCAGTAATGGATGAGCACGGCATCAAGCCGATCGACCTGGTCGCGGTCAACCTGTACCCCTTTGCAGCCACCGTTGCCAAGCCGGACTGCACCCTGCCGGACGCCATCGAGAACATCGATATCGGCGGCCCGACCATGGTTCGCTCCGCCGCCAAGAACCACAAGGACGTGGCCATCGTGGTCAACACCAGTGACTACGCCGGTGTACTGGAGGCGCTGAAAGACGGCGGCCTGACCTACGCCCAGCGCTTCAACCTGGCACTCAAGGCCTTCGAGCACACCTCGGCCTACGACGGCATGATCGCCAACTACCTGGGCACCATCGACCAGGATGCCGACACCCTGTCCACCGCCAACCGCGGCCAGTTCCCGCGCACCTTCAACGCCCAGTTCATCAAGGCGCAGGAAATGCGCTACGGCGAGAACCCGCATCAAGACGCAGCGTTCTACACCGAGCATGCTGCCGAGGCTTGCATTGCCACCGCCGTCCAGCTGCAGGGCAAGGAGCTGTCGTTCAACAACGTCGCCGACACCGATGCCGCGCTGGAATGCGTGAAGAGCTTCGTCAAGCCGGCCTGCGTCATCGTCAAGCACGCCAATCCCTGCGGCGTGGCCGTGGCCCTGGACAGCGAAGGCGGCATCCGCCAGGCCTATGAACTGGCCTACGCCACTGACACCGAATCGGCCTTTGGCGGCATCATCGCTTTCAACCGCGAACTGGACGGTGCCACTGCCCAGGCCATCGTCGAACGCCAGTTCGTCGAAGTGATCATCGCGCCGAAAGTCAGCACCGAGGCCCGTGCTGTGGTCGCTGCCAAAGCCAATGTGCGCCTGCTCGAATGCGGTGAGTGGCCAGCCGAGCGCAGCGCCGGCTGGGACTTCAAACGCGTCAACGGCGGCCTGCTGGTACAGAGCCGCGACGTCGGCATGATCACCGCCGATGACCTGAAGATCGTCACCCAGCGCGCGCCGAGCGAGCAGGAAGTGCACGACCTGATCTTCGCCTGGAAAGTGGCCAAGTTCGTCAAGTCCAACGCCATCGTCTACGCCAAGAATCGCCAGACCATTGGTGTCGGCGCCGGCCAGATGAGCCGCGTCAATTCCGCACGCATCGCCGCGATCAAGGCTGAGCACGCCGGCCTGCAGGTGCAGGGCGCGGTCATGGCCTCGGACGCCTTCTTCCCGTTCCGCGATGGCATCGATAATGCGGCCAAGGCTGGCATCACTGCGGTGATCCAGCCGGGCGGTTCGATGCGCGACGCGGAAGTCATCGCCGCGGCCGACGAAGCAGGCATCGCCATGGTGTTCACCGGCATGCGTCACTTCCGCCATTGATTGGCATGGCCGCGCTGGAGCAGGCGTCTGCGTTGTTGCGGACGACTTCGCTAATGCTCATTGCCAGTCGGCAACTGCGCTTATCGAAGCCATCCGCGCCTAGCATCCACCAGCTCCATCGCGGCCCGATAGCTTGTTAGCAGCAGAATTTCGTAGGGTGGATAACGCTCTGCTTATCCACCGAACGGGCCACCGGCCCGCCTCCACAAGGAGCCAGCAATGAACGTATTGATCATCGGCAGCGGCGGTCGTGAACACGCCCTGGCCTGGAAAGTCGCCCAGGACTCACGTGTCGCCAAGGTGTTCGTCGCACCAGGCAACGCCGGCACCGCCACAGAGGCCAAGTGCGAGAACGTCGCCATCGACGTGCTGGCCATCGAGCAATTGGCCGACTTCGCCGAGAAGAACGTGCAGCTGACTATCGTTGGCCCGGAAGCGCCGCTGGTGAAAGGCGTGGTTGACCTGTTCCGCTCGCGCAATCTGGATATCTTTGGCCCTACTGCGGCCGCTGCCCAGCTGGAAGGCTCCAAGGCCTTCACCAAGGACTTTCTCGCCCGTCACGCGATCCCTACCGCCGACTACCAGAACTTCACCGAAGTCGAGCCGGCCCTGGCCTACCTGCAAAAGGTCGGCGCACCGATCGTGGTCAAGGCCGACGGCCTGGCGGCCGGTAAAGGCGTGATCGTCGCGATGACCCTGGACGAAGCCGAAGACGCCGTACGCGACATGCTCGCCGGCAACGCCTTTGGTGAGGCCGGTTCGCGCGTCGTCATCGAGGAGTTCCTTGACGGCGAAGAGGCCAGTTTCATCGTCATGGTCGACGGCGAGAACGTGCTGCCGATGGCCACCAGTCAGGACCACAAGCGTGTTGGCGACGGCGACAGCGGCCCGAACACCGGCGGCATGGGCGCCTACTCGCCGGCACCCGTGGTTACCGCCGAGGTGCACCAACGCGTAATGGACGAAGTGATCTACCCAACCGTGCGCGGCATGGCGTCCGAAGGCAATGTCTACACCGGCTTCCTGTATGCCGGCCTGATGATCGACAAGGCTGGCAAGCCGAAAGTCATCGAATTCAACTGCCGCTTCGGCGACCCGGAAACCCAGCCGATCATGGTGCGCCTGGAAAGCTCCCTGGTGCTGCTGGTCGAGGCCGCGCTGGCCAAGGCACTGGACAAGGTCGAGGCGACCTGGGACCCGCGCCCAACCGTGGGCGTGGTGATCGCTGCCGGTGGCTACCCGGCCGACTATGCCAAGGGTGATGTGATCGACGGCCTGGCCGATGCTGCCGCCCTCGAAGGCAAGGTCTTCCATGCCGGCACTGCGCTGAACGCCGCAGGTGAGATCATCACCGCCGGTGGCCGGGTCCTGTGTGCTACGGCAATCGGCAAGAGCGTGTCCGATGCCCAGCAGCAAGCCTACCGTCTGGCGGAAAAGATTCGCTGGAATGGCAGCTTCTACCGTAACGACATCGGCTACCGTGCCATTGCTCGTGAACGCGGCGAAGGCTGAGACCACGACTGTCTGGCAAAAGGCAGCCCAGCGGCTGCCTTTTGTCCATAGCCCGTGGCTATAATCAGGTACTCACCATCGAAGGGATTTCGCCAGTGCAACGGCTCAGGATCGCCACCGGATTCATCGCCAGCCTGTTGCTGGCAGTGCTCTGCTTGCCAGCTGCGCATGCAGACACAGCCCTGAGCGAGCCACAACCGCAAGAAGTCTGGTCCATTCTGGTCGACCCGACCGCACAGCTCGGCTTCGAGGACATTCGCAACCAGTCCTCTCACTTCCAGCCTATCGACAAACGCGCCATCACCTTTCCGTCCTCGACGCAGGCCATCTGGCTGCATATCAAGACCCCGCCCTACCAGCAGCCGCATTGGCTTTGGCTGTTCGCACCACGCGTGCAATTCCTGGACTACTACCTGCTGCGCAATGGCGAGCTGGAACAACAGATCAACACGGGTGAATCACGCTCGGTCAACTCACGCCCCCTGCCCTCGCGAGCCTACCTGTTCTCCCAACCCAATGACGGGCAACCGCGTGAAGCCTATATCCGCATGACCTCGAATCATGTGGTGATGCTGTGGTTCAAGGCCATCGACGAACGCGGCCTGGTCATGCAGGAACGGCCTGCCTACCTGTTCGGCGCCCTGCTCGGCGGCTTGCTGCTGCTGACGCTGTTCAATCTGCTGCGCCTGGCCTACTCACGTAACGCCAGCCACTTCTGGCTGGCCTGCCTGCATGTTGCGCTGGCCCTGTGCGCCACCTGTAACGTTGGCTTGCTGGCCGTATGGATTCCCGAGCTGGGCTACAACCAGTCGTTGATCGCCGACCTGTCGGCGTTGAGTACCGCCATCTGCCTGCTGGCCTTCACCCTCTGCTTCTTCCACAACACCCCAGCACAGCACAGCCGCCTGCGTTATCTATTGATCGTCGAATTGGTGGCAATCATCGGCGTGTCGCTGCTGATCCTGTTTACCGGGCTGTTCTGGTACAACTGGCTGGTCTATCTGCTGATGATGGTGTCCGCCATCACAGTACCGATCATCGCCTTCGTACACTGGCGCAGTGGCTATCAACCAGCTCGCCTGGTGGCGATCGGGCTCACCATCTTCAACCTGGGTTTCGCCTGCTTCGCCCCGATTCTGCTGGGCTTCGACCAGCTCAATCCAGGCTGGCTGGTACTGGGTCTGTTCAGTGTGGCCATGCTCTGCGGCCTGATCCTCAGCACTGCGATGACAGAACGCCAACGGCAGATCCAGCGCGAAACCCTGGCCCTGCGCACCAGCGAAGCCGCCACCAGCGCCGAGCTACGCGCCAAGGCGGAGTTCCTGGCCAAGATCAGCCACGAGATCCGCACACCCATGAACGGCGTGCTGGGCATGACCGAGTTGCTGCTCGGCACGCCGATGTCAGCCAAGCAGCGTGACTATGTGCAGACCATCCACAGCGCCGGCAACGAGCTGCTGGCCCTGATCAACGAAATTCTCGATATCTCCAAGCTGGAATCCGGACAGATCGAACTGGACGACGTGCAGTTCGACCTCAACGCCCTGGTCGACGACTGCCTGGATATCTTCCGCGCCAAGGCCGAACAGCAGAAGGTCGAGCTGATCAGTTTCATGCAGCCGCAGGTGCCGCGCGTCATCAGTGGCGACCCGACCCGCTTGCGCCAGGCCCTGCTCAGCCTGCTCGACAATGCCTTCCGGCAGACCAACGAAGGCGAAGTGCTGCTGGTCGTCGCCCTTGATACGCAACATGAAACCCCGCGCCTGCGCATTGCCGTACAAGACAGCGGCCGGGCACTGGAGGCCAGCGAACAGGACGCGCTGCTCAACGCCGAGCTGCACAGCACCGACTTCCTCTCCGCGAGCAAGCTGGGCGGCCGACTGGGGCTGATCATCGCGCGGCAACTGGTACGTCTGATGGGCGGCGAGTTCGGTATCCAGAGTGGCGACAAACAGGGCAGCACCCTGTGGCTGAGCCTCCCCCTGGACAGCGCGCGCCTGGAACACCATAACGCCGATCTCGACAGCCCGCTGCAAGGCGCTCGTCTGCTGGTGGTGGATGACAACGAGACCTGCCGCAAGGTCCTCGTGCAGCAGTGCAACGCCTGGGGCTTGCAGGTCAGCGCCGTACCGTCGGGCAAGGAAGCACTGGCCCTGCTGCGGACCAAGGCGCACATCCGCGAGTTCTTCGACGTGGTCCTGCTCGATCAGGAAATGCCCGGCATGACCGGCATGCAGCTGGCGGCAAAGATCAAGGAAGACCCCAATCTCAATCACGATATCCTTGTGATCATGCTCACCGGCATCAGCAATGCGCCCAGCAAGATCATCGCGCGCAATGCCGGAATCAAACGCATCCTGGCCAAGCCCGTGGCCGGCTACACGCTCAAGACCACGCTTGCCGACGAGTTGGCGCAGCGCAAGAGCGGCAGTTTCCCGCAGTCCTCCAGCCCGAGCAGCGAAGCACCACCGCTCACCGTTCCGGCCGACTTCAAGATCCTGGTCGCCGAAGACAACAGCATCTCCACCAAGGTCATCCGCGGCATGCTGAACAAACTCAGTCTGCAGCCGGACACCGCCAGCAATGGCGAGGAAGCCCTGCGCGCCATGCAGGCCACGCAGTACGACCTGGTACTGATGGACTGCGAAATGCCCGTGCTCGACGGTTTTTCCGCCACGGAACAACTGCGCGCCTGGGAGTTGCGCGAGCATCGCCCACGCACGCCGGTGGTGGCGCTTACCGCCCACATCCTCGCCGAGCATAAGGAACGGGCACGCCTGGTCGGCATGGACGGCCACATGGCCAAGCCGGTGGAAATGTCGCAACTGCGCGAACTCATCGGCCAGTGGGTAGCGGAAAAGGAACGTAACCGCACACCGGATGCTCTCCCTAGCTGATACGGCCTCCAGGCCGTTATGCTGACGCCCACTGCCCCTGTCGAGCTCAACCCATGTCATCCGAGTTGTTTAGTCTGTACCTGAAGATGCTGGTGCTCTACAGCCCATTCTTCGTGTTGTCCTGCTTCATCAGCCTGACCCCGGGCTACACCACTCGGGAGCGCAAGAAGCTGGCCTGGAAAGTGGCCCTCGGCACCCTGATCGCCAGCACCCTGTTGTATCTCTTCGGGCAAATCATTTTCGACCTGTTCGGCATCACGGCCGACGCATTCCGCATCGGTGCCGGCAGCGTGTTGTTCATCTCGGCACTGGGCATGGCCCAGGGCAAGTCAGTGGTGCAGAGCGACAACATTCACCAGGACGTCACCATCGTGCCACTGACCATTCCCCTCACCGTCGGCCCGGGAACCATCGGCGCCCTGCTGGTGATGGGCGTCAGCCATCCACACTGGGACGACAAACTGGTCGCGGTCGGCGGCATCACCCTGGCCAGCCTCACCGTCGGCTGCATTCTGTACCTGTCCCATGGTTTCGAACGCTTGCTCGGCGAGAAAGGCCTGCAAATCGTCAGCCGCCTGATGGGGTTGTTCGTCTGCGCACTGGCGGCGCAGATCATCTTTACTGGCGTACGCGGTTACCTGCTTCCCGCCTAGGTGTAACAGCGCACCAGCAATGCGCGAATTCGCGTGCATGCTGGGTCGCTCAGATATTTTTTGCACCAGAACAGCGCACACCTTGGGCCCCACGAGCGCCTAACTCCGCTTACCCCAAGGTCTGCGTTGCTTGGCATGGATACTGCGAAAGAGACCTGCCAATAGCATGGTCGTCCTTTATCCCACCATGAATGCTCCCGTCACTCCTGCGCTGTTTACTCCCAACTGGCATGCCGAGCTGGAACTGGGCTATGCCCGCGTAGCAGACAGCACCCGGCCGATACATCGGCGCCATTGTGGTCCGCTGCGGGTGCAGAAGCACCTGTATGCCGAGGGCCCTGAAGTCTGCCAGCACATCATCGTCCATCCACCCGGCGGCATTGCCGGCGGTGATCGACTGAATATCAGCGCCAACGTTGGCGAAAACGCCTGGGCACAACTGACCAGCCCCGGAGCAGCCAAGTGGTACCGCGCCGGCGGGCCGGCCTTCCAGCAGGTCGAGCTGCGTGTCGCCGCCGGTGCGACCCTGGAATGGCTGCCCCAGGAAAGCATCGTCTACGCTGGAGCCCAGGCCGAGCTGAGCACACGCATCGACCTCACCAGCGACGCCCGCCTGTTCTACTGGGACATGATCGCCCTCGGCCGGCCTGCCGCAGGCGAGCGCTTCGACAGCGGCTATTTCCAATCGCACCTGGATATCCGCCGCGACGGCCAGTTGCTCTGGCACGAACGCCAGCGCATCACGGGCGACGACGGCCTGCTCGACTCGCCCATCGGCCTGGACGGCCACCCGGTGTTCGCCACGCTGCTGCTCAGCGGCACACTCGACGCCGACCTGCTGGAGCGCTGCCGCGAGCTGTCGGCAGTCACCAGCGGCCAGTTGCGCGGTGACCTCAGCCAGTTGCCTGGCCTGATCGTTGCACGTTGCCTGGCCAGCGAAGCCCTGCACGCACGGGCCTGGCTGATCGAACTGTGGCGCCTGCTGCGTCCGACACTGCTCGGCCGCGAGGCCGTGCCACCCCGTATCTGGAGTACCTGATGGATCGCACTACGCAGGGTGGAAAACCGCGCAGCATTTTCCACGGGGTGACCATCCACCACCGCACGGTGGATAAGAACAACGACATCCACCCTACGCCGCACCTCACAACGAATTCAGGCGCTGCACAGCACGCGCCCGCACCACTGGAGCAAGACGATGGATCTGAGTCCACGCGAGAAAGACAAACTGCTGATCTTCACTGCCGGCTTGGTCGCCGAACGCCGCCTGGCGCGCGGGGTGAAGCTCAACTACCCGGAGGCCATGGCCTACATTTCCGCCGCCCTGCTCGAAGGCGCCCGCGATGGCCGCAACGTGGCCGACCTGATGCACTTCGGCACCACCCTGCTCAGCCGCGAACAGGTAATGAAAGGCGTACCGGAGATGATCCCAGAGATCCAGATCGAAGCCACCTTCCCCGACGGCACCAAGCTGGTCACTGTCCACCAACCGATTGCGTAACCCGTAGAGCGGGGGTACCCGCCCTACCGCGCATGACCTTATGGGTTCCTGGAATTACCGATGACCATCCACGACGCAACGCAAGCCGACCTGCCCGGCATCCTGGCCATCTATAACGACGCGGTGCTCAACACCACGGCGATCTGGAACGAGACCGAGGTCGGCCTGGCCAACCGCCGCGCCTGGCTGGCCGAGCGCCACGCCACCGGTTTTCCCGTGCTGGTAGCGACCAACGACGCCGGCGAGGTGCTCGGCTACGCCAGCTATGGCACCTGGCGCAGCATCGAGGGCTTTCGCCACACCGTCGAACACTCGGTCTATGTGCGCAACGACCAGCGCGGCCAGGGCCTCGGCCCGGCGCTGATGCAGGCACTGATCGAGCGCGCCCGCGCGGCCAAGCTGCATGTGATGGTCGCCGCCATCGAGCGCGAAAACGCCGCCTCCATCCACCTGCACGAACGCCTCGGTTTCGTCACCACGGGGCAGATGCCCCAGGTCGGGCGCAAGTTCGGCCGCTGGCTGGACCTCACCTTCATGCAACTCATCCTGGAGTGAAACGCAGATGATTCCCGGCGAATACCAGATCCAGAACGGCGAGATCGAACTCAACGCCGGACGCCGCACCCTCAGCATCAACGTGGCCAACAGCGGCGACCGACCGATCCAGGTTGGCTCGCATTTCCACTTCTTTGAAACCAACGACGCGCTGACCTTCGACAGGCCGAGTACGCGGGGCATGCGTCTGAATATTCCGGCCGGCACCGCAGTGCGCTTCGAGCCAGGGCAATCGCGCGACGTCGAGCTGGTCGACCTGGCCGGCGAGCGCCGGGTATTCGGCTTCGCCGGGCGAGTGATGGGGGAGCTTTAGCGCCACGCTGCGCCCCTGCGCCCCTGCGCCGATAGTTCCCCACGCACCGCGTGGGAACTTATAACGGGACGCTCTGCACCCCAGCGACGCAGAGCGTCGCAAGCTGCATGCCCACGCTCCGCGTGGGCACGATCAATCCTACGAATCCGAGGACCGGGATGAAAATCAGCCGCCAAGCCTACGCCGACATGTTCGGCCCCACCGTCGGCGACAAGGTGCGCCTGGCCGACACCAACCTGTGGATCGAGGTGGAGAAGGACTTCACCACCTACGGCGACGAAGTGAAGTTCGGCGGCGGCAAGGTCATCCGCGACGGTATGGGCCAGAGCCAGCTCTGCGCCGCCGAGGTGGTCGACACGGTGATCACCAACGCGCTGATCATCGACCACTGGGGCATCGTCAAGGCCGACGTCGGCCTCAAGGACGGCCGCATCAAAGCCATCGGCAAAGCCGGCAACCCAGACATCCAGCCCGATGTGACCATCGCCGTCGGCGGCGCCACCGAAGTCATCGCCGGCGAGGGCATGATCCTCACCGCCGGCGGCATCGATACGCACATCCACTTCATCTGCCCGCAGCAGATCGAAGAGGCGTTGATGAGCGGCACCACCACCATGATCGGTGGCGGCACGGGCCCGGCCACCGGCACCTTCGCCACCACTGTGACCCCCGGCCCGTGGCACATGGCCAATATGCTCAAGGCCGCCGACGCCTTCCCGATGAACATCGGCTTCACCGGCAAGGGCAACGTCTCGCTGCCGCAGCCGCTGATCGAGCAGATCGAAGCCGGCGCCATCGGCCTCAAGCTGCACGAGGACTGGGGCACCACGCCCGCGGCCATCGACAACTGCCTGAGCGTGGCCGACCAGTACGACATCCAGGTGGCGATCCACACCGACACGCTCAACGAGTCCGGCTTCGTCGAGACCACCCTCGGCGCGTTCAAGGGCCGCACTATCCACACCTACCACACCGAGGGTGCGGGCGGCGGCCACGCCCCGGACATCATCAAGGCCTGCGGTTTCCCCAACGTGCTGCCCAGCTCGACCAACCCGACCCGGCCGTTCACCCGCAACACCATCGACGAGCACCTGGACATGCTCATGGTCTGCCACCACCTGGACCCGAGCATTGCCGAGGACGTAGCCTTCGCCGAGAGTCGCATCCGCCGCGAGACCATCGCCGCCGAAGACATCCTGCACGACCTCGGCGCGTTCTCGATGATCAGCTCCGACAGCCAGGCCATGGGCCGCGTCGGCGAGGTGATCACCCGCACCTGGCAGACCGCCGACAAGATGAAGAAGCAGCGCGGCGCCCTGCCGGGCGACGGCCCGGGCAATGACAATTTCCGGGTGAAACGCTACATCGCCAAGTACACCATCAACCCGGCGATCACCCACGGCATCAGCCACGAAGTCGGTTCCATCGAAGTGGGCAAGTTCGCCGACTTGGTGCTCTGGCGCCCGGCGTTCTTCGGCGTCAAACCGACGCTGATCCTGAAAGGCGGGGCGATTGCCGCCAGCCTGATGGGCGACGCCAATGCCTCGATCCCGACCCCGCAGCCAGTGCACTACCGCCCGATGTTCGGCAGCTACGCCGGCATGCTGCACGCCACCAGCCTGACCTTTATCAGCCAGGCGGCGATGGACGCTGGCGTGCCGAAGAAACTCGGTTTGCAGAAGAAGATCGCTGTAGTCAAAGGCTGTCGCGAGGTGCAGAAAGCCGATCTGATCCATAACGACTATCTGCCGACTATCGACGTCGACCCGCAAAACTACCAAGTCAAGGCCGACGGCCAGTTGCTCTGGTGTGAGCCGGCAGAGGTGCTGCCGATGGCGCAGCGCTACTTCCTGTTTTGAGCTATCAACAGGATATACATCAACCACCATAACCAGCAGAGAACAACAGCCCCAGCACTATCGGCATCACCGCCACGCTACCCAGGTTGCCGATCAGCACCATGGCAGCCACCTTGTGCGGTTCCTGCTGGAACTGTTCCGCAAGAATGTAATTGAGCACGGCCGGCGGCAGTGCAGCGAATACCCAGAGCGTGGCCAGTTGCACGCCCTGAAGATCGAGCAGATGGATCATTGGCCAGGCCAGCAGCAGACCACTGGCAGGGCAGGCGATGGCGCCGAGCAGGCCCAGGCGCCAGGCACTGAAATCCACATCCAGCAGGCGCACGCCCAGGGCGAACAGCATCAGTGGCACGCTCACCTGGCCTAGCATGTCGCATGAGGTCAACAGCCACCCTGGCAAGGGCACACCACCCAGGTTGACCGACAGGCCGGCGATACTGGCAATCACCACCGGCACACGCAGTAGGCGCCAGAGCGGCACCTTCGGGTTGAGCACATACAGCCCCACCGAGAAGTGCAGCAGCATTTCCACGACGAACAGCACCACCGCCGCCGGCAACGCTTTTTCGCCGAAGGCCAGCACCATGAGCGGAATACCCATATTGCCGGTGTTGTTGAACATCATCGGTGGCAGGAACGTGCGCAGGTCCAGCTTCAAGACACGCGTCAATGGCCACAACAACAGCCCCGAGCCCAACACGATAACCGTCCCGGCCAGGGCGAGATCGGCATAGTCCTGCAGCGGTGCCTTCTGGTCCGCCAATACCGCGAAGACCAGCAGTGGCACGAACAACTCCATGTTCAGGGTGTTCAGTACACGGATATCCGGGCTGCGGAAACGCCCGTAGAGCGCACCGCACCCGGCGATAAGGAACACGGGCAGCAACGTGGAAAGGATTTGCGCGAACATCAAGGCTCCGAACGGCAAGGCAGGCAGCGGCAAAGTTCGTTAGCTTCGCAAGTAGTTCGCCATTCGGGCAATGACAATCTGCCTGAAACACGCGCCCTCAAGCGCCTGCACGCTAGCAGCAAACGCTGGGTGGCATGGCTGCGAGCAAACTCAACGCAGTTGGCTGTCCTTGCTGCCCCGACGGTTATAGCCGCTGTAGCTGGCCTCTTTATCGTGCTCGCTCTGACAGGTCACGCACAGGTGGACACCTGGCACGGCCTTGCGCCGCGCCTCGGGAATCTCCACCCCACACACCTCGCAGTGCCGCAGGCTCTCGCCCTTGTGCAACTGGCTGCGGGCGCGCTGCACGGCATCCTCGATGCTGTTGTCGATCTGCTCTTGCACTGCCCCGTCGCTGGTCCAGCCACCGGCCATGACAACCTCCACATTCATGGTGCCTACCTGATCTAGACAGGCACCCCGAGGGATGGTTTTACACGCGTGACTACTCCTTCACATCCATGTATTCACGCGCCCAGACGATGTAGTCCTCGGGCTGGGTGTACTTGTGAGATAGTTCGGAGGCGCTGAGATTGGACGTGCCGGCAGTGATCTGACGCTGCTCGCGCAGGCAGTCGTAGGTCGCCTTGATCGCGGCGAAATAGGCGGCGTGACCGTCCACGGCAACGCGCACACCGAGGTCCGCGAGACGCGCATCGTCGCGCAGTGATGGATTGCCGTAGGTCACCAGCATCAGCGGCACGCTGAGGTGTTCGGCGATCTGCTCGAGATGCTCGAAGTCACGCACGCCGACCATGCAGATGCCATCGGCGCCGGCGGCCTGGTAGGCCTTGGTCCGGTTGATCACTTCCTCGACATCCAGCATCCCGGCGTGTGTGCGGGCAATGATCGCCAACTCGCTGTCGACCCGGGCCTCCAGCGCCGCACGGATCTTGCCCACGCCTTCGCCAACACTGATCAGGTCAGTGGACTTGCGCCCAAACTGGGCCGGCAACAGGGTGTCTTCGATGGTCAGCGCAGCGATACCGGCACGCTCCAGTTCGACCACCGTGCGCATCACGTTCAACGCGTTGCCGTAGCCATGGTCGGCATCGGCGATTACCGGCAGACGGGCGACTCGACCGATACGCGTGGCCTGCTCGACGAATTCGCTCAGGGTGATCAGGGCGAAGTCCGGCGCAGCCAGTACCTGCAGAGACGCCACCGAGCCACCAAGGATGCCCACCTCGAACCCCAGATCAGCGGCAATACGCGCCGACATTGGATCAAAGACGGAAGCCGTGTGATAGCAGGCACGCGCGGCGAGCAAGGCACGGAAGTCGCTGCGCAGTTGGTGATGGGAGGCTCTTTGCATAGTGAATTCCAACTACATGTGAAGTCTGGCGAGGTGAAGTCTGGTCTGTACGACCAAACGTACTAGCAAGACACATACCGAATGTGTCCAATCAGTTTGACAGGCGCCTGTTACGGCTTGTCAGTGAATAAGCCATGGCGGATTCACGCCGCCAGAACGCACGGAGTGGCGATACGCCGCCACTACATGGGGAGTGCAGGGGTGAACACGCTGGCCCCAGCCAACAAGCCGTAGGCCATCCATAGCGCCACCAGGGCATAGCCCAGGCGCGGCATCCACGTGGCGAATTGCGTCTGAAAGCTGGCAAGGGCCTGGCTTTGCCGATTGGCATAACCGAGCAGTGCAGCCGGTAGCGTACCGCTTGCCTCGCCCGTATGCACCAGGCCTACGAGTTGCGCCCTGTCGGGAACATCAAGGGACTGCAGGGCCGCCACCAGTGAGGCACCTGCCAACACACGTTGCTGCAGAGTCATGAAGTCGCGCCGCAAGCTGTTGCTGCTCAACGTCGCCGCGGCCTTGGGCAACGCATCGAACGTCGACACACCAGACTCCAGCATCAACCCCAGGCTTTCACTGTAATCACGCAGATTGCGCCGCACGTACAGCGCCCCAAGCAGCGGCAGACGCAGCAACCCCTCATCCAGCAGGCTGGCATGCGCCGCAGCAGGTTGTTCCGCGCGCTGGATAAGATGACGCACCACAAACCACAGCCCGCCGAGAACCAGCAACGGCTTGAGGACTCCCCAGACATATCCGCCCAGGGTCAGATCGCCGGCGACCAGACTGGGCAATGGCTGGACCAGCAAGGCCAACAGCAAGACCGCCGCAGGCAGCAGCAATCGCGCATGCAGGGCCTTGGCCTGCTCGGCGCGCTGTGCGTAGCCATCCGCCAGGCGTTGATAAAGTCGCGCCGGGCTGCCGGCACTCTGCGCCGCCTGAACCAGCGTCACTTCCAATGGCGAAAACAATCCCGCCAGTTGGCCGGCACGCGCCAGATCGCGCCCCTGCTGTAGATGGCGCAGCATAATGGCCACCCGCGACTGCATCTGTGGGCGCAACTGCACGATGGCCAGCGCACGTTCCACCGACACGCCAGCCTGCTCCAGCGCACCAAGCTGAGCGAACAGCTGGGCACGCTCGGCATAACTCAGCGCGGCGGCGGGTGACGGCATGGGACAGGTCCGGTTGAAACAATCCCGCAGTGTAACGGCAGAGCCTGTTTCGAGACACTGCGACGGGATCACCATGCCGACCTGCTGCCAGACTGGCTCAACACCGATGATCGGCATACAAATGCACGAGCACGCGGCGCGACTCTCGCATAAACTGCGCGGCCGTTTTTTTCACCGGAACCGCAGCAGCATGAGTCACGATCTTTCTGCCAATGCCCTGGGCATCGACTTCGGCACCTCCAACTCCACCGTCGGCTGGTGGCGGGCCGGCGTGGAGCCCCTGCTGGAACTGGAAGACGGCAAGATCACCCTGCCCTCCGTGGTGTTCTTCAACACCGAAGAGCGCCGCCCGGTCTATGGTCGCCAGGCGCTCAACGAATACCTGGAGGGCTATGAAGGCCGCCTGATGCGCTCGCTGAAGAGCCTGCTCGGCTCGAAACTGCTGAAGAGTGAAACCACGGTGCTCGGCAGCGCCCTGCCGTTCCGCGATCTGCTGGGCTTCTTCATCGGCGAGCTGAAGAAACGTGCCGAAGCCTTCGCTGGCCGCGAGTTCGAACAGGTGGTGCTCGGTCGCCCGGTGTTCTTCGTCGACGACGACCCCATCGCCGACCAGGAAGCCGCCAACACCCTGGTCGCCGTGGCGCATAAGCTCGGCTTCAAGGATGTGTCCTTCCAGTTCGAGCCCATCGCCGCGGCCTTCGACTACGAGCGCACGATCACCCGCGAAGAACGTGTACTGATCGTCGACATCGGTGGCGGTACCTCGGACTTTTCGTTGATCCGCCTGTCGCCCGAGCGCCGCGACGTGGCCGACCGCCAGAGCGATATCCTCGCCACCGGCGGTGTGCACATCGGCGGCACCGACTTCGACAAACAACTGAGCCTGGAAGGCGTGATGCCGCTGTTCGGCTATGGCAGCCGGATGAAGAGCGACGCCTTCATGCCCACCAGCTACCACCTCAACCTGGCCACCTGGCACACGATCAACGCGGTCTATGCACAGAAATCTCAGCTGGCCCTGCAGAACATGCGCTACGACATTGTCGATCCGACCGGCATCGACCGCCTGTTCAAGCTGATCGAGCAGCGCGCCGGACACTGGCTGGCCATGCAGGTGGAAGAAAGCAAGATCGCCCTGACCGAACAATCGCAGCACCGTATCGATCTCGGACGCGTCGAGAGCGATCTCGCCGTGCTGCTCGACCGCACGCTGTTCGACCAGTCCATCGCCGGCCTGCTCGAGCGCGTGCGTGATGGCGTCAGCGCACTGCTGGCCCAGGCCGGGGTTAAGGCTGAAGACATCGACACGGTGTTCTTCACCGGTGGCTCCAGCGGCATTCCAGCGTTGCGTCAGAGCATTTGTGCCCTGCTGCCCAATGCCCGCGCCACCGAAGGCAACACCTTTGGCAGCATCGGCAGCGGCCTGGCCATCGAGGCCAAGAAGCGCTACAGCTGAGCAGCGGCAATCTGTTCGCGCCGATCACGCTGCGCTATGGTGGCGGCTTCTCGCTCAAGGAGCCGCCATGCGCGCCATTACCTCGCCCCTGCTTATCGCCACCCTGCTGATCCTGAGTGCCTGCGACGGCGGCGTGACCCAAGCCAGCCTTCAGGCCGAACAGGCCAAGCAGGCGCAGCAGCAGATGACTCAACTCAAACAGCAGATCGATGCGGCCAATGCCGTGGGTGAACAGCGCCTGAAGGACCTAGAAGGCGCCACGCAATAGTTCGGGGACGGACCCAGATGAAAACGGCGCCCTCAGGCGCCGTTCTTGTCTTCAGCGTATCTGCCCCAGGGCATCCAGCAATGCCTGGTTCTGCTCCGGCGTCCCGATGGTGATCCGCAGGAACTGGGCGATACGGGCCTGCTTGAAGTGGCGCACGAGCACGCTGCGTTCGCGCAGACCAGCAGCCAGCTCCGCCGCATCATGCTCCGGGTGCCGGGCGAAAACGAAGTTGGCGGCCGAGGGCAGCACCTCGAAGCCCAGCGCCTGCAACCCCGCCACCACTGATTCACGGCTGGCGATGACCTTGGCACAGGTGGCCTCGAAGTACTCACGGTCATCGAAAGCCGCTGCAGCGCCGACGATGGCCGCGCGATCGAGCGGGTAGGAGTTGAAGCTGTTCTTGACCCGTTCCAGCGCCTCGATCAACTCAGGCTGCCCAATCGCCAGCCCCACGCGCGCGCCGGCCAACGAACGCGACTTCGACAAGGTCTGGCAGACCAGCAGGTTCGGGTACTGGCTGACCAGGCTGACCGCCGACTCGCCGCCAAAGTCGACATAGGCCTCATCCACCAGCACCACGCTGTCCGGGCTGTCCTTGAGCAACTGCTCGACGGCGGCCAGAGGCAGTAAACAGCCAGTCGGGGCATTCGGGTTGGGAAAAATGATCCCGCCGTTGGGCCGCGCATAGTCTTCGACGCGTATCTGGAACTGCTCGTCCAGGGCGATCTGCTCGAACGACACGCCATACAGCCCGCAATACACCGGATAGAAGCTGTAGCTCACATCCGGGAACAGCAGCGGCGCCTCGTGCTGGAACAACCCATGAAAGGCGTGGGCCAGCACCTCATCGGAGCCGTTGCCGACGAACACATGGTTGACCGGCACATCGTAGTAACGCGCGACCGCCTGCTTGAGCACATCGCAGTTGGGGTCCGGATACAGACGCAGGGTGTCGCCGAGTTCAGCCTGCATGGCAGCAATCGCCTTGGGCGACGGACCATAAGGGTTCTCGTTGGTATTGAGCTTGACCAGATTGGCGATCTTGGGCTGCTCACCCGGCACGTAAGGCACCAGGTTCTTGACGAAGGGGCTCCAGAACTTGCTCATTTACCCTTCTCTCCTCGAATTCGTTGGTTTACGCAGGTGGAGGCCACGAAGCCCCACCTGGCCACCGGATAATCACAAGGTGCGCACGACGCACCCTACCTTCAGGACTTGATGCGGTACTCGGCGCTGCGTGCATGAGCGGTCAACGACTCGCCACGGGCCAGCACGCTGGCGACCTTGCCCAGCTCAGAAGCACCGTCCGCCGAGCAATGGATGATCGACGAGCGTTTCTGGAAGTCGTACACACCCAGCGGCGAGGAAAAGCGCGCCGTGCCGGAAGTCGGCAGCACGTGGTTCGGCCCGGCGCAGTAGTCGCCCAACGCTTCGGCGGTGTAGCGGCCCATGAAGATCGCCCCGGCATGACGGATCTGCGGCAGGTACTGTTCGGGGTTTTCCACCGACAGTTCCAGGTGCTCCGGCGCGATGCGGTTGGCCACCTCGATGGCCTGGGCCATATCGGCGACCTGAATCAACGCACCACGGCCTTCGAGGGATGTACGGGCAATCGCTTCGCGCTCCAGGCTCGGCAGCAGGCGCGCAATGCTCTCGGCGACCTTGTCGAGGAACGCCGCGTCCGGACTGACCAGGATCGACTGCGCGTCCTCGTCATGCTCGGCCTGGGAGAACAGGTCCATGGCGATCCAGTCCGGGTCGGTCTGGCCGTCGCAGACCACGAGGATTTCCGACGGGCCGGCGATCATGTCGATGCCGACCTTGCCGAACACGTGGCGCTTGGCGGTGGCCACATAGATATTGCCGGGACCGACGATCTTGTCCACCGGCGGCACGCTCTCGGTGCCGTAGGCCAGCGCCGCCACGGCCTGGGCACCACCGATGGTGAACACGCGGTCGACACCGGCGATGCAGGCGGCAGCGAGGACAATCTCGTTGATCTCGCCACGCGGGGTCGGCACCACCATGACCACTTCCGGCACGCCGGCGACCTTGGCCGGAATGGCGTTCATCAATACCGAGGATGGATAGGACGCCTTGCCGCCGGGTACGTACAGACCGGCGCGATCCAGCGGCGTGACCTTCTGCCCCAGCACCGTGCCGTCGGCCTCGGTGTACTGCCAGGAATCCTGTTTCTGCCGCTCGTGGTACAGGCGCACGCGCTCGGCAGCGATTTCCAGCGAACCACGTTGCTCCGGCGTGATACGCGTCAGAGCCAGTTCCAGGCGCTCACGCGGCAGGATCAGGTCGGCCATCGAGGCGACATCGAGGCCATCGAATTTCTGGGTGAACTCCACCAGCGCCGCATCACCGCGCTCGCGCACGGCCTTGATGATGTCGAGCACACGCTGATTGACGCCATCGTCCGACACACTTTCCCAGCTCAGCAGATGATCCAGATGACGAGCGAAGTCCTGGTCAGCGGCGTTGAGTCGACGGATGGCGATGGGACTGGTCATAGCGGGCCTCTTGATTGGCAAATGCTCAGGCGCCCGTAGAGTACCAGCCGCTCCGTGCGGGCACCTGAGAATTCTGGCTATGACACGGATAGGCGGGCCGAAAAATGCTCCTGCATGTTCGGCATTTCCGCCGTCCTTGGCGGTCGCGCGACGCGATGTCGCGCAAAGGTATCAGCTAGGGTGTCGGGACTCGACGGCGTTGCGCAGGGTGTCGATCAGCGCCTGAATACGGCTGTGCTGCATCTTCATCGATGCCTTGTTGACGATCAGTCGCGAACTGATCGTGGCGATCAGTTCCTGGGCTTCCAGACCATTGGCACGCAGGGTGTTGCCGGTATCGACTACGTCGATGATCTTGTCGGCCAGCCCAACCAGCGGTGCCAGCTCCATGGAACCGTACAGTTTGATCACGTCGACCTGACGACCCTGTTCGGCGTAGTAGCGCTTGGCGACATTGACGAATTTGGTCGCCACGCGCAGGCGGCCCTTGGGCTCCGGCGCACCGACCTTGCCGGCAGTCATCAGCTTGCACTTGGCGATACGCAGGTCGAGCGGCTCGTACAGGCCCTGACCACCGTACTCGAGCAGCACGTCCTTGCCGGCCACGCCGATATCGGCAGCACCATGCTCGACGTAGGTCGGCACGTCGGTGGCGCGGACGATCAGCAACTGCACATCATCCAGCGTGGTTGGGATGATCAGCTTGCGGCTCTTGTCCGGATTCTCGGTCGGTACGATACCTGCCTCGGCCAGCAACGGCAGGGTGTCGTCGAGAATGCGGCCCTTGGACAGCGCGATGGTCAGCATGAACAATCCTTACTAGCCCGGCACACGGCGGATCTTGGCGCCGAGCAGCTGCAGTTTTTCCTCGATGCACTCGTAACCACGGTCGATGTGGTAGATGCGGTCGATCAGGGTTTCGCCTTCGGCCACCAGGGCCGCGATCACCAGGCTGGCCGACGCACGCAGGTCAGTCGCCATGACAGGCGCGCCCTTGAGCTCGGTGGTGCCGGTAACGATGGCCGTGTTGCCTTCGACCAGAATCTGCGCGCCCATGCGGTTCATCTCGTAAACATGCATGAAGCGGTTTTCGAACACGGTCTCGATGACCGTGCCGGTACCCTGGGCAATCGCATTCAGCGAAATGAACTGGGCCTGCATATCGGTCGGAAAGGCCGGGTACGGCGCAGTGCGCACGTTGACGGCTTTCGGCCGCTTGCCCTTCATGTCCAGCTCGATCCAGTCCTTGCCGGTGGTGATTTCCGCACCGGCTTCCTGCAGTTTGGACAGGACAGCTTCGAGGATGGTCGGATCGGTGTCCTTGAGCTTGACCCGGCCCCCAGTAGCAGCAGCAGCCACCAGGTAGGTACCAGTTTCGATACGGTCGGGCATGACGCTGTAGCGACCACCACCGAGGCGCTCGACGCCGTCGATAGTGATGGTGTCGGTACCGGCACCGCTGACCTTGCCGCCCATCGCGTTGATGAAGTTGGCCAGGTCGACCACCTCCGGCTCACGCGCGGCGTTTTCCAGCACGGTGCGGCCACGAGCCAGCGCCGCAGCCATCATGATGTTCTCGGTACCGGTCACGCTGACGATATCGAAGAAGAAGTGCGCACCGCGCAGACCGCCCTCCGGCGCCTTGGCCTTGATGTAGCCACCTTCGACGTCGATCTTCGCGCCCATGGCCTCCAGGCCACGAATGTGCAGGTCAACCGGGCGCGAGCCAATGGCGCAACCACCAGGCAAGGCCACTTCGGCTTCGCCGAAACGGGCGACCATCGGACCGAGCACCAGGATAGAGGCACGCATGGTTTTCACCAGTTCGTACGGCGCGATCAGGGTCTTGATACTGCTGGCGTCGACTTCGACACTCAGTTTCTCGTCGATGATCGGCTGCACGCCCATGCGACCGAACAGCTCGATCATGGTGGTGATGTCGTGCAGGTGCGGCAGGTTGCACACGGTAACCGGCGTATCGGCCAGCAGCGTGGCGGCCAGGATCGGCAGGGCTGCGTTCTTCGCCCCGGAAATGCGGATTTCGCCATCAAGGCGAATGCCGCCGGTGATAATCAGTTTGTCCATTCGGATCTCGTTGCCCGCAGGCTCAGGAGCGCTCGGCCCAGGCGGCCTGGCTGAAAAATTTCATGGTTACCGCGTGGATGGTGCCATCGGCAATCCAGGCATCGAGGTGGGCGTAGATCTGTTGCTGGCGCTTGACCGGGCTCAGGGCCGCCAGCTCATCGCTGATCAGGTTCAGCTGGAAATTGCAGCCTTCGCCTTCTACCTCGACGCGGGCGCCCGGCAATTTCTCTTCCAGAAGGCTTTTAACTTCGACGGCCTGCATGCTCAACCTCGGTCAACGCTGGGAATCATGGGCGAGCCAGGGCTCGCGAGCCGGCCATGATACAAAAAACCCCCTCACCTGCGAAGCCCGCTACCGGGATCACTGACGGAGGCCACCTTCAAACACGCACGATCTAGCAGTGCAGGTCGTGAGCGCCCAAGCCTCAAGCCTGCGGATTCAGCAGCTCCAACAGTCCGGAGACCCGGGCAATGCCCTGCATGTCCTCGGGAATACCCCGCACGGACAGTGATTTCTTTGCCGCACGGGCCTCGCGAATGAACGCCAGCACCAGCGAAAGTCCGACACTGCTGGACTTCACCACGCCTGAACAATCCAGCTTCAACGATCCCGCCGTGCTATGTCGAATCAGCTTGAGGCCGGCCTCAAGCAGCGCCGGGCCGGTGCGGTAGTCGAGCACGCCCTGCAGCTTCAGCTCGCCCGCCGCGCCCTCGACGATTCGAGCCTCCTCAGTCATGACCGGCAGCCTTCTGGCCTTCCTCGGTGTCCTTGGCCTTGGCGACGACTTCAGCCCATCCATCGATGGTCTTGTCGAGGTTGTTGCCATTGCGCTGCATGGTGTCCGCGAACTGGTCACGGAACAGCTTGCCGATATTGATGCCATTGATGATCACGTTACGCAGCATCCACTGGCCGTTGATCAGCACCATGGTGTAGGACACCGGATAAACGGTGCCTTTGCTATCCTTTACTTCCATGCCAACGCTGGCACGGTCAGCGCCTTCATTCTTGGCCGGCAGGACGCGAATACCCTGGTTGTCGTACTCGAGCAGGGCATTGCCGTAGAACTGCATGAGGCTGCGCTTGAAATTTTCCTCGAAGCGCTTCATCTGCTCCGGGGTGGCGCTGCGCGAGTACTTCACGGTCATGATGCTGCGCGAGATGCCATCGCTGTCGACGACCGCTCCCAGGTTCTCGTTCAAGGCGTCATAGAACGCCTGCGGATTTTGCCGATAAGTCGCCTTGTTGGCCTTGAGGTCAGCCAGCAGCTTCTCGGTGGTCTGCTGCACCACATCATGTGCGCTACCAGCTGCCTGGGCGAAGAAAGGCAGGCAAGCCAGTACGACCAGCAAGCCGCGACGCAGGATTGTCATCATGGTCCGAGTCCTCATTTGCTTTCTTTATTGACCGAATTCATCAGGAACTTGCCGATCAGGTCTTCCAGAACCAGCGCCGACTGCGTGTCATGAATGGTGCCGCCATCGGCCAGCACGCGCTCATCGCCGCCCACGCTGAGACCAATGTACTTCTCGCCCAGGAGCCCGGAAGTGAGGATCGACGCGGTGGAGTCGTCCGGCAGGTTATTCACGCGTTTTTCGATCTCCATGGTCACTCGTCCAGTGTAGCTATCGCGGTCGAGATCGATCGCCGTGACCTTGCCGATGGTCACGCCAGCCATGGTCACCTTTGATCTGACCGTCAAACCGGAGATATTGTCGAAATGCGCGTAAAGCTTGTAGGTATCGCCCGAGCTTACGGTCGACAGCCCACTCACACGCAGGGCCAAGAGCAGCAGCGCCAGCAGTCCGGCCAGGAGGAACAGGCCGACGCCGATTTCCAGGGAACGGCTTTGCATCAGAAATCTCCAAACATCAGGGCGGTCAGAATAAAGTCCAGGCCGAGAACGGCCAGCGAGGCATACACCACGGTCTTGGTGGTAGCGCGACTGATACCTTCCGAAGTCGGCTCACAGTCATAACCCTGAAACACGGCGATCCAGGTCACCACGAAGGCGAACACCACACTTTTTATTACGCCATTCAGTACATCCGTACCGAACTGCACACTGTTCTGCATGTTGGCCCAGTACGAGCCGTCATACACACCCAGCCAGTCCACAGCTACCATTGCCCCGCCCCAGATACCGACCACGCTGAAGATGGCGGCAAGCAACGGCATGGAGATGAAGCCCGCCCACAGGCGCGGCGCAATGATGTACTTGAGCGGATCCACGCCAATCATTTCCAGGCTGGAAATCTGCTCGGTGGACTTCATGTTGCCGATCTCGGCCGTCAGGGCGGAGCCGGCGCGACCGGCAAACAGCAGCCCCGTCACCACCGGCCCCAACTCACGCAGCAACGTCAACGCCACCATTTGCCCGACAGCCTGTTCCGAGCCATAGCTGGCCAAAATACTGAACCCTTGCAGGGCAAGCACCATACCGATGAACAGACCCGCCACGACGATGATCGGCAGCGACAACACGCCTACTGAGTACAACTGGCGAATCAGCAGTTGCGTACCATTGCGCAGGCCGCTGCGGCCAAACAGCGAACTGACCAGGAACAGCACCGAACGGCCGAGCACCTGAACGATATCGATGCCCGCACGCCCCAGTAGCGCGATGCGCTCCAAGAGAGACTTCCTGCGCATCAGCGCCCCCCTAACAGATCGTTTAGATAACCCGGCGCCGGGTAATGGAAGGGAACCGGTCCGTCCGGAATGCCTTTCATGAATTGCTGGATGCGGGGGTTATCGGAATTCATCAGCTCTTCTGGCGTCCCCTGCCCCAGCACCTGGCCGTCGCCAACCACATAGATGTAGTCGGCAATACTGGCTGTTTCGGCCAAGTCATGGGACACCACGATACTGGTAATGCCCAATGCATCATTGAGCAGGCGAATCAGCCGCACCAGCACACCCATGGCAATGGGGTCCTGACCGACGAACGGTTCGTCATACATCAGAATCTGCGGATCCAAGGCAATCGCCCGAGCCAACGCAACGCGTCGCTTCATGCCACCGGACAGCTCGTCCGGCATCAGCTCGATGGCACCGCGCAGACCAACGGCCTGCAGCTTCATCAGCACGATGTCGCGGATCATCTCTTCGGGCAGGCGGGTATGCACCCGTAGCGGAAAGGCAACATTCTCGAACACATCAAGGTCGGTAAACAGCGCACCGCTCTGAAACAGCACACCGAACTGCTTGCGCATGTCGAAGAGTGCGGAGCGAGAAAGGGTCGGCAGGTTCTGCCCATTGACCCACACTTCGCCGGCAGATGGCTTGAGCTGGGCAGCGATCAGGCGCAACAGGGTCGTTTTGCCACAACCAGACGGCCCCATGATCGCAGTGACCTTGCCACGGGGGATGTGGATATCGACGTTTTCAAAGATGGTGCGTGCGCCCCGCTTGAAGGTCAGCCCCTTCAACTCGACGGCGTAAGCGTTATCGGCGCTCATCCAAACTCCTTGTGCTACAGCCTGCCAAGCAATTGCGCAGAATTCCGGAAACGGCGCCGGAATGGCTGGCTGGCCGAACAGGGGGCGAAATATACCACTGCCAACCTGTCTGCCCAATGAACGGTAATGAATTCAGGCAATTTAAAGCTCCATGGCCAGGCAAACCTCGCAGGGGTGAGGTGAAGCGGCTTTCCCGGTATAATCGCCCCCTTTTCTGCCGGCTATCCTATCCGTCATGAGCCAGTCCAGCGATCTGATCCAGTCCGCCCAACGCACCATCCGCCTCGAACTGGAGGCGATTCAAGACCTGCTCGCGCGCGTCAATGGCGACTTCGTTCGCGCCTGCGAATTGCTGCTCGCCTGCAAAGGCCGCGTCGTGGTGGTTGGCATGGGCAAGTCCGGGCACGTCGGCAACAAGATCGCCGCGACGCTGGCCAGCACCGGCACCCCGGCCTTCTTCGTTCATCCGGCCGAAGCCAGCCACGGCGACATGGGCATGATCACCCGCGACGATGTGGTAATCGCCCTGTCGAACTCCGGCTCCACGGCTGAAATCGTCACCCTGCTACCGCTGATCAAGCGCCTGGGCATCACCCTGATCAGCATGACCGGCAACCCGGAATCGCCGCTGGCCCAGGCTGCCGAGATCAATCTGGATGCGCGCGTAGCCCAGGAAGCCTGCCCGCTCAACCTGGCGCCGACCTCCTCGACCACTGTCTCGCTGGTCCTGGGTGACGCCCTGGCCATCGCCCTGCTCGAAGCACGCGGTTTTACCGCTGAAGACTTCGCCTTCTCTCACCCTGGCGGTGCCCTCGGCCGACGCCTGCTGCTGAAGGTCGAGAATGTCATGCACACCGGCGACAACCTGCCCTTGGTGGCACGCGGCACATCGCTGCGTGATGCCCTGATGGAAATGACACGCAAGGGCCTCGGCATGACCGTTATCGTCGAAGAGGATGGCACCCTAGGCGGGGTCTTCACCGACGGCGACCTGCGCCGAACCCTGGACCGCGACATTGATGTCCGAACCGCCAACATCGACCAGGTCATGACCGCGCACGGCAAGACTGCACGCCCGGAAATGCTCGCGGCCGAAGCGCTGAAGATCATGGAAGACCACAAGATCAGCGCCCTGGTGGTGGTCGATGAGCAGGATCGCCCAGTCGGCGCCTTCAACCTGGGTGACCTGCTGCGCGCAGGGGTGATGTAAATGAACACGGACCTGCTGCAACGCGCCGAAGCCATCAAGCTGGCAATCTTCGATGTCGACGGTGTACTGACCGACGGCAAGCTGTATTTCCTCGTCGACGGCAGCGAATTCAAGACCTTCAACACCCTCGACGGTCATGGCATCAAGATGCTAATCAACAGCGGCGTGCGTACGGCCATCATCAGCGGCCGCAAGACCCCTGTGGTCGAACGCCGGGCACAGAATCTGGGGATTCAGCACCTGTATCAGGGGCGCGAAGACAAACTGGTGGTGCTCGACGAACTGCTTGGCGAACTCGGACTACGCTATGACGAAGTCGCTTACCTGGGCGACGATCTGCCGGATCTTCCGGTAATCCGTCGTGTAGGCTTGGGCATGGCCGTCGCCAGCGCCGACGGCTTCGTTCGCCAACATGCCCACGGAGTCACAAGCGCCCGCGGAGGCGAAGGTGCCGCCCGCGAATTCTGCGAATTGATCATGCGCGCCCAAGGCACGCTCGACGCCGCCCAAGCGGCTTATCTGTAAGGTCCACCATGCTCGCCAAATTGCGCCTGCCATTGATCGCCTGCTTCGTCGCCGCCCTGCTGGCGGCCATCGGCTACTGGAATATCCGGCCAGAAACCTTCATGGACAGGGCCGCCACGGCGGAAGCCGAAAACGCCGTGGACTTCTACGTGATCAATGCCAGCACCCGACAGTTCCAGGAAGATGGCCGAATCCACTACGACATGACGGCCGACAAACTGGACCACATGAAAGCCACGGATACCACGCTGGTAAGCAAGCCGGATATGCAGCTATATCGAGGCACCGAGTACCCCTGGCACATCCGCAGCGACAGGGCCGAGGTTGCCCCGGAGGGCAAGGAAGTCGAGCTGATCGATGCAGTGCGTATCGCGCGCACCGATGCCAAGGGCCGCCCTACCGTGATCACCAGCAGCCGCATGACCCTATTTCCGAACGAGGAATATGCGCAAACCCGGCAAGCCGTTAGAATCGAGGCCGCCAACGGGGTTACCACGGCACAAGGAATGAAAGCGTACATGAATGACAGCAGGATACTCCTACTGTCCAACGTAAGAGGCCAGCATGAGGTTCGTTAAAACCCTCCCCCTACTGATCATCAGCCTGAGCGCCGCACTGGGAAGCGTGAGCGCATGGGCTCTGCCGAGCGACCGCGACCAACCCATCCGGGTTCAAGCCGACAGTGCCGAGCTGGATGACAAGCAAGGTGTAGCCGTATACCGCGGCGGCGTCGTCATCACCCAAGGCACCATGAAGATCACGGGTGACACCGTGACCATCACCCAGAACAAGGATGGCGAGGTCGATGTCTTTACCTCGATCGGCAAGCCCGCCTATTACGAGCAGAAACCCTCTGTCGACAAGCAGATCGTCAAAGCCTACGGCCTGACCATCCAGTATTTCGCCAGCAATGACCGCATCGTGCTGATCGATCAGGCCAAGGTGATCCAGGAAGGTAACACCTTCGAAGGCGAGAAGATCGTCTATGACACCCAGCGCCAGATCGTCAACGCCGGCCGCGCCAATGGTGCCTCGGTGAGCACACCGCGCCCACGCATCGACATGGTCATCCAGCCGCGCAAGAAAGCCGGCGAGCAGGAGCAGCCTCAGTAATGGCGACACTCAAGGCGCAGCATCTGGCGAAGAGCTACAAAGGCCGGCAAGTCGTGCGCGACGTCAGCCTGTCCATCGACAGCGGCCAGATCGTCGGCCTGCTCGGCCCTAACGGCGCCGGCAAGACCACCTGCTTCTACATGATCGTAGGCCTGGTCCAGGCCGACCAGGGGCGCGTACTGATCGACGACCTCGACGTCAGCCATCAGCCCATGCATGGCCGCGCTCGCGTGGGTATTGGCTACCTGCCTCAGGAAGCATCGATCTTCCGCAAGCTTTCGGTGGCCGACAACATCATGGCCATCCTGGAAACCCGCAAGGACCTCGACCGCGCGGGCCGGCAGAAGGCGCTCGAAAGCCTGCTGCAGGAATTCCATATCAGCCACATCCGCGACAACCTCGGCATGAGCCTGTCCGGCGGCGAACGCCGTCGTGTGGAAATCGCCCGCGCCTTGGCCACCGAACCCAAGTTCATCCTGCTGGATGAACCTTTTGCAGGTGTCGACCCGATTTCCGTGGGTGATATCAAGCAGATCATTCACCACCTGAAAGCCAAGGGCATCGGCGTTCTGATCACCGATCACAACGTCCGTGAAACCCTCGACATCTGTGAAACCGCCTACATTGTCAGCGATGGCCAACTTATCGCCGAGGGCGATTCGGCCAGCATCCTGGCTAACCAGCTGGTGAAAGAAGTCTACCTGGGCCACGAATTCCGCCTCTGACACAAACACGCACTCATTGCGCGGATATTGTCAAGCCTAGGCAAGGCCATCAGTTTCGGGCATATAATTTGCTTATTGGCGGCGCTCCGGCGCCCTGTAGTGAATGGCGCACCAGCGCCGGCAAATAAGGTGCAAAGCTTCCTGCCATGAAACCCTCGCTAGTCCTCAAGATGGGCCAGCAGCTGACGATGACGCCGCAGCTGCAACAGGCCATTCGCCTTCTCCAGCTTTCAACGCTGGACCTGCAACAGGAAATCCAGGAAGCGCTGGAGTCCAACCCAATGCTGGAGCGCCAGGAAGAAGGCGAGGACTTCGACAACTCCGACCCACTGGCCGATGGTGAAGAACAACCGCGCCAGGTCGAGCAGGAACCCAGCTATCAGGAAACCACTACTGCCACCGTCGAGAATCTCGAAGAAGGCGAGTGGCACGAAAGCATTCCCAACGAACTGCCAGTCGACACCGCCTGGGAAGACGTCTACCAGACCAGCGCCAGCAGCCTACCAAGCAACGACGATGACGAATGGGACTTCACCACCCGCACCTCGGCCGGCGAAAGCCTGCAGACCCACCTGCTATGGCAGCTCAACCTCGCACCGATGTCAGACACCGATCGCCTGATCGCCGTGACGCTCATCGACTGCATCAACGACCAGGGCTACCTGGAAGAGTCGCTCGAAGAAATCGTCGAAGCCTTCGATCCGGAAATGGACGTCGAGCTGGATGAAGTCGAAGCGGTTCTGCGGCGCATCCAGCACTTCGAACCCGCTGGTGTAGGCGCACGCGACCTGCGTGAATGCCTGCTCCTGCAATTGCGCCAGCATGCCGCCGATACGCCATGGCTCAGCGAAGCCCAGCGCCTGGTCAGCGACCATCTCGACCTGCTCGGCAGCCGCGACTACAGCCAACTGATGCGGCGCATGAAGCTCAAGGAAGATGAGCTGCGCCAGATCATCGAGCTGATCCAGAGCCTCAACCCACGCCCTGGCTCGCAGATCGAATCCAGCGAACCGGAATACGTGATCCCGGACGTCATCGTGCGCAAACACAACGAACGCTGGCTGGTCGAGCTGAACCAGGAAGCGGTCCCGCGCCTGCGGGTCAACGCGCAGTACGCCGGCTTCGTCAAACGCGCCGACTCCAGCACCGACAACACCTTCATGCGCAACCAGTTGCAGGAAGCCCGCTGGTTCATCAAGAGCCTGCAGAGCCGCAACGAAACCCTGATGAAGGTTGCCTCGCAGATCGTCGAGCACCAGCGCGGCTTTCTCGAATATGGTGACGAGGCGATGAAACCGCTGGTGCTGCACGACATTGCGGAAGCCGTCGGCATGCACGAGTCGACCATTTCCCGCGTGACCACGCAGAAATTCATGCATACACCCCGTGGCATATACGAGTTGAAATACTTCTTCTCCAGCCACGTCAGCACCTCGGAAGGCGGTGAATGCTCCTCCACCGCGATCCGCGCCATCATCAAAAAACTGGTTGCTGCGGAAAACGCTAAAAAGCCGTTGAGTGACAGCAAGATCGCTGGTTTACTGGAGGCACAGGGCATTCAGGTGGCCCGTCGCACAGTCGCCAAATACCGCGAATCCCTCGGGATAGCGCCTTCGAGCGAACGCAAACGACTGATGTGACCCGCCCCTGAGGGAAGGCTTTTGCAGAACTGTACAGACATCCGACCGGATCTCCAGAACAGTCCTGCAAAAGCCTTCCAAGCCAGAGTGTTACGGTGGCAGGCCCGCTAGCCTGTCTCTTACACACGGCAACAAGGAGAAGCGGTATGCAAGTCAACATCAGTGGACATCAACTGGATGTGACCGACGCCCTGCGCGACTATGTCGGCGAGAAACTCAGCAGACTGGAGCGCCATTTCGACAAGATCACCAACGTGCAGGTGATAATGGAGGTCGAAAAGCTCAAGCAAAAAATCGAAGCGACGCTCCACATCGCCGGCGGCGAGGTGGTAGCGAACGCCGAACACGAAGACATGTATGCAGCGATCGACCTGCTCGCTGACAAACTTGACCGTCAACTGATCAAACATAAGGAAAAGCAGCTCGGACGCCTACAAGGTGCAACCGCGCGCTAAAACCTAACCCTGACATGATCCGACTTGAAAACATCCTGACCCCCGGCCGTTCCCTAGTGAACGTGCCGGGCGGCAGTAAAAAGCGCGTTCTGGAACAGATTGCCAACCTGATCGCGCGCGAATTGCCCGACCTTGATGCGCAAGACATTTTCGAAAGCCTGATTGCCCGCGAAAAACTCGGCTCCACCGGGTTCGGCAACGGCATTGCCATTCCCCACTGTCGCTTGCCCGGCTGTGCTGCGCCGATCAGCGCGGTATTGCGTCTGGATGCGGCAGTTGATTTCGACGCCATCGATGGCGCACCAGTCGATCTGTTGTTCGTTCTGCTGGTCCCCGAAGCGGCGACCGACGAACATCTGGAGCTGCTGCGCCAGATTGCCAGCATGCTTGACCGTGCCGAAGTGCGCGAGCGTCTACGCCAGGCTCAAAGCAGTGAAAGCCTCTATCAGGTCGTCGTTGCCGTGCAAAACGGCCAATAACCCCAGGGTAGGAATACTGTCATGCGCCTGATCATCGTCAGCGGTCGCTCCGGCTCGGGAAAGAGCACCGCCCTCGACGTTCTGGAAGATAACGGCTTTTACTGCATCGATAACCTGCCCGCCGGCCTCTTGCCGGAACTGGCCGAGCGACTGCTACTGCAAACAGAATTGCTGCACCCGCAGGTCGCGGTGTCCATTGACGCCCGCAACCTGCCCAGCCAGCTCCAACGTTTTCCCGAACTGCTCGACGAAGTCCGCGCCCGACATATCCTCTGCGACGTGCTGTATCTCGATGCGGAAGAAGACACCCTGCTCAAGCGCTTCTCGGAAACCCGTCGTCGCCACCCGCTGACCAACGAGAATCGCTCGCTGGCCGAGGCCATCCGTGATGAGGCGCAGTTGCTCGGCCCGATCATCGACCTGGCCGACCTGAAGATCGATACCACCAACCTGAACCTCTATCAGCTACGCGACACACTGAAGCTACGTCTGCTGAACAAGCCGGAGCCAGGCACCGCCTTCCTGATCGAGTCTTTCGGTTTCAAGCGCGGCATGCCAGTGGATGCCGACCTGGTATTCGATGTGCGCTGCCTGCCAAACCCCTACTGGAAACCTGATCTACGGGAGATGTCCGGGCTTGAGCAACCAGTGGCCGAGTACCTGGCAGCCCAGCCGGATGTCGAAGAGATGTACCAGGATATCCATACCTACCTGAACAAGTGGCTGCCGCGCTTCGCCGCCAGCAATCGCTCCTATGTCACCATTGCCATCGGCTGCACCGGCGGTCACCATCGGTCGGTCTATCTGGCCAACCGACTGGGCGAAGCGCTCAAGCCGGTTCTGAAAAACGTCCAGGTTCGCCACCGCGACCTCAGCTAAGGATTTTCTGCTTAATGCCCGCCTGTGAAATCACCATCATCAACAAACTCGGCCTGCACGCCCGTGCAGCGGCCAAGTTCGTCGGCGTGGCGGGACGCTTTCCCTGCCAGATTCGCGCCGGGCGCACGCCCGAGAGCCTCGTCGACGGCAAAAGCATCATGGCGGTGATGATGCTCGCTGCCGGCAAGGGCACCAACCTGCACCTGCATACCGAAGGCGAGCGGGAAGACGAAGCGCTGAAGGCGCTGATCGAACTGGTCAACAATCGCTTCGACGAAGGCGAGTAAGCCCCCCACCTGCAACGATCCAGAAAGCACCTGAGCGTCAGCTCAGGCCAGCGCCGTATCCAGCACCATCATCAGACAGAACCCCGCCGCCAGCCCCAGGCTCGCTTCGGTCGCGAAACCCTTGCGATGCGACTCGGGGATGATTTCATGGGTTACCGCGAACAGCATGGCGCCAGCAGCCAGCGCCAAGCCCCACGGCAACAGCAACGCCGAAATACCCACCAGCCAGGCGCACAACACGGCGAACAGCGGCTCGACCAGACCGGAAGCAGCAGCAAGCAGCAGCGCGTTGCGGCGCCCCGTCCCCGCCGCCACCAGCACCAACGCAATAATCAGGCCCTCCGGCAGGTCCTGCAGGGCGATCCCCATCGCCAGACTGTCCGCCCCGGCCAACCCTGCCCCCGCGGAGACACCCACTGCCATGCCTTCAGGAATGTTATGCAGAACCACGGCAATCACGAACAGCAAAACCCGTGGCGGCAGCGGAGGACTATCACCGGCTGCGACCTCGAATCCGGGCTGCGGCAATAAACGCCCCAAGCCGAACAATGCACTGGCACCCAGCAAAAGGCCGAGACTGACCAAGCACCCTGCGCCCCATTTGGAAAATCCTTGATCACCCGCTGATTCCAATGCCGGAATCAGCAGGGAGAACACCGTGGCAGCCAGCATCACGCCGCCACCGAAGCCCAACAGCATGTCGGTGACGCGCGGCGAAACACCCCGCATCAACAGCACCGGCAGCGTGCCCAGTGCGGTGCCCAGCGCGCACAACAGACCACCCTGCAGGGCCCGCCAGATCTGCGGCTCGATAACCTGGGTGACGAATGACGACGCCTGCACCAGTAGCAAGGTGCTGCCACCCAGCACCACGGCAAAGCCGATGACATAACGCAATGCTCGACCCTGAGCACTGGAAAAACCTTGAAGCAAGGTGCGCATGGCGGCCCTTATCTGCTGATCAGCGGCCACCTGGCACGCGGAAAGGAATAGACGATGCCAAATCAGTTCAGCGTCGCGTGATAACGCCGAGCTACCTCAGCCCAATCGATGACGTTGTAGAACGCCCCGATGTATTCAGGACGGCGGTTCTGGTAGCGCAGGTAGTACGCGTGCTCCCACACATCCAGGCCAAGAATCGGGGTATTGCCGTGCATCAGCGGGCTGTCCTGATTGGCACTGCTCTCCACGATCAGGGTTTTCTCCGGCGTCACGCTGAGCCAGGCCCAACCACTGCCGAAACGACTCAGAGCCGCCTTGGTAAAGGCTTCCTTGAAGCTGGCAAAGCCGCCCAACTGCGTCTCGATGGCATCCGCTAGCGCCCCCGCCGGTTCACCACCGCCTTGCGGCGACATCACGGCCCAGAACAGGCTGTGATTGGCATGCCCCCCACCCTGGTTGATCACCGCAGCACGCAATGCCTGCGGCACCTGGTCGAGACGACCCAGCAATGCCTCGACCGACAGCTCGGCGAGCACATTGCCTTCCAGCGCGGCGTTGAGGTTGTTGATGTAGGTCTGATGATGCTTGCTGTAGTGGATCTCCATGGTCTGCGCATCGATATGCGGCTCCAGGGCATCGTAGGCATAGGGCAACGCAGGCAAGGTGTAGCTCATGTCAAACTCCTCAGTGACGGTAACGGGCGAACTGGCCCGGTGTATGGGCAAGGCCCGCCATGGACCCCAACAAGCGGTCGGTGCGCGGATAGGCACCGTACTCACCGATGAACTGCAGCAGCTCGGTATAGGTGCGCTGGCTATGGCGCATGGCCGCCGCACGCAGGGGCTGCGGCAAGCGGTTGTCAGCCATGGCCTGTAGCAAGCGCTCATGGCTGGCGCAGAGGTTTTCTGCCGTTTCTTCCGGCTGGCCCAACTGCAAATGCAGGTCGGCCAGGTTGTGGTGGGAAATGACGAAGGCCGCCACTACCGCCTCGACGTCCTGCCAACGCTCGAACAACAGCTGCACCTCGGCCAGGGCCTGCAGGTAATACTCGCGAGCCGCCACCCAATCACCGTCGTGGAAACAGCGGTTGCCTGTTTCGATGGTTCTTTTCCAGTGCTCCATTCGAGCCACCTCCTCGGCGACATATCTGTACCGAGGCGCCGTTACAGGCCACCCTGGGTAAGCTTTTCCGGGTTGAGCAACTGTTCGAGCTGCTCACGCCCCAGGTCGGTTTTTTCCAGGGCCACGTCAATGACCGGCCTACCCTGCTGATAGGCCTGCTTGGCGATTTCCGCCGCCTTGAGGTAGCCGATCAGCGGATTCAGCGCCGTGACCAGAATGGGATTGCGCTCCAGCGCCTCGCGGAGCTTGGGCTGATTGACCTTGAATGTGGCAATGGCCCGGTCGGCCAGCAGACGACTGACATTGCTCAGCAGCTCGATGCTGTGCAGCAGATTTTGCGCGATCACCGGCAGCATCACGTTCAGTTCGAAGTTGCCCGACTGGCCGGCGATCGCGATGGTCGCATCGTTGCCAATGACCTGGGCCGCCACCATGGCGGTGGCTTCCGGGATCACCGGATTGACCTTGCCCGGCATGATCGAGGAACCCGGCTGCAGCGCCTCCAGCTCGATCTCGGCGAGGCCGGCGAGTGGTCCGGAATTCATCCAGCGCAGGTCGTTGGCGATCTTCATCAACGACACGGCCGTGGTCTTGAGCTGGCCGGACACCGCCACAGCGGTGTCTTGCGAGCCGATCAGGGCGAAGAAGTTGGCGCCAGGCTGGAACGGCTGACCAGTCAGCCCCTTGAGTTCGACGCAGAAAAGCTCGGCGAAGCGCGGGTGGGCGTTGATCCCGGTACCCACTGCCGTCCCGCCCTGTGCCAGAGCCTGCAGGCTCGGCAAGAGCATGCGCAGGTGTTCGATATTGGCCTGGATCTGCTGCGCCCAACCATCGAGCACCTGGCTCATGCGTACCGGCATGGCATCCATCAGGTGCGTGCGGCCGGTTTTCACGTAGGGCTGCACCTCTAGAGACTTCTCGCAAAGCACGGTCAGCAGATGACCGAGTGCCGGCAGCAGGCGCTCACCGATTTCGATGGCAGCACTGACGTGAATGGTCGTCGGGATGATGTCGTTACTGCTTTGTCCGCAATTGACGTGGTCGTTGGGACTGACTTTCTCGCCAAGAACTCGGCTGGCCAGGGTGGCGATCACCTCGTTGGCATTCATGTTCGAGCTGGTGCCGGAGCCGGTCTGGAACACCTCGACCGGGAAATGCTGCATGAAATCCCCGGCCAGCAGCTCCTGGCAGGCCGTGACGATGGCATCGCCCTGCGCCGGGCTGATCTGCTCCAGGTCGACGTTGGCCCGCGCGGCAGCGGTCTTCGCCAGGATCAGAGCACGAATGAATGCAGCCGGCATGCGCTGCCCCGATACCGGGAAGTTATTCACCGCGCGCTGGGTCTGCGCGCCATACAACGCGTCGAGCGGCACGGCGAGCTCACCCATGCTGTCGTGTTCGATGCGGGTGCGAGTGTCAGTCATAGGGATTTCCTTCTGCCAGTTCGGACAATGAAAGGGAGGGCAGCATGTGCAGGGTGGCCAGGCGATTACGCAGGCGATTCAGCGTGTGCTGCTGCGCACGGCCATCGGCCAGGTGCTGCAGGGCGTAAAGGGAGCGGTAGGCGTTATCCAGGCACAGGTTGCGCCAATGCCAAGGCAGCGCCGGGTCACAAGCGCTGTCGAGCAACAGGTTGAGTGTGGTCAGCGCCATGCGCCAGGGACTCAACAGGCCGTGCTCGACCAGTTGCCGACCCAATGCCCAGTGCTGCTCCAACTGACGCGGTTCATCCGGCAACAGGGCGCAGCGGATACGGAAGCCCTGCCAGTGCCAGCAGTTCAGGCAAGGCATAGTGCGGGATCGAAACATGGGAAATGCCTCACTCGACGAATATGACATTAATTCTTATTTGATAAGAATAATCAATACTGTTTGAGTGATGGCGCGCAAAAGTGCGGCGGCGAGTAGGCTCGCCGATGTTTCGTGAGGGCGTGAGGGAAGTAAAAGCCCCGGAAGATACCGGGGCTGGATGACAAGCAACGCGTACTGAACCGCTGAATCAGTAAGCACCGAAGCCTTCTCCGGTGTGTACTGGCTTGCCTTGGGCGATGCGAGCGCGGCGTTACGGAGACGACGCGAGTCAGCTACCGGCGACGGTCATCCTCTCGATCAACACCGAGCCGGTCCGCACGTTGCCGCGCAGCTCCAGGTCATTACCCACCGCGACGATCTGTTTGAACATGTCGCGCATATTGCCGGCAATGGTGACTTCCTGGACCGGGAACTGGATCTCGCCATTCTCCACCCAGAACCCAGCCGCACCGCGCGAATAATCGCCGGTGACCATGTTCAGGCCATGCCCCATGAGCTCGGTGACCAGCAGGCCACGCCCCATGCGCCGGATCAGTGCCTGCTGATCCTCGTCGCCATGGCTGACGAACAGGTTATGCACCCCGCCGGCGTTGGCAGTACTTGGCATGCCCAGCTTGCGCCCCGAATAAGTGCCGAGGACATACGACACCAACTCGCCGCCTGCGACGAAAGGCTTGGCATACGTCGCCAGGCCATCGCCATCGAAACCGGAGCTGCCCATGGCCCGCGGGATATGCGGACGCTCATCGAGGTTTACCCATTCAGGAAACAGTCGCTCCCCCAGGGTACCTTCGAGGAACGACGACTTGCGGTAGAGGCTGCCACCGGAAATCGCCCCGAGAAAACTGCCCCATAGCCCGGTGGCCAGCTCGGCGGCGAACAGCACCGGCACATCGCAGGTCGGCACCGGGCGCGCGCCCAGGCGAGCAGCCGTGCGGGTGGCCGCTCGATGCCCGATCAGGGCTGGATCAGCCAGCAACTCGCCCTGGCGGTTGACGTCATACCAGTAGTCGCGCTGCATCTGCCCGTCCACCTCGGCAATCATCACGCAGCTCAGGCTATGCCGGGTGCTGGCGTAACCACCGATGAAGCCATGACTGTTGCCGTACACCCGGCAGCCCTGGTGTGTGTTGAGCGTGGTGCCGTCGGCATTGCTGATACGTGAGTCGGCAGCAAACGCCGCCTCCTCACAGGTCAGCGCCAGCTCGATGGCCCGCTCCGGAGCCAGGGCCCAGGGGTGATACAGGTCGAGTTCCGGCAGTTCACGGGCCATCAGCGCCGCATCAGCCAGGCCGGCACAATCGTCTTCCGAGGCATGCCTGGCGATGGCCAGCGCCGCGGCAACCGTCTCGCGAATCGCCGCGGCACCCGTGGCAGAGGTGCTCGCCGACCCCTTGCGCTGGCCGAGGTACAAGGTGATGCCAAAGCCCTCGTCACGGTTGAACTCGACCGTCTCCACCTCACGCTGGCGGACCGTGGTCGACAAGCCCTGCTCCATCGACACCGCCACCTCACAGGCGCTCGCACCCTGCCGACGGGCTTCGGCGAGGATCTGCTCGACCTGCTCCTGCAAGGCCGGCAACGCCTGCGGACCTACCCCTTCTGCTGCACTCATACATCACTCCAAAACGTCAGACCGGCCGCTCATCCCACAAGCACACTGCTTGCGGCGTGAGGCTTGCCGTTACCCTTGCTGCTATCATGACGGCGTTTCCATCTGGACCGCCCCCATGGCTGATTCTTACGACGAAGACTTCTCCGGCGAGAAGAGCAAAACCCAGGTCAAGCGCGAGCTGCATGCCCTGCAGGACCTCGGTCAACGCCTGACCACCCTCAAACCCGATCTGCAGGCCAAGCTGCCGCTCACCGACGCACTGCGTAAAGCCCTGGCCGAAGCGCCGAAACACACGGCCAACGCAGCGAAAAAGCGCCACGTCCAGTTCATCGGCAAGCTCATGCGTGAACAGGACATCGAGGGCATCCTCACCCTGATCGACCAGGTCGACAGCTCCACCCGCGAATACAACGAGCGCTTCCACAACCTCGAGCGCTGGCGCGACCGCCTGATCACCGGTGACGACAACACCCTGGAGAGCTTCGTCGTCGACTACCCGGAAACCGACCGCCAGCACCTGCGCAGCCTGATCCGTCATGCCCAGCACGAAGCAGCGCGGAACAAACCGCCAGCCGCCGCGCGCAAGGTCTTCAAATACATCCGCGACCTCGATGAAACACAACGCGGATTGCGTTGACCCTACAGGTCGGGTGACGAGATAACGCCTCCAGCCCGACCATTTCTACGCATACAGCCACCAAACAAAACCGCCGACCACCACGGTCAACAGCTCAATCCCCCCGAGGGCAATCAACCAGCGCTCGCTGCGGACAGTCCTCACGGGACGTATCCGGCCCAGCGTCACGGCGATCACCGTCCAACGTCCCAACGCGAAGCAACACACGTCGAATAGCCAGTCGCACAACGCCCAAAAAGCCAGCGCAAGCGCTTCCTGCACCATCAGCCGCCCGTGCCGCCCACGGTAATCGCATCGATCTTCAAGGTCGGCTGGCCGACGCCCACCGGCACTGACTGCCCATCCTTGCCGCAGGTGCCGACGCCACTGTCCAGGGCCAGGTCGTTACCGACCATCGAGACCTTGCTCATGGCCTCCGGACCATTGCCAATCAGGGTTGCGCCCTTGACCGGCGCAGTGATCTTGCCGTCCTCGATCAGGTAGGCCTCGCTGGTGGAAAAGACGAACTTGCCGCTGGTGATATCGACCTGGCCACCGCCGAGGTTGGCGCAGTAGATGCCCTTCTTCACCGAGCGGATGATTTCCTCCGGGTCGCTCTCGCCGGCCAGCATGTAGGTATTGGTCATGCGCGGCATCGGCAGGTGCGCATAGGATTCGCGACGACCATTGCCGGTACGCGCCACGCCCATCAGGCGCGCGTTGAGCTTGTCCTGCATGTAGCCCTTGAGCACGCCATTTTCGATCAGAGTGGTGCACTGGGTTGGCGTACCTTCGTCGTCCATGCTCAGCGAACCACGGCGCTCGGCCAGGGTGCCGTCGTCGACGATGGTGCACAGGCTGGACGCCACTTTCTGGCCAATCTTGCCGCTGTAGTTCGAACTGCCCTTGCGGTTGAAGTCGCCCTCCAGGCCATGGCCCACCGCCTCGTGCAGCAGCACCCCGGACCAACCAGCGCCCATCACCACCGGCAGCGTTCCGGCTGGCGCAGCAACGGCTTCGAGGTTGACCAGCGCCTGGCGCAACGCCTCACGGGCATAACCCATGGCACGGTCTTCTGCGAGAAAATAACGGTAATCGGTGCGTCCGCCACCACCATGCCCGCCCCGCTCACGACGGCCATTCTGCTCGACGATAACGCTGACATTGAAGCGCACCAGCGGGCGGATATCCGCCCCCAGGCTACCATCGCTGGCAGCGACAAGGATGCGATCCCACACACCGGCGAGGCTGACGGTGACCTGCTTGATCCGTGAGTCGAGGGCGCGAGTTGCTACATCGATACGCTTGAGCAGCTCGACCTTCTCGGCGCGGTCGATCACATCCAGCGGATTGCCTGGCGCGTACAGCGCGGTGACCTGTGGGCTGTCGAACGCCTGCACACGCCCTTCCTGTCCGGCGCGGGAGATCGAACGGGCAGCCCGCGCGGCCTGGCTCAGCGCCGTTACGCTGATGGCGTTGCTGTAGGCGAATCCGGTTTTCTCGCCAGACTGTGCACGCACACCAACACCCTGATCGAGATTGAAGCTGCCCTCCTTGACGATGCCATCCTCGAGCACCCAGCTCTCGGAAATCTGACTCTGGAAGTACAGATCGGCAGCATCGATGCCCGGCCCGGACAGTTCGCCGAGAATCGCCGGCAACTGCTCGATGCTCAGGCCGCCGGGAGCCAGCAGGTGTTCGCTGACCGATAACAACAGGTTACTCATAACATCTCCGTAGGCGCCGGCCCAGGATCGGCCGGGGCAAAAAATCGTCGGTGGGCCAGCACCGGCATGCGCTGGCGGATGGCCGCCTGCTCGGCAGCATCCGGCGTGGTCAGCAGCAGCCCCTCGCCACTGGCTTGCTCGGCAAGCACCCGCCCCCAAGGGTCAATGATCGCCGAGTGACCGAAGGTTTCACGGCCACCCGGGTGAAAACCACCCTGCCCGGCCGCCAATACATAACATTGGGTTTCAATGGCCCGCGCACGCAGCAATACCTGCCAGTGCGCCGCGCCGGTGACCGCGGTAAAGGCCGCCGGTGCGGTAATCAATTCGGCGCCTGCCATACGCAGAGCGCTGTACAGTTCGGGGAAGCGCAGGTCATAGCATACGCTCAAGCCAAGCCGCCCAACCGGCGTGTCGGCAACCACTACGCGAGCGCCGAACGCATAGTCATCCGACTCGCGGTAACGTCCACGGCTATCTGCTACGTCAACATCGAACAGGTGCAATTTGTCGTAGCGTGCCACTCGCTCGCCCTGGTCGTCGACCAGCAAGGAGCAGGCGTAGGCCTTGCCCTGCGGCTGGTCATCGGCTGGCAGCGGCAAGGTGCCGGCGACTATCCATAACCTGAGGTCACGCGCGGTCTGTTTCAACCACGGCAGTATCGGGCCCTGACCGATGGCTTCGAGCCGGCCGATCTCGGCAAGGTCGCGACGGCCCATGGCGGCAAAGTTCTCCGGCAGCACGGCCAGGCGCGCCCCTGCAGCGGCGGCCTGTTCCAGCAAGCGTCGCGCCGAGGCGAGGTTGGCCAGCACATCGTCCTGGCTGACCATCTGAATCACCGCAAGGGACATGGCAACTCCTGGAAATGACTACGCCGCAGGACACCTGCGACGCGCTGACTAGAGCTTATCGTGCGTGGCTGAGCGTTCAATTGGGTTTTTCGAACGGCTTGTCGAATGTGATTTCCGGGTTTTGCCACGAGCCCTTGACCTCGTACTGCACACTGGCGAAACGCGCGACGCGATCCCCCAGCAGCTTGTCGACCACGAACAGCGCACCGCCGATGGCCGGCGCACCGACAATCAGGGCCGCCAAAGGCAAGTTGTTGGTCACTGGCAGAGTCACCAGCAGCTTGGCATCGATCTGGTCACGCGCCATGTCCAGCGTGCCATTGAGCTCAAGCCCGGTAGACGGGCCCTCCATCTTGATCGGCTCACGGGTCACGAATACGCCCTTGTTGGCGGACAACACCCCTTTGACCCGGTCATAGCTCAGGCCTTTGCCCAGCAGATCGGAGAAATCCAGGCGCAGCCGCCGGCCAATGGAATTGAAGTTGAGCAGGCCGAAAACCCGCAGCGCTGATGCAGAGCCCTGCACCTCGACGAACTGGCCATTACGCAGGCTGGCATCCATGGTGCCGCTGAAGCGCTTGAGGCTGAACCAGGCTGGAGAGCCAGGCCAGCGCCCGTTGGCATCCAGATGGAAGCGTTCGCTGGTCGCCGTTGGTGCGAAGCGCCAGGCCAACAAGACATCGGACAGATTCTTGCCCTCCAGGCGCCCCATGAACCAGGTATCGAACGCGCCCGGCGTACCCTCCCAACCGAGCTGCCCCTTGATGTGCAAGCCCTTGAGCTCCACGTTCAGGTCATTGAAGCGCGCACCTTGCGCGGTGGGTCGCACTTTCAGCGCCCAGGCGCCCAGGCGCTCGCTGCCCTGCATGACCCGAGTGATACGCACGTCCATGGCGGGAATCTGTCGGGGGTCGAAACCGGCCAGAGGGTCAGGCTTGTTCTCATCTTCAGCGTTGGCTTCCTTGGCTGCCGGGAAGGTCAGGTGCAACAGATCGACCTGGATCGGCGTGCCGTCGCTATCCGGCAAGCCGATATCGCCCGCCAGGAGGTCACTGTCGAGCCCGATGGTCCAGCCTGCATCCCGACGCGCCAGTTGCACCAGCAGGTTATCCACCTGAGTACCGAAGCCGTCGAAGCGACCGATCCGTACACTCGCGCCCCGGAACAGCCCGAGCGAGCCTTTCGCTTGCTGCTGCACGGAATAGCGCTTGATCACCTCCTGCCAAGCACTCAGGTCAAGCGCATCGACACGTCCGTCGACACGCAGACCGGTACTGACCGGCAGGCTGGCAGAACCTTCCCCCAAATGCAGGCGCCCACGCCCCTGCATGACCTGACCTGGCGGCGCAGCGAAAGCCAGGCTGGCCTGGTCCGCGTAATCCAGCCAGTAGCGGCGCTCGTTGCCCTGCAAGGTCATCCGCCAGACAGCGGCACGGCTGTCACCAGCAGCCTTGCCGAAGGGCGCAGGCAGATCAATGGTCGTGCCCTTGAGATCCGAGCTGATGCGCAACTGACTGTCGACCCCGTCCAGGGTCAGCCCCAGTGCGTAGGGCAGTTCCCCCTTGAGCGGCAACGCCTGGGTCACGCCCAGCCACTTGGTCAGCGTCGCCACGGGCACCCGACCATTGGCCTCGATGCGGCTGCGCGGTTTGCCACGACTGCCTTCGGCCACTGCCCGACCACGTACCGCACGACCAAAGACCTCGGCACGAATGTCGGGAGCGCTCAGTCCCTTGGCGGTATCGAAGCGAAACGCCCCCTTGAGATGGTTCAGCTCCAGCGCCGGGCTGCTCAGTTTCAGGCGCGCCTCATCGGTGGCGAAATCCACCTGCACATTGGGCGCCAGGCCTTGTGCCAATGGAATATCGAGCTTGAGCGCGCCGTTCACCGATCCTTGTCCTTCCCAGCCGGCAAAGGTCTCTGCGGTGCCGATTGGGGTTTCCTGAAGAATCTTCAACGCATCCGGTACGCTGCTTTCCAGCTTGCCGTCGAGCAGCAGGCGAGTCGTCTGTCCAGGCTGCACATGGGGAATATCCACCGCCACATCCCGCACCCGGCTATCGAGAATTTGCCCCTCGGGCGCCCTCACTCGCACCCCGGTCGGTTCGATCAGTACCTCACCACGGGCTTCGCGCAGCGCCGGCCAACCTGGCTGGAAGGCCAGCTCGGCATCGTGTACCCGGAAGAACAGGCTGATAGCGTGCGCCGCCGGATCGGCACCCTTGGCCAGAGAACCCTGGTACTGGAAGTAGCCCTCGTCGATACGCCCACCGCGAATGGCCGTGTTCAACCACTCGGCCAATTTCGGACTCATGGCCGGCGATACAGTGGGCAGGTACTTGCTTGTGAAACGCGCATCGCCATCGCTCAGGCCGACGCGCAGGTCCATGTAGTCTTCACGCTCCGGGTCCTTGAGCAGGCGGATGAGGAAGTCACCGGCGATCTTGCCCTCCTCCCCATCTACCTGCAGATACGGGCTGCGCAGGGTGAAGCCCTCCGCATCGATGTGCCAGAACAGCTGCGCCTTGGCATGCCGATACCGCCACGTTTCCGGAAACAGGTGATCGAGGTACAGACCGAAGTTCTCGCTATCAGCGCGCCCTTCACCATCGGCCAGGTCGCCGGTCACGCTACCGCTGGCATTCTCCACACCGGGAATGCCATGCCAGGGGCTGATACTCACCTGGCTCAGGTTGGCCGAATAGCGCAGGCGTCGGGCATCGCTCAGTTGCGGGCGGTAATCCAGCTGGATATTGCTCAGGGTGCCGCGTGGTTTCAGCTCGCGCAGTGCCTCAGCGGCCTTTTCCGGCAATGGCGCCAGCGCCTGGATTACCGGACCAAGGGGGTCGAGCTCCAGGCGATCGGCACTGAGCAACCACTGTTCATCGCCCTCATCACCTTTCAGCTTATGACTGAGCTTCAGGTGCACTTCGCCCCAACGTGTTTCGTCCAGGTTCATGGCCAGGGAATCGAGCAACACATCAAAACCGGCCTTGCTGCGGTTAAAGAAGGCATTTACGGCGACGTTATCGACCTTGACCGGCTTGCGTTCCTGATAAGCAGCCGTTACTTCGGGCGCATGCACGCGCAGCGCGGCACGCTGGACCTGCTCATCCTTCCAGTCCAGCCAGACTTCACCGCCGGCGCGCAGCTGCTCCAGGCGCCAGTCCCGCGTCAGATTTTTAGGTAACAACTTGGCCCAATCGCTTTGCGGCAGGCTGAGGTAGACCTCGGCCGTACTGGCGCGCCAATTCTCGGCATGCAGGCGGCTGCGTACCTGCAGGGAAACAGGCTGGCCATCGGGCAACAACAGGCGCGCATCGAGCCGTTGGCGATTGACGCCGTTGCGCAAGGTCAGATTGGCGTAGGTGAAACTCAGCGGCGGCTGTTCGAACGGTTCCAGGGTGAACTGGCTGTCGAGCAATGACAGCTGCGCAATGCTCTGCAAGGCCTGAAAAGCCTTGGCCGGGTCCATGGGTTTATTGGGGTCACTCGCCGGCAACCCTTCGACCGACCACTTTCCCTCGGCATCCTGGCGCAGGCTCAGTTGCAAGCCATCCAGCTCCAGGTTGGCAATACGCAGCTGGCGCGCCAGCAGGCTGGCCAGCAGATCAGGCACCACGCGCACCTGATCGAGACGCACGCTGCTGTCACCGCTGCCAATCAGCACGTCATGCGCCAGCAGCACCGGCGTCATGCCACGCCAGCGGCCTTCCAGACTGCCGATGCCGACCGGCATGTGCAGCGCAGCCTCGGCCTTCTCCTGCACCTCGTCACGGTACTCGGCTACCAGCGGCACCAGCTCGCGCCCCAGGCTGACGTACAGCGCCGCGCCAATCAGCAATAGCGCACAGAAGCCGAGCAGCAGCCGTAGCAAACTGGCGAAAAACCGCGCCAGCCTATTCATGCCACCCCGTTAACGAAGGTGATTGCAGCGCACTTTCGTAGGGTGCGCCGTGCACACCAGAAAGCCCGCGCAGGGTGCGGCGTACCCGAGCCTGCAACGGCATCAGAGCAGAACCACATCGTACTGCTCCTGCGAATACATGCTTTCCACCTGGAATTTAATGGTCCGACCAATGAAGGCTTCCAGCTCGCCGACGTTGCCCGACTCCTCGTCCAGCAAGCGGTCCACCACCTTCTGGTTGGCCAACACCAGGTAGCCCTCGGCCTGGTAGGCACGGGCCTCACGCAGGATCTCGCGGAAGATTTCGTAGCAGATGGTTTCCGCCGTCTTCAGCTTGCCGCGCCCCTGGCAGTGCTCACAGGGTTCGCACAGCACTTGTTCAAGGCTTTCGCGGGTGCGCTTGCGGGTCATCTGCACCAGGCCCAGTTCGGTGATGCCGATGATGTTGGTCTTGGCATGATCGCGCTCAAGCTGTTTCTCCAGCGTGCGCAGGACCTGACGCTGGTGTTCTTCATCTTCCATGTCGATGAAGTCGATGATGATGATGCCGCCCAGGTTACGCAGGCGCAGTTGCCGGGCAATGGCCGTGGCCGCTTCGAGATTGGTCTTGAAGATGGTTTCTTCGAGGGTGCGATGGCCGACGAAAGCCCCGGTATTGACGTCGATGGTGGTCATCGCCTCGGCCGGGTCAACCACCAGGTAACCGCCGGATTTGAGCGGCACCTTGCGCTCCAGCGCACGCTGGATTTCATCCTCGACACCATACAGATCGAAGATCGGCCGCTCACCCGGATAGTGCTCCAGGCGGTCGGCAACTTCAGGCATCAGTTCACCGACGAACTGGGTGATCTTCTGGAAAGTCTCCCGCGAGTCGATACGGATCTTCTCGATCTTCGGGTTGACCAGGTCACGCAGGGTGCGCAATGCCAGGCTGAGGTCTTCGTAGATCACCGACGGGGTACTGGCGCTGTTCATCTGCCCGGCAATCTGTTCCCACAGCCGGCGCAGGTAACGAATATCGGCAACGATTTCGTCAGCCCCCGCGCCCTCGGCAGCGGTACGCAGGATGAACCCGCCACTTTCCTCGATGCCTTCGGTGGCGATGCAGTCGGCAACCACCTGTTTCAGGCGCTCGCGTTCGGTTTCTTCTTCGATCTTCAGGGAAATGCCGACATGGCTGGTGCGCGGCATGTAGACCAGGTAGCGCGAGGGGATCGACAGGTGCGTGGTCAACCGCGCGCCCTTGCTGCCGATCGGGTCCTTGGTCACCTGCACGATCAGGCTCTGCCCGTCATGCACCAGAGCGCTGATGCTTTCCACCGCGCTGCCTTCACGGGTGGAGATTTCCGCAGCATGAATGAAGGCCGCACGGTCCAGGCCGATATCGATGAATGCCGCCTGCATCCCCGGCAGCACACGAACCACCTTGCCTTTATAGATATTGCCGACAATGCCACGGCGCTGGGTGCGCTCGACGTGCACTTCCTGCAAAACACCGTTTTCCACCACCGCCACGCGCGATTCCATCGGCGTGATATTGATCAGAATCTCTTCGCTCATGCATCCCACTCTGCGCGATGACGCTACCGCCCACGGCCTCGTGCCGGACTGGCAACCTCTAACTGTTGACTGACAACGACTGCCAGCAGGAAATTCCGAATGCTTCGAGCATCTGCGCCGTTTCGCACAAAGGCAAGCCGACCACGGCCGAATAGCTGCCTTCTAACTGCGTGACGAACACGCCCGCCAATCCTTGAATAGCATAACTGCCCGCCTTGTCCTGCGGCTCACCAGTTTCCCAATAGGCCTGCGCCTCACCAGGCGCCAGGGCACGCATGCGTACACGGCTGGTTACGACGTGTGCATCTTCACGCGCCACACTGACCAGCGCCACAGCCGTGAGCACCTCATGTTCGCGCCCAGACAAAGCGTCCAGCATGGCCAGGGCATCAGCACGGTCCACCGGTTTGCCAAGGATTCGCCCATCCACCACCACCGCCGTGTCGGCGCCCAGCACCACGGCAGCGTCCGTACGCTCCAGCGAGGCCAGGCCGGCCCGCGCTTTCTCCAGCGCCAAGCGTTCTACATAGCCGCTGGCTGCCTCGGCAGGCAAAGGGGTTTCATCGATGGAAGCAGACAGGGTAATGAAGGGCACGCCGATCTGCGTCAGCAACTCACGTCGACGCGGGGAACCCGAAGCCAGATATAGCGTGGCCATGCAGACATCTCCCTGTCGAAGAATGGCGGTCGCCGAAGACAACGACCGAATCAGTGAACGCCGAAACGCTGTTGCACACCACGCAGAACGGCATACACCCACGGCCAGAGCAGTGCGCTGACCACTGCAGGAAAGACGAACTCGAGGGTCGGCTGACGATTGCCGGTCAGGGCATTGAGCCATAGCTGTACCAGCTGGGCCAAGCCGAACACCACCAGCAGCACCAGGCTTTGCTGCCACATGGGAAACATCTGCAGCCGCCGATGCAACGTCAGCACCAGGAAAATGATCAGCGTCAGCACCAGGGCACTCTGCCCCAACAACGTACCATTGAGCACATCGGACAACAGGCCGAACACCCAGGCCGTCACCATGCCCACGCGGCTAGGCACAGTCAGCACCCAATACGTCAGCAGCAGCGCCACCCACAACGGGCGGCCAATGGCCATGAACTCCGGCATCGGCGCGACACTGAGCAACAGTGCCAGCGCCAGGCTGAACCAGATCACCCAGCCATTACGGGAACGCGAACCAGCCATCAGCGGGCCTCCTGATTACTGGCTGGCGCCTCAGGCCCAGCGGCAGCCGGCGCGGGTTGAGCAGGCGCTTCGTCTGGCTTGCCGTCCTGACCCGCCTGGCTGTCCGCAGCCTGCTGAGCCTCAGCGGCAGCAGTGGCGCGCTCCTCGGCAGAGCGCAGATCGGTCTCGACCAGCAGCATGTGTCGGCTGCGATTGAGGGCTGCGGTCGGCACGGCACGCACGATGGCGAATGGCTGGCCGGAATCGTGGATCACCTCGCTGACCATCGCCACCGGGTAACCCGAAGGAAAGCGCTGGCCCATGCCAGAGCTGACCAGCAGGTCGCCCACCTTGATGTCAGCGGTATCCGCCACATGGCGCAGCTCGAGGCGCTCTGGGTTGCCAGTACCGGTGGCGATGGCGCGCAGGCCATTGCGGTTCACCTGCACCGGAATGCTGTGACTGGTATCGGTAAGCAGCAGCACGCGAGCCGCGTAGGGCATGACCTCCACCACCTGCCCCATCAGCCCGCGTGCATCGAGCACCGGCTGACCGAGGAACACGCCATCCTTTTCGCCCTTGTCGATCAGGATGCGGTGGGTGAAGGGGTTGGGATCGACGCCAAGCAACTCGGTGGCGATGACCTTTTCCTCGACCAGGGCGGACGAGTTGAGCAGTTCACGCAGGCGTACGTTCTGCTCGGTCAACGCGGCGAGCTTCTGCAAGCGGCGCTGCAACAGGAGCATTTCGGTCTTGAGCTTCTCGTTCTCGGCGGCCAGCTCGTTGCGGCTACTCAGCTCCTGAGTGGCGCTCTCCCACAACCGCGTCGGCAACCCGGCCAGCCAGAACACCGGCTTGACCAGCAGGCCCATCTGCGTGCGCGCAGGTTTGAGCACCTCGAACCGCGCATCCACCACCATCAGCGCAGCCGAAAGCACGACCAGCACAAGCAGTCGCACGCCCAGCGAAGGCCCTTTGGCGAATAGCGGTTTGATGGCTGGCCCCCTGGGAACGGATTGGCGACAGGACGAAAGTAACGTAATCCGGCGACGGGCATTGCGTCGCCCACAAAACCGAAAGCCGGAAGATCAGGCTTCCGGCTTCGTTTCACATCTTGAGACTCACTCGGTGGAGAGCAGGTCCATGGTGTGACGGTCGATCATTTCCAGGGCCTTGCCACCACCACGCGCCACGCAGGTCAGCGGGTCCTCGGCGACAATCACCGGCAGGCCGGTTTCCTGGCTCAGCAGTTTGTCCAGGTCTCGCAGCAGGGCGCCACCACCGGTCAGCACCAGGCCGCGTTCGGCGATATCGGAAGCCAGCTCCGGCGGCGATTGCTCGAGGGCGCTCTTCACTGCCTGGACGATGGTCGCCAGGGATTCCTGCAGGGCTTCGAGCACTTCGCTGGAGTTGAGGGTAAAGCTGCGCGGTACGCCTTCGGCCAGGTTACGGCCACGAACGTCCACTTCGCGAACTTCGCCGCCCGGGTAGGCGGTACCGATTTCCTGCTTGATGCGCTCAGCGGTGGATTCACCAATCAGCGAACCGTAGTTACGGCGCACGTAGGTAATGATGGCTTCGTCGAAACGGTCACCACCGACCCGCACGGATTCGGCGTAAACCACACCGTTCAGCGAGATCAGGGCGATTTCCGTGGTACCGCCGCCGATATCGACGACCATCGAACCACGGGCTTCTTCGACCGGCAAGCCGGCACCGATGGCAGCCGCCATCGGCTCTTCGATCAGGAACACTTCACGGGCGCCTGCGCCCAGGGCCGACTCGCGAATGGCACGGCGCTCGACCTGGGTCGATTTGCACGGCACGCAGATCAGTACGCGCGGCGACGGCTGCAGGAAGCTGTTTTCGTGAACTTTATTGATGAAGTACTGCAGCATCTTCTCGCAGACGCTGAAGTCGGCGATCACGCCGTCCTTCATCGGACGAATGGCGGAGATATTGCCCGGCGTACGGCCCAGCATGCGCTTGGCTTCAGTACCGACGGCCACGACGCTCTTCTGGTTGTTACCGCTGGTCCGGATGGCGACCACGGATGGCTCATTCAGGACGATGCCGCGTTCACGCACATAAATAAGGGTATTGGCAGTGCCCAGATCGATGGACAGATCACTGGAAAACATGCCACGCAGTTTCTTGAACATGGGATAAGAACCCTAGGCAGAGCGTGGGGAAAACGCTGGGTAAAAAAGTGCGGCAAACTCTAACAACGCCCAGCCTTTTGGGCAAGGCGCGTGTTGTGCTAAATTGCCAGCTTTTCCGGGCTTTACGGCCCAAAATTCGCGGCGTTCGACCGCAGCATGCGGCATCTGTTCCCGCCCGCCTTCCGTAGAACCTGCCAGCCCCCTGGAGAACCCCGATGGCGCTTGAACGCACCGACGTGGAAAAGATCGCCCATCTCGCCCGCCTGGGCCTGAACGAAGCCGATATCCCGCAAACTACCGATACCCTCAACAATATCCTCGGCCTGATCGACGCCATGCAGGCCGTCGACACCCAGGGCATCGAACCACTTGCCCACCCGCTGGAAGCCACTCAGCGCCTGCGCGCCGACCAGGTCACCGAGCGCAATCAGCGCGAGGCCTACCAGGCCATCGCCCCGGCCGTGCAGGACGGCCTGTACCTCGTGCCGAAAGTCATCGAATAAAAGGAAAGGGTTCCCATGCATCAACTGACCCTGGCCGAGATCGCCCAAGGCCTCGCCGCCAAGCAATTCTCCGCCACTGAGCTCACTCAGAACCTGCTCGCCCGGATCAACCAGCTCGATCCGCAACTGAACAGCTTCATTACCGTGACCGAGGACCTGGCCCTCGCCCAGGCCAAGGCCGCCGACGCACGCCGTGCCGCTGGCGAGAATGCGCCCCTGCTGGGCGCGCCGATCGGCCACAAGGACCTGTTCTGCACGCAAGACGTGCTGACCAGCTGCGCCTCGAAAATCCTCACCGGCTTCAAGGCGCCCTACAACGCCACCGTGGTCGAAAAACTGGCCGCTGCCGGCACCGTGACCCTGGGCAAGCTGAACATGGACGAATTCGCCATGGGCTCGGCCAACGAATCCAGCCACTACGGCCCGGTGAAAAACCCCTGGGACCCGACCCGCGTACCGGGCGGTTCCAGCGGTGGTTCGGCCGCCGCCGTGGCTGCACGCCTGCTGCCCGCCGCCACCGGCACCGACACCGGCGGCTCGATTCGCCAACCGGCTGCACTGACCAACCTCACCGGGATCAAGCCGACCTACGGACGCGTTTCCCGCTGGGGCATGATCGCCTACGCCTCCAGCCTCGACCAGGGCGGCCCGCTGGCGCGTAATGCAGAAGACTGTGCCCTGCTGCTGCACGCCATGGCCGGTTTCGACGAACGCGACTCGACCAGCGTCGACCAACCAATCGACGATTACCTCGCCGCGCTCAGCCAGCCGCTGGCCGGCCTGCGCATCGGCCTGCCGAAGGAATACTTCGGTGCCGGCCTCGACAGCCGCATCGCCGACGCCGTGCTGGCGGTGGTCGAGGAGCTGAAGAAGCTCGGCGCCACGGTCAAGGAGATCAGCCTGCCGAACATGCAGCACGCGATCCCGGCCTATTACGTGATCGCCCCGGCCGAAGCCAGCTCCAACCTGTCGCGCTTCGACGGCGTCCGCTTCGGCTATCGCTGCGAAGACCCGAAAGACCTGCAGGACCTGTACAAGCGCTCGCGTGGCGAAGGCTTCGGCGCGGAGGTGAAGCGCCGCATCATGGTCGGCACCTACGCCCTGTCCGCCGGCTACTACGATGCCTACTACATCAAGGCCCAGCAGATTCGTCGCCTGATCAAGAACGACTTCGTTGCCGCCTTTAAAGACGTCGACGTGATCCTCGGCCCGACCACCCCGAACCCGGCGTGGAAACTCGGCGAAAAAGCCAGCGACCCGGTGTCGGCCTACCTGGAAGACATCTACACCATCACCGCCAACCTCGCCGGTATTCCGGGGCTGTCCATGCCCGCCGGCTTCGTCGACGGCCTGCCGGTGGGCGTGCAACTGCTCGGCAACTATTTCCAGGAAGGTCGCCTGCTCAACGTGGCGCACCAGTACCAGCAAGTCAGCAACTGGCACACTCGCGCCCCGGCCGGATTCTGAGGATTATCAAGATGCAATGGGAAACCGTAATCGGGCTGGAAATTCACGCACAGCTCGCCACCCAGTCGAAAATCTTCTCGGCCAGCTCCATTACCTTTGGCGCCGAGCCCAACACCCAGGCCAGCCTGGTTGACCTCGGCATGCCCGGCACGTTGCCGGTGCTGAATGCCGAAGCGGTGCGCATGGCCTGCAAGTTTGGCCTGGCGATCGACGCCGAAATTGCCGAGCGCAACGTCTTCGCACGCAAGAACTACTTCTACCCGGACCTGCCCAAGGGCTATCAGACCAGCCAGATGGATCATCCCATCGTCGGCAAGGGCTTCCTCGACATCACCCTGGAAGACGGCACCAGCAAGCGCATCGGCATCACCCGCGCGCACCTGGAAGAAGACGCCGGCAAGAGCCTGCACGAAGACTTCCACGGCATGAGCGGGATCGACCTCAACCGTGCCGGCACGCCACTGCTGGAGATCGTTTCCGAGCCGGACATTCGCTCAGCCAAGGAAGCCGTGGCCTACGTCAAGGCGATCCACGCGCTGGTGCGTTATCTCGGCATCTGCGACGGCAACATGGCCGAAGGTTCGCTGCGCTGCGACTGCAACGTCTCGGTTCGGCCCAAGGGCCAGGCCGAGTTCGGCACCCGCGCCGAGATCAAGAACGTCAACTCGTTCCGCTTCATCGAAAAAGCCATCAACCATGAAGTGCAGCGCCAGATCGAGCTGATCGAGGACGGCGGCAAGGTGGTCCAGGAAACCCGCCTGTACGACCCGAACAAGGACCAGACGCGCTCCATGCGCAGCAAGGAAGAAGCCAACGACTACCGTTACTTCCCCTGCCCGGACCTGCTGCCGGTGGTGATCGAGCAGAGCTTCCTCGACGACGTACGTGCCAGCCTGCCGGAACTGCCGGTGCAGAAGCGCGAGCGTTTCGAGGCGCAGTTCGGCCTGTCGGCCTACGACGCCACGGTGCTAGCCGCCAGCCGCGAACTGGCCGATTACTTCGAGGCGGTGAACGCCGTGTGCGGCGATGCCAAGCTGGCCGCCAACTGGGTGATGGGCGAGCTGTCCAGCCTGCTCAACAAAGACAACCTGGAAATCGAGCAATCGCCGGTATCCGCCGAGCAACTGGGCGGCATGATCCTGCGCATCAAGGACAACACCATCAGCGGCAAGATCGCCAAGATGGTCTTCGAAGCCCTGGCTGCCGGTGAAGGCGCAAGCGCTGACGAGGTGATCGAGAACAAGGGCCTCAAGCAGGTCACCGACTCCGGCGCCATCGAGGCGATGCTCGACGAAGTGCTGGCGGCCAACGCCGAACAGGTCGAACAGTACCGCGCCAGCGACGAAGCCAAGCGCGGCAAGATGTTCGGCTTCTTCGTCGGCCAAGCGATGAAAGCCTCCAAGGGCAAGGCCAACCCAGGGCAAGTGAACGAACTGCTGAAGAAGAAGCTCGAAGGCTAGGCCGTTCCTGTTCCACCAATCAGCGCCGGGCTTGCCCGGCGTTGTGCCATCTGCTCATTGGAATGTCATAACGCATGCCTCTGCCCATTACCCGCAAGTGCGACCGGAGCCCCCATGCTTAGAACGATCTCGCTGTTCAGCCTGACCGTCCTGCTCACGGGCTGTTCCATCTTCGGCGGCGGCAGTGGCAGCTACGACGAAACCGGCAAGGCCTCCTATTACGGCCGCGCCCACCACGGCAACAAGACCGCCAGCGGCGAGCGTTTCGACCAGAACGCCCTGACCGCCGCCCACCGCACCCTACCCTTCGGCAGCCAGGTGCGGGTCACCAACCTGGACAACAACCGTTCCGTGGTGCTGCGCATCAATGATCGCGGCCCCTACGGACGTGGACGCATCATCGACGTATCGCGCCGCGCCGCCGAACAGTTGGATATGCTGCGCAGCGGCGTGGCGCCGGTACGCGTACAACGCCTCGACTGAGTAATGGAGAAACCCATGAGCGAATCACAGAAATCCGGCGAACAGGTCCGCCGCCAGGTCATGGGCGACAGTTTCGTCGACCGCGCCCTGAACAACGCCACCGACTTCAGCCAGCCGCTGCAGGAATTCGTCAACCAGCATGCCTGGGGTGGCGTATGGAACCGTGAAGGCCTGCCCTTGAAAACCCGCAGCCTGATCACCCTGTCGGCGCTGACCGCATTGAAATGCCCGCAGGAACTCAAAGGCCACGTACGCGGCGCGCTGAACAACGGCTGCACGGTGGAAGAGATACGCGAAACCCTGCTGCACTGTGCTGTGTACGCCGGCGTACCGGCCGCCATCGACGCCTTCCGCGCGGCGCAGGAGGTCATCGATGCCTGGCGGGCCGACAACGCCTGATCAGAGTTTCCAGCAAACGCCGCGTGCCTTGGGGCCTAACGGTCACGCTTCAGCGACCCACCATGCACGGCCCCCGACTGATGAATGAAGCGCTCGCTATGCACCTCGGCCCCTGTGCTTGACTGCACAGGCGCCACACCTGCAATCAGGGGTAGCTGAAGCTCTTCACCAGCGTCAGCTCACCCGGGGTGCGCATCGGCACGATGAACGACTCCTGCTTCTCGTTCACCGTACCCTCTTCGCTGATCACCGTGATCTGGCCAGTGGTCAGCGGTTGCGCGGCCTCGCCTTCGCTGTAGCCGCCGCCGTAGTAGTTCACGTAGACCAGGTACTGGCCCTTCAGCGGAGTTGGCGAGGCGATCATTTCCGGGCCGTAGCCGGTGGTGACGTCGACATCCAGTGCCGCACCGTTGGCCAGGCTGCGACCGCCGTACCAGACATGGCCGCCGTCCGGTGTGACCAGGTGCAGGTCAAGGTCGGTGTTATCGGTATCCCAGGACAGCACCACCCGCAACTTGGCAGCCGTCTGGCCATTGCCGCCACTGTTGTAGAACTGCACGCGACGCGCCTGGCTACGGTCGGCGCTGCGCACTTCCACGCTGTTGCTGCCGGCGGAGAACACGAAGGGCCGGTCGAAGCTGCCGTCCTCCTGCACCTTGAGCGGCATGCTGATGCCATTCACCACCAGCCGCGCCGGCTCATTCGCGGACTTTGGAGAGGCCTTGATCTGCCCGCTGATACGCGCGGTATCCGCCTGGTCAGGCGCACTGTTGACCGAAGAGGCGGGGTAATTGACCTGCTGCATGAAGTGCGCGCCCTCACCAGAGCCCTGGCGCCAGCCGCTGACTGGCGTATCGAAACGCGCACCCTCAGCGGCCAGGGCTGTCGACAACGGCGCGGCCAGAAGCCATGCGATGGCGGGAAGGCGAAAACTCATGGGGTTAGCTCCAGAAGCAGATGACGGGCAAGGGACTCGACGAACACCTCGTCCTGTCCGTTGGGGTGGGCCTCGAAGGCCAGGTGCAGGTATTCGTGAGTCAGGTCCAGGCGGTCCTGCAGGGAAAACAGGCCACGGACGAAAATCCGGCGCCGCTCACGGTCGACGTAGGGTTTACCGGAAGCCAACTGACAGACGCTGAAATCCCGAGCCTCACTGTAGCCAGGCTCGGCATCCAGGGTCGGGCGCCAGCGGCGCTGCTGCGCCTGCAGCCAGGTCTGCGCCGCCGGTAGCGGCTGACAGGCGGCAACCGGCTTGTCCCAGCGACTCAGACTGGCACGGGGGAAGGCACGCAGCAGGATACTGTCGTAACGCAGGCCTGACCTGGCCTGCTCCACCGCCTGGGTCCAGGCCAGGCGATCAGGACCAGGCATCGAGGTGTGGTAGTTGACCGCACTGCCGGCCAGCACCAGATCTTCCGTCCAGGCCGCGACCTCGCGCGCATCGGCCGTAGCCGGGCGCGGCGCAACCCGCTGGCTGGCACTGCTGTCGGTGATGGCCAGGCAGTCGCCACGGCGCTCGGCGCTCTGCAACAGATAGGTGCGAATGGTCACCGCCAGTGCCCGCGCCGCCTCGACTGGCTGCGCCATGGCTTCACGATCCAGCACCCGAGCCACGTACTCTTCACGCGACAGGCGTGCGGTCAGCTGCAATGCGCTGGCAGAGCGTTCGAGAAACAGTTCGCCGGTGCTCTCGATACCCAGGCGATTGCCATTGCTGAATTCGACGTCGTAGTGCCCCTGCAAGACGCCAGGCGCTGCTGGCTGGGCATTCGGTGTACGCACTTCACGTACGGGATAGCGACTGAACAGATTGACCTCGACACAGGCGCCAGGGTCCTTGGGCCAAGGCGTCGGCAACACCGATCCGAGCACCTCGGCATGGCTGCCAAACAGCGCCATGCTGGTCCCCGGCCCACCCGCCCAGACGGGCGTGCCATCGACCAGCCAACCAGCGAAGCCACCCTGGCGCGCCTGCTCGTCATGGTCGGCCAGCCAGCTCCAGGTCTTCGCCCGCAACCGGCCACCGAGCGCAGCCACCGCCTTGCCATCCGCCGCATGCAAGACCACGTCGAGCAACACCTTGCGCGCCTGTTCCTGTGCCGGCAGCTGGGCCAGCGCAGCGAGCAGTTCGCTCACCGGCACGCGCTGTTGCGGCTGCAAGCGGTTAAGATCCTTCAACCAATCCGGCGCCTGGCGCTGGCGCCAGTAATCGGTCCAGCTGTCGGCACTCAGATCGAGTCGCGCCGGTGCGAAATACAGCCCGCAGGATTTGACCAACGCCTGCTCGCGGTCGATACGTTCGCCCGGGTTGCAGCAATACACCTCATCGCGATCCTGGCCGGTACACAGGTACGGCTCTTCCGTGCGCTGGTTGTCCACCAGGTAGGCATAGACGAACAACTTCCACAGGCTGCCCAGCGGCGCCTGCAGCGTCGCCGGCAACGGCCCCTGGGACAGCTTCTGGCTACGACTGAGCTGCATCAGCTCGGCCTGGGCACCACTGCCAACGGCCAACTGCAGCGGCGCCTCCCCCGCTCGCGCGAGCAGGGGCAGCAACGCCAGCAGCAGCCAGTACCTGCGCACGGATCAGTCGACCTTGAAGGTCGCGAACGCCGGCTTGCTCTCTACGGCCTGCTCCTGCGGTGCATACATGCGCTGGTAACGCACAGGCGGCAGGTTGAACTCGCCCTTCTGCGAGAAGCGCACCAGGTGGCGCAGCACTACTTTGCCCTGCAGGCTGTCGAGCGGCACGGCATAGAGCAGTTGACCCGGCTCATGCCGCGCCTTCTCCAGCGGTGCTGCTTCGTCAGAGCCCAGACCACTGACCTGGATACCCCAAGTGGTGCGCTCCACATCGGCACCCGGCGGCAACGGCACTTCCAGCAGACCGTAGCGCAGCGGACGCTCGGCTTCGGTTTCCAGTGTCACCTCATCGAGGTACAGCTGGTCGCTGGAAACTTCGCCATCACCCACCTTCTTCACGCTGAAGGTGAACGCTTCATCACCCGGCACCAGACGCAGCAAGCGGCGCGTGACCTTGACCGGCAACTCGCCAGGCGCGGCCTGGGCGCTGCGATAGCTGAGCGTCGCGCGCTGTTCGCTCGCGGACTCCGGCAGTTCCAGCGCCGCCGGTTGCCCTGCGCCCTGCCACTGCCAGTAGCGCTCACCTGTCGCACCGGTACGCACCAGCCAGTTCTTGTCCAGCTCGATGGCCTCATTCGCCGTCGTCTTGCCAACGGCATGTTGCAGCCAGGTCAGCGCCAGGGCGCGTTCCAGGGTCGACTGCTCGGGCGCCAGGCTTTTCAGCAGGCGCGCAGTGCGCTCGGCATCGGGCGCGGACTGGGCCAGGATCACGGTCTCAGCGAACGGGTGCACGCTGTCGGCGACCTGCACCCGGGCCAGGTCAATCTCTTCCGCGAAGTCCCTCGGCAGTGCCACGTTGGCCTCGCGTGCCAGATCGGCCGCCAGGACACGGGCGATGGCCAGGCCCAGTGAGGAATCCGGTGCGGCCATGACCAGGCTGGTTTCACCGGTGTAGTCCGGCGTCCACTCGTCATCGATAACCGCGCTGGAGAAGTCGCTCAGCAGCCCCTGCAGCAGGCTGTTGATTGGCAGTTTCATCTCCTGGGCAAAAGACAGGATCAGCGCACGCTGCAGCAACGGCGTCGTAGTCGCCTTGCTGGCATACACTTCCATGACGCGCTGCCAATGCTCGGGCGGCAGGGCGATATTCAGCGCACGGCTGGCGTGCCAGTCAGCGTAATAGGCATAGGCGGTGAGGAAGGCATCCGGCTCGGTATCTTCGCCCCACCAGGTGAACGCCGCTTGCGGGCCGGCCATCTGCACCAGGCGCAGGCGGCTGTTCTGCATGATCAGGCGCAGGCGATCACCGATGCGTGCCTCACCGGCGGCCAGTGTCGGGTAGGCCAGACTCAGCGGCAACAGGCGGCTGGCGGTTTGCTCGACGCAACCGTAGGGGTAGTCGAGCAGCTCATCCAGGCTGCCATTGAACAGGCCACGGACACTGCTATCGAGACGCAGGCGAATATCGCTGGCATCCGCCGGCAGGTTCAGCGGATTGCTGCCAGCGGCAACGCTCACGCCCTCGGTCTGCAGGTCCTGCCAGCCGGCACCCCTGGTGCGCAGGGTCACGCTCAGGGCGTCCACGGCCTTGCCGTCCTGCTGCAGCTCAGCGCTCCACTCACCGGCGGTGAGCGCGGCGGAGGGCAGCGGCAGGTAGTTGATGCCCTTGGCCAGTTTTACCTCGCGGCGCTGTTCCTCACCGGCATAACGCGTCAGCAATTCGGCCTTGGCACCGTCCTCGCCCTGGTTGAAGGCAAACACACCGAGGGTCGGTTTATCGCCGGCGCGGAAGGTGGTTGGCCCACTCCACTTCAGGTACAGCGGCTTCTCCGAACGCACGAACTGGCGTTTCTGGCCGACCTGGCCACTGTCACTGACCGCCCGCGCGGTGATGCGCCAGCGGGTCAGCGAGTCGGGCATGCGGAAGCTGAAGCTCACCTTGCCATCGGCATCGGTGACCAGATCCGGCTGCCAGGAAGCGGTATCGACCTCTTCGCGGCGCGGACGCTCGAGCACCTTGACCCCACGCTCACTGCGGTTGGCGCGGCCCGGCGCGGCTGGCGAGCCCGGCAGGGCCACGTCGTAGCTGATAAACGCCAGGCTGGCGCTGGTGCGCACGTTGTTGCGGCGCGGGTGATAGAAGAACTGATCGATGCCTGGAGCGATTTCCGGCTGCAGGGCATAGATCATCTCGTCCACCACGCTGACCGTCAGGCGCGTGGGCACCGGTTTGCCCGCGAAACGGGTGGTCAGGTCGACGGTGACCGTATCCCCCGGACGATACTGTTCCTTGTCGGCGACGATATCGATCTCGACCTGCGGCTGCGCCACCTTGATGCCAGCGTTCTGGAAGCTGTAGTCACCGCCCTTGGTGTACAGCACCGAGAAAGTCAGGTTCGGCGAGAATGCCTCCTTGACCGGAATGCGCGCGCGGTACTGGGTATCGTTGAGCTTCTCCAGTTTGAGCCAGTCAGCGCCCTTGGACAGCAGCGCAGTGGCCTCGACGCGGTCGCGCTCCAGGCTCAGCAGGGCATCGCTGATCGGCTCGGGGAAGGTGATCAGCGCCAGGGCCTCATCACCGCTGAGGTACTCGGTCTTGTCGAGGACGATTTCCACGGTGCCGGCGACCGAACGCACGCCCTCGCCGCTGACCGAATGGCCGGTGGCGCCGAGGATCAGGCCATTTCGATCCTTGAGGGTGATGCTGTAGGTGCCAGGGCGCTCGAAGGTCAGGCTGAAGTCCGGCTTGTCGGCGTCCAGTTCGGCGCTGCCTTTGCTCTGGTCTTCCAGGCGCACCCATTCGTAGCTGGCTGGCTTGAGCGTTGACGTGCCCTCGCTGCGGTAGTTGAACGACACTGCTTCACCGACGGCACTGAAGCGTTGCGGCGCACTCAGGCGATAGCGTGCGGCACCACGCTCGATGAGGATTTCCTTGCTGGCCTTGACCCGGTAGGCCGCACCGTCGCTGGCGAACACGGTCAGCAGGTAACGGCTGGGTTTGTCGGCGGCAGGCAGGTTAATGGCGGCGCGGCCCTGGCCATCGGTGGTCAGTTCAGTACTGGTCAGCTCCACCGGGAATTGCCCGAGGTACTGCAGTTCATTGTCGACCATCGACAGCTGCTGGGCGCGCAGACTCAGTTGCAGACGCGCGTCCTTGACCGGCTTGCCGTCCGGGTAGAGCAGCACCAGGTTACCGGTCACGGCTTCGCCGGTACGGAAATCGGTTTTGCTCAGGTCGAGGGCGATCTCGAAATGCGGCTTGATGTATTCGGCAACGCGGAAGGCGCTGCTGTACAGCTGGTCACGGTAGGCAAAGCGCAGCTCGTAACCACCGGCCACGGCGTTTTCCGGCAATTGGAAACGCCCCTGGCTGCCAGCCTTGGTGTCCATGTTCAAGGCCAGGGTCTGCAGTTCGGTACCGTTGGCATCAAGCACGCTGAGGCGTACCGGCGCGCTGGCCGGTGCGACCGAGTCGCGGGCATTCTTGAATTCACGACCGACGATCTTCACCTCGACCCAGTCGCCCGGACGGTACAGCGGACGGTCGGTGAAGGCATACAGCTTGGTGTCGTAGATTTCGCTGTCGTAATAGAAGTTTTCGGAGACGAACACGCCACCCTCGGCATCCTCGCCGAGCACGTAGGAGCGCTCTGGGCTGGCGTGTTTCAGGCGCAGCAGGCCGTCTTTGTCGGTGCTGCCGCTGCTCATCACGCCCAGGCCGTCGCTCCACAGCACCTTGGCATCGGCAACCACGCTGCCTTCATGCTTGCGCGCGGTCCACACCAGCAACTCGTCGCCGGCAATCTTGCTCACCGCCACGGTGTTGGAGACGAACACCACGGTGGTTGCACGGTATTTGCCGACCAGCGCCTCGACCAGGTACAGACCCGGCTTGAGCTTGCCCAGCGGGATGTACACGTTACCCGGCATCACGTTGATGAACTGGCTGGACGAGCCAGACAGGTCGACGCCCTTCGGCGGCTCGATCGACTTGGCGTCCCACAGTGGATAACGGAACTGGCTGATCATCGGCAGGCCCTTCATCGGGGCGAACTGCGGCTGAGCATCGAACTGGGTCGGCTCGGCAATCGCACGGCCCATCTTCAGTTCCGGCACTTCTTCGGTGACCTGCTGGCGCGACTCGAAAGAGAAGGCCCGCTGCATCACCCGACGCGACTTGCGGTACCAGTTGTCCCACAGATAGGCGACAGTGTTGGACAGGCCCTCACCCTTGAACTGGCCTTCGGCGACGACCCGGTGCAGGTTCTTCTGGCGCTTGAGGAATTCAAGCGGCTGCTCGATGCGGTACACCCGCACATCGACCCCGCCATAGCCTTCCATGCGATAGCGACGGTAATCGCGCCCCGGCGCTTCCAGGCGCACCTGGGCCACCTCGTCGGTGGCGAAGCTGCTGTCGGCGAGCAGGAAGAACGACTCGCCCGACATCGGCGAGTAACCGCTCGGCTCGACCGTGTCTTCGGCGTGGCTGCTGGCGAATGGCAGCAGCAATGTGGCGCACAAGGCCAACCCACCCAGCTTCGAAACAGCACCCACGGCGTTCAGCGCGCGAGGAAATGCAGTCGATAGATGCCGATAAAGTTGGGATTGGAGGCGTCGGGTATCCATCGGGTGTCCTTCCATGTCATGAGTTGTTGCACGCTGACCGAACGCATGCCGTTATCGGTCGGCGTGGTGGTGCCGGTGTGGTAAGCGATGTTGCGCCCCATCCAGATCATCAGATGTTGCTCATCGCCCTGGTCGAAGAAAATCAGATCGCCGGGGCGCGCCTGGTTCAGGTCGCGCCCGGTGAAAATACTGTTGTGCTGGATCAGCTTGATCGCATTGACATAAGGGCCGACCTTGCCGCCCCCCTGCTGCCATTGCTGGGCCAGCCGGCGCTGGGCGTCGGTCAGTTCAAGCTCGGGCGGCAGGTAGCGGTTGGACAGGCCATTGGCGCGCAGCCATTTGTCGTCGTGGACCTTGAGCGCCTCGTTGGCGGCAAAGCGCACCAGGCCGGCACAGTCCTGCTGATGCCAGCGCGGACTCGGCCCCTGGCGCAGTTGTTCCTGGGCAATGCGCACGAACCAGGCACGGAATACCTGGGTCTGCGCATGGTCCAGGGACGGACTGTCCGGCGTCGCCACGCTATCGGTCGCACGCGTCACCAGGCTGCTCAGCAGGAGCAGTATGGCAACGCCGACTTGCAAGATTCTCACAGCGGGCGCCACTCCAGTGGCAGCCATTGCCAGGCGTCGTCAGGCTTGCTGCCGGCCGGCAGGCTCAGGGCATATTGCTTGTGGCCAGCCAGGGCCCGCAGTTTGGGCAGCAGCAGCGTCTGTGCAGCGTTGCGGAATACCGGTTCCATATCGCTCGGCAGGCTGTCGAGGGTTTCCCGTTCGAACAGTGCCGCCAGGGTTTGTGGTGCCATGTAGGCCGGTACCAGGGCATCCTTGGGCAACACATCGGCCAGCGGCGGGAAGCGCTTGTCGAGGGTGGCGATGGCCTTGTCTACGAGACGATCATCCAGCGAGAACAGCACGGTCGTACCCTGGCGCGCCAGGCTGGTGCGGAAGAATCCGCGCGCGGCCAGGGCATCGGGCTCCTGAGCCTGGCTGGCCGGGTACTGGCCGAAATTGGAACTGCTGATGCGCTGCCACTTGCGCAGCTCGCCCTTGGTGGTCGACTCGATCGGGAACTTGCCGGACTCGGCATAGGGCTCCCAGGCACCGATCACCGAACCGAACAACTCGCCGATCACTTCATCCATGGCCTCGTCAGCCGGCTCCTTCAACTGACCGACCAGCAAAGGCGTATGCAGACGCGACTCGGCATACCAGCACAGCCCCGCCGCGCCACTCAGGCGCTGACTCAATGCCTTGGCCACCTCGGCTCCGGCACCCACCTTTTCCATCATCCGCTGCGCCATGTCCGGTGCTGTGGGTAACGCCACACAAGCGCTCGCTCCCATCGGCATGGCCTGCCAGACCGGGGTGAAGTCCAGCGCCGACTGATCGTCGGCCTCGTTCAGCGCCAGGTAGCTGTGCCAGCCCTTGTCGTCCATCTCGAAACGGACGCCGGCAAATGCCGGGATGAAGCGCTGGTAACCGAACGCCAGGGCTTCGGCACCCAGGGAGATACGCTGCTTGGTTTCGCCACGTTCCTTCAGGCCGAAACGCTTGGCTAGACGGTTATCGCCGTCGAGCAGCGCTTCGATGGCTTCAGTGGACACGCGAGCCTGGGTGGCACCGTCATAGTCACCTTCGAACAGCATGCCGGGGCTGGATAGCACCAGCAGCTTGTCGCCATGGCTGGCGAACAACAGCGCACGGTTGGCGTTGTAACGCAGGCGGTAGAGCGCCACGGCATCACCATCGACCCGCAACTCGCCAACCTGGCGCAACTGGGTGTCGTCAGCGGCTGCGCGAGCCAGCGGTTCGAGCACACGGGCCAGGCCACCGCGATCGAGCAGCAACAGGAAGTGCTTGAGCTTGCCGTCGGCACCACGCCACAGGGCGACATCGGCCGGTTGGTCGAGCAGTTCGTCGATCAGGCTGTCCTTGAGGGTCAGCTCATGTTCGAAGACGATCCGCCGCAGGCTGCCGGTCAGACCGAGGCGATCGGCGTTGTTCTCGTAATAGAAGACGAAGTCCTCGGTCAGGGTGTCGCGCAGCAGCGGCACGGCCAGCAAGTCACGCGGCAGGCGGCTCAGCGAGGCACTCTCGATCAGCGCATCCGGGCGCATCAGGTCGAGTTCCAGCTCGCTCTGTTCGCCCAGTTCGCGTGGCGGCTGCGGCTCGTACATCAGCCAACCGATGAACCCCGCAGCCCCCAGCGGCACGGCAATCCCCAGGCCGATCAGCCAGCCACGCAGCCCACCCGTGGACTTGGCCGACGCCGCAGTACTGGTGCCGCTTGGCTGGGCGTCAGGTGTAGTGTTCTCGCTCATGTAAACCCCAATTCATCCGTGCGACGGGAAGCTTCAGCCGCGCCTCTGGGCGCCGCATCAATAAGTGAATGTCTTGACCAATTGCAGATCGCCGATGCCACGCAATGGCACGACGAAGGTCTCGCGCTTTTCGTTCGGGGTGTTCTCGTTGAACACCAAGCTGATCTGCGCAGTAATGATTTCGTTCTGGTTGCTGCCGGCCTCGAAGTTGTAGCCCTGGCTGTTCAGGTTGCCCCAATAGTTGACGTAGACCAGGTAAGTGCCTTGCAACGGAGCCGTTATGGTGAACATCTCCGGCCCCGGGCCATCGACGCTGTCCACATCCAGGCCACCGCCATTGCTCATCACCGGCCGCGCCCAATAGGCATGCTGACCATCGGGTGTGACAACATGCAGGTCGAGCTCGGCTTTCGGGTCATCCCAGCCGAGGGCGACACGCACCCGTGCTGGCGTCTTGCTCTGATTGGCCTCGTAGAACTGCACCCGCTTGAGCGACTGCCCATCGGCGCTGACCAGCTCAACACTGTTGGACCCGGCCCCGAAATTGTACGGCCGCACGAAGCGCCCCTGCTCATCGGTGTACAGCGGCAGCGGATTGCCATTGACCACCAGCCGATGCGGCTGGCGCACACCGCCCTGCGCCTTGATCACACCTTCGATCAGGCTGCGCCCGCGCTGTGCGCCCCGGTCGATCGGCGGCGTGGGATAGGCCACCCGCGCTTCGGCATCACGGTCGACGATGCCGGAATGCCGCCAGCCGCCTACCGGCCCGTCGAGCACAGCCGCAGGATCAGCGAAAACCAGGGAAGGCGACAGCACCAGGCACGTCAGCAACAACAGGCCGCGCATGATTCTTCCTTTATCTACGGGCGCAAAGAGCGAAAGGCTATCGACTCCCATGGACGCTGACAATCGAAGCCTGCTGCAATCCGACGAAGTTTCCGAATCGGTCACAACTCCCATGCGCAGGGCTTGCGTGATGCAGCAATGGCCAGCCCTGCTCCAGGCTCATTCGAAGGCATGACAAAGCCTATCAGCATCGATGCCCACTGCCCGTTTAGACCTTGCTGCCAGCCCCCTCGACAGCCACACCAGCAACACGCTCACAGGCCTGCGTCATAACTTGCCATGTGGCTGGGTCCGCCGGGATCAGATGTTCGATACGCAGGGAGGCGACGGTGATATCCAGTGGCATGCCAAAGGTGGTGAAGGTCGACAGGAACCTCAACTCGCCCTGGGAATAGTTCAGTCGGGTAAGCAGCAACGGCGGCAATGCCTCGTCACGCAGAGTCATTGCACTGCCCTGAGGCGGTGATATTCCGAGCAGTAGTTCGGCCAGCACGGGGTTACTCAGCGCCTCACGTGCAGCACGTTGCCAGGCGACCTGGCGAATCTCTTCGGCATTGATCAGGTAATCACCCAGTCCACCAGGCACGAGCAGGGTTCTCAACAGGTTGAGTTCGCCCTCTCCGGAGTCAGCAGGCAGCCCGACCAGGTCGAAAAGCGCCCCCACGGCCGCATTGGCCGCCAATACCTGCCAGTTGCTATCCAGCACGATCGCCGGGGCCGGGTTATTGGCATGCAGGACATGCACGATGGCCGTGCGCACCACCTCCATTTCCGGATCAGCCAAGGGCAATGCGTCATAACGTGGGGCATAACCGGCCGCCAGGAAAACCGCATTGCGCGCCTCCAGCGGCGTATCCAACGCGGTGAGCACGGCGTGCAGCGTGACAGGGCTAGGCCTCGAGCGCCCCGTTTCGATACAACTCAGGTGGCGCTGCGAGATACCCGAATGCAGGGCCAGAGCCATCTGGCTCATGCGTGCGCGCTGGCGCAACTGGCGCAATTGGGCGCCAACCGCGTCAGTCTCGGAAGGTCGAATCGGGGAAGGTCTGAGCATGCCGCGACTGTGGCAGTTGCCTGCGCAGGTGTCTATGACCTCCCAGGTCATTGAGCGCCGCCAGCCACCCAACTAGCCTGACGCCATCGATCATCACGCCAGAGCACCAGGCATGAAGAACCTCCTGTTCATACTGTGTTTCAGCTTCTTCGTCGGTCATGAACTCGATGCCGTCACCCAGGCCGAATGGCAGTTGCTATACGGCTTCCGCGACTTGGATCAGGCCATCGCCGAGCCGCTCTTCGTGGGGCTGCATGTACCGATGTTCGCGCTGCTGATCGCGCTGGCGTGGAGCGATAGAACGCCAATACGCGAAGGCTCGCGACTGCTGTTGGCTGGCTTCACCGTGATCCATACCGGGCTGCACCATGCCCTGCGCCAGCACCCGCTCTACAGCTTCGACTCAGTGCTGTCGCAGGCATTGATCATCGGCTGCGGTTTGCTGGGGTTGGCCTACGTGCTGGTGTATTGCATGAGCCTGACCAAACCTCGCCGCCCGCTGCCTGCCCTGTAACCAGGCCGGCAGCACGGCAATGCTTTCCAGAACGTTCACCGGTATATCCAGATGAAAAAGCCCTACCTCGCGCTCACCGCCCTACTCGGCTTTACGGCCTACACCCTGTTCACGATGTTCCAGGCCGAGCAGTCGTTGCTGCAATTCGGTATCCAGTTGATGTCCCGCCCCGACACCGCCCAGGTCGTTATCGATCTCTACCTGATGGCCGCGCTGGCCGGCGTATGGATGGTGCGCGACACCCGCGCCAAGGGGAAATCCTTCTCCAGCGTGCTGCCCTACCTGTTACTGACTGCCGTCTTCGTCTCCATCGGTCCTTTGCTGTACATCGTGGTCAATGGCTTCAGCAAGCCGGCAGTGCGCGCAGCCGATACGTATCGATAGGCCTGAAAGTCGAACGCTCAGCGCCGTCAGATCCAACCGCCCCATTGCAGGACAAACAACCCGATGTTGGTCGACACCACCGCGAGCAAGGTGGTGATGACGATGATCGCCGCCGCCAGCTCATAGTTACCACCGGCGGCCCTGGCCATGACGAAGCTCGCGGCAGCAGTAGGGCTGGCGAAATAGAGAAACAGAATTCCCAGCTCGGCATTGCGGAAACCGCAGAGGAACGCACCCAGGGTTGCCAATAGCGGTAACACGGCGACTTTCAACAGGCTTGCATCGATAGCCAAACGCCCACTGTTACGCAGGGAGGCCAGGGACAAGGTGCCGCCAATGCAGATCAACGCCAGCGGCAAGGTCAGTTGGGCAAGGTACTCGCCTGAGGTGAGCAGCCAGCCTGGCAATGAGATGCGCCAATAGGCCAGCGGGATGGCCGCCAGCACGCCGATGATCAGCGGGTTGCTCAGCATGCTCTTGAGCAGACGCCACGGTCGCACCTGGCCGTTCGGGTTGTAGACCTCCAGCACCACCACCGACAGGCTGTTATAGGTAAGGATCACCACTCCGCCGAGCACCCCGCCGAGCGAGAGCCCGTAATCGCCATACAGGCTGGTCGCCAGGGCCAGGCCGATGATGCCGTTATTGCCGCGGAAACAGCCTTGCACGAAGACTCCGCGATCGGCATGCGGGCAGCGCCAGATCGCCCAACCCCAGCAGAACAGAAACCCCAGCAGCGTAGCTAGGACGAAATAGCCGATGACCGCAGGCTGCAACGCGGTATTCAGGTCGGCATGCAGAATTGCCAGGAACAGCATCACCGGCATGCTGACGTTGAAGACCAACGAGGAGGCGGTATTGATGAAGTGTGCGTCGATCAGCGCCAGGCGTTTGAGCAGAACGCCCAGGAACAGCATGGCGAACACCGGGACGGTGATGGCGAGGGTTTGCAAGAAAACGGCGAGCATACAGCCCTCTGACCAAGCGATTTGCTTAGGGCGCTAATGATAGCAAGCAAATCTCACTGAATCAGCGTGGCCGGAGGTAATTCTCGCCGCCAGTCAGCTCGTGCGATTGAAGGCTAGCCGCCCCAATCGTCTCCAGCGTGTCGCAGGTGCGGGATTAACTGTGCCCCCCAACCTGGACCACCTTGACGACTTTCAAGCCACTGTTCAGGTCCAGGGTCACCCGGTTGAAGCCATCCAGCCGGAACTGGAAGAGGTTGCTACCGTTCAAGCACTTGTAGTCGGAGTCGCCTACAAGCTCTGCAGCGTGCTTGGGGTGCATCCCCTGTTGATGGATTGCATTCTGAAAGCGGTCGAACTTCTCCTGGGCAGCGGCAGTAAGGGTGTTGAGCTTGTACAGGGCATCGGATTTATCGAGCGTCCAAACCATTGCGGTGTCTCCCATCCATGGCAAGAAAAAACCGGGCATCACCCTGAGTGATGCCCAGCCTGAGATCAGGAAGCGATCGGCGTACGCCAGTCATCAGAACCGGACGTGCCGGAGACTTCATGGGTCCAGACGATCTTGCGGTAGGTGAAGTAGACGTCTTCCAGGTGGGTGAAGTGCGACATGTTCGGGTCCTGGCAGTTGGGCATGCGCGACTGCACATCGACGATCACCGCATCTTCCAGTTCGATGGTGAAGTAATGCTCCTGGGTACCGGTGGATGAGGTGCGGTACCACTCCAGGCGGCACTTGTTCAGGCGCTCGCCCGAGGTGAGGGCATTGAAGATCAGCGGCGAGGACTTGTCGAAGACCTTGGTGATCATCAGCGGCTTGTGCACGCGCTGGCCGGTCGGCTGACCGGATTGCGGATCACGCGGGATGATGACCTGGTGATTGAAGGCCTGGACCAGGATCTGGTCTTCATGACCTTCCTGGAAGATGTTGCCGACCGAGTCTTCGGTGAAGGTGCCAGCGGTGATCAGGCCTTGCTTGGTGCCTTCAAGGGCCAGGTACGCGGGGGTTGGCATGGGAGCTCTCCTTGCTTTGAGTCATGGATCAACAGTGATCCGGAACCCTGCAGAGAGCGATATCCATGCCAGCAGCCATTTAGGACATAAGAATCAATCAGTTAGGAATAACTAGAAGCAAAGCTGTGGGCGGGATGCGCAGGCCATCACGAGAAAGTGCGCAACGCCTTGCGCAGCGCCCGGCGAAGAGTTGCGCATTGGCATGCAACGCCGGTCACCCAAGGTACAGGCAGCTCCGGCTACCAAGTTATCCACAATTGGCTGCGCAAGGAGTTGCGCAACTGGCTATGGCCTGCGAATGCATGAGAGCGCCGATGCCGTGCAGCTCAGCGACGCACCGGGCGCTTCTGCAATTTGCGCTGCAGGGTGCGGCGGTGCATACCCAGAGCCCGTGCCGTGGCCGAAATGTTGCCTTCGTGTTCGGCAAGCACACGCTGAATGTGCTCCCACTGCAGACGGTCCACCGACATGGGGTTTTCCGGCACCAGGGTTTCCAGATCCGCATGCTGGGACAGCAGGGCCGTCAGCACGTCGTCAGCATCCGCCGGCTTGCACAGGTAGTTGGTTGCACCGCGCTTGATGGCCTCGACAGCAGTGGCAATGCTCGAATAACCAGTGAGGATCACCACGCGCATCTCGGGGTCGAGTTCGAGCAGCTTGGGCAGCAACACGAGACCCGAGTCGCCTTCCATCTTCAAGTCGACCACCGCGTAGTCCGGCAGGTCTTCCTTGGCCAGGGCCAGGCCCTCGTCGGCGGAACCGGCACAACTCACGCGCAGGCCACGGCGGCTCATGGCACGCGCCATGACACGGGTAAAGGTGGCGTCATCATCCACCAGCAACAGGTGGGGCTGGTCTTCGCTTTCGATCAGGGGTTCGTCACTCATGGTCATCTCCCGGGGCCGGCCTGGGCAGGCGCAATTCAGTCAGCGTACCGCCGTCTTCGTGGTTGTAGAGTTTTACCGAACCGCCGGCCCGCGTCACGCTTGCCTGGCTGAGGAACAGGCCAAGACCGAAACCCTTGCCCTTGCTCTTGGTGGTGAAAAACGGTTTGCCAAGCTGCTCGGCGATGGCCAGCGGCACACCGGCACCACGGTCGAGAATGCTCAGCACGATCCATTGCGGGTCCCAGTCGATGCGGATATCCAGCTTGTCGGGACAGGCATCGGCGGCATTGTTGAGCAGGTTGAGCAGCGCCTGGGTCAGGTCCGCCGGCGGCAGGATCAGCGGCGCGGCGCCATGGCCCAGACGCTGGTAGCGATAGGTTGCCTCGGGGCGCATCAGGTGCCAGCGATTGAGCGTCGACTCCAGCCATTGCACGGCACTCTGCTCCATCACCGCCTGACGGCGGTCGGCCTCGGCGGCGCGCACCAGTTGCTGCAGGGTGTCCTTGCACAGCTTGACCTGCTCCTGCAGCAGCGCCAGGTCATCCTGCAGGGCAGGCTTGTCGCGGTATTCCTGACGCAACTCCGTGAGCAGCACACTGATGGTCGCCAACGGCGTACCCAGCTCATGGGCCGCACCAGCCGCCTGGGTGGCCACGGCCAGCAATTGCTGGTCACGCATGGCCTCCTCGCGGCGCAAGGCCTGCAGTTCATCCTGGCTACGCAGCGCACCGGCCATCTTGACCACGAAGAAAGTGATGAAGGCCGCCGACAGGGCGAAATTCATCCACATGCCGAACAGGTGCAGGCTGATCAGCATCGCCTCGTGCTGCACATTGTGCAGGTGCAGCGGGTGGTACCAGATCAGCAGGGCGGTGTAGCCGGTCAGGGCCAGACCACTGAGCACCATGGAGTAGAGCCAGGGCAGCGTCGCAGCGGCGATGGTCAGCGGCACCAGGTAATAGGATACGAAGGGGTTGGTCGAGCCCCCGGAGAAATACAGCAGCACACTGTGGATGATCAGGTCGCACGCCAGCTGCACCGCGTACTCCAGCTCGGTCACCGGCCAGGGCCCGCGCAGGCGCAGCAGGGTCAGCAGACACAGGCAGGCAGAGATGCCGAGCACGATGCTCAGCGCCAGCCAGGGCAACGGCAACAGGTCGGAGAGATAGGCAATGCCCACCGAACCAGCCTGCGCGGCCAGCACCAGCAGGCGAATCAGGGTCAGGCGCCAGAGGTTCTGGCGGCTGGCGGAAAACAGTTGAACAGGGGCGTACATGGCGGCTCCGTAGGTCTGCGCGGAGTATAACCACCCTCTACCCATGCCCGCCCCTATGCGGCAACTCGCCGCAGTCGCCAGGCTGCCGTAACCTATCGCGCAAAATCTGGAACCGGGTTTAACCCGAATAGTCAGAGAGCAACGTCTACCCTTACAGACAGTTCAGGATCGCGCGATCCGACGCCGGTACTGGCGCTCGATCACGACCCTGAACTCGCTTCAGGACAAACCACACTAGGAGCTTCTCCATGCATGCTTTCAACCGTCTCGCTGTAGCCCTTTCCCTGAGCCTGGCCTCCCTTGCCAGCCTGCCGGCCCTGGCTGACGACGCGCGCTACAACCAGGTTTCCCTGCGGGCCGAAGTCAATCAGGAAGTGGCTCACGATCGCATGGTCGTGACCCTGTACACCGAGGCCCAGGACAAGGACCCGGCCAAACTGGCCAGCGGCATCACCACCGCGCTGAACAAAGCCGTGGAGCAAACGCGCAAGGTCAAGGATGTGACCATCAGCCTGGGCAACCGCAACAGCTACCCGGTTTACACCAATGATGGTGACAAGATCACCGGCTGGCGCGAGCGCGGCGAGATTCGTCTGGAAAGCGCCAACTTCGCGGCCCTGTCGCAGCTGACCGCCGACCTGCTCGGCGAGCTGAAAATGGGCGAGATGAACTTCGCCGTGGCAGATGCTACCCGCAAGAAGAACGAAGACGCACTGATCAAGGATGCCGTGGCCGCCTTCAAAGCCCGCGCCCAACTGGCCACTGAAGCGGTCGGCGGCAAGGGTTACAAGCTGGTCAGCCTGAACCTCAACAGCGGTGGCTTCCAGCCGATCATGATGCGCGCCATGGCCATGGACGCCGGCTTCAGCAAGTCCGCCGCACCGCCCCAACAGATCGAAGCCGGCACCAGCCGCGTGAGCATGTCGGCTGATGGCATCATCGAAGTGCAGATGCCGTAATCGATAAAAGCGCTGAAGGCTGAAAAGCCAGGAGCTGTTGTCGTTTCGGCATGGATGACCGGTTCGAGGCAGTTGCAGGGATCGCAACGGTGGGCTGAAGCCCACCCTACGCTTAGGCTCATGTCCTGTAGGGTGGGCTTTAGCCCACCAATAGGGCAAAAGCCGAATATCGACAACTGCCTCAAAGAGGTCCACCTGAAGGGCCGGATTGGAAATATATTTCCATCTAACTCAATGGGTCAGAGCGAAACAGCAACAGCCCCCTGGACACAAGGCATCACTCCCGTTCCGGCGTGACCCGCTCGCCAGATAGCCTCAGCCGTTTCGGCGCTTCAGGCGCATGGTGCGATCCGCCCGCATGCCCTGCAGCCTCCAACCATAGACTTGGCGTAAACACAGCCCAAGGCTTTACACTGCCGGCTCCCCCGCTCGGAGTCATCGCGCGTGCTGTCCTTCCTCGCTCGTCGCCTGGGCCTGCTGTTGCCCACCCTGATCGGCGTCACCCTGCTGACGTTCAGCCTGATCCGCCTGGTCGACGGCGATCCGGTGGACGTGATGATGGGCGAGCGCGGCCTCAGCCCGGAACAACACGCCCTTGCCCTGCAAGAGCTTGGCCTGGACCGCCCCCTGGCGGAACAATACCTGCGCTACCTCGGTGATCTGCTACAGGGCGACCTCGGCCATTCACTGCGCAGCCGCGAAGCCGTGTGGGATGAATTCCTCGTGCTGTTTCCCGCCACCGCGGAACTGGCGCTGGCCGCGTTGCTGTTCGCCACCCTGTTTGGCCTGCCCGCCGGCATCCTGGCCGCCCTACGACGTGGCAGCAGCGTCGACCACGGCGTGATGGGCCTGGCCCTGACCGGCTATTCGATGCCGATCTTCTGGTGGGGGCTGATGCTGATCCTGCTATTCTCGGTCGGCCTCGGCTGGACGCCGGTGTCCGGCCGCACCGATCTGATTCTCTACGATATAGAACCCGTGACCGGCTTCATGCTCATCGACGCCTGGCTCAGCGGCCAGGACGGCGCGGTGCTCGACGCCCTGCACCACCTGCTGCTCCCGGCGATCGTCCTCGGCACCATCCCGCTGGCGGTGATCGCGCGGATGACCCGCTCGGCAATGCTCGACGTGCTGCGCGAAGACTACATTCGCAGTGCCCGCGCCCGTGGCTTGTCGCCGCTGCGCGTGGTGCTGGTGCATGCCCTGCGCAATGCCCTGGTGCCAGTGCTCACGGTGTTCGGCCTGCAGGTCGGCACGCTGCTCGGTGGTGCGGTCCTCACCGAGACGCTGTTCTCCTGGCCCGGCATCGGCAAGTGGCTGATCGAAGCCATCGGTGCGCGTGACTACCCCGTGGTGCAAAGCGGCATCCTGCTGATCGCCTGCTTGGTGATCCTCAGCAACTTCGTGGTCGACCTGCTGTACGGGCTCGCCAACCCTCGCCTGCGCCGCCAGTAGGGACACAGCATGACCGCCACCGCCCTCGCCAGCGTACCCGCCTCGCCCCTGAGCGAGTTCTGCCGTGCCTTCCTGCGCAACCGCGCCGCCTGCGCCGGTCTGCTGTTCCTGCTCCTGTTGCTGATCGGCGCCTTGTTCGCCCCCTGGCTGGCGCCCTTCGACCCAAGCCAGCAGCAACGTGACGTCGTGCTGCTGCCACCGATCTGGCTGGATGGCGGCCACTGGCCGTTCCTGCTCGGTACCGACGAAGCCGGCCGCGACGTGCTCTCGCGCCTGCTATACGGCGCGCGCCTGTCACTGCTGATCGGCCTGGCCTCGGTGCTGCTGGCCCTACTGCCCGGCGTGCTGCTCGGATTGCTCGCCGGTTTCTACCCGCGCCTGCTCGGTCCAGCATTGATGCGTTTGATGGACATCATGCTGGCGCTGCCGGCGCTGCTGCTGGCCGTGGCGGTGGTGGCCATTCTCGGCCCGGGGCTGATCAACACCGTGCTGGCCATCGCCATCGTCTCGCTGCCGGCTTACGTGCGCCTGACCCGCGCCGCGGTACTCGGCGAGATCGGCCGCGACTACGTCACCGCCGCGCGCCTGGCTGGCGCAGGCACCTGGCGGCTGATGTTCGTCACCGTGCTGCCCAACTGCCTGGCACCGCTGATCGTGCAGGCCAGCCTGAGCTTCTCGGCGGCGATTCTCGATGCCGCCGCGCTGGGCTTCCTCGGCCTCGGCGTGCAGCCGCCCACCCCCGAATGGGGCAGCATGCTGGCCGGCGCCCGCGACTACATGGACAGCGCCTGGTGGGTGGTGACCCTGCCCGGCTTGGCGATTCTGCTCACCGTGCTGTCGCTCAACCTGATTGGCGACGGCCTGCGTGATGCCCTTGATCCCCGACTCAAGCAGGTAGGCTGAAGCAGATGACCGACACCCCTCTGCTGACTCTGCGCAACCTCTGCGTGCGCTTTGGCCAACGCGCCGTGGTCGACGGTCTCGACCTCGACCTGCAAGCCGGGGAAATCCTTGGCCTGGTCGGCGAGTCCGGCTCAGGCAAGTCGCAAAGCATGCTGGCCCTGCTCGGCCTGGTGGACGCACCCGGCACGGTGAGTGCCGATACCTTGCAGTTCGCCGGCCAGGACCTGCAGCGCCTCTCGCCGCGGGCGCGTCGGCGCCTGCTCGGCAAGCACATTGGCCTGGTCTTTCAGGACCCGCTCAACGCGTTGAACCCGGCTCTGACCATCGGCTACCAACTCGGCGAGGTGCTGCGCCAACACCACGGCCTGCGTGGCAAGGCTGCTCGCCAACGCGCCGTGGAACTGCTCGAACAGGTACAGATCCCCAACCCGGCGGCGCGCCTGCGCGCTTACCCGCACCAACTCTCCGGGGGCCTGGCCCAGCGCGTGGCCATCGCCATCGCCCTGGCCGGTGGCCCGCAACTGCTGATCGCCGACGAGCCGACCACCGCCCTGGATGTCACCACCCAGGCGCAGATCATCCAGTTGCTGCTCGACCTGCAGCGTGAACGCGGCATGGCGCTGATCCTCATCAGCCACGACCTGGCCCTGGTCGCGCAAACCGCCAGCCGCGTCTGCGTGATGCAACATGGCCAGTTGCGTGAACAAGGACCGGTCAGCCAGGTGCTGTACCACCCGCAGCACGCCTACACCCGCCAGTTGCTCGCCGCCCTGCCGGAAAACCAGCCGCTGCGCCCACGCCCGCAAGGCGACAGCCCGCTGCTGCTCAGTGCCCGCGAACTGTCGCGCCAGTACCTGCTGCCCGGTGGCCTGCTGCGCCGGGCGCAGCGTCTGCAAGCACTGGATGGCGTGTCGTTCGACCTGCATGCCGGCCGCACCCTGGCGATCATCGGCGAATCGGGCAGCGGCAAGTCGACCCTGGCCCGCCTGCTGACCCTGATCGAAACACCGGACGGCGGCAGCTTGCGTATCGCCGGGCACGACCTCGCCAGTGCCGATCCGACCGCCCGCCGGCAGTTGCGCCGCGCTGTGCAGATGGTCTTCCAGAATCCATTCGCCTCGCTCAACCCGCGCCAGACCATCGGCGCGCAACTGGCTGAACCGCTGCTGCTCAACACCGACCTCGACACCACGCAGCGCCGCCAGCGCGTGGCGCAGATGCTGCAACGGGTCGGCCTGCCCGCCGAGCATGCCGAGCGCTACCCGCACATGTTTTCCGGTGGCCAGCGCCAGCGCATCGCCATTGCCCGGGCGATGATGCTGCAACCGAAAATCCTCGTGGCGGATGAGCCGACCTCAGCCCTGGACGTATCGATCCAGGCCCAGGTGCTCGAGCTGTTCCATGAACTGCAGGCCGAGTTCGGCACCGCCTACCTGTTCATCTCCCACAACCTGGCCGTGGTCCGGCAGATCGCCGACCAGGTGCTGGTGCTGCACCGTGGCGTGGCCGTGGAACAGGGCAGCGCCGAGCAGGTCTGCGAACACCCGCAGCATCCCTACACGCAGAAGCTGCTGGCGGCGACGCCCAGACTGGATGTGCCTGAGCAGGCGCTATAGATCACGCAGCAAGGCCAGGCGCAGGGCAAAGCCGATCAGCACCGTGCCAAACAGCCACTGCTGGATACGCTGCACCGTGGGCCGCTGCCCCAGCCACTGGCCGAAGCCGGTCCCGAGCAGCGCATATGTGCAGTCGAACGCCAGCCCCACAACGACCAGCACAACACCGAGCAAGGCGAACTGCACGGCCAGTGGCCCCGCTTCGGGTGTGATGAACTGCGGCAACAGCACTGAGCAGAACAGCAAGGCCTTGGGGTTGAGCAGGTTGGTCAGCAAGCCGCGTTGTACGGCAGCCCCGTACCGCCGTGAGGCGCCCTGCCGAGAAATGCCCGAAGCAACCAGCAGCGGTGAAACCGGCGCCCGCAAAATCGACACGCCCACCCACAGCAGATACAGCGCACCCACTACCCGCACGCCATCAAGCGTCCAAGGCGCGCTCTTGAACAGCACGGCCAATCCCGCCCCCGCCAACAGCACATGAACGCTACGCGCCAGCGCCAGCCCCAGCGCAGTGGCCAGAGCCTGAGCACGCCCCTGCCGGGCACCGGTCTGCAACAGCAGAATCATGTCCGGGCCTGGCAACAGGTACACCACGGCAAGCGCCACCAGAAATACACCCAACTCGGCCATATATCACTCCCAGAAAGCACTGAGGCAAAGTCTATGGTCAAAGGCACTGGCAGGTGCTTGCGTATTACGCCAATAAACTCATGATAATGAGCATATCTGCAACGCATTCACCGAATTAGAGACGCACTTATGCCAACCATCTCACTCGATGCATTCGATCAACGGATTCTGGACGCCCTGCAGCAGGATGGTCGCCTGAGCAATGTGCAACTGGCCGAGCAGATCGGTCTATCACCGTCACCCTGCCTGCGCCGGGTGCGCCTGCTGGAGGAAGCCGGCGTTATCCGGCGTTATCAGGCCGATCTGGATCGCGACAGCATTGGCCTCGGCCTGACGGTCTTCGTCGGCATCAAGGTCGAACGCCATCATGAGGAGCAGGCCGAGAGTTTCCGCCAGGCGGTAATCGGTTTGCCGGAAGTGATCTCCGTGCACCTGGTCTCCGGCGAGGCCGATTTCCTGTTGCAGGTGGTGGTCCCGGACTTGCGCGCCTACGAGCACTTCCTCACGGGCACCCTGCTCAAGCTCCCCGGCGTACGGGATATCCGCAGCAACTTTGCTATCCAGACCGTGAAAGCGCCCGGCCCGCTGCCGCTGCACCACCTGCCCCGCTAAGGCCGCCCGAAGAAGCGGTAGAACACCCGCAACTCATCCTGCGCCCGTTCCAGGCTGACCTGGGTGAAGCGCAGTGCCTGTCGCGCCGTGCACTGGGCCAGGCGCCCGAGGTCGAGCGGATGCACAAAGCCAAGCAATGGATAACCACCCATGGTCTGGTGATCGGCCAACAGGATGATCGGCTGGCCATCCGGTGGGATCTGGATCGCTCCGCGGGTCACACCCAGTGACCACTGCCGCAGCGGTGCCTGCAGCGCCTCGCCCTGCAGCCGCACGCCCATGCGGTCGGAATTGGGGCTGAGGCACCAGCGCTGGGTGAAGAACGCCTGCCGTGCCACGGCGGAAAACTGCGCCGCATCGCCACCTGTGATCACTCGCAACTCGGCGTCGGCGCGGTAATCCGGACGATAGGGCCAGGGCACGCTGGCCGCCCGCTGTCCCGACAAGGTCGCGGCACAGGGCAGCAGATCGCCCTCGCGCAGCGCGCTACCCTGCCCATCCAGCCCACCCAGGCCTTCGCGCACTTGAGTGCTGACGCTACCCAGCACCGGCCTGGCGGCAAACCCACCGGCAACCGCCAGGTAGCCGCGCTGGCCACTGCGCGCGTAGCCCAGGCGCACACGCTGTCCCGCGCGCAGGGAAAACCGTGACCAGCCCATCTGCGCTCGATCATCGACGGTCAGTGGCATATCGGCCCCGGTAAATGCCAGCCAGGTATCGACCTGGCTGCGCAGCTCTACATCACCCAGGGCGACTTCCAGCAGCGGCGCGCCCCAGGCATTGCCCAGCAACCGGTTGGCCCAGGCGGCTGCGTGCACGTCCAACGGTCCGCTTGGCGATACGCCCAGGTGTTGCCAGCCCTGCCGCCCGGCATCCTGCAGCAGACTCAGCGGCCCCGGTTTGGCCACCTGCAAGCCCCTCATGGACGACCACTCAGGCGGCGATAGGTCGACTCGTCGACCGGCACGAAACGCACCCGATCGCCAATGGACAGCGGGCAAGGTGGCGTTCGACCAGCCTCGAACACAGGCTGCGGACAGAGACCCAACAGGTGCCAGCCACCCGGCGAGGCCTGTGGGTACACCGCCGTCTGCCGCTCGGCAATGGCCAGGCTGCCAGCCGGCACGCGCGTGCGCGGGGTGGCCCGACGCGGCAGCGCCAGGCGCACATCCAGCTCGCCGAGGTAGGCGAACCCCGGCGCGAAACCGATGGCCCCGACGCGGTAGTCGATATCGCTATGCAGCGCGATCACCTCCGCCACCGAGATGCCACAAGCCACCGCGACATCCGCCAGGTCCTCGCCGGCATACCACACGGGTAGTTCGTGCACGCGGCCCAACTCCTCGCCAGGTGGCGTGCTCTGCCAGCGCTCGATGAGTGGCGTCAGGCGCTCGATCAGTTGCTCCGGGTGGGTACGCATCAGGTCGTAGTGCAGCAGCAGGCTGGTCCAGCTCGGCACCAGATCGCTTACCAACTCGCCACACTCATCACGGATACAGGCGGCCAGGGCGGCGATACGCCCTGGCAGATGAACGTCCGGCGTATCCGCGAGGTCCAGCAGCAGCGCTTCGGCACCGAAGGGTTCGATGCGGATCATGCCGCGTCCAGGTGCGCTCGCAGACGCCGCAACACGGCCAGGGACTCAGCGTTGTCGCCGTGCACGCAGAGGCTGTCCGCCTGCAGGCAAAGCGGCTGCCCGTGCAGATCGGCGAACGGCTCGCCACGGGCGATGGCCAGCGCCTGCTGCAAAATACGCTCGCCATCCTGGTGCACCGCCCCCGCCTCACGGCGCGGGGCCAGTTGCCCATCGGCAAGGTAGGCGCGGTCGGCGAAGGCTTCGAACAGCAACGGCACCCCGGCCATCTCGGCCAGGCGGCGTTCGCGGCTGTTGTCGGCCAGGGCCAGCACCATCAGCGGCAGGCCGGGGCGAAATACCGCACAGGCCACCAGCACGGCGCCGAGCAACTCGTCGCTGCGCACCAGGTCGTTGTACAGCGCGCCATGGGGTTTGACGTAGGCCAGCTGGGTGCCGGCCGCGCGGCAGAAGGCATCCAGCGCGCCGATCTGATACAGCACCAGCGCGGTGACTTCTTCCGCCGAGCAGGCCAGATGGCGGCGGCCGAAGCCTTGCAGGTCCGGGTACGAAGGATGGGCGCCGATGCTGACGCCATGTTTCACCGCCAGCGCAACGCTGTGCTGCATGATCGATGGGTCGCCGGCATGGAAGCCGCACGCCAGGTTGGCCTGGTCGATCAGCGGCATGGCCAGGGCATCGTCGCCCATGCGCCAGGCGCCGAAACTTTCACCCATATCGCAGTTGAGGAGGATTCTGTTCATGGGCATAGCTTCCGGCCTCGACGCGCAGGCTGCAACCTTTCAGTCAGCGTAACCCGCCCGGTCCCACGAAAATCTGGCGTTGAGCCGACCTGTCATTCGGGGTGCGCCCCTAGTACACGTCGCGGCGGTAGCGACCCTCTTCCAGCAGGTGCTCGACAGTTGCCTCGCCCAGCACGTCGCGCAGCACCTGGTCGACGCCACCGGCCATGCCTTCCAGGCTGCCGCAGACGTAGATCGCCGCGCCCTGCGCCACCCATGCCTGCAAGGTCTCGGCGGCCTCCCGCAGCCGATCCTGCACGTAGACCTTGTGCGTCTGGTCTCGGGAGAACGCCAGGTCCAGGCGGGCCAGGTCACCACGCGCCAAAGCACCATCCAGTTCATCCGCACAGTAGAAATCATGGGCTCGGTTGCGTTCGCCGAACAACAACCAGTTGCGCTGATGACCCGTAGCGATACGGGCCTTGAGCAGGCTGCGCAGCCCAGCGAGACCCGTGCCGTTGCCGATCAGGATCAGCGGGCGATCATCCTCCGGGGCATGGAAGCCGTTATTGCGCCGGACGCGGGCAAGCACCTGCCCCTGCTGCGACGCATGCTCGGTCAGCCAGCCGGAGCCCAGTCCCAGGCTGCCGTCAGGGTGCCGTTCCTGGCGCACGATCAGTTGCAGCACGCCGTCGGCGGGCAATGAGGCAATGGAGTATTCGCGGGGGCTCAGCGGCACCAGCGCCTCCAGCAGCGCCTGGGCATGCAGGCCGACCAGATGAGCGAAGCTGTCCGGCAGTTGCCGCGTGGTCAGGGCCTCGTGCAGCGGCTGCGCCAGCGGACCGACATTGACCCACTCCGACGCATCCAGACCGTGCTGCTGCAGCCAGTCGCGCACCCGGGCGTCAGCATTGCGCGGCAGCACTTCGAGAATATCGCCGGCTTGCCACTGCACGGCATCGCTGCTGTTCAGGCCGAGCAGGAAGGTCGGTTCCCCCTGGCTGCCGGGATTCAGTCGCTCGCGTTGGCTCAGGCTCCAGCTCGTGAAGGGCACCTGTTGTACGTGCTGGGGTTGCAGCCCTGTCAACTCGCCCAACTGGTGTTGCCAGTGGTCGAGCGCCACGGCGTCGCCACCGTCCACTTCGACGGGAGCGAACAGGCTGCGCGCGCCCTGCTCGCCGAGCCAGGCATGCAGGCGCCGGGCAAAACCACAGAACTGGCTGTACTGGCGGTCGCCCAGGGCAAGTACCGCATAGTTCAGGTGCTGCAGACCCAGCGGACGCCCCAGCAGCTTGCGCTCGAAACCGCGCGCACTGTCCGGCGCCTCACCATCACCGAAGGTGCTGACCACGAACAGGGCCTTGCTCGCCTGCTGCAAGGCCTGCTCGCTCAACCGCGCCAGCGACTGGACCTGCACCGGATGCCCCGCCGCCTGCAACTGCCCGGCGGTCTGCCAGGCCAGTTGCTCGGCAAAGCCGCTCTGACTGGCGAAGCCGATTAGCCAGCCCTCGCCGCTCGCTGCCGCCCCCACATCGCCACGAGCCGCCCGTACCGCACGTTTCTTGCGCCGGCGATCGAGGTAGAGCAACCAGCCGGTGACGAAGAACAACGGCATGGTCAGGCTGGCCAGCATCATCAGGATGCGCCCCGGCAGGCCGAAATACTCGCCCACGTGCAGGGCATACACGCTGGTCAGCAGCTGCGCCTTGAAGCTCTTGTCGACATACCGCTCGTGACGGCTCACGGCACCACTGGCCGGGTCGATCTGGAACTGGTTGAGCGCCCTCGGGTGCGCGGCGTCCTCAAGCAGGTAGAACACCGTGGCCGGCTGGCCCCCCACCGGCGGCAGGCGCAGGTTGTACTGGCTCAGTTCAGGCCCTGCCGTGTTGCGAATGGAGTCCCATACCGCGTCGTAGTCGACCACCAGAGGTGGGCCGCCGGGTGCTTGCTGGCCAGGCCGCCCGCGTCCACCTTCACGCCGTTCGCCAGGTTTGCCGGCTTGCACGGCCGGGGCGTCGCTGAGCAGAGCGGTCAGCCCGCTGCGGTACCAGTCATAAGACCAGTACAGCCCCGTGAGCCCGGCGCAAAGGTAGAACACCAGGCACCAGGTGCCGAACACCGCGTGCAGGTCCCAGTTGAAGGCGCGCCCTTTCTTCGCCCAGTCCAGGGTCAGCCAGGTTCGCCAGCTCAGGGCCTTGCGCGGCCAGCGCAGATACAGGCCGGATAGGCAGAAGAAGATCAGGGCCAGGGTACTGGCGCCGGTGATCTGCCGGCCGACATCACCGATGGTGAGGAAGCGGTGCAGTTGCAGGATGAAGTTGAACACCTCCTGCCCCTGCGGTTCGGCGAGTATCTCGCCACTGTAGGGGTCGACGAAACGCACCGCGCCACGTCGCTGACCCGCTTCCGGCTGGAGGAAGACACGGGCGGCCTTGCCATCGAGCACGTTCACCCAGACACCGGAAACGCCCTTGCCCTCTGCTGCCTCGACCTTGGCCGCCAGCTCGCCGGGCGGCAACACGCCCTCCTCGCGTACCGCGAGCTGCATGTGAGGATTGAGGACACCGATGATTTCCGGCTGAAAGGTATACAGCGCCCCGGTAACGCCCATCAGTGCCAGCACCAGCCCGGCGGTGATGCCAAAAAACCAATGCAGTTGAAATATCGCTTTCTTGAACACGTACGTCGTCCTGAACTGCTTGCCAGCGCCGGCATAGGCCGACCGAATTAAACGAGAAGTATTCTAATTTGATCCCAAGGCTCACGCGCCGCTTTTACACTTTCCTTACCAACGCCTCAATAAATGCCCCTGCCGCTGGGAGGTCGAGCGGCAAAACGCCAAGCCGCACGCTCGAATACAGCGCCATAAAAAAGCCCCGGACATGCCGGGGCTTGGTACGCGAGTGACGCCTTACAGGTAGAACGCCTTCAACGGCGGGAAGCCGTTGAACTCCACCGCGCTGTAGCTGGTGGTGTAGGCACCGGTGGACAGCCAGTACAGGCGGTCGCCGCTGGCCAGGTTCAACGGCAGGCCGTACTTGTAGTTCTCGTACATGATATCGGCGCTGTCGCAGGTCGGACCCGCGATGATGACTTCTTCCATCTCGCCTTTGCGCTCGGTCCAGATCGGGAACTTGATGGCTTCATCCATGGTTTCGATCAGGCCGCTGAACTTGCCCACGTCAGTGTAGATCCAGCGCTCGACGGCGGTGCGCGATTTACGCGCGATCAACACCACTTCGCTGACCAGGATGCCAGCGTTGGCGATCAGCGAACGGCCTGGTTCGAGGATGATTTCCGGCAGTTCCTCGCCGAAGTCTTCCTTGAGGAAGCGAATGATTTCCTCGGCGTAGGTTTCCAGACTGTTGGTGCGGGTGATGTAGTTGGCCGGGAAGCCGCCACCCATGTTGATCATCTGCAGCTGGATGCCGTCTTCTTCCTTGAGGCGCTCGAAGATCACCTTGACCTTGGCGATGGCGGCGTCCCACACGTCGATGTCGCGCTGCTGCGAGCCAACGTGGAAGGAGATGCCATACGGCACCAGGCCCAGTTGCTTGGCCAGGATCAACAGGTCCAGGGCCATGTCCGGGTTGCAGCCGAATTTACGCGACAGCGGCCAGTCAGCCGACGTCGAGCCTTCGGTAAGGATGCGCACGTAGATCTTCGAGCCAGGGGCGGCCTTGGCGATGTTGCGCAGGTCGGCTTCCGAGTCGGTGGCGAACAGACGCACACCCTTCTCGTAGAAGTAACGCACGTCGCGGGCTTTCTTGATGGTGTTGCCGTAGCTGATGCGCTCCGGGCCGACGCCACGGCTCATCACCTTGTCCAGCTCATAGATCGAGGCGATATCGAAGCTCGATCCTTTGTCCTTGAGCAGGTCGATGATCTCGACGGCTGGGTTGGCCTTGACGGCGTAGTACACCTTGGCGAATTCGAAACCGGCGCGCAGGTCATCGTAGGCCTGGCTGATGATCGCGGTGTCGATCACCACGAACGGGGTTTCTTGCTTGTCGGCGAATGCCTTCATTTTGTTGAAGGTTTCGCGCGGGTAATAGTCTTCGACCTCGATCGACATGCGGGGGCTCCATTGGCAAAACAAACAAAGGTATTGAAGGGATGGTTCCTGTGTTGGAACCGCGAACGTCTAATCCGTTTCCCCACTTTGGTTCGCCTACTTCCCAAGGCATGTCGCCGAGGATTGCCAGATGTGCGGGCAACCTCTCGTCGTCAGTACTTGAGCCGGATGGATCGTTTCCAGCATGGACGTTCGGGCGCGAACTTTAGGACCATGCTTCCCGTATATCAACCAAAAATTACCCTCGTTTTACAGGCGGACGCCAAGTGTTTCTAATCCTCAACAAAACGTCCTGAATGCTGCACAAAAAACCATGCAAGAGCCTTGCTGGATCAGCGAGCCAATGCATCTCAGCACGGGCGAGAACGGATTGTTGCCCCCGGCAGGCATTACCCCTGAAATCGAAGCTTCCGCCTCAGCCCCGAACAGGGTTCATCCAGCGCTAAAACGTGACCGCCAGCCGACGCCTGCGCACTTACACATTCGCTTACATCCCGTATCATGAGCGCCCTTCAATGGCCCAGCACCGGGCCTGGCAACGTCAAGGAGGATCGCGTGCTCGATCTGGTCGCGGCATTCATCGCACTCACCACCCTGCTCACCTACGTCAATTACCGCTTCATTCGCCTGCCTCCGACCATCGGTGTGATGGCCACCGCGCTGGTGTTCTCACTGCTTATCCAGGGCCTGAGCGCACTCGGCTATCCGCTGATCGAAGTGGAGATGCAGGAGATCATCCGTCGTATCGACTTCTCCGACGTGTTGATGACCTGGTTCCTGCCGGCGTTGCTGTTCGCTGGCGCCTTGCACGTCAACCTGGGCGACCTGCGCAGCTACAAGTGGCCCATCGGCCTGCTCGCCACGGCTGGCGTGTTGATCGCTACCTTCGTAATCGGCGCGCTGGCCTACACCATCTTCGGCCTGTTCGGCTGGCATGTGGATTTCATCTACTGCCTGCTGTTCGGCGCGCTGATCTCGCCGACCGACCCTATCGCCGTCATGGGTATCCTCAAGTCCGCCGGCGCGCCCAAGCCGCTGGCGACCACCATCGTCGGCGAGTCGCTGTTCAACGACGGCACGGCGGTGGTGGTGTTCAGCATCCTGCTCAGCATTTTGCTCAGCGGTGCGACACCAACCATCGGCACGGTGAGCTGGATGTTCGTGCACGAGGCCATCGGCGGCGGGCTGTTTGGGGCCGCCATCGGCTTCGGCGTGATCCTGATGATGCGTGGCATCGACCAGTATCAGGTGGAGGTCATGCTGACCCTGGCCCTGGTGTTCAGCGGCGCGGCACTGGCCAGCAAGCTGCATGTGTCCGGCCCGATCGCCATGGTGGTGGCCGGCCTGATCATCGGCAACTACGGCCGCAACTATGCGATGAGCGACGAAACCCGCCGCTACATCGACAAGTTCTGGGAGCTGGTGGACGAGATACTCAACGCCCTGCTGTTCGCCCTGATCGGCCTGGAACTGCTCCTGCTGCCGTTCTCCTGGCTACACGTGGTCGCCGCCCTGACCCTGGGTGGCGCCGTGCTGATCGCACGTTTCCTCACCGTTGGCCCGCCGCTGCTTCTGCTTCGCCAGTTCAAGCGCCAGGCACCGCTGGGCACCACCCGCATCCTGGTCTGGGGCGGCCTGCGTGGCGGGGTGTCGGTAGCCCTGGCGCTGTCGCTGCCGCTGGGCCCGGAGCGCGACCTGTTGCTGAGCCTGACCTATATCGTGGTGCTGGTGTCGATCCTGGCCCAGGGTCTGACCATCGGCCCGCTGGTCAAATACATCTATAAAGACCAGCCGCTCTCGCCAGAAGACAAGGACGACGCGCACCACTGAGGCGGAATCGGCCACTGTTTATCGTGGCCGCCCGCGATCATCGCCCCCGTGTGTCCGGCAGCAGGTTGGCACACAGGTGGTCGATGAATACCCGCAGCTTGGCCGCCGCATGCCGACTCGACGGCCATAGCACCCAGAACGTGCTGCAGTGGTCGAGGTGGTCGTCGAGCACCCGCTGCAACTCGCCACGCGCCACCGCCTCGCGGACCATGAAATCCGGCAGGCAGGCAATGCCCAATCCTCGCCGCACCACATGATCCACCGCCTCGATGGATGAGCTGACCAGGCGCGTCGGCAGCACCACGTCGGGCTCATCGACCTCGCGCCGCAAGGGCCAGGGCTCGAGCTTGCCGGTCTGATGAAAAACGTGCCGCAGGCAGGCATGATCAGCCAGATCCTCGGGCAACTGCGGCACGCCGTGCTCGCGGAAATAGCCCGGCGTGCCCACCAGCACCATATGGAACTGCCCCAGTTGCCGAGCCATCAGCCGCGAGTCCTTGGGATTGCCGGTGCGCACCACGGCATCGAAGCCTTCCTCGACCACCTCGACCATGCGGTCGGTCAGGTCGATATCCAGTTCGATCTGCGGATAGCGCTGCATGAAATCCACCAGCACCGGCATCACCAGGCCATGCACCTGCGGCAGGCTGATGCGCAATCTGCCACGCGGCGCACTGGATGCCGCGCACAGCTCGAACTCGGCCGCATCCGCTTCGGTGATGATCCGCCGGCAGCGTTCAAGAAAGCCCGCGCCCTCGGCCGTTAGCGTGATGCTGCGAGTGCTGCGGTGAAACAGCCGGGTGTCCAGTCGCGCTTCCAGACGGGCGATGCTTTTGCCCACCGCCGACGAAGACACCCCCAGCACGCGCCCTGCCTCGGTGAAACTACGCGTCTCTGCCACCTGCACGAAGACCGAGATGCTGCCCAGCCAATCCATCCTGCGCCCCAACGATTAAGGACATAGATGTCCGATAAGCTCGGAACCTTAGCCTATTTTTCTCACGGCAGCAGCGCCCTACGATCAGCGCCTCTCTCTGTAACCAGCCCGGGCTGCCTTCATGACCGATTCCATCTGCTCCACCGACCTGCCGTCCTCCGCGGCCACGGACCGAGGCCGCCTGCCACTCGGCGGCTTGCTGGCCCTGGCCACCGCGGCGTTCATCACCCTGCTGACCGAAGCCCTGCCCGCTGGCCTGCTACCGCCGATGAGCCGCGATCTGGACGTCGCCCCGGCGCTGATCGGCCAACTGGTCACGGTCTACGCCATCGGTTCGCTGCTGGCGGCCATCCCGCTGGTGATCCTTACCCAGGGCTGGCGGCGGCGGCCCTTGTTGCTGATCGCCATCGGCGGCTTCGCCATCGTCAACAGCCTGACCGCCCTGTCCACTGACTACAGCCTGACATTGGTCGCCCGCTTGTTCGCCGGGGTCTTCGCCGGACTGCTCTGGGCGCTGCTGGCCGGCTATGCCAGCCGCATGGTCGCGCCGCACCTGCAAGGCAGAGCCATTGCCGTGGCGATGATCGGCGCACCGCTGGCACTGTCACTCGGCATTCCGGCGGGCACCCTGCTTGGCAATCTGCTGGGTTGGCGCCTGAGCTTCGCCATCATGACCGGGCTGACCCTGATACTGATCGCCTGGGTGCGCTGGCAGGTGCCGGACTTCCCCGGTCAGCGCGCGGAAAAACGCCTACCGCTGCTACGCGTGCTGACCCTGCCTGGCATCCGCCCGGTGCTGTTCGTCACCTTCGCCTATGTCCTGGGCCACAACATTCTTTACACCTACATCGCGCCGTTCCTCGAAACGGCAGGCATCGCCGAACAGATCGAACAGGTGCTGCTGGTCTTCGGCCTGGCCGCCTTGCTGAGTATCTGGATTGTCGGCCTGCTGATCGACCGCTGGTTGCGTGAGCTGGTGCTGATCAGTTGTGCGCTGTTCACCCTGTCCGCACTGGCGCTGATGTTCTGGAGCCAACACGCGACCCTGCTTTATGCAGCCGTGGCGGTCTGGGGGCTGGCCTTTGGCGGTTTGGCCACGCTGCTGCAGACTGCCCTGGCCAAAGCAGCGGACAGCCACGCCGATGCCGCCCAGTCGATGCTGGTGACCGCCTGGAACCTGGCCATCGCTGGCGGTGGCTTGATCGGCGGTGTCCTGCTGGAAGGCTTGGGCGTGCTGGCGTTTCCCTGGGTGATCGCCGCGCTGCTGCTCATGTCGCTGCTGGCGACTGCCAATGCCAGGCAACACGGCTTCCCCAGCCTGCGCTAAGAGCCTGTTTACAATCTTCTGGATTAGAGTCAGACAAGGGCTAGGTGCCCCGGCGAAAACGCCTGGGGAACGGACTGGGCCCGGACTCGGGTTTACACATGGTAAATGAGCATTCTGACTGGGCTCGCATCCAAGGGCGTTTCTTAATGCCGCATGGCCGCGAGCCAGGAGATCGTAAACAGGCGCCAAGACGCCCGGACTGGCTGCCGGCGCGCTCTTCCATCGGTGCCCTGCCGGCTCACGCGGTTTTGCCGGTATAATTGCCGGCTTTTCCGGGCCGATGTCGCCCGCAACCGTTTCCAGCCAGGCACGCATCCATGACCACCCAGGCCATCGAAGTCGGCAAACGCCGCACGTTCGCGATCATCTCCCACCCCGACGCCGGTAAGACCACCATTACCGAGAAGCTGCTGCTGATGGGCAAGGCGATTGCCGTCGCCGGTACGGTGAAGTCGCGCAAGTCCGACCGCCATGCGACCTCCGACTGGATGGAAATGGAGAAACAGCGCGGCATCTCCATCACCACCTCGGTGATGCAGTTCCCCTACCGCGAGCACATGATCAACCTGCTCGACACCCCCGGTCACGAAGACTTCTCCGAAGACACCTACCGCACCCTGACCGCGGTGGACTCGGCGCTGATGGTGCTCGACGGCGGTAAAGGCGTCGAGCCGCGCACCATCGCCCTGATGGATGTGTGCCGCCTGCGCGACACGCCCATCGTCAGCTTCATCAACAAACTCGACCGCGACATCCGCGACCCGATCGAACTGCTCGACGAAATCGAGGCGGTGCTAAAGATCAAGGCCGCGCCGATCACCTGGCCGATCGGCTGCTACAAGGACTTCAAGGGCGTCTATCACCTGGCCGACGACTACATCATCGTCTACACCCCGGGACACGGCCACGAGCGCACCGAGGTGAAGATCATCGAAAAGCTCGACTCGGACGAAGCCCGCGCGCACCTGGGCGACGAGTACGAACGCTTCATCGAACAGCTTGAACTGGTACAAGGCGCCTGCCACGAATTCGACCAGGACGAGTTCATGAATGGCCAACTGACCCCGGTATTCTTCGGTACCGCGCTGGGCAACTTCGGCGTCGACCATGTGCTCGACGCCGTGGTCAACTGGGCACCGAAGCCCTTGGCCCGTGTCGCCAACGAGCGCACCGTTGAGCCCGTGGAGGAGAAGTTCACCGGCTTCGTGTTCAAGATCCAGGCAAACATGGACCCCAAACACCGCGACCGTATCGCCTTCATGCGCATCTGCTCGGGCAAGTACAGTCAGGGTATGAAGATGCGCCATGTACGCTTGGGCAAGGACGTGCGCATCGGCGACGCCCTGACCTTCTTCTCCAGCGAGCGTGAGCAATTGGAAGAGGCCTACGCTGGCGACATCATCGGCCTGCACAACCACGGCACCATCCAGATCGGCGACACCTTCACCGAAGGCGAGGCACTGGGCTTCACCGGCATCCCGCACTTCGCCCCTGAACTGTTCCGCCGCGTGCGCCTGAAAGACCCGCTTAAATCCAAGCAACTGCGCCAGGGCCTGCAACAGCTCGCCGAGGAAGGCGCCACCCAGGTGTTCTTCCCCGAGCGCAGCAACGACATCATCCTCGGCGCGGTCGGCGTGCTGCAGTTCGACGTGGTCGCCAGCCGCCTGAAGGAGGAATACAAGGTCGAGTGCGGCTACGAGCCGATCAACGTCTGGTCCGCACGCTGGATCGAGTGCGACGACAAGAAGAAGCTCGAGGACTTCAAGGTCAAGGCCTTCGAGAACATCGCCATCGACGGCGGCGGCCACCTGACCTACCTGGCACCAACCCGGGTCAACCTGAGCCTGATGGAAGAACGCTGGCCAGACGTGAAATTCCGCGCGACGCGCGAGCATCACTGACTTCTGTCTTTGTAGGAGCAACGGGAGCTGCAGGCGACCAACCGCAATCGGCAAAAGCGTCGCCAGCAAGCCGGCTCCTACATACGCATCTCCCTGGGAGGTCTGGAATGGATTCCGACCGTTTGGCCCATCGTGACCACGCCTTGCGTCACGGACGCTTCTCCGAATCCAGCCGCGTCTATCTGCTGACGGCCGTCACTCATGATCATCAAGCGATCTTCCGCTCGCCTGCTGGTAGCGGAAATGCGGAGTCTGCGTGAGGCAGATTCATTCGAGTCGTTGGCCTAATGCCGGATCACTTGCATTGGCTGCTCTGCGTGGGGCCGATCTCGCGAAGCGCGATTGCTATCAACAGATACTCCGGAAGGCCAGGTGAGCAAATCTGGCAGAAAGGCCAGCGCACGCTACGTCGTCGCCAACCCGCTACGTGCAGGGCTGGTCGAGCAACTTGGCGACTATCCGTTGTGGGATGCTATCTGCTTGTAACCTGAGCGCCCTGGGCGCCAGCACGCACTGGGCGTGCCTCTGGCTCCTATGCAACTGCTTTCGTAGTAGCCAGCTTGCTGGCGATCAGGAGCATCTCGGCGATCAGACCTACCCATCCCCCCGCACCACCAGTTGCCCATCCTCCACCACCGCCAGCATGCGAATCACCGCCGGGTCGCCCAGCAGGCACTCGGCCAGCGCCGGTTCCAGCTCGGTACGCACCCGCCGCGCCAGCGCCCTGGCCCCAAAGCGCGGGTCATGTTCACGGCAGAGGAAAGCCAGTGCACTTTCATCGAGCAGTAGCCCTCGCCCCTGCTTGCCCAGGCGCTGGTTGAGCTTGCCCAGTTCGATCTCCAGCAGCGCCTCCAGCCATTGGCTGTCGATGCGCTCGAAACCCAGGATGCGGTCGATGCGGTTGAGGAACTCCGGTTCGAAATGAGCATGCAATGCCCGCTCCAGCAACGCCGGCTCATCGCGCGGTGCCAACCCCAGCCAATTGCGCCAGCCACGCTGGAAACGCTCGCGATAACGTCGGGCATCCTGCGCGCCGATGTTGCTGGTCATGAAGATCAGGCTGTTGCGGAAGTCAATCTTCCGGCTGCCAGCGGCCAGGGTCAGCTGGCCTATCTCGAGCACGCCGAGCAGGCTGCGCACCACTTCCTTGCCGGCCTTTTCCAGCTCGTCGAACAGCACGATGCCGGGGCGCCCGTAGCTGCCCTGGATCGCCTCGATGTCGAACAGCGTGGTGCCCTCCTTGCTGCCGACATAACCGGGCGGCGCTCCGGTCAGGGCGGCAGCGTAGTGTTCCTGGGCCAAAGTGTGCATGTCGATGCGGCAGAAGGCATCGGCGCGACCGTGGATGGCCTGGGCCAGCAGGCGCACGATCTCGGTCTTGCCGACCCCGGTGGGGCCCATGAACAGGTTCACCGCCAACGGTCGCTCGCGCTCACCTATATCGGCCTTGACCACCTTGAGCAGGGACTCGATCTGGTCAAGCACGGCATCCTGGCCGACGATGCGTGAGCGCAACAGCGCCATCACCTGGGACGGCTCGAAGAGGAAGCGCGACTGCAGCGAGCCGACCGGCAGCGTAGTGGTTACCGTCTGGGCCAGTTGCTCACGGTTATGGTCGAGCAGGTCGTTGACGAAGGGCATGCCGAGGTTCCTGATGGCGCAGGGCCTTCTAGTGGGATGGCGCGTTCGCGAGCGCCAATGAACAGCGGGTTATCCCGCCGTCTTTTCCTTGCCCGGATGCGGCAACTCGCCGACCGGACAATCCGCCACGCCGATGGTCGTGCGGGTCATCTTCTCCACGTCTTCCCTGGCCTTCTGCGCGTCCAGCACCCAGGTGCGGTAGAAATCGAACGGGCAGTCGGCCACGCCCTTGTCGCCGTCACTGGAGTTGAACATGCCGGTGTAGCCACGGTGCAGCAGCTTGAACAGGTGGTTCTGCGACTGGTCGTTGGCGCGCGCGTCGCGGATCTGCGAGACCGACAGCTGGGCATACTGGATGCCCATTTCCTCCTCACCGCATTCGCCGAGGGTGCGCCCGTCGAAGCCGATGATCGCCGAGTGGCCGAAGTAGGAATACACACCGTCGAAGCCGGCGGCGTTGGCCACCGCCACATAGCAGTTGTTGGCCCAGGCCATGGTCTTGGACATCAGCACCTGCTGTTCCTTGGCCGGGTACATGTAGCCCTGGCAGCGCACGATCAACTCGGCGCCCTTCATCGCGCAGTCACGCCATATCTCCGGGTAGTTGCCGTCGTCGCAGATGATCAGGCTGATCTTCATGCCCTTGGGGCCTTCGGAAACATACGTGCGGTCGCCCGGGTACCAGCCTTCGATCGGGCACCAGGGAATGCACTTGCGGTACTTCTGCACGATTTCGCCCGCATCGTTGATCAGAATGAGGGTGTTGTACGGCGCCTTGTACGGATGCTCCTCGTGGCGCTCGCCGGTGAGCGAGAAGATGCCCCAGGTCTTGGCCTCGCGGCAGGCGGCGGAAAAGATCGCCGTCTCCTCGCCGGGGATGGTCGCGGCGGTGGCCATCATCTCGTCGTGGTCGTACATGATGCCCATGGTGCTGTACTCGGGGAACACCACCAGATCCATGCCCGGCAGGCCGAGTTTCATGCCCTTGATCATCCCGGCGATCTTGCGCGCGTTGTCGAGCACTTCGGCCTTGCTGTGCAGGCGCGGCATCTTGTAGTTGACGACGGCGACGCCGACGGTGTCCGGGCTGCTGGAAATATCGCCGTGACGCATAAGAGACTCCTCCACTCGTTACGTAGGGTGGAAAACCGCGAAGCGTTTTCCACCAAGGGTATGCAACGGTGGACAAGCAGAGCGTTGTCCACCCTACGGTTCCGCGATCAGTGGCTGATCATCCACGGTCGACCGGCCGGTTTGCCTTTCATGGCATGCGGGTTGGCCTTGGTCGGCGCGACGGGTTTGTTCGGGGTGCAGCAACTGCAGCCGCTGGCGTGCTTGCGCTTGCTGGCGTACTCGGCCAGGCTCTGCGGCGCGTGGCTGCTGCGCTCGTTGGTCTCATGGGCACGACGCTGTTCGCCAGCCATGGTGGAAAAGCGCGGGGTGGACAGGATCACCCGCCGGCTCGGCTCGCCACAGCCAGGGCAGGCGCAAGCCTCGGTGCACTGGCTCATCGGGCGGATCGCCGTGAAGTCGCCACAGCTATCGCAGTCATATTCATAGATCGGCATGGCATGTCTCCTCGCGAAGCAGGTGCGCACGGTGCACCCTGCGGTGGCCGTGCGCGCTCGCTTCACTTGTCGTAAGCGATAGGCAGGTCGATGCTGCCGTCCAGCTGTTTGATCGGGCCGCTGGCGCTAGGGTTGATATCGAAGTCGAAGATGTCGGTCGGTAGCCACAGCGTGGCGCAGGCGTTGGGAATGTCGACCACCCCGCTGATATGCCCCTGCACCGGCGCAGAGCCAAGCAGCGAGTAGCCTTGCGCTGGGCTGTAGCCAAACTTGGTCAGGTAATTGATGGCGTTGAGGCAGGCCTGCTTGTACGCCAGATTGACGTCCAGGTAATGCTGCTTGCCAGCCTCATCCACCGAGATGCCTTCGAAGATCAGGTAGTTGTTGTAGGTGGGCACGATCGGGCTGGGCTTGAAAATCGGGTTCTTGATCCCGTACTTGGCCATACCGCCCTTGATCAGCTCGACCTTCATGTGCACCCAGCCGGCCATTTCGATGGCGCCACAGAAGGTGATCTCGCCGTCACCCTGGCTGAAGTGCAGGTCGCCCACCGACAGGCCCGCGCCGTCGACATAGACCGGGAAGAAGATCTTCGAGCCACGCGACAGGTCCTTGATGTCGCAGTTGCCGCCGTGCTCGCGCGGCGGCACGGTGCGTGCGCCCGTGGCGGCGGCCTTATCGCGGGCCTCGCCTTTGAGCTTGCCCATGTGCGCGGTGTCCGCTTTCGGCGGATTAGCTAGCGGTGGCACCCGGGTCGGGTTGGTGTCGATCAGTTCCTGCTCGCGCTGGTTCCAGTCGGCGAGCATCTTGTGGTCCGGCAGGCAGCCGATCAGACCGGGGTGGATCAGGCCGGCGAAGTTGACGCCTGGGATGTGCCGCGAGCTGGTGAACATGCCCTTGAAGTCCCAGATCGACTTCTGCGCATGAGGGAAATGGTCGGTGAGGAAGCCACCGCCATTGGTCTGCGAGAAGAAGCCGTTGAAGCCCCACAGAGAGTCCTGGCGCGCGCCGATGTCGAGCAGGTCGACCACCAGCAGATCGCCCGGCTCGGCACCATGTACCCCGACCGGGCCGGACAGGTAGTGGACGGTGGACAGGTCGACGTCGCGCACGTCGCTGGCGTCATCGTCGTTCTTGATCGCACCGGCGGTCCAGTCGTAGGTCTCGAGGATAAAATCGTCACCCGGCTTGACCCAGCAGGCCATCGGAATGTCCGGGTGCCAGCGGTTGTGGATCTGCTCATTCTCGGTAGCGGCCTGGTTGAGGTCGACCTTGATCAGGGTATCGGTCATGACAAAGCTCCTGGGGCGATCATGGGGGGGTAGATGAGATGGATGGAGCGACGCCGCAGCGCCGGTACGGAGCTAGTCTTGAACGACAGGAAAAATCGGAAAATACGTTGGATGACGTAGGCGCCAGAACCGGAAACGACGAGCCTTTCAGGGTATTTTCGCGGACGAGAAAAAGCCGATACGCCCAGGCGTACCGGCTTGCAGACAATGGCCTGACGCGTGCGGGAATGCGCCGGGAACAGTCCGCTCTTAAACCGAGAGGTAGCGACTGATCGTCGCCTCATCCACCTTGTCGCGTGTTTCCTCCACCACGAACTTGCCCTTCTCGATCACCAGGAAGCGATCGGCGATTTCCATGGTGAACGACAGCACCTGCTCGGAGACGACAATGGTCAGATCGCGCAGGTTGCGGATCTCCTTCAGCTTGTGAGCGATGTCCTTGATGATCGACGGCTGAATTCCCTCGGTCGGCTCGTCCAGCAGCAGCACCTTGGGGTTGGTCGCCAGCGCGCGGGCGATGGCCAGCTGCTGTTGCTGGCCGCCGGAGAGGTTGCCGCCCTTGCGTGCACGCATCTCGTGCAGCACCGGGAACAGCGCATAGAGATCGTCCGGCACCTTGCCGCCGGCGGAGGCCGGCAGGCCGGTCTGGATATTCTCCAGCACGGTCATGTGCGAGAAGATCATCCGCCCCTGCGGCACGTAGGCGATACCCTGCTCGACACGCTGGTGGGTCTCCAGTTTGGACACATCCTTGCCGTCGACGCTGATCTGCCCGCCCCACTGCGGCAGCACGCCCATCAGGCTCTTGAACAGAGTGGTCTTGCCCATGCCGTTGCGGCCCATGACCGCGACGATTTCCTTCTTCGCCACGTTCAGGTTGAGCTCGTGGAGGATCTGGCTCTGGCCGTAGCCGGAAACGAGGTTGCTGATCTGGAACATGAATGAACTCCTTGCCTCGATGCTGCCCGCTGCTCGCAGGGGTGCGCCGTGCGCACCTCTACCTTGGCGCTGCAGATTCTTCGGTGCGCGCGGCGCACCCTAAAAAAGCCTGCATCCCGGACATCAATGCCCCAGGTACACCTCGATCACCTTCGGATTGGTCTGCACAGCGTCCATGCTGCCCTCAGCCAGCACCTTGCCCTGGTGCAGCACGGTGACGCGGTGGGCGATGCTCTTGACGAACTCCATGTCGTGCTCGATGACCAGCACCGAGCGACCCTTGCTGATGCGATTGAGCAGGTCGGCGGTCTGTACCCGCTCGCTGACGCTCATGCCGGCCACCGGCTCGTCGAGCATCAGCAGCGCCGGGTCCTGCATCAGCAGCATGCCGATCTCCAGCCACTGCTTCTGGCCGTGGGAGAGCAGGTCAGCCTGCTTGTCGAGGAAGTCACTGAGGAAGATCTCCCCGGCCACTTCCTCGACCCGCGCGATGACCTCGGACGAGCGTTTGAAGAACAGCGCGCCGAACACCTTGCGGCCCTTGGGGTAGGACATTTCCAGGTTCTCGAACACCGTCAGGTTTTCGTAGATCGACGGGTTCTGGAACTTGCGCCCAACCCCGGCGCGGACGATGTCGTACTCGCGCATCTTGGTCAGCTCGCGACCATCGAAATCGATGGTGCCGGCAGTGGACTTGGTCTTGCCGCAGATCAGGTCGAGCACGGTGGTCTTGCCGGCGCCATTGGGGCCGATGACCACGTGAACCTCGTTGCGGTCGACGTACAGGTTGAGGTCATTCACCGCCTTGAAGCCGTCGAAGGACACGGTCAGACCTTCGATGGCCAGGACCGGTTTGGCGGCCTGGAATCCTGCTGGGCTGTTCATGGCGTGGTCTCCAGTTCACGGGCGGGTTGCGGGGTGACGGGCTTGCTGGCGAGCACCCGGGCCTTGGGCACCGGCTGGCCGAACAGTTTGTTGCCCAGGGAGAAGCGCGAGACCCACTTGCGCCCGTGGCTTTCCCACAGGCCGGCGATGCCGTTGGGGAAGTACATGACCACGACGATGAACAGGCCGCCCATCAGGTACAGCCACAGCTCGGGGAAGCTCTCGGAGAAGTAGGTCTTGCCGAAGCTCACCAGCAGGGTGCCGTACACCGCGCCGAGCAGCGACATGCGCCCGCCGACTGCGGCGAAGATGACCATCTCGATCGACGGCACGATGCCGACGAAGCTCGGCGACATGAAGCCGACCTGCAGAGCGAACATCGCCCCGCCGATGGCCGAAAAGGCCGCCGCCAGGCAGAACACGAATATCTTGAAGCTGGCCACGTCGTAGCCGGAGAAGCGCACGCGCTCTTCCTTGTCGCGCATGGCCATGAGCAGGCGGCCGAGCTTGGAGGTGAGCACGAAGCGGCCGATCAGGATGCAGCCAAGCAGCAGGAAGGCGTTGACGAAGTAGAGGATGATCTTCGAGCTGTCCGGACGGATGTCCCAGCCGAGCAGGGTCTTCAGGTCGGTGATGCCGTTGACGCCACCGGTGAGGCCTTGCTGACCGATGATCAGGATAGTCAGGATCGCGGCGATGGCCTGGGTGACGATGGAGAAGTACACGTCACCCACGCGGCGCTTGAACATGGCGATGCCGATGATCAGCGCAAGCAGGCTCGGTACCGCGATCACCGCCAGCACGGTGAAGCTGAAACTGTGGAATGGCTGCCACATCATCGGCAGTTCGGTGATCTGGTTCCAGTCCATGAAGTCCGGAATGCCGGGGGTCGACTGGATCTTGGTGCTCTCAGGGTCCGATGCCTCGAGCTTGAGGAACATCGCCATGCAGTAGCCGCCAACCCCGAAGAAGATGCCCTGGCCGAGGCTGAGGATGCCGCCATAGCCCCAGCACAGCACCAGGCCGACGGCGACGAAGGCGTAGGTCAGGTACTTGCCGACCATGTTCAAGCGGAAGGTGTCCAGCGCCAGGGGGAACACCACCAGGATCAGCGTGGCCAGCACCAGCAGGCCAATGGCCCCCTGCTTGCCACCCAGCAGGCTTTCGTATGCGTTTTTCATCAGTTAATCCCCCAGCGCACAAAAAGTCGCTTTGAACCGTAGCGAGCAGCTCCAGCTGCAAGAAGCCCGGAGCGCAGTGACGAAGGCGTACACGTAGTACGTCGAGGAAACGAGCACCGCGCGACGCCGCAGATGGAGCGCGCAGTAGGTTGAAAGTGGCTTTTCACTTACGCACCTTGATCGAGAACAGTCCTTGCGGACGCAGCATCAGGATCAGGATCACCGCCGACAGGGTCAGCACCTTGGCCATCGAACCGGAGAGGAAGAACTCCATGATCGATTGCGCCTGGGCGATGGTGAACGCCGAGGCGATGGTGCCGAGCAGGCTGGCCGCACCGCCGAAGACCACGGTGAGGAAAGTATCGACGATGTACAACGAGCCGGCGGTAGGGCCGGTCGAGCCGATGGTGGTGAACGCCGCGCCAGCCACACCAGCCACGCCACAGCCGAGGGCGAAGGTCATACGGTCGACGCGCTTGGTGTTGATGCCCACAGCACGGCTCATCACCCGGTTCTGCATGGTTGCGCGGACCTGCAGGCCCCAGCGCGAGCGGTACAACATGAGGAAGATGGCGGCGGTGCAGAACAGGGTCAGCGCCATGACGAACAGGCCGTTCTTGGGAATGTCGATGCCCTCGACGGGGTTCCACGAACCCATGATCCACGCGGGCATTTCCGCGCCGACCTCACGGGCGCCGAAGATCGAGCGGAAGGTCTGCTGCAGCACCAGGGACAGGCCCCAAGTGGCAAGCAGGGTGTCCAGCGGACGGTGGTAAAGCTTGCTGATCATCAGCCATTCCACCAGCCAGCCGAGGGCGCCGGCGATGAAGAACGAGGCGATGATCGCGAAGAAGAAATAGTACGGCTGCATGGCCGGGAAGTACTGCAGGGTCAGCGTCGAAATCACATAGGTGGTGTAGGCGCCAACAGTGAGGAATTCGCCGTGGGCCATGTTGATCACGCCCATCTGGCCGAAGATGATCGCCAGACCCAGTGCCATCAGCAGCAGCACACAGAACACCGACAAGCCGTTGAAACCCTGCATGACGGCAATTGCGCCGAAGTCGGATAGCCATTCCATGATGATGGTCTCCTGATAGTGGGAGGTGGTTCGTAGCCTCGTGCGAGGCTGGTCACGCGGACCTTTGTGTAGGAGCCTGGGGCACGCCTAGTGCTTGCTGGCGATCGATACCGGCACTCGATCGCCCGCTGGCAGAGCGATCGCCAGCAAGCTGGCTCCTACAGGAAGGAAACATGCGCAGGGCAAGGCCCTGCGCACCGGGCGCTTACTGGTAGCCTTTGGGGAACGGGTTCGGCTCGATCAGCTCGGACTCGTAGACCACTTTGAAAGTACCGTCGGCCTGGATCTCGGCGATGCGCGACTTACTCCACAGGTGATGGTTGTCATGCACCTTCACGTAGCCTTCCGGCGCGGTGGTCAGCTCGATGCCTGGGGAGGCGGCAACCACTTTGTCGACGTCGAAACTGCCGGCCTTCTCGACCGCGGCCTTCCACAACCATGGCCCGAGGTAGCCGGCCTGGGTCACGTCACCGATGACCGAATCCTTGCCGTACTTGGCCTTGAACTCTTCAACAAATTTCTTGTTGTTCGGGTTGTCCAGGGTCTGGAAGTACTTCATGGAGGAGTAGAAGCCCTTCATGTTCTCGCCGCCGATGCCGAGCATTTCATCCTCGGTCACGGAGAGGGTCAGCAGGGTCTGCTTGTCGGCGGTGATGCCGGCGGCTTTCAGCTGCTTGTAGAAGGCCACGTTCGAGCCACCAACCACGGCCGCGAAGACCACGTCCGGCTTCTTCAGCTTGATCTTGTTGGTCAGCGAGCCGAATTGGGTGTTGCCGAGCGGGTAGTACTCTTCGCCGACCACCGTGCCACCGAGCACGTTCTCGATGTGCTTGCGGGCGATCTTCATCGAGGTGCGTGGCCAGATGTAGTCGGAGCCGAGCAGGTAGAAGGTCTTGGCGCCCTTCTCCTTGGCGATCCAGTCGAGGCTGGCGAGGATCTGCTGGGTCGCTTCCTGGCCGGTGTAGATGACGTTCTTCGATTGCTCCAGGCCTTCGTAGAAGGTCGGGTAGTAGAGCAGGCCGTTGTCCTTCTCGAAGATGGGTAGAACCGCCTTGCGCGAGGCTGAAGTCCAGCAGCCGAAAACGGTGGCGACCTTGTCGCTTTCCAGCAGCTTCTTGGCCTTCTCGGCGAAGGTCGGCCAGTCGGAGGCGCCATCTTCCTGGATCACCTTGATCTGCCGGCCGAGTACGCCACCCGAGGCGTTGATCTGGTCGATGGCCAGCCGCTCGGCCTGGATCGCGCCGGTTTCCGAGATGGCCATGGTGCCGGTGGCCGAGTGCAACTGGCCGACCGTCACGGTGGTGTCGGTTACGGCAAGCCCGGTGGTATTGACGTCATCAGCGGTCGCCGTCTGGCTGAATACACTGGCAGCCAGCAACGAGAGTGCCGCGGCACCCAGCGTCAGCCGGCGGGGAAGAAAGCGTTTCGCACCCGTCAGTCGTTGATCCATGGTCTTGCTCCTCTGGTGATGTTTCCGCACCGGCTCGCCTTTCGGGTACCAGATTGGGTCGCAGCAAGAATGCGTTTATCGGCTAACGGCGCGGTATACGCAGGTTGACGTAAGGGCATACGTCATCTGACGTAGACACTCGAACCCCACGCCCCAGACCTGGGCGGCATACCGGAAACGCGCCAAGACAGTGCAGTTTTATCGCGCCAGAGGACTTGCCCGCCACACTACCTCATATCTAAAAAACAAAAGACAAGTCATTGATATATAAATATATATTCATATATCAATGAAGGCATACAGCGGCGCAGCGTACCCGTTAAACTCCGAAATCCGCCGCACGGTTCCCGCTACGGAGGGCTCTACCTGAAGGCAATTGCCGCAAGGGCGATAGAGCACGCAGGACGCATCACACTTGAGGCATGGAAGTTGCTATTTCACCGGCAATCGTCATCAGGAACCTCCTCCGTGCAACCAACCGGTACCCAGCGCATCGTCAAGATCCGCCGCGACTACAACAGCTGGGTCGCTGACGAGACCATGGAGGACTATGCGCTGCGGTTCACGCCCAAGTCGTTCCGTAAATGGTCGGAGCTGCGCATCGCCAACACGGCGCTGGGTGCGGTGTCGTTCCTCGCTCTGGAGGCCATCGGCGGTGCCCTGGCAATCAGCTACGGCTTCACCAACACCCTGTGGGCCGTACTGGCGATCGCGTTGATCATCTTTCTCACTGGCCTACCGATCAGCTACTACGCCGCGCGCTACGGCGTGGACATGGACCTGCTGACCCGGGGCGCTGGTTTTGGTTACATCGGCTCGACCATCACCTCACTGATCTACGCCAGCTTCACCTTCCTGTTCTTCGCTCTCGAAGCAGCAATCATGGCCCTGGCCCTGGAGCTGTACTTCAGCATTCCACTAGCGCTGGCCTACGTGATCTGCTCGGTACTGGTGATCCCCCTGGTGGCTTTCGGCATTACCCTGATCAACAGGCTGCAGACCTGGACCCAGCCACTGTGGCTGGTGCTGTTGTTCCTGCCCTACCTGTTCGTGATGATTAAGAACCCTGAAGCGTTGAGCGACTGGACCAGTTTCAGTGGCCGCGAAGGTGATGCTGGTGCCTTCAATCTGCTTTACTTCGGCGCCGCCTGTACCGTGGCCCTCGCCCTGGTGACCCAGATCGGCGAGCAGGTCGACTACCTGCGCTTTCTACCGGAAAAAACACAGTACAACCGCAAACGCTGGTGGGCCGCACTGCTCATGGCCGGGCCGGGCTGGATCATCCCCGGTGCACTGAAAATGCTCGCCGGTGCCTTTCTCGCCTTCCTCGCCCTCCAACACGAAATCCCCATCGACCGCGCCGCCGAGCCGACGCAGATGTACCTGGTAGCGTTCAACTATGTGTTCAGCTCTCCAGAATGGGCGCTGGGGGCAATGGTGCTGTTCGTGATCGTTTCACAGATGAAGATCAACATGACCAATGCCTACGCCGGCTCGCTGGCCTGGTCGAACTTCTTCGCCCGTATCACCCATAGTCACCCCGGCCGCGTGGTGTGGCTGGTGTTCAACGTGGCTATCGCCCTGATGCTGATGGAGCTGGGCGTGTTCGAGGCCATCGAGCAGGTGCTCGGCCTGTACGCCAACATAGCCATCGCCTGGATCGGCGCGTTAGTTGCCGACCTGGTGATCAACAAGCCCCTGGGCCTGTCGCCCAAAGGCATCGAGTTCAAGCGCGCGCACCTATACGATATAAACCCGGTCGGCGTTGGCGCCATGCTGATCGCTTCCCTGCTGTCGATCCTGGCCTATGTCGGCCTGTTCGGCAGGCTGGCCGAAGCCGCCTCGCCAATGGTGGCATTGGCCGCCGCCTTCATCAGCGCGCCGCTAATCGCCTGGCTGACCAAGGGCCGCTACTACATCGCCCGTGCCAGCGAGCCCCACCTGCTCTACACCACGAGCCCACGGGAAACCGTGCAGTGCGGTCTGTGCAGCAATGCCTTCGAAGCGCCAGACATGGCCTTCTGCCCGGCATACAGCACGCCGATCTGCTCGCTGTGCTGTTCGCTCGACGCCCGTTGCGGTGACGCCTGCAAACCCCAGGCACGACTGGTCGAGCAACTGGACGACTTCGTTCGGTGGGTCTACCCGAAAGCCTCGATTCCACGCCTGCACAGCCGCCTGGCGCAGTACATGAGCCTGCTCGCCCTGCTGATGCTGATGATGTTCGGCGCCCTGGCGCTGATCTACGGCCAGGTTTCTCATGGTTTGGTACCACATTCGCCCGAGGTCCAGCAGACGCTCTACCAGGCCTTCCTCAAGGCTTTCCTGACCCTGTCTCTATTCGCCGGAATCCTCGCCTGGTGGCTGGTGCTGACCCGCGAAAGCCGCCAGGTGGCGCAGAAGGAATCGGACCGGCAGACTCTGCTGCTGATGCAGGAAATCGAGGCCCACCGGCGCACCGATGAAGAACTGCAGAAAGCGAAGGAGGCCAGCGAGGCGGCCAATGCGGCGAAGAGCCGCTACGTCACCGGACTCTCCCACGAACTGCGCACACCACTCAACAGCATCCTCGGTTATACCCAGATCCTGCAGCGCGATGCGGCCATGCCCGGTCAGCACAAGGACGCTCTGGCGACCATCTTCCGCAGTGGCTCGCACCTGCTATCGCTGATCGACGGGTTGCTCGACGTGGCAAGGATCGAAGCCGGCAAGCTCAACCTGGAACTCTCGGAAATTCCCTTCCCTGAGTTCATCCATCAGATCGACCGCATGTTCGCCCCGCAAGCGGCAGAAAAAGGCTTGCTCTTCCGCCTCGAAACCAGCGGGCGCATGCCTGCGGTGGTCCGCGGCGACGAGAAGCGCGTGCGGCAGATCCTCATCAACCTGCTGGGCAATGCCGTGCGTTTCACCGACAGTGGCGAAGTCTGCCTGCGAGTCAGTTACCTGCGTGAAACAGCCAGCTTCGAGATCATCGATACCGGGATCGGCATCGACCCGCAGCAGATCGAGCGAATATTCCAGCCGTTCGAGCGCGGCGACCTGATGCGCCAGGACAACGGCGTCGGCCTGGGCCTGACCATCACCCGCATGCTCACCTCGCTGATGGGCGGCGAACTCTCGGTGACCAGCGTGCTCGACCATGGCACCCGCTTCCAGGTGCGCCTGTTTCTCTCCGAGGTGCGCGTGCCGCAGGCGGTCGTACACGTGGAGCACGACATCATCGGCTACCAGGGGCCACGTCGGCTGATCCTGGTAGTGGACGACCATATCGAGCACCGACGTGTACTGGCTGGCATGCTCGAACCACTGGGTTTCAACATCGCCCAGGCCGCCAGCGGACAGGAAGCGATTCGCCAGGTGGCGCTACTCAACCCCGACCTGATCTTCATGGACCTGTCGATGCCACAGATGGATGGCTGGGAAACCAGCCGTCTGATCCGCCGCAATGCACTGTCCCAGGCGCCGATCATCGTGCTTTCGGCCAATGCCTTCGCCGACGACCGAGAGCGCAGCCTGGGCGCTGTCTGCAACGACTACCTGGCCAAGCCAGTGCACACCCCGGCTCTGCTCGAGCGCATCCAGAAGCAGCTGGATCTGCAATGGCTACGTCGTACCCAGAATGGTCCTGTGACGCAGGAGCTCGTCCGCGTGCTGCCCAGCGACATCGACCTAGACACATTGCGCGAGCTGGCCGCTCTCGGCTACGTGCGTGGCATTCAGGAAAAACTCGACGCCATCGACCGGCAGACGCCCGACTGCGCCAGCTTCACCGCAGCATTGCGTGCCCTGGTGAAGGGCTTTCGTCTGGATGAATTCACCCGACAACTCACAGAGGCCGACCTTGAACGCGCTGCCCCCCCATCCTGACCGCGCGGTAGCCGACCGCGGCGTGATTCTCATCGTCGACGATACGCCGGACAACCTGGCCCTGCTCTCCGATGCCCTAGACGATGCCGGCTACATGGTGCTGGTGGCTCTCGACGGCCTCAGCGCGCTGAACCGCATCCAGCGCCGGCGCCCGGACCTGATCCTGCTCGACGCGATGATGCCCGGCCTGGACGGTTTCGAAACCTGCCGGCGAATCAAGGCACAGCCGGAAACCGCAGACATCCCGGTGCTGTTCATGACCGCCCTGACCGACAGCGAGCACGTGGTCGAGGGCTTCGAGGCTGGTGGCATCGACTACGTGACCAAACCGATACACCCGGACGAGGTGCTGGCCCGCGTCGCCGCCCACCTGCGCACCGCACGCATCCTGCAATCGGCCCGAGCCGCCTCGCAGCCACTGGACATCAGCCTGAGTAACGAGCCAGCGTATGAGGCACTGTCGTCGCGCTTCGCCCTCACCGAACGGGAAGTGGAAGTACTAAGCTGGGTAGCCTGCGGCAAAACCAACCGCGACATTGGCGACATCCTCGGCCTCAGCCCGCGCACGGTGAACAAGCATCTGGAACACGTGTACGTGAAGCTCGGCGTGGAAACCCGCACCGCCGCTGCGGCCGTGGCGATTTCGGCCAGCGTGGCGCGCTAGAGATTTTGATGTTTCAACACGGTGGCCGGATCGAGGCAATTGCCGACGTTCGACTTTGCCGTTTCATGATGCATTGATTGGGTGGGCTGCAGTGGGTCGCCGCCTGGCCACCCTACAACACCTGAACCCCACGCAGAGTAGGCCTCAGCCCACTAGTTACGGTATCCGCAATTGCCTCAGCGTTTGCTGCTTTGAATCTGCTTGAGCAACGACTCACACTCGTTGGGTTGGTCACCACTCGGCGCCACCAGAGCCAGCAACCCTGCGGCGGGTGCTACAACCGCGCCCAAAGCCAGCATGCCAGCACCACGCAGAACCAGCGGCGTCGCGTGCACCCCCGCAGACGGATTCTTGAAGCTGCCGCGCACATACAGCGGCGAGCGCAGGGAAAACACCCGAAGCCCCTTCGACTCGGGCGTGATGTCCATATTCAGCTGCTCGCTGGCGAAGTTGGCCGTGCCATCGACGGTAATGATGGCGTTCTCCGTATCCACCACGAACAGTCGCGTGCTCAGCACCCCCTGCTTGATTCCCACATCCGCCGCCGCGCAGTTGATTTCGACCTCGTCGTCACCAAACAGACGGTTGACCACATAGTTACCGACATTCAGTCCGGCGATTTCCATCAGGCCACGGCTCACCGCGCCATCGTTCATCAGCATCTTCAGCTCGCCATTGGCGCTGCCCAGCAATGCCGCCACCGAGTTGCCGGTGCCGGAAATATCGGCGTCGCCGTTCAGTTCACCCAGGCTGGTTTGCATCGGTGCAAAGGTCGGAAACAGCTGCTTGAGCTTGAAATGCCGCGCCTTTATCTGAGCCCGCCCCTGTAGCGGCACCCGGTTGCCATCCAGCTGAATGGTCGACTCCAGAGTCCCGCCGGCCATGCCGAAACGCAGCGGCTCCAGGCTGAGACGACCGTCATTGAGCACCAGATGGGTATCGAGGTCACTGATCGGCAACTGGTCGCTGTGCACGATGCGCTTTCCCGTGAAGCGCACATCGGCATCCATTGCCCGCCAGCGCTCGGTGCGAAACACCTCGACTGGCAGCACCTTGTCGCCAGGCTGATTGGCCGGTGCGCCACGCGCCTTTTTCTCCGCATTCGAGTCAGCACCGATCAACGGTGCCAGGTCGCTGAACAGCAGTTGGTTGGATACCAGCGTGCCGGACAGTTTCGGCCGGGGTTGACGGGCAACGAAGGTCAGGTCGCCATGAATATCGCTGTCACCGATGCGCCCGTTGAACCCCTGGTAGAGAAAGGTCGCGCCACTGTCATCGTGCAAACGCGCCACCAATCGACCATCAGTGGAGTAGGCCGGCGTATCCGGCAGGGTCACGCCGGTCAGCGGGTAGAGATTACCCAGGCTGCTACCAGACAAACGCAGGCGTAGATCCAGCGCCCCCAGGTTCTGTGGGTCGGTCAGGGTGCCGGCCAGTATTATCCGTGTACTGCCGGCGCGTACGTCGGCCTGCACCGGAAACGGCAAGGCCGTATCCTGCAGCGCCAACAGACCGCCAACCTTGCCGCTGCCCTCCAGTGCCTGCCCCTGGTATGCGCCCTTGGCGCGCCAGGCGAAGGCATAGTCCTGCGGTGTCGCATCCTGATCGGCAGCCTTCTGCGCAGCCGCCTTGCCGACGATCTCACTGAAGGCAATCGGCTGCCCCAGCGGATCGACATGCACCTCCAGGCGGGTTTTCAGGGGCTGGTCGTCCAGCCGCACACGGCTCTGATCGAAACCGATGGTGCCGATATCCAGCGTCCAGGGCGTCGGCTCATCCTCTTCGGTCGCGGTCTGCTCACCCAGGTCGAAGGTCCAGTTGCTGCGTCCATCGGCCAGACGTTGCAGATTGGCATCGGGCCCCGTGAGGTCGATACGCGGGATACGCACGGTCTTCCATAACAGGGGAAGCGGCGCCAGGCGGAGCTCGACCTTTTCCAGGTGAACAAACGGATCGCCCTTGATCCACTCCGGATTACCCAAGGTCAACCGTTCGGCAGCCACATGTGGCCAGGGCACCCAGGCGTGCCAACCGCCCTCACCGTCCTCGCGTCGCCAGACAACCGCCAGGTTGCCCTCAATGGCGAAAGGTCGATTGAGGGCCTCAGAGACTTTCTCGTTGAGTGTCGGCTTGATCAGGTTCCAGTCGAACAGCACCAGAAACAGCATCAGCGCTGCCACCAGCAAGAGCAGACTGGCCAGGCACCACCCAAGCACCCTACCGACGCGCGTCATGCGACCGTTCCATCATGGCAAGCTCCAAAACTGCTGTACGTCATGATTTACGACTGACAGAAACGCCGAATGACTCAACAAGGTTGGCAGGCGAGTCGAAAATGGCTGATTCTGCGCACTTGGCCACCCAGGAACTTTTACAGCCCCATGCGCCTGATCGACACCCACACGCACCTGGACTTTCCCGACTTCGACGCCGATCGCGCTGACGTGCTGCAACGCGCCAAAGCCGTCGGCGTAGAGCGGCTGGTGGTGCTCGGTGTGTACCAGGAGAACTGGCAGCGTTTGTGGCAATTGGCCCTGGACAACGACGCCATTCATGCGGCGTTCGGCCTGCATCCGGTGTACCTGGCACAGCACCGCCCCGAACACCTCGTCGCACTGCGTGACTGGCTGTTGCGCCATGCCGGACATCCAAAGCTGTGTGCGGTCGGTGAGTTCGGCCTCGACTACTACATCGACAATCCCCAGCCCGAACGCCAGCAGGCTCTGTTCGAGGCGCAACTGAAACTCGCCATCGAATTCGAGTTGCCCGTGCTGCTGCATGTGCGCCGCGCCCATGCAGCAACCATCGCCACGCTGAAACGCCTCAAGGTGCCACGCGCCGGTATCATCCATGCCTTTGCTGGCAGTTACGAAGAAGCCCGCGAATACCTCAAGCTGGGCTTCAAGCTTGGCCTCGGCGGCGCGGCGACGTGGCCTCAGGCCAAACGCATGCACAAGGTCATCGGGCAACTGCCACTGAACGCGGTGGTCCTGGAAACCGACTCGCCCGACATGGCCCCAGCCATGCATCCGCAGCAACGCAACAGCCCGGAATACCTGGGGGATATCTGCGCAAGCCTGGCCGAGCTGTTGCGCACCGATGCCGACAGCCTGGCCAGCGCCAGCAGCCGCAACGCGGCAGACCTCTTTGGTTGGGCCATACAGTGCCCAGGGCGTAACCTGGATTAGCCGAAGGCGTAACTTGCATCAGCAGCCAGGCGATGGATTTCGCCTACGGCTAATCCGCCCTGCAGACTGCCGTCCTCAGGAAGCAGGGTGGATCACGCTTTATCGATCCACCAAGGGATGCCGGTAGACGAGAAGAGCATCAGCTACGCGTTCCGATTCCTCGTTACGAGGTGTAATTTCATCGCAATGAAAAAGCCCGCCAAATGGCGGGCTCTCGTCAGGCAGGTTATTTAGACACGGAAGGCGCTGATCAACTCCTTGAGGCGTGCCACCTGGTCAGACAGTTGCCGGCTGGCCTGCTCGGTCTGCACCGCGCCTTGCGCCGTGCGCTCGCCGGCCTGGTTGATTTCCACGATGTTCATGTCGATATCGTGGGCAACTGCCGTCTGCTGCTCGGCCGCTGCAGCGATCTGCTGGTTCTGGTCAACGATCATGCCGACTGCACCCAGGATATTCTCCAACGCCTGTTGTACCTGGCTCGACTGGCTGACAGCGTTCTCCACCATCTGGTGGCTGCCATTCATCGCAGTGACCGTCGCCCCAACTCCATTCTGCAAGCGGCCGATCATCTGCTCGATTTCCTCGGTGGACTGGTGCGTGCGCTTGGCCAGGTTACGCACCTCGTCGGCCACCACGGCGAAACCACGGCCCTGTTCACCAGCCCGCGCGGCCTCGATGGCAGCGTTGAGCGCCAACAGGTTGGTCTGCCCCGCAATGCCCTTAATCACCTCCAGTACCTGGCTGATCGAGGCACTGTCGGCCGCCAACTGATTGATCACGCCGACCGACTGGTCGATCTCGTTGGCCAGCCGCTGGATGCTACCCACCTGGGCCTCGACCGTAGCCCGACCGCTGACGGTTTCCTGGTTGACGCTATGGGCGCTATCCACGGCCGCAGAAGCGCTACGTGCCACTTCCTGCGCGGTGGCCGACATCTCGTTCATCGCCGTGGCGACCTGTTCGATCTGTCCACGTTGCGCAGTGACGGCCTGGCTGCTTTCACCGGAAACCAGCTCCACGCGATCAGCCTGACGCTCGACTTCTGTCACGGTCTGCCCGACCAATTCGATCAGGTCACGGATCTTCGCCACGGTGCCGTTGAACACCTCGCCCAACTCGCCCAACTCGTCCTGACTGCTGACATTGACCCTGACGGTCATATCGCCGGCCGCTACCTGCCCCAGGGTCTTGCCAAAACCTTTCAGCGTTGCCCGGGTAGACACGTAGAAACCGCCATACAGGTAGCCGATCAACACGAACACCAGTACCAGTGCCACAACCAGCAGCACCATCTGCGTACGCTTCTGCTCCAGGCGCTGGCCCAGTTCCTGATCGAGGTACTGCAATACCGCATCGTTCAGGGCATAGGTCTTGTCGATACCTGTGGTCATCTGGGTGAAGAAGTCTTCCCACGGGGCATCCAGAGAGTCTGCCATGAGGATATTTTCCTCAAGCAGCGCCCCGGCATCGGGCAAGGTCTTGCGGCTGGCTTCCGCTGCAGCGGACAGCGCGCGTTGCGCCTCGGCACTGCCTTCCAGGGCGTTTTGAATCTTGAAGCCGTATTCGGCGTGCAGCTTTTCCAGCTCCTGCAACAGTTCGTCGAGACGAGTGCTGTCGGCAGAGCCGAGAATGCCCTGTCCCAGGGAATACGTACCCAAGGCACGGCCCTTGCTCAGCGCCTTGGTTACTGGCGGCGTGACGGTCGTCATCAGTTCTGTCATCTGCCGCACGGTCAGGTCGCTGTCCTGACTCAGACCGGACTGGCTGGCGACAAACTTGATGAACACTTCGGCGTTATCCAGCGCCTTGGTCGCCATGCTCGACTTGCTGCGCTGCGAACTCTGCTGCTTCACCTCTTCCAGCGCACTGCGGACCGCATCCCGCTGCACGTTGAATTCCGCAATCTTCTGCGCGTCGCTGCTGCTGGATTGCAAAGCGTCCAGGGTCTTGCCGACGCTGGCTTCCAAATCGCCAATCTGCACGAGCAGTTTATCGGCCATACCGGATTGACCAAGCACCGCATTGACTTCAGCGAGGTCATTGAGCCGCTCGAGCTCCTGACGCATGTTCAGGCTCTGCTTGAGCAGTTCGAGGCTCTGCAGCTCAGACCGGGTATCGACGAACTCGTTGTACGAGTCGCGCACCAGATAGAAATTGGTGATGAGCATGGGCAGGAAGAAAAGCACACTGATCAAGCTGAACTTCATGCCGAAGCTCATGCGATTCATCAGGGCGATGGCGGGATACAACACGCTATTCACTAGACGTCTCCTGTTGCCATTATTGTTATATGCCTAGGCTGGAGTAGCCGGGCAATGGAACGGCAAGGTGCTTACTGGAACTGCAATGCGGGTAGATCACGCCCATCTGAAACAGACGCCTACCCTGAGGTTTTTCATCAAAAAGCGGCCTCAACAGGCACTTTTCGCGTAATCCCCAGACAACCGTATACCCGATATCGGCCCCTACCTCTGTAACTTAAGGTTAAGGATATGCCGTTCAGTGAACATTCGTATTGATCTGCCTCAGGCAGGATGAGGCTCCGCCGCCTGGAGATACCCCGGCCACACGGCGAAAGGTCCGGTGAACGGATTGTAGGAGGGGAAGAAGGTCAGGCACACCTGTGCAGATGTGCCTTGATGCTGCCGGGGCGACTAGCGCCCCTATCAGTCAGCTGAATATCAGAGAAAAAGTATCCAGACTGCGAACGCGGCGTACCAAAGCACCGCGGCACGCACCAGCAGTTGCCACAACGCATCGAGGCTGCTGACCCCTGACTCTCCGGGCTGTGGCTCCGGCAGCTCACCCGCAGCACGGCCGGCACTGACCAACAACTGTGCAGCGGGGATGTCCCAGCTGAGCAAGTCATGCAGGACCACTCGACTCACCGCGGCAAAGTTGCCGACCAATGCAAAACTTGCCGCCAATACCCGTACCGGCAGCCAATCAAGCGCATGACGAAGCTGAGCGGCACGCTCGACCAACGGCGCCTGCTGGGAATGCTCGACCACCAGAGCCAGCAGACGATAGGCCAATGCCACCAGCGGGCCGAGCAGGGCATACCAGAAGATCACCACGAAGAAGCCCTGATAGGCCTGCCATAGCTGATAGCGCTGTACGTTCAGCAGCAACTCAGCCTCGCCATCGGCGACAACACCCAGGTCACGCTCGGCCACATGCAGGGCTGCCTGGTCATCGCCACGTCGCCAGGCATCACGGAAAGGCCCTAACGCCGTCAATACGTCGCCACGACCCAGGCTGTAGATCAGGATCAACAGATGCACAGGCAACGCCAACCAACCGTAGGCCAACGGCTTGATCAACAGCAGCAGAATACCGAGTACCACCACCGGCAACAGGACCAGCACCAGCAAACGCCCCCACGGCGATGTCTGCTCGCGCCCCTCGCCACGCGCCAATAGCTGAAGCCACGGACCGTCCTTCTGAATACGCTGACGCCAGGCCGAGAACTTCTCGACCCACAGCACCAACAACAGCACCAGAAAACTCATCTCTCGCTCTCCTTGGTCAACAACGCGGTACGCAAGCGCGACCAGTCGAAACAGGGGCCCGGATCGGTCTTGCGTCCAGGAGCAATATCACTGTGGCCGCAAATTCGCTCGACGCTCATCGCTGGATAAACCCGCAGCATTTCGCTCGCCAGGGTCGTCAGCGCAGCATATTGGGCATCGCTGAAAGGCAGCTCATCCGTACCTTCCAGTTCGATACCCACGGAAAAGTCGTTGCAGTTCTCACGCCCATCGAACAGGGAAACGCCTGCATGCCAGGCACGCTCATTACAGGAGACAAACTGGATGACCGTGCCGTCACGCTCAATCAGGAAATGCGCAGAAACCTGCAGGTGGGTAATCGTGGCGAAGTACGGGTGCTCGTCGTACGGCAGGCAGTTCTGGAAGAACTGCTGCACCTTGCCCGTACCAAACTGACCAGGTGGCAGGCTGATATTGTGAATGACCAGTAGCGACACCTCATCCAACGGACGGGCATTGCAATTGGGCGATGGGCAATGCTGCACATCACGGCACCAGCCACTGATGGGGTCCAGCTGCATATTGGCTCCTTGAACACTGACCACACTCTAACAGGCCCATTGCTGCCCTGAAACGACAACGCCCGGCATTGCCGGGCGTTGTCGTTACTGGTTGTGCTCAGGCGCCTTTGAGTCGGCGCAGGTTCCCGATCACGGACTCCAGAGCCCGGTCGAACAGCAACGCATCGTCGAGCATGCGAATAGCGCCACGGCGGAACTCCACTGCCAGCCCCATCCGGGTCTTCTCCTGCACCTTCATCCCCGTACGGTTGACGAAGATGTACTTGCCCGTCGGCTTGATAACCGCAGCCAGCTTGCAACGCAACTTGTGCTCCTCATCCTCCATGATCTCGACCCAGCTACCGACACGCAGGCTATCAACCTGCTGCAACGCTTCGTCATCATCCGGCAGGGAAGCCTCAGGCTCACGCTCACGGTTCTCACCTGGCGCCAGCAGCACGATTTCCTCGATGACCTCGACCATCACCGGCGCCTCGCGCTCAGGCTCCAGATCGATCACCGGGATATCCAGTGCGCCCACCTCGATGAGCGCCTCGGCGACTGCTTCGCCATCGACCGCAGCCTCCGCGACAACCGGCGGTTCCTCGACTACTGCGCGCTTGAAGCGCTGGAATGCCTGCACATGCACGGATTCCAGCTGGCTGAAGAATTCACTGGTAACAAAAGGATCAATCGCCGCGCTGGCCAAGCCTTCACGCAGGGCCTTGAGCAGGTTGGGCACCAGTTCCAGCAGGCGCAATCGATCCTCGGGTTCTTCGTGCTGCTCGACACTCCAAACGAGGTCGTCCATCACCGCCAAGGCAACCTGCCATTGCTCGGAATCCACGCCATGCTTCAGGCAGGTCAGTTGCAGCACCTTGCTCCAGCCTTCCTGTAGCAGACGTACCACTACCTCTGGCAGCGTCTTGCCCAGCAGGCGAGCATTCAGCGCCTGCTCGACGTGCTGGCGAGCCAACTCGGCCTTGGCGCGCCCCTCTTCCGCATCCCGTGTCCGCTGTTCGAGCAGATCACTGCGGCGACGCTCATCACCAGTAAAGGCCAGGAACTCGGCGAGCAGGTCAGAGAAGATCGTCGGGTCATCGGTAAAGTCATTCAACAGGCGTTGTACCACCTGCTCAATACGCTGGTAGAGGCTATCGCGCTGCGCATCATCGTGCGCACTCCAACCCAAGGCAGCGGTACCGACTTCGTTGAGCAGACGGCGTGCAGGGTGGCTGCCGCGACTGAAGAAGGTCTTGTCCAGCACCGCAACCTTGAGCATCGGAATCTGCAGACGTCCGATCAACGCCTTGAGCGAGTCTGGCAGCGTCCGGTCATCGAGGATGAACTCGAACAACATGGACACGAGGTTGATGACATCTTCATCGACTTCGCCGACGACACGTGCCTTGCCGCTTTTAGCACTGGCACGGGAGAGTAATTGCTCAAGCTGATTGCGCAAGTCGAAATCGTCACCGTCATCGACTACGCCGACCGGCAACCGCTGCTGCATATGCGACAGCAAACGCATCAGGTCATTACTGGAGATGGGCACAGCTCCGGCCGGCAGTTCGCGACGCGGCATTCCCGCCGAACCACGCACCTCCGACAGCAGTTCCTGCAGCGCACCAAATACCTCCTGCATGCTCTCCTCGGAGTAGCTGGCAGCAGGCTGACCTTCAACAGAAACCTCCCGCGAACCACGACTGACAGCTGGGATACGCCCTGCCGGCCTCCGAGCTGGCGGCGTTGACTTCAACTCGGGAAGTACCCCTGCCTCGATCAGCTGGGTATTGGCCACGGCGTAAAGCTGATCCAGATCCGCCAGTACATACTTCTCGAACAGTTTGAGAATGATCAGCTTGACGCGGATCTCTACACCCAGACAGGTACAGGCATCCAGAAACTGCTCACATAGCCGACGCGGACCCAGTGGATTGCTCTTGTCATCCACCTTCTGGGTGAGCATGGCATTGAAACGGGTCGTCAAATGACTCAGCGCGGTTGCATCACGATTCATCACACGTGCAACCATGGAATCCAACGCCACTGTTTCTTCGAGTGTGTCGTTGTTGACCAGGCTCAGGCTGTCGACAGACGCCACGTCAAGCTGCGGTGCCTTGCCGATTTCATACTGATTGAGAGTGGCGAAGCTTTCGAAGACTTTTTGCAGAAACCCGCGTTCGATGGTTTTGCGCTTCAGACGCAACTCGCGCATGGCTTCGAAGAACGCATTTTGCTCGGCGTTGCTGGTTGCGCGGTCGGCCATTTCGAACAGCGTGTCATCCGCATTATCGAACAGTGCCTGGAGCGTTTGTTTGAGCTGCTGGGCAGCCTTGTCGCGCACGTGAGTCAACGCCACGGGTAGCCTTCCTGCCGGCGAATTTGGCGAATGCGGGGAGGAGACCTTGTTCAGGTGCACCACTTTCGCGTCGGTCTGCATTACGAGTCTCCCGCAGGTAGCCCATCTTCAAGGCTGTTTGACCTGCAAACGATCAACGAGTGCGTCATCCGTAACGTCAAGGGCTTGGCGTCAAACTTCATGGCCAATCTCATTATAGGGAGGAGTAGAGCATGACCAAGTCACCTTTGCCATAGACATGACCCAGATCACAGATGAGCAAGTCAGTCCTACAAAATACACCTGGAGCGCCGATAGATGCCAAATCCACGTACAGCTGTAACACAGACTGCGCGCACTCCTTATAATCGCCGCACCTGAACGTGGAGGCCGCGATGCCCAACCTCATCCTTGCCGATCTCGGCGCAGAAATAAACGCCAACGTCCGCCGCGCCCTACGCGAAGATATCGGTAGCGGCGACATCACTGCCCAGCTCATCCCTGAAGAACGCCTGGCCCACGCCACCATTATCACCCGCGAAGACGCAATTATCTGCGGCACAGCTTGGGTCGACGAAGTGTTTCGTCAGCTGGATCCACGTGTCGCGGTGCACTGGCAAGTCGCCGACGGAGAGCAAGTCAGCGCCAATCAAGCCCTCTTCCATCTGGAAGGCCCCGCTCGCGCCCTGCTCAGCGGCGAACGCACCGCGCTCAACTTCCTACAAAGCCTATCCGCCGTCGCCACCCGCGCTCGCCACTACGCAGATATGGTCAAAGACACCCAGGTCAAACTGCTTGATACCCGCAAAACCCTACCCGGCCTGCGCCTTGCACAAAAATACGCAGTAACGTGCGGCGGATGCCACAACCATCGCATCGGTCTTTACGACGCCTTCCTTATAAAGGAAAACCATATCGCCGCTTGCGGCGGCATCGCCCAAGCCATTAACGCCGCGCACAAGATTGCACCGGGTAAGCCGGTAGAAATTGAAGTAGAGAGTCTGGATGAGCTGAAACAAGCTCTAGAGGCAGGCGCCGACATCGTCATGCTCGACGAACTTAGCCTGGACGATATGCGCACCGCGGTAGCCCTTACTGCAGGCCGCGCAAAGTTGGAGGCCTCTGGCGGCATCAACGAAAGCACCTTGCATGCTATCGCCGCAACGGGAGTGCATTATGTATCCATTGGTGCTATGACCAAGGATGTGAAGGCGGTGGATTTGTCGATGAGATTAAGTTTATAGCCAAACCCCTAGCGCACAAGGAGGGCGGGGGGGGGGATTCTACCCCGTTAACACGGACACTTTTGTAGTGGTCAACTAATCCTGGACACTGCGTTAAGTTTTTCTTCCGCAACGGCGGGCGGTAGCCCGCCATTGAATTGATGTGGCCGCTGCCAGTTGTACCGCTGCATCAAAAATAGACCGATATCCTGCTGTGCCAGCGCAGCACTCATGTAACCCACGCTTGGCACCCACTCCGTTTTCAAGCTACGAAACAACCGCTCCATTGGCGCATTGTCATGACAGTTTCCGCGTCGGCTCATGCTCTGCTTGAACCGGTAACGCCACAGTCGCTGACGGAAACCTCTGCTCCCATATTGGCTGCCTTGGTCGCTGTGGAACAGCACATTTTGCGGTCGACCTCGTTGCTCATAGGCCACGTCCAGCGCTTTGATAACCAGGTCGGTATCAGGCTTCGATGAAAGCGCCCAGCCCACTACGCGCCGGGCAAATAGATCAATCACAGCGGCTACATAGTGCCAACGACCTAGGGCCCAAACGTATGTAATGCCACCGCACCAGACCTGGTTCGGTGCCGATACGGTGAATGCACGATCCAGTACGTTCGGGATATCCGGCCTCTCCACCGTCGCCTTTTTGTAAGCATGCGAACCGGGCTGCTTGCTGATCAATTTCATCTCGCTCATCAGCTTGCGCACCTTGAATCGCCCAATCTCGACCCCGTCTTCACGCATCATGAACATGATGCTCCGGCTACCTGCTGCGCTTCGGCTTTGGGTGAATAGTTCGTTCACACGGCTGCGCAAAACCAGCCGTTCAACGTCCGGAGATCGGTGCTTGCAGCAGTGCGCGTAGCAGCAGGAACGGGAGACTTCAAATATCGAGCACAACAGATCCACCGGCTCTTCGGCGCGGAGTTGATCAATCAACGCGAACGCTCGTGCTCCTCGGCCATCAAGAGCGCGGTGGCCTTTTTTAGAATCGACTTTTCCCGTTCCAGGCGATTGATCCGGGCTTCCAGTTCCTGAATTTTTTGCTGCTCGGGCGTCAGCGCTTTGCTGGCCGGGGTAATACCGTTTCGCTCTTCTTGGAGCTGGCTAACCCATCGGCGCAGGGCCGACTCAACCAGCCCAAGCGAACGGGCTGCTTCGATATGGCTGTAGCCCTGGTCGAGCACCAGGCAGGCTGCCTCGTGCTTGAACTCGGGCGTAAACGTACGACGTTGCTTGGTCATCAGACACCTCTTTATGGCGAGTATTCTCGCCATAAATGGGTGTCCGGGGTCAGTAGACCACTACAACAGACCATACAGCGTTCTGCACAGACAAAGCCTCAGAATGATCGCAATCTAGTCCCAAGGCTTAGCATCAACAATAGCAATCACTTCACCACTACCTTTTTTAAGCAGGACCACCATATCTCGCTGACTAGCCTTTAAGGGTACCCAGCCATCTACCTCAGGATAAGCGCCAAGAATAGCCTCGACAGAAGATTGAGTGTTGTACTCCTTAAGTAGAGCCAAAGGCTTTCTTGCCTTTTGCACAAAAAATTCAGCAAGACTCAGGGGCTGATAGAGATTGGGGCGCTGCGCAATTCCTACACCAGCAAACACGGATTCAAAAAGTAGATCATTTTTCTCGGCAATGTTTTCAGGCTCGACGGCAAATACCCACCTCGGCCCCGCCCATGATGGATCTCGATACTCCGCTTTGGCCTCGCTCAGCCTGCGCCCATCAACCTCATTGGCACGCACCAACTGGAAGTGATCATCAACGAACACCAGCCATGCAGGACGCCCCTCAGCCATGGCATGCAACCCATACAGCAACGCTCCAAACTGGAGCGCACAAATTATCGAGAGATCCATAGCCAGAGACTTCTTGCCCCGCTTATAAACCAGCAGGGTAAGGCAAGGCCCTAAAACCACATCAATGCCCATCAACAATAGAAATATCTTGGTGACCCCTACCGCGGCGTGCAACGGGGCGGGGTACCAAACAAAGAACACTAGATAAACAACTGCCAGACCCAAGCACGCCGAAAGCAGCAGGTGGATAACAAACGCCTTGATACGCGGATTGATCATGCAGACCTCACATGGGGATCCAGCCCTGATCCCAGAATCTGGGCGGACTACCAATACTGTACCGCTCATAGAAACTCATAGCGCTCGCATGCAGCACCGGGACATCCACAAGCAAAACCCTTGCAATGATCGGTATTGCCAGCAGTAATAGCATGCAAAATATGCCACGCCGTAACGAGCGCGCCATGCCGCCCCTTCCCATAAGCCCCCCCCAACGCGCCAAGGCCAAGCCAGCTATAACAGCCAGCCAGCCTTCAGTGTAGGGCATGGCGAATACTCCATCGACCTGGGCCAGTGCCAATGAAGCCAGCAACACCATCCATAGCGCCGCATCCATTCCACACATATCTTTACGGATCACCTGCAACCCGCGAAGCATGCCCACCACCACACTGAATAAGAACAGTAATGTTGCAGCCCCTCCCCATTCAGCAAGGAATTGTAAAACTACCTGATGCGGGTGAGCAGCAATGTGATTCCACACAGAAGCGTAATGCAAAGGTCCAACACCAAAGAAAGGATCCGCACGGATCATTTCCCAAGCGCCCAACCACAATATATCTCGCTTAGAAAGATCAAACCTCAAATCGAAGGGTATATCCCTAGCCAGACCAGCCCACCCCGGAATGCAAAAGAACAATAAGAAGTAAAGCACCACCCCTGCTATGGAAAATGCCAAAAACTGCAACAGCAATGCCTTATATCGTGCCCCCGTCATTAATAACATGGCAAGACAAGCCATACCCAACCCCACGACAACCCCACGCCCCCCCAGCGCCCAGACAATACTCCACTGAAGCAAAAGCACTAGATAAATAATTTGGTGACTAAATAACTTTTTGCTCCAGCCTTTTTGAAATGAAAGACCGTGCAAAATGGGAATCATAATTACTTGGAACTGGCCATAAAATCGAGGATTATCGAATCCGGGATACATCAAATAAGGACTGACATGACGAGTACCGGCAAAAAAAGAGGCTAGATAAAAAGCCAAAAACTGCAGAGCCAAGACGGCAGAAGTGAATAGTAAAATAAAAAGCACTACCTGCTGAGCAGCAGTTTGGCGTAAAACATGGCCAAGATATACAATCAATGCAATACTTGCAGTGTACTTAGCCCATTCTTTTAACGCCCACTCTGGATACTGAGAAAAGAGAGCAGAAATCAGCCCCAGAAGAAGCGCCACCAGCAGCGAGCCCCCTGGCAAGCCAATGTTTTCGGATTGACGGACATAGCCAAACAGGAGAGCAATTGCAGCAAAAGTTATTAGCAGTAACTGGGTGATTCTTTGCTGCTCAAGCCAACTATAATCAAGCAACCAATAACTAAGGCTAGTACTAGAGAAAACAAGAAAAAAAAAAGTCGCGGCCAGAACTTCCTTATTTTTGATCAGGATCATTTTGCGCCGCTCAATGTATCGTTAACATAGTTCAAAGAAATTTTCCGACTTACATTGACCGCCTAAATCAGCATACCCCTATATACACTAGGGGACACCCTCAGCTTATTGTTGAGCCCTCAAAAAAAGCCCACCTCAATAGCCAGCAACCACACCAAAACTGATAAAAACCTCATCAGCGACTAACTCGAAGACATCAGACAGTAGAACAATTTTAGTTAAGCAGAAAAACGGTTACTACAGAATATTAATGACTAACCTTGCGCCACCAGAGAGAAATCACACCACCTAAAACGAGCGCTAATAAAAAAAGAGCGGTCTAAGCCGCTCTTTCTCTACCGAATTAAATCAGGAGCACTTACCAGGCTTATATTTTGCGTCAAGCGTGGAAGCACATGTCCACGTACCGGTTGCCGCATCGCGGTTCAAGTCGATTCTCTTCGTGTTAAAATTCGTAGCATTACCACCTATCGTGGCACATTGAATAGCGGTAGCGGTCACGGTCACGTTGCAATAAGAAGTAGCAGCACCGATGCCAATATAGCCTGGATCAGTCGCAGTAGTTGTTGGTGTTTTACCTTCATTCACAGCCTGCTCAAAACCAATTTTGCCGGGGGTGATTTCGGCCAAGGCAGCAGCAGCGTTGGAGCGAACGGTGTAATCCTGATAAGCAGGCAGTGCGATAGCAGCCAGAATACCGATGATAGCAACTACAATCATCAGTTCAATCAGGGTAAAACCCTTTTGCATTTGAGCTTTCATGTAAGACTCCTAAGAAAGTGTGCAGGCAGAGAGCCTAATCAATTGGCTAGCAGAATGTGTGCCAAGCCTCAATACCGCTTACATGCCAGACTTTGCTGCCAACACACATGCGGTAAGATCACCTTAATTCGCACCTTGTGACATTTTACGTCACCCCCAGCCTCGACGTTTGGCAGGACTGTCCATCTAGGCTATAACGCAGGTCTACTTCAGGACCCCTCACGCGCATGAATGACATTGCCCTGACTGGCCTGGCCAAGCAACTGGTGCTGGCCAACCTGCTCGACGAAAATACCGCCCAGCAAGCCCACCAACAGGCTCAGCGTAACAAACTGTCGCTGGTCACTTATTTGGTGCAGAACAAATTAGTGAAAAGTCGTGACCTTGCCAGCCTAACGGCCGAACAGTTCGGCATCGCACTGCTCGACCTTTCCAGTGTCGACAAAGAAGCTCAACCCCGTGACCTGGTCAGTGAGAAGCTGATTCGCCAACACCGCGTGCTGCCGCTATGGCGCAGGGGCAACAAGCTGTTTATCGGTATATCCGACCCCAGCAACCACCAAGCAGTTACTGACATTCAATTTAGCACCGGCCTGACCACCGAAGCTCTGCTGGTGGAAGACGACAAGCTGGGCGATGCCATCGAGAAATTCTTTGACAGTGCCAATAGTGGCCTGGAAGACCTAGGCGATGTCGACTTAGATGGAGTGGACGTAGAAAGTGTCGATGAGAACAAGCAGGATAACGGGCCCAATAACGACGCTGATGACGCTCCCGTGGTGCGCTTTGTCAATAAAATGCTACTGGATGCCATAAAGGGTGGCTCGTCCGATCTACACTTTGAGCCCTACGAGAAAGCTTATCGAGTGCGCTTCCGTACTGACGGAATTCTGCATGAGGTTGCACGCCCCCCGATTCAATTGGCGCCCCGCATTTCAGCACGCCTAAAGGTCATGGCCAGCTTGGATATTTCCGAGCGACGCAGGCCACAGGACGGGCGTATCAAGATGAAAATCTCCAAGACCAAGTCCATTGATTTTCGCGTCAACACCCTGCCTACCCTGTGGGGTGAGAAGATAGTGATGCGGATTCTGGACCCCACCAGCGCACAGATGGGTATTGATGCCCTGGGTTACGAGGACTTCCAGAAAGAACTGTACATGAATGCCCTGAAGCAACCTCAGGGCATGATTCTGGTCACCGGCCCCACAGGTTCGGGCAAAACAGTGTCTCTGTATACAGGCCTAAACATCCTCAACACTGTGGATGTGAATATCTCTACAGCCGAAGATCCTGTAGAGATAAATTTAGAAGGCATCAACCAGGTTAATGTCAACCCCAAGCAGGGTATGGACTTTTCTCAGGCATTACGCGCTTTTTTGCGGCAGGACCCTGACATTATCATGGTCGGCGAGATCCGCGACCTGGAAACCGCCGAAATTGCCATCAAGGCCGCGCAAACTGGTCACATGGTTATGTCTACCTTGCATACCAATAGTGCAGCAGAGACCCTGACCAGGCTACGCAACATGGGTGTACCCGCGTTCAACATCGCTACTTCGGTTAACCTGATCATTGCACAGCGCTTGGCGCGCAAGCTCTGTCCGGGATGCAAGAAAACAGTGGACGTACCCCATGACGTACTGCTGAAGGAAGGCTTTAGCGAAAGCGAAATCGGCAGTTTCAAGATATACGGGCCGGTAGGCTGTGATAATTGCAAGGGAGGTTATAAGGGGCGTGTCGGGATTTATGAAGTAGTTAAAATCACGCCCGCTCTCCAGCGCCTTATTATGGAGGAAGGGAACTCTATCGATATTTCCACCCAGGCACGTAAGGACGGCTTTAATGATCTGCGTCGCTCAGGCCTGCTCAAAGCAATGCAGGGCATTACCAGCCTCGAGGAAATCAACCGCGTGACCAAGGACTAACCCATGGCGGAAAAAGCTTTAAAAACCAGTATTTTTAGCTGGGAAGGCACAGACAGAAAAGGCGCCAAAGTCAAAGGGGAGCTCGGCGGGCAAAATCCTGCCCTGGTCAAGGCGCAACTGCGCAAGCAAGGGATCAATCCAACCAAGGTCCGTAAGAAGTCCATGTCCCTGTTCAGTACAGGGAAAAAGATCAAGCCCATGGATATTGCTCTGTTCACACGACAGATGGCAACCATGATAAAAGCTGGGGTTCCCTTACTGACCGCTTTCGAAATCATTGGAGAAGGCTTCGAAAACCCCAGCATGCGCAAGCTGGTTGACGACATAAAACAAGAGGTTGCGGCTGGTAACAGCTTCGCAGCTTCCTTACGTAAGAAACCTCAATACTTTGACGATCTGTATTGCAACTTGGTGGACGCAGGTGAACAAGCTGGTGCCCTGGAAACGTTACTAGACCGTGTAGCTACCTATAAAGAGAAAACCGAAGCCCTCAAAGCTAAGATCAAGAAAGCAATGAATTATCCCATTGCAGTCATCTTGGTAGCACTGATTGTCTCAGCCATCCTACTAATTAAGGTTGTACCGCAGTTTGAGCAGGTTTTTTCAGGGTTCGGCGCCGAACTACCAGCATTTACCCTTATGGTGATAGGTCTTTCTGAGTTTCTTCAACAATGGTGGTTCCTGATTATTCTTGGCATGGGTGCTTCTATATTCACCCTGAATACAGCACATAAAAAATCTGAGCGATTCCGCAACAGCGTCGACCGTGGAACACTAAAACTCCCAATCGTAGGGGACATTATCTATAAGTCCTCAGTTGCTCGCTTCGCTCGCACACTAGCCACAACCTTCGCTGCAGGCGTTCCTTTAGTTGACGCATTAGATTCAGTAGCCGGGGCGACAGGCAATGTAGTGTTCAGGAATGCAGTAAATAAGGTAAAGCAGGATGTTTCCACAGGAATGCAACTGAACTTCTCCATGCGTACTACCAATGTATTTCCCAGCATGGCACTGCAAATGACCGCAATAGGGGAAGAGTCAGGAGCGCTAGACAGCATGCTAGACAAGGTGGCTACTTTCTATGAGGAAGAGGTTGATAACATGGTCGATGGACTCACCAGTCTGATGGAGCCGTTGATCATGTCGGTGCTTGGCGTACTGGTCGGCGGCCTTGTCATCGCCATGTATTTGCCAATTTTCCAAATGGGCTCTGTTGTTTAATCATGCAAGTGATCGACTTTATGGCCGGCAACTTACCGGCCTTTGTTTTATGCGTATTGATTCTGGGCCTATTAATAGGCAGCTTTCTCAATGTAGTGATCTACCGCCTACCAAAGATGATGCAGTTAGACTGGCGCGCTCAGGCTCGGGAAATTCTCGAATTACCTGCCAAACCCAGAACTGAGCAGTTCAACCTTATCTTCCCCCACTCCACCTGCCCGAACTGTTCGCATCAGATCAAGGCCTGGGAAAACATTCCGGTCATCAGCTACCTGTTCCTGCGTGGAAAATGCTCAAGCTGTAAAACTCGCATCAGCAACCGCTACCCGCTGGTCGAGCTGGCTTGCGGCCTGCTGTCTGCCTATGTGGCCTGGCACTTCGGCTTCGGCTGGCAGGCAGCAGCGATCCTTGTACTGAGCTGGGGCCTGCTGGCGATGAGTCTGATTGATGTCGACCATCAGTTGCTGCCCGACGATCTGGTACTACCCCTCTTATGGCTGGGGCTGATCGTTAACGCCTTCGGCCTGTTCGCCAACTTGGAAGATGCCCTGTGGGGAGCCGTGGCGGGCTATCTGAGCCTGTGGTCGGTGTACTGGCTGTTCAAATTACTGACTGGCAAGGAAGGCATGGGTTATGGCGACTTCAAGCTATTGGCCATGCTTGGCGCCTGGGGTGGCTGGCAGATTTTGCCGCTGACCATTTTGTTATCCTCCCTGGTGGGCGCAGTGCTGGGCGTCATAATGCTGCGGCTGCGCAACAAGGAAATCAGCACCCCGATCCCCTTCGGTCCGTATCTGGCCATTGCCGGCTGGATTGCGCTGCTCTGGGGTGATCAAATAACGGCAACTTATCTGCAATTTGCCGGATTCAAATGAGCAACCCCTGGATTCTTGGGCTGACCGGCGGTATTGGCAGCGGCAAAAGCGCAGCAGCACAGCATTTTATCGACTTGGGCGTACACCTTGTCGATGCGGACCACGCCGCGCGCTGGGTCGTCGAGCCGGGGCGGCCTGCCTTGGAGCGCATCGTCGAGCATTTCGGACCTCAGGTGCTGCAAGCCGACGGCCATCTGAACCGAGCGGCGCTACGACAATTGATCTTCGAAGATGCCGAACAGCGACATTGGCTGGAAAGCCTGCTGCATCCGCTGATCGGCAACGAGATTCGCGATTACCTGGCTAAGGCGACATCACCCTATGCCATCTTGGTGTCGCCGCTGCTGATCGAGTCGGGACAGAAGCAGATGACTCAGCGCGTTCTAGTGGTGGATGCCCCAGAACACCTGCAGGTACAACGCACCATGCAACGCGACCAGAGCCCGGAAGAGCAGGTCCGAGCCATCCTGAAGGTGCAGGCCAGCCGCGAGGAACGCTTGCGCCATGCTGACGATGTGCTGCTGAATGACCGCGATGCAGCCTGGCTACGCAGTGAAGTCGAGCGGCTTCATCGCTTCTACCTGACCCTGAGCGGAGGACAATCATGAGTACCACCGTGGACTGCCCAACCTGCGGCGCTCCCGTCGAATGGGGCCCGAAAAGCCCAAGCCGCCCTTTTTGCAGCGAGCGCTGCAAGCTGATCGACCTCGGCGCCTGGGCCGCCGAGGCCCATGCCATTCCAGGTGATCCACTCGAGGATGAACTGTTCTCTGGCGAGTTGCCTCCACGCGAGCATTGAGTTCGCCTATTACTGCCAGTGCAGCGCACGATCACAGTGCGCCGACAACTGGTGAGTAACGCAGCCTACGGCCTCATGAAGCTGTAATCTCGGTCATCCAGGTTCTCGGCGAGATACTGCAGCTCAGCCGCCAGATCACCAACCTCTCGCACAGATCCATTACTCGCCACGATGGCGCTGAGTAGCGCACGCAAGCTCATTACCGTGTCGAAGCCCTGCTCTCGGGCCCGCGCAACGCTTTGTTCGATCTCCTGCCTGGCCCAGTCATGCACACCCATCTCGTCACCTCCGCACTTTTCATCAGGGTGACGTTATAGCGGACAAAGCCGTTGATCTGTATCAAGCAGAGCCCACCGATAGAAACGCTGAAGCTCTCACCATCAACGCGGCTTGTTGTCGTCCTTCCAGGGGGCAGCCAGGTAGCGGGTACGATTGAAGGTTTCCAGCCAATCCGGGTAGAACACCACCAGCCCCGTAACCACCATGCCGTTGATGAATGCCTCAGGAAACATCACCAGCCACAGGTAGCCGATGAAGTCCTCGAGCCAGGGCGGCATTACATACAGGCCATCGAGCCACAGCACCCCAAGCCCGGCCAACAAGCACAACAACGCAGCCAGTGCTGCCGGAAAGAAGCCGCAGCAAAAAATGTAGACGAACAGGTTGCGCGGCTGCCGACGCTCCACCTGCACAGCGAAGAACTCGGTGACCGCCACCGGAATCAAGACGAGCAGAATGCCATTGACGCCCAGCGCGGCCAGCTCCTGCCGGCCAACGAGCAACAACGCCAACTGGGCAGCGAACCCGCCAAGCACGGCCAGCGGCCAATCCAGCAGCAACGTGACAGCCGTCATGCCAATGAAATGGAAGGACAGGCCCGAAGCAAAATCCCGCCGCACCAGCCAGAGCAGGAACAGCGCAAGTACGGTACCGAATAGCAGATGCTGTCGACGCTGATCACTGAACAGCTCTACCCAGGGCGTGCGCCAGACCGCCCAGAACAGTGCCGGCACATAGATCAGCCAACCCAGCCAGAGACTGAACGAGGACAACAGCTCGGCGGCGATCATTCCCCGGCCTGCTCCAACGCGCCAGCCAGGGCGTTCACGTCGGTGAAGCTACGCAGCGCCTCAATCTGTCCATTGCGCACATCAAGCCAGAGCACGGTATCTGCCTCAACAGGGTAGCGAACGGCAACCCTGGCCTGACGATCCAGCAGAACCCGGTAGTCGTATTTACGCATGGCGGGAACCGCGAACAGGCTGGCAATGGGTTTCGGCATGCGGCTGATATCCGCGAGGAAGATGGCATGACGTGCATCCAGATAGCCGGCGGGCTTGCCCTGCAACGCGCCATCCACCAACTTGGCGCCGACCATGTTGCGCGCCACCAGCAGTACGCGCGCATCATCATCAAGGCTATAGGGCTGATCGAACTGGTCCAGCAGCGTCCAGGGCGCGAGCCTATCGCCCACCTGCACGGCCTGCGCCAGACCAGCGATCATGCACAACACTGTGACCAATAACGCCTTCATTGATGACTCTCCGTGGAAAATACCTGGATATCCGTCCGCACCAGCCACCCGCACTGGTGTTGCCAAAAGGCCAGCGCCTGGGCGGCATCGTCCAGTACGAAAACATGGCTCTTCGCTATACCCAACCCGGCCAATCGCGACAGCGCCTCATCGAGCAAGACACGAGCATATCCCTGTCCGCGCCATGGCTCGTCCACGACCAGGTGATGCAGATAACCTCGACGACCGTCGTGCCCTACAAGCACGCAACCGACCACCCGCCCATCCTGCTCGTGCAGCAGGCTAAGACCCGGGTTGCGCGCCAGATAAGCGGCAAAAGGCCCACACTCATCCTCGGCTCGAAGCTGAATCCCCGGTGTCCGCTGCCACAAGGCAAACAACGCCGGATGATCGGCGGGAACGACTGAGCGAATTGGCATTACACGTATCCTGAACGGGAGGCGCAGTGTACACCGGCCAATAATCGTCTTCAGTGGCGCCGAACTTTGCCGTTATGCTGACCCCATGGATGACTCCGACTACCTACGCCTGCTGACTCGGCAGGCCGAGCAGGCCAACGCCTTCCTTTCCAATGCGCGCAAGTGGGAGCGTGAGCGCTGGGTCTGCCAGCGCCTGCTATCCAGCCTCAACGTACCTTACCGAGAAGAAGAGTTCAGCACCGCGCAGGAACCGCCTGACGTGCAATTTCGCGACGCCAACTTCGAAGTATTTTTCGTACTGGACCAGGGACGGCGCCTGAATGACGAATGGCGCGCCGAGCTGGAACGCCGCCGCAGCGCCCTGAGCCTCAGCCAACTATTACGGCGCGAGCCACGCCAACGGCATATCTCCACCGCCGAACTGCAGGCTCGGCTGGCACCTACGCTACGCAAGAAGGCACACAACTACCAGGAGCGCGGCATCGACCCAGGCGAGCTGGATCTGCTGGCCTACATCAACTTCAAGCGTGAAATCCCTGACTTCAACACACACTTCCCTCCACCTAGTGAATACCTCCGTCAAGGCTGGCGTTCGCTAGCACTGGTCGGGCCGACCTATGCGCGCGTGCTGTTTGCCCATGCTGATGCTCCCAGCTTCCTACGCCACAACCTGGGCCGCAGCATCCTGCTCGATGTGGGTGTCGGCCTGTAGACGCGTCATCGCGGGCATGGTCCGCTCCCACAGGCACTCATATATCGAGGGAACGGGCAGGGACACCTCGCTGGTGCCCACGGATGAATCCAGCAGCTTGGCATGCGCACTTCGCGTTATCCGGCCTACGGGCTAGAATGACTGCATATTCTTGCGAGGCACCGCCATGACCAGCCGCTTGAACCCCGAAGACCAGCAACGCGTCGACCAATACCTGAGCACACCTCAGCATCAAGTCGAACGTCAGCCCTTCCGCGTCTGGCGCCTGCTGCTGGTGATCCTCCTCTCGGTCGTTGCGCTCGGCATACTGAGCCGCCTCCTTGCCAGACTGGTGCTATGAGCCGCTTAGCGCTCGCCCTGTTGGCGCCCAGGATTTCCTAGCCTTATGAGACACCCCCATGACCCATCGTATCGTGATCGTCGGCGGCGGCGCCGGCGGCCTGGAGCTTGCTACCCGCCTGGGTAGAATCCTGGGCAAACGTGGCCGAGCCAACATCACCCTGGTCGACGCCAACCTGACCCACATCTGGAAGCCCCTGCTGCATGAGGTCGCCTCCGGCTCGCTGAACTCATCGGAAGACGAGCTGAACTACGTCGCCCAGGCCAAGTGGAACCATTTCGAATTCCAGCTGGGGCGCATGAGTGGACTTGATCGCGCGCAACGGCGCATTCGCCTGGCTGCCACATTGGACGAAGAAGGTGTGGAGCTGCTCCCCGAGCGCGAACTGACGTATGACAGCCTGGTCATCGCCATTGGCAGCACCACCAACGATTTCGGCACACAGGGCGCAGCGCAAAACTGCATCTTCCTCGATACCCGCGAACAGGCCGAGCGCTTCCACCGGCAACTGCTCAACCACTATCTGCGCGCGCATGCCGGCAAGACCGACGACGGGCAGATCAGCGTGGCGATCGTCGGCGCTGGCGCAACCGGTGTAGAACTGGCTGCTGAGTTGCACCACGCCGCCCACGAACTGGCCGCCTACGGCCTGAACAATATTCAGCCGCAGAACATGCGCATCACACTGATCGAGGCCGGACCACGAGTGCTTCCCGCCCTGCCGGAGCGCATCAGCCAGCCGGTACACCAGACCCTGGAAAAACTCGGCGTTACCGTCCTGGTCGGCACAGCCGTTAGCGAAGTAACCGAGCACGCCCTGCTTACCGCCAATGGCCTTGAGGTGACAGCAAGCCTCAAGGTCTGGGCAGCCGGCATTCGCGCACCCGCTCTGCTCAAGGAGCTGGACGGACTGGAAAGCAACCGTATCAACCAGCTACTGGTACGCCAGACCTTGCAGACCACACTGGATGACAACATCTTCGCCTTCGGTGACTGCGCCGCCTGCCCAGTGGGTGACGGCAGTGACAAGACCATCCCACCGCGCGCCCAGGCAGCCCACCAGCAGGCTTCACTGCTGGTCAAATCGCTCACCCATCGCCTGCTGGGCAAACCACTGCCAACCTTCCACTACAAGGACTATGGCTCGCTGATTTCGCTGTCACGCTTCTCGGCGGTCGGCAACCTAATGGGCAACCTGATGGGCAGCGTCAAACTCGAGGGCTGGCTGGCGCGGATGTTCTATATCTCGCTGTACCGCATGCACCAGATGGCCCTGTACGGCACTTTCCGCACCCTGCTACTGATGCTCAGCGACCGCATCGGCCGCAGCACGGAGCCGCGCCTCAAGCTGCACTGACCCAAAGCGCCGCGCATGCCTGTCATGCGCGGCACAACTCAACGACAAAATCGAGACAACAAAAAACCCGCACTTGGCGGGTTCTTTGTTTCCCGGTTAAACCGGGATACATGGTGGGTCGTGTAGGATTCGAACCTACGACCAATTGGTTAAAAGCCAACTGCTCTACCAACTGAGCTAACGACCCAAAAATGGTCGGGGTAGGGGGATTCGAACTCCCGACATCTTGCTCCCAAAGCAAGCGCGCTACCGGACTGCGCTATACCCCGATAAGAAAGTTGGCTCCGCGACCTGGACTCGAACCAGGGACCCAATGATTAACAGTCATTTGCTCTACCGACTGAGCTATCGCGGAACTTATCACTTTCCAGCTCTTCTACTGGCTTGTGGCTTTCGCCGTTTCCCGTATCAGAGGCGCGCCATTTTACGGTTCCGCGCGCCCCTGTCAACCCTCAAAATCACTTTCTTAACAAAGCCTTGCCGTCTTACCTCAAGCGACTATATGTCTATATCATGTTGTTCATCACATAAGGATGCGTGGGCATAGGAGCCCTGCACAGGATCGTCAATGAGCGCCTCCGACACGCCAGATAATCGGCACAGGCCTGCGAGCCTTGCCAGCCGCGGTATACAGCCCCGCTTCGGTGAGCTGGTGCAGGACTGCAGAAAGCTGGTGATGAACCGGCTTGCAGAGCACCTGACGGGCCTGTTCGGCCAGGTCGACGACACACTCTTCGAGTGCGCGGAAAAAGCCGAAAACAATGGCGTACAAACATTGTTCTTCGACAACATGCGCGAAATCCGCAAGCAGCGCCCTCTCATCGAGCGCAGCTACCACCAGCGCATCGCCCAGCATTTCTCTGACTTCCTCGATGGAAAGCTCAAGCCCATCGAAGCACCCACGGCCCTGGATGCCGAGCAACTATCGCTGGTGCAGAACGAAGATTATGAAGAAAGCCTGCAGGTGACCAACATGGTCAGCCGGGTAAAGGCCCGCAGCGCTCAACCACTCTTCGCCCTCGAACAACGCCTGGCCCTGCTCAACAACGGCCAGAAACTGAGTGAAGGCACCAACCCATTCGGCCCGGTCGCCATTGCCCAGGCGTTTCGCGAAGCGCTGGCTCCTCACCCCTTCCCGCTGCAAATCAAGATCGTGCTCTATACGCTCTTCGATCAGCATGTAATGCAAAATCTGGAATCGCTGTACGACGCGCTGAACAAGCGACTGATCGATGCAGGCATCCTGCCCAATCTGAAATTCAGTGCTCTGCGCAATCCCAACCCAGCTCGCCCCAGCACAAATGCACTGCCCAAGGGCGACCAGACGGACAATTCGGGGGCTCGCCTGTCGCCAACCACGTTGGCAGGTAGCGATAACCTGGCCAACCTTGCCGACAATGCCAGCAACCTAGTCGACCTCAACGGCCAGCCACCCCTGGACCCAGCGCAACTGCTCAGCGGCCTGGCGACCCTGCTCCGTGAGCGTCGCGAACGTAACGCCGACGCACCACTGCTTGGCGGCACACGCAGCATGGCCAGCTTCTCGCCAAGCGGGGCAAAGAGTACCTACAGCGCTAGCGAACTGCTTGATGCCTTGAACCGCCTGCAACAACAATCGGCTCATGACCTCAGCCAACTGATGCAACGCCCGCAATCCGTTGACGTATTCAAGGCGGACCTGCAACAGCAACTGGATACCCACAGCCCCAAACCGGGCCAGCAGAAGCTGTCCAACCAGGAAGCTGACGTGATCGACCTGGTCGGCATGTTGTTCGACTTCATCCTCGATGACGAAAACCTGCCGGACACCTGCAAGACCGCACTCTCCCACCTGCACACGCCTTACCTGCGCGTAGCCCTGCAAGACAAGGAACTGTTCACCCAGCACCACCATCCAGCCCGCCGCCTGCTCAACGCCATGGCCCAGGCCGGTGTGCTCTATGGCAGCGAGGGCGATGAGCGCGGCCTGCTGGCAAAGATGCACTGGGTGGTCGAACGGGTCATTCATGGTTTCACCGGCGAACTGCAGCTATTCGACACCCTGCTCGAAGAGTTCAATGAGTATGTCGCCACCCTCAAGCACAAGGTCGAGCTGCGCGAACGCCGTGCGGTGGAAGCGGCCAAAGGCCGCGACAAGCTGCTCGGCGCACGCCAACAGGCCGTCGATGTCATCAATCAGGCCCTGGCGAACCGCGAGCTGCCTGGCATCATCCGCAACTTCCTCGAACTCACCTGGAGCGATGTGCTGGTCTTCGTGCTGCTGCGCCATGGCGAACGCAGCAATGAGTGGCAAAAAGCTGGCGCGGTAGCGGAGCAGCTTGCCTGGAGCGGCACCCTGCTGGATAACGAAGGTCGCGCGCGCCTGCAGTCGATTCGCGTGAGTCTGCTAGACGAATTGCGCAAGGGCCTGGAGCTGCTCGGCGGATACCACGAGGACGGTATACGTCGTCTGCTTCAGGATATCGTGGCCTGCCAACATGCCGTGCAAGCCAAACAGCCACAGATTGCCGAACAGATCCGTACCAAGCTGCTGGAAAGCCCGCTGGGCGCCATGCTCGGCGAAGATGCCGCACTGGCAGCCCCTATCAAGACTGACGGGCGTTTATCGGCACGAAGCCAGGCACTGATCAAAGAACTGCAGCAAGTCGAGTTCGGCACCTGGTTCGAGTTCGTCCAGGGCGACGAGGTACAGCAACTGAAGCTGTCCTGGTTCAGCCCGACCACCCACAACTATATGTTTGTCGACCATAGCGGCCAGCGTGCGACGCTCAAACCGATCAAGCAATTGGCCAGTGAAATGGAACAGGGGCTGGCCCGCATCGTTACCCTCGAGCGTGAGTCGCCCCTGGTGGACCGCGCACTGAATGCCATCTATCGCGTCCTGCAACGTTTTACCGGACGCGCCACCGAAGTCGGCCAAGGAGCCTGAATGGACGATCGTCGCCAGAACAGTCGCCACACCCCCGAGCTGAACATGGAGCTGTACGACCTGCACTCGGGCAGACGCCTGGGCCGCATTGTCGACCTATCCGCCGAAGGCCTCATGCTGTTCAGTGATGCACCACTCGAAGTGGACTCGGTCTGGGAGTGCCGCTTGGTGCTTGACGAGCCGGTCGACTCCATTGGTGAAATTCGACTGGGCGCCGACTGCCTGTGGAGCCGCCCTGGCGCCAATGGTCAGCATGGCTGGAGTGGCTTGCACATCATTGACCTGGCGGACGATCAGGCCGCCGCCCTTGATACCGTACTTCACTTCATGCGCCCCGCCCACTGAAGCGCCCACACCGTTCACTTGACCGCAGTTGATGCCCTCTTCCGAGGCCCATCAGCCATAAAAAAGCCCCGCAAAAGCGGGGCTTTTTTATGGCGAGCAACCATTACTCGAAGACGACTTCCTCGCCCTCCACACGCGCCTTGATCTGCGCACCCGGCGCGAATGTCCCGGCCAGTATCTGCTGCGCCAGCGGGTTCTCGATCCAGCGCTGAATGGCACGTTTGAGCGGTCGCGCGCCATACACCGGGTCATAGCCAACCGCCACCAGCTTGTCCAGCGCCTCGGTGGTCAGCTCCAGACTCAAGTCACGCTCTGCCAGACGCTGGCGCAGACGCTGCAGCTGGATTTCCGCGATGCCGGCGATCTGCTCGCGACCCAGCGGCTCGAACACCACCACTTCGTCGATACGGTTGACGAATTCCGGACGGAAATGACTGCCGACCGCATCCATCACCGCCGCACGTTGCGCTTCGCGGTCGCCCACCAGTTCCTGAATCTGCGCCGAGCCCAGGTTGGACGTCATCACGATCACCGTGTTGCGGAAGTCCACGGTACGCCCGTGGCTGTCGGTCAGGCGGCCATCCTCCAGCACCTGCAGGAGGATATTGAACACGTCGGGATGCGCCTTCTCCACCTCGTCGAGCAGCAGCACGGCGTAGGGTTTACGGCGCACGGCCTCGGTCAGGTAACCGCCCTCTTCATAGCCGACATAGCCCGGAGGCGCACCGATCAGGCGTGCCACCGAGTGCTTCTCCATGAACTCGGACATGTCGATGCGCACCATCGCCTCCTCGGTATCGAAGAGGAATTCGGCCAGCGCCTTGCACAGCTCGGTCTTGCCCACGCCGGTCGGGCCGAGGAACAGGAACGAGCCACTCGGCCGGTTCGGATCAGACAGCCCCGCACGCGAACGACGCACGGCGTTGGCCACCGCGACCACGGCCTCATCCTGGCCAATCACGCGCTGGTGCAGCAGCCCTTCCATCTTCAGCAATTTGTCCCGCTCGCCTTCGAGCATCTTGCTCACCGGAATGCCCGTCCACTTGGACACCACTTCGGCAATCTCTTCCTCGGTGACCTTGCTGCGCAGCAACTGGTTTTCCGGCTTGCCATGCTGCTCGGCCATCTGCTGGCTACGTTCCAGATCAGGAATGATCCCGTACTGCAGCTCCGCCATGCGGTTGAGGTCACCCTTGCGCCGGGCCGCTTCCAGCTCTAGCTTGGCCTGCTCGATTTTTTGCTGGATCTGCGCCGAACCCTGTACCTCGGCCTTCTCCGATAGCCACACCTCTTCCAGGTCGGCGTACTCCAGTTCCAGGCGCGCGATGTCTTCCTGGAGTTTCTCCAGGCGCTTGAGCGCGGCCTCGTCGTCCTCCTTCTTCAGCGCCTGCACCTCGACCTTGAGCTGGATCAAGCGCCGCTCCAGGCGATCGAGCGCCTCGGGCTTGGAGTCGATCTCCATACGAATACGGCTGGCTGCCTCGTCGATCAGGTCGATGGCCTTGTCAGGCAACTGCCGATCAGCGATGTAACGGTGCGACAACTTGGCCGCCGCGATGATTGCGCCATCGGTGATGGTGACCCGGTGATGCACCTCGTAGCGCTCCTTCAGGCCACGCAGGATGGCGATGGTGTCCTCTTCGCTCGGCTCGTCGACCAGCACTTTCTGGAAGCGGCGCTCCAATGCGGCATCCTTCTCGACGTACTGGCGATACTCGTCCAGGGTGGTCGCGCCCACACAATGCAACTCGCCACGGGCCAGGGCCGGCTTGAGCATGTTGCCGGCATCCATCGCGCCCTCGGCCTTGCCGGCACCGACCATGGTGTGCAGCTCGTCGATGAACAGGATGATCCGGCCCTCCTGCTTGGACAGCTCATTGAGCAGCGCTTTGAGACGCTCCTCGAACTCGCCACGGAACTTGGCCCCAGCGATCAGCGCGCCCATGTCCAGCGACAGCAGACGCTTGTCCTTGAGGCCATCCGGCACTTCGCCGTTGACGATGCGCTGCGCCAGGCCCTCGGCGATGGCGGTCTTGCCCACACCGGGTTCGCCAATCAGTACCGGGTTGTTCTTGGTGCGACGCTGCAGCACCTGGATAGTGCGGCGGATCTCGTCGTCACGGCCGATCACCGGGTCGAGCTTGCCCTCTTCGGCCCGAGCGGTGAGGTCGACGGTGTACTTGTCCAGCGCCTGACGCGACTCCTCGACGTTCGGGTCATTTACCGCCTGGCCACCACGCAGGTTGACGATGGCGTTTTCCAGCGCCTTCTTCGATACGCCCTGGGCCAACAGCAGTTTTCCGAGTTTGGTGTTCTCGTCCATCGCCGCGAGCAGAACCAGCTCACTGGAAATGAACTGATCGCCCTTCTGTTGCGACAGGCGGTCGGCCTGATTGAGCAAGCGCGCCAGATCCTGCGACAGGTTCACGTCGCCGGTCGGGTTCTGGATTTTCGGCAGTTGGTCGAGTTCCTTGGTCAGCGCCTGGCGCAGGTTATTGACGTCGAAACCGACCTGCATCAGCAGAGGCTTGATCGAGCCGCCCTGTTGATCAAGCAAGGCCTGCATCAGGTGCTGGGGCTCGATGGCCGGATGGTCGAGGCCGACGGCCACTGACTGGGCGTCGGAAAGAGCAAGCTGCAACTTGCTGGTCAAACGATCGATACGCATGGTTGGTCCTTCCTATATGAGGCGGACCGGAGCAATGAGCGCCCCAGAAACGAAAAGCCCGCCGAGATGAAGAGTAGATGAGGACAGTTTTCCGTGATTCAAGCGCAGAGCGCTTGATATGGATCAGTCGGCCAGCCAGATCAGCGAAGCAAAGCGCCCGGTGCGTGACGCACGGCGATAGGAATAGAAGCGCAGATCACTGACCGTGCACAGGCCACCACCGTATACGGCATCGACGCCACAGGCAGCCAGGCGGATGCGCGCCAATTGGTAGATGTCCGCCAAGTACTTGCCCGACAGGACACCTGGACGAAATGCCACGCCTGCTTGCGCATGCTCGTCGACAAAGGCTGCCCGAACCTCCGCGCCCACCTCGAAGGCATCCGCACCGATAGCGGGTCCAAGCCAGACCAGCACCTCGCCAGGCGGAACGGCCAACGCATCCAGGGTTTTCTCCAGCACTCCCGAAGCCAAGCCACGCCAGCCGGCATGTGCCGCCGCCACGCGTGTGCCGGCACGATCACAAAACAATACGGGCAGGCAGTCCGCCGTCAGCACGGCACTGGCAATGCCGGGAGTGGCACTCCAGCTGGCATCGGCCTCGGCCACCACGGTGACATCCGCCTCGACTACCCGAGTGCCGTGCACCTGACGCAGCCAGGCAGGCTGGCAACCCAGGGCTTTCTTCAGACGGAGGCGATTCTCCGTGACAGCCAGCACGTCGTCGTCAACATGATCACCCAGGTTCAGGCTGTCATACGGCGCGAGACTGACGCCACCTGCACGGGTGGTGACACAGGTACGTACTCGCGCTGGTGCCGGCCAGTCGGGCTGCAACAGATGCTCGTGCAGCAGAGGCGTGTGCATCAGACGAAGGCTTCGTTGTCCTGGCGCAGCAGGCTGAGCAGCCAGACCAGGTCATCGGGCAGGGGCGATTCCCATTTCATGCGCAGGCCAGTGATTGGATGATCCAATTCGAGGAAGCGAGCATGCAGCGCCTGGCGTGGGAATTCTTTGAGCGTTTGCACCAAGGTCTGACTTGCTGCTGGCGGAATACGGAAACGCCCGGCGTACAGCGGGTCGCCCACTAGCGGAAAGCCGACATGGGTCATGTGCACGCGAATCTGGTGGGTACGCCCGGTCTCCAACTTGACCCTTGAATGGGTATGGGAGCGGAAGCGCTCGAGCACACGATAGTGGGTAACAGCCTGTTTGCCGCCATCGATCACCGCCATGCGCTGGCGATTCGCAGAACTGCGGCCGATCGGTGCATCGATCTTGCCACCCGAGGTGATCACGCCAATGACGATGCATTCATAGATCCGGCTGACCGTGCGCTTCTGCATCTGCTCGACCAGGCGAGTCTGCGCCTGCAGGGTCTTGGCGACCACCATCAGGCCCGTGGTGTCCTTGTCCAGACGGTGAACGATGCCCGCGCGCGGCACATTGATGATGTCCGGCACATGGTGCAGCAAGGCATTGAGCAGGGTGCCGTCGGCATGCCCCGCTGCCGGATGCACCACCAGCCCGGCGGGCTTGTCGATCACCAGCAGGTGCTCGTCTTCGTAGACGATATTCAACGCGATATCCTGCGCCACCCACTCGCCTTGGGCTTCCTGCTCGGCGTCCAGGGTCAACACGGCACCGCCGTGGACCACGTCACGCGGGCGCATGACGGCGCCATCGACCGTGAGGCGGCCGTCCTTGATCCAGCTGGACAGGCGCGAGCGCGAATACTCGTCGAACAGTTGGGCGGCGACCTGATCGAGGCGTTGCCCGCCCAGTGCGGAAGGCACTTCGGCGGTAAGTTGGATGAGCTGAACGGCGTCTTCGGACATGGGCTACTGCGGAGGGTGGTGCAGCTTTTGGTTTCGGCTGCACGCTGTGGTTAAATACGGCGTCTTTGTCCCGGAGTTTCCGGGGCGCCCATCATAACAGGACGGTCCAGGCCAAGACAGCCAGCCGTCACAGGGACGCTAGCCGCCATGCAAGTGAAACACCTGCTGCTGATCGCAATCCTCGCAGTCACCGCCGCGTGCTCCTCCAACAAGCCGGAAGTCGACGAGAACCTGAGCGAAGCCACGCTGTACCAGCAGGCCCAGGACGATCTGAACAACAGCAGCTATACCAATGCGGTGGCCAAGCTGAAGGCTCTGGAGTCCCGTTACCCGTTCGGTCGCTATGCCGAGCAGGCGCAGCTGGAACTGATCTACGCCTACTACAAGAACAGCGAGCCGGAAGCTACCAAGTCCTCGGCAGAGCGCTTTATCCGCCTGCACCCGCAGCATCCCAACGTCGACTACGCCTACTACCTCAAAGGCCTCGCCGCCTTCGACCAGGACCGTGGCCTGCTGGCTCGCTTCCTACCGCTGGACATGACCAAGCGCGACCCCGGTGCAGCCCGTGACTCGTTCAACGAGTTCGCCCAGCTCACCAGCCGCTATCCCAACAGCCGCTACGCCCCCGACGCCAAGGCACGTATGGTCTACCTGCGCAACCTGCTGGCTGCGTACGAGATTCATGTCGCCCACTACTACCTGACCCGCCAGGCCTATGTTGCCGCCGGCAACCGCGGTCGCTATGTCGTGGAAAACTTCCAGGAAACCCCATCGGTCGGTGACGGTCTGGCCGTCATGGTTGAGGCCTACCAGCGCCTGGAAATGAATGATCTGGCTGCCACCAGCCTGGAAGCGCTGAAACTCAACTACCCGGATCACCCAAGCCTGGTCGACGGCAACTTCGTACCGCGTGAGAAAGAAGCCGACAACCGCTCCTGGCTGGCCAAGGCCACCCTGGGCCTGATCGAATCCGACACCCCGCTGCCACCGGGCGAAACCCGTGCCAGCCAGGATGTGATCCGCCAGTACGAAGATGCCGAAAACGAGATCCCGGACGACCTGAAGCAGAACAGTAGCGAAGTTGAAGAGCAACGCAACGAAGCTGAAGGCAATTCCAGTGATCGTTCCTGGTTCAGCTACATGACCTTCGGTGTATTCGACTGAAAACGTAGCAAATAAAAAGGGAGGCTCAGGCCTCCCTTTTTCATGCCTGTCCTGCGGGCCGGGTGGAAACAATCGACAAGGTGTAACGGCAACTGCTGCACTCGACCTGCGTCCTTGGCTAAACTGCCCGCTTACCCTTACAAAGAGCACGCCATGGTCCGCCTGTTGTTCTGGATAGCCTTGATCGCAGCAGCCGTATGGTTGTGGCGACGCTTCAAGGCCTCGCAGCGCCGCCCCAATCCACCAACCGAGCAGGACGCCACACCCATGGTGCGCTGCGCACATTGCGGCGTACACATTCCCCGCCACAAGGCCCTACCCCAGCAACAGCACTGGTACTGCAGCCAGAATCATCTGCAGCTAGGCGCCAAGCACGGTGGATAAAGACGCCCTGGCCTTGAGCGGTGCACAAGGTCGCCGCGCCTTCTGGCTCTATCACCTGTATCGCCTGACGGTGGGCCTGGCCCTGGTGATACTGGTCTCCAGCGACCTGGACAACGACCTGCTCGACCTTGCGCATGCCGATGTATTCCGCGCTGGCAGTTGGGCCTATCTGATCAGCAGCGCACTGCTAGCCGCCCTGGTCCGACGCCCCCATCACCTGCTGCAGGTGTTCAGCCTGGCACTGATCGACGTGATCCTGCTGTGCATGCTGTTCTATGCAGCCGGCGGCACCCCCAGCGGTATCGGCAACCTGGTGATCGTATCGGTAGCGATCTCGAACATCCTGCTGCGCGGCCGAATCGGCCTGCTGGTCGCTGCAGTCGCCGCCAGTGGCATGATCTACCTGACGTTCTATCTCAGCCTGCGCCAGCCAGCCGCCGTCGCTCAATACGTGCAGGCTGGGGCGCTGGGAGCGCTTTGCTTTGCCGCGGCCTTCGTCCTGCAATGGCTCAGCAAACGCTTGCAACAAAGCGAAACCCTGGCCGAGCAGCGCGCAGCCGACGTCGCCAACCTGGAGGCACTCAACGCGCTGATTCTGCAACGCATGCGCACCGGCATTCTGGTGCTGGACAGCCAGCATCGCGTTGTCCTGGCCAACCAGGGTGCACTGACCCTGCTGGGCAAGAATGACATCGAAGGCAAAGCCCTGGCCCTGCGCAGCCCCGAACTGTTCAAACGCCTGCACCAATGGCTGCACAACCCCACCTTGCGCCCGCAAAGCCTGCAGGCCGCAACCGATGGCCCCTTGTTGCAACCCAGCTTCGTACCCCTGCAGCGCGCCCACCAGTTGCACACACTGATCTTCCTCGACGATATCTCGCAGATCACCCAACAGGCTCAGCAACTCAAGCTTGCCGGCCTGGGCCGCTTGACCGCAGGCATCGCCCACGAGATCCGCAACCCGCTCGGCGCAATCAGCCATGCGGCGCAGTTGCTTCAGGAGTCAGATAGCCTGGAGGGCGCAGATCGCCGCCTGGCGCAGATCATCCAGGATCATTCGCGGCGAATGAATTTGGTGATCGAAAACGTTCTGCAACTCTCTCGCCGACAACAATCCGAACCACAACTGCTGGACCTGAAATACTGGCTGCACCGCTTCGCCAGTGAGTTCCGCAACTCCGCATCACTGGACCAGACTCTCCACCTGGAAGCCCATGGCAGTGGCCTGCAAACCCGGATGGACCCCCACCAACTGACCCAAGTCTTGACCAACCTGGTGCAAAACGGCCTGCGCTACAGCGCCCAGACCCACCAGTTAGGCCAGGTCTGGCTCAGACTGTTTCGTGATGCGCAGAGCGACCTGCCAATCATCGAGATACTCGACGATGGTCCGGGCGTCTCGCCAGACCAGTTGCAACACATCTTCGAGCCCTTCTACACCACCGATAACAAAGGCACTGGCCTGGGCCTGTATATTTCCCGTGAATTGTGCGAGAGCAACCAGGCCCATCTCGACTACAAGCCACGCGATGGCGGCGGCAGTTGCTTCCGCATCACCTTCGCCCACCCACGCAAACTGAGCTGAACATGAGCATCCGGCAAAGAGCCCTGATCGTCGACGACGAGCCCGACATCCGCGAACTCCTGGAAATCACGCTGGGCCGGATGAAGCTCGACACCCGCAGTGCGCGTAACGTCAAGGAAGCCCGCGAGTGGCTGGCGCGTGAGCCCTTCGACCTGTGCCTGACTGATATGCGCCTACCAGATGGCACCGGACTGGAGCTGGTCCAGCACATCCAGCAACGCTATCCGCAGGTACCTGTGGCGATGATCACCGCTTACGGCAGCCTGGACACTGCAATCAATGCACTGAAAACCGGCGCCTTCGACTTCCTCACCAAACCTGTCGACCTCACCCGCCTGCGCGAACTGGTCGCCACGGCCTTGCGCCTGCGCACCGCAACGGATGACGATGGCCCGGTCGACACCCGTCTACTGGGTGATTCACCACCCATGCGCGCACTGCGCAACCAGATCCAGAAGCTCGCACGCAGCCAGGCACCGGTCTACATCAGCGGCGAGTCCGGCAGCGGCAAGGAACTGGTCGCCCGCCTGATCCACGAACAGGGACCACGCAGCGAACAACCCTTCATTCCGGTCAACTGCGGCGCCATTCCCTCAGAACTGATGGAAAGCGAGTTCTTCGGCCACAAAAAAGGCAGCTTCACCGGCGCCATCGAAGACAAGCAGGGCCTGTTCCAGGCGGCCAATGGCGGCAGCCTGTTCCTCGACGAAGTGGCCGACTTGCCACTAGCCATGCAGGTCAAGCTGCTGCGTGCCATTCAGGAAAAGGCCGTGCGCAGCGTCGGCGGGCAACAGGAGCTGGTGGTCGACGTGCGCATCCTTTGCGCCACCCACAAGGATCTCGCCGCCGAAGTGGCAGCCGGGCGCTTTCGCCAGGACCTGTTCTATCGCCTCAACGTCATCGAACTGCGGGTGCCGCCCTTGCGCGAGCGCCGCGAAGACATCCCCCAACTGGCTGAAACCATCCTCCGCCGCCTGTCCGAAGGCTCCAGCCAGTCGCCAGCTCGCCTGAGCGATAGCGCCTTGGAGAAGCTCAAGAGCTACCGCTTCCCCGGTAACGTTCGCGAGCTGGAAAACATGCTGGAGCGCGCCTACACCCTCTGCGAAGGCGAAAAGATCAGCGACAGCGACCTGCGCCTGGCAGACGCCAACTGCTCTGCCGATCTCGGCGAGGGCTCGCTAGCGCAGATCGACAACCTGGAAGACTACCTGGAAGACATCGAGCGCAAGCTGATCATGCAGGCTCTCGAAGAAACTCGCTGGAACCGCACCGCTGCGGCACAACGATTGGGCCTGACCTTCCGCTCGATGCGCTACCGCCTGAAAAAGCTTGGCCTGGACTGATCAGACCAAGCTCATCAGCCTTCGCCTTTACCCCAAACGTCCCTGCGGAGAATAAGGCGCCGGATCGATGATCGGCTCCCGCCCCAGCATCAAATCCGCCAGCAGGCGACAAGATGCCGGTGCCAGTACCAGCCCATTACGGTAATGCCCGCAGTTCAGCCACAAGCCCGGATGCCCAGGCACTTCGCCAATGAATGGAATGCCTTCGGGCGAACCCGGTCGTAAACCGGCCCAGTGCCCAACCACCTCGGCATCCGCCAACGCCGGTAGCAATTCCTGCGCCGATGCCTTGAGGCTGTTCAGCGCAATGTCGGTCGGCGTCTTGTCGAAACCGGCATGTTCCAGCGTGCTGCCCACCAGCACATGCCCATCACGCCGAGGGATGGCATAACGTCCCTTGGCGAGGACCATGGCCGGAAGGAAATCCTCTGCGCACTTGTACAGAATCATCTGACCTTTGACTGGTTCAACGGGGAGCTTGATGGCAAGGCGCCCCAACAACTCACCACTCCATGCACCTGCCGCGATCAGAACATGCTCAGCCTGAATATCCCCCTGCTCAGTCCTTACGCCGCGAATCCGGCCATCCGCACGGAGAAAGCCACTGACGCCAGACTGCTCAACAATATGGACATTGCTCATCAATTCTAACGAGGCCCGGAGCGAGCGAACCAAACGCGGATTTCTCACATTGGCCACATCCGGCATGTAAATCGCGCTGGAAAACCCAGAACCAAGTGGCGGCACCGTGGCATAAACATCCTTGATGGGAATAGGTTGCAGAGATCGCCTCTGCTGCCCAGCCCAAGCCAATGCGGGTTCTTCGTCATCAAGATCAAGCCAATACAACCCCGTTACATGCACCTCGGGATCGATAGTCGTTTCGCTGCGAAGCTGCCCCGCAAGAGCGGGGTAATAGTCCTGCGACCAATGAGCCAATGCCGTTACCGCCGGACTATACCGCCATGGGTAGAGCGGGGAGACGATGCCCCCTCCCGCCCAGGACGCCTCACGTCCGACCGCCCCCTGCTCTACGAGAAGTACCTTTCGACCACCTGCTGCCAGCATACGGGCACTCAGCAACCCGATCACCCCAGCACCAACCACCACGACATCTGCCTTGGAAAAAAACTTGCTGCCTGCCACCCCAAACCTCTTCTCTGAGCACACGTCATGACCACAGCGCACCGAGCCAGCTCAACGCGCTTCACCTATTACCCACTCATTACACCCGGATAGGCTGAACCAGCAGAACGCCCTCAAAAGCAGCAACCCCAGTTTTAGGGCATCACAAAAAATCGCCTAAAGCGAAGCAGCTCACATAACACGATGTCGGCCTCACCAAAGCAAAAGCCCCATCTAAACTGTGATCGCGCCCACCGCAGGAAGCGAAGGGCATCCTCATGAACGCAAGGACGCGTAGACAATGCCAAAGTCACAAGGCCATACCCTGCCCGAGCTTATGATCTGCCTGTTGATCGGCAGCCTACTGCTAGGGCTAGCGACCCCCTCATTCAGCTCGTTACTGCAAAGTAATCAGAAAACCCAACAAACCAACCATTTACTCGGGCTGCTGCATTATGCCCGCGGCACTGCCGTCTTGGACAAAAGAACAGTCACGCTCTGCACGGGTACCACCCAATGCGTCAAAACAGAAAAATGGAGCGACTCTCTTCTGATTTTCGTGGATGCCAATGGCAATGGTGTTCGGGATGATGGAGATATCCTTCTGCACCAAGCCACATTGGAGAAGGGCTATTCATGGCACTGGGCAAGCTTCCGTAAACGCCCTCACCTCACCTATCAGCGTGATGGATCAACGCGGGCGCTGAACGGCACCTTCACACTCTGCAAAAACAACACGCCACTTCATCAGATAGTCATCAGTCTCTCTGGACGAGTACGTACGCAACCCGTCGAGTCAGGCCGATGTTTCTGACCGGCAACTCGTCGCCCCATCGGCTCGTCTGTCTGCCATAACCAGCTACTTCCACAACCTTGGGTTAGATTTCCATTGCATCTACCAAGGAACACAGCATGCGGCCCGATAAAGGATTCACCCTGATCGAACTGATGATCGTCTTGGCCATCATCGCGATTCTGGCAACTGTTGCAGCACCGAGCTTTCGCGGCTTGATACTCGACAATCGTTTGAGCGGAACCTCAAACAATATATTGGGGGCTTTGCAGATGGCTCGCAGCGAAGCTGTAACGCTACGCTCCGCAATCAAGGTTTGCGCTGCGAACACCGCACAAACAGCCTGCGAAAACAGTACCGACTGGTCCAAAGGGGTGCTGATCATGCGGGGCACTACGCTTTTGCGAGTCATCCCCTCCGCTAATACCGATGTCAGCGTAGCCGCCTCATTGAAAGAAATTGTTTACCAGGGCAACGGCACTACCCATGCGGCCACTGTTACTGTGAGCGATAGTCGCCCCGCCCAGCGAGTCATCAAAGTCAATGCCATTGGCCAAGCCTGTAGCGGAAGCGCTTGCTCATGAAGAATCTACACAACGCCCGTGGTTTCACCCTGGTTGAAGTCCTGATTGCCCTTGTCATCCTTGCTATTGGTCTACTTGGAATGGCGACACTGATGATGAGCAGCCTGCAGTCGAGCCAAGGCGCATACATGCGCAGTCAGGCCAGTCTATTAACGTATGACATCGTCGAACGGATGCGCGCCAATCGCGAGCAAGCGCTTACCAGCGATGCGTACGTAGTGACTAAAAACGCTGCAGCAACCAGTAACCCTAATTGCAAAGGCAGTGGCTGCACCCCGAGCAACCAAGCTCGGCAAGACCTTTACGACTGGCGAAAAGCCCTGGAAGACAATATTCCCGGCTCAAAAGCCAGCATCGCTCGCGCAAACACCAATGAATACACCATCGAGATAGAGTGGTCGGATGCAGGCCGAGCACTCGAAAAGAACGGTGACGCGGACACTCCCTCATCCTTCAACTTGAGGGTCAATCTATGAAGCAGCAGCAGGGCCTTTCCCTTATCGAGTTGATGGTCGCCATCGTCATCAGCTCGCTACTCATTCTCGGTGTCGTGCAACTGTTCAGTAATTCAACAGCATCTGATCGCACCAATACAGCCGTTGCCAGGGTACAGGAAAGCGGCCGAGTAGCGCTCGAGATCATTGGTGCCGATGCCCGAAGGACTGGCTATCAAGGTTGCAGCTCTGCGGCCAACGAGCTCACTGTTGGCGGAATAAAATTCCCCAGCCAAGCGCTAAAAGCTTCCAACAAAAGCGTCACCTTTAACTACGCCAGCACGGAAAGTGGCGGAACTGCGTTTGGTACCAACAAGACCTGTGATGGCAATGCCCTTTATCTGAAGTCGGTGACCTATAAGCAGTGCGCTAACGGCACCAGCATCTGCATGAATGACGACCCAATCCTGGATAACAGCACAATCACGGCAATCGATTTCGGTATTACTGCGTCCGGCTCCACCTCCTGGAAAGAAAGCGCCAGCGTCAGTGCAGCCGAGCTTGCCGACGCTCACTCAGTACGGATCACTCTAGAAATAAAAGAACCCCGTAACGAAGTGACACGCACGTTCACCAACACTTACGAACTCAGGAATCGCCTCTGATGAATGCCCGCTCCCAACAGTCCGGCATGGTGTTGTTGATCAGCCTGGTACTGCTTCTGATGCTGACACTTATAGCCATTGCGGCTGCCCACCAGTCGTCTCTGCAAACCCGTATGGCTGCAAATAGCCAACAGCAGAACATTGCCTTCCAGGCGGCAGAAAGCGGTCTCAGTGCCTGGATAAAAACTTATGAAAGCTCCCCACAGATTGCCGCGATTTCAACCAGCGGAAATCTCGACGACGGCAATAGAGTTCCCTATCAGGCCAGCGCAGCAGCGCCAAGTAATTGCTGGGATGTAGTGCCCGCCTACTCGCTGAACGCGGCAGAGGGCGACACAAGTTTCCAATACGCCTGTTTCAATATCGAAAGCCGTAGCAAAGCCTGCGCAGATGCGGCCTGCAAAGACATCGACAATCCGGCTCGCGCCGAACACTTCCAGGGACACCTGGTGCGTTATTAAGCACGGAGAGATTCAATGAACGCACATCATTTTCTACGTAGCGTCGCGGCTTCTGCGCTCGCTTCGACCTTGATACTTCAGGCTGCTATTGCTCACGCCGACGATACCGAGATTTTCTTTGGTGGCTCAGCCATCGATGAAGGCATTCGCCCCAACGTGCTCTTCATTCTTGATGACTCGGGCTCCATGCAAGGCACACGGATGACCCAGCTGAAGACTGCCTTCGGCACCATCATCAACAACGCCGGCAACATCAACGTCGGGGTCATGGCCATGAATACCAAATCCGGGGGCTCTCGCCTGCTTTCCCCGGTACAGAACATCAATGACTCCATCAACGTCAAGCTGGCCACTCCCGCGATCATCGCCAGCGGTGATGATGCCAGCCGCATCAATGGCTCAACGAATATTTCTGATGCCACTCTGGTGATGGGCCAAATACCTGGTGCAGGCGCCACCTACACTCAAGACTTGGGAGTAGGAAACGACAACTCTACCTATTACATCAAAGGCGGCTACAGTTGCTCAGCGAAGATCACCACTGCTCGCAGTAATTGTGACGCCGGCGGGAAAACCCAGCTCAATGCGCGTTCAGGAAGCGGAGCCGAGCGTTACACAGGCCTGTTTCTTTTTCGCAACCTCAATATCCCCAATGGGGCGACTATTACCTCCGCCAAGCTAACACTGACCGCTGTCAACACGCAAAACAGCAAGCCAGCTGTCACGGTGTCCTTCGAGAAAAGCAAGACTCCTGCCGCCTTCAACGACGCCAGTACATTTGCCGATCGCGACTTTTCCATTACTGCAACATTAGCCAATAGCAGCAACAAGCTCCTGACTCCCTGGACTAAAGACCAGCCTTTCGAGATCGATATAACCGACCAACTGACGCTGCTAAAAAGCCCGGAGCCAAGCGCCAATCCGATTGGCGACCTAGCTTTGCAGTTTCGCTCCACGACCAACAGTGACTATATCTACTATGTCGGCGACGCCCTCAATGCGCCGAAGCTGACAATTACCTACAGCACCACTACTGACACCTCCCGTGCGACCGGCTTGCGCTTCCAGAACGTTGCCATTCCTAGCGGCGCAACCATCACCTCAGCACGTATCGACTTCGTGCCAGCCTCATCAGATGACCGCACGGTGGTCTTTGACGTCTCGGCAGAAGATACAAGCGATGCCGCCGAGTTCACCCCAAGCAACGATTTCGTTAATCGAGCCAAGACCGCCCCTATCGACTGGAAACCAGAAGAATGGCGCACAGCTAGCCCACAGGTTCATGTCGAAGGCCCTACTGTTACTTCGCTGGTACAAACCATCGTCAACCGCAATGGCTGGTGCGGTAACAACTCCATGGCGTTTATCTTTAACCCCAAAAGCGGAACAGGCAGCCGTACTGCCTTCAGCGTTGATGCAGGGCTCGACCTGCAGCCGGTACTGAACGTGTCCTACACGGGTGGCACTAACGGCTGCCTTGACCCCATCCTTGACATCTCCGTGATCGACGGAAAGGACGATGCTCACCAGTCAGGCACTACCGTCAACCTGACGTCGACCACAATGCCCTTTTCCGCCAGCCATATTGCCACCCGCTATCAGAAGGTACCGGTCAAGCAAGGGGCCACGGTGAAGAGTGCTCAAGTTTTCGTAACTCCCAACAATACGACCACAGGGTCGACGACCATACAGTTCCAAAATATCGGGAACTCCGCGGCACTCACCACTGCCAACAACAATCTGAGTAACCGCACGCTAGGCTCGTCAACTACTTGTACCATCAGCCCCAGCACGGCTGGCACGCCCGTTGAAGCCAACTGCGGCACAGATGGAGTCAAAACACTGCTCCAAAGCGTTTTCTCACGCAGCGACTGGGCAGACGGCAACGCCCTGACCATGATGCTCAAGCCCACCACGAGCAACCTAGCCCTTCGCTCGCGCGACGCAGGTGCAACAAACGGCATTACCCTGCGTATCAAGCTCGCCTCTGGTGGCCTTGGGGCCAATAGCTACACCGTTCGCGACTATACCAACGGCATCGTCCAAGCACTCGCAGCCAATGGCGGCACCCCTATCGTGCCGACCCTGTATGACGCAGCTGGCTATCTGGTACAAAAGTCTGGCAAGCACGTCAGCAATGTGCCGAGTCCCATTACCAGCTCCTGCCAGGCCAACTACCTGGTGCTGCTCACCGATGGTGAGGCCAATGGCACCGACAACGCGTCAAAGAATGGTATTGCCTCCATGACAGGTAGTGCGTGCACAGGCGACTCGGGATACGACTCAGAGCGATGCGCCAGGACCCTTGCACAATGGATGGCAACCCAGAACGTCACAGACTTTGATGGCCTTAACACCATCACCACCCACACCATCGGCTTCAATACCAGCAGTAACGCACAAGCCACCGCACTGCTTCGCAATCTGGCCACATTGGGGGTGGAACAGCCTACCAGGCAGAAAACGCCAATGACCTGGCCACCGCATTCGACGATATCGTGCAAGCTGCGCTTGCCACCAATACCTCGTTCGTCAACAGCAGCGCACCGGTCAACAGCTTCAACCGCGCCGACAACCTGGACGAGCTCTACTTTGCCTTGTTCAAACCGTCTGAAACGGACCGCTGGGCAGGCAATCTGAAGCGCTACCGCCTGAGAACGGATGGTGATGTGGCCACCATCGTCGACGCCGACAACTCACCCGCCATCGACAAGAACACCGGTTTCTTCAAGAGCAACGCACGCAGCTTCTGGAGCACTACCCAGGACGGCAACGACATCACCAAAGGCGGCGCAGCACTCAAGCTGCCAGCACCTGCTAACCGCAAGCTGTTCACCTATCTGGACGGCACCATGCAAAACCTGATCACGACCAACAACAGCATCACCAAGGCAAGGCTTGGCGACAGCACGATGAGTGATACGGAAAGAGGCAACCTGCTCAGCTATATCCGTGGCTTCGATATCAACAACACGACGCCGCGGCAGGCCTTGGGGGATCCGATCCACTCCTCACCCAAACTCGTGACCTATGGCTGCAACGGCACGGTTACCAATGGCAAGTGCAGCAACCCGGACATCAGCGCCGTTATGGGCAGCAATGAAGGGTTTATCCACTCATTCAATACAACTACGGGGGTTGAGGAATATGCCTTTATGCCTGAAGCCCTGCTGCCAAACATCAAACAACTGAGGGGCGATTCCAAATCAACAGCGACCAAACCACGCCTATATGGCATGGATAACACGCTGACCATCTGGGCCAACGATGCTAACAATGATGGCAAGATCACCGGCAACGATTTCGTCTATGCCTATGCAACCATGGGTCGTGGAGGACGTAATCTCTACGCGCTCGACATTACGGACAGGAACAGCCCGAAGGTTCTATGGCAGATAATCGGCGGCGCCACAGCGGGCTTCGAAAAACTAGGTCAGACCTGGTCCGCCCCCGCTAAAACCAAGATAAAGGTCGGCGGCACCGTGCGCGATGTTCTGGTCTTCGGTGGCGGCTACGACGATGCTCAAGACACCCTGAATAATTCCACCAGCACCTATGCAGCCGACAATATGGGCAATGCTATCTATATCGTCGATGCCAAGACCGGCGCGAAGATATGGTCTGCAGGTACAGGGTCCGGGCATAGCGTCACTCTGGCCAAGATGAAGTACAGCATCCCGTCCTCCGTGCGCGTCATCACCTTGCCGGAGAATCAAGCGGCCAACCCAGAACAACTGGCCGATCAGTTCTTTGTAGGCGATATGGGTGGGCAGGTCTGGCGCTTCTTCATCAACAATGGCAGCACCGGCTCAGGACTTGTAACACCTGGAGGCACAAGCTCGGACGGTGTATTCGCCAGTATCGGTGGCACTACTGCTGCCAGCGCCCGTCGCTTCTACAATGAGCCGGATGTCGCGCTACTCAACGTCAAGGGCCGCATTTCGTTAACCGTCAATATTGGCAGTGGTTATCGCGGGCACCCTCTGAATGAGTATATCCGTGACCGTTTCTATTCGTTCCGCACAACATCCCTGTTCAAGAATGATGCTCAGAAGACGCTGACAGAAAGTGACCTCTATGACGCCACCACCAATCTTCGCGGAGGAACAAACTTTGAAGACCCGAACACCGGCTGGTACATAACCCTCGCCGGATCTGGGGAAAAAGTACTTTCCCGGGCCCTGACAGTGGGTGGGGACCTCTATTTCAACACCTACGAGCCCAGCCGGAGTACTGCAGCGTGCAGTGCCAGCGTAGGCAAAAACCGCTCCTATGCTGTCTCCTTGATGTACGCCACGCCGGCTAGCTATACCGTGAACGCTGATGGCAGCATCACCTACGGTGACCGATCCGCCACCAGCAATAGCGGCGGCATTGCAGGGGATCCACAACTGTTCTGCAGCGGCGACAATTGCTGGGTGCTTCCTGACCCGTCAATAGACCCAGTGAAAACTAAAACACCGCCACTGGGGAAAACCTATTGGACGGACAAACTGGATCTCGACTAGCCCCTGCCCCTGCCCCTGCCCCTGGGTAGAGAGCCTATTCAGGGGGATTTCTAAAAAGAGCAAGAACCATGAAGAAACAGACTGGCTTCACCTTGATCGAACTAATGATCACTGTGTTCATCCTCGGCATCCTGGCAGCTATTGCCATTCCCAATTACCAGAGCTATGTGAGGCGTACCCACTGCGAAGATGCCAAAGCAACACTTATGGGAGCTGCAAACCTAATGGAACGCTATCGCGCGCAGAAAAATACCTATACCGATGCGGATTTGGGTAGTTACGCGAAGAGCCCTATCGACGGAAGCACGAAGCAATTCACGATTGCGATCTCAGCTTCGACAGCCACCACCTACACGCTGACAGCAACACCCAGCGGAATGCTGTCGGGCACCGGAACCTTGACTATCAAGTCGACAGGGGAGCGAGGGGCAACAGGAAAACTCAGTACAATTAATGCCTGGAGCAGTTGCTCTGGCATATAAGCAACTCTTAAGCCGACTGCGCCGCCTCGGCTAGCGGCGCTCGTCTCGAATCAGACCGCCTTTACCCGCAACTCTTTCGGCATGGAGAACGTCACGTTCTCCGGTCGCCCATCCAGCTCTTCTGCGCCGGTCGCGCCCCACTCACGCAAGCAGGAAACCACGCCACGTACCAGCACTTCCGGCGCCGATGCCCCTGCAGTAATGCCGATACGCTGTATACCGTCGAACCACTCTTGTTTCAGGTCCTCGGCACCATCGATCAGGTAGGCTGGCGTGCCGATCCGCTCAGCCAGTTCGCGCAGACGGTTGGAGTTGGAGCTGTTCGGACTGCCCACCACCAGCACCACATCGCACTCATCGGCCAGTTGCTTGACCGCATCCTGGCGGTTCTGCGTGGCATAGCAGATGTCGTCCTTGCGCGGGCCACCGATGCTCGGGAAGCGCTGACGCAAGGCATCGATAACACGACTGGTGTCGTCCATCGATAGCGTGGTCTGGGTAACGAAGGCCAGTGACTCGGGATTGCGGACCTGCAAGCTCGCCACATCCGCCTCATCTTCAACCAGATAAATGGCCCCGCCGTTGCGAGCATCGTACTGACCCATGGTGCCCTCGACTTCCGGGTGCCCTTCGTGGCCAATCAGGATGCATTCGCGGCCGTCGCGACTGTAACGCGCGACCTCCATATGCACCTTGGTCACCAACGGGCAGGTCGCGTCAAATACCTTGAGGCCACGCGCTTCAGCCTCCTGGCGTACTGCCTGGGAAACGCCATGGGCGCTGAAAATGACGATGACATTGTCTGGCACCTGATCCAGTTCTTCGACGAACACTGCCCCGCGCGCGCGCAGGTCTTCGACCACGAATTTGTTGTGCACCACTTCATGACGCACATAGATCGGCGGGCCGAACACTTCCAGGGCACGATTGACGATTTCGATGGCACGGTCGACGCCAGCGCAGAAGCCGCGTGGGTTGGCGAGTTTGATTTGCATGACGGTTACCTCAATGGCCCATGGGCCAGTCCCGCGTGGGAACCCGCACTCAGGCGGGCTTCACCGCAATGATTTCGACGTCGAAGCTCAGCGTCTTGCCAGCCAGCGGATGATTGAAGTCGATGGTGACCTGCGCATCATCGAAGGCTTTGACCACCCCCGGCAACTCGGTATTGGCAGCATCGTTGAAGATCACCAGCAGCCCTTCGGACAACTCCATATCCTGAAACTGGCTACGCGGCATGATCTGTACGTTCTGCGGATTGGGCTGACCGAAGGCATTCTCCGGCTCGACCTGCACACTGCGCTTGTCACCCGCCTTGAAGCCAAATAGAGCCGCTTCGAAGCCGGGCAGCAAATTACCATCGCCCACCTTGAAGGTCGCCGGCTGCTTGTCAAAGGTGCTGTCCACCACGTCACCATTCGCCAGCTTGAGGGCGAAGTGCAACGTGACTTCCTTATCCGGTCCGATACGTTGCTCAGTCACGGGCAGGCTCCTCGGATTTCTTGCTCTTGAACATGTCCAGGGCCAGCATCACAGCGCCAACGCTGATCGCACTGTCCGCCGCATTGAACGCGGGGAAGTAATACTGGTTCTGCCAGTGCACCAGGATGAAGTCGACCACATGCCCCAGCACGACCCGGTCATACAGATTACCCAGCGCACCGCCCAGCACCAGCGCCAGCGCGATGGCCAACCAGGTCTCGTCGGACTTCAGGCGCTTGAGCCAAACCACCAGCACCCCACTGACCGCCACCGCGATAGCCGCGAAGAACCAGCGCTGCCAACCCGACTCACCCGCCAGAAAGCTGAAGGCCGCGCCCCGGTTGTAGACATGCGTCCACTCGAAGTAGCCATCAATCACGACCACACGCTGGCCGTACTCCAGTAGCTGCAACACCATCTGCTTGGTGCCCTGATCGAGCAGGAACACCAGCAGGGTCAGCCACAACCAAGCCAGGCGTCCGAAACGGCTGCTATCAGGCATGCTGGCGCACCTCGCCGGAACCGGAGATGTTGTCGATGCAACGACCGCACAGCTCAGGATGCTCGGCATGAGTGCCGACGTCCGCACGGTGATGCCAGCAACGCGCACACTTGCCATGAGCCGATTTGACGATCTGCAACTTCAGCCCGGGCACTTCAGTGACCACCGCATCGGCCGGCGCCGCAGACAATGGCGCGACAGCCGCGGACGAGGTAATCAGTGCAAAGCGCAGTTCATTACCCAGTTTGTCCAGCGTGGCCTGCAGGCCCTCGTCACCGTAGAGGGTCACCTCCGCCTGCAAGCTGCCACCTATGGCCTTGGCCGCGCGCAGGTTTTCCAGCTCCTTGTTCACGGCCGTCTTGACCGTCATGACCTGCTCCCAATAGGCGCGGTCCAGCACGAAGCCTTCCGGCAATGTGGCCAGCCCCTCATACCAGGTGTTGAGCATGACCGACTCGTTGCGCTCACCCGGCAGGTACTGCCATAGCTCGTCGGCCGTGAACGACAGGATCGGAGCAATCCAGCGCACCAGGGCCTCGCTGATGTGGAACAGCGCGGTCTGGCAGGAACGACGCGCCACGCTGTCGGCAGCGGTGGTGTACTGGCGGTCTTTGACGATATCGAGGTAAAAGCCACCCAGTTCCTGCACGCAGAAATTGTGCACCTTCTGGTACACGTTCCAGAAGCGGTACTCGCCGTAGGCCTCGGTCACTTCGGCCTGCAGGCGGGCGGCGGCATCCAGTGCCCAGCGGTCCAGGTCGAGCATCTGCTCGGCCGGCAGCAGATCCTTGGCCGGGTCGAAGCCGTTGAGGTTGGCCAGCATGAAGCGCGCGGTGTTGCGGATACGCCGGTAAGCGTCAGCGCTGCGCTGAAGGATCTGGTCGGAGACCGCCATCTCACCCGAATAATCGGTGGAAGAGACCCACAGGCGCAGAATGTCGGCACCCAGGCTGTCGATCACTTTCTGCGGCGCGACCACATTGCCAAGGGACTTGGACTGCTTGCGGCCCTGCTCGTCGACGGTGAAGCCGTGGGTCAGCAGTTCCTTGTACGGCGCGTGACCATCGATGGCGCAGCCGGTCAGTAGCGAGGAATGGAACCAGCCACGGTGTTGGTCGGAACCTTCCAGGTACAGGTCCGCCACCGGGCCACTGGTGTGGGCCAGCTCGGCGTGGGAGCCGCGCAGGACGTGCCAGTGGGTGGTGCCGGAGTCGAACCATACGTCCAGGGTGTCGCGGCTCTTGTCGTATTGGTTGGCCTCGTCACCGAGCAGTTCGGCGGCGTCGAGCTTGAACCAGGCCTCGATGCCTTCCTGCTCGACGCGCTGGGCAACCTGCTCCATCAGCTCGACGGTACGCGGGTGCAGTTCGCCACTTTCCTTGTGGGTGAAGAACGGGATCGGCACGCCCCAGTTACGCTGACGCGAGATGCACCAGTCCGGGCGGCCAGCGATCATGCTGTGCAGACGCGCCTGCCCCCAGGCCGGGACGAACTGGGTCTGCTCAATGGCCGCCAATGAGCGCTCACGCAGGGTGGCACCTTCATTGGGCTGGGTATCCATGCCGACGAACCACTGCGCGGTGGCACGGTAGATCAGCGGGGTTTTGTGGCGCCAGCAGTGCATGTAGCTGTGGTTGATCGCTTCGTGCTTGAGCAGCGCGCCCACTTCTTCCAGCTTGGCGACGATATTCGGGTTGGCCTTCCAGATGAACTGGCCGCCAAAGAACGGCAGCGAGTCGACATACACACCGTTGCTCTGCACCGGGTTGAAGATGTCGTCGTTGCTCATGCCGTACGCCTTGCAGGTACGGAAGTCGTCCTCGCCGTAGGCTGGCGCGGAGTGGACAACACCAGTGCCGGCACCCAGTTCGACGTACTCAGCCAGATAGACTGGCGACAAGCGCTCATACAGCGGATGACGGAAGTTGATCAACTCCAGCGCAGCGCCCGGCGCGGTGGCAACCACCGCCCCCTGCAGGCCGTAACGCTGCAGGCTGCTCTCGACCAGCTCTTCGGCCAGCAACAGCAGGCGGTCGCCAACATCCACCAGCGCATAGGTGAACTCGGGATGCACGTTAAGCGCCTGGTTGGCCGGAATGGTCCAGGGTGTGGTGGTCCAGATGACGATACTGGTCGGCTTGCTCAGGCTGGCCAGGCCGAAGGCGGCAGCCAGCTTGTCGGCATCCTCGATCGGGAAGGCAACATCAATGGCGTCGGACTTCTTGTCCTGGTATTCGACCTCGGCCTCGGCCAGCGCCGAACCGCAATCGAAGCAGAAGTTGACCGGTTTCAGGCCCTTGAACACGAAGCCGTTCTTGACCATCTCCGCCAAAGCACGGATCTCGCCGGCCTCGTTGGCGAAGTTCATGGTCAGGTAGGGGTTGTCCCACTCTCCGAGCACCCCCAGACGGATGAAGCCTGCCTTCTGCTCGGCAATCTGCTCGCTGGCATAGGTGCGGCAGCGCTCGCGAGTCAGATCGGCCGGCTGATTCTTGCCGAAAGTGGTCTCGACCTTGTGCTCGATCGGCAGGCCGTGGCAGTCCCAGCCCGGCACGTAAGGCGCATCGTAGCCGTCCAGCGTCTTGGAGCGGGTAATGATGTCCTTGAGAATCTTGTTCAGCGCGTGACCGATATGAATGCTGCCGTTGGCATAGGGCGGGCCGTCGTGCAGGACGAACTTCGGCCGGTTCTCGCCAATCTGCCGCAACTTCTGATACAGCCCAATACTGTCCCAGTGGGCCAGGGTTTGCGGCTCGCGCTGCGGCAGGCCGGCTTTCATTGGGAAGGCAGTATCCGGGAGGTTCAGCGTGGCTTTGTAGTCGGTCATCTCAGGCTCTTGGGCTTCATTCAGTCAAGCGGTTGGCCAAGCCAATAGGCCCGGGCGGCAGCGACATCCGCATTTATCGCTGTCTTCAGTGCCTCCAGAGAGGCGAAGCGCTGCTCATCGCGCAGCTTGTGGTGGAAAACCACCGTCAGGCGCCGGCCATACAGGTCGCCGGCGAATTCCAGCAGATGCACTTCCAGGTGGGGCCGTCCATCGCCCGCCACCGTGGGCCGCATGCCAATATTGGCGACCCCGTGATAACGCTGGCCATCGACCAGCACACTGACCAGGTACACGCCTCGCAGCGGCGGTTGGCGGCGTTTGAGCTGCACATTAGCCGTCGGCGAACCGAGCTGTCGCGCCAGCTTCTGTCCATGCAACACCCGCCCGGCCAGAGCGAAGGGACGCCCGAGCAGACGCTCGGCCAACTCCAGCTCACCCGCCTGCAGCGCCTGTCGCACCCGCGTGCTGCTGACCCGGTCACCGTCGAGCTCGACGGTCATCGCCGCCTCGACGCTAAATCCCTGCTCGGCACCGGCCTGCACCAGAAAATCGAAGTCACCGGAACGATCACAGCCAAAGCGGAAGTCGTCCCCAACCTCAAGATGCTTCACATGCAGCCCTTCAACCAGCACCTGACGCACGAACTCGGCTGCGGACAACTCGCGCAAGCGGCGGTTGAATGCCAGGCACAAGACCCGGTCGACGCCCTGTTCGGCCAGCAGTTCGAGCTTCTCGCGCAAGCGGGTCAGGCGCGCCGGCGCGGTATCCGGGCCGAAGAACTCGCGTGGTTGCGGCTCGAAAATCACCACGCAACTGGGCACACCCAGCTCAATGGCCCGCTCACGCAAACGCGCCAGGATGGCTTGATGCCCACGGTGTACGCCATCGAAGTTACCGATGGTGGCAACGCATCCCTGGGTGAGGGGTAGCAGATTGTGGAGACCTCGGACCAGCTGCATAGCGCGCTTCTTGCTTACAAAGTGGTCGATTATACGCACAGCTGGCAGCAGACAACAGGCAGCTATTGGCCTTGCCGCTGCTCAACTGATCGCTCGGCGCCCGAAGTCACGAACCCGAAAGCCCAGCAGCAGCAGTGTGGCGAAATACCCCACCAGCCCCAATGCAACCAGCGCCCCCAGCCGTAGCAAGCGCAGCCACATGTCGCCCTCACTCCATGCCGGCATGAAATACATGGCCAGCAGCAGCAAGGCCGTCATCACGCCCACCGCCAGGCACAGCTTGACGAGGAACACCCACCACCCCGGCTGCGGTCGGAACAACCCACCCTTGCGCAGTTGCCAATACAACAAGCCCGCATTCAGACAGGCCGCTAGCCCGATGGACAAGGCCAGCCCGGCGTGCGCCAACGGAATCACGAAGACGAACAGCACGTTCATCACCTGAGTTGCCAGCAGACTGATCACGGCGATTCGCACAGGCGTGCGGATGTTCTGCTGGGCATAAAAGCCCGGTGCCAGGATTTTCACCAGAATGATGCCGAGCAACCCCACCGAGTAGGCGATCAACGCAAGCTGCGTCATCGCCGCGTCATGACTGGTGAACTTGCCGTACTGAAACAGCGACACCGTCAGCGGTTCGGCCAACACCGCCAGTGCCACCGCGCTCGGTAGCACCAGCAGGAAACAGAGGCGCAGCCCCCAATCGAGCAGGCGCGAATACTCTTCGCGATTGGCGCTGGCATAGGTTTTCGACAGCGCCGGTAGCAGGATGGTCCCCAGCGCCACGCCCAGCACCCCGGATGGCAACTCCATGAGGCGATCGGCGTAATACATCCACGACACCGAGCCGGCGACCAGGAAAGACGCGAACACGGTGTTGATGATCAGCGAGATCTGGCTGACCGAAACCCCGAAGATTGCCGGCCCCATCAGCTTGACCACCCGCCACACCCCCGTATCGCGCAAGCTCAGGCGCGGCAACACGAGCATGCCGATCTTTTTCAGGTGCGGCAGCTGGTAGAGCAGCTGCAACAGCCCGCCGACCAGGACCGCCCAACCCAGCGCCATGATCGGTGGATCGAAATACGGCGTCAGAAACAGCACGAAGACAATCATGCTGACGTTGAGCAGGGTCGGCACGAACGCCGGTACCGAAAAACGGTTCCATGTGTTGAGCACCGCGCCAGCCAACGAGGACAGCGAGATCAGCAATATATAAGGAAAGGTCAGCCGCAACAGGTCGGTGGTCAGCGAGAAGCGATCCGCTTCATCAGCGAATCCCGGAGCGGAAATCCAGACGATCCATGGCGCGGCCAGGATGCCAAGCAGTGTCACCAGCGCGAGAACCAGTGTCAGAAGACCGGATACGTAAGCCACGAAAGTACGCGTCGCCTCCTCCCCCTGCTGCGACTTGTACTCCGCCAGAATCGGCACGAACGCTTGGGAAAAAGCCCCCTCGGCAAAGATCCGCCGCAGCAGGTTGGGCAGCTTGAAGGCCACGACCCAGGCATCCGACGCCACCCCGGCACCAAAGAAGCGGGCGATGAGCGTATCGCGGACAAAGCCCAGCACCCGGGATAGCATGGTCAGCGAACTGACCGCAGCCAGCGACTTAAGCAGATTCATGAATCATTCGACTTCCGCAAACGGGCACAACAGTGGACAATCCACCGCCGCGCGAAGGCGTCGAGTGTAGCGGGCCGTCACTGGTCAGACCAGCAGGCGGAATTGCCAATACACTTGACAGCTGCGCTTTGGCTCGGCATGATTCGCGGCCTTATTTGTTGCTATCCCCCCAGATTTTTTTCGAGGAGCTTGACGGTGGCCAATACACCTTCTGCCAAAAAACGCGCAAAACAGGCTGAGAAGCGTCGTAGCCACAATGCCAGCCTGCGCTCGATGGTTCGTACCTACATCAAGAACGTGGTCAAGGCTATCGACGCCAAAGACCTGGAAAAAGCTCAGAACGCCTACGTTCTGGCTGTGCCGGTAATCGACCGTATGGCCGATAAAGGCATCATCCACAAGAACAAAGCCGCTCGTCACAAGAGCCGCCTGAACGGTCACATCAAGGCTCTGGCTACCGCCGCCTGATCTGCACCCCTCATGAAAAACCGGCCAATGGCCGGTTTTTTATTGCCCGAGATTCCTGCAACTGCGTATCACGGGAGCGGACCGCACCCCGCGATACAGCCCTATGACTACTGCACCGCCCACGGCAGGATCGGTATGGCCGTGACCGCATTTTGCGGACTACCCTCGATGACCCGATCGCTGTAAACCAGGTACACCAGGGTGTTGCGCTTCTCATCGAAGAAACGCACTACCTGCATGGTCTTGAACACCAGCGATGTGCGCTCCTTGAATACCTCCTCACCAGCCTTGAGCGCACCCGTGAAGCGGATGGGACCTACCTGACGACAGGCAAGCGATGCCTCGGCACGATCTTCCGCCAATCCCAGACCACCCTTGATACCCCCTGTCTTGGCCCGCGATAGATAACAGGTAACCCCTTCGACCTTGGGGTCATCGAAGGCCTCCACGACAATCTTGTCGTTCGGCCCCATCCACTTGAATACCGTGGAGACCTCACCAACTTCCTCAGCAGCCGCCACCAGCGGCAGCACCAGGCAAGCAGCCAACAATCCCTTCGCAATACGCATTACGCACACTCCTCAAACCAGGATCAGGTTATCCCGATGCACCAACTCCGGCTCGTCGACATAGCCCAACAGCTTCTCGATGGCGTCGGAGGACTGACCGACAATCTTCTGCGCCTCCAAAGCACTGTAGTTGGCCAAGCCACGCGCGATCTCCCGCCCGTCCGGCCCAACACAAACCACCATCTCACCGCGCCGAAAACTGCCTTGCACCTCGCGCACGCCAACCGGCAACAGGCTCTTGCGGCCCTGCAACAGGGCCTTCACCGCACCGGCGTCCAGCACCAACGTACCACGCGTCTGCAGATGCCCCGCCAACCACTGCTTACGCGCCGCCAATAGACCCCGCTCGGGCGCCAGCAGCGTACCGAGGCGCTCGCCCGCCTTTAGCCGATCGAGCACGCGCTCGATACGCCCACCGACGATGACCGTGTAGGCACCCGAACGCGCCGCCAGACGCGCCGCGCGCAACTTGGTCTGCATCCCGCCACGCCCCAGCGCACCACCGGTTCCGCCCGCCACCGCATCCAGCGCAGGATCATCGGCACGCGCCTCGAAAATCAGCTGTGCATCGGGATTGTGCCGGGGGTCGGCATCGAACATGCCATCGCGATCCGTCAGGATCACCAATAGGTCCGCCTCGACCAGGTTGGCCACCAGCGCCGCCAGCGTGTCGTTGTCACCGAAGCGGATTTCGTCGGTCACCACCGTGTCGTTTTCATTGATGACCGGGATAGCACCCAACTCGACCAGCGTACGCAGGGTGCTGCGCGCATTCAGGTAGCGCTTGCGATCCGACAGATCATCATGGGTCAGCAGCACCTGCGCGGTATGCTTGCCGTGCTCGGCGAAGCTCGACTCCCAGGCCTGCACCAAGCCCATCTGCCCGACCGCCGCCGCCGCCTGCAACTCATGAATGGCACTCGGACGCGCCGACCAGCCCAGACGACTCATACCCGCCGCCACCGCGCCGGACGACACCAGCACCAGCTCCACACCCGCCTCACGCAGCGCCACCATCTGCTCGACCCACACCGCCATGGCTGAGCGATCCAGCCCACGACCATCAGCCGTCAGCAATGCACTGCCAATCTTCACCACCCAGCGCTGCGCACCCGTCACCTTGTCCCGCATTCTTCCAACCCCAACCAGAGAGCCATAACGTGCCTGCAATCAGCACAACGCCGCTATCAAGCGGCGCTGTACGATACCTCAATCGCGAACGTAGATGATCTCCGGACCATCATCGTCATCCTCGAAATCATCATCGAAGTCGTCGTCACCGACCTCATCGACACTCCTCAGACCAGAGCGGCGCAAGGCACGCTGGTCATCCAGCGCCTGCAAGCGTGCACGCGCCTCATCTTCAATGCGCTGATCAAGCTCCACCAATGCCTCGGCATAATCCGGCTCTTCCTCGATACGCACAGCGCGCTCATCGAGGTAGCGCATGATCGCCTGCGACAGCGCCTCGGTACCCTCGCTTTCCAGCGCGGAGATAACGAAAACCGGCCCCTGCCAATCCAGATGCTCGACCACTGCCTGCACACGCTCGTCACGCTCTTCATCGAGAAGCTGATCCGCCTTGTTCAGCACCAGCCAGCGGTCACGCTCCGCCAGAGCCGGACTGAACTTCTCCAGCTCATGAATGATCACCGCAGCCGCTTCACCCGGATCACTCTCATCCAGCGGCGCCAGATCGACCAGATGCAGAAGCAGGCGCGTGCGCGCCAAATGCTTGAGGAAGCGGATACCAAGACCCGCACCTTCGGAAGCCCCCTCGATCAACCCCGGAATATCGGCAATGACGAAGCTCTTGTAGCGCCCCACACTGACCACACCCAGGTTCGGCACCAGCGTGGTAAAGGGATAATCCGCCACCTTCGGCTTCGCCGCCGAGACCGAGCGAATGAAGGTACTCTTGCCCGCATTCGGCAAGCCCAGCAGGCCGACGTCGGCCAGCACCTTCAACTCCAGCTTCAGGTCACGCGCCTCACCCGGCTTACCCGGCGTGGTCTGGCGCGGTGCACGGTTGGTACTGGACTTGAAGCGAGTATTGCCCAGACCGTGCCAGCCGCCATGAGCCACCAGAAGACGCTGCCCCGCCCTGGTCAGATCACCAATGACTTCCTGAGTGGAGGCATCGATCACCGTAGTGCCAATCGGCACCGGCAGGATCAGGTCATCACCCTTGGCACCCGTACACTCCGTACTGCCACCCTTCTCGCCATTCTGCGCATTGAAACGACGGGTGTAGCGGTAATCGACCAGGGTATTCAGGTTCGGATCGGCTTCCATATAAATGGAGCCACCGTCACCGCCATCGCCGCCGTTGGGGCCACCCTTCTCGATGAACTTCTCGCGGCGAAAACTCATCATGCCGTTACCGCCGTCACCGGCTTTTACAAATATCGAAACTTCGTCGACGAATTTCATGGGGTACGCCTCCCGCCACGGGACGGGCTAGTGAAACAATGAATACAGGGTACAGAAACAAAAAAGCCCCGTCGCGAGACAGGGCTTTTTCAGCAAGCGCGGACTTAGGCAGCCACAACGCTCACGTAACGACGACCGAAGGCGCCCTTGACCTGGAACTTGATCACGCCGTCGACTTTAGCGAACAGAGTGTGATCTTTGCCCATGCCAACGCCGTAGCCAGCGTGGAACTGGGTGCCGCGCTGACGCACGATGATGTTGCCGGCCTTGATGACCTGGCCGCCATACATCTTCACGCCAAGGCGTTTAGCTTCTGAGTCGCGACCGTTGCGGGTAGAACCGCCAGCTTTCTTGTGTGCCATGAGTCATATCCTCCAAAAAGGGATCTAGGGCTGACGAATCAGGCCTGGATACCAGTGATCTTGATTTCAGTGAACCACTGACGGTGGCCCTGACGCTTCATGTGGTGCTTGCGGCGACGGAACTTGATGATGGTCACTTTGTCGTGACGGCCTTGAGCGACCACTTCAGCGACGACCTTGGCACCAGCAACAACCGGAGCGCCGATCTGAACGTCGTCGCCATTGCCAACCAGCAGAACGCGATCGAACGTGATGGATTCGCCTGTGGCGACTTCCAGCTTCTCGACCTTGAGGAATTCACCTTCGGCGACTTTGTATTGCTTGCCACCGGTAACGATTACAGCGTACATGGATATCTCTCCGTTAAACCTGCTCACCCGACTCTTTATAGGAAGAGTAATTGGCCGGCATGGCTGCATGGGACCTGGACTGGCGCCCGTGCAATTGCGTAAGGCAGGGAGTGCCCAAAGAAGTTAGGGGCCGCGATTGTACGGAAAGCGCAATCACGAGGCAAGCCCCGCCAGCACTCGCCTTGACAGCCCCCACCCTGCCCCCTAGCATGCCGCGCAATCTGCACGAGCCACGGCCCAGCCGCCGCGGCCCTGCTGGCTTCGCATTCTCGACAGAGAAACGGAGCAGCACCAGCCCTTCAGGAGCCACCGTCAACGATGCAACCCCAGGCCTTCTACAGCGTGGTGGCGGACGACTTCGCCGCCGTCGACGGCATCATTCGCCGCCAACTGGTATCCCGCGTGCCCCTGGTGGAAAAGATCGGCGACTACATTATCTCTGCCGGCGGCAAGCGCCTGCGCCCGTTGCTGGTTCTGCTCAGCGGCAAGACCCTGGGCTACCAGGCCGACGACCTGCGCCTGCTCGCCGCCACCATCGAATTCCTGCACACGGCCACCCTGCTGCATGACGATGTCGTCGACATGTCCGGCATGCGTCGCGGCCGCGCCACGGCCAATGCTCAATGGGGCAACGCCCCCAGCGTGCTGGTTGGCGACTTCCTTTATTCGCGCTCCTTCGAAATGATGGTCGAGCTGGGCTGCATGCCGGTAATGAAGATCCTTTCGCACGCCACCCGCGTGATCGCCGAAGGCGAAGTGCTGCAACTGTCGAAAGTACGCGACGCAAGCACCAGCGAAGAAACCTACATGGAGGTCATTCGCGGCAAGACCGCCATGCTCTTCGAAGCCTCCACCCACAGCGCCGCGGCCCTTGCCGGCGCGACGCCCGAGCAGAGCGAGGCCCTCAGCCGTTTCGGCGACCACCTGGGCATCGCCTTCCAGTTAGTCGACGACCTGCTCGACTACCAGGGTGATGCAGCGACTCTGGGCAAAAACGTCGGTGATGACCTGGCAGAAGGCAAGCCCACCCTGCCGCTGATCTACACCATGCGCGAAGGCACGACTGAACAGGCCGGCCTGGTCCGCACCGCCATCCAGAAGGGCGGCATCGAGGACCTGGAAAGCATCCGCCTGGCAGTGGAAAGCTCCGGCGCCCTGGCCTATACCGCCCGTCTGGCGCGCGAACATGCCGACCTGGCCATCGCCAGCCTGGACGTACTGCCGGACAACGAATACCGCACGGCACTGATCGAACTGTGCCGCTTCGCCGTCGCTCGCACCCACTGAATAACCGTGCAATACAAAAAGCCCGTCGCATGACGGGCTTTTTATTGGTGACCATGACACCGCGACAGGGTCATGAAGGTGCCCTGCATTCATAGAGCACCCGCCCCTGAGACTCAGAAGCTGAAATTGAGATTGGCCTGCACGGCATTGGACTTGCTATCGCCGCCCAGTTGTCCGTTGTAGCCAAGCCCAACCCGCAGCCCCGGCGACAACTCGACAGCGCCTTGCAACGAAGCCTGAAACACATCGCGCGACACATCGACACCCGCGACCTTGAAGGCGTCACTACCCTCAAAGACCAGAGTACCGGTGCCATCGGTCTGCCCTGCGGCACGTTGCCAGGCGAGACGCGTCGACAGTTCCACCGGCAAACCCGCCAACCCCAGACGCTGCTGCGCCCGTACACCCGCACTGAACAACGTCAGGTCACGACTGGCACCTTTGCCGTGCAGGCGTGCATCGCCGCCCTTTTCATTGAAGCTGTCAGTTTTAACCTGCACTTGGGTGAGACCGACAAAGGGCTCCAGGCGCGTATCGTCATGACGAATGGCATAGCCAACCTCACCAAAGGCCTGAGTAACTTGCGCGTCGTAGCTGGCCTTCAGACGCTCGCTCTCATCACCGATCCGGGCATCGCGTTTGGTATCGATGTCATACCAGGCATAACTCGCACCCAGGCGTACATTCAACGCGCCCAGGCTGCGGCTCGCATACCCCCCCAGGTAATAGCTGCTCAAGTCTGCCGAGGAATCACGTCGCCCCACATCCAGCGAACCATCACCCGTGCCAGCCAGTGCGCCTACTGTCCAATCGCCAGCTTGACCATCTACACCGAGCACCAGGCTGTTCAGCTCTCGCGACAGGTTCGCCGCATTGCTGTCCCCCTCAACACGACCATGCTCGTTCGACACCTGCGCCCACAGCGCCAAACCATTCGCGAAACGCTGTTGAGCCACACGCTCACCGGACTGACGCTGCAAGCTGGCATCGCGTACCACATGGCTTTCCTCCAGCAAGGCCGTGGCCAGGCTGGCATGCAGCTCACCGGACAAACCATCAAAGGCAGCCGGCGCCTGTTCGGCGGTCAGGGTAGAGACGCGGTTGTACAGAGCCACATTACCCAGGCTATCCAGCGCTGCAGCAGTAGCTCTCTGGTTGCGGGTCTGCCCCAGGTCCGCGAACTGAACATTATTCCGAGTAATCGCCTGCACCACACTGTTACCGGAATAGTTCAGCGAGAAGTCCAGAAAGGCGAAGGGGTTGCCCAGAACAGAGTCGAAGGTGCCATCAATGGCATCCGCACTGAGAATGGTGTTTTGCACGCCGGCCCGGTAGTTGGCATTGGGTGAGATCAACGAGAGCTGCAGGTTGCTACCATTCAGGTATGCGGTCCCGCCCGTAACGATGACCTGATCGGCATTACCCTGGGCATCTACCTCCACACTGAAGGTCGCGCCTGGCTTCAGCGTCAAATCACCATTCACCGTCAGCACACCGATCGAATTGCCCGGCGCGAGCGTACCGCCAGACTCGATCCGGGTTGCCCCGACAGAGCCATTACCACCAAGCGTGGCACCACTGCGTACAGTTACCGCAGAGTTGGCGATAGAGCCATTGACCGCCAAGATGCCTTCTTCGACCAACGTAGCGCCGTGATGAGCGATATTGCTATTGAGGTTCCAGAGGCCACCGCCCTGCTTGATCAGAGAGCCATTGAAGGACGTGCTGCCGCTCACTGCATCGGAATACAGTTGGCTGCCCTCACCACTCAAGATCAATTTCGAACCAGCATTGTTACCAATACTCAGGTCACCGAGAAGCGTCGAACCCTCATACAGGTGCACCGTGTTGGCATAACTCCCGGACAGGTCAATTTTCCCGGTAATGCTGCCTTCGTTATGCAACGTAATGGCCTCCCCGGAAGACAGCACAGCACCCTCGCTGCCACCTACGATGCTGCTGGTGCGGTCATTGACCACCAAGCCGCCACCGGCCAGATTCACCCCCTGAACCGTACCCTCGATACGCGCACCATCCAGGTTATAGACAGTGGCCTGACTGGAGGACGTGTAGACCCCGTACTTCGAAGCGATCAGGCTGCCCACACCACTGTTGACCAGTTTTAGCTCGTAGTTCGCACCATCCGGGTTCAAGGTACTGGTCTTGCCGTTGGGCAGGCTATATTGGGGCACGTCGGTGGTCAGGAAGACGCCATACACCCCACCGGAAATCAGCGCCCCATCGAGGTTGTACAGGTTGCTGGAGTTGCAGCCCGAACTGCACTGGATCAGTACACCAAAGTCGGCACCGCCATTAATGGCACTGCCTTGCCCCTGGTTAAGCAGATCACCACCCGCACCAAACGCCACCACGGCACTGGAACCATTGGTTGAGCTGCCAGCCACACCTCCGGTAATCACCGCCCCATCGATATTTTCCAGCTGCGCCTTGCCACCACTAATGACCACACCGAAGTTGCGCTCGCCCTCGATGCGACTGCCTGCTCCGGCGTTGAGCACGCTACCGCCCTTCTCCAACCAGACGCCTCGGGTATAACCGTAGATGGAGGCACCATCCAGGTTCTCCACCGCGCCGGAACCACCCCTGACACTGACAGCAATCACCTGGATCGGATCACCGAAAGCTGCATTCGGCGGCTCCAACCGGTCATTGCGCAACGCACTGATGGTGCTGGAGCTACCGCTGTTGGATACCGAACCACCTGCCCCGAGTGCCACCCCACGCGTCCAGCCCTGAATCACCCCATCGGTGTTCTCCACCCGACCATCTGCATTAATGGAAATCGCCGCAGATGCCGAAGAGGCAATACGACTTTGCTCATTGATCACTGTCGCCTTGGTGGTGGTGTTATTGATACGCACCGCCGTGCCACCACTTTCAATGGTCGAACCGGCAAGATTCTTGACGCTACCGGCAAGCAAATTCACGCCTGTGCCGGAAACCATTCCACCCTTGATCAGCGCACCATTCTGGTTGACAACCTCCCCGCCATAGCCGGTGATACTCACTGCCGTACCGGCACCAGCCCCACCCTGCGTAAAGATGTCACTGCCCACACCGTCGTTCTCGACAGTACCGCCACCTTTTAACTCGATGGCATAACTGCCCGTGCTGCTGACCTTGGCACCCGAAGTGTTACTTACACTGCTGTTGCGTCCACCCAGGCTCACTGCCGCCGTACCGCCAGCGATGCTGGCGCCGCTGCTATTGGTGACATGGGTAGTGACATAGTCGGTGGCCTGAATACCGTAACCGCCGGTATTACCCGTAATCTTCGCGCCATCGCTGTTGGCCACCCGCCCGGTGATCTGCAACGCAGCTGAACCACCCGTCAGGCTGATACCGTTACCGGTACTGCCCGAGGTCGCCTTGGCACTGATTGTGGCCAGTTCTCCCGAGTTGCTGACAGAGAGCTCCTTGAATGTATTGTTCCCCGTCAGGCCAACACCGGCCTTGGTTCCTTGAATTTTCCCATAATTCTCGACACTGCCTTGGGCGCTGGTACTGCCGACACCATAGGAGTTCGTCGAGGTCAGGGTGCTGTCAATGCTGCCGTAATTGACCAGCGTCGCACCGTTTTTCAGGTCCAGTATCTGGTTGGTCAGTGTCACACCCTGATTCACTTCCAGCCGCGAATTGGCTCCGTTGACGGTCACGGACCTGCTGGTGCTGCCGACACCAAAGGCTCTGTCACTCGCAACGACCAGGGTGCCACCGGATACCGTCGTGTTACCTGTATAGGTGTTAGTGCCCGATAACGTCAGGCTTCCGCTACCCGTCTTGGTCAAGGTGCCTGCGCCACTGAGCACGCCACTCAGTTTCAACGAACCATCCGCACCGACTTCGACGCTGCGTGCCGCGCTACTGGCCCAAGCACCGGAAAGACTCCAGTCCTCTGCCGCATCAATTGAGATAGCCGTGGTACCAGCCAGGCTATCGGCACTGCCGTTCTCAGGCAGCGCCTGCGCCAGAGGCGAGGCCAACACTGCCGTCAACCCCAGACCAATCACTGCTTGTCGACCACCAGCCTTGCTGACGCCACGCGCTTGCTCAGAAACCACCTGCGTAACGCCGAGCGTACGATTCCAGACGGTTCGGTAAATCCTGTTCATCGGGTATTCCTCGATTCGTACCGCCGGCAATACGGGCGGAAACGGCTACGCCAGGCCGCAAGCAACTGCATCAACCGAATGTGGGTCGATGGCAGGCTGCGCGGCGGCTAGCTCGTCAATGAAAGAGTGGGAGTGTCAGATCAGTGGCTCGGATGCCACATCCCGTGCATGCGCAGACACGTCATGCACGAGCGAGGTAGCGAGCGATCAGAATTTCCAGGCGTAAGCGACCCCGAGAATGTCCTGGCTCATCTTCAGATTGGCCTCACCACCTCCGAACGCCGCCGGGATGGAGCCATTGCCTTTGACGGTTTCCTCGAAGCCATGGGTATAAGCCAGGCTCAGTTCGCCATCCGGTGTCGGGGCCCAGGTAAGGCCAACACTGAGGTGATCACGAATCACACCCGGCGCAAGAATGTTGAGGAACGTCTGGTCCCGCTGCACGGGCTGATCAGCATGGCTGAAACCGCCACGCAAGGTCAGCTCCGGGCTCAGTGCGTAGCTGACGGCCAGTTTGTACACGGTGACATCCTGCCAACCGAAACCAGGACCGTTCTTCGAACCAAAGTTGTCGCCGGCAAACACCGCATTAACATCGAACTCGTTGGCGATCGAACGCACGCTACCGTACTTGATCTCTTGCACATCAGCTGCCACGGTCAGTGCCGGCGTCACCTTGTACGACAGGCCCACGCCATAGTTTTCCGGGATGTCGAAGCTGCCACCGTCGGCGAACAGACCGGCATAACGGTCAAACTCCTTGGCTTTGATCTTCGAGGACCAAGCCAGACCCAGCGTCAGATCGTCGGTCAATTGCCCCTGCCAACCGAGGCGTAGCCCCCAACCGGTAGACGTTTCATGATCCCGCTCATTGAGGTTGTCGGCATCACTGGAAAAGAACGGGTTGGCAAAGGCGCTAAGGCCCTTGGCGGCAAAACGTTGATAAACGAAGTTCACACCCACTCCGATGGACTGACGCTCGGTGAACTTGTAGGCAATCGACGGGGTGATGAACAGTTGAGCCAAGTCGACCCCGGCGCTACCGGTGCTACCGAATGCGCTGTAGGGGTTTTCCTTGTAGTCAGTGTTCATGCCGCCGTTGCCGTACACGGAGATGCCAACGCCTAAGCGATCATTCAGCTGCTTGCTGTAACCGATTTCCGGCAGCAGGAAATACTTCTTCTCGTTGCCATCGTATTTGCCATTGGCTCCCGCGCCATTGCCTTCGATCTCGGCACTGCGGTCGGGGGAGAACAGCGTGGCGCCGATGTCCAATCGGTCACCGATCCAGACAGTGCCTGCTGGGTTGTTCGCAGCCGCCAGGGCGTCCTGCGGCTGGGCAATGCTCACGCCAGCCTGACCCTGTGCCTTGATGCCATAGCCATGCACGAAGTAGCCATTGGTGGCGCCTGCCTGAGTGCTGATAGCGCCGCCCAACGCGACCAGCGAAGCGAATAGTGCTTTGGATTTCATTGTGTGTGCTCCTAAGGGTGCGGCCTGTATCGGCCTTCTCGGAGCAAACTATTAAACAAAATACATATTGTTTAATAATAATATTAAATGCTATTTATATCCCCAAAAGGAATAAGAGCATTGAAGCTCATAGCTGCCGTGCACTGCACGCACTTGAAACGGATCAGGGTTGAGGGCAGTAAAGCTCGTAGAGCGTACCGAGCAACTGCAGAGCTTTAGGATCTTTGACCGAATAGAAAATGCGCTTGCCTTCACGGCGAGTATCCACCAGCCCTTCGGCACGAAGCACACCCAGTTGCTGGGAAAGATTGGGTTGCTGGATACCCAGTAGCTCTTCCAGCTCACCGACCGAGCGCTCACCCTGGCTCAACTGGCAGAGCAGCATCAAGCGATCAGGATGGCTCAGGGAACGCAACACGGCCGCAGCATCCGTGGCGGCCTGACGCATGAGCTGAATATCCATATGTCCGTGGAAGATCTCGGTAAGCGGGATAGGAGCTGCACAGTATAAGAAAAACAATTTCTTTTCTGAAAAAAATACGGTCGCCAACTCACAGTCTTGAGCCTCTGCAGGCCTGAATATGGCAGAGCCGCATGAATTTTCGCCCCTGGCGCGTCCCGAGCCTCTCATGCACAGCGTCGTGAAAGACAGGGCTAGCAAACATTATAATTAATCATATATTGTAAAAACGAATACTGACCTGATTGCCCGCTACCCTTCACCCAGCAAGCAGGAGCAACCATGTAACACCAGAGAGAACAGCATGACCATCGATTGGCCGAACTTCACCTGGCTACCCGCTCTGCTTGGCGGCCTACTCATCGGCCTTGCCAGCGCAGTGCTCCTGCTATGGAACAAGAGGATTGCCGGAGTCAGCGGCATCCTTGGCGGATTACTGCGTCTGACACCGCAGGATCGCGCCTGGCGTATCGCCTTCATCCTGGGCCTGTTGCTTGCGCCAAGCCTCTACCACCTGATCAGCGAACGCCCTGCTGTCCGCATCGAGACCTCCTGGCCGTTGCTGCTGGTGTCAGGTCTTCTGGTGGGTTTTGGTACCCGTCTGGGCAGTGGCTGCACCAGCGGGCACGGAATCTGTGGGCTGGCCAGAAACGCTCCGCGCTCGTGGGCTGCCACGCTCACATTCATGCTCGCCGGCATCGTCACTGTCTTCGTCATCAGGCACCTGCTCGGGAGCGCCCAATGAACAATCTCTTCGCACTGGTAGCCGGCCTGATATTTGGTCTCGGCCTGATCCTTTCAGGCATGACCCAACCGGAAAAGGTCCTCGGGTTTCTTGATATAACCGGCCTCTGGGATCCCTCCCTGGCCTTCGTGATGGGCGGCGCCGTCAGTGTCGCGACCGTGGCATTCACCATGGCACGACGCCGCAAATCTGCCTCTCCCGCCACTGAACCATCGGGTCCGATTGATCGGCGCCTGTTGATTGGTGCGCTTATCTTCGGCATTGGCTGGGGGCTCGCAGGCATATGCCCTGGCCCCGCCATCGTTTTGCTCGGAACCGGCTCGGTCGACGGACTGATCTTCGTCACGGGCATGGTCGGTGGAATGCTGCTATTCAGGCTGCTGGAGAAACGCCCAGAGTCGGCCTGAAAGCTCCATGTTTGTGCACCCGCGCAAGGCAACAGCCTCGGGATAAATCGAATTCCGATAAAAGGCGCGATTGAGGCTTGCTATTATCTCAATAAGAATTATTCTCATCTCGTGTTCTCGCAACAAGGAGATGAGACATGACCTACTTGATCGATGCCTGGCTGGACCGTCCACACCCGTACCTGCGCATCCTCAACCGGGAAACCGGAGAAGTCTGTGCGGTGCTGGAAGAGGAAGCCATCGATGAGCTGCGCGACCAGGGTGATCTGGATCTGATCGGCCTGAACTCCAGTGAGCCAAGCGTGCTCAAGGAGCTGGTCCGTAGCCTGTTTCTGTTCTGCTACGCACGGGCCTTGCGCCCACACGGTGAGATGCACTGAGCACGTAGATCCATTCTGCCGGCCTATGCCGGCCCGCACCCTGACACAGAGGAAGTGACAGGAGCATGGGTGCCTTTACGAAGGCGACCATGACACAGGGGCAGGGTTGCTCCGACAGATGCCCGGGTTGTCTGGATGACACCCGGGCATCGCTTTTCTAGCGGCTCTGTCGAGCCGCCATCACCTGCTGATCAAAGGATGTCGAGCAGCTCGACATCGAATACCAGCACGCTGTGCGGCGGAATGCTGCCGGCAGCCTGACCACCATAGGCCAGTTCGCTCGGTACATGCAGGCGCCATTTGCTGCCGGTACCCATCAGTTGCAGGGCCTCGACCCAACCGGCGATTACGCCACCCACTGGAAACTCGGCAGGCTGGCCACGCTCGTAGGAGCTGTCGAACACCGTGCCGTCGATCAGGGTGCCGTGGTAATGCGTACGCACGTGATCTTCGCGAGACGGTTTGGCGCCCTCGCCCGCCACCAGCACTTCGTACTGCAGGCCAGAAGGCAGAACGGTAACGCCTTCACGCTTGGCATTCTCGATCAGGTAGCTACGACCTTCACCTGCCGCGGCTTCAGCCTTGGCAGCTGCTTCGGCCTGCATGATCTCGCGAATCACCCGGAAGCTGGCATTCAGGTCTTCAGAGGAAACCCGGCTAGGCTCACCGCCGAACGCATCACGCAGGCCGGCAACGACAGCATCCAGGCTGACACCCGGCGGCGGGTTGTCGCGCAGCTGGTCGCCCAGCTGGCGGCCAATGCCATAGCTGACACGGCCTTCGTCGGTAGACAGATCATTGGATAGGGTGGCTTCGGACATGTGCGGCTCCGCTCGGCATAAAAAAGGGCGGCCAGACTAGCACAGAGCCCGTATCAGCATGGCAATGCATGACCGCCCAGGAGCTAGGCCCAGTTGCCAGAGCACGCACAAAAACGCCCGATCACCTCACGATGATCGGGCGCTCGATGAATGCCTCAATCGTGGTGCTTGGTCAGCTTGTCCAGAAAGCCCATGCCGAATGCCGACACAACGAAGGTCATGTGCAAGATCACGTACCAGAGAATCTTGTCATTGGGGATGTTGCGCGCATCCATGAATACCCGCAGCAGATGAATCGAGGAGATCGCCACGATGGACGCAGCCACTTTCATCTTCAGCGAGCTGGAATCCATCTTGCCCAACCAGCTGAGCTTTTCCTTGCTCTCATCGATGTTCAGCTGAGAAACGAAATTCTCGTAGCCGGAAATCATCACCATCACCAACAGCCCGCCCACCAGCGCCATATCGATCAGCGACAGCAGCACCAGAATCAGATCGGCCTCGGCCAGAGCAAAGATGTTCGGCAGGACATGGAAGATCTCCTGAAAGAACTTCAGGCACAGCGCCAGCAGCCCCAGTGACAGCCCGAAATAGATCGGTGCCAGCAACCAGCGCGAGGTGTACATCGCATTTTCGATAAAGCGTTCCATATGCTCTCGCCGAGTAAAAAAACCGGCGGCGAGTATACCCAGCCTGTGCGTGCCGACAAAGATGCCAAATGTCGCGGAAGGTTATCCCCGCTAATTGTGGATAACCTTGTGGGCAGGGGCAGGAAGAATGGCTACGAAGCGGTAAAGACGGCGCCTGGCGAGCCTTGAGCAAAAAGTACTCAGCCTGCCTGCTCAGCTCTCCGGGCGAAACTGGTAATCCCCGGGAGGATGCTGCCGTTCAGCGTTCAAGCGACGCAGTTCGGCATGCAGATGCAATGACCATATCGCCGGCTCCGCGCAGGCAAGATAGCCTTGTGTCGACAAGCTATCGGCAATGGCATCAAGCACCGTTTCTGCCTGCAAAGGCCCATAGAACGGGCCTTGCGCCTTGACAGCGGACGGCTGCGCGCCAGACATCCCTGCCGCGCACAACAACGTCCATAAGCCGCGATCCCCCGCCAATGGGCGAATCAGGCATTCGATACGAGTGGTCAGGCCAAGGCACTGGCGAGTGAGACAGAGGCTGCGCGACATGGCGGCGATCCTCTCAGGGAGTGGCTTCCAGCCTACACCCCGGCACACCGCCCGGGAAAGTAAAAGTTATCCCCGCAGACTGTGGATAACTCTGTGAATGGTTTGGGGGAAAGGTGCCCGGGCCGACGGCGCGCGCAGCCGCAGGTGAACTGCTCAGTGACTGACCAGCCCAACTGCGTATGCCATCACTCTTTGGCTTTTTTCGCCGCAGGCTTGGCCCGGGTTTTCACCTCGGCGATCTGCACCGGCTCCTTTTCCTCTTCCTCCAGACCCATCTCGGCAATGGAGCGCAGTCGCTCGACGACACGTGCATTGACGCTACCAGCCGGGAACTCGCCCTTCTCGTTCGGCGCTCCCGCTGCCTCGCCTACCAGCAGGCTCAATGCTTCATCGACATGACGCACGGCGTATACATGGAACATGCCGGCCCGCACAGCCTGCAACACACGTTCATCGAGCATAAGAGTGGTGATGTTGGAATAGGGAATGATGGCACCCTGCTCACCGGTCAGGCCCCGGGCTTCGCATAGACGGAAGAAGCCCTCGATCTTCTCGTTCACACCACCGACCGCCTGCACCTCGCCGAACTGGTTGATCGAGCCGGTAATCGCGAAGCATTGCTTGAGCGGCGTACGCGACAAGGCGGAAATCAGCGTGCAGACCTCGCCCAGAGAAGCACTATCGCCGTCGACGTAGCCATAGGATTGTTCCAGCGCGATGCTCGCTGAGATTTCCAGTGGAAACTCCTGGGCGTAGCGGCTGCCCAGGTAGCCGGTGAGGATCATCACGCCCTTAGAGTGGATCGGCTGCCCCAGGTTGACCTCGCGCTCGATATCGACGATCCCCGAGCCCCCCGGATAAACGGTAGCGGAAATACGCGCGGGCACGCCGAAGGCCGAATCGCCGACCTCCAGCACCGTCAGGCCATTGCATTTGCCGACCGCCGCGCCCGTGGTGTCGATAAGGATGATGCCCGCCAGCATGTCGTCGATGATCCGCGCCGACACCCGCCCGGTACGCGTGGCCTTGGCCTTCAGCGCGCGTTCGATATGCCCGGCATCGGTGGTCGTATCGTTGGCCAGGCTACGAATGAAGTCTGCTTCGCTGACCAATTGGAAGAGATCGCCAATACGCGCCGACAGACGCCCCTGGTGCTCGGCCAGGCGCGCGCTATAGGTGGCCAGGCGCGCCACGGCAGCAGCCGTCAGCGGCGCCATGCCTTCCTCCGAGGTGCGCGTCTTCAGCAACTGGGCGAACTGCTCCAGGCTGTCATCGGCCAGCGGAATGTCCTCGTCGAAGTCCACCAGCACACGAAACATTTCCTGGAAGTCAGGGTCGGCATCCTGCAAGGCGTAGTAGAGCTGGCGCGAGCCAATGATCACCACTTTAAGCTGCAAGGGAATCATTTGCGGCGTGAGGGTCACGGTGGCAATGCGACCGAGATCGCCCAGCGGCGATTCCATCTTCAGCTGGCGGGAATGCAGGGCGCGCTTGAGTGCTTCCCACACGAACGGCTCGCCGAGCATCTTCTCCGCTTCGAGAATCAGGAAGCCACCATTGGCACGATGCAGCGCCCCGGGGCGCAGCTGGCGATAGCTGGTGTAGAGCGCGCCCTGGTCGGTGCTGTATTCGATCCGGCCGAAGAGGTTGTCATAGGTCGGATGCGGCTCGAAGACCACCGGCGCCCCGCCATCGACGTGATGCCCGACCACAAGGCTCGGGCAGTACTGCTCTTCGAGCATTTCGCGGCGTTGTGCATCTGACTTGTCGTCCCCCATCAGGTCGACCACGGTCTTCAGCAGGTTGATCTGCATGGCCTGCAGGTAGGCACAGGCACCTGCATTCTCCGCGTACTTCTCCGACAACGGCGCCAGCAATGGCTGCAAGGCCAGCGTGATGGTTTCCTCATTGAGCTGGCGCAACTGGTTGCTCAACTCGCGCTTCCACTGCGGCAGGCCGGTCAGCTCTTCATTGAGCCGCTCCTCCAGCTCAGCGATATCCGCATGGAAACGCTCGCGGTCGGCCTCGGGCAACTGGGCGAACTCGGCCTCATCCAACGCCTTGCCATCCTTCATCGGGGTGAAGGCGATATTGCTGCTGTCGCGGTACAGGGCAACATCTTTTTCCAGCGCCAGGCGCTCGATCACGTCCAGCGCCCTGTCGTAACGCTGGTTGAATACGCGGTCGAGAACGCTTTTCTTCTGCTGGTAGGTCGGGGTTTCGAATACGGCCGGAAAGGTCGACAAGAGGTTATCGATCAGATGGCCGATATCGGCGGTGAACTCGCCGGCACTGCCTGCGGGCAGCTCCAGCGCACGCGGCTCGCGTGGCTCGTCGAAACGATTAACGTATACCCAGTCGAGAGGCGTCTCCAGGCGCTTGGCTTCAGCCTTGAGATAACGCTGTACGAACGAGAAGCGGCCGGTGCCCGGCTCACCCATGACGAATACGTTGTAACCGGGCCGGGGCATCGCCACGCCAAATTGCAGCGCTTCGACGGCGCGCTCCTGGCCGAGCACGCCACGAAATGGCTCGAGTTCATCCGTGGACGTGAAATTGAACTGTTCAGGGGCGAAGGGACGGGTCAGCTCATGAGGCGCCAGGTGGAGACCGGCAGCAAAGGATTCAGGCATCGGGAGTCCTAATCGGGCGGTGCAACACCGCATGGAGTTGACCCATTCTGGCGCTGCGACGATGACCATGGCAAGAAATCCAGAGCGCCCAGGACAAACGTCTGGCTCATGCATCGGCACGATCAGCAAATGCATAGGCAGACGTGGTCTCTCCACACCCTCGGAGCGGGTCGAGAGTCGAACTGGGGAAGTCAGTGAGAACAACAGCGCAACGAACGTTGCAGAACAGGCGATGCCTCAGAACGAGCCACCGGAACAATCGAGAGTGACCCGCACCGCAGCATTGCTGCGGCACGGGACCACCGTCTACATCGGCGTCAGACTACGCCTTGCGCCAGCATGGCATCCGCCACTTTGACGAAACCGGCGATATTGGCGCCCTTCACGTAGTTGACGAAGCCATTCTCTTCTTCACCGTAGTGAACGCACGCGTGGTGAATCGACTGCATGATGCCATGCAGCTTGGTATCGACCTCACCCGCACTCCAGTGCATGCGCATGGCGTTCTGGCTCATTTCCAGGCCGCTGGTGGCCACGCCGCCCGCGTTGGATGCCTTGCCGGGTGCGTAGAAGATCCCCGCCTCGATGAACAGGTCGACGGCCTCCAGGGTGGAGGGCATGTTGGCGCCTTCGGCGACACAGATACAGCCGTTGCCCAGCAGCGTGCGGGCGTCTTCAGCATCCAGCTCGTTCTGGGTGGCGCAAGGCAGCGCGATATCGCAGGCCAGGCCCCAGGGACGCTGACCAGCCAGGAAGTGCAGATCGAACTCAGCAGCCATTTCGGTCAAACGGCCACGGCGCTCGTTCTTCAGGTCCATCAGGTAGGCCCACTGCTCGTCCGTCATGCCTTGTGGCAGGTGCAGGGTTCCCTCGGAGTCGGAAACGGAAATGACTTTGCCACCAAGCTCCATGACCTTCTGTGCAGCGTATTGCGCCACATTGCCGGAGCCGGAGATGGTTACGCGGCGACCTTCGAACGAATGGCCTTTGCGCTTGAGCATTTCCTGGGCGAAATAGACGCAACCGTAACCGGTGGCCTCGGGACGAATCAGGCTGCCACCGTAGGCCAGGCCCTTGCCGGTCAGTACTGAGGTGAACTCGTTTGCCAGGCGCTTGTACTGACCGAACATGTAGCCGATTTCACGACCACCGACGCCGATATCACCCGCTGGCACATCGAGATCGGCACCAATGTGACGGTACAGCTCGCTCATGAACGACTGGCAGAAGCGCATGACTTCGGCGTCGCTCTTGCCCTTCGGATTGAAGTCGGAGCCGCCTTTGCCGCCGCCCATGGGCAGGGACGTCAGGGAGTTCTTGAACACCTGCTCGAAGGCGAGGAACTTGAGCACGCCCAGGGTCACCGACGGATGGAAGCGCAGACCGCCCTTGTACGGGCCGATGGCGCTGTTCATCTGGACACGGTAGCCGCGGTTGACGCGCACCTGGCCCTTGTCATCGACCCACGGCACGCGGAACAGGATCGCCCGCTCGGGCTCGACCATACGCTCGACGATGCCGCTCTTCAAATAGCGTGGGTTGGCTTCGAGAAAAGGCCACAGGGAACGCAGAACCTCTTCGACCGCCTGATGAAACTCGGGCTGGTCGGGGTCGCGCTGCTTGATACGGGCAAGGAAGGTATCAACTGATTCGGTCATAAGAGTGGCCTCGCTTGACCGTAAGGGCACGGTCACTTTCTGAAAATCGGGCAGCACTCTAACAGCCAGAAACGCGTCATAACAGACCAAAACGTCGCATGACAGCAACTATTTGGTGCAAAACTATAAAATAACTAAGGAAAACAGGGGTTTTACGCGCACAAAAAAGGGGCCTTTCAGCCCCTTTTTTGTGCGCAACTTACTGCGCCAGTTTCTTGTGCCGTACCCGGTGCGGCTGGGCAGCAGCGTCGCCGAGACGCTTCTTGCGGTCGGCTTCATACTCGGTGTAGTTGCCCTCGAAGAATACCGCTTGCGAATCATCTTCATACGCGAGGATGTGGGTTGCCACGCGGTCCAGGAACCACCGATCGTGAGAGATCACGATGGCAGCGCCTGGGAAGTCGAGCAGGGCTTCCTCCAGCGAGCGCAGGGTTTCGACGTCGAGGTCGTTGGACGGTTCGTCGAGCAGCAGGACGTTGCCGCCCTCCTTCAGGGTCAGGGCCAGGTGCAAGCGGCCACGCTCACCACCGGAGAGGTCCTTGACGAACTTCTGCTGGTCGCCACCCTTGAAGTTGAAGCGGCCGACGTAGGTGCGCGACGGAATCTCGTAGTTGCCGATACGAATCTGGTCGGAGCCGTCGGAAATCTGCTGGAACACAGTTTTCCCGCCGTCGAGGTCTTCACGGCTCTGATCCACGCAGGCCAGCTGTACGGTTTCACCGATCTCGATGCTGCCCGAATCCGGGGTTTCCTTGCCCATGAGCATGCGGAACAGGGTCGACTTACCGGCACCGTTACCACCGATTACGCCGACAATGGCACCCTTGGGCATGGAGAACGACAGGTTGTCGATCAACACGCGATCGCCGTAACCCTTGGTGACGTTCTTGAATTCGATGACCTTGTCACCCAGGCGCGGGCCGGCCGGAATGTAGATCTCGTTGGTTTCGCTGCGCTTCTGGAATTCCTGCGACTGCATTTCCTCGAAACGTTGCAGACGGGCCTTGGACTTGGACTGGCGGGCCTTGGCGCCTTTGCGCACCCACTCCAGCTCTTCCTTCATGGCCTTCTCGTGAGCCGACTGCTGCTTGGATTCCTGGGCGAGGCGGTCGGACTTGGCTTCCAGCCAACCGGAGTAGTTGCCCTCGTAAGGAATACCCGCGCCGCGGTCAAGCTCGAGAATCCAGCCGGCGACGTTATCCAGGAAGTAACGGTCGTGCGTGATCGCAACCACGGTACCGGGGAAGTCGTGGAGAAAATGTTCCAGCCAGGCGACAGAGTCGGCGTCCAGGTGGTTGGTTGGCTCGTCGAGCAAGAGCATGTCCGGGGCCGACAGCAGCAGGCGGCACAGGGCCACACGGCGCTTTTCACCGCCGGAAAGGTGTTCAACCTTGGCATCCCAGGCCGGCAGACGCAGTGCGTCAGCGGCGACTTCCAGCTGGCGCTCGAGATTGTGACCATCGCTGGCCTGCAGGATGGCCTCGAGCTTGGCCTGCTCGGCGGCCAGCTTGTCGAAGTCGGCATCCGGCTCGGCGTAGGCGGCATAGACCTCGTCCAGGCGCGCCTGAGCGTCCTTGATCACGCTGACCGCTTCCTCGACCACTTCACGCACGGTCTTGCTCGGGTCGAGCTGCGGCTCCTGCGGCAGGTAGCCGATATTCAGGTCCGGCATCGGACGGGCTTCGCCGTCGAACTCGGTGTCGACACCTGCCATGATCTTCAGCAGGGTGGACTTGCCCGAGCCGTTGAGGCCGAGCACGCCGATTTTGGCGCCAGGGAAGAAGGACAGGGAAATGTTCTTGAGGATTTCCCGCTTCGGCGGAACAACTTTGCCCAGCCGATGCATGGTGAAAACGTATTGAGCCATGGATGACCTTGGTTCTGCTTCTATAAAGGAAAAGAGAGGCATTGGGCCTTTGCCTGCAGCCACCTTTGTCGCGACCGGACATGATAGCTCGCACGCCCGATGTGTGCGGCAAAACTATCGAAATGTGTCAACGGGAGCAAATCCAGCGATGGACAGTAATGGCACTTCGCCTTGCATCAGGGCATTCTAGGCTCCGTTGATGCTCCACCACCCGCTCGAAGCGCCAGACCACGCGACCTACAACGACACCCCGACAGCCGGAGTGCTTGTTGATATCGCCCGACGAGCGCCCTGAACAGGTGGCAGCCATGGATGGCAGGTCGCAAAAAGGAGATATTCAGGATGTATCGACGCCCCTAACACTGATTACCTGGCTTACAGTCCGCAGACAGGTCGTTGTATCAGCAGGATTCGTTGCGTGCCCAAACTCCGCCGTCATCGCTCGACCCGTACCCTGGGAGACGCTGTCACCCGGTCTTCGCGTGGCTCGCTCAGAGGCGCACTGGCCTTGTTGGTGATGCTGATGCTGGGCCTGCTGATGTGGCAGCTGCAACAGGAATTCCAGCAACTGGAAGACAGCAAGCGCCAGCAGAGCCTGGCCTACAGCACGCAGCTCGCCGAACACCTGGACCTGGCCATGAAGCTGAAGGCCGAAGCCGGCCAGACCTTCCTGCAACAGAATGCCGTTACCCCTCCTTCAGCGGACCAGCAAGCGCAATTGCTGGAAAACCTGCAAGGGGTCTACCCTGCCCTGCACAGCCTGGCCTGGTTCGATGGCCAGGGCCGTATTCTGGCTGACAGTGCCCCCGCGGCAGAAGACCAAGCCTTGATTGCTCACCTGCTGAGCCAGCGGCGCCAGCCTTACCGTTTTGCCTATGGCCTGCGCGATGAGGGTTTGTTGTACCTGGTGCTACCACGCGCCGACACACCAGCGGCAGGCAGCGGTTGGCTGATCCGCCTGCACACCGCAGGGCTGCACAACTGGCTGCCGGTGACCTATAAACCGCTGCCCTGGCTCCTGCAGGATCAACGCAGCGGCCAAGTCATACTGCGCCAGCCCCCCGACGCTACGGCACCCACGACGTCGCTCAGCGAAAGCGAGCAGGCGCACAGTATCCTGCAAGTACCGCTGGCCGGCAGCGACTGGCTGGTCCATGCGCTGTTCGATGCCCCGCATGCACGGGCCGAGCTACTCTCCAGCCAGGCAGGCAAGCTGCTGTTCTTCATTCTCTGTGCGGCACTGGCCCTGCTCACACTGTTCGGCATGCTGCGAGAGCAACGCAGCCTGCGGGAATCCCACGAGCTGTCCCGTCGCTCGCTGGAAGATGCCATCGGTGCGCTCGGCACAATCGACGAGCGCGTTCTGGTTACCCAGGCGGATGGACAGATCAGTTACCTCAACCCGCGGGCCGAGCAGATGTTCGGCCTGGCCCAGACACAAAGCGGCAAGCGCCATATTCTCAGCCTGCTGCCCGCGCTGGCGCCCTGGGTACAAGACGAGCAATACAGCCAGAGCACACCGGTAGAAATCCTGCAGGAAGGTGAAAAACGCCTCTACACCGTGACCTGCCATGTTCTCGACAAGGACGCCAAGGCTTCCGGTCGGGCCTGGGTGCTGCGAGATGTCACCGAGGAAGAGCATGCCCTGCGGGTGATGCAGGACACTCGCCGGCGCTATCAGGATATTTTCGAGGGCGGCGGCGTTGCCCTTTGCGTGTTCGACCTCACCCGCCTCGCCCAGCTTCTGGAAGAACAAGGCCTGACTCACAGCGACCAGCTAGCGTCCTGGCTCGCGGCTGATGAACAGCGCCACCAACAGGTGCTACAGCGCTTCCACCTGACCGAAGTCAACCAGTTGGCGTTGCGCCTGATCGGTGCCGACAATGGCCAGCAAATCTGGCAACACGTCATCGGCTTTTCGCCACTGCGCATTGGTGGCATGCGCTATGAACTGATCGCGGCCCTGCTCGATGGCAAACCCGAGCTGCAACTGGAAACCCGTATCAGAACGCTGCAAGGCCATGAGCGCTATATATGGCTGACCCTGCAGCTACCACCGAACCGAGAGCAGTTGCATGCCGTCACGCTGAGCCTGCACGACATCACCAGCCGAAAACGCATCGAGCTGTCGCTGGTCGAGCGTGAGCGGTTTTGGTCGGATGTGGTCCGTGCCGTACCAGACACCCTCTATGTTCACGACATGACCAACCACCGGGTGTTGTTCAGCAATAATCGCCTCGGGCCAGACCTGGGGTATAGCCGCGAAGAGATCAAGCAGTTCCGTGGCAACTTCTGGGAGCAGATTCTCCACCCGGACGATGTCGAACTTTATCAGCGCGTGCGCAACCTGCAGAAAGTCGTGGGCAGCAAGCAGACGCTGAACTGTCAGCTGCGCTGGCGCCATCGCAATGGTGACTGGCACTGGTTTGATGTGCGCGAACACGCGCTCAGCCGCGATGCTCAAGGTCGTGTCAGCCGGCTGATTGGCGTAGCCAAGGACATCACCCCGGAGATCAATGCCCAGGCGAGCCTCAGCGACAGCGAACGTCGTTATCGGCTACTGGCAGAAAGCATCAGCGATGTAATCATCTCGTCCAACAGCCAGTTGCAACTGAACTATGTCAGCCCTTCGACCCAGGCATTCTTCGGCTACAGCCCGGAATGGGTATTGCAGAATGGCCTGTTCGGCACCATCACCAACCCGCGCCAACTGGCAGAGCTCTATAACCTGCTGGGCGAAGTCCAGAAGTCACTGGGCGACTCACAACAGTTGCTCGAGCTGCAGTCACGCCTGACCAGCAAACCCTTCGTTTTCGACTGCCTGCGAGCCGATGGTCGCAAGATCACCGTGGAAATGCGCGTGATGCTGATGTGGGATGAACAGGATCGCTTCGAAGGCGCCCTGGGCATTGCCCGCGACATCAGCCAGCAACGCCGGGCCGAGCGCGATCTGCGCATGGCTGCCACCGTGTTCGAACACTCCACGGCGGCCATTCTGGTCACGGACCCGGCGGGTTACATCGTACAAACCAACAAGACTTTCCAGCGCATCACCGGCTATGCCACTGCTGACGTACTGGACCAGACGCCCGGCCGGCTCACTGCCGACCGTCAGCAAGCTGGCCAGCTCACGTTCATTCTCAACCAATTGAGCAAGCACGGTATCTGGGAAGGCGAGCTGTGGCTGAAACGCAAGAATGGCGAAAACTACCCAGCCTGGGTCGGCATCACCGCCGTACAGGATGACGATGGCGACCTGGTCAGTTACGTGTGCTTCTTCAACGACATCAGCGAACGCAAAGCCAGCGAGCAACGCATCCATCGCCTGGCCTATTACGATGCACTGACCCTTTTGCCCAACCGCACCCTGTTCCAGGACCGCCTGCACACCGCCCTGCAACATGCCGAGCGGCATGATGAATGGGTGGTGCTGATGTTCCTCGACCTGGACCGCTTCAAGCCGATCAACGACTCCCTTGGCCATGCGGCAGGTGACCGCATGCTCAAGGACGTCGCCGTGCGCTTGTCAGACTGTGTCGATGAAGACGACACCGTGGCGCGCATGGGCGGCGATGAGTTCACCTTGCTGTTGCGCCCACGGGATAGCCGCGAGGGTGCCTTGCATCGGGCCGTGCATGTCGCCGAAAAGATTCTCGCCAGCCTCGCCCAGCCTTTCGTGCTGCAGGGCCGCGAGTTCTTCGTCACTGCCAGTATCGGTATCGCCCTCAGCCCGCAGGATGGTGGCGAGCTGAGCCAACTGATGAAGAACGCCGACACCGCGATGTACCACGCCAAGGAGCGCGGCAAAAACAACTTCCAGTTCTACCAGGCGGACATGAACGCCACCGCGCTGCAACGTCTGGAACTGGAAAGCGACCTGCGCCACGCCCTTGAACAGAACCAGTTTCGTCTCTACTACCAGCCGCAACTGGGTGGCGATGGCAAGTACCTCACTGGCGTGGAAGCCCTGCTACGCTGGCAGCATCCACGACGCGGCCTGGTGCCGCCGGGGGACTTTATCCCGGTGCTCGAAGAACTTGGCCTGGTGGTTCAGGTGGGCGACTGGGTGATTGCCGAGGCGTGCCAGCAGATGATCAACTGGCAAGCGGCACAGATCCATGTGCCGAAGATATCGGTCAATCTTTCGGCCCGTCAGTTCGCCGATGGGCAACTGGGCATGCGCATCTCCAGCATGCTAGGCAACAGCGGCCTCGCCCCTGCGTGCCTGGAGCTAGAGTTGACTGAAAGCATCCTGATGCGCGATGTCAGTGAAACCATGCAGATTCTCGCCACCCTCAAGCAGCTCGGCCTGTCCATCGCGGTGGATGATTTCGGCACGGGCTACTCGTCACTCAACTACCTCAAGCAATTCCCCATCGACGTCTTGAAGATCGACCGCAGTTTTGTCGATGGCTTGCCGGGGGGCGAGCAAGATGCACAGATTGCCCGCGCCATCATCGCCATGGCCCACAGCCTGAACCTGTCGGTGATTGCCGAAGGGGTCGAGACCACAGCACAACTCGACTTCCTGCGCGACCACGGTTGCGATGAGGTCCAGGGCTACCTGTTCGGCAAGCCGATGCCGGCCGACGAATTCGCCGGCCTCTATGACAGCAGCACCCAATTCACCTTGCAGTGACTGCTGCCAGATTCAGAGCTGATAACTGAAGCTCACTGTCAGGCGTGGATTGCGATTATTGCTATCCAGCGCCTTATCAGCCATCGGCTTGGCGGCTTCCAGCGAGATGTTGTAGTAACGCGCATCGCCGAAACGAATGCCCAATGCAGCCGATGACAGCTCGGAATGACGGACTGGCTGTTCGTTGAACCAGGTGCGTGCTGCATCGACCGCCACGTATGGCTGCAGCAGGCTCAACCATTTGTTCTCCAGAGTGAAGCTGTAACCCAGCTCATACCCCACGCCCCAACCCTTGTCGCCAGATGCCTGATCGTTCGGGTAACCTCGGCCAAAATTCTGCCCACCGAAAATCGCCTGCTCGGCATCCGGCAGATTGTCCTCACTCCAATACAACGCACCTGACAGGACGCCCTGCCAGCGCTCGCCAAACTTGTCGCTCTGCATCGCGTAGAGATTCATACGGGTGAATTCGAGATCGAACAGATCGTTCTCGGTCTTCGCCCCCAGGGTATTCAACCCCCGATACAGGCCGCCGCTTACGATGCGAAAGCGTTGCGCATTCGATTGCCGCCAATCCGCCTCGAGCGCCAGCACGCGTATATCGGTTTCATCCTTGATCGAGAGCGGGAACCCGACGCCGCGATAATGGGTGCTGTCATCCACCCCGTAGAGACGAACGGTCCCGCTCAACCAGCTCGTGGCGGTGGCAACAAAGGGATGACTGACGCCCAGCGACAGGCGATCACTGGAGCGACGACGCTCCAGCTCCAGCCCATTGGTGAGGCGCAGGTTGTCGGACGGATCACTGCGATAACTGGAAGCGAACAGATTGAGCCGGGTGCCTTCGCTGCTCAGGTACTGGCCATAGTCGAAGCGCAGGTAGCGCTCGTGATCCTCCCCTGGTGGGTACAACGCACCCAGACTGATCTGTTCGCCAAACGAAGTGTGCGAGTTACTGGTCAAGGTCACCAGCGCCTGGCCAGAGGAGTTGTTGCCATCACTGAACGACAGGCTGCTGTTCCAGGCTTCACGCACAGCCGCGACATTCAACCGGGCAGCGCCGTCGGTGGTGCCCGGCGGTGGCAGTTCGGCACGCACGCGCACCCCAGGGATCCGGCTCATCAGTGCGGTGTATCGCTCGAAGGTCGCCCGGGTCAGTGGGCGCTCGCCCTTCATCTTCGCCACGAGTTTTTCCAGATAGCCCTGCACCGCTCCCAGTTCACCCTGAAGCTGGTAGTCCTTGATATAACCCTCCACCAGCACCACGCGCACCAGCCCGTCCTCGAAACGCTGGTTGGGCAAGAAGGCGTAGGAGATCAGATAACCATCAGCCTGATAGCGGCGGGTGATGCTGCGCGTGGCCTCGAGCAGTTCACTCATGCTGCTTTCCCGACCGATCAGCGGGCGATACAGCTCGGCCAGTTCCTCGATCGGGTAGACGCTCCCGCCCTCGATCCGCACATTGCGCACCAGCACCTGAGTGCCCATCTGCAAGGTCTGCCGAGGCTGTGCTTCGGGCACTTTCAGCTCGGGTGTCTTGGGGCGATAGGTTTCAGCAGGGAGGTTGGGGGACGGCAGGTTACGTTCTATCGCATTGCTGTTGAGGAAGTTGGGTAGCGCATCGGCAGCGAAAGCGGATTGGCAAACAGCTCCAGCAAGGCCCAGCAGGATAACCAGTACACGCATGAGTCACTCCTTGACCAACGAACAGAACGGCAACAGGCCGGGCGGCCCACTCGTGGATCACCCGGCCTTTCAGCAAGACTAGTTCTATTTGCCAGCCTTGCCAGCGCCTGTCAGACCTTGCAGCAAGCCACCCACAAGACCCGGCTGGCCGTTCCCGGCATTGCCACCGTTCAGCAGGCCACCCACCTGAGTCACGGTATTGCCCAGACCATTGACGGTTGCCCCCAGCGCATTGGTGACTGGATTGTTGCCGCCAGCACCTTGCAACCCAGTGCCAATGGAACTCACGGTGTTCCCCAGGCCATTTGTCAGGTTGCTGACCGGAGCACCCAGCCCGGTAGCCGAGCCGACACCCTGGGTCAGACCGGTTACCGTGCCGACTACCGGAGTCAGCACCTGGCCGACGGTTTCACCGACACCTGCCAGAGGTTGGCCAGCCGCTTGATTAGGCTGCCCATTGCCCCCCACCAGGGTGCCCAGAGAAGCGACCAGCCCACCACCACTCTGCAGGTTATTGCCAAGGGAACTAACCAGACCGTTGGGGCTGCCTGCATCAACGCCACGACCAGTCACAGCCACGACACCACCCAGGTTCTCCAGCAGATTGAAAGCCTGGCCCTGCATGCCCGCACCGTTCACCAGGTTCTGGGTCACGCTATACAGACCGGCCAGAGCATTGTGGTCCAGAGCACCGTTGGACAACCCGCCGCCAGCTTGCCCCACCACATACTGGGTCAGACGTTGCAGGCCGAACAAAGCGCCCTGATTGACCTCACCTGTGGGCAGTCCATTGGGGTCGACCCGGACCAGCAGGTAATACGCCACGTTGTTCAGGCCGAGCAGAGCGTTGTGAGCATCCTGCCCACCTTGCAGGTTACCGGCGCCAACACTGCTGACCACATGCTCAAGCACGCTGCGCAGGCCACCCAGGGCATTCTGATCGACCGAACCCGCAGGGATAACACCGGCACCCAGTTGATAGGTCAGTTGCTTGGTCCAGTGCTGCAGGCCCGCCAGCAGATTCTTGTCACCGGCGCCAAGGTTGAGGCCGCCCGCACTGACCTGCTCGGTCAGTTGAGTAACCAGGCCGTGCAGGCCAGCAGCTCCTTGATTACCGCCAACGTTACCCAGCAGTCCGTCCGTACCCAGCGAGGTCAGCGCTTTACCCAGGCGATCCAGCCCCTGCAATGACGGGGCACCTTGACCACCTGCCAGCAACTGCCCGGCATTCGCCTTGTTCACCACGTGCTGCACCAGACGATGCAGGCTGAACAAGGCATCCTGATCAACCGAGCCAACCGGAAGCGAACCATTACTCAGGCCACTGGCCAGTTGTGCCAGTTGATGCTTCAGGCTGAGCAACGAATCCGTGCCAGGCTGACCTGCACCACCGACCTTCTGTAGCAGTTGGCCAACCAGCCCCTGCAAAACATTCAGCTTACCGAGATCCGGCGCCTCACCCGGCTCTTTGCCGCCGAAGTAACCCCCTGCGGCCCCGACGATACCGCCAACGCCATCCACGGCACCGCTAAGGCCCAGGATCACGCCATTGTTACCACCCGCTCCGGCAAGACCGTCACTGAGGTTGGAAACCAGACCACTGACCTGCTGCAGGCCACCATTCACCGGCTCACCCAGACCAGTAGCACTGCTCACCTGATACAGACTGCCTTCGACGAGCTGGGTCACAGGAAGCAGCACGTCGCTGCTGACCTTGGTGGTCACCTGCCCCAGCGGGCCACTGGTTACCGCCGTGCTCAAGGTATCCCCCAGCATGGTCACGACTTCGCCTTTGCCTTCGACCACTGCGCCGACCTGACTGACCACGCCCCCAACCAGGGAAATCTGACCGACAACCGGAACATTACCCAGCAGCTCCGATTGGCCGAATGCTTTTACCCCGCTACCCAGCGTGGAAACACCGCCACCCAGGTCCGACGTGGCATGCCCAACCCCTGCCACGGTCACGCCCACTGCATTGGGTTCGCTATCAAGGCTACCCAGGCCATTGTGCAGGCCTGAAGCCAGGCTGTTGCTGGCCGCACCTATCGAGGAGACCAGGCCACCGGCGCCGCCAGTAAGGTCCTTGTTACCCGCGATGCTTATGCCGGCAATACCATCACCCAGAGCATCAACAGTCGTACCCACCGAGCCGACAACGGTAGCGGTCTCGCGCACGATATTGGTCGTGGTCAAGGTGGTGGGCGTAGTGGTCGGGGTAGTAGGTGTCGTTGGGGTAGTGGGAGTCGTAGGCGTGGTGCCGCCGCCGCTGCTGGAACTGGAGCTGACATAGTTCTTCGAACCGCCACCACCAGAACTGCATCCTGCCAGGCTAACTGCCAAAGCCAGAGCCAACACTGAACTGATATGAACGCCGCCTGGAGTACGCATGAGAATCCTTCCTTATTTCGTTGTCACTGCCTGAAAGGGCACTCATCCCTTTCCCGTGAGAACGATCTCAGTACAGCCTCGATGCGCCAGCAATTCTGAACTTAGTATTAACCCGTTATATATCCCGCCTCTCCGGCCTAACTACCCATTTAAAAACAACCACTTATATAAAACCCAGAACAATGCGTCAGAAAAAGAACGTCATTTATCCAACGCCCTTCTAGACCAGCGGTGATCTGAAAACGGCTATCCGACAGGCAGTGGCTCTTCTGCAGTCCGCTCAACACACGGCAAGGTCACGCAGAATCTGGCGCCTTGTTCTGCATTTTCCACACTGAGATTCCCACCCATCTGCTGGACGATGCCATAGCTGACCGACAGCCCCAGGCCTGTGCCCTTTCCGACTGGTTTGGTGGTAAAGAACGGCTCGAAAACTCGCTGCATGATTCGCGGCTCGATGCCCCCACCGTTATCCTCGACCCAAAGGCGAACCCAACCCTCTTCTACCGTCGCCCTCAAGCAAAGCCAGGGCTTGAAGGTAGGCTCGTGCTCCCACTTGCTCAGCATGGCATCCCGCGCATTGACCATCAGATTGATCAACACCTGCTCCAACTGATCAGCGTGCCCCTGCACCTGTGCCGTGGAGGTGGGCAGCTCGGCGCGCAGTTCCAATCCTTTGCCAACCAACCCTTCTGACAACAGTGACAAGGCCCCTTCCATCGCCTGTAACGGGTCGAATACCTGCTGCTCGATTTCCGAACGACGACCGAAGACCCGCATATGGTCGACGATACGCGCAGCCCTCTGTACCTGGGCCTCGATGCGAATCAGCTTGTCCTCCAGATACTGAGCCGGCACATCGCCTCCGGCCAGACGCTTCAGCACATTGGCCACGGCCATGCGCATCACGTGCAAAGGCTGATTCATTTCATGTGCCATCCCCGTGGCCATCTCGCCCAGCGTGGCCATTTTCGCGCCCTGAAACAATTGCTGCTGGGCCTGACGAACCTCAGTGTTGTCACGTCCAACGGCCTGCACCTCGCATAAGCGGCCGTGCTCATCGAACACGCCACGGTCCGCCCATATCCACCAGGCGTGCTGCCGACCGGGCAACTGCAGACAGATTTCCGCTGTGCTCAATGGCGCCTCTGGTGTAAGTCCGATCAGCCGCTGGTTGAACGCCTGGCGCTGATCTTCGGACAGCCAATCACCCAGACAGGCGCCGATCAATTCGTGGGGCTCTCGTTCGAGGTAATCAGCCAACGGCCGGTTGGCGAATGTCAGGCACAGATCAGGCGTGTATCGACAAATCATCGCCGGCGAGTCTTCCACCAGGATTCGATAGCGCTCTTCGCTTTCGCGCACCCGCTCAGCTGCCAGGGTTGCCTCGGTAACATCCAGCCATAAGCCTACCGCTTCGCGCGGCAATCCCAATTCGTCACGCAACAACTTGGCTTCATCCAGCAGCCAGTGATAGTCGCCACGCCGATCACGCAAGCGATAACGACAGCTGGTGCTACCTTCGCGCAGCAGCTCGCGTGAGCGGAAAAAGAAGGTATCCAGGTCCTCGGGGTGCACTTTCTCGGCCAACTGGGCACCCCGGAGATCGGCCAGAGACCAGCCCAGCAACGGCGCCAGGCTGTCGCTGCAAAACGCCAGTTCCAGAGCGCCCCCGGCGTAGTCCTGCACATAGATCACCGCGGGAGCGCTGGCTACCAGATTACGCAGCCGTGCATGCGCGGTGGTGGCACGCTCCTCCTCGCGTTTGATATCACTGATATCCAGCGCGAAACCAACGATGCGGCGCGCTCTACCTTGCTCCAACACCAAGGCTTGTACGCGTTGCCACACGGTATCCCCCGGACGGTTCAGGCGCAGGCTCAGCACAAAACCAGCACCACCAGCCTCCAGCGCCAGCAAACGTATACGCAGCTCATCACGATCCGCTGGGTGCACGGCCTCCAACCAGTGCGCTAGCGGCAACGACTGCCCTGCGGGGAGCGCCCAGGCTTCCGCCAGCGCCACTGCCAAATCGATGGTCGAAGCACCGATGTGATACTCCCACCACCCTACACCCAGCAGCCCTTGCAAGGCTTGCAGGCGGCCCAGTTGGTGTTGTTGATGCTGCTCATCGAGACGAACCAGCAATGGACCGGCAAGCAAGGCGAAGGCCTGCCGCCAATCCTCAATGTTCAGCCCTGGCTGCTCCAGGCTCGCTTCATAGGGAGCCGCTATCAGCCAGGCCCGAACACCACCGCCATTGCGGTAAGGCACCAGCCAGGCACTGTCACAGCCGTGCAGAGCAGCCAACCCAGACACGCTGGCCGGCAAGCACTGCAATGGGGCATCTCCCAACCGCCCCAGGCCATTACCCAGCGCCTCCGCATCCGCCCAGAGAGCCGGAGCACCATGCTCCTGGTAATGCGCATAAACCCGCCAGCCCTGTCCATCACTAACCGCCAACGCTACGGTGGGCATCTGCCAGAGTTGAGCCAATCGCTGCAGCGACTCAGCAGTCGTGAACTGCAGTGTGCCGGGCACGCAATCGCGTATCCGCTCGGCAAGGCGGCCAGCCTCGCTCAGGCTTTGACCTCGCAACGCGCCCGCCTGAGCCTGGGCCATAACGTCGGAAATATCCTGCAGGCACAGCAGCCAGCCTGGCTCGACGGAGCGTATCCAGCCTCGCGTATGCAGCACACGCCCACCACGACCCTGAAAATCCAGATCCAGCACATGTGCGCCCGAGGCAGCCAGATCATCGAGCATTTCCCACGCGGTGTGCAGGCACAGACAATCACGTAATCGGTTGGGCTTCATAACCGCCAAATGCGCGACCAGGGCCCCGGCCAGCCGCAGCACATTGCCCTCCTGATCCAACTCGATGGCAAGACCACCAGGGGGTGCCCAGAGCGGGTCCATGCTGAGTGACTTTGGAGGTGATGGCGCGTCGACCTGCCTGTCGAACCAGCCCATGGCTTACTCCGTCAGCTTCAGGCTGGAGGTGGCTGACAGTGTCTGGGGAATGCTCGGCAGCTCTCCGATTCCAGGTAGGACCAGAGCCGGGACCAAAGGGTGATTGCCGTAGTCGTACGCGATGCGCACGCTCAACAATCCGTTGACCAGGGTCGTTTGCGTGGTCAGATGAGGACGAAATACAGAGGGAAGCCAAGCCAGGCGCTGGTCGACCACAGCATTGACCTCCGCGGTCGCCAACGCCTGATAATTATTGGCAATAGGGTTCAACGCCACGACCCGACGAGTCGCCTCGGCAGACGCTTCAGTGAAGGACTGCATCATCAGCAATGGCAGGCTATAGCTGACGGCCCCATAGAAGATCGCAAAGAACACCACGAAGACCAGCGCAAACTCGATAGCAGCTGCGCCCCGTTGCCTGCTGCCTCCGAGTCGAGATTTCACGTCCATGTCGTTATCTCCGAACGAACGCCTACTGGGTGCCGCCACAGCTACAATGCGGCAAGATACCTTTCAGCATAGAAGCTCCCACGAGGTCTTGCAGGACGCATGCATACACTCGTTCTATTCGTCTGGCTGGCCCTGTGTGCCTGGCAGGATGCCGCCCACCGCCGCATATCCAATTGGCTCACCCTCGGCGGCTGCGCACTCGCATTGGTGTGGCTGTCGATTGCCGGTACGACCTGGCTGGGTGCCCGTCCGGTCGAAGCAGCCTTTGCGGCGCTCCTGGCCCTGCTCCTGACCCTGCCTGGCTACTGGCTGAAGCGATTGGGAGCTGGCGATGTAAAACTGTTGCTGTTCATTGCTCTGACCAGTACTCCGCGCACGTTGCTGTTTTGCATCGTCGGCGCTGGCGCCGCTTATCTGGTCTGGGCAATGACTACGCGCAGGCTCTGGCATCGAATTCCCAGCAATATTCAACGCTACATTCCCATGCTCGCCCCTGAACACAGACATGAATTTCCATTCGCGCCCTTTCTGCTCGTCGGATTATTGACCGATCAGTTTCATTTTTCGCCCTAGATCATCTACACCTAATAGGTCGGCCAACAGGACAACTGCGGCTAGATCGGGCCTACAGAGCGATGGAGCCGCCTCTATCGCTCATGACCTGCAGGAAGGGTGAGACATGGACAGGTTGAATGCGCGTGTGAAACTGCTGATCGTCGATGACGAGCCTCAGTCGGTTGAGGAACTGTACGAATATCTGGAAGACAGCAATTTCATCTGTATTCCCTGCTACTCCTCTCAAGATGCCATTACCATCTTCCAGGCCGATCCTGAAATCGGTCTGGTGCTGTGCGACCTGAACATGCCAGGCCTCAACGGCGTTGGACTGGTCAAGGAGCTGGAACAGATCGCCGGTGACGACCATCCCTTCGAGGCCATCCTCCTGACGGGGCAGGGCGAGCAGAAGGACGTGGTAGAAGCCATGCGCGTAGGGTTCGCCGACTTCTACCAGAAGCCGGTCGACATGACGCAGCTACTGGCTGCACTCCAGCGTCTCGAACTGAAGCTACGGAGCCGCCTGCAGCGTTATCAGCTCATGGAAAACCTGAACCAGAAACTGCACTACGTTGCCTCTTCGGTGGACGAACTGTACCGGGAGTTCAACAACGCCCAGAAGTCCACCAACAAAGCCCCCACCAACCCTGCCGCCGAGCCACAAACTCAGCAACTCCCCTTGCCCCCCTACTTCGAGATGTTGTCACGTCGGCAATTGGATGTGGCCCGCCTGGTTGGCAAAGGCATGACCAATTATCAGATTGCCTGCGAACTGGGCATTACCGAGAACACGGTAAAACTCTACGTTTCTCAGGTGCTACGACTGACCCATATGCACAATCGCACGCAACTCGCCCTCGCCCTCACCCCCGGAAAGTCCGGACCAGGACGAGTCACGACGCACTGACTACGGCGCATCAGCGGACCAACTGTGGGGGCGCGGTGTGCACATCAAGCAGCATCACTTCACTGAACCCCAGCTTGATGCCCAATGCATCGAGTAGGGGCGTGATGACTGTGCTGCTCAATGCCGACAGGACCGAGTTCAGTAAATTCACCGCGCCTCCTGCCACAGTCAGTACGGTGTTGATTACCGTATTCGTGGCCAATTGCAGCACCCCATGGAGAATGCAGAAAAGGTTCAACAGTGTTGGCACACACTCGCTGTACAACAGTTGAATATTGGTTCCCTGCAGGGATGGCAGGCTGAGTGCTACCTGCGAAGACAACATCTGTGGATTCGGAGAGAACGTCGTCACCACCGTGCCATTTGGCCTAGGCGTAGATGTACTGGTGTAGGTAAGCGTTCTTGATGCACTGCCAATCACTGGTGGCTGCCCACCACCAAGACCGATCTCTGCTTTCAGTATCGGCAGCGTCAGAACATCGAGCGTAATGGTGGCAGGCGCCGTTTTACTGCCCACTGCTGTCAGACGAATATTGTCCGTTTTGGTGCTGGCCTCTATTTGCACCTGCCCTGGATTGGTGCAACGGACACTTTTCAGTGCACCTTCGGCCTGCGCAAGGCCAACCCTCAAGGCCAGATCGACCTTGGCATTGACCCCGTATCCTCCCAGACTGAGGATTCCCAGTAGCTCTGGCTTCAACCCAAGCACCAGATCCAGTTGTCCGGTAGTCGCTCGAGTACGCCACTCTCCTGTCACAGGATTTTTCCCCGGAGGGCCAAGCGCCTTTCTTGGCGCCTCGGTAATATCCAGCGTTGCAGAGGCCAGACCAGGTACCGTCAGGTCCAATGCCACCGAACGCTTCCCGTTCGCCGCCACTGCTCCGGCCAACAACATATCGAACAGATTCACATTAGCCTTCAATGCCTCCCTGGGAGTTCCGGTGGCAATCCCCAGCAACTCGCCCAGAGTTGTGGTTACCGCAGGAATATTGACCAGTTTCGCGCCACTCAGCGAAACGCCCGCAGTGTCACTACTGGCACTCAGCAACTGAGCGACTGTTTCCACATAGGGCAACAGTCCGATGCGAGTCTCAAGCAGCTGATCCAGCGTGCCTGCATTCGCCTTCACCTTGAGCAGATCGAGAAACTTCAGCAGCTCCACATTGGCGCCGGCGATTCCTGACGGAGTAAGTACTGACACATCGACATTACCGTTCAGCAAGCCCTTCAAAAGGGGTGACAGCAGTGGCGATTCATCGCTATTGAGCCGCAAAAGGCCGCTGCCTACTGAAAAGCTGGCCACATTGCTACGTCGTGCAACAGCCTGGCCCGAGAGATTTACCTGACTGCCAAACCAACCGCCCATGATCACACTGGCAGGAACCTGTTTGCGCACCTCGACCTTCACCGCATCGATCAAAGAGGCGTTCTCGACCAGATCACGGCGGGAGTCAGCACCTATCACCACGCCGCCAATCCGGGCTGTCAGCGAACGGGTAGAACTGATCGAAAAACCATTGCGTTGCGCACTGGCCAACGCCTTCATCTGAGCAGCATCATGGGTCCATGGTGTCGCAGGATTGGCACACAGCCCACCCGTGGATGCGGCCTCCAGGGCGGCCATATCAGCCACTCGCTGCAATGCACGCTTCTCCAGGTACAAACGACCGCTATCGACCACCAGCACCAGGCAAACCAGAAGCAAACCGAGGGTTACCGCCGCGGTCAGCCCGATGGCTCCTCGTTGTGCATGAAACCTCATATGCCGTGCGTTCATGATCGCACCTCATTTGCCTGAGGATGATCCTGGTGAACCGCTGGTATCGAAGAACTCAGGGATCGCATGCCGATAGCTATCCAGCCAGCGCTGATAGCTCAGTTCACGCTCGGCTGGCGTCGCCCGTTGCTCATGGGGAGACGCCTGAGCGCCGGAGCGCTGTTGTTCCAGCCAACCCGCCACGGTGCTTTTGGCATTCGTGGCAGGCGTTTCAGCGGCCTGTATCGACAGCGGCAGCATGACAATCAGTGCAACCATCCACCGAGCGTTCATCACTTACCTCCTCGCGCTGGGCACCGTGTGCCGCACCGCCTCCATAACCGGTGAAGCATCAGCCAGAGGCAAGGTGCGACCGGTGGGTTGTTTGAGCTCTCTAGCCAGAGCTTCGGCACTGCGCGTCTGCTCGGCACTCAAGCCAAGACTGGTAATCAGCTTCGCCGCCTGATCCCAACGCTGCTGATAGAACAACAAGGCCAACAGGTTAAGCGCCGGACGGGTATCTGCCTGGTCAAGTTCCATTGCGGTCAGGAACTCGAAGTTAGCCTCCTCGACACGCCCCTGACGCAGGTAAAGCACACCCATGTCATTGCGCACACGAGCGTCCACAGGAGCCAGCCGTACCGCCTCACGCAACTGCTGCTCGGCTTCTGGCAGATCGCCACGCGCAACAGCCAACTGGCCCAGACCATGCCTGCCTGCGGCTGCCAGACAAGTACCCAGCAAACTCTGATAGAGCCCTTGCGCCTCACTGCGTCCAAGACGGCGCAATACCTGAGCCTGCCCCAGACGCACTTCAGGCAAGCTGGCAGACAGGCCCTGTAAATGAGCCAATGCAGCGTATAGGCGACCTTCGCTCACCATGTCACGAGCCAGGTTGAGCGCCAGCGTTTGCTCCTGGCTGGGTGGCTCACAGGCCTTGCCACTGCTTCCGGCCTGGCCATCGAATAGATGAGGGCCGCCAGCACAGCCTGCCAACTGCAGGAGTACGAGCATCGACAACATTCGCTTCACCATCAGCTCCCCCCCAGAGCGCGACTTATGGCACTCAGGCCTGGCCCGGCCAGCACGATCAACAAGGCTGGGAAAAGAAACACCATCATGACCACTGCCATCTTGGCCGAGAGTTTGGAGATGTGTTCCTGCATACCCGTCAGGCGGCGCTGATCCAGCAACTGCTTGAGCGCCAGCAACGAACTCATCGCCCCGCCCCCTTGGCGAATGAGTTGCTGCAAGATCACCAGACAATCCCTCACTTCATCCACGGCCAGATGCCGATCGAGCTGCTGTAATTGCTCCGCCAATTCGAGCCCGGAGTCGACCCTCGACAAGACATTGGAAAGCTCCAGAGACAGATTAGGCATGATGGTCCGGCCCTCTATGCTGAGCACCCTAAGTGCCTGTTCGACGGTCAACCCGGAATCAAACAGGATCCGCAGCAGAGGAATGAACGTCGATATCTCGGCTGCCAGTTGCCGCTGGCGCCGGGCAGCGGCAAATGCCAGCAAACGCTTGGGCAGCAGCAGGCCTGCACCGATGGAAAGAACAGGTAATAGCCAGGCATGTCGCAGCGGGCTACCAAACAGCAGCTGCCAAAGCAGGACCAACGCCAGAAACACCAAGGGAGTTCCCAGCTGAAGTGCAGTGAACAGGGCACGCCGATTGGCGCGGCGCCACCCGATGCGGCTGAGTAGTTGCTGGGTTTCACTGTCCAGGCTCAGCAAGCGCTGGCCGATCCTGCTGCGCCCCAGCTGAAGCAACAGGGTCGAACCGAAAAGCGGGGCCTCTTCACTCACCCGGTCACTGCGTAACCGGCGCAGTACCTGCTCCCGGCGCGAGTGCGTCTGCAGGAGTGTCATCACGAGGAGCCCGGAACTCAGGACAAGGCAAATGCACAGCACGATCCAGGGCATCATAGATTCCTCAGCATGCGCCACAGCAGGAAGCAGCCAAAGGCCTGCATGCCAAAAGAAGCCAGCAGCATGGTCCGACCACTCGGGTCCAGCCACATGCTCATCAGGTAGTTCGGGTTCACGACCAGAATGTAGCCGGCCAATGCCAAGGGCAGGCAGCCCAGCACCCAGGCGGTAATGCGTGTCTCCCCTGTCATTGCCCGGAACTGGCGAGCGATGTTGTCCCGTTCATGAATGACGTTGATCAGGTTCTGCAGCAGCTCCCCTGCACTGCCGCCATAGCGATGGTTCACTCGCACACCCAACGTCAGGATGCGCAGCTCTTCAATGGCATAGAGGTCGGCAGCTTCCTCCAGCGCTTCCGCCAGGCCGACACCCAGGCGAACCTGATTACTGACACGCTGCAAGGCACCGGACAACGGCTCTGGTGCCTCGTCGATGGCACGCACCATGGCATCGCCCAGCGTTTTACCGCTGTGCAGGCTGCGTAAGACCTGATCGAGCAATGCCGGTAATTGTTCGATCATGCGTTTCGTACGGCGCCGCACGCGCCAGGCAAGCCACATACGCAGGAGCAGTGGCGGCACGGCCAGCGCCAGCAGTGCGAACAGCCAGCCTCCTCGTAGCCAGCCAATCGCCAACAGGAGCAACCAACCTGTCAGCATCAACCGTAGCCGGCCGGGCTCCATCTCCATACCTGCGCGTATGAACGCACGCTCGATCAACCCCACGGCAACCGGCGCTTTCACGTCCACGGCATCGCCATAACCAAGCCTGGCCAGTACCTGTTGGCTATGCGCCTGCTGTATGCCTCTGCGCCACAACCAGATCGCCGCCCCGGCCATGCACGTGCAGATGATCAGCAGCGGAATATTCATGACTCCATCCCCTGCTGACGCAGTTTTTCACCTGCGGGGTTGATCGCCTCGCGCACAAAGCTCCCACTCACTCTGTCGAAACGGAACAGCGTGTTGGTGACATAGATATCGTCGCGGATACCAACGATCTCGACGATCTCGCTGACGCAACGGCGTCCGTTAGGCAAACGCGTCAACTGAATCACCACATCCAGCGCGGCACAGATCATCTGGCGCAACGTGCGCTCGGCCACCGTACGCCCGGTCAGGCCAACCAGCGTCTCCAGGCGCAACAACGAATCCGCGGCACTGTTGGCATGCACGGTACTCATCGAGCCGTCGTGGCCGGTGTTCATGGCCTGCAACACGTCGATGACTTCAACACCACGAATCTCGCCAAGGATGATGCGGTCCGGACGCATACGCAGGGCATTGCGGATCAAATCACTCGCAGCCACCTCGCCATTTCCCTCGGCATTCGGTGGGCGCGTTTCCAGACGCACCACATGCGGGTGGTTGAGCTGCAACTCGGCCGTATCCTCGATGGTTACGATCCGCTCGTGGTTATTGATCAACAGGCTCAGCACATTGAGCATGGTGGTTTTGCCGGTCCCGGTACCGCCACTGATCATGATGTTGCAGCGGCGCCCTACCGCCTGGCGAATGAACTGCAGCATCGCCTCATCCATGCTCTGGTAGGCCAACAAGTCGGTACTTTGCAGCAGATCCCGGCGGAACTTGCGCACGGACAAGCACGTGCCATCGAGGGAGATAGGCGGAATGATCGCGTTGACCCGGCTGCCATCCGGCAACCTCGCATCGACCATCGGACTGGACTCGTCCAGGCGCCGCCCCATGGGTGCCAGGATGCGTTGAATAACGCGCTGCACGTGCTGGTCGTCGATAAAGCGCAACTCACTCTGGTGCAGTACGCCATCGCACTCGACGAACAGGCGATCAGGTCCGTTGACCAGAATCTCGGTCACCGCTGGATCGCGCAGCAGAATCTCCAGCGGGCCGTAGCCGATCAGCTCATCGACCAGTTCTTCGGCCATACGCTCCATCTCATACCGAGACAGTGCCAGGTGATGCCGACTGACATAGTCGACCACCTTGTCGGTGACATACTGGGCTACGACAGGACGAGCCCCCTCGAGCACGTTGACACCGTCTTCGTCGATGGCGTCGATGATATGCCGGTGCAACACCAGCTTCAGGCGCTGATGTTCCTGATGGCCGGTCGGACTGGGACGAGCAGTGCCGCCGAACAGGCTATCCGTTCTCATGACCGCTGCCCCAGGCGTTTGAACCATCCGGTGAGGCTCGATGGTTCGGCGCCGATCAGGTTTTCACCCCACTGGCGCAAGGTTCGCGTGATGCGCTCGCGCGGCGCGACTTCGTACAGAGAGCGCCCCAGGTTCTTGGCATTGAGGCGGACCTCGGGGCAGTACGGCAATACGCCGAATACAGGCAGCCCGAATGTTTCTCCCAGGACATCGGCCCCCGGAGCCACACCACTCAGATAACGATCGACCAGAAGTTGGGCATGATCCAGTTTCATACCAGACTCGCGCCAGCGCCCGAGCAATGCCAGGTTATGGCGGCAGTCCGGCACGCTCTGATCACAACACCACAGCACCTGGCTCGCCCGGTTCATGAAAATGCGCAGTGCCTCGCTATCAGGCTGCCCTGCCAGGTTCACCACGATGTGTTGAAAATGCAGGTTGAACGCGCCCAGCAACAGGTATATTTCCGCCGCGCTCGCCTGCCCCAATGTTTCCCCTTCTTCCATGCCCGCCAGCAGCCGCAAGCCCTGGGGATGGGTACAGAACGCGCTATCGATCAGACTGATATCCAGCCGTCGCAGGTTACGCAAGGCATCGCCAAAATGAAAAGTGGCCTCCAGTCCGAGCATCGCCACGGTGTCGGCAGCTGGCAGGCCAAGATCCAGAAGCAACGTGCGCTGTCCGGCAGCCTGCATGGCCAACGCCAGGTGGGCGGCAAGCATGGCGCTGTCGCCCCCTTGCTGGCGGGTATACAGCACCGTCATCCGTTCGCCCTGCCACACTGGCTGCACCTGGGGCAGACGCTTGGTCAAGCGCCGGGCAAGGCCCGCCACCTCACTCGAGCGAGCGCCATAGGCGATAAAGTCGCGAGCCCCCGCACGCATCGCATTGAGCACCAGATGGTTGTCCATACCGTCGCCAAGAGCGACAACGGCCAAGAGCGGACGAGCCTCCAGCGCCCCTTCGATGAGCGCACTCTGCGTGGTGAGGTTTTCTCGATCCAAGCCGATGAACAGCAGACTTGCCGAGGTGACATCGACCAGGGCAAGCAGCTCGTCGAGCGTCCCCCGGCCAGCATTAAGCACTTGTCCCAATGGACTCAGCGCCGCTTCCAACCATGCCATATCGGCACTGTTGCGGGTCAGGGCGAGAAAGGTCTGGCTCATACCCACACTACTCCGAGAGTCCGACACGGCGATCGAAGTTGCCGTTTTCCAGGAAGAAGAACTTGTAGATATTCGGGTCATAGCGACGCAGCCGCTCACCCGGCAACTCCGGCAACGTCGCATCCGCTGCCAGCGGCTGGATCAACCTTGGCGTCACGATCATCAGCAGCTCACGGTCCTCACGGTCTATCCGCGAAGAGCGGAAGAAAGCTCCAAGTACGGGGATGTCCCCCAGACCGGGAAACTTGTCCACCGAGGCCACGTTACGGCTGCTGATCAAACCGCTGATGACGAAGCTCTCACCATCAGCCAGCGAAATACTGGTGTCCGTGCGCCGTACTGTCAGTGCGGGGACCTGAGTACCTGCAATGCTGATACCCGCATTGAAGTCCAGCTCACTCACTTCTGGCGCCACCTTGAGGAGGATTCGATCACGGCCGACCACGGTAGGCGTCAGTGTCAGGCGTATGCCGAACTCCTTGTATTCGATGCTGATGTTGTCGCCATTGTTGTTGGGCACAGGGACTGGAAACTCACCGCCGGCCAGGAAGCTCGCACTCTGCCCACTGAGGGCTACCAGGCTGGGCTTGGCGAGGGTATAGGCAAATCCGCTGTTTTCCAGCGCATTGAGAATGCCCAGAGCCTTGCTGCTACCGCCGCCCCAGACGATGTTGAAACCACCGTTGACCAGCGGAATGGCTGGTGACACGGAGCCCACAGTACCGGGTGAAACCGCTACGCCTGGCACGGTACCCGGCGCACCAAAGAGGAAGTTGTTGGAGCCCGTGGAGAAGATGGAAGTACCGACTGCTTTCAGCTTGCCGCGACTGACTTCGACGAAGCGAATATCGGTCTGCACCTGGCTAGGCAGATCGGCAAACGATTGTACGACCGCAGGAGCAGGCGCCAAGGCAGCGGTTGCCTGCCCCTCGACCTGCACCATGCTGTAGCGCGGATCAGGGCTACAGGCAGTCCAGACCATGAGGCTGGTCGCTCCCGACTTTTTGCCAGTGACCAGAAATGCCCGTGCGCCTCGCAGCTGTACATCAGCGACCTCCGGGTCACCAATGGCTATGCGTTCAATGGCAACAGGAAACGGCAACTCCCGCTGCAAGCCCTGAGTGATGCCGATCACCGAGGGAGCCGTCGCCAACGCCTGGCAGGCCGCTGGCACGGCATGAGCCCCCTGTACCACGGAAAGAAGCCCCATCACTGCAACGACAATCCATACGCTCCTGCTCATACCCAGGCATTCCTTTACTGATCAGGGAGTTTGTCGAGTGACGCTATCGCCACGCACGATTTCCACCGTTGTCCGTCCTTCCCCGCTCGAGCGGGCAGTTGCAGAGCCTCTCGGTATCGGTGCAGCGGCGGGACGACCGGCAAGCTGGTCGAGTCGCAGCAGGGAGCGGTTCGTATCATCCAGAGTCATTGGTTGAAGCTCGCCTGCGCGATAACGCGCCAGCAGCTTCTCATCCGCGCTGCGTACTGCCAGGCGTAGCACACCGGCCTCGCTCGCCAGCATGAGACGGGTCACCTGATCTTGCGGAACCGCCAGTACAGCGGTGCGGGGATTGCGGCGCTGCGCCGCCTCTTCCTCAGTGGGCGGCTTGGCCTGACCGTCATTAGACAGCCCGAGGATAGGCCCGATGCTCAGTAAACGCAGGGCAGGCAGGGCGACCTGGGCAGAACTGGGGCGTTGCCCATCCTCGCGCATGTACAGCAGCACATCGACATAGTCACCTGGCCGCACGTGGTGGCCCGTACTGACCACTTCATCGATCGGTACTGCAATGGCGCGCTCGTCTGCATGAATCATCTGCGCCAACGGCCCGGAGCCAGAAAAATGCTGTTCAGAGAGCAGAATGCCAGCCGGCACCGTGCTCCAGCTCACCCGGCCAACCACCTCTTCAATGGTTTTGAAACTCCCAGCCGGGACGACCTGCAGCTGCTCGACCACCAGGTCCTCAGGCGTCAGGGGAACGAATGGCTGTATGGGGCGCGCAGTCATCACGACAGCCGTACGCATGACGGTTATGCCGTCGGCGTTCGGCTCGATGGTCGGGGCGCTGGTGGCGAGACCTTCCTGAACAGGCTCATGGGATGGCTGGCTTTGCCTGACGCCCCAATAGCCAGCAGCTACAGCACCGAGCATCAGCACGGCGGCCAGGGAAAGGGTCACGCGACTATCCATACGGACAACTCCTTTGCCGTTACAGCGATGCACTCAGGCCTGCCGAGCCTGAGCTTCTGCGCTGTCCAATCACACCACTCGTCTGGAGCATAGAGTCAATTCCGGAAATGCCCAGAATTGAGGCAGCATTTTTTTCTATGAAATAACGCCAATTAATCAACACCATAAAATTGGCAAACGCCGCACTATCACTTTGCGACTAATACCTTGTAGAGGATTGCGCGCTCATCAGGCCTGGACTATCCCTCAGTACGTAGTCATATGCCGCAAGGAGCAGCACTATGTTCATCAAAGCGTTGGTACAGCGAATCAAACTCTTCCTGATCGAGGAAAAAGGAGCGTCCGGTATCGAATATGCAGTGATCGCCGCCATGGTTGCGTTGGTGCTCATTGGTTTCATGAGTGGCGACGGCAGCATTGGCGACAATCTGGACAAGATCTTCACCAAGATTTCCGAAGGCCTCGGCGGTGTTGCTGGCGGCGGCGGTGGTGCGGGTGGCGGTGGCAGCTAGTCACATCAGAATGAAGAAATCGATGTCCGGGATGGAGCCGAGACAATGAGCAACCCAACACCCATCCGAGAAGAATTGCTGCTCGTAGATGACGAGGAGGACATCCTCCTCGAACTGGCCGAGATGCTGGAGCACGAAGGATTTCGCTGCCACACGGCGCTCTCGGTACGAGCAGCTCTGGAGTTGCTGGACCAGCATCCGGACATTGCGCTGGCCATTACCGACCTGCGCATGCCGGATGAAAGCGGCTTACGCCTGATCCAGCGACTGCGCCAGAGCGTCGCCCGCCAGAATCTGCCCGTGATCGTTACATCCGGGCATGCCGAGATGGAGGATGTCATCGAAGCCCTGCGCCTGCAGGTCGTGGATTTCTTCCGTAAACCCATCTATCACGACCGCCTGTTCGAGGCACTCAACCGACTGTTTCCGCCGCCGCCAGTACGCCTGGTGCGCTAGACCGTTTTGCAGCAGATTCATTAGGTGGCCAACCCTGCCTGATGAATCCCGCTCGTCTGTCGCATGACCCGCATTCATATGCCACTTCCCCGCGTATGGGGTAGAATCCCCGCCCTCTTACAACCGCCCAGCTGATTCATCAGGGGATTGCCATGTTCAGCCGTGATTTGACCCTCGCCCGTTACGACGCCGATCTGTTTGCCGCGATGGAGCAAGAAGCCCAACGCCAGGAAGAACACATCGAGCTGATCGCTTCCGAGAATTACACCAGCCCAGCGGTGATGGAAGCGCAGGGTAGCGTGCTGACCAACAAGTACGCCGAGGGCTACCCAGGCAAGCGCTACTACGGTGGTTGCGAGTACGTCGACGTGGTCGAGCAACTGGCCATCGACCGCGCCAAGGAGCTGTTCGGTGCCGACTACGCCAACGTCCAGCCGCACGCCGGCTCGCAAGCCAACAGCGCCGTGTACCTGGCCCTGCTGCAAGCAGGCGACACCATCCTGGGCATGAGCCTGGCCCACGGTGGTCACCTGACCCACGGCGCCACCGTTTCCTCGTCCGGCAAGCTGTACAACGCTGTGCAGTACGGCATCAACGATCAAGGCCTGATCGACTACGACGAAGTCGAGCGCCTGGCTGTCGAGCACAAGCCGAAGATGATCGTTGCCGGTTTCTCCGCCTACTCGCAGGTGCTGGACTTCCCGCGCTTCCGTGAAATCGCTGACAAGGTCGGCGCTTACCTGTTCGTCGACATGGCCCACGTGGCCGGTCTGGTTGCCGCTGGCGTGTACCCGAACCCGGTGCCGTTCGCCGACGTCGTCACCACCACCACCCACAAGACCCTGCGCGGCCCGCGCGGCGGCCTGATCCTGGCCAAGAAGAACGAAGAGATCGAGAAGAAACTCAACTCTGCCGTTTTCCCAGGCGCCCAGGGTGGTCCGCTGGAGCACGTCATCGCGGCCAAGGCCGTATGCTTCAAGGAAGCCCTGCAGCCTGAGTTCAAGACCTACCAGGAACAAGTGGTGAAGAACGCCCAGGCCATGGCCCAGGTGTTCATCGACCGTGGTTTCGACGTGGTTTCCGGCGGCACCAAGAACCACCTGTTCCTGCTGTCCCTGATCAAGCAGGACATCACCGGTAAAGACGCCGACGCTGCCCTGGGTCGCGCCTTCATCACCGTGAACAAGAACAGCGTACCGAACGACCCACGTTCGCCATTCGTCACGTCCGGCCTGCGTATCGGCACCCCAGCCGTTACCACCCGCGGCTTCAAGGAAGTCGAGTGCCGCGAGCTGGCCACCTGGATCTGCGACATCCTGGAAAACATGGGCGATGAGTCCATCGTTGACCGCGTGCGCGAGCAGGTCAAAGCGGTCTGCGCCAAGCTGCCGGTATACGGCAACTAAGCACTGACGCAGCAACGCAAAAGCCCCGGCCTTGGCCGGGGCTTTTGCGTTTCAGGCTTAGAACCTGTTCACGATCTCCTAGCTCGCGGCCATACGGCGTTAAAAACGCCCTCGGAATGCTCATTTACCACTCGTAAACTGCGCTTCCTCAGACGTTTTTGCCTTGTCTGGCTCTAATCCAGAAAATCGTGAACAGGTTCTTAGAACATCGTCAGAAATGCGCCTCGCTAAGCTGCATCAGCGAAGAGGCACCCGCCAGCATCATCTGTGCGTGTGCCTGGGCACGCGGCAGGATGCGCTGGAAGTAGAAGTCGCACGTGCCCAGCTTGCCCTCGTAGAACAGGCGCTCATCGCTGCCCTGCTCGAGCGCTTGCTCGGCTTCATACGCCATGCGCAACCAGAAATAACCCAGCACCAGATAGCCCGAGAACATCAAGAAATCGACGGCTGCAGCACCGACCTCATCCGGGTTCTTCATCGCAGCCATGCCGGCCTTCAGGCCCAACGATGCCCACTGCGCATTGAGCTCACCCAGGGTCTTGGCATAATCCCCCAGACGGGCATGGGCACTGTGCTGCTCGGCAAGCGCCTGGACCTTAAGGCTGAAGCCACGCAGCAGCTTGCCCTGGCTCCCCAGCACCTTGCGCCCCAGCAGGTCGAGCGCCTGAATGCCGTTGGTGCCTTCGTAGATCGGGGCGATGCGGCAATCCCGTACCAACTGCTCCTGGCCGGACTCGCGGATATAGCCGTGGCCACCGAATACCTGCATCCCCAAGAGCGTGGTTTCCATGCCGCTGTCGGTCATGAAGGCCTTGCAGATCGGCGTGAGAAAGGCCAGTTCGTCAGCCGCGGACTGCCGCTGTTCGGCATGCTGGGCAGCCTCGGCCAGGTCCATCTGCTGGGCCGTGTAATAGGCCAGGGCACGCGACCCTTCATTCAGCGACTTCATGGTCAGCAGCATGCGCCGCACGTCCGGGTGCACGATGATCGGGTCGGCGGCCTTGTCCGGCGCCTTGGGTCCACTCAGAGAACGCATCTGCAAACGTTCACGGGCATAGCTGACGGCGTTCTGGTAGGAGGTCTCACCGAGGCACAGGCCCTGCATCGCCGTCGCCAGACGCGCATGGTTCATCATGGTGAACATGCAACGCAGGCCACGGTTGGCCTCGCCCAGCAGGAAGCCCTTGGCATCGTCGAAGTTCATCACACAGGTGGCGGCACCCTTGATGCCCATCTTGTGCTCCAGCGAGCCGCACGCCACGGTGTTGCGCTCGCCGCACACGCCGGGCGCGGTGGGCAGGAACTTGGGCACGACGAACAACGAAATGCCCTGGGTGCCAGCCGGCGCGCCTTCGATACGCGCCAGGACCAGATGCACGATATTTTCGGTGATGTCCTGATCGCCGGCGGAGATGAAGATCTTGGTGCCAGTGATGCGATAACTGCCATCGGCCTGCGGCACCGCTCGGGTCTTCAGCAAGCCCAGGTCGCTGCCGCAGTGCGGCTCGGTCAGGCACATGGTGCCGCCCCATGCACCGCTGATCATCGACGGCATGTAGGTGTCACGCAGCTCCGCGCTGCCGTGAGCGGCCAGGGTGGTCAGTGCGCCCTTGGTCAGCCCGGCATACATGTACCAGGCCGGGTTGCAGGCGCCGAACATGTCGGTGAGGAAGACCCCCAGCGACTCGGGCAGGCCCTGCCCTCCGTGGGATTCCGGCGAGGACAGGCCCGACCAGCCATTCTCCATGTAGCTCTGGTAGGCCTGCTTGAAACCGGGCGGCGTATACACCTGGCCGTTTTCCAGGCGGCAACCATGCTCATCCCCCACGGCATTGAGCGGAAACAGCTCCTGCTCGGCAAAACGTGCGCCCTGGTCGACCACTGCCATGACGGTCTCGGCGTCCAGCTCCGCATGGCCTATGGCCGCATAGTGCTCGGGGTAGCGATACAGCTCGTTGATGAGAAATTGCATGTCCCGGACCGGGGCTTTGTACTGCGGCATGATGAGTTCCTTGTCAGGCGACGGTAGGCAATGGGATGTCGCGGGCGTGCAGCACGCCGCGACCGCTTTCGCTTGCGGTTTCGATCAGCACGCCATAGCGCTGTTCGATGATGTTGCGTTTGACCTTCAGGGTTGGCGTCAGCTCGCCGCCATCCACCGACCAGAGATCGTCCAGGAGCAGCAGCGCCGACAGTCTCTCGTGCTTTTCCAGGGACTCATTGAGCTCGGCGAGCAGGTTGTCGAGCTGTGCCATGCGTACCGTCTGATCGAGACCCGCTGCCTGCGGCGCGAGAATCACCAGGGCCAGTGGCTGGGTACAGCCTGAACCGACCACGCAGACGTGTTCGACCAGCGGCGACGCCGACAGCGCATTCTCGATGGGTGCCGGGGCGACGAACTTGCCCTTGCTGGTCTTGAAGTTGTCGCGCACACGGCCGATCACGCGCAGCAGCCCCTGGGCATCGACTTCGCCCATGTCACCGGTATGCAGGTAGCCATCGGCATCCAGCGCCTCGGCGGTCCGCTGTGGGTCGTTGAAGTAACCGAGCATGTTGCCCGGGCTGCGGATGAGCACCTCGCCATCGCCGGCCAGGAGCACGTCGACATCCGGGCAAGCCGGGCCGATCCAGCCTGGCGGCGTGACGCCGACCACACCCAGGTGCGAGTAACCGAAGTTCTCGCTCATGCCGAACACTTCGATCATCGGCAGGCCCAGGCGGTTGTACCAGGTGAGCAGGCTGGGCGGCACCGGGGCCGCGCCGGATACGCCAAAACGGGCGCGATCCAGCCCCACCACGGCGCGAGCCTCTGTCTGCTGCTCGGGCGTGAGGGACACGCCCTGCTCGATCAGCTCGAGCAACGGGCGCGGCATAAAGGCACGCATGGCCTGGAACAGCTTGATCCAGATGCGCGGCACACCGAAGAAGACGTCCGGCCGGCTGTGCTTCAGGTCTGCGATGAAGCTGTCCTGCGATTCATTGAAGAACACCCGCAAGCCCAGATGCAGGGAGCCGCACTCCACAGCCAGACGCTCACCCACATGGCTCATCGGCAAGTAGGAGAACACCGTGTCACCGGCCTTCAGGTTGCTCAGTTGCGCCCACTGCCACGAGGCCACTGACGCGGTGCGGAAACTGTGCATCACCCCTTTCGGCTCACCGGTGGTGCCGGAGGTGTAGATGATGGTGGCGCAGCGCTCTCGATCGGGACGCGGGCTTTGTGCCAGTGGTGCATGGTTGGCCTGGATGGCCTCCCAGCGCACGCTGTCGCCGGCATCACGGCACAGCGGCGTGGCGATCTTGTGCACACCCTCTGGAATCCCGGCATGGGCGTCGGCGATATCCAGCTGGCCGATGACCACCGCCACCGCCTGGCTGTGCTGGAGAATCTGCCGCACCCCGTTGCCCGCCAGGGATGGGTACAACGGCACCGACACATGCCCCGCCATCCAGATCGCCAGATCGGCGATCACCCAGTAGGCGGAGTTCTTCGAATACAGGGCAATCCGGCTGCCCTCCGGGTAACCCTGCGCCTGCAAATAAGTGGCCAGGCGCCGGGCCTGTTCGCCCGCCTGTGACCAGCTCAGGTCATGGTATTGACCACCCTGGGACTGGGTCAGGTAAACCTCGTCGGCACGCTCCTGCTCGAAGCGATAAAAGCTCTCCAGCAAGGTGGGGAAATCGTCTTGATCAGCCATGCACGCATTCCTCTTATTGTTATGGGGGAAATCAGTTCAGCCGGTCCCCATTGATCCAGGTGGCATGGAAGCCTGCCGGCACCTTCACCGGGATGATCACCCGCGCCAGCGGCCCGTTATCGAGGGCACGGGCGTCGAAGATCTGCAGCTCGCTGCGCCCGGTGGCGACGTTGATGCAGAACACCACGAGGTAGCCGTCATCCTCTTCCGCCGAGCCGACCCGGGGCGCGAACCAGGGCTCGCTGTACCAGGCATTGACGGGGTCATCACTGAAGGCGCCGACACACGCGCCGGTATCCAGGTCGAACTTGCGGATACCCATCCAATGCAGCACGTCTGGGTTGTGGTCGACCAGGTAAGCCCAGCGATTGCGCCGCCCCTGGAACGCCAGGTTCATGCTGGGGAACTCGACGTTGTGCTCGGCATTGAGCACGCTTTCGTGCGTAGCGCCGGTCACCAGGTTCATGCGCCAGATCCACAAGCGTGCATGCATGCGCAGTTGGGCGATATCGGCCGCAGTGGTTTCCGCGTCGATCTGCCCATCGGGGCCTTCGCACGGCATGTAGCGGCATCCGACCATCACCAGCTCATCGCCCTCTTCCCAGGCATTGATGGTGTGGTAGATGAAGCACGGGCTGAAGTCGAACCAGCGCACCTCGTCCGCCTTGCCGTAACGTGGAATGACGCCGAGGCGAGTCGGCAGGCTGGGGTCGAATTTGATCTTGTGCCGACCATGGCGCAGCGCCTCCGGGCAATGCACCAGCGGCAGGTCATGCAGGATGCTGTAGTGCTTGGAGATGGCCATGTCGTGCGGCATGCGCGAACCCGGCAGCTGGATCGGCACCTCATGGCACAACTGGCCATCCGCGCCGACGACGCCGTAGCTCATGTAGGGCGATTCGGACCAATAGTCGAAGAACATCATCTCGTCGGTTTCAGGGTCTACCTTGCTGTGCGCCGACATGCCATTGCCCAGGCCCTTGTAGGGCGCCTGACCACGGGTTTCCAGGGTTACCGGATCGAGCAGATAAGGGATCCCGGCCTGATACCAGCTGACCACGGCATGCCCGGCATGCCCCACCACATCGGTATTGGCGGTGTTCTTCAGCGGGTTGTCATCGCGGCCCTTGCGGGTATCCATGATGCCGCGATGAGTTGCCTGGCCGGCGCTCAGCTCTTCTTGCAAGCCCTCGGTCTGCACCCAGCGATTGCGGTAGGTGACCTTGCCGTTGGCGAAGTGGGCGCTGTGGATCATGCCGTCGCCATCGAACGCATGATAACGACCAGCCGGGGCAAAACGCGGATTGGGGCCGTTGCGCAGGTAGACGCCATTCAGGTCAGCCGGGATCGTGCCCTCGACCTCGAAGTCCTGCAGGACTCGCTCATCCGGCACCGGGCCGAACGCTCCGCTCAGGTAGAAACCGTACTCTTCGCCGAATGGCGCATCAGGCGTTGCCGGGGTGGCCATGGAATACCCTCGTTGTTGTTATAGAGAGGAAATACCATGTCAATTTAGTTCAGCTATAAAAGTCAGGTCAATCTAAAATGCGGCAGAATCAGCCAGGCAAATTCATTTAGATTCACGAAAGAAAGCAAGAGTGCGAAATCTGCCTGGAGACAGATTTCAGTTCAGCTATGGTATCAATCGAGTGCGATGCGAGTGCCGCAGGCCACGCAGGTGTAGTCGAGACTCAACCAGGACGTGCACGGCACATGGAGCAAGTCCCACCCCTGCTCGACCATCGGCTTGATCGGCAACCAGCGCATGCCCCATTCGCGCATCGCCATGATCACCGGGTACAACTCCAACCCCCGTGTGCGCAGGGCATAGCCACCATCGTCCTGACGGGCCAGCATCTGAGCGCTGAGCAGGATGTCGAGGCGGTTGGCGAGGATGTTCGGCGCAATGTCGAGGCAGCTCTGCAGATCACCATACCGGCGCAGCCCGAAGAGCAGGCCACCGATCAACAGTGAACTCCAGCGGTCACGCAGCCAGACCTCCGCACTGATCTGCAGCGGGTCTTCGACCTTCTCGCTACCCGGCGCACTGCGGGTACGCCGGTAGTCGGGCACCGAGGCGGCGTAGGCCAGAGGCCCGCGCATGAACAGCGGCTTGACGTGACTCGGGCGCAGTTCCTGTGCGCAGTGCCGGCATTCGATGCGCAGATGCAGCGGCTCCTTGCAGTGGTCGCAACACAACCCCAGGTCAGGTGCCGCCACTTCGCCCAGCCAACGACGGTTCCATTGGTCGAGCAGGAGAAACACCGGCTTCAGCGCCCGCCCCTGAGCGGTGATGCTGTACTCGAAGCGTTTACCACTGTTGCCGTAGGCCTGCTTGTCCAGGCACTGCTGCTCGTAGAGGGTATTGAGCCGCACGGACAGCGCCGCACGGGATACCCCGAGGCGCTCGATCAGCTCATCGAAACGCAGCGGTCCGTGGAACAAGGCACGCAGGATCGACAGGTTCCAGGGATCGGCCAGCACATCCAGCACGTCATGCAGGATGCTCGTGCGAACCAGATGAAAGCTCTGCTCCAGAGTCGGGTAAACGTAGTGGCCAGCATCCATGATGTTCTCGTCGGCAGTAAAACCCGCACTATCTTAACGGAGAGGCCGCCCCCTGTGCGGGAGCGGCCTTTACAGCGCTTAGCGAATGCCGGCCTGGCGCAGGGCGCTAGGTGTGAAATCGGCGGAACTGAAGCGCGCCCCGAACTGGTAGCCCGCATTTTCCTCGTTGTTCATGCCCAGGGCGATGTAGCGCCCGGAAAGCAGATCGTAGAGGGTTTCGACGCGGTACCACGGCACCTGGACATGGTAGAACTGCATCGCGTGGCCTTCACCGACACGCCACAGACCGCCACGGCTGTCGTAGTGATCCACGGTCGCCACCTGCCAGGTGTCCTCATCGATGAAGAAAACACGCTTGGCATACAGGTGACGCTGTTCCGGTTTGAGGTTGGCTTCCACCACCCAGACACGGTGCAACTCATAGCGCGTGTGATCCGGGTTGAGGTGGCCGGCCTTCACCACATCGTCGTACTTGAGCTTCGGGTCTTCCAGCAGGTAGCTGTTGTAGGGAATGTAGATTTCCTGCTTACCCTTGATGGTCCAGTCGTAGCGATCCGGCGAACCGTTGTACAGGTCATAGTTGTCGGCCGTACGCAGGCCATCCGCCGCCGTACCCGGGCCATCGTAGGCCACCTGCGGCGCCAGGCGCACGCGGCGCTGACCGGCGTTGTAGATCCATGCCTGACGCGGCGTACTGGCCTGGTCCATGGTCTCGTGGGCCAGCAGTGCAGTACCCGCCAGACGCGACGGCGCCAGCACCTGCTGCTTCATGTAGTACAGCACCCGTCCCGGTGCCGAGGCATTGAAGTCCGTCAGTTCCTCACGCGTACTCATCTGATCGACGAACAGCACGGGGGTGTAGCTGCCATTGACCTGAGGCGTGACCTGCACGAACTGGCGCTTGACGCTGCCACCGCGGTAGCGACTGATGTGGTTCCAGATAGCCTCGACACCCGTGCTGGCGAAGGGAAACGGCGTCGAAACCTCGAATGCCTGCATGCCGTAGCCATTGGCCGACAGGCTGGCACCGGTAACGTTGCGGGCAGCCGCCTGGGCCACCGAGTCCGGCACCGCGGCGGTGCGATGAGTCGGGTAGACCGGAATGCGGAAGGTCGTCGGATAACGCTGCAGCAGCGCCTTCTGACCCGGCGTCAGGTTGGCCTCGTACTGCGCGGCGTTCTGCGCCGTGATGACGAATAGCGGTTTTTCGCCAGCAAAGGGATTGCCGAGACGGCCATTGGCCGAGACCGGCGCCGCATCACGGGGCAGGCCACCGGTCCACGCCGGGATGGTGCCCGCGGCATTGCCGGCGCGCTCGCCGCCCAGCGGGGTGTAGGTCTTGCCGAGTTCATCGGCGGAGATGGCATTGGCTGCCAGCAGCGGGCTGGAGAAGCCCAGCACCAGAACCAGCGCACTCAACTTGAAGTAATTCATGCTCAGAGCTTCCTCAGAAATTGACGCCCAGGCTCAGGGCCAGGAAATCGCGATCGCGCGCCACGTCGAACTCGCCACCAAAGAAATTGGTGTAGGCGATGGACGCGGTGTAGGTATTGCGGAACTCACCGTCGAGGCCGACGCTCACCGCCTTGGTGCCCTCGCTGAAACCACCGGTCTGCGGCGAGTAGCCCTTGACGTCATGGGAGAAGGCCAACGAAGGCCGCAGGTTCACCCCGGCAAACACGTTCGGGTAATCCAACCCCGCCCGCAGGCGATACCCCCAGGATGTACGCGTGACATAGCCATCGTTGTTGCACTGCGGCTGAGTGCCATCCACCGCACAAGGTGCGCCATTGGCGTTGGTGCCCGCACCGAAGACGTTGTCGCGACCGAAGCGCAGCGTGTCAGTGCTTTCCAGGCCACCCACACGCGTGACACCTGCCTCACCGACCAGGGTCAGCGCACTGGCGCCCAGCACCTGGTTCCACATGTGTACGGCGGTAACCTGGGCCTGGGTCACTTCCTTGCGAACGTAACCATTGATCAGGGTGCCCGGCTGAATGTTGTAGCGCCCCGACTGCACAGCTGGTGAAGCCGCACCATTGGTGATCAGCGCCAGCATGTCCACGGCGTTGAGCTGCACCGGCATGTTCGGCCGGTAGCTGATTTCCCCCGACAGCGCCGTACCGGTTGGCAGGTTGGTGGCGAAGCTCAGGCCGTACAGGCGGATGTCTTCTGGGTATTCCATCATGTAGCGCGAAGTACCAATCAACACCGCGCCACCCAGTGGGCCCATACCCGCAAGACCCGGGCTACCCACCAGATTGGACGCATAGGCCGAGAGGTTCGGCGTACGGCTGTGGTAGTTCATCGCGTAGGCACCGAACTCGGTGTTCAGCGGCGCCGAGAAATAGCGCAGCGACAGGCCCCACTGACCATCATCACGCGGCGTGTTGTCCGGTGCACGGGGTACGGCGATACCCTCGGCATCGAACACCGGGTGGTAGCCAAGCGTCGCCAGCTGGGCAAGCGCGCCCTGCAACAACCCTGCCCCACCAGTAATGCCACTAACCAGGTTGGGGACGTTCGGCCCGATATGCGCCACGTTGCAACCGCTCGGCGCAAAGTCGGCACGGGAGAAGAAGGTGCCGCAGTTTTCCATCACCGTTTCACGCCAGCGCAACTGATAGAAAGCTTCCAGGCTCAGGTCCGTGGTCAGGGCCTGGGACAGGTAGATCATCGGCACCGGAATCAGGCCTTCCTTGACCTCGGCACCGGGCCGGCGGAAGGCGGAAACGTCGATCGGGTTGATGCTGTTGATCCCGCCCCCGATGAAGGTGCTCTCACCCCAGCTCACCACCTGCTGGCCGAGGCGAACCGTGCCCGGCATCTCGGCGATGGCGTAGTTCTGGTAGACGAAGGCATCCAGCAGCTCGGCGCCACTGCCCTTGGCCGCGGGCTTACGGCCGCTGTCATCCAGCTCCTTGAAACGCGGCGTGTCCTTTTCCAGGGCGTAGTCGTACCAGTACTTGCCGCGCATGAAGAGACCGGTGTCCCGGTAGCGCAACTCCAGCTCGTGAATACCCTTGAAGATCTTCGAGAAGGCATCCCCACGGCGGTAGTTGAGGCGACCATCATCGCCCGCCGAGGACAACGCGCCCTCGCCCCCGTTATTGGCACCAATGAGTTTCTTGTCCGGGTTTTCCATGGACCAGCTGAAACCAACCGACAGCTGACTGTCGAACGAACCTTCCAACTCCCCGTAGCTGAACACACCAGCCTGAGCGGACGCACAGGCCAGCGCCAGCGGCAACAGCGAGAAACGAAGGAGCGGGTGCCTGTTTTTTATTTTTCTCATCAAAGCAGCCTCTTCAAATAGGGGACATTCTTGTATGGCGACCCGCTTCCCCTGGCAGCGGGCCTCATGGATTTACAACACCTCGAGCAAGCAGGCCGTCGCCACCCCCGCACCACCACAGATCGCCGCTACACCGTAGCGACCACCGTGCTGACGCAGGTTGGCCAGAAGATCCGCCACCAGCATCACCCCGGTCGCCCCCAAGGCATGGCCGCGCGCCAAGGCACCGCCCGCGATGTTCAGTCGTGCGTCAGGAATGCCCAGGCTGTCGCGAAAGTGCAGCGTGGTCGCCGCAAAGGATTCGTTGAATTCGTACAGGTCAATATCGCTCGGCGACAGGCCATGGCGGGCCAACAGTTTGCGCACCGCCGCCGGCCCCTCCTCGAGCATCGGCACCGGCTCGCCCGCCACGCTGACGACATCCAGTACGCGCGCCAACGGCACACGACCGATGCGCTCACCCAACTCGAGGTTGCCCAGCAGCGCCAGCGCCGCACCATCGGCGGGAGCCGGGGCATTGGCGACCGAGTGCACGGCCTGCCACTCCCCCTGATACCAGTCCTGCAGCCAGGGACCGCACTCGGCCGCCTGTTCGCCAAACACCGCCGGCAACGCTGCCAGCCGCTCCAGCGTCAGAGAGGGGCGCACCATTTCGTCACGCTCGAGCACAGGCGTGCCCGTGGCATCCACCAGGGCTTGCAGGAATGGATGCTCAGCGCTGCGCGCCGCACGCTGATGCGACTGCAACGCCCAGCTATCCAGGGCGTCTCGCGAATAGCCATGACGGCGAGCCAGCAGGTCAGCGGCCACGCCCATGGGCACGAACCCCGTGGAGGCTCGAACAGCGGCATCGCTGAACCAACTGCCCCGATCGGAGAACATCGGCACCCGCGAGGTGCTTTCCACGCCACCCGCGACGGCACAGACATCGCCACCGCGTACACGCCCAAGGGCATAACCCAGCGCATCCAGACCCGAACAGCAGAAGCGATTCAGGGTCAGCCCCGGCACGGACTTGTCCATGCCGGCATGCAACCAGGCCGTGCGCGCCAGATTCGCGCCCTGCTCGCCCACTTGGGTCACGCAACCCAGAGCAAAATCTTCTGGCAACGCAGCCGCCCAGCGCTCACGGCGAGGCACCAGCAAGGCAGCGAGCAGGTCGACAGGCGCAATGCCTGCCAGCGCGCCGTCAGCCTTGCCAGCACCGCGCGGCGTGCGCACGACCTCATAAAGGAAAGCGCTCACGGCTCGCCCACCACGAAGCAGGCGGTAGCCGTTGCACTGCCACCGAAGTTGAGCGTGGCGACACGACGCGCGCCCTCGACCTGGTAATCACCCGCCAGACCACGCACCTGCTTGAAACCATCGAGCAGCATGCGCACGCCCGTGGCGCCAACCGGGTGACCGGAACCGATCAGGCCGCCACTGGGGTTGATCGGCAAACGTCCGTCGAAGGCCAATGCACCCTCTTCGATGAACTGCCAGCTCTGCCCCGGTGGAGTCAGGCCGAAATGGTCGATGGCCATGTACTCGCTGACGGTGAAACAGTCATGCGTTTCGATCACGTCCAGGGCATTGGCATCGGCAAGCCTGGCGCGCGACAAGGCGTCTTGAATGGTTGACCGCAGGTGCGGGAAAACCCAGGGGCTGTCGCCACTGATCGCCAGCTTCTCCGCCAGCGACATCGGGCCACCACGGTGCCCCCACCCCAGAATCGGTACGGGCGCCGGTTGCGCCGGGTAGTCACGCTGATAACGCTCGGCAAAGGCATCCGACGCCAGAATCAGGCACGCCGCACCATCGGTGATCTGGCCACAGTCGGCCCGGCGCAGGCGCCCCTCGATCAGCGGGTTGAATTCATCGTTGGCGGCGAAGTGCGCATCGGTCAGCTGCCAGGCGCGGGTCTGCGACAGCGGGTTGCGTTTGGCGTTGCCCAGGTTCACCCGGGCGATGCTGGTCAGGTGGGCCATGTCGACGCCATAACGGCGGTCGTATTCATTGAGCACCTGGTCGAACATGTGCGGCCACAGGTAGGTGGCTGATTGCCCCTCCTCGCCTGCCCAGGCTGCCGCGCCGAGAAACTCCGCCGCACGCTGGCCGCCAACATTGCGCATCAGCTCTGCACCGACCACCAGCACGCAGTCGTAATGCCCGGCCTGGATATCGGCCATCGCCGCCAGAATGGCCATGCTGCCCGAGGCGCACGCCGCCTCATGTCGGGAAGCGGGCAGATCGTGCCAGGCGGGATACAGGCGATTAACCAGCCCACCGAGCATGCCTTGCCCGCAGAACAACTCACCGACGAAGTTGCCGACATGAATCGCCTGCACCCGCTCGGGCTCCAGGCCGGTGACATCCAGCGCCTGCGCACAGACCTGCTCGAGCATCTGCGCCAATCCCAGTCCTTCACGCGTCCAATTACGCGCAAAGTCCGTCTGCGAACCACCGAGTATCGACACACCGGTCATCTTGGCCTCCTACAGGACCACCCCCGCAAAAGGTCAGTCCGTAGATAATTTTTAGTATTCTTATAAAATCAAAAGGCACAATCATCGCCGGCGATACATCTCGATAAATCAGCCAGATAAAAGCTTATTAAAGCGCACACAAAGCCAAGCGACGCTTTGAAATTAAGCCATTCAGTTCAACTACGCAAGCAATATCCCAAGCAATATTACGCCTTATAAGCCAGCAGAATTACGCCCGCGAACGGCTCTGAAACGGGCGTCATAAACCGCGATGAATCGCGCGCAGCCATCGTCACTCTCCCCCCCCAAAAAACCACGGCATAAAAAAAGCCGCACACCCTAGCAGGTGAGCGGCCTTTCTCTAATCAATAAAAACCTACCTCTGGCACGTGCTCCTATCGCGCTGCAACAGGGTATGCCACGCGCACCAACAAGCTCCGATGCGGACAGCCCAGGAAGATCAGATCAGCACATGAGCGAAGCGTCGACGAATCTCCTCCTCGGGCAGGTTATCGCCGATAAACACGATCACGCTTTCACGCGCCTCGTCGGCCGCCCATTCGCTGTCGTAGTCGAACCCATACAGACGCAAGACGCCCTGAAACACCATCCGCCGCTCCTCGCCAGCGATGCTCAGCACGCCCTTGTAGCGCAACAGCGAATTGCCATGGGTTTCCAGCAGGTCTTCCATGAACAGGCTGAGCTTGTCGATATCCAGCGGCTGCTCGCTTTTCAGCACCAGGGTGGCAATCCGATCCGCCGATGCACCAGCCGGCGCCAGAGGCCGCAATGTCAACGCAGGGCCAATATCGGCATTGAGATTGAAACCACGGATATCCAGCAATTCAGCCAGGTCGATACGCCCGTGCTCGACCACGCCAATCGGTGCACGCCGGTTGATGCGTTGCAGGCGCTGACGCAACGCGTCGACCTGAGCCGCCTCGACCAGATCTGTCTTGCTCAGCAGAATGCGGTCGGCAAACCCGACCTGCGCCTGGGCGATGGCTTCCTGCAGATGGCGCTCGGCATTGGCCGCATCGACCAGGGTGATGATGCCGTCGAGCACATAGCGCTCGCACAACTCATCGCCCGCGAAAAAGGTCTGCGCCACCGGCGCGGGATCGGCCAGACCGGTGCACTCGATCACCAGCCGATCGAAGGCCAGCTCACCCCTGTCGAGCTTGTCCAGCAGCAGGTACAGCGCCTTCTCCAGCTCGACATGAATGGAACAGCAGACACAGCCATTGGCCAGGGTCATCACCTGCACCGGCTCGCTGCCCAGCAGTTGGCTGTCGATAGGGGTATCGCTGTATTCGTTCTCGATCACAGCCAGCTTCAGGCCATGTTCGGCCTGCAGCATATGGCGCAGCAGCGTGGTCTTGCCGGCACCGAGAAAACCACTGAGCACAGTGACGGGAATGGGGGCATGCGACATCGCGATCATCCTGTGCAGGGTGGATCGGGGCGCGCAGCCCGCGCCTTATCGATCCACCGTACGGGTCAGCGGTGGACGAACAGAGCGTCAGCTACGCGCTCCGATCCACCCTACGAAAAGCAGCGCGCCACGACTGGGCGTGGCGCGCGGTGTTGCAAGGAGTCTATCAACAGCAGCGGATGGGGCGTCCCTTACCTCCGCCGTAACGAGCCTCCTGGCGCTCCCGGAAGAACGCCTCGTAACTCATCACCGGCAGGTCGGGATGCTTCTTGGCCATGTGCTCGACATAGGTGTCGTAGTCCGGCATGCCGACCAGCATTCGCGCAGCCTGCCCGAGGTACTTGCCCATGCGGCTCAGGTCATTGAACACTGGCCACCTCCGGTGCGTCGGCCGGGATCGCCTGATACGGCGCTTCCCGATCACTACGCTGCGGTTTGACCCACGCAGCACGCCCAACCTTGACCGCGTAGAACAGCACGCTGAGTACCACGAACAGGAACAGCAGGGTCAACGTCGCATTGGTGTAGGCGTTGTAGATCACATGCTGCATCTGGCCGAGGTCCTTGGCGGGCGCGAGGATCTGACCGGCATCCACGGCGTCCTGGTATTTCTTGGCCAGAGACAGGAAACCCACTGCCGGATTCGGGTCGAGCAATTTGATCAACCCGGCCGTGATGGTGCAGATCAGCAGCCAGGTGGCCGGAATCAGCGGCACCCAGACATAACGCTGACGCTTCATCTTGATCAGCACCACCGCACCGAGCATCAGCGCGATACCGGCAAGCATCTGGTTGGAGATACCGAATAGCGGCCACAAGGTATTGATGCCGCCGAGCGGATCGATCACCCCCTGGTACAGCAGCCAACCCCACATCGCGACGCAACCGGCCGTGGCGATGACGTTGGCGGTCCACGACTCGGTTTTCTTCAGGGCCGGCACGAAGTTGCCGAGCAGATCCTGCAGCATGAAGCGTCCGGCACGGGTACCGGCGTCCACTGCGGTAAGGATGAACAGCGCCTCGAACAGGATCGCAAAGTGGTACCAGAACGCCATGGTGTTCTCGCCCGGCAACACGCTGTGGAGAATCTGCGCGATCCCCACGGCCAAGGTCGGCGCACCGCCGGCGCGGGCCAGAATGGTGTGCTCGCCGATGTCACGGGCAACCGCTTCCAGCGCCTCCGGCGTGATGGCAAAGCCCCAACTGCTGACAGCCGCGGCTACCGATACAGCATCGGAACCAACCACGGCCGCCGGGCTGTTCATAGCGAAGTACACGCCCGGCTCGATCACCGATGCTGCGACCATGGCCATGATGGCGACGAACGACTCCATCAGCATGCCGCCGTAACCGATGTAGCGGGCATGCGACTCGTTGGCCAGCAGCTTGGGCGTGGTGCCGGAGCTGATCAGCGCATGGAAGCCGGATACCGCGCCACAGGCGATGGTGATGAACAGGAAGGGGAACAGCGTACCTTTCCACACCGGGCCGGTGCCGTCGGTGAACTGGGTCAGCGCCGGCATCTTCAGCTCGGGCATGACCACCAGGATGCCGATGGCCAGGGCGATGATGGTGCCGATCTTGAGGAAGGTCGACAGGTAGTCGCGCGGCGCCAGGATCAGCCACACCGGCAGCACCGCGGCGACGAAGCCGTAGCCGATCAGCATCCAGGTGATCTGCACGCCGGTGAAGGTGAAGGCCGGCCCCCAGACCGGGTCGGCGGCAATCTGCCCACCGAGCCAGATCGACCCGAGCAGCAACGCCACGCCGATGACTGAAATCTCGCCGATGCGCCCCGGACGGATGTAGCGCATATAGATGCCCATGAACATCGCGATGGGGATGGTCGCCATCACCGTGAACATGCCCCACGGGCTTTCAGCCAGGGCCTTGACCACGATCAGCGAGAGCACCGCGAGGATGATGATCATGATCAGGAACGCGCCGAACAGCGCAATGGTGCCAGGCACCTGGCCCATTTCCTCGCGGACCAGCTCGCCCAGGGAGCGGCCATTGCGGCGCGTAGAGATGAACAGAACCAGGAAGTCCTGCACCGCACCGGCCAGCACCACACCGGCAATCAGCCAGAGCGTGCCGGGCAGGTAACCCATCTGCGCGGCGAGTACCGGACCGACCAGGGGGCCGGCGCCAGCGATGGCGGCGAAGTGGTGACCGAAGAGGATGTGCTTGTTGGTCGGCACATAGTCCAGACCATCGTTGTTGAGGACCGCGGGCGTGGCCCGGGTCGGGTCCAGCTGCATCACCCTGGTGGCAATGAACAGGCTGTAATACCGGTAAGCGACGAGATAGAGGGCAACGGAGGCCACCACTATCCACAAGGCGTTGATAGCTTCACCGCGGCGCAACGCCACGACACCCAAGGCACAGGCGCCCACCACTGCCAACACTGCCCAGGGCACGTGACGCAGCAGGCTATTGTTATTGTTCATATGAGCTCCCAATGAATGGACAGACAAGCTGCCGCACTAGCTTAGCCGCTCCAGCACACGTCACTATCCGACCAAGGTCGAATGGGGCAAAAGGCTGTCGCGCACGGCTGATCGCCATGACACGTTACTGATTATGGCGCATGCGAACCAGACGGCTCGGCCGGCTGTCTGCTGCTGCATCGCACCAGGACGTGAGCGGTGCACTCGGCAAGCCGATGTGCAAGCCGTAAACTCCCGCTTCCAGCCACACGTTACCGCTCGCAAACAGGTTACCCCGCGCCATGTACGGCTTGTCACCCCGTTCGCTCATGACGATGCTCTGCCTGTTCCTGCTCAGCGGCTGCCTGGAGCAAACGCCACCCCGCGCTTTCGACCAGCAGGTCTATATCTGGCAGCGCCAATGGCAGCCGGCACATGCCAATGCCCTGGCGCAAAGTCGCGAGACCTTCTCCGCCCTGCGGGTTCTGGCTCTACAGGCCCACCCACAGGCTGGCTGGGGACGCGCCTACCCGGACCTTGATCTGCTGCGCGAGGACGGCCGACCGGTGATCGCCGTGGTACGTCTCGACGGCCAGCTGCCACAGCTCGATACCGAAGCCATTCTCCAGCGCACGCTCGAACTGGCCCGTTACTGGCGCGCCAAAGGCCTGCCACTGCAAGGCGTGGAGATCGATCACGACTGCGCCACCGCACGCCTGCCAGCCTATGTCGAACTGCTGCGCGACCTGCGCCGGCAACTGCCGGAAGAGCTGCAACTGAGCATTACCGCCCTGCCGGCCTGGCTGGACAGCCCGGTGCTGGATGAGGTGCTGGCACAAGTCGACAGCTCGGTGTTGCAGGTGCACGCCGTGGACGATCCGACTCAAGGCCTGTTCGATCCGCAACGGGCAGAGCCATGGGCCCGCGCCTACGCCGCGCGCAGCCAAACACCTTTCTACCTGGCCCTGCCTGCTTATGGTGTCGCACTGGTGGACAACGTCTACGGCCTGCCACAGGTGGAAAGTGAAGCACCATTGCGCCTGCGCGGTGAGCGCCGCGAATTGCGCGCCGATCCGCGCCAGGTGGCCGGCCTGCTGGAGAACCTGCGCAGCCGGACACCGGACAACCTGCGCGGCATTCTCTGGTTCCGTTTGCCACTGCCCAGCGACCAGCGTGCCTGGCCACTGCAAACCCTGCTCGCCGTGGTGCACGGAGAACGGCTGCATACTGCACCCAGCGTGCGCCTGCGGGCCGCCAACGGTGTGAACGAGATTCTGGTACTCAACCACGGCAACCTGCCGCTCAACCTGCCCCTGCAGGTCAACCTGCCCGCCGCCAATTGCGAGGCAGTCGACGCCGTGGGCGGCTATCGCTGGCAACGCACCCCCGACGGTTTTCGCTTCACCCCCAAACAACCCGGCATCCTGCCCCCCGGCGAAGAACGCGCCGTGGGCTGGGTCCGCTGCCAAACTCTTCATCAAGGAAGACTCAATGCTGTGTTCTAACTGGCGCCCCACCCTGCTGACCCTCGCGCTCGCCAGCCTGCTGCCACTGAGCAGCGCGCATGCCTGCGGCCCGGAGTTTCCCTACCGCCTGCTGGAGGACCGCGAAAATGCCCTGCGCGAGTTGCCGGAAGGCAACTTCAGCCTCGAGACGCGCCGGCTCGGCCAACCGATCCCTGGCCTTGGCCAGGCCGGCGAAGCAACGTTGGAACCCTACTGGGATAGCGACAACAGCCGCTACCTGGACGCCCGCGTGGTCGCGGAAAAACAGCAGCTGACGCCTGAGCAACTGGCCCTGACCAATCAGTTGCGCAGCCTGCAGGATGCCCGCCAGGCCGAGCGCGACGGCGCCGCCCTGCCCGCCGAACTGCGCCTGTATACCGCTGGTGCCGTGGCCTTTGCCGAAGGCGACCATGCGCTGGCCGCCGACTACTTCCAGCAGGTCCTGGCCCTGCCCGTCGCCGAACGCCCTCTGCGCAGCACCTGGGCCAGCTATTCGCTGGCGCGCAGCCAGGCAGCACTGGTCAACAGTGCCGCCGATGACGTGCTGGACGACACCGCCATCGCGGAGCGCAGCCAGCACTATCGACAGCAGGCCCAACGCAATTTCCAACAGGTCCGCGAGCAAGTGGCCGCCGGCCTGGCCGATCCACTGGAGCTGGGTATCGCCAGCCTCGGCGAAGAAGCCCGCCTGCTGCTCGATGCCGGCGACTGGGGCGGCGCCATCCGCCTCTACGCCAGCCAGTCGCTGCACAACTCCAGCACCGGCTACAGCTCCCTGCGCCAGGTCGCACGCGAGCTGGCAAGCCTGTCCAATGCCGAGCTGCTGCCCCTGCTCAGCCAGCCGGAAGTGCAGCAACTGCTCACGGCCCAGATACTCAGTCAGATCGACGACTACGACGCGCAGACAACGATGACCGCCAAGCGCCTGCTGGGCCTGTTGCAGCGCGCCGAGGTCAAGAATCTGAAAGACGCCGATCGCCTGGCGGCAATCAGTTACCAGAGCGCCGACTATGCCGGCGCCAAGAAGCTGCTCGAACAGGCCAGCGATACTGGCCTAGCCTGGTGGCTGCGGGCCAAACTGGCCCTGCGTGAGGGCGACAAGAACGCAGCCACCCAAGCCTATGCGAAAGCGGCCAAGGCCTTCCCCGCTGACGAAGACTGGGGCTGGCGCCGCTCCGAAAACTGGCAGTACGAAACCCTCAAGCCGCAGTGCCGCGTCCAGGGCGAGTCCGCCATTCTGGCCATGGAGCGTGGCGATTACCTCGACGCCTTCGACCTGCTCTACCGCAGCGGCGAAACCTACTGGCAGGATGCGGCCGAAGTCGCCGAACGCGTGCTGAGCACGGATGAACTCAAGGCCTATGTCGATGAACACGTCACGGCCATCCCGACCAAGGCCGACGAGGAGGATTACGTCTGGGATCGGCCCCTGCCGAACCGCCTGCGCCAGTTGCTCGCCCGGCGCATGCTGCGCGAACAGCGCTATGACGAAGCCACGGCCTACTTCCCCAGCGCAGCCCTGCAGCAGGCGGCACGCGACTATGGCAACGCGCGCCAGGCCGGCGAGAACGCCTGGAGTCGTACGGCGCGGGCCGAAGCCTACTACCAAGCCGCCACCCTAGCGCGCGTACAGGGCATGGAGCTGCTCGGCTATGAACTGAATCCGGACAACGCCTGGACCGCAGGCGCCTTCGGCACCGACCAGCCCAAGCCGGTCAAGGCTGGCGGCCTGCTCACCAGTGCCGAAGCCGAGCTGCAGAATGCCACCCAGGCCGAACCAAACCGGCGCTTTCATTACCGCTGGGTCGCCGCCGAACTGGCCAATCGCTCCGCCGACCTGCTTCCCGAGCGCAGCCAGGCTTTTGCCGCCGTCCTGTGCAAGGCCACCGACTGGGTGATCAACAAGGATTACCCGCAGGCCCGCACCTATTACCAGCGCTATATCGACCATGGCGCCTACCTGGAATGGGCCGGGGCCTTCGGCACCCAGACCTGCCCGGAGCCGGACTTCCAGGCTGCCGGCAAACGCGTGTGGTTCGAGCGCGAACAAGCCGTGCGCCAGGCGCTGCGTCCTTACAAATACGCACTTCCTGTCGGCCTGCTCATCGTGGCGGGCGGCCTGCTCTACTGGAAGCGGCGTCGGGCAGCCTTGGCTATAGTGGCTAAAACCAAAGAGGATTCACGCAATGAGTGAAACCGAGCGCCGACGCTTCCAACGCATCGCCTTCGACGCCGCCACCGAGCTGGCTCAAGGCGGACAGCGTTGGGCTGTCGAGCTGCATGACCTGTCGCTCAAGGGGATGCTGGTGGAGCAACCGGCAGACTGGAGTGGCGATCCGGCCCAGCCGTTTTTCGCCACCATCACCCTGGATGCCAGCACCCGCCTGCAGATGGAAGTGGAGCTGACCCGTACCCGGGACGGACTGCTCGGCTTCGTCTGCCGGCACATCGACCTGGACTCCATCAGCCACCTGCGTCGCCTGGTAGAACTCAACCTGGGCGACGAAAGCCTGCTGGAACGGGAATTGGCTGCGCTGGGTGAAGAGGAAGGCTGAGCGCCTGCTCACGCCACCCTCATGCGGGGTGCGCCTTGGGCACCTGACACCATCTGTGCATCAACGACGCGAACCGCGGGTGCACGGAGCGCCCTACAAACCCGAACACCCCTGGCTAAAGTGCAGTTTCGTGAGCACCTGCCTCGCGGCGCAGCGCATCAGGTTTCTGCACAGCGCGACGCGCCTGTGCCCGGCGAGTGGCCATGCTCGCCTCGCGCCGCTCTTCGGCGAGGTCGCGAGGTTGCCCCGGCTCGTAATTGATAGTCTTGGCGAAGAAGTCGAAGAACGAAAACATGGGGCATCTCCTTTCTGGATACGGCCCCATGCTCCTCCCACCCGATGCAGCGAAACTTGATCTGCGGCAACAGCCACACCTGCCCCACAGCGGCAGAACGCCGCAGCGCCGGGGCGGCAGCCACCTGATGGTTATTCGAACAAGGCATCCAGCGCCTGCTCCAGACGCGTCACGCCAATCACCTGCAACCCTGCCGGCGCATCCTTGGGGGCGTTGCCCTTGGGCACGATGGCGCGCTTGAAGCCATGCTTGGCGGCCTCTTTCAGGCGTTCCTGGCCACTCGGCACCGGACGAATCTCCCCGGACAGGCCGATCTCGCCGAACACCAGCACATCATGGGGCAACGGTCGGTTGCGCAGGCTGGAGATCACCGCCGCCATCAGCGCCAGGTCCGAGGCAGTCTCCAGCACCTTGACCCCACCGACCACGTTGAGGAACACGTCCTGATCGTAGGTCGGGATACCGCCGTGGCGGTGCAGCACCGCCAGCAACATGGCCAGGCGGTTCTGGTCCAGGCCCAGGGTGACGCGGCGCGGGTTAGCCAGGTGGCTGGTATCGACCAGTGCCTGCACTTCCACCAGCATTGGCCGGGTGCCTTCCCAGGTGGCCATGACCACACTGCCTGGCACTTCTTCCTGGGCACGGGTGAGGAAGATCGCCGAGGGGTTGGTCACTTCCTTGAGGCCCTTGTCGGTCATGCCGAACACGCCCAGTTCGTTGACCGCGCCGAAGCGGTTCTTCACCGCGCGCAGCAGGCGCAGGCGCCCGTCCGACTCGCCCTCGAAATACAGCACGGTGTCGACCATGTGTTCGAGCACACGCGGGCCGGCCAGCGCGCCTTCCTTGGTCACGTGGCCGACCAGGAAGATCGCCGTGCCACTCTGCTTGGCGTAGCGCACCAGCAGCGCCGCACTCTCGCGCACCTGCGCCACGCCGCCCGGAGCCGACTGCAATTGTTCGGTAAAGATGGTCTGGATCGAATCGATGACCATGACCTTGGGCTGCTCACGGCGCGCCACCTCGATGATGGTTTCGATGCAGGTCTCGGTCATCACCTTGAGCTTGTCCTGCGGCAGGTCAAGGCGGCGCGCGCGCATGGCCACCTGCTGCTGCGATTCCTCGCCGGTAACGTACAGGGCGGGCAGGCGCTGGGCGATGTTGCACAAGGTCTGCAGGAGGATGGTCGACTTGCCGATGCCGGGGTCACCACCGATCAGCACCACCGAGCCATCCACCAGGCCGCCACCGAGCACGCGGTCCAGTTCATTGGAGGCGGTGGAAAAACGCGGCACTTCCTCGACGCTGACTTCGGCCAGGGTCTTCAGTTGCGCCTGCTGCCCGGCCCAGCCACCTCGCCCACTGGGCGTAGAAGCATTGGCCTCGATCATGGTTTCGGTCAGGGTGTTCCAGGCGCCGCACTCGCCGCACTGCCCGGCCCACTTGGGAAAGGTAGCGCCACACTCGGTGCAGCCATACATGCGCTTGGCCTTGGCCATAACGGGCTCCTCGTCATCGAAGCCCGGATGATACGAAACAACTGGATATATTTACAGCCCAATACAGAGAATACGGCTCGGTAGCGGCGCGATGAGCCCAGTGGCGGTGCACCCTAGAGCCGGAGCGTCTAGCTGCCCTTACAGCCATTGCCGCAGCCGCAGCATTGGCCGGATGCACGCTTGAGCTGGCGAGCCAGGTCGTCCTTGAGGGCCACCCGCTCCTGCTTGAGCGCACTCAGGCCATCATCGCCCAGCAACTCGATGCCGCCTTCGATGCGGCAGATACGCTTGTCCAGGTCCTCATAGTGGCTGGCCTGGCGGGAAAAGTGTTCATCCTCCTGACGCAAACGCTGCAAAGCGGGGCGCAATTCGGGGAAATCCTGGATCAGCGGATGGTGGTCAACGTGCATGTGGGGCACTCCAGCAAAGGGGAGTTTCAGGTTAAGACGCCCCACCCCATATGCCGTTGACGCCGGTCAAACAAAGAACCTATCGCTACTGAGCCGCTCGCTTGAGCAGATCGGCAATCACATCCTTCTGGGTCACCCGTTTCAGCTTGAGCCCCTGCAAGGTCAGGTCATCCACCTCCTGCCGGCCCGCCTCGACCTCGTAGATATGTGCATCCAGGCTCTGGTACTCGCGCGCCAGATGGGCGAAGTGCGCATCCTGCATCAGCGTACGCAGGGCGGCCTGGTATTCGGGGAACTCTCGGGACAGCGGATGATGTTCAAGTGGCATGGTCATTACTCCTAGGCAATCAACATTCAGGCTAGACCAACCCCACACATTCATCGCACCAACATCCGGACCGACGGTCAGAGCCCAACGCCGAGCATTCTCATGCCAATGCAGGCTGGCACGGCGCGCGCGCTGAATTACACTTCACCCACCAGACCCCTCATGGAGTAAACAAGAGTGAGCATCCTCAACGAGTTCAAGGCATTTGCCGTCAAGGGCAACGTGGTCGACATGGCCGTCGGTATCATCATCGGCGCGGCATTCGGCAAGATCGTCAGTTCCTTCGTCGGCGACGTGATCATGCCGCCCATCGGCCTGCTGATCGGCGGGGTCGACTTCAGCGACCTGGCCATCACGCTCAAGGCCGCAGAGGGTGACATTCCGGCGGTGGTGCTGAGCTACGGCAAGTTCATCCAGACCGTGCTCGACTTCATCATCGTTGCCTTCGCCATCTTCATGGGCGTCAAGGCCATCAACCGACTCAAGCGCGAAGAGGCCGTGGAACCGTCGGTGCCGCCAGTGCCGACGCCAGAGGAAACCCTGCTCAGCGAGATTCGCGACCTGCTCAAGGAGCAGAAGCAGGACCGCCTGCCCTGACCCGGCAACGCACATGAAAACGGCGCCCAAGGGCGCCGTTTCTGTATCCGCTGCTTTTATCCGGGAGATGCCGGCGGCGTCAGCAGCAACCGGCTGATACGGCGCTCACGCACCTCGATCACCTGCAGCTGCCAACCCGCGAAGGCCAGGCTATCGCCCACTGCGGGCAGACGATCGAGCAGGCTCATGGCCAGGCCGGCGAGGGTCTGGTAATCCTCGGTGGCCTGGGCGCGAAAGCCGATGCGCTCGCGCAACACGCTGAGGTTGAGCGCACCGTTGACCCGGTAGGCACCGTTGATCTCCTCGACTTCCGGCCCGTCCACCTCACTGGCATCAGGCAGTTCGCCAGCAATGGCCTCGAGGATGTCGGTCAACGTCAGCATGCCTTCGAAACCGCCGAACTCGTTGACCACGAACGCCACGTGGGTCGAGGCCTCACGCATCTGCTCCAGCGCGCCCAGCACGGTACAGCTGTCCGGCAGGTTGAGCGGGCGACGCAGCAGGCTTTCGATATCCGGCTGCTCGCCCTTGAGCAGTTCCTTGAACAACTCCTTCTTGTGCACGTAGCCCAGCGGCTCATCGAGCTGATCGTCACGAATCACCAGCAGGCGCGAGTAAGGCGACAGCGCCAGGTCGGTGCGGATGGCCTCGGCCTCGTCATTGAGGTCGATGTGATGCACCTGCATGCGCCCGGTCATGACATGGCGGATCGACAGCTCGGCCAGCCCCAGCACGCCGCGAATCATCACCCGTTCGCGACGGTCGAAGAGCCCGCGCTCACCAGACGACTCGCCCACCATATCGGCGATTTCCTCGCCCACCTCGTCGGCCTCCACCTTACCGCCGAGCAGGCGCAACACCGCATGTGCGGTACGCGCACGCAGGCCGCGCTCACCCTGCAGGTTGCGCTTGCGCCGGGCACGGGCCAACTGGTTGAACACCTCGATAAGGATCGAGAAACCGATGGCCGCGTACAGGTAGCCCTTGGGAATGTGGAAACCCAGGCCTTCGGCGGTGAGGCTGAAGCCGATCATCATCAGGAAGCCCAGGCACAGCATGATCACCGTCGGCCGCGCATTGACGAAAGCCGTCAGCGGCTTGCTGGCAACGATCATCAAGCCGATGGAGACGATCACCGCGATCATCATCACTTCCAGGTGCTCGACCATGCCCACGGCGGTGATCACCGCGTCCAGGGAGAACACAGCGTCGAGCACGATGATCTGCGCCACAACCGGCCAGAACCTGGCATAGGTGCGCGCGCCACCACTTCGCTGCACATGCCCTTCGAGGCGCTCGTGCAGCTCCATGGTGGCCTTGAACAGCAGGAACACGCCACCGAACAGCATGATCAGGTCACGCCCGGAGAAGCTCTTGCCGAACACCTCGACCAGCGGATCGGTCAGGGTTACCAGCCAGGCCATGCTGGCCAGCAGGCCCAGACGCATGACCAGCGCCAGGCTCAGGCCGATTACCCGCGCACGGTCGCGCTGATGGGGCGGCAGCTTGTCGGCCAGGATAGCGATAAACACCAGGTTATCGATGCCCAGGACGATTTCCAGGACGATCAGGGTCAGCAGGCCAAGCCATGCCGTGGGATCGAGGATCCATTCCATAGCGGTCAGAAGATTCCGGCAGGCAAGAGACGATCAGCACCGCGTTGGCGGAGCTGGGAAACAGGAAGGTGTGCAGGGGCGTACGGCGTGAGGCCAGTGCAGGTGAAGCTGGGCGGGTAAATGGAGGGGGCCACCGGGGGTGGCTTGCAACAATCGCTGTCCATGAAATCCAGTCAGGTAATAACGGACGACAATCCTAAGGGTAGTCCGCATGCGACCTGAAGGAGCAAAACGTTACCAATCTTTAACTGGTTACCAGTAGTTCTCCACCGCCACCGCACCCGGTCGGCGGCTGAGGGACAGCTGCATGTCGCGGGTCTTCAGCACCGCGCGGGTGTCCTCAATCATCTGCGGGTTGCCACAAAGCATCACCCGCGAATGCTCGGGGCTGAGCTCCAGACCAGCGGCACGCTCCAGTTCGCCGTTTTCGATCAACGCGGTGACGCGGGCATTCAGCGCGCCCGGCACCTGCTCACGAGTCACCACTGGGATGTACTGCAGCTTGCTGCCGGCGCCCTCCAGCCACTCGCGCTGCGGCAATTCGGCGATCAGCTCTTGATAGGCCAGCTCACCGGTATCGCGAGCGCTGTAGACCAGCACAATGCGCTCGAAGCGCTGCCAGGCCTCCAGGTCCTGCAAGATCGACAGGAACGGCGCCAGACCGGTCCCAGTACCGATCAGCCACAGGTCGCGGCCATCGGGAAAGCGGTCGAGGGTCAGGTAACCGAAGGCCTGCTTGTCTACCAGCAGTTCGTCGCCCACCTGCAAACGGCTCAGCTCACTGGTGAACTCGCCACCCGGTACGACGATGGAGAAGAACTCGAGGTACTCGTCATGGGGCGCGGAGACCATCGAATAGCCACGCCAGACGATGCTTCCGTCCGCCTTGCGCACACCCAGCCGGGCGAACTGACCGGCACGAAAGCGAAAGCCCGGGTCACGCGTCACGCGCAAAGTGAACAGACTCGGCGACCAGATCCTCACCTCGGTCAGGGTCTGGCTCGTGAACTTCTCTTCGCTGACGGTCATACTTGCGCTCCTCGACTACACCCGCACAGTGTCCCGCAAAGCGGCCCCAACAAACACCGACGGTTTCCATGCCTATTCTCGACACGCCCTTTGCCCGGCTCGACCTGATCCGCCAGCCCGACCAAGCCAACGAGCCGTTGCAGGCCTTCGATGCGGCTGACGAATACCTGCTCAACCACCTGCACGAGCAGGGCCTGCCGGCAGACGCGCGCGTGCTGGTACTGAATGATGCCTTCGGCGCCCTGGCCACTAGCCTGGCCAGCCACGCCCAGGTGACCAGCAGCGGCGACTCGCACCTGGGTTTCATGGCCCTGGGCAAGAATCTCGCCCGCAACGACCTGAACACCGATGCCGTGCACTTCGTGCCAGCCAGCGCCACAGCACAAGGCCCGTTCGACTGTGTGCTGATCCGTGTGCCCAAGACCCTGGCGCTGCTCGAAGAACAACTGATCCGCCTGCATGACCAGCTCGCCCCAGGCGCGCAGGTGATTGCCGCCGGCATGGTCAAACACCTGCCCCGCGCAGCGGGCGACTTGCTGGAACGTTACATCGGCCCGGTGCAGGCCTCGCTGGCAGTGAAGAAGGCACGCCTGTTGTTCGCCACACCGGAGCCCAAGGCAGCCCCCCGCTCGCCCTACCCCAGCCGTTACCAGCTGGAGCAGCCCCGTATCGAGCTGATCAACCACGCCAACGTGTTCTGCCGCGAAGGCCTGGATATTGGCACCCGTGCCTTTCTCCCACATCTGCCGCGAACGCTGGGCGAACAACGCGTGGCCGACCTCGGCTGCGGCAACGGCGTACTGGGCATCGCCTACGCCCTGGCCAACCCCGAGGCGCAATTGACCTTGGTGGACGAGTCGTACATGGCGGTGCAATCGGCCCAGGAGAACTGGCAGGCGGCGCTTGGCGCGCGTCCCGTCGAGATCCGCGCGGGTGACGGCCTGGCCGAACAATCGGCCGACTCGCTGGATCGAGTCCTGTGCAACCCACCCTTCCACCAGCAACAGGTGGTCGGCGACTTCCTTGCCTGGCGCATGTTCACCCAGGCCAAGGCCGCACTGGTGCGTGGTGGCGAACTGTGGATCGTCGGCAACCGCCACCTCGCCTACCACGCCAAGCTCAAACGCCTGTTCCGCGGTGTGGAACAGATGGCGGCGACACCCAAGTTCGTGGTGCTCAAGGCAACAAAATAAACCGTCCTTAGAGCCTGTTTACGATCTTCAGGGTTAGAGCCAGACAAGGGCTAGGCGCCCCCGCAAAACACCCGAGGAAGCGCAGTTTACGAGTGGTAAATGAGCATTCCGAGGGCGTTTTTAACGCCGTATGGCCGCGAGCTAGGAGATCGTAAACAGGCTCTTACACGCCGGCAGGGCAACTCAAGCGACCTAGTCCGCGAGCGTGGCGATGCCCACCGCTCTAAACACGGCTCTACAACGTCAGCACAAACTGCGACAAGCAGTGCTATCAAAGCAGCCCGCTCCAGCTAACAAGGCGGTGCTTCCTGATGTGAGGCGAAGAGATCGAACTGCTCTCCCGGCCCGGTAGAAAACAACCTCGCTGGGAGCTCAACTGTATGGACGGCACTGTTGGCCCCATAACAAACCAGAGTGCCCGCTCCGCGCGATTGAACGGGCTCGCCCGCCATGGACAGATGGCAATATGATGGCTTATTGTCGAGACCAAGTTTGCACTCGCACTTAGTCGCGCACAGTGGCCTTGCCACGTGTGGTGCATAACCTTCTTATACGGTCATCAGCACCATAAGAACCCCGGTCTAGACAGGCCCTGCAAAAGGAACATGGAATGTTATCCACCAGTCCCGCTCAGCAGGTTATGCACCATTTGGTGTCTATTTATAGTTATATTTTCGTCAGAGATTGAAGCATGCTTGAAAAAATCAAGTTGAAGTTTGGCAGTGCAGAAGATGAAGAGGCTTTAGATCTAGCTGTTACCCCAATTACTGTATTTGTTGGCCCGAACAACTCTGGCAAATCAAAAGCGCTAAGGGAGATTCAGGTCTTTTGCAGATCGGGACAGCTTGATGCTCGAGGTGTAATTTTAAGTGAGGTAATCCTTAAAAATGTAGACAGGGATAAGTTTAGTGAGAAGCTATCTCACTTAATAAAACAGCCAAGTGAGCATGAGTCACTTCCTGAAGGTAATGTAATTCTCGGTAGCTACCAAGAAAGAATACAAGTCTCAAAAGCAAATCTTAATCAGGCCATAGACAACGTAAATAATGGTCATTTTAGGCAGTGGTTTTGTAGCTGGTTTTTAAAGTTCAATACTTTATTGCTGGATGGGCAAGGCCGAATGCAGCTCGTGCGTGACCAACCAGGCGGAAATCTTCAATCGCCACCGCAAAATAGTTTAAGCGCACTCTTTCGTGATGACGAGAAACGAAAAGAAGTGCGGAGAATTGTGCACGATGCATTTGGCATGTACTTTGTCATTGACCCGACTGACTTGGGGCAATTAAAAGTCAGACTATCAGAAGCTGCCCCCAAAAATGACATGGAGGAACGAGGCGTACACGCTGAGGCTGTAGATTTTCACAGCAAAGCAAAAAAAATTGATGACATGAGCGATGGCGTAAAAGCCTTTACCGGCATCGTGCTCGAATTAGTAGCCGGTGACCCTATGGTTCTCCTTATAGACGAACCAGAAGCATTTCTGCATCCATCCCTCTCGTATAAGTTAGGCAAGGAGGTTTCTATAACATCCTCAGCTCAGAATAAGAATATTTTTGTTTCAACGCATAGCTCAAACTTTATTATGGGATGTATGCAATCAGGGGTTCCGATAAATATCGTTAGGCTGACATATTCACAAGGAGTTGCTACTGCCAGATTGCTGCCAGATGATAAGCTACTTCAGTTAATGCGTAATCCGTTACTGCGGTCAACTGGAGTCGTTGATGGGTTATTTTACGAGGCGGTGATTGTAACTGAGTCTGATGCAGATCGTGCATTCTATCAAGAGATAAATGATCGCCTTCTAAGATATTCACCAGACTCAGGGATAAGTAATTGCCTATTTATAAATGCCCAAAATAAGCAAACTGTTCATCAAATAATCAAGCCCCTAAGAGAGCTTGGTATCCCAGCCGCTGCGATTGTTGATATAGATGTGCTTAAAGAGGGAGGCCAGGTTTGGTCTAGCTTCCTAAGTGGCGGTTTTCTTCCTCAAATAACACAGGCGCCACTGGGAGAGATTAGGCAAAAAATAAAGCAGAAATTCAACGATCTGAATATCGATATGAAACGTGATGGCGGAATATCCGCATTGCCTGACAATGAGCGCGAAGCTGCAGAGAATCTCCTAAATCAATTAGCAGAGTATGGCCTGTTTGTGGTTGCTAATGGGGAGCTGGAATATTGGTTGAAATATCTCGGAGCAACAGGTCATGGTCCAAAATGGCTAGTTTCAATCTTTGAAAAAATGGGAGAAAACCCCGAATCTTCAGGTTACATAAAGCCCAAAACTGGGGATGTATGGGCTTTCATTGAGAAAATAAAGAATTGGACATCATCCGCCTCTAGAAAAGGTATCCCGGCAAAAATATAACAATGGGCTGAAGTCGCTCATTTCATTCGCTGGGACCGGCGAAGCCGGCCCCTTAGCTTAATCGTTATGTGTACCTTATGAAATCACTACTAGCTTTAGCCTCTTTAATACTCACAATCAATTGCTATGCGAGTGAACCCAGCAGCAGCCTGATGAGGGAACTAGACAGTATTAATGAGCAACCGATTAAAAATCTAGCCACATCATCTAAAATAGAAATCTATCGTTTTTATTGGTCTCGCAGCTCAAAGAGCACTCTGACCTATACAATCGACCTAACCTCCACTAACAAACCAACTTTAATCATTAAAAAATTCTCCAAAAAAGATCCTCAAACTTTATTATCGGAAACAAAAACAGAACTAACTAAAACCCACCTTCAGAACCTTAAAAGCTTTCTAAATGGCGCACAATTCTGGACGCTACCTTCCGAAGAGAAGAATGCCGGGCTTGATGGAGCCACATGGATATTGGAAGGAATAAAAGATGGCCAATATCACTACACCGAGCGTTGGTCACCATTACCGCCATATTTTGGCTGGACCGGCACATGGAAAGATGGCGAGCTGGTTATGAAACGCTTGAACCCGCCATTTGAAAAACAAGTTAAGCACTCGGACGAAGTCGGCCTTGATTTCCTATGCCTCTACATCATGCTCATGGCAGATCAAGAGCCAGAGGTTATCTACTAGTACCAGGCACACATAACAACTGGTTCAAGCCGCTCGCTTCGCTCACTCGGGACCAGCTAAAGCCGGCCCCTTAACCAACCGTTAGGAGCCCTACATTGCTTCTTCAAAATATCGAAATAGCAATCCACTACTCTGCGGGGCTGCTTTTGGTTGGGTTGGCGGTGCTAATTTTTGTATCAATAAATAAAACATCAGGAATATTAATAGGCATCTACGCCACTTATTCACTAATAATGCAATTTGCATTTAATGGCGCGTTAGGGCTTGGGGTTTTGGCGCAAATATTTTTAGAGACAAACTTTGAACTAGGCAAGCCATGGCCAGCAACGGGCGCAGTTGTGCTTGGAATAACTGGTGGCATTTCAAAACTAAGTCTTGCTGGCGGTGTTTACTTCCTAGCCAGAGCATTAAAAACAAAAAATGGTGGCCGGGCCCCTAACTAGTGGTTCAAACCGTTCGCTTCGCTCACTGGGACGGGCTAAAGCCCGCCCCTTAACCAAACGTTAGGTGCTTACAAGAGAGTGTCCTGTGGAAACCATACGAATTCCTAATGTGTATTGGCCTTTACTCATTGCATACGCACTATTTGCTTATGCAGCCTTCTTGGCGTGGAAGCAGTCCTCTTCATTTTTTGGGCTACTTTCCATATTTTCATTTATAGCCTTGGCTTTCATTGAAGGCGCGCCAATACTATTATTTTTCTATACTGACAATCTGGAAGCTAATCTGGCTATGCTTTTTGAACTGCACACATGGCCACACTCTTTATTATTACTTGTCGGTCCAATTTCTATTATTTTAGCGCTTCGTTTAAGGCCGACGCTCAACACCTAACTAGCGGTTCAAATCGTTCGCTTCGCTCACTGGGACCGGCTAAAGCCGGCCCCTTAACCAAACGTTAGGTCTCACATGAAGAATCCTGAGTGGACGTCCAAAGGCAAGACAATAGCTGGCTTGATTAAGGAGTTACTATCGTTTGAGGACCAAGAAATGGAGGTAAGGATATCGCTAGATGGTGGCGGCACTTCATTGCCCATTTCCTTGGTAGGCAAGTCCAATGGCAAGTATGCCGTGCTCCAGAACTGCCAAGATATTCCAACCCCAATCAGGCATCGTGATGAAACCTAACAAGTCGCTGAAATCGCTCACTTCGTTCGCTGGGACGGCGTAGCGCCGCCCCTTAGCTTAATCGTTAGAGGTCTTTGTGAAAATTCACGGTTACGCCAAGGAAGAGCAAGACGCTGAGAATATTACTCCTGCCGACCTAGCAGAAGTCACATTGGTCGCGTCACCTGAAGAACTGCGGCGCATCGCGAAATTCCTTGAACTCTGTGCGAATAAAATAGAAATACATGAAAAGTCTTGGGAGCATGAGCACTTATCTGACCAAGACAAGAGCTTTGAGCACTCACCACACTTTATTGTATTCAACCCAAGTTATGAACTGTAAAACCAATGAACTACAGCGAAGGCACAGAAGCCATGTTAGGGGATGAAGTCCTTATTGCAGAGAAGCACAAAGGTATTGTGGTCGCCTGTATCGAATCAGGGCAATACAGTAAAGATTACCCTAAGAGCAATTGGTCATACTTAATGTCTGGAGTTCTCATTGACACCGATTTTGGTGGCCTGATTCACTACAAGAATTCAGCATCCGAAAATATTGCACTGGTAAAGCGCGGAGTAAACCTCTAACAACTGGTTCAAACCGTTCGCTTCGCTCACTGGGACGGGCTAAAGCCCGCCCCTTAACCAAACGTTAGATGCAGCTCATGACTAATGCACAGTGGCAAGAATTTCTAAAAACCGCGCGACGCATCCTTGGGCAAGGAGCGCCCGTTTCATGGGCAAGCCAATCTTGGTGTGCCTGGACTACGTTTCAAAGCTTGAACTCAGACATAAATTACTGGAAAAGTGGTCTTCCAGATGAGCAAGATATTCATGAGAGTTACACGGCCGACGGTGGAGTTTGGGGGCAACCGTTCCACTACGAGCAAATTGCCCACTTTATAATTCCTGCGCAGTTCTATTGGGAAAAAATTGAAAACAAAGAATTTACCCATGGCCACAGACAACAAAATTTAAGCAAGCTATCGCAAGAGCTAACCACACTCGGAATTCCTCACAGACTTACCGAGTTGGTTCTAGAGATAAAGCTTTACTAGCGAGTGGCCACATCTAACTACTGGTTCAAGTCGTTCGCTTCGCTCACTCGGGACCGGCTAAAGCCGGCCCCTTAACCAAACGTTAGAAACCACAAGAACTCTATGCGTAGCCTTGAAGAAATCCTCAATGAAGTCGAATCAGTGCCAGACTATTACGGCCACAAGGCCACGTCTATTCACTACAAAAACGGTTGGGGGGATACACCTCTTCACGTCGTCAGTTGCTGGGGTGATTGCGAGGCTATAAGAACCCTAATTGAGGCTGGCGCAGATATAAATGCGCGGGGAGAAACAGGGTTTACTCCATTGCATTGTGCAACAGAGCAAAATCGCATCGAAGCAGTGGCGTTGCTCCTATCGTTAGGCGCAGAAATCGTGCAGGACTCGAACGGCCACACACCAATTGAGCTAGCCGATTTATTGGAGCGTAAAGAAATAATAGAAATTCTGAGTGTGGTATCTAACAATTGGTTCAAGTCGCTCGCTTCGCTCACTCGGGACCGGCTAAAGCCGGCCCCTTAACCAAAAGTTAGACACACTCGCACATGAACTGTCCAAATTGTCAGAAAGACTCGATTCGGTTCTCTCATACATGGATCAAAAGCGGGTTTGGCACTTATCGTTGCCCGGATTGTGGAACAGTTTCTCGGGTTAAGAAGTCCGCTTTACTTACGGTGTTATCGATGTGCATTGGCCTACTATCAGCTGGTTTGGGTTTCGTTTTTCAGAGCTGGCTCGTGCTCGGGATTGCCTTAGCTCTCGGGGTGGCACTTGACGCTCTTGTTGATTCGCGGTTCCGTCGTCTGGAATTAGTTGTTGTACGGGCATAAACCGTGTGCCTGCAATTAGTTCAAGACCGTTCGCTACGCTCACTCGGGACCGGCTAAAGCCAGCCCCTTAACCAAACGTTAGAACCTGCAGGGATTTATGCGGACAATACTCGAAAAAATCGCTCTCGCCGCAGGCTTGTTAAGCGCATTAATAGCTGCCATTGGGCCAGCCTTGATTGCACCTCAATTTCGTGCGGTGTTTGAGGGCTTTAATGCCGAGCTACCCACACTGACCACCTTTTTTATTTACTACTATCATGCGCTATGGTTACTGCCGATAACAGTTATTTATGTCTGGTATAAATGGCCACTACCCAAGCATGGCGCACTCTCCTCATGCTTAATTGGCATTCTTGGTTTAGCTTTAGTTTTTTCAGTAGGCGTTGTCGCTTTGTACTTGCCAATATTCAATCAAGGAGCTGGTGCTTGACGACCTCTAACAATGCACTCAAATCGCTTGCTTCACTAGTTTGCACCGGCGAAGCCGTCCCCTTAGCTTATTCGTTAGAGAATGCATATGAAATACACTTAACTCCTGAGCATCCCAATCCGGGTAATTGGAATATACATATTCTACTCAGTCTTTCTTGCAATAATAAATCAGCATTTTATTTTGAATCAGTTGGCAACTGACCATTCTAGTGATTACAAAATCTATGCAATAGCTGCTGTGCTTGAAGTAGGCTTCATGTTAGCTGCAGCATTTGCACTAACAAACTGTCACTGACAATATCAAATTTTCTTACACCAAAACGCTCCGAAAGCACATTCAATATCAGCATCACCTCTGAACAACTTCAATCAGCAGCGCTTTGCATAATGGGTATTTACATAATCACCGAGAACATACCAGACCTGGTATTCAATACTGCACGGTTGATAAGTCATATTAGGCAGCCGCTAGACCCCTTTGGCGGGGTCTCCGAATTGATAGCAAAAGAACTAGCTATAATAATCAAAATACTCATCGGTATATTTCTATGCATAAGGTCTGAGGGAATAATTCTTTTAATCACCCGCATAAGAACAGCCCGGATAGCAGCACCACCATCTAACTAGTGGTTGAAACCGTTCGCTTCGCTCACTGGGAGGGGCTAAAGCCCGCCCCTTAACCAAACATTAGAGGTATTGCTGATGACCATATCTATACGCAAAGCACGCCTGGAAGACGCGGCGGCGATCAGCACTCTAATAATTGCCGCTATTAAAGAAACTAATGCTTCAGACTACCCCGCATCTTTTATTGAGAAACTGCCAGAGAATTTTTCACCTGAGCGGATAGTAAGCCGTATGCTCGCCCGTGAGACATTCATTTCCGTGAACAACGGAACGGTCACCGGAACTGCTAGCTTAGATAAAAGCACCATACGATCTGTTTTCGTAATGCCAAGGCTTCAGGGTTTAGGTATTGGCCTAGCTCTAATGAGGCACATAGAAGAGCTGGCTACAAAAAACCAAATAAAGGAACTGACTGTACCCTCTTCAATAACTGCTGAAGGTTTTTATCGGAAACTAGGGTATGCGAAAGTGCGCGAAGAATATGAAGGTGTTGAGAAAATCATCATAATGAGCAAAATCACTTCACCCTCTAACTAGCGGCTCAAGTTGCTCGCTTCGCTCACTGGGACGAGATAAAGCCGGCCCCTTAACCAAACGTGAAAGCGGCCTGCCTGTTTATCAGAAGCGAACGTCCACCTTGGTCCATAGCGTGCGCCCCGGCTCACTGACCCGCTCGGGGTTATCGGCCAGGAAGCCGAAGCCGGCATCGCCAGCCAGATTCAGGTGCTCGTTGTAGGCCTTGTCGAACAGGTTGTCGACGCCAGCGCTGAGGGTGAGCGAGTTAGTGGCCTTGAAGGCGCCGTTGAGGGAGATCACGGCGAAGCCGCTGCTGTCACCAAAGTCCTTGCCGACCACATTGCCCTGCCCTTCGCTGGTCCGTGTTTGCGCGGCCACCACGCGCCACAGGGCACCGGCACTCCAGCGTTGCTGCTCGTAGGTCAGACCCAGGCGGGTTTCCAGTGGTGGCATCTGCGGCAGTGCCGAACCGTCGGAGCTGTTCTTGCCCCAGGCGTAGGCCAGCGTGGCGTCGCTCTTCCAGTTCGATGTCCACTGGTAGCTGGCACCCAGTTCGCCGCCCATGATCCGCGCGTCGACGTTCTCGGCACGCGAGGTGCTGCCCATCATTCCCGGCGTGTAGGTGAACAGGATGTAGTCGCGCACCTGCCCCGCGTAGCCCGACGCCCAGGCCTGTAGTTTCTCGCCTTGGTACTGCACGCCGAAGTCCAGTTGCGTGGTCTTCTCCGGTTTCACACCGGCGAAAGCGTTAGGCGTGTCTTGTGGGCCATTGCTTGGCGAAAACAGCTCCCAGTAGTCGGGCATGCGCTGCACATGGCCGAGGCCGGCATACAGGGTGGTGGGCGAGTTGGCCAGGTCGTACTCGTAGCGGGCGAACCCGCTCGGCAGCGTGTCGGCACGGGTGTCGCCGGCAGTCGGGTTGGAGCGCGAGCCCATCATGCTGCCGATGCTCTGACGGAAGTCCCTGGCCGAGGCCCGATCCAGCCTTGCACCGGCAATGAAAAGGTTGCGGTCGACAACCTGCCAGGTGCCTTCGGCGAAAGCGCCATAGCTGTGGAAGTCGGCATCCTTGTTCCAGGCGAAGGCGTCGGGCTCGGTCAGCGCGCCGGTCATCATGTCGTAGCTGGAGCGGCGACCGCGGTGCTCGCTGCGCTGGGCGTCGACACCGGCTACCAGCTCCACAGCCTGCCAGGTGAACGTGGCGGCGAACCGGCCACCGAGGGTACGGCGGTCGACGCTGGAGGCCATCGGCATGGGCATGCTACTGGCCGGGTTCGGGGTGCGCAGGCTGTAGTTGTCCATGATGTGGTCGGCGTAGTTGTAGTAGACATTGCCCTCGACCTTGCGCAACACAGCGCCGAGGTTCTCGCGAGAGAAACGCAGCCCGAGGCTTTCGCGCTCCAGCTTGGCGGCGTCCATGCCACGCCCGGCGTAGCGCGACTCTCCGTCACCCCGGCCAGCGCTGAGTTCGATCAGGGTATCGGCATCCGGTGTCCAGCCGAGGGCGACATCGCCACTCCACTTCTCCCAGCGCGATGGCCAGGTGTCGCCATGGCCGTCCTTGTAGTCGTCGGCGCGGGCCTGACTGCCGATCACCCGCAGGTAGCCCTGCTCGCTGCCCACCGCACCGTCGAGCAGCTTGTCCAGACGGCCACGGGAGCCCACCAGCAGGCTGGCATCGAGACGACTGCCAAGCTCGCCGAAATGCTCCGGCTCACGCTCGAACAACACCGTGCCGGCCGAGGCACCGGCGCCCCAGAGCACGGTTTGTGGGCCTTTGATCACCGTGAGTTTGTCGTAGGTCGACGGCACGATGTAGGAGCTGGGTGCGTCCATCCGCGCCGGGCAGGCGCCGATCATCTGCCCGCCATTGGTGAGGATGCTCAGGCGCGAGCCGAACATGCCACGCAGCACCGGATCACCATTGCTGCCGCCGCTGCGAATGGCGGAGAAACCGGGAATGGTCTTCAGGTAGTCGGTGGCATCAGTTGCCGGCACCGGCTGGCGGGGCGCCTTGGGGTCGGTGACCACGGTCAGCGGCGAGGTCTGCTGCACGGCCGTGATTACCGTGGCATGCAGCTCATGAGCAGCGGCATCGGCCTGGTGTTCGGCATGCTCATCGGCCAGCGCCTGCTGGGACAGGCCGAGGCCGACACACAGCGCCAGAGAATGTCGGGCAAACGGCACCCACGTATTTAGAGAGAAAACAGCATAGGCGGCCGACCGCAGTGGTCGACGGGAAAATGATGGCGTCATCGGTGAAATCCTGAATCTGAAAGCACGGAGTCGCAGCCCTCGTCCGGCTAGACGCGGCAATACGGGAATGCAGGCTCATGGCCTGGTGCAACAACTCGGATCAGGGGAGAAGCGCGAGGGTTGGCCGATGGCCAGAGGTAACGCGGCGGCAGCCGGCCACAGGTTCTGCGGTCCGGGCGAGGGGGCTTGGTCTCCTGGCGCAACAGCCAGGCCAGGCCGAACAGCAAGGCCATGCCCAGCACCATGGCCGAGCACAGCGGGCACTGGAAGTTCGCCATCAGGGCATTGCCGCTGTCATGCACGGGCGCATCGCCATGGGTGGAACAGAACGCCGTATCGAGGCCACTCAGTTGCAGGCCAACGCCCTGGCCGTGGTGAACGGCACAGGCAAACAGACTGAAGAGGATGCTGGCGTAGAGCATCCAGGCAATCAGCGTGCGGTCCTGGCGGGCGATTTTCATGGCGGCGACTCTAGCACCGCCGGGGAAGTGCTCACGACGCGGTTGATTGCCGCAGTCGCATGAGTCTCATGCATTTACAGGGACGATCACTAGCGAGGGAACCGGGACTTCTGGTCTCGCCCCGGAGGGCGAAAGCAGACGGCCATGCAGCCCTGAGCGTCGTCAGGCACCAGGAGTTGAAGCCTCCCCTGTCAGGGCGTGCTCAACCCCGCCGCATTCATGAACAACCGCAGCAGGTAAGACAGCACACCCAGCGCCAGCACGCTGAGCGCCCAGATCAGCAGCAGCCAACCCAGGCGCTGCCACAGCGGTTTCTTCTCGACCTTGTCGGTCATCATCGCGCGCCTCCGCTCAGTGATAGCCCTGATCGTGCGTGACCTTACCGCGGAACACGTAGTAGCTCCACGCCGTGTACATCAGGATGAAAGGAATGATGAACAGCGCGCCGACCAGCGCGAAGCCCTGGCTCTGCGGGGGCGCCGCCGCTTCCCAGATGGTCAGCGAGCCGGGCACGATGTGCGGCCACAGGCTGATGCCCAGGCCGCTGTAGCCGAGGAAGATGAGGATCAGCGTCAGCACGAACGGCTTGATGTTGTCGTCGTTGGCCACCGAGCGCAGCAGGTAGAAGAAGGTCACCAGCACCAGCAGCGGCACCGGCATGAACCAGAACAGGTTGGGCATGCTGAACCAGCGCTGGGCGATGGCGTCCTGCGACAACGGCGTCCAGATGCTGACGATGCCGATCACCGCCAGCAACACCAGCGCCAGCGGGCGGGCCATGTCGTGCATCTGCCGCTGCAGGCGACCTTCAGTCTTCATGATCAGCCAGGTGCAGCCGAGCAGCGCATAGGCCGCCACCAGGCCCAGGCCGCTGAACAGCGGGAACGGTGCGAGCCAGTTCAGCGTGTCACCGGCAAAGGCACGGTTCTCCACCGGAATGCCTTCGATGAAGGTCCCCAGCGCCACCCCTTGGAAGAAGGTCGCGACCAGCGAACCACCGATGAACGCCTTGTCCCAGATGTGCTGCTTGTGCTCCTTGGCCTTGAAGCGGAACTCGAAGGCCACGCCGCGGAACACCAGGCCGATGAGCATGAACATCAGCGGCAGGTAGAGCGCGCTGAGCACCACCGAGTAAGCCAGCGGGAAGGCCGCGAACAGGCCGGCGCCACCAAGCACCAGCCAGGTTTCGTTGCCGTCCCAGACCGGCGCCACGGTGTTCATCATGATGTCGCGCTCGCCCTTGTCCGGCACGAACGGAAAGAGGATACCGATGCCCAGGTCGAACCCGTCCATCACCACATACATCATCACGCCAAAGACGATGATGATGGCCCAGATCAGCGAAAGATCGATGCCCATGGTTCAGTTCCTCGCGCCCAGATCGTCGCCGTTGTTGTCGTCATCATCCATGCCCTCGTCCGCTGCCGAAATCGGCCGGGCGGGCGTGCGTTGCTGGCCGGGACCACCGACGCCCTGCTCCTTGCCTTCGTTGGTTACCGGACCTTTGCGCACCAGGCGCATCAGGTAACCGAAGCCGGCGCCGAACACGGCGAAATACACCACCACGAACAGGGTCAGCGTCAGGCCCAGTTGCCCCGCGCTGTGCCCCGACGAGGCATCGGCCGTACGCATCAGCCCGTAGACCACCCAGGGTTGGCGACCGATCTCGGTGGTGAACCAGCCCGCGAGGATGGCGATCAGCCCGGACGGCCCCATCCACAGCACGAAGTGCAGGAATGCACGCGACTGGAACAGCGTGCCGCGCCAGCGCAGCCACAGGCTCCAGACCCCGGCCAGGATCATCAGCAGGCCCAGGCCGACCATGACACGGAACGACCAGAAGACGATGGTCGAATTGGGTCGGTCCTCTTTGGCGAACTCCTTCAGCGCCGGCACTTGCTGGTCCAGGCTGTGGGTCAGGATCAGGCTGCCAAGCTTGGGAATCTCCACCTTGAAGCGGGTTTCCTCACGCTCCATGTCCGGCCAGCCGAACAGGATCAGGGGCGTGGCCTCGCCACTGCTGTTGTCCCAGTGGCCTTCGATTGCGGAGATCTTCGCCGGCTGGTGCTTGAGGGTATTGAGGCCATGGAAATCGCCGATCACCGCCTGGATCGGCGCGACCAGCAGGGCCATCCACATGGCCATCGAGAGCATCTGCCGCACGGCCGGGTTGTCACGTTTGCGCAGCAGGTGCCAGGCCGCCGAGGCGCCGACGAAGAACGCCGTGGCCAGGAAGGCGGCAGTTGCCATGTGCATCAACCGGTAAGGGAACGACGGGTTGAAGATCACCGCGAACCAGTCCACCGGAATCACCCGACCATCGATGATCTCGAAGCCCTGCGGGGTCTGCATCCAGCTGTTGGAGGCCAGAATCCAGAAGGTGGAAATCAGCGTACCGATGGCCACCATCACCGTGGAGAAGAAGTGCAGGCCTGGCCCCACGCGGTTCCAGCCAAACAGCATGACGCCGAGGAAGCCGGCTTCGAGGAAGAACGCCGTGAGCACCTCATATGCCAACAACGGCCCGGTGATCGAGCCGGCAAAGTCGGAGAAGGCGCTCCAGTTGGTGCCGAACTGGTAGGCCATCACCAGGCCGGAAACCACGCCCATGCCGAAGTTGACGGCGAAGATCTTCGACCAGAAATGGTAGAGGTCGCGATAGACCTCCTGGCCGGTCTTCAGCCACAGCCCTTCGAGCACTGCCAGGTAACTGGCCAGGCCGATGGTGATGGCTGGAAAGATGATGTGGAACGAGATGGTGAAGGCGAACTGTATTCGCGCCAGGTCCAGGGCTTCTAAGCCGAACATGGGACATCCTCGGTCAGGTGATGTTCTGGGCGGACACGGTCAGCCGTCCAGTGGCTCCAGGTCTTGGAGTCCGGGGTTGGTGAATTGTTCTTATTGAAAAATGGTCTACCGCGCGCATCCGGTCAAAAAAACCGGCAGGGTCATTTACCTGCGTGCGTTGATGCAGATCAATGGACGATCACAGAATATCGCGTAGTGATCGCCCATACCCTGTGGTGCAAAGCCGCATCCCGAAACTACGGTGGCGTCAACGCTGCGGCGAACTGCAAGGCCTCATCCGCCCCCGTGAAACCGGACAGCACGATATGCCCATCGCTGATCGGGGCTTGCACCAATGGCGCCAGGCGCAGCTGCCCATCGATCACGATGGCCAGCGGCTGATCGATCGCCTCACGGGTCATCTGCTCCAGACGGGCGCGTCCAGCCTGGTTGAAAACCAGCAACACCACCGCCTGCCCGGATTCATCGAACAGCGCCTCGGCCCGCTCGACATCCTTGCTGCCGAGCCTCGCCTCGGGCTCGACCCAGTAAGGCGCGCTGCCTTGTGCGTAGCGCATCACCACCCAGCCCGGCTGGGCCGACATCGTCGCCCGATGCAGACCCAAGCCGTCCTTGCCCACCTCAGGCGCCATGGCACAACCTGCCAGCACCACGGCGGCGACCAGCAGCAGAACGCCGCGCATCAGGACGCCCACATGGCGTTCGCCACCAGGTTGCGCGAGAACCGGCCGATCAGTTGTTCGAGCAGGGACGCGGTGTCGATAGCGTCCACGCCGTCGGCAAGGGCAATCAGCGCGCGGCTGGTCATGACTGTTCTCCTGGGGCGGCGGTCTCCATGCTCATGTGGACCCACCCTGCCCGGCGTGGTTCGCCTTAATGAACAGCCCATCGGTGTGCACAAATTCACCAGCCGCAGGTGAGCTGATATGATGCGCCGCTTTCCTATACGGCATTTTCACCAGCGTCCCCAGCGGATGCTGTGCGTTGCTTTTGCCGATCCGCAGATTGAGGCCTAGGGGGCTGTCATGCTGGAGAAACTCTTCCAACTCAAGGCACACGGCACCACCGTGCGCACCGAGATACTGGCCGGGCTGACCACCTTCCTGACCATGGCCTACATCCTCTTCGTCAACCCGGAAATCCTCGGCAAGACCGGCATGGATGTCGGCGCGGTATTCGTCGCCACCTGCCTGGCCGCCGCCATCGGCTCGGCGCTGATGGGCCTGATCGCCAACTACCCGATCGCCCTCGCGCCCGGCATGGGCCTCAACGCCTTCTTCACCTACACCGTGGTCCTGCAGATGGGCTACAGCTGGCAGGTGGCCCTGGGGGCGGTGTTCATCTCCGCCACGTTGTTCTTCGTGCTGTCGATCTTCCGCATCCGCGAGTGGATCGTGAACAGCATTCCGCTGCCCCTGCGCTCGGCGATTGCCGCCGGCATCGGCCTGTTCCTGGCGCTGATCGCCCTGGAGAAGGCCGGCATCGTGGTCGACAACCCAGCCACCCTGGTCGGCCTTGGCGACCTCACCGCACCCGGGCCGCTGCTGGCGATCTTCGGTTTCTTCCTGATCATCGCCCTGGAGGCTCGGCGTGTGACCGGCGCGGTGATGATCGGCATCCTGGCGGTCACGGTGATCGCCGTGCTGCTCGGCGTCACGCCCTTCCAGGGCGTGGTGTCGATGCCGCCATCCATCATGCCGACCCTGTTGCAGCTGGACCTGATGGGCGCGCTGGATGTGGCGATGATCAGCGTGATTTTCGCCTTCCTGTTCGTCGACCTGTTCGACAACACCGGTACCCTGATCGGCGTGGCCAAGCGCGCCGGCCTGATGCGTGCCGACGGCCATCTGCCGAAGATGGGCCGCGCGCTGATCGCCGACAGCACGGCGGCCATGGGCGGCTCGCTACTGGGCACCAGCACCACCACCAGCTACATCGAATCTGCCTCCGGCGTTGCCGCTGGCGGGCGCACCGGACTGACCGCTTGTGTGGTCGCCGTCCTGTTCCTCCTGGCGCTGTTCTTCGCGCCGCTGGCAGGCACCGTACCGGGCTTCGCCACTGCACCGGCACTGCTGTTCATCGCCGTACTGATGACCGCCGGCCTCGCCGAAATCGACTGGGACGACCTTACCGTCGCCGCCCCCGTGGTGATCACCGCGCTGGCCATGCCGCTGACTTTCTCCATCGCCAATGGCATCGCCCTGGGCTTTATCGCCTGGGTGGCGATCAAGGCGCTGGCCGGTCGCTGGCGCGAACTCAACCCGGCGCTGGTGATTCTGGCCGCGCTGTTCGTCTTCAAATTCGCCTACAGCACTGCCGCATGAATCCGACTCGCGACGCCGCGGCCTATGCCGCCCAACTGCACGACAAGACCAGCCGCCTGCGCGCGCTGCTCGCCCCTTTCACCGCGCCCGAGCCCGAGGTCTTCACCTCGCCGGCCGAGCATTACCGCCTGCGCGCGGAGTTCCGCCTGTGGCGCGAACAGGAAGAACGTCACTACGCGATGTTCGCCGCCGGCGACAAGCACACGCCGATCCTGATCGAAGACTTCCCCATCGCCAGCCTGCGCATCAATGAGTTGATGCCGCAGCTAAAAAGCGCCTGGCGGAGTAGCTCTGTTCTTGCTTTCAAGCTGTTCCAGGTCGAGTTCCTCACCACCCTGTCCGGCGATGCCTTGATCACCCTGTGCTACCACCGCCCGCTGGACGCCGCCTGGCAAGCCGAGGCCGAACAGCTCGCCGCCAAGCTGGGCGTCAGCCTGGTGGGCCGCTCACGAGGTCAGCGCCTGGTGATCGGTCGCGACTACGTTCAGGAAGAACTGCAGGTGGCCGGTCGTACATTCACTTACCGCCAGCCGGAAGGCGCCTTCACCCAGCCCAACGGCATGGTCTGCCAGCAGATGCTGCAGTGGGCTTACGACGCTCTCGGCCAGCGTGACGACGACCTGCTGGAGCTGTATTGCGGCAATGGCAACTTCACCCTGCCGCTGTCGACCCGTGTGCGCAAGGTGCTGGCCACCGAGATCAGCAAGAGCTCGGTCAATGCCGCGCTGGCCAACCTGGCCGACAACGGCATCAACAACATCGAGCTGGTGCGCCTGTCCGCCGAGGAACTGACCCAGGCGCTGAACGACGTACGCCCGTTCCGTCGCCTGGCTGGCATCGACCTGAAAAGCTACGCCTTCGGCACCGTCTTCGTCGACCCGCCACGCGCCGGCATGGACCCGGACACCTGCGAGCTGACGCGCCGTTTCGAACGCATCCTGTACATCTCCTGCAACCCGGAGACCCTGGCGGCGAACATCGCCCAGCTGCACGACACGCACCGCATCGAACGCTGCGCGCTGTTCGACCAGTTCCCCTGGACCCACCACATGGAAAGCGGCGTGCTGCTGGTACGGCGCTAAGGCTCGCCACCTGGAGTTCCGATAGAGGACACCGCAGACAAACGCCCACAAAAAAGCCCCGGCACTGCCGGGGCTTTTTCGTTGCAGCAGGCGACTCAGTTGGCCGCAGGTGCGGTCGCCACTGTCGTGGTCTGCTCGTTCCAACCACCGCCGAGAGCCTTGTACAGGTTGACCTCGCTGGTGAGCTGGTTGAGGCGATCCCCAATCAGTTGCTGCTTGGCGCTGAACAACTGGCGCTGGGCATCGAGCAGAGTCAGGTAACTGTCCACGCCCGTACGGAAACGACGATCCGCCAGGTTGTAGTACTGCTCGCTGGTTTTCACCAGCTCACGCTGGGCCTGCAACTGCTCCTCATAGGTACTGCGCGCCGCCAGGCCGTCCGCCACTTCCTGGAAGGCGGTCTGGATGGCTTTTTCGTACTGCGCCACCTGGATGTCCTTCTGCACCTCGGCATAGTCGAGGTTGGCCTTGAGACGTCCGGCCGTGAAGATCGGCAGATTGATATGCGGCTGGAACAACCAGCTGCCCGATCCAGAGTCGAACAGGCCGGACAACTCGCGGCTACTGGTACCGGCATTGGCGGTCAGGCTGATGTTCGGGAAGAACGCCGCACGCGCCGCACCGATGCTTGCGTTGGCCGAGCGCAATTGATGCTCGGCCTGCAGCAGATCGGGACGACGTTGCAGCAGATCGGACGGCAGCCCCGCCGGTACTTCGGCGAGCAGGTTGGTGTCGAGCACTTCGCCAGCCGGAATATTGGCCGGCAAGCCATCACCCAGCAGCACGGTCAGCGCATTGCGGTCCTGGGCAACCAGACGGGTGTACTGGGCCAAATTGACCTGCGCGCTCTGTACCGCGGTACGCGCCTGGCTCAGCGCCAGGGCGTCGGCCACCCCCACATTGAAGCTACGCTCGGTGAGCGTGTAGCTCTTCTGGTAGGTGTCCAGCGTGTCGCGGGTCAGGGCCAGCAGCGCCTGGTCGGCCTGCAGTGTCAGGTAGGCATTGGCGACACTGGCGACCAGGCTGATCTGCGTGCTGCGGCGTGCTTCTTCGCTGGCGAAGTACTGCTCCAGCGTCTGCTCGTTGAGGCTGCGCAGGCGACCGAAGAAATCGATCTCCCAGGCACTGGTGCCGAGCGTGGCGCTGTACTGGCCGCTGGTGGTGGCTTCGCCGGTCTGCGACAGGTCGGCCGGCAGACGTTGCCGGGTACCGCTGCCCGCAGCGGAAATGCTCGGGAACAGCTCGGAACGCTGGATGCGGTACTGTGCGCGATAGGCGTCGATATTCAACGCGGCAACACGCAAGTCACGGTTATTGACCAGCGCCACCTCGACCAGGCGTTGCAGCGCCGGGTCGCGGAAGAACGTGCGCCAGCCAAGCTCGGCCGCCAGCGTGCCAGTTTGCGCGGCATCCGCAGCGCCGCCGTAGGCAGCGCCTTCAGGCCAGGCCGCCGCCACCGGCGCCGCAGGGCGCTGGTAGTCGGGGATCATCGTGCAGCCGCTGAGCACAGCGGCGGCAATGGTCAGAGACAACAGGGACTGCCTCACTGGACGGCCTCCTTCTCGTTGGTGGCGTTGGCGCTCTTGTCCTTGAACATCGAGCAGACCAGCACATAGAACAATGGCACCCAGAAGATCGCCAGGACCGCCGCGGTGAGCATGCCGCCGATCACACCGGTACCGATGGCGTGCTTGCTGCCGGCGCCCGCGCCGCTGGAAATGGCCAGCGGCACGACACCGAGAATGAACGCCAGCGAAGTCATGATGATCGGACGCAGTCGCATGCGGCAGGCCTCGACGGCCGCCTCGACGTGACTCTTGCCCTGCTCATGCAGCGACTTGGCGAACTCGACGATGAGGATCGCGTTACGCGCCGACAGGCCAATGGTGGTAATCAGGCCCACCTGGAAGAACACGTCGTTGGACAGCCCGCGGAACATGGTGAACATCAGCGCACCGAAGATACCCAGCGGCACCACCAGCATCACCGAGAATGGAATCGACCAGCTCTCGTACAGCGCCGCCAGACACAGGAACACCACCAGCAGCGACAACGCATACAACGCTGGAGCCTGGGAGCCCGACAGGCGCTCCTCGTAGGACTGTCCGGTCCAGGAGTAACCGACACCTTCCGGCAACTGCTTGGCGATCTCTTCCACCGCCAGCATCGCATCGCCCGAACTGTAGCCAGGCGACGGCGCACCGAGGATCTCCACCGCGCCGACACCGTTGTAGCGGGCCAGCTTGGGCGAGCCATACACCCACTTGCCGGTGGCGAAGGCGTTGAATGGCACCATCTGGCCGGTGTCATTGCGCACGAACCATTTGCTCAGGTCTTCCGGGTTCATCCGCGAGCTTGGCACGCCTTGCAGATAGACCTTCTTGACCCGCCCATGGTCGATGAAGTCGTTGACGTAGCTGCCACCCCAGGCAATCGACAGGGTGTTGTTCACGTCAGCCAGGGACACACCAAGGGTGCGTACCTTCTCATCATCGATCAGCAACTGGTACTGCGCCTCATCCATCAGGCCGTTGGCCCGCACGCTGTTCAGGATCGGGTTCTTCGAGGCCAGCTCGAGGAACTTGTCCCGCGCTTCGTTGAGCGTTTCATGGCCGACACCGGCACGGTCCTGCAGGAACAGGTTGAAACCGGTGGCGTTACCCAGCTCCATCACCGCAGGCGGCGCGAAGGCGAACACCATGGCGTCGCGGAAATCAGTGCCGAAGAAGTGCATCTGCGCGCGGTGCGCCAGGTCGAACACACTGGTGCCTTCGGCCGTACGCTCGCCCCAGGGTTTGAGCATGATGAACGCCATACCGGAGCTCTGGCCGCGGCCGGCGAAGTTGAAGCCGGTCACGGTGAACACCGACTTGACCGTACTGGCCTCATCTTCGAGCAGGTACTTACGCATGTTGTCGACGACCACCTGCGTACGCTCGGCACTGGAGCCGGACGGTGTCTGCACCTGGGCGAACAGTACGCCCTGGTCTTCGTCAGGCAGGAACGCGGTCGGAATACGGCCGAACATCCACACCATGATCGCGATGATCACCGCATACATCAGCAGGTACGGTGTCTTGCGCCGCAACATGGCCCGCACGCCGCGCTCGTAGCCGTTGACGCTGCTTTCGAAGGTACGGTTGAACCAGCCGAAGAAGCCGCGCTTGACGTGATGCTCACCCTTGGGGATCGGCTTGAGCAGGGTCGAGCACAGGGCTGGCGTGAAGATCAGCGCCAGGATCACCGACAGCACCATTGCCGAGACGATGGTGATCGAGAACTGCCGGTAGATCACGCCCGTCGAGCCACCGAAGAACGCCATCGGCAACAACACCGCCGACAGCACCACACCGATCCCGACCAGTGCGCCCTGGATCTGCCCCATGGACTTGCGCGTCGCCTCGAGTGGCGACAAGCCCTCTTCGCGCATCACCCGCTCGACGTTTTCCACCACCACGATGGCATCGTCCACCAACAGGCCGATGGCCAGGATCATGGCGAACATGGTCAGGGTGTTGATGCTGAAGCCGAAGGCCGCCAGGATGCCGAACGTCCCGAGCAGCACCACCGGCACCGCCAGGGTGGGAATGATGGTGGCCCGGAAGTTCTGCAGGAACAGGAACATCACCAGGAACACCAGCACGAAGGCTTCGAGCAGGGTATGCATCACCCCGGTGATGGACTCCGAGATCACCGGTGTGGTGTCGTACGGCATCACCACTTTCATGCCTGGCGGGAAGAACGGTTCCAGCTCGTTGATGGTCTCGCGAATGGCCTTGGCCGTGTCCAGGGCGTTGGCCCCGCTCGCCAGCTTGACCGCCAGGCCAGAAGCCGGCAGGCCGTTGAACTGCGCATCGATACTGTAGTTCTCACCGCCCAGCTCGACAGTCGCCACATCACCCAGGCGCACCTGGGAACCATCACGATTGACCTTGAGCAGGATCTTGCGGAATTCCTCCGGCGTCTGCAGGCGGGTCTTGCCGATAATGGTCGCGTTCAACTGCTGGCCAGGACCCGCTGGCAATCCGCCGAACTGGCCGGAGGAAATCTGCACGTTCTGCGCCTGGATCGCCGTTTTCACGTCGCTCGGAGTCAGCTTGAAGTTGTTCAGCTTGGCCGGATCGAGCCAGATACGCATGGCGTACTGGGCACCGAACACCTGGAAGTCACCGACGCCCTTGGTCCGCGATATCGGGTCCTGCATGTTGGACACGATGTAGTTGGACAGGTCGTTACGGGTCATGCTGCCGTCTTCCGAGACGACACCGATCACCAGCAGGAAGTTCTTCACCGCCTTGGTCACACGGATACCCTGCTGCTGCACTTCCTGCGGCAACAGAGGCGTGGCCAGCTGCAGTTTGTTCTGCACCTGGACCTGGGCGATGTCAGGGTTGGTGCCCTGCTCGAAGGTCACGGTGATGGTCATGCTGCCGTCGGAGTTGCTCTCCGAGGACATGTAGCGCAGGCCATCGATACCATTGAGCTGCTGCTCGATCACCTGGACCACGGTGTCCTGCACGGTCTGTGCGGAAGCGCCCGGGTAGCTGACCTGAATCGCCACTGCCGGCGCGGCGATGCTCGGGTACTGGTTGATCGGCAGTTTGAGAATGGACAGGCCGCCCGCCAGCATGATCACCAAGGCGATCACCCAGGCGAAGATCGGCCTGTCGATAAAGAAGTTAGCCATCGTTGTCGCTCCTTAGCGGCTGCCGGCCTGATCGGCCGCGGATGACTCCGGACCTACAGCGACGTTTTTGGCTGGGGCGACCTGTACTTCATCGCCCGGATGTACGAATTGCAGGCCTTCGGTGATCAGCTTGTCGCCAGCCTTGAGGCCGTCGGTCACCAACCAGCGATCACCCACGGTGCGCTCGGCGCTCAACTTGCGCAGCTCGACCTTGTTCTCGCCATTGACCACCAGCGCGGTCGGCTGGCCCTGCACGTTGCGCGTGATGCCTTGCTGCGGCGCCAGAATCGCACTCTGGTTAACACCCGCATTCAGGCGCGCATGCACGAACATGCCTGGCAACAGGCTGTGATCCGGGTTGGGGAACACGGCGCGCAGCGTGACCGAGCCTGTGCCTTCGTCGACCGAAACTTCGGAGAATTCCAGCGTGCCTTCGTGTTCGTACTGGCTGCCGTCTTCGAGCGTCAGCTGAACCTTGGCAGCATTCTCACCAGCCTTCTCCAGCTTCCCACTGGCCAGCTCGCGGCGCAGACGCAGCAGGTCCTTGCTCGGCTGGGTGACATCGACATAGATAGGGTCGAGCTGCTGGATAGTAGCCAGCGCCTGAGCCTGGCCATTGTTGACCAGGGCACCCTCGGTGACGGCCGAACGGCCGACGCGGCCGGAGATCGGCGCAAGCACCTTGGTGTAGCGCAGGTCGATACGGGCTCTTTCTGCCGCGGCTTCGGCCTGCAGGCTGGAAGCGCGGGCTTCGTCATACGCCTGCTTGCTCACGGCTTGGTCGGCGACCAGGTCCTTGTAGCGCGTGGCCAGCGACTGCGTCGACGCCAGGGTCGCCTGGGCGCTCTTGTAGCTGGCCTGGTACACGGATTCGTCGATCTGGTAGAGCTGCTCGCCGGCCTTGACCTCGGAGCCTTCCTTGAACAGGCGCTTCTGGATGATGCCGTCGACCTGCGGGCGCACTTCAGCGATGCGGTACGCGCTGGTACGGCCCGGCAACTCGGCCGTCAACGTGAAGGGTTCTGCCTGCAGGGTGATTACACCGACCTGTTGCGGCGGTGGCGCAGGGTGTTCGGCCTCTTCCTTACAGCCGACCAGGGTAAACGTGGCCAGAGCGACGGCGGAAACCATGGCTACATAGGCTGGCTTCTTGTGCATCTGAATCGACCTCATATGGAGAATTCGTCGGGACCGTGAAGGCACCCGAGCGGGGATGGGAAGTGGACTATTTAGGTAGCTAACGAATATACTTACATCCGAGAATGTTTGTAAATGCTTTATTCCTCTAGAACATAAGAATATGACTGTGCCGATTTGGCTATTTATCCGTGGGCTTGCTGAGTTGAAGAATGGCCAGACGTACCAAAGAAGAAGCTGAAGAAACCCGAGTGGACATCCTCGATGCTGCCGAACGGGTGTTCTACGCCAAAGGCGTGTCGCGCACTTCTCTGGCGGATATCGCCACCGCTGCCGGCGTCAGCCGGGGCGCGATCTATTGGCACTTCCAGAATAAGGTCGATGTGTTTCAGGCATTGTTCGACCGTCTGCGCCTGCCCCTCGAAGACCTCGCCACAGCCAGCGAACGGGAAGACGAGCCCGATCCGCTGGGCCGTATGCGCGAATTGATGATACGGGTGCTGTGCGATCTGGAAAATGATCCACAACGTCGCAGGGTCAGTGAAATCCTTTTGTACAAATGCGAGTACACCGATGACCTGGGCGACCTGCGCCAACGCATGCAGGAATTCAGCCTGGAGTGCGACGTACGCATCGAGCGCACCCTGCGCAACGCCGTGAACAAAGGGCAACTCCCCAGCACCCTGGACTGTCAGCGCGCCGCCACCTGCCTGCATGCCTGCCTGGACGGCATCCAGGCCCGCTGGCTACTGGCCGCCGGGCCACAACCACTGGCCGATCAAGCCGCGCTGCTGGTGGACTCCCTGCTCGACATGCTGCGCTACAGCCCCTCCCTGCGCACAGCCTGATCAATACGCCCCAGCGTGCGCAGCACCGCGAAGGCCACCCCGGCTGAAACCACCTCGAACAACAGGGCGTAGAGATTGAACGTCTGCTGCAGGCCGCCATCCAGGTACAGGCCTGCGATACGCCCCAGCGCCAACGCACTGTAGAGCAGCACCAGCAAGGTCAGTGCCGGGCGCAGCAAGTCGACCCTCAACAAGGCCAGCACCAGGTAAAGCGCCAGTGCGATCTGCAATGCCCCGTAATAAGCGCGCACATCGGTAATGGCTGCCGGCTCCATCAGCAGCATGCCGCTGAGGCTGGCCATCTCCTGCGGCCAGATGAAATAGGCCAGCCCTGCCACCGCGAGAAACACGGCCTGCACAATCAACACGATACGAGCGAGCAACATGGCTTTGACTCCTGATTCCGTGGGTAATCGATCGCCCTCTCCTGTATAGGACCCGCCTATCGGGGCGCTTCGCGCTGAGTGGCTGCAGCATAGGCCGGATTGTCGCACCGAGACAGGCCGCCCTGTGCCTGCGACGCAAGTGGCGCTATCCTGCGCCGATTCCCTTCAGGAGCTATTCGCATGCGCCCCCTTTTTCTTGCTGCGGCTCTGTTTGCCGCCACTGCCCAGGCTGCCGAACAACTGAGCATGGATGTCTATCGCGACCCCAACTGTGGTTGCTGCACGGCCTGGATCAGCCATCTGGAAGCCAACGGCATTCAGGTCAACGACCACATCGAAAATGACATGACAGCCGTCAAACAGCACCTCGGCGTGCCGCCTCGCCTGGCCTCGTGCCATACCGGCGTGATCGACGGCAAGTTCGTCGAAGGCCACGTTCCTGCTGCAGACATCCTCAAACTGCGTGCCCAGCCGGACCTGATCGGCGCCGCCGTACCGGGCATGCCGGCTGGCTCGCCAGGCATGGAAATGGGCGGTCGGCAGGACGCTTACCAAGTGGTCGGCTTGCTGCGTGATGGCCAGGAACGGGTCATCAGCGACTACCCGAAAAACTGAAAAATCCGGGCAGCCGATCACCGGACTGGCGCGGATGCACGCCAGCGTTAACACTGACGATTCGACGGGATAACGGGCCAACTGAATAATGGAGAATGACCATGCGCTGGCAACGGGCACGACGTAGCGACAATGTGGTGGACGCCCGTGGCGGCGGCGGTGGCATGCGCTTTGGCGGCGGCAAGGGCTTGAGCCTGGGCGGCATCGCCATCGTGGTAATCATTGGCTTGATGATGGGCCAGGACCCGTTGACGATCCTCGGCCAGCTTGCTGGGCAAGGCGGCGTCAGCACCCAGAGCAGCCAACCTGCGCCAACCGCCAACGACCAGCAAAGCGAATTCGTCCGCGCCGTGCTCGGTGACACCGAGGACACCTGGCGCGCCATCTTCCGCGCAGGTGGCAAACAGTACCAGGATCCGAAACTGGTGCTCTTCAGTGGCGGCGTCAACTCGGCCTGCGGTTTCGCCGATGCGGCTGTCGGGCCGTTCTACTGCCCCGGCGACCGTCAGGTGTACCTCGACCTGCAATTCTTCCACGAACTGGAAACCCGCTTCGCCGCCGCAGGCGATTTCGCCCAGGCCTACGTGATCGCCCACGAGGTCGGTCACCATGTGCAGACGCTGCTCGGCGTCTCGGCCAAGGTCAACGCCGCCCGCCAGCGCGGTGAAAAGCTCGAAGGCGACAACGGTCTGCTGGTGCGCCAGGAACTGCAAGCCGACTGCCTGGCAGGCGTCTGGGCCCATCACGCGCAACAGCGCCTGGACTGGCTGGAGGCCGGTGACCTGGAGGAAGCCCTGAATGCCGCCAATGCCATCGGCGACGACCGCCTACAGCAAAAGGCTCGCGGGCGCGTGGTGCCGGACTCATTCACCCATGGCACGTCTGCCCAGCGCGTGCGCTGGTTCAAGACCGGCTTCGAACAGGGCGACCTGAACCGTTGCGATACCTTCAAGGCGGCACGCCTGTAGGCACACAGACGACCCGCGCCACAGGTGCGGGTCGTCCTCGCTACTCCTGCTGTTGATATGCCTTGGGCGACACGCCGTACCAGCCCTTGAATGCCTTGTAGAACGCACTGGGTTCGCTGAAGCCCAGTTCGCGACTGAGCTGCTCCACACGACAATCCGGCTGCGCCAGGCGCTGCAGCGCGTACTGCCGACGCACATCGGCCAGCAACTCGGAAAAGCTGCATTGCTCGGCACGTAGGTGACGGTGCAGGGTCTGCCGGCTGATCCCCAACTGCCCGGCGACCGCGGCCACCGAGACCTCGCCACCGAGCAATCCCCGCTCGATCAACTGCACCGTCTGCGCGCGAACGCTGTATTGCAGGGGCAACTGCGCCTGCATTGCGCTGACCCGCTGCTGCATCAACCCCTTCAGATAGGTATTGGCACCCAGCACCGGCAGCAACAGGTCCGCCTCACGCAGCTCGAGGTAATCGGAACGCTCGGCAAAGCGTGCCGCCACACCGAACACCTGGCGATAGACCGCGGGCGCTGCCAAGGCCGCATGACGAAAACCCACCGCCTGCGGCATCAAGGTCACCCCCGTCAGCTGACGCGCCCAGCACAGCGCGGAACTCACGCTGTACTCGCTGACCACGGCATGACCGAGCAATGGCGCGCTGAACTGCATGGAGATACGCACCCGCGCACCGCTGCGCTCGACCACGACGCCCTCGCCCTCGCTCATCACCGGGATGTAGCGGCAGAACAGCTCCAGCGCCTCCCCCAAGGTGGCGCTCTGGGCAATCAGGTTGGCCACCGGCCCGCGCGTCTGCAAGCCACGTTGCTGGCCGAGCAACAAGCCGATCTCCGCACCAGCGCCACGGCTCAGCGCCAACCGCCACAGATGCAGAACCCAGTTCAGCGGAATGCGCCGCTCAAGATCCTGCAACTGCTCGGGCGCCACGCCCAGCTCATGCAGATCGTCCGGCCCAACGAGCGCGAGCCGCTGCAGCGACAGGTACAGATCGAGCAATTGCGAGGCCGTCCCGGCGGGAATGTTCGCCTGCAACATGAGGAAATCCTTGACCACACCGATAGGCCGATTGTGCACAGCAGATGAGACGAATTGCCAGTCCCGTGCAACCGCTGGCTATCAACAAGTTTGCCCGTGCGACGTAGATTGGCAGGCAGAACAACATCGAGTGCACCGCACCACCGGAGTCCGCTACATGAGTCAGCAAGACCTGATCACCCTGCCGCGCCTGTGCGCACGCCTCCCTCGCCTGCTGGTCGACCTTCCAGGCATCGTCAAGGGCCTGCGCATCTCCAACCGCAGCCGTGGCACCTATGCCACCGGATTGGGCAGTTGCGTGGAACTGGCCGCACAGCAGAACCCACAGGGCCTGGCCATGATCCAGGGCGAGAACTGCCTGACCTATGCGGCGTTCAACCAGTGGGCCAACCGCATCGCGCATTACCTCGACTCGCGTGGCCTGCAGCAAGGCGACACGGTAGCGCTGTTTATGGAAAACCGTCTGGAGCTGCTGGCCTGCGTCACCGCCTGCGCCAAACTCGGCCTGGTCAGCGCCTTGGTCAACAGCAGCCAACGGGGCCAGGTTCTGGCCCACAGTATCAACCTGGTCAACCCCAAGATGGCCGTGGTTGGCGAGGAGCTGCTGGAAGCCTTCGAACAGGTAGGTCCCGACCTGGAGCTGGCCACCGATGCCCGCGCCTTCCTGGCTGACCGTCCCACCTGGCTCGATGCCGGTGAGGCGCCCAGCGGGTGGCTGCACCTGGCCGCCGAGCTGGCAAAACAACCCGAGCACAATCCGCAACCCGCCCGCCCGGTGCAGGCTGACGACTCCTGCTTCTATATCTACACCTCGGGCACCTCCGGCCTGCCGAAAGCCGTGGTGTTCAACCATGGTCGTTTCATGAAGGGCTACGCGATGTTCGGCTTCGGCGCGATGCGTCTGCGTCGTGACGACCGCATGTACGTCACCCTGCCCTTCTACCACGGCACCGCCATGGTGGTGTGCTGGGGCTCGGTGCTGGCCGGCCAGAGCACCCTGATCATGGCGCGCAAGTTCAGCGCCAGCCGTTTCTGGGATGAGGTGCGTCAGTACCAGGCCACCGCCTTCGGCTATGTCGGCGAGCTGTGCCGCTACCTGCTGGAAAGCCCTCCGCGCCCCGAGGACAGCAACAACAGCATCCGCATCATGCTCGGCAACGGCCTGCGCCCGGGCATCTGGCAGACCTTCAAACAGCGCTTCGACATCGACCGCGTGGTCGAGCTGTATGCCTCGAGCGAAGGTAACGTCGGCTTCACCAACCTGCTCAACCTCGACAACACCGTGGGCTTTTCGCCCTACCCCTACGCCATCGTCCGCTACGACCAGGAGCGTGAAGCGCCTCTGCGCGAGAACGGCCAGTTGCACAAGGTGAAAAAGGGCGAAGCAGGTCTGCTGCTCGGCAAGATCACCGACAAGAGTCCGTTCCATGGCTACACCGATGCGCAGAAAACCGAGAAGAGCATCCTGCGTGACGTGTTCGAGCCGGGCGATGCCTGGTTCAACACCGGCGACCTGATGCGCGACCTGGGCTTTCGTCATGCACAATTCGTCGACCGCCTTGGCGACACCTTCCGCTGGAAAGGCGAGAACGTTTCCACCACCCAGGTGGAGGCCATTCTGGATGGCATCGACCAAGTCAGCGAAACCGTGGTCTACGGGGTGGAAATCGCCGGCACCAATGGCCGCGCGGGTATGGCTTGCATCCGTCTGAACGCACCCGCCGAGAGCTTCGACTTCCAGGCCATGCTGGAACGCCTGCGCAAAGAGCTGCCGAACTATGCCGTGCCCCTGTTCCTGCGCTTGAGCAAGCAGGTGGAAACCACCGGCACCTTCAAGCACAAGAAGGGGCCACTCAAGGAGCAGGGGTTCGATCCGCAGCGCTGCCCGGACCCGCTGTATGCCTGGATTCCCGGCAGTGACCGCTACGTGCCGCTGACCGATGAGCTGCATACGGCCATTCAGGCCGGTGCCTACCGCTACTAAGCGACGGCGATCGCCTGCGTCACCTGCGCCAGTAACGCGGCGCAGTCCGGGGCGTAGGCGTCCGTCAATTCCGGCCAGGGGTTGTCTGGCAAGTTGACCAGTACGCCAAAGGCGCCCGCAGCACGGGCGCAGTCCAGGTCGAAGCGGTAGTCGCCCACCATTACCATCGCCGTGGGGCTGATACCCCAACGGCTCGCCAGTTGCAGCAGGCCGTCCGGGTCTGGCTTGGGAATCGCCTCGCTTCGCCCGATCACATCAGCACTGGCAAAGCAGTCACCCAGGCCAATGGCTTCCAGGGTCAGCAGTGCCAGTTCGTGAGCGTTGCGGGTCAGGATGCCGAGTTGGCAACCACGGGCATGCAGCGCCCGCACCAGTTCGACCGCTCCGGGTGCCGCCACCGAGCCAAGCGCCAGGTCGCGTTCATGCTCCAGCAACCAGGCGTGTTTGGCCTGGGCCTCCGCCTCGGGCAACGCAGCGAGGTGATGAAGGATGTCGTCCTCCGCCGGGATCGACAGCGCCTCGCGAATCGCCGCGAAATCATGTACGGCAACCGTCAGGGTGCCGTCCATGTCGAACACCCAGTGGCGTGCCGTAGACAGTGTCACTTCCAGTCCTCGCGCTGACGAATCAGCCCTTCCTGGCTCACCGATGCCACCAGCTTTCCTGCGCGGTTGAAGATGCTGGCACGCGAGAAACCACGGGCATTGCCGGCCCACGGACTGTCCATGGAATACAGCAACCAGTCATCCATGCGCAGGTCGGAGTGAAACCACAGCGAATGGTCCAGACTGGCCACCTGCATGAACTTCTGGAACACCGATACGCCGTGGGGCAGCATCGAGGTGGTCAGCAGGTTGAAGTCGCTGGCGTAGGCCAGCAGGTATTTGTGCAGGCTCGGCTCATCCGGCAGGTTGCCGTCGGCGCGAAACCAGACGTGTTTGATCGGCTCGCCCGGCTGCGGCGCGAATGGGTTGATGCGCGTTACCGGACGGATCTCGATGGGTTTGTCACTGGTCATGCGCTCACGCATGCGCTCGGGAATCAGCGCGGCGACTTCGCGCGCCAACTCGGTTTCCGACTGCAAGGCTTCCGGGCCTGGCACATCGGGCATCGTCAACTGATGGTTGAAGCCTTCTTCGTCATACTGGAACGAAGCGCTGCAGGTGAAAATCGGCTGGCCTTTCTGTACGGCCGTGACCCGTCGGGTGCTGAAGCTGCCGCCGTCACGCACGCGCTCGACCTGATAGACCACCGGCAACGTGGCATCGCCGGGGCGCAGGAAATAACCGTGCAACGAATGCACATGGCGCGCATCGTCCACCGTCTTGCTTGCCGCCGATACGCACTGGCCGATCACCTGACCACCGAACAGCTGGCGGAAACCCAGGTCCTGACTGACACCACGAAACAGATTCTCCTCGATCTGCTCCAGGCTCAGCAGGGCAACCAGATCATCCAGCACTTTACTCATCGACTCTCTCCTCGGGGCGGCGCACATCAGGGTAGGCAGGGGCGGTGCTCAGGCGTTCATCCCACACGGCCCGACCCAGGGTGAAATGGTAAAGGCTTTGCCAGCGGCTGTCGGCCAGTTCCAGCAATTCATGCACCTGATCATCAAAAAAACAGCCGATTCCAGTACCGGATAGTCCCGCCGCCTCGGCCTCCAGGTACAGCAACTGGCCGATCAGGCCGCATTCCCAGTAAAGCCGTGGATAGTGGTGTGCACCTCGGGCCAGGACCGCATCGAAGCGCGCGAGCATGGCCACCGCCACACAACCATCGGAAGCAATGTCCTGGCCGCACGACAGAAACGCCGACACCCCTCGGGCATCCCCTGGCAGCAAACGGTAGAGCGGCAGTTCGGCGTGAGCACGCTGCCAGAGGAAATCAGCACGCATGCCGCCCTGCGCCAGCCCGTCGCCACGCGCCAGCCAATACAGCCCCGGCGCCAGCCCCTGTACGCGATGGACGAACAGCAGCAGGTCGACCTGCGCGGCCTCGCCCGTCACCGCGAAGGGTACTGGTGAGTTGCCCGGCAACAGGCGGCGTAACCAGGCATACAACAGCTCGGCCTGAATGCCGCTGCGGCCATCCATCGCCTGGGCGCTGCGGCGCCGATGCAGGATCGGCCGCAACGGCAGCCCCGGATTGTCGTCCTGCGTCTGGCCCGGCGTTACCGACCAGGCCGGCTCTGGCAGCGCGGGGGCACGGCACAATGCCTGTACCCGTTGCAGCTCAGGCCACTCGCGCTGCTGACGCGACAGGCGATTCGGCAGGCCAGCGAGGTCCATAGCCGCCAGCCCCGTCAGCAGCCGCTCCGGCAACGTGAATGCCTGGCTCTGCGGTGGGCCGATCCATAGCAGGCAGTCCGCGTGCTCGGCCTCGGCAAAGCCTTCGCGATCCAGACCAAGCACCCCATCCAGACGAGGCTCGGCCACGCTGCGCAACACCCGCACCTGCCAACCCTGGATGCTCGCGGCGATGCTCAGGCAAGCCAGCGCATGGCCCAGGTCATGCTGACAATAGCGGTAGGCGCGTTCGCCATACTTCCAGGCCTCGCGCCAGGCGATGCTGGCCAGGCCGAGGAGAAAGCCTCCTGGCGGCAGCGCCGTAGCCAGATCCCCGCCCAGCACGCCCGGTAATTCGGCGCGGACCTCCAGGGCATGTTGATCCGGTGCGTAGTGCGCCAGCAGCGCCTGTTCGCCCAGCACGCCCGGAGGCAACAGCAGATAGGCTTCGGTCGGGTGCAGGTTGCCGGAGGACGGATTGACCCGCAGTGCCCAGCGATTGCCACCTGCTTCTTTCCAGGCGGAAAGCGCCAGGCTGTCATACAGCAGTTGCGACAGACGCGCACGCTCCAGGGCAGCGGGTTTTGGCAGTGGAGCGGCGAATACCGCGTCGTAGGCGGGCGACTCTTCCTGCGGGCGCTGCCACAACTCGATCAGCCGTACCCCCTGATAGCGGCGGAACGGTGCCGGCTGGGTCGCCCAGTCCAACTGCCCCGGACCAGGCGCGTAGACATCCGACCGATGCTTGCTCAGTTCGTGGTAGGCCCTTACCGCCTGTTCAGCGTCCATCGATGCACTCCTGCCACTGCTGCCGGGCCAGCCGATACAGAACATGAGGGCGCAACGGATGGCCAACGGGCAGGCGCGGGTGCTCGAAGTCGCCCGCCGAATCATGGCGCATGCCCAAGCGCTGCATCACACTTCGCGACGGCAGGTTGGCCGGCACGGTAAAGGCCACGACCTCATCCAGTTGCAAACGCTCGAAAGCGAAGGCCAACGCTGCCTGCGCCGCCTCCAGCACATAGCCCTGGCGCCAGAAGGCCTTGTGCAGGCGGTAGGTGATTTCTACCGCTGGGGTAAAAGGCGCCTCGAAGCCCACCCGCAGCAGACCGAGCACACCGATCAGCCCCGGTTGGTCGTGGCGCTCCAGTACCCACGCGCCAAAACCGTGCTCGGCGAAATGCGCACGAACGCGCTGCGCCAATGCATCGCTCTCGGCCGTGCTCAGGCAAGCCGGAAAATGCCGCATCACCTCGGGGTCGCCGTTCATTTCGGCAAAGCTCGCCAGGTCGGAGTCATGCCAGGAGCGCAGACGCAGGCGTGCGCTGTGCAATACGATGGGTTCCACGTGCGCTCCTTGAGCCCTGAGTCAGGCGCACAGCATACTGCCTGCCGTGTTATCGCGAGAGCCGCCCGATGCCCCTGCCGCTGGTCTATCACGACGACTACAGCCCGCCCTTCCCCGCCGGCCATCGTTTCCCGATGGAGAAATTCCGTCTATTGCGCGACCACTTGATCGACAGCGGCCTAACCACCGATGCCACGCTGCTGCGCCCGGCGCTGTGCCCAGCCGACGTGCTGGCACTGGCGCACTGCCCGGACTATATCGCGCGTTTTCTCGGCGGCGACCTCAGTCCAGATGAGCTGCGCCGGCTCGGCCTGCCCTGGAGCGAAGCGCTGGCCCGGCGCACCATTCGCGCCGTCGGCGGCTCGCTGCTGACAGCCGAACTGGCCTTGCAACATGGCATTGCCTGTCACCTCGCTGGCGGCACCCATCATGCCCACTACGACCATGCTTCGGGCTTTTGCATCTTCAACGACCTGGCGGTGATTGCCCTCCACCTGCTGGAAAGTGGCAAGGCCGGGCGCGTGCTGATCTTCGACTGCGACGTACACCAGGGCGATGGCACCGCACGTATCCTCGACGGCATCGCCGATGCCGTGACCGTGTCGCTGCACTGCGAGCAGAATTTCCCCGCCCGCAAGGCGCATAGCGATTGGGACATTGCCCTGCCCAAGGGCATGGGTGACCACGACTACCTCAAGGTGGTCAACGACAGCCTGGGTTATCTGCTGGCGCTGTATCAGCCGGATATCGTGCTCTATGACGCCGGTGTCGACGTGCACCGCAACGACGCCCTTGGCTACCTGAACCTCAGCGATGCTGGCATTGCCGCACGCGACGAGGCGGTGTTCGACCACTGCCTGAGCCGTGACATTCCCGTACTCGGTGTGATTGGAGGCGGTTACGACAAGGACCGTGCTGCCCTCGCCCGGCGCCATGGCATCCTGCACCACAGCGCTGCCCGAGCCCTGGCCCGTGTCACCGGTTGACCCGCCGCACACGACTATCTGGCCATCCATCACCGTTGCTAGAATCGCCCGCCCACCGCCCGGACCGATTCAATGCACGCGCAGCCTTATCAACCTCCGACATCGAGCGGCGTTGCCGAATGCGTGTATTGCCGCTACTGCGCCGGCCCGCTGACACCGGTGGACAATCAGTGCCCGCAGTGCGGCGCCAAACAGAACCTCAACGCCAAGAACAGGGTACTTGCCGGCCTGCTCGCCCTGTTTCTCGGTGGCCTGGGGATTCACCGCTTCTACCTGGGGCAATGGTGGGGCGTGTTCTACCTGCTGTTCTACTGGACTGGCATTCCCTCCATCGCCAGCTTCATCGAGGCCATTGTGTTCCTCTGCCGAGACCAGGCGACCTGGCTGACCAAATACGGCAACGTCAAGCACAGCAGCCTGTTCAACGTGTTTCTCGGCGTTCTGATGAGCCTCATTCTCGCTACCACCGCCCTCGCTGCCTATGCCACTTATGTTGCCTATGTCACTTACCAACAGCGCCTTGATCCACTGCTGTTGCAGCCCCTGGAAAGAACGTACTGACCACAGGCTGGGAGTTCGCCCCCGCTCCGCGCCGTGGCTCGTATAGAATTCTCCACCTCGCTTCCAACCAGATCGCCCCATGACTGCATCCACGCCACGCCCACCCTATTCGGTTGCCGTTATCGGCGGCGGCCCCGCCGGGCTGATGGCGGCCGAGGTTCTCGCCCAGGCGGGGGTACAGGTCGACCTGTACGACGCCATGCCCTCGGTGGGGCGCAAGTTCCTCCTGGCGGGCGTTGGCGGCATGAATATCACCCATTCCGAAGCCAAGCCCGCCTTCGTCAACCGTTACCGCGAACGCCGTGAAGACGTCGGGCGACTGCTCGACGGCTTCGATGCCGACGCCTTGCGGCAATGGATTCACGACCTGGGTATCGACACCTTCGTTGGCAGTTCGGGGCGCGTATTCCCAAAGGACATGAAGGCTGCTCCGCTGCTGCGTGCCTGGCTCAAGCGCCTGCGCGACAGCGGGGTGCAAATCCATACCCGACAGCGCTGGCTGGGCTGGAACGGCCAGGGCGGATTGCGCCTGCATGGTCCCGCAGGCGAACACAGCATCGAGCCCGACGCCACCGTCCTGGCTCTGGGCGGCGGCAGTTGGGCACGCTTGGGCTCGGACGCTGCCTGGGTACCGCTGCTGGCCGAGCGCGGGGTTACCCTGGCGCCATTGCAGGCCGCCAACTGCGGTTTCGATGGCGCCAGCTGGAGCGCGCTGCTGCAGGAAAAGTTTGCCGGCGCACCACTGAAGAACATCACCCTGCGTCTCGCCCAGGAGCCCGCTCGCCGTGGCGAGTTCATCCTCACCCGCAGCGGCGTGGAAGGCAGCCTGGTGTACGCGCTGTCCGCCGAGATCCGCGAGCAGATCAACCAGAGTGGCCGTGCCACGGTATGGCTGGACCTGCAACCTGATCGTACCCAGGACAAGGTCGAGGCCGCGCTGGCCAAGCCGCGCGGCAGCCGCTCCATGGCCAAGCACCTGCATGGCCAGCTGGGTATCGACGGGGTCAAGGCCGCCTTGCTGCGTGAGCTGACCAGCGCCGAGCAGTTCGCCGATCCGACCCGGCTTGCTGCCGCGATCAAGGCCCTGCCCCTGACGTTGCTGAGCCCACGGCCGCTGGACGAAGCCATCAGCACAGCGGGCGGCGTAGCGTTCGAGGCGCTGGATACACACCTGATGCTGAACGCCGCACCCGGCGTGTTCTGCGCCGGCGAGATGCTCGACTGGGAGGCTCCCACGGGCGGTTATCTGCTCACCGCCTGCTTCGCCAGCGGCCGTGCCGCCGGGCTGGGGGCACTGCACTGGCTGCAGAGTCTGCGAGTCTAAAAGCGGCTCCCAAGCGGCTCGGGATTTTGCCGGGGCTTGTTCTGGCCCATATTTGTTGGGCATCGGTGGGCTGAAGCGGAGCGCCGCGCGGGCACCCTGCGCACGGCAACCGTGAACCCGCTAACCGGCCTCGACGCTCAACCTGCAAAGGCAACAGGCACAAAAAAGCCCGGCAATCGCCGGGCTTTTTCTCAAGCACCTCAGTACGTGGTGCGATTCTTCAGCTGGGCCTCGGCTGCACGGGCCAGGTCCGGCGGCAGGAAGTCCTGGTCTGGGTTGTAGTCGGGCTTGAGGAACGCCGACAGCGCATCCAGATCGGTCGGGGCCAGGGTGCCTGCTGCCTGTTTCAGGCGCAGGTTGTTGAGGATGTAGTCATAACGTGCGTTGTTGTAGTTGCGCACCGAGCTGTACAGCTGGCGCTGCGCATCCAGCACATCGACGATGTTGCGCGTACCCACCTGGTAGCCGATTTCAGTAGCTTCCAACGCACTCTGGTTGGAGATGATCGACTGCTTGCGCGCTTGCACGGTTTCCACGTCGGTGTTGACCGCACGGTGCAGGTTGCGGGTATTTTCCACCACCTGGCGACGCAGGCTTTCGCGCTGCTGCTCGGTCTGGCTCAGGCGCTGGTAGGACTCGCGCACCTGTGAGCTGGTCAGGCCGCCGCTGAAGATCGGAATGCTCAGTTGCACGCCGATGGTGGTCTGCTCGACGTCGCTACCGTAGCGCGTCGGATTACCGGCATTGTTACTGAAACCCAGTGCATCGTTGTCGCCGCGCTGGTACTGGGCAATCGCATCGACCGTCGGCGCGTGGCCGGCCTTGCGCTGACGCAGGGTCTCCTCGGCCGCATCCACCGCGTAGTTGCTGGCTTGCAGGTTGAGGTTCTGCTGGGCGGCGGTATCGACCCAGGCCTTGGCGTCGTTCGGCACCGGCGCGAGGATTGGCAGGGTGTGCAGGATGCCCTCGATGGAAGCGTGTTCGCGGTTGGTCAAGGTGACCAGCGCCTGGAAGGCATCCTCGACGCTGCGTTGCGCGATGATCCGGTTGGCACGGGCGGTATCGAAACCGGCCTGCGCCTCGAGCACGTCGGTCTTGTCCGACAGGCCGACGTCGAAACGCTCGTTGGCCTGGTCCAGCTGACGCTTGAACGCTGCTTCCTCGGCCTTGGTCGAGGCCAGGTTGTCCTGGGCGCGAAGCACGGCGAAGTAGGTTTCGGCGCTCTGCAGGATCAGGTTCTGCTCGGTCGCGGACAACTCCAGACCAGCCTGTTCACCGACCGCCTTGGCTGCCTGGTACTGGAACCAGCGATCCGCGCGGAACAGCGGCTGGCTGAGCGTAGCGCGGTAAGACAGGCCGCTGCGCGAGAAGGTCGCCGACGGCTCGTCGAGCTTGGTGCGGGTGTCGTTCAGGTCGGCACCGCCGCTGATGTTCGGCAGCAGCCCGGCACGCGCCTGGGGCACGATCTCGATGCGCGCCTGGTAATCGGCGCGGGAAGCGGCCAGATCGGCGTTGTTCTGCACGGCTTCGTTATAGATGGTGACCAGACCGGTTTTACCGGATTGGGCGGCATCTTCCGCCCAGGCCATCCCGGCGGTGGCGGCAGCTACTGCGAGGGTCAGAGAGAGTCTGCGTAGCATGATCAATCCTAGATACGGAGGGAATCGGGCAAGGCTAAGGGGGTGGCCTGCGGCGGTCAAGATGACATTCATCAGACAACAGCCTAGCTTGCAACATGCTTTGTTGCCTGGCTGCAACAATAGCGGTGCCGGGCTTGCCGCCGAATGGCCGGAACAGCCGTTTGACGGCAACGTTGGTGTTCTGCTGCCCGCTTGATTAGACTGGCTACCGTTCTTGTCGGGGTGCCCAGAATCGTGGGCTGAGATCGGATAGTTCCGGATCCCGTTGAACCTGATCAGGTTAAGGCCTGCGTAGGGAACAAGAGGTATCCGCCGCTGCGTCAGCAGAACGGATTTCCCCCACACCGCATTCGTGGTGTGCCCGCGCCCAGGCTGTCCGATCGTGCCGGCGCTCTATCAGGCCGTTGAAAACCAGCTGCGTTGCCAGCGCTTTTTGCCTTGCGCTGACCGCCTTGCCTACGTTCTTCAACGACCTGCCGTGCGACTCCTGCATGCTCCGACAGCCACGGCGTGGCGTTGCTTCATCACGCGCCTATCAGGTTCTCCCCGACATCCAGCCGAGGAGCCACCGATGAGCGTCAAACAACAACAGCATCTGAGCCAGAATTTAAGTGAATCGGCCCAGGTCGATCAGCAGTCGATCCAGCCCCTGCCGCGTTCGCAGAAAATCTATGTGCAGGGCTCGCGTGCGGATATCCGCGTGCCGATGCGCGAAATCAGCCTGGATGTCACGCCCACCGCTTTCGGCGGCGAGATCAACGCGCCGGTCACCGTCTACGACACCTCCGGCCCCTATACCGACCCGGACGTCACCATCGACGTCCGCAAGGGCCTGGCGGACGTACGCAGCGCCTGGATCGACGACCGTGGCGACACCGAGCGCCTCGATGGCCTGTCCTCCGAGTTCGGCCAACGCCGCCTGGCCGACGCCGAGCTGACCAAGATGCGCTTCGCCCATGTGCGCAACCCACGCCGCGCCAAGGCCGGCAAGAATGTCAGCCAGATGCACTACGCCCGCCAGGGCATCATCACTCCGGAGATGGAATACGTCGCCATCCGCGAGAACATGAAGCTAGCCGAGCACCGCGCCGCCGGCCTGCTCGACGCGCAACATGCCGGGCACAGCTTCGGCGCCAGCATCCCCAAGGAAATCACGCCCGAGTTCGTCCGCGAGGAAATCGCCCGCGGCCGCGCCATCATCCCGGCCAACATCAACCACGTGGAGCTGGAGCCGATGATCATCGGCCGCAACTTCCTGGTGAAGATCAACGGCAATATCGGCAACTCGGCGCTGGGCTCCTCCATCGAGGAAGAAGTGGCCAAGCTGACCTGGGGCATCCGCTGGGGCTCGGACACGGTCATGGACCTGTCAACCGGCAAGCACATCCATGAAACCCGCGAGTGGATCATCCGTAACTCGCCGGTGCCGATCGGTACAGTGCCGATCTACCAGGCGCTGGAAAAGGTCAATGGCGTGGCCGAAGACCTGACCTGGGAGCTGTTCCGCGACACCCTGATCGAACAGGCCGAGCAGGGCGTGGACTACTTCACCATCCACGCCGGCGTGCTGCTGCGCTATGTGCCGCTGACCGCCAAGCGGGTCACCGGCATCGTCAGCCGTGGCGGCTCGATCATGGCCAAGTGGTGCCTGGCGCATCATCAGGAAAACTTCCTGTACACGCATTTCGACGAAATCTGCGAAATCATGAAGGCCTACGACGTCAGCTTCTCGCTGGGTGATGGCCTGCGCCCGGGCTCGATTGCCGACGCCAACGACGCCGCGCAGTTCGGCGAGCTGGAAACCCTCGGCGAGCTGACCAAGATCGCCTGGAAACACGACGTGCAATGCATGATCGAAGGCCCCGGCCACGTGCCGATGCAGTTGATCAAGGAAAACATGGACAAGCAGCTGGAGTGCTGCGACGAGGCGCCGTTCTACACCCTCGGGCCTCTGACCACCGACATCGCGCCAGGCTATGACCACATCACCTCGGGCATCGGCGCGGCGATGATCGGCTGGTTCGGCTGCGCCATGCTCTGCTACGTCACGCCCAAGGAGCACCTCGGCCTGCCGAACAAGGATGACGTCAAGACCGGCATCATCACCTACAAGATCGCCGCGCACGCCGCCGACCTTGCCAAGGGACACCCCGGTGCGCAGATTCGCGACAACGCGCTGTCCAAGGCGCGCTTCGAGTTCCGCTGGGAAGACCAGTTCAACCTCGGCCTCGACCCGGACACCGCGCGCAGCTACCACGACGAGACGCTGCCCAAGGACTCGGCCAAGGTGGCGCACTTCTGCTCCATGTGCGGGCCGAAGTTCTGCTCGATGAAGATCACCCAGGAAGTGCGCGACTACGCCAAGGAAAACGGCCTGACCGACGAGCAGAAGGCCATCGAGGCCGGCTTTGCCGAACAGTCCGAGCGCTTCAAGGATGAAGGTGCGGTGATCTACCGTCAGGTCTGACAAGCCGCTTGCCCCTGTTCCCGCTCATAGTGGCGGGAGCAGGGCGCGCTAACGTTTGGCGCCCCTTCGCGGTTCGCTCAGGTTTGCTCAGTTTTAGCCCGCCTCGCACAAGGTAGCGTATGGCCATCATTCGGCTGTCCGCCCTCCTTACTCCTGCGAGTTCTACTTCATGTTCTCCACCTTTTCGTTCAAGAAATGCGCATTGGCCTGTGCCCTGAGCACCGCCGTGCTGCAATCGGCCTTCGCTACTCCGGCCTTTTACACCTTCAGCATCGATGACTCCAACGCCACCACCGGCAGCTGGACACGACCCAGTGGGCAGGCCGGTACCTACAACTACGCGGCTGTCTATTTCACGCCGACGCTGGACGTCACTAACCTGAAGTTCGGTCAGAGCGAAGCGGGCGTCGATACGGTCATGTACATCTACAAAGGTGTGTTCGATCCCAATCAGCCTACAGGCTTCCTTGGGTACAACGACGACACCCTTGAGTCCGCGCACCAGGCGATCCTGGGCAGTGGCACCACCATCATGTGCGGCCAGGAAAATTACTGTCCGCAAGTCACTCAGACGGTCACCGCAGGTGAGGTCTACAGCATCGTAATCAGCACCTACTCACCTGGGGCCAACCTGACCAGTGGCGGCGTACTGAACATGACCTTCTACACCACCGGCGATGGTGTTTTCTACTCCGCACCTCCAGTAGTACCGGCAGCGGGCGGGGTATTCGATTCAGCCAACCAGCTGAGCAACAGCCCGGCGCTCAGCGCTGCTCGCGTCATCGATGCCACGCCCGAACTGCTGGCCCTGTTCGCCGGCCTGAATCCTCAGCAACGCTCCGATGCTGCGAGCCAGAGTCTGCCGCTGGTGCTCGGTGCGACCACCAGCGCCATCAGCAACAGCCTGTCAATGATCAACAACGTCATCCAGGCACGCCAGGACAGCACCAGCGGCCTATCGTCCGGTGATGTGACGCTGGGCGGCGAACACTTCTGGATCAAGAGCTTCGGTTCCTGGGCCAGCCAGGACGCTCGTAACGGGGTGTCCGGTTTCGATGCCGACAGCAAGGGCATAGCCTTGGGGCTCGATGCCGCGGTATCGGAAAACACCCGCCTGGGCCTGGCCTTCGCCTATGCCAAGACCGATGTCGACGGCGACTCGCGCGTCGCACCGCAGAGCGCGCAGATCGACACCTACCAGTTGATCGGGTACGGCACCTACTCGCTGAGCGCTGATACCCGATTGAATGTCCAGGTCGACGTCGGCCAGAACCGTACCGAAGGCCGCCGCCAGATCAACTTTACCGGCGACACAGCCAAGGCCGATTACGACGGCTACAACGTGCACCTCGGCCTGGGCATTGATCACAGCCTGCGTCTGACCGAACAACTGACGTTCGTGCCGTCGGCGCGGGTTGACTACACCTGGATCACCGAGGACGGCTACCGGGAAAAGGGTGCTGGCCTGCTCAACCTGGAAGTCGACGACCGCGACAGCGAAGCCCTGGTCTTCAGCCTGGACGGCAAGCTCGATTACCGCCTGACCAACGCCACGGTCCTGAGCGCCAACCTCGGTGCCGGTTACGACGCAATCAACGAGTCTGCCTCGATGACCTCCACTTATGCAGGAGCGCCGGGCGCGGCCTTCCGCACCGACGGCCTGGACCTCGAGCCCTGGCTGGCTCGTGCCGGGCTTGGCCTGAGCCATACCCTGAACAACGGCACCGAAGTCAGCCTGCGCTATGACGCCGAGGCGCACAGTGGCTTCATCAACCAGGGCGCGCAAGTCAAGGCACGCTGGGCGTTCTGATTCTCTGGTGCAGCAGAGCCGGGCGCGCCCTTGGGCGTAGCCCGGCTTTTTGCCTGGTGGGCAGATGATCGCTCTGCAAACAACTCTCTCGCAGGCACGCGATGGAACGGCGACCAGCCGCTCACCCAGCAAGCGCTCATACAAGCCTGAAAGGTGCCGATGAAAAGGCCGCCGCTGACACGGCATGGCCGGCAACGGCAAGGTCGTGAAACAGGCTCAGGCCTGGACCTGCGCCTCGGCATAGAAGCAGTACCCACTGTTACGCAGGGTATTCACCGGCAATTCCTGGGCACTGGCCTCCAGCACCTTGCGCCGCAGCCGACGCATCTGCGTATCCAGCCGGCGCTGGTCGTAGCTCAGGTAATCGCCGCCAAGGGCCTGAATGATCTGCTTGCGGCTGATGCTCTGCCCCGGGTTTTCCATAAGGCAGTGCAGCACCAGCAGATCCTGCTGGGACAGGGCAATGGTCGGGCCATTGGGGACCTGCAAACGCCGCGGACCCAGTTCAAGGCGCCAGGAAACGGCTTGACCACTCAACTGCAGCCGGCGACAAAGCGCCTCCAGGGTGGCAGTCAGCTCGGCGAGGTCACAGCCCTTGCCCAGATAATGATCGGCCCCGATGCCCAGCCCTTCGATCTTGTCCGGCGTGGTGCTGCGCGCACTGAAGACAACGATGCCGAGGCTGTCACCGGCCTGGCGCAAACGCTGGATCAGGGCAAGCCCACTGCCATCCGGCAAACCAACATCGATCACCGCCAGCCGATGGTGACCCGGCACGAAGGCACGCTCGAACTCAGCCAACGAAGCCACGAAGGTTACGTTGTAGCCGATCTCGCCGAGAAACTCGGCGAGCTCCGCACCAAGAACCGGGTCGTCTTCAAGGAAAATCAAATCGATCATGGGGTCTGTTCCCGTTTCGTTCACGGCCGTGACGGCGCCTTCTCTAGCGTGAGGCAAGGCACGAGACACGACGTCTGGTAGCCCAAATGAGCCGTCGAGCAACGCCGTATCGCGCTAGAACAGGCCCAGCCCCAGGGCTGCACGTAACGCGGTTCGAGAACGAAACGGGGGCAGGCCCTTGCCAAACTCATTCAGTGGCGGCTTTCATAGCCCTCTCGCGCCGGCTTTTCAAGCCCAGGCTCTTACACATCGGTTGGTAATGCGCCCACTCCCTCCCCTACTGCTACTGCTCCTTTTGTTGCTGCCACTGTCTGCCTCGGCGACTTCGCTGCACCTGGACGCCAGGCACACAATGATCGATACGGCCGGTCATCTCGACGTACTGGAGGACCCCGAGGCTCGACTGGATGCAGCGCAGGCAAATGCAGCCGATGGCTGGCATCGACTACCGAATAGCCTGAATGCCGGGTATACCCCGATTACCCAGTGGTTGCGCCTCAGGGTGCAAGTCGACAAACCCGTGCCAGGCGGCTGGATGTTGCGACTGAGCAATGCCCTGCTGGACGACGTGGAGGTCTATGCCGAGTTAACCCCCGGCGAGTGGCAGCTACTGGGCCACAGTGGCGAAAATGTCTCACGCGATCAGTGGCCGGTCGGCTATCGCAGCGCGGTCATTCCCTTCGCACCTGAAACGACCGGCCAGCATGTGCTGCTGGTGCGCCTGCAAAGCAAGAACGCCATGGTCACGCGTCTGGAGGTCTGGCAACGCCTGGCATTCGACAACCACTCACGGCGCGAGGGGTTGTTTTTCGGCCTGCACTTCGGCTTCTACCTGCTGCTGATCGGCCTGCACGCGATCTTCTGGCTGGCCACACGGACCCCCATGAGCGGCCTGCTGCTTCTCTACCTCGGCCTGAGCGTATTGAACGAGGTATTGAGCCTTGGACTGGTCCAGCAGATCACCGGTCTGCCCGTATTCTGGAGCGACCGCCTGCTGGGTATGGGGTTCGCCATCAATCTGTTGTTCGCCTTTCGCATGTCCGTCAGACAGCTGGGAATGCCGACGCTTTATCCGCTGACCACCCGCTGGCTGGACCGCGTGATGCAGAGCGTGGCAGGCGCCTGCCTGGTTCTGGCACTGGCCGGCTACTACGCCTGGAGCGTGATGCCGGTGCAGTTGATGGCCCTGCTGTTGATCGTCGGGTTCACCAGCCTGTGCACCTCCCTGCTGTGGCGTGGCTATCGGCATGCCCGATTTTTCGCCCTGGCGTTCGGGGTGTACTACCTTGGCGTACTGATTGGCTTCCTGCGCAACCTTGGCTACATCCCGGTCAATGCCTGGACCGAATACACCTCCGCCCTGGGCACCATGCTGCACATGATTCTGTTGAGCCTGTGGCTGATCGGCCGCTATGAACGCAAGCGACGCATTCGCGAACGCTGGCAGGCCAACCTGGCGGCCAACCTGGCCCACGAACACAGCCTGCACCTGGCGCGCAAAGTGGAACAACGTACGACCGATCTACGCCAGGAGATCCAGCGTCGGGAATTGCTGGAGCAGGAGTTGCGCAATGCGCTGGAGCTCGAGCAGCGGGTGCGCACCGAGCAGCATGATTTCGTCGCCATGGTTTCCCACGAGTTCCGCACCCCGCTGGCGATCATCACCACGTTGTCCCAGCGCCTTGAGCAGAGCCTACCGGCGCAGGGGCCGAGAAATGCCGAACGCTGCCAGCAGATCCGCGACGCAGCCTCGCGTTTGCTGGCGCTGGTAGACGAATACCTGAGCGATGACCGCATGAGTGAGTCCCAGGTCGAGCTCAAATATGCCCCCTGTGATTTGCCGGCACTGCTGGGGGAACTGAGCGGTGACTTCGCCCCTGGTCGCATCCGCTGCAACCTGAGCCAGGCCCCGCAACAGCTGGTAACCGATATAGGCCTGCTGCATATCGCCCTGCGCAACCTGCTGGCCAATGCCGATCGCCACACGCCCGCCGGCGAGGCGGTGGAGGTCGATGTACACGAAGCAGGGCAAACCCTGCTCATCGACATCCGTAATGTCTCTGCCAGCATCCCCGCGCATGAGCGGGAGCAGGTATTCCGTAAGTATTTCCGAGGCCAGAGCGCGCGCCACGCACCCGGCGCCGGGCTCGGCCTCTACCTGGTCAAACGCATCTCGCAGCTGCTGGGCGGTGATATCACCCTGTTGAGTGCAGAAGGTGAACAAGGGGTGTGCTTCAGGCTGCGTCTACCGCAAACACCGTCCCTGCCGGACACAAAAGCCGACTAATTCACTAGGTTATCGCTTAGATTTGCTCAGTCCTCTGGACCGAAAGCTCAATAGACTCGATTGCACAATGCCATCACCCGTGCAGTTGAGTGACTGGAGCTTTCATGCCCGAGATCGTCCCCCCTGTTTCCGCCAGCGCTCTGCCCAAGGGGCGCGACGTTTCAAGCCTGGCACGCCCGGCCAGAACCAAGCCAGCAACCATCCGCACCACCATGGCAATGCCCGGCCTGACGACCAGCCGCCTGGCAAGCCTCTGCCTGCTGATCTTCTTCGGACACCTGGGCACCGCCCAGGCGCAAACCCCCAGTGATGTGGAAGCGGCAGCCCGCCAGGCCGAGCGCCTGCAAAACGAGATGAACCAGCGCATCCAGCAGCAGCGCCTGCAGGACCTGCAGTCAGACCAGCCGCCCACGCGCCTGCAGGTTCAGCCGCCTCAGCCCCGCCCTCGTGAATCTGGTCAGTGCCGGGATATCAACAACGTCGTGATCCTGCACGCCGAGCTGCTGAGCGAACGCGTTCGGCGCGACCTGCAGAATGCCTACCAGGGCCGCTGCCTGGGCGTCTCGGAAATCGAACAACTGCTGGCCGATGTGACCGCCGCCTATATGTCCCGCGGCTACGTGGCGGCACGCGTCTACCTTCCCGGCCAGGACCTGAGCCAGGGCACCCTGACCGTCGAGGTCGAGGAAGGCCAGCTCGAACGTATCGACATCAACGACGGCGGCAAGCGCTCCATCTCGCCAGGCAACGTGGTCCCCGGCAAGGTCGGCGAACCGCTCAACCTGCGCGATCTGGAACAGGCGCTGGACCAGATCAACCGCCTGGCCTCGAACAACGCGACCATGGAAATCCTGCCGGGCAGCGAGCCGGGCGACAGCGTGGTGCGCTTCAACAACAACCCGAGCCGCCCCTATCACCTGAACCTGACCTACGACAACAACGGACAGAAGGCCACCGGGCGCAACCAGCTCGGCGTCAACCTGGGGCTGGACAACCCGCTGGGTTTCAATGACTTCCTCAGCCTGACCCATCGCCGTGCCCAGCCTTACCGCAGCGGCCAGCGCGCCTCCTATTTCAACAACCTCAGCTATGTACTGCCCTGGGGCTACAACACCTTCAGCCTGAGTGCATCCGACTCCGAATATGCCAGCCAACTGAAGGCCCCGAGCGGTGCCAAGCTGCGCACCAACGGTGACTCGCAGACCTATACGCTGCAGATGGATCGCGTGCTCTGGCGTGGCCAGTCGAGCCAATGGAACCTCTCCGGCGGCCTGACCCAGAAAGAGCAGGACAACTACCTCGAAGATATCCTGCTGCAGGTCAGCAGCCGTCGGCTCAGCGTCTTCGACCTCGACTCCAACTACACCACCCGCCTGTTTGGCGGCGCCTTCAGCCTGAACCTGGGGCTTGCCCGTGGCCTGCACCTGTTCGGCTCGCTCAAGGATGCCTCCAACCTGCCTGACTGGGCCCCGCGTGCGCAGTTCACCAAATACAAGTATGGCGCCGGCTTCTACCGCCCCTTCCAGGCGCTCGGCCAGGAGCTGAGCTTCAACAGCCAGTTGAGCGGCCAGTACGCCCTCGACGTGCTGTACGGCTCGGAGCGGATGTCCCTTGGCAGCCCCTACACCGTGCGCGGTTTCAACGAAGAATCCATCGCCGGGGATCACGGCTACTACTGGCGCAACGAACTGGCCCTGACCCGCTCCTTCAGCCTGCCCAACGGGCGCCCGGCATTGCTGCGGCCTTTCGTCGGCATCGACTACGGCAAGGCCTGGAACCGCGAGGACGAATCGGCTGGCCACCTCACCAGCGCCTCCCTCGGTATCGGCCTGATGACCGGCCCGGTCAACCTCAACCTGACCCTCGCCCACCCCATCGACTCCCCGAAGTATGAAAGCGACCAGGGCGACACCCTGGCCTTCAGCCTCGGCCTTTCCCTCTGACGGAGGATGACATGAACCACATCTATCGCATCGTCTGGAACAGGGTCCGCCACGCCTTCATGGTGGTAGCGGAAAATACGCGGCGCAGCGGCTCTGGCGCAGGCCGGGGCGCCGGTGGTCCGATTGGCTCGGTCGGCGTCTTCGTGCTGAGCGCGCTCGGCGCGGCAGTCTTCGTCAATACAGCGCAGGCTGGCGGAGTCGAAGTCGCCAGTGGCAACACCCAGGTCTTCCAGGCGCCGAACGGCGTGCAGGTGATCGACATCGCCACCGCCAATGGCGCCGGGGTTTCACACAACCGCTACCTCAACTACAACGTCGACCCCAGCGGGCAGATCCTCAACAACAACTCCGCGCTGACCCGCGCTGGCGCCCTGCAGTCGCAACTCGGCGGGCAGATCGTGCCCAACGTCAACCTGACCAATGAAGCTCGCGTCATCCTCAACGAGGTGGTCGGAACCAATCGCTCCACCCTCGCCGGCTACACCGAGGTGGTCGGCGGCAAGGCCGACGTCATCGTCGCCAACCCTTACGGCATCACCTGTTCCGGCTGCGGCTTCATCAATACGGATCGCGCCACGCTGACTACCGGTGTCCCGATCATCGGCAGCAACGGCAGTGTCGCCGGCTTCCAGGTCCGCCAGGGTGACATCCTGGTCGAAGGCAATGGCCTCGACGGACGCAACCAGAAAGTCCTCGACCTGGTCGCCCGCTCAGTGAAGATCGACGGCCAGATCAACGCCCAGGACCTGCAGATCGCCGCCGGCAGCAACGACTACGACTACGCCAACCGCAGCGCCAGCGCCACGGCACCCACCGGCGACACGCCGCTGTATGCCATCGACTCCACGGCACTGGGCGGCATGTATGCCAACCGCATACAGTTACTCGCCACCGAGAACGGCGTGGGCGTGCGCATGCGCGGTGAAGCCGCCGCCAGCGCCGATGACTTCATGCTCAGCGCCTCGGGCAAGATCGAGATCAACACCCGTATCAGCGCCGAACGCGACCTCAAGGTGAATACGGTCGCCAGCGCCGGCATCGAGGCCAACGCGGCAAGCCTGAGCAGCCGCCGCGACCTGGAAATGCGCGGTGGTAGCGTCACCCTCAGCGACAGCGAATTGAGCAGCGGCACCAGCAGCCAGGCTGGCGCGCTGACGGTCAATGCCACCAATGGCGACCTGAAGCTGAATCGCAGCCAGGCGCACAGCGCCGGCACCCTCGGCCTGCAAGCATCGAAGAAGATCACCAGCGACGCTCAGAGCGAGATCAAGAGCGTCGGCGACTTCACTCTCAAGGCCGGCACCGCCGTCGACCATGCCGGCAAACTGCTTGGCGCGGCCAAGGGCAAGGTCGAGGCTGGCACCAGCGTGACCAACAGCAACGTGATCCACGCGGCCGATACGCTGCAGGTCAATGCCGTCAACATCATCAACACCGACACCGCCGGGATGTCCTCGCTGGCCGACCTCAAGCTTGATGCCAGCACCGGTATCGACAATGCTGGCGCGCTCTATGCCGGCCAGCACATGGACCTGAAGGCCGGTAATACCCTGCGCAATCGTTCCACCGGCACGCTGGACAGCAATGACACGCTGTCTGCCACCGCCGCGAATCTGATCAACAACGGTGCCATCGTCAGCCTGGGCGACATGCACCTCAAGGCCAGCCAGTCCTTCACCAACGAAACACTCTGGAGCGGCGGCACGCTGACCAAGAAGGATGGCTCACCAAGCTATGGCAGCGTGATCAGCGAGGACAAGATCGCCAATGAAGGCGCCTTCGACAACGGCATGAATGCCTGGATGTACGACGAATCCTTCCAGTACAACGAAGAGCTGGTCGGCTTGACCATGGCGCAACTTCAGGCCCTGCAGAAGGCGCAGATCATCGCCAGTGGCGCCGGTAGCACACTGACCATCGACTATGGTGCCAGCGGTTTGAACCGGGTCGGGGTGATCTCCGCGCCGACCGTGGAAATCAAAGGCACCGGCACCTTCACCAACGAGGAACTGGCGCTCTACCACTACGAGAAGGTGCTGCGCTGGATCAGGATCGATGACGAAGCCAGTGGCGACGACACCTTCATCGCCTGGGCGCGCACCCGCCCCGATGCAGCCTATGCCCCAACGGGCGACCCGGATGACGACAGCTACAACTGGGACAACTGGGAGCCAGGCTCCCTCAGCGGCTGGACCCGGACCCGCCGCATCGACGGCGATAGCTGGCCCACTGTGCTGGCCGACGAGGCCCGCGAAATGGCGGTGGCCGGCGGCACGCTCAAGAACGCCAGCGTCATCGCACGCAGCGGCGCGGGCATCTTCGCCACCAGTCTGACCTTTGAGGGCGGCACCCTGGTCAACGCCGGCTCGCCCTGGCCGGATGATCAGGACAAGGCACGCCTGGATGGCCAGATTGGAGCATCGGTCAACGCACCGAACATCAACCTGCCGGGCAACCCCAACGGCTACTTCGTGCCCAGCAAGAACCCGGGGGCCAAGTACCTGGTGGAGACCAACCCGATCTTCGCCGTCGGCTCGAACTTCGTGGGCTCGGATTATCTGGCCCAGCGCTACGGCTTCAACCCGGACACCGTGCAGACCCGCCTCGGCGATGCCAACTACGAGGCCTACCTGATCCGCCAGCAGTTGATCCAACAGACCGGCAACAACGTGATCGCAGGCTATGACAACGAAGCCGACCAGATGCAGCGCCTAATGGACCAGGCCTACACCCAGGGCCAGGCACTCGGCCTGATCTTCGGCCAGGCCCCGAGCGCCGAACAACTGGCCGCGCTGACCGAAGACATCGTCTGGATGGAAGAAACCGTGGTCAACGGCCAGAGCGTGCTTGCTCCTCGGGTCTACCTGGCCGCCAGCACCGTGGCCGCGCTCGACAGCGGGGCGGTAATCGCCGCTCGTGATACGCGTATCAGCGGCGAAGGCCTGAGCAACACCGGCGGTACCATTTCCGGTAGCGGCAGTCTCACTGTCAACACCCGTGACGACATCACCAACACCAGCGGCACGATCAAGGGGGGCGATGTAAGCCTGACCTCCAGCGAGGGCAGCATCCGCAACGAAACCCTGGCCATCGGCACGGGCGACGCCACCACCTACACCACGGCCATCGGCAAGACCGGCAGCATCGAGTCAACCGGCAACCTGAACCTGGATGCGGCACGCAATATCGAAGTGATCGGCGCCGATGTCAGCGCCAAGGGCAATGTATCGCTGAATGCCGGCGGCGATATCGTCGTCGACACCATCGTCGACAAGAACACCAGCACCAGCTACACCGAGAGTAGCGGCTTCCTCAGTTCCAGCAGCACCCGAACCTCGGTCGGCACCGAAACCAACGTCGGCTCGCGCTTGAATATCCAAGGGGACCTGACAACCCGTAGTGGTGGCGATACCACGATCGCCGGTAGCCAGGTCGATGTCGGCGGCAATATGGATGCCGAGGCAGAGGGCAGTTTCAATGTCGTCGCACGCCAGGACAAACTGACCGTCGACACCCAGACCAAGACCTCCGGCCTCGGTGTCGGTGGTGGCCTTTACGGCACGCAGAAAACCACCACCAACGACTTCACCGGAACCAACGCGGGCTCCACGCTCAACGTGGGCGGCAATGCCAATGTTCGGGCGGGCGAACAGATCGTTCTGCAAGGCTCGGATGCCAACATTGCCGGTAACGCCAACCTCGATGGCCGGGAAGGCATCAGCGTACTCGATGGTCTGGACGAGCGACGCACGAGCCAGGTGGTAGAGACCACGACCTTCCTCAAGGTGGACGGTTCCGGTGGAGCATCGACAGGTACCAGCGCCGCCGCCAACGTGCAGGGCGCGAGTGCTAGTGCGGAAGCCAGCGCCAGCTCCAGCGCCAACCTGAAACTGATGGAAACCAGCAAGACGGTGACCAACAGCGGCAGTAACACCAGCGTGGCCTCCAACCTCAACGTCGGTGGCAACCTGCAGATGCAGAGCGATCGCAGCGTGACGGTACAAGGCTCCAATGTTGCCGCTGGCGGCGACCTCGATGTCCAGGCTCGGGATATCCAGGTCCTCACCGGACGCAACGAGAGCTGGAGCGAAAGCCAGACCGACCGCACTTCACTCGGTATCTACACCGACTCCAAAGCCAGTGCCGGCGCTTCCGCCACGGCCAACAGCAATGGCTCCGGTAACGTACAGACGAACGTCAAGGCAGAAGTCACCGCGACCGCCGGCGTTCGCACCGAGAACGAGCAGTCCTCCAGCTATGACCTGACCAACACCGCCTCCACCCTCAAGTCCGGCGGCAACATGAACCTGCAGGCCAAGGACACGGCAACCTTCCAGGGTGCCCAGGTGTCCTCCGGCGGCGACATGAACATCGACGCCAAGGACATCAAGAACGTCGCGGCACAGGACATCAGCACCCGCAGCGACAGCGCCTCTACCCATACCGCTGGCGTTTATGTCGGCGGCAGCGCCGAAGCCAGTGCCAAGGCCGGGGTCGATGAGAATGGCCAAGCCAGTGCATCGGCCGGCGCCAGCGCCGAAGCCAGTGCCGGCCTGCGTCAGAGCACCGAGAAGAGCGACAGCAAGAGCACGTCGATCACCCAGGTCACCAATACCTTCTCTTCCGGTGGCAACTTCACCCGCACGGCGCAGAACACCATCGTCGACCAGGGCACCCAGGTCGATGCCGGTGGCAACATCACCCAGTCTGCTCGCGAGATCCGCGACGAAGCCGTGTCCAACCAGAGTTATTCGAGCGACAGCTCGTACAGCCATGACGCGCGCGTTGGTGCGTACGTGGGCGCCGAAGCCAAGGCCAGCACGGACGAAGGCGCCAGTGCCGGCACCGGCTATGGCGCCAAGGCCTCGGTAGAGGGCTCGGCGAAGAATGCGGCCTCGCAGTCCAGCACGGCCGTGACCAGTGGTTTCAAGGCCGGCGGCAGCATCTCGTCCGCCTCCACCGAGCAGACCACCCTGGTTGGTACCCGTTTCGAAGCCGGCGAGGACATCAACATCCAGGCCGGCTCCCTCGACGTTCAGGCGGCGCGCAATACCAGCAGCAGTTCGAGCAGCAGCAAATCGTTGGATGCCGAGGTGAAGGTCGGCACCGACGGCGGCAGCGTCAAGGCCAACTATGGTCAGGAAAATGCCAACGAGTCAGCCTCGGACGCCAGCGCCGCAAGCTTGAATGCGGGTGGAAAGCTCACCATCAAAACCACTGGCGATGCGCGCTTCGAAGGCACCGAGTTGTCCAGCGGTGGCGATACACGCATCGACGCGGGTGGCAATGTCGACTTCCAGGCAGCGCGCAGCGAATCGAGCAGTTCGTCGAGCAACCTCTCGGCCAACGCCAGCTTCTCGAAGAGCGAGGAAGGCGACAAGAACGGTGAAGCCGGCCTGGCGGGCGGTATCAGCCAAGGCAAGAGCAGTCAGGTGCAAGGCGGGACGATCAACGCCGGGGGCGCGGTACAGATATCCTCCGGTGGTAACACCAACCTTGAGGGCACGCAGGTACGCTCGGAAGGTGATACCCGTATCGGCGCCGGTGGCAAGGTCAACCTGGGTTCAGCAACCAGCACCTCGTCAGAGTTCGGTGTTCAGGCCGGCGTCTCGGCTACTGCATCGAGCAGCAAGAAGGATGGCGATCAGGGCAGCAGCTCGGTCTCCGGCGCCGTTCAAGGTGGTGCAAGCCGCAGCAGCCAGGGCAGCACGATTCAGTCGGGTGGCAAGACCAGCATCGAAGAGGGACGGCGCAACTGAGGCACGGCTGCTCGATCGAGCAATCGTTTGCAAACCGGCGCGGGCGCTAAGCCCGCGCCGGGGCTGTCATCGATAGGGTGTAGCGCGCCGCCTCTTTTTGTAGGAACCTCCCATGCAGCAGCCTGCTGGCGTGTGATCTTGCGCAGCGGCAAGGCGTCTTTCTGCTTCCTGCAGGCCATTCGGCCATCATCCATTCGACGAGTCTCCCCTCCATGCCCCTTCCTTCCGGCACCTATGCCCCCGGCGTCGCTATTGCGACTGCCCAGCGTGTGTTTGGCGCGCGCGATATGTTCTCCCTGTGGTTCTCCCTCGGCGTAGGGTTGATGGTGCTGCAACTTGGCAGCCTGCTGGCGCCCGGACTGGGGCTGGCGGGCGGGATCGGCGCGATTGTGCTCGGCACTGCGGTTGGTGTGCTGCTGCTCGGTGCCGTGGCTGTGATCGGCACCGATACCGGACTGTCGTCGATGTCCGCCCTGAAGCTCAGTCTGGGTGGTCAGGGCGCCGTACTGCCGGCACTGCTCAACCTGCTGCAACTGGTCGGCTGGGGCGCCTTCGAGATCATCGTCATGCGCGATGCCGCCAGCCTGCTGGCCGGCAAGGTATTCACCGAAGGCAGCGCACTGACCAGCCCCTGGCTGTGGACCCTGTTCTTTGGTGGCCTGGCAACAGTATTGGCCGTCACCGGCCCGCTGACCTTCGTCCGCCGCGTATTGCGCAAATGGGGTATCTGGCTGCTGCTGGGCGCCTGTAGCTGGCTGACCTGGAACCTGCTCGACAAGGCTGACCTGGGCGCGTTGTGGGCCCGCGCGGGTGACGGCACGCTGCCCTTCGCCCTGGGCTTCGACATTGCCATCGCCATGCCGCTGTCCTGGCTGCCGCTGATCGCCGACTACTCACGTTTCGGCAAAGCCGCCGGTCGTGTGTTCGCCGGCACGGCAGTGGGCTTTTTCTGCGGCAACGTCTGGCTGATGAGCCTGGGCGTTGCGTATACCCTGGCGTTCGCGCCGAGCGGCGAGATGAATGCCCTGTTGCTGGCACTCGCCGGCGCGGGGCTGGGCATTCCGCTGCTGCTGATCCTGCTCGACGAATCGGAAAACGCCTTCGCCGACATCCACTCCGCAGCGGTTTCCAGCGGCACGCTGGTCGCGCTGAAGGTCGAGCACCTGGCACTGGGCATTGGCGCGCTGTGCACGCTCATCGCGCTGTTCGCGCCCTTGGCCGAGTACCAGAACTTCCTGCTGCTGATCGGCTCGGTGTTTGCCCCATTGTTCGGCGTGGTGCTGGTCGATCACTTCATCCTGCGTCGTCGCCGCGCCGAGCGCGCGCCACGCGTCGGGCTGCGCTGGGACACGCTGATCGCCTGGTTCTGCGGAGCCGCGGCCTATCACCTGCTGGCTCAGTTAGCCCCGGAAATCGGCGCTACCCTGCCGGCTCTGTTGCTCGCTGGTGGTTTGCAGTTCGTACTCGGCAAGCTGCTAGGAACGACAGCGGCTCTGCAGGTGTAGTTGGTGGGCTAAAGCGAAACGTCAACAACCCTAGCCGCGCCCCGGAAAGTAGTAAGGCTTGAGAATGCCATTGAGGCGCGAGTAGGGAATCTTCACTTCCGGGTGACCCAGCGAATAGGGCGCGATGCGGTCAACGTCATACTTGAGCAGCACCGTGCCGTAGAGCAGGCCGATATTGGCGGTGCGTTCAAAAGGCCAGGTCTTCTGGAACTCACTGTCATCGGCATATCCACGCGTCGCCAGCCAGGCCTGATGAGCCAGACGTGCGGCGTCCCAGAAGGCCGTTTCCTCGCCTGGCACGAGCATGTCCTGCAATGTCAGGACTTTTTTCAACTGCCGATCGTAATTGATGAAGGCACGCCCCGGAACGCCATGCGCGCCTCCGGTAAAGCGGTAACTGGACAGCTCGATTATCACCAACCGGTCATGTTGCTCGATTATCTTGGCCTGCAGATAACTGGTCCAGCCAGGCTGGGCCGTAGCGAGGAAGTCACGTTCGTGAATCTGTAGCGACTTGGCCACCGGGTCACCCGGCAGCTCGCGGGTCAACTCCAACAGATCATGCTCGATGCGCGCAGCCAGCAGCGGATCATCCTTGGGCAGTTGCAGGTCGATATTCACCAACGCACAATCGGCACCTGTACAGCCGGGAGCACGATGTTCCCAGCGCTGATGCGTGGAAGCCATCGACTGCGACCCTTCGGGCTTGAACAGTCCCTGACAGGCGCCTAAGGTCAGGGGAAGCGCGGCGAGGCAGATGAGTTTCAGAAGACGCATGCGGTTTCCTTGTCGTGCGATGCAAGCTGGCAGTTTCGACTATTCGGACTGGGGAGCGTTCCCGCGCCACAGTCTGACAACTTCCATTTTCCCTGTCTGCGGCGAATCCTCCAAGGAGGCTGCGCCCGGTAACTCAGCGCGCTAGGATGGCGCCCATAACGTTCATCCGAGAGTGCACCTGCATGCCTGAAGCCTTTACCCCCGGCACCGACGACGTCGAGATCATCACGCGCGAAACCTGCTTCAAGGGCTTCTATAAGCTCGACCGCCTGCAACTGCGCCATCGCCAGTTCTCCGGGGCCATGGGCCCGCAACTGAGCCGCGAGCTGTTCGTGCGCCATGACGCCGTCTGCGTGCTGCCTTACGACCCACAGCGCGATTGCGTGGTCCTGATCGAACAATTCCGCGTGGGCGCGCTAGGCAAGGTCGCCAACCCCTGGTTGATCGAACTGGTCGCCGGCCTGATCGACAAGGACGAACAGCCCGAGGAAGTCGCTCGCCGCGAAGCGGTCGAAGAGGCGGACCTCAACCTTGGCGCACTGTGGCCGATCACCCGTTACTTTCCCTCTCCCGGTGGCTCCGATGAGCACGTACACCTGTTTCTTGGCCGCTGTGACAGCCAGGGAGCTGGTGGTGTACATGGCCTGGCTGAGGAAGGTGAAGACATCCGGGTCCGTGTCTGGCCCCTGGAAGACGCCTTGCAGGCCATCCGCGACGGGCGCATCAACAACGCGGCCAGCATCATCGCCCTGCAATGGCTGGCGCTGAACAGAACAGAAGTGCGGGGACTGTGGTCATGAATCTGCTGCGCGAGCGCTATCGGGTCGATCTGATCGAACTGCAGGCCGCTTGCGAGGCCAACTATGCACGCCTGCTGCGCCTGCTGCCGGATATGCGTGTGTCTGCCGGCGAGCGACGTGTAGCCCTGAGCCAGGGTGACATGCTGCTGGGCGTGCTGGTCATCCGTGTGCTGGAAACCTGTCCCTACACCACCACCGTGCAAGTGAGCCAGGAGCACAGCCTGCCCTGGCTCCCGGTGCCGCGCCTGGAAGTGCGCGTGTACCACGACGCACGCATGGCCGAGGTGGTGAGCGCGGAGAACGCCCGCCGCCTGCGCAGCATCTACGCCTATCCGAATGCGGCCATGCACCAGCCGGATGAGAAGACCCAGCTCAATCTGTTCCTCGGAGAATGGCTCAGCCATTGCCTGGCCTGCGGACACGAAATGGCCAGCGTTCTGTAAGGGCTTTCACGCCATTTCAGATGCCTCTCCGGGACTCGATGCACAACCGTACACGGCAAATGTGACCTGTTCACGGTTAGCGGGTTTACCGAATCCCGTTCCAGCCACCATAATCCTGAGAACCCGCTCAGGAGTCGCACTTTGTCGCGCCCCTCTCATCCCGCCAGCGATTCATCAGTGCTGGTTGTTCAGCTATCCGACAGCCATCTGTTTGCCGAAGAGAACGGCAAACTGCTTGGCATGGATACCTGTGACAGCCTGCAACGTGTCATCGAGCGCGTGCAGGAAGAGCAGCCACATATCGACCTGATGCTGGCCAGCGGCGACCTCTCCCAGGATGGCTCGCTGGCGTCCTATGAACGCTTTCGCCAACTGACCACCTCGGTCGCCCAGCGATCGCGCTGGTTCCCCGGTAATCATGACGAAGTACCGGCCATGCGCCAGGCCTGTAGCGGTAGCGACCTGCTCGAGCCGGTGCTGGATATCGGCAACTGGAGAATCACCCTGCTCGACTCCTCGATTCCCGGTGCAGTCCCCGGCTACCTCGACGATCAGCAACTGGCCCTGCTTGAGAATGCGCTCAGCGAAGCACCACAGCGCCACCACCTGGTGTGCTTCCACCACCACCCAGTCTCCATCGGCTGCGCGTGGATGGAGCCCATTGGCATCCGCAACCCAAACGCGTTGTTTGCCGTAATCAACCGTTTCCCACAGGTCAAGGCCGTGCTCTGGGGCCATGTGCACCAGGAGTTCGACCAACTGCGCAACAACGTACGCCTGCTCGCGTCCCCCTCGACCTGCGTGCAGTTCGCCCCCGGCAGCGAAGAGTTTCAGGTCGATACCACGGCCCCCGGCTACCGTTGGCTGCGCCTGCATGACGATGGCCGCCTGGAGACTGGCGTATCGCGGGTCACCGGCATCGACTTTGTCGTCGACTACAGCATCAAGGGTTACTGAGCACTCTTGCGCGCGGGCAACCCCGTCACTCATTACTGCCCGTGATCACTCAAGGCCAGCACCGAATAAGCGTGACGAAGGTCTTGCCCCCACCGTTTCCACCTTGATCCGCGCCGACAACCTGTGCACCCTGTGGGCCAGCCTCGACTCAAGGACGGAGACAACGGCATGCTGGGAAGCAACCACCCCCGCTTTACGCTGGTATTCGACAATCAGCCCCATGACCTGCAGGTACTCGCCTTCAATGGTCACGAAGCGCTCAATCAGCCCTATCGTTTCGACATAGAGCTGGTCAGCGAACGTCCCGATCTCGACTTGAGCAGCCTGCTCAGCCAAACCGCATTCCTCTCTCTAGGGCCTGATACAGCTGGCATTCATGGTTTGATCCATAGCGCCACACAAGGCGAGTGCGGTAATCGCCTGACCCACTATCACCTGAGTCTGCAGCCCAAACTGGCCTGGCTTGCATACCGCACCAACCAGCGAATCTTTCAGCACCTGACCGTGCAGCAGATCATCAGCCAGGTACTCGAAGAGCATGGCATCCTGGCAGGGAATTATCGTTTCCAGCTCAGCGCAGCCTATCCCGAGCGCGACTATTGCGTGCAATACGACGAGAGCGACCTGCATTTCATCCAGCGCCTGTGCGAGGAAGAAGGCATCCACTATCACTTCCAGCACAGCCGGAGTGATCACGCGCTGGTGTTCGCTGACGATCAGACCGCCTTTCCACGCCTGACACCCGTCGCTTACCAACAAGACTCCGGCATGGTGGCCGACAAATCGGTAATCAAACGCTTCAGCGTCCGTCTGCAAACCCGCACCAGCCGAGTTACGCGCCGCGATTACAACTTCGAAAAGCCGCGCCTGCTCCTGCAGGCCGAGCAAAAGGTCACAGCACAACCCAACCTCGAAGACTACGACTACCCCGGTCGTTTCACTGACCGCGCCCGCGGCAAACACCTTGCCCAGCGCAGCCTGGAACGGCATCAGGCCGACTACCAACTGGCCGAGGGCTTTAGCGATCATGCCGAACTTGCCAGCGGTCACTTTCTTGATTTGCAGGCGCATCCGCGTGACGAATGGAACCAGTTGTGGCTGCTCACCAACATCCGCCACGAGGGCAAGCAACCGCAGGTATTGGAAGAGTTCGGCAGCTCACAGAAAAGCGCCAAAAATCTCGGCGATGACTTCCAGCAGGGCTACCGAAACCACTTTACCGCCACCCCATGGGATGTGCTTTACCGCCCAGCACTGGAGCATCCCAAGCCTCGTGTTCTCGGCAGTCAAAGCGCCGTGGTCACTGGCCCGAAGGGTGAAGAAATCCACTGCGACCCCTATGGTCGCATCAAGGTGCAATTTCACTGGGACCGCGAAGGCCAGGCCAACGACAAGACCAGTTGCTGGTTGCGGGTATCCAGCAGTTGGGCGGGGGATCGTTACGGCGGCATCGCCATCCCCCGAGTCGGCATGGAAGTGTTGGTGACCTTTCTCGAGGGAGATCCAGACCAACCCCTGGTGACGGGCTGCCTTTACCATGCGGAGCACGTCGTGCCTTATGGCCTGCCGGCCAACAAGACCCGCAGTGTCTTCAAGACCCTCAGTTCGCCTGGTGGCGGCGGTTACAACGAGCTGCGCATCGAAGACCGCAAGGGCGCCGAGCAGATCTACCTGCATGCTCAGCGCGACTGGGATGAAAACATCGAGCACGACCAGAAAATCCGCGTCGGCCACGAGCGTCACGACACGGTCGAAGCCAATAGCTACAGCGAATTCAAAGCCGAAGAACACCGCACCACGCACGGCGACCGGAAAACCGAGGTGCGCGCCGACGACCACCTGACCATCGCGACCAACCAGCACACCAAGCTGGGTAATGCGCAACTGGTTGAGGCCGGTAGAGAAATCCATCTCAAGGCCGGCGAGAAGGTCGTCATCGAGGCTGGTATCGAGCTGACCCTCAAGGCAGGCGGTAGCTTCATCAAACTCGACCCCAGCGGGATCACACTGATCGGGCCACACGTCCGCATCAATAGCGGTGGCGCACCAGGCAAGGGCAGTGGCATCAACATCAAACCACCCTTGCAACCTGGACTAGCGGCACAAGACAGAGCGGGTGAGCTTCTCAAGCAGGCATCGCAGATGCCTCTCAGCGCCTGCACAGACAAGCCACAACAGGCGGTATGCGAAGAATGCCTGTTGATTGCCCAGAGAAAAGTACAAGCCCTGGTTCCACGCTGAGCCGGCCCGCCACTCAAGGATGAGAACATGTACCCAACGCCAACCGCGTGGCTGCTCTACTTATGCGAGCAGGCCCGCGCTGAACGCTTGCCCCATCTCGACATACTGATCAACTCCACAGGTCTGGACTCCTCAACTCTGGAGGAACTTGCCGAACTGGTTCCCCAGCCCCAATACGCCAACCTGCTGGACGGTACACCTGAGCAGGCGCTGCAAGGCCCACGCCTGATTCGCCTGGCGTATGAAGAAAGCAGTCACTACGACTGGCTGCACACCTTGATCGAAACTACCTATGGCGATTTCAGGGTGCTCGCGCTGCTGAGCCCCTGGCCTTTCGATGACCTGAGCCAGCATCTGTGCACATGTACCCAGGCCGAATGGAACCAGGGAGAAGACGGTGGCCTGCTGCGCTACTGGGAGCCCCGCTTGCTACGCCCCATCAGTGAAGCACTTACCCCCGAACAAAGCCGCTGGTTTCATCGAGCCGTCATTAATTGGTACTGGCTAGATCGGGACAACAAAACAGAGCAACTGACCGGTTGGCTCGACCGCTCCACACAGCCACAACCAACACAAGCGTTTATGCTAAGTAACGAGCAAGTCGCCGAACTGATTGCCTGGACAGAAGCGGAAGACTTTCGCATGGGTACCGGCATCAAGCCGCAGGACTGTGGCCTGGGCAGCCGAGAGATGCTGGCCCGCCACCTTTTCCACGCCCAGCGCGACGCCGATCGAGCATCGATTTACGACAGCGAGCAGCGCAGGGCGCATATCAGGCAATGGCTGCTTAGCAACTCCAATGTCGCGCCACAGGCCCCTCAAGCATGAACGGTCTGGCACCATGCAGACACAGCATGTGCGCCCTGCTCCTGCTGACCCTGACAGGCTGCACACCGAGCAAATCCTACACGCTCCCAGCCCCCATCAAGGGCTACAACCACACCTCTGCCGGCATCAACCACTTCAGCGTCAACGGAGCTGGAGGGCCGAATATCGGACCACATCAGGGCGGAGGAAAACAAAGTTGCTGTGGTGAGCTCCCTCGCCAATGGCGGCCTGGGCTCAAGGTACTGGTGAAATGGGAAAAAGACTCGGATCCATATGCTTATGGAAAATGGCCCGAGCCGATGTTCTCCGAGGCCTGGAGCAAGCGCATGGAGGAGCATCGCAGCCGCTACACCCATCATCAGGCAACCGTAGACGTTCCCTATTACGACCAGAACGTTTGCTCCATCAAAGCTCATTTCCTGCCCTGCGACCAAGTGCAGGTCAATACCACCTGCCTAACCCCGGAACATCCGGACTACCCCTACAAGGAATTATTTTCCATCAAGGAGCCAAAGGAGTGCCCTTCGCCATGACACACGGAATAGTGCCAATTACTTGCCTGCTCGCCTGCCTGCTTGTCCTGACAGGCTGCACACCAAGCAAACCCTACATGCTTCCCGCCCCCGTCATGGGCTACAACCACACCTCTGCCGGCATCAACCACTTCAGCGTTGATGGGGCGGGCGGGCCCAATGTCGGCCCATTTAGTGGAGGGGGAGCGCAAACCTGCTGCGGCATGCTTCCACGCGAGTGGCGACCAGGCCTCAAAGTCGTAGTGAAGTGGGAGAAGGACCCTCTCCCTTATGAGTCTCGCGACTGGCCAGAACCCATATTTTCCGAGGCATGGAGTAAGCGTATGGAGGAACACCGCAGCCGCTACACCTATCACCAGGCCATCGTTGAAATCCCTTACTACGAAAAAAGCTGCGGCATCCAAACTCATTTCCTGCCCTGCGACCAGGTGCAGGTCAACACAATCTGCATGACCCCAACCCACCCGGACTACCCCTACAAGGAACTGTTTTCTATCAAGGAGCCAAAGGAGTGCCCTGCGCCATGACACAAGGACGTGACACCCCAGCCTCAACTGAAATAGCCCCAACTTTTACCCAGACAGGGTTCCCGAAAACCGATACGGCGATCCTGGCCAACCTCGACAAACGGAAACGTGACGAGCGTAGCGCCCAGGCCTGCGCGCGCCAGCAAGCCCACCAGCAGGGCAAAGCGCCCGATCCTCAAACCTGTCACCGGTCGCTGCATCTGTCCTTGTTCTTCGACGGCACCAACAATAACCGTGAAGCCGATCTCCGCGAGCCGCGCAGCACCAGCAATATCGCCAGGCTCTACCATGCATCCATCGATCACACTGTAAAAAGTCTGGAGAGCAATGAAAACGCGCCCCCCAAAACGCCCTCAGTAGAAAGTCACTTCCGCTATTACTGCCCCGGCGTCGGCACCGTATTCCCCGACATTGGTGAATACACCCCCTGCCAGTTTGGTCTGATAGGAGCCAACAACGGCGAGTTCAGAATCAACTGGGGGATTACCCGGCTTGTAGACATGCTCCAGAGAGTGCTTACGGGATTACCACTCGATGATCCCCAAACACTGGATCTTGTCAAACAGATGGGCACCCATTGGTGGCTGACCGAAGCCTTCAGCAACGGCCGGCGCAATCGTGAAAATACTATGCGCCCCTTGATGAACGAGCTGGAAAGCAAGTTGCTGGAGCGCAAGGTCCAGGGGAAAAAGCCGGAGCTGCTCTCTATTCGCCTGTATGTCTACGGTTTTTCCCGGGGTGCTGCCCAGGCACGCGCCTTCTGCAACTGGCTGCTGGAACTGGTGCGCCAGCCGGATGCCAGCGGAACAGCTCCCTATCGGTTTGCCGGCCTACCAATCTCCATCGAATTCCTCGGGCTGTTCGACACCGTGGCCGCCGTCGGTCTGGCCGACAGCGTTCCCTTTGCCGCCGGGCACATGGCCTGGGCCGGTGGCACCATGCGCCTGCCGGACGAAGACACGCGCCTTCCCGACGACCAGCGCTTCCTCAAGCGTTGCGTGCACCTGGTGTCGGCTCATGAGCAGCGTGCCAGCTTCCCTCTGGACTCAATCCGTCGGCGCGAACGCAAAGCCGACGGCAGCCTCGACATGGACAGGCCATCCCGCTACCGCGGCAACACCATCGAGTACGTTTATCCCGGCATGCACTCGGATATCGGCGGCGGTTATCCAGCAGGCGATCAGGGCAAGGCCATGCGCTCACGCGACTTGCTATCCCAGGTTACCCTGCACCATATGTACAAGGAGGCGTTTGATGCTGGAGCTCCCTTACAGGTACTGCCCGACGCGCTCACAGGCGAACTATTAGCACTTGAGCCCCTGCTAGAAATAAACGACGAGTTCAAAGCCGAATTCAACATCTCCGAACAAATCATCACCCGCTTCAACGCCTGGCAAGCACACGCCAGCAAGACCAGCAAGAAACTTCCTCTCGAAGCCGTCGTCCGTAACGAAACCGAGTTGATTACCGGTTGGCGCATTGCGCGCTACCACGGCGGCGTCAAGAAAACCGGGTTTTACGGGAATATCACCAGTGATGACGAGCCCAAGAACATCTGGAAAGCCAAGGAAAGACTTCACGAACACAGACACGACGAACTGGCCCGCCAGCGCAAAGGCGAGGAGTTCGTAACATGCCAAACGCGTCTGGAAGCCAATCGTGCAGTGAGCCCGGGGGACTGCAAGGGCTATACCAAAACCACGATCAAAGGGATCGTCACCTTCGACAATGACCTGCAGTTGATCGGCGGACTGCCGGCCTACAAGGCACTCAATCTCGAAAAGGCCTATGAGCCCATGCTCGACAAACGCCAGCTGGAAGGTGCCGCCGCCGAGTTTTCGCGCGACTATCTCGGCCAATGGGGCCCCGTCCGCGATGAGATCTCTATCACTGAGGCCGTGATCAATGCCTTTTCGGGGATCGTGTACCTGATCAACGAGGAAGATGAAGCCGAGCAGTTCAAAAGCATCCACACCAACGGCACGGCCTGCCACAAGGCCCTGTTCACCGAGAATGGGGCGATCCTGCCAGGGCAGGAACTGCTCGTCGGGCTGTTCGATGATCACGTCCATGACTCCCGCGCCTGGTTCATGAACAGTTCCCCAATGGGGGCGCGGGAAACCTGGACCGACTATTTCCGCTATCGCCTGGTGCACTTCGACAACGAGTCGAACAAGAGCATGACCCCGCTGCTAACCGCAAGCCGAGTGGTTGGCTTGGCGATTGCCGTCAGCAGCATTGGCCTCTCGGTCAAGCGCCGCGACCCACGCTACCTGCTGGGTCTGATACTCCCGACCGTGGCGGTGCCAGTGATTCGCGGCAAGCTGCCCATGCCCGGCCAGCCGCTTCAACCCAGCACACCGTTGATCAGCGCCTTCGACCCATTGACTGGCATTGCCTACCCCATGATGAGCGGGATCGAGAAACTGCGGACCTACACACGTGAACCCGGCAATGCGCTGCAGGCAATCGATGCGATGCCCGCCCCGCAGCCGCTGACCGCCCAAACCGCCAACACACCGGAGCTGCAAGCCATTTTCAAGGCCCATCAGGCCGCAGAAGCAGAGGCGGCCCAGGCCAAACCACCCAGCCTGTTCAATACCGTTTCCGGGCAACTCGCCTCGGCAACCCAGTCATCTGCCACAGCGCCCGGTTGGTTGGAGCAAGCAGGGAACGCCATCGGCAAACATATCGAAACCAGTTGAAGACCCACGCCGGCCGGAAATCTGGGCTCCCCCCTTTCCGGCCGCCGTGCTTATCGGAGCAAGGCTGCAGAGCCACCACTACAACACCGCCGATAACAGTCCGCATCACTCCCCAGCTTGCAGCCTGGCGCTGCGAGCTAGTAGCCTCCCCACCCCATGACCAGCATCCTTTATATCCACGGCCTCAACAGCTCGCCCGCCTCCACCAAGGCCAGCCAGTTGATTCGCGCCGTCCAGCACGCGGACCTGAGCGCACAGTTGCGTGTTCCGGCCCTGCATCATCATCCACGCCAGGCCATCGAGCAGTTGCAGGCCGGCATTGCCGAACTGGGCCGGCCGCTGCTGGTAGGCAGCTCCCTGGGTGGCTATTACGCCACCTACCTGGCACAACAGCATGGCCTCGATGCCCTGCTGATCAACCCGGCCGTTACGCCGCACAAGCGTTTCGACGGTCACCTCGGCCCGCAGACCAACCATTACACGGGTGAAACCTGGCAGCTCACCCACGATCATGTGCAGGCCCTCGCCGAACTGGAAGTTGCCCCGCCGCGTGATCCCCAGCGGTACCATGTGTGGCTGCAGACGGCTGACGAGACCCTCGACTACCGCCACGCACAGGCTTACTACGCAGGCTGCACGCTGGATATCCGTGAAGGTGGCGACCACAGCTACCAGGGTTTTGCCGAGCGCCTCCCGGAAATACTGTCCCTGGCTGGCTTTGCCCCGGCAATCTGGCAAGATTTCGACTTTTCTACCCTTTGAGTCCGCGCTGCACGCCTTCGCGCCTGCCTGCCCGCGTCCTGACCAACTGACTTAGCAAGAGACCCCATGGCCCAGCAGAACACCTACAACGCCGATGCCATCGAAGTCCTCTCCGGCCTCGACCCGGTGCGCAAGCGCCCGGGCATGTACACCGACACCTCGCGGCCCAACCACCTGGCCCAGGAAGTCATCGACAACAGCGTCGACGAAGCCCTCGCCGGGCACGCCAAGTCGGTGCAGGTGATCCTGCATGAAGACAACTCGCTGGAAGTGCTCGACGACGGCCGTGGCATGCCGGTGGACATCCACCCCGAAGAGGGCGTGCCCGGTGTCGAGCTGATCCTCACCAAGCTGCACGCGGGCGGCAAGTTCTCCAACAAGAACTACCAATTCTCCGGCGGCCTGCACGGTGTGGGCATCAGCGTGGTCAACGCCCTGTCGACCCGCGTGGTGGTCACGGTCAAGCGTGATGGCAACGAATACCAGATGAGCTTCGCCGACGGCTTCAAAGCCACCGACCTGGCCGTGGTGGGCACAGTCGGCAAGCGCAACACCGGCACCAGCGTGCACTTCTGGCCGGACGCCAAGTACTTCGACTCGTACAAATTCTCGGTCAGCCGCCTCAAGCACGTGCTCAAGGCCAAGGCCGTGCTGTGCCCCGGCCTGGAGGTGACCTTCACCGACAAGGCCAGCGGCGAGACCGTGCAATGGCACTACGAGGACGGCCTGCGCTCCTACCTGGCCGACTCGGTCAGCGAATACCTGCGCCTGCCCGAAGAACCCTTCGTCGGCAGCCTGGCCGGCAACAAGGAAGCGGTGGACTGGGCTCTGCTGTGGCTGCCCGAAGGCGGCGAGAGCGTGCAGGAAAGCTACGTCAACCTGATCCCCACCGCGCAGGGCGGCACCCATGTAAATGGACTGCGCCAGGGCCTGCTGGATGCCATGCGCGAGTTCTGCGAATTCCGCAACCTGTTGCCGCGCGGGGTCAAGCTGGCACCGGAGGACGTCTGGGAACGCATCGCCTTCGTCCTCTCGATGAAGATGCAGGAGCCGCAATTCTCCGGGCAGACCAAGGAGCGTCTGTCATCGCGCGAGGCGGCAGCCTTTGTCGCCGGCGTGGTCAAGGATGCCTTCAGCCTGTGGCTCAACGCCCACCCGGAAACCGGCCTGGCCCTGGCCGAGTTGGCGATCAGCAACGCCGGCCGCCGCCTCAAGGCCGGCAAGAAGGTCGAGCGCAAGAAGATCACCCAGGGACCGGCACTGCCCGGCAAGCTGGCTGACTGCGCCGGCCAGGACCCGATGCGTTCGGAACTGTTCCTGGTCGAAGGTAACTCCGCCGGCGGCTCGGCCAAGCAGGCGCGCGACAAGGAGTTCCAGGCGATCATGCCGTTGCGCGGCAAGATCCTGAACACCTGGGAAGTCGACGGTGGCGAAGTGCTCGCCAGCCAGGAAGTCCACGATATCGCCGTAGCCATCGGCATCGATCCCGGCTCCAACGACCTGACCCAGTTGCGCTACGGCAAGATCTGCATCCTCGCCGACGCCGACTCCGACGGCCTGCACATCGCCACCCTGCTCTGCGCCCTGTTCGTGCGCCACTTCCGCCCACTGGTGGACGCCGGCCACGTCTATGTCGCCATGCCGCCGCTGTACCGTATCGACCTGGGCAAGGACATCTTCTATGCCCTGGACGACGCCGAACGCGACGGCATTCTTGATCGTCTGGTCGCGGAAAAACGCCGCGGCAAGCCACAGGTCACCCGCTTCAAGGGCCTGGGTGAAATGAACCCGCCACAACTGCGCGAAACCACCATGGACCCCAACACCCGGCGCCTGGTGCAACTGACCCTGGAAGACTTCGAGGGCACGCGCGAGATGATGGACATGCTGCTGGCGAAGAAACGCGCCGGCGACCGCAAGAGCTGGCTGGAATCCAAAGGCAACCTGGCCGAGGTTCTGGCATGAGGTTAGGGTCTGCTCCCCTGGCCACCACGCTGCTGGGACTGCTGCTGAGCACCGCCCTGCAGGCCGCCGAAACGCCACTGGTCGAACTCAAACTGGTAGCCGAGCACCCGGTGAATGGTATGAGCAATGGCCACCTCTCCGGCCTCGCCCGGTGCGCCGATGAATGGCTGGCCGTCTCCGACCGCGACGATAATCGCCTGTATCGTCTGCAGGAACAGGAAGGCGCCTGGCTGGCCGAGGCAGAAACCTTCGAGGCCCCGCCCCCGCCACCCAGCGGCCTGCCCTGGGGCCTGCGCATGCGCACCTGGGCTGCCGGCCTGGTCCGTGGCGGCGATCTGGACTTCGAAGGTCTGACCTGCGACAGCGCCGGCAACCGCTACCTGGTCAGCGAAGCTCACGCCGCGGTCCTGCAGATCACCCCCGGCGGAACGGCCGACTGGCTCAACCTGCCAGCGAGCCTGATACGCCAGGCGCGGGCCAGTGGCATGCTGCTGCACTTCAACGCCCTGCTCGAAGGGATTGCCGTCGACCCTGCAGGCGAGCGCCTGTGGCTGGCCGCCGAGCGCGAACGGCGCGGGCTGCTGGTGCTGCACAAGAAGAACAACAGCTGGCGCTGCGCCGGCAGTTGCGTGCTGCTGTCCCAGGCGGGCCAGGAGCCATCGCTGAGCCAGCCGGATCGCGGCATCAGCCTGCCGCGTGATTTTGCCGATGTTAGTTACTTCAACGAAAAACTCTTCACCCTGGAGCGTGGCGCCTACCGCATCTGCCGCCGCAACCTGGCTGACGGCAAACTGGAGAAGTGCTGGTCATTCGCCGCCGAGGCGCTCACCGACGCCCGCCGCTATCCGGTCGCCTACGGCATGGCCGAAGCGCTCTGGCTGGACGACAAGGCGGCGTGGATTGGCCTGGATAACGGTGGAAAAGCCCGAGGCGACGGTGAAAACCGTCCGATCGTCTGGCACTTCGCCGCGCCCAAGGGCGGCTGGAACGCGCCGTGAGCGAGCAGCAACCTGCCGGCAAACGCGCCGGGCGAGTGATGTTGATCCTCGCCTGGGGCGCCGGCCTGCTGCTGGCCACGCATTTCTTCGGCAAGTGGGAAGATCGGCAGAACAACCCCAACCAGCAGCCACAGTCCGTGCATGGCGGCGACTACATCGAAGTGCGCCTGGCCAGCGGCCGCGGTGGCCATTACCTGCTCGACGGGCAAATCAACGGCGAGACCGTGACCTTCCTGCTGGACACCGGCGCCAGCGCCGTGGCGATTCCTGCCGAGCTGGCCAAACGGCTTAACCTCAAGCCCGGCTCTCCCGTTACCCTGAGCACGGCCAATGGCCTGTCCGCCGGTTTTCGTACGCGCCTGAGCAGCGTGCAGCTCGGCGATATCCACTTGCGCGACGTGGCCGCGCTGATCGCCCCCGGCATGGACGGCGACCAGGTACTGCTCGGCATGAGCGCCCTCAAGCAACTCGAATTCACTCAAAAGGGCGGCACCCTGGTGCTGCGCCAATCGACTTCTCTGAAATGACCATGAGGCACGCATGAGCGATTCCCTCGATTTGAGCCTGGAAGGCGTGGAACGACGTTCCCTCGCCGATTTCACCGAGCAGGCTTATCTCAACTACTCCATGTACGTGATCATGGACCGCGCGTTGCCGCATATCGGCGACGGCCTCAAGCCGGTGCAGCGGCGGATCATCTACGCCATGAGCGAGCTGGGCCTGGACGCCGACTCCAAGCACAAGAAATCGGCACGTACCGTCGGTGACGTACTCGGTAAATTCCACCCCCATGGCGACAGCGCCTGCTACGAAGCCATGGTGCTGATGGCCCAGCCGTTCAGCTATCGCTACACACTGGTCGACGGCCAGGGCAACTGGGGTGCGCCGGACGACCCCAAGTCCTTTGCCGCCATGCGCTACACCGAGGCGCGCCTGTCGCGCTATTCGGAAGTGCTGCTCAGCGAGCTGGGCCAGGGCACCGTCGACTGGGTGCCGAACTTCGACGGCACCCTCGATGAGCCAGCGACCCTGCCGGCGCGCCTGCCCAACCTTTTGCTGAACGGCACCACCGGCATCGCCGTGGGCATGGCCACCGACGTACCGCCGCACAACCTGCGAGAAGTCGCCGCCGCCTGCGTACGCCTGCTGGACGAGCCGAACGCCACCGTCGAGCAACTGTGCGAGCACGTCCTCGGCCCGGACTACCCGACCGAAGCGGAAGTCATCACCCCGCGCGCCGACTTGCTGAAGATCTACGAGACCGGCCGTGGCTCGGTGCGTATGCGCGCCGTGTACCGCGTCGAGGATGGCGACATCGTGGTCACCGCCCTGCCACATCAGGTCTCCGGGGCCAAGGTGCTGGAGCAGATCGCCGCGCAGATGCAGGCGAAAAAGCTGCCGATGGTCGCCGACCTGCGCGACGAGTCGGACCATGAGCACCCGTGCCGCATCGTCATCATCCCGCGCTCCAACCGTGTGGATGCCGACGAGTTGATGCAGCACCTGTTCGCCACCACCGAGCTGGAATCCAGCTACCGGGTCAACACCAACGTCATCGGCCTGGACGGCAAGCCGCAGGTCAAGGATCTGCGCACCCTGCTGACGGAATGGCTGCAGTACCGCGTCGGCACCGTGCGCCGCCGCCTGCAGTTCCGCCTGGACAAGGTGGAACGCCGCCTGCACCTGTTGGAAGGTTTGCTCACCGCGTTCCTCAACCTCGATGAAGTGATCCACATCATCCGCACCGAGGACTCGCCGAAGCCGGTGCTGATGGAGCGCTTCGGCCTCACCGACATCCAGGCCGACTACATCCTCGACACCCGCCTGCGCCAGCTCGCGCGCCTCGAGGAAATGAAGATCCGTGGCGAGCAGGACGAACTGGCCAAGGAGCGCACCAAGCTGCTGGCCCTGCTCGGCAGCGAAGCCAAGCTGAAGAAACTGGTACGCCAGGAAATCCTCGACGATGCCGAGAAGTACGGCGACGCACGCCGCTCACCGATCGTCGCCCGCGCCGAGGCCAAGGCACTTTCCGAAACCGAGCTGATGCCGACCGAGCCGGTCACCGTGGTGCTCTCGGAAAAAGGCTGGGTGCGCTGTGCCAAAGGCCACGACATCGACGCCACCGGCCTGTCGTACAAGGCCGGCGACGGTTTCAAGACCGCCGCGCCGGGCCGCTCGAACCAGTACGCGGTGTTCATCGACTCCACCGGACGCAGCTACTCGCTGGCGGCGCATTCGTTGCCGTCCGCCCGTGGCCAGGGCGAACCGCTCACCGGTCGCCTGCAACCGCCACCGGGCGCAACCTTCGACTGCGTCCTGCTGCCGGACGACAACGCGCTGTACGTGATCGCTTCGGATGCCGGCTACGGCTTCGTGGTCAAGGGCGAGGACCTGCAGGCCAAGAACAAGGCCGGCAAGGCCCTGCTCAGCCTGCCCGCCGGCGCCCTGGTGGTGCCGCCCAAACCGTTGGCCAATCGCGAGGAAGACTGGCTGGCCGCGGTGACCACCGAGGGCCGTCTGCTGCTGTTCAAGGTCGCCGACCTGCCACAACTGGGCAAAGGCAAGGGCAACAAGATCATCGGCATCCCCGGTGACCGTGTCGCCAGCCGCGAGGAATACCTCACCGACCTGGCCGTGCTACCGACCGGCGCCACCCTGGTGCTGCAAGCGGGCAAACGCACGCTGTCGCTCAAGCCGGATGACCTGGAACACTACAAGGGCGAACGCGGCCGGCGCGGCAACAAGCTGCCACGTGGCTTCCAGCGCGTCGATGCACTGCTGGTGGAAACCCCGAGCTGACAGGCATCTGTGGGCGCGCAAGGCTGCCAGGCTGTGCGCGCCGATCCTGTATGACTCGAGACCCATCAGCATTGCGAAAACCGCACCTCGAGCCCCGTAGGGCGCTTCGGACTGGAGTCCGAGGGCGCTTTGACGGATGATAGGCGGCCGCGGGCTCGACGCCCGCGCCGTGTATCAATACCGGCCGTTTGCCGGGACCACAAGGGTGAAAAAATGAGTGTGTTGCGCCTCCCCGTTGCTCTGCTGCTGACCGGCCTGCTGGGTCTGGCTGGCTGTACGGCGCACAAAGCGATTCCGCTGTACCAGCTCGACGGCGGCAGCCCGAGCGTACCGAAGCAGAGTCAAGGCCTGGCCGTATTGCTCGGCCCCGTCTCCATTGCCGATTACCTGCAACGTGAAGCCTTCCTCCAGCGCCAGGCCGACGGCAGCCTGGTGCCCGCTGACGATGCCCGCTGGGCCGGCAGCCTGGCGTCGGACATCGACCAGGTCCTGTTGCGCCAACTGGCCTCGCGCCTGGACAGCCAACGCCTGGTATTGGCACCAGCCAATGCCGGCTTCACCCCCGATGTTCAAGTGCTGCTGACCATCAGCCGCCTGGATTCCGGCCCCAATCACCCCGCCGTACTGGAAGCCCAGTGGCGCCTGCTCGACCGTAGCGGCAAGCTGCGTGACAGCCGCCTGCTGCGCCTGGAACAGGCCCATACCGGCAGCCCGGCCGAACAGGTACGCGCGCAGAGCGTGCTGCTGCGGCAACTGGTCGAGCAACTGGCCACGGCCATTGAGCCTCTGCGCAACCAGCCCATCGCCGAAGCGCCAAAGCCGGCTCCCGCGCCCGTCCGACCGCCCAAGCCCCAGGCGCCACAGCCGCCCCTGCTCGAGCCGGTTCGCAGCAACAACGAAGTGCTGCGCTTCTAAGCCATCCCCGTCCCTCGCGGCACTGAGTGCCGCGCCTCACGAGATCATTGCCATGGCCCGCAAGAAAGCCGCCATCGACTTCGAACAATCCCTCGCCGACCTGCAGCAACTGGTCGAGCGCCTGGAAGGCGGCGAACTGTCGCTGGAAGACTCGCTGACTGCCTTCGAGCAGGGCATTCGCCTGACCCGTGACTGCCAGGCCTCCCTGGCCCAGGCCGAGCAGAAAGTGCAGATTCTCCTGGAACGCGACGGCGAACTGGAGGAAGCCCCCTTCGACGCGGACCAACAGGCATGATTGCGGCCTACCAGCAACGTTGCCAGGCACGTGTCGACGCCACCCTGGAAACCCTCTTCGAAGCCCCGCGCAGTGAACTCGCCCGCATTTACCAGGCCATGCGCTACAGCGTGGTCAACGGCGGCAAACGGGTTCGCCCGCTGCTGGTCTACGCCGCCTGCGAAGCACTGGACGGCGACCTGGACCACGCCGACGGCGCAGCCTGCGCAGTTGAGCTGATCCACGCCTACTCGCTGGTGCACGACGACCTGCCCGCCATGGACGACGACGACCTGCGTCGCGGCCAGCCGACCACCCACAAGGCCTTCGACGAAGCCTGCGCGATCCTCGCCGGCGACGGCTTGCAAAGCCTGGCCTTCGACGTGCTCGCCGGTAACCGCCACAACCCGCCCCAGGCCGACCTGCGCCTGTCCATGGTCATGAGCCTGGCACGTGCTGCCGGCCCCGCAGGCATGGTCGGTGGCCAGGCCATCGACCTGGAGTCGGTCGGCCATCCGCTCGACAAACCGGCCCTGGAAGTCATGCACCGGCACAAGACCGGCGCCCTGATCGAAGCCAGCGTGCGCCTCGGCGCCCTGGCCAGCGGCAAGGCCGATGAGGCCTCGCTGCAAGCGCTGCAGCACTATGCACAGGCCATCGGCCTGGCATTCCAGGTGCAGGACGACATCCTCGACGTGGAAAGCGACACCGCCACGCTGGGCAAGACCCAGGGCAAGGACCAGGCCCACGACAAACCCACCTACCCGGCCCTGCTCGGCCTCGATGCTGCCAAGGCCTATGCCCTGGAACTGCTCGACCAGGCGCTCCAGGCACTCACCCCGTTTGGCACCAGCGCCGAGCCGCTGCGCGAGCTGGCGCGGTATATCGTCGAACGGCGCAACTGAGCCTGCAGCCCATCAAGCCTCAAAAGCCCCCGGTGCGCATGGCGCACCCTACGGCTTGAACTGCAAGTGCCTGGTACCGCCACGCAACATGATCTCGGGCAATAACCCACGCCTGCCTACACCCTAGACTCCGGCCATCGTCCAAGGCAGGAGTGCCATTGCATGAATGTGGATATCGCCATCGTCGGCGCGGGCCCGGCGGGTCTGTGCCTGGCCCGTTCGCTGTCCGGGCACGGACTGTCCATCGCGCTGATCGAACGCCAGGCACGTGCGGAGCTGGCCGAACCGGCATTCGATGGCCGTGAGATCGCCCTGACCCATGCCTCTCAGCACATCCTCCAGCACCTCGGGCTGTGGCAGCGCTTCGCAGCGGACGACATGGCTCCGCTGCGCGATGCGCAAGTCCTCAACGGCCCGTCGCTGTTCGCCCTGCGTTTCCAGGCCGAACAGGTCGGCCAGCAGCGCCTTGGCTATCTGGTGGCGAACCAGGCGATCCGCCGCGCCGCCTATCAGGCCGTGGCCGAATGCGACGATGTGCAGTGGCTCGACGAGGCCCAGATCGACGACCTGCACACCGACAGCAGCGGCGCCAGCCTGCGCCTGAAGGATGGCCGCGAACTGCGTACCCGCCTGCTGGTGGCAGCCGACAGCCGTTTCTCGGAAACCCGCCGACGCCTGGGTATCGGTGCGCGCATGCAGGACTTCGGCAAGAGCATGCTGGTCTGTCGCATGCGCCATGAACGCTCGCACCGGCAAACCGCCTGGGAATGGTTCGGCCACGGCCAGACCCTGGCCCTGCTGCCCCTCAACGACAACTGCTGCTCGGCGGTACTGACCCTGCCGCCGCGCGAGATCGACGCCCTGCAGGCACTCGACGAAGACGCCTTCGCCCGCGAGATGGAGCGCCGCTTCGACCAGCGCCTGGGGGCGATGCAACTGATCAGCAGCCGTCACGCCTATCCGCTGATTGGCGTGCGCGCCGAGCGCCTGTGCGCAGCCCGTAGCGCGCTGATCGGCGACGCGGCCATCGGCATGCACCCGGTCACCGCCCATGGCTTCAACCTCGGTTTGCAAAGCCAGCAGCGCCTGGCTGCTGCGGTGCTGGAAGCCCACTGTGCAGAGCGAGATATCGGCGCACCCGACCTGCTAAGGCGCTATGCCCGTGCCCAGAGCCTGGCCAGTTGGCCGTTGTACCAGGCCACCCGCCTGCTGGTCGGCTTGTACACCGACGACCGCCCGCCAGCCCGCCTGCTGCGCAGTGCCGGTCTACGCCTGGCACAAGGCATGACCCCGCTGCGTGGCGCCATCGCCCGACATCTGACGGCCACGCCCGCGCGCTAATCCGAGATCTGGCCACCGTAAGAGAGGTCGAGGCATCGCAACGGTGGGCTAAAGCCCACCCTACGCGTAGGCTCAGGCTTTGTAGGGTGGGCTTTAGCCCACCAACCGGTACGTCATGACACGAAAAAGTCGAATGCCCGCAGTAGCCTCGGTCCGGCCATCCATGCCGAAACGTCAACAGACCCTAGTGCTGGAAAGCCTGCCCGTCCCGACGCGTCGCAGCCAACTGTATTAACTGGCCACGCAACCACCGATTGCCCGCCTCGCTCTCGGCTTCGCGCGACCAGTACAGGTTGAGGGTCACCGGCGGCAGTTCCAGCGGCAGCTCCAGCAACCGGTTGGGTAGGCCGACGTTGACCAGCTCGGCGTACTGCCGGGTCATGGTCAGCAACCGCTCGCTCTGCGCCACCAGCAGTGCCGCCGACAGGTAGTGCTGGCAGCGCTGGCGCACATCGCGCACCAGGCCCAGGTGCCCCAGGGCCAGGTCCTCCACGCAGATGCCACGTCGGCGCGACGTCACCGCGACGTGTTCGGCGGCCAGGTAGCGCTGCACCGTCAGTTCTCCCGTGAAGGCCGGGCCGGCCACCACGCAGAGCGGGTCCTGGCGCAGCATCTGCTGGCGCAATTCGGCATCGGTCGGGCGGGCGATCTCGATGGCCAGGTCGATACGCCCCGCCAGCAGCTCGCGTTTCAGCTCAGCCCAATGCACGCTGCTGCTGCGCACCTCCAGTTGCGGCGCAACTTGATGCAGGTGCGCGATCAGCATGGGCAGCACCACCGGTTCCATCTGTTCCGGCATGTTCAGGGCGAAGCTGCGTCGATCACGCAACGGATCGAAATGCTGGCCCCGGCTGACACTGCGCAGCAAGCCGCTCAGGGCATCCTCGATACCGGGCGCCAACTGGCGCGCCAACGGCGTCGGCGCCACGCCACGGCCCTCACGCACGAACAACGGATCATCCAGTTGCTCACGCAGGCGGCCCAGCGCATGGCTCACCGCAGACTGGCTGAGGCTGAGGATTACGGCGGCCCGCGTGAGGTTGCGCTCGCGGTAGATCACATCGAACACGCGGAACAGGTTCAGGTCGATACGCCCCAGCGCCGACCATTCATGCTGTTGATTCATGGTTATGCACCTTTAGCGAGAATGCCCACAGCCTAGCAGGCACGCCCGCTACAGGAACCATGCATACAATTCATGGATAGCGATGAATAAGCATCAGTTCTACGCCCCGTTCGCGGCTGCCTAAGATGGCGCCAGACAAGAACAACAGGGTCTCGCTCATGAACCAAGCCACCTACCTTGACCAGTTGGCCGCGCTACAGGCCGCTGCCTGGCCTGTCGGCGTGCCACGCGACGCGCACTACCCGCACGGTCAACAGCCCCTCAGCGAATACCTGCGGAGCTGGGCACGCCTGCAACCGGAGGCCCCTGCCCTGGACTTCTACGGCCACAGCCTCAGCTATGCCGAACTGGACCGCCTCTCCGACCGCTGCGCAGCCCTGTTCACTGAGCTTGGCGTAGCCCCTGGCGACCGCATTGCACTGTTCATGCCCAACTGCCCGCAGTTGCATATCGCCTTCTACGCGATCCTCAAGATCGGCGCCGTGTATGCCCCGGTCAGCCCGCTGTCCAAGGCCCTGGAGCTGAGCTACCAGCTCAAGGACAGCGGCGCACAGGTGGTCTTCTGCTTCGACCAGCTGCTGCCGGTGGTGCGCGCGGTGCGCGAGGAGTGCCAACTGACCCAGGTACTCGCCACCAGCCTGTCCGAGCTGCGCCCGACCACCCCGAGCATCCCGGTGCCGGACCTGTTGCTGGCGCCGAAAGTCAGCGGCGAGGACTTCATCGACTTCTACCCGGCGCTGGACGCCTGCCAGGCGCCCACGCCGCAGTACCATCCGCGACTCGACGACATCGCCGCGCTGAACTACACCGGCGGCACCACCGGCCTGCCCAAAGGCTGCGTGCACACCCATGGCGACATGCTCTACACCTGCGCCAGCTTCCTGCCCGTGGCGCTCGACCTGCAGCGCGACAGTGTGATGCTCAACTTCCTGCCGGAGTTCTGGATCGCCGGGGAAAACGCCGGCCTGCTGTTCCCGATCTTCAGTGGCGGCCGCCTGGTGCTGCTGGCGCGCTGGGATGCCACGGCATTCATGAGCGCCGTGCAGCATTACCGGGTCACCCACTGTGGCCTGCTGGTCGACAGTGCCGCCGAGGTGCTCGACCACCCGCAAGTCGCCGACTACGACCTGCGCTCGCTGCGCCGCACCGGCAGCATTTCCTTCATCAAGAAGCTGACCCGCGACTACCGCGCACGCTGGCGCGAGCTCACCGGCTGCACCCTGTTCGAATTCAGCTTCGGCATGACCGAAACCCACACCTGCGACACCTTCACCTATGGCATGCAGGAGGATGACTTCGACCTCACCAGCGCACCGACCTTCGTCGGCCTGCCGGTACCGGGCACCGAGTTCAAGGTCTGCGACTTCAACACCGGCGAGCTGCTGCCGCTGGGCAGCGAAGGCGAGTTGTGCGTGCGCACGCCATCGCTGCTGCACGGTTACTGGCAACGTCCGGAGGAATCCGCCGCCGTTCTCAAGGACGGCTGGCTGCACACCGGCGACCTCGGCCAGATCACCGAGCAGGGCTTCATCCGCTACCTCGGCCGGCGCAAGGAAATGCTCAAGGTCAACGGCATGAGCGTATTCCCCAGCGAGCTGGAAGCCATGCTCGGTCAACACCCCGCCCTGCTCGCCAGCGCCGTGATCGGCCGCACTGATGCCACCAGCGGTCAGCGCCCGGTGGCCTTCGTCGTGCTCAAGCCGGGCAGCGGCGAAAGCGCCGACAGCCTGCTCGCCTGGTGCAAAGAGGCCATGGCCAGCTACAAGGTACCGGAGATCCGCGTGGTCGAATCCCTGCCCATGACCGCCACCGGCAAGGTCAAGAAGAACGAACTCGAGCAGGAGCTGGAACGCGTATGAACGCTGCTCTGGACGCCCAGACTCTGAGCCTGGTCAAACAGACGGCCCCAGCACTCAAGGCACAGACCGCGGCCATCAACCAGCAGGTTTACGCCAACCTGGCGGCCGAGCATCCCGCGGCCCACGAGCTGTTGCGCCAGGCGAATTTCCCGCCGCTGGCCGCCATCGTGGCCAGCTACGCCGCGAGCCTCGACAACCTCGAGCCCTTCCTGCGCCATGCGCCGAAGATCGCCCGCGTGCACCAGCGCATCGACCTGCAGGACGTGCACTTCGACATGCTCGGCAAGGCCCTGCAAGACGCCCTGCACAGCGTGCTCGGCACCAGCGTGGCGAAAGACGCCCTGCTCGCCTGGGGCGCCGCCTACCACCACCTGGCCGCCATCCTGATCCGTCTGCAGCGCGAACTGCCGCCGCTGCCTACCACGAGTGAGTGACACCATGTTCCAAGCCCTGCTGATCGCCAACCGTGGCGAAATCGCCATCCGTATCGCCCGTGCCTGTGCCGACCTGGATATCCGTTCGGTCGCCGTCTTCGCCGAGGACGACGCCGCCAGCCTGCACACACGCAAGGCCGACCTCGCCATACCGCTCAAAGGCCGTGGCGTGCCGGCCTACCTGGACATGGACCAGCTGATCGCGATTGCCGTCGCACAGGGTTGCGACGCGATCCACCCTGGCTACGGCTTTCTCGCCGAGAACGCCGAGTTCGCCCGTCGCTGCGCCACGGCCGGCATCCGCTTCGTCGGCCCGGCACCCGAGGTGCTCGAGCTGTTTGGCGACAAGGCCGCCGCCCGCGCATTGGCCGAACGCTGCGAAGTGCCGTTGGTCGCCGGCCTCAACCAGGCGGTGACGCTGGAGCAGGCCCGCGACTTTCTGAACAGCCTCGGTGCCGGGGGAGCAGTGATGCTCAAGGCCCTGGCCGGCGGCGGCGGACGCGGCATGCGCGCGGTGTTCAGCGAGGCCGAACTGGCCGAAGCCTACGCCCGCTGCCAGTCCGAAGCGCAGGCGGCGTTCGGCAACGGCGCGCTGTATGTCGAGCAACTGGTCAGCCAGGCACGGCACATCGAAGTGCAGGTGCTGGGCGACGGCAGTGGCGCGGTCAGCCACCTGTGGGAGCGTGACTGCAGCCTGCAACGGCGCAACCAGAAACTCATCGAGATCGCTCCCAGCCCCGGCCTGGCTGCCGACGTGCGTGAGGCGATCATCGCCTGCGCGCTGAAACTGGCCGGCGAGGTGAACTACCAGGGCATCGGCACCTTCGAATTCCTCCTCGACGAGGGCCAGGCCGGGCGCTTCTATTTCATGGAAGCCAACCCGCGGGTGCAGGTGGAACACACCGTCACCGAGCAGGTCACCGGGGTCGATCTGCTGCAAACGCAACTGCGCCTGATCGCCGGGGCGTCCCTGGCCGAGCTGGGCCTGAGCCAGGCACCTGCTCTCGATGGCTATGCCGTGCAACTGCGCATCAACCTGGAAACCCAGCTCGCCGACGGCAGCACCCGCCCGGCGGTTGGCACCCTGAGCGCCTACGAGCCGCCGAGTGGCCCCGGCCTGCGCGTCGATGGCTACGGCTACGCCGGCTACCCGGTCAGCCCCAGCTACGACTCGCTGCTGGCCAAGCTGATCGCCCATGGCAGCGACTACCCAGCCGCCCTGCGCCGGGTCTATCGCGCCGCCTGTGAATTCCGCCTGGAAGGAGTGGCCAACAACCTGCACCTGCTGCAGAACCTGCTGCGCCGCAATGAGGTGCAGAGCAACCAGGTCAGCACCCGTTTCGTCGAAACCCACCTGACCGACCTGCTCGCGCCCCAGCAGCAGGCGCATCCTCACCACTACTTCAACAACACCGCGGCCAGCACCAGCGCCCAGCGCCAGCAGGTCGATGCCCCGGCCGGCACCCTGGCGCTGAACACGCCGAGCACCGGCGTGGTGGTGTGCCTCGAGGTGGCCGAGGGCGACAGTGTCGCCGCTGGCCAGGATGTCGCCGTATTGGAAGCGATGAAGATGGAGTTCGTGGTCAAGGCCACGCAGAGCGGCATCGTCCGCGCCATCGCCGTACAGCCGGGCGACGCCCTGGGCGAAGGCCAGGCGTTGCTGTTCATCGAGCCCGCCGAGGTCAGCGCCGCAGATGGCCAGGACGAACAGAGCCTGGACCTGGCGCACATCCGCGCCGACCTCGCCGAAGTACTGGAACGCCATGACCGCCTGACCGATGCGCGCCGCCCGCAGGCCGTGGCCAAGCGCCGCAAGACCGGCCAGCGCACCACCCGCGAGAACCTCGCCGACCTGCTCGACGAAGGCAGCTTCATCGAATACGGCGCCATGGCCCTGGCCGCCCAGCGTCGTCGCCGCTCGCCGGAAGAACTGCTGGAGTTGAGCCCGGCCGACGGCCTGGTGGCCGGCATCGGCACGGTCAACGCCGGGCAGTTCGGCAAGGAGCAGGCGCGTTGCATGACCATCGCCTACGACTACACGGTATTCGCCGGCACGCAGGGCGTGATCAACCACAAGAAGACCGACCGCATGCTCGGCCTGGCCGAACAGTGGCGCCTGCCGCTGGTGCTGTTCGCCGAGGGCGGCGGCGGTCGCCCGGGCGATACCGACTTCGTCGGCGTGGCCGGGCTCGATTGCCACACCTTCGTCGGCCTGGCCAGGCTGTCCGGCCTGGTCCCTACAATAGGGATTGTCTCGGGCCGCTGCTTCGCCGGCAACGCCGCGCTGCTGGGCTGCTGCGACGTGATCATCGCCGCCAAGGACGCCACCCTCGGCATGGCCGGCCCGGCGATGATCGAAGGTGGCGGCCTGGGCAGCTTCACGCCCGAGCAGGTCGGTCCGGTATCGGTGCAAGGCCCCAACGGGGTGATTGACGTACTGGTCGAGGATGAGACCGAAGCCGTGGCCGTGGCCAAGCAATACCTGTCCTACTTCCAGGGCCCGCTGAGCGACTGGCAATGCGCCGACCAGCGTGAGCTGCGCCACCTGATCCCGGAAAACCGCCTGCGCGTCTACGACATCCGCCAGGTCATCGAAACCCTGGCCGACAACGGCAGCGTGCTGGAACTGCGTCGCCAGTTCGCACCGGGGCTGATCACCGCCTTCATCCGCATCGAAGGCAAGCCGTTCGGCCTGATCGCCAACAACCCAGGCCACCTGGGCGGCGCTATCGACGCAGTATCCGGCGACAAGGCCGCACGCTTCATGCAACTGTGCGACGCCTTCGATATCCCAATGCTCTCGCTGTGCGACACCCCCGGCTTCATGGTCGGTCCGGAGGCGGAGAAGCAGGGCACGGTGCGCCACGTCTCACGCATGTTCGTCGCCGCCGCCAGCCTCAGCGTGCCGTTCTTCACCGTGGTGCTGCGCAAGGGCTACGGCCTCGGCGCCCAGGCCATGGCCGCCGGCAGCTTTCACTCGCCGCTGTTCACCATCGCCTGGCCCAGCGGCGAGTTCGGCGCCATGGGCCTGGAGGGCGCGGTGCGCCTGGGCTTCGCCAAGGAGCTGGAAGCCCAGCCGGATGAGGCGGCCAAGCAGGCGCTGTTCGCCAAGCTGGTGGCCAAGGCCTACGAAAACGGCAAAGGGCTGAACATGGCCAGCTACCTGGAGATCGACGCGGTGATCGACCCGCTGGAAACCCGTGCCTGGCTGCTGCGCGGCCTGAATGCGGTGCCCAAGGCACCCGCGCGGGAAGGCAAGAAACGGCCGTTTGTCGATACGTGGTAAGTTTTAGCGTCCACATAGACAACCCTTCCCCACGTTAGGGGAAGGGCGACGTCGATACGGCATTAAGTTTTCCTATAACGACTGAGACCTGACTAAGCGACGCACTCTAGCTCGAGAGTGAAACGAGCGACTTACGCACATGGTTAAGCCACCACATACACTGCCTTAAACTCCTCTACTCGACCTACAAACTCTGTTTTGTGGATCATCCGATGACAGTTCGAGCAGAGAACTGTGAAGTCTTTTCTAGGATCCAAACCTATTTTTCTACCTTTCAGGGTGCTTACTGGTGTCAGGTGATGAGCTTCAATAAAACCCTTGCCAAGCGCACCATATTTCTTCTCAAAATCAAATCCGCAAGACCTGCACACATAGCCTTGTAATTCCTTTACTTTCTTTGCGAGCTTTTGATTTCTCTCAATACGCTTATGCTCGCGGAGCTCAGTACATTCCTCAATACTCAAGTACTCCTCATCATCCTCAGCTATCACAGAGGATTGCTGCGAGCTTTGATTTATGACAAGCGCCAGATACAGATCAATAAATTCATTAAGCTGAGCCTCCAACTCCGAGTTACTTGGCAATGCGCCAACCTGATAATACCTAGAGTAGATAGCACCACTCTCATACAACTCACCAAGACTCATTTTACGAACAGACTTCAGATCTATTGGGCCGATCACTAGGGCAGGCGACTCATACGGAACCTTAGCCACATAATTAACCGCTTTAACTTTTAAAGCATTTTTTACTGAGCTTCCGTACTGCCGCTTAATATCAGTCACTCCCTGATTTAGCGAGAGATACAAGCCACTGCCATCCTCACAAAATAGATAAACCAAATAGAATCCCTTTTGTGGAGTATCTGTTACTGTTTTATCAAGAATTGCTACCCACGGAACACTGGTCCACACACCTTTCCCTGCACTACCTTTTACTAAAAATCGATCATAGGAACCGAGATAGCTATTTATAATTTTCGGGAGTCCCGTGCGTATAAATTCGGCTAGAGGATTTCCTGCAAATGAGTTGGACTCCTTCTCTGCTACGTATTCAGATAGGATTTTTTCTAGCGCTTGTTTCAGGTTCACCAATAACTCCCTTTGGAGGGTTAACTATAAATAGGCGCTAGTGCGCCTTTAAACACACCACGGAGCGCGCCACACTTCTCCGCAGAGCTGGTGCGAGACTTGTTAATCAGGGCGTCACAATAGGAAGGGATATTCGGCACCTAGCTCTGCAATTCCTTTTGCCAGGCTACTGGCATGCTGCTGAGCGTAATAGCGTGCACAGCCCAATACAACGGTGTAATGGCCACTTGCTACAAAGCAAGTGGCACGCTGACTGAAACCGCCGATGGAAAGCAGTGAGCCGGGGTACGCTGGCCGGCGCTACATATTGTCGCGGGCCAGCTACAGCGCCTAAGTGCGGTAGGGTTACCCGCCGCCGCACACGTGCCGCCGCCCCCATCGGCGAAGCCAGGGGTGGATAAATACCGGGCAGAAAATAGGGTAAACTCCCGCATCTTTTATACCTATAACGATTCGCCTGATGCCCACGACGTTCCACGAGATACCCCGCGAACGCCCAGTCACGCCGCTGCTGGACCAGGCCGACACGCCGATCGGTCTGCGCCGCCTGGCGGAAACCGAGCTGGAAACCCTCGCCGACGAACTGCGCCAGTACCTGCTGTACAGCGTGGGGCAGAGCGGCGGGCATTTCGGTGCCGGCCTCGGTGTGATCGAGCTGACGATTGCCTTGCACTACGTCTTCGATACCCCGGACGATCGCCTGGTGTGGGACGTCGGCCATCAGGCCTACCCGCACAAGATCCTCACCGGCCGCCGCGAGCGCATGGCCAGCCTGCGCCAGAAGGACGGCCTGGCCGCCTTCCCGCGGCGCAGCGAGAGCGAGTACGACACCTTCGGCGTCGGCCACTCCAGCACCAGCATCAGCGCCGCCCTGGGCATGGCCATCGCCGCGCGCATGACCGGCAGCAAGCGCAAAAGCGTGGCGGTGATCGGCGACGGTGCGCTGACCGCCGGCATGGCCTTCGAGGCACTGAACCACGCCTCCGACGTCAAGGCCAACATGCTCGTGGTGCTCAACGACAACGACATGTCGATCTCCAAGAATGTCGGCGGCCTGTCCAACTACCTGGCCAAGATCCTCTCCAGCCGCACCTACGCCAACATGCGCGAGGGCAGCAAGAAGGTCCTGTCCAAGCTGCCGGGCGCCTGGGAAATCGCACGCAAGACTGAAGAACACGCCAAGGGCATGCTGGTCTCCGGGACGCTGTTCGAGGAGCTGGGCTGGAACTACATCGGCCCCATCGACGGCCATGACCTGCCCACCCTGCTGGCCACGCTGCGCAACATGCGCGACCTGGAAGGCCCGCAGTTCCTGCATGTGATCACCAAGAAGGGCAAGGGCTTCGCCCCGGCCGAGGCCGACCCGATCGGCTACCACGCGATCACCAAGCTGGAGCCGATCAACGCGCCTGCCGCGCCGAAGCAAGACGCCGGGCCGAAATACTCGGCGGTGTTCGGCCAGTGGCTGTGCGACACGGCCGCCGTCGACCCGCGCCTGGTCGGCATCACCCCAGCGATGAAGGAAGGCTCCGACCTCGTGGCCTTCAGCGAACAGTACCCGGATCGCTATTTCGATGTAGCCATTGCCGAGCAGCACGCGGTGACCCTGGCTGCCGGCATGGCCTGCGACGGCGTCAAGCCAGTGGTAGCGATCTACTCCACCTTCCTGCAACGTGCCTACGACCAACTGATCCACGACGTGGCCGTGCAGCACCTCGACGTGCTGTTCGCCATCGACCGTGCCGGCCTGGTCGGCGAAGATGGCCCGACCCACGCCGGCAGCTTCGACCTCTCCTACCTGCGCTGCATCCCCGGCATGCTGGTGATGACGCCGAGCGACGAGAACGAATTGCGCCGCATGCTCACCACCGGCTATCTGTTCGATGGCCCGGCGGCAGTGCGCTATCCGCGTGGCAGCGGCCCGAATGCCACGCTGGAGCCCGGCCTGCAGCCGCTGGAGATCGGCAAGGGCGTGGTACGTCGCGAAGGCAAGCGCGTCGCCCTGCTGGTGTTCGGCGTGCAACTGGCCGATGCGCTCAAGGTTGGCGAAACGCTGGATGCGACGGTAGTCGACATGCGCTTCGTCAAACCACTGGACGAAGCACTGGTGCGCGACCTGGCGGGGCGTCACGAACTACTGGTGACCATCGAGGAAAACGCCATCATGGGCGGCGCGGGCAGCGCAGTCAGCGAGTTCCTCGCCGAGCAGAACCTGCTCACGCCAACCCTCCACCTCGGCCTGCCCGACAGCTATGTGGAGCACGCCAAGCCGGCACAGATGCTGGCCGAGTGCGGCCTCAATGAAGCCGGTATCGAGCAGGCAATCCGCCAGCGCCTGGCACTGCTGAAAGGCTGAATACAGGCGGTGCGCGTCCTGCGCACCGCCCTGCTATCGACAAAAAGAACGCTTGAGACTGCTCTGCGGGCGCCGGATTTGCGCCTGCGCGCATCCGGACATGAAGCCAGCACACGCACGCCTGGGCGTTCCCGGCAGTACGAATACCGGATCGTGCGTTGGGCCCATCAAACCATGAAGATCAGTCGGCGAAGGGCGGCACGCGGTACAGGCAAAGAATGATCACGCTGGTCAGCGCCAGGAGGAACAGGGCGACCGCATTGAGGCCACTGAACAGCGCTACGGCAGCGATCCAGGCCGGCAGGCCGGCGGCCAGAAAGCCCACCCGTCGGCGACGTGCCAGCTCGATCCAGGCGGCGGGCTCTTCTGGCGTACCCAACACCTTCGGCATGCCGATCAACGCGCGCTTGTAGGCGGAAAAGATCGGCAGGGTGACAAACATCGAGGCAATACCCGCGATGAAGAAGGGTACCTCCAGCACAGGGAATACCTTGGCCTGACTGCCGAACACCAGACTCAACACGAACAGCGGAGCAAGACTCAGCGCCAGGTAGCGCCACCACTCCAGAGCGAGCCGGCGACGCACCTCGGCGCGGGTCATTCGGCCTCTTCCTGATGCAGGGCGCCGAGCATGTGCCCGAGCTTGCCGGCCTTGGTCGCCAGGTATTTGCTGTTGTGCGGGTTGAGGCCGAACTGCAGCGGCATGCGCTCGGCGACGCGAATACCGAAGCCCTCGAGAGCGTTGACCTTGCGCGGGTTGTTGGTCATCAGGCGGATGGCGCTGATGCCGAGGTGATCGAGCATCGGCAGGCAGATCGAGTAATCACGCTGGTCGGCAGCGAAGCCCAGACGTTCGTTGGCTTCGACCGTATCGGCACCACCGTCCTGCAGCTCGTAGGCGCGAATCTTGTTCAGCAGGCCGATGCCACGCCCTTCCTGACGCAGGTACAGCAGCACACCGCGCCCCTCATTGGAGATGGCCCGCAGCGCCGCCTCCAGCTGTGCGCCACAATCGCAGCGCTGGCTGAACAGCGCATCACCGGTCAGGCATTCGGAATGCAAGCGCCCCAGTACGGGCTCGCCATCCGCGACATCACCGAGGGTCAGCGCCACATGTTCCTTGCCGGTCTCCTCATCGAGGAAGCCATGCATGGTGAACACGCCGAAAGGCGTAGGCAGTTTGGAGGCGGCGACGAAGACAACGGACACCGGATGCTCCTGTAGAGTTGTCGGCGGGAAAGAACGGCATTGTATCAGCAGCATCTGCTAGCAGCGCAGCGTGAATTGTGGCGCATAACCATCGAGCCCCTCGATTGAAGGCCTCGCGTGTTTAAAGCTTGGACTCCAGCAGCAGCACGCCATTGTCCTCGCGCCAGCGCACCTGATTCAGAAAGCTCATGCCCAGCAATACCTCACTGGGCGCATTGCCTTCGAGAACCGCCGCTTCGACGCCCAGCACTTCGATGGCGCCGACCTTGACGCTGTCGAGCTTGACCCGCCAGGCCTTGACGTTACCGCCGGCGGTGCTGGCGATCAGCGGGCGCCCGGTGGCACGGTAGTCGATACCGAGGCGACGGGCCTGATCTTCGTTCATCGCCACCGATGTGGCGCCGGTATCGACCAGAAACTGCACCGGATGACCGGACAACGAACCCGCCACCCAATAATGCCCGCCATTGGCCCGGCTGATGCTGACCGTGACCTTCTGCGGCGTGCTGCTGCCGCTCTGCCGGTATTCACGGGACAGGCTGTAGCTGCGCTCGACGCCATCGACACGCAGCACGGCACCCTTGCTGTTGGCGCTGACGACTTCGACACCACCCGGCCCGACCTGACCGGCACGAACCAGTTTGCGCTGACCCTCGACCAGCAACACTGCCGCATCGGGGAACAGACCGACCACCTGGACCTGGGTCTCCTCTGCCTGCACCACGCCGGCAAACACCAGCAACAGGCTGGCCACGAACAACTCAAGGCGACGCATCGACATGCTCCATGTGTCTATCGAAGAGGTAAGGCACGTCCAGCTGCAACGTAACGGCCAACGTTCATCAGTATTGGCAAAGCCCATCAGCCAGGGCAATCCTGGCAACGCAGTAATGCGATAGCGGTCCGGCTATAAGGCCTGCCACCTCATCCAAAGCCTGCTCTCAGGTCAACCAAATCACCTGCAGCCAGACAAGCAGCTGCATGGTCAGCCAGGCGAACACACCGGCCAGTACATCGTCGAGCATGATGCCGACACCACCATGCACGTGCCGGTCGATCCAGCGGATCGGCCAGGGCTTGAGAATGTCGAAGAAACGGAAAACCAGGAAGCCGATCAGCAACCAGTACCAGCCCTCGGGCACCAGCCACAGGGTGATCCACATGCCGACCATCTCGTCCCAGACGATGCCTTCGTGGTCATGCACGCCCATGTCCTCGGCCACCTTGCCGCACAGCCAGAAGCCGAACAGCATGGTGATGCCGAGCATCAGCCAGTACCCCCAGTCCGGCAGCATCTGCCACAACGGGATAAAGGGAATCGCCACCAGCGAGCCCCAGGTGCCCGGCGCCTTCGGCAAGGTGCCGGAGCCGAAGCCGAATGCCAGGAAATGCCAGGGATTACGCCAGACCTGGGGCTGAACCTTTACTGCGTCAGTCATCCGTGTTTCCGAAATGTTGATAGCCCGTGCGGGGTGGAGTGATGAGCTGGCCATTGCCATCCACGAGCTGTACGCCCTGCCCGTCCAACACTCGACCAATCACCTGCATTGCAGGCCACTGGGCCTGAACAGCCACAAGGTGCTCCTCGGGCAGGGTAAATGCCAGTACGTAATCGTCGCCACCAGCCAGCGCACAATCGGTCGCAGCCTCGCCGGCAAACAGGCGTAGCGCGGTGGATAGCGGGATTTGCTCTCGCTCGATCTGCAGAGCGACAGCGGATGCCAGGGCAACATGCCCGCAGTCGGCGAGCAGGCCATCGGAGATATCCAGCGCTGCCGTGGCCTTGCCACGCAGCAACTCGCCCAACTCCAGCTGAGGAAGCGGCGACCAGTACTGTCGCAGCAGCGGCTCAGCCTGATCCGCCGGCGCCTCACGCTGCCCCAGCACCAGCGGCAAGGCACCGGCGGCATCGCCCAATACGCCACCGACGCAGAGCAGGTCGCCAGGTCGGGCGCCGCTACGGGTCAATGCCTGGCCAACGGGCACACGACCGAAAACGGTCAGAGTCAGGCTCAATGGACCACGGGTGGTGTCACCACCGACCAGCGCCATCCGGCAGGTTTGCGCCATCTGCGACAAGCCGGCGGCGAATGCGTGCAGCCACGCCGACTCAGCAGTGTCCAGCGTGAGCGCCAGGGTAAATGCCAGTGGCGTCGCCCCCATGGCCGCCAGATCGCTGGCAGCCACCGCCAGCGCACGCTGACCGAGCAGGAAGGGATCACAGGAAAGGGGGAAGTGCACACCGACAACCAGGGTATCGGTAGAAACGGCGAGTTGCTCGCCAGCAGGAATGTTCAGCAGGGCACAGTCATCGCCAATGCCCAGGGCGACCGCTTCGCCCGCCTGCGCGCACGGCGCGGCGGCGAAGAAACGGCGGATCAGCTCGAACTCACCCACCGTAACAACCCAGCAACGCCCCATCTGTGACGGGGCGTATCCAGCAGGTCGGCTGGTGCGCGCGGCGCACCCTACGCAAGCGCTGCCGGCTCATGCCCGTTAGCGCCTGTGTGCGTTGACTTCGGCGGCACGCAGGCGCGGTGCCAGCTTGTCCAGCACACCGTTGACGAACTTGTGTCCGTCGGTGGCGCCGAACACCTTGGCCAGCTCGATGCCTTCGTTGATCACCACGCGGTACGGCACATCGACCCGGTTGAGCAGTTCCCAGGTGGACAGGCGCAGGATCGCCAGTTCAACAGGGTCCAGTTCTTCCAGCGCACGGTCCAGGCACGGCACGATGGCCTCGTCGATCTCGGTCTTGCGCTGTGGCACGCCATGCAGGATCTCGCGGAAGTAGGCACCGTCGACACCGCTGAAATCGTTGTCGACACGGAACTGCGCCTCGATTTCGTTGAGTGACTGCCCAGCCATGTGCCACTGATACAGGGCCTGCATGGCCAGGCTGCGCGCGACGCGACGCGTGGCGATCTTGCCCTTGGCTTTGGGCTGCGGGGCGTCCTGGCTGTCGTCGTGATTAAGGCTCACTTGGCCTCCAACTGCGCCAGCAGACTGACCATTTCCAGGGCGGACAGCGCAGCTTCGGCGCCCTTGTTACCAGCCTTGGTGCCGGAACGCTCGATGGCCTGCTCAATGGAGTCGACCGTCAGCACGCCGAAGGACACCGGCACGCCGTATTCCATGGAAACCTGGGCCAGGCCCTTGGTGCACTCGCCAGCCACGTATTCGAAGTGCGGGGTGCCGCCACGAATCACTGCGCCCAGGGCGATGAGAGCCGCGTATTCGCCACGCTGGGCGACTTTCTGAGCAACCAGGGGAATTTCGAAGGCACCCGGCGCGCGAATGATGGTGATGTCACTCTCGCTCACGCCATGGCGTACCAGGGCGTCGACCGCGCCGCTGACCAGGCTTTCTACAACGAAGCTGTTGAAGCGGCCAACCACCAGGGCGTAGCGGCCTTTGGGGGCGATGAAAGTACCTTCGATGGTCTGCAGGGTCATGGCGAGTCTCAGTCTGTATAAAGAGCCGGAATGCCACCGGCACTCCGTTGTTGAAAATTAGCCCACTACGAGCTTGTGGTCCTGCTCAAAGGCTGCGAGCTAGAGCCGGACTAGGCGGAAATGGCCGAGGGACCGGACTGGGCCCGCACTCGGGTTTACATACGGTAAATGAGCATCCCGAGGCCATTTCCAACGACGTACGGCCGACGCGCAGTAGTCTTTGGGCTGGGCCCTACTCAGCGGGCAGGTATTCTACTACTTCCAGGTCAAAGCCGGATATCGCGTTGAACTTCATCGGCGAGCTCATCAGGCGCATCTTGCGCACACCGAGGTCACGCAGGATCTGCGAACCGGCACCGACCGTGCTGTAAGTCGACGGATTGGCCGGTTGCTGCCGTCCGACCAGGGCCAGCAGCTCAGGGCCGGTCAGCGGATTACCCAGCAGCAGCACCACGCCGCTACCCGCCTTGGCCACCTCGGCCATCGCCGCGCGCAGGCTCCAACGGCCTGGCTGATTGACCAGGAACAGGTCGCGCAGCGGGTCCATGTTGTGCACGCGCACCAGGGTTGGCTCCTCGGGGCAGACCTTGCCCAGGGTCAGCGCCATGTGCGCGGTGTCTTCCACGCCGTCGCGGTAGGTCACCAGGTTGAACTGGCCCAGCTCGGTGTCCAACGGCTGCTCGCTGATGCGCTCGACCGTGCGCTCATGGATCAGGCGGTAGTGGATCAGGTCGGCGATGGTGCCGATCTTGATGCCGTGCTGCTGGGCGAACTCTTCCAGCTCCGGGCGACGGGACATGGTGCCGTCGTCGTTCATGATTTCGCAGATCACCCCGCTCGGCTCGAAACCGCCCATGCGCGCCAGGTCGCAGGCCGCTTCGGTGTGGCCGGCACGCGCCAGTACGCCACCCGGCTGGGCCATCAACGGAAAGATATGGCCCGGGCTGACGATATCGTTGGCGACGGCGCTCTTCGAGGCCGCGGCCTGCACGGTGCGGGCACGGTCGGCGGCAGAAATGCCAGTGGTGACGCCTTCGGCGGCCTCGATGGAGACAGTGAACTTGGTGCCGAAACCGGAGCCATTGCGCGGTGCCATCAGCGGCAGCTTGAGCAGCTCGCAACGCTCTTTGGTCATCGGCATGCAGATCAGGCCACGGGCAAAGCGCGCCATGAAGTTGATGTGTTCGGCGGTCACGCATTCGGAGGCGATGATCAGGTCACCTTCGTTCTCGCGGTCCTCGTCATCCATGAGGATGACCATCTTGCCGGCACGGATGTCTTCGACCAGTTCTTCAATGCTGTTCAGGGCCATGATGGCAATTCCTTCAATTCTTCAGGTAGCCGTGTTCGGCCAGAAAGCTTTCACTGATGCCGGAAGCGGCGGGCTCGGCAGCCTTGTCGCCGAGCAGCAGGCGCTCCAGGTAGCGAGCCAGCAGGTCGACTTCGAGATTGACCTGCCGACCGGGGCGGTAGTCATCCATGATGGTCTCGACCAGGGTGTGCGGCACGATGGTCAGCTCGAACTCGGCGCCATTCACCGCGTTTACCGTGAGGCTGGTGCCGTCGACGGTGATCGAGCCCTTGAGCGCAATGTACTTGGCCAGCTCACGCGGCGCACGAATGCGGAACTGGATGGCGCGGGCATTTTCTTCACGCGCAACGACCTCGCCGACACCGTCGACGTGGCCACTGACCAGGTGACCACCGAGGCGACTGGTCGGCGTCAGGGCCTTCTCCAGGTTGACCCGGCTACCGGACTTGAGGTCGACGAAGGCCGTACGGGTCAGGGTTTCCCGACTGACATCGGCCCAGAAACCGTCACCCGGCAACTCAACGGCGGTCAGGCAGACGCCATTGACCGCGATGCTGTCGCCCAGCACGACATCGCCCAGATCGAGCTTGCCGGTCTTGACGTAGACACGCACGTCGCCACCCTTGGGGGTAATGGCGGCAATGCTGCCGATGGATGCGATGATTCCAGTGAACATGGGAGCTCCTTACACCAATGCGGCTTCAGACCGGCAATTCTACGAGCTTGCGCAGGGTATCGGCGCAGGTACGTGCCGCCTCCGCGCCCTTGACCCGAAAATGCTCGAGGAAGAACGTCTGGTGCTCTTCCCCGGCATGGAAATGATGGGGCGTCAGTACCGCCGAAAACACCGGCACGTCGGTATCCAGCTGCACCTGCATCAGGCCTTCGACCACGGCCTGGGCAACGAACTCGTGACGGTAGATACCACCATCGACCACCAGGCCAGCGGCGACGATCCCGGCATAACGACCACTGCGGGCCAGGCGTTTGGCGTGCAGCGGAATCTCGAAGGCCCCGGCGACTTCGAAGCAGTCGATGTCGCTCTGGGCATAGCCCTGGCGCTGCATCTCTTCGATAAAGGCATTGCGTGACTGGTCGACGATATCGCGGTGCCAACAGGCCTGCACGAAGGCGACCCGGCGCACGGAGGAGGAAATGGACATGTTTGCGAACTCCTGTTTATGGCTAAAACAGGGCAATCTGGATCGATAGGGATTTTCGCGGGCGCAGACGGACGGCGCCCTGGAAGGGAATCCCGCTCTCTCTTCATCCGGACTATGACCGTCGGCCCCGGAATCACACCGGGTCTGCTGACCTCGCGCGGCTGGTGCCGTAGCGAGCGCTCGCGGGCTAGACGCTGTGCGCCATTACCGCCGGTGGGGAATTACACCCCGCCCTGAGAACGTTGCAGCCATTTGCAGGCTGCGGCTGGCTTTTTACCACAATTGGCGGGATGAAACAGCTGCAAGCGGCGCAGACCGATCATTCACCATCCTGATTATTGAGGCGCAGGCACTGCCGTAATGCGCCAGTCATCTCCCACGGCCCGCATGTCGACGATGCGCAGCGCTGGCGCTTCGGCCATGCGCGCCAGTGGCCAGTCCAGCAACGGACGCGCGCTGGAGCCGAGGAACTTGGCGGCAACGAACAGCTGGTATTCATCGACCAAACCAGCCCGGGCAAACGCCCCGGCCAACCGAGGGCCGGCCTCGACCAGCACCTCATTGGCACCGCGCCCGGCCAGCTCGGCCAGCAACTTGCGCAGGTCGACATGGCCGTTGCTGCCCGGTACGGCGAGCAATTCGTGGCCATCTTCGAGGAAGCGATCACGTGCCGAGGCGGCCGCGCACGTGGCGACCAGCGCGGCGCCCGCCTGGTAGAACGGCGCCGACAACGGCACCCGCAGGCGGCCGTCGACCAACACGCGCAGCGGTGGACGCGTCAGCGCCAATGCGGTCAACTCCGCGCCGAGGCCCAACTCATCGGGACGCACGGTCAGCCGCGCCTGGTCCGCCAGCACCGTGTCGGCGCCGGTCAGGATCACACTGGCCTGCGCCCGCAGGCGCTGCACCGCCGAACGGGCCTCAGGGCCGGTTATCCACTGGCTCTCGCCATTGGCCATCGCCGTACGGCCGTCCAGGCTCATCGCCAGTTTGACCCGTACGAACGGCAGCCCCTGCTCCATGCGTTTGATGAAGCCAGCATTCAAGCTGCGGGCTTCTACCTCCAGCACGCCACTGCTGACCGCGATGCCCGTTTGCATCAGGCGTAGCAGGCCACGGCCGGACACCTCGGGATTCGGGTCCTGCATGGCCGCCACCACCCGCGAGACGCCGGCGGCGACCAGCGCATCGGCGCAGGGCGGCGTACGCCCATGATGGCTGCAGGGTTCCAGGGTGACATAGGCCGTCGCGCCACGAGCCTTGTCACCCGCCTGGCGCAGGGCATGCACCTCGGCGTGCGGCTCGCCAGCGCGGGCGTGCCAGCCTTCGCCGACGATCTGCCCGTCGCGCACGATGACGCAACCGACACGCGGATTGGGATGAGTGGAGTACAAACCCTTGCGCGCCAGTTCGAGCGCGCGGGCCATGAAATGCTGGTCAGGTAACGTCGCCTGGCCGCCGCTCATGCTTTCGACGGCTCGCGGGAGATACGCTCTATTTCCTCACGGAACTCGTTGAGGTCCTGGAAGCGCCGGTACACGGAGGCGAAGCGGATATAGGCGACTTCGTCGAGCTTCTGCAACTCGGTCATCACCAGTTCGCCCAGCACCAGCGACTTCACTTCGCGCTCACCGGTGGCGCGCAGCTTCTGCTTGATGTGGGCAATGGCCTCTTCCAGGCGCTCGATGCTGACCGGGCGCTTTTCCAGCGCACGCTGCATGCCGGCCCGCAGCTTTTCTTCGTCGAAGGGCTGGCGGCTGCCGTCCTGCTTGATCAGGCGTGGCATCACCAGTTCGGCGGTTTCGAAGGTGGTGAAACGCTCACCACAGGCCAGGCACTCGCGACGGCGACGCACCTGCTCGCCCTCGGCGACCAGGCGCGAATCGATGACCTTGGTGTCGTTGGCAGCGCAAAAAGGACAATGCATGACAGGAAGACGCCCGGGAAATGGTGGCTCATGGTAGCGCAACACACCCAGGCCAGGACAAGCCAGCGCTTATGCCCGCACAAACAGCGGCTCATGCGCTGACCTGCAGGCCCCGCCGGCGCTTTCCTTTGCATTTGTCCCGCCGCTGCTGGGAAAATCGGACGCATTGCCCTCACCTGTACTGGTAGCCCGATGACCCTGCGTCTGCTCACCCTTTTCGGCCTGATCACCTTGCTCACGGCCTGTTCCTCCGAATCGCCAAGGCCAGACCCTGCCGAACCGGTAAAATCGATCAAGATCCCTGAGCAGGCACCTGCGGCATTCCTCCATGAACTGCAGGGCAAACTGCTCGGTGTGCCAGCCAAGGCCGATGTCGAACTGGCGCTGCTCGTGGTGGATGAGCGCGGTCGCCCGCAGCGCCTGCTGTCGAGCCAGAAACTGGTCGGTTCCGGCAACGCCCTGCCGTTTCGCCTGGACTTCAACCCGGCCTCGTTCCCAACCAATCAGAAGGTCGAGCTGCGCGGGCGCGCCAGCCAGTCCGGTCGTTTGATTCTGCACCTGCCATCGCGCCTGATTCAGAGCGCCGACTCGCAAGCGGTGGGTGACTTGCAGCTCGTGCCGGCACCGTGAACGCCCCCGTTGCCCTGCAAGACGCCCTGAGCCAGTTGCTTGGCGATGCCCGCCTGGTTGCCGAAACCCTGCCCGGTACCGACCTGAAACTGTGGCTGATCGATGCGGCGAACATGGACCGCAGCTTCAGCCCGGAAGAAACCCGGCGTATTCTCGAAGAGCCGCCCTATTGGTGCTTCTGCTGGGCCAGCGGCCTGGTGCTGGCGCGCTGGTTGGCCGAACGCCCGAACTGGGTACGCGGCAAGCGCGTGCTGGACTTCGGGGCGGGTTCCGGCGTGGCAGCGATCGCCGCGGCCAAGGCCGGTGCCGCCGAGGTGGTGGCCTGCGACCTCGACCCGCTGGCGCTCGACGCCTGCCGCGCCAATGCCGCGTTGAACGGTGTAGAGCTGAACTATTCGGCGGACTTCTTCGCCGAGGCCGACCGCTTCGACCTGATCATCGTCGCCGATGTGCTCTACGACCGCGCCAACCTGCCGCTGCTCGACCAGTTCCTCAGCCGTGGGCGCCAGGCGCTGGTCGCCGACTCGCGCGTGCGCGACTTCCAGCACCCGCTGTACCAGCGCCTCGACATGCTCGATGCCTGCACCTGGCCGGACCTGGCCGAGCCAGCCGAGTTTCGCCACGTCAGCCTGTATCATGCGCAACGCCTTGCACAGCAGGCGTAGCTCTGTTGCCCACCCTTGCGGGCAACAGGAGTGCCCCCACGGGATACCAAGCCGGCCAGATCATCGGCAATGTCAGACATAGCCCAGACGTAATCCAGGCACAGTAAGCGCCCCTGCCCTTGTATCGTGGACAGCACGCCCGCATTAAACAGAACATTCGCACTTCGCTATTGCAGAGACCGACCATGAGCGATTCCCCGTACATCTTCGATATTTCCGGCACCGCCAGCTTCGAACAGCTGGTGATCGAGAACTCCTTCCACAAACCGGTGCTGGTGGATTTCTGGGCCGAATGGTGCGCACCGTGCAAAGCGCTGATGCCGCTGCTGGCGAAGATCACCGAGGAATACCGCGGCGAATTGCTGCTGGCCAAGGTCAACTGCGACATCGAGCAGGACATCGTTGCCCGCTTCGGTATCCGCAGCCTGCCGACCGTGGTGCTGTTCAAGGACGGTCAGCCGGTCGACGGCTTTGCCGGCGCCCAGCCCGAGTCGGCAATCCGTGAACTGCTCAAGCCTCATGTCGCCGAACCCGCGCCCGAAGCGGCCGACCCGTTCGAGAGCGCCCAGGCGCTGTTCGCCGAAGGGCGTATTGCCGAAGCCGAAGCCGTACTGAAACAGATCCTCAGCGAAAACAACGAGAACGCCGCAGCGCTGATTCTCTATGCCCGCTGCCTGGCCGAGCGCGGTGAACTGGGTGAAGCGGAAGTCGTGCTGGGCGCGGTCAAGGGCGATGAACACAAACAGGCCCTGGCTGGCGCCAAGGCGCAACTGACCTTCTTGCGCCAGGCCAATGACCTGCCGGATAGCGCCGAGCTGAAAAGCCGCCTGGCGCAAAACCCGGATGACGACGAAGCGCTGTACCAACTGGCCGTGCAGCAACTGGCGCGCCAGCAGTACGAAGCAGCACTGGACGGCCTGCTCAAGCTGTTCGTGCGCAACCGCAGCCATGCCGAAGGCATCGCCCACAAGACCCTGCTGCAGGTGTTCGACCTGCTCGGCAACGACCACCCGCTGGTAACCCTGTACCGGCGCAAGCTGTACCAGGCGATCTACTGAGCCCCTGCAGAAGGCTCACAGGCGCGCGCCGAGCGCACCACGAGCCTCGTACGGAACCCCGGTGCACACAGCGCCCACGACATGATCAACCTCGCTGGCCGAGGCTGAAACGGATAGAAGGACAGACCCAGGATGGATAACCCTTTCAAACTGCTGCTACGCGTGCGTTACGGCGAGTGCGACGGCCAGCAAGTGGTATTCAATGCCCGTTACGGCGATTACGTCGATGTAGCCGCCACCGAGTTCTATCGTGCATTGTTCGGCAGCTACCAGAGCCTGCTCGATCGTGGGCTGGACAGTCAGGTGGTGCGCATGACCATCGACTGGCGCTCACCTGCACGCTTCGATGATGTGCTGGAGCTGCTGGTACGCACCACGCGGCTGGGCACCACGTCCTACACGTTGGGCGTCGATATCGTTGGGCGCGATGACGGCCGGGCGATTGCCCAGGCCGAGGTGACCTATGTGATGGTGCAGACCGCCGACTACAGCAAGACGCCGATCCCCGAGGACATCCGCGCCCTGCTGCACCAGGGCGCGCCTGGCGTGCGGGTCGATCAGGCCGGCTGACCGATCCAGCGGTACAGCGGCGCCTGCTCGCCGCTTTCCAGTTTCACCTGCGAGCTGTGGCGCAAGCGCACCATCAGACGCTTGCCCGCTGCCTCACCACCCGCCAGGGCGGCCAATGCGGCCAGCAATTGCGGCCCGTCCATTTCTCCAGCCTGTTGCAGCAACTCCTGGGCGACCTGCCACAAGGCATCCTGCGGGCTGGCCACAGCTGGTGACTCGCGGCGTACCGGGGCAGCGGCATCCACCTGTTCGGCAACCGGCAGGTGCGCCGCCAACTGCGCCCAATCCTGCGCATCCAGTTCCACGGTCAGGTCTACCGGCCAATCACCTACCCGCCCTTTGATTCTTACCATCGTCCCGCCCTCGCTTTGCGTGGCGCAATGCTGCCACGCCGGGAAGGTGCCGCCAAACGGCGCTAGCACTCCCCTGCAAAAACTTGTTATAACATAACTATAAATTCAACCCTCGGAGTGCTTCACCATGCGCCGTACCCTGCACGCTCTGCCTCTCGCCCTGGCCTTCACTCTGCTGCCGCTGGCAGTCGCCCAGGCCCACGACCACTCGGATGAGGAGCATGGCAGCCTCGGCAAGCATGAGCACGGCGTCGCCTCACTGAACGTCGCGCTGGACGGCAACATCCTGGAAATCCAGCTGGAAAGCCCGGCCATGAATATCGTCGGCTTCGAGCACGCCGCCACCAGCGAGACCGACAAGACCACCGTGGCAGCCGCCCGCGCCCGTCTGGGCAAACCACTGGACCTGTTCGCCCTGCCAGCCGCCGCCGGTTGCAGCGTGACCGAGGTCGAACTGAAGAGCCCGCTGTTCGGCGACAAGGCCCATGCGCACGCCGACGCGGATCACGCGCACAAGGAGCATGCGCATGAGCACAGCGACATCGACGCGGATTACCGCCTCACCTGCAGCGCGCCAGACAAATTGCAGGCACTCGATCTGACCAACCTGTTCCGCCAGTTCCCGGCCACCGAGAAAGTCGCCGTGCAACTGATCGGCCGCAGCGGCCAGCAAGGTGCCGAGTTGAACAAAGCCAAGCCCAGCCTGAGCTTCTGAAGACCTGCCCTGGGTGCTCTGTCCATAGCGGACAGAGCACCCTGTAACACACGGGAGCTGCGTGTCGTCCCACGCTCACCGACAAACGCCTTATCCTGTCGACCTTTCCTGATTCCCGGTCCGCCATGCCCACAGCACTGATCGAACTCACCGACCTCGGCTTCGCCTGGCCCGGCCAGGCAGAACTGCTGGATATTCCCGCCTTCACCTTGCAGCCAGGGGAAAGCCTGTTCCTCAAAGGCCCCAGTGGCAGCGGCAAGACCACCCTGCTCGGCCTGCTTGGCGGCGTACAGAAGCCCAACCGTGGTCAGGTGCGGTTGCTTGGCAGCGACCTGGCGACCCTGTCCGCCGGTGCCCGCGACCGTTTCCGCGTCGACCATACCGGTTACATCTTCCAGCAGTTCAACCTGCTGCCTTTCCTGTCTGTGCGCGAGAACGTCGAGTTGCCCTGTCGCTTCTCGAAAAGCCGCGCACAACGCGCCAGCCAACGGTACGGCAGCGTCGACCAGGCCGCCGCCAGCCTGCTTGCCCACCTCGGCCTCAAGGCCGAGTTGCTCGACCGCCGTGCCGACTCGCTGTCCATCGGCCAGCAGCAGCGGGTGGCCGCCGCGCGCGCGCTGATCGGCCAGCCGGAACTGGTCATCGCCGACGAACCCACCTCGGCTCTGGATGCCGATGCCCGCGAAGCCTTCCTTCAGTTGCTGTTCGCCGAATGCCGCGAGGCCGGCGCCAGCCTGCTGTTCGTCAGCCACGACCAGAGCCTGGCCCCGCTGTTCGATCGCAGCCTGTCGCTCGCCGACCTCAACCGCGCCGCGCGCCCGCAGGAGCTCTGACATGTATCTGCTGCGTCTGGCCCTGGCCAGCCTGAACAACCGCCGCTTCACCGCACTGCTCACCGTATTCGCCATCGCCCTCTCGGTCTGCCTGCTGTTGGCCGTCGAGCGCGTACGCACCGAAGCCCGCGCCAGCTTCGCCAGCACCATCAGCGGCACCGACCTGATCGTCGGCGCGCGCTCCGGCTCGGTAAACCTGCTGCTGTACTCGGTGTTCCGCATTGGCAACGCCACCAACAACATCCGCTGGGACAGCTTCGAACACCTGGCCCAGCACCCGCAGGTGAAGTGGGCAATCCCCATCTCGCTCGGCGACTCGCACCGTGGCTACCGCGTCATGGGCACCAATGCCGACTACTTCGAGCATTACCGTTATGGCCGCAGCCAGCCGTTGCAACTGGCCGAGGGCAAGGCCTTTGGCGACCTCTTCGAGGTGGTGCTCGGCGCCGAAGTAGCCGACGCGCTGCACTACAAGCTGGGCGACAAGATCGTCCTCGCCCACGGTGTCGCGACCGTCAGCCTGCAACAACACGATGACAAACCCTTCGTGGTCAGCGGCATCCTCGCGCGCACCGGCACGCCGGTAGACCGCACCCTGCATATTTCCCTGGAGGGCATGGAGGCATTGCACGTCGACTGGCAGAACGGCGTGCCGGCGCGGGGCGCTGGCAAGGTGTCGGCCGAACAGGCGCGTGAGATGCACCTGCAGCCGAAAGCCATTACCGCCATGCTGCTCGGCCTGAAGAGCAAGATCGCCACCTTCGCCGTGCAACGTGAAGTCAATGAATACCGTGGAGAACCATTGTTGGCGGTGCTGCCCGGCGTTGCCCTGCAGGAGCTGTGGAGCCTGATGGGCACGGCGGAAAAAGCATTGTTCGTGGTGTCGTTGTTCGTCGTGCTGACCGGGTTGATCGGCATGCTCACGGCGATTCTCACCAGCCTCAACGAGCGGCGCCGGGAAATGGCCATCCTGCGTTCGGTGGGCGCGCGGCCCTGGCATGTCGCCAGCCTGCTGATCCTCGAGGCTTTCGCCCTGGCTTTGTTCGGCGCGCTGCTCGGCCTGTTGCTGCTTTACCTCGGCATCGCCCTCAGCCAGGGTTATGTGCAGGCCAATTACGGCCTGTACCTGCCACTGGCGCTACCGAGTGGCTATGAGTGGACGCTGCTCGGCGGTATTCTGGGCGCCGCCCTGCTGATGGGCAGCGTGCCGGCCTGGCGTGCCTATCGGCAGTCCCTGTCCGATGGATTGTCGATCCGCCTGTGAGGTCGTTTCATGCGCCGTTGTCTGTTCGCGCTGCTGTTGCTGTGCTCCCAGCCCCTATGGGCCGCCGAAGCCCGTGAGCTGACCTGGAGCGCGCTGATCCCGCCCGACGCCCCGCCGGTGGTGATGCAACAGGCACCGATCCACGACCTCTCGCAACTGGCCGATGCCCTGTCGGCGGAGAATGGACCGCCTGCGGTGCAGCAATCCCCTGCCGCCCCGGTGGTCAAGACGCTCGACGGGCAGCAGGTCAAGCTACCGGGCTACATCGTGCCGCTGGACGTCACCGAAGAAGGCCGGGTCGTCGAGTTCCTGCTGGTGCCCTACTTCGGCGCCTGCATCCATGTGCCGCCACCGCCATCGAACCAGATCGTGCACGTCACCAGCGAACTCGGCGTGCAGATGGACGCGCTCTACCAGCCGTTCTGGATCGAAGGTCCGCTGCAGGTTGGCCAGGTCAGCAGCGAGCTGGCCGAAGCCGGCTATCAGATGGCCGCCGAGAAGATCTATCCGTACGAAATGTAGGAGCCCGTCCAGAACAGCAACCTGCCTGGCAGTGATCGCAGCTAGCGCCGAGCCCGCCCCAGGACGCGTGCATCTGTCAGGCGCTACACCCCTGTCACCCGCTCGAAATGACAAGAGCATGACGCAGGCGCCGCTCCTCCTGCGTCAGACTGCCGCACCCGGAAGTCGCATAACCTTGAGCTGAGTCAACGCTCACGCCCATCAGGCTGGCTGACAATTGCTCCAGCCAACGACATTCCCATCTGATGGAGCACACCATGCACAAGCCACTGCTGACGGCATCCCTACTCGCCCTGGCCATTGCCGCCCCGATGGCCAACGCCTTCGAAGCTGGCGACATCATCGTTCGCGCCGGCGCCATCACCGTGAACACCCACGAAGACACGTCGGGCGTGAAGGTTGACCGCGGCATCCTGTCGGGTGCCGATCTCGGCGGCAAGACCTCGCTGAGCAACGATACGCAGTTGGGCCTGAACTTCGCCTACATGCTGACCAACCATGTTGGCATCGAGCTGCTCGCAGCCAGCCCCTTCGAACATGACGTGAAAGTCAACGGAACGGGCATGGGCGGCATCGCCGACGGCAAACTGGGTAGCCTCAAGCACCTGCCGCCGACCCTGAGCCTGGTGTACTACCCGCTCGACAACAAGTCGGTCTTCCAGCCCTACGTCGGCGCCGGCATCAACTACACCTGGTTCTTCGACGAGAGCGTCAGCTCCGACTTCAAAGCGCGTGGCTACGAGAACTTCCGCGTGAAGAACTCCTGGGGCTGGGCCGCACAGGTCGGCGCGGACTACATGCTCACCGATAACCTGCTGCTGAACGCCCAGGTGCGCTACATCAACATCGACACCCAGGCCTACATCGACCATCCGGGTCTGGGCATTCGCGCCAAAGTCGATGTCGACGTTGATCCGTTCGTCTACATGGTCGGCCTCGGCTACAAGTTCTGATCCACCGAGCAACGCCCTTCTTCCTCCCCCTCCTTTCCTGAGGGAGAAGGCGCCACGCAAAAAAGCCCCGCATTGCGGGGCTTTTTCATGGCGGGAGCATCATTACCTTACCGACCGAGCAGACCGGCCAGCCCCTGCTCCAATGGCGTGGCAGCGGTGTAGTCGAACCGCGCGCGCAACAGGGCATTGTCGGCACGCGAATGTCGGATATCACCCGCCCGTGCCGATGCATGACTGATCGCCGGCAACTGCCCCAGCACCGAACGGATGGCCGCCAGCAACTGGTTCAGGCTCACGGCCTGGTTGTGCCCGACATTCACTGCACCCACTTCGACCTGTTTCTGCGTCAGGCCCTGCACCAGCAGCGGCACCAGGTCGGCCACGTAGAAGAAGTCGCGGGTCTGCTCGCCATCGCCGAAAACGGTGATCGGCGCGCCCGCCTGGGCCCGCTCGGTGAAGATGCTGATCACCCCCGAGTAGGGCGAGGACGGGTCCTGGCGCGGGCCGAAGATATTGAAGAAACGGAAGATCGCCGGCTCCAGGCCATGCTGGCGACGGTAGAAGTCCAGGTAGTACTCGCTGGACAGCTTGTCGGCGGCATAGGGCGTCAGCGGAGCCTTGGGCGTGTCTTCGTGCACGGCGACACCTTCGCCATTGTTGCCGTATACCGCCGCGCTGGAGGCAAAGACCACCCGGCGTACGCCAGCGCTGCGCATGGCTTCGCAGAGGTTCAGCGTGCCGATGAAATTGCTCTGGTGTGTGCCCACCGGATCATCCACCGAGGCCTGCACCGAGGCCACCGCCGCCAGGTGCGCCACCGCCTGGCATCCAACCACGGCGCGCTGCACCAGCGCCGCGTCGGCAACATCGCCCTCAATCAGTTCCAGGCGTGGATCGTCCACGGCCAGGTTGCTGCGCTTGCCGGTGGACAGGTTGTCCAGCACGCGTACCGGGTAGCCCGCGGCGAGCAACGCATCGGCCAGGTGCGAGCCGATGAAACCGGCACCGCCGGTGATCAGGATGGGAGCGATAGCAGAGGTGGCGGCAATCTCAGACATGGCGGTAGTAACGATCCAGAAGAGCCGGCAAGCCAGCACGCCAGGCGCGCGGCTTGATGCCGAAGGTATGAAGGATTTTCTTGCAGGCCAATACCGCGTGTTGCGGTTCGTCGGCGGCGTCCGGACGGGCCGCGTGAGCCTGCGCGGTAATCTCCTGAACCCGCAGCGGCTGCAGCGGGCGCGCCTCGCTGATGATCGCTTGGCTCAGCGCCAGCGGCGTGGTCGCCTCGTGGGCACCGTAATGGTAGGTCCCCCACAACGGGATCTGGCAGTCGAGTTGCTGCAACACCGCGATGATCACCCGGGCGGCATCGTCGACCAGGGTCGGGTTACCACGCCGGTCATCGGCCATGAACAGCTCCTGTTCCCGCTCAGCCAACCGCAGAAAACGCCCGAGTACGCCATCGGCGCTGTCGTCCAGCAACCAGCCGAAACGCAGCAGCACATGCCGTGGGCAGGTTGCCCGCACACTCTGCTCGATGCGCCGCAACGCCTGACCGCGCAGGCTCAGGGGTACGGGCTCGTCCTTCTCACTGTAGGCGGTCGCGCGCGAGCCGTCGAAAACCCGGTAGCTGGACGGCTGAATGAGCATGATGTTGTGGTGTTGGCACAGCTCGGCCAGGCGCTCGACTGCCCGCTCCTGTTGGGTGAAGCGTGCCTCGTCGACGGTTTCGGCCTGGAGCCAGTCAAAGTAGTAGGCCAGGTTGACCAGCGCCGCCGGGCGCGTGTCATCGAGCAACTGTGTCAGGCTGGCGGCGTCCCAGCCGCCCTCGGGCGGACGCGGGGCGAGAAACCCGATGTCTTCTTCTGCCCCCTGGCGCACCAGCGCCTGACCCAGGGCATTACCCCCACCCAGCAATAACAGCCGCATTCGCATAGTTCAGAACTAGACCCGAAAGACCGAGACGAATATCCCAGCCACCCTGGTGGCGGGACGAAAGGGGCCATTCTGCGGGTTTCGTACCGAGCAGTCACTAGGAGCGCGTGCCTTCCCGGCCACGCGCCCCGCTGGCGACGCCCTACTGAGTGCCCTTGCGGCGCAGGCTGGCTGGCGTCCAGTAGCTGTCTGGCGGTGGTGTCAGGTGGAACTGACGCGGCGCCTTCTCGTTGTTGCGCAGGCCAATCACCGTGTAACTGCGGGCCACCAGGTCGTGGTAGACGATGTTCACCGGGGTGATGGTCGGTACGTCGTAGGCATTCTTGGTGAAGGCCAGGTTGACGTGCCACAGCTCACCGCGGGCATCGTAGTTTTCCACCATCAGGGCGTACCAGCTGTCCTCGTCCAGGTAGAAGCGACGCTTGGCGTGCACATGGCGCTGCCCTTGGCGCAGCGTCGCCTCGACCACCCAGACCCGGTGCATTTCCCAGCGTGTCAGGTCGCTGTTGAGGTGACCGGCCTTGACCAGTTCGGCGATGGGACGCCCCGGCTTTTCCATGGCGTAGTTGTGATACGGCACCAGCAGCTCGCGCTTGCCGATCAGCTTCCAGTCGTAGCGATCGGTGGCGCCGTTGTACATGTCGGTGTCATCGGCGTAGATGCCATCGATCGGCGTGTCGTAGGCCAGCGTCGGCGCACGGCGTACACGGCGGATACCGGGGCTGTAGATCCAGGCCTGACGCGGCTCAATCACCTGGTTGATGGTTTCGTGGATCAGCAGCTTGCGCCCCACATCACGTGCCGGCGGCAACAGCTCGCTGGCGAAGTAGTAGAGGGTGTTCTTCAGGCTGTCGGCATTCTTCTGCGGGCTGTAGTAGTTGGACAGCAGTTGCAGGCGCTCGCGCAGCAGCGAGTAACTGCCGCCGGTGGTGACCTGTGCCGTGGCCGCCACTTCGTCGATATAGCGACCCTGCCAGCGCGCGATGTGGTTCCAGATTGCTTCGCGGCCATCAGCCGGAATCGGGAAGGGAATGCCCGCATAGGCGTGTTCCAGGCCGTTGCCACCGTCACTCAATACGGCCTTCTCGGCATTGATACGGGTGTTGCTGTAGATGTCCTGCGGCGCGGCGAAGCTGCGGTGGCTGGGATAGACCGGCAGCTTGAAGCTCTGCGGATAGGCATGCAGCAATGCCTGCACGCCGGGGCTCAGATTCGCCTCGTCGGCAGCGGCGTTCTGCGCATCGACCACCCGCAGCGGCTTCTCGCCAGCAAAGGGATCGACATGGAAGCTACCTGGGCCGGCATAGCCGGGCGGCACCTGGGTCAGGCCACCGGTCCACTCGGGGATACCCTTGGCGGCGTTGCCCTGGCGCTCGGCGCCGAACGGGGTGAGCACGCTGTCCAACTGGGCCGCCTGTTCGGCACTGACCCGGGCCTGTGCCGTCAGGGGCAGCAGCAGCCCGAGGGAGAGCAAGACGAAACTGACACGCATGGTTGTTCTGGTCATTGTTGTTCCTGCCGTCAGAAGGAATACGAAACGTTGAATGCAAGGTGGTCACGGTCGATCAACGAGTTGTCCTTACGCGCGCCCCAGAACGCCGTGTAGGCCAGCTTGCCGGCCAGTTGCTGGCCGTACTTGGCACCCAGTTCCACGGTTGCCGACTTGCGCCCCTCGACGAAATTCTCGTTAAGCGCCGGTGACGTGCCCGATACGTCCTGGCGGAAAGTCAGTCCTGGAAGCAGGTCGAAGTTGGGCACCACATCCTTGATCACCCCGGAAAAGTTGACCGTGTACCCCCAGGCGAAAGGGTCCAGGTAGGCGTAGTTGGGGGTATCCAGCAGACTGCCCGGGATGTAGTTGAACGCGGCCTCACCCAGCAGGATCAGGTCATCCATGCCGAGCGTCGGGCCAAAGGTATGGATGGTCGAGACCGAACCGGTGTACAGCTCGTGACGCTTGTACAGATCGATACTGCGGCGGCCATCCAGCGCCGAGGCGTCACCGAACACGCCCAGATCGATGGGCGCCCCACTGCCGCCGCCTGCTTCGAGTGCCGACTGGGCCATGGTTTCCAGCTCATAGGTCATGGCCGGTTCCAACGGCGCATTGGGCCGATAGGTCAGCTCGCCAGCCACGCTGGTGTTGCCGATGGTGCCGGACACGCTCAGGCCAAACAGGCGAATGTCTTCGGGGTAGACGAAGTCGTAGTAGGTGCTGTCGAGCAGAGCCAGGCCGTCACTCAGTGCCGTCAGATCCGGATCACCCAACAGTTGCGCCAGGCCGCAGATATCGGCATAGCGTCCCCCCGTGCCACCACCGGAACAGGCGCCGTACTTACCTTTCTGCACACGCAGGAACGGCACCTTGCTGTGGTAGTTGAGGTAGTAGAGGCTGAATTCGGTGTTGTTCCAGTCCTCGACCAGGTAACGCAGCGCCATACCGAACTGGCCGTCGTCACGGGCATCGTGATGGCGGCCGTAGCGCGCACCGGCCACGATGCCGTCGACACCATTGAGCCCTGGTAGCAGCTCGGCAGGCAGGCCGAGGCCATCGGCGACATTACGCAGGTCAACCAGCACGCCGTTGCTGCCACGGCCGAAGTAATCCTGGTTGTTGAGGAATGCGCCCGTAGGCTGCAGCTCGTGGCCCTTCCACTCCAGGCCGTAGAAGGCCTCGACATTGAGCGACTGGGTCAGGCCGAGTTGCGCCGAGATCATATTGGTCGGCAGCAGCGCGTCCTTGAAACTGGCGTTGGGCAATACCACCCGGCCGATATCCACCGGGTTGATCACGTTGAGGCCGTCGGCATAGAAAATGCCCTCGCCCCAGTTGATCACCTGGCGGCCCAGACGCAGGCTGACCGGCATCTCGCCCAGGTAACGGTTGGTGTAGAGGTAGGCATCGAGCAGGCGCGCGCGATGCCCGGCGCGGTCCTTGAGGTCCGACGGATAGCGCCGGTCGCTGTCGGTGTTGTGCGTGTCGAACCCGTCCCCCGTGGGGTTGTGGTCCATGATCTGCGTGTCGTACCAGGCCGTGCCACGGATGAACAGGCCGTCCTCTTCGGTGCGCACATGCAGCTCGGAGGTCAGTTTGAATTCGTTGGAAACGAACCCCTTGTCGTAGTACTCGCTGCCATCGTTGTTGTTGATGAACACGTTCTCGCCACCCCGCGTGATGCGTTCGGGCGAAGCGGTTCGGTACACCGAGGTGAACTCGGCGACACTCTCCAGCGATGTGGTGACATGCGGTCCGGTATCGATCTCGAACGCCTGGCTGTGCATGCTGCAAAGCCCGATTCCGATTGCCAGCGCGATTTTGTTTTTGTTATGCGACATGCTGCATCTCCCTAGCAGTGATGGAACGAAACTAGCTGACTTGGGCAAACCTCCATGGGGCCAATACGGCCAAAAAACGACGCCGTAAGGGTCCGTGTAACAAATCGTAAAAGCCGTTAGGCGCACTCAGCGCGCCTGGCGGGAAAACGCCTCCAGGCTGCTGGCATAAATGAACTGCAGGGTGCGTTTGAGCTGCGCCACACGGCGCTGGCGCTCCTCTGGCGGCAGGCTCAGGGCCAGCTTGGTCACCGAACTCCCTCCCTCGCACAACACCAGCGCCAGACCCTCGGCCTGCTCCGCATCCACCGTCGGGTGGCCACTGCGAATCGCCGTGGCCACCAAGGCCGCCGTGGCCAGGGTGTCGGCACGGTTCAGCTCACGCAGCTCCGGCGCGGCGGCCACGCATCCCCAGACCTCGACGAAGCCCGGATGGCTGACCTGGATCTCCACCATCAGGTCGATCAGGCGTTCGATCAGCAGGCCGGCATCGGCGCTGTTGGTGGGGTCGACGATCCGCTGCAGATCGGCTTCCAGGCGCTCGCTCACGCTGCTGGTGTAGCGCTGCCAGACCTCCTGGACGATGGCCAGCTTGGTCGGGAAATACAGGTACAGCGAGGCGATCGGCAGCTCGGCTTCCCGGGCGATTTCGCGCATCGACACCGCCTCGTATCCCCGCGCGGCAATCAGTTCCAGCGCCACCCGCAGGATCGCCTCGAAGCGTGCCTGGCTACGCTCCTGTTTCGGTTCCCTGGGTTTGCGCGGCTTCGGTGGAGCACTTGACAAAGTTTTATTGACCACAGCATCCTCGAAAACATGAGCAATGCTTATGTTTTAGCGCAACCGGGAAATAATGGGAAGTACCCGATGACAACGAGACAACAACAATGAGTCATGGCGAGCGCCTGGTATTGGCCGTCGACCTCGGCACCTCGGGCTGCAAGAGCGCCCTGGTCGGGCTCGATGGCCGGGTGCATGCTTTCGCGTTCCGCGCCGTACCCACCCAGGTACTGCCCGGCGCCGGTGCCGAGCAATGCCCGGAGGACTGGTGGCAGGCGTTTCTCGACAGCGCCGCCGATGTGCTGCACAGCAGCGGCCTGCCGCGCAGTGATATCGCGGCGATTGCCTGCTCCTGCCAGGGCGAAGGCACCCTCGCGGTGGACCGTGACGGCACGCCCCTGACCCGCGCCCTGCTGTGGATGGACATGCGCGGCCAGCACGCCGTACGCCGCCAGGTCGGTGGCCGGCTGCCCCGTGTGGCCGGCTACGACCCGCTCAAACTGTGGCGCTGGCTGCGCCTGACCGGCGGTGCACCGGCGCTGTCCGGCAAGGACCCGTTCGGCCATATCGCCTTCATCCGCGAGACGATGCCCGAGGTCTACGCCCGCACTGACAAATTTCTCAACGTCCTCGACTTCATGAACCTGCGCCTGACCGGGCGCGTCGTCTCCACAGTCGATTCGGCGCTGACCACCTGGGTCACCGACAACCGCAACCCGGCGGCTATCACGTACGACGCGGGCCTGCTCGGCCTGGCCGGGCTGGAGCAGGCGCAGTTGCCCGAACTGGTGCGTTGCAGCGACGTGATCGGCACCCTGCGCCCGGCAGTCGCCGAGCAACTCGGCCTGCCGCCGGACATTCCGGTGGTCGCCGGCTCGGTGGACACCAGCGCTGCCGCGCTGGGCTCCGGCGCGGTGGCCGACCATGCCCTGCACCTGTACGTCGGCACCTCGTCATGGGTCGGCGCCCACGTGCAGCACAAGAAGACCGACGTACGCCGGCAGATTGCCGCCCTACCCTGCGCACTGTCCGACCGTTACCTGATGATGGCCATGCAGTCCGCCGCTGGCGCCAACCTCAGCTTCCTGCGCGACCGCCTGCTGTTCGCCCGCGATGCCCTGCTGCAGGACGAAGCGCGGCCGGACGTCTACCGCATCCTCGACGAGGTTGCCGCCAGCGTGCCGGCCGGCGCGCGCGGACTGCTCTATCTGCCCTGGCTGATGGGCGAACGCAGCCCGGTGGACGACGCCAATCTGCGCGCCGGCCTGCTCAACCTGTCGCTGGATCATGCCCGCGAAGACATGGTGCGGGCCTTCCTCGAAGGTGTGGCGCTGAACACCCGCTGGATGCTGGAGTCGGTACAGCGCTACCTCGGCACACCGGCCCGGGAAATCGTCCTGGTCGGCGGCGGCGGCCAGTCGGATGTGTGGTGCCGCATCTTCGCCGATGTCCTGCGCCTGACCGTTCACCAGCCCGAACAGCCGATCCAGGCCAACGTCCGTGGCGCCGCCTTCATCGCCGGTGTGGGTATCGGTGCCATGGAGTTTCGCGACATTCCGCAGAAGGTGGTCATCCGCCGCTCGTTCGAGCCCGGCGCCGACACCGAAGCCTGCTACGACGCCAGCTACGCCACCTTCCGCGCCGCGCACAAGGCGCTGGCGCCCTTCTACGCCAACCTGCATGGAGCCCGCTCATGAGTCCTCTCGAACGCCAGGCCTGCGAGGCCGTGGTGCGCACCGCCGTGGCCCTGGCCGACCAGGGTTTCCTGGCCGGCGTCGGCGGCAACCTGGCCCTGCGCATCGATGCCCGGCATTTTGCCGTGACCCCCTCCGCCAGCGATTACTACGCCATGACGCCCGAGGACATCTGCATCCTGCGCCTGGACACCCTTGAGCAACTGACCGGCAACGGCAAGCCCTCGGTGGAAAGCGGCCTGCATGCTCGGGTGCTGAAAACCCGACCTGACTGCAACGCCAGCGTGCACACCCACCAGCCCGTGGCGAGCGCCTTCACCCTGCTCGACCGGCCCCTGCCGGTCACCAGCCCGGCCGCCCGCCAGGCCATCGGTGGCGAGGTGCCGATGTGCGCCTATGCGCCCTCGGGCACCCGATGGCTGACCGCCAATGTGGGCAAGCGCGTGCAGGCCCGCCTCAACGCCTACCTGATGCGCAACCACGGCGCCGTATGCCTCGGCGCCACCCTGGAAGACGCCTGCCACGTGGTACGCCTGCTCGAGCAGGAAGCCATCGCCTGGTTCCGCCAGGCCCTGGCCGCACAACCGCACAACCCCCTGCACCAGCAGGCCCTGAACGCCCTGACCGCCTAAGAAGAAGAGAGCCCGCATGAACGCTTCCACCTCCGACGTCACCACCTCCGGCATCTCCCACTGGCCGGACACGGACGTCATCGATGCCCGCCTCAAGACGCTGATCAAACAACCGATCCGCCCGATTCGTCGCGAGCACATGGACAAGGTGCTCGGTTATTTCGAGCAACGTTGCCAGGCTTCCAAACGCCTCTCCGAGCAGGCCGCCAGCGTGATTCCCGGCGGCGTGCAGCACAACCTGGCCTTCAACTACCCCTTCCCCCTGGCCATGAAAAGCGCCATTGGCGCGCACCTGGAAGACATCGACGGCAATCGCTACATCGACTTCCTCCAGGCTGGCGGCCCGACCCTGCTGGGCAGCAACGACCCGGTGGTGCAGGAAAAGGTCATGCAGGTGCTGCGTGAGTGCGGCCCGGTCACCGGCCTGCTGCACGAGTACGAGGTCAAGCTCGCCGAGCTGGTGTGCCGCTATGTGCCGTCGGTGGAGATGTTCCGCATGCTGGCCTCCGGCACCGAGTCGGTCATGGGTGCCATCCGCCTGGCCCGCGCCTACACCGGCAGGAAATGGGTGATCAAGATCGGCGGCGCCTACCACGGCTGGAGCGACCAACTGGTCTACGGCATGCGCATTCCCGGTACCGGCCGGCGCGAGGCGGTGGGCATTCCGCGGGGCGCCACCAGCCACACCCAGGAAAGCTTTCCCAACGACCTCGCGGCGATTCGTCGACGCCTGCAACTCAACCGCCTGCGCGGCGGCACCGCGGCGATCATGGTCGAGCCGCTCGGCCCGGAAAGCGGCACCCGCCCGGCGCACAAGGACTTCAACGCCAACCTGCGCAAGCTCTGCGACGAGTTCGGCGCCCTGCTGATTTTCGATGAGGTGGTCAGTGGCTTCCGCTCCGGCATGAGCGGTGCCCAGGGCTACTTCGGCGTGATGCCGGACCTGACCATCTTCGGCAAATGCATCACCGGCGGTTACCCCATGGCCGGCGGTATCGGCGGGCGCCGCGAGGTGATGATGCTGCTGGCCGGCGGCATTGGCGGCAAGCAGAGCAAGCGCGCGTTCGTTGGCGGCACCCTGACGGCCAACCCACTGTCCTGCGTGGCCGGTTACTACAGCCTGCTGGAAATGGCCAAGCGCAACGCCCCGGCACTCGCGGGCCGCGCCGGCGACCGCCTGACCGCAGGGCTGAGCGGCATCGTCGAACGCCTTGGCCTGCCCTACGTGGTCTACAACCAGGGCTCGGTGGTGCACCTGCAGACCTCGGGCGTGCTGCTGCTCAACGTGCGCAACCCGATCCAGTTGCTGCGCGAGGTCAACCCACGCAAGCACATGATGGAAGAGATGGGCGCCGCCTACATGGCCCACGGGCTGGTGACCCTGGCCGGCAGCCGGCTGTACACCAGCGCCATGGACACCGACGAACTCGTCGACGAAGCCCTGAACCGCTTCGAAGATGTCTTCAAGCTGGCGGTCTGAATCATGCGCGACGCTCTTATTCAGGCCGCCTCGCGGCTGCGGGACAAACACTTCCTCAATGGCGCCGGCGATGCCCTTTCGCTGCTGCAACCGGGTAGCGCTCGCCTGTGGTTGCTGGAGCACGGAGGACAGGTCCGCGAGGTCGCACTCGACAACCCTGGCGAAGGGCTGGCCGCCCTGCATGCCGAGGTCTACCGCCTGCGCGGCGATGTCGGCGCGGTGGCCAACCTGAGCCCACGCTGGAGCCTGCAACTGGGCGGGCTGAACGAGGCCATGCCCTCGGTATTCGACGAGCAGGCGCGGCACATCGGCCGCTCCTGGGCGCCGTCCACGGCAGCCCGTTTGCCGGCGTTACTGGCCGCTGGCGGCAATGCCGGTCTGGTCGACGGACGCCTGCTGGCGGTGGGGGTGACGCGCAATCGCATGCTGTTCAACGCCGAGCTGTTCGAGAAATGCGCCATGGCCTATGTGCTCGCACGCCTCGGTGGTGGCAAGGTGAAGCAGGTACCCTGGTGGGTGAACCTGATCGCCAACCGGCGCCTGCTCAAGGACGAAGCCCGTGCCGCTGCCAGCCATGCAGCCGGTCAGGCGGCCGCGGAGCTGGGCGCTTACTGACAGAGACACCGACCACGAGCGGAGCAGGTGCTGCGCTCGAAAACAATAAGAACCTGTTTACGGTCTTTTGAATTAGGGCCAGACAAGGCAAAAGTTACCGGAAAAGCGCAGTTTACATAGCGTAAATGAGCATTTTGAGGTCATTTTTAACGCCGTATGGCCGACAGTCAGAAGACCGTGGACAGGTTCCAATAAGGCGCATGACGCCCCCTACGACCTCCTGCCAGGAGCGTGCCCATGAAACCCATTGCCGATCCGCGTTATTCGGAAGCCTCAGCCCCACCGCAGATCTCCCGCTCGGTGCTGCTGCATGTCGCCAGCCTCGGCCGCGACCCGGCCATGCTCTGCCGGGGCCTGGGCTTCGAACCCGATGACCTGAAGAAGCCGGACTATCGCCTGTCGTTCCGCCAGAGCCACCTGCTGGTACGTCGTGCTTTGCAAACGCTGGGCGACACGGGCCTGGGCCTGGCGGTTGGCAGCAAGCAGACCGCCGTGTCCTGGGGCCTGGTGGGCATGGGCATGCTGGCCAGCCCCACGCTCGGCCACGCGCTGGAACTGGCCCTGCGCTACCAGCGCCATACCGGTGCCTTGCTCGACTACGAACTGGAAATCGGCGCGCGTCACAGCGGCACCATCGCCACGCCACGCTTCTATGAGCCGCAGGTCTCGGTGTTCTATGTGGAAGAGGCGTTCTCCAGTGCCGTCGGCATCGTCCGTCACCTCAGCGGCAGCGACTTCACCCCGCACCGGGTCGAACTGGAATACCCGCGCCCGCCGCACTGGCAACGCTACGCCGCGATCTTCAACTGCCCGGTGGAGTTCGCCGCCGGGCGCAACTGCCTGAGTTTCGACACCGCCTGGCTGGAGCAGCCACTGGCGACCCGTGACGAATACGCCGCGGCGGAAATCGCCTGCCTGCTGGACAGTGCGCGCTGGGAAGAACACACCCTGCCCGACCTGATCGAAACCATTCAGCGCGAAGTGCGCAACAACCTGTGCAACCCACCGGCACTGGCCGAGCTGGCGCACCAGCTCAACCTTGGCGAGCGCACCCTGCGCCGACGCATCGGCGAGGCCGGATTGTCCTACCACGGCATCATCGACTCACTGCGCCGGGCAAAGGCCCTGGCCCTGCTCAGTCACCGGCACAACCGGCTGATCGATGTGGCCACCGAAACCGGCTTCAGTGATGTGCGCAATTTCCGCCGTGCGTTCAAACGCTGGACCGGCGTGGCACCGCGCGAAGCTCGCCAGCAAATCCCCCCGGCCTGACCCGCCGGGTGCGCCAGGCGCGCCGGGAACATCGCCAAGGCAAGCGGTGCGCACGGCGTTTCTCCTGCATGCGGCCCACACCACCGCACTGTCCATTCAGGCCCCCTTTCGTGGCCATTTCGCCCCTGCCTGGCTCATCTGCACCTCGCTAACGTGAAGCCATCACAACAGCCAGGCGGAGAAAGCCGTGAGCGACAATAACAATACCTTTCACGACTGCGGCGACAGCGTCTGCATCATCGGCGCCGGCCCCGGCGGCCTGTGCATGGCCCGCGCCCTCAAGCGCCAGGGCCTGAGCTACGAACAGTTCGAGCGCCACAGCGACGTGGGCGGCGTGTGGGACCTCGATAACCCCGGCACGCCGATGTACGAGTCGGCGCACTTCATCTCCTCGCGTGACCTCTCCGGGTTTCTCGACTTCCCGATGCCCAAACACTTCCCGGACTACCCAAGCAACCGGCAGATCCTCGAATACGTGCGCGCCTTCGCCCAGGCCTTCGACCTCTATGGGCCCATTCGCTTCAACACAGGCGTCGAGCAGGTATTCAAACGCGAAGACGGCCGCTGGCTGGTGACCCTCGCCGGTGGCGAGCAACGCTGCTACCGCGCCGTGGTGTGTGCCACTGGCTGCAACTGGGACCCGAACATGCCAGCCATCGAAGGCCAGTTCACCGGCGAGATTCGCCACTCGGTCACCTTTCGCAAGGCCGACGAATTCAAGGGCAAACGCGTGATGATCGTCGGGGCTGGCAACTCCGGGGCGGACATCGCCTGCGACGCCGCGACCCACGCCGACAAGGCCTTCATCAGCCTGCGCCGGGGGTATCACTTCATTCCCAAGCACCTGTTCGGCCTGCCTGCCGACGAGGTCAGCGAGAAAGGCCCGCAGTTGCCGATCTGGCTGGTACGCCCACTGTTCAGCCTGATCCTGCGGGTGCTCAACGGCGACGTGACACGCTTCGGCCTGCCCAAGCCGGACCACAAGCTGTTCGAAAGCCACCCGCTGATGAACACCCAGCTGCTGCACTACCTCCAGCACGGCGACATCCAGGCGCGTCCCGATGTGTCGCATTACGACGGTAACGAGGTGGTATTCAAGGATGGCCGCCGCGAAACCCTCGATCTGGTGATCTACGCCACCGGCTACAAGTGGAGCTGCAAATACGCCGCCGATTACTTCGAATGGAAAGGTGGGCGCCCACAGCTGTACCTGTCGATCTTCAGCCGCCAGCACCACAACCTGTTCGGCATCGGCTACCTGGAAACCAACTCCAGCGCCTACAAGCTGTTCGACAACGAAGCGCATGCCATCGCCTGCTACCTGCGTGACCAGTTGCAGAACCCGCAACGGGCCAGGGACTTCGAGCACCTGATCGCCCACGACGACCCGGACCTCACCGGCGGCATCAACTTCATCAAGTCGCAGCGCCACGAGGTGTACCTGGAGGTGCACGCACTCAAGGAGCAACTGCGCAAACTGCGCCAGCGCTTCGCCTGGGGCGACCTGGATGACGGCTACTACACCGCCCTGCGCCAACCGAGCGCCACACCAGTAGCCCAGCCTGTCTGATAACCCTGCCCACGGAGAGTCGCTCATGAACGAAGTGGCAGTGGTAACCGGCGCCGCCGGCGGCATCGGCCAGGTGATCTGCGCACGCCTGCTGCAACGCGGCATGCGGGTGGTGATGGTGGATATCCAGGCAGAGCGCTTGCAACAAGTAGCGGCCAAGCTCGGCGAGGGCGCCACGCCCTTCGCCGCCGACCTCACCGACCAGCAGGCACTGGGCCGGCTGATGGCCTTTATCGAGGTGGAGTTCGGCCACCTCGACATTCTCATCAACAATGCCGCGGTCACCCGCGTCGAGCCGTTCGACACGCGCTCGGTGGACAGCATCGTCGGCGAGCTAAACATCAACCTGATCTCGCCCCTGGTCCTGACCCGCCTGGCGATTCCGCTGCTCAAGCGCTCAACCGATGCCCGCGTGATCACCACCGTGTCGCTGGGCGGCATCTTTCCCATGCCCGAGTCGCCGATCTACAGCGCGTCGAAGTTCGGCCTGCGCGGCGCCATGCTCTCCATCGGCCTGGACCTGGCGGACAAGGGCATCAAGGTCGGATCGATCCTGCCGGCGGCCACCGAAACCCCGATGCTGCAACAGGAGGCCATCGACGGTGGCAACGCCCTGCAGTTCATCGATCCGCCGCAACCGCCCGAGGCCGTTGCCGACCAGGTGCTGCTGATGCTCGACCATCCCTGCCTGGAGCGCACACCCAAGGCCAGTGAATCCTGGCTGTCCAAGCTGGCCATGCTGTTTCCCAACCTGCTGCCACGCGCCATCGGCCTGTTTCGCAAGCGCGGCGAAAAAGGCATGCAGCGCTATCTGGATTCCCTCGGTCAACGCGGCTTGGCCCACCGGGTGGACGGACAGTGGCGGCTGAAATGAACAAACGCCCGATGGCGGCCAGGCGCATCGGGCGTTAGGTGCAGGCAGTGCGGTCGCCGCCGGCTCAGGGCCCGGCGGCGCGCATTTTTCAGCGCAACTGGAACCAGGTGGTTTTCAGTTGGGTGTACTTGTCGAACGAATGCAGGGACAGGTCGCGACCGAAGCCCGACTGCTTGCCACCGCCGAACGGCACCGTGACATCCAGGGCATCCACGGTATTCACCGACACCGTACCGACCTTCAGCGCCCGCGCAACACGGTGGGCGCGATTGAGGTCATCACTCCACACCGAGGCCGCCAGGCCATAGATGCTGTCGTTGGCCAGGCGGATCGCCTCTTCCTCGGTATCGAAGGTGCTGATGGCCAGCACCGGGCCGAACACTTCCTCACGGGCCAGGGTCATGTCGCTGCGCACATCGGCAAAAATGGTCGGCTCGATGAAGTTGTCCGAACCGTTGATGGTGATGCGCCGACCACCGGTCAGCAACTGCGCCCCCTCGACCTGAGCCCGGGCCACGGCCTCCATGATGCGGTCAGCCTGATTGGCATCGACGATGGCGCCGGTGCGGCTGTTCGGGTTCAGCGGGTCACCCGGCATCCAGTCGCGGGCCTTGGCCACCAGGCGCTCGATGAACTCATCGCGAATGGAACGCTGCACGAACAGGCGCGAGTTGGCCGAACACACCTCGCCCTGGTTGAAGAAGATGCCGAAGGCGGCCTTCTCGGCAGCCAGGTCCAGGTCGCGGCAGTCCTCGAATATCAGGTTCGGGCTCTTGCCGCCGCACTCCAGCCACACCTGTTTCAGGTTCGACTGCGCCGAGTACTGCATGAAGTATTTGCCCACCTGGGTGGAGCCGGTGAACACCAGGCAATCGACATCCGGGTGCAGGCCCAGGGCCTTGCCGGCATGCTCGCCCAGGCCCGGCACCACGTTCAGCACGCCTTCCGGAATGCCGGCTTCCAGCGCCAGCTCGGCCAGGCGCAAGGCGCTGAACGGCGACTGCTCGGCGGGCTTCAAGACCACGCTGTTGCCGGCGGCCAGGGCCGGAGCCAGCTTCCACGCGGCCATGTCGAGGGGGAAGTTCCACGGCACCACGGCGGCGACCACACCCAGGGCTTCACGGGTGATGGTGGCCAGTGCATTGGCGGCGGTCGGAGCGACCTGGTCGTAGACCTTGTCCAGCGCCTCGCCGTACCAGGCAAACACGTGGGCGGCGCCAGGCACGTCGATGTTGTAGGCATCCATCACCGGCTTGCCCATGTTCAGCGATTCCAGCAGTGCCAGTTGCTCACGGTCCGCCAGCATCAGCTCGGACAGTTTCAGCAGGACCTTCTTGCGCTCGACCGGCGCCATGCGCGCCCAGGGGCCTTCGTTGAAGGCCTGGCGGGCGCTGTGCACCGCCAGGTTCACATCGGCCTCGCCACAAGCGGCCACACGTGCCAGCAGCTGGTTGGTCGCAGGGTTGATGGCGTCGAAGGTCTGGCCGGAAACGGCAGCCACTTTACGGCCCCCGATCAGCGCCTTGTCAGGGAAAACTTGCCGAGAAGCTCGTTGCTGCCAATAGCCAAGATCGAACACGCTGCACTCCTAGGTGGGCCGTTTGCGCAGCCCTGTTGTTTTTCGGATGAGGGGGATGGTGCGTCACTCTCGCCGGGAGGCAAATTAGTAAAAATATGCTCCGACGATATGAAAAAGCTCAGTAGCAGGCTCATGCCCCGGCCACGCTGGCCGGGGCATGGGAAAACTCAGCGAGGTTCTGCCAGGTAGTCGGCCAGGCGCGCGAGCATGGCATCGCAGCCAGCCAGTTGCTCCAGGGAGACGAACTCGTCGGGCTTGTGCCCCTGGCCCATGCTGCCCGGCCCGCAGACCACGGTGGGAATGCCGGCCTGGTCGAACAGCCCGCCCTCGGTGCCGAAGGCCACGGTGCCGAAATCGCTCGAGCCGCTGAGCAGGGCCACCAGCTGGGCGGCTTCGCTGTCGGGCGCGGTCGCCAGGCCGGGGTAGGCGCTGAGCGGACGCAGGCGAATTGCAGTATCGGTTTGCACCGCCTGCATCTTCGGCAGCAGCTCGACCTCGGCATAGGTCTGCAATTCGTCGGCCACGACCTGGGCATCGAAGCCAGGCAGGGCACGCACCTCGAAATCGAACTCACACTCGGCCGGGACGATGTTGAGGGCGCGACCGCCCTTGATGACACCCGTCTGCACCGTCGAGAACGGCGGGTCGAAACGCTGATCATGCAGCGCCGGCTGGGCCAGCCGGGCGCCGATCACACCCAATCGGCCAATGAGCTGCGCGGCGTATTCGATGGCGTTCACGCCATAGGGCGCGTAGGCCGAATGACAGGCCGCACCCTGCACCTGGCAGCGCATGGCCAGCTTGCCCTTGTGGCCCAGCACCGGCTTGAGCTCAGTGGGTTCACCGATCAGGCACAGGCGCGGTTTGTGCGGGCGCTTTTCCAGCTCCGCGAGCATCGAACGCACCCCCAGGCAACCCACCTCCTCGTCATAGGAGAACGCCAGGTGCACCGGCATGTTCAGTGGCTGCTGGAGAAAACGCGGCACAGCCGCCAGCACCGAGGCGATGAAACCTTTCATGTCGGCGGTACCCCGGCCGTACAGGCGCCCGTCCTGCTCCGTCAGCTGGAAGGGATCGACGGTCCAGGCCTGGCCGTCCACCGGCACCACGTCCGTATGCCCGGACAGCACGACGCCACCGCGATCAGTAGGGCCGATGGTGGCGAACAGGTTGGCCTTGGTGCCTTCGTCGTTATGGAAGAGTTTGCTCTCCACCCCGAGTCCGCTCAGGTAGTGCTGGATGAACTGGATCAATTCCAGGTTGGAATCCCGGCTGACCGTGGCGAAGCCGATCAGCCGCTCCAGTAGTGCGCGGCTGGTCACCTTACTCATCGCCCGGAACCCCGTAGCTCGGCGCAGCAGTGGGGTCGAGGGCACGGGTCAGGTAATCCTGCATCTGCGGGCGATAGGCCTGCCACAGGCCGTCCAGCTTACCGATGGGGTCTTCGTCGGCCCAATCGACGCGCAGGTCGATGATAGGCCAGGTCAGGTCACCGAACACCTTGAGCGCCGCCGAATGCACGGGGCCAGCCTCGCCACCCGCCGCCATCGCCGCGTGCATGGCGGCCAGCAAACGGTCGGCCAACAGGCCCGGAGCTGCCTCGAAGGCCTGCACCATGGCGTCGATGACCTGGGTATCGGTCAGCAGGTTGCCGGCTGCCACGCACTGCTCACCCGCCACGGCGTTGTGCACACCCAGCGACTCCTTGCCGCTGAAGAAGGCAGTCTGGCCATTGGCGTCGATGACCGTCACCTGGCGATACTGGCTCCAACCATTCGAGCTCAACGCCCGCTGCAAGGCCGCCGCCGGATCGAGCGACTCCTTCTCCAGCAGGTCGAGGATCTGCGGGCCAAGGGCCGGCAGGGTGATGTTCTGGGTCGACACCGCGCCCACACCGGCACGCACCCACGGGCAACGTGCACCGACCGCGATGCTGGAAGAGCTGATGGCAATACCGAGCTGACCGGTCTCGGGGCAGCGTCCGACGACGGAGAATGTCATGCCATGCTCCTTGCGCAAGCCCGGTTCATGAAGCGTACGCGGAGGGAGACCTCGCGGTCGGCGTGGCGGGAGTCGCGGTACTGTTCGCCCGTTCTGATCATTACTCAAAGCCCATACAGGTTCATTGGATGTGGAGGCATTTTGTTCACATCATCCGGGCCAGCGAAACGAGGTTTTTTGTAGTGCTTGGTTATGTAAAAGCTGTGTCGTGGGCTGGAACTATCGGCTAGCAAAGATCAGGGGGCGCTGTGCCGGTTACACAGGCCAGGGAATAAGCCGAGAGACTTCGTTTGTGCCGACTTGGTGCAAAGGCTTCCGGGATGGAGGGTTGGGCTTTTAGCTGAGTGCTCAGGCTGGTTGCCCAGTGGGCCCGGGCTTCTGTCGCCTGAGAGCCCGCCAAGTCTAAACAAGTCAAACAGCAAAGAATTATCAGGCGCGCACAGGTGCCCCTTCAGCAGGGCGAACGGAATCGGCGTGGGGAGGGTTGAGCGGCAGAATGCCGCGAGAGCTGCGCCGGGCCATGGATGGCCCGGCGCAGCGTGCCCTCGGAGCGACGATGGAGTGAGCGAACCCGAAGCGAAGCGCAGGGCCGAATGCAGGGGCGAGCGTTTTTGCTTACTTTCCGGGGCCGGCCATCCGGTGTTTGGAAAAAGTGAGTCGGCCGGGTGGCCGAAACCCAGAAGCCTGAGCCCACTGGGCAATCAGTCAGAACTCCCAGCCCCAAAGCCCCCATCGAGATAGCTTGTCGTCATGGGACGTAGTGCCGCAAGAAACGACGGACAGGAAAGCCCGGCGATGGCTGCGCGTCCTGGCCTCGATTACAAGACCAGAACCACAGCCCCACAGCGTATCAACGAACCGGATCAGCCAGCTTGCGCGCATCCGCCTGGGCAGCCCCGGCATCACGCAGGATAAGATCCGCCACCTTCTCGCCGATCATGATGCACGGCGCATTGGTGTTACCACTGATCAGCGTCGGCATGATCGACGCATCGGCCACCCGCAGGCCCTTGATGCCACGGACCTTCAGCTCGAGGTCGACCACGCTCATGTCGTCGACGCCCATCTTGCAGGTGCCCACCGGGTGGAACACCGTCGCCGCGTAATCACGGATATAGGTGCGCAGTTGCTCGTCGGTCTGCACCGCCTTGCCCGGCAGCATTTCGGTTCCGCGAATGCCATCGAACTCGCTGCTGGCGAGAATCTTGCGCGCCAGCTTCAAGCCTTCGACCAGCACGTCGCCATCGGTCGAGTCGGCGAGGAAGTTGAAGTCGATCTCCAACTGGCCGCCACGCTTGAGGCGTACCTCGCCGATGCTCTTGGGACGCAGCACGCAGGTGTGCACCGCGTAACCATGGCCCCACTCGAACAGCCGGCCACGGTGGCTGCGGTAGCCGGGCACGAAGTGGAACTGCACGTCCGGCAGCGTGGTGGCCAACGGCGTCTTGGCGAACCCGCCCGCCTCGACATAGTTGGTGGTCAGCCAGCCCTTCTTGCCGAACAGGTAGCGGAACGGCGCCAGCAGTACGCTCGGCAGCGAGCCCAGCGAGAAGCCCAGCGTCAGCGGGCTTTTCGAGCGGATGGTGATCAGGCCATCGAGGTGGTCCTGCAGGTTCTTGCCGACACCTGGCAGGTCGTGGCGAACCTTCACGCCCACCGCTTCCAGCTCGGCCTTCGGACCGATGCCCGAGGCCAGCAGCAGTTGCGGCGAACCCAGCGAACCGGCGCAGAGGATGACTTCACGGCGCGCATTCAGCGCCTTGGTCATGCCGTCGGTGCGAATCATCACACCCTTGGCAACGTCGCCCTCCAGCAGCAGCGACTCCACCGAGCAGTGAGTGATCACCGTCAGGTTCGGCCGGTTCAGCACCGGCGCGACGAAGGCGCGATAGCTCGACAGGCGCTTCGCATCCTTCTGCGTGACGTTGTAGATGCCACTGCCTTCCAGCTCGTCGCCGTTGAAATCATCGTTGCGCTTGATGCCAACGCGCTCGGCGGCCTTCACGAACAGCCGCGAGACCGGGTTGGGATCGCGCGGCACGTCGACGAACAGCTCGCCTGCCGTACCGTGCAGACGCGGGTTCTGGCCGAGGCGATTGTTCTCCGACTTCTTGAAGTACGGCAGCACATCGTTCCAGCCCCAGCCGGTGCAACCCGCCTCGGCCCAGCGGTCGTAGTCGCTGGCATGACCACGGATGTAGATCATGCTGTTCATCGAGCTGGAGCCGCCCAGGGCCTTGCCCCGGGGCGTGTGCAGTTCGCGACCGCCAAGGTTCTTCTGCGGCGCGGAGAAGAAGTTCCAGCTGTAGGTCTTGCTCTTGTACAACGTGATAGTACCGGCCGGCGTCTGGATACGCGGGCTGCGGTCGTCCCCGCCCGCCTCGATGAGGCAGACGGCGACGTTCGGGTTGGCACTCAGGCGATTGGCCAGGACACAGCCCGCTGAGCCGGCCCCGACGATCACATAGTCAAAATCAGACATCATGCACTTCTCTCTACAGACCGCAGCTGAGCGGAGCTGCGGCGCCGGCTGGCGAAGTAATAGACCGGGGAGACGATGGCCAGGCCCACGATCCAGGAAATATCGGCACCGTCCATGGCCGCGGCGACCGCGCCGGTGTACAGCTCGGTCGACATGAACGGAATCTGCACCAGGATACCCAGGGCGTAGCAGGTAACCGCTGTCCAGTTGACGTACCCGTAGATGCCACCATCACGGCGGAAGAACGACGGCACATCATAGTTGCCATGGGCGATCAGGTAGTAGTCGACCAGGTTGATCGCGGTCCACGGCACCAGCACGTACAGCAGCAACAGGATGAAGTTGGTGTAGTTGACCATGAAGTCATCCTGGCCAAGCAGCGCCAGGGTCAAGGAGATGGAGAACAACGCCAGGGCAGTGATCGCCCGCGACAGCGCACCAGCGGACCACTTCGGCACCAGGGTCTGGCCGACGGTGATCGCCGAAAGCGTACCGCAGTACAGGTTCATCGAGTTGGTTGCGGCAATGCCCAGGGAGAACACCACGACCACCAGCGAAGCGATGCTGCCGGTCATGGCGGTCAGCCCTTCGATCACGTCGCCATCGAAGCTCAGGCCGATGACCACACCCAGCGTCATGGGCAGGAAGGAACCCAGGCAGCAACCCCAGTAGCTGGCGAAGAACGCCGGGCGGGCACCGGTATCCGCCGGCATGTAGCGCGAGTAATCCGATACATAGGGGGCATACGCCAGTTGCCACAGCGCAGCAACGGAGATCGCGCCGAGGAAGCCCGGGATGTTGAATTCATTGCGCTGCATGAAGTCGGCCGGCAGGCCATGCACCCCGATGACCCAGATGAAGCTGAGCAACAGCACGGCACCCGAGACGAAGGTCATGAGGCGCGTGTAGGCGTGGATCAGCCGGTAGCCGAAGATCGTCGCCACCACGCTAATGATGCCGACCAGCACGATGCCCTCGTTGGTACTGAGCATCGGATAGCGGCTATGCAGGGACTGCCCGCCGAGCACCAGGTTGGAGGCGAAGAAGCCGAGGTACATGATCACCACGAGTGCGACCACCAGCAGCGACCCGTAGGAGCCGAACTGGCCGCGCGTCTGCACCATTTGCGGTACGCCCAGCTGCGGGCCTTGCGCCGAGTGCAGGGCCATGAAGACGCCGCCAACCAGGTTGCCGATCACCAGCGCCAGCATGGCCGCCATGAACGGCAGGTTGAAGATGGTAACGGCGAGCGCGCCGGTCACCACGGTCAACAGCATGATGTTGGAGCCGAACCAGATAGTGAACAGGTCGCGATAGCGACCGTGGCGCTGATCCGCCGGGATGGGCTGGATCGTGCTTATTTCTATGGATGCCGGGGTAGAGTCATTCTTGTTCATGATTTTTTGTGCACTCTAGTGTCGCGCGGGCTCTTCGTCCCGGCGTTGTTTACTGGCATTGACGCAAGGCTTGAATCAACTGCCGAACAACCTGCTCGAGGCCGGGGCGCCGACAACGACGCCCCCTTCTCGTCAGGCCTGGGTCGGCTGCCAATCGTCAGGGATTACTGCAATCACATCGATTTCCATCAACCATTGCGGCTGGCCAAGCGCCGAAACCACAAGACCCGTGGAGATCGGGAACACACCCTTCAACCATTTGCCCACTTCCCGGTAGACGTCTTCGCGGTAGCGCGGATCGATCAGGTAGGTGGTGGTCTTGACGATGTGGGACAGGTCGCTGCCGGCCTCCTCCAGCAGTTGTTTGACGTTCTTCATCGCCTGTTCGGTCTGGGCACGCGCATCGCCCAGGCCAACCAGACGGCCGTCGAAATCGGTCCCGACCTGGCCACGCACATAGACGGTGTTGCCGGCGCGAACCGCCTGGCACAGGTCATTGTCGAGCGTCTGATTGGGGTACGTATCTTTGGTGTTGAACATACGGATGCGGGTATGAGTAGGCATCAACTTACTTCCACTATTCGAGTTTCGTGAACGGGCGAATGAGGTCTTGCACCATCAGGATTCGGCGGACGATCCGCCTTGCACCTGGCGCTGCCTGGCATCGCGGTAGTCGAGGTACTTGAGCTGCGTGGCGATGTGGTCGGCAATGTGCTTGGCATCGTGCCAAACACCCCAGATGAAGGTGGAGCCGCGGCGCGAGAGCCATGGCAAACCGAGGAAATAAACGCCCGGCTCGCTGGACACGCCGCGCTGGTGCTTCGGCTTGCCGTTGGCATCGAACGCATTGACCTGCAGCCAGCTGAAGTCGACGGCATAGCCGGTGGCCCAGATGATCGAGGTGATACCGGCTTCGGCCAGGTCGAGCTCGAGAATCGGGTTGGTCACACAGTCCGGCTCGGGGAAGGTGCGGCGGGCTTCGGGCTCTTCCGGCAGGTCGAGGCCGTTGCGTGCGATGTAGGCATCGGCGGCATCGAGCAGCGACAGGTAGTTCTCGTCACCCCGGGCGAGGTTGTCGGCGAGGTCGGTCTGGAAGGTCACCTTGCCGTCCTGGAACGCCTTGGTCAGGCCGACGAGGTTGACGCCCTGGTGGGCCAGGCCACGGAAGTCGACCGTATGGCCGCCACGGGCACCGCTCACGGCGATGGTCACGTGTTCCTTGCCCGGTTGCGCCGCTTCGGCATCCCACTCGCCCAGCACACCCAACCACCAGCAGAAATCACGGTTGCGGTAAGCGCGCGGCGGACGATCATGCGGGCCGACCGACAGGTAGACCTTACGGCCGGAACGCTGCAGCTCGTCGGCGATCTGCACGCCCGACGAACCGGCACCGACGACCAGCACCGCGCCTTCCGGCAGTTGCTGCGGGTTGCGGTAGGCAGCCGAGTGGATCTGCGTGATGTTCTCGTCTTTAGGCGCAATCGGCGGGATCACCGGACGCTGGAAAGGTCCGGTGGCGGTGACCACGCGGTTGGCCTGGATCACCCCTTCGGAGGTTTCAATGGTGAAGCCTGGGCGGTCGGTATTGCGCACCACTTTCTTCACTTCCACACCCGTGCGGATCGGTGCGTTGAACTTCTTGGCATAGGCTTCGAAATAGGCGGCAACCTGGTCTTTCGGAGCGAACGCATCAGGATCGAGTCCTTCGAATTCCAGGCCTGGGAAACGGTCGTGCCAGGCCGGGCCATTGGCGACCAGCGAATCCCAACGCCCCGTGCGCCAGCCTTCGGCGATACGGTTGCGCTCCAGTACCAGGTGCGGCACGCCGAGTTTGCTCAGGTGCTCGCTGATCGCGACGCCGGCTTGGCCAGCGCCAACCACCAGCGTATCGATTTCGACGGTTTTGTCAGTGTGCGTGTGCAAAGCGCTTTGATTCAGGTCGGTCATGACTTGCCTGCTCTGGATCTAATCATTGTTGTTCCACAGGTGCGGCTATGTGGGTGAGGGTTGGCCGCATTCTGTTCAGAGCAGAGGGGTTCACGAAATTATGTTTTTTGTAGTCACTGGACAGGAAAAAGCTGCCAGCCCCTGAAGTCGGGGCCTTACGGGGCAGAAGCTCCGGCTATAGGCTTTTTAGCTTCAGGCTCTACATATTTAATGGGGGCACCGTGCGCGCCAGGCATCCCCGGTGCGCAAACCCAGGGTCTGTTGCCGTTTCGCTTTAACTCATCGGCTCAGCAGAACATCCAGTCCCGGCCCAACCTTCCAGGCAGGCCGCTTTGAGGCAGTTGCGGACGTTCGGCCTTTGCGTTTCATGACGCGCCGATTGGTGGGCTTCAGCCCACCAATTGCAGCGTCCGCTTGCGCCTCGATCCGGCCACCCATCAGAAAACGGCAACAGCCTCCTGCAGCCTCGCCCTACGGCAACTCTTCCTTGCAGTAATCGACGAACAGCTGAGCCTGCTTGGTCAGTTGCGCCCGCTTGAGCCAGCCGGCGACCAGGCCGGAGCCCGTGACGTCCTCGTCGATATCGACACACACGACCTGCTGGCCGTCGTAGGTGATGTTGGAGTGCGGCCGAGTAACCAGTACGGAAAACCCGAAGCCCTGGCCGACCATGCCGCGGACCATCTCGATGGACGGCGAACTGAAGACGATGTTGGGGGTCAGCCCCAGCTCGCTGAAGATGCTCACGAAGTAGGTGCGACTGGGCAGCACATCCAGCAGGATCATTGGTTCCAGTGCCAGGTCGCGCAGCGAGACTCGCTCCTGGGCGGCGAAACGATGCCCCTCCGGCAACAGCGCATAGGGCCGCTGCGGCGGCATCAAGGGTTCGGTCTCGATGGTGCCGTCGAGGTCATGCTCGTAGAAGATCGCCAGGTCGAAGCGGCCGCCGGTCAGGCCCTGCACCAGCTCCTTCTGCTCGCCATCGTGCAGGCGGATTTCCACCCCCGGATAGCGCTCGCGAAAGCCGGCGATCAGGCGCGGCAGGTACAACGGCGCGACCGTCTCGAAGCAACCGATATCGATCTGCCCCGCCACCACATCATTGTCGGCCAGGGCGTTCTGTTCGAACTCATGGGCCATGCGCAGCAGTTCCTGCGCCTTGCGATAGAAACGCGCACCACTGGGGGTGAGCGAAACCCCCTGGGCGTGGTGACGGATGAACAACTGCACACCAAAGCTTTCTTCCAGTCCTTTGACCGCCATGGAGATCGAGGGCTGGGCGATATACAACTTGCGCGACGCCTCGGCGACGCTGCCACACTCCACGGTGGTGACGAAATACTTCAATTGACGCAGGGTATAGGAAGCCACGCAAACCTCCGGGCAATCTTATTAAGCGCCCACCATAGCCCCAGTGGCACGGCGGCGAACAAGCATTTTGCGAGGCAGTGAGCATATTTTTGTTGGTTCTGGGCTGCCCGCGAAATGCGTAACCTGCCTGCAAGAGCCGTGCACGATTCACCTCAGGAGACCTCATTCATGCGCCTGGCCCTCTGGCAAACCCAAGGCTTTCCCGCCGACATCGACGCCAACCTGGCGGCCCTCGACACCCAGCTGCGCGCGGCGGCCGCGGGCGGTGCGCAACTGTTGCTGTGCCCTGAATTATGGCTCGGCGGCTACCAGGTGCCAGAGGCCATGGCCGAACTCGCCGAGGCGATGGACGGTCCGGCGGCGCAACGCATTGCCGCCCTCTGCCGCACCCACGGCGTGGCCGTCTGCTATGGCTATGCCGAGCGCAATCCGAGCGGGGGCAAGCCCTACAACTCGGCGCAGGTCATCGATGCCAACGGCCAGCGCGTGACCAACTACCGCAAGCTGCATCTGTTCGGCACCATGGAGCGCGAGCTGTTCAGCCCTGGCGAACAGCTGGAAGCACCGGTCGAGCTGAACGGCTGGCGCATCGCCCTGCTGATCTGCTTCGACGTGGAGTTCCCCGAGATCGTCCGCAGCCATGCCCTGGCCGGCGCCGATCTGGTGCTGATCCCCACCGCCTTGACCCCGGAGTACCGCGCGGTACCGGAACTGATCGTGCCGACCCGTGCACTGGAAAATCAGTTGTTCGTCGCCTACTGCAACCACAGCGGCGTGGAGAACGGCCTGGCCTTCCTCGGCGGTTCCTGCGTGGCTTCGCCAGACGGCCTGCGCCTGGGCGCAGTGGCCAATGGTGACGCCCTGCTCCTGGTCGACCTGGACCGTTCGCGCCGCACAGAGTGGCGGGAAACCTTTCCTTATATGCAATGGCGACGCCCAGAGCTGTACGGCGCACTGACCAACGGTTGAAAACGGCGCGCGCACCGCACTGATACGGTGCGCGAAATCCGCCCTCCCCTGCATTCGCTACCCGCCACTCCCTCCTGCCTCCAACCGCACCTCTCGATAGCAACGCCAGCCCCCACGCACCCTGCGCCCGAACCTGCGCCAGGCGCGTGCACAAGCCCCTGCAAGCGCACCATCGAGCGCGCACGAAAAGCTGGCACAACGCCCTGTTTCGGGGCGCTCGTAAGCATCTTTTTCGTATGTCCCGATGACATTTTTAATAATTTCCCTAACCCCACCTTGGGGGCACCATCGGTCACAACAAGCCACAGGGACCCGCCAAAAGGCCGGGCCCCGATGACCATCAGGAGCCCTGCGATGACGGCCTCGACGCACACCACCAAGGACTACCAGGCGCTGGATGCGGCACACCACATCCATGCTTTCCTCGACCAGAAGGCGCTCAACGAGAAGGGGGCACTGGTGATCGCCAAGGGCCAGGGCCTCAACCTGTGGGACACCGACGGCAAGCGCTACCTGGACGGCATGTCCGGCCTCTGGTGCACCGCGCTGGGCTATGGTCGCGCCGACCTCAACGCCGCCGCCACCCGCCAGCTGGAAGAGCTGCCGTACTACAACCTGTTTTTCCACACCACCCATCCACGGGTGATCGAACTGTCCGAGCTGCTGTTCAGCCTGCTGCCCGCGCACTACAGCCACGCCATCTATACCAACTCCGGCTCCGAAGCCAACGAGGTGCTGATCCGTGCCGTACGCCGCTACTGGCAAGTGGTCGGCAAGCCGCAGAAGAAGGTCATGATCGGCCGCTGGAACGGCTACCACGGCTCTACCCTGGGTAGCACTGCTCTCGGCGGCATGGGCTTCATGCACGAGATGGGCGGCATGCTGCCGGACTTCGCCCATATCGGTGAGCCGTACTACTTCGCCGAGGGCGGCGACCTGAGCGAAGAAGCCTTCGGTCTCAAGGCGGCGCGTGAGCTGGAAAGCAAGATTCTCGAACTGGGCGCCGACAACGTCGCCGCCTTCGTCGCCGAACCCTTCCAGGGCGCCGGCGGCATGATCTTCCCGCCGGCCAGCTACTGGGCCGAAGTGCAACGCATCTGCCGCCAGTACGACGTGCTGCTGTGCGCCGACGAAGTGATCGGCGGCTTCGGCCGCACCGGCGAGTGGTTCGCCCACCAGCACTTCGGCTTCGAACCGGACACCCTGACCATCGCCAAGGGCCTGACCTCCGGCTACATCCCCATGGGCGGCCTGGTACTGTCCAAACGCATCGCCGATGCGCTGGTGCAGGAAGGCGGCGTCTTCGCCCATGGCCTGACCTACGCCGGCCACCCGGTCGCAGCCGCCGTGGCCATCGCCAACCTCACCGCCTTGCGTGATGAAGGGATCGTCAGCCAGGTGAAGAACGACACCGGCCCTTACCTGCAGAAGCTGCTGCGCGAGACCTTTGCCGACCACCCGCTGATCGGCGATGTGCAAGGCACCGGCCTGGTCGCCGCGCTGCAGTTCGCCGAAGACAAGGCCAGCCGCAAACGCTTCGCCAACGAAAACGACATCGCCTGGCATTGCCGCACCGTCGGCTTCGACGAAGGCCTGATCATTCGTTCCACCCTGGGGCGGATGATCATGGCGCCGGCGCTGGTCGCCAGCCACGCCGAGCTGGATGAACTGGTGGAGAAAACCCGCCGCGCGGTGGACCGCACCGGGCACGAACTGAAACTGCTGTAGGCCACCGGACCGAGGCCACACCGTTAAAGAGGTAACCGGACAACCCGCTTCAACCACCTTGCAAGAGGTGGCTGCAAGAACCTGTTCGACGACTCGCGCGCCAACGCGACGGACAGTTTCTCACCGGAATCACCCCAAAGAGGGTGACAACGAACCCGGTCCGGCCACCAGGCCGGACCGCGCAACACGCTTGGGCCACTGGCCAAATCCTGCCCCACGGTAAATCAGAACTAAGCCAACAGGCTGTGGGAGTGCTTCATGAACAAGTCCTTGCGCCACCGTATCGTCCGCGCTTTCGCCTGCACCGCACTGGCCACCGGCATGGCTGCCACGGCTCAGGCCGGCACCCTGTCCATCGGTCATACCACCTGGGTCGGCTACGGCACCCTGTACCTGGCCCGCGACCTGGGCTACTTCAAGGAACAGGGTCTGGACGTCGACTTCACCGTGATCGAGGAAGCGTCCATGTACATGGCCGCCCAGGCGTCCGGCAAGCTGTCCGGCTCGGCCTCGACCATCGATGAAATCCTCAAGTACCGCTCCAAGGGCTTCTGCTTCAAGGCCGTGGCCGCGCTGGACGAGTCCCACGGTGGCGACGGCATCGTGGTGAGCAAGGACATCGCCGACATCAAGGGCCTGAAAGGCAAGGCGGTCGCGGTCAACGAAGGTTCGGTCTCGCAGTTCTGGCTGTCCTACCTGCTCAAGCAGGCAGGCATGAGCATGGCCGATATCGAAGTGCAGAACATGACCGCCGACGATGCTGCGTCGGCGTTCATCGCCGGCCGCGTGCCCGCCGCCGTGACCTGGGAGCCGAACCTGACCATGGTCCGCCAGAAAGGGGCCGGCAAGGTCCTGGTCGACAGCAGCACCACGCCAGGGGTGATCGTCGACGTGGTGGCCCTCAACTGCTCGGTGATCGAGCAGCAGCCAGAGGACGTCAAGGCACTGGTCCGTGGCCTGTACAAGGCCGTCGAATACACCAAGGCCCATCCCCAGGAGGCCTACGCAATCATGGCCAAGGGCGTTGGCGGCTACCTGTCCAAGCCTGAAGACCTGGCCGAGGCGGCCAAGGGCGTGAAGTTCTACGACCAGGCCATGAGCGAGAAGCTGCTCGGCACACCCGGCAAGACCGGTGACATCGCCGCCATCATCAGCCTGGCCAACGAGACCTGGAGCGTGCTGCAAGGCAAGCCGTATGACGTGAAGTACGAAGAGCTGGTGGATACCTCCTTCGTCACGCCGTAACCCTCCATAACGACCTGCGCGCGACCGGGCATTGCCTCCCGGTTGCACGCGGGCCTGCCCTCCTGAATTCGCGCAACAAACGAGGTGGCAACATGGCCACGAAGAAATCCTGGGCGCAGCATTGCCTGACGCCCAAAGTCGAGCTGCCACGCAAGCTGGTGCTCGGTGCCGGCGCGTTGTGCTGGCTGCTGGTCATCGGCCTGTGGGCCGGTCTGTCCTATGGCGGCGTGGTGCCGTCGATGTTCCTGCCGACGCCGGGCGATGTGCTCGATGCAGCCTCGCGCCTGTACAACGACGGCACGCTCGGCAAGCACGTGCTGGCGAGCATCGAAGTCGTGCTGATCGGCTTTTTGGTGTCATCGTTGGTGTCGGTGCCGCTGGGCCTGCTGATGGGCAGTTTCCGTATCGTCCAGGCGTTCCTCGAACCCTTGGTCAACTTCATCCGCTACCTGCCGGTCACCTCCTTCGTGCCGCTGTTCATTCTGTGGATCGGCATCGGTCTGGAGCAGCGCGTGTCGGTGATCATCTTCGGCGTGTTCTTCCAGCAACTGGTGATGATCGCCGACGTCTCCAAGGGCGTATCGAAAGACCTGATCAACGCCAGCTACACCCTCGGCGCCAGCCGCCGCGACGTGGTCCTGCACGTGCTCGGCCCGGCCTCGCTGCCGGGTATTCTCGACACCCTGCGGGTGACCATGGGCTGGGCCTGGACCTACCTGGTGGTGGCCGAGCTGGTCGCCGCCTCAAGCGGCCTGGGCTACATCAGCCTCAAGGCCATGCGGGGCTTCCAGGTCGACGTGATCTTCCTCGCCATCGCCATCATCGGCCTGCTCGGGCTGATCACCGATCAACTGTTCCGTCTGCTTCGCTTGAGGATTGCCGCATGGGCGCACTAGCCAAGAAACCCTACGTCATGCCGGCGCTCAGCGAGTACGCCGACGTCGCCGCGCGCCTGCGCGTGGACAATGTAAGCCTGCGCTACCAGTCGCCCAAGGGCGAGACCTTCACCGCCCTGGACAAGGTGTCCTTCGAGGTGCCGGACCAGCAGTTCGCGGTGATCGTCGGCCCGTCCGGCTGCGGCAAGTCGAGCCTGCTCTACCTCACCGCCGGCCTCAACGAGCCGACCGAAGGCGACATCTACGTCGGCGGGCAGAAGGTCGAAGGCCCCGGTGCCGACCGCGGCATGGTGTTCCAGGGCTACACCCTGTTTCCCTGGCTGACGGTACGGCAGAACATCGAGTTCGGCCTCAAGCGCCGCAGCCTGCCGCAGGACGAGATCCGCACCATCGTCGAGTTCTACCTGGCCGAAGTCGGCCTGGCCAAGTTCGCCGAGCATTACCCCAAGCAGTTGTCCGGCGGCATGATGCAGCGCGTGGCCATCGCCCGCGCTCTGGCCAACGACCCGCAGATCCTGCTGATGGACGAGCCCTTCGGCGCCCTCGACAGCCAGACCCGCCTGCAGATGCAGCAACTGCTGCTGCAGGTATGGGGCAACAGCAAGAAGACCGTGGTGTTCGTCACCCACGATATCGACGAAGCGATCCTGCTCGCCGACCGCATCTACGTGATGGGCGCCCGGCCAGGGCGGATCAAGGAAATCCTCGACGTGCCGATCGAACGGCCACGTAACCTGGATGTGGTCATGGAGCCGGAATTCATCCGCATGAAACGCCATATCCTCGGCCTGCTGCACGATGACCTGGAGGCGGTGCATTGAGCGTCGACCAGCCGGTTCTGGCGGGCTGAAGCGGAGCGCCGCCCGGCCCATCCTGCATGTGGGTCTTCGTAGGGTGGACAGCGCAAAGCTTGTCCACCACGGCGCAACACCCAGACGCTCAAGGATGAACCACCCTACAAAATCTCAGCAGCCGTTTCAGGCGGCGCAAAAAGAAACACCCTGCGAAAGCATGGCCTTCGCAGGGTGTGTTCGACCTTCTCTGCAATCCCTTCCCCCAACGCGGTTGCCGACACCGTATGCGAGGAGGGCGGGACAACGATCAGACGAACTCGGCTTTGACCTCGGACCACAGGCTGACGCGGCGGTCCTTGTTCTTGAAGAACTCGATCTCGCGCTTGATGCCGGAGCTCAAGTCCCAGCCCGGCAGGTCGAGAATGATCAGCTCTTCCATCACGTCCATGAACACCGCGTCCACCGGTGCCCAGAGTTTGCCGATGGCGGCGCTGTCCTTGCCGACGAAGGCCTGGTTGATGGGATGCGACATGGAAACCTGGCTGAAGACCGCATTGCCCGACTCGACGATTGCGGCGGCCACCTCATTGCACGCGATGAAACGCTCGTGCACCACCTCGGCATCGGCATGGCTGTAGGGGCAGGCCAGAAAAATCTTACGCATTGCTAAACCTCGTTTCTTGCTTTGCAGGTGGGGGCCGTGCGGCCCCCGGGATAGGAACCGTCAGGCCGTGCGCAGCGCCGGATCACTCACCTCAGTCTCCGCCTCGGCCGCCTCGTAGCGATTGGCCGCCGGCACGGAGATCTTGATCGCGATCAGCACCGCAAGCAGGCCACCGAAGAACTTGCTCAGCAGGATCGGCATGATCAGCGTCGGCTGGAAGTTCGCGGTGAAGGCCAGGTGGTCGCCGATGGTGGCCTGGGCACAGACGCCCATCGCCACGCACAGCACCTTGTCGCGCGCATTCATGTTCTTGAACATGTGGTACACGGCGATGATGTTGGCCAGCACCATCACGAAGGCCGCCGCGCCTACCGGCGACAGGCCCAGGTGACGGCCCAGCACCGCCATTGGCTTCTTGCAGTAGCGGTTGAACAGGTAGCAGATGGGGAAGGTACCGGCGAGCATGATGCCGATGTAGCCGGCGATTTCGATGGCGCGGAACAGCTCCTTCTCGTCGGCGAACATCGGGTCGAAGCCCCAGACGCCGAAGGTCTTGCTGAAGAAACCGGTGAAGTGCTCGACGATGGCGAAAGCCAGGATGATCTTGATGAACGCGTCCATGGCCTTACCGAAGATCAGGAAGCCGGTCACCATCATCGTTGCGCGATAGCGCAGGCCCGCCGCGAGCAGGAAGCAGAACACGAACAGCGGCGCGAGAATCTTCAGCGCGCTGACGAAATCCAGCCCCAGGTAATGCACCGCCTCGGCGTTGGTCGAAACGATCTCGCGCACCGGCAGGTTGAAGAACGAGATCATCATCAGCGCCGCCAGCACGGCGAACGGAATGCTGATCAGACCCGCCATCGCCCCCAGGGCCAGGTACTTGTGGTCCTTGCGCTCGAGCATGGTCAGGCCGACCGGGATCAGGTAGACGATGGTCGCACCGGAGGTGTAGCCGACGATCATCGCGGCGATCCACATGTCGCGGTTGGCGGTCAGCGCATCAGCCAGCTGATAGCCGCCCATGTCGACCGCGATGATCGACAGTGCCGCAATGGAGACATCCGAGCCCATGGCCGCGAAATACGGGCCGAGGACGAACGAGATCAGCTTCGACAGGTAAGGGATCGAAATCATGATCCCGGCCTGGGCCAGGAACACCGGCCCGATCGAATGAATCCCATTGATGAATTCCTTGCCCAGCCCGCTCTCTGGCTTCATCACCGAAGCGAACGCGCCTACCACTGCACCGATCATTATCAGATAGATAACGAAGTTCCCGAACTCTGCCATCACATTCCCCCTGGTTGTATCTGAAACCAAGTCTTGTTGTTAAAAGCGCCTCTCTGCGAAAGGCGTGCTCTTGGTGTTGGATGCGGCCGGCGCAAGCCCGCCCTTCTATTGCCCCAGCCCGGCGACGGCGCCTGCGCACCAGCCGCCTGCCTTATGCACCTCGGGCCTGTTACCGGCCTTCGAGGCTAAGAGTCTTTGAGCCACGCCACTAAACAACCAATATGTGTGCCATATTGAGGTTTTAATGTTGATTTGACTGTTAATCCCACTTAATTTGGTCGACTATCAATGGTAATCTTGCTGCAACACTTGCTCTTCCTGGCGATTTCGCGAGGGATAACATCCTGAAAAACCTCACGATCAGGCCTTACTATCAGGGCGTTGCACGGGCATAAGCCACAGAAAGCACGACAAAGGTGTGGCCCGGTAACACGCACGCGCTTTTTTGTGGCATTCAGGTAACGAAGAGGCAACGACATGCGCCCAAACGAGAGAAGACAACACATTCTTGAACTGCTGCGCCAGCGCGAGCGCATCTCGGTCGACGAACTGGCGCGCCTGCTCGGCACCTCGCAGGAAACCATCCGCCGCGACCTTGCCGAGCTGGCAGAAAACGGCCAGGTCACCAAGTTCCACGGCGGCGCCTCACTGCCGCCCAGCGGCGAGCATGAGAACGCCTTCCAGACCCGCATGAACGAGTTCGCCAGCGAGAAGCGCGCCGTCGCCCGCTATGCCGCCGGCCTGTATTCGCCCGGCGACAGCCTGCTGATCGACACTGGCACCACCACCCTGTTCTTCGCCCGCGAGCTGGCGCGCCTCAACCGCATCACGGTGATCACCAACTCCCTGCAGATCGCCGCGAGCATTGGCGCCAGCGGCAACCGGGTGTTCATGATCGGTGGCGAGTACCGTCCCGAGTCGGCGCAGAACACCGGCCCATTGGCCATGGAGCAGATCGCCCGTTTCAACGCCGAGCATGCGGTAGTGACCATCGGCGCACTGAGCCCGGATGGCGCCTTCGACTTCTCCATCGAAGAAGCCGAAATCGCCCGCGCGATGATCGCCCGCACCCGCTACCTGACGGTCATCGCCGACTCATCCAAGCTCGGCCGCCGCGCCCTGTTCCAGGTCTTCCCGCTGGAGCGCATCGACCGCCTGATCATCGACCGCAAGCCCATGGGCGAGCTGGCCGAAGCCCTGGCGGCGGCCCATGTCGAGGTGCATGAGGCCCCGGCCCTGTCGCGCGGCGACTGGTAACGGCTGACGCCGGGCCGCAACCATGCGGCCCGGCACAGTGCCTACTGCGAACGGCTCATGGCACTCAGGCGTTGCGACAATGCCTGCATGCCCTGGCTGAGGTCGTTCAAGGTTGCCGCATCGCGCGCACTCTCCTCACCCGCGCCATGGATGCGTACCGCCAGCTCGTGGATTTCCTGGGTCACGTGGCTCTGCTCCTGTGCTGCCACGGCAATCTGCTGGGCACGCTGGACGATATCCTCGAAGCCCACGATGGTCTCGCTCAGCGAGGCATCCAGTGACCTCGCCTGCTGCGCGACGGTACGCGTGCGCTCCTCGCCGGCGACCATGGTGTTGACCGCATGCACCGAGGCCTGGCGCAGCTCGCCGATCATCCCGTGGATCTGGTCGGCCGAAGCCTGGGTGCGTCCCGCCAGGGTCCGCACCTCATCGGCGACCACCGCGAAACCCCGCCCCTGCTCGCCGGCCCGCGCCGCCTCGATGGCCGCATTCAGCGCCAGCAGGTTGGTCTGCGAAGAGATCGACGAGATCACGTCCAGCACACCACTGACCGACTCGATGTCGTTGCCCAGGTTGGCGATGGCCTGGGCCACGCTGCCGATGTTCTGGTTCAGGGATTCGATGGTCAGGGTGTTCTCTTCCAGGTGTTCCTGGCTCTCGCGCGCGGTAACCAGCGACTCGCCGGCGGTGGTCGAGCAATCGCTGGTATTGCGTGCCACCTCCTGGGCGCTGGAGGCCATTTCGGTAACCGCCGTGGCCAGCAGGCTGTTGTTCTCGCGCTGCTGGTCGGCGCGCACGGCCATTACGCCCGCCAGGCGCGACACATCCGCCGCCTGCTGCAGCAGCCGCTGGGACTCTTCGCCGATATCCGCCAGCATGCCGCGCAGGCTGCCGGCATAGAGGTTGACGGCCTGGCGCAGGTGACCGATCTCGTCGGGCCGGCTGACATGCAATTCGCTGCCATGACCGCCACTGGCATTGCCCAGGTTCTGGATCTGCCGGGTGGTTTCGTTGAGTTGCGCCAGCAGGGTACGGCCGGCGAACCAGGCCAGCGCGAAGATCAACGCCAGGCAGGGAATCAGGATCAGCAGAATGTCGCGGGTCAGCGTACCCGCAATGCCCGTGACCGCCTCCTGCGGCGTGACCAGGCCGATCACCCAGCCCGTAGTCGGCTCGCGCACCAGGCTGACGAAGGCCGGCGTGCCGAACAGTTCGTCGTGCGCCACCTGCAGCACACGGCTGCTTGCAGCACTGTGCCGCCAGTCGGACACCGCCTGGAACCAGGGGTGCACGCGTACCAGCCCCGTCTCGTCAGCGGCTGATGGAAAGGCCGGCGTACCCGGGAAATACAGCACGTTGCCGGCCGCATCCATCGCGAAGGCATAGCCCCCGGTGACGTTGCCGTTCTCCTTGAGAAAGTCCGCCACGCCATCGAGCGCCAGGTCCAGCGTGGCGACCCCGGCAAAGTGCCCATCACGCTGATAGGCAACCGAGCAGGTCACCATCAGCACCTTGCTGACCGGGTCCTGGTAGACATCGGACCAACCGCACTGGCCCCGCGGCGCCTGGCGCCCCTTGTTGTACCAATCGAGCGTCTGGTAGGCCGGAGCCTCGGGGTCGTTGTTCTCATCGGAATAGACCAGCTTGCCCTGGCCATTGCGCGACCAGTAAAGACTGCGCAGATCGACGCCGGGGGTGAACGCACCCGGCTCGGGCCACAGACCGCCACCGGCTACCGACGCGTCACCACTGGCATCGATGATCGGCTCCAGGTTTTCCTTCGCCATCCGGGTATCGGTGGGCAGCGTCTCGCCCAGGCTGGCGATGGCCGCGGTGCGGCCGGCCATCGCCGTCAACTTGATCGACAACTGGCGCGAGATGGCGATGGCCGATTGTTCGGTGCTGCGGGTGGCAGATTCCACCAGCTTGGGTTCACCGCCAACGACCATGACGGCGTAGATCAGCGCTGAAGTGATCAGCAAGGTAAGCACGATCCCGAGCGTGAGTCGGGAAATGATGGTGACCGGCATTGCGGCTCCTATGGATTGGCCTCGTATTCACATCACATGGCATGGGCATACGGGCAAGCCCATGACAGACAGCGGCCCGACGGATTGCCCGCCAGGCCGGTATAGTTTGCCCGGAATTCTCAGGAAAGACTGGCTCAATATGGCGTGCTAGAGGCCTCCAAGGGGAAAACCCAAGAGGCCTGGCAACACAGCTACCGACCCGCGTCGCTCGCCCTTGGCGACAACGCAGAACAGCTGCGTGCCGCCTGCCCCAAGTGCTGCACGAAAAGTCGTCGAGCGACGGCTAGGCGAGGCAAAAACGGGGGAGGACGCGGAGTTTACGAGCTGTAAATGAGCATTCCGAACCCGTTTCTAAACGACGCATCACCGATACGCAGGCACTTCTCGCACAGCACCTAGCGCCAGCTACGACAGCGCTTCACCGCATCGGCAAAAGTCTCACGCCACTGCAGTGCCACGTCGGCCGACACCTTGGGCCGGAACTCGGTACTGGTATTGCGCGGCGGTTTCAGCTCCAGGCCCAGCCCCCGTGCGGCCAACGATGCACAGCCGAACGCGGTCAGCTCATCGAAGCGCTGGGTGACGATGCAGCGCTGCAGGGCATCGGCCAGGAACTGGGCGAAATACGGGCTGCGCGCCAGGCCGCCGTCGATGGACAGGCGATCGGTCACGTTGAGGAATCCATCCATCGCGGCGATGACTTCCGCACTGCGCAACGCCACCCCTTCGAGCAACGCCTGGCAGAGATCCTCCTTGCGTGTACTGCTGTTCATGCCCAGCCACATACCCGCGGCGCTGCGGTCCCAGTGCGGGCACGCCAGGCCGGACAACGCCGGCACGAACGCCAACTTGCGCGAGATCGCCGGCGGCTCGTCGAAGGCCGCCAGTTCGGAGAAGTCGCTGAACAGCCCCAGACGCCCAGCCCACTCCACCGCCGAGCTGGCGTCATAGACGCCGCCATCCATCGCGTATTGCGGCTTGCCATCAATCTGCCAGGCGATGGTCGCCAACAGCCCCTTGTCCGGCGCGCGGATGATCTGCTCACCACTCAGCGTCAGCGCGAATGCACCGGTGCCGAAGGTGATCTTCGCTTCGCCGGGATTACGACAGCCATGGCCATACAACGCGGCCTGCTGGTCGACGATGGCGGCCGTGACCGGCGTCGCACCGACCTCACCGAAGAAGCCCACGGTGTCGCGGATTTCCGGCAGCGTTTCCAGCGGTACGCCAAACAGGGCACACAGCTCCGGGTCCCACTGGCCGGTCGCCAGGTTCATCAGCGAGGTACGCGAAGCCGTGGTGACATCGGTGGCGAACACCCCGGTCAGGCGGTCGAGAAAGTAGGCATCGGTGGTGCCCATGCGCAGCCGTCCGGCCTGATGTGCCTGCTGGGCAGCCGGCAGGTTTTCGAGAATCCAGGCCAGTTTGGCGGCGGAAAAATAGGGGTCCAGCGGCAGGCCGGCGCGCTCCAGGGTCAGGCTTTCGCCCCCCTGCTCGCGCAGCGTTTCGATGCGCGCAGCGGTGCGGTTGTCCTGCCAGACGATGACCGGCGACAGCGGCTCGCCACTGCGCGCATCCCAGGCCAGGCAGCTTTCGCCCTGGTTGGCCAGGCCGATGGCGTCGACCTTGCCGGTCGCTTCCAGGCAGCGCTGCAGGTTGTTCAGCAGCTCCAGCGGGTCATGCTCGACCCAGCCCGGTTGCGGGTGATGCTGCTGATGACGCAGAGCGAGCTGGATGTCGGCACTGCCATTGGAGGTCACGACCAGTACGCGGGTGCTGGTGGTGCCTTGATCTAACGCGGCGATTCGCATGGGGGTCTCCTGTTGGCAGAGTCTGTGCTCAATGGCCAACGAAATCGACTTCGAGGTGCTGGGTACCGGCGGGAATCGGCAGGCCGGCAAGGGGAATCAGCAGGCGCCGCTCGGGCAGGCAGGATTGCGCGCGCGACCAGATTTCCTGGCCATCGGCACGCACCACCAGGCGCCCGGAGGTGGCTTCATTCACCCGCAGTTGCAAGTGCTCCAGCCCTTGCGGGCCCGACGGTGCCAGGCGTTGCGGCACGCAGAGCTTGAGCCCGCCCTTGCAGCGAATCTCCATGGACAAGCCACTGGCCGGCAACTCGCCACGCAGGTCACGAGCCAGCAGGCGGGCGATCTTGCGGCCCTCGCGGTACGACCAGCCGGCAGTCTCGATCGGCCGCAGCAGGTTGCCAGCGGCGAAATAGGCCGGGTCGGAACAACGCCCATATTGGTCGATGGTCGGTCCGCCACTCAGCGGGTCGACACGCAGATCACTCACGCGCGCCAGGCTCGATTCCGGCACGAAACGCCCGGTCAGCAGTACGCCATCGCAGTCGAAGCGCTGAATGCTGCCATCGGCCATCCGTACACTGGCCGCTTCCACGCGCCCGGTGCCGTGCACCTCGAGCAGCTCCGCGCCGAAGTGCATCGGCACGCCACACAGGCGCGGGAACAGCGACAGCGGCCAACGCGCCGTGGCGCGGGCATTGCGCTCGATCATCGCCACTGGGCGAATACCGGCACGGCGGCAACTGAGCACCGAGGACAGGCTGACCAGCTCGGTCCCGACGATAAGCGGACGCTCGAAGGGTTTCAGGTGCTCCAGGTACAAATAGGACTGCAAGGCACCGGTGTTGATAACGCCGACAGGCCGATCTCCCCCCACCAGCCGGGCCGAGCGTGGCATCTCACGCGCGCCTGTGGCGATCAGCACGCGCCGCGCCTGGATCTGCGCCACGCCAGCCGGGCTGACCAGGTCGAGGCGACCGGCCGTACGCAGCCGGGTCACCGTGTGCCGGACACGGATCTCGACACCGGCGCGCTGCGCCTCCTGCACATTGCGCCGCGCATAGGCGGGACCGCTGAGAATCCGCCCGTACTCCCAAAAACCAAAGGGGGGATGGCTGCAGTGGCGGGGAATACCGCCGGCTTCCGGCTCGCGCTCGATCACCAGCACGCGCTCCACGCCCTGGCGGCGCAGTTCGATGGCGGCGGAAAGCCCCGCCGGCCCGGCGCCGATGATCACGACGTCTACATGTTCGATCTCAACGCTGGTCATGGCAGGCCCCTGTGGCAAGCGGAATGGCCAGATGACCGGCACTCAATTCGGCAACGCGTGCGCCGCAATAAAATCCCTGGCAACGCCCCATGCAGGCCCGCGTGCGACGCTTGAGGCCGCCCAGGTCACCGGCCGGCAACGGCCCCTGCAGCGCGTTCTCGATTTCACGCTGGGTGACCATTTCGCAGTGGCAGACGATCTCGCCATAGCCGGGCCGCTGGTAGTCGCGCGGCAGGTGCTCGGCCAGGTTGGGCATCTGCGGCCAGCGCAGGTCAGCCGGGGCAATCGCCCGGTGGCTGCGGCCATAGAGCCTGAAGACATGACGGGCAATCCCCAGGGCAGCGGTCAGGCCGGTGGAGCGAATCCCGCCAACGCTGATCCAGTTGCGCTCGGCCATCTGCCGCACGCGGTATTCCTTCTTGTCGCTGGCCGGGCGCAAACCGGCGTAGGTCGCGGTGATCGGCATGCCGTCCAGCCCCGGGATGCGCGCCACGGCGGCCTCCACCAGTTGTGCAAGGGTATCGCCATCGAGACCGGCATGCAGGCGATCATCCTGCTCCTCGGCAGTCGGCCCGACCAGCAGGTTGCCGAAGATGGTGCGGGTCAGCACGATGCCCTTGGTGCGCTCGTTCGGCACCGGCAGGATGATGGTATTGAGCAAGCGTGCAGCGGCCTTGTCGAACACCACGAACTGGCCCTTGCGCGGGTGAATGCTGAAGCTGCTTTCGCCCAGCAGTTGCTCTTCGAGGCGATCACCGAACAGGCCCGCGCAGTTGATGACCGTGGTTGCTCGTACTGAACCAGCGGTGGTCTGCAGGTCCCAGGCCTGGCCATCGAAGTGGCCGCCCTCGACCTGCGCGCCGAAGCGCGCCTCGGCACCGGCCAGCAGGGCCTGCTGCAGATAGCCCAATGGCGCCGACCAGGGGTCGATGAGGAACTCGCCGGGGACTTCCACGGCCGCCAGCGCATCCGCAGAAAGCCCCGGCTCCAGAGCCCGAATCTCTCGGCGTTCGATCAGGCGCACATCGGCCACGCCATTGTCGTGGGCCTGCTGCACGATGCCGGCCAGCCGGGCCAGGTCTTCCTCGCTCCAGGCCACGACCATCGCGCCGGTGCGCAACAGCGGCAGGTTCATCTTCTTATGAATTTCCAGGTACTCGTGGTACCCCTCCTGCATGCACGCCAGTTCCAGGCTGCCAGTGGGGGCATCGAACCCGGTATGCAGAATCGCGCTGTTGCCTTTGCTGGCCCCGGCCAGAATATCGGGGCTCTTCTCCAGTAGGAGGACCTTCGCCCCCTCCAGCGTGAAGCGTCGCGCCATGGCGCAACCGACTACGCCGCCGCCCACGACGGCTACGTCGTAGGTCTGGCTGGCGTTCGAGATCAGATCATTCATTACATTGCCCGTTTACTCAGGTCTTGCTGACCTTTATGCCCCACAAAGGCAGCATTTGGCATGCCAATACTGAGGTAAAATGTTTGTTTGTGGATATAACAAACATTATTCAGTCATAAAAATCCCATTAATCGCACTTAATCCACAGAATGTTTTCCAGCGTTAGCCGAGCACTGCCAGATGACAATGGCCCGAGACAGGACGCGAAAGGCGCCAGCGCCGTGGCAGCCGGAAAATCAATCGGGCAGCCTGTAAACACCCTCGGTTATCTCCCGCGCCCAGCTAGGCAGCACCTCTCGCTACCGTGCGCCCCATGACGGCACAAAGTGCTACTTTTTTACTCAGGGTAATCTCGCGCACCTGAATTCTTCGTAAGCATGCCGGTGCCTGTCGGTATTTTTCCGAGGTTTTCAGATAGACCCGCCACAGTGCATAGCAGCTAGAAACCACTATCCCACTAATTATCCACAAAATAACGCCCGTATAGGCAGATAAAAACACATAAACCAACATAAAAATAACGAGATGGCATACATGCTGCGTTGTTGATGGCACCGCGCAGCACCCGGTCCGCCGCTTGCCAGCCCTGCCCTTGACACCACCAGAGTGACTGACGGGCAACTGCAGCCGTGCTCTACTCGGGTGACCACGCGCGCCTCGACCTGATCGTCAGCCTGCAGGCCGTGCCTGCGCAGCCCCGGAGAGCACAGATGAACACCCTCACCCTGTTTCCTACCGCCCACGACATTCCCGAGCAGTATCGACTGGCCGGCCCGACCGAACAGCGCGAGTACCTGCTCAACGGTGAACTGCGCATCTGGAACGGCCCACTGGCCAGCGTGCGCAGCCCGATCTTCCTGCGTGACGGCGATAGCCTGCGCCAGACGATTCTCGGCAGCACCCCGCAGATGGATGCCGCAACAGCCCTGCAAGCTCTGGATGCAGCCGTGGCTGCGTATGACAACGGCCGCGGTCAGTGGCCGAACCTGCGCGTCGGTGAGCGTATCCAGCATGTGGAAACCTTTCTGGCCCGCATGCGCCAGCAGCGCAGCGCGGTGGTCAACCTACTGATGTGGGAGATCGGCAAGAACCTCAAGGATGCCGAGAAAGAGTTCGACCGGACCTGCGACTACATCGTCGACACCATCAATGCCCTCAAGACCCTGGACCGTCGCTCCAGCCGCTTCGAGCTCGAGCAGGACACCCTCGGCCAGATCCGCCGGGTGCCGCTGGGCGTGGCCCTGTGCATGGGCCCCTACAATTACCCGCTCAACGAGACCTTCACCACCCTGATCCCGGCGCTGATCATGGGCAACACCGTGGTCTTCAAACCGGCCAAGTTCGGTGTACTGCTGATTCGCCCGCTGCTCGAAGCCTTCCGCGACAGCTTCCCGGCTGGCGTGATCAACGTCATCTATGGCAGTGGCCGCGAAACCGTTGGCGCGCTGATGGCGTCCGGCAAGGTCGATATCTTCGCCTTCATCGGCACCAACAAGGGCGCCAGCGACCTGAAGAAGCTGCATCCACGCCCGCATCGCCTACGCGCCGTGCTCGGCCTCGACGCCAAGAACCCCGGCATCGTGCTGCCGGATGCCGACCTCGACAATGCGGTCAGCGAAGCCGTCACCGGCGCCCTGTCGTTCAATGGCCAGCGCTGCACGGCGCTGAAGATCCTGTTCGTCCATGAGGATGTGGTTGACGACTTCCTGACGGCCTTCAACCGCAAGGTCGGCGCACTCAAGGCCGGCATGCCCTGGGAGCCCGGCGTGGCGCTGACACCGCTGCCGGAACCCGGCAAGACCGGCTACCTGCAGGAGCTGGTCAACGATGCCCTGGCCAAGGGCGCGCAGGTGGTCAACGAAGGCGGCGGCCAGGTCTACGAGAGCTTCTTCCAGCCGGCAGTGCTGTACCCGGTCACGCCGCAGATGCGTGTCTACCAGGAGGAGCAGTTCGGCCCGGTGATCCCGGTGGTGCCTTATCGCGATATCGACAGCGTGATCGACTATGTCCTGCAGTCCGACTTCGGCCAGCAACTGAGCCTCTTCGGGCGCGATCCGGAGCAGATCGGCCGGCTGGTCGACGTGTTCGCCAACCAGGTCGGGCGTATCAACATCAACGCCCAGTGCCAGCGCGGCCCGGACACCTACCCGTTCAATGGCCGCAAGAACTCCGCCGAGGGCACGCTCTCGGTGCATGACGCCCTGCGCGTGTTCTCCATCCGCACCCTGGTGGCCACCCGCTTCCAGGACAGCAACAAGGAACTGATCAGCGAGATCATCCGCAACCGCCACTCCAGCTTCCTGACCACCGACTACATTTTCTGAAGCCCCAATGAAAAACCCCCGAGGCACTGGCCTCGGGGGTTTTGGGGTCACGCACCAGCTGGGACGTCAGAACGGGATGTCGTCGTCGAAGCTGTCGTAGTCAGGTGCCGGCTGCTGCTGGGCGGCTGGCTGCGGAGCCGGGCGCTGCTGCGGGGCCGACTGTTGCGGCGCCGGACGCGACTGCTGCTGACGCGGCGCGTACTCGCCACCGCCTTCGCTATTGCCACCACGGCCGCCCAGCAGTTGCAGGGTGCCATTCATGTCGACCACGATCTCGGTGGTGTAGCGCTTGACGCCGTCCTTCTCCCACTCGCGAGTCTGCAGGCGCCCCTCGATGTAGCACTGGCCGCCCTTGCGCAGGTACTCGCCGGCGATCTCGGCCAGCTTGCCGAAGAACACGATGCGGTGCCATTCGGTACGGTCCTGCTGCTGACCGGTCTGCTTGTCTTTCCAGCTATCGGTAGTGGCCAGGGTGATGTTGGTCACCGCATTGCCATTGGGCAGATAACGGGTTTCCGGATCGCCGCCGACGTTACCGATCAGAATGACTTTGTTTACCCCACGGGCCATTTCGTTCTCCTAAGCTGAATGCGTAACCGGCGCCTCTTCGAGTTCCCGCTCGAGCAACGCACGATCCAATTGTTGGGTGTCCACTTTGATGTACAGCGCCGCTTCTTCGGCCACCACCACGGCATCGCTGACACCGGGGATGGATAGCAGGCGCTCTGCCAGTCCACTGTCCGCCAGCGCTGTTGGGCTGAGCGGCCGGCGCAGACTGGTTACGTAGGGCGGCTCGTGCATAGTAGCAGCTATAAAAACCCAGAAAAGGGCGAGCACTGCACATCCGACGAAGACCGCGCCCAGGCTGCCGTGCTGGTACAGCCAGCCGCCGAGGATGCCGCCCAGCGCCGCGCCAAGGAACTGGCTGGTGGAGTACACGCCCATGGCCGTGCCCTTGCCGCCCGCCGGCGAAACCTTGCTGATCAGTGAGGGCAGCGAGGCCTCCAGCAGGTTGAACGCGGTGAAGAACACCACGATGCCGAACACCAGGGCACGCAGGCCGTGACCGAACAGCCAGAAGAACAGTTCGCACAGCAGCAGCACCAGCACCGCGCCGGTCAGCACGCGCTTCATGCGGCGCTTCTTCTCGGCATAGATGATGAACGGCACCATGCCGAAGAAACCGATCAGCAGCGCACTGAGGTACACCCACCAGTGCTCTTCCTTGACCAGCCCGCCCTGCTCCACCAGTGCCAGCGGCAAGGCAACGAAGCTGGCCATGAGAATGGCGTGCAGCACGAAGATGCCGGCATTCAGGCGCAGCAACTCGACGTTGCGCAAGGTCGGCAGCAGCGCCTGGCGCGCCACGCCGGACTCGCGGTGCTGCAAGGCACGCGGCGCACGCGGCACCAGGGTGGCGATGATCAGGATGCCGAGCAGCGCCATGCCGGTGGTGGCCCAGAACAATCCCGCCAAACCATAGGCACGAGTCAGCAGCGGGCCGACCACCATGGCCACGGCGAACGACAGGCCGATACTCATGCCGATCATGGCCATGGCCTTGGTCCGGTGTTGCTCACGGGTGAGGTCGGAGAGCAGCGCCATCACTGCGGCGGAAATCGCCCCGGCGCCTTGCAGCACCCGGCCGGCGATCACGCCCCAGATCGAGTCGGCGTTGGCCGCCAGCGCCGCACCGGCGGCAAAGATCAGCAGGCCGACATAAATAACCGGCAGGCGGCCAATACGGTCGGAAAGAATGCCGAATGGAATCTGCAAGACCGCCTGGGTCAGGCCATAGGCACCGATGGCGAGGCCGATCAGCGCCGGGGTGGCACCCGCCAGGTCCATACCATAGGTCGCCAGCACCGGCAGCACCATGAACATGCCGAGCATGCGGAAAGCAAACACCAGGGCGAGACCACCCGCCGCACGGGTCTCACCCGCGCTCATGCGCTCGCTATGCGAATCATGCATCGTCAAAACCTGAAGCAACTAAAACCGGCGGCGATTCTAGCAGTCCAACCCCCGACGGCACAGCAGCGTCGCTTTGCCGCACACCCGCCGCGAGCCGTATACTCGTTGGTTTTCCGCCCGCCATGCGAGGCCGTCTTGGACAAGATCCTGATTCGTGGGGCTAGAACCCATAACCTGAAGAACATCGACCTGACATTGCCCCGCGACAAACTGATCGTGATCACCGGTCTGTCCGGCTCCGGCAAGTCGTCCCTGGCCTTCGACACGCTCTACGCCGAGGGCCAGCGCCGCTACGTCGAATCGCTGTCGGCCTACGCGCGGCAGTTCCTGTCGATGATGGAAAAGCCTGACGTCGACACCATCGAGGGCCTGTCGCCGGCGATCTCCATCGAGCAGAAGTCGACCTCGCACAACCCACGTTCGACCGTCGGCACCATCACCGAAATCTACGACTACCTGCGCCTGCTCTACGCCCGCGTCGGTATTCCGCGCTGCCCGGACCACGACCTGCCGCTGGAAGCGCAGACCGTCAGCCAGATGGTCGACCAGGTGCTGGCCCTGCCCGAAGGCAGCAAGCTGATGCTGCTCGCGCCAGTGATCCGCGAACGCAAGGGCGAGCACCTCTCGGTGTTCGAGGAACTGCGCGCGCAAGGTTTCGTCCGGGCACGGGTCAACGGCAAGCTCTACGAACTGGACGAGCTGCCCAAGCTGGATAAACAGAAGAAGCACTCCATCGACGTGGTGGTGGACCGTTTCAAGGTGCGCAGCGACCTGCAGCAACGCCTGGCCGAATCCTTCGAGACCGCGCTCAAGCTGGCCGATGGTCTGGCCCTGGTCGCGCCGCTCCCCGACGAAGATGACAAGAAGCCGGGCGAACCGGATGAGGACATCATCTTCTCCGCGCGCTTCGCCTGCCCGGTGTGCGGCCATTCGATCAGCGAGCTGGAACCCAAGCTGTTCTCCTTCAACAACCCGGCCGGCGCCTGCCCGACCTGTGACGGCCTGGGCGTTAAGCAGTTCTTCGACACCCGCCGCCTGGTCAATGGCGAGCTGACCCTGGCCGAAGGCGCGATACGCGGCTGGGATCGACGCAACGTCTATTACTTCCAGATGCTTGGCTCGCTGGCCGCGCACTATGGCTTCAGCCTGGAAGTGCCTTTCGGCCAACTGGAGGCGAGCACCCAACAGGTGCTGCTGAGCGGCAGCGGTAAAGAGAACGTCGAGTTCCGTTACCTCAATGACCGCGGCGACATCGTCAAGCGCGCGCACCCGTTCGAAGGCATCGTGCCCAACCTGGAGCGGCGCTACCGCGAGACCGAGTCGGTCAGCGTGCGCGAGGAGCTGGCCAAGTTCCTCAGCACCCAGCCGTGCCCGGACTGCCGTGGCACACGCCTGCGCCGTGAAGCGCGCCACGTGTGGGTCGGCGACAAGACCCTGCCGGCGGTCACCGGTCTGCCGATTGGCGATGCCACCGATTATTTCGGCGGCCTCAGCCTCACCGGTCGACGCGGCGAGATCGCCGACAAGATCCTCAAGGAAATTCGCGAGCGCCTGCAGTTCCTGGTCAACGTCGGCCTCGACTACCTGACCCTCGACCGCAGCGCCGACACCCTGTCTGGCGGCGAGGCGCAGCGTATCCGCCTGGCCAGCCAGATCGGCGCCGGCCTGGTGGGCGTCATGTACATCCTCGACGAACCGAGCATCGGCCTGCACCAGCGCGACAACGAGCGCCTGCTCGGCACCCTGCGCCACCTGCGCGACATCGGTAACACGGTGATCGTGGTCGAGCACGACGAAGACGCCATCCGCATGGCCGACTACGTGGTCGATATCGGCCCTGGTGCCGGCGTACACGGTGGCCGCATCGTCGCCGAAGGCACCGCCGCCGAAGTCATGGCCCACCCGAACTCGCTGACCGGCAAGTACCTCTCCGGCCGCGAGAAAATCCGCTATCCGGCGCAGCGCACGCCACGCAACAAGAAGCTGTCGCTGAAGATCAAGGGCGCGCGCGGCAACAACCTGTGCAACGTTGATCTGGACATTCCAATCGGCCTGCTCACCTGCGTCACCGGCGTGTCCGGCTCGGGCAAGTCGACGCTGATCAACAACACCCTGTTCCCGCTCGCCGCCACCGCGCTGAACGGCTCGACCACCCTGGAAGCCGCCGCCCACGACAGCATCGACGGCCTGCAGTACCTGGACAAGGTGGTCGACATCGACCAGAGCCCGATCGGCCGCACGCCACGCTCGAACCCGGCAACCTACACCGGCCTGTTCACCCCGATCCGCGAGTTGTTCGCCGGCGTACCCGAATCGCGCTCGCGTGGTTACGGCGCCGGGCGCTTCTCCTTCAACGTCAAGGGCGGACGCTGCGAAGCCTGCCAGGGCGACGGCCTGATCAAGGTGGAGATGCACTTCCTGCCGGACATCTACGTGCCGTGCGACGTGTGCAAGAGCAAGCGCTACAACCGCGAAACCCTGGAGATCAAGTACAAGGGCAAGAGCATCCACGAGGTGCTGGAGATGACCATCGAGGAAGCCCGCGAGTTCTTCGACGCGGTGCCGGCGCTGGCGCGCAAGCTGCAGACGCTGATGGACGTCGGCCTGTCGTACATCAAGCTGGGCCAGTCGGCGACCACCCTCTCGGGCGGTGAGGCGCAGCGGGTCAAGCTGAGCCGCGAGCTGTCCAAGCGCGACACCGGCAAGACCCTGTACATCCTCGACGAACCAACCACCGGCCTGCACTTCGCCGACATCCAGCAACTGCTCGACGTGCTGCACCGCCTGCGCGACCACGGCAACACCGTGGTGGTGATCGAGCACAACCTGGACGTGATCAAGACCGCCGACTGGCTGATCGATCTCGGCCCCGAGGGCGGTTCCAAGGGCGGCATGATCATCGCCACCGGTACGCCGGAAGACGTGGCCGAGATGGCCCAGTCGCACACCGGCTACTTCCTCAAGCCACTGCTGCTCAGGGATCGAACCTGAACGCGACCCACGATTACCGTCCCGGTGATCGTGGGCAGGCTCTCCCAGGATAAAAGGCGCTGGAGCAACCCGCGCCTCATCCCCGTATCGAACCGCAAAAACAAGCCTCAGGCCTCTGCCTCGGCCAGTTGCCGGCTGCGCGCCGTCATTGCCGTTTGCGCATGATTGCGCGCCAGCAAGGTGTACAGGGTCGGCAGCACGAACAGGGTGAACAGCGTGCCGATCAGCATGCCGGATACGATCACCAGGCCAAGGCCGAAGCGGCTGCTGGCTCCTGCCCCGCTGGCGAACAGCAACGGCACCAGGCCGAATACCATTGCTGCCGTGGTCATCAACACCGGACGCAGGCGAATCTGCGCCGCACGCAATATCGCCGCCTGACGCGACAGCCCCTCATGAGCCTGCAGTTCGTTGGCGAACTCGACCATTAAAATGCCGTGCTTGCTGATCAGGCCGATCAGCGTCACCAGGCCGATCTGTGTGTAGATGTTCAAGCTGGCCCAGCCCAGCGCCAGCGGCAACAAGGCGCCACAGATCGACAGCGGCACAGTGATGAGGATGATCAGCGGATCGACCAGGCTCTCGTACTGCGCCGCCAGCACCAGGTAGATGATCACCAGCGCCGCGAGGAAAGCGAACACCAGCGCGCTGCCCTCCTGCATGTACTGACGCGCATCGGACTGCCAGTCATGGCTGAAGCCTGCCGGCAGGTTCCGTGCGAGGTCATCCAGAAACGCCACGCCCTCGCCCAGCGACACCCCCGGCGCGGGGATGGCCTGCAGGGTCGCCGCGTTCTGCTGGTTGAACTGGGTCAGCCGGTTAGGCTCGACCTGCACCGACACCTGCACCAGCGCCGACAACGGCACCAGCGTCTGGTCCTGGCTGCGCACGTACTGGCTGGCCAGCGCCTGCGGCGTAAGACGCTGCTCGCGCAGGCTTTGCGGGATCACGTCATAGGCACGCCCCTGCATGCCGAAGCGGTTCAGGTAGTTCTCCCCCACCAGCACCGCCAGGGATTCGCCTATGTCCTGCATGCGAATGCCCAGGCTGTTGGCCTTGGCCCGGTCGATCCGCACCTGAACGACCGGGTTGTTGTAGTCCAGGTCACTGTCGACCACGCTGAACAGCCCACTGGCCCGCGCTCGTTGCTTGATGTCCTCCATGCTCTGGTAGAGCTGCGGGTAATCCTGCGCGCTGCGCAGCACCATCTGCACCGGCAGGCCACCGGTGGAACCAGGCAACGCCGCCAACTGGAAAGCGAAAATGCTGCTGCCCTCGATATCGCCAACGGCCTGCTGCAACTCGGCCTGAATCGCCGAGGCCGGCCGCTCGCGCGCGGTCCATGTCGACAGGTTGATGCCGCCGAAGCTCGAGCTGGGGCCATCGGTACCATTGATGATCCAGGTGCTCTCGGTCTCCGCAATGCTCCGGTAGACCTCATCCAGCCGTCTGCCGAAATGCTCCGCGTAATCGAGGTTGGCGTGCTGCGGCGACTTGATTGCCGTCAGTATGTTGGCCTGGTCCTCACTCGGCGCCAGTTCACGTTGCGGCAACTGGTAGAGCAGCGGCAGGCTGAGGAAGACCAGCAGTGCCAGGCCGATGCTTACGCTGCGATGCCGCAGCGAGAGATCCAGCAAGCGCCCATAGCGCCGGGTCAGGCCGCCGAAGAACCACTCCGCGGCATGGGCCATGCGCCCTTCGCTTTGCTTGGCCGGCAGCAGGAAAGAGCTCATCACCGGCGACAAGGTCAGTGCCACCACGCCCGACACCACCACTGCGCCCGCCAGGGTCAGGGCGAACTCCTTGAACAGGGCGCCGGTCAGCCCGCCCATCAGGCCGATGGGCGCGTAGACCGCCGCCAGGGTCAGGGTCATCGCGATCACCGGCCCAGCCACCTCACGCGCGCCGATCAGTGCTGCGGCGACCGGCGACTTGCCCTCTTCGATATGCCGGTGCACGTTCTCCACCACCACGATGGCATCGTCCACCACCAGGCCAATGGCCAGAACCATCGCCAATAAGGTCAGCAGGTTGACGCTGAAGCCGAACGCCAGCATCAACCCAGCCGCCCCGAGCATCGACAGGGGAATGGTCGCCACCGGAATCAGCACGCTGCGCAACGAGCCCAGGCACAGGTAGATCACCAGCACGACGATCACCAGGGCCTCCAGCAACGTCTTCATCACCTCGTCGATCGACGCCTGGATAAACCGCGCCGTCTCGAATGCCAGCTGCACCTGCACACCCGGCGGCAGGGTTTTCTCGATCTCCGGCAACGCCTGGCGAATACCCTCCACGATCACCAGCGGGTTGCCACCCGGCGTGGGGAACAAGCCAAGGTGCACTGCCGGCACACCATCCATGTAGGCGCTGGTTTCCGTGGCCGCCGCCCCCAGCTCCACGGTGCCGATGTCCCGCAGCCGTACCAGGCCATGGCCATCGTTGCGGACCACCAGGTCACGAAACTCCTCGACACTGGTCAGATCGGTGTTGATCCGCACATTGGAAACCACGTACTGCCCTTTCACCTTGCCCGGCGCCGCCTGGTAATTGTTGCGCCGCACCGCCTCGGCCACATCGCTGGCGGTCAGGCCATGTCCGGCCAGGCGATCACTGTCCAGCCACAGGCGCATGGCCAATTGCTGCCCGCCGAACACCTCTACCTTGGCCACGCCCTCGATACTGGAAAACACCGGTTCCACGACGCGCTTCAGGTACTCGGTCAAGGCCGGCGTGGCCAGGCTGTCGCTGGAGAAGCCGACATACGCCACGGCCGTGGAGTCGCCCGCAGAGCGTTCGATCACCGGGTCATAAGCCTGCTCGGGCAGCTTGTAGCGAACCTGGTTGACCTTGGCCATCACCTCGGTCAGCGCCTGGGTCGAGTCACGGTTCAGTTGCATGCGCAGCGTCACCAGGCTGCGCCCCTGTACGGTGGCCGTGGTGAGGTAATCGATCCCCTCCACGGACGACACGGCCTGGGTAATCGGCTGCGTCACGAACCCCTGCATCAATTCGGAAGAAGCGCCCGGATACTCCGTGGACACGGTAATGGTCGAGCTTTCCAGCATCGGGTACTGGCGGATCGGCAACTGGCTCAGCGCCAGGATGCCGAACAGCAGGATCAGGGTACTGACGACCAGGGCAAGTACCGGCCGGCGGACAAACAGATCAGTGAACTTCATCGTTCGCCTCTGCGCCTGTAGCGGGCTGGGCCAGGCTGTCGACCGTCGCCTGCAACGCCATGCCGTCACTCAGCTTGATCTGCCCGGAAGTCACTACCTGATCGGCCTCACTCACGCCACTGTCGATTTCCACTCGACCGCCATAACGCTCTCCGACGTGAACGGCGACCCGCCTGGCCACCCATCCGTGCGCGTCGGTCGGCTGGGCAAGGAACACACTTTCACCGTAGGCGGTATAGGTCACCGCCGTTTCAGGCACCGTAAGCACCGAACGGTGTTCCCCCTGCGTGACGCGCACCCGGGCGTACATACCGCCCCGCAGCAGCCCCTGCATGTTGTTCAACCGGGCCTGCACCTGCACCATCCGCGAGGCAGTGATCATCGGGTCGATCGCGCTCAGCTCCGCGCGGAACACCTGCCCGGGGTAGGCGTCGACCAGCACCTCGACCGCCTGACCGACAGCAAGGCCGGGGCTGGCCTGTTCATCCAGCGCAAAGTTCACATTCAGCGTGCGCACATCCGCCAGGCTTGCCACTGCGTCGGCAGGATTGAGGTACTGCCCCTGATGCACGCGGCGGATGCCGATGACGCCGTCGAACGGCGCACGGATGGCTTTCTGCTCGATCAGCGCCTGGGTGTGACGCAGGGCACCCAAGGCCATCTCGCGCGCAGCCTGGGCGTTGTCGAGCTGCTCATGGGATACCGCGTTGGTGGTAATGAGCTTGCGCATGCGGGCATGCAGGATTTCGGCATTGCGCAGTTGTGCCTGCGCGCGAATCAGCTCCGCCCGCTCAGGCGCATCATTCAGTTGCACCAACAGCTGTCCGGCACTGACTGCCTGCCCTGACTCGAAGGCGATGCGCGTGACCCGCCCTCCGCTTTCGGCAGCGACCTGCACCTGGCGCACCGCTTCCAGCTCGCCGATGCCAGCCACACGTCGGGATACCTCGCTGCGCGTAACCGGCGCCAGGGCGACCTTGGTGGGCGGATAAGTCATAGCCGCCGCCTGCTTGGAAGCAGATGCCAGCCGCACCCCGGCGCCAATTGCCAGCAGTACAAAGAGACCGAGCAGGCCAAGGAGTAGACGATTTCTCATGGCTGCCTCCGCATCGTTAGGACGATCGAACCCGGCGACGCCCACCCACCGAACTCTCGCCACACACCTGTACCTGGGTCGAGAATGACCGACCAATCCCCACACGCCTTCAACGCTACAGCCCACCGCATAACTCATGGCTCCCGACAGTTCACCTACTCCAAGCGACGAGCAGGTGACCGAGCTGACAGATACTTGCCAGGCCCAGCGGCAGGCACTATAAAACCTCAACTAAACTTGAGGTCAACAGCCATGCCAGGGGATTCCAGCAGCGACTCCGTCCGCTCGCTCAGCATTGGAGAAGTCGCCAAACGCAGTGGTGTACCGATCTCTACCCTGCACTTCTATGAAGCCAAAGGTCTGATCGAAGGCTCGCGCAGTGCCGGCAACCAGCGCCGCTTTCCCGCGACCGTCCTGCGCTACATCGCTATCATCAAAGTGGCACAACGCACGGGGATTCCGCTGGAGGAAATCCGCCAGACCCTGGGGCCGTACGTCCCCGGCAGAAAGCTCAGTGCCGCGCAGTGGAAAGCACTGTCCTCCCAATGGCGGGCCCTGCTCGACGAACGCATCCAGCGCCTGACGCGCCTGCGCGATGAGCTGGATAACTGCATTGGTTGTGGTTGCCTGTCGCTGGAGCAATGCCCGCTGCGCAACCCCGGAGACGTGCTGGGCCAACAGGGACCAGGCCCACAGATTCTGGAACGCCCGTAGGCGAAGAAGGCCGGCATGTTGCTGAATGGCATCCACAGGATGGGGATGCCGAGAAACAGAAAACCCCGATGACGCAACTACGCGTCACCGGGGTGGCTCAGGCTTGCAGGAAAATCAGAGACCGAGGCCTTTGGCCACGCCAGCCCCATAAGCCGGATCAGCCTTGCGGAAATGCTCCAGCTGGCGACGCTGGACATCTTCGCTGACCGAACTCATCGCACCGACAATGTTGTCGATCAGCAGGGCCTTCTGCTCATCGCTCATCAGCCGGAACAACGCACCGGCATGGCTGTAGTAATCGCCATCCTCACGATGATCGTAACGATCTGCAGCGCCACTCAACGGCAGGGCCGGTTCGCGGTACTCGGGAGCCTGCTTGGGCGCCTGGTCATAGCTGTTCGGCTCATAGTTCGGCGCAGCACCATTGTTACCATCGAAACGCATCGCCCCATCACGCTGGTAATTGTGCACCGGGCTCAGTGGCGCGTTCACCGGCAACTGCTGGTGGTTGGTACCTACACGATAGCGATGGGCATCGGCGTAGGCGAAGACACGACCTTGCAGCATCCGGTCCGGAGAGAGGCCCACGCCGGGAATCATGTTGCTCGGCGCAAAGGCCGCCTGCTCGACTTCCGCGAAGTAGTTCAGCGGATTGCGATTGAGTTCCAGCTCACCCACTTCGATCAACGGGTACTCCTTCTGCGACCAGGTCTTGGTTACGTCGAAAGGGTTCTCGTGGTGCGCGGCCGCCTGCGCCTCGGTCATGATCTGTATGCAGACCCGCCATTTCGGGAAGTCACCGCGCTCGATCGCACCGAACAGATCGCGCTGGGCGTAATCCGGGTCCGTCCCCGCCAGGCGTGCCGCTTCCGCAGGCGGCAGATTCTTGATGCCCTGCTTGGTCTTGTAGTGCCACTTCACCCAATGCCGCTCGCCCTGGGCATTGATCAGGCTATAGGTATGGCTGCCGAAGCCGTGCATGTGCCGGTAGCCATCCGGGATCCCGCGATCCGAGAACAGGATGGTCACCTGGTGCAACGCCTCAGGTGAGTGCGACCAGAAGTCCCACATCATCTGCGGACTTTTCAGGTTGCTCTGCGGCAGGCGCTTCTGGGTATGAATGAAGTCGGGGAACTTCAGCGGATCGCGGATGAAGAACACCGGGGTGTTATTGCCAACGATGTCCCAGTTGCCTTCCTCGGTATAGAACTTCAGAGCAAAGCCACGTGGATCACGCTCGGTATCAGCCGAGCCCCGCTCACCACCAACCGTGGAAAAACGCAGAAATACCGGGGTCTGCTTACCCACCCGCGCGAACAGTTTGGCGCTGGTGTAGGCCGTGATATCGCGGTTCACGGTAAAGGTGCCATAAGCCCCCGAACCCTTGGCATGCACACGACGCTCAGGAATCACTTCCCGGTTGAAGTGGGCAAGCTTTTCCACCAGGTGGAAATCATCCAACAACAGCGGACCACGCGGGCCGGCACTGCGGGAATTCTGGTTATCGGCAACCGGGGCGCCACTGGCAGTTGTCAGGATCGTCTTCTGGCTCATCGGCTTTCTCCATCTTCAGGCTTGGACATACCGTTGCTACGGCTTGAAGAGAGTATTAGCGAGAACCACTCAATCGACAAATATATAGATTTCAGTATATCGATAGCTTTTTACTAATCTAACAGGCACAAAAAACCGGGCACCAGGCCCGGTTCTTCGCAGACGGTTACGTCTTATTCGGCATCTACAGCTGCGCCGCCGACCGGACGGTCAACCAGCTCAACGTAGGCCATCGGTGCGTTGTCACCAGCGCGGAAACCGCACTTGAGGATACGCAGATAGCCGCCTTGACGGGTGGCGTAACGCTTGCCCAGATCGTTGAACAGTTTGCCAACGATGGCTTTCGAACGAGTACGGTCGAAGGCCAGACGACGGTTGGCAACGCTGTCTTCCTTGGCCAGGGTGATCAGCGGCTCGGCAACGCGGCGCAGTTCCTTGGCTTTCGGCAGGGTGGTTTTGATCAGCTCGTGTTCGAACAGCGACACCGCCATGTTCTGGAACATGGCCTTGCGGTGTGCGCTGGTGCGGCTCAGGTGACGGCCACTTTTACGATGACGCATGGTTAAATTCCTTACCAAACTTCAAGTTCGGTGATCGTGACGATCAGGCAGTCGCCTTATCGTCTTTCTTCAGGCTTGCCGGCGGCCAGTTATCGAGGCGCATGCCGAGGGACAGACCACGGGAGGCCAGGACGTCCTTGATCTCGGTCAGGGACTTCTTGCCCAGGTTCGGAGTCTTCAACAGCTCTACTTCGGTACGCTGGATCAGGTCGCCGATGTAGTAGATGTTCTCCGCCTTCAGGCAGTTGGCCGAACGAACGGTCAGTTCAAGATCGTCAACCGGACGCAGCAGGATCGGATCGATCTCGTCTTCCTGCTCAACCACAACCGGCTCGCTATCACCCTTGAGGTCGACGAACGCGGCCAGCTGCTGTTGCAGGATGGTCGCGGCACGACGGATAGCCTCTTCAGGATCCAGAGTACCGTTGGTCTCCAGGTCGATGACCAGCTTGTCCAGGTTGGTGCGCTGCTCAACACGGGCGTTCTCGACGACATAAGCAACACGGCGCACCGGGCTGAACGAGGAGTCCAGCTGCAGGCGGCCGATGCTACGGCTTTCGTCTTCGTCGCTCTGACGAGCGTCAGCCGGCTCGTAGCCACGGCCACGACGCACGGTGAGTTTCATGTTCAGAGCGCCGTTAGCCGCCAGGTTGGCGATAACGTGATCGCCGTTGACGATCTCGACATCGTGATCCAGCTGAATATCGGCAGCAGTGACCACACCCGAGCCCTTCTTGGCCAGAGTCAGGGTGACTTCGTCACGACCGTGCAGCTTGATTGCCAGACCTTTCAGGTTCAGCAGGATTTCAATGACGTCTTCCTGCACACCTTCGATGGCGCTGTACTCATGGAGTACACCGTCAATCTCGGCCTCGACTACTGCACAGCCAGGCATGGAGGACAACAGGATGCGACGCAGCGCGTTGCCCAGGGTATGGCCAAAACCACGCTCGAGAGGCTCGAGGGTGATCTTGGCACGGGTCGGACTGACCACCTGCACATCGATATGGCGGGGGGTCAGGAACTCATTTACCGAAATCTGCATGGATGCACCTATTTTCTAGCCCTTACTTGGAGTAGAGCTCGACAATCAGGCTTTCGTTGATGTCGGCGGACAGATCACTGCGAGCCGGAACGCTTTTGAACACGCCCGATTTCTTCTCAGTGTCAACTTCCACCCACTCAACGCGACCGCGCTGGGCGCAAAGCTCGAGAGCTTGCACGATGCGCAGCTGGTTCTTTGCCTTTTCGCGAACGGCTACGACGTCACCAGCTTTGACCTGGTAGGACGGAACGTTCACGGTCGAACCGTTTACGGTGATCGCTTTGTGCGATACCAGCTGACGGGATTCGGCACGAGTAGCGCCAAAGCCCATACGGTAAATCACGTTATCCAGGCGGCACTCGAGCAGTTGCAGGAGGTTTTCGCCGGTAGCGCCCTTACGGCTGGCAGCCAGCTTGTAGTAACCGCTGAACTGACGTTCCAGAACACCGTAGATACGACGAACTTTCTGCTTCTCGCGCAGCTGGGTACCGTAGTCGGACTGACGACCACGGCGAGCGCCGTGCTGGCCAGGAGCCGCTTCGATGTTGCATTTGGATTCAAGCGCGCGCACACCACTCTTCAGGAAGAGATCGGTGCCTTCACGACGAGACAGTTTGCATTTGGGACCAATGTAACGAGCCATTCTTCACTGTCTCCTATTACACGCGACGCTTCTTCGGCGGACGGCACCCGTTGTGCGGGATTGGCGTCACGTCGGTGATGCTGGCGATTTTGTAGCCGCAGGCGTTCAGAGCGCGCACAGCGGATTCGCGACCAGGACCTGGGCCCTTGACGTTCACGTCGAGGTTCTTCAGGCCATATTCCAGGGCTGCTTGACCAGCACGCTCGGCAGCCACCTGGGCAGCGAACGGGGTGCTCTTACGGGAGCCGCGGAAACCCGAACCACCGGAGGTAGCCCAGGACAGGGCATTACCTTGACGGTCGGTGATGGTAACGATGGTGTTGTTGAAAGACGCGTGGATATGGGCGATCCCATCAACCACTGTCTTTTTGACTTTCTTACGAGTACGAGCAGCAGGCTTAGCCATGACTTATTTCCTGTCGATTCGCGGGCGCAATTACTTGCGGATCGGCTTACGCGGGCCCTTACGGGTGCGCGCGTTGGTCTTGGTGCGCTGACCACGGACCGGGAGGCCGCGGCGATGACGCAGACCGCGATAGCAGCCCAGGTCCATCAGACGCTTGATTTTCATGTTGATTTCGCGGCGCAGGTCACCTTCAGTGGTGAGCTTGGATACTTCGCCACGCAGCTGCTCGATCTGCTCGTCAGAGAGATCCTTGATCTTTACCGCCGGGTTGACGCCGGTTACTGCGCAGATTTTGTGCGCAGTCGTGCGACCAACACCGTAGATGTAGGTCAGCGAGATAACAGTGTGCTTGTTATCTGGAATGTTGACGCCTGCAATACGGGCCATTCAGTGAAACTCCAATTGACAGCTACCCACGCCCTGGAAGCCAAGAAATAGGGCGCGCGATATTAACGCTGTAATAACAAAGAATCAACCCGGCAGCGCACTAGCTGCCGGGCTCATTACGCGTGGTTCACACTCAGCCTTGGCGCTGCTTGTGACGCGGTTCCGCGCTGCAGATCACGCGAATAACACCTTCGCGGCGGATGATCTTGCAGTTACGGCACAGCTTTTTGACCGATGCACGAACTTTCATCAGTAACTCCTAGAACCTTACGGGAACATGATCAGCGGAGCATGCCGCCGCCATAGCCCTTCAGGTTGGCTTTCTTCATCAGGGATTCGTACTGGTGCGAAACGAGGTGAGATTGCACTTGAGACATAAAGTCCATCACAACCACGACCACGATCAGCAACGAGGTCCCGCCAAGGTGAAACGGTACGTTGGCTGCAACCTGCAGAAACTGCGGCAGCAGACAAACAGCCGTCATGTACAGGGCACCGAACATGGTCAAACGAGTCAGTACGCCATCGATATAGCGTGCCGACTGCTCGCCTGGACGAATACCCGGAATAAAGGCACCGGACTTCTTCAGGTTTTCCGCTACGTCTTTCGGGTTGAACATCAGCGCCGTATAGAAGAAGCAGAAGAAGATGATCCCTGCACTAAACAGCAAGATGTACAACGGCTGGCTCGGAGCCAACGCCTGCGCGACGTCCTGCATCCAGCCCATGCCTTCGCTTTGGCCGAACCAGGTTCCCAGCGAAGCCGGGAACAGCAGCAGACTGCTGGCAAAGATGGCCGGGATAACACCCGCCATGTTCACCTTCAACGGCAAGTGGCTGGTCTGCGCAGCGAAAACCTTGCGGCCCTGCTGACGCTTGGCGTAATGCACAGCAATACGACGCTGGCCACGCTCGATGAACACCACGAAACCGATGATCGCAACAGCCAGGAGCGCAATACCTATCAACGCGAAGATATTGATATCGCCCTGACGCGCAGACTCGAACGATTGCCCGATGGCACTCGGCAGACCGGCAACGATACCAGCGAAGATCAGCATGGAGATGCCGTTACCGACACCCCGCTCAGTGATCTGCTCGCCCAGCCACATCATGAACATTGCGCCGGCCACGAAGGTCGACACCGCCACGAAGTGGAAGCCGAAATCAACCGAGAAGGCCACACCCTGACTGGCCAGGCCGACGGACATGCCGACAGCCTGAACAAAAGCCAGCACCAGGGTGCCGTAGCGGGTGTACTGGCTGATCTTGCGACGGCCAGCTTCCCCTTCCTTCTTCAACTGCTCCAGCTGCGGGCTGACGGCCGTCATCAGCTGCATGATGATCGATGCCGAGATGTACGGCATGATCCCCAGTGCAAAGATGCTCATCCGCTCCAGCGCGCCACCGGAAAACATGTTGAACAGGCTAAGAATGGTCCCCTCATTCTGTCGGAACAGATCCGCCAGCCGGTCAGGGTTTATCCCGGGAACCGGAATATGCGCACCGATCCGATAGACGATGATCGCCAGGAACAGAAAACGCAGCCGAGCCCAGAGCTCGGACAACCCGCCATTGCTGAGCGCAGAGAGAGCACCTTGCTTAGCCATTTAGTCCTCGAACTTACCGCCAGCTGCTTCGATGGCCGCACGCGCACCTTTGGTGGCGGCGATACCTTTCAGGGTGACCGCACGAGTAACTTCACCGGACAGCATGACTTTCACACGCCGTACGTTTTGGTTAATCAGATTGGCATCCTTCAGCGATTGCACAGTTACGACATCGCCTTCCACCTTGGCCAGCTCGGACGTGCGCACTTCAGCGCGATCCATGGCTTTCAGGGAAACGAAGCCGAACTTCGGCAAACGACGATGCAGCGGCTGCTGGCCACCCTCGAAGCCCGGAGCAATGGTGCCACCGGAACGGGAGGTTTGACCTTTGTGGCCGCGGCCACCGGTCTTGCCCAAGCCGCTACCGATACCACGACCCGGACGATGTTTCTCGCGACGGGAACCCGGCGCTGGACTCAGATCATTGAGTTTCATCGATTAACCCTCGACGCGCAGCATGTAGTACGCCTTGTTGATCATCCCGCGATTCTCGGGAGTATCCTGGACTTCTACAGTGTGACCGATGCGACGCAGACCCAGACCCTTAACGCACAGTTTGTGGTTAGGGATACGGCCCGACACGCTTTTGATCAGTGTTACTTTGACGGTAGCCATGATCAGATGATCTCCTCAACACTCTTGCCGCGCTTGGCAGCAATCGACTCAGGAGACTGCATGGCTTTCAAGCCTTTGAATGTGGCATGAACCACGTTCACCGGGTTGGTAGAGCCATAGCACTTGGCCAGAACGTTCTGCACACCAGCCACTTCCAGCACGGCACGCATGGCGCCGCCGGCGATGATACCGGTACCTTCCGAAGCCGGCTGCATGAAGATGCGCGAGGCACCGTGCACGGCTTTCATCGGGTACTGCAGAGTAGTGCCGTTCAGGTCGACCTGAATCATGTTACGACGCGCAGCTTCCATCGCTTTCTGAATGGCAGCAGGTACTTCGCGCGACTTGCCACGACCGAAGCCAACACGACCCTTACCATCACCTACCACGGTCAACGCGGTGAAGGTGAAGATACGGCCGCCTTTGACGGTCTTGGCAACGCGGTTAACCTGAACCAGCTTCTCGATGTAGCCTTCGTCGCGGCTGTCGTCGCGATTATCGCGATCGCGTCTTTGCTCGTGATTTGCCATAACTTAGAACTCCAGCCCGCCTTCACGAGCAGCATCAGCCAGCGCTTTCACACGGCCGTGGTACTTGAAGCCAGAACGATCGAACGCAACCTGGGTAACGCCAGCGGCTTTCGCACGCTCGGCAACCAGTTGGCCTACCTTTTTGGCCGCGTCAACGTTGCCGGAGGCACCATCACGCAGTTCTTTGTCCAAGGTCGAGGCACTTGCCAGAACCTTGCCGCCGTCGGCCGAAATGACCTGGGCGTAGATGTGCTGGGAAGAGCGATACACACACAGGCGTACGGTTTCCAGCTCGCGCATTTTCAGGCGTGCCTTGCGAGCGCGACGCAGACGAGTTTCTTTCTTTACGCTCATTTGCTATGCCCTACTTCTTCTTAGCTTCTTTACGACGGACGACTTCGTCAGCGTAACGCACACCCTTGCCTTTATAAGGCTCTGGCGGACGGAAGTCGCGGATCTCAGCAGCCACCTGACCAACCAGTTGTTTGTCGATGCCCTTGATCAGGATATCGGTCTGGCTAGGGGTTTCAGCAGTGATGCCTTGCGGCAGTTCGTAATCCACCGGATGCGAGAAGCCAAGAGCAAGGTTCAGCACCTGACCTTTGGCCTGGGCTTTGTAACCCACGCCGACCAGTTGCAGCTTGCGCTCGAAGCCCTGGCTTACGCCAATGACCATATTGTTGACCAGCGCACGGGTGGTACCGGCCATGGCACGATTCTGCTGATCACCGTTACGGGCAGCAAAACGCAGTTCACCAGCTTCCTGGGTCACTTCCACGGAGGCGTGTACGTTCAGTTCGAGAGCGCCCTTGGCACCCTTGACCGAGAGCTGCTGACCAGCGAGTTTGACCTCGACACCTGCCGGCAGCTTTACGGGGTTCTTAGCAACGCGAGACATGCTTATCCCCCCTTAGAACACAGTGCAAAGCACTTCGCCGCCGACACCGGCAGCGCGCGCAGCGCGATCCGTCATCACACCTTTGTTGGTGGAGACGATGGATACACCGAGACCGCCACGAACTTTCGGCAGTTGCTCGACGGGCTTGTACTGACGCAGACCAGGACGGCTGACGCGCTTCACTTCCTCGATGACCGGACGGCCTTCGAAGTACTTCAGCTCGATGGACAGCTGCGGCTTGGCGTCGCTGCTGATCTGATAACCCGCAATATAACCTTCGTCTTTCAGAACTTTGGCTACAGCCACCTTCAGCTTGGAAGACGGCATGCTTACGACGGACTTTTCAGCCATCTGGGCATTACGGATACGAGTTAGCATGTCCGCTAACGGGTCCTGCATACTCATGGGCTAGATGCTCCTAAACAAAAAGAACAGCCTCTCGGCTGGAACCATCCCAGAACCGGCAAAAAGAATGCCTGGCTCGGGAGAGCCGGACATTCTAGAGACCGATCAAAAATGAATCAAGCCCCAAAGGGGCTTGATTCAAAGAAAGACAAAGCCGGCACTAGGCCGGCTTTGTTGTTTCTTACCAGCTGGCCTTGACCAGACCCGGTACATCACCGCGCATTGCTGCTTCACGCAGCTTGTTACGGCCGAGGCCGAACTTGCGGTAAACACCGTGCGGACGGCCAGTGATGCGGCAACGGTTACGCAGGCGGCTGGCGCTCGCGTCACGCGGTTGCTTTTGCAGGGCTACCTGGGCTTCCCAACGCTGCTCCCCAGTGGAGTTAGGGTTGGCGATGACAGCCTTCAGCTCGGCACGCTTCTTGGCGTACTTGGCGACCGTTTGCTGACGCTTCAGCTCACGGTTTTTCATGCTCATTTTAGCCATGTTCCAACTCCAATCAGTTGCGGAACGGGAATTTGAAAGCACGCAGCAGAGCGCGACCTTCATCATCCGTACGGGCAGTAGTAGTCAGGGTGATATCCAGACCACGCAGCGCATCGATCTTGTCGTAATCGATTTCCGGGAAAATGATCTGCTCTTTGACGCCCATGCTGTAGTTGCCACGACCATCGAAGGACTTGGCATTCAGGCCGCGGAAGTCACGCACGCGCGGCAGGGAGATCGCGAGCAGGCGATCCAGGAATTCGTACATACGATCGCCACGCAGTGTCACCTTGACACCGATCGGCCAACCTTCACGCACCTTGAAGCCAGCAACAGATTTGCGGGCGAAAGTAACGACAGGCTTTTGACCGGTGATTTTTTCCAGGTCGGCAACAGCGTGCTCGATGACCTTCTTGTCACCGATCGCTTCACCAAGACCCATGTTCAGGGTGATCTTGGTAACACGCGGAACTTCCATCACGTTGCCCAGCGTCAGTTCTTCCTTCAGCTTGGGAGCGATTTCTTTCCGGTAAATCTCTTTCAGTCGTGCCATGGTGTTCTACCTATGATTCTCAAGCGCCAACCGGCTTCTGGGTGGACTTGAAGACACGAATTTTTTTGCCGTCTTCGACCTTGAAGCCAACGCGGTCAGCCTTGTTGGTTTCGCCGTTGAAGATGGCGACGTTAGAGACGTGCAGAGGCGCCTCTTTCTCGACGATACCGCCTTGAACGCCCGACATCGGGTTCGGCTTGGTATGACGCTTGACCAGGTTGATCCCACCAACGACCAGACGGTCGTCAGCGAGTACCTTCAGCACCTTACCGCGCTTACCTTTGTCCTTGCCGGCGATCACGATGATCTCGTCGTCACGACGAATCTTTTGCATGTCGGATCTCCTTAGAGCACTTCAGGGGCGAGCGAGACGATCTTCATGAACTTCTCAGAACGAAGCTCGCGAGTCACCGGGCCAAAGATACGGGTACCGATCGGCTCTTGCTTGTTGTTCAGCAGAACAGCAGCGTTACCGTCGAAGCGAATGATCGAGCCGTCAGGGCGACGCACGCCGTGACGAGTGCGGACTACGACAGCAGTCATCACTTGGCCTTTCTTCACCTTACCGCGCGGAATTGCTTCCTTGACGGTGACCTTGATGATGTCGCCAATACCGGCATAACGACGGTGCGAACCACCAAGAACCTTGATGCACATAACGCGACGAGCGCCGCTGTTATCAGCGACGTCGAGCATGGATTGAGTCTGAATCATATATTTCTCCGACCCCTAGTCCTTAGACTTCCACGGCACGTTCGACGACTTCGACCAGTGCCCAAGTTTTGGTCTTGGCCAGCGGACGGGTCTCACGGATAGTGACCTTGTCGCCGATCTTGCACTGGTTGGTTTCGTCGTGGGCGTGCAGCTTGGTCGAACGCTTCACGTATTTACCGTAGATCGGGTGCTTAACGCGACGCTCGATAAGAACGGTAATGGTCTTGTCCATCTTGTCGCTGACGACGCGGCCAGTCAGCGTGCGGACGGTTTTCTCAGCTTCAGCCATGATTACTTACCTGCCTGCTGGTTGAGCACAGTCTTCACGCGAGCAATGTCGCGCTTCACTTGCGAGAGCAGGTGAGACTGCCCCAACTGACCAGTAGCTTTCTGCATACGCAGATTGAACTGGTCGCGCAGCAGACCGAGCAGTTGCTCGTTCAGCTGCTGAACCGATTTTTCACGAAGTTCATTCGCTTTCATCACATCACCGTCCGCTTAACAAAGGAGGTGGCGAGGGGCAGCTTTGCAGCAGCCAGGGCGAATGCCTCACGCGCCAGCTCTTCTGGAACACCTTCGATCTCGTACAGCACCTTGCCCGGCTGGATCTGTGCTACCCAGTACTCGACGCCACCCTTACCTTTACCCATACGAACTTCGAGGGGCTTTTTGGTAACTGGCTTGTCCGGGAATACACGGATCCAGATTTTACCGCCACGCTTAACGTGACGAGTCAGGGCACGACGGGCCGATTCGATCTGACGAGCAGTCAGGCGACCACGTGCAACAGCTTTCAGGGCGAATTCGCCGAAGCTGACTTTGCTACCGCGCTGAGCCAGACCACGGTTGTGGCCAGTCATCTGCTTGCGGAATTTTGTACGCTTTGGTTGCAGCATTTTGCGTACTCCTTACTTGGCAGCTTTTTTACGAGGAGCAGGTGCTTGAGGTTTCAGCTCTTCTTTGAGGCCACCGATGACCTCGCCTTTGAAGATCCAAACCTTTACACCGATCACACCGTAAGTGGTGTGAGCTTCGTAAGTGGCGTAATCGATATCGGCACGCAGGGTGTGCAGCGGCACACGACCTTCGCGATACCATTCGGTACGGGCGATTTCTGCACCGCCAAGACGACCGCTCACCTGGATCTTGATGCCCTTGGCACCAATACGCATGGCGTTTTGTACGGCACGTTTCATGGCGCGGCGGAACATCACACGACGCTCCAGCTGCTGAGCAACGCTCTGCGCTACCAACAGACCGTCGAGCTCCGGCTTGCGGATCTCTTCGATGTTGATGTGCACCGGCACACCCATTTGCTTGGTCAGGTCCTGACGCAGCTTCTCAACATCTTCACCTTTCTTGCCGATCACGATGCCGGGACGAGCGGTGTGGATGGTGATGCGTGCAGTCTGAGCCGGACGAGCGATGTCGATACGGCTTACGGACGCGCTTTTTAGTTTGTCTTGGAGGTACTCACGAACCTTCAGGTCGGCAAACAGGTAATCAGCGTATTGACGCTTGTCTGCGTACCAAACGGAGGTGTGCTCCTTGACGATTCCCAGGCGAATGCCAGTGGGATGTACTTTCTGACCCATCTGATCGACTCCGTTACTTGTCCGCAACCTTGACAGTGATATGGCAAGACCGCTTGACGATGCGATCAGCGCGGCCTTTGGCACGCGGCATGATGCGCTTCAGCGAACGCCCTTCGTTGACGAAAACAGTGCTGACCTTCAGGTCATCAACGTCTGCGCCTTCGTTGTGCTCGGCGTTGGCTACAGCCGACTCCAGCACTTTTTTCAGGATCTCGGCGGCTTTCTTACTGCTGAAAGCCAACAGGTTGAGCGCTTCGCCCACCTTCTTCCCGCGGATCTGGTCGGCGACCAAGCGGGCTTTCTGGGCGGAGATTCGAGCGCCCGACAACTTAGCGGCTACTTCCATCTTTCCTTACCCCTTAACGCTTGGCTTTCTTGTCCGCCACGTGCCCACGATAAGTGCGGGTACCAGCGAACTCGCCGAGTTTGTGGCCGACCATGTCTTCGTTCACGAGGACCGGGACATGTTGACGACCGTTATGCACAGCAATGGTCAGACCGACCATTTGCGGCAGGATCATGGAGCGACGCGACCAGGTTTTAACCGGCTTGCGATCGTTCTTTTCCACCGCCACTTCGATCTTCTTCAGTAGGTGAAGATCGATAAAAGGACCTTTTTTCAGAGAACGCGGCACTGTCGTATCCCTCTAGTTACTTGCGACGACGGACGATCATGTTGTCGGTGCGTTTGTTACCACGAGTCTTCGCGCCCTTAGTCGGGAAGCCCCATGGAGACACCGGATGACGGCCACCAGAGGTACGACCTTCACCACCACCGTGTGGGTGGTCTACCGGGTTCATCGCCACGCCGCGAACGGTCGGGCGAACACCGCGCCAGCGCTTGGCACCCGCTTTACCCAGCGAACGCAGGCTGTGCTCGGAGTTCGAGACTTCGCCCAGGGTCGCACGGCACTCAGCCAGTACTTTACGCATCTCGCCGGAGCGCAGACGCAGGGTGACGTAAGCGCCTTCACGAGCAACCAACTGAGCCGAAGCACCAGCCGAACGCGCGATCTGAGCACCTTTACCTGGTTTCAGCTCGATACCATGAACGGTCGAACCTACCGGGATGTTGCGCAGCGACATGCTGTTACCAGCCTTGATCGGCGCAGCAGCACCAGCGACCAGTTGATCACCAGCGCTCACACCTTTCGGCGCGATGATGTAACGACGCTCGCCGTCTGCATATTTCAGCAGCGCGATGTGCGCGGTACGGTTCGGGTCATATTCGATACGCTCGACAGTGGCTGGGATGCCATCTTTGTCATTGCGACGAAAATCGACCAGACGGTAATGCTGCTTGTGACCACCACCGATATGACGAGTAGTGATACGACCGTTGTTGTTACGGCCGCCAGTCTTCGACTTCTTCTCGAGCAGCGGAGCATAAGGAGCGCCTTTGTGCAGCTCCTGATTGACCACCTTGACCACGAAACGGCGGCCAGCGGAAGTCGGTTTGCATTTAACGATTGCCATGATGCACCCCTACCTTACTCAGCACTGCTGGCGAAATCGATATCCTGGCCCGGCTGAAGAGCGATGTACGCCTTCTTCCAGTCGTTACGCTTGCCCAGACCGCGAGCGGTGCGCTTGCTTTTACCGAGAACGTTCACGGTATTAACAGCAGCCACTTTCACGTTGAACAGGCTTTCGACGGCCTTCTTGATTTCCAGCTTGGTTGCATCAGTGGCAACCTTGAAAACGAATTGGCTCTTGCCGTCCGCCAGCACAGTGGCTTTCTCGGAGACATGCGGGCCAACCAGCACTTTGAATACGCGTTCCTGGTTCATCCCAGCAGCTCCTCGAATTTCTTCACGGCGGACACGGTGATCAACACCTTGTCGTAGGCGATCAGGCTGACCGGATCCGAACCTTGAACGTCACGTACGTCGACGTGCGGCAGGTTGCGCGCAGCCAGGTACAGGTTCTGATCAACAGCGTCGGACACGATCAGAACGTCGTTCAGACCCAGGCCATTCAGCTTGTTCAGGAGAACCTTGGTTTTCGGTGCATCAACAGCGAAGTCTTCAACGACAACCAGACGATCAGCACGAACCAGCTCGGAGAGAATCGAGCGCAGAGCGGCGCGATACATCTTCTTATTGAGCTTCTGATCATGGTTCTGCGGACGCGCAGCGAAAGTCACGCCACCGCCACGCCAGATCGGACCACGCGTGGTACCGGCACGAGCACGACCAGTACCTTTCTGACGCCACGGACGCTTACCGCCACCAGCCACGTCGGAACGGGTCTTCTGCTGCTTGCTACCCTGACGACCACCAGCCATGTAAGCGACAACGGCCTGGTGAACCAGGGTCTCGTTGTAATCGCTACCGAAGGTGACTTCGGAGACTTCGATCGCCTGAGCGTTATTTACATTCAATTGCATCTCAGCATCTCCCCTTAACCGCGAGCCTTGACAGCCGGACGCACAACCAGGTTGCCGCCAGTAGCGCCAGGAACAGCACCTTTGACGAGCAGCAGATTGCGTTCAACGTCGACGCGCACAACTTCCAGGGACTGCACGGTCACGCGCTCAGCGCCCAGGTGACCGGACATTTTCTTGCCCTTGAATACACGACCAGGAGTCTGGCACTGGCCAATGGAGCCCGGGACGCGGTGGGAGACGGAGTTGCCGTGGGTATTGTCTTGACCACGGAAGTTCCAGCGCTTGATGGTACCGGCAAAGCCTTTACCCTTGGATTCACCGGTGACATCCACCAGTTGACCAGCCTGGAACAACTCAGCAGTGATCTGATCGCCAGCCTGGTATTCGCCTTCTTCAAGACGGAATTCCCAGACACCACGACCAGCAGCGACTTTTGCCTTGGCAAAATGACCTGCTTGCGCCTTGGTCACGCGGGAAGCACGACGCTCACCAACGGTAACCTGCACAGCGCGATAGCCATCGCTCTCTTCATTTTTGAACTGAGTGACGCGATTCGGCTCGATCTCAATGACCGTGACCGGAATGGAGACACCTTCTTCGGTGAAAATGCGGGTCATGCCGCACTTACGCCCGACTACACCAATAGTCATGTTGTAAACCTCATGAGTGTACGGGGCTTTCACCCGCTATGGCCGCCCATTTCAGAGCGTTACACGACTAAAACCCCAAGGTTTTAGCCGAGGCTGATCTGCACTTCCACGCCAGCCGCAAGATCAAGCTTCATCAGCGCATCGACGGTTTTGTCGGTCGGCTGAACGATGTCCAGCACACGCTTATGAGTGCGAATCTCATACTGATCGCGCGCGTCTTTGTTGACGTGCGGAGAGACCAGTACAGTGAAACGCTCCTTGCGAGTAGGCAGAGGAATAGGACCACGCACCTGAGCACCAGTACGTTTCGCGGTTTCCACGATTTCCTGGGTAGATTGATCGATCAGGCGATGGTCAAAAGCCTTCAACCGAATACGGATTTGTTGGTTTTGCATTTTGACCTCAGACTCTAACTCTGCTATCCCCAACGGACGGACTACGCCCGTTAAAAGGAGGCGTGATTGTACGGATGCACCCCTAAGGTGTCAACGTCCGCACAGAAAACAGAAAAGGCCCCGAAGGGCCTTTTCTTTACCGCGATCTTCGATTACTCGACGATCTTGGCAACAACACCAGCACCAACGGTACGGCCGCCTTCGCGAATCGCGAAACGCAGACCATCTTCCATGGCGATCGGCTTGATCAGGGTGACAACCATTTTCACGTTGTCGCCCGGCATTACCATCTCAACGCCTTCTGGCAGTTCGCACGAACCAGTTACGTCAGTGGTACGGAAGTAGAACTGCGGACGGTAGCCCTTGAAGAACGGAGTGTGACGACCGCCTTCTTCTTTGGACAGGACGTACACTTCAGCTTCGAACTTGGTGTGCGGCTTGATGGTGCCCGGCTTGGCCAGAACCTGACCACGCTCGACGTCATCACGCTTGGTGCCGCGCAGCAGGACGCCGCAGTTCTCGCCAGCACGACCTTCGTCGAGCAGTTTGCGGAACATTTCAACGCCGGTGCAGGTGGTCTTGGTGGTGTCACGCAGACCAACGATTTCGATTTCTTCCTGGATCTTGACGATACCGCGCTCGACACGACCGGTAACTACAGTACCGCGGCCGGAGATCGAGAATACGTCTTCGATCGGCATCAGGAACGGACGGTCGATAGCACGAACCGGCTCAGGGATGTAGACATCCAGAGTCTCAACCAGCTTCTTGACGGCACTGGTGCCCAGCTCGTTGTCGTCCTGGCCGTTCAGAGCCATCAGCGCGGAACCGATGATGATCGGAGTGTCGTCGCCCGGGAAGTCGTAAGTGCTCAGCAGGTCACGAACTTCCATCTCGACCAGTTCCAGCAGCTCAGCGTCATCCACCATGTCAGCCTTGTTCAGGAAGACCACGATGTACGGAACACCTACCTGACGGGACAGCAGGATGTGCTCGCGAGTCTGCGGCATCGGGCCGTCAGCAGCGGAGCAAACCAGGATCGCGCCGTCCATCTGGGCAGCACCGGTGATCATGTTCTTCACATAGTCAGCGTGACCCGGGCAGTCAACGTGCGCGTAGTGACGTACGGACGAGTCGTACTCTACGTGCGCAGTGTTGATGGTGATGCCGCGCGCTTTTTCTTCAGGGGCGCTATCGATCTTGTCGAAGTCGACCTTGGCGCTACCGAATACTTCGGAGCACACGCGAGTCAGAGCAGCGGTCAGGGTAGTTTTACCGTGGTCAACGTGACCGATGGTGCCTACGTTGACGTGCGGTTTGTTACGTTCAAACTTTTCTTTAGCCACGACAGTGAACCTCTTGCCTAAAGGACTGAATCAGCCTTGTTTTTTAACGAGTGCTTCGACGATGTTCGACGGAGCTTCGGAGTATTTGGAAAATTCCATGGAGTAGCTCGCACGCCCTTGGGACATGGAGCGAACGTCGGTCGCATAACCGAACATCTCACCCAGCGGAACTTCGGCGCGGATGATCTTACCGGAAACCGAATCTTCCATGCCCTGAATCAGGCCACGACGACGGTTCAGGTCACCCATCACATCGCCCATGTAGTCTTCAGGAGTTACCACCTCGACCTTCATGATCGGCTCAAGCACCACGCCACCGCCCTTCTGGGCCAGTTGCTTGGTTGCCATGGAAGCAGCGATCTTGAACGCCATTTCGTTGGAGTCGACATCGTGGTAGGAACCATCGAACACGGTCGCCTTCAGGCCGATCAGCGGATAGCCGGCAACAACGCCGTTCTTCATCTGCTCTTCGACACCCTTCTGGATGGCCGGGATGTATTCCTTCGGAACCACACCACCAACGACTTCGTTGGTGAACACCAAGCCTTCCTGACCTTCGTCAGCCGGTGAGAAGCGAATCCAGCAGTGACCGAACTGACCGCGACCACCGGACTGGCGAACGAACTTGCCTTCGATTTCGCAGCTCTTGGTGATCTTTTCACGGTAAGAAACTTGCGGTTTACCGATGTTGGCCTCAACGTTGAACTCACGACGCATACGGTCAACGATGATGTCCAGGTGCAGCTCACCCATACCACCAATGATGGTCTGGCCGGTTTCTTCGTCGGTCTTGACGCGGAACGATGGATCTTCCTGAGCCAGACGACTCAGAGCGATACCCATTTTTTCCTGGTCAGCCTTGGTCTTCGGCTCAACGGCTACGTGAATAACCGGCTCCGGGAAGTCCATACGCTCGAGGACGATCTGCTTGTTCAGGTCGCACAGGGTGTCACCGGTAGTGACGTCCTTCATGCCGATCAGAGCAGCGATGTCGCCCGCACGTACTTCCTTGATCTCGTCACGCTGGTTAGCGTGCATCTGAACCATACGGCCCACACGCTCTTTCTTACCCTTGACCGAGTTGATCACGGAGTCGCCGGAAGCCAGCACACCGGAATAAACACGAACGAAGGTCAGCGTACCCACGAAAGGGTCGGTAGCGATTTTGAAGGCCAGAGCAGCGAAAGGCTCGTCATCGGAGCTGATACGCTGATCGTGAACTTCGTCGTCGTCCGGAGAAACACCCTTGATGGCCTCGACTTCGTCGGGAGCCGGCAGGTAGTCGATCACGGCGTCGAGAACCAGGGGAACACCCTTGTTCTTGAACGAAGTACCGCAAACGGCAGGAACGATTTCGTTAGCCAGGGTACGCAGACGCAGACCGAGCTTGATCTCTTCGACCGACAGCTCACCCTCTTCCAGGTACTTGTTCATCAGCTCTTCGTTGGCCTCGGCAGCAGCCTCAACCATGTTCGAGCGATATTCTTCGGCCTGATCGAGCAGCTCCGCAGGAATTTCTTCCTCGCGATAGGTCATGCCCTTGTCGTCGTCGTTCCAGTAGATCGCCTTCATCTTGACCAGATCGATCTGGCCAACGAAGTTCTCTTCTGCACCGATAGCCAGTTGAACTGGAACCGGAGTGTGACCCAGACGCTTTTTGATTTGCTCGACTACGCGCAGGAAGTTGGCACCTTGACGGTCCATCTTGTTCACGTAAACGACGCGCGGAACCTTGTACTTGTTGGCTTGACGCCAAACGGTTTCCGACTGCGGCTCAACGCCCGAAGTACCACAGAACACAACGACGGCACCGTCGAGTACGCGCAGCGAGCGCTCTACTTCGATGGTGAAGTCAACGTGACCGGGGGTATCGATGACGTTTACGCGGTAGTTGTCGAACTGACCACGGGAACCCTTCCAGAAAGTGGTGACAGCAGCAGAGGTAATGGTGATACCCCGCTCCTGCTCCTGCACCATCCAGTCGGTGGTCGCGGCGCCGTCATGCACCTCGCCCAGCTTGTGGTTGACACCCGTGTAAAACAGGATGCGCTCCGTAGTAGTGGTCTTACCGGCGTCCACGTGGGCGCAGATACCAATATTACGGTAGCGATTGATCGGTGTGGTACGAGCCATAAAGCCCTCGCGAATATAGAAGCGCTGAAATTAGAAGCGGTAGTGCGAGAAAGCCTTGTTGGCTTCTGCCATGCGATGCACGTCTTCGCGCTTCTTAACTGCGGCACCTTTGCCTTCAGCAGCATCCAGCAGCTCACCAGCCAGGCGCAGTGCCATGGATTTTTCGCCACGCTTGCGGGCGTAATCCACCAGCCAGCGCATGGCCAGAGCGTTACGACGGGACGGACGAACTTCGACCGGAACCTGGTAAGTCGCGCCGCCCACACGGCGGGACTTCACTTCGACCAGCGGAGCGATGGCGTCGAGAGCTTTCTCGAAGATCTCCAGGGGATCGCTGTTCTTGCGTGCTTTGACGGTATCCAGGGCACCGTAAACGATGCGCTCGGCTACGGCCTTTTTGCCGCTTTCCATCACGTGGTTCATGAATTTGGCGAGAATCTGCGACCCGTACTTCGGATCGTCGAGAATCTCACGCTTAGCTGCTACACGACGTCTTGGCATGATAAGCCCTCAAACGGTCTTCAGGTTAGCCCGGGACCATAACCATCTGGTTACGCCCGACCTTACTCTTATCGACTCAATAAATAGAAAAATCGCGGCACGAATTACTTCGGACGCTTGGTACCGTACTTCGAGCGACCCTGCTTACGGTCTTTAACGCCGGTGGTATCCAGCGAACCGCGAACAGTGTGGTAGCGCACACCCGGAAGGTCTTTTACACGACCGCCACGGATCAGCACGACGCTGTGCTCTTGCAGGTTGTGACCTTCACCACCGATGTAGGAAGTGACTTCAAAACCGTTGGTCAGACGAACACGGCACACTTTACGCAGTGCAGAGTTCGGTTTTTTCGGCGTAGTGGTATACACACGGGTGCACACGCCACGACGTTGCGGGCAGTTCTGCAGCGCAGGAACGTCGGATTTCTCGACGATACGCTTGCGCGGCTGACGTACCAGCTGGTTGATAGTTGCCATCTACTAGCTCCACTGTTGTCTTTCGACGCTATTTATTACAACAAAAGCAAAATGGCAGAGCACGACGCCCTGCCAAATTTAGGGGTGCATGAGTCTAAAGAGACTCACCTTCCCCGTCAAGGCAACCCCGGGCGATCACTCGCCCGGGACCTGCACTTAATTGCTGGAGTTCAACGCTTCGGTCAGTGCGGCTTCCACCTCACTGGCGCTGACACGTACCGGCTTGTCGACTTCACGGCGACGCTTGCGCTCACTGTGATAAGCCAGACCGGTACCGGCCGGGATCAGACGACCCACCACCACGTTCTCTTTCAGGCCACGCAGGTAATCACGCTTGCCGGTCACGGCCGCTTCGGTCAGAACTCGCGTGGTTTCCTGGAAGGAAGCCGCCGAGATGAACGATTCGGTAGACAGCGACGCCTTGGTGATACCCAGCAGCACGCGGTCGAACTTGGCGATGAACTTGTCATCACTGGCCAAACGCTCGTTCTCGCCCAGAACATGAGTCAGCTCCATCTGGTCGCCCTTGATGAAACTGGAATCACCGGATTCGGTGACCTCAACCTTACGCAGCATCTGACGCAGAATGGTCTCGATGTGCTTGTCGTTGATCTTCACGCCCTGCAGACGGTAAACGTCCTGGATTTCATTGACGATGTACTTGGCCAGCGCACTGACGCCCAGCAAACGCAGGATGTCATGCGGATCGCTCGGACCGTCGGAGATGACCTCACCCTTGTTGACCTGCTCACCTTCGAACACGTTCAGGTGGCGCCACTTCGGAATCAGCTCCTCGTAAGGATCGCTACCATCAGTCGGGGTGATAACCAGACGGCGCTTGCCTTTGGTTTCTTTACCGAACGCGATGGTGCCGCTGATCTCGGCCAGGATCGACGCCTCTTTCGGACGACGGGCTTCGAACAGGTCGGCAACACGCGGCAGACCACCGGTGATGTCGCGGGTCTTCGACGTTTCCTGCGGGATACGGGCGATAACATCACCGACACCGATCTGCGCACCATCCGCCACGCCGACCAGGGCGTTGGCAGGCAGGAAGTACTGAGCCGGCACGTCAGTACCTGGCAGCAGCAGCTCCTTGCCACTCGCGTCGACCATCTTGATGGCCGGACGAATTTCCTTGCCAGCAGCCGGACGATCTTTCGGGTCCAGGACCTCGATGTTGGTCAGACCCGTCAGCTCGTCGGTCTGACGCTTGATGGTGATACCTTCCTCCATGCCGACGAAGGTCACGGTACCCTTCATTTCGGTCACGATCGGGTGGGTGTGCGGGTCCCACTTGGCGACGATGGCGCCAGCTTCGACCTTGTCACCTTCCTTCACGGAAATCACAGCACCGTACGGCAGCTTGTAGCGCTCACGCTCACGACCAAACTCGTCGGCCACAGCCAGCTCACCGGAACGCGAAACCGCGACCAGGTTGCCGTCGGCACGCTCGACATGCTTGAGGTTGTGCAGGCGGATCGCACCACCATTCTTCACCTGGACGCTGTCAGCGGCCGAGGTACGCGATGCCGCACCACCAATGTGGAACGTACGCATGGTCAGCTGGGTACCCGGCTCACCGATGGACTGAGCAGCGATAACGCCAACCGCCTCACCGATGTTGACCTGATGCCCGCGAGCCAGGTCGCGGCCATAGCACTTGGCGCAGATGCCGTAGCGGGTTTCGCAGCTGATCGGCGAACGCACGACGACTTCGTCGATGCTGGCACGCTCGATGAACTCAACCCACTGCTCGTCAACCAGCGTACCGGCTGGAACGATAACGTCGTCGGTGCCCGGCTTGAACACGTCCTTGGCGATCACTCGACCCAACACGCGCTCACCCAGCGGCTCGACCACGTCGCCACCCTCGATGTGCGGTGTCATCAGCAGACCGTGCTCGGTGCCGCAGTCGATCTCGGTCACTACCAGATCCTGCGCCACGTCGACCAGGCGACGAGTCAGGTAACCGGAGTTCGCGGTCTTCAGTGCGGTATCCGCCAGACCTTTACGCGCACCGTGCGTGGAGATGAAGTACTGCAGTACGTTCAGGCCCTCACGGAAGTTCGCGGTGATCGGCGTCTCGATGATGGAGCCGTCGGGCTTGGCCATCAGACCACGCATACCGGCCAACTGACGAATCTGGGCGGCGCTACCACGCGCACCGGAGTCAGCCATCATGTACATGGAGTTGAAGGACTCCTGGTCAACGGTCGCACCTTCGCGATCGACAACCTTCTCTTTCGAGAGGTTGGCCATCATCGCCTTGGACACTTCATCGTTGGCCTTGGACCAAAGGTCGATCACCTTGTTGTACTTCTCGCCCTGGGTTACCAGGCCGGAGGCGTACTGCGATTCGATCTCCTTCACTTCCTCGGTAGCGGCATCGATGATGCGCGCCTTCTCGTCCGGGATGACGAAGTCGTTCACGCCGATCGACACACCAGAGATGGTCGAGTAGGCGAAACCGGTGTACATCAGTTGGTCAGCGAAGATGACGGTGTCCTTCAGGCCTACAGTGCGGTAGCACTGGTTGATCAGCTTGGAGATCGCCTTCTTCTTCATCGGCTGGTTGACCACGTCATACGACAGGCCGGCCGGCACGATCTGGAACAGCAGCGCACGGCCGACAGTGGTGTCGACAATGCGGGTGTTCTTGGTGATGCTGCCATCACGGTCTTTGATGACTTCGTTGATACGCACTTTGACACGCGCATGCAACGAGGCCTCGCCACCGCGGAAGACCCGGTCGACTTCCTGCAGGTCGGCGAATACGCGACCTTCGCCTTTGGCGTTAACGGCATCACGGGTCATGTAATACAGACCCAGAACCACGTCCTGCGAAGGAACGATGATCGGCTCACCGTTGGCAGGCGACAGGATGTTGTTGGTCGACATCATCAGCGCACGCGCTTCGAGCTGGGCTTCCAGCGTCAGCGGTACGTGAACGGCCATCTGGTCACCGTCGAAGTCGGCGTTGTACGCGGCGCAGACCAGCGGGTGCAACTGGATCGCTTTACCTTCGATCAGTACCGGCTCGAACGCCTGGATACCCAGACGGTGCAGGGTCGGTGCGCGGTTGAGCAGTACGGGGTGTTCGCGGATGACTTCGGCGAGAACGTCCCAGACTTCTGGCAGTTCGCGCTCGACCATCTTCTTGGCGGCCTTGATGGTGGTCGCCATACCGCGCATTTCCAGCTTGCCGAAAATGAACGGTTTGAACAGCTCCAGAGCCATCTTCTTCGGCAGACCGCACTGGTGCAGGCGCAGGGTCGGGCCCACGGTAATAACGGAACGACCGGAGTAGTCCACGCGCTTACCAAGCAGGTTCTGACGGAAGCGACCTTGCTTACCTTTGATCATGTCGGCCAGCGATTTCAGCGGACGCTTGTTCGAGCCAGTGATGGCGCGACCGCGACGACCGTTGTCGAGCAGGGCGTCGACGGCTTCCTGCAGCATGCGCTTTTCGTTGCGCACGATAATGTCCGGCGCCGACAGATCGAGCAGGCGCTTCAGACGGTTGTTACGGTTGATCACGCGGCGATACAGATCGTTGAGATCCGAGGTCGCGAAGCGGCCACCATCCAGCGGAACCAGCGGACGCAGATCCGGCGGCAGAACCGGCAGAACGGTCAGGACCATCCACTCAGGATGGTTGCCGGAGTCCTTGAAGGCTTCCATCAGCTTCAGGCGCTTGGACAGCTTCTTGATCTTGGTTTCCGAGTTGGTCTGCGGAATTTCTTCACGCAGGCGGCCAATCTCGTGGTCCAGGTCAATGGCGTTGAGCAGCTCGCGAACAGCCTCGGCGCCCATACGCGCGTCGAAGTCGTCACCGAACTCTTCGAGGGCTTCGAAGTACTGCTCGTCGTTCAGCAGTTGCCCCTTCTCAAGGGTGGTCATGCCCGGATCGATCACCACGTAGCTCTCGAAATAGAGCACGCGCTCGATGTCACGCAGGGTCATGTCCAGCAGCAGGCCGATACGGCTCGGCAGGGACTTCAGGAACCAGATGTGGGCGACCGGCGAAGCCAGCTCGATGTGCGCCATGCGCTCACGACGAACCTTGGCCAACGCGACTTCAACGCCGCACTTCTCGCAGATCACACCACGGTGCTTCAGGCGCTTGTACTTACCGCACAGGCACTCGTAGTCCTTGACCGGGCCAAAGATCTTGGCGCAGAACAGGCCGTCACGCTCTGGCTTGAAGGTACGGTAGTTGATGGTTTCCGGCTTTTTCACTTCACCGAAAGACCAGGAACGAATCATCTCAGGCGAAGCCAGGCCGATACGGATCGCATCGAACTCTTCAACCTGACCCTGGTTTTTCAACAGATTCAGCAAGTCTTTCAAGGCCTTTCCTCCTCACGGACCAGCGGCGACCCGACCTTGGCCGGGTGCCACATAGGCGGTGCGTGTTATTCGGTTTCCAGTTCGATGTCGATACCGAGCGAGCGGATCTCTTTGATCAACACGTTGAAGGACTCCGGCATGCCGGGCTCCATACGGTGATCGCCGTCCACGATGTTCTTGTACATCTTGGTCCGGCCGTTCACGTCGTCCGACTTCACGGTCAGCATTTCCTGCAGGGTGTAGGCGGCGCCATAGGCTTCCAGCGCCCAGACCTCCATCTCCCCGAAACGCTGGCCACCGAACTGCGCCTTACCACCCAGCGGCTGCTGAGTAACCAGGCTGTAAGAACCGGTGGAACGCGCGTGCATCTTGTCGTCGACCAAGTGGTTCAGTTTGAGCATGTACATGTAGCCGACAGTAGTCGGGCGCTCAAACTGGTTGCCGGTACGGCCGTCGGTCAGGCGCATCTGGCCGCTTTCTGGCAGGTCCGCCAGCTTCAGCATGGCCTTGATTTCGCTTTCCTTGGCACCGTCGAACACCGGAGTGGCCATCGGCACACCGCCACGCAGGTTCTTCGCCAGATCGAGGATTTCCTGGTCGCCCAGCTCGTCCAGATTCTCCTGACGCCCGCCGATTTCGTTGTAGATTTCGTGCAGGAACTTGCGCAGTTCGGCGACCTTGCGCTGCTCTTCGAGCATGCGGTTGATCTTCTCGCCCAGGCCTTTGGCTGCGAGGCCCAGGTGGGTTTCGAGGATCTGGCCGACGTTCATACGCGACGGTACGCCCAGCGGGTTGAGGACGATGTCGACCGGAGTGCCATTGGCATCGTGCGGCATGTCTTCGACCGGCATGATCACCGAGACCACACCCTTGTTACCGTGACGACCGGCCATCTTGTCGCCCGGCTGGATGCGGCGCTTGATGGCCAAGTAGACCTTGACGATCTTCAGTACGCCCGGCGCCAGGTCATCACCTTGCTGCAGCTTGCGCTTCTTGTCTTCGAACTTGTCGTCGAGCAGCTGGCGGCGGTCGGAAATGTAGGCCTGGGCCTTTTCCAATTGCTCGTTCAGCGCGTCGTCAGCCATGCGCAGCTTGAACCACTGACCGCGCTCGAGGCCGTCGAGGTACTCGTCGGTGATCTCGGCGCCTTTCTTCAGGCCCGCACCACCTTCAGCCTTGGCGCCGACCAGGGCGGCACGCAGACGCTCGAAGGTTGCACCTTCGACGATGCGGAACTCTTCGTTGAGGTCCTTGCGGATCTCGTCGAGTTGCATCTTCTCGATCGACAGAGCGCGGGAGTCACGCTCGACACCATCACGGGTGAAGACCTGGACGTCGATGACGGTACCCTTGGTACCAGTCGGCACGCGCAGGGAGGTGTCTTTAACGTCGCTGGCCTTCTCACCGAAGATAGCGCGCAGCAGTTTCTCTTCCGGCGTCAGTTGGGTCTCGCCCTTCGGGGTGACCTTACCAACCAGGATGTCGCCAGCGCCGACTTCAGCACCCACATAAACGATACCGGCTTCGTCCAGCTTGTTCAGCGCAGCCTCACCCACGTTCGGGATGTCTGCGGTGATTTCCTCTGGGCCAAGCTTGGTGTCACGGGCAACGCAGGTCAGCTCCTGGATGTGGATCGTGGTGAAACGATCTTCCTGGACAACGCGCTCGGACAGACAGATGGAGTCTTCGAAGTTGAAGCCGTTCCACGGCATGAACGCCACGCGCATGTTCTGACCCAGCGCCAGCTCACCCATATCGGTGGACGGGCCGTCGGCCAGGATGTCGCTGCGCGAAACCTTGTCACCCTTGCTCACCAGCGGGCGCTGGTTGATGCAGGTGTTCTGGTTCGAGCGGGTGTATTTGGTCAGGTTGTAGATATCGACACCGGCTTCACCGGTTTCGACTTCATCGTTGTTCACCCGGACCACGATACGGCTGGCGTCGACGGAGTCGATCACGCCACCACGACGAGCCACGACGCAAACGCCGGAGTCACGGGCAACGTTGCGCTCCATGCCGGTACCGACCAGCGGCTTGTCAGCACGCAGTGTCGGTACAGCCTGACGCTGCATGTTGGAACCCATGAGTGCACGGTTGGCATCGTCGTGCTCGAGGAACGGGATCAGCGAGGCAGCGACGGAAACGACCTGCTTCGGCGACACGTCCATCAGCGTGACGTCTTCCGGCGCCTTGACGGTGAACTCGTTCAGGTGACGCACGGCAACCAGTTCATCGACCAGAATGCCTTTGTCGTTCATGGTCGCCGAAGCCTGGGCGATCACGTGATCGGCCTCTTCAATGGCGGACAGGAAGACGATTTCGTCGGTCACCAGACCAGCCTTCACCACACGGTACGGGCTCTCAAGGAAACCGTATTGGTTGGTGCGCGCATAGGCAGCCAGGGAGTTGATCAGACCGATGTTCGGACCTTCTGGCGTCTCGATCGGGCACACACGGCCGTAGTGGGTCGGGTGTACGTCACGGACTTCGAAGCCAGCACGCTCACGGGTCAGACCACCTGGGCCGAGTGCGGAGACACGGCGCTTGTGGGTGATCTCGGACAGCGGGTTGTTCTGGTCCATGAACTGCGAGAGCTGGCTGGAACCGAAGAACTCTTTAACGGCAGCCGCAACCGGCTTGGCGTTGATCAGGTCTTGCGGCATCAGGCCTTCGCTTTCGGCCATCGACAGACGTTCCTTGACCGCACGCTCGACGCGCACCAGGCCAACACGGAATTGGTTCTCGGCCATCTCGCCGACGCAACGGACGCGACGGTTACCCAGGTGGTCGATGTCATCGACGATGCCTTTGCCGTTACGGATGTCGACCAGGGTCTTGAGCACGTCGACGATGTCTTCTTTGCTCAGTACACCGGAACCTTCGATCTCGGTACGACCGATACGACGGTTGAACTTCATCCGGCCTACGGCCGACAGGTCATAACGCTCGGCGCTGAAGAACAGGTTGTTGAACAGCGTCTCGGCGGCATCCTTGGTTGGCGGCTCGCCAGGACGCATCATGCGATAGATCTCGACCAGCGCTTCCAGCTGATTGCTGGTGGAGTCGATCTTCAGCGTGTCGGAGATGAACGGACCGCAATCGATGTCGTTGGTGTACAGGGTCTCGATACGGACGACCTGGGCCTTGACGATTTTCGCCAGCAGCTCGGTGGTCAGCTCGGTGTTGCACTCGGCAACGATCTCACCGGTAGCCGGATGCACAATGGCCTTGGCAGTGGTGCGGCCCAGCACATAGTCGAGCGGGACTTCCAGCTCTTTGATACCGGCCTTGTCGATCTGGTTGATGTGGCGCGCGGTAATACGACGGCCCTGCTCAACGATGACCTTGCCTTTCTCGTCCAGGATGTCGAACGCGGCGATTTCACCACGCAGGCGCTGCGGCACCAGCTCCAGGTTGAGGGACTCGCCCTTCACGTGGAAGACGTTGGTGGCGTAGAAGGCGCTCAGCACTTCTTCCGTGCTGTAGCCCAGCGCGCGCAGCAGAACCGATGCCGGTAGCTTGCGGCGACGGTCGATACGCACGAAAACGGCGTCCTTCGGGTCGAACTCGAAGTCCAGCCAGGAGCCACGGTAAGGAATGATGCGCGCCGAGTACAGCAGCTTGCCCGAGCTGTGGGTCTTGCCGCGGTCGTGGTCGAAGAACACGCCCGGCGAGCGGTGCAACTGGGAAACGATGACACGCTCGGTACCGTTGATGATGAAGGTACCGTTCTCGGTCATCAGGGGGATTTCCCCCATGTAGACTTCTTGTTCCTTGATGTCCTTGATCGCTTTGTTCGACGACTCTTTGTCGAAAATGATCAGACGGACCTTGACCCGCAGCGGTACCGCGAACGTCACGCCACGCAGCACGCACTCTTTGACGTCGAATGCCGGCTCGCCCAGGCGATAGCCGACATACTCCAGAGCAGCATTGCCGGAATAGCTGATGATCGGGAACACAGACTTGAAGGCCGCATGCAGGCCGACGTCGCGGAACTGCTCCTTGCTTGCTCCCGCCTGCAGGAATTCGCGGTACGAATCCAACTGGATGGCCAGGAGATACGGCACATCCATCACGTCCGGCAACTTGCTAAAGTCCTTGCGGATACGTTTTTTCTCAGTGTATGAGTAAGCCATCAGCGTTCCCCAGCTTGGTCACCTGCTTGTTTGGCTGCACCCGACGGGAACAGCCAGAAAATCTTGCAAACCCTCGGTTTGCACCGCCCTCGAGCGGGATTTTCACGTTATCGACAGTCACCTGCGGCAACTGCCCATAACGGAAAAAGGCCGGTGGCAAAAGCCACCAGCCGACAGCCTGTTGCTTAACGCGCGGGCTGTAGACGCAAGGTCGTCGCTTACTTGAGCTCGACTTTGGCGCCAGCTTCTTCCAGCTTCTTCTTGGCGTCTTCGGCCGCTTCCTTGCTCAGAGCTTCGGCAACGACTTGAGGAGCGGTGTCAACTTTCTCTTTGGCTTCTTTCAGACCCAGACCGGTCAGTTCGCGAACAGCCTTGATCACGTTGACTTTCTTCTCGCCGGCTTCGACCAGAACAACGTTGAACTCGGTTTGCTCTTCGACAACAGCGGCGGCAGCAGCCGGGCCAGCAGCAGCGACAGCAGCGGTAACACCGAAGGTTTCTTCCATCGCTTTGATCAGCTCAACAACTTCCAGAACGGTTTTCTGGCCGATGGCTTCGATGATTTGCTCGTTAGTCAGAGACATGACTATAAATTCCTGTATTGGGGTGACAGCCTACGCAGCCATCAAATTAAACATGTGATTTGAAAGTGCTTTCGATGCCTTAGGCAGCGGCAGCTTCTTTCTGGTCGCGAACGGCCGCCAGAGTACGAGCCAGCTTGCTGGTGGCGCCTTGGATGACGCTCATCAGTCGTGCAATAGCTTCGTCGCGAGTTGGCAGCGAAGCCAACACGTCGATCTGGTTTGCTGCGAGGAACTTGCCCTCGAACGCAGCTGCCTTGATCTCGAACTTGTCGTTACCTTTAGCAAACTCTTTGAACAGACGAGCGGCAGCGCCCGGGTGCTCATTGGAGAAAGCGATCAAGGTAGGGCCAGTGAACGAGTCGTTGAGGACGCTGTATTCAGTGTCTGCAACGGCACGCTTGAGCAGGGTGTTACGCACAACGCGTACGTATACACCAGCTTCACGAGCCTCTTTACGGAGTCCGGTCATAGCGCCTACTGTCACACCACGGGCATCAGCCACAACAGCGGACAGGGCAGCTTTGGCAGCCTCGTTGACTTCAGCGACGATGGCCTTCTTGTCTTCGAGTTTAATTGCCACGGGTAAAACTCCTGCTTGTTACCGTTTCATCCAGCCAAGGCCGGATGTCGTTTTGGTGTCTGATTCGGTAAGGAACCGGGAGCACCATCTGCGTAGGCTTGTGGAGATTGCTCTCCTGGTTTAAGACTTGCGCCGCCTACGGTCTTGGATAGCCCCCGCCAGGCAGGGACCCCAATCTTTCACCCGGCAGATTGCTCCACCGGTCACATGTCTTACGCGTCGAGCGAAGCTTGGTCGATAACCAGACCTGGGCCCATGGTGGTGCTCAGGGTTACGCGCTTGACGTAGATGCCTTTCGAAGTGGACGGCTTCAGACGCTTGAGATCCGACAGCAGGGCTTCCACGTTCTGCTTCAGCTGGACAGCTTCGAAGCCGACCTTGCCAACGGAGGTGTGGATGATGCCGTTCTTGTCAGTACGGAAACGCACCTGACCAGCCTTGGCGTTCTTCACGGCAGTGGCCACGTCCGGAGTTACGGTACCGACTTTCGGGTTCGGCATCAGACCGCGCGGACCGAGAACCTGACCCAGCTGACCCACAACACGCATCGCATCCGGGGAGGCGATAACAACGTCATAGTTCAGGTCACCGGCTTTCATTTCGGCAGCCAGCTCATCCATACCAACTTTGTCAGCACCAGCGGCCAGAGCAGCTTCAACGCCAGGCCCCTGAGTGAATACTGCAACGCGAACGGTTTTACCGGTGCCGTTTGGCAGCACGGTAGCGCCACGCACGACCTGGTCGGATTTACGCGGATCAACACCCAGGTTGATGGCGATATCGAACGACTCGGTGAACTTGACGGCAGACAGCTCGGCCAACAACTTGGCGGCATCTTCAAAACCGTATTGCTTGCCGGCTTCGATTTTCTCGGCGATTGCCTTTTGACGCTTGGTCAGCTTAGCCATTACACACCCTCCACGTTGAGGCCCATGCTACGAGCGGAGCCGGCGATGGTACGCACGGCCGCCTCCAGGTCAGCTGCAGTCAGATCGGCCTGTTTGGTCTTGGCGATCTCTTCCAGCTGAGCACGGGTAACGGTGCCCACTTTGACAGTGTTCGGACGAGCGGAACCACTGGTCAGGCCCGCAGCCTTCTTCAGCAGAACAGCAGCCGGGGTGCTTTTTGTTTCAAAGGTGAAGCTGCGATCACTGTAAACAGTGATGATCACAGGAGTCGGCAGACCTGGCTCTTGGCCTTGGGTCTTGGCGTTGAACGCCTTGCAGAATTCCATGATGTTCACGCCATGCTGACCCAGAGCCGGGCCTACGGGTGGCGATGGGTTGGCCTGACCGGCCTTAACTTGCAGCTTGATATAAGCCGTGATTTTCTTAGCCATGAGCTACTCCAGTTACGGGTTCGAACGCCAAATGGCTCCCCGGTTAATAACGCCTTTATCCCAGTGACGACAAAACCCCGCAGCTAACCGCTGCGGGGTACGGGATGCATTGTTCAGCTAGACCTTCTCGACTTGACTGAACTCCAGCTCCACCGGTGTGGAGCGACCGAAAATAAGCACGGCCACATGGATCCGGCTCTTCTCGTAGTTAACTTCCTCAACAACACCATTGAAGTCCGCAAACGGACCATCAACAACGCGAACGGTTTCACCCGGCTCGAACAACGTCTTCGGCTTGGGCTTGTCGCCGCTATCGGCAACACGACGCAGAATCGCATCAGCTTCTTTTTCGGTAATCGGAGCCGGCTTATCGGCAGTACCACCGATAAAGCCCATTACGCGAGGCGTGTTCTTGATCAAGTGCCAAGTCGCCTCGGTCATCTCCATCTGAACCAGCACATAGCCCGGAAAGAATTTGCGCTCACTTTTGCGCTTTTGGCCATTCCGCATCTCGACTACTTCTTCAGTAGGGACCAGAATTTCGCCAAAATCATCTTCCATGCCAGCCAGCTTGACACGCTCGACCAACGAGCGCATGACATGCTTCTCGTAACCCGAGTAAGCATGCACAACGTACCAACGCTTAGCCACGGGACACCCTTAACCGACAATCAACGAAACAAGCCAACCCAGGAGGGAGTCAAGCCCCCAAAGAACCAACGCCATGACCAACACTACCGCTACAACGATCAGCGTGGTTTGCGTGGTTTCCTGACGACTTGGCCATACAACCTTGCGAATCTCAGTACGCGCTTCTTTAGCCAGAACAGAGAAAGAACGACCTTTCCCAGTCTGCAGCGCAATGAAACCCGCCAACACAGCAAGCACCAGCAATGCCAGCACACGATACAGGAGCGGCTCAGCCGAGTAATACTGATTGCCGACCACACCAACTACAACCAGAGCGACAACAACGAGCCACTTTAGCGAGTCAAAGCGTGAGTCTTTAGCTTCAGCCTTGGCATTCATGAGAAGAACCCTGTAATCAAAGAAATGCCAGATCCACATCTTTAGGAATCTGGCAGGCCAGGAGGGAATCGAACCCCCAACCTGCGGTTTTGGAGACCGCCGCTCTGCCAATTGAGCTACTGGCCTAAACTGAAGTCAGGCCGACCATTATGCCGGCCTAACTGGATCAGATCAACCGATTACTCGACGATCTTGGCAACAACACCAGCACCAACGGTACGACCGCCTTCGCGAATCGCGAAACGCAGACCATCTTCCATGGCGATCGGCTTGATCAGGGTGACAACCATTTTCACGTTGTCGCCCGGCATTACCATCTCAACGCCTTCTGGCAGTTCGCACGAACCAGTTACGTCAGTGGTACGGAAGTAGAACTGCGGACGGTAGCCCTTGAAGAACGGAGTGTGACGACCGCCTTCTTCTTTGGACAGGACGTACACTTCAGCTTCGAACTTGGTGTGCGGCTTGATGGTGCCCGGCTTGGCCAGAACCTGACCACGCTCGACGTCATCACGCTTGGTACCGCGCAGCAGGACGCCGCAGTTCTCGCCAGCACGACCTTCGTCGAGCAGTTTGCGGAACATTTCAACGCCGGTGCAGGTGGTCTTGGTGGTGTCACGCAGACCAACGATTTCGATTTCTTCCTGGATCTTGACGATACCGCGCTCTACGCGACCGGTAACTACAGTACCGCGGCCGGAGATCGAGAATACGTCTTCGATCGGCATCAGGAACGGACGGTCGATAGCACGAACCGGCTCAGGGATGTAGACATCCAGAGTCTCAACCAGCTTCTTGACGGCACTGGTGCCCAGCTCGTTGTCGTCCTGGCCGTTCAGAGCCATCAGCGCGGAACCGATGATGATCGGAGTGTCGTCGCCCGGGAAGTCGTAGGTGCTCAGCAGGTCACGAACTTCCATCTCGACCAGTTCCAGCAGCTCGGCGTCATCCACCATGTCGGCCTTGTTCAGGAAGACCACGATGTACGGAACACCTACCTGACGGGACAGCAGGATGTGCTCGCGAGTCTGCGGCATCGGGCCGTCAGCGGCGGAGCAAACCAGGATCGCGCCATCCATCTGGGCAGCACCGGTGATCATGTTCTTCACATAGTCAGCGTGACCCGGGCAGTCAACGTGCGCGTAGTGACGTACGGACGAGTCGTACTCTACGTGCGCAGTGTTGATGGTGATGCCGCGCGCTTTTTCTTCAGGGGCGCTATCGATCTTGTCGAAGTCGACCTTGGCGCTACCGAATACTTCGGAGCACACGCGAGTCAGAGCAGCGGTCAGGGTAGTTTTACCGTGGTCAACGTGACCGATGGTGCCTACGTTGACGTGCGGTTTGTTACGTTCAAACTTTTCCTTAGCCATCTTGACCGTCTCCCATCAATGAATTGAGCGAGTCACGCCGCCATTAAAACAAAGGCAGATATCTGCATATCTGCCTTTGTTGAAGTGGAGCTCATGAGCGGATTTGAACCGCTGACCTCACCCTTACCAAGGGTGTGCTCTACCAGCTGAGCTACATGAGCGTTACACAATGCAGGAACAACAAACATGGAGCGGGTAGCGGGAATCGAACCCGCATCATCAGCTTGGAAGGCTGAGGTTCTACCACTGAACTATACCCGCGGAGCTTGTGGCTCACGCTAAATCTGGTGGAGGGAGAAGGATTCGAACCTTCGAAGTCGATGACGTCAGATTTACAGTCTGATCCCTTTGGCCGCTCGGGAATCCCTCCATAAGGAGGCGGCATTCTCATTATCTGCCACCCTACTGTCAAGCATTTTCTCATTAAAAACCTGAGCTTAGCTGCATTGCCAGTAACTTCGCATACTCACCCAAAAGTGACCACCCTGCGAAGCGGGCGCCATTCTATGCAAACTATCGCGCGGTTGCAACGCCTTCACAGGGCATTAATTGATGTTGTAGCTCCTTGAAGTCAGCCGCCAGCTGCTGCAGTAGAACATCGTCAGCCAGCCGACGGCTTTCCGGAGCTATGCGCACCCAGAAACTACGCTGCGCACGCTGCAATTCACGCAACAAGGGCTCGTAACCAGCATCACGCAAACGCTGCATGACGCTTTGCGCCGAGTCACTCCGAGGGAAGATACCCAGCGATATTCCATTAGCCAGATCGCCCTGGGTAATGATGTAGCTATCGATCTTGCGCGCCTGCAATTCCTTAAGTTGGCGTAGCGAAGCCTGACGAGAGGCAAGGGGAGCCAGATAAACCCAATAATCCATGCCAGCAGCGGCATCGACCGAATGAACCTCAGCCCGAATATCCAAGGACATCAGCCGCTGCTCAACCTGGCGAGCTGCCGACTCCTGCTGGAAGCTGCCAAGGAACAGACAAGTCTGTGTAGACGACGGCAACGCCCCCCCCTCATCGCGCCTCACACGCTGCTTATCCGCCTCACTCAGCAATTGGATCCCTTGTTGCGAGCCTCGATACATGGATATCGGCGCAACCTCTTTCGCTCGCAGAGGGGCCTGCTGCTGATGCCACACGTAATAGAAGAGGTTAAGGACCAGCAAAAGAAGAAACAGCCAGCGCATGAGAAACCTCAGGACAAGGGGCAGGCCGCAGCCAACCCGACGAACACCAGATCAGGCACAAGATGAGCACCAGGAAGCATCTCGCTCACTAGCGAAGCATCCCCTCCGGTCAAATAGACAGTGAATGCGTCTCCCCAATGCTCTCGCGCCAACTCCAATTGAGTCAGCACGAACCCACGCAACATCAAAGAGCAACCTCGCTCGACCGCCTCTACAGTGGAGCGTCCTGGCAACAGATTACTTAAGGCCTGCTCAGCAGCCACATCGTCATAGCGAATTTTTCGCGTATGCGTTCGCAACTGGTTGCGCATGAGCGGCACCCCGGGACAGATATAGCCTCCCAGATGCTCACCTCCTGCCGTCACGAAATCAGACGTAACGGCCGTCCCAAGATCCAAAACGAGACATGCCCTACCGCACAGTTGATAAGCCCCCACAAGCGCGAGCCAGCGGTCCAATCCCAATCGCGCATAATCGCTGTAGCCATTGCTCACGCCACAGAGGATTTGCGCAGCCTTTGCCTGTAGCACCGGGACAGAAAAAGCCTGCTCAATGCGCAAGGCCAGCTCCGTCGTCTCCTCATCACTGCGCACACTTACCAGGCGACACGCAGATACAACGAGGCCAGCTATATCACCCAGCGCCACAAAGAGCTCATCTGCAGAGCCGACTACACCACCGAGCACGCGGCCATTTCTCGCCTCCGCAACGATCAATCGCCACTTAATAAGGCTGTTGCCACAGTCCAACTCAAGAATCATCACGCAACCTCAGGCTTAGCTCTCCGCCACTAAAGTGACGCTCCTCCCCGGCAACCCGCATGCGCAAAGCCCCTTGCCGATCCACCCCGAGAACAACACCATCAATACGCTGCGGCCCAGCAAGTAAACTCACTTCAGCCCCCTGCCAGAGATGGCAAGCCTCCCACTCCTGGAGCAGACCAGAAAAACCCTTCTCGCGATGCAGCTCAAGATAGCGCTGCATCCAATGACTCAAACTCAAAGCCAACGCTGTACGATCAATAAGCTGCCCCGTATGCCCCCGCAGCGAAGCCCAGGGCTGATCGATATCCGCAACCGCACCAGTCATATTGACATTGATACCTATGCCGATAACGACCTGACAGATACTTGAAGGATCGCCAGCGAGTTCGATCAATATTCCAGCGATCTTTCGCCCATCGAGCAACAGATCATTCGGCCATTTCACCCCCACAGCCTCGCAACCAAACTCGAGCAGTACCCGGCGCACAGCAAGCCCAACCGTCAGACTCAAACCCTCAATGGGATAAACGCCACCATCGAGCCGAAGACCCAGACTGTAGTAAAGATTGGCACCATAAGGACTGACCCAAGCGCGACCACGCCTCCCGCGGCCACTACTCTGCTTTTCCGCAACGACTAACAAGGGAGCATCAGCCCCTGCACTTAGCAGCCGTAATGCCTCTGCATTGGTCGAGCCCACAGACTCCGCAAGGACAACTTTCCATCCATACGGGGCAAGGCTCTCGCTGAGATCACCAGCGCGCAATAGCGAAATGGGGGACGACAAGCGGTAACCACGCCCACGCACGCGAAAGATGGCAACGCCAAACTCTGCCTCCAGCCCCTGCAAGCGCTTCCAAACACCAGCCCGACTCAGGCCAATCGCACGGCCCAAGCTCTCACCAGAATGAAATTCGCCATCCTGTAATAGCTGCAGGAGCTTTTGCATGACAGTCTCGACCCAAAAAGAGGCTGGCATCATAGCGATGCATACCAGACTTGCCTAGAAATCAGCGTGCTCTTTTTCCGTCGCGCAAAGCCAAACCCCCAACCCGATTACTCGGATTGGGGGTTTGGGGATAGGAGCTTGACGATGACCTACTCTCACATGGGGAAACCCCACACTACCATCGGCGATGCGTCGTTTCACTACTGAGTTCGGGATGGGATCAGGTGGTTCCAACGCTCTATGGTCGTCAAGCAATTCGGTTGCTGTATCGGTGTTTAGTCGCTACAGCGAATTGGGTATGTGATGTGGTGGTATTGCGTGTTCAGGCAAATTTTCGGTTTGTTTGTCGACTTCAACCATCGAGCACACAAACAGCAAATTGTTTGGGTGTTATATGGTCAAGCCTCACGGGCAATTAGTATTGGTTAGCTCAACGCCTCACAGCGCTTACACACCCAACCTATCAACGTCGTAGTCTTCGACGGCCCTTTAGGGAGCTCAAGGCTCCAGTGAGATCTCATCTTGAGGCAAGTTTCCCGCTTAGATGCTTTCAGCGGTTATCTTTTCCGAACATAGCTACCCGGCAATGCCACTGGCGTGACAACCGGAACACCAGAGGTTCGTCCACTCCGGTCCTCTCGTACTAGGAGCAGCCCCTCTCAAATCTCAAACGTCCACGGCAGATAGGGACCGAACTGTCTCACGACGTTCTAAACCCAGCTCGCGTACCACTTTAAATGGCGAACAGCCATACCCTTGGGACCGGCTTCAGCCCCAGGATGTGATGAGCCGACATCGAGGTGCCAAACACCGCCGTCGATATGAACTCTTGGGCGGTATCAGCCTGTTATCCCCGGAGTACCTTTTATCCGTTGAGCGATGGCCCTTCCATACAGAACCACCGGATCACTAAGACCTACTTTCGTACCTGCTCGACGTGTCTGTCTCGCAGTCAAGCGCGCTTTTGCCTTTATACTCTACGACCGATTTCCGACCGGTCTGAGCGCACCTTCGTACTCCTCCGTTACTCTTTAGGAGGAGACCGCCCCAGTCAAACTACCCACCATACACTGTCCTCGATCCGGATAACGGACCAGAGTTAGAACCTCAAAGTTGCCAGGGTGGTATTTCAAGGTTGGCTCCACGCAAACTGGCGTTCACGCTTCAAAGCCTCCCACCTATCCTACACAAGCAAATTCAAAGTCCAGTGCAAAGCTATAGTAAAGGTTCACGGGGTCTTTCCGTCTAGCCGCGGATACACTGCATCTTCACAGCGATTTCAATTTCACTGAGTCTCGGGTGGAGACAGCGCCGCCATCGTTACGCCATTCGTGCAGGTCGGAACTTACCCGACAAGGAATTTCGCTACCTTAGGACCGTTATAGTTACGGCCGCCGTTTACCGGGGCTTCGATCAAGAGCTTCGCTTGCGCTAACCCCATCAATTAACCTTCCGGCACCGGGCAGGCGTCACACCCTATACGTCCACTTTCGTGTTTGCAGAGTGCTGTGTTTTTAATAAACAGTCGCAGCGGCCTGGTATCTTCGACCGGCATGAGCTTACGGAGCAAGTCCTTCACCCTCACCGGCGCACCTTCTCCCGAAGTTACGGTGCCATTTTGCCTAGTTCCTTCACCCGAGTTCTCTCAAGCGCCTTGGTATTCTCTACCCAACCACCTGTGTCGGTTTGGGGTACGGTTCCTAGTTACCTGAAGCTTAGAGGCTTTTCCTGGAAGCATGGCATCAACCACTTCACGCTCTAAAAGAGCGCTCGTCATCAGCTCTCGGCATTAAGACCCCGGATTTACCTAAGATCTCTGCCTACCACCTTAAACACGGACAACCAACGCCGTGCTGGCCTAGCCTTCTCCGTCCCCCCATCGCAGTAACTAGAAGTACAGGAATATTAACCTGTTTCCCATCGACTACGCATTTCTGCCTCGCCTTAGGGACCGACTAACCCTGCGTCGATTAACGTTGCGCAGGAAACCTTGGTCTTTCGGCGTGCGAGTTTTTCACTCGCATTGTCGTTACTCATGTCAGCATTCGCACTTCTGATACCTCCAGCCAGCTTCTCAACTGACCTTCACAGGCTTACAGAACGCTCCTCTACCGCATCACTTACGTGATACCCGTAGCTTCGGTGTATGGTTTGAGCCCCGTTACATCTTCCGCGCAGGCCGACTCGACTAGTGAGCTATTACGCTTTCTTTAAAGGGTGGCTGCTTCTAAGCCAACCTCCTAGCTGTCTAAGCCTTCCCACATCGTTTCCCACTTAACCATAACTTTGGGACCTTAGCTGACGGTCTGGGTTGTTTCCCTTTTCACGACGGACGTTAGCACCCGCCGTGTGTCTCCCATGCTCGGCACTTGTAGGTATTCGGAGTTTGCATCGGTTTGGTAAGTCGGGATGACCCCCTAGCCGAAACAGTGCTCTACCCCCTACAGTGATACATGAGGCGCTACCTAAATAGCTTTCGAGGAGAACCAGCTATCTCCGAGCTTGATTAGCCTTTCACTCCGATCCACAGGTCATCCGCTAACTTTTCAACGGTAGTCGGTTCGGTCCTCCAGTTAGTGTTACCCAACCTTCAACCTGCCCATGGATAGATCGCCCGGTTTCGGGTCTATACCCAGCGACTAAACGCCCTATTAAGACTCGCTTTCGCTACGCCTCCCCTATTCGGTTAAGCTTGCCACTGAATATAAGTCGCTGACCCATTATACAAAAGGTACGCAGTCACCCAACAAAGTAGGCTCCCACTGCTTGTACGCATACGGTTTCAGGATCTATTTCACTCCCCTCTCCGGGGTTCTTTTCGCCTTTCCCTCACGGTACTAGTTCACTATCGGTCAGTCAGTAGTATTTAGCCTTGGAGGATGGTCCCCCCATATTCAGACAAAGTTTCTCGTGCTCCGTCCTACTCGATTTCATTGATAAGAGATTTTCGCGTACAGGGCTATCACCCACTATGGCCGCACTTTCCAGAGCGTTCCGCTAATCTCAAATCAACTTAAGGGCTAGTCCCCGTTCGCTCGCCACTACTAAGGGAATCTCGGTTGATTTCTTTTCCTCAGGGTACTTAGATGTTTCAGTTCCCCTGGTTCGCCTCTTGCACCTATGTATTCAGTACAAGATAACCATCTTATGATGGCTGGGTTCCCCCATTCAGAGATCTCCGGATCAAAGTCTGTTTGCCGACTCCCCGAAGCTTTTCGCAGGCTACCACGTCTTTCATCGCCTCTGACTGCCAAGGCATCCACCGTATGCGCTTCTTCACTTGACCATATAACCCCAAGCAATCTGGTTACTGTCTCAAACGTGAAGACGACATTCGCCGAAAATTTGCAATATAGAGAACACGCAAATTTTACCTTGACTTGAATAACTACCAGTGAAAGTAATTATCCAGTCTACTTCTATCACATACCCAAATTTTTAAAGAACAGTTCTGGCGCAAAGACCAGAACTCAACACCCCAACCCCTACGGGCAGATGCTCAGTTCTGAGCTTTCAACGATTATCGAGTTAATGGTGGAGCCAAGGAGGATCGAACTCCTGACCTCCTGCGTGCAAAGCAGGCGCTCTCCCAGCTGAGCTATGGCCCCATTTACGGACTTGGCCACATCCCTTGACAATTGGTGGGTCTGGGCAGATTCGAACTGCCGACCTCACCCTTATCAGGGGTGCGCTCTAACCAACTGAGCTACAGACCCAATCGTCTAACTCTCGGGTGTAAACCCAATCGCTTTTCGCAAGTGAATCAAGCAATTCGTGTGGGAGCTTATGATAAAGCTGATGTCGTCGATTAAGGAGGTGATCCAGCCGCAGGTTCCCCTACGGCTACCTTGTTACGACTTCACCCCAGTCATGAATCACTCCGTGGTAACCGTCCCCCTTGCGGTTAGACTAGCTACTTCTGGAGCAACCCACTCCCATGGTGTGACGGGCGGTGTGTACAAGGCCCGGGAACGTATTCACCGTGACATTCTGATTCACGATTACTAGCGATTCCGACTTCACGCAGTCGAGTTGCAGACTGCGATCCGGACTACGATCGGTTTTATGGGATTAGCTCCACCTCGCGGCTTGGCAACCCTTTGTACCGACCATTGTAGCACGTGTGTAGCCCTGGCCGTAAGGGCCATGATGACTTGACGTCATCCCCACCTTCCTCCGGTTTGTCACCGGCAGTCTCCTTAGAGTGCCCACCATAACGTGCTGGTAACTAAGGACAAGGGTTGCGCTCGTTACGGGACTTAACCCAACATCTCACGACACGAGCTGACGACAGCCATGCAGCACCTGTGTCTGAGTTCCCGAAGGCACCAATCTATCTCTAGAAAGTTCTCAGCATGTCAAGGCCAGGTAAGGTTCTTCGCGTTGCTTCGAATTAAACCACATGCTCCACCGCTTGTGCGGGCCCCCGTCAATTCATTTGAGTTTTAACCTTGCGGCCGTACTCCCCAGGCGGTCGACTTAATGCGTTAGCTGCGCCACTAAGATCTCAAGGATCCCAACGGCTAGTCGACATCGTTTACGGCGTGGACTACCAGGGTATCTAATCCTGTTTGCTCCCCACGCTTTCGCACCTCAGTGTCAGTATCAGTCCAGGTAGTCGCCTTCGCCACTGGTGTTCCTTCCTATATCTACGCATTTCACCGCTACACAGGAAATTCCACTACCCTCTACCGTACTCTAGCTCAGTAGTTTTGGATGCAGTTCCCAGGTTGAGCCCAGGGCTTTCACATTCAACTTGCTGAACCACCTACGCGCGCTTTACGCCCAGTAATTCCGATTAACGCTTGCACCCTTCGTATTACCGCGGCTGCTGGCACGAAGTTAGCCGGTGCTTATTCTGTCGGTAACGTCAAAATTGCAACGTATTAGGTTACAACCCTTCCTCCCAACTTAAAGTGCTTTACAATCCGAAGACCTTCTTCACACACGCGGCATGGCTGGATCAGGCTTTCGCCCATTGTCCAATATTCCCCACTGCTGCCTCCCGTAGGAGTCTGGACCGTGTCTCAGTTCCAGTGTGACTGATCATCCTCTCAGACCAGTTACGGATCGTCGCCTTGGTGAGCCTTTACCCCACCAACTAGCTAATCCGACCTAGGCTCATCTGATAGCGCAAGGCCCGAAGGTCCCCTGCTTTCTCCCGTAGGACGTATGCGGTATTAGCGTTCCTTTCGGAACGTTATCCCCCACTACCAGGCAGATTCCTAGGCATTACTCACCCGTCCGCCGCTAAATCAGAGAGCAAGCTCTCTTCATCCGCTCGACTTGCATGTGTTAGGCCTGCCGCCAGCGTTCAATCTGAGCCATGATCAAACTCTTCAGTTCAATACTGCTTGGGTTTTGAGAAAACCCTAAACTTGGCTCAGCAATCGCAAATAAACTCTCGAATTCACGAGTGTTACTTGTGTTGCTGACAATCATTTGACTATCAGTCTTACATCACAAGCACCCACACGAATTGCTTGATTCAAGTTGTTAAAGAGCGTTTCGATCAAGCCTTTCGTCTCAACCGAGGCCGCGCATTCTACAGCAGCCTTTCAATCTGTCAAGCTGTTTTTGAAGAATTTTTCGTTTCTTCTCAACCGCCTGCGCTTCGGATCAGCAGAGCTTCTCGTCAGCGGGAGGCGCATTCTACAGCGTTACAAACCGCTGTCAACACCTCCTTTCCAGCATCTTCAGTCGCTCCCGACTGAAGCGCTGACAGGTCTAAACCACCACCTTGTCAGCCCGGCGCATTCTACTTGAATCCGCCACCGTTGCAACCTTTATTTTCGTCTAACTTCTTGTTTATCAAGGAGTTTTTCGATCCGACTGCACCGGAAGTGGTGCGCATTATAGGGGACCAAAATTTAACGTCAACCCTTAAATGCCGCTTTTTCAGCTTTTAGCGTGATACGCGCAAAAGCCTTCTTCCCAGCCTGACATACATGACTAGCACCCACCTTAAATACAAAGGTGCGATCAACCACTTCACCATCTATACGCACACTGCCAGCGCCCAGCAAATCACGAGCGCCCGCCGCATTCTTGACCAAGCCAGCCTTATTAAGGACGGACGAAACAAGCATGTCTTCATTAGTGAGCAGCTCGACCTCGGGCAGATTCTCTGGCAGCTCACCCTCCTTCATGCGATTGCCAGCAGAGCGATGCGCACTAGCCGCAGCCTCTTCACCATGGAAACGGGCAACCAGCTCTTCGGCAAGCTTGATCTTGATGTCACGCGGATTGGCACCCTGCGCCACATCCAGCTTGAATTGCTCGATCTCAGCCATCGGCCGGAAGCTCAGCAGCTCAAAGTAACGCCACATCAATGCATCCGGCATTGAGACGAGCTTGTTGTACATCACCCCAGGGGCTTCCTGGATACCTATATAGTTGCCCAAAGACTTGGACATCTTCTTCACGCCATCCAAGCCTTCCAGCAACGGCATGGTCACTACGCACTGGGACGCCTGGCCATATGCCCGCTGCAGCTCACGCCCCATGAGCAGGTTGAATTTTTGGTCGGTCCCACCAAGCTCGACATCTGCCCGCAACGCTACCGAGTCGTAGCCCTGCACCAACGGATAGAGGAACTCATGGATGGCTATGGGCTGGTTGCCGGTATAGCGCTTATCGAAGTCATCGCGCTCGAGCATGCGCGCAACGGTGTACTGCGAAGCCAGGCGAATGAAATCTGCCGGCGTCAGATGGTCCATCCAGGTCGAGTTGAAGGCCACCTCGGTCTTAGCCGGGTCAAGAATCTTGAAAACCTGGGTCTTGTAGGTTTCCGCATTCTCCAGCACCTGCTCACGGGTCAATGGCGGGCGGGTAGCGCTTTTGCCGCTGGGATCACCGATCATCCCGGTGAAGTCGCCAATCAGGAAAATCACCTGGTGTCCCAGATCCTGAAACTGACGCAGCTTATTAATAAGCACAGTGTGGCCCAGGTGCAGATCAGGCGCGGTCGGATCGAAGCCAGCCTTGATGCGCAGGGGCTGACCACGCTTGAGCTTCTCTACCAGCTCCGCCTCAACCAGGATTTCTTCCGCGCCGCGCTTGATCAGCGCCAGCTGCTCTTCAACAGACTTCATGACAGGACTCTTTAGACGCTCGGAAACAAAAGGGAACCAACCATACAAGATCACTGACCAATTACAAGTTTTGCGCCTCAGGTCTGCCACTTGGCCGATACAGAATCTGTAGGGTTGCCTATAGATAATTTTGATTATATTTTAGACAGTTAATGCATTCTTCCAAGAAACACCTTAAGCCATGACGCCATCCGCCCCCAAAGCCCCACCTCTATACCCCAAAAGCCACCTGCTGGCTGCCAGTGGTGTAGCGGCTCTGCTGAGCCTGGCCTTGCTGGTGTTCCCGTCACGCGAAGTCGAGGCGAAGAAGACCTACCTGAACCTGGATCTTGAGAGCAGTACCGAGCAACTGCTACAAGAAAAGGATGATCTGCGACCTGAGCAGATCCTCGGTAATCAGGACAACTCGCCCTTTTCCGGCAGCCTGAACCTGACCGAGCCCCAGAAGAGCGCTAACCAGAGCGCCGACCAGCAAGATTCCCTGTCTACCACTGAACCACCCTCTGATCCCCTGTTCAAGACTGTCACCGTAGGCAATGGCGATACCCTCTCGACAGTGTTCTCACGCGTAGGCCTGACAGCCACTGATCTGCATGAAGCACTCGGTGCCAATAAAGAAGCGAAGCAGTTCAGCCGCCTGAAAATCGGACAGGTGCTCGACTTCAAGCTGACGCCAGAAGGCAAACTGGACACATTGAGCAGCAAGCTCAGCGACCTAGAAAGCATCTCTCTGAGCAAAAACGACAGCGGCTACAGCTTCAAGCGCGACCGAGTCAAACCCGAAGTGCGGACCTCGTACGCACACGGCGTCATCAAAAGCTCTCTCTTTCTCTCGGCCAAACGCGCAGGCCTCTCGCACAGCCTGACCATGGACCTGGCCAACGTGTTTGGCTATGACATCGACTTCGCGCTCGATATTCGCGAGGGTGACGAGTTCGAAGTGATTTATGAAGAACACGTCGTCAACGGCAAGCAGGTTGGTAACGGTGACATCCTCGCCGCACGCTTCACCAACCGCGGCAAGCCCTACACCGCCGTGCGCTACACCAGCAAGCAGGGGGCGACCAGCTATTACAACGCTGACGGCAACAGCATGCGCAAGGCGTTCATCCGTACACCGGTAGACTTCGCCCGCATCAGCTCGCGCTTCTCCGTAGGTCGCAAACACCCGATCCTGAACAAGATTCGCGCCCATAAAGGTGTCGATTATGCAGCGCCACGCGGCACGCCAATCAAAGCCGCCGGCGATGGCAAGATCATCGTTGCCGGGCGTCGCGGCGGCTATGGCAATGCAGTGATCCTCCAGCACGGCAGCAGCTACCGTACGCTATACGGGCACATGCAAGGCTTTGCCAAGGGTATCCGTACCGGCGGCACGGTCAAGCAAGGACAGGTCATTGGCTATATCGGGACCACTGGCCTGTCCACCGGGCCGCACCTGCATTACGAGTTCCAGGTTAACGGTGTTCACGTTGACCCATTGAGCCAGAAACTGCCGATGGCCGACCCGATCGCCAAGACCGAAAAGCAGCGATTCATGCAATTGAGCAAGCCACTGATGGCGCGCATGGACCAGGAAAAAGCAACCCTGCTGGCTCTGGACAAGCGCTGATCACATGCAGCACTACCTGGGCTTGATGTCCGGCACCAGCCTTGATGGACTGGACATCGCCCTGATTCGCCAGGATGGGCAGAAGACCACGCTGCTCGCCACTCACTACGTACCGATGCCCGACAGCCTACGTGCGCAGATGCTTGGCTTGTGCGCGTCAGGCCCGGACGAACTGGCACGCGCCGCTGAAGCGGAAAACAGCTGGGTCGCACTGGCAGCCTCCGGTATCGACACCCTGCTCAGCGCCCAAGGCCTGAAACCTGATGCCATCCGCGCTATTGGTAGCCATGGCCAAACTGTCAGGCATGAGCCGGTACGCGGCTTTACCATCCAGATCGGCAACCCCGCCCTGCTCGTCGAGTTGACCGGCATCCCGGTGGTCAGCGACTTTCGCCGGCGGGATCTAGCCGCCGGCGGCCAGGGCGCGCCATTGGTTCCTGCCTTCCATGAAGCCCTGTTCGATGATGGCCAGCAGCGTCGGGCCGTGTTGAATATCGGCGGCTTCAGCAATTTGAGCCTGATAACCCCGGGGCAACCGGTGCACGGCTTTGACTGCGGCCCTGGCAATGTACTGCTGGATGCCTGGATCAATCGACAGCAAGGCGAACGCTATGACCGCAATGGCGCCTGGGCAGCCAGCGGCCAAGTCAGTGAAGCCCTGCTAGAGCGGTTGCTGAGCGATCACTACTTCCAGACCCAAGGCCCGAAAAGCACGGGGCGAGAGCTGTTCAACCTGCCCTGGCTCGAAAGCCACCTAAATGCGCTCCCCCCTATCGCCCCGGCAGATATCCAGAGAACACTTCTGGAGCTCACAGCCCGCAGCATCATTGATGCCCTGCAAGGCGCCCAGCAAGGAACCGCTGACCTGCTCGTATGCGGGGGCGGCGCGCATAACAGCACCCTGATGAATCGCTTGCAGGCGCTGCTCCCCGAGTGCCAGGTCAGCAGCACCGCCGCATTCGGTATCGCACCGGACTGGATCGAGGCCATGGCTTTTGCCTGGCTGGCTCATTGCTGCCTGGAAGGCATTCCCGCCAACCGCCCCAGCGTAACCGGCGCGAGGGGACTGAGAGTGCTTGGCGCGATCTATCCTGCCTAACCTCATATCCGCCATTCGGCAGAATGGTGGCTCATAAAAAAGCCGCGCAATTGCGCGGCTTTTTTATGACGGAACGATCAGATAGAGAAGGAAGAGCCGCAGCCACAGGTCGTCGTGGCATTGGGATTCTTGATGACGAAACGCGAGCCCTCCAGGCCCTCCTGATAATCCACCTCGGCACCTGCCAGATACTGGAAACTCATCGGATCAACCACCAGGCTGACGCCTTCGCGCTCAACGATAGTGTCGTCATCGGCCACATCCTCATCGAAGGTGAAGCCGTACTGAAACCCCGAACAACCGCCGCCAGTGACGAATACGCGCAGTTTCAGTCGAGGGTTGCCCTCTTCATCAACCAGATTCTTCACTTTGGTCGCCGCGCCCTGCGTGAATTGCAGCGGAGTGGGGGTGAAGGTCTCAACGCTCATCTTGCGAACTCCCGGCGCCAGGCGCCTTTTTACATACTGCCAGGCGGCAGATTATCCGCTTACCCTAGCAAATCGGTCAACTAATCGACTTACGGCATCAGCGCGGCATGGGACAACCCCAGACGCTCATCCAGACCAAAGAGGATGTTCAGGTTCTGTACCGCCTGCCCTGAAGCGCCTTTGACCAGGTTGTCGATGGCCGACAGCACCACCACCAACTCCCCGCCCTGCGGGCGATGCACGGCAATACGGCAAACGTTGGCGCCACGCACACTGCGGGTTTCCGGGTGGCTGCCCGCCGGCATCACATCAACGAAAGGCTCATTGGCATAGCGTTGCTCGAACAAGGCCTGGAGATCGACGCCCCGGTCCACGACCGTGGCGTACAGGGTCGCATGGATGCCGCGGATCATTGGCGCCAGGTGGGGAACGAAGGTCAGTCCCACCGGACCACCGGCCGCGCGGCACAAGCCCTGGGTGATTTCCGGCAGGTGGCGGTGTCCCTTCACCGCATAGGCCATCATGCTTTCGCTGGTCTCACACAGCAGCGAGCCAACCTTGGCCCCACGTCCTGCGCCGCTGACACCCGACGCACAGTTGGCGATCAAACGGCTTGGATCGGCTACTCCCGCCTCGAGCAGTGGCAGCAGGCCCAATTGGGTCGCAGTCGGGTAGCACCCAGGCACCGCGATCAGCCGCGCCGTCTTGATAGCCTCGCGATTGACTTCCGGCAGACCGTACACAGCCTCAGGCAGCAGCTCCGGCGCGCCGTGTGGCTGACCGTACCACTGCGCCCACTCCTCGGCATCCTGCAGGCGGAAGTCGGCCGACAGGTCGATCACGCGGGTTCCGGCAGCCAGCAGCTCGCCAGCCAGGGCATGCGCGACGCCATGCGGCGTCGCGAAGAACACCACGTCGCAGGCACCCAGCGTGGCCACGTCCGGCATGCTGAACGCCAAGTTATCGTAGTGCCCGCGCAGGTTCGGATACATGTCCGCCACCTTCACCCCGGTCTCGGAGCGCGAAGTGATGACCACAACGTCTGCCTGGGGGTGCTGGGCCAACAGACGCAGCAGCTCGACACCGGTATACCCCGTGCCACCGACGATACCCACCTTGACCATCACATAACCCTCGACACGAATCCGGAAAAGTCCCAGATGATAAGGCCAGCCGCACGCGCGGCCAACCTCGGACGTGACGCAGACACGGCGCTTTCACTACTATCGCAGGCACAATCTGCGCTGTAGGAAGGTTTCAATGCTTTATCTCTGGGTCAAAGCCCTGCACATCATTGCCATGGTCTGCTGGTTCGCGGGACTGTTCTATCTGCCACGCCTGTTCGTTTACCACGCCATGAGTGAGGATCAGACCAGCCGCGAACGTTTCTGCCTGATGGAGCGCAAGCTGTACCGCGGCATCATGCTGCCGTCGATGCTGCTCACGCTTGCCCTCGGTATATGGCTGCTTTACCTGTCACCCGGCTGGCTGAAGATGGGCTGGCTGCATGCCAAGTTGCTGCTGGTCGTGCTGCTGGTCGGTTATCACCACATGTGCGGTGCACAGTTGAAGCGCTTTGCGCGGGGCGAGAACAGCCGAAGCCATGTGTTCTATCGCTGGTTCAACGAAGTTCCGGTACTGTTCCTGCTAATCATTGTCATCCTGGTGGTGGTCAAGCCTTTCTGACTTCCGCCCCAACGCTAATAACAAGAGGAAACGCCATGTCCCTGCCCGCCCAGTTCGATCAACGCCTGCGCCTGCCAGTGGTCGCCGCACCGATGTTCCTGGTGTCGACCCCACAACTCGTGCTGGCCTGCAGCAACAATGGCGTGGTCGGCAGCTTCCCGGCACTGAACCAGCGGGATAGCGGCGGCTTCAAGGCATGGCTGGAAGAAATCGAAGCGGGCCTGGCACCTGATGCTGCGCCTTATGCCGTCAACCTGATCGTACACGGCAGCAACCCGCGCCTGCAGGCTGACCTGGCGATCTGCGTGGAACACAAGGTGCCGCTGGTGATCACCAGCCTCGGAGCCGTCAAGGAAGTCGTGGACGCCGTGCACAGTTATGGCGGCCTGGTCTTCCATGACGTGACCACCCGGCGTCATGCCGAGAAGGCCGCCGAAGCTGGCGTCGATGGCCTGATTGCCGTGGCGGCAGGTGCCGGTGGCCATGCTGGCACGTGGAGTCCGTTTGCCCTGGTCGCGGAAATTCGCCAGTTCTTCGACAAGACCGTGCTGCTGGCCGGCTGCCTCAACAGCGGCCAGGAGATTCTCGCGGCTCAGTTGCTCGGTGCCGATCTGGCTTACCTTGGCAGCCGCTTCATTGCCACGCGGGAAAGCAATGCCAGTCAGGCTTACAAGGATATGGTGCTGAATGCCCGGGCAGCCGACATCATCCACACGCCCGCCGTTTCCGGAGTGCCGGCCAGCTTCATGCGCCAAAGCCTGGAGCAGGCGGGTTACGACCTCAACCGCCTGCAGGACAAGAGTGCGGTCAACTACGGCGAGAAACTCAAACCGGTCGACGATGAAGCCAAGGCGTGGAAAACCGTCTGGTCGGCCGGACAAGGCGTCGGCGGCATCAGCGATCTACCCAGCGTCAGCGAACTGATTGCCCGCCTGGACCAGGAGTACCGTGCAGCCCTGGCCAAGGCTGGGCAAATCGGCCAGCGCTGGCCGGGTTGATCCGACTCATTTCCATTCACTCCATCTAATCCTCACCTACACAGGGAAGTCCCATGCCGACATCTCGCTTCAAGATCGTCTTCAACGGCCAGTTGATGCCGAACGCCTCACTGGAAGAGACCAAGGAAAAACTAGCCAACCTGTTCAAGAGCGACCCAGAGAAAATCGAAGGGCTGTTCAACGGCAGCCCGGTGACGCTCAAACGCAACCTGAAGGAAGAGGAAGCCGACAAGTACCTCGCCGTGTTGCACAAGGCCGGTGCCCAGGCACGCAAGGAAACCGACCTGAGCGAAAGCCTCAGCCTGGTGAGCATCGACTCGGGCGAAGCGCACGCTGCCGATCAACCGCAGATGCGCTGCCCGAAATGCGACCACGAACAGGTCAAGGCGCCAGTCTGCGCCGCCTGCGGGATCGTCATCGAGAAGTTCATCGCCCGCCAGGCTGCGCAGGCGGAGGCGGCCCCCACCAACGAAGGTGTCTCGCCCTACAGCACGCCCAAGGCTCAAGTGGCCACCACCAGTCATCAATATGGAGAGCTGCGCCCATTTGGCGTGACGGGCCGTATTGGCCGCGTGCGCTACCTGGCCTGGAGCGCCGTGCTGATGTTCGCAGCCGTCGCCCTGTACCTGATTTCCGCCCTGTTCCTCGCATTGGTGCCGTGGCTTGGCGGCCTGCTGATCACAGCTGTGGTCATCGGCGCGTTGGTCGTGAGTGTCCAGATTGGTGTGCAACGCCTGCATGACATGGGCTGGTCCGGCTGGCTCTGGCTGCTGAACCTGGTCCCGCTGGTCGGCAGCGTGTTCGCCATTCTGATGCTGGTGGTCCCGGGCAATCAGGATGCCAACCAATACGGCGCACCGCCGCCACCGAACAGCACCGCAGTCAAGGTTCTGGCGTTCGGCTGGCTGGTGATTCCCGTATTCATCGGCATCCTCGCGGCCATCGCCGTGCCGGCTTACCAGGACTACGTAGAGCGCGCTCAGCAGTCCCAAAGCCAATACACCCAGCCGGAATCCGACGATCAATAGCCCCGAGCGAGGCGCCCCATGACCACCTACGCCCTCATCACCGGCGCCTCCAGCGGTCTCGGCCTGGCCTTGGCCGAGGCTCTGGCCCGGCGGGGGCGCAACCTGATTCTGGTCGCGCGCCAACGCGATGCCCTGGAAAGCATCGCCTGCGAGCTTACTCAGCGCTTTGGCGTCGAGGCGCTGTATCGAGTCTGCGACCTAGCCGAGCCGATGCAGATCAGCGGCCTGATACAGGAACTGGAGCAGGGCGAACGCCAGGTCGACCTGCTGGTGAACAATGCCGGCATTGGCTCGGCCGGACTGTTTGTCGAGCAGGATTGGTCGCGCGAGCAGGAGCTGATCGAACTCAACATCCTCGCCCTGAGCCGCCTGTGCCATGACCTGGGTTATCACATGGTCAAGCAGGGCCGTGGCCAGATCCTCAATGTCGCCTCGGTGGCCGCCTTCCAGCCCGGCCCGCTGATGAGCAACTACTTCGCCAGCAAGGCCTACGTGCTGCATTTCTCCGAAGGGCTGCGCAACGAGCTGGCACCCCATGGAGTGAAGGTATCCGTGCTCTGCCCCGGCCCCATCGCCACGCCGTTCTTCCGCCACAGCCAGATCAGGTCGAGCGGCCTGGAGCGCCGGCAATTACTGGCCAATCCGGAAGAAGTCGCCTTGTTGGCCGTTCAAGGTCTCGAGCGCAACCGCGCGATCATCATTCCCGGCTGGCGCAATCGGCTGGTACCGCTGTTGATCCGCCTGATGCCACGCGCGCTGTCACAACGACTCGCCATGCGTATGATCAAACCCACGTTGCCGCGCTGATATCTGGCTGCAATGCTGTAGCGCATCAAGGTGCGCCCCTTAGCCCGCGCTCACCGTGCGATTACTCGCCCAGGCTCGCAGGGCTGCCAGGTCTTCGGCCATGACCACCGACAAAGGCGCCGTACTCTGGATGTTTTGCAGAAGCAGTGTTTGATCCACGGACTGCTGACGAGCCTGCGCGGCATACAGGGCACTGACCACCGCCTGCTCAATTTCAGCCCCGGAAAATCCATCGCAGGCCGCTGCCAGCTCTGCCAGATCGAACGACGCCACCTCCAACTCACGACGACGCAGATGAATGGCGAAGATCTCCGCTCGCACCTCCGCGCCCGGCAAGTCGACAAAGAACAGCTCGTCGAAACGGCCCTTGCGTATCAGCTCCGGCGGTAGACGATGGATCGCATTGGCGGTAGCGACCATGAACACCGGCGCCTTGCGCTCGGCCATCCAGGTCAACAGTGTGCCCAGTACTCGCTGGCTGACACCACCGTCGTGCTCTCCGGTGGACAGCCCCTTCTCCACCTCGTCCATCCACAGCACACAGGGCGCCATCTGTTCGGCCAGAGACAAGGCCTCGCGCAGGTTGCGCTCGGTCTCGCCGAAGAACTTGTTGTACAGGCTGGCAAAGTCCAACCGCAGCAGCGGCAGCCCCCATAGTCCGGCCACGGCCTTGGCAGCCAGGCTCTTGCCGCCGCCCTGGACACCGACCAGCATCATGCCCTTGGGCATATCCGTGCCGGTGCCATTGAGGAAAATGTCCTGGCGCTCGCCCAGCCAGCGCTTGAGGTTGTGTAGACCCCCGACCTCGGCAAATTGAGCGGTGTCGTATTCGAAGCTGAGCACCCCGTCGAGATCGAGCAGCTTGAACTTGGTCTTGTTCAGCTCCGGCAGGTCTTCCTGGGTGATCGCGCCGTCATCGCAGATGACATTGCGCGCCAAGGCACGCGCTTCGGCATGGCTGGCCCCACGCAGGTTCTTCACCACCTGTTGCAGCGTGCGGTTGTCGGTACGCACGCGAGCACCACGATTGAGCTCGCTCCAGCGCGTCGCCTCTTCGCGAACAATCGCCAACAGCTCTTCCTCGGTCGGCAACGCGAGGGTAAACCGCGCCGCATAGCGCTGCACTTCCGGCGGCAGTTTTATCGCATGGGAAACCAGCACCAGCGTCGGTTTGTGGCCGCCTTCATTCATGGCGATTTCCTTGAGCAGGCGCACCAGCTTCGGGTTATCGCTCAGAAAGGGGTGCAGGTCGCACATGACATAGAGGCTGGGCTGCGGATCATGCTTGATCAGCTTGAGCGCCACCTCGGCGTCGAAGGTTTCCCCTGCGCCAACAGCCTCGCCCCCAAAACCCAGGCGTTGCAGCCCTTCCGTGACGGCCCAGGTGAACAGGCCAAGCCCACGCTTGATCGCCAGGCTGGTCAGGGTTTCCAGCACCCGTTTTTCATCCCACGACTCGATCACCACCAGTTTGACCCTGGAGTCCAGCACCAGCCCCAGATCGCGAATATCGTTTTTCACCAGCGCTCCTTGTGCCCAGCCAGGCTGACTGGTGTAGGTCGTCATCGTTACACTCGCAGAGGAGCGAAAGTGGCAGGAGTAAAACGCGTGGACTGTCTGTTCTGCAAGATCATTGCCGGGGAAATACCCGCGCGAACATTCTACGAAGACGACCAAGTCCTGGCATTCCACGATATCGCGCCGCAGGCGCCCGTGCATTTCCTGGTGATTCCAAAACGCCACATCGCCAGGCTGACGGATCTGACCGAAGCCGACCGTGCGTTGGCCGGACACATCCTGTTCACGGCCCAGCGCCTGGCAGGCGAACTGAACTGCGAGGACGGTTTCCGTGTAGCCATGAACTGCAACGACCTCGGCGGGCAAACGGTCTATCACATCCATATGCATGTACTCGGCCAGCGTCAGATGAACTGGCCGCCGGGCTAAGCCTCCAGCAATCCTGACCTGGGACGTCCTCCTGAAACCTGTTGTCGCCGGTCATTTTTCTGCCGGATGGATCAGGTAAACTGCTTGCCACACGCTTTCGTGGAGATGGCCATGAACAATGAACGCCAGTTTTCCCCCGTCGATCGCCTTCTGTTGCAGGCCGATGCCGCATTACGCACCTTGCTCCCATTCAGCGGTGCTCCCACTCGCCCCTCGCCCGCCATCGTGCAGAATGAGGCGCAGCTCAATGACGACGAAACCCGTCATGTCGCCGGCCTGATGCGCATCAACCATACCGGTGAAGTCTGCGCCCAGGCGCTGTATCAGGGGCAGGCCCTGACCGCCAAGTTGCCGGAAGTACGCAAGGCCATGGAGCATGCGGCGGACGAGGAAGTCGATCACCTGGCCTGGTGCGAACAACGCATCCGCGAACTGGGCAGTCACCCCAGCGTGCTCAACCCGTTGTTCTACGGTTTGTCCTTCGGGGTCGGTGCGGTAGCCGGGCTGATCAGCGACAAGGTCAGCCTGGGCTTCGTCGCTGCCACGGAAGACCAGGTGGTCAAGCACCTGGACGAGCACCTCGAACAGATTCCGCAGGAAGACCGCAAATCCCGCGCCATTCTCGAACAGATGCGCGAGGACGAGGAACATCACGCCACCAGCGCCATCGAGGCTGGCGGCCTGCGCTTCCCGGCACCGATCAAGTTCGGCATGAGCCTGCTGTCCAAGGTCATGACCAAAAGCACCTACCGCATTTGAACCACTACCGATGAAAAAGGGCGCCCGATGGCGCCCTTTTTCGTTGTTCTCATGCAGTTGAGGCGTGCCCAGAAAGCCGCGCCCTATGCAGAGTAAAAGCGCTGACTGCCAGGATTTGCGCGGCCTTCGTGAAGGCCGAGTGTCAGGCCGTGGCGCCCAACTCGACAATTTCGTAATCGTGGGTGATCTCGACGCCGGCACGGCCGAGCATGATCGATGCCGAGCAGTACTTCTCCGCCGACAACTCGACCGCACGCTTGACCTGAGCTTCCTTGAGACCACGGCCCTTGACCACGAAATGCAGGTGGATCTTGGTGAACACCTTGGGGTCTTCATCGGCACGCTCGGCCTCGAGGAAGGCCTCGCAGCTCTCCACCGGCTGACGCGACTTCTTGAGAATGCTGACCACATCGAAGTTGCTGCAGCCACCCAGGCCGATCAGCACCATTTCCATGGGTCGCACGCCCAGGTTACGCCCGCCGTTTTCCGCCGGGCCATCCATGACAACCACATGGCCGCTGCCCGACTCGCCCAGGAACATCGCTTCGCCAGCCCATTGAATGCGCGCTTTCATCGCCAGGACTCCACTGCCAGAAAAAGGGCGCGCAGTTTATCACAGCCCCCGAACGGCCCGAGTTGTCGCAGTAATGGGTGTCAATGTTAGGTTGGTCGCAAAATCACATTGCTGCTGCTCACGGTCTGTTAAGCTGCATGCGGATTGCTGGCACACTCGTTCGCATAACTAGAAATCGCCTGCTGGACAAAGGCTTACTCTTTTTTCTTTTCGGGATTCGGGCATGGTCGCTATTACCCTTACACCTAAAATCAAGAACCTCGACAAGCTTCTCGCACACTGCCACCGTCGCCGCTACACCGCCAAAAGCACGATCATTTACGCAGGTGATCGCTGTGAAACCCTGTTTTTCATCATCAAGGGCTCGGTCACCATCCTGATCGAGGACGATGATGGACGCGAGATGATCATCGCCTACCTCAACTCCGGGGACTTCTTCGGCGAGATGGGTCTGTTCGAGAAGGAAGGCAGCGAGAAGGAACGCAGCGCCTGGGTTCGCGCCAAGACCGAGTGCGAGGTGGCCGAGCTCAGCTATGCCAAGTTCCGCGAGCTGACCCAGCAGGACCCCGAGATTCTCTACACACTCGGCAGCCAGATGGCTGATCGCCTGCGCAACACCACCCGCAAGGTCGGTGACCTGGCCTTCCTCGATGTAACCGGTCGCGTGGCCCGCACCCTGCTTGACCTGTGCAAGCAACCGGATGCCATGACTCACCCGGACGGCATGCAGATCAAGATCACCCGCCAGGAAATCGGCCGTATTGTCGGCTGCTCGCGCGAGATGGTCGGCCGTGTTCTCAAGAGTCTTGAAGAGCAGGGCCTGGTCTATGTGAAGGGAAAGACCATGGTGGTGTTCGGCACCCGCTGAACTGGCACCATGAAAAAGGCCGGCATCAGCCGGCCTTTTTCGTTTCTACGGTTCAGTTCGGGTCTACGGTCACGCCAGCACGCCCTTTCTCGGGAAAGAACAGGCGCTGCAACTCGGTCCCAGGCTCCTCGGCGCGCATGAAGGCCTCGCCCACCAGGAACGCATGAACATTGCTGATCTCCATCAGCTCGACGTCGGCACGATTGAGAATGCCGCTCTCGGTAACCACTAGGCGATCACGGGGAATGCGCGGCAACAGGTCGAGCGTGACCTCTAGGCTGACCTCGAAGCTGTGCAGATTGCGGTTGTTGATGCCAACCAGCGGTGTATCCAGGGTTTTCAGCGCACGCTCCAGCTCATCGCCATCGTGAACCTCCACCAGCACATCGAGGCCGACGTCTTTGGCGGTAGCAGCCAGTTCGGCCATGCGCACATCGTCCAGCGCCGACACGATCAGTAGCACGCAGTCAGCGCCCAGCGCGCGCGCTTCGACGATCTGATAGGGATCGACCATGAAATCCTTGCGAATTACCGGCAAGCCACAGGCAGACCGCGCCTGCTGCAGGTACTCATCCGCGCCCTGGAAGTAATCGACATCCGTGAGCACCGACAGACAGGCTGCGCCACCACGCTCGTAGCTCTGCGCGATTTCCGCCGGTACGAAATGCTCACGCAGCACGCCCTTGCTCGGCGACGCCTTCTTGATCTCGGCGATTACCGCCGGTTCCTTGCGTCCAGCCCGCTCGAGCAGGGCCTTGGCGAAGCCGCGCGGGGCATCTGCCACACGCGCCAGTTTCTCAAGCTCGGCCAGGCTGGTCCGCGCACGTCGCTCTGCCACTTCCTCGGCCTTACGGGCCAGGATTTTCTCCAGCACGGTAGGGACACTCACGCTTCATTCTCCTGCTTGAACACGGCGGTAAAGGACACCAACTCGTCGAGTTTCTCCCATGCCAGCCCGGTATGCAGCGCGTCATGCGCAAGGTGCACACCTTCGCGCAGGCTGGTCGCATGGTCCGCGGCATACAGCGCCGCACCCGCGTTTAGGGCAATCATCTCAGCGGCCTTCTGACCATTCTCGGTGCGGCGTTTACCGAGCGCATCGCGGATCAGCGCCAGCGACTCGGCGGCGCTGTCCACGGTCAACCCGATCAGGCTCTGGCTCTTGATGCCAAAATCCTCAGGTTGTACTTCGTACTCGCTGATCACCCCATCCTTCAGTTCGGCGATATGTGTCGGCGCAGCCAGGCTGAGCTCGTCCAGGCCATCACGCGAATGCACCACCAGGATATGTTCACTGCCCAGGCGCTTGAGCACCTCAGCCAGCGGGCGACAAAGCGCCTGGCTGAATACGCCGACCACCTGATGCCGGACGCCGGCCGGGTTGGTCAGCGGGCCGAGCATGTTGAACAGGGTGCGCAGCCCCAGATCACGACGCGGCACGGCGGCGTACTTCATGGCCTTGTGATGGACCTGGGCGAACATGAAACCAACGCCGACCGACTCGATGCAGCGTTTGACCTGCTCGGGCTTGAGGTCCAGATAAATGCCGGCTGCTTCCAGCAGGTCGGCGCTGCCGCTCTTGCCGGAGACCGCCCGGTTGCCATGCTTGGCCACCTTGCCACCGGCGGCTGCAACCACGAAGGCTGCCGCCGAGGACACATTGAAGATGTTGGCACCATCGCCACCGGTGCCGACCACGTCGACCACCCTGCTCAGGTTGTCGAGTTGCACCTGATCGGCCAGCTCACGCATCACCGCGACAGCCCCGACGATTTCGTCGATGGTCTCGCTCTTCATGCGCATGCCCATGAGGAACGCGCCGATCTGTGCATCGGTGCATTGTCCGGTCATGATCTCGCGCATCACGTCCTGCATTTCCTCGGTGCTCAGGTCGAGTTGGTTAACCACTCGATTGAGGGCTTCCTTGATATTCATCAGCGCACCCCACCGGTCTGCTTGAGGAAATTGGCGAACAGCTCATGGCCCTGCTCGGTCAGGATCGACTCCGGGTGAAACTGCACACCCTCGACGTTGAGGGTCTTGTGGCGCAGGCCCATGATTTCATCGATGCTGCCATCTTCATGCTGAGTCCAGGCAGTGATTTCCAGGCACGCCGGCAACGTCTCGCGCTTGACCACCAGCGAGTGGTAGCGGGTAACCGTCAGTGGATGATTCAGGCCGGCGAAGACACCCTTGTCTTCATGGAATACGGGGCTGGTCTTGCCGTGCATTACCTGGCGCGCGCGCACCACGTCACCGCCATAGGCCTGGCCGATGCTCTGGTGGCCCAGGCATACACCGAGAACCGGCAGCTTGCCGGCGAAGTGCAGGATCGCTTCGATGGAGATGCCCGCCTCGGTCGGCGTACAAGGGCCCGGCGAGACGACGATGCGATCGGGCTTGAGCGCCTCGATCTCGGCGATGCTCAGCTCATCATTGCGGATCACATGCACGTCGGCACCAAGTTCACCGAGGTACTGCACCACGTTGTAGGTAAAGGAGTCGTAATTATCGATCATCAACAGCATTTTCTAGCCCTTTGATTGACTGCAGGTCATGCAGAGTCCTCGATGGGGAAGCCCGCCTGGCTTGAACGTGAAACGATGGGAAGTACAGGCAGGATCAGAGGCAACGCGACGCATCCGGGCAGGCCGGAAGCAGAGTCAGACGCGCCAACGCCAGCGGGCGTGGGCTTTGACGATGCGCATCAAGAGGGTGCTGCTGAATGTCACGGGGATGTCTCACATAACGATGGCGGCACAGTAGCCCAGGCATGCCCCCGTGCGCAACATCGTGCGCCAGCCTGCGCGGTTAAATCGCAGGCTGGCGCTGCTGTTGAGCCCGGCGCCTGCCCCTTCAGCGCGCCAGCATGAAGGTCTCGTATTCGAGGTCTTCCAGGGAACGAGACAGGCGGTGCAGACCGAGCAACACGCAAATCAGCAACGACAGGGTGAACCCGTAGCCGAAATAACTGGGGCCCAGGTACTGGCTCAGGATGGTCAGCGCGGCGTTGAGCACCACGAACAGCACGCACAGCTCAAGCACGATGGCGCGCTTGTCGAGGTAGAAAAACACGTTGAGCAACGCCATGAACACCACCTGGATGCTCACCCCCACCAGGTCGACATAGAACAACGGCAGGTAATAGGCGGAGATTCCCAGCCATTGCAGTAGCTGCGGCGCCAGCAGGAACAACAGGATGACCGTCAGCCCCTGCACCTTGCAGATCTCCAGCAAGCCCTGGCGGATCGACAGAATCATCTGCTCCTTGAGCAAGCCGATGTGCTTGAGCGTTTCGCCCCCGCGAATCGCGGCATAGAGGCGCTCGTACCATTCGGCGAAGTCGGTCTCGATGCGCACCAGAAACACCGCCATGCCCGGAATGATTGCCAGGTAGGCGAGGAAGATCGGCAGGTCATAGAGAATCGATGCGCGCAACGGCCCGACCACGGCACTCGAAGTGGCCGGGTTGAACCAGAAGATGAACTTGTCGATCCAGATACCCAGGTTGTAGCAAAGCCCGGTAGCCAGCAGGCTGACGAAGATCTTCCGGCGGTCGAGGAAGTCGAAAGCCACCAGGCACTTGGCCGGGTACTCGCGCAGGATGTCGTAGAGAAACAGGAACAGCAGGCTGGAATGGCCGATCAGCAAAGCCAGTAGCAAGCCTTCCATCTGCAGGAAACGTAACAGGAACGCGCTGAGAACCATCAGCGAATAACCCGCCAGCATGACCAACAGGATGCGGTTATAGGCCTTCATGCCCGACAGGAAGATGATCACCATCCACAGGTTGCACAACACCACGAAGTTGGACATGACCAACAATCGATAGGCAAAGGACTCGTCGAACAACAGCCCCAGCAGCAGGATCGACAACACACCCGAAGCCAGCGTCACGATCAGCAGAATGCCCACCAGGTTGGGCAGGATCAGGTCACGCTGGTTCTCGAACAGACGATCGGAAATGAAACGGGTGAAGAACAGCTGCAAACCGCCGGTGAATATCAGCGAGATGGCCATCAGGTACGTCACGCTGACAAGGAACTGGTGGACCAGGACCTTCGGCACCACCACGCCCAGGCTGAGTACGCCGATCAGCATCACGCTGATAATCGACAGCACCCAAGGGCCGGAACTGATCAGCCCCGCATAGAGATAGGCACGCAAGGTCGCGGTGTAGGAGTCTCGCGAAAGGATCTTGCGCAGTTCAAAACCAATGCCGGCCATTACACACTCTCCATGGCGTCCAGATACAGACGACGGTAACGCTCAAGCATCAGGGTTTCGGTGTAGAAGCGGTTGACCCGTTGCAGCCCGGTCGCCTGGGCCGCCTGCCAGCGTGCCGGGTTGCGTAGCAGCCCCAAAATTGCCCGGGCACTGGCTTGCGGGTCGGCGATAGCCACCACTTCACCCGCCTTGCCCAACGCGCGGTCCTCATCCGTGCCACCCTCGATCAACTCCCGGCACGAGCCGACATCACTGCTCACCACCGGCGTACCGGCGGCCCAGGCCTCGAGAATCACCAAGGGCTGCGCCTCGCTGATCGAGGTGAGCACCATCAAGCCCAGCTGTGGCAGCACCTCGTCGATCTTGCGAAAACCGAGGAACTTGACCTTGTCTTCCAGCCCCAGGCTACTCACCAGACTGCGGCACTCGCCGGCATAGTCCGGGTCTTCCTCGTCCGGCCCGACGATCCAGGCCTCCGCATCAGGCATGCTGCTGACCACGCCGCGCATGGCGCGGATGAAGGTCTTCACGTCCTTGATGGGCACCACGCGGCCGACCAGGCCCACGATAGGCGGGATACCCGCGGGTCTTTTTTCCAGGGCATTGACCCAGACCTCCATCGCGATGCCATTGGGTACGACCCGCGTGCGCGTCGGCTCCGCACCATCGACGATCTGCCGACGACGATTGCCCTCGTACAGGGCGATGATCGGATCGGACGAACGATAGGCAAGCAGGCCGATGCGCTCGAAGAAGCGGATCCACAGGCGCCGGATATAGCTGACTTCCGTATCCAGACCGGTGCTCAACGCCTCGTCCGGATTCTCGGCAATCCAGTTGGCCTGGGCCAGATCGATCTTGCGCTCCTTGGTGTAGATACCGTGCTCACTGAGCAGGAAGGAACAGTTCCAGCGCCGCTTGAGAATGCTGCCAAGCAGGCCGGCATAGCCGGTCGAGATTGCGTGCAGCATGCGCGCGCGCGGCATGCGTTGCGCTACCTCGACCAGCATCAGCAGAGGTGCCTGCATGGTACGCAGGGTCCAGAAATAATTGATGAACGAAGGGTCACTGCAGTGCCGCTCATAGCCATCGGTAATGGATTCCCAGCTCGCTTTGCTGTGCAGAACGTCATCCAGACTGATCCGTCCTTGTGCCAGGGCCTCCAGCAACGCATCACCCTCTTCGACACTGGGCTCCTCCGGGTGATGAAGAAACCGGTGCATCGCGCTCAACTCTGGCGTCGAGCCCTTGTCCGCTGCCCTCGACACCACAGCGCCAGGCAGCCATGAGCTCTCGAGAAAATGCTCTTCGATGTGCAGCACATTGGCAGGAATCGCATAGTGCCGCGCACCGTAGGCTTCGCGCTGACCGCCGATGAACAGAACGCTGAAGGTCAGCTCCGGCAACCCGAGGATCAACTGATTGACCCAACTGGAAACACCGCCACGAACATAAGGCCAAGTGCCTTCAAGCAGAAGGCAGACATCCGCTACCGGAGCGGCAGAAGAGGTATTACTCATAACCAGTATCTCGCCAGTGCCGCAAAAGGCGGACGCTTGAGCATGTCGCTGGGCAGCCCAGCCAGGTGTTTCGGCACATCGGCGAAGCGCCGCTGGCAGAAGGCGATTTCAGCCCTGAAGGGCAGTAGTTGCAGTGATGACACCCCGGCCTGCTCGGCTTGCTTCAAATAAGCGTCGGCACCCGCCAGGTCGCCCTGCTCCAAAGCAATACGTCCGGCCAGCAGGTACAGCTCGTTACCTACACCAAGCGCCAATGCCTGGTCTGCGTGCTCACGCGCCTGGTGCAACACGTGATCGAGCACGCTGCCCTGCGCCAGCCCCAGATAGGCCAACTCCCAGAACCAGCGAGCCAGGCTGGCATGCAGCGAAGGCCGCTGGGCAGCGGATACGGTTTCAAGGCTCGCCAGGGCTGCTTCGATGCGCTGGTTGATCCGGCTTTCCTGCTGGTCGAGCATCGAGTACGCCAGCAGGCGTACATCATCGGACGGATCGCGCAACGCCACTTTCAGAATCGGAATCGAATCCTTGCCCTGCATACGACGGGTAGCGAACAGCGCGGTAATGCGCTTGTCCTGGCTAGGCGCATGGCGCAGGACATCCTGCAGGCCACCATCGCTGAACATCAGGTCCTGGCGTTTTTCCAGCGGCCGGAAGGGTAAATCCGGCACACCTTGGGCATGCCATACCTGCTCGACGCGTTTACGCGGCATGTACAGCGCCGGGAATACCGAGGCGGCAACGCCCACAGCACCGAGAATGGGCACGAAGAAGGACAAACAGAAAATGAACAGCGGACTCCAGGGCAACGGAAACTTGTAGCGCTGGGGCAACAGCAACCAGACCCCGGCACTGAGTAACAGGCTGCCAATGCCATGGCTGATGGCATACAGCATTGCTGCCTGGCCAACAGGCACACCGGCGAACAGCGATGCCCAGCTGCTCAGCTCGAAAAGGAACGCGCCACTAAATAGCCACTTGCTGATCATGCAAGGCACACCCGTTGAAGAGAAAATGACGCAATGCTTCGCGGTCGGTATTGGCATCGAGCGCATAACTGTGGGTACGAACACCCAGTGCTTCCAGCGTCTGCTCGTGACCGTAGTGCTCGGCTAGCAGTCCCTGCAGCCGTTCGCGGTAGCCCTGGGCGCCGTCTTCGGAGGTCAGTGGCAGCAGCACCAGCACACAGTGACTACCACGGGCATTGCGCTGGCGCAGTTGCAGGTCCAGCCCTCGCTGGCTGTCGGTGATCAGACGCAGGAGGCCAGTGCTGTTCCCGCCATCCTCAAGTTCGAATGCAAAGAGATAAGCCGGCAAGTCATGGTCACGCGCATCCAGCAGGGAGCGTTTGAGATTCTGCGAGAAGAGCTGCGCGTCGGCGCTGTCCAGCTTCAAGGCAACCGGATCGCTATGCAACAGGTCGGCAATATGCCCGGCGAGGATGGCCATCAGGCTCAATGTGCGTTCATTGAAGGCAAAGAACGGCATCTGCTGGATTGCTAGAACACCCAGGATGCGCTCTTCGGTATCTATCAGCGGCACACAGGCCAAGAACTCGGAGTGTCGAAGGTTCTCGCCGCGCTCGACCAGTTCCTCGCGCACACTCACCAACTCACCGCGTTCAAGGCATAGCCGCACCAGCAGGTCATCCATGTCGAACGCCCTTATCTCACCCAGAGCGCTCAAGGGTTTACCTTGCAACTTTCCGTCAGCCCCCATGCGATACAGGCCAGCGACGCGCAGCGAACCGTATTGAGTGAACACGCTGAGAATAGGGTCGGCCAAGGCTGCCAAGGCATCGTCTTCCCGTGGCAGATCACGCAACTGCTCACGCAACCCCAGCAACGAACTGCGCAGGCTCTGATCGTTGCCCGCCACCCGCTGCTCCAGACGGTCATGGGAAATGCGCAGGATGTGGTGGGCCCGGGTGAACTCATCGAGGCGCAGCTGCCGGTAATCATTGGCCAGATCCAGGCGCTGCAGACGGCGCTCCCAGATGTCGCGAAACTCACCCACCAGCATGCCGCAGAGCAATACGCCGACCACGAACGAAGCGGGAATCTCGTGATAGGGCGTACCTGCGTCCAGGCGGTAGACGAACAGCATCAGGACCAGCAGGGCCGCACTAGCGAGGCCGCGAATGAAGCCATAGCGCATGCCCATCAACAAGGGCGCCAGCACCATCCACGGGAACGAACCCTGAATCAGCAGAGGGTCCTGCGGCACGAGGACATACCCCAAGCCGATGGCGAGCCCGGTGAGCCCGATGGTTTCCAGCCAAGACACCTTGCCGCTGGCGCGCGGCGCCAGGGTAAAGTCCTTGTGGGCAGATTCCATGGCCATTATTGCAGTCGCAGATCGCTAGCCAGCTTACGCAGAACCTTCTGCGCGGTGCCGGAGAGGCTTTCACGCGACCAGCCAGCACGCGCGCCGCTGTTGCTCCAGAGCACGCGCCCGGTAGACAGCTCAACGACCTGCAGGCTGATGCCGACCGCAGGCTCGCCGTCCAGGCCATTCTTGTACTGCCACTCCTCGACGCTGCCGGTCACGACATAGTCCAGTTTCTGCTGGCGCGCCCAGGTCAACGCCGCGGTCTGACGCTCGCGGTCATCCAGCATGGGAAGGGCATCACCACTCGGGCTGGCCGGATACACGCGTGGGCGCAAGCCCTTCTCAGCCAGCACGCTGAGCAGGATCTGCTCACTGCGCTCACCGGCCTGCGGCGCTTGCGAATAGTTCACCAGAGGCACCAATCCCCACTGCGCATCGCGTCGCAGCTCAGGGCTGTTTTCGCGCGTAAAGCTGGAGCAGCCCACCATGAGTACAGCAGCGACCAGCATGGCCGCGTTGCGGATGGATAACATGTTCATTCCTCTTGTTGATCCCTTCTTCAGCGTCCGAAACGAGCGCTATAAGTCACACCGAGCACACCCCCGGCCTCGCCATCCCCTCCTTGCGGAGCGGATTGATAACCCAGCGTGAAGGCCAGTTCGTCATCACCCAGCACCTCCATGCCGACGCCCACGTTGAGGCCGTAGTTGAGCGTGCTCTCGGTCCATTGCCAGCCAGCCAGCAGATCGACCAGCCAGGTGTACTGCGGCTTCTCCCGGTTCAAGGCTCCGGGGAATCCCCGTCGCAACGTCGTGCCCACGTAGACCTGCCCATAGCGCCGCTGCAACAGATCCGAGGCCTGCGCCTCTTCGATGCGCAATGGCCCACCCAGCGGCTCGATGAAGTCGTCACCGTTGTTGTTGACCACCACACGAGAGGCCAGAAGGCTCTCCGGTAATGCACCGCTCAGGCGATTGGTCTGGTAATCGACCCCGCTGCGTACCAGCCAGGTCGGCCCCTCGAAAAACAAGGCGTGGGTGAGCTCGACATTCAGCGCTTCACCCTTGCCCAGGCTGTCACCCTGGCGGGTGGAGAAACGCCGGTGGGCCAATGACCAACTGAGCTGGTCGCGCGCCGTGATGCCATGCCGCCCGGCGATACTCACACCGTCGCGCATGCCGAGCGCGCGCATCAGGCCGGTCTCTTCGGTTTCACGGTGCCAATCCAGTCCTACCTCGAGTTCATCTCGTGATGTCACCTGCCAGGTGCGCGTCAGGCCCAGGCCGTGACGGTCCTTGTCATCGCGCAGGCTACTGTCCAGGGTCAGGCCAACCGAACCATCCGCCAACTCACGCTGCAGCAATAGCCGAGCATTGCGCTCGATACCCAGGACCGACGAATCGAGACTGCGCGCCGAATAACGCCCCTGCCCCAGATTCAAGTCCGCGTACCAGTCATCGCCCAGGTACCGCGCGACCTCCAGGTGAGGGCCTGCGAAGTCGAGACCGCCATAGTCGTTCCTGACCCACCCCAACTGAATGCCCTGCGGCGTGCGCTGATGCATCTCGACAGTCTGGCGCAGCAGTTGCTGCTGAATGGCCAATGGTTGCTCACCGCCCACGGCACTGAGGCCTTCACCCATGGCTTCGCCGCGATGACCGAGACGGCTCAACACCTCCACCCGCTGCGCGGCATCCAGCTGCTCGCTTGCGAGCAGCTGTTGCAGGGTGGACCGATTGTTCTGACGGAGAGCGTCCTGAAGCTGCTCGTACTGACTGACCTTAAGGCCACGTCCACGAGCCCACGCCAGCCACTCATTCTTCAGACCGTCCTGGTTGGTCGCACCAAGGTGTTCGACAAGCTGATCGAACCACACCTGCAACATCGCACCGGACTGCCCGCGAGTCAGCTCGGCTTGCTGGCGCGCATACAAAGGAGAGCGCATGCCGGCTAGCAAGCGCAGGTAGGTCGCATACTGCTCCGGCCCTCCCGCGGCCAGCCCGTTCTTGATCTTGGGCATCAAGTAGCGACGCAGGCGCAGGGCAGAGTCTTCGCGACCCGATACCTCCAAGGCATCGGCATAGGCCGCCTGCACCAGCCAGTCCTGTGGATTAGTCGCCAAGTACAGGCGATACCAGCGCAACGCCTCTTCGCCCCGGTTGAGCAGCAGGTTGGCACTGGCAAACGGCAGCCAGAACCGGCTGTCCGCGCGCGCGCTCTGCCGCCAGGTCTGCAGCAGCACGGGGAGTTCCTCCCGGCGGCCATGGCTGACGTAGAACCACAGCAAGCGCTCGCGGAACAGGTTGTCCCGAGGGAACCTGGCCAACCCGGTGCGATAAAGCTGTTCGGCCTGTTCGAAGTCGCCGTCATGGTCTGCCAGGGCACCGCGCGCAGCCAATACATCAGGCTCGTTGCCGGTGGCTGGCACAGTCGCGGCATCGGCCAGCAGTGAACGAATCACGGTCCAATCCTGCAACTGCTCAGCCAGCTGCAGCGCATTGACCAGCTTGCGAACGTTACGGGTGCGCTGCCAGTTGTCGACCATCAGGGCCAACGCTTTTTCAGGTTGCTGCACTCGATACAGGGCTATCAGTTGATCTTCTTCGGCAGCGAGCAGCGGCTGCTTCAACGCCAGTATCTGCTCGAAGGCAATCTGCACCTCGTCGTCCAGCTCCAGCTCCCAGGCCAGCGCACCTCGCAAGCGCCAGTACTCGACGCTCGTGACTGCTTTGCTATCGATGGCCGTGAGCACGTTCCACGCGCTTTGCGGGTCGAACAGATTCCAGTGGTTCTCCGCCCAGTCCAACCGCTGCGCCAACGTGAGCGGATGACGCGCTGCCATCTGCGCCCACACCCGCGTCTCGGCCTGCAACTGCTGGGTGTTTTCCAGGTTCTGCTGCAACCGTTGCCATGCCAGCAGGTGCTGCGGGTAGCTGAGCAGGTAGGTGCGCAGCCAGCGCTCGGCTTGCTCCGGCGTACCGCGTGATTCATGGGCATAGATAAGCGCATCAAGCTCTACATCCGTCATGCGTCGCTGTTGGCTGATCTGCGCCAGCAATGGAATCGAGTGCTCGAAATCGAACATCATCGATGCCAAGCGCCATGCATGCTCACGCAATGCCGGGTCCTCACCGAGTTGCAGCAAGGTGGTCCAGTATTCCAAGGCGCTCTGCGGACGCCCTGTCCATTCACTCAGTTGAGCCATGTCTCTGAGCAGCTCAGGATCTTGCGGGCGTAGCGGCAACAACTGCCGACCAATGGCCCACGCTCGCTCGATATTGCCGCTGGCCAGCTGCAGGTGAAAATCCAGGTTCAAGGCAGCCGGGTCACCTGGGCGCAAACTTAGCCAACGATCCAGAAAAGCCGTCGCCAGATCGAAGCGCAACGCGCCTTGGGCCGCGTGTACACCGGATTCCAGCCAGGCAATATCAGCAGGGTTACCTGCCAGCTCCTGCAGATGCAGGGCGAGCAGCTCAGCCGCCTGGCCAGCATGATCGGCCGCCAGCAGACTCTTGAATGCCTGCTCAAGATGTTCGCGCCGCAGCGCTTCCTGTTCAGGTAGCTCCGCCAGGTCGAGGTACAGCGGCGCCGCCTGCTCAGGATGACCAGCTGCCAGGTACCAACGCGCAGCCTCTTCCAACCATTTGCCACGCTGCTCGGGCTCACGCGCCGCCAACTTCGCATAGGTTTGCGCAGCCACCAGCGGCGCATTCAACGCCAATGCATGCTCAGCCAGACGACTCAGCAAGGGTGTCGGCAGGCTGTCTTTATCCAACGCGCCGAGGCGCTCAACCAGCGCATGCGTGCGCTCCGCGGGAATACCTGCTGGCTCTGCCAAGGCCTCCAGCACATCGAGTTCAACATCATAGAAAGGCATGCCTGGCAGCTCGCCGCTTTTCACTTCCGCCAGGTAGTGACGGGCCTTCACGAAGTCGCCCAGTTTGATCAGCAATTCAATGAGCCGGATGCGCAGCTCGTTGTTTTCCGGGTGGGCCTGCAATAGCAGCTCGGCATAGTTCGCCGACACCGCATCGGGTTGCTTGCCATCAGGCATGAAGACATCTTCACCTTTGAAGGTAAGCGCGAGCAGACCCAGCGCAGCCACGGCCGCAACGATCAGCGCCCACGGCCCGAGCAGGCGCGATTCACTTGCAGATGAGTTGGCCATCGTCCACCTGCTTCATGGGTAATTCGAAATACCAAAGCCCCTTCTCACCCCTGCCACGCACAGTCCGCCCAGCCACCGTCACCTGGCATGGCGCGGCGGCGCGCACACTGAAGTGCAACGGCATCTCGCCATGGAAAGAGAAACGCACCTCGCGGTCATCCAGGTAACGCCAACCGGTCAATGGCAGGTTGGCCTCCTCCAATGCCGGTCGCGGGTCACGGTCGGCACGCAGGGCCAATACGGCACTTGCCGCGCTGAGGTGGACATAGCGCCCCTGAGGTAGATCGCGCACACCGGCGATCCCTTGCGAGCGGCCCAGATCGGGCCAACCCAACGCCGGGTCCAGGCGCAACGTGCGCAACCCATCCAGCCCGCGTACCTGCCAACGGCCATCGGCGCGCCGAGCCAGGCTGGACTGATACAGGCCGTGCATGCGCGGAATGTAGTCGCTCATCCACAGCGAGATGGGCTTCTGCGCTTCCATCGCTCGGTAGATGTCATCCATGACCTTCAGCGACGCCTGCTTGGTCGCCGAGTAAAAGTGGTAGTAGAGATGCAGGCCACGCAGGCGCCGCGGTTTTTCCGTGAGCTCGAAGGTCTCGATGACGCCCCGGAAACCGTAGTACGGCCCCTGCCACAGGTTGGTGTAGACGTTCTCGTTGATGATCGGCGCGTAGTACTGAATACCACCGTCAGTGGGTCGAATCAGCGGCGACAGTCGGGTCAACGAGGAAAAGGCATTGGTCAGCGCAGTATTACCGCCATTCACATTGGCCAGGCCACTGTCATAGGCCAGCTTGACTGTGGCGCCACTGGGCAGCGCATCGCCCGGCCAGAACACCATTTTTACCGGCTTATCCGGAGTGGTCAGTCGACTGTTAATGTAATCCCTTGAGCCAACGATCTCCCGGGTAAAATCGATGCTGTCGTACCCGGGAATAGCCATTTTGTAGCCGTACTGGGCCTCGAAATTCTCCCGTTTGCTGGCCAGCTCAGGCTGCAGGAAGAATGGGTGACTGAACGTATGCGTGGCCACCTCGACCTTGGGGTCAGCAAATATCTTGCGTGCAATAGGCTCCAGCTCGGGAGCCAGATAGGGATACATGCCTTTCGGACCGACCTCCCCTTCGATCACAGACACCGAGGTGAGAAATGGATGAGGCCGAATAAACTCCGACAGCACCAGATTTCCCGAATAAGGGGAGCCGGTCACTTCGGCGCGCGAAACGAAGCCATCGCCATCAATATGTACGGTGGCGATACGCCGGCCATTCTCCGTGGTCGCATCCGGGCGTGGCTGGGCGGGTAACCGCAGGGCCCGCTGGATAAAGGCAAAGGGATCGAGCATCCAGCGGTTATGTTCCTGGCTTTCCTCGATAACGTAAGGCTCCAGGGCAATACCTCCCCATTCGCCAATGGCTGCCACAGTAAACACCTGGCCATCGCTATCGGTCAGGTTGAGCACCGCCTGCGGGCCACCGTCAATCACGGCCAACCTGGACAGCTCGCGCAAACGCACCTTGAACGGCGCCTCGAAGTTGCCGAACAAGGTTTTGTCATATGTCACATCCTTCACCGGCCCCTTGAACGGCCCGGTGCTGCGGCGCAATCCCAGTCGCGTCAGGCTGCTGTCGTTTTCCATGGGCAACCCGCGAATGATGGCCAGCGGCACCCGCTCATCAAGACGCTGGCTAATCCAGCTGTCGAACGTTTCACTGGCTGCCGGCGGGCCGGCCGTCATCCAGGTGATCACACCGGCGTACAAGCCGCTAAACGAATGGCGCGGCAACGTGGCATCAGCGGGAAGATAGTCGACCCGATACCCCATGTACTCCAGCAGACCGCCCAGGTAGGTCTGGGCCGGATTCTGGCTGAGGTCACCCTCCGCCGGGTCATAGAGCACAGCAATACGGCGCGGCTGTACCTCAATGCTGCTGATACCCAGATAGTCCAGATCCGGCTGGGTAACGAAGGGGATGAATCCCTCCTTCTGTAACCTGGCTGCCAGCTGACGTGCCTCTTCGCGACGCTCGGCTGGCAGGTAGTCGATGGCAACCAGCGGAATACCTTGAGCTCGCAGTGGCGCTAGCTTGCCTTGCAGCCACTCACGATCACTGGCCGATACCTCTGTGTATGCCTTGCTACCCGCATCCCAGCCTTGGTAAATGGACTCGACGGCCACTGCAGCGGCCACGCCCTGAAGTTCGGGTAGCACGTCAAAGCCGCGATTGAAGAACAGCTTGAGGCTGGGCTCTTGCTGCTTGAGCTCACGTAGCAAGGTCGCCAGCGCCTGACGCTGCGGCTCACGCTGCTCCTCGGGCAGCAGCAGGAAGCTGTCGAGCGTATCGAGGAACAGACCGACATAGCCCTGGCCGCGCAGTTCGGCGGCACGCTTGAAAATATGGTTACGCCACGCTGCCGACGTCAGGTCCATGACCTGGCTGTTCCAGGCCTCGTTGCGCACACTGCTGACTGCCTGCTCCAGCGTACCGCTCTCGCCATCGAGTTCTCCGATGGAAAGATAGGCAAAAGGCTCGCTGCCCTGCTCCCGCAGGAACTTCACATCAGCCGGACTCGCGTGCCCGGGTTCAAGCACCACCCAATCGAACTGAGCCAGCTCTGGCAGCGGTGGCTGTGCGGCGTACCATAGCGCGACGCTGCCCGGCTGATGCTCATCAGCGGCTTGAACGCTTCCGGGCAGAGCCATCAGCGTACTCAGCGATAACACCAGCAGGCGCCACATCGAAGACCTACTACTCATCGTGCTTCCCTACGACCTGCGAGCAGCGGGCTACGACAGACGCACCCAGCAACTCACGTAATCCATTCTGAATGGGGGTAGCCCCCTTCAACTCGAACCGTTCGAGCAAACGCCGGTTATCCGCCAGCGAATGGCGAATGTCCCCAGCGCGAGGCTCGGCATGACTGACAGGAGGCAAACCACCCAGCACATCGCCAATCACCGCCAGCAGTTGGTTAAGACTAGTCGAACGATTCAACCCCACATTCACGGCATCAGCACAAACGTGCTCGGCTTCCAGTGCCTGAACCAGTATCGCCACCAGATCCGCTACATAGACGAAATCACGTGTCTGTTCGCCATCCCCGAAAATGCTGATCGGCAGGCCTTTGCGAGCCCGTTCGGCAAAAATGCTGATCACCCCGGAGTACGGCGATGAGGGATCCTGCCGGGGGCCGAAGATATTGAAGAAGCGGAAAACGGCGGGCTCCAGCCCATGCTGGCGACGATAGAAATCGAACAGTTGCTCACTGGCCAGCTTGTCGATGGCATAGGGGGTGAGCGGACACAGCCGCGTATCTTCAGCAATCGCACGCCCCTCACCCGACTGTCCATACACAGCCGCACTCGAAGCAAATACCGCGCGCCTCACCGCATACGCACGCATGGCCTCGCAAACATTCAAGGTGCCGACGAAGTTGCTGCGATGAGTACCCAGTGGGTCATCGACAGACGCCTGGACCGATGCGACCGCAGCCAGGTGAGCAACGGCCTTGCACCCGCGCACGGCCTCGGCGACCTGATCGGCATCAGCGACATCACCAATCAACAGTTTCAGACGAGGATGCGCAGCCGGCAGATTTACCAGCCGCCCAGTAGAGAGGTTATCGAGCACACGCACGGCGTGGCCACGATCAAGCAACGCAACAACGAGGTGAGAGCCAATAAAGCCGGCTCCCCCCGTTATGAGGATTGGAGTATCACGCACAGGAGGTCACCCTTGACCATGACAACAGTCCGATTTTCTCAGCGAATTAGTCGCTGGAAGGCCTGAGTCAAACCAACTTCAACTAGGTTTTAACCCTAGGAGGTTAATTACCTAGTAGCAAGGGGCCATCCTGTCCGTTCGTCATAATTTTGCCAATTTTTTGGCAAAACAGAATCTCAAATCACAAAACGCCAAAAAAACATCACTTCGCTTGCGACGCCAAACTCACCGCTCGGAACATGGCGCGACGCTTGTTGAGCGTTTCTTCCCACTCCAGCGCCGGCTGCGAGTCCGCGACGATGCCGGCACCAGCCTGCACATGCAGCTCACCGTCCTTGATCACCGCGGTACGGATGGCAATGGCGGTGTCCATGTTGCCATTCCATGCCAGGTAACCTACCGCCCCCCCATAGACGCCGCGCTTGACCGGCTCCAGCTCGTCGATGATTTCCATGGCGCGCACCTTCGGCGCCCCGGACAGGGTTCCCGCCGGCAGAATGGCACGCAGCGCGTCCATCGCACTGAGCCCTTCCTTCAGGTGGCCGGTGACGTTGGAAACGATGTGCATGACGTTGGAGTAACGCTCGATAACCATCTTCTCGGTGAGTTTGACCGAGCCGGTAGTGGAGACACGGCCGACGTCGTTACGCCCGAGGTCGATCAGCATCAGGTGCTCGGCAAGCTCCTTGGCGTCGGACAGCAGATCTTCTTCCAGAGCCAGGTCGGCCTCTTCTGTGGCGCCGCGCGGACGGGTACCGGCAATAGGGCGTACGGTGATCAGGTTGTCCTCGACACGCACCAGCACTTCCGGCGAGCTGCCGACCACGTGGAAGTCGCCGAAGTTGAAGAAGTACATATACGGCGTCGGGTTGATGCAACGCAGTGCGCGATAGAGGTCGATAGGCGCCGCCTGGAACGGGATCGACATGCGCTGGGAAATCACCACCTGCATGCAGTCACCAGCAAGGATGTACTCCTTGATCGCCTGGACTGCGTTCTCGTAGTCATCCCGCTTGAAGCTGGAGACGAAGTCCGGCTCCGCACCGATCGGCGCGCTGAGGTCGACCCCCAGGCGCGGCGTAATCGGCTGACGCAGTTGCTCCAGCAAGGCCCGCAGACGCGCCTGCCCTTGCTCGAACGCCTGCTCGACGCTTGGGTCGGCGAGCACGATGGCGTGCATCTTGCCCGCCAGGTTATCGAACACCACCACCGCATCGGAGACCATCAGCAGGATGTCCGGTGTACCCAATGGGTCATGGGTGGGGCAGTGCGCCAGTTTCTTCTCGACGTAGCGCACACTGTCATAGCCGAAGTAGCCAACCAGGCCACCGTTGAAGCGTGGCAGCCCCTGCAGGGTCGGCACGTTGTAGCGGGCCTTGAACTGCTCGACGAAGTCCAACGGGTCAGCGCACTCATGGCGCTCTACTTCGACACCATCGACAGCGATGCTGACAACGTGACCATAGGCACGCAGTACGGTGCGGGCCTGCAGCCCGATGATCGAGAATCGCCCCCATTTTTCGCCCCCCTGCACGGATTCGAGCAGGTAGGTGTTCGGCGCATCGGCCAGCTTCAGGTAAATCGACAGCGGGGTGTCGAAGTCAGCCAGGGTTTCGAATGCAAGCGGAATGCGGTTGTAGCCGTCAGCGGCCAAACGCAGGAAGGCTTCGCGGGAAAGAGTTTCGCGGGTCATGATGGATCAGCCTCGTGGCGGAAAGCCCGATGGCTTTCCGAAAAGCAACATAATGGAATACGCAGCAAACGCCGGCGCGGCCGGCAAAAATCGATCAGGTACGCCAGCGCCAGCGGGCCAGGGCCTTGAGGATTTTCATGTTGACTCGGTTGAGCCAGTGTTTGCGAGGCACCACCACGGCATGATCTCTCGACTGAGGGTGTTCGGAGGCGTTGGCCGACATTAGCGTAGCGCCTGCCTCCAGGCAACCGCCGGGCAACAGCTGACGCAGGTCATCGAGCACCAGCGCCGGCGCCTCTTCGGCAATTGGCCGGCCATGGTTGTAGCCATAGCTCAGGGCAATACAGGGAACGTCCGCTGCGCGGGCGGCCAACACATCATTGCGTGAGTCGCCAACGAACAAGGCATCCTGCGGCTCGACACCCGCCAGGCGCATGACATACAGCAACGCCGCAGGGTCTGGTTTTTGCTGTGGCAAGGTGTCGCCACCGATGATCCAGCGGAAATAGCGCCCCAGCTTCATCTGATCCAGCAACGGCGCAACGAAGCGCTCCGGCTTATTGGTGATCAGCGCCAGTTCGACATCATTCTTGCTCAGCCACTTGAGCGCCGCTGTCACCCCCGGGTATGTACGGGTCAAAGCGTGCTCGTTGGCATAAGCCTCGTTGAACAACTCCAGCGCCTGCTCGGTCTCGCCTTCGTCGATAGAGGCATGCTCCAGGTCACCGGCCAGGGCGCGGCGCACCAGCACGCGTGCGCCATTGCCAACCCACAGACGCACCTGCTCGGCGCCCGCCGCAGGGCGTCCCAGAGCGCGCAACATCTGGTCGATGGCAGCCGCCAGATCCGGCACGGAATCGACCAGCGTCCCATCCAGATCGAACATCACCAGGCGTGGCAGGCGACCCTCGAACAGCGTATGCAGGACCGTCACGCACGCACCTGGGCCAGCTCGGCACGCATCGCATCGATCACGGTCTTGTAGTCGGGCTGATTGAAAATCGCCGAACCCGCGACAAAGGTATCGGCGCCCGCCGCCGCAATTTCACGGATATTGCTGACGTTCACGCCGCCATCGATCTCCAGGCGGATATCACGACCACTGGCATCGATCAGCGCCCGCGCCTCACGCAGCTTGTCGAGGGTCGAGGGGATGAACTTCTGCCCTCCGAAGCCCGGATTGACGCTCATCAGCAAGATCATGTCGACCTTGTCCATCACGTATTTCAGCACGTCCAACGGCGTGGCCGGATTGAATACCAGGCCGGCCTTGGCGCCACCGTCACGAATCAGCTGCAGGGAACGGTCAACATGGATCGAGGCATCCGGGTGAAAGGTGACGTAGGTAGCGCCGGCGTCGATGAAGTCGCCGATGATACGGTCCACCGGGGTCACCATCAGGTGCGCATCAATCGGTGCCGTCACGCCGTACTTGCGCAGGGCGGCACACACCATTGGGCCGATGGTCAGGTTGGGGACGTAGTGGTTGTCCATGACATCGAAGTGAACGATGTCGGCGCCGGCGGCGAGGACGTTGTCCACTTCCTCACCCAGGCGGGCGAAATCGGCGGACAGGATCGACGGGGCGATGGCGAAGGGTTGCATGGAAAGCCTCGGAGCAGGATCACGGTGGCGCGAATTGTAGCCTGACTGCGCGGCCAAGGCTGTTGTCATGCGTCAGTAATCGACTCCGACCTTGGTCGTGCGACTCACCACGGAGCTGTCGCCATTGCTTCGTTAAGTCCATTCAAGCCATGGCTCCGACCACCTGACAAATCGCCAGGCAACGCTTAGTCTGCTGACGTCAATAGCCAGCCGAGCCGTCCGATGCCACATTCTCTACGCCCACTGCTTCTGGCCTTGAGCCTCGGCCTGGCCCTACCCGCGCTCGGCGAGGACACCCCAGCCGCCCCCACAGATAACGCACCGGCCCCTGCCGACAACACCGGCCAAGGTGAGCGACCAGCGCTGGAGGAGCGCAGCGCCGAAGGCGCGATGGCACTCGAACGACGCCTGCCAGCAACAGAGCAACAACTGCTGGGCGCCGAGGATGAAACCTTTCTTGCCCTGTGGAAACCAGCCAATGTCGGCGACGCGACCGGGGTCGTCATCCTGATCCCGGCAACTGGAGAGCATGCCGACTGGCCCAACGTAATCGGCCCTCTGCGCAGCAAACTAACGGATGCCGGCTGGAGCAGCCTGAGCCTTACGTTGCCCGATCCGGCACCAGCGCTCGACACGACACCACCAACCGATACACGCGCCCCCGACGGCAACGACGGACCCAGCACGACGGCAAACACAGGCACAGCGCCCGCCACCTCCGACAACCCGCAGTCATCCGTGAAAGACCCTGCCACGCGCATCCTGGCTCGCATCGAGGCAGGCATCGCCTTTGCCGAGCAGCAGCAGGCCAAAGAAATCGTCTTGCTCGGCCACGGTGATGGCGCTTACTGGGCCGCCCGCTTTCTCGCCGAACGCAAGCCCGTCAAGGTCAAACACCTGCTGGTTATTGCCGCACAGGTACCGACAGGCGCCAAACCTTCACTGGAAGAACTGATCCCTGGCCTGAGGTTGAGCACCGGCGATCTCTATTACAAGGAACAGAATGCCGACCGCAGCGCCGCCAGCCGACGCCTGCAGGCCAGCAAGCGCCTGCAACACCCAACCTATATTCAGGTAGGACTGACCGCACTACCGGGCAACCAGGATGCCGAACAGGAACAGCTGTATCGCCGGGCTCGCGGCTGGCTGGACAAGGTTCTGCCTGCGGCCAAGTAAATCAGCCCGCTGACTTCTTCACAGCGCGTTGAGTGCCGCATCATGCGCAAGACAGTAACGCTCTAGTTAGCGAAACCCACGCTGACTGCGCACCAGATCATAAGCCTGGTGCAGCTCACGCGTGCGCTCTGTAGCGGCGCGAATCTGCGCTGGCGTGGCACCTGCGCCTGCTTGTTTGTCAGGATGGTGCTGACTGAGCAGGCGACGATAGGCGCGCTTGATTTCCAGTGGCTCACTACTGGCCTTGACCCCGAGCAGGCGCAGCGCAGCCTGGTACCCCGAAACACTGGGTTCAACGCCACGCCGAGCCGGCCGATACTCCTCGGCCAAGGTGTCGAGCCGCTCACGACTCCAGCCCAGCCAGCGCCCCCATTGTTGAATCAGGGCTCGCTCCGCCTCACCCACCCGGCCATCAGCCCAGGCCATCCGCCAGCAGGCTCGCAACACTACCTCTGCCCGCTCAGGACGCTGACGCAGCCCCTGGAGAAGCCGCGCCAGGTTACCCCGCTCTTGCTTGCCCTGATTGAACGCGATCATGGCCCGTTGCCGCGCCCCCTCATCCAACGCCAGGCGCTGCATCTCGTGACGCGCCAACTGAATATGCGACTCCAACACCCGCCCATCGCTCTTGGCCAGGCGACCGAACAGAGTGAACAGCAACTCATCGTCATCCACCTGGGGCACGGGACGCAGCACAGCCCAGATGCCGCGCCAGGATTGCAGTTTGAGTCGGCGATCGAGCACCTGGCCGAGCAACCCGCCGAGCAACGCGCCAGGAATACTCGCCACCGCCCAACCGGCAGCAGCCCCAACCACGGTCGCCGGCCACAGCATCTAACCGCGCTCCGCCAACAGACGTTCGACTTCGGCCAGGCGCTCATGAGTGCCGACATCAACCCAGCGCCCGGCAAAATGCTCGCCCGTAACCTGTCCAGCTGCCATCGCCTGGCGCAACAGCGGAGCGAGCTTGAATGCGCCCGGCTTGCAGGTGGCGAACAGCTGCGGGTGCAGCACCGCCACACCGCTATAGGTGAGTGCGTGCCGTATCGAGGTCGAGTCAGCGGCGACAGCATCCCGGACCTGTCCATCCTGCAGGCAAAAATCGCCCTGAAGATGATGCGCGGGATTATCCACCAGCAGCAGATGAGCCAACCCTTCGAGCGGTTTTCTCAGGCTGGCGAAATCGACGTCCGTCCAGATATCCCCATTGACCACCAGAAACGGCGCTTCGCCCAGCAGGGGCAGCGCCTGGAAAATCCCACCGCCGGTTTCCAGCGGCTCGCCTTCGGCGGAATAGCGAATGCTCAGGCCGAACCGCTTGCCATCACCCAGGTAGTCCTCGATCTGCTGACCCAGCCAGGCATGGTTGACAACCAATTCGCGAAAGCCAGCAGCCGCCAGGGCCCGCACATGGAACTCGATCAATGGCACACCACCGACGCAGACCAAGGGCTTGGGCGTATGCAGGGTCAAGGGGCGCAGGCGCTCGCCCTTGCCCGCAGCAAGAATCATAGCCTTCATGCGGACTGCGCCTGCACGCGCGGGAGACTGGCCAGCAGTTGCCCCAGCACAGCCAGCTCCGGACGGCGCGCCAATACGGCTTCTATATAAGCGAAGAAGCGCGGCACATCGGCAACGTATTTGGGTTTACCGTCACGGTGGCAGATGCGCGCGAAGATCCCGATGACCTTGAGATGACGCTGCACACCCATCAGATCGCTATCGCGGTAAAACGCCTCGAATGTCAGCGGCACGGCAATACTGGCCGCACCCGCAAGCTGCCAATAACGCTGCAACCAGCCCTGAACACGCGCCTCCGGCCAACTGATGAAGGCATCCTTGAACAGCGAGGTGACGTCATAGGTTACCGGGCCATAGACCGCATCCTGGAAATCCAGCACACCCGGATTGGGCTCACTGAGCATCAGGTTGCGCGGCATGTAGTCGCGATGCACCAGCACCCGCTGCTGGTTCAGAGCGCTGCTTACCAGCACATCGCACACCTGCCGCCACTGCTCCTGCTGTTCAGCACTCAAACTCATGCCAAGGTGATGCTGCACGTACCACTCGGGAAACAACTGTAGCTCCCGTCGCAACAACGCGTCGTCATACACCGGCAAACCCTGGTCAAGCGGCAGACGCTGGAATGCCAGTAAAGCCTGCAAGGCCTGTTCGAACAAGGCATCGGCATTGTCGGCAACCAGCACCTCCAGCCAGGTCTGCCGCCCCAGATCGTCGAGCAGCAGAAAACCACGTTCCAGGTCGGCAGCAAGGACCTCCGGCACATGTATACCGGCCTCAGCCAGCAGGCCGGCAACCTTGACGAAAGGCCGGCAATCCTCCTGCGGCGGCGGGGCGTCCATCAGAATCAGGCTACGCTCTGCCCCCTCCCATCGGAAATAACGACGGAAACTGGCATCGCTACTGGCCGGGCTCAACCACCCCGACGGCACCGCTCCCCAGCCCCGTTGGGCGAACAAGGCTGGCAAACATTGATCCAGCCAGTCTTGCAGGAGCTGGAGGCGTACATCTTGATCAGGCATTACAAGGGTCTCCGACGGCGCTAGCCGTTGCGCGGGTCATGCTTTATTATCCAGCATCTTTTTCAGCCCATCGAGAGGCGTGCGGCCCCCGCGGGCCGATGGCGCGCAGGAAGCCCGGACTAACAAGATGGCAGTGAAACTCCCAGTGTTCCGTAAAAAATTCCCGCTCCTGGTTACCGGCAGTTTGCTGGCCATGCAGCCTTTCGCCACCCCGTTCGTGAGTGCAGCCGAGCAGTTTGACTGCCAGGCCTCGGCCGCAGGCGGCTGGGCATGCAGTCCTAACGCCAAGGCTAACACCCAGGTGCCGCGTCCGCAGCACAGCGGCTCATCCGTCAGCGCCACCTCTGGCGGCGCAGCACAACCGGCTGCTGCTGGCTCAGTAGCGGCGGCTGCCGAAAAACCAGCGAAAAACACGCTGGTAACCAGCAGCAAAGGCAAGGGATTGAGCAGCCGCAGTGCGGACTACAGCCACCTTGACTGGGTACCGCGCGAGCAGCTCAATGCCGCGCAGCTGGCCGAAGTCGGTCCGTACTGCGCCGGCTCCTATGTTGAGCCGCTGCGCCCAGGCATGGATGACAACACGCCAATGGACGAGTCGCCGACCTTCGTCTCGGCCAAGGCTTCGCGCTACGCCCAAGAGACGGAAACCGCCACCCTGGCCGGTGATGTAGTGATTCGTCAGTCGGGGATGCAGATCGAGGCTGACGAAGCCAACCTGCACCAGGCCGAAAACCGTGGTGACCTGGTTGGTAATGTGCGCCTACGCGACAAGGGCACCCTGATTGTCGGTGACCGCGCCGAGATCCAGCTCGACAATGGCGAAGCCAAGATCGAGAACGCCGAATACGTGATGCACAAAAGCCACGTCCGCGGCAGCGCCCAATACGCCAAGCGTGAAGACAGCGCGATCATCCGTCTCAAGGACGGTACCTATACCCGCTGCGAACCGGGCAGCAATGCCTGGCACCTCAAGGGCAACAACATCAAGCTCAACCCGGCTACCGGGTTCGGTACCGCGACCAACGTCACCCTGCGCGTGAAAGACATACCGGTGTTCTACACGCCATATATCTATTTCCCGATCGATGACCGTCGCCAGTCCGGCTTCCTCACACCAAGCATCAGCTCGTCGAGCGATACCGGCTTCCTGCTGGCCACCCCGTACTATTTCAACCTCGCGCCCAACTATGACGCGACGCTGTACCCGACCATGATGACCAAGCGTGGTCTGCTGCTCGAAGGGCAGTTCCGCTACCTGACCAAGAGCGGTGAAGGCCAGATCGGCGCCGGCTACCTGGACGATCAGCAAGACGAACGCAAGCTGCAGTCCGAGTATAAAGACCAGCGCTGGATGTACACCTGGCAGCACAAGGAAGGCCTGGACTCGCGCCTGCTTGCAGAGGTCGACTATACCGACATCAGCGACCCGTACTATTTCCAGGATCTGGACAACAATCTGGAAGTCGGCAATACGACCTATGTCAACCAGCGCGGCACCCTCACTTATCGCGGAGAAACCTATACCGCGCGCCTGAATGCTCATGCATATGAAATGGCCACCATCGGCGATATCACGCCGTACAATCGTTTGCCGCAAATCACCCTGGAAGGTGTACTCCCCTTCCAGCCGGGCGGTTTGAGCTTCGCCTACAACACCGAGTTTGTCCGTTTCGACCGTAGCCTGCGCAAGGGTGATTTCAGTGATGAAAACGGTGCTCTTACCCCATGGTATGACACCCGCATCCAAGGCCTAGCCCGCGCCAATGGCGACCGTATTCATCTGGAACCTAGCGTCAGCCTGCCACTTAACTGGACCTGGGGCTTCGTAACACCGACGATCAAATACCTGCAGACGAACTACGATCTCAGCCTCGACCAGCAAGGCAAGAACGATATCGCGACCGCTACGCCGGGCAGTTTCCTCGCAGAACAAAAATACGGCAGCCAAAATCGCGGCCTTGGCATGTTCAGCGTGGATAGTGGCCTGTACTTCGACCGCAACAGCCAGTGGTTCGGTAAAGATTATCGACAAACACTCGAACCGCGCCTGTTCTACCTCTATGTCCCCGAGGAAGACCAAAGCGATATCCCAGTATTCGATACCGGCGAGAACTCGTTCAGCTATGCTTCGCTGTTCCGCGACAACCGCTTCTCCGGCAAAGACCGCATCGGTGATGAAAATCGCCTATCTGTGGGCCTGACCAGCCGCTGGATCGAGTCGAACGGATTCGAACGCCAACGCATCCGCCTCGGACAAGCCTTCTACTTTGAAGACCGCAAGGTTCAGATGCCAGGCATCGATTACAAGACTCGCTCCGATGCGCAAGCCAACGTATCCCCTTATGCACTGGAGTACCTGCTGCGTTTCAACCGAGACTGGCGTGTATCGTCCGACTTCAACTGGGATCCGGACAGCGGCAGTACTCGCTCCGGCAGCGTGATGTTCCACTACCAACCTGAAGACAATCCGAACAAGATCGTCAACGCAGGCTACCGCTATCGCAACGACGCCGTACGCTACGACCAATCCACGGGTAACTGGGTAGTCGGGGGTGGGGACTTTGGCACACCAGGCACACCGGGCTACATCAAGGACTACTACAAGATCGAGCAGCATGACCTTTCCGTCATCTGGCCGGTCGTACCCCAGTGGAGCGCCATTGCGCGCTGGCAGTTCGACTACAACCGCAACCGTACACTTGAAGCCTTTGGCGGCTTCGAATACGACAGCTGCTGCTGGAAACTGCGCCTGATCAACCGCTACTGGGTCGACTATGACGAGTACAGCCTCTACCCGGACGACAACAACAAGCCTGATCGTGGGATCTTCCTGCAGATCGTGCTCAAAGGGCTCGGCGGCGTAGTCGGCAATAAAGCGGAAAGTTTCCTCGACCAAGGCATTCAAGGTTATCGTCAACGTGAAGATCAAGCTTTCTGATTGCGTGCGCCCACTGCTGTTGGGCGCAGTTTTTCTCGGTTCTGCAGTACAGGCCGACGTACAACCACTCAACCGCGTAGTCGCCATCGTCGATAACGATGTGATCATGCAAAGTCAGCTCGACCAACGCGTACGCGAAGTCGAGCAGACCATCGCCAAGCGCGGCGCCGAGCTGCCGCCAATCGAAGTGCTCAACCAGCAGGTACTGGAGCGTCTGATCACCGAGAATCTGCAACTGCAGATTGGTGAGCGCTCGGGGATTCGTATCTCCGACGAAGAGCTGAACCAGGCCATGGAAAGCATTGCCCAGCGCAACAACATGACGCTCAGCCAATTCGGCCAGGCGCTGGCCAATGACGGCCTGTCGCTCGACGATGCCCGTGACCAGATTCGCCGTGAAATGGTCATCAGCCGTGTCCGCCAGCGCCGGGTTGCCGAGCGCATTCAGGTTACGGATCAGGAAGTGCAGAATTTCCTCGCCTCCGACCTGGGCAAGATGCAGCTTTCCGAAGAATTCCACCTGGCCAGCATCCTGATTCCGCTGAACGAAGGCTCGTCACCGGAAGCCATTCAGACTGCCGAGAAACAGGTGCAGGACGTTTACCAGAAACTACAGGCTGGCGCCGACTTTGCCCAATTGGCCATTGCCCGCTCCGCGAGTGAAACGGCCCTGGAAGGCGGTGACATCGGCTGGCGTAAAGCAGCCCAGTTGCCTCCACCGTTCGACGCCATGATCAGCGCCCTGCCGATTGGAGGCGTGACCGAGCCGATTCGTACCCCCGGCGGTTTCATGATCCTCAAGCTGCTCGAGAAACGCGGTGGTGAGACACTGGTTCGTGATGAGGTGCATGTACGCCACATCCTGATCAAACCCAGCGAGATCCGTAGCGAAGACGAAACCCGTCGCCTGGCCGAGCGCCTGTACCAGCGCATCGTCTCCGGCGAAGACTTCGCCGAACTGGCGAAGAGCTTCTCGGAAGACCCGGGCTCCGCACTCAACGGCGGCGACCTCGGCTGGATCGACCCGAACTCACTGGTTCCCGAGTTCCGAGACGTGATGGCTAAATCGCCCAGCGGTGAACTGTCCAAACCCTTCCAAAGCCCCTATGGCTGGCATGTTCTGGAAGTACTCGGCCGTCGCGCCACCGACAGCAGCGCACAGTACCGCGAGCAACAGGCCCTGAGCGCCCTGCGCAACCGCAAGTACGATGAAGAGCTGCAAACCTGGCTGCGTCAGATTCGTGACGAGGCCTACGTCGAGATCAAACTCTGATCGGCTAGCGCCACACCACACAGCCCGGCCGATGCGACCTGCACAGCCGGGCTTTTTTTTCGCCAGCCGCACGTCAAAGCCCTAAACTGCTGTCCCAAGATCGTGCCTTGCCCAGAGAGCAAACCATGACCACTCCCCGCCTCTTTGCCCTGACACCCGGCGAACCCGCCGGCATCGGCCCGGACCTGGCCCTGCTGCTGGCCAGGCAGCCACAGCCGTACCCGGTGGTGGCCATTGCCAGTCTCGACCTGCTACGCCAGCGCGCCAAGCAGTTGAGCTTGAACATCAGCCTGATCGCCGTTGCTCCGGGCGCCTGGCCCGTTGCACCAACCCCGGCGGGCAGCCTGTATGTCTGGGATACGCCATTGAGTGCACCGGTCGTCCCTGGCCAGCTCGACGCAGCCAATGCCGCCTATGTCCTGAACACCCTGACCCGCGCCGGCCAGGGCTGCCTGGACGGGCATTTTGCTGGGATGATTACCGCTCCCGTGCACAAGGGCGTAATCAATGAGGGCGGTGTCGCCTTCTCCGGGCACACCGAGTTTCTGGCCGAGCTGACCCACACCGAACAGGTCGTCATGATGCTGGCGACGCGCGGCCTGCGTGTAGCGCTGGTGACCACGCACCTGCCCCTCAAGGATGTCGCCGCAGCGATCACCGCCGAACGCCTCAGCCGGGTGACCCGCATCCTGCACGCCGACCTGCGCGACAAGTTCGGTATCGCCACGCCACGTATTCTGGTCTGCGGGCTCAATCCTCACGCCGGAGAAGGTGGCCACCTGGGTCGCGAAGAGATCGAGGTGATCGAGCCCACCCTGGAGCGCCTGCGCGCCGAAGGCATCGACCTGATCGGCCCACTGCCCGCGGACACGTTGTTCACGCCCAAGCACCTCGAACATTGTGACGCCGTGCTGGCGATGTACCACGACCAGGGCTTGCCCGTGCTCAAGTACAAGGGGTTCGGCGCCGCAGTGAATGTCACCCTGGGGCTGCCGATCATTCGCACCTCGGTCGATCACGGCACAGCCCTGGACCTGGCCGGCAGTGGCAAGGTCGATACCGGCAGCCTACAGGTTGCCCTGGAAACAGCCTACGAAATGGCCAACAGCCAGCCGCCGCGCTGAAGCGACGGCTGCCGAGCCCGGCCGCAGCTGGTAAGCTGCCGGCCTATTTTTCGCTTTTTGCGCTTGCCTGACGCTTGCAGCCTGAAGCCTGGAGCTGCCTTCATGTCCGATTACCAACACCGTGCGCGCAAGCGCTTCGGCCAGAACTTCTTGCACGATGCCGGCGTTATCCACCGTATCCTGCGCGCCATTCACGCCCGCGAGGGCGAACGCCTGCTGGAAATCGGCCCGGGTCAGGGCGCGCTCACCGAGGGCCTGCTCAACAGCGGCGCGCAGCTCGACGTGATCGAACTCGACCTCGACCTGATCCCCATCCTGCAAGCCAAGTTCGGCCACGAACCACGCTTTCGCCTGAACCAGGGCGACGCGCTCAAGTTCGACTTCAGCCGCCTGCAGGCCGAGCCTGGCAGCCTACGGGTGGTCGGCAACCTGCCTTACAACATCTCCACACCGCTGATCTTCCATCTGCTGGATAACGCCGCACTGATCCGCGACATGCACTTCATGCTGCAGAAGGAAGTCGTCGAGCGCCTGGCGGCCAAGCCTGGTGGGGGCGACTGGGGGCGGCTGTCGATCATGGTGCAGTACCACTGCCGCGTGGAACACCTCTTCAACGTCGGCCCCGGCGCGTTCAATCCGCCACCGAAAGTCGACTCGGCCATCGTCCGCCTGGTGCCGCATGAGGTTCTACCGCATCCCGCGCAGGATCACCGCCTGCTCGAGCGCGTCGTGCGCGAAGCCTTCAACCAGCGCCGCAAGACCCTGCGCAATACGCTCAAAGGGGTACTCAGCAGCGCTGAGATCGAAGCGGCTGAGGTCGATGGCGGCCTGCGCCCCGAACAGCTCGATCTGGCAGCCTTCGTGCGCCTGGCCGACCAGTTGGCCAAGCAGCCCAAGAGCTGACCCATTTCTTTGCCTGTCGAGTACTTCATGCCTGATTCCCGCTACCAGATCGACGTCAAGGTCGCCACACGCTACCTCTCCGAGCAATCGAACCCGGAACAGGACCGCTACGCCTTTGCCTACACCGTAACCATCCATAACGCTGGCGAGGTAGCCGCCAAGCTGCTCAGCCGCCATTGGGTAATCACCGACGGCGACGGCCGTGTGCAGGAAGTACGTGGCGCCGGCGTCGTCGGCCAGCAACCACATTTGCAGCCCGGCGAAAGCCACACCTACAGCAGCGGCACGGTCATGGCGACCCAGGTCGGCACCATGCAAGGCAGCTACCAGATGCTCGCCGACGACGGCAAACACTTCGACGCCACTATCGTGCCATTCCGCCTGGCCGTTCCCGGGGCCCTGCACTGATGACGACCTATGCAGTAGGTGACCTGCAAGGCTGCCTGGAGCCGCTCAAATGCCTGCTGGAGCGCGTGGCCTTCAACCCCACGCACGACCGCCTGTGGCTGGTCGGTGATCTGGTCAACCGCGGCCCGCAGTCACTGGAAACCCTGCGCTTTCTGTTTTCCATCCGTGAATCGCTGGTCTGCGTGCTCGGCAATCACGACCTGCACCTGCTCGCCGTGGCGCACAACATCGAACGCCTGAAGAAAAGCGACACGCTGCAAGAGATTCTCGACGCACCGGATCGCCATGACCTGCTCGACTGGCTGCGCTTGCAGAAGCTGCTGCATCACGATGCCCAGCGGGACATTGCTCTGGTGCATGCCGGCATACCGCCGCAATGGACCTTGCAGAAGGCCCTCAAGCGCGCGGGCGAGGTCGAGGAAGCCCTGCGTGACGACGCCCGCTTGCCGCTGTTTCTCGACGGCATGTACGGCAACGAGCCGACCAAATGGGACAGCGACCTGCACGGCGTCACCCGCCTGCGGGTGATCACCAACTATTTCACCCGCATGCGCTTCTGCACCGCAGACGGCAGCCTGGACCTGAAAAGCAAGGAAGGTGTCGACAGCGCCCCGCCCGGCTACGCGCCCTGGTTCAGCCATCCGCAGCGCAAGACCCGTGGCCAGAAAATCATCTTCGGCCATTGGGCGGCTCTGGAGGGGCGCTGCAACGAGCCCGGCCTGATCGCCCTGGATACCGGCTGTGTCTGGGGGGGCGCCATGACCCTGCTCAACGTCGACTCCGGCGAACAGTTGCGCTGCGAATGCCGCAAGGACTGACGCCGGCCGGCGCCATCGCATAGCCCGCCCTCAGGCACGCTGGTAAGCTGCGCGCCTTCGCACCGACCGCTTTCAGCCCCTTCGAAGCCTGAAGCACTGAAACCTGGAGCCACCATGACCGATTTCAAACGTATTCCTCCACAAGAAGCCCAGACCCTGCGCGAGCAAGGCGCTGTGGTCGTCGACATTCGTGACCCGCAGAGCTTCGCCAACGGCCATATCAGCGGCTCCCTGCTGCTGGACAATCACTCCCTGCCGGATTTCATCGCCAAGGCCGACTTCGACAAACCGTTGATCGTCAGCTGCTATCACGGCAACTCCAGCCAAAATGCGGCGGCCTACCTCGCTCACCAGGGTTTCAGCGAGGTATACAGCCTCGATGGCGGCTTCGAGCTGTGGCACAGCCAGTACCCAAATGAAGTAAGCCGTGGCGAAAGCGAATAAGACGTTACCGAAAGCAACCTGGCATACCGCGCGACGCTAACCCGAAGGCAGGCTGCCTTGAATGGCAGCCCATAAAAAATATTCACCGCGCAACCCCGCGCCGGCTCTAGGCCCGAGCCCTTTGCCGGTGATCCGCAATATCCCGACATCCTTGCCCCGCCCTTGAACTTGCTGAATCCGAACTACTCTTTAGCTTGAGGCCATCCAGTGGGAGAGCCGGCACACCGGTTCCGGGCCATCGGTAGCGTTTTTAACGAGCAGCGGGAGATCGCAGCGAGGCCAGGCAGGCACAGGGGTCACAGAGCGGCAGCACGCCCTGCCGCGCTTTACTGCCTGACCAGACATGCGATCGACAGCGATCCGTTAGGTGTTCTGGGGAGAGTTCCAACGGCTGCTACGTCAGCCGCCCGCGCACCCGCCCGTATGGCTCATGCCGGCTCCATGCAGCGAGCGAGGTGTAGTCATGAGTATATTCAGCCACTTTCAGCAACGTTTTGAGGCGACCCGCCAGGAAGAGTATTCCCTCCAGGAATATCTCGACCTGTGCAAGGCGGACCGCAGTGCCTATGCCTCGGCGGCCGAGCGCCTGCTGATGGCGATCGGCGAGCCGGAGCTGATCGACACCTCGAGCAATTCCCGGCTATCACGCATCTTCTCCAACAAGGTGATCCGCCGTTATCCGGCCTTTGCCGACTTCCATGGCATGGAGGAATGCATCGATCAGATCGTCGCCTACTTCCGCCATGCCGCCCAGGGCCTGGAAGAGAAGAAACAGATCCTCTACCTGCTCGGCCCGGTGGGCGGCGGCAAGTCCTCGCTGGCGGAAAAGCTGAAACAGCTGATGGAGAAGGTGCCCTTCTACGCGATCAAGGGCTCCCCGGTATTCGAGTCACCGCTCGGCCTGTTCAATGCGGCGGAAGACGGCACCATTCTCGAAGAAGACTTCGGTATTCCGCAGCGCTACCTCAACAGCATCATGTCGCCCTGGGCGAGCAAGCGCCTGGCCGAGTTCGGTGGCGACATCAGCCAGTTCCGCGTGGTCAAGCTGTACCCCTCGATCCTCAACCAGATCGCCGTGGCCAAGACCGAGCCGGGCGACGAGAACAACCAGGACATCTCCGCCCTGGTCGGCAAGGTGGATATCCGCAAGCTTGAGGAGTTTCCGCAGAACGATGCCGACGCCTATAGCTACTCGGGCGCCCTGTGCCGCGCCAACCAGGGCCTGATGGAGTTCGTCGAGATGTTCAAGGCGCCGATCAAGGTGCTGCACCCACTGCTTACCGCGACCCAGGAAGGCAACTACAACAGCACCGAAGGCCTCGGCGCGATTCCCTACAGCGGCATCCTGCTGGCCCACTCCAACGAGTCGGAATGGCACAGCTTCCGCAACAACAAGAACAACGAGGCCTTCATCGACCGCATCTATATCGTCAAGGTGCCGTACTGCCTGCGCGTCACCGACGAGGTGAAGATCTACGACAAGCTGCTGATCAACAGTTCGCTGGCCAACGCCCACTGTGCGCCGGACACCCTGAAGATGCTCGCCCAGTTCTCCACCCTGTCCCGCCTGAAGGAGCCGGAGAACTCCAACGTCTACTCGAAGATGCGCGTCTACGACGGCGAAAACCTCAAGGACACCGACCCCAAGGCCAAGTCGATCCAGGAATACCGCGACAGTGCCGGCGTCGACGAGGGCATGACCGGCCTGTCGACCCGTTTCGCCTTCAAGATCCTGTCCAAGGTCTTCAACTTCGACCCGCACGAAATCGCCGCCAACCCGGTACACCTGCTCTACGTGCTGGAGCAGCAGATCGAACAGGAACAGTTCCCCGCCGAGGTTCGCGAGCGTTACCTGCGCTTTATCAAGGAATACTTGGCGCCGCGCTACATCGAGTTCATCGGCAAGGAAATCCAGACCGCCTACCTCGAGTCCTACAGCGAATACGGGCAGAACATCTTCGACCGCTACGTGCTGTATGCCGACTTCTGGATCCAGGACCAGGAATACCGCGACCCGGAAACCGGCGAAATACTCAACCGCGTAGCCCTCAACGAGGAACTGGAGAAAATCGAAAAGCCGGCCGGCATCAGCAACCCGAAGGATTTCCGCAACGAGATCGTCAACTTCGTGTTGCGCGCCCGGGCCAACAACAACGGCAAGAACCCGACCTGGCTGAGCTACGAAAAGCTGCGGGTGGTAATCGAGAAGAAAATGTTCTCCAACACCGAAGACCTGCTGCCCGTCATCAGCTTCAACGCCAAGGCCAGCAAGGAGGACCAGCAGAAACACAACGACTTCGTCACCCGAATGGTCGAGCGCGGCTACACCGAGAAGCAGGTTCGCCTGCTGTCCGAGTGGTACCTGCGGGTACGCAAATCGCAGTAACGGCAGCCACCGCGCCGGAACTCAGGCAGTGGGCAGGAGCGGCCTCCGGGTCCGTTCCGCCTGCCGCCTGTGTCTGGCAACGTGACGCTGGCCCGGAGGGCCTATGAGCTACGTGATCGACCGACGTCTGAACGGCAAGAACAAGAGCACGGTGAACCGCCAGCGGTTCCTGCGGCGTTACCGCGACCACATCAAGAAGGCCGTGGAGGAGGCCGTCAGCCGCCGCTCCATCACCGACATGGAGCACGGCGAACAGATCAGCATTCCCGGCCGCGATATCGACGAACCGGTGCTGCACCACGGACGCGGCGGCAGGCAGACCACCGTCCACCCCGGCAACAAGGAGTTCACCACCGGCGAGCGCATTCCCCGTCCACAAGGCGGTGGTGGCGGCAAGGGCAGTGGCAAGGCCAGCAACTCCGGTGACGGCATGGATGAGTTCGTCTTCCAGATCACCCAGGAAGAATTCCTCGACTTCATGTTCGAAGACCTGGAGCTGCCCAACCTGATCAAACGCCACCTGACCGGCAGCGATACCTTCAAGACCGTGCGTGCCGGCATCAGCAGCGAAGGCAATCCGTCGCGCATCAACATCATCCGCACCCTGCGCTCGGCCCATGCACGGCGCATCGCCCTCTCCGGCAGCAGCCGCGCCAGGCTCAAACTGGCCCAGGTCGAACTGGAACGCCTCAAACGCGAGGAGCCGGACAACTTCGGCGATATTCAGGAAATAGAAGCGGAAATCGGCAAGCTGCGCGCCCGCATCAATCGCGTGCCGTTCCTCGATACTTTCGACCTCAAGTACAACCTGCTGACCAAGCAACCCAATCCCAGCTCCAAGGCCGTGATGTTCTGCCTGATGGACGTGTCCGGCTCGATGACCCAGGCCACCAAGGACATCGCCAAGCGCTTCTTCATCCTCCTGTACCTGTTCCTCAAGCGTAACTACGAAAAGATCGAGGTGGTGTTCATCCGCCACCACACCAGCGCCAAGGAAGTCGACGAGGAGGAGTTCTTCTATTCGCGGGAAACGGGCGGCACCATCGTCTCCAGCGCGCTGAAAATGATGCAGGAGATCATGGAGGCGCGTTATCCGGTCAACGAGTGGAACATCTACGCCGCACAGGCCTCGGACGGCGACAACTGGAACGATGACTCGCCGCTGTGCCGCGACATCCTGGTCAACAAGATCATGCCGTTCGTGCAGTACTTCACCTACGTCGAGATCACCCCGCGCGAGCACCAGGCGCTGTGGTTCGAGTACGAGCAGGTTGGCGAGGCCTATGCCGACACCTTCGCCCAGCAGCAACTGGTCTCGGCCGCGGACATCTACCCGGTGTTCCGTGAGCTGTTCCAGCGCCGACTCGTGAATTGAGGGCAGAGCGATGAGCACCCGCGACAAGAAACGCCAGCCGATCTCCACCGGCTCGGAGTGGACCTTCGAGCTGATCCGCACCTACGACCGCGAGATCGCGCGCATTGCCGAACGCTATGCACTGGACACCTACCCCAACCAGATCGAAGTGATCACCGCCGAACAGATGATGGATGCCTATGCCTCGGTCGGCATGCCCCTGGGCTATCACCACTGGTCCTATGGCAAACATTTCCTCAGCACCGAGAAGAACTACACCCGCGGGCAGATGGGCCTGGCCTACGAGATCGTCATCAACTCCGACCCGTGCATCGCCTACCTGATGGAAGAGAACACCATGTGCATGCAGGCGCTGGTGATCGCCCATGCCTGCTATGGCCACAACAGCTTCTTCAAGGGCAACTACCTGTTCCGCACCTGGACCGACGCCAGTTCGATCATCGACTACCTGGTGTTCGCCAAGCAGTACATCATGCAGTGCGAGGAACGCCACGGTATCGATGCCGTGGAGGACCTGCTCGACTCCTGCCATGCGCTGATGAACTACGGCGTCGACCGCTACAAACGCCCCTACCCGATCTCCGCCGAAGAAGAACGTCGTCGGCAGAAAGACCGCGAGGAACACCTGCAGAAACAGATCAACGACCTCTGGCGCACCATCCCCAGGAACGCCAGCAAGCACGCCGAGCAGGACAGCAAGCGCTGGCCTGCCGAGCCGCAGGAAAACATCCTCTACTTCCTGGAGAAACACGCGCCGCTGCTGGAGCCCTGGCAGCGCGAGGTGATCCGCATCGTGCGCAAGATCGCCCAATACTTCTACCCGCAACGCCAGACCCAGGTGATGAACGAAGGCTGGGCCACCTTCTGGCACTACACCCTGATGAACGACCTGTACGACGAAGGCCTGGTCACCGACGGCTTCATGCTCGAGTTCCTGCAGTCGCACACCAGCGTGATCTACCAGCCTGGCTTCGACAGCCCCTATTACAGCGGCATCAATCCCTACACCCTGGGCTTCGCCATCTACAGCGACATTCGCCGCATTTGCGAAAAACCAACCGAAGAGGACCGCCGCTGGTTTCCCGACATCGCCGGCAGCGACTGGCTGTCCACCCTCAAGTTCGCCATGCAGAACTTCAAGGATGAAAGCTTCATCCTGCAATTCCTCTCGCCCAAGGTAATCCGCGACCTGAAACTGTTCAGTGTGCTGGACGACGACCAGCGCGACGACATGCTGGTTCCGGCAATCCACGACGAGCCCGGTTACCAGACCATCCGCGAAACCCTGGCTGCGCAGTACAACCTGGGCAACCGCGAACCCAACGTGCAGATCTTCAGCGTCGACCGCCGCGGCGACCGTTCCCTGACCCTGCGTCACCAGCAGCACGACCGCAAACCGCTGGGCGAGTCCACCGACGAAGTGCTCAAACACCTGCACCGGTTGTGGGGCTTCGACATCCACCTGGAAAGCCGCCAGGGCGAGCAGATGATCAATGTCCAGCATGTGCCACCGAAGGGCGAGCCGGAAAACGAGTACCCGCACCTGGACCTGGCCATTCCGCCAATCTGACTGCATTACCGGGTGGAATTGACAATTCCACCCGGTATCAGCCGATTACCCCCTAGCCGGTGCCTGCCCGCAGGAAACCCGAGGCTTTTTCGCTTATCCTCCGCACCTACGGAGGATCATCCATGCAGATTTACAAGGTCGGCGGCGCTGTGCGTGATCGCCTGCTCGGGCTACCCGTCAGTGATACCGACTGGGTTGTGGTTGGCAGCAGCGCCGAGGCCATGCTCGCCAACGGTTTTCGCCCGGTGGGCGAGGACTTCCCGGTATTTCTGCACCCGCAAAGCGGCGAGGAATATGCGCTGGCGCGCACCGAGCGCAAATCCGGCAAGGGTTATGGCGGTTTCACCTTCCACGCCAGCCCGGACGTCACCCTCGAAGATGACCTGGTTCGCCGCGATCTGACCGTCAATGCCATGGCCGAGGATGACCACGGCCAGATCATCGATCCCTATGGCGGCCAGCGCGACCTGGAAGCCCGTGTGCTACGGCACGTTTCCCCGGCCTTCGCCGAAGACCCGCTGCGCGTGCTGCGCGTGGCCCGCTTCGCTGCGCGCTATGCGCCACTAGGGTTCAGCGTCGCGCCGGAGACGTTGAGCCTGATGCGCGAGTTGGCCGAGTCCGGCGAACTCAAGGCGCTGACAGCCGAGCGTGGCTGGAAAGAGATATCCCGCGCGCTGCTTGAACCCCGCCCGGATGTTTTCATCCAGGTCCTGCGCGACTGTGGCGCCCTGGCCGAGCTGCTACCGGAGGTCGACGCCCTGTTCGGCGTGCCGCAAACAGCCACCCACCATCCCGAAGTGGACACGGGCACGCACCTGCTCATGGTTTTGCAACAATGCGCCCTCCACCAGCAACCGCTGACCGTACGCTGGGCCTGCCTGCTGCACGACCTGGGCAAAGGCACCACACCGCAAACCGAATGGCCGCGGCATATCGCCCATGAAACCCGCGGTCTGAAACTGATACGCGCAGCCAACGAACGCTACAAGGCGCCCAGGGACTGCCAGGAGCTGGCGTTGCTGGTCGGTGAATACCACACCCATGGCCACCGGGCCTTGGAGCTACGCGCCTCGACGCTGTTCGAACTGTTGCAACGCTTCGATGTTTATCGCCGCCCGCAACGCTTCGAGGAGTTCATCGCAGCGTGCGAAATGGACGCACGCGGCCGACTCGGCTTCGAAACGCGCGAATACCCACAGGCGGACTATCTACGCGGCGCCATGCAGGCTGCGCGCGAAGTGGCGGTGCAGCCCCTGCTCGACAAAGGGCTGCAAGGTGCCGAGCTGGGCAAGGCACTCAACCAGGCGCGAATGGAGGCATTGAGCCATTATCGCAATACTGCGCGATAGCCAGGCCAAAACCCGCCTGTTAGGCTGCCGCTCGCACAATAGACGCCTGAAGGATTTGATGCGTTGTCCATAACTAGCAAGCAGACAGAACCCGGAGAGGTTACTTTGCATCCACCACGAAAGCTTTTGCTTTACCGGTACGGGCTGCTAGCCCTGGCCTTCGTGCTGCCCATGAGTTTCAGTGGCCCGTCCACTGCCGACACGGAAAACCCTGCGGAGTTGCGCACCAAGAGCGTTGCCCAGGTAGTGCAAGGCATTCTCAGCTATGCGCGCTGGCCGAATGATCCGCAGACCCTGCGCCTGTGCATTGTTGCGCCTACCCAATATACCGACTTGTTGTTGAGCGACCTGACCACACAGAGCCAGCGTCCCATCCACACGCGCAGACTGCTGGCTGACAGCTCGCAGCTGGAAAGCGACTGCGACGCGGTGTACGTGGGCGTACTCCCGACCAACGACCGCCAGGCGCTGTTCAGCCGCCTGCTCGGCAAGCCCATCCTCAGCATCAGTGAGACCGGTAACGAGTGCAATGAAGGCAGCCTGTTCTGCCTGGCCGTCGGCGACCGCCAGACCGCGTTCAAGATCAACCTCGACGCCGTAGCCCGCAGTGGCATCCGCGTTCACCCCAATGTGCTGCGACTCAACAAGCAGGGTGATGCCCAGCCATGAATCGCCGCAAACTGGCCGACCCGCCTTTGCGTCCAACGCTACAAAACCTGCTGAAAAGCGCGCACCTGCGCGTTGCCCTGCTCAGCATGCTGCTCACCGGACTGTCGCTGACTCTCGTCAGTTTGATTGCCCTCAGCGCCTACGCCGGCCATAACCTGAAGCTCGTCGCACGCTCCCTGGCCTATACCCTGGAAGCTGCGGTGGTCTTCAGCGACCGCGATGCGGTGAACGAAAGCATCAGCCTGATCACGGCCCAGGAAGACATCGCCCACCTGGTGGTAACAGGGCGCAACGACCTCGCATTGGTCGACTGGAATAATCAGCGCCACAGCCCGCTTGCCAGCCTCGAGCGCACCGTTGCCGACCTGATGCTGCCGCAGCCCCTGACGCAGCCCATTCTTCACCAGGGTCAACAGGTCGGCGAACTGACCCTCAGTGGCCAGGGCACCTTTCTGCTGCGTTTCCTCCTGACCGTGCTGCTTGGCATCCTCATTTGTCTGACCCTGGCCGCTTTGGGTGCCATCTACGGCTCGCGGCGCATGCGCCACACCATCGTCGCGCCCCTGCACGAGCTTTCCCGGGTCGCACGCGCGATTGCCCGCGACCGCACCTTCTCCCTGCGTGCGCCCGGCACACGCATCAGCGAGCTCAATGAGCTGGCCGAAGACTTCAATAGCCTGCTTGATGAGCTGGAATCCTGGCAGAGCCAGCTGGAGCGGGAAAATGCCTCCCTGGCCCATCAGGCCAGCCATGACGTACTCACCGGCCTGCCCAATCGCGCCCAGTTCGAGGCAAACCTGTTCCGTGCCGTACGCAGCGCACGTGAGCAAAAAGGGCGCCTCGCCGTCCTGTTCCTCGACAGCAACGGCTTCAAGCAGATCAATGATCAGCTCGGCCACGCCGCAGGCGATGCGGTACTGGTCAGCATTGCCCAGCGACTGGGCCAGCAACTGCGTGAAAGCGACCTGGTCGCACGCCTGGGTGGCGACGAATTCGTCGTGCTGATCGAGCCGATCCATCAGCCGGAAGATGCCATGCAAGTGGCCGACAAGATCCTGGCCAGCATGAAGAACGACATTTACCTGCCTGATGGCAATACAATTACCACCTCGCTCAGCGTCGGCATCGCACTCTATCCGGAACATGCCGACACCCCTAACGGATTGATTCACGTCGCGGACGTTGCCATGTACCACGCCAAGCGCAATCGGCTTGGGCGCCACGTGGCCCGCACGCACGAGCACAGCAAAACTTAACAAGGAGCCTTTTTCGATGTCGTCCCTACTGCGCAACACCTTCCTCGTCCTGGCGTCGATGTTTTTCCTGACCGCCTGCCAAACCCCACAGCAAACCGGCCTCAGCCCCCATCAGATTGCCGTTCTCAAGGAGCAGGGCTTCAAGTGGACGGATAACGGCTGGGAACTCGGGCTGTCGGGCAAAGTGCTGTTCGATACCGACTCGGAACGCGTTTCTGCAGAAAGTACGACAACGATCACCCGCATCACCAAAGCCCTGCTGGACGCCCAAATCACCCAGGTTGCACTGGAGGGGCATACCGACAACCAGGGCAGCGCGGCCTACAACCAGGAGCTGTCCCTGCGCCGGGCCAAGACCGTTAGCGTCGTGATGCTGAATGCCGGTATGCGCGAATCCGATATCACCCTGCGCGGCATGGGCCAGACCCGCCCGATCGCTGACAACAACACGGCGGAAGGCCGCAGCGAAAACCGTCGCGTGGCAATCATCGTCAGCGCTGACTGAGGCCACCTGCAGCACGAAAGCCTTGCGCTTTCGTGCATCACCGATGTGAAGTTTGCCGAGGCCCGTCGGATGGGTCGGTGAAGCGTGGCATCCGCGGCCTGACCCATCCACGAAAAGCCACTCGTCTCGCGCCCCTAGCCTGAAAGCCCCTGAAGCAGTTGATGCGGGGTCAGTTGCCTGCCCTGCCACTGAAACGCGACCGGCCACAATTCCTGCTCGATATGCACCTCGCTCCAGAGCTCGGCAAATGACTTGCCGACACCGGGATGCATACCCTGAGGCGCCAGCAGTGCCAACGGCCAGAGCACGAAGGCGTTCCTGAGAATTTCCGCACGCGGCAGAATCAACCCATCGAAGTTGCCGACCAGGTCGTCATACAGCAGCACGTCGATATCCAGGGGCAGGCCCTTGCGATTGGGCGCATAGCGGCCGTTGTCGGCCTCGATGAACTTGAGGCGACGGTCTAGCTCGGTCAAAGGCAGATCGGTCTGCGCACTGACCACCAGGTTATAGAACGGCCCACTCTTGATACCCACCGGCAGGCTCTCGAACACCGGCGAACACTGCACGTCCTGGAGAAAACCGGCCAAGGCATCCAGACCGGCCTGCAGATGCTGATCGCGGTCGATATTACTGCCCAGGCCAAGAAAGATACGGGTCATGGGTGGTCACGCTCGATTTCCACACCTACGCCTCGCGCAGCAGGATTGGCCCCCGGCTTGGTCACACGCAGCTTAAGCCAGGGCGCGCCAAACGTGACCAGCAGGCTTTCCGCCAGGCGCTCGGCAAAGGTCTCCACCAACTGGAACTGCGCGGCATCCGCAAACTGCCGCACATGCTGGTGCACCGCCGCGTAATCCAGTGCCAACTGCAGGTCATCGCCAGCCGCCGCCGGGCGGATATCCCAGGCGAATATCAGGTCCAGGCGCAGGCACTGACGGATGCCGCGCTCCCAATCGTAGGCACCGATCAACGTATCGACTTCCAGACCTTCGATGAAAACTTTGTCCACGCACATCTCTCCACAGCACGACAGGAGAGTCTCCCGCCGCTAGAATCGGAGCTCCCTCGCCCCGGAATGGACACCATGTTCTGGCTGCTGGTCCTGCTCGCCTACCTGCTTGGCTCGCTGTCCTTCGCCATCCTGCTCAGCAACCTGAGCGGCGGGCCAGACCCTCGCGCCAATGGTTCGGGCAACCCCGGCGCCACCAACATGCTGCGCGTGGCCGGCAAGAAGCTCGCCATCCTCACCCTGCTCGGCGATCTTCTCAAGGGCCTGCTGCCCATCGTGATCGCCAGCCTGGTCGGCTTCGATATCCAGCAACAGGCCTGGATCGGCCTTGCCGCAGTCATCGGCCACCTCTACCCCCTGTACTTTCGCTTCAAGGGTGGCAAGGGCGTGGCCACGGCGGCCGGCATGCTGCTGGGCCTGTACCCTCCCGCAGCACTGCTGGCGCTCGCTGCCTGGGCGCTGACCTTCCTTCTCACCCGCACCAGCTCGCTCGCCTCGCTGATCGCCACACCACTGACCCTGCCATTACTGGCCTGGCAACAACCGGAAGCATTGCTGCCGATGTGCGTACTCACCGGCTTGATCGTCTGGCGTCATCGGGGCAATTTACGCGACCTGTTCGCCGGGCGCGAACGGCATTTCTGAATGTGCACACTGAGCCAGCCTCATACAGCTGGCAACTGCTCCATCGGCCAGCGCGCCTGTACGCTGATCGCCGGGCCATCATGCTGACCGGCCAACAGGCGCTGGCAACCGGCGTAGGCGATCATCGCGCCGTTGTCGGTGCAGAAGCGCGGACGCGCATAGAACACCTGGCCCTTGAACTCGCCGAGCATCTTTTCCAGCGACAGGCGCAGTGACTGATTGGCACTGACGCCCCCCGCGATCACCAGGCTGTTCAGCCCGGTCTGCTTGAGCGCACGACGGCACTTGATGGTCAGCGTCTCGACCACCGCCTGCTGGAAGGCCAGCGCCACATCGGCACGTGTCTGCTCGCTGGCATCACCGGCGTCGCGGCACTGCGTCCAGGTATTGAGGGTGAAGGTCTTCAGGCCGCTGAAGCTGAAATCCAGCCCCGGGCGATCCGTCATCGGACGCGGGAAGGTGAAGCGTCCCGGCGTACCGATCTGCGCCAGACGGGCGATTTCCGGCCCACCGGGGTATGGCAGCCCCATCAGCTTGGCAGTTTTATCGAAGGCTTCACCGGCGGCATCGTCCAACGACTCGCCAAGCAGCTGATAGCGACCTATGCCATCCACACGCACCAGCTGCGTGTGCCCACCGGAAACCAGCAACGCGACAAAGGGGAATGCCGGCGGCTGTTCTTCCAGCATCGGCGCCAACAGGTGACCTTCCATGTGGTGCACGCCGAGCGCGGGAATGCCCCAGGCAAAAGCCAGCGCCTGCGCACAGGAGGCGCCCACCAGCAACGCACCGACCAGCCCGGGACCGGCGGTGTAGGCGATGCCTTCGATTTGCTCAGGCTTGACCTGGGCGGCATCCAGCACCTCGCGGATCAACGGCAGCATGCGCTTGACATGATCACGCGATGCCAGCTCCGGCACAACGCCGCCAAACACCCGGTGTTGCTCGATCTGACTGAACAACGCATCCGCCAACAACCCGCGCTCGCTGTCGTACAGCGCAACGCCGGTTTCATCGCAGGAAGTTTCCAAGCCCAGCACCAGCATGGGTTAGCGCCTTTAAAACAAGGGGAATTCGAAGGCGCGCATAATAAGCGGCACCTACCGGCCAGACCAGCGCTTTTCGATCAAGGGCTTTGCATTCTCTGGCATGAGGCGTTAATATCCGCAGCCCTTGAAAACCGACGTATTCCCGTGCCCTTTGCCGGATCGCGTCGTCCATTCGGTAAAACAGTGAAGGTACGACCTGGATGCCAGCCGTCAAAGTTAAAGAGAACGAACCCTTCGACGTAGCTCTGCGTCGCTTCAAACGCTCCTGCGAAAAAGCCGGTGTTCTGGCAGAAGTTCGCAGCCGCGAGTTCTATGAGAAGCCGACTACAGAGCGCAAGCGCAAGGCAGCTGCCGCTGTTAAGCGTCACGCCAAGAAAGTGCAGCGCGAACAGCGCCGCCGCGAGCGCCTGTACTGAGTTATCAGTCACGCCGCAGAGGTTTCCGCTTAGCCCGGCTCACGCCGGGCTTTGCATTTTCAGGCTACCGCCCGCCTCACGCCCCATCGACTCCGCTTCGCCCATGCGAATGATCGGAGTTTTTTCGTTTATGCTCCCGCCTCTGGCACCAGCACACTGACGAGTTCATGGCCGGCCTGATCCCGCAATCCTTCATCGATGACCTCCTCAACCGCACCGACATCGTCGAAGTGGTGAGCTCGCGCATCCAGATGAAAAAGGCCGGCAAGAACTACACCGCCTGCTGCCCGTTTCACAAGGAGAAGACACCCTCCTTCAGCGTCAGCCCGGACAAGCAGTTCTACTACTGCTTCGGCTGCGGCGCCGGCGGCAACGCCCTCGGCTTCATCATGGACCACGACAGCCTGGACTTCCCCCAAGCCGTCGAGGAGCTGGCCAAGCGCGCCGGCATGGATATCCCCCGCGAGGAAGGTGGCCGCCACAAGCCGCGCCAGCCGACCGATTCGCCGCTCTACCCACTGCTCACCTCCGCCAGCGACTACTATCGCCAGGCCCTGAAAAGCCACCCGACCCGCAAAGCGGCGGTCGACTACCTGAAAGGCCGCGGCCTGTCCGGCGAGATCGCCCGCGATTTCGGCCTGGGTTTCGCTCCGCCCGGCTGGGACCACCTACTCAAACATCTGGGCGGTGACAGCCTGCAGCAGAAGGCGATGATCGATGCAGGCCTGCTGATCGAGAACACCGAAACCGGCAAACGCTACGATCGCTTCCGCGACCGCGTGATCTTTCCCATCCGCGACAGCCGCGGCCGGGTCATTGCATTCGGCGGCCGCGTACTGGGCGATGACAAACCCAAGTACCTGAACTCGCCGGAAACCCCGGTCTTTCACAAAGGCCAGGAACTGTACGGCCTGTACGAAGCGCGCAAGAGCAACCGTGACCTCGACGAGATCATGGTCGTGGAAGGCTACATGGACGTCATCGCCCTGGCCCAGCAAGGCCTGCGCAACGCCGTCGCCACCCTCGGCACCGCGACCAGCGAAGAGCACCTCAAGCGCATCTTCCGCCTCGTCCCCAGCGTGCTGTTCTGCTTCGACGGCGACAGCGCCGGACGCAAGGCCGCCTGGCGCGCCCTGGAATCGACCCTGCCCAATCTGCAGGACGGCCGCCGCGCGCGCTTTCTGTTCCTGCCGGACGGCGAAGACCCGGACAGCCTGGTTCGCGCCGAAGGCACCGACGCCTTCCGCGCCCGCCTCAACCAGCACGCCCAACCACTGGCCGACTATTTCTTCCAGCAGCTCAGCGAAGAAGCAGACCCGCGCTCACTGGAAGGCAAGGCACACCTGGCCATGCTGGCTGCACCACTGATCGACAAGATCCCCGGCAACAACCTGCGCACCCTGATGCGCCAGCGCCTTGGCGAAATCACCGGCCTGAACGGCGACACACTGGCGCAGATGGCGCGCAGCACACCCAGCACCGAGAGCAGCAGCGAACCCCTGCACGCCGCGGATCACTACTACGACGCCCAGCCGGATTATGGCGATATTGCCGACTACGCCAACCATATCGAGCCGCCAGAGCCCGAGAGCCAACCGCAGAAAAACTGGAAGAAAGGCGACAGTAAAGGCTGGAACAAGGACAAGAACTGGAAAAAGGGTGGCCGCGACGACGCACCACGCGCACCGCGCAAGGCCGTCAGCGTCGAATCCCCCACACTCACCGCACTGCGCACCCTGCTGCACCACCCGTCACTGGCGCAGAAAGTCGAAGATGTCAGCCATTTCGCTGCAGAAGACGACACCTATGCCCAACTGCTCGTCGCCTTGCTCGGCGCCCTGCAAAAGGCGCCCGGCCTGCGCTCCCTGCAACTGATCGCCCGCTGGCACGGCACCGAACAGGGCCGCTTGCTCAAGGCACTGGCAGAAAAGGAATGGCTGATTTCGGCCGATAACCTTGAACAACAGTTTTTCGACACTATAACTAGCCTTGTCGCCCGCCAACGCGAGCGCAGCCTGGAACAACTGTTGCGCAAAGCACGTCAAAGTGAACTGAGTCCAGAGGAAAAAGAGCAGCTGCGCAGCCTGCTCAACCGCACCATCTCACCCGTTTCGCCTACCTCAACTGGCGCTTGAGGCACCGAACCGGGTATAATCCTCGGCTTGTTTTTAGCCCGCCAAGACCTTCAGTGGATAGGGTGTTATGTCCGGAAAAGCGCAACAGCAATCTCGTTTGAAAGAGTTGATCGCCCGTGGTCGTGAGCAGGGATACCTGACTTACGCGGAGGTCAATGACCACCTGCCCGAGGATATTTCAGATCCGGAGCAGGTAGAAGACATCATCCGCATGATCAACGACATGGGGATCAACGTATTCGAGAGTGCTCCGGATGCGGACGCCCTGCTGTTGGCAGAAGCCGACACCGACGAGGCCGCAGCTGAAGAAGCTGCCGCCGCGTTGGCCGCAGTGGAGACCGACATCGGCCGCACCACGGACCCGGTGCGCATGTACATGCGTGAAATGGGTACCGTCGAACTGCTGACCCGTGAAGGCGAAATCGAAATCGCCAAGCGCATCGAAGAAGGTATTCGTGAAGTCATGGGCGCTATTGCCCACTTCCCGGGCACCGTCGACAGCATCCTCGCCGAATACCAGCGCGTCACCACCGAAGGTGGTCGCCTGTCCGACGTCCTCAGCGGCTACATCGACCCCGATGACGGCAGCGTGCCGGCCGAAGAAGTACCTGTCGACCTGAAAACCGCGACCCCGGCTGCCGAAGCCGCCGAGGACGAGGAAGAAAGCGACGACAGCGAAGAGGAAGAAGAAGGCGACGGCGGTCCGGACCCGGAAGAGGCTCTGCGCCGCTTCACCGCGGTCTCCGAACAGCTGGAAAAAGCCCGCAAGGCGCTGAAGAAGCATGGCCGCAGCAGCAAACAGGCCATCGCCGAACTGCTCGCCCTGGCTGAGCTGTTCATGCCGATCAAGCTGATTCCGAAGCAGTTCGAAGCCCTGGTCGAGCGCGTTCGCGGCTCGCTGGAGCAAGTCCGCGCCCAGGAACGCGCCATCATGCAACTGTGTGTGCGTGATGCCCGTATGCCGCGCGCCGACTTCCTCAAGCTGTTCCCCGGCAACGAAGTCGACGAGAGCTGGGCCGCCGGCCTGGCCAAAGGCAAGGCCAAGTACGCCGAAGCCATTGGCGGCCTGCTGCCGGACATCCAGCGTTGCCAGCAGAAGCTTGCCGCCCTGGAAGCCGACACCAGCCTGACCATTGCCGAAATCAAGGACATCAACCGTCGCATGTCGATCGGCGAGGCCAAGGCCCGTCGCGCGAAGAAAGAGATGGTTGAAGCGAACTTGCGCCTGGTGATCTCGATCGCCAAGAAGTACACCAACCGCGGCCTGCAGTTCCTCGACCTGATCCAGGAAGGCAACATCGGCCTGATGAAGGCGGTGGACAAGTTCGAATACCGTCGCGGCTACAAGTTCTCGACCTACGCCACCTGGTGGATTCGCCAGGCGATCACTCGTTCCATTGCCGACCAGGCGCGGACCATCCGTATCCCGGTGCACATGATCGAGACGATCAACAAGCTCAACCGTATCTCCCGCCAGATGCTGCAGGAGATGGGCCGCGAACCGACCCCGGAAGAGCTCGGCGAGCGCATGGAAATGCCCGAGGACAAGATCCGCAAGGTACTGAAGATCGCCAAAGAGCCGATCTCCATGGAAACCCCGATCGGCGACGACGAAGACTCGCACCTGGGCGACTTCATCGAGGACAGCACCATGCAGTCCCCGATCGATGTAGCCACGGTGGAAAGCCTCAAGGAAGCGACTCGCGAAGTACTCTCCGGCCTCACTGCCCGTGAAGCCAAGGTCCTGCGCATGCGCTTCGGCATCGACATGAATACCGACCACACCCTCGAGGAAGTCGGCAAACAGTTCGATGTAACGCGCGAGCGGATTCGTCAGATCGAAGCCAAGGCGCTGCGCAAGCTGCGCCACCCGACGAGAAGCGAGCACCTGCGCTCCTTCCTCGACGAGTAAACAGAAACCCCCGGCCAAAACCGGGGGTTTTGTTTATCTGGCACCGCCACGAGCGCTACACTGCAATTTGTCCTCCGCCCCGGAAACCCGCCCCCATGGTGCGTTTGCTGGCCCTTCTGCTCTCCTGTCTGGCCTGCTGGGCAACCTCGGCGGCGGCGCTCGAACTCACCCCGGAAGAACAGGCCTGGCTGAAGCAACACCCAACTATTCGGCTTGGCGTGGATGCCACCTGGCCACCCTTCGAATTTCTGGATGAGCAAGGTCGTCATCAGGGCCTGGCCGCAGATTATGTGGCGCTGATCGAGAAGCGCCTGCACGTCCACCTGCAACATAATGCCGCCGAGGATTGGGGCCACGTGCTGGAACAGGCCAAGACCGGCCAGCTCGATCTGCTTCCCGGCGTCATGGCCACGCCACAACGGCAAGAGACACTGGCCTTCACCCGCCCTTATCTCGACTTCCCCATCGTCATCCTGTCGCACACTGGCGGACCACAACCGCGCAACCTGGACGACCTATATGGGCTGAAAGTCGCCGTGGTGGAAGACTACGCGCCCCACGAACTGCTACGCAGCCACCACCCCGATCTCAGCCTGCTACCACTGCCCAGCATCAGTGCCGCCCTGCAGGCCGTGGCTACCGGGCAGGCCGATGCCATGGTGGGCGACCTCGCCTCCAGCGTCTGGAGCCTGCGCCAGTTCAAGCTGGACGGCCTGTATATCAGCGGGGAAACGCCTTACCGCTATCAACTGGCAATGGCCGCGCCCAAGAGCCAGGCGGTGCTGATCGGCATCCTCGACAAGCTCTTCGCCGACCTCACCCCAGACGAAATAGCGGCCCTGCAAGAGCCCTGGGTTGGCGGCCTTAACGATGACCCGAGGCTGTGGCGGGAAATCCTCACCTTCGGCCTGCCCGCCCTGCTCGTCATCTTGCTGATCCTGGCCATCGTCCTGCGCACCAACTTCCGCCTGAGCCAGGAAGCCCAAGGACGCCGCGCCCTCGAAGAACAACTGCGCGAAAGCGAGCAGCACTACCGTGGCCTGGTGGAAAGCCTGAACGCCATCGCCTGGGAAATGAGCCTGGAGGACTACCGCTTCACCTACGTGTCGCCGCACGCCGAACGCCTGGCCGGCTACCCGCTCGAGGCCTGGCTGGAGCCGGGCTTCTGGCAGCGTTCCCTGCACCCGGACGATGCCAACATGGCACTCAACTATTGCATCAGTGAAAGCCAGGCCGGGCGCGATCACAGCCTCGACTACCGCATGCTCACCGCCGATGGGCGCGTGCTGTGGATTCGCGACATCGTGACCCTCATCCAACATGGCGACAAACAGATCCTGCGCGGCCTGATGATCGATATCAGCCAGACCAAACAGGCCGAGCACGCCCAGCGCCTCTCCGAACAGAAATTCGCCAAGGCCTTCCATGCCTCACCCGATGGACTGCTCATCACCCGCCTGCGTGACGGCCTGCTGATCGACGCCAACGAAGGCTTCTCGCGCATTACCGGCTATTCGCTGCAAAGCACGGTCGGCCAGACCTCCCTGAGCATCGGCCTGTGGACCAACCCGGATGATCGCCAGCGCATGATCGAACAGGTCCGCCAGCACGGCTCCGCCCATGACTTCCGCGCCTGGGTCAATCGCAAGGACGGCCCGCCGCGCCTGTGCGAGCTGTCCGCGCAGACGCTGCAGATCAACGACGACGCCTGCATGCTGACCATCGCCCGCGACATCACCGAGCGCCAGCACATGCAGGAACGCCTGCAACTGGCCGCGACCGTCTTCGAGAGCACCGCCGAAGGCGTGATGATCACCGACCTCAACCAACGCATCACCGCGGTCAACCGCGCCTTCAGCGAAATCACCGGCTACAGCGAAAGCGAAGCCCTGGGCCAATCGCCCCGCCTGCTTGCCTCCGGTGAACATGACAGCGCCTTTTACAGCACCATGTGGCAACAACTGCATAACGATGGCCACTGGCAAGGCGAGATCTGGAACCGACGCAAGAATGGCGAACTTTTCCCCGAATGGCTGACCATCAGCGCCGTGCGCGACCAGGGCGACGGGATCACCCATTTCGTCGGGGTCTTCGCCGATATCAGCACCCTCAAGCACGCCCAGGCGCGCCTCGACTACCAGGCCCATCATGACCCACTGACCGGCCTGCCCAACCGCATCCTCTTCGAGAGCCGGCTCAACGCCACCCTCACCGACGCACGCAATGACAACCGCAGCGGTGCCGTGCTGTTCCTCGACCTCGACCGCTTCAAGCACATCAACGACAGCCTCGGCCACCCGGTCGGCGACCTGCTGCTGAAGAGCATTGCCCAGCGCCTGCGCGAACAACTGCGCGATGGCGACACCGTCGCGCGCCTGGGCGGAGACGAATTCATCGTGCTGCTTCCCGGCCTGCCCGATGCCCAGCAGGTCAAACACGTCGCCACCAAGCTGCTGGGCTGCTTCAACGCGCCGTTCCAGGCCGACCAGCACGAGTTTTTCATCACGGCCAGCATCGGTATCAGCCTGTTCCCCGACGACGGCCACGATGTCGCCACCCTGGTGAAGAACGCCGACGCGGCCATGTACAGCTCCAAGGCCAAAGGGCGCAACCGGGTCGAGTTCTACACCCGCAGCCTGACCTTCCAGGCCACCGAGCGCATGACCCTGGAACATGAACTACGCCGCGCCATCAGCCGCGGCGAACTGAGCCTGCACTACCAACCCAAGCTGTGCCTGACCAACCGCGTACTGATCGGCGCCGAAGCGCTGCTGCGCTGGCACCACCCGACCTTCGGTGATATCCCGCCCGACCGTTTCATTCCCCTGGCCGAAGACAACGGCATGATCCTCAGCCTCGGTGACTGGGTGCTGCAGGAGTCCTGCCGGCAGATGCGCGAGTGGCAAGACCAGCACGCGCCGTTCGGACCACTCTCGGTCAACCTCTCCGGCAACCAGTTGCGTCAACCGCAACTGGCCGAGCGCATCGCCGCCACCCTGGCCGACTTCGGACTCGACGCCAGCTGCCTGCAACTGGAAATAACCGAGAGCTTCATCATGAACCAGGCCGAAGAAGCCCTGGGCATTCTCCACGCGCTCAAGAACCTCGGCCTGCAACTGGCCATGGACGACTTCGGCACCGGCTACTCCTCACTCAGTTACCTCAAGCGCCTGCCTCTGGACATCCTCAAGATCGACAAATCCTTCATCCGCGGCCTGCCCGAAGACACCAACGACGCCGCCATCACCCGCGCCATCATCGCCCTGGGCCGCAGCCTGCAACTGACCGTGATCGCCGAAGGCGTGGAGACCAGCGCCCAGGAAACCTTCCTCACCCGCGAAGGCTGCGCACAAATCCAGGGCTACAAAATCAGCCGCCCCCTCTCCGCCCACGCATTCGCCAACCACTTCCTCACACCGCTTCCGATTGGCAGCAGCGAAGAGGCGCCGGTATAATCCGCCCGCCTCTGAGGGCCTATAGCTCAGTTGGTTAGAGCAGAGGACTCATAATCCTTTGGTCCACGGTTCGAGTCCGTGTGGGCCCACCACCTTTAAAGCCGCGCACCGCGCGGCTTTTTCATGTCCGATACAAAAACAGCTAGACCAGTCCTATAGTCCAAAGGTACAAATTCGGTACAGTGCCGGTACAGTGTCGGTACAGCGGCACGCCTTTGGAGCAAGGAAAGATGGCCACCATCGTCAAAACGGAAGCCGGCACCTGGAAGGCTTTGGTACGCAAAACAGGCTGGCCAACCAACACCAAAACCTTCCGCACCAAGCGCGATGCCGAAGACTGGGCGCGCCGCACCGAAGACGAAATGGTCAGGGGCGTGTACATCCAGCGCAGAGGCTCCGAACGCATGACCTTGGAAATGGCCCTGAAACGCTACCTCAGCGAAATCAGCCCGACCAAGAAGCCAACCACCCAGCGCGCCGAAGCCACCAAAGCCCAACAGCTGATCAGCCACCTGGGCAAATACTCCATGGCCGCCCTCTCGGCCGAGATCATCGCCAGCTACCGTGATACGCGCCTGGCCTCGATCACCAATCGCGGCAAGCCCACCAGCAACAACACCGTGCGTCTGGAGCTGGCCTTGCTCAGCCACCTGTTTACCGTGGCCATCCAGGAATGGGGCCTGGGCCTTAGCTTCAACCCGGTGCTGAATATCCGCAAACCAAGCCCCGGCGAAGGCCGCGACCGACGCTTGTCTGCAGAAGAAGAACGCCGCCTGCTGACCGCCGTGAACAATCACAGCAACCCCATGCTTGGCTGGATCGTCCGCATCGCCCTGGAAACAGGCATGCGCTCATCCGAGATCACATCCCTGCGTAGGCATCAGGTCGATATGAAAAAGCGCGTGGTGCGCCTCTCAGACACCAAGAACGACAGCGCGCGCACCGTCCCACTCAGCAAATGGGCCACAGAGACCTTTCAGACAGCTCTGAACAACCCGATACGCCCGATTGACTGTGACCTGGTGTTCTTTGGCGAGCCGGGCAAAACCGGCAAGCGCGGCCCCTACGCCTTCACCAAGACCTGGGGGTTACTGAAAACCAAACTCGGCATGCCCGACCTGCGCTTCCACGATCTTCGTCATGAAGCCGTAAGCCGATTGGTCGAGGGTGGCCTATCCGACCAGGAGGTGTCCGCCATCAGCGGCCACAAGTCGATGCAGATGCTCAAGCGCTACACGCACCTCCGTGCGGAGGATCTTGTAAGCAAGCTGGACAGGCTGGTTCGCGAGCCTTAGCCCCCTCTGCACGCAGACTTGGCACGCTCCAGCTAGGCGGACACGTCCACCTAACTGAATCGCACCTCTACTAAAAAGCCATGCTCATCCAGGACTACCAGCTGTCAGTCAGTTTTTTAAAAAAATCTCAAAATAAATCCATGCTTAAGCCCCGCCAGAGGATAAGCACATGACCCGCAAAGAAAAAATAAATCACACAAACATCAATATATACAACATTGATAAATCAAACTTAACAACATCAACCAATCAAACTAAAAACATCAAACAAAACATCCAATCTGCGATTTGACATATACCTGTAAAAGATAAAAATACGGCCACCTACGCCCAACTACTGAAGGTGCGCTAATGTCTACGGAAGAATATCTTCTCTCACGCTTCGGCCCTTTAATGAGCCTTGCAAACATTGCTGAACTGCTCAACCGATCTGCGGACGGCCTGCGCGTCTCGCTGTACTCGGACACTGACCTATCTCGAAAACTAAAACCGACAATGGTTCGTATAGGCCGTCGGGTTTACTTTCGGACACTACAAGTTCAAGACGCTTTAGAGCTCTCTACCGCAGCAAGCGGCATCAGGGCCTAAGTGCATGTCTGACACTGTTATTATCAAGCGCAAAGTCAGAAGAGACTTCACTACGCTGCCTAATGATTTGATACGCGATAGCCGTATCTCATGGGGAGCCCTTGGCCTTCTGGTTTACATACTCTCGCTACCAGATGATTTCAGACTGCGCCTTTGCCATCTTGCTAAGCAGAAGTCTTGTGGCCGCGACGCGACCAGAGCCCGAGCAAAAGAACTAGAGAACGCTGGCTATCTGCTCATCACGCGAGAACGAGGTACACACGGCCGATTCAGCAGCACGCTGTGGGAGGTCTCCGATACCCCTACCCTCTCAGCAACTACACCACCACGTTCGGGTTTTCCGTACGCGGTGGAACCAGAAACGGAAAACCCGAATACGGTGCCTCCGTTTTCGGAAGACCCGACGCTACTAAATACAGATACAGAACAAGTACTAAGAGAAAAAAGAACTACTACTACAAAACCGTTTGAAGGCCTGCAATCACCCGCTCACGCTAACCTGGAGTACCCCGTAGGGATACCAGCCAGAGATATGCCGGCAGTAGACAAGGCTCTAGCGGCAATACCAATTGAGGACGCCCAAGCACTACTGGACGAGTTGGCAGGTGCATTGTCACAAGGAGGAGTCATCCGTACGACACCCATCCGATGGTTTTTTGGACTGCTGAAACGCTATGAGAAAGGCCAGTTTTCTCCGACCCATAAACAGCCTGCCAGAGACCGCCAAAAGCGTGATCAGGTAGCTGTGCCAGCCAGACCTATGGCAGCTAAAGAAGTAGCGATGGCACACTTGAAAGGCTTAAAGGTTGGACTTGGTCGCGGCCTTACCCAATGAATAGCTCCGGGGACGCATGGCTGCTCACCTTACGTACGCCGCGATGCGCACAATCTATGGCGGAGTTCATATGCCCATGCACAACCCGCCACACCTCGGCGAATCCTTACGGGAAGACATGCTTCCAGCACTAGGGCTAACAGCGGCAAGCCTGGCTAAACGCATAGGCTGCCCTCCCAGATCACTTGCAGCTGTCATGCTGTGCCAAGCACCAGTAAGCAACGAACTCGCTGCACAGCTCGAATTATCGGGCCTGGGCAAAGCCGACCACTGGATAGCCTAGCAAGCTGCTTATGATCTTTGGCGGGTGCAACAAAAAAGCCCTCGAAAATGAGAGCTTTCATGTAATTCACAAGCGGCCCAACTCGTAGCTAGATCGACCTAGTCTCATTGGGGCATCGAAGCTTGTTAAACAAGAGAAATGCCAACGCAACATAGAATGCAAAAACACTCAGCAGTTCGCTTAACGCCCCTCCCTTGACGACGTCAACACAAGCCTGCAAGACGGCTATCCACGTTACAAGCAAGCAAATACTCAGCAGAAAACAATTCGCTGTCTGTACAGCTATTCTTTCAGCGCCCAGTGCGGCACGAAAAAAACTGATGCTTTTATGCGCCAGAGCAGCCACTAAGAATGTTGCCGCCAAGGCGACGAAAAATGCAGACAAGACCATACTCCCACCTAGCTCCGTGACATTCTATTAAAACGCGATGCAGTTAACTGCCTATATGCCGCCATAGGAATACCTGCAGCCCTTGCAGTTTTACCTGGATTTTGGCTTGCCCACCTTGCATTACTTTCCTTTTGACGCCGAGCGGCGCGCATATCAGACAGAGTTTTCCCTGATGCAATATCTTTTGCACCAACCACCCCGCCCTTAGCCTTGCTGTAAACTGCGCCAGCTGCACCTAAAGTACTAATTGCGACACCGCCACCTAAAGCAGACGCGACAGAGTTAACCTGTGCAAGCAGGAGCGATCCGATAACACAAATAGCTGCTGCCGGTACAATATCACTTACTTGCGGATCAAGCTTTATTGCCGCTCCGCCTTCCAGAAGATACATTTCCAGCACAGCCATAACCAGCTTTATACACGCACCTGCAAGCACAACTACAAAACCATAATTTAACGCCTGCCCCAGCCAGCTCTCAAAAAATCGCTTTGTTGAATCGAACATTAGCAAAATTATAAATATCGGCCCTATGGCAAGCAGAATGGCCAACATAAATTTAGACAGACACAAGAGAAATGCCGCGTAAGCCGTCAGAGCTAAGCCAACAACCCAAACAGCAATAGCACAAAGGATCAATCCGATATGTGGAATAGTCGAAGCAGTACCTTTGGCCCAGAACGCAGCACCTAGCGAATACATCTGCGACATTAGGCCATCGAGATATGACGCAGATCCCGAACCAGCAGCCCCTTGAACGACAATCGCTGCAAGCGCCTCGGGAAAGCGCCAAATAAAATCGACTACCGCAGCATTGTAATAGCCTACGTTTAGAGCCAATCCAGTGATAATTGAAAGCCGCACCACTCGCCATGCAAAGTCTGTAACCGGCTCTTCAATCATACCTCGCATCATCATAAGTCCATGAATAATGAAGTAGAGCACCAACAACTGCGCAGTCACTGACCCAATCGAATCTATCACCCCAACCACAACGTCACTGACATAAACCCCCAGAGCAGTATCTAGCTCAGAGAATATTCGATTAAAAAAGCCAAACTCAGCATCATCCATTTCACTACCACCCCTTACGCTTGACGAATTCAGCAGATTCTCTGCCCATAGCCGCTGATACTTTTAAACATTCAGGGTCACTAGGCGCTTTTGTACAAAATTCCTCTAAATATTCTTGCTGGGTGTATGTCTTTCCATTCAAAACAATTTTGGACGGATTATCAACGTACGGAGCTCCCTCTTTACAACCTATGAGCGACAGAGACACCACCGCTAAAAGCACAATTATTTTCATACTTACCAGCCCTCACGCTTAATAAACCCACCAGCTTTAATCGCAACTTCTCTAAATTGCTGATCCAGTACCTCGCGCTGGCTAGCCTGCAACTGCGCCAGTAGAGCAATTTTGTTCTGTTCGTTCTGCAGTAGCATTTGCTCGCCCTGTATTCTGGCTTGCAAATCCTGAATATCCTTTAGCTCCGCCGCACCATTTACTCTGTCCAATAGGTCATTCAACGACTCAAACCTGGCGCTGACCTGGTTGTACCCTTGCTCACTCATCGACAGACTCAAAGCGTTCTGGCGCTGTGAATCCTGATACACACGCATAGAGTCACCATCCATCGATAACCCAGTTTGCTCCGCCCCAAAAATTTGCGCCGCCTCAAGCACTGCGCTGTAATCTGCCTCTTCCATTACCGACTGCCAGTCACCAGCTAGATACCCGTAGTCGCTTCTTGCCAAACTCCCCATACCCCGACTGCCATTCATGCTGTTATGCGTGTCCTGCATCTGCTGGTACTGCTGAACTAGCTGTTCATATTGAGCCTGCATTTCTGCAATTTCCTTTCCCCACTGCACGACGGTTTGCGCAAACTCCGCAACGCGCATTCCATTGGACACGCCATCTATTACCGGAATCCCTGCATTGGCTGTCTGATGATTAACTAAGGCGGCAACCACCAGCCAGCCCCCGAAAAACTTCGACAGTAATTTTGTGTAACTAGCCATAACTCACCTCCAGTCCAGAAACAACATTGCGCACAAGCAAAAACCACGAACAGTTAAATACTCAGCTGCCCACCAGACAACTCTAACTCACATATAAATAATTACGAATAGTGCGCTTTTGCTCTCGAAATGTATCCGAAATGCTACCAACTCAATTCCCAGCCGCTCACCAAACGATTACGGACAGCATCCAAGATGCTCACTTTGAGTATTCAGCATGCTCACTTACAGAAGAAGAAAGCGGAGTGTTGTAGTTAATTAATTTACTAGTGCAGGATAGGTCGCCGAGCGGCATTTGTGCTACAAACACGCCGAGGAAACCTCAAACAATGTTCTTGAGGCGCTTTGGAATGCCGCTAGATATCCTGGGAACTCAGCCCAATATTTATCACTACATAACCGAAAGTGGCTTTGAGAGCGCTCATAGAAGAATGCGCCGAACGCCCAATTTTCGCGGACGCGAAAATTTCCAGGCGGCATCGTTTTTCGCGGACGCGAAAAACTACAATCAGTTCAGGAAAGGCTTGCAGCCACCTTGCACCAATAGCCACTGAGGGCACGCAATGACACAGGAAGAGAAAAGCCGCCTCTTTAGTCGGCTGCTGGCCGAGTACCGAGACCTGTTTGCAGACATGGACGATTTGAACCGAACGCTCTGGTTTGCCGTCAACGAAGAGAATGAACTGATGTCATTCATCGTCGGGCCAGGTGAAACACCGGATCAAGCCATGCAGAGATACCAGGTAAGATTGCTCGCCATTGCTGCCGCCTTGGAGTCCCTACCGTGTGCCACCACCGAGCAGCGCAATATTGCAGAGCTTCGCCACATGGCCGCTCATGTGAGTACCGCATCGCCCGCTGAGACAGTTATTCCCGAGGGTGAAGACTACCTTTCTGGCCTTGCCCGCATGAGCCCAGATGAGTTTTCACAGCATATCGACGAGCTTTATAAGCAAATGCTGGAAGACCTGCGGTTGGAAGGGGCAATCTGAACCAGCAGGGGTGGTCTCAGCTCAAAACATGAGCCTCATACGCCTGTGATTTTCGCGGACGCGAAAAAATATAGCCGCCAAGTCACCACGTCATTTTCGCGGACGCGAAAATCTAACCCTGAAGCCTTGGGCCGATATATACCCCCGACAATCTGGCCCGGTCAAAACTGAACACGTGCGCATGCGGACTTTCCCCGCATCGGCCAACAAGAGGCATCTGGTGATCTGGCTTACCTTCTGCCAGCAAAATCCGTCCACCACAGAATGGGCATTCACTTGAGAAGCGCACGAACCGTGTCCAAGGTCTCTTTGCATCGTCACGGTACATTTCAAGTTCGGCAGAATCCTCCTTGAGCGCCAACGACGGAGCCGGTGCCTTTACGACTCGGTTGTCCACAAGCTCAACCCAGGGCTGATGCACAGCACGCCAAGTAATCCAGGCTAGAAAGACAACCAGTCCGCTGCTCAATAATTGACGTAGCGTAAGTGCCTGTTCAATCGAGGAAAGGCTCCATATCGATGCCAAAACCCAAAGTAGCAGGAGTCCCATACCAAGCAGCACAGTGATAAACATCATCACCCCCCGCCAACTACGGTTCTCCAGTACCCCTTTGCGAAAAATCAGCCGTAAAAAGAATGCTGGCTTAACGTCGCCATTTTCCGTCCTGGTGTAGATGATTTGCCGAAGCGCCTCCCCTGCCAGCGGGCCGAGATCACTGGTTTCCACCGGCCGAGTTGCGAGCCAGTAGATCCGCTGATTACCTGCTCCACCCTTAGCTTCACTGCTTGCGATCACCGGCAAATGCTTCAAGCCCATTTGCTCCGCACGCCGCCGAATCGAGTTCATCCTGGCGTCTAGGAATGTTTCCAGCGTAGAGGTTGATAGCCAACGTGAAGGGTCGCGCCCAACTGACTTTGCCTTCGGGTCGCATATTTCCAACAAGGTCGCACGGTCAAACGTCTGAGGGTCCTGGTTGCCCTTTACCAGGGCGTTAATGCTGGCATCCAGCAAAACTCGGATCACCTTGTAGGCCTTTACATCTGGTGCAGGCGACTGCCGCAGCTCTTCATCCAGACAACGCATTACTTCCAGCACAAACCCTCCCGAAGCCCCGCAAATAAAGGGCCCTAAGCATCTCCATGAACCCTCCCGAACCCTTTATGTAGGGTTCTGGGGAGGTTTTCACCTGCTCGAATCATGACTCTTGAAGCCGTCTTAACACCAGAGGCTTAACCCATGAGCATGTTCGTTGCACTCGATCCAAACGGCCAACTAATTACCATTGAAAACGCCATGCGTGGGCTTGCGTGCAATTGCACCTGCGCATCCTGCGGTGAGCCGGTAGTCGCTCGCAAAGGCCTGATCCGTGAGCATCACTTCTCCCACCACTCGAACAAGGAAAGCTGCTTAATTCAGCGCGAAAGCCTACTGCACCTGTACGCCAAAGAAGTCATCCGCAATCAGCTCGGCCTGCAACTGCCCCCAATGCCTGGCACTTGGCCGACGAGCGAAGACAAAACCAGCTGGTGGGATTTCGAAAGGGTGGATGAGGAAGTCCCACAACAAGGATTCCAGCCAGACCTGGTCGCCCACCTGAGAGATGGCAGCCAGCTATTCATCGAGGTCGCGGTCACCTCGTTCATTGGCGTGGAAAAACTGGAGCGGATCAAAAGCGCCGGCATTAACACCGTCGAAATTGACCTCAGCGAATTACTGTTCAACAAGCAGCCCATTCCCTCGGAAGAGGTGAAGGCCCATATCCTGGAGCAGACACGCAACAAATCCTGGATCTATCCCGAACCGCTGCCAATACCTGCGCAACCGGCAATTGATTTGCAGTTCATTGCAGCCAAGCCCCCGGCAGCTGAAACCCAAGCCAAATGTATCGAGTACCGCTATACGATCATGGGGATGTGGTTATCCGCCCGGGTACTGCCTACAGGCTCAGTTGCCGTGCGCTCCTGGTCATTTAATCCACAGATCACTGAGCTGCTTAAATCTTGGCGAAATGAGCTGGGCGGCGAATACAACCCTAAGTACAGGTGCTGGATTTTCTTCCCTCAATCTCGGGAAGAAGTACTGATACGCCTGCAAGAGCTGGATCAACAACCCTGACCAGGCACGCTCATCAAGCCAAACAACCTGGCTTGAGGATTAGACAATGAGCCGAATAGCCGGCATTATCAGCTCACACAATGAGCCGAATAGACTCGCTAATCGGCTCACAAATGAGCAAGCCCATGAATGCCCCCCTCTGGATCTGGCAGCAGCCTGACTGGCCAAACTTCACCTGGCAAGCCGAACCGCTTGCCCCGCTGCTGCGCGCCTGCACTCAGGCCCAGGGGCGCTTGCTCGGTATGCTCGGCGCTATCGGTAGCGACACCGAGGCACAGAGCAGCTTGGATTCCCTGCTACAGAACATCGTCACTTCATCAGCTATCGAGGGCGAGCAACTGAATGTCGGCTCGGTACGCTCCTCCCTAGCAAGGCGTTTGGGAATCAGCGAAGAAGGCCGAGTCAGCGCACGCTCCGAAGGCCTGGCGGAATTGTTACTCGATGCCACCAGCGCACACCAACAGCCGCTTGACCAACAGAGGCTATATCGCTGGCACCGCTGGCTGTTCCCTAGTGACGATAACCTGCTGGCTCGCCGATTACGGATTGGCATGCTACGAGGCGAAGAGCCTATGCAGGTTGTTTCTGGCCGGCTCGATCGCCCTACCGTGCATTTTGAGGCCCCACCGCGCCAGGTGCTGGAAGAACAGCTGGCAAATTTCCTCACCTGGTTCGAGAGCAGCCGCAGCGATGCCGGTCTCGATCCGTTGTTACGGGCCGGCATTGCCCATTTCTGGTTCGTCACACTGCACCCTTTTGATGACGGTAACGGCCGCCTTACCCGTACCATTACCGACATGGCACTGGCCCAAGGCGAGCAGCAGGCTATCCGTTTTTACGCCATGTCGGCGAGTATCCTCAACGACCGCGCCGGCTATTACCGCATCCTCGAAGCCGGCCAAAAGGGCACACTGGATATCACCGCTTGGTTGCAGTGGTTTCTCGGCACACTGCTCAAGAGCCTGGAGCAAGCCCTAGCCCGCATCGGCAGAGTGCTAGCCAAGGCGCGATTCTGGCAGACGCACCGCAGCCAGATCCTGTCTGCCGAACAAATCAAAGTGCTTAACCGCCTACTCGATGGCGGTGAACGCGGGTTTGAAGAAGGTATAAGTGCCGCCCAATACCAGACCGTGGCTAAAGTTTCAAAAGCCACAGCAACACGACACCTGAGTGACTTACTCGATAAAGGCTGTTTATATCGCCTGCCAGGAGGAGGACGCAGCACTCGTTACCATGTCAACTGTCAGATAAATAGTGACTCGTCAGCAGCGCACTCCATAGAGGTAAGAAAGGATTGGCAACATGATAATTAGAGCCAAAAGCTATGCAGCCAAAACCTTGGATCGCCCTAAGCGGACAGCCCTACTACGCCTTTCCAGAAGCAGTTGACATGAACCAATTCAAGCCGCACAACAATGTCCTAGTTAGATTCTACGAGTCTATAATTGACTCTATTGACCATAATAAAATCAATGAGCTTATCGACCTAGATAACGCAGACACTGTGCTACGAGACGTTCTATCCATTGAAGAAATGCGAGCTATAGGCAGCTTCTTTACTGGCCAAGCATTAACAACTCAAGCAGTTGATAGTTTCAAAAACCCGATCACGGACAACTCAGTTGTACTTGATCCGACTTGCGGAACTGGAAACCTTTTAATAGAAAGCTCTAGGCATTTGGAAATAAAACCCTGCCTTTCTAAGACCCTAAATATCTGGGGGAAAGTACTGAGGGGATATGACATTCACGACTCTTTTGTGGAGGCGACGAAACTACGCATTATATTAGAGGCGTTAAGCAGGGGAGCAATTAAAGACTGCACGTTAAATGAGGCATTCTTATACTTCCCAGAAATTAAGACGGCTGACGCCATGTCTATCCAGCAGGAAGACTTGACCGATGTAACTCACGCGCTAATGAATCCACCTTTTTCAAGTTGGGACTCTCCAGCAGAAAATTACTGGAATCCTGGGAAGGTTAATGCAGCCGGAATAGTTTTCGATCACTTCCTTCGAAACCTCCCTAAAAACTGCGAAATCAGCGCAATACTTCCAGATGTATTACGCTCGGGCAGTCGCTATGAGAACTGGAGAAAATTTGTCTCACATAATATAAGAGGCGACATCCGTATCATTGGACGCTTCAACCAAAAAACAAATATTGACGTTTTCTTGATCAGTGGTTCTTTGAACACAGAATCAAAAAACGAAATATCGTGGTTCCCAAAGAAGAAAGGCTCTTCACACATCAGCGACTATTTTGATGTATGCATTGGACCTCTGGTCGCTTACAGAGACCCTATAGACGGCATACTTGCGCCATATGCACATTCAAACAACACGCCATTATGGGAAACCATAACAAGTTTTACTGAGCATCGAAAATTTAAAGGACGGTTGATTCTACCGCCGTTTGTTGTTGTGCGCCGAACATCTAGCCCCACAAATAAATTTCGTGCATCAGGGGCGATAATAGCAGGCAACACGCCTGTAGCAGTTGAAAATCACTTAATCGTTATAAAGCCAAAAAACGAAAGCATCAACGACTGCCAAGATCTACTTAAAAAACTAAAGCAACCCGAAGTCAATGACTTTATAAACAGCAGAATTCGTTGCCGCCACCTAACTGTCGGCGTCATAAAGGAAATTCCATTATGGTGAGCGAACAATGATTAAACGGACTTTAATTGCAGAAAAGCCATTCGAGTTCTCAGCCCGAGTCACACTACAGCTTGGGCGAGAAAGCATCTCAAGCTCAACTGTTGCCATGTCCGAGCTAATAAAAAACTCATACGATGCCGATGCAGCGAAAGTAACAATCGCTTTTCATTTAAAAGAGCACTCTACATCCTCGTTGATAATTACTGACGACGGAATCGGAATGAGCGCTGAAACCCTCTCAGATCATTGGTTAAAAATCGGCACAGACAACAAATCGACACATGAGCGATCCGAAGTTAAGAGACGAATCTTAACCGGAGCAAAAGGCCTTGGCCGTTTAGGAATCGACCGACTCTGCAAAAGACTTGTTCTTTACACAAAAACAAAAGACATGAACAAGGCAATCCAGCTTAATGTTGACTGGAAGCAGTTTGAGAATACAAACAAGTCACTCTCAGAAATAAAGCACAAAATTTTTGAAGTAGACTTACCTATAAAAGATAAATACGGCGAAATTTTTCTCGACGCAAATAGCTCGGGAACGCGCATGATCCTAATAGGACTGAAAGACCACTGGGACGAGTCCTTCCTCGAGATCCTAGAAAATGAACTAAGACTCCTAACATCACCATTTCATTCTGAAAATGATTTTTCGATAAATCTAGCAATAAACAAAAACAACGAACGCACAGAAAAATCACTTAGCTCCGAAACAATACTGAATGCAGCACGCTGGAAAGTAAAAGCTTCTGTAACAGCAGATGGCGCGGTTTCGCTATGCTACACAAACAATCAAAAAAACCTCGACATCATCCAAAACTCGACGCCTTGGAGCACTTGGCTCAAAAACTCCGGGGATAAACCACTATTTGGCCCTGCTTCATTTGAATTTTACTATTTAGTCCAAGACACAGAAAACTTATCAAAACTTAATCTAAAGGTAAGAAACTTTAGAGAGTACATGCGCCTTAATCAGGGCGTACGCCTATATAGAGACCACTTTCGCGTTCGCCCATACGGCGAGCCTTCCGGTAAAGGGGACTGGTTAGATCTTGGTTTACGCAAAGCATCTAGCCCAGGCGGAGTATCTCAGGCAGGCTGGAGAATTGGCCCAAACCAAATCATTGGGTCAGTATTAATATCAAGAGAAACAAACGCAATACTGAATGACCAAGCTAACCGAGAAGGTATTGTTGAAAATAGCGCCTTTTTCCAACTACGTCTATTCCTTCTAAAAGTCATTGAAACATTTGAAGTCTTAGTACAAAAAGACGCAAGCAGCGATAGCCAAATTGATTTCTCCGAAGAACTCGCAAAAATACTAAGTAAATCGAACGAAGACATAGAGCACGCAATTGCCAGCCTCAAAAAGACTGTATCAACAATAGGCAAAAAGAAAAAAACAAAAAGAAAACAGCTTTCACCAGCTCAGATAGTTACACAACGACTAAATGAGCTAGAAATCCTAAGAAAGAAGCAAAGCGAAGCAGAGCTTCGCTATCTTGAAGCATTACGAACTGAGAAGAATGAGCTTGAAGAGCAAAAGAATACCTTATCAAATCTTGCCTCCATCGGAATTCTTACCATCAGCTTTGGGCATGAAGTACGACAGCACTCAGGACTCGCATTAAACGGTGCAACTAGAGCCTTATCACAGCTGCAAAAACTTGAAGACGCAAGTGGGCTTCTAGAGAACCCCATTAAATGTATAGAAATCGCGAAAGATGGTGCCCAATATGTTGACAACTTCTCCAGGTTTGCGATTGAAAACATCAAACCTGACAAGCGAACCAGGAAAAAAGTAAAAATTTCAGATGTATTTAAATATGTGTTCGATATTTTTTCTGCCACCCTAAATAAAATGAACATACAAACGCATGTAAACCTTAACTCCGATGGAGCCGCGTACGAAGTTTATGCGTTCGAGATTGACTGGGAAAGTATTGCGATAAACTTTATGACAAACTCAATATGGGCAATTGAGTCTAGCAAAAACAGAACCAACCCCTGTATCACTGTTGACATAACAGAAGATGATGGTGAAATAACGCTGACTTACAAAGACTCAGGGGTCGGCCTTGACCTTGGATCTGAAGAGACCATATTTATACCCATGAATAGTGGAAAGCGCGACATACGCGGAAATGTCATAGGTACAGGAATGGGACTAGCCATCGTTAAAACGCATGTGGAAGATCATATGAATGGCAGCATTACTGCTAAAGCACAGAGTGATATTGGTGGAGCTGAATTCACAATTAAAGTACCTACTAGAGGTGGAAGAAAATGAGTGAAACAATCATTTTCATCGACGACGAAGAAACTTCGAGAATCTTATACACAGGAACGCTCCAAGACATCTATGGCGACGAGTATAAAGTATTAGCTATTCAGCCAAATGAAACTATTGCTGGCATGCTTAATACTCTGGATCGCTATGAAGGCGTAGTTTCGATAGTCATCGACGAGAAACTACATGTAGGAGTCGGGACAGATTACAAAGGATCGCAGCTAGTCGAAGCAATTAGAGTAGCAGATGACAAACTCCCTCTTTATATCCTGACAAGCGAGATGGGATTAATAGAACCACCCTTTGGTTCTGTTGAATACATAATCGACAAGAGCAGGATCGAACAAGACGCCTACAAAGAGCAACTCACACTGTTAATGAGGCGCCACATTAACTCCTTCAATGAAATTAAGTCCAAAAGAGCAGAACGCTTTGATGAGCTTCTTAGAAAATCTGTTGAAGTTGAGTTAACCCCTGAGGAACACGAAGAATTTTCTACACTTGATTTTCTTCGTGTTAGGCAAGCCCTATCTAATGAGCCCCTCGTCCCGGCAGATGAAATAATTAAAAGGGAGAAGCTACTTGAAGAAATCGAAGCCCGCCTGAAAACTCTCGAACAAGAGTGACGCCATGTTCTTTAAAAAGCTTACTAGACGCGCCGAAAATGAGTACTACAGCAACCGCGGTGATTTTTACGCAGATTATAGGCAGAACTATACAAAAATAGCAGAAGACTGCGATAACAAATGCGTCTATTGCGATATCACTATTGATGAATCTGGTGGCGATGAAATGCACCTTGACCATTTCAGACCACAAGAGCATTTTGAAGAGATAAGCACGCACCCATACAACCTATACTTATCATGCCCAAAATGTAACATACTCAAAACTTCCGACTGGCCAGCTACAAGAACCATCACAGGCCCAACCTATATTGGGCGCATAGGCTACATAGACCGCTTCCAGCACGATTGCACTCTATTCCTTCACGTAGATAAAACTGGGCATATCATTCCAATTTCAGGCCCAATAGATTACATGATCAAGAAGATGCACTTAAATCGTCCAAGCAGAGTGAACATAAGAAGAAAGAGAATCATTGAATATCGAAAAACGATGATTCTTAGCGGAATACTTAGGTTAACCGATAAATTACAAGCTGCCGATGCTGCTGGTAAGTTAACCGCTAGTCAGCGCGAACAAAAGCGTGAGCAGATTGACGCTTTACTCAAAACCTATGCCAACCTTTAGACCTAAAATGCACAGCGCCTGCTGTTGTGCTTTTAAGCAAAGCGATCAACTCCAGCATTATCATTTCCGCTCATCGCCTCTGCCAAAAAGGTACAGCCACAGCACACTGGTCAGCTTTCAATTCTTACGCCTAATTACGCTCAACACCAGTAACGACGCTACTTTCAGCTTACTGTACCAGCGCTAAGCTACGCACGATTTCACTGGGCTTGCAGCGTTTCCAGGCAACTCATAATCCTTTGGTCCACGGTTCGAGTCCGTGTGGGCCCACCACCTTCAAAGCCGCGCATTGCGCGGCTTTTTTCTTTCCCCTACGGCACCTATTAGCTTTCAATTCAAAAACAGCGGGCGCATTGCACGCCCGCCTTCTCTTCAGGACTTGCGTGGCACCAGGGAGAAGGCCTTTTCCAACTGGCCGACCAGGCTCTTGTCGCCGCTGACCTTGATCTCACCGCTGGCCACCGCATCGCTCAGGCTGATCTGACGCAGAGTCAAACGCGCCAGGGTTTTGCTGTCGAGTTGCAGTTCGATATCGGCATTCTTCGGTGCCTCGTTGCGGTACTCGGCAATGCCGGGGCGCAGTAGCAGGCCGCACTCACCTTCATTGGGGAAGCGGAATGCCACGTTCTTGTTCAGGTCACCCGCGGCCTGTGGGTCGAGGCGGATTTCCAGGAGTTTGACCTGGACTTGTGGCGGTTTGCGCTGCAGGGCTTCCACGGTGGGCAGGCCGAACATGGACTTGGGCGAGATGCGTTTCCAGTCGACCTTGCCTTCCAGGTTCAGCGCCTCGGTGAGCATGAAGTTGCGCGTCTGCATGCCGGTGCGGGTGCCCTGGGCCATGGCGCGCAGGGCGTCGGCCTTGAGCTGCTTGGCTTGCTGGTTGTCCGGCTCGGCGGCGATCAGCAGGCTCATGAGTTTGGCCGCCAGGTTGTACTTCTTCGCCGCCATTGCCTTATGCGCCTGGGCGATGAAGGGCTCGGCGCCACCGAAACCTTCGACCAGGCTCTGGCCCAGTTCGGCCGGGGCGGGTGGATGCAGGTCGGAGCCGTCTTCGCTGTACCAGCCGACCATGCCGCGATAGATGCCACGGATGCCGTATTCCCAGTCGACGTAGGCCGGGAACAGGGTCGGGTTGTTGCGCAGGTAATCGGGCAGGTGAATGCTGGCGACCATCTCGTCGGGCGTCATGCCCAGGTTGATCGCCCGCAGGCTCTGGTTCCAGATGAAGGCATAGGCATCGCGGTGCGCGGTGATCGCCGCCTGCCCGGATGCCTTGTCGGTATAGGGCGCGCCGTGTACCGGGATGAAGTAGGTGCGGTCGAGGCTGCGCAGCAGGTCGGCCCCGGCGATCAGTTCATCCGGCGTACGGAAATAGTCGCCACGCAGGGTGTACAGCGGGAAGGAGAACGGCGCGACCACCGAGTTGGCGACCACGGCGTCCAGCTCGGGGAATTCGATGGCCAGGGAATCGCTGCTGTCGGCGATGATCTGGTGGAAGCGGATCTTCACCCCATCGACGTCGACGTCTTCACCGTCCTTGACCGCATGGGTGACCTTGAGCGGGCTCGATGCATTGAGCTGCGGATCGCTGAAGGTTTTCTCCGCTGGCATCACCGCCGCGTCCTCGCCCTGCTCCGGCAGGTAGGCGCCGAACTGGATGCCGATACGGCGCAGTTGCATCGGCCCGAGCAGGCCGGAGGTGGTGGCGGCCAGCACTTCAACCTGCGGGTGGGCGAAGACCTGGACGTCCTCCGGCTTCTCGCCATCGAGCAGGCCGCCCGCGCCGCCCATGTAGTGGTGGTGCGAATAGATGATCGCCTTGATCGGCTTGTCGCTGAACTGGCGGATGATCTTGCGCAGGTCCTGGCCGTGGCCGAACTTGGTGCCGGTGTCGATGACGATCAGTCCGGTCTTGCCGTCGACCACGATGGTGTTGACGAGGTGATAGCCACGGATCACGTGCAGGCCGGGGCGCAGGTTGAGCACTTCGACGCCCTGCGCGAGGTGCATCATGGCGCTCAGGTAGTCGGCGTTGAGCACCGCGCCGTTGGGAGCGGTCGCCTTGTTGTTGTCTTGCCCGCCACGGTAGAACGGGGTTTCGCCGGCCATGGCCAGGCTCGAACAGAGCGCCAGGCTCAGAGCACTGAGACGCAGGGTGAACAGATTCATATCGATTCCTTGTTTAGGGGCGAGCACCGTCGCGGTGCCCGCCACGCACATCAGCGTTGGCAGCAACGCGCTTCAGGCGCGGCCTTGCTGCTGTCGTAGGAGGAGGGAAAGTACTGGCCGAGCACGCGCTGTTTATCGCCCGGCGTGCAGGTGGCGAAGAGGCTCAGGGTGAAGTCTGCGGTCGGCAGCCTGTTGCGGATCATCAGGATGCCGCCGTGCGGGTTACCGATGCCGTCGCCGACGCTGCCCCAGTCGAGCCAGGCCATGCCGCATTCGCTGCGCGCGGTGGGCTGACCCAGAAGCGGCTTTGCAGCCCGGAGACCTTGTTGGCCTTGGCTACATCCTCGTTGGAGATGGGTTCGAGCGTGGGCCTGATTGCACTGAAGTCAGGCGCGGCGGGTGCCGCCAGCAAGCTGGCGAGCAGGAACGTCTGCATATCCGTTGTCCTTGTTCTTGTGAGATGAGCAGCCCGCGTGCCTCGAGGATGGGCGCGGGTCACCACACAGGATGCAGACACGGGCTTGGCCACACCAAAGCCACAAGCGACAAAAAGTGATCATCTGTCGTGGGGGCGGTACGCCGATGCACTGCGTTACAGGCACTGAACGGAGAGATGATGAACGTGCACAGGGTGCACCGTACGCAGCAGCTTGCGTGTGCAATAGAGGGTTCGTTGGCAGGTCAGCTTTGCGGCTGCAGGGAACGTTTGGCGGGGCTGGAACCTAGGCAAAAAAACGCCCCGCCGCGATACCGGTGACGGCATCGCGGCAGGGCCAAGACACGCAATCAGCGCGTGCCGCGTCGTTGCAGGCCGGACGGCTTGAAGAAGTCGTCCGCAGGGATCGGCTGGGTGAAGTCGATGGTGGTCTTCTCTTCGTTCTCCAGCTTGTGCACCACATAACGGCGCGACTGCAGGTCGTGGAAGGCATCGACGGCGGACCAGATGGTCGGCAGGTCGTAGAAGTTGGTCAGGTAGCCCACCGACACGCGCCACAGTTCACCACGGCCGTCATATTCGTCCGCCACAGCGATCTGCCAGCTGTCCTCGTCGAGGAAGAAGGTGCGCTTGGAGTACACGTGCCGCGCCGAGTCCTTCAGCGTGCCCTCGACGACCCACACGCGGTGCAGTTCGAAGCGGGTATGCGCCGGGTTCAGGTGGCCCGGCTGGATCAGTTCCTTGTAGCTGACCGATGGGCTGGAGATGCGGTAGTTGTTGTACGGGATGTACATCTCACGCTTGCCCACCAGCTTCCACTCGTAGCGGTCGGGCGAGCCGTTGAACAGGTCGCGGTCATCCACGGTCAGCAGGCTGTCCGAGCCATCGTCCGGGGTGTCGTAGGACAGGGTCGGCGCCCGACGAACCCGGCGCGCGCCCGGCACATAGCCCCAGGCCATGCGCGGCTCGGCGACCTGGTCCAGGGTCTCGTACACCAGTGAGGCCTGACCGGCGATACGGGCCGGGCTCAGGGCCGCGCCGTAGTAGTAGAACATCAGGTTCTTCAGGTCGGCGTAGTTGCCGCCCGGCACGTAGTATTTGAACAGCACCTGCTGGTTGTGTTTCGACAGGGCAAAGCTACCATTGGCCTGGATGGTCGCCTCGGAAACGATCCGTACCAGGTGCGTACCACGGTAGCGGGCAATGTGGTTCCACACTGCTTCCACACCCGTTTGCGGAATCGGGAACGGGATGCCGCCATAGGCGTCGGCAAAGCCGTTGCCGTTGTTCAGCAGGCGAGCGGTGGTGGCGTTCTTGCGGGTGTTGTCATACACCCAGTCAGGCGCGGCGGCAGTGCGGCGGGTCTGGTAGACCGGGAAGTTCAGGCTGCCCGGATAGGTCTTCAGCAGCGCAACCTGGCCGGGCGTCAGCTTGTCCTGGTACTGGGCGACGTTCTCGGCGGTGATGGTGAACAGCGGCTTGTCGTCCGGGAACGGATCGACGTAGTGCTTGCCCGGCGTGAAGCCAGCCGGCGCCTGGGTCAGGCCGCCGGTCCAGGCAGGGATGCTGCCGTCAGCGTTGCCGGCCTTTTCACCGCCCAGGGGTGTCAGGGTGGCGCCCAGCGCTTGCGCATCCTGCTCGGATACGGCGGCCTGCACGGCGGTGGTGGCCATCGCGAGGGCGACGGCAAGGGCGGTAAGCGCGCGCTTACCGGCGGTCATGGAATGGGACATGGTGAGCCTCGAAAAATGATGAGCAGGCATTAGAAGGAGTACTGGAGGTCGAAACTGACGTTGTCCCGATCGCGGATCAGGTTGCTTTCCCCTGCGCCGTAGAACTGGGTGTATTGCACCCCTGCCTCGAAGCGATTGAGGTAGTCCGCCCGCAAGCCGACGGTGTAGGCCTTGCGTCCTTCCATGAAACTGCCAGTCAGGTGCGAGTTGCCCTTGAAGTCGTGGGTGTGCACGACAAAGGGCATCAGGTTGACGCCGGCATACACATCGTTCCAGGTGCCGTGCACGCGCACCGTGTAGCCGTAGGCGTCGCGGCTGACCGGGTTGTCGGCACGGTCCGGCGAGCCGACGAAGCGTCTCTTCTCCGGCATCGGGCTGTAGCCGATGTAGCTGAGGCTGCTGCCGCGCAGGTGCTCGGAGGCTACTTCGGCGATCCCGATCAGCGAGTTGAACCCCAGTGCCGGGCCGAAGTTGTAGATGGTGCCCAGCGATGCGTTGAACGCCTCGACGCGCTCGTAGTTATCCAGATGCCCGGAGCGGCACGAGCGCTTGCCAGCCACCATGCCACAGGCCTGGGTACCGTCGATGCTTCCGTCATAGATGTTGGACATGCCGCTGACGCCCTGGCCGATCAGGTCGCTGACGATGTCGTTGGTCGCGCTGATGGCGATGGGCAGGTTCGGCCGGTAGGCCAGCTCACCGAAGATCGACGCATCACTGACGGTGGTGGTGAAGCTCATGCCGTACATCTGCACGTCTTCGACGTACTTGCGGCGCACCACAGCATTCTGCGACATGTCCACGGTGGCCAGCGCCTCGGCGGCACCCGGCCCGACAATGCCAGTCAGCGTCGCCATGTCCACGCCGGCATAGCGACCGAAATCGGTGGTCTGCACCGGTTCCTTGGTGTGGTAGTTGGCGAAGTAGAAACCGAAGTCGGTGTAGTTCAGCGACTCGACGATGTAGTGCAGGTTGATGCCGAACTGGCCACTGTCACGGGCACTCGCGTCCGAGGCCACGTTGGCGACCTTGAAGGTGCCAGTGGCCGGATCGACAAAGCTCGAACCGGCGTAAGGCCCGACGCCCAGGCCGGTACCGGGCATACCGGCCAGCCCGTTGTAACCGGCCATAGCCGGCGCCAGGTCCGGCACCTGGGCGTAGGCGGCCTTGCCGCCCGGGCCGAACAGGTCGGTGGTGGAGTAGTAGGTGCCCACCGGATCGATGGCGGTTTCCTTCCACTTGAACTGGTAGTACGCCTCCAGCGACAGGCTGTCGGTCAGGCCGATGTTGAAGCTCAGCGCCTCGACCGGGATCACCACTTCCTTGAGCTGCGCGCCCGGCAGCCGGTACTTGGGCGCATCGATCGGGTTGGAGCTGCTCACGCCGCGGTAGAACAGGGCCTCGCCCCAGTTGAACACCTGTTTGCCGAGACGCACGGTCAGCGGCCGGTCCTGCACATCCCACGAGCCGTACAGGTAGGCATCGAGAATCTCCGCCTTGCGCCCGGAGGTGTGTCGCGCGTCGCGGGTGAAGCTGTTGTCCCGTGGGGCGTTCTGGCTGGGCTCGCTCGGCGCGCTGTTGTGGTAATAGTCGGTGCGCTTGTCCATGATCTGCGTGTCGTAAAACGCAGTGCCACGGACAAAGGCGCCGTAGTTCTTGTACTTGGCTTCCAGCTCCGAGGTGATCTTGAACACCTCCGAGGCAAGCCCGGTATCGAAGTTGCGGTTGCCATCGTTCTGGTTGAACGCATCATTGTTTTTGGCTTGGCCCTGCACGCGCCACATCTGACCGTAGGACACCGTGGTGTCCAGCGTGCCGCGCACCTCGCCATCGGCGAAGCTGAACTCGACAGCCTGCACTGCCGAAGAGAACGGGAGGGCAAGGGCCAGCCCCGCGAGCGCGAAACCACGCTTCGCCGGAATCAGGGATAAAGGATGCAACAAGGGTGACGCTTTCATTTCAGACTACTCCGCAAGGTGCTTTTATTTTTGTTTGCGCCAGGCAATCCGACGCGCGCTACAACCCTGGCGATGCGAGACATCACATCTGAAGACGAGCGTCGTCAAAATGCTACGAACGGAATCTGCTGTCAAGCATTCTGACGACAACCAACTTCATTTTTAGTGCAGTGCGCCAAAACTATTTATTGCACGCTTATGGCAGCAAATAGATGCGATTTATCCGGCTATAAATGCGTATATTGATGCAGATCAGGCGGCCTAAATTGAACCGTAAAAGGCAATATGACTATAATCACAGTCAGATTATTCAAGGGGTTAAGCAAGCATGAGCAAGGCCAAAGCCACAGGCGAGCGCTCGTATAGGGGGATCAGCCCCGAGCTGCGCGTCAAGGCACGCAGAGAGGCATTCCTGCAAGCCGGCATCCGCCTCTTCGGCACCGCCGGCTACCGCGCCACCACGGTCCGCGACCTGTGCGCGGAAGCCAAGCTGACCGACCGCTATTTCTACGAGTCTTTCGCCAGCACCGAGGAACTGCTCTGCGCCGCCTACATGTCGATCATGGGCGACCTCGAACAGACCCTGTCGCAGCAGATCCAGAGCGGTGTCAGCGATACCGCCACCGCCCGGCGCACCGTTCTGACGACTTTCATCAGCGCCATGCGTGAGCCCACCGTCGCCAAGATCGTGCTGTGTGAAGTGCTCGGCGTCAGCGACAAGATCAACAACCTCTACCAGCAGAACAACCTGCGCTTCTGCAACCTGCTGCTCAGCGGTATCAACCATCTGTATGGCGGCCTCAAGCCGGTGTCCTCGGAGCTGTACGTGTGCATGGGCCTGATCGGCGCCATCAACCAGATCATCGTGTGCTGGTACCTGAGCGACTACCGCGACCCGATCGAAGTACTGATCGACAGCGGCCAGGCAATCATCGAAGGCTGCGCCAGGAACCTGCCGAGCTGATCCAGCCCGGCAGGTCGTCGTGGCGCTTATCCGCTGCGACATCCGTTGCTCAGCCGCGCACAAAGACCGACTGGAACTCGCCAAGGTTGAGGTACACCGACTTGACCTTGGTGTAGGCATACAGCGCCTCGATACCGTTCTCCTGCCCCATGCCCGATTGCTTGTGCCCGGCCACCGGCATGTGCGGCGGTACCTGCGCCCAGGTGTTGATCCAGCACACGCCGGCCTCCAGGCGATGGATCACCCGGTGCGCCGTCGCCAGGTCGCGGGTGACGATGCCTGCCGCCAACCCCAGCAATGAATCATTGGCGCGCCGCACCACTTCGTCCTCGCTGTCGAAAGTGAGGATGCTCATCACCGGGCCGAAGATTTCCTCGCGCACGATGCGCATGTGATCGGCACAGCCGCTGAACACCGTCGGCAGCAGGTAGCTGCCAGCAGCAAAGCGCTCATGGGCCGGCACCTCGCCACCGGCGAGCAATTGCGCGCCCTCCTCGATGCCCGACCGCACATAGCCAAGCACGCGGGCGCGGTGATCCTGGCTCACCAGCGGCCCGAAGCGTGTCGTCAGGTCAGTCGGCTCGCCCATGGCAATCGCATGGACCCGTGCCAGCAACGCCTCCTCGAATGCCGCCTGAATACTGCGGTGCACGAAGACCCGCGTACCGCTGGTGCACACCTGGCCACTGCTGAAGAAGTTGGCCATGGCGGCGATGTCGGCCGCGCGCTCGATGTCGGCATCGGCCATGATGATCAACGGCGACTTGCCGCCCAGCTCCATGGTCAATTGCTTCAACGTGGAGGCCGCACCGCTCATCACCAGCTTGCCAGTCGGCACGCTGCCGGTGAAGGACACCTTGGCAATCGATGGATGTTCGATCAGCGCCTGCCCCACTTCGTGATCGCCCTGCAGCACATTGAATACACCCGCCGGCACACCGGCCTGCACCAGCAGTTCGGCCAGGCGGAACGTGCTCAGCGGTGTGACCTCGCTGGGCTTGAACACCATGGCATTGCCGGCCGCCAGGGCTGGCGCGAGCTTCCACAGGGCGATCTGCAGCGGGTAGTTCCAGGCGCCGATCCCTGCCACCACACCCAGCGGCTCGCGCCGCGTGTAGGTGAATGCAGTCGGGTTGACCGGTACCTGGCTGCCTTCCAGCGCGGCGGCGATACCGGCGTAATAGCGCAGCACCGCGACGCCACCGGCGATATCCACCCGCCGCGTATCGAACAGCGGCTTGCCCGTGTCCTGGGTCTCGAGCAGTGCCAACTCGTCGTTGTGCGCGGTGATCAACTTCGCCGCCTCGAGCAGCACCTGGGCGCGCTCGGCGACAGGCAGGGCGCCCCATTCACGCTGTGCCTGTTGTGCATTGGCCACCGCTGCATCGACCTGGCTGCTGCTGGCCTGCTGCACGCTCGCCAGCGTCTGGCCGTTGGCCGGGTTGATGGAGGTGAAACAGCGCTGCCCGGCGACCAGCACCTGCTCACCGCCGATGTATTGACCCACGTGTTGCATCGTCTTCGTCCTGCTGATGAGAGTGAGTGAACGACTCGCTGGCGTGATCAGCCGTTGGCCGCCCGCCGCGCCGGCAGGAAGCGACCGAATGCCTGGCTGACACCAAGGTCTTCGGCGTAGCCATGGTCACGGCTGTAGGCGACCTGGCCATTGATCACGGTGGCCAACACGGCGCGGTCGTTGCGGTTGACCAGGCGCATCAGCTCGGTGTTTTCGATCAGCGCTTCGGCAATGCCATCAAGGCTGTCATCCAGCCCCGCCGGGTCGACGATGGCGATATCCGCGCGCCCACCGACACGCAGGTGACCGGCGTCCAGCCCATACCAGTCGGCCAGCTCGGCGGTGACCCGGGATACGGCCGCACCGGTGCTGATGAACGGCTTGCCGGCCAGCTCTGCATCCCGCGTGTACTTCAGCAGGCGCAGGGCGAAGTTGTAGAAGGCCAGCCCGCGAATGTGCGCGCCGGAATCGGCAAAGCCGACGTGCACCTGGGAACTGGTGATCAGTTGCTGCATGACATGCGCCCGGCTGTTACCCATGAGCGTGGTCCACATCAACTCCGTGCGGTGTTCGATGGCCAGGTCGAGGAAGCAGTCCACCGGGTCCTTGCCACGCGCTTGAGCGATCTGCGCGAAGTTCTTGCCGACCACCGAGGCATCGGGGCAGGCGATCACCACCGCATCGGAGAAATCACGCTGCCACAGGCCGACCTTGAGTACGCTGCTGATGCCCTGCTTGAACATCGCGCGGAACTCCGGCTTCTGCGCCTCGGCGTACTGGTCTTCCTCGTTCTTCAGGTTGCGCAGCACCAGGCCGCCGGCAAACTCGTCGAAGTTGTTGAAGTTCAGCCCCGAGCTGTAGACCCGCAACGGTGCTGGCAAGAACTGCCAGCGCAAATCGCCCCGGAAGATCGTGTTGGCCACCCAGCCACCCAGGCGCGTCAGCACATGCAGGAACGGCGCGACCTTGAGATCGAGCGCGGTCAGCAACGTGGTTTTCAGCTTCGGGCGGAACCAGCCCGACGCCACCATCATGAACTTCACTGCGCTGGACTGCTCCGCCACATCCGGCGCGCCCTGCAGTACCCCGCCGCGCTTGCGCAGGCGGGCGAACAGCAGGCGAAATTCCTTCCAACTGGCGAAGGTGGACGGCAACGGACGCGACCAGGCGCGCTCACCGGCCACCCGGTCGATCTTGGTCTTCATCACCGACAGGCCAAGGAAGCCATTGTCCAGCGCCTCATCCAGCAGGCTGACCATCTGGGCCAGCTCGGCGCGGGTCGGCTCGCGTTCGGTGGTGGCTTCCACCAGCCCCATCACCGCCGAGCGGATATCCGAGTGGCCGATAAAGCAGGCGATGTTCGGCCCCAGCGGCAGGCGCTCGAGAAACTGGCGGTACTCGGTCGGGTTCGACCAGGTTTTGTTTGCCTGCAGCAGCGACAGCACATGCTCGTAGGGAATCGATTCGACGCGACTGAACAGGTCGGCGCAGTCCTCGGCACTCGCCGCCACCATGCTCAGCGAGCACAAGCCGGTGGCCACCGTGGTGATGCCGTGGCGAACCGACTCCTTGAGGGCGGCGGACGTGAGGATCTCGGCGTCATAGTGCGAGTGCATTTCCAGGAAACCGGGCGTTACCCAGCATCCTTTGGCGTCGATTACATTCTGACTCTGATAGTCGTCATCAGATAACGTGCCGATGGCCTGCACGCGGCCATCGCGAATGGCGACATCAACGAACCTGCCATTCTCGTTGACACCATCGAACACACACCCATTTTTAATGACCAGATCGTAATGCATGACGCTGCTCTTATTTTGACGACAGTTGTCATCAGAATACAGGCGAGCGATTCCCTGTCAAGCATCCGCCCATGTGGAATCACTGCGCAGGCAACCACAACGTCACCCGGCAGGATTCACAAAATACGTTCGGTTCGACGGCTATTTCGCCGGGTTCGCCCGGCGCACCCGGCGGCTTTGCCAGGCGTGTTCCGGCCTAGCGGAAGGCGCGCATTTGCGTGGTCATCACCTGCAGCATCTGGCTGGCGGCAATCGACAGGCGCCGCCCGGCGCGAGTGACCAGGTGCGCTTCGGCGTTGAGGAATAGCGGATGGTCCACGTCGCGGCAGAACAGCTCGCCCGCCTCCAGCTCGGCGGCGATGGCGAACTCCGGCAGGAAGGCGATGCCCAGCCCGGACTTGGCGAACTGCTTCAGGGTGGCAATCGAGTTGGTGGTCATCACCGGGTCGAAGCGCACCTTCTCGGTGAATTCGAGCACGTCGAGCAACTGGCGCACGCCATGGGTGGGATAGGTGACGGCCAGCGGGTACTGCAACAGGTCCTTCGCCATCAGCGGATCACTCGCGGCGCGCAGGGCAAAGTCGGCGCCGAAGATCACCTTCATCGGCTGGCCCTTGATCGAGCGGGAAACCAGCTTGGGCACGGCTGGCGGGTTGTAGACCAGGCCGATTTCCGCCTCGTCTTCGAGCACCTTGCGGATCACCTCGTTGGTGCCCGCCGAGTCGAGGCTGAGCTTGATGCCGGGGTGCTGGCGGCAGAAGCGCGCGAGCGGTCCGGCAAGGATATCGGCGATGAAGCCCTCGCCCAGCACCACGCTCACATGGCCACTGCGCATGCCGCGCAGGGACTGCAGGCGCGCTTGCAGGTCGGCGGTATGCGCCTCCTGCTCGCGGTAGAACTCGATCACCAGCTCACCGGCCTCGGTCGGTACCACACCGCGCCCACGGCGTTCGAGCAAAGGCGTGGCCAACTCGGCTTCGAGCAACTGGATCTGCCGCGTCACGGCAGATGGCGCCACGTTCAGCACATCGGCGGCGGCGCGCACGCTGCCGCAGCGAGCGGCTTCGTAGAAGTAGACGAGGCGGGTGGGATTCACCGAGCGGTACACGAACACCTCCGTTCTGATTTTCAGAACAAAACTGCAAATTCAGTCGATTGATTGAAGCAGTCGACGATCCTAGCATCCGGCCACCCCATGCAGTCCAGCGGGTTGGCTCGTCCGTCTCGCCAGCCGAGATGCGTCATGAACCTGAGCGTGTTCGACCTGTTCAAAATTGGTATCGGCCCTTCGAGCTCCCACACCGTGGGGCCGATGCGCGCGGCCAATCTGTTTCTCGTCGAACTCGAACGGCTGGCATTACTGAGCCAGGTGGCACAGCTGCAGGTGGAGCTTTACGGTTCGCTGGCCGCCACGGGCAGGGGCCATGGCACGGTCGAAGCGGTGCTGCTTGGCCTGTGCGGCGAGACGCCGGAGCGGGTCGATCCAGACCAGGTTGCAGCGACCCTGGCGCACATCGAACAACAGGGTGAACTGGCACTGAACGGCAACGGCCCGAGCATTGCCTTCTTCACCGAGCGCGACGTGCTGTTCCTGCCCGAGTCACTGCCGGGCCACCCCAACGGCATGCGCATGCGTGCCTGGGACCTCAGTGGCCAGCCGCTCCATGCACAGACCTATTACTCGGTCGGCGGCGGTTTCGTCATCACCGCCGACGCTGCCGACGCGCATGCCACACCCAGCACCAGCGACCTCCCCCATCGCTTCACCAGCGGCGACGAGTTGCTGCACCTGTGTCACCGCGAAGGTCAGGACATTGCCGGGCTCATGCTCGCCCGTGAATGCCACAGCCGCAGCGCCGCAGAAGTGCGCGCCGGCGTGCTCGCCATCTGGCAGGCGATGTCGGCCTGTATCGACCGTGGCCTGGAGCAGACTGGCGAGTTGCCCGGCCCACTGAAGGTCAAGCGCCGCGCCCACGCGCTGCACCGGCAACTGCTGGCCAGCAGCGGACAGGGTCGCGACAAACCCGAGGCGGCACTGGACTGGCTGAGCCTGTATGCCATGGCGGTGAACGAGGAAAACGCCAGCGGTGGCCGCGTGGTGACCGCACCGACCAACGGCGCGGCCGGGATCATTCCGGCGGTGCTGCGCTACTACAGCGAGTTCATCCCCGGCGCGGACGCCGACGGCATCGTCCGCTTCCTGCTCACCGCTGCCGCCATCGGCATCCTCTACAAACTCAACGCGTCGATTTCCGGGGCCGAAGTCGGCTGCCAGGGCGAGGTAGGCGTGGCCTGCTCCATGGCGGCTGCCGGCTTGTGCGCCGTGCTCGGCGGCACGCCGAACCAGGTCGAGAACGCCGCGGAAATGGGTATGGAACATCACCTCGGCCTGACCTGCGACCCGGTGGGCGGACGCGTGCAGATCCCCTGCATTGAGCGCAATGCCATGGGCGCGGTGAAGGCGCTGAATGCCGCGCGCATGGCGCTGTACGGCGATGGTCAGCACGTGGTGTCACTGGATGCCGTGATCAGAACCATGATGCAGACCGGCGCCGATATGCAGAGCAAATACAAGGAAACCTCTCAGGGCGGGCTGGCGGTCAACATCATCGAATGCTGACGCCAGGCTGCAGAACGCTCCCTCACCTCAAGGACTCCCGAATGTCTTCCCAGCCTGACTGCACACCGTATCCATGGGTCGAAAAACTGATCCGCATCGACACCACCAGCGTGCTGTCGAACCTTGGCCTGATCGAAATGGTGCGCGCCTATTTCAACGCCCATGGCGTGGAGAGCGTGCTCACCTATGACCGTGAGCAGAAGAAGGCCAACCTGTTCGCCACCGTGCCCGCCGCCTCCGGCGCCACCACGGGCGGCATCGTGTTGTCCGGCCATACCGATGTGGTACCGGTCACCAACCAGGCCTGGGACTCGGACCCGTTCGTGCCGACCCTGCGCGACGGCAAGCTCTACGGGCGCGGCGCCTGCGACATGAAAGGCTTCATCGGCGTCGCCTTGGGCCTGCTGCCCTGCATGCTCAAGGCCCGCCTGAAGGCACCGATTCACTTCGCCCTGTCCTACGACGAGGAAATCGGCTGCGCCGGCGCGCCGTCGATGATCAGGGAGCTGGTCGAGCGCGGCATCGCCCCGCAGGGCTGCATCGTCGGCGAGCCGACCAACATGGGCATCGTCGTCGCGCACAAGGGCATCAATGCCTACCGCTGTTGCGTGCGGGGCCATGCCGCGCATTCTTCGCTGCAACCACAGGGCGTCAATGCCATCGAGTACGCCGCCCGGCTCATCACCTTCATCAGTGATATCGCCCGGCAGTCGGCGAGCGAAGGCCCGTTCGATCACGACTTCAACGTGCCCTTCACCACCGCCCAGACCGGGATGATCAAGGGCGGCATCGCCATCAACACCATCCCGGAAAACTGCGAATTCCAGTTCGAATTCCGCAACCTGCCGGGCATCGATCCGAGCGACATCTATGCGCGCATCCGCGCCCATGCCGAACGCGTCCTGCTGCCGGAAATGCAGGCACGGGTGAGCAGCAGCGACATTTCCTTTTCCACCATTTCCACCGCACCGGCCCTCGATGCCGGCGAGAAAGAGGCGCTGGTCGGGCTGATTTCCGCGCTGCGCCAGGACAGCACGGTCAGCCAGGTTTCCTACGCCACCGAAGCTGGGCTGTTCCAGCAGGTCGGCATCCCGACCATCGTCTGCGGCCCCGGCAGCATCGAGCAGGCCCACAAGGCCAACGAATTCGTCACCCTCGAGCAACTGGCCAGCTGCGAGAGTTTCCTGCGCAAGCTGATTGCCAGCCAGTGCGACTGAATACACCCAAGCACCTCACGCGCCGCCCCGGCGCATGCCCATGACAAACACAAGAAAAAGGTTGGAGAGGACACATGAGTGAATTGCAGCTCAAGGCGGGAGAAACGCTGCCCGCCGACGGTGCGCATGCCGCACCCCAGCGCCGGGTCAATGGCCTATTCATCGGCACCATGGCGCTGTCGTTGCTCGGCGTATGGATGTCGCTGTTCGCGCCGATCCAGGTCTTGCTCGCGCAGCAGATGGAACTCATCGCGCCCAACGGCAAGGAAGCGGCGCTCGGCCTGGTGATGGGCCTGGGTTCGATGGTCGCCCTGCTGGCCAACCCAGTGATTGGCGCGCTGTCCGACCGTACCAGCTCGCGTTTCGGCAGGCGCCATCCGTGGAACCTGGCCGGCATCCTGCTCGGTGCGGCCGCGCTGATGACCCTGGGTCAACAGACCAGCCTGGCCGGGGTGATCTTCTGGTGGGGCGTGGTGCAGTTCGCCACCAGCGCCGTGCTCTCCGCCCTGACTGCCGCCGTGCCGGATCGCGTACCGGTCTCCCAGCGCGCCACCGTCAGCGCCTGGAATGGCGTGACCCTGTCACTGGGCGTGGTCATCGGCGCCCTGCTGACCACCAGCGTGGTCACCGGCATCGCCAACGGTTACCTGGTGGTAGGCGTTGCGCTGATTCTGCTGTCGCTGCCCTTCGTCCTCGCCACCCGTGATGAACCGCTGCCAAAAGCCCGTGTGCCGGCCTGGAGCTTCAAGGCCTTTATCGCCGGTTTCTGGATCAGCCCAAAGCGTCATCCGGATTTCGCCTGGGCCTGGGCCACGCGTTTTCTGGTCGGGCTGAGCAGCGCCACCGGCACCATGTTCTTCCTCTACTTCCTGCGCGACGCCCTGCAGTACGAACAACTGTTCCCCGGTAAACGCGCGGAAGATGGCCTGCTGATCCTGGTGCTGATCTACACCAGCGCGGTGGTGGTGTCGGCGTTCGTCAGCGCGATGATTTCCGACCGCACCGGCAAACGGCGCACCATCGTCACCCTGGCCGGCATCGTCATGGGCTCGGCCTCGTTGATGCTCGCCTTCTGGCAAACCTGGCCGGCCGCCATGCTGTCCTCGGCCATCCTCGGACTGGGTTACGGTGCATATGTAGCCGTCGATCAGGCGCTGATCAGCCAGGTGCTGCCCAGCTCCACCGATCACGGCAAGGACCTGGGCATGATCAACATCGCCATCGTCGGCCCACAGGTACTGGCCCCGGTGATCTGCGCCATCGCGGTCACCCAGTTCGGCGGCTACAGCACGCTCTATGCGTTCTCCGGCCTGGTCGGCCTGCTTGGCGGCGTGCTGGTGCAAAAGATTCGTTCGGTGCCTTAAGGCTGCTGATGTTTCGAGAGAGGGTCTCTTTGAGGCCATCTCGGACAAGCGATTTTTATGTTGTATGGCGCACCGATTGGTGGGCTAAAGCCCACCCTACAGAGCCTGAAGTCACATGTAGGGTGGGCCGGGCGGCGTTCCGCTTCAGCCCACCGTTTCGATGTCCGCAATGCTTCATTGGCAGCCCGCCCACAGCAGCCTGCATCCCTCCTGCATCCATCAGATACGCCCCGCGCCAGCGCCCAAACAGCATACAAAATACATATCGACAGCGCGTAATCTAGATATTTTACGTGCCACTAAACGCCCATTAGGATCGCCCCATAACTCCAATCAGGGTGGTCGCGCATGTGGCCACCTGTATGGCCGGTGATCCTTGCGAGCCGGTCGATGCTATCTGCCGAGGTGGCCATGTTGCGTCCCGCCTGCCTGATGCGGTCTCGCCCAGCAGCCATGGGCTTCATGCCTGGGACTGCCGCCCTCCTCGCCACGTTCACCCGCTCACCGTCTCGCCATCCTGACGGCAGCATTTCTGCCCTCTGTTGTCACTGCAGCCTGCCCGGCCAACAGCGACAGAGCCATTGAGCGGCCCGGTCGTGCCGCACTTCCTGTTACCGGAGAACCCCATGAAAACAATAATCCACGTCTCGATGCTCGCCCTGTGCATGGCTGTCAGCGCTGCCCATGCGTCCGACAGCGAAACCACTACGCCCTACCGCTACGGTCACCAGTTGGACATCGCCAAGGTGATCTCCGCCTCCGATGGCACCAACCTCTGCGGCATCTCGCCGGCCCGCATGACCTATGAAGACACCCAGGGTCAGCAGCACGTGCTCGAGTACATGGTGTGGGGCAGCGGTTGCGGCAACGACAACTGATCGCCCCGACCAACCGGCAGGCGCCATGTCCTGCCGGGTGCATGACAGCGACACCCGAGCCGCCCATGAGAGCGCGGCCATTGCCAATAAAATGAGTGCACCGCATGGGCAAACTGCCTGCCATCCTGCTTTGCCTGACGATCACCCTGTGCCCGGCAATCGCCGAGGCTGCCGAGCCGATCCTGATTCGTTTCTCCCACGTGGTCAGCGACGACACACCCAAGGGGCGTGGCGCCCTGCTGTTCAAGCGCCTCGTGGCGGAACGCCTGGCCGGCAAGGTCGAGGTGCAGGTCTACCCCAACTCCAGCCTGTTCGGTGACGCCGACGAACTCGAAGCGCTGCGCACCAATCAGGTCCAAATGCTCGCGCCCTCGCTGGCCAAATTCGACGGTTACACCAAGCAGCTCCAGGTGTTCGACCTGCCCTTCCTGTTCGATGACCTGGACGCGGTCAACCGCTTTCAGAAACGCGCCACTGGCCGGCAACTGCTGCGCGCCATGGAAGACCACGGCATCGTCGGCCTGGCCTTCTGGCACAACGGCATGAAGCAGCTGTCGGCCACCCGCCCACTGCGCACGCCCCAGGATGCCCACGGCCTGACCTTTCGCATCCAGCCATCCGCGGTGCTACAGGCGCAGTTCGCCGCCGTCGGCGCGCACGCCGTGAAGCTCGACTTCGCCAGTGCCTACCAGGCGCTGCAGAGTGGCCAGGTACAAGGGGCGGAGAACCCCTGGTCGAACTTCTACAGCCAGCGTTTCGATCAGGTGCAGCCCTACCTCACCGAAACCAACCATGGCGTGATCGACTACATGCTGGTGAGCAACCCGCGCTTCTGGTACGCCATTCCTCACGCCATCCGTACCGAGCTGGAAGGCATCATCGAGGAAGTCAGCCACACGGTGAGCCGGGAAGCCGAACAGCTCAACCGTGAAGACCGCGCACGCATCCTCAAGGCAGGTACCACCCAGATACTGGAACTGACCACGGAGCAACGCGAAGCCTGGCGTCAGGCCATGCGCCCGGTGTGGCAGCAATTCGAGGAACAGATTGGCAGCAACATCATCAAGGCGGCTGAAACCGTCAACCGACGGCGGCCAGCAACCACCCACTGAGGCAGGCTCAGAATCTGCTTACGATCTTCTGAGGTAGAGCCAGACAAGGCGTACGCCGGCCGCACAGAACCAGCCGTATGACCGACATTCGGGAGAGCATGAACGGGTTCTCAGACCTTGCGGTACTGCCGCCCGAACTCGCGGGCCATGGTGATGAAATTCTGCTGCACCGGGCCCTTGTCCTCATTGCTGCGGATCAGGGTGATGGGCGCCACCAACCGTGGGCGGGCGTCGCGAATCCGGCAATAGACCACGCTCTCGGAATGGAACCCACGCATCGATGCCGGCACCACGGAGATGCCGGCACCGGAGGCCACCAGGCTGATATTGGTCAGCATGCGCTCGATCTCGAAGGCGACCTTGGGCGTGAAGCCAGCGTTCTCACAGGCTTGCAGCAAGCGCGCATACATACCGGGGGCGCCTTGGCGGCGAACCAGAATGAAGTGCTCATCGGCCAGGTCCTTCAGCGATACCGTCGGCGACTCGCTGCCTTGCGCACCGGCCAGCAACGGATGGCCGACGGGCAGCACCAGCAGCATCTCCTCGTTCAGTAGACGGTGCAGGCCCAGCGATTGCGACTGGCTGACCGGAGCCCGCAGGATGCCGACATCGATCTTGCCCTGGCTCACGTCCTCGGTCAGCTCCATGGCGTTGCCCTCACTGAGCAGCAGACTGACGTTCGGGTAGGCGGCGCGGTAGGCGCGGATGATCCCCGGGATCAACGGGTGGGCTGCCGCCGAGCTGGTGAAGCCGATGGACAGCACACCTTCGAAGCCCTGCGCCGCGCGTGCCGCACGCCGGGCGCCGTCTTCGACACGGGTCAGGATGTCGCGCGCCTCCTGGAGGAATATCTGCCCACCGGCGGTCAGGTCGACGCCCTTGGGATGGCGCTTGAACAGGTCGAAACCCAGCTCGCGCTCCAACGCACGTATCTGCTGGCTGAGGGGCGGCTGCTGCATGTTCAGGCGTGCAGCAGCGCGGGTGAAATGCAGTTCCTCGGCAACCATCAGGAAATAGCGCAGGTGTCGGAGTTCCATCGCGGCTCTTCAGGTTGGACGTGGACGGGAAGCCCTCGAATCGGGGCTGATTGTAGCGGTAGCACCCGCAGCGGAAAACCGTCGAGACCACCAGCAATACCGTAAACTACAGGCCACGTGGAACACAGGCAGCCTGGGGGCTCCAGAACAAGAACATGAAGGGCTCGTTTCTCACCAGCGGTGTCACCCTGATGCTTGCAGCCATCGTCTGCGGCCTGCTGCTGGGCTATTGGTTCCCGGATTTCGCGCTGCACATGAAGCCCCTCAGCGATGGTTTCGTCAGGCTGATCGGCATGACCATCGGGCTGATCATCTTCGTCCTGGTGGTGTCCGGCATCTCGCACATGCAGAGCGGCGTGAAGACCGCCAAGGTCGGTGGCAAGGCCCTGCTCTACTTCGAGACCATGACCCTGGTTTCGCTGCTGGTGGGCATGCTCTTCGCGCTGCTCCTGCGCCCCGGCGATGGCCTGCCCAGCGCCCTCAACAGCATTCACTTCGGCCCCCTGCCAGCCACCGTCGAGCGTGCGCAACATGCCGCTATCGACAAGGGCCAATACGTCGACATCGTGCACTTCCTGCTCGAAAGCATCCCGACCACCTTCTTCGGCGCATTCACCCAACAGGGCAATACCCTGCAGGTGCTGCTGATAGCCGTCCTGTTCGGCATCGCCCTGGTCCGCACCGGCGAGCGCGGCGCGCCGCTGCGCGAGATGATCGACGCGCTGGCCCAGGTCCTGTTTCGCATCATCGAGATGATCCTCAAGCTGGCGCCGCTGGCGGCCTTTGGCGCCATCGCCTTCACCGTGGGCACCTACGGGCTGGGCGCGGTCCTGCCGCTGCTCAAGCTGGTTGGGGTGATCTACCTGGCGAGCCTGCTGTTCATCGCGGTGGTGCTGGGCACCATCGCCCGGCTGGCCGGCGTCAACCTGCTGCGCCTGCTGTTCTATGTGAAGGAAGAAATTCTCCTGGTGCTGTTCACCGTGTCCTCGGTGGCGGCGCTGCCCGGCTTGATCGTCAAGATGGAGAAGCTCGGCTGCAGCCCGGAGGTGGTGCGTCTGGTGCTGCCGACCGGGTACACCTTCAACCTCAACGGCAGCGCTATCTACCTGAGCATGGCCGTGCTGTTTCTCGCCCAGGCGGAACAGATCGAACTGCAGAGCATGCAATTGCTGACCCTGCTGGTGGTCGCCATGCTCACCTCCAAGGGCAGCACCGCGATCACCGGCTCGGCTTTCGTCACCCTCGCCGCCACCCTCAGCGTGCTGCATGTGGTGCCGGTGGGTGCCATCGGCCTGCTGCTCGGCGTGGAACGCCTGATGAAATGCCGCTCGCTGACCAACATGATCGGCAACTGCGTCGCCTGCCTGGCCATCGCCCACTGGGAGAAGGCCATCGATCGCGACGCCTTGCGGCGCGAACTGGGGAGCTGACGGGGACCAAGCACGGACTCGGCCCCGTGCGCCCTACGCCTGACCTGCCAGCAACCCGACCAACGCGTCGCCCAACGTTTCCGGGCGCCCACTGAACAGCCGCTGCAAGGGCTCCGGCCGAGCCAGGTGCGCATACAACGCCTCCCGCTCAGAGAAGCTGCCCGCCATGCGCACGGCGGCGAGAACGTAGGCTTCGAGAGTCGGGGCGATGGTCCACGCGGGCAGGCCGACACGGCGAAACAGCCCCTCGTCGATATGCTCGAACACTTCCGGACCGGTCTTGCACACGCCGGGCAAGCCAACGGTGAACGCATCGATGATGCCGTTGGTATTCCCGAAGGGCAGCGGGCTGAGGAACATGTCGCAGCGGCTGAAGGTAGCCAGGTACTGCGCGTAGGGCTGATGCGCATGGACCACGGCATCCGGCAGGTAGCGACGGATCAGCCGCAGCACCTGCGGGTACAGCAGGCCCTGGGCCTGGCCAATGAGGAAGTGGAAGGTCACCTGACGGCCGGATTGCCGGGCCGTCAGTTCGGCGATCTTCTGGCAGGCCAGCAGGAAGCGCGGGTTGAGCTTCATGGTGGTCGCGGCGATGGCGATGTTGACCTGCTGCCGGTCTTCACGCGGTGGCGGCGTCACCGTCGCGGTAATCGCCGACGGACGATAGGGCTGGCCATCGGCGGGCAGGCGCAACAGGCGCTCGCCAAAGCAGGCCGGGTCGCCGACGAAATCGTCTTCGACGCTGATGTAATCGATATGCCGTGAACCCGTGGTCGCCGGATGACCGAGCGCGGCCACCTGCAACGGCGCCAGGCGCAGGTTGATGGCGAACAGGGTGATCGAGAACATGCCGACGCTGGGCATGTACAGCACCTGCGGGCGCAGCGTGGCCGCCAGCTCGCGCAGCTGGCGCAGGGAGTCGAGCAGGTCATCGGGGCGGTCCAGGGCGATGAACGCGTCGAACACCTGGCGCCCGAGGTCATCGACATTCGCCGCGTAGCCGACCGCCACCACGCGGAAATTACGCCGTGCTGCTTCCAGCGTGCGCGAGTGGGTGCGGTAGATCGAGTGACCACCGGAGAACCACTCCAGCAGCACCAGCATCAACGGTTTTTCCTGCGCAGACGGTGCCGGCGCCAGAGCTTCCGGCGGCAGGCTGTGAATGCCGCTGTCGCTCAGTTTGCGTTCGATCAGGCGACAGATCGACTGCTTGATGCGGTGGCGTTGCGGCAGGTCGGCATAGCTGCAGTGCATGTACACGTCATGCAGGATTCCGGTGGGCAGCAGGTCGACGCTGTCGATCTCGTCGAGCCGTTCAGGCAACCAGGCCAGCAAGGCCTCACGCTTGGAGTGCGCCGCCTGGCTGCCGAGAAAACGCGGCGACAGCAGCGCCATGCACAGCGACACGCACAGATGGCGGTTCTGCTGCCAGAGCAGCTCCACGTCCAATGGCAGCTCGGACTCCGGCGAATAGAGCACGCAGAACTTGACCAGATCCGCTTCGGCTACCTGGAAATCGTTGGCGTCGGGGCCGAGGAAATTGAGCGAACGCAGGATGTGATCGCAATTGAGCAGCGGGCTGGCGGCGAACAGCGAAGACAGCCAGCGCTGGAAGTGAATCAGTTGACCGAAGCCATTGGGGCTGATGTGGAAACCCGGATCGGAAAACAACGCCGAGATGGCGCTGGTCAGCCGGGTCAGCACATGGGCTTCGAGCTGATCGGCCGGAAACGCCGACGACACCGACATGGAAAAGCTGCCGGACAGCTTGCCGTAGTGGGTGTCGATCAACAGCAGCAGACGCACCAGTTCGCGTGCAGCCGTTTCATGCTGGCGCGAATAACAGAGGTATTCGAATTTCTCGAGAGAGAAGGTTTCTTCGGTCATGGTAGCGCCGCAGTGTGCAATGGGTGGACAAGGGCCGGCTGATGTCGCCCGCCCCGACCTCACAGTTTAGGGGCTGTTGCCGTTTCGGCTTTGACTCATTGAATCGGATGAAAACATATTTCCAATCCAGTTCTCGAGCGGGCTTCTTTCAGGCATTGCAGACACCGTAACGGTGGGCTGAAGCCCACCCTACAGAGCTTGGGTCTACGCGTAGGGTGGGCTTCAGCCCACCAATTGGGCAAAAGCCGAATGCCTACAACTGCCTCGATCCGGCCATCCCTGTGGAAACGGCAGCAGCCTCTAGCGACCCAGACTGTAGAACGTCTTGTCGAGCTTGGCCGACGCCGAGGCCAGCTTGCCACGCTGCTGGCTCAACCATGCCTGGTCACGTTCCAGGCGCTCGCGGCCGCCTTTGAGCATGCGCTCGACTTCGCCATGTTGCGGTCCGCCCAGGCCCAGGCTGGAGTCCAGCATGTTCTTGGCACTGAGGCCTTTCTGGTACTGCGCCAGGCTCAGCGGGAATTCGGCGTGCTGCATGCCCGAGGCTTTCAGCGCTTCAGCGTAGATGCGCTTGACCTGATCGTACGGGATGTCGGCTGGCTTGACCTTGTTGGCGCGACCATAGCTGACCAGCTCCGAGGCGAAGTGGTGACCCACGCGGAACGGTACGTCGGCATCGCGCTGCAGGATGTCCGCCAGTTCGGTGCTGGTCGAGTAGTCGGCGTCCACTTCCTGCAAGGCACGGGCCTTGTCGATGATCAGGTTGCCGAGCATGTCGGTGAGCATGACGAAGGATTCGGTGGTCATGTCGAGGGTGCGCTCGACCTGGTCACGCTTGTAGTCGGGCATGCCCGGCGAGACGTTGTGGCTCTCGAACTGATAGGTCACCGCGCCACCCAGCACGCCGCTGGACAGCAGGCGCAAGCGGTTGAGCACGTAGGGGTTGCGCTTCTGCGGCATGATGCTGCTGGTACCGGTCAGGCGCCCTTCGCGAATCATGATCCACGGGTACGGCTGGTGATACTGGATGTGCATGTCCTCGACCAGCAGGCCGATGGTCTGCGCGGCATTGGCGGAAATGCCGGTGAGCTCCATGCCGGTATCCAGCGCACCAAGCTGTGCCGCGTCGTAGGAGTTTTCCACCGGGCCGTCGAAGCCGAGCAGATCGGCCAGGCGTTTGCGGTCGACCGGGAAGCTTGAGGTGCCCAGTGCCGCAGCACCCAGCGGGCTCATGTTCAGGCGCGCATAGGCCTGGTGCAGGCGCTCGGTATCACGCTCGAACACCGCGTTGAACGCCAGCAGGTAATGCGCATAGGTGGTCGGCTGGGCCTGCACGCCATTGGTGTAGGCCGGCACGATGGTGTCCAGGTTCTCCCCGGCCAGTTGCAGGAAGGCACCACGGGACTGGTTCATCGCGTCCAGCAGGCTCAGCACACGCTCACGCTGCATCAGGCGACGGGTCGTCGAGAGGATGTCCTGGCGGCTGCGCCCGGAGTGCATGCGCGAACCGTCCGGCCCGGCCAGTTTGAGAATCAGCGGCTCGTAGTCGAGGTAGTCGGCCGGACGCGCGGCGCCCGGCTTGTCGCCATCCTTGATCACCTGATCAACCGCAGCAACGATCTTGCGACCCAGGTCGGCGGGGACGATCTTGTTCTCGATCACCACCACCGTGGACGCCTTGTTCATCTCGCCCAGGTAATGGAAGTAGTCATGCGGCTCAGCGGCACGGGCGACCTCCAGGGAGGCAGCCAGGGTCAGTGTGACCAGCGCCAGGCGGGCGAGACGGTGCGGCAGTCGGCTCGGCACGGAGCGCAATTGTGCTTCGGATTTCATCGTCGTGTTTACTCTCGCTCGAAGGTGGAAATCGGGGTGAGGACGGGCAGCTGCGCCACCTCCAGGTTGACCTGGTCGATGCGGTTGGCCAGCGGCGTCAGGTGGTAGTCGGGGCTGAGCGTGCGACTCCAGTTGCTGCCGACCATGTCGCGCTGCTGGTGGCTGCGGGTGGGTTCGGTGCTGGCGTCGAGCAGGCTGCTGTTGACCAGGCCACCCAGGCGATACATCACGGCCCCGCTGCCGGTGCTACCGATACGGGTGGTGTCACTGCCATGGCTGATGTAGGTGCCGCTCGGCGAGTCGGCCTCGATCAGCAGGGTGCCATCGGCCACTTGCAGCGTGTTGTTGCCGCTGACGAAGTTCAGGGCGGTGCCCGACTGGCTGTAGCCAGTGAGCGTCAGGTTGCCGCTGCCGCCGGTGGACACGGTATTGGCGCCACTGCTGGTGCCGTTGAAGGTGATGCCGCTGGCTGCACCGCTGGCGCTGCCGTTGAGCTGGATGTCACCCGAATTGGAAACCAGGTTGATCGTGTTCGAACCACTGCGCACGAAGATACCGGAAGCCGTGGAGTCGCCATCACTATGGCCATTGAGCGTCAGCGCACCGCTGTTGGTGCTGATGTTCACCGAGCTGGTGCCCGACGGGTACATGTGGATGCCGTTGCCACGCTCGGAATAACCGTTGAGGGTCACCGAACCACTGCCGGTGGCACGGATGGCGGTCTGCCCGGTGAGAATGCTCAGGCCATTGGCGTTGGCCGCTTCACCGGTGATGCTCAGTGCGCCGTTCTCGACGCTGATCAGGTTGTTGCCGTTGCTGTAGAAGTCGACCCCGTCACCCGCGCCGTTGGAGCGGCCGACCAGGGTGACGTTGCCGTCGCCAGTGGTCTGGATGATGTTGGTCACGCTGAGCAGGGCAATGCCGTGGTCCAGCTCGCTGAGGTCCGGCGAATGGAAGTGCCCGTCGAGCAGGATATTGCCGCCCTGCGAGCTGATGCGGTTGGTCGATGCCGTGCCGCTGCCACCCAGGGCAATCGCATCGGAAGTGCCCACCGAGTCGCCACGCAGGGTGATGTCGCCCGTGGTGGTGGTGATGCTCACGCCACGGGAGCTGCCGGTGGAGTTGAGGAAGATGCCGTAGCCACCGTGCGCTTCGGTGCTGTTGCCGCTGACCACGATATCGCCCGTGGTAGCCGACAGGTCGATGGCCGCGCCATTGCCCGAGGCACCGAGGTCGACACCACGACCGGACGAGCTGGTGCCGTCCAGGTTCAAGGTGCCGTTCTGGGCGGAAACGCGGATGGCCGAGTTGGCACCCGCGGCATTCAGGAACAGCGCGCGGAACGCACCGCTGCCGGTATTTTGCACGCTGTTGTTCGCCCGCAGGGTGACGTTGCCGTTAGTGCTGGCGATGTTGACCTGTGCCGCATCCGCACCGGAGGTGTCCACCGACAGTGCCGGGTTGCTGCCACCCGCGGTGTTGCCCTCGACCAGGATGTCGCCACCGGCCTGCAGGTTCACCGCGCCGGTGCCACTGGCCGCGATCTGCACACCCCGGCCGCCGGAGCTGTCGCCACGCACGGTCAGATTGCCGCTGCCGGTCTTGAGTGCCTGCACGGCGGTGGCACTGGTGGAGCAGACCAGAACGGCGGTGCCGGTGGCGCTTCTGCCGCTCAGGGTCAGGTTGCCGCTGCCGGTGGTCTCGATGGTGTTGGAGGTGCTGAAAATACGCACCCCGTTACCGCCGCCATTGTTCTGCGCGTCGATAGCGATATTACCGGCGCCACTGGTGGTAATGGTGCTGCCACCGGTGAGCACGAAGGCATCGCCCGTGCCCGTCGTGCTGTTCTGCAGCGCGACGATATCGATATTGCCGCCGCCGGCGTCGATGACGCTGCGTGCCGAGATATTCATCGCAGTGGCGGAGTTGGTACCCGTGGCCGCCGCAGCGCTGCGGATGCTGATGTTGCCGCCATTGGTGCTCAGCGTGGAGTTGCTGATCGTCACACCCGTGCCGTTGACCACGGTGGTGCTGGCAGACGTACCCGGTACCGCACCGCTGATGGTCAGGTCGCCGCCATTGGTGCGAATGCTGGCGTTGGTCAACGACACCGAACCGTTGCCGGAATTGTTGAAGTTGGACTGCAACGAGACGTTCAGCGAAGCACCGTCGGCATTGCTGATGCTGGTGCCGTTCATGTTGATATTGCGGTGCGCCTGCAGGGTCAGCGTGGCATTGCCCTGGGCCTGGACGTTGTCCAGCACGTTGATGTCGCCCGAGGTGCCGACGCCCGACGAGGTCTGCACGATGATGTTCGCGCCTTCGCTCAACGAGGCGTTCAGCGTCGCCGAACTGAGGGTGGAGCTGCCACCGGCGTTGGGGGTGAACGGGCTGGTGGTGGATGTGCCCGAGCTGGGCCCGGCGGTGATGTTGATGTTGTACGGGTCGAGCAGCCAGGTACCGCCCTTGCCGGACTGCGCACGCAGGTTGACCGTACCGGTCACGTCCAGCACATGGCCGGAGGTTTCCACCAGGCCGCCTTTACCCTCGCCCCCCCCACCGATCACGCTGATGTTGCCGTGGAACTGGGTGCTGTCGGTCGACCAGAGGATGACCTTGCCACCGTCGCCGCTGTTCAAGGCGTCGGCGCTGATACGTGCATCCTTGTCCATGTAGGTGGCGCTGGCCTGGTGCAGCGGGCCGCCACCCTGGTAATCGCCACCGAGCAACACGGTACCGCCGCCGGCATCGCCGGACGCATCGATCCGCGCATCATCGAACAGGCCAACGTACTCGCCGGTCATGGTCACGCTGCCGCCGCGCTCGCCGGCACCATGGCCGGAGACATCCAGCGTACCGCTGCTGGCCACCACGCCGCTGTTGCCACCGTCGAGCACGATGCTGCCATTGCGCTGCTGCAGGCTGGTCGCCTCGATCACGCCTTCGTTGTTCACCACCTTGCTGAGCATGGCATCGGTCGCCCGCGCGCTGAGCGCCACGGTGCCGCCATTGGCCTGCAGCAGACCGGTGTTGACCACGCTGGCATTGAGTGCCGGCTCGTTGACCTCCATGTTGATCAGGCCGTCGCCATTGAAGTCCAGGGTGATTTTTTCACCACCGCCGAGAACCACCGAGCCAAGCCGGGCGATCACCGTGCCTTCGTTGCGCACTTCGGCGCCGAGCAGGGCGACGCTGCCGCCATCGGCGGCACGGATGCTGCCCTGGTTGATCACCGCGCCCTTGCCATTGCCCTTGAACACCTGGCGACCGGCCTGGAAATCTTCGTTGGAAATATCCAGCGAGCTGGCGACCAGCCCACCTACGTTGACCGACGCACTGCTGCCGAACAGCACGCCATTGGGGTTGATCAGGTAGACCTGACCATTGGCGTTCAGCTGGCCGAAGATCTGCGAGGCGTCGCTGGAGGTCACGCGGTTCAGCGCCACCGAGGACGAGCCCGGCTGGATGAAGTTGACCTGGGCGTCACGGCCGATATTGAAGGTGTCCCAGGTGGCAACCAGTTGATTGCTGTTCTGGTTTACGTTCAGCACGTTGCCGGAGCCGACGATGCTGCCGCTGCCGGAGGTGATCTGCCCGTTGGTAGGCAGAGCATTGTTATCCAGGGCCATGGCCTGCATCGGGATCAGCCCATGCAGCACGCAGAACACGGCGTAGGTCAGTGGCTTGAGCGAAGGCAGCTGTGGGAGGCCGCGTCGGGATTGAATTTTGCTCACGGTCTTCTCCTCAGAACGAATAGTTGATGCCAGTACCGATGGCAGTGATGCTGGTGCCGACACCTGGCGAATAACCGCTGGCGGCATAGGCGCCGGCGACGGCGAAGTTGTAGTTGCCCAGCGCCTGGTTTTTCAGCAGCACGTAGTGGGCGAACAGGTCGGTACGCTTGTTCATGCGGTAGGAGAAGCCCACGGCGTACTGGCTGGCGCCCATGCCGTCGGTGTCGCATTGGATGTTGCTGGCGGAAATCATCGAGCAGTCGCCGGCCAATGCCTTGGCGTAGCTGGCCCGCAGGCGCCAGTCACCAATCTTGTGGGTCAGGCCGAGCATGTAGGCGCGACGGCGGTATTCGGACAGGTCGCTGGAGGTGACGCTGTTGTTGATCACGCCATCTTCGGAGTAGTAGATCTCATCGGCGATTGCCGAGATCCGCGTATTGCCGAACTTGTACGCCAGGCCGTAGCGGAAGCTGTAGTCGTTGGACGAGGTGTTGGCCGTGACGTGAGTGTTGCTGCCGACGCCGCGAGCGTTACGCGACAGGTTGGTGATACCGAAGTAGTTGACGTGACGTTCGGCGGCCGCAACAGCGGTGAAACCACCGTTCTTGTAGGTAAGGCTACCGCCATAGATGTAGCCGGTATCGACGTCTTCCGCCGCCTTCATGCCGTTGTTGGAATAGGCCAGTTTGAGGCGCAGGCCATACCACTCTGGCGTCCAGTAGGCGAGTACGCCGGATTGGCGACGGTTGAAGCCGGCGTCGGAGTTTGCCGAGGAGTCGGCGACGGTAACCGGGCCGTTGACGTTGGTGGCCAGGCTGCTGTTGAAGCCTGGCGAACCGATGATGTTGTAGTAGGCCGCACTGGTCTTGCCGTAGAACGGGTCGAGGCTGGTGGTGCTGTCCTTGAGCGGCATGTCCCACACGCCGTACAACACGGTACCGAGGCTGTCGTTATCCAGGGCGATGGCCGAGTTGCGCAGCTTGGTGGTCGGCGAAATCGACAGCGGCGCCGTCTCGTCGCCACTCAGGGTGTAGTTCACCGAGATGCCGTACTCGAGCTGCCAGAGCAGACGCGAGGTGTCGTTGATCGGCACACCCGCGTGGGCACCGACGTACGACACGTTGTCGCGCGCACGCCAGTAGCTGGACATGTTGCGGCCGTTGGGCGTGCCCAACTTGCGCTGGTCAGCCGGCGAGGCCTTGGTCGAACCGCGACGGTCGATGTATTCGGGGATGATGCCCAGCGAGCCGTAGAGCACCAGCTCGGTGGTGTTGTCGCGGAAGTCTTCCTTGCTGCCGATATCGCTGGCCAGGCCGGCGAACGCCTCGGGCGTACCGCTGACCGACAGCCAGAAGCGCTTGGCATCGTGCTCGTCGCTGACCGGGTCACGACCTGGCGAATAGGCCAGGCTGGCGTTCATCACCAGGTCGCGGTGGTACATATTCAGGCCAACACCGTAGCCATAGCGGCTCAGGTAGTTTTCGCTGGCATCCCAGGGATTCTTGTTGACCTTGACCTTGCCCGCATCGGCGAACACGGTGCCTTCGGTGTAGGCGCCACCAAGATGGCCGAGGTATTTACGCAACTCCAGGCGGCCCAGCAGGCCTTCGTCACCGCTGATCTCGCCGACCGGATAGGCACGCACGCCGTCCGGGCCACCGAGGCTCATCTTCTCCGAGGAATCCAGGTTCTTGTCGGCCAATTGGCCCCTGAGGGAACCGTACAGCGAGTAACCGCCACCCAGGTCCTGCAGACGGCTGAACGACAGGTTAGTCTTCTTGTAGGTGCCTGCGGCTTTCGCGGTCAGGGCATCCAGGGCCTCGTCGACCGGCGTGTTCTTGTCCAGCTCGCCGATACCATAGGCCAGGCTCCACTGGTTGCTGCCCGCCCAGCTGTCACGCCAGTTGCCGTACAGCGTGGCGCCACGGAACACGGCCGATTTCTTCACATGGAAGCCACCGGCGGCATCTTCGAAATGGCGGTGTTCTTCGGCCAGGTTCAGGCTGATGTTGGTGTCGCGACTGCGCAGTAGCGAACTGTTGAGGAACACCGAGGACACCGTGGCCGTACCGTCGGCATTGGCGGTCTTCAGTTTCTTGCCGATGGCGTATTCCAGCTCGGCGTAGTTGGCACCAATCGACAGGCCACTGGCGCCCAGCGGCTGCACGATACCCACGCCCTTGATCTCCATCCCTTCGAAGGAGTTCTGCGAGTTGAATACCAGGCTCTCGCCGAAGCCGAAGGCATCGTTGAGGCTGATGTTGGTCGAGAGGCGGTTGCTGCCGGTGTAGGTGTTGCCGTAGTTGTCGAAGCTGACGCGCGCGGTCCACGCAGTCATTTCGCTGAGCTTGAGCACGATGTCGGCCGCGCCCGGTTGCGACGATGGGCGCAGAACCGCACGTACGGAAACCCCGGCGATATCCGACAGGCGCAGGAGCACGCGCTCCAGGTCCTGCTCACGGATCACCGTGCCGGGCTTCAGCGCATCGACGAAGCGTTGTTGCATGCCTTCACGCAGGAGCACGTTCCAGTCCGGCTCGGTGCGCACCTGGCCGATCACGCCTTCCTGCACCCCGATGGTGACCACGCCGTTCTGGATTTCCTGGGCAGGCAGGTAGGCCCGCGCCACCAGGTAACCGCGTTCGCGGTACAGCGCCGTGACCTGCCGTGCGGCTTCGCGCAGGCCATTGAGGTCCAACTCGCGGTTGCGATACGGCAGCAGTTGTTCCTGCAATTGTGCATCGGCGAGTTCATGGTTGCCGCTCAGGCGGAAACTGCTCACCTGCATGCGCACGGACGCGCCTTCGGCAGTCGGCGCAGTGCTGCTGTCATCGTCGCGCTGGGCTTCGATACGCACGCGCCCCGTCGGTGCGCTCTGTACCTTGTCAGCGGGGCGCAGCGCAGGACGGTTGCTGTCGAACAGCGTCCCGGACGACGGCAGGGTATCGGCCTGGGCCTGGCCAACACACAGGGCGGCTGCAAGGGCAGCGGCCAGCGGAGTGAGGTGACGCGGACGCAGCAGCGCCCGAGCATCGAGTGCGATAGGGGTATGGATCATGGCAAGCTCTTTGTTGTTCTTGTCGGTGTGGATTCAGGGCGCGATCAATGCGCGGGGAACAAAGCCGCGGCTACTTGCGGCTTGGCGTACAAGGTGAAGGCGTCATGCCCCACGCCCTGCACCTGGAACTGTCGGTGGTTGATCGCAACCTGCCAGCGCGCTGCCAGGAACTGCTCGTACTTCATGTAATTCAGCTGACGCCTGACCCGCGAGTCGCCTTGGGTGGCGGCCCCACAACTGCGGTCCATCACGCCTGCTTTCGGGTTGTTGTCGTGCTCACCGACCATGTAGGTGACGTTGCGCGCGGCATAGCGGCGGAACGTCTGCTCGACGCTGAGCTTCTGCCCGGTGAAATAGGCAGGCGCCTTGTCCAGGCTGTAGCGGTAATGGTTGTAGCTCGGGCACATCACGGTGAGCACCGGCGCAAAGGTATCCCCTTGCAGGCGGTTCTCATCGAAATAGACATAGGACGACGGGCTGGAAACCACATAGCGAATGCTGACGCCGCGCTCCTGCAGGAGGCGATCGCCACTGCCGAGCACACTGTAGCGCTGCATCAGTTGGCCACCGGCAGAGTGCCCCATGAAGACGATCTCGCGCATGGCCGGAAAACGCTGGCGATCAGACAGGTAGGCAACCATGTCATCCAGCACTTGGAAGGCCAAGATGCCCTTGCGGCCATACTCGGAATCAGTGCCATGCATCCACTTGCTGGCCGGCCACAACGGCATGTCGCGGCTGGAGCGCGAGTCTTCATCGGTGAGGAAGTTGGGGGCGAAGAACAGGGTGTTCTCGGCATTCAGACCGGCGTTCTTCAGCAGTTGCGTACCGGCTTTGTAATAGACGTCGGCGTTACGCTTGATCCCGTGAATCAGAATCACCGCACGCTGCAGCGTGGCCGGAGGATGTTGCACGTCGACATTGGAAAATACGCCGAAGGCGTAAGGATCGGTCGAGCCCAGCTGGATCGTCTGCCAGGGCTGCTCCGCAGCCTGAGTGAGCGGGGACAGGCACAACAGGCTCAAGCCAGCCAGCATCACCGCAGAGCGCACACGGTGGATTGCCCCCCGAGCCGACATCCATAACGAACAGACAGTGCTCAACATAATCACCCCAGCCGACTGCTATGGCGTGCGCACACAGGGCGGCACACCTCATTGGAATTATTGGTGGGCCGATGCTAGCAGTCGATTTTCATCAAATAAAATATCTTAAAATAGCCATTCCGATACTTATTAAATATGCAATGACGTTTCGCAAACGCCCGCGCACCTGACCGAAGACCAGGCGCCATGGCCGTTTAGCAAGAAAGGGACGGACGGCAATTATCCGGCATGCGCCGTCGATAAGAATGGCCGCCGGTAAGCAGCCACACATTTGCCGATGAGCGGTGCGCCGGGCAGGTTCCCACCCGGCGCATGACGGTCATTGCCAGCCGTAACGACGGGCGAACCAGCCTTTGACCAACTGCGTCAGGGTGATGTAACCGGTAAGGATCACCAGCAGCCAGGGGAAGTACTCCAGCGGCAACGCCTGCAACTTGAAGGAGTCGGCCAAAGGCGACATTGGCAGGCCGATACCCACCGCGACGATCACCCCGGTCATCAACAGCAGCGGCCAGGAGGCGCGGCTCTGGATGAACGGCAGCTTGCGGGTGCGGATCAGGTGCACGATCAAGGTCTGCGACAACAGGCCCTCGATGAACCAGCCGGACTGGAACAGCGTCTGCTGCGCCGGGCCCGTAGCGGCGAAGACGAACCACATCAGGCAGTAGGTGAGGATGTCGAAGATCGAACTGATCGGCCCGAAGAACAGCATGAAGCGCCCGATATCCTCGGCCTTCCAGCGCTGCGGTGCAGCCAATAGCTCGGGGTCGACATTGTCGAATGGAATCGCCGTCTGCGAGATGTCGTAGAGCAGGTTCTGAATCAGAAGGTGCAACGGCAGCATCGGCAGGAACGGCAGGAAGGCACTGGCCACCAGCACGCTGAACACGTTGCCGAAGTTGGAGCTGGCGGTCATCTTGATGTACTTGAGCATGTTGGCGAAGGTCTTGCGGCCCTCGATCACGCCCTCCTCCAGCACCATCAGGCTCTTCTCCAGCAGGATCAGATCGGCCGCCTCCTTGGCGATATCCACTGCGCTGTCCACCGAAATGCCGATGTCCGCCGCCCGCAGCGCCGGGGCGTCGTTGATGCCGTCACCCATGAAGCCGACCACATGGCCGCGCTGGCGCAGCAGACGCACGATGCGCTCCTTGTGCGCCGGGGTCAGGCGCACGAACAGGTTGCAATCCTCCACGGCCAGGCTGAGCTGGCGCTCGCTCATGCCATCAATCTCGCTGCCGACCAGCATGCCGCTGATGCTCAGCCCAACCTCACGGCAGACGCGCCGGGTGACCCGCTCGTTGTCGCCGGTCAGCACCTTCACCGCCACGCCCTTCTCGTGCAGCGCGCGCAAGGCCGCCGCCGTGCTCTCCTTGGGCGGATCGAGGAAAGCGACATAGCCGATCAACAGCAGCTCGGACTCGTCCGCGACACTGAAGTCGACGCGCTCGCCCGAAAACTCCCGCACCGCCACCGCAACCACCCGCAGCCCTTCGTCATTGAGTTGCGCCACATAGTTCTGGATGTGCGCCCGCAAGGTGTCGTCCAGCGCTACATCGCACCCACCCTGGCGCACCCGCGAGCAGACGGCCAGCACCTCATCCAGCGCCCCCTTGCAGATCAGCCGCGTGCCCGCCTCGCGCTCGGCCACCACCACCGACATGCGCCGACGCTGGAAGTCGAAGGGAATCTCGTCGACCTTGCTGAAGCGCTGCAGCAGGCGCGCCGTGCGCGGTGCATCGGCATGTTCCAGCACGGCCACATCGAGCAGGTTCTTCAGCCCGGTCTGGTGCTGGCTGTTGAGCCAGGCCTGCTCCAGCACCTCACCGCAGGGCGCGCCGAAGGCGTCGGTATGCCGCTCGAGAACGATGCGATCCTGGGTCAGGGTGCCGGTCTTGTCGGTGCACAGCACATCCATCGCGCCGAAGTTCTGGATGGCATCCAGGCGCTTGACGATGACCTTCTTGCGCGACATCACCACCGCGCCCTTGGCCAGCGTGGAAGTGACGATCATCGGCAACATCTCGGGAGTCAGCCCCACCGCGACGGACAGGGCGAACAGCGCCGCTTCCAGCCAGTCGCCCTTGGTGAAACCGTTGATCAGCAGCACCAGGGGCGCCATCACCAGCATGAAGCGGATCAGCAGCCAGCTGACCTTGTTGACGCCTTGCTGGAAGGCGTTCGGCTCGCGATCCGCGCGCAGCACACGGCCCGCCAGGTTGCCGAAATAGGTGTCCTGGCCGGTGCCGACGACCATGGCCAGGGCCGTGCCGCTGACCACGTTGGTGCCCATGAAGCACAGGTTGTCGCGCTCCAGCGGATTGCCGCCCGCGCCCCGATGGACATGGGCGAACTTCTCCACCGGCAGCGATTCACCCGTGATGGCGGCCTGGCTGATGAACAGGTCCTTAGCCTCCAGTACGCGCAGGTCAGCGGGGATCATATCGCCCGCCGACAGCCGCACCAGATCGCCCGGCACAAGGTCGCGGAAAGGCACTTCCACACAGCCACGGGCACGCTGTACCGGGCTGCCACCGGGGCGCAATACGCTGGCGGTGTTGGTCACCAGGGCCTTGAGCCGTTCGGCGGCGCGATTGGAACGCGACTCCTGAACAAAGCGCAGGAAGGTCGAGATCAGCACCATGGAACCGATCACCACGGTGGCGACCGGGTCTTCGGTGAGCCAGGAAATCAGCGCCAGCACACTGAGCAGCAGGTTGAACGGATTGCGGTAGCACAGCCACAGGTGCAGCCAGGCGGATTGTAGTTTTTCCTGGTCCACCTGGTTGGCGCCGACGCGCTCGCGCACCTGCGCGGCACGCTCCGCCGTCAGCCCCTGCGGCTGGCTGGCGTGGTGGAGATAGAGCGCATCGGCATCCAGCGCCGCAGCGTGTTCCAGTCGCTTAATAAAAGCCGAGGACAAACGCCCGTCGGCGCGCCCGGAGCGCAGTGAATCCAGGAGTGCCTGGCGGCGGAAATGCCGGCTCAGGCCGTGGTCGAGAAAGGCCAGCAGACGCTGGCGCAAATGCATGAACATGAGCAGCTCCCTGGCGGCCGCTCGGCGGTCGCCATCGATAGGGGTAGTCGCAGCGTCTGCACGCTGCCGCCGGATGAGCCGGGCGACAGCGACAGCGCCTTGCGCTATCGGCTGCGGCCCGGCCCGGGTCTGGGTGACGCGGGGTCGGGGTTCATGGGGAATCCTCGTGGTGGTGGGAAGGGAGCGACCTCAGTCGGTCGCCAGTTCGAAGACTTGCCAGCGCACCGAGCTGACGCCTTTCTCCAGGCTCACCCGGCTGACCAGGCGTTCCAGTTGCGTCGGTGCCTCCGGGGTGCCGAGCAGCTCGGCGCTGACCTCCAGCTTGGCCGGGTTATCCAGGTCTTCGCTGTGCAGCGATTGCAGACGCAGGCCACTGCCGCCCAGGCTGTGCAGCATCAGGCTGCGCACCTGCACTTCGTCCTCGGCACGGCAGATCACGTTGACCGTGTAGCGCTGTTCGATTTCGCTGGCGGGCAATACTTGCTGGCGGTTGATGCGCTGGGCGATGTCACGCAGCAGGATGTTGGCGCACAGCACCACCAGCGTGCCAAGCGCGGCCTCCAGCAGCAGCCCCATGCTGCACAGCACGCCAACGGCGGCAGTGCACCAGAGCGTGGCGGCGGTGTTCAGGCCGCGCACATTGAAACCATCGCGCATGATCACGCCGCCACCGAGAAAACCGATACCGGAAACCACGTAGGCGGCGATACGCGACGCGTCGCTGCCCAGCCCCGGCACCGACTGGGTCATCAGCACGAACAGGCAGGCGCCGGTGCTGACCAGGGCATTGGTGCGCAGGCCGGTGAGGCGCTGACGCAGTTGACGCTCGGCACCGATCAGGGCGCCGAGCACGAGGGCCGCGACCACGCGCAGCAGGAAGATTTTCCAATCCATCATGTTCTTCTCCTCGCCGGCCACACGCCGGCGCAGGCGCCAGCGAAAACGCAGGCGCAATACGGCTATGAGAATCACGCAGGTTTGGGAGAAGAATGGGGATGCGTCATCCCGGACGGGATGCGGATCGCCACTGTCACCATGCTCGGCAAGACAGTGGCAGAGAAGCTCTGCTGGACTAGCTTGCCGGGTAAACCTGCCGTAATCGACTAGGGCTACTGTCCAATGCAGGACTCCTTTGGGGGAATGCAAAAATGCGTCGGCAAGGTACGCCTGCCCAACGTGGTCGGTCAAGTGAACATTCCGCGACCATCACGCCCGTACAGCTGCCGTTCAGCAATGTCGTTCGCGCGCCGACAGCAAGGCCCCGCCCGAAAGGTGTAGGCACTTGCTCACAAAGAGGCACGGCAGCCTTCGCACTGAGCGACTAGGGTCAAAGGCCATGGCGCGCGTCCGCTGCGCCCTCTTGCGGAGGAACGAGACGATGATGGACTGGAATGGTTACCGCGATCAGTTGATGGCCGGCATTGGCGACCTGCAGAAACTCTCACCCGATACCGTTGCGGGCTACATGACCGCCAGCAACGCCGGCAGCAAGACCAACCACCTGAGCGCCAAGACCCGCGAACTGATCTCCCTTGCCGTGGCCGCGACCACCCGCTGCGATGGCTGCATTACCGTGCACGCGGCAGAAGCGGTCAAGCAAGGCGCCAGCAAGGAAGAGATCGCCGAAGCCCTGGGCGTGGCCGTGGCCATGAATGCCGGTGCGGCCTTGGTCTATTCGGCGCGCGTGCTGAGCGCGGTGGATCAGGTCAAAGGCTGACTGTACCCACCAACCCGCAGCGCCTGGTTTACCGGGCGCTGCGGATTTCGTGTGTTCAGCGTTTGGCGATGATGTACACCGCGTGCACGATGCCGGGGATGTAGCCGCACAGGGTCAGCAGGATGTTGAGCCAGAACTGGCCGCCGAAGCCGACCTGCAGGAAGACACCCAGCGGCGGCAGGATGATGGCGAAGATGATGCGGATCAGGTCCATGGGGAAACTCCTTGTGGGTGTTCCCCATCGACCTCATCCCGGTGATCGCCGTTCAGCCTATTTGCAGGCCTTCCTGGCAGCCGGATCAACGCACGGTCAGCGCGATCGCCGTGTCCTCGAAGTCGAAGCAGCCGAGGAAGGTCTTGATGTCGAGCAGGTTGCCGTCGACCTTCACGTCCCCCAGCAGCGCGCCCTTGAGCAGGCTGTTCTGGCCACTGATCACGGTGTCCAGGTAGGTCTTGTCGAAGGTCAGCTTGAGCGTGGTGCCCTCGGGAATGCCCCGGTGCATCTCGACCACGCCACGGCGAATCTCCAGCGCCCACTGCTCGTCGATATCGGGGAAGACGAAGCCCAGGGTCAGGTTCACGTCGGCGCTCTTCTGCGGGTCGATGCGGGTGACCCAGTTCTGCAGGAAGATGCGCGCCGGCAGGTTCTTCAGCATGTCCGGCGAGAGGAAGGCACCGCGGATGCGCCGGCCCATGTCCTCGGCAACGCCGTTATCGAACGAGCCTTCCAGCTCCATGGCGCTCATCAGGTACCAGTTGCGCCAGTTGATGTTCATGCTGGCGTAGCCGAGCTTGCGCAAGCTGCGTGCCTTGATGTCACGGGCCAGCTTGTCGCCATGGTCGACGCGGATGGCGTAGCCAGCCAGTTCGGCCGCCCACTGGTAGTCACCCTTGAGGTACGCCTGGCCGGACGCCATCAGCAGCTTATCGCGGCCCCCCATCAGTTCGATCAGGCGCTTGGCCTTCTCCACCGGTGGAATCGGGTCGAGGTCCACCGGGTCACCCTGGAACCAGCCGAGGTAACCCTGGTAGATCTGCCGCACGCTGTGCTTCACCGTGCCGTAGTACTCGCGCAGGTACGGCGTGTAGCCGGCCAGGTGCGGCGGCAGCTGGACCTTCTCCACCAGCTCATCCGGGGTCAGGCCCTTGTTCATCCAGCGCACGGTCTGGTCGTGGATGTAGGCGATGGCGTCACGGGTCATGCGCAGCACTTCCTCGACCTTGTCCTTGCCCGACACCGGCTGGCCATGCAGCGGTACCATGTAGTCGGCCTGGAAGGCGCGCAGCCGGTCGAGGCTGTCGACCCACACCACCGGGTCGCGGAACTTGGTGCCGCGCAGGGTGTGGATGTTGGGCAGGGTCGGTCCCTGGGTCACTTCGGCGCTGATCAGCACGCGATTGTTCGGCAGGTAGAGGACGATCTCGTCCGGCGCCTCGCTGGGCACATGCAGGAACTGCACGGGCAGGCCGGCGATGGTGGTGTCGAGCTTGTCGCGGAAGGTGATGGTCGGGGCGATGAAGGTGGAGTCGCCCTCGTGCACCAGCGGACCAAGGCCGGCGTTCATCTGCTGCTTGTCACTGTCCGGCAGGGCGGCGCCGAAGCTGTAGGCCGAACGCATGCCGAGAATCGGGCCGACCAGTGCGCCCTGGGTCACCACGTTGTCGAGCAGGGTTTCCTGGGCGTAGATCTGCACCTCGCCGCTTTTGACCTGCGCCTCGCTGACGAAGCCCTTCACGCCGTTGATGTGATCCGGGTGGAAGTGGGTGTAGACGATGGCCTTGATCGGCTTGTCGCTGATCGTGCGGAACTCGGCCAGCACCTTGCGCGACTGCTCGGCCGACTCGCCGGTGTCGACGATGATCAACCCCTCGGGCGCCTCGATCATCACGCTGTTGGCCAGGTTCCAGCCTACCGCCGACCAGACGTTGTCGGCGATCTTGTAGACCTTCTCGTTGAAGTGCTTGGTGTGCTCGGCCAGCTCGGCATTGATCGAAGGCTCGATGCGCTCGGCTGGTAGATCGGCGTTGGCAGTGAATGGCAGTGCAGCGGCCAGCAACAAGCCGCTGAAGTGGGACAGGGTGCGCATGGGGCGACCTCGTTCTTAGAACCTGCTCACGATCTCCTGGCTCGCAGCCATACGGCGTTAAAAACGCCCTCAGAATGCTCATTTACCACTCGTAAACTGCGCTTCCTCGGGTGTTTTTTCCTTGTCTGGCTCTAATCCAGAAGATCGTGAACAGGCTCTTATGGGTAATGGAGGTTGGCAGACTGACAAGAGCCGCTTAATAATTCCAATGCATTCCAAAGCCATTACTGATGCACTGAACACATGAACGATCTTCGTCAGCTGCGCCACTTCGTCGCCCTCGCCGACCACGGCCATTTCGCCCGAGCCGCCGATGCCGTGCACCTCAGCCAGCCGGCGCTGAGCCGAAGCATCCAGGCCCTGGAAGCCAGCCTCGGCTGCACCTTGGTCGACCGCCATACCCGTGGCATCAGCCTCACGGCCCACGGCCGCCTGGTGCTGGAGCATGCCCGGCGCCTACTCGCGGGCAGCCACGCGCTGAGCAACGCAGTCAGCCAATTGGGCAACCTGGCCAGTGGCGAGCTACGCCTGGGCGCCGGTCCCTACCCTGCTGCGCGCCTGGTGCCGCAGGCCATCGGCCAGTTCGCCACGCGCTACCCCCAGGTGCATGTGCAGCTGCTGATCGACAACTGGCAGCAACTGCGCTCGCGCCTGCTGAATGACGAACTCGAATTGTTCGTCGCCGATATCCGCGAGTTTCGCGACGATCCGCACCTCTGCGTGGAGCCCCTGCACCCTCACCCCGGCGTGCTGTTCTGCCGCCCGCAGCATCCGCTGTGCCAGCAGCAGCCGGTGCAGCCAGGTGCCTTGCGCGACTACCCGTTGGCCGGCACGCAGATGCCGGAACAGGTCACCCGCCTGCTGCAACAACTGGGCGGCGGCACCAACCCGCTGACCATCCAGTGCGACAACTTCATGGTGCTCAAGGAACTGGTGTTCACCAGTGACGTGCTGAGCATGGCGCCGTGGGATGTGGTCGCCAGTGATGTACAGGCCGGACGCCTGGCCACCCTCAACCTGACCGGCATGCCGCGCCTGGCCAGCTCCGCCTACGGCATCGTCAGCCGGGCCGGGCACAGCCTGTCGCCCGGTGCGGAGCAGTTGCAGCAGATCATTCGCGAGCAGGACAACGAACGCCTGATGCCGTCGCTGCCGGTTCCGGCGGCCAGCTTCATCGAGTCCTAAGAGCCTGTTTACGATCTTCTGGATTAGAGCCAGACAAGGGCTAGGCGCCCCCGCAAAAATGCCCGAGGAAGCGGACTGGGCCCGCACTCGGGTTTACGAGTGGTAAATGAGCATTCCGACCGGGCTGGCGATCCAGGGCGTTTTTAACGCCGTATGGCCGCGAGCCAGAAGATCGTAAACAGGCTCTAAGCTCTGTACGAAAAGTGCCTGCGCTCGGTGATGCTTCGTGCGGAACCTGGCGCACAGGCGGCTCGGCTCAGCTGCGCGGCAGGCGCACGCGAAATGCCGCGCCGCCCAGGTCCGAATCCTCCAACAGCAATTCGCCGCCGAAGCTTTCGATGATGTCCTTGACCACGGCGGTGCCGATGCCCTGGCCTTCATGCTGGGTATCCAGACGCTCGCCACGCTGGAGGATGCGCGCGCGCTGATCCACCGGCACACCAGGGCCGTCATCCTCGACGCTCAACTCGCAGAAACCGGCCTGCTCGATGGCACTGACACGGATGGAGCTCAGGCACAGGCGGTAGGCGTTCTCCAGCAGGTTGCCAAGCAACTCGAGCAATGCGCCTTGCTCGATGGGCACCTCGAGCTGCGCATCGAACACCCGCTCGACGCACACGCGCTTGTCGCGGTAGACCTTGTCCAGCGCCTCGCAGAGGAGGTCGAGCAAGGGCGCCAGGCGCGCACGGTGGCGCACCAGGCCACTCTTGCGCAGGCTGGCGCGCTGCAGCTGGTAGCCAATCTGCTGGCTCATGCGTTCGATCTGGCGTTGCAGGATCTGCGCCTGCTCGGGGTTGGCGCTGCGCCCGGCGAGGTTCTCGCTGACACCCTGCAACACCGACAGCGGCGTCTTCAGGCTGTGCGCCAGGTCATCCAGCGAGTGCCGGTAGCGCTCGCGTTGTTGCCGCTCACTTTCCAGCAGGCGGTTCAGCGAGCCGGTCAGGCGCAGCAGCTCGCGCGGGTGTTCTTCACTGAGCGCATCACGCTCGCCGGCCTCGACCTGGTCCAGCTCGGCGGTAAGCCGGCGCAATCCGCGAAAGCCCCAGGTCAGGCCGAACCAGAGCAGGCCGAGCAGCACCAGCAGGGCTACCGCCAGCCACAGGTAAAGCTGCCGCATGAAGCCATCGTGCATGCTCTGGTAGTCGCTCACCGGCTGCATGGTGATCACGCTGTAGGCCGCCGCCTGGCCGCGCAACAGGTCGATCTCCACGTCATAGACGAAGAACTCCCGGCCACTTTGCGCCCAGGCCCGTGAGAAGTCATGGCGACCACCGTCGTAGCGGGGCGTGTAGTCCACGTTCTCGTCGCGGGATGAGTGGGATTGCCAGATCAGCGTGCCTTCGCTGTCGTAGATGAAACCGAGCTGGCGCGCCTCGAGGTTGTCGAACTCCTCGTCTGGCAACTTGTCCGGCATCGTCAGCCGGCCGTCGACGATGCGCGCGGCGGAAATCAGCGTGCTGGCATCGGAGGCCAGGCGTTTCTCGATGGATTGTTCAAGGGCGAAGACGAACGCCCGTTGCAGCACCGGCAACAGGGCCAGCATGAACAGCACGGCCAGCGCCGCAGCGCCGAGCATCAGGCGCAGGCGCAGGGAAAACCCGGCGCGGCGCCGAACGCGCGCCACGCGTGCCCTCATCGGCAGCGCTCGACGAACAGGTAGCCCTGGCCGCGCACGGTCTCGATCGGTTTGAAGCCGTTGTCACCTTCCAGCTTGCGTCGCAGGCGACCGACCAAGACTTCGATCACGTTGGGATCGCGCTCTTCGTCATTGGGATAGAGCTGCTCCATCAGCCGCTCCTTGGCTACCACCTGCTGATGGTGACGCATGAGATATTCGAGAATGCGGTACTCGTAGGCGGTCAATGCCATGGGCGTGCCATCCAGCTGAGCCTGTTTGCGATTGAGGTCCAGGCTGAGCGGACCGGCCTCGATGGCCGACTGGACGAAGCCCGAGGAGCGCCGCAACAGGGCATTCAGACGCGCTTCGAGCTCTTCGAACTGAAAGGGTTTGACCACGTAATCATCGGCGCCGGCGGCCAGGCCTTCGACCTTGTCCTGCCAGTTGCCGCGTGCGGTGAGAATAAGGATGGGAAAGGTCTTGTCCTGGCTGCGCAGTTGGCGGATCAGGTCCAGGCCATTCATACCCGGCAATCCGAGGTCGATCACCGCCAGGTCGTGGCTGTATTCCTGCGCCCGGTAGAGCGCTTCTTCGGCATTCGGCACCGCGTCCACCACATGGCCTTGTTCTCCCAGTCGCGTGTAGAGGTGATGACGCAACAGCGCCTCGTCTTCCACTACCAGCAATTTCATCAGGCACTGTCTCCTGTGGGGGCTGGGCCGAAGCCCAGCAGGTGGGTAGAACGTGTTACGGGGCTTTTGAGCCAAGGCCAGGCAAGGTGAGACTGGCCGAGAACACGGAGTTTACGCAGGGTAAACGAGGCATTCAGGTCCAATTTCAACGCTGCCTGGCCGACGCTCAGCGACCCGAGACAGGTTCTTAGAACGCGTAGTTGGCACCCAGATAGGCCTGCGAAGTGCTGTGCAGGTCCAGCGAACCCAGCTTGCCGGCGCCATGCGGAGACATCTCGGTGCTGGCGTTGGTACGGAGGTAACGATAGCCCGCTTCAACCGATGCATTCTTGTTCAGTTGCTGGAGGATACCGGCCTGCAGGCCCGCGGCATAACCAATGTTGCTGTCACGGCTCAGGCCACGGCTTTCCTGCTCCAGCTTGACCAGACCCACAGTGGCGCCACCGAACAGCTTGGTGTTGTTGTCGCCCAGGGGCAGGAACAGGTCATAGCTGCCGAGCAGGTTCTGCTGGCGCAGCTTGAAGCCACGGTCGCTGTCCGAGACGTTCTCGTAGGTCGCGTAGTAACGGCCATTTTCCTGTACCTGACCGGCGCGAATGCCCCAGGTCCCGGTCTTGTGAATGACCTTGTCGAGCGACGGGTTGTTCAGGTTCTGGTTGAGGGCAGAAGACTTCTGGATGTTGTTGTTGGTCTGACCCCAGGTCAGGCCAACGAAGTTGTCGGCAGCGTGAACAGTGAAAGCAGCCAGAGTCAGGCCAGTGGCCAGGGCGATACGGTTCAGGGTGGTTTTCATGGTGTGTTCCTCTCGGAGCGGTTTGGATGTGTGAAGCACGGGAGCCATCCTGCCGCAGGGCCACTGAACCGTTCCTGAACCCTTCCTGAACCTAGGCTGAACGAGCGGTGATGAGCACCGCTGGGGTCAAATCACTCACCCACGACAACGCCAGCCGCCAGCATTGCGCAGGCAGCCAACAGCCGGCTGCAGACGAACGCCTGCAGCCGGCAAATGGGCAGAATCAGTGGTGAGAGCGCTTGGTGTCGCGGCTGCGCTGGCGCAACTGGGCGGACAACGTGTCGATGGCAGCCAGGGCCTGCTGAATATGATCGTGGATCTGGCCTTCGCCGGCCTTGCGCCGTGGGGCGCGTTCTTCGGCTTCCAGTTGATAACGCGGGTCGAACAGGTTGAACGTATCCATTGGTGAATTCCTCACGGAGTACGGCCGCTGCGGTATGCAGCGGCGCGGTAGGCAGTGGCGGGCATCAGGACTTGTTCTTGTAGCGGGCAGCATGCCACCCGTTAATGACCGTTGTTCGCGGACAGGCGCATGAGCGGCTGTCGATGATCAATTTCTGCTCAATGAGCACCCGGGTCAACCCGGCAGAATGTCGCAGCGCGGCAACATGGCAGGCGAAGGCTCGTTGCAGAGCGGTTGCGTGCTCAGCGACAAGTCGCACTATAGTTTTATTCTCCGGTCTCTATTTGGCTTACTCACCCAGCAAGGAATGTCCATGAACAAGGTCCATGATGTTGCCGTACTGGTCGGCAGCCTGCGCAAGGCATCGCTCAACCGCAAACTGGCCCAGGCCCTGATCGAATTGGCGCCGCCGTCGTTGCGTCTGCAGATCATCGAGATCGGCGACTTGCCGCTGTACAACGAGGACATCGACGCCGGCTCGCCGCCGGCCGCCTACCAGCACTTCCGTGAACAGGTGGGCAAGGCGCAGGCCCTGCTGTTCGTCACCCCGGAATACAACCGCTCGGTGCCGGCGCCGCTGAAGAACGCCATCGACGTGGGTTCGCGGCCCTATGGGCAAAGTGTTTTCGCCGGCAAGCCGGGGGCGGTGGTCAGCGTTTCGCCGGGCGCCATCGGCGGCTTCGGCGCCAACCACCACCTGCGCCAGTCGCTGGTATTTCTCGACGTGCCGGTGCTGCAGCAACCCGAGGCGTATCTGGGCGGCGCGGGTAGTTTCTTCGATGACCACGGCAAGGCCAACGACGGCATCAAGGGCTTCCTGCAGAAATTCATCGACGCCTATGCCGCCTGGGTGGAGCAACACGCCAAGGCGTGAGCCAGGCTGGCGGCGTGATCACGCTGCCAGCAAGGGCGGCATCGGGCAATCGAGCATATCGGCCACGGCGCGCATCAACTCGGCTTCGGCCACGCTGATGCGGCCATCGTGGCCGACACACACGGCCATGGCCTTGAGCAGGCGCGGCTTCTGCAGCGGCCACATGTGGCTCAGGCGCGCCAGGCCGGCATCCAGTCCCTTGAGCCCGGTACCGCGTTCGGCCAATTGCAAGTCACCGAGCGGCAGGGTCGCACAGGCTGCGGTGAACGCCTGTTGAGCCTGCGCAGGGTCATCATGCCCCGCATGTGCGAGCGCCGAGAGCAGCAGGCGAATCTCTTCGCTCAACTCGACAAGGTGATACTTGCCCTGCACCGGTCGCAGCCCTTCGACGTTGCGCTCGACGATGCGCAGCAACGTCCACTCCAGCAGTTCGACCTTGCCATCGGCCTTGATCAACGCCACCAGATTGGCTTTCAGCACCGAATACTCGCCCTTGGTCAATTGCTTCAGCGCCGGGATGGCCAGCTCCAGCAACGGCAGGCGCTGCCCCGGATCGAGGGCCTGCGCCTTCGGCTGTAGCGCCTGGGTCGATGCAAGTATGCGGTCGCTTACCGTCCCCCGAAGATGCTGCAACTGCCCCTCGCGAGTGGTCTCGCTGCGGTCGAGCAGCAGGGCATAGAGCAAGGCCTGGGCCGCGGAGCGGTCGTGTGCGGCCTCCTTGAGCTCATCCGGCAGACGCTGCAGGGAATCCCGCGCCTGCGCCAGGTGGGCCGGCTGCGGATCGCCAATGGTCGCGATGGAATGTTCGGCAGCCGCCGCAGAGAAGCCGCTCAGTGCTGCCACACCTTGCCATTGGTGCTGCCAGTCGCTGTCCGTCGAAGCGCTGGCCGTCGGCTCGACCGATAGCTGCGCGTCCACATTCGGATAACGCCCATCCCAGCCCGGCTCGACCCGGCGTATACGCTCGTTCAGCGGTGGGTGCGTCGCCATCATGCCGTCCAGCGCCTGGCTGATCCCGGCACTGAAATACAGGTGGCTGAACTCGGAGGCATGCTCGGCCTGCAACTGCGAGCCGCCCATGTGCCCGCCGATCTTCTTCAGCGCGCCCCCGATGCTCTCCGGGTTGCGGGTGAACTGCACCGCCGAGGCATCGGCGAGGAATTCGCGCTGACGACTGACCGCCGCCTTGATCAGGTTGCCGAAGAAGGTGCCGGCATAGCCCAGGACCATCAGCGCCAGGCCAGCCATGAAGAAGGCGGCTACGCCACCGTCACGCTTCGAGTTGCTGGTACGCGTACCGCCCATGTGGCGGAGCATGAACTGACCAATCAGGCCGATCATCAGGATGCCGTGCAGCACCGCGACCAGGCGCAAGTTCAGGCGCATGTCGCCATTGAAGATATGGCTGAACTCGTGGGCGATCACCCCTTGCAACTCTTCGCGGGTCAACAGATTCAGCGCGCCGCTGGTGATACCGATCACCGCGTCCTGCGGGCTCAGTCCGGCAGCGAAGGCATTGATCGCCGGGTCGTCCAGCACATACACCGAAGGCACCGGCGTGCCGGAAGCGATGGCCATTTCCTCCACCACATTGAGCACCCGACGCTCGGCCAAGCCTTGCGGCTCGAGGTTGATCAACCGACCACCGAGCCGTTCGGCCACCACCTTGCCGCCACGGGCCAGCTGGATGCTCTTGTACAGGCTGCCGACCAGCACCACGCCAACCACCACGACCGACACACCGAGAATCAGCTGACCGTTGGCCACTCCATACGCCCCGGAGTCGTTGAGGTTGAAGATGACGATCAGCGCCAGGCTGGTCAGGGCGATCAGGCTGAGCACGGCCAGCGCCATGAGCAACAGCAGGCGACCACTGTTACGCTTGGCGCGGTCCTGGTGTTCGAAGAAATTCATCGGGCGATCCGCGTACTGCTCGGTTTAGAAGGACACCTTCGGGGCGGCCTGAATCGCCGCGCTGTCCTCGAACACCAACAGGCTAGCGTCCTGGCTGTGGCCGAAGAAGTTGGCCAGCACCACCGGCGGGAAGCTCTGCTTGTAGGTGTTGTAGGCCATCACCGCATCGTTGAAGGCCTGGCGGGAGAACGCCACCTTGTTCTCGGTGCTGGACAGCTCCTCGCTGAGTTGCTGCATGTTCTGCGACGCCTTGAGATCCGGGTAGGCCTCCATGGTCACGTTGAGACGACCCAGGGCGCTGCCCAGCACACCTTCGGCACCACCCAGGCGCGCCATGCTCTGCGCGTCGCCCGGCTGAGCCGAGGCCGCCTTGAGGCCGGCAACGGCACCATTTCGCGCCGCGATCACCGCTTCCAGGGTATCGCGCTCGTGGGCCATGTAGGCCTTGGCGGTTTCCACCAGGTTGGGGATCAGATCGTAGCGGCGCTTGAGCTGCACCTCGATCTGCGCGAAGGCGTTCTGAAAGCGATTCCGCAGCGCCACCAGCTTGTTGTAGATGCTGATGACATAGACCACCGCGAGCGCGAGGATGACCAGAATGACGATGCTGGATACAGCCATGACCATGTCCCTATCTGTGTACCGAATGAGCGGACGATGGTAACGGAAAACAGCGCAGGCGTACCCCTCACCAGGTCTCATCACTATCGGGCTCTTCACGCAGAAAGCGACGACCGACACGGCATTGCCATGAACCTTTGCGCCAGTCGCCCGGTCGCTTAAAGACCGACTGCATTGTCGGCACCGCCACCCTGCACAGGAGCGAGTCGAATGCCGAACCTGGCCCGCGAGCCATCGTCGAGGGAACTGGAACACCTGCTGGCCCGCTACCGGCACATTCGCGCCCGCTCCGAGCAGCTGTGCGCGCCGCTGGAGGTCGAAGACTACGGCGTGCAGAGCATGGCCGATGTCAGTCCGCCGAAATGGCACCTGGCGCATGTCAGCTGGTTCTTCGAGGCCTTCATCCTGCACCCCTTTCTGCACGCCTACCGTGCGCTGGATGTGCGCTACGACCACCTGTTCAACTCCTACTACCAGACCCACGGCACGCCCTTCCCGCGCGCCAGCCGTGGCGTGCTGTCACGGCCGACAGTCGCCGAGGTGTACCGCTATCGCCAGCACATCGACCTGGCCATGGAGACGCTGCTGCTGAATCCGCCGCCGGAACATGCCAGCGAGATCGCCCGCCGCCTGGAGCTGGGCGTGCAACACGAACAGCAGCACCAGGAGCTGCTGCTGATGGATATCAAACACATCCTCGCGCAGAACCCGCTGCGCCCCGTGTACCGCCACGACCTGCGCCCACTTACGGCTACGCAGCCCGCGCCCTTGCACTGGCACCGCTACCCGGGCGGCGTGCGCCATATCGGCCACAGCGGCGCGGGCTTTGCCTTCGACTGCGAGCAGCCCCGTCACCGAGTGTTCGTCGATGATTTCCGACTGGCCAGCCGCCCGGTGAGCAATGGCGAATACGCCGCGTTCATCCACGACGGCGGCTATCGCCAGAGCGCGCTGTGGCTGGCCGATGGCTGGAGCCTGATCCAGCAGGTAGGCTGGCAGGCCCCGCTGTACTGGCAGCGCGATGGCGACGCGTGGATGGAGTTCACCCTGGGCGGCCTGCGAGAGCTGGACCCGCACGCGCCGGTCTGCCACCTCAGCTATTTCGAGGCCGAGGCCTTTGCCGCCTGGGCCGGCGCACGCTTGCCCAGCGAGCAGGAATGGGAAGTGGCGGCGCAGGATCAGCCCCACCCACAGGGCAACTTCGTCGAGCGCGACTATCTGCAGCCGGTCGCCGCCGACGGGCACAACGATGGGCCAAGCCAGTTGTATGGCGATGTCTGGGAATGGACCGGCAGCGCGTACCGTCCCTACCCCGGCTTCCAGCCACTGGGCGGTAGCCTCGGCGAATACAACGGCAAGTTCATGTCCGGGCAGATGGTCCTGCGCGGCGGCTGTTGCGCCACACCCGAACCCCATATCCGCAGTACCTATCGCAACTTCTTCTACCCCTCCATGCGCTGGCAGTTCGCTGGCTTGCGCCTGGCCAAGGAGTCCTGAACATGGCGTTGGCAATCCGTTTCCACGAACAACAGGTGCAACCCGACAGCGAGTCCCTGCGCCAGGAAAGCCTGGCCGGCTTTGCTGCCACGCCCAAGTCGATCTCGCCGAAGTTCTTCTACGACCGGCGTGGTTCCGAGCTGTTCGAGCAGATCTGCCAGCAGCCGGAGTACTACCCCACACGCACCGAGGAAATGATCCTGCGCCTGGCCCGTCAACAGATCGCCGAACTCGCCGGTCGCGACGCCAGCCTGGTGGAACTTGGCAGCGGTGCCAGCCGAAAGGTGCGCCTGCTGCTCGAAGCCTTGCACCCGAGCAGCTACCTTGGCGTGGATATCTCACGCGACTTCCTGCTGAGCAGCACCCATCGCCTGGCAGCCGACTATCCCTGGCTCGATGTGCACGCCACCTGCACCGACTTCAGCCAGCCCATGCAGTTGCCCAGCGAAGCGATGGGCGAGCATCCCCTGGCGTTCTTCCCCGGTTCCAGCATCGGCAACTTCACCCCCGATGATGCCCTGGCCTTCCTGCGCAACCTGCATGCCACACTGCCCGCCGGGGCCGGCCTGCTGATCGGCGTAGACCTGGTCAAGGATACGGCGGTGCTTGAACGCGCCTACAACGACAATGCCGGCGTAACGGCCGCCTTCAACCTCAACCTGCTGCAACGCATCCGCAACGAACTGGACAGCGACATCGACCCGACGCGCTTTCAGCACCGCGCCTTCTTCAACAAGGCCGAATCGCGGATCGAGATGCACCTGGTCAGCCCCGAGGCGCAGACCGTGTGGATCGAGGATCAATGCTTCGACTTTGCCGCAGGCGAAACCCTGCACACGGAAAACTCCTACAAATACACCCCGGCCAGTTTCCGTGACCTGGCCGGACAAGCCGGCTTCAGCGCGGTGGCCATGTGGATGGACCCCGCTCGCCTGTTCAGCGTGCATTACCTGCAGCGCGACTGAGCCAGGCGCTACCGCACCAATTTCTGCGAATCGCTGAAATTACAGGCAAAAAAAACCCGCCATCAGGCGGGTCAACTGTGCGGAGCATGCACCAGGAATAAACGGGCAGCCAAGCTGCCAAAGGCGCTCCCAGGGGGAGGAACGCGGGAGGAAAATCAGGCGGTGAAGACCGCGTGCTCAAGACGCTGACCGGTCGCCAGCGTCCAGATGAACTGGCTGGCCACGGCGGCTTCGCGAGACAGATAAGGACCGGACTTCGGCACGCCATCGACCAGCACATACCAGCACGCCAGATGACCATCGGCGCGCAACGTGGCGGGCACGGCACTACCGACGAGAGACACGATATCGATGTGGGGCATGGCGAACTCCTGTGCGGAATGTGCAGCCACTGTATCGGCGCACCTGCCACCTCAGGAAATCATCCGGGCTGATAGTGGATATGTCCGGCTGCGATCACCTGACACAGGGATGCCCTCGTGCAGGCAATCCTGATTGCCCTGCGCCTGGGCAGCCAACCGCACGAAATGAAACCGCGGAAAAAGAAAAACCCCGCGAGCGCGGGGTTTTGCAGACTGGTTCTGACATCCTTGATCGCTTCGCCATCCTGGCGTCGATCCTGCGAATCCGTGTTTTATGTGTGCGCTTCCTGCGCTTCGTCCATGGAGGAGGAGATTAAATACCTGCCTCATTCCTCGATAGGCGTGATTAACCGCACGCGATGTAAGCATTTGCCTACATGACTACCGAGCGAGAACAGGTTCAGCAATCGCCTGTTCGAACCGTACCTACCAATCCATGACCAGCGTCGCACCGAGGCCATGCTGCCCGTCGTCGGCACGCCGCTGGTAATCGTAGCCAAGCTGCAGAGCCAGCCCCGGGGCGAGCAACTGGCGCAGACCGAGCACCGCGTTAGTCTGATAGCGTGAGGACTCCGCGCCGCGCAGGGTGAAATCTACTGCCGAAACACTGTTGAGGCTCATGCCCACCTCGCTGCCGTCATCCTCGAAGTCCTTCTCGCGGGCGACTTCGCCGAACAACTGAGTGTCGGCGGCAAGGTCGAAGCGCGCCTGCAAGCCGACGCCGAGGCGCCGCGAATCGAGACGCTGGTCGTCGTAGCCGAGGGCGGTGGAACTCGCGCCCCGCTCGCGGTAGCCATTGACGGTGATGCGTGACAGGTCGCCACTGACGAACGGCGCCAGGTGCAGCCGCTGGTCGGCCAAGCCCAACTCGACGCCCAACCGGCCACCAGCGGCGAACACCCAGCCGTCGGTATCGCCACGCTCGGTACGGGTGGTCTGGCCAAGGGCGAAGCGTCGCTTCAAGTCGTGGTAGTCGAGGTAGCCGGCGTCGAGCGTCAGGTCGCCCCAGAACAAGCCATCGTGGTACTGGGCAAAAACTCCGGCCAGGTAGCTGCGCAGGCCGTAGTCGGAGTCACGCGCGCCGAGTTCCAGCTTCTGCTCCTGCACGTTCAGCGTGGCCCCGAGACGCCAGTGCTCGGCGACGCGAACACTGGCACCGATGCCGAGCCCCATGCCGCGCCCGTCGCCGGCAGCAGCAGTGTCTGCCGCATCGAAGTCCATCCGGCGTACGCCCCCGGAAACGAAACCCCGCCACTGCCCCTCCTCCTGCCAGGTGCCCCAGTCGCCGAGAAACTGCTGGCGCAACTGCTCACGACCGCCACGCAATGCCAATTCGGCGGCCTGGGGCAGCAGACTGATCTCCCAGGGCGCAGCGAGAATCGACAGCCCCTGGTCCGCCAGGATGCGCTGCATCGCCGCGGTCGGGTGGACCTGGTCGGCGTAGATCAACTTGTCTGGATCAGGCGTCGCGCTCAGCGCGCCCCAGGTGGCGTTCTGGCAGCCGGTAGCGCCAGTTATGGACGCTGCATAGAAGCAGGTTGCCAGCAGGTTCTGGCTGGAATCGAACCCAAACGCCGCGGCGTTGGCCAGCACCTCGCGATACAGCAACGGTACGTTGAGTGGAATCACCTCGGCGTCGACACTCGCCATCTGCCGGATCAGCTCGGCATTGAACGCCTGCGCCAGGGCGTACTGCGCCGGATCAAACGTTCCGCCAGTGGTCGGATTGGCCACGTCGACCAGCAGCGGCGTCATGAAATAGCGGCCACCCGCGGCCTGCAGAGCACGCAGCGAGTCACCGAGGCGGACGGCGGCGGCCTGGGCTGTCGGCACGCTCACCACCAACCCCTGCAGGAAGTCGTTACCGCCACCATTGACGTAGAACAGCGTGTTGGTGTCGACCACCCGTCCGCCGACCAGATAACCGTCGCGAGTACGCAGCGGCACACCAGCGGAACTGACCACCGAGCCGCCCACCTGGGTGATCGACTGGTAGACCTGCGCGGTGGTGTAACCGCCCACCGCCCAGTTGTCACCGTCAGCCTGCCCCAGCGCCTGCCGCAGCGGGCTGGTCGAAGCCGCCTGGCTGCCGAACCCCAACCCCTCACCAATCAGCATCGGCGAGGTGGCACCAAAGGGCTCGCTGGAGAAATAGCCATAGGTCGGCCCCAGTTGCGTGGTGAAGCGGATCGGGTTGAGGCCGTTGGAGAACTGGCCCGCGTCGCTGAGGCTGTCGCCGAAGACCACCATACCGCTATAGGGTGCCGCGCTGACCGGGGGTGCTAGCAGTGCCAGGCAGGTGATGCCCAGCAGCATTGAAAAACGCTTCATCATCCGTGTCCCTTCTTGTTGTTGTGATGGACAAGCGGCGACGGATTCTAGGGAGCGCCTCTCCCCCACGCACTATCGCTCGCGCAAATTCCCTACTAGGACTGAACGCCTTGCCGGCGCGGCCTGGCGCTGTCGCACCAAAGACGGAATACGCGCTTGGCACAGGCACCCACACGGAATCGCCTGGCCACAAGACACGCCTCCCGACTCAACCTTTCACGCGATGCGCAACCCGCCTAAACAGGCCGGCAAGAAGAGACACTGTAGAAAAAAGAAAACCCCGCGAGTGCGGGGTTCTGCAGACGTATTCTGACATCCCGGGTCGATTTGCCATCCTGTCGTCGCGCCTGCCAATCCACATTCCCCGCTGCGCACCCTGTGTTTCGACCCTGGGCTGAGCGATCAAAAACCGGGCGTCTCGTTGAGAACCGCAATCGACAACAGGCACTGCCTGCATCTATCTGCACGACCGCCAGGCAGGAATAGATTCACAAATTCCTTGCACCCGTTATTATCGCGCGCCCACTCCTCCAGCCCGACCACGCGGTGCCCCTTTCGATGAAACCCCAACTGATAGCCGCCGCCGAAATCGACCGCGTGGAAACCTGGAGCCGCTACAACCGGGACATGTGCACCAGCTGCCACTCCACCTGCTGCACCATGCCGGTAGAAGTCCGCATCAGCGACCTGATCCGCATTGGTGTAGTCGACGAATTCGAGCGCGGCGAACCGGCCAAGAACATTGCCAAGCGCTTGCAGAAGGAAGGCCTGGTTGAACGTTTCAACCAGAAGTCAGGCATCTTCACCCTGACCCGCATGAGCAACAACGACTGCATGTACCTGGACCGCAAGACCCGTATGTGCAGCATCTACGAGAAACGCCCGGACACCTGCCGCAACCACCCCCGCGTTGGCCCACGCCCCGGTTACTGTGCCTGGCGCCCGAAGCAGGCCTGACTGCAATACCGGCTAAGCCGGAGTCACTATGGTCTGACGATCTCTCGCGAATGATCACGTGATCATCGAATGACAGACCACAAAAAAGCCCCCGTCGGCTCACACCGACGGGGGCTTTTCATTGCAGCAGCGGCTTATTTCTTGCCGGCGCGCTTACGGTCGTTCTCGGTGAGCAATTTCTTGCGCAGACGGATCGACTTCGGTGTTACTTCGACCAGCTCGTCGTCATCGATGAACTCCAGGGCCTGCTCAAGGGTGAACTTGATCGGCGGCACCAGGGCGATGGTCTCGTCTTTACCCGAGGCACGCATGTTGTCGAGTTTCTTGCCCTTGGTGGGGTTGATCACCAGGTCGTTGTCGCGGCTGTGGATACCGGCCAGCTGGCCTTCGTAGATATCCTGGCCCGGCTCGAGGAACAGCTTGCCGCGGTCCTGCAGGGTTTCCAGCGAGTAGGTCAGCGCCTTGCCGGTCGCCATGGAAACCAGCACGCCGTTCTGGCGGTGGCCGACTTCACCGACCTTGATCGGGCCATAGTGGCTGAAGGTCGAGGTCAGAATGCCGCTGCCCGACGTCATGGTCAGGAAGGCGTTACGGAAACCGATCAGACCGCGGGCCGGAATGGTGTATTCCAGGCGGATACGACCTTTGCCGTCCGGCACCATGTTGGTCAGGTCGCCTTTACGCAGACCCATCTGCTCCATCAGGGCGCCCTGGTGGGTCTCCTCGATGTCGACGATGACGTTCTCGTACGGCTCCTGCTTCTCGCCGTTGACTTCCTTGATCACCACTTCCGGACGACCCACGCCCAGCTCGAAGCCTTCGCGACGCATGGTTTCGATCAGTACCGAGAGGTGCAGTTCGCCACGGCCGGAGACCTTGAACTTGTCGGCGCTGTCGCCTTCTTCAACGCGCAGGGCGACGTTGTGCAGCAGTTCTTTTTCCAGGCGCTCCTTGATGTTGCGGCTGGTGACGAACTTGCCTTCTTTACCGCAGAACGGCGAGTCGTTGACCTGGAAGGTCATGGAGACGGTCGGCTCGTCGACGGACAGCGGCGGCAGGGCTTCGACGTTCTGCATGTCGCACAGGGTGTCGGAGATGTACAGCTCGTCCATGCCGCTGACGCAGACGATGTCGCCAGCCTGGGCTTCGGCAACTTCAACGCGCTGCAGGCCGGAGTGGCCCATGATCTTCAGGATGCGGCCCTGACGTTTCTTGCCGTCGGCACCGATGGCGATCACCGGGGTGTTGGTCTTGACCTTGCCGCGCGCGATACGGCCGATGCCGATGACGCCGAGGAAGCTGTTGTAGTCCAGCTGGGAAATCTGCATCTGGAACGGGCCGTCGACATCGACCTTCGGTGCCGGGACGTGGTCAACCACGGCCTGGAACAGCGCGTCCATGTTGTCTTGCAGGTTCTCGTGGTCCAGACCGGCGATGCCGTTCAGGGCGCTGGCGTAGACGATCGGGAAGTCCAGTTGCTCTTCGGTAGCGCCGAGGTTGTCGAACAGATCGAAGATCTGGTCGATAACCCAGTCAGGACGCGCGCCCGGACGGTCGATCTTGTTCACGACCACGATCGGACGCAGGCCGGCCTTGAACGCCTTCTGGGTCACGAAGCGGGTTTGCGGCATCGGGCCGTCCTGGGCATCGACCACCAGCAGTACCGAGTCGACCATCGACATCACGCGCTCTACTTCACCGCCGAAGTCGGCGTGGCCGGGGGTGTCGACGATGTTGATGTCGTAGCCATTCCATTTCAGGGCGGTGTTCTTCGCCAGAATGGTGATCCCGCGCTCTTTTTCCTGGTCATTGCTGTCCATCACGCGCTCGTTTTCGAGCTCTTTGCGGTCCAGGGTGCCGGACAGGCGCAGAAGTTTGTCGACCAGGGTGGTTTTACCATGGTCAACGTGGGCGATGATGGCGATGTTACGGAGATTCTCGATCACAAGTGTCGTCTCGATTAAGGATTCGGTTGCCGCGATGGAAGGCGGCCATGCAGGCTGGAAAGCGCTTCAGCGCAGCAGCCGGTCGGGAGGGCGGTGGCGAATACTGCCACCCAGCAACCCCGGTTGTTTAAGCCGGACGATAAACGCGCACATTGGCATGTCCCTCGCTCAGCAGATGGTGAGCATGCAGGCGGCTCATGACACCCTTGTCGCAGTACAGCAGGTACTGGCGATTGGCATCCAGCTCCTTGAAGCGACTGTTGATCGCGTAAAACGGCAGGGCCTGCACTTCGATGCCCGCCAACTCCAACGGTTCATCCTCGCTGACGTCCGGGTGGCGGATGTCGATGACGATCTGCCCCGGCAGGGCTTCGCGGACTTCTTCGATCTGCAGGTCCTGATCCAGCTCGTCGATCACGCGATCGACGGTCATCCGCGTGGCGCGCTCCAGGGCGCGCTCCAGAATGGCCATGTCGAAACGGGTTTCTTCGTGCTCGATGCGTTGTTTCTTGGCCTTGGTGGTCGGGTTCACCGAAATCACGCCGCAGTATTCCGGCATGTGCTTGGCAAACTCGGCGGTACCTATCTCATTGGCCGTATCGATGATGTCCTGCTTGTGGCTGGCCACCAGTGGGCGCAGCACCAGCATGTCGGTAGCCGAGTCGATGACCGAGAGATTGGGCAGGGTCTGGCTCGACACCTGGGAAATCGCCTCGCCGGTCACCAGCGCATCGATGCTCAGCTCTTCGGCGATTCGCGTAGCAGCACGCAGCATCATGCGCTTGAGCACGACGCCCATCTGGCTGTTGTCGACCTTGCCGAGAATCTCGCCGACCACTTCCTCGAACGGCACGCTGATAAACAGCACACGGTGCGAGCTGCCGTATTTCTGCCAGAGATAGTGCGCCACTTCCATCACGCCCAACTCGTGGGCACGGCCGCCGAGGTTGAAGAAACAGAAGTGGGTGAGCAGACCACGGCGCATCATCTGATAGGCCGCAACGGTGGAATCGAAACCGCCGGACATCAATACCAGGGTCTGTTCCAGCGAACCGAGCGGATAACCGCCGATGGCGTTGTGCTGGTGGTGGATGACGAACAGACGCTGATCGCGAATCTCGATGCGTACTTCCACATCAGGGTTCTTCAGGGCGATCCCGGCCGCACCGCACTGCTGGCGCAACTGGCTGCCGACGTAGCGCTCGACATCCATGGAGCTGAACGCATGCTTGCCGGCACGTTTACAGCGCACGGAGAAGATCTTGCCCGGCAACTGGTCGGCATAGTGCTGCTTGCACTTCTCCAGGATGTCGTCGAAATCACCCAGCGGGTATTCGTTGATTTCCAGGAAGTGGGCGATGCCGGGCGTACAGCTCAGGCGCTCGATCATCTCCAGCAGCGCTTTCGGCTCGCTGACCTTGGTTTCCACCTCGAGGTTGTCCCACACCCCGTCCACCCGCAACTCGGGGTCCAGATCACGCAGCACGGTGCGGATGTTCTTCCCCAACTGGCGGATGAAATGCTTGCGCACCGGCCGGCTCTTGATGGTGATTTCAGGGAAGACTTTGACGATGAGTTTCATGGGGACAGCAGTGCACGAGGCGCCGGAAAAAGAAGGGCGCGGATTATAGCGGAAATTGCTCAAGGTTTAACCAGAAACAACACACATTCGAAACCGCGCACCACAAGAGTGCACTACAATGGAGCGCCGCACCAAAATAGCACTTCATTTTGGTCAAAATATCGCCACAGCCCGCATATACGCTGCCCTTGAGGGCCAAAAACCACGCTGGGGCACTGGCATGCAATTTGCTCCCTTGTGAGGCAGGTTGCCCTGGAAGAGTATTCGCGCCGGGCTTTACCGTAATTTCTGAGGGGCTCACGATCGAGCCTTTCCATCTGGAGGACAACATGTCTAAGGCTGTTCAACTGATCAAAGAACACGACGTGAAGTGGGTTGACCTGCGCTTCACCGACACCAAGGGCAAGCAGCACCACGTGACCATGCCGGCCCGTGATGCCCTGGACGACGAATTCTTCGAAGTCGGCAAAATGTTCGACGGCTCCTCCATCCATGGTTGGAAAGGCATCGAAGCCTCCGACATGATTCTGCTGCCGGACGACAGCACTGCCGTGCTCGACCCGTTCACCGAAGAGCCGACCCTGATCCTGGTCTGCGACATCATCGAGCCGAGCACCATGCAAGGCTACGACCGTGACCCGCGCTCCATCGCCCGTCGCGCCGAGGAATACCTGAAGACCACCGGTATCGGTGACACCGTATTCGTGGGCCCGGAGCCTGAGTTCTTCATCTTCGACGAAGTGAAGTTCAAGTCCGACATCTCCGGCTCCATGTTCAAGATCTTCTCCGAGCAAGGCTCCTGGAACACCGACGCCGACATCGAAGGCGGCAACAAGGGCCACCGCCCAGCCGTCAAAGGGGGTTACTTCCCGGTTCCGCCGTGCGACCACGACCACGAAATCCGTACTGCCATGTGTAATGCCATGGAAGAAATGGGCCTGGTCATCGAAGTTCACCACCACGAAGTGGCGACTGCCGGCCAGAACGAAATCGGCGTGAAGTTCAACACCCTGGTGGCCAAGGCCGACGAAACCCAGACCCTGAAGTACTGCGTGCACAACGTGGCCGATGCCTACGGCAAGACCGCGACCTTCATGCCGAAGCCGCTGTACGGCGACAACGGTTCGGGCATGCACGTGCACATCTCCATCTCCAAAGATGGCAAGAACACCTTCGCGGGTGAAGGCTATGCCGGCCTGTCCGACACCGCCCTGTACTTCATCGGCGGCATCATCAAGCACGGTAAGGCCCTGAACGGCTTCACCAACCCGTCGACCAACTCGTACAAGCGTCTGGTCCCAGGCTTCGAAGCACCGGTCATGCTGGCCTACTCGGCGCGCAACCGCTCGGCCTCGATCCGTATTCCATACGTATCCAGCCCGAAAGCTCGCCGCATCGAAGCGCGCTTCCCGGATCCGGCTGCCAACCCATACCTGTGCTTCTCCGCACTGCTGATGGCTGGCCTGGACGGCATCCAGAACAAGATCCACCCCGGCGACGCTGCCGACAAGAACCTGTACGACCTGCCGCCAGAAGAAGGCAAGCTGATCCCGCAAGTGTGCGGCAGCCTGAAAGAAGCCCTGGAAGAGCTGGATAAAGGCCGTGCGTTCCTGACCAAGGGCGGCGTGTTCTCCGACGACTTCATCGATGCCTACATCGAGCTGAAATCCGAAGAAGAAATCAAAGTACGCACCTTCGTACACCCGCTGGAATACGACCTGTACTACAGCGTCTGATACCCACCGGTGTCATGAAAAGGCCTCCCTCGGGAGGCCTTTTTTATTGTTGTGACGCGGCCCGCAAGCGACGCTCGCCGATGCCGCGCCAGGCGGATCGATAAAGCGTGATCCACCCTACGCACCTCTCACGCCGAATGGCGGGCTGCGCACGCCCCAGGCTCCCCTGCGCGCCTACGTCATAGCCACATGCGCGTCAGATGCCGCCATCCATTGGCTGAGCCTGCTCGTCCGACTCCTGCGGCTTCGGCCGGCTGGCACGGGACAACTGGACGTTCAAGCGCGGCATGGCCAACTCCATACCAGCCTGATCCAGCTTCTGGCGCAGACGCAGGTTGAAGGCACGCTGCACCTCCCACTGCTTGATCGGCGCTGTCTTGAAGCGGAAACGCAAGATCGCCTGGCCATTGTCGAAGCTCTCGATGCCCTGCACCTCCAGTGGCGACCAGATCGAGCGGCTGACCACCCGATCACTGCGCAACTCGCTGGACACCTCGCGCACCAGCGCCACCGCATCGTTGATCGGCATGCTCGCCGGCACCGGCCAGCGGAACATCGCGTAGCCGAACTGCCGCGAGTAGTTCTTGATGCTCTTGATCTCGCTGAACGGAATGGTGTGCACCACACCATCCAGGTCGCGCAGGCGCACGGTGCGGATGGTCAGGCCCTCGACCGTACCCAGGTGGCCGCCGACATCGACGTAGTCATCGATCGACAACGAGTCCTCGATGATGATGAACAACCCGGTGATCAGGTCCGCCACCAGCGACTGCGCACCAAAGCCGATGGCCAGGCCGATGACACCAGCACCCGCCAGCAGCGGCGTGACGTTCATGCCCATGTTGGCCAGCGCGACGATCAAGGCAATGATGGCAATGGTGACGAACAGCACGTTGCGAATCAGCGGCAGCATGGTCAGGGCGCGGGCGCTGGTGCGGTTCTTTCCGCCCAGGCCGAGGCTATGCTGCACCGCGGTGTCGGTAAGGATCCAGATCAGCCAGGCCACCAGCAGGGTGCTGCCGAAGCTGACCAGTTTCATGCTGATCTGCGCCCCCTCACCTTCGGCGAAGCGCACCAGCGACATGTCCCAGACACGCAGGCCGATCTCCAGGAAGAACAGCAGGCCGGCAATGTGCACGAGCGTGTAGGCGAAGTTCAGCAACTGCTCGATATAAGGCGCGCTGTGGCGCGAACCATGCCGACCGGAACGCTGCCGCGCCCGGCGAATCAGGCCATTGACCGTCAACGCCACCACCGCCACCACCGAGCACAACAATGCCCGGCGCAGGGCATAGCTGCTGTCACCGGCGGTGACCAGGGTGGCGAACAGGGAAATACCCACCAGCACCAATACCGGCACGAACCATAGCGAACCGATCAGCTCGATCAGCTCATGCATGCCCCGGCGCTTCAGACGACGCTCCAGCGGCTGGTTGCGAATCAGGTGGGAGATCGGCCGACGGAACTGCAGCACGAACAACGCGGTGGCCAGCGCAGCAAAGATGTTCGCCAGCGAGCCCAGGCACAGGGCCGTGTATTGCCCCAGGCTCTCCGACACGCGCGGGTCATGCATCACCTCACCCAGCGCGGCCAGGCTGCCGATCAGCCACAGCGGGCGAAACGCCCGACGCCGCAGGATATCCAGCGCCCGCGTGCGGTGCGGCCCACCCAGCAACGACAGGGAAATCACGCACAGCGCCGAGAACAGCGTGCCACACACCAGCACATAAGCCATGACCATGGCCAATAGCTTGCCCAGTGAACTGGGCAGGACCACCGACAGGTAAATGGTGATCAGGAACGCGATCAGCCAAGGCCCCAGCTTGCGCAGGGCAAACAGCATCAGGTCACGGGTCTTGGGTTGCTGGGGCAACTCCTCGGCCAGGCCGAAGCGCTGCTGCATGCGCCGCCCGGCCCAACGCAACCCTATCGCCAGGCACGCCCACAACAGGATCACCACGAGAAAATCGAGAATCATGCCCGGCCACTGCTGCCAGGACGGCGCACGCTCCAGCAATTCCTTGCGCGCCTGGCTGAACTTGCCGGACCACAACGCCACCGGGCTGTTGGCTCCTTCGAATTGCTTCTCCAGGCTACCCAGGGTGTCGCCGATCAAGCCCAATACGCCACTGCGCTCTTCCGCACCCTTTTTCGTGGCATCACGCAGTTGCTTGAGCTTTTTCAGCAGGTCACTGCGCTGCTGCTCACTCTCCAGTGTCTGGATCACCTGGTTCAGCGACTGCTCCAGCTGGGCATCGCTGACCTTGGTTTCCCCCTTGCCCGTGACACCGGCCAACGGCCCCGGCAGCGCCGCCAGGGTACTGGTCGCGAACGACAGCCCCAGCAGCAGACAGGCAAGCGAACGGAAGAAGAAACGCAGCAAAGAAGTCACTGGCACGATCGAATACATCCAAGAGCGAATACACACAGACTGGACCGTGCATCATACAAGTGCCAGCCGGGAATGCCTGCCACCGTCTGCCCGACTACCTGTTAACCCCTGCTCATTACGTGCCTTTGTACTTGCCACCACCGGATAGCAGTGCAACGCTTACGGCATTGCCTATAGGGAGATCGTCCATGCGCCTGCTGACCGCTTGCCTGCTGTGCGTCCTGGCCATGCCGGCCGCCGCGCAGATCTACAAGTACACCGACGAGCGCGGCAATACCGTGTTTACCAACCAGCCACCGGATGGCCAGAAAGCCGAAACCGTCGAATTACCGCCTACCAACACCACCGAGGCGGTGAAACCCAGCGTGCCGGCCACCCCCTCGGACACAGCGCAGGCTCCGGCGGCTGCGCCGTATCAGACGCTGGAAATCATCAACATGCCCACCGAGGAAGCGCTACGCGCCAACAACGGCACCTTCACCGTCGAGGTACGCCTGCGCCCCTCCCTGCGCTCGCAACACATGCTGCGCCTGCTGCTCGACGGCAAACCCTATGGTCCACCAGGCAAGAGTGCGCGCATGGTGATCACCAACGCCGACCGAGGTGAGCACAGCCTCGCCGTCGAAGTGGTCAATGGCAATCAGCCGATCCAGCAGAGCCCCACCGTCACCTTCACCGTGCAACGGGTCAACACCAGCAGCCCGGCTTTCCCGCGCAGAGCAGCGCCCTAATCCCAGAAGAGCAACCCCACCTCATGCATCGCCCGCTTCTCAGTCTGTTGCTCTGCCTCCTCATCCTGCCGGCCCAGGCCGGCGTGTACACCTACCTCGATGCGGACGGTAACCGCGTTTATACCGACCAACCGCCCTCCGGCAATGCCGAGCGCATCGAGCTGGCACCGTCCAACAACATGGACCGCTACGCCGCTCCCCGTCCGCCAGCCCCACCGATCATGAGCCAGCCACTGACCCCGGTGTATCAGGTGTTGCGCATCCTCATTCCCGAGCCCGATGCGACCATCCGTGATGGCGCCGGCAACCTGATCGTGAGCGCCACCAGCGAACCCGCCTTGCAGGCCGGGCACAGCTTCCGCCTGATCATGGACGGCCAGCCCGTAGGCAAGGCCGGACGCAGCCCGGTATTCCCGCTGGAAAACGTCGACCGGGGCACCCACCAGATTTCCGTGGAAATCCTCGATGACAAAGGTCGCATCCTTGAACGCACCCCCAGCCAGCCGTTTCACATGAAGCGCATCTCGCTGAATGAAAAACGCCGGGCCAATCCTTGCCAGAAGAACGATTACGGGGTTCGCCCCGAATGCCCGATAGAAAGCAAACCGAAAGAACCACGCAACATCCCGCTGCTCCCCTTCATCTGAGCAACAGAACAATCGCACCAATTTGGTGCGCTATAGTGCACCGATATCTGTAGTCTCCCTGTTTTGGTTCACTCGCTACCGGGCCGCCCACGCCGAAACCCGGCCAGGAGCGGGGCTATCGCAGACAACACGCGTCTTTTCGGGGCTTTGGTTTGCTTCTTGCATTTTCCTAGCCCATTGCCGGATGCCTGCCCATGACCATAAACGACGCACTGCACCGCCTACTGCTGGATAACCTGACCACCGCCACGCTGCTGCTCGATGCGGATCTTCGTCTCGAGTACATGAATCCGGCGGCGGAAATGCTGCTCGCCGTCAGCGGCCAACGCAGCCATGGCCAGTTCATCAGCGAACTGTTCACCGAATCGCCGGAAGCGCTTGGCTCACTCCGCCAGGCCGTCGAGCAGGCGCACCCATTCACCAAGCGTGAAGCCATGCTCACCTCGCTGTCCGGGCAGACGCTTACCGTCGATTACGCGGTCACGCCGATCCTCAACCGTGGCCAGACCCTGCTGCTGCTCGAGGTTCACCCGCGCGACCGCCTGCTGCGCATCACCAAGGAAGAAGCGCAGCTGTCCAAGCAGGAGACCACCAAGCTGCTGGTGCGTGGCCTGGCCCACGAGATCAAGAATCCGCTCGGCGGGATTCGCGGCGCCGCGCAACTGCTGGCCCGCGAACTGCCGGAAGAAAGCCTCAAGGATTACACCAACGTGATCATCGAAGAGGCCGACCGCCTGCGTAACCTGGTCGACCGCATGCTCGGCTCGAACAAGCTGCCGTCGCTGTCGATGACCAACATCCATGAAGTGCTGGAACGGGTCGCCAGCCTGATCGAGGCGGAAAGCCAGGGCAGCATCACCCTGGTGCGCGACTATGACCCGAGCATTCCCGACCTGCTGATCGACCGCGAGCAGATGATCCAAGCCGTGCTCAATATCGTGCGTAACGCCCTGCAGGCCTTGTCCGCCCAGAGCGACCTGCGCCTGGGTCGCATCAGCCTGCGCACCCGCGCGCTGCGCCAGTTCACCATTGGCCACGTGCGCCATCGCCTGGTGGCGAAGATGGAAATCATCGACAACGGCCCGGGCATTCCACCCGAGCTGCAGGAAACCATCTTCTACCCCATGGTCAGCGGCCGCCCTGACGGCACCGGGCTGGGCCTGGCCATCACCCAGAACATCATCAGCCAGCACCAGGGGTTGATCGAGTGCGAGAGCCATCCTGGCCATACCGTGTTCTCGATCTTCCTCCCGCTGGAACAAGGAGCCTTTCAACCATGAGCCGCAGTGAAACCGTCTGGATAGTCGACGACGATCGCTCCATCCGCTGGGTCCTGGAAAAAGCCCTGCAACAGGAAGGCATGACCACCCAGAGTTTCGACAGCGCCGACGGAGTGCTCGGGCGCCTGAGCCGTCAGCAGCCGGATGTGATCATCTCCGACATCCGCATGCCGGGCGCCAGCGGCCTCGACCTGCTGGCACGCATCCGCGAGCTGTACCCGCGCCTGCCGGTGATCATCATGACCGCGCACTCGGACCTCGACAGTGCTGTGGCGTCTTACCAGGGCGGCGCCTTCGAGTACCTGCCCAAGCCGTTCGATGTCGACGAAGCTGTCTCGCTGGTCAAGCGCGCCTTCCAGCATGCGCAGGAACAGCAAGGCCTGGAAGTGCCGGCCGCCCTGGCCCGCACCCCGGAAATCATCGGCGAAGCACCGGCCATGCAGGAGGTGTTCCGCGCCATCGGCCGCCTCAGCCATTCCAACATCACGGTGCTGATCAACGGCGAATCCGGTACCGGCAAGGAGCTCGTAGCGCATGCGCTGCACCGCCACAGCCCGCGCGCGGCATCGCCCTTCATCGCTCTGAACATGGCGGCGATCCCCAAGGACCTGATGGAGTCCGAACTGTTCGGCCATGAAAAAGGCGCCTTCACCGGCGCAGCCAACCAACGCCGTGGTCGCTTCGAGCAGGCCGATGGCGGCACCCTGTTCCTCGACGAGATCGGCGACATGCCGGCGGATACGCAAACCCGCCTGCTGCGCGTGCTGGCCGACGGCGAGTTCTACCGGGTCGGCGGCCACACACCGGTCAAGGTCGACGTGCGCATCATCGCCGCCACCCACCAGAACCTGGAAACCCTGGTACAGGCCGGCAAGTTCCGCGAAGACCTGTTCCACCGCCTCAACGTGATCCGCATCCACATCCCGCGGCTATCCGACCGCCGCGAGGACATCCCCACCCTGGCCCGCCACTTCCTCAGCCGCGCCGCCCAGGAGCTGGCCGTGGAGCCCAAGCTGCTGAAAGGCGAAACCGAGGAATACCTCAAGCACCTGCCCTGGCCGGGCAACGTGCGCCAGCTGGAAAACACCTGCCGCTGGATCACCGTCATGGCCTCGGGCCGTGAGGTGCATGTCGACGACCTGCCACCCGAGCTGCTCACCCAACCGCAGGAAAGCCAGCCCGCCAGCAACTGGGAACACGGCTTGCGCCAGTGGGCGGACCAGGCCCTGGCACGCGGCCAGTCGAACTTGCTGGACACCGCCGTGCCGGCGTTCGAACGCATCATGATCGAGACCGCGCTCAAGCACACCGCCGGCCGCCGCCGCGATGCAGCGATCCTGCTTGGCTGGGGTCGCAACACCCTGACCCGCAAGATCAAGGAACTGGGCATGAAGATCGACGGTGGCGACGACGAGGACGGCGACGACGCCTGATCCTTGTGCACGACGCACCAAGGATGCGCCGCAGTGGGGCTCGATGCACTCCTGCGGCTCACCAGAAAATGCACCGTAACCCACGTCTGATCCGCTGAAACCCTTTATTCACAAGGCCTGCGCTACCGGCAACAAAATTGGCACACAGCCTGCATAGTCTGAGGTAATCCCAGTTTCGGGGACCTTGGTACAGGCAGGCCGGGGATTCCCCTCTTTTACACCACGCCAGAAAGGCCACCCTCAGCGGTGGCCTTTCTGCTTATGGGCGGCGACCTTCCAGCGCGGCTGCCCGCTGACGTGCAACCTCGCGCGAGCGCTCATCCAGCCCCTCGCCCTTCAGCGCCAGCCGATAGTGCCTGGCGGCCTGCCGCGGCTGCTCGAGCTTTTCCAGCGCCGTCCCCAGCCCCATTTGCCAACTGGCCTGAGCAGGCCGCAGTTCGACCATGCGTCGATACAGATCAGCACTTTCCCGCCATTGCCCGGCACGCTGGTAGGCGAAGGCCAGCAAGGCGTAGTAGACGGGCGCCTGCGCCAATGGAGGCGTGCTCTGCTCCAGCGTCGTCACGGCGCCCGACACATCACCGGATTGCAACTGCGCCCGGGCCAGCAACGCACGCAGGCCGGGGTCATCAGGCAGACGCTTCAGTTGCTCCGGCAGCCAGGCCACGACCCGCGCCTGCTGCCCGTCAGCCAGGTAGGCATGGGCCAGCAGGCGCAGGATGTCAGGATCGTTGGCATCCGCTTCGTGCAGCGCCTCCAGTGTCTGGATCGCGCGCGGGAAATCACCTTCCATCAGGCTCTCTCGTGCCTGGCTCAGGGTATCGACCGCCGGCACGGGCGCCGTGGCCCAGTCCGGCAATGGAGGTTCGACCGGCTCACTGACGGCCTCCGCGGGCGGCAGGTTATCCAGATCGAGCGGCTCCTCGACAACGGGCGCAGGCGCATCCAGCGGTATATCGACCCACAAGGCCCAGCGCTCACCGGCCGGCTCCAGACGATCACGCACCACCAGGCCTTCGCCGAGCGCAACCAGCAGGACCTGCACGTCCGCTCCACGCTGTTCCACGCGCCAGGACAGGCTCCGCGCCTTGCCCTGCACCTTGCCTTGTCGCGGGCCGCCCACCAACAGCATGTTCGGCAAGCGCAGGCTGACGGCACCATCTTCCTCCGTGCGCTGATAGGTGATCGAGCGATCAAGCGACAACTGCAGGGCCAGCGCATCGGGATCTTCCTGCACCAGCACATCGAGAACCTGAGCCGGCACGGGTGCCGGGACAACGACAGGTGCCTTGGCCAGTGGCGGCACGGGATTGACCAGGCGCCCGATCATCAGCCCGACCAGCACGCCTGCAAGAATCACCGCACCAAGCCATTTGTAACCCCGGCGCAGGCGTTCGCTACGCTCGCGCTGGGCAGCCTCGGCCTTGGCTTGCAGATCGTCCTGCGCCACCGCGTCGACAAGCACCTCGTGATCACGCGGCATGTCGTCCTGGTTCATCCAAACACTCCCTTCCGGGTATCAACTGCTTGCGGTCGAGCCAGCGAGAAGCGGCTCACGCTAGAATGCGCACTCGTTCCCTCCCCGAGCCCGACCATGTTCCACGTCGTCCTGTTCCAGCCCGAAATCCCGCCCAACACCGGCAACGTCATCCGCCTGTGCGCCAACACCGGCTGCCAGTTGCACCTGATCGAGCCGCTGGGTTTCGAACTGGATGACAAACGCCTGCGTCGCGCCGGGCTGGACTACCACGAGTATGCGCCGCTCAAGCGCCATGCGTCCCTGGCGGACTGCATCGCCGCAACCTCACCCACACGCATCCTCGCGTTCACCACCAAGGCAAGCCACAACTACGCGCAGATGGCTTACCAGGCTGGCGACCTGCTGCTGTTCGGCCCGGAAAGCCGTGGGCTGCCGAGCGAGATCCTCGAACAGATTCCCGACGAACATCGCCTGCGTATGCCGATGCGCCCGCACAACCGCAGCCTCAACCTGTCCAACGCCGTCGCTGTGGTGGTCTATGAGGCCTGGCGGCAGCACGACTTTGCCATGGACTGAAAGCCCGCCCCGCTGTCCCAGCTAAACGATACAGCGAGAACATGGCCATAAAAAAAGCGCCCCGCGGGGCGCTTTTCTTCAGGGCAGGACTCAGGCCGGAACCGGCGCTTCGCCAGCGGCCTGGATGCGTTGCAGCTCTTGGGCATACAGCGCGTCGAAGTTCACCGGCGCCAGCATCAGGGCCGGGAAGGAACCGCGAGTCACCAGGCTGTCCAGCGCTTCACGCGCGTAAGGGAACAGCAGGTTTGGGCAGAAGGCGCCCAGGGTGTGGCTCATGGAGGCGGCATCGAGGCCCTGGATCAGGAAGATACCGGCCTGCTGGACTTCAGCGATGAAGGCGGTTTCTTCGCCGTTCTTCACGGTCACGGAGAGGGTCAGTACCACTTCGTGGAAGTCGCCTTCCAGAGCCTTCTGGCGAGTGTTCAGGTCCAGGGCGACGCTCGGCGTCCACTCCTTGCGGAAAATCTCCGGGCTTTTCGGCGCCTCGAAGGACAGGTCACGCACATAGATGCGCTGCAGGGAGAATTGTGGCCCTTGTTCGGCCTGGGCGGCGCCGTTGTTCGCTTGTTCAGTCATGACAGAGTCTTCTTGATTACGGGTTACTGAAAGGGTTCAGGCCTTGAGCAGCGCGTCCAGCTTGCCCGCACGCTCCAGGGCGAAAAGGTCATCGCAGCCGCCAACGTGCTGCTCACCGATCCAGATCTGCGGGACCGATGTGCGACCGGCCTTGCGCACCATCTCGGCACGCACCTGGGGCTGGCCGTCGACGCTGATTTCCTCGAAGGCCACGCCCTTGTTGTTCAACAGTTGCTTGGCGCGGATGCAGTAAGGGCACCAGGCGCTGGAGTAAACCACAACTGCCGGCATGTCACTTGACCACGGGCAGGTTGTCGCCGCGCCAGGTGGCGATGCCGCCGCCGAGCTTCGCCGCGGTGTAGCCGGCCTTCTTCAGGTCGCGGGCAACGCCGCCGGCGTGCTGGCCAATGGCGTCGACCACGATGATGGTCTTGGCCTTGTGCTTGTCCAGTTCGGTGATGCGCGCAGCGACTTTATCCGACGGAATGTTGATCGCGCCGACGATGTGGCCAGTGGCGAAGTCCTTGTTGCTGCGGATATCCAGCACCACACCCTGCTCGCTGTTGACCAGTGCGGTGAGCTCGCGGCTGGACAGGCTTTTGCCGCCCTTGCGCAGTTCGCTGACGATCAGCAGCACCAGCAGAAAGACGAAACATCCGACCAATACATAGTGGTTAGTGGCAAATTCAATCAGGTGGGCCAACATTGCGGGGTTCCAGAGCGGTAAAATGCCGGCCAGTATACACAGCCCCGCTTAGCGGCCAAGCCCGCCCAGCGGTGACGTCGCAGGCCATTGGCCGTAAAATGCGCGACCTCTTTCGACCCATGCACAGCGAGCCAGCTTTTATGAGCGCCACGCCCAAACCCCTGGTCCTGATCATCCTCGACGGCTTCGGCCACAGTGACAGCCCCGAATCCAATGCCATCATGGCGGCCAACACCCCGGTCTACGACCGCTTGCGCGCCACCCAGCCCCACGGGTTGATCTCCGGCAGCGGCATGGATGTCGGCCTGCCGGACGGGCAGATGGGCAACTCCGAAGTCGGCCACATGAACCTCGGCGCCGGCCGCGTGGTGTACCAGGACTTCACCCGGGTGACCAAAGCGATCCGCGATGGTGACTTCTTCGACAACGCAGAAATCACCACCGCCGTCGACCAGGCCGTCGGCGCCGGCAAGGCCGTGCATATCCTCGGCCTGCTGTCCGACGGCGGCGTACACAGCCACCAGGACCATCTAGTGGCCATGGCCGAACTGGCAGCCAAGCGTGGCGCCGAGAAGATCTACCTGCATGCCTTCCTCGACGGCCGCGACACCCCGCCGAAAAGCGCGCAAAGCGCCATCGAGCTGCTCGACGCTACCTTCGCCAAACTCGGCAAGGGTCGTATTGCCAGCCTGATCGGCCGTTACTTCGCCATGGACCGCGACAATCGCTGGGACCGGGTCGAGCAGGCCTACAACCTGATCGTCGACGGCAACGGCCCGTTCAACGCCGCCAACGCCAGCGCGGGCCTGGAAGCGGCCTACGCCCGTGGCGAGAGCGACGAATTCGTCAAGGCCACCACCCTCGGCGAGCCGGTTCGCGTCGAAGACGGCGATGCCGTGGTGTTCATGAACTTCCGTGCCGACCGCGCCCGCGAGCTGACCCGCGCCTTCGTCGAGCCCGGCTTCAAGGACTTCGCCCGCGCCCGCGCTCCGCAACTGGCCGGCTTCGTCATGCTCACCCAGTACGCGGCGAGCATCGACACGCCCAGCGCCTTCAAACCGGCGCCGCTGACCAACGTGCTCGGCGAATACCTGGCCAACAACGGCAAGACCCAGCTGCGCATCGCCGAAACCGAGAAGTACGCCCACGTCACCTTCTTCTTCTCCGGCGGCCGCGAAGAACCCTTCGCCGGCGAGGAGCGCATCCTCATCCCGTCGCCGAATGTCGCCACCTACGACCTGCAACCACAGATGAGTGCTCCCGAAGTCACCGACAAGATCGTCGATGCCATCGAGAACCAGCGCTTCGACGCGATCATCGTCAACTACGCCAACGGCGACATGGTCGGCCACACCGGCGTGTTCAGCGCCGCCGTGGCCGCAGTGGAATGCCTGGACACCTGCGTCGGGCGCATTGTCGCCGCGCTGGAGAAGGTTGGTGGCGAAGCCCTCATCACCGCCGACCACGGCAACGTCGAGCAGATGGAAGACGAAAGCACCGGCCAGGCGCACACCGCGCACACCTGTGAGCCGGTGCCGTTCATCTATGTCGGCAAACGCAACCTCAGCGTACGCGAAGGCGGCGTGCTGGCCGACGTGGCGCCGACCCTGCTGACCCTGATGGGCCTACCAGTGCCGCCCGAGATGACCGGCACCAGCATCCTCGTCTGATCCAGCTCAGGCGCCCACGAAGCCCCGGCACATTGCCGGGGCTTCGTCGTTCTGGGGCTGTTTACCCGTTAATCCTTGCGCACCCTACAAGCGGGCACCGCGCCTTCGGCAGCACGCGATCACCTGCACGGACAACAGGAAAGCGGCCGAATTGTTGCGGGCAAGGCAAGAATGATTTGCCCCGGCGCCGATTACTCACCCGCCATCCCTCACCCATACTTGCGGCCACTCACCTCAAGCCCGGAGGGCATGCCATGAACATTTTCATCACCGGCGCCGGCGGTTTCATCGGCGGCTCCATCGCCACCGGCCTGCAACGCGCCGGTCATCAGATCAGCGGCCTGGTGCGTCACCCGGAGCAAGCCGAGGAGCTGCGCAAGCTCGGCATCACACCCATTTTCGGCACGCTGGATGATCGCGACCTGTTGATCGCCCAGGCTCAAGCGGCCGATGCAGTGATCAACGCCGCCAGCAGCGACCATCGCGGCGCCGTCGAAGCGCTGATCGACGGACTGGCCAGCTCCGGCAAGGTGTTGCTGCACACCAGCGGCTCCAGCATCGTCGGCGACGCCTGCGGGGGCAATGCCGCCTCGCCAGACATCTACCACGAAGACAACCTGCCCACCCCGACCGCCGACAAGGCGGCTCGCGTGGCCATAGACGACCTGGTGCTGGCTGCCGCCGAACGGGGCATCCGCTCCGCCGTGCTGTGCAACACCCTGATCTACGGTCACGGCCTGGGTCTGCCGCGCGACAGCGTGCAACTGCCGCGCCTGCTCAAGCAGGCACGCAAGTCCGGCGTGGTGCGTCATGTTGGCCGCGGCCTGAACATCTGGTCGAACGTGCACATCGAGGATGTGGTCGAGCTCTATCGTCTGGCGCTGGAGAAAACCCCGCCCGGCACCTTCTATTTCGTCGAAAGCGGCGAAGCCTCGTTCCGCGACATGACTGCCGCTCTGGCCAAGGCCCTCGACCTCGGGCCTGCCCAGGACTGGCCACTGGCCGAGGCAGAAGCCGAATGGGGCTACGAAATGGCCAACTACGGCCTCGGCTCCAACAGCCGCGTACGCGGTGAACGAGCGTGTCGCCTGCTCGGCTGGAGCCCTCGACACACCTCGGTGCAGCAGTGGATTGAGAACAACATGCTGTAAATACGATTAAAAACGCCTAAACGCCCCGTGCGACTAGCCGAGGCGTTTTTTTTGCGCAGCGCGACGGGCATACTAGGCCGGTATCTGCCTCCGGTGCCGTCGCCCATGTTTCGCGCCCTCGTCCTGCTCTGTCTCTCCCTGCTGCTGGCTCCCGCCTTCGCCGATCAGAAAGCCGACGCCCAGAAACAGCTGGAGGCCGCGCGCAGTGATGTCGCCGAGCTGAAAAAACTGCTGGAAAAGGTGCAGAAGGAGAAATCCGGCGTTCAGCAGGACCTCAAGCGCACCGAAACCGAAATGGGCCAGCTGGAAAAGCAGATCAAGGGCCTGCAGAACGAGATGAACGAGAGCGAGAAAGCGCTCAAGCGTCTCGATGAAGAGAAAAAAAAACTCCAGCAATCGCGCCTTGAACAGCAACGACTGATCGGCATCCAGGCCCGCGCTGCCTACCAGGGCGGCCAGCAGGAGCCACTGCGCCTGCTGCTCAACCAGCAGCAGCCGGAAAAATTCTCGCGCACCCTGACCTACTACGACTACCTCGGCCAGGCGCGCATGGAGCAGTTGGCGACCTTCAACGAAACCCTGCGCCAACTGGCCAACGTGGAAGACGACATCGCCTCCCAGAAAAACCAGCTGCTGGAACAGAAGGACATGCTCGACAGCCGCCGCGAAGAACTCGCCCGCGTGCGCAAGGAGCGCCAGCAGGCCCTGGCCAAGCTGGACCAGGACTACAAGGCACGCGACCAGAAGCTCAAGGCGCGCCAGCAGGACCAGGCCCAGTTGACCACTGTCATCAAGACCATCGAGGAAACGCTGGCCCGCCAGGCCCGTGAAGCGGCCGAAGCCCGCCGCCTGGCCCAGCTCGAAGCACAACGCGCACGCAGCGCGGCCAGCAGTAGTCCCGCCACCAGCAAACCGACGACGAGCGGTCCGCTGGTCTCGACCGGCGCCTCTTATGGCGGCCCGTTCGCCAAGGCCAAGGGCAAATTGCCGTGGCCGGTAGATGGCCGCCTGGTGGCGCGTTATGGAACCCCACGCAACGGAGACGCTCGTAGCAAGTGGGATGGCGTTTTGATTGGCGCCAGTGCCGGCAGTCAGGTGCATGCTGTCCACGGGGGCCGTGTGGTATTTGCCGACTGGTTGCGTGGTGCCGGGCTTCTGGTCATCCTCGACCATGGCAATGGTTACCTGAGCCTCTACGGGCACAACCAGAGCCTGCTGAAAAATGCAGGCGACATCGTCAAGGCTGGCGAAGCCATTGCCACCGTCGGCACCAGCGGCGGGCAGGACACGCCGGCGCTGTATTTCGCCATTCGCCAGCAGGGCCAGCCAAGCGACCCTGCACAATGGTGTCACGCGCAAGGATAAGCGCGCTTTTTCATTCACCGGGAGTTTGTACATGTCGCATCTGCGCCGCCTCACCCCCCTGGCTCTGGCCCTCGGCCTGCTGGCCGGCAGCCCATCCTTGCTTGCCGCACCGGAGCAGGTGGCCGCCCCCGCGACAGACAGCGGCAAGGCGACCTTGCCACTGGACGAGCTGCGCACCTTCGCCGAGGTGATGGACCGCATCAAGTCGGCCTATGTCGAACCGGTGGATGACAAGACCCTGCTGGAGAATGCCATCAAGGGCATGCTCAGCAACCTCGATCCGCACTCGGCCTACCTCGAGCCGGAAGCTTTCGCCGAGCTGCAGGAAAGTACCAGCGGCGAATTCGGCGGCCTTGGCATCGAAGTCGGCATGGACGAGAACTTCCTCAAGGTGGTCACCCCCATCGATGACACCCCCGCCTCGCGCGCCGGTATCCAGCCGGGCGACCTGATCATCAAGATCGACGGCCAGCCGACCAAGGGCCTGTCGCTGATGGAAGCGGTGGAGAAGATGCGCGGCAAGGCCGGCAGCAAGATCAAGCTCACCCTCGTGCGCGAAGGCGGCAAACCGCTGGATGTCGAACTGACCCGCGCGGTGATCAAGGTCAAGAGCGTACGCAGCCAATTGCTGGAGAACGGCTACGGCTACCTGCGTATCACCCAGTTCCAGATCAACACCGGCGAAGAAGTCGGCAAGGCCCTGGCCAAGCTGAAGAAAGACAACGGCGGCAAAAAGCTGCAGGGCCTGGTCATGGACCTGCGCAACAACCCCGGCGGCGTGCTGCAATCGGCCGTGGAAGTGGCTGATCACTTCCTGACCAAGGGCCTGATCGTCTACACCAAGGGCCGTATCGCCAACTCCGAGCTGCGCTTCAGCGCCGACCCGGCTGACGCCAGCGAAGGCGTGCCGCTGGTGGTGCTGATCAACGGTGGCAGCGCCTCGGCCTCGGAAATCGTCGCCGGCGCCCTGCAGGACCACAAGCGTGCCGTGCTGATGGGCACCGACAGTTTCGGCAAAGGCTCGGTACAAACCGTGCTACCGCTGAACAACGACCGCGCCTTGAAGCTCACCACGGCCCTGTACTTCACCCCCAACGGCCGCTCGATCCAGGCCCAGGGCATCGTGCCGGACATCGAAGTCGCCCGCGCCAAGCTGACCCGCGAGCAGGACAACGAGAACATCAAGGAAGCCGACCTGGCCGGCCACCTTGGCAATGGCAACGGTGGTGCCGATCGACCCAGCGGCAAGAAGGCGGCCGGCGAACCCCGTCCGCAGGATGACGACTACCAGCTCAGCCAGGCGCTCAACCTGCTCAAGGGCCTGAACGTCACCCGCAAGGAATAAATGAAACGATGCACCTGGCTGTTGGCGTTGCTGCTCGGCGCGCTGACAGCCCAGGCCCACGACGCTCCGCCACCCGCCAGTGACGCTCCCCCGCACAAGCTGTACCTGAGCCTGGTGATCGACGACCTGGGGCAAACGCCGCAACGTGACCAGCGTGTGCTCGCCTTGCCCGGCCCGGTCGCGCTGTCGATCCTGCCCGACGCCCGCTTCGCCACCCAACTCGCCAACGCCACCCATGCTGCCGGCAAGACGGTGATGCTGCACCTGCCCATGGACCCGGCCAGCGGCCCGTACGCCTGGCACCCTGAACGGCCCCTGAGCGAATTGCAGGCCCGCCTCGACGCCGCCCTCAAGGTCGTGCCCCACGCCCAGGGCCTGAACAACCACATGGGCAGCCGCATGACTGCACAACCCGTGGCCATGGCCTGGCTGATGCAGCGCCTGCAGCAGGATCACCGTTTCTTTATCGACAGCCGCACCAGCGCCGCCACAGTCGCTGCCGCCGAAGCGCAGAAGATTGGCCTGGCGAGCCTGTCGCGGGACATCTTCCTCGACGACGATATGCGTCCCGAAGCGGTGGCCACCCAGTTCGAAGCCGCGCTCAAGCTGGCTCGCAAACAGGGTTCGGCACTGATGATCGGCCACCCTCACCCGGCGACCCTGGCCCTGCTCGAACGCGAACTGCCGCGCCTGCATGCCAGGGGCTTCGAGCTGATCGACGTGCAGCAACTGATCGCCTTGCGCAGCAACCGGGCCATGGCCGCACACGGCAAGAACGGCCTCTACCGATGACGTGCGCCAGTGCATGTTCCCCGGCATCGTCGCTGGGCAAACCGCTGTCGAGTCATTAGGCTTCGGCGCTTCAGCTGTAAGGATGCCCCGTCATGACCACGCGCAAATCACTCATTACCATCCTCATTGCCCTGGCACTGGGGATAGGCATAGCCATCCCGGTCGGGTTCATCTGGATCATCACCACGGCCAAGCTGGAGCTGGGTGGCGGCAGCCCTGGGAAAAAGGTCGTGGGCACGGTCGCGCGCATCGAACAACGCGCCATGGAACAGTACTGCACCGGCGTCGTCGCCACACCGCAAAACACCTGGCTGGTCGGCCGCAGGGAGCGGGCGAAAAATACCGACGACCAGCCCGGTATCGATCTCGACGCGCTGATTCACGGCAAGGCCGAACAACCGAAAGAAACCAAATCGTCGGGATTCATGGGCTATTACGGCCTGAGCTTTGGCCGTGACCCGACGACCACCTACCTGTCACGCCTCGATGACAAGGGCGAGTTCGTCCAGGTTGCCAGCCTCGGAGAAACCGCCTGCCTGGTGGCGACACCAGACGGCGGCAGCATTTTCCTGCTGACCGGCATGGACCGCCCAGGGCTCGACCGCCTGAACGGCATCCAGCAGACGGTCATCCTGCGCAGCGATGATCAAGGTGCCAGCTGGACGGTGCTGGAGGACGGCCTGTTTCCCGAAGCCAGCAACCTGGGCTGGGCGCTTCATCCCTACTTCTTCGATGCCAGGCAGGCCTGGGCGTGGGGCAGCCTGCCGCAGAAAAGCAGCCAATACTATGGCGATCCGGATGACCTGCGCGGTGGCCTCTTCTACTCGCCCGACAGCGGCCTGACCCGCGAAGCGATAACCGCCAGCGATGATCTGCTGGTCAACCTGAATACCATCCGCAGCCGCGCACCCGCCGATGCCAACTGGGGGGACTACAACGGCGTCTACGGACAGATCACCACCCACATCCAGCAATTCGATGACCTGCATGCCGCCATCTGGGTCTCGCAATCCTTCCTCTACGGCCCCAGCGGCGGCAAGTACCTGACCACATCCCTGTTCGTCACCAGCCAGGCACGCCTGGTACGCGAGAATGGCCAATGGCGGATGGAACCCCTGGAGCGTGAATACGGCCTGCATGTGGATGAACTGGCGAACAATGGCGAAGGCCTGGTGATCGGCGTGATCCGCCAGGACGGCGAAAAGCGCGGCCAGGTCGCGCAACTGAACCCGAAAACCCTCGCCTGGAAAGTCCACGGCGCCCTACCCAGCGCCTTCTCGCCGCTGCCGTCGAGTATCTACCTGCGCGAATTCCGTGTCGGCAAAGGCGTGCTGCTGGCCAATACCGACGGCAACTACACCGTGCCCACCTGGCTGTACCCCGCCCGAAATGGCGATGCAGCGAGCCTCTCCGCCAATGCGGTGTTCTACTCCACCAACTGGGGCCGCTCCTGGAGCCGCCTGGCCATGGGCGGCTACCTGGGCATGCTCGGCCTCGACCCAGGCACCGACCGAGTCTTCTGGGCCAACGGCAACTGGTACGACAACGGCCAGGACCTGAACATCTACAGCTACCAGCTGGACTGAGCCGCGCAGTGTCTGTTGGTGCTGCGGATATGGATGGCCGGCGGACACCACAACGGGTGGGCTAAAGCGGAGCGCCGCCCGGCCCACCCGACAAGCAGTTCCCAGGCAGGGTGGGTCACACGCCCTCACCCACCACAGCGGACCTGTCTCTGATTCGTGCCCGGGCGAATGGAACGCTCTCAGAGATAGCGCTGGGTCACTTCGTCGACGAAGCCTTCGGCACGCAACTCCTCGAGGGCTTTCTGCAGGCGCTCGACTACCTCGTCCGGGGTGTCCTTGTTCAACGCCAGGAACAACTCGGCCTCGTGGAAACGCAGGACCGTGGTCAGCCCGCTAACTCCCTGCTGCTTGGCCAGGAAGCCACCGACCGGATCGGTGGTGGCCCACAGGTCGATCTCGCCTTTCATCAGCTTCGCGACATTCTCCTGATCGCGCAGCAGATTGGCTGGCGCCAGCTTGCGACTTTCCAGGTACTGGCTCACCGCATCGTTCTTGTAGGCGCCAATCTTGTAGCCCGCTGCCTCTTCCAGGCTGTTCAGGCGCAGGTTGCTGCCAGGTGGCGCCAGCAGCACCCAGCTGCTCCTGGCCAGCGGGCCGACCCACTTGAACAGCGGCTCACGCTCAGGCGTATAGGTGGTGGAGAACAGGCCGTAGTTGGCCTTGCCCTGGGTCAGGCGGTACAGGCGGTCCCAGGGAAAACGCAGGGACAGGGTGTAATGGATGCCGGCGCGCTTGAACACCTCGCGGACGATATCGGCACTGATGCCATCGATAGCGTCGTCACGGGCGAAGTTCTTCTCGTCGACCGCCATGTTGAACGGCGGGAAATTCTCCGTCAGCAGGACGACCTGATAATCCTCGGGCAGCCCGGCGCGTACCGAGCAGGAAAGGAACAGCAATCCGACCAGCAGGCTTCTTTGCAACGTGCTCAACATTCCGTCCACTCTTTCGGCAATGGATTGGTGGGGCCGCTGCCGAAAGTTTTCCGGCCCGGCGCTCTGGCGAACGAGCGGCGGGCCGGTCGTCGCGCTTACAGGTAACGCTTGAAGACTTCGTCGATGAAGCCTTCGCTACGCATTCTGTCCAACTCAGATTGCAACTTGTGGACCACCTCATCCGGCACGTCCGGATTCAGTGCCAGGAACAGCTCGGCGTTATCGAAACGCAGCACGGTCTTCAGCCCTGTCACGCCCTCCTGCTTGGCCAGGTAGCGGCCTGCAGGGTCGCCAGTCGCCCACAGGTCGAGCTTGCCGTCTTCCAGCTTGCGGGCGTTTTCCTGGTCACGGAATGCGGCTTGCACCTCCAGCCCTTCCTTGGCCAGGTGTTCGGCGATGGCATCGCCCTGGTAGGCGCCAACCCGGTAGCGCTTGGCGTCTTCCAGGCTGTTGAGGGTGATCGTGCTGTCGCCACGGGCCAGCATGACCCAGTCATCCGGGCCGATCGGGCCAACCCACTTGAACAGCTTGTCGCGCTCCGGCAATCGCGCCGTCACGAATACACCGTAGTTCGGATTTTCCTTGGCCAGCTTGTAGATGCGTGCCCAGGGAAAGCGCAGGGTCATGCTGTAGTTGACGCCCGCGCGCTTGAACATCTCACGCACGATCTCGACGGCGATGCCGTTGAGGTTTTCTTCGCGGGCGTAATTCTTGCCATTGGTGGCCATGTTGTAGGGCGGGAAGTTCTCGGTCATCAGCACCACCGAGTATTTCTCGTCCGTCTCGGCCTGGGCCACCGCCCCCCACAACAAACAGCTACCAGCCACGACCAGAAGCAGGTGTTTCAACATAAATAAGTCCTTTTCATGAGAGAACACGCGAAAACGCAGAGCTTAATCAAGCCTGCTCATTGCCCGGTATCCAAGGCCCTGGGTTGGGACGCAGGTCACGCCCTGGCCCTGCCAGGCCCTGAGAGAGAAATAGTTGAGCGAAGATCAGGCGGGCCACGCGCTTACGAAGCCTTGCGCGCAGGCACCTGCCTTATGGAGCCTTAGCGGACGACGATGCCACGGCTGGCCAGGTAGGCCTTGGCCTCCGGCACACTGTATTCGCCGAAGTGGAAGATGCTCGCCGCCAGTACCGCGTCGGCCTTGCCTTCGATGATGCCGGCAGCCAGGTGCTCGAGGTTGCCGACGCCGCCGGAGGCGATCACCGGAATGCCCACGCTCTCGCTGATGGCGCGGGTGACGCCGAGGTCATAACCGCTCTTCACGCCGTCCTGGTCCATGCTGGTGAGGAGGATTTCACCGGCACCGAGGTCTTCCATCTTCTTCGCCCACAGCACGGCGTCGAGGCCGGTTGGCTTGCGTCCGCCGTGGGTGAAGATTTCCCAACGCGGTGCCTCGCCCGGTCCGGACACCTTCTTCGCGTCGATGGCGACGACGATGCACTGCGAACCGAAGCGGTCAGCCGCCTCGCCGACGAACTCGGGCGTGAACACCGCTGCGGTATTGATCGAGACCTTGTCCGCACCGGCATTGAGCAGATTGCGGATGTCCTGCACCGTACGCACGCCTCCACCCACGGTCAGCGGGATGAACACCTGGCTGGCCATGCGCTCGACGGTGTGCAGCGTGGTGTCGCGGCCATCGACGCTGGCGGTGATGTCGAGGAAGGTGATTTCGTCGGCACCCTGCTCGTTGTAGCGCCGAGCGATCTCCACCGGATCGCCGGCATCGCGGATGTTCTCGAACTGCACGCCCTTGACCACGCGGCCGTTGTCCACGTCGAGGCAGGGGATGATGCGTTTAGCCAGTGCCATGTTTCTCTCCGGATTCCTGCGTCAGACGGAAGGGTTCAGCGTGGCGTGCTCGGCCAGCTCTGCCTGGATGAAAGCCGCGATCATCGCGCGGTATACCTGCTCGACCACCTCGACCGAGGCGCCCGACTCACGAGCCAGGGCCGTTACCTTGGCGATCACCTGCTCCACACGCTGCGGAGCCCGTACGGCATCGCTGTCGCTCTTGAAGCGCGCCGCCTGGCGCACATAGCCACCACGCTCGGCGAGCAGCTGGACGATACGTTGGTCGAGCGCGTCAATCTGTTCGCGCACCTGCTCGATGGAGTCGCACTCGACCATGATTCGGCTCACCCCTGGTAGTTGTCGCAGAAGGCTTGCGCCTCGGCCACGTCCAGGGTGCCTTCGTAGATCGCGCGCCCGGTGATGGCGCCGATGATGCCGGGAGCCTTGGCGGCCAGCAGCTTCTCGATATCACCGAGGTTGTGGATACCACCCGAGGCGATCACCGGGATGCGGCTGGCAGCGGCCAGCGCGGCAGTGGCTTCGACGTTGCAGCCCTGCATCATGCCGTCTTTGGCGATGTCGGTATAAACGATGGCAGAGACGCCGTCGGCTTCGAAGCGCTTGGCCAGATCGACGGCCTGCACGGTGCTGACTTCGGCCCAGCCGTCGGTGGCGACGAAACCGTCCTTGGCATCCAGGCCAACGATGACCTTGCCCGGGAAGGCCTTGCAGGCATCGGTGACGAACTGTGGGTCTTTCACCGCCTTGGTGCCGATGATCACGTAGCTGACACCCGCCTTGACGTAGTGCTCGATGGTTTCCAGCGAGCGGATGCCGCCACCGATCTGGATCGGCAGTTGCGGGTAACGCCTGGCGATGGCGGTGACCACTTCACCGTTGACCGGCTGGCCTTCGAAGGCGCCATTGAGGTCGACCAGGTGCAGGCGACGGCAGCCACCGTCCACCCACTTGGCGGCCATGCTCACCGGGTCATCGGAAAACACCGTGGAATCTTCCATACGGCCCTGGCGCAGGCGCACGCAGGCACCATCTTTGAGGTCGATTGCGGGGATGATCAGCATTGCTTGGCCTGCTCGAATCAGAAAACGGGAAAGGGGTTCGGGTCAGCTCTTCTCGAGTGCCCAGAGGTCGCTTTCGATGCTCTCGAACCTGTCTTTCAGGTGCGCCTGCACATCGAAAATCGCCTTGTTGTAATAGAGTGGCGCGATCTCGCGAGCGAACAGGTCGAGGACTTCCTGTACCTCGAAAGACCCCAGTTCCAACTCGAAACGCTCTTCCATGAAACGCTTGAGCACCTGCAGGGCCGCTTGTTCCTGGGCGCCATCGAGCTCGAGGATCGGCGCTTTGACCTTGTTCCGGCTCATTTACCAGCGCCCGTCCCAGGCCACGAAATTCTGCAGCAACTGCAGGCCATGGGTATGGCTCTTTTCCGGGTGGAACTGCACGGCGAAACGCGAGCCATCGGCCAGCGCCGCGGCGAAATCCTTGCCGTAGTGACCACCGCCAACCACCTGCTGCGGCTTGCCGGCCTCGATGTAGTAGCTGTGCACGAAGTAGAAGCGACCCTGGTCGGGAATCTCGTGCCACAGTGGGTGCTGCACGCTCTGAACGACTTCGTTCCAGCCCATGTGCGGCACCTTCAGGTGCTCGCCGTCCTCGACCAGGTCCTTGCCGAAGAAACGCACCTTGCCGGGAAACAGGCCGATGCAGTCGACCCCGCCATTCTCTTCGCTGTGATCGAGCAATGCCTGCATGCCGACGCAGATACCGAGGAACGGACGGTCCTGGCTGACCTCGCGCACCAGGCTGTCGAAGCCCAGGCGCTTGATCTCCGCCATGCAGTCGCGGATTGCACCGACACCGGGGAACACCACACGGTCAGCCTCGCGAATCACCTGCGCATCGCTGGTCACCAGTACGCGACCGGCACCCACGTGTTCGAGGGCCTTGGCCACCGAATGCAGGTTGCCCATGCCGTAGTCGATGACGGCAACCGTCTGCATCAGAGCACGCCCTTGGTCGACGGCATCTGCCCAGCCATGCGCGGGTCAAGCTCTACAGCCATGCGCAGGGCGCGGCCGAAAGCCTTGAACACCGTCTCGATCTGGTGGTGCGTGTTGGTGCCACGCAGGTTATCGATGTGCAGGCTGACCAGCGCATGGTTGACGAAGCCCTGGAAGAACTCCTGGAACAGGTCCACGTCGAAGCCACCGACCACCGCACGGGTGAACGGCACGTGCATCTGCAGGCCCGGGCGACCGGAGAAATCGATCACCACGCGCGACAGCGCTTCGTCCAGCGGCACATAGGAGTGACCGTAACGGGTCATGCCCTTCTTGTCGCCGATGGCCTTGGTAAAGGCCTGGCCCAGGGTGATACCGACGTCCTCCACGGTGTGGTGGTCGTCGATATGCAAATCGCCCTTGCACTCGATGTCGAGGTCGATCAGGCCGTGGCGGGCGATCTGGTCGAGCATATGCTCGAGGAACGGCACGCCGATATCGAAGCGGGCCTTGCCCGTCCCGTCCAGATTGATCGAGACCTTGATCTGGGTCTCCAGGGTGTTGCGCTCGACGAACGCCGTACGCTCGGCCATCACCAGCTCCACAAAATGCTCACGGAAAAGGCGGCCATTATAGGCGGCGTGCAGCCCGCGCGGCTACCGGCGCGGGCCGAAGGAAAAGCTATCGGTGTAATCGAGCTGACTTTAAACTCCGTCACCTGCCTGCGAGGAAGCCGCCATGCCCGTGTTTGTCGAGACCGTGATCCGCCCGTCCGCCCAGGATCATACGGACCTGACGAAGGTCTACGCCGACGCCCCGGCCTGGCTGCTCGCCCCTTACAGCAGCGCCGACGCGCTGATCTCCGGCGGCATTGGCGAAGGCAGCCTGATTGCCGGGCGCTTCAACGACCGCCTGCTGGGCGCCGCCCTGCTCCACCGCGGCGCGGACTGCTGGCACCTGTCGCACCTGTGCGTGCGCAAGGTCACCCGCCGCCGTGGCGTGGCCACCCGCCTGCTCGATGAAGCGCAGCGCATGGCCCGCGAAGCGGGCAAACCCCTGCGCCTGCGTGCCCCCAAAGATCACCTGGAAAGCCAGGCACTGGCTGCCCGCACGGGTCTGCCACTGGACACCTTCTAGGCTTTAATCCCGACGCTCACCTGCGCTCGGGAACCGTTCGCGCCTACCGACCCTCCAAAACCGCACACCCGCGCTGACGCTATACTCGGCGCTCTAAACCGTCATCACACAAGGACTCGTCATGAAATCTATCGGCAAAATCCTGGGCCTGGTATTCCTCGGACTGTTGCTGATCGTCGTCGGCCTCGGTTTCGCCCTGACCCACCTGTTCGATCCGAATGACTACAAGGACGAGATCCGCCAGTTGGCCCACGACAAGGCCAACCTGGAGCTGACCCTCAACGGCGATATCGGCTGGAGCCTGTTCCCCTGGCTCGGCCTGGAACTCACCGACGCCACCCTGGCCAGCGCCGACACCCCGGACAAGCCTTTCGCCGACCTGCGCCAACTGGGCCTGTCGGTGCGCGTCCTGCCGCTGCTGCGCAAGGAAGTGCAGATGAGCGATATCCGCGTCGACGGCCTCAACCTGACCCTGCAACGCGACGAAAAAGGGCGTGGCAACTGGGAAGGTGTCGGCAAGCCCGCGCAAGCCAGCAGCGAGGCACCCACCGCCGCAACCGAACCGGCTCCCGCACAGGAGCCCGCCGAAGAGTCCAGCGCCAGCACCGGCCAGCCGCTCAAGCTGGACATCGACAGCCTGACCCTGAGCAACTCGCGCATCGACTATCACGATGCCAGCAACGGCCGGCAGTTCACCGCCGAAGGCATCGAGCTGAGCACCGGTGCGATCCGCGAAGGCGCCAACATCCCGGTCAAGCTGACGGCCTTCTTCGGCACCAACCAGCCGGTACTGCGCGCCAAGACCGAGCTGCAAACCCAACTACGCTTCGACCGTGCGCTCAAGCGCTACCAGCTCGAAGACCTCAAGCTGGCTGGCGAAGCCTCGGGCGAACCGTTCAAGGGCAAGACCCTGACCTTCTCCACCCAGGGCCAGTTGCTGCTCGACCAGGCGGCGCAGGTCGCCGAATGGAACAGCCTAAAGTTCAGCGCCAACCAGCTGCGCGCCATTGGCGAGCTGAAAGTGCGCGACCTGGACAAGACCGCCCAGGTACAGGGCGGGCTATCGATTGCCCAGTTCGACCTGCGTGAGTTCCTCACCGGCCTGGGCGTCGAGCTGCCGGCCACAGCCGATGCCAACACCCTCAAACAGTTCGAACTGTCCACTCGCCTGGCCGGCACCCCGAGCAGCATCACCTTCAGCGACCTCAGCCTGAAGCTGGATGACAGCAGCTTCACTGGCAGCCTGGCGGTGAACGACTTCGCCAAGCAGGCACTGCGCGTGCAGCTCAAGGGCGACACGCTCAATCTCGACCGCTACCTGCCGCCGAAGAACAAGGACGCCAGCGCCGGCGCCGCACGCAAGAATGAAGTCAAGGATGCGGTATCCGCAGCCGGCTCGGGCGGCAGCACACCGCTGCCCAATGCACCGACCCAGCAAGCCTGGAGCAACGAAAGCATTCTGCCGCTGGAGCCACTGCGCAAGCTGGATATCGAGGCTGGCCTCACCCTCGGCCAGCTGACGCTGAGCAAGCTGCCGATCGAAAGCGCAGTGCTCAAGGCCACAGCCAAAGGCGGCGTGCTCAACCTGCAGGAACTGCGGGGCGACCTGTACGGCGGCAAGTTCGACGTCAAGGCACAGCTCGATGCGCGCTCCGACATCCCGCAACTGACCGCGCAAAAACGCATCAACCACGTGCCCGTGGAAAAGCTTATCGAGAGCCAGGGCGAGAAAGCGCCGGTCAAGGGCCAGCTCGACCTCACCGCCGACATCCGCACCCAGGGCAACAGCCAGAAAGCCTGGATCGACGCCCTCAACGGCACCGCGCGCTTCAATCTCGGCAATGGCGTACTGGTCGATGCCAACCTGGAACAGCAACTGTGCCAGGGCATCGCCACCCTCAACCGCAAGACCCTGAGCGGCGAGCCGCGTAGCAAGGACACGCCCTTCCAGGAGCTCGACGGCAGCCTGACCTTCCGCAACGGCGTCGCCAGCAACCCCGACCTCAAGGTGCGCATCCCCGGCCTGAGCGTGAACGGCAACGGCGATGTCGACCTGCGCGTGCTGGGCCTGGACTACCGCATTGGCATCATCATCGAAGGTGACAAGGGTGCGATGCCCGACCCGGCCTGCCAGGTCAACCAGCGCTATGTCGGCCTGGAATGGCCGCTGCGCTGCCGTGGCCCGCTGGAAATGGCCGCCAAGGCCTGCCGCCTCGACAAGGACGGCCTGGGCAAGGTCGCCGCCAAGCTGGCCGGCGACAAGCTCAACGAGAAACTCGAAGAGAAGCTCGGCGACAAAGTCAGCCCGGAACTCAAGGACGCGCTCAAGGGCCTGTTCAAGCGATGAGTCCCGAGCAATTCTCCAGCGCCGTACTGACCTGGTATGACCAGCACGGCCGCAAGGACCTGCCCTGGCAACAGGGCATCACCCCTTACCGGGTGTGGGTCTCGGAAATCATGCTGCAGCAGACCCAGGTCAGCACCGTGCTCGGCTACTTCGACCGGTTCATGCAGGCGCTCCCGACCGTGCGTGACCTGGCCGAGGCACCGGAAGACGAAGTGCTGCACCTATGGACGGGCCTGGGCTACTACACCCGTGCGCGCAACCTGCAGAAGACCGCCCAGATCGTCATGCGCGAACACGGCGGGGAGTTCCCCCGCGACGTCGAGGCCCTGACCGAATTGCCCGGCATCGGCCGCTCCACCGCCGGCGCCATCGCCAGCCTGAGCATGGGCCTGCGCGCACCGATTCTCGACGGTAACGTCAAGCGCGTACTGGCCCGCTACGTCGCCCAAGAGGGCTACCCCGGCGAGCCGAAAGTGGCCAAGCAACTCTGGGCGGTGGCCGAGCGCTTCCTGCCGCAGACGCGGGTCAACCACTACACCCAGGCGATGATGGACCTCGGTGCCACGCTCTGTACGCGGAGCAAGCCGAGCTGCCTGATCTGCCCGCTGCAGAGCGGCTGCGAGGCGCACCTGCTGGGCCTGGAGATCCGCTACCCGATCGCCAAGCCACGCAAGGAGCTGCCGCAGAAACGCACCCTGATGCCGATCCTGGCCAATCGCGACGGCGCCATCCTGCTCTATCGTCGCCCCTCGACCGGACTCTGGGGCGGCCTGTGGAGCCTGCCGGAACTGGACAACCTGGATGCGCTCGCGCCACTGGCCAGCCAGCACGCCCTGCGCCTGGGCGAACGCCGTGAACTGGCCGGCCTGACCCACACCTTCAGTCATTTCCAGTTGGCCATCGAACCCTGGCTGGTGCAGGTCGACAGCCCCGCGCCTGGCGTGGCCGAAGGCGACTGGCTCTGGTATAACCTCGCCACCCCGCCGCGCCTGGGCCTCGCCGCCCCGGTAAAGAAGCTCCTCAAACGAGCCGCGGATGAATTGAATGCCGGACCGACTACTGGAGAGCAGCCATGAGCCGCACCGTCCACTGCCGCAAACACAAACAAGACCTGCCCGGTCTCGACCGCCCGCCCTATCCGGGCGCCAAAGGCGAAGACATCTTCAACAACGTCTCCAAGCAAGCCTGGGATGAGTGGCAAGCCCACCAGACCATGCTGATCAACGAGCGTCGCCTGAACATGATGAACGCCGAGGATCGCAAGTTCCTCCAGGGCGAAATGGACAAGTTCCTCTCCGGCGAGGAATACGCCCAGGCCGACGGTTACGTGCCGCCCGCGCAGTAATAGCCGTGGCCGGGTGCAATGCCCGGCCGCTTAGAACCTGTTTACGATCTCCTGACTGTCGGCCATGCGGCGTTGAAACCAACCTCGGATGCGAGCCCAGTCGGATTGCTCATTTACAGCGCGTAAACTCCGCATCCTCGGTTAGTTTCGCCTTGCCTGGCTCTAATTCAGAGGATCGTAAACAGGCTCTTACTGACGTTTTACCACTCCCTCTCTCGATCTAATCCCCTCCCAGAGCCATCTCCAGGCTGGCTTCGCTGTGTTCGCCACAAACATTTGACAAAACGTTTTTCTGAGCAATAAGATCGACCTCGAAAGGAAAAACGTTTTTCCATTTGTTTGCAGTACGACACCCGCCGTTAGAGCGGGGCGATAACCGAGGCCGAGCGAGCATGAGCACTACACCCGTAGCTGTCGTTACAGGTGCGTCCAGTGGTATTGGCGCACGCATCTCCAAGGAGCTGATGGACAACGGTTGGCGCGTAGCCGCCCTCGATCTGCGCGACAACCAGCAGACCGATCTCTGCGTGCAGGTCGACGTCACCGATGAAGCTGGCGTCTGCGCCGCCATCGCCCAGGTTGAAAAAACGTTAGGCCAGGTCGACGCCGTCGTCGCCGCCGCAGGCTACTACGAAGAAACCCCCTTCACCGAAATCAGCCTGCCGGGCTGGCAGAAGATGCTGCGCGTCCACGTCGGCGGCGTGCACAACCTGCTGCGTGCCGCCTTGCCCGGCATGTTGAGTCGAGGCAAGGGTTCCTTCGTCACCATCGCCTCGGAGCGCGCCATCGGTGGCGGCTGCAATGACGCCCACTATGCCAGCGCCAAGGCCGCGGCCCTGGCCCTGACCCGCAGCGCCGCCAGCGAGTTCGCCGGCCGTGGCATCCGCATCAATGCCGTCGCCCCCGGCCCCACCGACACCCCGCTGCTGCCGGCCGACTCCTGGGAACGCCAGCGCGACTTCCTCGACACCCTGCCCATCCCGCGCATCGCCAACACCGACGAAATCGCCCTGGCCGTCCGCAGCCTGCTCGAGGACGACCACTTCCTCAGTGGCGAGGTGATTTCCATCAACAGCGGAACGGTGATCTGACATGACACGTGAAACCCTCCACGGCGCCACGGCGCTGATCACCGGCGCGGACACCCGCCTGGGCGCCGCGATTGTCGCCAACCTGCTGCAGGCCGGCGTACGCCTGGCGACGCATGTGAATGACCCTGCTGCACTGGCGGCCCATCCATCCGCCGAGGTCAGCTTCGCCGCACAAGCGACGGACGAACAGGCCGTGACCGATGGGCTGCGCCAGGTCCACGAGGCATTCGGCGCGCTGAACATCCTGGTGACCTGCCATGCCCAGCCGGTTACCGGCACCCTGCTCGAACAACCCCATGACGCGTTCTGGGCGCACCTCGACCAACAGCTCAGCGGCAGCTACCTGTTTGCCCGCGAAGCCGCACCGCTGCTCAAGTCCGCCGACTGGGGCCGCGTTGTCCTGCTCTCCTCCGGCTGGGCCGTCGGTGCGCCGGGGCTGGCTGCTGTGGCCAGTGCCGCCGCCGGTGTGCAGGTGTTGTGCAAGACCCTGTCCCGCGAACTCGGCCCGCACGGCACCACCGTCAATGCCCTGGCCCACGCCTTTACCGACAGCGAATGGCTGGCCTGCGACGCCCAGGTCCTGGCACTCGATGAGGCCCGGCTGCGCGAGCAGATCGGCCAGCACGTACCGGCGGGCCACCTCGGCCAGCCCGAGCAGATCGCCCACACCGTACGCCTGCTTTGCCAGCCCGTGATCGGTGCAGCCGTCGCCCAGACCCTGCAGTGCAACGGCGGCTATTTCCGCCACAGAACCTAAGCCCAATACCTCAATGAGGACTGCCTAATGACCGATGTGTTGACCTCCGCTGACCCCATCGTCTGGCCCAATGGCAAAAAGGCCGCCGCGGCCTTCACCTTCGATGTGGACGCCGAAACCCCGCTGCTCGCCGCGGACCCGAGCCTGGCCCAGCGCATGGGCCTGATCTCTCACCAGGCCTACGGGCCACTGGTGGGCGTGCCGGCCATCCTCAAGGCGATGCGCGAAGTCGGCGTGTGCGGCAGCTTCTTCGTGCCGGGCTACACCGCATTGCGCTATGCCGAGCAGATCAAGATGATCGCCGCCGACGGCCACGAGATCGGCCACCACGGCCATCTCCATGAACCACTGGCCGGCGTCACCGAAGCCCAGGAACGTACCTTTCTCGAACGTGGCCTGGAAGCACTGCACAAGGTTTGCGGGGTAACGCCGAAGGGCTACCGCGCGCCGATCTGGGAGCTCAACTGGCGCACGCCGTCGATTCTCGGCGAGGCCGGTTTCCTCTACGACTCCAGCCTGATGGATGCTGACTATCCCTACGAGCTGGCCTATGGCGACCAGGGCCGCTCGCTGGTCGAGCTGCCGATCAACTGGATCCTCGATGACTGGCAGCAGTACGCCTACATCCCCGGCTTCTCCGGCTGCGGCGTGATCGAAACGCCGGCCAAGGCCATCGAGCTGTTCACCGCCGAATTCGAAGCCATGCGCGCCAACGGTGGGCTGTGGGTACTGACCTGCCACCCGTTCCTGTCCGGTCGCCCCGGTCGCGTGGCCGCCCTCAAGGGCCTGATGCAGCACGTCGCCGATTGCGATGACGTCTGGCTCGCGCCCCTGGAAGAGATTGCCGAGTACGTGCGCGCCCAGAAGCTCAAGCCACGCACCCTCAACGAACCGAACCCGTCCCTCTAAGCCCCGAGCACAGGTGAATCGATATGAACGAACGTTACACACCCGAGCGCCTCTGGCGTGCCTACCGACACTGCTGGTTCGTCGTCGCCCGCAGTTGTGATATCGCCACCCCGCAGGCTGCCCAGTTGCTGGACCAGAACCTGGTGGTCTTCCGCGATGCCCAGGGCGTTGCCCGCGTGACCGACCGCCGCTGCGCGCACCGCGGCGCCGACCTCGCCGCCGGCAAGGTCACCGCCAACGGCATCCAGTGCCCGTACCACGGCTGGGCCTTCGATGGCGAAAGCGGCCAGTGCACCGAGATTCCGGCCCTGTGCGACGGCGCCACCATTCCTGGCAACGCGAAGATTCGCAGCTACCCGGCCGTGGAGCGCTACGAGCACGTCTGGACCTGCCTCGAAGAGCCGATGATGGACATCCCCACGCCACCGGAACTGGATGGCGGCGTGTGGGAATGGCTGCCGGCCGAACCGATCCCGGCCAAGTGCGGCTTCATGGCTGCCACGGAAAACTTCCGCGACATGGCCCACTTCCCCTTCGTGCACAGCATCTCGATGGGCGAAGTCAGCCCGCTGGTGCCCAAGCTGGACGTGCAGCGTGAAGGCCGCCGCCTGGGCGCCTCGTTCCGCTACGAGCGGGTCGAAGGCGCGAACTTCTCGCACATCGGCGATGCCTGGATGCACTACCACAGCTATGCACCAGGCTTCGCCGCCATCCTCTATCACTACGACGAGGAAGGTAAGCGCTACCTGGTGGACTTCCCCACGCCGGTCAGCCGCGAGCGCTGCATCATCCACTGGGCAGTCGCCGTGGACCGCGACTTCAAAGGCGGCACCGTCGAGGACATCCTCGCCCTGGAAACCGAGGTGTTCAACGAAGACACGCCCATCCTCGAAGGCCTGTGCCCATCCGAGGTACCGCTCGCCGGCCAGTGGCCCGAAGCCTCCACCGCGGCCGATGTGTACACCCTCAACTACCGGCGCGCCACCCAGTACGTGGTGGACCAGATCCTCGACCGCCTGGAGGCCGAGGAACAATCGCGCATCACTGCCACGGAGCTGTAGATGACCAACCCTGCACATCCTCTGCAGTTGCGACTCGACCAAGTCACCCGGGAAGCGGACGGCGTTATTTCGTTGCGCTTCAGTGACCCCACGGGCGCACCACTGCCAGCCTGGCAAGCCGGCGCTCACCTTGAGCTGCAGCTGCCATCCGGCAAATTGCGTCACTACTCGTTGTGTGGCGACGTGAGCGATCGCTTCAGCTATCGCGTCGGTGTCTTGAGGGATGTGCAGGGTCGCGGTGGCTCCGAGGAAATCCACACACAACTGCGGGTCGGCCAGTGTTATCGGACCAGCCTGCCGCGCAATCACTTTGCCCTGAAACCGGCGCCGCGCTACCTGTTCATCGCTGGCGGTATCGGCATCACGCCGATGCTGCCGATGATCGACGCGGTAGCCGGTGTCGCCGAATGGCACTTGGTATACGCCGGGCGCAACCGGCAGAGCATGGCCTTTACCGGGGAACTGGCACGCCATCCCTGGCAGGTCCGGCTCTGGGCAGATGACGAGCACGGCCGCCTGGATATCGCGCAACTGCTCGATAACTGCAGCGCCGACACCCTGGTGTACTGCTGCGGGCCGGGCGGGCTGATCGACCATGTCGCCACGGCTTGTGCCGAGCGCGGACTGACCTTCATCTGTGAGCGTTTCGGCGCCAGCCAGAAGCCCATTCAACCGTCCGAACAGTCACCCAACAGCTTCGAAGTGGTGCTGGCGCGCAGCAACTGCAGCGTGCAGGTCGGCGAAGGGCAAAGCGTGCTGGCCGCCGTGCGCGAGAAGGTGCCGGATGTGCCGTTCTCCTGTGAATCCGGCTTCTGCGGCGCATGCGAAACACGCGTTCTGGAAGGCGATGTGGAACACCTCGACAGCCTGTTGTCCGACGCCGAAAAGGCCAGCAACCGCAGCATGATGATTTGCGTGTCGCGGGCACGTTGCCCGCGCCTCGTGCTGGACCTGTAAGCCCCTGCCCCCTTCGTTCGGAGATAGCACCATGACCAGCAGCGTTACCGTTCCGCCACGAGAAGGTCGTGGCATCCGCGTCAACCAGGGCCAGCGCCTGCGCCTGACCACACCCAAAGGCTCGCAGTGCGCCGATTTCTTCGCCTTCAACGCCCAGAACGTGCAGGAATACCTGTCGTGCCCGCACACCTGGGTCACCAATTTCTCCATGGTCCCGCGTGAGGGCACCGTGTTTCTTTCGCGCTTTCGCCGGCCGATGGTCAAGCTGGTCACCGACGCCGCCGACGGCGCCCACGACATGCTGATCACCACCTGCGACCAGTTCCGCTACGAGCTGTTCGGCCACGTCGGCCCGCACGCCAACTGCGCCGATAACCTGCTCACCTCCATGCGCCGCTTCGGCTACGAGATTCCCGTGGTGCCGCAGGCCGTCAACTTCTTCGCCAAATCCCATGTCGCCGAAGACGGCACGCTCAGCTCGCCGCCCAACCCGGTGGCCCCAGGCGCCTACGTCGAAATCGAGGCCCTGATGGACCTGATCGTGGTGGTCAGCGCCTGCCCGTTCGACATGGAAGTGGAGGGTTGGGAAGTCAGCGGCGGCCACCGCCACGAGCTCAGTGAACTGACCATGGACATCGTCTGAGGAGAGCGAACATGACATCGCCTAGCAGCTACCCGACGATCAATGGCCAACGCCTCTGGTCGAACATCATTGAAACCGCCCAGTACGGCGCCACGCCCAAGGGCGGCCTGACCCGCCTGACCCTGGGTGCCGAGGATATCCAGGCCCGCAACTGGTTTCGCGAGCGCTGCGAAGCCCTCGGCTGCCAAGTCAGCGTCGATCAGTTGGGCAACATGTTCGCGCTCAAACCGGGTCGCAATGCCGCCCTGCAACCCATCGCCATCGGCAGCCACCTCGACACCCAGCCGACCGGCGGGCGCTTCGACGGCATCCTCGGCGTGCTGGCCGGCCTCGAAGCCCTGCAAACCCTGCAAGACCAGCAGATCGAGACCACCGCCCCGCTGCTGCTGATCAACTGGACCAACGAAGAAGGCTCGCGCTTCGCCCCGGCGATGCTCTGCTCCGGGGTCTACGCCGGGGTGTTTGACCGCGACTATGCCTACTCGCGCACCGACCGCGCCGGCATCACCTTCGAGCAGGCCCTGCGCGACAGCGGCTACATGGGCAGCGACCCCATTGGCAAACAGCGTTTCGCGGCGATGTTCGAGCTGCATATCGAGCAAGGCCCGATCCTCGAAGACCGCGACATCCCGATTGGCGTGGTGCAGGGCGCACAGGCCGTGCGCTGGTACGAAGTCACTCTGGAAGGGCGCCGCGCCCACACTGGCACCACGCCCATGCACCTGCGCAAGAACGCCCTGCTCGGCGCCTCGCGTGTGGTCGAGCGGGTCAACGCCATCGCCCTGGACCACGGCCCGCTGGCCGTCGGCACTGTCGGTCTGATGGAAGTACGCCCCAACTCGCGCAACGTGATTCCCGGCACCGTGTTCTTCTGCGTGGACCTGCGCCACCCCGAAGATGCCGTGCTGGCGCAGATGGAGGCGGCCTTCACCTCGCGCCTGCATGGCATCTGCAGCGACATCGGCCTGACCCACGATTTGCAGACGGTGTGGGATTCACCGGCGGTGAAGTTCAACCCCAACTGTGTCGCCGCCGTGCGCGAAGGCGCCCGGGCAGCCGGGCTGGAAACCCTGGACATCACCTCCGGTGCCGGCCACGACGCGGTGTATGTCGCGCGGGTCGCACCCACCACGATGATCTTCGTCAAGAGTGTCGACGGCCTCAGCCACAACGAAGCGGAATACACCGCCCCCGAGGATTGCATCGCCGGCGCCCAGGTGTTGCTCAATGCGGTACTGGCGTATGACGCAGCCCATCACTGAGCCGTGTCGCGCGATGCGGCCGACACCCCATGAATCCAAAGCCGGCTCGGTTCCAGGCCTGGGCAGGAGCGAGCCATGCCCGCGAAAATCGGCCGCATCAAGGCTTCACAGGTACAGCCCGCGCCCACACGAAGCGAAGCAGTGTGCCGTGGCACTAGCGGCGCGTGGAATCGCGCGCCTGCAGGACGTAAGGCACGACGCGACTGCGGATCTCCGGACGCCGCTCGATCAGGTCGATCAGCAGTTCGACCGCTTCGCGTCCGATCAACTCGGGGTTCAGCTGCATCGCGGTGACCGACGGGGTGTTGTTCGCCGCCGCGTCACCGTCGGTGCCGGCACTGATCATCAGGTCCTCGGGCACGCGCAGGCCCATCGCCTGCGCCGCCAGCAGCACGCCAAAGGCATAGCGGTCGGTGACGCAGTGAATCGCATCGGGGCGGGTCGGGCTATCGAGCAGCGCCAGGGCTTCCTGATAGGCGCCGTTCTCACTGAGCGGCCCCTGCACCTCACCGATCACCGGCGCCTCGCCGCGTTGTGCACACCAATCTTTATAGGCACGCACGGCGTCTTCGCTATAGGAGTAGATCGACGACGAGGCGATCACCGCCACCTGCTTTGCGCCCTGCGCTGTCAGGTGCGCCAGCATGTCCAGCGTCGCCTGGTAGAGGTCGTTATCCACCCAGCGCTCGTCCATTTCGCGGCGGTTGGGGTCGCGTCCGGTGGTGACCACCGGCGTACCGGAAAGCTGCAGCGCACCGAGCAGAGGTTCGTCCTTGATCGGGTCGACGATGATCACGCCATCGACCGGCAGACCGGCACCGCCCTTGAGATGCGGCAAGGTCAGCACCGGCGTGTAGCCACGCTCGACGGCCAGCTCGGAAGCCCCGGCCAGCAAACGCACGAAGTGCTCCAGATCGACCAGCGAAACCTGGTGAGGAGAGGATTGCGAGTTGATCACCGCGATGCGGCCGGTGCGACCGCCGCGCAGGTTGCGTGCCGCATGGCTGGCCTGATAGCCGAGCCGTTCAGCCGCTTCACGCACACGCTGGATGGTCTCTGCTTCCATGCGACCCTTGCCGTTCAGGGCATGCGAAACCGTGGTAACCGAGACACCTGCAACTTTCGCCACATCACGGATCGTGACGCGCTTGCTGGGCTTAGTGGGCATTGCTGATTCCCTAAAAAGTGAGAGTCCAAATAACGTCATTGCGCAGCAGGCAACTCAAGCGCGCCGATGATACAGAGTAACCCAAAGGAGAACTTCAGACACTACATTGACAAATCGTTTTTTCATCGCTTAACCTTCGAAATTATAGGCATACCGATTGTCTGCCAATAAAAATAAAAACGTTTTAGCTTCTCTCCGATACTGCCGTAACTCTTGGGTTGCGACCGCGCTCCCCATACCAAAAACGAAAACGGGATCGAAAAGATGACGCCTTGCAAAACAACCAATCGGTTAGCACGTACCTCAATCGCCGCTGCGTTTTCACTCAGCTTGCTGAGCCCGATCAGCCACGCCAGCGACGCCCTCGAAATCGGACTTCCAATCCCCGTCACCGGCCCCTACGCGGTCGACGGCAAAGTGATGGAGCAGGGCGCACGCCTGGCCATCGAAACCCTCAATGCCAATGGCGGCGTACTCGGCCAACAGGTCAGCGCGCGGATCTTCGACATCGGCGACCTCACCCCGGACAAACTGCAAGCCGCCGCCACCGAACTGGTCGAACGCCGCAAGGTGGCCGCCCTGATCAACGGCTACGGCGGCATGGGCCCGGATATCCCGGCCTTCTGTCCACACGCCCAGCCCTACCTCAACAACAACGCCACCTCGGCCGTGGTGAAAATGGCCGAACGGCAGGGCTGCAACAACATCTTCATGGCCGCTGACGTTGATCAGAACTACGGCAAGCAGGTGTTCAGCCAGATCCAGAACATGGGCTACAACTTCGTCAACAAGCGCGTCGCTGTGCTCTATGGCCCGTACGACTGGGAAGTCGGTTTCACCAGCGGCATGCGCGAGGCCGCAGAGGCGGACGGCTGGAAGGTCACCCTCAACGAGGAAGTGCCCTACGGCACCAGCCAGTGGGCCGGTACGCTGAACAAACTGCGCATGAGCAAGCCGGACCTGGTGGTGCTGGACATGCTCGATCCATCCTCGGTCGCGACCTTCCTCGACCAACTGCGCAAGAACCCGCTCAAAGGCAGCGTGGTGTTCGCCGGCTACAGCCTGAGCACCCCGGCGCTGGGGACCCTGGTCGCCCAGGGCGGACTGGACGGCGTGCTGGGCATGACGCTGTCGGCGCAACAACCCAACGAGGCCGGCGCCGCCTTCAGCCAGGCCTGGCAGAAGGCCTACGGCGAGCAACCGCCGCTGAGCATTGGCGCGCAGGTGTATGACGAAGTCATGGTGTGGGCGGACGCGGTCACCCGCGCCGGCAGCGCCAGCGACTACACCGCCGTCAAACGTGAGCTGCAGGCCTCCAAGTACGCGGGCGTGACCGGCACGTTGGTATTCAATGAGCAGCGTTTCATCCGCAGCAGCGACGATACCCAACCCGCACAACTCCTGCAGGCACAAGCCGGCAAGGTGGTGCCCTTGATGATTGGCAGCAAAAAAGTCAGCGAGTTCGTCAAGCCCAAGTGGCTGGACTGACACCTCTGCGGGCGCCCTTCCGGGGGCGCCTTTCGCCACATCAACAGGATGTATCCGTAATGCTCATGTCGCTAAAAGGCGTTACCAAGCAGTTCGGCGCCCTTGCCGTGCTCAACGATGTCAATTTCGAGGTCGAGCCCGGCGAAATCTTCGGAATCGCCGGCCCCAACGGCGCGGGCAAGAGCACCCTGCTCAACGCCTGCACCGGCCTGATCCACCCCGACAAAGGCCAGATCCTCTTCGGTGGCCAGCGCATCGAGCGCTTGCCCCCGCACCGCCTGTGCCGCCTGGGTATCGCGCGGACCTATCAGATCCCGCAGGTGTTCGAGTCGCTGACCGTGCGCGAGAACATCGAAACCGGCGCCATGTTCGGCCACAAGACGCTGAAAAGCACCCAGCAGGCGCGGGTGGAAACCATCCTCGAGCTGCTCGGCCTGGGCAATCTGCGCGACGCCAACGCCGGCGAGGTCGACCTGCTGACCCGCAAGATGGTGATGCTCGGCGCCGCGCTCGCCACCAACCCGACCCTGGTGTTCATGGACGAGCCCTTTGGCGGGCTCAACAGCGATGAGATCGACGACTACGCCGAACTCGTGCTGAAGATCCGCCAGGAACTGGGCATTTCCTTCGTCATCGTGGAACACAAGATGCGCGCCCTGACCCGCCTCTCCAACCGCTTGCTGATCCTCAACTTCGGCAGCGTCCTGTGCCTGGATACGCCGAAGAACGTCATGGCGAATCCCCGGGTGATCGATGTTTATCTAGGAGCGACCGGCCATGCTCAAGGTTGAATCCATCCACGTCGGCTACGGCGACTTCCGTGTCCTGCACGGCGTCTCGCTGGAAGTCGAGCAACAACAGGCCGTCGGCATCGTCGGCCCCAACGGCCACGGCAAGAGCACCTTGCTCAAGGCGGTGTGCGGCCTGCTGCCGGTCAAGTCCGGGAAGATCTGGTTCCAGGGCGAAGACATCACCCGCCTGGATGCCCAGCAGCGGGTCGAGCGCGGACTGGCCTACGTCGCCGAAGACCGTCGCCTGTTCGGTGACATGAGCGTGCTGGAAAACCTCCAGCTCGGCGCCTACCTGCCGCGTGCCCGCGCCCTGCGCAAACAGAACCTGGACCACGTCTTCGACCTGTATCCGCGCCTGGCCGAACGCCGTGGACAACTGGCCCGCACCCTGAGCGGCGGTGAAGCACAGATGCTCGCCCTCGGACGCGGCCTGATGTCCGCCGCCACCTGCCTGGCCATCGACGAGCCCTCGCTGGGGTTGGCACCCAAACTCATCGAGACCCTGCTATCGACCATCACCACCATCAACGGCAGCGGCATGACCGTGGTCCTGGTGGAACAGAACCTGACCCTGATCGAGCCCCTGATGAGCCGTGCCTACGCGCTCGAGGAAGGCAACATCGAAGAACTCGCCCGGCCGGCAGTACCCCGCGCCCAACTCGATACAGCGGGAGCCGCCTGACATGTCGACGATGCTTTACATCCTGTTTTCCGGGTTGGTCACGGGCGCGATCTATGCTGTGTTCGCCCTCGGCCTGTCGCTGGTCTACGGCACCTCGCGGGTGCTCAACTTCGGCTACGGGTCCCTCTACATGCTCGCCGCGTACATCGCGTATGTACTGAGCAGCACGCTGGGCCTGGGCTACTTCGGCGTCGTGGTTTGCCTGCTGCCCATCATGTTCGTGGTCGGTCTCGTGCTGGAGAGCGCAATGATCCGCCCGCTGCGCAGCCACCCGAACTGGAAGATGGCGACCATGATGGCCTCCCTCGGCCTGGCGCTGGTGCTGGATAACCTGATGCTGGTGATCTTCGGCCCCGAGCAGAAGCAGCTTCCGCCGCTGTTCGACGGCATGTTCGAAGTCGGTGAGGTGATGATCGGCCACCAGGAGCTGGCGGTGCTGCTGATCGCCACCGTCACCGTCGTCGTCCTCGAACTGTTCCTCAAGTACGCACCGCTGGGCCAGGCCATGCGCGCCGTGTCCCAGGACATGGAAGGCGCGCGCATGGTCGGCATCAAGGTCAACCGGGTGTTCGCCTACGCCTTCGGCCTGTCCACCGTACTCGCCGGCATCGCTGCGCTGCTGCTGACGCCGGTCACCCTGATTTCTCCCCAGGGCGGCTGGGCGCTGTTTCTCAAGGCCTTCGTCATCGTCGTGTTCGGCGGGCTGGGGAGCACCCGTGGTGCACTGGTCGCGGCGATCCTGCTCGGCGTGGTGGAGTCGCTGGTGGTGTACCAGTTCGGCGCGACCTGGATCATGCCGGTGTGGCTGGTGATCCTGCTGCTGGTGTTGATGGTGCGGCCCAAAGGCCTGTTCGGGGTATGGGCAGTATGAAAACCACTGGAGGAATTATGCGTCCCATCAACCTGTTCATCGGCGGGATCGCCGCGCTGGCCGTGGCGGGGCTGCTGATCGACAGCAGCTACCTGCTGCACATCCTGATACTGGCCATGCTCTGGTGCCTGGTCGTGGCCTCATGGGACCTGCTCATGGGCTTTGCCGGCATCCTCAACTTCGGCCAACTGGTGTTCTTCGCTGTCGGCGGCTACGCCTCGCAGATGCTCGCCATGCAGGCCGGGCTGACCCCACTGGTGGCCCTGGCCTCCAGCGTCATCATCTGCGCCCTGTTCGGCCTGCTCATCGGCCTGCCCTGCCTGAGGTTGCGCGGGGAATACGTGGCGCTGTTCACCTTCGCCGTGCACCTGGCGTTCCCCACTCTGCTGCAACAGGGCCGGCCTTTCGGCACCGGCGGCTCGGGCGGACTGATGGGCGGCACCCCACTGGAAATCGCCGGCTACAGCTTCGTCACGGCAGACAAGACCGCCTGGTACTTCCTGGCCCTGGGGATCATGGCGTTCTGCGTCTGGCTGATCTACTTCGTGCTGCTCAAGGGCCGCTGGGGCCGCGCCTTCATCGTCCTGCGCGATGCCGAGGTGCCAGCCAAGTCCCTGGGCGTGAACGAGTTCGGCTACAAGCTGCTGGTGTTCATGCTGTCGGCCGCCATCACCGGACTGGCCGGTGCGCTGTACACCAACTACGTCGGCGTGATCACCCCGAACATCCTCGGCAACGAGTTCTTCCTGATCGTCATGGTCATGCTCTGCGTTGGCGGCCTGGGGCGTTTCCCGGGGGTACTGATCGGCGCCTTCGTCATCACCCTGGGCAACGAATACCTGCGCGACTACGGTCAATACCGGCTGATCCTGCTCGGGCTCGCGGTGATCGTCACCCTGCTGGTGCTGCCCAACGGCCTGGTCGACCTGCCATCGCGCTTCCGTCGCTGGCGCAGCAGCTGAACCACACGCAAATACACAGGGGGCCACTGGCCCCCTTCTCTATTCGGCCGGATAAGAAGCCGCCGACCAACACCCACGCTAATGCGCTAAGCGCCCGTTATCTTTAAAAAATTTCCAAATCACGCTTGACACTAAACGGGCAAAACAGTCTAATTGCGCCCCGTTGCCCAGATAGCTCAGTCGGTAGAGCAGGGGATTGAAAATCCCCGTGTCGGCGGTTCGATTCCGTCTCTGGGCACCACTGATATATAAACCCCTGATTTCGCGAGAAATCAGGGGTTTTGTGTTTCTGGGGTCAGCACGTTCAGTATTCGATAATCCCGCCGCACACTGACCGGCACGCAGCGAGCCAAGTGCCGGCTTGCTCAAGCTGCCTATATGGAGCGCTGATTAACCCGAGACGATAAGTCGTCTGCCGACTCCTTGCGTTCCGAGTAGCGATCAACGAGGTCGGGGCGCTCGCGCAGCAACCGGGTAAGCTTCATCAACTCCTCCATCACATCGACGACCCGGTCGTAGTAGGGCGACGCCTTCATGCGGTTGTCCTCGTCGAACTCCAGATACGCCTTGGGCACGGACGACTGGTTAGGGATGGTGAACATGCGCATCCAGCGCCCGAGCACGCGCAGCTGATTGACCACGTTGAATGACTGCGAGCCCCCACACACCTGCATCACCGCCAGGGTTTTTCCCTGGGTCGGCCTCACGGCACCGATGGCCAATGGCACCCAGTCGATCTGCGCCTTGAACACCGCAGACATGGCGCCATGCCGCTCGGGAGAGCACCAGACCTGCCCTTCCGACCATTGCATCAGCTCCAGTAATGCCTGAACCCTGGGATGTTCGACGGGGGCATCATCGGGCAATGGCAGCCCGGACGGATCGAAGATGCGCGTCTCGGCCCCGAGGTGCTCCAACAGACGAGCCGCCTCCTCGACCATGAGCCGACTGAATGAACGAGGCCGGGTAGAGCCGTACAACAGAAGGATGCGGGGTTTGTCGATAGCGCCCGCCTCGCCGTCGTTGGCGGCGTCAAGCAATGCTGCATTCAGGTTGGGAAGTTGAGGGGCCATGGTTCTCTCCGGGGTCAAAGGGTGCCGATTCGGTCGAGTTCACGTTTCAACTCATCTCGGCTCAGCCGCTCGAAAGGCAGGCCTAGAAAGGCACGGCAACGCGCCTCGATAAGCGCGAGCGTGGAATGAAAGGCTGCTGAGATTTCTGCGTCGCTTCCCGACGCATCGGAAGGGTCCGCCAACCCCCAATGCGCCTTCAGCGCGGGGCCGAAATAGACTGGACAGGCCTCCCCCGCTGCCTTGTCGCAAACCGTGATAACGATGTCCGGTGGATTACCCTCGAACGCCTCATTGCCCTTGCTGCTCAGTCCCTCGGTCACGATACCCGCCTCGCGGAGCGTGACCAGCGTGCGCGGCAGAACGCGACCACTGGGAAAGCTACCAGCACTCACGGCTCGATACCCGTGCGGCGCCAGGTGGTTGAACATGGCCTCCGAAAGGATGCTGCGGCAGCTATTGGCGGTACACATGAACAGCACGTTCACAGATTTTCCTCCACGCCTGCTGGCGTCAGAAGCCCAGGCGAATGGCGAGGGCAGAGAGTGTGATGAGCAGAACCGGCAGTGTCAGGACACTACCTACCTTGAAGTAGTAACCCCAGGTCACACGGATGCCCTTGCGAGCGAGCACGTGCAACCAGAGCAGCGTGGCCAGACTGCCGATTGGCGTGATCTTCGGCCCCAGGTCGCAGCCGATGATGTTGGCGTAAACCATCGCCTCGCGGACGACGCCAGTCGCCGCAGACGCCTCAATCGAGAGAGCCCCCAGCAAGACGGTGGGCATGTTGTTCATCACCGATGACAACAGCGCCGTCAGCACGCCCGTGCCCAGCGCCGCACCCCATACGCCGTAGCCGGCCAGGTAATTGAAGGCACTGGTCAGGTACCCCGTCAGGCCGGCGTTCTTCAGCCCGTAGACCACCATGTACATGCCCAACGAGAAGATCACCACGTGCCAGGGCGCATCACGCAGCACCCTGCGCGTGGAAATGACCTGACCACACGCGGCGACAGCAAACAGAACCAGAGCGCAGGCGGCAGCAACAGCACTGACCGGAACGCCCAATGGCTCAAGCACGAACAAGCCCAGCACGAGCGCAGCCAGGGTGATCCAGCCAACCCGGAAGACGGCACAATCACGGATGGCCAGGCGAGGCTCCTTCACCAACGCCACGTCATAGACAGCAGGAATGTCCCGGCGAAAGAACAGCCACAAGACCGCCAGGGTCGCGGCAATACTGACCAGATTGACCGGGACCATGACTGCCGCGTATGTGTTGAAACCGAGGCCGAAATAATCCGCCGAGACGATGTTCACCAGATTGGACACGACCAGGGGCAGGCTAGCGGTATCCGCGATAAAACCTGCCGCCATGACGAAAGCCAGGGTCGACGCCGCCGAGAAACGCAGCGCGACCAGCATCGACACCACGATGGGCGTCAGGATCAGCGCCGCACCATCGTTGGCAAACACGGCCGACACCGCAGCTCCGAGCAGCACGGTAAAGGCGAACAGCCGACCGCCCCGTCCACCGGACCAGCGGGCGACATGCAGCGCGGCCCACTCGAAGAAGCCGGCCTCATCCAGCAACAGGCTGATGATGATGACCGCGATAAAGGTGGCAGTCGCATTCCAGACGATGGCCCATACCGTAGGGATGTCACCAACGCTCACCACACCGGCCAGTAACGCTAGCACCGCACCCAACGCGGCGCTCCAGCCAACACCAAGCCCTCTGGGTTGCCAGATGATCAGGGTGATGGTGAGCAAGAAAATCGCGACGGCAATCAGCATGATGGCTCCGGATTAACAGCACGCCGCCGCACGGATGGGGCGGTCGCCCATCTGCTCGAGCCGGGTTACATCCTGGCGCAACCAATCCTGATTCGCCTCCAGCGTGGTCTGGAGAACGGCATGAACCCAGCCTGCTAGTGCCGGGTTGAGTCGGTAGTAGACCCACTGCCCCTGGCGCCGATCCAGAAGCAGGCCGCAGGCACGAAGCTGGGCGAGATGCCTGGAAATCTTCGGTTGGCTGTCGTCCAGCGCATGCACCAACTCGCACACGCAAAGCTCACCCTCCTGGGTAATCAATAGTGCCGCACGCATGCGCGTTTCATCCGAAAGGCATTTGAAGAGCACGGGAGGAGTCAGAGCGGTAGACATGGGCGACACCAATACATATGGAAATCCGAATATATGGATTTCCATATGTATTGGCAAATAATCTTTCAACTCCGCCTATCGCATTCGCCCGGAGGCGCGACCTGCAAACCCCAGAGGGAGCGCTTTCAGGGGCGGGTTATTCCAGCTCCAACGGCAGGTAGACGCTGAAGGTCGAGCCCTCGCCCAGCACGCTCGTCACCTCCAGCCGACCACCATGGGCCTGGACGATCTGCTCGGAGATGAACAGGCCGAGGCCAAGGCCGGCAACCGCACCGGAGCCCTCGCCGCGCTCGAACTGCTGGAAGATGCGTTGCTGGTCCTCGGCTGAAATGCCCACACCGTGATCGCGCACTTCAATGCGCGCCATATCGCCGTGCTGGTGCACGCGGATATCCACCGGCTGACCGGGCCCGTAACGCAGAGCGTTACTGAGCAGGTTGTTGACGACCTGTTCGAGGCGAAACTCGTCCCACACCCCCTGCAACTCACCTTCTGCCTGGATCGACAACGTGCAGCCGGCGCTGTGCATTTGCGCGGAGAAGTTCTCGACGATGGTGCGCACCAGTTGCACCAGATCGAAGCGAACCGAGCGAATGGAGAGCTTGCCGGTGCGGATACGGGATACGTCGAGCATGTCGTCGATCAGGCGGATCAGCCGGTGGATCTGCCGCTCATCACGCTCAAGCATGGCGCGCAGCTTATCTTCGCTGAAGGCGGCGAGATTGCCTTTGGCCAGGTGCAGCTTGCGCAGTTGGGTATCGAGGATCAGGCCGTTGAGCGGCGTGCGCAGCTCGTGGGAAACGATGGACATGAAGTCGTCACGCATGCGCACCGCACGCCGCAACTCGTCCTGGGTGACCCGTAGCTCACCGAGCAGCGCATCCTGTTCTTCGCGGCTGCGTTGCAACGCTTCAAGCTGGCGGGACATGACCTTGCGCTGCCGGTACAGGTCGACGAAGACCGCCACCTTGCTGCGCACCGCGTGGATATCCAGTGGCTTGTAGAGAAAATCCACCGCACCGCTTTCGTAGCCGGTGAAGGCATAGTTCAGCTCGCGCCCGGCCGCACTGACGAAGACGATGGGAATGTTTTTGGTCTTCTCCGTGCCGCGCATCAGCTCGGCCAGTTGAAAGCCATTCATGCCCGGCATCTGCACGTCGAGAATGGCCAGGGCGAATTCGTGCTCCAGCAGCAACGCCAGCGCCTCGTCGGCGGAATGTGCCTTGTACACCTCCCGCCCTTCTTCCTTGATCAGCGCTTCCAGTGCCAGCAGGTTCTCTGGCAGGTCATCGACGATCAGCAATTTGCTTCCTTGTTTACTCAGCATGACGGGTGTCCATTCGGCAAAGGAGCGCGCCAATCTCGCGCAAGGAAAGAATATGGTCCGGGGTGTGCAGCGCCAGGGCTGCCTCGGGCATGGTGGGGATCTGCGCCTCGGCGGGGTTCTGCACGATGCTCAAGCCGCCCAGGCGCTGGATCTTGGCCAGCCCGGCGGCGCCATCCTCGTTGGCACCGGTCAGCAGGATGCCGACCAGGCGCTCGCGGTAAACATCCGCCGCCGACTCGAACAGAAAATCGATCGACGGCCGGGAAAAGTGCCGGGGGGCTTCGCGACTCAGGGAAAAGCTGTGGTCGCGCTCGATCGAGAGGTGATAGCCCGCACCGGCGAAATACAAAGTGCCGGGGCACAGGTCTTCCTTGTCCTCGGCCTCCTTGACGCGCAGCTTGAGGCGCCGCGCGAACAGGTCGGCGAGCAGGCTGGGGCGGTTCTCCGGCAGGTGCAGGACGCTGACCAGGGTCAACCGGGAGTCCGCCGACAGACCGTCGAACAGGCCAAGCAGCGCCTCCACACCACCGGCCGAGGCACCGATGACGACGATATCGCGAACGGGTGACCTCATAGCTTGCGGAATACCCGCTGCTGCCGGTTCACCGGCTCGAAGCGCTTGGCGTAGTCGGAGAAGTCCAGGCTCTCCTTGCTGCCCAGGCCGAGGAAACCCCGGTGGCACAAGGACTCATGGAACAGGCCGAAAGCACGGTTCTGCAGCTGCTTGTTGAAATAGATCAGCACGTTGCGGCAAGAGATCAGGTGCGTCTCGGAGAACACGCTGTCAGTGGCCAGGCTGTGGTCGGAGAAGGTCACGTTCTTGCGCAGCATCTTGTCGAACAGGGCGCCGTCGTAGGCCGCCGTGTAGTAATCGGCCAGCGAACCATGGCCACCGGCAAGCTGATAGTTCTCGCTGTACTGGCGCATGTTGTCGATGGGGAAGATGCCCTTGCGCGCCTTTTCCAGCGAGTGCGGGTTGATGTCGGTGGCGTAGATCAGCGTGCGTTCGAGCAGCCCTTCTTCGTGCAGCAGGATGGCCATCGAGTGCACTTCCTCGCCCGTGCTGCAGCCGGCGATCCAGATCTTCAGCGACGGGTAGGTGCGCAAGATCGGTATCACTTCCTGGCGCAGGGCGAGGAAGTAACCCGGGTCACGAAACATCTCGCTGACCGGGATGGTGAGGTACTGCAACAGCTCATGAAACGCATGGGGATCGTGGATGATCCGCTCCTGCAGGGCCGTCACGGTGGCGCAATTGAACTGGCGCACCGCATGCACCACGCGGCGCTTGAGCGAGGAGCCGGAGTAGTCGCGGAAGTCGTAGCTGTACTTCAGGTAGATCGCCTCGATCAGCAGGCGCAGCTCGATATCCAGGGTGCGCTCGGGCATATCAGATGCGCTCCAGCTTCGGCAGCCAGACGCGGATCAGCGAGAACAGACGATCCAGGTCGATGGGTTTGGCCATATAGTCGTTGGCACCGGCGCGCATGCACAGTTCCTGGTCATCCTTCATCGCCTTGGCGGTCACGGCGATGATCGGCAGCTTGGTCCAGCGCGGGTCCTGGCGGATCAGGCGGGTGGCTTCGTAGCCATCCATTTCCGGCATCATCACGTCCATCAGCACCAGGTCGATATCCGGCACGGCGTTGAGCTTGTCGATGGCCTCGAAGCCGTTGCGGGCGATCTCCACCTTGGCACCCTTCTGCTCCAGCGCACTGGTCAGGGCGAAGATGTTGCGTACGTCATCGTCGACCAGCAGGATGCGCCGCTCCTCGAGAACCTTGTCGCGGCTGCGGGCAGTCTTGAGCATGCTCTGCCGCTCGCTGGACAGGCTCGACTCGACCTTGTGCAGGAACAGCGTCACCTCATCGAGCAGGCGCTCAGGCGAGCGCGCGCCCTTGATGATGATCGAGCGCGAGTACTTCATCAGCTCGGCCTCTTCATCGCGCGTCAGGTTGCGCCCGGTGTAGACGATCACCGGCGGGAAGGAGCAGATGTCTTCGCGGCCCATGCGCTTGAGCAGGTCATTGCCCTGCATGTCGGGCAACTTGAGGTCGATGATCATGCAATCGAATACCGTGGTGCGCAGCAGTTCCAGCGCCTGTCCACCAAACTCCACGGCGGTGATCTCGATGTCGTCATCGCCGATAAGCCGCGCGATGCTGTCGCGCTGACGGGCATCGTCCTCGACCAGCAGGATGCGTTTGACCTTCTGGGTGAACTTGGCCTCCAGCTTGGCGAACACATCCTTGAGTTCGTCACGGGTGGTCGGTTTCAGCGCATAGCCGATGGCGCCCAGGTGCAACGCCGTTTCGACCTTGTCGTCCACGGAAATCACATGCACCGGAATATGCCGGGTATGCGGGTCGCTTTTCAGTCGTTGCAGCACCGCCAGGCCGGAACCATCGGGCAGGCGCATATCCAGCAGAATCGCATCCGGCGCCAGGGTGCGCGCCAGTTGCAAGCCCTCATCGGCGCCATGGGCAACCAGGCAGCGATAGCTCAGCTCATGGGCGAGGTCGTAGAGAATCTGCGCGAACTTGGGCTCATCCTCGATGACCAGCACGCTGCGAGCCTTGGAGCTCGCCAGCGCACGATCATCGGCAAAGCTGGGGATGACCGGCGCGCTGGGCAGGGGCTCCGGCTCGACGGCAACAGGTGCCGGCTGCATATCGGCAGCCGGTGCATTGGCGACAGGCTGGGTGTCCTGGCCATAGCTTTCCGGTAGCAGCAGGGTGAACTGGCTGCCCCGCTCCGGCACGCTGGTGACCGAGATCGTACCGCCGAGCAGCTCGGCCAGATCACGCGAGATGGACAGCCCCAGGCCGGTGCCACCGAAGCGCCGGTTGGTGGTGCCGTCGGCCTGACGGAAGGCCTCGAAAATGCTGTCCTGCTGGTCGGCACGAATACCGATGCCAGTATCGCGCACGGTGAATGCCACGCCGCCCTGTGCGCGGCTGACCCGCAACCCGACCGAGCCGCGCTCGGTGAACTTGATGGCATTGGACAGCAGGTTCTTGAGAATCTGTTCGACCCGCTGGCGGTCGGTGTACAGCACCGCCGGCACGTCTTCGTCGACATCCACCTGGAAGTTCAGACTCTTCTCCGTGGCCAGCGGCTGGAACACGCCCTTCAGGCCATCGACCAGCCGGTGCAGGCTGGAGTTTTCCGGACGCACATCGAGCTTGCCGGCCTCGACCTTGGAGATATCGAGGATGTCGTTGATCAGGTTGAGCAGGTCATTGCCGGCGGAATAGATCGACTCGGCGAAGGTCACCTGCTCGCTGTCGAGGTTGCCCTTCTGGTTGTCGGCCAGGAGCTTGGCCAGAATCAGCGAGCTGTTCAGCGGCGTGCGCAATTCATGCGACATGTTGGCGAGGAATTCGGACTTGTAGCGACTGGCCCGCTGCAGATCCTCGGCGCGCGCCTCCAGGTCCAGGCGCGCTTGGTTCAACGCTGTGTTGCGGTCATCCAGGGCATCACGCTGGGCGGACAGTTCCTGGGTCTGTTCGGCCAGGCGCTCGTTGGTCTGCTCCAGTTCGGCCTGCTGGGTTTCCAGGTGTGCCTGCGACTCACGCAGCACGCGGGACTGCTCTTCCAGTTCCTCGTTGGCGGTTTTCAGCTCTTCCTGCTGCACCTGCAGTTCTTCGTTGAGCTGCTGGGTTTCGGCCAGCACTTCCTGCAGGCGATGGCGGTAGCGCGACGCCTCGATGGCGGTGCCCAGGTTAGCGATGATCAGTTCGACGAAGGCCCGATCACGGCCATCCAGCGGACGCACGAAGCCCAGTTCGATGACGCCATTGACGTCCCCTTCGTCCGTGGTCGGCGCCAGAATCACCGAGACCGGGTTACCCGTGCCCAACCCGGAACTGACCTTGAGGTAATCGTCAGGCATGCTGTCCAGGATCAGCAGGCGTTTATCCGCAGCGACCTGGCCGACCAGCCCTTCGGCACTATAGAACGACTGATCCGCCGTCTCCTGCTCGCGGGAAAAACCATAGGAGGCCACTCGCCGCAAACCGCCATGGCTTTCGCGCACATACAGCGCGCCAACCATCACCCCCAGGTAACCCGCAAGAAACTCGAGCATGCTGCGCCCCAGTTGCGGCAAAGCCTGCTGGCCGATCAGCCGCTCGGCGAGGCGGCTCTGCCCGTCGCGCAACCAGGCCTGCTGCTGCAACTGTTCGTTGTAGGTCATCTGCTGCAGCAGCGAGGCGCTGTAGCTGTCCGAAAGCCCGAGAATCTCGCGACGGCCGAAGTAGGCCAGGAAGCCACTGAACGCCACGCTGAACAGCAGATAGAGGACGATGGTCAGGATCGCCGTGTTGCTCGCCGTGTCGTTACGCTGCTGGCGCAACTGGCGCTCGACGTTCATGAAAGCCTCGAACTGCTCCCGGATGGCGTCCATCAATTGCCGGCCACGGCCCTCACGCACACTGTCGTCGATGACGCCAGACTGCTGACGCAGCTCGATCATCTCCTGAGCGAAGCGCGTCCACTCATCCTCCAGCGCCTGGACATGGGTTATCCGGTCGATTTGCGGCGGGTTATCGGCCACCAGCTCGCGCAACCGCTGCAGCTCGGCACCGATACGCGGCCTGGCACGCTCGTAGGGTTCGAGAAAGGTGGGATCACCGCTGATCAGATAACCACGAAAGCCGGTCTCCTGGTCGATGGTCAGGCGTAGGCTCTCATTGGCATTGGTCAGGACCCGGTCGGTGTGCTCCACCCAACTGAGCACATAGAGCAGGTAGCTGATGAGGCCGACGAACAGCAAGGCCCCCAGCACGCCAACGCCCAGGGGCAGGCCCACGTTGCGTGCGAGAATGCGGCGGAAGTTCTTTTCATCGATGGCGGCACGGCTGTTCATCCGGTGTCCTTTCCTGGCTGCCCAGAAGCAAAGAGCCCCTGGGAAAAATCGAGGTTCCCGCATGGTAATGCGGGAACCGGTAATTACCAATCACGCAGCGCGGGCGACGTGTCGACAGCACGCCGCTCCTTGTGTTTCGCTTGCTGCACAGCGGTTGGAATCTTTTCCAAACCAGCCCTTCTAAAGGGCTGCCACTCCATGCAGCCGATAGCTGTATTCGGATTCCATTTAAGGACATGTGTGATGCCCACGCGCCAAGATCACCCAACAGCCTCAACTGGCGGGACTAGCGAGCGCGACTTTCTCACCAGTGAGGGGCACATGGAGCCCCTGATTCGCGCCCACGACTGGAGCAAGACCAGCCTGGGGCCGATCGATACCTGGCCGTTGTCCCTGAAAACCGTGCTCGGCGTCGGTCTCAATTCACGCTTTCCGGTATGCATCTATTGGGGCAAGGACTTTACCCTGCTGTACAACGACGCCTGGAGCGCCATTCCCGGCGACAAGCACCCCAGAGTCCTGGGCCGCCCGGCTCATGAGGCCTGGGCAGAAGTCTGGCCGGTGCTCTCTCTCCAGCTCAACGGTGTCATGCGCGACGGGATCGCCATGCAGGTCGAAGATGGGCTCATGCCCCTGCAACGCTCTGGCTATACCGAAGAGTGCTATTTCAGCTACAACGTCAGTCCGATATTTGGCTTCGATGGCCACCCGGTCGGATTGTTCAATACCGTTACGGAAACCACTCAACAGTTCATCGAGGCGCGCCGCGGCGCGCTGTTCGGCGGCGTTCGCGAAGCCATCGCGCAGGCCGATAGCGCGGAAGATGCGTGCGTCCAGGCGTGCGAGATCCTGGCCCAGGCACCCGCGGATGTGCCCTTCCATGCGATCTACCTCACCGCGCCTGATAGCGGCGATGCCTATCTCCAGGCCAGCCATGGCATAACGATGGGCAGTGCGCTGGCGCCGCTGCAACTGAGCCAGCACGATGAAACCTCACTCTGGCCGCTGGCCCAGGCGGTCCGTACGCGCGAGCAAGTGGAATGCCGCCTGGACGACAGCAGCGCATTGATCCTGCCGCCCTGGCCCGAGCCGGTGCACACGGCCTGTGTGCTGCCGCTGTTCGGTGACACCGACCTCGCCCCCGTGCTCGGCTTTCTGGTCTGCGGCATCAGCCCGCGGCGCCAGCTCGACACGCCTTATCGACGTTTTCTCGACAACCTGGCCAGCACCATTGCGCGCGGCATCCAGCAGGTCATCAATCAGGGCGAAGAAGCCCGCCAGACCACCGAGATGGCGCGCCGGATCGAGCTGCGCACGCGCGAGCGGGACCGCATCTGGTCACTGTCCCTGGACATGCTTTGCGTGCTCGACATCACCGGCGTACTCATCAGCCTGAACCCAGCCTGGAGCGAAATCCTTGGCTGGAGCGAGGAAGAACTGCTGGGCAAGACCACGCACTGGCTGGAGCACCCCGACGACTTCGCCAAAACCGACCAGATCCGCCAGTCACTGGCCGAGGGCCACCGCGTCTGGCGCTTCGAGAACCGCCTGCGTCACCGCGACGGTACCTACCGCTGGATTTCCTGGAGTGCCACCCCTGAACAGAACCTGCTCTATGCCGCCGGGCGCGACATCACTGAAGAGAAGCGCACCGCCGACGCCCTGGCGCGCACCGAAGAGGCGTTGCGCAATGCCCAGCGCATGGAGGCTGTGGGACAACTGACCGGCGGCCTGGCCCATGACTTCAACAACCTGCTGTCCGGGATCCAGGTCAGCCTCGATCTGATCCAACGCCGTTTACCCGAACCGTCGCGCAGCGAGGTCGGCCGCTTCATCCAGGCCGCTGCCGAATCAGCACAGCGTGGCGCCGCGATGACTCACAACCTGTTGTTCTTCGCTCGTCGCCAGGCACTGGACATGCAGCCGCTGCAGCTCGACCCGCTGATCCTCGAACTGCAGGACCAGGTGCACGAACTTGCCGGGCCTAACGTGCACGTCAAATTCATTCTCGAAGCCGGCCGGGCCAGCACCATCAGCGACGCCGAACAATTGCGCAAAGTGCTGCGCCACCTGATCGACAACGCCCGCGATGCCATGCCCCACGGCGGCCAGTTGCACATCACCACGCGGGCGATCACCGCGGCTGACGGCAGTACCGACCTGCCCAACGGCAACTATGTCTTGCTGCAGGTCAGCGACAGCGGGTGCGGCATTCCCGCAGCCGTTCTCGCGCATGCCTTCGAACCGTTCTTCACCACCAAACCACTGGGCCAGGGCAGCGGCCTCGGGTTGTCCATGGTCTATGGTTTCCTCAAGCAGATAGGCGGGCAAATCCGCCTGCATAGCGAAGAAGGCCAAGGTACCAGTGTCAACCTATACTTCCCTCAGCGTGGCGAGATAGAAGCCAAGCAGGAAGAAGAAGTACCCGTCGCAAAGGAGCTGCCTATCAACGTGCACAAGGATTGCGTGCTGGTGGTCGAAGATGCCGAAGTGGTGCGTATGCTCACCGTCGAGGTATTGGAAGAGTTTGGCTACGAGGTGCGGCAGGCAGCCGATGCCACCGAGGCGCTGGACATTCTCAATAGCGACACGGTGATCGACCTACTGATGACCGATGTCGGCCTGCCGGGCATGAACGGCCAGCAATTGGCGACCGAGGCACGCCGCCTGCGCCCGGACCTGCGCGTCCTGTTCGCCACGGGTTATGCGGAAATCGTCAATATCGATGGCAGCGACCTGGCCACGCACATGGACGTGATCGCCAAACCATTCTCCCTCGACGACCTGCGCAACAAGGTATCGAGCATGCTCGGCGCGCGTACCGGCTGAACCCTGGTCGCCCGCACCCCGATTGACCTGCGCTTGCGCCAGCCCCAGTGCACTTCGCACGCTCCTGGGGCTGGAATTGCACTCGAAAAATGCGTAGGGTGCGCCGCTTTGTTCGATCCGGGTGCCGCAAAACCGGCATTCTTGTATACGCGCGACAAACGCCTGCGACGATGCGACACACGCCTGGCCCTTAGCCACACCGGGCCTTCTGTCAGCTTGGCGCCCCTGCTGACGCTATGCTAGGTTGGCACCACGCGAAGATGGCGGACTGCAGCCGGAGCGCACTCCGAACCCAAGAGGAACACACATGGCCGAGGCCACGCCTGCGCTGGAAATCCGCAACCTGCACAAACGCTACGGCGACCTTGATGTGCTCAAAGGTATCTCGCTGACCGCGCGTGACGGCGACGTGATTTCCATTCTCGGCTCGTCCGGTTCGGGCAAATCGACCTTCCTGCGCTGCATCAACCTGCTGGAGAATCCGCACCAGGGGCAGATCCTCGTCGCCGGTGAAGAGCTCAAGCTCAAGCCTGGCAGCAATGGCGACCTGATCGCCGCCGACAGCCGGCAGATCAACCGCCTGCGCAGCCAGATCGGCTTCGTCTTCCAGAGCTTCAACCTGTGGCCGCACATGAGCGTGCTCGACAACATCATCGAGGCCCCGCGTCGCGTGCTCGGCCAGAGCAAGGCCGAAGCCATCGAAGTAGCCGAAGCCCTGCTGGCCAAGGTCGGCATCGCCGACAAGCGCCACGCCTACCCCAATCAATTGTCCGGTGGTCAGCAACAACGTGCCGCCATCGCGCGGACGCTGGCCATGCAGCCTAAAGTCATTCTGTTCGATGAGCCCACCTCGGCGCTCGATCCAGAAATGGTACAAGAAGTGCTTAACGTCATCCGTGCGCTCGCCGAAGAAGGCCGTACCATGCTGCTGGTCACCCATGAGATGGGCTTCGCCCGTCAGGTGTCCAGTGAAGTGGTGTTCCTGCACCAGGGCCTGGTGGAGGAACAGGGTTCGCCGGAGCAAGTATTCGACTCGCCCCTGTCGGCGCGCTGTAAACAATTCATGTCCAGCAATCATTAACGGAGCAACAACGCATGCAGAACTATAAGAAGATCCTGCTGGCCGCCGTCGCCACCCTGGCTTTCGGCACCAGTGCAGTGGCCGCGGACAAACTGAAAATCGGTACCGAAGGTGCCTACCCACCCTTCAACCTGATCGACGCCAGCGGCCAGGTCGGCGGCTTCGACGTCGAGATCGCCAAGGCCTTGTGCGCAAAGATGGCCGTCGAGTGTGACGTGGTGACTTCCGACTGGGACGGCATCATCCCGGCCCTGAACGCGAAGAAGTTCGACTTCCTCGCCGCCTCCATGTCGATCACCGATGACCGCAAGAAGACCGTCGACTTCACCGAACCGTACTACACCAACAAACTGCAGTTCATCGCCCAGAAGAGCAACGACTTCAAGACCGACAAGGCCAGCCTGAAAGGCAAGGTCATCGGCGCTCAGCGCTCCACCATCGCCGGCACCTGGCTGGAAGACAACCTGGACGGCGTGGTCCAGATCAAGCTGTATGACACCCAGGAAAATGCCTACCTCGACCTCTCCTCCGGTCGTGTCGATGGCGTGCTGGCTGACAAGTTCGTCAACTGGGAATGGCTGAAGAGCGACGCCGGCAAGGACTTCGAGTTCAAAGGCGAGCCCGTCTTCGACAACGACAAGATCGGCATTGCCGTGCGCAAGGGCGACCCCCTGCGCGAGAAGCTGAACGCTGCCCTGAAAGGGATCGTCGAAGACGGCACCTACAAGCAGATCAACGACAAGTACTTCCCGTTCAGCATCTATTGATCCTCCCTGCGCCACCCATCCGGGTGGCGCTCCTCTTTCAGAAAGACAGACGATGATTTTCGATCTGCACGGCTTCGGCAACCAGCTTGCCGAAGGCGCCCTGATGACGCTCAAGCTTTCGCTCGCCGCTGTTGCCGGCGGCCTGGTGCTTGGCCTGCTCGGTGCCTCTGCAAAAACCTCCGGCCGGCGCTGGTTGCGCGCTCTGGGCAGCCTCTACACCACCATAGTGCGTGGTGTGCCGGAAACCCTGTGGGTGCTGTTCATCTACTTCGGTACCGTGAATGGCCTTAACGCACTGGGCGGCCTATTCGGCAATCCACAACTGGCCCTGTCGCCATTTGCGGCAGGCACCACGGCCCTCGCCTTGTGCTTCGGCGCCTATGCCACGGAAGTCTTTCGTGGTGCGCTGCTCGCTGTGCCCAAGGGCCACCGGGAAGCCGGTCAGGCCCTGGGACTTTCCTCGACGCGCATCTTCTGGCGCATCGTACTGCCGCAGGTCTGGCGTATTGCCCTGCCTGGGCTGGGCAACCTGTACCTGATCCTGCTCAAGGACACCGCACTGGTCTCGCTGATCTCGCTGGACGAAATCATGCGCAAGGCCGGCATCGCCTCGAACGCGACCAAGGAGCCCTTCACCTTCTACATGATGGCTGCGTTCATCTATCTGGGCCTGACGGTCTTCGTCATGATCATCATGCACATACTGGAACGCCGCGTTAGTCGGGGCTTCGTAAGGAACGAGCTATGAACCAGTGGGAATTGCTCGTCCAATGGCTGCCGAAAATGCTGCAGGGGGCGCTACTCACCCTCGAATTGCTTTCACTGTCGGTCATCATCGGTCTCATCCTGGCCTTGCCACTGGGCATCGCCCGGGCCTCCAAGCACTGGTACGTGCAGGTTCTTCCCTACACCTACATCTTCTTCTTTCGCGGCACGCCGCTGATCCTGCAACTGGCGTTGGTGTATTACGGCCTGGCTCAGTTCGACGCCGTCCGACAAAGCGCACTGTGGCCGTATCTGCGTGACCCGTTCTTCTGCACCCTGCTGGCCATGTCCCTGCACACGGCGGCCTACATCGCCGAGATCATCCGCGGGGCGATTCACGCCATCCCCGTGGGCGAGGTGGAAGCAGCCCGCTCACTGGGCATGTCACGCCGGCAAACGCTGATCCACATCATCCTGCCACGCGCCGCGCGTATCGCCCTGCCGGCCTACAGCAACGAGGTCATCCTCATGCTCAAGGCCAGTGCCGTGGTCTACACGGTGACGCTCTATGACCTGATGGGCATGGCCAAGACCATCGCCGCGCGCACCTACGAGTACATGCTGTTCTTCTGCTACGCCGGCGTGTTCTACCTGCTGATCACCCTGGTGCTGACCTACCTGTTCCGGCTGATCGAACGCAAACTGCGCGTGGACGCCTGCCAGGGCCGCTGATGGCCGACATCCCGCTCACGCCCTTGACCGGCGATGCCCTGCAGGAGCGCTTCCAGGCACTGGATGCGTTCCTGCTTGCCCACCAGGCCTTGTGGCGTCCGCGGCCCTTCGTCGACCTGCACCTGCCATGGGAAGCACACTACCCGGAGCTTGCCACCTGGCTGCGCGGGCGCACCCTGCAACAGGCCGAAGCCGATCACAACGCGCCGCACGCACTCATCGCCCCTGCTCCCTTCACCGAATTGGCCACGACGGCTCAGGCACTGAGCGCGATTGGCGAGTTGCCCAGCATCGCTATACCCGAGCCCATGGAACGGCAGGTCGTGGATGTGCCCGGGCGCAAGTGGCAGCAGATCGAGGCATTCGCCAGCCGCCTGAATTTTTGCAACGCAACCGTGCACTGGCTCGACTGGTGCGCTGGCAAGGGGCATCTCGGTCGGCGGCTGATTCAGCCGGGGCAACAATTGACCTGCCTCGAATACGATCCCGCACTGGTGCAGGCCGGCCAGCAACAAAGCCAACGCCTGACCATTGCAGCCCACCATCGCCTGCAGGATGTACTCGACGACAGTGCTGCAGAACACCTGCACGCAGAGCAGACGCCCGTTGCCTTGCACGCCTGCGGCGACCTGCATGTCCGCCTGCTGCAACTGGCCAGTGCCAAGGGCTGCCGGCAACTGGCCGTCGCGCCCTGCTGCTACAACCGGATTCGTACCCCAGCTTATGAGGCACTCTCGCGCCAAGCCCAACAGTCCGCCCTGGAGTTGTCACTGGATGACCTGCGCCTACCCCTCAGTGAAACCGTCACGGCGGGTCAACGACAACGCCAGCAACGCGATCTGTCGATGGCCCGGCGTTTGGGGTTCGATCTGGTGCAACGACACGCGCGCAAGACAGACGAATACCTGCCTACGCCCTCGCTGCCGGTCAGTTGGCTGCACAAGTCATTTGCCGACTACTGCCACCATCTCGCCGAGCTGAAAGGCTTTTCGCTGCCTGCCAATCAGGATTGGGATGCAGTGCAAGCGCACGGCTGGCAGCGCCTGGCAGAAGTGCGCAACCTCGAGCTGCTGCGCAACCTGTTTCGCCGCCCACTGGAAGTCTGGTTATTGCTCGATCGCGCCCTGTACTTGCAGGGGCATGGCTACAGCGTAAGCCTGGGCACGTTCTGCGATTACCAGATCACTCCGCGCAATCTGCTGCTGCTCGCTGAACGCCACTGAGTTGCCCACAGCATCTGTGGATAACTCTGTGTGCAATTTCTGCAGAAGTCGCTGAAAGGCTGGTGTCTTCTACCTCCAGCCAACCTGCTCGTTTTTTAACCTAACTGAAAAGACGTTTAAAAACAGCAAGTTGCGATTATCCGAGATTTATCGCACAAAACCCGAGCGACCTCGAGCTCACTGCTCTTCAATTGTGCATAAGCAAATAGCTGTTGATAGCGAGTGCCCATCGAAACTGCATCACAACGGGTTTACTCCGGCCACACAATGGCTATAATGGCGCCCCACAAATGCCGGTATAGCTCAGCTGGTAGAGCAACTGACTTGTAATCAGTAGGTCCCGGGTTCGACTCCTGGTGCCGGCACCATACAACGACTTAGGCCCACCGCAAGGTGGGCCTTTTTCGTTTCTGCGTTAGGCTTCTCAGCCCCCTTCCCCCCACCAGCTCCCCGTCCGTGTAACGTTCCGCGGCCAAGGTAACCCTGAATAAGACTTCCTTGGTTTTCGCAAAACACCCGGATTCTACCTGCTGAGTTTCCGATAAAGCAGGCGACCTTCGCCGGTGCCGAGTAGACATGCAGCACTGCAAGACGTTATTCCTAGCCGAGATGAATTAGGTTGTGCAGTGGAAGGGTTTGATTGCATCGATCGACCTGCATGCCCTAAGGATGAAGGCGGACGGCCAACGTACCCACTGATGGCAATACTGCCCGTGCATCTGATGCATAGCTGTTCCGCTACAGCGATCCTGCGATGGAGAAAACGCTGTAAGAAACCACCATCCTGCGTCAGTTTTCCGGACTGGTCCTGAGAGCCCCGCCATGAAACCACTGCCCTCAACTTCCGACGGCTGCGAAAGAGACATGACTGACTACAGCCATCCTGGCAGCCATTGGTGGTTATCTGGTGACTGACGCCTGCCATTGCACCAAGGCACCATTGTCGATGCCGCGTTGATCAATGCGCCGAGTTAGGACGATAACAGTGAACGCGCCCCAGAAATGCACCAGACCAAGAAAGGCAACTAATACTAGTTTGGGATGAAGAACCACACCGGCGCCAATGACGAATCGGGTCTGGCTCACAGGCGTGCCGATACAGGAGTCAATACTACAGAGCCCAACTCATAAAATGAGTACTCAGGCATGTCCCGCCCGCAGAAAATATAGCGCGAGTATTTAAACTCTCTCTTGAGCAACTGACAGCGATCAATCTTGTTAACTCTTCCTACAGAAACCCACCTTTACGCCATTCTCAGTCATTCAAGAAACAACAACCACCCATACAAAAATCCATAATAACGCCCCCTTGCATCAAGCTAAACACAGAGGCATGATACCGTCACGCCTTACCACAGAACCAACTTCATTATCATTACGCCAGTCAACTTCACCAGCGCCTTCTTATTGGCGCCAGCATTACGGCAAGGACTAAAGGCTAGATACAAAAGGGAAACCGGCGCTCAACTCAATTCCTATCACCATATCAGTGTTAATAATTTGTTTATTTAATATGAGAGCCATGAAAAACAAATATCACCCTGAAGACGCACCCTTAACCCCTGATGAAACTTCACCACGGCTTGAGCCTGATCTATTTCCTAACACACTCACTCTTCTTCATTCTTATATTTAGCAATAAAATCATAATCAACGAAAATAAATTAGCGATATAGCCCTACATCCTCCTCCGAGCCTTTACACTCACTACAAGAGAACCATCACATACCTTATTGACCCTAAGTATAACCAAAAGGTCTAGCCGCAGCATGCGCCCTCACCAAAAAGATTAAATAAGGCCCGACCTCTCCTACCAATACATATTACCACCCTGTATTACGGCCGCCTTGCTCACTAAATCTGGAGAAATTTTAGGTGCAACCATTTAACAAATACGAAAACACCCCTGCTCACCTCAGCACTAAACGCTCAACCCGTCAGAGGAAACACAGGGATGGCTAAAGTTATAAATGGCGGACTAGACGCTCTTAAAATAGCGCTATCATGCATGGTGGCAGTCGGGCATAGCGGTCTTTTCGGAGGCAGCGTGAGCCTTCTGGGTTATCAAGTAAATAGCGGGCTATTCAGAATTACCGTCCCCGTATTTTTTCTGATAAGCGGTTACTACATTTACCATAGCCTTCAAAGGGATCCAAATAGCCTAAAAATCTGGGTTCGTCGGGCCACCACACTTTATGTATTTTGGATGATTATCTACCTTCCTTTTTATATCACGACAGACACCTTCGACGGACTGAAGGGACTGCTAACCTTCATCAAATATTGGATTGTGGGTTTTTTCCATCTTTGGTATGTCATATCAATGATTGGCGGCGGAATCCTGATTTATATTCTTCGCAACCAGAGCAATCGAACGCTCATATACCTTACCGTACTCCTTTACCTCACCGGAGCATTCCTGCAATACATACGCGCTTATTATGAAATACCCGTCTCACTGCTTCAGCACATCAATGCAAACGATTATGTAGGCCGGAACTTTCTGTTCGTCGCCTTTCCTCTGATGACGATCGGCTTTCTGATCGCCCGCAATCGGCTTGAGGAAAAGATAACGACAGGCAAGATACTCTTCCTCTTAATATTTGGCTGTGCAACTGTACTGGGAGAGGCAACGCTCAATTATTACTTGCAACAGGATTCGGTGCGCAGACTTAGCTTTGACTGCATGCTATCCATAATCATCGCAGCCCCTGCACTCTTCCTGTTACCTCTCCGCCATGTCATTGCAGGCCGTAGCCTGATACCAGCCAAGGTTTCTGCAGCGATCTACTATATACATCCCTTCATACTGCTGACGCTGATGGGACTCGGCCGCGAAGAGAGCACATCGACGGCCATGATTGTACTGCTACTCTCGCTACCAGCCTCGGCCCTGCTGATACTTGCCAGCCGACGCTGGCGCTTCATTCTCTGAGGAGTTATTGAAAAGGCCATGCGAGAAGTCGGCTGAGCAGAGGAAACCTTAAGCAAACGGGCTATCCCAGTAACGCTTATACATACCAAGTTTCTTCTTCAGCCGTGGAGAGATGCCTTTTTCCTTCTGCCCCAATTTATAGGCCAGTAGCTTGCAGGCATTGCGGAAAATGGCCATGGGCCAAAGGTAAACACGAGACAGCCCCAGAAAGGCCAACTCTGACTTGACGAAGCGCATGCCCTCTCCGCCAGTCCCACCAAACTGCTCACGAATCCACAGTTCACGGGCATGGAACACGCCCATGTCGAAGTAACGGCGAAACTCTTCTTGCACGCTGTAGTTGTGCGAGTGCCGGCACCGTGCATCGCCGGCATAGGCCACCTTCCACCCCGCCAATAACATCTTGGCAGTCGCATACATATCTTCGGCAAAAATCACATGATCAGGGAAACCTCCTACCGTCGAGAGTGCATCACCGCGGTAGGCGGCAAAAGAGTTGGACATGAACGCCGTCTTGATTCCCAGCACGGGCACATCCTCAAGCGATTTCACCTGTGAGGTAGCAGAGTAATTGAACAAGCGAGCATGCTGGGCAAGCGGCGTGGCATCAAAATGTGGTAACTGGCGCCCGCAGACTGCGCCAACACGCCCGTCAGCGAAGGGCATCAGCAGTCGCTCGATCGCATCCGTTTCCTCCAGGTAGGCGTCCTGCGTCAAGAAGACATAGACGTCATAACCTGGATTGCCATCAACCATCATCTGCCGAGTGCCACCATGATTGAACTGGTTACTGGGGATGGATACCACCTCTGGCACCTGAGCCCGTGCGAGCTCTGCAGTGCCGTCATGTGAACTGGAGTCGACGATGAACAGGTCAAAGGATGAGGTCTGTCGTTCCAGTGAGTCGAGCAGTCGCTGCAGATCCGCACGCCCGTTGTAAGTGGGTACGATGCATGCGACGCGCAACGTCGGCCTTTCAACGTGTTCCATTATTTGTTCATCCTTCATTGCCATTCTTGCGGGCAGCTTCTTTTCCAATCCGCGAATGCGCTCTCCAATGTGTACTGATAGGGATAGCCACTCTCCGCCAGATAAGTGGGGAGGATGTTGTTGGACTTGACCAATTTGCGAATACGCACAGGGCTGAACGGATGCTTGACACCCAGAGGCCTGGCCACCGCATCGATGATGTAGGCAACCACCAACAACAACCGGTAGGGAACAGCAGGCACGCTCCGCTTAACGCCGGCTACCTTGCAGACAACCTCGACATATTCCTGAATGGAAGGCCCGGGGTTCATCGACATATTGAAAAGATCGACCTGACGGCCCTTTACTGCCTGCTGCTGTGATACCCACCACATCGCAGCACACAACTCTTTCACATAGGTGCCCGCCTTGCGAGTGGCACGATTGCCCATGTAAAAGAAATAGCGATGCAGGACAGCCTTGATGAGCCGGGAAACATTCCCGCCCTCGCCCGGACCGAACACAACACCCGGTCGCACGATGACCAAATGCCGGACGCCACCGCCCCTCGCCTGCCAGATCTGGTGGATCTTCTCGGCCACCAGTTTGGAACCACCATAGGCGGTCGTTGGAGTCGGTAGCGAACGCTCGTCCTTAACCTCCTCGCTTGGTCCGTAAGGGGAAATGGAGCTGGTGAAGATCATGCGCTGGCAACCCACTTTCTCAGCCCATGCACAAACATTCTCCGCCCCCAGCAGATTGGTCTCGTAGTACTCGAAATTCTCATGCCCGGGCTCACGATGCACCGCGGCGAAATTGGCGATCAGGTCAACCGTCTCGGGCGGCAACCAGTCGATGGGGCGCCGTACGTCTCCATGAATCACTTCGATTTTTTGCGAGCCACTCAGCATCTCCAACCGAAAGGCGCTTACCTTCTGTTCAAGCGGCTCATGGTCAACGATGTAAACCTTGTCAAACCCTTGTTCATCAATCAGAAAGCGGGCAAAGAAACTACCGATGAACCCCGTGCCACCAAAAATGACCGCAACCATTACATCCCCCAAAGAGCGAACGATACATCGCCAACCGAGCCCTGTTCATGACAGCGCATACTCCCCATTACGCCAGTCGGCTGCCGACATGACGACTGGTCAGGTAAAAGGAACCATGAGAAAAGAACTTAGCTAGCGCCCTTCCCTGCTGTAATTCGCACCCCGGTCATAAATCTCTGTTACCTTGCATTCCACACCATTGCTGAACAAAAGTTTATTGTCTTCAGAATAGGGAATGTAAAAAAGAATAGAATTCTCGCTGTAGGCCGGCTCAAGACAATTATGAGTCTTTATATAGAGCCCGCCTTCCATGGACACGTAAGTATCAGGGCTATACTTTTTTATGAGCATTCTTATCGGCTCTTCATCGGCAGCATATACACCCATTACCAAATATCCGGTACATAGAACCATACAAATAAAGAAACGCTTAAGCAGGATCAACCTATTCACCGACGGCTTCATATCCAAATTCAACCCCCACGCAGCACCCAGTTTTGACACCTATCTTCGCCGCCAGTATTCAACAACCATATAGCTCATCAGAATCAGCCGCCCTCTGATGCGCCCAGAAAACACAAGAAAGCATCCACCAGATAGCCTGCGCTGGAGCAATGGTTATTTCAGGCCCTACGGGAAACTGTCATGGGTCTCGATCTACTTGCTAGTGCAAGCCACATGATGGCATGCTGCCTTATATGTCGCCCATAAATCTAATAGTTCATGGTGTTTTATTTTTTTAATTAACGCCAAAATATTGATGTCATTTTTCCAGCAACCTCTTCAACCTATCTGATCAATGCTTCCAGCAGCCTAGGCAAAAGGTCTCTCAACAGGAAGCTTGCGCCAGACTCTGTCAAACGGCCAAGTTCGCCGAGCGAATACCCGCATGAATATCAGCAGCCCGCGCTTACGTCAGAACAACTTCGATCTCATTCGCCTTCTTCTGGCGCTGGCGGTTTGCTTGCTTCATTCACATGAGCTGTCCGGTGCCAGCGAACTCGACATCATCGACACCCTGCTGTCAGGCAAGATCGCCATCGAGTCATTCTTCGTGATCAGCGGCTTCCTGATCTTCATGAGCTATGAGAAGTCACGCTCCCTGACCGGTTACGTCGAAAAGCGCGCGCGCCGCATCTACCCAGCGTACTTCGTCTCGGTAACGCTCGCTGCAATTCTGCTCTCCAGCATCAGCGAGCGCTCGCTGGCCGCCTACTTCCTATCCAGTGAGTTCGTTCACTACCTCACGGTCAACCTGGGCTTCATGAACTTCCTGCAGCCGGATCTTCCAGGCGTGTTCCAAGAAAACCACATGGCCGCCGTCAATGGCGCACTGTGGACGATCAAGATCGAAGTGATGTTTTACCTGAGCGTTCCCGCCATCGTCTGGCTGTGCCGACGCGCCGGCCGCATGCGCATTCTACTGGCGCTGTTCGTGGCGTCCACGGTCTACTCGCTGGCCATGCTCCACCTGTACGAAAGTACGGGACGCGGCATGTATTTCCAGCTGGAGAAACAACTGCCCGGGCAGCTTCGATTCTTTATCGCGGGGGCTGCGCTCTACTATCTGCTGCCACTGTTCGAACGTCATGTGAAATGGATGGTGCTGGCGGCGGCGATCTATTTCCTGGCTCGCCCCCTGATCGAGGTCGAAGCGCTCAAGCCGATTGCCCTGGCGATCCTGGTGATCTTTTTCGCGCTGTACAACTACGTCGGCAACTTCTGCAAGTTCGGCGACTTCTCCTATGGCGTCTACATCCTGCATTTCCCCATCGTCCAGACAATGGTGCACTTCGGCGCATTCGAGGCCAATGCCTGGCTGGCACTACTGGGCACCGTAGGCCTGACGTTGTGCGGAGCAGCCCTGATGTGGCACGGCGTGGAGAAACGTTGGCTGCACAAAAACAGCCACTACGTTCAGGCGGGCCAGGAAAACCAGAGCGATAAAGCAAACAGCAGCGCACGGGAGCTGCGGTGAACGCTGCCTAAGCGATCCGCCAAGGCTTGAGCCACGCCGCCAGCAACAGCATCTGCAACGCCGAGATAACAATCGTCACTCCAAGCTGCCACCAGCCCAATGGCACACCCAGCGGAATCAGCAATGCTAGCCCCGGCATAGCCAAGCCAAGCGCCCACTGGCGCTTCCAGTCCAGACTGATCAACAGGTGCTGCTTGCGCATCAGCAGCAGCCCGGTCAGTACAACACCCAGCAGTGCCGCCAGGGCAATCCCCTTGAGCCCGAGCAGCCATGGCAGGGTCAGTAGCAAGAGCGCATTCAGCGCATTGCCACCCAACTCGCACGCCAGCGGCAGGCGTGTATCACCCACGGCGTAGGCATAACGCGCCAGCAATGCATTCCAGGCAGCGAACAGTAGCGTCAGCCCCAGCCAGCCGAGCAGAGCTGCCAGCACGCCACCACTGGCCTGGCTGGGCAGCAGCAGTTGGATCAACGGCTCCGCGGCGCCGACCATGCCGACCGCCACCGGCAGTGTCAATAGCGTCGACATGGCCGTGCCGCGCCGCAGCAGAGCCAGACGCTCTTGCTCCGACTTGCCCCCCATCAGCCCGAGCAGCACCTGATTCAAGCTCATCAGCGCAATCATCGGCAGGTTGATCAGCTTGCGCGCAAAGTTCAGCCACGTCACCGCGCCCTCACCTAGCAACGATGCGATCATTCTTTCCAGCAAAGCCAACCCCTGACTCGCCAAAGTACTGGCCAATAGAGGCCCGAGGCGCCTCAGTAGCTGTTGGCCATAATCGCTATCGGCTTGGATACGCCAGGGTCGCCAGCCCATACCACGCATTGCTGGGAACAATGCTAGCGGCATTAGCCAACTGCCCAGCAGGCAGCTTGTTGCCAGCCCCGATGGAGAGGCCTGCTCACCAGCAACAGCGAGGTAAATAACCGGAGGCAGGTTGAACAACAGGGAGCCTAGACCGGCCAGTACGAAGCGTGCATGTGCCTGCAGTGGAATACAGAGCAGCGCATGCAGCAGAAAGCCGGGCACGCACCAAGCCAGTAGCTGCAAGCTCTGCCCCGCCAGAACTCGTCCCTCTTCGGACAGCCCGGGTCCGACCAGCAAGACCCATAGCGGCGCAGCAAGGTAGAACAAACCGGCAATCAGCAGCGCGCAGCCAAGCACGCGCAGCGTCAAGGCGGATAGCCAGGCCTCGCGCTGCGCCCTATCGCGCTCCTGATACAAAGGCAATGCCGCTGAGCTGAACAGTCCGGTAGCGAGAGCGATGCGCACGGCCTCTGGCAGGAACAGCGCAACCAGAAACGCATCGCTGCGCAGACTGGCACCCCAGGCATCGATCAATAGCCATTCACGGGCAAAGCCGGCGACCAGACCGATCAGCGTGGCCAGTGTCAGCCAGAGCGTGGAGCCCAGCACCGTTCAGCGCCTCATGGTACGCATGACGCGACGTTTTCGGGCGTTCCAGCACCTGAACGCAGGCGACGGGACTCCATCAGGTTCAAGCCGAGCATTAGCCAGAACAGGCCGACCAGCACCGACTGGAAACTGAAATAGTGATCGAACAGGCCACTGAACAGCGCAGCTATAAGCCCGGCAGTCGAACCCAGCCAGACCGCGTTGTCAGCCGTCAGATCGGTTCGCTCCCCGCTTGGTCGCGTCTCACGCCACCAGCTCCAGGTCGCTGCGACGTACAGCAGCATCCCGAGCAGGCCCAACTTGTAGACGATGTTCAGCCACAGATTGGAAATACCGTGCAGATCCGTTCCCGGAACCGGCGGTTCCACCTTGAACCCGATACCCAGTGGGTAGGAAGCCATGGCCCGAGGGAAATTTGAGTACTCGGCAAAACGCATCGAGGTACTGGCGTCGCCGATGTCGAACAGAGCAATGATCCGGTCCTGCAGCGGCGGGTAGGACAGCACCAGCAGTGCACTGAATGCGACCCCGAGCATCAGCAGGCGCCCGGTGTAAGGTACGCGACGGCTGGCCATCCAGACCAGCGCCACCCCCAGACTCAGCAATGCACCGCGCGAACCACTGAGCACGAGGGCGATGGTACCCAGCACCCCGACGGACAGCCCCAGTACGCGACGCCAGCCGAACCGGGTGATGCCGTAGCAAAGAGACAGCGGCAGGAGCAACGCCATCGCACCGCCGAGATTGTTGGGGTGAATCCAGGGTGAGCCCATGCGCAGGAACACAGCTTCGGAGGTATCGCCGACCGTCTCATCCAACGTCGCGTAACCCAGCTTGATCAGCAGCGGATTGAGTGCCACCGCCGACCGATCGGCCAGGAAAACAGGCAACGAAAGCAGCAACATCGCCAGGCCGCCGAGCAAAAGGGCCAGCACCATTGCATCCCTGGAGCCATCGTCACGCAGCAAGCGCGCGGCCAGGAACACCAAGGACACGTTGGCCATCCAGCGCAACCAGTTGGCCACACCATTGCCCTCAGCATCGATCGTCACCTGGCCAACCACGAACGGCAGCGTACTGAACAGGAGCAAAGCCAGAATGTAGCGCTCTGTGATCCCTCCCTTTGCGGCGCGGGTAACGCCTTCGAAAATGCCCTGGAATAGCACGCAGGACCAGGTGACTAGGATGAGCAGCTCCGACACGGTCGTGCGTATGCCCACGTTGATCGTGGAATAGGGCAGGAAATTGGCCACCAGCCCAAACAGCAGCAGCCCCAGCAACGGACGGCGCAGCAGGTTGAAACCGATGACCATGGCAACTATCAATACCAGCACCTTTAGCGGTGACAGGAACCACAGCAGGACACCAAAGACCAGCCCCGTGATCAACGCGATCGGCATCCCGAAGGACGAGGTCATACCTGCAACTCCTGTAGCAGTTCACTCACGCGGGCACGGTAAGGTTGCTCCGCGTAGCGCTTGGCCCACTCGCGCAGAGCCTGGCGGTCGGGTTCATCGGGGTGGGCAAGGCGGTGCATGAGTTCGATCACGCCCGCGGCGTCGTATGGGCTGAAGCGTGGTGTTGCCTCCGGGACGATCTCATCCAGCGAGGTGCCGCTGGCGACGGCGACGGGTGTTCCGACCGCCATTGCCTCGATCACCGGCAGGCCGAAGCCCTCCGCATAGGAGGGATGCCACAGACACTCCGCCGCGCCGTACAGCCCCTGCAACTCGGCGTCACCGAGCGAGGGCATCAGGTGTATGCCGGGAAGCTCACGCTGCTGCGGTGCCACGAACTCACCCCCGCCGACCAGCACAAGATCGGGGATCGCCACCTCGCTCTGACGCGCCACGCGCCATTGCTCGATGAACCAGGCAATGTTCTTGCGCGGCTCGCGGGTACCGACCAGCAACCAGAAACGAGACGGCAGCGGCTGTGCCGGCATTACCGCTTGCAGGATGCTGCTGGGTACCAGATTGGGCAGCACGCGCACTTTGTGCGCCGCACGCGGAAAGACACGCGCCACTTCATCGGCACTGTACTGCGAGGGCGTCCAGATGCGATCTGCGACGTTCACCGAGTAACGAATCGAAAGGTGGTCACTAATGCGATAGACCGTTTCGCGAAGCAAGGTGGCGTGGTGATTCTTCAGATGCAGTTGAAACAGATCATGAAGCTGCAGGACGTAGCGCAGGCCAGAAGGCCTGGGAGGTAACGGCAGCCCCATGTTGAAGGTGCTGATATGCACATCCATGCCAGCACGCCGAAGCGCCGAGGGCAAGTAACAGAGCTCGAAGCGCAACCGTCGCGGCAAACGATGTTGACCTTCCAGTGGACTCACCCAAGACGGGCAGTGTGCCGTCGCACGCAGAGGATGATCAGCGGGGGCTGACGTGAACAGGTGCAGATCGACCCCGGGAAGCTCTCCAAGGACCCTGGCCAGCGCCACGCTCTGCCGCCCGATGCCATTGTTCGGGTTGCTGATACCAGGACGGTAATCCAGTCCTACTCGCATGACAGCTCCCCAGGATTGCCAACAGCGGCATACACGTCCAGCAACTGCTGCGCGGCCACGCTCCAGTCATGTGCACGACCGACATAGGCGCGACCTGCCGTTCCCATTCGCTGTGCGGCGGCAGGCTCGGCGAGTTGTCTCGATATCGCCCCAGCAAGCGCCTGGGCATTCTCGCCGCCGTCGTACTCGACCCCGGCGGTAACCGCCAGGCCGGAAACGCCCTGCGCCGTAGTCACCACGGCCAGGCCGGCGGCCATGGCCTCGAGCACCTTGAGCTTGGAACCTCCACCCGTGCGCAGGGGCGCGAAGAAAATCGCCGACTGAGCTTGCAACACCGTCAGGTCCGGGACGAAGGCATGCCACTCGACTCGCTCATCCGGCCAGCGTTTTCGCCACTCGGCCGGCAAGGCATAACCAGCGACAGTGATGCGCGCATCAGGCCGCAATCGCCAGACACGAGGCATGATTTCAGTCATCGCCCACTCAACGGCGTCCACGTTGGGTGGATACTCATAATTACCAATGAACAGCAGACGATTGCTGTCGTACGTCGGGTTCACCCCCGCATAACGGGCGCAATCGACGCCATTGACCACTACCGGAACACTACGACCGGTGATCATGCCCAACTCCTGCGCATCAGCCTCGGTCACGGCGACCACCTGCGCGGCCTGCTCCATGACATGCCGCTCCCAACGGCGATAACGCCATTGGTCGAACCACACCATTGGCCGCAGCCAGGTCGGGAAACGGTCATAGATCGCCCCCCCCAATGCCGATTCGACGTTGTGCTCGGTGAGGATGAACGGTTGTCCAGCCTGGGTAAGCGCCTGCTCGTAGGGTTGAAAGCTGTAGCTGTGCTCAATCTGCACGACATCCCACCGCTGCTTTAGCAACTCGGCGAAGCGACTGCTCAAGGCAGGTGCATGACCATTGATGCTGGCCAGCATCGGCAGCGGCGAAAACGCTGCTGTCAGCAGCGTGGTCGGGCTGCGCAATGGGCGCCGCGATACGACGATCAGTTGCTCAAGCAAAGGCTCCAGCGCATTGCGTGCCTCGTCATCGAGAGGCGCCTTGCTCTGCACCAGCAACGTAATCCGATGCCCGGCCTGAGCCAGGGCGCGCAACAGATGGAACTGCCGCGTCTTGCCGCCACTGCTGGTCGGCCAGGGCAGATAAGGCAGAACCCAGAGAATTCTAAGCGACATTACTCAATCCCATACCAGCAGCTGCAAGCTGGGCTTGAGTCCTGCCACAAGGGTATCGCTCTCGGCCTGGAGCACCTGTTCCGTGCCACGCAGCGGATCGTACAACGTCGCCTGGTGCACTCCATGGATGTGCAGCTTGCCTGCCGTCGCACTCCAGACCATCAGCAGCTTCTTACCGTCATCCCGTGTCCACGAGACGCTGTACAGGTCTTTCGGCGCCTTGGCGAATGTAGGTGGCTCCGCCGGTTCCAGGCGCGGCCCGGTCACCTCGAGGAAGTTCTTCAGCGCGGTGAACGCCGGTTTCGGCTCACCGTCCAAATCGAGCAGTCCGTAAGACTGGTCACGCACGCTGGCCCTTGCATCCAGATCGCTCAGGTTGAACAGGAAGATGCGGTCATAATCCAGGGCACTCATCAGCGCCAACCGGCGCAACGTGTAATCCGCCTGTCCGGACATACCGATGATCGCCTGCAGTTCCTTGGGTCCGGAATAGCTGGACCAGCCCCATTCGGTCGCCCAGATCTGCTTGATACCTGCGTTGCGCAAACCACTGTTGACGTAGCGAGCAGTCTCGAGGAAATCGTTCTTGCCCGGCTTGTTGGCTTCCGGATATTCGGTATAGGGGTGGTAAGCAACAATCAGGTTGTAGTTGGCCAGCCCCATGTCCAGCAACGACTTGAGCATCAGGCCCATGCCACGCGTAGGCATCTCGCTGAAATAGGCCATGCCGGCGGTGAGCAGAGGCTTATCAGGAAAACGCTGTCGCACCGTTACCACGGCATCATGCAGCAGCGCGGCATAAGCATCGGGATCCTCCTTCGGACGCCAGAACGGCGGCAGGTTCGGCTCGTTCCAGATCTGCCATGCATCGAACTGCGGGTAGCGCTCGACGAAATTCGTCAGGCTTTCGCTGTAGAGCCGATTGTCCTTCGGCGGAAAGGAGTCCTGATAAGGCGAGTCCACTGGAGCGGTAGTGGCGAAGGGCGCGGAGCCCGCCAGGAAACCGACCGCCTTCAGGTTCTCTTCACCCATCACTTTGGTCGCGGCATCAAATGGAGGGTAGTAACGCCCCGGTGCGGACTCCAGCAGCGCCCAGTGCATGGCGATGCGCACCCACTGCAGATCCAGTTCGTGCAGGCGTTTCATTTGTTTGCGATAAGTCGCTTCCGGGAAGAAATGGAACTGCGCGTTGACCCCCAGGAAGTCCTTCCAGACCACCGTGCGCTCCGGCTTCAGGCTAATAATTTCGGCCTCAGCATTACGGCTGCTCAATACGACAGCTACACACAGAACAACCGCTACCAGAAGACTCGACAGAAGAATTCGCTTATTTCGCATGGTCCCTACCCTCACACAGGCTGCTGAACAGTGCCTTGAACCGCTGGGCAGTCAAAGGCCAGAGACGCTCGCGACCGATCTGCTCGGCGCGCTCAGCCCATTGTAGACAGCGCTCCGGCGCCTCCAGCAATCTCTCCAGTTCGTTGGCCAAGGCCGATACATCTCCTTGGGGGTAGATCGCGCCATTACCTGTAGCCACTTCCTCGGCAAACGCACGGGCATCGGACGTCACCACACCGCGCCCACAGGCAGCGGCCCAGGACAACGCGCCACTGGTGCCACGCTGCTCACCCAGCAGCCGTAGTTTCCTCGACTCCCGGTAGGGCAGGACCATCACATGATGCGCCTGGATCTGCGCGGCGATATCCTCGGCCGGTAGATCCAACCGCCACTCGATGAGCGACTCCAACCCCTGTTCGACGATGCGCTGACGTAGCTGATCGAGGTAGCTGCCACCGGGCTCGAACGCCATATCCGGCGCACTTCCGCCTGCGAGGGTCAGGGACACGCGTGGGAGCAACTGAGGTTTGCGGCGGACGACCAGGGCAAGGGCGTCGAGCAGATCCTCGATTCCCTTGCCTCTATAGATAAAGCCGAAATAAAGCAGGCGCAGCGGCTCGAGCGGGGGCGGCGGGGACGGCTGCACAGCCTGGTTGCCATGAGCGATGACGTGAACCTTGCTCGCCGGCAGCCGCATGCGTCGAACCAGGCAGTTGCGACCGGTTTTAGTGAGGGTCACCAACGCGTTCAGGTTACTGGCCAGATGACGCTCTTCATACAGGCAGAGAGGGTCGGCCAGCACCGTCGCAACCTGTGGCCAAGGCGATGGCCAGGACCGAACCAGCGACAAGGGCCAAGGCAGCGACGCTCGCCGCCAGACCAACCGTTCGGGGTCATGTACCGTGGCTGACAGGGGCAGATGCGGGAAGCGCTTTCGCAGAGCACGTAGCGCCTGAAACTCCGCCAGACGCCCGCCACCCAGCTCGGCATGCACGACATCCACACCCGTCCAGTCGAACTCCGCAACCCGTGCCATTGCCCGCAGGGGATCATTGCCACACCCGGCCAACGGGGTGAGAACGTCCACCCCAGCCGACTCCAGCGATGCTTTCAGCACCGCCGCATAGTCGGCAATACCAGTCTGTTCGGGGGGGAGTGGCGCTAACAGCGCAATCCGCATCAGATCGCGCCTCGGACCTTGGCGATTACCTGCAGCACACGATCCGGCACCTCGAAGCGGCGGCGGTTGATGATCACGCCATCGACCTTGGTGAAGGCCGTATTCAGTACGCCGATGGCATGTGCCACCGTCGGGATATTGCTTTGCTGTGCCTCGATCACCAGAGCGATAAGGTCTGCGCGACGCAGGTTGACGAACGACTCAGGGTTGGACAGCAGCGCCGAAGCGTCCAAAAGCACCACCTCACCGGCTTGAGCCGGGGCATCGCCGATACGAACCTTGTAGCCGCGCTCTACGAGCAGGCGACGCAGTTGCTCGATGATGAAGCTGACACCTTCCCCGCGACGCGCGGAGGTCAGACCAAACACCAGCCCGCGTTCGTCCACCTGATCCAGCGGCAACAGGCCATACAGGCGATACAGAGCCGCCAGGAACGCACTATTCTGGGTCGGATTGCCCACCACCTCCGGCAGCGTCGTCCACAGTGGAATGCCGAACCTGCCGGCGAAGCGACCGCCGTCATGAATCCGCTGATCGAGTAGGTAGCAGAAGTAGATCACCAGAAATCCGACCACGATGCTCAGCGGCAAGGCCAGCAGGAGCATCAGCAGGCTCTTGGGAAACACGCGGCTCGGGTTGTAGGTGGCCTGCTCGACCATCGCAATGTTGCTGATGCGGCTGTTGTCCAGTTCGCGGTCGATACGGGCCTTCTCCAGGCTTTCGTTGTACAGCGCGAAGTTCCCTTCGGCGGCACTGAGTTCGCGCTGCAGACGGGCCAGCTCAGGCTCTACGGAAACAGCCTTGACACGCTCCTCTTCCAGAACCTTGAGTTGCTCTTCCTGCCGAATCAGCTGGGCGTTGAGCCGCGCAAGATCGGATTGCTGATCCATGAAATTGCTGCGCAGACGCTCCGCAATCGGGTTCGGCGCACGATTCTGGGAAACCTGCAGCGTGTCGGCCTCAGCCCTCACCATCGCCTCCAGATTGGTGATGCTGCCTTCGATGCTCTTAACTGGTGGCGCATTTTCAGTGAAAGTACGCAGCAGGTCTTCGCGCTCGGCGCGCTTGCTATTGAGCATGCGCAGCAAATCCTGCTGAACCGGGTTCAGGGCCACTTCGCGCGCGGTGCTGATTTCGGCAGGCAGGCTCTTGATCTGCTGATCGAGAGTGGCCAGGCTGCCCTCGGTGGAGGAAATCAGACGGCGCGAGTTGAACCTGTCGGTACGCAGTTGATTGATGCGCTCAGAAAGATGCTGCAGGTGCTCCTCGATACTGATAGCGCCCAATTGATCCAACCCAGCGGTCAGCTCCTGCTTGAGCTTGAGAATCTCAGCAGAACTCGCCTCACTCTGAGCCTGATAGAAGTCATACAGACTGCGACGTCCCAGCGCCCGGGTACGTTCCTCCAGATAAAGGTCGACCCAGCTTTGCACCACCGATTGCGCCACAGCCGGATCGCTCCAGCGGAAACGGATTTCCATTACCGATGAACCAGGGGCATGGGTGACACTGAACTTGTCTTCCAGCCTGGTTGCCAAACGATCTACCGGAGTCTGCGCCTCGTCCAGCCCGAGCAATTGCACAAAACCACGAGCGAGATCGATGGCACCGCTGGCTACCTGGCCAACGTAATACTTGAGCGTCGGGAGCACACCCTCAGGCGGAGGAGCATTGGCCAGCTCTTCCAAGTAACGCTCGGCAACCTGGCGGCTGATTGGCCGACCGGTCAGCATGCGCTCCTCGTCCAGGATCGGGTCGCGCTGCGTCGTAGGCATCACGATTGATGGACGATCGGCAACTTCGATAGGCAGCGTGTTGGTGTCACGTCCTGGCTTTACCAATAGCCGTGCGCTGGATTCGAACGATGTCGGCAGCAGAAACGCCCCCAGCAGAATGATCACCAGAGTGGTGACAACCGCTAATTTGAACTCCCTAAAGAAAATGAAGAACAGGCGCAGCAGATCACGGAGTGTACGAATTTCGATCATCAGAGCTGTCCTTGGCGATTAGTTATTACGGAAGTCATAGCTGGCTCCGATACCAATCGACTTGGTGAACGGGATCAATTGATTCAGGTATAGATCCACGCCCTCGATGCGGTTACCCACACCGGACTTGGGCACGAAAACCACATCACCACGCTGCAGCGCAATGGCCTGGCGCCCCTGTTCCCCGGTTTGCAGCAGTTGACTGAAGTCGACGAAATAGGCCTTGTAACGACCATCCGCATCCGAACGCAACAGGGCGACATTGTGACTGTCGGCATCAGGCATGACCCCACCGGCACTCACGATGGCCTGCTCCAATGTTGTGGCAACGCTGGCCGAATACGGCTGCGGGTTACGCACCGCGCCCCCCACAAAGACCGTATTGCCGGGAGCCTGGTTGATATTGATGGTGACGCCAGGTTCACGGTAGTACGGCGTAAGCCGCTCTTTCAGATCACTCGCCAGTTGCTCAGGTGTCTTGCCACCGGCCTGAACCTTGCCGATGAATGGATAGGAGAAACTGCCATCGTTAAGCACCGTATAAAGGGTCAACTCATAGATGGAGTTGGCCGTGAATGCCGATACGGTCGGTGTTTCACCACTATCCCTGACTATTCGTAGTGTATCGCCCGCACGGATGCGCTCTTGCACCGGTGGCAGATCAGCCAACGTCAGTGCAGCAGCATGGCCGGCATCGACAGTGTCGGAATCGGGAAGGCCTATACGGGCCGGTGTTGTGCAGGCCGTTATGCCTAACACCAGAACAATCAACAACAACGCTTTCATATGAAAAGCTTCCTTCAAGACCTCAATATTCGCTTCCAGCAACCTGGAAAAATGCTCAGGTGGCGGCCAACTCCACACGCTCACCGTGAGCCCATTAACGTCATGACGCGCTGCAGCGCGACACGTATCAGTTCGCTGGCTCGCCCTCAGGCGCCCGACCGTAGATGTCGTTGAAACGCACGATGTCGTCCTCGCCGAGGTACTCACCGCTCTGCACTTCGATCATGACCAGATCGATCACGCCTGGATTCACCAGACGATGCTGATGGCCTGCCGGAATGAATGTCGACTCATTGGTATTGAGCAGGAAATCACGCTCGCCATTGACCACGAGGGCCATGCCGCTGACCACGATCCAGTGCTCGCTGCGGTGATGGTGCATCTGCAGCGACAGCGACTCGCCAGGACGCACCATGATGCGCTTGATCTTGAAGCGAGCACCTTCTTCCAGCACGGTGTACATGCCCCAAGGCCGTGTCACGGTGCGATGCAGCCGGTATGACTCGTGGCCCCGCTTCTTCAGCTCCTGGGCAACGAACTTGACGTCCTGGGTGCTGTGGGTATCGGCGATCAACAGTGCATCCGGCGTATCGACGATCACCAGATCCCGCACCCCGACTGCGCCGACCAGGCGCTTGGGTGAGTCGATATAGCAGCCCTGCACATTGTGCAGCACCACCTCACCGTTGACCTGGTTGCCATTGGCGTCGGCCTCGGTCAGCTCGCGCAGAGCCTGCCAGGAACCAATATCACTCCAACCCAGATCACACGGCACCACGGCCACCTTGGAGGAACGCTCCATCAGTGCATAGTCGATGGAGATGTCAGCCACCTCGGCAAAGCTCTGGCCATCCAGTTCGCATTGGACGCCCTGTTTGCCCTGAGTCGACTGACTCGAAGCCAGGCACTTCTCCACACCTTCGACCACCCCTGGTGCGTGCTCGCGCAACTCGCGCAGCAAGACATCAGCACGGAAGCAGAACATGCCGGCATTCCATAAATGCTTGCCGCCAGCCAGGTAAGCCTCGGCAGTAGCCAGATTGGGCTTTTCGACGAAGCTCGCCACACGGTAACCGCCCTGCTCCAGCGCCTCGCCCTGCTGGATGTAGCCATAACCTGTTTCAGCATGCCCCGGCCGAATGCCGAAGGTCACCAACCAACCTGCTTCCGCCAGCACACGAGCCTGGTTGATCGCCGCGACGAAGGCCTCCTGATTACGAATCAGATGATCGGCCGGCAATACCAGCAGGTGAACATCCTCGCCATACTGACCAGCAGCATGCAGTGCAGCAGCGGCAATCGCTGGTGCGGTGTTGCGCCCCATGGGTTCGAGCAGAAAATCCAGAGCCAGATGCCGCTGATTCAGTGCCCGGTAATCATCCAGGGTACGAAACAGCAACTCACGGTTGATCACGGTCAGCAGTTGAGCAACATCATCCAGTTCGGCAACCCGCTCGAACGTCTTCTGCAGCAGGCTGCTCCCATCGCTGAGGCGCATGAAGGGCTTGGGCATGGCTTCACGCGATACAGGCCACAGACGGGTACCAGAGCCGCCGGCGACGATGCAGGGAATCAGTGCGCTCATGACTAATAGACCTCTTTAGCCAACATGACTGCCGGGATCGTCCGGCAGAGAATGTAGAGGTCGAACCATACCGACCAGTTTTCGATGTACTGCAGATCGAACTCGACGCGCTTCTCGATCTTTTCCAACGTATCGGTTTCACCACGGTAGCCGTTTATTTGCGCCCATCCGGTAATGCCCGGCTTGACCCGGTGGCGCGAGGTGTACTCCTTGACCGCTTCCTCAAACAGGATACCTGCCGCCTTGGTGGCAGTGGCATGCGGTCTCGGCCCGACCATCGACATGCTTCCAAACAGCACGTTGAACAGCTGTGGCAGCTCATCCAGGCTGGTCTTGCGGATGAAATGTCCGACCCGGGTAATACGCTCATCATTTCGTGTGGTCTGGCGCTCGGCGTTCATATCCGCACAGTCGTAATACATCGAGCGAAACTTGAACACTTCGATGAGGCGGTTGTTGTAGCCATAACGCTTCTGCCGAAATAACACCGGCCCGCGTGAGTCGAGCTTGATAGCCAGAGCAACCAGCGCCATGAGGGGCAAAGCAGGGATCAGCGCCAGGCTTGCCAGCAATAAATCCTCGAGTCGCTTTATCAGCGGCGACCAGCCATCTAACGGGCGTTCCGAAACATTGAACATCGGCAGCCCCGCCACTTCGGTAATGCGGTTGCGGGCATGCCGGAAAGCCACCATATCTGGCACCAGCAAGACGTTGACTGGCAGCCGGCGTAACTCGTGAACAATCTGTTCGATACGACTCTCGGCTGACCAGGGCAGAGCTACCAGAACCTGAGTGATATGTTCCTTGCGCACCAAACGCTCGAGCTCCTGACTGTTGCCCAGCAGTGGCAGCCCGACCACGCTGGCCGGTAAACGGCTGATTCGGTCGTCGATGAACCCGACCAATCCGGAGCGGATATCGCGGTTGCGTGCCATGTATTCCGCCAGGCGTACGCCGTTGTCGGTCGCCCCGAGAATCACGGCGGCATGCAGGTATTGACCGGTACTCATCCAATAGCGGAAAAGCGCCAGCAGCAATAGACGCTCGACACCAAAACCCAGCAGGCTAACCAGAAACCACAGACACAGGTAGTGCCACTCCATGAAGCTGAAGAGTGACAGGGCCTGCTGCATGAACAGCAACAGGCAGAAAGCCGACGCCCACGCGAAAAACATCACCCGGAAGCGCAGCAGCCGGCTGAATATCTCTTCTGAATAGACACCCAGCGCCTGAAACATCATCACCGTCAGCACGGCGAAAAATAGCAGTACGGCGGTATAGCTCCGGGTCAGGCCTGACTCATCAGAAAGCCACAGCAATAGCAGCAGCCCAGGCAGCACAGCAGTAATCCCATGCACTAGCCGAATAGCTGCCAGGAAGTACTCTATGAAGCCTGGGCGCGCCAGTAAGGAACTGCCGCCCGACAGCTGACGCATTGAAAAATCACTCCTGCCTTGATTTCTGCTTCCACGCCCAATGCGTCAAAATAAAGGCACCAAAAAACCGACAGCCCACGGAAAGACAAAAAAATGCCTAAAAAACTTGAGGCGAGACTAAAGCACTTTTATGGTGGCAATTCAATATCTAATCAGTTGCGCCACTCAATAAGCCCGCAACCTAGGCAGGAACAGCCCTAACACGCGATTTTAAAGCGCTCCGCAGCGTGCACCATTTACAGAATCACACGATAGAAAGGCCTTGCTTGCAGGCAGAAAAATACTCGGGCCAATCACTTGGTAGGCCCTATCATTCAACGTCCCATGACTTTGCCGAGAACCTGAAATGCGCATTTTGGTCACCGGCGGTGCCGGCTTTATCGGTTCGGCCCTGATCCGCCATCTGATTCGGGATACCGAACATCAGGTGTTCAATCTCGACAAACTGACCTACGCCGGCAACCTCGAATCGCTGGCCTCCGTTGCCGATAGCAATCGCTACGACTTTGCCCAAGGCGATATCGCCGACAGCGAACGGGTCAGCCGGATACTCGCTGAGTTCCAACCGGACGCCATCATGCACCTGGCCGCCGAATCTCACGTCGACCGCTCCATCGATGGGCCCGCCGCGTTCATCCAGACCAATATCGTCGGCACCTATGCCCTGCTGGAGGTAGCTCGCGTCTACTGGCAGGCATTGCCCGAGCCTCGTCGCGGTGAGTTCCGCTTTCACCATATTTCGACCGACGAGGTCTACGGTGATCTGCACGGCGCCGACGACCTGTTTCGTGAAGACACCCCTTACGCACCCAGCTCACCCTACTCGGCCAGCAAGGCGGCCTCCGATCACCTAGTGCGTGCCTGGCAGCGCACCTACGGCCTGCCCGTGCTGATCACCAACTGCTCGAACAACTATGGCCCCTATCACTTCCCGGAGAAATTGATCCCACTGGTGATCCTCAACGCCCTTGAAGGTAAAGCCCTGCCGGTTTACGGCAACGGCCAGCAGGTACGCGATTGGCTCTACGTGGAAGACCACGCCCGTGCCCTGCTCAAGGTAGTCAGCGAAGGCAAGGTCGGCGAGACCTACAACATCGGCGGGCACAATGAGCAGAAGAACCTCGACGTGGTGAAAGCGATCTGCGCCCTGCTCGAAGAACTGGCGCCCGGCAAACCCGCCGGGGTCACCCGCTACGAAGAGTTGATCACTTACGTCAAGGACCGCCCAGGTCACGACCAGCGCTACGCCATCGACGCGGGCAAGATCCAGCGCGACCTGGGCTGGGTACCGGAAGAAACCTTCGCCAGCGGCCTGCGCAAGACTGTGCAGTGGTATTTGGCCAACCTCGACTGGTGTCGCCACGTACAAGACGGCAGTTACCAGGGACAGCGTCTCGGTTTACAGGAGTAAGACCATGAAAGGCATCATCCTCGCAGGCGGCTCTGGCACGCGCCTGCACCCCATTACACTTGGCGTCTCCAAACAGCTGTTGCCGATCTACGACAAACCGATGGTGTATTACCCACTTTCGGTACTGATGCTTGCCGGTATCCGCGAAATCCTGCTGATCTCCACCCCACACGATCTTCCGCATTTCAAGGCGCTACTCGGCGATGGCAGCCAGTTCGGCATTGAGCTGAGCTATGCCCAACAGCCATCCCCGGATGGCCTGGCCCAGGCCTTTCTGATTGGTGAAGAGTTCATCGGCGATGATGCGGTGTGCCTGATCCTCGGCGACAACATTTTTCACGGGCAACACTTCACCGAGAAACTCTTGCGCGCCGCTACCCAGGAGCAAGGCGCCACGGTATTCGGCTACTGGGTCAAGGATCCGGAACGCTTCGGCGTGGTCGACTTCGATGCAGCAGGCAATGCCCTGTCCATCGAAGAGAAACCGGCCAAGCCGAAGTCCAGCTATGCCGTTACCGGGCTGTACTTCTACGACAACGACGTGATCAGCATCGCCAAGGCCGTGCGGCCCTCCGTACGCGGCGAGCTGGAAATTACCGACGTCAACAACGCCTACCTGCAACGCGGCGATCTGCGGGTGGAGCGCTTCGGCCGTGGCTTCGCCTGGCTCGATACCGGCACTCACGACAGCCTGCTTGAAGCCTCGCAATACGTGCAGACCATCGAGCATCGCCAGGGTCTGAAGGTCGCCTGCCTGGAAGAAATCGCTTATCAGAATGGCTGGATCGACAAAGCCCAGTTGCTTTGCCAAGCCAAGCTGTTCGGCAAGACTGGCTACGGCCAATACCTGTTTCAGTTGGCCGGAGAACACCCATGAAGTGCACCCCCACTGCATTGCCTGAAGTGCTGATCCTCGAACCCCAGGTCTTCGGCGATAAACGCGGCTTCTTCTATGAAAGCTTCAATGCGCGCGCTTTTGCCGAGGCCTGCGGACTGCAACGCACCTTCGTACAGGACAATCACTCGCGCTCGCAGCGCGGCGTGCTGCGTGGCCTGCATTATCAGATCGAGCAGGCGCAGGGAAAACTGGTGCGCGTTATCCAAGGCGAAGTGCTGGATGTCGCTGTGGACATCCGTCGCAGCTCTGTGAACTTCGGCCAATGGGTAGGCGTACGCCTCAGTGCCGAAAACAGGCGCCAGCTCTGGGTTCCCGAAGGCTTTGCCCACGGCTTCGTCGTGCTCAGCGAGACGGCCGAATTCCTCTACAAGACCACCGACTACTACGCACCGACGCACGAGCGCTGCATACGCTGGGATGACCCGACACTGGCCATCGACTGGCAGTTCGATGGTTCGCCACAGCTGTCCACCAAGGACCAGGCCGGCAGCAGCCTGCACGACGCCGAGTTGTTCCCATGAAAGTCCTGTTGACTGGACGTAACGGCCAGGTCTCCCGCGCCCTGCAAAAACAGCTCGGCCAGGGCGTGGATTTGCAGGTGCTGGGGCAGGCGCAACTGGACCTTGGCGATACCGATGCCATTCGCCGTCAGGTTCGCGAACTGAAGCCTGATCTGATCATCAACGCCGCCGCCTACACCCTGGTCGACCGCGCGCAAAACGAGACCGAGCAGGCCTTCGCCATCAACGCCGTGGCCCCTGGCGTGCTCGCCGAGGAAGCCGCCAAGCTCGACAGCCCGCTGATCCATTACTCCACCGATTACGTTTTCGACGGCAGCAAAGCCACGCCTTACGACGAAGATGACATTACGCATCCCCTGAATGTCTACGGCGCCAGCAAACTGACCGGTGAAAACGCCATTCGCGCCGTGGCGGGCACACACTTGATCCTGCGTACCAGTTGGGTGTACTCGCAACACGGAAACAACTTTCTGCTGACCATGCAGCGCCTGCTGCAGGAGCGCGAGGAACTGCGGGTAGTCGACGACCAGATCGGCGCACCCACCTGGGCCGGCAGCATCGCCCAGGCGACAGCCGAACTGATCGGGCACTGGCGCAATGACCAGGCTGGCCCATGGGGCACTTACCACCTCAGCGCCCAGGGCGAAACGTCCTGGTTCGGCTTCGCCAGCGCGATCGCCGAACACCTCCGCACCGGAGGAGCTGCCTGCGCTCGCCTGCAGCCCATTCCCGGCAGCGCCTACCCAACCCCGGCACAACGCCCGCAGAACTCACGCCTGGACTGCACACGCCTGCAACGCGACTGGCGTATCCAACTGCCCGACTGGCGAGCGGCCCTGCGCGAATGCCTTAGCGAACCGAGCTAAGGCAACAAGAGTCCCGGCATTCTCATTCCGCATCAGCCCTCCACACGGGCGCGGTCCTGCAGCCAGTCCTGGCGCAGCAGGCCATAGTATGCCGAGTCGGACACGATGCCATCGACAATCCAGCGCTCGCGCAGCAGCCCTTCCAGGCTAAAGCCCATTCGCTCCAGCGCCTTGGCCGAACCGATATTCTGCGGATCGATTTCCGCCTCGATGCGATTCAGGTTCATCGCATTGAAGCCAAGCTCGATCAAGGCCGCAGAGGCCTCCTGGATATAGCCCGCACCCCAATACGACGCGGCAATCCCGAAACCGATCTCCGCGCGCCGTGAGCTCGGCGAGTGATCGAACAGCATGCATTTGCCGATCAACACATTGCTCTCCCTCAGGAAGATGCCAAAGCGCACCAGCTCTCCTGCGGCCCGCGCACGCCGGTCTTCGTCGATGAAAGCCTGCGCACAGGCAATGGATGCCCACGGCGGTGTGTTCCAGTACTGCATCACGCGCGGGTCCGAGAAAATCTCGAACAAGGCCGCCGCATCTGCTGGGACTAGTGGGCGAAGCGTCAGCCGCTGGGTGTCAATGTACTCATGGGTCATCACCCCTACCTCCTCGGTAATCAAAACGTGATGCGATACGTGCTCTGCACGAAGCCACTGTCGAACGCCCGGGTGCGCAGGTGCTCCAGCACGATGTCACGACCCGCATCGGCAAACAGGCTGATGCCCTGGCCGATCAGTATCGGAATGCGGGTAATCGTCAGCTCATTCAGCAGGCCGGCAGCCAGGAATGCCTGAATGACCTGCCCACCATCCACGTACACACCTTTGGCCCCCGCCTCTACCAGGGACTGCACCAGCGCATCCACCGGTCCGGCATGCAACGAAACGCCAGAGCGAAGCGCAACTGGAATGTCCTCGACGGATAAGGTGCGGCTCAGCACCACGACCCGGGTATCCGGGTACGGCCACTCGCCAAACGTCAGCACCTTCTCAAAGGTGTTGCGCCCCATGACCAGCGTATCGATACCGGCCATGTACGCGGCGTAACCATGGTCATCGTCCGACGTGGCGGCACTGAGCAACCAATCCAGGTCGCCATCGCTGCGCGCGATGAATCCGTCGAGGCTGGTGGCGATATAGACAGAAAATAACGCGCTCAAGATCGTTCTCCTGCAGAACACACCCTCCAGTTGGCGGGCAATAGCATAAGCAACCAACCGAACATCACTTCGGTCGACACATGAATGGATGTCGCAGCAATGCCTGCAAGGTTATCACCCAGGGGCCGCAAAGCCGCATCCCGCATTGACGAATTTCGTCCAGATTTACATCCACCTATTGGTTGATTAGCCTCCATATGTGAGAGGCAAGTATATATATTGATAAATTAAATCAATATATAGAGAAAACCCTTTTCCAGGGACTCCTGAACCTGCACTCATGCTCGTACCAGCCAAGACAACAACAAAGGTGAGAGACGTGAGAACAATAATGAAACGGCTCGTTCTACCCGGAGCAGCCGCAGTACTGGCGGTATCTGCCAGCGCCTACATGCCCAGCGCGACGGCGCTCAACTTCACCATCGGCGAGATCGAAGGACAGCTGGATTCGTCACTGTCCGTCGGCGCCAGTTGGGCCATGCGCAATCCCGATCCGGACTTCATCGGCTTCGCCAATGGCGGCCGTGGTGACTCGCGCACCACGGATGACGGGCGCTTGAACTTCAAGAAAGGCGAGGCCTTCTCGAAGATCTTCAAGGGCGTGCATGACCTGGAACTGAAGTACGGCGACTCCGGCATTTTCCTGCGCGGCAAGTACTGGTACGACTTCGAGCTAAAGGACGGTCACCAGCACCTGTACGACATCCAGGACAACGGCCGCCAGCGCGGGGCAAAGTCGTCCGGGATGCAATTGCTCGATGCGTTTTTCTATCACAACTATGAATTGGGCGACCTGCCCGGCTCGTTCCGTATCGGCAAGCAAGTGGTCAGTTGGGGAGGCAGCACCTTCATCAGCGGCGGCATCAACAGCATCAACCCCCTGGATGCCAACGCCCTGCGCCGCCCGGGTTCGGAGCTGAAGGAAGGGCTGCTGCCGGTCAACATGCTCTATGTCCAACAGACGCTGACCGACCAGGTCAGCATCGAAGGTTTCTACCAACTGGAGTGGGAAAACACCGTCGCCGACAACTGCGGCACCTTCTTCGCCAGCTCGGACATCGCAGCACAGGGCTGTAACGACCGCTACGTGATGAGTGGCGCCGATCAGGCACCCGGCCAGTCGGACAACTCGGGGATTAACGGCAACACCCTTTACCTGCCCCGTGGCCCGGATCGCAAGGCACGGGATAGCGGGCAATTTGGGGTGGCGGCGCGCTGGTTCGTGCCCGCGCTGAACGATACGGAGCTGAGCGCATACTTCCTGAATTACCACAGCCGCATGCCGGTTGGCGGCTCCACCATGACCACCGCGAACCCCTTCACCAGCCCGGCATTCGGCGCACGCTCAGCCACCTATTTCCTCGAATACCCCGAGGACATTCGCCTCTACGGCGTGAGTTTCAACACCTCCGTAGGGACGGCGTCGGTAGAGGGCGAGTTCAGTTATCGCCCCAATATGCCACTGGCCTTCGACGACCTTATCTACGCCACCTTGCGCCTGGCCCCCGTGGTGCCGAGCGCAGCCCCCAACTCGGGAATTCCGGGCGACTCCATCAAAGGTTATGTGCGCAAACCCGTCAGCCAGGCGCAGTTCAGCGTGACCCAGACCTTTGACCAGGTGCTGGGGGCCAGCCGCATGGCCCTCATCGGCGAGGTCGGCTACAACCACATCTCGGGCATTTCCGAGGGCAAGTCCGGGGCGTTGCGCTTCGGCCGGGCCAGCCCTTACGGACCTGGCGAGTACTACGACGCCAACGGTCAAGACCTGTGCCGCGCGATGCTCAGCGGTCGACCGGAGTACTGCAACGACAAAGGCTTCTTCACCCGCAACTCCTGGGGTTATCGGCTGCGCAGCAGCCTGACCTACAACGGCGTGATCGGCGGCCTGGACCTGACGCCCAGCGTGGCCTTTTCCCATGACGTGGATGGCTACGGGCCGAACTTCAACGAAGGCAGCAAGGCCATCAGTCTCGGCCTGAGCGCCAAGTACCTGAACAACTACGAAGTCAGCCTGAGTTACACCGACTACTTCGGCGGCGACTACAACACCGCCATCGACAGGGACTTCCTGAGCGCCAGCTTTGGCGTGACTTTCTGAGGACTTATTCCATGCATCCAACCACCCACACACTGTGCGCCTTGTTGGCATGCCTGCCGCTGTCGATTGGTACGGCCCTCGCCGCGGTCGATGCCAGCCAGGCAGCCCAACTCGGCAAGAACCTGACGCCAGTGGGCGCCGAGCAGGCTGGCAATGCCGACGGTACGATCCCGGCCTGGACAGGTGGCCTCCCCACCAACGCCGGCAAGGTGGTGGACGGCTTCCGCCAGGATCCGTTCGCCGATGAGCAGCCGTTGTTCGTCATCACGGCGCAGAATCTGGAGCAGTACAAGGAGCGCCTTACACCCGGTCAGCTTGCCCTGTTCACCCGCTACCCGAGTACCTACAGAATCCCGGTCTACCCCTCGCACCGCAGCATCGCCTGGCCAGCCGGCTATTACGAGATCGCCCGGCAAAACGCCACGCGCACCACCCTGATCGAGGGCGGCAACGGGCTCATGGACTACAGCAGTCCACTGGCTTTCCCGATCCCACAGAACGGCCTGGAAGTGCTGTGGAACCACATCACCCGCTACCGGGGCGGCAGCTATGAGCGGGAAACCACGACCTTCATGACCACCCCGTCAGGTGATTACGCGTGGAAAACCGAACGCGACCGCCTGGCCTACAGCGAGCAATTGAGCGACTACAACCCGGCCAAGTCGAAGAACATCCTCTACTACTTCACCTCGATCAACGTGGCCCCCGCGCGAGACGTCGGTAACGTGCTGCTGGTGCATGAAACACTCGACCAGGTGAAAGAGCCGCGCATGGCCTGGCAGTACAACTCCGGCCAGCGCCGTGTACGCCGGGCACCGCAGGTGGCGTACGACAGCCCCGGTCCAGGCAACCTGCGCACCAACGACCAACTCGACATGTTCAATGGCTCGCCCGACCGCTATGAATGGAAATTGCTGGGCAAGCGGGAGCTCTACATTCCCTACAACAGCTTCCGCCTGGCCGACCCCCGCACGCCCTATACGGAGCTGGTCACACCGGGGCACATCAATCAGGACAAGACCCGCTATGAATTGCACCGGGTGTGGGAAGTGGTCGCGACCCTCAAGCCTGGCGAGCGCCACGTTTACTCCAAGCGCCATCTGTTCATCGATGAAGACAGCTGGACAATCGTCGAGGCGGATCATTACGACAGCCGTGGCGCGCTCTGGCGGGTATCGGAAAACCACATCCTGCCGCTCTACGACGCCCAGACCGAAATATCGGCCGGAGAAATGACCTACGACCTGACCTCGGGGCGCTACATCGCCAACGGCCTGTTCAACCAGGTGAAGAACGCCTACCGCTTCGGCCTCAAGGCCAAGACGTCGGACTTCACACCTGCAGCACTGCGCAACATCGGCATCCGCTAACCCGTCCGGCACGGCCACGCTACGGCGTGGTCGTGCCCAGGGCCCGTTGACGTTCCGATATGGAGGCCGGATCGAGGCAATGGCGGACACTGCAACTGGTGGGCTAAAGCCCCCCTACTCGGGGGTATAACTCTGTAGGGTGGGCTTTAGCCCACCAATCGGCGTGTCATGAAACGCAAAGTCGAGCGTCCGCAATTGCCTCAAGGACGCCCATTCGAGGGCTGGATTGGAAATCCATTTCCATCCGGCTCCGTGAGCTAAGAGCGAAACGCCAACCCCCCTAGAAGCCAGCTCACGGCCATCAGTCCGGCAGAATGCCGACGTATTTGGCGCGCGGCCGCACCAGGCCCTGGTGGTGATATTGCTCACTGGCGTGCGCCAGCCAACCGATTGCCCGGCCAATACCGGCCAAGGCGATTTCCTGCCCGACCAGCCCCAGCTTCCTGCCCACGAAGGTGAGCAGCAGAATGAAGTCCACAGGTTGCTGCACCACCTCCTCAGCCACTTCAGCGGCTTTCAGCAAGCGCTTGAACTCCTCGTCTCCCCGGAACACCTCGCTCAGGGTTGCCATCAGGCTCATGGCCCGCGGGTCGATCACGCCGTGCACGTTGCTGCCAAAGCCCGGCAACGCCTCGCCCTGGCGAAAGCGCTGCAGCACCGGCATGGCCGGATCACGCGCACTGCACACCTCCTCCAGAAAGCGGGTGACGATTTCACTGCGGCCATAGCTGATACGCCGGCCCCGGAACGAGGCCAGTCCGGTAATGGCAGCGTAGTAGGGTGAAACACCCGTATTGGCAGCCGCCCTGACCGTGAACGCGGACGGGTCCAGTTCGTGGTCCACGGAGAGAATCAGCACACGCCGAATAAGATCCTCGAAGGCGCCATCCACCCCGCAGGATTGCGCGATGAACTGGTGCAACGGACGCACATCCGGCCCATCCGCCCCTACGACCAGGGCGGCAAACCAGCGCACGACATCCACGCTGGTCCGGGCATAGCCCTCCTTCGACAGGTCATGGGCCTTGGGGTTTTCATTCTCCACCAGGGGGAACAGCGCGATGGCCTTCTCCGCCGAGCTGGCGCCATTGAACAGTTTGAGCAACGCCGAGGCCGACTTGGGGCGGCGCGGCAGGTTGTCATCAAACACGCCAGGCACCTGCCACATCAGCTCGGCAACGTCTTCCACGCTGGCGCTCTGAACCAGATCGAGCACGTCCTGGCCACGGTAATAGAGCCCCTGCTCGGTCAGCAGGGTAATGGCACTGGTTGCCGCGACCCGTTGCAACTCCGCCAAGCCGCCGCTGCCTTCCGCAGCGGATTTGCCCTTTGCCAGGCGCTCGATATCGGCGGCCCAGTAACGTCGGCTGCGCGAGCCGTCAACCTTCACCGAGCGGATGTTCTTGCGGCTCACATAGGCATAGAGCGTGGGCAGGCTAATACCCAGTTGTTGGGCAGCCTGCTCGGCAGACAGGTACAGGTCGTCTTCGAAACCATCCATTTTCGGCCCCACAAGTTGATGAAAATCGTACAGATTTTATTTTGCATAGCGGTCGTATACCTTGCCGAAACAATGACACACAAGCATACATTGATCAATGTATTGCCTCCCAAGGAGACGGCTGTGGAAATACGCGTATTGGCACCCAACGGTGCAGTTGGATCGGGCTTCAAGGAGGCCTCGCTCGAACGCGGGCTGGCACTCGCGCCGCACGTCATCGCCTGTGACGCCGGCTCGACCGATTCAGGCCCCGCCTACCTTGGCAGCGGCAAGGCCAAGCTGTCCCGCGAGGCCTGCAAGCGTGATCTACGCCTGCTGCTCAAGGGCCGCGACAGACTCGATGTGCCGCTGATCATCGGCTCATGCGGCACCAGTGGTTGCGATGCCGGCGTGGACTGGATGGCGGAGATCGCCAATGAAATCGCCCAGGAGGAAAACCTGCACTTCCACCTGGCCCTGATCTACGCCGAGCAGGACGAGCGCTACCTGAAACAACGGCTGGAAGAAGGGCGCATTCATCCGCTCAACCCTGCTCCCGCATTCGATGACAGCGTCATCGAGCGCAGCACCATCGTCGGCATGATGGGCACCGAACCCCTGTCGGCAGCGCTCGATGCAGGGGCCAACGTGATCCTCGCCGGGCGCGCCAGCGACTCGGCGCTGTATGCCGTCGTGCCCGAGCGACTGGGCGCCCCACGTGGGCTAGCCTGGCATGCAGCCAAGACCATCGAATGCGGCGCCGCCTGTTGCGTACCCCCGGCGGCCGACGGCTTGATGGCCTACATCCGCGACGACCATTTCGAGATCGAACCGCTGGACCTGAACGCCCGGGTGACCCCCCTCTCGATTGCCGCCCATACCCTGTATGAAAACGCCAACCCGTTCCTGCTTACCGAACCCTCCGGCACGGTAGACACCGAACATGCCACCTATACCGCAACCAGCGAACGCAGCGTGCGCGTCAGTGGTTCGGCATTCATTCCGGCAGAGACCTACACCATCAAGCTGGAGGGGTCAGAAATGGTCGGCTACCAGACCGCCGTGATCGGCGGCATCCGCGACCCGAAGATCTTTCTGGCCCTGGAGTCGCTGCTGCCCATGGCCCAGCAGTATTTCGCCACACGCATTGCCGAACTGTTCGGCGACACGCTCAAGCCCAGCGACTACGACATCCACTTCCGCACCTATGGCCGTGGCGCGGTGATGGGCCCGCTGGAGACCGACAAGAAGACCGTCCCCACGGAGGTCGGCATCCTCATCACGATCACCGCCCCCACCCAGGAACTGGCCACCAAGATCGCCAGCTTCGTCAGCCATGTCAGCGCCCACCTCCCGGTGCCCGGCTACGACGGCCTGATCAGCACCATCGCCTACCCCTTCTCGCCACCCGAGGTGCCACGCGGGGCGGTCTACCGCTTCTCCGTCAACCATGTACTGGCGCCGGACACCCCACTGGAAATGTTCCGTACCGAGATGGTGGAGATCTGACCATGACCACGATTGCCCAACTGTGCAGCCTGATCCGCTCGAAAAACGCCGGACCGTTCGTCCTGACCTTCGACCTGATGTTCACCAACCGTGACAACTACGCCCGGGTCAAACGCGCGCAACCCATTACCAAGGCCTTGCTGGCCGAGCTGTACAAACAGGATGAAGCAGATATCACTCTCGTCTACCACGACCAGGCGCTGGCCATCAAAGTCTCGTTCCCCCGGCCCATCTTCCAGGGCGAACTGCACGACAGTGACTGCTATGGCGGGCAGCAATATGTGCCGCTGATGTCCATCGTCGTGGCGGAATAAACCTGCCTCAAACGCGCCACGGCGCCACACCCATTACAACAAGGACAACACTATGGCCTGGGTCGGTTTCGGCATGGTCGCCACCTTCATTTACCTGATCATGAGCAAGCGCCTGTCTGCCATCGTCGCGCTGATCCTGGTTCCCGTGGTCTTCGCCGTCGCCAGCGGCTTCGGCAGCGAAACGGGCGACATGGTGCTCGCGGGCGTCAGGCAGCTAGCGCCCACGGCCATGATGCTGATGTTCGCCCTGCTGTTCTTCGCCGTGATGTACGACGCCGGCCTGTTCGAACCCGTGACACGGCGTATCGTCCACGCCGTGGGCAATGATCCGCTGAAAGTGGCCGTTGGCTCCGCCCTTCTGTCCGCGCTCATTTCCCTGGATGGCGACGGCTCGACCACGGTGCTGGTCGTGGTCACCGCCATGCTGCCGGTCTATCTGCGCCTGGGCATGAACCCGCTGATTCTGGCCACGCTGATCCTGCTGACCAATACCAGCATCAATCTGGTGCCCTGGGGCGGCCCGACGGCACGCGTGGCCAGCGCGCTTCATCTGGACGCCATGGACGTCTTCATCGGCCTGGTGCCCGTGCTGCTCGGCGGCCTGGTATTCGCCTTCGCCACCGCCTTCTGGCTGGGTCTCAAGGAGCGCAAACGACTGGGCTGGACGCCCTCGAATACGGCCAACGCACGCATCGACGTCGCCACACTGAGCAAACCCCATCATCGGCCAAGGCTGATCTGGGTAAACCTTGCCCTGACCCTGGGGCTGGTCGTGGCCATGGGTGCCCAACTTGGCCCACTGCCCGTGCTGATGATGGTGTTCTTCGCCCTCGCCCTGGTGATCAACTACCCTCAACTGGCCGAACAGAAGAAACGCATCGCCGCCCATGCCGATAACGTACTGAGCGTGATCTCGCTGATCTTCGCTGCAGGCGCATTCACCGGCATCCTCACCGGCACCGGCATGGTCGATGCGATGTCGGCCAAGTTCATCGCCGTGATTCCCGATTCGGCCGGCCCCTACATGGCCACCATCACCGCATTCGCCAGCCTGCCATTCACCTTTGCCATGTCCAACGATGCGTTCTTCTTCGGCATCGTGCCGATCCTGGCGAAAAGCGCTGCACTGTACGGGGTCGATCCCCTGCACATCGCACGTGCCTCGGTACTCGGCCAACCCGTGCATGCCTTGAGTCCGCTGGTGGCCGCGGGTTACCTGATGAGTGGCCTGCTCAATCGAGAGGTCGGCGACCTGCAGCGCTTCTGCCTGAAATGGGCAGTCGCTTCGTCACTGGTGCTGATTCTGGTCGCCATTACGCTGGGCGTTATCTCCTAGGACCTGCTCCTCGCTCATCCACCCTTCCGTCGACGCGACGTCGGATGAGTTTTGCCGCCCCTAATCGGGCGGCTTTTTTATCAGCAGCGCCTGCACATCCTCGCCGGACTAACCGGCACCACCATTCGTGTCGCGGCATCGGACACCTCCTGCACAGTGTGCAGGGGTAGCACTTGTCCGCCCCTGCTCTGGCTGAACTGCACCCCACGCCACAGCGTGACGGTGCATAATGCCGGCAACAACCGAACCCACTTCCCGACAGCTCACCTCACGGTGCGCGTGCCCATTGGTGGGTTTCGAGCATTTCCCCTGGCTGCGTGCGCGGCCTGACACCGACAGCTGACTGCATGAACCCGAGCCCACCCCATCGCCGCCCCCGCTGGCGCAGCCTCGCCCTGCTGGCCCTGCTGCTCGCCCCGCTGTTGTGGCCGCTGCAGCAGTTGGCCGAGCGCTATTACCGCGATGAACTGGTACAGCAGAACCGTCAGACCCTCGACCTCTATGTGGCCAACCTGCTCGGCACGTTGCGCCGCTTCGAGGTGCTGCCGCCGATCCTCGGCGACTTGCCCAGCCTGCGCGGCGTGCTGCTCAACCCGGACGACGATGAAGCCGTGACGCGGGCCAACTACCTGTTGCAACAGGTGCGCGAACAGACCGGTGCCGACCAGATCTACCTGATGGATGCGCAAGGCGTTACCCGCGCCGCCTCCAACCATGATCAACAAGACAGCTTCATCGGTCGCGACTTCACCTTCCGCCCTTACTACCAGGCCGCCCGTGACGGTCGCCTGGGGCGCTTCTTCGGGCAGGGCACCACCTCGCACAAGCGCGGCTACTATTTCGCAGCCGGTGTGCGTGAAGGCGAACGCAAGCTTGGCGTACTGGTACTCAAGGTCGACCTCGACTACACCGAGCGCCTCTGGGGCAACACGCCCGAGCAACTGCTGGTCACCGATGCCAACGGCGTGGTCATCCTCACCTCCAGCCCGCAATGGCGCTTCCATGCGACCCGCCCGCTGACCCGGCAGGAACTGGCGCGTATCGCCGCCGACCAGCCCTACCCGACGCTGCATCCACGGCCGTTGTACTTCGACGACAACCAATGGCTGATGCAAAGCCGTGAACTGGCGGAAACCGGCTGGACGGTCAGCCTCCTCGCGCCACGCAGCCTGGTCGAGCGGCCCGTACAGAATGTGCTGGCCATCGGCGGCGCCAGCCTGCTGGTCCTGCTTCTGCTGCTCGGCCTGATGCTGCAACGCCGGCGCCACTACCTGGAGCGCATTGCGGTCGACGCGCGGGCCAAGCGTGATCTGGAGATCCGCGTGCTGGAGCGCACCCGCGAGCTGGAAACCCTCAACACCCGCCTCAAGGACGAAGTGCTCGAGCGCGAACACGCACAACAGGAGCTGGTCCGCACCCAGGACGACCTGGTCCAGGCCGGCAAGCTCACCGCCCTGGGCACCATGTCAGCGAGCATCAGCCACGAGCTCAACCAGCCGCTGGCTGCCATTCGCAGCTACGCCGACAACGCCGGTGTATTGCTCGACCATCAACGCACCGAAGACGCCCGTGGCAATCTCCGGCAGATCAGCGAACTCACCGGGCGCATGGCCTCGATCATTGCCCACCTGCGGGCCTTTGCCCGGCGTGATCGCCACGCCCCGGAAAGCGTGGCCCTGCAGCCGGCGCTGGATGATGCCCTGGCCCTGCTGGCCAAACGACGCCGCGCCATGGACGTGGAATTGATCCGCGACCTGCCTGATGCGACGCTGTGGGTCCAGGCCGGCGAAACCCGCCTGCGCCAGGTGCTCGGCAACCTGCTGGCCAACGCCCTCGATGCCCTGGGCGAACGGGCGCAGCCACGGCGCCTGTGGCTGAATGCCGAACAGCGCGACGACGGCGTGTACCTGACCCTGCGCGACAACGGCCCCGGCTTTTCCGCTAACGCCCTGGCCCATGCCCGCGAACCCTTTTTCACCACCAAGACCAGCACCCAGGGCCTGGGCCTCGGGCTGGCCATTTGCGAAACGCTGATGCGCGCCTTGGGCGGCGAGCTGCTGCTGGCCAACCACCCCAGTGGCGGCGCGCAGATCACCCTGTTCCTGCGTAACGCAGCGCCGGGCGCGAATCTGGAATCTGCCGAGGATTACCTGCATGAATGACCCCATCGACAGCTGCACCCAGGTCCTGCTGATCGACGACGACCCGCACTTGCGCCAGGCCCTGAGCCAGACGCTCGATCTCGCCGGCTTCAAGGTACAGACCCTCGCCGATGCCAAGGGCCTGGCTTCACGCATCGCCAGCGACTGGCCCGGCGTGGTGGTCAGCGACATCCGCATGCCCGGTATCGACGGCCTGGAACTGCTGCGCCAATTGCATGACCAGGATGCCGACCTGCCCGTGCTCTTGATCACCGGCCACGGCGATGTGCCACTGGCCGTGCAGGCGATGCGTGACGGCGCTTACGACTTCCTGGAAAAACCCTTCGCCAGCGAGGCCCTGCTCGACAGCGTACGACGCGCTGTGGAAGTACGCCGGCTGAAACTGGAGAACCGCAACCTGCGCCTGGCCCTGACCGACCGTCAGCAACTCGGCGCTCGACTGATCGGCCAGTCCGCGCCGATGCTGCGCCTGCGCGAGCAGGTGGGCGCGCTGGCGGCGATCAACACCGATGTGCTGATTCTCGGCGAAACCGGGGCCGGCAAGGAGGTGGTGGCGCGCGCCCTGCACGACCTGTCGGCCCGCCGCAAAGGCCCGTTCGTCGCCATCAATGCCGGCGCCCTCGCCGAGTCGGTGGTCGAAAGCGAGTTGTTCGGCCATGAGGCCGGCGCCTTCACCGGCGCGCAGAAACGCCGCATCGGCAAGTTCGAGTTCGCCAACGGCGGCACGCTGTTCCTCGATGAAATCGAAAGCATGAGCCTCGATGTGCAAGTCAAACTGCTGCGCCTGCTGCAGGAACGTGTGGTCGAGCGCCTGGGCGGCAACCAGCTGATTCCGCTGGACATCCGGGTGATCGCCGCGACCAAGGAAGACCTGCGCGGCGCCGCCGACCAGGGACGCTTTCGCCCCGACCTGTATTACCGGCTGAATGTCGCGCCGCTGCGCATTCCGCCCCTGCGCGAGCGTGGCGAAGACATCCTTCTGCTGTTCCAGTACCACGCCGAAACCGCCGCGCTGCGCCATGGCCTGCCGGTACGCGAACTGTCCACCAGCTTGCGTGCACAACTGCTCGGCCACGCCTGGCCCGGCAATGTGCGCGAGCTGCAGAACGCCGCCGAGCGCTTCGCTCTGGGCCTGGACACCGGGCTCGACCAGCCCGGTGAGGCCAGCGTCATCGTCAGCACCGGTGCCGGCCTGAGCGATCAGGTCGAAGCCTATGAACGCGCCCTGATCAGCGCAGAAATGAGCAAGTCGCACAACTCTCTGCGCAGCCTGGCCGAAGCCCTCGGTATCGCTCGAAAAACCCTGCACGACAAACTGCGCAAACACGGCCTGGACTTCGCCGGCAGCAGTAACGACGACAACGACTAGTTGATGAAACTGGCAAGGCCACACGTGACTTGCCAGTCATACTTCGCGTCAACCTCGGTATCCCGATTCTTTTGAGTCGCCACCCGGCATAGGCCGTCTGGCCGGTGGAGCCCGTTGCTACTGCGCAATTCCCTCATGTGCACAGGCGCGCCCACCCGGCCCTACGCGAAAGTCGCTTGTAGGAGTTGCGTGTAATGTCTCGACTACCCGTCATCGTCGGTTTCGGTGGCTACAACGCCGCGGGCAGAAGTTCGTTCCACCATGGTTTCCGCCGTACGGTGCTCGAATCCCTCGACAGCGAGGCACGTCAGCAGACCCTCCTCGGCCTGGCCGTGATGATGAAGCTGGTGCAGGTGGTCGACGGCCAACTGGTCAGCCACGACGGCGAAGCCCTCACCCCGGCCGACGTCGAAGCGCGTCACAGTGCAGAGATTCTTGCCGGCACCCTGGTGCGACGAATCGAGAAACGCTACCTCGACGTCGACGCTGCCCACTGGCAAAAGAACCTCTCGGTCAGCCAGGCGCGCTTCACCACCCTGCGCAAGCAACTTCCCGAGCCGCTGCCAGCCAACTGGAGCGTGGCCGACGTGGATGACACTCAGGTCGAAGTCACCCTGCACGACAGCTGCGACTTCAAGGTCGACAGCTACCGCGCCCTGCCGGTGAAATCCGCCGGCCAGTTGCCCAGCGGCTTCGAACTGGAAGAGTTGTACAACGCCCGCTTCCATCCGCGTGGCCTGCAACTGGCGGTAATTGCCTCTACCGACGCCCTGCGTTCCACCGGCCTGCCCTGGCAGCAGATTCTCGAACACGTGCGCCCTGATGAAGTGGCCGTATTCGCCGGCAGCGCCATGAGCCAGCTCGACGAAAACGGCTTCGGCGGCATGATGCAATCGCGCCTCAAGGGCGGCCGCGTCACCGCCAAGCAGTGCCCGCTGGGCCTCAACACCATGCCGGCCGACTTCATCAACGCCTACGTGCTGGGCAGCGTCGGCACTACCGGCAGCGTTACCGGCGCCTGCGCCACCTTCCTCTACAACCTGCAGAAGGCCATCGAAGTCATCGGCAGCGGCCAGGCCCGTGTGGTACTGGTCGGCAACAGCGAAGCGCCGCTGACCCAGGAATGCATCGACGGTTACGGCGCCATGGGCGCACTGGCCACCGAGGAAGGCCTGCGCAAGGTCGGCGGTCAGGATGAGGTCGACTTCCGCCGGGCCAGCCGTCCATTCGGCGACAACTGCGGCTTCACCCTGTCCGAGTCGGCGCAGTTCGTGGTGCTGATGGACGACGAACTGGCCCTCGAACTGGGTGCCGATATCCACGGCGCGGTGCCGGATGTGTTCATCAATGCCGATGGCTACAAGAAATCGATTTCCGCCCCCGGTCCCGGCAACTACCTGACCCTGGCCAAAGCCGTGGCCAGCGCCACCCAATTGCTCGGTGCCGAGTCCGTACGCCAGCGCAGTTTCGTTCACGCCCATGGCTCCAGCACCCCGGCCAACCGGATCACCGAGTCGGAACTGCTCGACCGCATCGCCACCGCCTTCGCCATCGACAGCTGGCCGGTCACTGCGGTCAAGGCCTTCGTCGGCCACTCATTGTCCAGCGCCAGCGCTGACCAGGTGATATCCGCCCTCGGTACCTTCCGCTACGGCATCCTGCCGGGCTTGAAGACCATCGACCAAGTCGCCGACGACGTGCACCAATCGCACCTGAGCTTCAGCACCCGCGACCGCCAGCTCGGCACACTGGACGTCAGCTTCATCAACTCCAAAGGCTTTGGCGGTAACAACGCCACCGGCGTGATTCTCGCCCCGCACGTGGTCGAGCGCATGCTGCGCAAGCGCCACGGCGAAGCAGCTTTCGCCGCCTGGCAAGAACGCCGTGAGCAGACCCGCAGCGCCGCCAGCCAGTACGACCAGAACGCCGCACACGGCCAGTTCGACATCCTCTACAACTTCGGCCACGACCTGATCGACGACCAGCAATTGCAGATCGACGAACACCAGATCAACGTGCCTGGCTTTACCCAACCGCTGATCTACAAGAAGGACGAGCGCTTCAGCGACATGGTCTGACCGCCCGCGTCGATCTACACCATAAGGTGCGCATCGCGCACCCTACCGATGGTTCCGGTTCAGTGGAATGTTGGTCACGGTGTAGGCCACCAGCTTTTCCAGGCTGGTTTCGAGGTTTTCCCTGGCCGTTTCGAGCGTCAGCTCCGGGGCGAGTGGCGCTTCGTACGGCGCACTGATTCCGGTGAACTCCTGCAGCTCACCGGCACGCGCCTTGCGGTACAGCCCCTTGGGATCACGCGCCTCACAGGCTTGCAGGTCGGCGGCGATATGAATCTCGTGGAAGGCCTGGCGGCAAGCCTGCCTGGCCCGTGCCCGATCCTCGCGATAGGGCGAGATAAATGCGCTGATGCACAGCAAACCGGCATCGGCGAACAAGGCCGCAACCTCGCCCACGCGCCGGATATTCTCGCTGCGGTCTTCTGGGCTGAATCCCAAGTTGGCATTAAGCCCCCGGCGCAGGTTGTCGCCATCCAGCACATAGCAGGAATAGCCAAGCGCGGTGAGCGCCTGCTCCAGCGCCATGGCCAAGGACGACTTGCCGGAGGCGGAAAGCCCGGTCATCCACAGCACAGCGCCACCATGGCCGTAGTGCCCCTGGCGATCCTGGGCACTCAGCCCATGCTTAACGGCGGTGAGGTTGTTGCTCATCGTTGCGAGTCCGAACAGGGAAGTGGGTCGTTGAGAAAGCCTGGCCACAGGCGCTGCCAATCACCGTCATGGGCCAGGCCCGGCACTAGGTGCACGTGTACGCAGCGGCCGCCGCTGGCCTTGATAAATCGCTGCGCGATGTCGAGCGGCACGACCGTGTCATCACCGCCGCTGTAATGAACCTGAGCGAGCCCGGACAACCTGGGCGCCACGTCGATGGCATTCAGCGACTCTGGCATTGCGGATACACGGTGTATGCGGTTGACCTCGTCCATGTCCAGGTTGCCGGCCACCGTCCGTAGCGAGACGACATCGTCGCGTCGCGCCGCGATCAGTGCAGCAACCGCAGCACCGCCCGAGAAGCCAACCAGATGGATCGGCTGCCCCGGAACGCGCTTGGCATAATGGCTGACGGCCTGGTTCATCGCCGCAATGACCGACTCGGCAAAGCGCTTGCCGGTCCAGTAGGCCATTGTGCACTGCGGGTTGGCGCTCATCGGTGTGAACTGGCAAGGCCGCGCCAGGTACAGCACATTGCTGGCCGGGTCGGCCGTGGCCAGTGCCAGGCCAACGGCCTTGCGCGGAGTCGGGTCCAGCGAGGGTTGCGTGCGCGTGCGCCAGGCGAAGCCGTCGCCTTCGATATAAACGGTGAGCGGCTGGTCCGGCCGGGTGAGGCGGTAGAAGCTGGTCAGCACGAAACCGTCTGTCTGCACCAACGCCCGCTGCATCCCCGCAGCCTCGGCGCGGGCTTCGGCCTGCTCGTTCAGTTGCAGCGACTCAGCGGCGCAGCCGCCCAGCAACGTCAGCAGCAGGACGCCTGCCAACCTGCCGACAGCGCTACGCATCATGTTTTTTCAACCAATTGGCGCAACGCCAGGGCCATGCTCGCCAATGGTGCCTGCCATTGATCCGGCGCCTGCTGGCGGAACAGCCGCAGGCTTGGGTACCAGGGTGAGTCGTCACGCTCAAGTAACCAGCGCCAGCACGGTACATAAGCCAGCATGACCCAGGCCGGCCGGTTCAATGCGCCCGCCAGGTGAGCGGGGCCGGAGTCGACCGAAATGGTCAGATCGATCAGCGTCATGATGGCCGCGGTGTCTTCGAAGTCGACGATCTCGTCGCTCAACGAAACCAGTGACATGCCCGCCGGCGGCGTGAGCGCCTGGGTACTGGCCGGGCCTTTCTGCAACGCCAGAAAGGTCACGCCCGGCTGCGCCAGCGGCGCCAGGTCAGCAAGCGTCATCGAGCGGCGGCAGTCGTTGCTATGGGTGGGTCGCCCGGCCCAGACCAGGCCGACCAGCGGTCTGGGGAGATCAGCCAGGCGGGCACGCCACTTTTCCACCCGCTGCGGGTCGGCGCTGAGGTAGCCAACGCTGCCCGGCAGGTCGCTCAGTTGCAGGTTAAGCGCCAGCGGCAGGCTCATCAGCTCGCAGTGAAAGTCGAACGTCGGCGGCAGTTCGCCGTAGGCGATGACATCCTCGTGCCCCAGCATGCGCTGCGCCAACCCGAGGCAGTCCGGGTTGACCGCAAAGACCACCCGGCCGCCGCAATTCTCCCGCACCCAGCTCACCATACGCATGAACTGGAAGGTATCGCCGAAGCCCTGTTCATCGTGGATCAGCAGGGTCTTGCCGGGAATCGCCTGCCCCTGCCAACGCGGGCGCTGGACCCTGCGCGCTATCGCTTGCGTGTGCTGTTGCTCGTAGCGAAAGCGGTACTGCTGCCAGCCCCGGCTGAAGTCGCCAAGCAGCAACAGCGTCTCGGCCAGGTCGAAGCGGGCCGCCATATTGCTCGGCAGGTTCTGCACGATCATGTCCTGGATCGCCAGGGCCTCGCCAATCCGCCCTTGCAGACGCACGGCCCTGGAGAGCAAGTGCCAGAGGCTGAGCGGACCGCTACCCGAGGCCAAGTGCTGACGCATCAACGCCTCAAGCGCGACCGGCTGATTAGCATTGAGCAGAGCCAGGCCCTGTTGTTCGAGTTGGGCGAGGTTCATGGTTTGGCGACACCCAATGCAGCCAGCAGGGGCCCGAGATGTTCGGCATGGGCATGCCAGCGCCCCTTGGACGTGCGGTAGATCGGCTGGCGCACCTGCGTGGTGCTGGCGGTGCGCACCACCCGCTCGGTGCTGTGGAAATCCAGACACGCTGCATCCCAGGGCAGGCCGATGAATTCCAGCAGACGACGCGCCTGGCCTTCGAGGTCATCGACCACGGCCTCATAGTCGACCTCGATAAAGCGCTCCGCCGGCAGCACGCGGCGCAGGTGCGCCATCAGCGTCTGATAATCGCGATGGAACTGACCCAGCTCGGTCTGGTTGTAGCTGAACCGCTGCTCGCCGCCGAACTGCTTGCTGTAGCACGACAGGCAGGTGTCCACCGGATCACGGCGGCAATGAATGATGAAGGCACCTGGCAAAATCAACGGAATCAACGCGGCATAGAAAAAGTTGGCGGGCATCTTGTCCACCAGCCGCGACTTGCCTCGGGCCAATGGCTCGACCGCGGCCAGGTAGTCTGCGCCGATACCCTGCAGGTCTAGCGCTGCTCCATGCGCCGGGTTGCCGGGGAATGGCCCACGGGCTTCGATGACAAGGCGCAGGGCGGCCAGTTCGCCAGCCCCCTGAACCTCCGGATGCGAGGCAAGAATCTGTTCGATCAGGCTGGTACCCGAGCGCGGCATACCCAGCACGAAAACCGGCAGCGCCGAGCCATTGCGACTCGCTGCCGGACGCGTGAAACGCTCGGCGGGGAATGCCGCGATGATTTCCCGCACCCACTGGCCAGTGGCCTTGGCATCGTAATCAAAGGTAGCGCGTTTCAGGCCATTGCCCGCGTCCAGATGGACAAAGGCCCGGGCCGAGTCGGCCGTGTCGAGGTAAGCCTTGCCGAGGGCAAAATGCACTGCCAGGCGTTCATTCAAGGCCAGACACCGGGGGCCGGCGAGCAGCGCCTCCATGGCGGCGATATCGCCATCGCCAGTACGGTATTTCTTACTGTCGCTACGCGCGACCAGTGCCTGGAAGGAGTCAGGGAATGCCTTCAGGGCCCTATCGAAATAGTCATTGGCCTGGTCCGCCCGGCCGAGTTCCAGGAACAGCGAGGCGCTGGCCAACAACGCCTGCTCGGCCTGCACACCGGGTAACCCGGCGGCTTGTTCGTAGTGGCGCAGGGCTTGCTCATGCTGCTCGAGTGCCTGGAGTACCAGCCCCAGATCAAAGTGGGCCTTGGCATTTGCCGGGGCCAGGTCGACCGCCTGCCTGGCACAGACCAGGGCCTCCTCCAGACGCCCAAGCCTTTTCAGGACCAGGGCACGAGCGCTCAGCCCGGCGACGTACTGGGGCGCGAAGCTCAGCAGGGCATTGAGCCAGTGCAAGGCTTGTGCGTGGTTCAGCCGTGCGCTTTCGGCTTCGGCGAGGTTGAGGTAGGCATCGGCGAACTGCGGATTGAGGTCGATGGCCCGCCGGGCACTTTGCGCAGCCAGTTCGAACTGGCCCTCGGACGTCTGCAGAAAGGCCAGGTTGCTATGGGCCTCGGCATAACCTGGGTCCAGGGCCAGGGCCTGCTGATAATGACTGGCAGCCAGCTCCAACTGATAGAGGCGCCGGTAAGTGTTAGCTAGATTGTTGTGAGTGAGGGCCGACTCGGGCTCCATCGCCAGTGCTCGTTGCAAGCATTCGCGGCTGTATTCCAGCTGCCCGCACTCCTGCAGGATGATGCCCAGGTTGCTCCAGCCAGCCAACAGTTCAGGGTCACGTGCCACAGCTCGTTCGCCCGCTTGCCTGGCCTCGTCGAGCAGACCTTGTTGCCGGCACATCTCGGCCAGATTGCTCAGGTGGTTGGCCGAGGCATGCTCGCCTTGGCAGGCCTGGCGCAGCAGCTCGATGGCAAGGTCGGGTTTGCGATAGGCATGGGCGATCACCGCCAGCAGATTAAGAGCATCCGGCTGATTCGGCAGCGCCGCGAGAATCTGTCGGCACCAGTGTTCAGCCTGTTGCGCCTGCCCGGCATTCCAGTGTGACTGGGCCAGGGTAAGAGCCTGTTCGAGGGTGAGATCCGTTGGTGGGGAATCGGGAGCGTCGCTCATTCAGACTCTTCAAGAAATTGGGGCTGGGGGACAGCCGACTGTACGTAAAAAAAACCAGAGCGGCACCTGTGAAAACGCCCATTTGCACGGCTGCGCAAATGGGCGTTGAACCGCGTGTGCCTACGCGCGTTAGAAGTTCCAGCGCGCTTGCAGGTTGCCGGTGTTGGCGGTGTAACCGCTGCCAGCTTCCAGGGTGTAGCGGGCGGCCAGGCTCAGGCGGTCGCTGCGCACCAGGGTCACGCCGAGGTTCAGCACGCCGGTGTCGTTGATCGCCGACGGGCCGTTGCTGGCGAAGCTGGTTTCCCCGGCAACATCCGCCGCGAAGTTGGCCACCGAGCGCAGACCTTCGTCGCGGAACTCATGACGCCAGGTCAGTTGCGCAACCGGAGTCAGCTCGCCATAGGTGGTCGCGAACGAGCGCTCCAGCTTGACGCCCAGGTCACTTTTCAGTGAGTCGATATCAGTCGATTTGATGTGCAGCGCCGCGCCGTTGCCACCCTTCTCGGTGTAGCTGTCGAGCTTGAGGGTGCTGTAGGTCAGGCCGGCAATCGGCGTCAGCGTGGTGCTCGAACCCAGGTCGATCGGGTAGCCGGCCTGTGCGGCAGCCAGGTACTGCATGCCGTCGTAGCTGCCCTTGGCGGTGCCGTTAAAGCCGACGATGTCGATCTCGCGCTTGCTGCCGTACTGATGCTGCACGGCACCGGCCGACAGGTTCAGGTACCACGGGTTGGCGGTGTAAGTGGCGTAGGCGATCAGGCCGTAGGAGTCGACATCTGCCGAGCTGTGCTTGTTAGCGCCATCGTTGTTCACCGAGGTGTTGGCGTAGCTGAACAGACCGCCAGCACGCCAGCTGTCGTTCAGTTGCGCATCGGCACCGAGCAGCATGCCATGGTAGTTGGCGTGGTAGCCGGCGATGTCTTCGCGTTCATCCTGGCGCGAGGAACCACCAAAGGCCTGGCCCCACAGGCCGCCCGTGTTGCCTTGCTCGCCGCTGGCGATGCCGCTGGAACCGTTGCCGGCCTGGGCCGTGCGCAGGCTGTCCATATGGCTGCTGGCGACTTCAAACACTTGCTGGGTCGAACCGGTGGACGCCGTGGCCGCCGCCGATGCGGTCGACGTCGGGCTCAACTGGGCGCCACCGTTGTTGCCGGACGAACCCAGGGCCGCACCGGCGCGAGCCAGGTTCATCAGTTGTTCGTCGGTGCCCTGGTACTGGAACAGGCCGCCCAGGGAGGAGCGCGCATCGCGGGTGGTCGCGCCATTGATGGCATTGCTCGAGCTGCCGACGACGGTCAGCACCAGGCCATTGGCACCGGGGTTGCCACTGAGGGCAACGTTTTCGCCGGTCAAGCGCAGGCCGTTGGCGGCCAGGGTGTAGTTGAGCGTGTTTTCGTTGAACTCGGAGCTGGCGCCATCAGTGGCACCGATAACCAGATAGCGCTGGCCCTGGGCAAAGGCGTAGGTGCTGCCGGTCTTGGTCAGGCCGACACTGGTGCCGGAGGTGAGCGTTACCGCCCCATTGACATACAGACGTCCATACCCGCCATCGAAGGCAGGGTTACCCGTGGCTTGCGCGTTATCGGCGACCCCGAACACCAGGCCGGCACCGGCAGCCTGGGTGTAGTTGCCCCAGAGGGTGATGTCATTGTTGATCTGCAGCGTGGCACCGTTGTTCATCACGGAATAAAGAGTGCCAAGGCTGCCGGCGTTGGTGTCGACGACCTCAATATTGTCGTTGAGCAACAGCTTGCCGGTGTTGAACAGCACATTGCCGTTGCGGTTTTGGATAAGGCCAACATCCTGTGCGGAAATCGAGCCATTGGAACCGGTCAGCACACCAGCGATCGTACCGCTGGCGCCGTTGATGATCAGATCATCGCTTGTCTCGTTGATGATCTTCCCGGCAATGGTCCCCGAGTTGTTGATGGGGCCCAGCACGCCGCCATTCCAGATAGCCACCTCATCGCTGCGGATCAGCCCGCTGTTGTTGAGTGTGCCAATGGTGCCATAGGCTTCATTGTAAATAGCGGTACTGGCGCCGCTGATGGTGCCGCCGGCATTGTTGATCAGGGTGGAGATATGGCCGCCATAGGTGTTACTGATACCAACGGAGCCTCCATCGATTAGACCGCTGTTGATGAGCGCACCGATGGTGCTCCCGGCGTTTTGGATGGCGGCTTCGTCGCCCTGGATGGACGCCCCTGCGTCGTTTAGCAGCAGGCCGATGATGCCGTATGCCGAGCCTTGGTTGTAGAGGCCGAATTGCTCACCAACGATCAGATTGGTGTTGTGCAGGCTCCCTATCGATCCCGAGTTATGGATCCCCTTGCTCTGGGAACCTTGGGCACTGATGGTGCCATCGTTGGTCAGGCTGTAGAGGGTGCCGGCGAATTCGTTGCGAATGCCTACGGCGCCAACACTGGAACCGCCGGTTTGCGTACTGCGGATGGTGCCATTGTTGTCCAAGGTCATGATTAGACCGTTGTTCGAAACACCTGCACCGCCCAAGGCTATGGCAGAGCCTGAGGTGCTTGTGCTGCTCTGGATCAGGCCGTCATTGATCAGAGCACTGAGGGTTGCGTTATTGGCGTTTAACAGGCCAATACCCACGTTGTGGGTGCCGGCTGGAATAGTCAGATTGCTGCCGATGGTGCCAGTGCTGGTGTTGTGCAGTGTGTTGATGACGCCCGCGTTGAGGATGCCAGTGCCGCCTGGTACAGAGCCGTTACTGCTTGAGGTGATGGTGCCCGAGTTGGTCAGGACAGTGATGGAGGTGTTGTTGTCAATGCCGCTCGCGTTGCCATTGATGCGGCCGCTGTTGTCGATCGAACCCACCGAACTGATAAGGGAGTTGAGGACAATGGCACTGCTGTAGTAGTTGTTGGCCTCAATGACGCCGGTGCTGGTATTGATGATTTTGTCGATGCGGGTGACCGCATTCTGCTGGTTGGCGATGGCGTGGGAATCAGCACTGATGGTGCCGCTATTGCTCAGGATTCCGAGTTGCGGGCCAATGACGGTGACACCTAGTGTGCTGCTGAAACTCGTGATTGAGCCACCGGGGAGCACCGTCAGGTTGCCATCTGTCCAGTTTACCCCCCCAGTTGGGGCACTGATGATTTGGTCGCCCGGGGTTGCGGCGGCAAAGCTATTGGCCAACGTCGCGGCGACGGCGACGGCCAGAATGGTTTTGCGCCCGGGTGACAGGCGCGTGTTGTGTAGGTTGCTCATGATAATCCCTGCTGAAGTTCCTGAAAGTGCTGCTGCCGGCTGTCTTCTTATGGTTGCCTGCTCGTCAGAATCCCAACACGCCTAACATCGCCAGTATTGATGGAGTAGCCAATGCAAGCATCCAGGGTGTACCTGGCTGTCAGGCTCTAACGGTCGCTGTGTACTAGTACTAGGGTCAGGCACAGAGCAGTACACCACTGTCGTTGATTGCTGACTGACAGTGGGTGCTGTGATGACCTTATGGGAGACGTAACCGAAACAGGCAGGCCTCCCTGGCCGTCATTGAACACGACAGGAATGGCAATTGGATATCACTGAAACTATGTAATTTGCTGGCTACGTAAATAAATACGTAACCAGCACATTACCTACGCACGTTAGAAGTTCCAGCGCGCTTGCAGGTTGCCAGTATTGGCGGTGTAACCGCTGCCCGCTTCCAGGGTGTAGCGGGCGGCCAGGCTCAGGCGGTCGCTGCGCACCAGGGTCAGGCCGAGGTTCAGCACGCCGGTGTCGTTGATCGCCGACGGGCCGTTGCTGGCGAAGCTGGTTTCCCCGGCAACATCCGCCGCGAAGTTGGCCACCGAGCGCAGACCTTCGTCGCGGAACTCATGACGCCAGGTCAGTTGCGCAACCGGAGTCAGCTCGCCATAGGTGGTCGCAAACGAGCGCTCCAGCTTGACGCCCAGGTCACTTTTCAGTGAGTTGATATCGTCGGAATTGACGTGCAGCGCAGCGCCGTTGCCACCCTTCTCGGTGTAGCTGTCGAGCTTGAGGGTGCTGTAGGTCAGGCCGGCAATCGGCGTCAGGGTGGTGCTCGAACCCAAGTCGATCGGGTAGCCGGCCTGCGCGGCAGCCAGGTACTGAATGCCGTCGTAGCTGCCCTTGGCGGTGCCGTTAAAGCCGACGATGTCGATCTCGCGCTTGCTGTCGTACTGATGCTGCACGGCACCGGCCGACAGGTTCAGGTACCACGGGTTGGCGGTGTAAGTGGCGTAGGCGATCAGGCCGTAGGAGTCGACATCTGCCGAGCTGTGCTTGTTAGCGCCATCGTTGTTCACCGAGGTGTTGGCGTAGCTAAACAGACCGCCAGCACGCCAGCTGTCGTTCAGTTGCGCATCGGCGCCGAGCAGCATGCCGTGGTAGTTGGCATGGTAGCCGGCGATGTCTTCGCGCTCGCTTTGCCGCGACTGACCACCAAAGGCCTGGCCCCACAGGCCGCCGCCGTTGGCGCCTTCACCGGTGGCGATACCGCTGGAAGCGCTGCCAGCCTGGGCTGTGCGCAGGCTGTCCATATGGCTGCTGGCGACTTCAAACACTTTTTGGGTCGAACCGACGGACGCGGTGGCCGCGGCCGAAGCGGTCGACGTCGGGCTCAACTGGGCGCCGCCACTGTTGCCGGACGAACCCAGGGCCGCGCCGGCGCGACCGAGGTTCATCAGTTGTTCGTTGGTGCCCTGGTACTGGAACAGGCCACCCAGGGAGGAACGGGCATCGCGGGTGGTCGCGCCATTGATGGCATTGCTTGAGCCATTGCTGCCGACGACGGTCAGCACCAGGCCATTGGCGCCGGGGTTGGCGGAAAGGGTAATGTTTTCACCAGCCAGACCCAGGCCGTTGGCGACCAGCGTGTAGTTGAGCGTTTTTTCGTTGAACTCGGAGTTGGTGCCATCAGCGCCTACGAGGACCAGATAACGCTGGCCCTGGGCAAAGGTGTAGGCGCTGCCGGTCTTGGTCAGGCCGACGCTGGTGCCCGAGGCGAGCGTTACTGCCCCACTGACAAACAGGCGTCCATAGCCCGCATCGGTGCCAGGGTCGCCCGTGGCTTGTGCGTCATCGGCAACACCAAACACCAGGCCGGCACCGGCAGCCTGGGTGTAGTGGCCCTCGATGATGATTTCGTTGTTGATCTGCAGCGTGGCGCCGTTATTGGCCACGGTATGGCGGGTGTCGAGGCCGCCTCCACTGGTGTCGGTGACATCGATATTGTCATTGAGCAGCAGCTTGCCGGTGTTGAACAGCACATTGCTGGTCCTGTTGCGGATAAGGCCAATATCCTGTGCGGAAATCGAGCCATTGGAACCGGTCAGCACACCGGCGATCGTACCGCTGGCGCCGTTGATGATCAGATCATCGCTCGTCTCGTTGATGATCTTGCCGGCAATGGTGCCCGAGTTGTTGATGGCACCCAGCGTGCCGTTATTAAAGATGGCTGTGTCATTGGAGCGGATCAGCCCGGTGTTGTTGAGTACGCCAATAGATCCGAAGTTGAGGATAGCGCGATTGCCGCCGCTGATGGTGCCGCCGAGATTGTTGCCCAGGGTAGTGATATGGCCATGGTTTCCGATACCAATGAGACCGCCATTGATCAGCCCGCTGTTGCTCAGTGTGCTGATGGTACCGGCACGGTTACCAGTATAATTGGCCACCGCTACCTCTCCACCCCGGATGGTGCCGTCAACAGCGTTAATCAAGGCGTTGGCCGTGGCACCTGGACTTTAATAGCCAAACACCTGACTCTGTAACGTGCCGTGGTTGAGCAGGGTGCCGAGTGTGGCGTCGCCGATGCCCGAGATGCCGTAGATATCACTATCTGTGCCCACGGAAACATTCGGATTGACCGTTATGTTGTCTCCGCTCCAAACAGTGGTATACGCATCGCTTTCAATCACCGTGTCAGCGGCAGACGCGACTCCATTGACCAGTGTCGAGGCAACTGCAATGGCCAGAATGGTTTTGCGCCCGGGTGACAGGCGTTTTGTTTTTAGATTGGTCATCATCTCTGGTGAAATCCTTGAAGGTGGTTTGGCAGGCTGTTGGTCATGTGCGGCTGTCGAATCGTCAGAAATCCAGACGCCCCTAACCCTTGCCAGCCTTTGTGGGTCACTCATGCAGGCCTCTGTGGGTCGTTGCGCACCCGCGTGAGCCCAAGGCTCAGTACACCGGTGTCGTTGATCACGGTGAGTGCTGTGATGACCTTATGGGAAACGTAACCGAAACATCCAGGCCTCCTTGGCTGCCATTGGACACGTCAGGGATGGCAATTGGATATCAGGGAAACTATGTAATTTGCAGGCTGTGTGAATAAAAACAGCCCAACACGGCGCCCAGGTATTTTAGAGAGCCCAACACATTTGCCTGTAGGTGAGGCAGTAACGCTAGCGCGCCACCAGGGTGGTGATGCGCTGCAGCAGCATGGCCTTCGCCTCGGCCAGCCAGGCCTGGGCCTGCACTGGGGAAAGCTGCGCCGTCAGGCTGTAGCGGTAGCCACCCCAGACAGTATTGAGCCAGGCCTCGACGGTGGCCGCCGAGGGTTGGCAGGGCAGGTCCGCGCAGGCGGCGAAGACCGCTTGCCACGCGGCGGACAGCTCCGCAAACGCGCGTTGATGATGCTTGCGTTCGGCGACCAGGTGTTCGAGCTGGATCATTTCGTAGCCGAAGATGGTCGGCTCGGTCTCATGCGGGTTGCAACTGAGCTCCAGCAGGCGTTCGACACGCACCTGCCAACTCAGCCCCGGCGCCTGCGTCACCTGGGCATCAATGCGTGCAATCAGACGCTCGATGCCATAGCGCACATAGCCGGAAAGCAGGGCCTCCTTGCTGGGGAAGTAGTCGTACAGCGTGCCGATGGCCACGCCGGCTTCCAGAGCCACCGCGCGGGTGGTCAGGGCGCTCCAGCCCTGGCGCAGCCAAATCCGAACAAAGGCCTCGTAAATGGCTTCGACCGTGAACACCGCCCGCGCCTGGCTGGGCCGTTTGAGTGGCTTGCTGCGCGACTTTGCTGCCGAGGCCGGTGGCTTGCCGGCGTTTCCGAACCTGCTGTTCATCGTCACTCGGTACCCTGTTACGACACGCCGCTGATAGAAACCGCAGGAGCCCGCCATGCCCAATAGCCACCCCAACCCAGGCAAAGTAACACGGCTGACCACGCGCAAGAATGCGCTGGAGCAGAGCCGTATCGACGAGCACACCGACGACCTGATCGCCGCGCCCGGTGAGATCATCCTCCGGCTCGAACGCTTCTCGCTGACCACCAACAACATCACCTATGCCGCGTTCGGCGACTCGATGAACTACTGGGAGTTCTTCCCCACCGGCCAGGAAGACTGGGGCCACGTGCCCGTCTGGGGCTTCGCCGACGTGGTTGCCTCGACGGTCGAGGGTATCGCCGTGGGTGAGCGCTTCTATGGCTATTTCCCGATAGCCAGCCACCTGCGCATGCAACCGGAGCGCGTCACCGATCGGGGTTTCTATGACAGCAGCGCGCATCGCCGCCAACTGACTTCGGCCTACAACCAGTACACCCGCTGCAACTGGGACCCATACTACAGCGCCGCCACGGAGGACCTGCAGATCCTGCTCAAGCCGCTGTTCCTGACCTCGTCGATGCTCGCCGACTTCCTGCAGGACAACGACTTCTTCGGCGCGACACGCCTGGTGTTTTCCAGCGCCTCGAGCAAGACCGCCTTCGCCACCGCGGTATGCCTGGAAGGCGCAGGGGTGCAACGCGTCGCGCTGACCTCTCGCGGCAATACCGCGTTCGTCGCGGCCCTTGGCTGCTATGAGCAGACCATCGCCTATGACGAGCTGGACCAGTTGGCAGCCGATCAGCCGACGCTCTATGTCGATTTCTCCAGCGACCTGGCGTTGCGTGACCGGGTCCACCAGCACTTCGGTGAGCAACTGCTGTACAGCTGCTGCGCCGGCTCCGCGCAGAGCACCGACCCGGCGCAGCTCACGGCGATAACCGGTCCTCAACCGCAGCTGTTCTTCGCGCCGATCCAGCTGCGCAAGCGCAATGCCGATTGGGGACCGCAACAGGTGTCCGCGCATATCGGCGAAGGCCTGGTGCGCTTCTACGAACAGATCACGCCGATACTGGACGTGGTGGTCAGCCACGGCTACGCCAGCGCCGAGGAACTGATCACACGCCTGTACCGCGGCCAGGTTCCAGCGGATGAAGGACATATCGTCACGTTGTAACGGCTTTCGCCCTGTGGCCCTCGACGGCACGTCGCTCTATACAAAATAATACAGCGACACACCCGCCAAGGGCCCCAGAACGAAGGAGTCAGCCGTGACCGCTGCATCACCAAAAGAGGCCGTCGGCCAGCATTACAACCTGGCGTCGATGAAGCATGCCCAGCAGATGACCTGGCAGGCCATCGAGCAGATCGCGGCGCAGATCAAACCCGGCCTGCATGAGTCCGAGGCCACGGCCATCGCCAAGCAGGTGCTGGCCGATCTCGGTATGCAGCGTATCTGGCACCCCGTGCTGATCCGCTTCGGCGCCAATACCCTGAAGACCTTCAAGCAGCGCTCCGAGGGCGACCCGGTGCTGGGCGAGGACGACATCTACTTCATCGACATGGGCGCCGTGTGGGATGGCCACGAAGGCGATGCCGGCGCCACCTTCACCACCGGCAGTGACGCAGACATGCAGGCCTGCGCCGCTGCCGCGAAAACCCTGTTCGACAAGGTCAATGCCCTGTGGAAAGACAGCGGCGTCAGCGGCCAGGCCCTCTACGACTACGCGCGTGCACAAGCCGAGGAAATGGGCTGGGTACTGAACCTGGACATCAAGGGCCACCGCGTCAGCGACTTCCCCCACGCCATCTACCGCGCCGGCGACCTGGGCGATTTCGCCGACCAGCCGAACCCCGGCCTGTGGATTCTGGAAATCCAGCTGGCCCACCCGAGCAAGCCGTACGGAGCGTTCTACGAAGACTTGCTGGTGTGACGTCGAGGTAATTGCGGGCACTGGAACTGGTGGGCTGAAGCCCACCCTACAGAGCTGAAGCGAAGCGCCACCCGGCCCACCCTAAAGAGCCATACCCTTTGCGTAGGGTGGGCTTCAGCCCACCAATCGACGCGTCATAAAACGCAAAGGTCGATTGCCCGCAACGGCTTCGATCCGACCATCCCTATCGATACGCACCAGCCCTTCGCTCTAACGCAATATGGCCGACCGTCAGGAGCGTGTAAGCAGGCGCTCAGCGCTGCAGGACATACTGCCCGCTGAACCGCACCGCCTCACTGTCATCGGCGCCGAGGATGCGGGTATCGAGGCTGATACGCGCCACGCCGCGCCGGCGGTACACGGCGAGAAAGCGCTCCCACTGTGCAGCGGCAGGCGCGGCGCACAGGGCGACGGCGTCGCTGACGACCGGTTGCAGGTAGTCGATCTGCCCCTGCTGGATGACGATATGCCCGTCCGTCACCCCAGCCTCGCGCAGGCTCAGGAGCAGCCAGCCCCAACCCGCCAGGACCGCGCCGCAGTACAGGCTGCCGCCGAACATGCTGCTCGCGTGGTTGAGGTTGGCTGCCAGCGGCAGCTCCAGGCGCAGTTCGCCGCCCTGCCAACTGCGTACGCCGAGACCGAGGGCCTGGGTCAGTGGAATGTCATGGTGCAGCAGTTGCTGCAGGTAGCGGCTGTCGGCGTCCATGTCAGGCCAGCGCCTGCGCCAGGCGGATCAGCTCGGCACGCCACGCGGCCGCCTGCGGCAAGGCAAGGAAGGACGGGTTGAGGTAGGACTCGCGCGCGCTGTAATCGAGCACGCTGCCGCGCAGGTCGAGCACTTCGCCACCCGCGCCTTCCAGCACGCCTTGCGCGGCGGCGGTGTCCCACTGCGAGGTCGGCGCCAGGCGCGGGTAGCAGTCGGCCCGACCTTCGGCGAGCAGGCAGAATTTCAGCGAGCTGCCGATATTGGCCAGTTGCAACTCGCCAAAGCGCGCACGCAGATCCGCCAGCAGGCGCTCCTGCGCCGGGCTGGAATGCCGCTTGCTCGCCACCAGGGTGAAGGCCTCGGCCGGCGCAGTGCGCACCTGGATGGCCTGAGGCTCGCCCTCTGCATCACGGTAGAAGGCACCCAGGCCCGCACCGCCGTAATAGCAACGGCCGGTGGCCGGGATACCAACCACGCCGAACAGCACGCGACCGTTCTCGATCAGCGCGACATTGACGGTGAACTCCTCGCTGCCGGCGATGAACTCCTTGGTGCCGTCGAGCGGGTCGACCAGCCACCAACGCTGCCAGCTCGCCCGCTCGCTCAGGGCAATGTCGCAGTCTTCCTCGGACAACACCGGCACATCCGGCGCCAATTCGCACAGGCCGGCGGCCAGCACGGCATGGGCGGCAAGGTCGGCGGCGGTTACCGGGGAATCGTCGGCCTTCTGGCTCACCGCCACATCGGCCCGCCAGTGCGGCAGGATGGCGTGCCCGGCGCGTTGCACCAGGTCGATCACGGCGGGCAGGTAGGCCTGGCTCATCGCGGGAACTCGCCGCGCTGGGTCAGCAGATCACGCACCAGATACAGCGCGGCCAGCGCACGGCCTTCGGTGAATTGCGGGTTCTGCAGCAGGTTGCTGATCTCGTGCAGGTTGACCTTGTCGACCCGCAGCGGCTCGGGCTCGTCGCCCGGCAGGCGCTCTTCATAGAGATCGCGGGCCAGCACCACCTGGATCTTCTGGCTCATGTAGCCCGGCGACAGGCTAAGCTCGGCCAGCAGCTCAAGCTTGTGCGCACCAAACCCGGCCTCTTCCTTGAGCTCGCGGTTGGCTGCATCCAGCACGTCCTCGCCCGGCTCGATCAGGCCCTTGGGCAGTGACAGTTCGTACTCGCCGGTGCCGCCGCAGTATTCCTCGACCAGCACCGCGTGCTCGGCGTCGAGCAGCGCCACCACCATCACCGCGCCATAGCCGGAGCCCTTGCCGACCAGTCGCTCGTAGGTGCGCTCGGCGCCATTGGCGAAGCGCAGCTGCAGTTCCTCGACACGGAACAGGCGGCTGCTCGCGACGATCTCACGGGCCAGGACGACAGGTTTCTCACGCATGGGCTCACTCCTTGAAACGAACGCGTATCATACCTTGGCTATTCCGATTGTCCCTGTCGGATATCGCATCCGCTTACACTCCTGACCCTCTTGCGCAAGAATTCTGCCATGCCCCTGCTGCCCTGGACCGACATCGACACCGTTCTGCTGGACATGGACGGCACCCTGCTGGACCTGCACTTCGACAACCACTTCTGGCTGCATCATCTGCCGCAGCGCTATGCCGAGCTGCATGGCGTCAGCCGTGAGCTGGCCGATGCCACACTGCTGCCGCTGTTCCAGCAGCATGCCGGCCAGTTGAACTGGTACTGCACCGACTTCTGGAGCCGCGAACTGAACCTGTCGGTGCGCGAACTGAAACGCGAAGTGGCCCACCTGATCGCCCTGCGCCCGGACGCCGACACCTTCCTCGGAGCCTTGCGTGGGGCCGGCAAGCGCGTGGTGCTGATCACCAACGCGCACCGCGACTCGCTGTCGCTGAAGATGGAGCGCGTCGAACTGGCACCGTACTTCGACCAGTTGATCAGCTCCCATGACTACGGCTTCCCCAAGGAGGACCAGCGCTTCTGGTCTGCCCTGCACCAGGCGATTTCTTTCGAAGCGACGCGCAGCCTGTTCATCGACGACAGCCTGCCGATCCTGCGCAGCGCCCGCCAGTTCGGCGTCGCCCACCTGCTCGGTATCGTCCAGCCGGACAGCCGCGGACCGCTCAAGGACACCGAAGAGTTCGCCGCCGTGACCGATTACCGCCAGTTGCTGACGGGGTTGTAACCGCCCAGAAGAGTGGCCGCCGTGGAGACGACGGGGGACCAAACCATACTGAAGGCGCTCTACGGAGCCCCCACAAAAAAGCCCGCAATCGCGGGCTTTTTTGTCAGATCAGATTCCGCCTCGGCGCAGGGAGGCGGCCGTAAAGTCGCCCCGTTTCAACGTGACCTTGAAGTTGTACATCGGCTCGTTGTTGTCGAGGCCATCGACGAAGTAACGCTTGCCCTTGAAGTCATAGATGGTTTCCAGGGTGCTGGCGAACGACGGCACGTCGTAATAGCTGATCGGGTGGGCCTCCTGCAGGCCTATCAGCTCACCATCCTGGTTGTAGAGGTCCACAGCCAGGATCTGCCAGCTGTCCTCGTCGAGGTAGAAGCGGCGCTTGCCGTAGGGATGGCTGAACCCCGTGCGCAAGGTGGCCTCGACCACCCAGACCCGGTGCAGCTCATAGCGCAGCAGCTCAGGATTGACGCTGGTCTTGTGCAGGATCTTCTCGTAGGGAATGCCCTTCTGGTGCACGGCGTAGCTGTTGTACGGCACGAGCATTTCCTGCTTGCCCTTGAGCGCCCACTCGTAGCGATCCGGCGCGCCGTTGTAGGCGTCGACCACATCGGCGGTGGCCATGCCGTTGGTATCGGGCTGCTGGGCGTCGTAGGCGAGCATGGGCAAGCGACGCACACGGCGTTCACCCCGGTTGAAGCGCCAGGCCTTGCGGATTGCCAGCACCTGGTCGAGGGTCTCCTGCACCACCAGCGCGGAACCGGCCAGCTTGCTCGGCGCGACGATCTGGTACTTGTAGAAGAACAGGGTGTTGTCCAGCTCGCCAGGGGTCATGCCTTCGCGCCCGTAGACGAAGAGGATGTCGCGTTCCTGCTTGAGCAGGGTATAGCCGCCACCACTGAGCACCGCGGCCTGGTTGGTGACCATGCGCAGTTGGTCGCCCCGGTAACGCATGATGTGGTTCCAGATGGCCTCGACGCCATCCTGCGGCATCGGGAAGGGGATCCCTGCCGCCACGCCTTCCACGCCATTACCGCCCGAAATCAGCGTGGCATTGCTGACGTTGTAGCGGGTGGCGTCGTAGATGCGCTGCGGCGATGCAGCGCTGCGTCGGGTTGGCAGCACACGCAGGTAATAGTCGGGATGATCAGCCAGCAACTTCTGCAGCCCCGGGGTCAGCAGCGCCTTGTACTGGGCCTGGTTCGCGTTGTTGACGCGATACAGCTCGGCATCCGCGGCATAGGGATCGGGGTGGTGCATGCCGGGTTGATAGTTCGCCGGTGGCGTATCCAGGCCACCTTCCCAGCTCGGGATGGTGCCAGCGGCATTGCCGGCCCGCTCCCCCCCCAACGGCATGAGGTCTTGCCCGAGACGTGCCGCCTGGGCAGCATCGACACGCGCATGAGCCGGCAGCACGGTAACCGCCAGCAGCAGGATTGTAAAAACTCTCAACACAGCGTTCTCCTCGCAGCGCATCCAATGCGCTGCTGTTCTTTTACGCCAACCTGGGTGGCTGGGTGTACAGACTGCTATGGGTGAGGTGTGCAGCCTTCCGTGGCGGGTGCCGGGTGGTCCCGGTCAATTTTTCGCCCCCGCTCCCTGGGGGCGTTGAATCAGTCGACGCGTTGGAACTTGAGATCCCAGACACCATGGCCGAGTCGCTCGCCACGGCGCTCGAACTTGGTCACCGGACGCTCTGTCGGGCGCTCCACGTAACGCCCATCGCCGGCCAGGTTCTGGTAACCGGGTGCGGCATTCATGACGTCGAGCATGTGTTCGGCATAGGCCTCCCAGTCGGTCGCCATGTGCAGGATGCCGCCAATCTTCAGCTTGCTGCGGACCAGCTCAGCGAAAGCAGGTTGCACGATGCGGCGCTTATGATGACGCGCCTTGTGCCAGGGGTCGGGAAAGAACAGTAGCAGACGATCGAGGCTGGCATCGGCAACGCAGTCGCGCAGCACTTCCAGGGCATCGCAGCTGTACACCCGCAGGTTGCTCAGCTCTTGCGTCAGCACGCCGTTGAGCAGGGCGCCAACGCCCGGCTTGTGTACTTCCACGCCGATGAAATCCTGCTCCGGCGCGGCGGCGGCCATCTCCAGCGTGGAGTGGCCCATGCCGAAGCCGATCTCGAAGGTACGCGGCGCACTGCGGCCGAATACCTGGTCGAAATCACGCAGGCCATCTTCCAGCTGCAGGCCGAATTTCGGCCAGCCATTGTCGAGGCCACGCTGCTGACCTTCGGTCATGCGCCCGGAGCGCATGACGAAACTCTTGATGCCACGCAGTGGGCGCTCGGCGGCGGCTTCTTCTGCCGACTCGACTATCTCACTCATCGGATTCTCTTTACTTGATCAGGCCATCCAGCGGCGACGAGGCGCTGGCGTAGAGCTTCTTCGGCATGCGTCCGGCCAGGTAGGCCATGCGCCCGGCGATGATCGCGTGCTTCATCGCCTCGCCCATCAGCACCGGATGCTGCGCATGGGCGATGGCGCTGTTCATCAGCACCGCCTCGCAGCCCAGTTCCATGGCAATGGTGGCATCGGAGGCCGTGCCCACGCCGGCATCGACCAGCACCGGGACCGTCGCTTCCTCGAGGATGATGCGCAGGTTGTACGGGTTGCAGATGCCCAGCCCGGTGCCGATCAGGCCGGCCAGCGGCATCACCGCGATGCAGCCCATCTCGGCCAGTTGGCGGGCGATGATCGGGTCGTCGCTGGTGTAGACCATCACGTCGAAGCCGTCCTTGACCAGCACTTCAGCGGCCTTGAGGGTTTCGATGACGTTGGGGAACAGGGTCTTCTGGTCGGCCAGCACTTCCAGCTTGACCAGCTTGTGGCCGTCGAGCAGCTCGCGGGCCAGGCGGCAGGTGCGCACCGCGTCGGCCGCATCGTAGCAACCAGCGGTGTTCGGCAGGATGGTGTAGCGCTCCGGCGAGATCACGTCGAGCAGGTTCGGCTCGCCCGGATTCTGGCCGATATTGGTACGGCGCACGGCCACCGTGACGATCTCGGCGCCCGACGCCTCGATGGCCTGACGGGTTTCCTCAAGGTCCTTGTACTTGCCGGTGCCGACCAGCAGGCGTGACGCATAGGTGCGGCCAGCCAGGGTGAATGGCTTGTCGATAATGGCGCTCATGGCTACTCCTCGCAGGCGGTCTAGCCGCCGCCGATGGCGTGGACGACTTCCAGGTGGTCGCCGTCGTGCAGAACGGTCGCGCCATGCTGGCTGCGCGGCACGATGTCCAGGTTGTGTTCGACTGCCACACGCCGTCCGGTCAACTGCAAGCGCTCGAGCAGGTCCGCAACGGTCGCGCCGTCGGGCAGTTCACAGGGTTCGCCGTTCAACTGGATATGCATGGCCGGGGGCAGTCAGAACATAAAGGGGTCGGCATTCTAGCCCCGATCAGCCAAAGCGACCAAGGCCAAAGGACACCATTCGTCCTCAAGCCTGGCCAGCACGCCAGGCTGTCAGCCCCAGGCACAGCCAGCCGGCGAGAAACGCCACGCCGCCGATCGGGGTGATGATGCCGAGCTTGCCCAGGCCAGTGAGCGTCAGCGCATACAGGCTGCCGGAGAACAGCAGGATGCCCAGGGTAAACAGGCCACCGGCAGCGCTCAGCAGGCGCCCCGACAGGTGAGGCACCAGCAGCGCGACACCGACCAGCGCCAGGGCGTGAACCATCTGGTAATGCACGCCGGTCTGGAACACCGCCAGATGCTCGACACTCAGCCGCGCCTTGAGGCCATGGGCGGCGAAAGCCCCCAGCGCCACACCGGTAAAACCGAAAAATGCAGCCAGCAGCAGAAAGATTCGCAACACGATCACCCCGGGACAGATGGAACATGGCAGCTATAATGGCCCGCTCGCCCCTTTCGGCCAAGGCATCCATGCTGCGCACCCTGTTCCGCCGCCTGTTCAAATTGCTGTTCTGGTTCGCCATCGGCTCAGCCCTGCTGGTGTTGGCGCTGCGCTGGATCAATCCACCGGGCACGGCGTTGATGGTCGAGCGCAAGGTCGAGTCGTGGATCGACGGCGAACCCATCGCCCTGCAACGCACCTGGCGCCCGTGGCGCGAGCTGCCCGACAACCTGAAGATCGCGGTGATCGCCGGCGAGGACCAGAAATTCGCCGAGCACTGGGGCTTCGATATCGGCGCCATCCAACAGGCACTGGCGCACAACGAGCAGGGCGGCAACTTGCGCGGCGCCAGTACCATCAGCCAGCAGGTGGCGAAGAACCTGTTCCTCTGGTCTGGACGCAGCTGGCCGCGCAAAGGCCTGGAAGCCTGGTTCACCGCCCTGATCGAACTGTTCTGGTCGAAGGAACGCATCCTCGAGGTCTATCTCAACAGCGTGGAATGGGGCGATGGTGTATTCGGTGCCGAAGCCGCGGCACGCAAGCACTTCGGCGTCGGCGCACCTTATCTCTCGCGCCAGCAGGCCAGCTTGCTGGCCGCCGTGCTGCCCAACCCCCGCGCCTGGAACCCGGCCAAACCCGGCCCCTACGTCAGCCGCCGCGCCAGCTGGATCAGCCAGCAGATGAACCAGCTCGGCGGCAGCCACTACCTCAATCAACTGCAGAAATCCCGTCTGGACTAGCTCCCGGCAAACGGTTCGGCCTTGAGTCTGGAGGCAGTTACAGGAACCGCAACGGGTGGGCTAAAGCCCACCCTACGCTGGAGGACTTCAGCGGAGCACCTCCGGCCCTTCCTACAGCGCCTGAATCCCGAGCAGGGTGGGGGCTTTAGCCCACCAATCAGCACGCGATGAAACGCACAGGTCGATTGCCCGCAACAGCCTCAAAGTGGCCCATCCGAGGGGCCAGGCCTTGAGGGCATCGCCATCATGCTCAATGAGTTAGAGAGAAACCTCACCAGCCCTATTGCTGCTGGCGATGTTTTGGAATCAGGCCCTCATCCAAATCACAGCCACAAAAAAGCCGCACCTGGGTGCGGCTTTTGGCTGCCTGCCGAGAATTACGCCGCGATCGAGCCCTTGAGCTTGTTCATGGCGTTCTTCTCCAGTTGGCGGATGCGCTCGGCGGAGACGTTGTACTTGGCCGCCAGGTCATGCAGGGTGGCCTTTTCCTCGGCCAGCCAGCGCTGGTAGAGGATATCGCGGCTACGCGCGTCGAGGCCTTCCAGCGCTTCGTGCAGGTTGGCGTTGGAACTGTCGCTCCAGTCGGCATCCTCGAGCTGCATGGCCGGGTCGTAGCGGTGATCTTCCAGGTAGTTGGCCGGCGACTTGAAAGCGCTTTCGTCGTCATCTTCCGAGGCCGGATCGAACGCCATGTCCTGGCCGGACAGGCGGCTCTCCATCTCGCGCACTTCACGCGGCTCCACGCCCAGGCTTTCGGCCACGGCATGGACTTCGTCGTTGCTCAACCAGGCCAGACGCTTCTTCTGGCTGCGCAGGTTGAAGAACAGCTTGCGCTGCGCCTTGGTGGTGGCGACTTTGACAATGCGCCAGTTGCGCAGGATGAACTCGTGAATTTCCGCCTTGATCCAGTGCACGGCAAACGACACCAGACGCACACCCATTTCCGGGTTGAAGCGTTTGACGGCCTTCATCAGGCCGACGTTGCCTTCCTGGATCAGGTCAGCCTGGGGCAGGCCGTAGCCCGAGTAACTACGGGCGATATGCACAACGAAGCGCAGGTGCGCGAGCACCATTTGCCGAGCAGCCTCTAGATCCTGCTGGTAGAAGAGGTTGGCGGCCAGTTCGCGCTCCTGCTCGGGCGTCAGCAGGGGAATGCTGTTCACCGCATGCACGTAGGCCTCCAGGTTCGCACCGGGAACCAGAGCATGCACAGGTTGCAGAGACGTGGTCATTGAAGAACCTCCAACATTCGAAACGGGGTGCAGTTTAGCACTGCGACCTATGACTGCAAGCGCCGGTAAAAGTTCGCAAACAGCCAACAATATTCATATAAATCAACAACTTACTATCTTGGCGCGAGTTCACTCAAATGACGCGCCACCGCTAGCCAGGCGCCAATATAGCCCAATAACACGGCGCCGAGCAGCAATGACAGACCATCGTCTACCGGCACGCCGGTCAGCGCGAAATCGCTGCCGTAGAGGCCGGCCAGGCGCACCACCGCGCCATTGAGCCAATCCAGGCCAAAGGCCAGTACGCCCCAGGCCAGCACGCCGGCACCCACACCATACAGCGCACCCATATAAAGGAAAGGCCGGCGCACGTAGCCATCGGTACCGCCTACCAGCTTGATCACTTCGATCTCGGTACGGCGGTTCTCGATGTGCAGGCGAATGGTGTTGCCGATCACCAGCAGCAAGGCCAGTACCAGCAGCAAGGTCAAGCCGAAGACGAAATGCTCGCCCAGCTTGAGGATCGCCGACAGTCGCTCGACCCACAGCAGGTCGAGCTGCGCCTGCTGCACACCGGGCAATTCGGCCAGGCGCAGGCGCAGCGCCTCCAGGGCTGGCTTGTCGACTTCGTTCGGCGTCACCACCACCACGCCAGGCAGCGGGTTGTCCGGCAGGTCGCGCAGGGCTTCGCCGATACCCGACTGCTGCTGGAACTCGGCCAGCGCTTGTTCACGGCTGATCCAGTCGGCCTCGGCCACGTCCGGCATGCCGGCGATTTCGTCGCGCAGCTTCTGTCCGGCCGCTTCACTGGTATCGAGTTTCAGGTACAGGGAGATCTGCGCCGCACGCTGCCAGGAGCCGCCCAGGCGCTCGACGTTGCTCAGCAGCAGCGACAGCCCCATGGGCAGCGACAGGGCAATGGCCATCACCAGGCAGGTAAAGAAGCTGCCGATTGGTTGCTTGGCCAGTCGGCGCAGGCTGTCGACCAGGCTGGCACGGTGGTTTTCCAGCCAGGCGCGCAGCAGGGTGTTGAAATCAGGCCCGTCATTGATCGGCTTGTCGGCCTTGCTCTGGACCGCGCCGACCCGCTCGGCGGCCTTGGTGTTGCGTTGCGTCTCGCTCATCAGCTGGCCTCCCCGTCACCGATCAGACGGCCACGTTGCAGGGTCAGCATGCGGTGGCGCATGCGGGCGATCAGCGCCAGGTCGTGACTGGCGATCAGCACAGTGGTGCCCAGGCGGTTGATGTCCTCGAACACGCCCATGATTTCAGCGGCCAGGCGCGGGTCGAGGTTACCGGTGGGCTCATCCGCCAGCAGCAGGGCCGGACGATGCACCACGGCGCGGGCAATGCCGACGCGCTGTTGCTGGCCGGTGGACAGGTCCGCCGGGAACTGCTCGGCCTTGTCCGTCAGGGAAACCCGCTCCAGCGCCGAGTTGACGCGCTTGGCGATCTCTTCCTTGGACAGGCCCAGTATCTGCAATGGCAGGGCGACGTTGTTGAACACGCTGCGGTCGAACAGCAGTTGGTGATTCTGGAACACCACGCCGATCTGCCGACGCAGGAACGGGATCTGCGCGTTGGTGATGCTCGACAGGTCCTGCCCGGCCAGCAGCAGCTTGCCGGTGGTCGGCCGTTCCATTGCCAACAGCAGGCGCAACAGGGTGCTCTTGCCGGCGCCGGAGTGGCCGGTGACGAAGAGGAACTCGCCGCGACGCACGCGGAAACTCAGTTCGTGCAACCCGACATGGCCATTGGGATACCGCTTGCCGACCTGCTCGAATCGAATCATGCCTTGTCTCTCACGGGTTCATCTCTCTCGGAAAAGAGGGCCTGGACAAAATCCTCTGCGACGAAGGTGCGCAGATCGTCGATGCCTTCGCCAACACCAATGTAGCGAATCGGCAAACCGAACTGCTTGGCCAGGGCAAAGATCACGCCGCCCTTGGCCGTGCCGTCCAGCTTGGTCAGCGCCAGGCCGGTCAACGCCACGGCCTGGTTGAACTGCTTGGTCTGGTTGATGGCGTTCTGCCCGGTACCGGCGTCGAGCACCAGCAGCACTTCGTGCGGCGCGGTGTCGTCGAGCTTGCCGATCACCCGGCGCACCTTCTTCAACTCTTCCATCAGGTTGTCTTTGGTGTGCAGGCGTCCGGCGGTGTCGGCGATCAGCACATCGATGCCACGGGCCTTGGCGGCCTGTACCGAGTCGAAGATCACCGAGGCCGAATCAGCGCCGGTGTGCTGGGCGATGACCGCGATGTTGTTGCGCTCACCCCAGACCTGCAACTGCTCGACGGCGGCGGCGCGGAAGGTGTCGCCAGCGGCGAGCATGACCTTCTTGCCCTCGCCCTGCAGCTTCTTCGCCAGCTTGCCGATGGTGGTGGTCTTGCCGACACCGTTCACTCCGACCACCAGGATCACGTAGGGCTGCTTGGCCGTATCGACCGCCAGCGGCTGCTCGACCGGCTTGAGCAGCCCGGCCAGCTCATCCTGCAGCGCCTTGTACAGGGCGCCGCTATCGGCCAGCTCCTTGCGCGCCACACGTTTGGTCAGGTTGCCGATGATGGCGGTGGTTGCCTCGACGCCAACATCAGCCATCAGCAGGCGGGTTTCCAGCTCGTCGAGCAGGTCATCGTCGATGACCTTCTTGCCGAGGAACAGGCTAGCCATGCCCTCACCCAGGCTGGCGCTGGTTTTCGACAGCCCCTGCTTGAGGCGGGCGAACCAGCCGCCCTTGTTATCGCCGGGCTTGTTCTGCTCGACCAGCGCTTCGACCACCGGCTCAGGAGCCGGCGCCGCCACGACAACCGGCTCGATGACAGGCGCAACCTCATGCACGGCATGCGGCACTTCGCTGCCGGCGTTGATGCGGAAGCGGGAATACACGGCGGGCTTTTCGGCTTCGACTGGCGCCACGGCAGCCGGCACGGGCTCGGCAACCGGGGCAACCTCAAGCACAGCAGGCTGCGGTTCGACGGCTACAACGACTGGCGCAGGCTCGGCCGGAGCCGGCTCCGCCACTGCGGTGACAACCGCAGGCGTCTCGGCAGGAAGCGTCGACGCCGGCGTGATCACGGGTTCGACTGGCGCCACAGGCTCGGCGGGAGAAGCAGCAGGCGCCGTTTCAACCGGTGCGGCAACCGATGCCTCGACAGCCGGCTCGGTCGCTACAGGCGCAGCAGGTGGCGGCTCGGCCGTTGCCGGACGGGGCTCATCCTGGGGTTTCTTGCGCAGCCAGCCGAACAGCGATTTCTTCTCTGCGCCAGCAGCCGGCGCCTTGTCAGCCGGGGCTGACGATTTCTTGTCGTCTTCGGAACCAAACATGGGTCGATTGCATCTCAGGGGAGCGGCGCGGCAGAGCCGATCAGGCCGTCGCGCCGCCCCGGAAAAGGATGGGGTATCCTAGCACCTCTTCGCCCGCCGGCGGTACGACCGTCCGGGCAGTCCGACAGGTCCCGAATCAATGAATCGACTCGCCCGCCGCTGCGCCGGCCTGCTGTTTACGCTGTTGCTCACGCCACTGGCCTCCCAGGCCGCCGAACCACAAGCCACCCACGAATTCAGCCTCGATAACGGCCTCAAGGTCGTGGTCCGCGAGGATCATCGTGCCCCGGTGGTGGTCTCGCAGCTCTGGTACAAGGTCGGCTCGAGCTACGAGACGCCCGGCCAGACCGGCCTGTCCCACGCCCTCGAACACATGATGTTCAAGGGCAGCGCCAAGCTCGGCCCGGGCGAGGCATCGATCATCCTGCGCGACCTCGGCGCCGAAGAGAACGCCTTCACCAGCGACGACTACACCGCCTATTACCAGGTGCTGTCCCGCGACCGCCTGGCGGTGGCCTTCGAACTGGAAGCCGATCGCCTGGCCAGCCTGCGCCTGCCGCCCGACGAATTCGCCCGCGAGATCGAGGTGATCAAGGAAGAACGCCGCCTGCGCACCGAAGACCGGCCCAACTCGCTGGCCTACGAGCGCTTCAAGGCCATGGCCTACCCGGCCAGCGGCTACCACACACCGACCATCGGCTGGATGGCCGACCTCGACCGCATGAAGGTCGAGGAACTGCGCCACTGGTACGAGTCCTGGTACGCCCCGAACAACGCCACCCTGGTGGTGGTCGGCGATGTCACCGTCGATGAGGTCAAGGGCCTGGCCCAGCATTACTTCGGCGCCATTCCGCGTCGCGACGTGCCGCCCGCCAAGCAACCGCTGGAGCTGGCCGAGCCGGGCGAACGGCAGATCACCCTGTATGTACGCACGCAATTGCCGAGCCTGCTGTATGGCTTCAACGTCCCGAGCCTGGCCACCGCCAAGGACCCGCGCGACGTCCACGCCCTGCGCCTGATTTCCGCCCTGCTCGACGGCGGCTACAGCGCCCGCCTGCCTTCGCGCCTGGAGCGTGGCGAGGAACTGGTCTCCGGCGCCTCCGCCAGCTACGACGCGTTCAAGCGCGGCGACAGCCTGTTCCTGCTCAGCGCCGTGCCCAACGTGCAGAAAGGCAAGACCCTGGAACAGGTCGAAGCCGGGCTGTGGCGCCAACTCGACGACCTGAAAAAGAACCCGCCGAGCGCCGAGGAAGTCCAGCGCGTGCGTGCCCAGGTGATCGCCGGGCTGGTCTACGAGCGGGATTCGATCACCAGCCAGGCCAGCACCATCGGCCAGTTGGAAAGTGTCGGCCTGTCCTGGAAGCTGATGGACGAAGAGCTTACCGCCCTGGAAGCCGTGACCCCCGCCGACATCCAGAAAGCCGCCCAGACCTATTTCACCCGCACGCGCCTGAGCGTCGCCCACGTCCTGCCCGAGGAGACCGCTCATGAGTGAACGTAACGGCCTGCGCTACAGCCTGCTGGGCCTGGCCCTGCTCCTGCTGATCGGCCTGCTGACCTTCATTGCCACCCGCACCGCCGAGGCGCCGGCGCCTGCCGAGCCGGTCGCCACTGCCGCACAGAACGAAGCCAAGCACGCGCAACTGGAATCCCTCGCAGCCCTGGGCAACCAGGCGCCGAGCCGGCGCCAACTGGACATCCAGACCTGGCAGACCGCCGAAGGCGCCAAGGTGCTGTTCGTCGAGGCCCGTCAGTTGCCGATGTTCGACCTGCGCCTGACCTTCGCCGCCGGCAGCAGCCAGGATGACGGCGTACCCGGCCTGGCCGCATTGACCAATGCCATGCTCAACGAAGGCGTACCCGGCAAGGATGTCACCGCCATCGCCGAAGGTTTCGAGGGCCTCGGTGCCGAATTCAGCAACGGTTCCTACCGCGACATGGCGGTGGCCAGCCTGCGCAGCCTCAGCGCCACGGAGCAGCGCGCGCCGGCGCTCAAGCTGTTCGAGCAGGTGATCGGCCAACCGACCTTCCCCGCCGACTCGCTGGCGCGGATCAAGAACCAGCTGCTGGCCGGCTTCGAATACCAGAAGCAGAACCCGGGCAAGCTCGCCGGCCTGCAACTGTTTGAGCGCCTGTACGGCAACCACCCCTACGCGCACCCGAGTGAAGGCGACGAGAAAAGCATCGTGCCGATCAGCATCGCCCAGCTGCAGGCCTTCCACCAGAAAGCCTATGCCGCTGGCAACGTGGTGATCGCCGTGGTCGGCGACCTGTCGCGTGCCGAGGCCGAGGCCATGGCCGCCGAAGTTTCCGCCGCGCTGCCCAAAGGCCCGGCGCTGGCCAAGACCGCCCAGCCGGAAACGCCCAAACCCGGCCCCAGCCACATCGAGTTCCCGTCCAAGCAGACTCACCTGATGCTCGCCCAGCTCGGCATCGACCGCCGTGACCCGGACTACGCCGCGCTGTATCTGGGCAACCAGATCCTCGGTGGTGGCGGTTTCGGCACCCGGCTGATGAGCGAAGTGCGCGAGAAGCGCGGGCTGACCTACGGCGTGTATTCGGCATTCAGCGCCATGCAGGCGCGCGGGCCATTCATGATCAACCTGCAGACCCGTGCCGAGCTCAGTGAAGGCACGCTCAAGCTGGTGCAGGATATCCTGCGCGACTACCTGGCCAGCGGCCCGACCCAAAAGGAACTGGACGACGCCAAGCGCGAGACCGCCGGCAGCTTCCCGCTGTCCACCGCGAGCAATGCCGATATCGTCGGCCAGCTCGGCTCCATGGGTTTCTATGACCTGCCGCTGACCTACCTGGAAGACTTCATGGCGCAGGTCCAGGCCCTCGACGTCGAGCAGGTCAAAGCCGCGATGAGCAAGCACCTGTCGCCTGATGCGCTGGTCATCGTCACCGCCGGCCCGACCGTGGAGCAGAAAGAGCTGCCGCCACCCACCGACAAACCCGCCGAACAACCCACCGGCGTACCGGAGCATTGATGCGCAAGCCCTCAGCCAAACCCGAACACAATGGCAGCGGCCAGTTGCGCATCATTGCCGGCGAATGGCGCAGCCGCCAGTTCACGTTCCCGATGGCCCACGGCCTGCGCCCGACGCCCAACCGCGTACGCGAAACCCTATTCAACTGGCTGGCGCCCCACGTGCTGGGCGCGCGCGTGCTCGACTGCTTCACCGGTAGCGGTGCGCTGTACCTGGAGGCCCTGTCACGGGGCGCCAGCAGCGCCCTGGCCCTGGACAGCAACCCGGCCGCCATCAGCAGCCTGCGGCAGATCCTCACCACCCTGAAGTGCGAAAACGGCCAGCTATTGCAGGTCGACGCCCTGCGTCACCTGGAGGGCCAGGCGGCCACGCCGTTCGACCTGGTGTTCCTCGATCCGCCCTTCGGCAAGGACCTGCTGGAGCCGGCCTGCGCGCTGCTCGAAGACAAGGGTTGGTTGGCCAGTGATGCCTGGGTCTACACCGAAAGCGAGGCCGCGCCATCGACCCTGACCCTGCCCAGCACCTGGCGCCTGCACCGCGAACAGAAGGCCGGCCAGGTGTACTACGCCCTGTGGCATCGGCTGGCCAAGGATTGAGCAAAGAGAAGATGCAATCCGTAGGGTGGGTTATGGGGCACACGACCCGGCCCCGTCGCTCAACGCGGGATAGGCGCCGTAACCACCGAGCGGAGTTCGTTGAAGCCCCGCCTGGTTTGCCGGTGCAGCGCGACCTACCTGCCCGCCCCATCCCACGAGAAGCCGTTCGACCGACATTGGATTCGTGCCGTGACCCTAGAGGCCGTCGACGGTCCGCTTTAACTCATTGAGTCGTAATGGCATATAGTCCCAATCCAGCGTCTCTTTGAGGCAATGGCGGACGTTCGACTCTGCCTTTCATACGCACCGGTTGGTGGGCTGAAGCCCACCCTACGCATGGCCCGGCTTTTGTAGGGTGGGCTTTAGCCCACCAATTCCGGTGTCCACAACTGCCTCGATCCGGCCATCCATATCGAAAAGCCAACAGCCCCCCTGGTGTGGAACCACATACCCGATGTGGTCGGGCGGGCACGCCCAGCCCATGTCCGCGATTCGTCTTCCCTCTCAATCCCGACTCAGCCACCGCATCACCAACCGATTCAGCCCCGGCGTGGACAGCTGGGCCGACCAGTACATGGCCTTGAACATCGCGCTGATCGGCCGGTGCACGCCAGCGCGTCGTGCCTGGTCGAACGCGGCCCGGGCAATATGCTCGGCCTTCAGGTTAACGCCCAGGCGCTTGAGGATCGGCGGCGTGAAGGTCTGGCTGGCCACCATCGGCGTGCCCACGAACGGCGGCATCAGGTCGGCCACACGAATACCGTAGGAGCGCCACTCCAGCTCCAGCGCCTCGGTCAGCCCACGCACGGCGAACTTCGATGCCGAGTAGCTGGCCATGTGTGGCACACCATACAGGCCGGAGGCCGAGCCCATATTGAGAATCTGCGCCCCCGGCGTCTTGCGCAGATAAGGGAAGGCGGCGTAGCTGCAATTGAGCACGCCCTGCACGTTGATCGCGATGATCCGCGCATGCTCCTCCAGGCTGATCGTCTCGAAGTGGCCGAAGCGCAGGATGCCCGCACAGTTGAACAACAGACGCAGTTGGCCCTCGTTGGCCTCGGCGAAGGCCGCGATGGTCGCCTGCACGGCGGCAGCATCAGTCACGTCCAGCGTGCGCTGCCAGGCGCCACCCAGCGCCTGCGCCAGGTCGTGCAGCGCCGCTTCGTTCATATCCAACAGGCCGACCGTCCAGCCCTGGGCGTGGAACAGCCGCGCACTGGCGGCACCAATGCCGGACGCCGCGCCGGTAATCAGGATAGTGGGCATGGGGTGTCTCCGGGTTGATCGATAAAGCGCGCCACCTCTTGCAGCGCGCGGTCGGCCACGTCGAGCACCCCGGCGTGGCTCTGGAACACATGCCAGCAGCCGGGGTAGCGCTGCAGCGTTACCGCCACGCCTGCGGCACGGGCCCGCTCGGCCAGGCGCAGGCTGTCGTTGAGCAGCAACTCGTCCTCGCCTACCTGGATCAGCAGGCGCGGCAATCCCGTCAGGTCGGCATTGACTGGCGATACCTGGGCCGATGCCGGCGCCAAGCCGGCAGGACAGAACAGCTCGACCGCCTGATTGATCCAGGCTCGCGTGAGCAATGGGTCGCCGGCAGGGGGGTGATGCATGTGGGTCAGACTCATGTCGGTCCAGGGTGAGAACGTCACCAGCGCCGCCGGTACGGGCAGACCACGGGCAGGCAGGGCCAGCGCCGCACTCAACAGCAGATTGCCGCCCGCCGAGTCGCCGACCAGCACGATGTCGCGAGCGGCAATGCCGTGATCGAGCAGTGCCGCATACACGGACAGCGCATCCTCCAGCGCCGCCGGATAAGGATGCTCAGGCGCCAGGCGATAGTCCGGCACACACACCGCCGCATCACAGTGCTTCGCCAGGCCGGCGGTGATCGCCCGGTACGTGGCCGGCGAGCCGATCAGGTAGGCACCCCCATGCAGGTAGAGCAGCACCCGACCACTCTCCCCAGCCGGCCGTTGCCACTCACAAGGCACGCCGCCCAGTGTCGCGTGGCTGCGATGAATCCCTTGCGGCAAGCGGGTCGCCACACTCAACGCCCGCAGCAGCAAGCGTTGCCCGGCAATCGGCATCGGCGGCCGGATCAACCCGCTGAACAGCAAGCGCAACGTGCCGCGCAACAGGCCACGCAGCAGGCGCTGCTCACGCTCAACGGACGAGGTCATAGTCGGCGAACTCCGGTGCGCGGGTCTGTTGGCGATAGCGGAAGGTGAACCCCGGCCAGTTGTTGGTGTTGCGCCCGGCGGCGGTCTTGTACCAGCTGTCGCAGCCTTTCTCCCAGACGGTATGGCGCAGCGCCTGTTGCACGTGCTGGTCGTAGGCCTGTTGTACCGGCGCCTTCACGTCGAGGTAGCGCAAGTCGTCACTCTGCAGCCGCTGCAGGCAGGCCATCACGTAGGGGAACTGGCTTTCCAGCATGTAGACGATGGAGTTATGGCCCAGGTTGGTGTTCGGCCCGTAGAGGATGAACAGGTTGGGAAAACCGCTGACACTGATGCCCTTGTAGGCCTGCGCGCCCTCACGCCAGGCCGCGTTCAGTTCGCGCCCGTCGAGACCGGTGATGGCCATCGGCGCGAGAAAATCGGTGGCGGCGAACCCGGTGCCGTAGATCAGCGCATCCACCTCGTGCAGGTGGCCGTCCGTGGTGACGATACCGTTGGCGACCACCTCGCGGATCGGCGTGTTGACCACCGCGACGTTGTCACGGCGCAGGGCCGGGTAGTAGTCATTGCTGATCAGGATGCGCTTGCAGCCCATCGGGTAGCCCGGTTGCAGGCGCTTGCGCAGGTCGGCGTCGTCGATGCTGCGACGCAGGTGATAGGCCGTGCGCAAGCGCATCAGTTTCATCAATGCGGGCACCACGGCAAAGCCCAGCAGGCGCGACTCGTGGTGCACGTACTGGATGGCGCGATCGAGCCGCTGCAGCAGCGGAAAGCGTGCCTTCAGGCGCCGCTCCCAATCCGCGTAGGCCCGGTCCGGTTTGGGTAGCACGTAGGCAGCGCTGCGCTGGAACAGGCTCAGGTGTTCGACCTGCGGGGCGATCTGCGGCACGAACTGGATCGCGCTGGCGCCGGTGCCGATCACCGCCACCCGCTTGCCGCGCAGGTCGAGGTCATCGCGCCAGTGCGCCGAATGGAAGGCCGGGCCGGCGAAGGTCTCGAGCCCCGGCAGGCGCGGGTACTGCGGGCGACTGAGCTGGCCAGTGGCGCTGATCAGCGCCTGCGCCTGGTAGGTCTCGCCCTGGGCATCACGAACCTGCCACTGCCCGCTGGCCGCATCGAAGCGGGCTTCGCTCACTTCACGGCCGAAGCGGATGAACGGCCTGATCCCGTACTTGTCCGCGCAGTGGCGCAGGTAAGCGAAGATCTCCGCCTGCGGCGCGAACTTGCGCGACCAGTGCGGGTTGGGCTCGAAGGAGTAGGAATACAGGTGCGAGGGCACATCGCAGGCCGCGCCCGGATAGTGGTTCTCGCGCCAGCAGCCCCCCACCTCGTCGGCCTTTTCGAGGATCAGAAAATCCTCGATACCGGCCTGGCGCAGCTTGATCGCCAGGCCGATGCCGGCAAACCCGGCGCCAATGATCAGCACGCGCAACGGCGCGGCCGACCGGGAATTATTGTTCATTGTTATCTCCCGTGTGCAGCGCCCGGCATCGAGGCAGGCGCCGCCTTGTCAGTCATCACGGGCAGAGTCGATGCCCGACGCTTCATCCTAGCCCTCGCCAAGCACTGCGGTTATGGCATAGTCGGTCATTAAATTGTGACTTTCGGCCAAAGCCCATGACCGCTTCCGCCTCGTCTACCCGTCGCAGTGCCATCAGCGTGCAACTGCTCATCCAGTTCGGCCTCGACCACGGGCTGAGCCTGGAACGTTGCCTGGCAGATACCGGGCTGGATTTCGCCCTGGTCGCCAACCCGGGCGCGGAAATCGACGCTGCTCAGGAACTGGCCCTGCTGCGCAATCTGCACAATGCCTTCACCGAACGTCCGGGGATCGGCCTGGCCATCGGTCTGCGCTACCAACTGACGACCTATGGCATCTGGAGCTTCGCCCTGCTCAGTAGCCCGACCCTGCGTAGCGCCGCCAGCCTGGGCCTGCGCTATCTCGACCTGACCTACACCTTCCACGCCATGCACCTGGAGGAAGTCGGCGCCGAAGCGCATCTGCTGCTGGACGACAGCGCGGTACCGGCAGATATCCGCCGCTTCGTGCTGGAGCGCGACCTCGGCGGTTTGCTGGCCAGCCTCGACGGTCTGAGCAACGCACGGATAGCACTACGCCGGGCCTGCTTTCGCGGCCCACCGCCGGATGACATCAGCCTGTATGTCGCCGAGCTGGGCGTGCAGCCGCTGTTCAACCAGCCGGACAACCGCTTCGTTTTCGACGGCAGCGTGCTCGACCAGCCGCTGCCGGGCGCCAACCCGCAACTGGCCCGGCACTGCGAAGAACAATGCCAGGCCTTGCTCGCGCGGCGCCGGGTGTGCTCAGGCATCGCCGGGCAGATCCGCGACCGTTTGCTCAGCCGCCCCGGTCAGTTGCCGGACATGGCTCAGGTCGCCGATGAACTGCACATGAGTCAACGCACCTTGCGCCGCCGCCTGGATGAACAGGGCACCAGCTTTCGCGCGTTGCTGGATGAAGTGCGCCAATCCCTTGCCGAGGAACTGCTGCGCACCAGCGGCATCCGCCTGGAGGAGATCGCCGAGCGCCTGGGCTATGGCGAGATGTCGAACTTCATCCACGCCTTCCGTCGCTGGAAAGGCATCACGCCCCGCCAGTTCCGCCTGGGTGAAAAAGCCGACAGCCTACCGTCATGACAGCCCGGAAAACGCTGCGTAACAGCACCGCCGGCACCCAGAACATCCGGCTATCGTCGCAGGCTGGAGACTCATCCCTTGCCACGACCATCGGGTATGCTGCGTTCTTTTACCCATGCCTGCTGACCGCCTCATGACCACCGCTCAACGCCCCTTCTCGCCCGCCCGTTTGCTGCGCAACCCTCACCTGCAGACGCTGTGGGGCTCGCTGTGTCGCCGCACGCCACACCTCGAACGCCAGCGCGAACGCCTGTGGCTGGAAGATGGCGACTTTCTCGACCTGGACTGGCACGGTCCGCACGATGCGACGGCGCCACTGGTCCTGCTGCTGCACGGCCTGACCGGCTCATCCAGCTCGCACTATATTCTCGGCCTGCAGCAACGCCTGGAGGCACAGGGCTGGGCCAGCGTGGCCCTCAACTGGCGCGGCTGCTCCGGCGAGCCCAACTTGCTGCCGCGCGGTTATCACTCCGGCGTCAGCGAAGATGTGCTGCATGTGATTCGCCACCTGCAGGCCAAACGCCCGCTCGCGCCACTGCATGCGGTCGGCTATTCGCTGGGCGGCAATGTGCTGCTCAAGTACCTGGGCGAAACAGGAGAGGAATCGGGGTTGCGGGGCGCGGTGGCGGTGTCCGTGCCGTTCCGTCTGGATCACTGCGCCGAGCGCATCGACCGCGGCTTCTCCAAGGTCTACCAGGCGCACTTCATGCGCGCCCTGATTGCCTACGTGCGCGACAAGCAGCGCAGCTTCGCCCACAACGGCCATGTCGACCGCCTGGCCGCACTCGAAAGCCTCGGCTCACTGGAGGGCATGCGGACCTTCTGGGATTTCGACGGCCGCTTCACCGCGCCGCTGCATGGCTATGCCGATGCCGACGACTACTACCGCCGTGCCTCCAGCCGTTACTACCTGGGCGAGATTCGCACGCCGACACTGATCATCCAGGCCAACGACGATCCGTTCGTGTTCCCCCACAGCGTGCCGGAACCCGATGAGCTATCGGCCAGCACGCAACTGGAACTGCACGCTCGCGGAGGGCATGTCGGTTTCATTGGCGGTTCCATGCGACGAACGGACTATTACCTGGAAACACGCATTCCGCAGTGGCTAACCGGCCTCGGTCAGCCGTACTGAAACACATGTTTCACTTGCTGCCAGTGTCGGTACGGGTCGCTTTGGCGAAGGCTAGAATGACCTCGCGCACGATCTTGCGCTCGGCCTGAGGCAGGGCCAGGAAGGCCTCGAAGGTGGCCCGTTCCTGGTAATGACTGGCGTCCTCCCAACGTGCCCGGCTCTCCCGGATACGGCCCACCGCCTGCTCTCCGTACCGCAGCGCCTGGGGCTCCATCTGCAGCCACTCGGCCAGCACCAGCAGTTTTTCCTGGGAGGGAATCGACTGGCCACGTAGCCAGCGGGAGACCGCCTGAAAGGTCACCGAACGCCCCCAGTAACGGGAATTGAATTCGCGCTCCAGCACGGCAGGACGATCAGGGTAGCCCGCTGCCAGCATGGCAGCGCGCAAACGGTCGGCGAACTCTGTTTTTTCAGTCATGGAAGCAAAACTAAAGTCGCTTCCATTGCATATTTAACTTTCAGTTAACTATTCTATGGAATAGTTGCTTTCATTTCTCGAAGATTTTGTCTTAACTGCACTCCAATGCTCCAGAGCCACTTGGAACTCGCCCAGCAACACAGGAGAAGGTCATGGATAAGGAAGTCAGCGATAGAAGCGCCCACGTTCGGGCATTGGGTTGGCGCACATTGGAGGCGCTGTCCTCCCTGATTGATCGGGTACAGGACCCAACCACGCGCGCTCATTTGGAGTCACGCCGGGCCGAGCTGCTGGAGCGCCTGAAGCAGGAAAGCGTGCGCGCCTCTCACGAGTCGCACTGACCTCTCACCCCGCCATCAGACGATTCGCTCCAGCGGCACATGTAATTTGCGATTGAGTGCTTCCACCGCCTCGCGCGCCTGTTCACTCAGGTGCCCCTGCTCCAGCGCCAGCACCTGATAAATCCCCCGTCGCATGTGTTCCTCGCTGAGGTCATTGGCATCGCTGCGAATGGTGCACAGTAAATTGCGACAATGCTCCACAACACCGACACTTCAACAGGTGCTTGAGATTACGATGCGTAAACTAGTAGTGTCATGCTGTAGCCCCCGCAATCGCTATACCCCTAGCGAAAATCTATAGAATTTATCTCAGACGGACCTGAAAAATGAATATAAAGCCTGCAAACTCAAACAGTGTTTTTTCAGAGAAACGCTCTAAGCCAGTAAAAAAACCTCATAACATTCCATCCTTAATCCTACTTTCACTAACTACCATATTTGCAAGCCAACACTGCCTTTCTGCTAGCACTTGGGAAATCACTTTCTTTGGCCAACAACCGGCAGGTGGGCAATTTGTTTCAAGCCCTTCAACTCACTGCAACAACTTATTCCAAGGTGTCTTTTTAGGTTTTATTGACAAATATGGACAGTACACTGTAATCCCGGAAAATATCCGAGGTGCTCGATGTGAATACATAAACCCAAGCTACATATCTCCATGGCGAGTTTCATATCACAAGGTATTTCCCTGCCTCACTGACCTTACAACCGGCGAGTGCACTAGCGCTGCTAACAAAGGGGTACCAGATGACGAGCAAAAAACATGTAATGCATCATCAAAAAACGCACCAAAAGCAACCATCGGAAATCCGATAAATCTAACTACAGGAAATAAAATTCAACAGGAAAATCACTATAACAAAGGAGCTCTATTTTTCTCCCTCACTTACAACAGCAGTGACGGTATCTGGCGACACAACTACTCCACAACGCTTAGCATAAGCTCAAACTTTATAACTCTAACAAGAAATGATGGAAGGGAAATATACTTTAGAATAGAAAATTTCGAACCAATTTCCCCCGAAGAGGAACTAGGATATCTAGAAAAATCCGGAACCAATTGGCTATATCACGACAACAACAATAACACATACCACTTCGACCCCAACGGAAGACTCTTAAAAGTAGCAAATCGCATTTCTTCGCAAAATATTACTAGCTCTAGTGGAGCTATCCTAGTAACAGACTCCTTTGGAAATAGCATGAATGTGGGAATAAGTGCTAGCGGCCACGCCCTATCACTTACTTCCGACAACGTATTGATCAACTATTCTTTCAACAGTCACAATCAGTTAATCACAGCGTCAAAAACAACAAACGGGCAAACCCAAGTACGCGAATATCATTACGAAGTCCCCAGCAAGCCCAATCTTCTAACCGGAATTACCGACGAACGCGGCGTGCGCTACGCAACGTGGGCTTACGACGATCAGGATCGCGCCATCTCCAGTGAGCATGCAGATGGCGCCGATAAAGTCACCCTGACTTACAACACCGATGGATCAACTACCGTCACCAATGAACTGGGTAAAAAAGCCACCTATCGCTTCGAAACCATTCAGGGCATAAGACGCATTGTTGCTATTGAGGGTGAGCCCTCCCCCAACTGCCCCAATAGCAACTCCAGCTTTACCTACGACAACCGCGGCCTACTCAAGACTAAGACCGATAACAAGGGCATTCTCACTACCTACGATTACAACGACCGTGGCCTTGAGGTATCACGCACAGAAGCAGCCGGCACACCTCAGGCACGGACCACCACCACGACGTGGCATCCGACGCTCTTCCTACCTTTGACGGTGACAGAGGCTGGCCGCACCACTCACTATCAATACGACAATCAGGGACGGCAGATTAGCCAGACCACCGACTCGCTCTGATTTCAGAAGGATCTGATTATGAAAAATGCGTTGCGCTATACCTGCCTGCTGTCGCTAGCCGTTTTAACGGCAGCGGGCTCTGTTCAGGCCGCCCAGCGTAGCTGGAGCTACACCTACAACAGCCTTGGCCTGATCGAAACCGCTAACGGGCCACGCACCGATGTCTCTGACATCACCACCTATGCCTATGATGCTCAAGGTCACTTGACCAGCGTGACCAACGCTCTGGGACATGTCACTCAGTTGTCCAACTTCGACAACTTCGGCAACCCCCAAACCGTTGTCGATGCCAATGGGGTAACTACCAGCCTGACCTATGCGCCCCAGGGTTGGCTGGCCTCAGTGAGCACAGCCGGTAGCACTACAAGCTTCGAACACGACGCTATTGGTCAGATCACGAAAGTCACCCGTGGCGACGGAAGTTGGCTGCAATACACCTGGAGTGACGCACGACGCCTGACGGTCATCACCAACAACCTGGGTGAGCGCGTCGAATATGACTACGACGCCATGGGTAACCGCACGGCCCAACGTCTCAAGGACGCGTCCAGTAGCCTGACTCAGCAACAGACCTGGGTGTATGACGAGTTGGGGCGATTGTTGCGCTCAATCGGTGCCGCTGGCCAAACTGCACGCTATGGCTATGACCTCAATGACAACCCCATTGTCAGCACCACACCTAAGCAGCACAGCACCACCAAGAGTTACGACGCCCTTGATCGACTGGTCTCCAGTGTCGATCCGCTCAATGGTGTAACTGGCCTGGCCTATGACGCGCAGGACAACCTCACCCAGGTCCGTGATCCGCGTAACGTAACCACCCAATACCAGTACGACGGCTTGGGTAACCTGACCAAGGTGATCAGCCCCGACAGCGGAACAACGACTTACACCCATGATGCGGCGGGAAACATCATCAGCAAGACCGATGCCCGGGGTGTAGTGACCCTTTATGCCTATGACGCATTGAACCGCCAGATCTCCCGCCAATATCCGGCCAAACCTGCCTTGAATGTGCAGTACCACTACGACATGACAGCTGATGGTAATCATGGCGTGGGGCGTTTGACGGCCATTCAGGACGCCAGCGGCATACTCGGTTACTACTACGACGCCCGAGGCAATCTCAGTGGGCAACTTCGTTCGGTAAGCGTGGCAGGTACGGATCGCTATGACGGCCTGGCCTACGAATACGACGGTGCCAATCAGTTAACCAAAACCAGCTACTCCGTGGGCTTCAGCGTCTTGTATGCCCGCAATGGTGCAGGTCAGGTGAATCAGGTTCTGATGCAGATTGGCGATGGCACACCCAGTGCCATTGCCAGCCAGATTCAGTACCTGCCTTTTGGTCCGTTAACGAGTCTGACCTGGGCCAACGGTTTGAGCCTGTCGAGAGCCTACGACCAGGATTATCGCCTGACCCATCAGCAGATTGACACGTGGAGGAATATCTATGGCTATGACGCCAACAGCAATATCGAAACGCTGCAAAGCAGCCTGTTCGGCAACATCACCTATAGCTATGACGTTCTGGATCGACTGACCTCAGAACAGCAAGCTGACCTGCATCAGAGTTATAGCTATGACGCCGTCGGGAACCGCATTGGCAAAACAGCGACTCCTATCGTCAATGGCAGCCCACAGCCAAGCACCAATACCACCCTTGGCTATGCGACCAACAGTAACCGGCTCACGCAGCTCAATGGCGTAGCAGTAGACAGTGACGCCGCAGGTAACTTGACTAAAGACCGCCCCAACCGGCAGTTCGAATACGATGAACATAATCGGCTTTCACGAGTGAAAGCCTCAGGTGTCACCATTGCAGAGTACGGCTACAACGCCTTGGGCCAGCGTACTCACAAGATCACCTCCAGCGGCACCACCGTTTTTCTGTATGGCAGAGAAGGCCAACTGCTGGATGAGACGTTTTACAACACGACAGGCCAGCGCCAGAGTAGCCAGGTCTATATCTGGCTAGACAACCTCCCCATCGCCGGGTTTACCGTTCGCTATGGGACCAACGGCGATATCACTTCGAGCGAACCCTTCCTCCTGCACACGGATCATTTGGGAACGCCACGAGTTGCCACGAATCACAATCAGCAACCCGTCTGGGGCTGGTTCTCCGATGCCTTTGGGGTTGGCCACGCTACAGGTAGTCTAACTATCAACCTGCGCCTCCCAGGTCAGTATTACGATCAGGAAACAGGGCTGCATTACAACTACTTCCGCGATTACGACCCCGAGACGGGGCGGTATGTCGAAAGCGATCCGATTGGGCTTAACGGCGGGCTGAATACTTACGGGTATGTGGAGGGGAATCCGCTTAGTTATGTAGACCCAACTGGAGAAAATGCATTGGCTGGAGCGGGGGGGGCGGCAGTATTATTTTGTATGCGATACCCTGCTGCTTGTGCGGCAGCCGCGGGATCATTTTACTGCCTAATTAATCCCGAGGCTTGTACTCTACCGAAGATTTGCCCGCCTGGTGGTTGGTCTGATAATGGATCCCCTGATCCGTATTACTCTGAAGACAACTCAGGCGAAAGAGAAAAGAAAAAGCCGAAAGCAGGGACCTCTGGAAAAGATGGAGCTAAGGATGTGCCAAGCTGGGCGAAAGGAGAACGTCCATACAAAGGGGAATCAGGCAAAGACTTTGCTGACAGACTCCTGGGTGATAAATATCCAGGTGCAAAATACCCAACGGGTCCCGGTTCTGAGCACAATAAAATCAGAAAATATGGCGATAGATCCTTTGAGTGAATGGTGAATTATGATTGTCTATCTTTTACAACATACCGCTGAGCGCCAAGATGGCGAGGATGTGAAGATAATTGGCATTTATTCATCGCTTGAGTTAGCGGAGAAAGCCAAATCTGCAATTTCAGAAACCTCAGGTTTTAAAGACTATCCAGATGGCTTCTATATCGACCCGTACAACCTCGATAAAACTTTCTGGGAAAGCGGCTTCTGATTCTTCCTAAGAGGACAGTCTAGGTAGAGTTGATCATTGTCTGTCATGAGGAAGGCTACGGCTTAGCTAGGCCGTAGCTCTTCATCGACAAATTTTCTGTGCAACACTCGCGGCGATCACCGTAACCCCTGCATATTCTCGATATACATTCGCAGCTCCGCGCAGACTAACAATACCGGGCTCGCTCTACGCTCCAGACTCGGTAAATCCTCAAACTTATAAACAACTGCTGTATCACTTTACGCAGCAGGGCGTTCAGACTTTTTCGGTTTTAAGTATCACGTTGGGCCAGCAGGGTGTTCACGTTGGGGCAGCGCCTACAGGTGTGGGGGCCGGAAAGTTGGATACGGTCTGAATCGGCCCGGCTCTCATAGACACACAATGACCGCTTCTGGCCCAGAGTGTGTAAAAACGCTGAGCTAAAACTGAAGTGCGCGCATCTACGCGAAATCTGAAATTTATCGGTGGTTCAGCAGATATGGATTTCGCGTAGAAACGCATTTTTCAGCCCGACTTTTGGCCTTTGCTGCGCTTGAAAACGTTTTTACACAGCCTGGGCCGGCAGCAGTCATCAGCGAGAGGCCATTTGGAACTGCGAGTCAGTGACTGGATATCTCCGGGCGTCGGCAAAGCGAACTGTCGGCGTGTGCGAATAGGTGTCGGAGGGATGCGAATAGGTGTCGGGGCGTGCGAATGGCTGTCGGAGGATGCGAATAGGTGTCGACGGGCGCGAATGACTGTCGGTTTTGAAGAACCGTGTTGTGTCGGTTTTGCGTGCGAATCAGTGTCGGTTAGGCATGCGAATTGATGTCGGAACCAATGCGAATACTCAGCCACACAAAGGCCTTGGCCTATCTGCAGGACCGAGGTATCTACCAACCTGATCTTCTGGCGCAGTTCCGGCTTGGCTTGGCGGATCGATCCCTGGGGGGGCAGCTACGCAAGCTGAGCCTCCTGGAGGAAGAGACGGTCAGAGGTGCGCTGATGCGTGTCGGTCTGCTGAGGGGCTCTGGGCACGAGCTGTTTCGTGGTGCGCTGGTGTTTCCGATGCTCAATCAGGACGGAAAGATCCTGGGGTGCTATGGGCGTCGGATCACGCCCAAGCTAACCGCGCACTCGGCTTATCACGTGCACTGGCATCTGGAGCACAGCGGTTTTTTCAACCAGAAGGCGTTGTTCGAATTTCCCGAGTTGATTCTCTGCAAAAGCCCAGTGGAAGCGCTGACCTGGTGGTGTCACGGATATACCAACGTGGCCGCCATCATGGGTTTTGCTGGCTTCGACGAAGAGCACCTGAGCATCCTGCAGAGCAGCCTGGTCAGGCTGATCTACATCGCCTTCGGTACTTCCCGTCCCGAGCTGGATGAGGTGCATCGGATCGCCCATCTGCTTGCTGACAGCGGCATCGAAGTGCGCTTGGTTTTGTATCCCCAGGGCTTGGATGGCAACCGCTTTGTCTCGACGGTTAGCGATCCTGATAAGGCTCTTTCGCAAGTCCTCAAGAACGCCTTGGCGTTGCCGGAAAGCACGGGAGGTGATCATGGCTGCTGAGACTTATTCGACCAGCCTGCTAGCGTGCGTGCCCTTTTACATCGAGGATTGCCTAGCGCTCGGGCAAAGTGATGCAACGGCCAACACTAAGGCAGCGCTGCTGCAGATGTTCGTGCATTGGAGTGAGCAGCAAGGCATCAGCGAGGTGACACAGGTTGATCTGGCGCTCTTGGAGCGCTACCGCAAATACGTGTACCGGTACCGCAAGCATCGTGACAATACCCCCTTGGAGCTCTCGACGCAGCGCATGCGATTGATGGCCGTGACAGGCCTGCTCAAGCGTTTGCATTACTACGGCATTGTGCTTTCGGACGACTACTCCAAGTTTCCGCTGCCCAAGGTTAATCGCAAGATACCCAAGCAGATTCCTGACGAAGATGAGATAGACCCGATCCTGCACCAGACGCTCACGAAAGGTCGTATGGGATTGCGGGACCGCGCCATCTTGGAGGTTTACTACGCCACAGGAATACGTCGAGCAGAACTGGCCGGTTTGGATATCCGAGATGTGGATTTCAAGCAGAAGGTCGTTACCGTGCGCAAAGGTAAAGGTGGCCTGGATCGGCGTGTTCCCATTGCACAGCAGTCACTCGACCGGGTTGAGCAGTACCTGAACGAGGTTCGAGGCAGCCTGGCGACAATGGCCAGCGGTGAAGCGCTCTTTTTGGGCATAACCGGCAAGCGCATCCAGAAAAGTAAGCTAACGACGCTTGTTGGTGGGTACATCCGGCGTTCCGGGATAGGCAAAAGTGGTTCCTGCCACGCGCTTCGTCACGCAACAGCGACACACATGCTGCGCAATGGGGCGGACATCCGTTATGTGCAGGAAATGCTGGGGCACCGGTGCATCGAAAGCACCCAGATCTACACCCACGTCACCATCACGGATCTGCAAGGTGTCTACAGCAGGACGCATCCGGCAGAGCAGGACGCATCCGGCAGCGCAGGACTCCGGCCGAGGAAAGAGGCTTGGGCGAGCCCGTAGAGCCCGAAAAATCGTACCCAGAGGCGATTAACCAAGTTGCCAAATATAACCTAGTAGGTTAGCGTGAGCTGTATGGAAAAAAGAACCCCACACTGCAAGCTGTCAGTCGTGAAAGCCTTGGTCGAAGCAAGGAAAGTGCGCTCAACCATGTCCGCCCTGGCTGGCGGGGCGGCGTTGGGGTTCGACTTTGAGGGGATCGTCGGTGTTGTCATGACGCTGGTCCCGGCAGACTTCTACAAAAGCATGACCACGCACGCCGATCATACGGTCTGGCAAGACGTGTACCGGACTAACACGGAGGCCGGAGAGGTCTATCTGAAACTCACGGTCATTGATGATGTGCTCATCGTGTCCTTCAAGGAGCTATGAACATGAAATGTCCATCTTGCGCAGCGGCGGAGCTGGTGCATGACACCCGCGATATGCCGTACACCTACAAGAGCGAATCGACCACCATTCCGGCAGTAACCGGCGACTTCTGCCCGGCCTGTGGCGAAGTGGTTCTTGATGCCGGTGAGTCGGCCCGCGTCAGCACGGCGATGCTGGGATTTAACAAGCAGGTGAATGCTTCGATTGTCGATCCGGGCTTTATCACCAGCGTCCGCAAGAAGCTCGCCCTTGACCAGCGTGAAGCGGCCGAGATTTTCGGCGGTGGCGTCAATGCGTTCTCGCGCTACGAGAACGGTAAAACCAAGCCGCCGCTGGCTCTGGTGAAATTGCTCAAGGTGCTTGATCGCCACCCCGAGCTACTGGACGAAGTCAGGACTGCATAGCCCCACACGTCCGGTGATGCCCATGCCTTGGCGTATGGCTTTGTCTTTTGAGAGCGCTGATGAATTTAGCGCAGTGCAAGCACTGGAAGTACGTGCTGGGGGGGGGGGGCAGAAAAAACTAACCCCCTGGTGCGCAGTACGGGACGAGTCCCGCCCGAGGCGTGGGGGTTATTCTTGGTGCCAAGGCTAATGGCGATGGATTGTGCAGTCAACCTTATGGCGGTGCCGGCGGTCAGTTGCGGCCGCTGTTGGCGGGAGAGCAGAGGCAGTGTGACCAGGGGTGTTAAAGAGAATTAGTTTACAACTACTTCCGCGATTACGACCCGCAGACTGGGCGGTATGTCGAGAGCGACCCCATTGGATTGACCTATGACATGGATGATCCATCACTACAAATTGCAGAGAATTTAGGGCTAGTTTCATCAATAGATAAAAATACAGCACTACTTAACCAGCTATATGTGTACACGACAAATAACCCAGTAAATTTTTATGACATTTCTGGCTTGGCAAAGGATAAATATGAGAAGCCTGAGAATCCAAATAAACGGAAAGGCGCAGACGAAAGAAGACCAACAGGTGAGAGGGAGCGAAACGTAGGTCACCCAGAAGGTGAGGAGCACTCTAGACGCCCCAAAGGCGGGCTTAGAATTAGAGTGCCAATCCCGTTTATGCTTAATCCGTGCTTGATTGATCCAACTTTGTGCAATCCTGCTTGGCCGTATGACTTGCCGACAAGTTGCTAGTGTGCTGGAGATGGCTATGAAAGATCCGTTCCTGGAAATCCACACTCTACTCAAAGAGAAAGATTTTTCTCGGGCTCTTGATATAGTTTATAACTCTGAGCGTGGGGTAATACGCGAGCCGTACCGTAATGATGAAAATCATGCATGGTATATTGTTGGGGATATTTTCTATAAGAAAGAAAAATATGACCTCGCCATTCACGCCTTCAAAAATTCCATTGAGGCTCGCAAAGAAGACATTCAAGCAATATGTGCGCTTGCCAATTGTTATTTCTGTATTGGCGACATTGAAAAGGCTGCGTTCTATTTGAAGGAGGGGCTCCAGATGGCACCAAAAAATGCCTCTTTGACTTACAATTATGGCAATGCACTTTTTGATCTGGAAAGATACAAAGAGGCCATAAGAATCTATAAGAAAATATCAAAAGACGAGGAATATATTTATCAATTAGCACAAAGAAATATCCGCAAGGCAGAAAGACACTTAGCATCAAAGTAGAGAGCTGGATGGCTACTCAACAAAAGGGGGAGTGCGATTTATTTCTCTCCCCTTATACTCATTGTGCTTAAGGCCATCTACCCCGTTATATAACTCACTATTCATCGCAGATAGCCGACTTCTGCGCGCTCTGGTTAGGGCAGATGGATTGCGCCGCTCCCACACCAAAACTAGATCCAGTCGGCCGCGACCTGTCGTGTAGCTGTTCAGTCATCTAAAGGCCAGCTTCTAGACGCTCTAGGGCTAGCTGGCAAAATCTTTGTCTGCTACTGCCGCACTTGGTACCGTGGAGTACTGCCAATCCCGAAGCCCCCGCGCCAGCTGTATCAATTTACCCGGCAAAGTGTTCAGACTTGTTCTGATTTTAAGTATCAACCTTGGCCAGCACAGTGTTCACGTTGACGCAGCGTCTACAGGTGTTAGTTGAAGGAGGTTACTTTTTTACTGAATACCTCTTATCAGATAATCCGCTCCAGCGGCACATGTAATTTGCGATTGAGTGCTTCCACCGCCTCGCGCGCCTGTTCACTCAGGTGCCCCTGCTCCAGCGCCAGCACCTGATAGATCCCCCGCCGCATGTGTTCCTCGCTGAGGTCATTGGCATCGCTGCGGATGGTGCACAGGAAACGCACCCAGGACGTCAGGATGATCCAGCTGTTCAGCGCCAGCGCTTCAAGCTGCGCTGGCGTCATCGCCAGGATGCCGGCATCGACGAAGCCCTGATAGACACGCTGGCCACTCTCCAGGCAGTGCAGGGCAAATTTACGGTAATGCCCGGCTAGCTCCGCGTCGCTCTCCAGCAGGTGCTCGAGATCGCGGTGCAGAAAGCGGTAGTGCCACATCGAGGCCAGCAGCGCCTCCAGGTAGAAGGTCTTGTCGTCCACCGTCATCGCACGGCCTTGCGGCAAACGCAGGAACATGTCTACACGTTCGGCGTACTGAGCGAACAGTTCGGCGATGATCGCCTGCTTATTGCGGAAGTGGTAGTACAGGTTGCCCGGCGAAATCCCCAGGTGCGCAGCCAGGTGATTGGTGGTCACGTTGCGCTCGCCCTGGGCGTTGAATAGCGCCAGGCTGGCTTCGATGATGCGTTCGCGGGTCTTGTTTTTCGGGGCCATGGGTCGGTTCGAAGATCGATAAAAGAAGCAAACCTACAGGGAAAACGCCCGTCGTGACGACCCGGCAGCGCATAGTTTGACATATTAGAGCAATTACTCTAAAAATCTTCTCGCGTATTCACACGCCTGAATCCAAAGGACTTCGCGCCATGGTTGCCGACATCGCCGCTCCCCTGCTTGACCGCCTGCAGCAGAACCAACAGCACATACTTGGCCTGGAGCCCTTGCTGGCGACCCAGCGCGCAGCCTTTCGCAGCAATCCCATGCCAGCCGCCGAGCAGCGGATTGCCTGGCTCAAGGCGCTGCGCGAGTTGATCCTCAGCGAAAAACAGACGCTGGTCGCGGCAGTCTCCAGTGATTTCAGCAACCGTTCGGCGGATGAAACCCTGTTGGCCGAGATCATGCCCAGCCTGCACGGCATCGATTACGCCACCAAGCGCATCAAGAAGTGGATGAAGCCCTCGCGCCGTAGCGTCGGCGCCGCCTTCCAGCCGGCCAGTGCACGGGTGGTGTACCAACCGCTGGGGGTGGTCGGCATCATCGTGCCGTGGAACTACCCGCTGTACCTGGCCTTCGGTCCGCTGATCGGCGCGCTGGCCGCCGGCAACCGGGCGATGATCAAGATGAGCGAGTCGACACCGGCCACCTCGCAACGGGTCAAGGACCTGCTGGCGCGGATCTTCCCCGAGGATCTGGTCAGCGTCGTGCTCGGTGAAGCCGATGTGGGCCAGGCCTTCTCCCGGCTGCCTTTCGACCACCTGCTGTTCACCGGCGCCACCAGCATCGGCCGTCACGTGATGCGCGCCGCCGCCGACAACCTGACCCCGGTAACCCTGGAGCTGGGCGGCAAGTCGCCCGCCATCGTCTCGGCCGACGTGCCCATGGGCGACGCCGCCGAGCGCATCGCCTTCGGCAAGACCATGAACGCCGGGCAGACCTGCGTGGCCCCTGACTATGTGCTGGTGCCCGCCGCGCGCGTCGACGAATTCGTCGAGGCCTACCGCAGCACAGTGCAGCGCTTCTACCCGAGCCTGACGGACAACCCCGACTACACCGCCATCGTCAACGAGCGCCAGTTGAACCGCCTGCAAGGCTACCTCGACGACGCCCAGAGCAAGGGCGCGACGCTGCTGCCGCTGTACCCGCAGAACCAGGACCGGCGCCTGGCGCAGACGCTGGTACTGAACACCAGTGACGACATGAAGCTGATGCAGGAAGAGATCTTCGGCCCGCTGCTGCCGGTCATCCCCTATCAGCGCCTCGAAGACGCCTTCACCTATATCAACGACCGGCCACGGCCGCTGGCGCTGTATTACTTCGGCTACGACAAGGCCGAGCAGCAGCGCGTGCTGCATGAAACCCACTCGGGCGGCGTGTGCATCAACGACACCCTGCTGCACGTGGCCCAGGACGACATGCCGTTCGGCGGCATCGGCCCATCGGGCATGGGCCATTACCACGGCCACGAAGGCTTCCTCACCTTCAGCAAGGCCAAGGGCGTGTTCATCAAACAGCGCTTCAATGCGGCCAAGTTCATCTACCCGCCGTATGGCACAGGCATTCAGAAACTGATCCACAAACTGTTTATCCGCTGACCCGCACTGCCTTCAGGTGACAATAACAATGACAGACACCACCCTTGCCCCTGAGCAGCTGTCGCGCCGGGGTCTGCTGAAGATCGGCCTGCTCGGCTCGGCCTTCCTGGCTACCGCCGGCGTGACCGCCACCCTCAGCGGCTGCTCCAGCGAAGTACCAGCGGCCGGCTTTGCCGTGCTGCGCCAGAACGACCTGCCGATGCTGCGCGCCTTGATCCCCGTGCTGCTGGAAGGCGCCGTACCGCCCGCCGCTATGGGCGACGCCGTCAGCGCCGCGCTGCACGGAGTCGACCACAACCTGCAGCACCTGTCCCCGGAGCTGCTCAAGCTCACCGTGCAACTGTTCGACGTACTCGCCATGGGCCTGACCCGTGGCCCGCTGACGGGTATCTGGGGGGCCTGGGAGAACGCCAGCCCGGCGGACATCCAGCACTTCCTGCAGCGCTGGCAGAACAGTTCGCTCAGCCTGCTGCGCATGGGGCATGCCTCGCTGCTGCAACTGGTGATGATGGCCTGGTATGCCCAGCCGCAGTCCTGGGCGCACTGCGGCTACCCCGGCCCACCGCGTATCTGAGTCCGGCTGCGCGTCGGCCAGGCGTTGTTGCAAGTGCGCTCGGGCAGGTCATTTACAACGCGTAAATTCCCTATCCTCGCGCTCTTGCGCCCAGCCTGGCTCTAGCTCGCACGGCCTTGGCCCTGTGCACAATTACAAGAATGAGAGCCTGACAAATGCCTGTACCTGACATGTTCCGTGAAGGCCTGGCCCGTGGCTGGACCACCTACGATGGCTCGCGCCTGGAAAAAGACCTGCTGCTCGAAGCCGACGTGGCGATTGTCGGCAGCGGCGCCGGCGGCGGCACCACCGCCGAAATCCTCAGCGCTGCCGGCCTGCGCGTATTGCTGATCGAAGAAGGCCCGCTGAAGACCAGCGACGACTTCAAGATGCAGGAAGCCGATGCCTACCCCGAGCTGTATCAGGAAGGCATCGGCCGCATGAGCAAGGACGGCGCCATCACCATCATGCAGGGCCGCGCGGTTGGCGGCACCACGCTGGTGAACTGGACCTCCAGCTTCCGCACCCCGGAGCCGACCCTGGAACACTGGGCGCGCGAGCACGGCGTCAAAGGCCATGGCGTGGCCGAGATGGCCCCCTGGTTCGCGCGCATGGAAGAGCGCCTCGGCATTGCCCCGTGGATCATGCCGCCCAACCCGAACAATGCCGTGATCAGTGCCGGCTGCGAGAAACTCGGCTACAGCTGGCACGTGATTCCGCGCAACGTGCGTGGCTGCTGGAACCTCGGCTATTGCGGCATGGGCTGCCCGGTGAACGCCAAGCAATCGATGCTGGTCACCACCATTCCCGCCACCCTGGAGAAAGGCGGCGCACTGCTATACCTGGCCCGGGCCGAACGCCTGGTGCACAACGGCGAACACATCAGCGGCCTGGAATGCGTGGGCATGGACGCCCGCAGCGTAGCGCCCAACGGCCGGCGCATCATGGTCAAGGCGCGCCACTACGTGCTGGCTGGCGGCGGCATCAACAGCCCTGGCCTGCTGCTGCGTTCCAAGACACCGGACCCGCACCAGCGGGTCGGCAAGCGTACCTTCCTGCACCTGGTCAACTTCTCTGCCGCGCAGTTCGAGCAGGTCATCAACCCGTTCTACGGTGCGCCGCAGTCGGTCTATTCCGATCACTTCCAGTGGCTCGACGGCGCCGCCGGACGCATGGCCTACAAGCTGGAGGTGCCTCCATTGCAACCGGCGCTGGCGTCCACCCTGCTCGGCCGCTTCGGCATCGACAATGCCCTGCGCATGGAGCAACTGCCCCATACCAACGTGATGCTGGCGCTGATGCGCGACGGCTTCCACCCGCAGAGCGCCGAAGGCACGGTGGAGCTGCGTGGCGACGGCTCGCCCGTGCTCGACTACCGCATGACCGACTACACCTGGGAAGGGCTGCGCCGGGCCTTTCACAGCATGGCCGACATTCAGTTCGCCGCCGGCGCCAAGGCAGTCCTGCCGCTGCATGCCGACGCCGACTACGTGACCACGCCGCAAGCCGCCCGCGAACTGATCGACCGCCTCGACCTGGCGCTGTACCGCACCCGCCTGGGCAGCGCCCATGTGATGGGCGGCTGCGCCATGGGCGAAGACCCGAAGCAGGCGGTGACCGACAGCCTGGGCCGTCACCATCAACTGGAGAACCTGTCGATCCACGACGGCTCGCTGTTCCCCACCAGCATCGGCGCCAACCCGCAGCTGTCGGTATACGGCCTGACCGCCAAACTGGCCACAGCGCTCGCCGAACGCCTGGGCGCAGGCTAGGTCTTTAGCGTTCCAACATGGATGGCCGGATCGAGGCAATGGCGAACATTCAGCCTTTGCATTTCATGACGCGCCGGTTGGTGGGCTGAAGCCCACCCTACGCGGGGTGCAAGACTTGTAGGGTGGGCTTCAGCCCACCAGTTGCAGTGTCCGTCATTGCCTCAAAGAGGCCCATTTGCGGAGCCGCCATCGGTCTGGCCTGCCTCGACTCTGGCGTCCTGCCTCCATGCGGTCGCGGCTTACGCTTCCAGCAGTCTGCTAGGGTCTTTATGAGGCAGCCTCGCGAACACACCTGTCGCCATACAGACGTGCAGCATGTTGCGGACTCTGACGGCCTTCATCAGGAGGCTGAATACACCATCACAGGGTGAGGATCATGATGAGCAAAGCTGTTTCCGTGCTGCTGATCTTCGCCGGCATCATCCACCTGCTACCACTGAGCGGCGTGCTCGGGGCGGATCGGCTGGCGACTCTCTACGGTATGACGTTCGACGAGCCCAACCTGCTCATCCTGATGCGCAGCCGCGCCGTGCTATTCGGCCTGCTCGGCGCGCTGCTGCTCTACGCAGCCTTCCATCCGCCGCTGCAGCCCATTGCCCTGCTGGGTGGGTTGATCAGCGTCGTGAGCTTCCTCATCCTGGCCCGGCTCAGCCCCGGCCACAACGAAGCGCTGCAGCGCGTGGTGATCGCCGACTGGGGCGCGCTGGCCTGCCTGCTGCTTGCCCTGGTGCTGTATTGCATCGCCCGCGTCAAAACATGACTGCACGTCCCCGACTTGGCCGCCGGGAATCGCTGCGCTACCATCCGACTCCCTTTCGACCTGCCAGGACGTCCCGATGAATCGAGTGTTATACCCCGGCACCTTCGACCCCATCACCAAAGGCCACGGCGATCTGGTCGAACGGGCCGCGCGCGTGTTCGATCAAGTGGTCATTGCCGTGGCTGCCAGCCCGAAGAAGAACCCGCTGTTCCCGCTGGAGCAACGCGTCGAGCTGGCCCGTGAAGTCACCGCTCACCTGCCCAATGTCGAAGTGGTCGGTTTTTCCACACTGCTCGCGCATTTCGTCAAGGAGCAGGGCGCCAATATCCTGTTGCGTGGCCTGCGTGCGGTCTCCGACTTCGAATACGAATTCCAGCTGGCCAACATGAATCGCCAACTGGCTCCGGATGTGGAAAGCCTGTTCCTCACTCCGTCGGAAAAGTACTCGTTCATCTCGTCCACGCTGGTGCGCGAAATCGCTGCGCTGGGCGGCGATATCAACAAATTCGTCCATCCTGCGGTGGCTGCAGCCCTGGCCGAACGTTTCAAGCGCTAAGCCCCGCGCCTGTCCGGACACGGTATCGGCCGTGTCCGCGCATGGCGCCTGCCAGGACAATCCGGCACAATTCGCCTACACGCCTGAAAGTGTCGTACCCAGCGGTACGGCAGGAGTTGTTCCATGTCCCTGAAAATCACCGACGACTGCATCAACTGCGACGTCTGCGAGCCTGAATGCCCGAACGCTGCCATCTCGCAGGGTGAGGAGATCTACGTGATCGACCCCAACCTGTGCACCGAGTGCGTCGGCCATTATGACGAGCCGCAATGCCAGCAGGTCTGCCCGGTGGACTGCATCCCCCTTGACGATGCCCGCGTCGAGAGCAAGGACGAACTGATGCAGAAATACCTGAAGATCACCGGCAAGGCTTGACCGTCCATACTGAGTGAGCCCGATGGCCCCCACTCAAGACCGTTGCCTATGAGCCTGCTACCTCGACTGTTCGTTTCCCTGCTGCTGGCCTGTGCGCTGGCGGTGCAGGCCAGCCCGCGTCCGGAGCAGGCAGCAGTGGCCACGGCCCACCCGGCGGCCACGGTCGCCGGCCTGGAAACCCTGGCCCTGGGCGGCAATGCCTTCGATGCGGCGGTCGCCATCAGCGCCGCGCTGGCGGTGGTCGAGCCCTACGGCTCCGGGCTCGGCGGGGGTGGTTTCTTCCTGCTGCGCCAATCAGGCGAACCCACGACCTACCGTTTTCTCGATGCCCGGGAACGCGCGCCACTGGCCGCCACTGCCGAGATGTACCGGCGCAACGGCCAGGTGCAGCGCGAGCTCTCGCTCGATGGCGCCCTGGCTGCCGGTATTCCCGGCCTGCCTGCCGCCCTCGTGCTCCTGGCCGAACGCTACGGCAAGCTACCGTTGCGCGACTCGCTGGCACCGGCCATCCGCCTGGCCTGCGACGGTGTGTCGATCGACCGCCTCTACCGCGAGCGCGCGGCGTTCCGTCTCAAGGCATTGCTCAAGGACAGGGAAAGCGCCCGGCTGTTTCTCGACCAGGGCAAGGTACCGGAAGAACTGGGCCTGCTGCGTCAGCCAGAGCTGGCCGTCACCCTCGAACGCCTGGCGCGGGATGGGCATGCCGGCTTCTATGCGGGCGAAACGGCCCGGCAACTGATCCGGGGCGTAAACGCCGCCGGCGGTATCTGGAGCGAGCGTGATCTTGCCGAGTACCGCGTGGTGGAGCGCCAGCCCCTGCGCGTTGCGCTCGCCGATGGCCGCGAGCTGATCAGCGCGCCGCCGCCCTCTGCCGGCGGCGTCGCCCTGGCGCAGAGCCTGGCCATGCTGCAGGACCTGCCCTGGCAGCAGGCCGAGCCGCTCCAGCGCAGCCACTATGTGATCGAGGCACTACGCCGCGCCTACCGCGATCGCGGCCTGCTTGGCGACCCGGACCACGTGCGCAATCCCCTGGAGCGGCTGCTCAGCGACAGCTACCTGCGCAACCAGGCACGCAGCATCGACCCACAGCGAGCGACACCCAGCGCCAGCCTGCCACCGGCAGCACCTTGGCGCGAAGGCGACCACACCACCCACTTCACCGTGCTCGACCGGGACGGCAATGCCGTGGCCGCCACCCTGTCGATCAACCTGCCGTTTGGCGCGGCCTTCACCGTGCCCGGCACCGGCGTCCTGCTGAACAACGAGATGGACGACTTCGCCGCCGACCTGCAGGGCAGCAACGTCTACGGCCTCAGCGGCGCACCGGCCAATGCCATCGCCGGCGGCAAGCGCCCGCTGTCGAGCATGAGCCCGACCTTTATCGAAAGCACGGATGAGTTCGCCAGCTTCGGCACGCCGGGCGGCAGCCGTATTCCGAGCGTGATCCTGCTGGCCATCCTCGACTACCTGGACGGCGAGCCGGTGGCGCAGTGGCCGACAACGCCGCGCTATCACCACCAGTACCTGCCGGACGTGGTCGAGCACGAACAGGCGGCCTTCAGCACCGAACAGATTGCCCAGCTACAGGCACGCGGCTATGTGCTGAAACCCGTCAAACACGGTTATGGCAACCAGCAGGTGCTGCTGTGGCACAAGGACAAGGGCAGCGTCGAAGCGGCTAGCGATCCGCGCGGGATAGGCCTTTCCACCACCACCCCCTGATCCCGAGCCACCTCGGATCACTCGAGCACGATCAGGTTCTCATCCTCGGCGCCCAGGCGCCGCAACTCGCGGAACGACTCCTGCTCCTCGCCGATCAACAGCACGTTGCGCAGGCTCTGGAAGATGCGGCTGGCATAGCCCAGGTCGTTCATCAGCGAGCTGGTCTGCAGGCCGTCGAGCTGGCCACTGCGAATCGCCGCGAACAACTGCGTGCGGAACGACTCGTCGAAGCTTGCCGCCTTGTCGTCCAGCCAGCGCAGGTAGCCTGCCCAGGCTTCGTCCGGCAGATCGGAGCGCGCAAGGCCCTGCAGGTCGTGCAGCACGCCCAGCAGATGGCGACGCAGCTCGACATAGGCCGTACGCGGCGCCGAAGGCGGACCGCTCAGGTAGATGCCGAGGTTCTTCTGCAAGTGCTTGGCATCCTTGACCGCGTCGACCAATTGCAACGCCGCCAACTGGCAGCTCGCCCAGAACTGGCGGTGCTCCTCGTCCAGCGGGACTTCCAGACGGCCCATGAAGCTCAGCAGGTCGCCATAGACACCCTTGATGTGTCGCTGGTAAAGCGCTTCGGCGTTCAGGTGATGGCGATCCGGCGCTGCCTGCAAGGTGCTCTCGTCCACCTGTGCCTTGCCCAGTTGGTCGACCGGCAGGTACAGCGCATGGCAGATCACCTCCAGGCTCAGCCGCCCCAGGTGGCGCAGCTCGCGAATCACCGCACTGGCAGCGGCGTCCGCCGAATCGAGGGCGCGGTCGTTGAGGTAGCGCGCCTGGGTACGCGGCGGCTCGAGAAGGCTGCTGTCCAGCTCGGTGATCAGCACCGCCGGCTCCTCGCGATCAGGCAGCCAGCGGCTGAGCAACTGCGCGAGGCGCGCCTGCCAGGGCCAGAACAACAGCACACCCTGGGCATTGAATAGGGTATGGAACAGCGCCAGCTGGATCAGGCTGTTATCACCCAGCCCCACCGCCGCCGTCAGCCACTGCACCAGCCAGGTCAACGGCAGCAGCAGGGCGAACGCCAGCACCCCGCTGGTCACGTTGAACAGCACATGCGCCAGGGCCAGGCGCTGGCCGCTGCGGTTGCCGCCCAGCGAGCCGACGAAGGCCGTGGTGACGCTGCTGCCGATGTTCGAGCCGATGGCGATGGCCAGGCTCTGCTCCAGCCCCAGCTGCCCGCCAGCCAGCGCGGCCAGGGTCAGCATCAGCGTGGCGTGGCTGGACTGCAGCACCACCGTGACCAGCAGGCCGATGCCGGTGAACAGCAAGGCACCGAGCAGACCGTGCTCCTGGCCACTGAGCATGTCCAGGCTGTCACCGAAGCTGGAGAACCCCACCTTGATCTGATCGATGCCGAGGAAGATGAAGGCAATGCCCAGCACGATACGCCCGGCTGCCTTGCTGCGCGGGCCGATGAAGCCGGCCAGCACGCCGAACACCAGCAGCGGCAAGGCCAGGGGCGCCAGGCTCAGGTTCTGCCCGGCCAGGGCCAGCAGCCAGATGCCGCTGGTCGCACCCAGGTTGGCGCCGAAGAGAATGGCGATGCCACCCGCCAGCTGGATCAAGCCGCTGCTGATGAAGGCGATGGTCAGCAAGGACACCAGCGTGCTGGACTGCAACACCAGGGTGCCGCAGACGCCGAACATCAGCCCCTTGAACGGCGTCGCGGTGCTGCGCGCCAGCAGCTGTTCGAGCTTGCTCCCAGCCAGTTGACGCAAGCCCTCTTCCAGGCATTGCATGCCGAACAGGAACAAGCCCAAACCGGCGCACAGCTGCAACCAGCCCTCGCTGAACCAGAACGAGCACGCCAGGGCGATGGCGACCAGCAACAGTAGAACGCGTTGTGAATAGGCCTTCACGGCGAAAATCCTTGTACCGACGCCAGAATGCAAGCGGCCCCTTGTCCAGCAGGACAAGGGGCCGCGTCAGGCTGCGAGACGATCAGTCGCGCTTGTAACCGCTCTCGGTGCAACCCAGGCAGCGCACGAAGGCTGCCTTGCCAGGCTCGACCACCAGCGCTTTGCCGGCTTCGCCGATGTTGCCGCCGCCTGCGCTGAACGGCAGGGTGATCACGAACAGGCCGGCGCCAACCACGGTGGCGGCGATCAGCAGCGGACGGGCGATGAGCAGGTCACCCACCATGGCGTAGGCTTTAGGCGCCTCCACAGTGTAAGTCGGGTCACCGCTGATGTTCTGCTGTTCCTGCTCGATTCCCGCCTGAACCGGCAGTGCGAACAAGCCAGTGGTCAGAGCCAACACGGCGGCGAGGGTGCGAAACAGAGTCATGGCGGCGATCCTTCATTATGGTTTTGTGCAGAGCGATGCGACTAACTATAACAGCGCTTTTGTAAAAGTCAGCGTGATCGCCGTCAACCGCCGTGGAACGCGTACTGCGGTTTCTTCGGCTCATAGGGGCGGAAATACGCCAGCAGCGCCTCAAGGTCGGCCGCCATGTCGCCAGTCGGGTAAAAGGGCGGGCCGATCACCACACGCCGATTCCGGTAATCCAGTGCACCCGGCACGATTGGCACGCCCGCGCCCAGAGCGATGTGATAGAAGCCCATGCGCCAGCGCTCGACCTTCTTGCGCGTGCCCTCCGGGGAGAGCACCAGGACGAATTCGCGGTGCTCGTTGAAACGCTGGATGGCCTGGTCCACCACGTTCAGCCTCAGGTGGCGCTGGATCGGGATGCCGCCCATGCGTCGCAACAACCCGGCGAAGGGCCAGATGAAGATGCTGTGCTTGCCGAACCAGCGTGCGTTCAGGCGCAGCACGAAGGTCAGGGCAATGAAGATCACGAAGTCCCAGTTAGAGGTGTGGTGCGCGCCGATGACCACGAACTTGTCCAGCGCCGGCATCTTGCCCTCGATCCGCCAGCCCAGCAGTTTCAACGCACTACGCCCCAGCCACTCCACGAACGGATTGGCTGGCAGATAATTGCCTGACATTGGTTTTCCTGTTGCGTGTTCTTGTTGTTATTCGGTCTGGCTAGTCGAATCAGCGCTGACAGCTCGGGCAGTACACACTCGCCCGCTGCCCCAGCTTGACCTCACGTAGCGTGCTGCCGCAGGCCTTGCAGAATTCGCCGCCCCGGCCATAGACGAACAGTTCCTGCTGGAAGTAACCCGGCTGGCCGTCGCCGCCGACGAAGTCGCGCAGGGTGGTGCCGCCGCGTTCGATGGCATGCGCGAGGATGCGCTTGATCTCACCGGCCAGCCGCACATAGCGTGCCCGTGAAACCGTTCCCGCTTCGCGCCGTGGATCGATACCCGCGGCGAACAGGACCTCGCTGGCGTAGATGTTGCCAACCCCGACCACCACCGCGTTATCCATGATGAACGGCTTGATCGCCATCGAACGGCCACGCGACAGCTGATACAGGCGCTCACCGTCGAACAGGTCGGTCAGCGGCTCTGGCCCCAGGCGCACCAGCAGCTCGTGGTTGAGCGGGTCCTGGCTCCACAGCAGCGCGCCGAACCGGCGAGGGTCGGTGTAGCGCAGGGCCAGGCCCGACTCCAGTTCGATATCCACGTGTTCATGCTTGGCCGCGGGCAGCCCGCACTCGACCAGACGCAGGTTGCCGGACATGCCGAGGTGGCCGATCAACGTGCCGCTTTCGGCGTTCATCAACAGGTACTTGGCTCGGCGCTCGACACCGACGATGCGCTGCCCGGACAGGCGGATATCGAGGTCTTCGGGGATCGGCCAGCGCAAGCGCCGCTCACGCACGATCACACGGCTGACACGCTGTCCTTCGAGATAGGGCGCGATCCCTCGCCGGGTGGTTTCGACTTCTGGCAATTCAGGCATGGCAGCACGCGACGACAGGATTCAGGGGGCGCCACCTTAGCAGGAGCCGGCACGCGGGTTAAGAACCCGCCCGGCACTTTCATGGCCGCACGTCAGACCGCGAGTGACGACCAGGGGTTGTTGTCGTTTCGGCATGGATGGCCGAGTCGAGGCAGGAGCAGCGGTCTTCACAGTGGATGCGAGATCTGTGGGAACGTGCGAGCGAGCACCTACCAATAAAGTCCGCAACGGTCTAAAGAGACCCGTCTCAAGGGCTGGGACTTTAAATATATCCCCTTCATATTCAATCGGTTAAAGCCAAAACCCCCAGCGTGCACCAGGCGCCCCACCGGGCACTCAGGCACCCACGATGCGCACCGCCCGCGACACCCTGATCAGTACGCGCCCAGGTCGTGGATGGTGTCACGCAGGGTCTTGAAGTCGTACTCGGACAGGCCGACGTATTCCAGCACCAGTTGCTCGATGCTGTCCCACTCATGGTCGCGATCCTGGTTGCCCAGTACCCGGTAGCAGCCGCAGATGTGCTCGGCCATCTTCAAAATGGCCAGCAGGTTCTTCAGCGGCACATCCCGCGAGGAGTCTTCGCTGAAGATCGCCAAGGCGTTGTGGTGGCTGGCGATGATTTCGCACAGGTGCTTGGGCAGGTTCCACGACTTGGCGGTGTAGTAGCCGACCACCGCGTGGTTGGTGTTGAGCAGGCGGTTCTCCGTGTCCACCACCCGGCGTTCGGCATTGGCGCCGTAGTAGGCCTCTTCGAGCACCGTCATGTAGTCGGGGAAGCGCTTGAGCATCAGCGGGATGCCGCAGTTGTGGAACAGCCCCAGGGTGTAGGCCTCGTCCACTGCCTCGCAGCCGATGCGCTTGGCCAGGGTCAGGCAGGTCATCGCCACATCCTGGGCGGAATCCCAGAAGCGGTTGAGGGTGACGATGGTATCGTCGCTCATCTCGCCCTTGATCGACAGCGCGTTGATCATGTTGATCACCGACCGGCTGCCGAGCAGGTTCACCGCCCGCTGGATCGAGCTGACCTTGTTGGCCAGGCCGAAATACGGCGAGTTGACGATCTTCAGCAGCGCGCCGGACAGGCCGGGGTCCTGGCTGATCAGCTTGGCGATGACCTTCAGGTCCGGATTGGGCATGAACTGCTCCATCTGCAGATCAACCATGATCTGCGGCTGAGGCGGCACGCTGATGCCCTGCAGCACCTGCTGGATCTGTTCGGAAGTGAGTTCTTGAGCCATGACGGAATGCGATATGAGGTGGCGGATGCCAGAGTCTAACCCGAGACATTGGCTTCGGCAGGCAAACTTTTGCCTGACCTTTTCCCCCACTCCCCGGTCGGACCTTGAACACGGGTTCCGATAAGAGGAGGTTCAGCATGTCCCACTCACTGCAAGGCAAACGTGTCGCGCTACTGGTCACCGACGGCTTCGAACAGATCGAGTTGACCGGGCCCAAGGAAGCCCTGGAAAAGGCTGGCGCAGAGGTTCATATCGCGTCCGCCAAAAGCGGCAAGGTACGTGGCTGGCACCACAACGATCCGGCGGACCACTTCACCGTCGACAAGACCTTCGAGCAACTGGATATCGACCAATACGACGCCGTGGTCCTGCCCGGCGGCGTGATCAACTCCGATACCATCCGCCTCAATGAGGTGGCCCAGGCCCTGGTCAAGGGCGCCGCCCGCGCCAACAAGACCATCGCGGTGATCTGCCATGGTGGCTGGCTGCTGATTTCGGCTGACCTGGTCAAAGGCAAGATGCTGACCAGTTGGCCCTCGCTGACCGACGACCTGAAGAACGCCGGAGCAACCTGGGTGGATCAGGAAGTGGTCGTCGACGGCCACCTGATCAGCAGCCGCAAGCCGGATGACATCCCGGCCTTCAACGCCAAGCTGATCGCCGCCCTGGCCGCGTGACATCCGCCGAGCCGCCATCGATACGCAGGCTGCTTGGGCTATAATCGCGCTCTTTTTCCGGAGCGTTCCCATGTCCCTGCCCAGCCTGCGCCTCAAAGCCAATGCCGATCGCCGTTTGCGCGCAGGCCACCTGTGGGTCTACAGCAACGAAATCGACGTGGCCGCCACACCGCTGGCCGGGTTTGCCGCAGGCGACCAGGCGATTCTCGAAGCCGCCGGTGGCAAACCGCTGGGCGTGGTAACGCTGAGCCCGAACAACCTGATCTGCGCGCGCCTGATCTCGCGCGACACCAAGCACCAGCTCGACAAATCGCTGCTGGTGCACCGCATCAATGTCGCCCTCAGCCTGCGCGAGCGCCTGTTCGACAAACCCTTCTATCGCCTGGTCTACGGCGATTCCGACCTGCTCCCCGGCCTGGTGGTCGACCGTTTCGGCGACATCCTCGTGGTGCAGCTCGCCTCGCCGGCCATGGAGCGCAATAAGGACGCCGTGCTCGAAGCCCTGGTGCAAGTGCTCAAGCCCACCGGCGTGCTGTGGAAGAACGACTCCAGCGCCCGTGATGCCGAAGGCCTGGAACGCTACGTCGATACCGCCTTTGGCGTCGTCCCGGAATGGGTAGCCCTGGAAGAGAACGGGGTGAAGTTCGAAGCGCCGGTATTCGCCGGCCAGAAGACCGGCTGGTTCTATGACCACCGCATGAACCGCGCCCGCCTGGCGCCCTATGCCAAGGGCAAGCGCGTGCTCGACCTGTTCAGCTACATCGGCGGCTGGGGCGTGCAGGCTGCCGCATTCGGCGCCAGCGAAGTGTTCTGCGTCGATGCTTCATCCTTCGCCCTCGACGGCGTCGAGCGCAACGCCGCCCTCAATGGCGTGGCGGAAAAGGTCACCTGCGTCGAAGGCGATGCCTTCGAGGCACTCAAGGAACTCAAGGCCGCCGAAGAGCGCTTCGACGTGGTCATCGTCGACCCACCCGCCTTCATCAAGCGCAAGAAAGACCTGAAGAACGGCGAGGCCGCCTACCGCCGCCTCAACGAGCAAGCCATGCGCCTGCTCGGCAAGGACGGCATCCTGGTCAGCGCGTCGTGCTCCATGCACCTGCCCGAAGACGACCTGCAGAACATCCTGCTGTCCACCGCCCGCCACCTGGACCGCAACATCCAGCTACTCGAGCGCGGCGCTCAAGGCCCTGATCATCCGGTGCACCCGGCCATTGCCGAGACCCGCTACATCAAGAGCCTGACCTGCCGGATTCTGCCGAGCTGACAGCCCTCCTGCGTCGTGCCTGCGGGCGCGACGCCGTTCCGTCCAGCCTCACCGATACCTGCCATGGTCCGAGCCTTCCATGGATTACCGCCAACGTCCCATCACCACCCGCCCCCCACCAGGACGCTACCCCAAGCCTCCCGACGCTCCCTGATCGCGCCGAATCCGGCACACGGCACAGCGAGCCCCGCCCTTCGTCACATGCTGCCGCAAGGGGCGACACCGCCCCAATTCGCGCCAGAGCAGGCGCCACGGCAAACAAGGACCGCACCATGGTCGACCTGGAACAGGCCACCGATTACCTGCATCTCGCGTTCAATGCCCTGCCCCACGGCATGGCCCTGGTCACCGCCGAAGGTCGCTGGCTGCGCCTCAACCCTGCCGCCTGCCACCTATTCGGCTACGACGAAAAACAACTGCGTGCGATGCGTTACCAGGCCCTGCTGCACCCGGATGATCCCAGCCTGGAATACGAGATCGTCAGCCTGCAACGCAGTCAGCAACGGCAACGTCAGGTCGACCGGCGCTACCGCCACCATGGCGGCCACTACATCCTCGCCCGGCAGACCCTGACCCATGTGCCCCACGACCCGCCGTTCTACATCCTGCAGTGGAGCCCGCTGGAACCGCTGGAAGGCAACAATGCCCTGCTCGACCTGCTCAACAACCTGCTGGGACACTTGCGCGAAAGCCTGTTCCTGATCGACGACCAGGGGCGTCTGCGCTACGTCAACGATGTCGCCTGCCGACGCCTCGGCTATGAACGCGAGCACCTGCTGCGCCTGTCGATGCGTGACATCGACGCCCGCTGGGCCCCCATCCGCCCACCTCCAACCAGCCCGACCAAGGGCTGCCATCGGCACCACCTCGAATTCGACAGCCTGCACCGCCACCGCGACGGCCTTCTGTTTCCCGTGACCGTGGATGGCAGCCTGCTGCACTACGCCGGCAGCTGCTACCAGATGGTCCTGGCCTACGACCTGCGCGAATGCCTGAGCGTCGAGCAGGCGCTGCTCGCCAAGCAGCGCAAGTACCGCACCCTGCTCGACAGCAGCATCGATGGCATTGCCCGCATCGGCCTCGACAGCCGCGTGCTCTACCTCAACCCGAGCATGGAGGATTTTCTTGGCCACCCGCGCGACGCCTTGCTGGGCCAATACGTGCATGACTTCATGCCGCCGTCCGAATTGCGGGAACGCTTCGACGCCCTGTTCGCCCGCATCCGCAGCAACGGCAACCCGGTGGAGGAGGAGTTCTCCCTGCGTGGCGAACCCCATACCTGCTACCTGCTGCGCCTGATCGCCGAGCACGATGCGCAGGGCAAGGTCATCAGCATCCTGCTGCTGGCGCGCAACCTGTCGAGCATTCGCCCCAGCCAACGCAGCCTGGACGAAACCCGCCAGCAACTGCGGCAGCTCTACTCGCGGCGGGAGAACGTCCGCGAAGAAGAACGCAAAGCCGTGGCCCGGGAAATCCATGACGAGCTGGGCCAGCAGCTCACCGCCCTGCGCATGGGCATCGGCCTGCTCGGCATCCGCTTCGGCAAGCAGCACGAAGACCTGCAACGCCAGGTCGAGTGGTTGATGTCACGGGTGGATGCGACCATCCAGGCCGTGCGCGATGTCGCCGCCAACCTGCGCCCCCCCGTGCTCGACATGGGCCTGCCCGCCGCCCTCGACTGGCTGGCCAGCGAGTTCAGCCGGCGCAGCGGCGTGCCCTGCCGCCTCGACCTGCCGCAAGGTCACGGCGGCTTCGATGACAGTGTCGCCACTGCCGCCTTTCGCATCGCCCAGGAGTCGTTGACCAATGTCAGCCGGCACGCCGACGCCAGCCTGGTCAGCCTGACCCTGGAGGCGCTTGACGAGCGCACCTGGCAGCTGGAAATCAACGATGACGGCAAGGGTTTCATCCCCCACGAGCTGCCACCCAACACCCTCGGCCTGGCCGGCATTCGCGAACGCAGCCTGATGCTCGGCGGCAGCGTGGCGATCTTCAGCCAGCCTGGCCAGGGCACCACCGTGCGCGCAATCATCCCCACGGCCGCACGCCTCCCCCATGAACCGGAGCCAAACCGATAACGTCACAATCGGCGCCTTACGCAGCCGAATCGACACCAGCCTCTATCAGGATTTCCCTACCCCCACCCTTTCCATCCCTAGCCCGCAATCAGCAAAGCCCGATGGCCAGACTCGGGCAATCGCTACATGATCCCGGCCAACTCCGATGAATCGATACCACCCAAACAGGTCAGCACGTACCGCCCACCGCATGCCCTCTACGGGTTCGTCACGGCGCGCCGGCCACTCGTCAGCGTTCGAATCCCGCGCCAGTGACGCGCCCGTCGTGGCCACCCGGCGCGGCACATACGGGCGGCACCATTTCGCGAGAAAGATCCCATGATCCGCATACTCATCGCCGACGATCACGCCATCATGCGCGAGGGGCTCAAGCACGTCCTGCATCAGGCCGACGACTTCGAAGTGGTGGGCGAGGCGGACAATGGCGTCTCACTGATGCAGCTCATGCGCAGCCTGGAAATCGACCTGCTGCTGCTCGACATGAACATGCCCGGCCTGCATGGCGAAACCCTGATCACCCGCCTGCACGCCAAGTACCCGCACCTGCCGATCCTGGTGCTGAGCATGCACAACGAGCCGCAGATCGCCCAACGCGCCCTGCGCGCCGGCGCCAGCGGCTACCTGACCAAGGACCGCGGCCCGGACATACTGCTGACCGCCGTGCGCCGGGTCAGCGCGGGCGAGCGTTACCTGGATGACCAACTGGCCCTGAAGATCGCCCTGCACAGCAGCGGCCTCAAGCAGTACCAGCACCTGGACCACCTCTCCAATCGCGAATTCCAGATCATGCGCCTGCTCGCCAGCGGGCACAGCGTCAACGAGATCGCAGCGCAACTGATGATCAGCAACAAGACCGTCAGCACCCACAAGGCTCACCTCATGGAGAAGATGGGCTTCGATAACAATGCCGACCTGATCCGCTACTCCATCCTCAACGGCTTCGACTAGCCTCGACATGGCTGGCCAGGTCCAGGCCATTGCGGGTATTCGACTGTGGCGTTTCATGACGTTTCGATTGGTGGGCTGAAGCCCACCCTACAAAACCGCTACCCCGAGTAGGGTGGGCTTCAGCCCACCAGCAGCGGTGTACGCCATTGCCTCAACGGGGCACGTGAAGCGCTCGACGGGCAATACATTCCCTCTGACTCAATGCGTTAAAGCCAGGCATCAACAGGCCCTAGGGATATCCCTAGCCCACCCGGAACCACCCTAGGCAAAAATCATCCAGGCCTGATGGTTCGCAAGTCGTACTAGCCACATGATGGCACCCCGCCATCGACCCACGACTCCACACGCCAAGGACCGGGGTCTCCACAGCCATGGAGTCCGCATTCGTGAGCGCAGTTGATCCCTATTCCGGCCCGGCGACACGCTGGTCGCTGGCCTTGATCATTTCCTCGCTGCTAGCCGCTGCCACCCTGGTCTGGGGAACCGCCTGGCCAGAGCCGCTGCGCCTGCTGCTGGCCATCGCCCTGCTCGCCAGCCTGGTCGGCAGTACGCTGGCGCAGCGCCGGCAACGGCTGCACCACCAGGCGTTCACCCCCGAGGTCATCTACACACCTGCCCCCGACGCGCATATCGACAGCCTCTGCCAGCAGGTGCTGCCCGTGTGGTCCAGCCAGATCGAAGCGGCACGCGAGCATAGCGAGAGCGAAGTCACCCGCCTCAGCGAACGCTTCGCCCAGCTCGCCGGGCGCATCCAGGACAGCCTGCAACACAACCACGAACGCGATGCCGGCAAGCGCCTGGTCGCCCTGCTGGTGACCAGCGAACACGAGCTCGACACCATCGTCGTCGCCCTGCGCGCCGCGCTCGCCAACAAGAAGCTGTTGCTCGGCGAAGTGCAACACCTGGCGACCTTCACCGAACACCTGCACGAGATGGCGCAGAACGTCGGCGACATCGCCAAGCAGACCAACCTGCTCGCCCTCAACGCCGCCATCGAAGCCGCCCGTGCCGGTGAGAGTGGCCGGGGTTTCGCCGTGGTCGCCGATGAAGTGCGCAAGCTCTCCAGCCTCTCCGGGCAGACCGGCCAGCGCATCAGCGAAACCGTGGCCACGGTCAACGCCGCCATCGCCCGCACCCTGGAAACCTCGCGCGACTCGGCGCAGCAGGACGGCAAGGCGCTGGACAACGCCAGCCAGGTGATCCGCCAGGTGATCGCCCACTTCAACCGCAATGCCAGTGAGATCGTCGGTAACAACGAACACATGCACAGCCAGAGCGAAGCGGTCGGCCAGGAGATCAGCGAAGTGCTGATGGCCCTGCAGTTCCAGGACCGTGTCAGCCAGATGCTCAGCCACGTGCGCGGCGACCTCGACAAGCTGCACCAGCACCTCGGCGACCGGCAGATCGCCCTGGCCGCCGACCAGATGCCGCCGGTGCTCGATGCCGAGACCTGGCTCGACGAGCTGGCACGCACCTACACCATGCCCGAACAGCACGCGCTGCATCAGGGCAAACGGCCGCTGGCCAGCACCGAATCCGACATCACCTTCTTCTGAGGTTCGCCATGAGCAAAACCGTTCTCGTCGTCGACGACTCCGCCTCCATCCGCCAGGTGGTCAGCATCACCCTCAAGGGCGCCGGCTATGACGTGCTCGAAGGCGTCGATGGCCGCGATGCCCTGAGCAAGCTGGATGGGCGCAAGGTGCACCTGATCATCAGCGACGTGAACATGCCGAACATGGACGGCATCGCCTTCGTCAAGGCGGCCAAGCAACTGCCGGCCTACAAGTTCACGCCGATCATCATGCTCACCACCGAAGCCGGCGACGCCAAGAAACAGGAAGGCCAGGCCGCCGGGGCCAAGGCCTGGATGGTCAAGCCGTTCCAGCCGGCGCAGATGCTCAACGCCGTCTCCAAACTGATCCTGCCCTGAGGAATCCGGCATGCCAGCTTCCGCCCGCATCACCCGGCGCCTGCAAGGGCCACTGACCATCTACAGCGCCGCCGAACGCAAGCCTGAACTGCTCGCCGGCCTCGATGCGGGCGACCTCGAACTGGACCTGGCCGAAGTCGACGAACTCGACAGCGCCGGCCTGCAACTGCTGGTGCTGGCCAAGCGTGAAGCGGAGCGTCACGGCCATCGCCTGTCGCTGTGCAACCACAGTGCGGCGGTCATCGAAGTGCTCGAACTGAGTGGCCTGAGCGCCTTCTTCGGCGACCCCATCCTGCTCTCGACCCGCGCCCGGGGAGGGCATTCGGCATGAACATGGACGACGTGCTGCAGACCTTCATCGCCGAAAGCCAGGAGCTGCTGCAACAGATGGAAAGCGCCCTGCTGCTGATCGAGCAGGACCCCGACGACCCGGACATTCTCAACGCCATCTTCCGCACCGCGCACACCATCAAGGGCAGTGCCGGGCTGTTCGGTTTCGACGGCATCGTCGCCTTCACCCATGTCGCCGAAAGCGTGCTCGACCGCCTGCGCGGGGGCGAACTGCGTTTCGACGCCAGCCTGGCGGCGCTGTTCCTGGAAACCGGCGACCACCTCGCCGCGCTGATCGGCCTGCTCGCCGCCGGCCAACCCATCGAGCCGCTGCCCGACGCCCTGCGCGAACAGGACGACGACCTGCTGCAGCGCCTGCGCCACTACCTCGCCGAACCTGGCGAAGACAGCAGCCTGCCTGCCACCAGCCACGCGCCCCTGAGCCGCGACGGCAGCAGCGACGGCGTGGCCGCCGAGCACTGGCACCTGTCCCTGCGCTTCAGCCAGGACGTGCTGCGCAACGGCATGGACCCGCTGTCCTTCCTGCGCTACCTCAACACCTTCGGCCGCATCGTCAGCATCGTCACCCTGACCGAAGCCCTGCCCGCAGCCGAGCAGATGGACCCGGAGAGCAACTACCTCGGCTTCGAAGTAGCCTTCGCCAGCGATGCCGACAAGGCCACCATCGAAGGCGCCTTCGAGTTCGTCCGCGACGACAGCCTGATCCGCATCCTGCCGCCGCACAGCCGTACCGAGCAGTACCTGGCGCTGATCAGCGAACTGCCCGAAGAAGACCTGCGCCTGGGCGAAATCCTCCTGCGCTGCGGCACCCTCACCGCCAGCGAACTGGACAGCGTGCTGCGCCAGCAGGACCACAGCAGCGACACGCCCGCCACGCCCATCGGCCAGGCCCTGGTCGAGCAGAGCCTGGTACAACCGCCGGTGGTCGCCGCCGCCCTGCAGAAGCAGAAACAGATCAAGGAAAACCGCCACAACGAGAGCAGCCTGATCCGCGTCGAGGCGGCCAAGCTCGACCAGCTCATCGACCTTATCGGCGAGCTGATCATCGCCGGAGCCGGCGCCAGCCTGGCCGCCCAGCGCGCCGGAGCGAGCGAACTGGTGGAGGCCACCGGCCTGCTCTCGCGCCTGGTCGAAGACGTGCGCGACTCCGCCCTGACCCTGCGCATGGTGCAGATCGGCGCCACCTTCAACCGCTTCCAGCGCGTGGTGCGCGATGTCTCCCACGAGCTGGGCAAGGACATCGCCCTGCACATCAGCGGTGGCGACACCGAGCTGGACAAGACCCTGGTCGAGCGCATCGCCGACCCGCTCACCCACCTGGTGCGCAACGCCATGGACCACGGCATCGAGGCCACCGAGGTGCGCCTGGCCCAGGGCAAGCCGGCGCAAGGCACGGTGCGCCTGAACGCCTACCACGAGGCCGGCAGCATCGTCATCGAAGTCACCGACGACGGCGGCGGCCTCGACCGCACGCGCATCCTGGCCAAGGCCCTGGAGCGTGGCCTGGTCGGCGAGGGCCAGCACCTGGCCGACAAGGACATCCTCAACCTGATCTTCGAGCCCGGCTTCTCCACCGCCGAGCAGATCAGCAACCTCTCCGGCCGTGGCGTCGGCATGGACGTGGTCAAGCGCAACATCACCGCCCTGCGCGGCAGTGTCGACCTCGACAGCGAACTGGGCGTCGGCACCCGCGTACGCATCCGCCTGCCGCTGACCCTCGCGATCATCGACGGCTTCCTGGTCGGCGTCGGCAAGGCCACCTACGTGCTGCCGCTGGACATGGTCGAGGAGTGCATCGAGCTGAGCAATGAACAGAGCGGCGAACACCTCGATTTGCGTGGCGAGGTGCTGCCCTACGTGCGCCTGCGCAGCCTGTTCGACCTGCCGCCGCAAGAGCTGCGCCGCGAGAACGTGGTGGTGGTGCAGTACGCCGGCCAGCGCGCCGGCCTGGTGGTCGACCAGTTGCTCGGCGAATTCCAGACGGTGATCAAACCGCTCGGCAAGGTGTTCGGCAGCAGCCGCGGCCTGGGCGGATTCACCATTCTCGGCGACGGCACCGTGGCCCTGATTCTCGACGTGCCCGGCCTGCTCGGCCAACTGGCACAAGGCACCAGCACTGCTCGCCCCATCCTTGCCGCGAGGAGCGACGCATGACCGCCCTGCCCGAGCACCACCAGCCCGAACAGACACTCCAACGCCAGCAGTACCTGACCTTCGTGCTCGATGGCGAGCACTACGCCGTCGACACCCTCAACGTGCGCGAGATCATCGAACTCGGCGCCCTGACTCAGGTGCCACGCATGCCGCCCACCATACGAGGCGCGATCAACCTGCGCGGCGCGGTGGTGCCGGTGCTCGACCTGCAGGCGCGCTTCGGTGCCGGCGCCACCCACCTCACCCGGCGCACCTGCATCGTCATCCTGGAAGTCCACGAAGACGGCCAGCCCCAGGTACTCGGTGTGCTGGTCGAGGCCGTCAGCGAAGTGCTGGAAATCGACGCCAGCGAGATCCGCCCGGCGCCGGCGTTCGGCAGCCGCATCCGCAGCGATTTCATCCAGGGCATGGCCCGACTCGACGAGCGCTTCGTCACCTTGCTCGCGCTCGACCGCGTCCTGCGCCTCGACGAGATCGGCGGCCACACGGCCAACGATGACGGATGACCGCCGCCCTCCACTCAAGCCGCCAGCCCACTCAGCGAATACCTCAGAAAGGATCTGAAACCATGCTCAGCAACTTCAAGATCGGCACCCGCCTGATCACCGCCTTCGTCCTGGTTGCGTCCATCAGCGCCGTGGTCGGCCTGGTCGGCCTGTCCAACACCAGCCAGATGAACGACCTCGCCGAAGCCATGTACGAAAAGGAACTGATGGGCCTGTCGTCGATCAAGGAAGCCAACCTCAACGTCATCTACATCGGCCGTGCCCGCTCCAACTTCCTGCTGGCCACCACCCAGCAGGAGCGTGAACGCATCCGCAGCGACATCGAGCGCTACAGCGAAACCGCCCGCCAGCAGATCGACCAGGCACGCACGCGTTTCTACACCGAGCGCGCCCGCACCCTGTTCAGCGAAGTCGATGCCGTGTGGCAGGACTACCAGCGTGACATGGGCCAGGCCCTGACCCTGGCCGCCGCCGAAGAACTGCGCGAAGACAACCCCGAGCTCAACCGGCAACTGCGCGTGGTGCGCGAACAGGGTGACCGCATCGACGGCATCATGAGCGAGCTGGCGCAGATGAAGGAGGAGAACTCCAAGCAGGCCAACGTGCAGACCAGCGCCCTGTACGCCAGCAGCCGCGTGATCCTGATCGCCATCATCCTCGGCGGCGTGCTGATCGGCATCGTCCTCGGCCTGATCATCAGCCGCAGCATCACCCGCCCGCTGAGCCGCGCCGTGGACGCCGCCAACCGCCTGGCCGAAGGCGACCTCACCGTGCAACTGGACAGCAGCAGCCGTGACGAAACCGGCCAACTGCTCACCGCCATGGGCAACATGAGCGGCAAGCTCACGCAGATCATCGGTGAAGTGCGCGGCTCTGCCGATGCCCTGTCCAGCGCCTCGGAAGAAATCTCCTCCACCGCCCAGAGCATGAGCCAGGCCGCTTCCGAGCAGGCCGCTTCGGTGGAAGAAACCAGCGCCTCGATGGAACAGATGTCCGCCTCCATCGCGCAGAACACCGAGAACGCGCGCGTCACCGACGGCATGGCCGGCAAGGCCAACCGCGAAGCCAGCGAAGGCGGCCAGGCGGTGAAAGACACTGTCAGCGCCATGAAGACCATCGCCGACAAGATCGGCATCGTCGACGACATCGCCTACCAGACCAACCTGCTCGCGCTCAACGCTGCCATCGAAGCCGCCCGTGCCGGCGAACACGGCAAAGGCTTCGCCGTGGTCGCCGCCGAGGTCCGCAAGCTGGCCGAACGCAGCCAGGTCGCCGCGCAGGAAATCGGCGAAGTGGCGAAGAGCAGCGTGGCCCTGGCCGAGCGCGCCGGCGGCCTGCTCGACGAGATCGTCCCATCCATCGCCAAGACCTCCGACCTGGTGCAGGAAATCTCCGCCGCCTCGGAAGAACAAAGCAGCGGCGTCGGCCAGATCAGCACCGCGATGAACCAGCTCAGCCAGCTCACCCAGCAAAACGCCTCGGCCTCCGAGGAGCTGGCCGCCACCGCCGAAGAAATGAGCGGCCAGGCCGAGCAGTTGCAACAGCTGATGGACTTCTTCCGCCTCAGCGGTGCCAGCCGCAGCGAACAGCGCGCGCGCCAGGCCGCTCCGACCCGCCGTGCGACCAGCCACGACAGCGACGCGGAAAGCTTCGGCCACAGCAGCCTGCCGTCCGGCTTCGTGCGCTTCCAGGAGTAAGCCATGCAAGCCAATCGGTTGCTCGCCGGCAGCACGGATGCCCGCCAGTACCTGACCTTCAGCCTCGCCGGCGAACTGTTCGCGGTGGACACCCTGCGCGTGCGCGAGATCATCGAATACGGTGGCCTGACCAGCGTGCCGATGCTGCCGCCGAGCATTCGCGGGGTCATCAACCTGCGTGGCGCGGTGGTGCCGGTGATCGACCTGCAGGTGCGCTTCGGCAAAGGCCCATGCGCAGCCGGTCGGCGCACCTGCGTGGTGATCCTCGAAGTCGAACGCGATGGCCACCAGCAGGTCATCGGCGTGATCGTCGACACGGTCAACGCGGTGCTGGAAATCCCCGCCCAGGACATCGAACCGGCGCCGGCCTTCGGCGCCTCGGTGCGTGCCGACTTCATCCTCGGCATGGGCAAGCTCGACGAGCGCCTGGTGATTCTGCTCGACATCGGTCGTGTACTCTCGGTCGACGAACTGCACGCCCTGGCCCAGGCCGGCACGGCGGCGGACTGATGGACCACGCCCCGCTATCCGACGGTGAGTTCCGCCAGTTCCGCGAGCTGATCCACCGCATCGCCGGCATCAGCCTCTCCGAAGCGAAGAAGCCACTGGTCAGCGGGCGCCTGTCCAAGCGCCTGCGCCAGCATGCCCTGCCCAGCTACGGCGCCTACTTCCAGCGTTTGCAGCGCGATCAGGGCGAGTTGCAGATGGCCGTGGACCTGCTGACCACCAACGAAACCTACTTCTTCCGCGAGCCCAAGCACTTCGACTTCCTGCGCGAGCGCCTGGCCCAGGCCGATGGCTGGCAACGCCCGCTGCGCGTGTGGAGCGGCGCCTGCTCCAGCGGCGAGGAGCCCTACAGCATTGCCCTGGTGCTGGCCGAAGCACTGGGCGGCCGCCCGTGGGAAATCCTCGCCTCGGACATCAGCCAGCGCGTCTTGCAGCAGGCCAGTACCGGTCACTACCCGCTGGAGGATGCCAGCGGCATTCCCCGCCCCCTGTTGCTGCAACATTGCCTCAAGGGCGTCGGCCAGCATGCCGGGCAGTTCACCGTGACCCCGGCCCTGCGCACGCGCATGCAGTTTCGCCAGATCAACCTCAACGCAGTGCTGCCCGACCTCGGCCTGTTCGACGTGATCTTCCTGCGCAACGTGATGATCTACTTCGACGCCGACACCAAGCGCCAGGTGGTGCAACGCCTGCTCGCCCACCTGCGCCCCGGCGGCTACTTCCTGGTCAGCCATTCGGAAAGCCTCAACGGCATCACCGACGCCCTGCGCGTGGTCAAGCCGTCGATCTACCGCAAGCCGAGCGCCTGATGCCGACCCGCCCCATCCCCCAGGGGATGATCGAAATCTTCCTGCAACCGGGCGAGCTGTACTTCGGTGACCGCACCACGCGTATTCGCACCCTGCTCGGCTCCTGCGTGTCGCTGGTGCTCTGGCACCCGCAGCAATGCATCGGCGGCATGTGCCATTACATGCTGCCCAGCCGCCAGCGGCCGCCCGGTGCTGCTCTCGACGGGCGCTACGGCGATGAAGCGCTGGAGCTGCTGCTGCGCGACATCCAGGCCAGCGGCAACCGCCCCGAGGACTTCCGCCTGCGCGTGTTCGGCGGCGGCAACATGTTCCCGGCGCTGGCCCGCAGCCGGCGTCCGCATGTCGGTCGGCAGAACGTCGAGGCGGCCAAGCGGATGATCCAGCAGCACGGCCTGACCTGCCACGCTGCCCATGTCGGCGGCATCGGCCATCGCAACCTGATCTTCGATATCTGGAGCGGCCAGGTCGCGCTCAAGCAACCGGCGCCCATCGCCAGCCCATCATGACCATCCCCGCTTGCCAGGAGCCCGCATGCCCCGCATCACCGTGATGATCGTCGACGACTCCGCCGTGGTCCGCCAGGTGCTCTCCGGCCTGCTCGCCGCCGACCCGCAGATCGAGGTGATCGGCACCGCCTCCGACCCGTTGTTCGCCCTGGAAAAGATGCAGCGCCAGTGGCCCGACGTGATCGTCCTCGACGTGGAAATGCCACGCATGGACGGCATAACCTTCCTCAAGAAGGTCATGGCCGAGCGCCCGACTCCGGTGGTCATCTGCTCCACCCTCACCACCCGCGGCACCGCCACCACCTTGCAGGCGCTGGCGGCTGGCGCAGTCAGCATCATCACCAAACCCACCCTCGGCCTGCGCCAGTTCCTCCACGAGGCCAACCCGGAACTCAGCGCCGCCATCAAGGCTGCCGCGCGCGCCAACATGCAGCGCCTGGTGGCGCAATGCGCCGCACCCACGCCGAACCCGCCTGCCGCTCGCCAGCAGGAGGCGGCCATGGCACGTACCACCGACACCCTGGTCGCCCTCGGCACCTCCACCGGCGGCACCCAGGCGCTGGAATACATCCTCACGCGCCTGCCGCGCGTGTGCCCGGGGCTGGTCATCGTCCAGCACATGCCCGAGCACTTCACCGCCGCCTTCGCCCAGCGCCTCGATGGCTTGTGCCAACTGGAAGTGCGCGAAGCCCGCCACGGCGACCGTGTGCTGCCCGGCCTGGCCCTGATCGCACCCGGCGGTCGCCATATGCAAGTCGCCCGCAGCGGGGCGCAATACCGTATCGAGATACTCGACGGCCCCCCGGTGAGCCGGCACAAACCGTCGGTCGATGTACTGCTGCGCTCGGTGGCACACAGCGCCGGACGCAATGCCCTGGGCATCATCATGACCGGCATGGGCGACGACGGCGCCCGCGGCCTCAAGGCCATGCGCGAAGCCGGCGCCCACACCCTCGGCCAGGACGAAGCCAGCTGCGTGGTCTACGGCATGCCCAAGGAAGCCCTCAAGCTCGGCGCGGTGGAACGCGAATTGCCGCTGGTACAGATCCCCACTGCAATCCTCAACGGCGGTCGAGCAGCACCGTAGTCACCCACTCATTCGGTGAATGAGTGGGTGCGCCCTTGGCCCACACTGCCATTCAGCCACCTGCCAACTCATTCCCCGTGGAAGCGCGCCATGCGCGCAACTGCGGAAATCAACCAGACACACGTACCCGCCCACACGCCATAACCACCTGCTTGAGCGAGCAAAGCGGCCCGCGCGATGCACCCAGCGATACAAGCACAACCCTGCTGCAAGCATTACACCTGCGCACTGACCGGCTCCCCCTGGATGGTCGCCGTCAGCAGCGTCTCACCGGGGCGCGACTCGATCCGCAGGCGCCCGCCTATTCGCTCGACGCGCAGGCGCATGCTGCCCATGCCAACCCCCACCCCCGTTGCGAGCGTGCTCTCCACATCGAAGCCCCGGCCATTGTCACGCACCCAAAGGCTCAAGCCGCCCAACGCTTCGGCACGCACGCCCACTTCCAGGCGAGTGGCATTGGCATGTTTGAGGACGTTGCTCAGCGCCTCTTCGATAACACGCGTAAGCGCCAGCAACTGTGCGGACGTGAAACGTCCCGGCCAGTGCTCCGGCAGGCACCAATGCGTCTCGATGCCCAGCTCGTCGAACAGCTCGCTGAAACGCCGGCGCAACGCGACCAACCACTCCTGCGGCGACTGCCAGTCGGGCACCGTCGAGGCCCCGTCAATTGCCTCGCGCAGGTCGCTGCGCAATGTCTTGAGCACCGACAGAAACTGCTCCTCACGCAGCCCCGCGCCCTGTTCCAGATTGGTGATCGAACGTATCAGCGAACTGCCCAGGCCATCGTGCAGGTCATGGGTCATACGCAGGCGCTCGTTGAGGCGGATGTTGTCGGCTTCCAACTGGTGCTCGCGCTGCAGTGTGCGGGTCAACTCTTCGCGGGTGCTGTCGACGGTCGCCTGCAGTTCATCGTTGAAACGCTCGATACGCTGCAGGCTGTTGGAAAAGCGCGTGACCAGGATCAGGAACATCACGATGGACATGATCGGGGCCGACAGCAGGGCATACCCCCCTGAAACATCCAGCACGCCAGTGAACACCAGAGGCTCGTAGATGGATAACACCGACATGCACGCCCCGAGCACGATCAGGTAGGTCTCGCGCACACGCCAGGCATGCCACAAAAACTGCTGACAGACCACGAACAGCACCAGCCTGAGAACCACGGCAGTGACCAGCTGCAACAGCGAGATGGACGCGTCCGGCAGCACCAGCGCAGCCACGCAGAGCAGTATCGTCCCTGCCCACATGGCCTTTTCCAGGCGCGCGAAGCGCATGCCACTGAACGACCAGACGAATAGGCAAAGCGCGGGGCAATACAGCGTCAGCGCGACCAGCCCCAGGCGATCCCAGGCCTCGCCGTTGCTGAACGGCCAGGACGACGTCACCAGCATATTGCTGAGGCCAATCGACCACAGCAACGAGGCCAGGGCAAACCAGCCGAAGGCGCGCTCCTGGCGGCGGAACAGCCACAACGTCAGGAACAGAAAACCCAATAGTGCTGAAGCCAGCAGGTTGGCAAAAATGAGTTCACGTTGCTGCAACAACTGCCGACGGTACTCCGGCCAGACCTGCTCGGGCTCCCCGATCCTGACCATCCCCAGGCCCGGCCCCACATGCTCCGACCCCACCAGGCGAATCCACAGCGTATTGGTTTCATTCCGCGCCGAAAACGGCAGCAGCCAATAGCGCGGCATGTTCCAGCTGCGCGACAGGGGTTCGACCAGGTGTTCATCACGCCAGAGCAGGTCGTCGTTGAGCCAGACCTCGCCGGCCAGGACCATGCGGTCGATATTCAGCGCGAGCACATTCTGGGGGCAGTCGGCCTGCCACTCCAGGCGATACCACACCGCACCGGCAAAGCCCGGCCAGTGGCGTTGCCACAGATCCGGCAGGCTGACCGGCTGCCAGCCATCTTGCGGGCGTACACCATCACCGGCCCGCTCGGGAGCGGCCATTACCTGGCTGACTGTCGGTTGGCAACTCGCCTGTGCCAGGCTCGAAAGCCAGGGCAACAGCACGAGTAGCGTCAGGACAACAAGCCGCGTTGCCGAGCCTCGTTCACGGCGCGGGTGCGCGAGGTGACAGCCAGTTTTCGATAGATTCGTGTGATATGGCATTCGACGGTATGACGGGAGATGGTCAGCTTCTCCGCAATTTCCCGGTTGCTCAGCCCGCGGGAAACCCATTCGAGAATCTCGCTCTCGCGGGCGCTGAGTGCGTCTGTTTCATCTATTGGGATGTGCAACGGCGCGGCCGGCATAAAGGCCAGGATGTGCTGCGCAATAAAGGGGTCGATGGGCGCTCCGCCGCGCAGCACGCTGCGAATCGACAGGCTGACCTCCAGATCATCACGCTCTTTGAGCAGGTAGCCCGTGGCACCCGCCCGCAGCGCACCGAGAATCACCTCCTTGGAGCTCCAGGCCGAGATCACCAGAATCGGCACGGCCGGATCCAGGGCGCGCAGCTCCTGGATTAACTCGATGCCATTGCCGTCCGGCAGCCCCAGGTCCACCAGCGCCAGCCCCAGCCCCAGCGGCTGTTTGTCGATATACGTCCGCGCCTCGGCCAGGTTCGTCGAGAAGCTGACCACATCCTGCGCGTAGCCGATGCCACCGAGCACCCGCCACAGGCGCTGGCGCATCACCGGATCGTCCTCGACGACCAGCACCGGCGCCGGCAGCAAGGCGTCATGGGAAACAAGGCTAACCATCGCTAAACAGCACTCTTAGCAGGTGGAATCGAAGTACCAGGGCTGGCACGGAACAGGGTATCCGATCATAACCTGAGCCAGACCCAGCCTGGCTCAGGATGACGAAACGTCACACCAACGGCAGCATAAGTTTCGACTGAAATTACATGGTTTCCCTGATAGCCAATTGCCAACAGTATCACGTCCAATGACCGTTTATCAGGCGCGCCTCCCGGCGCTAGCCTGCATTGCAGATTACCGGGTGGCGCATTGGCAGCCTGGTCGTCTTGACTGATAAAGGGAACGCACCATGAACCGCACCTACGCGCTTGTCTGGAATCCGAGCCTTGGCACCTGGAGCGTCGCCGACGAACACGCCCGGCGGCGTGGCAAAGGTGCCGGTGCGGTACTCGCAGCGGCCCTGCTGCTGCCTGGCCTGGCCCTGGCGGCCGACCTGCCCAGCGGCGGCAACATCGTCTCCGGCAGCGGCCAGATCGGCAGCCCCAACGGCAACCAGCTGACCATCGACCAAGGCAGCAACAAGCTCGCCATCAACTGGCAGAGCTTCGATATCGGCGCCGGCCACAAGGTCACCTTCAACCAGCCCGGCACCGACGCCATCGCCCTGAACCGCGTACTCGGCGCCGATGGCTCGAAGATCATGGGCCAGCTCGATGCCAATGGCCGGGTGTTTATCGTCAACCCCAACGGCGTGCTGTTCGGCCAAGGTGCCAGCGTCAACGTCGGCGGCCTGGTGGCCTCCACCCTCGACCTCTCGGTCAGCGACTTCGAGGCCGGCAACTACCAGTTCAAGGGCGACGGCAGCAATGCCGCCGTGGTCAACCAGGGCACGCTCAAGGCGGCTGACGGCGGCAGCATCGCCATGCTCGGTGGCACCGTCAGCAACAATGGCGTGATCGTCGCCAACCAGGGCACGGTCGCGTTGGCGGCAGGCAACAAAGTCACCCTGGATTTCGCCGGCGACGGCCTGCTCAACGTGCAGGTCGATGAAGCGCTGATCGATGCCCTGGTGGAAAACCACCAGCTGATCCGCGCCGACGGCGGCCAGGTGCTGCTGACCGCCAACGCCGGCGAGGCGGTGCTGAAAACCGTGGCCAACAACACCGGGGTGATCGAAGCCCGCACCCTGGGCGAGAAGGACGGCAAGATCGTCCTGCTCGGTGACTTTGCCGGCGGTACGGTCATCGTGGCCGGGACCCTGGACGCCAGCGCACCAAACGGCGGCAACGGCGGTTTTATCGACACCTCCGGTGCCCATGTAAAAGTGGTCGACGGTGCCAAAGTCACCACCCTGGCGGCGGATGGCCAGACCGGCACCTGGTTGATCGACCCGACTGATTTCACCGTCAGTGCCGGCGACGTGACCCAGACCGACAGCGGCATCGGCGCCAATACTCTGAGCAACAACCTCAACAACACCAGCGTCACCCTGCAGACCGTGGCTACTGATAACGGCACGGACAAGGGAGATATCCATGTCAATGCCGACATCACTTACACCGCCAACCAGCTCACCCTGAGCGCCCACAACGCCATCAACCTGAACGCCACCATCAATGTGAACGGCACAGGCACGCTGGCCATGAACCACGGCGCAGGCAGCATCAATGCCAGCTTTCATGAGAACGGCGGCTTTAAAGGCAAGGTCAACTTTGCGGGCAGCGGTGCAGGGCTGCTGACCATCAATGGCGCGGGCTACACCGTCATCAAGGATATGACTGCCTTGCAAGACATGAGCGCAGGCAACTACGCGCTGGGCGGCAACCTGGACGCCAGCAGTGTGGCGAACTTTGCCCCCATTGGCTCTTTCACTGGCACCTTCGATGGCCTGGGCCACACCATCAGCGGCCTGACCATCAACCGCCCCGATCAAGGTAACGTGGGCCTGTTCGGCTCTATCGACAACGCCACGCTGCGCAATGTGGGGCTGAAAGGCGGCAGCGTGACCGGGCAAAGCTTTGTGGGTGCGTTGGTGGGCACCAGCAACCGCAGCCATATCCATCATGTCTATGCCACGGGCAATGTGGCTAGCTCTGGGGCCGAGTGGGAGAGCAACGTGGGTGGGCTGGTCGGCTTTAACAAAGGCAGCCTCTTTAATGTTTATGCCACGGGCAATGTGACTAGCTCTGGGGCCGCGGGGCAGAGCAACGTGGGTGGGCTGGTGGGCATAAATCTAAGCCAGGGCGGGAACATCAGCGTCAGCCAAGCCTATGCCACGGGCAATGTGACTAGCTCTGGGGCCGCGGGGGAGAGCAACGTGGGTGGGCTGGTGGGTAGCAACATGAGCCAAGTAGGCGGTGGCACTAGCATTATCGGCAGCTTCTGGAACACCTCCACCACCGGCCAGGGCGGCAGCGCAGGCGGCGGCACGGGCAAAACCTGGGCAGAACTGATGCAGGCCAGCACCTTTACCGGCTGGAGCATTGCCACGGAGGGCGGCAGCAACGCCGTCTGGCGCATCTACGAAGGCCAGACCGGCCCGCTGCTGCGCAGCTTCCTGCAGAGCGTCACACTGACCGCCGATACCACCAAGACCTACGACGGTCTCAGCACGGGTACAGCCAGCTACACCAGCAGCCTGGGCGGCAACTTCGACGCCAGCAAGCTGTCGGGTAACCTGAAGTACACGAGCAGTAGCAAGAACGCAGGCACGTACACCAGCGCCGCTGGCACGTTAACGCTGAGCGGCCTGTACTCGGGCCAGCAGGGCTATGACATCAGCTATGCCAACAGCAGCCTGACCATCAACAAGGCTGCATTGATCGTCACCGCCAACGACGCCCGTAAAACCTACGACGGCCAAGCCTGGAACGGCGGTAATGGCGTGAGCTACAGCGGCTTCGCCAATGGTGAGGATGACGCGGTGTTGAATGGGACGCTGAGCTATGGCGGCAGCGCTCAAGGCGCTACCAATGCCGGCACTTACGCACTGAGCGCCAGCGGCCTCATCTCCGGCAACTATGAGATTCACTACCAGGACGGTGCCTTGCTGGTAAGCGCAGCACCAACCAAAACAGCACCGCCCAGCAGCAGCCAGCCCTACCTCAGCGTATTGGCATCGAACAGCCAAACCATGTCGACCGAAGCCGAGCCGCTGACTCAAGAGACCGAGGCCATGGAACAGGTCACGCTGATTACCAACCCACTCGATGACCACTTGAACCTGCAAGTCGTCAACCATGGCATCCGCCTGCCAGAAGGAATCTGATCCATGCGTTTCGTTCATCCTCTGATCGGCGTTGCCGTTTCCCTGCTCTCGCTTTCAGTCGCTGCTGCCGTGCTGCCAGATGCCGGCCAGTCGCAACAAGGCATCGACCAGCGCCCGCTGCAACTGCCCGGCAAACAGCGCCTGGAGCTGAACCTGCCCGACGCGCCTTCGACCACAGCGACGGCCAGCGGCCCGACCTTGCAGGTCAACAGTTTTACCCTGCAGGGCAACAGCGCCATCGGCAGCGACGAACTGCTGTCCCTGCTCAATGACCTGCAAGGCCGCACGGTTTCCCTCGGCGAGTTGCAGGCCGGCGCCAACCGCATCACCCGTCTGTATCGCGAGCGCGGCTATCCGCTGGCCCGGGCTTACATTCCGGCTCAGGAAATCGATGGCGGCGTGGTGCAGATTGCCGTGATGGAAGGTCGCTACGGCCAGATCGAGGTGAACAACACCTCACGTGTGGGTGGTGCAGCCCTGGCGCCGCTGGACACGCTCAAGGCAGGCGATGCGGTACGTTCGGCGCCGCTGGAGCGCAGCCTGCTGCTGCTCAGCGACACGCCGGGATTGGAGGTGAAATCCACCCTCAAGCCCGGTACCTCGGTAGGCGCCACCGACCTGCTGGTGGACGTGCAGCCCGGCCCGCTGGTATCCGGCGCCGTGGACCTGGACACCTACGGCAACCGCTTCACCGGCGAGTACCGCCTGGGCGGCACGCTCAACCTCAACAGCCCGCTGGGCCTGGGTGATCAGCTGTCGCTACGCGCCATGGGCAGCGACGAAGACCAGCACTATTACCGGCTGGCCTATCAGTTGCCCGTCGGTCCCTGGGCGACCCAGGTGGGCGTAGCCTATTCGGACATGGACTACGAGCTGGCCAAGGACTTCGACGACCTCAAGGCCCACGGCAATGCACGCATCGCCAGCGTTTATGCGATCCAGCCGCTGCTACGCAGTCGCGACTTCTCGCTGTATGCGCAGTTGCAGTTCGACGACAAACGCCTGAAGGACGATATCGACCTGTTCGACAGCAAGAGCGACAAACGTTCGCGGGTGGTCATCGCCACCGTCAACGGCAACAGCCGTGACAACCTGCTGGGTGGCGGGGTGAACAGCTTCGCCCTGGCCTGGAGCGAGGGCAGCCTGACTATCGACGGGCAACTGAACCAGTTGATCGACAACCTGACGGCCAAGACCCAAGGCAGCTTCAGCAAGCTCAACCCGAGCCTGGTGCGCCTGCAACGCCTGACGGACCGCTTCAGCCTGTACACCCAGGTGCAGGGCCAGTGGGCCAATGGCAACCTGGACAGCTCGGAGAAACTCAGCCTCGGCGGCGCCTACGGCGTGCGTGCCTACCCGCAGGGCGAAGCCTCGGGCGACCAGGGCTGGCTGGCCAACATCGAGCTGCGCTATGCGCTGACCGATGCCTGGCAGCTCAGCACCTTCGTCGACCACGGCGAAGTGCGCCTGAACAAGGACACCTGGAGCAACGGCGACAACCACCGCAGCCTCTCGGCGGCAGGCCTGGGCGCACGCTGGGCGGCCCATGGCTGGCAGGTCAACACCGTGGCCGCCTGGAAGGTAGGCAACGACGCGCCGCAAAGCGACGTCGACCGTTCACCGCGTGTCTGGGCACAAGTGGTGCGGTACTTCTAAGCATGGCGCCCGGGTGGATGAGGCGCCCTCATCCACCCGAGCATCGTTGACAGGGCGGTGAAGCGCGACCCTGGGGCTTGTGGAGTATTGCGGATGCTGCAACTGGTGGGCTAAAGCCCACCCTACACAGGGACCCAGGCTCTGTAGGGTGGGCTTTAGCCCACCAATCAGCGCGTCATGAACGCAAAAGTCGATTGCCCGCAATTGGATTGCATCGATCCGACCATCCAGGCTGAGACCTCAACAGCCCCTAGGTCTGCCGCGCAGCGCCCCGGCATGATTGCCCCCACCAGGCGCACCCGCACAACACCCCTGCCCACGCTCTTCTCCACCCCAAACAGACCACCCTCTCCGGGCTCTGAAGCAAGACGCACCGTTCACCCAGCGACCACCCGGACAGCCAACCCTCCCCCTATCGCGCCAAGCGGCGTAGAATCGCGGTATTCCTCGCCAATTATCCTCCGGCGGGCTTGTGAGCCCTGGCCGGGCGAGCGGTAACCCCCGCTGCGCACCGTGCCTCCCCCGAACGCTCGGCCACCTGCCGTTCGTCACCGGTCACAGACGCTCACGCAACGCACATAACCAGACACCTGATCTAGCCGCAGGAACCCGTCATGCCCGATTACCGCTCGAAGACCTCCACCCACGGCCGCAATATGGCCGGCGCCCGCGCCCTGTGGCGTGCCACCGGGATGAAAGACGAAGACTTCAAGAAGCCGATCATCGCCATCGCCAACTCCTTCACCCAGTTCGTGCCCGGCCATGTGCATCTGAAGGACCTCGGCCAACTGGTTGCCCGCGAGATCGAACGTGCTGGCGGCGTGGCCAAGGAATTCAACACCATCGCCGTCGATGACGGCATCGCCATGGGCCACGACGGCATGCTCTATTCCCTGCCGAGCCGCGAGATCATCGCCGACTCCGTGGAGTACATGGTCAACGCCCACTGCGCCGACGCCATCGTCTGCATCTCCAACTGCGACAAGATCACCCCCGGCATGCTGATGGCCGCCCTGCGCCTGAACATCCCGGTGATCTTCGTTTCCGGCGGGCCGATGGAAGCCGGCAAGACCAAGCTGGCCAGCCATGGCCTAGACCTGGTCGATGCCATGGTTATCGCCGCCGACGAAAGCGCCTCCGACGAGAAGGTCGCCGAGTACGAGCGCAGCGCCTGCCCGACCTGCGGTTCGTGCTCCGGCATGTTCACCGCCAACTCGATGAACTGCCTGACCGAAGCCCTGGGCCTGGCCCTACCGGGCAACGGCTCGACCCTGGCCACCCACAGCGACCGCGAGCAGCTGTTCCTGCAGGCCGGCCGCACCGCTGTCGAGCTGTGCAAGCGCTACTACGGCGAAGGCGACGAATCGGTCCTGCCGCGCAACATCGCCAACTTCAAGGCGTTCGAGAACGCCATGACCCTGGATATCGCCATGGGTGGCTCGACCAACACCATCCTGCACCTGCTGGCCGCCGCCCAGGAAGCCGAGATCGACTTCGACCTGCGCGACATCGATCGCCTGTCGCGCAAGGTGCCGCAGCTGTGCAAGGTCGCGCCGAACATCCAGAAGTACCACATGGAAGACGTGCACCGCGCTGGCGGCATCTTCTCCATTCTCGGCTCGCTGGCCCGTGGCGGCCTGCTGCACACCGACCTGCCGACCGTGCACAGCAAGACCATGGCCGAAGCCATCGCCAAGTGGGATATCACCCAGACCGACGACGAAGCCGTGCACACCTTCTTCAAGGCCGGCCCGGCTGGCATCCCGACGCAAACCGCGTTCAGCCAGTCGACCCGCTGGGAAACCCTGGATGACGACCGCGAGAACGGCTGCATCCGCAGCGTCGAGCATGCCTATTCGCAAGAAGGCGGCCTGGCCGTGCTGTACGGCAACATCGCTCTGGACGGCTGTGTGGTGAAAACCGCCGGCGTGGACGAGTCGATCCACGTGTTCGAAGGCAACGCCAAGATCTTCGAGAGCCAGGACAGCGCCGTGCGCGGCATCCTCGCCGACGAAGTGAAGGCAGGCGACATCGTCATCATCCGCTACGAAGGCCCGAAAGGCGGCCCGGGCATGCAGGAAATGCTCTACCCGACCTCGTACCTGAAATCCAAGGGCCTGGGCAAAGCCTGTGCCCTGCTCACCGACGGCCGTTTCTCCGGCGGCACCTCGGGCCTTTCCATCGGTCACGCCTCGCCGGAAGCGGCAGCAGGCGGCGCGATTGGCCTGGTGCGCGACGGTGACAAGGTGCTGATCGACATTCCCAACCGCACCATCAACCTGCTGGTCAGCGACGAGGAAATCGCCCATCGCCGCCATGAGCAGGACAAGAAAGGCTGGAAGCCGGTGGAAGTGCGCCCCCGCAAGGTGACCACTGCCCTCAAGGCCTACGCCCTGCTCGCCACCAGCGCCGACAAAGGCGCGGTGCGCAACAAGGCGCTGCTCGACGGCTGAGCCTCAAGCCAGCAAAGCTGATGCTTCCACGAAACGCCGCCCACTGGGCGGCGTTTTCGTTTGGGGTTCACCATGCAGGGTGGGCGAGGTGCACACCACCCAACAGGTCGCTCGCCGCCCAGGCCAAAGTTGCTTCACCCCGCTACTGTTCATCGCTACCCTGAGTGCTTTCGCAATGACCCGCCAGGCATAACACGCCTGACGCCAGCCAAGGAGCGCAGACATGCCAAACGAGACGACTCAACAGATCACCTCTGAAAAAGAGCGCCTGCTGCAGCGCATGCGCGTAAAGAGCAAGTCGATCCTCTTCGTGGGCGTTGGCATCGGCCTGTTCATCATTGGTTCCGTACTGGTCGGCAAACCGCTTCCGCCCGCCTGGAACCTTGCCCTGGTCATCGGCCTGGCCATTTTCATGGTCGCTCAGATCATCCACACCCTGCTGCTGGCCAAGACCGTCAGGCGCCTGAACGAGGCGGAAAAAGCGGGCAACGACCCGGCATGATCCACCCCATTCATCCCGCCCCGAAGGACAACGCGCCATGACATGTCAGTGGCTCACCGGTCTGATGCTGGCGGTCCTTGCGACCGCCCTTCATGCCCAGCCGTTTTCCGCACCCGAGCAGATCGTCCACGCCGGCAAGACTTACAAACTGGCCTACACCGCATCCCAGCCAGATGGCCGCGCGCTCTACGAATACACCACCGATGACGAGTCGATCGAAAACTGGTCGAGCCTGGTCACACTCAACTACGCGCAATCACGAGTGACCGTGCCGCTGAAATGGATCGAAAGCCTCAAGGCGTCCCTGGACCGAGAGACTCCCAAGCCCCACTACAGCCTGTATATCGCGGGCACTAACGGGTTTGCGAAAATCATCTACGAGCCGGACGCGAAAAATCCGTTCTACGAATCGGATGTGCACAAGAGCTTTCACATCAAGGCGTGCGATGGGCTGCTGGTCTACCAGTTCGCCAGGAAGTACCCGCAAAGCGCCGACCAAAGCGATGCCGGCAAGCAGGCCGCGCTGAAACAGGTTGCCGAGGAGAACCACCAGTTCTCCAGCGCACTGGAAAAGTCCGACTGGCTCCCGGCCTGTCATTAAGAATCTCTTTTTCCCACCGCCAGGACCCTGCATGAAAGCGTTACTCAGCCTGATGATTGCAGTCACCCTGGTCGGCTGCGTGCCTTTTCCGACCTACAAGACCCAGCAGCCGAGCGCATCCATGACCGTGCTGGACCAGGCGGGCAAACCCGTCGGCGGGGCGAACGTCGAGCTGATCAACAGCTCCTACCCTTATGGCCGGGAACGATTCAGGACCACGGGGCAGACCCAACCCGACGGCACGATAGCCTTCACCAAAGTTACCGAGTGGCGCGTTGAAATGCCGTTCATGATTCACGGCATGGAGGTGTTCTTCTGGAACTGGTGCGTCAGCAAAGAGGGGTATCAAACCGTGCAGACGCGCTATGCAAACAGTAAGGAGTTCAGCCCTGAAGCCCTGCTCACACTTAGCCCCGGAAACGCCACAACGTGCTCGGACATGGATCGACGGGCAGGCCCCACCTGATGCCCCAGGCCGTTGGCTTCACCCGCCTGAGCAGGCTCAGGGCCAACCAACTGGCCTATGGCCGGGAGTAGTCATGTCACCCGTAAAGCGCCTCATCCTACTGACGGCTGTGGTTCTGACCAGCGCCTGCACGACACAACATGACAAACGCATCGCGGCTATCGAACCGGGCAAGACCTGCAGCCTCGAAGACGCCGTCTTTGACAACACGCCGTATTACCTTTCCGAGACCAAAAGCGACGCGCCCATCGGCAAGCTTTCCAGGCTGTTTGGCAGCTATGACAAAGCCATCACGCGCGTGCACATTGCCAGGCATGACAGCGACCTGTCGGCGCGCTTCTACGACGCCGATGGCAAGGAGATCCGCCGAGACAACGCCAGCCAAAGCAGGCCGTATGCATTCGATGGCAAGCGTTTCATCATCAACAAAGGGTCGTCATGCAAACCCGGTGAGGCCGGCGTGGGCTGCACCTGGTCGCAGGTCGAGCTGTCCTGCACGCGCGACAACGACCTGGTGGTGAAAGAGGTGAATGGCGGTGCCGCGCTGATTGCGCTGGTCATCCCCCTGGGCGCGCGTTCATCCTACCTGGGGCTCTACAAGCGTGTGCCAGATGGCAGCGCCCGCCCCACCATTGCCGTGGACGCACCGCAAGCGGCGCATCCCTGAATCACTCTTACAGGAGAACCACCGTGCTCAAGTCAGTCGGCGGCGTTGCGGTACAGGCCAGGCACCGGGCTACCTGCCATTGCGGCGCAGTGGAGCTGGAACTGGACCTTCCGGATGGCATTGTCGACCCGAGACGCTGCGATTGCTCCATGTGCAGGCGCAGAGGCGCGGTCGTCGCCTCCGTGCCGTTGAGCGGCATCCGCATCATCAAGGGCGCCAAACACCTCAAGTGCTACCAGTTCAACACGTTCACGGCCAAGCATTACTTCTGTGCCAACTGCGGCATCTATACGCACCATCAGCGCCGCTCGAACCCGGAGCAATACGGCTATAACGTCGGCTGCCTGGAGGGTATCAATCCGCTCGCCATCGCCGCTGTCCCCACCAATGACGGGGTGAACCATCCCGCAGATCGCGGATAGGCACACAGGCCACAAGGCACCATCAGCGCGGGCGGGATTTGTTACCATGCCGCCCTTTGCCCCTCGGCCCTGCCGGATTACGTCATGCCCTCACTCTCTGCGCTACGCGAACAGTTCGTCGCCGTTCAACAGCATTTCCATGAGGTCATCGTGCCGCTCTGGCAAGGCCCCGGCTGGAATGCCGAACTCGGCCTGCCCTATGAGGCGCTGGATGCCAGCCACCAGCCGCTGCCGCCGCAGCGCTACCGGGCGATGGCCTGCGCCCGCCAGCTTTACCTGTTCACCAGCCTGATCGACCAACCCGCCTTTCCCGCCGCGCGCGAGCGGGCCGCGGCGCTGTTCCACTCCCTGCAACGGCACTTCCATGACGCCGAGCACGGCGGCTGGTTCTACAGCATCGACCCCCACGGCGCGCCACTGGATACCAGCAAGGACCTCTACACCCACGCCTTCGTCATCTTCGCCTGCGCGCATTACTGGGCACGGGTGCGCGAGGCCCAGGTCGAGGCCGTGCTGGACGAGGCCCTGGCGTTGCTGCACAGCCGCTTCGCCGATGGCCAGGGGCTGTATGAGGCCAGCCTCGCGCGGGACTGGTCGGCACTCGGCAGCGGCCCGCTGCAGAACCCGCTGATGCACCTGGCCGAGGCCCTGCTCGCCGTCCTCGCGGCCCGCGAAGACGCCGCCGTGCAACGCACGCTGCTGGCCCTGGCCGACGCCATGCAGGCGCGCTTCATCGAGCCGGAGCATGGCCTGATGCTGGAGAAACCCCGTGGCACGGTCGACAACTGGTTCGAGCCTGGGCATCAGTTCGAGTGGTTCTTCCTGCTGCAATCATCACCCGTGCTCCGCGACAGCCCGCTGCATGCGTCGCTGGCCCGCGCCTTCGGCTATGCCGAACAGGTTGGCGTCACGGCCGACGGCGCAGTGCTCAGCATGCTCGCCGCCGACGGCAGCGTGCGCGATGGCAGCCAGCGCATCTGGGCCCAGGCCGAGTACATCCGCGCCCTGACCCTGCGCCCGCACGGCGCGGCACATGTGCCGCGCCAGTTGCAGGTGTTGCAGCAGCGCTTCCTGCGAGGCAGCGGCTGGTACGAGAGCTTCGATGCCGCCGGCACGCCATCACGCCTCGACATGCCTTCGACCACCCCCTACCATCTGGCCACCTGTTACAGCGCTCTGGCCGAGCACTTCGCCTGAAAGCACGGCAGACGGTGCAGGCCTCCTCCATGGAAAAGCGAGCCGACCCCGGCAGCAAGGCGCTTCACCCCGGTGTCGATCATCGTTAATCTTTGCGCGCTCCGCCTGGCGGGGCATTCGCGACAGCAGGAAGCCTATGCAAACGCCACACAACCCCGGGCCGGAGCCCATCAAAGAAAAAACCGGCAATGAAGGCCGGGTGCAGGTCATCGACCGCGCCGTGCTGCTGCTGCGCACGCTGTCGCGGCTCAAGCAGGGTGGCAGTGCCCTGGAGCTGTCGCGCCTGACCGGTATCGACCGCACCACCATCCACCGCGTCCTCAAGACGCTGGCGCACTGGCAATTGATCGAGCCGCAGGCGGGCAATTACCGCATCGGCCCGGAAAGCCTGATCTACTCCACCGCCTACCTGAATCGCCTGAACCTGCGCCGCCTGGCCCTGCCGTACGCCATCGAGTTGCAGCGGGTGATCGGCGAGCGCCCGGCCATCGTCTCGATCTCCATGCCGGTGGGTGACGAGGTGGTGCTGATCGAGCGCATGTGGACACCGTCGACGCCGTTGAACGTGATCGTCGACCTGGCCGACCAGTTCCCCATCGACCGCGTCCCCAGTGGCCGCGCGATCCTGGCGACCTACGACGATGCTACCCGCCTGGCCTTGCTCGGCGAAGCGCGCCATGCCGCCGTGCTGCCGTTGCTGCGTGATATCGCCGCCCAGGAAGGCTTTTCCTTCGGCGACAGTGAGTTCAAACCGGGGCTGTCTTCGCTGGCCTACCCGATCCAGGGTCAGGCCAGTCAGGCCGTGGGTGCCCTGGTGGTCGCTGGGCTGGACCTGCACGATGAAATGAACGCCCAATCGACCCTGGCCAGCCACGTTCGCCGTGCCTGCGAAGGCATCGCCGTCCAGCTCGCATCCTAGGGTCTGGATGGCCGACTCGGGGCAATTGCGGACGGCGCAATTGGTGGGCTAAAGCCCACCCTACAAAAACTGAATGTCATTAGGGTGGGCCGGGCGCGATCCGCTGCAGCCCACCAATCGGCGCGTCATGAAATGCGTAAGTCGAGCGCGCGCAATTACTCACCGGTGGATGCCTCATACGAGGCGTGTTCAGGCACTTACGCCGAGCATTTCCAGCAGGCGTTTGCGCTGTACCTTGCCGTAGTGCGAGCGCGGCAGCTCGCTGACGAAGAAGATCGTCTTCGGCACCTTGAAGCGCGATAGCTGCGCCCGGCAATGCGCCTCCAGTTGCGCCGCCTCGACGCCGCTGGCGACCACCGCCGCGCAAACCCGCTCGCCCCACTCCTCGTCGCTCAGGCCGAATACGTGGGCCTCCGCCACCTGCGGGTGTTCGAGCAGGCAATGCTCGACCTCGCCTGGCTGGATCGACTTGCCGCCGCTGCGGATGATTTCCTTGGTGCGGCCCAGGACGCGCAGGCGCCCATCGGGCAGCAACTGGCCCAGGTCACCACTGCGCAGCCAGCCGTCCTCCAGCACGCTCTCGCTCAACTCGGCCTGGCGCCAGTAGCCACGCATGAGCTGCGGACCGGTCAGCAGAATCTCGCCCACGCCGTTGGCATCGGCCCGGGCAATGCGCAGCGCCGCGGAGAACGCCGGGCGCCCCACCACACCTTCACCGGTGCCACCGGCCGCACGCACCTCAGCCAGTTGCGCCGGGGAGAAGTAGCAGCTCCAGGGCGCCTCGGTCATGCCATAGAGCACACCCAGGCGCTCGCCAAGCAATGCGCAGGCGCCTTCCAGCACCTCGCTGGACATCGCCGCCGCGCCTACATCCAGGCACTTGAAAAACGGCAGATCGGCAGGTGCCGTGCCCTGCTCGCGAATCAGACGCAGCAACTGGGTCGGCACCAGCGAACTGAACGCCACCTGCTGGCGCTGCAACTGCTCGATGAAGGTCGCCGGATTGAAGCGCCCACCCAACACCACGCAGCCACCCGCCAGCAGGTGAGCGAACACGGCCACAGCGGCAATCGGCCACAACGGACGCACGTTGAGCAGCACATCGCCAGGCTGCGCGATCCGTGCCATGACAATGTTCTGCAGCGCCGCACCCAGGCTGGCATGGCTGTGCATCACCGCCTTGGGTTGCCCGGTGGTGCCGCCGGTGTAGTTCAGCGAAGCCAGGGTTTCCATCGGTTGCGCCGGGCGATCCGGCAGCTCGGCGATGGCGACGTTCAGGGTTTCCAGCGCCACGCAGCGAATGCCCTGCACAGCCAATTGCCCGGCGCTGCCGGCATGCTCGGGGCCGAACAGCAGCAGCGCCGCGCCGGCATCCTGCACCTGGGCCAGCAGCTCGACGTGCGCCAGCGCCGTATCCAGGGGCACGCGCACATAGCCGTTGGCCATGCAGCCGTAGTCGGCCAGCAGGTAATCGATGCCGGCATCGGCCAACAGCGCGACCCGCTCACCGACGGCCACGCCCAGGTTGTGCAAGTGCACCCCGACCCCGGTAATCGCCCGGTCCAGCGCGGCGAACGTCAATTCGCGCTCACCCTCGCGCAGGGCGAGCGCCGTGGGCCACTTGCGGGCTGCCTGCTGAATCAGGGTGCTGATGTCCATGCCTTACCACCCACTCAGCACGATGCGGCCGTTGACCTGACGCGCCTCGAGCAGCGCGTGGGCCTGGGCGACCTCATGGAACGGCAGCACCCGGTCGATCAGCGCGCGCACCTGCCCGGTCGCCATCAGCGCCAACGCTTCGCGCAGGTCTTCCAGGGTCGCGCTGCCGGAGCCCTGCACCTGCAGACGACGCCCAATCAGCAAGCCTGGCGACACATCCACCGCGCCGGGCTGCACGTTGCCCAGCACCACCACCCGACCGCCCATGGCCATGCAACGCAGGGTGCCGCCAAGGGTATGCCCGAGGTTCTCTATCGCCACGTCGACCCCACGCTTGCCCGTACGCTGCCAGACCGCGGCGCTGAAGCCCTCGGCATCGGCGACCACCACCTCATGGGCGCCCAGCGACTCGAGGAACGCCACCTTGTCGGCGCTCCCGGTCACGGCGATGACCTGCGCACCCAGCGCACGGGCGATCTGGATCTGGTGCGTGCCCAGGCCACCGCTGGCGCCATTGATCAGCACCTGATCGCCGGGCTTCACCCCGGCCAGGCGCAAGGCGCGCAGGCTGGTGGCAATCGGGCAACTGGCCAGCGCGGCCTGCGGGTAGTCCAGGCCATCCGGCAGTTTCACCGCCGAGGCCGCCGGCACACTCAGGTACTCGGCATAAGCGCCTTCGGTGTCCACCGAGGGCAGGCCCAGGGCGCGGCACAAATCCTGGCGGCCCCGCAGGCAGTCACGGCACTGGCCACAGAAGCGGCGCTGGTAGACCACCACCCGATCACCCAGGGCCAGTTGGCTCACACCGGCGCCCAGCTCGACAACCTCGCCCGCCACCTCATGACCGAGCACCACGCCGCACGCCGCGCCCGGCAGCTTGCCGGCGCGGTGCAGCAGGTCGTGATGGCAGATACCCGCGGCGTGGATACGCACACGAACATCGCCCGCACCCGGCACCGGCGTGGGCACGTCTTCGACGTGCAACTGCTCGGGACCACCAAAACCCTTCAGGACTATCGCTTTCATTTTTTATAACCGTATGGAATTTGCCAATAACTTGTTCATATAGAAAACATCTTGTGCACATTGTGCGCATTGATTTAAGTTTTCCCCACTTTGACGCGGAGCTCAAGAGGCAATGCGTTTTTCTCTCCAACGGACACTGCAATGACGATCGACTATCAGGAATTGGGTGATGGCGTAGCGCTGATCAGCCTCAATCGGCCGGAGCGCCTCAACGCACTGGACAGCCAGGGCAAGCGCGAACTGGCCGATGCCTGGGAGCGTGCGCAGCACAGCAAGGCCGTGGGTGCCGTGGTCCTGCGCGGTGCCGGCGAGCGGGCGTTCTGCGCCGGTTCAGATCTCAAGGAAATCCACGCCACTGGCCAGACCGTCAGCACCGAGGTGCTCGCCCGCGCCCTGCCCGGTGTCGCCAGTGCGTTCGACAAACCAGTGATCGCCGCCCTGCACGGTCACACCCTGGGCCTGGGCGTGAGCCTGGCGCTGCATTGCGACCTGCGCATCGCCCATCCACAGACGCGCTTCAGCTTCCCTGAAGTGCAGAACGGCCACCTGTCCGGCTTCAGCGCCATCACCCTGCCTGGGCTGATCGGTGAGTCGGCGGCGCTGGACATCATGCTCAGCGCGCGCCCCTTCGATGCCGAAGAAGCCTTGCGCATCGGCCTGATCAACCGCATCGCCGACAACCCCTGGGACGCCGCCCTCGAGCAGGCCGCCACCCTGGCCACCGGCAAGGCGAACAAGGCCGCGCGCTGGACCAAGACCCTGTTGCTGGCGGAACGCCGACAGCGCCTGCAGCGCTACATGGCGCTGGTCGATCAGGCGCGTATCGACGTGATGCAACCCGACACCTGAACACACAACAAACACCACACGCCTCACCAGTCTGTCAGGAACACACACCACCAGCATTGGCCAGCGGCAGCCTTCCCGGAGCCTCAGCATGTCACGCTTGAAAAAAACCCTAGCGCCCACCGCCAGCCTGCTTGGCGTGGGCCTGCTCGGCCTTAGTGCCGCCGCCCCCAGCCTGGCCGCGCCCACTGCTGGCAACAACGATACCGCCCTGCAAACCGTGGTCGTCACCGGCGCCCGTGACAGCGGCCGCACCGTGGCCGAAAGCCTGGCGCCGATCGACGTGATCAGCGCCGAAGACCTGGCCCGTTCGGGCAAACAGAACCTGCGCGAAGCCCTTGCCGCTTCAGTGCCGTCCTACACCAATGCGGCCGGTTTCACTGGCGGCACCGGCCTGGCGGTCAAGTCCGCCACCCTGCGCGGCCTGGGCGGCAACCACGTATTGGTGCTGGTCAATGGCAAGCGCCGGCACAACACCTCGCTGATCTTCGTGCAGACCGCCGCCACCGCCAGCGGCCAGTCACCCGCCGACCTGGATCTGATCCCGATTGCCGCCGTCGACCACGTCGAGGTACTGCGTGACGGCGCCGCCGCCCAGTACGGTTCCGATGCCATCGCCGGGGTGATCAACATCATCCTCAAGAACAACGAATCCGGTGGCGAAGCCAGCGTGCTCTACGGCCAGTTCAAGGAACGTGTCGGCGGCAAGGGCAACTTCGGTGCCCGTGGCCAGGGCCAGATCAACCAGGGCTTTGCCCTGCCCAATGACGGTTTCCTCAGCCTCAGCGCGGATATCGGCATTCAGGAAAACTCCAACGTCGCGGGCGCCGTGCCGGCACGTACCAGCATCTATTTCCCGGTCAATGGCCAGCCCGACCCACGCGAGAACGGCGAAAGCCGCTACCGCCAGTTGCAGGGCCAGCCACGCTCGCAGACCTACAACCTGGGCTACAACCTGGAACTGCCACTGGCCAACGACTTCAGCCTGTACTCCTTCTCCACCCTCAGCCACCGCAACTCCACCAGCTGGGGCACCTACCGCACCGCGCGCTCGCCGCAGAACATCATCGAGGTCTACCCCGACGGTTTCGCCCCGCGTTTCGTGGTCGAGGAAGACGACTTCCAGAGCGTGGTCGGCCTGCGCAATGACGACCTGCTCGGTTGGAAATGGGACCTGAGCACCAGCTACGGGCGCAACGACGCCAACACCCGCAACGAGAAATCCATCAACCCGTCGCTCGGCCCGACCAGCCCACGCAACATGGACGGCGGCCACCTGATCGCCAGCCAGTGGACCAACAACCTGGACCTGAGCCGCACCTTCGACACCGGCCTGTTCGACAAGCCGCTGAACGTCTCCACTGGCCTGGAATTCCGCCGCGACGGTTTCGAGATCCAGGCAGGCGAATACGCCTCCTATGCCGATGGCGGCTATCAGTTCCCGGTCGGCCACCCGCTGGCCGGTCAGCGCCCGAACCCCGGCGCGCCCGGCCTGGTGGGTTTCACCCCGGAAGACGAGCACAACTATTCGCGCACCAACAGCGCCGCCTACGTGGACTTCAACCAGAGCCTGACCGAGCGCTGGGACCTGAGCCTGGCCGCGCGCTACGAGCACTACAGCGACTTCGGCGACACCACCAGCGGCAAGCTGTCGACCCGCTATGCCCTGACCCCGGAGCTGGCGATCCGCGGCACCATCAGCAACGGCTTCCGTGCGCCATCGCTGCAACAGCAGTACTACTCCTCGTCGCTGACCGCCTGGCGTACCAGCCCGCTGACCGGGCAACTGGAGCAGGCCATCACCCGCTACGTGACCGTCGACGACGCTGCCGGCAAGGCCCTCGGCGCCAAGGCGCTCAAGGCGGAGAAATCGACCAACTACAGCCTCGGCCTGGTGGCGACCCCGACGCCCAACCTGAACCTCAGCCTGGACCTGTACCAGATCGACATCCGCGACCGCATCCTGCAGACCAGCAACCTGCAGGGCAACGCCGTGTCCGCGCTGCTGGCCGCCCAGGGCCTGGACCCGAACCAGATCGTCTCCTACTTCGGCAACCTGGCCGACACCCGCACCCGCGGCATCGACCTGGTCGCCGACTACCGCTACGACCTCGGCAAATACGGGCGTACCAAGTGGACCCTGCTGAGCACCCAGAGCCTGCAGACCGTGGAGAAGGTCAAGGAACCCGACGCCCTGGCCGGCACCGGCGTGACCGCCATCGGCCGCGACCGTATCGGCAACCTGACCTCGGCCTACCCGAAGAACGTGACCTCGCTGACCGCCGGCTGGCAACTCGGTGACTTCGACCTGACGCTCAAGGGCACCCGCTACCACAGCGTCACCGGGCGCAACCAGATCAGCCCGACCCGCGACGAGAAGATCCGCGCCGCCTTCATCACCGACCTCAGCCTGGGCTACTGGCTCAGCGACAGCGTCAAGGTGACCGTCGGCGGCGAGAACATCTTCGACCGCCGCCCGCAACAGCTCAACAGCGAAGCCAAGCTGTACCACTTCATGCCCACGGACGACCCGACCTACAGCTGGTTCTCGCCCTATGGCGTGGAAGGTGCCTACTACTTCGCCAAGCTCGACGTGAGCTGGTAATGCCCCAGGCCGCCGCATCCCGCGGCGGCCTTCGCTTTACGACCGGTACTGCCGCATGACCGCAACACCCACCGATACCCGCACCGCCGAACACTCCGAACTGGACCCGGCGCTGTACCGCAAACTGGCCTGGCGCATCATGCCGTTCCTGGCGTTGTGCTTCGTGCTCAACTGGCTGGACCGGGTCAACATCAGCTTCGCCCATCTGCAGTTCAAGACCGATCTGAACATCAGCGACGCCACCTTCGGCATCATCGTCGGCGTGTTCTCCATCGGTTACCTGCTGTTCGAGATCCCCAGCAACCTGCTGCTGGAGAAGATCGGCGCGAAAAAGACCATGACCCGCATCATGGTGCTCTGGGGCCTGGTCACCATCGCCAGTGCCTTCGCCCAGACGCCAACCCAGTTCTATGTACTGCGCATCCTGCTGGGCGTCGCCGAAGCCGGCTTCTTCCCCGGGGTGATCCTCTACCTGACCTACTGGTTCCCGGCCAGCCACCGCGCGCGCATCACCTCGCGTTTCATCATGGCCATCGCCGTGTGCGGCATCGTCGGCGGGCCGCTGTCGACCTGGATTCTCAGCCACTTTTCCGGCCTGGCCGGCTTCAGCGGCTGGCAGTGGTTGTTCGTCCTGACCGGCATTCCGCCGGTGCTGGCGGGGATCTTCGCCTGGTACTGGCTGGACGACAAACCAGCCAACGCCCGCTGGCTGACCGACGCGGAAAAACGCCAGATCGAGCAGGCCCTGGCCGCCGAGCGCCAGCAACGCGCACCGGGCGGCCACCTGAACTTCCTCGGTGCCCTGGCCGACCGCAAGGTGTGGTGCATCATCCTCGCCTACTGCCTGACCATCATGTGCACCGGCAATGTGGTGAACATCTGGGCGCCGTCGATCATTCGCGATTCCGGGGTCGAGAGCCTCGGCAGCCTGGGCCTGTATTCGGCCCTGCCCTACCTGGTCGCCGTGGTGGTGATGTTCTTCGCCTGCCGTCATTCCGACCTGCGCAAGGAGCGCCGCTGGCACTTCGCCCTCGGCGGCCTGACTGCCGCGCTGGCCCTGACCCTGCTGCCCTCGCAACTGGACAACCCGCTGTCGACCCTCGGCCTGCTGGTGGTGCTGACCAGCGGCTACATGGTGGCCACGGCAATCTTCTGGACCATTCCCACCTACTACCTGTCCGATACGGCCAAGGCCGCCGGGCTGGCCCTGGTCAACTGCTGCGGGCAAATCAGCAGCCTGCTCACGCCGATCATGATCGGCGCCATCAAGACCAACACCGGCAGCATTGCCCCGGCGCTCTATATCATCGCCGCCCTGGTGGCGGCCGGCACCCTCGCGTTGCTGCTCGGCGTACCGCGCCGGGCACTGCGCGACGCCTCCTGACAATCCTGTGGACCCTGCCATGACCGATTACGTAGCCCTGGCCCAAGAACTGGCCAAACAGATCCAACCCGGCGCCGCCGAACGCGATGCCCAGCGCATCCTGCCCCACGCCCAGCTCGACTGGATTCGCAATGCCGGCCTGGGCGCCGCGCGGGTACCCAGCGAGCTGGGCGGCGGCGATGTGAGCATGCGTGAAGTGGCGCAGATCTTCATCGCCCTGGGCAAGGCCGACCCCTGCGTGGCTCAGGCGCTGTTCCCGCACTTCGCCACCGTCGAACACCTGCGCCTGATCGCCAACCCTGAGCAGCAGCAACGCTACCTGGGCGCCTTCACCCGTCAGCAACTGTCGTCCGGAGCCATCGCCGAGCGCAGTGGCAAGTTCCGCGGCGATATCCACACGCGCCTGAGCCGCGATGACCAGGGCCTGGTGCTCGACGGCGAGAAGTTCTACAGCACCGGTTGCCTGTTCGCCGACCTGATCAAGGTGCAGGCCGTCGACGAGGATGGCGCGGCGGTGTACGTCTTCCTGCCGGCCAACGCACCCGGCGTGGACATGTTCGATGACTGGGACGGCATGGGCCAGCGCACCACGGCCAGCGGCACCACCCGCCTGACCGGTGTGCGCGTGCAGCCCGAACAGGTGGTTCCGCTGGCGCAGTGGTACCAGCGGCGCAACTATGTCGGCGCCTGCGCCCAGCTGATTCATTGCGCGATCGACATAGGCATCGGCCTGGCCGCCCTGGACGATGCCATCCATTGGGCCCGCGTTGGCTCGCGCCCGGTGCGCGAGAGCGGCGTCGACAAAGCCTGCAACGACCCGTACATCCTGCACACCATCGGTGAGCTGTCGGCGAGCATCCATGGCGCCGAGGCCCTGGTGGAAAAAGCCGCCGACGTGGTCGAGCGCGCCAGCCGCGCGCAGCTCGCCGGGCAGTTGCAGGGCGAGGCGCTGGACACCCTGCTGGTGGAGTCGTCGATTGCCGTGGCGGAAGCCAAGATCGCTTCCACCCGCTCGTCGCTGTTCGTCTGCGAGCGCCTGTACGACGTCGGCGGCGCCGCGACCACGCAGAGCCGACACAACTTCGACCGCCACTGGCGCAACGCCCGCACCCACACCACCCACGATGCGCTGGCCTACAAGTACAAGGCCATCGGCGACTGGCAGGTCAACGGCAACCACCCGCCGATTGCCTTTACCTACTGAGCCTGCTACGCCTGAGCCAGGCGCTACGCCATAACGCAAAAGCCCCGGTTGTCCGGGGCTTTGCATTTTTCCGCTACGACTCTCTTACCAGTTGTAGGTGAGATTGGACGTGACACTCCGGCCTCGGCCGTAGAAGCACTCCCAGACACCGGTGCAACCGCTGATGTAGGTCTTGTCAGCCAGGTTTTCCACGTTGAGCTGGAGCTGCAGCCCCTTGATGCCCAGCGGGGATCGCTCGAAGTCATACGCAAGCATGGCGTCGTAGACCGTATAGGAAGGCACGGTGAAATGGTTGTTCGCGGTGCTGGTCCCTTCACTGCCGCGCACATAACGCGCGCCGATACCGGCCCCCAGCCCGGCCAGCAGCATGTCGCCACTGAAGCTGTAGTCCAGCCAGGCCGAGGCGGTCATGGGTGGAACGCCTGCAGGGTGACGACCCTCGCGACCATCGTTGTCCTTGGTGTACTTGATATCGCTGCGCGAGAACGACGCGATGATGCCCAGGTTGTTGGTCAGGCTGGCCTTGCCTTCCAGCTCGAATCCACGTGAGCGCTGTTCGGCAGACTGACCGCTGAAACCCGGGTGGGCTTCATCAGAGGTCAGCACGTTCCGCTGGTTGATCTGGTACACCGACATCTGGATGAAGCTGTTCTGCCCTGGCGGCTGGTATTTGATGCCGGCCTCGTACTGCTTGCCGGTATAGGGCTCGAACTCGTTGCCCTGCCAGTCGGTGCCCGAGGTGGGCAGGAAGGATTCCGAATAGCTGAGGTAAGGGGTCAGGCCATTGTCGAACTCATACCCGGCACCGACACGCCCGGTAAATTTCTCATCCTTCGTGGTGGTATCCACGTTGACGCCGAAGCGCGGCTGCGTACGTTTGTTCTCGGTCTCGGCCCAATCGAAGCGCCCCCCCAGGGTCACGAACCAGCGCTCCCACTTCAGTTGGTCCTGCACATAGATGCCCGTCTGGGTAATGGTGTTGTTCCAGCGGTTCGGTGAGTCGAAGGTGAACGACTGGCCATAGACCGGCGTGTACAGGTCGATGATCGGCGAAGCGCCCTCGTAGGAGTACAGGCCGAGAAACGTCGAGTTGAAGCGGTAGTAGTCGAGCCCGATCAGCGCCGTGTGCTCGACGTCGCCGGTCTTGAAGCGGGCCTGGGCAATGTTGTCCACGCCGAGCACCTTGTTGGTCTGCGACCAGTCGACCCCATAGCGGCTGATGTAGCGCTGGTCGTTCGCGCCGGTAACGGGGTTGGCAACGAAACCGTAGCCGTGCAGCGGCGCCACGTACTGGTCATCGACGTAGGCATAGCGGGTGTTTTGCCTGAGCGTCCAGGTGTCATTGAGTTCATGGCTGAACTCATAACCAAGGACGAACTGCTCACGGTCATAGGCATTCACGCCGGGCTCGCCGATGAAGCGACTGCGCTTGATCTTGCCGTTGGGGCTGCTGAATCGCGTGCCTACGGAAGGAAGGCCCTGGGGCTCAGGGACGTCATTGTCCTTCTGGTACTGTCCATACAGGGTCAGGCTGGTCGCATCGCTCAGGTTCCAGGTGAAGCTCGGCGCGAGCAGGAAACGTTGTCGCTCGGCGTAGTCGATTTCCGAATTCTGGTCGGAACCCACCAGGGTCATGCGGTACAGGTAGGTGCCCTGCTCATCCAGCGCGTCGCTGATATCCAGTGCGCCATAGCGTCGGTCATGGCTGCCGCCGCCGAGAATGATCTCGCGAACCGGCGTAGCCGATGGCCGCTTGGAGACCATGTTGACGATCCCGCCTGGCTCGTTGCGGCCATAAAGAACCGAGGCCGGACCTTTCAGTACCTCTATGCGCTCCAGGGTGTAGGGATCGACCTGCAGGGCGCCGCCGGTGCTACCGCCGCCATAGGGAAGGTGCAGGCCATCCAGGTACAACGGCGTTGGCGAGAAACCCCGCGAGGTCGGTTCGTCGAAACTCTTCGAGCGGTCGATGAAGCCACCGGTGCTGATACCGGGGGTATAGCGCAGGGCTTCGGTCACGCTCTGCGAACCACGGACCTTGATTTCATCCTGGGTGACGATGTTGATGGTCTGCGGAATTTCCGTGAGGGACGTGTCGGCCTTGGTCGCGGTAGCACTGCGCCGTGCGACGTAGCCATCGACTTTTCCATAGGCCGATTCGCTGGTCTGTCCGGAAATGGTGGTCGCCCCCAGCTGCAGTGCGCCTTGCGCGTCCTGCGGTTTTTCCAGTGTCACCGTGTCGGCATCGACGAAGCGCGCCGTCAACCCGCTGCCAGCCAGCAGGCGGGACAACGCCTCGGCTTGCCCATAGCTGCCGCTCAGTCCGGACGAGCCAAGCCCCTGGGTCAGCTCGGCTGGCACCAGCACCTGGGTGCGGGTCACCGCCGAGAAGGCGGCCAGGGCGCTGTCCAGGGACTGCGCCGGAATGTCGAAGCGGTAGCTGCGCGTCTCGGCAACACTGTCGGCGGCCAGCACCGGCAGCGGCGCTGCCACGGCCAGCGCGATGGCGAGAGACAGCAGGGTCGGCAGACCTGCTCGGTGGGTGGTGACGACGTGTGACATGGCGAAGCTCCCCAATGATCGAAATCCGTGACTGGCGCCAACGCACTACTTGAGAGTGCTTGTTATTTGCGCCTTAGTGATCAAGGACGACGACTCGGGAGAAAACCCTGAAAGAATTTTTGTGATTGGTTAAGAACCTGTTCACGGTCTTCTGGATTAGCGACAGACAAGGCGCAACGACCAGCGGGAGTAACAGCCGCAGGCTGGCCCGAAGGGTGAGCGCCAGCGAATCAAGCTGCCCGAGGAACGGACTGGGCCCGCACTCGGGTTTACGAGAACTAACTGGGCTCGCATTCAAGGACGCTTTTAACACCGTATGGCTGCGTGCCAGGAGATCGAGAACAGGTTCTAAGGCTCAGCCTTCGCGCAACACACGCAGGTAGGACGCGTACTGGCCGACGTCCAGGCCCAGGGTATGGGTCAGCGCCTTGAGCACCGCGTCCGGCTTGTCGATCTCGAACACGCCCGAGACCTTCTTCTGTCGCAGCGCCTCACCCAGCACCAGGGTATGCCCCGGCCAATAGCGGTCGAGCTCGGCCACCACCTCGGCCAGCGGCTGCTGACGGAACACCAGTTGCCGCTGGCGCCAGGCAAAGGCCTGTTGCGGGTCGAAGGTGCGTCGTGCGGAAAGCTGCCCGGCACTCACCTCGACCGCCTCACCCGGCGCCAGGACAACCGGCGTCTCGCTGCCGGCCCGCGCTTCGATGCGGCCCTCGCTCAGCAGAATCCGGGTACGCCCCTCCAGCCGTGCCACGGCGAATTTCGTCCCCAGGACCCGAACCTGCGCGTCCCCACTCTCGACGATGAACGGCCTGGCGGCGTCATGACTGACCTCGAACCAGGCTTCGCCACGCAGCAGGCGAACCCGGCGTTCGTCGCCGGCCAGCGTCACGCTGACGGCCGCATCGGTGTCGAGCTGCACGCGTGAACCATCGGCCAACTCGATAGCGCGGGTCTCACCCTGCACGGTGTAGTGATCGGCGCGCAGGCGATCCAACCAGGGCGCCTGCCAGGCCAACCCCAACGCCAGCACCAGCATCGCCGCAGCCGCCCAGGGTGCGGATCGCCGCGCCCAGCCCAGGCGGCTCGTGTGAACGGCGCGGGCGGCGGGCTGCAGGGCGGCCAACAGGGCCTGTGCCTCGCCCCAGGCACGTGCCTGCGCCTCGCCCTGCGCCAGCCAGGCGGCAAAGGCGCTGCGCTCCTCGTCGCTGACATCCTCGGCCAGCAAGCGAAAATGCCAGGCGCTGGCCTCGGCGAAGTAGTCGTCATCGTTCATCGGCATGGGTTCGCTGTTCATCCACGCATTCCTTGCACGGACAGGCGCATCTTGAGAAAAGCGCGGGTGTCGATCAGGGCCTGACGCAGGTGATATTCCACGCTGCGCGTCGACAGGCCTTCGTGCTCGGCGATCTCCCGGTACGTCAGCCCTTCGACATGGTACAGCAGGAAGATGCGCTGCCGTGGCTGCGGCAATGCCTCGATGGCCTCACGCAGCAAGCGCTCCTCCTGCTCGCCGGCCAGGCGCTCGACCAGCCCTGGCGCCGGGCAGGGCGGCTCGTTTTCCGGCATCTCGCCTTCCACCAGCCCACGCCGCGCCGCCTGGCGCTGGTGGTCGAGCACCAGGTTGCCGGCGACGGTGAAGAGGAAGGCCCGCAGGTTGTCGATGCGCTCGCCAGCCGGCAACCGCGCCAGGCGCAGGAACGCCTCCTGGGTCAGGTCCGCGGCCACCTGGCGATTGCCGGTGCGGCGCGTGACGAAAGCCTCCAGGGCTTTCTTCTGCTCCAGAAACAGCCGGGCTAGCTGGGCGTTCCAGGTCGACACGAGAGTTACCTTGCAGGAGGGTGAGGAAAGCCGCGCACCCTACCAGTAAATGCAATTAATTCGCAATTACTGCAACATTCTCATCATCGCTCGGCCCCATCCAGAGCGGGCCGCCTTCACCAGGCAGCCGTACTCGCTGCCGTGATTAACGGCGAACCCAGGTCTCGAAACAGTGGGCCGGCGCGGACTCCAGTGCGGCATGCTCGTCGCGCGCACTGCACTGCCAGGCGGCCTCATCGAATGCCGGGAACCAGGCATCGCCTTCCGGGCTGAGCGCCACGCGGGTCAGGTACAGGCGGTCGGCCAGTTCCAGGCCTTGTTCATACAACTGCGCGCCACCGATCAGCATCAGCTCGTCGACGCCCTGCGCGCTGGCCCACTCATCCGCACGGACGATGGCCGCTTCCAGGCTGGCGAACACCTCGGCGCCTTCCAGGCTCAGACCGGGCTGGCGGCTGACCACCAGGTTGAGACGACCGGGCAATGGTCGACCGAGCGAGTCCCAGGTCTTGCGGCCCATGATGATCGGCTTGCCGAGCGTCCTGGCCTTGAAGTACTTGAGGTCCGCCGGCAGGTGCCAGGGCAGTTGATTGTCGCGGCCGATCACGCGGTTCTGCGCGAGCGCCGCGATCAGGCAAAGGGGGAGTGTATTTTTCATTCGCGCAGGATAGCGGCTCGGCAGACACGATTGAAGGGCCGACGGGTGCTCAGAACCTGGCCAACGTCTCGCGAGCACACATAGCGTGCATGAGGCCCTCCAGGTCATGTGCGACACCTAGCCTGGTGGCTGTTGGTGTTTTTCTTTAACTCATTGAATCGTAATGGAATATATTTAAAATCCGGCCATTCGAGCGGGCCTCTTTGAGGCAATTGCGGACTCTTCAGCCCACCAATCGGCACGTCATGAAACGCAAAGGACGAATGTTCGCTCCTGCCTCGATCCGGCCATCCATGCCAAAACGTCAACAGCCCTTAGACATTCTCCTTCAATGCCGCCTGGCGAGATGGGCAGCGCTCAATCCGATGAGCTGCCCGGCTTCTTTCCCACGACCCGATTACGCCCCTGTTCCTTGGCCAGGTACAAGGCCACATCGGCCAGGCGCAAGGCATCTTCCAGGGTCTGATGGGGCTGCGGATGCAGGTAGGCCATGCCGATGCTGAGGGTCACCACCGGCGCCGCATCGGACTTCACATGCGCCAGCTCCAGACCCTCGATGGCGCTCCGGATGTCCTCCAGAATCGCCTGGATGCTCGCCTCGTTGACGCCATACCACAGGCCGACGAACTCCTCGCCGCCATAGCGCGCCGTGCTGTCCAGCGGGCGCCGCCCGTGCTGGCCGATCACCTGCCCCACGGCACGCAGGGCTTCGTCACCGGCGGCGTGGCCGTAGTGGTCGTTGTAGCGCTTGAAGAAGTCGACATCCATCATCACCACCGCCAGCGGCTGGTGCTCGCGCACCGCCTGCCGCCAACTGCGCTCGGCGCGCTCGCTGAAGGCACGGCGGTTGAGCAGCCCGGTGAGGAAGTCCTTCTCCGCCAGTTCCTGCAGCAGGCCCTGGGCCAGGAAGTTCTGCCGGGTCGAGTAGTCGAGGAAGTAGCAGCCCACCGAACCGATGACGTTGGCGGCACCCAGGAAGAAGGTGTTGTACAGCAACACCTCGCCGGGCAAACCGCTGATCACTTCCATCACCAGATAGGCAAAGAAGATCAGCCAGCCACACAGGCTCGCCGCGACGAAACGCAGCCCGGTGAGGGTATAGAAGAACACCGTGACCAGAATGATGCCCTCGTAGGGCAGCGGGAAATGCTGACTGCGGGCGACCCAGATGATGCCGACGATGCCCAGCCCGGAGCAGATGGAACACAGCCCGACGATCACCTGGAAGTGCGGCCGCAGCGCCCGGCTGTAGGTGGCCCACCAGGTCAGGAACAGCACCGGCAGGATCAGCCCGAGGCGAATGGCCAGCGTCTGCTTGCGCACGCTGTCGGGCAGGCTGATGGCATCCAGCACGGCGAACAACAGCATCAGCAGCATCGCCACCAGCAAGGCCCAGCGCATGCGCGCGAGGAATACGCTGACGTGATAACGGTTGAACGCCGGCTCCAGTTCGCCCTCGAAACTCAACAGGCGGAACCCGTGGCGTTGTTGGCGCAGGAAGGGAGAATCCTGATTGACCCAGTTCAGATGCGGTAACTGCATGATGGCCGCTCACTGCTTGTTGTTATGCCGTGCAGCCTAGACCGTGGCACGTTGCCAGTACACCCCCTCAATTGCCTAACGAGTCGTTACTGCGGTTATGCTCTGTACTCGCCCTTCGCAACCGGACTGCCGCGTGACTGTCGCCAAGAAGCCTCCGCCAAACCGCCTGCAACGCCTGTGGCTGTGTGAAACCCTGCGCCTGCGTGAGGAACACGCCGGCCCGCTGGAAGACAGTGAAGCCAATCGTCATGCCCGCCAGCACGCGGGTGACCTGAGCTCGCGCATCGAAGCCCGCAGCCTGTGGTTGGCCGAGCGCGATGGCCAGCTGCAGGCGCAACGGCACTGGCTGCAAGGCGCGCGCCTGGCCCTGATCGTCCTCGTGCTGCTCGCTCTGTTCAGCGGCATCGGCCTGACCCTGGCCGCACTCGGCACCGCCCGTGAGCCGGTGAATGTGTTCTGGGCACTGGGCAGCCTGCTCGGCCTGCACCTGCTCCTGCTGATCGGCTGGCTGCTCGGTCTGCTGCTGGCCGGCGATCATGCCGCCGCCCTCGGCCGCCTGTGGTGGTGGCTCAGCGAAAAACTCGCCCGCGATGCCAGCGCCGCCCAGCTCGGCCCGGCACTGGTCCTGCTGCTGCAACGCCAGCGCCTGAACCGCTGGCTGCTGGGCATGCTGGTGCACGGCCTGTGGCTGGTCGCCCTGCTCAGCGCCCTGGTGGTCATGCTGGCGCTGCTCGCCACCCGGCGCTATGGCTTCGTCTGGGAAACCACCCTGCTCGGCAGCGAGACCTTCGTCGCCCTGACCCATGTGCTCGGCGCCGTGCCGGCGCTGCTCGGCTTCCCGATCCCGGATGCAGACACCATTCGCGCCAGCGGCGACAGTGTGGTCGCCCTGGAAGCCGCGCGGCATGCCTGGGCCGGCTGGCTGGTCGGCATCCTGCTGGTCTATGGCGTGCTGCCGCGTCTGCTGCTCGCGCTGTTCTGCCTGTGGCGCTGGCAGCGCGGCCAGGCGCATCTCGCGCTGGACCTCAACCTGCCTGGCTACCGCCTGCTCGCCGAACGCCTGCAACCGCCCAGCGAACGCCTCGGCGTGCTCGACGAGGCGCCCACGGCCCTTCACCAGCCCTCCGCCGGCCACACCACGCTCGACAGCAGCGGCGCCGTGCTGGTGGCCATCGAACTGGACGAGCGTCGCACCTGGCCGCCATCACTGGGCAAGGGCATCGCCGATGCCGGCATCCTCGACAGCCGCGAACAGCGCCAGCACCTGCTCGACCAACTGGAACGCTTCCCGCCGGCACGCCTGGTCATCGCCTGCGACCCACGCCGCTCGGCCGACCGTGGCACCCTGGCACTGCTCGGGGAACTGGCACGCAGCGCCGCCGCCACCCGCATCTGGCTGCTGCAACCGCCCCCCGGCGAAGCCCAGGACAGCGACCGGCTGGGCGACTGGCACGCCGCACTCGACCAGCTTGGCCTGAGCTGGTCCGACTGCTCGCCCCTGCCCTGGCTGGAGAGCGGCCATGACTAAACCCCTGAAAATGGCCGTGGTCGGCCACACCAATGTTGGCAAGACATCGCTGCTGCGCACCCTGACCCGCGATGTCGGGTTTGGCGAGGTCTCGCACCGCCCCAGCACCACTCGCCATGTCGAAGGCGCGCGCCTGTCGGTGGACGGCGAACCGCTGCTGGAGCTGTACGACACCCCCGGCCTGGAAGATGCCATTGCCCTGCTCGATTACCTGGAACGCCTGGAGCGCCCTGGCGAGCGCCTCGACGGTCCGGCACGGGTGGCGCGCTTTCTCGACACCGCCGAGGCCCGCCAGCGTTTCGAGCAGGAAGCCAAGGTGCTGCGCCAGCTGCTGGCCAGCGACGCCGGGCTGTATGTAATCGACGCCCGCGAACCGGTGCTGGCCAAGTACCGCGATGAACTGGCCGTGCTCGCCGCCTGCGGCAAGCCGCTGTTGCCGGTGCTCAACTTCAGCGGCCATCCGCAGCAACGCGAGCCGCAATGGCGTGACGCCCTGGCCCGCCTCGGTCTGCACGCACTGGTGCGTTTCGATACGGTAGCGCCGCCGCTGGATGGCGAGCGCCGCCTGTACGAGAGCCTGGCCCTGCTGCTGGAACAGGCCCGCCCGCAACTGGAACGGCTGATCGCCGACCATGAAGCGCAGACCCGCGCACGCCACCAGGCCGGTGCCCGGTTGATCGCCGAATTGCTGATCGATTGCGCCGCCTGCCGGCGCAGTGTGGTCGCCCAGCCGACCCTGGAACAGGGCGAGATCCGTGCACTGCACGATGCCATCCGCCAGCGCGAACAGACCTGCGTCGATGCCCTGCTGCGCCTGTTCGCCTTCCGCAAGGACGACGCCCGTCCCGGCGACCTGCCCCTGCTCGACGGGCGCTGGGGCGATGACCTGTTCAACCCGGAAACCCTCAAGCAGCTTGGCGTCAATGTCGGCGGCGGCCTGGCTGCCGGCGCGGCGGCAGGTGCCGGGATCGACCTACTGGTGGGCGGCCTCAGCCTCGGCGCTGCCACCGTAATCGGCGCCCTCGCTGGCGGCGGCCTGCAGACCGCGCGCAACTACGGCTCGCGCCTGCTGGGCAAACTCAAGGGCCAGCGCGAACTGACCGTCGACGATGGCGTACTGCGCCTGCTCGCCCTGCGCCAGCGCCAGTTGCTGGCCGCCCTGGCTGCCCGTGGCCATGCCGCGACCGAAGCCATCCAGCTGGACGCCCCGTCCGACAAGAGCTGGCGCGAGGCGCGCCTGCCTGAGGCCTTGCGCAAGGCCCGCGCCCACCCCGAGTGGTCGTCGCTCAATCGCCAGGCACGCCTGGAGCACAGCGAGCGCCAGGAACAGGTCAGCCTGCTGGCCGAGCAACTCGGGCAGTCCACGCCCTGACCCAACCGGCAACAGCTTGCCGCTTGAGGTAAGCCGTTGCCATCTCCGCCCGCTTACGCGCTCGCCCCAGGCACGTAAGCAATTGATCCATAGCGCCTTTCCATTGTTGGCATCCGACTTGCTCCTGGCAGAGTCCGTAATCACCGGACCCCGGAGGGCTTATGAGCAGCATCGGTGGCATAGGCGGGTTCAACCCGCTGGCCATGATCGGCCAACGAACCAAAGACGGCTTCAAAGACAACGACTCCACTTCATTCAGCCTGGCCAACCTGGGCAGCCCAGCGCCGGTCAATGACAAGCAGCGTTATGACTCGCGCACCGAGCAGGCCTATGAAGAGGCCTTCGCCAAGTTGCGGGTGAACCTGCAGGCCCGTCCTGAAGGTTTCCTCTCAGGCGAGGGCGAAAGCCGCCTGGAGGAAGTGGCGGCAGCGCCGGACGCAGGCGACGACGTGGTGCAGGAGTTCATGGCCTACATGAACATGAGCACCGCCGAGAAACTGCGCGACAGCATGCTCAAGGAGCTGGGCCTGACCGAGGAAGAACTCGAGGCCATGCCACCCGAACAGCAGAAAGCGGTCGAGGAACAGCTCGCTGAGCTCATGAAGCAGCGCGCTGACCTGCAAGCTGCCGCGGGCGTGAACGGGCAAGGATCGGACGACGAGCAGCTCGCGCTGCTGTCCTGATCATCACCGGCGCCGACTCGCTGATGGCCCTTGCCGTCAGCGAGCGTTGCCCTGCCCGCCGCTCAGAACCTGCATCGGATCTCGCGAGCTAGAGCAAAACAAGGACTAGGTGCTCCCGCGAAAACGACTGAGGAACGGACTGGGCCGACGTGCAGCAGACCCGAGGCAGGTGCTCAGCGCCGTAGCAAACTGGTCCATAAGGTGGCGGCGACGATCAGCAGGCCACCGACCCACGCCTGCACGCTCAGTTGCTCGCTCAGCCAGAGCACCGCGAACAGCGCACCGAACAATGGCTCGCTGCCCATCAGCAGTGACACACGTGTCGGACTGCTGCGACGCAGCGCGTGGTTCTGCACGAAGAAGGCGAACAGGGTAGCGAACAGCACCAGGTACAGGCTGCCGATCCAGAACGCCGGCTCGCGCGGCAGCGCCGGCAGGCCACCCGGCAACAGCACGATACCGAGCAGCAGACAGCCGCCACCGATCACCCCGGTCTGCACCGCAGTCAGGGCCAGCGCCGGCACAGTAGTGTGCGCAGTCAGGCGCCGGGTCAGGCACACCAGCAATGCCCGTAACACCGCCGCCACCAGCATCAGGCTGTCACCCAGGTTGAAGTGCAGATCCACCCCGCCACTCAGCAGCCAGGTACCCAGCAGCGACAGGCCCACGGCCGGCAGCAGGCGTGAGTCCGGCCGCTGGCCAAGCAGCAGCCACTCGACGAAAGGCGTGAACACCACGCACAGGCTGATCAGGAACGCCGCATTGCTGGCGCTGGTCAGCATTACTCCGTAGGTCTCGCAGAGGAAGATCGCCAGCATCACTGCGCCCAACGGCAGACCCGGCGCCCAGGCCTTGCGCCCTTCGCCACGCAGTTGCGGCAGCAGGATGAGGAAGGTCAGGCAGAAGCGCACCGCGAGAAAGCCCAGTACCGGATAGAACACCAGCGCCTGCTTGGCCACGCCGTAGCTGCTGCCCCAAATCATCGCGACCAGCAGGAGCAGCAGATCGCTGCTCTGCAGAAGGCGCACACGGGACGGGCTGGTCAGGGTCGACATGGGAAACTCGCAAGGCAGATCGGGGTGGAGCGCCATTGTCCATTGCGCCCTGCACCGTGATAATCCAGCGTAATCACATAAGACTTGTTCGCCATGAGCACAAATATCCCCACCAGCCTGCTGCCGCACATGGCGATGTTCGTGCGTGTGGTGGAGTGCGGCAGTTTTTCCGCCGCCGCGCGGCAACAGGGCAGCACCGCGTCGGCGGTCAGCCGGCAGATCGCCCACCTGGAACAGGCGCTCGGCCTGCGCCTGCTGGAGCGCACGACACGGCGGCTACGACTGTCCGAAGCCGGTGCCGAAGTATTCGAACGGTGTCGCGAGATGCTCGGTGCCGCTCAGGCGGCCATGGCAGTCAGCGAACGATTGATGAGCCACGCGCGCGGCACGGTGCGCCTGTCGGTGCCCAAAGCGTTCGGCAAGTTCCTGATCAGCCCGCTGATGGCGGAGTTTCTCCAGCGCTACCCCGAGGTCAACGTCAGCCTCAACCTCAGCGACCGCAGCCCGGACCTGATCGCCGATCAGTTCGACCTGCTGGTGTGCATCACCGATCAACCGCCACCCACGCTGGCCGGGCGCCCGCTGTGCAGCGTGCAGCAACTGCTCTGCGCCACGCCGACGTACCTGCAACGCCACGGCACGCCGCAACACCCTCAGGAGCTGGTACGCCATGCCTGCCTGTATCTGGATGAAACACCGGACGACCATCGCTGGCATTTCAGCAACGGCAACGAACAGTGCGTGGTCGCGGTGAACGGCCGCTTTGCCAGCAACCACAGCGAGGTACGCCTCAACGGCGCATTGAACGACCTGGGCATCGCCTGCCTGCCGCACTTCACCGCAGCCGCGGCGCTGGCCTCCGGCGAGCTGTTGCAGGTACTGCCCCAATGGCGTTACACCGGCTCCTACCAGGGCACCGCCTGGATTCTCTACCACCCGACCCGGCACCTGCCGCCGAAGCTGCGGGTGCTGATCGATCATCTGGCGGAGCGTTTGGGAAGCTGATGTGCCGGGCTAGTCGCGAAACACTCGATAGTGAGCTTCCTGTGCGGCACCCAGCAGCTCGGTGTCACCGCTAGAGTTACCCCAGGCACGCAGGTGACAGTGTTGCAGCGGGCCGAAGCGCTGGACCAGGCGATTGACCTTTTCATCCCGGCGACAGTTACGGCCCAGGATGTGGCCAGTCAGTTTGCCGTCGACGATTTCGAGCTCGGTGGCGATCAGTTCGACCCCCAGGCGCTCGGCAAAAGGTTTGAGCAGCAAGGCCGGCGACGCCGAGCAGAGGGACACCGTGCGCCCCTCGGCCTGTTCGGCGCGCAGGCCAATCAGGCCGCTCGGGCGCATCATCCGCTCCCAGTTACGGTCGCAGAACACCTGGGCCTGCTCGGCGACCCAGGCCGGGTCGACGCCGCCGAGGAAGTTGCGGATCAGCTTGGCCTTCATCTTGTCGCGGGTCATGCCGCCGTACAGGTAATGCACGCTGGAACTGCCGGTACGGGTCAGCTTCACGCCGAAGCGATAGTTGCCGAAGGCAAAGCGCAGAAACGGCACGAAGCTGTCACGCCAGGTCAGGGTGCCATCGAAGTCGAAGATGGACAGCGGCTTCAGCCCGCCCTCCGGCGGTATCGCAGCATTCACGAATACACGCCTCAGACCGCGACCGGCGCGCTGATGTGCGGATGCGCCTCGTAACCGACCAGCTCGAAATCTTCGAAGCGGAAGGCCAGCAGGTCCTTCACCTCGGGGTTGAGCTTCATGGTCGGCAGCGGCAGCGGCTCGCGGCTCAGTTGCAGGTCGGCCTGTTCCAGGTGGTTGGCGTACAGGTGGCAGTCACCGCCGGTCCAGACGAAATCGCCGGGTTGCAGGCCGCAGACCTGGGCGACCATCAGGGTCAGCAGCGCGTAGCTGGCGATGTTGAAGGGCACGCCGAGGAAGATGTCGGCCGAGCGTTGGTACAACTGGCAGCTGAGCTTGCCGTCGGCGACGTAGAACTGGAACAGCGCATGGCAGGGCGGCAGGGCCATCTGCTCGACCAGGGCCGGGTTCCAGGCCGAGACGATCAGGCGCCGCGAGTCCGGGTTCTTCTTGATCATCTCGATCAGCTTGCTGATCTGGTCGATCGACTCGCCGTTGGGCGCGGGCCAGCTGCGCCACTGGTAGCCGTACACCGGGCCGAGGTCGCCGTTCTCGTCGGCCCACTCGTCCCAGATGCGTACGCCATTGTCCTTCAGGTACTTGATGTTGGTATCGCCCTGGAGGAACCACAACAGCTCGTGGATGATCGATTTCAGGTGGCACTTCTTGGTGGTCACCAGCGGGAAACCATCGGCCAGGTTGAAGCGCATCTGGTGGGCGAACACGCTGTAGGTGCCAGTGCCGGTGCGGTCGCTCTTGAAAGTGCCGGTGTCGCGCACCAGGCGCATCAGGTCGAGGTATTGCTTCATTGCGCGGCTCCTTGGGTACGGGCGGCCTGGCGGCGGTAGGCGTAGATCATAAGCCCGGCGCCACCGAGAATCATCGGCAGGCACAGTACCTGGCCCATGGTCAGCCAATTGAAGGCCAGGTAGCCGAGCTGGGCGTCCGGCACGCGGACGAACTCGACGATGAAGCGGAAGATGCCGTAGCACAGAGCAAACAGGCCGGACACCGCCATGGTCGGCCGCGGCTTGCGCGAATACGCCCAGAGGATGATGAACAGGGCCACGCCTTCGAGGGCGAACTGATACAGCTGCGAAGGGTGACGTGCCAGCGGTCCGCCAGTGGGGAACACCATCGCCCACGGCACGTCACTGACCTTGCCCCACAGCTCGCCATTGATGAAGTTGCCGATGCGCCCGGCGCCGAGGCCGATCGGCACCAGCGGGGCGATGAAGTCCATGAGTTCGAAGAAGCTCTTCTTGTGGCGTTTGCCGAACCACAAGGTGGCCAGCAGCACACCGATCAGCCCGCCATGGAAGGACATGCCGCCTTTCCACACCTGCAGGATCAACGCCGGGTCGGCAATGTAGGCCGGCAGGTCGTAGAACAAGACGTAACCCAGGCGCCCGCCGAGGATCACCCCCATCGCCACCCAGAACACCAGGTCGGACAGTTTCTCCTTGCTCCAGGTCGGGTCGAAATCGGCAAGACGGCGCGCCGCCAGCCACCAGGCACCACCAATGCCCACCAGGTACATCAAGCCGTACCAGTGGATCTGCAGCACGCCCAGGTCGAGGGCGACAGGATCGATATTCGGGTAAGCCAGCATATGGATTCCTTATATGAGAAAGCTGGTGCCCACGCACAGCAACAGCAGGGCAAACAGGCGCTTGAGCAGCCGCGGCGACAGGCGATGGGCCAGGCGCGCACCGAACCGGGCGAAGAACATGCTGGTCAGGGCAATGCCGACCATGGCCGGCAGGTAGACGAAGCCCAGGCTCCATTCGGGCAGGTTGGGCTTGCCCCAGCCGATGATCATGAAGCTCAGCGCACTGGCCAGCGCAATGGGCAGGCCGCAGGCCGACGACGTGGCCACCGCCTGCTGCATCGGCACACTGCGCCAGGTCAGGAACGGCACGGTCAGCGAGCCACCACCGATGCCGAAGATCGCCGAGGCCCAGCCGATCACCCCGCCGGCGGCGGTCAGGCCAACCTTGCCGGGCACGTCACGACTGGCCTTGGGCTTGAGATCCAGGGCCATCTGGATGGCGATGATGATGGCGAACACGCCAATGATCTTCTGCAGGTACGGCCCCTGGATGGTCGAGGCCGTCAGGCTGCCCAACGCAGCACCGAGCAGAATGCCCAACGCCAGCCAGGCGAAGATCGGCCAGCGCACCGCGCCCTTGCGGTGATGCTCACGGACCGAATTGATCGAGGTGAAGATGATGGTCGCCAGCGACGTACCGACCGCCATGTGGGTCAGCACACTCGTGTCGAAGCCCTGGGCAGTGAAGCTGAACACCAGCACCGGGACGATGATCAGGCCGCCGCCAACACCGAACAGACCGGCGAGAATACCGGCACAAGCGCCCAGTACCATGTAGAGCAGGAATTCCATGGACACCCCCAGAAACGAAGCGGCATGGTAACGGAAGCGCTGCCGCCCCTCCAGCCACGCCGACAGGCCGCATTACCACCGGCTTACCGGTCAGAGTCTCGGCCGAAAAAGCCAATCCACCCCACGCGACTCGCGCGATCTTGCTCGGGTCCTTAGACTCGGGTCACCCTCACCAAGGAACGCTGCATGTGCCTGATCGTTTTTGCCTGGCGCCCTGGCCACGCCCAGCCACTGGTCCTGGCCGCCAACCGTGATGAATTCCATGCCCGCGCCACCCAGCCTCTGGGCGAGTGGGCCGACAACCCCGGCCTGTATGCCGGGCGCGACCTGCAGGCCGGCGGCACCTGGCTGGGGATCACCGTCGAGGGCCGCTTCGCCGCGCTGACCAATATCCGCGACCCGCGCCAGCCGCCGGGCGAACGCTCGCGCGGTGAGCTGCCGGTGGGCTTCCTGCATAGCCAACAATCGCCGGAGCAGTATCTGCGCGAGGTGGCCGGCCAGGCCGATACCTACGGCGGCTTCAACCTGTTGGTAGGCAACCGCGATGCCTTGTGGTTTCTCAACGCCCAGGAGGGCCAGCCCAGAGCATTGCCCAGCGGCCTGCACGGCGTCTCCAACGCCGGCCTGGACACGCCCTGGCCGAAGCTGCAACGGGCCAAGGCAGCCCTTGCCGCGACGCTGGACGAGCCGCGGCCCCAACACCTTCTCGAACTGCTGGCAGACCCGACACGCGCTGCCGATGCAGACCTGCCGGACACCGGCATCGGCCTCAGCGGGGAGCGCCTGCTGTCGAGCATCTTCATCCACAGTGAGGGCTATGGCACCCGCGCCAGCAGCGTGTTGCTGGTCGCGGCAGACGGCTCGCAACGCTTCATCGAACGCAGTTTCGACAACCAGGGCCAGGCCTGTGGCGATGTCGAACTGGTCTTGCCCGGTTCAATCGGCTGACGCCGCCCAGTCGCAGAAACAACCCACGGCCAAGGTGCTGTCGGCGCGTACCGGACGTCCGGCGCTGAGGGCTTCGAGAATCGGCTCGATGAAACTGTTGGCCGAGGTGCACAAGGCACCTTCGCTGTACGGGCCAAAGTAGGCCAGGCGGCCCTCGCGGTCCCAGATGGCCACCGCCGGGCTGGCAGGCAAACCGGCACTGCCCGGCAGGGCGCCCAGTGGCTGCAACGCCCTCAGGGTTGCTGGCAACTGACCGTGGCTACCGGCCTTCTGCACGGCATAGAACTGCACGCCTTTCGGCACATAGGTGGCCAGCAGCTCGGCCAGATGCTGCTGGTTGCCGACGTTGCACGGGCAGGCCGGGTCCCAGAAATGCACCACGCGAATCGCCCCCGGCCCGCTCAACTCGGCCGGCAGGCGCAACTCGGCACCGGAGAACAACTGCGTCCGCGCATCGAATGGACGAATGTAGCGCACCTGGAACCACCAATAGGCAGCCAGCATGGCACCCAGCCAGAGAGCAGCGAACAGGAAAATCAGCAGGGTTTTGCGGCGCGAGGTGGGCATGGCGACAAGTCACGTGGGGGGCGTTCGCGGAGCGCGAACCAGGCCCTAGCTTGCCATGCCGGGCCGTGGAGCTGAATATCAGCATCCCGCCCACGAGTCCGGCCGTTTCGATGACATCCATGCCCAGCCCAACGCTAGAGCCGTTTCAGCCCGAGCACCTGCGCGCCAACCTGCGACCCTTGGCCGCAGCAGTTCGCCCGCTCAGCACCGAGGAACAGGCCTACCAACGCCACTATGGCCTCGACCTGAGCGTGCAACGCGCTGGCAGCCACAGCCAACTTGGCTGCTTCGAACAGGGCGACCTGCGCATCGTCACGCAGCTATGGCGTCCGGCCCAGCCGCGCGCGACCCTGATCATGCTGCACGGCTACTACGACCACATGGGCTTGTACCGGCACCTGATCGACTGGGCGCTGGGGATGAACTTCGCCGTACTGGCCTGCGATCTGCCCGGCCATGGCCTGTCCGCCGGGCCACGCGCCAGCATCGATGATTTCTCGACCTACCAGCAGACCCTGCTCGGCCTGCTCGACCAGGCCAGCCAACTGGCACTGCCACAGCCCTGGCACCTGTGCGGGCAAAGCACCGGCGGCGGCATCCTGGTCGACTACCTGCTCACCGGCACGCCACGCCCGGAGCTGGGCACCACGGCCCTGCTCGCACCACTGGTACGGCCACGCGCCTGGGGCCTGTCGCAGCTCAGCTACTACCTGCTCAGGCCGTTCAAGTCAGCCATTCCACGGCGCTTCTCGGAAAACTCCAGCGACCGCGAGTTCCTCGACTTCATCCAGCACCGCGACCCGCTGCAGCCGCGCACCCTGCCCACCGCCTGGGTTGGCGCCCTGGCGCGCTGGATCCCGCGTATCGAGCGCGCGCCACGCAGCACGCTACGCCCGCTGATCGTGCAGGGCGAGGCGGACATGACCATCGATTGGCAGCACAACCTGCGCGTGCTACAGGACAAGTTCGACCAGCCGACGATCCTGCGCCTGCCAACGGCGCGGCATCATCTGGTGAATGAAAACGAGGAAATTCGCAACCGCTACTTTGCGTTCCTGACGGAGCACTTTCAGTAGTGCTCAATCGACAGCGCTGAAGGCAAGAAGCCGCAGGATAATCCTTACCGCTCGCCACCCTCGCTTCCTGTAGGGCGCGCCAGGCCGGCACGCCCTGCAGCACAACCATCAGCGTTCGGAATCGCCAGCCCTGGCCGTGCTCAGATACCTTGCCCAGCCCCTTGCTGAGCGCCCAGGCCGGCACGCAGGGCGCCCAGCGCCGCGCGGTAATAGGCCTGACCATCGCTGGATTGCGCGAAGCTGACGAACTCTTCCAGTTCGGGGTCGGACAGGTCGCGGTAGACATACAACAGGGTGTTATCCAGATCCGTGTTGATCTGCTGCTTGAACTGCTCGCGCTGGTTGTCGAGCAAGGCCTGCGCCTGCCCCCCGCCCAACAGGCCAGGCAACATCTGGCTCAGGCTGTCAGCGGCCACACCCGCCAGCGCCAGGCTCACCTCGGCCGCTGCATCACTGGCCGGCACGGCCTGGGCGAGGTGACGAATCAGCAGGCGCCGGGTGGCACTGGCATCGCTGCGCGGCAGGCCTTTGGCATTCTTCGCCAATTGATCACGACGGGTGGCCAGTACCTCGGCGGCAATCACCTTGCGTCCCAGCGGTGACTCGAAGAACTGCAAGGCAGGCTGTGGGTTGCTCAATTGCGTGCGCAAGGCGGCCTGGCTGCGTTGTTCCAGCGCTTGCGCGGCAAAGCGCCGGTTGCTGTTGTCGACCAGCGCCTGGTATACCGCAGGTGGCAAGGTGTTGCTGTAGCGTTGTTGGGCGACCACCAGCGCATCGCTGAAATGCTCGCGCTGCTGGGGCCAACCGGCAGCCTGGTACAAACGGGCATGCTCGTCGGCCAGGGAAACCAGGCTGAACAGCATCAGAACAAAGGCAAACACAACGCGCATGGGAAACTCCTGTAGGTCCCGTCATTTTCCGGGGCCGCAATAAGCTTGTCGAGGTGCATCGACAGCACTGCTAGAATCGCACATGCCTATCGAATTCGATCAACGCCGCCTACCGCAGATCATCGACGACCTTGCCACACAAGGCTGGTCGAGGCAGACGCATGTCCTGCCTGAGCTTCTGACCCGCCAATTGGCCGATGAGTGCCGCCTGCGTGCGCAAAAGGGTGCCTTGCATCCCGCCAGCACCGGCCGCGGCGGCGCCCAGGCAGTACGCGAAGGCATCCGTGGCGACCGTATCCAGTGGCTGGAAGACGGCCAGCACCCCGCCTGCGACCACTACCTGCGCGCCATGGACGAGCTACGCCTGTTCCTCAACGAGGCGTTTTTCCTCGGCCTGGCCGACTACGAAAGCCACTTCACCCTTTATCCCCCCGGCAGCTTCTACCGACGCCACCTCGATCGCTTCAACGATGATGACCGGCGCAGTGTCTCGGCAATCTACTACCTCAACCCGGATTGGCTACCCGAGCACGGCGGGGCGCTACGTCTGTATCCGGCAGCCGGCGGCGAGCTGGATATCCTTCCTGAGGCCGGCACGCTGGTGCTGTTCATGTCCGCCGACCTGCCCCATGAGGTGTTGCCAGCTACCCGCGAACGCCTGTCGTTGACCGGTTGGTTCCGTCGCCGCGCCCTGAGCCAGGTGATCTGATGCACAAGGTGCTGGTCAGCCGCTGCCTGCTTGGCCAGCGCGTGCGCTACGACGGCGGTGCTCACGGGCCTTATGACCTCTTGCAGCAGTGGCAGACCGAAGGACGCATCGTTCCGCTATGCCCGGAAGTGGCTGGTGGCCTGCCTACGCCACGCCCGCCGGCCGAGATCATCGGCGGCAACGGCCATGAGGTTCTCGACGGGCTGAGCCAGGTCCTCAGCATCGAAGGGGAAGATGTTACGCCGGCCTTCCTTGCCGGTGCCGCAGAAGCCGCCGAGCTGGTCCGCCGCCACGGCATTCGCCTGGCGCTGCTCAAGTCACGCAGCCCCTCATGCGGCAATGAGGAAACCTATGACGGCCAGTTCGCCGGCATTCGTGTAGCAGGGCAAGGCGTCACCGCTGCCACCCTGGCCCGCCTGGGCGTGCAGGTCTTCAATGAGCATCAGCTCGAGCAGGCAGCACGTTGGCTGGCGGCGCTGGAAGATGGAACGCCCACTGCTTGAGACCATCGCTCCCGGTGCGCACGGCGGACCCTACGGGAAATTTTGCTGACGACACGGGTTTGGAGCCTCGCGCCAGAGCGCCTATGCTGATGGACCACCTGCCGGCCAGTGCCCGCAGATGCCTCAACCGCTATACAGGAGCTTCCCCATGAAACGTACCGTCTCTTGCCTTGGCCTGGCCGGCCTGTTGCTGGCTTCCGCCTGCGCGCTGGCCGAAGGCCTGCCGCGTACCGCCGCCCCCGCCGGAGCAGAGGTGTACTTCATCAGTCCGAAAGATGGCGCCACCGTGGACAAGACCTTTACCGTGCGCTTCGGCCTGAAGGGCATGGGCGTCGCGCCAGCTGGGGCCGACATTCCAGAAACCGGTCACCATCACATCCTGATCGACCTCAAGGACGAGCCCGCCATGGACCAGCCGTTGCCCATGACCGATGCCATCCGTCACTTCGGCAAGGGCCAGACCGAAACCGAGCTGACCCTGGCGCCCGGCAAACACACCCTGCAGCTGCTGGTTGGCGACAAGAACCACATCCCGCTCGACCCGCCAGTGATCTCGAAGACGATCACCGTCACCGTGAAGTAAAAAATCGCGGGCATGAAAAAGGGAGGCCTCGGCCTCCCTTTTTCATTGCACAGGTGCGACTCAGAAAAGAACGCGAGTACGAATGGTCCCGGTCACATGCTGGAGTTTTTCCAGCGCCAGGTCCGAGTACTCGGCGTCGACGTCGATCACCACGTAGCCGACCTTGTCGTTGGTCTGCAGGAACTGGCCGGAGATGTTGATGCCGTTGTCGGCGAAGACCTTGTTGATCTCGCTCATCACGCCCGGGATGTTCTCGTGGATATGCAGCAGACGGTGCTTGCCCGGGTGCGCCGGCAGGGCCACTTCGGGGAAGTTGACCGACGAAACCGAAGTACCGTTGTCGCTGTACTTGACCAGCTTCTCGGCGACTTCCAGGCCGATGTTGGCCTGAGCCTCGGCAGTCGAACCACCGATGTGCGGGGTCAGGATCACGCGATCCAGACCACGCAGCGGGCTTTCGAACTCTTCGTCGTTGGACTTCGGCTCGACCGGGAACACGTCGATGGCGGCGCCGATCAGGTGCTCGTCCTTGATCGCGGCGGCCAGGTGGTCCAGCTCGACCACGGTGCCACGTGCGGCGTTGATCAGGATGCCGCCCTTCTTCATCGCACGGATTTCCTTCTCGCCGATCATCCACTGGGTGGACGGCAGTTCAGGCACGTGCAGGGAAACGATGTCGGCCATGCCCAGCAGGTCGTGCAGTTTGCCGACCTGAGTGGCGTTGCCCAGCGGCAGCTTGGTCACGGTGTCGTAGAAGAACACCTGCATGCCCAGCGCTTCGGCCAGCACGGAAAGCTGGGTGCCGATGGAGCCGTAACCGACGATACCCAGCTTCTTGCCACGGATTTCGAAGGAATTGGCTGCCGACTTGATCCAGCCACCACGGTGGCAGGAGGCATTCTTCTCGGGGATGCCGCGCAGCAGCAGAATGGCCTGGGCCAGCACCAGCTCGGCAACCGAGCGTGTATTGGAGAACGGCGCGTTGAACACGGCGATGCCGCGCTCGCGGGCAGCGTTCAGGTCGACCTGGTTGGTCCCGATGCAGAAGCACCCGACGGCGACCAGCTTCTTCGCATGGTCGAACACCTCGGCGGTCAGCTGGGTACGCGAACGGATGCCAATGAAATGTGCGTCGGCGATCTTCTCTTTCAGGTCGCTATCGGACAGGGCGCCCTTGAGGTACTCGATATTGCTGTAGCCGGCGGCCTTCAGGGTATCGATGGCATTCTGGTGCACGCCTTCCAGCAGAAGGAACTTGATCTTGCTCTTGTCGAGAGAGGTCTTGCTCATCGGAGTACCTGTTGTCCCACAAAAAAGTGTCAGGGAGGATGCATCAGCGAAGAGGCTGAGCGGGCCTGTAATCGGCGCGGGGGCACGATTAACGGGGGGCATATGCTAGCATAAGCCCCCCGCGAAACACCTACCCCCGAGCGTGAAGCGTGCTCAGGGTGACCATGAATCGTTTGAGAGTTTCCCAGATGACCAACCCCGCCCAGATCGAAGTGCTGAAGACCCTGGTCGAGCCCGGCAAAGTGCTCACCGATGCCGATTCCCTCAACGCCTACGGCAAGGACTGGACCAAGCATTTCGCGCCGTCGCCCTCGGCCATCGTCTTTCCCAAGACCATCGAGCAGGTGCAGGCCGTGGTGCGCTGGGCCAATGAGCACAAGATCGCGCTGGTACCGTCGGGCGGGCGTACCGGCCTGTCCGCTGCGGCCGTTGCGGCCAATGGCGAGGTGGTGGTCGCGTTCGACTACATGAACCAGATCCTCGAGTTCAACGAATTCGACCGCACCGCCGTCTGTCAGCCCGGCGTGGTGACGAAGCAGCTGCAGCTGTTCGCCGAAGACAAGGGCCTGTACTACCCGGTGGACTTCGCCTCGGCAGGATCCAGCCAGCTTGGCGGCAATATCGGCACCAATGCCGGCGGGATCAAGGTGATTCGCTACGGCATGACCCGCAACTGGGTGGCCGGCCTGAAGGTCGTCACCGGCACCGGCGAGCTGCTGGAGCTGAACAAGGACCTGATCAAGAACGCCACCGGCTATGACATGCGCCAGCTGTTCATCGGCGCCGAAGGCACCCTGGGCTTCGTTGTCGAGGCGACCATGCGCCTGGAACGGGCGCCGAAGAACCTCACCGCGATGGTCCTCGGCACGCCGGACTTCGACTCGATCATGCCGGTGCTGCACGCCTTCCAGAACAAGCTCGACCTGACCGCCTTCGAGTTCTTCTCCGACAAGGCCCTGGCCAAGATCATGGCCCGGGGCGACGTGCCGCCGGCATTCGACACCGAGTGCCCGTTCTATGCCCTGCTGGAGTTCGAGGCCAGCACCGAGGAAGTCGCCGAGCAGGCCCTGGCGACCTTCGAGCACTGCGTCGAGCAAGGCTGGGTGCTGGACGGCGTGATGAGCCAGAGCGAGCAGCAGTTGCAGAACCTGTGGAAGCTGCGCGAGTACATCTCGGAGACCATCAGCCACTGGACGCCGTACAAGAACGACATCTCCGTCACCGTTTCCAAGGTGCCGGCGTTCCTCAAGGACATCGACGCCATCGTCGAAGCCAACTACCCGGACTTCGAAGTGGTGTGGTTCGGCCACATCGGCGACGGCAACCTGCACCTGAACATCCTCAAGCCCGATGCGCTGAGCAAAGACGAGTTCTTCGCCAAGTGCGCGGTGGTCAACCAGTGGGTGTTCGAGACCGTGCAGAAGTACAACGGCTCGATCAGCGCCGAGCACGGCGTCGGCATGACCAAGCGCGACTACCTGCACTATTCGCGCTCGCCAGCGGAAATCGCCTATATGAAAGGTATCAAGGCGGTGTTCGACCCGAATGGAATCATGAACCCGGGCAAGATCTTCCCCGCGTGATCCCCAGGGTGTGCAGGCCGCCGGCCGCGCACACCCGATATCCGGCATAGAACACGGGGTGGTGCGCGCTGCACGCCCTACCGTTCCGAGGAGTTTTCGCATGAGCTACCAGCACCAGTACATCGACGGCACCCCGATCCATTTCTCCCTGGGCAAAGTGGTCTGCGTCGGCCGCAACTACGCCGAACACGCCAAGGAACTCAACAATCCCGTACCCAGCGAGCCCCTGCTGTTCATCAAGCCGGGCAGCTGCACGGTACCGCTGGCAGGCGGCTTCGCCATTCCGCAGGACAGCGGCAGCGTGCACTACGAAGCGGAAATCGCCGTACTGATCGGCAAGCCGCTGTCGCGCACGCCAAGCGAGGAAGAGGTGCTGGACGCCATTTCCGGCTTCGCCCCGGCGCTGGACCTGACTCTGCGTGACGTACAGGCGCGCCTGAAGGAAAAGGCCTACCCCTGGGAAATCGCCAAGTCCTTCGACGGCGCGTTCGTCCTCGCCCCCTTCGTGCCCGGCGATGCGATCCAGGACCCGCGTGACATCGGCATCCGCCTGTCGATCAATGGCGAGACTCGCCAGGACGGCAACAGCCGTGACATGCTGTATCCCATCGTCCCGCTGATTCAGGCCATCTGTGGTCACTTCAGCCTGCAGCCGGGCGATGTGGTGTCCACCGGCACACCGGCCGGGGTCGGCCCACTGGCCAGCGGTGACCAGCTGCAGCTGGAACTGATCGGCCACTCGCAGTTCGACAGCCACGTCCTGTAGAAGCCGCAGGGCTGTATCCAGAGAACCTTCGTCGTCCAGGACGGTCAGACACGGGATTCGATTCGCCGAGTATCGTCGATGCCGTTATTCCCTCGCCTGACACGTTTCCGCTGGCTGGCCCTGACCGGCCTGCTCTGCACAGGCGTTGTGCTTGCCAACTACCTGCACCTGGATGATCGCGCCTGGTACTGGCTCAAGGAGCGCAACCTGCCCGCGGCCGAGCGTGACGCCAGTATCTGGCTGCCCACCTACCATGCCGTCATCCAGGCCAAGCCGCTGGCAGGCCTCGAAAATGATGAAGCCTCCGACCTGGCCTACAACAGGGTCACCGGCACCCTGTTCACCGTTACCGGCAAGGTCCCCATGCTCGTGGAAATCACCCGGGCCGGCGAGGTGCTGCGCCGCATTCCCCTGCTCGGCTTCGCCAATCCCGAAGGCGTCGCGATTCTCGACAATGGGGATGTCGCAGTGGTCGATGAGCGCCGCCGCACCCTGTCGGTATTGACCCTTGATCCGCACACCCGGGAACTGAATGTCGCCGACGCCACCGAGTACGACCTTGGCTTTGCCGACGGCGGCAACAAGGGCTTCGAAGGCATCGCCTGGGACCCACAGCAGAAGCGCATGCTGCTGGGCAAGGAGCGCGATCCGACCGCCATCTTCAGCCTGCCGGGTGACGACCCCACGGCACTGTCCCAGGCGCTGCAGCCACTGCCGGGCTACGGCCTGGGCATGCGCAATCTGTCCGCACTCAGCGTCGACCCGCGCACGGGGCACCTCCTCGCCCTGTCCGCTCAATCCAACCTGCTGCTGGAACTGGACAAACAGGGCCAGCCGGTCAGCTTCATCAGCCTGATGGGCGGCCTCAATGGCCTGCACAACCGCATTCCGCGCGCCGAAGGTGTAGCGATGGACGAGCAGGGCACCCTGTACATGGTCAGCGAACCCAATCTGTTCTACGTCTTCCGCAAAGAGGCTCCAGGGAGCGCCCCGCTCACCCTGTCCGAGCTGAACTGAACGGCACGATTCAGTTTCAGTTCAGGCGAACGTGCTATTAAGTCGGGTACTCCGCGTTCAACGAGCCTCACTCATGCCCCGATTGTCGTCATCCATGCGCCTGCTGCTGGGTAGCGCGCTGCTCATCTGCATCATTGCCACGTTGATTGCCGGGTATCGCCTGCAACTGCACCAGCAGCTCTGGTTCAAGTTCGAGCAATGGCAGCATGCCGAGGCGTGGAAGGACCGGTCGATCTGGCTACCGGACTACGTCGCCAGCGTGCAGGCACAGCCGATCGAAGGCATCAGTGACGTGTCGGCTCTGACCTTCGATCCGGATCGGCGCACCTTGTTCACCGTCACCAACAAGAACCCGCACATCATCGAGCTGTCCCTGGAGGGAACGCTGCTGCGGCAAATCCCCCTGACCGGCTTTGGCGACCCGGAAGCCATCGAATACATCAGCCGCGGTGTCTATGTGATCACCGACGAGCGCCTGCAGCGTCTGATCAAGGTACGCGTGGAGGACGACACCGCCTTTATCGATGCCTCCGAATCCCAGCAGCTGTCACTGGGTATCGGCCTCAATGGCAACAAGGGCTTCGAAGGCCTGGCCTACGACCCGCAAGGGCAACGCCTGTTCGTCGCCAAGGAGCGCGACCCGGTGCGCATCTATGAGGTGCATGGTTTCCCGCATACCAACCCGGACAAACCATTCGCCGTGCATGTGGTCGACGATGTCGAACGCGATGCCCGCCTGTTCGTGCGGGACCTCTCCAGCCTGCAGTACCACGAAGGGACCGGCCACCTGCTGGCCCTGTCCGATGAGTCGCACCTGGTGCTGGAACTCAATGCCGATGGCAAGCCGATCAGCAGCCTGTCTCTTCTGTCAGGCCAGCACGGCCTCGAACGCCGAGTACCGCAGGCCGAAGGCGTGGCGATGGACGACCACGGCAACCTGTACGTGGTCAGCGAACCCAACCTGTTCTACGTCTTCAAGAAAAAGGCCGGGGATTAGTCCGGCCTTTTCGAGAATCGCTGCGTGCTCGGCCCTGTAGGGTGGATGTCGCTCTCCACACCCACCACCGCTCCCGCTCGGAGGATCGACCAAGCGCAGTCCACGGGGCGGCCATCCAACCTACTCGGCTTTTGCGTTTCATGACGCGCTGATGGCTGGGCTGAAGCCCACCCTACGCGGGATCCAGGCTCTGTAGGGTGGGCCGGGCGGCGCTCCGCTTCAGCCCACCAGTCGCGGTGTCCGCAATTGCCTCGAAGAGGTCCGTTTGAAGGGCTGGATTGGAAGCATATTTCCACCCAACTCAATGAGCTGAAGCGAAACGTCAACAGAGCCCAGGCAAGATGATCGGCCCACGCACAATGCGGGAACGATCCATACCCTCGGCGATCAACCGCGCTCGACGCGCTCTACCCCGTCGACCGTGCCGACCAGCAGCAGATCCGCCGGGCGCGCGGCGAACAGTCCATTGGTGACCACGCCGACGATGGCGTTGATCTGCGCCTCCAGCTCCACCGGGTTGGTGATGCTCAGGTTGAACACGTCGAGAATGATGTTGCCGTTGTCCGTGACCACGCCCTCGCGGTACACCGGATCACCACCGAGCTTCACCAGTTGCCGGGCCACGTGGCTGCGTGCCATGGGAATCACTTCGACCGGCAACGGGAAGGCGCCGAGCACCGGCACACGCTTGCTGGCGTCGGCGATGCAGATGAAGGTGCGAGCCACGGCCGCGACGATCTTCTCGCGGGTCAGCGCTGCGCCACCACCCTTGATCAGGTTGAGGTGATCGTCACTCTCGTCGGTACCGTCGACGTAGAACTCCAGCTCGCTGACGGTGTTCAGGTCGTACACCGGAATGCCGTGCCCCTTCAGGCGTGCCGCCGTCGCCTCGGAGCTGGCCACCGCACCGTCGAAGGCGGTCTTGTGCCGGGCCAGCGCATCGATGAAGAAGTTGGCGGTGGAGCCGGTGCCGACGCCGATCACGCTTTTGCTGTCGAGCTGCGGGAGGATATGGTCGACGGCGGCCTGAGCCACTGCCTGCTTGAGCTGGTCCTGAGTCATTGCGGGTTCTGTGCCTGGGAGGGGGTCGAAAGCGGCGAATTATACCCGCATGTGTCGCAAAACCTCGCCTGACGGATGCAACAGCCTGTACCACCTGTCGTCAGCCGAGCCTCGGCATCGTTCTACAACGCACCAGAAACCCCGGATTCACTGTGGTCTCCCGGCAAAGCGCTGGGGTAGACTCGTCGGTCCCGCCCGCCTGCCAAAGACCGCCGCAATGCTCGAACAGTACGTCAAGAAGACCCTCACCTCGCGCGTCTACGACGTCGCCGTGGAAACCCCGCTGCAACCCGCCCGCCAGCTCAGTGAGCGGCTGGGCAACCAGATTCTGCTCAAGCGCGAGGATCTGCAGCCGGTCTACTCGTTCAAGATTCGCGGCGCCTACAACAAACTCGCCCAGCTTTCGCCGGAAGAACTGGCGCGCGGCGTGGTCACCGCCTCGGCCGGCAACCATGCCCAGGGCCTGGCGCTGGCGGCCAAACACATGGGCGTGAAGGCCACCATCGTCATGCCGCGCACCACGCCGGAACTGAAGGTGCAGGGCGTACGCTCGCGCGGCGGCAAGGTAGTCCTGCACGGCGACGCATTCCCCGATGCACTGGCCCACTCGCTGAAACTGGTCGAGGAAAAGGGCCTGGTCTACATCCACCCCTACGACGACCCTCATGTGATTGCCGGCCAGGGCACCGTGGCCATGGAAATCCTGCGCCAGCAGCCGGGCCAGCTCGATGCCATCTTCGTCCCGGTTGGCGGCGGCGGCCTGATTGCCGGTATCGCGGCCTACGTCAAATACCTGCGCCCGGAAATCCGGGTGATCGGCGTCGAGCCGGATGACTCCAACTGCCTACAGGCCGCCATGGCGGCGGGCGAGCGCGTAGTGCTGCCCACCGTGGGCCTGTTCGCCGACGGTGTGGCCGTGGCACAGATCGGCCAGCACACCTTCGACATCTGCAAGCAGTACGTCGACGAGGTGATCACCGTCAGCACCGACGAGATCTGCGCGGCAATCAAGGACATCTACGACGACACCCGCTCGATCACCGAACCGGCCGGGGCACTGTCGGTGGCGGGCATCAAGAAATACGTCGAACGCGAAGGCATCAGCGGCCAGGTGCTAGTCGGCATCGACTCGGGAGCCAACGTCAACTTCGACCGCCTGCGCCATGTCGCCGAGCGTGCCGAGCTGGGCGAGAAGCGCGAAGCGATCATCGCCGTGACCATCCCGGAGAAGCCGGGCAGCTTCAAGGCCTTCTGCGAAGCCATCGGCAAACGCCAGATCACCGAGTTCAACTATCGCTACCACACCGACCGCGAAGCACACATTTTCGTTGGCGTGCAGACCCACCCGGAAAACGACCCCCGCGCTGCGCTGGTGGAAAACTTGCGCGAGCAGGGTTTCCCGGTCCTCGACCTCACCGACAACGAACTGGCCAAGCTGCACATTCGCCACACCGTTGGCGGGCATGCGGCGGCGGTGCCCAATGAAGTGGTGCTGCGCTTCGAATTCCCCGAACGCCCGGGCGCGCTGTTCAACTTCCTCACCAAACTGGGCGGGCGCTGGAACATCACCATGTTCCACTACCGCAACCATGGTGCGGCAGACGGTCGCGTACTCGCCGCCCTGCAAGTGCCGGATGATGAACGCCACCTGATTCCTGCTGCACTGGAAGCCATCGGCTATCCCTATTGGGATGAGAGCGATAACCCAGCCTATCGCCTATTCCTGGGTTAACAGGTCATTGAAAACTACCTGCGTTGGCAATCCGTCGTTAAAGACAGCCTCAGAATGCTCATTTAGCACACTAAACTGCGCTTCTTCGGCTGTCTTTGCCTCGTATTGCCTGCCTCGCCTACGCTTTCAACAACCTGTTAAGCGCCACGCCTACACTGATTTCAACGCCTGAGACGGAAAGCACCCCATGGAGCACTACCTGCTGTTGAAGATCGTCCATAGCGCCCTCGCGGTCCTCCTGCCGCTCGGGCTGATTGCCCATGCCGTGATGCTGTGGCGTGCCTGGCGCCGTGGCGATGCCGCCGTGCTGCAACGCAAGCTGTGCAACACCCGCCGCTTCAGCCTGCCGGCCCTGGGTCTGGTGGCCTTGGCAATGCCGATCACCGGCTGGTGGCTGGTGCACCTGGCCGGCTGGCCGCTCGGCCAACTCTGGCTGTTGATCAGCGCCTTCCTGTTCGCCGTACTGGTCATTCTCGGTCTGCTGCTCAATGGCCGTCTGGCGGCCTGGCAGGCACTGGGTGACAGCCCGGCACCGGTTAAACTGCTGCGCTTCACCGCTGCCTATGCGCTGCTGATCCTGCTGGTCCTGTTGGCGACCTTCGCCCTGATGGGGGCCAAGCCGGTCTGATGCGCATCCTGCTGGTCGGCGCCAGCGGCTTCATCGGGCGCCATCTGCTCACCGCGCTGGCCCAGGCGGGTCACGCTGTCGTGGCGACCAGTCGCCAGGGCACTGGCCCGGCGATCCCCGGCGTAGAGTGGCGGCGCCTGGATCTGGGCGAACCGTTCACGAACCCGGACAGCTTCATCTGGCCGGACGCGATCGACCTGCTGATCAACGCCGCCGGGCAGCTGTCCACCGACACCGACGCCTTGTATCGGCTCCAGTCCACCGCCACCTGTGCCCTGTTCGATCTGGCGCGCCAACATGGCGTCAGGGTCCTGCAGATTTCCGCGCTGGGTGCAGGTGAACAGCCCGATATTCCCTTCCTGGCCAGCAAGGCCGAGGCCGATCGGCACCTGCTGCAAAGCGGTCTGCCTGCCGTCGTGCTGCGCCCCTCGCTGGTCATCGGCCCAGGTGGCGCCAGCAGCCAATGGCTGCAGCGCCTGTCACCCCTGCCGCTGGTTCCGTTACTCGACAACCACGCCCGCCTGCAGCCACTGCACATCGATGACCTGTGCGGCGCGGTGCTGGCCCTGCTGCGCCAGTGGCCCGAGCAGCCGCTGGTGTTGCCCCTGGTCGGGCCGCAGGCCATGACCCAGGGGCAACTGCTCGATCATCTGCGCCACGCTCAAGGCTGGGCACCCGCCCGTTACTGGTCGCTGCCGCTACCTCTCACCCGCCTGGGTGCCTGGCTGGGCCAGCACCTGGGCTGGACTGCACTGAACCCACAAACCCTGAACCTGGCACGCCGCGACAACCTGGCCAGCCCTGAACCACTGGCGGCGACCTGCGGCTATCGCAGCGCACCGGTGAACAGTCGCCTGCAGCAGTGGCCACAGCGCGCACAGAGCATTACCAGCAGCCTGCAACCGTTGGTGCTGGCAGTTCTGGTGCTGATCTGGCTGGGTACCGCCTTCGTCTGCCTGGGCCCTGGCTTCGCCTGGGGGCTGCGGATCATGGCCGAGGCCGGCGTCGAAGGCTGGCTGGCCAGGCTGACCGTCACCGCTGGGGCTCTGCTCGACGCCCTCCTTGGGATCGGCCTGCTGCTCGGCCGCTGGCGCCGCTGGGCATTACGGGCGCAGATCGTCCTGATGCTCGGCTACAGCCTGATCATCACCCTGCTGCTGCCACACTACTGGTTCGACCCCTTCCTCGCCGTCGGCAAGAATGCCGCCGTGCTGCTGCTCAGCCTCTGGCTGCTCTGGCTAACCCCTTCCCCGCAAGAGAAACCCGGATGAGCCTGTACCTGCTGCTCAAGACCCTGCATATCCTGTCCTCGACCTTGCTGTTCGGCACCGGCCTGGGCTCGGCTTACTACGCCCTGCGGGCCTGGCGCAGCCAAAGCATCGAGGTCATCAGCGTGACCTTTCGCCATCTGGTCACCGCCGACTGGCTGTTCATCGCCACCACTGCAGTGTTCCAGCCACTCAGCGGCCTGGGCCTGGCCAAACTGGCCGGCTGGCCGCTGAACCAGTTCTGGCTGCTGTGGAGTGTGGGGCTCTATGTGCTGGCCGGCCTGTGCTGGCTGCCCGTGGTGTGGCTGCAGATCCGCGTGCGCGACATGGCCACCACCGCCCTGCGTGACGGCACGCCGCTACCACCCCGCGCCTACACCTATATGCGCATCTGGTTCGTGCTGGGCTGGCCGGCGTTCATCGCCTTTATCGCGATCTTCTGGATGATGGTGGCCAAGCCGCTGTGATTGCGCAGGGTGGATCACGTTTTACCATCCACCGACCCGGACCACAGGTGGATGAACAGAGCGTCATCCCACCCTACCTCTGCGAGCCGAAACCCGCGCAAAGGGTTACGCGGGTTACACCCATCCTGCGCAGGCGTTCAACGCAGCGAGATCACCGGCCAACCGCGCTGCTCGGCAATTGCGCGCAGGGTGTCGTCGGGGTCGACCGCCACCGGGTTGTCGACCCGCTCCAGCAAGGGCAGGTCGTTACGCGAATCGCTGTAGAAGTAACTGCCGTCGAGGCTCAGGCCGGTTTCTTCCAACCAGTGCTCGATCCGCGTGACCTTGCCTTCCTGGAAGCAGGGAATACCGGTGATCTGCCCGGTGTAGAGGCCGTCCTGCATGCCGCACTCGGTGGCCAACAGGGTTTCCACGCCCAGACGCGCGGCAATCGGCGCGGTGACGAAGCGATTGGTCGCGGTGATGATCACCAGGCGATCACCGGCAGCGCGGTGTTTCTCCAGCAGCGCCTCGGCCTTGCTCAGGATCATCGGCTCGATGCAGTCGCGCATGAAATCACCATGCCACTCGGCCAGCTGTTCCAGGGAATTGCGGCCGAGAATGGCCTGGGTGAAATTCTGGTAGGCCCGGACATCGAGCGTGCCGGCCAGGTAATCGTCATAAAAGGCATCGTTGCGTGCCTGATACTCGGCGGCGTCGAGAATGCCGCGCTGGCACAGGTACTCGCCCCAGGAATGGTCGCTGTCACCCGCGATCAGGGTGTTGTCGAGATCGAATAACGCCAGGCGCACGTGTTGGTACCTTGCTTGGAGGATCGAAAAGGGCGGCCAGAATAGCCGCTTTTGCCGCCACTGCCCATTGGCAGAGCCGCGCGTTTGCTGCCTTCAAGGGCTTTGTGGAACAATGCTGAAACATGCGTTTGTAAGGTAGTGTGCCGTGATCGATTCCGATGGTTTTCGCCCCAATGTCGGCATCATCCTGACCAATGACAGTGGCCAGGTGCTCTGGGCACGCCGAATCAATCAGGATGCCTGGCAGTTTCCCCAGGGAGGTATCAACCCCCAGGAGTCGCCTGAACAGGCCCTGTACCGCGAACTTAACGAAGAAGTCGGTCTCGAAGAGCAGGATGTGAAGATTCTCGCCTGTACCCGAGGCTGGTTGCGGTATCGTCTGCCCCAGCGTCTGGTGCGCACGCACAGCCAGCCGCTGTGCATCGGGCAGAAACAGAAATGGTTTCTCCTGCGCCTGACCGGCGCGGAAGACCGGGTGCGGATGGACCTCACCGGAAAACCGGAGTTCGACGGCTGGCGCTGGGTCAGCTACTGGTATCCGCTGGGCCAGGTGGTTACATTCAAGCGCGAAGTTTATCGCCGCGCCCTCAAGGAACTAGCTCCGCGCCTGCTGGCGCGTGACTGACGGAAACGAGCATGCTCAACACGCTGCGCAAGATCGTCCAGGAAGTAAACGCCGCCAAGGATCTCCGGGCGGCGCTGACGATCATCGTGCAGCGGGTGAAGGAAGCCATGGGCAGCCAGGTCTGCTCGGTCTACCTGCTTGATCCGGAGACCAGCCGCTTCGTGCTGATGGCCACCGACGGCCTGAACAAGCGCTCCATCGGCAAGGTCAGCATGGCGCCCAACGAAGGCCTGGTCGGCCTGGTCGGTACGCGCGAAGAGCCGCTCAACCTCGAGCACGCCTCCGAGCACCCCCGCTACCGCTACTTCCCGGAAACCGGTGAAGAGCGTTATGCCTCCTTCCTCGGCGCCCCGATCATTCACCATCGTCGGGTGATGGGCGTGCTGGTCGTGCAACAAAAGGAGCGCCGCCAGTTCGACGAGGGCGAAGAGGCCTTCCTGGTCACCATGAGCGCCCAGCTCGCTGGCGTTATCGCCCATGCCGAAGCCACCGGTTCGATCCGTGGCCTGGGCAAGCAGGGCAAAGGCATTCAGGAGGCGCGCTTCGTCGGCGTGCCAGGCGCGCCCGGTGCGGCAGTAGGTACTGCGGTCGTGGTGCTGCCGCCGGCCGACCTGGAGGTCGTGCCGGACAAACCGATCGATGACATCGCCGCTGAACTCAAGCTGTTCAGCAATGCCCTGGAAGGCGTGCGCGCCGACATGCATCGTCTATCGGCCAAGCTCGCCACTCAGCTGCGCAAGGAAGAGCGCGCGTTATTCGATGTCTACCTGATGATGCTCGACGACGCCGCCCTCGGCAGCGAAGTGACCACCATCATCAAGACCGGCCAGTGGGCCCAGGGCGCCCTGCGCCAAGTGGTCAACGAGCACGTAAAACGCTTCGAACTGATGGACGACGCCTACCTACGCGAACGTGCGTCGGACATCCGCGACCTCGGTCGGCGCCTGCTCGCCTACCTGCAGGAAGAGCGCAAGCAGACCCTGGTCTACCAGGACAACACCATTCTGGTCAGCGAGGAACTGTCGCCGGCCATGCTCGGCGAAGTACCGGAAGGCAAGCTGGTCGGCCTGGTATCGGTACAAGGCTCGGGCAACTCCCACGTCGCCATTCTGGCCCGCGCCATGGGCATTCCCACGGTCATGGGCGTGGTCGACCTGCCCTACTCCAAGGTCGACGGCATCCAGCTGATCGTCGACGGCTACCACGGCGAAGTCTTCACCAACCCCAGCGAGCTGTTGCGCAAGCAGTACGCCGAAGTGGTCGAGGAAGAACGCCAGCTGTCCCAAGGCCTCAGCGCCCTGCGCGAACTGCCATGCGAAACCCTCGATGGGGTACGCATGCCGTTGTGGGTCAATACCGGCCTGCTGGCCGATGTGAAGCGCGCCCAGGAGCGTGGCGCAGAAGGCGTGGGTCTGTACCGCACCGAAGTGCCGTTCATGAACGGCGAGCGCTTCCCCAGCGAGAAGGAACAGCTGGCTACCTACCGTGAGCAACTGGCCGCCTTCCATCCGTTGCCGGTGACCATGCGCACCCTGGACATTGGCGGCGACAAGGCGCTGAGCTACTTCCCGATCAAGGAAGACAACCCGTTCCTCGGCTGGCGCGGTATCCGCATCACCCTCGACCACCCGGAGATCTTCCTGGTCCAGGTGCGCGCCATGCTCAAGGCCAGCGAAGGCCTGAACAACCTGCGCATCCTGCTGCCGATGATCTCGGGCATCCAGGAGCTGGAAGAATCCCTGCACCTGATCCACCGCGCCTGGGGCGAAGTACGCGACGAAGGCGTCGACGTACCGCTGCCGCCAGTCGGCGTGATGATCGAGATTCCCGCAGCGGTCTACCAGATCCGCGACCTGGCGCGTCAGGTCGACTTCGTCTCGGTCGGCTCCAACGACCTGACCCAGTACCTGCTCGCCGTGGACCGCAACAACCCACGCGTAGCCGACCTCTATGACTTCCTCCACCCGGCCGTGCTGCAAGCCCTGAGGCTGGTGGTCGAAGGCGCGCACGAGGAAGGCAAGCCGGTGAGTATCTGCGGTGAGATGGCCGGTGATCCTGCCGCTGCCGTCCTGCTGCTGGCGATGGGCTTCGACAGCCTGTCGATGAACGCCACCAACCTGCCCAAGGTGAAATGGCTGCTGCGCCAGATCAGCCTGAGCAAGGCCAATGAGCTACTGGGCCAGGTTATGCGCATGGACAACCCGCAGGTGATCAACAGCACCCTGCACCTGGCCCTACGCAACCTCGGCCTGGGCCGCGTGATCAACCCGGCCGCCGCCATTCAGAGCTGAACCCGGCGGCCGCTCTCTAGCTCGGGCGCTGGCCGCCCAGTCATCCCCATAAAATACGCTGAACTTCTGCGGTCCCTTCGACTCGACTGTGAGCCTGTGCTTGTAACAATTGCTCACATTTACGAAGGGACCCTCCATGCCGGACGCCGCCGGCTATCCTCGCAAGACCGATCCTTTACTCCTTCTGCTCGGCCTCCTCATTGCGCTGATCGGCGCCGGGTTGGCAGGTGGCGGCACTTACCTCGCCATCCTGGGCGGCTCCTGGTACTACGGCCTCGCCGGCCTGGGCCTGTTCATCTCCGGCGTGTTGCTCGCCCGCCGACAACGGGCAGGCGCGCTGTGGTACGCCGTCGTATTCATCGCCACCCTGCTCTGGGCGGCATGGGAGTCCGGCCTCAACTACTGGCGTTGGATTCCACGGCTGGACATGGTTCTTATCCTGGCCATCCTCGTCGCGCTGCTGGCCCCACGCCTGGGCTTTGCCCGTCGCCCCTCCTACAGCCTGGCGGCACTGCTGTTCCTCGGCCTGGCGGTTGCCGGTGCCCTGGCCTTCCTGCCCTACGGGCACAGCAATCCCGGCCAGGTGCCCGAGCCACTGAGTAGCTCATTGGAAACCGATGTGGGTACGGCGCAGAAATCCGACGCTCCGGCCGATGGCGACTGGCCGACCTATGGCCGCAACGCCGCCGCGACCCGATACTCCCCGCTGAAGCAGATCACCGTCGACAATGTCGGCAGCCTGAAACGCGCCTGGGAGTTCCGCACCGGTGACGTGCTCGACCATCGCTGGGGCGCGGAAACCACGCCGCTGAAAATCGGCAACAGCGTCTACCTGTGCACCTCGCACAACTGGCTGATCGCCCTGGATGCGGACAGTGGCAAGGAACGCTGGCGCCATGATCCGAAGGTGCCGGATGACGCCATTCCCTACACCGCCGCCTGCCGTGGTGTGAGCTACTACGAAGTACCGAGCGCGCCCACCGCCAGCAGCGCCACGAACGATGCCCCGGCGCTGGCCGATACCGCCACCGCCGCCTGCCAGAGTCGCATCATCTCCGGCACCCTGGATGGCCGCATCATTGCCGTGGACGCACAGAACGGTCGCCCCTGCACCGACTTCGGCAACAACGGTGAAGTCGATATCAAGGAAGGCATGGGCGAAACCCCGCCCGGCTACGTATCGATCAACTCCGCACCGGTGATCGTGCGCAACACCATCATCACCGGCCATCAGGTACTCGACGGCCAACGCCGCTATCCGCCTTCCGGCGTGATCAAGGCCTTCGACGCCGTGACCGGCAAGCTGAAATGGGCCTGGGACGCTGCCCGCCCGGACTACAGCGGCCCGCTGGCCGACGGTGAAACCTACGTGCGCGGCTCACCGAACATGTGGACCACCGCAGCCGGCGACGACAAGCTGGGCATGATCTACCTGCCGGTCGCCAACGCTGCCGCCGACTACTGGAGCAGCTCGCGCACGCCGGAAGAAAACGAGTGGAGCGTGGCCCTGGTCGCGCTCAACGTCGACACCGGCCTGCCGGTCTGGAAATTCCAGACCACGCACAAGGATGTGTGGGACTACGACCCGGGCTCGCAGCCGTCGCTGATCGACTTTCCCACCGAGCAAGGCAAGGTGCCGGCGGTGGTGCTGACCACCAAGCAGGGCGAGATCTATGTCTTCGACCGTCGCACCGGCAAGAGCCTGTTCGGCATCGAGGAACGCCCAGCTCCCCAGGGCGGTGTCGAGCCCGAGCAACGGGCCAAGACCCAGCCGTTCTCGCAGTACCACACCCTGCGCAAGCCGGACCTCACCGAGCGCGACATGTGGGGCATGACGCCCTTCGACCAGTTGGCCTGCCGTATCCAGTTCCGCGAAGCGAGCTACCAGGGCATCTACACCCCGCCCACCGTCGACCGCCCGTGGATCGAATACCCCAGCTACAACGGCGGCTCTGACTGGGGCAGCCTGGCCATCGACCCGCAACGTGGAGTGATCATCGCCAACTACAACGACATGCCCAACTACAACCAGCTGGTGCCGCGCGCCCGCGCTGACGAACTGGGCTGGAAACCACGTGACGAGATCGCCGTCGATATCGGCGGTGCCGAAGGTGCGGGCGACCCGCAGGAGGGGACGCCCTACGCGATCAACGTCAACGCCGGCTGGCGCCTGCATTACACCGGCCTGCTGTGCAAGCAGCCTCCGTACGGCGGCATTCGCGCCATCGACCTGAAGAGCGGGCAGACCCTCTGGGACCGCCCGCTGGGTACCGGCCGCGCCAATGGCCCGTGGGGCATCCGCTCCGGCCTGCCGATCGATATCGGTACGCCGAACAACGGTGGCTCGGTGGTCACTGCGGGCGGGCTGATCTTCATTGCCGCTGCCACGGATGACCTGATCCGCGCCATCGATATCAAGACCGGCAAGGTGGTCTGGCAGGACGTACTACCGGCTGGCGGCCAGGCCAACCCACTGGTGTACGAGGCCAATGGCAAGCAATACCTGATGATCGTTGCCACGGGACACCACTTCATGGAGACCCCGACGGGTGATTACGTGATCACCTACGCCTTGCCATAACCAGGGTCGTGCAGGCCGGCCCAACCGGCCTGCACCTCAAGGCTTCTCGCCAGCCAATCCAGCCTCGGCCTTGTCCAGCAATTCGTTGATACGGCCATCATCGGGAAAGCGCTTGTGCAGGGAGTGCAGGTGCTCCAGCGCAGACGGGTAATCGCCCAGTTTCAGATAGCTGCGTACCAGCACCACCTCTGAAATCCGCCCGGGCGAGATCTTGAACGCCTTCTGGTTGTGCTCCAGCGCCTTCGGGTAATCGATGTACTGCGCGCCGTTATCACCCAGGTAAACCAGGCCCAGCACGTTGTGCGCCGTCATCTCTCGCGGGTTCAGCGCCACGGCCTGCTGCAGGCGCTCGATGGCCTTGGGCACCTGGTCGTGCATCAGGTCCGCATCGGCCATGTTCACCAGGTAGTCGTAGGAGTCCTTCGGGTAATAAGCCGCAGCCTTGGCTGCGTAGTCACCCGACAGGGTGTACTCACCCAGTTCGTAATGCCCGAGGGAGAGGTAACGCAGGGCACCGGCTTTCTGCGCATCGTTGGCCAGAGGATGGGCAACCACCACCTCGAACTTGGCAATGGCGGCGCGGCTCTGCCCCTGGTCGTGCAGACGCTGCCCCTCATTGATCATCGCCTGCAGCGCCACCTTCTCCTTGACCTTGGCCGCACTTTCCAGCGCCTTGCCACACGCCGTACAGGCGAGCAGCACACAGACCAGCAGGGCAAATTTCGACAGTTTCACGATACGACTCCGGACGATCACACACGGCCCGCACAGTAGTGCAGCGCAGCGAGGATGTGAACCGGGTATTTGGCGCCCGCCAGCAGACACGGCAAGATAGCCGCCACTCCTCCATGACCAGGGACGGCTCATGCGCATCCTGCTCCTCTGCCTGATACTGCTCAGCCTGGCAGCCACCGCCGGTGAGACCGTCAACGACATCACCGGCCTCAACCCGATCGAAGTCGCCCAGGTTCTGCGGCCCACCACGCTGGAGCAGATCGTCGACGCCGTGCGCAGTCACCAGGGGCCGCTATCGATTGCCGGCGGACGCTTCAGCATGGGTGGCCAGACGGCCAGCGACGGCGTGCTGCAACTCGACCTGCGTGACTTCAGCCAGGTGCTGGCCTTCTCCGCCGAGCAGCGCGAGATTCGCGTGCAGACGGGCATCACCTGGCGGCAGGTGCTTGAGCATATCGACCCATACGACCTCTCACCGCAGATCATGCAGTCCTACGCCAACTTCACGGTGGGCGGTTCGTTATCGGTCAACGTGCATGGCCGCTACGTGGGCGAAGGGCCTCTGGTCGGCTCCGTGCACAGCATTCGCCTGGTGCTGGCCGACGGCAGCCTGGTCGAGGCCAGCCCCACGCAAAACCGCGCACTGTTCTACGGCGCCATCGGTGGCTACGGCGGCCTGGGCGTGATCGTCGAGGCCACCCTGGGCCTGGTCGACAACAGCCGCCTGGCCCGCGAAAGCCAGGTCATGCCACTGAACGAATACCGCGCCTGGTTTCGCCGCGAAGTCCTCGACCAGCCGGATGTGGTGATGCACAACGGCCTGCTCTATCCCGGAGCGTTCGACACAGTGCGCGCGGTGTCATTCCGGCGCAGCGACGCCGCGCTCACCGACCCCGACCGGCTGACCTCGCCGACCCAGGATTATCGCTTGCAGCAACAGGGCATCCGCCTGATCAGCAGCGTGCCCGGCGGGCTTACCCTGCGCGAGAAGGTCGTCGATCCGCTGCTATACCGCAGCAGCAAGGTACAGTGGCGCAATCACGAGGCCAGCCTGGATGTGCGCGAACTGGAGCCCATCGCCACCGCCGACGCCAGTTACGTGCTGCAGGAATACTTCGTGCCGCCCGAGCAGTTGGAGGCGTTCGTCGGCGAGCTGGCACGCCTGACCCGCGTGCATGACGCCAACCTGATCAACGTCTCGATTCGCCATGCCAAGGCCGACCCCGATACCCTGCTGAACTGGGCACCACAGGAGGTGTTCGCCCTGGTGCTGTACTACCGGCAGGGCACCAGCGCCGCTGAGCGCGCCAAGGCCGCCGCCTGGACCCGCGACCTGATCGCCGCCGCCCTGGCCTGTCACGGGCGCTACTACCTGCCCTACCAGATCCACGCCAGCCGCGAGCAATTCCTCACCGCCTACCCGCGCGCGCAGGCCTTCTTCGCCCTCAAGCAACAGGTCGACCCGAACTACCGCTTCCGTAACAGGTTGTGGGACGCCTACTACGTGGTGCCCTGAGATGAGCGCGCCACCCAATACGCCAGACGGCCTAGCTATAGATATCGGCTCGCGACCAGGGCAGTTCGTGCGAGCCATCGGCGTGTGGGCGGATCGCCAGGACCTGGTGCAAATTGGTCCAGCCGCGGCGAAAACCATAGGCACAACCAGCTAGGTACAAACGCCAGATGCGCACCGCACGCTCGGGCACCAGCGCCGCCGCTTCCGCCAGCCGGGTTTCCAGGTTATCGCTCCAGTACTCCAGCGTCCTGGCGTAATGCAGGCGCAGGCTTTCCACGTCCACCACTTCCAGGCCGGCATCGCTGAGGTCGGCACTGATGCGCGCCAGGTGCGGCAGCTCGCCATGGGGGAAGACATACCGCTCGATGAAGTCACCCGCGCCACGCCCCACCGGGCGACCATCCACATGCCGCGCGGTAATGCCGTGGTTCATCACCAACCCGCCAGGGCGCACCGCGCTGAACAGCTTGCGGCAATAGAGCGGCAGGTTGGCATGGCCGACATGCTCGACCATGCCCACGCTGACCACCTTGTCGAAGCGGCCATCCTCGGGCAGATCACGGTAGTCGAGCAGCTCCAGCCGTACCTTGTCGCTCAGGCCTTCATCGGCCACCCGCTGGCTGGCCAGCTCCAGTTGCGCCGGGCTCAGGGTGATGCCGAATACCTCGACGCCATATTCACGCGCCGCAAACCGCGCCAGGCCGCCCCAGCCACAGCCGACATCGAGCAGGCGCTCGCCAGGTTGCAGGCGCAGCTTGCGGCATAGGTGGTGCATCTTCGCTTGCTGGGCCTCTTCCAGGGCCTCCGTGCCAGTCGGGAAATAGGCACAGGAATAGACCATCTGGCTGTCCAGCCAGAGCGCATAGAAGGCGTTGGACAGATCGTAGTGGTAGCGGATCGACTCGGCGTCCGTGTCCTTGTCGTGGGCAAGGCGCTCGGCCGCCTGCCCCTCATCGTCACCCAGCAAGGCCTCGCTCAGCCGGTCGCCGAGCTGTATCACATCCATGATCGGCCCCTCGAGATCGAGCCGCCCTTCGACGTAGGCACTCGCCAGGGTATTCAGGCTCGGGCGTGTGAGCTCGGCCAGCAGTGCCGGGTCCCTGAGTACCATGGTCACCTTCGGCTCGGCACCGAGGTCCAGTTGTTCACCGCTGGCGAAGCGCAGCCGTAACGGCAAGTCGAGTTTGCGCAGCATGGCGGGTAGTCCGGAAAGCATGGCGTGGGCCTCCTTCAACAAAGACTCTAAGAAAGTAGACCACCCTGACGAGCGCTTATATCCATTGGTCTTTTTCCCGCACCAGCGCCGGCCCTGAGTGGCGCGACGAAGGCGCCGAGACAACCGTGGTTACTGCGTTACATGGAATTCAAGCGCTTGAATCAACCCTCAGTTTTGCACAGGTGAAAAACTGTTTTTTGCCTGGTTCGTTGTCTTAACCGGCAATCGGAAATAGCCTTCAACACGCGGTCGATAGCCGCAGCGAGATAAAAACAACACCCGGAACAAGGCGCTCGACCGGCCTCCCGATACAGGCTCCTGGCATCCCCATGCGCAGGAACACCCGCAGTGTCACCGCCGAAGCGATGCTCGTCGGTTCACCAGCGTCTTGCGGGATAGACCGGTCACCCCGTTCCGTTCCATCTCTTGCCTCAAGGCAGCCTCACTGAACAGGCTTACTGTCATGACGAATATCATTGCTAGCCACTGGGCCATCGCCGGCGACTCCTATCCGGGTTGCGGCAACGAAGTGTCCGAGTTCCCATTCGCCGCTCGCATGGAAGCGGCTGCCAAAGCCGGCTACCGTGGCGCCGGCTTCGTCTACGAAGACCTGATGGCTCAGGCACGTACCCTGGGCTATGCGGAAATGTCGCGCATTCTCGAGGCCAACGGCCTGGTGGATATCGAGGTGGAAATTCTCACCGACTGGTTCGCCACCGGCGACCGCCGGGCGGCCTCGGACAAGATCCGCGCCGACCTGCTCGCCGCTGCTGAAGGCCTGAAGGCTCGCCACATCAAGATTTCCGGTGACTTCGCCCTTGGCGACTGGTCGCTCGACCACCTGGCCAGCGAGTTTGCCGGCCTCTGCGCACAGGCCCGGGAGGTTGGCTCCATGGTCGGTCTCGAGATCATGCCGTTCACCAACTTCAACAGCATCCAGAACACCCTGCCGGTGATCCAGGCCGCTGGCGCCGAGAACGGCGGCCTGTTGCTGGACATCTGGCACATGCAGCGCGGCAAGGTCGACCTCCAGGAAATCGGCACCCTACCCAAGGGCTCTATCGTCTCCATCGAGATCAACGATGCGCTGCCGACCATCGAAGGCGACCTGTGGAACGACACCCTGCACCACCGCCTGCTGTGCGGCGAAGGCTGCTTCGACATTCCGATCTTCCTCAACGAAGTGAAGAAGACCGGCTATAACGGCCCAGTCGGCATCGAAGTCATCTCCGCCACGCACCGTAAGCTGCCGCTGGACGTCGCCGCACAAAGCGCCATGGCCTCGGTCCGCAAGTACATCGACTGACATGATGATGCGGGCGCGTAGCTGATCGCAGCCACGCACCCACCATGACCGGTGCCCGGCACCGGTCATGGCCTCTCCCATGATTCCGGCCGGATATGCACGCAACTTGGCCGGCTTCGCACTCTCGCCGCAGTACAGCCGCCAGAACCCCTTCCCGATAATGGTCCGCGACCCGCGCGCATTCGTTCGCGCTCTCCGCCGGAGCCATTACCCATGCACACCCTCGCCCCTCTGCCAGCAGAAGCCGTCGGCCCTGCTTTTTCCGAAGACGGCATGCTGCTCGCCCGCCAGAAAACCCGTCAGGCGATTGGGGATATCGCCGCCCGTGTCGTCCCCGGCATGGTCGAAGAAGACGCCGTGGCCATGGCCAAGCAGACCCTGCTCGATGCAGGCCTCGCGCTGAGCTGGCACCCGACACGCGTGCGCTTCGGGCACAACACCATCAAGGCCATGAAACAGACCTCCGAGCACGGCGTGGTGCTGCAGGACAACGACATCTTCTTCATCGACCTGGCCCCGCGGGTGAATGCCTGGGAAGGTGATGGCGGTGCGACCTTCGTGGTTGGCCAGCATGCGCAATACAGCCGCTGCGCACGTGACGCCGAAGCACTGTTCCATGAGCTGCGGGCGATCTGGAGCCGTGACCGCGTCACCGGTCGCGCACTGTATGCCCACGCCGAACGGCTCGCCACGGCCATGGGCTGGGAACTGAATGCCGACCTGCCCGGCCACCGTGTCTCCGACTTCCCCCACGCCACCTTGCACACCGGTTCCCTGGCCGATTTCGAGGCCGTGCCGTCGGCGATGCGCTGGATCCTGGAGGTGCATATCCGCGATCCGCAAAGACGCTTCGGCGCCTTCTTCGAAGACATGCTGCTGGATGACAGCCACTACGCCTGAGTCCTTAGGGCTGGTGTCGTTTCGCTTAACCCGGAGCGCCCCATATAACACTTAGAACAGGCGCCTTTGAGGCAGTTGCGGAGGCTGGATTGTTGAGTTCATGACACGCCAGTTGGTGGGCTGAAGCCCACCCTACAGAGTCATACCCCCGCGTAGGGTGGGCTTCAGCCCACCAATTGCGGTGTCCGCTTGTACCTCGAACCGGCCGCCCCTATCGCAACGTCAACAGCTCCTAGCGCCCCTATGCAAAAAGGGCAGACCCTTGCGGATCTGCCCTTCTGCGTTGGACTCGTCGAAGCAGGCAGCAACCCGCTCCGACACACCATCCGAACTCAGCGACCTACGGCGCTGTAGCACTCTTTGATGTTGTCCTTGGTCACCACGAACTGCGGCAGGAAGCGCACGGACTCCGGGTTCTTGCCGTCGAGCAGGTCGACCAGAGCCTTGACCGCGTACTGGCCGTCTTCGATCGGCGATTGCAGAACCGAGGCGTACTGAGTGCCAGCTTCGATGGCATTCACGCCTTCGATGCTGCAGTTACCGCCTACCAGCACCAGGCTGGCCGGGTCGATACCGGCACGCTTGGCCGCGACGATAACGCCGGCCATCATGTTGTCGGCTTGGGCATAAACGCCTTTGACCTTGCTGCCGTACTGGGTGAACAGGGAAGCCGCAGCATCGGTGGCTTTGGTCTGGTCCCAGTTACCCGGCTGGCTGCCGAGGATTTCGATCTTCACGCCGGCACGGGCCAGCTCTTCGCGGAAGCCTTCTTCACGACGGATTTGCGGCGGCGTGCCTGGCACGCCAACGATCAGGAAGATCGAGCCGGTATCAAGCCCCTTCTCCTGGAAGCCCTTGACCATGGCCTGGCCAGCGGAAACACCCATGCCCTTGTCGTCCGGACCGGTGTAGGCATCCCAGAACTTGGAAAACTTCTGGTCCGGCAGGGAGTTCATGATCACCAGCGGGATGTTGGCGCTCTTGATCTTGCGCAGCGACGGGATGATTGCGCTGGCGTCAGCCGGCCATACCACGATGGCATCGGGCTTTTCCGCAATCGCCTGGTCAACCTGGGAAGCCTGCTCGGCCGGGTCGTAGTTGTTGACCTTGACCGACAGCTTGAGACCTTCCTGCTCCGCTGCCTGGCGGAAGGAACGCTGGGCACGGGCGCAGTATTCGCACTCTTCACTCACCGAGAGGAAGATCACTTTTGCGCCTTTGGCCGTAGTGGCCTCGGCCATGGCCTGCTGGCTGAAGCCAAACATCGACGCGCCCGCCACGGCACCGGCGAAGGCCATCATCCGGGCAGAGGCAGTCAGCTTCGCAAGAGCGTTGGGGAGTTTGCGTTGCAGCATGGGTGATTCTCCTATTGTGCTTTTTGTAGAGACATTTGCGGATTTCGGTACAAACGGCCAACAGCCCGAGGCCACTGGCGATGATGTTCAGCCGCGCAAGGCGGTGCCTGACAGAATCAGACGACGGGCAGACCAGCAGTGGCAGAATGAGCGGTGCTCGATCACTGGATACCTGCGTCAGCGCCTGATTTAGGCTTGTCTAACGACACACATCAGGCCTGCACAACGGGCAGGCCTGAACCTTGTAATCCACGCTATCCGTTCATAACCGTGGGATAAATGCCCAGTTTGAAAATCATTATTCCGCTCAGAGGAAAACAACAGCGCCGCGAAACGGCTGGGTTCATCATTTCAGCAGCGTAAAACTGTTTTTCCTCTGCGCGTTGGTTCTGGCAAACCTGCTTTGTTACGGTTCGGGGCAGTCCACTACAACTACAAGGGTCTAACCATGAGACTGGCAAACAAGAACATCATCATCACCGGCAGCGCACAAGGCATCGGCCTGGCCATCGCCGAGCGCCTGGCCCGTGAAGGCGCCGCCGTGGGTATTGCCGACCTCAATCTTGACGCTGCACAAGCTGCCGCCAAGCACATCGAAAGCAACGGTGGCCAAGCCATCGCCCTGCAGGTCGACGTCACCAAGCGCGAAACCGTACAAGCCGGTATCGCCACCTTCGTCGAGCGCTTCGGTCGCCTGGACAGCTACTTCAACAACGCCGGCCTCAACGTGCCGATGCCGTTCCTGGACGTGACCGAGAGCAACTGGAACCTGATCATGAACGTCAACAGCCTCGGCGTTCTGATCGGCACCCAGGAAGCCGCCAAGCAGATGATCGCCCAGGGCACTCCAGGCAAAATCATCAACACCTCGTCCATCGCCGGCCGTGAAGGCTATGCCGACTTCGCCCCCTACAGCGCCAGCAAGTTTGCCGTGGTCGCCCTGATCCAGGCCGGTGCCCGTGCCCTGGCCGCCAAAGGCATCACCGTCAACGGCTTCGCCCCAGGCGTGGTCGCCACCCCGCTGTGGAAGCAGCTGGACCAGGACCTGATGAAAATGGGCGCCAGCCAGAAAGAAGGCGAAGCCATGGATGCCTTCTCGCAAAACATCCTGCTCGGCCGCCCTGCGCAGCCTGACGATATCGCCGGCACCGCGCTGTTCCTGGCCTCGGCCGACTCCGACTACATGACCGGCCAGATCATCGCAATCGACGGCGGCATGGTGCTGGTATGACCGCTGCCACCACCGCCATCGGCTGGATCGGCCTGGGCAAGATGGGCGAGCCGATGGCCGAGCACCTGCTCGCCAAAGGCTACAGCCTGCGCGTCTATGACCTGAATCCGCAGCCGGTCCAGGCACTCGTGGCCAAGGGCGCCATCGCCTGCGCCTCGATCGCCGAGTTGGCCGCCGCGAGCACGGTGGTCATCTCCATCGTGCCCGACGACCGCGTGCTGAAGAGCGTCAGCGAAGACGTGCTGGCCAACCTGGCACCCGGCGCGACCTACATGGACATGAGCACCGTCTCGCCAGAAGCCTCCGTGGCCGCTGGCGAGCTGGCCCGACAACGCGGCGTGGCCTATATCTGCGCGCCGGTTTCGGGCAGCACCGAACTGGCCCGCAAAGGCGTGCTGACCGTGTTCGCCTCCGGCCCGGCCGAGGCCTACCAGCAGCTGGAAACACTGCTGAGCAGCTTCGCCGCCACCCGCCACTATGTCGGCGGCGAGCACCAGGCCCGCTACCTGAAGCTGGCGATCAACCACCTGGTGGGTTCCTCCGCCGCATTGATGGCCGAAGCCCTGTCCCTGGGGCGCAAAGGGGGGCTGGACTGGAAAGTGATGCTCGACGTAATGGGCAACAGCGTCATCGCCTCGCCGCTGATCAAGTACAAGCTCGATCTGCTCGCCTCTCGCGACTTCGCCCCGGCGTTCTCCGCGGCGCAGATGCGCAAGGACATGGGCCTGGTCAACCAGGCCGGGCAGAACAGCGGCACGCACATGCCACTGGCCGCGCTGGTTGCCGAGTACTTCGAAGCCTATGCCCAGCAGAAGCCGGACAACGACTTCTTCGGCCTGGTCGAAGCCGTCGAAGCCCAATCCGACCTGCCGCCGCTGCCGCGCAACTAAGGCTGCCTGCGACACCGTAAAAAGGCCGGATGATGCAAGTCATCCGGCCTTTTTCATGCCCCGTAGGGTGTGCGACTGCCTGCCCTGAGCCTGGACGTTTCAGGCCCGCCCATCCGCCTCCAATCGCGCGCGATAACGCTCCGGCGTATCGCCATGCCAACGACGAAACGCCCGGTAGAACGGCGACAACTCGGCAAAGCCGCAACCCCGCGCCACCTCCAGCACCGACGCCCCGCCGCGCAGCAGTTCCAGTGCCCGGCCCTGGCGCACCACCTCGCGCACCTGACGCAAGCTGCTGCCCTGCGCTGCCAATGCACGTTGCAAGGCGCTCGTCGACAATCCCAGCTCGCGCGCACAGGCCGCCAACGAGCAATCACCAGATGCCAGGCGTACCCCGAGCAGATAGCGCAGGCGCCCCAGCAACTGGTTTTCCTCCAGGCCATCGAGCTGACGCTGGGCGTAGTCGCTGAGCAGCGCATGCAGCTCCAGGTTGGCGGTACGCGAAGGCCGCTGCAGCAAGGCGGCGGGAAACAGCAGGGCGTCATGCGCCTGGTCGAACAGCGGTTGCAGGCCGAACAGCCGTTTATGCTCGGCCAGCTGGCGCGGCTGCGCATGGCGAAAATGCAGGCCGCTGAGGTGGAACTCGCCATCGGTGACCAGGGCCAGCAATTTGCTGAACAGCAGCGCCACGCACTCCATCTGCTGACGCAACGACGCCACGCCCAGGTAGTTGATATCGATCACCAGGCACGCCTGCTCACCCTCGACCCGCAACTGCGCCACCAGGCCACCGGAGAGAATGTGCTGAAAGCGCACGAAACTCTCCAGCGCCTGGCGCAGGTCACGACTGGCCAGCAGCAGGTAGCCGACCACATCAAGCAGGCGCGGCGGCATGACCTCGCCCAGGTGCAGGCCGACATCGGGGTCACCGGTGATCTCCGGCAGTGCCTGCCAGAACAGCGGTGCGTTGTCGTGGTCCAGCCGATTGTCCTGGCTCGGCACTGCCACCCGCCGATGCTGGTAGACGCGCCGGTACACGTCACCCGGGTCCAGCCCCAGCCCGGCCAGGGCTTCATACAGCAAGCGGCGCAGGGTGGCGGAGTGGGTCAGCCGCGACTCATCGGGCAAGGGTTCATAAGCAGGGGGATCAACAACAGGAATCATGTGCGCTCCACGGAATTGACCGAAGACTTACAGTCCTGATGCATCGGGTCAATGCCCAAGCGCTTGCTCAGGCCGGACAATCCGGGCATTACAAGAATCAATAAAAAGGAGTGCCCATGAAACGCAGTCTGACCGTCCTGGCCATCGCCGTTGCAGCCATCGCTGGTGGTGCCGCCTGGTACCTGCACGGCAAGCAGCCGCAACGCGACGGTGAACTGGCCCTGGCCAACCTGCAGGCCGCTGTCAGCGTGCGTTACGACGAGCGCGGCGTGCCGCATATCCAGGCGCAGAACCAGACCGACATGTACCGTGCCCTGGGCTTCGTGCACGCCCAGGACCGGCTGTTCCAGATGGAGATGCTGCGCCGCCTGGCGCGCGGCGAGCTGGCCGAGATACTGGGCACCAAGCTGGTCGACAGCGACCGGCTGTTTCGTACCCTGGGCATCCGCGAACATGCCGACCGCTATGCCCAGCAGGTCGACCTGAACAGCCCGGCAGTCCAGGCGCTGCAGGCCTACCTGGATGGCGTCAACCAGTACCAGGACACCCGCCCGGCCCCGCTGGAGTTCGACCTGCTGGGGATCGAGAAGCGCCCCTTCACTGTCGAAGACACCCTCAGCGTTGCCGGCTACATGGCCTACAGCTTTGCCGCCGCCTTTCGTACCGAGCCCGTGCTGACGCATATCCGCGACCAGCTCGGCGCCGACTACCTGAAAATCTTCGACCTCGGCTGGCACCCGGACGGCGTGATCGATCCGCCACCGCTGGCCGCCGAAGACTGGCAGGCCCTCAACAGCATCGCCCGCCTCAGCCAGCAGGCGCTGGTCGACGCCGGCCTGCCCCAGTTCGAGGGCAGCAACGCCTGGGCCATCGCCGGTCGCCACACACGCAGCGGCAAACCGCTGCTGGCTGGCGACCCGCACATCCGTTTCGCCGTGCCGGCGGTGTGGTACGAGGCGCAATTGAGCACGCCGGACTTCGAGCTGTACGGCCACCACCAGGCGCTCAACCCCTATGCTTCGCTCGGGCACAACCGGCAGTTCGCCTGGAGCCTGACCATGTTCCAGAACGACGACCTCGACCTGATCGCCGAGAAGGTCAACCCGGACAACCCCAACCAGGTACAGATCAATGGGCAATGGGTCGACCTGCAGAGCCGCGAGGAGACCATTCAGGTCAAGGGCGGCGAACCGATCACACTGACCCTGCGCCGCTCGCCACACGGGCCGATCATCAACGACGCCCTCGGCGCCAACGCCGGCAAGACGCCCATCGCCATGTGGTGGGCATTCCTCGAAACCGAGAACCCGGTGCTCGATGCCTTCTACCAGCTCAACCGCGCCGACACCCTGGACAAGGCGCGCAGCGCCGCCGAAAAGATCCACGCTCCGGGCCTCAACGTGGTCTGGGCCAACGCCGTCGGCGATATCGGCTGGTGGGCGGCGGCCAAACTGCCACAACGGCCGGCCGGTGTGAATCCGGCGTTCATCCTCGACGGCAGCAGCCATGAAGCGGACAAGTCCGGCTTCCTGCCGTTTACCGCCAACCCGCAGGAAGAGAACCCTGCACGCGGCTATATCATCTCGGCCAACTACCAGCCGTTGGCCGCCAGCGGCGCGGCGATTCCCGGCTACTACAACCTGGCGGATCGCGGCCAGCGCCTGAATGATCGCCTCAGCCAGGCCGACGTGAAGTGGGACCTGCACAACAGCCAGGCGCTGCAACTGGAGACCGGCACCGGCTACCCCGCCCGCCTGCTGCAACCCCTGCTCGCCGACCTGCGCAATGCCGCAGCGGACGACAACGAACGAGCGCTGGTCGAGCAATTGGCCACCTGGAACGGCGACCATAACCTCGACTCGGTGGCCGCCACCCTGTTCAACCAGCTCACCTATCAACTGACCGATGCCGCACTGCGCGACGAGCTGGGCGATGCCTTCTTCGACAACCTGCTGTACACCCGCGTGCTCGACAGCGCCCTGCCGCGCCTGACCGCCGACGCCGCTTCGCCCTGGTGGGACGACCGCAACACCGAGGCCACGGAAAACCGCGCCGACATCGTGAAGAAAGCCTGGCAAGCCACCCTGGCGCACCTGCGGGCCACCCTCGGTGATGACCCCGCTACCTGGGCCTGGAGCCGTGCGCACCTGCTCACCCACGGCCATCCGCTCGGCCAGGCCAAGCCATTGGACAAACTGTTCAACGTCGGCCCGTTCGCCGCACCCGGTGGCCACGAAGTGCCCAACAACCTCTCGCACCGGATCGGCCCAGCGCCCTGGCAAGTGGTCTACGGCCCCTCGACACGGCGCCTGATCGACCTCGCCGACCCCGAGCACAGCCTCGGTATCAACCCGGTCGGCCAGAGCGGCGTGCCCTTCGACCGCCACTACGCCGACCAGGCCGAGGCGTATATCGAGGGCCAGTACCTGCCGCAGCACTACAGTGAAGAAGACGTACGCGCCAATACCCGCAGTACTCTGCATCTGGTGCCGGCGCACTGAGCTGTCAACAGGCGACCCTACGGTCCGCGTCTGTAGGGTGGGTCGGGCTTTCACCGACCCACCATGCGAGGCCAAGGTGGGTCGGCGAACCCTGTCTCCGTGCCAGCCCTTAGCGCTTTCAGCCCTCACTGGCGTAGGGTGCGCCATGCGCACCACTGAAAAATCCCCCAAACCCGACGGGCTATCGCCCTTCAGCAACGCCCTACTTCTTCGGATCAGGCGCACCATCGGAGCGGCCAATGTCCGCCGGGGCTTCCACCACCAGCTCCTCCGGCACCTCCTCCACACGCGGATCGAGCGCGGCGGCCATGGGGCTGACCGTATCCGGCATCGGCACGTGGCTCAGTGGTGCCTCGTCGACGCGGTGCAAGCCGGTCACCCGCTTCGGCTGCACCCAGAAGATCAGCACCAGCGCATAGACCGACACCAGCACGTAAAACATGCCCGGGCCGAAGTTGTGCATCAGCACCCCGGCGAACAGCGGCCCGATACAGGCCCCCACGCCATAGGTGGTCAGCAGCATGGCCGACAACGCCACCCGCCGCGGCTGTTCGACATGGTCGTTGCCCAGCGCCACCGCCAGCGGATAGAGGGTGAACAGCAGCATGCCGGTGACGAAGCCGTTGACCAGCAACAGCCCGTACGGCAGATCGAACAGGCCCCACATGGGGATCGCCGCCAGGCACAGGAGAATGGCGTTGCCGCGAATCAGCCAACTGCGGTCCACGCGGTCCGACAGCCAGCCAAGCGGCCACTGCGCACAGAAGCCAGCCACGATGCACATGCCGACGAACATACTGGCCTGCGAGGTATCCAGCCCGCTGCGGCTGGCATACACCGGCGCCAGGCCGTAGAAGGCCCCGACCATCAAGCCGGCGACGAAGATGGTGCCCATCGCCTGCGGCACGCGCTTCCAGAAAAAGCCGATCTCCAGCGGCGCCGCCACCAGCTTGGCCGGGTGCACACGACGGGTCACCGCCAACGGAATCAGGCACGAGGCAAAACAGATCGCCACCAGCAACAGCGGCTTGTAGTCCAGGGTCGGGCTCAGAGCCAGCAGCCCCTGGCCCACTACCAGGCCCAGATCCACCGCCACCATGTAGCCGGCGAACACCTTGCCGCGCATGTGGTTTTCCGACTGCTCGTTGAGCCAGCTCTCGATGACCATGTACTGGTTCATCATCACCGCGCCCATCACGAAGCGCAGCAACAGCCAGACCTCCAATTGCTCCACCAGCACATGCAGCAGCACGATCACCGTGGCCAGGCCGGCGCAGGCCACATAGGAACGGATATGCCCGACGCTGGCGATCAGCCTGTGGCCGACCTTGCCCCCGCACACCAGGCCGAAGTAGTAGGCGGCCATCAACCCGCCGACCCAGAAGTCGCCGACGCCCTCCTCGGTCAGGCGCAACCCCATGTAGGTGCTGAACAGACCGGACCCCGCCAGCATCAGCAACGTGGCGGTATACAGGGCCGGGAAGGTAACGAGCGGGCCGAACATGACAACTCCTGACAGGCCGGACTCAACGGCGCCCGGCAAACGAAGGAAAACAGCGAGCCAAAGGCCTCGCCAAGCCCCGTACATTACCCATTGGCGCAGATTCTGTCGCCATGGTCAGCAACGCTGACTTCGCTACCCAGCCCAGGCCAGACAACGGGAAGCAAACAGCGAGGAAGAATACCCCTCACCTCGACGAGCGGCGCCCAGCATTTTTTCCTGCAACCTACTAGCACAAGGCCACTCAAAACCTGCATCACCCTGATCTGCATCACCATCCCGCAACGGAGTGCACCCGATGAAACTGCCTCGCCCCAGCGCGCGTAACAAGCTCCTCACCGACCTGCGTAATCAGAAAATGGCCCGCTCCGCCCATGCCTATGTGCGTGGCAGCACCGTGCAGTTCTACGACTGGCTGCACAGCCAGAATGGTCGCCGCCTGCCCCAAGGGCCAAGGGTGTGGATCTGCGGCGACTGCCATGCCGGCAACCTCGGGCCAACAGCGGATGCCGACGGCAACATCGCCATCCATATCCGCGACCTTGACCAGTGTGTGATCGGCAATCCCGCCCATGACCTGGTGCGGCTGGCCCTGTCCCTGACGACGGCGGCACGCGGCTCCGACCTGCCCGGCGTGACCAATGCACTGATGCTCGAAGAAATGATGCAAGGCTATGAGCAAGCCTTGCTGGATGAGAGCGACGAGATGCCCGAGCGCCCCAGCCAGGTCAAGGCCAGCATGCGCGTCGCCGTGCGCCGCACCTGGAAACACCTGGCCCGCGAGCGGATCGACGACCCACGCCCGGAGATTCCCCTCGGCAAGCGCTTCTGGCCGCTGTCGAGCGAGGAACGCAAAGCCATCAAGGCACTGTGCGCCAGCGAAGAACTGCACAATCTGGTCACCCAGCTACGCGGCCGGCCGAAAGAAGCCAACGTGCGCCTGCTGGACGCGGCGTATTGGGTCAAGGGTTGCAGCTCCCTCGGTCTGCTGCGCTATGCGGTGCTGCTTGGGGTGGGCGATGAGCAGGAGGAAGACTACTGCCTGATCGACATCAAACAGGCCGTCGCAGCCGCAGCGCCTCGCGCCCCCCGCGCCACCATGCCCCGGGACAATGCCCGGCGCGTGGTCGAGGGGGCCCGTCACCTGTCTCCTGCCCTGGGGGAGCGCATGCTGGCCACACGCTTCCTTGACCAGGGCGTATTCATTCGCGAATTGCTGCCCCAGGACATGAAGCTCGAACTGGACGGTTTCGGCACCAGCGATGCGATCCTGGCGGCCGGCTACCTGGCCCGCGTCGTCGGCAGCGCCCATGCCCGGCAGATGGACTCGTCCACGCGCCAAGCCTGGATCGACGAACTCCAACTCAATCGCTCCAAGACCCTCGATGCACCCTCCTGGCTGTGGCGCAGCGTGGTGCAATTGGTGGGCAGCCATGAACAAGGCTATCTGGAACATTGCCGGCGCTATGCGCTGGACCATCGCTAGATTCAGGAGAGGGAGGCAACAGCCTCCTTCGCCGCCAGCTCACCGAGCGAACTGCCACGTCCAGCAAAACGGTCCGTTGCACTGACAAACAGATCGCCCCTCAACGTCGCCCGGTGCTCCCCACCAACCGGCCCTGCCAGGCAAAGCTTGGTATCCTCAACGCAGACAACGCCAAAGGGGGCCCCGTGTTCTCACTAAAACGCAAAGGCGATTATCGTCTGCAACTGACCCGCACATTGAAAAAGCCGGGACGGCACAAGGTCGAGCTGTACCTGTTCACCCCGCACGAAAGCAACTTCTCCGCCTGGCCCATCGCCGAAGAACACTTCTTCTTCAACATCCTCAACCACAACTTCGGCCTCATGGGCTTGCCCGACAAAGACCGTGCGACCAAAGCGGATTCTTCGTTCTCGCTGTTGTCACCGCACTACGAAATCAAGTTCGGCTCCTGGTTCTTCCAGTACCAGGCCTCCATGGGCCGTTTACGTCAGCAACTGCAGAGCCCGCCCGCCACGGCGGAAACGCTCGCCCGCGCCCTGCGCCTCAGCCAGAACTTCGCCCAGCGCCTGCGCAACTCGGCACCCAAGCAGAGCAAACAGCAACGCTACTTCCGGCAGATGGACATCTATTTCTCCTGGCATGCCGAGCAGTTCTTTCTGGAGAGCATGACCCTGGAAGCGTTCGCCGAGGTCGATGAAGAGCTCAAGCAATCGGTCATCGAATTCCTGCGCCAGGAACAGAAATACCGCAAGGAGCAGCAATACCAGAGCGACTTCCAAGGCACCCCGACACGCATCTGGAACCGCATGAATCTCTATCACCGGTTGCTGGAATACCCGGTGCTGTTACGGGCCAAACTCACCGCGCTAGGGTCTGGCACCCAGAAGCTGGTCAAGGCGGCCTCGACCATGTTGATCATGTCGCTGTTTACCTACTTCCTGTTCAACGTGCGGGATGCCAGCCAGAAACTGTCACTCACCCTGCTGCTCGGCATTGCCCTGATCTACGCCATCCGCGACCTGCTGCGTGACGACATGATCAGCAAGCTGACCCGCATGCTGCGCAAGGGCAAACCGCGTTGGAAAATCCGCCTGTTCATGCCTTACACGAAAAAGCAGCTGGCCCAGCAAGTGGTCTGGGTGGACTACCGCAAGCTGCCCGACCTGCCAGCAGTAGTGCGTGAACGCTCCGGCAACTGGGCCACCAACGAAGAGCGCCACATCATCTGCTATCGAACCGTGCTCAACCTCGACAAGGGCGCCCTGGAAAAAGACGAAATTCGCGAACGCCTGACCCTCGACTGCGAACAGCTGTGCGCGATGATCCAGGCCAGCCACGACAAGCTCTTCGTCTGCGCAGACGAGAAAGACCCCTTCGGCTCCATCCAAGCCCTGCCGATCGAGAAGCAGCACGACTACAACCTACTGCTGGTCCACACCGAGCCCGGCCAACCTCAAGAAAGCGCCCAGCGCTGGCGCCTCAGATTGGGGGCGAAGGGGATCGTGCAATTCGAAAGCAAGAAGGCGTATTGGCCGGAGCAGGAAGCGTAAGAAACTGAAGGATTGGGAGCGGACAGATCATGATTTCTGCCATTGGATAATCGCAACCGACCCCATAACTCCGCTTACTTTAGCTGGAGCACAAACTTTCTAGTGGAATTGACTATTTCACGGACCGTATCTTTATTCACAAGCACCTCATGCACCACTATAGAATCAACTACCTCCCAACGCCCATTACCAGAATCATCAAACAATAAGTAATTTACTTTTGCTCCCAAGATTCTTACCTGCTCCCCCAAGGAAACCGCAAAAACATAAGAGCCGCCATTTTCGATATTATAAGTCGATGCCTGATATTGAAAATCCTCCTCGAAGTTATCGTCAACATCTTTCCCCGGCTCGAGAATAGATGGCAGCATCGAAGACAACATAAATTTAAATGCCTCCTCCTTGGGCATAAAGAAAAGATCTCGACTTTCCGGAAAAGCTACCAAGGCATTATCATCAGACAAACAGAATATATCCCCACTCAAGGTAGCTACACCTACCATTTCCGGTAAGAAATACCCCCCGATAATGTAATGGAATATACCATTGACATAGGAGTCTTCAGCAGTCCATATATCTACCTTTTCCACCAAAATCGCAAAACAATTAGGATCTCCGACAATCATACTTATCAACCTTTCTTAGGTATATCTAGGGGCCAAAGCGAGGCCAAAGGGGTCGGAGTGATTAGCAAACAATAGGGGACGGATTACTGAAGATCGGGGTATTCTTGGGACGCTCAGGCTTACCTCTCATGACTCTTCGTCCCAACGCGGCCTCCACTTCGGCAGAAAACTCCGGACTACCCAGTGTGTAGTTCCCATTTGTCGCAGCACCTATTTGATCAAATAGCCCTGGGTCTAGCTGATGGCGAAACAGCTCTCTGTAAGCCTCAGACCTGAGCACTTCATCTCGACCCAACGCTTGATAGAGAGGGTGTGGGCCGCGCAACACTGAGGACTCACCCTGCGCGTTGGCCCTGTAGCTCGACCAGCGATATTCAGCTGGGTGCTCAACCATGTCGGCCCGGATGGGATTCATCTCAATGTATCGATAACCAATAAACGTGGTCTGCCCCCCTATTACTCTATTGTCCCTTTATTGTCCCTTTAGTTAGATACTAGAAATCCTTTCTCAGTGAGAGCACACTTACCTCCTGCACACCAAAATTTGAAATATGGCTCCAAATCAATTTCAAATGAAAACAAAGGCCTCCCGATATACCAAGCAAGGTAATAGTCTGCTGCCAAGCCATAAAAAGACTCAAACAAGGCATATACTTGCTTAGCATCAGAAATCTTACTTTCCCTGACTGCATCTCCAACTTCATCGAAAAACCAATAATGGGGAATATCCTGTTGAAGTGAAAAGTCTAACTCCGACCTAGTAACAAATATCACTTGAGCATTGCGGAAGATTTCGGAAATCTCAAAATCACCAAGCGCAAAACTAACTCTTTCTTGCTCTCTTAGCCACTCTCCACCCAACTTAATAACTTCATTTTTATCAGCCATAAATTTTGGCAAGAGATATAGAGAGTCCGTCATTTTCCCAGAGAAAATAACACTACCAGCCCTACTAACCAACTCTTCGGAAAATGGGAAGTATTTAAATATTTTCCGAAGATCTTCACTGCTACTGCATGACTTCAACAAACCAAAAAAATGAGATTTATCAAATACCGCCTTAGCCTCACAAAAATCGCGCCAATCCGATAACAAAGAATCCATAACTATATTCCTGACACAGGCAAAGGCGGGGGAAAGGGGACAGATTTATTTTTGGCCGAGGCTGGTGGTTAGATAAATAAATCTGTCCCCTTTTCCCCTTCCTACCTATCTGTTTAATTCTAATCCAACATCCAATTTAAAAAACCTTCTTCTTTATTGAAGAACTTATGAATTACTGTACCTACCAATTCCCTATCAACAACAATCTCTCTTGGAAACTCAGCAAATTGCCCGCCGGCACATAGCTCCACTAATTCTTCGCCCCCCTCGTTCGGATTCAATAAAGTGAAATTTTCGTCAGATCTAGAACTTAGCGTTACAACAAACTCCCGCCCCCCTCCCCCAATACATAATTGCCAGCCATCATTTCTCTCAAGGACCAATAGCGTGTGCTGCCGCCCATCCATTTTATATAACGCATCAATGGCCTGTTCAGAACTACAACAGTCTAAAACCACATCATTATTTTTATTTTCATATCTATCATCAATAACCAGCTTCATTTGTTCCCCCTTACGGTCGTATTACTACAACCCCATTAGGCCCTACTACTGACAGTTCTTTAATCCCTAACTGCCGCACCATAGATCTGATACCACCATTTTGGTCACATGCCCGGCATGGCTGCCTATCAACATACAGAAATAAACTTTCACCAGCTACATTTAGACCTTGCTACTTGATTTGGTTAGGACAGAAAAGGGGACAGATTTATTTATCTAACCACCAACCTCGGCCAAAAATAAATCTGTCCCATTTTCCCACAAACGCCCTTTAAGAAGCCCATCAATCTTTCTGATCTCTTTCTGATCTCACTATATTTATTTCCACTCCACGGATCATAAAAATACCTTCGAGAAAATTTTTCTTTCAAATCCGGAGGCGCACCAAGCCCATCCTTCAGATAAATTTTCAAGATATTTTTCGAGAGGAAACACTCACCATACACGGACATATATATGTCCAACAAATCGAATTCAGGACTCAGCCTCATTTGATTAGCTCAAAACAATGGAAAAAGGGGGCAGATTTATTTATTGAACCACGCCATCACCCGAAAAATAAATCTGTCCCCTTTTTATTTTAATTATTCTTAAATTTCACGCCGCTTAAATACCCAAACTCCCTGATCAAGTATCGGCTCCGAGGCATCTAGCCGCAAGCACTTCACTGTAACCGTCCAGTCACCCTCGTAATCAGCAATCACCTCAGTTTCAACACAGGAGGCAGACTCAAAATCATCATCATCGATTTCTCCGTCAAAATAGAATCTAATATTCAGAATCAGTCCCGATACTGAAAATATAACAGCACGAAGCTTCCCTGAAACCTCACCTAACAATGCCCTTTGAATATTCAGACGGGCCATCACGATCACATCATCAAGAGAACACATTATTTACGGCCTCGCTGGCACAATGTGGATACCATCCTTAGAGTAGTGAATTATTCCATTCGCTGTAGGTGTTGCCACCCCTGCTCCATCTATATACGTCCCTATAGGCCCACCAAAATTCACCCTTTCTTTCGAGCCTGGCATGCCAACTGGAATATTACGGAAAAAGGGGACAGATTTATTTATCTAACCACCAGCCCCGGCTAAAAATAAATCTGTCCCCTTTTTACCCTAGCCAGTCAGGTGGAAAATAAATCTGTCCCCTTTTCCTACTATCTATTTTTGACCATACCGCTATATGGATCGGATATGGTCGAGGACATCTCAGTCTCAGCATCTTCAATCGCCTTTCGACTGGCAGCGGAGATCACTTGCCTGTCAAGCGTCACAAGAAAACACCAAGCCCTTACTAGCCCTAATCTAGACACTATTGATAGAGCGTAGTCGGTCACTTCCGGCTGATCCTGCCAACGCGAAATAACTAATTCCTCCAAACGAAATTTCAGTGACTCTGATAATAGAGAATATGTATGCCATTGGCGATCAGCCAATTCGTCAAGAGCTTCCATAAACTGAACAACACTCATATCGGCTTGTATCTGCAGAAACGCTTCAAGCTCACGTTCTACAGCTTCAGCCGCCATTCCTTCGGGTAACGATCGATAGTACTCAAAGCTCTTCATCATCAGAAATCTACAGACATACGAAAAAAGGGGACAGATTTATATATCCGACCACCAGCCCCTGCCAAAAATAAATCTGTCCCCTTTTCCGAGCTGAGCGATGTAATCAAGATGAAGCTGACCCGCTAGCGTCCAGTCGTTGAGGTTGTCCCCACCAATAAATGTATAAGATCTAAGAATCGTACTGGCGGCACCATCTGGCAACTGGCTTTCAAAGCTATTTATGACCAAAGAGCCTGCATCGAAAAAGGGGACACGAAAAAGGGGACAGATTTATTTATGTAGCAGCCACATCAGCCAGAAAATAAATCCGCCCCTTTTTTATATGATATTTTGCGGAAATTCCTCAGAGCCTGCCCCCTTCTTCACTTTTTCAATAGTGCTTATTTCGCGAAGTAGGATTTCAGAAAAACCTTTGCCGCTGCACTTTCAGCCGAAGTACCACCTGCAAGATCGACAACAACTTTCTTCGAGATAAAATTCAAATCTAAATATTCGACAAACTCTGGATTAAGCCCTACCTCCCTAACAGCAACCACCCCAAATTCCTCATACGCGCTCTCGTATGCAATCCAATCAAAATACCTGTTAAATATAACGATAGGATAACCAACTTCCCCACCCCAAAAATCTTCAAAGCCGGCCCTAATGGAGAGCATATCCTTTTCAGGTTTAACTCCATCAAAGACAAAACAAGATTCAGCCAATAATTGCTTACCTGAAAATTTTACAAAAACCTCTCCTCCATAACAGGTGACGCTTCGTGAAATCAAGCCAGAAAACAACTCCTCAAAATCAAGCAAGGGCCTTTCAAATAGCCAAAAAAAATACCCTTCGCCTACAAACAAATTAGCAGGTAAATCCTGCCCGAAATCAATAGCATGTGATAATTCCCTAACAATCTCAGAAACACCACCAAGGTCAACGCTGGAAAAAGTCAATATCACTCCCCAATAAACCTAATCTTTGTAGTTGGCCTCTTTACACCTTCAACTGTCAACGAAGCCGATGGTTGCCCAGTAGATGTTGACGACGGATAGAAGCGATATGTCTTACTGCCATTCGTCAATACCGTAACAGTACCATCCTTTGAGACCGTCTTCCTGTAACCATTAGACTCAAGTGCCTTAATGGCTGCCCCCTGAGAAATCGCCACTTCGATTTGCCCAGCACTATAGCGTGTTGCTTTCGGTAAAAAGGCAACACCTGTTGCAGGGTTGACAGGTTGATTCAGAGGCCCAAAGTCTCCATCCACCCGCGAAACTGCATTATCCCACTTAGGAGTGGCCGGCCCTGCTGGCGTACTGGAACTACCCGACTCATCGACAACATTCTTAACACCAGCCCCCCCCTTACCCAGAGCACCTAACGCAAGAGGATTGAGTCCAAACGGACTAAAACCAGTTTGCTCAGTGAACTTCGAGGCCTCGCTCATCCAGCGAGGATCGTTGGAATGATAAAGCTGAGCGATGTAATCAAGATGAAGCTGACCCGCTAGCGTCCAGTCGTTGAGGTTGTCTCCACCAATAAATGTATAAGATCTAAGAATCGTGCTGGCGGCACCATCTGGCAACTGGCTTTCAAAGCTATTTATGGCCAAAGAGCCTGCATCTATTTCTGCTCGAATTTCAGCACAATTACCTACACTCGCGCATTCCAGTAGGCGTTTGTGGTTGGCTAGACTGCGTTCACGAGCCTCTTTCTCTAGCTCGTCACAAGAGTTATTGGCATCACAATTCTTGGCCTTCTCCTTAAGTTCCTCCACATCCTGATGATTTAGGAAGTTGTACTGCGTGGCATTCTTCGCCACCCACGCCGTATTCTCCATGTCCCCGTCTGTCATCGCAGCAGCAGTTACGCCCACTAACTGGGACATCATCAACAGCAGGCTTTCATTTCCGTCAACGAGAGCGTTTAGCTGCTTGACGAGTGCCTCATTCGCACCTGCAGCAAGAGCACCGGTAACAAAATCGCCACCTGTCGCCTCACTAAGCAGACCACCTACAAGCGCATGAATAGCGATCTTTCCTGCGCTGCCATCATCTAGAACGCCTTGCGTGTGATCTCCTACAGCATTGAAGGTAGCGGCCGCTAAAGTATTGAATAGCGCACTTTGCAGCACATCCTTGAAGTCCACATCTCGACCAAGGGCTTTATTCAATGCGGCAGAAGTTCCGCCTTGCAGCATCTGATTACCGGCAAAACGGCTAATGCCGTCAAGGTTACTGAGATCAACCGTGACCTTGCCGGTTATCGAGTTGGTTTGGGTATTAAGCATCCCGTCATAGAGGCCTTCCGTCAGACCGGCTGTCACACCCGCCACCGCAGCATTTTTCAAGCTGCCGCTGCTGAACGTTTCCTTAAAAGCGGCACCAAGGTTGCCCTTGTTGTTGATCGTGCTAATAACTCCGGTCGTTGCCAGACTGGTCGCTGCCGCTCCAGTGGCAGCACCACCAAGAGCGCCGGCAGCCATCGGCCCGACAACAGCCGCCATTACGATCGCAATGATTAACTGCGCCCCAACACCCAGTCCCGAATGGCTGTACTTGAAGCTGTCGTGGATTTCCTTCACTTGCCGCCAGTCCACATCGCCACGCAATTCAGCCTGCTTGATCCACTCCAGACTCGGATCGGCCTGCACCATGGCATCAATGGTCTGGCTGACGGACTGCTGGTTGACCTCCTTGATGTCGATCTTCAGCCCTTCTACAGCTTTGATGACGATGTCGCCTTGGGCGATCATCTGGCTCTGAAGGAGCGTCTCATCCGTGGTGCCCTCACCTTCCATCGAGGTCCAGGCCCAACTGCTCTTGCTCTTCTCGTGGCTTTCCTGGTCGAGGTCTTTCACTGCCTCGAAGGTGATGGCACCGCCGCTGTCGAGGATCAGGTCATTGCCGCTTTCCAGGCGAGCGCGCTGGTAGAGCTGGTCTCCTTCGCTGACGAGGATCAGGTCACCGCCGGTGGTGATACTGCTACCAATGTTGCGAACCTTGGTTACTTCGTCGCGCTGGGTTTCCTTGCTGCCCCAGCCGCCTTTTTTCTTCTTGTCGTACAGGCTGTAGTCGCTGTTCTGCGCCGCCAGCAGGGCCAGTTGTTCGCCGGCATACAGATAGGCTTCATTGCCCGCCTTGAGATGGCTGGATACCAACGCCAGGTTGCCTTCGGCCACGACGCTGAGGTTGCCGCCCGCTTCGATCACTGACGCCTGCTGACGCACCTGCTGTTCTTCGCGCTCGACCTTCTTACCGCCGCCTTTGTGCCGGTATTCCAGGCTGGTCTGGTTGGCGGCCGAGGCGATGGTGACATGGAAAAAGGGGACAGATTTATTTATCTAACCACCAACCCCGGCCAAAAATAAATCTGTCCCCTTTTCCTAAATGGCGCCGACACATCCTGTGCGCTCTTTAAACTACGACTGCCAGAATGTCAGACAGACGCCATATTCATCGAGAAGATCGTCAGCAATTTCAAACTGAAACACCTTCTCTGGAAAGGCGTCGGATAACGCACGCTTCCAATATCTAGTGATCTGCTCAGCGAATAAATGACAAAGACGATAATCTTCTTCCGACAGGCCCACTTTAAATACGGGTCGACCCGGGGCATCCTCCCATTTTGAAAAGAACTGATTTATTGAAAAAATATTTCTGTATCGTTCAACGTCTCTACGCGATGTACTTTGTACCAACACATTAGATTCGGTCTCGACCAGCCCGTTCAAATGAAATTTTTGCGGATCGTATTGCTGAGCGTTAGGCATCCAGAAAATGTGACTATTTACCTCAATAAAATCAGGAGAGAGCAAACCCAGAACAGAAATTGCTTGTTCTAATGAAACCAAGTGTCCTACATATGAAAAAAATTCACCGGAACCGATATCTGAAACAAACAGACTCAACGACTCTTTAGAAATATTACCCTGGTAAACTTTCATCATTTCAACCCCAAGCTATCAAGAACCGACCGAGGAACATTTCCCTCAAAAACTTTTGTATCACTTCCCTTCTTGGGGAAATATGTTCCATTCGGAGCTTGGTTCCATTCGATCACCTTAATCCGAGAGCTAGACACATCATATAGTGCACGCCCCTCAGGACCGTAGACAACAACATGCCCATTCCCAAGATTCGCATAAGAATCGGGAGTTTGTCCTTACAACGGGTACTGAACACCACCACGCGTCCCCGTGGCCGTCACATCCGTTTTCCTGAGCCCCTTGGTATAATCTAAATCAATAATGTTACCGGCAGAGTCCGCAATGAACCTGGGTGTATTTGGAGCGTTAGTAGTTCCTTTTGGACCACCAGTTCGAATTACCAGGCCACCAGACGCTGCTGCCGCAGCCACCATAGCGCCTATCTGAGCGTTACTACTAGAGTGACCTTGGTTCTCAAGACCGAGCTGCACCTGTTCCTTCGTCAGTGCACCAACCGCACTCATGTTCTGCATTTGATAAATATGCAGATCACGTTTTAGTACCGAGGGAATACTGTCGTCGAAATAGAGCTTGCTGATTCTCTCTTGCAAACTTAGGCGGTCATGAGCCAGGTCACCGTACAGCTCAATGCAACTAGCCGGATCAGTAGCACAGAGGGCACCTAACGCATCATCGCCACCGAGAGAAATATCCCTGTGGGAAAAAGGGGACAGATTTATTTATCTAACCACCAACCCCGGCCAAAAATAAATCTGTCCCCTTTTCCGCTGGTCCCCTTTTTATTTTTCCCCATCTTTTTCTATTACCTACCAACATTTGCATCAATAAACTCCGAGATCAAGCTGCGCCTCTTGGCAATCCAGCATACAGAGCAAATTATGGAAATAGGCAGCGATATAAAAACATGAATCTTCATTATTACAAAATCTTTAACTTGAAAAACCGCCATCAAAAGACCTGATATAAAAAAAATAGCAAAAAAACACACAGAAAACACCATAACCCATGTTACTACCCATAACAAAATCTTTGTGGGATGGAAATTAATTTTCATTTTTTAGATCTCCATGAATTTTCCCGCCTAAGTCATACCCTTTCCACCCAACACCGAGCATATAAATAGCGCCAGCCGTGCCATATGGAGTAGGCTTATATGTAATGGGAACGTAGTAATTATTATCCATCTTCATGACCATAACTCCAAACATTGATTTTGGTCGATTTAGCCCATCAGCCACACCCATCGCCAGAGGAACCTTAACAAACCCACTCCCTAATGAAGTAGCCAAGTCCGCTCCGCTGTATAGAAGCGGGCCATAACCTCCAGGGATATCATTGAAGGCCATCTTTACTGGGTTGAGCGCACGCCCATCTCCAGAAAAATGTGTATACAACCCTGTTGTTCCTTCCGTTATATTGCCTGCACCAAAGACAGCCATAGATCCACCTCCAATGGCACACCCCAAACCTACTGTCCCAGCGCACAGGCTAACGCCGCCATAGATACTGATACCGCCCCCTACTAGTTGGCTAGTATATTTCCCAATAGGTAGTCCATCGGTACCCATGAAATCTTTCACACCGTCCCAAGCAGAGTACGTAAATAATCCTTTGGTCTGCTGGGACTCTACCCAAGCCAATTCATTGCTCAGCCTGAGCATTTCGCTATCAGATACATAATTCGCCAAGTACTCTTCACTATTTCTTGGGTATACCGCCCAGCACTCGAGCACATAGCAAGCTGCCCGCTCTAGATTTTCCTTTTTGAAGTCTCCCTTCTCAATTTCTTCCTGAATTGCCTTTTCTTCACCCAAATGAACATTCCGGTTGTACTGCGTAGCAGTCCCCGCCACCCAAGCACCTGTCTGCAGCGCTGCCCCATCCCCACCCTGCGCCGTCGCCGCCAGCACACCAATTACCTGCGAGTTCATCACCAGCAGGCCTTTCCTCTCCTCGGCGTCCATCGCGCTGTACTGCTGCGCAAGAATGTCTACCAGCGCTTCGTTGATGCCTGCCGCCAATGCGCCAGTCTTGAAGTCGCCGCCAGCCGCCTCCGCCGCAAGTCCGCCCATCACCGCATGCAGCAGGATTTTGCTCGGGCTGCCGCTTTTCAAGTCCCACGTCCCTGGGGCCGTCAAGTCGCCAATCAGATTGAAGCCCGCCGCAGCAAAGGTATTGGCCAAGCTGCTACGCAGGGCATCACTGAGTGAGCTATCACCACCAAGGGCGCGGTCAAGCACAGCTGAAGTGCCGTTCTGCAGCAACTGGTTGCCGGCGAAACGACCGATGCCTTCCAGGCTGGACAAGCCACCGTTGGCAACTACGTTTCCGCTATTCGGTAAAGCGCCTGCCGCTCCTGTCTCTGTGCCCGTCCAATTATCGAATACACCCTTTGTCAACCCGGCAGTAATACCCGAGACCAGATAACCGCGCAGGGCATCCTCTGAGGTCACGTCCTTAACTACTGCTCCTAAATTGCCTTTGTTGTTGATGGCGCTGATAGTCGCTGAACTGGCCATGGAGGTTAGGACTGCTGTTCCAGCCACATTTGCAGCGGTGCCTACCGCCGTAGCCGTTGCAATGGCCGACCCCGCTCCACCTACAGCGGAGCCCGCTCCTGCCACCAAGCCACTCGCCGCCCCCGCCGTGAAGTACGTCACGATGATGGCGATAACGATCATCAACGGACCACCCAACCCCGAGTGGTCGTAATCCCAACTGTCGTGAATCTCCTTCACTCGCCGCCAGTCGATATCACCGCGCTGTTCAGCCTCTTTGAGCCACGCCAGGTCCGGATCGGCTGTGACCATGGCGTCGATGGCCTGGCTCACCGTTTCCTGGTTCACCACCCTCACGTCGATATGGATACCTTCGACCGCCTTGATCAGGGTTTCACCCTTGGCGATCAATTGGCTTTGCAGCACGGTTTCGTCGGTCGAGCCCTCACCCTCCATCGAGGTCCAGGCCCAACTGTTCTTGCTCTTCTCGTGGCTTTCCTGGTCGAGGTCTTTCACTGCCTCGAAGGTGATAGCGCCGCCGCTGTCGAGGATCAGGTCATTGCCGCTTTCCAGGCGAGCACGCTGGTAGAGCTGGTCTCCTTCGCTGACGAGAATCAGGTCACCGCCGGTGGTGATGCTGCTACCAATGTTGCGGACCTTGGTCACTTCGTCGCGCTGGGTTTCCTTGCTGCCCCAGCCGCCTTTCTTCTTCTTGTCGTACAGGCTGTAGTCGCTGTTCTGCGCCGCCAGCAGGGCCAGTTGTTCGCCGGCATACAGGTAGGCTTCATTGCCCGCCTTGAGGTGGCTGGAGACCAGCGCCAGGTTGCCTTCGGCCACGACGCTGAGGTTGCCGCCGGCCTCGATCACCGACGCCTGCTGACGCACCTGCTGTTCTTCGCGCTCGACCTTCTTCCCGCCGCCTTTGTGTCGGTATTCCAGGCTGGTCTGGTTGGCGGCCGAGGCGATGGTGACATCGCCATTGGCGTACAGGTCAATGTCGCCACCGGCCTTGACCTTACTGGCGATTACCGCCAAATCGCGGCCGGCGCTGGCTTGCAGATCGCCACCGATCTGTACGTCACTGCCGTATTGAGTGACATCCGATTGCCGCAGATAGCCTTTGCGATCCCAGGTGTTTTGTCGGTTCTGCGCCTCCGCCGAGGTAATCAGCAGATCGTTGCCAGCTTGCAGGCTGGCGTCGCCACCCGCGCTGATGGCGCCACCGATATTGAGCAGATCACGTCCCGCACTGACGACCAGGTCGTTGCCTGCCTCGATGCGCGCAGCGCTGTCGACGAAGCTCTGCTGACGATCACTGTTGCGGCTCTGGCTCTGGTGGGTGGTGATGCTGCGTTCGTTGATCACATCGCCGCTCACGGCGATAAGACTTACATCCTGCCCTTTGATGATGCCGCCCTGGCTATTGCGGATGCTGTCACCGGCCAGCAATGACAGACGCTCATTGGCATGCATCAACCCGCTGTTGGCGATGTTCTGCCGGGCCGTGACATCAAGGTTACGCGTGGCGCGCAGGGTGCCACTGTTGTTCAGGTCAGTGCCGGAAATCAGGGCCACGTCACGGCCCTGGATCAACGCACCGCCCGGTGCCAGGCGACCTTCGGCCTGGGCCAGGTAAAGCACCGGGGCGAGCACCTTGACGCCATTGACCTCACGCTCTTCCATCCACACGATGTCATGGGTCAATGCCGCGATCTGCTCGGCACTCAGGCTCACGCCCACTGACAGGTTAAGCGCCTCCTTGCTGGCAACGGCGTTGTCCATCAGGTAACGAAACTGGGCTTCATCACTGTCCAGGCCAGCCAAATAGCGCTGCCCTGTGCGCGCCACGATGGCCTCGCGGATCAACCGCTGTTCGTAGTAGCCATCACCCAGGCGACGTTGCACCGTGTTCAGGTCATAGCCCAGCAAGTCAAGCATGTAGTCGGAGTTGAGGAAGCCTTTGAGGCTGGCGAACGCCGGGTTGGTCTCGATCAGGTAGGGATGATCGGGATTCAGGTTGAGGCTGAACAGACCGTTCTGGCCGCTGGGCACAGTGAAGCCCGGAAGCGCCAGAGGGTCGACCGCTTTTTGCTGAAGATCCGGTGGCAGTTGCGGGTTGAGGGTGACCTGGGTAGCAATGTCGCTGCCCGGCGCGCCAGTGTCGACGCGAGTACCACCACTGGCGAAGCTGAAAGAGGGGCGAATGCTGCCATTGCCAATCTGCAAGGCATTGATCTGCACATCACCACCGGCCTGCACGATGCCCGCATAACGCTGGGTCGCCTCGGGGGTATACGTCGTGCTGGGTGCCGTCCGATAAGGAAAATAGGACGCCAGCATACTGTTCACTGCCGCCGTGATATCGCCATTGGCTGATGACGAGTAGGTGGCGTTGAATCTGGCAACGGCATTGTCGATGAAGCCAACCGATTTCTGGCGATCGCTGGTGACACGACGCACAGTGATTGTCTCGCCGGTTTCCGCCCCCAGGTTCTCGAAGGTGAGGGCATCAACTTTGATGTCGCCATTGGCGGCCATCAGGCTATAGCGATTTTTTACGTCCGTTGCATGCAGGCTCAGATTCCCACCGGCCAACAGCGATGCGGTCCGCACATTACTGAGCGCTTCAGTGCGATCAGTTTCGCTAAGGTAGTAGCGTACGTTCTCCTTATCGCCACTGCAGTCCGTGCAGTCTCGCCCGTAGAACAGCGCTGAAACCTTGCGGCTAACCACAAGGGTTTCCAGCTCGTGAGCGTTCTCGATCCGGCTGGCCCGAATATCGATATCGCCTTCGCTTTCGATAACACCGGAAAGGTTGCTGAACTGTTGCGGCGCAGCGTTGCTTGCATCGGCGATAAAGCTCAAGTCACCAACGCTGTAGAGGTCACCACGCAGGTTGGTGAAGCGCTGGCCGATCAGGTGCAGGTCGCCACCGGAGAAGATCAGGCCATCGGTATTTTTCAGATTGGTAGCGGTCAGAGTCAGGGTGCCTGCACTGCCCAGCGTGCCATGGTTGTCCAGCTCGAGAGCGTGCAGGTTTAGCGCCGCATCGGCAGTAATCACCCCGCGACTGAGTAACGTGCCACCCAAGGTGAAGTCGGCCTGTTCGCCAGCGCTGATGCGCGCCTGGGTACCGAGGTCAGCACTGGCAGCCGTGAACACCAATCCTTGCTGCGTGGTGAGTTGGCCATTGCCGTTGTAGAAACCTGTCAGTTGCAAATCGATCAAGCCGTCGGCGGCAATCGTGCCGTCGTTGAGCCAATCCTCGCCCCGAATGACGATATCCGTCGCGGACAACAGCTTGCCCGTCGCCGTCTGCTGGAAAGTGCCGAAACGCAGGTTCAGGCGGTTGGCCTGCAAGACACTGCTGTTGCTCCAGTCATCGGCATCCAGGGTCAAGTCGCCATTGGTGATGAAGCTGCCACCCGCGTTGCCGAGATCCGCCAGGGAGAGGTTGAAACCTTGGGTACCCAGGTGACGGACCAGGCCAGCCTGGTTGCTGAGGCTGGCGCTGGTGAGGTTCAGCTCGGCATTGCCGATCTCGACCTTGCCATTGTCGTTATCGAAGCGAGCACCGATGACGAAGCGGCTCATGCCGCTGTTGCCCAATGCGCGCAGACGACCGCTGTCGTTGCTCAGGCTGCCGGCGCTGATATCGAGGTGAGTGCCGGCCTCAACCAGGCCGCTGGTGTTGTTCAACGCCGCACTCAGGTCGGTCTTGATCGCGCCATTGGCGGCCAGGGTGCCGCCCTGGTTGTCCAGGCTGGCACCACTGACGCTCAGGTCGCGACCGGCGAGCAGTTCGCCGGCACGGTTGTCACTGGTAGCGGCCTGGATGGTCAGGTCACGCTGGGCGAGCACCTGGCCATTGTGGTTATTCAGAGCATCGGCCTTGAGCGTGGCATCGCTCGCTGCCGTGAGCGTGCCGCCCTGGTTGTTCAGGGTCTGCACATCGGTGGCCAGGCTGCCATGGGAGGTGATGCTTCCCTGGTTGTCGACCTGCCCGCCATTGAGCTGCAGATGGCCGGCGCTGTTGAGGCTGCCATCGGCGCGCACACCCGCTTCGATGATGCCGGCGTTGTTCAACTGGTCGCTGTCGACCTGCAGGCGATTACCGGCTGCCAGGCTTTCGCCGACATCGACACGGTCGGCCTGCAGCGTGGCATTACGCCCGGCATAGGTGTCGTCGTTAAGCTCGATCTGCTCGGCACGCAGGGTCACGTCGCCGCTGGCCGCCGTGCGCGCCAGGCTGAGCTGGCCGTTGGCATCGATGTGGATATCACCGCCACTGGCGGCCATGTCGCCGGCCAACTTGACGCCCACGCCCTGCTCGGTGCCGACCAGGCGGATGGCGCCAGCGTACATGCCGCCCAACGCGGAGCTGTCGATGGCCAACTGAGGGGCGGCGCTGCCGCTGGCAGCCTTGGCGGTAGCGCTCAGGTCGGCGGCATCGACCTCGTTGCGCCCGGTGATCATCGCCAATTTCTGCGCATGCAGTTCGGCATTGATCTTGGCACTGCGGGTAATCAGTTCGAACTGGTCGACGTTGCGCGCGTTGAGCCCCTCGCCTTCGATGGCGATCTCACCACCGTCGACGTCATAGCGGTCGAGGCGGCCGTTTTCCACCACCGGTGTGCCTGTGGTCAGCGTCGCGCGTGGGGTGTTGAGGAAGCCGCAACCCTCGCAGGTGATGCCATGGGGGTTGGCGACGATGACATGCGCCGAGCGCCCCGCCACCTCGGTATAGCCTTTGAGCTGGCTGGGGCTGCCGCCGTTGACCTCGTTGAGGATGACCGACGCGGTGCCGCCCTTGAGATTTGGGTTGCCGACCACATAGCCACCCAGCTGGGTGTTCACCATGCTCTGGTTGCTGTTGTTGAGGATCAACCCCTGCTGGCCGACGTTGTAGTCAGTGAACTTGTTGTGCGACAGGCCGCTGCCGTTGGGCGTGGCGATGTTGACCATCGGTACGCCGTTGCTGGCGCTGCCGATGTTGGCATTGCCGCCTGCCGCCGCGTCGAGGGCCAGGTCCGCCGCCGTGCCGACGATGGGGTTGAGGAACATGACCCCCATGAGCACACAGGCGATGTTCTGGAAAATGGGGCTGCGTACGTCCATGTGCCGGCTACTCCTGCGCGCGGGCGCGCCAATCAGAAAAAGGTCAGAAGAAAAGATCGAAGCGGAAGTTGATCGGGTGCTCGCGGCGCTCGATGACGTCCGGTCGCTCCAGCGACCGGGCGAAGGTGACCGAGGCGGCAAGGTGCTGACCACGGGCACTGAGTTCGATGGCATTGCCGCTCAGGCGACCGCGCAGTTGAGGGTTGTAGCGGCCGCCGTGGATCATGCCCACGTCATAGGCGAGGGCCAGGCCGTATTCGTGAACGAAGGGCTGCAAGGCAGCCCAGGTCACTGGCCGGCGCCAGCGCACCTGGTTGCGCCAGTAGCCACCGGTATCGCCGGATAGGGATTGCTCCTTGAAGCCACGCACCGAGCTGAGGCCGCCGATGCTGATGCGCTGCGGCCCGTAGAGCACATCTTCGCTGCGCTGGTAGTTGAGCAAACTGTCGACGCTGAAGGATTCGCCGAACCACTGGACAGGCTGCAGGTAACTGGCGGTGAGGCTGTACTTGTTGTAACGAGCCACCGGCTGCCCTGGCTTGGGATCGCCCTCGCGCTGAGCGTCCAAGGCGCCGATACCACGCTGCCAGCCGAGGTCGAGGTTGACGAAGGCATTGCCGATCCGCCGACCGTGGTTGAAGCCAAGCTGGCTTTCGGTCAGGCGCTGGCTGGAGACATCGATCAGGTTGTTTTCGATGTAGTTGCGCGTGCGCAGGTGAGCGATGCCCAGGCTGGCGGCGGTCTTGCTGACGCTGTCGCGGTGCAGCACGCGCTCGCCACGCAGTTGATGGTTCTTGCTCTCGCCATCGCTGGAAAAGGCGAAGCCGTTGGCGTCGTTGCGGGTACGGTAGTAGCTCTGGTTGTAGCCGTAGCTGAAGGTCCACCAGCCATAGGGCAGGCTGTAGAACAGGCCTTGATTGGCCGAATGCCTCCAGTGGTCGCTGACCGTATCGCCACCGCCGCGCAGGCTGAACTGGTCGGCCAGGCCCAGTGGGCTGTCCCAGTCGAAGTTGGCGCCCCATTGCTGCTCGCCGGTGCTGCGCTGACCATCGTTGTGACGGTTGAGGCCGACACGCCAGGGTTTGCTCGGTTCGCCCTTGAGCTGTACACGGCTGCCACCCACCTGCTCACCCGGCACCAACTCGAGTTGTGCGGGGCGCGACGGCAGGCGGTTGATCTGTTCGACCAGTTGCTCCAGCTCACGCAGGTCGAGCACGTCACCAGGGCGGCCGGGCAACGCCATGGCCAGTTCCCGCTCGCTGGCCACGGCGGAACTGTCCAGCCCCTCCAGCCGGCCTTCAACGACGATTACCTCCAGCTCGCCATCGGACATGTCCTGCTGCGGCAGGTAGGCCCGCGAGGTGACATAGCCACGGTCGATGTAATCCTGGGTGATGACCTTGAGCAGCTCGTTCAAGCGACCCGTGCCGAGGCACTGATTCTCGAACGGTGCGAGCAGTTCCTGCTGCCGGGCTTGAGGTATCAGCTCAGCGCCTTGCAGGCGAATGGTCTTGATGGCGAAGCAGCGTTCGTCTTCGGTCGGCGCGCTGGGGGTTACTGGGGCCTCATTGCCTGGAAGCTGTTGCAGCTCCTGCAGGCGGCGACGCTGCTCTTCGAGCAGGCGTTCCTGGCGGTCGCGAATCAAGTCGCGATCACCCGGCAGGGGCTGAGTGCCCGGCCCGGCAGCGAAGACAGCAGAAAAAGAGGTGATAAAAACCACAGACGTGGCGAACAAAAGTGCGCGCATCGCTATCCATCCCTGGAGAATACTGGCTTTCCGACATCATGACGGGGATGGCATTCTTATCAAAGTGTGTCGACGGCGCAATAAGAACGCCTTTCAATTGAAAGAATTGTGATGCAGATCAACAAAATTCACAGAACAAATCAGGCTTATCACTGTTACGAATAATTGCATTCAGGTAGGTAATAAAGCGGCTGCGCCATATCCTGCCTCCGTAACACGAGCAGCTTCAAATCCGGTACGCACAGCGCCCCCTACGAGCGCTGTACTAAATGAAAAGGGCCACATCAGTGGCCCTTTTTGTTTGCTCGACACGCTGTCAGGCGGTCTTGCCCGACCAAGTTTCGCTGGTGGTTTCGTCCATGGCTTGCTGAATCGCGCGTTTGCGCTTTTCTTCGGAGCGGCGGGCGAAGAACCAGGCGAGGAAGGTGAACATCGACACCACCAGCAGGATCAGGCTGGCCACGGCGTTGATCTCCGGCTTCACACCGAGGCGCACGGCGGAGAACACTTCCATTGGCAGGGTCGTCGAGCCCGGACCGGATACGAAGCTGGCCAGTACCAGGTCATCCAGCGACAGGGCGAAGGACATCATCGCACCGGCCGCCAGCGAGGGCGCGATCATCGGGATGGTGATCAGGAAGAACACCTTCCATGGGCGCGCGCCCAGGTCCATGGCGGCCTCTTCGATGGACAGGTCCAGCTCGCGCAGCCGTGCCGACACCACAATCGCCACGTAGGACGAGCAGAAGGTGGTGTGGGCGATCCAGATGGTGACGATGCCTCGCTCCTGCGGCCAGCCAATTAATTGAGCCATGGCCACGAACAGCAGCAGCAGCGACAGACCGGTGATCACTTCGGGCATGACCAGCGGCGCGGTAACCAGGCCACCGAACAGCGTGCGCCCCTTGAAGCGTGGGATGCGGGTGAGCACGAACGCTGCCATGGTGCCCAGCGCCACCGCCGCGATGGCGGTGTAGCAGGCGATTTCCAGGGAGCGCAGTACGGCACCGATCAGTTGCCGGTTGTCGAGCAGGCCGACGTACCACTTCACCGACCAGCCCCCCCATACCGTCACCAGCTTGGAGGCGTTGAACGAGTAGATGACCAGGATGAGCATGGGCAGGTAGATGAACAACAGACCGGCCCACAGCATGAACGTGGAGAACCTGAAGTTCTTCATACCCTGCCCTCCAGTTCTTTGGCTCTGCTTCTGGTTGGAGAGCCGGTTGAACAGGATGATCGGGACAACCTCGTCAGATGATTCATACCCTGCTCTCCAGTTCCTTGGCTCTGCTTCTGGTTGGAAAGCCGGTTGAACAGGATGGTCGGGACGGATCCAGTCAGATGATTCATACCCTGCCCTCCAGTTCCTTGGCTTGGTTACGGTTGAACAGGATGATCGGGATGATCAGGATCGCCAGCATGACCACCGCCAGCGCAGAGGCTACCGGCCAGTCGCGGTTGTTGAAGAACTCTTGCCACAACACCTTGCCGATCATCAGCGTTTCCGGCCCGCCGAGCAGCTCGGGGATGACGAATTCACCGACCACCGGGATGAACACCAGCATGCTGCCGGCAATGATGCCGTTCTTGGACAGCGGCACGGTGATCTTCCAGAAGTTGTTGAAGTTGCTCGAACCCAGATCGGAAGCCGCTTCCAGCAGGGTGTGGTCGTGCTTCACCAGGTTGGCGAACAGCGGCAGGATCATGAACGGCAGGTACGAATAGACCACGCCGATGTACACCGCGATGTTGGTGTTGAGGATCTGCAGCGGTTCGCTGATCAAGCCGGTCCACAGCAGGAAGCCATTGAGCAGGCCATTGTTGCTGAGGATGCCCATCCAGGCGTACACGCGGATCAGGATCGCCGTCCAGGTCGGCATCATGATCAGCAGCAGCAGGGTGGTCTGGCTTTCCTTGCGGGCCCGGGCGATGGCATAGGCCATCGGGTAGCCGATCAGCAGGCACAAGATGGTGCTGAAGAAGGCGATCTTCAGCGAGCCGAGGTACGCCGCCAGGTACAGTTCGTCTTCGCCCAGGAACAGGTAGTTGCCCAGGTTGAGGACAATATCCAGCTTCTGTTCGGCGTAGCTGTAGATCTCGGTGTACGGCGGAATGGCCACGTCAGCTTCCGCGAAGCTGATCTTCAGGACGATGAAGAACGGCAGCAGGAAGAACAGGAACAGCCACAGGAACGGCCCACTGACGACCGCCGCACGACCGACGCGCAGGCCGCTGAAGCGGCTGAACAGCAGCGTCACGACGGCATAGATGGCAACCAGCACGGCAAGGCCGACAACCAGGTTGCACAGTTGATTGAACGACTGCCCCAGGGCGGCCCAGAAGGTGGTGCCCGAGGTGGTCAGGTTGAACAGGGTGAGCACGGCCAGGGCGAGCAGCAACGCGCCGACCAGTTGGCTACCCCGGCTGATGGAGGTGAGTGCGAGTCTGTTCATGACTGCAGTACCACGCCACTGTCATCCTCCCAGTACACGACGACGTGATCGTCCCAGGTCGGTCGCTTGCCACGGCGTTCGGCGTTGGCGATGAAGGATTGGACGATCTGCCCGGATGCCAGCTTGATGTAGTACACCGAGTGGCCGCCGAGGTAGGCGATATCGTGCACGGTGCCGGTGGACCAGTTGTAGTCGGGGTGCTCGTGGTCGGCCGGCAGTTCGGTGGCCATCAGCAGCTTTTCCGGACGCAGGGCGTAGCTCACGCGCTTGTCTTCGGCGCGAGTGGTGATGCCGTGGCCGATGTAGATGGGCTTGTCCAGCTGCGGGCAGTCGATGATCGCGTGGTCGGCGTCATCCTTGGTGATGGCGCCGTCGAACAGGTTGACGTTACCGATGAACTCGCAGACCAGGCGGCTAGCCGGGGTCTCGTAGATGTCCACCGGGCTGCCGGTCTGGGCGATCCAGCCGAGGTGCATGATGGCGATGCGCTGGGCCATGGTCATGGCCTCTTCCTGGTCGTGGGTCACCATCACGCAGGTCACGCCAACGCGCTCGATGATCTCGACCAGCTCCAGTTGCATCTGCGAACGCAGCTTCTTGTCCAGCGCGCCCATCGGCTCATCAAGCAGTAGCAGCTTGGGGCTCTTGGCCAGCGAGCGCGCCAGGGCCACGCGCTGACGCTGGCCTCCGGACAGCTGGTGCGGCTTGCGCTTGGCGTACTGGGTCATGTGCACCAGCTTGAGCATCTCCGCCACGCGCTCGTCGATCTGGTCCTGGGGCATCTTGTCCTGCTTCAGGCCAAAGGCGATGTTCTGCGCCACGGTCATGTGCGGGAACAGCGCGTAGGACTGGAACATCATGTTGATCGGCCGCTCGTAGGGCGGCATGTCGGTGATGTCGACGCCATCGAGCAGGATGCGGCCCTCGGTCGGGCGCTCGAAGCCGGCGAGCATGCGCAGCAGCGTCGATTTGCCGGAGCCGGAGCCACCGAGCAGGGCGAAGATCTCGCCCTTGTTGATGGTCAGCGAAACGTCATCGACAGCGATGGTTTCGTCGAACTTCTTGGTTACGCGATCGATTTTGACCAGCACCTCTTTCGGTTGCTGGCTGCCCTCAAGGGCTTTCTTGTAGGCGCTGGAGGCAACTGCCATTTCCAAAACTCCCGGAACGAAATAGGGCCCGGCACACTACGCCGGGCAAAGGGGATCACTTACCCGACTTGACTTTGGTCCAGCTGCGGGTCATCGCGCGTTGCACGTTTGCAGGCAATTCGGAGGAGACGAACAGATTATCCAGCACCGCTTGCGGGGGGTAAACGGACTCGTCGTTGCGAACCTCGGGGTCCATGAACTCGCCGGCCTTGACGTTCGGGTTGGCGTAACCGACATAGTCGCTGACTTTGGCGATCACCTCCGGGTCGAGCAGGTAGTTGATGAAGGCATGGGCCTCGGTGACATTCTTCGCGTCGACCGGAACAGCGAGCATGTCGAACCACAGGTTCGCGCCTTCCTTGGGAATGCTGTAGGCGATCTCGACGCCCTTGCCGGCTTCGTCGGCACGGTCAGCAGCCTGCAGGATGTCACCGGAGAAACCGGTGGCGACGCAGATGTCACCGTTGGCCAGGTCACCGATGTACTTGGAGGAATGGAAGTAGGTCACGTAGGGACGCACAGCCAGCAGTTTCTCCTCGGCCTTCTTGTAGTCATCGAGGTTGGTGCTGTTGGGGTCCAGGCCCAGGTAGTTGAGCATCGCCGGGATCATTTCATCCGGCGAGTCGAGGAAGGCCACGCCGCAGGCGCTGAGCTTCTTCATGTTTTCCGGCTCGAAGACCGCGGCCCAGGAGTCGATATGGTCGACACCCAGCACCTGCTTGATCTTCTCGACGTTGTAGCCGATGCCATTGGTGCCCCACAGGTAGGGGACGGAATACTGGTTGCCCGGATCGTTCTTTTCCAGCTGCTTGAGCAGCGCCGGGTCGAGGTTCTGCCAGTTCGGCAGTTGCTTGCGGTCGAGCTTCTGGAACGCCCCGGCCTTGATCTGCTTGCCGAGGAAATGGTTGGACGGCACGACCACGTCATAGCCGGTACGGCCAGCGAGGAGCTTGCCTTCCAGGGTCTCGTTGGAGTCGAACACGTCGTAGCCGGTGTTGATGCCGGTGGCCTTTTTGAAGTCGGCCAGGGTGGTTTCACCGATGTAGTCGGTCCAGTTGTAGATATGCACGGTAGGTGCGGCCTGGACAGTGCCAGCCAGCCCCAGCGTAGCGGCCGTTGCGATCAGGGTTTTGCGCAAGAAGGTTTGCACACGTCAGTCCTCATTCTTGTTGATTTTTCGCAGCCGCTGCCGACGGCCGGGGTTGTGAAACGGGGGCACCTTGCCGCAGGACGCACCCAGCCGTCCGCGCACGAAGCTGTGTGGGGGCTCGTGGATAACGACAGGCAATTGCGGGTTGGTGCATGAAGCCCTCCTGGCAGGGCTCCGGCGGGAGCACCCGCCGGAGGGTGTCTGCATTATTTACCGGACTTGATCTTGGTCCAGCTGCGGGTCATGGTGCGCTGCACCTTGGCCGGCAGATCCGGGAAGGTGTAGATCTTCTCCAGCACTTCGTGCGGCGGGTATACGCCCGGGTCGTTGCGCAGGGCTTCGTCAGCCAGCGGAACGGCAGCAGCGTTGCCGGTAGGGAACTGGGTGAAGTTACCGATCTCGGCGATCACTTCAGGCTTCATCAGGTAGTTGAGGAAGATGTGGGCGCCTTCGGGGTTCTTGGCATCTTTCGGCACGGCCAGCATGTCGAAGAAGCTGCCTGCGCCTTCCTTCGGAATGTTGTAGGAAACCTTCACGCCATTCTTGGCTTCTTCCGCACGGGATTTGGCCTGGTAGATGTCACCCGAGTAACCAATGGCGACGCAGATGTTGCCGTTGGCCAGGTCACCGATGTACTTCGAGGAGTGGAAGTAGGTGATGCTCTTGCGAATCGTGAGGAACAGGTCCTCGGCGGCTTTCAGCTCTTTCGGATCGCTGCTGTCGGTCTTGTAGCCCAGGTAGTGCAGGGCGGCCGGCAGGATTTCGGTCGGCGAATCGATGAACGCGACACCGCACTCTTTCAGCTTGGCAATATTTTCCGGCTTGAACACCAGGTCCCAGGAATCGACCGGTGCGTTGTCGCCGAGTACGGCCTTGACCTTATCGACGTTGTAGCCGATGCCGATGGTGCCCCACATGTAAGGAATGGAGTACTGGTTGCCCGGATCGCTCGGCTCAAGCGCCTTGAGCAGGGTGGTGTCCAGGTTCTTCCAGTTCGGCAGCTTGGCGCGATCCAGCTTCTGGAACACGCCCGCCTTGATCTGCTTGGCCAGGAACGGGTTGGACGGCACGACGATGTCGTAGCCCGAGCTACCCGCCAGCAGTTTGGCTTCCAGTACTTCGTTGCTGTCGAAGACGTCGTAGACGACCTTGATGCCGGTTTCCTTGGTGAACTTGTCCAGGGTGTCCGGTGCGATGTAGTCCGACCAGTTGTAGACGTGCAATACCTTGTTGTCGGCCTGCGCCATACCGGCCACAGCGCCCACCATGGTCATGGCGAGCAACGTTTTACCGAAAGTCTTGATCATGCGGGTTAGCTCCCTTTTTCATTTGTAGTATCCGGGGTTGCGCCGCCACGGCAACGCACCCTCCGGTGAGCCTGGCCAACGCACCGTCGCAGTCTGGCAAGGTATGGCATGTCACTCAAGTCTCAACCTTGTACAGCTTGTGCGGTGAGATCGAGGCACTTGCGTGCTTTCTCGATCAGTTCGTCGATCTCGTTTTTGCTGATGACCAGCGGTGGCGCGATGATCATGGTGTCGCCAACGGCGCGCATGATCAGTCCGTTATCGAAGCAATGGCCGCGGCAAATCATGCCGACGCCCGTTTCGCTGGGAAAACGTTCGCGTGTTTGCTTGTTCTTTGCCAGTTCGATGGCGCCGAGCATGCCCACTCCACGTACCTCACCCACCAGCGGATGATCCGCCAGTTCACGCAAACGCTTTTGCAAATACGGTGCCGTTTCGGCTTTTACCCGCTCGACAATTTTCTCGTCGCGCAGAATGCGGATGTTCTCCAGGCCGACGGCTGCTGCCACAGGATGCCCGGAGTACGTGAAGCCATGGTTAAAGTCGCCACCATCGTTGATGACCTGGAACACCTTGTCGCTGACGATCAGGCCGCCCATGGGCACGTAGCCGCTGGTCAGGCCCTTGGCGATGGTCATCAGGTCCGGCGTGTTGCCGAAATAGTCGCTGCCGAACCACTCACCGGTACGCCCGAAGCCGCAGATCACCTCATCGGCGACGAACAGGATGTCGTACTTGGCGAGGATCTCGCGGATGCGTGGCCAGTAGGTATCCGGCGGGATGATCACGCCACCGGCGCCCTGAATTGGCTCGGCGATGAAGGCCGCGACGTTGTCCTCGCCCACCTCGAGAATCTTCTTCTCCAGCTCGTTGGCGGCCCAGGTACCGAACTCGTCCGGGCTCATGTCGCCGCCTTCACCGAACCAGTAGGGCTGGGCGATGTGCACGATGCCTGGAATCGGCAGGTCGCCCTGCTCGTGCATGTAGGTCATGCCGCCCAGGCTCGCGCCGGCCACCGTGGAGCCGTGGTAGCCGTTCTTGCGGCTGATGATGACTTTCTTGCTCGGCTTGCCCTTCAGCGCCCAGTAATGGCGGACCATGCGCAGCATGGTGTCGTTGCCTTCGGAGCCGGAGCCGGTGAAGAACACATGGTTCATGCCCTTGGGCGCGACGTCGGCGATGGCCTTGGACAGCTCCAGTACCGGCGGGTGAGCGGTCTGGAAGAAGGTGTTGTAGAACGGCAGCTCACGCATCTGCGTGGCCGCTGCCTGCACCAGCTCTTCTCGGCCATAGCCGACGGCCACGCACCACAGGCCGGCCATGCCGTCGAGAATCTTGTTGCCTTCGCTGTCCCACAGGTAGACACCGTCGGCCTTGGTGATGATGCGCGGACCCTGTTCGTGCAGCTGCTTGTAGTCGCTGAACGGCGCGATATGGTGCTCACGGCTCATGGCCTGCCATTCGCGGGTTTTCGGGTTGTTCGCTTGCTCGGTCATAGTCACCTCAGAGTTACACCAAGGTGCCGGGCGGATCACGCGCCGGCACCCGTCAAGATCAAACGGATAGCAGCAGGAATTCACGCTCCCAGGAGCTGATCACCCGCTTGAAGTTCTCATGCTCGGCCCGCTTGACCGCGACATACCCGCGGATGAATTTCTCACCCAGGTACTTTTCCGCGTCCTTGCAGGCTTCCATACGCTCCAGCGCACTTTCGATGGTCACCGGCAGGCGCAGGTTGCGGCGCTCATAGCCACGGCCCTTCACCGGCGCACTGGGTTTCAGGCCTTCGACCATGCCGATGTAGCCGCACAGCAGCGAGGCGGCCAGAACCAGGTACGGGTTGGCGTCGGCGCCCGCCAGACGATTCTCCACGCGGCGGTTCTGCGGGCCGGCTTCCGGTACGCGCAGGCCGACAGTGCGGTTCTCCTCGCCCCACTCGACGTTCACGGGTGCCGAGGTGTCCGGCAGGAAGCGGCGGAACGAGTTGACGTTCGGTGCGAACAGCGGCAACAGCTCGGGGATGTACTTCTGCAGGCCACCAATGTGGTGCAGGAACAGCTCGCTCATGGTCCCGTCCGCGTTGGAGAACAGGTTCTTGCCCGTCTTGGCGTCCACCACACTCTGGTGAATGTGCATGGCACTGCCGGGCTGGTCGGTGATGGGCTTGGCCATGAAGGTCGCCGCCACATCATGTTTGAGCGCCGCTTCGCGCATGGTGCGCTTGAACACGGTGATCTGGTCGGCCAGGTGCAGGGCGTCGCCGTGACGGAAGTTGATCTCCATCTGCGCCGGGCCGTCTTCGTGAATCAGCGTGTCGAGGTCCAGATCCTGCAGCTCGCACCAGTCGTAGACATCTTCGAACAACGGGTCGAATTCGTTGGCCGCGTCGATGGAAAACGACTGACGGCCCACTTCCGGGCGCCCGGAGCGACCCATCGGCGCCACCAGCGGGAAGTCCGGGTCGCTGTTGCGCTTGGTCAGGTAGAACTCCATCTCCGGCGCGACGATGGCTTTCCAACCCTTGGCGGCGTAGAGCTTGAGGATGTTCTTGAGGATGTTGCGCGGCGACAGCTCGATCGGGTTGCCCTGCTTGTCGAAGGTGTCGTGGATCACCATCGCGGTCGGCTCGATGGCCCAGGGCACTAGGAACACGGCGTTCTCGTCTGGACGGCAGAACATATCGATGTCCGCCTCGTCGAGCAGCTCGTAATAAATGTCATCCTCGACGTAGTCGCCGGTCACGGTTTGCAGCAGCACACTCTCGGGGAGGCGCATGCCTTTTTCGTCGAGGAACTTGTTGGTCGGCGAAATCTTGCCGCGGGCGATGCCGGTAAGGTCGCTGATCAAACATTCTACTTCGGTGATTTTGCGTTCTTTCAGCCAGCTGGTCAGCCGGTCGAGCTTGCTAGTCATAAAGACCTCGGGGTTGTAGAACCGACTCTTTATATAGTCGGTTCAGCGTTGCCCCGCCCTCTTCCTGCAAGCCTCACCAAAGGCCTGGAAGATGGCGAGATAATTCGGGTTGGATCGCACCTGCCACTCCGGGTGCCATTGCACCCCGAGCGCGAAACTTGGCGCACCTTCGACGGAGAAGGCTTCGACCAACCCGTCAGGCGCCAGTGCTTCTACGCGAAGGCCCGGCGCCAGACGCTGAACGCCCTGGCCATGAATGGAGTTGACTTCAATCTCGTCCGGCAAGCCGAGGCCGGAGAGTACACCGCCCGGCTGCACGTGCAGCGGATGGCTGGGAGCGTATTGCACCTCGAGCGGCTGATCGTCCGGCTCGCGGTGGTCCATCAGTCCGTCGACTTCATGCACCGACTGGTGCAGGCTGCCGCCGAGGGCGACGTTGATTTCCTGGAAACCACGGCAGATACCCAACAGCGGGATACCGGCCTCGATGACCCGGCGGATCAGCGGCAGCGTGGTCTGGTCGCGAGCCGGGTCATGCTGGGTCCCGGGGGCACTGGCCGGACCGTTGTAATAGTGGGGTTCGACATTCGACGGCGAGCCGGTAAGCAGCAGGCCATCCAGGGTTTCGAGCAGGGTCTCTTGGTCGATCAATTCGCCCAGCGAGGGGATCACCAGCGGTACGCCCCCGGCACCAACCGCTACGGCGCGGACGTATTTATCGCCGACGATATGATAAGGATGAGAGCCGATCTGCTTGCTGCAGGTGGTGACGCCGATCAACGGCAGGCGAGACATGGAGCACCTGTTTTATTGCTGTTATGAGGTTGATCCCGAGATTAGCCTTGTTCATTTTTTTACACAATAGGGTCGTAAAAAATTGAACACACCCCACTGAGCAACCTTGGAAGGAACCGCAGAAAAGGATGAAAACCAGGCCTAAACGCCCCAAAAATGGCCACGCAGCCCCATTTAAGGGCAAAATGGGGCGCTATTGACAGCGAAAGGTCTTTAAGATTGACTCACAGTCGTGCATTTGCATGATTGAAATTTTTAACAAAAAAGGTGTTGCATCATGTCGGTACCCCCGCGTGCCGTTCAGCTTAACGAAGCGAACGCGTTCCTTAAGGAACATCCTGAGGTCCTGTTCGTCGACCTTCTTATTGCGGATATGAACGGTGTGGTGCGCGGCAAGCGCATCGAACGAAACAGCCTGCATAAAGTGTATGAAAAGGGCATCAACCTGCCCGCCTCCCTCTTCGCTCTCGACATCAATGGCTCCACCGTAGAAAGCACCGGCCTCGGCCTGGATATCGGTGACGCCGACCGCATCTGCTTCCCCATTCCCAACACCCTGTGCAACGAGCCTTGGCAGAAGCGTCCTACCGCGCAACTGCTGATGACCATGCACGAGCTCGACGGCAATCCGTTCTTTGCCGACCCGCGCGAAGTGTTGCGCCAGGTGGTCGCCAAATTCGACGAGATGAACCTGCGCATCTGCGCGGCCTTCGAGCTGGAGTTCTACCTGATCGACCAGGAGAACGTGAACGGCCGTCCGCAGCCGCCACGTTCTCCCCTGTCCGGCAAGCGCCCGATCTCAACCCAGGTGTACCTGATCGATGACCTCGACGAATACGTCGACTGCCTGCAGGACATGCTCGAAGCCGCGAAAGAGCAAGGCATCCCGGCCGACGCTATCGTCAAGGAAAGCGCCCCGGCCCAGTTCGAGGTCAACCTGCATCACGTCGAAGACGCGATCAAGGCCTGTGACTACGCCCTGCTGCTCAAGCGCCTGATCAAGAACATCGCCTACGACCATGAGATGGACACCACCTTCATGGCCAAGCCCTACCCGGGCCAGGCGGGCAACGGTCTGCACGTGCACATCTCGCTGCTCGACAAGACCACCGGCAAGAACATCTTCACCTCTGATGATCCCCTGGAGAACGCCGCTCTGCGTCATGCGATCGGCGGTGTCCTGGAGACCATGCCGGCGTCGATGGCCTTCCTCTGCCCCAACGTCAACTCGTACCGCCGCTTCGGTGCGCAGTTCTACGTGCCGAACGCGCCAAGCTGGGGTGTGGACAACCGCACCGTGGCCGTCCGTGTACCGAACGGCAGCCCGGACTCGGTGCGCATCGAACACCGCGTGGCCGGTGCCGATGCCAACCCGTACCTGATGATGTCGGCGATCCTCGCCGGAATTCACCACGGCCTGACCAATCAGGTCGATCCGGGCGAGCCGATCGAAGGCAACTCCTACGAGCAACTGGAACAGAGCCTGCCGAACAACCTGCGTGATGCATTGCGCGAGCTGGACGACAGCGAAGTGCTGAACAAGTACATCGATCCGAAGTACATCGACATCTTCGTCGCCTGTAAGGAAGCCGAGCTGGAGGAGTTCGAGACCACCATCTCCGACCTCGAATACAACTGGTACTTGCATACCGTATAAGCACCATCCGACGCCGGCCGTAGAGCCGGCGCATTTTTCTGTCAGTGTGCCCCTGCTCCGCGATTGCCATGCGCGGACAGGCGAAGCATTGCCGTGACATGGCCCGCCACACCACCAAGGAGGTTTTCATGTTTCGCGCTCTTGCCCCGCTACTGCTGGCTCTGGCACCCAGCCTGGCGGTGGCCGCCGACTCGATCCGTGTCTACAACTGGAACGACTACATCGCGCCACAGGTACTGGCTGACTTCACCAAGGCCACCGGCATCGAAGTCGACTACCACACCTACAGCACCGCCGAAGAGCTGGAAACAGTCCTCGCCAGCGGTGAAAAGATCGATATCGCCGTCCCCTCGCACGACACCCTGCCGCGCCTGATCAAGGACGGCCGCCTGCAACCCCTGGACTTCGCCCGCCTGCCCAATCGCAGTCACCTGGACAAGCAACTGCTGAGCAAGCTCGCCGCAGTCGACCCCAGTAACCGGCATGCCGTGCCTTACCTGTGGGGCGCTGTGGGTCTGGCCATCAACACACCCAAGGCCGAGGCCGCCTACGGTGGGCCGCTACCGGACAGCTGGAGCGTGCTGTTCAATCCCGCACAGAGCGCCAAGCTCGCCAGTTGCGGCATCAGCGTGCTGGATGCGCCGGATGAGGTGCTGTCGACCCTGATGAACTATCAGGGCAACAACTTCGCACGCAGCTCGGCAGGGCGCATGCGCCGCGCCGGTAAGGTGCTCGAGACCCTGCGTCCACACCTCGCCTACGTCGACAGCGAGCGTTACATCGAAGACCTCAACACCGGCAAACTGTGCCTGGCACTGGCCTGGGCCGGTGATGCACTGGCCGCCGCGCAAGCAGGGCAGCCGGTGAAATTCATCGTGCCGCGCGAAGGCTCCGTGCTGTTCATCGACAACCTGGTCATCCCCAGCAGCGCCAGCCGGGCCGACCTGGCGCATACCTTCATCAACTTCATGTTGCAGCCTCAGGTGGCGGCGCTGATCACCAGCGAGACCCTCTACCCCAATGGCAACGCAGACGCCACGCAGTACCTCGACGCAGCCCTGCGTGAAGACAAGGGCCTTTACCCGGACCGCGACACCAAGCGCCGCCTGTTCGCCCTCGACAGCCTGCCGGAACAACTGATTGGCACCCGCAACGCGGTGTGGGAGGCCTTCCGCGACGGCAAGCAGGCCCCATAGGGCAGTAATGCCGTTCGCATCGATCAAGGGGCTGGTTCCAACGCTCCAGCGTGGGAACCTGATCCGGGGACGACGTCTGTAACAGCGTTTCCACGCAGAACACGAGCGGGCCTCGACAGCTGTTGCAACGTGCTCGGCACCGTCCAGAACTTCGCACGCCACAACAGGTGCGCACGGCGCACCTGTTGTGGACCGAGTTGACCCACACACGCCTTGCCTCACCCGCCTGTCTCGCGTCCAATAGCGCCAGCCACGGACAGGAGATCGGCATGACCCGCCCCGCCACACCTCGCAAACCCCGCGCCAGCAGTCAGGCACGCATCGCCCAGATTCTCGATGCCGCCCGCACGCTGTTGCGCGAACAGGGCTTTGCCGGGCTGTCGATCTACAGTGTTGCCGAGCGTGCCGGCATTCCACCGTCCTCGGTGTACCACTTCTTCGCCAGCGTGCCAGCCGTGCTCGAAGCCCTGACCGCCGACATTCACGCGACCTTTCGCGCCTGCCTGCAGGTGCCCGTGGAACACGCCGAGCTGCACGACTGGCGCGACCTCTCACGCCTGGTCGAGCAGCGCATGCTGGCGATCTATGCGCAGGACAGCGCCGCGCGCCAACTGATCCTCGCGCAACACGGCCTGAGCGAAGTGACCCAGGCCGACCGCCAGCATGACCTGGAACTCGGGCGCCTGATGCAGGACCTGTTCGAGCGCCACTTCCCCTTGCCGCAACTGCCCGAGGATGTCGATGTATTCGCCCTGGCCATGGAGCTGGGTGATCGGGTCTATGCACGCTCGGTGCAACTGCACGGCGAAATCACCCCGCGCCTAGCCGCTGAAGGCATGCGTGTCTTCGACGCCTACCTGGGCCTGTACCTGCCCATTGGCCTGCCAAAGCGCGCGCAACCGCTGTCCTGACGGTTCGCCTCCAACCCCCGCTCTCCTCTGGCATCGAATTAATTGGATTTTTATTCGATAAAAATCCAATTAATTCGCTAAGACCACGTTAAACTCGCTTCAAATATCGATTTTTATCGGATATAAATCTTTCCAGCGTCGTGCAGGCCACCCGCCAAGGGGTCATCGGCCTCTGCCACGATCCGATAACGTCACTCCTGCTGCGAGGTGTTCCCGTGTCGCGTTTCGTTACCGTCGCCGCCACCCAGATGGCCTGCTCCTGGGATAGCGCCGCGAATATCGCCAAGGCTGAAAAACTGGTGCGTGAAGCTGCCGCCAAAGGCGCGCAGATCATCCTGATCCAGGAATTGTTCGAAACACCGTACTTCTGCCAGAAACCCAATCCGGACTACCTGCAACTGGCTACGCCGGTCGAGCGCAATCCGGCGATCCGGCACTTCCAGAATGTGGCCAGGGAACTGCAGGTGGTGCTGCCGATCAGCTTCTTCGAGCTGGCCGGGCGGGCGCGTTTCAACAGCATCGCCATCATCGATGCCGACGGCCAGAACCTCGGCATTTATCGGAAAAGTCATATCCCGGATGGCCCCGGCTACCACGAGAAGTACTACTTCAACCCGGGCGATACCGGCTTCAAGGTCTGGAACACCCGCTACGCCAGGATCGGCGTCGGTATCTGCTGGGACCAGTGGTTCCCCGAGTGCGCGCGCAGCATGGCGCTGCTTGGCGCCGAAATTCTGTTCTACCCGACCGCCATCGGCAGCGAACCGCACGACCCGACCATCAGCTCGCGCGAGCACTGGCAGCGGGTGCAGCAGGGGCATGCCGGTGCTAACCTGATGCCGCTGGTCGCCAGCAACCGCATCGGCCGGGAAGAGCAGGACGGTTACACCATCACCTTCTATGGCTCCTCGTTCATCGCCAACCAGTTCGGTGAGAAAGTCGAAGAACTCGACCAGAGCGAAGAAGGCGTGCGGGTGCATCGCTTCGATCTCGACCAGCTCGAACATATCCGCAGCGCCTGGGGCAGCTTCCGCGATCGTCGCCCGAACCTGTACGGGCCGCTCAAGACCCTCGACGGCGCTCTCGAATCCTGACGCCCTTGTAGCAGCCACCGTGCTGACACCTGCGCAAGCAGCACACAGATAGGTAGATCCGATGACCACACTTACCCGTACTCCCCGCGCCGACGGCTTTCACATGCCTGCCGAATGGGCAACTCACCAGCAGACCTGGATGGTGTGGCCCGAACGCCCGGACAACTGGCGCCTCGGTGGCAAACCGGCGCAGGCGGCTTTCAGCGCCGTGGCCACGGCCATCGCCCGCTTCGAGCCGGTGACCGTGTGCGTCTCCGCCAGCCAGTACGAGAACGCCCGCGCGCGCCTCGACCAGGCCAACATCCGCCTGGTGGAAATCAGCACCGACGACGCCTGGGTGCGCGACACCGGCCCGACCTTCGTCACCAACGCCAGCGGCGAGGTGCGTGGGGTGGACTGGGGTTTCAATGCCTGGGGTGGCTTCGATGGCGGCCTGTATGCGCCCTGGAATCGCGATGACCAGGTGGCCAGCAAGATCCTCGAGATCGAGCGCTGCGACCGTTACCGCACCGAAGGTTTCGTGCTCGAAGGCGGCTCGATCCATGTCGATGGCGAAGGCACCCTGATCACCACCGAGGAATGCCTGCTCAACCGCAATCGCAATCCACACCTGACCCGTGAGCAGATCGAAACGGTGCTGCACGACCACCTGGCCGTCGATACCGTGATCTGGCTGCCGGATGGCCTGTTCAACGATGAGACTGACGGCCACGTCGACAACTTCTGCTGCTACGTGCGTCCCGGAGAAGTGCTGCTGGCCTGGACCGACGATGCCAACGACCCCAACTACCCACGCTGCCAGGCAGCCATGCGCGTGCTGGAAAACGCCCGTGACGCCAAGGGTCGCCAATTGATCGTGCACAAGATGCCGATTCCCGGCCCGCTGCATGCCACGGAGGAAGAGTGCGCCGGGGTCGATCTGGTTGCCGGCAGCCAGGAGCGCAGCCCGGCTGTGCGCCTGGCCGGCTCCTACGTCAACTTCCTGATCGTCAACGGCGGGATCATCGCACCGAGCTTCGACGATCCCAAGGACGAAGAAGCCCGGGCCATTCTCGCCCGTGTGTTCCCTGAGCATGAGGTGGTGATGGTGCCAGGCCGTGAAATCCTGCTCGGTGGCGGCAACATCCATTGCATCACCCAGCAGCAACCGGCACCCCAGCGCTGAGGGCTTCGACCGAAAGGTGCGCACGACCTGCGCACCTACGGTCGCGCGCGGCTGAACTCAGTCCTGCATTGCCTCGGTGAACTGGCTGATGGCATCGACCACCCGCTGCGCTTCATCGCGGATATCCAGCATCACCTCACCGGCACGGTTGACCAGTTGCACCCCGTGCTCGGCCTTGATCTTGCTGCCGTCCATGCCACCGACCGCCTGCTGCGCCAGGTCATGGTTCAGCCGTACCACCTCGTTGATCTCTACCGTGGCCTGGCTGGTGCGTGCCGCCAGGTTGCGCACCTCATCCGCCACCACGGCAAACCCACGGCCCTGCTCACCCGCCCGTGCCGCCTCGATGGCCGCGTTGAGCGCCAGCAGGTTGGTCTGTTCGGCAATGCCACGAATGACCTGAACGATGCTGCTGATGCGCTCGGATTGCTCGTTGAGCGCACCAATATTGCCCGCGACCTGCTCCAGCTCGGCGGCGATGCCCCGCACCACCTGCACCGCCTCTTCCACCGTGGCAGCACCCTTGACGGCGCTGTCATCGGTTTCGCGAGCGATATCGAATGCCAGCTGAGCAGCGGCCGCCTCCGCCTCGCGGTGCTCGACCTGGGCGGTGATGTCACTGGCGAACTTGACCACGCCATAGAGCCGGCCCGCTGCGTCGTACAGCGGGTTGTAGGTGGCACGTAACCAGACCACCTGTCCGGACTTGGCGATGCGCTTGAAGCGGTCCGAAATGAACTCGCCGTTATTCAGCCGTCGCCAGAACTGCCGGTAGGCTTCCGTGTCGGCCTCCTGCCGGTCGCAGAACAGGCTGTGGTGCTTGCCACGGATTTCTTCCAGGCGATAACCCATGGTGTGCGAAAAGTTATCGTTGGCCTGGACCACCTCGCCCTTGAGGTTGAACTCGATCACCGCCATGGAACGGTTGATCGCATTCAGCAGGCTCTGGTGCTGCTGCTCGGCCTGCACCTGCCCGGAAATATCGGTGGCCACCTTGATGACCTTGCAGACATTGCCCGTGGCGTCGCGCACAGGCAGGTAGCTGGCCTCCAGCCAGACTTCCCGGCCACCCTTGGCCAGGCGCATGAAGCGGTCACTGAAGCTTTCGCCCTTGGCCAGGCGCTGCCAGAACTGGGTGTAGGCTGCGCTGGCGACCAGCTCGCGGGTGCAGAACAGCCGATGATGTTGGTCCTTGAGTTCACTCAACCCGTAACCCATGGTTTCCAGAAAAGGTCCGTTGGCATCAATGATCTCGCCTTGAGGGGTGAATTCGATCATCGCCATGGATTTCTTGATTGCGCCCAATGTCTGCTGGCTGATAGCCAGTTCGCATTGGCTGCGCTGCAATTCAGTACGAGTACTGGAGCCAAACATGAACCACCTCCACTCCTTAGAGAGCAATACGGGCATGGCTAAATGACATACGCGTGATGCGCGTCTCAAAAGACTAGACGAGGTTTCTACAATCACCTGCACACCATGAAAAAACCCGCCTAACGGCGGGTTTCGGGTTACTCGAAAGGCACAGGTCGAGGGGTGTTGTTGGTCGAGGGCGGCAGTATCGGGATCTGGAAGTTGGGCTGCTCGCCGGTCAGGGTCTTGAGGAAGGCCGTGATCTTGCCGATATCGTCATCGCTGAGCTTGCGTCCCAGTTGCAGGCGCGCCATCACATCGACCGACTCTTCAAGCGTCCAGTAGGCGCCATCGTGGAAGTAGGGGTAAGTCAGTTCGACGTTACGCAGGGTCGGCACCTTGAAGCGGAAGCGGTCGACGTCCTTGCCGGTCAGCCCCGCCACACCCTCGGCCGGGTTCTTCGTCTGGTAGGGCTCGACCAGGCCCATCTTCTGGAACGAGTTGCCGCCTACTGCCGGGCCGTTATGACAGGCCACGCAACCGATCGACTTGAACAGCTGATAGCCCTCCAGTTCAACGGCGCTGATGGCCTTGGCATCGCCCTTGAGCCAGAGGTCGAAGCGCGAATTCGGCGTGACCAGGGTCTTCTCGAATTCGGCGATGGCGTCGGTCACCGCATCCAGGGTGATCTCATCGGTCTTGTACACCGCCTTGAACGACTCACGGTACTGCGGAATGGAACGCAGCACGTCGGTGGCCAGGATGTGGGTGAAGGCCATTTCCTTCGGGTTGGCGATCGGCCCGGCAGCCTGCTCCTTCAGGTCGGCCGCGCGGCCATCCCAGAACTGCGCCAGGTTCAGGCTGGAGTTGAGCACGGTGGGCGAGTTGATCGGCCCTTCCTGCCAGCGGTCACCGATGGACGTGGGCAGGTTGTCGCTGCCGCCCATGCTCAGGTTGTGGCAGGAGTTGCAGGAAATGAAGCCGGAGCGCGACAGGCGCGGATCGAAGAACAGCTGCTTCCCCAGTTCGACCTTGGCCGGATCGCTGACCTCAGCGGGAGCGATGGGCTGGATGGGTTCTTTCACGGTGCTGGCCCAGGCAGTGGAACTCAGACAGAGTCCGACAGCCAGCAGGACGGTAGTGCGCATGGGAGTATCTCCTCGTTATGCAGGCAGGTTTTTCTTGACCATGCCCGAGCCAACGAGGGCTCCACTTGATGCATATCAACGGCAGCGCGCCGAGATAGCCAATTGCAATCATCGGAAACAAAAAGCCCGCCAATGGCGGGCTTTTCTGTCACGGTATCGACTCAAGCCGTGGCTTGGGCGGGACGCAACGAGTAGGTCTTGAGCTGCTCGGCGAAATCACGCAGCGACTGGATACCACTGGCCTCGGCTTCGTGCACCCATTGCTTGATCGCCTCGAGCATATCGTGGCCATTGCTGCTGGTCTTGACCCAGATCTGCTGCAGGGCGATGCGCTTCTCGTAGATCACCTTCAGCGCCTGGCTCTGTTCGAGCATGGCGGCAATACGCAGTTGGTGGTGTTCCTCGAGCAGGCTGGTCTCGCGGGACAGCAGGCGCTTGGCGCGGCGGAACAGGTGACGCACGGACTCGTCGGCCTTGGCCAGTTCCTGTTTCACCAGCGGCTTGATCACCAGCTTGCGGTACTGCGCCATGATCTGGAAACGGTTGTTGAGGATGGCCATGGCGGTGTCCATGTCCATGTGCCGCTTGCCTTCGACGCGATGGGCGATGGGTGCCACGCGCTGCACCTTGGCCAGGCGCAGGAAGCTGAACAGTTGAATCCAGGCCCAACCCAGGTCGAACTCCCACTTCTTCACCGACAGCTTGGCGCTGTTCGGGTAGGTGTGGTGGTTGTTGTGCAGCTCCTCGCCGCCAATCAGGATGCCCCACGGCACCAGGTTGGTCGCCGCGTCGCGGCATTCGAAGTTGCGGTAACCAACGGCATGGCCGAGGCCATTGATGACGCCGGCCGCCCACACGGGAATCCACATCATCTGGATGGCCCAGACGGTCATGCCGAGCACGCCGAACAGCGCCAGGTCGATGATCGCCATGATGATGATGCCGCCCATGGGGAAGCGCGAGTATAGGTTGCGTTCGACCCAGTCTTCCGGGCAGTTCTTGCCGTAGATACGCAGGGTTTCCGGATTCTTCGCCTCTTCCTGATACAGCTCGGCACCGGTCCGCAGCACGGTACCCAGGCCCTTGATCACCGGGCTGTGCGGGTCATCGACGGTTTCGCATTTGGCGTGGTGCTTGCGGTGGATGGCCGTCCACTCGCGGGTGTTCTGGCCGGTGGTCATCCACAGCCAGAAACGGAAGAAATGCTTGAGTGCAGGATGCAGCTCCAGCGCACGGTGCGCCGAGTAACGATGAAGATAAACAGTGACGCTGACGATGGTGATGTGCGTCATCACAAGAGTCACGGCGATGAGTTGCCAGACCGACAGGTCGAGTAAACCGTTGTACCACATGGATGGTAGTGCCTCGCGGGGAAGGAGAACCGGCCCGAACAGCGAGCCTTCCCGCATTATCTACGACACCCGAGATAAAACCAGTACGGCTTTAGAATCGAATGCACTGGATTGTTACTTCTCTATAATGCCTACCCCTTCACATTTCACCGCAGCCAGGCTCCGTCTACTCTCCATGAATTTTCCCCATAGCCCGCTGCGGCTCACCCTGCTCTATCTGTGCATTGCCTTGGCGTGGGTCATTGGTGGTGACCATCTGCTGGTCGCGATGGGTGTCGAAGACGACCTGCTGGATCGCTACGAACAGCTCAAGGACCTGGCTTTCGTGCTGTTGACCGGCAGCCTGTTGTTCCTCGTGCTGTCCCGGCACGCTGGCGAACAGGGGCTGATACGCGAAGCGATGAAAGGCAGCGAGGAACGTCTGGCCCTCGCGCTGGACTCGGCTCAGGAAGGCTTGTGGGACTGGCAGGCCACACACGCCAACAGTGTTTTATTCGCAGCGTTATTGCGAAATTCTTGGTTACAACCGCAGCGACTTTGGCGACACACGCAATGCCTGGGCCGAGCGTTTGCACCCCGAAGACCGCCAACTTACCGAGCAACGCCTGCGTAGCCTGATAGACGAGCGCTGCCAGCACTACATCGGCGTATTCCGCATGCGCCACCAGGATGACAGCTACCGCTGGATCCAGGCCCGAGGCCAGTTCCTGTTCGATACGCGCGGCAAGCTGACCCGCTTCATCGGCACCATCATCGACATCACCCAGCGCCGCGCCGACGAAGAAAGCCTGCGCCAAGCCGCCGCCGTGTTCGAGAGTACCCAGGAAGGTGTGCTGGTCACCGATACGCGCCAGCGCATCGTTCACGTCAACCCGGCCTTCAGCCGTATCACCGGCTTCGCACTGGACGAAGTGCTGGGGCAGAATCCGTCGCGCTTCAAGTCGGGCCGCCACGACAAGGTCTTCTATCAGACCTTATGGAAAGCCCTCGCCCAACACGGTTCCTGGAGTGGGGAAATCTGGAATCGCCGTAAGAACGGCGAAGTGTTCCCGATGTGGCAGTGCATCCGGGTCATCCACGATGAAAGCGGTACGCCCAGTCATTACGTCGCGGTGTTCTCCGACATCAGTGCGATCAAGGAGTCACAGCACGAACTGGACTACCTGGCCCACCATGACGCCCTGACCACCCTGCCCAACCGCCTGCTGTTCAGCGAGCGGATCGAGCAGGCGATCCAGCGCGCCGGGCGCGAGCGCACCGGGGGTGGAGCCTTACTGCTGATCGACCTCGACCACTTCCAGATCATCAACGAAAGCCTCGGCCACAACATCGGCGACCAGTTGCTCAAGCTGATCGGCGAGCGCCTGAGCAGCAACCTCGACGAAAGCATGACGCTCGCCCGCCTGGGCGGCGACGAATTCGGTCTGCTCAGTGAAGACTGCGTGCAGTCCGACCAGGCCTCGAACCTGGCACAGAAGCTCCTCGATAGCCTGTCCGAGGCCTTCGTCATCGGCAGTGAAACCCTGTTCATCAGCGCCAGCATCGGCATCAGCCTGTTCCCGGAAGATGGCAACACGGTGGAGAAACTGCTGCGCAATGCCGACTCCGCGCTGTTCCGCGCCAAGAGCAGCGGGCGCCAGACATTCAGCTTCTATAGCCAGGAGATGACCGCCCAGGCGCGCCAGCGGGTCAAGGTCGAGGTCGAACTGCGCCAGGCGCTGGAGCAGGGACAGCTGCGGGTCTACTACCAGCCGATCCACCACCTGGACGACAAGCGCATGCTCGGCGTCGAAGCCCTGGTGCGCTGGCAACATCCGCAACGCGGCCTGGTGCCGCCGGGCGAGTTCATTCCGGTGGCCGAAGACAGCGGCCTGATCGGCGCCATCGATGCCTGGGTGTTGCGCCAGGCCTGCCAGCAGCTGTGCAAGTGGCAGGCCGACGGCATTGCCCTGCAGTTCGTGGCGGTCAACGTTTCCAGTCGCCTGTTCAGCCGCGGCGAACTGGAGCTTCAAGTCGCCCAGGTCCTGGGCGAGACAGGGCTCGACCCGGCCTGCCTGGAGCTGGAGGTCACGGAAAGTGCCGTCATGGATGATCCCGATCACGCACTCGAACGCCTGCACAAGCTGCGCGCCCTCGGCGTGCGCCTGGCAATCGACGATTTCGGTACCGGCTACTCCTCGCTTGCCCGGCTCAAGCGCCTACCGGTGGACAAGCTGAAACTGGATCAGAGCTTCGTTCGGGGGCTGCCGGGTGACAGTGACGATGCCGCCATCGCCCGCGCGGTCATCACCCTCGGTCATAGCCTGGGCTTGCGGGTACTTGCCGAAGGCATCGAGCAGGAAGCGCAGGCGAATTTCCTCCGTGAACTCGGCTGTAGCCTCGGCCAGGGTTACTGGTTCGGCCGCCCACAACCGGCCGACGCACTGATGCCGAGTCTGCCTACGCACGTACCGCTGTGACGCACCACCGAGCAGGGATGCGCAACGCGCACCCTACCTCGGTCGCTCATGCGCTTAGAGCTTGGCGATCGACACCTCAGTCGACTTGACGAAGGCAATCACTTCGCTGCCCACGCCCAGCTCCAGCTCGCGCACGGAACGGGTGGTGATGACCGACGTGACGATGCCGGCAGCGGTCTGCACGTCGATTTCCGACAGCACGTCGCCTTCGACGATTTCCTTGATGGTGCCTTTGAACTGATTGCGTACGTTGATGGCCTTGATGGTCATGGTCTTTCTCCTAACGGTTGATGGATGCGAGCAGCGGGTATCGCCGCCCGGTAGGGTGGAAAAGCCCAAGGCGTTTCCCACCGGAACACTGATGGATGCGCATGGCATCCGCCCTAGAGCGCCCAACGCAGTTGCGTGGGCAGCGGTGAAACAGGATCGGGTTGTGGCGGCAGCTCCGGCAGTGCCAACACCCGGTTGAGTACTTCGGCCTCCAGCGTCGCCAGGCGCGCCGAACCCCGTTGCCGGGGACGCAGCAGGTCGACCGGCAGATCGAGACCGATCTCGCCGTCCTCGATCAGGATCACCCGGTCGGCGATGGCCACGGCTTCGCTGACGTCATGGGTGACCAACAGCACGGTGAAGCCATGTTGCTGCCACAGGCGTTCGATCAGTTGCTGCATCTCGATGCGCGTCAACGCATCCAGCGCGCCCAGTGGTTCGTCGAGCAGCAGCAGGCGCGGCTGGTGAATCAGGGCGCGGGCCAGGGCCACGCGCTGTTTCTGCCCACCGGACAAGGCTGCCGGCCACTCGTTGGCACGGTCGGCCAGGCCGACGGCTTCCAGCGCTTCACGGGCCTTGGCCTTCCAGTCCCCGGACAGGCCGAGACCGACGTTGTCGATCACCCGTTTCCAGGGCAGCAGGCGCGAGTCCTGAAACATCAGGCGAATGTCTTCGCGCGCGGCACTGAGCGGGCCATTGCCGGCCTGCAGGTCGCCACTGGTGGGCAAATCCAGCCCCGCCAGCAGGCGCAGCAAGGTGCTTTTGCCGCAGCCACTGCGGCCGACCACCGCAACGAACTGTCCGGCCGGGATACGCAACTCGATGTCCTTGAGCACTTCACGCTCGCCGAAGGACTTGTGGATATGCTTGATCGCCAGCGGAATACCGCGCTTGAGGCTATGCAGGGCCGTCATGCGTCACCTGCCTTGACCTGATAGGCCGGGTGCCAGCGCAGCCAGATACGCTCCAGCGCACGGGCAGCCACGTCGGCCAATTTGCCGAGTACGGCATAAAGCAGGATCGCCAGCACGACCACGTCGGTCTGCAGGAATTCGCGGGCGTTCATCGCCAGGTAGCCGATACCGGAACTGGCAGAAATGGTTTCGGCGACGATCAGCGTCAGCCACATGAAACCGAGGGCGAAACGCACCCCGACCAGGATCGATGGCAGGGCACCCGGCAGGATCACCTGACGGAACAGGGAGAAACCGGACAAGCCATAGCTGCGCGCCATTTCCACCAGCGCCGGGTCGACATTGCGGATGCCGTGGTAGGTGTTGAGGTAGATCGGGAACAGCGTACCGAGGGCGACCAGGAAGATCTTCGCGCTCTCGTCGATACCGAACCACAGGATCACCAGCGGAATCAGCGCCAGGTGCGGCACGTTACGAATCATCTGCACCGAACTGTCGAGCAGGCGCTCGCCCCACTTCGACAGGCCGGTGATAAAACCCAGTGCCAGGCCGATGCCGCCACCGATGGCAAAGCCGATACCCGCCCGCCAGCCGCTGATGGCCAGGTGCGTCCAGATCTCGCCACTGCGCAGCAACTCCCAGCCCGCCGCCAGTACGGCACTCGGGGCCGGCAGGATGCGCGTGGACAACAGCCCGGCCACCACGGCCAACTGCCAGACCGCCAGCAGCGCCACGGGCAATGCCCAGGGTGCGAGGCGGTGAACTACCTTGTTTAGCGTTTGCGTCGACATGCTCAACGCTCCTTTTGAAATTCGTTGCGATCACCGGATGGGGACGGTCAGTCCATCCCCTCTCCCTCACATCAGCTTGCCGACGCCGCCTTGGGCAGAATGTCGTTGGCCACCATCTCGCCGAACGGGCTGACATAACCACGCCCTTCGGCCACCTGCGGACGGTTCACGTCCAGGTGCGGGAACAGCAGCTCGGCGACCCGGTACGACTCCTCCAGGTGCGGATAACCGGAGAAGATGAAGGTGTCGATGCCCAGGTCTGCGTATTCCTTGACCCGTGCCGCCACGGTCGGGCCATCGCCAACCAATGCCGTGCCCGCACCGCCACGCACCAGACCGACCCCGGCCCAGAGGTTCGGCGACACTTCCAGGTTGTCCTTGCTGCCGCCATGTAGGGCGGCCATGCGTTGCTGACCGACCGAGTCGAAGCGCGCCAGGGAAGCCTGGGCGCGGGCGATGGTCTCGTCGTCGACATGGGCGATCAGTTTGTCCGCGGCCTGCCAGGCTTCTTCGTTGGTCTCACGCACGATCACGTGCAGACGGATGCCGAAGCGCACTTCCCGGCCCTGGGCCGCAGCTTTCTCGCGCACCTGAGCGATCTTCTCGGCCACAGCGGCCGGCGGCTCGCCCCAGGTCAGGTACAGCTCGACCTGCTCGGCGGCGAGGTCTTGGGCGGCGTCGGAGGAACCACCGAAATACAGCGGCGGACGCGGCTGCTGGATCGGCGGGTAGAGTAATTTGGCGCCCTTGACCTGAATGTGCTTACCGTCGTAGTCGACGGTCTCGCCTTCGAGCACACGACGCCAGATGCGGGTGAATTCCACCGAGGCTTCATAGCGTTCGGCGTGGGACAGGTTGAGGCCGTCGCCGGCCAGCTCGTCCGGATCACCCCCGGTCACCAGGTTGAACAGCGCGCGGCCGTTGGACAGTCGGTCCAGAGTCGCAGCCTGCCGCGCGGCAACCGTCGGGGAAATGATCCCGGGGCGCAGGGCAACGAGGAATTTCAGGCGTTGCGTCACCGGAATCAGCGAAGCGGCCACCAGCCAGGAGTCCTCGCAGGAACGCCCGGTAGGGATCAGTACACCGCCAAAACCGAGGCGGTCGGCTGCCTGGGCGATCTGCTGCAGGTAACCGTGATCGACGGCGCGCGCGCCCTCGGCGGTCCCCAGGTAATGGCCGTCGCCGTGGGTCGGCAGGAACCAGAAAATGTTCAGACTCATGGAGTGGTCTCCTTCGGTGCTCGGTGACGGCGCCGCAACCTCACTCAGGGCCGCGGCGCCTCTGCGAGCGCTGGCACCTGCCAGCGTCCGCCGTTCGTTCCCGTGGTCGGGGTGGCGTTGTTACGGTTGCTTGGCCAGCTTGGCCGGGGGAGTCCAGATCACGTCCTTGATGCTGAGCTTCTTCGGAATCAGCTTGAGCTCGGTAAAGGTGTCGGCGATCTTCTGCTGCGCGGTTACCACTTCAGGGGTGAGGAACTGCGCGCCATAACCCTGGCGCTTCACCGCAATCGAAGTGATGTCCTTGGGCAGGCCCAGCAGCGGCGCGACCTGCTCGGTCACCTTGTCCGGGTCGGCCTTGGAATCTTCACCCACGGCGCGGACTTCCTCGATCAGCGCACTGATCACCTGCGGGTGCTTCTCGGCGTAGGTCTTGGTTGCCAGGTAGAACTGGTGGTTGTCGACCAGGCCGGTGCCGTCACGCAGAGTACGTGCCTGCAGCTGCTGTTCGGCAGCAGCCTGGAAGGGGTCCCAGATGACCCAGGCGTCGACGCTGCCACGCTCGAACGCGGCGCGGGCATCGGCTGGCGGCAGGTAAACGGGCTGGATGTCGCTGTACTTCAGGCCGGCATCTTCCAGTGCACGCACCAGCAGGTAGTGCACGTTGGAGCCTTTGTTCAGGGCGACCTTCTTGCCCTTGAGTTCGGCCACGGACTTGAGCGGTGAATCCTTCGGTACCAGGATCGCCTCGCTGGTCGGTGCTGGCGGCTCATAGGCCACGTACAGCAGATCGGCACCTGCAGCTTGGGCGAATACGGGCGGTGTTTCACCGGTCACGCCGAAGTCTACCGAGCCGACGTTCAACCCTTCGAGCAGCTGCGGGCCACCCGGGAACTCGGTCCATTTCACCTCGACGCCCTGCTCGGCCAGGCGCTTCTCCAGCGAGCCCTTGGCCTTGAGCAGCACCAACGTGCCGTATTTCTGATAGCCGATACGCAACGTATCGGCCTGAGCCTGAGTAATGGCGCCGAACGAGATAGCCGCTGCAAACAGGGCAACCAGGCTCCGACGTAAAGTGATAGTGCGCATGGCGCTCTCCTTGCAAATGAATATCAGGGTTGACTGCCAACAGGCCCGTTGTCGGGCGCGTAGGGCGATTCGTTCATACGTACTTCTGCAACACCCTCCGGACTCCTTCCGGTTGGGCTTCAAATACTCCAGCGGGCATTCACCAAGCGGTCATTCAGAATGCTCGGGTCCAGCGGTTGCGGACGACGGGCCAGGGCACTGAGGAACTGCTCCAGCGCATCGACCAGTCGCTGCTCCAGCACCGGCACCAGATGCCCTGGCCCGCTGCCTTCGCCATAGGCGATCTGGCTGTCGTCGGCGAACACGCCCTGGAGCATGTCCTGTGCCTTCAACGCGGCCAGCACCGGCTTGAGTGCATAGTCCACGGCCAGCATGTGCGCCGCACTGCCACCGGTGGCCATGGGCAGTACCACCTTGTGCTGCAAGGCACGCTCGGGGAGCAGATCGAGCAGGGTCTTCAGCGCCCCGGAAAACGACGCCTTGTACACGGGGGTCGCAACCAGCAGGCCGTCGGCATTGGCGATCTGCTGGGTCAGCAACTGGATCTGCGGACTGTCGAAACGAGCGTGCAACAAATCTTCTGCCTGGAAATCACGGATCTGGTAGCTGACTACCTCGACCCCATGGCGCTCCAGCCAGCGACGCGCATGGTCCAGCAATACGGCCGAACGCGAACGCTGACTCGGGCTACCGCCCAGGGATACCACCAGCATGCTTGCTCCTTATTTATTCGGTTGCGGTGTCAGGCGCAGGTAGGGTTTGACCGCGCGATAGCCTTTGGGGAAACGTTGCTTGATCTCGTCCTCGTCCTTCAGCGACGGCACGATCACCACCTCGTCACCGTCCTGCCAGTTGGCGGGTGTGGCGACCTTGTGGTTGTCGGTCAGTTGCAGCGAGTCGATCACCCGCAGGATTTCGTTGAAGTTGCGCCCCGTGCTGGCCGGGTAGGTGATGATCAGGCGTACCTTCTTGTTCGGGTCGATGATGTACAGCGCCCGTACGGTCAGCGTGTCGTTGGCATTCGGGTGGATCAGGTCGTACAGAGCGGAAACCTTGCGCTCGGAGTCGGCGATGATCGGGAAGTTGACCAGGGTGTTCTGGGTCTCATTGATGTCCTCGATCCACTTCAGGTGCGAGTCGACCGGGTCCACCGAGAGGGCGATGGCCTTGACACCACGCTTGGCGAAGTCATCCTTGAGCTTGGCGGTAAAACCCAACTCGGTGGTGCACACCGGTGTAAAATCGGCCGGATGCGAGAACAGGACGCCCCAGCTGTTGCCCAGCCATTCGTGAAAGCGGATGCGGCCTTCGCTGGAGTCTTCTTCGAAGTCGGGGGCGATATCGCCTAGGCGAATGCTCATGTTGCTGCTCCTTCTTTAGGGTTCGTTACGTGGCGCTCACTATGCTCAGTAACGAACAAGAACAAAAAGAATAAATAACAATTTATTTATTACTTTTTCTTCTATAAAGAAGGTGCAGATTTGAAAAGCCCCTACCTCAAGGCTTCTTCAATGATCGAATAAGCAAGAAACTAATTATTCTTTCAAAGAATAAGGCGGGCCTCCTATAGTCGCCCGACTTCTGCCATTACCCCATGCCACTACAAGGACGCGCGATGAAACGATTTCTCCCCGCCACTCTCCTGGCCGCCGGCCTGGCGCTGACCTCCGCCGTACAGGCAGCACCGTTGCTCAACGTCTCCTATGACGTCATGCGCGACTTCTACAAGGACTACAACGCCGCGTTCCAGAAACACTGGCAGGCGGAAGGCAACAAGCCGCTAGTGATCCAGATGTCCCACGGCGGCTCAAGCAAACAGGCCCGCGCCGTGATCGACGGCCTGGCTGCCGACGTGATCACCATGAACATGGCCACCGACATCAATGCCCTGGCCGATAACGGCGGCCTGGTACCCAAGGACTGGGCAACCCGTCTGCCGAACAACAGTGCGCCATTCACCTCCGCCACCGTGTTCATCGTGCGCAAGGGCAACCCCAAGGGCCTGAACGATTGGCCGGACCTGCTCAAGGACGGTGTCCAGGTGGTCGTGCCCAACCCGAAAACCTCGGGCAATGGCCGCTACACCTACCTGTCCGCCTGGGGCTATGTGCTGGAGAAAGGCGGTGACGCCAAGGCTGCCGAGGAATTCGTCGGCAAGTTGTTCCAGCACGCTCCCGTGCTCGACACCGGCGGCCGTGCCGCCACCACCACCTTCATCCAGAACCAGATCGGCGACGTGCTGGTGACCTTCGAGAACGAAGCGGAGATGATTGCCCGCGAGTTCGGTCGTGGCAGCTTCGAAGTGGTCTACCCGAGCGTCTCCGCCGAGGCTGAGCCGCCTGTGACCGTGGTCGACAAAGTGGTCGATCGCAAAGGCACCCGCAAGGAGGCCGAGGCCTACCTGAAGTACCTGTGGTCCGATGAAGGCCAGCGTATTGCGGCCGAGAACTACCTGCGCCCACGCAACCCGACAATTCTCGCCGAGTTCGCAGACCGCTTCCCGAAAGTCACCTTCCTTAACGTGGTGAAGACCTTCGGCGACTGGCCGGAAATCCAGAAAACCCACTTCCAGGACGGCGGCATCTTCGACAAGATCTACACCGTGCAGTAAGCGCTATACCGAGAACAGAAGCCCGGCCATGTGCCGGGCTTTTTTGTGGCTGGCTGGGTACCGCCCTGAGCTGATGATCACCGCGCTCCAGCATGGTAAACAATGCCCACGAGGTCCCCTGCAGGACCACTCACCCATCCACTGTTGCTATCGCATGACTATGGCCCTGCGCCATCATCCATGGCTATCATCGGCACTCCCAGCAAACCCGCACAATAGAGGGCCCAATGCACCCAGCCATCATCAAGGCATTCGGTGGCGTATCCACCGAGTACTACATCAAACACCTTCTGATTGGCGCGATCCTGCCGCTCATTGGTTTTCTCTCTCCCAAGCCCTGGGCGTTCTGGGTCTATCCGTACGTGCTCGTGAGCTGCCTGCTCTACCCCTATGCGCGGTTCACCTATGAGGGGTTGTTCGGCAAGCTCGAGCAGTTTCTTGCCAGCTTCCTGAACGGTAATCTGGAATTCCTGTTGAAGCTCTGGGTACTGCTGTTCTGCTGGGTCTTCGCCATCGTCATCGCGCCTATCGGGCTCGCCTATCTCTACCTGCGCGAAGAAGAGCCGATCAACGAGTAATTCGATACCTCGGGCCGGAGCAGCTCTCCGCCTCTATAAAGGCGTTGAGATGCAATCGTAGGCATGCACATTGCGCCCCCCTGCGCGTGATGTCTTCCCCGGTGGGCGATAGTGAAAAAAGAGCAAAACCGGGCCCAAACTCCGGACATGAAAAAGGGCGCATTAGCGCCCTTTTCCTTGTTGCGACCGCTTACAGCAGCGGCACGGTGTAGCTGACGATCAGACGGTTCTCATCCGAGTCAGTAGTGACATTGCCGCGCTGGGTAGCGTTACGCCAGGAGAAGCCCAAGCCTTTGAGTGCGCCATCCTGCAAGGTGTAGTCGAGGCGGAAGTCACGCTCCCATTCCCGTAAATCACCACCTGCGGACTTGACGTTGTCACCCTTCAGGTAGGTGACGATGGCCTTCAGGCCTGGCACACCAACAGTAGCGAAGTCATAGCCGTACTCGGCCAGCCAGGTACGCTCTCCGGCACTGAGGAACTTGCCGATCTGACGATCAGTGATCAGGTAAGCAGTGGAGCCATCACCCTGGTTCAGGAAGGGGAAGGCGCTGTCGCCAGATACCTGCTGATAACCGGCGCTCAACGCATGGCCACCGAGGGTGTAGGTGAACAGGCCGCTCCAGGTTTGGTTGTCGACCTCACCATTGTTCGGATTGGCATTGCCACCCGACCAGTAGCCACCACTCTTGTAACCTTCGGCTCGGCCTGTAACGCTGCCGTTCTTGCCATCCGAGTCGCTATAGAAATAGCGCAGATCGGACTTCAACACGCCTGGACCAATCGCCCAGTTGTGGGTCAGCCCCAGGAAGTGTTGCTTGTAGAAATCCTCCAGGTTGCCGTAGTAGTACTGCGCTACCAGATCCTTGGTGATCTTGTAGTCGGCACCCGCAAAGTAGAACTTGTTGCTATCAGCCTGACGACCACCGACGACACCAGCTCCAGCAATGCGCAAGCTGATTGCATCAGAGGATGCACGCGTCGTGGTGTGCTCCAACTGCCCCGCTGTCAGGGTCAGATTATCGATCTCGTTGGAAGTGATCTGACCACCATCGAACAGCTGTGGCAGCAGTCGGCCGTCGTTGAAGGTCACCACCGGCAGCTTCGGCTGCAGAGTACCTAGACGCGCCTCGGTCTTGGAGAAACGCAGTTTGGCAGTTGCCCCCGCCTTGCTGAACTCGTCTGTAGCGCTGCCATCGCTTTCGCGTGGGAACAGCTGCCCTGGAGTACGAGAAACATTAGCCTTGCCCTGACGGCCACCCGAGTCCAGCTTCACACCCAGCAAGCCAACCACATCAACACCCACGCCCACAGTGCCCTCGGTGTAACCCGAGGTGTAGTTGAACAGGAAGCCTTGGCCCCACTCGCTGGCTTCGCCAGTGCTGTCCGCTGTGTTCTTGGTATTCAGGTCATAGTAGAAATTGCGCAGGCCGAGGGTGGCCTTGCTGTCTTCGATAAAGCCGGCTGCGCCTGCTTGCTGGGCGATGACGCCGAAAGCAATGGCCAGCGCCAGGGATGACTTGTTCATGCTCGATGCTCCAGATGCGTTCTTGATTTTTGACTACGCGATGAGGGCTCGAACCAGCGTCTATGCGCCTTGGCTGAACTACATGCCCCACAGTGTTGCCCGGTGTGTCTTGCGCTACCGGTGTGGAGCGCAATCTATGTGATTTTTTTAATCCCTAAAAAGAATTATTTATCACTTTATTGAAACAAAAAAGAATAAGAAACGTCACAAAGCGCGGCAAACTCCATAAGCTAATTCTCTTAAATTATTTGTAGAAGGTTTTTTATATCGCTTAGCTTCTGTTCTACCGGACCACCGGACGCGCTATTAACCAATTAACGTCCATGCGCCCGGCATACGGGTAGCTCCGTCCTAGACGAGGTCCGCCCATGTCCCACCTCTATTCGTTCAAACGCCATGCCCTGATCGGCCTGGGTCTGATTCTCAGCCTGGTGCTCAGCTTGCCGGTGCACGCGCAGACTCAATTGCGCATCGGCTACCAGAAATCCTCCACCCTGATCAGCCTGCTCAAGAATCAGGGCACCCTGGAAAAAGCGCTTGCCGCGCAGGATATCCGGGTCAGCTGGCATGAGTTCGCCAGTGGCCAGCCGCTGCTCGAAGCGCTGAACGTCGGCAATGTCGACCTGTCCGCCGATGTGGCCGACACCGTGCCGGTATTTGCCCAGGCCGCTGGGGCACAACTCACCTATTTCGCTCAGGAAGCAGCCTCGCCCGAGGCCCAGGCCGTGATCGTGCGCGACGACTCACCGCTGCACAGCCTCGCTGACCTCAAGGGCAAGAAGATCGCCGTGACCAAGGCCGCCGGCAGCCATTACCTGCTGATCGCTGCCCTGGCCAAGGCCGGGCTGAAATTTTCCGACATCCAGCCGGCCTACCTGACTCCAGCCGATGGCCGCGCCGCCTTCGAGAACCGCAAGGTAGATGCCTGGGTCACCTGGGAGCCCTTCCTTAGTGGCGCCCAGCGCCAGTTGCCAACCCGCACCCTGGCCGATGGTGAAGGGCTGGCCAGCTATCAACGCTACTACCTGACCAGCACCGCATACGCCAAGGCCAACCCGCAGGTGTTGAGCGTGGTGTTCGCCGAACTGGTCAAGGCCGGCAACTGGTTGCGCGCCAATCCGAGCGAAGCCGCGCAGATACTTGGCCCGCTGTGGGGCAACCTCGATCCGGCCATCGTCGAACAAGCCAACGCCCGTCGCAGCTATCAAGTCCAAGCGGTTGAACCCGGCAACCTGGCCGAACAACAGAAGATCGCCGATGCCTTCTTCGCCGAAGGCCTGCTGCCCAAGGCCGTGGACGCCAGTGCCGTCTCCCTCTGGCAGCCGGAGATTGCCAATGCCCGCTGAAGCCCGTTGGCGCGCCGAAGCCACTCAACAACCCTTGCTTGACCCGCGTCTGTTTCCTTATGAATTTGGCCAACACACCCCACGGGTCGAGCAACTGGCCCGAGAACTGGCGGCCACGGTGGTCGAACGTGAGAAACAAGGCGGCTCTGCACGCGCCGAGCGCCAGTTGATTCGTGATAGCGGGCTGCTCAACGTGGCAATCCCGCAACGCTACGATGGTGCCGAGCTGGCCTGGCCGGAGATCTACCGTATCGTCCGTTACCTCGCCGCGGCAGACAGCTCCCTCGCCCACCTGTTCGCCTTCCAGCACCTGCAAGTGGCGACCATCCTGCTGTTCGGCAGTGTCGAGCAGCAGCGCCACTGGCTGACGCGCACGGTGCAGGAGCGCTGGTTCTGGGGCAACGCCACCAATGGCCGTGACACAGGGCTCAAATTGCGTCCGCACGAGGAGCACTATGAGCTGAACGGCAGCAAGTCGTTCTGCTCCGGTGCACTAGGCGCAGACGCCCTGGTAGTCAGCGCCCCGCGCGGCAACAACGCCGTTGACCGGGTGTTCATGCTGTTACCGGCGCAACGCGAAGGGCTGGCCATCAACGATGACTGGGATGCCTTCGGCCAGCGCCAGACCGACAGCGGTACGGTGCAATTCGAGGGCGTGTTCGTTGACAGTGACGAGCTGCTCGTCTCCGGCGGCCAAAGCCCGCGCAGCAGCCTGCGGGTGTGCATTTCGCAACTGATCCTGACCCAGCTCTACCTCGGCAATGCCCAGGCTGCCCTGGACGGCGCCCTGCGCTACACGCGCGAACAGGCACGGCCGTGGATCGGCGCAGGCGTCACTTCGGCAGAAGAGGATCCGTTCATTCAGAAACGCTATGGCGAACTCTGGCTCGCCTACCGCAGTGCTCTGCTGCTGGCCGAGAATGCCGCGCAACACCTGCAACTGGCCTGGGAAAAACCGGCGCTGGGCGCAGCCGAGCGCGGCGACGTCGCCCTGCTGATTGCTGAGGCACGGGTGACGGCAGCACGGGCCGCGCTGGATATCACTGCGCAGATTTTCGACGCCATGGGCGCGCGTGCCACGGCCTCGCGTTTCGGCTTCGATCGTTTCTGGCGCAACGTCAGGGTGCACACGCTGCATGACCCGCTCGATTACAAGGTGCGCGATATCGGCAACTGGGTAGTCAGTGGCGTACCGCCAACGCCTTCGCTGTACTCCTGAACCACACTGTTGAACGAATGATTTTCCGCATTGCTGAACGGTCATCACGACGAAACAGGCGCCAGCAGGTAGGCTGATGCCTCTTTCATGGCCAGCGGCAGGATGCGATGCACGACCCGATCTTTCAGCAGGTACTCGGCGCCGAGTGGCAACGACTCGGCCCCATCATCCGCCGCCATTATTTTCTGCGCAGTTACAGCGACGACTACATCTGCGTCAGCGGCCAGATGGACGATATTCATCACTCAACGATCGCCAAGCTGCTGATTCCGTTCGGCCGCTTGTTCGGCGCCATCGTCCCGTACCGGGGCCGTGACATTCCCATCGACGTGCACTACAGCTGCCGCCCCGACAACGCCGCGCTGTACTGGGACCGTGCGTTCAAATTTCCCCGGGGCGACTTTCACTTTCGCTCACACATGCTGCCGTTCGGCGAAGCCGAGGTGGTCGAGTACGTGCGCTTTGGCGTTGGTCTGCGGCTGGCCGTCAGTGCCGAGGAAGGGGCGTTGGTGTTCCGCTCGAAAGGCTTTATCTGGCGGCTGGGCCGCTGGCATATTCCGGTGCCCATCGGTCTGCTGTTCGGCAAGGCGTATATCGAAGAGCGCCCCGTGGACGAAGAAACCTTCAGCATGCGCCTGCTGATCGAACACCCCCTGTTTGGCCTGCTGTTCCGCTACAGCGGACGCTTCACCCTGGGTGAGCGCCGCAGCAGCACCCCTGTGGCTGCCGACTGATCAGGCAACCAGGACTTATCGCAACGGCTAGAGAGCAAGCTGCCCCAGTAAGGCATGCAGGCGCGCCAGATCCTGTGCGTCGAGCAGGCCCAGTTGCTGCTCGATGACCGTAAGTGGAGCGGCGGGAACGGGCAGATTCAGGTGTTCCGGCAGAATGCGTTCGCCGCTGCACACCAACAGAGCGAAATGAATGACGTTCTCCAGCTCTCGGGTGTTGCCCGGCCATAAATGACGCTCCAGGGCCAGCTGAGCCGTGCTGTCGATCTGTGGCACCGCCAGGGACAGGCGCTGGCTGTAAACTCCGAGGAAGTACTCCGCCAGCGGCAGGATATCGCCCGGCCGGTCGCGCAAGGAGGGCAGCACCAGGCGCCCTTCATCGAGATAGCGGTACAGGCGCTCGATGAACTTGCCGGCCGCAACGGCCTGGCCAAGATCAATGCTGCTGGCCGCGACCAGGCGCACCTCGACCGGGCTCGGCTGCGATGCGCCAACCCGCAACACCTCGCGATTTTCCAGGGCCGACAGCAGCTTTTCCTGCAAGCTCAGCGGCAGGTCGCCGATCTCATCGAGGTACAAGGTGCCGCCATTGGCCGAACCGAACCAGCCCGCACGGCTACTGGCTGTGCCGCTATGGCTGCCGGCGGCATAGCCAAACAGTTCAGCCTCGCCCCACTTGGGGCTCAAGGCGCCGCAATTGACGGCGACGAACAACCCGACGCGCTCACTTTCACGGTGAATATGCCGGGCCAGCAACTCCTTGCCGGTCCCGCTTTCACCATGAATCAACACCGGCAGACTGGCTGATGCCAGTTGCTCCACTTCCTCGCGCAACTGGCGTGAACGTGGATCGACGAACACCAGCGCCTTGGCGCGGATGCTCAGTGGGCTTTTATCGGCGTCGGGAAAGGTCAGCAAAGGCTGGCCGGGGATGGGTATGCGACTCATGGTGCTCTCCTGGCCGAGTCGTCAGGTGCGTCAACGGCTGTATACGATCTAATGTTCCGGTCCTTCGAAACCTTGCCGAAGACCGATGAGCCCGCAGCAAGAACGGGCCTCATGCTGCGGAGTTCGGTTCATGCGCTGCGCCGCGCCTGCTGTTCGATCTGGCTTTGCAGCCGGTAGAGATAGCCGAAGCCCTGCTCCCAGCGCTGATGCCCGGACTTGACGTTGATATGCCCAGCGCCAGCCAGAATCGCCGCCTGCGAGCCCCAGCTGCGGGCCAGTTCCATGGCGCGCGCGGCACTGGCAGCGGGGTCGTTATCGGAGCCCACCAGTTGGCTGGGAAACGGCAACAGTTCTCGGGCTATGGGGGCGAAACCTCGCAGCGCTTCCGGGCAACCCGGACGTTCGACATCCGCCGGGGCCACCAGCAATGCGCCGCGCACCTTGCGCAACGAGGCCAACGGCGCCTGTGCTGCCCAACGAGCGACGGTGATGCAACCCAGGCTGTGGGCAATCAGGATCACCGGCGTACTGTCGGCGCTGACAGCACGCTCCAGCTCGGCCACCCACTGGTGCGGGTCGGGATTGAACCAGTCCACCTGTTCCACCCGCCTGGCGTTCGGCAGGTTCTGCTGCCAATGGCTCTGCCAGTGGTTGTCGGGGGATCCCTGCCAGCCTGGCAGGATCAGGTAACGGATGGTCTGGCTGCTCATGACGGGCCTCCTCGAACGAATATGCAGGCAAGTCTAGAGGCAGTATTTATACCTGTTAAGGAATAAGAAATTATTTATTTATTCCAAAAAAGATTATCTATGTCGCTGAATCTATGCCGAAAAGCACGGTCTCAGCCGACCACAATGCAATTCTTGCCGCCGCGCTTGGCCTGATACATGGCCTCATCAGCCCGTGCATAGAGGTCCTCCAGGTCTTCGTTCGGCCCCAGGCTGGCCAGGCCCTGACTGATAGTGACACCGAACGGTTCGGGGTCACCCGGGAAGCTCAGCCGCTGCACTTCACGCTGTAATCGCTCAGCCACCAGACGCGCCTGCGGGATGTCACAGCCGGGGAAAATGGCAGCGAATTCCTCACCACCGATTCGCCCGAACAGGTCATCACGGCGCATGACATAGGTCCCGCAATGGGCGAGGCGCTGCAGCACGCGGTCGCCGATCTGATGCCCGTGACGGTCGTTGATCTTCTTGAAGTCGTCGACATCCAGCAGCAGGAAAGTCAGGGGCAGATCCTCACGGCGCGCTTGTTCGAAGTCGAGCTGGGCGATCTCGAAGAAGTGCCGGCGGTTGCTCACGCCGGTCAGTACGTCGGTTGTCGCCAACCGATGCAATTCACCCTGCAGCGTCTTCTTCTCGGTGATGTCCTCGGCAATGCCCACCACCAGCGGTTGGCCGCCTGGCGTGTTGCGCGGGCTGACGAAGCATTTGTCGCTCAGCCAGCGCAATTGGCCATCCCCGCGAATGATGCGGTACTCACGCTGCTCCACCGAACCGGTCACCAGCACCTGCGCCATGCTCTGCGCGGCAAACTCCATGTCATCCGGATAGATGCTGTTGAGCCACTCGTTATAGTCCCCCATCAACAGTGCGGCAGAACGCCCGAAGATGCTTTCGTAAGCAGGGCTGACATAGACGATCTTGCGCTGCTGCCAATCGAACGCCCAGAGCACCGCATTGACGCTGCCCAGCAGGCTGCTGACCAGTTGCTCGCGTTCATGCAGCCGCTCGACCTCACCACGACAGTGCAGCAACTCCAGGGTCAGGGTTTCCAGTTCGCTGGGCGCTAGATCGTGTTCTTCCATGGCGATACCTCGACGCTCTCAAGCCACAGACTATGCCCCCCGCAGGCAGACGGCGATGACCTTGAGAACTGACGTGACGAGTGGTTTGAGGCGGGGCGGGGACACGCCACCGGGAGGCGCGCGTGGCCCGACTACAGCTATGACTCGCAAGCCCCGGCGCAAGTTGCATTGCGCCCTATACCAGGCAATTGGCCAGCCAGGAGCGGCTTCACCAACACTTAAGCCAAAAAAGAATATGAAAATGAATAAATATTCTTTTTAAGAATAATATTCCTCCCCCTACTATCCGCTCCACGCCCAAGGCCCCTGACCGGCAAGGGCAACTTTCCATAGGAGCAGAGTCATGAGTGCCACCCTCAGAAGCGTCGAAGGCCAGGACGAAGCCAGCATCCTGCGCGAAATCCAGTCCGCCCTGCAGAACCTGCGATTCGGTTCGGTCGAGATCACCGTGCACAACGCTCAGGTTGTACAGATCGAACGCAAGGAAAAATTCCGCCTGCAAGCGTCGAACCCGAAACAGGGCTGAAGCAGCCGTCACCGGAGCGCCAGTCATGAATGCACGCGTTACAGCGAACACGATGTCCCGCGGTTGTCGCCGTCGAATGCGCAGCTGATCGAAAAAATCCGCCCCCTGCACACACTGAACAAGACCGACATTTCAAGGAGCCACACCATGTCCATTCGCCGTTTTGCCCTGGCCGCACTGGCCAGCGCCCTGATCGCCGGCCCAGCCGCCGCCGCGACCCAACTGCTCAACGTGTCATACGACCCGACGCGTGAGCTGTACCAGGAATTCAACGCTGCATTCAACAAGCACTGGCAGGCCGAAGGCCACGAAGCCATCACCATTCAGCAGTCCCACGGTGGTTCGGGCAAACAGGCCCGTGCCGTGATCGATGGCCTGCGCGCCGACGTGGTCACCCTGGCCCTGGCCGGTGATATCGACGAGCTGTACAACCTCGGCAAACTGCTGCCCGAGGACTGGCAGACCCGCTTGCCGGAATCCAGCACACCGTACACCTCGACCATCGTGTTCCTGGTGCGCAAGGGCAACCCCAAGGGCATCAAGGATTGGGATGACCTGATCAAGCCGGGCGTCGAAGTGATCACGCCGAACCCGAAAACCTCCGGCGGCGCACGCTGGAACTTCCTCGCCGCCTGGGCCTATGGCGAGCAGAAGTACGGCAGCGAAGAGAAAGCTCAGGAATACGTACAGAAGCTGTTCAAGCAGGTTCCTGTGCTCGACACCGGCGCCCGTGGCTCGACCATCACTTTCGTCAACAACAACATTGGCGACGTGCTGCTGGCCTGGGAAAACGAAGCCTTCCTGGCGCTGAAGGAACAAGGTGGCGACCAGTTCGAAATCGTCGCACCGTCGCTGTCCATCCTCGCCGAGCCGCCGGTAGCCGTGGTCGACAAGAACGTTGATCGCAAAGGGACTCGTGAAGTCGCCACCGCCTACCTCAACTACCTGTACAGCGACGAAGGCCAGCGCATCGCCGCGAAGAACTTCTACCGCCCGCGCAACGAGAAGATCGCTGCCGAGTTCGCCAAGCAGTTCCCTTCGCTCAAGCTGGTCACCATCGACAAGGACTTCGGTGGCTGGAAATCCGCCCAGCCGAAGTTCTTCAATGACGGCGGCGTATTCGACAAAATCTACCAAGCACAGTAAAACGCTCCACCTCTTTCCCGATGGGAAAGAATCCGGGGTGAACGGCATACCCACCGCCACCCCACATCCGGCCCTGCCCGGCAATCGATTCACGCTTACCACACGGAGTGTCGGATAATCGCGAATCGGTTCGGGGCAAGGGCTCCGGTCCGTACACCCCCGGCATGGAGCCGGGTCGAGAATTCTGCGAGGACCTTATGTCACGCCGCATTTCCCCCGTCATACCCGGCTTCGGGCTGACGCTGGGTTACACCCTGGTGTACCTCAGCCTGCTGGTGCTGATTCCCCTGGGTGCCATGTTCGTGCATGCCGCCCAGCTCACCTGGGATCAGTTCTGGACCATCATTTCGGCACCGCGTGTGCTGGCCGCCCTGAAACTCAGCTTCTCCACCGCCCTGGCAGCTGCAGTGGTCAACGGCCTTATCGGTACCCTGCTGGCCTGGGTGCTGGTGCGTTATACCTTCCCCGGGCGCAAGATCATCGACGCGATGATCGACCTGCCGTTCGCCCTGCCTACCGCCGTTGCCGGTATTGCCCTGACCGCGCTCTATGCACCATCCGGCATGGTCGGTCAGTTCGCCACCTGGCTCGGTTTCAAGATCGCCTACACACCACTGGGTATCACCCTGGCGCTGACTTTCGTCACCCTGCCCTTCGTCGTGCGCACCGTGCAGCCGGTCCTGGCTGACATCCCGCGTGAAGTCGAAGAGGCCGCCGCCTGCCTTGGTGCCAAGCCCTTCCAGGTATTCCGTCACATCCTCGTGCCAGCCCTGCTGCCCGCCTGGCTGACCGGTTTCGCCCTGGCCTTCGCCCGCGGTGTTGGCGAGTACGGTTCGGTGATCTTCATCGCCGGCAACATGCCGATGAAGACCGAGATCCTGCCGTTGTTGATCATGGTCAAACTCGACCAATACGACTACCACGGCGCCACCGCCATCGGCGTGCTGATGCTGGTGGTCTCCTTTGTCCTGCTGCTGCTGATCAACTTGTTGCAGCGCCGCATCGAAAAACCATAAGGAGGCTGCCATGTCATCTTCAACCATCAGCGCAGCCTCCGCTGCCAATGCTGCCCGTCGCGGCAATGCCGGGGGCCGTATCGCCCTGATCATCGGCGGCTGGCTGGCCTTCATCCTGTTCCTGCTGCTGCCACTGGTGGTGGTACTGAGCCAGGCCCTGAAGCTCGGTCTCGGCACGTTCTTCGCCGCCCTGATCGAACCGGACGCCATCTCGGCGCTCAAGCTGACCCTGCTCGCAGTGGGCATCTCGGTACCGCTCAACCTGCTGTTCGGCGTCGCCGCAGCCTGGTGCGTGAGCAAGTACGAGTTCCGTGGCAAGAGCATCCTGGTGACCCTGATCGACCTGCCGTTCTCGGTCTCGCCAGTCATCGCCGGTCTGATCTACGTGCTGCTGTTCGGTGCCCAGGGCTTCTTCGGCACCTGGCTGCAGGACCATGACATCCAGATCATCTTCGCCCTGCCGGGTATCGTGCTGGCGACCATCTTCGTCACCGTGCCCTTCGTCGCCCGTGAGCTGATCCCGCTGATGCAGGAACAGGGCACCCAGGAAGAAGAAGCCGCGCGCCTGCTCGGTGCCAATGGCTGGCAGATGTTCTGGTACATCACCCTGCCGAACATCAAATGGGGCCTGATCTATGGCGTGGTGCTGTGTACCGCACGGGCCATGGGCGAGTTCGGCGCCGTGTCGGTGGTCTCCGGGCATATCCGCGGATTCACCAATACCCTGCCGCTGCACGTCGAGATCCTCTACAACGAATACAACCACGTCGCCGCGTTCAGCGTCGCCAGCCTGTTGCTGGCCCTGGCCCTGATCATTCTGCTGCTCAAGCAGTGGAGCGAGTCCCGTATCAACCGCCTACGCCACCAGGCTGAGGACGAGTAAATGAGCATCGAAATCCGCAACGTCACCAAGAACTTCGGCGCCTTCCGTGCCCTGAACGACATCAACCTGGATATCCAGAGCGGTGAGCTGGTTGCCCTACTCGGCCCGTCCGGCTGCGGCAAGACCAGCCTGCTGCGCATCATCGCCGGCCTGGAAACCCCGGATAACGGCAGCATCGTGTTCCACGGTGAAGACGTGTCGCAGCACGATGTGCGTGATCGCAACGTCGGCTTCGTGTTCCAGCACTACGCCCTGTTCCGTCACATGACCGTGTTCGACAACGTCGCCTTCGGCCTGCGCATGAAGCCGAAGAACGAGCGGCCGAGCGAGGCGGAAGTCGCCAAGCAGGTGCATGAGCTGCTCGGCATGGTCCAGCTCGACTGGCTGTCCGATCGCTACCCGGAGCAGCTCTCCGGTGGTCAGCGCCAGCGTATCGCCCTGGCCCGCGCCCTGGCGGTGAAACCCAAGGTGCTGCTGCTCGACGAACCCTTCGGCGCCCTCGACGCCAAGGTGCGCAAGGAGCTGCGCCGCTGGCTGGCCCGTCTGCACGAAGAAGTGCATCTGACCAGCGTATTCGTTACCCACGACCAGGAAGAAGCCATGGAAGTGGCCGACCGCATCGTGGTGATGAACAAGGGCGTGATCGAGCAGATCGGCGCACCGGGCGAGGTCTACGAGAACCCGGCCAGCGACTTCGTCTACCACTTCCTCGGCGACTCCAACCGCCTGCACATCGGTGAAGACCAACACCTGCTGTTCCGTCCGCACGAAGTCTCGCTGTCGCGCCAGGCCGTGGACGAGCATCGCGCAGCGGAAGTCCGCGACATCCGCCCGCTGGGTGCGATCACCCGGGTCACGCTCAAGGTCGACGGCCAGGACGAGCTGATCGAAGCCGAAGTGGTCAAGGATCACGACAGCCTCACCGGTTTGGCTCGCGGTGAAGTGCTCTACTTCAAGCCCAAGGTCTGGCAAGCGCACAGCCCCGCCTGATCCTTTCCAAGCCCGGTGTTCACGCCCACCGCGAACACCGTCAGGGCACGTAGCACATGCAGAGCCGCAAGGGCTCTGCAGTTACGCATTTGCGATGCAAATCACTCTTTTGGCTCATCCTTTGCTACTCCAGCCGCAGTAGGCTGTTGACACTGCGCGGCAGCTGCTCTTCTGCCGAAGATTCCGCGGTTCACAAGAATAATAAGGAGTACCACGGCATGAACCGTAACCCTTTGATTAGTAAATTATTAATTGTTTTTATGGGGCTGGTCGCAAGCTTCTCGCAACTGGTCATGGCTGCACCCATGACAGCCGCTGAACAAGTCCAGGTCTACGCCAGCCGCGCCACGGGCAGCCTGCTGTTGCTGCGTGGTGAGGGCTTCCAGGAAGCCCATCTCAAGCGCCTGGATAAAGATATCGCCGATCTGGAAGGCGCTGCTCAAAACGCCATCAGCAGTAGCTCGGAAATCCCCGGCCTGACCACGAAACTTGTTACCCAGTTACGCCTGGGTGTTTCCTTTGGCCCCAAAGAAGACGCCGTGCCATGGCGCTACCCGGAAGAATTGGCCCATGCCCTGCGCGCCCTGCTGACCGTGGCCCGGGCCGTACCCGATGCCAAACCGGAAGGCGAGCTGCCCGCCAAGGTCGAATACCTGGCCGTGCAATACCTCAGCCGCTCCTATATCGGCACGTTCGAAATTGCCCGCGAGCAGCCGGACAACTATGTCGGCCAGGATGAGCGCCGCCTGGTGCCGTCCATCGACGAGGAAATGAAGAACCTCAACGACAAGGACAACGCCGGCATCGCCAAGCTGAAGACGCGCTGGAATTTCCTGCGCGCAGCGCTGCTCGACATGAACAGCCAGAGCAACAACCTGGCCAGCGCCTCCGGCCGGGCCTTCGCCCCGACCACGGTCGACCGTCACGCCCGCTCGCTGAGCGACCAGTGGATCAGCCTGAGCTCGGTAGCGAAGAAGTAAGCCTGAAGTGAACAGCCGGGCCTGGCCCGGCTGACGGCCCAAACTTCGTCGCGTCTGGATATGTGCCGGCCTCCTGCCAAATCCCCATCGTTCTATTCAACACGGCAAGCGGCGTGGCGATGTCTACGACAGAGCCAGCACTGACCGTCATCCCGCTCGACAGCCGGGCATGAAAAAGCCCGCCAGGTTTGCACCTGGCGGGCGTCGGGAAACGGGCTACGCAGCGTCAGGCCAGGGCTTTCGGCTGGCGGATACAGGTGGGGCCGGCGCGCTCTTCCACCGCATGCCGGACTTCATCGCGCAGGCCACAGAGAAAGGCCAGCTCCGCGACCACGAACAGCGGACCGACCACCAGGCCCATCACGTCGTCGACAAACGCCGGCTTGCGCCCTTCGTAGAAATGCCCGATGAACTGAATGATCCAGCCCACCACGAACAAGCCGAGTCCGCCCGCCAACCACACCAGCGTGCTCTGCTGCGCCAGACTGGCACCGGCCCACAGGCTCAACGCCAGCAACACGGCCATCAGCACACCGAAGCGCAGGTCCAGGCGCAGGTAGAAGATACCCGCGGCCAGCGCGACCAGCAGGGCCGGCGACGCATGCACACCCACCACCTCGAACCCCGGGCGCGACAACAGCACAGCCACCGCCACGACGATCATCGGGATGCCAATGAAGTGACTGAAAATATTGCGCCGGTCGCGGTGGTATTCCGCATATTGACCGAGGTGATCGACAAGGGACTTCATCGGACTACTCCTTATTGGATGCACACAGGCAGGTTGGCAGATAATGACTCCGCACGGCCCGCCACCTCTGTCAGCTAGCCGACAAACCGGAGACGCGATGCCCGATCATCATGCCTGGCGCCAGCACCTGCTGCAGGGACACTGGTTCAGCCACCTTCCTACTGCCTTGCAGGATAGCCTGCTGCACAGCGCCAGCCTGCGCAACCTGAGCGCAGGCCAATGCCTGTTCAGCCGCGGCTCACCGCCGTGTGGTCTGTATGCCGTGTTGCACGGCGCCATTCGTATCGGCGCAGTGGACCGTGACGGCAAGGAGGCCTTGCTGACGCTGGTCGAGCCACCCTATTGGTTCGGCGAGATCTCCCTGTTCGACGGCCAGCCCCGTACCCACGACGCCTTCGCCGAAGGCGCGACCCAACTGCTCCATGTGCCGCAAGCCGGCCTGAACACCCTGCTGGAACACGAGCCGACCTACTGGCGCGATTTCGCCCTGCTGATGAGCCAGAAGCTGCGCCTGGCGTTCATCGCCCTCGAAGACATGAGCCTGTTGCCCGCTGCCCCCCGCCTGGCCCGCCGCCTGCTGCTGATCGCCGAGGGCTATGGCGAAACCCATCCGCGCCAGGTGATCCACCTCGCCCAGGAACAGTTGGCGCTGATGCTGGCCCTATCCCGCCAGACCACCAACCAGATTCTCAAGGAACTCGAAGCCCGCGGCGTGCTGAGCCTGACCTATGGCGAGATCGAGATCCTCGATCTGGCGCGCCTGCGCGAAATGGCCCGAGTCGATGCCTAGGAGTGGTGTGAATCTCGCTTTAACTCATCGAGTCATATGGAAATCTATTTCCAGTCCTGCCCTCGAACGGGCCACATTGAGGCAGTTGTGGACATTCGACCTTTGCGTTTCATGACGCGCCGATTGGTGGGCTGAAGCCCACCCTACGCAGGGTGCAGAATTTGTAGGGTGGGCTTTAGCCCACCAGTTGCAGCGTCCACAACTGCCTCGAACCAGCCGTGCTACGGCGAAGCGTCAGCCCGAACCGGGCTGAGCAGATTGCTCGGTATCTGCTCAAGGATATCCGGTGGTAGCCGCAACATGCGGGCCGCGCGACACTCACTGATTCGCGAGACCGCCTCATTGGCCGGCAGGCGCAACACTTCGGCAGCCAGGTTGAGTACCAGCGCCTCGCGCGAGAACACGCCACTGCCCAGGGCATAGAACGCCGCAATCACTGAGCGCAGCTCAAAAGGCAGACGCCAGCGAATGCGTAGCGCCGAGCCGAAGTTGGCCGCGCGTTGGCGCAAGGCGGTATCGATCTGCTCGTCGCTTAGCGCGCCACCGGCATCCTGCCAATCCTGCAAGCTGCGCAGCACGGCTAGGTCACCGATGTTGTGCAGCAGGCCAGCGGTGAAGCACAGCTCGGCATCCACTCCCAGTCGCCGCCCCAGCCAGCCGGCCAGTGAACCTGTGCGCATGGCCCTGTTGCCAACCTCGATGGCGAGGTCCGCCAGGCGCTTGTCCTGCAGGCGCGCATTACGCTGCACTGCCATGCCCAGCACCAGATTCAGGCAGCGCCCCACACCGAGACGCTGCAACGCCTGGGCCACCGTGAGGCAGGGCTGCCCCACATGCTCGGCAGCGCTGTTGGCCGCTGCGATCAGGCGCGCGGTGATCTGTGGGTCTCTGATGAACTGTTTTTCGAGCAGGCCCAGGTCCTGCTCGTTGGCCTGCAGCCGGCTCGCAACGGCGGCACGCACATCACCCAGCAAGGGCGCACCCTGGCCGGCCTCACGCACACTGTCGAGGTACTGATCCAGGCTCTTGGTCGGCAGGCTGGGCTCAGGTGCTGGCGGGCTTTGCCCCTCGCCTTGCAGCAGCCCCTGCAAACGCTGGCGAAGGATTTCCGCGTTGAACGGTTTGACCAGGTACGCCGTCGGTGCCAGCGGCATGGCCGCGCGCACACTGCGGGTATCAGTGCGGCGGCTGATCAGGATGAACGGCAGCGCCGGCGTGCGGGGCTGACGGCGAATATGGCGCAGCAACTCGACGCCATCGAGCCCCTCCAGCTCGCCATCGGCAATCACCAGGTCCGGGAGTTTCTTGCGGCAACGCGCCAGCGCAGCGTGACCATCGGCGACCTTGATCACCACGGCATCACGTCGAACGTCGAGCACCAGTTGCGCAAGCAGATCAGCTGTCCAGGGATTGGCTTCAGCAATCAGAACTTCCGGGGCGGCTGCCGGAGCAGTCATGCAAACCTCAGGGACACAAGCGAGAACACAGCCGGGCCACGAACTGGCCTACGGCGGTTTACCCGTCAGGGGATGTTGAACGATCTGTCAGATTACCCCTGCCGACGGTCGTTAGGCGAGTGGCAAAACGGCCAGTAGCGCCCTGGCATCGGGCTTACTGAGGCGGTTACCGGCACGCAAGCGCAGGCTTTGCCTGACTTCGCCGACGATAGCGACAACTCTAGTGCTTTAGTCGCAACGGCCGATTTTTACCGGTGATGGGTCACAAGGCATTTACGGTACGACGGTCGCCAACAGCGCACGGCTGGAGCCCAGCACCTCCTGCTGGCGCTCGGGGCTGGCCAGCATGCGCGCCACCAGCAAGGCGCCGACGCACTGGCTGATGATCGCCCAGGCCAGTGTCGGGCTTTCCAGCACCTCGGCCCAGGCCTGCTGCAGTTGTACGAGCCAGTGTTCGGCCTGCTCGCGCACGGACAGATCGGCGCGGGCGATTTCCGCACCCAGTGTCGGCAGCGCGCATCCGCTTCCCGGTTGCTGCACATGGGCCATGTCCAGATACAGGTCCAGGCACCGTTGCAACTTGTCGCGGCTGCCGCCATCGGCATCGCTGAGCAGGCGCAGGCTGTGGCTCAACTCCCGCTCGACGATGGCGCTGAACAGATCGTTCTTCGAGGGGAAATGGCTGTAGAACGCGCCGCCGGTCAGGCCGATGGCTTTCATCAGACCATCCACACCCGTCACGGCAAAACCACCCTGCTTGGCGATGGCACCGCTGCTCTTCAGCAGATTTTCCCGGGTCTGTGCCTTGTGACTGGTCGAATAGCGCATGCTGCCCTCCGCTGCTACACCTGCTTGACGTACGGCCGCATCGTAGCATAACGTCCGCTTAGTTAACGACCGTTAAGTAAAGGATCACAGCATGAGCACGCAGAGTAACGACAAGAAGGTAGTGCTGGTCATCGGCGCCGGCGACGCCACCGGTGGTGCCATTGCCAAACGCTTCGCCCGCGAAGGCTATATCGCCTGCGTCACCCGACGCAGCGCCGACAAACTGCAACCGCTGGTGGATGCGATTCGCGCCGAAGGCGGCGAGGCTCATGGCTTCGCCTCCGATGCGCGCAAGGAGGAGGATGTCGCCGCGCTGGTCGAGCAGATCGAAACCGAGATCGGCCCCATCGAGGCGTTCGTCTTCAACATCGGCGCCAACGTACCGTGCAGCATCCTCGAAGAAACCGCACGCAAATACTTCAAGATCTGGGAAATGGCCTGTTTCTCCGGTTTCCTTACTGGCCAGGCCGTGGCGCGGCGCATGGTCACCCGCAAGCGCGGCACCATCCTGTTCACCGGCGCCACCGCCGGCCTGCGCGGGGCAGCCAACTTCGCCGCATTCGCCGGGGCCAAACATGGCATTCGGGCGCTGGCGCAAAGCATGGCGCGCGAGCTGGGACCGTTGAATATCCACGTTGCCCACGTAGTGGTGGACGGCGCCATCGACACCGATTTCATCAGGGAGAACTTCCCCGAACGCTATGCCTTGAAAGACCAGGACGGCATTCTCAACCCCGACCATATCGCCGACAGCTACTGGTACCTGCACAGCCAGCCTCGGGATGCGTGGACCTTTGAACTGGATCTGCGTCCCTGGATCGAACGCTGGTAAGCCATACCGCCCGGTTGCACCACGCCCGTGCAGCGCTGGCGGGCGACGCGCGCTCAGCCGTGACGTCGCCTCTCTCTACTAAAATAAAAGCGAGATTCCCATGAGCAAATCCGTCGAATTCTTCTTCGACTTTGGCAGCCCCACCACCTACCTGGCCTGGACCCAGCTGCCGCGTATCTGCGCCGAAGCAGGTGCGGAACTGATCTACCGGCCCATGTTGCTGGGCGGCGTGTTCCAGGCCACCGGCAATGCCTCGCCGATTGAGGTTCCAGCCAAGGGCAAGCATGTGATGCTCGACCTGCAGCGTTTTGCCAAACGCTATGGCGTGCCCATGGCGTTCAACCCGCATTTCCCGATCAACACCCTCGGGCTGATGCGCGGTGCCGTAGCCGTGCAACTGCGCCAGCCGGAACGCTTTGACAACTATGTGAAGACGATCTTCCAGGCCATGTGGGTCGATGCACAGAACCTCGGCGACCTGGCTGTACTGGGCAAGGTCCTGGCCGCAGGTGGTTTCGACCCGCAAGCCCTGCTGGCATTGACCGGTGAACAGGAAATCAAGGACGCACTCAAGGCCACCACCGAGGAAGCCATCAAACGCGGCGCCTTCGGTGCGCCGATCATGTTCGTGGGTGACCAGATGTTCTTCGGCCAGGACCGCCTGGACTTCGTTCGCGAAGCCTTGAACGCCTGACGATCAGCTACAGCAACAGGGCCGCATCCAGCCGCAGCATGCGTGCGGCCTTGTGCTCCAGCAGGCCGGCAAAAGGCTGTTCATCACTCGATCGGGCAGCCTCGGCCGCCAGGTTGACCACCAGCGCCTCACGGGAGAACACCCCGCTGCCGAGCTGGTAGGCGGCGGCAATCAGTTCTCGCAGCTCCAGCGGCAATCGCCAACGCGTACGCAGCGCCGAACCATAGGGCGCGGCGTATTGCGCCAGGCTTCGCGCGACCGTTTCTTCCTCCAGCACACCACCACCGTCACACCAGTCTTGCAGGGTGCGCAACAACGCCAGGTCACCCAGGCGATGCAGCAGGCCGGCGGTGAAACAGCGCTCGGCATCCACGTCGATACGCACCGCCAGCCAGCGCGCCAACTCGGCGAGGCGCTGTGAGGTTTGCCACAGCGCCTGCGCCTGCTCGACCAGCAACTCATCCTGCAGGCTCACACCGCGCTGCAAGGTCACCCCGAGTGCAAGGTTGAGGCTGTGCTTGGTGCCCAGCCGCTGTAACGCTTGAGGCAATGTCTGACAGGGGCTGCCCACGTGCAGCGCCGCGCTGTTGGCAGCGGCAATCAGTTGCGCAGTGAGCTGCGGGTCTGGGCGAAACTGCGCCGCCAGCACCTCGATGTCCAATGTCTGCGTGTCGTGCAACTGGCTCAGCGTGGATTGCACGGTGGCCAATACCGGCGCGCCCGCGGCTGACTCTCGGCGCCCCTGCAAAAACTCATCGAGACTTTGGTGTAGCTCTGCCTCGGGCAGCGGCGAAACCGGGTCATCGCCTGGCTTGAGCAGCACCGCACGCAAACGGCGCAGCATGTCTTCAGCATCGAAAGGCTTGGCCAGATAGGCGGTGGGAGTCAGTGCCACGGCCGCCTTGACGCTGGCAGCATCGACCTTTTCCGTGATGAGGAAGAAGGGCAGCGGCGGCTGCTCACGCTGGCGGCGTACCTCGCGCAACACGTCCAGACCACCCACGCCCGGCAGGCCAAAATCGGCGATCAGCAACTGTGCCGGTTGGCGACGCCATTGTTCGAGCACGGCATGGCCGTCATGCACGGTCACGATTTCGGCATCACCACGCACACTGCGAACCAGTTGGCCGAGCAGCTCGGCCGTCCAACGATCTGCCTCCCCGATGATTACCCGAGGGACTGCCATACACACCTCACCATCACCCAGTGGAGCCCTGTCCAGGCCGGGCGATTCCGTCGCCCATCTGCAGCCTAGTCAAGAATCGGCCACCGCACTCACCTGACATTTCTCCGCCTATAAAAAGACCCGCCGAAGCGGGTCCTTTTCACAGCGAGCGAATGGCGCCGATATCAGGCCAGTTCGTCAAAGCACTCGGCGACAATGGCCAGGCCCTTGTCGAGTTGCGCATCGGGAATGGTCACCGGCATCAGGAAGCGGATGACGTTGTAGTAGGTGCCGCACGACAGCAGGATCAGGCCCTTCTCACGGGCGCGCGCGACGATCTTGCCGACCAGCTCGGCCGCCGGCTTGTGCACGTCGCCGCCCTCGAACAGCTCGATGGCGATCATCGAACCCAGGCCACGCACATCGCCGATCACCTTGTGCTTGGCAGCGATGTCACGCAGGCCAGCCTTGAGCTTCTCGCCCAACGCTTGCGAACGCTGCAGCAGGTTCTCTTCGTCGAACACCTTGAGCACGGCCAGGGCCGCGGCACAGGCAATCGGGCTACCGGCATAGGTGCCGCCCAGGCCGCCGGGAGCGATGGCGTCCATGATTTCCGCCTTGCCGCTGACGCCGGAGATCGGGAAGCCACCGCCGACCGATTTGGCGAAGGTGGTCAGGTCCGGGACGATGCCCAACTGCTCGGTGGCGAAGAAGGTACCGGTACGACCGGCACCGGTCTGCACTTCATCGGCGATCAGCAGGATGCCGTGCTCGTCGCACAGGGCGCGCAGACGCTTCATGAAGGCTGGGGAGTTGGTGTAGAAGCCACCCTCACCCTGTACCGGCTCGATGATGATCGCGGCGATATCGCGCGGCTGGGCGTCGTTCTTGAAGATGCGCTCGATGCTGGCGATGGACTCGTCTTCGCTCACCCCATGCAACTCGCACGGCGACTGCGCACGGTACACACCGGCAGGCATCAGGCCCATGCCGGCGGAGTACGGCACGACCTTGCCGGTCAGGCTCAGGGTCATCATGGTACGGCCGTGGTAGGCACCGGTGAAGGCGATCACACCGGCGCGGCCAGTGGCGGCGCGGGCGATCTTCACGGCGTTCTCGACCGCTTCGGAGCCGGAGGTGACCAGCAGGGTTTTCTTGGCGAAATCGCCCGGTACGCGCTTGGCGATTTCTTCGCACAGTTCAACGTACGGCTCGTAAGCCAGCACCTGGAAGCAGGTATGCGACAGCTTGGTCAACTGCTCCTGCACGGCGGCTACCACTTTCGGATGCAGGTGGCCGGTATTGAGTACGGCGATGCCGCCAGCGAAGTCGATGAACTCACGGCCTTCGACGTCCCACACGGTGGCGTTCTCGGCGCGCTCGGCGAAGATCGGGTGGATCTGGCCAACGCCGCGCGGCACGGCAGCGGTACGGCGTTGCATCAGGGATTCGTTGGTCTTGCTCATGGTGCAGGTCCTCATTCACCGCTCATCGGGCGGCGCAGCTCAAGGATGAACGCAACCGGGGAAAGGCGCGCGCAGCATACGATGATCGACTGCCACGCCCTGCCGGTTGCTCAGGTTCTTTACTACGGTGCTACAGGCCCGGGTGGACCGGCTCGTTGGTTTTCACCCGGGATACTTCAATCACTTCTTAGAGCCAGCCAAAGCACCTGGGGCGCTGTTGACGTCTCGCCTTAACGCATTGGGTCGGATGGAAATACATGTTCAATCCAACCCTTCAAACAGGAATCTTTGAGGCAATTACGGACGTTCAGCCTTTGCGTTTTATGACGCACTGAGTGGTGGGCTGAAGCCCACCCTACGCCGGATGCGGATTTGTAGGGTGGGCTTCAGCCCACCAACTGCAGTCTCCGCAACCGCCTCAACCCAGCCATACATATCGAAGCGTCAACAATCCCTACTCAAGAGCCTCGGAGCCAACACCGTATGGCCGACGCCCCGGAGGTCGAAACCCTTATACCCCAAGGCAGAGGTATTTGATTTCGAGGTAATCCTCGATGCCGTACTTGGAGCCTTCGCGGCCCAGGCCGGAGGCCTTGATGCCGCCGAACGGCGCCACTTCGTTGGAGATCAGCCCGGTGTTCACCCCGACCATGCCGTACTCCAGGGCTTCCGCCACGCGGAACACACGACCCAGGTCACGGGCATAGAAGTACGAGGCCAGGCCGAATTCGGTGTCGTTGGACAGGGCGATGACTTCGGCCTCGTCCTTGAAGCGGAACAGCGGCGCCAGCGGGCCGAAGGTTTCTTCCTTGGCCACGGCGGCATTCTTCGGTACATCGACCAGAATGGTCGGCTCGAAGAAGCTGCCACCCAGGCTGTGCGGCTTGCCGCCGAATACCACCTTGGCGCCTTTGCTCACTGCGTCGGCGATGTGCTCCTGCACCTTGGCCACGGCCTTTTCATCGATCAGCGGCCCGGTGGTGGTGCCGTCTTCCAGACCATTGCCGATCTTCAGCTTGGCCACGGCCACTTTCAGTTTCTCGACGAAAGCGTCGTACACGCCGTCCTGTACATACAGGCGGTTGGCGCAGACGCAGGTCTGGCCGTTGTTGCGGTACTTGGAGATCAGCGCGCCTTCGACGGCGGCATCCAGGTCGGCATCATCGAACACGATGAACGGCGCGTTGCCACCCAGCTCCAGGGAGACCTTCTTGATGTCTTTGGCGCACTCGGCCATCAGCTGGCGGCCGATTTCGGTCGAGCCAGTGAAGCTCAGCTTGCGCACGATGGGGTTGCTGGTCAGCTCGCCACCGACGTCGCCGGCGCTACCGGTGACCACGCTGAACACGCCTTTCGGGATGCCGGCACGCTCGGCCAGCTCGGCCAGTGCCAGGGCGGAATACGGCGTCTGCGAGGCGGGCTTGAGCACCATGGTGCAGCCTGCGGCCAGTGCCGGGCCGGCTTTGCGGGTGATCATCGCCGCCGGAAAGTTCCACGGGGTGATGGCCGCGGTCACGCCGATCGGCTGCTTGATCACGATCAGGCGCTTGTCCGGCTGGTGGCCCGGAATCACGTCGCCGTAAATACGCTTGGCTTCTTCGGCGAACCATTCGATGAAGGACGCGGCATAGGCGATTTCGCCCTTGGCTTCGGCCAGCGGCTTGCCTTGCTCGAGGGTCATCAGGCGACCGAGGTCATCCTGGTTCTCGATCATCAGTTCGTACCAGCGGCGCAGCTTGTTGGCGCGCTCCTTGGCGGTCAGTGCACGCCAGGCCGGCAGCGCCTTGTCGGCGGCCTCGATGGCACGACGGGTTTCCGCTGCGCCCATCTTCGGCACGCTGCCGAGGATCTCGCCAGTGGCCGGGTTGTTGACCTTGATGGTCTGGCCGCTATCGGCATCCAGCCAGGCGCCATCGATATAGGCTTTCTGGCGGAACAATTGGGCGTCTTTCAATTGCATGGCAGTCTCCGGTGCGTTCCACAAAGGGTGGCAGGCAGTGGGGAAAAACAGTCAGCCAGAACAGGCTGAGCGGGTGTGTGAAATCTCAAACGAATCCTAGAGCCCGCCTGCATAAAGGGCAATAGCTTGTTCGATAAAACCAACAAAAATCCCTAAAAAGAGGGACACGTGCGTCGCCCGGTCGATTTTCCGTAAACCCGAGCGGCACCCTGGCGGGCTTGGTGCCGAGCGGGTAAAGCGGTAGAGGGCACATACGCCCATGCGTTCAAGATCACGAACGCTTATCTGCCGAATGGCATCGGTGCGCGATGTTCAGTCCGCCAGGCTGTCCCGGTACTGGCTGGGACTCTGCCCACTCCAGCGTTTGAACGCCCGGCTGAAGCTGCTGCTGTCGGCAAAACCGAGCAGGTAGGCAATCTCGCTGATCGAACAGGCGGCATCGCGCAAGTATTGCACCGCCAACCCATGACGGGTCTCGGCCAGCACCTGTTCGTAGCTACAGCCTTCATCGCTGAGGTGGCGTTGCAGGCTGCGCAGGCTCAGGTGCAGACCGTGAGCCAGTACCTCGGCGGAAGGCTCGCCGTTGGGCAGACACTGCTCCAGCGCACGGCGCAGGCGACGGCTGACGGTATCCGGCTGCAGCGCGTCGAGGCGCTTCTGCAGAACGGCCTCGTTGTGCGCGGCCAGCTCCGGGTTGGCATCGTCCAGCGGCTGGTCCAGGTCGGCACTGGCGAACGCCAGCACATCCTCGGCCGCGCCAAACTGCACCGGTGCGCGGAACACATCGAACCAGGGTTGCGGATCGGCCGGCGCAGGGCGGCGCAATTGCACGGACAACGGCGCGTACTCGCGGCCCAGGCGATTGCGGCAGGTGCGCACATAGATGGCGGCGAATGCGTCGATGGCCTCCGCTGCCGGGGCGTGGCCGTCCGGCAGCAGGCGCAGGTGAAACTGGCAGACATCACCGACGTCGCGCAGCTCCAGCTCCAGCGCATCGCTGACCACCTGGTGATAACGCACGATGCGCTCGAACACTTCGCGCAGGCTGCTGCTGGCGACGATGGCCATGCCCAGCGCGTGAAAGGTGGTCGGGCTGACGTGGCGCGAGGTGTTCAGACCCAGCGCCGGATCGCCGCTGGCCGCCACGGCCAGTTGCCACAGGCGGGTGGTGGCCGACAGCGGGTAACGCGCGTTGGGGTCGTCGAGCAGGCTCGGGTCGAGGCCCGCCTCGCGGCACAGCGCGGCGCTGTCCAGGCCGAGGGCATCAAGCTGGCGGCGCAGGGCGCGGGTCCAGCTGGCCAGGGTAGTCGGTTCACTCATGCAGGTTGGCATTCTCGGTCAACAGGTTGGCGTAGTCGGTCGGGCGGCTGGCGGCGCAGGCGCGCACAGTAGCCTCGTCGAATCACAACAACAGTCTTGCCGTTCCTCGCGCCCCGCATGGCGCAGATCAGGCGGTGGGACAAGAGGATGCGTGTATGACCCCGACTCCTGCAACCCATGCCCTGCACAATCACCAGCAGCGTTCCGCCCACATTCGCAGCGTGGTGATGGCCCGCGGCGACGAACTGCGCCAGCGCTACCCGATCCTCAAGCACCAGGATGCCATCGGCGCCGGCATCCTCACCTTCGCCCTGGCCGGCATGCTCGGCTCGGCCTGGCTCTACCTGGACGGCGTCATCGCCTGGTGGGCGTGCCTGCTGGCCAACGCCTTCTTCGCCTCGCTGACCCACGAGCTGGAGCACGACCTGATCCACTCGATGTACTTCCGCAAGCAGCGCGTGCCGCACAACCTGATGATGGCGCTGGTGTGGATGGCGCGGCCGAGCACGATCAACCCGTGGATCCGCCGCCACCTGCACCTCAACCATCACAAGGTGTCCGGCACCGAGACCGACATCGAGGAGCGCGCCATCACCAACGGCGAGCCGTGGGGCTTCGCGCGCCTGCTGATGGTCGGCGACAACATGATGTCCTCGTTCATCCGCCTGCTGCGCGCCAAGACCTGGGCGCACAGGAAGATGATCGTCAGCCGCACCCTCAAGGGCTACGCACCGCTGGGCCTGCTCAACTGGAGTACCTGGTACGTGTTCCTCGGCTTCCACCTGGTCGACTTCATCGCCACGGCCAGCGGCGCGCCAATCGCTTGGTCCGCAACCACCCTGAGCGTGATGAACATCGTCAACTTCGCCGTGGTCGTGCTGGTGGGGCCGAACGTGCTCCGCACCTTCTGCCTGCACTTCATCAGCTCCAACATGCACTACTACGGCGACATCGAGAACGGCAACGTGGTGCAGCAGACCCAGGTGCTCAACCCCTGGTGGCTGCTGCCGCTGCAGGCGTTCTGCTTCAACTTCGGCAGCACCCACGGCATCCACCATTTCGTGGTCAAAGAGCCCTTCTACATCCGCCAGATGACCGCCCCGGTGGCGCACACCGTGATGCGCGAGATGGGCGTGCGCTTCAACGACTTCGGCACCTTCGCCCGCGCCAACCGCTGGCAGCCGGTGGCCAAGCCCGCTGGCGAAGCCGCCCAGACCGCCTGATCCAGATCCATCCGGGGCCCGTCCAGGCCCCGGCCTTTCCCGGAAACCTCGATGAACATCCTGATCGTCCATGCCCACCCCGAGGCGCAGTCCTTCTGCACCGCGATGAAAGACCTCGCCATCGCCACCCTGCAACAGAGCGGGCACCACGTGCAGGTCTCCGACCTCTATGCGATGAACTGGAACCCGGTGGCCTCGGCCGCCGACTTCCAGCAACGCAGCAACCCCGACTACCTGGTCTACGCCCTCGAACAACGCCATGCCCACGGCCAGCAAGCGCTGGCCACGGACATCGCCGGCGAGTTGGACAAGCTGCTGCGGGCCGACCTTGTGATCTTCAACTTCCCGCTGTTCTGGTGCTCGGTGCCGGCCATCCTCAAGGGCTGGATCGACCGCGTACTGGTTTCCGGCGTGTGCTACGGCGGCGTGCGCTTCTATGACCGTGGCGGCCTGGCCGGCAAGCGCGCACTGCTCAGCTTCACCCTCGGCGGCCAGGCGCACATGTTCGCCGATGAAGCCGCCGTGCATGGCGACTGGGAACCGATGCTGCGCCCCCTGCAGCGCGGCACCCTGGCCTACGCCGGGTTCAGCGTGCTGCCGCCCTTCCCCGCCTATCACGTGCCCTACATCAGCCAGCAGGCGCGCGAGGACATCCTCGAACAATACCGCGACTACCTGCTCAACCTGGATGAACAGCAACCCCTGCCCGCACCGTCGCTGGCCGACTTCGACCGCCACCTGCACCCGCTGCGCGCAAGTGAGGTGCCGGCATGAAGACCTGGATCTGCGTGATCTGCGGGCTGATCTACGACGAAGCCCAGGGCTGGCCCGACGACGGCATCGCCGCCGGCACACCTTGGAACGAGGTCCCAGACGACTGGCTCTGCCCGGATTGCGGCGTCAGCAAAGCCGATTTCGACATGCAGGAAATCTGATCACCAGCGATCATTGCCTGCGTGCAGCGCATGGACGCCCGCGCGGCGGATGCGTATGATTGCGCCCCGCAACGCACCAGTAGCTCAGCTGGATAGAGTACTGCCCTCCGAAGGCAGGGGTCGTGGGTTCGAATCCCGCCTGGTGCGCCATCTTCTCTCCCTTTGGTTCCAAAGGGCTGGCGCCTCCGCCAACATCTATTCAAATCCTGAAAGTCCTTTCGCTTGCCTCGTAGCGCATAGCGTTGCATGCCAACAACCCGGCATCGTGACGCGCTCAGTAGCCGGCGGAAACTTGCCGCCAGGGCTAGCCAACCCAGCAGCAAAACCTCCGAAAGCAGAATGGCCAGACGCCAGCACTCTTGGTTAAGCTGCGGCAGATTTCGCCTATCCGCTCGTGCCTCCGATCTAATCTGCTGTGCAGGTACTGAGCCCCCTTTCAAACCAAGCGTGAGCGCATGGCGTTTACCTGAGCGAAGGAGTCGCCATGCTCAATGCCGTATTAGCCGGGAAGAAACGCGGCACTGGTTTGCAGAATCAGCAAAGCACGCTGGAACTGGCGGAGGGCGCCGAGGATGTGCTGACTGCCAGTATTTTTGAGCGCCTGGCCTATTTGCCTGATGAGCTGCTGACTGCGGTGCTATCAGCCCTGCTCGGCCAGCCGTTCGGGCCGCTGCAGGAAATCGAGTATTGGCCATCGTGGCATCTGCCCAACGGCACCCGCGTCGAACCTGACCTGCTACTGCAGGATGTACAGTGCCAAGTGCTGGTAGAGGCCAAACGCCACGATCACATACGCCAGCAGAGTGCCGGGCAACTGGCCAACGAACTGCTCGCAGGCTGGAACGCAAACGCCTTAGGCGAGCACTGCATCCTGCTGACACTCGGCGGTCTGGATGACATGAGCCAAACCAGTCAGCAGCGCCTGCTCGATGAGCTGCTGGCGCTTTTACCTGCCGACGGTGCAAGGCGCTTCACCCTGGTATGCAGAAGCTGGCAACAGCTCTATCAAGTGCTGGAAGCACACATCACTGTGGACAGCCCACAGGGCTGCCAGCGTCTGCTTGACGATATCGCCAAGTGCTACGCCTGGCATGGTCTACGCACTCACCCAATGCGCTGGCTGACAGAGCTGCGACCATCAAATATCAACGCCCATCCCAACGCCTTCTGCGCCTGGAGCATGAGATGACCACGCCCTTGCAAGACGCACTGCTGGATGTACGCAAAGCCTATCGCCTGCTCGCCGATTACCAGCAGCGCATGTTCGAATTGCTGGGTTTCATTCGCGATCGTCTGGGCGCCAGGGATTATTACCAGCAGTACGCCCATCCTTATTCACAAGGCCTGCGCGGGCTGGAAAAGTACGACAACAGCGGCATGCGCTACCTGCCGTTCTACGACCTATCCGCCATCTGGTTGAAAACCGGAGAACAGGAAGCTCCCTGGAACAACCAGATAGCTGGCGATCTGATGTTTGGTGCCTGGGTGCGCAGCGATACCGGTTTCGATAAGCACTTGGGCACATTCAACAAGTCACCCGAGGACGCCCAAAGCAGCCTACTGCTTTCAGTGGTGATCTGTGACACGCCACTACCGGCCCCCTGCAACTGGTACGACAGAATCTGGTGTGGCATTGGTTATCCAGAAGACGGCGAAGTGAATGACACCGACCTGCCCGGCTACCGCTGCTACGCCAAGGCGATAGTCCTCGATCAGTTATCCGATCGAACCGCAATTGAAACAGCCATCGACAATTGGCGGGCAGGTGCCAGCCATAAGCTGGGCACACCCATCGCTCTCTGACAGTCATTCCTAATCTGAAACGCTTCGAAATCCCGCGCCCAAGGCCAGACACGTCGCATCTCACCGCTGATCGGCACCACCAACCAGTCGCCTACTGCGAAGCTCTGACCAGTTGCGTATTCAGCAACGCATCGAGAAACCCGGCCAGGCCGGGCTGGATGTCCTGGCCTTGGCGGGTGATGCAGTGGAAGGCGGAGCGGTAGGACAGGCGCTCGGGCATGATCGCGCGCAGGCGGCCACGCTCGACCCAGCCGGTCGCGTAGTGGGTCGGCAGGTAGCCGATGTAGGTGCCGGAGAACACCAGGGTGGCGATGGCTTCCATGGAGAAGGCGCTGAAGACATTGCTGAAGCGCAGTTCGTAGGGCCGCCGGTTCTCCGCCACGTAGCCACGGTCGACATAGTCCGCCGCGCCGATTTCCTCGATCGTCAGGCTGTCCTGTGCGCGGCTGAAGAACGGGTGCTCAGCGCTGCAGTAGAGGTTCTGCTCTTCTTCGAACAGGGGCCGGTAATGCAGCCCGGACAGGCGATGGTGAAAGGCGCCGATGGCCAGGTGCAGGCGCTCTTCGAGCACGGCTTGTTCCAGTTCGTCCGGGCGCATGACATGCAGCTGAATGCCGGTGGCCGCCGAGCTTTTGCGGAAGCTGGCGATGGCCTCTGGCAATGGAGCATTGGGTAGCGTCGCCAGGCTGTCGACGGTGCCGATCTGGATCTGCTCGCGCAGGCTGCCGTTGAGCGACACGGTGCGTTGCCGGAAGCGTTCGATATCGGCGAACAGCTCCTGCGCCGCGGCATAGGTGGCCAGGCCTTCGTCGGTAAGCTGGAAGCCGGCCTTGCCGCGTTTGCACAACGAATAGCCGACGCGGATTTCCAGGTCCCGCACCGCCACGCTCAGGCGCGGCAGGCTGGTGTTCAGGCGGACCTGGGCGGCGGTGAAACCGCCGGCGTCGACGATGCTGCAGAAGATGCGCAACAGGCGCAGGTCTACGTCATTCAGATTACCCAGCATGACCGCCCCTCATCGAGAACCGCGTGGATATACAGGCAGCGTCGGTGCGGGGCGAGTGGCATCAGCCGTTCATCACGCCACCGCCATTGACCCCGAGGATCTGCCCCGTGGTGAAGCTGGCCTTGTCGGACGCCAGGAAGGCCACAGTATGGGCGATCTCCTCGGCAGTACCCAAACGTTGCAGCGGGTAGCGCGCCGCTTCCTCGCGAATGTAGTCAGGGCCCAGGCGTTCGACCATCGGCGTCAGCGTGCCACCGGGCGCCACGGCGTTGACCCGCACGCCATGTGGCGCCAGCTCCCGCGCCAGTGCCTTGGTGAAGGCGATGACGCCACCCTTGGCCGCCGAATAGTGGCAGAGGTTGGCACAGCCGAGCTGGCCGAGGTCGGAGGCGATGTTGACGATGGCGCCGCGGCCCTGATCGCGCATCAACCGGGCTGCCGAGCGGCTGAACAGGAAGGCGCCGTAGAGGTGTACGCGCAGCATTCTGTCCCACTGTTCGAAGCTCATCTCGGTGAGCGGTGACTCGTCGAGCACGCCGGCATTGTTGACCAGGATGTCCAGCGAGGCGAGGTCGGCAAAAGCGCTCTCAGCGGTCTGCGGGTCCGAGACATCGCCCAGCGCCAGGCGCACGTGAACGCCACGCGCATCGAGTTGCGCCGTCAGTTCGCTCAACGCGGCACTCTCGCCGATGTCATTGAGGATCGCCGTGTCGCCCGCCTCGGCCAGGGCCAAGGCAATGGCCCGACCGATGCCATGGGCGGCACCGGTTACCAGAAAGGTTTTCATGAGTGTTCTCCTGCTCAGTAGGGGTGGTTTTCCAGCCAACGGGCGTAGCTGACGAGGCCTTCGCCAAGCGTATAGCGAGGCCAGTAGCCAAGCTGGTCACAGGCGGCACCAATGTCGAAACGGGCGTTCTCGTCGAGGACATCCAGCGTGCCGGGTGCGATCTCGATGCTCGCCGACGGGTAGAGCTGGCGCACGCGCTCGGCTACATCGGCATAGGCTTCCTGTTCGCTGGCGGTGACGTTGAACACCCGTTGGCGCAGTTGCGCGTCGTCGACGCTGGCGGCCAGCAGGCAGGCGGCCGCAACGTCGCTGACGTGCACGTATTGCAAGCGGTAATCGCCGCCATCATCGCGCAACGCGTCGCCGTCGATGGCGGCGCGCAGCAGGCTCTTCAGGTAGCACTGCATGAACTGGCCGGGGCCGTAGATCCAGCCCGGGCGCAGGGAAACGACGCTGACGCCATAGAGGTCGCTGTAGACCTGCCCGAGCTTTTCGGTGAACACCTTGGTGCAGCCGTAGGGCGTGGTCGGGTTCAGCGGCGCGGACTCGTCGATCACGCCCAGGTGCTGGTTGTGCCCGTAGGCGCATTCCGAGCTCAGGTTGACCACCCGTGGAATGGCGCACAGGCGCGCGCTTTCCAGCACATGGGTGGTGCCCAGCGCATTGGTCAGCACGGTCTGCAGGGGAATGCGCCGCGAATCCACCGGATGGGAAATCGCCGCCGTGTGAATGATCGCGTCGAAGCCATGGGACTGGCAGCAGCCGATCAGGCTGGCCAGGTCGATCAGATCGCCCTGGTGGTATTGGTAGCCGGGGGCCTGGATGGCGCAGGTCAGGCTGCGGTCATAACCGACCACGGTGTGTTTGGCCGCGAGCAGTTGGTGGACGACTTCCTGGCCTAAAAAGCCATTGGCGCCGGTCACGAGTACGTTCATTGAAAGCACCTCTCAATACGGATGCATCAATACGGATGCAGGGGAAGTTCAAGGGCGCCCGCGCGCCACTGCGCGTGGACATCGTCAGGGGTGCACCACCAGGCATCGCCCAGTTCGCGGATGCGTTCGATCAGGCGCTCCAGCATCAGCAGGCGCGACGGCCGACCGATCAGCTGCGGATGCATGGTCAGGATGAAATGCCCGCCATAGGCACGCATGCCTTCCAGCTCGGCATTCCAGAGCGAGAAGGCCTTGTCCGGGGTTTCGATCACGCCGCCCATTGCCGGCTCGGCGCTGTAGGCGAACTGCTCCCAGTCATCCAGAACCCAGCTCACCGGCAGCTCGAGCAATTCGCCGGGCGCGCCACCCACCAGATAGGGACGGTCGTCGCCCATCAGGCTGCTGTCGGTCTTGAAGCCCAGGTCGATCAGGGCGCTCAGCACGTCCGGGGTGATTTCCCAGAGTGGCGCGCGGTAATGCACCACCTCCTGGCCAATGGTGCGCTCTAGCAGCGCCTTGCTGTCGCGCAGGATCTGCCAGTTCTGCTCGGCACTCTGCTCATCCACGCGCTCATGGAAATAGCCATGACAACCAATGCCATGGCCGGCGTCGGCGATGCTGCGCACCACCTCGGGGTCGATCTCGGCAATGCGCGCCGGGATATAGAACTGCGCCCGCACCTCATGACGCGCCAGCAATTCCAGCAGCCGTGGCACGCCGACCCGGCGGCCATAGGCGCCCATGGACAGCAGGCTCAACCGACGGCCACCGAGGCTAGATGACTCCCAGGCGGTTTCCCCATCGAGGTCGAAGCTCAGGGTGACGGCAAAGCGTTTGCGCTCGGGCCACATGATCATGAAAGGGCACTCCGTGACAGGCTGGCGCGCTGGCGCAGGCGGTTGTAGACCAGCAGTACAACACCGCTGGCCAGGATGACCGCGCCGCAGTACCAGACGTGATAGAGATAAGCCGGATCGGCAGGCTGGGTGCCGGCCGTGTAGGCGATATAGACGATGGTCGCCAGGGCCAGGGTCGGCAGCACCGACAGGAGCAGCGCCTTGGGCAATGCATGTTCACGCAGCACGGCGCGGATGAACGACAGCAGCATGGCGACGTAGGACAGCATCATGGTGATCGACACCACGTCGTAGTACCACTGCAGCTCGGTGACCGGTTTGGCCCAGATCATCGCCAGGCCGCACAGCGTCCCGATCACCGTCAGCCAGGCCGGAACCTGTCGACGATTGAGTCGTTCCAGGCCCGACGGCAGGTCGCCTTCACGGCTCATCCGGTAGGCCGCCCGCACGCCGGCATTCAGCGAAATGTTCAGGCAGTTGCACGCCGAGGTCACGATCACCAACGTCGGCAACCACAACAGCCAGGACGGCAGGTAAACGCTGGCGATGCTGCCCAACGCCTGAGCGCTGTCGGCGAACAGACCGGCGAGGGTTTCCGCCGGCACCGCCATCTTCCAGCCGATGGCGGCGATCGAGTAGATCACCAGCATGGCCGTCAGCGTCAGCAGGAACGAACGCTGGATGGTACGCACCGGCGTGCGCGCCTCCTCGATGAAATTGATCGAGGAATCGAACTGCGCCAGCATCCACATGCCGAACAGCATGCCGGGGCCGATGGCGGTCCAGAAACTGTCCATCGACTCCGGCAGGTACGAGCCGAGCACGCCGACGTTCTCCACCTGCGGATCGATGATGCCGGCCATGCCCAGCCCGAGCAGCACGGCCAACTCCAGCGCCAGCAGACACAGGGCAACCTTGGCCGTGGCCTCGACCCCACGCAGGTTGAGCACCATGAACACCAGCATGAAGCCGCTGGCGATCAGTTGCCCGGTCAGCGCGCTCTCACCCAGGCCGAACAGGCTTTGCAGGTACAGCGCACCGACCAGGGCGCACATGGGTGTCACGCTGAAACACATGATCACGTAGGCCCAGCCGAGGATGGTCGCCGCCCGTGGGTGCAGGTAACGCTTGCTGAACACGAACACGCCGCCAGCCGCCGGGGCGCGGCGCACCAGGTAGATCAGGCTGAAGGCGATGACCATCATCGGAAAGAAGTAGGCGACCAGAATCGACAGCGGCGCCAGCTCTCCCGAGAGCGTGTACAGCAGCGGCATGGACGACACGCCAACCCAGGCCGGGCCGTTGAAGGCCAGGGTGTTGGCGCAGACATTGAGGGTGCCGAGGCGCCCTTTGCGCAGGGTGGTGTCGATTTCCTGGATCGTGCCGCGGCGGTCGTAACCGATGAAATCACTGAAGCTCATGGCAATCCCTCCCGGGTTCAGTCACGCGTGGCCAGCGCATCGGCGAGGATGCACAGCAGCTCGAACATCATGGTCGCGCCCACCAGCGACGTGGCGCCGCCGAAGTCGAATGGCGGCGAGACTTCCACCACGTCCGCACCAACCAGGTTCAGACCGCGCAGGCCGCGAATCATCTGCTGCGCTTCCAGGGTGGTCATGCCACCGATCTCCGGCGTGCCGGTGCCGGGGGCGAAGGCCGGGTCCAGCACGTCGACGTCGAAGCTCACATAGGTCGGTTCGTTGCCAACCACGCGGCGCACTTCGGCGAGCGTGGCCTCGACGCCGATGTCGGCGAACTCCTCCATGTGGATCACGCGGATGCCGCTTTCCACGGCGAAGGCTTCATCGTCCGCCGAGTAGATCGAGCCGCGAATACCGATCTGCACGGTGCGCTTCGGGTCGAGCAGGCCCTCTTCCACCGCGCGGCGAAACGGCGTGCCATGGGTGTAGGGGTTGTTGCCGAAGTAGCGGTCGTTGGTGTCGGAGTGGGCATCGAAATGCACCATGCCGATGGGGCGATGCCTGGCCAGCGCACGGAAGATCGGCAGCGTGACCAGGTGATCACCGCCGACGGACAGCGGGATGACGTGCGCCTCGTGGAGGGTACGGAAGAAGCCTTCGATCAGTGCCAGCGAGTCCATCAGGTCGATCGGGTTGACGGGGGCATCGCCCAGGTCGCCGACCCGCACCAGGTCATACGGCGCGATGCGGCTGACGTGGTGCACCTTGCGCATCAGGCTGGACATGTTGCGCACCTCGCGCGGGCCGTGACGGGCGCCGGCTCGGTTGGTGGTGCCGCCGTCCCACGGCACGCCCACCAGGCCGATGCGCACCTGCGCCGGGTCCTCGAAATAGGGCAGGCGCATGAAGGTGGGGATACCGGCGAAACGCGGCACCACGGCGGCGTCGATGGGCTGTGGGTTCTTCTCAGGCATGACGATTCTCCACGCCAGACCGAACAGGCAGGCGCTGTAATGGGATGGGGGATGAAACGGCAGGAATAAATGCAGTGCTGGGTCGAACGGCGCAAGGCACGGTTCGAATGCGGCGGCACGGGGAGGCCCCGCTGCTTGGGCGGTTATCACGCATGGCTAGGACTCTATTTGTTGTTGTTTTGCTATTGCCTGCGGCCAGCTTAGGAGCCATCGCCGCCAGAGATAAATCGCCAGTGGTAAAAGCTGACTTTCGCTAAATCGCAAGCGAGGGCCCAGAGCGAAATCGATGGCACGCCAATGAGCCTGGAAAAGACCATGACCTCATGACGTGGGATACGCAGCCTCTGGTGGGCGATGACGCCAGGGACTGCGTACCAGCTGAAGATCGCGACCGGCGTCTAACCCACCCTACGGCTGGCCCTGCACCGGGCGCGCGCAACAGGAGATGGAAACATCAGGCATGAAAAAGGCGCCTCGCGGGCGCCTTGTTCATGACACGTGAAGCAGTGACTCAGGGCGCCCAGCCGCCGCCCAGGGTGCGGAACAGGTCGACCAGGGCGAGCTGACGCTGGGTGCTGACGGCGATGTAGCCGGCTTCGTCGGTGAAGTTGCTGCGCTGCGCGTCGAGGTAGCGCAGATGGCTGTCCACGCCGCCTTCGTAGCGGGCGCGCGCCAGCTTCAGTGCTTCCTGGCTGCTGTCGGCCAGAGCACGCCGGGCCCGCTCCTCGCGGCGCAGGGTATCGCTGGCGGCCAGGGCATCGGCAACTTCGCGGAAGGCGGTCTGGATGGTGCCTTCGTACTCGGCCACCGCCGACTCCTTGCGCACTTCGGCCAGGTCCAGCCCGGCACGGTTGCGGCCACCGGCGAAGATCGGCAGCGACAGCGACGGCATGAACGACCACGAGCGCGAGCCGCCATCGAACAGGCCGGACATCTCCGCGCTGGAGCTGCCGTAGGCGCCGGTCAGCGAGATGCGCGGGAAGAATGCTGCACGCGCCGCACCGATATCGGCGTGACGTGCCTTCAGCCGGTGCTCGCTGGCGAGGATATCCGGGCGTCGCTCAAGCAGTTGCGACGGCGTGCCCGGTGCGATGTCCTGCACCAGCAACAGCTGCTCGCGCGGTTTCTCCGGCAGCAGTGTGCCGGCGTCCGGCGTGCCGACCAGCAGGGTCAGGGCGTTGCGCGCCTGGGCCTTCTGCCGCAGGTCGCTCTCCAGCTCGGCCCGTGCCTGTTCGACCAGGCCCAGCGCTTCCTGGTAATCCAGGGCGCTGGCGGTGCCCGCCGTACGTTGCTGCGCCAGCAGGTCCAGCGACGACTCGCGGCTGTCCAGGGTCTGCCGGGTCAGCGCCAGGCGGCGCTGGGCACTGTCGTAGCTGATGTAGGCCTGGGTCACCTCGGCGATCAACGCCAGGCGTGCACCCCGGCCCGCCTCTTCGCTGGCCAGGTACTGCTCCAGCGCCGCGTCGGACAGGTTACGCACACGGCCGAACAGGTCCAGCTCGTACTCCGGCAGGCTCAGGCCTACCTGGTAGCTGGACGACACACCGCCAAGGCCATCGGGCGACAGGTCGGCCGGCAGGCGCTGGCGATTGCCGTTGGCCGAGGCGTTCAGCCCCGGCACCCGGTCGGCGCGCTGGATGCGGTATTGCGCGCGGGCCTGCTCGATATCCAGCAGGGCCTGGCGCAGCGAGCGGTTGTTGCCCAGCGCGGCATTCACCAGCTCGCGCAGATCGGCATCGACGATAAAGCCCTGCCAGTCGAGTGCAGCCGCCTCGCTCGCGGTGGTGTCCTGCCAGGCATCGGCCACGGGCGCCAACGGGCGCTCGTAGGTCGGTGCCAGGGAACAGCCGGCCAGCAATGCGGTCAGGCCCAGGGCAGCGGGCAGGCTCAGGTAATTACGTGGCATGAGCATCACTCCTCGGCAGCGCGGTTCGGGGCCGCTTCGGTGGTGGCCTGGCGACGACGCAGCAGCGACAGCACCCAGACAAAGCAGATCGGCACGAAGATCACCCCGAGCAGGGTCGCGCTGAACATGCCACCGATTACCCCGGTACCGATGGCACGCTGGCTGGCCGCACCGGCGCCGGTGGCCAGGGTCAGCGGCACCACGCCGAGGATGAACGCCATGGAGGTCATGATGATCGGGCGGAAGCGCAGGCGCGCCGCTTCGATCGCCGCATCGCGCAGCGTGTAGCCCTGGGCCCAGAGGTCCTTGGCGAACTCGACGATGAGGATGGCGTTCTTCGCCGCCAGGCCGATGATGGTGATCAGGCCGACCTTGAAGTACACGTCGTTAGGCATGCCCACGGCGGTTACCGCCAGCACCGCACCAAGCGCACCGATGGGCACGATCAGCATCACCGACAGCGGAATCGCCCAGCTCTCGTAGAGCGCCACCAGCAGCAGGAACACCACCACGATGGCCAAGGCGAACAGCGCCGTCGCCTGGCCGCTGGCGACCCGTTCCTGATAGGACAGGCCGGTCCACTCGTAACCGATGCCCACCGGCAGTTCAGCGGCAATGCGTTCCAGCTCGGCCATCGCCTCACCGGTACTGACACCCGGCACCGAGTCACCGGAGATCTTGATCGCCGGGTAACCGTTGTAGCGGGCAACCTGTACCGGACCGTCCTCCCAGTGGGTGGTGACGAAGGCGCTCAGCGGCACCAGCTCGCCGCTGGTGTTGGGCACGTACAGACGCAGCACGCTTTCCGGGGTCATCCGGTCCGCCTGCTCGGCCTGCACCACCACGCGTTGCTGGCGGCCGGCGTTGGTGAAGTCGTTGATCACCGTGGAGCCGAAGGCCGCCGACAGCGCATTGCTGATCGACTCGAAGTTCACCCCCAGGGTGCGCGCCTTCTCGCGGTCGATGTCCAGGCGCAACTGCGGCGCCTCGGCCAGGCCTTCCATCATCGCGTAGAGGATTTTCGGGTTGCCGTTGGCTTCGCCCAGCACCTTGTCGCGCGCCGCCAGCAAGGCCTCGCGGCCGAGACCGGCACGGTCCTGCAGGCGCAGCGAGAAGCCGCCGGAGTTGCCCAGGCCCTCGATCGGTGGCGGTGTCACCGCCATGATGGTGCCGTCGTCCGGGTTGGCGAAATGCGTGTTGACCGCCGCCGCCTCGGCATCGGCGCCCTGGTCCTTGCCGCGCACGGACCAGTCCTTGAGCAGCGGGAAGGAGATCGCCGCGTTCTCGCCCATACCGGAGAAGCTGAAGCCCAGCACCAGGAACGACGACTCGATCGCGTCGCGCGACATCATGTACGCCTCCAGCTCGCGGCCGGTGGTGTCGGTACGCATGCGCGTGGCACCTGGCGGTAGCTGCACGTCGACGATCAGGTAACCCTGGTCCTCGACCGGCACAAAGGATTCCGGCAGGCGCAGGTAGAAGAAACCAAGCAGCACCACCAGCGCGACATAGATCAGCATGAAGCGCCCGGAGCGTTTCACCAGGCTCGAGTTGAGCGCGGTGTAACGCTCGGTCAGGCCGGTGAAGCGGCGGTTGAATGCGCCGAAGAAACCGCGCTTCTCGTGATGGCCCTGGGGAATCGGCTTGAGCAACGTGGCGCACAGCGCCGGCGTGAACGTCAGGGCGAGGAAACCGGAGAACAGGATCGACACCGCCAGCGACAGCGAGAACTGCTGGTAGATCACGCCCACCGAGCCGGCCATGAACGCCAGCGGCAGGAACACCGCCGACAGCACCAGGGTGATGCCGACGATGGCGCCGGACACCTGACCCATCGCCTTGATCGTCGCCGGCACCGGTGCCAGGCCTTCCTCGGCCATGATCCGCTCGACGTTCTCCACCACCACGATGGCGTCGTCCACCAGGATGCCGATGGCCAGGACCATGCCGAACATGGTCATCATGTTCACCGAGAAGCCGAGCATGTACATGATGGTCAGCGTGCCAAGCAGGCACACGGGCACCACGATGGTCGGGATCAGGGTGTAGCGGATGTTCTGCAGGAACAGGAACATCACCAGGAACACCAGCACCATGGCCTCGATCAGGGTGTAGATCACCTTTTCGATGGCCACCTCGACGAAGCGCGAGGTGTCGTAAGGCACGTCGAACTCGACGTTATCCGGGAAGTTCACCGACAGATCGGCCAGGCGCTGCTTGACCGCGGCAGCCGTCTGGATCGCGTTGGCACCGGGCGACAGCTGGATCGCGCCGGCCACCGATGGCTTGCCGTTGAAGCGGGCGGCGAAGTTGTAGTCCTGGCTGCCCATCTCGATACGCGCGACGTCACCGAGCGTGACGTTGGAACCGTCCGGGTTGGCGCGCAGCACCACACGGGCGAACTGCTCGGGATTCTTCAGGGTGCCCTGCACCGCCAGGGTGGCGGTCAGTTCCTGCTCGCTGCTACCCGGCGAACTACCGAAGGCACCGGCAGGCACCTGCACGTTCTGCCCACGAATGGCGGTGCTGACGTCGTCGATGGACAGCCCGTAGCCGACCAGCTTCTGCGGATCGATCCACACACGCATGGCCGCTTCGGCGGCGAAGAACTGCAGCTTGCCGACGCCGGGTACGCGGCGCAGCTCGTTGTTGATGTTACGCGCGGCGTAGTCGGCCAGTTCGGTGGTGTCCTGGTCGGGGTCGCTGTTCTTGTAGCTGAGCGAGTACACCAGCAGGAAGCCGGCACTGGTCTGCTCGACCGCGATGCCCTGGTTGAGTACCGCCTGCGGAATGCGTGCTTCGGCCTTCTTCAGGCGGTTCTGTACATCCACCTGGGCCAGGTCCGGGCTGGTGCCCGACTGGAAGGTGACGATGACCTCGGCGATGCCGTTGGAGTTGCTGGTGGACTCGAAATACAGCAAGCCCTTGGCGCCATTGAGCTCCTCCTCGATGACGCTGGTCACCGAGTCCTCCAGCACCTGCGCCGAGGCGCCCGGGTAGGTGGCGGAAATGCTGATCTGCGGCGGCGCGACGTTGGGGTACTGCGCTACCGGCAGGAAGGGAATGGCCAGCAGGCCGGCCAGGCAGATGAACAGGGCGACCACCCAGGCAAAGTTAGGTCGCCGAATGAAAAACAGGGACATGGGTATTCCTCGTCGCCGTCAGGTGAACATCACTGACGGGCGGCTTGTTGATCCTGGGATGGCTTGGGAGAAATCGGGTCGCCCGGGGACAATGCGCTCAGGCCGCTGACGATGACCTTGTCGCCGACCCGCAGACCGCTACGGATCTGCCAGCGCGCGCCTTGCATGACACCCGTCTCGACATCGCGCGACTCGGCCTTGCTGTCCGCGCTGACCACCAGCAGGTGAGCGCTGCCATCGGCATTGCGCTTGATCACGCGCTGCGGCACGAAGATCGCCTCGGCATCGGTGCCCTGCGGCGCGAGCACACGCACATACAGCCCCGGTAGCAGCAGGCCGTCGGCATTGTCGAAGCGGCCGCGCAGGGAGATCTGGCCGGTGCCCGGGTCCACCGCGATATCGGTGAACAGCAGGCTGCCCTCACGAACGTAGTCGGTGCCTTCGATGCGGATGCTCAGGCTCTTGTCGGCCTGGGTCAGGCTGCCGTTCTGCAGCGCCTCACGCAGGCGCAGGGCCTCGGCCACCGGCTGGTTGAAGTCGACATAGACCGGATCGAGCTGCTGGATGCGCGCCATCAGCGTGACCTCGCCCTGCCCGACCAGCGCGCCTTCGGTGATCAGCGCCCGACCGATACGGCCGGAGATCGGCGCCTTGACCGAGGCGTAACCCAGGTTCAGGCGCGCAGTTTCCAGGTCCGCCTGGGCCGAGCGGCGATTGGCCTGGGCGCTGCGCAGGACGGCGCTGGCGCTGTCGTAATCCTGCCGGCTGACCGCTTCGATCTTCACCAGCGGCTCATAGCGCTTGACCCGGGCCTGAGCGTCGAACAGCTCGGCTTCAGCGCGGGCCAGTTCACCTTCGGCACGGGAAACGGCGGCCTTCAACGGCGCCGGATCGATCTGGAACAGCAGGTCGCCGGCCTTGACGTCGGCGCCCTCCTCGAAACGCTTCTCCAGCACGATGCCGGCCACCCGCGCGCGCACTTCGGCAACGCGCATCGGCTCGATGCGACCGGGCAACTCGGCCACCTGCGAGAAGGCCTCGGTGCTTACCTCGAGTATTTCCACCTCGCGTGCGGTCTGCTCCTGCTGGTCTTCAGAAGGCGAACCGCAACCGACCAGACCTAGCGTGATCAGGCCGATGACACCCCATTCGCGCAACCTCACCATGTTTCCCTCGGCATCAAATACTAGAAAGGCGCGAATGATCGATTTTTAATCCTTGTGAGTCAATATTGACTCAAGGGAGGCAATTGTGTGCAAAAATGTATGTCCCTATTGAGCTCGTGGGTTATTTCGGCAAAATGCCGCCTACCCGGATAGTCGGAGGCAAGAGAGTCTCGATGTCGAACGATGAAAAATTGTTGAAGGCCCTGGCCGTGGCCATCATCGAGCGCCCCAGGGCAACGCTGAAGGAGTTGGCCGAAGCGGCCGGTGTCAACAAGGCCACCCTGCACCGCTTCTGCGGCACACGGGACAACCTGGTGGACATGCTCATGACCCACAGCCGTGCGGTCATGTACCAGATCATCACCTCGCCCTACATGACGGGTGACGAAACCAGCCAGGCATTGCGCCAGCTGATCGTCGATCACATGACCCACCGCGAGCTGATGATCTTCCTGATGTTCCAGTGCCATTCCTTCGTCGAGCTGGACAAGGAACAGGCCCTCTGGCAGCCCCACTGCGATGCCCTCGACGCCTTCTTCCTGCGCGGCCAGCAGGCCGGCCTGCTGCGCATCGACATCAGCGCCGCCGCAATGACCGAGATGTTCCTCTCCCTGATCTACGGCATCGTCGACGCCGAACGCCGTGGCCGCCTGGCCAGCGCGCAGTCGGTGGCCATGCTCGAACAGTTCTTCCTGCACGGCGCAGTCGCGCCGGCACGCTGAGGCTCAGCCGCGAATCCCGCCGCCAAGGGTGGATCACCCGGCGGCGCTACGCGCTAGCGACGCACAGACGCGCCCCACGCTACAGCTCGACCCACGCCCCATTCGCCGCGTTGGAGCGGATCGCCGCGTCGGTGAAGCGCACCCCATCGAGTCCTGCCTTCACGGTAGGGAAATTGACCAGGCCAGGCGGCAGGTCGACACCTTGTTGCTGTGCCTGGATGGCCACGGCGATTTCGCTGTAGAGGTTGGCCCAGGCATCGGTCAGGCCTTCGGGGAAGCCCGCGCGCATGCGTTGCAGGCGCTGCACCGAGGGACCACAGCCGAGGTCCGCGCGGGTCATCAGCACCTTGGGCTTGCCCGGCTCGGCGAAGCACAGGTGCTCGGGGTCTTCCTGACGCCATTCCAGCGAGGCCTTGTCGCCGAACAGACGGATGCGCAGGTCACAGTGGGTACCGGCTGCCGCTTGCGAGGTCATCAGTGTGCCGGGAACGCCACCGGCGAAACGCAGCTGGATGAAGGCGGTATCTTCCAGCGGCTTGGGATTGCCGACGGTATGGAAATCCGCACGCAGGCTATGCAGGTCCAGCCCCGTGGCGAAGCACGCCAGGTGATGAGCGTGGGTGCCGATGTCGGCAGTGGTGAAGGAGTGCCCGCTGAGGGCGGTGTCGAGACGCCAGGGCGTGCCGCCATCCGCTGCGGTCGGCAGGTCGATGGCCCAGTCCTGGAAGTATTCGACATGCACCTGGCACAGGCGGCCCAGCGCACCGGCATCCACCATTTCACGCATCTGCCGCACCATCGCGTGGGAGGCGTAGCAGTAGCTGACGGCGAACACCACTCCGGTCTCGCGCTGCAGGGCGACCAGCTCCTCGGCCTCCGCCAGGGTGTTGCACAGCGGCTTGTCGCAGATCACGTGGATACCGTGCTGCATGAAGACCTTGGCGATGGCGAAATGGGTGTGGTTGGGCGTGGCGATCACCACGGCGTCGATGCCATCGGGCCGCTGCGCCTCGGCGGCGGCCATGTGCCGGTAATCGCTGTAGATGCGCTCTTCGGCGAGCAGCCAGGCACGCCCGGATGCCAGGGCCTTGTCCGACGTGGACGACAGCGCGCCGGCGGTCACCTCCCAGCGGTTGCTCAAGCGCGCGCCCATGGCGTGCACTTCGCCGATGAAAGAGCCCTGGCCACCACCCACGAAACCCAGGCGCAAGCGCCGCGTGCAGGCCGGGAAACGCGCCTGTTCAGGAGTGCTCATGAATCGCTCCCATTGCCGTGATGCAGAGTCGAGTCGAACGCGTCGTGCAGGACGGGCGCGAAGCAACCCTTAGCGGTTGTCGACGCGCATGTTGAACGGGTTGATATCCACCCGCGCCCAGACATTGGCCTTGGCGAAGGGGTCGTTGCTGTTGAAGGCACGGACCTGTTCGATGTCGTCGGCGCGCACCACGAACAGGCTGCCGATCATGGTTTCGCCGTCGGCACCGAGCAGCGGACCGGAGATCACGGTCTGTACGCTGGCGGCCGCCAGGTAAGCCTTGTGCGCATCGTAGTTGGCCAGGCGCAGGTCGACGCCGTTGGCGTGGTCGAGGCAGTGAATGGCATAGAGCATGAGATTTATCCTTTGCATGAGAAGGGCGGGCGCTGGGTGCGCCCGCCACGGAGGTGGATCAGAAGTCGGTGCTGAATTTCACACCGGCGATCCAGGCATCATCGACCGCGCTGACACCACCCGGACGACCGACGAACTGCACGTTCGGACGCACCACCAGCCAGCGAGTGGCTTGCAGGCCGTAGTACAGCTCGACGTTGGTTTCCGAACCCTGCACCGGCAGGTAGTTGGCGTCGTTGTAGTCGACCGCGCCGCTGACACGGTTGGTCAGGCGCTGGTTGTCGCTGAAGCGGTCGTTGACGTGGATGTTGGCCACGGCGAAACCGATTTCATCCTTCGGACGGCTGTCGAACGGCGCGGTGTAGGTCAGGCCTGCACTCATGAAGCGGTCGATCTTGCTGGTGTCCTTGTCGTGCAGGGTAACAGTGGCGAACAGGTTCAGGCCACGCGCGGCATTGCCGGCATCCGCCCAGACCTGCTGCTTGGCCACGGCCCAGTAGCCATGCTTGCTGCCATGGGACTTGGGATCGCCACCGTCCACCGCCAGCGGTGCGCCGTCGGTGTTGCGGTACACGTCGTCGGCACTGGCCGAGCTGCGGTAGGCACCGATGCGGTACTCACCCGGCAGGCCGCCCAGCTGGAGCTGATGCACCAGCTCGACCGGAATCATCGCGCCCTTGTTGCCGCTGCCGCTGAGCTTGAAGCCGTTGTCCGGGTCCAGGTAGGACGGGTTCATTTCGAACGCACCGACCTGCACGTAGGTGTCTGGCGTCAGGGACAGCTTGACGCGACCGGCCCACTGGCTGACTGGCCAGTTGTAAATGATGTCGCCGGCCCAGTTGCCGATCTGCGCGCCGCAGAACGCCAGGTTCTGGAACTTGCAGTCGAAGGAGGCGAAGTCTTCACCCGGACCGAAACGGCCGACCTTGAAGTCCAGTGCCTTGTCGAAGAACGACTGGCGGTACCACATCTGGGTCAGGCGCCAGGTTTTGCCACGGCCGTAGACTTCCTGCACGGAGCCCAGGCCACCGGTGCGCGGGTCGCTCAGCTCGCCGGTGATGTTGCGGCCGCTGCGCTCGGTAACGCCGAGTTGGAAGTCAGCGTTGTCCCAGCCGAGGATCTTCTGCAGGTCCAGGTGGGTGCCGAGGTAGAACTGGTCAGCGTAACGACCGGTGCGGTGCGAGCTGTAGCCGCCGGAGACGTTGGCGGCAGCTTCACCGGTGTAGTTGATCTGGAATTCGTAGCCCTTGTCGCGCAGCTCGGTGCGCAGGCCACCCCAGTCCCCGAGCATCCACTCGGAGTCGTCAGCGAGGACGGTCGGCGCGGTGGCGGCGGCCATCATCAGGGTCAAAAGCGAGTAAGCAAAGCGTACGTTGTTCGGTTTCATGCTCATGTACCTTGTTGTTGTTATGCAGGGCACCCGCACTGGCAGGGCCGTCTTGAAACGCCTGTGCCGGTTTTCTCCAGGCAGCAGGGGGCCGTCACGGCGATCGCAAGCGACCGCCGCTGAACTCGGGAACTCAGGGTGCCGGGCGAACCTGGCTAGCCGATCAGATGATCGAGCGCACGCTACCGCCGTCGACGCCCCAGACGCTGGAGGTGACGAACGACGCCAGGTCCGACGCCAGGAACAGGATCACGTTGGCCACTTCTTCCGGCGTGCCCAGGCGCGCCATCGGCAGCTGACGCAGCGACATCTCGTGCTCCACGGCTTCCATCGGCGGCAGGTTGTGCACCTCGCCCAGGGTCTCGGCGAAGCCACCCGGCTTGGTCCAGAACGGTGTCCAGATCGGCCCCGGGGCCACGGCGTTGATGCGGATGTTCGGTCCTTCGGCACGCGCCAGACCCTTGGTCAGGGCCAGCACCGCCGCCTTGGAGGCGGAGTAGTCGATCGGGCAGGATTCCGGCTGGCGCGCCAGGTCGGACGCGTTGTTGACGATCACCCCGGACTGCTGCGCACGCATCAGCGGCAGCACCTTGCGGCAGGTACGCACGTAGCTCATGAAGTTGAGCTGCATGGTGGCGTCCCAGGCTTCGTCGCTGAGGTCGTCGAACAGGCGCACGGCGCCGGAGCCGACGTTGTTGATCAGTACGTCGATGCGCTGACCGTAGTGTTCCAGGGCGGTGTTGAATGCCTGCTCGATGCCAGGACCGCTGGACAGGTCGGCACGGGTGACGAACGCTTTCGCGCCCAGTGCTTCGGCTTCGGCCTTGACCGTTTCCAGGCCCGCCACGTCGATGTCGAGCAGCGCCAGGCGGCTGCCTTCGGCGGCGAACGCCAGCGCGGTGGCGCGCCCGATGCCTTGGGCGGCACCGGTGACGAAGACGATCTTGTCTTGCAGGTTGGTTTTCATCGGATGTGCCTCTTTGTTGTTCTTCTCGGCTCACACTCCCGCCCACTGGGCGGGAGCGTTACGCCGTTGGATGGATCACGACTCAGACCGAAGCGCCTTCGCTGCCGGTACGGAAGTCGAAGCTGGTGGTCAGGCCGCCGTCGGCGATCAGGTCGGCACCGTTGATGCCGGTCGCGCCGCTGGACAGCAGGAACATCGCCGCGTTCGCCACTTCTTCGGCTTCGTGGATGCGCCCGGCCGGCTGACGTGCAGCACGGGTGGCCAGGAAGCGATCCGGATCGGCCGCCGAGGACAGGTGACGCTTGAACAGACCGGCCAGCATCGGGCCGGGGCTCAGGACGTTGACGCGGATGCCTTCACGGGCGTGGTCCATCGCGACGGTACGCGCCAGCTGACGCACAGCGCCTTTGGAGGCGGCGTACACGGCCAGTTGCTGCTCGGCGAAGGTGGCGTCGATGCTGGCCACGGCAACGATCGGGCCGCCACCGCTTTCGATCATCAGCGGCAGCAGGGCTTTCATCGCCAGGGCAGTGCCGACCAGATTGACGCGGAAGGTGCGCTCGATGGACTCCTTGGAGAACTCCAGGATGGTGCCCACGTCGAGAATCGCAGCGGAGGTGACCAGGCCGTAGCTGCTGTGACCACCGGCGCGCAGGCGCTCGACGACCTGCTCCCAGGTGCCTTCTTCGGAGACGTCGCCCGCGATGTGGCTGTAGCCCTGCAGGTTGACCAGGTCGTCGGTGGCCTTGGCCACGTCAACGCCGATGGTGGTCACGCCACTCTCCACCAGCAGGCGGCAGAGGTCGTTGCCCAGACCGGAGGAAGCACCCGAAACGACAACGGCGTCGGGCAGTTTGAAAGACAGTGCGGCTTGCTTGGACATACTGCGGTTCCTCTTCGATTTATCGATGAAGGGTGCTCGCGGGCCGGTGGCCCCGAGCACCTCTGTAAGGTGGCCGTGGATTAGCGGTTACGGATCATTTTCTTCAGCCATTCGCCGAGCTGGCCGTCGAACAGCACCACCAGCAACAGCACCAGGCCGTTGGCAAACAGGATCGTCGCGGCACTGGCGCCGAGCAGGCCCAGGCCGTTGTTCAGGGCGGTGAGGATCAGCACGCCGATCAGCACACCACCGACGCCGCCGATACCACCGGCCAGCGCGATGCCGCCGATGATCGCCGCCGAGGCGGCCTGCAGCAGGATGTTGTTACCCATCGTCGCCGAGGCGGTGGCCAGGCTGATCGACAGCAGCGAGCCGGCCAGGGCGGCGAACACCGACGACAGCACGAACACCCAGGAGTAGGCCCGCGTGGTCGACACACCACTGGCCTTGGCCGCGTGGGCATGGCTGCCGGTGGCGAGGATGTCGCGCCCCTGGCGGGTGTAGCGCAGCAGGCCGAACACCAGCAGGAAGGCGCCGAAGGTGATCAGGCTGCGCACCGAGAACACGCCCAGCAGTTGGTCGTCGAGCAGCGAGCCGGCATCGAAGTTGTCGATGCTGACCACGCGACCGTCTGCCAGCCAGAAGGCGAAGCCGCTCAGGGCGATCATGGTGCCGACGGTGATCACCAGCGACGACAGGCGCAGCCAGGCGAACACCAGGGCATTGAACAGGCCGACCAGCACGGCGAAACCCACAGCCGCCGAAATGCCCAGCCAGAGGTTGTCGCCACCGCCCACCTTGAGGGTGATCAGGCCGCCGACGGCGACCATCGAGCCGACGCTGAGGTCGAACTCGCCGGCCAACATGGTCAGCGACAGGCCCAGGGTAACCAGGCCGAGCAGGGCGAAGGATTGCAGCAGCGCATAGCTGTTGCGGGCACTGCCGAAGTCACTGAGCAGCCCGGCGAACAGCGCCAGGGTGGCCAGCAGCAGGACGATGCGGAACAGACCGGCGTTGCCGCCGATGGCGCGCAGCGGGGCGCGGGAAGACGTCAGGTTCATCACGATTTCCTCAGACCGATAGCCAGGGCACCCAGGATCACGGCGAATATCACCACCAGCCCCTTGACCATGAGTTGAATCTCGAAGGACAGGCCCTTGACCAGCAGGATGTTGCTGACGATGGCCAGGAACAGCGCACCGAAGGCGGCATCGATGATGCGCCCGTGGCCGCCACGGATGGACACGCCACCCACCAGCACCGCGGCGATGGCATCGAAGTCCAGGCCGGCGCCCAGTTTCAGGTTGCCCTGGGTCGCCTGGGAGGCGAACAGGCAGCCCGCCAGCGCGGCAGCGAAACCGGCGAAGACGAAGCTCAGCACCAGGGTACGGCCGATGCGGATACCGGACAGGGTCGCGGTGGTGCGGTTCAGACCGATCAGGCGCAGCTCGCGGCCGAAGCGGGTGCGCTGCACGACGAACTCGGCGAACAGGGCGAAGGCGACGAACAGCAGCAGCTGGTTGGGGATCGAGGCGTAGCTGCCCACGCCGAGCCAGGACGCGTCACCCTGGCCAACGATGGTCAGGCCACCCGAGTAGAGCGCAGCGGCGCCCATCAGGATCGACGACACGGCGATGGTGGCGATGATCGGGTTGACCTTGCCAATGCCGACCACCACACCCTGCACCAGACCGATGACGATACCGGCCGCGGCGACGATCAGCATCGCCGGGAACAGGCCCAGGTGCAGGAACGAGGCGAACACGATGGTCGACAGCGCAGCGGTGGCAGCCATCGACAGCATGAACAGGTTGCCGCTCAGGGTGATGAAGGCCATGCCCACGGCGGCGATGCCGATGGCGGCCACCGAGTACATGATGGCGTTGACGTTGGCGGTGGAACCGAAGTTGTCGATGGACAACCAGGCCCACAGCAGCAGCACCAGGGTCGCGACCTTGATGCCGTTGGCCTGCAGTCGCTCGGGGCGCAACAGCGCGGCGGCGACATCCGAAAGGAAGGGTTTCATGCGAGCGGAGCTCCCTTGGGTGGCGGTCAGGGTGGTGTTGGCGCTGTCGTTCATGCCGCCCTCCCCGATTCGTCGTGACCATGGATGATGTCGTTGAGGATGCTTTCCATGCTGACGTCGGCGATGCCACGGTCATTGACCACGCTGCCGCGGAAGATGGTGACCACGCGATCGGCCAGCTCCAGCACTTCCTCGAAATCAGTGGAGAAGAAGGCGATGGTCAGCCCCTCTGCCGCCATGGCGCGCAGTTGCTCGTAGATTTCCGCACGGGCGCCGATGTCCACGCCGCGCGTTGGCTCGTTGAGCACCAGCAGGCGTGGCGCCAGGGCAGCGGCCTTGGCCATGGCCACCTTCTGCTGGTTGCCACCGCTCAGGTGCGAGACCTGGCTGGGCAGGCGACGCGGGTCGATGGCGAAACGCACGGCCAGGTCACGGGCTTCCTGGGCTTCGGCCTTGGTCTTGAGCAGGCCGCCGACGGTGAAGCGATCCAGCACCGACGCGGTGACGTTGGTGGCCACGCTGGTTTCCAGGAACACGCCTTTGCCGGCACGGTCCTCGGGAACATAGGCCACGCCCTGGGCGATGGCTTTCTTCGGCGAGGCGATATCGGCGGCCTCACCGTCCAGGCGCAGGGTGCCACGGTAGTCGCGCACACCGGCCAGCGCTTCGACGAGGAAGTCGGCGCCGGAGCCGAGCTGACCGACGAAACCGATGATCTGTCCCGGCTGCACGGTGAGGTCCAGCGGGGCAACCACGTTGCCCACCGATACGCCTTCCAGGCTCAGGCGCGGCGTGCCTTCGATGGTCGGCGCGTATTCGCTGGCCTGGCGGCGATGTACGTCGCGGCCGATCATCGCGCGCACCAGTTCCCCGGTGTTCATCTCGCTGGTCGGACGGGTGAGGATGCGCTCGCCGTTGCGGAACACGGTGATGCGGTCGGTCAGCTCGAAGACCTCAGCCAGGCGGTGGCTGATGAAGACCACGGTGGTGCCCTGGTCACGCATCCAGCGCACGGCGTCGAAGACGCGGTGGATCTCGCTGTCGGCCAGGGTCGCCGTGGGTTCGTCGAGCAGCAGTACGCGAGCGCCACGGGCCACGCCACGGGCAATTTCGATCAGTTGCTGCTCGGCCAGGGTCAGTTCGCTGGCGGGCTGGTGCAGGTCGAGGTGACCCAGGCCCAGGCCGTCGATCTGCTTGCGCACGTCGGCTTCGAAGCGGCCGCGCAGGTACAGCGGACGCACGCGTTCGTCGCCCATCAGCACGTTGTCCAGCACCGACAGCCCGGGAATGATCGACAGTTCCTGGTGCACGATGGAGATCAGGCGCGGGTCGGTACGCTTGCCGTAACGCAGGCGCTGGCCGTCGACTTCGACGTGACCGGCGCTGGGCGCGACCAGACCACCGAGGATCTTCACCAGGGTGCTCTTGCCGGCGCCGTTCTCTCCACACAGGCCGTGGATCTCACCGGCACGCAGCTCCAGGTCGACATCGTTGAGCGCAACGATGCCGCCGTAGGTCTTGCGCAGATCGGAAACACTCAAGATGGTCTTGGTGCTCATACAGTGGCTCCTTTCTTATTTTTCCACCGAGCGACGAATCGCTCGGCGAGTACCACGGGTGAACGCAGCGGCGTTCGGGTTAACCCTCCGCAGAGGGCTTGCGTGACTATCGGCGTGGCTCGCCGGTCGCCACTGCGTTCGCAGTGACTAGGCCAGGTAGTCGACCTGATGCCGGGTGATACGCAGTCCATCCAGTTCGGCCCGCACCCGCGCATGCTCGGGGTGCGTGGCGTAGCCTTGCAGGGCCTCGGTGGATTCGAACTCGGAATACAGCACGACATCACAGGCGTATTCGATGCGGCTGAAATCGATACCGATCTCCAGGCTCAGCATTCCGGGAATCAACCCATTGAGGCCTTCGAAGGCACGCTTGAGCAGATCCGCGGTGTCATGTTTTTCCTGCTCGGTGTCACCTTTCAGGTTCCACATGACAATGTGTTTTACGAGGGGCATATCAATATCCAGATAAGGCCTTGTCTCGAAGCGCTGTGCGCTTCAGGCGACGTTCGGGTTGAGGATGAAATCGAAATCGAGGGTGTAGAACGGCACCTCGCTGACCTCGCCACGCGGCGTCGGGCCGGCCTCGTGATGCACCCAGTCGGCGATCAGCGAGGAACGCACGCCGAACACGGCGTCGGAATCGAGGTAGTCGTCACCGTCACGGAACACGTGGGTGACCAGGGTCTGGTAGCCCTCGGCGACAATGCGGAAATGCAGGTGCGCCGGGCGCCACGGATGGCGATTGAGCGCCTGCAGCATCTGGCCGACCGGGCCGTCGTGGGGGATCGGGTAGCACTGCGCGACGATGGAGCGGAAGTGGAAGAAACCGTTCTCGTCGGTCTCCAGCGTGCCACGGCCCTGGAACTCCTGGAGGTCAGGGTTCTGCACGTCGTAGAAGCCTTCTTCGTCGGCCTGCCAGACTTCCATCACGGCATGCGGTACCGGCTTGCCGTCGACGCCACGCACCTGGCCGGCGACGTAGCAGGGCTCGCCCTTCATGCCGTTGCTGATGTCGTCGCCCAGCTCGTAGCGCGGCGAATTGGCCACGTGGAACGGACCGAACACGGTGGCCTCGGTGCAGCCCTTGGGATGCTTGTGGTTCTGCGCAGTCACCAGGGTGGACAGGCCGAGCGTGTCGGACAGCAGGATGAACTCCTGGCGGGTGTCGCTGCAGATCTGGCCAACGCGGGTGAGGAAGTCGATGCCGTATTCCCACTCCTGCTCGGTCAGCTCGATGTCACGGGCAAACGCATGCAGGTGCTGCACCAGGCTGGTCATGATGGTGCGCAGGCGCTGATCGGGCGTCTGTGCATTGCGGGCCAGAACCGCTTGGGTGATGGTTTCTTCGTCGAGATTACGCATCTGGGATTCCTTTTATTTTTATTCGTGCGGCCGTTGTCCGTTTTGCCGGTCGCCGAGTTGAGAACAAATTAGTCCGCATGAAAATGAAAAAAAATGCCGATATCGGAAATGTTCATTTCATATGTGAAAAACCGAAATCCTTCTCGCCTGCTGCGCCAACCCTTGCGCCATGCGGCCGCCAGCCACGCACACCGAGGTGTGCGCGGCCCGCTTCATACGTGTCGTACAGTCCGCCTCAGGCGCGTGGACGGCGCCCGTCGAACGCGTCCTGCAGCAGCTGACGAATACCGTCACGCTCGATCGGACGCGGGTTCCAGTAAGGGTTGGCCAGGGCAATATCGGTCGCCTTGTCCAGGTCGCTCTCGTTGAGGCCCAGCTCACGCAGGGTCAGCGGCGCACCGAGGCGTTCGGCGAGGTCATACAGCGCCGCGCCGGCCAGGCCGTGGCTGACGCCCAGGGCACGGCAGATACGCTGCGCAGCCTCGGGAGCGGCCTCGGCGTTGTAGGCGATGGCATGCGGCAGCACCACGGTGTGCGCTGGCGCGTGAGGCAGGTTGAAGCTGCCGCCCAGGGTGTGACAGAGCTTGTGGTGCAGGGCCATGCCGACATGACCGAGCACGGTGCCGCACAACCAGGCGCCGTACAGGCAATCGGCACGCGCGCCCGGGTCTGCGGCATTCTTCACCACGCGCTCCAGACCTTCGGCCATGGCGCGGATTCCTTCTTCGGCCATCAGCGCCATCACCGGGTTGCCGTCACGCGCATACAGGCCTTCGGCGGCATGGGCGATGGCGTTGATGCCACTGGTCACCGACAGCGACACGGGCAGGCTGTAGGTCAGCTCGGCGTCGTAGATCACGGTTTTCGGCAGGACGCGCGGGTCCTTGCCGGTCTTCTTCAGGCCGTTCTCGGTGATGCCGTAGACCGGGGTCATTTCCGAGCCGGCGTAGGTGGTCGGGATGGCCAGGATCGGCATTCCCGAATCCAGCGCGATGGCCTTGCCCAGGCCGGTGGTGGAACCGCCGCCGATGGCCACGGCGCAATCGGCACCCAGCTCGCGGGCCACGGCGATGGCCGCACGCGCGGTTTCGATCGGTACGTGCATCACGGCCTGGTCGAACACGCCCACGGCCCGCTCACCGAGCAGTTCGGCGATGGCGTTGGCCTGCTCGCGTTGCTCGGGCGTCGACAGCACCAATGCACGCTTGGCACCGAGCTGCTCGATCTCCTGGGTCAGCTGACTCAGAGACCCCACACCGAAGACGACGCGGGATGGCTGGCTGGTATAGATGAAGGCATTGGTGGACACAGGACGAACCTCTTTTCTTATTGAGGGGGAGGTGTCCTACGGTATTACCCCGCAAAAGTGGAAAAAAGCCGACTGCGGGAAAACACTTTTACCCTTTGAGGAAAGGTCTACCCCTCAAACCGGTTCGATATCCCGCAAATCAGGGGAATACCAGGCACCGCGAGCGGCAAGAACAGCCAGTCACCACACCCCAGAGGCGAGCGCCGGCAGCCCCATGAAGCGGAGCACCAGCGCCGTTATCGAGCCTGCGAGCTGCCTTAGCTCGTCCACTTGCGCTCGAAGTCATTGGCCTGGAAGTGCGCCACCAGGAAGTCGATGAACAGGCGCGTCTTGGCCGGCATGTAGCGGCGGTTCTGGAACGCGATGTTGATGGTCAGGCGCGGCAGGTCCCAGTCGCTGAGCACCGGAATCAGGCGCCCGGCAACGATGTCGTCATAGATGATGTACTTCGGCTGGATCAGGATGCCGGCGCCGGAAATCGCCGCCGCCCGCACGATCTGGCCGTCGTTGGTTTCCATCATCGGGTCGATCTTGATCGAGGCGCGCTCATCCTTGCGGGTGAAGTTCAGGGTCAGCGGGTTGTTGGCATGGGTGTAGATCAGCAGGTCATGCTGGTGCAGGTCCTCGATGGTCTTCGGCACGCCGTGGCTGTCGAGGTAACCGGGCGAGGCGGCGAGGATGCGCCGGGTTTCCGCCAGGCGACGGATGGTGATGTTCGAATCCGGTTCGAACTCACGGGTGCGGATGGCCAGGTCGATGCCGCTGTCCATGATGTCGTAGTAACGGTTTTCACCGAGCAGGCGCACGCGGATCTTCGGATAGCGCCGGGTGAACTCGCGCATCAGCGGGGCGATATGGATCATCGCGAAGGAAATCGACGCGGTGATGCACAGGGTGCCGGTCGGCTCGACCAGCGTGGCGTTGAGCGCGGCCTCGGCTTCCTTCAGCTCGGCCAGCACGCTCTTGCAGCGCCGGTAGAACTCTTCACCGGCCTGGGTCAGGGACAAACGACGCGTGTTGCGCTCGATAAGGCGCACATTCAGGCGTTTTTCCAGCGCGGCCAGGTGCCGGCTGGCGGCCGCATTGGAGATGTCGAGGATTTCGGAGGCTTTACTCAGCGTGCCGGATTCGGCGGTCTGGACGAACAGTTCCAGCTCTGTCAGGCGGTCCATCAATGCTCCCGCGCATGTGGTTTCTCAGCACATACTGTAAAGGGAATTCTTTTTGCATGCCCGCCCGGCGGCCGAATGGCAGGTTGCCATCAACCGCAATGCCCATGTTTCGGGGCACACACGTGTACCGATAGAGCGGCGCCGGGTCGGAACCCGGCGCCGTTTTTCACTCAGACGCGCTCGAGCGCCAGCGCCAGACCCTGGCCGACGCCCACGCACATGGTCGCCAGGCCATAGCGCCCGCCGCTCTTTTCCAGCTGATGCACAGCGGTCAGCACCAGGCGGTTGCCGCTCATACCCAGTGGATGGCCGAGGGCGATGGCACCGCCGTTCGGGTTGACCTTGTCGCTGTCATCGGCCAGGCCCAGCTCGCGGGTCACGGCCAGGCCCTGGGCAGCGAACGCCTCGTTCAGCTCGATCACATCGAACTGCTCGATGGACAGCTCCAGGCGCGCCAACAGCTTGCGCACCGCCGGCACCGGACCGACACCCATGACCCGTGGCAGCACGCCGCCGCTGGCCATGCCCAGCACCTTGGCGCGAGGCTTCAGGCCGTATTTCTCCACCGCCTCGGCGCTGGCCAGGATCATCGCCGAAGCGCCGTCATTCAGTCCCGAGGCGTTGCCGGCGGTAACGCTGTGTTCGGCGCCGTTGACCGGTTTGAGCCGCGCCAGGCCTTCGGCGTTGGTGTCGGCACGCGGGTGCTCGTCGGTGTCGACCACCGTCTCACCCTTCTTGCTCCAGATCACCACCGGGACGATCTCTTCGGCGAAGTAACCGGCCTGTTGCGCGGCGGCGGCGCGCTGCTGGCTGCGCAGAGCGAAGGCATCCTGGTCGGCACGGCTGACGCCGTACTCGGTGGCCACGTTGTCGCCGGTGACCGGCATGCTGTCGACGCCGTACTGTTCCTTCATCAACGGGTTGATGAAGCGCCAGCCGAGGGTGGTGTCTTCCAGTTTCTGGGCGCGACCGAAGGCGCTGTCGGCCTTGCCCATGACATAGGGCGCGCGGGTCATGGACTCGGCACCGGCGGCAATCGCCAGCTCCATCTCGCCGCTGGCGATGGCACGGAAGGCGGCGCCGACCGCTTCCATGCCCGAGGCGCACAGGCGGTTGAGGGTCACGCCGGGCACCGTCGCCGGCAGGCCGGCGAGCAGCAGTGCCATGCGTGCGAGGTTGCGGTTGTCCTCGCCGGACTGGTTGGCGCAGCCCATGAACACTTCGTCCACGGCGTTCCAGTCGACCTGCGGGTTGCGCTCGATCAGGGCCTTGAGCGGAATCGCCGCCAGGTCATCGGCACGCACTGCCGAAAGGCCACCGTTGAGCCGGCCGATGGGCGTGCGCACGGCATCGCAAATGAATACCTCGCGGCTCATTCCTCACCCCCTTGCTGGCCGTGGGCTGCCGCGGTACGGGCTTCCAGGGCACGCAGGGCGGCCAGTTCTTCCTCGGTGGGCGCGAGGGTTTCGCCGACGCTCTCGGCGAAGCGGATCGCCCAGCCCGTGGCTGCGACCACCTGCTCGCGGGTCACGCCCGGGTGCAGCGCGGTGACGATGAACTCGTTGCTGCCGGCTTCCGGCTCCATGATGCACAGGTCGGTGATGATGCCGACCGGCCCCTGGCCCGGCAGGCCCAGGCGCTTGCGATGATCGCCGCCCTCGCCATGGCCGACCGAGGTGACGAAGGCCAGCTTGTCGACGAAGGTGCGGTGCGACTGCTTGAGGATGATCAGCACCTGCTTGGCGCTGCCGGCGATTTCCGGCGCGCCACCGGCACCCGGCAGGCGGACTTTGGGCGCGTGGTAGTCACCGATCACCGTGGTGTTGATGTTGCCGAATTTGTCGACCTGCGCCGCGCCGAGGAAGCCGACGTCGATGCGCCCGCCCTGCAGCCAGTAGCGGAAGATCTCGCCGGTCGGCACCACGGTGTCGGCGGTCTCGGCCAGCTCGCCGTCGCCGATGGACAGCGGCAGCACGGTCGGCTTGGCGCCGATGGGGCCGGACTCGTAGATCAGCACCACGTCTGGCGACGAGGTCAGGCGCGCCAGGTTGGCAGCCTTGGATGGCAGGCCGATGCCGACGAAGCAGACGGCGCCGTTCTTCAGGCGACGGGCAGCCGCCACGGTCATCATTTCATTGGTGGTGTAAGGGGTGGTGGAGTGCGTGCTCATCACTTGGCCTCCGCAGTCTTGGCTTGGGCGATCTTGTCCTGGAACTCGCTGAAATCACGGGTGCCACGGATGTATTCGTCGATCCAGGCGGTGAAGGTTTCGCGGTCACGGGCGATCGGGTCCCAGGCCTGGTAGAAGCGGTTGTCGCGCTCGTAGTAACCGTGGGCGTAGGACGGGTGGGCGCCGCCCGGTACATGGCAGACCGCTGTCAGGGCCCAGGTCGGCAGGACGCAGGCGTTCATCGGCGCATTGAGGTCGTCGACGATTTCTTCCACGGTGACGATGCAGCGCTTGGCCGCCAGGGCCGCTTCCTTCTGCACACCAAGGATGCCCCACAGCAGTACGTTGCCCTTGCGGTCGGCCTTCTGCGCGTGGATCACGGTGACGTCCGGGCGCACCGAGGGCACGGCGGCCAGCACTTCGCCGGTGAACGGGCAGGTGACGGTCTTGATCAGCGGGTTGACCTTGGGCAGGTCGGAACCGGCGTAGGCACGCAGCACCGCGAACGGCAGCCCGGAGGCGCCGGCGACGTAGGAGTTGGCCAGGTCGGCGTGGCTGTGTTCCTCGATTTCCAGCGGCTGCGGCCACTGCTTTTCCACCGCGTCGCGCAGGCGATGCAGCGAGCCGACGCCAGGGTTGCCGCCCCAGGAGAAGACCAGCTTCTTCGCACAACCGGCGCCGATCAACAGGTCGTAGACTAGGTCCGGGGTCATGCGTACCAGGGTCAGGTCTTTCTTGCCCTGGCGGATCAGCTCGTGGGAGGCCGCAGTGGGGATCAGGTGGGTGAAGCCCTCGAGGGCAACGGTGTCGCCATCGTGGATGAAGCGGGCCACCGCTTCGCGAAGGGTCAGGAGTTCAGCCATGGTGGTTCTCGTCTGCTGGTCATGCGCGCACGGCGCCGTTGCACAGACAGTAATCAGCGAGGACTCACCAAACAATCCGATAATCGACTATCCGTTCGATAATCGAACAACACCCATCGACCTCATGCTCAGGCGAACAAGCGGCTACTGAGGTCGCGGCTGGCCTCCAGCAAGGCAGGCAGGAAGCGTACTTCCAGCTCCTGGCGGCTGATGCGCCCGACGTGGGTGCCGACGTTCAGCGCCGCCAGCACCTGGCCGGCTGGGTCGCACACCGGCACCGCCACCGAGCGCAGGCCGACTTCCAGCTCCTGGTCGATGATCACCCAGCCCTGCTGACGGATCTCGGCGATGCTCTCGCGCAGGCCTTCCGGGGTGCACACGGTGCGCCGGGTCTTCACCTGCAGGTCGGCGCTGGCCAGGTAGTCGTCCACCGCCGCGTCATCGAGGCCGGCGAGCAGGATGCGGCCCATGGATGTGCAGTAGGCCGGCAGGCGGCTGCCAACGCTGAGGTCCACCGAGATCAGCCGTTGTGGCGTGGCCGAGCGGGCGATGTAGAGAATCTCGTCACCTTCCAGGGTGGCGATGGAACAGGCCTCGTGCAGGTGCTCGCTGAGGCGGTCGAGGATCGGTTGCGCAGTAACGCCCAGTGGCGTCGACGACAGGTAGGCGTGGCCGAGGGTCAACACCTTGGGCAGCAACGAGTAAGTGCGCCCGTCGCTCATCACGTAGCCGAGCTTCATCAGGGTATGCAGGCAACGGCGCACCGCCGCGCGGGGAATTTCCGTGCGGTGGCTGATCTGCGCAATGGTCAGGTGGCGTTTGCGCTCCTGGAAGGCATGGATCACCGCCAGGCCACGGGCCAGGGAGGTCATGAAGTCAGGATCGCCGGTCAGCGCCTGGATGCGCTTGGCAGGCGAGGCAATGATCGGCGGCACCAGCGGTGGCGCGCTTGTACGCGAATCGTCGGTCATGACGGTTATTCCTGGACAAGTGGAATGGCCGATTATCGAACCGAAGTTCGATAATCGCAATTGACTCGTTTCAGGCCAGCTCCTACCGTGCCCACACCGGCTAGCACATCTGCGTGCCGCAGCGGTTCGCCCCACAAGGTCGAGCGGCTTCTTCGCCCCGCACCAGATGCCCACCCGCGCTATCCGCGCGGATCGGGCCTGGTTTGGCAGCCCCCCCTTTTGCCCCGGGCCAAGACGCAGTTCCGCGCAGTCGGATTCATCTGTTTTGCACCACGATGCGCTCCAATTACCCCGCCGCTGGCGGGGATTTTTTTGCGCGATGCCGAGTGATGTGCCGCTTCAGGTTCGCGCAACGCACCCTGCCAGATCGTTTCTCAGGCCATCCAGCCCAGGGCCTTGGCACGCGCCACAGCCTGGGTGCGACGCTCGACACCCAGCTTGACGTTGATTCGCCGCGCATGGGTCTTCACCGTGTGCAACGAGATGTACAACTGCTCGGCCACCTGCTGGTTGGAGTAGCCCTGGCCGATCAGTTCGAGCACCGCCAGCTCCCGCCGGCTCAAGAGCGAATCGCTGCCCCGGGCCTCGCTGCCAGGCTCGTGCGCCCCCTCGAACAGGCGCTGCCAGCAGGCGTCATGGCGATGCTGCTCGGACCAGCGCGAATGGCGCGTGGCGAACACTTGCAAAGGACGCAGCAGGTGCGGATCAGCGGCCTGGTGGAGGGCCTGCAGCAACAGGCGGTCGGCCTGTTCCGTCTGCTCGCTCAACAGGTGGGCCTCGACCAAGCCCAGCAAGCAGTCGACGACCAGGGTGACATTGCCGGCGCCCTGGCATTCGGCAAGCAGCGCCTGCAAGGTCTCGATCGCCTCAGCCACCTCGCCACGCTGCACATCCACCAGCGCCAGGGCGAGTTGCGCGCGCAGTTCGAGGTCATAGAAACCGGAAGGCGCCAGCAGGTCGTTCTGCTGCAGCCGTTGGCGAACCAGGAGGAATTGCTGGCGCGCCTTTTCCACATCGCCCTGACGCAACCAAAGCATGCCCGCCGCCAGTTGCAGCACACCGCGATAACGCACTTCCGGTACCCGCTGCCATTGCATCTGGCGTTCGGCCTGGCGCAACAGCAACTGCGCGGCGGCGTAATCGCCACGCGCGGAGGCCAGCTCGGCAAGCCCCTGATAGCCGAACAGCACGTAGGCATCCTCGCAGCTTTCCGCCTCCTGCAAACCGGCACGCAGCACCTCTTCGGCGCTCGCATCACCGCGTGCACCCAGCAGGCTGCCACGCAGCAACAGCAGGCGCGCGAACACCGGCCCGCGCATACCGATGCGTTGCAGGTGCTGCAACGACTGCTCCACCTGCTCCATGGCCCGCTCGCCTTCGCCGAGCATGTTCAGCAGGTGCGCCCGGTCGACACTGAGCAGCGCTTCGAAAGGCACACTGCCCGTCTCGCGGGCCATCTTCAGGCCTTCATGGCTGTAGTGCTGGGCCGCTGGCAGATCGCTCTCGGCCATGGCCTGCTGGGACAGGGCCTGGAAACACAAGACCCGCTGCGACCAGGCTGTCGGTGCCAGCACGTCGAGCGCTTCGAGGCAATGCTGGCGGGCGCTGCGCAGGCCGCGCTGACGGTGCAGAACACCCTGGATCGCCTGGTACTGGGCCAGCCACTGGCGCTGGCGGCGCTCGTCGGGTTGCGGCAGGAAACGCGCGAGGTCGGCCACGCAACCATCCACCTCATCGAGGCGCGTGCAGATGATCAGCCCCCAGGCCGACAGGGTGATCAACCGTGGCGTGCTGGCGAACAGACTGGCCGGTAGCTCCTGCCGCCACTGCAGGAATTGCGCGACGCTATGGCCGATCAGCAACTGCTCCTGGCCGTACTGCTGGAGGAAGTTGGCCGCGACCTCCGGCTGCTCCGCACACAGCGCATGCTCGACAGCCTCACGCACCTCGCCACGCTTGGCGAACCACTGGCAGGCGCGCACGTGTGCCTGCAAGGGCGGCTGACTGTGTGCACGCCGACGCAGCATCGACGCCAGCGGACGCCACAGGCGGAACCATTCGCCGCAACTGTCGAGGCCGTGCAGAAACAGTTGCCGCTCGCGCAGCTCGTCGAGCGGCCGCGCGCCGCCTTCGTCTTCCAGCAGGTGCTCGCACAGGTCGGCGGAAAAACGCGGGAAATGCGCCAGCACCAGCAGCGCGCGCTTGAGTGCTCCCGGCAGGCCGATCAACACTTCGCGCTCGATGTATTCCTGCAACAGGGCGGTGCCGGACGCCAGGCGCTCGGCCAGGTTCTGCGGCGTGCCATGGATCAGCAGCAGGCACACGCCGGCCAGCCAACCTTCGCTGTGGTGCAGCAGTTGCGCGCTGAGTTCGGCAGGCAGGTCGAGCTGGCGCTGTTGCAGCAGGTGCGCCAGCTCCTGTTCATCGAGTGCCAGGTCATGGCCATCGAGTTCCTGCAGGTCGCCTTGCAGGAGCAAACGGGGCAGGTTCCAGGCCGGACGCCGGCGCCCGTTGATCCACCAGCGCAAGGTGTGCGGCGCGCGTTCGAGCAGGCGGTCGAGACAGCTGTCGAGTTCGACGCAGGCCTGGCGTGGATAGTCGTCGAGGAAGATCCACAGCGGTTGTTCGACACGGCTGATCAGGTTGCCCAGTTCCTGGCAGGGATCGCCCTCGCCCGGCTGTATGTGCAGCGCGAGCGCCAGGCGCGCGAGCAATTCGGCGGGAGTCAGGGCATGACCGAGCAGGTCCAGCCAGACCAGGCGCGTGCCAGGGGGAATGTGCCGGGCACACTCGTTGAGCAGCACGCTCTTGCCAAAGCCGGCCGGGGCGCAGATCAGGGTCAGGCGCGCATCGCTGGCGAGCAGGTTGCGCAGCAGGCGCGGGCGGGCGATATGCGCTGCGGGCAAACGCGGCAGTGCCGTATCCGGCAGCGCGGGGCGCACAGGCGCCGGGAGGACACGCACCTGGTCGGGCATGGTCATAAGCCTCGGCTGGGTACTCGCGCGCAGGGCGCCAGCACCGTTAATTATTGTTATGGGTGGCGATCTTACCGAAGATTGCCCGGCCTTCGGTCGTGCAGCAGAAAAATGCGCAAGCCGTTTTCCACCTCTTGCAACGACGCTTCGAAGGGTAGCCGCCCTGCTTGGCAGGCTGCAAAAAAAGGCGACCACTGGGGTCGCCTCGCAAGGAGCAATGCAGCTTCGTTAACGACTCAGCGCACGCCAGCGCTACGCAATGCCGCCGGGGTGTAGTCGATGGTCGAGGCCTTGATGCCGTACTCGATCGAGCGCTTCTCTTCGTTCTTCATGCCGATCGCCAGGTAACGGCCGACGATCACGTCATACAGCGCTTCGAAGGAGTAGATCGGCGTCTGCACCGCGTAGTTCTGCAGCAGCATGGCCTGGCCCACACGCCACAACTGACCACGGCCGTCGTAGTGCTCGGACACGGCGATCTGCCAGGTGTCTTCGTCGATGAAGAAGCGGCGCTTGCCGTAGATGTTGCGCTCGCCGGCCTTCAGCGTCGCCTCGACTTCCCAGACACGGTGCAGCTCGTAGCGCGCCAGGTCCTGGTTGGTGTGCCCGGCCTGGAGGATGTCCTTGTACTTCACGTTGGGCGAGTCGAGCTTGTAGTTGTTGTAGGGAATGTACAGCTCGCGCTTGCCGACCAGCTTCCAGTCGTAGCGGTTGGGCGCGCCGTTGTACATGTCGAAGTTGTCCGAGGTACGCAAGCCATCGGCCGCGGTGCCCGGACCGTCATAGGAGACCTGCGGCGCACGACGTACACGACGCTGACCGGCGTTGTACAGCCAGGCCATGCGCGGCTCGGCGATCTGGTCGAGCGAGTCGTGTACCAGCAGCACGTTACCAGCCAGGCGCGACGGCGCGGTGACCCGCTGCTTGAAGAACAGCAGGGCGTTCTCGGCCTTCTTCGCCGGCAGGTCGGGCATGCCGCCCGGCATCGCCACTTCGTCCTCGAAGTGCACCAGGGTGTAGGAACCGTTGGTCTGCGGTGTGGCCTGCACGATGCTGCGGCGCAGGTTGCCACCGCGGTAACGGGTGATGTGGTTCCACACCACCTCCAGACCGTTCTGCGGAATCGGGAAGGCGTAGTAGCGGCTGTCGGTGAAGTTCTTCAGGCCGTTGCCACCCTCGACCAGCGTGGTGTTCAGCGCACTGCGCTTGGCCGCCTCATTGATTTCCTGCGGCACGGCGGCGGTACGGTGGCTCGTGTAGACCGGCATCTTGTAGGTGTCGCTATAGCGTTTGAACATCGCCAGCTGACCCTCGGAGAGGTGCTCCTTGTACTGGTCGAGGTTCTGCGCGGTGATGATGAACAGCGGCTGTTCATTGGCGAATGGATCGGCCAGGAAGCCGCGCTCGTCCACGGCGGCGGCATCCTTGGCCAGGCCACCGGTCCAGGCCGGGATGGTGCCGGCGGCGTTGCCGGCTTTTTCCCCGCCCAGCGGCGTGAGGCTGGTGCCGAGCTTTTCCGCTTCCTGCGGCGAGACGGCCGCCATCACGCTGCCGGCCAGCAGCGACAGGGTGAGTGTGGTGATCAGGTGCATTGTTGTTTTCATGATTCGCTGAATCCCCGGATCGGTCTTAGAAGTTCACGCCGAAACTGAGGGCGATGAAGTCGCGGTCAGTCAGGGTGTTGAAGTCGCCGCCGAAGAAGTCGGTGTACGACAGGCTGGCGGTGTAGGTGTTGCGGTACTCGGCATCGACACCGATGCTGATGGCCTTGGAGCCTTCGTTGAACACCGGCCCGTAGCCATCCACGTCATGCGACCAGGACAGGTTGGGCTTGAGGTTCACCCCGGCGATCACGTTGTTGTAATCGAGGATGCCGCGGGCGCGATAACCCCAGGAGCTGGCGGTGTAGAAGCCGTTGTAGCCATACGCCTGCGCCGCCTGCACGTTCGATGCGGCGGTGCCATACGGCGAGCCGTAGATCGAGTCACGGCCGTAGCGCACGTCGTTCTGGCTCTCCAGGCCGCCGATACGGGTGTAGGCGGCTTCGCCCACCAGGGTCAGGCGACTGGCGCCCAGCACCTGATCGAAGAAGTGGGTGAAGGTGGTCTGCAGTTGGGTGACTTCCTTGCGGTTGTAGCCACGCAGGTCCTGGTTGGCTTCACCCATCGCCGCGCCGACGCCCGCCGCACCGCCGCCCGCACCGGCAAAAGCGCCGGCCGGCACGGTCGCCAGTTTTGCGGTCATGTCGGTGCCGTTGATCTGCAGCGGCAGGTTCGGTCGGTAACTGACTTCACCCGACCAGGCCGTGCCGGTGGGCAGCACGGTGGAGAAGCTCAGGCCATAGAGCTGGATGTCTTCCGGGTATTCGAGGAAGTAGTTGCCGCGACCGAGCATGATCGGTTGGGCGAACGCGCCACCCAGCGACGCGAAGGCCGACTGGATAGCCGCGGCGCTCGCGGTATGCATGCTGACGTTGGGCGTACGGCTGTGGTAATTCAGGAAGTAGGCGGCGTATTCGGTTTCGTCACCGAGCCAGCGCAGTGCGGCGCCCCACTGGCCGGAATCACGCGCATCGCGATCCCCGCCGCGCGGCACCACCAAGCCTTCTGGCGTAATCGTTACACCGTCCAGGGCCGCTTGCGCCGCCGCACCACCCGCCGCGGGCGCGCCCGCCTTGGCAGCCAGCAAACCACCGACGGTGGCCGCATCGAGAATGGTGTAGTTGGCATTACAACCATCGGCCAGCACGTCGGCCGAGGCGAAGAACGTGCCGCAGTTGTCGACGATGGTCTGGTCCCACTCCAGCTGGTAGAACGCTTCAGCGGACAGGTTCTCGGTCAGGCTCTGCGAGACGTAGAACATGTTGACCGGAATCAGACCTTCCTTGATTTCGGCACCAGGACGTCGGAACGCCGCCGCATCAATAGGGTTGATCGAGTTGATGCTGTTGCCGATGAAGGTGCTTTCGCCCCAGCTGACCACCTGTTTGCCAACCCGAACCGTGCCTGGGCGGCCGGCGATGTCGTAGTTGTGGTAGAGGAAAGCATCGAGGATCTGCGCCCCCGATGACTTGGCGCCTTCCTTGCGGTTGTGGTCGCTGATGTCCTTGAACTCGCGGCCTTCATCTTTCAGTTCGAAGTCATACCAGTACTTGCCACGGACGAATATGCCGGTGTCCTGGTATTTCAGTTCGAGGTCATGAATGCCCTTAAAGATCTTCGAGAAGGTCTCGCCACGCTTGAAGTTGAGACGGCCATCGTCACCCGTCTGGGTGAACCCGGTGCCGCCATTGGCGTTGCCGATCAGGTCCTTGTCGGCCTTGGCGGTGGACCAGCTGGCCCCGACCGAAAGGGCCGAGTCGAACTGACCTTCGATTTCCCCGATGTTGAACGTCACCGCCTGTGCCTGGGCGCTGAAGCCCAGTGCAATCGCGATGGCCAGAGTCTTGGGCTGGAATGTTCCGGGCCTTCTTGTTGTTGTCATGCGGCTCTCCTGGTTGTGTGAAACAGCGAGAACCCTACGCAGCGGATGACAGGCGGATAAGCGCCCGAAGGAAGGATTCGGCGTATCACCCGAAAGGATGAAAGCCCTTGGCAGACAGGCCCTGAGACGCCCAGCAGAGAACTGAATGACGCCACATCAATGCGCCGGCGGGTGAAGTGCCGGGGGATGACAGGATGGGCGCAAGGAAGAGTGAACCAGAAGTGTGTTGGGACGCCTTGGCCCCAGGACGTATCGCAGGCATGACCAGCGCCCGCGAACTGGCCATTCAGTGGACTATCACTATGAAAAAGCCCCGCATGAGCGGGGCTGTGTTGGATCGTTCCCACGCTCTGCGTGGGAATGCCGCTACAGACGCTCCGCGTCTGCGGGACGCGGAGCGTCCCCGGATCAGGCTCCCACGCTGGAGCGTGGGAGCCATCATCTTGGCTTGAGTGAACAGCATTACCGCCTGCACGGGGCTGATTCGGCGTTAACGACGGAGCGGCCTCAGGCCGGATTGGCCGACCACTGCTGCAGCCGCACCAGGCTCTCGCGATAAGGCTTGAGGCCCCGGGACAGGAGGATGATCGAACTGAACACCGCCAGCGCGGTAACGATCAGCAGCGAATAACGCAGCGCCATGTCATCGGCGAACACGTAGTCAGTAACCAGCGCCACGGCCGTCGGGCCCAGGCCCAGGCCGACCAGGGTGATGACGAACAGGTAGATCGCCGACGCCTGGCCGCGCATCGAGTTGGGCATGATCTCCTGGATCGCCGCCGGCGCCACGCCAAACGGCATGCTCAGGAAGAACACCGTGGGCGCCATGACCACCGACACCCAGAACGCGTCGTTCAGCAGCGGGAACAGGATCACCAGCGGCAAGGCGCCGATGGCGGAGATCAGGCCCACACGCATGTTCGCGTCGCTGCGACCACGCTTGGCCATCCAGTCCGCCAGACGGCCGCCGAAGACGATACCCAGGCACCCGAACACCGCCACGATGCTGCCGTAGATGATGCCCACCTGGCTGGCATCCCAGCCGTAGGTGCGGATGTAGAAGGTCGGAATCCACGCGGCGCTGCCGTAGCCGGCGAAGGCCAGGCCGGCAAAGCCGAAGTTGTGGCACAGCACGGTGCGGCGGTTGCTGCGGATGTAACGGCCGACATCGGCCAGCGGCACCGCTACGCCGGCGCCGACACCACGGCGGACCGGTTCGCGCACGGCCAGCATGAGCAGGGTGAACAGGATGCCAGCGGCCCCCAGGATCAGGAAGATCAACTGCCAGGGACGCACTTCACCGAACACCGGCAGGACCACATCGCCCTGCGCCGAGGCGAACTTGATCACCAGGCCGCCGAGCAGAAAGGCCAGGCCCGAGCCCAGGTAGACGCCCATCGAATAGACGCTGATGGCGGTGGCGCGACGCTCGGCCGGAAAGCTATCGGCGATCAGCGAATAGGCGGCCGGCGACAGGGCGGCTTCACCCACACCGACGCCGATGCGGCAGATCAGGAACTGCCAGTACAGCTTGGCCATCCCGCAGGCGGCGGTGGCGGCGCTCCAGAACAGCACACCGATGGCGATCAGGCCACGCCGGCTCTTGGTATCGGCCAGACGCCCGAGCGGGATGCCACAGACGGTGTAGAACAGGGCGAAGGACAAGCCCATCAGCAGGCTCATCTGTGTATCGCTGATGACCAGATCGCGACGGATCGGCTCCACCAGCAGGTTGAGAATCTGCCGGTCGATGAACGACAGCACGTAGGCCACCATCAGGATCACTACGGTGGTCCAGGCGGCGAGGCTTGAGGGGTAGCCATCATTATTATTGTTGGGCACTGGCAATCTCCTCGGCGCCACATGACATCAGGCGCACGATGGGTGGAAGGGGTTGCCAGCTTAGGTCGCGATAAGCCCAACTTAGTATCGCCCAAAGGGATTATCAGCCATTTGAATGAGGATGATGACCTTGTGCAAATGTTGTACAGCATGTGACAGACGCGGGTCAGCACCGCGCTGGGCGGCACCAGCGTTACATCACGCCACACTCCGGGCGAGAGGTGCTACACAACTCCCGCCGCACGCAGGTCGGCGATCTGCCCGGCATCCAGGCCGAGCACCTCGCGCAGGATTGCCTCGCTGTGCTCACCGAGCAATGGCGGGGCGTTGCGGTATTGCACCGGGCTGGCCGACAGCCGCAGCGGGCTGGCCACCTGCGGGGTGCTGCCAGCCAGGGGATGGGGAATATCCACCCGCAGGCCACGGGCAAGCACCTGCGGATCGGCGAACACCTGGGCCAGGTCGTTGACCGGCCCGCACGGCACGCCGGCCGCTTCCAGCAGGGCAACCCACTCGCCAGTGGTACGAAATACCGTGACTTGACGGATCAACGGGATCAGCTCGGCACGGTGCGCCACGCGTTGGCTGTTGCTGACGAAGCGCGGATCACTGCCCCATTCGGCATGCCCCGCCACTTCGCAGAATTTGCGGAACTGGCTGTCGTTGCCGACGGTAAGGATCAGGTCGCCATCGGCGGTGGGGAAATCCTGGTAGGGCACGATGTTCGGGTGCGCGTTGCCCAGGCGCCGTGGCGGCGTGCCGGTGGTCAGGTAGTTCATCGCCTGGTTGGCCAGGCAGGCGACCTGCACGTCGAGCAGCGCCATGTCGATGTGCTGGCCCTCGCCGGTCTTCTCGCGGTGGGCCAAGGCTGCCAACACGGCCACCGTGGCATACAGCCCGGTGAGAATGTCGGTGAGCGCCACACCGGCCTTCATCGGCCCGGCGCCGGGTTCGCCTTCGGGGATGCCGGTCAGGCTCATCAGCCCGCCCAGGCCCTGGATCATGAAGTCATAGCCGGCCCGCTTGGCATAGGGGCCGTCCTGGCCGAAGCCGGTGATGGAGCAGTAGATCAGCTTTGGGTTGATCGCCTTGAGGCTGGCGTAATCCAGGCCATAGGCGGCCAGGCCACCGACCTTGAAGTTCTCCACCAGAATGTCCGACTTCGCCGCCAGCTCGCGCACGATGCGCTGGCCTTCGGCCTGGGTGAAGTCGAGGGTCAGCGACTGCTTGTTGCGGTTGGCGGCCAGATAATAGGCCGCCTCCGAGGTGTTCTGCCCCTGTGCATCCTTGAGGAACGGCGGCCCCCAGTGGCGGGTGTCATCGCCCACGCCGGGGCGCTCGACCTTGATCACTTCGGCACCCAGGTCGGCCAGGTTCTGCCCGCACCAAGGCCCGGCGAGCACGCGGGACAGATCCAGTACGCGAAGGTGGGACAGAGCGCCGGGCATGGGAAGTTCTCTCAGTGTGCAAGGCGAATAGGCGGCTCCTACAGGAGCACTTAAAGCCTGATTTGATCGTTCCCACGCTCTGCGTGGGCATGCATCCTCCGGACGCTCCGCGTCCGCAAGGGCGCGTGACGCGGAACGTCGCGGGCGGCGTTCCCACGCAGAGCGTGGGAACGATCATCCGGGCGTGCTTAGAAAAACGCCTGCAGACCAGTCTGCGCCCGGCCAAGGATCAGCGCATGTACGTCATGGGTGCCCTCATAGGTGTTGACCACCTCCAGGTTGACCAGGTGACGGGCCACGCCGAACTCGTCGCTGATGCCGTTGCCACCCATCATGTCGCGGGCCAGGCGGGCGATATCCAGCGCCTTGCCGCAGCTGTTGCGCTTCATGATCGAGGTGATTTCCACCGCAGCGGTGCCTTCGTCCTTCATCCGCCCGAGGCGCAGGCAGCCTTGCAGGGCCAGGGTGATATCGGTCTGCATGTCGGCCAGCTTCTTCTGGATCAGCTGGTTCTGCGCCAGTGGGCGGCCGAACTGCTTGCGGTCCAGGGTGTACTGGCGGGCGGTGTGCCAGCAGAACTCGGCGGCGCCCAGCGCGCCCCAGCTGATCCCGTAACGGGCGGAGTTGAGGCAGGTGAACGGCCCCTTCAAACCACGCACATCGGGGAAGGCGTTCTCTTCCGGGCAGAACACGTTGTCCATGACGATCTCGCCGGTGATCGACGCACGCAGGCCGACCTTGCCGTGGATCGCCGGGGCGCTGAGACCCTGCCAGCCTTTTTCCAGGACAAAGCCGCGAATCTCGCCGGCGTCATCCTTGGCCCAGACCACGAACACATCGGCAATCGGGCTGTTGGTGATCCACATCTTGGCACCGGTCAGGCGATAGCCGCCGTCGACCTTCTTCGCCCGGGTGATCATCGAGCCGGGGTCCGAGCCATGGTCCGGCTCGGTCAGACCGAAGCAGCCGATGTACTCACCACTGGCCAGCTTGGGCAGGTATTTCTGCTTGGTGGCTTCATTGCCGAACTCGTTGATCGGCACCATCACCAGCGACGACTGCACGCTCATCATGGAGCGATAGCCGGAGTCGATACGCTCCACTTCGCGAGCGATCAGGCCATAGCACACATAGTTCAGGCCGCTACCGCCGTAGGCTTCGGGAATGGTCGCGCCGAGCAGGCCGGTGTCGCCCATCTCGCGGAAAATCGCCGGGTCGGTCTTCTCATGGCGGAAGGCTTCCAGCACGCGCGGGGCCAGCTTGTCGGCGGCGAACTGCTGGGCGCTGTCGCGCACCATGCGCTCTTCATCGGTGAGCTGTTGATCCAGCAGCAGCGGATCTTCCCAGTTGAAGCGAGCCTTACCAGCCATGACGAACTCCTCGGAACAGGATTGGGCACAGACCTGCGTCTGCACGATGGGCTTAGCCTAGGCAGTGGAGGCGCAATGGGCAAACGAGGATTTCGCATGAACCTGTGCAAATAACTCACTTCGAGATAGCCTGAAAGGCATTATTCATTCGCTATCAGTGAGCCATTCGCATACATGCGCCGCAAGATTCCCAGTACCGCCGCACTGGTGGCCTTCGAGGCCTCGGCCCGTCACCAGAGCTTCACCCGCGCCGCCGACGAGCTGGCGCTGACCCAGGGCGCGGTGTGCCGGCAGATCGCCAGCCTGGAAACCTTCCTGGGCGTCGAGCTGTTCCGTCGTTCGCGCCGAGGCGTGGTGCTCACCGAAGCCGGCACCGCCTACAGCCGCAAGGTGGCCGCGCAACTGGACGCGGTGGAGCGCGACACCCTGGCGCTGATGGGCGCCCAGGGCGCGATGAGTATCGAGCTGGCCGTGGTGCCGACCTTCGGCACGCAATGGCTGCTGCCACGGCTCAAGGTCTTCCAGCAGTTGCACCCGGAAGTCACCGTGCACCTGACCAACCGCACCCGACCATTCCTGTTCGCCGACACCGGCTTCGACGCGGCAATCTACTTCGGTGATGGCGACTGGTCCGGTACCGAGGCGCACTTTCTCATGCACGAACACCTGATGCCGGTGTGCAGCCCCGCCCTGCTCGACGGCCAACCGGCCAGCCCTGAACGCATCGCCGAACTGCCGCTGCTGCAGCAGACCACCCGCCCTTACGCCTGGCGTCAGTGGTTCAACGCCCAGGGCCTGAACGTCGCCCGCGACATGACCGGGCCGCGCCTGGAACTGTTCTCGATGCTCGCCCAGGCGGCGTGCCACGAGATGGGCGTGGCGCTGATTCCGCCGTTCCTGATCCAGCGTGAACTGGCCGAGGGCAGCCTGGTGGTTGCCCTCGATGCGCCCGTGCCGGACAACGGCCGCGCCTATTACCTGATGGTGCCGGAACGCAAAGTGGAGTCGGCGGCGCTCAGCGCGTTTCGCGACTGGCTGGTGAGCGAGGCTGGCACTTATCAGCAAACCTGATGTGCCCGCCACGCTGCTGCAATCCATCCAAGCCGCCTGTCAGAGCGACCAGCGCAGGGTCAGCATGGCATTGCGCGGCTCGCCATACTGGTTGACCGCATAGGCGGTGTTGGAGCCAATGCTCTGGTAGTACTTCTTGTCGAACACGTTGTTCAGGTTCAGGCGTATGTCGACCTGCTCCGAGGCCTTGTAGTTGGCCATCAGGTCGACCAGGGTGTAACCCTTCTGCTCGATACGGTAAGGCGTTTCGGCACCATAGAAATTGCTGCCCTGACTGTAGATGGTGTTCTGCCGGTAGATGCCGCCACCGAGGGTCCAGCGATCAAGCTCACCGGGGAGCCGGTAGCTGGTGAAGGCCTTGAACATGTGGCGCGGAAGTTCGCTATCGAACAAGCGCCCCTCATTGTTCTCATCCTTGTGATACTTGGCGGCGCTGTAGGTGTAACCAGCACCGATCTGCCAGCCGGTTGCCAGGCTGCCATTGACCTCCAGCTCGACCCCTTCGCTGCGCACCACACCGGCCGCCTCATAGCAGTCTGGCACCAGTGCCGAGCACTGGTTGCGATCCAGCGACTTGGCGCGGTTCTCCTGATCGATACGGAAGAGCGCGGCGCTGGCATTGAGGCTGCCGTCAAAGTACTCCCCTTTGATGCCGATCTCGTAATTCTTGCCTTCGATAGGCTTGAGGCCCTGACCATTGGCCATGAGCTCCGACTGTGGTTTGAAGATATCGGTATAGCTGGCATACACCGAGTGCTGTGCATCGAGGTCGTAGATCAGGCCGGCATAGCGCGTGACATGACGGGTGACCTTATAGCTCGTGGCGGTGGTGCGGGTGCCGTTCCTGTTGGTCGCGTCGTAATCGAACCAATCGAGGCGACCGCCGAGAATGAGCTTGAGATCATCGCTGAGGTTGAAGCGCGAGGTGACATAGCCACCCTTCTGCCGGGAGCTGCGTTCCTGCTGCCAGAAGCTCATGTCCAGATTCTGCTTGGGTACGCGGTGCGGGTCCCAGGCAAAGATATCCATATCCAGTTCGTCATCCAGATAGTTACCGTTGCCCTGGAAGATCAGCTCCCGCTGGCTGGCCCCGACAACCAGTTCGTGAGTTCGACCAAACGCCTGGAAAGGTCCGGATGCATAGGCGTCGTAGCTGTTCTGCCGGTCCTTGTAGCGGTATTGCCCGATGTACTGCCCAAACTGGTCTTCGTCGATCCAGTAAATGCGCTCTACCTGTGTGCCGTGCATCGCCAGGTCCGACCAGGTACGACTGGCGGCCAGCAGCAGTTTCCAGTCATTGTCGAAACGCTGCTCCAGGCGGGTGAAGAGCGTGGTGTTGTCCTGGTCCCAGTATTCCCAGGCATTGCCCAGATAAGTGGAGCGCGACAGATGCAGATCGCTGCCGTCCTTCGCAGTCGACAAGCCACCCCAGGAACTGGTGTTGTTACTGTTTTGATCGGAAACACCGAGGGTCAGGGTGGTCGAGTCGCTCAGGTCAGCCTCGCCGATGGCATAGAGCACCGTGCGCTCGCTGTCGGCCACATCCTGGAAGCTTTGTTTGGTCTGGTAGGAGGTGACCACACGACCACGCAAGGTGCCGGACGCATTGAGCGCATTCGAGGCATCCACCTCGGCCCGGTAATTGTCCCAGCTGCCGGCACTGCCGGTAATGGCCAGGTACGGACTGGCAGTCGGGCGCTTTCGCACCAGGTTGATAGCCGCAGAGGGAGTACCCGAGCCCTGCATCATGCCGGTGGCGCCGCGCACCACCTCAACCCGGTCATAAATCGCCATGTCCGGCGACGAGTTCATGTCGCGGCTGAGGTAGTGGGACAGTTCACTGGACAAGCCATCGGTCATCAGGCCTTCGACCGCGAATCCTCGTGCGTAGAAGTTGGGCCGCTGCGGGCCGTTTTTGGTCATCGAGATACCCGGCGTGCTCTTGAGCACATCCTCCAGGCTTCTCATCGACTGATCATCCATGCGCTGACGGGTCATCACAGTGACCGATTGCGGGGTTTCACGCAGCGACAGCGCCAACTTGGTGGCCGTCTGCATGGTACCCGTGGTGTAGGAACCCGAGCCCTCCGTGGTCTGGCCCAACATCCTATCCGTGATGCTGGTTGCACCCAGTTGCAGGGCACCGGCAGGCTGCTCCGCCGTCAGCCGGTAACCGCCATTGCCCAATGTCAGCGCCTGCAAGCCACTGCCGGCCAGCAGGCGAGCCAAGGCCTGGTCAGGCGTGAAGTTGCCCTGCACCGCCGAACTGCTTTTCCCGGCCAGGTCGGCCTGCTCGAACGCGATGTTCAGCCCGCTTTCACGGCTCAGACGGGTCAACGCGCCATCCAGCGAACCGGCCGGTATGTCGAAGTGACGCGTTACGCTGGCGCTGGCCGGCTCGGCGGCATGCGCGCCGATAACCGGAGTCAGGCCGAGGCCCAGGCAGAGAACGGCATGGCGAATGGCGATACGCAGCGGCGCGCCGACGGTAGAGGTTCGAATGGTCACAGCATGAGGTCTCGTTGGCAGTTGTTGGAATGTGCTGGCCTACATGCCGGGCCAAATCGCCAATCCCCTCACTACAAATGAGAATTTTTCGCGGATATGGCCCGCTTCCACCCAGTCACCAGCAGTGGGGCGCGCCATGCCCGCGACCTCCTACACCCCGACTCGTACCCAATAGCGTGTCAGATAATGCAGCCGCAGGCCGTGGGCTTCGGCGAGGAAGGCCAGGGTCGCGTCGGTATCGTTGAGGGTGAAGTTGCCGCTGATGGAACGGCCTGCCACCTGTGGATCGCAACCCAGGTGGCCGTGCCGATAGCGGCCCAGTTCCGCCAGCACCTGAGACAAGGGCATGTCGCGCGCCACCAGCAGGCCTTCACGCCAGGCAGTGGAATCCGCTGGCGAGGTTTGCTCCTGCCTAGCGCTGGTGGTGGACAGCAGCCAGGTCTCACCGGCCTGGGCGACCGCACTGCTGCCATCGCGTGGCTGCATCCGCACCGCACCTTCGCTCACGCTCAGTCGGCACGCGTGTTCCTCGAGGCGTACGCCGAAACGGGTGCCCAGCGCTTCGAACAGGCCAAACGGCGTATCCACCCGCAACGGCCTGCGGATCGGGCTGCCGGTATCGGTGCCGCTGACCAGATGCAGCTCGCCGCGCAGCAGGTGTACCAGGCGCTGCGTCGCATCGAAGCGCAGGGCAACGGCACTGTCGGTATTGAGATCGAGCACGCTGCCATCGGCCAGGGTCCAGCGGCCGCGCTCACCGAGCCGGGTGCTGTAGTCGGCCATCAGACGTTGCCAGGGCGTGACCTCGCCAGCGCCCCAGGTGGTCACGCCGACGGCACCGAACAATGCCAACAGCTTGATCATCTGCCGGCGCCGCAAACGCGCTTCAGGCAACTTCTCCAGGGCTTGCATGGCCAGCTCGGCGGGCATCCCGGCGAAGTGACCGCCTAGGCTCTGGATGCGCTGCCAGGCCAACCGGTGTTCTTCACGTCCCGCCAACCAGTCGGCGAATGCCTGGCGGGTGTCGTCACCTGCCGGGTTGTAGCTCAGCTTGATCGACCAGTCGATGGCCTGGTCGATCACCTCGCCCGGCAGGCTGGGTAGCGATGCCTCGCTCATGCCGGCGTCTCGAAGACCAGGCGGTAGCAATGACGCAGAGCGCTGGCAATATGCCGCTCGACGGTAGACAGGGACACCCCGAGCCGTTCGGCAATCACCGGGCAGGTCAGCCCCTCCAGCTGCGCCAGCAGAAAGGCCTGGCGCACCTGCGGGCGCAGCTCGTCGAGCAGACGGTCGATCGCCACCAGGGACTCGATGGCCAGCAGGCTGGTTTCCGGCGAAGGCGCGACATGGTCGGGCAGGCTCGCCACGGTTTCCAGCCAGGCGCGTTCGATATCACGATGGCGCCACAGGTCGATCACCAGGCCACGCGCCACGGTACGCAAGTACGCTCGCGGCTCGCTCAGCGCTGCACTGTTACGCCGTTGCAACAGGCGCACAAAGGTATCCTGCGCCAGGTCGGCGGCGTCGGCGGCATTGTTCAGGCGTACCCTCAACCAGCCTTGTAGCCAGCCATGATGCTCGGCATACAGGTGCTCGATGGCAGGTGCAGGGTGGGAGCCGGACATGCTCGATCCTCGACGCGCGACACATTCAAATGATAAGAAATCGCATTATCATCCGTTCAGGCCCAATCGGCAAAGCCTGTCGCACAAAAGGCCCTCCTGCCATGTCGTGTGGGCCGATCGCAGGCCAGCACTACAGATTCTCTACTGCATTATGTGCGCAAAGCCGCATGGCATCTGCGCTTCACTCAGGTAGTATGCCGCCCCATCCACTACATGGCGTTTAGGCAGCGAACGCCGTGTAACGCCCGCAGCATGGGCGTGAACGCAATTTTGAACACCCTGTTCGTTACCTTCCACACCCCGGAAGAGACGACCAATGGTCATTCACGCAGCGAATGACAACCTCCCTCTGCAGACGCCGCCAGTCAAGGCGCGAGCCAGAAACGGTGCGGCTTGCGGACGGTATGAAAAGCAGTCATGCATCCATAACTTGTAGTAATGCAATTTTCTTACTCCATAACTTCTTGAAGGGGCGGCCGTTCGCCTGCAAAATGCCGCGCCCGCCACTGTCGAGCGGGTTTTGTGCTGATCCGCCCCCGCCAGCGCGCCAACGTAGTGTGCCGGTTCATCAAAAACGATCACGCAGGAGAATTTGAAGTGCACATCGGTGTTCCTCTCGAGACCCATGCCGGTGAGACGCGCGTTGCCGCGACTCCCGAAACCATCAAGAAGCTGATCGGCCAGGGCCACCAGGTCACCGTGCAGAGCGGTGCGGGCGTCAGCGCCAGCATCCCGGACAGCGCTTATGAAACTGTCGGTGCCACCATCGGCAACGAGGCCGCCGCCTTCGGTGCCGACCTGGTGCTGAAAGTGGTCGCCCCGACCGATGCCGAACTGGCCCACATGAAAACCGGCGCCGTGCTGGTTGGCATGCTCAACCCGTTCAGCAACGAAACCATCGCCCGCATGAACGGCCGGGGCATCACCGCCTTCGCCCTGGAGGCCGCGCCGCGTACCTCCCGCGCGCAGAGCCTGGATGTGCTGAGCTCGCAGGCCAACATCGCCGGCTACAAGGCCGTGCTGCTGGCTGCGCACCACTACCCGCGCTTCATGCCGATGCTGATGACCGCTGCCGGTACCGTCAAGGCCGCGCGCATCCTCATCCTGGGTGCCGGTGTCGCCGGTCTGCAGGCCATCGCCACGGCCAAGCGCCTGGGTGCGGTGATCGAAGCCTCCGACGTGCGCCCTGCGGTTAAAGAGCAGATCGAATCGCTCGGCGCCAAGTTCGTCGACGTGCCGTTCGAGACCGACGAAGAGCGCGAGTGCGCCCAGGGTGTCGGCGGTTACGCCCGCCCAATGCCGGCCTCGTGGATGGAGCGTCAGGCCAAGGCGGTGCACGAGAAAGCCAAGCAGGCCGATATCGTCATCACCACTGCACTGATTCCGGGCCGCAAGGCACCGACCCTGCTGCACGAAGCGACCGTTGCCGAAATGAAGCCAGGTTCCGTGGTCATCGACCTCGCGGCTGCGCAAGGCGGCAACTGCCCGCTGACCGAAGCCGAGCAGGTGGTGGTCAAGCATGGCGTGACCATCGTCGGCCACAGCAACCTGGCGGCCCTGGTGCCGGCAGACGCCTCGGCCCTGTATGCGCGCAACCTGCTGGACTTCCTCAAGCTGGTCATCGACAGCGAAGGCAAGTTCCACCTCAACCTTGAAGACGACATCGTCGCCGCGTGCCTGATGTGCCGCGACGGTCAAGTCGTCCGCACCAACGGCTAAGGGGAGTACCGGACATGGATATGATTTCCGACGGCATCTACAACCTGATCATCTTCGCACTGGCCATCTACGTGGGTTACCACGTGGTGTGGAACGTCACCCCGGCCCTGCACACCCCGCTGATGGCGGTGACCAACGCGATTTCCGCGATCGTCATCGTCGGCGCCATGCTGGCCGCCGCCCTGACCGTGACCCCGCTGGGCAAGACCATGGGCACCCTGGCCGTGGCCCTGGCCGCGGTCAACGTCTTCGGTGGCTTCCTGGTCACCCGACGCATGCTGGAAATGTTCAAGAAAAAAGCGCCTAAAGCTGCGGCGGAGAAGCACTGACCATGAGCATGAACCTGATCACTGTTCTCTACCTCGTTGCCTCGATCTGCTTCATCCAGGCACTCAAGGGGCTGTCGCACCCGACCACCTCCCGTCGTGGTAACGCCTTCGGCATGATCGGTATGGCCATCGCCGTGCTGACCACCCTGGGTCTGATCCACAAGCTCGGCAGCGAGCTGGCCCTGGAAGGTATCGGCTACGTCATCGTCGGCCTGCTGGTCGGTGGTACCGCCGGCTCAATCATGGCCAAGCGCGTCGAGATGACCAAGATGCCGGAACTGGTCGCCTTCATGCACAGCATGATCGGCCTGGCCGCGGTCTTCATCGCCATCGCCGCCGTCGTCGAGCCGCAATCGCTGGGCATCGTCGCCGCCCTGGGTGATGCGATCCCGGCCGGTAACCGCCTGGAACTGTTCCTCGGTGCAGCCATCGGCGCCATCACCTTCTCCGGTTCGGTGATCGCCTTCGGCAAGCTGTCGGGCAAGTACAAGTTCCGCCTGTTCCAGGGCGCCCCTGTGCAGTTCAAGGGTCAGCACCTGGTCAACCTGGTGTTCGGCCTGGCTATCATCGGTCTCGGCCTGTACTTCACCTTCACCGGTGACATCCGCGCCTTCGCCCTGCTGGTGGCCCTGGCCTTCATCATCGGCGTGCTGATCATCATCCCGATCGGCGGTGCCGACATGCCGGTCGTGGTGTCGATGCTCAACAGCTACTCGGGCTGGGCCGCCGCCGGTATCGGCTTCTCGCTGAACAACTCGATGCTGATCATCGCCGGTTCGCTGGTCGGCTCGTCCGGTGCCATCCTCTCGTACATCATGTGCAAGGCGATGAACCGCTCGTTCTTCAACGTCATCCTCGGTGGTTTCGGTGGTGCGGCTGAAGAAGCCGGCCCGGCTGGCGCCAAGGAAGCCCGTCCGGTGAAGTCCGGTTCGTCCGACGACGCCGCCTTCCTGCTGACCAACGCCGACACCGTGATCATTGTCCCGGGCTACGGCCTGGCGGTAGCCCGTGCCCAGCACGCGCTGATGGAACTGGCCGAGAAGCTGACCCACCGCGGCGTAACCGTGAAGTACGCGATCCACCCGGTTGCCGGTCGTATGCCTGGCCACATGAACGTCCTGCTGGCCGAGGCCGAAGTGCCTTACGAGCAGGTGTTCGAGATGGAAGACATCAACTCCGAGTTCGGCCAGGCCGACGTGGTACTGGTGCTCGGCGCCAACGACGTGGTCAACCCGGCCGCGAAGAACGATCCGAAGTCGCCGATCGCCGGCATGCCGATCCTCGAGGCCTACAAAGCCAAGACCGTGATCGTCAACAAGCGCTCGATGGCCAGCGGCTACGCCGGCCTGGACAACGAACTGTTCTACCTGGACAAGACCATGATGGTCTTCGGCGACGCCAAGAAAGTCATCGAAGACATGGTCAAGGCCGTCGACTGACGGACTGTCCCGCGCCACCCGAAACCCGCCGCCAGGCGGGTTTCTTCATTTTGCACGACTGAAAACAGTTGGTTCATGCGTTTACCCGTACAGTTCATGAACAGGCACAACTGAACCGACACAATCCTGCATGGCTGTGACTGCCCCGCTCGCGGGATGCAGGTGAACATGAACGGCCTCTCTGCTACTGCCGCCAACCTGCGGCAAGGACCGTGTCATGGAACGCACCGCCAGCCGCACCGCTGAATTCACCGGCCCTCGCCAACCCAGCTGGCCGCTACGCCTGCTAGGCACCCTGCTGCTCTGGAATCGCAACCTGCGCACCCGTCGCCAACTGGCAACGCTCGACGAGCGCTTGCTGGCCGACGCCGGCATCTCCCTGAGTCAGCGCCAGGCAGAGCTGGACAAGCCGTTCTGGCAGTGACGAGTCATGGGCAATGCTTAATGAACTTCGTGCCAGCATGGCCTTGCTGTCCGCCTTGGAGTAGGCTCGCCGCCGCGCATTTCCGTAGCGCCCCCCTTCAGGAGAGTTCCAGCATGTCCCGCCCCTTCGCCCTGCTCAGTCTCACCATCCTGCTCGGTGCCTCCGTGCCGGCCCTGGCCAGCAGCCTGATCGCCTCCACCGACACCCTGGCCGCCAGCACCACCCGCGCACTCGGTGGTAGCAGCGAGCAGACGTCGGACTGGGCCGACGACAAGATCGTGCTCGACGCCCGTGACGACGCCAGCAGCTATGTCGCCAGCGCCGGCGCTATCCGTGGCGCCCACCTGGAAGCCGCCCTGCGCCATATCCGTACCCTGGCGCCAGCACTTGGTGCCAGCGACGAGCAACTGGCCCGCGCCATCCTCGCGCTCTGAGTTGGCTTTTACAGCTCGCCCCCTGCCCAGCCAGGGCTCCCGGATTCGAAGCTCATCTGGACAACCCTGGTTTGGCGGCCAAGGCGACCTGCAGGTGCCCGGCCTTATCTCTCTGCGAGGGACTCAAGTCGCCACTCGGCGTCCGTCAATCGGTACAGCCGTACGGGCCGCTCATGAAATTCAAGCACCTTGAATCCACTGAACACGGCGCGCTCGGCCACCTTGAGCGAAGCCACATGCTCCGGCTCGATAATTACCACGACAGAGGTCAGTCGCCCGTCAGCAAACGCATGCTTCAACACCCCTTTGGCTGCTTCCGACGCAAGCCCCTGATTCCAGAACCGTCTGGCCAGGCGATAACCCAGATTGGCCTCCACGATCCCATCGACCTCTTCTGGCCCGACGCCGCAGAATCCCACCAGCTCATTGGAGGTTTTCTCCACTAGCGCCCAGGGCCCCATTCCGTAGGTGGCATAGCTGTCGGTACACCAGTCAATGAAATTGAGCGTGGCTGACTCGTCACACACACCGCGAACCGAGTATTTCATCACCTCGGGGTCACTGAGGATGGCCGTCAGCGCAGGTAGATCCTCGCCCAATCGGTCGCTGGGTCTCGAATACCTGCACCTGCTGCCCCTTATCCTCATAGTTGGGTGAGACTGAACGACCCGCCACTCTCTTGATGGCTCTCACGATCAGACCTGAACGCGCCAGGCCCGAACATAGCGCGAAACAACGGCTAGCTTCCTTACACAGAAGGAAAGCGTGACGCCCGCAGCATCGCCATACACAACAAACACCGTGGTGCTTGAACTGGACCGCGCTATTTTCGTCCAATAGGCCGTCCTCACTTTCGTTTACGGAGCCGCCATGCGCAGCCTGCTGACCATCCTGTTCGCCACCCTCCTGTGTTTCGCCACGACCAACGTGCAGGCACAGACGCTGGTGGCCACCAGCAACATCATCATTCGCGCACTGGACCGCAGCATCAACTTCACCTCCGACACCACCACCTCGGTCCGCGACATGAAGATCGTCCAGGCTGCTCGTGATGATGCCGCCAGCTTTGTCGCCAGCTCCGGCGAGATCCGTGGCGTGCAACTGGAAGCCGCCTTCACCACCCTGCGCGAGCGGCTGCCCGAAGCCCGCAGCGCGTCCGACCAGGTGCTCGCCCAGGCCATCCTCGCCCTGTGATACGGGGTGCCTTGCGCGGGCTGACAGCGCTCCTGCTGCTGGCCTGCGCCAGTGCCCAGGCAGACTTGCGGCTGCACCTGGACACCCGACACCTCAGCCCTGAAGCCCGCCAAGCCAGTCAGCGTCTGCTCGACGAGGCAATGGCTGCGCTACCGCCACTGTTCATTCAGCGCCTCGACCGTCAGGTCGACGTGCGCTGGAGCGATGACCTGCCCGCCAATGCCTATGGCCGCATCACCCGGCCGAATGCCCTGGCACTGAATGCCAACCTGTTGCCGCGCCTGCTCGACCCGCAACAAGCCGAAGCTGCCACCGGCCGCCCCCATGGCACCCTGCGCCGCGAACTGCTGGCTACCGTGCTGCATGAACTGTCCCACCTGTACGACCGTGCCCGCGTCTGGCCCCAGGACGAGCGTCGCTTGCTGCAACGCTGTCGCACGCAGACCGCAACCCTGGGCGCAGTCGGCCTGGCCGATACCTGCCGTGGTCAGGACGCACGCCGCTTCACCCTCAGCGATGACCCGCGCCTGCTCGACCTGGCCGGCTGGCAGCAGCATGTCGGTCGGCGTGGTATGCGGGAAACCAGCAATGGCCAGGATGCGCGCAGCCCCGATCTATACGAGCTGAGTAACCCACGCGAATTCCTCGCGGTGAACATGGAGTACTTCCTCCTCGACCCCGCCTACGCCTGCCGTCGCCCCGCCCTGCACCGCTACCTGCGCCAGCATTTCGCCTGGGCGCCGCCACAGACGCCCTGCCCACCACAACTGGCCTATCTCAATGCCGGCCGTGACTTCGATCGCCAGCCCCTCGGTCAGATCGACCCCGAGCGCGTGTACCAGGTCGACTACCTGCTGGCCGAACCCAACGATGCCTGGGCCAGCCGCTGGGGCCACAGCATGCTGCGCCTGGTGATCTGCGCTCCGGGTCGTCCACGCGGCCCGGACTGTCGTCTGGACCTGGACCAGCACCTGGTGCTGTCCTTCCGCGCTTTTGTCGGCGACGTGCAACTGTCCAGCTGGGACGGCCTGACCGGCGCCTATCCCTCGCGTTTGTTCGTGCTGCCCCTGGCTCAGGTGATCGACGAATACACCAAGATCGAGTTGCGCGGTCTGGCCTCCGTGCCGTTGCAACTGCCCCGTGACGAGCTGGAGCACCTGGTCGAACGGGCCGTGGAAATGCACTGGAGTTACGACGGCGACTACTGGTTCCTCTCCAACAACTGTGCGGTGGAAACCCTGAAACTGCTGCGCAGCGGCACCGGCCGTGGCGAGCTGCAAGCCCTCGACAGCATCATGCCCAACGGCTTGCTGGCGGTGCTCGAAGGCCGTCGCCTGGCCGACCCCAGCGTGCTTGAAGACCCACGGGAAGCCCTGCGTCTGGGCTATCGGTTCGACTCGTTCCGCGACCGCTACCAGGCCATGTTCAAGGTGTTGCGCGAACGCCTGCCAGTGCCGCAGGAGCGGGTCGAAGACTGGCTGGAACTGTCCGCCGAGCAACGCCGTCCCTGGTTCGCCCAGGCCGATCTACGCGCCAGTGCCGCCCTGCTGCTGCTCGAACAGGCAGCCTTGCGCCGGCAGTTGCTGCTGGCCCAGGAAGACCTCAAGCAACGCTACTTGCAGGCACGCGAGCGGCACCAGCCAGGCTTTGGCGTGGCCGATGAAACCCTGCGCGAGATTCTCGCCAACAGCGGGTTTCTCAGCCGCCCGGCAGAGCTGCTGGAAACCGGCTACGGCCTACCACAGGCCGAGGAGTGGCAGAACCTGGAACGCGAAAGCGACGCGCGCCAACAGACCCTGCGCCGCCTCAGTGGGGATCTTGATCAGGAGGTACGCCGCCTGCTGGAGCCACAGCGCAAGGCGGAAATCGAAGCAGGGGAAACCAACCTCAAGCAGCTCGGTACCCACCTGCGCGAGCTGCACAAAGCCAGTGGCGGCCTGGTGTTGCCCTGACGAAAAAGCAACGCAGCATAGAGGTACCTGCGAAGTCACCAGCGCCGTGCGCACGGTGCTCCGGGAACGATGCAGCGCTCCTAGCAGGGCACTGGTGGCATGCCCTGCTCACGCCACGGCAGATGGCATCCTTTCCATCCAAGCACTAGCAACTCAGCGCTTGCAGTGTGCCGGTGGCAATACGTCCTGGGCCGCCTGGTTGGTCATGATCTGCAGCTCGTTGACGTTACGCGCAGTGAATACCTTGCCGCCGGTGGCTGCCGCCAGGCAGTTGCCGGCGCCGGTGCCGAGGATGTCGACCACGTTGATCTTCAGGTGCGGCTTGCTGCGCGCCAGGGCCTGGGCCACGGCGCAGGGGTCCTGATTGCAGCTCTCCTCGCCATCGGACACCACCAGCATCACCGACTCGCGATTGACCCCATCGAGCATCTGCCCAGCCTTGGCAATGCCATCGGCCAGCGGGGTGCCCTGTACCGGTGTGACGTTGCGCAGGCGTGACAGCAGGTCGGCGCGTTGTCCTGGGCCGAAGTAGCCGACGCTGCGTGCACCCGGGCAGTTCTCCACCAGCACCAGCCCGGCGTTGACGTCGCTGGGCAGCTGTTGCACCACACCAATGGTCGCCTCGCGCGCCGTGGTGATGCGCTTGGGTTCGCGGAACACGCGGCCCATGGTGTTCGGCGCGTTGGAACCGAGCAGGATCTGCGTGGCGATATTGGCTACTCCCTGCATCATCGCGGCCTGCTCGATTTCCTTGGGCGTGGCCAACATGCTGATGTCCATCGAACCGGAGGCATCGAAGACGATGACCATCTCCGGCGCCAGCTCCTTGGGACGCTCGTTGGGGCAGAGGTTCTTGGCGTTGGTGATCAGCTGTTCCTTGCAGTTTTTCGCCAGGTTCTGCTCGACCTGCTCGCGCAGGGCGGCGTTGTCCTTGAGCAGCGGCTCCTCGCGCTGCAGCTTCTGCAGAGCCGAGCAGTCGCGGGAGATGCCGTCGATGCGTTTCTTCAGCAGCTCGGCAGGATCCGGCTTGGGCTCGGGTTTTGGCTCAGGCTTGGGCTCGGGAATCGGTGGGGGCGGCGGGATTTCCGGTTCGGGTTCGGGCTCGGGTTCCTCGACCACCGGTTCCTCCTCGGGCACCACTTCGGGCTCGGGCTCCAACTCGGGCGGCACGTCCTCGGGTACGGCCGGCTCTTCGGCTACCGGAGGCTCGACCGGTGCCGGTGGGGCTTGCGGCTCACGGCAGAACAACCACCACCAGAGCGCCGCAAGCAGCGCCAGTAACAGCAGCGCAAGCAGCAGCCACAACCACCAGCGCCGCTTGCGCGGTGCTTCACTGGCCAGCACGGCCGCGCCCGGAGGCAGCTCACCGGCTGCCGCAGCGGCAGCAGGAACGACCGGTGGCGCAGGTGGCTGGCCACCGCCCCAGAAGGTCACCAGCGGCTGGCCGTTGAGCGAATACAGGGTCGAGGTATCGGGATAACGAGCCGCCTCACGCAGCAGAGCAGCCTGGCGTACGCCATCGCCGCCCTGGGCATCGAGCTGGTTGGCCAGTTGCTCGATGGAAGCCAGGCGTTCGTCGAGCAGGTGACGAACCTGCGCCGCCTCCTTCTCGTCCAGTTGGCTGAACGGCACCGGCTGGCCGCCGAGGTCCGAATACCACTCGACGATATCGCCTTCGGCCTGCTTCGGCTTGGCGTACAGGGTCGCCGTGCTCGGCGGCAGGTGCCGGCGCAGGATCTGCGTGAGTTCGCCATGGCCGGCCAGCGCATCTGCCGCACTACGGGTTTCGGAGGACAGGCGAGAGATTCGCTTCATGGCGGTCAGCTTCCTGCTGAGGGAGTCAGGGAAACGCCTGCCTGCGGAGCAACCGGCTGGCAGGCGTAACGGCGGCGATCAACGCAGGCCAAGGTCACTTTCCAGGCTGGAAACCTTGCTGCGCAGCTTCTGCAGTTCAAGCTGCTTCTGCACCACGGACGGGCTGTCCTGCTGGTTGATGTTCTTCAGGTCCTTCTCCACCGAAGCAATTTCCGCCTCGATGCGCTGGTTGCCCTTGGCCTTGCTCTTGAGTTCGTTGAGCAGGGCATTCAGGGACTTGTTCAACGAGGCGTACTGCGCCTGCTGGGTCGCCAGGTCCTTGCCGACCGAGGCCTTCTCCTGCTCGATGGAGGCGTAGACATCACGGAACAGCTGGTTGGTTTTCTGCTCGTCGAGCAGGACCTTTTCCTTCTCATCGACGCGTTGGGCATACACGCCCTGGGTCTTGCAGCCAAATTTGGTGGCGAAGCCGGCATCGGCATTGCGCGGGTCGCATTCCTGCGCGTTGACGGCACAGCCGGCGAGGGTGACAACACCGGCCAGCAGGATAAGAGAGCGAAGTGCATGCATGGACATTTCCTTGGAGCCTGATAACGCCGCCGCTGCAGGGTGTGCAGTGCAGGCGACAAAGGTGCGCACGGCGCACCCTACCTGTCATGTGGATCGAGCGTTTCCTGGGGCCTGCTCAGGGTCGTAAACCGGTTCTCAGCCGAGCTGGATCGACGAGCGCTGTTTGTACAGTTGGTCGATTTCCGACTCCAGCTGCGCAACCTGCTTCTGCATCTTGCCGATCTCGGCATCCAGGGTGTCGGTGCGCGCGCCGCTGTTACGCTCGGCGGCGGCAACCTTGGTCCACTCCTGCTGCTTGGAGCGCACGTCAGCCAGGGACTTCTTCAGGTAGGCCGTGTTGGCATCGATCTCGGCGATCTGCTTCTGCGCCTGGGCACGCTGTACCTTGTTGGCGGCGATGTCTTTCTTGATCTGCTCGATCTTGCGCTTGTCATCGGCGATGACCGTCCGCGCGGTATCACTGAGCATCTGCAGTTCCTGGTTGTCCTTGCGCACATCGGCGATGGTCGCGTCCAGACGGTCCTCGGCGTTGGCATACTGGCTACGCTGGTTGTCCAGGTAGTAGTTGGCGCCCATGCCCACGCCACAACCGGTCAGGCCGGCAGCGACCATGCACTGGGCCTTCTTGCTCGGGTTGCCCAACTGGCAGGCGAGCACGCCGACCAGCGCGCCACCGGCACAAGCCTGCCAGCCCGACTTGCTGAAGAACTGCGCCGAGCTGCTGTTGGCCAGCCGGGGGTCGACCGGCGCCTGATTGGCGGCGGGCGTGGTGCCGGTGGTCTGACAGCCGGCCAATACCAGAACCAGACCCAATGCGGTCCACTTCATCCGTTGACCCAGCAACGCTACTGCTTTCATGTCCATGCCCTTCGCTTAAATGGATTTACAGGATTCCAGCCACTGGCTGCGTGCCACCTTGCCGCTCTTCATGTAGCCGCCCAGGTTTTTCCAGTGGGTGTCGAGGTAACTGCGCAGGTTGCTCTTGCTGCGCGCCGCCATCTGTTGCGCCACCACACCGACCTGCGGTTCGACGGTGGCCGGGGTGTAGTTGAGCGCACCGCTGACCACTGTATCGGCATAGTAGTTGAGCATGAAGTCGAGCACCTTGCGATGACCTTCCAGCTGCTCCTTGCGCGCCTCGCAACGGCTGGCCGGCTCCTCGCCACCTTCGCCACAGCTGCGTTTGTAGTTACCTTCCAGCGTATCGAGGAACTTGCCGTCGTCCTTGAGCTTGGTGCAGAGGAATGCGCCCAGCTGCAGCTCGGAACGGATGGCCTGGTCGCGCTGTTCGTCACGCGCCTGGGTGTTGGCACGCAGATCGCCGCGCAGTTTTTCCAGCTGCTGCTTGAGCGCATCATCCTGGACGCCGCTGGCGATACTGGCGATTTCCGCGACCGGGTCCTTGTTGTCCTTGCTGTCGGCGGCCTTACTCGCGGCCGGGGTGCCGAGTTTCTTCCAGTCCTGCTCGACCTGCTTGATGCGCTCGCGCGACGTCAGCACCGGCGCCACCAGGGCCAGGCGCACGCCGCTGGTCTTGAGCTTGTTCTGCTCGCCAGCAGTGGCGTAGTAGGGCTGCTCCTGGCGCAGCGCGGTACGCAGCTCGGCCTGCGGTGTCAGGTAGTTGCCGCCGCGCACGATATAGCCACCGGCCTGGCCATGCTGGCGATCCAGCTTGTTCAGGCGGAAGGGCTCGAAGAGCATCTCGTCGACGTTGCCGAGAATGTCGTGCAGGCCCAGCGGATTGGGCTTGAGCAACCCCGTGAGCTGCAGCTTGCCGTTGGCCGACTGGGCGCCGGCGAACCAGGCGTAGGCACCCAGGCCACCATCCGGTGTCGGGAAGCGCACGTCGCGAAACTCGGCTTGCGACACGGCCATGCCGCCACGCGCGGCGAATTCCCACTCGGCCTCGGTCGGCAGGCGCAGGAAACCGGCGGCGCCGTCTTCCTTGGGCAGCTTGGCGGCGGCGTTCTTGCGCAGCCACAGGCTGTACCTGTCAGCGAAGGCAGTGGCATCGAACCAACTGATACCAACCTGCGGCAGGCGCAACTTGGCCGACGGCGTCGGGCAGGTATCGTTCATCACCGCCTGGTATTGCAGCTCGTTCAGCTCGTACTTGGCCAGCAGGTAGTAGCGGCCGGGTTCGGGCTTCTGCACCGTGAAGCTGCCGGCGATATAGCTGGGTCGGGCCTGCTCGATATAGCCCCACTCATCGCTGTCCTGACCGAGGGTCACGCCGTAGTCGCCTATCGGGCTGGCCACCGGTACTTGCACCTTGCGCAGCACCAGGGAGCCCTCGCACGGCATCGGCAGGATCACATCATCGGCCAGCGGCTTGGGGTTGAAGTACTTCTCCTCCCAGGCTGCCTGGGCCGGCAGGCTGGTCAGTGCCAGCAGCAACGCGCCGCCGAGCAGGGCGCGCTCAGAGGTCACGCAGGCTTTCAGCCGGTTGAATGTGGATCGCACGAAACCCTCCTACAGCCGCCACGACAATGGCGATCAGCAATGCGCTGGCGAAGGCCAGCAGGATATGAATAGTTTCCAGCTTGCAGACGAAACCGTCATCCGCCAGGTTGGCGCCCAGCGCCGTGTTGAAGACGCTGCTGCCGATCAGGTAGGCACCGTAGCCGAGGGCGAAGGCCAAACAGGTGAGCAGCGCCGCCTGGACCATCACGTAGGCACCAGCGGCCGAACGCTGGAAGCCGAGCAGACGCAGCAGAGCCAGGTCCTTGCGCTTGCGGTCGATATTGGCGAGGAAGGCGCCAGCCAGCGAAGCCACGCAGCCAATCACCGCCGTCCAGGCGATCACCGCGAAGATCAGCCCAAGCACATGGCTGATGGCCTTGACCGACTCGATCTCGCGCGCCCGCGTGCTGCTCTCGATGCGTTCGCTGTCGAGCCAGGTGGCGATGCTGGCCACGTCATCCAGGCCGCTGGCATAGATGCGGGCACGGGCATAACGCTCGCGCACGGGGGCCACTTCACCAGTGAGGAAACCGAACATCGGTACCGCATAACCATCGCGGAAATTCTCCATGGCCACCAACAGGTCGAGGTGCACCAGCAGCGCCGGCCGAGTGAAGGCGCTGTTCTCCAATACCCCGCCCACGGTCACCGCCAGCTCGCCGCGTTCGTTGCTGCCGTCCAGTTTGCGCAGCACCAGCAGGCGCAGCGAATCACCGACCTGCACACCGAGCTTGCTCGCCGCGCTGGCACTGAGCAGTACCTGGTCGAGGGCCGCTGGCGCCGGCAGTGCACCGATCAGCGGATCACCGCTGGCAGTGGGGATGACCTCGGCATTGGCGACGAAATGCTGGCTGTCGCGCAGCAGATCCGCCTGGGTGTTCAGCGAACGGGTCAGCGGGATGACGAAACCGACACCAGGCTGCGCACGCAGACGCTCGAACCAGCCGCCAGCCAGGTCGTAATTGCCGAGCATGCGCACTTCGAGGTTGCGCGGGTCACTGAGCAGTTCATCGTTAAGCTGTGAGACCACGCCATGCTTGAGGCCGAACAGCAGCAGCAACGGCGCGATCACCGCCACCAGCGAGGCGACGATGCACAGCGACACCTTGCGGTCGTGCCACAGGTCGCGCGCCGCCAGTTCGATCAGCAAGCGCAGGCGGGGACGAACGTCAGGCCGCGTCATGGAACACCGTGCCGTCAGCCCTGTTGTTCTGCAAAGCGCCATCGGCTGCGCCACCCTGCAGCGTGCCGACGATATTGCGGATCGCACAGTCGCGCACCAGATCCCAGTCGTGGGTCACCAGCAGCGCAGCGATCTGGAAGCGCTGAACGATCTCGATGATCAGCTCGAACAGGCGTCGCGCCTGCAGCGGATCGAGCGCCGCGGTCGGCTCATCGGCCAGCAACAGGTCGGGCTCGTGGGCGATGGCCCGGACAAAGGACACGCGCTGGCGCTCGCCGATGGACAGTTGCGCCGGCAGCTTGCCCAGCAACGGCTGCAGGCGCAGTCGGCCAATGGCCTCGTCGACCAGTTCGCTCTTGCCGGGCAGGCCGAGCATACGCCGGGGCAGCTCGATGTTCTGGCGCACACTGAGGAAGGGCAGCAGGCCACCACTCTGCAGCACGAAGCCCAGGCGCTGGGCGCGGATATCGGCCATCTGTGCCTGGCGGTCATCGCGCAGCAACGCGGCGACATCCAGGCCGGCGGCATCGCCGAGACGGAACTGTCCGAGATCGTCGGGGCGCAGGATCAGGCCGATCATTTCCAGCAGCGTGCTCTTGCCGCAGCCGCTGGCGCCGGTGATCGCCGCCACCTCGCCGCGCCCAAGGGTCAGGCGCGGCAGGGCGATCTGGTAGTCGGCACCCCGGCGGATGCGCATGTCCTCGATGTGCAGCACTTAGGGCAAGGCTTCCAGCGGTACTGGATAGACATGCTCGCGCGCATCGCTGCCTGGCGCCAGGGACACCCAGCGGTCGGCATCGGCGTTGTAGCGCTGGTAGTACTTGAGCTTGGTGTTCAGGCGGCGGATAAACTTCTCCTGCTCCAGGCCTTCCATGCCCTTCCAGGTTTCCTCGTCGAGGCTGAGCACTTCGCTGAGGTAGGGCAGGCCGTCCAGGTACTCGGCCATCAGACCCATGTCGGCGACCTTGATGGTTTTGTCCTTGAGCTGGTTGGGGTCCTTGCCCATGGTCGCGGCCACCGAACGCAGACGCTCGAACATGTCGCTGGGCGAGATCAGGCCTTCGTTGGCGGCGTCGGCGATCTGCTTGACCACGTCACTGAGGTCACTGAGCTGGCTCTTGGTCATCAGCACGCGCACGTCAGTGGTGGGCACGTCCTGGCGCACGAAGTCGCGGTCGCTGATCCACGCCTGGAACACCGGCGGCGCACTGGCCCCGGTCTTCTCGCCGAGATAAGCCAGGCGCATGGCGTGGCCTAGCAGGGCGGCGTCTTGGGCCAGGGCCGCATCGCCACCTTTACCAGACTTCGCCTTGGCATACTCCGCATCGGCACCCAGGGCGCTACCGGCAGCCATGTCGCCACGGTAGGCGGCCTTGACCTGCGCGGTGATGGCGTCACCCAGGCTGTCGACCATCTTGCCGAAGCTCTCGACGTTGCCGGCGTCCACCGGGTAGTACAGCGGCTTGTTGAGGAAGGCGTTGGTCGACAGGTCGGTGTACTGCGCCTCGGCCGAGGCGTGGTTCTTCTTCCCGCTCGGGGTCTTCAGGTGCAGGCTGTAGATGGCCACGCCACGGTACTTGGCTTCCAGGCGCACCTGGTCGGCGTTGAGGCCGGTAGACGACAGCTTGCTGTCGCCATTGACCGCACCGGCGTCGGTGACCAGCACGATGTAGCGCGCACCAAACTCGTTCCACTTGACCTGATCCAGCGCCTGCATCACGCCGGCGTAGGTGTCTTCGTCATAGCTGCTGCTGGATGCGGTGGCCGGTTTGAGCTCGGCGACCTTGGCCAGGAAGTCCTTGCCGTCCTTCACCGTGCTCGGGTCGACGAACATCTTGCTGACGTATTCGAGCTTGGGCACTTCCTTGGTGCTGGAGCGGTAGGCGACCAGGCCGAACTTGACCTGGCCGAGCAGCTTCTCCTGCTCGACGTGTTCGTAGATGCGCTTGACCGCCTCACGGGTACGGTCGATGTACGGGCCCATGGAGATGGTCGAGTCGATGACGAACACCACGGCAGCGCTGAAGCCCTTGAGGGTGTTGGCATCGGCCTTGGCGTTCTTGTCCGCATCCTTCTTGTCGGCCGATTCCGCCGCCGTCACCGAGGCGACATTGAGCAGGCGCACCTGGAAGCCTTTCTCGGTGAAGGTTTCCTCGGCTTCCAGTACCGGCAGCAGGTAGAAATTCTTCGCCAGGTCCACCGCGTAATCCGGCTCGCGGGCAACCACCGCCGGGTCACGGCCCTTGGCCTTCATGTTGGCCAGGATCGGCTTGAGCAGCGGCGCCGGATCTTCCTTGGCGAAGAGCTGCTCGAGGGTGTCCTTCTTGCGGAAGAACAGCAGCGGATCACGCCCGGCCGGGTTGGTCAGGGCCAGGGTCATCTGCATCTTCCACGGTACGGCGCAGTCACCCTTGATCCAGCCGACGGTCTTGCCGTAGCTGTCGGGGCCGACCTTCAGCCACTCGGCGTTGCCTGCCTTCTCGCGCTGGTACACGTAGAACCGGGTGAATGCCGGTTGGGCTTTGCCGCCAGTGGCGCCGGCGCTATCGCCGAGCTGGCAGGTCGGCGTGGTCAGTACGCGCTGGTAGAGGGTCTTCTTGCCTTCCTGCAGCAGCGGTTTGTCCGCTGCCATCAACGGCGTTGTCGCGCCCAGCAGCAGGCCGGCGAGCAGCGACAGGTTGACGCCTTTGGCGATGCGCACGGTCATTTCTTCAGCTCCTCCAGCCGCTGGCTGGCGTCCTGATTGTCCGGGTCATTGTTCACGGCGATTTCGTACCAGTACACCGCGGTTTCAGCGTCCGCCGCTTCGATGCAGCCGCCGCTGGCGTGATGTTCCGGGTCGTACTCGCGGGCATAGGCGTAGGCGATGGCAGCATCGCCGGACTGCGCCTTGTGCGCATACAGGCGCTGGACCACGCCGCAACGCTTGGCGTCCTTGGCGGCGGCGATCACCTCCAGCACCTGTTCGCTGGATGGGTTGGATTTCAGGCAGGCTTGAATGAACGGCAGGTCTTCCTTGGCATCCGCCAGGGCTTCCGGACTGCACACGGCCACCGCACCCGCCGCCGGTGTGGCGCTTGGTGCAACATCGGTCGACGGCTTGCGCAGGAAGAACCACCAGGCTGCCGCCGCCAGGGCGATGATGAGCAGCAGGATGATGAGGATCAGCGGCAGCTTGCTGCCTTTTTTCGCCACTGGGGCTGGCGCCTGAGGTGGCGGCGCGGGCGGCGGCTCGACAATCACGGGCTCTGGCTCGGGTGCCGGAGTCGGCTCGGGTTCGGGTTCTGGCGCAGGCGGCTCGGGCAGCACAGGCACGACGACCGGCTCGGGCTCGGCCTTGCGCTCGACCTTCTTGTCATCGTGGGTCGAACTGCCAGCGGCCTTCGAGGACAGGATGGTGCCGAGGATGCGCAGCACCCCCTTGTCACTGCCGTCTTCGTTACGCAATTGCAGCATGTAGGCCATTTGCGGGTCGAGCATCAGCGGGTCGATCAGCCAGGGGCCGACCTCGCCGTTGAGCTTCTCGTCGGTCAGGGTCAGGCCGTCGAGCACATGCCAGGCCGGGCTGGTGCCCCACTCGCCATCGGCGCCGAGGTAGCGGCTATCCTGGTTGCGCTGCACGGTCAGTTCGAGGCCGTCGCTGCCTTCCTGCCAGCCGTGGACGGTCAGTTCGCCGTAGCCGGGTTGGCCGCTCTGTGCAGCCTTCAGTTCGATTCTCAACATGACTTATTCCGCCCCAGTCGCATGGAAGGTCGCGAGCACCTTGCCCAGCGCTTCGTTCTGCTCGGGTGTGATTTCCCGACCGGCACTGTGGCCGGCGTTGTCTTCGGCGATCTTGGTCAGTGCCACCAACCAGTCGCCCACGTAGTTGCGGGTGTGTTCCAGAGGTTGTGCCGGCAGTTGCGGCAACTTGCCCGGCACGATCACCGGCGGCGCCTGGAACAGCTTGGTGCCACGCTCGATGCGGCTATCGGGACGCAGCTCCAGCGGCGCCTCGATAAAGCCCAGCCAGCCAATGAAGTCGCCCAGTACGGTTTTCGCCGTGAGCACCTGGCGCCCGGCCAGTTGCTCGCGCTTGGTGCCGATCTGCTCGGTGCTGACAATGGCGCGCAACAGGCGCGTCTGCAGGTCGAGACGGCTTGCGCCGGTGATCAGTTCATCGACCAGCGCCTCGACCGCCGGCTTGGCGAAGCCCAGGTAGGTCATCAGGCGCACATCCTCGGGCAGGTGGCGCAGGTGGCCGATCCACTCGCGCAGCACCGCCTGGGCGAAGCGCGCATCGCTACCGCTCGAGCGCACAGGCGTGGCACTGCTTGACGACACGGGAGCCGGTTCGCTGTCGCCGAACAGGTCGAAGCCGTCGTCATGGGCCAGGTCGTCACCCAGGTTGAGCGCGCCGCCGATCGAGGCGCTAGTGCTGCTGGTGTCGCTGCCGCTCGCAGTCGCCAACGGCTCTTCATCGTCGGCGCGCAGGTACAGGCCGCGGACCAGGTCGTCGGGCAACTGCATCTTCTGCAGCAGCTCGCCGAGCAGGATGCGTCGCGGCCAGACGGCGTCGAAGATCTGCTTGGCGATCTTGCGTTTCTTCTCCAGCTCGCCGGCGCCTTCGGCCTGAAACCAATGACCGAGGCGGCTATCGAGCAGGTGCAGCACGTCGTCCAGCTGTTCGCGGATACGCCCCAGCTTGACCTCACGCAGCGCCACGCCACGCAGGTACTGGCTGATGCGGCCCATGCCGCCATCGTTCAGTTCCAGCATGGCGTCCCACGCCTGCGGTGGCTGGTTGACGTGACGCTGCACGGTCTCGTCTTCGATGAAGGTGCTGCGCATCAGCCCCAGCGAATCCTGGGCGGCGGCGTTGATGCCAGTCTCTTCACCAGCCTGCACATCGAGGAAGGTCACCTTCATGCGCGGCTTGCGCACCAGGAAGGTGTTGTCGAATGGCTTGCCGTCCGTCCACTCCTGCAGCCAGGTGTACTGGCCGAAGCGTTCGAGCATGGTCATCTTCATCATGCCGCCGCTGCCCCAGCCGAGGCGCAGCAGGTCTTCGCCCTTGTCCAGGTCGCTGCCGATGCGCATGTCGAACATGGTGATGGCCCACAGCAGGCCTGGTTTACGCAGGGCACGCTCTTCCGGCTTGGCGCCCTGGGTCTTCTCGATCCAGCGGGTCAGGACCGGACCGACAGCGGTGACGTCGGACTGCTTGTTCGACGGCGTGCAGACGATCAGCACGTTCATTTCCTGGCTATCGGTGTAGCGCTCGAACAGGTAGGCCACCTTGCCGCGCAGGATCAGCTGCGCCACCGGGCTGGCCTCGTCGCTGCTCACCGCGCGACGCACGTCGTCCAGCGACTCCACCGACAGGCGACCGCGGTAGCCAGGGAAGTCGAGCAGGTCGACCTGCTCGAACAGCGGCTCGCTGGTCGGCTCTACCAACGGGAACACCAGCTCGACGGTGAGTGCAGCCAGTTGCGCCAGGGACAGCTCGACCGGTGCCCGCAGCTCGCCGTCGATGAACGGACGCACACCGATGCGCTTGTCGCTGTCCTTGCCCAGGCGCTCGAGCATGTCGACGTTCATGATGCTGTCGGCCTGCGACAGGCCCTTGTCGGTCTGCCGCACCAGGGCATCGAGCGGGGCGAATACGCGGTCGGCGTTGCCCAGGCTGCCCAGAGTTCTGGCGAAGCCCTGGTAGGCCTCGCTCAGTTCATTGATCTCACCCCAGAAGATGGAGAACAGCCGGGTGCGATCCTCCACCGCCAGCCAGGGCGCCATTTCCACCGCCGCCGGCCAGTAGTAGCCGGCCAGGCCGCCGAGGGACGCCGGGAAGCTGCCTTGCAGGTAGTCCCACAGGGCGACCACGTCGTCCTCGCTGACCCCGGGCACCGGCTTGAGCTGGCGGCGCTTGCCGAGGTCCTTGAGCAACTGGCGGATGGCGCTTTCGTCGAAACGGTAGAGCACCTTCTCGGTGTTGAAGTCGTTGAAGAACGAGTTGGCCAGGACCTTGGCCACTTCCACTTCGCCGAACAGTTTCAGCTCCAGCGGGAAGTCATCCGGGCCGGGGCGCGCGGTACGGCTGAAACGGGTCACCAGGCCGGTGGCCTCCTTGCCGCCACCCGGCGGGTTGACGTGGGTGAGGAAGTCCAGGCGGCTGCCACCGAAGTCGGTTTCCAACTTGCCGTTGGCGCCGGCGGCCAGCGTAGAGATCAGGTACGACTTGCCGGCCTGGGACAGGCCGAAGAAGCCCACGGTCATCGGCAGGCCGGACACGCCTCCCAGGCGCCGTGCGGTGTTGCGCACGCGGCGCAGGCTGAGGATCAGGTCATCCGCTTCGTTGTCCAGGCGCGGCGCGCTGCGGCGCACGTCACCAATCCAGCGAATCGCCTCGCCGGCACCGGTGTGGATGGCGGTCCAGTGTTGAGTCAGTTGCTCAGGCGAGTTACTCATTTGCGAAACACGCTCCCGCTGTCGAGCCAATATTGGGATTCACCCAGCCCGGCGTCGGACAGGGTGTTGAGCCGCAGGCGAATGTGCGAGCGGCTGACCGAGCCACCGTCGGACTCGGCGCCGAGGAACTCGAAACTCTCGCTGCCTTCGGCCGGGTTGCGCGAGGGCTTGATGCCCAGGCGCACCTTGAGCACCAGGCCCTGGGAAGCGACCTGCTCGCGCAGCTTCTGGTTCTCGATGCTGAGGATATACAGCGGCGCCGCCGACCAGCGCTCGTTGGCCAGTTGGCGGAAGCCCAGGCGCATGGTGCCGCGCATGTCGAAGGTCAGTTCGGGCAACTGGTACTCCGGGTCGTCGAGGTCGATGTCGCGGAAGTAGACGTTACCGTCCTTGATCACGTTGTTGTTGTCGATCAGGCCGAGGAACTTCAGCGTCGAGTAGGGCTTGAACGCCGCCGAACGGAAGAAGAAGTTGGGCAGGCGCAGGCTGCGGCTGAGCAGGCAGAGCATGGCGCCGACCGCTGCCGTGGTCTTCGGGTCCTCGATGCGATCGAGCTTGTTGAACGGGTACCAGCCACCGGTGCGGTACTGGTTGAGCGGCAAGATGCGTCCCGGCGGCAGCGGCAGCAGCTTGCGGAACAGCGCCTGCACGCCCGGCAGGCGCGAGGGCCGACCGGTAAGCAGGAGCACGTCGCAGGGGTAGCTGTGCACCACTTCGCACAGCGCCTGAATGGTCTTGCCGATGTTCATGCGGTCGCCGATGAAGGCTTCGTGGATACGCCGCAGGCTGACGTTGAGCGGTGTCGCGAGCAGGTCGAACGGCTCGCTGCCGTTGCCCAACTGGCGGCGCACAGCGGTGCTGAAATACTCGAGCACATCGTCGGTGGGGCGCTCATCGCCGAGCAGCTCGCCGAAGGTGCCGCTGACCAGGGTGCCGGCATCCAGCGGGTCGTAATGCTCGTAGGCCTTGAGCAAACGCAGGCCGATGGGGCTGAACAGCTGCAGGGTCAGTTGCTGGCGCAGCACGGCGTCCTGTACCGCCAGCGGTTCGCTGCCGATCAGTTTGGACAGCAGTGCATCGGGGTTGTCGACGCCCGCGTCGCGCAGCGCCGTGCCCAGCGCCGGCAGGACGAACTGGCGGATCACATCGAGCAGGATGTCGTCGCCGGCAACCTTGAAACCATCGCGGAAACGCTGCGACGGGGTGATGTAGACGTTGCTGCCCACGCCATCGTCGAGGCGGTATTCGGTGATCACCAGGTCGGTGGTGCCGCCGCCGATGTCGATCGAGGCGATGGTCAGGCGGTCCTTGTGCGGCTGGTCCGGGCGCGCCATGGCAGCGAAGAACTCTTCCGGGCGGCCGGCGAAGTTGTTCTGCGTCTCGTTGAACAGGTAGACCACCTGGCCACAGGTGGCCTCGTCCCACTGCACATGCACTTCCGGCAGCCAGGGCCAGGCAGTCTCGCGGCTCTTGGCGTCCTTGATGTTGATCGGGTCGTCCTCGGGGTGCCAGCCGAGGCTCTTCCACACCAGGCCGATGGCCTGCTCCATGCACTTGGCGAAGATCTCGCGCTCGGGCTTGGGCATCGACGGCGGCACGGTGAGGATGATCGAACGCAGGTGGCGCGGCACGCGCGAGTGGCTCATGCGCAGGCGCTGCGACGGGCTGTTGATCTGCATCAGCGCCTGGCCGAGCACTTCGCAGAGCATGAAGGTCATCAGCGAGCTGCGCGAATAATGCGGGTGGAATACCGGCATGCGCTCGTCGAAGGGCAGGGTGTAGAGCGCCTGGCCTTTTTCGTTTATCAGCCCGGCAACCGGTGCGGCGGTGGCATGCGGCTCGCTTTCGGATTTGACGTAGGCGCAGTTGAAGCGCCAGCCCGGCTCGTAGTTGTCCTCGTCCCACAGGTAGCGTTTCGGGCTGGACAGGCCGGTCGAACCCTCGGTGCCGCGACGGCGGCTGGCCAGGCGACCGGCCTCGCGGCCAACGCGGGCGATGGTCGGCCACTGGAAGGCTTCACGGCGACCGCTCTGCACCGAGAAATGGTCCTTGCCGAACACCGCCTGGGCGAACTCGATACGGCTCTCGAACGGCTCCGGGTAGACCTGCTCGGGCTGGGTCAGGTCGCGCAGTTCCAGCTCGTAGCGCTTGCTCAGGCCGTCGTTTTCCTGCGGATGGTCCTCGATCAGGATGCCGCAGGTCCGCGAGTTGCCGACGTCGAGCACCATGTCCACCGGGATCGCCTTGTGCAGGTCGCTGTCGCGGTTGGACACCACCTTGAGCTCCGGCACCGGCAGCGCCGTGCCAAGCAGGTGCAACAGGTTGAGGTAGTGCGCCTGGTGATAGAGCTCCTGGCATTCGTGCTCGATGTCGTCGAGCTGCATGCGCACCGGCGGCAACTGCGCCTGCTCGGTGAACACTTCACGCAGCCAGCCATCGACCCAGGTCAGGTCGAGGAACCAGCCCATTTCGTCGGCCTGGTGTGCCAGGGCGAACGCCGCACCGGCACGCACGTCGTCGCTGGTCGGCGCGAGATAGGCCGTGTCGCTGCGGCTGGCGAAGACCTTGGTGTCGAAGGCAAAGGTCACCCGGTGGGTGTGGCCGTCCGGATCTTCACCGTCCTTGAGCTCGACGATGCGCACCCGCGCCCAGTTCGACGGACCGTCGTCGAAGCGCCGGGGCGGGCTGAAGCGGAAGAATGGCAACGGCAACCAAAGGCCCTTGAGCAGGCGCACCGACTGATCGACCGCCACGCTGTAGGCCGGGCTCACCGCATTGCCGGGGGCGGCCGGGTGGAAGAAGCTGTTGTTGCGCTCGTCGAACATCAGCCGCGCCAGCGGGCCGTCGTTACGCTGGCGCACGAACTCGCCAGGCAGCTCGCGGCGCAGCTCAAGGGTCACGGCAAAGTCCAGGAACTGGACGCCGCTGCCCATGATCAGGGTGATCTTGTCTTCGTAATCGGTCTTTTCTGGAAACATGGTGCTCTTCTTCCGCCCTGTTCTCGCGCCTTACTTGGCGCCCTGTCTCATGGACATGGGGAATTGCTTGTTCTCGTAGCTGCCGGTGCAGTCGGCGGCGCTGCGGGCATCCGGGCTGCATACCACGTCCGGCAACTTGTAGCTGCTGCCATCGTTGCAGGCGGCCTGGCCCTGGTTGTTGATCGCCAGCTTGCCGCCCTGCATCGCGGCATTCACCGCGCCCGAACATTCGACGCCATCACCGCGACGTACCTTGACCTGGCCCTTGCCATCCTTGAAGTCATAGTCGAGCTGCATGGGCTTGCCGGTTTGTGCATCCTGAATGCCGGCACCGGCTTTCCAGTTTCCATTGAGGAACTCGGTGGAACCGGTTTCCAGCGCCTGCGGCGGAATACTCAGGTCCTGCGGTACGTCCTTGCCTGGCGGTTGCTTGCGCGGCTCCTGCTGTTCCTGTGGCGGCTCGGCAGGAGGCTCTTCACCAGACGCTTCGTCAGGCGCAGGCGGCGTTGGCTCTTCACCCGGTGCCTCGGACTCATCGGGAGCAGGAGCGCCGTCACCGGACTCATCGACAGGCGGCTCCTGCGCACCGGGCTCCTGTCCGTCCGGCAGTTGGCCATCGACCGCGGCACCACCCGCGCCATCAACCACGCCACCGCGCCCGATCACGTCAACCTCACGCTCATGCACCGGCATTCCTGGCAGGTCGATGCGATCCAGGCCGAGCGGCAGCTCGACCGTCGGTGCACAGGCTCGCAGCAGGAACAACAGCAACAGCAGGAGCAACGGCAGAAGCAGCAGCCACAGCCAGCGCCACCAACGGGACTTCTTCACCACCTCGACCGGCACGGCGGCAGCCAACGGCGGCGGCGCGAGCGGTGCGACCGGGGCAGCGCTGGGTACCGGCGGGCGCAGACACAACAGCGGGTCGTGGTCGTAGGTGCCGGCGTGGTCGGTAAACCCCCAGAAGGTGATGACCGGCTTACCGTCGACCAGATAGACGTGATTGCTGTCGGGGAAATGGATGGTCTTTTCCAGCAGACGGCCGAAGATCTGTTTCTCGCGGCTCTGCGCATCGCTGCGCATGGTCTCGCTGGTGCTGCCGAGCTGGGCATGCATGGCCTCGAGCTGAGCATAGGCCTGGGTACGCTCTTCGGCAGTGGCTGCCGACCAGGGCACCACATCGCCCTCGGCGGGCGCGTACCAATCGATTCGATCGCCGGTTTCGTTGGGCTGGGGAATGGCCAGGCAACTGGCAGCTTCGCGGCCCATCTTCAGGCGGATGGCCTCGCGCAGTTGCAGCGCTGCGCTGTACACCGGCTGACCGTCGACGCCCAGCGCCTTGAATTCCTGAAGATTACCCGTGCGGAGCAATGCACCTGGCATGTGCGGTTATCCTTTCCCAAGCCGATCTTGAAATGAAAGGCATCGCAGCCAAAGGCCACGACGCCTGCCCGCCCATCATGCAGGAACTCGCCGGCTTCGTCAGCGATGACGAAAAAGCCTTCGGAATTCAGCAGTTAGGAGCAGAGTTTAGGTGACAAAATGTGACACAAGCCTCGCTTCAATGGAATGCTTTTCTGTCGCCATAAGACTGGCGCTCGGCCCATGCCAGAGCCACCGCAACGGCTTTCCTGCCTGCTGGCAATAGCCGGCTCAGCGCCCTCCGGCACCCTGCCGGGCGAGAATCGCCTGGGCGAGGGACTGGTCGTCGTGCCCCGATAGACCGGGCCGTTTGCGCAAGGCCTCGAGGGCCGCCTCCAATTGCACGCCACGAATGCCGCCGACGCTGGCCACGAAGGCCGCCGCTTCATCCTGGGCCATGACCAGCTTATGTTCGAGGTTGTCGTCTCCCTGCGAAAGCTCGCCGGACGTTTCGCTACTTTTGTCCAGTGACCCCGAACTGACGAACAGCGGAATGGACGTCACCAACAAGCCATAGGCACTACCGGCCTCGACCGGACTTTCAGTGTTGGAAAACGCCACCGTGCTGAGTGCGCTGCACACCGCCACGCACACAATGGACAGGGTGAATCTGGACATGCGAAAGCGTCCTTGCAGAAGGGTGCTGGACCTGCAGCCTGCTGAATAGCGATGGCGCTGGCAAGTGAGCCAGCACGCGCAGAGAGAAAACGACGATGGCAGCGCCGGGCCTCAGCGGCCATCCATATGCTCCTCATGCTCTTCTGGCAGTTGCTCATCCAGATGCAACCAGGGCAGGCGACTGCCCACCCAGATATGCCGAGTTGCGGCAGCCTGGTCGACCTCATCCAGCGTCGCCACAGTGATATCCAGTGACACCGGGCTGAGCGTCGTGAACAACGCCAGGTTGCAGCCGCATCCCGGACAGAAGTAGCGCGTACAGGTTGCTGACGAGGCGTATTCAGTGGGCACACCGCAGGTCCAGCGAAAGCTCGCCAGCGGCACCGTGACCCAGGTGGTGACGATACCGCCGGTGGTGCGTCGACAGATCGAGCAGTGACAGTGGGCAATGTCATGCAAGGCCGCCTGGAAGCTGTAGCGCAGCCGGCCACAGTGGCAACCGCCGTTGTGCACATCAGTCATACGAGACTCCCAAAAAGCGCTGTCTGCCAAACCCTCGTTATACCGTGGCGATCTCTGCGCTGGACTGCCACTTGCCATACACGCCGTCATTGCGCAGGCTGCGGGTCCAGCACCCTCCTGCAAGGACGCTTTCGCATGTTCAGACTCGCCCTTCCGGCCCTGCTCATCGCATTGTTCAGTACGCATGCCAGCGCCTTCATCCAGGTGACGCCCAAGTTCAGCGATCAACCAGTGGCCGCCAGCACCTTCTTTGGCGTGATGATTACCGCGCTGCCGTTTATCAGTACCACTTCGCCGGAAGCCGGCAGCGATCTGTCCGATGCGCTCACCGAAGAAAGCAGCCTCGACCACAAACTGGTCATGGCCCAGGATGAAGCAGCCGCCTTCGTGGCCAGCACCGGCAGCATTCGTGGCGTACAGCTGGAAGCCGCCCTTGAGGCCCTGCGTCAGCTCCCTGAGCTGTTGCCATACGACGACCTCTACCTCGCCACAGCGATCCTTGCCCGTCAGAGCGCCGGAGGGCGCTGAGCCCACGGCCCCACAGCTTTATTACCGCGTATTACGTGCGCGGCCATCTCGTCCGCAGCAGAACCCAGCTGGCAAGCCTCGCGGCCTCTTTTCAGGAGGCGACACATCAGGCTTCATCACTCGACCAGCACGACCACTCATGCGGTTGCTGTGGGCGGCCGCAAACAGTCTGTGTATCCTGCTCGCCGCGCCGACATCTGGCGCCTACGCTGCACTTCCATTACCGATGAAGCGCAACGGCAGAACACCCCCGAAGAAGCCGGAAATCGCGCGAGCACTTTCCGGCTTCTTCGTGCTCCAACCCCCTAATCGCTGACGTTCACGAGGAACTCGCATCATGGAATGGCTGAGCAGCCCGGAAATATGGGTCGCCTTCTTGACACTGACCGCCCTGGAAATTGTCCTGGGCATCGACAACATCATCATGATCGCCATCCTCGTGGGTCGCATGCCGCCGCATCTGCAGGCTCGCACGCGCTTCTTCGGGCTGGCCCTGGCGATGATCACCCGCATCCTGCTGTTGCTGTCGATCACCTGGATCATGCAACTGACCAACGACCTGTTTCATGTCTTCGACCAGGGCATCTCCGGTCGCGACCTGATTCTGTTCTTCGGTGGCCTGTTCCTGTTGTGGAAAAGCAGCACCGAGATGTACCACAGCCTGGAAGGCGAAGATGAGGCCGAGCAGCAGCCCACCGGTACCGCGCGCAACTTCATAGGCACCATCATCCAGATCGCCATCATCGACATCGTGTTCAGCCTGGACTCGGTGATCACCGCCGTCGGCATGGTCTCCCATGTGCCGGTCATGGTCGCCGCGATCATCGTCGCTGTGCTGGTGATGATGCTGGCCGCCGGCACCATCAGCGCATTCATCGACAAGCACCCGTCGCTGAAGATGCTGGCCTTGGCCTTCCTGGTGGTGGTCGGTACCGTGCTCATCGCCGAAGCCTTCGAAGTCCACGTACCGAAGGGCTACGTCTACTTCGCCATGGCCTTCTCGCTGGGCGTGGAAGCGCTGAACATCCGCATGCGTATCGCTCGCCGCAAGAAAAATGGCGAGCAAGAGCTGGCGCCGGTAAAACTGCGCAAGGATATTCCGGGCGAATAAGCCGGAGCTGCCTGCACAAGAACGGGGCCGTCATGGCCCCGTTTTGCATTGGGCATCCTGGCGAGCGTCACCGCTGCAGGGCGTGGGATAAACGGCCCAAGGCACAGATGCATTGCCGCGCCATCTAACATATTTTCATCAGGAGAGACCTGTGGCCGACCAGGACATTGCCGAAGACCTTCACCAGCGAGCCATGGCCCTGCACGACGAGGGCGACGAAGAGCAGGCGCTGGAACTCTATCACCGCGCCCTCGAGCTCGATTACGCCCGGCCGACCACCCACTACAACATCGGCCTGATCCACAAGTACCGCCGGGAATGGGCGGTCTCGCAGCGGCATAACCAGATCGCCGTGGAGCTGAATCCCGAGGACGAGGCCGCCAACTGGAACCTGGCCATCGCCGCCACCGCACTGCAGGACTGGCGTACCGCGCGGGATGTCTGGCAGCGCCTGGGCGTGGCCATTGAGGCCGGCGACAGCCCCATCGAGCAGGACTTCGGCCAGACGCCGGTACGCCTGAACCCCGAGCAGGGCGGTGAAGTGGTCTGGGCCAGGCGCATCGACCCGGTGCGTGCGCGCATCCTCAACATTCCCTATGCCGACTCCGGCCACTGCTATGGCGATATCGTCCTGCACGATGGCGCGTCAGTCGGCCAGCGTGAGGTCGATGGGCGCACCTACCCGGTGTTCAATGTGCTGGAGCTGTTCCAGCCCTCGCCTCACAGCACCTACGAGGCCGAGCTGCAGGTCACCGGTGAAGCCGATGTGCAGGCACTGCTCGAACGCCTGGACGCGCGCGGCATCGCGGCCGAAGACTGGTCACGCTCGGTGCGCATCCTGTGCAAGCACTGTTCGGAAGGGACCGCCCATGAAGACCACGAGCATCAGGAAGCGCCGTTCGACGAACAGCAGCCTGCCAGGCTGATCGCCGTTGCCGGCCCGGACGAAGCGGCTATTCGCGAAGCGCTGACGAGTTGGGAGGATGGCAGTCGTCGATTGGTCAGCCTGGACTGTGTCCTCGACGCCAACGATCTGGAGTAACAGGCGGGATAAATAGCGAGCATTGCGCCACCGACATGAGTGCCGGTGGCGCCTGGGCTCAGCTTATTCGAGGGTGAACCACTGCACTTCGACGCGGCGGTTCTGCTCGCTGTCCTGGCTGACCGGCTCTTCCCAGCCACGGCCGACCAGTTCGATGCGGTCTTCCTTGATCCCTGGATGGCGGACCATCAGCGCGTCCTTCACCGCCTGCGCACGCTGACGCGACAGCTCCATGGATTTGAGCGCCATGCTGCGCACCAGCGACGCGCCGCCCTGACGTTCGAAGTCGGCCACCATCGCGTTGTCCACGTGGCCGCGCAGCAGGACGATTGAGCCGGGGCTGACCTGGAGGAACTTGCGGATGGTGTCCAGGTAGTCCTGGTTGGCCTTGGCGTCCTTGTCCAGCACGGCCGAGTTCGGCTCGAAGAAGAAGCGGATGTCCTTGCTCAGCAGGGCATCGCCCTCCAGTGCCACCTTGCCGCTGGTGCGGATCGGCGCGATGGAAATGCTCTGGCCCTTGAACTGGCCGCTGGCGTCCAGCTCCTTGAGGTAGCGCAGATCGGCAAAACGCGCCGGGTCGGCGGCATTCTTGATCAACGCACCATAGGCCAGCACCGAGGACTGGAAGATGCCCTGGAAGGAGCCCGCCGAGTCGATGCTGCCATCGAAGAACGCCAGGTTCTCCGGCAGGTTGCTCAGGTGCACCTTGCTCAGCTCATCGAGGGTTTCCTGCTCGGTCCAGCCGAACGCCTTGCCGACCAGCGCCGCATGGGCGCGCGGGTCGTCACGCAGTTGGCGGTTGCCTTCGAGCAGGCCGTGCACCAGGCCTTTGACCACTTCCGGATGCGCCGTGGCGAAGCCCTTGTTGAGCACCAGGATGTCGGCGACCACCAGCAGGTTGCGGTTGGACACCAGCATTTTTGCGGCGCCGGCGGAATCCGCCACCACCTGATCGGTACGCGGCGACCAGCCCACGCAACCGTTGATACGCTTGCGGCCATTCAGCTCGGCAGCATAGGCGTCACAGGCGATGAACGCATCGTCATAGAACACCAGGCCCAGCTCGTTGGGGCCAGGACGGCTGTCCAGGTCACGCAGCACCTTCACCGGCACACCGGCTTCGGAGGCCAGGTAGCGGATGAAGAACTCGCTCTCGTTGAACTGGGTACCGGCCAGCACCTTGCCCTTGAGCTGGTTGATGCTGGCGATACCACTGTCGACCACCACCTGGTCGGCGCCACGGGAAAAACCGATCTGCGCCGGCACCGTGACTTCGAACTGACGCCCGAGCACGGCAAGCACGTCCGCAGTGGTCGCCACGGCCGCCAGTTGGCCATTGTTCAGCGCCGACCACTCCTCGCTCTCACCCTTGTCGAAACGCACCTGGAAGCCATAGTTCTTGGCGAAGAACGAGTCGGGGTTCGGCTCCAGACCGCCGTTGGCGACGATCAGGCCGCCATAGCCGGCGTACTCGCTGATGTCGACATCGATGATGTTGTTCTTCATCTCGTAGGGCGCCGCCGATTGCAGCTTCGGCGTGCCGACCACCGGCTCGATCGGCTGCGGTACCGAACCACTGCTGCCACTGCTCGACGACGCGCTGGCCGGGCCACCTTCACCGCTGCGCATGTCCTTGGTCACCAACCAGCCACCCAGGGCGATCAGACCGAGAACCAGGATGATGGTCAGCAACTTGCCGCCGGTACTTCCACGCTGGCGCAGGCTGGATGAAATCGAGTGCATGACGCGTCTCCCTGTCAGGAGCGGGCAACCGCCCGCCAATCAGTGTCTGGCCGCTTCGGCCGTGGCTGGTTTTTCGCCCTGGCCCTGCAGCACGTAGCGCGGCAAGGCCTGTTGTTCGTTGAGTTCGAGTACGCCGATCAGGTCACGCTGGCTGTTCAGCCAGCGGCTGGCTTCGTTGAAGGACGACGTCAGTGCATTCAGCGCCACACCGATCTGATCTTCATCGGTGGCCAGCAGGGTCTGCTCGCGGATCAGCGCGATCTGCTGATCGATGCGCGCAAGCTCGGCATCCACGTGTTCCTTGCGCCGTATGCCTTCGGCGTGTGCCGCCTGGCGTGCGTCGATCACCTGCTTCTGCTGCTCGAGGCTGCGGCGCAGGTCATCGTTGATATCGTTACTGGCCAGGCGCAGGTCGATCTGGTCTTCCTGCTTCTGCAGCTCGACGCTTTGCGCACCGGCCGTATCGACCAGCACGTTCAACGCTTGCCCCGCGACCAGCAGGCGCAGGTTGAGCCACACCAGTTGCTCCAGGCTGCTGGCATGCGAGGCCATCACGGGTGAGCGAGAGAGCAGTTGCAGCACCTCGCGCGCGCGCCCTTCGATGCGTTGCTGGCGTTGTTTCTGTACATCGCCGAGCAGGGCCAGGGTGGTCTCGTAACGCTGCCCCGCAGTATCAACCGGCAGCGCCCGAGCATCCACCGTTCGCCGAAAGTTCGGGTTGCTCGACAGCAGCGCCAGGTAGGCCAGCTCCAGGCCACCGCCCAGCACCCAGAAGCCCGGGCTGACGAACGCACCGAGCAGGCCGAAGGCCGCCAGGGCGAACCAGTTCAACGGCACCGGCATGCCCAGAGCACGGGCATTGAAGGCGGCACTCAGGTAACGCAGGGTACTCATGGGGCGACAACCTCCTGCCCGAGCGCACGCAGGGATTCAGGCACGAAGGCGACATCGGTGGCTTCGCGAATGGCGATCTCCATCTGGAAGCGCAGCACCTGTGGCGACACTGGCGGCTGGTAGCCCTGCAGGCACTGTTCCAGCGCCGCCAGCGCGTCGAGGCCGGCGGTGCGCACCTGGCGGTAGACCTTGACCGCCAGGGCCTCGGCCGCGCCGGGGGTGAGCAGCAACGGCAGCGCCAGTTGTTCCAGCGCCGAACTGTCCAGGCGCAGGTCGAAGCGTTTGAGCATGGCCTTGAGCAGGCCGGCACTCTCCGCCACGCTGGTGGTGGGCAGCAGGGGAATCTTCACGTCGACGCGACCCGGGCGCTTGAGGTCGACCTCGATCAGGTCGGGGCGCGAGGAAGCGAGAATCCAGATGACCTTGCCACGGTTGTCGGCAGCGCCCATCTCCTGGGCAATCATCGAGTAGATGCGCCCGGACAGGCCGCCGTCGCTGCCGCCACCCTCGCGTTTGCCGAGGGTCTGGTCGGCCTCGTCGACGAACACGATGCAGCGGCCCAGGCCACGGATCAGGCGGAAGATCTTCTCCAGGTTGCCCTCGCTGGAACCCACCCAGCGGTCGCGGAAATTCTTCAGCTTGACCACCGGCACGCCCGCTTCGCCGGCCAGGCACTCCACCAGGTAGGTCTTGCCGGTGCCCACCGGGCCGCAAATGATGTAGCCCTTGGGCAGGGCGCGCAGGTCGGCAGCCTGCCACAGCGCCATGTCCTGGCGCAGCCAGGTCTTCAGCGCATCCTGGGCGTGGTAGTCGTCGAGGGTGCGCTCCGACTCGATGAACTCCACCAGCCCGGCGCTATCGGTTTCGACCAGGTCCTTCTTCGCCTCGACCCAGTCCTGGGGGCCGAGTACGCGACCTTCGTGGGAGCGTCGCCGGACCAGGCTGGCCAGCGCGCTGAGGCTGACCCCGGCCAGGGTCTGCGCAGCGGCGGCATCGTCTTCGGCGAAGGCCTTGGGATGATCGAGGCGCAGTTGCGCCAGGCATTGCTGCAGGCTCTCGGCATCCGGCAGCGGCACCTGCACGCGGTCGATGCGCGGGTTGTTGGCCACCAGCGGGTGCAGGTCGTTGAGGTTGTCGGCAATCAGCAGGCTGGCGAAGGCCATATCGCTGAAGGGCGGCTCGGCGGCCCAGTCACGCACCAGGCTGGCCAGGCTGGCGGTGGCGAAATCGCCCTGACGACTGGCCGGCAGGACCAGTTCGGCACCGCGCAGGATCACCGCCACGTGCTCGTCGCCACCGCGCCCGAGTGCACGCAGGTTGGCCTGGTAGCGCAGGTAACGGCTGATCAGCTCCACCGCTTCGCTCGGGTCATGGGGCCAGGGCTGGATCTTTTCCGCCGCGGGCCACTGGGCAAAGCGCTCGCCACCGCGCAACAGGCTGAGGCCGTTGCCCGGGTCGTAGAGAAAGACGATATGAAAGGTGCCGAGCAGCCGGGCTTCCAGGTAACGGGTCAGGCTGACCAGACGCCCTTCCAGGGGAAAGCGGTCGGCGACATTGCCGTACAGCACGAACTGGCCATGCGCCCCGCTTTCGTAGGCCAGGCGCAGTTCATCGATCCAGGCCGGCAGGACGCCGTGCTCACGCTGCATGGGGTTACTGGCTTTCCGACTGCGAGGTACCGCCTGTTTGCGCAGTGCCGCCCATGTTGCGATTGGTCGCCGGCGCCTCGTTGCTCACCGGCTCGCCCGGCAGGCTGATGCCTTCCTTGGCGGCGAAATCGGCCAGGGCCTGGTCGGCCAGCGCATCCATCTCGGCTTCCTTGAGGTTGACCTCGCTCATGTCCATCGAATCACGAGCCATGCGCGCACGACCGGCAGCCTTGGAGCGTTCTTCCTCGACCATCTCGTGCAGGCGGTTGAGGGTGTCGCCGGAGCCACCGATATTGCTCACCATGCCGGCAGCCATTTCGTTCATTTCAGCCATGGCGGTCTTCATGCGCATGTCGTTGATCGCGCCCTTGAGGTTTTCGATCTTGGTGCGCGCGGCACTGACCGCCACTTCGCGGGCCTTGGTCAGGTTCTGGTAGGTCTCTTCGGCCTGGGCCAGCTGGCGGCGGTTCTCTTCCAGCTCGCGGGCCAGGTTCTGCAGGCGCAGGGCGTTCTGCGCAGCGGCCGACTTGTTGCCGGCACGCAGGTGCGCGGTGGTGCGGGCATGCAGCTCACGCTCCTCGGTCTCCTGCTTGCGCACCTGGCTCATCAGGCGCTCGGCCAGGCCGGCGTGGGCGGCCAGGCCCTGGTTGAAGTTGGCGATCTGCTTGCGCAGGTTTTCCTGCTCCAGCTCCAGCAGGGCTTCCGGGTTCTTGCGCTCCAGGTCCTTGACGAACAGCGACAGCATGCCTTTGAAGATATTGGCGAGGCGAGTGAACATGAGGACTCCTTGCTGAATGTTCAGTCCGTAAGACCGGCACCATGCCGGAAGGGATCACGCATTTTTCGTGACCGGGCCGGCAGATGCAACCTCGATGCGCAATTACGCGAAACGCCGCACTCGCAGCGGGTTACAGCGTGGCGGCAACAGGGCCTATCGGACACGCCTGGAGTCTGTCTATTTTCGCTTTAATTCATCAAATCGGATGGGAATATATTTCCAATCCGGCGCTTGAAACGGGCTTTTTGAGGCAATTACGGACACCACAGTTGGTGGGCTGAAGCCCACCCTACGCGGGGGTATAACTCTGTAGGGTGGGCTTCAGCCCACCAATCGGCGCGTCATGAAACGCAAAAGTCGAATGTCCGCAACTGCCGCGATCCGGCCATCCATGCCGGAACGGCAATAGCCGCTAGAACAGGCTGAGCTGGTCCGTCCCCACACTCACTGCAGGCGCTGCTGTGGGAACTGCCGTAGGTGCCGAGGCCAGGCGTTGCGCCAGACCGGCGGCGCGTTCGGCACGGGTGCTGACCGCTTCCGCCAGGCGCGCCGGCAGGCCCCAGATTTCCACGCGCTGCTTGGCACGGGTGATGCCGGTGTAGAACAGCGCGCGCGTCAGCAGCGGGCTGGGCGTCTCGGGCAGGGCCAGCAACACCTCGGTGAACTCCGAGCCCTGGCTCTTGTGCACGGTCATGGCAAAGGCGCTGTCATGGCTGGGCAGGCGCGCCGGGGCAAATGCCCGGTAGCCGCCTTCATCCGCCTCGCCGCTTTCGAAGAACACCCGCAAGCCATCCGCGCTTTGCAGGCACAGGCCAATATCGCCATTGAACAGCCCCAGGGCGTAATCGTTCTGCCGCACCATCACCGCTCGGCCGGGGTACCAGCGCTCGCGCTCCGGCAGGCTCAGGCGCCGCTTGAAGCGAGCCTCCAGCGCCTCGTTGATACCGGCCACGCCCCAGGCACCTTCGCGCAGGGCGGTCAGCGCCCGGAACGCATTGAAGGCGGCGAAGGCCTGGGCCGGATCGCCCGTACGCGCGGCCTGCAGGTAAGGTCGGTAGCCCTGGTCGAGTCGCTCCAGCAGCGCACTCGACGTGGGCTGCTCCTGCCAGCACAGGTCGTCATGTGGCTGCCGAAGCAGCGCCAGCGTGCCGTTCGCATCGCCGGCATTGATCCGCCGGGCCAGCTCGCCAATGCCGCTGTCGCCGGCGAAGCGATGGCTATGGGTCAACAGCACCACCGCGTCGCCCAGGTGCGAACGGGGCGCCTCGACGGGTACCTGTTGCCCGGTGATGCGCTGCAGCTCGGTCGCGGCCTGGGCATCGAAACCACGGCCCTCGCAGAGTTCGGCGAACACCGCACCGGCCTCGACGGCGGCGAGCTGGTCCTTGTCGCCGAGCAGGATCAGTCGCGCGTGCGGCGGCAGGGCAGCAACCAGCTTGGCCATCAGCGCCAGGTCGACCATCGAGGCTTCGTCGACCACCAGCACATCCAGCGCCAGCGGGCGTGCCGCGTCGTGGCGCACCTTGGGCGTGTCGCCACGGCTGCCTAGCAGGCGGTGCAGGGTGCGCGCCTCATCCGGCAACGCGGCCTTGATCGCCTCGCTGACCGGCAGCGCGGCCTTGGCATTGCGGATCGCCTCGGCCATGCGTGCGGCCGCCTTGCCGGTGGGTGCGGCCAGGCCGATGGCCAGGGTCGAGCCCGCATGAGGTTGCTCCAGCAGCGCGGCCAACAGGCGCACCACGGTGGTGGTCTTGCCGGTGCCGGGGCCGCCGGAGATCACCGCCAGGCGCCGGCGCACCGCCTGCGCGGCAGCCAGGCGCTGCCAGTCCGGCGTGGTGCCGGCATTGAACGCGAACAGCCGCGCCAGGCTCTCGCCCAGCACCGCCTCGTCCACCTCTGGCACATCCGCAGCGCGCGCCAGCAACTGTTCGGCCAGGCCGCTCTCGTAGGCCTGGTAGCGGGCCAGGTACAGGCGCTCGCCATCGAGGATCAACGGCGCGAATTCACTGGGGCCACCCACCAGCGCAGAGGCTTCCAGCTGCGCACGCCACGCATTCAACAGCGGCAGGCTGAAGGTCACCTCCGGCCAGGGACGCTGCCCGGCCAGACGCGCCAGCGGCAGGCAGACATCGCCCCGCCCAAGGGCCTCGGTACACAGCGCGGCCGCGGCCAGCACGCTGTCAGGCGCGGCGGGATCGAGGCGTTGCAGGCTATCGACCAGGGCGCGCTCCAGCGGACCCAGGGGTAACTCAGCGAGGTTCATCGCGCTTCTCCGGCGTGGGACGTGCAGGTGGCTATCGCGACACCTGGCTTAAGCAGCGCGCAACCGGGCCAACCACGTGGAGTCCCTGTGGGAGCGGGCCATGCCCGTGATGCTCCCGGTATGTCGAGGGCATGACCCGCTCTTACATCGAGTCGGTACGGGCCCGACCTGCAGGTGGCGCGCATCACTGGCCCTCCGCGAACAGTCGGTCCAGCGCATCCAGCAATTCGTCACTGGGCCGGGCGAAATACACCCCGGCCTGCGGCATGCCGCGCAGGAACAGGTAGTAGGCGCCGCCGAGCTGGTCATTGCGGAAGTCGGCCAGGCGCTGACGCAGGAAACGCCGCAGCGCCACCAGGTAGATCAGGTATTGCAGGTAGTAATGCTCGCCGGCCAGGGCCTGCAGCAGGCGCTCGCCACCGTAGTGGTCGGCGTTCGGGCCGAGCCAGTTGGACTTGTAGTCGAGGATGTACCAGCGCCCGTCATGCTCGAAGGTGAGGTCGATGAAGCCCTTGAGGAAACCCTTGAGGCTGTCGAATTCCAGACGCTCGGCGGCCTGGCGCAAGGGTTCGGCCAGGCCCATGGCCGGGTCGCTGAGCAGCGCACGCAGGCGTGGCACGTCCAGCTCGGCGACCGGGAAGGTGAAGCCCAGCTCGGGTAGGCGGCGTGCCGACTGCAGGCTGGCCAGGGTCAGGCCGGCGCCATTCAGATCGGTGTCCAGCACCCGTTGCAATTGCTCGCTGGCCACCGCGCCCCACAACTCGGCATCGATGCCATGGGCGCTCAGCGCCGGCGCCACCAGCTCGGCCAGGGGCGCCTTGTCACGCGCCCAGTCTTCGAGGATCGCATGCAGGCAGGTACCGGCCCGCGCACCACGGGGGAAGGCAAAGAAGCCGGTGCCCGGTTCGCTGGCATCGGGCATGGCCAGGGCGTCACGGTCCGGTGCCTCCATGTGCATGCCGGCGGCCAGCCCGGAGAAACTGCCGATGCGCCAGGCGCTGTGCAGGCTGCGTTCGAAGCTCTGCAGGCGGGCAGGCGGCAAGGCGCGTTGCTCGCCGTCGGCATTGGCTTCCCGGTCGAGCAACGGCGCACGCGCGATCATCCCGGCGCTGCCCTGGGCCAGCGCATCCAGCTCGATGGCCAGCGCCTCGCCAGGGGTGTCGTTGAGATGGCCACCCAGCTCGCTCAAGGCATCGTCACCAGGCAACTGGCGGCCGTGCAGCAGCCAGGCCAGGGCGCTGCTGTGCAGGCCTTCGTCGGGCAGGGCGCCGGTCTTCTGGTTCGGCTTGGGCACGGCGACCGGGCCCCAGTGCAGCCACAGGCGATCACGCGCGCGGGTCAGTGCCACATAGGTCAGGCGCAGCTTCTCGGCGAAGGTCTCGCGACGCGCAGCTTGCAGGTGCTGCGGCAGGTTCGCGCTGCCCAGGTCGAGCAACGGCTGGCCGTGTTCGTCGTGGCACCGGGCGCTGTCGGTGTGCTGGCCGAGCAGACGGCCGTCCCACAGGAAGGGGCAGAACACCAGCGGGTATTCCAGGCCCTTGGAGGTGTGGATGGTGACGATCTGCACCCGCTCGGCATCGCTTTCCAGGCGCAGTTGCGCATCCTCGCCCGCGCCTTCGCTGCCGCGCTGGCCGTTGAACCAGGCGAGCAGGGCTTCCAGGCCGGGCCGTTGCAGGCTCTCGGCTTGCAGCAATTCAGCCAGGTGCAGCAGGTTGGTCAGGCGACGTTCGCCATCGAGGCCGGCGAGCAGTTTCTGCGCGACGTTTTCCTGGTCGAGCCAGGTGCGGAACACGCGCATGAAACCGTGCTGCTGCCAGAGCTGGTGATACTGCTCGGCCGCCGCCCGCTCGCGATCCCATTCCAGCTCGACTTCCTGGCAACGCGCCAGTTGCAGGGCATCGCGGCCGAGCAGGCGCGTGGCCAGGGCATAGCGCAACACACCCTCGCGGCCCGGCTCGGCATAGGCGGCCAGCACCGCGGCCAGCTCGCCGGCCTCCTCGCTGTGCCAGACGCTGTCGCGGCCACGGCGCACGCTGGGCACGCCGCGCGCGGCCAGTTCACTGGCGATGCTCGCCGCCTCGCGATGGCTGGCGACCAGCACGGCAATATCCCCGCCCTTGAGCGGCGTGTGCTGGCCATCCGTATCGAAGTAGGCCCGGCCCTGGGCGCTGGCGGCCAGCAGCCCAGCGATACGCTGGGCGGTGTCGATGGCGGCGATCTCGCCGGCGCGGCCCTTGTTCAGCCCGTCATTGCCCAGCCACACCAGGGACAGCGGTGCATCGCTGTCGTCAGCAGGCAGCACCAGGCGCGCGCGCGACTTGCTGCCGGCGCTGACCGGCGGGTAGTCGAGGCCCTTCTCGGCGAACGGCTGCGGTCGACCGAACAGGTGGTTGAGCGCGGCGATCAGTTCAGGCGTGGAGCGGTAGTTGAAGGGCAGGTCGTACTGCCGATCCGCCGCATCACGGGCGCGCAGGTAGGTGGCCAGGTCGGCGCCACGGAAGGCATAGATGGCCTGCTTGGGGTCGCCGACGAAGCACAGATCGCCGCCTGGGCCACTGCGCGACTCGCTGGCAGCGCCCGGAATAGCCGGATAGATGCGGTCGAAGATCTCGTACTGCACCGGATCGGTGTCCTGGAATTCGTCGATCAGCGCCAGTGGATACTGGCTGCGCAAGGTCGCCGCCAGGTCTGCCCCGGCGGGGCCATGCAGCGCCTCGTTGAGGCGATTGAGCAGGTCATCGAAGGCCAACAGGCGCTGCGCCGCCTTGCGCGCCGGCAGCTCGGCGTTGAGCTGGTCGAGCAGTTGCACCTGCAGGGCGATGAGTTTCTGCCGCCCTGCCGGCAAGGCCGCCGACAGGGCGTCGAGCAGCGTATCGAATGCCTCGGCGATAGGCCCCTGCGGCGCATCGAAGCCTTTCTTGGTGGCCTTGAGCAAGGCAGCCGCGCCGAACTTGGCCAGGCCATCCGGCTGCTCGAACAGCGCTGCCGGGTCGGCGAAATAGGCGTCCAACTCGGCCGCCCACAGTTCGAACTTGGGCGACTTGTGCGTGCTCTGACTAAGCCCGCCGTGGGCGTGCAACTGCGCGACAAAGGCCGCGCCCTGCTCGCGCCACACTTGCTCGGCATGTTCCCAGGCAGCGCTGGCCACAGCCAGCTCATCGCCGCCGAGCGGCTCGCGTGGCTCGATGCGCAGGTAGGGTTTGCCAAGGTGGCTACGCAGGGCCTGGCGCAGGCTGGCCGGCGTGACTTTCTGCTTGGCCAGGAAGCGCGCCCAGGCCGGATCGGCCTCGGCCAACACATGGCGCCAGGCATCGGCGAGCAGTGCGTCGAGCACCTCGCGGTCGTCCTGGGTCAGCTCGCTGTCGAAGTCGCCACCCGCCTCGAACGCGGCGTCCTGCAGGGCACGCTGGCAGAAGCCGTGGATGGTGAAGATCGCCGCCTCGTCGAAACCATGCACGGCGAGCAGCAGGCGCCGGCGCGCGTCTTCGCCAGGATGACGGCGGTGCAGTTCGGTGAGGAATCCATCGGTACTCGGCGTGCCTTCATACAGCGCCAGCAGCTCGGCCAGGCGTGCGCGAATGCGTTCGCGCAATTCGGCGGTGGCGGCGGTGGTGTAGGTGACCACCAGGATCTGGCTGACGTTGAGCTGTTGCTCCAATAGCAGCCGCGCATACAGCGCAGTCAGGGTCCAGGTCTTGCCGGTACCGGCGCTGGCCTCGATCAGCGAGCGGCCGGTGAAGGATGAGGTGTGCAGGTCGAGGCTCATGCGTCGTCCTCATCGGCCGCCAGCGCCAGCAGCGCCGGGCCGAGCAACTGTTCGGCGAGTTGTTCGAAGCGCTCGCCGAGCGGGTCGCGATCCCTGAAGGCCAGGGCGTACCAGGGGTCCAGCGCCTCGCCGGGGATCGGACTGAAGTCGGCGCCGAACCAGGCGCCGCGTGCCGCGCCACGGGCAGCGTCGATGGGCTCCTTCTTGCTGCGCGCGCTGGGCGTTACCAGGGCCTTGGCGAAGTCGTGGCTGCTGCGGGTGATGAACGGCAGCGGCGCGCTGAGGGCTTCGCGGTAGGCGGCGAGCCAGGGTTCGAGCAGCTCGCGGGGATTGGCCAGCGGGGTCAGTTGCCAGTCGCCAGCCGGCGACACCAGCAGGCTGTCGCGCACGATGGGTGCCTCGTTCGGGCGGTTGGCGGAGACATTGAGCAGCAGATGGCGCAGCCAGAAACCGGGCAGGTCCCAGGCGCCAGGGGCATTCAGGCGCCAGTCGAACAGGCCGGCGGAGGTCACGCCATCCAGCCAGCCATGCACGCGCACACCGGCCAGGCTGATATCCACCAGCAACGGCTGCGGCGCTTCGGCGGGGCGCAGCTCGAACAGGCGCGGGGCGAAGGCGCGCACCGGGCCACGCAATTTGCCCCACAGCGCGTGGCCCAGCTCACCCGGTGGCAACCAGCCGGCCGCGCGGGCGATGCGGCGCTCCTCGGCTTCGCCCCAGTCACGCTCCATGGCCTGCAGGGCCAGTTGGCGCAGACCACGGCGCGCCGGCCCTTCGAGGGTGAAGGGCTCGTCGGCGGCGATGGCTTCCTCGGCATCGGCCAGGCGCAGGCCAAGACGCTGTTCGAGGAGGAAGCGTGCCGGGTGGCGGAAGCATTGCAGCAGCTGTGCGGGTTCGAGAGTCAGTAGATCTGCGTCCGGCTCCGGCAACCGGGTGAGAAAGGCCGGCGGCTCGAGGGGCGCTTCGGCCAGCCGTTGGGCGGCGCGAAACCAGGCAGTGGAGAAGCCCTGGCGAGCACCCCGTACCTCGAAGTTGCCAGGGGCGAAGGGTTGCAGCGGATGAGCCATGCTGATCGCCGTGCTGGCCTTGCCGGTTGGCGTGCGGGCGGTGATGTCGACAGCTTCGAGCAGCTCGCTGACCAGCACCGAAGGCGGCAGCACGGCATTGTCGCGCGGGTCGCGGCCCACATAGCTGAGGTACAGGCCTTCGCGGGCCGAGAGCAGGGTTTCCAGCAGCAGGTAGCGGTCGTCCAGGCGTCGAGCCCGGTCGCCACGCCGTGGTTTGTGGCTGATCAGGTCGAAACCGGCCACCGGTGTGCGCCGTGGCAGCGCGCCGTCATCGAGACCGAGCAGGCAGACCAGGCGAAACGGCAGGCTGCGCATCGGCACCATGGTGCAGAAGGTCACCGCACCGGTGAGGAAACCCGAGGCACCGCCACCGGCCTCCAGCGCTGCGGTCAGTTGCTGGCGCACCAGGGCCAGCTCCAGCGGCCGTTCGATGCCGGCGTCGACGGCCTGGCGGGCGAGGGCGGCGCAGGCCTGGCTGAGCAGGAGCAAGGTATCGCCGGCTTCGCGCTCGTCGAACAGGCTGTCGATCAGCCCTTGCAGGTCCAGCGCCCAGTCGGTCAGCGGGCGAGGGCGCTGCAGCTGTTCGGCCAGGTTGGCGAGCTTGCCGACGAAGGCGCACAGGCGCCCGAGCAGTTGCCCGCGCGCGCCTTCCAGGGCATCCAGCGGCAGGCTGTCGCCAAGCAATGGGATGCCGTCGCCCGCCAGTTGTGGCGGCGCGGCGAAGCCCAGCAGCAGACGGTCCAGGCCCTGCGCCCAGGTGAAGGCGGCATCCGCCGGCAGGCCCAACTCGCTGCGGTGCGCGGCATCCCGGCCCCAGCGCACACCGGCGTCGCGCAGCCAGTCGCGCAGCAGGGGCAGGTCTTCGTTTTCGATACCGGCGCGGCGGGCGATGGAGGGCTGCTCGAGCCAGGCGAGAATGTCCTCGGCGGCAAAGCGGCTTTCCGGCAGGGCCAGCAGTTCGAGAAAGGCCTCCAGCAGCGGCAGTTCGGCACGCAGGCTGCGGTCAGCGAGGCTGAAAGGAATTCGCGGGGCGGCCATCCGTGGGGCGCTTTGCCGCGAGGTGCCGGTGCGCGAGGAAAACACCGCATCGATATAAGGCGCGTAACGTTCGATGTCCGGGGTCAGCACCACCACCTGGTCCGGCGTCAGCGTGGGGTCGCTGGCAAAGCGGGCGAGCAACTGGTCATGCAGGATTTCCACCTCGCGCAGCGGCGAGTGGGCAATGTGCAATTCCAGCGAGCGGTCATCCTCGTGCAGCGCGATGCGTTCGCCGGGCTGGCGAGTGTGCAGGCGCAGGATGTCGTGCTGCAGGGCATGCAACAGGCTGTCGTCGATGAGGTCGGCGTCTTCGGAATACAGCCCGGTTTCCTGGCCGCCTTCGGCCGATGCCAGGCTGAACAGGCTGTCGAAGAAATCGCGCCCCTGCTTGCCGAGGCTAGCCAGCAGAGGATGCCCAACGTCGAGGTACCACTCATCCGGGCTTAGCTCCGGCTGCTTGGCCAACTCGCGAATGTCGCGGATTTCCCCCCAGGCCTCGCGGCACGGGTTGAGGGCGAACACCACCACCTCGGTGTGCCGCGCCAGGCCATCGAGCACGCGCAGGTGATGCGGTGGCAGGCTGCTGATGCCGAAGATCAGCAGGCGCTCCGGCAGGCCTTCGATGGGGGTTGCGTCGTACAGGCGCTGCAGCAGGTCGTCGAGCAGACGCGCGCGGTGCGGGTGGCCGTCCTTGGTCAGCTCGCGCCAGAGCAGCGCCTGCCAGGCTTCGTCGGCGCCGAGGTCGCACAGCTCGCCGCGCTCCCAGGCGGCCAGCCAGTCATCGCGGTAGAGCAGGTACTGGTCGAACACGTCGGCGACCTTCGCCGCCAGGGACAGGCGTCGGCGCTCGTCACCACCGTCCAGATAGCGTTGCAGGCGCTCGGCACGTTGCAGGTTGGCCGGTTCGCACAGCCAGTCGTAAAGGCGCCAGGTCAGGGTCACCGGGGTGAACGCCGATTGCTCCGGCAACTGGCCGAGCACCTGCCGCGACAAGGCCCAGACGAACGCCGCCGGCAATTGCACGTCCAGCTGCATGGCGATGCCCTGCTCGCGGGCCAGTTGCAGCGTCAGCCAACGTCCGATGCCCTGGCTCGGTACCACCACCTGGGCCGGCGCAAAGGGGTCGCGCAGCGGCTGGGCGAGCAGGCGAGTGGCCAGGGCGCCGAGGGTTTCCAGGTCGGGGGCGTGGAAGAGGTTGAGCATGAGCAGCCGGGCATCCTGTGGAACCGATAAACGCCTGTCGGGCTGGGTCGCGGTGGCGAGACAAGCCCGAGTCGAGGTCGTATTTTCGATTTTCCGGGGGTAATAGCCAGCTATTTTCTCGCCGCCAGGCGATCCAGCCGTGCCCACGCCCGGCCTGGGTACGTGGGCGAGCCGCTCAAGCGGCCACCCGCTCGCGCTTGAACGCCAGCAAGGCCACGAAGAATGCCCCGGCAATGCCAACGGAAATCATCAGCCCGTGCGGGCTGACATAGGAGACCGTCGCCCCGGTGGCGATCGGGCCCAGCACACTGCCCACGGTGTAGAACAGGGCGATGGCGGTCATGGCGGTGGACACCTGATGTTCACCGACGCGATGGCCCGCTTCGATCACCGCCAGGGTATTCATGCCACCGATGGCACCGCCCCAGAGAAACACGATGCAGGCGGTAAGCCAGGGCAGCGCGCTACAGAAGGGAATGGCCAGCGTGCCGGCCACCAGAACCGCGCCGCAGATCAGTTGGCCGGTCTTGTAGGAGCTGTTGTCAGCCATCCAGCCGATGGGCAATTGCAGCAACGTGCCACCCAGGCCGAACACCGAAATCAGCACCGTGGCGGTGGCCAGCAGATAACCGGCGGACAGGCTGTAGCCGGCCAGGAACGACACCGTGGAGGTTTCCGCGAAGCCGGCAATGAATGCGCCGCACAGCGCCACCGGGATGACGCTGAACAATTTGCCGTGACGTTTCTCGGTCGGCAGCGGCGGCCGTGTGTCGTGCCTTTTCAGCACCACGGCCAGGCAGCCCGAGACGAACACGATGGCCGCGCAGGCGTAATAGGGCACGGCGCTGTCGACGCCAAGCAGCACCAGCAGCAGCGGGCCGATGGCGATACCCAGGCCCATCAGCGTTTCGTGGACGCCGATGGCCCTGCCCCGTTCGCGCTTCGAGGCCACCACGACGATCCAGGTGTCGCAGGCGATCCAGCGCAGGATCAGCCCCACGCCAAGCACGAAGTTCAACCCGAAGATGAGGTAGAGATTGCTCGTCAGCGTTATGCCGATCAGGGCCAGGATGGTCAGCCCGGCACTGACGAGGTTGGCGTTGACCAGCCCCCAATGGCCAAGCAGACGCGGGACGATCTTGTACAGCAGCAGAATCGCCAGCCACGAGGCACTGACCACCACGCCGATCTGCGCCGGCTCCACGCCTTTCTGCTCCAGGGACAGCGACAGCAGGGGCGTGACGGTGCCGATCTGCACGATCTGCGACAGAGCGGACAGGGTGTTTATCTGGGTCAGGGCAAGCCAGCGTTGCCGGTCGGAGAACGCTGGAGTGAGGCTTTCCATGAAAAGGCAGACCTTTTTGCACCAGGGCGACAGGGCAATGCTCATCGCAATATCGGCGGGTTTGCAGAGTAACCAGTCCGCTGCCGAGCCGCCCAATCCATCGCGCATAAGCACCTTACTTATCGGCATAGCGTCCAGCGACTCGCCGGCTGACTGGCTGCCGTACTGATAGGTGTACGGGCACCGCGCTGACCGCCGTACTCGTCAAAGCGCGCACGGTATCGCTATCCTTGGTCGCTTCATGGACCAACGCGGCGGAGCGATGGAATGACCGAGCACGGCAATCCGGTGGATGTTTTCCCTTATCTGCAACTGATGCATCAGCGCGGCGGCTCCGACATGTTCTTCAGCGTGGGCGCGCCGCCGCACATGAAGATCGAAGGGCACAGCCACCCGGTCGGCCAGTACGCGCTCAAGAGCGGCGACGGCCAACAGATGGCCTACCAGTTGATGACGCAGAAACAGATCGCCGAATTCGAGCGCGACCTGGAGATGAACCTCGCCGTCAGCCTGCAGAACACCGGGCGCTTCCGGGTCAACGTGTATTACCAGCGTGGCGAAGTGACCATGGTGGTGCGCCTGATCAAGAACCAGATTCCCGATTTCGCCAGCCTCGGCCTGCCACGCGTGGTGGAGAAACTGGCCCTGCAAGACCGTGGCCTGATCCTGGTTACCGGCGCCGCCGGTTCGGGCAAGTCGACCACCCTGGCGGCGATGCTCGACTACCGCAACCAGCACCGCAGCGGGCACATCGTCTGCATCGAAGACCCCATCGAATTCCTTCACGCGCACAAGCAGTCGATCGTCGACCAGCGCGAAGTCGGCCTGGACACCCACAGCTTCGCCGATGCCCTGCGCAACGTGCTGCGCGAGGCGCCGGACGTGATCATGCTCGGCGAGATCCGCGATGCCGCGACCATGCTCCACGCCCTGCACTATGCCGAGACCGGACACCTGTGCATCGCCACCCTGCACGCCACCAGCAGCAGCCATGCGGTGCAACGCATCGTGCGCTTCTTCCCCGACGACGCGCGCAAGCAGGTGCTCGCCGACCTGGCGCACAACCTCAAGGCGGTGATCGGCCAGCGCCTGGTGCCCGGCAAGACGCAAAAGCGCGTCGCTGCCATCGAGCTGATGCTCGGCACGCCTTACATCCGCGACCTGATCCAGCGCGACCAGCTGGAAGACCTGCGCGAAGCCACCGCACGCGCCCTGGAGCAAGGTCTGCAGACCTTCGACCAGCACCTGTTCAGCCTGCTCGAAGACGGCCGCATCGACCTGGCCGAAGCCCTCAAGCACGCCGACTCGCGCACCGACCTGAGCCTGCGCTTCAAGCTCGAGCGCGGCTTCAGCGCCGAGGATGCGGAACTGAAAGTGCTGCGTGATAGTTAAGGTCTTGATGGAGGGCGGATCGGCACAGTTGCGAACGCCATAACGGGTGGGCTAAAGCCCACCCCATGCAAAGGTAGGTTCGGTAGGGTGGGCTTTAGCCCACCAATCGATGCGTAATGAAACGCAAATGTCGAATGCCCGCCATTGCCTCGAAGAGGCCCGCTCAACGAGCTGTACTTGAAAACAAAATCAATTGGTTAAGGCGAGCCTCCTACAGGGCCCACGAAGCCTTGATGCGCTGGATACTCGCGGGCATGACCTGGACGCCCCCGCACGCCCCACAGAAAGCCGGTACGACCCATTGTGGTTGCGCCTCACAGAGCCACCCAATTACCACCGGAAACTGGCGAAATCCCACAGAGCGAACAAAGCTGCAATGAAGTGTTCACACACAACATTGCTTGGCTAAATCGTCGGGGAGCCGCTGTCGCATGTTGACCCTGCTCAATCTGCTGTCCTCCATCGCCCTGCTCGTGTGGGGTACGCACATCGTGCGTACCGGCATCCTGCGCGTGTACGGCTCGCAGTTGCGCCACATCCTCGCCCACAACATGCATAACCGGCTGATGGCCTTCGCCGCCGGCATCGGCGTCACCGCGCTGGTGCAGAGCAGCAACGCCACCGCGTTGCTGGCCACCTCCTTCGTCGGTCAGGGCCTGATGGCACTGCCGCCGGCGCTGACCATCATGCTTGGTGCCGATGTCGGCACGGCGCTGATGGCACGGGTGCTGACCCTCGACCTGTCCTGGCTGTCGCCGCTGCTGATCTTCCTCGGCGTGCTGCTGTTCCTCTCGCGCAAGCAGAGCCGCGTGGGCCAGGTCGGGCGGGTGGCCATCGGCCTGGGGCTGATCATTCTCGCCCTGGAGCTGATCGTCAGCGCCACCGAGCCCATCGCCCATGCCAATGGCATCGACGTGCTGTTCGCCTCGCTGACCGGCGACCTGCTGCTCGATGCCCTGGTCGGCGCGCTGTTCGCCCTGCTCACCTATTCAAGCCTGGCCGCCGTGCTGCTCACCGCGACACTGGTCGGTGCCGGCGTGATCGGCCTGCCGGTGGCCATCGGCGTGGTCATCGGCGCCAATATCGGCAGCGGTGTGCTGGCGCTGATCAACACCAGCATGCAGTCCGCCGCCGGGCGTCGGGTGGCCCTGGGCAGCCTGCTGTACAAGCTGATCGGCCTGTTGCTGGTGGTACCCCTGAGTACGCCGCTGGTGCACTGGATGAGCGAGCTGAAGGTCAGCCCGGCGACCCTGGTGATCGGTTTCCATGTGGCCTACAACAGCCTGCGCTGCCTGCTGATGTTGCCCACCGTCGGCCTGATGGCGCGCCTGTGCACGATGTTGTTGCCGGAGCGCGCGGTGGAAAATGGCGTGGCCAAACCCCGCCACCTCGACCAGACGGCACTCGATACACCGAGCCTGGCCCTGTCCAACGCCGTGCGCGAAACCCTGCGCATCGGCGACCTGATCGAACAGATGCTCGCGCGCCTGCTCGAAGTATTGCGCGAGGGCTCCAGCGAATCCGGGCGTACCATCCGCCGCCTGGATGACGATGTCGACGCCCTGTACAACGCGGTCAAGCTGTACCTGGCGCGCATGCCGCGCGATGACCTCGGCGAACACGACAACCGGCGCTGGGCGGAAATCATCGAACTGGCGGTCAACCTGGAGCACGCTGGCGACCTCATCGAGCAGATGGTCGGCAAGCTGCAGAGCCACAAGCGTCCACGCCACCAGGCTTTTTCCGACATGGGCCTGGAAGAACTCAGCGAGCTGCACGCCGACCTCACCGCCAACCTGCGCCTGGGCCTCAACGTGTTCCTCAGTGGCGACCGCATCAGCGCCAGCCAGTTGCTGCGCGAGAAACGCCGTTTCCGCCTGCGCGAGCGCAAGCTGGCTCACGCCCACGTCAACCGCCTCAGCCGCCAGGTGACCCAGAGCCTCGAAACCAGCTCCCTGCACCTGGAGCTGATCGCCGACATGAAGCGCCTCAACTCGCTGTTCTGCTCCAGCGCCTATGCCGTGCTGGAGAACGAGGACACCGGCGCCCTGCATGCCGATCTTGGTGACCCGATCGGTGAGCCCGCACCTGCCGCAGAGCCTGGCGACGCCTCCATGCACCTGCGCACCGCCCAGGACTGAACGCCCCGGCGCCAGATTCCAGCCTCCATCAGCGGCTTTTCCCCTTCGCGAAAGCCGGCCATTCGCCATCACTGAACTTGACCAGGATCAATAGTTGCTGACGGCATTCGCCTTATCGTCGACCGCCGCTCCACCTGCGCAGACCTCCTGCAGCCCCGCCAGCCGCGGCTGCAGAGCCCGCAGGCTGTGACGTATGGGCGAACTTAGGGAGAAGGAGGAACGATGGGCTCAGCCGAAGCGCTGCAGGAACTGATGCGCCGCATCGGCCTCGATCAGGACGAAGTCAGCGAACGCTGCCGCCTGCTCGATTGGCACTCGACCGACGCCCAGCGCCTGAACGACGCCGCCACGCTCATGGCACCCGCCCAGCAGGCATTCATCGACCGGCTCTACGAGCACCTCGATGACTTCACCGGGCCCTCCAACCTGCTGCATACGCCGGAGGTGGTGACACGCCTCAAGCACAGCCAGCTGGAGTACTACCAGCGCCTGTGGCACGGCCCCTACGATTGCGATTACGTCAGCAGCCGCCTGCGCATCGGCCTGATCCACCAGATCGCCGGCGTCGAGCTGAAGTGGTACCTAGGCGCCTATCGCCTGTACCTCGACGAGATGTTCGTCACCCTGCTCGGCGACCATCCCAATGCCGCGCTGTACGCCAGCCTGCTCAAGGCGGTGTTCTTCGACATGACCCTGGCTCTGGACACCTACAGCAGCGCCCAGCGCAAGGCCCTGGAGGACAGCGAGGCTCGCTTCGCCCGCGCCCTGCGTGGCGCCAACGACGGCATCTGGGACTGGCACCTGGAGCACGACCGTCTCTACATTTCCTCGCGCTGGGCCGGCATGCTCGGCCTCAGCCGTGACAGCCTCGGCGAGAGCAGTGGCGCCTGGTTCGCCCGCGTCCACCCGGACGACCTGCCCGGCCTGCGCCAGGCCATCGACGCCCACCTGCGTGGCGACACCGCCCTGGTCCATCATGAGTACCGCATCCGCCGGCGCAACGACGACTACCTGTGGGTGCTGACCCGTGGCGTGGCCGAGGAAGACAGCAGCGGCCAGCTGCGTATCGCCGGCTCGCAAACCGATATCAGCGCGCGCAAGGCGGTCGAAGAACAGCTGCGCCATGCCGCCCGCCACGACCCGCTGACCGGCCTGGCCAACCGTCTGCGCCTGGACGAATTGCTGTTGCAGGCCCAGCACCAGCTGCGCAAAGCCGGCGCGCGGCAGGCGGCCCTGCTGTTCATCGACCTCGACCGCTTCAAACTGATCAACGACAGCCTGGGCCACCCCTACGGCGACCGCGTGCTGGTCGAAGTCAGCCGGCGCCTGGCACTGTGCCTGCGCACCGGTGATCACCTGTTCCGCTTCGGCGGCGACGAGTTCGTCGTGCTGCTCGCCGACCTCGCCAGCGTCGACGATGCCGACCAGGTGGCGCAGCGCATGCTCGACAGCCTGCACCTGCCGCTGCACCTGGACGAACACACCCTGGTGGTCAGCGCCAGCATCGGCATCGCGCCTCTGCAGGCAAGCTCCGCCTCGCAGGATGCCCTGCAAGCCGCCGACCTCGCGCTGTACCGCGCCAAGCAGGCCGGCAAGGCGCAGTTCGCCCGCTACAGCGTCGAGCTGCAAGCCAGCGCGCGGCACCAGCTGGAGCTGGAAAGCGCACTGGGCCAGGCGCTCGACCGCCACGAATTCGTGGTGCATTACCAACCGATCTGCCGCATCGACCAGGACACGCCATACATGGTCGGCGTCGAAGCGCTGCTGCGCTGGCGGCATAACGGTCAATTGATTTCGCCGCTGGAATTCATCCCCTCGCTGGAGGAGTCCGGCGAGATCCTGCGGGTCGGTGACTGGGTGCTCGAACAGGCCTGCCGCCAGACCCGTGCCTGGCAACTGGCCGGCCAGCGCCAGCTGCGCTGCTCGGTCAACCTGTCCAACCGCCAGTTGCAGCAGGATGATTTCGTCGCCCGCCTTACCGATATCCTGCAGGACACCGGCCTGCCGCCAGCCAGCCTGGTGCTGGAGATCACCGAGACCCAGTTGATGCAGGACAGCACCGCGACGCTGATCACCCTGCGCGAGCTGGCCAACCTCGGCGTGCGCCTGGCGCTGGACGATTTCGGCACCGGCTACTCGTCACTCGGCTACCTCAAACGCTTCCCCCTGCACATCCTCAAGATCGACAAGAGCTTCATCAACGGCGTGCCGCAAGACGCCGAGCTGAGCGTGATCAGCCGCGCCATCATCGGCCTCGGCCACAGCCTGGGTCTGGAGGTGGTGGCCGAAGGCGTGGAGCGCCGCGAATACCTGGACTTCCTGCGTGACGAAGGCTGCCGTCTGGCCCAGGGCTACTGGTTCAGCCGGCCGCGCCCGGCCCAGGACCTGCAACGCCTGTTCAGTGGCGAGGAATGCTTCGAAGGGCTCTGGTGCCTGCTGCCGGAAACCCGTACCGCCGATCCCGTCAGCCCTCTCGCGGAAACCCAGCCATGAAGATCAACCTGCCGGTCAGCACGCGCCGGGTGCCGGTCGATGCCGCCGCCAACATTCTCTCGACCACTGACCTCAAGGGTGCGATGACCTATGCCAACCCGGACTTCATCGACATCAGCGGGTTCGACGAAGCCGAGCTGATCGGCCACAACCACAACACCGTGCGCCACCCGGACATGCCGCCCGCCGCCTTCGCCGACCTGTGGCGCACGCTGAAGAGTGGCCGACCCTGGATGGGCCTGGTCAAGAACCGTTGCAAGAATGGCGACCACTATTGGGTCAGCGCCTACGTCACGCCGGTGTGGCGCAATGGCGAAGTGGTCGAGTACCAGTCGGTACGCACCGCTCCCGATGAAGCCCTGATCGAGCGTGCCGAAGCACTGTATGGACAGCTGCTGGCCGGCCATACGCCCCGTACCCTGCGCCGTGCGCGCTGGTCGGCGGTCCAGCGGCTGGCGGCGCTATGTGGCCTGCCGACCGGGCTGGGCGCATTCGCCCTCGGCCTCGCCGGTGCGCTGCCCATCGCCGCCACGGCCGCTGTCAGCCTGCTGCTCGGCGCCGGGGTCGGCGTGATCGTGCTCTATGCCCTGCGCCCTCTCAACGTCCTCACCGAACAGGCCCGGGCAGTGGCTGACAACCCGCTCAGCCAATGGCTGTACACCGGACGCAATGACGACTTCGGGCAGATCGCCTTCGCCCTGCGCAGCCTGGAAGCCGAGGCCGGCTCGGTGGTCGGGCGTATCGCCGACTCGGCGCGCCAGCTCAACCTCGATGCCGGAGAGCTGGCCGCGGCGGTCGACAGCAGTGGCCACGCCACCCTGCGCCAGCAGAGCGAGACCGAGCAGGTCGCCAGCGCCATAGGCGAAATGGCGGTCAGCGTGCAGGCGGTGGCCCAGCATGCGCAGCTCAGTGCCAGCGCCGCCAGCGAGGCCGACCAGGAAACCGGCAGCGGCCTGTTGCTGGTCGAGCGTACTCGCCAACTGATCCTGTCCCTGGCCGAGGAGCTGCAACAGAGCAACCAGGTGATTCACCAGCTGGAAGTGCACAGCCACGAGATCAACAAGGCCCTGGAGGTGATCCAGAGCATCGCCGAACAGACCAACCTGCTGGCGCTCAATGCCGCCATCGAAGCCGCTCGCGCCGGCGATGCCGGACGCGGTTTCGCCGTGGTCGCCGACGCCGTGCGCGGGCTGGCCTCGCGCACCCAGCAGTCGACCGCAGAAATCCACGCCATCATCAGCAGCCTGCAGCAGGGCACTGGGCATGCCGTGGCCGCCATGGATCGCAGCCAGCAACAGGCGCAGGTCAGCGTCGAGCAGGCCCTCGAAGCGGCCCGCGCGCTGGGCGGCATCACCCAGCGCGTTGGCCAGATCAGCGACATGAGCGTGCAGATCGCCAGTGCCGTGGAGCAGCAGAGTGCCGTCGGCGAGGAAATCCAGCGCAGCCTGTGCGGCATCCGCGAGGCCAGCGACAGCAACGTCGCGGCCAGCAGCCAGAGCCGCATCAGCGCCGAACATGTCGCGGGGCTCGCCAGTCACCTGCAACTGCTGGTCGAGCAGTTTCGCGGCCGCCACCTGCGTACGGCCAAGCCGCTGCTGACGCCTGTCGATGGCCGGTAACCAACAGGCTGTTAACGCCCTTGAGCGGGCATGCGATCATTCGCGCCCCTTGCCGTGTTGCCGCGCCCGACCATGCCCCACTGGAAAACCCTGCCCACCCGCCTGATCACCCTGCTGCAACGCTATCCAGGGTTGATCGCCCTGTGCGGCTTCGTCTCCGGTATCGCCAGTTTCTTCCTGGTCGACCGTCAGGAGGGGGTGGGCCGGGTCATCGCCATTCTGATGTTGCTGAGCTGGGTCTGGCTGTTGTTCGAAGGGCTGCTCACCCGCAGCGCCGCACGCTGGCTGGGCATGGACATTCCGCCGGTGGTGCTGCGTTACCTGACGCAGCTGATCCACCAGGAAAGCCTGTTTTTCGTCCTGCCATTTTTCTTCGTCACCACGGCCTGGAACAGCGGGCAACTGGTGTTCACCAGCCTCCTGGGCATCGCCGCGCTGCTGGCGATCATCGATCCGCTCTACTACCGCTGGCTGGCGCCGCGGCGCTGGCTGTACCTGGGCTATCACACCCTGACGCTATTCGCCGTGCTGCTCACCGCCCTGCCGCTGATCGTCCACCTGACCACCGCGCAGAGCTACCAATTGGCCCTCGGCGCGGCCCTGCTGCTGTCCCTGCCGAGCCTGGCCAGTTCGCTGAAGCTGAAGCGCCTCTGGCACTGGCTGGCCCTGCCGGGGCTGATCGCCGTGCTCGGAGTGGTCGGCTGGCTGGGCCAGCGCTGGATTCCGCCCGCCACCTTGTGGCTCACCGATGTGGCGGTGACCGCGCAATTCGACAACCAGAATCGCGCGCCCGGCGACAGCCTGGAGCAGATCAGCGAACGCGACCTGCGCAGCCAGGGCCTGTATGCCTACACCTCGATCAGCGCACCGCGTGGCCTCAACGAGCGCATCTACCACGTCTGGCAGCGCGATGGCGTGGTGGTCGACCGCATCGCCCTGGATATCCGTGGCGGGCGCAAGGCCGGTTATCGCGCCTGGACCCACAAGCGCAACTTCCCCTCCAAGGTGGTGGGCGACTGGCAGGTGCTGGTGCTCACCGAAGGCGGCCAGCAGATCGGTATCCTGCGCTTTCGTGTCGACTAGGGGATGTTGACGTTTCGCCTTAACTCATTGAATCGGATGGAAACATATTTCAAATCCAGCCCCCGAACGGGCCTCTTCGAGGCAGTTGTGGACACCGCAGTTGGTGGGCTAAAGCCCACCCTACAAAGTCTGAGTCCCACGTAGGGTGGGCTTTAGCCCACCAATTGGCGCGTCATGAAACGTAAAGGTCGAACGTCCGCAACTGCCTCAATCCGGCCATCCATGCCGGAACGTCAACAGCCCCTAGTTCTCAGTCCCCCAGCGCCGCCGCCGGGCCAAAGAACTCGTAACGGATCTGCGCTGGCGGCACGCCGAGGTCGTGCAGATTACGCTTGAGCGCGGCCATGAACGGCTTGGGTCCGAGGAAATAGACATCGGCATCACGCTCGGCGGGCAGCCAGCTTTTCAGACGCTCCGCTGTCAGGCGGCCATGGGCATCGGCGCCATCGTTCGGGCGCTGGTCCTCCAGGCAATAGAAACGCTGCACCTGCGGATGGGCCGCGACCAGTTCGTCCACCCGGCTGGCGAAAGCCTGCACACCCGCATGCCGCGCACAGTGGATGAAACGGATCGGCCGCCCGCTGGGTGCAGCCGCTTCCAGCATCGCCAATAACGGAGTGATGCCGACCCCGGCACCGATCAGCACCAGCGGCTTGCTCGAACGATCCAGAACAAAGTCGCCCGCCGGGGCGAACAGCTCCAGCTCGTCGCCTTCGCCGACGCGGTCATGCAGGTGGCTGGAGACGCGCCCGCCCGGCTCGCGCTTGACGCTGATACGGTACTCGCGACCGTTGGCCGCCGCGGACAGGGAGTAGTTGCGGCGCACTTCCTCACCCTCCAGCTGCAGGCGCAGGCCGATGTACTGGCCGGGAATGAAGTCGAGCACGGCGCCGCCGTCGGCCGGCTGCAGATGGAAGGACACGATCTCTTCGCTTTCCCGCACCCTGCGCGCCACCCGGAACAGCCGACCGCCGCGCCAGCCACCCAAAGCACGTTCGGTGGTGGCGTAGACCTCCTCCTCGGCGCTCATCAGCAAGTCGGCCAACTGACCGTAGGCCGCGCCCCAGGCAAAGATCACCTCATCGGTGGCAACCTCGGCGCCGAGTACCTCGCTGATCGCACGCAACAGGCAGCTGCCGACGATCGGGTAATGCTCGGGAAGAATCTGCAGCGATACATGCTTCTGCACGATCTGCCCCACCAGCGGGCCAAGCTCCTGCAGGCGATCAATATGCCTGGCGTACATCAGCACGCCATTGGCCAGGGCACGGGGCTGGTCACCGCTGGCCTGGTGCGCCTGGTTGAACAGCGGACGCACCTGTGGGTATTCGCTCAACATCAGGCGATAGAAGTGGGTGGTCAGTGCTTCGCCACCGCTTTCCAGCAGCGGTACGGTGGCCTTGACGATGGCAATGTGTTCGTTGGACAACATATAAGATTCCTCTTGCACGCAGGATTGTTCTGCAGGAGCCTTATCAGCATCTGTGCCAGTAATTTATCTATTTAAATCAAATACTTGAACAATACAGAGTCGATTCGACAGCACAGAGAAAGAGTCAATCGGACAGCAAGGAGTCAACATGACAACCCACCCATTGCTCCAGGCATGGTTGCCACTGGTCGATGATCTCAGCCGGGAACTGGCCGAGGATGAGCGCTATCGGCGCCTGCTCAGCGCCCTGCGCACGCTGATTCCCTGCGACGCCGCCGCGCTGCTGCGCCTGGACGGCGGGCAATTGATTCCGCTGGCAGTGGACGGACTCAGCGCGGACACCCTGGGCCGCCGCTTCACCCTCACCGAGCACCCGCGCTTCGAGGTGCTGCTGGGCAATCGCCAGCCGACCCGCTTCGCCGCCGACAGCGAACTGCCCGACCCTTACGACGGCCTGGTGGAGAAACATGTCGGCCACCTGGAAGTGCACGATTGCCTGGGCTGCCCGCTGTTCATCGACGACCGCCCCTGGGGCCTGCTCACCCTCGACAGCATGACCCCCGGCAGCTTCGCCCAACGCGACCTGGACAACCTGGAAGCCTTCACGCGCCTGGCGGCCGCCTCGGTCAAGGCCCACCAGCGCCTGCTCAACCTGACCCAGCGCGCCGAGGCCGAACGCCAACTGGCCGCGCGCTTTCGCGAAGTCGCCGGCCAGGCGGTACGTGCCGAACTGATCGGCCAGAGCACCGCGCACAAGCGCCTGCAGGCGGAGATCGACACGGTGGCCGGCAGCGACCTGACGGTACTGATCGGCGGTGAGACCGGGGTCGGCAAGGAGCTGGTGGCCCAGGCCATTCACGGCCGCTCGCCGCGCGCCAGCAAACCGCTGATCAGCATCAACTGCGCAGCGCTGCCGGAACAACTGGTGGAGAGTGAATTGTTCGGCCATGTCCGCGGCGCCTTCACCGGCGCCAGCGGCGAGCGCAGCGGCAAATTCGAGCTGGCCGATGGCGGCACGCTGTTTCTCGACGAGGTGGGTGAGTTGCCGCTGGCGGTGCAGGCCAAGCTACTGCGTGTGCTGCAGAGCGGCCAGTTGCAACGCCTGGGCTCGGACCGCGAGCACCGGGTGGACGTGCGCATCCTTGCCGCCACCAACCGTGAGCTGGCCGAGGAGGTGCGCGCCGGCCGTTTCCGCGCCGATCTCTATCACCGCCTTAGCGTCTATCCACTGCAGGTACCGCCACTGCGCGAACGTGGTCGTGACGTCCTCTTGTTGGCCGGGCACTTCCTCGAACAGAACCGCGCCCGCCTGCACTTGCGTGGCCTGCGCCTGGCCAGTGAGGCCCAGGCGGCGCTGCTCGCCCATGCCTGGCCGGGCAACGTGCGCGAACTGGAACACCTGCTGGGTCGCGCGGTACTCAAGGCCCTGGCCCGCCAACCGGAACGCCCGCGCATCCTCAGTCTGGAAGCCGTCGATCTGGATCTGGGAACTGCTCAGCCAATCCGCCAAGCCACCACCGCAATACCGCCAGCGACCACGCCCGACACCCCGATCGGGGACCTGCGCGAAGCGGTGGACGCCTATCAACGCCAGCTGATCCAGAGCGCCCTGCAGCGCCACCAGGACAACTGGGCCGCCACCGCCCGCGAGCTGGGACTCGACCGCGCCAACCTGCACCGGCTGGCCGTGCGCCTGGGGCTCAAGTAGGGGGCGTCGTGCGACCGGCATGCTTGCACATTGTCCGGTGCGCCTGGCGCTCCCTACGCAAGCCTGTGCAATGCGTTGAGGGACTGCGCCTATCCACGGTCGCCTGAACGCTGCGATGCGGAACATCACAAGACAGGCGCCCATGAAAAGCATGGGCGCCATTGATCAAGGTTTATAGATAGAGGGCCTGCCTCTCAGCCGAAGAACCAGTAGCAGACGCTGATCGCCGCGATGACCCCGGCCAGGTCGGCCAGCAGCGCACAGCCCACCGCGTGCCGCGCACGCTGGATGCCCACCGCACCGAAGTACACGGCCAGCACGTAGAAGGTGGTCTCGGTGCTGCCCTGGATGGTCGCTGCCACCAGTGCCGGGAAGCTGTCCACGCCGTGGGTCTGCATGGTTTCAATAAGCATCGCCCGCGCTGCGCTGCCGGAGAACGGCTTGACCAGCGCGGTGGGCAACGCCTCGACGAAACGCGTGTCCCAACCGGCCCATTCGACCAGCGCACGAATGCCGTCCAGGCCAATCTCCAGCGCTCCGGATGCCCGCAGCACACCCACCGCGCAGAGCATCGCCACCAGGTAGGGCAGCAGGCTCTTGGCCACGTCGAAGCCTTCTTTGGCACCTTCGACGAAGCTGTCATACACCGCCACCTTGCGCAGCCAGCCCACCAGCAGGAACAGCAGGATCAGGCCGAACAGGGTCAGGTTGCCAAGCAGCGACGACAGCGCCGCCAGGGCCGTGGCACTGAGGGTGGCGAGCACGGCCATGAAGCCGCCGAGCAGCAGGGCGCCGGGAATCAGGTAGGCCAGCACCACAGGGTCCCACAGGCGCAGGCGCTGCATCAGCGCCACCGAGAGCAGGCCGGCCAAAGTGGAGGCGCTGGTGGCCAACAGGATCGGCAGGAATACCAGGGTCGGGTCCACCGCGCCTTGTTGTGCGCGGTACATGAAGATCGACACCGGCAACAGGGTCAGGGACGAGGCGTTGAGTACCAGGAACAGGATCTGCGCATTGCTCGCCGCCGTGGCGCTGGGGTTGAGCTCCTGCAGGGCCTTCATCGCCTTGAGGCCGATGGGCGTGGCCGCATTGTCCAGGCCCAGGCCGTTGGCGGCGAAGTTGAGGGTGATGAAGCCCAGCGCGGGGTGGCCACGGGGTACTTCGGGCATCAGCCGGGCGAACAGCGGGCCGAGGGCACGCCCCAGCAGATCGACCAGTCCGGCCTTCTCGGCGATGCGCAGAAAGCCCAGCCACAAGGTCAGGGTGCCGAACAGCAATATCATCACCTCGACCGACAGCTTGGCCATGGCGAACAGGCTTTCCACCATCGCCGCCCATACCGCCGGGTCGCCCCCGATCCAGCGTGCCAATGCCGCTACCGCTGCTACCGCGAAAAAGCTCAGCCACAAACCGTTGAGCATGTCGTATCCCCATCGAACCGTGCGCCGATGATAGCGCCTGGCGGGCACAGGGTCGCGGCCGGCTGCGTATCGGTTTCCTACGGGTCATGGATTCAGCCAGCACAGGGGACGGCAGCGAGGGGCACAGCTAGGAAGGAAGAGAGTATGTGCAGAGGTGTAGCGTGGTGTGGCATCGCCGCGAGGCTGGTCAGAACCAGCCCCACGGTTACCGCCTGCCTGACCCGGCCCACAGGTGGAGGTACTCCCTGTACCCCTAGGTCGCGCCGCCTATACCGGCCAACGCATCCCGGCCCCCTGGTCGAATACCGTTTCAGCTGCGCACATCCGGTGCTGACCCTCTGGCATCACCCTGTAAGCGTGACTGCCACGGGTGATAAGGAGCTTCGCGTCGTGCGCTACAGCCTCACGGTTGTCGCGTCTGTCGATGAACCACCGCACTCCGGCAGGCGTTCCTCGACAAATCCCTGGTCCGGATGGCGTTGCCTGGTGCCCGCCGCACCATCCGGTCCTGATTCAGCAGCCGATCAATACCAGTTCGGATCGGCTTGCAGTTGTTCGGTGAGCAGTTTCTTCACCGCTTCATCCGGCTTGCCCAACCAGCGCAGGCTGGCATGTTCGCTGGGCGCCCGGTCCAGTGGCAGGCCTGTAGGCACCTGTACGAGCAGGGCGTAGGCCTTGTCCTTGTCCCAGGTGAAGGCGGCATAGAGACGCTGGCTGAAACAGTTGTGCGCTTCGCAGATCTGTCCGACCAGGTACTTGTCACCCCCATCCGCCACCGCCAGCATCGGCGGTGCAACTCCACTGAGGTTGATGACCCACTCTGGCAAACGACTCTCGTCCTCCAACACATCACGCCAGGCTTGCTGGTAATCCGGATGGCTGGCGAGCAGTTCATTCAGGTGGAACTCGGTATCGGTGTTAGCGGCTATTGCCACCGCGCCGCCGCCCAGAAGCAGGGCGGCCACGAGAGACCTCAGGAACAGCATGCGGTCTCCTTATCCGCGGGGGCGACGCCCCATCACGAAGGACACGATGAACATCACCAGGAACACCACGAACAGAATCTTCGCGATGCCAGTGGCAGTGCCGGCGATACCACCAAAACCGAGTACGGCAGCGATGATGGCAATGATCAGAAAGGTTATGGCCCAGCTCAACATGGCGTTTCTCCTTATTTTCTCGGGGTATTGCGGTGCAGCATCGTGAACTCAGCGCAAGGAGGCATTGACGGCCCAGTGCGATGGATGCGCGTCCCTCTGCAGACGGTCTGTCTCGACGTGGCCCTGGTTGAGGTCCAGACCACTGAGGTCATGGCTTTCAACCAGCGCCGTACCCACCAGCAGCACGCTGGCGCACATGGCACACAAGGCGATCAGAACGGCGACAAACAAGAGAGCAACGATCCACATGGCATGTCTCCTTGGTCAGCTAGCGATTCAGAACACCCAGCGCGGCTGGCGGGGTTGTTCGTTCCAGTGATCGTTAAGGGCGTTGTGGTCGCTGGCCTGTACGCCACCCACCTGCTCGAGGCGCAGGATCTGTGGCGTCGAAGGGGCCAGCTGTACCGCCTGCACCGAAGGGGTCTCGTTAACCTGACCGGCCAGTGCCACCAGCAATGCGCTCCCTGCAAGAAGCCCGTTGCCCAGCAAAATGAAAGACAAGTGACGGTTGTTCATCCTGAAGCTCCTTTCAGTTGTCCAGCGCCGCCGGCCGAGGCCGAGGGCTGATACGTGTTGCATCCATATCGGATGGCGTTGTTATTCATATTGCAGCTGGCGTGCCAGCCTTAATTCAAATAAAACACCATTCAAATCAACAACTTAAAAATCATTCCTGGTAGATCTGCTTGCATCCTGCACGATCCGGTCATTTTGCATCGGGCGATTTGCACGATGGCTGGGGCGACACCTCCTTTGTCACCCGTCATGCATCAAGGATTCGCGTGCTTCAGTGCGCGCATACGCTCGTGGCACGCCCGGATCTTGGGCATTTCCGCGATCAATACAGCGCGTACATCCGGCTCGGCACACTCCAGCGCCTCTTCGAAGGCCTGCAGGATGCGATCCTCCGCTTCCTCCAGCTGCGCCACATAGGTAGCGCCCTCATCACTGGACAGCGTAGCCCGCGTGTCGGCGTACACCTGGCGCAACTTGCCGATGACGGTACCGCCGGTCGCCGGGCTTTCCTGGTTGGCCGCGACCACCGCGGTAAGCGCCCGGATCACCTGGCTCTTGGCCTGTGCCATGTCGCGCCAGATCGAGCGTAGACGCTCGTCCTCGACCTGTTCGATGGCGTGATCGTAGAAGCGCTGACCATCACGGGTGACTTCGATCAGTTCATTGAGTTGGGCAATCTTGTCGGTCATGGTGGTTCTCCTGTCTTGCCGTGCCGACTGAAGAGATTCCAGCCGGCAGCACCCGCCCGATACGGGCCGGTGGATGAATCAACTGACGATGCGCAGTGCTCCGGCATCCACACCGCGCACCCCACGAATGTTGCTGGCGATTTCGATGGCCAGCTCACGCTCGGCATTGCTCAGTACCGTGCCGCTCAGGCTGACCATGCCATCCTGGGTGGCCACGGAGATTTCCAGGGCATCGAGGTTGCGGCTGTAGAACAGGCTGGATTTGACCTTGCTGGTAATCCAGCCATCACTGATCGCCGCCTTGGCATCCTTGGCAGCATTGCGTACCTCGTCAGCCTTGCTGTCGGCGGTGCTCACGCTCAGGTAGTTGTTCACCCGGCGCACGCCATCCGTGTTGGCGGCCAGCTTGCCGGCCAGCTCCTTGGCCGTTGGGGTACGCGCATGGCCATTGAGCGTGACCACGCCGGCCTCGGTCTTCACGGCAACATCCAGGCCCTGGGTGTTGGTGTTCCACAGCAACTTGGACTTCACCGTGGCCGTCAGCGTGGCATCGTCGAAACGCTGGGCCAGGGTGGGTGAATCCGACTCCTCGGGTTGCAGGTCAGGGTCGATCTGCAGCTGGTTGTCGACCGAGTCGATGCCACTGATTCCCAGGGCGATTTGCTCGGCCAGCTCGCGCTCGACCGGCGTCTCCACGCGCCCGGTAAGGATGGCGCGGCCATCTTCCACCTGTACCTTCAACGGGAACGGATTGAGGTGGCGATTGAGGGCAAACGCCGTCCAGATCGAGCCTTCCTGACGCGCCTCGGTCAACTGCTGGGCAACTGCCTCCGGTGCAGCCTGGGCTGCCAGTGGAGTCAGGCCGATAAAGCCGGTGGTGGCCAAGGCCAGGACAAGGGTTTTAAGCGGGGGCATAACACTCTCCAATCGTCTTCACAGCACGACTGCGTGCACAGCCGCGAAGAGAAAGTCGCAAGCACCGTGCCAGCATTTCCGATTAAAACTTCTTTTAAAATCATACGTTTGGATTAACACCATTAGATTGCCAGCATGCAGCCTGCAAGATCGGCCTAGACTCGTCGTGCAACTTGCACGAACTTTCCTTGACTAATGTCTGCACTCACCTAGCGGAGCACTTCCACCATGCAAGCAAACGGTCGCATTCTCCTGGTCGACGACGAAGCGGCGATCCTGCGCACGTTCCGCTATTGCCTGGAGGACGAGGGCTACCAGGTGAGCACTGCCAACAGCGCAGCGCAGGCCGAAACCCTGTTGCTACGCCAGGTCTTCGACCTGTGCTTTCTCGACCTGCGCCTGGGCGAGGACAATGGCCTCGAAGTGCTGGCGCAGATGCGCGTGCAGGCACCGTGGATGCGCGTGGTCATCGTCACCGCGCACTCGGCGGTGGATACCGCCGTCGATGCCATCCAGAACGGCGCGGCGGACTACCTGGTCAAGCCGTGCAGCCCCGACCAACTGCGCCTGGCGGCCGCCAAGCAACTGGAGGTGCGCCAGCTGGCTGCCCGCCTGGAAGCCCTCGAAGGTGAAGTGCGCCAGCCCAAGGACGGCCTCGACTCCCACAGCCCGACCATGATGGGCGTGCTGGAAACCGCGCGGCAGGTCGCCGCGACCGATGCCAACATCCTCATCCTCGGTGAGTCCGGCACCGGCAAGGGCGAACTGGCCCGCGCCATTCACGGCTGGAGCCCACGCTCGCGCAAATCCTGCGTGACCATCAACTGCCCCTCGCTGACCGCCGAGCTGATGGAAAGCGAGCTGTTCGGCCATAGCCGTGGCGCCTTCACCGGCGCCAGCGAAAGCACCCTGGGCCGGGTCAACCAGGCCGATGGCGGCACCCTGTTCCTCGACGAGATCGGCGACTTCCCGCTGACCCTGCAACCCAAGCTGCTGCGCTTCATCCAGGACAAGGAATACGAACGAGTCGGTGATGCGGTGACCCGCCGCGCCGACGTGCGCATTCTTGCCGCGACCAACCTCAACCTGGATGACATGGTGCGCTCCGGCACCTTCCGCGAAGACCTGCTCTATCGCCTCAATGTCATTACACTGCACCTGCCGCCCCTGCGTGAACGCGGCGAAGACATCCTCGCGCTGGCCGAGCGCTTCCTCGCCCGCTTCGTCAAGGACTACGCCCGCCCCGCGCGCGCCTTCAGCGACGAGGCCCGTAGCGCGCTGCTCGACTACCGCTGGCCCGGCAACATCCGCGAGCTGCGCAACGTGATCGAGCGCGCCAGCATCATCTGCGCCGAGGACCGGGTGCAGCCTAGCCACCTCGGCCTGAGCGAAACCACGACCAGCAGCGCACCGCGCGTTGGCGCCGAAATGAGCCTGGAAGCGCTGGAGAAAGCCCATATCGCCGCCGTGCTGGCCAGCAGTGAAACCCTCGACCAGGCGGCCAAGGTGCTGGGCATCGACGCCTCCACCCTGTACCGCAAGCGCAAGCAGTTCGGCCTATGAAACTGCGCAACCGGCTGTTCATCAGCAGCGGCGCACTGATCACCGTGGCGCTGGCGGGCCTGCTGCTGAGCATGTTCAGCGTACTGCAGCTGACCAAGACGCAGAACCAGACGATGCTGCGCAACCTGAAGATCATCGATGCCACCCTGGGCATGCGCCAGGAGGTGGGCCGCCAGGTGACCCTGGTGCTTTCCGAACACCTCGACCAGGCAGCCCTCGATCAGGCCAACAAGAATTTTCACCAGTGGCTGCAACTGGCCCGCGACAGCGCTAACGAAAACACCGACCAACAGGCATTGCTCGATGTCGCCGGCTCCTATGACGAATTCGCCAGGATGCTGGCCCAGCCCAATGACATTCGCCGCGAGCTGCTCAAGAACGATAACTTCGGCAAGGCCCTGGATCACCTGCGTGAGCGTATCAACACCGTCCAGGCACGCTATGTCAGCCTGCTACAAGACGCGCAGGTCGATGCCAGCGAGCGCGCCCGACTGATCGCCTGGCTGCTCGGGCTGATTGGCCTGGCCGTATTGCTGGTTGGCTTCGTCACCGCCAATAGCATTGCCCAGCGCTTCGGTCGACCTATCGAAGCACTGGCGCGAGCCGCCGACAAGATTGGCCAAGGCGACTTCCAGGTCACCCTGCCGCTTTCACCCGTGGCCGAACTGTCTGCACTGAGCCGTCGTTTCGGCTTGATGGCCGATGCCCTGCTGCAGTTCAAGAGCAGCAATATCGAAGCCCTGATGGCCGAGCAACACCGCCTGCAGGCGGTGCTCGACAGCATCGACGACGGCCTGCTGATCTTCGACCGGCGCGGCCTGCTCGAACACTTCAACCCGGTGGCGCAGCGCCAGCTCGGCTGGCAGGACGGCCATGCCGTCGAGAGCCTCGGCCAGGCCCTGCATCGCCCCGCACTCGACGAACAGTTGCAGAAAGCCCTGCGCGGCGAAAACCTGGACGAAGTACCCGAAGACCTGCAGGTCGAAGCCGCTGGCGAAACGCGCCTGCTGACCTACAGCCTGACCCCGGTGATCCATAGCCAGGGGCATATTCTCGGTGCCGTGATGGTGCTGCACGACGTCACCGAGCAGCGCGCCTTCGAACGGGTGCGCAACGAGTTCGTGCTACGTGCCTCCCACGAGTTGCGCACCCCGGTCACCGGCATGCACATGGCCTTCGGTCTGCTGCAGGAGCGCCTGCGCTTCCCCGAGGACGCCCGCGAGAGCGACCTGCTGCGCACCGTCGACGAAGAGATGCACCGACTGGTCCAGCTGATCAACGACCTGCTGCATTTCTCGCGCTACCAGAATGGTCTGCAGAAGCTCGACCTGGCTCCGTGTGATATCGAGGACGTCCTGCACCTAACCAGCCAGCGCTTTGCCGCCGAAGCCCAGGCGCGCGAAGTAAACCTGTCCCTCGATATCTCTGCGCAGTTGCCACGTGCCGCACTCGACCGCCTGCAGATCGAACAGGTGCTGGACAACCTGATCACCAATGCCCTGCGTCATTGCCACCCCGGCGGCAATGTTCGCCTGCAGGCCCGGCGCCAGGAGGATCGGTTGATCCTGAGTGTCGAGGACGACGGCGAAGGCATCGCCTACAGCCAGCAGGGGCGCATCTTCGAGCCTTTCGTGCAGGTCGGACGCAAGAAGGGTGGCGCCGGCCTCGGCCTGGCGCTGTGCAAGGAGATCGTGCAACTGCACGGCGGGCGCATCGGCGTCAATTCACGCCCCGGCCATGGCACCCAGTTCTATCTGACCCTGCCGCTCTGAGTGCCCTGCGGAGCAGACGCTACGCAGGGTGCCCATGCACACCGACAGCTAGCCGTTTATCCAGGCACGCAGCCTGGGCAGCCAGCGGCAGACACTAGCGGTGAACGCGATCAGCCGTGGCTGCCATTGAGCACCAGCAGAATCGCTGCACTTTCGGCATCCGGCTCACCGTCGTAGCGGGCCTGGCGGTACTTCATCTGGAAGGCCGCCAGCACCTTGCGCGTGGCCTCATCCAGGACACCACTCTGCTCGATAGGGTAACCCAGTCGCGCCAGCTGCTCCTGGAACCACAGCGGCGTCGGCAGACTCTGCGCGAATTTCATCTGTTCGCGGGTGACTGCAGCGGCATCCGGCCAGCGGATCAGCCCGGCATCGGCCAGGCGCTTCCACGGGAACAACGGGCCCGGATCGACCTTGCGCTGCGGCGCGATATCGCTGTGACCGATGATGCTGTCGATGGGCAGATCATGACGCTTGACCAGATCCTTGAGCAGCACGATCAGCGCATCGATCTGCGCCGGGTTGTAGGGCTGCCAGTAACGCCCCTGCGGGCCGTCGAAATAGCCCTGGTTGACCAGCTCGATGCCGAGGGTGCTGGCATTCAACCAGGTACGCCCCTGCCACTCGCTGACGCCGGCATGCCAGGCCCGCCGGTTCTCGTCGACCAACCGGTAGATGGTCGGCGGATTGTCGCCGATCAGGTAGTGGCTGCTGACATCGGTCTGCGTCAGCAGGGCCAGCGAGCGCGGCAGGTCGGTGGAGGTGTAGTGCACGACGATGTACTGCACACGGCTGCTCTGCCCGCGGGCAGTCAGGCTGTCATCGATCGTCGGGCCGCTGCTGCAGGCAGCCAGCAGCAGGGCAAGGGTGAGGACAAGAACTCTCATGGGGTGATGTGCAAGACGCTCTGCAAGTTATCCAACAACATGTCGACACTCAGCATGATCAATAGCATGCCGGTCAGACGCTCTACCGCCGTCAGGCCGCGTGGCCCCAGGAACCGTTGTAGCCAGGAGGCCTGCAACAGGATCAGTGCGGTCGCCAGCCAGGCCAGCCCGACGGCCACGTACAATTCCCATAGCGGTCCCTCATGGGTATTGCGCAAGGTCATCAGTACCGCCAACGCCGAAGGACCAGCCACCGCCGGTGTAGCCATCGGCACCAGCATCGGCTCGCCATCCGGCAGGTCGCCCAGCACGCCCTGCGGCGAAGGAAAGATCAGGCGCATGGCAATGACGAACAGGATGATACCGCCAGCAATCGCCGTGGCCTCGCGAGACAGGCCGAGTCCGCTGAGAATCTTGTCACCAAAGGTAAGAAACAGCATGAGCAGGGCCAGGGCGAACAGCAGCTCGCGGACCACTACGCGCAGACGCCGCTCGGGGGCGACATTCTTCAGCGCCGCCAGGTAGATGGCGATGTTGCCGAATGGGTCGGTGACCAGAAACACCAGCACGGCAATGCCGAAGATATCCATGAAACGCTCCTGAACGAATGGTTCATTCTAGGGCTGATGGCATGTTGGCGCGACTGGAACTCGGTCCAGCACGCGGCACTATCACCGCTACAGAAATCGCCAAGTCCGTCATGTTTTCCTTTCATCGGCAGGCGATTGGCAGTCGATGTCGGGATAAACGGTGCCCCTGCCGTGGTCACAGCAGCGTATCGTCACCGACACGCTTACCGAGGGTTGACTGCCATGCGCCGCCTGCTGCTCTGGTTCAAACAGGATCTGCGCCTCGACGACCATCCGGCGGTGCAGGCCGCCGTGGATGCCGAACAGGTTCTGCCGCTGTTCGTGCTCGACCCCGCCCTGCTGGATTACAACGCGCTCGGCAGCCGGCGCCTCGGCGTGCACCGTGCACGCTTCCTCCTCGAAAGCCTGGCCAACCTCGATAGCGAACTGCGTCAGCGCGGCTCTGCCCTGCTGGTACTGCCGGGGCGGGCCGAGGAGGTGATCCCGGCCCTGGTCGAACGCTTTGCCTTGCAGGAAGTGCTGACCTTGGAGGAGATCGCTCCCGAGGAACGTCAGCAACTGGCCGAGCTGCGACAGAAGCTCGGCCACATCCCCTTGCGCGAACTACCGGGCAACAACCTGCTGCGCCTCGATGAGCTGCCTACCGCCCTGGAAGCGCTGCCAGCGGTCTACAGCCAGTTCTGCCAGCAGGTTGAAGAGCGCCTGCCGGTGTTCCAGCCGCTGCCGATCCCTGAGCGCCTGCCGGGCCTGCCGGACAACGCCCTGGAGGTATTCGAGCCATTGCCGGTGCTGTCCCAGCTTGGTCTGGGCGAACCACTCAACGCGCTGCACAGTGCCTTTCCCTTTTCCGGTGGCGAGATCGCGGCATTGGCCAGGGTGCGCGATTACCTGTGGCTGCACCAAGGCGTACGCCACTACCAGGACACCCGCAACGGCCTGATCGGCAGCGAATACTCGTCGAAGTTCTCTCCCTGGCTGGCCAATGGCTGCCTCTCGCCACGCCGTGTGATCGCCGAGCTACGCCGCCACGAAAGCCTGTACGGACGCAACGCCTCCACCCAGGCATTGTGGCGTGCCCTGCTCTGGCGCGACTTCTTCCGCTGGACCCTGCTGCGCCATGGCGACACGCTGTTTCAGCAACGCTCGCCGCATCCGCTCGATGCGCGCTTCACCCAGTGGTGCCAGGGCCGTACCGGCATGCCGCTGGTGGATGCCAACATGCGTGAGCTGGCCGCCACGGGCTTCATGTCCAATCGCGGGCGACAGGTGGTGGCCCGTTATCTCGTGCACGACCTGAATCAGGACTGGCGGCATGGCGCCGCCTGGTTCGAGGAGCACCTGCTCGATTACGACCCCGCCAGCAATTGGGGCAACTGGGCTTACCTCGCCAGCGCCGCCAGCGATCCGCAGCGCCAGCAACCCTTCAACACCCTGCGCCAGGCCCGTCAGTACGACCCGGAAGGTGCCTACGTCAGCCTCTGGCTACCGGAGTTACGCAACGTGCCGGCGCATTTGCGGCATACGCCCTTCCTGCTGTCGCAACGGCAGTTGGAGATCGCCGGCTATCCACGCCTGGAACAGATCCCCGATACGTGGCGCCCATACCTGCCGCATGTGGCTTGAAGCCGGTGCTTGCGTGGAGGCAATCGGGGCGTACGGCGCACCCTGCGGGCGTGCTCTGGGTTTAGCCGAGCTCGATTCGATTGCGCCCTGATCCCTTGGCCCGATAGAGGGCCTGGTCGGCCCGTTTGAATGCCTGATCGACCTGGTCGCCGCTGGAAAAGGCGGTGATGCCACCGGACAGGGTGATCGTCACCGGTTCGCCCTTGAAGTGGAATGGACACGCCTCGATCGCCTCGCGCAGCGTCTCCAGCAACTGCTGCCCACCCGCCAGCGGCGTGGCCGGAATCAGCAGGACGAATTCTTCGCCACCAAAGCGCGCCATGAAATCGGTCTTGCGCAGGCGCTTGCTCAGCTCACTGGCAATCAGCTTCAGCACCTTGTCGCCCGCCAGGTGACCGTAGCCGTCGTTGATGCGCTTGAAGTGATCGATGTCCAGCACCGCCAGCAGCAAGTCGCCGCCATAACGTTGCCAGCGAGCCATTTCCAGCTCCACGCGCTCACTCCAGCCAGCACGATTGGCCAGCCCGGTCAGCGGATCGATCAGCGCCCTCTGCCGTTGTTCTTCGAGGTGATCACGGAAAACCTGAGCTTCCTGCTCCATGTCCGCCACGCGCTGGACCAACGCCTGCAGGCGCGCAGCGACATCCGCCTCACGACCATCGCGTTGACGCTGGTGCTCGCTGACGGTCGTGAGCAAACCGTCCAGCCTGGCCTCGAGCGCCTGCTTGAGGGTTTCCAGGTCAACCGCTTCCTGCACGCTGGCCTGCAAGCCGCTGACCTGTTCATGCAATTCGATATGGAAGCTGCGTGCGTTTTCCAGGCTTTCGCTGTAGCCGGCCTGGGCTTCGCTCAGGGTGCCGAGAAACGCCGCCAGACGCTCATTGAGTTGCTGCAGATAAACGGCAAATTCACGTTGACCACTATCCGTCACGGCCAGGACCAGCACCGCGAGGTCATCCAGCACCGGAACCAGTTCGTACCAGTTCAGCCCGCCCTGCATACGCGCGCGCAGGCTTTCGGCCTGCGGTTGGTGGCGCGTCGGCAACTCCAGTTCATCGAGCAAACCGAGCAGGCTGCGCGAGACATGGGGAGCTATTGCGCTGTAGCCAGGTTCCGGCAGCGGGGGCAGGGCATAGTCGGGATCACCCTCGCCAATCAGGATCCGGGCATCCAGCGGCAGGCTGTCCAGGACCGAAAGGGCGGTTGGCGCCGGGCGCTCTGCAACAACCACGTCGCAGGTCTCAGCCTGCAGGTCGACGTCAGACCTGGCCATAGCTGACACCAAGGGGGCCTCACTGACACGCGGCTCGGTGTCTTCCAGCACCACGGCCTCTGCCTCGGGCGCTGACGCTCCGGGCTGGGCAATGGCAGCCGGAGCTTCAGCCAGCGTTGGCGTTGGCGTTGGCGTTGGCGTTGGCGTTGGCGTTGGCGTTGGCGTTGGCGTTGGCGTTGGCGTTGGCGTTGGCGTTGGCGTTGGCGTTGGCAGGGGAGCGTGCGGGGCCTCCTCCACGACCGCAACCCCGGGTGCCGCATCTGCCTCATCGCGACTGCCGAACAAACGCTGCAGCAGGCCCGGACGAGCCACCTGATCGCTGCCTAATACGGCCAGTACGTTCTGCTGCAAGCTGCTCAGCTCAGCGAGCAATGCCGGCAGCTCGCGTGACTGACTGGCGCGCTCGTCGACACGTTTGACGAACTGCTTGAGCGGTTTGCGTACCTCACGGGGCAACTCCAGCGCCAGCAGTTGCTGGGTCAGTTGGGTCAGCCCGGCGACATTCTGCTCGGCCCGCAACTGGCGGCGCTGCTCGGAGTCCAGCACGGCCTTTTCCAGACGCGGGATAAGTGCCGACAGCCCGGCATCCATCTGATCGCCGCGGATCACATTGCGCAGCTCCTGCATGCACTGGTCGACGGCCTTGTCACTGCCCTCGGCTGCCAGCGAGCTGCGCACCAAGCCACGCCGAAGCAAGTCCAGACGCGCCTCCCAGCGCCGCTCCAGCTCCTCCTGTTGCTCGAGGCTCTCCAGGTATTTGTGCTTCCAGCGCTGGCTATCATCAGTCATGGGGATGATCCGGGAACGAGCGATTTAGTCTGGCAATCGTTGCCATATTGCCCTGCCGGCAGACGGATATCGACTGCCACCGGCAGGTGATCGGAAATGGGCTGGCTAAGGACTTCCACTCGCTCCAGGGTCAGCTCGGGACTCAACAGAATATGGTCCAGGCAACGCTGCGGCCGCCAGCTGGGGAAGGTCGCCTCGGCCTGGGGCGCGATCAGGCCCAGGTCACGCAACGGCGAGTTCTGCAGCAATTCATTGGCATGGGTGTTCATGTCGCCCATCAGGATCTGGTGGCGATAGCCACCGATCAGCTCGCGGATATAGGCGAGCTGGCGCGTGCGGGTACGGGCCCCCAGCGCCAGGTGCATCATGACCACCACCAGCGCATCCGCCCCCTCGCCAAAGCGCAGCAGAATGGCGCCACGCCCCGCTGGGCCGGGCAATGGGTGGTCTTCCATAAGACTGGGCTGCAAGCGGCTGAGCACGCCGTTGCTGTGCTGGGCGAAACGCCCGAGGTTGCGATTGAGCTGCTGGTACCAGTAGGGGAAGGCACCCAACTCGGCCAGGTGTTCGACCTGATTGACGTAGCCAGAGCGCAGGCTGCCGCCGTCAGCCTCCTGCAAGGCGACCAGATCGAAGTCACCGAGCAGGTCGCCGATACGCTGCAGGTTACCGGCACGCCCAACATGTGGCAGCAGGTGCTGCCAGCTGCGGGTCAGGTAGTGCCGGTAGCGCTGGGTGCTGATGCCGACCTGGATATTGAAGCTGAGTAGGCGCAGGCGGCCATCAGCCGGCAAACCGCCGTTGGATTCCGAGCAATGTCCATTGACCTGTGGCGTGCACAGGCTGGCGGATCGCCCGGGATTCCGACGGCGTAGCATGGCAAGGCACTCAGTGAGCGGCGCGCTCTTTGGCGATCAGGAAGTCAGCCACTTGCAGCGCTTCTTTCTCGCCGCCGGACGAACGCACGTCGAAACGGTATTTGCCGTTGACGATCAGCACCGGTACGCCGGTGATCTGATAAGCCTTGGCCAGTTGACGCGCCTTGGCCATCTGGCCTTTCACGGCGAAGGAGTTGTACATGCTGAGGAAGCTGTCACGGTCGACACCCTGACCGACGAGGAAGTCTGCCATTTCTTCAGGTGTGTCCAACTGTTTGCCCTGGGTGTGGATGGCGTCGAATACGGCCTTGTGCACCTTGTGCTCGACTTTCATCAGGTCGAGGGTGATGAACAGCTGACCGTGGATATCCCAGGTACGACCGAACAGGGCGGGAACGCGTACGAAGTTGACGTCGGCCGGCAGCTTGTCGACCCAGGCGTTGAGGGTCGGCTCGAACTGGTAGCAATGCGGGCAGCCATACCAGAACATTTCCACCACTTCGATCTTGCCCGGCTGCGAGACCGGCACCGGATTCTGCAGCTCGACATATTGCTTGCCGGCTTCGATGGTATCGGCCTGGGCACTGAGGCCGAACAGGCTGAGGGTGGCGAGGAAGGTACCGAGAATCAGGTTACGCATGCAGGACTCCTTGGCGAACGGGGACCGCGCGGGGCGCAGTCGGTTTTCGACCGGCGCCCGCATGGCGGGTTCCGGCATTGTAGCGGCGCGGGCAATAAAAAATCGCCGGGTGCGCTTTTTTACCTCTCTTGCGCAGGCCCGAAGAGTACTGCCAAACAGTGCAGGCATAAAAAAGGGTGGCCATGGCCACCCTTTTGTTTGCGCTCAGGCGTGCTTAGTGCAGGCCCTGGACATAGCTGGAAACCGCAGCGATATCCTTGTTACTCAGCTTGGCAGCGATGGCGCGCATGATCATGGTGTCGCCATCGTTGGTGCGGTTGCCTTCGCGGAAGTCGGTCAGTTGCTTGGCCACATAGGCGGCGTGCTGGCCACCCAGGTGCGGGAAGCCGGCAGCGGCGTTACCCGCGCCATCCGGAGCATGGCAACCGGTGCACGCCGGCATGCCTTCTTCGAGCTTGCCGCCACGGAACAGGGCTTCACCGCGAGCGACCAATGCAGGGTCGGCAGCACCGACGCTGGTTTTCTGGCTGGCGAAGTAGGCGGCGATATCGGCCAGATCCTGTTCGTTGAAGTTGTCCAGCATGCCGGTCATTTCAAGCACTTTCCGGCCCTTGCCCGCCTCAGCGGTCGGCGCGGTGCCGGCCTTGATGTCATGCAGTTGCTTGAGCAGGTAGCGCTCACCTTGACCCGCCAGCTTCGGAAAGTTCGGCGCCGGGCTATTGCCGTCAGCACCGTGGCAGGCGCCGCATACGGCGGTTTTTGCCTGGCCGGCGGTAGCATCACCGACGATCTTGTCGGCGCTGTGCGCGGCAGCGGAGACACCGAGGGTCAACAGCAAGCTCACCAGTAGTTTGTTCATCAGCTAATCCAATAACGGCTAGAGGTAATAGGTTTTTACGGGACTACTCGCTCATCAACTCGATGACGGCCTGGTAGTCCTCGGTACTGCAATTCATGCACAAACCACCGGGTGGCATGGCATTCAAACCGTGGGTAACGCTTCTTACCAAGGTGTCCATGCCCTTGGCCAATCGTGGCGTCCAGGCTGCCTTGTCGCCTCGCTTGGGCGCCATCGGCAATTGTCCATCATGGCAGGCCGAACAGGTCTTGGCGTATACCGCCTGTGCATCCTGCGCTGCCTGTACGGCACCCACCAAGGCCCAAAACAAGGCAACACCCAGCAACCATTTTTTCATGGGCCAACCTCATCGGGGCCGGGAATCACCTGCGTTCTATCGCGCAGTCGACTGAAACATTCCCGGAACAACGGATGGGACAAAGCGCACACAAAATCTGCGGCATTATATACTGGCGTCGCTGAAACGGAAGCGACACCATGCCGCGCCTCGAAAGCGCCACCCTGCTGCGCGGCACGTCCGCCCTAATCGGAACCTCCCCATGCAACCCAAGAATCCCATCATCGGCCTGTGTCAGCAGGCTGCCTTCATGATCAGCGCGGCCAAGGTCGACCAGTGCCCACCGGACCAGGGCCTCGAAGTGGCCTTCGCCGGTCGCTCCAACGCCGGCAAGTCGAGCGCGCTGAATACCCTGACCCATGCGAGCCTGGCCCGCACCTCGAAAACCCCGGGGCGCACGCAGCTACTCAACTTCTTTCGCCTGGATGACGAGCGCCGCCTGGTCGACCTGCCCGGCTATGGCTATGCCAAGGTGCCGATCCCGCTCAAGCAGCACTGGCAGCGGCACCTCGAAGCCTACCTGGGCAGCCGTGAAAGCCTCGCCGGGCTGATGCTGATGATGGACATCCGCCACCCGCTGACCGAATTCGACTGCATGATGCTCGACTGGTCCAAGGCCAGCCACATGCCGCTGCACATCCTGCTGACCAAGGCCGACAAGCTGGCCTTCGGTGCCGCCAAGAACGCACTGCTCAAGGTGCGTCAGGACATCCGCAAGGGCTGGGGCGAGGACGTCGGTATCCAGCTGTTCTCGGCCCCCAAGCGCCAAGGTGTGGAAGAAGCCCAGGCCGTGCTGGCCCAGTGGCTCGGGTTGACCGGCGAAGCAGCAGACGAAGAAATCGAAGCCTGAATCGCGGACAAAAAATCGGCGGGAGCGGTTTTTGACGTTGCGCAGCAACGGCCCGAAGGGTGATCGCCAGGAATGGCGGGCAAAAAAAACCCCGGCTTCGTATGGGGAGGAAGAAACCGGGGTTCAATTCTGAACCGCTAGGGCGGGGTTCAGAGATCTGCCAACACTAAACACAACAAAGGAGCATCGAAGGGCTACAAGCCATTCGTAAACTCTGACCGGCCGCCTTGGCCGTTAGTTCAACTTTTCTTAAACTCTGTCGTTCTTAAAAAAGCGCTTTTTAGATCGCAGCGTAAAGAACGCGCGCTTAACACTGCGACCTTATGCCGCATCACGTCAGTGGGCTTCATCCCAGTTGGCGCCGACTCCAGCCTCGACCAGCAACGGCACATCAAGCTCCGCTGCCGCGCTCATCAATGGCAGCAACCCGGCCTTGAGGTCCTCGACCTGGTCCTCGCGGACCTCCAGAACCAGTTCATCGTGTACCTGCAGGATGACCTTGGCATCCAGACTGCAGGTCGCCAGCCACTCGTCCACCGCGACCATCGCGCGCTTCATGATGTCCGCCGCGGTGCCCTGCATCGGTGCGTTGATCGCCGTGCGTTCGGCGCCTTTGCGCAGCGACGGGTTCTTCGCATTGATGTCCGGCAAATACAGCCGGCGGCCGAACAGGGTTTCCACATAACCCTGCTGGGCGGCTTGTTCCCGGGTGCGCTCCATGTAGGCCAGCACGCCTGGGTAGCGCGCGAAATAGCGGTCGATATAGGCCTGCGCCTGCTTGCGGTCGACGTCGATCTGCTTGGCCAGGCCGAAGGCGCTCATGCCGTAGATCAGGCCGAAGTTGATCGCCTTGGCCTTGCGCCGCTGGTCGTTGCTGACCTCCTCCAGCGTGACGCCGAACACCTCGGCGGCAGTGGCCTTGTGCACGTCACGGTCATGGCGGAAGGCATCCAGCAGGCCTTCGTCCTTGGCCAGGTGGGCCATGATGCGCAGCTCGATCTGCGAATAGTCCGCCGCCACCAGCTTGTAGCCCTTGGGGGCGATGAATGCCTGGCGGATACGCCGGCCTTCGGCGGTGCGGATCGGGATGTTCTGCAGGTTCGGATCACTGGATGACAGGCGTCCGGTCGCGGCCACGGCCTGGTGATAGCTGGTGTGGATGCGTCCGGTGCGCGGGTTGATCTGCTCCGGCAGGCGGTCGGTGTAGGTGCTCTTGAGCTTGCTCAGGCTGCGGTACTGCATCAGCACCTTGGGCAGCTCGAAGTCCTGCTCGGCCAGTTCGGCAAGCACCGCTTCGGCGGTGGAGGCCTGGCCGGTGGCGGTCTTGCTGATCACCGGCAGGCCGAGCTTTTCATAGAGGATCGCGCCGAGCTGCTTGGGCGAGCCGAGGTTGAACTCCTCGCCGGCGATGGCGAAGGCCTGACGCTCCAGCTCGACCAGGCGCTCGCCCAGCTCGACGCTGTGCTCGCCGAGCAGCTTGGCGTCTACCAGCGCGCCCTGGCGCTCGATACGCGCCAGCACCGGCACCAGCGGCATTTCGATTTCGCGCAGCACCTTGGCCAGCGTTGGCGTGGCCTCGAGTTTCTGCCACAGGGTCTGGTGCAACCGCAGGGTGATATCCGCATCCTCGGCGGCGTAGGGGCCGGCCTGTTCCAGGGCGATCTGGTCGAAGGTCAGTTGCTTGGCGCCCTTGCCGGCGATGTCTTCGAAACGGATGGTGCCGTGGTCGAGGTACTTCATCGCCAGGCTATCCATATCGTGGCGCGTGGCGGTGGAGTCGAGCACATAGGATTCGAGCATGGTGTCGAAGGCCACACCCTGCACGTTGACCGGCGTCGAGGCGTTGGCCAGCACGTTGATGTCGTACTTGGCATGCTGGCCGACCTTGGCCTTGGCCGGGTCTTCGAGAAGCGGCTTGAGTGCACGCAGCACCGCATCGCGGTCCAGTTGTGCCGGCACGCCCATGTAGCTGTGAGCCAGTGGCACGTAGGCTGCCTCGTGGGGCTCGACCGCAAAAGACACGCCCACTACCTGCGCCTGCTGCGGGTCGAGGCTGGTGGTTTCGGTGTCGAAGGCAATCAGCTCTGCCGCCTGCAGTTTGTGCAGCCAGGCATCGAAGCGCGCCTGATCCAGCACGGTTTCATAGCGCGAGTCACTGGCAACTGCCTGCTCCTCCACCTCGCTCACGACCTCCGGCTCATCGAACAGGCCACCCGTGGGCGCTGGCTTGGCGACCACCTTGGCAACCGGCTTGCTCTTCGCCTGGCTGCGCTGCAACTCATCCATCCAGCCGCGGAATTCCAGCTCGGTGTACAGCGCCAGCAACGCCTCGTGATCCGGCTCGCCCGGATGCAGCGATTCGATCGTGATATCCAGCGGCACGTCGAGCTTGATGGTCGCCAGCTGGTACGACAGGTAGGCCATTTCCTTGTGCTCGGTCAGCTTGGCCGGCAGGGTCTTGGCGCCACGGATGGGCAACTCGGGGACCTTGTCGAGGTTGGCGTAGAGCACGTCGAGGCCGCCACCAACACCGACCAGCAGACCCAGCGCGGTTTTCTCGCCGACACCCGGCACACCGGGAATGTTGTCGACCTTGTCGCCCATCAGCGCCAGGTAATCGATGATCAGCTCGGGGCCGACACCAAACTTCTGCCTCACGCCTTCGATGTCGTAGACGCTGCCGGTCATGGTATTGACCAGGGTCACGTGCGGGCAGACCAGTTGCGCCATGTCCTTGTCGCCGGTGGAGATCACCACATCGCGCCCCTCGGCGGCGCACTGGCGGGCGAGGGTGCCGATCACGTCATCGGCCTCGACACCTTCCACGCACAGCAGCGGATAACCAAGGGCACGCACACTGGCGTGCAGCGGCTCGACCTGGCCGCGCAGCTCATCGGGCATCGGCGGGCGGTTGGCCTTGTACTCGGCGAAGATGGCATCGCGGAAGGTGCCGCCCTTGGCGTCGAAGACCACGGCGAACGGGCTGTCCGGGTACTGCTTGCGCAGGCTCTTGAGCATGTTCAACACACCCTTGACCGCGCCGGTCTGCAAACCCTTCGACGTCGCCAGGGGCGGCAGGGCATGGAAGGCGCGGTACAGGTAGGAGGACCCGTCGACCAGAACAAGAGGTGTGTTGGACATGCGCAAGATCAACCTTTTCCACGGGTCCGGCGCTAGAATGCACGGACCATTGACGATAAAGGACAAGGTTACCATGCGCGCACTCAACCGCCTGTTGTTGACCGGCTTGCTGGCCATGAGCCCGATGCTCGCCCTCGCTGCCGATGACGCCCCGAGCGCCGATCCAGACGTGACCATTCGCCAGGACGGCGACCGCACCATCACCGAATACCGGCAGAACGGCTTCCTCTACGCGATCAAAGTCACCCCGAGCAAGGGCAAGCCTTACTTCCTGGTGCGCGCGGACGGTAGCGAAGGCAACTTCATCCGTTCCGACCAGCCAGACATGCTGATCCCCGCCTGGGAAATCTTTAAGTGGTAAACGCCGCGTGGACGCTGGCGACAGCGTCCTCCTGGCCCTGATCTGCGAGCCGTTGCCCCATGTCGGTTTTCACCCCTCTCGAACGCCCCGAGCTGGAAGACTTCCTCGTCCCCTACCAACTGGGGCGCCTGAAAGACTTCCAGGGCATCGGTGCCGGTACCGAGAACAGCAATTTCTTCGTCAGCCTGGAGGCCGGCGAATATGTGCTGACCCTGATCGAACGCGGCCCCCAGGCTGATCTGCCGTTCTTCGTCGAGCTACTCGGGCGCCTGCACGAAGCCGGCCTGCCAGTGCCGTATGCACTGCCGACGGCAAGCGGCGTACGCCTGCGTGAACTGGCTGGCAAACCGGCCCTGCTGCAACCACGCTTGCAGGGCAGCCACATCAGCCAGCCCAATGCCCATCATTGTGCTGAGGTCGGCAGCTGGCTCGCCCGCCTGCACCTGGCCACCCGCGAGCAGATCCTCGAACGGCGCAGCGATCGCGGCCTGGACTGGATGCTTGAAGAAGGTCCGTTACTGGCCCTGCAGCTGCCCGACAAACTCCTGCCGCTGCTGCGCGACAGCCTCGACGAGGTGACCACGTTGCAGCCGCGCATTCTCGCCCTGCCACGTGCCAACCTGCATGCCGATCTGTTCCGCGACAACGTGCTGTTCGAAGGCAATCACCTGAGCGGGGTCATCGACTTCTATAACGCCTGCTCCGGCCCGATGTTGTACGACCTGGCGATCACCGTGAACGACTGGTGTTCCCAGGCCGACGAACGCCTCGATGGCCCACGTGCGCGCGCCCTGCTCGGCGCCTATGCCGCGCTGCGACCGTTCACGCCGACCGAAGCCGAACTGTGGCCCGCCATGTTGCGCATCGCCTGTCTGCGTTTCTGGCTGTCGCGACTGATCGCCGCCCAGTCCTTCGCCGGCCAGGATGTGCTGATCCACGATCCCGCCGAAATCCAGCGTCGCCTCTTGCAGCGCCAACAGGTCGACTGCCCGTTGCCGCTGGCGCTTTAGTCGAGCGAGTCTACGTACAGCGCCCCTGCGACGGCTTACTCAAGTGGGTGTTACAGCGCCTCCAGGCAGCCGGCCAGTTGTTCGGCCAGATCGCCGAGCAACTGCTCGTAACCCTGGGCAGAAACGGGCAGGGCGCCGCCCAGGGCATCCATCTCCGCCAGTTTCACCGGCAACCCGGCAGTCAGGGTTTCGGCCAGGCGCGGACGCAACGGCGGCTCACTGAACACACAAGTCGGCCCGGTTGCCTGCAAGCGTGCGCGCATCGCCGCCACATGCCGGGCACCTGGCTGCACGTCGCCCAGCACACTGAACACACCGGCATGCTCGAGGCCATAGGCCGACTCGAAGTAGTCGTAGGCTTCGTGGAAGACGAAATAGGGCTTGCCGGCAACGCCCTGCAGTCGGGCCTTGAGGCGTTGATCCAAGGCATCCAGGCGCTCGCCGAAGGCCTTCAGGTTGGCCTGATAACGGGCCGCATTGGCCGGGTCGGCAGCGGCCAGATCCGCCGCCATGCGCGCGGCGATCACGCGGGCGTTGTACGGCAGCAACCAGAGATGCGCGTCCAGGGTCCCTGGACGGTGGTCATGGTCATGCGCGTCGGCATCACCGTGGTCGTGTGCGTCATGCCCTTCGCCGAAATGGCGCAACTGCATGTCCGGTAATCCCTGCACGGCAATGCTCGGCAAGGTACGCGACTGCAGAACCCGCGGCAGGAAGGCCTCCATGTCCGGGCCGATCCAGTACAGCAGTGCCACGCTCTGCACCTTGCGCACATCGGAAGGGCGCAGGGCGAAGTTGTGCGGCGAGGCGCCCGGTGGCAACAGCACATCCGGGGTTCCGACGCCGTCTTGTACCGCCGCGGCGATCAATTGCAATGGCTTGATGCTGGTCAGCACCTGCACATCGGCACGCGCATTGAGAGAGCAGAGAAGCAGCAGGAGCAGGGCGGAGAAACGCGACACGGGGCAACACCTGAGGGGCAAAGAGTAATAGAATAACGTCTCTTACCCCGGACGTCGCCGCCCATGCTCAAACCTCACACCGCCCAGACCCCACTGGTCTACCTGCCCCACGACCACGCCCAGTGCGTGAACAGTGCCCTGGCCGATGCGGATGCCATCTGCGCCAAGCTGGGGGTGCGCCTGACCGCACTGCGCAAACGCGTACTGGAGCTGGTCTGGCAGAGCCACAAGCCACTCGGCGCCTACGACATTCTCGGTGTACTCAGCGAGGAGGACGGCCGTCGCGCCGCGCCACCGACCGTCTATCGGGCGCTGGATTTCCTCCTGGAAAACGGCCTGGTGCACCGCATCGCCTCGCTCAACGCCTTCATCGGTTGCGTGCGCCCGGAGCATGCTCACCAGGGCCAGTTCCTGATCTGCAAAAACTGCCGCACCACCGTCGAGCTGGAAGCGCAGGCGATCAGCGACGCCATCGTCAGCAGTGCCGCTGACGTCGGTTTTGCCGTGGAAGGACAGACCGTGGAAGTCATCGGCCTGTGCGCCGGCTGCCGGAGCGGCGCATGAGCGAAACGCTGATCCAGCTCGATGGCGTCGGGGTCGCCTTCTCCGGCCAGGCCGTCCTGCAGGATGTGCAACTGGCGGTGCGCGCCGGCGAGATCGTCACCCTGATCGGCCCCAATGGCGCCGGCAAGACCACCCTGGTGCGCGCCGTGCTCGGCCTGCTCAAACCGGACAGCGGCCAGGTGCAGCGAAAGGCCCGCCTGCGCATCGGCTACATGCCGCAGAAGTTACAGGTCGAAAGCACCTTGCCGCTGTCCGTGTTGCGCTTCCTGCGCCTGGTACCTGGCGTGGACCGCAGCATGGCGCAGGACGCGCTGGCCGAGGTGGGCGCCGAGCAGGTCATCGACAGCCCGCTGCAGAGTATTTCCGGCGGCGAACTGCAGCGGGTGCTGCTGGCCCGCGCACTGCTGCGCAAGCCGCAACTGCTGGTACTCGATGAGCCGGTGCAGGGCGTCGACGTCGCCGGCCAGGCCGAGCTGTACCGCCTGATCACCCGCCTGCGCGACCGCTACGGTTGCGGTGTGCTGATGGTCTCCCACGACCTGCACCTGGTGATGAGCACCACCGACCAGGTGATCTGCCTGAATCGTCACGTGTGCTGCTCAGGACACCCGGCCCAGGTCAGCAACGATCCGGTGTTCGTCGAAATGTTCGGCCAGGACGCCAAGAGCCTCGCGGTCTACCACCACCATCACGACCACAGCCATGACCTGCATGGCGCGGTCCTCAAACCCCACGTCCACGGCCCGCACTGCAACCATGGCTGATTTTCTGCTCAACGCTCTGCTCGCCGGCCTGGCCCTGGCCCTGGTGGCTGGCCCGCTCGGTTCCTTCGTGGTCTGGCGGCGCATGGCTTATTTCGGCGACACCCTGTCCCATGCGGCACTGCTCGGCGTGGCACTGGGCCTGATGCTCGATATCAGCCCGACCCTGGCGGTGACCGTCGGCTGCCTGTTGCTCGCCGTGCTATTGGTGACCCTGCAACAGCGCCAGCCGCTGGCCTCGGACACCCTGCTCGGCATCCTCGCGCCGACCACCCTGTCCCTGGGCCTGGTTGCCCTGAGCTTCATGAAGGATGTACGCATCGACCTGCTGGCCTACCTGTTCGGCGATCTGCTGGCCGTCAGCACCAGCGACCTGGCCTGGATCATCGGCGGCAGCGCTCTGGTCCTGCTGCTTCTGCTGCCTCTCTGGCGGCAGCTGCTGGCCATTACCGTGCACGAGGAACTCGCCCGCGTCGAAGGCCTGCCGGTCGCCGGCCTGCGCCTGGGTCTGATGCTGCTGATCGCCGTGGTGATCGCCGTGGCGATGAAGATCGTCGGTGTGCTGCTGATCACCTCGCTGCTGATCATTCCCGCCGCCGCCGCCCAACGCCATGCACGCACCCCGGAGCAGATGGCCGTGGGCGCCAGCCTGCTCGGCATGCTCGCGGTGTGTGGCGGCCTGAGCCTGTCCTGGTACCAGGACACGCCGGCCGGCCCGTCGATCGTGGTCGCCGCCGCCAGCCTGTTCCTGCTCAGCTTCGTCCTGCCACGCCGGGCACGCTGATCGTCCGTCTCAGTCTTGCCAGTGCATACGACTCACCTTGCGGGCGCCTTGCTCAGGAAGGATCGGGAATCGATGCCTTCAATCGTGGCGCGGCCCAGTCGATGAAGCGGCGTACCCGTGGCGACAGCAGGCGCGAATGCGGGTAGACCATCTGGATCGGTACATCGGGCGTCTCGAACGCCCGCAGTAAACGCACCAGGCGCTCGTCGGCCAGCGCATCGGCGACCTGGTAGTGCAGCAAGCGCACCACACCCATGCCCTCGATGCTCGCGGCGCGGGCCACCTCGACCTGGTTCAGCAGCAGCTTCGCCGATACCTCGACACTCAGCGCCTGCCCCTGCTCCAAAAAAGCCCAGCACGGGCCGTGCTGGGCAAAGACGATACAGTCACGCTCACGCAACGTGGCGGGATGCTTGATCGGTCCCGCCTGCAGCAAGCCGGGATGGACGCAGACCACGTGGCGAGTCGCGCCCAGGGTGATCGCGGTCATCGAAGAATCCGGCAGATGGCCGATACGGATCGCCAGGTCCAGCCCTTCCTCCAGCAAGTCGACCGTGCGGTCCAGCAGGGTCAGTTCGACCTGCATGCCCGGATGCGCGCGCAGGAATTCATTCACCAGCGGCGCCACGTGGCGCTGGCCGAACGCCACCGGCGCGGTCAGGCGCAACAGCCCGCCCGGGTCCTGCTGGCGCGCCTCGAAGCGCTGTTCGAGCGTATCGAACTCCGCCAGCATGCGCCGGCTCCAGGCCAGGTACTCGGCCCCTTCGTCGGTCAGCGCCAAGCGCCGGGTATTGCGGTTCAACAGGCGCACACCCAGGTGTTTCTCCAGCGCCGCGAGACTGCGCACGACCGACGCGGCGGACTGGCCAAGGGCATCGGCAGCCGCGCTGAGGCTGCCGGTCTCGACGATGCGCACGAAGGTCGCCATGGCTTTGAGCCTGTCCATCCTTCCCTTCCCATCTGTGCATGGAATGCAACGGTGTTGTAAGGCCCGCGCCATTGGTGGCCTGGCAATCGGCGGGGATACTGCCGACGTCCACTGTCGACCGCAAGGCATCGCCATGAATCCCGCAAACCCTCACGCCAGCGCTTCATTGCCACCCGTGCAGAACAACCCCGCACGGATCCTCACCTATGACCACGTGGGCATTCGCGTCAGCGATCGGCGCCGTGCCCTCGACTTCTATCAAAGCCTGGGCTTCGTCGAAAGCGCGGCCTTTCCCGAACATGAAGCCAACGAGATGCTCAGCGCCGACGGCGTACGCATCAACCTCATCTTCAACGCCGCCCGACGGCCGCAGGCCCGCAATGTCCTGCTGGACGAGCCGATAAAACTGCCCGGCATGACCCACCCGGCTTTCGTCGTCGATGATCTCGCTCGCCTCCAGACGTGGCTGGAGCAGCGCGACATCCGGATCACCGAAGGACCACACCCCATCGGACCACGCCGCATCGCCCTGTTCATCCGCGACCCGGACGGCAACGTCCTCGAGTTCAATCAACTGACTGCCCCCCAGGAGAACCTGCATGACGCTCTATGATCTGGAACTGTCCGGAAACTGCTACAAGGTCCGGCTGTTCGCCGCCCTGGCCAATATCGACCTGACGATCACGCCTGTCGATTTCCTTGCCGGCGAACACAAGCGCGCGCCCCTGAGCGTCCTCAACCCCTGGACCGAGCTGCCCATCCTGGTGGATGGCAAGCGCGTATTGCGTGACTCCCAGGCCATCCTCGTGTACCTGGCAGGTACTCGCGGTGGCGCCGCCTGGTGGCCGGTAGAAGCGCCCCAGCAGGCAGAAATCATGCAGTGGCTGTCGACCGCCGCCAACGAGATCCAGAACGGCCCCGGCGCCGCTCGCCTGGTGGACAAGTTCGGCTATGCCATCGACAAGACCGACGCCCTCAAGCGCGCGGCGCGCATTCTCGACCTCATCGATACGCACCTGCAGCAGCATGACTGGCTGGCACTGGGGCGCCCGACCATCGCCGACTGCGCCGTGTATCCCTATGTCGCCCTGGCGCCGGAAGGTGGCATCGACCTGACACCCTATCCCCACATCATCCGCTGGATCGCGCGGATCAAGGCCCTGCCCGGCTACCTGACCATGCCCGGCACCTGAGGGCGCCCTGGATCGCAACGGGCCGCTCTAGAGCGCATATCCGACTGCAATAACGAAATAACTAGCGGTTAAAAACAGCGATAAAGAGGGCTTCGTCGGCAAAAACCTGATGAAACCACGATGACGAATCTCTAGACTGGCGACCCTGCGCCCCTCAGCGCACCGGTTCCAGTCGAGAGATAAACCCATGAACGCATCCCTGCTTCGCTATGTTGCCGCGCCTCTGCTCGGCCTGCTGTTGAGCGAAGCCCATGCCGAATTCTGGTCGGTGGACGATCAGGTCAAGGCCTTCAATACCGTTTCCAGCCAGATCGCCCGCGGCGAACTGCAAGCGGCGGAAAGCGGCCTCACGACGCTGCAGCAGAGCATTCCGCCCAGCGATGTACGCATCGAGCAGTACCAACGCGAACTGGCCAGCGCCTACCTGCGCCAGGGCCAGCAGCGCCTCGCCGCCCACGACACCCCTGGTGCCAGCCAGGCGTTGAACAAAGCACAACGCTATATGGCCAAGGCCCCTGGCCTGAGGGGCGAGTACGAACAGGCTTTGGCCGCGCTGAAAGCAAGCAGCCCACCCACGCCTGACCCCGCAACCATCGCCAGGCAAAAGGCCGAACAGGCGCAGCAGCAAAAAGCAGCGGAAGAAAAGCTCATCGCCGAACGCGCCAGACAACAGGCCGCGCGCGAAGCCGCTGCCAAACGCACTGCGCAAGAGGCCGCCAAGGCAGAGGCGGCGGCAGCTGCCCGCGCCCCACGCCTGATCGACCCTACAGCCGCCAGCAGCGATGTACCGCTGCCCATGCTCGATACCCAGGACCGTGAAAGCCTGCGCACCCTGCTCGACGCCGTTGCCGCCGATGTGGTGAATTTCAACTGCGCTGTACATATAGAAGTGCGCGAGGCCAAGGACTATCCCTTCGTGGCCGCCTTGCTCTCGGCTCGCATCAAGAAACTCAACCCGGGACATACTCCGCAGCTTTCCCATGTCACCAACCCGGATGCGGTGCCACACCTGGTGCTTACCCCAGGCCAGGGTGAATAGACGAATGGTCGTGAATAAACCGTTTCTTATGTCTTATTTGTTGAAAAACAGGCTAACAAAGACTAAGAACGAATAAACAAACCGGCTAAACTGCGCACGTTTCGGCTAACCGCCTACGCTTGCTGGAGCCCTCCCGACCAACCCTGGCGCGGCAAGGCTGCCAACGCACCCACAAGGTTCGCTCAGTGATCGAGTTCCACCATATCCAGAAAACCTATCGGGTTGCCGGACGTGATATTCCCGCCCTGCAACCTACCGATCTGCGCATCGAAGCCGGCCAGGTCTTCGGTCTGATCGGCCATTCCGGCGCCGGCAAAAGCACCCTGCTGCGCCTGATCAACCGCCTCGAAGAACCCAGCGGCGGTCGCATCGTCATCGACGGTAACGACATCACCGCGCTGGACGCCAATGGCCTGCGCCGCTTCCGCCAGCAGGTCGGGATGATCTTCCAGCACTTCAACCTGCTGTCCTCGAAAACCGTGGCAGCCAACGTCGCCATGCCACTTGAGCTGGCCGGCGAGCTGTCGCGCAGCGATATCGCCCAGCGCGTTGCCGAGCTGCTGGCCCGGGTTGGCCTGAGCGACCACGCCAACAAATACCCGGCACAACTCTCCGGCGGGCAGAAGCAGCGTGTCGGCATCGCCCGCGCCCTGGCCACCCGACCGACCATCCTGCTTTGCGACGAAGCCACCAGCGCCCTCGATCCGCAGACCACCGCCCAGGTGCTGCACCTGCTGGCCGAGATCAACCGCGAGCTGAAACTGACCATCGTGCTGATCACCCACGAGATGGACGTGATCCGCCGCGTGTGCGATCAGGTGGCGGTGATGGATGCCGGGGCGATCGTCGAACAGGGGCCGGTGGCGCAGGTGTTCCTGCATCCGCAGCACCCGACCACGCGGCGCTTCGTGCGTGAGTCCGAGCATGTCGACGAGCAGGAGCAGCACGACGACTTCGCCCATGTCAGCGGCCGGATCCTGCGCCTGACCTTCCAGGGCCAGGCCACCTACGCGCCGCTGCTCGGCACCATCGCCCGCGAAACCGGTGTCGACTACAGCATCCTGGCCGGGCGCATCGACCACATCAAAGACACGCCCTACGGCCAACTGACCCTGGCCCTGACCGGCGGTGATGTGGATGCCGCCCAGGCGCGCTTTGCCGCCGCCGACGTTCACCTTGAGGTGCTGCGCTGATGGACGCCCTGCTGCAACGCCTGCTACCCAACGTCGACTGGCTGGAAATCTGGCAAGCCTGCCTGGACACCCTGAGCATGCTCGGTGGTTCGCTGCTGTTCACCGTGCTGTTCGGCCTGCCCCTGGGCGTGCTGCTGTTCGTCACCGGACCACGGCAGATGTTCGAAAACAAGGCGCTCTATCGCGTGCTGTCGTTGCTGGTCAACGTGCTGCGCTCGGTGCCCTTCGTCATCCTGCTGATCCTGATGATCCCGCTGACGGTGCTGATTACCGGCACCTCGCTGGGCGTCGCCGGTGCCATTCCACCGCTGGTGGTCGGCGCCACGCCGTTCTTCGCGCGGCTGGTGGAAACCGCCTTGCGCGAGGTCGACCGCGGCATCATCGAAGCCACCCAGGCGATGGGCGCAACCACCCTGCAGATCATCTTCCGCGCGCTGTTGCCGGAGGCGCTGCCGGGCATCTGGGCAGCCATTACCGTGACCGCCATCACCCTGGTGTCCTACACCGCCATGTCCGGCCTGATCGGCGGCGGCGGGTTGGGCGATCTGGCCGTGCGCTATGGTTACCAACGTTATCAGCCTGACGTGATGGCCGTTACCGTGATTCTTCTGCTGATACTCGTACAGGTTCTGCAAACCACGGGCGACAAGCTGGTGGTGCATTTTTCCCGTAAATGACATTCCCCGTAAATGAAACAGCAGCGGGCGACCGGCCAACCGCCGGACCCTGCGCACACTTCCCACAAGGAGCTCGACCATGAAGAAACTGCTGACCGCCCTGGCCGCCGCTGCGGCCCTTACCACCGCTGCCGCCCAGGCCGCTGACACCGTTACCGTGGCCGCTACCGCCGTGCCGCACGCCGAGCTCCTCGAGTTCGTCAAACCGGCCCTGGCCAAAGAAGGCGTCGACCTGCAGATCAAGGTCTTCACCGACTACGTACAACCCAACGTACAGGTCGCCGAGAAGCGCCTGGATGCCAACTTCTTCCAGCACCAGCCGTACCTGGATGAATTCAACGCGGCGCGTGGCACCCACCTGGTGAGCATCGCGGGCGTGCACGTCGAACCCTTCGGCGCGTACTCCAAGAAGATCAAGACCCTGGCCGACCTGCCCAAAGGCGCTCAGGTTGCCATCCCTAACGACGCCACCAACGGCGGCCGTGCCCTGCTGCTGTTGCAGAAAGCCGGCGTGATCAAACTGAAGAAAGAGGCGGGCATCACCGCGACCGTCAAAGACATCGCCGAGAACCCGAAAGCCATCAAGGTGCGCGAGCTGGAAGCCGCAACCCTGCCGCGCGTGCTGGACCAGGTCGACCTGGCCCTGATCAACACCAACTATGCGCTGGAGGCCGGCCTCAACCCGACCAAGGACGCCCTGATCATCGAAGGCAGCGATTCGCCTTACGTGAACATCCTGGTCGTACGTGAAGACGAGAAAGATAATGCCGCCCTGCAGAAACTGGCCAAGGCCCTGCAGACCCCGGAAGTGAAGACCTTCATCGCAGAGAAATACAAAGGCGCCGTGGTGCCGGCATTCTGATTGCGCCCAGGCGCTCGGAATGAACAAGCCCGCTCAATGAGCGGGCTTTTTTATGGCAGCGAGAATCCGTCAGGTACTCGCCCACGATGACCAGCCTGGGCGAACAGACGCTAGCTGATCACTCCGCACAGGGCGCCGGTGCATCACGAGGTTGCTCGGGGCGCGACCAGATCCAGATCGCGCCGCAGCTCATCCCGGCGGCAGCAAACAAGATGGAAGGCAGGTGATTGACGGTCAGCAGCATGATCAGCAACGCGACCGTCATGCTCAACGCAGAAACCACCTTGGTACGCCGGGTGATGATGCCGCCGTTGCGCCAGTTCTTCAGCAGCGGACCGAACACCCGGTGATTCTCCAGCCAGGCGGCCAGACGCGGCGAGCTACGCGAAGCGGCCCAGGCGGCCAACAGCACGAACTCGGTGGTCGGCAAACCAGGTACCACCACGCCGATCGCCGCCAGGGCGATACTGAGATACGCCAGGATCAGCCAGAGCCAGCGGAACCGGGTCGGTCGCAGTGGCTGGCCGCTCTGCTCATCAGGCAAAGCAGCGCTCCAGGTGCACGACGAAACGCTCGAACGCGGCAATGGCCGCCACTTCAGCTTCGCGCTCCTGCTCGGCGTCCAGTTCCAGACCGTCGAGGATCGCGGTGAACTGCTTCCAGCCTTGAGCCCGGCCACCCTCAGGTTCGCCGAGATGGCGCGCGCCAAAGGCCTCGCTCAGGCCCAGCGCCGGCATGCGCTTGAGCAGGAAGGCCGCACCGAGCTTGGAGCCCTCGGAGACGAACAGCCAGGCCATGGCAGCACCCAGACCGAGGCTCTGGCCCCGCACGCTGTCATCGCCCTCGGGTACGGCATGCTTGAGGTCGGCCAGATCCAGGCGGGCCTGCTCAACCCGGCAACGCGCCGACAGGTCAGGCACCAGCGCGATCAGGGCAGGATCGTTGTAGAGCTTTTCCAGGTCGTACTGGAACAGGTACTGGGCCGCGACGAAACGGGAAAAACGCTCCGGGCTGCCGAAGGGGTCATGGCTCTTGACCAGGGCATCGAGCTTGCTGTGCGGCTCGTGGGTGATCTGGTTGAGACGCTGGGAACGCAGGGGATGGGAGAGTTGCGAGGATGCAGTCATGGGATTCTCATGGAAGCGGGCCGGCCACGCGTGCCGACAGGGTCTGGTTCAGCAGAATTGATGCGCAGCGATAGCGCCCACGTCGTGGGCATTTCTCTTCAGCATGCTTATAGAGACGAATAACCCCTGGGTTGCCAGTAAAAAATATTTCTCATTCGCTACACACCACCACACGCACCGGCTTGCGCGAAGAATCGCCAGCGCGTTCTTCCTCTATCTCTCGAGCCCAACCCCCTATCACCCTGGCGCACCAAAATAACCCCCCAGTTGCTGCAGGTCCGCCGCATCGAGGACGCCCGCCAGGTAGCGCAGCTGCAACCAGGCACGCAGGTAGGCATAGCGGGTTTGCGCCAGGTCGCGGCGGGCACTGTAGAACTGCTGTTCGGCGTCCAGTACGTCGAGGTTGACCCGCTCACCACCCGCCACGCTCTTGCGCGTGGCATCGATCAAGGTGCCGGCCGAGGCGACCACCTGTTCGTAGGCGCGTGCCTTGGTCACGCTGCTCAGGCACAGCTTGTACTGTTTGCGCAGCTCGTTGAGGGTGGTTGCCGTCTGCGCGTCCAGCTCATAGCTGGCCTGCTCGTAGCGACGTGAGGCCTGGCGGGTGCCGGCTGCCACGCCACCGCCGGCGAACAACGGCACGCTGATCTGGATGCCGATGCTGTCGGTGTCGTACTGCTGGTTGTAGCTGCTTTCCGAGTCGGAACTGGTCTTGCGCGTGCTGGCGTACAGGCTGAGGCTGGGCAGATGGCCGGCGCGGCGCTGTTCACGTTGCTGGGCCGCCACGTCCAGGGCATGGCGCTGGGCGGCGAGGTCGGCATTGCTGGCCATGGCCAGATCGCGCCAGGCGTCGAAGCCGGCAGGCTGCAACGGCAGGATATGGAAGTCGCCAACCAGTGGCGCCAAATCGTCCAGCACCAGCGGTTCGCCGATGATCGCCTGCAGTTCACGCAACGCCGCATCCAAGGCGTCGCCTGCCTCGATCTCCTGGGCCAGGGTCAGGTCATGCCGGGCCTGGGTTTCCAGCAGGTCAGTGCGCGTGCCCTCGCCCTTCTCGAACAGGTGCTGGTTGAGTTGCAGGCGTTCGGCATAAGCCATGCGCTGTGCGCCGGCCAGGGCGATCTGTTCGCCCGCCAGCAACGCCTCGCTGTAGGCCTGGAACAACCGCACCAGCAATTCCTGGCTACGCCCGCGAAAGCGTTCGTCGGCCAGCAGGGCCTTGGCCTCGCCTTCGCGGTACTGCGCCCAGGCGGCATAGTCGAGCAGGGGCTGGCGCAGGGTGAAACTGGAGGCGTAACTCCGGTAGTCGCGGTCGGCACGCACATTGCCCTGCGCGGTCGACTGGGTCACCTCGGATTCGTTGCGGGCGTTGTTGTAGCTGTAGCTCAGCTTGGGCAACAGTGCGGCCCGGCCAATGGCGCGATCCTCCTGGCCGGCCTCGCGCTCCTTGAGTGCGGCGTGAAAGGTCGGGTCGTTGCGCAGCGCCAGGGCGTAGGCATCCTGCAGGTCGAGGGCGTGGACGGAGGACGTGAAACAGGCGACGAGCGCCCAGCAGATCCAGCGCATCATCATTCTTCCACCAGGGCCATGTGGGTACGGTCGGCCAGTGGCTTGAACAGGTAGTTGAGCAGCGAACGCTCCCCCGTGCGCACGAAGGCTTCCACCGGCATGCCGGGGCGGATGGCCACGTCGCCCAGCGCGCGCATGCCGGCTTCGCTCACCTGGGCGCGCAGGGTGTAATAGGGTTCGTCCGTGCGTTCGTCCACCAGCCGATCCGCCGAGACCAGCGTCACTTCGCCCGCCACCCGGGGCGTGGTGCTCTGGTTAAAGGCCGAGAACATCAGCTCTACCGGCAGGCCGGGGTGCACCTTGTCCACCAGGTTGACCGGCACCCGGCCTTCGACCAGGAGCGACTCGTGCTCCGGGACGATTTCCATCAGTTGCTGCCCCGGGCTGATCACGCCGCCCTCGGTGAATACGCTCAGGCCCACCACGATGCCATCGGCAGGTGCCCGCACCTGACTGTTGGCCAGCTCGAACTCGACCCCGGCCAGCCGGTGGCGTACGTCTTCGCTGCGTGTCTGCGCCTCGGCCAACTGGGTGCGCACCTCCGTCTGGTACTCCTCGCGGCGCTGACCGATGCGCAAGCGCATCTCGACAATCTGCCGTTGCAGCAGGCCGATGCGACCGATGTCATCCGCCAGCGCGCCGTTCAATTCGGCATACAGGCGCTCGGTGTCGAGCAGGCGGTTGCGGGCGATGTAGCCGTCACGAGCCAGCTCGCGCAACCCGGTTAGCTGCTCGGCCAGGGCTTTTTCCTGCGCCTGCTTGCCCTGTTTCACGGCCTGCAGCCCGCGCAGTTGCGATTCCGAGCCGGCGATGCCCTGGGCCAGGCCATCGAGCTCCAGTGCCAGAGCCTGGCGGCGGCTGTCGAACAATTGCTGCTGCGACGCCAGTACTGCGCTCACCAACGGTTCCGCCTGCCAGGCTTGCAGCTGTGGATCGAAGGTGATTGCGCCCAGCCCGTCACGCTCGGCCAGCAAACGGTTTTCACTGGCGCGGGTGCCGATGAACTGCACACGCAAGGAGTCGACCTGGGCCTTGAGTGCGGTTTCATTCAGCCGCAGCAGGACCTGACCGGCCTTGACCCGGTCGCCGTCGCGCACCGCGATGTGTTCGACGATGCCGCCCCCCGAATGCTGCACGGCCTTGCGATTGCCCGACACCATGACCTTGCCGGATACCGCGACGCCCTTGTCCAGTGGTGCCAGGGCGGCCCACAGCAGGAAACCGCCGAAGCCGGCGAGCACCAGCCACCAGCCCAGGCGGGTATGGCGGCGTTCATCGATGGGCAGTACATCGGCCAGGGGCTGGGCACGATTGTTCGACGGGCTATTCATGGGTCAGTCCTGAGATGTCGGGATACATCAAGCGTCGGTAACGAGATGTCAGCCACGCAGGGTCGAGCCCTGCGGACCGGCAGGCTCATGTCACAGGGGTGCCGTAGCTCATGCTCAGGCTGGGGGCGACCCGTAAGGCCGGCGTCGCTGCTGGTTTGGCGCTGCCCTGCAATTCCTGCAGCACCCGCTCGGCCGGGCCGAATGCCTGCATCTGCCCGGCACGCAGTAACAGCAGTTTGTTCGCGCCCTTGAGCAGCGTGGGCTTGTGGGTGATCAGCACGACGGTGCGTCCCAACTCCTTGAGACGGGTAATGGTGGCCAGCAGGGCCTGTTCGCCTGTTTCGTCGAGATTGGCGTTCGGCTCGTCCAGCACGATCAGCGCCGGTAGGCCATACAGGGCACGCGCCAGGCCGATGCGTTGTTTCTGCCCCCCGGACAGGCCACTGCCGCCGTCACCCAACCGTGTGTCATAGCCCTGCGGCAAGCGCAGGATCATGTCGTGCACGCCGGCCATCTGCGCGGCGGCCACCGCCTGCTCGGCATCCACCTCGCCAAAACGGGCGATGTTCTCGGCGATGCTGCCGGCGAACAATTGCACATCCTGCGGCAGGTAGCCGATGTACGGGCCAAGCACGGCCTTGTCCCACTGGTGCATGTCGGCGCCATCCAGGCGCACCTTGCCGGTCAGTACAGGCTGCGCCGCCACCAACAGGCGTGCGAGGCTCGACTTGCCGCAACCGGATGGCCCGAGGATACCGAGCACATCACCGGCTTCCAGCACGAAACCGATATTGCTCAACACCGGCACCCGACCGCCGGGCGCACAGGCGGATACGCTCTCCACGCGCAATTCGCCACGCGGGGCGGGCAGGTCCATGCCAGCCTCACGGGCCGGGTGTGCCTGTAGCAGGTTCTGCAGGCGCTGGTAGGCCTGGCGGGCGGATGCCCACTGTTTCCAGGCACCGATCACCTGATCCAGCGGGCCCAGCACCCGTCCGACCAGGATCGACCCGGCGATCATCATCCCCGGCGTGATCTCCCCGGAGACCACCAGCAATGCGCCCAGCCCGAGCATCAGCGACTGAAGGGCCAGCCGGACGCCTTTCGACCAGGCACTGACGGCCGCCGTCTTTTCACTGGCCAGGCCCTGCTGCGCGAGAAAGCCCCGGTGTTCCTGTAGCCAACGTTCACGCAGGTTGCCCAGCATGCCCATGGCCTCGATGGCCTCGGCATTGCGCAGATCCGCATCGGCGCGCTGGCTGGCCAGGATTGACAAGCGCCCGGCCTCGGCCAGCGGTTGCCGGGATACGTACTGGTTCAGCCAGGCCAGGGCCACCAGGATCACCGCACCGCCCAGGGCCAGGAAGCCCAGCCACGGATGGAAGAGGAAGATCACCAGGAGATAGATCGGGAACCACGGGGCATCGAAAAACGCGAACAGCGAATTGCCGGTGGCGAACTGGCGCAGGCTGGTCAGGTCCTTCAGCGCCTGCCCGGCCGAAGTCCGACCCGCTTTCAGATTGGCCTCGAACGCGGCGGCGTAAACCCGCTGGTTCAGGCGCATGTCCATCTGTGTGCCCAGGCGGATGACCACGAAACTGCGCACCCACTCCAACGCCCCCATGAAGGCGAACAGGCCAAGCATCATCAAGGTCAGCATCGCCAGGGTCATCTGATTGCCGGAGGCCAGCACCCGGTCATACACCTGCAACATGTACAGGGCTGGTGCCAGCATCAGCAGGTTGATCACCGCCGAGAAGAATCCGATGCTCCAGAAGCCGCTCTTGTAGGCGGTAAGGGCTGAAAGGATCTCACCTCCGGCTTGTCTGGGTTTGCTCATACACCATCTCCTGTGATGGAAACCCGATCGTGGGCACGTTGGTGAGAACCGCAGGGCGGATTAGCGCGTCGTAATCCGCCGGGTGCTACAGGCTGGCCAGCGTCACACAGAAGGCGTTCCGAATTGCGCATCTGGCCAAGCCAGCCGGGTGTCCAGCTATTCATCGGCTTCATACTGGTGCGTGGCCGAGACATAGGCCGATGGGCCGTAGCCACTGCTCGGGCCTGCCTGCCAGTTGCCGAGGCTGGGGTGTGCGGTCTGTGGCGGGCGCGGTGTCGCCAAGAACTGTTGGCGAGCCTGATGACGCGCGACCAGCGCCGCGAGCGAAATGGGTGCCGGACGCGCACGCACCAGGGCCAGTGCAGGCATGGCCTCTTTCAATGCAAATGGCGGAACTTTTAGTGACTTTTCTCGCGCATGAGAATCATTAACATATGAATTTTGGACGGATTGCATCTCGGCCCGAGACTTTTTACGGGACATGATTGACCTGCCTGGGTGAAGTTGGGAGCATCTCCCGGTCCCGACACAACCCACGTCCGCAAAAACTCAGGTTGTGCCGGGTGTTTCAGAGGCGGGTAAAAGAGCGATCTTTTATCCGCTTTTTATTGCCTGATGATCAGGCTGCCAGCAGGTAGTCGTCGCCTTCTGGAATACCGACCAGTGCGGAGTCGCAACCGCAGTCATCGAAGGGAGTACCGAGGCTTGCGAGGGTATCGGTGAGATCAACGCCATAGATATCTTCAAGCACAGCGTAAAGGCCACCGTAGCCACCCGCTGGTGTTCCGAGCAGAGTGCTGCCATAACCAGTCAGCGACCCGTTCATCAAACCCCAGATCACATCGTGGACCGAGTAGGCGCCAACGTTGGTGGCATCGCTGACAATTGGCTCGTCGAAGCAAATGGTCAGGAAGGGGTCGATGACCGCACCATTTGCATCCAGGCCGCCACCGAAGGTGATCTTCTCGATGGTGCCGTACAGGGTATGGGATTGAGCACCGGGTATTGCTCCACCGCTGAGTGGCGGGAAGTAGTAGTTCAGGTCGCCATACGCCGAGAACGCATAGCCGGCACCTGTGGAGAAGGAATAGGTATCTCCCGAAACCACACCACCATTGTAAAAACCACCTGTATTGCCTGGGTGACTGCCTGGAACACCGTCCGCTGCCCAAGCATCCAGAACCGTTTCAAGTGAACTGGTCCAGTCAGTGAATGCTGGATAATGGTCTTCGTTCTCGCTATAGCAGAACGTTGCAATAGTCGCCATGTTAGGTCTCCCTGTATTTCACTTGGCCAGTGGTTGGCCGGTTAGAAAGCCACACCGAAATGGTGTGCCTTGGAAAGACGGAGAACTCCCCGCCTTTGTTCCTAAGAGACGATAAAAAGCATCGACTCTTTAGAATCTAACTTCAAAACCTGCCTGCACAGTACGTCCCGGGGCGTAAGTTCGGGAGAACATATCTGAATAACCACCAAGGTAATTCTCGTCTCGAATATTCTCTACGGCTAAATTGAGAGCGAGGTTGTGTAGCGGCTGGTACTTGGCATAGAAGTCCCATGTGGTATAGGAGTCCCACAAGTTATCACCGGTAGTCCAATTACTAGGCGCATCGCCCTCACTGCGGTTATAGCGAATCCCCATGTCCAGTTTCTTGTCGAAGAGGCGAACACCCAGCGTGGCGCCATGACGGTCCATCGGCATGGCACGCGTGGCATTCATTACCCCCGCGATATCACATGGGAGGATTCTGCTATCCAGCATTTCCTGATAAGACCCATATCCTGCAGCGATAGCTTGAAGATGTTGTGGCGTCATGGATCCATCTTCTCTTGGCTGATCGAAGCGACTGATCTGGCTACCCAAGGGCCATTGCTTCTTGCAGAAATCATTTTCGTCACTCAAGTACTTCGTATAATTAGCTCCGATGTACCAGAGCTGGGCATCATAGTTGCCTTCCAGCTCTATACCGCGAAACTTGGTTACCTCTAGATTATTCACGAAGAAATTGTTACCCAGCCCGCCAGTAATAACCCCTGGTAACGTGTTCGATATACTGGTGAACACGAAGTTATCCACCTTGGTATCGAAGTAAGCCAGTTTTATCCCCAGGCGGTCGTCGGTCTTAAAGAGATTCTGGCGCAGGATATTCAGACCCATTTCCCAACTGGTGGAGCGCTCCGGATCAAGCAAGGGGTTGGGGTACATATACTCCGCACCGCCGCCGGGATGGGAACCTTCCCACAGGGTCTCGGTAATGGCCGGTGGACGGAAGCCCTTACCCCAGTTGGCGAACAGCTCGAGCCAGGCCACAGGTTTGTAGGAGGCTGATGCGAAGGGTGAAAACCTGCCCATGCTACGGTCGACGTCGTATTCATACCTGATGGCTTCATCGGTCCACTGTTCTCCCCAGCGCGTTGTCGTCCAGTAACTGGTTGCCTGATTGGACTCCCACCACGCAATGGCGCCCGCTTCTCCCCCGGTCAACCCTGCCTGGCAGCCTGCATAGTTTGTGGCGTTGGTTTGCGGGCGATTGCACCAGTAGCTCAGGTAGCTATCGAAACGACTCAGGTAGCTGCTTTTCGCCCCGGGAACCGTCGTTTTCCCACGCAAGTGGTACCAGTCATAACGCAACCCTGCCTTGAGGGTGAAGGGGTCCTTTGCAAAGGTCAGCGAGGCAAAGGCACTGGCCACATCACGCCGCCCATTGGGGTTCAAGTTGTTCCCTGTCAGCCCTTCCAGATAGCTGGTAGTTACCCCGTTGCGATTGGCTTCATTGCCAGACTTGCCCTCGTCCTGAAACCACTCGATGCCATAGTTGGCTGAAAGCTCCGCACCTTGAATACGGTCGACGGTGAAACTTGAGGTGTTCTCCAGCTGCAAGCCCCACGTATCGGTACGGCTATGCGTTGTATTGGTCAACCCGGCTAGGCAAGCACTTTGCCAACTCGCCGCTATCGGATTCTGCAGACAATAACCATTACTCCAAGCAGTATTTGTCAATGCGGTAGGACGAGCGTCAGCAACGCGATGGTTCTCAGTGCTGACGAAATACAGTTTGACCTTCAGATCGATCAGCGGGTTGTCCGGAGCAAAGGCATAGTCCAGCGCATAAGAGTCATTTTCGGCTTCCGCGGCACCATAAGATCTATTTCCATTGGCATTGGCCTGGCTCCAGTCCGAGGTATTGCTGTAGGAAATTTCCGTACCGGTGTAAGTGAACTGCAGGCTCTGTTCATCACTGAGCCTCCAACGTGCTTTAGCCAACCAGGAGTCCTGCTTCTGGTCGGAATAACGCATCTCATTGATTTCCTGTTGCCCCAGCGACAGCGACTCGGTAAGCCAAGTCCGCCCACGATCACCAATCTCATAGGCACCCAGGTTCTTCTGGCTACGCGCGAATAACAGCTCCAGGCGATCATCGAAACGCCCGGCTACCGCAGCACTGCCGAGGAAATTCACGCCATTAGCATAGCCGCCAACGCCGGTGGTGCCGCGCAGGCGTACACCCTGATCCTTGCCCGGCAAAATGATGTCGTCATAGTCCAGGGTCTGGAAGTTGGCGCTGCCGGCAATGGCATTGGCGCCGTATACGCCGGCATTGGGGCCTTTCTCGATGACCACGCTGCTGAGCAGTTCGGAGTCGATGTACATCTCGCCATTGCGCTGCTGGTGACCGCTTTCCACATGGTTCTGGCGCATGCCGTCGATCATCATGTTGACCCGACCGAAGTCCTGCATACCGCGATTGTTCACCGACAGGGACGGGTTGTTGCGGTCGACCGCGCTGGTCACCCCAGGCGTATCCGCCAGCATGTCGGCGGCATGCCGGGGCGGGCGCCGGTCGATCTGTTCGCGGGTGATCACGCTCACCGAGCGTGGCGCTTCGTACACCCAGTCGTTCACATGACCAGCCTGGATCTGAGTGGCCCCCAGCTCCAGCGCACCGTCCATACTCGCACCCGCCAACCGCTCCAGGCTGACCTTGCGCTCACCGGTGAACTGGTAACGGACCGGTGCGCCCGCCAGCAGCAGAGCAAGGCCGTCCTCGACGGAGTAGCGCCCCTTCAAACCACGGCTATGCAGACCCGACAGCTTCCCACTGTCGAAAAACACCTGTACGCCTGCCTGCTCGGCAAAGGCGACAACGGCGCGATCCAATGCCTGTTCGGCGATATTGAAATCGACCGTCGAGGTTGCTTGTGAGGTAGCGCCCTGCGTCCCATCCATGGAGGTTGATTGCGCGTGCGCTGCTCCCACCAGCAGCGCACAACCGGCCAGAACCAGGCAGCGCGTCCATGCTGCACGAGGCTTCAAAGGCCGGGATAGATTGTCTTGAGTCACGCTTCCTGCTCACTTCGTTGGCTTGTTTTTATCGATTAATGAAAATCAATCTCAACAATGCAGACGAGCGAAGCGAGAAAAGTCAGTAAGTATTTCGAGAAAAAGTTTGTGGCTCTGGCACAAAGGCGCCCAGAAAGACCACCTCACCATCAGTGGTCTTCCAGGTCGTATGGCAGGCAAGTTCGCGCCAGCCGGGGTACATGTTAGCTACGCCATGGCGGTGCGCGCGGTGAACCCTGAGGAAGCGTGCGAGAGCTAGTAGATCAGGCTGACGCCTGGAAGATCGGTGCGTTTGGCGTGCAGCTCACGGGTCACCGTCGACAAGGCCTCATCCAGGCTGTCGAGGCGAAATACGCCACTGACTTCACGCTGGGCCAACTGCGCGTCGGCGATCACCACCCAGCCTGTACGATAGCGGTTGAGGCGTTGTGCGACCTGCTCCAGCGGCACGCGCTCGAACACCAGCACACCCCGTTGCCAACTGCTGGCACGTTGCACATCAAGGCCACCCAGAGGCTCGATGCCCGCCTGGTCATAGCGGGCCGCCTGCCCCTCTCCGAGTACCAGCCGATTGTCGGCAGGCGAGGACGAGGACGGCACTTTCAACTCCACACTGTGTTCAAGCACGCCAACCCAGGCACCCTCGCCGGCGTTCTCGCCCACCACGAAACGCGTCCCCAGCGCACGGGTGCTGCCACCACGGCTTTCCACCACAAACGGGCGCTGTTCATCTGGCCCCAAGGGCGCAACGGTGAAACTGGCCTCGCCCTGCAACAGACGAATGCGTCGCTCGCTGGCGCTGTATACAAGGTCGATGGCACTTTGCGTATCCAGCTGAGCGACGCTGCCATCGGGTAGCTGCACTTCGCGAATCTCTCCTCGGCTTGTCGCATGGTCGGCCAGCAGCGGGACCATCATCTGCGCCCCCTGTTGCACGCTCACCACCAGCAGCACGAGAGCCGCAGCAGTAGCCACCCAACGCAGCGGAGCAGCGCGGCGGCGCGCGGGGAATTGTCGGACCTCGGCAAGGGGTGCCGTTGCTTGGGCGCTGCCCAGTTGTCCCAGCAGGTTCCAGGTGGCCTGGGCGTACTGCAACGCCTGAACGTGGCGGGGATCATCCGCCAGCCAACGCTCCAGTTCCGCCGGGCGCGCGGAGCCCGCTGCAGCCGCGTCGAGACGCACCGCCCAGTCGGCAGCAGCCTCGCGAATCTCCTGCTCTCGCACGTCGTGGCTAATCACGTTTATCTCTCATTTATCGTTATCAGGCCGCTGAAAAACTACCTGCGTTGGCAATACGTCGTTAAAAACCGCCTCAGAATGCTCGTTTAGAACACCTGAACTGCGCTTCTTCGGCTGTTTTTGCCTCGTCTTGCCTGCCTCGCTTACGTTTTTCAACGGTCTGCTATACGTATGCAGACGTTCGAAGCGTCTTTTTACGGTAATCCATTTGTCCATATCCGCCGTCAGCCATCCTGAAGACGTGCGGTCACATGAGCCAGTGCCTTGGCCAGGTGCTTTTGCACCGAGCTGTCGGAAATCGCCAAACGACGGGCGACTTCGGCATGGGTCAGGCCCTGAATACGGTTAAGTTCGAAGATCTGCTGTGTTCTGGCAGGCAGCTCGGCAATGGCACTGCGCAATAGCTGCAGCCGCTGCTGGGCATCCAGCTGCTCATCGAGGGCAGGGCGTTCATCTTCGATATGCGCCAGGGCTTCATGGGGCTGGCTGTCGGTGCGACGTCGCTGCTGCTGGCGAATATGGTCGACCAGCAGGTTGTGCGCCGTGCGGTAGAGATAGGCCTGGGAGTTGTCGATGCGCTCGCGCTCACCTTGCTCGGCCATGCGCAAGAAGCTCTCCTGAACCAGGTCGGCAGCCAGTTGCGGGTCACGTACCTTGCGGGTCAGTAACCCCTGCAACGTTCGGGCATGCTTGAGGAACAAGCCCCTGAGATCGGTCTCGGGCACGCGCGCTCCAACATCCATACCGAGGGAAGAGGAGCGCCATGCTAGACAACAAGAGAATGATTTTCAATTGAGACTAAATATCAAGTCTCTTTCTTCAACAGGGAAGGCAGCTGCGCCGCGAGTTTGTCGACGTTGACGGGCGAGCGAATGAACCCGCGCTGGGTGCCATCCGGCCCGATGATGACCAGATTGCCGCTGTGATCGACGGTGTAGTTCTCCTTGCTGGTATCCGCCGGAATGAACGGAATGCTCACGCCGTTGGCCAGTTTCTGGATATCGGCCGCCTCGCCGGTCAGGCCCAGGAAGGCCGGATCGAAATAGGCCAGGTACTTCTTCAACTGCTCGGGGCTGTCGCGGTTGGGATCGACCGTCACCAGCACCACGCGCAGGCGCGCCTGGTCTTCAGCCGAAAGCTGGCCCTTGAGCTGGCGCACCTGGGCCAGGGTGGCCGGGCAAATATCCGGGCAGAAGGTATAGCCGAAGAACAGCAGGCTCCACTGGCCCTTGAGCTGATCGACTGCTACCGGCTCCCCGTCCTGATTGCTCAGGCTCAGTGCAGGCAACGTACGGCTCTGCGGCAACAGGACGATGCCCGCATCGAGCAAAGCCGCCTTGTCGGTGCCGTCGCCCCGGCTGTTCAACACCTTGTTCACCGCCAGGCCGAGGATCAGGGCAACGACAGCGATCAGGACAAAAACGGTTTTCTGGATTCGGCTCATAGACTCAGCAACAGGTAATGGTCGGCAAGGAGGGCGATGAACAGCAGGAACAGGTACCAGATACTGTACTTGAAGGTGTTGATCGCCGCGTGCGGCTTGCTGTCACGGTACAACACCACAGCCCAGTGCAAGAAGCGCGCACCCAAAACTACTGCCGACACGAGATAGAGCAACCCGCTCATGTGAATCGCATAGGGCAACAGGGTCACGGCGAACATCACACAGGTGTACAGCAGGATGTGCACCTTGGTGTAGTGCTCACCGTGGGTCACCGGCAGCATCGGGATATCGGCCTTGGCGTACTCCTCCTTGCGGTGAATCGCCAGGGCCCAGAAATGCGGCGGCGTCCAGGCGAAGATGATCAGCACCAGCAGCAACGGTTCAGCAGACAGATGCCCGGTGACCGCCACCCAGCCAAGCAACGGTGGAGCGGCACCCGCCAGGCCTCCGATAACGATGTTCTGTGGCGTCGCCCGCTTGAGAAAGCCGGTGTACAGCACCGCGTAACCAAGCAGAGAAGCCAGGGTCAACCAGGCGGCCAGTTCGTTGGTAAAGGTCAGCAACAGGGCCAATCCCGCCAAGGCGAGAACCAGGGCAAAACTCAGCGCGGCTGTCGGCGAGACCCGGCCACTGGTGACCGGACGCTTGTGCGTGCGCGCCATGATCGAATCGATACGCCGGTCGACCACATGGTTGACCGCCGCCGCTGCGCCGGCACACAGGCCGATGCCCAGGTTGCCGAACAGCAGGACGGTCCACGGCACACCGGCACGGGTGGCGAGGAACATGCCGACCAGGGACGTGATAAGCATCAGCAGCACGACGCGCGGCTTGGTCAGCTCCAGGTAATCACGCCAGCTGGCCTGTTCACGGTGGACTTGCAGCAGAGTAGCCATGAGGGTCTCTCCCTAGTTATTTGCCGGCAGCAGCCAGCACACGCGAAGCCTGTAGTTGCGCCAAGCCCTGCACCGCCGGAGCGGGTGCTCGGCGCAGGCGGTAATTGATCAGTACCAGCACCAGCAGCAGCGCAGCACCGCCGCCGTTGTGCGCCACGGCCACAGCCAGTGGCAGGTGCAGCAGCACGTTGCTCACGCCCAGGCTGATCTGCAGCGCCAACGCCAGGACCAGCAGCCCGGCCAGCTTGCCCAGCCCTGCACGCGACAGGCGCCAGGCCAGCAGCAGCAACACCAACGTCACCAATAGCGCGCCCAGTCGGTGAGTCAGATGGATCGCCGTCCGCGCATCACTGTCGAGCTGGCCACCCAGGTAGTTGGGGCCAATGTGCTGGGTCAGATGAAAGCCATTGGCGAAATCGGTTTGCGGCCACCATTGGCCATGGCAGGTCGGCAGATCGACGCAAGCTACCGCCGCATAGTTGGAGCTGACCCAGCCACCCAGGGCGATCTGCCCGATGACCACGGCCAAAGCAACACCCGCCAGCACGCGCAAGCGCGGCGAGGGGGCTGGCAACGCCGTCCAGGCTCCGGATAAACGCACGCTGAGCAGGAACAACAATGCCAGGGTCGCGAAGCCTCCCAGCAGGTGTGCAGTGACCACCTGCGGCCACAGCTTGAGGGTGACCGTCCACATGCCGAACAGGGCCTGCGCGATCACCACCGCCAACAGCAGCAACGGCAATTTCAGTGGCTGCCCGGGCTGGCCACGACGGGCCAGTGCCTGCACCGCCAAGCCGAGAATCAGTAAGCCCAGGCTGCCGGCGAAGTAGCGGTGAATCATTTCATTCCAGCCCTTGTGCGCTTCCACTGGCGCATCCGGGAAATGCATCTCGGCATGGGCCAGTTGCGCCTCGGTCTTGGGCACATGGATGAAGCCGTAGCAGCCCGGCCAATCCGGGCAGCCGAGGCCGGCGTGGGTCAGCCGGGTATAAGCGCCCAGCAGCACCACCACCACGGCCAGCAGGGTGGCGAACAGGGCCAGGCGATAGCCGGGCAGGGATTTGCGTTCAGTCATGCAGGGCCCTCTTCTTGTTTTTATTGAGCGGCGGTGCCTGCCGCATCGACTCAACCGATCTGCGAAAGCTTCAGCAACAGGCGCAGATCATCGAGGATCGACTTGCCCTTGCTCGTGGCGTCGTAGCGCAGTACCAAGTTGCCGTGTGGGTCGACAATCCACAGCTGTGCACCGGTAGCCTGCGATGCGGCCTTTTCATAGGTTTGTGGGTCAAGGCGGTAACGACCCAGTTGTGGGTACTCGCGTTTTAGCTGTGCGTCGTAGTCGGCTGGCAGGGGCGTGCTGACGGCCAGGCCATGGCTGGCCCGCGTGGCATCGCGGTTGAGGCCGACCTGAATCTGCCGCGCGGTGTACACCAGTTGTTGGCAATCTTCGGCACAGGCGCCCGGCGCGGTGACCAGCAACTGCCAACGCTGCTGATCGGCACCGCTTACGCCAAGGTCGGCCAGGTTCTGACCATCACCAATCAGTACGCCGTGGTAGTTGCGCGAATCCGGCACCCAGAAACGCCACTGGTACATGGCCGTGGCGAGGATCATCGGCCCGATCGCCACCAGCAGAATCACGATCAGCTGCAGCCGCCCTCTGGCCTTACGCGGGGCGGCATCAGAGAGGGTGCTGGGGGGATTCATGGTTGTGCTCATGGTGCTGCTCCCGCGCATTGCGCCATCCGAGATAGAGATAAAGACCACACAGTGCGGCCGCCAGGGCGAACCACTGCACCGCATAGCCGGTGTGTTTTTCCGGACTCATGGCCACCACCGGCCATTGCGTCAGATAGCTCGCCGGACCTGATTCGAGGCGAACCTCATATGCCAGACCACCGCGACCGAGCTGCTGCCAGAGCGGCTCGGGCTCGATGCGGGTGACCAACCGTGGCCAACCATTGCCCGGCTGATCGGCCTGCAGCTGAAAGCTGGTGCCGGGCGGCAGATAGACCTGACCAACCAGCTCCAAAGGCTGCTCGGGGGTCGTGAACTGAGGAGGCGTACGCCGATCCGGCCAGGCCAGCCAGCCGCGATTGAGCAGTACCCAGAGCCCACTGGCCTGATCGTAAAAGGGCTGCAATAGCTCGACACCGGCCTGGCCGTTGTGGGTACGGTTATCCAGCAACAGGCTATGGGCAGCATCGAACTGACCACGCAGACGAATGCGCACGGCATTGAGATCACGACGTTGTTCAAGTTCGGTGAGGCTGACCGGTGCCGCCTGCTGGCTCGCCTCATGCTGGGCCAGCAGAGCACGCTTTTCCTCGGCCCGCGACAGTTGCCAAAAACCGAGCGTGACCAGCAGCGGCAGCAACACGGCGACCACCAGGCTGGGCAGGATGCCCGGACGAAAGGCGCTCATCGGCGCGTCCCGAAGCAGGCTGTGGCGCTGGCTATACTGAACCGGTACTTCATTCCCCACCCCCGGAGTCACACATGCTAAAAGCCGTGATCGTCCTCTTTCTGCTAGCCACCATGGCCAGCCTGTTCAGCGGCCTGTTCTTCCTGGTCAAGGACGATGGTCGCGGCTCGCGAGTGGTCAATTCGCTGAGCGTTCGTGTCGGGCTGACCGCTGTGACCGTGGCGTTGATCGCCTGGGGGTTCTACAGCGGCCAACTGGCCAGTCATGTCACCTGGTAAAGGCGCCCCTCGCAGCGTTTTCGCGGTGAGGGACGCAATTGGTCACAGCACGTAGACGAAGATAAACAGGCCCAGCCAGACCACATCGACGAAGTGCCAATACCAACTGGCCGCCTCGAAGCCAAAGTGCTTGTCCGCCGTGAAGTGCCCCTTCATCACCCGCACCAGCATCACCGTCAGGATCAGCGCCCCCATCGTCACGTGCGCACCATGGAAGCCGGTGAGCATGAAGAACGTCGCGCCGTAGATCCCTGAGCCCAGAGTCAGGCCGAGCTCGTGGTACGCCTCGTAATACTCGTAGGCCTGCAGGATCAGGAAGCAGATACCGAGCAGTACGGTCAGTGCCAGCCAGGCCTTGAGCGGGCCACGCTTGTCCTTCTTCAGGGCATGGTGGGCGAAGGTTACGGTGAAGCTGGAAGTGACCAGCAGGATGGTATTGATCAGGGGCAGGTGCCACGGATCGATCACCTCTTTCGGTCCGGGGAACAGCTTCGGATCGGGCGTGTTGAGCAGCGGCCAGGTGTACTCGAAGTTCGGCCAGAGCATGTTGGCCACCCCCTTGTCGCCCTCACCGCCGAGCCACGGACCGGCCCAGGTGCGCACATAGAACAGCGCGCCGAAGAACGCCGCGAAGAACATCACCTCCGAGAAGATGAACCAGCTCATGCCCCAGCGGAATGAGCGATCCATCTGCGGGCTGTAGAGCCCCTGATGGCTCTCCTTGATCACACTACCGAACCAGCCGAACAGCATGTAGGCGAGGAACAGCGCGCCGACGAAGAAGATCCACGGCCCGTGTGAGTCCGCGCGATCGGCCTTGAGGTCGTTGAACCAGGTGCCGAGACCGAAGACGGTGATCAGCATGCCCAGGGTGGCGATGATCGGCCACTTGCTCTGGGCGGGAACGTAGTAGTGCTCATGACTCGACATGTCTTGTTCTCCTTATGGAGCCGCCCGGGTGAGGGCTGTCTGGGCAAGAGTCGCCTGCGCGACCGGTGGTTTGCGCGCAGTGATATCGAACAGGGTGTAGGCCAGTGTCAGGTGCCGCACATCGCTCGGCAGGTCCTGGTCGACGATGAAGCGCACCGGCATTTCGATGCGCTCTCCCGGCTGCAGGACTTGCTGGGTAAAGCAGAAGCACTCGGTCTTGTGGAAGAACGCGGCCGCCTTGGATGGCGCGACGCTGGGCACGGCCTGCGCTGTCATCGGTTTGTCAGTGGGGTTGTAGGCCACGAACAGCATTTCGTTGCTCGACCCCGGATGCACCGTCAGCTCATCGGCTTCGGGATGGAACTCCCAGACCATGTCGACAGCGTTGGTGGCGAGAAACTGCACGCGCACCTGACGCGCCTCATCGGTCGTCTGCACCCCCTGGTAAGCCCCTGCGGTCTTGCCATTGATACCGAACGCCTGACACATCACTTCGTAGATCGGCACCAGGGCGAAACCGAAGCCGAACATGGCTACCACCAGCACCAGCAGGTAGCTGACCAGTCGGCGCATCGGCATGGTTTCGCTCATCTCACTTCACCTCGGGTGGCGTGCTGAAGGTGTGATAAGGCGCAGGCGAGGGAATGCTCCATTCCAGGCCCTCGGCCCCATCCCAGGGTTTGGCCGGCGCAGGTTTGCCGCCACGAATGCACTTGATCACGATGAACAGGAAAAACAGCTGCGTGGCGCCGAAGGTGAACGCGCCAATCGACGAGATCATGTTGAAGTCGGCGAACTGCAGGTTGTAGTCCGGAATGCGCCGCGGCATGCCGGCCAGGCCGACGAAGTGCATGGGGAAGAACGCCAGGTTCATGCCAACGAAGCTCAGCCAGAAATGCAGCTTGCCGAGGGTCTCGTCGTACATGTGGCCGGTCCATTTCGGCAGCCAGTAGTAGGCCGAGGCGAAGATGCCGAAGATCGCACCGGGCACCAGCACGTAGTGGAAGTGCGCCACCACGAAATAGGTGTCGTGGTACTGGAAGTCCGCCGGGGCGATGGCCAGCATCAACCCGGAGAAACCACCGATGGTGAACAGGATGACGAAGGCCACGGCGAACAGCATTGGTGTCTCGAAGGTCAGCGAGCCCTGCCACATGGTGCTCGCCCAGTTGAACACCTTCACCCCGGTGGGCACGGCGATCAGCATGGTGGCGTACATGAAGAACAGCTCGCCGGTCAGCGGGATGCCGACGGTGAACATGTGGTGCGCCCACACGACGAAGGACAGGAAGGCGATGGCCGCGGTGGCATAGACCATGGAGCCGTAACCGAACAGCGGCTTGCGCGAGAAGGCCGGGATGATCGAGCTGACCGCGCCGAACGCCGGCAGGATCATGATGTACACCTCGGGGTGGCCGAAGAACCAGAACACGTGCTGGAACAGCACCGGGTCACCGCCACCGGCCGCGCTGAAGAAGCTGGTGCCGAAGTGGATATCCATCAGCATCATGGTCACCACGCCGGCCAGCACCGGCATCACCGCGATCAGCAGGAAGGCGGTGATCAGCCAGGTCCAGACGAACAGCGGCATTTTCATCAGGGTCATGCCGGGGGCGCGCAGGTTGAGGATGGTGGCGATCACGTTGATCGCCCCCATGATCGAACTGACGCCCATCAGGTGAATGGCGAAGATGAAGAACGTAACGCTCTCCGGTGCGTAGGTGGTGGACAGCGGCGCGTAGAAGGTCCAGCCGAAGTTCGGGCCACCCCCGGCCGTGAACAGGGTGCTGAGCAACAGGCCGAACGCCGCCGGTAGCAACCAGAAGCTGAAGTTGTTCATCCGCGGCAGGGCCATGTCCGGCGCGCCGATCATCAGCGGGATCATCCAGTTGGCCAGGCCGACGAACGCCGGCATGACCGCGCCGAAGACCATGATCAGGCCATGCATGGTGGTCATCTGGTTGAAGAACGCCGGCTCGACGATCTGCAGCCCCGGCTGGAACAGCTCGGCGCGGATGACCATGGCCATGCTGCCGCCGACCAGGAACATGGCGAAGCTGAACCACAGGTACATCGTGCCGATGTCCTTGTGGTTGGTGGTCAGCACCCAACGCATCAGCCCCTTGGCCGGGCCGTGGTGATGGTCATGTCCGGCATGACCGTTGTCGATCACTGCACTCATGTCATTTCTCCTCGGCCTGTTTCAGCTCAAGCACTTCTTTCGGCGTGACCATGTCACCCTTGTTGTTGCCCCAGGCATTGCGTTCGTAGGTGATGACGGCGGCAAGGTCGACTTCCGACAGTTGCTTGCCGAACGCGGCCATGGCAGTACCCGGCTTGCCGTGGAAAACGATGCTGAGGTGGCCTTCCTTCGGCCCGGTGGCGATCTTCGAACCCTTGAGCGCCGGGAACATCGGAGGCAGGCCCTGGCCTTCGGCCTGGTGACAGGATGTGCAGTAGCTGTGGTAGACCTTGTCGCCGCGCTCGACCAGTTCTTCCAGCGTCCATTCCTTGCTGGTCAGCTCCTTGAGCTTGGCGGCTTCTTCCTTGCGTTCGCCGAGCCAGGCGGCGAAATCTTCCTTGGACTTGGCCTCGACCACGATCGGCATGAAACCGTGGTCCTTGCCACACAGTTCGGCGCACTGCCCACGGTAGATACCGGGCTCCTCAATGCGCGTCCAGGACTCGTTGACGAAGCCGGGGATGGCGTCTTTCTTCACCGCCAGCGCCGGAACCCACCAGGCGTGGATCACATCCGCCGAGGTGATCAGGAAGCGCACCTTGGCGCCCACCGGCACCACCAGCGGCTCATCGACCTCGAGCAGGTAGTGTTCGCCCTTCTGGGCCTGGTTGTGGATCTGCGTGGTCGGCGTGGCCAGGTTGCTGAAGAACTCCACATCCTGGCCCAGGTATTTGTAATGCCACTTCCACTGGTAGCCGGTGATCTGGATATCCAGCTCCGACTCCGACGTGTCGTAGATGTCGATCAGCGTCTTGGTCGCCGGGACCGCCATCACCACCAGGATCACCAGCGGCACGACGGTCCAGAGGATCTCCACCGTGGTGCTTTCATGGAAGTGGGCAGGTTGTTGGCCAGTAGAGCGGCGGTGCACGATCATCGACCAGAACATCGCGCCGAATACCACGACGCCGATGGCGACGCAGATCCAGAAGATGGTCATGTGCAGATCGAAGACGGTACGGCTGACCTCGGTTGCGCCGGGGGTCATGTTCACCGTCCAGGCGGCGTGCGCCGAGCTGAATGTCAGCCACAGCAGCATGCCCATCCAGACTCGTGGATGTCGCATCATCGCGGGTTCCCCTTATTTGTTCTTGTTATCCCGCCGGCTAAGCCTGCGGCTAAGGGATCGACTGCCGATACTGCTGGCTACAACATGTCGAAACCTCTCCGTGCCGAAGCCCGTCCGGTTCCATCAGGTTCACGCCTTGCGATTTCGAGTATAGACAGGGACCGCGACATAACAATGCCGCCGGGAAAATGCCTGGGCGGATTTGGCCTTGCGCTGAAGGGCGCGGATGACGAGGGGTGCAGGCCAGAGCCTGGCGTGGCTTATCGCGAGTCAGAATAAAAATTTCAGAATTATGAAAATCTGTTCTTAGGTGGACTTATCAGCCAGCTAATGTGAGTTCTCGTTCAAATAATGTCCTGATCATTGGAGCCCCCATGAATACCGTCGCCTTGCGCGAACTGATCCAGCAGGCTCAGGCGCACGAAGCCCGAACCGGCCATCTTGCCCACCAGTTGAGCGCCCATCTGGAACGCCTGCACCCCACTATCCAGTTGCCGGATAGCGACGCCAATGGTGTGCTCACGCGTTTCGTCGAAGCCTATGTCGAACAGGTGCCGGACGTGCTCGACGCCGCCAACAGCGTGGCCCGCGAAGCCGGTATCGAAGCGCATATCAAGCCGGTGCTGAAGGTCGCCGAGCACTTCTTCCTCAGCCCGCCGCAGCTGATCGAAGGCCATCAGGGCCTCGATGCCCTGCTCGACGAGGCCTACCTGGCCCATCGCCTGGTCGAGGAAGTGAACGACCGCTACATCGCCCACCTGGGTCAGCCACTGATTCCGCTGGATACCACGGTGGCCAACCTGATCGCTCATCAACTGATCGGCGAAACCTTCGCCAACCAGCTCGACGAAGCCGTGCACCATGCGTTGGAAGGCCTGCTCGACGAGGCGGTGTTCCAGCAGAGCTCGGTCCAGGCCTATCGCGCACAGTTGAGTGCACCGCAAACAGTCGCCGCCTGGCGCAACTGGCCCTGCCTGTCACGTCAGTTGGGCGTGGAGCTGGGACTGCCTGGCTGAGCGACTAGCACGCCGATGCAACAAGGCCCGCGATTGCGGGCCTTGTCGTGTCACTGCGCCGGATAGCGCGCCTTCGGTGTGGCCATGGGCACCACGTCGCCATCCAGCGGTAGGAAGCGCCCGCTCTCGGCGTCGTAGGCACGAATCGCGCTGGTCTCGATGTCGTAGACCCAGCCGTGGATGAACAACTGCCCGCTGGCCACGCGCGCCGCGACCGATGGGTGGGTGCACAGGTGGTTGAGCTGGGCCACCACGTTCTCTTCGGTGAGGATGCCGAGGGTGTCGTGGCTGTCGCAGCTGCAATTTGCCTCGACCACCTTGAGCGCGACCTCGCTGTGGCGCAGCCAGGCCTTGACCGTCGGCATGCTCTCCAGGCTTTCGGGCGCCAGTACCGCCTTCATTGCACCACAATCGGAGTGGCCGCAGATGATGATGTGCTGCACGCCCAGGGCCAGCACCGCGTACTCGATGGCAGTAGAGACGCCGCCCATCATCTGCCCGTAGGCCGGTACCACGTTACCGACGTTGCGGGTAACGAACAGGTCGCCCGGCGCACTCTGGGTGATCAGTTCGGGGACGATGCGCGAATCGGCACAGGTGATGAACATGGCGCGCGGGTTCTGCGCACTGGCCAGGGCCTTGAACAGCTCTTCCTGCTGCGGGAAGACCTCATTGCGAAAGCGCTTGAAGCCTCCGACGATGGCGCTCAGCGCGTCATCTGCGCTTTCCGGCGCGGTACGCGCCTGCAGGGGAATGGCGTTGTGCTTGTAGGGCATGGCATCTCACCTCGTACTGGAACCGACGCGCGTTGGCGCACTGCGAATTATCGACCTGGCATGCGGACAGTTGCCAGCTTCGGTGAGTCACATTTCGTTTACAGCAGTACCGGTCGTCTACAACAGCGCCATTTGCCGCCCCGGTGGGGCGAACTGGCTGCAGTCGAGCTGAAACCCGTCGCGACGATTCAGGTCGAGCCGCTTTCTCGCCAGGGCGAAGCGCTGCGCCAGCAGGTCGGCGAAGATGCCTTCGCCGCGCATGCGCTTGCCGAACTGGCTGTCGTAATGCTTGCCGCCGCGTGACTGGCGAATCAGGCTCATCACATGGCCGGCGCGATCGGGGAAATGCGCCTGCAGCCACTCTTCGAACAGCTCGGCAATTTCCAGCGGCAGGCGCAGCAACACATAGCCCGCCGAGCGAGCGCCTGCATCACGGGCCGCCTCCAGTATGGCTTCGAGTTCCATATCGTTGATCATCGGGATGATCGGCGCGGCCATCACGCTGACGGGTATGCCGTGCTCGCTCAATGTGCGCATGGCACGCAGGCGTGCTTTGGGCGAAGCCGCACGCGGTTCCATGATGCGTTTCAGTTCGTCGTCCAGCGTGGTCAGGCTGAAGGCCACACTGACCAGATTGCGCTGGGCCAGCTCTTCGAGCAGGTCGAGGTCACGCAGGATCAGCGAGCTCTTGGTGATGATGCTCACCGGATGGCGAAAGCGCAGGAGAATTTCCAGGGCACGGCGGGTGAGCTGATACTCGCGCTCGATGGGTTGGTAACCATCGGTGTTGATGCCCAGAGCAATGGGCTGCGGCACATAACCGGGCTTGCCCAACTCCTCTTCGAGCCGGTCGGCGAGGTTGCTCTTGGCGATCAGCTTGGTTTCGAAATCGATTCCCGGAGACAGGTCCCAGTAAGCATGACTGGGCCTTGCGAAACAGTAGATACAACCATGCTCACAACCCCGATAAGGGTTCACCGAACGGTCGAAGCCGACATCCGGCGACTGGTTGCGGCTGATCACCGTCTTCGCCGTTTCGCGACGCACTTCGGTGGTCCAAGTCAGCGGCGTTTCTTCCTGGTACCAGCCATCGTCCTCGGCCTGGGAAGAGGTCGGGGCAAAACGGTTATTCGGGTTGCTGGCGGTGCCGCGACCGCGTGGAGGAACAAGGGGCATCAAGGCGCACCATTAACTGTATATAAATACAGTATTCCGGAACACCGGACAGCACAAGCACACCGCGCCGAGCGGTTGTCAGTCAGGCATCGCGCAACAGGTCATTGGCGTTGAGCAGGTCATAGGCGATCTCGGGGGTGCGCTCCAGGCAACGGCGGATGGCCGCGGGAATTTCCTTGCGCGTCTTGCGGCACAGGCCTGGATGGGGATCGAGAACGATGCTGATACCGCGCATGCTGCGCACCTCGTTATGACCGGGCGCAACATGCAAGGTGATGCCGAGTTGTTCATGCAGGCGACGCTGCATGTGTTCCAGATCGGCCAGGCTGGTGAGGTTCTCCAACCGTTCGGTGAGGCGCTTTTCCTCCAACGCAGTCAGGCGCAGGATGCGCACGTCGGCGCCCGCCTCTTGCAGCAGGCGCTCACGGTCGCAGGTGCAGGCGCCGGGCGGGCATTCCTTGCGGATGGGAAAGGAGGTGGTCATTGCGCCGATGATAACCACTCCAGCAAGGGCGTACAGCCACCGTTATCAGGACTCCGCGCGGGCCAGCCCCTCATCCTCTGCCGGACGCCGCGCATAACGTTGCGCCAGCACCGCACAGACCATCAGCTGGATCTGGTGGAACAGCATCAACGGAAGGATGATCAGGCCGATGCTGCCGCCCGCGAACAGCACCTGGGCCATCGGCACGCCCGTGGCCAGGCTTTTCTTCGAGCCGCAGAACAGGATGGTGATGCGGTCTTCCAGGCTGAAGCCCAGCCACTTGCCGAGCAGGTGGGTCAGCACCAGCGCCAACGCCAGCAACAGGCAGCAAGCACCGACCAGCGCCGCCAGCGTCGGCAACGACACCTGGTGCCACAGGCCTTCGATCACCGCCTCGCTGAACGCGGTGTAGACCACCAGCAGAATCGAACCCTGGTCGACGTACTTCAGCCACTCCTTGTTGCGCCCGACCCAGGCGCCGATCCAGCGCCGGGCGATCTGTCCGGCGATGAACGGCACCAGCAGTTGCAGGGTGATCTTGCCCATGGCGTCGAGCATCGAGCCGCCGTCGCCGTGCACATCCAGCAGCAATGCCACCAGCAGCGGGGTAAGGAAGATGCCGAACAGGCTGGACGCCGCCGCGCTGCAGATCGCCGCGGGAATGTTGCCACGTGCCAACGAGGTGAAGGCGATGGCCGACTGCACCGTGGCCGGTAGCGCACACAGGTAGAGGATGCCCATGTACAACTCGTGGCCCACCGCCGGGGCCAGCAGCGGCTTGAGGGCCAGGCCGAGCAGCGGGAACAGCACGAAGGTGCAGGCGAAGATCAGCAGGTGCAGGCGCCAGTGCAGGGCACCGGCAATCACCGCTTCACGCGAAAGCTTGGCACCATGCAGGAAGAACAGCAGGGCGATGGCCAGGTTGGTAACCCAGCCGAACACCTGCGCGGTCTGCCCGCTGCAAGGCAACAGGCTGGCGAGGGCGACCACGGCAATCAGGGTCAGGGTGAAGTTGTCGGGCAGTAAACGTGAACGGGCCATGGGCAGAATTTCCGGGTTGCTAAGAGCAGTGGCGCGACTCTACCGTGACGGATGATTGCCGACTAACGCCAATGAGCCAGTAAATGCCGCCTAAAGGACAAAAAACCACTGTCAGACGCCGCATTCCGGGGCTGCCCAGCCTGCCCCGACCGCTCTACGGCCGCACCGAATCGCTGCCCAATCGGGCGCTGACGCATCATCACAGTCATCCGTGGGTGCAGTTGTCCTATGCCATCCAGGGCGTGCTGGAAGTGCACACCGACGCCGGGCGTTTCGTCGCCCCGCCGCAACGCGCGGTGTGGGTGCCGGCCGGTATGCCGCACCGGGTGTTCAGCTCCCCACACACCGAGATGCGCAGCCTGTACCTGGATTGCAGCGTGACCGCCTGGGCCGCCGAGGGCTGCCGCGTACTGGAGGTGAGTGACCTGCTGCGCGAGTTGATCCGCGCCTTTAGCACCTTGCCGGTCGAGTACGACGAAACTGGTGCCGACGGGCGTCTGGCCCAGGTGCTGCTGGACCAATTGGCAGCAGCACCCCAGGTCGACCTGATGCTGCCGCTGCCCCACGACAAGCGCCTGCAGCAGATTTACCGCAACCTGCAGACTCACCCGGAACAACCGACCACCCTCGGCCAGTGGAGCCAACGCCTGGGTGTGTCGGAAAAGACCTTGAGCCGCCTGTTCCTGCACGACACCGGCCTGACCTTTCGCGCCTGGCGCCAGCGCCTGCGGTTGCTCGGCGCACTGGCCCCCTTGGAACAGGGCCAGCGTGTCACCGATGTGGCCCTGGCCTGCGGCTACGACTCCACTTCGGCCTTCATCGCAGCTTTCCGCCAGCAGTTCGGCGCCACGCCGGGAGAGTTCTTCCGCAGCTGAACGCCGCAGTGCTGTCGGCCCTTCCTCATAGATCCGGGGTGTACCTGACGCTGAACATCACATTGCGCGGATCGCCGAAGCTGTTCGCGCCCCAGGAGTTGCTGATGTTCTGGTAATAGCGCTTGTCGAAGACGTTGTTCAGGTTGCTCTGCAACTGCCAGGCCGCGTTCAGGCGATAGCCCAGCATCAGATCGGCAACGCTATAGCCGCCCTGCTTCACGCCGAAGGAGGTGTAGGCGCTGCTCTGGGTGCGGAAGCCACCACCCACGGTCCATTTCTCCAGGTCGCCAGGCAAGCGGTAGGTCGTGGACAGCTTGAGCACGTTGTAGGGTGTATCGCTATCGAAGCGCGCGCCCTTGTCCGCCGAATTGCTCGCCTTGGTGTGCTCGGCAGCCGCATAGGTATAGCCCGCGGAAGCCTGCCAGCCCGGCGCCAGCTCACCACTCAACTCCAGCTCGATACCCCGGGTGCGGACTTCACCACTGGCTTCGGCGCAGTCGGGAACCCCGGGGCCGCACAGCGCCGACGGCAACGACTTGGCCAGGTTTTCCTGGTCGAGCTGGAACACTGCCAGGGTGGCATTCAGCGCGCCGGCAAAGTACTCGGCCTTGATGCCCGCCTCATAGTTGGTTCCGGTTACCGGTTCCAGCAGGCTGCCGCTGGCATCCTGCGCCGCTTGCGGGCGGAAGATGCGCGTCCAGCTGGTGTACACCGAGTAGGTATCGTCGAGGTCGTAGACCAACCCGGCATACGGGGTGTACTCACGGGTCACCTTGTAGTCATCGCCGAAGCTGTAGATGTCGACATGGGTGGCTTGCTCATAGGCATACCAGTCCAGACGCGAACCCAGGATCAGACGCAGGTCGTCACGCAGGTTGAAGCGCGCAGTGGCGTAGACGCTGGATTGCTCTTCACGACCCGCGCGCGACCAGTTGTTGTCGATGGCCGGTTTCGGATACGCCTTGGGATCGAAGTTGATCGGGTCGATGACGACGTCTGAGCCAATGCCGGGTCCGCCAGGTCCATCGTGGGTGTCATCACGACGGAAGCTCGCCCCCACCACCAGTTCGTGAGTGGCGCCGAACAGCGAGAACGGCCCGCTGGCGTAGGCGTCGACACTCTTCTGCGTGTGCTGGTAGGTATAGCGCCCGATGTTGAGGTGGTAATCGTTGTTCTGGTCGGTGTACAGGCTGCCGCCCAACATTTCCAGATCACCGCGCAGCCAGGTCGTGTTCAGCCGCAGTTTCCAGTCGTTGTCAAAGCGCTGTTCGACTTCGGCGAAGACGCTACGATTCTTCTTGTTCCAGTAGGTCCAGTCCGGCGCCGTACGCGCCGAGCGGGAGAACGGGAAGAAGGAACCATCCACGCGGCTCGGCAACCCGTTCCAGTCGGCACCGGGGTTGTCCTCGCGGTTGTAGTACGCACCGAGGGTGAGGGTGGTGTCGGCACCCAGGTCGTATTCGGTAATGCCATAGAGCAGCTGACGTTTGTTCTCGTAGGCATCGATGAAACTGTTGCGGTCCTGGTAACTGCCGACAAAGCGACCGCGCAGGCTGCCGCTGTCATTCAGTTTGCCGCCGACATCCAGCTCGGTGCGGTAATCATCCCAACTGCCGGCACTGGCGCTGATCGATAGACGCGGGTCGACAGTGGGGCGCTTGCGCACCAGATTCAGCGTGCCGGACGGATTGCCCGCGCCGACCATCAGGCCGGATGCACCGCGCACCACTTCCACGTGGTCATACATCGCCAAGGTCGAGGTACCCAGGGTATCGCTGTCGTAGGCCACCGGCAGGCCATCGATCATGATGGTCTTGATGGCGGCACCCCGGGAGTAGAACTCGGGGCGCTCACCACCGGTCTTGCGCAGGGTCAGGCCCGGCGTGTAGAGGGCGATGTCCTCGAGCTTCTGCATGTTCTGATCGTCCATGCGCTGGCGGGTCACCACGGTGACCGACTGAGGTGTTTCGCGGATCGATGCCGACAGCTTGGTGCCCACGCTCATGGCACCGGTGGTGTAGGAACCGGTCTGCTCGGTGGTACGCCCCAGCCCCACACTGTTGACCCGAGTTGCATCCAGTTGCAGGGCCGCATCGGAAGCAACGCCCTCGACCAGGCCATAACTGCCATTGTCCATGCGCAGCACACTGAGATTGGTCCCCGCGAGAATCCGCGCGAAGCCTTGCTCGATGCTGTACGCACCCCTCAATCCGGCGCTGCGCTTGCCTGCCGTGAGGCTCGCGTTGACGGACACCGGCACACCGGCCTGGCGACCGAACTGGCCAAGCACCTGATCCAATGGCCCGGCTGGAATAGCGAAGTTGATCGACTGAGCAGCCTGGGCCGTTTCAGCCAGGGCAGAGGCGGTGCTTAACGCGCTGACGGCACCGGTGAGCAGGGCCAGGCTCAGCGCCGAGGCGGATGCATGCTTGACGGCGTAGGCCAATGTGCAGGGGCGGTACTTCATGGCAGAAGGTCCATTGCTAGGGAGTGGTTTTCCCCTAGGCCAGACGAGAAATAAAAACCTGCCACCTTTTCGAGAATATTTTTCATTCTCGTTGGATCACTGCGCATCAGCCACTGCGAGGCGTGGCTAACGCGTATGCCAAAGCAGCTGCTGTGTCGATGCAAAAACGCCGTATGGCCCGTGCTACGAGGCTGTGGCCGGCAGCACCGTCACCCAATACGGCGTCAGGCGCTGCACCCGCACTGGCAGGCTGTCTTCCAGCATCGCGAGAATCCGCTCGCCGTCATCCAGCGGATAGGCGCCACTCAAGCGAAGGTCGGCGATTGCTGGATCGCAACGCAGAATGCCCGGTCGATAACGTGCCAGTTCCTTGATGAAATCGCCCAGGCGCATACGCTCGGCAACTAGGAATCCATCAACCCACGCCGTGTTCGCAGCTAGCCCCGGCTGCGCGTCCCAGACCGTGCCGGCAGCGATGCGCGCCTGCCAGCCGGCCTCGATCACCCGCTCCTGACCACCCTCACGCGCCCGCGCCGCGACCTTGCCCTGTGTCACCGTCAGCAAGGTGCCGCCAACATTGTCATCGCGGCGCACGTTGAACCGGGTCCCGAGGGGGCGCAGGTAGGCGTCTGTGGTGCTCAGCAACAGGGGCCGGCGGGCGGGATCGGCAGCCGTGAGGATGTCCACTTCACCGTGGCGCAGAAGCACAAGGCGCGCCTCGGGCGTGAAACGCACGTCGATGGCGCTGCGTGTGTTGAGCCACAGCTCGGTGCCATCGGCCAGGCGATGGTGGCGGCGCTCACCGGTGGCGGTGTGGTAATCGGCCATCGCGCCCTGAACCCATTCGCTGCGCTGCGTCTGCCAGGCGAGCCCGCCGAGCAGGCCAAAACCGACCAGCACCTTCAGCGCCTTGCGCCGGTCGAGGTCACTGTAGTGGCTCTGTCGCGCGACCTGGCGCAACAGCGGATCGGCCAGCAGGTCGGCGCGTTGACTGAGGCTTGCAGGAATGCTCGCCAGGCGCTGCCAAGCCCGTTCGTGTTCGTTGTCGGCCTGCCGCCAGTGTTCGAGATGGCGTTGTTCGGCAGCGCTCATGCAGCCCGATTGCGCCAGGGTGAACCAGGCAATGGCCTGGTCCCTGATCGCAGCGGCAATCGGCTTTTCGCCGTGGTTGAGCGTCATGCTGCTCACTCGAAACGACTGGCGTAGCAGAGGGCGAATGCCTTGCTCATGGACTTCTGCACCTGATTGACGCTAAGGCCCAACTGGCTGGCGATCTGCGGATAGGTGAAGCCGTCCAGCTGCGAAAGGAAGAAAATTTCGCGCTCCCGGGCCGACAGTCCATGCAGCAGCTCATCGATTTCCACCAGCATATCGATCAGCAGCAGGCGATCCTCGGGGGAGGGCTCCAGCGCTTCGGGCCTGGCGGCCAGTGCCTCGAGGTAGGCGCGCTCCACGGCCTGGCGGCGCCAGCGGTTGATCAGCAGGCTGTTGGCAATGGTCGCCAGGTAGGCCAGCGGCTGGCGCAGGTCATGCACCGCGCGGCGCGAACGGATGATGCGTACGAAGGTGTCCTGGGCCAGATCCTCGGCATCGGCCGCATCGCTCAGGCGCTTGCGCAGCCAGCTTTTCAACCACCCATGGTGAGCGAGATAAAGCCGTTCCACATCGCGCTCGAAAACCTGCTCGCTGTCCATCAACACCAGACGCCATTAGATATGATAATTGTTCTCAACAATAATGGATGTCCGCCTCCTCGCGCAATTGCCGGGCAGTGCAGTTCGCATCTTCCTGACCACAGGCCTGCCGCACACGCTGCGCCGGACTCAAGCGCAAGCGCGCTTCGGGTATACTGCGCGGCTTTATGCCAACGCCTCGATACCGGTGAAATTCGTGAGCCAGACAACGCCCGACGTAAGCACCTTCCAAGGTCTGATCCTTGCCCTGCAAAGCTACTGGGCCGAACAGGGTTGCGTGATCCTGCAGCCCTACGACATGGAAATGGGTGCAGGTACCTTCCACACCGCCACGTTCCTGCGCGCCATCGGCCCGGAAACCTGGAACGCCGCCTACGTGCAGCCTTCGCGCCGCCCGGCCGACGGCCGCTACGGCGAGAACCCCAACCGCCTGCAGCACTACTACCAGTTCCAGGTGGTGCTCAAGCCGAACCCGGACAACATCCAGGACCTGTACCTGGAGTCGCTGCGCCGCATCGGCGTCGACACCCTGGTGCACGACATCCGCTTCGTCGAGGACAACTGGGAATCGCCGACCCTCGGCGCCTGGGGCCTGGGCTGGGAAGTCTGGCTCAACGGCATGGAAGTCACCCAGTTCACCTACTTCCAGCAGGTCGGTGGCGTCGAGTGCTACCCGGTCACCGGCGAGATCACCTACGGCCTCGAGCGCCTGGCCATGTACCTGCAGGGCGTCGACTCGGTGTATGACCTGGTCTACTCCGATGGCCCGTTCGGCAAGGTCACCTACGGCGACGTGTTCCACCAGAACGAAGTGGAGCAGTCCACCTTCAACTTCGAGCACGCCAACGTCGACAAGCTGTTCGACCTGTTCGACTTCTACGAGTCCGAGGCCAACCGCCTGATGGAGCTGAAGCTGCCGCTGCCCGCCTATGAAATGGTGATCAAGGCCTCGCACAGCTTCAACCTGCTCGACGCCCGCCGCGCCATCTCGGTGACCGCGCGCCAGCAGTACATCCTGCGCGTGCGCACGCTGTCGCGCAGCATCGCCCAGAGCTACCTGCTGGCCCGCGCCAAACTCGGCTTCCCGATGGCCACTGCGGAACTGCGTGATGAAGTACTGGCTCAGCTGAAGGAGGCCGAATAATGAGCGCTCAGGATTTTCTGGTTGAACTGGGCACCGAAGAGCTGCCACCGAAAGCGCTGAAGAGCCTGGGCGACGCCTTCCTCGCCGGCATCGAGAAAGGCCTCAAGGCTGCTGGCCTGAGCTATGCCAAGGCACACGTCTATGCCGCGCCGCGCCGCCTGGCGGTACGTGTCGACCAGCTCGCCGCGCAACAGCCGGACCGCACCGTCAACCTCGACGGCCCGCCCGTGCAGGCGGCATTCGATGCCGACGGCAACCCGACCCAGGCCGCCCTCGGCTTCGCCAAGAAATGCGGCGTCGAGCTGAGCCAGATCGACCGCAGCGGTCCGAAACTGAAGTTCAGCCAGTCCATCGCCGGCCAACCAGCCGCCAGCCTGTTGCCGGGTATCGTCGAGGCCTCGCTGAACGACCTGCCGATTCCCAAGCGCATGCGCTGGGGCGCGCGCAAGACCGAGTTCGTCCGCCCGAGTCAGTGGCTGGTGATGCTCTTTGGCGACAGTGTGATCGACTGCGAGATCCTCGCGCAGAAGGCCGGTCGCGTCTCCCGTGGCCACCGCTTCCATGCCAACCGCGACGTGCACATCAGCAGCCCGGCCAGCTATTCCGAAGACCTGCGCGGTGCCTACGTGATCGCCGACTTCGCCGAACGCCGCCGCCTGATCGATACCCGCGTCGCCGAACTGGCGGCGGCCGAGCAGGGCAGCGCCATCGTGCCGCCGGCGTTGCTGGATGAAGTCAGCGCGCTGGTCGAATGGCCGGTGCCGCTGGTCTGCTCCTTCGAGGAACGCTTCCTCGAAGTGCCGCAGGAAGCGCTGATCACCACCATGCAGGACAACCAGAAGTACTTTTGCCTGCTCGACGGCAACGGCAAGCTGCTGCCGCGCTTCATCACCGTGGCCAACATCGAATCGAAGGACCCGGCGCAGATCGTCGCCGGCAACGAGAAGGTCGTGCGCCCACGCCTGACCGACGCCGAGTTCTTCTTCAAGCAGGACAAGAAGCAGAAGCTGGAAAGCTTCAACCAGCGCCTGCAGAACGTGGTGTTCCAGGCCCAGCTCGGCACCGTGTTCGACAAGGCCGAGCGCATCTCCAGGCTGGCCGCGTTCATTGCCGAGCGCATCGGCGGCGACGCCACGCGCGCCGCCCGCGCCGGCCTGCTGTGCAAATGCGACCTGGCCACCGAAATGGTCGGCGAGTTCCCCGAGATGCAGGGCATCGCCGGCTATTACTACGCCCTCAATGACGGCGAGCCGAACGACGTCGCCCGCGCGCTGAACGAGCAGTACATGCCGCGCGGCGCTGGTGCCGAGCTGCCGCTGACCCTGACCGGCGCCGCCGTGGCCGTGGCCGACAAGCTCGACACCCTGGTCGGCATCTTCGGCATCGGCATGCTGCCTACCGGCTCCAAGGACCCGTACGCCTTGCGCCGTGCCGCGCTCGGCGTGCTGCGCATCCTCATCGAGAAGGACCTGGACCTCGACCTCAGCGCCGCCATCGCCTTCGCCATCGAGCTGTTCGGCGACAAGGTCAAGGCCGCTGGCCTGGCGCCGCAGGTACAGGACTTCATCTTCGACCGCCTGCGTGCGCGCTACGAGGACGAAGGCGTGGACGTGGCCGTGTACCAGGCCGTACGTGCCCTGAACCCTGGCTCGCCGCTGGACTTCGACCAGCGCGTGCAGGCGGTGCAGGTATTCCGCAACCTGCCGGACGCCGCCGCCCTGGCTGCCGCCAACAAGCGTGTGTCCAACCTGCTCGGCAAGTTCGAAGGTGCAGTGCCGGCCACTGTCGAGGCGCACTATTTCGACAACCCCAGCGAGTTCGCCCTGTACGCGGCGATCCAGCAGGCCGACCACGCCGTGCAACCGCTGGCCGCCGAACGTCGCTACCGCGAAGCCCTGGAGCACCTGGCCAGCCTGCGTGAGCCGGTGGATGCCTTCTTCGAGGCCGTGCTGGTCAATGCCGACGACGCCAGCGTGCGCGCCAACCGCTATGCGCTGCTGGCGCGCCTGCGTGGCCTGTTCCTTGGCGTGGCCGATATCTCGGTACTCGGCTGATGGCGAACCGGTAGGAGCGAGCCTTGCTCGCGAAGCTCTTGCGGGCCTGGTTCGCGCGCAGGGCTCGCTCCTACCCACTACCTGAAACGGCCTCAATGAAACTGCTGATTCTCGACCGCGACGGCGTCATCAATCAGGACTCCGACGACTACATCAAGACGCTGGATGAATGGATCCCCATTCCCGGCGCCATCGCTGCCATCGCTCGCCTGAGCAAGGCCGGCTGGACCGTGGCCGTGGCTACCAACCAATCGGGTCTGGCGCGCGGCTATTACAACCTCGCCACCCTGGAGGCGATGCACGCCCGGCTGCGTCAGCTGGTGACGGAGCAGGGCGGTGAACTCGGTCTGATCGTGCACTGTCCACATGGCCCCGATGACGGCTGCGAGTGTCGCAAACCGAAACCGGGCATGCTCCGGCAAATCGCTGCGCACTATCACACGAATCTCACGGGTATCTGGTTCGTTGGCGACAGTAGCGGTGACCTGGCGGCCGCCCAGGCCGTCGACTGTCAGCCCGTGTTGGTGAAAACCGGCAAGGGTGAACGGACCCTGGCCAAACCATTGCCAGCGGGAACCTTGATATTCGATGATCTGGCGGCCATCGCCGATCAGCTTCTTCTTTAGAGAAACCGAGTCCCATGACGACAGTGCAGGCCCTCAGAACCTTCCTCTTCTACCTGCTGCTGTCCTCCAGCTCGCTCTTCTGGTGCATCCTCTGCGTGTTCATCGCGCCCCTGCTGCCATTCCGTGCGCGCTATCGCCTGGTTGTCCAGGCCTGGTGCGCCAGCGCCACCTGGCTGGCCAAGGTAGTGGTCGGCATCCGCTATGAAGTCCGTGGCCTGGAAAACATTCCGGAAACACCCTGCGTAATCCTGGCCAAGCACCAGAGCACCTGGGAAACCTTCTTCCTCTCCGCCTTCTTCGAACCCCTCAGCCAGGTGGTCAAGCGTGAGCTGCTGTTCGTGCCGTTCTTCGGTTGGGCCATGGCCATGCTGCGCCCGATCGCCATCGACCGCAGCAACCCCAAGGCCGCGCTCAAGCAACTGGCCAAGCAGGGCAACGAGCGGATCAAGCAGGGCGCCTGGGTACTGGTGTTCCCCGAAGGCACGCGGATTCCGCCAGGCCAGATCGGCAAGTTCTCCCGCGGCGGTGCGGCCCTGGCGGTGAATGCCGGCCTGCCGGTACTGCCGATTGCCCACAACGCGGGCGAATTCTGGCCGAAACAGGGCTGGGCGAAGTACCCAGGCACCATCCAGGTCGTCATCGGCCCGGTGATGCACGCCGAAGGCGCGGGGCCACGAGCCATTGCCGAACTCAATGAGCGGGCCTTTGCCTGGGTCAGCGAAACCCAGCAGCAGATCAGTGGCGTTGCGCCCCACCCCTGCCCACCAGATAGCGCAAGCGCTGTTTGAGGCGCCTGTGGACAAGCTGTGTACTAAATGTCTAAAACTGCTCACGGATACCGGTAATTGCTTGATATATATGGATATATATCAAGCCTCTCGAAGCTGACCAAACGGGCATAAGTTTTTCCGCGACAACCTGCAAATGCGGGTTACGCACGCCGAACACGCCTGTAAAGGGATTAAGCTACGCCTCTGTCGAGGCCTACCAGACAAGGACTTCCGCCCCATGCTGTCGATCTATCAGCTGAAACCCCGCTTCCAGAATCTGCTGCGCCCTGGCGTCACTCGCCTGCATGCGCGCGGCGTCACCGCCAACCAGGTCACTCTGTTCGCCGGTATCGTTTCGGTGCTGATCGGCGCACTGCTGGCACTGTGTATCGGCCAGGTCTGGCTGTTCGCCCTGATCCCGCTGTGGATGATCCTGCGCATGGCCCTGAACGCAGTCGACGGCATGCTCGCCCGTGAATTCGGCCAACAGTCGAAGCTGGGGGCCTACCTCAATGAACTCTGCGACGTGATCGCCGACAGCGCCCTGTACCTGCCGTTTGCCCTGCTGCCTGGCGTGTCGCCGTTGCTGGTGATCCTGGTGGTGCTGTTCGCCGTGATCAGCGAATACACCGGCGTGCTCGGCCCGATGGTCGGCGCTTCGCGGCGCTATGACGGCCCCATGGGCAAGAGCGACCGCGCTTTCTGCTTCGGCGTACTGGGCGCCGGTGTGGCGTGCGGGCTGCTCGCAGCGTCTTGGATAAACGTGGCACTGGGCATCATCCTGGCGCTGCTGCTGTACACCCTGTTCAACCGAGTGCGCCAAGGCCTGGCCGAAGTCGCACCGTCCAACCAGCCGGAATAAGGATATTTCGATGCGCGACGTTCAGAACCACATCTTCACCACCCACGATGGCGTTGAGCTGCTCTACCGCCACTGGCCAGCCACGAGCACCGACAACGCGGCAGCGCGCCGGGCTGTGGTGATGTTCCACCGGGGTCACGAACACGGTGGGCGCATGGCCCATCTGGTCGACGAACTGGACCTGCCCGATTTCGATTTCTACGCCTGGGATGCCCGCGGCCATGGCCTGTCGCCTGGCGCACGTGGCGACAGTCCGAGCTTCGCCACCAGCGTGCGCGACGTGCAGACCTTCATCGACCATATCGCCGCCAAACATGGCACCGCCATCGAAGACATGGCCGTGCTGGCGCAGAGCGTCGGTGCCGTGGTGGTGTCGACCTGGGCGCATGACTACGCCCCGAAGATCCGCGCCCTGGTACTCGCCTCGCCAGCGTTCAAGGTCAAGCTCTACGTGCCCTTCGCCCGCCCCGGCCTGAAGCTGATGCGCGCCTGGCGCGGCAACTTCTTCGTCAACAGCTACGTGAAAGCCAAGTTCCTCAGCCACGACCCCGAGCGCATCGCCTCGTTCGAGAACGACCCGCTGATCACCCGGCCGATCTCGGTGAACATGCTGCTCGGCCTGTACGAAGCCGCCGATCGCGTGGTGGCCGATGCCCAGGCGATCCAGATCCCGACCCAACTACTGATTTCCGGTGCCGACTTCGTCGTCCACCGCAAACCGCAGGAGCAGTTCTTCGAGCGCCTGGGCAGCCTGCGCAAGGAAAAGCACATCCTCCCGGGTTTCTTTCACGACACCCTCGGTGAGCGCGATCGCGCCCATGCCCTGGTGCGTGCCCGCCGCTTCATCCTGCGCAATTTCGAGGAGCCGGTAAGCCGCCCTTCACTGCTGGATGCCGACCGCCTGGGCCTGACCTGCGCCGAATCCGAGGAGCTGTCGGCACCGCTGCCGAAGAACTCGCTGGGCGACCTATACTGGCGCAGCACCCGTGCCAGCCTCAAGCTCGGCAGCACGCTGTCCGACGGGGTCAAACTGGGCTTCGACACCGGCTTCGATTCCGGCAGCACCCTGGACTATGTCTACCGCAACACGCCAAGCGGTAAATCCGCGCTGGGTCGGCTGATCGACCAGAACTACCTCAAGTCCATCGGCTGGCGTGGCATTCGCCAGCGCAAGGTACATGCCGAAGAGCTGCTGCGCCTGGCCATGGGCCTGCTGCGCGAGCAGGGCAAGGGCGTGCGCATCGTCGATATCGCTGCCGGCCATGGCCGCTACATTCTCGAATCCCTGGAAGGACTGGAGCACAAGCCGGACTCGATCCTGCTGCGCGACTACAGCGACATCAACGTGCGCGATGGTGCCGCGCTGATCGAACATAAGGGCTTGGGCGAGATTGCGCGCTTCGTCAAAGGCGACGCCTTCGACAAGGCTGATCTGGCAGCCCTGGAGCCGAGGCCGACACTCGCGGTGGTGTCCGGGCTGTATGAACTGTTCGGCAGCAACCAGATGGTTGGTGATTCGCTGGCCGGCCTGGCCGCGGCAGTCGAGGAGGGCGGCTATCTGGTCTACACCGGGCAGCCGTGGCACCCGCAGCTGGAACTGATCGCCCGCGCCCTGACCAGCCACCGCGACGGCCAGCCCTGGGTCATGCGCCGCCGCAGCCAGGCGGAGATGGACCAACTGGTAGAGGCCGCCGGCTTTCGCAAGGTCACCCAGCGTATCGACGAATGGGGCATCTTCAGCGTCTCCCTGGCGCAGCGGGTGTCCTGATGAACGCCGTTTCCACTGCGCGAGAAACCGGGTTGTGGAAGCGGGGCGTACTCTGGCTGCTAGTACTGGGTCCGTTGTTCTTCGCCAGTTATGGCTTTGCCAACTGGCTGACGGCCCAGCGCGACGATGTCGGCAGCCTGGTGTTCGCCTGGGAAAGCCAGACACCGCTATGGGCCTGGACCATCGTGCCCTATTGGTCGATCGACCTGCTCTACGGCCTGTCTTTCCTGCTGCCCGTCAGCCGCCGCGAAATGGACCGCCACGCCCTGCGCCTGCTCAGCACGCAACTGCTGTGCGTTGCCTGCTTCCTCCTATGGCCGTTGCGCTTCACCTTCGAACGCCCCGCCCTGGAGGGTACCTTCGGCCTGATGTTCGATGTGCTGATGGGCTTCGACAAACCCTTCAATCAGGCGCCGTCGCTGCATATCGCCCTGCTGGTGGTGATCTGGGTGATGTTCGCCCGCCACACCCACGGCCCGTGGTTGCGCGGCCTGCTGCACGGCTGGATGGCGCTGATCGGGGTGTCGGTACTGACCACCTGGCAGCACCACTTCATCGACGTGCCCACCGGCATACTGGCCGGCTGGCTGTGCGTGTGGCTATGGCCCATCGAGGGACATAGCCCGTTGCTGGCAGCACGTCCGGCGAAGATGGCCAAGCGCTGGCGTCTGGCCCTGCGCTACGCCTTTGGCGCGGCCCTGTGCGTTGCCATCGCCGCAAATGTCGCGGGCATTGCCTTGTGGCTGCTGTGGCCCGCCGTGGCGTTGCTGCTGGTGGCCTTGAACTACGCACTGGTCGGCGCCGAAGGCTTCCAGAAGCAGGCCAACGGCCGCCTGACCCAGGCCGCCAACTGGTTGTTCGCGCCCTATCTGCTCGGCGCCTGGCTCAACTCGCGACTGTGGACACGGCGTCAGCCTGCCCCCAGCGAGATCGTGCCTGGTATCTGGCTGGGCCGCCTGCCGGACGCCAAGCAGTTGCAGGGCTTCGCCGCTGTCGTCGACCTGTGTGCCGAGTTGCCGCTGAACACCCAGGGCAAGGCCTACCGCAGCATTCCCGTGCTGGACCTGACCACGCCCACGGTGGATGACTGCCTGCAGGCCGCCGCCGCCATCGAGGCGCTGCGCCAACAGGGGCCGTTGCTGGTCTGCTGCGCGCTCGGCTACTCGCGCAGTGCCTGCGCCGTTGCTGCCTGGCTGTTGCTGTACAGCGGTGGCAAGGATGTTGACGATGTTCTGCAGCGCATCCGTCAGGCTCGCCCGCAGATCGTCCTGAGTGATGCCCACCAGCAGGTCCTGGCAGCACTGCGGCAGTTGCCGGCACAGGCACCCATCGCGCAGGAGGTGGCTCATGGCCTCTGAGATGTCCCTGCTGCTGATCGCCAGCCTGCTGCGCCGTGGCCGCCAACTCGACCAACTGTCCACCGGACTGACCCTGCTGGGTCTGGCCGGCGGCCTGCTACCGCTGTTGATCGGACGCGGCAACCTGCTCATGGCGCTGCCCTGCGTCCTGCTGATCCTGCTCGGCCTGGTGCAGAAGTACTGGGCGATTCGCGTGGCCCTGGATGCCGAGCTGTTCGCGACTTTGGCCGCCGACCCGACGCAGCGACAAGCGCGCCTCGCCGAGCTGGATGCGGCCTTGGTCGAGCTCCATTTGCAGCCTGCCGCTCAAGCTGCCCGCCCCTGGGATGCGCGCATTCTTGGTGCCTGGCGCCTGTTGCGTCTGCAGGCCCTGTGGCTGGGCGTCCAACTGTTCCTGGCCCTGATCATGATCCTCGTCGTACCTTGGTTTTCCTTCGCTGGATAGGAGTTGTCCATGCTCGCTTCATTGACTGCCTTTGCCATCACCTCGGGGGCACGCCTGCTCACCGGGGCACGTGCGCTCTGGCTGGGCTCTACGCCCAAGCCGGTACAGCGCCTGTACTACGCCAACCACAGCAGCCACGGTGACTTCGTACTGTTGTGGGCCTCGCTGCCGATGGAGCTGCGGCGCCAGACCCGCCCGGTTGCCGGTGCCGATTACTGGCAAAAGGGCGGGCTGCGCAGCTTCGTGATCAACGATGTGTTCAACGGCGTGCTGGTCGACCGGGACCGCAGCAACCCCGAGCACAACCCGCTGCAACCAATGCTCGATGCGCTGGAGCAGGGCGACTCGCTGATCATCTTCCCCGAAGGCACGCGCAACCTTGGCGACGAACCGCTGCTGCCGTTCAAGAGCGGCATCTTTCACCTGGCCAACGCTGCGCCGCAGGTGGAGCTGATCCCGGTGTGGATCGCCAACCTCAACCGGGTCATGCCCAAGGGCAGGGCGCTGCCATTGCCACTGCTGTGCACCCTGAGTTTCGGTGCGCCACTGGAACGCCTGCCCGACGAAGACAAGACCGCGTTCCTCGAACGCGCGCGCAACGCCCTGTTGCACCTGGCGCCCGAGGAGGCCTGAGATGGATCGCAATACCCTGCTGCTGTTCGTCGGTATCGGTGCCATCCTGCTGCTGGCGTCGCTGATCGGCTATGTGCTCAAACGTCGTTCGGGTGACACGCCCAACTCGGTCATCGACAACCTCAACGCACGGATCAATGCCTGGTGGGTGATGGTGCTGGTCATCGGCATCGCCTTCATGTTCGGCAAGAATGGCGTGATCGTGCTGTTCTACTGCGTTTCCTTCTACGCCCTGCGCGAATTCATGACCCTGACGCCGACGCGGCGCAGCGATTATCCCGCGCTGGTGGCCGCCTTCTACTTCGCCCTGCCGGTGCAGTACCTGCTGATCGGTATCGACTGGTACGGCATGTTCACCATCTTCATCCCGGTCTATCTGTTCTTGCTGTTGCCGATCCTCGCCTCACTGGGCGGCGATACCACACGCTTCCTCGAACGTGCGTCGAAGGTGCAGTGGGGGCTGATGATCGCGGTGTACTGCATCTCCGCCGTGCCAGCGCTGCTGACCCTGGATATTGCCGGCTACGAAGGACGCAACCTGCTGTTGATCGCCTGGCTGGTGATCGTCGTGCAGCTTTCCGATGTACTGCAGTACGTCTGCGGCAAGCTCTTCGGCAAACACAAGATCGCACCGCTGCTGTCCCCGTCGAAGACCGTGGAAGGCTTCGTCGGTGGCGTTGCCCTGGCCACGCTGATCGGTGCGCTGCTGTGCTGGATCACGCCGTTCAGCTTCTGGCAGGCGGCAATGATCGCCCTGATGGTCAACCTGCTCGGTTTCGCCGGCGGCCTGGTGATGTCGGCGATCAAGCGCGACCGTGGCGTGAAGGACTGGGGCCACATGATCGAAGGCCACGGCGGCATGCTCGATCGCCTGGACTCGGTGTGCTTCGCCGCGCCGATCTTCTTCCACGTAGTGCGTTACTGGTGGACCTGAAGCCTGCCAGTAACGAGAGCCAGCCCACATGATTCCAGTCGCCCTTCCGAGCGCCTCGTTCTACCTGCTGCTATTGATCTCCTTCCTTGCCGCCCTGCTATTGGGCGGCTGGTTGCTGGCGCTGCTCGCGAGTCGCGGCGCGCGGGCGAGCCTGCGTCGGCACTGGCTGATCAGTTTGCTGCTGATGCTGGTTCTCGTGCCCCTGACGGCGTTCCAGATCGTTTTTCAGCACGGGGTGCAGCAGATCCACCAGGAGAGCGAACGACGCCAGGCAGCGCTGCGCAGCACGCTGGAGGCACCTACTACGCTCTATGGCATCGAGATGCCTGCCGGTACCCGGCTGACGCTGCAACGGGAACACCAGCCGGAAACCTTCACCAGCGCCGAATTCCCTCAACCGGTGCTCATCCAGGGTATTGCGACCTTGCGCCTCAATCGCTGGTTGCAAGTCCTCCACCAGGAAGGCGTGCCCTACGACGAATCACCGCTGCGTACCACCAGCCTGAAGCTCAGTGGGGAAGGGCAAGCCGCCATTGAAGGCTGGCAGTGCGATATCAGCGCCCCGGTCGAATTCGATGTCAGTGAAGAGAACGACATTCGCTTCAGAACATGTTCACTGAGCGCCGGTAACAGTGTCGCCGGCATCGCCCTGCCGGCCGGTACCGAGTTGCTGGCCAGCGATGGGACCCTCTACACCAACGGCTTTCGCGACAATGATCGCTGGCAGCTGGCTATCCCCGACCAGCAGGTAATAACGCTGAATGGCATTGCACTATCCGGTCTCAGCCTGCGCCTGGATCAGCAGCGGCAGCTGCACAGTTTCGACAATGCCGAATTGGTGTGCTCCCTGCAGCTGGGTGGCTGGCGCTACCCGCCAGGTACTACGGTCAGTTCGGTACCGCTGCACCTGCGCAAGCAGTACCCAAACAGTTGGCTGCTCAGCCCTTATGAACAAGCCGCTGAACGCGCCGATGGTGAGCGTGCCGAAGACGGCATTACTCATGTCTGGGACCTGCAAAAAACACAGCTATTAGCGCAGATGAGCAACGCCGAAGCCGGGGTCATGCGCTTTGCCACCATCCTTGTCGGTGACCAGCAAGAACCGCAGCGACCAGCCTGCCCCACGGGCAGGTGAGTTGGGCTGTCGGCAACTCAGCCGATCTCTTTGAGTTCGTCTGCCAGGAAGGGATCGATCACGCCGGGATACGCCGCCAACAGGCGCAAGGTATTGCGCCCCTCCAGCTTGGCCTCATACAGCGCCACATCCGCCTTGCCGATCAGGCTATCCGACGTATCCGCGGGCCCCGGTACCGCACACCACAACCCCGCACTGAAGCTGAGGGGAATCTGCAGGTTACCGAACTGGGCCGGCGTCTCGGCCATGGAGCGACGCAGTTCATCGACCACGGCCATCGCATTCTCGGCCGTGGTATCCGACAGCAACAGCAGGAACTCCTCACCGCCATAGCGACCAATGCTGTCGGATGCACGCAACCGTTGGGACAGGTGACGGACACAGTGGCAGAGCACTTCATCACCTGCCAAATGGCCATAGCGGTCATTGATCTGCTTGAAGTGATCGATATCGATCATGGCGATTGCCAGTGAGCTGCCCGCCCGACGGGCGCGTTCCAACTCGGCGGAAAGACGCTCCAGAATCGCCCGACGATTGAGCATGCCGGTCAGCGCATCACGCAGGGCCATATGATGCAGCTTCGACTCGCTGCGCTCCTTGGAGAGCAGGACCAGCCCCAGGGAAAACATCATCACGGTGGCCGTACCAATGGCCACGGAAATGGTCTGTTTGAGGTTGCTGACGTCGTATTGCATGTCCTGCGCCACGCCCGCCAGGATCGAGACTACGCGCATCAGCAAGCCAACCAGGCTGATACAGGCCCCGACGATCAACAGACCGTGAGCACGCCCACCTGACTGCGCATTGCGGTAGGCCCAGATCATGATCAACAGGCACTGCACGCTCAGCACCGAGGAGGAAGCCAGCATCCTCGGCTCACGTGTGTCGATCAGCACCACCATCAGCACCACCATGAGCAGGGGCAGGCTGGAGATAAATAGCCAGGGAGTGCGAAGACCCCGGATGCGGAAAATGCTGATCGTATAGAACGCCAGGGCCACCGAGAGCAGCGAATTACCCACGCCGTAGGTCAACCAGAGCGGAGCATGGCCATACAGGGTGTAGCAGACATAAGCGAAGGAATGAGCGAACAGCCCACAGCCTGTGGTGAACAATCCATCGCGAAGCTTGAGTTGCCCAGCGACGATCAGACAGATCGCCATGGTGGTTGCCACCAGGGCAACGGAAGCGAAGAGGGTTGGCGTGTGTGCGGCGATCATGATGACCTGGCTGGGAAGGAACGGTAGCTGAATGAGGTCAGCACCATGGTGTCAGTATGATAGTAAAGAACTCCCAAGGCCGATAAAACGTCAGTAATGCCTATCCACGTACCATTTCGCCAAGCTGGATACTGGCTCACACCAAGGCATTCCCAGCGCGCATTCAAGAGCCACTCAATAAGCTTTTGATATTCCAATAAAAAACCCGGCGCTAGGCCGGGTTTTTCATGATTGCAGGGTGAATGGACTCAGAAGTCCAGGTTCGACACTGCCAGGGCATTGCTTTCGATGAAGTCACGGCGCGGCTCTACCGCATCGCCCATCAGGGTATTGAAGATCTGGTCCGCACCAATGGCGTCTTCGATCGTCACCTTGAGCATGCGACGCACAGCCGGGTCCATGGTGGTTTCCCACAACTGCTCCGGGTTCATCTCGCCCAGACCTTTATAGCGCTGGATGCTATGGCGCTTGGTGCTTTCGGTCATCAGCCAGTTCAGCGCGTCCTTGAAAGTGGTGACCACTTTCTTGCGCTCGCCACGCTGCACGTAGGCACCATCTTCCAGCAGGCTGTTCAGCTGTTCGCCAAGCGTAGTTACCGTGCGGTAATCATTACTGGCGAAGAAATCACGGTTGAAGGTGATGTAGCTGGACAGGCCATGCGCCATGATTTCCACCTCTGGCAGCCACAGGTGGCGCTCGCGGTCTTCACGCAGGCTGGCCTGGTAGGTCTGACCGGATTTCTCCACATCCTTCAGGCGAGCCTGCAAGCCGTCCAGCCAGGTTTGCATCGCCGCCTGGTCAGCGAGTTGTTCGACGGAAACCCGTGGCAGGTAGACGAAATGCTCGGTGATGTCCTGCGGATAGACACGGGACAGGCGACCGAGCGTTTTCATCACGCCACGGTAATCATTGACCAGACGTTCCAGCGCCTCACCGGAGATACCCGGAGCGTTGTCGTTGACGTGCAGGCTGGCATCCTCGAGGGCGGACTGGGTCATGTACTCGTCCATGGCCTCGTCGTCCTTGATGTATTGCTCCTGCTTGCCTTTCTTCACCTTGTACAACGGCGGTTGGGCGATGTAGATGTAGCCGCGCTCGATCAGCTCAGGCAATTGCCGGAAGAAGAAGGTCAGCAACAGGGTACGGATGTGCGAACCGTCAACGTCGGCATCGGTCATGATGATGATGTTGTGGTAACGCAACTTCTCGATGTTGTATTCCTCGCGACCGATGCCACACCCCAGCGCGGTGATCAGCGTACCGACTTCCTGGGAAGAGAGCATCTTGTCGAAGCGCGCCTTCTCGACGTTGAGGATCTTGCCCTTGAGCGGCAGGATCGCTTGGGTCCTGCGGTTACGCCCCTGCTTCGCAGAGCCGCCCGCGGAGTCCCCTTCCACGATATAGAGTTCGGAAAGCGCTGGGTCTTTCTCCTGGCAATCAGCCAGTTTGCCTGGCAGGCCGGCGATATCCAGGGCACCTTTGCGACGCGTCATCTCGCGGGCCTTGCGCGCAGCTTCTCGGGCACGGGCAGCGTCGATCATCTTGCCGACCACGGCCTTGGCTTCGTTGGGGTTTTCCAGCAGGAAGTCGGCGAAGTGCTTGCCCATTTCCTGTTCGACCGCAGTTTTCACCTCGGAGGAAACCAGCTTGTCCTTGGTCTGCGAGCTGAATTTCGGGTCTGGAACCTTGACCGAAATGATCGCCGTCAGTCCTTCCCGAGCATCGTCACCGGTGGTGGCGATCTTGTGCTTCTTGGCCAGACCTTCGGCTTCGATGTAGTTGTTCAGGTGGCGGGTGAGGGCAGAGCGGAAGCCTGCCAGGTGAGTACCACCATCGCGCTGCGGGATGTTGTTGGTGAAGCACAACAGGTTCTCGTTGAAACTGTCGTTCCACTGCAACGCCACTTCCACACCCACGCCGTCTTCTTCACGCTGGATGTTGAAGTGGAAGACCTGGTTGACGATGGTCTTGTTGGTATTCAGGTATTCAACGAAAGCCTTGAGGCCACCTTCGTACTTGAACAGCTCTTCCTTGCCGCTGCGCTCGTCCTTCAGCAGGATGCCAACGCCGGAGTTGAGGAAGGACAGCTCACGCAACCGCTTGGCCAGGATGTCCCAGCTGAAGTGGATATTGCGGAAGGTTTCGTCGGATGGCTTGAAGTGGATCTGTGTACCGGAATCTTCACTGTCACCGACAGGTGCCAGAGGCGCCTGTGGAACGCCGTGCACATAGGTCTGCTCCCAGATCTTGCCGCTACGGCGGATGGTCAGAATCAGCTCTTTGGACAAGGCGTTGACCACCGAGACACCCACGCCGTGCAGGCCGCCGGATACCTTGTAGCTGTTGTCATCGAACTTACCGCCGGCGTGCAGCACGGTCATGATGACCTCTGCAGCGGAGACGCCTTCCTCCTTGTGGATGTCGACCGGGATGCCGCGGCCGTTGTCGCGCACGGTGATCGACTCATCCGGGTGGATGGTGATGCTGATATCGCTGCAATAACCGGCCAGCGCTTCGTCAATCGAGTTATCGACCACCTCGAAGACCATGTGGTGCAGACCGCTGCCATCGTCGGTATCACCGATGTACATGCCTGGTCGCTTGCGTACGGCATCCAGGCCCTTGAGGACCTTAATACTGTTGGAGTCGTACGTTTGGTTTTCGCTCATGCCTTCACTCCCGGTGGTCGTGGGTCTGGGTGATGCAGCCATGTTCCACGTGGAACATCGCAACTGGCGTATCCGTGCGCCAGCCATCCCGCAATAATTCGTGATCGACACAGGTGATAAACACCTGACACTGCAACTCTTCGAGCAGCCGGCACAAGGCCTGTCGATGTTGTTCATCCAGTTCCGACGGTAAGTCGTCTACCAGATAGATGCATTGGCCAAGTTTGGCCTGGTTCAGCAGATGCCCTTGGGCAATGCGCAATGCGCACACCACCAGTTTCTGCTGACCGCGGGACAATATCTCCGCGGCATTATGTGCGCCTAAGCGCAGACGCAAGTCCGCTCGCTGCGGTCCGGCCTGCGTATGCCCAAGCTGCTGGTCCCTAGGCAAGGAAGTCGCCAATACATCACTCAGCGCCTTGTCCTTGTCCCAGCCCCGGTAATAACTCAGGGTCAACCCTTCCAGGTCCACCAGCTCCGCCAGCACCTGCTCGAAAACCGGCTTCAGCGCTTGTATATAGGCCCGTCGGTAACCATCCAGCTCATCGCTGGCGGTACACAATTCACGGTCCCAGGCGGCCTGTACAGCGCCGTCCAGTGTACCATGTCGTAGCCATGAGTTACGTTGCCGCAGGGCCTTCTGCAGGCGCTGCCAGGCCGGCAGGAAACGAGGTTCCACGTGGAACACTCCCCAATCAAGGAACTGCCGGCGAATCTTTGGTGCACCTTCCAGAAGCCGAAAGCTATCCGGATTGATCAGTTGCAGCGGCAGGACTTCAGCCAGTTGTGCCGTGCTGCGCGCATTCTGTCCATCGATACGAATCTGCAACTCGCCCTGTCGATCACGGGAAATCCCCAAACTGCTATCGCGCCCATCCGCCAGACGCACCTGGCCAAATACGGTACAGGCAGGCTGTTCGTACTGAATCATCGGTAACAGGCGATTGCTGCGAAACGAGCGAGCGAGGCCAAGCAGATGGACAGCCTCCAGCAGGCTGGTCTTACCGCTGCCGTTGGCGCCGTGAAGGATGTTGATACGCGGGGAGGGGGAGAGCGTCACCGGGTGCAGATTGCGCACCGCGGTGACGGTGACACGCGAGAGGGACATTCAGAGGTTACAGACGCATCGGCATAACGACGTAAGAAGAGTCGTCATTGCCTGCTTCCTGTACCAGGGCGCTGCTGTTGGAATCGGAGAGGATCAGCCGCACTTGATCGGTGGTCATCACACCCAGCACATCGAGCAGGTAGCTGACGTTGAAACCGATTTCCAGCGAACCACCGTTGTAGTCCACGGCCACTTCTTCCTCGGCTTCTTCCTGTTCCGGGTTGTTGGCCTGGATCTTCAGCTGGCCCGTGGCCAATTGCAGGCGGATACCACGGTACTTTTCGTTGGACAGAATCGAGGTGCGGCTAAAGGCTTCACGCAGCGCCTGGCGATCACCAATCACCAGCTTGTCGCCACCACGCGGCAGCACGCGCTCGTAGTCGGGGAATTTGCCGTCGACCAGCTTCGAGGTGAAGGTGAACTCACCCGTGGTAGCACGCACATGATGCTGACCCAGGACAATGGAAACTTCGCCGTCCTGCTCGGTAAGCAGACGGGCCAGCTCGAGGATACCTTTGCGCGGCACGATGACCTGATGCTTCTCGGTGTTCTCGATCGCCGCTTCCATGGAGCACATCGCCAGACGGTGACCGTCAGTGGCTACGGCACGCAGGATCCCCGTCTGCACTTCGATGAGCATGCCGTTGAGGTAATAGCGGACATCCTGCTGCGCCATCGCGAAACTGGTCCGCTCGATCAGCCGGCGCAGTTTGCTCTGTACCAGGGTAAAGGTCAGCGAACCTGGGCCTTCCTCGACCGTCGGGAAATCATTGGCCGGCAGCGTGGACAGTGTGAAGCGGCTGCGGCCGGCCTTGACCACCAACTTCTGCTCATCGACACGGATGTCGATCAGGGCGTCGTTGGGCAGGCTCTTGCAGATATCCATCAGCTTGCGCGCCGGCACGGTAATTTCACCCGGCTCGGCTGCATCTTCCAGGGTGACCCGGCCGACCAGCTCGACTTCCAGATCCGTGCCTGTCAGCGACAGCTGTTGGCCTTCGACCACCAGCAGCACATTGGACAGTACCGGCAGCGTCTGGCGGCGTTCGACGACGCCGGCGACCAGTTGCAGGGGTTTCAACAGGGCTTCGCGTTGAATGGTGAAATGCATGGTCTCGTCCCTTTGCCTCGTGGGCTGCTATCAGGTGGTCAAGGTGCGCAGCAGGTTCTTGTAGTCCTCGCGGATATCCGCGTCGGATTCCCTAAGTTCAGCAATCTTACGACAGGCGTGCAGTACTGTGGTGTGGTCTCTTCCGCCAAACGCATCACCAATTTCCGGCAGGCTGTGGTTGGTCAGTTCCTTGGACAATGCCATGGCGACCTGACGCGGCCTGGCCACCGAACGCGAACGGCGTTTGGAGAGCAGATCGGAAATCTTGATCTTGTAGTATTCGGCCACCGTACGCTGGATGTTATCCACACTCACCAGCTTGTCTTGCAGTGCCAGCAAGTCCTTGAGCGACTCGCGGATCAGTTCGATGGTGATCGGCTGATTGGTGAAGTGCGAGTGTGCAATAACGCGCTTCAACGCGCCTTCGAGTTCACGCACGTTGGAGCGAATGCGCTGGGCAATGAAGAACGCCGCATCATGGGGCAGGTCGACTTTGGTCTGCTCGGCCTTCTTCATCAGAATAGCCACGCGCGTTTCCAGCTCCGGCGGCTCGACGGCAACGGTCAGGCCCCAGCCAAAGCGCGATTTGAGTCGCTCCTCGAGGCCTTCGATTTCCTTGGGGTAGCGGTCGCTGGTGAGAATTACCTGCTGACCGCCTTCGAGCAAGGCATTGAAGGTATGGAAGAACTCTTCTTGCGAACGTTCCTTCTTGGCGAAGAACTGAATATCGTCGATCAGCAAGGCATCCACCGATCGGTAGAAACGCTTGAACTCGTTGATCGCATTCAGTTGCAGCGCCTTGACCATATCCGCCACGAAACGCTCGGAGTGCAGGTACACCACTTTGGCGTTCGGGTTTTTCTTCAAGAGATGGTTGCCCACCGCATGCATAAGGTGGGTCTTGCCCAGGCCGACGCCACCATAGAGGAACAGCGGGTTGTAACCATGCTTGAGGTTGTCCGCAACCTGCCAGGCGGCCGCACGGGCCATCTGGTTGGACTTGCCCTCAACGAAGTTCTCGAAGGTGAAGGTACGGTTCAGGTAACTGGTGTGTTTCAGCGCACCTTCTACCTGCACGGTGCGCTCGACAGGTCGCGAAGGAGCAGGCTCAGGGGCAGCCACCTGGGTTGAGCCCGGTGTGGTGACTGGCTCATTGACTGGCGCTGAAGGTGTGCTGGTGGGGCGGTTCATTACGGGAGGCGGTGTCATTGCACGCGGAGCCGCGCTGCGTTTACTGCCTATGAGCAGCGACAAGGACGGCGCAAGACCATTGGCACGCTCAGCCAGCAGCTCAAGCAGACGAACCATGTATTTTTCGTTGACCCAATCGAGCACGAAACGGTTCGGCGCATACACCCGCAGATCGTCACCTTCGGATTCAACCTGCAGAGGACGAATCCAGGTGTTGAATTGCTGAGCCGGCAATTCGTCACGAAGCAGCTCGACGCACTGCTGCCAAAGTTCAACGGACAC